>CBDBPL010000007.1:377500-4941397 GCA_965208685.1 Paracoccaceae bacterium | reverse complement strand
TTCGCTTTCTTGGCATATGCAAAACGCATAAACGCCCCGGCAGTTGTCAGGGACTCTCTCTATTTGTTCTTCGCCATATGGGATATAGTCCCAATCGAGGCTCTCGATGCAAAATGGATCCTTGGACATTAGGGCCGGTGACAGAATGAACTCTACCTTGAATCTGGCAATGTTGGCCGCAGCGTTCGCGGCAAAATCATCCAGTTCGGTCCAGTCAACTACCATAATCAGAATGCGCCTAATGGAACTTTCACTTTAGGGCAAGTGGCGTTTCCGACTATTTGTGACAAACAATGCAAGAGTTTCCTTCAAAAACTCCGAAAATCTCGTCGATTGACGGTTCAGCGCGCGCCGACAGCGGGTTCGGGCGCACAGCGCGCAAGGCGCGGGCGCGCCGCTTCTCAAAATCTGCCTTGATCGCAGTCACGCGCTCCGGTTTTGCCAGATCGTCGAGGCTTTCCCCGTCACTCCACGTGAACGGCGATCCGTGCTCCTCGGCCGTCTTCTCATATGCCCGCGCTTCTTCGAATGCTTCTGGGTGCTCCTCCTTCAACCGGACCCATTCGATCTTCTGCTGGAAGAAACAGAAAGTGCACCCGGACCTCGACCGCCACCGATAGTACTCGGGCTCACCGATATCGGTGTCTTTCAACATTTCGATGACCCCGGATTTGTCGATGCCAGCGTCCCGAAGTGGGAAATGTACCATCATGTTCGGATGCTGAGGCCTGTAGCCGGCCCGGTTTGGCTCATCCGCGCGGATCGCGACGTAGGAGTGGACCGCAACTCCCTTCTCCAGGTCGTCGCGCAACCACAGGTTCAGTGGTCTCAATTTGAGTTGCCGCGTGCACCAGCGAGTCTTGGCTGATGGCAGGAAATGCCCGTACTCAGCCAGCCAGAAATCGAAGTCCCGGTCCGGGTTCAGCCGGTTGATCGGCTTGCCCAGGAAACCCTCGAGCTTGTTGAGAAAGTCATACACCTCCGGCAATTCCTTGCCCGTGTCGGTGAAGAAATACTCAATGTCAATTTCCGGATGGTTATGGCGCATGTAAACGGCCAGGGCCGCACTGTCGCGGCCACCGGATATGCCTAGGATATGTCTTTCGTCGCTCATACTTCAATCTTGCCCATGTTGTCGGTAAGCGCAGCAACGGCGCGGGCCAAGGCTGCCAATGCCAGCTCATGACCATGTTCGCGCTTCCCAAGGTCCCTGATGATCTGGTCTGCCAACTCGCTTGCACTCTCCTTTTCGCTTTCACTGAGTTCGAAACTCTGAAGGATCGGCGGTCGTTTCGGGTCAACGCCCACGATGAGTGCGATGGCCTCCGTGTTGGACTTTCGGTCGCGCATCAGCGCAACGGCTTCGGCTTGCCTGAAGCGACGACCAAGCTTGGCAACTTCAGACAGTGCTCCTTCGCGATTGCGGTCGGACCAATCGCGCATGGGCTTTGGTTGCAGGGTGCCGGCCACCGCTTCCAGACTGCCTGTCCCGGACTCAAGCTCCCAACACGCGCTGCAAAAGCCTCAAACTTCAGGTCCGAACTGAGCCCCTTGATGGACTCTGCACGCTCCTGGCTTCCAGCGAATGTATCACTTGGAACACCAATGGCCTGCGCCAGCGCGCGCCGCAAATCGTCAGCTAGGAGGCTGTACGCCGCTTCACACTCTTCGATCGCCGCGACGGTCTTTTCGGCAAGTTCACCTTCGATTTCCAGACCAGGAAAAGTCTCGAAGAGAAGCTTTTCCGGATCATCGGCGTGCCGGATCGCATCGCGGATCTTCTGCGTGTCAACAGAAACGAGATTGGTGCGTTTGGCAAAGTCGCTCAACGCCTCAATGCGTTGGAATGCAGCGCTCGCCACCGACAAGGCAGATGCATCAGACAAACCCAGCGCCAACGCGAGGCGGGAAAGAAACGCCAGTTGGTTTCTCAGAACGGCCGGCACGCCTCAAGACGATGGCCGAAGGATCCTGGAGCATTCTGTCGACAAATACGTCATCGAGTTCCGCCAAGAAGCGACCGTCTTGGTAGACGGCATAGTTCGACCTCTTTGTGAGCATGAACGCAAGCGCGAGAACCGGCATCACACCAAGCTTCATGCCATACGGCACGCCCTGCCAGACCCGATAGACATCAGCTAAGGTCTGTTCCTTCCGCGAGTTGAGAACTTTCCAGGCTGGCTTCAGCGAAGAGCCAAAATCGTTCTTTGCTGGCGCAGAGAAACCGTAACCGGTCTTGGTTTTGCCATGCAAGCCACTTGGCGCCAAGGTCGTAAGGTAGAGTCCGAATGCGGCTGGAAAACCCTTCAAAGCCGAGGTTCCTTTGGTCGGGGTTCTGCACCATCGCATGACAAAGGGCCCGAAGAGCCGCAGCTGCGCTGGAAGACGGTCTGTCCTTCTGCAACAATTCGCTGTGTATGATCGGCGTTGAGTGATAGGAGCTGTCTGCAAGGCTTGATGCCGCGGTGGACAAGGCGGCCACACTTGCAGTGTCGTCATCGGCTCCGAGAATTTGCCATTGGCTCGATAGCAGCAATCGTTGAAGTTCGACAGTTGAGCGATTGCGCAGCAATGCCTCACGCGCACGGATTGCGCGACGTGCAATCCGGTCACCGGCAATCTGCGGCATTTGGTTCTGAACCTGTACAAGGGCTGCCAGGTCCTCCGCATCTTCGATCAAGCGCTTGCCGTCACCGACCAAAGTGAACGCACTTACCAATCGGTCACGCCTTAAGGCCAAAACGATCTGCTCCATCATCGCTTGAATCTCTGGTGAGAGCTTTTCCTGAGGCGCGACGGCCATCACCATGACGCCACTCGCGGATGAAGCCTTGCGACTTACTGTGCGATTGAACTCGTTCGGATCGAATTGGTCTCCCAAACACTCCACATGTAGCGCGAAGGTCCTCAGAACGCCGCAGTCGAAATAATGCCTTTTGGCGACGATATGATCAAATCCCGCGATCGTGGCGACTTGAGAGAGATCCGAAGGGGTCGCTCGACCTCCAAATCTCTCCAGGGCTGCATCGAGATCGAAGTCGCTGCCGGAGAACAGCGCGTACCCACCAATGCGCTTCTGACGCAGCAGGACACCCCAATCGCAGAGGTCAGAGAGAGCCTTCTTGATGTCGGCGGCTTTGCTGTTCGGCAGTGCGATGCAGAGTGCGTCCCGATCTACGCCAAGGCCGGTCCCGTTCTTGAAGATCTCAATGAGTGCGGCCGACTTCGCCAGCGACACGTGCAAGTCCGTTCCGAGGACGATTGCTTTCTCGATTGCTTCGGCTGCGAGTGTCATTCGCGGCCCTATGGGGCCGGCTTCAAGGGCGAGACCGAAGTTGGTTTGAAGGTAGTCCCAAAGTCGATCGGGTCCGAAGGTCTGTCCCGTATCGGACGGTGTCGACTTTAGGAACTCGCGAAACCCCCCGGGTTCTTCCGACGCCAGAAACCCGAAGATACTGCGCTCATTCTGGCCAAAACTCCGACGTGTAATGCCGCCAAGCAGCAAAGCGCATATCGGGTTAAGCGGCCAGGTCTGCGAGAGCGCTTCGGTTAGCTCCGCTTCGTCGGTTGGTCGGTTTGAGGCAACGAATTGCGTGAGGCTTTTGGCCAGCTTTCGTGCCGACGCCGGGCTCTTGTCCGCCTCGACTGCCCGCCCAAGCAACCTGACCGTCTCATCGCTTGCCGAAAGGAATGACAGATCCTGGAATCGTCCTTGGATCTTGGCCCATTCCAGGCGGGCGCTTGAGGCGAGCTTGTCCGCGTAGGCCTCGAAAGCCTGGTGCAGGATGCCGATGACAACCAGGCGGCCCTGGCTTCTGGAACTGATCTCGGCCAGGTCCTGCAGAAGATGCGCGTCGTGGTCTTTGTCAGCGGCAGCCTCTAGGAACTTTCCGAGCTCATCTAGAATCAGGACTATAGGCCCCCGTGTCACGAGTTCAGAAATCTCAAGGATGAGCTGGCTGTCGTCATTGGACACACGTTCCAGCTTCGAGGAGGTCCACTTGTAGCGCTCAGCGACTTTTGCGGCGACGGCTCGTCTCAGGCTTCCACGGCTTCCCGTAACAGGTATGACCATCCAATCGCCCAGACTCGCATCGAATGCCTTCTTGACGGCCCTTGTCAGCTTTGGTCCTGCGATCTTTCGCGCAAGCAATGTGCCTTCCTTGGACCCTGCGACAAGGTTTCCCAGCAACAGCGCGGCGCTCGACTTGCCACCGCCGTAGGCCCCCGTCCAGGTAAATGCACATTGCCCTCCTTCTGAAATCGATGCGGTCATTGCGAGAAGCGATTTTTCAGTGCTTGCCTGGAGAACATAACCTTCAAGCGGCGGCGTTCCGGTCAAGTCCATGTCGATCCGCGCGCTGCGAACGAACCGACCGTTCAGTCTTACAGTGTCTGAAAGAGTCTTCGCGGCCATGTCATGCAGCCTTTCCGTGGCGTGCAATCTCGCCGAAAGCGCCTTTCAGCAGTGCGTCCGGGTCTGGATGCCAGTTACGTTGGATTTGACGCAATCCCGCAGTGTCGGTCCAAACGAATGCGCTGGCAGTGACTTCGTCGATCCGCATTAGACGTTCAATGACACTGTCTTCGTCCATCTTGAACACCCGTCCCGGGCTCCCGGCGCCGTGGCAGATCAACTCTGCGGCAAGTGTCGCGCGATCTCGGTGCGCGCGCTGCCAGTACGAATGCAGTACATGAGCAAATAGCGCGTCCTGAAGGTTAGGCTTCGGACCGACCGAGAATTCGTACGACCCGCTCGCACCGGTTTCCTGGACCAATGCCAGTTCGGCGAGCAAGGGTTCTGCTGCGTCGTCTGTCGCCCCGCTTGGCCGGCTGCAGTAACTACGCAGGAATACTGTAACGTCGCTTTGGATAGTCTTATGCGCGCCTCGCCACCCCTTTTGTTCGATCAGATGCTCGAGCGCCTGTACCAGATCCGCCGATCGAAACTCATGGGCGAACAACCCATTGAAACAATAAAAGAAAGTTGTGGTGTGTTCCGGACTTGATGCAAGATTCCAATGGATGAGCCACAGGGAAGTTGGATGTTCCAGATATGGGTCAAGTCCGTTGTTGCCAAAAAGCAGATCGCCAAATGACGTGGGTCTTAAGTCTCTGCCGTCACGTTCGATGATTCCCGCTGCCTGCGCCCAAAACCGAATTGATACAGCCATATTGCGGCCAACGCCGAATCGGGAGATGGCTTCGTCATCCTTGAAGACCGTCAGTGGGGCGCCACCCCGAACCGCGTTATATGCCTTGCGCAACCATAGGATGCGCAGCGGGAATGTCTCGTGTCCAGCGAATTGCGGCTTGCCGGACCAACCGTCAAATACATCGGCCATGAAAACATGCTACTGGTGAAGCCCACCAGTAGCAAGCCGGACTTTTGCGGCCGATGCGGTCATCGCGGCTGTGGCTGCGCCGATGCCCTGCTCGGTAATCCACCAGCCGACTCCTATGCGGAGGAAACGCTCTTGCTTGTCGTGAGCGAGGTGAAGCGCGGAAAGTGCGGGCGAAGGCTGCAGTGCCCCCGAATGGCAGGCTGACGCGTTAGAAACGCATACCTTCGTGTTCAGAGCGTCAATCAGGTCAGAGGTCGATGGTGTGTCGAGGATGAAGGCAGCAGCTCCAGGGACGGCAGGACTTGATGGAAAAAGCCGTTCTGCTCGTAGCGTATCGCCCGATAGTTGCTTCTCGAACAGGCAGATTAGACGCTTGCTGTGCATCGTCTCGCAAGCCATGTTCTCACGCGAAATCTCTGCGGCACGTCCCATCGCCGCCACCAATGCTGCTGGCTGTGTTCCGCTCAGCTTTTCCTTGACGGGCGTCGAGGCTGTCAGTTCGAATGGCTTTGGCGCATGGGCTGCGACGAACAGCGCGCCAACACCCTGCGGTCCCCCGAATTTGTGAGCCGACAAGCTGAGATAGTCGACGCCAAGATCAAGAACATCGATGGGGAACTTTCCCGCCGCCTGTGCCGCATCGGCGTGCATCAGGGCGCCGACGCTCTTGGCCATTTCACTTATTTTTTCAACTGGTTGAACGACGCCTGTCAGATTACTGGCGAGCATCGCGCTAACAAGAAACACGCTCTCGTCAAGAAGGGCTTCCATGCTCTCTAGGCAAATCACACCTTGTGCGTCCGCAGGGCAGACCGCAACCTCGAAGCCTAGATGACCCAGCGCGTCGGCAGGACGGCGAACCGCGTCGTGTTCCAAGGCAGAAAGGACGATCTTGTTTCGGCTTGGAGATTGTCCCGCTACGGCCTGGGCGGTGCCGATAATTGCGAGAGCGTTTGCCTCTGTTGCGCCGGAGGTGACAAACGTCTCGGTCGGCGCGGCACCAATGAGATGTGCGACCGCCTTTCTTCCAGCATCATAGAGGCTGTTGGCCTGCCAACCGGCAAAATGATTGGAATTGGCATTTCCGGGTTGAGCCAGCGCCTCCATGAGAGTGTCTTTCGCTTCTGGTCGCATCGGCCAGCTCGCAAGGCCATCAAGATAATGCATGATCTTTCCAGTTGCCTCCGAAAGTCATTGATCAAGAGCATGCGACACCGGCCACTGCCCCACCACGGAACGCGTTGCAGTTCCTTGGCACCTAAGATCGAGGCTCGGTATGCGCATGGAATCTCAGCCGCTCAAGGCCATCGTAATCTTCCCTGATATCCGGGGGACGGTCCCGAGGGTCTTCAAGCCCAAGCTGTTTCAACGTGTTGTTCCACTTTCCGAAGTTGCAGAGTGCGCACGAAACGACAACATTCAATTCATCCGTCCTGCCGCCGTGGCTCCACGGCACGACGTGGTCATATTGAAGCCACATGATCGCGAACCCGGAATGCAGGCTTCTTTCGTCAGTCCCCCAGATAACGGATTCCGGATATAGCCTGTGTGCAATCTTGCGGATTTCCGCATCCACAATAGGAATGCCGCAGTAGCGGCATCGATACCCGTCGCGATTCAGCACGGCCTGCTTGACGCTCGCTGGCACATTGCTGCTCGTTCCGTCACGCTCTGCCCTGGGAATCGGTTGGGTGTCGTTCAGAGGGCTTGGATCAACAATGTGTTTCCCGTCATCCACATCAAGTGTCCATCCAGGGTTGAGCCAATGCCAGATCCTGAGCCCGTTCGCCCCTTTGCGCTTGCCCTCCTTTCCGAACAGTTGCGAGGCCAACTCCCTGTCTCCTGCAATGTGCGCGTTCACGGCCGCCGACATGTCCTTCCAAGCTTCGAAGATCTCCGGGATCGGTTCCTTGAGGCAACGACGAATGGCCATGCCTTTCACTAATCGTCAAGTCCACGCAGCTTGGCAAGTCTCGACTTGGCCATACATATTGTGGAGTTGGCGCTGCAGCGCCATTTTTTGCCAGCCGGCTCCTGGCCGGACGAAGGAGCAGTCGCAACAGCGCAGGCAGGCTCGTCCTTCGCCGAATTTCGGTGTTGTTCCCTCCGCCAGCATTCAGGATCCTCGATTTCAGGACGCTTGCAGGCCACGTCCGGAATCTCGGGCATGCGGCATTGCCAGCGACATGTCCGGCACTCGTCCAATGCTGTTGGGTTCGTGCGTCGTGAGAGCTGCATAATTTGTCACGAAATCGAACCCAAGGTGAACAATTGTGTGCTTGACAACCGCCAGATACGCTCACCTTGCTCGGGATTCGTTGCAGACGGCCGCCGCGAAGGTCACGGGCGGCATCGGCGGCGACTTGCTGGCCGTGCAGGAGCCTTACGGGTCCGAGGCACATCGATGAACCGGGCCAGCTCCCCTGCCGACCGGATGTCCGACTGTACTTGTTGGCAGGCACGGACGAACTGCGCAAACGCTCCGTAATTTCCGGCGCTGCGACACGTGACCAAGGCGTGAAGAGCGCCCAAGCGCTTGAAGCGGACCATGAGACCTTTGGATGCACTTCCCGTGGAATCACGGATCCGGCACGCAGTGCAGATCCCGGTTTAGGCGCGAGATTGCGGAGTCGCGAGACTGTCCGGCAGGAACGACCGCGAGGCTGGCGGACTTGCCCTGCCAGATCTCGTGACTGGCCTTGCTTCCCGATCTGGCCCGCGACCACCCCACTGACTTCAGGAGTCTCCTGACTTCGCGCCCGTATTCCTTCAAGATCGGTGCGCCTATGCCACAAGCGGAACTTCGACGCTCATTGACCGTGACACGGCAGGCGTCGCCGCCGAAACATACCCCACGTTGATCGCGTACCCGTCATCGGACGACAGGCCGAGATTGTCCTCGATCAGGTGCGGCGCACACTCTTCGATCGCGTCCATGACGCCGCCAACCGTTTCCGCCTCGACCACCAGGCCCGGGATGTCCGAGCTTGTGGCCATGAAGACTTGCGTTTCCTCACATCTGCGAAGTTCAACGCGAAACGTGCGCGGCATGACTCTTTCTCCCGCATTGGGCATGAAGTGACCGCAAGTCGCCGCGCGCCCTTCCGCAATGCCTGACGGTCAATGCGTTGCCTGCGCGACGGCGTCGACGCGCCTGGCCTAGGCAGGTGCAGATGCTGACGGACCAAGGATGGTTCCGAAGCGCCGTGCGCCGAGCGTGACCTCGCTGTGCAGCCCCCAGCGCCGATGCTAGAATCCCGTCAATGCGGAAACGGCCATTTTCAACGTCGCGAACCACGAGGCGAAACTGGCGGAACATGTGACACCCGTTTCCGGGATTCAGATTTCAAGACTCTCGGCTGAGGCGCCATTTTCCGTTGCCTCCAGGAACCACGCCGGCCTGCGTCCACGTCCGGACCAGGTCTGGCTTGGATCGTTCGGGTTCCGGTACTTCGCCGGCACAGGAGACGTGCCGGACTTTCTCTTCTTTCCCAGGACTTCACTGACCGTCAGTCCATGCTTCTTGGCGATCTTCCGGACCGCGTCATGCAGCTCCTGCGTCGCTGCCGCAATCTTGCGCGTCTTGCTGGTCCTGAGCTCGTTCTCGATGCGTTTCTTGAGCGCCTTGAGTTCCTTGTCGGAAAGCTTTCCGAGGTTGATTTTCGCTGCCATCCGGAGCTCCCTTGTTGCGATGAAGCAATTGGCCATTTCGGTACCGGACGTGTGCTACATATGCAGCACTTGAAGCGCAACTCGGAATTTCCCGTACTCGAAGGAGTCCCTGAGGCCTGGTTTCGGCAATTCCAATACTGTTTGGAACCGGAAACTGGACGCGATCCCGTTCACCAATTCAAGATGCAATTCCCTTCTCTTACACGAGCTCGACGTGTCAGCAGGAAAACGCAGACCCGGAATGCACGACGCCTGACTCGGGTCCTGGATCATTGACACAATTTCAGACACGTCCCGGATGGAATTCGAGATCTGGACGTCCATGTCCGTCGTGGCGTGCAGGAATCCTGACGTGCGGCATGTGCGCGAGCGCAGGACCATACACTCCGGATGCCGGATGCGAGTGCATCCCGGGCGCGCGCTGCATTGAACCAAGTCCGGGAGATTCTCCGCAGTTCGATCTTGCCCGAACGATGGGAGGCACCAGGCACCGAAAAAAGTTCTTCACCGCCCTGGGGCGACATGCGCCCCCACGCGTGGACAGGCGCCTGAAACGCAGGATTCGCCATATCGAAGCAGGCTTGCGGACGCTTCCTGCGCTCCCATCTGTGGAGGAATGAGCGAATCGAATCAAGGTAGCGGCGGCACCCTCGATGCCCGTTTCCTGCAGGCCGTCGAGGCCTGGTGCGCCCGGAACGGAACGACCGCCGGGGCGTTCGGCACTGCAGCCTGCAGGGACCGCGGGTTCGTCGCCTCCCTGCGGGAGGGGAGATGCCCGCGGCTCAGCACGGTGGACCGGGCGCTCGCGGTCATGAGCGAGCCGCCGGCCAGCCCGGCCTTCATCGGAGAGGTCCAGGCGTTTCTCGCAGTGACGGGAACGAAGCGCTCGCTGCTCGGGCTGAAGGCCACGGGCAATCCCTCCTTCGTCGCGCAGCTGCTCGCGGGCGTGTCACCGAGCCTTGCGACGGTCCAAGCGGTGCGCGCGTGGATTGCCGCGAATGCCGACGCGGCGGAGCGGCGGGAGATCCGCGCTCGTGCGGACACGATGCCGTCGTTCCTGACCGGCGACCCCCTGCCCTCGCCGGAGCCGCACTTCCGGCCCGAGGACCGGGATTCCGGAACGGAATGCCCAGGCCAGCGCCCAGAAGACGGGCGCTACCTGGACACGCGCGAGGCGGCAGAGCGGCTCGGGCTGGCCCCCGCCACGCTGGCCCGCTACCGGATCGCCGGGGAGGGTCCCGTCCACCTTCGTTTCGGGGGCTGCATTCGGTACGGGGCGGACGACCTGGAAGCATGGGAGGTCGGGCGCCGACGTTCGCGCAAGCGCGAGGCCGCACGGCAGGCGTCGCCGTGAGCGGCGAGACCTGACGTGCCCGGAGCGCGATGGCCGTGGCGCGCGATCCGGCTGGGACTGGTCGGCGTCGCAGCGGTGACGCTGGCGGTGCCAATCCTCCTGCTGGCGCGCGGCACCACGGGTTATGACTGGTACACCGCCGGCAAGCTCACGGCGGTCGAGATCGCGCTCGCCGTCGGGTTCAGCAAATACACGGCGGTGGCATACCGCAGGGCGGACGGCGACACTTGGAACATCGTCCGCGCGGCGTTCGTCGAGTTCGATCCGCCGGTGCTGGCACGGCAGCGCATCCTGTCGTTGACCGGTGACGGCGTCATGCTGGGCGCCGGCGTCGGCGGGACCGTGTTCTGCCTGATGCTGCTCGGGGCTGCGAGAGACGGGAGGCGCGACCGGACCGGGACGGCGCTGGAGCCGGTGGAACGTGTCCATCGGCTTTCGCCGGCAGCAGGCCCGGCGGGGCGGATCCCGGACTGGATCGGACCCGGCCTTCGCACGCGGATTGCGCTGCTGGTGGTGTCTCCGGCGGAGCTGGAACGCCTGCTGACGCAGGTCGACCAGAGGCGGCGTCCGGGATTCGTCGACCTCCCGGAGCCGGCCGGCGCAGAGCCCGTTGAAAGCGATGGCGGGCTGTCGGAAGACGGAGGCGCCGATGCCGCCCGGCGCGTGGCGCAACTCGAATCGCTGCCGCCTACGCGGACGCCAAGCCTGCCCTTGCCTGAACATGCCGAACCTGCGCCCAGGACCCCAGCCCCGGCGAATCAGGCCCAGGCCGAACCCGGAAGCCAGCCGGACACGAACGAGCCGGCAGGCACGGGCGCGGGCGGCGCGGCCGCGCGCAGCCGCGAGCCCGGCGAGGAATTCTTCTGATGGTGGCCTCGATCGGCGCCGTCGCCGCGCCGGGCCAGGGCGTCAGCTACTACGAGCGGGACGGGTACTACGCGAAGGACGACCCGGACCATCGCGCCGCCAGCGCCTGGGCCGGCAAGGGCGCGGAGGCGCTCGGGCTGTCCGGCCAGGTCGATCCGGACACCTTTGCGGCGATCCTCGAAGGGCGCGTGCCCGACGGGCCGCGGCTGGGCCGACCCGGAAAGGACGGGGAGATCGTCCACCGTCCCGGCCGGGACCTCACGCTCTCCGCCCCGAAGTCGTTCTCGCTCGCCGCGCTGGTCGGCGGCGACGCCCGCGTCACGGAGGCCCACGGCAAGGCCGTGGAGCGGACGCTCGCCTGGGTCGAGCAGCGCGCCGTGGAAACCCGCATGAAGAACCCGGACGACGCCGGAATGGTCCGCGCCGGGGACCAGAAGGCGGTGATCGCCACCTTCACGCACGAGACCTCGCGGGGCCTCGACCCCCAGCTCCACACCCACGCGGTGATCGCCAACATGGTGCAGGGGGAGGACGGCAAGTGGCGCACCATGGCAAACGAGAGATTGTACGCCTCGAAGAT
The DNA here is from genome assembly GCA_965208685.1 of Paracoccaceae bacterium. Taxonomy (GTDB): domain Bacteria; phylum Pseudomonadota; class Alphaproteobacteria; order Rhodobacterales; family Rhodobacteraceae; genus JAJEFO01. Next base: position 4,929,579 of record CBDBPL010000007.1, on the reverse strand, counting down.
GCTGATCGGCGCGCTCTACCGGAGCGAGCTCGCGCGGGAGCTGGGCGGTCTCGGCTACGGCATCGAGAAGACCCATGCTGACGGGAGGTTCGAGATCGCGGGCGTCAGCCGCGAGGTCATAGACGCCTACTCCACCCGCCGGGCGGAGATCGAGGCGGCGATGGAGGGGCGCGGCCTGGGGACGCCGGCGGAGAACCAGCGCGCCGCGCAGCGCGCGGCGATCGTGACGCGGGCGGCCAAGCGCGACGTCGACCGTGCGGAGCTCGGGGACATGTGGAGGCGCCAGGCGGACGGGCTGGGCTTTGACGCGGAGGCGCTCGCGGCGGACGCGATGGAAAGGAGCTGGGACGCTCCTGCCTTGGACCATGGAGCCGGCAAGGACTCCGCTCCGGAAGGGACGGACCGCCAGCCCGACCTGTTCGATCCTCCGCCGCAGACCCTTGCGGAGTCCGCGACGGCCTGGGCGGTGGCGCACCTCTCGGAGCGCGAGGCGGTGTTCTCACGGACCGATCTCCTGGCGGCCGCGCTCTCGTGGAAGCCGGGCGCGGTGACGATCAGGGAGGCCGAGGCCGCCGTCGCCCGTCTGGAGCGGGACGGGATGCTGCACCCGAGCGGCCTGCCGCTCCGGGGCGAGTCGCTCACCACCGACAGGGCCGCGGCCGACGAGAGGGAGACGATCGCGCTGATGGCGCGCGGACAGGGCGCGGCGCGTCCCGTGATGCGGAGCTGGATCGCGGGGCCGTTCCTGCACAGGGGCCGTCTCACCGAGGGCCAGAAGGCGGCGGTGAAGACGATACTGTCGTCGAAGGACCGGGTTGTCGGGGTGCAGGGATATGCCGGGACCGGCAAGACGACGATGCTCGACCGCGCCCGGCAGCTGGCCGGGAAGAGCGGGTACCGCATGATCGGCGTCGCGCCGTCGGCCTCGGCGGCGCGGACGCTGGCGGCGGAGGCCGGCATAGAGGCCGAGACCCTGCAGCGCTTCCTGGCCCGCAACGCGGGCATCGTGGAGGGACGGCTGACGCGGACGGGGGCCAGGCAGATGCGCGCGGCGTTCAGGAAGACCGTGCTCGTGGTCGACGAGGGCTCGCTGGCCTCGACCGTCCAGGCGAGAGACCTCCTCCGGATCGCCGCGGCCATACGCATCCCCCGCATCGTGCTGGTCGGCGACGAGAGGCAGCTCGACGCGGTGGACGCCGGCAAGCCCTTCGCCCAGCTTCAGGCGGCGGGCATGCAGACGGCGGTGATGGACGAGATCCTGCGCCAGAGGGACGCGGAACTGAAGGAGGCGGTGCGGGCGAGCCTCGCGGGCGAGATCGGCAAGGCCTTCGACAGGCTCGGCGACCGGATTGCCGAGGTCCATCCCCGCAACCTGGCCGGCGCGGCGGCCGCGCGCTGGCTGAGGCTGTCCCCCGAGCAGCGCGAGAGCACCGGCTTGATGGCCCCGAGCCACGCGCTCCGGCGGGAGATCAACGGACACATCCGCGAGCGCCTCGCGCGGGACGGCGTCATCCACGGCCCCGCCTTCACGGGCGGGCGGCTGGTGTCCCACGGCTACACCTCCGCCGAGAAGGCGGTGGCGGGGAACTACGCGCCCGGCGACGTGGTCGCGTTCCATAGGCAGTACAAGAGCCTCGGCGTGAATAAGGGCGACGAGCGCCGCGTCGCCGGCGTCGACCAGCGCAAGGGGATCGTGACGCTGGAGGGGCCGGAGGGAAAGTCCGTGCACTGGCGGCCGCGCCATGTCGGCGCCAAGCGCGGCGCGGTGGAGGTCTACCGGACGGAGCGCATGGAGCTTCGTGCCGGGGACCGCGTCCGCTGGACGCGGAACGACGACGGCTTGCGCCTGGTGAACAGCGACACGGCGGAGGTCGCGGCGGTCCGGGGAGACCGCGTCGCGTTCCGGCTGGGCGACGGGAGGACGCTGGAGCTCGGCAGGGACGATCCGCAGCTCCGACATCTCGACCATGCCTGGGCCTCGACCGTGCACGCGTTCCAGGGACGGACCGTCGACAACGTGATCGCGGTGATGGAGGCGCGGCACCCGCGGTTGTCCACGCAGAAGAGCTTCTACGTCGAGATCAGCCGGGCCCGTCACAAGGCCGAGCTGGTCACCGACGACGCCAAGGCGCTCCGCGAGACGCTGGAGGCGGCGACCGGCGAGCGCGTTTCCGCGTTGGAAGGCATCGGCGCTGCGGAGAAGACGCTGTCCGGTGAGAAGGCTCGCGGTGACGGGAAGGAGCGCAGGCCCAAGACGGAGAGGACACCGGAGCGGAATGCAGGAACCAAGGACAAGTCGGCGGACAGGGGCCGGACTTCGGAGCGTCAGAAGTCTCCGGAGCCGGAACGCGTCGCGGAACGGGAGAGGTCCCGTGGATCGCGCGACGCAGGGTTGGAGATGTGATCCTCGTTGGGCCGGAAACCGTCGGCGGCAGGCGCAGTGTTCGGGTTCCCTCCCGAGTTTCCAGGCAGGCGCCTGCTTCCGGCGACGCGCGTTCCGGCCATCTTCTCAAGCCCCTGCCGTGATCTCCAACCGACTGCAACACTTGCAGATGAATTCACCTATTGCTCTTTGTAGGCAGTGACCGAACGCCTCACTCAAGTCATTCCCGCGACAGCCAGAATTCAATGTGATGTTCGGTGAAGAAGAGCTTGACGACCTCTTCCGTGCCCGAGATGACAACTTCGATCTGTCGACCTTTGACGTGCGAGTCCTTGTCAAAGCTCACGGACATTTCTTTCGGGTTGTCCCGAAGCGCAGCGGTTATTCCCGCGCGGGCAAGCTGGCTCCCGTAGTTGCTGTGATGCAACTTGCACAGCAGGATGATGTTGCCGGCGTGGCGTGCACCGCCCGCCGCCACAAGGTCGGCATGGTGCGCCTCCACAACGCTTTGTCGAATTTCCTCTGACTCGATGTAGCTGCCAGCCGGCGCCAACCGTTGAGGCGAGCTTTCGCACAGGCACATTTGACAGTGGCTGGCGTAGTGTTCGTGCTTGAGCTCTGCAATGTGGGTTCTTTCGATGGCAGGCGATGGCCTTGAGTCATCGCCCCCGCTCGGTTTCGATGAACCAGGCTGCACCCCAATGCGAACAGGCTGTCCCTCCGGTACGGTTGAGATAGGACCGGGACTTGGCTTGTTGCGCTCAGGATCCGGTTCAATTGGCGAGTGACCCGTCACCACTTCACCGAGTCCGTCACTCTCCTCGCACTCTCGTTCCTGCCCGGAACTCTCCGTTGCTGCAGCATCGTCGTCGGCGGCCAATTGAGCGCCTCCCGGCCTTCCAAAACTCGGATCGGCGACTTCCAGCTCCAGGGCGCGTTCGAGTGCAAGAAGATCAATGGGTCGAGACATCGGCTTGAAGATCAACTGCTTGGCCAAGGACTCGTACAGTCCCCGAGCACCAAGCCCATTCTTCGCCCAAAATATGCCCGTGCCGCGATCGAATCCGGCATCGGAGTCTTGCGGGTACGATTTGCCACGGAACCGGAAGCGCATCTCCACGCTCTCCCCGAAGCGAATCTGCCGGACGCCATCCAGCCGGTTCTGCCAGTCGTGGCGCAACAACGCGAGGTCCACGCCCAGTTTGTTGAGGCGCTTTCGGAACGTGTCCCGGAACCGGGGCGACTCAAGGCGTTTGAAGCAATCAAGAGCATCTTGGCCTGCAGAGAAAACCTCACCTGAGCCGGCGACACTTTCCGGTTCCTTGAGTGCCTCGCGGAGCGACTTGACGCCCAGCTCGCGCAGCGTTTCGGAGATCGGCTCCGTTACCTCCTGAACGTGGTCGATGGCCAAGTGAACGGCCCCGTCACGCTGCATGACGGCTTCTTTGATTTCCTCCCCCGCGTCGGACAGAAAGACGGGTCCTCGCTGCGCTATCCTGAATGACACGAGCCGCAAACCGTTCCGACTCATTGCTGGAATGCAAGGTGTGTCAGGGAAGACGTGAGCCCAGCTGGAGGGTCCATTCTGGTGGAGAAATTGGCGCAGTATGCACGAGACATGTCGCTGCAATACATCTCCGTCCTGACTTGCAAGCCACTCGAAAAAGTCGCGGCTTGTCACTTGGGCTGGCAATGCGGACGTAACGCCCACAGCCCGGTACCGATGTTGGTCGTTCTGCGAAAGTCCTTTGGTCGGAATGCGGATCTTCCAGGCGCCCCAGTAGTCGCCACGGTTTCCGACAAAGGCTAGCTCATTCGGTGCCCAGAACCGCCCGTTCAAGGGAATGATTGCCTTCCTTGCGAGTTGACGACGCTCGTCGTCTTCGGGATCGGAGATGCTCTCGAACTCCTTCAGTCGTGACTGCAAAACGGAGACGTTGCCGGGATCCGCATCAAATGCGTCCAGAAGCATCGCCGCGGTGGGTGCGTTCAACGCAGGTGACAGCTTGGCCAGGACACTGGCGCGCTGCCTGTCCCTGAGCAGGAAATGATCGGGCAAGTCGAGCCGGTCGTTGCTGCGGCTGGGCAAGACCAGTTCGGTGCGCAACCGAATCGTCCCATCCCGCACAAGCGCTGGCAGTTCTGGTTCAGCCGCCTCCAGCAGCGGCGCGATGGCTCTGTCCTCAAGCAGGGTTGACAGGTGTTCCTCGAATCGGTCCAGTGCCGCGGCCGTTGCGGCATCCGCCTGCTTTTCGATTTCAAATCGTGCCAGTTCTTTGGCGAGCCAGGCCCCGATCTCGCCCTCTGTCGGCGTGCGCCGAACCGACGTTCGCGCCCTGCCCCCAACAAACGCCAGCCTGGATCGGCGAACCTCTCGGTGCGGCCTCCGAATGAACCCGGCAAGCACGGACCCGACGCGCCTCGACCGCGGTTCGCATAGGTCGGCTATCCTGCAAAGATTGCCGCTCTCGTCCGGCCAGATTTCAAGTTCGGCAAGCCTCGGTCGGTCCCTCGAGGAAATGTGCCGACGGTTTCGCGACAGCCATTTCCAGAACTTTCTCCGAGTTTCCTCGTCAGCGGACTGAAGAGTGCCGCTCTCAAGAAACGCTTTCATCGTGTACTTCGGAAGTCGCCACTTGCTGCGCTTGAAGAGAGCGTGTGCAAGCAGGCGAGCATCAAGGAGGGGCGGCAAGTGCAGACCAGGTATGCTCAAGGGAAGCGACGCGTGGGAGTGCAGATCCGAAAAGGCCGTTGCCTGGCCGTCCAAATCTGGAAGAAGCAATTTCGCAAGCAGGTCGTCTTCTTCCGCAGTGTCAGGCCCTTTTTGATCAAGCTTCAACTTGATCAGGTCGAGATAAGATCGCACCAAGGCAGATTGCGAGAATTCGAGGTTGGGGTCCGCTATGGCGCCAAACCATTGATTGCCCTGGGACGTCACGCGAGCGATCACGTCGTCCTCGTCGAAGGTAACGAACTCCTCGTCAGATCCGGGCGTCTTGCCGTCCGTCAACAACCTGATGATGTGAACGTGGACACGTGGGTCGAGCTGTGCCTCGGCGCGTGGACTTAGCAATGAGAGCAAGGGCTCTACCGTATCCTCTGCCCAAGTCAGGGCCGGCACGACAAATCGATATCGTCTCGCGTCCTTCGAGAATCCAAGAACCGGCAAATTCCGCACAAGCGCCCTGACGTCCTTCCCTTTTCGCCTTGTCACGAGTTCAGCCGCTTTCCGCCAGCTCAGGACCGGCAATGCGTCCCTCGCTACAAGCGCCCCCAACAGCGCGCGAACGACCTCGCATTCCCTTTCGGCATCGGCACTCGGCACAATGAGGTTCAGCCCGTCCGCCTTCCACCGTGGAACTGTGTCGTGCGCAACCGCGTCGATCAGCAGTGATTCACACGCCTTGAGCAATTCCGTGTTCGTGCCCTCGTTCCGCGCCGGAGCATGGCGCTCGTTGTCCGAAGCAAATGGCGCGTTGAAATGACTGCTGTGTCCCGTTCTTGCATCGGGCGAATTCGGAGGATAGCCGATCGGGTAGCGGTATCTTCCGGTCCCTGTCCTGGGTCTGCCTTTGGCGTCAATCGGCCATGACACCTCGATGAAAAAGCGTCTCCCGCGACGGAAAAAGTCAGCGACTCGCTCCTTCAGAACGCCCTCCAACGGAACAAGGCGACGCGCCGCCTGTTCCCGCAAGGTGTCCGGCAAGGGGGAGTGTGTCCCGCTGACAGTGCAACGCCGCTGGAAGACCTCCATTCGCTTGCGAACCTTGCGAGGCCGGGTGCAGGAAAAGGAAAACTGCGCATCGCCAAGCTTCCAGTGCCGCAGCACGATTTCGTATCGAGGCGTGATCTCCGGCGAGACAATGCCCGCGAACTGTTCAGGGACGCTTGCGCAAGCTGCCTTGAATAGCCTCTCGAATTCGCCCGCGCTCACCACGTCCAGCTTGATGGCCTCACCTTGATCGGGTTCAAGGTCGGCATCGCGATACTGAACGACGACACGGCACCCGTTGGTGGGCGCTTCGGGATCTCTTGTCGGTTGCCCTGAGGCACCGGGATGGGGAGGCTCGTTCCGGCCATTCGCGTACAACGTCTGAACAATGGCCTGCCCGTTCGACATCAGGCGGATTTCGTCGCCAATCGTGAAGGCGGCCTTCAGGCCGTGGTTCTTGACGCCGAACTTGCTGCGCTTGGCGGGCACCTTGTCGCCCGCACCCAGTATTGTCCTGAGTCGTTTCCACCCGTCCGGAGAGACCGGCTCACCGTTCCCTTCGCAGACAAGGCAAGTCTCATTGAATGTGATGGTTGTGCGGGTTGCTCCCTGGTCCAGATCGTTCTGGATCAGCTCTGCAATGAGATCTTCGGGGTCAAGGCCAAGAAGGAAGTTCCAAAAGCCCGGTATCGCGTCGAATTCCGTGACGTATTGATTCCGTGCCCGTCTATCCGCGTCATCAAGAACATATGCATCCATGGCAGCAAAAGCTGGCGCTACTCTTCAACTTGACAGTTGTCTAGGCGAACATAAGCATTTGGTTCAAGCTCCCTTAAGTTCCCTGAGGCCATGATGTTCTGCCCCTTGGCCAAGGTCGCCAATTCCTTTGCCTGTCCAATGAACAAAAGTACAGCAACAGTGCCGTCAGGCTGTTCGATTGTGACAGCCGTTACATTTTCCACCTCTCCCTTCGCCTCAAGAAGCGGCCCGGCTACCGACAGCCTCTTGCCCAAGTGAGGCCGCAGAAACTCAGTTGCCGCCAATTCTGTCATTCCGTTCAGTTGCCCAGACAGTTCCGAAATCTCTGCCATAGAGGCCGGAATTCCGAATGCAGCCGGGCATCGAGTGCGCGCCCGAAACCACACTCCTACGCTCCAAAGGCACTTTAGGCCCGAGAAAAGCTCCCCGCGTAGCCAGCGCCTCCCACCAAGAAGCAATGAGATTGTGCCTACGAACAGAATGCTTAAAATCAATCGAATTGCGTCCGAAAAGACCTCTTCGACCAGCAACAGGGTGATCTGCTCTCTCCAGTCCAAATTTGCACCTGTACCTGTTCGCCGAAGATTCTATGTCTTTTGGAGAAACCGACGCGATCGCCCGTCCCTACGAGTTACCAGTCGATCCGGTACACGCTCCAGACCCGGCCCGCCTTGTAGCCTCCTCCAGCAGAGCCTTCGCAGCGCGAACCGCGAGCGTTTCTGGCCGAGACCTCCTTGGCGTTCGCCTCGGAATAAGTCAGGCCGCTAGCCAGCGTCCTGTAGGTCGCACCATGCGGAACAACTTTCTCGTCCTTAAGTTCCTGAACGCGAGCGGCAACGTTCGTCGCCATACCAATTCGGCAGCCCATGTCCTTTCCTTTCTGCTGGGAAATGCGTTCAGCACGTATACACTCGCCCTCGGAAATCAACCCCAATTTCAACGAGGCGGAAGACGGCGCTGATGGTCACCTTCCAATGCGCCGCATTCCCACTTTCTCCACCGGCGGACGAACGCCCTTGGCGATAGATCCACCGATGGCTGGTTGAATGGTGAGTGGGCTCAGGCTTTCGGCGGCGGAAATGATGCGTTTGACCATGTCGGGGACCACCAAAATCTCCCGGGGTCAAGCTGCTGCTGGCATTGTGGGGCGCCGTCTGAAACCTTGTTGCATGACGGATGCTCAGGCAACGCTGGAGGCAGGATCGATTCTACAGTTGCAGGTCAGGCTGCCGGGGATAAGCCCGATGATCTGGCGGCGCTCATCTTGTTCCGGAAACCATGTTGCTGCACTAACTTCACGGTGTGCTCTAAGTGGCGAAAGGATGGGCAGCGATCCACTCTTTCAGTACAGTATCCGGGGCGTCGTGCACGCCGAGCCACATCTGAACGGCCTGCCTGTGGAGGTTCCCCTTACGGATTTCCGGTTCCGCAGGAACGCGAAGCTTCGCTACGTTTACAACATGGGGTGCTCGCGGGAGCAAGAGCTGAGGGTCGAAGATCGCTTGTCCGCCTCTTCTGCAAACGGCGTCCGGTGTGCATCGGCGACTCCGGCGTCGGCCCGTGCGGAACGGCCAGTGCTACGCCTCTTCGCTTGGGTGGTCGGTTCCGAGCGACTTGACCTGGGCGGCACGGGCGTCTTCGGCAGCCCTGTCGAAGGCCTTTCCCTTTCCGGATCCGTCCAGTTCCTCGCGTTTCAGGTACGTGAGCAGGTGGACGCCGCGGAATGTTCGCTTGGCAAGCTCGGCCAGTTCCGGCGTGAGGCCGCCGCCATCGAGGTGAAGATCGTCGGCTGCGGCGCGAGCGGCGGCCCTTCGCACGAACGAACTGGGCGTCAGTCCGGCCTTCTCGGCGGCCTCGACTACCGCGTCCCATTCGGCTTTCGTGAACCGGATCGAGCGCTGGAAACTGATCTTTGCCATCTTGGCCTCCCATGCCAGGACGTTGCACAAGCCGCTTCGGAAACGGCGTGCCTTACGGGTCTGGGCGACCGCCGGGGGGATTCCCGGTGCATTGGCCTGCCTGCCAGCCGCAGCGCCGTGTCGGTCCCGCTTCCGGGCGCATTGAGCGCGCAATGCGCACGGTTCTCCGGAGCATACATCGCAAACACGGAGAAAATACAAGCAATTATTCTAATGGCATAGCCGTAACACAAAACAAAGTACGAATGCCCATCATTCAGCAGGCACCTTGCGGCTTCCCTAGACACCGAAGGGAACCCCCAAGACCACGCATGCGCCGCAACCACCAGAGGTGAGTCGGGTGTGAAGAGCAGCGCCGCTCGGGCGGTCAGTCGGCAATTGCCGTCAGCTTCATCGATTCGGGGTCAAAAGCCGTTCAGGATCAATGCTCTAGCCCGAGCGGCGCATGAGCGACAGTGCCCGAAAGGGCCTGTCGCGAGGTCCGGGCCGAAAGTCTGGACTCCAGGAAGATCGCACGAGGGGGGTCGCTTGGCCTCGTGTGTCGCGGTTCTCCAGAGAGTCGCGGCGGTTCTCTGGAGCATACACGCGGTTCTCTGGAGCATACACGCGCATTGCGCACGCAATGCGCGGGCCCGGATTCGGCGCTTCGGCGATCATGCCGGGACGCTTCCCTGGCGTCGCATGTCCCTCGCGCAATGCGCGAAAACACGGCAAACATGCTCCAAACGCGCCTCGGGACCGACAGGTTGACGCGAATTCGGAGCGGATGTGAAGCCGCTGCGGAGGTGTCCGGATTCCCGAACGCGATGTCGTCCGGGCCGACGATGGAATGGCGCCGTCGCGATGTCGCAGTCGGGCGCATTGGCGCGCACTGCCGCAGACCTGACCGGGCGATCGTCGCAGCCGGGTCGCGATGCAGCCGAGCGCAGCGAGACGACGGTAGTGTCGTTGGCGCCGCGCGGGACCGGGTTCGCGCTGCCGGCGATCCAGTGCAGACAATTTCCGGCACGAGCCAGATCATTGGTGTGCGTGTCGCTGCCGGCATCTCGCGACGGCCGTGGCCGCAGACGTGCATTGGCAAGTGCGCCGGGGTCGGCGCAGTCGCTGGCGCGCTCGTGACGGGCGTGGTGCGGATGCACGCGCCTGAATTTCCGAACGCGATGTCGGCGAAGCCGACGGCGGACGCGCGGCAGCGCGATGCCGAGACGACGTCCCTGGCGCTGGCGAAGGCCGGCGCGCGTGCTGCCGCGGAATCGTCCGCGCCAAGGCGGATGCGCGCCAGCGCGACGCCGAGTCGACGTTTGCGCCGCGCGAGCGGCAGCGAGCGCGGCAACAGGCGGCTGCGCAAGGTGGTTGAGAGAATCGCGGCCACGGTGCGGACGAAGGCAGGCGCGGCGACCGGCGCAGCCGGAGCAGGCGCCGCCGCGACATGTCAAGGTCGAAGGCCGGCCCGCGCATGGCTGCGGGACGATGCGGTCGAGCGGCGGCGAAGCCGCGCGATGACTGCGAGTCCGTACGGGACGGAGGCACTCTGCGGACGATCACGCGATCTCCGCGAGCACGGTGGCCGGATTCTTCGCATCGAGACCGGCCGCTTCGTGATGGACCACGGCTGCCGCGTGCCCATGCGGATTGGCAAGGCGATGACTTGCTCTCGGAGAAAGTCATGGACGGCGCAGCCGTCGACAGGGACGATGGCGGATGCGCGCCAGCGCGACGCCGAGTCGAGGTGCGCTGCGCGAGCGACAGCGAGCGCGGCAACCGGCGGCTGCAGGAGGTGGCCGAGAGAATCGAGGCCACGGTGCGGAGGAAGGCGGGCGCGGCGACCGGCGCAGCCGGAGCATGCGCCGCCGTGACATGCCGCGGTCGAATTCCGGTCCCGGCATGGTGCCGGGACGATGCGGTCGAGCGGCGGCGAAGCCGCGCGAGGACCGCGAGTCCGTTCGGGTCGAGGCGAGCCGCGAATGATCGCCCGATCTCCGGGAGTGCGGCTGGGCCGCGTCCCTGCGCGTGGGCGAGTCGACCATCCGCCGTGCGAGACATCGATCAGGACGGCGGCGACGATGGCGGATGCGCGCCAGCGCGACGCCGAGTCGACCTGGCCTGTGCGAGCGCCAGCGAGCGCGGCAACTGGCGGCTGCGCGAGGTGGCCGAGAGAATCGAGGCCACGGGCGCGGCGCGCAACGCGCGCCAGCCCGGCGACCGGCGAAGCCGGGGCCGTCTCAGGCACCGGATCAATTCTGTACAAAAAAGAGCGGACCGCGCCCCGCCCCATGCCGGAGCGGCGACGCGGCCCGCGAGGGCGGCGACCTATGCCGGGCCGAACTTCGCAACGGGTATCCCCAGTTGCCGTGCACGCTCCACCAGGTTCTCGGTGATCCCCGAGCCCGGGAAGGCCAGGACCCCTTTCGGCAGGAGGTTCAGGAGTTCGTCGTTCCTGCGGAACGGAGCCGCGCGCCCGTGCCGGTCCCAGTCGGGCTTGCACACGACCTGGTGCACGCCGTTCCGCTCGGCCCAGCGCGCCGCGATGCGCTCCACGCCCGGCCCGCCGCCGTGCACGAGCACCATGTCCGCGTGCCTGGCCCGCGCCTTGTCCAGCCGCGCGATCACCGCGCCCGGGTCCTTCACGTCCCGCCCGCCGGTGACGGCGACGAGCGTGCCCTGCGGCAGGTGCGCGGCCGCCTTGCGGTCCTTCCGCGCACGCTGGTAGTCGCGGGCGTCGACGGCGGCGCTGGTGAGCTTCCCGGTCTCGGACACGTGCGAGCCGCGCCTCGGACGCCAGGTGCTTCCCGTGATGTCGCGGTAGGCCTCGGCGGCCGTGTCGCGCAGCGCCTCGAAGGCGTCGCGGCGTGCGGTCAGGCTCTTCGACCGGTCGGTGACAAGCTCCAGCTGGCGCGAGCGGATCTCGCTGCCGTCCTGTCCCCGCGTCAGGTCGCGAAGCTCGGGCGCCAGCCTGTCGGCGGCGCGGTCGAGCCTGCGGACCTGGGCGTCCAGCATGTTGACGAAGCCCCAGAGCAGGCTCTCGCGCTCGTCGGCGACCTGGAACCCGTCGGGCGCCACGCCCTCGGCCAGGATGCGGAAGGACTCCAGCAGAGCGCACGTGGCGTCGTCCTCGTCCCAGACGTCCCGGGTTTCGAACTCGTCGCGTTCGGGTGCGGCGCCGAAGAGCTGGGCCTGCTGACAGACGGTAGCCGTGATCGAGAGTTCTGCGGTTTCGATGTTCGTGTTCATGATGACCTCCTTGGTCGGGGTTTCGGTTCATCCCTCACGGGACCCCTCCCATCTGGCAAATCCCTGCGGCCCCCGGGTCAAGGCCTTGAGGCGGCGAGTGGTGCGGGCCGCGCAACGGCCCCGATTCGCAGGGAGCGCCAGCGACCATGCGAATCAGGCCGTCAGCAACCCGGTCGCCGCCGTGCCTTGACGCGGGCAGACGCGGATTTGCCATGATTGGAAGTCATACGAGAGAGAATCCACATCAGACATCAGGAGCGACGGTCGTTCGGGGAACTGACCCGTCGGGTGAATCACATGGCCGCGACCGCGACGGGGCTGATCGCCTCCCGGCGCCTGGCGTGTGACCAGACAATTACGTCTTCCGGTCCTGGGTTCGTGGAAACCGCGATCAGGTTCGTCGCGGTCGCCAGCGTCTGTGATTGGGCACTGCCAGCGGCGTTTCCGTCAGGGCGATCCCGGCCGGCCGTCTCCGGACCTCGCGGCCAGGACCGCGCGAGGGATACCCGCCCGAAGGGCCGAGATCGCCCCGCGCCGCCAGGCGCGGGGAAGCTCGGCAGGGTAGCCCGGCCGCGAAGCGGCGCGCCCGACACACCGACATCGGGAAACGACCGCCCCCGAAACGCCGCAGCGCCCGGCCCGAACGGAAACCGGACAGGACGCTCCCCGCCAGGCGGCCCCGGAAACGAACGAAACCGCATCGTTCCGCCAAGGAAAAGGCACGGCAGAGTGTCGAAGGGCAGCCGCTCCCGCCCTTCACGCAATTTGGGCGGAACGGGGAGGATCGCAGGCAGAATCCTCGAGGGCTCTCATGCGCTTTCGAAACGCAAGGGTTTCGAGTCCAAGGGCGCGAAGCGCCCGCGGCCCGCAGGGCCGCGTTGCCGCCGAAGGCGGCGAGCGCAGGCGGCATGGGAGCGCAGCGACCATGCGCCGGGCGCTTTCGTGGGCGGCGCATGGCGGAAGCGGGCCGCTCCGCAGAGCGGCCCGCGAAGCCCGGCGTCACGCGCCGGGCTGCTCGATTTCGGCCGCGTAGTCGATGACGAGGCATCCGTCGCGCTCGTGCTCGGCCATGCGCTCGAGGAGGACCCGGCGACGGATCGGTTCGAGGATTTCCTTGAGGGGATTGCTGTCTGCGCGGCGGTTGATGTCGTTGGCGTCCATTGTCGGCACTCCTTCGTTCCGGGTTTCGGTTCGCCCCTTCCGGGACGCCCCCGCCCGGCGAATCCCTGTGACCCACGGGTCAAGGCCGCAGAGGCGGCGAGTGGTGCGGGCCGCGCAGCGACCCCGATTCGCAGGGAGCGCCAGCGACCATGCGAATCAGGTCGCCAGCAACCCGGTCGCCGCCGTGCCTTGACGCGTGGAGTCGCGGATTTGCCATGATGGGAAGGTCCGGAGAGGCTTGCTTCCAAACGTGCCCCAAGGCGCGACGGCCGGTCTGCTTCCCGGTCTCCGGATCCCCTGCGGTGCGAGCGCCCCGCGCGAGCCCGCCGCGAGGCAAGGCAGGCCGCCGAGGCGGGCGCGCAGCGCCCTCGGCCCGAACGCCGAGCCGAGGCGGCAGCGGTTTCAGCGCCACCAGAGGGTGTCGACCATCCGCTGGGCGGTCGCGCGGACAAGGCTGCGGTCGTGCACGCGGCGCGGGCCGCGCGAATCGTCGATGAGATGGATTTCAAACACGCGAGCGCCGTGGCGGAGCGTGTCGTCGTAGGCGTAGACGTCCCCGACGTAGTCGTCGCCGTTCGGTCCGGCACAATAGATGCGCGCCTCGTCGCTGCTGGTGCGGGAGAATCGGATGATGTTTCTTGGATGTCCCATGGGATCCTCCGGTCAGAAGATTGAGGGGAAGCGGGCCGGTGCGACGGATGCCGGACCGGCCCGCGTGGCGGGTTCAGGCCCCGGCGTCGAGATCGCCGAAGATGTCGGGGCCGTCGAAGAGCGGGCTTTCGTCCTCCTCGTTCTCGATGCAGCCGTCGATGACGCGGTCGCGCAGCGGACCGGCCATCGCGGCAAGGGCGTCGCCCGGCCCGGGCTCGTTGGCGGGATCGGTGACTGGTGCCATGGTCTCTCTCCTTCTCCTGGCGTTTCGCCTCCGATCCGCCCCACTCCAACTCCCGTATGGAGCGCGACGCGTCGTCCGCACGGCCCGGTCTCCGGACCGGCAGCACGAAAAAGGGCCGACGCGCGAGGCGCCGGCCCAAGGGGGAGGAAACGATGCCGAGACAGGCTCAGAACGGAATGGTGTCTCCGTCCAGGTCGGCGTGATCGGCCCCGGCCTGACCGGCCATGTCGGGACCGGACTGCGTCGCCGCGCCGTTCCCGTTCGGCTTGTCGAGGAACTGAACCCGTCCGCCCGGGACGAGCAGGATCTCGGTCGAGAACCGGTCGGAGTCCTCGCCGTCCTTCTTCCAGCGGCGGGTCTGGAGCTTGCCCGCGACGTAGACCAGCCGACCTTTCGTCGCGTGTTTCTGGAGCATGTCGATCAGGCCGTCCTGGAACGTCACGATCCGGTGCCACTCGGTCCGGTCGACCCTCTCGCCGCTTTGGCGATCCAGGTATCCTTCATCGGTGGCGATGCTCAGGTTGGCGACGCGTCCGCCCGACGCGAGCTGGTTGACGGTGACGTCGGCGCCGAGGCGGCCGATCAGTTCCGCGCGGTTGAGTCCGAAAGCCATGGTGATTCTCCTTCATGGGTTCTGGTTGATGACGATGGGTCCGAACGGACGGGACCGGGACGCTCTCCCGAACCCCCGTTCCGTTCACCCCTCCCCAGCCCTCCTCCAACTCCGCCCGGCCGACAGTGCGACGAAGACCGGACGAGGGATCCGCCCTTGCCGCCCGGCGCGGATGCCGCCCCGGCGACGGTCCGGAGCCGGACCCGCCGGACGGCGCGCGGGCAGCGGCGCCGCCCGCCTAGAACCACGGAGCGCACGGGCGTGTACGACGTCCGCGCGATGCCGTTGCCGATTTCGGGTCCGGCGGGAGTTCCGAGGCCGCCGTTCCGTCCGGGGAGCCGTTTCGGGCAACGCACGCTCCGGCCGCGATGGCCGAGGCGCGCCCGGAATTGCGCGCGCGGCCCGCGGTTTCGGACTCTCCCGCCGGGTCCGGACATGACGAGGGGCGCCGCCTCCGCAACGGCGCAGCCTACGGAGGCAAGGGCAAGGCCGCGCGATCCGTTCCAGGAATCAAGGCCTTCCTCGCGCCCGCGCTCCGGCGCCGCGGCGACGGGCCGGCGCGACCGGTTCCGGGACGAAGGCCTCCTCCCAACCGCGCGGCGGCGGATCGCGGGCCGGCCGCCGCCCGGCTGCACGTGCGCGCCGACGCCCCGGGCTCACCATTGCGGGGCCGTGAACTGCGCGGTGACCGGCGCGTCGGCGATCACCTCGACCTCGTCGCGCCCGAGCTTCGCGAAGGCGAGGCAGAGCACGACGTCGGCCTCGCTGTCGAACGGCCCGTGCTCGCGCCCGGTCGCCAGCTCGACCACGGTGTACTGCGGGTCCCAGACCGGGATGCCGCGGTACGTCCCCGAGCTTTCGGCGTGCCGGCGCGCGCAGGGATCGCAACGCGCCGCCCCAGGCGAGGGCGCTTCGCAAACGACGCACCGTCCCCTGGCCCTCCGATCAGCATATTGCTGACGCCGCGCGGCGTACTCGGCCTCGCGGTCACGGCGTTCGGACCTCGCGACGGAGCAGGCCGCGCACTGGGCCGCGCCGTCGAACGTGGGCGCCTGGCACCGCACGCAGACGCCGGCGGCGCGACGCGATTCGTATCGCTTCCTCGCGGCCTCGCGGCAGGACGGGCACTCGGCCGCCCCGCCCGACGGGCTGTCGCAAGACGTGCAGATCCCTTGGGCGCGCCGCGTATTGTAGCGCAGCCGGTCGGCCTCCCGCCGGGCCTCGGACCTTGGCCGCCTGTTCTTCCTGGCGGCGCAGGACTTGCAAAGCTCCTTGCCGTCCGAGGGCGCGGCGCACTTGACGCAGAGGCCGGCCGCGCGGCGCTGCAGCCGACGCGCCTTCTTGGCCTGCCGCCTGTTTTCGCGGCAGGGCTCGCACATCGACCTGCCCTCCTCGGGCCGGCCATGTCCGCAACGGATGCATTTCCCGGCGGCCTTTCGGGCCTCGGTCCGGCGGCGGCTGCTCTCCCGGCCGGACTTTCGCTTGGCCTCGGGGTCGCGGCCGCCGTAAAGGAGTCCCTTGGCCTTGGCACGCGCATGGCGGATCTTGTCGTGAGCCCGGTGTCTTTCGGTACAAGCCTCGCACGTGGTTCGGCCGGGACGCGACGGGGCGCGACCACACTTCGAGCAGAGGCCGGCTGAAATCCGTTCTTCATAAAGGCGGCGGCGTCTCTCGCGCTGGTACTCCCGTTCCCTCGAAGGATCGCGTCTGGGCAGGCCGTCCGCGCGGAGCCTGGCGTCCCTGGCCCGGCTTGCCGCATTGTCCCGCGCCGCACAGGAGGAGCAGGTCGAGCGGTCCGGCTCCGGAGCGCGCTTGCCGCACCGGACGCACGTGCCGGCTGCGATCCTGGCGGCCGTCCGCTTGTGATGCCTTGCCCGATCCGCGATTCGGCGCTTTTCGAGGCAAGGCTCACAACGCGCTCGGCCCGGCGCCGGCACGGCGAGGCCGCATGACTGGCATAGCCCTGATTCGCGCCTCGCCTCGCTGCGGCGATGCCAACGCTCAAGGTCGCGCGCACGTCTCGTCCTGACGTCCTCCTGCTCGCACATGGGAGATCCTCCTTGCCGTGGGGTGGAATCCGAAGTGACGGCGCCCGGCGGGCGCTGGGCCGGCCGGACGTCCGAAAGGGCCGCGCTCAGCCTTTCTGGTGGCGGTTGCACAGCAGGCCCGAGGCGATGGAACCCCAGTACTGGACCCCGCCGCGGCTGCCGAGGCCAGTGCAGATGATGATCTCGTTGGGTGCGGGTCGCATCTCCTTCACGGCCTTCAGCGTCGCGGTGACCGCCTTCGCCCGCCGGCTGCGACCGCCCTTGGGCGTCGGCTCCGGGCAGCGGCGGATGTCGCCGTCCGCGAGCGCGCGAAACCGCTCGACAGCGTAGCGGCTGTCGGCCAGGCCGGGCCCGAAGATGTGAGTGATGAAAGTCGCCGCCGTGTTGCCGGGGATTGCCATTGCTGCGCTCATGATGCCGTCTCCATTCTGTCATTGACAAACAGACGGCCGGACGCCCTCTCCCGACGCCCGTGCCGCCGACCCGCTTGCGGCCAGACTCCCCTCCTGCCGGTGCAACGGACGCTGTTGGTGACGGTCCCGGGACGGCGGCGTGGCGGCTGCCACGGCCGGAGGACGACAGACAGAGCCGTGAGGGCGTCGCGCTTGACCACTTTCGGATGCCGGCGCTAACTTGCGCGCCGTTCGTGGCGGTCAGCAGGACTGGATGCGTCGCGTTCGCAGGTCCGGGGAACGTGCGCGTCGAAGCGACGTGCCGGGGCCGCTGGGCTTCGTCCATCATGGTCCTTCCGCGCTGCATGCCGCGACGTGGACGGGCCGGATGCCGCCATCGATCCCGACGATGCGGCGTCGCCGGACGAGGAGCCGGCTCGCCCCGGGCAGGCAAGACCAAGGGAGCAAGGGAAGATGCTTACGGCAATTCACCGCCCACAGGACATTGCGCAGGCGCAGGAGCGTTTCCTTCGGCGCCTGCGAGCGGAGCTCCGGACCAGCATCCCGAACGTCGCCTTCGGGTTTCAAGGCGGCGGGATCGCTCTGGATCAGGCGCTCTGCAATGACAGGATCTGGTTCGCGCACAAGGTCGTGGAAAGGGTGGCCGTCCCTCGCCACTGGAACGCCTTCGGCACGGAACCCCTGGAACCGGGACGCTCCCACGGCATCACCGTCGAGGTGAACGTTGCAATCGACGGGGTGGACAGAAGGGTGGCCGCGCTGTTTGCCGTCGACGGCAAGACCGGGAACACGGTTCTCCTGCATCGCGGAAGGATCGGAGGCGGACGACGGGGCGTCGGGCGGGAGGCGTTCATGGAGTGGTATCGGGGAATGCGAGTGATGTTTGCCGATCCCTCCCGCAGCGGCGCAAGGGAGCAGGCGATCCTCGTCGCCGACGTCGCGTCGAGCGAGTTCCTCGTGCAGCTCGAGTCATTTGTCGATGCCGTGCACGGGTTCAAGGCTCACGCGGTGCGAACGTCCTGACGCAGGTGCATCAAGCCTGGCTTCATTGCTGCAAGGTCCAGGCCTGCCGATCATGCAGTCTTTCGATCGGTTCGCGCAGGACACTCCAGTTGCCTTCAAAGGCCTCCAGGTTGCGGCGCATCCTTGCATGGTGAGCGGCATGTGCTGTTCGCTCGGCCTTGAAGCACAGGTAGATCGGAAACGAGTGGCTCCGAACCGACCCTGCCCGTGTCGGAACGGAATGCCAGTAGTCGCAATGGGCGCGGCAAAGCTCTTCCGCGCATGCGACCGGCAGCACAACGAAACGGGACCCGTTGCGGCGGTAGCTCACGGCGACAACGACGTCCGCCTGGAGCGGACTGTCCTTCGAATTGAAGATTCGTCTGCCGTCCTTCAGGTATCCGGTCGAGTAGCCGAATCCCAGCCATTGGGAGTGACTGTGCTGCTTGTCGGAGTCTGTCGTCTTCACCTGGATGCAGACCCGTTGTTCCCGGCTAATCGCCACCAAGTCTGCGTTCGAAGCCATTTGGCCGGAATCCAGCCGAACAGGATGCCAACCCTGCCGGATCAACATGAGCTCCGTCTCGAGTTCGCCCACGAGGCCCACCGTCGAAGACATCAACTCATTCTGGACCATTTCGCCAAGACCTCCAATGACCTCATCGCGGTTCGCGCGTGATCCTGCACGCGTATTCCCATTCGGGCAAGACCAGGCTCCTCCCTGCGTGGGACGGGACAAGAGAAGTGGGCGCGGCGGAAACTGCCCTTACCCCGACGGTCATCCGGGGCGCCATGTCCGTGTTCCACCGCCGCCGTGACCGCAGGCACATGGCGTCGGCACTTCGACCCCGTTCAGGCCGTACGCGGCGCCTATGGCGGACTGCGCGGTACGCGGGATGGAAACCGCGAAGACTCGATTTGATTACGACGCAGCGTGCTCCGGACGCGGCGGTTGCGGGAACGTCACGGAATTCAGTGTCTTGCGCGCTGAAGCAAGACTGTCCGGAGCTGAGATCACGAAAGCGGAAAGAAGACAACGTGGAGAGATCCAAAGTGACCTTGGGTCTTGTCCGAAGGGCAGGAACCAAATCTCAGAGTTCGGAATTGAGTAAGCCGCAAGATCCCTATACGCGATCAACCCTAAAAGATGCAACTCGACTTACACGAGATAGAAAGTGCAGGTCCTTCGCATCCGAGGTGTTCAACATCTTGTCTTCCAGTTTCATTATAACTGTATCAACAGACCTATTTCTTCTAGCCTTTTCAATCATTGGCTTGGAGAGACGTCGGATCGTCGACACAGGTGGAGCAAAAAGCGCCATCAAAAATTCAGCTGCAGAAATGCCTACATCAGTTATGTCGAGCGCAATTTCGCCATTCCGCTCTTTTCTCGAGAGCTTTCGAAGTAACCCGTTCAGTCTCTCAACTTCGCAGTGACGTTCCTCCAACGGAAGCTCAGCTAGACGCCTGTACAAGCCGCGCCCTCTCAATCTATCCGATCCTAGAGCGCTATCTTCCAATATTTCCTGAATCGGTACACGCTTGTCAAATTCAAAAAGCTGGACGGAAGGCAACGTGTTCTGCCCGGAGGCATCGCGCTCTTCGTTCTCTCTCCACATTGAATGATTGCGCTCATTGAAATTACTGTGGAAATTCAAGTGCCTTCCAATCCAGAACTTAAGGTGAGTAAAGTATTGAGGTTCATTCAGAGGCCCAAACAAGGTCGCGTTCAAAGCATGTGCTATGTGGACCGATTCGCTGAACATCTTCGTTTCTAGGGAAAGGTCCAGTCCAAATTTTGCCTGCAATTGTGTGCTAAGTGCATCTGCCAAGCCTAGCGCTGGTCCAGCTTTTGATCCGCGATCCAACAGGCCCTGCAAGCAATCCCGGCGGCTCATGAGAGGCCACAGAAACCCAGACAGCAGCTTCCTTGAAGGTATGCCCTCCAATTCAGAGAGCATATGTGCCAGTTGCTGTATGGCATCTGCGACCATACGCTCATTCAAAAATGACACCTCCGCAGTATGAGCCAAGTCTGCCATGAGAAGTGCGGCAGTCGTCCTTCGGCCCAAAATTGCAGTCGGACACCGTTCGAACAGTCTGTCAAGAAAAGGTAGGCGTAGGCGTTCCTCTGGTTGGGTCGTAACAATCTTAAGTCGGCCAGAACCCACGGCAACCAGAAGATCGTCTTCAGTTAGGCCCTGCTGTGAAAGAAAGGCGTCGTGGGAGTCATGCAATGGCAAGCTGCACCAGACCTCGTCGTAAAGAAGAAGAGCTTGTCTAAGATTGATGTGCATTTCACCTAGCGTAAGATCCAGGTAGCACCTAAAGGGATCTCCACCGATGCCGGGAAAGCGGTCCAGCGCGAAGTTGCTGGATGCGATTTGGTCAATGTTTTCGAACCAAAATTCCTCATCAGCGCGCACATAAGACGGAGACCGAGGTCTCAATGCAGAGGCCAAAATGAACATCGGATCGTTAAGCGCCAGTGAAATATCAGGCTTTTTGTCTGGAGAGACATATGTGGAAAACGAAAGTGGCAACTCAAGCTGGCTCAGGAATTGGAATAACTTACTTCCATCACTTTCCGAGATTTTTTCTCCCAACAAGATCGTAGCACTTCCCATTCCGGGATCAACTTCCACGTCCAAAATCTCTATAGCAGCAAATTTTGAAGAGATAAGATTGATCAAATCAATCTTCCGCAAAGGCAATCCATTCATTTGCGACATTGAGTGCGTGTCTGGAATCTTTGAGATCATTCGGATATATGTTTTTGGCGGCTTGTTTGACAAAGTCACATTTTCCGTTGCAAAGCAAATTGAACTGTTGAACTCTTCAGAGAGTGACTCTGCGTTTTGCTCCGAATCGCTAAAGACAATCTGAAAACAGTTCTTGGTAACCTCATAGATTTGAGTTTGCAAATTTGGAAATCGCGCCCGAAATTTCAAGTCAATACGCCTTGCATATCCTGAACGAGATATGCCTTTGTTCATTCTGCTCTCAGAATTTTCTGCGTTTCGAGGTATGTTTGTTGACATTGACGTACTCTCTCCTTGCTGGAAAGATGTCACCGTGACGCGAGCCGGTCAGGAACTTTATTTTGATTGTTTAATTAGTGTGTCCATCTTCGCTTCGAGCCGCGCCAGTTTCGTTTCGATGTTACCCTCAGCTTGGTCATGCGGCACTTGGAATACCTGTTGTGCACCCGAAAACGAACCGGATTTCTTGTTGAACCCAGGGTTGATGATAGCAACAGTGATTGCCTCAAGTTGAGCAAGGCTACTTTGAACTTGCACATTTGCATTGCAATTTTCCCGGCCAAACCATGAGAAGGAATCCCATCGTCCAGAAAGGTGACCCCGGCGATGCGTCTTAAGGCGAGCGAAGAGTGTGGCTTTCGTACCCAAACCGGCTTCACCAACATACAGAAGTTCTCCTTCACCATAGAGACAATAGATTCCAACATACTCCTTGAAATTCCTTGCGTTAGCACGTTCGGCACGTGTTGGGGCTCCTCGACGATGAAGCTGCGTCTTCTCACGACCGAGAAGGACGCCTTCGTTATTCCTCCGTCCCCAAAAGACATCGCGTTCGGACCAGAACAA
Organism: Paracoccaceae bacterium; assembly: GCA_965208685.1. Lineage (GTDB taxonomy): Bacteria > Pseudomonadota > Alphaproteobacteria > Rhodobacterales > Rhodobacteraceae > JAJEFO01. Next base: position 4,907,835 of record CBDBPL010000007.1, on the reverse strand, counting down.
TCCATAGTGAGTTATCATGCTTCGTTCCTCAATGTTGCCGCAATGATCCTTACGTGCAGCTTTGTCCCCTTGTAGGGCGCAGGCACTGTAGTTCAAGGTCTTTTAGGGTCGCCTCGAATCGTTCATATTTGTCCGGGACTTGTGTTCAGCGACGAGGTGGACCTTGTGAAGCGCATACAGGGTACGCATGGAGATTTTCTTGGACGGATCATGGCTGAAAGCAAAAGTCCGTGAGGTTGAATCTTGTCTTCATGAGGTTGGCGTGAACCAGACACTGTATCGATTTTGTGCACTCCTGACAGCGGCGCTGCCCACGTGCTCGATGATGGAGAATTGGTCCCTTTGGTGAACGCAATAGGTACAGTCGAAGATCGCAAGGCGCGAAGGTTGACGAGATGCGAGCGCAGGCCGGAGGGCCGAAGGCTAAGGCCGAAACCGGTGAGTCCGTCGTCCCACCTGATGTAGAGCCTGTCTTTGGGATGGAGCCGTCGACGGTCCGTACCGTGAGGGTCATCCTGAGGTGCCCGGTGCGATGCCCGAACTGAGTGCTGAGTTGCGCGACATGTTCCTGTTGACATGGATTCGCAAAACGTTGTCAACACGCCCGGTTCGACGGATGCGCCCCGTAGAGGCCTATCTGTCTAACTCTTCTGTCTGCTCTGTTGAGCCGTGCAGACATGGGCATTTTCGGCAACGGACAGGCGCGACCAGAGAGGGTCACACCGCACTCGAAATTAGCGATGACAGTGAAACTTCCAGTTTCAACGGCGTTTGGCCGGCATTGCCTCTCGGCATGCGCAGCATTGTCATCCGCATGCCCGCCGGTTGCGCTTGAAGACGCGCGGCAGCCGGCGCCCAATGGCGGTCGGCGTGACCTCCTCGCCGTCGACGATCGCACGGCGCCGGTCGCAGCCGATCGCGAGCGCGCCGGGCACAAAGGCTTCGGGCGTCACGGGGCGGGGCATTCCGACAGCCTCACGCGCGGGTGCAGCGCAGGGGCAGGGACTCAAGTCCGCGCAGCAGGACGCCGTTGCGGAACTTCGGGCGCACGCCGGGCAGGTCGATTCGCGCGAAGCGCTCCAGCAGCATCTCGAACGCGATCCTTGCCTGAAGGCGCGTGAGCTGTGCGCCGAGGCAGTGGTGGATGCCGCGCCCGAGCGAGAGGTGGGGACAGGGCGCACGGCCGACGTCGAGCCGGTCGGGCTCCTCGAACACGTCCGGGTCCCGGTTGGCGGCGCCGATCAGGACGACGACGTTGTCGCGCGCGCGGACCTCGGACCCGTTCACCGCGCGGTGGGCACGTGCGCGCCGGAAGGTCGTCTGCACCGGGGGATCGAAGCGCATCAGCTCCTCGACGGCCGCCGGCATGAGGTCCGGGTCGCCCCGGAGCCGGGCGAGCTGGTCCGGGTTGTCGAGCAGCGCCAGCATGCCGTTGCCGATCAGGTTGGTGGTGGTCTCGTTGCCGGCGATCAGCAGGAGCCGCAGGAGGTTCAGCATCTCGCGTTCGCTGAGGCGCGCGCCGCCGTCCTCGGCGTGGGCCAGCGCGCTCAGGATGTCGTCGCGGGGCGCGCGCCGGCGCTTCGCGATGAGCGCCCGGAAATACACGTCGAACTCCTGCTGCGCGTCCTGGGCGAGGGCGCGCTCGCGGAAGCTCGCCGTCGGCTCCAGCAGCCGGGCGCGCTGCGCCGACCAGAGCTTGAAGCGGTCCCGGTCCTCCGCCGGGACGCCCAGCATCTCGGCGATGACGACGATCGGCAGGGGCTGGGCGAGGGCCGCCATGAGGTCGAAGCCGCCGGGATCGTCGATCGCGTCCAGGAGCGCGGCCGCGACCGCGCGGATGCGGGCTTCCAGGGCGGCGACCGCCCGGGCGGTGAAGGCCCTGGTCACCAGCGCCCGGAGCCTGTGGTGGTCGGGCGGGTCGAGGAACAGCATGGTGAACTGGTCCGGCGGCGGCATCATGGCCTGCTGGCGGCGGGTCAGCGTGCCCAGGCGCGGATCGCTGGAGAAGTTGCGGTGGTCGCGCAGGATCGCGTCGGAATCGGCGTGGCGCGCGATCAGCCAGGCGTTCATCAGCCGGCTGCGGTGCGGCGTGCCGCGGGCCCGGAGCGCCGCGTAGACCGGATAGGGGTCCTGGGCCATGGCGTTCGAGAGCGGGTTGTAGGCCACCCCGGTCCGCCAGCGCTCGCCCGCGGCGACCGCGCGGGCCAGCACCGGGCGCACCGCCTCTTCGAGGACGTCTCTGCGGAAGGGGGTTTTCCGGTCGGCCAGCATGGGACTCCTTGCCGCGACGATGGGGGAATCGACTCGATGAGCGGCGATCGCGGAAGGTCCCGGACGGCTCCACGTCGTCTGGCAAGGGAATCCGGCCGCCGCCGCGCGGAATGATTCTCCACGACCCGTGCGGCGGTCAACCCGGTCGAGGTTTGTCGCCGCAGGCATTTGACGGCGGGGCCTGACCGAAAGGCGCCGATTTCTTCACCCGCCTCTTTGGTGATACCTCCCATATGGGAGGATGGCGGCGTCACCCGTTTCCCGCATAGACTGGCGGAACCGCCGGCGGACCGGGCCCGTCCGGGCTTGCGGCCGGCGGCCGGCGGGGTTGCGGCGTGCGCGGAGGGTTTGAGGGGAGTCGTGGACAAGGGAGTCATTCTTCGGCAGTCGGGCATGCGGCCGGCACGGGCGTGGACGCGCCGCCCGGGGGACCGGGCGTGAGCCTCGACGACGCCTTCGAGCGCATTCTTGCGTCGCTGTACCGGGCCGCGCGCGACGACGCCCACTGGCCCGCCGCCTCCGCCCTGATCGACGAGGCGGTCGGTACCCGGGGCAGCTCGCTGATGGTCGGCGAAGGGTCGGGCGAGGACGGCGACGAGGTGCGCATGTACTACGCCCGGGCTCTCGAACGCGGCGAGGACCGCGCGGACCTGGCGCGCGAGTATCTCGAAGTCTACTACCCCCATGACGAAGCGCCGGCCCGGCTCAGGTTCCATCCCGAAGGCCGGCTGGTCTACGGCCCCGACCTCTACACCGAGGAGGAGCTGAAGACGTCGTTCGCGTACAACGAGGGGTGGCGCCGCGGGGGCATCGACAAGGGGCTCGCGGTGCGCCTCGAGGAGCCGGACGGGCTGCGTACCGCCTGGTCCATCGGCAATCCCGTGGACGGCGACGGCTGGCAGTCCGACCGGCTGCGGCTGCTCGAGCGCCTGCTGCCGCACGTCCGCCATTTCGTCGCCATGCGCCAGGCGCTGGCGGCGGCCGATGCGCTGGGTTCCGGACTGTCGGGCCTGCTGGAGAACGACCGCATCGGCGTGGTGCAGCTCGACCGCGGCGGGCGGGTGCTGGCGGCCAACGCGCCGGCGCTCGCGATCCTGCGCCAGGGCGACGGGCTCATCGACCGCGACGGCGCGCTGGACGCCTGGCTGCCGGCCGACCGCAGCCGCCTGCAGAGGCTGCTGGCCCGCGCGCTGCCGGACCTGTGGGGCGAGGTCCCGGCCGGCGGCTCGATGACGGTCCAGCGCTCTTCCGGCCGGTCGCGCCTCGCGCTGCACGTCAGCCCGGTGGGCGGCGGAGAGGCTGACTTCGGGGCGCGCCGGGTGGCGGCGCTGGTGCTCGCGGTCGACCCGGCGCGCCGTGCGCGCATCCAGCCGGCGCGGGTGTCGACGATGCTCGGCCTTTCGCCGTCGGAGGGCCGGATGTCGGCGCTGCTGGCCGAGGGGCTGAAGGTGCGCGAGATCGCCGAGGCGACGCAGTGGTCGGAGGACTACGTGCGCTGGCTGACCAAGCAGGTCTACCGGAAGCTGGGCGTGTCGGGGCAGGTCGAGCTGGTGCGCCAGGTCCTCGCGGTGGACCCCCTGCCCTGGCGCTGACGGCCCGGCGGCGGCCGGCGCGGGCTCTCTTCATGCCGTCCTCATCGGCGCTCCCGGCGGGCTTTCGATACCTCCCGAATGGCAGGATTTACGGGCCGTTCGGGTCTCTGTAACGCTTCCACACCATAGGCGTTCGAACGTGCCGGGCGTCGGGTGGCGCTTGCGGGCGCGATGTGTCCGGTGCGCACGGGAGTGGAGAGGCTGATGAGCGATGGCGGTTTCGGGTTCGTTCGATGCGGGGCGGCCTTGACAGTGCGGAATTTCCTTCGCGATACAATTGATACAATTAGGCGCCAGAGCGCCAGAGCGCCAGAGCGCCAGAGCGCCAGAGCGCCAGAGCGCCAGAGCGCCAGAGCGCCAGAGCGCCAGAGCGCCAGAGCGCCAGAGCGCCAGAGCGCCAGAGCGCCAGAGCGCCAGAGCGCCAGAGCGCACCGGTGCGCCCGCGCTGCGCGGGTGCGCCGGCGTGACCGCCCCGTCCTCCGCACCTTCCGCATCCCGCCGGCCGAGCCGCGGCCCGTCTGAACGCCTGCCCGGCGGGGACGGGCGCCGTCCTCCCCCGCCTCGTTCCCGCTTCTTCGCTTCCCGTTTCGCCGCCCGCCTCGGGCGCACCTGGCGCGTGGCCCCGTGCCTGCTCGCCGCCGCCTTAGCCCTGCTGCTCGGCGCCGGGGCGGCCGAGGCGCAGTCGCCGGTGTCCCTTTCGGATGAGGGCGGCGGATGCACCGCGTGCCCGGACGCTCCCACAGGGCTCGCCGACGGCGGCCCCGGGAACGGCCAAATCCAGGTGAACTGGTTGGCCGCCGCCGGCGGGGGCACGCTTACGGGTTGGAGGATCGAGTCTAGAGAATCCGGCACATCCGGCTCTTGGTCGGGGACCACTACTACCAATGCCCTCCTCCGAAGCCACGTCTTTACGGGCCTGGACTCGACCAAGACCTACGATGTCAGAGTCCGGGCGGCAAACAGCTCCGGAAATGGCGACCGCGGGCGGGCCAACGGTGTCAAGGCGGCGCCGACACCGCCGACCTTCTCGTCGGCGACGGTGGACGGGGTCACGCTGCAGGTCGTCTTCAACGAGAACCTGGCTGTCAGCTCGCTGCCGGCGCCGGGCGCCTTCCACGTCACCGTGAACGGCGCCCGGCGCAACGTCGCCTCCGGCGGCGTCGCCATCTCCGGCGCGACCGTGACGCTGACCCTCGCCTCGGCGGTAATCGCTTCCGACACGGTCATGGTGCGCTACACCAAGCCTTCCAACAACCCGTTGCGGGACACGGTGGCCCTCAACACCGTGGCGAGTTTCACCGACAAGGGCGTGACCAACTCCACGGTACCGACGTTCTCCGGCGGGACGGCGGCCGGCAGGCTGGTGACGGTCAACTTCTCCGGGCCTCTCAAGCCCGGCGATTGCGCCGCGGGCGATGCCTGGACCATCAAGCTGGACGGCGTGAGCTACAAACCCAATTCCCTGCGCTGCGAGGAGCAGTCCGTGCTGCTCTGGCTGTCCAAGCTGACCGCGCCGCGGATCCGCGTCGGCCAGACGGTCACGGTGAGCTACGACAAGTGGAAGGCGAGCTTTGTTTGGCATCTCGGCGCGGTCGAGGCCCGCACGCTCAAGTCCCTCGGCGGCGTCGACGTGGCGAACTTCACCGACCAGGCGGTGACCAACCAGATGGTCCCGGCGGCGAGGCCCACCGGCGCGACGGTGAACGGGAAGACGCTGACGCTGACCTTCGCCGAGGCGCTGGACGCGGGCTCGGTGCCGTCGGTCGATGCGTTCCAGGTGGGCACGATTCACGGCGGCGGGCCCGGCCTTCGGGGTTGCCGGGGGCTCTGCCAGGTCGCGGTGACGGAGGTGACGGTCTCCGGCAACACGGTGACGCTGACCCTGGACGAGGCCATTCCCGGTCACGCCGACGCGTCGGTGGCGTATACGTGGTCGTGGGGCGAGACCCTGCTGCGCACTGCGGCCGGCGTCAGGACGCCTATATACTTCTCGCTCAAGGTGACCGTCCAGACGCCGCACACGGCGCCGCCGGTCGCCACCCACGCGAGCGTGAGTCACGACGCGCGCGAGCAGGCGAGCTACCTGGTAATCCTCTTCAACGAGCTGATGGACGAAGGCTCGCTGCCGGCGGGGAGCGCCTTCCGGGTGACGGCGCGGCCGCGGGGCGGGGCGGCCCGCACCGTCGCGGGGACGGGCACGGTGTCCCTCAACGGCGAGACGATGTCCGTGAAGCTCGCCGGGCAGGTGGCGCCCGGCGTGCCGGTGACGGTGAGCTACGTCAAGCCGTCCGCCGACGCGCTGCGCGCCCGCACGGGCTTGCTTGTCGAGAGCTTCTCCGGCAAGCCGGCGAACAACGGGACGCCGCATATCCATTCGATGGCGCTGTCCTCCGACGCCGGCCCGGACCGCACCTATTTGCGGGGCGACGCCATCCGGGTGCAGGCGGTCTTCAACGGACCCGTGGTCGTCTCCGGCACGCCGCGCCTGCGGCTCGGCATGGGCCGGAGCCATCCGGAGAAAAGCCCCCCGGACTACCCGCAAGGAGGGGCCTACTACCCCTGGGCGGAGTACGAGAGCGGCAGCGGGACGTCGACGCTGACCTTCGCCTACACGGTGAAGGCCCTGGACCGCTCCGACGGCATTGCGGTTCTGCTGGACCAGCTCGAACTCAACGGCGGGAGCATCCGGTCCGCCTGGCCCTGGGGGACCGCGCGGAACCCGCGGGACGCCGACCTGTCGTACCCCGAGACGTGGCTGCCCTACGACGCCAACCACAAGGTGGACGGGTCGCTGGTCGTGCCGCGCTTCCAGAGCGCGTCGGTGGACCGCAAGGCGCTGACCCTGACCTTCGACGAGACGCTGGACACGGGCTCGGTGCCGGCGCCCGGCGCCTTCCGCGTCACCGTGGACGGCGCGCGGCGCAACGTCGCCGCCGGCGGCGTCGCCATCTCCGGCAAGACGGTGACGCTGACCCTGGCCTCGGCGGTGAGCCGCGGCGACACGGTCAGGGTGTACTACACCAAGCCGTCCACCAAGCCGCTGCAGGGCGCCGCCGGCATCGCCGTGGACCGCTTCACCGACCGGGCGGTGATCAACAACACCCAGGACACGGTCTGGTCGGCCACGCTGACGGTGAAGATATTGACAGGTGTATTTGAAGGTTGCCGCGAAGGTAATGCCCAGACTCTGTGCGCCGACGGGCTCACCGACGACACCTTCGAGTTTGGCGGCGTGACCTATCGAGTCACGTGGGCAGCAAACTACCTGCAAACCCCTCAACTACCCATAATTGTGGTTCTCTCGCTGGACAAGTCATGGCCCAAGGGTCTCAGGGACACGGCTACGCTGCATTGGGGCACGACGCAGCTTCGCCTTGCCGACGCAACCTATGCTGACCAAGGAAAGGCTGCCTCTTGGAATGCACATAGCAACGCTTACGGTGCCCCTGGCGCGGAGGTCTCGCTGCGCCTGACGATCGGCGGCTCCGGCACCCCCGGCGACGGCGAAGCGCCCTCGTTCGAGAGCGCGGCGGTGGACGGGACGGCGCTGACCGCCACCTTCGACGAGGCCCTGGACGAGGCCTCGGTGCCGGCGCCCGGCGACTTCCACGTCACGGTGAACGGCACCCGGCGCAACGTCGCCGCGGGCGGCGTCGCCATCTCCGGCAAGACGCTGACCCTGACCCTTGCCTCGGCGGTGAGCCGCGGCGACATGGTCAAGGTGCGCTACACCAGGCCGTCCACCAAGCCGCTGCGCGATGCCTCCGGCAACCCTGTGGGTACCTTTGCAGACCAAGCGGTGATCAACAACACCCAGGACACGGTCTGGTCGGCCACGCTGACGGTGAAGATATTGACAGGTGTATTTGAAGGTTGCCGCGAAGGTAATGCCCAGACTCTGTGCGCCGACGGGCTCACCGACGACACCTTCGAGTTTGGCGGCGTGACCTATCGAGTCACGTGGGCAGCAAACTACCTGCAAACCCCTCAACTACCCATAATTGTGGTTCTCTCGCTGGACAAGTCATGGCCCAAGGGTCTCAGGGACACGGCTACGCTGCATTGGGGCACGACGCAGCTTCGCCTTGCCGACGCAACCTATGCTGACCAAGGAACGGCTGCCTCTTGGAATGCACATAGCAACGCTTACGGTGCCCCTGGCGCGGAGGTCTCGCTGCGCCTGACGATCGGCGGCTCCGGCACCCCCGGCGACGGCGAAGCGCCCTCGTTCGAGAGCGCGTCGGTGGACGGGACGGCGCTGACCGTGACCTTCGACGAGGACCTGGACGAGGACTCGGTGCCCGCGCCCGGCGACTTTTACGTCTCGGTGGGCAGCGCCCGGCGCAACGTCGCCGCGGGCGGCGTCGCCATCTCCGGCAAGACGGTGACGCTGACCCTGGCCTCGGCGGTGAGCAAGGGCGACACGGTCAAGGTGCGCTACACGAAACCCTCCGCCAACCCGCTGCAGGACGCCGCCGGCAACGACGTGGAGACCTTCGCCGACCAGGCGGTGACCAACGATACCGGGCCTCCCGCGTTCGAGAGCGCGGCGGTGGACGGGACGGCGCTGACCGTCACCTTCGACGAGGCCCTGGACGAGGCCTCGGTGCCCGCGCCCGGGGACTTCCACGTCACGGTGGGCAGCGCCCGGCGCAACGTCGCCGCGGGCGGCGTCGCCATCGACGGCGCAACCGTGACGCTCACCCTGGCCTCGGCGGTCGCACACGGCGATACGGTCAAGGTGCGCTACACGAAACCCGCCGCCAACCCGCTGCAGGACGCCGCCGGCAACGACGTGGAGACCTTCGCCGACCAGGCGGTGACCAACAACACGGCCGACCGACACCACGCCCCCCGCCCCGAAATTCGCCGTTGTGACGGGAAGCACCAGCATTTCCACCTTAGCAATCGACTTCGGCGAGGCGCTGCACTCGGCGCTTGAACCTCTCGACAACAGGCCATCCGGGGCGGCGTTCACCGTGACCGTGAACGGCACCGACCGGACCATCAACTCGGTCAACGTCTTGGCCCAGAAGCGGTTGGTGTCGCTCTCTATCACTACCAACCCGTTGACCGCGGGCCAGACGGTGACGGTGAGCTACGACCCGTCCGACGCGGGCGGCGACAACAAGAAGCTGCGGGACCCCGCGGGCAACGAGGTGGTGAGCTTCACCAACTTCGCGGTGACCAACGCCGTCGGCGACACGGCGGCGCCCGCCTTCGCCAGCGCGGCGGTGGACGGGACGGCGCTGACCGTCACCTTCAACGAGCTCCTGAACTGGACCGTATCGCCGGCGGGGAGCGCGTTCACGGTGAGCGCGACGCCTTCGGGCGGCTCGGCCCGGAGCATCGCCGGCACGGGCACGGTCGCCCTCTCCGGCAAGACGGCGGCGGTGACCCTGGCCTCGGCGGTGGCGGCCGGCGAGACGGTGACGGTGGCCTACACGAAGCCTGCGTCGGGGGACGTGGTCGAGGACCCGGCGGGCAACGACCTGGCGACCTTCAGCGGCGAGTCGGTGACCAACAACACCGCGGCCGCCGGCGGCGCCGGCGGGCAGGGCGACGCCGGGCCCGCATCGGTGACCGGGGTGTCGGTGGTCTCGGGCGCGGGCGCGGACCGGACCTACGGCCTCGGCGACATCATCCGCGTGCGGGTGAGCTTCGACGGGCCGGTCGACGTGACGGGGACGCCCAGGCTCAAGATCGACATGGACCCGGCCGAGTGGGGCGAGAAGTGGGCGGCCTACGAGAGCGGCGGCGGCACGGGCAGCCTGACCTTCGCCCACACGGTGGTGGAGCCCAACATCTCGACGCAGGGGATCGCGGTGCTCGCGAACACGCTGGCGCTGAACGGCGGCACGATCCGCGCGGGCGGCGCGGACGCGGGCCTCGCGCATGACGGCCTCGCCCACGACGCGGACCACAAGGTGGACTGGCGGACGGCGGGGGAGGAGAGCGGCCCCGGCGGCACGAGCGGGGACAGCGGCCCGCCGACGGTGACGGGGGTGTCGGTGGTCTCGAGCCCGGCGTCGGGCAGCACCTACATGCTGGGCGAGACGATCCGCATCCGGGCGACGTTCAGCGAGGCGGTGACGGTGACCGGCGCGCCGCGGCTCTCGATCGACATGGACCCGGCGCACTGGGGCACGAAGCAGGCGGCCTACGCGGGCGGCAGCGGCACGAGCAGCCTCACCTTCGCCCACACGGTGGTGGAGCCGAACTACTCGACGCAGGGGATCGCGGTGCTCGCGAACACGCTGGCGCTCAACGGCGGCACGATCCGCTCGGCGGGCGGCACGAGCGCTGTCCTCGGCCACACCGGCCTCGGCCACGACTCGAACCACAAGGTGGACTGGCGCCCGACGATCTCGGTGGCGGATGCGCGCGCGAACGAGGGCGCGGGCGCGAAGGCCGCGTTCGAGGTGAGCTTGAGCCGCGCCTTCACCTCGAGCGAGCACCGGGTGACGGTGGACTACGCGACCGCCGACGGCACGGCGAAGGCGGGCGAGGACTACACGGCGACGAGCGGCACGCTCACCTTCGCCCCGGGCGAGACGGCGAAGACGGTGAACGTGCCCATCCTCGACGACGCCCTCGACGAGGGCGAGGAGACGTTCGTGCTGCGCCTCTCGAACGCCACGGGCGGGCGCATCGCCGACGGCGAGGCGACGGGCACGATCGTCAACGACGACCCGATCCCGACGGCGTGGCTGGCGCGCTTCGGGCGCACGGTGGCGGAGCAGTCCGTCGACGCGATCCGCGAGCGGATGTCCGCCGACCGCACGCCCGGATTCCGGGGCCGGATCGCCGGCGAGGCGCTGCCCTCCGTGACGGGGACCGGAACCGGAGCCGCGGCGGACCTCGCGGAAGCCGGAACGGAGACCGCCGATGGCGCAGGCATGGAGACGGCGGACGCCACGGACGCGGATCCCTTCGCGATCCCGGAGTTCTCCGAGGGCGAGCGCCTCGCCTTCCTGGCGCTGCTGGCGCCGCAGGAGGACGAGGGCGAGGACGGCGCGGCGGAGGCCGGGCAGACCCGCTCAAGTACGGCCGAGGAGGCCATGCTGGGCACCGCCTTCGAGATCATGCGGGAGACCGACGGCGGGCTCTCCCTCGGCCTCTGGGGCCGCGTGGCAAGGTCCGGCTTCTCGGGACGCGAGGAACAGATGGACTTCGACGGCGACGTGACCTCCGCCATGCTCGGCACCGACTGGACGCGCAGGGAGGCGCTCTTCGGCCTCATGCTGTTCCGCAGCCGCGGCGAGGGCGGATACGCCGGCCCGACGGCGTCCGGCACCATCGAGGCGGATCTCACGGGCCTCGTGCCCTGGGCCGGTCGCCGCAAGGACGGCGCGCCCACGATCTGGGGCGCGGCCGGCACCGGACGCGGCGAGATGACGCTCGCGCCCGAGGGGCGGGACGAGCCCTTCGTCGCCGGGCTGGACTGGTCGATGGCGGCCGCCGGCGCGGACGGCGTGCCCGTGACCGTCGCGGCGCTCGGCGACGCCAGCCTCCGCTGGCGCGCGGACGCGCTCATGACGCGGACGGACTCCGAGGCCGTCCCCGGCCTCGACGCGACCTCGGCCACGACCACGCGGCTGCGCCTTGGGCTGGAGTCGGCCTGGAGCCGCGCGCTCGCCTCGGGCGGGACGCTCGTCCCGCGGCTCGAGATCGGGCTCCGGCGCGACGGCGGCGACGCCGAGACCGGGGTCGGCATCGAGGCCGGCGGCGGGGTCCGGTACCGGGATCCCGGGCGCGGCCTTTCCGTTTCCTTCGACGGCCGCGCGCTGGCGCTGCACGAGGACCGGGACCTGAAGGACTGGGGGCTGGCGGTCTCGATGTCCTGGGATCCCCGCCCGGACACGCGGCTCGGGCCCTCGGTGATCGCCACCCGCGGCTGGGGCGGCGCGCCCACGGGCGGCGTGGCGGCGCTCCTTGAGCCGGAGGCCATTCCCGGCGCCGACGACGGCACCGGCGGCGGAACCGGCAGCCTCGGCCTCGAGATGGCCTGGGGCACGGACCTGTCGGCCTGGCGGCACGGCATGACCGGCAGCGCCTACGGGCGCGTCACCGGAAGCCCGGACGCGGAGGACCTGCGGCTCGGCTGGCGGCTCGCGCCGGACCTGGCCTTCCCCGAGAGCCTCAACCACGACTTCTGGATGGAGCCCGGCACCGCCGGGGACGCCGCCGTCGGGGCGGGGCTCAGCTGGTCAAGGGAGCGGCAAAGCGTGCGGTCCTCGAGGGGAATCGATCTCGGCGCCCGCGAGGGCGGCGGAATCGAGGCCGGGTTCCGGCTGACGCGGGAATGGTGACGTGACGCGGGCCGCGTCCGGCGGGGAGCGGCTGGAGGAACTGGAACGCGAGAACCGCGAGCTGCGCCTGGCGAACGAGTCCCTGACGGAAGCCCTTCGGCATGCCCTTTGCGGCATGGCGTTCGGCCCGCCCGGATCCGGCGCGCGGGACGCGCGGGCGCCCCGGGAGACCGTGCCCGTCCCGTGCGGCGCCGCGAGATGAGGCGGCGGGCATCCTTCCGAAGCGCGGCCGTGCCGCGCGCCCGGGTCTGACGCCGCGCGATGGCGGAGGACGGGGACGGCACCTTCGCCTGGGCGGTGCTGAGGCGGACTGCGGAGTACCGCGAGGCCTGGGCCAGGCATGCGGCGGAATCCGCCGCGTCGGCTCCGCCGGAGCCGGGGACCTTCCCGATCAGGGTGCAGACCAAGGCCGACACGGAGGCGGCGCGCTTCGAGCTGCTCGCCTGGGAGGACCCCTTCGCGGCGGAGGGGCCGCTCACGCCGTTCTGGCGCCAGCGCAGGATGCCCGAGGCCGTGCCGGACCTGTCCGCGCCGCCGCTGGCAGGGCTGGCCGACGAGGGCGGCGCCGTCGAGGGGCTCAGGCTCCTGGACGGCGGGCTCGTGCTCAAGGTCGAGCATGGCGGCGCGGCGGTGCAGGTGCGGCTCCGGGAGCCCGGGACGCTCCCCGACGGCGCCGGCGTCTCCGTCCTGCTGCCGTTCGGGCTCAGGATGCCGCACGCGATGCGGCGCATGCTCGACTTCTGGAACGTCTCGGGAAGGACCGTGCCACGGAACGGGAAGGGTCGGTGGGAGGGGTTCGCGAGGCCGGCGGGCTGATGATGGTCCTGGACGGCCTCGCGGCGGGCCGGAGCGCGCGCGGGATCGCGGAGGACGCCTGGGGCGCCGAGGAGGTGGCCAGGGAGTGGACGTCCGACGGCGGGATGCGCTCGAAGGTGCGGCGCCGGATCGCGAAGGCGCGGAAGCTGGCCGGCGGCGGCTGGCGGGACCTCGTGCCGCAGGGCCTGCCGGATGAGTGACGGGATGCGCGGAATTGGGTGGCTACCTTCGTGAAATTTGGCAGTTCAATTGCGGCACGCTATGGAACTTCATCGCATAATGACGCCATAGCGCGTCCCCGACGTGAAGCGGCGGGCAAGGAAGGAGTCTGGAACACGGCCGGATCTGCCGGCAGCCTGTTCGTTTTCCACGCGAATTTCGAACGCAGTCTGGGCCAGTTCGTATCCACGGACCGACCGAACGGTTGCGGCTCGTTGCGGGCAGAAAGCATGGTTGCGGACAGGAGGAGACACGCGGGGTCCGGGGATCGGACCCAAGGGGTGACTGTCTGATTGCGGACTGCGAAAATGGCGGACGGCACGAAGACGAGCGTAAGGGTTTTGACATCTCGAAAGGATATCACGAGTCAACCGCGCATCCGCCAAAGCCGGCACAATCGCCGAAAGGAAAGGCGGCATCGCGGCACGAAATCCATGCGGGCGGCGTTTGCGCCTGCGACCGGCTTGGCCGCGATCGAAAAGGCCGAGAAAGCAATGGAATCATTTCGCGACTTGCTGGCGCATCGACCTCTGCCGCACTCGACGTTGGCGAGAGGACAGGTTGCCGGACGACTCGACCGTGGCCACCGTGGCCCTCCTACGGTCGTAGGTGACCGGACGATTGCAAAACCTGGAATGCTTGCCTTCGACGCAAGCATTCGGACAAGCCGTGGAGATTCGGCAATGCGCGCATCATGAACCACCGCGAAAGCAAGGTTTCCTTGAGCTTCTGCTACCTGAGTGATTCCCGAATTTGCAATTTCCACGGCTCGAACGAACGCTTACCCCCACTCGTAACCGTTCGGGGAAGCCGTGGAGATTCGGAAGGGTGCGCATAGCAAACCACCGCAAAGGCAGGGATTTCATGGGTTTCCGCTACAGCGTCATCACCAAACTTGCAAAGCAAACGGCTTGCCCGAACGGTTACCCCCACTGTAAGCATTCGGAGAACCCGTGGAGATTCGGCAAGGCGCGCATCTTGAACCGCCGCGAAAGCAAGGGTTCCTTGAGCTTCCACTACCTGCGTCATCACCGAATTTGCCAGATTCCACAGCTGCACCGAATGGTTACCCCCCACTCTCTGGGTGCGGTGTTGCTATTGTGTTGACACGCTGCATAAGTGATCCAGAATTCCAAATGTATTATAATGATTTCAGCCTTGTAGGCTGCGACCACTCATGTTCTTGCAAGATCGAGAACGCCTCGACCGCCTCCCGGGAGACGCCCGCGATCTCGAAGCGCCCGTCGGCATGGGTCTTCTCGATGCCGTAGCCGAGTCGGGAGAGCCCGGCGGCCAGTTCGTTCCTGTAGAGCATGCCGATCAGCTTCTGCCGTTCGTAGAGGCCCTCGTTGGCCATCGACCGCCACTTCCCGTCCCCGCCCCTCGCCATGTTGGCCAGCACCGCGTGCGTGTGAAGCTGCGGATCGAGGCTCCGCGAGGCGTCATGCCGGAACGTGGCGGCGACGATCCGCTGGCTGCCGACCCGCCGCATCGTTCCGGTCTCCGGATCCTTCATGCGGGTCTCGGCGGCGTTCCGCTCGACCCAGTCCAGCGTCGCCCTGACCGCCCGGTCGTGGGCCTCCACGATCCGCCTGTCGCCGCCCACCAGCGCCGCGAGCGACACCGACTTGGGCGCGGAGAACGTGAGGTCGCGGCCGGGACGGTGGAGGATCTCCCCGTCGCGACCGCGCCGCCCGAGCCGCGTGCCCGACCCGTCGGGAACCCGCCCCTCCAGCACGGCTCGGAACGTCTCCGGATCGACCGGGCCCTCCAGCCCGAGGTCCGCCGCGCCCCTGCCGGCCCAGGCGCTGGCGTCGCGATGCGCGGGATCGTCCCTGTCGTAGTAGCCGTCCCGCTCGTAGTAGCGCGCGCCCTGCCCCGCCGAGGAGATCGCCCCGATCGACAGCATGCTCAGTACCAGGTTCCGTCGTGACTGCCATCGGTTGCCGGGGCCGCGGCTCCCGAAGCGGATTCGCCCGGCGACGCCTCGCCCGTCGCGTCAGGCCCATCCGTCGCGCGCGATCCGGATCGCCGCGCCTTGCGGCCAGCCTTCGTTTCGGCACGCTGCGCCTTGCGCCCGCCTTTCTTTCCCGATCCCTCGACCGCCTGCGCCGCCGCGTCCGCTTGCGGCTCTTCAGGCGGTGGAAGCGCCAGGACCTCCTGCAGCGCGGCAGGCTCCGGCGGCATGTCCCTGGCGACACCGCCCTTGTCGCGGGGCGCCTTGCCTCTTTTCCCCGGATCCGGAGCCGCGCGCGCGCCGGTCTCGGCGGCGTTGTCCGCGTCGGCCCTCGCCGCAGGTGCCGCCCCGTCCGCTCTGTCATCGGCTTCCACCCCTTCGCCCTTGCGCGGCACGAACCGCGCGGCGGCGGCGGGGCGCTTCACGTGTTTCAGCCGGATCGAGGCGACCGGGAAGGGGCCGGGGAACTTGAGGTAGCCCGAGAGGTTCTTCAGCCGCATGATCTCGGACGGCAGCGCCAGCGCGCGGAGCTCGCGGCGCGGCGTCAGGCTCACGCCGTCCCTGATCGTGTTCGCGCCGTAGGAAAAGCCCTCTGCCACCTCCTCCACCTCGCTCCGCCCGAGGCTGTCCGCCGACCACTGCGCGGTGTCCCGGTCGGGCGCGGCCAGCACGACGCGGGTGCCGCAGAGCCCCGAGATCGTCTCCGCCCCGTTCCGCCCGTAGAGGTCGCGAAGCGCCGAGGCGACCTGGACGCCAAGCACGAAGCAGCCGCCGAACTGGCGGGATTCGGCAAGCCCGGGCTGCAATGACGGCACCTGGTGCAGCGTGGGCAGCTCGTCGAGGATCACCCAGATCCGCCGTCCCTCGTCCTGCTCCAGCGAGAGGAGCGCGTTGACCGCGATCTCCAGCCAGGTCGAGATCAGGCCACGGAGGCTCGCGTGCTGGTCCCCGCGCGAGGTGAGGAACAGGAACCCCTCGCCGTCCTCCTTGGCGACCCACTCGCGGATCGAGAAGGGCCTGCCCTCGTCGGGCAGGAGCTCCAGCGCCGAGAGGTTGGCGGTCAGCATGGCGCAGACGGAGAGCGCCGTCTTCGGGTTCTCGGGATCGACGATGGACTGGGCGACGGTGCCCTCCATCGCCTCGGACAGCGCCGTGAGGTCGGCCTTGAGCAGGTGGTCGACCAGCACCGCGTTCCTTGTCTCGCCCCGCTGGCGGAGCACGCCCGCCCCGATGGAGAAGAGCTGGCGCGCCGCCGTCACCCAGAACGGGTCCACGGTGTCCTTCTGCTGGGGGATGAGGGCGGCGGCCATCATGTCGAAGTCGCGCGGGTCCCGCGCCTCGAGGAAGGGCGACCAGCGCGGCGCCCTTGCGTCGAGCGGGTTCATCAGCACGTCGCGGGACGGATCGAGGAAGGCGCGCGTGTAGGACCCCATCTTGTCGTAGATCACGCAGCGTTCGCCCCGGGCGCGCACTTGGGCGACGATGTCCGAGATCAGCACGGTCTTGCCTGACCCGGTGGTGCCCGAGACGATGGTGTGCTGGGTCTCCGCCCTTTCCGGGTACGGGATCCCGGCGATGCTGTAGGGACGGATCCTCCCTGCCCCAGGCAGCATGGCCAGGACGCGCTCGCGCGGCGGCGTCACGCGCCGGCGCAGCTGCGCGGCCGTCACCATCTCGGCGCCCCGGATTCGCCTCAGCCGCCCGAGACGGACGCCGCGCCACCAGAACGCGGCGAGGAAGAGCGCGACCATCCCGGCGCCCGCCATCGCGCCCAGGCGCGCGCCCGACAGGATCTCGTCCAGGATCCTCTGCCGCGCCTGCAGCGCCGGGACCGAGGCCGCGATGTCGCGGATCCTGAGCGCGCGCCGCGTGCCGTCGGAGAGCCGGACCTCCTGGCCCGAATCCGGCCTGTAGCCGATCGCGAGCTTCACCTCGGCGAGCGTCACCATGCCGACGGCGTAGAGCTCCGCCCCGGAGGTGCTTCGCCAGAGGGTGAAGGCCGGCACGGCCACGACGGACAGGGCCGAGAGGAACAGCGCCGCCCGCAGGAGCTGTCCCCACATGCGCAGCCCGTGGAACACGGTCTGTCCGCCCCGGAGCGTGCTGCCGCCGATGCCCCTCATGCGCGCGCCCTCTCTTCGGCGCGCCGTTCGTTCCGGCGTGGATCAGGGCCGTCGCAACCCCCGAACCCGGCGGGCGCCGCGAGTCCGGCTCCCTTCCTCCAGGAGCCGGAGCGGAGCCGGGGCCGGGCGAACGGATCCGGGCGGGAGAGGGCCGGGGCCGGACCGGGGAATTGCACGGGCCCGGGATTCCGCAGCTCCGCCCGCCGGACCGGATCGCATGACAGGAGGACATCGACATGACGCCAGCACCGAACACGGCGGATCGCCGCCCGGACACGAAGCGAAGGACGAAGCGCAGCACCTGGCCCGAGCGGATCGTCGTGCTTGCGGGCCTTGCCCTTGCGGCATTCTGGACAGCGGTCGCATCGATCACCGGATTCGGAACGGCCGCCATCGGCCCTCTTTGGCTCGCCGTGATCGCCTGGACCGTCGTCTCCTCGCTGGCCCTTGCGCTCCTGCGCGGGTTTCGCCACGGCGACTGGTCGGCCTTCCGGCACCGTCGCCTGCCCGACGGACGCGACGAACGGATCGACGCCGCGACGCAGTCGGGGCAGCACGCCTGGATGGAGGTCGCGGAGGAGCACGAGCGGCTGATGCGCGACTGACGCCGGGGCGCGCTTCTTCGGAACATGCTCAAAGGTCACTGCGCCACGGCCTCCGGGCACCGCGCGGACGCGCGTCCGCCGCGTCGCCTTCGTCTGCCTCGCCGCCGGTTCCGTCCGGCGCCACCTCCGTCGCTCCGTCCGGCGCGGCATTGCCCGCCGTGCCGAAGAGCCGCCCCGCCAGCCAGCCGCCGATCACGGGCACGCTCTCGGTCGCGTGCTCCGCGAAGGGCCTGTCCGTCTCGGCGGCAACGCCCGCACGGCCGCCGGCAACCTCGCTCCGCGTCACCGTCTCCCGCGCGGTTCGTTCCGCGCCCGTTGCCGAGATCCCGGTCTCGGCCGCGACCCGCTCCCGTGACGCCGCCGCCTCCGTACCGCCCGGCTCGAGCACGCCCGCGTCGGCGGCCCTGTCCCGCACGCCGCCCGACCAGCCTGTGTAGGAGAGGCCGGTCTCCGTCGCGTAGGCCTCCCGCGCCTCGCCGGCGGCCTCGCCGTACGCCTCCGCGCTCATGCTCGCCGAGGGCGCGGGACCGGCGGGCGCGGGATAGTGCGAGGCGATGAAGGCCGCGGCCTGCTCCCTGAGCTCCTCGGCGTCCTCCGGCGTCTGAGGCGAGGCGATCCGCATCGCGCCCGCCGCGCCGATCGCGCGCCCGTCAGCGCCCGGACGCTCCGAGAGCCACGCGAAGAACGGCTGGCCAAGCTCGCGCTCGATCGCCTGCGCGTCGGAGCGCACCTGCGCCGCCTGCTCGGTCCAGCTCTCCGATTCCTGCCGCGCCATCACCGCCCGTTCCTGGAAGCTCCGCATGCGGGTCACGTTCGCCGAGAGGCCCTCCTCCAGGCTCGCAAGTTCCGAATCTCCCGTCTGGGCGGACCATCGTCTCGACGCCTCCTCGACCCGGCCCCAGGATTCGGTCACGCCGTGCTGGCGGTCGTATTCCCGCATCCGGTTCCAGGCGTCCGACTCGATGGCCTGCCCGCGCCACAGGACCGAGCCGTCCGCGCCGACCTTCGCCACGAGGTCCAGGCCGCCGCCCACCTTCGCCTCCGCCGTCAGGTTCATGGCCTGGCTCGTCGTGATGCCCCCGACCTCTGCCAGCTTCTCGACATGGGAGGCCAGCTCCTGCGCCTGGCGCGATTCGCTTTCCGTGACGCCGTGCGCGTGCGCCTCCCCCGTGCTCACGTCATGGCTGTATCGCTCGACCAGCGCCGTCGCGTCGGTCGCCGCCGCGCTGCGCGCCATGCCCGCCTCTGCCGACCAGTGCCGGGACCGTCCCTGCGCCTCCGCCGCCCGGGTCTCGTGCGAGGTCGCGAGCGATTCGGAAAGTCGCACGCCCGCAGCGGGTATCCGGCTCGTGGCCGCGCCCGCGTCCGCCACCACCGTCCCGTCACCCGTCACCGTCATCGCCGCGCCCATGGGCGCGAAGCCGGTGTAGCGGCCCTCGTCGACATGCGCCGAGGTGCGGACCTGGCGTCCCTCAAGGGTCGCGAAGCGGTGCACGTCCTGCGCCGTGCTCGCGAGCGAGAGGTTTCCCGTCGTGCCCTCGTGCGCGGCCGAGGAGGCCGCGTCCTGCCCGACCGCCAGCACGGAGGTGGCGAGCACAGTGGCCTTGGCCATGCCGTAGGCGAGCGCGGCGGCCAGGAACGGCACCGACATCGAAAGGTACCCCGACATCACGGCGACGTCCGCCGCGACGGCGCGGATCCCGGCCTGGGCCACCAGCGAGATGCCTATGTCGCCCCCCGGCATGGTAGCGGCCGCCTGCATGCGCTCGGCGGCCTCGCCCATGGAGATGCGGTGGAGGATCGCGTAGAGCGGCCCCCAGGACTGGAGCCAGACGAGCCCGGTGACGTAAGAGCGGAATATCGCGGTCCCCGCCGGAGTCAGCATGAGCAGCACCGCCATGGGGAAGGCGCCCACGTAGAGGCACTCGAATACGATCCTGAGCAGCGGCACCCAGGTCTCGGCCTGCCGCCCGATGGCCCGGTAGGCCGAGACCGTCTGCGCCTCCGCCCTCGCGTCGGTGTAGGCCCGGAGCGCGGCGGCGTTGCCCGCCTCGGCGGCCCACTGCTCGCCCGCGTCGTGGACCGCGTTCAGCACCATCTGCTGGCGCATGATCTGACCCGCCGCGCGGGACGCCCCGATCAGGAAGTCGTGCGCGGCGGGAAGGGCGGCGAGCAGCTCGGCCCGGGCCAGCGCGTCCGTCCGCGCGCCCGGGAAGATTCGCCTTCCGAACACCGTTCCCGCGCGCGCGATCTCGGCGTTCCACTGCGCGTCCAGCCGCGCCGCGCCGTCCCGGCAGGTGACGACCTGGCGGTCGAGGGTCGTGGCGCCCGTCCCGGACACCGCGCCCCGGGTCGCGAGCTCGAACATGCGCGCGGGCGAGGCCCCGGCGGACGGCGTGCCCGCAGCGGTCACGAGCGACCAGAGGTCGGTCGATTCGCGGAGGTCGTCGGCGGTGACGTGGCCGAGCAGCAACGCGTGGAACACGCACTGGCGCGCGTAGCTCCGGAGGTTCCGCGCGAAGACCGCGTCGGTCACCTCCAGCCGCGTCGCCCTGTCGGCGAGCCGCGCCCCGAAGATCATGCCGTGGCGGCGGTAGCGGAGGTCGTTCGGCAGCGCGAAGGCCTGCTCCGTCAGCCGCGTCAGCCCGTCCCCGACCTCGCTGGTCAGGGACGCGAAGAGCGCGAGCCCCATCGGCACGTTCGCGACCACGGCCGGCGCCAGGGCGGGGTCGAGCCGGTCGACGACGCGCACGGTCGCCTTCGGCACGATCATCGCGCCCCAGACGGCGGCGAACAGGAGCACCCACTTCCCGTTGTCCCGCCACGAGCCGCCGAAGGCGGTGCGCATCAGGATCCAGGCGAGCCCGGCCATGCCGGCGAGCTGCGCGAGGTTGACGTAAGCCCCGCCGCCGGTGATGGCGGCGACCGCGTTCAGGAGGTCGACCAGGTAGGTCCCGCCGCCGAGGGTGAAGATCTCGAACACGATGCGCCGCGCCTACCGGGATCCAGCCCCGGTGCCGCCGCGCGCGAACGCGAGCGCGGCCCTCAGATCCGCCGAGAGCGCCCCGGCCAGCTCGGTCTCGATCAACCTCAGCTTCTCGACCACGGCGAGCGCCGTGTTCAGCCGCTGCAGCCCCTGGTTCCGGTGGCGCGCAAGCGCGACGCGGTTCGTCCTCAGCCCCTCGCGCCAGCGTCGCAGCTGCTCGCCGTCGGCGATGTCAAGCGTCCCGGCGCGCTCCTCCACCGTGCGGTGCAGGTCCGTGATCCAGACCTGCATGACGTCGAGCGCCACGGCCTCGGCGAGCGCGTCCATCTCCTGGTCGATCACCGCGCCCCGGTAGGCCGCCGCCGCGTTCGCGACCCGGTACACCGGCAGCGTGGTGAGGTTCACGAGACCCAGCGCCTCCGGCGGCGGGGCCGTGTCCGTCCGCACCGCGTCGACGAGGTCGCGCAGCAGTTCCGCCACCCGCGTCCGGAATCCCCGGTCCGGGGGGATGCTCGCCGTGCCGAGCGTCGGGTTGAGGCAGCGGGCCGTCTCGTCGCAGCGGTAGACCGGCAGCGCGCCGCCGCCCTCCATCAGCACCTCCGTGACCCTCCGGTCCAGCGCCAGCGGCTCCAGGATCCGGACGCGCGGGCCGGCCGCGTCGGAATCGGCCACGGGCGCGGTCACGATCACCGTGCCGGTGACCGCCATGG
The DNA here is from genome assembly GCA_965208685.1 of Paracoccaceae bacterium. Lineage (GTDB taxonomy): Bacteria > Pseudomonadota > Alphaproteobacteria > Rhodobacterales > Rhodobacteraceae > JAJEFO01. Next base: position 4,886,244 of record CBDBPL010000007.1, on the reverse strand, counting down.
CGAACTCGGCGAGCTGCGTGTCCCCGGCAAGGAAGGACGACGCCCGGATCGCCTTCCAGGCGTAGTTGACGTTGACCGGCACCTGGTCCGCCATCGGCCCGGAGGCCGAGGCGAGCGTCGAGTGGCGCCTTCCTTCCGAGCCGCAGCCGTGCCTGGCCGCCGCGTAGTCGGAGAAGATCCCTTGGCTCGTGCCGATCGCGGCGCAGATGGAGGCCGAGGCCCGGTCGTTCCGCGCCCAGGCCGCGCCGACCAGCGCCTGCGCGGTCTCGCAGCTGTTCAGGTTCTGGCTGTTGACCCACTGCGCCAGCGCCCGGAGCTTGGCCATGGTCTCGGCGATCACCGGCGAGATCGTCTCCAGCGCAAGCTCGAAGGCGAAGCCGACGGCGTTCTGCGCCACGGCGCGACCGAAGGCCACGAGCTGGTCGGAGTTGATGAAGGAGAACGCCCCGGCGAAGGCGTCGATGCCGCCGCAGCCCGCCCGGAACGAGGGCAGGCTCACGGTCGCCACCTGCTCCGAGCGCACCGGCGCGCGGAGGTACAGGTTGCCGAGCGTCCAGTGGCCCGAGGCCTGCCCCTGGAACGCCGTCGGCCCCGTCGTGTTGACCGCCGCGCCCTGCCAGAAGCGGTTCATCTCGGAAAGCACGTCGGCGCGGGCAGGCCCTGACGGCGCCGACAGGAGCGCCGCCACCAGCCCGGCGGCCGCGGCCGTCCTGAACGCATTTCGTCCTGTTCGTAGGCGGATCCCGGCTCGCACGGCTTGCGCACGTGATCGATCAATAGTCATTCCCTGCCTCCAGTTCGGTGAGCGCGAAGATCCGTTCCGCCATCTCGTCCTCGGCCATCACCCCGAAGCCGACCGGCACGGCCTGCCGCGTCGCGGTGTCGAACAGCACGAGCGCCGGGCTCGGCGCGCCCGCGAGGCCGAGGCTTGCGGCCCGTCCGTTGTCGGGAACGGTTTCCGGCCATCCCTCCAGCGCTTCGCCGGTGAGGGAGACGGCGAGCACGTCCAGGCCGTGGCGCTCCGCGAAGGCGCGCAAGAGCGGCCCGAAGACCTTGCAGGACGCGCAGCCGGCGTGGCCCAGGTAGATCAGGCCGTAGCGCTCCCCGAGCCGGGCGAGCGCGGCGTCGCGGGCCTCGCGGCGACCGTCCGACCAGACCCGCTTGGCGAGCGCGCCCACGGGACGCACCAGCGTGTAGTCGACATCAGGGGTCGCCCAGACCGTGCGCCGGAACGCGTCGGAGAAGGCGGCGGCGCGCCGCAGCGTCTCCTGCTGGAGCCGAAGGTAGGCCGTCACCTTCTCCGGCGTCGGGTCGAGTACCGCCTCCGCGCGCGCCTCCTCGAGCGCGCGGCGGATCTCCAGGATCCGTTCCGTGGCAGGTGTCTCCGGATCGGTTGCCTCGGGCGGCGCCGACATCTCCGGTTCCGGCTCAGGATCCGGCCCGTCATCCCGGTCGCAGTAGAAGTGCCAGCCGAGCGAGGCTCCGTTTCCGCCCGCCTGGCCGGACTCCGGTACGGAGCACCAGGATCGCCATTCACCGGCGGGAGCGGACCCAATGCCGAACGCGACAAGCGCGGCGGCCAGCAGCGCGACCAGCCAGGCGCCTGACGCCACGGCGGGGCGTCTCCCCGTTCGCACGGTCATTGCCCCCTCCGGTAGAAGTCGCCGATGCGCGTGCGCATGGCGTCGCGCGTGTCCCCGGCGTCGGGAAGCGCGACCGAGGGCTCGCTTGAGGCGTCCATGAGGTCCCGGGCGAACTCCGAGAGGTCGAGGCTTTCGAAGTCGATTCCCTCGATCTCCGCGACGGTGAGGCCGCGGCAGTCGGACCAGGGGATGCCGAGCTGCGCGCGCCCCTGCTGCTGCAGGATGCGCCCGAGCTTCGAGCCGAACACGCACCATGCCCGGGAACGGCGGATGCAGACGCCGAAGAGCGTGCGCCGGGAGCAGTAGCGGCCAAGGTAGTGGGTGTTGCCCGCGTTGCGCTCCTGCGCGAGCTCCACTTCCTCGGGCGAGCAGTCCGCGAGGCCGATGAGCGCGCCCGAGTTCGAGCAGCAGTTGACGAGACCGAAGAGGTGGATATGGCAGGCGCGGCGCTGCCCGACGAAGAACCGGAGGCTTCCCCGGTCGAATTCGTCGCCGCCCAGCTCCGTCGCCATGTTGAGCCGCGTCGCGGCGTCCACGAAGCCCGTGTTCGACCGCGGCCGCACGGTCTCGCAGTCCGCGCCGACGCAGAAGCGCACGGATCCGCAGGTCCCGCCGTCCTCCGCGTCGCGCAGGCCCGCGCCGCATTCCGTGACGCTCCCCGAGGCGAGCCCGTCCGCGCGGTGCGCAGGCGACTGCGGCGCGGCCGCGATCCTTTCCGCGCGCCTCGCCGCAGGACCGTCCGCCGGCACGCTCGCCGGTGGCCGCGAGGTCGCGCCCCGGACCACCGTGCGTCCGGCGTCGCCGCCCGCATCGTCCGGGTCCGACAGCCGCGCGCGGCCTCCGTCCTCAAGGCCGTCGGCGGAGACGCCGCCCTCCGGCAGGTCCGTGCCCGCGTAGCCCGGCACCGTCGCGGCATTCGCGGGATCCCGCGCGACGGCCTGGGCCGCCGCGTTCCCAGCGGCCCCGAGCGCACGGGCGGCGTCCTTCGCGCTCTCCGCCCGTACGACCGTGCCGGACACGATCCAGCCCGCCAGGACCGTGAGCCCGAGCGCCGCGGTCCAGGCGAGGATCCGGAAGATGCGGGAAACGCGGCTCCTGGTCCGTTCGGGCGCGATTTCCTGGCGTTCCTTCATCGCGATTCCTCCATGCGTTCGAGGTGGCGGCGGGCGACCTCGCTGCCGACGGCGCCCTCGTCCGCGACCGCCTGCAGCGCGGCCACGAGACCGACGTTTCCGGCAACAAGGTCGTTGGGTGGCACGGGATCGTCCGCGCAGCCCCGGCTCCGGCAGGGCGGCACGCCGCCGGGCACGACGACCACCACGGGCACGCGGTCGACGCCGAACAGGCGGAAGAGCCTTGGATCGATCGCGACCCCGGCTTCCGCCCCGCCGAGCCGGTCCGCGATTTTCCTGGCGGTCACCGGCAGGCCGCCTTCGCCAACGCCGCGCATCACGAGCGGCGCACCGGCCCTTGCGGCGTCGTGCGCCCATTGCCGCCAGCTCGCGGCAGGCACCGACTGGCTGAGCAGGACCAGGACTTCCGCCGTGCTCCCGCGACCGCCCGCGTTTCCGGCAAGACTCCGCACGTGGCGCTCGACCGGAAGCGGGGCGGCAGGCGAACCGGACGGACCCGGCACGGACCGCCTTGCGGTCTCGCCGGCGCGCTCGAGCGCGCGTTCGATCACCGAGCGGCTCCATCCGCCGAGCGCCTCCCCGCCCTCGTCTCCGGCACCGTCCATGAATTCCTCGACCAGGCGCGAAGCTTCCGCTTCCGCACCAGTGCCTGGAGAGGGATTCCCCTCCGCCCTGACCGGATCGCAACAGCCCGCCGCCGACACCAGGCCAGCCAGGAGCATCGCCGTCAGGGTGTTTCGCGCTCTCGTCTCCATTCGTTCCGCCATTGGTTCCGCTCTCCTTGTTCCGACGGTTTCACAGCAGGCAGCAGTTGCGCTTGCGCCACAGCAGGAAGCCGAAGTTCTCGCCCGCGGCGGGCAGTTCCCGCAGCGACTCCCACAGGATCGAGGAGCGGCCCGTCGGGTTGCAGCCCGTCATCGGCGTCGTGGCCGGGACCGGCTGGGTCATCTGCCAGCGGTACTGCGACTTCCGCATCACAGGCATCGGGTAGCGCCCGCAGAGCGCGCCCGACCCGGACGTGCCCCAGGCGATCCCGGCGCGGTGCAGCCGGTACTGCAGCCGCTGCGCCGCGAGCAGCGACGCCTGGACGCCGCCGACGTGGGCGGCGACGTTTCCGGTCGTCGGGTACATCCCGCCCTGGCAGCCCGCGCACCAGAAGAGGCGGTCCATCGGCAGCCCCGCCGAGGCGGACGCGCAGTCGGCGGCGCAGGCGGCCTGGGCCGGCAGGTTGGCGAACAGCGCCGCCTCCGGGTTCAGGAGAAAGCTCAGCTCGTCGTCGAGCCAGGCCGGGTCGAGCTCCGAAACCCAGGCGATGTCGAGCCCGCCCGCCTCCAGGCAGCCGAGGTCGAGAAGCGCGCCGATCCACGAGAGCAGCGGGTACACGTAGTGGTGCGCGTGCCAGACCGAGCCCGTCGCGCCGTCGCCGCCCGAGGACCCGGTGCGCCCGCGTCCGGCGGGCAGGCCGGGATCGATGGTCAGCCCGCCCAGGTTCGGGAAGCACCAGGGCGCGCGCGTCGCGTCCACGAGCCGCGCCGGCTCCCAGACCCCGAGCGAGAGGCCGATGCGCGGGAAGGGCGAGCCGCAGAGGCAGATCGGCGAGGACGGGTTCGGCGTGTCCGGCGCGCCCGAGGCGCTGCCGATCGTGACCGGCCCGATCGAGATGGGGAACAGGCACTCCCAGCAGACGTCGGAGACCGGGTTGACGAAGCGGCCGGTGCAGGCCTGCGCCGAGGCCGCCCCGCCCCAGGACGCCAGGAGAGCCGCCAGCGCGAGCGCCCGGATCATTCGCCGGCCTCCCCGCGCCTTGGCGACAGGACGTTGACCGTGCCCTGCGGGCCGGCGACCACGATCTCGGTGACCGTCCGGTCGTTCCCGTCCCTGTCGCGGTAGTTGCGCATCGCGATCCGGCCCTCGACCAGCACCGCGTCGCCCTTCCTCAGCATCGTCCCGACGGCCGCGACCGCCGCGCCGTAGACCACCACCCGGTGCCACTCGGTGGCCTCCGCCGGACGGCCGTCCTTGCCGGTCCATCTCTCGGTGGTGGCCAGCGTGAAGGACGCGGCCCTCTCGCCCTTCGCGAGGTCGCGGATCTCGGGATCCCGTCCCGGCATGGCCCAGCAGCGTGGCCCTGTTCATGTTCAGCATCGTTCAGTCCTCCTGTTCAGGCTTGACGGTTTCCCGGTCCTCGACCGGGTATCTCGGTGATCCGCAGCAGCGTGCCCGCCTGCCCGACCAGGCTTGGCGTCGCCGCGATCCCGAAGCGCGCGGCGAGCCGCCCGCCCTGGTCGAGGAAGAAGGGACGGCGGTGCCGCCGCATCAGCTCCAGCGGCCGCCCGGCCAGCAGCACGATCCGCGCGGGACGCGCGCCCTCGGCCTCCCGGGCCAGCGCCCAGGCGATCTCGGCCCCGCGCCTGCCGTCGACGAACACGAGGTCGCGGGAGAGCGTCATGCGCTCCAGCGGGTTCACCCGCGTCCCGGCTGCGGCGAGCAGCGTCCCGTCCGGCGTCCGCACGTCCCGCGCGACCGTGACGGCCGGATCGAGGAGGCGGGACCGCTCCTCCGTCGCCGGCGCGATGCCGGGAACGGGTCCGGCTCCTCCAGCCTGGCGCGGGCGCGCTCGCGGGCCTCGCGCTCCAGCCGCGCCATCTCGCCCGAGCGCTGCATGCCTAGGAGCCGCGCCTCGATCGCCTCCAGCAGGTCGGGCTCGGCGACCGGCCAAGTCGCGCCGCGCACGCCCAGGTCCTTCGCCGTTGCGGGAAAGGGGTTTCCGGCAGCGGTGACGGCGGCAAGCGCGGCGGCCAACAGAAGCGCGCTGCGTTTCATCGCCCTGCCTCCGGAACGTCGCCCGAATTCCACGGCCGCCGTACGGCCTCCGTGACGGACACCGGCGACGGAGCCGCGTCCTCCGGCCCGGCGAGCGGTCCATCGAGGCCGAGCCAGGGGATGTCCGGAAGGGCGAAGGCGCGACCGAGGATGCGATCGCGCGGCACGAGCCCGATCTCCGCGTAGCGGCTGTCGTGGCTGTCGGGGTGGTCCGCGTGCAGATGGAAGCGGCCCGGACGGAATCGTCCCCGGCGCGACGGCGTCCAGCGGCCGCCCGTCGAGCGCGCGGCTCTTGGCGCGGGCCACGGGCGCGCCGTCCAGGAGGACCGTTCCGTCCGGCCCGACCGCGACCTCCATGCCCGGCACGCCGCGCACGGTCTTGAGATACGGAACCGGGATCCGACGGAGTCGGGCGGCTCGAACAGCACCAGGTCGCCCGGCATCGGGTCCTGGCCGAAGAGCGGCAGCACGGCGTAGCCCCAGGCCCCGTCCGACCAGCTCGCGTTGACGTGCACGCGCGACGCCGCGACGAGCCAGAGCGCGGCCAGCAGGACCATGACGGCAAGGCCGGTCCGGCCCCTCCGCCGCCGGTCCCGGCGCCCGAACCGCAGGCCCCGCGCGCTCACGGTGCGTCCCCTTCGGTTCGCATGGCCTCGCCGACAGCGAGAAACGACGCCAAGGCCGCCTCGACCCGGTCCGTCACGTCGAGCGCGCCGGCGGCCACGGCGCGGGCCGGAAGAAGCACCAGGCCATCGCTTTCCGCAACGACGTCCAGCGCCGCCTCCAAAGCCGCGCCCCAGGCCCGCACGTCCTCGACGGCCATGCCTTCGCTTGCGGCGCGCGTCGTGTAGTCGGCCGCGATCTCCGCCAGCCGCACGCCCGCGATCCTCGGCGGCGCACCGGTCCCGTAGCGCACCGTGGCGGCCGCGACCGCCGCCGCCACCGCGCCCGAGAGCAGCACCGCCGAGACGATCACCGGCCAGGCGGCATCGGACCGTTCAGCCTTGCGCTGCATCGGTCCCCTCCGTTGCCGGTTTCGCCGCTTTTCGCGCTTGCGCCGTTCGTCGAATTCCGGCCCCGCGAGCGCCCGGAAGCGGGCGAGCCAGGCCTCCGCCGCCTTGTCGGGCGGCATCGGGCGGATGCGGCGCGTCAGCGGCGGGAAGGCGACGCCGGCGTCCGCCGGCGCGTCCTCCATCACGTCCCGGCGCTCGGACGCCGCCGCCATGCGGGTCACGAAGCGCAGGAGCTCCGCCCTCTCCTCGTCCAGGACGGGATCGAGCCCGGCGGCCTCGCGCACCGCCGCGTCGATCCTGGCGGCAAGCCGCCCGGCGCGTTCCGCAGCCCGCTGCGACTCCGGCATGCGTCCCCGGAGCCAGGCCGACGGCGCGTCCGCGAGCAGCGCGTGCAGCGCCAGCGTCCGGCGATCCCCCTCCGCCAGGCCGCCGAGCGCCCCGACCTCCTCGCTGACGAACGCCGCGTGCGCGGCGACCGAGTGGTACCGGCGGCAGCGGCCGCCGTTCCGGCAGGTGTTGGCCAGGACGTGCGCGAGCGCCTCGAAGTCGATGTCGCCGACGGTCACGCCCTCCGGGTCGCCGGGCCAGTTCAGGGCGCGTTCGCCGGCTGCCCTTGCGCGTGCGTTTTCTCTTCATGAGGGATCTCCTTTCCTCTTCGATGTCTCGGAACGGTTTGCTGCGGAAGCGCCGGCGCCGTCCGCGCCGACGATCCGGTCGATGGCCTCGACCGTCGTCAGCCCCTCGGCCTTCAGGCTCTCCACCGCCGCGAAGGCGGGGCCGCGCGACGAGAAGAGCGCCACCGACCAGGCGTCGAGCACGAGCCGCGCCACGCGCCAGCCGTCGGGCCCGTGCAGCACGAGTTCGGCGTAGCGTCCGTCGGCGGTGGAGAGACTCTTCAGCGCACGCTCCATGCCCGCGTCGCAGTGGATGCGGCCCTCGGACTTCAGCAGCTCGACCGATTCGTCCTTCTGGGCGAGGAAGATCACCCAGTCCGAGTTCTCCCAGGCCGCCCGCGCGGCGGGGTTGGCGTAGTAGTCGTTGACGGACTGCGTGCCGGTCACCAGCGCGCCGCGGTACTTCCTCGCCCTGCGCGCCGCCCCCTCGAGGAAGGCGCGGCTGTCCTCGCCCGAGAGCAGGTCCCAGGCCTCGTCGATGACGATCGCCTTCGCCCGCGTGCGGGGACCGTGGTACATGCGCTGGGTCGCGAGGAACACGACCAGCATCAGCACCACGGCCTGCACGTCGCCCCGGCCCTTGAGCTCCGCGAGCTCGAACACGGTCAGCGCATTCCCCAGGTCGGGAACGTCGGACCCGGAGAACAGCCGTCCCATCGCGCCGCCCGGGCACCACGGACCGAGCGCGGTGCCCATGTCCCGCGCGCGGCGGTCCTCGCGGGCCTCCAGGTTCCTGCGCACGGTGCCGAGGTCGGCCTCGTTGCCCGATTCGTCCCAGGCCGCCGAGATCGCCTCCGCGACCAGCGCCGCCTCGATGTCGTCCATGGCGCCCCGGCGCCGGGCCATGCGCCCGATCACGCCCGCCAGCATGGAGAGGCACTCCTCGCGGTAGTCGCCGTCGTGCTCCGCGGTCTCCGCGTCGATCATCGCGAAGGGGTTGAGCGTGGCGGCGTCCTTGCCGAAGGCGATGAAGGCGCCGTCCAGCGCCTCCGCCGCATGCTGGAAGGACCGCCCGTCGTCGATCACCACGGCCTCGCCGCCCGCCGCGACCATGCCCGTGACCAGCTCCTGCATCAGCACCGACTTTCCGGAGCCGGACTTGCCGGTGACGGCCACGTTGTAGTTGCCCGCCTCGTTGGCGAAGGGCGACCAGCAGGCGGGCTGGCCCCGCCGCCCGATCAGCAGGAGCGCGGGCGGGTTGTCGGGAGTCGCGGGCTGCCCGCGCCACTCGCCATGGAGCGGCGCAAGGTTGACCGCGCTGGACGTGAGCAGGGTCTTCATCCGTCCCATGCGCTCCAGGTCGGCCTCCAGCCCGCCCGCAGAGGCCATCGGCAGGCAGGCTAGCCAGGACGGCAGCTGCACGTAGCGCTCGGCCGTCACGCGCCAGCCCTGGCCGTGATAGATCGCGCGCACCGCCTGCTCGGCCTCGTCCAGCGCGTCCAGCCGCGATTGGACCGCCACGGAATAGCAGGCGCGGACCAGCCGCTCGCCGTCCTTCAGCCGCTCGGTGACCGCCTGCCAGTCGCGCGCCTTCTCGGGCAGCCCCGGCAGGTAGCGTGCGAGGCCGGTCCCGGCCTGCTGGATCGCCCTTGCGCTCTTGAGGAACGCGCGCTCGCCCGCCGCCTCGTCGCCCGTGACGACGGTCAGGCAGGTCAGCACCGGGCAGCCGGGCTGCAGGAAGTCGCGGTGGAAGTCGCCGATCAGGGCGTTGCCGCGCCAGCCCGGCCAGACCTCCGGGAACGTGACGGCGCTCAGCACCCGTACCGCGACGTCCTCGCCGTCCGGATGGTGGAAGGACAGGCCCATGGGACGGACCGTCATGGCCCGCCCGGGCGCGGCGCACTGCTCGTGGATCGGGTCGCGCGGCGACCAGCGGCGGCGCGGCCGCTCCGTCCCGCCGTCGCGGATGCCGGCGACGTCCGGCGCGACGAGTTCCGCCGCGAGCGACAGGAGCGCGTCCGGCTCCAGCCTGCGCGCCTGCGCGCCCGCCGAGGCCAGCGTTCCCTCCAGCGCGCGGCGGAACGCGCCGAGCGCGGTCTCGGTTGCAGGACCGGGGCCGCCCGCGAGGCAGGCGGTCAGGAACACCCTGTGGTCGGAGAGCGTGAAGGGCGGCCCGCCCGCATGCAGGCGCCGCCAGCCGCCGGGGGCCAGGAGTTCCTTGCGTCCCTCGCCCATCCGCGCCAGCGCGCCGCCTGCGTCTCGCCTGGGCGCCGCCCAGGCCCGGAGGCCGTGGCCGAAGCGCGGGCTCGCCCAGTGGATCACCTGGAGCGTGCAGCGCTCGGGCGCGGCGTCGGCCAGCGTGCCCGCGAGCGCGCCCAGCGTCTCGCCGTCGATCCCGGCGAAGGGCGGCAGCTCCATGACGAACCCCGTGCTGCCCGCGTTGACGTAGAGCCCGCTCGCCTCGTCGAAGGCGCGCCAGGGCAGCAGCGAATGCAGCGCCGCCGGCATGTCCGGGGGCGTCCAGGGACCCGGCGCCTCCTGGCCCTCGAAGAGCTCGAGGAGGCGCGCCGTCAGGGATCCGCCGGCGGCAGCTCATTCCGTCCTCCAGGAGGCGGGCTCCAGCACGACGCGGACGTGGCCCGCCTCGCGGTAGACGCCGTTCCCGTCGACGAATGGCGCGATCCAGATCCGCGCCACGACCTCGTCCGTGCGCATTCCGTCGCCGTGCGGACCGTCGCCGTACCTGTCTTCCGCGTCGGCTTCGTGCAGCGCGAAGGCCGGTTCGGCCGGAAGGGCGGAGAGCGCAGCCGACGAGATCGCGGCGTCCGCGCCCGGAACGTAATTCCCGGGTCCGTTTTCCTCGTCCCTGGCACGCGGGTCGGCATCGCCGTGGCTGTCCGGGAGCAGGCGCCCGAGCCAGCCGAAGGGACCGGATCCGTCCCCGCAGCCGCCCGCGCAGACGGTCGCTTCGGACAGGTCGCCCGCGCAGACGGTCGCTTCGGACAGGTCGCCCGCGCCGTCGCGCTTCCGCCAGAGCGGCGCTTCCGGCACCGTCCTGCCGGCGGTTTCCGGCACCGCAGGATCGACGGTGGCGACGCTGCCGCAGGAGCCGCCCGTCGCCAGCGGGCACTGCCAGCTCTCGCCGACATGGCCACGCGAGCAGCCGGCCAGCGCCAGCGCGGCCAGGAGCGCGAGCGTCGGCATTGCCGACCGTCTTGGGGCGCGTGTCTCGAACGTTCTCATCTCGTGTTTCTCCTCAAGTTCAGGGTTCATGCCGCAACGTTCCGCGACGCCCGCCGGGGCGCGGCGCGCCGCCGATGCGGGCGCCCTCCAGGAACACCAGCGTCACCTTCGTGCCGGCCTGCAGCTGGACCACCGGCTGGTACTGCTCGGCGCGGCGGATCATGTAGTCGGAGACCTTCTGCCCCGCGCTCGACGCCCCGGCGCCTAGGCCGGCCCGCCCGATGTCGGAAATCCCCGTGTTGGCGACCGTGGCCCCGCTTCCGGTCGCGACCGCCTGCGGCTGGAACGCCTGGGAGACGCCCTGGCCGAGACCGGAGACCATCCCGGCGAGGAAGGCCCGCTCGACGAGCGCGCCCTCGCGACTCACGACGGGACCGCGCACCCCGGTCTTGCCGGAGCCCGCGACGAATCCCGCCACCTCCGTCTCCACCACCGTGCCGGGCTGCGGCCCGGCGCAGGTCATGGTGCGGAAGCGCACGTAGACCTTCTCCGAGGAGAGGTCGCCGTGGGCCGCGCCCGTGACCGTGCAGCCGTCCACGTCGACGGAGAGCGCGATGCCGTCCTCGGCGGCCGTCCAGGCCGGTCCCGTGATCCGCATCAGCACCGGGCGCGGGTCGCCCTGCGAGGAGACGCCCGCCGAGGCGTCCACCCCGGCCAGCACCACCGCCTCGGCATGCGAACCCGCCGGGAGCCAGTCCGAGACCGGCTTCGCGACGGCGTCGGCCACGAGGTCGCCGCCGCTCCGGGGATCGCCCCGGTCCCCGGCCAGCGGACCGGCCGGCACGGACTGCGGCACACCCTTCAGCTCGAAGGTCTCGATCATGCGCTGCGGCGCCAGCGGCGCGCCCTGCCCGTGCGGACCGCCCCCGGGCGTGAAACCCGCCGCAGGTCCTTCGAACCACCGGTCGCCCGCAGGATCGTCGATTGCCGCATTCGGCTGCTCCGCCTGCCGCTGCAGCTCGTCGATCATCGCCGCCTGGCGGTCGATCACGTCCCGCGCGTTCGCGGCGTCCTCCTCCAGCCTCGTGGCCAGCCGGTCGTTGTCCGTTCTCAGCGACCGCGCCTCCCGCTCCATCTCGCGGAGCTTCGTCTCGATCCCGCCGAGCCTTGCCTCGGATCGCAGCGTCCAGACCTTCTCGGCCGCGTCCGGCTCCACGATCCCGGCCTCGATGCCGCCCTCCGGCCCGCCGCTTCCGCCGCCGCCTGCGCCGAGCCAGGCGGCCAGGCCGGCCAGCAGAACCGCCGCGATCACCGAGAAGAGCAGCAGCTGGCGCCGCCGGACCGCGCCGGCGTCGCCGTCGTCCCGCAAAGGCCTCGGCGAATGACGGAATCCGTTGCGGGCGTTCATCTCGGCTCTCCCTGTCCGGCGGTCTCGACCACCGCCACCGCGAGCCGTCCGCCGTTCGGGCCCGTGTCCGGACCCGCCAGCCAGAGCGCCGCAAGGCGGCCCGTGGCCAGCGCTTCCTGCAGGGTCCCGGCAAGGCCCGCAGCGGCGCTGCCGCCTGAAGGCGCGGGGAGGGCGTCCGCCTCCAGCACGAGCGCCGAAAGCCGCGGACCCCGCCAGGTTTCGACGATGCGGATGCCTTGGGCGGGATTGCCGCCGCCTGCCAGAATCTCGTGGCCCGGCAGCGGTTCGCGCCGCGCGACGGCACGCACCAGGCGCACGAGCGCCGCGACGTGCGGGTCGCCGCCTGAGGTCGAACCGGTCGTGACGGCTGCAGGAATCGCGTCCGCGTTGCGGATCAGGACCTGCGCCGAATCCCGCGCCGTCGGCGCGAGCGCGAGGCGGTACGTGAAGCCCCGCTCCGTGCCGATGAACAGCGTGACCGGATCCGGGACGGGCATGCCTTCCACGCCAGGCCCGGACGATTCGGCCGCCGCCGTTCCGGGCTGCGGGACGGCGGGACGCAGGTAGAGGTCGCCCGTGGCGGCGTCGTGCTCGACCGCGAAGCCGTCCGGCGACCGCACCACCCGGACGATCCGGTCGTGGCCGAGCGTGATTCGGCTGACCCCGGTCGCGGAGATCTCCGCAGCGAGCTCGGCGTTGTCGACCGCGTCCAAGACCTGCATCGCCGTCGCGGTCGATGCCGCCATGAGAAGTCCCGCTGCGAGGACGTGGGAAGCAATCAGCGCCCGGCGAGGACGCAAACGTGTCAATGTCAGTGTCGGTGTGACTCTCAGTGTCATTTTCCATTCTCCGTCTGTTCGAAGCGCAGGAGCCCGATCCGTCCGGCGTCGATCCGGAAGGCAAGCCGGTAGCGCCGGTCCTCGCGCGAGGCCTCCTCGCGGCCGATCCAGGTCACGAGCTCGCCCGCGACCTCTGCCGTGAGCCCTTCCGGATCGGCCTCGATCTCGATGGGGTAGAAGGCGCTTGCCATGTCGCGGCCCGCCATGCGCGCCGCCTCGGCCTCGACCCAGGCTCCGACCGCGCCCCGCGCCGAGGCGTGAGAGAGCCGCGCCACCGCCTGGCGAACGTGGCCCGCGTTCTCCGGCGTCAGCGTGAGCAGCGTCACCGCGACGGTGCGCGCCATGTCCTCGAGGTACCTTGCGCCGGTCCCGCCGCTCCCGACCTCCCAGGCCGGGCCTGCCGTCGCAGGCACCAGCACCGTCACCGTCTCCCGCCCGGCGAAGCCGAGCGTGAGCGCGACGTTGCCCGTCATCGACAGCCCCAGCAGCGCCGCCAGCGCGAGCCGTATGTCCCGAACCCGGCGGAACGCGGATTCCATGCCGTCCCGCCGCATCAGCCGACGAACCGCCTGATGTGGCTCGGCGGCGTCGCCCTGAGCCGCAGCACGAAGTCCGGCAGGAACCAGTACAATGCATGCCGCGCGACGTTGGCCCCGCCCCCGCGCTTGACGCGCCTGAGCAGCAGCCAGCCGCCGACGCCCGCGACGAGCCCCGGGACGAACTGGTTGGCAGCGAGCCCGAGCAGCCCCGGGCCCATCAGGACCGCCGCCTCGTCGACGGTCCAGAAGAGCCAGCGCTCCGGGTCGTCGAGCCGGCGCGGGATGACGTGGCGGGCTACATCGGCCATCAGACTATCGCCGTGCCGACAAGGCCGGTGACGATGCCCGTCCCGGCGCCCGCCGCGATGCCGACGCCGACGGCGCCCATCAGCTGCATGGCGTTGAACCTCAGCACCGAGCCGACCAGCGCCGCGCCCACGGCGAGCGCGGCGGCCAGCTGGCCGCCCGTGCCGCCCACGATGTCCTCGACCGTGTCGAGCGGCGCGTCGAACGTCGTGTCCGTGCTCGCGGACGCGATCTCCGGCACCGCCAGGACGGCGGCGGCCGCGAGGCACGCCAGGGCGGCCCTGCCGAACGCTGCGGCCGCGCCGCAGCTGCAGGCGGTCGGCACTTTCATCGCACCCGCCCTCACCGGCCCGCTCCCGAAAGCGCGGTGCCGTCGTCGGACGTCGAGGCGCGGCGGCGCGAATCCGCCCAGGCCTCCAGATCCTCGCGCCGGTACCGGATCAGCGAGCCGAACTTGTGAAAGACCGGCCCACCCCCGGAGACCCGAAAGCGAGACAGCGTCTTCGCCGACAGCCCCAGAAGCCGGGCCGCCCGCTGCGTGTCCAGGTAGATCGTCTGTTCCGTCATTCCCCTCTCCTCGTGTTCCATGGGTTGCGCCGGCGCCGGGTCGGCGCGGACGCAGGTCCCGCAACGAGAGCAGGAATCCCGGCCGCCGGGGATGGTCGTTTTTCGACTCCCGAAAACGGCCACCCAGGCGCGGTCCCGGGAGGACAGGAGAGGACGTGACGATGACGGGTCGCGGCGGCTCTCGCCGGAGCGACCCCCCTGAAGCGGCCGGAATCGGCGTTGCGCTGGCCGTCCAAGACGGCGAACTGGGCGAATCGCCAATCACGATTCGGCGCTCAGGAGCGGCCGTTCGGGATGGCGCAGGATCCGAAGTCACGTGCCGGATTGGCGCACGTCAGGTGTGGCGAGCGGCGAGCCGGCCAAGTCTCTGGGCGTAATTCGAGGGGGTTGCACCGATGTCTGAGAAGGCAGTGGCCGCAACCCTGCCTGCCAGGATTCCCGCTGCAGAGCTTTGCTGCGTCACCCGCGCCGACTCTCAAGCCGCTTGCACATGGCGCACGGCCATCCACGCCCGTGCGCCTCCGGAGAAGTCGTCTCCGTAACTGGCAATTCTGCAATCGCCCCGCGGTCTCGTAATTCCTGTCCCAGCACCGCAACTGTCTAACAGACGAACAGGCCAGCCGCGGGCAAGAACACGGCTCTATGCCGGTTCACCCAACAGCCCAAAGCCAATACAGTCGCTAAGAGCAAGCGGCGTGGGACAGAAAGAGAAGCATGGGCTATTGGAAGAACGTGCAAGAGCGCCTGGGAGGCGGCAATCCGCAGGCGTATGCACATGAGTACGTTTGCGCGCGGTGCTTTGACGACGAAGGCCTGCGCGGATTCGTTGAAGGTGAAGCCATCCAGAATGCCTGTTCGTTTTGTGGGTCGAAGGCGGCCGAGCCGATTGGAGCACCGCTAGTCGATGTCCTGATCTACATAGCCGAGTGCATTGGACGCGAATACGATATCCCAGAAAACGTCCTGACGTACGACCGCGAGGCCGGCGACTACATGGACAAGACCTGGACGACGAGTGAGCTGATAGAAGAGCATGTCGGGGATCTGCCGAATGACGACGACGGCAAGTTGATGGAGGCGCTGTGCAACGGATCGGAAGACCGCCTTTGGTGCCGGCCCTACCCCTATTCCCTGAGCCAGGATGAAAGGCTGAACTACAGCTGGGATGCGTTCTGTGAATTGATCAAGCATGACAGGCGCCATTTCTTCCTGCGCGAATCCGAAGGTGATGAACTGTTCAGCCCTTCCGCCCTGTTGCGAGAGCTTGCGGACTGGTGCGAGAAATTCGAGCTTATCTCAACTGTGCCGGCGAACCGCCCGCTCTTTCGCGCACGGCGCCAAGGACCGACGGAACGCTTCTCGACCCCGGACGAACTCGGTCCGCCGCCGCGCGACAAGGCGACCGTCGCCAACCGGATGAGCCCGCCCGGAATCGTAATGTTCTACGTCAGCGAAGAGCCGGAAACGACGCTACGGGAGGTTGTCGGGATTCCGAAGCGCCGAGCCGATCGCTACGCCGTTGGAGAATTTCGGACATTGAGGGAGATGCGGATACTGGATCTTTCGCGCATCCCGAGGATTCCAAGCATATTTGAAGAGATCCCGGATACCCTCGAATTCCACCCTCGACCGCCGCTGATCTTCCTGAATTACTTCGCGGCGGAACTGTCGATGCCTATTGCCGGCGACCGTAGCATCCATGTCGAGTACGTCCCGCCCCAAGTCGTCACGGAATTCGTTCGGACGGAATTCCGGCACGAGGGACAGCCCCTTGATGGAATCCGGTACAAGAGTGCGCGGCATCAAGGCAAGACCTCCCTGGTGTTGTTCGCTTCGCAAGCAAATCTGGTTGACACGAAGGATCCGCCCGCAAGACCGAACTTCGAATGCACGGACCGCTGGATCAAGCTTTTGAGTCGGGTCGAGCGGGAGGTAAGTGCGCGAGAAGCGGATGACTGGGCCAGGCAGGCGCCGCAACCATTCGGGTGGGTGTGAATTGCAGACGAACAACATCGATTTCGTCATGTATCGAAGACCGCCTGCTTCCTTCACCTCCCCCGCGAATCAGCTGAGAATGCCATTGCGCGTACCGAAGAATGATCTAGTACACACTCTCTGTTCGGCAGCCAAGGCAAGTCCATGAATGGCGTTTTCGACACCCGCCCCGACACCGCGTACGACGACGACCTCAGTCGTCGCTACCATTTCCCAAATAAGGACCTTGCGGAAGCCGAGCGCACCGAAAAGGACTGGATAATCTTTCGAGAATCTCGCCGCGGCGGCGGTCGTCAAGGGTATATCGCCGTAGCCCGGGTCATTCGCATTGAACCCGATCCATCCAATCCAGAGAAGTCCTCTTACGCCCGCGTCACCGACTACCTGGAATTCGACCAAGTCGTCCCGCTCAAGAGGGGCACGCAGTATTATGAGGACCAACTCAACTCAGTGACCGATTCCGCAAGAATCGGAGTCGCTCTCCAAGGAAAGTCCGTCAGAACAATATCTGAGGAAGAGTTTGCCGAGATCACGTTCGCAGGACTTTCTGACACTTTGCACGGAGAAAATCCTCACAGACTCGAGTACGGGAAATCTGAAGCTGACCGCATCCTCAAATCGTTCGTGACAGCAGCCCCGGAGGAGCAGAAACGCCAAATTTCCCGAATCCTATCGAACCGTCCTCTGAGAGATTGGGTGTTCCGGCGCTCAGTGGTTACCGCTTACAAGGAAACCTGCGCTGTGACAGGACTGCGGATTGTGAACGGCGGCGGCAAGGCAGAGGTTCAAGCTGCGCACATTCGCGCTGTCAAGCACGATGGGCCCGATATAGTTCCTAACGGCATTGCCCTTTCAGCCACATGCCATTGGCTCTTCGACCGCCATCTCATCAGTCTAAGGGACGATTACAGTCTGCTCGTAGCACACAACAGAGTCCCGCGCAGATTCCAGGACCTGTTCACCAACCAGGTCAAGCGAATCCACCTGCCCGACAGCGAAAAACTATGGCCACATTCTGCTTACATTGAGTGGCACCGGGACCGATTCCTGGGTCAATAGGTCTCACCCACTTCTCCGACTCTCGCATTGTCCCACAAACCTCCCTGCCCTCTTGAGCCAATCTTCGGATCCGCCCCACACTAATGACCAGCGCGATGTCGGACGCGTTCTTCGCCCTCGAGATTCTGAGCTGCTGGTGCGTAAGTGTCACTTGGATCCCATACCGGTATTCGGGTTGACGGCAGGCTCGTTCTTGGATCCGGGCTGAAGGCCGATGTCAGCGATTCGCGGCGCGGGCACCGAAGTTTCAGGGTGGAGCAACGCATTTTCATGCACGAGAATAAGCGTCACCGCTTGTCATGGACAAAGTGGAGGAGATGCTGATCCAAGGCTGCCAGCCGCCAATGAACGTCCATCACAGGATGATGCCAAGGTTCCGATGACGGATTTCAGCACCCGTCGTACACTTGTACTTAACGCAACAACTTGTACCTAACGCAACACCTATCTAGCTTATCAAAAATCCTACTATTGGGGCACATTATGCAATGCACATGTTTCGACATTCTTGTCATCCAAGGACAGCGTACATCACAATTGTACGTCTCCGCAAACTCTCTCAGTTTTTCTGCATTCTTGTTCCAGAAGTCGTATTCAAACGTGACTTCCACCCTTCCATTACTCAACACTTGCCCCGTCCATGTCGGCATCCTAATTCTCCGCTGCGAATGATCCCACGAATCCGACGTGCCCGTCTGGCGATCTGCCTGATATGCCAACCAACCCTTTCACTCAAGGCAGATGGTTCGATGCATCGTAAGTTCGCACCCGCAGCCCCCGGTCACGATCGTGTCCACAAGATACGCGCACATGTCGGAAATGGCGTCGCAGACTTCACGGGCATGTTGCACGGAACGCCTTCCCTTGAAACTACCGCCCGGCATCCGATACGAAATCGCAGAGTGCGCAAGTGAATTGAGCTGTCTCCGGGCATGACTTGTTTTCGACACCTTCAGAAAATTGCGAGAGCGGATACATTGCGGGCCAGTCCTGTCCGCATTCCGGCATCGAGGAATGCCCGCACGTCCGTGGCGTCCTGCATGCGCCACGCACCGGGATCCGATAGTGGTCGTGCCGGATGACGAGAATTCGCCGTTCAACGAGCAACCCGGGAACAGCGACCGGATTCCGGCACTGGAATCCTGCCTTGGCTCGCGCGTTGCTGCCCGACACCCCCCACGTACCTCGTCACGGCGGTTGCAGTCGGGATGCCGGATGGGCGAACGGTGTCGGAAAATCTTCCACCGCCACCATCAATCGCCGTGACTGAAGCACCCCGTTCGGCAACGCCCGGCCCGCCTGCGAAGGCCAGGGTTGCGGGCAGTCTTTTCCATGCCAGGAGAAGGGGCATGGCCTCGTTGCTCTTCGCCCTGTGCCGGCCGGGACAGGCGAAGGCGGCAACGGTGACGGCGGACAGCGTCAGGCTGGGCTTCGGTTCGCGATCGCGGGAGATCCCCCTGAGCGACATCGAAGCGGTCCGGCTGAATTCGGGCTGGCGCTGGGCCGGCGCAAGGCTGGAGCACTCGGCGGGCGGAGCCACCGTGTCGGGCCTCGCCCGAGCCGAGGCGGGAGCGCTGGCGAACGCGATCGAGACGGCGAGGACCGACTGGTGGCGCCGCTGGCTGGCGCCCCGGATCGATGCGATTCGCGCCGTGAACGACCGCCTGGACAGCCTCGCTGATCCGCCGCGATACGTTCGTTCCGACGACATCCGAAGGCTCGAATGGGACGCGCTGGAGGCGACGGCCGGGCTCGCCAGCCGCTGGCCGGAGGCACTGACCGATGCTCCGGAAATCCGGATGCTGGGGGCGATCGCGGAATTCCTGGAGGCGCCGGACGATGCCCGCTCGAAGGCCAACGAGGCGTTCGTCGCGAACGAGCTCGCCCGGTCACGCGACCTGTTCGACCGGATCGAGGCCAGGCCTCTCACGGACGAGCAGCGCAGGGCGGTGGTCGTCGACGACGGACGCAACCTGGTGATCGCAGCGGCGGGCAGCGGCAAGACCTCGGTCATCGTGGCAAAGGCCGGATGGCTCATCCGCAGGGGATACCGGAAACCGTCCGAACTCCTGCTTCTCGCCTTCGCCCGGGACGCGAGGGGCGAGATGGAGGAACGCATCGGCAGGCGCCTCGGGGCGGCCGCGCACGACGTGGCGGTCCGGACCTTCCACGGACTGGGCATGGCCATCATCGGCGACGCCGAAGGCAGGCGATCTCCGCTGGCCCGTTCGGCGGAAAGCGACCGGGCGCTGTTCGACCAGCTCAAGCGAACCGTTTCGGATCTCCTGGCCGACGGCGCGCTTTCGGAAGACGTGGTGGAGTGGTTCCAGGACCAGTTCGCGCCGTACAGGAGCACGCACGAGTTCCCGAACTGGGGGGCGTACTGGAACTACATCCGCAAGAACGAGATCCGTTCGCTGAAGGGCGACGAGGTGAAGAGCTTCGAGGAATGCGAGATAGCGAACTTCCTCCATCTCAACGGCGTGGATTACCGGTACGAAGCGTCCTACGAGCATGAGACCGCGACGGCCGAGAGGCGCCAGTACAGGCCCGACTTCCATCTCCCGGAACACGGAATCTACATCGAGCATTTCGGGATCGACGCAAGGGGAGACACGGCGCCGTTCGTCGACCGTGAAAGATACCATGAGGAGATGGAGTGGAAGCGCAACGTGCACGCCGAACGGCGCACGGTCCTGGTCGAGACCTTCACGCATGAGCGCACCGCCGGACGGCTGATCCGGAACCTCGAGCGGAAGCTCGCCGCGCACGGCGTGGAACTGGCGCCGATCCCCCGGAACCGCGTGTTCGCGCTGCTCGAGGAACAGCGCCGGGTCGACCCGTTCATCCGCCTCCTGGCCACCTTCCTGCAGCACTTCAAGGGCGGCGGGCATTCCCTGGAAGAGGTCGCCGCGCGGGCCCGATCCCTTGATGACGGCGGACGGGCCGAGGCGTTCCTGGCGGTGTTCGGCCCGGTCTTCGAGCGCTACCAGGAGACTCTTGTCCGCGCGGGCGAGATCGACTTCCACGACATGATCAGCCGGGCGACGGAACATGTGGAGGCCGGCAGGTACCGGAGCCCCTTCGGCTACATCCTGGTCGACGAGTTCCAGGACATCTCCCCGGCGCGTGCACGCCTGCTGAAGTCGCTGCTCGACGGCTCTCCGGACGCGCAGCTGCTCGCGGTCGGCGACGACTGGCAGGCGATCTACCGGTTCGGCGGGTCGGACATCGCGGTGATGCGGGAGTTCGGGGAACGGTTCGGCGAGTTCAAGCGCATCGACCTGGGAACCACGTTCCGGTGCGCGGACCGCATCTCCGCCGTCGCGACGGACTTCGTTCTGCGCAATCCAGCCCAGATCCGCAAGACGGTGCACGCGACGCGCAAGGCCGAATGCCCGGCGGTGCACGTTGGCCTTCCGGGCGAGGGCGGGCTCTCGTTGCTGAAGGAGGCGCTCGACCGGATCGACGAGGACGCCGCAAGGCACGAAGGGACGTCCGACGTCCTGCTGTTGGGCCGTTACCGTCACCTGAAGCCCCTGAATCTCGACAGCCTGGCGAAGCAGCATCCACGCCTGCGCTTCAGCTACATGACGGTGCATCGCTCCAAGGGCCTGGAAGCCGACTACGTGGTGGTGCTCGGGCTGTGCTCCGGCAGGTTCGGGTTTCCGGTCGAGATCGCGGACGACCCGCTGCTGGACCTGGTGATGGCGGCACCCGAGTCGCATCCCAACGCCGAGGAAAGGCGGCTGCTCTACGTGGCGCTGACGCGTGCGCGCCGGCAGGCGTTCCTGCTTGCCGAGGGCGGCGCCCCTTCCGCGTTCGCGACGGAACTGATCGAAGACAGGGAACGGGTGACCGTGTTCGGCCGTCCGCCCGAAGGCGACGTGGCGTGTCCGCAGTGCAAGGAGGGGCGCCTGGAACGCCGGGAAAACGCGCGCGACGGGAACGTCTTCTACGGCTGCTCGAACTGGCCCCATTGCGAGCACACGGAGCGTCCATGCCCGAGTTGCGGCGCCGGCCTGCCTGTCAGGTCGGGCGACGGGTTTCGCTGCCGGGACTGCGGCGGCTCGATCAAGGCATGCCCGGACTGCGGAGGCTGGCTGGAGACCAGGATGGGGAGGTTCGGCCGCTTCCTCGGATGCTCGAACTACCCTGCATGCGAGTACACGCGGAACCTGCAACGGCGAGGAACTTGAGATCGGGCGATTTCTCCGTCGTCCGAACGCAGCACGGACCGGCGTGAACTCGATGCAATGCCCTGCCTATCCCTGCCGCCCATCCCCGGCCGCTGCATCCGTCGACCGCCCGGAACATGCCGCATCCTTCAGCGTCGCGAGAAACCGCTCGCCATAGCGGTCCAGCTTCGAGGCGCCCACGCCGTGGCAATCGGCGAGCTGTTCGAGGCTTTGCGGCTTGCGGGCAGCCATGTCCTGGAGGCTGCGGTCGTGGAACACGACGAAGGCCGGCACCCCCTCCTCCCTTGCGATCTCCAGCCTCGCCTGCTTCAGCTGCGCAAGCAGCGCCGGGTCGGCGTTTCCCGCAGGGGATTCCGCTGCCTGCCTGCGCGCCCGGGACGGCCTGGCGGCCTCGCCGTGCAGCGCCACGCTCTCGGCCCCTTTCAGCACCGCGCGTCCACGGGCACCGAGCTGCAGGGCGCCGTAGCCGCCGATGTCGATCCTCAGCACGTCCGCCGCCGCCAGCTGGCGCAGGTAGGAGCGCCAGAGCGCCTTGGCGATGTCCGCTCCCACGCCGAAGGTCGGCAGCCGGTCATGTCGGTGCTGGCGGACCTTCTCGGTCGTCTCGCCGCGCAGCACGGCGATCAGGTGCTCGGCGCCGAAGCGCTGGCCGGTGCGCAGCGCGGCCGACAGCGCCTTCTGGGCGATCACCGTGCCGTCGATCGTGTCAACCGGCGCGAGGCAGCGGTCGCAGTTGCCGCACGGCGCGCAGGTCTCGCCGAAATAGCCGAGCAAGGCCTGGCGGCGGCAGCCCGCTGTTTCGCACAGGCCGAGCAGCGCGTTCAGCCGCTGATGCTCGACGCGCTTGGCCTCGTCGGGCCGGTCGGAGTCGTCGATCATCAGGCGGCGCAGCCGTATGTCGTCCATGCCGTGCAGCATCAGGGTTTCGGCAGGCAATCCGTCCCGCCCGGCGCGACCGATCTCCTGGTAGTACGCCTCGACCGTGGACGGGATGTTGACGTGGGCGACGAATCGCACGTCGGGCTTGTCGATGCCCATGCCGAAGGCGATGGTGGCGACCACGATCACGCCGTCCTCGGAAAGGAAGCGGTCCTGGTGCCGGTCGCGGACCGCCTGATCCATGCCGGCATGGTAGGGCAGCGCCGTGCGCCCGCTCGAGGACAGGCGCTGCGCCGTTCGCTCGGCTTCCTTGCGCGACAAGGTGTAGACGATGCCGGACTGCCCGGAGTGCCGGTCCAGCAGGTCGTCGATCTGTCGCGGTCCGGAAATGCGGGGCGCCATGCCGATCTGCAGGTTCGGACGGTCGAATCCCGCGACGAACACCTTTGCCCGGCCGCCGAAAAGTCGCTCGACGATGTCCTTGCGCGTGACGGCGTCCGCGGTCGCCGTGAAGGCGCTGAGCCGGGCGTCGGGGAAGTGTTCCGGCAGCTCGGCCAGGCGACGGTAGTCCGGACGGAAGTCATGGCCCCACTGGGAGATGCAGTGCGCCTCGTCGATGGCGAATCGCGCCGGACCGTGGCGGGAGAGTCCCTCCAGGACTTCCGGTCGCATGAGCCGCTCAGGCGAAATGTAGAGCAGGCGCAACCGGCCTTCCCGCAGCTGGCGGTGCGTCTCGGCGGCGTCCGCCCGAGGCGTTGCCGAATTGAGCGCGCCGGCCGCCACGCCGTTGAGACGCAACGCGGCCACCTGGTCGCGCATCAACGCGATGAGCGGCGACACCACCACGGTCAGGCTCTCGGTCGCCAGGGCCGGAAGCTGGTAGCACATCGACTTGCCCGAGCCGGTTGGCATCACCGCCAGTACGCTGTCGCCTGCCAGCAGCGCCGCGACGATGTCCGCCTGTCCCGGCCTGAACCGGTCGTGGCCGAACGTGCTCTTCAAGAGCGCAAGGGCAACGTCGGGAGTCGGCAACCGTGTCGCTCCGATTGGCTCCGGGCGAATAGCCCGTGTTTCCATGCGCCGTTCAACCGGCAGTGCCGTTGCGCCGCCGCCGGACCTGTCCATGGCTCGGCCCGGGAATGTGCACAGGTGTCGCGCGCGAATCGCGGTTGTCTAAGCTTCCGGCGGACCGCGCCCGCGGACAAGAGCCTGGCTCCGGTAGAGCGTCGCAGGCTCCGGAAGCCAAGTCGAATGCCCTGTCCGCAATCGAAACGATGCCTTCCCGACCCGGCACCTGGCGATACGGAAGACGCGGGCCAGGAATTGCGGGCCGCATCCATTCGGCAAGGGCATGCCGGACCTGCGCCAGGCCGTCCATGCGAATTCGAGCAGGCCTCGAGGCCGGCGGCTCCGGGGGCTTCGGTGGGACCTTCCTCGACAATGCGGCATTCCTGACGGGGGTCTTCGAACGCTCGGCTCCTCGACATGGAGGGCGCCGCCGTGGCACGCGTCGACTGCACCGACGACGTTTCGTTTGTCGCAGCGTGCGGAGTCGCCGACCTCGCTGGCGGCGATACAGGCGCGATCCAGATGGCGAAATCCCTCGAACTTGCGGCGGGCAATGCGGCCTTCGCGGTCAGGTCGACGTTCAGAGAGGGCCGGACCACCGGTGAACGCGCGGCAAGACGCGAGCGGGCCATGCCCATGCCCTCGGAATCATCGTGCCGGACCGATTTCCCGCCAGGCTGCGGGCACCTCCAATTGCTTGGGCGTCTCCGGCCCCGTTGCACCCGAACAATGGTCAATCACCGCCGTCGGACAGCCTCGAAATGCAATTCTCGTGATTCCCATAGGATTCCCATTCAAAATCATCGCTCGATGTCGGGAACCGAGATTTCCGCAGAAAAGTCCTTGTTTGGTAGGATTTGAACCTACGACCTTCAGGTTATGAGCCTGACGAGCTACCGGACTGCTCCACCCCGCGCCAAGAGAAACCTTAGCTAGTCCATGCATTGCAGGAGTGCAAGGGCTCCACCGCGAATTTTCCCGCCCCAACCATCCGGCTCTACTGGCCATGAGAACGACCGTAGGAACTCCGATCAGGACTCCGCCACCCGTCGGGAAGGTCACCCTCGAAGATCTCAACCTGAAGCGGGAAACAAGCCGCTTCGTCCGAAGAATGAGTCGCGCTGCAATCGCCGCCCGGACATGCCGACAACGCCCCGAGGAGATCAATCTCCGCAAGGAAGTCGATATGGTCTCCCGGGCGCACGGGCGACGCCTTCATGAAATACTCCCCCTTCTCCCGCGTGAACCCGGTGCACATGAACACGTTCAAGACGTCATGCACATGCGGCTCGCTCTCGTCGAGGGACATGCCGAGCGCGTCCGCGAGCGTCCGCGTCAGGTTGGAATGGCAGCAATGGTGATAGTCGGCTCCCGACAGCAGGCGCCCGGTATAGGGATCGCACCGCGTGCCGATCACGTCGTGCACCCGCCCACCGAATTCGTCAGCTCCGTACCAGGCGAGCGTGTCCTCGATGATTGTCGCCATCGGCCTGAGGTGAGGCAGGTTCGACCACAGCCGGTCGCCCACGCTCACATGGGTTCCGTGCAGGGCGCGGGTCTTGCCGGAGTAGAAGTGCTCGCCGACATCATCCGCATTCCAGAGATTCAGGTCCCCGACCTGCGGCCCTTCGATCGAGGAGATCCGGAACACGCCCCCGCAAGGCACGCGGAACGTCGCGGCGTCGCGCGGTGGCACGTGCACTTCGTCCGTCTTCCGGAAGTTCGCGAAGGCCTTACGGTAGGCGTCGAGATCAGGCGGCGCCAGCACTTCGGAAGGATAGCAGATCACCGGCTCGACGGCGCGGCGGGCTTCGGCATCAGACGGCTCGGGCATTGGGCAACTCCAGGACCTCTCTTCCGAGCAAACGCCCGGAAAAGCCGGAATTCAAGGTCCGCACGGCCTTATCCGCCTGCGCGCCTCAATCCACGCTCGCCGGTTCAGGTCTCCAGTGCTTCCACGCAGAGGATCGTCGGCAGGTGCCGCGCGACCTCGTCCCAGCTCTCGCCCTCGTCGGTGCTGGCAAAGACGGACCCAGAATTCGTCCCGAAATATATCCCCGCAGGATCACCCGCATCCCCCGACATCGCCTGCCGGAGAACCGTGAAATAGCACCCGGCCTGCGGCAGCCCGACCCGCTTCGCCTCCCAGCTCTCGCCGCCGTCGGTCGACTTCCAGACCGCGGCCGCCGCGTCGGGCGGGTAGCGCCCGATCCCGTCGCCGTTGAGCGGCAGCGTCCAGATCGTCGCGCCGTCGCGCGGATGAACCTGCACCGGGAACCCGAACGTCGAAGGCAGGCCCTCGGTGATGTCGTCCCAGCTCCGCCCGCCGTCCCGGCTCCTGTACACGCCATGATGGTTCTGTTGGTAGAGAAGGTCGCCCGTTCCGTCGGCGCGCACCATGTTGTGGACGCAATGCCCGGTTTGGCCGTCGCGCGGCGCCGCCGGATGGTCGTGATGCCCGCAGGCCTCCGCGTTTGAAAGCCGGTTCCGGCGATCCCAAGTTTCGCCGCCGTCCTCGGTCGCATAGACCCCGGCCGCCGAGATCGCGAGCCAGAACTTCTCGGGGTTGCCGGGATCGGCAACGATCGTGTGCAAAACCAGGCCCGCCGCCCCGGGCTGCCACTCCGCCGCCGAGGGATGGTCGGAGAGCGAGCTGACCTTGTCCCAGGTCTCGCCGCCGTCATCGCTGGCAAAAAGCGTCGCGGGCTTCGAACCGGCATAGAGACGGTCGCCGACCCGGCCAAGCGACCAGAGCGCGGAGATCTCTCCCGTGAACGGCGCCGGCGGCGAAGGCTTCCAGTCGAACAGCTTTGCCACCTCGTCGTTCTCGGCAAAGAACGCCTCGCTCTGCCCGTGCGCGAGATTCGACAGGGTCCAGGACGCGCCGCGGTCTTCCGAGCGCCAGACGCCGGCACCCTCCCAGTCGCCGCCGCCGGCGGCCCAGATCACGCCCTTACCGGCATCCCCGATCGCGTGGTTGATCGGCCAGAGATTGCAGTGCGGACCGTCCACAGACCACGCCGCGCGATCCTCGGACGTGACCTGGAACAAGCCCTTCGTGGTGCCGACCAGCAATGAAACCGTCATCTCGCGCCTCCCCTTTCGCGGAACCTGCCCCAAGGAGCGGACGGTCGCAACTACACGATGCGTTCGACCATCATCTTCTTGATCTCGGCGATCGCCTTAGCCGGATTGAGGTTCTTCGGGCAGGTCTTGGCGCAGTTCATGATCGTGTGGCAGCGGTACAGCTTGAACGGATCCTCGAGGTCGTCCAGCCGCTCGCCGGTCGCTTCGTCGCGACTGTCGACAAGCCAGCGATAGGCATGCAGGAGCGCCGCCGGCCCGAGATAGCGGTCGCCGTTCCACCAGTAGCTTGGACAGGAAGTGGAGCAGGACGCGCACATCACGCACTCGTAGAGGCCGTCGAGCTTGCGGCGATCCTCGATCGACTGCTTCCATTCCTTCCCTGGCCGGTTCGTCGTGGTCTCGAGCCACGGCATGATCGACGCGTGCTGGGCGTAGAAGTGACTCAGGTCGGGAACGAGATCCTTTACGACCGGCATGTGGGGCAACGGATAGACCTTGATGTCGCCCTTGATCTCGTCATGGCCGTAGGTGCAGGCGAGCGTGTTGATCCCGTCCACGTTCATGGCGCAGGATCCGCAAACCCCTTCTCGGCATGAACGCCGGAAGGTCAGCGTCGGGTCGATCTCGCTCTTGATCTTGATGAGGACGTCGAGAACCATCGGCCCGCAGCTGTCCATGTCCACGTGATAAGTGTCCACCCGCGGGTTTTCGCCGTCATCCGGGTTCCAGCGGTAGATTCGCGCCTTGCGGGCGTTCCCGGCTCCTTCCGGCTTCGGCCAGGTCTTGCCGGCCCGTATCCTTGAATTCCTGGGCAGAGTCAGTTGGACCATGTGACGACCCCTTCCTTGCAGTTCACTTGGACGCGCGGAACGCGCCCCCTTGCCAGCACCCGCGATGCCTTTCTCGCGGCACCCTGCGCACGTTCCATGAAGATCGAATGACGCATCGTCTTCACCAGCTCATTCCCCGAGATCCAGGGGCCGTATCGGCGCCTGGCCGGTCTTCCGCCGAACGCAGCTTTCATACACCTCGTGGGGATCAAGACCCCTGACGTAGTCGCTCCCGATGGTGATCGACAGCTTCGTGAGGGTCTCGCCGCGGTCGTTGAACCCGACCCCGACAGTTCCGGTGGGCCCGTCGGCCGCCCGCGCGCGCTCCTCGCACTGCCGCGCCGCCAGCTCTGGCGAGACCGGTCCGCATGCCGCCTGAAGCGCCGCCATGACGGCAATGCCGAATGTCCGCAGGCGGGCCGCCGTCCGGCCCGAAAGCTGCGCTGAGCCCGGATCGCCTGACCAAGAGATGCCGCAGGCCGTCAATAGACCCGCGCCTTCGGCGCAATCTTCTTGAGCTCGATCCCTCCGTCAGCCTCGGCCGTCAAGGGATCCAGCCGAACGGGACAGTAGTCCAGCCTCACGCCGTCCTCGACCCAGGCCAGGGTGTGCTTGCGCCACTCGTCGTCATCACGTTCCGGGTAGTCTTCGTGCGCGTGCGCGCCGCGGCTTTCCCTGCGCGCCTCGGCACTGACGATCGTGGCGAGCGCATTCGCCATCAGGTTGTCGAGCTCCAGGGTCTCCATCAGGTCCGAATTCCAGACGAGGGACCGGTCGGTGACATGGATGTCGCCCATCCTCGACGCGACCCGTTTCATGTTCTCCACGCCTTCGGAAAGGATCTTGCTGGTGCGGAAGACCGCCGCGTCGGACTGCATCGTCCTCTGCATCTCGAGCCGGAGCTCCGCCGTCGGAACGGCGCCGTCGGCGTGCCGGAACCGGTCAAACCGGTCGAGGGCGGCGTCGACCGACGCCTCGTTCAGTTCAGGATTGCCCCCTGTTCGGTCCACGACCTGGCCGGCGCGGATCGCGGCCGCGCGCCCGAAGACCACGAGGTCAATGAGCGAGTTCGAGCCGAGCCGGTTCGCCCCGTGGACGCTTGCGCAGCCTGCCTCGCCGACGGCCATGATGCCCGGTGCGATGCGGTCCGGGTCTTCCGATGACGGGTTCAGCACCTCTCCCCAGTAGTTCGTCGGCACGCCGCCCATGTTGTAGTGCACGGTCGGCAGGACCGGGATCGGCTCGCGCGTCAGGTCCACGCCTGCGAATATGCGAGCCGATTCCGAGATGCCGGGAAGCCGCTCCGCAAGCGTCTCCGGCGGCAGGTGGTTCAGGTGCAGGTGGATGTGGTCCTTTTCCGCACCGACGCCACGGCCCTCGCGGATTTCCATGGTCATGCACCGGCTCACGACGTCCCGGCTGGCAAGGTCCTTGTAGGTGGGCGCGTAGCGTTCCATGAACCGCTCGCCCTCGGAATTGGTCAGATAGCCGCCCTCGCCGCGGGCGCCCTCGGTGATGAGGCATCCGGAGCCGTAGATCCCGGTCGGGTGGAACTGCACGAACTCCATGTCCTGCAGCGGCAACCCGGCCCGCGCCGCCATTCCGCCGCCGTCGCCGGTGCAGGTGTGGGCCGAGGTCGCCGAGAAGTACGCACGCCCGTAGCCCCCGGTCGCCAGCACCGTCATCTTCGCGTTGAAGACGTGGATCGACCCGTCTTCCAGGCTCCAGGCAAGGATTCCCTGGCAGGTGCCGTCCTCCGCCATGATCAGGTCGATCGCGAAATACTCGATGTAGAACTCCGCGTCGTGCTTCAGCGACTGGCCGTAGAGCGTGTGCAGTATCGCGTGTCCGGTCCTGTCTGCGGCGGCACAGGTGCGCTGCACGGGCGGGCCCTCCCCGAACTCCGTCGTGTGGCCGCCGAACGGCCGCTGGTAGATCCTGCCGGATTCGGTTCGCGAGAACGGAACGCCGTAATGTTCAAGCTCGTAGACGGCGGCAGGCGCCTCGCGGGCCAGGTACTCCATTGCATCGGTGTCGCCGAGCCAGTCGGACCCCTTCACCGTGTCGTACATGTGCCATTGCCAACTGTCGGGCCCCATGTTGCCGAGAGAGGCCGCGATGCCGCCCTGCGCCGCCACCGTGTGCGAACGCGTCGGGAAGACCTTGGTGATGCAAGCCGTCCTCAGGCCCTGCTCTGCCATGCCCAGCGTTGCGCGAAGACCCGATCCCCCTGCTCCCACCACGATGCAGTCGAACTCGTGCGTCTCGTAGTCGTAAGTGGCCATCGGTCTTCCCTAAAGCGCGATGCGGGCGACGGCGAAGAGGCCGGCCGCCACCGCGCCGTAGCAGAGGCAGGTTGTCAGGATGATCGTGTACTCCCGGAGAACCCCGTGCACGTAGTCCTCGATCACCATCTGGATGCCGTTCTTGAAGTGCACCAGGCCCACGATGATCGTCAGCGCGGCAACGAGGGCCGGAAACGGCTGCGCGAAGTAGCTCAAGACGTCGGCGTGAGGCCTACCAAGCATGGGTCCGAACGTGAAAACGAAAGCGGGAACGAGAAACGCCAGGGCGACACTGGACTTCGTCATGCCCCAGTGCCTGCGCGTTCCTTCGCGGGCCGAGCCATGGCCCTCTGCGCGCTTGCGGTCGGTCATGTAGTTCATCGGCACCTCCCTACACGACCAGAACGGTCGCGACGGTCAGGACGACGGAAAGGACGACGATCGCGATGCCCGACCTCTCGGCGGTCGCGACCTCAAGCCCGCGGCCCGTGTCCCAGTAGAGATGCCGCAACCCTGCCAGCGCGTGATACCAGAGAGCCCAGGCCGAAAGCGTCATGATCAGGTCGCCGAACCAGGAGGTCATGAACCCGTCCGCCAGCGCGAACTGCTGCGCCGAGACCGCCGCTGCAAGGAACCACCAGACGACGAGAAGCGCCGCCAGGATGAGCGAACTGCCGCTGATGCGCGTCAGGATCGACGTCATCGAGGTGACCTGCGGACGGTATACAGTCAGGTGCGGCGACAGGGGCCTGTTGCCCCGGTTCACGTCGGCCATGCCGTGGCTCCCGTTTCTTGGGCGTCCCGACCTCCATAGCAGAACCGGCGAGCTTGTCACGGCCCCGCGACGCTGCATCGCAGGCATCTCCAAGCCCGACGGCCGGGATCCATGCCCCCAGGACCCGCCTGACGCGCAACCGCTGAATCCACCCGGGACCCCACCGCCGGGCCAGAGCGTCGAAATCCATGGCCGGCAGGATCAGCGCCGGACCGGGGTTGGCTGCCGACTCTGTGCCTCTGCCGCGTCACGTCGGGATCAGCGCCCAGCAGTCCAGGTCAAGCAGGACGCCTTCCACGTACTTTCCCTCCTCGTCCTTGAGCGCGAAGGGGGCCGCCTCGGGCTTGTGCGCAACGAGCCGGAGACGCAGGGCACCGACACCAGGCGTGCCGGTTTCGGCCTTCTCCAGCACTTCGGACCAGCAGCAGACCGTGTCTCCCGCGAAGCAGGGCGCAACATGGCTGCCGGCGTTCAGGCCCACGATCATCTGGGCGTTCGCGAGCCCGTTGAAGGACAGAGCCCGCGCCATGGAGATCACGTGGCCGCCGTAGATGAGCCGCCGCCCGTCCTCGCGAGACGTGGCGTCGAAATGCACGCGGGCAGTGTTCTGCCAGAGGCGGGTGGCCAGCATGTGCTCGGCCTCCTCGATGGTCACCCGGTCGACATGATCGATGGTCTCGCCGACCTCGTAGTCGCCCCAGCGATGCGGCTCTCCCGCATGCCCGCAGTCGTAGCCGTCAAACGAAAGCCCCTGGGGAACCACGAGATCCTGCGGACGGATGCTTTCGGACAGCTCGGGGACCACGGGCTTCGGCGCGGGAGAGTCCGCATCGCGCTTGCGCACCATGACCCAGCGGACGTAGCTGAGGACGGCATCGCCTCGCTCGTTCCAGCCGGCCGTGCGTACCCAGAGCACGCCCGTCCTTCCGCTCGAGTTCTCCTTCACGCCGATGACCTCGGAGGTGGCCGCGAGCGTCTCGCCCGGATGGACCGGCACGAGCCAGCGGCCCTCAGCGTAGCCGAGATTCGCCACCGCGTTGAGCGAGATGTCCGGGACCGTGCTGCCGAAGACCGTGTGGAACACGAGCAGGTTGTCCAAGGGACCGTCCAGTCCGCAGGAGCGCGCGAACGCAACGGACGAATTGAAAGCGTGCCGGGACGGGTACAGCCCGTGATAAAGCGCCCTCTCGCCGTCACCCAGGGTGCGGGGAACCGCGTGCCGGATCGTGTCCCCGACCCGGAAATCCTCGAAGAACCTTCCCAGGCTCGCCTTCACGTCACTCTCCATGCCCGGGCCGCAGCTCCGCGTCCCGCTTCTTCAGGCGCCCGCCGCTTCCGCTGTTGCGCGTCCCGGGTCATGCCCCTGCCCGTTCGCGGATGGCTTCGGCCTTGGCAAGCACGGCACGGGCCGTCTCGACATGAAGGTTCTCGACGATTCGCCCGTCAACCACGGCCACCGCCTCTCCGCGCGCAATGGCTTCGTCGTATGCCTCGATCTGCCGACTCGCAAGTTCGGTTTCTGCGCCGCTCGGCGCAAAGACCGCATTGGCGACGTCGATCTGGGAGGGATGTATCAGGGTCTTTCCGTCCATGCCGAGCGCCCTTCCCTGTTCGCATTCGGCCCGAAACCCCTCCTCGTCCCTGAAGGCGTTGTACACGCCGTCGACGCAGGCAATGCCAGCGGTCCGTGCCGCGAGAAGCGCGGTCTGAAGCGCCGTCATCATCGCCATCCGGTCGCCTCCGGTGGCGCAGCCGATCTCCTTGGCGAGGTCGTTCGTGCCGAGAACGAAGCCTTCGACCGAGGGCAGCGCGGCAATGTCGGGCGCGTTCAGGACGCCGCGCGGGGTTTCCATCATGCACCAGACGGGCGTTCCGGACACGAGGCGGCAACCTCTTCCACTTGCCCGGGATCTTCCGCCTTGGGCAAGAGCACGGCATCGCACGCCATGTCGGCCACGGCTCTCGCGTCCGCCTCGCCCCATTCGGTGTCGTTCCCGTTGATGCGCACGATTCGCTGCCTGTGCCCGAATTCCCCCGCATCGAGGGCGTCGGCAAGTGTCTCGCGGGCCGAAGATTTTTCCGCGGGCGCAACCGCGTCCTCCAGGTCGAATATGACCGAATCGACATCGAGCGTCCCGACCTTTTCGAGGGCTCGGGTCTTCGACGCGGGCACGTAGAGAACGGAGCGGCAAAGCCTTTGCGGA
Organism: Paracoccaceae bacterium; assembly: GCA_965208685.1. Lineage (GTDB taxonomy): Bacteria > Pseudomonadota > Alphaproteobacteria > Rhodobacterales > Rhodobacteraceae > JAJEFO01. The sequence continues at coordinate 4,853,795 of CBDBPL010000007.1, read as the reverse complement.
GCGGCCATTGAACCTTCCTTGATCGAGACGACCTGGATTGCGCGCAACCTGCACGTCCAGCCCGGCACCCGCAACCCGGACACCTGCGGCAGAAAGGCCCACCTTGCGGTCAACCGGCCTGTTTCGTTGACGATTCCCGCCGCGCGCAACCGTCGCGTGACCGCCCCGGTCGCATGCATGACTTGAATCGGCAGCGGAGACTCAATAGCAGACTCACCAGCCAGACCGACATCACATGGATAGGAGACCCTCATGGCCAGACCAAGGATCGCGCTCATCGGTGCAGGCCAGATTGGCGGAACGCTCGCGCACCTCGCCGCAATCAAGGAAATGGGTGACGTCATCCTCTTCGACATCGTCGAAGGCACGCCACAGGGAAAGGCGCTCGACATCGCCGAGGCCGGACCGGTCGCGGGCTTCGACGCCAGCCTCAAGGGAACCAACGACTACGCCGACATCGCCGGAGCCGATGTCTGCATCGTCACGGCAGGCGTCCCCCGCAAGCCTGGCATGAGCCGCGACGACCTTCTCGGCATCAACCTGAAGGTCATGAAAGCCGTCGGCGACGGCATCAAGGCGCATGCACCCGATGCGTTCGTGATCTGCATCACCAACCCGCTCGACGCCATGGTCTGGGCATTGCGCGAGTATTCCGGTCTGCCCCACTCCAAGGTCTGCGGCATGGCCGGCGTTCTCGACAGCGCCCGGTTCCGCCACTTCCTCAGCCTGGAGTTCGAAGTCTCGATGAGGGATGTCACCGCGTTCGTCCTCGGTGGTCACGGCGACACGATGGTGCCCCTTGTCAGGTATTCCACGGTCGGCGGCATCCCGCTGCCCGATCTTGTGGAAATGGGCTGGACAACCCAGGAGAGGCTTGACGCCATCGTGCAGCGCACACGCGACGGCGGCGCCGAAATCGTCGGCCTGCTCGGCACCGGCTCCGCCTTCTACGCACCGGCCACGAGCGCCATCGAGATGGCGGCCGCCTATCTCGGCGACCAGAAGCGCCTGCTGCCCTGCGCCGCGCATGTCGACGGCGCCTTCGGCTTGCAGGACATGTATGTCGGCGTCCCCACCGTCATCGGCGCGGGCGGCATCGAGCGCATCGTCGAGATCGACCTTTCCGAGGACGAAAGGGCCATGTTCGACAAGTCCGTCGAAGCCGTCAGCGGCCTGGTCGAGGCCTGCAAGGGAATTGACAGCGGGCTCGGATAGGGCCGTTTCCAGCCTGCGGGTCCGGAGCCACGACCCTACAGGCGACTGCGCATCAAGCGGGCTTCGACAGTCCCGCGATTCCGATTCGGCGAGTTTTTGTCGGGCCGGCCCTTCCAGCCTGGGGAAGCAGCAAGCACCCGCGCCAGGCATGAACCGGCAATTCCACGGTCGGCAGCAAGCCGCTTGGTGGGCGCCGACCATGCCGTTTCACGAAGCTTCTCTCGAGTGACGACGCCCGCGAGCCTTCCGAGAACTCCGCCTCGGCTCCGCCGTTCGCTGCGCGCCGGACTCCGGTCGCTTCGCACCCTGCGTCCGGCGCGCAGCGCGGAAAAGAAACCAGGAAGGATCGCTCCCGAACTCGGACCGCCCTTCTTGGAAAAGTGTGCAATTTTACTTTGACAAAATGGAGTGCGCCCTTTCGGTTGGACAGTTCAGCCTGCACTTCTTGACCCATCCAGGGCGTTGATCTCCTCGAACTTGTTCGGGCTCAGATATCCGAGCGCCGAATGCAGTCGGGTGGCGTTGTAGATGCCTTCAATGAAGCGTGGCAAGTCGGCTGCGTCATCGTCGTAGGATCCGCGTTCGTACTTCTCGATCCAGATGCGGATGAGGCTGCGGCAAACATCATGACGACGGCTCAGGGCCTGGAGCGCCTCTCCGTTCAGGTAGGCCTCGACCGTCTCGCGTTTCTTCGCGGTGCTGTGTCTTCGGTGTCTCCTGGTCATGGAACCTCCTTGCAGAAGGCCCCGGATGGGGGAAAATTGAATCGCCAAATTGTCCAACCGCAGCGGCGCACTCCAATGGAAGGAATTGCACGAGTTCGACTGGGGCGCATCGGGCTGAATCGCCACTGCCCGGTCCGTCGGCCGTCTTGACTGCAGACTCGGCCGCCTACGACCAATGGTTCCGGACCAGGGGGCTGGCGGACGGGCGCCCGGCAAAACTGCACGAACGGGCGATGCACGAGGCCCGAGCGCTGGCCGACGGGAAACGCCATGCCTGAGATCAAGTGGGGAATTGTGGCGGTTGCCGACCCGATGTTGGTCGCTGAGCGGATTTCGGCTGGCAGCCACGCCGCAGCCCTTGCCCTGGTGGAAAAGGTCAAAGGCAAGTTCGCGCGGCTGCAAGTTCAACCATGACGTGGCCGTCCCGGGAGGGTTGAGGGCGCCAGGAACCGTTCATCCGCCCGAACTGCATCGTTTTCCGCGCGCAGGCTCCGGGAACCCTGATCGTTCTGCACGATCTCCACGCCGCCTGGAAATGGCCATGAAGCTCGCACCGACCGAATGCTGGACGGGGTGCACCCGGACTGGCCGGCATTGACCAGATCTGCGGCCAGCCGTTGACCCCCTCGCGGCTCCCTGGCGCGCTGGTGGCCGGCGGCCGCGCCGGGCGGCATCAGTTCGACAAGGCACCGTTTCAGGGGACGGGATCGGCGCCATGTCAGACCATTTCGAATTGATTGGCATTCTCCGGCATCCAATGTAGTCACTGCACAGACGGGAGGACGCAGCATGCAGAAAGTTCAGGGAGTCGGCGGGTTCTTCTTTCGTGCCCAAGACCCCGAGGGACTTGCAAACTGGTACCGGGATCACCTTGGCATCGATCCGGCCCCAACGAACATGGACATGACGCCCTGGCGAACCGAGGCCGGGGTCACGATCTTCTCGCCATTCTCTGCCGACACGGACTATTTCTCGGCGGACAAGACCTTCATGCTGAACCTTCGCGTCGCGGACCTGGATGCAATGATCTCCCAACTTACGTCCGCAGGCATACAGGTCAGCGACGAAAGCGAGATGGAGGGCATTGGCCGCTTCGCCCGCATCCACGACCCTGAGGGCAACGCGATCGAGCTTTGGGAACCTGTGTCGTAAGGATCGGATGTACGGGGGCACGTGCCTGGCGGTACGCTTGGCGCCAAACCGTTCAGCCCCCGATGTCCGAGGAACGGCGATGGGGTCTGTCGGTGCCCGGCAGAGGCGCTCCCCTGATCCGGGAGGTTCACTGAAACCGTTGGGCGAAGAATCGCCAGGCAATCGGTGAAGGCGGGCATGCGTGCCAGGTTGGACGGCGCACGGTTGCTCACTGTCGCCTGCTTGAACCCGCGCGCGACCAGACCAGTTGACACCACTCCGAGAACCATCTTGGCGCTCCGCGTCGCCGAACTTCCGTAGCGTGACCGATGTCGATAGTGGCCCAAAGGCAACCCGCCTTTTCCCGTCTGCCTTTCCCGGCAGCCTTTTTCCGTCAGAGATCGGCGGGAGGGCGCGCGAAGGTCGGGCTGACCCATCCGGAAATTGCTCCCTTGACGGGCATGGGCCTTGCAGGGCATCGGAAACGGGAACAGGGACGGCGAGCGGCGAAGCGCAGCCCCCCTTCTACCACAACGACACCTGCGCCGCAGGCCAGAAACTGGCGATAGCGCTGGGCGAATCCGGGTCAAGCGCGATTGCCTTTGACGCCGTCCGCCGGACCGGAGGCGAATGTGCCGCGGTGTTCCGGCCTCCTCTTCTCTCCTGCGCCCGCCAGGAGCGCCACTCCTGCCATGCATGGAACGGTCAAGGGGTTGAAACCGTCCATGAGAAACGCGAAATCGGCGAAGGCGGTCAATTATGACCTCGCCGCAAGGCATGATTTCGAAGCGTCCGGTTCCGGGGGCGTGCGAACAGTCACATGGACCTCCCTAGGGAATCACCCTGGGCGACGAATGTCTTGGCGATGAGCGCAATCCCGATTGCAGGATTCTGACGTGCCAGCGCCCCCTCGAAGCGGCAATCACGCCTCATGTGATCACGCAAAAATTTAAGTGATCACAAAAGTGGGACATTTTGACCTAATCCCGAATAACCTGTTGATCGCCAAAAGACACGGGTGTTCTTGGACGTGACTGCATCGAGCGCAACATGATCAGGGGGCAGCGTTGAACATTCACGAGTATCAGGCAAAGGCGCTGCTGCGCGATGCTGGAGCTCCGGTGTCCGACGGGCGCGTGGTCCTGAAGGCCGAGGACGCGAAGACCGCGGCAGGCGCCCTGGACGGGCCGGCATGGGTCGTGAAGGCCCAGATACATGCAGGCGGACGCGGGAAAGGCACCTTCAAGGAACCGGACGCCGGAGTGAAGGGCGGCGTGCGGATCACCGGCTCCGCACAGGAGGCCGCCGAAGAGACTCGCCGCATGCTGGGCCGGACCCTGGTCACCAAGCAGACCGGACCGGCCGGAAAGCAGGTCAACCGCATCTACATCGAGGACGGGTCCACCATCGACCGCGAGATGTACCTCGCGCTGCTGGTCGATCGCGGCACCAGTCGCGTCAGCTTCGTCGCGTCGACCGAGGGCGGCATGGACATCGAGGAGGTCGCGGAAGCGACCCCGGAAAAGATCCTCTCCTTCAGCGTCGATCCCGCGACGGGATACCAGGCCTTCCACGGTCGCCGGATCGCCTTCGCGCTCGGTCTCGAAGGACCCCAGGTCAAGCAATGCGTCAGGCTGATGGGCCAGCTCCATGACCTCTTCGTCTCCAGGGACATGGAGATGCTGGAAATCAATCCGCTGATCGTGACCGGCGAGGGTGACCTGAAGTGCCTCGACGCCAAGATGGGATTCGACTCGAACGCCCTCTACCGCCAGCCCGGCATCGCCGAGCTCAGGGACACGACCGAAGAGGATCCCAAGGAGCTTGAGGCATCAAGGCACGACCTCAACTACATTGCGCTCGACGGCGAGATCGGCTGCATGGTGAACGGCGCGGGCCTCGCCATGGCCACAATGGACATCATCAAGCTCTACGGCGCCGAACCCGCCAACTTCCTCGACGTGGGTGGAGGCGCGACCAGGGAGAAGGTGACCGAGGCGTTCAAGATCATCACCTCGGATCCGAGCGTGAAGGGCATTCTCGTCAACATATTCGGCGGCATCATGCGCTGCGACATCATCGCCGAAGGCGTCGTCGCCGCCGTGAAGGAAGTCGGCCTCAAGGTGCCGCTCGTGGTCCGCCTCGAAGGCACGAATGTCGATGACGGCAAGCAGATCATCGACTCCTCCGGCCTCGACGTGATCGCCGCCGACAACCTGAAGGACGGAGCCGAAAAGATCGTCAAGGCCGTGAAGGGTTGAGACATGATCAGGGCGGCGGGCCGGAATTCCCGGGGGCCCGCTTCCGCGAGAGGAACCAGCCGGGTTTGAATGGGACAGTGTAGTGGCGGTACTTATTGACAGGAACACCAGGGTGATCTGCCAGGGCCTGACAGGCAGCCAGGGAACGTTTCACTCGCAGCAGGCGATCGATTACGGCACGAAGATGGTGGGCGGCGTGACCCCCGGCAAGGGCGGCCAAGAGCATATCGGCCTGCCTGTCTTCGACTCGGTTCACGAGGCACGCGCCGCGACCGGCGCCAACGCGACGGCGATCTACGTGCCGCCTCCCTTTGCCGCGGACGGCATTCTCGAGGCCATCGACGCGGGCATGGAAGTGATCGTGGCGATCACCGAGGGAATTCCCGTGCGCGACATGATGAGGGTGAAGCGCGCACTGCAGGACGGAACGTCCGTCCTCGTCGGCCCGAACTGCCCCGGCGTGATCACTCCCGAGGAATGCAAGATCGGCATCATGCCTGGCCACATTCACAAGAAGGGCTCCGTCGGCGTCGTGTCGCGGTCCGGCACGTTGACATACGAAGCCGTGAAGCAGACCACGGATGTCGGGCTGGGCCAGTCCACCTGCGTCGGAATCGGCGGCGACCCGATCAAGGGAACCGAACACGTCGACGTGCTGGAATGGTTCCTGGCCGACGAGGAAACCCGGTCGATCATGATGATCGGCGAAATCGGCGGCAGCGCCGAAGAGGACGCTGCCCAGTTTCTCAAGGACGAGGCGAAGCTGGGCCGCGCGAAGCCCGTCGCAGGGTTCATCGCCGGCAGGACTGCCCCTCCGGGCCGCCGCATGGGCCACGCGGGCGCCATCGTCGCCGGTGGCAAGGGCGGCGCGGACGACAAGATCGAGGCCATGCGTTCCGCTGGCATCGTCGTGGCGGACAGCCCGTCCGGCCTCGGCGAGGCAATGCTGGAAGCGATCGGGTAGCGCCATGGAACGCGGCACGAGGTTCCCGGCCCTGCTGCACCGCATCCTGCCTCCCGGGCGGCACGCGGCCGCCGTGCCCGACCCTCAAGTGCACTTCGCCAAGACCGGCCCCGGTCCTTGGCCGAACGTCAATTCCCGCCCGAAACTTCACATCCGAACTGGAGGTTTGCCATGACCGAGCAATCCCCGAATGACATCTTCAAGGCGTCCAGCTTTCTCCAAGGCCATAACGCCGCATATGTCGAACAGCTGTACGCGCGCTATGCCGGCAATCCGAACGCGGTGGACGAGGGCTGGCGCCAGTTCTTCCACGAACTCGGCGACGCCGAGGCGGACGCACGGGCCGAGGCGGCTGGACCGAGCTGGGCCCGGTCTGACTGGCCGCCCGCTCCCTGCGACGAACTGACCGCCGCGCTCGACGGGCAGTGGGGCGATCTCGGCCCCGCTGCACAGAAGCAGGCCGGAGACAAGATCGCGGCCAAGGCGGCGGAAGCCGGCATCAGGCTCGCGGACGAACAGGTGCGCCGCGCAGTGCTCGATTCGGTTCGCGCGCTCATGCTGATCCGGGCCTACCGGATCCGAGGCCATCTCGTCGCGAACCTTGATCCTCTCGGCATGCGCGACGAGGAACCCCACCCGGAGCTCGATCCCAGGTCCTACGGCTTCGCCAGCGACGACATGGACCGGCAGATCTTCATCGACAACGTCCTCGGGCTGGAAACCGCCTCGATACGCGAGATCGTCGCGCTCGTGAAACGAACCTATTGCGGCACCTTCGCCCTGCAGTACATGCACATCTCCGACCCCGGGCAGGCTTCCTGGCTCAAGGAGCGGATCGAGGGCCTCGGCAAGGAGATCGCCTTCACCCAGAACGGCAGGAAGGCGATCCTGAACAAGCTCGTGGAAGCGGAAGGATTCGAGAAGTTCCTGCACGTCAAGTACACCGGCACCAAGCGATTCGGCCTTGACGGCGGCGAGAGCCTGATCCCCGCAATGGAGCAGGTCATCAAGCGAGGCGGCGCCCTCGGTGTCGAGGAGATCGTCATCGGCATGCCCCACAGGGGCCGGTTGAGCGTCCTGGCGAACGTGATGGGCAAGCCGATCCGGGCGATCTTCAACGAGTTCCAGGGCGGCAGCTTCAAGCCGGAAGAAGTCGACGGTTCCGGCGACGTCAAGTACCACCTCGGCGCGTCCTCGGACCGCGAATTCGACGGCAACACGGTGCACCTGAGCCTGACCGCGAACCCGAGCCATCTGGAGGCCGTGAATCCGGTCGTGCTCGGCAAGGTGCGCGCGAAGCAGGACCAGATCAACGACACCGGGCGCACGAAGGTCCTGTCGATCCTCCTCCACGGAGACGCCGCCTTCGCCGGCCAGGGAGTCGTTGCAGAGTGTTTCGGCCTGTCAGGCCTCAGGGGCCACAAGACGGGGGGGACGATCCACATCATCGTGAACAACCAGATCGGCTTCACGACGGCGCCGCATTTCAGCCGCTCAAGCCCCTATCCCACCGACATCGCGCTGATGGTCGAGGCGCCGATTTTCCATGTCAACGGAGACGACCCGGAGGCGGTCGTTCACGCCGCGCGCGTCGCGACCGAGTTCCGCCAGAAGTTCGGCAAGGACGTGGTGATCGACATGTTCTGCTATCGCCGCTTCGGACACAACGAAGGCGACGAGCCGATGTTCACCAACCCGATCATGTACAAGCGGATCAAGAACCACAAGACGACGCTGTCGCAGTACACTGATCGCCTCGTGCAGGACGGCCTCATTCCCGAGGGGGAGATCGAGGACATGAAGGCGGCTTTCCAGGCACGCCTGAACGAGGAGTTCGAGGCCGGCAAGGCCTACCGGCCGAACAAGGCCGACTGGCTGGACGGGCGCTGGAGCCATCTCGACAAGGAAGGCAAGAGCTATCAGCGCGGCAAGACCGCGATAAGGAAGTCCACGATGACGGAAATCGGGCGCGCGCTCACGACGGCGCCAAGGGACTTCCCGCTTCACCGGACAGTCGACCGACTGCTGGCCACCAGGCGCGAGATGTTCAGGACCGGCAAGGGTTTCGACTGGGCCACGGGCGAGGCGCTGGCCTTCGGGTCGCTTCTGACCGAGGGCTGTCCGGTACGTCTTTCGGGACAGGATTCGACGCGTGGCACGTTCAGCCAGCGCCACTCGGGATTCGTCAACCAGGAGACCGAGGAACGGCACTACCCGCTGAACAGCATCTCCGAGGGGCAGGCGCATTACGAGGTGATCGATTCCATGCTCTCGGAATACGCCGTCTGCGGATTCGAATACGGCTATTCGCTTGCCGAGCCGAGTTCGCTGGTGCTCTGGGAAGCGCAGTTCGGCGACTTCGCCAACGGTGCGCAGATCATGTTCGACCAGTTCGTTTCGTCCGGTGAGCGGAAATGGCTCAGGATGAGCGGGCTCGTCCTCCTGCTGCCGCACGGCTTCGAGGGCCAGGGCCCGGAGCATTCCAGCGCCCGGCTCGAACGGTTCCTGCAGATGTGCGCTGAGGACAACTGGATCGTCGCCAACTGCACGACGCCGGCGAACTACTTCCACATTCTCCGGCGCCAGATGCACCGCTCGTTCCGCAAGCCGCTCGTGCTGATGACGCCGAAGTCGCTCCTGCGCCACAAGCTGGCCGTCAGCGACTCGGCGGACTTCATCACCGGATCAAGCTTCCACCGCGTGCTTTGGGACGATGCCCAAAAGGGCCGTTCCGACACGACGCTCGCGACGGACAAGAAGATCCGGCGCGTCGTGATGTGTTCGGGCAAGGTCTATTTCGATCTCCTCGAGGAACGCGATTCACGCGGCATCGACGACATCTACCTCCTGCGCGTCGAGCAGTTCTATCCGTTCCCTGCCCAGGCGACCGTCAAGGAACTGAAGCGGTTCGCGAACGCGGAATTCGTCTGGTGCCAGGAAGAGCCCAAGAACCAGGGCGCATGGACCTACATGGAACCGAACATCGAATGGGTGCTGACACGCATCAACGCGAAGGTCACCAGGCCGAAATACGTCGGTCGCGCCACCAGCGCGTCAACGGCGGCGGGCCTCGCATCCTCTCACAAAATGCAACAAGAGGCGCTCGTGGACGAAGCGCTGACGCTGGGAAGCTAGATCATGTCTACTGAAGTTCGAGTGCCCGCCCTGGGCGAAAGCGTGACCGAAGCCACCGTCGCCACCTGGTTCAAGCAGCCCGGCGAGCAGGTGTCGGTCGACGAGATGCTCTGCGAACTGGAAACCGACAAGGTGACCGTTGAAGTGCCGTCACCTGCAACAGGCAAGCTGGCGGAGATCGTCGCTGCGGAAGGCGCGACGGTCTCGCCGGACGCGCTGCTCGCGACCCTGAGCGCAGCCGACGGCGCAGCGCCCGCGCCTGCCGGGCCCGATGCCGCGCCCGCCGCGACGACCGCACCTCCGACAAGCGGGGGCATGGGGGACGGGCAGGCCGTCGACGTCGTCGTGCCTGCGCTTGGCGAAAGCGTGACCGAGGCGACGGTGTCGACCTGGTTCAAGGCGGCAGGGGACGCGGTCGCCGCTGACGAGATGCTTTGCGAACTGGAAACCGACAAGGTTTCGGTCGAGGTTCCCGCCCCGGTCGCGGGGGTCCTGACGGAAGTCCTGAAGGGCGAAGGCGAGACCGTCGAGGCCGGCGGCAAGCTCGCCGTGATGGCTGCCGGCGAAGGCGCCGCGACTGCCGCGTCCGCCGCCAAGCCCGCGGCGGCGGAAGCCGGGCCGGCGGCGGGACGGCAAGTCGGGGACGCTCCCTCCGCCAGGAAGATGATGGCCGAGGCGGGCCTTTCGTCCGACCAGGTCTCCGGCACCGGACGAGGCGGACGCGTGATGAAGGAAGACGTCCTGAAAGCGATCTCCGCACCGGCCGAACCGGACGTTCCGGCGCAGGCGGCGCGCGCGCCGGTCGCGGTCGAGGACGCGGCGCGGGAAGAGCGCGTCAAGATGACCCGCTTGCGCCAGACCATCGCGCGACGACTGAAGGATGCCCAGAATACCGCCGCCGTGCTGACCACTTACAACGAGGTGGACATGTCGGCAGTGATGGCGCTCCGGCAGGAATACAAGGATCTCTTCGAAAGGAAGCACCGCGTGAAGCTCGGTTTCATGTCCTTCTTCACGAAGGCTTGCTGTCACGCCTTGGCGGAGGTTCCGGAAGTCAATGCAGAGATTGACGGGACCGACATCGTCTACAAGAACTTCGTGCATATGGGCATAGCCGTCGGCACGCCTGCCGGCCTCGTCGTGCCGGTGGTGCGCGACGCTGACGGGATGAGCTTTGCAGGCATCGAGAAGCGGATCAACGAGCTCGGCGCACGGGCTCGCGACGGCAAGCTCTCGATGGCGGAGATGCAGGGCGGGACCTTCACGATCTCGAACGGCGGCGTCTACGGCTCGCTGATGAGCTCGCCGATCCTGAACCCGCCGCAGTCCGGCATCCTTGGCATGCACAAGATCCAGGAGCGCCCCGTCGCCGTGAAGGGCGAAGTCGTCGTTCGCCCGATGATGTATCTCGCCCTGTCCTACGATCATCGAATCGTGGACGGAAAGGGCGCGGTCACGTTCCTTGTCCGCGTAAAGGAAGCGCTCGAGGACCCGCGACGTCTCCTGATGGATCTTTGACCAACCCGCTCGCTTGAAGACATGCGGCGCTTCCGGACCCGCGACTCCGGCGTGGCGCCCAGGGAAGGAAACCTGACATGGCCAGTTATGACGTTATCGTAATAGGCAGCGGACCGGGCGGATACGTTTGCGCGATCCGCTGCGCACAGCTGGGCCTCAAGACCGCATGTGCTGAGGGCAGGGAAACGCTGGGCGGCACCTGCCTGAACGTCGGATGCATCCCGTCGAAGGCGCTGCTTCACGCAACCGGAATGCTGCATGAAGCCGAGGAGAATTTCGGCAAGATGGGCCTCAAGACGTCGAAGCCAGGCGTCGACTGGAAGGCGATGCTTGCCTACAAGCAGAACACGATCGACGCGAACACCAAGGGGATCGAGTTCCTGTTCAAGAAGAACGGGATCGACTGGCTGAAGGGCTGGGCAAGCGTTCCCGGTGCCGGCAAGGTCAAGGTGGGCGAAACCGTTCACCAGGCAGGCAACATCGTCATCGCGACGGGATCCGAGGCGTCCTCGCTGCCCGGCGCGGAAGTCGACGAGAAGGTCGTCGTGACGTCGACCGGCGCACTGGAACTTCAGAAGATCCCGAAGCGGATGGTCGTGATCGGCGCAGGCGTGATCGGGCTGGAACTTGGCTCGGCCTACAACCGGCTGGGCACGGAAGTGACCGTCGTCGAGTTCCTGGACGCCGTCACGCCTGGAATGGACGGCGAGATTCAGAAGACCTTCCAGAGGACCCTCAAGAGGCAGGGGCTCAAGTTCGTGATGGGCGCGGCCGTGCAAAGGGTCGACGCGACGAAGACCAAGGCAAAGGTGACCTACAGGCTTCGCAAGGACGAAAGCGAGCACGTCCTCGACGCTGATGCCGTCCTGGTCGCGACCGGGCGAAGGCCCTTCACGGAGGGCCTCGGCATCGACGCCCTCGGAATCGAGATCGCGGAGCCCGGCCAGATCCGCACCGACGGTCGCGGGATGACCAGCGTCGACGGCATCTGGGCGATCGGTGACGCCACGGACGGTCCCATGCTGGCGCACAAGGCGGAAGACGAGGGCATGGCCGTGGCCGAGTCCATCGCGGGCCAGGCCGGCCACGTGAACTACGACGTCATTCCGTCCGTGATCTACACGCATCCGGAAGTCGCAAGCGTCGGGCAGACCGAAGAGCAGCTCAAGGAGGCGGGGCGGTCATTCAAGATCGGCAAGTTCCCCTTCATGGGCAACGGGCGCGCCAAGGCGAACTTTGCCGCCGACGGGTTCGTGAAGCTTCTCGCGGACAGCGAGACCGACCGGCTCCTCGGCGCCCACATCATCGGACCGATGGCCGGAGACCTGATCCACGAAATCTGCGTGGCGATGGAATTCGGTGCTGCGGCGGAGGACGTGGCGCGTACCTGCCATGCGCACCCGACCTTCTCCGAAGCGGTCAGGGAGGCTGCGCTGGCCTGCGGGGACGGACCCATTCACGTCTGACAGCAGGCAGTCAGACGTCACCCCTGCGGGTTGCGCGCATCCATCCGGCAGGCCGCGCTCACGCGTCCGCCGGAGAGTCGCAACGATGCCGCCGCCGCGGATGGCGGCAACTTCCTTTCCACGGAACGCACCGGCATCCCGCGCCACCTTCGGGCACGCGCCCGGCCTCAGTTCCCGACGGTCTGGAGCCACTCCATGACATGACCCCTGACCGACTGGTCTCCGCTTTCCCGCGCCCGGTAGATGACCTCGCGCGCCTCGGAAAGATCGACCCGCCGAATCAGGTGCTTGACCGGCCCGATCGATGCCGGGCGCATCGACAAGGACCGAAGCCCCATCGCGGCAAAGCACATCGCGTCGACCGGACGGCCCGCATCCTCGCCGCAAAAGCTCACCGGCGTGCCCGTTTCGTCGCAGCGGCGCGTGATGTGCTCGATGAAGCTCAAGTAGCTGACGTTCAGCGTGTCATAGCGCTTGCGGACACGTTCGTTCTCGCGATCCGCTGCAAAGAAGAACTGCTTCAGGTCATTGCCGCCAATGGAAATGAAGTCGGCGACCTCGAACAGCTTGCGCGGCGCGAATGCAAGGGACGGCGTTTCCAGCATTGCCCCGATCTCGAGTTTCTCGGGCAGGGCATGGCCAAGCTTCCGTTCGCGCTCGACTTCGTCGAGGACATGCTGACGAGCGGCCGTGAATTCCTCGAGTTGCGCGATGAAAGGGAACATTATCGTCAGCGGTCGCCCGTTTGCCGCGCGGATCAGGGCCTGCAGCTGCATTCGCATCACGCCCGTCCTGTCAAGGGCGACCCGGATCGCGCGCCAGCCAAGGGCCGGATTCGGCTCGTCCTCGCGCTTCATGTAGGGCAGCATCTTGTCGGAACCGATGTCGAGCGTACGAAACACGACGCGCTTGCCGTCCGCCGAATCCAGCACGCGGGAATAGATGCCCGCAAGCTCGGCGCGCTGCGGCATGCTTGAACGTGCAAGAAACTGGAGCTCGGTCCGAAAGAGCCCCACGCCCTCCGCACCCGAGCCCTTGAGCGACGGCAGTTCGGCGATGAGGCCCGCGTTCATTTGGAGCGAGATCTGCACTCCGTCCCTCGACTCTGCGGGCAGTTCCCTGAGATCCGCGTACCGCTCCTGCGCCTTGGCCCGCATTGCGGCCTTGTCGCGGAACGCGGTGATCACGGACTCGTCGGGCCGGAGATGCACGAGGCCCTGATCCCCGTCGATCATGACGTGATCGCCGTTCAACGCCTCCAGGGTGATGTCGCGACCCGCGTGAACGATCAGGGGAATCACCCAGGCCCGCGCAATGATTGCCGCATGGCTGCCCACCGAGCCCTGTTCAAGCACGATGCCGTTGAGCCGGCCGCGTCCGTAGTCGAGCAGTTCGGCCGGTCCGATGTTGCGTGCCACGAGCACCGCATCGTCGGGGATGTCGGCTGCGGGGTCGCCTCCCTGCCCGGTCAGGATGCGCAGGAGCCGGTTTGAAAGATCGTCGAGATCCTGCAGCCGCTCGCGAAGATAGGCGTCCGGAGACCGGCCGAGACGCCGCCTAGCCGTGGACTGCTCTTTTTCGACGGCCGCTTCGGCGGAAAGCCCGGCGGCGATGTCGTCTTCCATGCGCTTCATCCAGGATCGCGAGTTGGCGAACAGCCTATAGGCCTCCAGAACTTCGACCTGGTCCTTGTCCACCGCATCCTTGCCGACGGATTCCAGCATGTCGTCGACCGATACGCGCAGCCGGTCCACCGCCTCGCGAAGCCGCTCGATCTCCGTCTCCGGATCGTCGGCAACAGGGTTGGTGACCACGACGCGCGGCTCGTGAAGATAGACATGCCCTTCGGCCACGCCTTCCTGCCCGATCTGGCCGCGGAACTGCATGGGTCTCGTGTGAAGTGCGCGGAGCGCCTCGCCTTCGCCCACGAACGCTCCGAGCTCGGTCATTTCGGCGAGGACCATCGCCACGACCTCGAGCGCATACACCTCGTCTTCGGAAAAGGCCCGCGCCTCCCGGGACTGGACCACGAGGACGCCCTGACGATCGCCGAGACGCTGGATCGGCACGCCGCAGAAGGAGGAAAACATCTCTTCGCCCGTCTCGGGCATGAAGCGGAATCCCTTGGCGGCGGGCGCATCGGCTTCGTTGACGACGATGCCGTCGCGGGCCACGCGACCGACCAGGCCTTCGCCAAGCCGCATCCGGGTCTTGTGGACCGCATCCTTCTTCAGGCCCTTGGATGCGCAAAGCTCAAGCGTGTCGGAATCGAGAAACAGGTAGATCGAGCAGACTTCCGACTGCATTTCCTCGGAAATTATGTTGGTGACATGGTCGAGCCGCGCCTGTCCGGCGCTGTCCTCTGCGAGGGAATCCCGCAGACGTCGCAAGAGCTTGCGGCTTCCTGTCTCGATCTGCTGCACCATCCCGTCGCCTTCGTCCTGTCCCGGCCGCGCTGCCACCGCCCGGATCAAGTAGACCACAGTTGCAGGACGAAAAAAACGTCAAATGCGGGTCGCGATCATGAACGACTTGCAATGTCCAATTCGTTGTCACGGCACGATGCCGGGCGTTCCCGAAGACACTCAGGCACCGGGTCCGGCCTGCAATCCCCTGTGCCCCGACCGGCGCGGGATGCACGGCTGCCTGGCACGGCTCCGTGGCGGCACCACCGGCTGCAGGGTCGGTTCATGCGGCGTCCGAAAGCTCGAACGCCTCGTGAAGGGCCTGCACGGCAAGCTCCAGGTATTTCCGGTCGATCAGGACGGAAATCTTGATCTCCGAAGTCGAGATGACCTTGATGTTGATGCTCTCGTCGCGAAGTGCCGCGAACATCCGCGACGCTACGCCGGCATGGCTGCGCATGCCGATGCCCACGACGGAGACCTTGGCCACGTCCTCGTCGGTCACAAGCTGGCTGTAGTTGACATCACCCGAAGCCTTGACCGCCTCCATCGCCTGCCTGGCACGTGCCACCTGGCTTACCGGCAGCGAGAACGTCATGTCGGTGCGACCATCCTCGGAGATGTTCTGGACGATCATGTCCACGTTCACCCCGGCTGTCGCAAGCGGGCCGAAGATCGCCGCGGCAATGCCTGGCCGGTCCGCGACCGAAAGCAGCGTCATTTCCGCCTCGTCGCGGCTGAACGCGACGCCGGCAACCACGTTCTTTTCCATGATGTCCTCCTCGGCACAGACGAGCGTGCCAGAATTGTCGTCGTTGTCCCCGAAAGTCGACAGAACGCGCAGGCGCACGTTGTAGCGCATCGCAAGCTCGACCGAACGGGTCTGAAGCACGCGCGCGCCCAGCGAGGCCAGTTCCAGCATTTCCTCGAACGCGATCCGGTCCAGCTTGCGGGCCTTCGACGTGATCCTGGGATCGGTCGTGTAGACCCCGTCGACATCCGTGTAGATGTCGCAGCGCTCGGCTCCGAATGCGGCTGCAAAGGCGACCGCGGTAGTGTCGGAGCCGCCGCGACCGAGAGTCGTGACGCGCCCTTCGGGCGAGATGCCCTGGAAGCCGGCGACAACCGCGACCTTCATGCCCTCGGCGAACTTGGCCGTGATGTTGTCGGTCTCGATGTCCTCGATGCGCGCCGCGGCATGGGCGCTGTCGGTCCGCACGGGCACCTGCCAGCCGGCCCACGACCGGGCCGGAATCTCCATCTCCTGCAACGTCAGCGCCATGAGCCCGGCGGTGACCTGTTCGCCCGACGACACCACGGCATCGTATTCGCGGGCATCGTAGAAGCGCGATGTCTCCTCGACCCAGCCGACCAGCTCGTTCGTCTTTCCGGACATTGCCGAGACGATGACAATCACCTCGTGCCCGTTCTCGACCTCGCGGCGCACGAGACCTGCGGCATGCCGGATTCGTCCCGGCGAGGCGACCGACGTGCCTCCGAATTTCATGACGAGAATGGGCATTGTCCCTCGCCCGCATTGCGCTCGGCACTACTTACGGCGGAGATCCGCAACGTGCAAGAATTGCGCCCGGCAGCGCCACCCCCCGTTCGCAATCTCCGAACAGCAGCGGCCCCAAGCCCCGGCTCATGTGCCATTCGAGTTGAGTCATCGCGCCCTGCCTTAGCCGGCAAGCGTCGGGATGGACCCGCCATGCTCGGTCGAGGCCAAGGCGTTCGCGAATCGACGGCCCGCCGTCAGCATGGCCGCACCGACACGATGCGATGCGCGAGCGCGAGTTGGACGCAATCGCAAACTGGACGGTCGGGCGTCAGCGCCAGACGCACCGCATCGGCGAAGCGAACACTTGATCGGCCCGAGGCGCAGAGGCTCTTGGACAACCCCCGACAGTATTCCGTGGTCTCGATCGCACACCGGCCACGCGGCATCCGATCAGTCTCCGCCGCAAGACGCTCAATCTCGGAGAGCATGCGGTCTCGGCCGTGCCCGTGCTTGTCTGGCCGCTCGTCCATCGGCCCTAGCGCTCGGCGGCCCTCGGCATTGCCACTCGCAGAATGGCGTTCATTCGGGACTGATGGCCGTCGCCTCTCCCCTGCAGCCAAGCCAGACCATCAGCATGCACCCGCGTCGCTGCTGAAACCTGATTGTGGCCTGTCGCGGCTCCTGTGAAGCGGAAGATGCGTCAAGGGACCGCAAGCACCGACTGGAACTCGCCGAGCGGCTTGGTCACAGTCACGTCGGCAGAGCGCTTGATGGCGAGCGCGACCGTGACTATTTCGCCTCTCAATGCTTGCCTGGAACTCAGTTCGATTCCTTGCCCTTCTGGGTCTGCTCCCTGGCTCCCCGTTGCTTGCGGGAGACATCGAGATCATGGATCCATATGCGCGTGCCTCACGCCCTGGGGCACCGACCGGTGCGATTTTCATGTCGATTGAGAACACCGGCACGCTCGCTGATCGCCTGGTGACCGCAGAGTCGCCAGCTGCCACGGTGGTCCAGATTCATGCGCATGTCGAAGAGGGCGGCATCATGAAGATGCGAGAGATCGAGGCTGGCATACCGATTCCAGCGGGTGGCACGCACACGCTGTCACGCGGTGGCGACCACGTGATGCTGATGGGCGTGACGCAGGAACTCGTTGACGGCGAGACCGTGCCACTGACGCTGGTCTTCGAGATCGCTGGCGAAGTCGTAATCGAGGTTCCGGTCGACAACGCACGCGGCCAGCCGACAAGAAGCGCGGGACAATAGAGGCAAGCCGTGCTCACGCGTTCAGGAGACGTTCGACCCAGAGGGGCACGCTTTGAGTTGCCGGCCCCTCGATTCTCTCATGGAAGAGCTCCGAGATTTCTGACGGCGCAATGTTGACTTCGATCGTGTGTGCGCCCGCCCTTCTTGCCTCGTTCACGAATCCCGCCGCAGGTTGAACCTGGCCGCTTGTGCCTACGGCCGCAAAAACGTCGGCCGCGTCAAGGTGCCTGGCGATCTCGTCGAGCGCATGCGGAATTTCGCCGAACCAGACGACGTCCGGCCGGGTGGCAGGCTCCGAGCATTCGGGGCACGGGTCGGCGGCATGCATTTCCATGGGCGCATCCCATCCGGCGCCGCAGGATGCGCAGGTCGCACGGTCAAGCCTGCCATGCATGTGAATCGCGAGGGTCCCCGCCGCTTCATGGAGCGCGTCGACGTTTTGCGTGATGATCACGACCTCGCCCGGATGATCTCTTTCGAGCGTTGCAAGCGCGGCATGCGCCGCGTTCGGCTTCGCCCCGGCAGCGTTCTTGCGGCGGGCGTTGTAGAATTCGTGAACCTTGGCCGGGTCGCGCCGGAATCCCTCCGGCGTGGCCACTTCGTTCAAGTCGTATCGCGTCCAGACACCTCCCTTGTCACGGAAGGTTCCAAGCCCGCTCTCGGCCGAGACGCCAGCGCCGGTCAGTACGACTATCTTGCCGGGGTTCCTGTCCATGTCCGGACCATGTTAACGGGTGGCAGCCAGCGCGGGAAGCGCATTGGCAGCCGTGTCCCTTGTGGCATCGGTCGGCAGATCAGGATAGGCGCATGAAACTCTTCGTCGGACTTGGCAATCCCGGACCCAGGTATGCCGGGCATCGGCACAATGTCGGCTACATGGTGGTCGACAGGATTGCCGCCGATCACGGCTTTGGCGGGTGGAGGTCGAAGTTCCAGGGACAGGTCAGCGAAGCCCGGCTGGGATCCGACAAGGTCATGCTGCTGAAACCCGAAACGTTCATGAACGAATCCGGCCGTGCAGTTGGCGAAGCCCAGCGATTTCACAAGCTGGCGACAGAAGACGTGGTCGTGTTCCATGACGAGATCGACCTGGCGCCGGGAAAGATGCGCCTGAAGCGTGGCGGCGGCCACGCAGGTCACAATGGTCTGCGCTCGATTGATGCCCATATCGGCAACGACTACCATCGCGTCAGGATCGGTGTCGGACACCCAGGCCGGAGAGATGCCGTGCATGTCCATGTGCTGAAAGACTTTTCAAAGGCGGATCAGGCTTGGCTGGAAGAATTGCTGACCGGGATCTCCGACGGCGCAGCCTTTCTGGCCAAGGGCGATGTCGACAGGTTCCGCAACTCGGCGGCCGTTCATGCGGCACGTGCAGCCGAGACGCCCGACACCGCACCGCGACGACCAGCGCCGGTGTCCGCATCTCCGGTTGCCGGCGATGACCGATCAGCGCTGCAGAAGCTTCTCGACAGGTTTCGGCGATAGCCTGCCGCTCTCGAAGGTCTTGTCCGCCTGCCGCATGCAATCCGCAACCTGTTCGGCATCAAGCACGCTTCGAACGATGCGGGACGCGACAATGCAGACATTCACAGTTGACCCGCAACGCTGTATCCTTGAGCTGCGGTCGTACGGCCACCATCGGACCAGGAGCCACTCATGAACAAAGATCCCTCCGTCAACGTCCTTGGCGATCCGCTGGAACCCTGCTCGACCGATCCCGTCACCGGGTTCTTCCGGGACGGATGCTGCAATACCTGTCGCGAGGATCAGGGAAGTCACACGGTCTGCGCCATCATGACCGCAGAATTCCTGGCCTATTCGAAGTATGTCGGCAACGACCTGTCGACGCCGCGTCCGGAATTCCACTTCGCCGGGCTGAAACCGGGAGATGCGTGGTGTCTCTGCGCGGGGCGCTTCCTGCAAGCTGCCGACGAAGGCGCCGGACCGCGGATACGGCTTGCTTCCACGCACCGCAAGGCGTTGGACATCGTGCCGCTGGAAGTCCTGGCGGAGCACGCCACGGCCGAATGACCGGTCCGGTCAAACGGCGGCTGCAAGTTCGGAATCCTGGCGCAAAGGCCGTATCGCTGCTGGCCATGCTTCTTCCTGCACGCCGGGGCGGACCGGCGAGCGCGGCTATTGCAGCTTTGCCTCGACGGTCGCGATCGCCTCGTCGATCATTTCGCTCGCCCGATCCGCGCTCATTTCTTCGGCGATGAGCTTGCCGGCCGCAGAAACCGCAATCCTGACGGCTTCCTCGCGCACCTGCTTGACCGCACGCTGCTCTGCAGAAGCAATCTGATCCTGCGCAGCCTGGATGCGCCGCTCGATCGCGAGGGCAAGGTTTCTCCTGGCTTGTTCCGCCGCCTCCTCGGCACTTTCCTTCGCAGCAGCAATGATGCGCTCGGAGTGGTCTCCGACCTCACGCTGCTTGCTTTCGAATTCCGCAAGGACCGATTCCGCTTCCTCCCGGAGCGCGCGGGCCTCGTCCAGTTCCTCACGAATGCCGGCCGCCCGCTTGTCGAGAAGTCCGGCGACCAAGGTCGGCACCTTGTAGTAGACGAGCACGCCAACAAACAGCAGGAACGCGAGCGTGACGATGAAGTCAGTGTTCGACAGCTTGTAGAAATCGAGCGAAAACGGGTTCTTCGAAGCGGCAACCGCCGGCGTTGCCGGAAGAAGGGCAAGCAGGGAAAGCAGGGAAAGCACTCTCGCCATCGCGCTATCCCTCCATCTGCGCGGCCACCGCCGCGTCCACCGCCGCACCGTCGACCTTGACGCCCAATGCCGCCACGACGTCGCTTGCCGCACTGCGCGCAACGTCGCGAACGGCCTCCGCCGCGCTCATGCGAATCTCGTCGATGCGAACTTCGCTCTCGGCGGTCTTGGCAGCGATCTCGGCATCGGCCCTTTCGATTGCCGCATCAACCTCAGCCTGCATCTCGGCCTTGGCTTCGGCGGCAATCCGGCCTGCCTCGGCCCGGGCCTCGGCAAGAGCCCTTTCGTACGCCTCTTCGGCGTTGTTCGCCTTCTGCTTCAGTTCCTCCGCAGCCGCAATGTCGCTCGTGATCGCACCCTGTCGGGCGGCAAGCACTTCGGCGATCCTGGGCAACGCCACCCGGGACAGGACGAGATAGATCACCACAAGCGTGACCACGAGCCAGAAGATCTGGTTCGGGAACGTGGAGAAGTCGAGCTGCGGCATGCCGGCCGAACTCTCGGCCGCACTGTTGGCAGCGTCTGTGGCCTCTGTCGCCATGGCCAGCCTCCTCAAGCCTTGTTGTCATCTCCCGGACGCCTCTCGCGAGCATCCGGTGCGAAAGGATGTCGAGGAGTCCTAGACAGCGAACATCAGCAGCAGCGCGACGAGGAACGAGAAGATCCCGAGAGCCTCGGAAAACGCGATGCCGATGAACATCGTTGCCATCTGCCCGGGAGCCGCCGACGGGTTGCGCAGCGCGCCGGAAAGAAAGTTTCCAACGACATGGCCCACACCGACTGCGGCCCCGCCCATGCCCGTACAGGCCAGGCCGGCGCCAATATAGGCTCCCATTTGTACGACGTCACCTTCCATTTGTACTCTCCTTGCGTTGGAAGTGTTTCCCGTGGCGGTCGACCCCGCCGTTGATTCAGTGATGCGGATGCAGCGCGTCCCTCAGGTAGACGCACGTGAGAATGGCGAACACGTATGCCTGGATGAATGACACGAGCGTCTCGAGCGCGTAGATTGCCGTGATCGCGAGCACCGACAGCGGAGAGATTGCGGCAATGGCCGCAAAGGTCGCAAAGACCTTGATCACCGCATGGCCGGCCATCATGTTGCCCGCAAGCCGGATCGAGTGGCTGACCGGCCGCACGAAGTAGCTGATGACTTCGATGATCGCGAGGATCGGGCGCAGTGCAAGCGGGGCCGCCTGGATCCAGAAAAGCCCGAAGAAACCCGCGCCGTTCTTGACGAACCCGATGACGGTGACCGTCAGGAAGACCACGATTGCCATGACGGCCGTGACCGCAATGTGGCTGGTCGTCGTGAATGACAGCGGCAAGAGACCCAGAAAGTTCGAGAACACGATGAACATGAACAGGGTCATTATGTAGGGGAAATAGCGAATCCCGTCCTTGCCCACGACATCCTCGACCATCCTGTACACAAAGCCGTAGGCGAGTTCCGCAATCGACTGGGTCCGCGTTGGCACCAGCGCCCTGCCCCGCGTGCCCAGAACAAGAAGCGCCACGACGCAGAGGACGGCGAGCGCCATCCAGAAGGTCACGTTGGTGATCGTGACGATGCCTACCGGGCCGTCGCCAAAGAGCGGCTTGACGATGAACTGGTCCATTGGATGGAACGCCAGTCCGCCTTCCTCTCCGTGTGTTTCGGTCGCCACGTCAGTCCCTCTGCTTGTCGTCCCCGGACGCGTCCGGCGGCTGAATTTCCTTTGCCGTGTGCATCATGGTCCTGATGCCTGCGGCGAACCCGAAGAGCGTGAAGACGATCATCAGCCACGGTGCCGTGCCGAAAAGGGTGTCAAGCCCGAAGCCGATCCCGAAACCGATCCCCAGCCCCACGACCAGTTCGAGAACCATGCGCCAGGCCACGTGCGCCTGGGAATAATGCTCGTCCTGGTGGCGTTTCGGCGCAACCTTGTCGCGCCTTTCCGCGAGCTTCGCGTCCAGCGCCTCAAGCCGGGCCTTCCGATCCTCGTCGGTCGCGGCCATGCCAAAAACACCCCGTGAGAGTTCTCGCGCTGTCTAGGTAGGGAAACAAGGCAAGTCAAGCGGCCGCGAGTCGCAGGCGATGGAGAGGCAACCATTTGATTCAAAACGATTGATGTCGGCAACCACGAGATCGACCGGGATCGTCGGCAGGTCCGGCATATTCAACCTTCCGGTTGACGGTGCGGCAGATTGCACGGCAGATGCAGCCATGAAACCGGCACTTGACGCCATATTTCACGCGCTTGCGGACCCGACGCGCCGGCGAATCCTCGCCATGCTTCTCGAGGACGACATGGCGGTCACGGACGTGGCGGAGCCCTTTGACATGTCGCTGGCCGCGATTTCCAAGCATCTCCGCGTGCTGGTCCGCGCCGGACTGGTCAGCCAGGAAAGGCGAGGTCGGGTCACCTGGTGCCATCTTGAGCCGCAAGCCCTCAAGGACGCCAGCGTCTGGATGCAGGGCTTCGGCCAGTTCGAGCCGGTTGACCTGGATGCATTCGAGGCGTTTCTGGAGCGCGAACTGGACAAGCGATGAAGTGCCCGGGCATTCCGCGGGCAAGGCTCCTGGCGTCGCGGTCAGCGCGTTGCTGATGTCTCGCAAGGCGTCCTGTCTTCCAGGCAGGCGCGCGCTGTGGCAAGCCACGAATTCACCGTCCCCGCATCGCCGCTCGCTGAAGCCTCGAATGCTCGTGAAGCAAGCACGGGTTCCGGACAAGCGTCGCTGCCGGAACGTCCCTTCTTGGAAGCGGACTTGTTGCTCGTTCCCGAAATTCGCCCCATTCCGCAGCGTCCATTTCCGCAGGTGACGCGAATTTCGCGCCGTGGTATCATGCATCCATGCGAAATTCCTGGGCTTTCGAACTCGACACGTCCGTCGTCCGGTTGATGTACCGGGACGACCAGGCGTGGACGGAAGTCGCCAAGGAAAGGATCGAAGGCGCGGATTTCGAAGGGCGCCTGAAGGCGATGGTGGCGCTGATCGGATGTGACGCGGCTGCAGACCTGTTTTTTCCTCGCAGCCAGATACTGTACGCAGACGTCCAGATTGATCCCGACAGTGCCACGCGGCAGGAGCTCGTGCGCGCCCTGGACGAACATGTGCCGCAACAGATCGGCGAAATGGATCTCGACTGGGAAGTGAAGGGACGAGGCACCGTACGCATCGCGGCAATCCCGCTGGAGACCCTTAAGGAGGCACTGGACCTTGCCTCGGCAGGCGGCATCCAAGTCGGCAAGTTCTCCTCGCTCGCTGATCCGGCCGACTTTCCGCGTTCTCCCAACTTCTGCGGACGTGGCGCGAATGTCCCGCTTTCTTCCCTGATCGAGAGCGCCTCGCCCGGCAAGGCCCGCAAGATGCCCTTTGCAGGGTTGGGCGACAGGTGGATGAATCTGCTGGGTGCGAGCGGCCATCGAATCCCGCGAATTCGGCGAACCGGCGCAGCGGTCGCCGTCGCGCTCGTCGGTGTCCTGGGAATCTCGGGATTGTTGTGGACCGTGCTGACACCTGAGTCCAGGACGCACGAACGGGCACTGGAAGAATGGTCAGAAGTGGGGCCGGCCTCGGGCACGTCCCTGGCCGAACCGGCGTTCGCCGCGCGTGCGCGGGAGAGCATGGGCACGGCAGACGACCTCTTGCGGCTGCAACCGCCGGTTGTACACGCCGATTCACGGCATCTCTCGGACCTGTGGCGACGGAGCGGACATCAGGCGCCCGGAGATGACGCCGGCATCGCGGTCGCTTCCCTGTCTCCGTCCTTGGTCTTTGCCCAGCCGCATGTCCCTCCCGATCCGCAATCCGGGCACGACGCGCCGGAGGGCCTGGGCACGGCAAACGATCTCTTGCGGCAACGACCGTCGGTCGTCCAAGTCGACGCGCAGCGGCTGTCGGACGTGTGGCGTCGGACCGGACTTCAGGCTCCTGGCGATGACGCAGGCACCACCGTCGCGGCACTGCCGACGACATTGGCCTTGGCGCAACCGCATGTCCCGTCTCTGCCGCAAGCCGGGAACGGCGCGCCCGAGGGCCTGGACACGGCAAGCGATCTCCTGCGGCAACGACCGTCGGTCGTCCAAGTCGATGCGCAGCAACTGTCGGACATGTGGCGTCGGACCGGACTTCAGGCTCCTGGCGATGACGCAGGCACCACCGTCGCGGCACTGCCGACGACATTGGCCTTGGCGCAACCGCATGTCCCGCCTCCACCGCAAGCCGGGAACGGCGCGCCCGAGGGCCTGGACATGGCAAGCGATATCCTGCGGCAGCGACCGCCGGTCGTCCAAGTCGACGCGCAGCAACTGTCGGACATGTGGCGTCGGACCGGACTTCAGGCTCCTGGCGATGACGCAGGCACCACCGTCGCGGCACTGCCGACGACATTGGCCTTGGCGCAACCGCATGTCACGTCTCCACCGCAAGCCGGGAACGGCGCACCCGAGGGCCTGGACACGGCAAGCGATCTCCTGCGGCAACGACCGTCGGTCGTCCAAGTCGACGCACCGCGACTGTCGGGCATGTGGCGTCGGACCGGACTTCAGGTACCCGCCGACGACGACGTTGGCATCGTCGTTGCGTCCCTGCCTGCTTCGCTGGCCTTGGTGCAGCCGCACGCCCCACCCCGACCGCAGGCCGGGCAAGACGCGCCGGAGAGCCTCGACACGGCGATCGATCTCCTGCGGCAACGACCGCCGGTCGCCCATGTCGAATTGCCGCGACTGTCGGACTTGTGGAGCCGGGGCGGACTTCAGGCACCCGAGGGCGATGTCGGCATCACTGTTGCGTCCCTGTCGACTTCACTGGCCTTGTCCCAGCCGCATGTCCCGCCCAATCCGCAAGCCGATCACGACACACCTCTTGTCCTGGACGTTCCGCTACCTGTGGAACCCGATCCGTCGGCGCCAGTGACCGCAATCCGCGCAATTCCGCATGAAGGTTCGCCACCGGGCACGAGATCGGCAATCGACCTTCCGGCATACGCCTCGCTTGAATTGCGCGAATTCCCGGAAGTCCCTGTCGACTCGGGACCTGTCCGGGCAACGAGCGCCGCTCCCCCGCTCGCTCCACCGGAATTCCTGCCACGCATGCGCCCCGAAGGGTTCGCTGAACACGTCGAGCGCCTGAAATTTGGCGGACGCACTCTTGCGGAACTCGCCACCCTGCGTCCCAGGCTGCGTCCGGCTTCGGCCCAGCAACTTGCCGCCGGTTCCGTGGAACCATCCGCCGTGGCGATCGACTCCAGTTCACCGGCACCCGGAATGCGGCCTGACGATTTCGATGCCATCATCGCGGCGGTCGATACCCAGAGACGCTCCGCCGCCGCTGCGCGGGCACTGCGAGCGCTGCATGCCGCGCGGGAGGCGGAAGCCGCTCTTGCTGCAGATGCCGAGCCTGAATTGCAGCGAAACGACCCGAGAAGCCGGGCCACGTCGTCGCACTCGACCGTTGCGCGACGCGCGACGATTCCGAACGCGATCAGGCTCAATGAAGTAAACCTCGTGGGCGTCTTCGGCACCACCGGCGATCGCCGCGCTCTCGTGCGTCTGCCGTCGGGGCGATATGTGCGAGTGAGGGTCGGAGACCGCGTCGACGGCGGCAGGGTCGCGCGGATCACCGAAAGCGAGCTGTTCTACCGGAAGGGAGCACAGACGGTCTCGCTGAGAGTCCCAAGAGGCTGACGGGAAGGAGCAGCGCGCCACAGATTGGTCAACCGCTATTCGGCGGCCGTTTCCTCGTATTCCCCCC
Organism: Paracoccaceae bacterium; assembly: GCA_965208685.1. GTDB lineage: Bacteria > Pseudomonadota > Alphaproteobacteria > Rhodobacterales > Rhodobacteraceae > JAJEFO01. The sequence continues at coordinate 4,827,747 of CBDBPL010000007.1, read as the reverse complement.
TTGCAAGTTCCTCGGCCTCGATCGATTCGAAGAGCGCCTTGAAATTGCCTTCCCCGAATCCCTCGTCACCCTTCCTCTGGATGAACTCGAAGAAGATCGGCCCGATCACGGTCTTCGAGAATATCTGCAGCAGAATCCTGGTCTCGCCTCCGTCCAGGACCCCTTCCCCATCGATCAGGATGCCGTGTCTCTTCATCCTCTCGATTGGCTCGTCGTGACCGACGACACGTTCCCGTGACAGTTCGTAATATGCATCCGGAGGCGGCTGCATGAAACGAACGCCGTTCTCGTGGATTGCATCGGTCGCGTCATAGATGTCGCGAGCCCCGACGGCGATGTGCTGGATGCCTTCACCGTTGTATTTCTTCAGGTAGTTGACGATCTGGCCCGTCTCGCCGCGATCCTCGTTGATCGGAATGCGAATCCTGCCGCATGGCGACGTGAGGGCGCGGCTGTAGAGACCCGTGTACTTGCCCTGGATGTCGAAGAAGCGGATTTCCCTGAAGTTGAACAGGTCGCCGTAGAACCGGAACCAGACGTCCATGTTGCCCTTGAAGACGTTGTGGGTCAGGTGATCGATGTACCAGAACCCCACGCCTTCCGGCTTGCTGGCCGCGAGCCAGATGAATTCCTCGTTATAAGGCGAGGTCTCGTGATAGCGGTCGATGAAGTAGATGAGGCTGCCGCCGATTCCGACGATGGCAGGCACGTCCATGGTCTTTCCCGGTCCTGCATACGCCTCGGCCCCAAGAGCAATCGCACGCGCAAGGGCCTGTTTCGCGTCCACGACGCGCCAGGCCATGGACGGCGCACCGGGCCCGTGCTGCCCGACGAATCCGTCCGCGTGGCTGTATGGCTCGGCATTGATGACGTAGGTGATGTCGCCCTGCTGCCAAAGTTCCACGGCCTTGGTCTTGTGCGTAGCGACATGCGCATATCCCATCCTGGAGAACAGGTTCCGGAGTTCCTGCGGCTCCGGGTGAGCAAACTCGACGAACTCGAACCCGTCGGTTCCGACCGGGTTCTCGGGCGTGATCCTGGACTTCGGCGCGTCATGCGGAAAAGGACCCAATTGCACATCTCCTTCTGCGGTACAGGACAATTGTAGCGCCATTGCGGTGCGTGTTTTGCGCGACTTTCAGGCGTTCAGCCAAATTTTCCACGCAAATATTGCGTATTACATGCAAATCATGCATATTCCCCGCATGTCGGGCATGGACAACACGGATCTTCGACTTCTGGCCGCACTTGAAGGCAATGCGCAACTGACCTCCGAGAAGCTCGGTGACATGCTGCACCTCTCGCCAAGCCAGGTCGGACGGCGACGCCAGCGCCTTGAAGCCGCAGGCTACATCGAGGGCTATCGCGCCCGGATCTCCGCAACCAGGCTCGGACTGTCGGTGCAGGCCTTCGTGGCCGTCCAGATGGCGAGCCACGCACCCGCCCTGATCAGGACGTTCGTTCGAACCATCGAATCCCGGCGCGAAATCACCAGCGCCTGGACCATGACGGGCGAAGCGGACTATCTCCTGAGGGTCTATTGTGCCGACCTGCCGGCGTTCAACCAGTTGATCCACGAGGTCCTGCTGCCCCACCCTGCGGTCGCTCGCGTGCAAAGCCAGATCGTCATGGCGCAGATCAAGGTGGACGGGCCGTTGCCGGTCTGACTCCTCCCGTCGATCACCCTGCATCTCTCGCCGGTCCGCCGCGGCCGGAGGCGCTCATTGGCTGCTCGAACTCCGTCGTGGGCCTGACCCCCTCGGAGGAGCTGACGAATCCCGGAGTATCAACCGCACTTCGACCGAATTGTGCATTGCCACTTCGTCTCCGCCCAGCTTGCCCAGAATGAACTCCGCGGCGGCGATGCCCATGTCTCTTGCGGGGACGTCTATCGTCGTCAGCGGCGGGTTGGAGTGCATCGCGAACTCGAGATTGTCAAAGCCGACGACGGAAATGTCGCCCGGGACTTCCAGTCCCTGCGCGCTGCACTCGATGAGCGCCCCCAGCGCCAGGACGTCGTTGCCGCAGACAATGGCGGTGGGTTGCGGTCCGTCACGTGACAGGAGAAGCGCGCAAGCCTTCTTGCCGTCGGAAATGGAATACGGGGACTCGATGACCCTTGAGGCAGGCAGCGGTATGCCGTGGCGAGCAAGCTCCTCTCGAATTCCTTCGAGTCGCCTTGTCGTGCGATCGTTGTCCTCCGTTATTCCGGAAATGACGCATATGTTCGAGTGTCCGAGATGAACCAGGTGCTGGGCAATGATCGCTGCCGAAGCGGAATTGTCAAAGCCGGCGGTCGGGTGGATGCTCTTGGGATCGTAGGTGTAGGTGTTGACGAACGGGACGTTGAATTGCTGCAGCACCCCGTAGAGCTCCGGCCGATGACAGTCTCCGACAAGTATCAGCGCCTCGGCGCCGCGTTCGAGGAGCAGTCTTGCCTCCCTGAGTTCAGCCTCCAGATCATAGTCGAAGGTGGCAATCAGCGTCGAAATGCCCGCCACCGAGAGCTGTGAGCCCGCGGCGCTGACCAGCCGGGCATAGAGCGCGTAGTCCAGGGTCGGAATCAAGACGCCGACCATGTGCGACCGCTGGGAACGCAACGCCCGCGCCGCGTGATTCCGGACGTACCCGAGCTCAAGCATCGCCCTTTGGATCCGCGACCGCATTTCGGGCGCCACCTTGTCCGGGTTGTTGACCGCGCGCGAAACCGTCGCCGGCGCACACCCGGCAAGCCTGGCAACGTCCGTGATTCGCACGCGCGATGCTGTCTCTTGAAATCGATATTTCGAATCAGACGTCAATTTGGGACTCTCGCATCTCAACTAATCTCACCGTACCAGATGGTTACGGACTTGGACAGGAAAAGTGTTGACTCGGCCACCCGATTGCTGTGAAATCGATTTCATAAGAGCGTGATGCCTCATGGGGAGGGGATGCCGCACTTGGGTACAGGCCAGAATTCGAGGATCCTGACCGCGCTCCTTGGTGTCGCGAAGCTCTCCGTAATTGCGATTTCCGTATTGATGATCGTGGTCACCCTGGCCCAGGTGATCTTCAGGTACGTCATCGCGGCTCCGCTCCCGTGGTCGGAGGAACTGGCGCGATACTGTTTCGTGTGGATCGTCTTTCTGGGCGGCGCGATCGGACTGTCACGCGGAATCCACCTGGGCGTCGACTTGTTCGTGAACCTGCTTCCCGAGCGGTTCAGGGTTGGAGTCGAGATCCTCTCGAATGTGCTGATTTCGTGCTTCGCGGCCTCGGTCATCTTCGCGAGCTACCCGGTCATCAGCATGAACATGATGCAACACTCCCCCGCGTTGGGCGTGAAGATGTCCTTGATCTACATCGCGATTCCAATTTCGATGGGCCTGATCTTCCTGATCTGCCTGGAACGTGCCATTGCCATCATGCGTGGCCGCAGCGAGCAGGAGGGTTAGGCACTCCGATGCTGGCGATCCTGTTCACCACCTTTTTCGTCTTGCTGGTGTTCAACGTACCGATCGCCTTTGCGCTTGGCATCGCTTCGGCCCTGACGCTCTGGATCGACAGCACGCTGCCGCTCAACAGCATTGTCACACGAGCCTTCGTGGGCGTCGATTCCTTCACCCTGCTGGCGATCCCGTTCTTCATCATCGCGGGCGAATTGATGAACGCTTGCGGCATCACCGAGCGTATCGTCGCCTTCTCGAAGTCTCTCGTCGGGCACATTCGCGGCGGCCTGGCGCATGTGACGATCATGTCCAACATGTTCTTTTCGGGCATTTCCGGATCGGCAACCGCGGATGCCTCGGCATTGGGATCGATGATGATCCCGGCCATGAAGAAGAACGGCTTCGATGGCGACTATGCCGTCGCGGTCAATGCCTCGGCCAGCGCGATGGGTCCCATCATCCCGCCCAGCATCATGATGGTGATCTACGGCTCCATCGCCAATGTCTCGATCGCCCAGCTGTTCCTTGGCGGCTTCGTGCCAGGACTGCTGGTCGCGGCGGGACTGATGGCGATGGCCTACGTCATCGCTAAGAAGCGCGGCTACCCGGCGCCGCCGCGATCCGAGCTTCCGCCCGTATTGCCCGCCTTCCGCGACGCGCTTTGGGCGCTCGCAATGCCCGTGATCATTCTGGGCGGGATTTTCTCGGGCGTGTTCACGGCGACCGAGGCGGGCGTGGTCGCCGTGGCCTACGCGACGATTGTAGGCACTTTCATCTATCGCACGCTCACGTTCAGGCTCTTCGGAAAGCTGCTGGTGGATGCGGCCGTGACCACCGCCGCCGCAATGTTCCTGATCGCGATGGCGACCTCGTTTGCCTGGCTGCTGGCTTGGGCGGGGTTTGGTGCGGCGGTACTGGACGTTCTCGGCGGCCTCACGACGAATCCGACACTTGCGGTCCTGCTGATCCTTGGGTTCATCCTGATCCTGGGACTGTTCATCGAGGGCATCCCGATCCTGATCATATTCACGCCAGTCGTGCTGCCCGTCATCCAAGGACTCGGCATCGACCCGGTCTACTTCGGCGTTGTCCTGGTCATGGCAGTCGTCATCGGGTCGGTGACGCCTCCGGTGGGCATCCTGACCTACATCTGCTGCTCCATCGCGGGACTGACCATTTCGCAGGCATTCCGTGGATTGGTGCCGTTCTGCGCAGTGCTGATCGCCGTCCTCATCGCCGTCGCCGTGTTCCCGGGCCTGGTCATGACCATCCCGAACCTCTTCAGTCACTAGCCTCAAGAACTGGAAGGAAATTCTCTTTGGAAATCTCGCATGAAGAACTGAAGCAACGAACCGAAAGTCTCAGGCGCCGGATGAAGTCTGAGGGGTACGACGCGCTTGTCATCTATTCGGATGAATACCGCTCCGGTCATTCGTCCTACATCACGAACTACAGGCCGCTGAACGTCATCGAGGAATCGCCGCAGCTGGTCATCCTGATCGGAGACCGGCCCCCTGTCGTGCTCCTGGGGCGATTGAACGCCTATGCCGCGAAGGACCTCTGCTGGATCGACGACGTGCGCGGCATCCACCGTCCGTTCAAGGACCTGCCTGACATCTTCGCCCCGATCGTCGGACGCCAAAGCAAGATCGGGCTGATTGGCAAGAACATCCTGCCCGTCGAGATCTACGAGCGGATCTCTGAAGCAGTGCCGCAAGCCGCGTTCGAAGCGCGCGACGACATCATGCTTGATCTGCGCAAGATCAAGTCCGCAGCGGAAATCGCGCTGATGGAGCGCGCGGCGGAGATCAATGACGAGGTGCTTCGGCAAGCGGTGAAGCTGGTCAAGGTCGGGATGACGGAAGTCCAGGTCGCCGGCGTTGCGGAGAACATCGCGCGCAAGCTGAATGCCGACATCGGCTCTGCAACGGTCGTCATGTCGGGTCCGAACACGAAATACCCGGCCTGGCGCGCAATGGATCGCAAGATCGAGCCCGGCGACTACGTCATGCTGGATTTCAACCCGGCCATCGGACACTACTGCAACGACGGCGGCATCACCATCCTGATGCCAGGCGCCGACCCGGAACAGGAACGTGCCCTCGTGGTCGGCCACAGAACTCTGAAGAAGGTCATCCCGACCATTCGCCCCGGCATTACCGCACGCTCGATCTTCGACACCTTGCTGGCAGAGCTGGAGCCCGAGGGGCTGGCGGAACATTTCACGCCCTATGCAAAGGGAATGCGCGGCGTTGGCCATGCAGTCGGGCTGGACGTGGTCGAACCGCCGAACCTGAGCTCGGACAGCGACTTCGAACTGGAGGCGGGCATGACGTTGGCGATCAAGCTCGACCTGCATGACCTTATCGGCGGTGGGTACCGGATCGAAGTCGTTGTCGCCGTCACCGAAAGCGGCGTTCGCCCGTTGAACAAGCTGGTTCTGGATGAGCCGGATGACTTTGCCGTTCAGCGCTGACCGGACGCACCACAGGTTTCCGCTCCATGGGGCGGAAATGCCCGGCGCACGTGCCGGGGAACCAACCGGAAACACCGTTCTCAAAAAGGGAGGAACACGAAGATGATCAAGAGAGACTTGCTTTGGGGCGTCGGGGCGGCGTTCGCCCTGTCAATGGCCGGGCTGGCGCAGCCGGCGATGGCAGCCGACACGACCATAAGGATAGCGTCGGTCACAGGCCCCGCCCACCATCACAACGTATCGCTGCGCTGGTTTGCCGATCGCGTGGCCGCGAGAGATGTCGGTCTGACCATCGAGGTTCTGGACGGCGCGCAGCTTGGCGGCGAACGGGACTACATCGAAGGCATGATGCTGGGCAGCATCCAGATGGCCCAGGTGTCCACGGCGCCGGTCAGCGGATTCATTCCCGAGTTCGACCTGTTCAGCCTGCCATACCTGATCCGCGATACGGAGCACTTCAAGAACGTGGTCACCGGGCCGGTCGGCGCCAAGTTCAGCGAGCTGGCCGAAGGGCGTGGCCTGAAGATCCTGGCTTGGTTCGACAACGGCTACCGCAACGTGTTCAACAAGGTGCGCCCCGTCGTCACGCCAGAGGACATGGACGGCTTGAAGATCCGCGTGATGGAAAGCCCGCTGATGGTGAACACGCTGAACGCGATGGGCGGCTCGGCAACCCCGATGTCGTACAGCGAACTCTACACCGCGCTGGAACAGGGAGTTCTGGACGGTGGCGAAAATGCCGCGGGCAATGTGCTGAACGACAAGTTCTACGAGGTCAGCGCTTACTTCTCCATGACGCAGCATTTCCGTCCGCCGGGGATCGTTGCCATCAGCCTGGGGACATGGAACGGCCTGTCCGCCGAACAGCAGGCCGCCATGACGGAAGAAGCCGCGGCTCTGCAGGATTATGAAATCCAGCTGACCGCAGAAGTCGGCGCAGCCGCAGTCGAAGAGCTCAAGGCCAAGGGCATGGAGATCAACGAAGCCGATGTCGCAGCGTTCCGTGAACGCATGGGGCCGGTCTACGAGGACTTCATTGCCAAGCAAGGCGCTGAACTTCTGGAGATGGTTCAGAACACGCCGTAGCCTGCAATCAAGCTGGCGCGGGCGGGCTTCGCGCTCGCCCGCGCTCTCTTGGTGCCGCCCTCGACCGCAAGGCCTCAAGGATCCGTCCCTGCCGGACACGTGCCGTCGACGCGGCGCAAAGATCGGCACTCCATGCACTCTTGCCGCGCCACCCCTGCCAACGAGACCATCCGCACTTCACGGCACGCGTCCGATCAGGCCGCAGGGCAGCTGCCGAGGCCCGTGTCAATGGATTGGCTTCGCTCCGCCAGATCCCGGCGCGGGAACGATCCCGAGCAAAACCTCACCTGCGACCGAGGCAGTCGCGAGACTTGAAGCTGTCGCTTGCCTGGTGCACCCGCATTCGCTCGAATTGCATGTCCTCTGCGACCAGAGGCGCTCAACGGGCCGGTCACGCCTCGGAGGCTTGCCGGTCGCCGTCGGCTTCCGGCCGTCCTCCGGTTCGATTGAAGTAGGCAGCGATTGCGTGGTCAAGCTCCTTGTAGAGGTCGTCCCCGCGCCGGCTTGCCCAGATCAGGGCCTGGAGTCGCAGGTCCTGGTTGGAAAAGTCAATCGTCCCGGTCCTGAGCAGATAGATCGCGATGTCGGCATGCTTGTTCTTGATTGCCTCGATGAGGGCGTTGTTTCTGCCGGTCTTGTCCGAAGTGTTCACGTTCGCGCCGTGGCTGACCAGGCAGCGCGCAATGTGGGCATGACCCTTGACGGCCGTCTCGATCAGCGCGGTGCGTCCATAGTACTCGGCCTGCAGATCCACCATTGTCTCGGGATGGCGCAGCAGGCACTCCACGATGTCGAGGTCTCCGCCGCTGGCCGCAAGCATCAGCGGCGTGCTCCTCCACTTGTTCCTGGCATTGACGTCGATGTCCGGATGATCAAGCAGCAACCTGGTCAGGTCGAGGTGCTGGCGGTGAACGGCAATGTGAAGGGCAGTCCAGCCATCGCTGTCGGCGGCATTGACATCCGCGGTCTCAAGGGCCGCACTGGCCGCCTGGACGTCGCCGGCGATTGCCGCCTCGATCAGTTCAGCATCATTGCTGGCCTCGTGGTGTTCAACCATGGACTTCCTGACCTTTCCTTCGCGAGTGTCCCGGATTCGTCGGCATCTCTAGGTTCCCTGGCCGCTGCGCAGCGGGGTCCCTGCGCAGCACGTCAGTTCAACGCGACCGGTGTCCTGCAGACGTCCGCCTCTCACCGGGACGCGAGGCTCTCGGTCCGCTCCAGCCGGTCGGGCCCGGCGTCGTCTTCTCCACAGGTTTATCATTTTCGGCCCAGTCCGCCAATGTCGTCGATGTGGCGCAGGATCTCGTTCACACCGCTGCCGAACCTGAGCTGGCAGAACACGTATGGTCTGCCAGCGCGCATCCTGTCGGCGTCGCGCTTCATGAGCTCCAGATCCGCATCCACGTGAGGAGCCAGATCCGTCTTGTTGATGACCAGAATGTCGGAGCGGGTGATCGCTGGTCCGCCCTTGCGCGGTATTTCCTCGCCCGCCGCAACATCGATGACATAGATCGTCAGGTCGGCGAGTTCGGGTGAAAACGTGGCCGACAGGTTGTCGCCGCCGGACTCGATCAAGACCAGGTCAAGATCGGGATGCACGTCGCAAAGCTCGGCGATCGCGGCGAGGTTGATCGAGGCGTCCTCGCGGATCGCCGTGTGCGGACAGCCGCCGGTTTCAACGCCCTTGATCCGGTCGGACGGCAGCGCCTGCACGCGCAGGAGGGCATCGGCGTCCTCCCGGGTGTAGATGTCGTTCGTCACGACAGCCATTGACAGGTCGTCGCGAAACGCCTCGCAGAGAGCTGCGGTCAGCGTGGTCTTGCCGGCCCCGACCGGGCCGCCGATGCCGATGCGAAGAGGGCCGTGCGGGCTGTTCATGTGCGGAATATCCTCGAATTCTGGGATTCGTGCCGCATCGAAGCGATGTCGGTCAGGAATGCTGCGGATGCCAGTTTCGACAGGTCGCCGTCGCGCGTGTCCCTCGCAACCTCCGGGCAGAGCAGCGTCAGCCGTCGAAGCATGGCCTGCCCCTGCTGCTGGCCGACGGCAAGCAGTCTCTGGCCGACAGCGACGAGGTTGGACAGGAAGGCGTGGAGGTAGAGTTTCTGGGTCAGTGCAAGAGGCAGGGATTCCTGTGCAGCTGCGGCACCGAGAGCCACGGGAAAGGTCAGTTCTTTCGGCGCCACGTCCCATGCGGCCAAGGCCCTGCCAAAGGCCAGTCCCTGCGCTTCCGTCTCCAGCCGCCGTTCGGCCGAGGCCGCGAAGGCGCGTGCCGCCCGGTCGATCTCCCCGAGACGCCGAGACGTTCCGGCGTGGAAGGCGGCAGCCAGCAGCAGGGAATCCGCCCGCCCCGCACCATGCAGCAAGACGTCTTCGAGCCAGGCTTCCAGGCCGGCTCCATCCTTCACCCACCCCATGCCGGCCGCACCTTCCAGCCCGTGGCTATAGGCGAATGACCCTACCGGAAATGCGGGAGAGAGCCATTGCGTCAGAGTCAGGATTTGCGTGTCAGTGGGCATGAGAATGGGTGCGGCCATGACCGTAGGCGCCGCCTTCCGGAGCAAACGGTTCGGTTACCGCCGTGACAGTTGCGCCAAGTCGTTCCAGCATGTCTCGCATCACGTGATCTCGCTGGATCAAGAGCCGGTCGGCCTCGACCTGGCAAGGCGTGTGGCGGTTGCCGATGTGCCAGGCGAGCCGGATAAGGTCGCCTTTCACCTCGAAGAGCTCTTCCTCGGCGGGCACGACGCCTACAACACGGCCATCGTCCAGAATGAATGCCCCGTTCTGATCCACCGAAGTCGTCTGGGACAGATCCACAAGAAATCGCAGCCCGCTCGTGGCAGTCAGCACCCTGCGACGCAGAAACCGCGCCTCATAGTCCAGAACGACGCTGTCGTCGGCATGATGCACGTGCTGTATCTTTCGGCTGACAGGAAGAGTCATCGCGGTTTCCTCAGAACAAGAAATATCGCTGCGCCATGGGCAGGGTCTCGGCTGGCTGGCAGGTCAGCAGTTCGCCGTCGGCGCGCACCTCGTAAGTCTCCGGATCCACCTCCATCTCCGGCGTGGCGTCGTTCAGGACCAGATCCGTCTTGCCGATCCCGCGCGTGTCGGCGACAGCCAGCGTGTCCTTGGCCAGGCCGAGCGTGGCGCCGATTCCGGCGCTGTGCGCCGCGGTGCTGACAAAGGTCACGGAAGAACATTCGACGTTTCTGCCGAAGGCGCCGAACATGGGGCGCGAACGGACCGGCTGCGGCGTCGGGATCGAGGCGTTGGGATCGCCCATTCGTGCCATGGCAATGGTCCCGCCGATCAGCACCATCTCCGGCTTCACGCCGAAAAAGGCAGGATTCCACAGGGCGAGATCGGCCCGCTTTCCTTCTTCGATCGATCCGATTTCATGTGCGACACCGTGCGCGATGGCAGGGTTGATCGTGTATTTCGCGATGTATCGGCGTACGCGGTAGTTGTCGTTGCTGCCGGTTTCTTCCGGCAAGCGCCCGCGCTGCTTCTTCATCTTGTCGGCGGTTTGCCATGTACGGATCAGGACCTCCCCCACGCGCCCCATGGCCTGACTGTCGGAAGCGATGATCGAAAACGCGCCCATGTCATGAAGGATGTCCTCGGCCGCGATCGTCTCGCGCCGGATTCGGCTTTCCGCGAAGGCCACGTCTTCCGGAATGGACTTGTCGAGGTGATGACAGACCATGAGCATGTCGAGATGCTCCTCCACGGTGTTGACCGTGAAAGGCCGCGTCGGGTTCGTGGAGGACGGCAAGACATGATCCTCGCCGCAGATCCTGATTATGTCCGGCGCATGCCCGCCCCCCGCACCCTCGGTGTGGAACGCGTGGACGGTGCGGCCGTCAATGGCCTTCATGGTGTTCTCGACGAATCCGCTTTCGTTAAGCGTGTCCGTATGGATCATCACCTGAACGTCCATCGCGTCTGCCACGGACAGGCAGCAATCGATGGCCCCAGGCGTTGTTCCCCAGTCCTCGTGCAGTTTCAGGGCGCAGGCCCCGCCCTCTACCTGCTCTTCCAGGGCAGCGGGGAGAGAGGCATTGCCCTTGCCTGCAAAGGCGAGGTTCATCGGGAAGGCGTCCGCCGCCTGCAGCATCCTCCCGATATGCCAGGGCCCGGGCGTGCAGGTGGTGGCAAGCGTGCCATGCGCAGGCCCGGTGCCCCCGCCAAGCATGGTTGTCAGGCCGGAATGCAGGGCATCCTCGATCTGCTGCGGACAGACGAAGTGGACGTGGCTGTCAAAGCCGCCGGCGGTGAGTATCCTGCCTTCGCCGGCAATCGCCTCGGTGCCTGGCCCGACAACGATGTCGACACCGGGCTGCGTATCGGGATTTCCCGCCTTGCCGATCCTGGCGATCCGCCCGTCCTTCAGCCCGACGTCCGCCTTGTAGATGCCGGCATGGTCGACGACCAGTGCGTTGGTGATGACGGTATCCACCGCTCCTTCGGCGCGAGTGACCTGTGACTGTCCCATCCCGTCGCGGATGACCTTGCCGCCGCCGAACTTGACCTCCTCGCCGTAGAGCGTGTGGTCGCGCTCGACCTCGATGACGAGGTCCGTGTCGGCAAGTCGAACCTTGTCCCCGGTCGTGGGGCCGAACATGGCGGCGTAGTCAGCGCGCGAGATGGTCGCGGGCATGATGCGTTCCCTTCCTACTCACTCCGAGACGCGGGCGGGGCGGGCCACGCGGGCGCCGCTTTTGACGCAGCGCGGCCAAGGCTGGGCTCGGGCGACCGGAGAGCTCCGCTCATCCGCTCGTCGTGCGCACCACGCAGCGCAGGTGAGACAAGGGCCAAGGGCGAGACCGGCATCAGAGCGCTCCCATGACCTGCTGATTGAACCCGAACACGTTCCGCGCGCCACCGATGGGAATGAGCTGCACTTCCCGGCGCTGACCCGGCTCGAAGCGCACCGCAGTCCCGGCAGCGATGTCGAGCCGCATGCCCCGAGCTCTTTCGCGGTCGAACTCCAATGCGCCGTTCGCCTCTCCAAAATGGTAGTGCGAGCCCACCTGCACCGGTCGGTCGCCGGAATTTGCGACCATCAGCGTGACTGCTTCCCGGTCGGCGTTCAGCGTGATTTCACCCGACACGGCCATCACCTCGCCGGGGATCATGTTTGCACCTTCGCGCGGTTCAGGCCTGCGGCCGCTGCCGGGGCGACGAGGCCTAGGCCGACGGGCGTGCTCCGGTCGACACGGGTGAGCGGCGATGCCGCCTCGTCGGCCCGGGCGGGCAGCGCAAGCAAGAGAAGCGGTGGGAAAACGCGCATGGAATGCCTCCTCAGCGGATCGGGTTGTGGACGGTGACGAGCTTTGTCCCGTCGGGAAAGGTCGCCTCCACCTGAACGTCGTGGATCATCTCGGCCACGCCCTCCATGCACTGATCCCTGGTGACGACTTCTGCGCCGGCCTCCATCATGTCGGCGACAGAGCGACCATCACGCGCGCCTTCGACCACCGCGTCGGCGATCAGGGCGATGGCCTCCGGATGATTCAGTTTCACCCCGCGCGCCAGCCGCTTGCGGGCGACCTCCGCCGCCATGGAGATGAGAAGCTTCTCCTTCTCGCGTGGCGTCAGGTTCATGTCAGATGTTCCAGCATCGGGGGAGCCCTCCATGGCTCAGATGATCCAGCATCGGGACAAGACTTGAACGCATCTCGTTGCTGTCACGGGAAAGCATGCGCATGACCAGAACATCCTCATGGAGCAGGCTGGCTCCGGCGTGACGGGGCAGAAAACGACGCAGCAATGCGAGCTGCGCCTCGGCATCGGGAGCGACGTAGAGCAGGGAGGCCATGGCGCGCGCACCGCCAGCGACGCCCGGACGATCAAGCTGTGCCTGCACATCGGCTGCAAGGCGGATGCAGTCCAGATAGATCGGGATTCCCGCGCGCCGGACTTCTATCCGATCCTGGACGTGCGCAGACGTCAGGGCTTCTCCCATTTCAAGCCGGCCGAAGACCAGCGGTTCCGCAAGCAGCAAGGCGGCTCCTTCCTGCAGTTCAATTGTCAGCGATCGCTCAAGCGAACATCCGTCGAAAAGAATCGTCTCCTGCGGCAACCAGTTCACGCGTGCGGCCCTTGCCACGTCCAGACGTGTCTCGATTCGCCCGATCTCCCCGGGCAATGCCCGGTAAATCCGTTCGGCCGCCTGAGTGGAGAGCGTCAGCGTCGTCCTGGCTTCGGCGCGTGCGGAAAGCGAAAGACGATCACCGCCCGTGACGCCACCGGCGCAGTTCAGGAGGACGGCCTGCAATGCGGGCCCCGCGTCCCGGGGAAAAAGGCACTTGAGCGAACCTGACTGTCGCAGTCTCCGCAATGCGGTGCCGCCGTCCCTGGACTTGGCAGCAAGCGAAACCTCGCCCTGCGCACGCGCCATGACCGGCGCCGCGAACTGCGGGGATATTGACTGCAACCGGGTGATGGGCACCTCCAGGGCGTGCATTCGATGCCCTTATTGGGCTGTACCGCTCCGAATCGCCACGAAATTGCAATTTGGCAGGATCATCGACCTGCTGTCCGCCCTGTTTTTGTGCAGAGAACGCACTTCTAGATGAATTTTTGGGCAACAAAGTCCGAAGCCTCGATCGCCGGCCGCTGCCAGTTGCCATTCATGCTGCAATGCAGAGACAATGCCTCCGTCCGCCGGGGCGTCTGCCCCGAGAGGCGGGCGTGTGACGACCGGGAAGCTTGGAATTCTTATCGGCCGCCACACTGGTGCAACAAGAAGTTGCGGAGCATGGGTACGGAATCCGACGCGTTTAGGCAAGCGCCCTCGTGCCGCTCCGCTGGGAGAAAACGATGAAAGCTCTGAAAGTCCTGGCAGCCACTTCGGCTGCCGCCGTTGCGTTTGGCGTCCCGGCGGTCGCCGCGGATTGCCCGATCAGGGTCGGCGTCTTGCATTCGCTGTCAGGAACGATGGCGATTTCCGAGACGACGCTGAAGGACACGATGCTGATGCTCGTCGAACGACAGAACGGTGTCGGCGGCGTTCTTGGGTGCGATCTGGAGGCCGTCGTGGTCGACCCGGCCTCCGATTGGCCGCTTTTCGCCGAGAAGGCGCGCGAACTCCTGACGGTTCACGAGGTTGACGTGATCTTCGGCAACTGGACCTCGGTCAGTCGAAAGTCGGTCCTGCCGGTGATCGAGGAACTGAACGGTCTCCTGTTCTATCCCGTCCAGTACGAAGGCGAGGAAAGCTCGAGGAACGTGTTCTATACCGGTGCCGCACCGAACCAGCAGGCGATCCCGGCAACCGACTACTACCTGGACGAGCTTGGCGTCGAGAAATTCGCCCTTCTGGGCACCGACTACGTGTATCCGCGAACCACGAACAACATCCTTGAGTCGTACCTGGCTTCGATGGGCATTCCCGAAGAGGACATCTTCGTCAACTACACGCCGTTCGGCCACTCGGACTGGTCAAGGATCGTCGCCGACGTCGTTGCGCTGGGCGCTGACGGAAAGAAGGTGGGCGTCATCTCGACGATCAACGGCGATGCGAACATCGGATTTTACAAGGAACTTGCCGCCAACGGCGTTTCGGCCGACGACATCCCCGTTGTCGCCTTCTCGGTCGGCGAAGAGGAGCTGTCGGGTCTCGACACCAGCAACCTCGTCGGCCACCTGGCGGCGTGGAACTACTTCATGTCCGCCGACACGCCCGAGAACGAGGCGTTCATCGCCGATTGGCATGAGTTCATCGGTGACGAAGGCCGCGTCACCAACGACCCGATGGAAGCTCACTACATCGGCTTCAACATGTGGGTGAACTCGGTCACCGAAGCCGGGACCACCGATGTCGACGCGGTGCGCGAAGCGATGTGGGGCCAGGAATTCCCCAACCTGACGGGCGGCACGGCCGTGATGGGCGTGAACCACCACCTCTCGAAGCCGGTGCTGATCGGCGAAATCCAGGCGGACGGCCAGTTCGACATCATCACCGAGACGGCGGAAGTCCCGGGCGATGCCTGGACCGACTTCCTGACGGCATCGGCCATGCTGAAATCGGATTGGGATGAACTGGGTTGCGGGATGTACAACACAGGGACCGCGACCTGCGTTCAGATCAAGTCAAATTACTGATCAGCGAAGTCTCCGGCCGGATGCCCCGGCCGGAGACCTTCAGGCGGGGCGCCATGAGACCTATCTTTCCTTCCGTGCTCCTGCTGCTTGCCTCGACCTTCGCGACGCTCGCCGAGACAGGTCCGATGCAGGCCGTCCTGCAGGAACACGGGGATCTGATCGTCGAGAGTTCGCGCAAGTCGATCGGGCCCGCAATCGAGGCCGTCGCCAGCAGCGGGCTGCCGGAAGCGCATTCGGTTCTCCAGGCCTGGCAGGGCAAGGACATCTGGATGCGAAAGTCGGACGGGCTTTTCTTTCTCGGCGAAAGGATCGATGCCAAGACCTACCGGTTGCTTGATTTCGACAGCGGCGACACGGCGGGCGAGTTTCCGAAGCGAGCGCTGAAGAACATCAAGCCGAACAGCGGGATAAGGGCAATGATCGGAACGGCACTGGTGCGGTTCCAGCTCCTCGATCCTGAGCCGGAACGGCGAATGGCGGCCCTCGACGCCATCGAGCGCTCGCCGGACGCGAGCCTGCTGGCCCCGCTTCGGAATTCGATGGAGGGCGAAGGCGACGCAGGAATCCGTGCGCGCAAGATGCGGATCGAACGGCTTCTGACCATCGCCCACGGGACGGGCGTCGATGAGCGCGTGGCAGCCATCGAAGAGATGTCGACCGATCTCGGCGTCGATGTACGCGCTGCGTTGAACCCGCTGACAAGAACCGAGGT
Organism: Paracoccaceae bacterium; assembly: GCA_965208685.1. Classification (GTDB taxonomy): domain Bacteria; phylum Pseudomonadota; class Alphaproteobacteria; order Rhodobacterales; family Rhodobacteraceae; genus JAJEFO01. The sequence continues at coordinate 4,811,927 of CBDBPL010000007.1, read as the reverse complement.
CAAGGCCTTCACCGGAGAGATCCCGGAAGGGTTGAACGTCGCGCGCCGACTGGTTCCTGGCGGCGACGGCCTTCCCCGCGAGGCGGCATATGCGCTCCTGGTCGCCAAGGGGCTTGCGCCGGCCTTGGTCGGTCGCGAGGCGATCCGCGAAGCCCTGATCGCCAATCTGGAACAGGATTCGGCGGGAGGCGTGCCGGCAGGCGAGCTTGGCACCGACCAGGCGCGGATGCGCGCATACGGCGTGCTGGCCGAAGCCGGAACGGTGCCGCCGCTGGTCACCGGTGCCGAGATCGATGCCGCGCTCGATGCCCACGTCTTCGCCGCGATCTATGCCGAAGCCTCGCCCCCTGTCACTGCCGCCGCCGAGGCGGCCCTTGCCCGCATCGCGAACCGGGTCGCCATTTCCCAGGGCGTCGATCTGGCTCTCGACGCGCTCTCGCTCGCCTCGATCTACTTTCTTGCCGCAATCGGCCTTGCCATCACCTTCGGCGTGATGGGCGTCATCAACATGGCCCATGGCGAATTCATCATGATGGGCGCCTATACCGGCTATGTCGTGCAGCAATTCGTCCCCAATCACACCGCCTCGATCCTCATCGCGGTTCCCGTGGCCTTCGTCTTCACATTCGGGGCCGGCGTGGCGATGGAGCGACTTGTGATCCGCTGGCTCTACAACCGCCCGCTCGAGACGCTCCTGGCCACTTTCGGCATCTCCATCGCCCTGCAGCAGCTCGCCAAGAACATCTTCGGGACCCAGGCGCGGCCCCTGACTTCGCCGGGCTGGCTCGACGGGGCGTGGGTCGTCAACGACGTGATCTCGATCTCCCATATCCGGATCGCGATCTTCGTGCTGGCGCTGACTTTCCTGGGCATCTTCCTCTTCTTCATGCACCGAACCCGGCTGGGGCTGGAGACCCGCGCAGTGACGCAGAACCGGCGCATGGCCGCGGCCATGGGGATCAATCCCGACCGGGTGAACATGCTGACCTTCGGGCTTGGCTCCGGGATCGCCGGGATCGCGGGCGTGGCCATCGGGCTCTACGCCAAGGTGACCTCGGATCTTGGCGCGGACTACATCGTGCAGAGTTTCATGACCGTGGTCGTTGGCGGCGTCGGGAACATCTGGGGCACCCTCCTGGGGGCCACCGGCATCGGCTTCCTGCAGAAGGGGATCGAATGGTTCAATCCTTCGAACACGCTCGCTGCCCAGACCTACATGATCATCTTCATCATCGTCGTCTTCATCCAGCTCCGCCCGCAGGGACTGATCGCCCTCAAGGGCCGCGCGGCGGGAGACTGAGTCATGTCGCAGAGCGTTCTTGCCAGAAACCCTTCCGTGCTGACGTTCCTCGCCATTCTCGGCCTCTTCACCCTTGGCGTGACGCTGATGTCGGAGTGGGCCGGAACCGAGATCGTGTCCACCTCCCTCGTCAAGACGCTCGGCAAGACGCTCTGTCTTGCGCTGGTGGCGGTGGCGATGGACCTCGTCTGGGGCTATACCGGCATTCTCAGCCTCGGTCATTTCGCGTTCTTCGGGCTTGGCGGCTACATGATCGGCATGTGGCTGATGTACGAACGGACGCATGGCATCGTCGTCTCCTCTCTCGCCGAGGCGCCGATCCCGCCGACCGAAGCGGAAATCGTTGCTGCAATCGGCAACCAGGTGTTCGGTGTCGTGGGATCGAGCGAGTTCCCACCGATCTGGGCGTTCGCGGACAGCCTCGCGCTGCAACTGCTCTTCGTCTTGCTGGTGCCGGGCACTCTTGCGTTCGTCTTCGGCTGGCTCGCGTTCCGTTCCCGCGTCACGGGCGTCTACCTCTCGATCCTGACCCAGGCCATGACGCTGGCGCTGGCGCTGTATCTCTTCCAGAATGACAGCGGCCTTCGCGGCAACAACGGGCTCTCCGGCCTGCAGAACCTGCCGGGGCTCGACCACGTGCCGCAGTCGAGCATCTCGATCTGGTTCTTCTGGGCTTCCGCCGGCGCTCTGGCACTGGGTTACGTGCTGTCCGCCTGGATCGTCTCGGGCAAGTTCGGCTCGGTGATCCGCGGCATCCGCGACAATGAGGCGAGGGTGCGCTTCCTGGGCTACCCGGTGGAAGCCTACAAGCTCTTCGTCTTCACCGTCACGGCGATGGTCGCCGGAATCGGCGGGGCGCTCTACTATCCCCAGGCGGGCATCATCAACCCGGCCGAGATTGCGCCCATCGCCTCGATATATCTTGCGGTCTGGGTCGCCATCGGCGGGCGCGGCCGGCTCTATGGTGCGGTGATCGGCGCGTTTTTCGTCAGCCTGGTCTCTTCATGGTTCACCGGCGGCCAGGCCCCGGATGTCAACCTGGGCTTCTACACGATCAAGTGGGTCGACTGGTGGCTGGTTCTCCTCGGCCTCAGCTTCGTCGCGGTCACGCTCCTTGCGCCAAAGGGCATTGGCGGCCTGGCGGATCTCTGGACCGGCCGGCTGGCACCCGATCGCCACGGCGCGGACCTGGGTCCCGACGACGGTTCGCTGCGCGAAGCGGAGGCCGAACAGTGAGCACGCTTCTCGAGGTCTCCGGCGTCTCCGTCACCTTCGACGGCTTCAGGGCGATCAACAGCCTGAGTTTCGCCATCGGCGAGGCGGAACTGCGCGCCATCATCGGTCCCAACGGCGCGGGAAAGACAACCTTCATGGACATTGTCACGGGCAAGACAAGACCGGACGAAGGCCGGATCCTGTGGGGTGACGCAAACATTTCGCTGCTGGGGCTGTCCGAGGCACGGATTGCCCGCGAGGGCATCGGCCGCAAGTTCCAGAAGCCCACCGTGTTCGAAGACCAGACCGTGCGGGAAAACCTGCTGATGGCGCTCCGCAATGCACGCGGGCCGCTGCAGGTCCTCTTCTACCGCCCAGGGAGAGAGGACCTTGACCGAGTGCAGGAGCTGGCCGGAGAAATCGGGCTTCTGGATGCCCTGGACCGCAAGTCGGGCGAGTTGAGCCATGGCCAGAAGCAATGGCTGGAAATCGGCATGCTGCTCGCGCAAGAGCCGAAGCTCATGCTGATTGACGAGCCGGCCGCAGGCATGACCCCCGCAGAACGCGAGCACACCACCGCGCTCCTGGTCGAGGCAGCGAAGTCCCGCGCGGTGGTGGTGATCGAACACGACATGGAGTTCGTGCGCCGCCTGGGCTGCAAGGTGACGGTTCTGCACGAGGGAGCGGTCCTGGCCGAAGGCAGTCTCGATCACGTGACGGCGAATCAGGAGGTGATCGATGTGTACCTGGGACGTTGAGCGATGCTGAAGATTGCCGATCTCACCCTGCACTACGGTCACTCGCAGATACTCAACGGAATCTCGTTCGAGGCGAAGGCCGGCGAGATCACCTGCATCATGGGCACCAACGGCGTGGGCAAGACCAGCCTGATCCGAGCAATTTCCGGGAGCCATCCACGCTCCGGCGGGTCGATGGTGCTAGATCGCGAGGAACTGGGCGTGCTGCCCGCCCACGAACTCGCGCAGAAGGGCGTCGGAGTTGTGCCGCAGGGCCGCGAGATCTTCCCCCTGCTGTCGGTGCGAGAGAACCTCGAGACCGGCTTTTCCTGCCTGCCGCGAGCAGAGCACCGGATACCGGACGAAGTGATCGAGATGTTCCCGGCCCTCTCAAGGATCCTGGACCGCAGGGGCGGCGATCTTTCCGGCGGCCAGCAACAGCAGCTGGCCATCGCCCGCGCACTGATCACGCGGCCCAGGCTGCTGCTGCTGGATGAGCCGACCGAAGGCATCCAGCCCAATGTCATCCAGCAGATCGGCGAGGTGATCCGCAAGCTGCGCGAAAGCGGCAACATGGCGATCGTGCTGGTGGAGCAGTACTTCGATTTCGCCTTCGAGCTGGCAGACCGCATCGTCGTGCTGCGCCGAGGCGAGGTCATCCATTCCGGAGCGAGGGACTGCATCCCCCGGAACGAACTGCTGGCCAAAGTGTCCGTCCAGGACGGATCCGCAACATGACAAGGCCGCCCGGCCCGGACGATCACGGCAGAAGCGATCAGTTCCGCGCCGGGCCGAACAGGGCGGCACATGCAAGGATCACGCCAGACACGGTTCCGACCATGCCGGCTGCGCTCACCGCATTCTCGGATCCAAACCAGGCCGGTCCGCTGCCGGCGAGCGTGAATCCGAGCACCGCCGCGATGAGCGCAAAGGCGGCGGACCAAGCCACCTGGATGCCGAGACGGTTCGTCATCAGGCGTGCGGCAGCCGGCGGACAGATGAACATGGCAATCACGATGATTGAGCCAACGGCGTCAAATGCCGCAACGGCCGCGAGCGCCGACACGATCACGATGCCGAGCCCGATTGCCCGCACCGGAAGGCCCAGCGTCTTTGCGAAGCCTTCGTCGAAGGTGGAAATCGCCAGCGGGCGCCAGAAGACGGCAAGACCCAGCACGACGGCAAGGGTCACCAGGCTGATCCGGAACAGTTCCGGCGGAAGGCCGGCAAGCGCCACCGGATCCGAAAGCGACTCCCAGCCGGTTGCGTCCAGCCAGATCAGGCTCTCGAGATTGCCGAACAGGGCGTGCTCGACATCAAGATGGACTCCGGACGTGTCGGACCGCTCAAGAGCCAGAACGCCGGCCGCGAACATCGCCGTGAAGACCACGCCCATGGCCGCGCCGGGCTCGATACGACCGAACCGGCGAATGGCCTCGATCAGCACGACGGCCACGATGGCGGCGGCGGCGGAACCGAGCAGCATCGGCCAGGTCGAGATCGTGCCGGTCACCAGGAACGCAAGCACGATGCCCGGCAGGACGACGTGGCTGATCGCGTCGCCAACCAGCGCCTGCCGCCTCAGGACCAGGAAGTTGCCGGGCAGCGCGCAGGCCAGTGCGGCAAGGCTGCCGATCAACAAGGGAGTCAGCGAAAAGGCGACAAAGTCCGCGCCGTTCATTGCACGGCCTCCGGCGGGCCGATCCTGCGATCGATCTCGGCGATCTGATCGGCCGTCAGGACTTCCTCGATCCGGGTTCGGCCGTCGTAGCGTGCGGCTGCAAGTTCGAGCGCGGGCGTGGCACGCGCGATTTCCCAGCGCTTCTCGTCTCGGAGCGCTCGGGCCGCCCGTATGGCGCCCTCCCTTGTCGGCATGCCATCCGCCCGGGCAAGGCCTCGGCCCCTGAGCAGGCGAATCGTCAACGGTTCGTAGATCGGCTGACCCTGGGCCAAGGCCAAGAGCCCCTGCCGGACATGGACTCCGGTTTGGAACCGGCGATGGCGGACAAGCGAAGAAAGCAGGCCGCGGCGGGGCGCGAACGCCATTGAGATCGCAAACGCGCCAAAGCTCACGAGGACGATCAGCGGACCGGTCGGCAGGTCCGGTGCGCTGGCGGAAAGTCCGGCGCCAAGCCAGGCCGAGATGCCCCCGAATGCACCTGCAAGAAGCACGACCAGTTCGACCCGGTTTGTCCAGAAACGCGCGGTTACCGGCGGAATGATGAGAAGCGCGACGACAAGGATGAGTCCGACGACCTTCAGCCCGACGACGGTGACACCCAGCACCAGTCCCATCATCGTCAGGTCGATCCGATCAAGCCGCACGCCACTTGTGGAAGCGAACCCGGGATCGAAGGACACGAGCGACATAGGGCGGCGCAAGAGAAAGACGAGGGCGACGACAAGCAGGCCGCCAAGCGCAATCAGGATCGCGTCAGAAAGTAGCATGCCTGCGGTGGAGCCCAGGAGGAAACTCTCGAGACCGGCCTGCTGTCCGGTCGACATGGTCTGGATGACGGTCAGCAGGACGATGCCGAGGCTGAAATAGGCCGACAGGACGGCGCCGATGGCGGCATCCTCGGAAAGGCGCGTGCGGGAGGCAAGCCACTGGACGGCGAACAGGCCGGACATCGCGGTGAGCGCGGAGCCGGCAAGCAGCCCGGGCAGGTGACGCCCGTCATGGCCGGAAAGCGTGAGCATGATGAAGGCAAGGCCGATTCCGGGCAGCGTGGCATGCGCGATCGCGTCGCTGACAAGCGCGCGCTTGCGCAGGAACAGGAAGGTGCCGGTGACGCCCGCCGCGATTCCCAGCAGCACCGCGGCGACGGTCACGAGCGTGGCGTTGTAGCCAAGTTGGAACGTCAGCGCGTCACGCAGCATCGGTCTCAGGCAAGCTCTTTCCGCGGAACCCGCATGCCCGGCTCCAGGCGCCCGCCATAGGCGGTATCCAGCGCTTCGGGCGTGAATGCGGCCTCGACCGGACCGCCGCTGATCTTGCGGACGTTCAGTACCAGCACCTCGTCGAAATACTCTTCGACCGTGGACAGGTCGTGGTGCACCGCGATCACCGTGCCGCCTTCCGACCGAAGCGCCTTCAGCACCTTGATGATCGCCCTTTCGGTTGCCGCGTCGACGCCTGCGAAGGGTTCGTCGAGAAGGTAGAGCCGCGCGTCCTGCGCAAGGGCGCGTGCGAGGAACACGCGTTGTTGCTGCCCGCCCGAAAGCTGGCCGATCTGGCGCGCGGCAAAGTCCTCCATGCCGACGCGCTCAAGCGCGGCCATGACCATCCCGTCGTGGTCGCGGCCGAAGCGTCCGAGAAGGCCCAGGCGCCTGTAGAGACCCTGGGCCACGACATCGACGACCCGTGCCGGAAAGTCCCAGTCGACGCTTGCACGCTGCGGGACATAGGCAACGCGGTCACGGCTCAGGGCAAGCGTCGTTCCAAAGAACGTCGCCCGTCCCGCAAGCGGCTTGACGACGCCAAGCGCAGCCCTGAGCAGCGTGGACTTGCCGGCGCCGTTCGGCCCGATGATTCCGGTGATCTTGCCGGACCGGAACGTGGCGTCGACGGAAAACACCGCCGGCTTCTGGTCGTAGGCGACCGTAATGCCGCGAAGGACGAGCGGGCTGTCCTGATCCGCCCGTTCGCGCGCGTCGCGCGTGGCCACGTCTTCAAGCCGTGCCTGCATGGCGTCAGCTCCCCGCGCTCAACCGTCCGGACATGCCGCGTGCCGGGACGTTTCCGCCGAGTCCGTCTGCGATGACGGTCACGTTGTGATCGATCATTCCGACATAGGTGCCTTCGTAGGTTCCGGCGGCGCCCATCGCGTCGGAATAGAGCTCGCCGCCAATGCGAACGTTCCAGCCTGCCGCGGCCGCTCCTTCGACCAGCGCGCGAACAAGCCGGTCCGAGACCGAGCTCTCGACGAAGACCGTCGCAATCCTGCGTTCGACGATGAGGTCGACCAGCTCGGTCATGCGGTTCAGGCCGGCTTCGCTCTCGGTAGAGATTCCCTGGATGCCCACGACTTCGAAACCGTAGGCGCGGCCGAAATAGTTGAAGGCGTCATGTGCCGTCACCAGCACCCGTGCCGCCTCCGGCACTGTCGAGAGAACCCTGGAACTGTAGGCATCCAGGCGATCAAGCTCCGCGAGAAACGCATCCGTGTTCGCGGCAAACGCGTCGGCGCCGTCAGGCTTCACCGCAGACAGGGCGTTGCGCGCGGCATGCGCAACAAGGCGCCAGAGTCCTGGATCCATCCAGACATGCGGGTCAAAGCGGTTCTTGTAGTCGTCATGCGCGATCCTGCGACCCGCCGGAACGGCCTCGGCAAGCGCGACGCCCGGAACGCGACGAGCGAGCTCGGCAAGCACGTCCTCCATCTGGGCCTCCAGGTAGAGACCGTTCCAGAGCACGAGATCCGCCTTCGCCGTCGCGACGATGTCCGTACGGGTCTGGCGATAGGAATGCGGATCGACACCCGGGCCCATCAGGGCCTTGACCTCGACCAGGTTGCCGCCGATCCGGTGTGCCGTATCAGCTATCATGCCCGTCGTGGCCACGACCTTGAGCGGTCGGCCCGTCGCCGCGGCGACGACAGGCGCCGGCAGGCCGGAGACGAGAGCGCCGCCACCCAATCCCTTCAAGAATGTCCGCCTCGTGGGCATCGAATCGCGCACCCTGTATTGAGAATAATTCGCAATTGCGATATACTTGCGACCCGTTCGCAATAAAGTCAAGCACAATCTCCTTGTCCGCCTGAAATCCCCGGCCTTGACCTTCCAGTCACTGGAACCTTTATGTCGCAAAGCATGGCAGGAACGGTTCAGTCAACGCAGCGATTCCGGGTCACGGGACTCCATTGCGCATCCTGCAAGGCGCGGCTGGAAGCCGCACTCGCCGCCGTTCCAGGTGTCCAGGAAGCGCGAGTCAATCTCGCGGATGCAAGCGCAACGCTTACCACGAACGGCCCCGTGACCCCGCGCAGCGTCCAGGAGGCCGCAGAGCGTTCGGGCTATGAAATGGACATCGACTCCTGGGACCTCCCCGAACGGGACGGGCGGGAAGAAGCCACCCTGCTCGCCCGCGACACGCTGGTTGCCGCGGTTCTGGTCCTGCCGGTCTTCCTGGTCGAGATGGGGGGCCACGTCTATCCGCCCGCGCATCACTTCGTGGCGCAAGCAATCGGCGTTCAGACGAGCTGGATCCTGCAGTTCCTGCTCGTTGGAGCCGCCTTGGCAGGACCCGGCCGCCGGTTCCTCGAAAGCGGCGTCCCGACCCTGCTGCGAGGTCGCCCCGACATGAACGCGCTGGTCGCGCTGGGAACTTCGGCGGCATTCGGGTTCTCGACCGTGGCAACGTTCCTGCCCTCCCTTCTCCCGGCCAGCGGACGGGCCGTTTATTTCGAGGCGGCAGGAGTGATCATCGTGCTGATCCTCTTCGGCCGGTTGCTGGAAGCGCGAGCCAAGGGAAAGGCGGGATCGGCGATCCAGGCCCTGATCGGGCTTCAGCCGCGATTTGCCAGGGTCGTGACGGAGACCGTTGACGAAGATCGCCCGATCGAACGTCTCCAGCCTGGCGACCGGATCCGCGTACGCCCCGGCGAGCGGATTCCCGTGGACGGGATCGTCGTGGAAGGCAGTTCGCTGGTCGACGAAAGCATGCTGACCGGCGAACCCTTGCCTGCCATCAAGGCTGTCGGAGACGTCGTCACCGGCGCAACCGTGAACGGCGAAGGCGCACTCCTGGTCCGCGCGACACGGGTCGGTCGCGACACGGTCCTGGCGAGCATCGTGCAGATGGTACGAGACGCGCAGGGCGCGCGCCTTCCCGTGGAAGCGCTGGTCGATCAGGTCACCGCCTGGTTCGTTCCCGCCGTCATTCTGGTCGCCGCCGGAACTGTCGCGACCTGGCTTTTCTTCGCGCCGGAGCTCGCACTAGTCGCCGGCGTTTCCGTACTGATCGTGGCCTGTCCCTGCGCCATGGGTCTCGCCGTGCCGACGTCGATCATGGCCGGATCCGGACGAGCCGCGGAACTCGGCGTGCTGTTTCGGCAAGGCGACGCGCTGCAGCGCCTGAACCGCGTCGACACGGTCGCCTTCGACAAGACGGGCACGCTGACCGCAGGGGCGCCCCATCTGGAACACGTGGAGGTCACGGACGGGTTTGAACGCTCGGAAGTGCTCAAGGCCGCGGCAGCGGTCGAGGCGCTGTCCGGACATCCCCTCGCACATGCCGTCACGAATGCCGTCGAGGAATGGCCGGAGGCCGAGGGCTTCCGGTCGCTGTCCGGTCGTGGCGTCATGGCGACGGCCGGGCACCGGCTCGTGCGGGTCGGCTCGGCGCGGATGATGACCGAGGCCGGGATTGACATCTCAGCATTGGCGGATGCGGCCGGAGAGCGCGCCCGGCAGGGCGAGACCGCATTCTTCGTCGCAATCGGCGACCGGCTGGCGGCCGTTCTGTCGGTCGCGGACCCGGTGAAGGACACCGCCATTGACGCGGTCAGCGCCCTGAATGCCGGCAGTCATCGCGTTGCCATGATCTCGGGCGACGGTCGTGACGCGGCGGAGGCGGTGGCGCAACGACTGGAAATCGGGGAGGTCTTCGCGGATGCCCTGCCGGAAGCCAAGGTTGCCGTCATCCAAGATCTTGCGCGCTCAGGCACGATTGCCTTCGTCGGAGACGGAATCAACGATGCGCCGGCACTCGCATCGGCGGATGTGGGCATCGCCATTGGCACCGGCACCGACGTCGCGATGGAAACCGCCGACGTGGTCCTGATGTCCGGCGATCCTCAAGGCGTCGTCACGGCCATCGGCCTCAGCCGCGACACGATGCGGAACATCCGGCAGAACCTGGCCTGGGCATTCGGCTACAACATCCTGCTGATCCCGGTCGCGGCGGGTGCGCTCTATCCTGCATTCGGCATCCTGTTGTCACCGATGCTGGCAGCGGCGGCCATGGCGCTTTCCAGTGTCGCCGTCGTGACCAACGCGCTCAGGCTGCGCCGCTCGGAGGGAGCGCTCGCATGAACATTGGCGAAGTGGCCAAGGCGACCGGCCTGCCGGTCAAGACAATCCGGTACTACGAGGAAATCGGGCTCGTGCGGCCGGTCCGGAGCGAAAACGGATATCGCGTGTTTGCCGAGGCCGATCTCCACAAGCTGAATTTCCTCGGGCGGTCACGTGCTCTCGGCTTCTCGATCGGAGATTGCCGGGCGCTTCTCGCGCTCTACGAGGACGAAACGCGGTCAAGCTCGGAAGTCCGCGAGATCGCCGAGCGTCATCTCGCGGGCATCGAAGGCAAGATCGCCGACCTTCAGTCCCTGCGGGACACGTTGGCACACCTGGTCGCCAGCTGCGCAGGCGATGCAAGGCCGGATTGCCCGATTCTCGACGACTTGAGCGGCGACTGACGCATGCGGCCGGCTCGGCATCGGCCCGCACCCGGTTCCCGGCGCATGCGCGCGAGCCTCAAGGCAAAGCCAGGGGCGAACGTGTCCGTTCGGCATCGAAGGCGCAGGATGCCTTCGGCAAGGTTGCGCGGCCTTCTTGGAATCGTTGCAAGGCAGTGCTACAGCTTGGAGACGCAAGCACGGAACTTTCCGTTGCGCGCAGCAAGCAAAGGAGGACAAGGTCCTGTCGCAAATCAAGGACGCGGTCCGTGGCGAGACCGCCGAGAGCGCCGGAACGGCTGTATCCGGCAAAGCCAACATCCTCGCGAGCGAATCGCTCGTGGGCGTTATCCTGACATCGCTGAACGACATGAAGGCCGAGGAGGTCGTGAAGATCGACCTCCGCGGCAAGAGCGAGATGGCCGACTGGATGATCATCGCCTCGGGCGGCTCGTCGCGGCAAGTGGCATCCATCTCCGAACAGCTCGTGGACAGGTTGAAGCAGGATCACGGCCGCCTCTCCAGGATCGAGGGAAAGGACGCCGCCGACTGGGTGCTGATCGACGCCGGAGACGCGATCGTCCATGTCTTCAGGCCGGAAGTGCGCGAGTTCTACCAGCTCGAGAAACTCTGGATGACGCCGAGCCAGGCCGCCGCGTCCGGCGCGTGAGTCCGCATCTTCGATGAAACTGCAGATCGTCGCGGTCGGTCGGCTCAGGTCCGGACCCGAGGCCGACCTTGTCCACGGCTACCTCGTGCGAGCCGGAAAGGCCGGAACACGGGTCGGGATCGGCCCGGTGAACGTCCGGGAAGTCGAGGCCCGGAAGGGCGGAACGGCGGAAGAGGCCGGGCTGATCGAGAAGGCGACGGCCGGCAACAGGCCGCTGGTGGTGCTTGACGAGCGCGGGGCCTCGCTGAACTCCCCCGGCCTGGCAGCGCGCCTCGAGGCCTGGCGCGACCAGGGCTGCCGCCAGGCCACGTTCGTGATCGGCGGCGCGGACGGCGTCGCGTCGGCGCTCCGGAACCGGGCGGACCTGGTCCTGAGTCTCGGGCCCATGGTGTGGCCGCACATGCTGGTGCGCGTCATGCTGGCCGAACAGCTCTACCGCGCGGCATCCATCCTGTCAGGCAGCCCGTATCACAGGCAGTAGGCGCGGCGACCGAATCCCGGCGCGGGCAGGCACCTGCACCGGCGCCGGGCGGGATCCTGGCCGATGGTCGAGGCCGGTCCTGTCCGGGGAGACGTCACGGCAGATGCGCCCGCCCGAGTGCGGAAACCGGCTGCCGGGCGAACCGGGCCGCGCAGTTTCCTGACCGCTCCTCCGTCAGGCCGCCATCGTGGCCTTCACGGCGGATTTCCAGCGGGCATGTTTCGCGTCGCGCGTGTCCGCATCCATCTCGGGCTCGAACCGCCGCTCGAACGCTCGGCTGGCCGCGAACGTCGCCGCGTCCGGGTAGACGCCCGCCTTCATGCCGGCAAGCCAGGCCGCTCCGAGCGCGGTCGTCTCCAGCACGTCGGGCCGGTCAACGGGTACCCCCGTCACGTCCGCGAGAAACTGCATGGTCCAGTCGCTGGCCGCCATGCCCCCGTCTACCCGAAGGACACCGCCGGAAAGCGCGGGCGAATCCGCACGCATCGCTTCGAGAAGGTCACGGGTCTGGAAACCGACGCTCTCGAGCGCCGCGCGCGCAAGTTCGTTGGGGCCCGAGTTGCGGACAAGGCCGAAGACCGCACCCCGGCAATCTGGCTTCCAGTAGGGCGCGCCGAGACCGGTAAAGGCAGGCACGAGAACGAGCGCCTGCTCCGGATCGGAGGCTTGGGCCATGGCTTGTGTTTCGCTCGCCTCCGAGATCAGCTTCAAGCCGTCGCGCAGCCATTGCACGACAGCGCCCGCGATGAAGATCGCGCCCTCAAGCGCGTAAGTCGCCTTGCCGTCGAGCTGATAGCCGATGGTTGTCAGCAACCTGCTTTCCGAACGCACGGGCGTGCCGCCCGTGTTGAGGAGAGCGAAGCACCCGGTCCCGTACGTGGACTTCATCATGCCGCTCTCGAAGCAGGCCTGACCGACCGTTGCCGCCTGCTGGTCGCCCGCGACACCGAGAATCGGGATCGAGCCGCCCAGGACATCCGGGGTCGTGGTGCCGAATTCCGCTGCGCAGTCACGCACCTCGGGCAGCATCCCGATCGGAATGTCCAGCAACTCGCACATGGTCGAGGACCAGCGTCCCTCGTGGATGTCAAACAGCATTGTCCGCGCCGCGTTCGTGGCATCGGTCACGTGCGCGGCACCTCCAGTCAGCCGCCAGATGAGCCACGAGTCCACGGTCCCGAAGAGCAGATCGCCTGCGACCGCGCGGTCTCTCGCGCCATCAGCCTGGTCGAGGATCCACTTGAGCTTGGTGGAGGAGAAGTAGGGATCGAAGAGCAGCCCCGTCTTGGCCGTCACGGTTTCCCCGTGTCCCGCCTTCACCAATTCGGCACAGTAGTCGGCCGTGCGGCGATCCTGCCAGACGATGGCGTTGTGCACGGCTTGGCCAGTTGCCTTGTCCCATACAAGCGTGGTCTCGCGCTGGTTCGTGATGCCGATCGCCGCAATGTCACTGGCTGTCGCGCCAGCGCCGTCCATCGCTTCCCGCGCGGTTTCGACAACCGATTGCCAGAGGTCTTCAGGGTCGTGCTCCACCCAGCCGCCTGAAGGAAAGTGCTGGTGAAACTCCTTCTGGGCGACGGCGGCGACCTTCAGGTCGTCGTCAAACAGGATCGTGCGGCTGGACGTGGTGCCCTGATCGATGGCCATGACATAGGTCATGTGCGGCTCCTCCCGTGTTCACTCGACTTTGCACGCTTGAGGGGAAATACACGAAGAGAACTGTTTGTGAAACGCGCGATCCGGGTTAACCTGACGGAAGGGAGGACGGCTTCATGCGCACCATCCTGATCGTTTCTTGGCTGGTCTTGACGGTCGTTGCGGCACCGGCCCAGGAACGTCGCCCAAGCCATTGCTTCGCGATTGCCGAGCTGGCCCCAGAAATCACCCATGTCCAAAGGGTCGCCTGGCACGCGCCGATCAAGGACGAGTTCACCGTTCGGCTCCGATACGTCAATCACTCCATGTATCTGCTTCAGACCCATGGCGGCCTAAGCGCCGTGACCGACTACACCGGGTTCATCGGTGACGTGGGGCTTGTTCCCGACGTGGTGACGATGAACATCGCGCATGAGAGCCACTGGACCGCCTTTCCGCATCCCGACATTCCCCATGTGCTGCAAGGCTGGTGGCAGAACGGCGCTCCCGCCGACCATTATCTCGATCTCGGCGAAATGCTGGTCCGGAACGTGACAACCGACATCCGCAACCGGTTTGGCGGCGGCGTGGCCGTCGAGGACAACAACTCCATTTTCATCTTCGAGGTTGCCGGGCTCTGCATCGGCCACTTGGGTCACCTGCATCACGAGCCGTCCGATGAGACCTATGCCGCGATCGGGCGCCTGGACGTGGTCATGGCGGCCGTGGACGGAGGCATGACCGTCGACCTGCCCACGATGATCCGGATCGTTAGACGGCTGCGGAGCTCGATCGTGCTTCCGATGCACTGGTTTTCCGGGCAGTCGCTTGAGCGGTTCATCGACGGCATCAGCGACGAGTTCAGCATCGATCGCCGTACTGGAAGCGAGGTAGAAGTGTCGCTGCGCAGCCTGCCGTCGCGCCCGACCGTCGTCGTGCTCCAGCCGACCTACCTTCGCGTGTCGGAATAACCCGGATTGACAGCCAGGAAACGGCCTTCTACCCGGTCAGCCATGTTGAATGCTGCCGACGATGTCTTTGCCGAAGGCCTCGACCGGGCCGGCATCAGGGTCAAGCCGGCGGACCGGTCCTATCTCGAAGAGCCTCGGTCACTGTACAACGGAACGTCCCGGCAGGTCGCTCTGCCGACGAGCACGGACGAGGTCTCCAAGGTCGTGCGGATCTGTGCCGAGGCCCGGGTGGGCATCGTGCCGTATGGCGGCGGCACGGGGCTGGTGGCAGGCCAGGTCGCGACGGACGGCCCTGCACCGCTTGTTCTTTCGCTTGAGAGGATGGCAGCGATCCGCGAGATATTCCCGGCGGAAGACGCGATTGTCGCCGAGGCGGGCGCAACCGTCGGCGACATCCAGGCCGCAGCCGACGAAAACGGCCGTCTCTTTCCGCTAAGCTATTCCAGCCAGGGCACCGCTCAGCTGGGAGGCGCATTGGCGGTCAACTCCGGTGGCCTCAACGTGCTCCGCTACGGGATGGCGCGGGATCTCTGCCTTGGAATCGAGGCCGTGCTGCCGGACGGGAGCGTGCTGCACGCGCTGAAGCGGCTCCGCAAGGACAACACCGGCTATGACCTGCGACACCTGCTGATCGGATCCGAGGGAACCCTGGGCGTGATCACTGCGGCCGCCCTCAGGCTCCTGCCCAGACCAGCAGAGACTGCAACCGCTTTCCTGGCCGTCTCCTCGCCACGGGCCGCCTTGTCGCTCCTGGCGATCTGCCGCGAGCAGGCGGGCGAGCTGGTCTCGGCGTTCGAGCTGATCTCCGCCGAGGCATTGGCGTTCCTGGCAGCGACGCAACCCGACCTGCGCCAGCCGTTTGACGTGGCCCCGGCATGGTCGGTCCTGACCGAACTCGGCATGGGTCCCGGCAGCGATCCAGAGGGGCAGCTGGGCACGATCTTCGAGCGCGCTTCCGAGACCGGCCTGGTCCTGGACGGCCGGGTCGCGCAGGGCGAGCGGCAGCGGGCCGACTTCTGGGCGCTCCGCGAGGCGATTCCGCATGCGAACAGGAGGATCGGCGCCATCGCCTCGCATGACATTTCACTGCCCCTGTCCGAGATTCCGGGATTCATCGAAGAGTGCGGCGAAAGGGTTCGCAAGATGCTGTCTTGCCGAATCAGCGCGTTCGGACACCTAGGAGACGGCAACCTTCACTACAACATTTTTCCGCCCAAGGGGGAGACGCGTGACGCCTATCTGGGCAAGGTCCAGGACGTGACCCGGCTGGTTCACGACATGGTTGTCGCCTGCGGCGGCAGCTTCAGTGCGGAACATGGAGTCGGGCGCGCCAAGTCAGGGGAGCTGGAGCGCTATGCCGATCCGGCAAAGCTGGCGGCCATGCGCGCGATCAAGGCAGCGCTTGATCCCCATGGAATCATGAATCCGGGAGCGGTGATCACCTGATCGCTGCTTCGCGGCGACGCACCCGAGCCAATCGACCTGGGCTTCCTTGAGGCAGGTCCGGCCCAAGCCGCCGGTTGCCATGCCCTTGCGGCCCGCAGGCCTTGTCTCGGCGGTGCCGGTCGGGCGGCCATGTGAATGGCCGAACTTGCCGCCGCGATCCATGCTGACCCTGTGAAAGCCGGAGCACGGCCGTTCGGCACGGACAGCCGATTCCGTGCAAGAAGTCGCGCGAGCCACGCACGGCGGAAAACGCGTTGGGCACGAGGCAAGACAGCGGCACCGAGGTTCGGCACTTCCCCCGCGGCACGAAGGCCGTCGCCCAGATGCACGCGTGGAAAAAGCGGGCCGTCCTGCGGGACGGACAGGACGGCATCGCGTTCGCGTGGGGCCGCCGCAGTGCGAATCAGGCCTTCACCCGAGGATCTCGTGCCCTTTCTCGATGCACTCCCCAACGACCTTCCCCGCGCTTGACGCTCCGGGCCTTCGGCCCAAGCGAACGTGCCTGCATCGCCACGGCGGCGCCACCGGGACGGCAACCTGCGGAAAACGGCTTGACGGCCGTGAACGGAACGCAACACAAGGGCGATGCCACTTCGGGTGCGACGCTGATTGACTGACGAAAGGAATGTCGGATGAGCCACGTATTCCCCCGACTGCCATTCCACTTACCCCACCGCAATTGGCGGCGAGGGATGACCTGATCGACAAGAAAGCGATATTTCGACGGACACAAGGAAGCGATGCCACTTCGGGTGCGACGCTGATTGACTGACGAAAGGAATGTCGGATGAGCCACGTATTCCCCCGCAACTGCCATTCCACTTACCCCACCGCAATTGGCGGCGAGGGATGCTACTTGATCGACAAGGGCGGCAAGCGATATTTCGACGGATCCTGCGGGGTGGCCGTTTCCTGCCTTGGCCATTCCCACGAAAAGGTCAAGCAAGCGATCAAGGATCAGATCGACCGACTGGCCTTTGCCCATACCAGCTTCTTCACCTCAGATCCTGCCGAAGAGCTGGCTGATCTGTTGATCGCCCATGCGCCGGAGAATCTCGACAGGGTCTATTTCGTCTCCAGCGGTTCCGAAACCATCGAGACAGCACTCAAGCTGGCCCGGCAGTACCACCTCGAGCGCGGCGAACCACAGCGCCGCCACCTGATCGCGCGCCGACAGAGCTATCACGGCAACACGCTTGGAGCCCTGGCTGCCGGCGGCAATCAATGGCGCCGCGCCCAGTTCGAACCGATGCTGATCGAGGTCAGTCACATTTCGCCATGCTACGAGTATGCCGAAAGACCGGCGGACGAGTGTGCCCTAGACTACGGCCAGAGGGTCGCGAACGAGTTGGAAGCGGAGATCCTGCGCCTGGGCCAGGACAGCGTGATGGCCTTCATCGCCTCGAGCCGGTCGTTGGCGCCACGCTCGGTGCCGTGCCCCCGGTCGAGGGATATTTCAAGCGCATCCGCGAGATATGCGACCAGTACGGCGTGCTCCTGATCCTCGACGAAGTGATGTGCGGCATGGGCCGGACCGGGCATCTGTTCGCGTGTACGG
Organism: Paracoccaceae bacterium; assembly: GCA_965208685.1. Lineage (GTDB taxonomy): Bacteria > Pseudomonadota > Alphaproteobacteria > Rhodobacterales > Rhodobacteraceae > JAJEFO01. Next base: position 4,794,517 of record CBDBPL010000007.1, on the reverse strand, counting down.
CGGAGGGGGTCGTGCCGGACATCCTGACAATAGCCAAGGGCCTGGGTGCGGGATACCAGCCGGTCGGAGCGATGCTGTGCAGCGAACAGGTGTACGATGCGATTGCCCAGGGCTCCGGCTTCTTTCAGCACGGGCATACCTATATCGGGCACTCCGCCGCCTGCGCGGCAGGACTGGCCGTGGTCAGCACGATCCTGGAAGACGATCTTGTGTCGCGGGCACGCGACATGGGCACGAAACTGGAAGCCGCGTTGCGCAACGAACTGGGACAGCACGGTCACGTGGGCGACATTCGCGGGCGAGGCCTGTTCCGGGGGCTGGAATTCGTGAAAGATCACGAGACAAGACAGCCGTTCGACCCCTCCAAGTGCCTTGCGAGAAAGCTGAAGAAGAGGGCGATGTCAGCTGCATTCGAAGAGGGCCTGATCTGCTACCCGATGTCAGGCACCCGCGACGGCCGAAACGGCGACCACGTGCTGCTGGCCCCGCCATTCATCCTGGAAGACGACCACGTGGCCGAAATCGCCGAGAAGCTCTCCCGGGCCGTCCGCGCAGTGACTTGACTGCGCTTGCCTGAAGCGCAGCGCGCACGATGCGGCCGTTGACTTGCGCGCGGCAGGTCCTGGGCGTGTTGCACGGAGAGGACAGGTTGCCCCTCGCATGATTCGCAACAGCAGCCGAATGCCAGAAATGCGGAGTGCCTTGCGGCACTCCAAGGGTTCCACGAAAAGGCGGCCATGCATCGGATCAGGGCAGCCCTGCGCAGGTCGCACAAGTCAAGCTGCGGTGCAGCATTCGGCAACGGGGGAACCCCGTCCCGACCTTGACGGCAAAGCCCGATGCGAGCCTGCATCGTGTCGGATTCCGCGAAATGCGCCAAGACAGGCAACTCGACACTTGAGAAAAGCCGCCACACCTGCCAAGATTGCTCAAAACAGGATCCCTGCGGCCAATGCAGGATCAGAGAGGCAGAATGATGAACGAGCAGGCAGCCATGGCCCGAAAGGACGTGCGTACGCACGTTCTTGATAATCCCGGCGTGATACTGAAAGACCCCGACGTCATGCGAGCGCTCGTCGCTGCAAGCGAGCACTCGAGCGGCGAAAACGTCGTCGACATCAGGGGCATCGCGATGAATCGACTGGAGGAGCGGCTGCAGTCCCTCGAGAACATGCATCGTTCCGTCCTGGCAGCCGCCTACGAGAACATCGCGGGAATGCACCAAGTGCATGGTGCCGTCACCAAGCTGCTCGAGCCCCTGACGTTCGAGGATTTGCTCAGTTGCCTTGATGCGGAAGTCACGGACATTTTGCGTGTCGGACGGATTCGACTGGTCCTGGAGAGCGGCGGGGCGGGCATGGCCGGTCTCGCCCGCATCCGGCACAGCGCACTGAGAAACACGGAATCCGGCTTCATCGAGAACTACCTCGGCAAGGGCAAGCCCGCACGTCGCGTGACGCTTCGCCGCTTCAGCGGTGACCCGCAGACGATTTACGGACCAAATGCAAGCTGGGTCCGCTCCGAAGCCTGCATCGTGCTCGATTTCGGCAAGGCCCGGCCGCGTGGCATGCTGGCGCTTGCCGCGGAGGAGCCGCTCCAGTTCTCGCCAAACCAGGGTACTGACCTCCTCGAATTCCTGGGCAGTGTCACTGAGCGCGCCATACGCCGCTGGCTCAGGTGATCCAGCCTGGCCTGAACGACGCGCTTGAGAGATGGCTGGCCGAACTCGCTTCGGTCGCAGGCCGCTCCGAGAAGACCGCAGCCGCCTATCGCCTGGACGTGCACGGATTTCTCGAGTTCCTCCAGGACTACGAAGGCGAGGCCCTGGGCACCAGCGCGATTGCCCGGCTCGACACGGGCACGATGCGAGCGTGGATGGCGCATGAACGTGGGCGCGGCCTGAGCGCCCGGTCGCTTGCTCGGGCCCTCTCCGCCGTGAAGGGCTTCGTGGCCTGGATGGCCGAAAGGGAGGGTTTCGATCCGGCAGGCGTTCTCATGCGGCGGGCGCCGCGCTTCAAGGCCAAGCTCCCGCGACCGCTTGAGGAAGACAGCGCAAGATCCTTGCTTGACGCCGTCGAGCAACATGCCAAGGCCCCCTGGGTCGCTCTCAGGGACCGGGCGGTCGTGTTGCTCCTGTACGGTTGCGGGCTTCGGATCTCGGAAGCGCTCGCATTGACGGGCCGGGACGTGCCGCTTGGCGAGACCCTGCGCGTGCGAGGCAAGGGCCGGAAGGATCGTCTGGTTCCGGTTGTTCCTGTCGCGCGGCAAGCCGTGGACGCCTACGTTGACGCTTGCCCGTTCGAGATCGACGGGACCGAACCTGTCTTCCGCGGGGTTCGCGGCGGCGCCCTCGGCCCGCGCCAGGTTCAGAAGCTGATGGCAACGGTTCGCGCCCAGCTTGGCCTTCCGTCAAGCGCAACGCCGCATGCCATGCGCCACAGCTTTGCGACACATCTTCTGAACGCGGGTGGCGACCTTCGCACGATTCAGGACCTTCTCGGGCACGCCTCGCTTTCGACCACGCAGGCCTATACCGCGGTCAACACGTCGCGGCTGATGGAAGTCTATGAGGCGGCCCATCCAAGAGCGGTTTGAGAACGATGTCGCTCTTTGCATCTCATTGAGTCTCATATTCTTTTCGCCCTGCTTTCGGGCACAGGCGGCACGCGAGCGAGGTCATCGTCGAGACCGGGAAACCTGAGCTGCACAATGCCAGGGCGGACTTTCGGGACACAAGGGCAATCTGGACGGGCGCCGCGAATGTCCGCTTCGATGCGCCCGGCTCAAAGAAGGTCGTCGGCTTGCACGCAGTCGCTGGATCAGTCGGCCGATCCGGAATCAACGCCCGTGGTTGCATTGCGGTTGCTGGCCATGTTCAGGCACATCGTGAACGCGTTCCTTGCGGGCACCATGTTCGCCTTCGCCTGGCCAGCAATGTCAAACGCCGTGCCATGGGCGGGTGTCGTCATCGGGACTGGCAGGCCCGCGAGAACGGACACGCCGCGATCAAACCCGAGCAGCTTGATCGCGATCTGACCTTGGTCGTGGTACATTGTCACGACGGCGTCGTACTCGCCGTCACGCACCTTGAGCCACAGCGTGTCCGCAGGCAGGGGCCCGACGCAGTTGATCTGCCTGCGCTGTGCATGCTCGACTGCGGGACGGATCACGCGGATCTCCTCGTCGCCCATCAAGCCGCCATCTCCGGCGTGCGGGTTGTAGGCGGCCACCACGATGCGCGGGCGGTCATGGCCCGCCATCTTCAGGGTCCTGTCCGTGAGCCCGATGCTTTCTTGGATCCTCTCGGTGGTCAGGAGATCTGGCACGTCTTTCATCGCGACATGGCTCGTGACCCGGCCGTTCCACATGCCATTGGCAACGTTGAATTCGCTCGCCGGCGTCTGCAGATCGAAAAATGAGCGGGCAAATCCAAGCTCGTCGGCAAACTCGTTGCCCCCCAGATGCATGGACTCCTTGTTGAAGGGCATGAACACGATGCCGTCGACCTGTCCTGCCTGCGACAGCTCGAATGCCCGGCGCAGGCCCTCAATCGAGGATCGTCCGCCCGCGGCCGAAACCTGGGCCACCGGAACATCCTCGATACCATCGATCGGCAGGTCGAGATGCAGGACTTGACCGTCGAAAGGGCCAATCTGGGCATCAAGCGCTGCGTGCCGCACGTCGATCCTGGATCCCATCTGGTCCTCACCTCGCGCAAACACTTCTGGCGCGCCGATGACCACGAGGTTCGCGCAAATTCGCACTTCGTCATCGCTCAAGAGCCCGTGCAGGAGTTCCGGGCCGATGCCGCCGGGGTCGCCTTGGACAAGGGCAATGGTCTTCAGGGTCACGTCTCCTTCTCCGCCGCCAGGTTCTCTTGCGCAGCGGCGATGTTGGCAATGGTGACTTCCAGGTGCCGTCGCATTTGCCTGGCGCAAGCCGGCCCGTCGCGGGCTTGCAGCGCAGCCAGGATATCCTCGTGTTGGCCCAGCGTGCGGTCACGCGCCATCCGATTCTTGGAAGAGATGAAGCGGGCCCGCCAAAGGCGCGCATTGTACGTCCTGTGGGACTCCAGCAGCGGTGCGTTTCGCGCCGCACGGATTATGGTCAGGTGAAAGTCCATGTCCCAGCCAAAGAACTGCAGCGGCTCCGTGCTTTCGTCGGCCAGGCGCATTCGCTCCTCCAGGTCGGCAGCCTCGGCGATCTCCGCGTCGGTGGCGTGCCTGCAGGCCAGTTCGCCCGCCAGCGCCTCAAGCGCACCCAGGACCGTTAGGTTCTGAGCGATCTCTTCAAGCGAGGGATCGGCCACGCGAGGGCGGCGCGTCGGTCCATAGACGATCAACCCTTCGTTCTCGAGGATGCGGAGCGCCTCTTTCAGAGGGGTCCGGCTTATGCTGAGCGCGTCTGCAAGTTCGCGCTCCCGCACTGCAGCGCCCGGCGGCAGCTTGCCGAGCAGAATGAACTCCCGCAACGTGTCGGCGGCGCGGTCAGCCAAGGACCTTCGAGGACCGATACCACCGATTTCCCGCAATTCCTCTGCCCAGGCGGTGTCCCCCACGTCAGAGTCCCCACCTGAGCGCAACAGGGTCCAGAGGGCGCAGCAGCTCAAAGAGCTGATCACGTGCCCAGTCCGGCAGGGCCGGGACCGGATGGCGGCTGCAGGCAGACTTGATGACGCCCCCGGCCTTCATGGTCTCCTTGGCGGCGCGGAATCCGCACTGGCGGTTTTCGTGGTTGATGGCTGGCAGAACACGCGCATATGCCGCCAGCGCCTTGTCGCGGTTCCCGGCCAGGTGGTGGCCAACCACGGGCTTGATCTGATCGGTGATCATGGCCGACGTCATCGTGCCCGTGGCCCCGGCGTCGAGATCGGCCATCAGGGTGATTCCTTCTTCGCCGTCAAAGGGCCCGTCGACATGATCGCGCACCTCGGCCAGCAAGGCACGCAGCTTTGCCGCCGTGCCGGCGCTCTCGATCTTCAGGAGCTTCAGCATCTCGATCTCGCGCGCCATTCTTGCCAGCAGAGGCACTGTCAGCTCTACCCCGGACAAGGGCGCGTCCTGCAGCATGATCGGAATGCCGACTTCACCGACCCGCGCGAACTGCTCAAAGGTCTGGTCCGCCGTGCCTTTCAAGGTGGCGCCGTGGTACGGCGCCATCATCATCACGACGTCGGCGCCCATCTCCATGGCCTGGCGCGCGCGCGCCACGGCGATGTCGGTGGCAAAGTGGCTGATCGTGACAATCACCGGGACGCGACCTGCCACATGGTCCAGAGACATCCTGGTCAGATCATGGCGCTCCTGGTCGCTGAGCAGGAACTGCTCGGAATAATTGGCCAGGATGCAAACGCCGTCAGAACCCTGGTCGATCATGCAGTCAAGCACGCGGGCAGAGCCCTCGATGTCAAGCGTGCCGTCGTCGTGGAAGGCAGTCGGCGCGACAGGCCAGATGCCGGAATAGGGCTTCATGGCGCAATGTAGCTGGTCTTGACGGCAGTATAGAACTCACGGGCGTAGGATCCTTGCTCGCGCGGCCCGTAGCTCGATCCCTTCCGGCCACCAAACGGCACGTGATAGTCAACGCCAGCCGTCGGCAGGTTGACCATCACCATGCCCGACTGGGCGCGACGGCGAAAGTGGCTCGCGTGTTTCAGCGAAGTGGTGCAGATGCCTGAGGACAGCCCGAACTCGGTGTCGTTGGCCGTTGCAAGCGCCTCGTCATAGTCCGCCACCTTGATCACGCTGGTGCAGGGGCCAAAGATCTCCTCACGGCTGCTGCGCATCTCGTTCGTCGCGTTCGCGAACACGGCGGGACGCTGGAAGAAGCCCGGGCCATCGGCGCGCTCGCCGCCGGAGACCTCGCAGCCCTCTTCCTTGGCAAGGGCCACGTATCTGAGGTTCTGATCGAGCTGCGACTGGTCGACCACCGGGCCAATCTGGGTGTCCGGATCAAGCGCGTCGCCCACTTTCAGCCCTGCGGCGGCGGCCGTCAGTTTCTCGACAAAGGCGTCGTGAATGCCAGCGGTGACGATCAGCCGGGAAGAGGCAGTGCAGCGCTGTCCGGTGGAGAAGAATGCCCCATTGGCAGACACGCTCACCGCAACGTCCAGATCGGCGTCATCCAGCACCACCATCGGATTCTTGCCGCCCATCTCCATCTGCACCTTCTTGCCGGTAGTGGCGCAACCCACGGCGATGCCGCGACCCACCGGCACGGACCCGGTAAAGCTGACGGCGTCGATGCCGGGGTGTTCCACCATGCGTGCGCCCACTGTCGAACCGCGGCCCATCACCAGGTTGAATACGCCGTCGGGGCAACCCGCCCCCTCCAGGGATTTGGCAATCTCCCAGGCACAGCCTGGAGTCAGATCCGCGGGCTTGAGGATCACGGTGTTGCCATACGCCAGGGCGGGCGCGATTTTCCAGGCCGGGATCGCTATGGGAAAGTTCCAGGGCGTGATGAGACCGATGACGCCAACCGGCTCGCGCTCGATCATGACCTCGACATCCGGCCGGACGGAAGCAATGGCCTCACCGCCCAGCCGAAGTGCCTCGCCGGCAAAGAACTTGAAGATCTGTGCCGCGCGGGTGGCCTCGCCGATGCCTTCGGCCAGGGTCTTGCCCTCTTCACGGCTCAAGAGGCGCCCGAGATCCTCGCGCCGCGCCATCAGGTCTGCGCCGACCCTGTCAAGGAGGTCATGGCGCATCTGAGGCGATGCGAAAGCCCAGCCCGGCAGCGCAGCCCGGGCCGCTTCGACAGCGGCATCGACCGACCCAGCATCGCCGCGAGCGTACTCGCCGATCACGTCCTCCGTGTTCGAAGGATTCACGTTTCTTGCAGCCTCGGTGCCACCGACCCAAGCCCCGCCGATTAGGTTCTCTTGAACGTTCATGTCTACTCCATGATCTCAAAGTTGCGGATGTGTTCGTCCGTAATCTCGATGCCGAGGCCCGGGAGGTCATCATCCAGTTGCAAAAAGCCGTCAACGGCATCCGGGTCACCCTTGAATATGTAGTAGAAGAGCTCGTTGCCGACCTCCACATCGAAAACCGGGAAATGCTCGCTGATCGGGCAGTTCACGTTGGCCATCGTCAGGTGATAATTGTGCATCTGGCCGGCATGCGGAATCACCGGGACCTGGAACGCCTCGGCAACTGCATTGATCTTCTGGGCAGCCGTAATTCCGCCGACCCGGTTGGTGTCGTATTGCAGCACGCTGACCGCGCCCCTGCGCAGGAGATCCGCGCAGCCGATCAGGCCGAATTCATGCTCGCCGCCCGAGATCGGGATCGGGCCCGTGTTGAGTTCCGCATATCCGCTGACGTCTTCTGCAATCACCGGCTCTTCCAGCCAGCGCGGCTCGTATCTCTCCAGCTTGGGCAGCATTCGACGCGTGTAGTCGAGGTTCCAGCCCATATAGGCTTCGAGCATCAGGTCCCGGTCGTAGCCGATGACCTCGCGCACGGCCTCAACCCGCTTGAGATTCTCGCGCATGCCCGCCATGCCGTCCTTGGGGCCATAGCCAAACCGGGACTTGAACGCCTGATAGCCGTTCTCCATCGCCGCCTCGGCCTCGGCCTGCATCGCTTCGACCGGGCCGGCATAGAGCTTGGAATAGTAGACCGGGAGCTTCTCCTTGGTCCGCCCGCCAAGAAGCTTGAAGACAGGCTTGCCCGCGAGCTTGCCCATCAGGTCCCAGATCGCGATGTCGACGGCGCTGATGGCGGTCATGCCGATGCCCTTTCGCCCCCAGGCATGGCTGCGCCGGTACATCTTTTCCCAGATGTGGGCGTTGTCGAACGGATCCTCGCCGATCACCATCGGCGCATACCAGTCATCGATCGCCTTCTTGACCACCGTGGGCGCCAGCGCAGCGTTGCCAATGCCGATGGTGCCGTCCTCGACCTCGACCTCGCAGGTGAGCCACTGGTGGAAGCGGAAGGACGACATCGCATCGCCGCTGTCCCGCAGCGCGTCCGACGCGTTGGTGCAGAAATTGCCGGTCGGCGGCACGGTCGGGCCGGTCCAGTTCCAGACGCGCGTGCGGACAGACTTGATCTTGCTCATGTCACTCTCCGGTGGAATCAAGCGGTGCGCGGCGTTTCACCAAGCGCCCCCAGATCACGGGACCGAACAGGGCCAGCGCGGTCAGCACGAGGAACAGCAAGGTCAGCGGACGGGTGAACATCAGCCACCACTTCTCGTCCAGCATCACCATGGATTGGCCCAAACGTTGCTCCAGCATTCCGCCCAGGATCAAGCCGATGGCCAGCGGCACGACGGAAAAGCCGTAGCGGCGCATGAAATAGCCAATGACCCCTGAGACCAGCGCGACCCATACGTCGAACATCGACTGGTCCAATGCATAGGCGCCGACGATGGAGAATACGAAGACCATCGGCCACAGCACCTCGACCGGGATCAGGGTCACGCGGGCAAAGATCTTGGCGCCGCGCAGGCCGATGAAGAAGAACAGCAGGTTCACCAGCATCATTGACCAGAAGATCGCATAGGCAAAATCAGCCTGTTCGGTGAACATGTTGGGCCCGGGCTGCAGCCCGTGCACCATCAGCCCGGCGAGGATCACCGCCGCCGTGGCCGATCCGGGAATGCCCAACGCCAGCGTGGGCACCATTGCGCCGCCGGTGGCCGCATTGTTGGCCGCCTCGGACCCGGCCACGCCTTCGATTGCGCCCTTGCCGAACAACTTCGGGTTGCGGGACCAGCGTTTGGCCTCGTTGTACCCGATCATCGAGGCCACGGTTGCGCCTTCGGCGGGCAGGATGCCGATGAAGGTGCCGATGCCCGAGGACCGCAGGATCGCGCGCCAGCTGTCCCTGTAGTCTCTGCGGTCAGGCAGTTCGATCGATTTCATGCGGATCACTTCGCGCCTGACATGCAGTTTCTCGGACTGCACCAGCAGTTCGGAGATGCCGAACACTCCGATCATGACGGGGACAAAGCCGATGCCTTCATAAAGGTGATAGGATCCGAAGGTGAACCGCTCGACCGTGGTCAGGTTGTCCACTCCTATCGTTGCAATCAAGATGCCGAACACGCCAGCGACCAGGTTCTTGATGGCCGACCCGTCGCCAATCGACGCCAGCATGGACAGGCCAAAGAGGGTCAGCGCGAAGTATTCGGGTGGCGAGAAGTGATATGCCGCGCGCGCCAGCAACGGTGCGGCCAGCATAAGGCAGATCACGCTGAACATGCCACCAAAGGTAGAGGCGACGACGGCCATGCCCAGGGCGCGCCCGGCCTGGCCCTGCTGAGCCAGCGGGTAGCCGTCCAGGCAGGTGGTGGCGCTGGCCGCAGTTCCCGGCGTGTTGATCAGGATCGCCGTGATGGCCCCGGCGAAGGTTGCCGAGCAATAGATCGCCGTCATCGTGGCGATAGCGGGCACCGGCTCCATGGTCAGCGTGAACGGCAGCAGCAACGCCGCCCCGGTCGTCGCGTTCAGCCCAGGCAACGCGCCGATGATCACGCCGCCGATGGTCGCGCAGAAAATCAGCAACAGCAAATTGAGATCGAACAGGGACACCAGCCCGTGGATCAGCGCATCCATTGGCTCGCCCTCACCCGTACCATAGATTTGTCAGCAACCCGCGCGGGAAGCGGATTTCGAAGACCTGGTCAAACGTGAAGAAGATCGCCGCGGGCACCAGCAGCCCGACAAGCACCAGGATCGGGACTTTCCGCACTCCCCAGAACAGTGCCAGCACCGTGGCAAACACCCCTAAGGCCAGGAAGAAGTCAATGCTCGTCAGCGCCGCGAACCCGGCAAACAGCGCGATCGTGCCAAGGGTGCTGCCCATGAGCCGGTCGCGGACGCGTACCGGATCCCTCCAGACCATCAGAAGCGTCAGAAAGACCAGCAGCAGTATCAGAAGCTGAGGGAAGTCAGAAGGCTGAATGCCGCGTTTCAGGATCGGCGGCATCTTCTTGAACGTCGTGCTCAACCAGTATGTCGCCCCGCAAAAGGCCAGGATCAGGACCGGGATCAGCCAGCGTTCGCACTGGCCCAGAAGCTTGGGTTTGTCCGTCGGCTGCGTCATGGAATGTTACCTTGCAGGCAAAGCGGCAGACCCGAAGGCGGGCAGGAGGGAGGACGACATGCGATGCGGCGAGGAAAGGTGCCGCATCGCATGCCGAACGGGTCTATTCGATGAAGCCCAGCTCTTTCAGGGCTGCGGCCATCTCGTTCACCGTGGTCTGGATTTGCGGACCCCAAACGTCCGATCCCGCAACCGACGTGCTGTCCAGGCCAACCGACGTCAAGAAGCCCTGGTAGACCGTGTGGCTCATGGCCTTGAGCAGCGCGGCTTCGATCTTTTCCGCGATTTCCGGAGGCGTGTCGGCATGCACGGCAAAGCCGCGCACGGTCGAGAAGCTTACCGGAATGCCCAGTTCCTTGGCGGTTGGAACGTCGCCGATCTTGGCCATCCGCTCGTCCGCCAGCACGACGGTCGGGCAGATCTCGCCTGCCTCGATTTGCGCGCCAGCTTCAGCCAGGTTCAAGACGCCTGCGTCCACCGCGCCCGCAACCAGCTGAGTGGCAAGCTCTGCGCCACCATCAAATGGCAGCATCTTGGGTGTCATCATCCCGCCCTTCAGCGTGAACATGAAGGCGGACACATCGTCGATATTGCCGAGATGCGTCACGCCGTAGGTGATCGGGGCCTCCTTCTGCTTGGCCACGAAGTCCTCTGCGCTCTCGTAGGCGCCGCACCTGGTCATCAAGATCTGCGGATCGTCCGTGCCGCGCGCAATCGGGCGCAGTTCGTCAATCATCATGCCGCCCTGGCCCTTGGCCATCACGGCCGCATGGCCAACCGTGAAGGTCAGGATGGTGTAACCGTCCGCAGGAACGGTCTTGTAGTATTCCAGCGCCGCGGCCCCGCCGCCGCCCCGCTTGTTGACGACCACCATGTCCTGGCCCAGTTCGCGACGCGCGCGCAGCATCATCATGCGCGTCGTCACGTCTGTGCCACCCCCGTTGCCGGCGTGAGTGACAACCTCGATCGTCTTGCTTGGATACTCGTCCGCACTTGCGATGCTTCCAGCGAACATTGCCGCAGATGCGAGAATCGCGGCAGCGCCCAGCCTTGCTCCGAAAGAAATCTTCATAGTGTGCTCCCTAGGATAGTTTCAAGGATCAGTCACTGATCCATTCGAATTTTGTATGCCAAATGCCAAATGTGAGTCAATGCCGCCTTTCGGAGGGGACGGCTGGCTTGATCAAGACCGGCTGGCGCAAGACTCAGGCCCCGTGCAAGCGCCCGAGGTCCTCTTCCCTGCTCCGGGGAGCGGACAGTCCTGGCGTCGGTTTCGCCGGACACGGGTCCGATGGTCGGCCGTTCGGGCGCTGTCGACCGTCCACTTCCGTTCGGAAAATGCAGCTGAGCCGCAGGACAAGGAGCCCGTTCGCGGTCTTGAATGTCCATCCGCCGCCTGCGGTTTCCTGCCGGCGCCCACGATCTTCGACTTGCCGACCAGGTCGGGCCGGCGATCCAGGAGAACATGGCCGGAGGCCGCGATGGACTTGCGCCAGCAGCGCAACTCGCCGACATGGACACGTCCCGCGCCCGCTCTTGCTCATCTCGATGAATTCATGGCGGCGCCCGGCTCCAGGCAGCCATCATGCGTCCGCCGTCATGCCAGACGGTCTGGAACCTGTCCGGAAGGCCGGCATCCCGCCAAATCGGCCCAACTTCGATCAATTCGCGCAATGCGAGTCAGTCCGACGTCAATTCACCCGTTTCCGGTCTCCCGGCGTCGTCGAATTCCTGCCTGGGCGTCAAAGGCGCGTGATCTTCAGCCTGGTCTTCAATTCCGTACGGCAGAAGGCATGCAGGAAACAGGTCTGTTCGGACATGTCCAGCATTTCCTGCGCCACATCGTCGGGCTCGGACGTTTCCAGGTAGACATGGGTTTCGATCGGATCGGCCTCGCCGGCCTCTCCTGTTCCGCCAGAAGCGCCTCCAAGACTGAAATGCGTGTCCTGAACGATGCGATAGTCCGGCAAGTCCAGTTTCAGCATCGACGCAAAGCGCCCGAACTGGGTCATGAAGCAAAATCCGATGCCGGCGCTGATCAGGGTGTTGGCGTCTGGTGCGCGCTCGTCTTCGGAGCTGAGGAACCGGAACGAGGTGCCCCAAGGCGAATACTGCATCTGCTGGATGTCCTTGATTCCATCCTCTCGCAAAGTTGCAATGGCTCCAATGTTAAGCCGGCGGTTCTGTTCATCCGCAAGACTTCCCGAGGCACCGGCGGTTCCCTTTGCCACCTCCTTCTTGGGAGTGGGGCCAACGGGACTGACAAGCTCCGGCTGATCTTCCGACGGACTTGACGCCGCGAAATGGTCGCCCGGATCGGGAAACAGTGCGATGTCCAGTTCCGCGGCATTCGCCGTCGGCAACTCAGACCCGTTCTTGGACAGCTTGAAGAGGCTCCCAAGGTGTCCGCGCATCAGGCCGTTCAGTGGCGAGGCGTGGACCGCATCCATCAAGAGGCTGTTCAACGCAGCGTCGTCCAGATCGCAGTCGATCTCGACCTCAAGCTCGACGGGCTCTGCCCCGCCGATCATGGTGCGCTTGGGCATTGACCCTTGCATCGTGTAGAAATTGTTCTGGATCAATCGCAGCTTGCGAAGCGCGACGCCGCGCATCTTGGCCAGTGCGGTGATCTCGTTCAGGTAGCTCGCGGCCATGCCTGTCGACAGAAACGCCAAGGGACAGGGTGCGGCATCATGCCCGTTGAGGTACGGCCCCTCGTCCGAAACGAGGCGCCAGGTGCGGCCTGTGCTGGCTGACCGCACAAGCGCTTCCTTCTGGAATCCGCTGAGCGAGCGCACCCAGGTGCGCAACGCGTCGCCCTTGCGACATTCCGGAGCGTCGATCGTGACTTCGTCCGCGTTTGAAACCGAGAAAAACGGTGGCAGACCGCTTGTGCCGATTATGTCTTCGCCCAGTTTGGCCATTTCTTGAGTGTCCTGGTTTGCTGTGGGTCCGCTCGGGCGGACCATGTGATTGTCGCCGTTCGCAGGCTTGCACGGAGTCGCCATTGACGAGGTCGTGCCCGGCCTTCAGCCCCGCTCATCATGGAAGCGGACCGCGGCAACGTTGACGCACGGCGTCCCCGCATCGCGGCGGCGCACCTGGAGACCAGGCATGAACCTGGCCTTCAGGCTGACCTCCGCCGGCGTGCGATTCCCGCCCGCGTCGGCCCCGGACGGCTGCAGGCAAGGCATGATCCGCCGTCCGGTGCATCGGGGGGCAACTCGCAGTGCGTGACAACGGCATGCCTCCTGACCTGCGCCTAGAGGTTCACCTTGCCGCCGTCGACGTTCAGCGTCTGACCCGTGACGAAGTCGCTGTCAGCGGTGATCAGGTACATGAGCGAACCGAGAAGGTCTTCCGGCACCATCTCCCGCTTGATCGAACGCGACTGCACGGTCGGGCCGCGTGCGGGGTCGAAGCCGGCATGGCCTTGAATCGACTCGCTCTCGGTCAGCCCCGGTGCAATTGCGTTGACCTGAATGTTCTTGTCGCCCAACTCGCGTCCATAGCCGCGGGTCAGCGCGATGACGGCACCTTTCGAGGCCGTGTAGTGCGCCAGTCCCGGCGGGCCGTAATAGAAGGTGCCGGACGCGATATTCACGATCTTTCCCCCGCCGGCCCGCAACATTGCAGGGACAGCCGCCTTCGTGGCCTGATGCACGCCGCGCGCGTTCACGGTCATGACCTTGTCGAACTCGTCGTTTTCGATCTGCAGGAACGGCTTGGGCTGAAGCGCGGCAAAGATCGACGCGTTGTTGACGAGAATGTTCAGCGCACCGAATTCGCTTTCCGTCGCCTCGACCATCGCGGCAAGGTCGTCGTCCGACGTCACATCGACGCTCAGGCCCATTGCCGCCCCGCCCGATTCCTTGATGGCGGCAACCGTGTCGGCGGTATCGAGCACATCCGACACCACGACATTCGCGCCTTCTCCGGCCATGTGCCTGGCCATTACGGCACCGATCCCGCGGCCGGCACCCGTGATCACCGCTGTCTTTCCGTTTAGTCGGCCCATTGCCGTCTCTCCTCCTGTTCAGGTTTCGATTTCAAGTATTGCGGCGACTTCGGGCCAGCTCTTGGCACCGTTTTCGCGCAGGTCGTTCGTCAAGTCCTCCGGCACCCAGTCGATGAAGCAGGGCTTGAAGTTCGGGTTGTCCTGGACGGCCTTGAACCAGCGCTCGACATTTGGCAGACGCCCGCACTCCCACATGCCATGCATCGACATCATCGCCAGACGGTTCACGTAGGGCGTCAGCGATATGTCGGCGACCGTGAACCTGTCGCCGACAAGCCAGTCCTTGCCGTCCAGCGCCGCTTCCATCTTGTGGAGATAGGTATCGTAGAGCCTGACCTTCTCCGTCGCGCCCGGTGCCTCAAACCCGTATCTGACGAAATTGTCCTTCTGCACCTTCCAGTCCGACGTGACCGAGATCGTGGGGGTGGAGGCCAGGAACTTCTCGGCGCCTTCCGGCCCCAGGTTCTTCAACACCGTATGGCGATGCGAACAGACAAAGGTCATCGTTCCGCAGGCCGGATGCAGGTCCTCGTCGACCGCCTTGGTCCAGTACCGCACCTGCGCCCGTTCCCAGGGATCGGCCGGATGCACGCTGGTCTCAGGCGCTATCTGGTCGAGGTACTCGATGATCACCGTGCTGTCCGGAATCACCAGGTCGTCATGCACCAGCGTAGGCACGACGCCCTTCGGATTCAGCTTCAGGTACTCGGGCTCGAACTGCTCTCCCTTCAGGATGTCGACATAGACGCCGTCCCAATCCAAGCCCTTTTCCGCCATGGCGAAGCGGACCTTGGCGGCACATACGGACGATCCATGGTGGTAGAGAGTGAACGTCATAGCTGCACCGTGACCCACTTGAGCTCGGTCATGGCTTCAAGATCGGCATCGGTTCCTTCCCGTCCCGCCCCGCTTTCGCCATTTCCGCCGAACGGCACGTGCGCTTCGTCGTGGACGGTCGGTCCGTTGACGTGACACATGCCGGCCCCGATGTTGCGTGCGAAATGGAACGCCTTGTTGATGTCGTTCGTGAAGATGGCGGAAGACAGCCCGAACTCGGTATCGTTGGACTTCTCCAGTCCCTCTTCATAGCTGTCGATCGGGTAGATCGAGGTCACGGGGCCAAACGTCTCGGTCCGGCATACGGTCATGTCCTCGGTTACGCCTGTCAGAATCGTCGGCTGACACCGGTTGCCGTCCCACTCGCCGCCGACAACAACGGTTGCCCCGTTCGCCCTTGCATTCTCGATGTGATCCTTCACCCGGTTGCGCTGCCGTTCCGAGATGATCGGAGACACGACCGTGTCCGGGTCGCGCAGGTTGCCCATGCTGGCCTTCGACGCGATCTTCGCAAAGCGCTGGACGAATTCATGGTAGATCGGGCGTTCCACGTAGAACCGGCTGGAGCCGATGCAGAGCTGCCCGCCAAACATGAAGATCGAACGCGCCGCCAACGGCATGCACGTGTCCAGGTCGGCATCCGCCAGGACCACCGTCGGGCTCTTGCCGCCCAGCTCTAGCGTGTTGGGTGTCTTGTTCCTCGCGCAGATTTCGGCGATGTGCTGACCGACGACGGACGAGCCCGTGAAGCTCACGAAGTCCACGTCCGCGCTGCTGGTCAGGTCATCTCCGATTTCCGCCCCGTTTCCGGTAACCACGTTGTAGGCTCCTGGAGGGAACCCGGCCTCGGAAAGGATTTCGCCCATCAGGACCGACAGATGAGGCGCCATTTCGGACGGCAGGTGAACGACCGTGTTTCCGACGGCGAGGGCATTGGCAACCAGTCGGGTGTTCTTGATGAGAGGCACGTTGAACGGCGTGATGATCGCGACTACGCCGAGGGGTTCGCGGATCGACATCGAGAACTTCCCCGGCACGTCCGACGGGATCGTTTCGCCCCTGACATTGCGGCACATGCCAGCTGCCGCACGGACCATGGCCAGCCCCTTGTTGAATTCGAACATGGCCTTGCCGACCGTCGATCCGACTTCGTCGATCAGGCAATCGACCAGTTCGGACTGGCGCTTCTCCATGATCTCCGCCACCCGCAACAGCCAGCGTTCGCGCTCTGTCGGCGTGGTTTCCTTGTAGGCGGGAAACGCTGACTTTGCCGCAGCGGTCGCCTTGCGGATGTCATCGCCCGACCCTTTTGCCGCAATGGCATATAGGCTGTCATCAATCGGGTTCAGGTCTTCGAATGTCTCACCTGTCGCAGCACCCACCCACTCGCCTCCGATGAAGTGCTGCAGCGTCTTGATTTCGGTCGTGGTGTCCATGTGATGGTTCCTTTCTGCGTTAGCGGGCGACAATCGTTTCGGGCAGGAAGAGCGCTATCTGCGGGAAGAGGATGAGGAGGCCTATCATTGCGGCCATGGCGAACCAGAACGGCCAGATGCCCCGAAAAATCGTCCCCATTGGAACGTCCGGCGCGATTGACTTGACGACGAAGACGTTGATGCCGACCGGCGGGCTGATCATGCCCATTTCCAGCACGATCACGATGATGATGCCAAACCAGATCAAGTCCCAGTTCAGCCCGATCGCTATCGGGATCACCACAGGAATGGTCAGCACCAGCATTGCGATCCCTTCCAGGAACATGCCCAGGAACATGTAGATGAGGACAATGACCAAGAGGATGCCGAAGTCCCCGATCGGCAGCGACGTCATGAAGGTGACGAGCTGGGCGGGCAGTTCGGTCAGCGACATGAAGGGGATGAAGACGAAGGCGCCGATTATGATCAGGAAGACGGTCGCCGTTGCGCTCATCGTGTCCAGGATCACGGTCTTCAGCTTCTCCAGGCTTAGGGAGCGTCGCGCGGCCGCAACGACAAAGGTCAGGAAGGCGCCAACCGACGAGGCCTCGACCGGCGTGAAGAACCCGGTGTACATCCCGCCAATGGTAACCAGGACTACGCCGACAATCGGCGTTGCATGCCATAGTGACGAAAGGCGCTCGGCAAGCCCTGATCGCGGCCCTGGGGGACCAGCCTGGGGCTTGCGGGCGACGACGAGATAGATCGCGCCGATAAAGAGCAGGGTCAGGATTATGCCCGGAAAGACACCTGCCATGAACAGGCGCCCTATGGACTGCTCGGTGAGCACGGCATAGATGATCATGCCGCCGGACGGCGGGATCAGGAACCCGAGCGTGCCCCCGGCAGCGACCGCTCCGGTAGCAAGGCCGTCGGCGTACTTGTATCGCTTCATTTCCGGCAGCGCGACGCGACCCATCGTGACGGCAGAGGCCAGCGACGACCCCGAAAGCGCGGCAAAGCCCGCGCAGGCCGCTACGGTTGCCGAGGCCAGCCCGCCGCGCAAGTGCCCCATCCAGCGGTAGGCGGTGGTGAACAGGTCGTTCGACATGCCAGAAACGCCGGCAAGGTTGCCCATCAGCACGAACATCGGGATCACGAGCAGGTTGAAGTTCGATGCGGCTTCGAAGGCCTCCCCGGCCAGGTTCGAGTACGCGATCTTCCATCCGCGCGCCCAGGCCTGTTCCGGGTCCATTCCGACCAGGAGGAGCTTGTTGGCGTTTGCAACCGCCGTCCCGACGAACCCGACGCCCAGCATCGAGAGAGCGACCGGCATCCGCAGTGCCAGCAAGGCAAACAGAGACAGGAGCCCGACAAGGCCAAGAAGCGTCATGCTGATCACAGCGGATCACTCCCGACCTTCAGCTTGACGACCTCGTTGGAACGGACCAGCTGCCAGACATCCAGCAGGAGTATTGCCGCGTAGAGGGCCACCGAGAACGCAAGGAGGTAGTAGAACGGCTCGAACGAAATCAGCAGCTGCTGCGTGGTCTCTCCAAATCGCTCCGCGCTCTGGCCGGCATGCCAAAGCCTCCAGGACATCATGGCAAGCAGTGCGCATCCCAGCAGCTTGACGAAGATCATCGACCACTTGGCAAACCACGCTGACATGCGGGATTCCAGCACCTCGATTTCGATATGGGCCCCGGTTCGGGCGCCGAGCGGAACCGACAGCGCGACGATGACAACCAGCGACAGCAGGAGCAGGTCCTCGGCCCCCACGATCGGCGCATTCAAGGCCTTTCTCATGACCAGGACGTTCCAGACGGAAAAGCCCGTCATGAAGACAAGCGCCGCGCCGCCACAGGTCAGCGACAACCTGATAAGGGCGCGGTCCAAGGCTCTGATTGCACGCATTTTCTCACGCCTGACTTACATTGGCATCCCACGAAAAGCCGACGGGCCGGGAGATCCGGCGGCAGTGACGTACCGGTTCATCGCCTTGCGAACCTCTGCGGCATTCGCGATGCCGCGCTCGGCGCATGCCGCGAAGATCTCCTTCATGCCCCCAGCAACGACCGCATCCATTCTAGCACGCTCTTCCGCCGATAGGAAGGCAAGGAACTCTTCCGCCGATACGGAAACCGAGATGGCATCTCTGCCCCCTTGTCCGATCAGGACTATCTGTTGATCGCGTTGTAGATTTCCTCGGCGTTGCCGATGCCGCGCTCGACGTAGTCCGCGAAGATCACCTTAAGCCCATCGGCAACGGCAGCGTCCATTCGCGCGCGTTCCTCGGAAGTGACTTCAACGACTTCGAAATTCTTGTCCGAGGCCTCTTGCATCATCTTGAGCGACCGTGCGTCTGCGCCGTCGAAGCTCTCCGCCAGTTTCATGGATGCAGCCTCGCCTGCCAGTTCATCGATTATGCCGCGATGCTCGTCGCTCAGGCCATCGTAGCGTTCGCGATTCATGACCACGAAGATCACTGCGTGCTGGACCGGCACGTTTGTCACGAAATGCGTCGCCACGTCCCAGAAGTTCCAGGGCGGAGTCATGTTGTTGTAGGTGGCATATGCTCCGTCAATCGTCCCGGTGGACAATCCGGTATACATCTCCGTCACGGGCATCTGCACGGGAACGGCACCCATTGCCTCGATGATCGGAGTGGTCAGCGCGGCGTAAGGCACGATCTTTGCGCCCTTCAGCCCCTCCAGGGTGGATACGTCCCTGGTCGCCGCGATGCCGATCCCGGCCGCAGTCGTGATGCCAATGACCTTCACGTCTTTGTACTCGTCCGCAAGGTAATCGTCGAAGACAGCGAGAATCCGCCTGGTCGCATCGGCCGAGCTGTTTGCCTTTCCAGGCGGGATGGCCAGCATTGTCCTGGGAAAAAGCGCCGGGGTATAGGCCGAGACACCGAACGCAATGTCCGCCACGCCTTCGACTGCACGCTTGTACTGCTGGACCGGGCCTGCGCCGAGCTGGCCGGCCGGATAGAGCTTCATCGTCAGCTCGCCGCCTGACCGTCTGGCAAGCTCCTCGCCGAACCACTTGAACATGACGGTGTTGGTATGGTGCTGCGGCGGCACGAATGTCGCGACGCTAAGTTCCTCTGCATTCGCCGGCAGCGCGGCGACCCCAAGCGTGGACGCAAATGCCAGCGCCAGGCCAAATCTCGTGACTTTCATGTTTCCCTCCCCTGTCGGCAGTGCCGGTCTGAAGAATTGGGATCCCAAGACATCGAGAAAATGCCGGGATTCCCGCCCCCAAGCCAGTCGATTCCCAAGACTTGCATAATTGGGATCCCGTTTCAAGCTACGATTGCTCACATTTCGTTTGCCGACTTGCACGGCCGTACATCGAGGAGCCTGTGTCCTCTCGGCCTCGCCGCCAAGCCTCTCGGAGCACCGGACGAACTCCGGCAGGACGGCTGTGCCGGGTCACGCGAATCGGCTTTCCTTGCAGCCACCCGCCCCACACGCCTGGGCGACCGTTTTCGGGTCCGTCGGAACGTGGCCAGAAGTGCCGGCAGACGTGCCCATTGACCTTGGGCTCCCGTCAAGTGTCAGTGCTTCCATGGAATCGATCGACACGAAACTCGGGGCCTGCCTCACGAGAAAGCAACATGCGCAACATTTCTCGGATACGGGCCAAAATTGTTCTTGCTTTGTTTCTGTGATTCGGGCATGGACTTCGCGACGCGGGGAAAGGACGAAATCCAAGTCGGATCATCGCGTTGATGGACGTTCGCGTGTTCGGCTTCATGCCATGCACGTTTCACGGCAACTTGGGCAGTTTTCGGGCGGCGGGCGTCGATTTTGCGCTCGTTGCGGAATAAGTCAAGTGTTGGAGCGGGACTCCCCACCATTTGCAAAGGGGACTTTCGGCGGCCTTCCTGCCCGCCGCCACGGGTCCGGGGCAAGGACTGATCGGGCTTCATGCGGCATGGCGCTGCCCCCTGGCCCTGGTGACCGGCCACGAAGGTCGTCCCGTTCTCGAGCATCTTGCAGGCGACCTTGCGCAGGCGGTCGCCGACTGTTCGCAGCGACCGGGCATGTCCGTGACCGCGGGCGCGGATCTCTTTGCAATTTCCGCAGCTGATCCGCTGACGCCAGCCGCCTGATCGTTCAGTCGCCAGTCACTGGTCTTCGCCTTGGCAGTATCTTGGGATCCTTGTCCTTGGCGTCCTCTTCATTCCAGTAGCCGATCAGGACGCCGAGCTGTTCTTCCATGCCGGTCATTCTGACGTTGTGCTCTTCCGACCAGGTCTCGCGCTGCCGGTATTGCAGCGCCCAGTCCGCGAGGTGGCCGGCCATCATCTCGCGAATGCCGTCATGTTCGGAGCTGCGGCCAAGATCGACCAGTTCGTCGGGATCGTTTTCCAGGTCGAACAGCACGGGCGGGTATCCGGGAGCATGCACGAATTTCCACCTTTCGGTTGCAACCATGTATGTCCGGCAGTCCAGGGGCATCCTTCCTGTTTCGGGTCGGAACACCTGGCAGGAATAGTCGTATTCGCTGACGGCATAGGTGCGCCATTCAACGTCTTCGCCCCGGATCTTCGGCATGAGCGAACGACCGTCCAGAATGTTCCTGGCCACTTCGCCGCCTTGGTGCTCGATGAACGTCGGCAGAAGGTCGATCGCCTCGACCAGTGATGCATCAACCGTGCCGCGCGTAGCGTCCGCTTCCTTGCCTGGATCCGCGATGATCAGCGGAATCCTGACGGAGGGGTCGTGGAAATAGTCCTTGTCACCCATCCAGTGGTCGCCCAGATAGTCGCCGTGGTCGGAGGTGAAGACGATCATGGTGTCGTTGAGCAATCCGCGCTTCTCCATGAATTCGAACAGGATTCCGAGCTGGTCATCGATCTGCGATATCAGCCCCATGTAGACCGGGATGACCGTCTCGCGCGCAACGTCCCTGCCAAAGGTCTTCCCGGCGACACGTGTCATGAAGAGTTTCATGAGGGGATTGGTGTCCACCAGCTCGTCATCGTTCCTTGTCGCGGGGACGACGTCGTCAACCGAGTACATGTCGTTGTACGGCGCAGGCGCGACATACGGCCAATGGGGCTTGATGTAGGACAGATGAAGCAGCCATGGTGCCTTCCCGTCATCCTCCGCCAGAAATTCCATTGCCCGCCGGGTCATGTAGGGTGTCTCCGAGTCCTCCTCCGCGACCCTCGCAGGCAAGTCGACGCGGTCATTGAAGAAACCGGAACGAACCCCCTCCTCGGTTTCAACGGAGTTCGCCGCCCAATGCCACGGGTTGTCGTCTTCCGTGTATCCCTTCGACTTCAGGTGCTGATTGTAGGCGACGTCCGGGCGGACCATCGAGTCCGGATGCACGCCGTCGTCGCGCTCATGCACCTCGAAACCGGCCTGCGCATGGTGGACACCTATGGCGCTGCCGGCGTCCACGCCAAGTCGCTCCATGCCCTCCCGGTCCGCAATCATGTGCGTCTTGCCAACCAGAACGGTACGCATGCCCAGCGGATTCAAGTGGTGGCCGATGTTCCGTTCGCCGATGCGCAGCGGCGCAAAGTTGGATGCGGACCCATGCGACGACACGTAGCGGCCGGTGTAGAAGCTCATGCGTGACGGGCCGCAGATCGGCGACTGGCAATAGGTGTTGGAAAAGGTGACACCTCGTGCGGCGAGCGCATCGATGTTCGGGGTCTTGATGGTCGGGTGCCCCGTGCATCCAAGGTAGTCGAACCGAAGCTGGTCGCACATGATGAAGAGTATGTTCTTGTGCGCCATGCGAGTGTTGCCCTCTGGATTCCGCGCAGTATCGCACTCTTGGGATCCTAAATCAATGGATGAACAGGTCGTGAACGGGCATTGGTCGCTCTCCTTGCATTCAGGATCCCAAACCGATACCAGCCTCACACGATTGACGCGGCGACATGTGGAGGAACGCGGATGCACCCCGAACTGCAGGCCCACCCCGAGTACTTCTCGAAAGACGTGGTCCGGATTGCGGACAACGTCTATCAGGCATTCGGATTCGCGGCGTCAAACGTGTACATGATTGTCGGGGAAGACGGGGTTGTCATCATTGACACGACCGAAACGACAACTGCCGCCGAAGACGTTCTGTCAGAGTTTCGCAAGATCACCGACCTGCCGATCAAGACGATCATTCTGACACACTCTCACCGCGACCATATCTCCGGCGCAAGCGTTTTCGCCGCTGGAGGAGACCCGGAAATTCTTGCGAGCGACAGGTCGTCCGGAGACGCGCTGCTCGAAGAGACCGTCCACCCCCGCGCCGTCAAGGCGCTGCAAGTGCGCACCAAGCGCCAGTTCGGCATCGGACTGTCGTACCCGGACGAAATCATTGGAATCGGCGTCGGACCGGGCGACCGGCCGCTCAAGGGCATGGGCGCCGGCATCCTGCCCCCGACACGTCGCATTGGCGGAGAGGGCGAGAAGGTGACAACCTGCGGCATCGAGCTTGAGCTGGCGATGGCGCCTGGAGAGACCCCCGACCACATGGTCGTCTGGTATGCCGACAGGAAAGTGCTGTTCTGCGGCGACAACTTCTATCGCGCGTTTCCGAACCTCTACGCCATTCGCGGGACCGAGTATCGGGACTTTGACGCCTGGGCCGACACGCTGGACCAGCTGATGGCGTTTGAAGCCGAGGTGCTTGCGCCGGGCCACACAAGGGCGGTGACAGGTGCAGACACCATCAGGGAAGTCCTTACGGACTATCGGGACGCGATCCGCCACATCACCAGGGAAACCCGCGTCGGCATGGATGCGGGCAGGACGATCGACGATCTGGCACACAGCATAGAGCTGCCGCCCGAACTCGCCGAGAAACCCCACCTGCGCGAGTACTATGGTCGCGTCGACTTCGCCGTTCGTGCTTACTTCGTGGGGACGGTTGGGTGGTTTGACGGCAACCCGACGTCACTCAGCCCCCTCTCTCCGGCGGACGAGGCGCACCGCTTCATCGAACTTGCCGGCGGTCCGGAGGCCGTCTTGGCGGCCGTCGAAAAGGCCCGGACAGAAGGAGACTATCAATGGGCCCTGCAGCTGATTGACCGACTCATCCTTGCCGGCGAGGGCGGGGAAAGCGCCAAGGCGATCAAGGCCCTGCTTCTGAGGCTGCACGCCCGCGCACAGATCAACTGCCCGACGCGGCACTACTACATCCAGTCGGCGAAAGAGCTGGAGCAGAGCTAGGCCTGCGCGGTCGGCAAAGGCAGTTACCAGCCCGGCGAGCCGTTCGATCAGCCGGCTCCTGATCTCGGCATGTGCAGCGCTGTCCCAAAGGTTGGCCAAGTCACCGGCATCCTCCACGAGATCAATCAGAACGTTCTGGCACTTGCCGAGACAGATCGACAGCCGCCACCGATCATGGATGATCGCGTGGACGAATGCCAAAGGCCTCTTGCGTCCGCCGTGTCTCGCACTGGATGCGTGCCGCCTTACGCCCCTGACCGCCTGCCACCGGCGGAACGACGCCCTGCATGCCGACGGGCGCCTCGATCCTCGCATGCTCCAGGATCGTCGTGCCGATATCCGGCGTTTGCGCAATTTCCTGGCTGCGTTCGCATATGGCACCCTTCGGATCGGTCCAGATGAACGGGACGTGAGTAGGCGAGCCGCATTGCCCCGCACGCTTGAGCGGCAGCCGGTGCCGGCCAGGATGATCGCCGAGGCGACCTGGTTCTTGCTCACGGTGACGGGCTCGCGGTCTTCATCAAGCGTCGAACCGCCAAGGAGCCGGATGATCGCACGCGAGTTCGTGCTGCCTGAAATTCAAGAGCGTGGCAGACCTGACCCTGTGGTTCGAAGGGAACCCCGTTCTGTTCGAACCATTCGGCAATCTGCCTGCCAATCCGGCAAGCCATGCCCAAGTGACCGCCGGGCTGGCGGACACGCTGGATGTCTGAACGACCTCGCCTGAGGCAGAGATGCTGATCGGCGGACGCAAGACCAGCCGGGAGACGCCGTTCCCCTATAATGCGATGTGCTGAGATTGCGACGCCGGATGGAGCATCAGGTTCACTCGTCCAGCGATCCGTGAATGGCAAACTGGCCCAGGTCTGCTTCCTGGGCTTCAATGACGCGGAATGACTCCCGAACCCCTACCTCGGTCAATTCGCGAGAGACAGTGAGAAGCGTGTTCGCAGCATGCTCGTCGCACATCTCCGCCATGTGACCCAGTTCCTCGCTGGCGACCGGACGTGCAGCGACAAGGTCTGGCGCTCCGTAATAGGTAACAAAGTGCCCTGCCAGCATGTCGGTCAGGCGCTCGAGTTCCACTGGCTCGATCTGGGTGACCGCAACGAAGGTCGCGCGCCCGGTCGTTTCCAGCCCGAACCAGCCGTTCGAGAAGGCCTGCCGGGCCTTGCCCGCCAAATCGGCCTCGGTCCAGTTCGAGAATTCGAACCCGCCGGAAACGCACCATTCTCCGGTGCGCGCCGGCACCGGGTACACCCGGGTGTCGCTCTCGTCGAAATGGATCGCGCGGGCAAGGTTCATTGCGGCTCCAGAAGAGCGGTGAGCGGAAACAGACGGGTGTCGCTGCCGTCGCGCAGAAGCATCCCGAAGTCCTCGTCAATGCCAAGGAAGGTGCCGCTCGCCTCGCCAAACCGGATTGCGTCGCCCAGACCGTGCGCGATGCCCCGCCATTCGGCGTGCAAGGGTCTCGGACCTTCATCCTCCCAACGCGCAATCCAGTTAAGCGTATGGCGCGCCCAGCTCTCAATCAGGGTCACCGGGTCGACATCAACGCAGCCTTCCTCGTAGAGCACTGTTTCTTCGACGTCTTCGCCCGGCATCTGCCTGGCGCTTATCAGCGGCATCTCGAACCCGACAACCATCCAGTCCGGCTGCGTGCCCTCGTCGTCGGTGCTGGCCGCCACGCGGAATCGGCCGCAACGCGCCCCGTTGACCCGGATTTCACCCGACCAGCCGAGGTGAACCGCAACCTCTGGCGGCGCGAGAGCTCCCAAGGAATTCTGCAGCCCCACGCCGCAAAGTGGCAGCATCGCCATGGCCTTTGCCAACGGCACTTCCGGCGCGAACACCAAGGCCGAGCCGAGCCGGTCGACGGAGACGTTGTACACGACGAGCCCGGCGTCGCAGCCCAGGCTCGCCTTGGCGCAGGCAGTGACGAACGGGTCGATTGAACCGCTGACAGCCAGGCCGGACATCAATGGAGGCAGAACGGCTTCCGTCATGCGGCGCTCATCCCGACAAGTTCTCTCGCAACTTTCTGGAACGCGGCCGCCTGCGGCCCGTCGGGGCTCGTCACGACAACGGGCGCCCCTCCGTCACCGGCCACGCGGATGTCGAGATGCAACGGAATCTCTGCCAGAAGCGGCACGCCGACCTTTGCCGCCTCCGTCGCCACGCCGCCGTGCCCGAACGTGTGTTCTTCGTGTCCGCAATTCGAGCAGATGTGGGTGGACATGTTTTCGATCAGGCCGAGGATCGGAACGTCCAGCTGGTTGAACATGTCGACCCCCTTGCGGGCGTCGATCAGCGCCACGTCCTGTGGCGTGGAAACGATGATCGCGCCATCGACGACGGCCTTCTGCGCAAGCGTCATCTGGACGTCGCCAGTGCCTGGCGGCAAGTCGACGATCAACACGTCGAGGGCACCCCATTGCACCTGCGTCAGCATCTGCTGCAACGCGCCCATCAGCATCGGGCCCCGCCAGACGACCGCCTGCCCTTCCGTCGTCATCAGCCCGATCGACATCATGGTGACGCCGTGGTTGCGCATCGGAAGAATGGTCTTGCCGTCCGGGCTTGACGGACGACCCGAGACGCCAAGCATGCGCGGCTGCGACGGTCCGTAAACGTCCGCATCCAACAGGCCGACACGCCGCCCTGCCTGCGCCAGGGCACAGGCAAGGTTTGCGGAGACGGTCGACTTTCCGACCCCGCCCTTTCCGGACGCAATCGCAAGAATGCGATCTATGCCAGGTATCTTCTCAGGTCCTTGGGGTCCGGGGCGTGCGCTGGGTTTCAGGTCCGGCGGAGCCTTTTCGGTATGCGCGGTCATGAGGATCGACACATCCTCGGCGCCCGGCAGCGCCTTCATCCGTGCCTCTGCATCAGCTCGTACTGGCTCGTATGTCTGTGCAAGCTTTGGATCAATTTCCAGGACGAACCGGATGCGCCCGCCCTCGACGTTCAAGGCGCGCACCAGTCCCGCTGCAACGATGTCGTCACCGGTTACGGGATCGCTGACCGACTTCAGTGCACCAAGCACGCTATCTCGAGACAGCGCCAAGGTTCAATCGTTCTCCACGATGGTGCCCGAGACTTCGTGATCCAAGCCGAGTTCCTCAATCGTGACGCTGGCCTTGACCGCATAGCTCTTGCCGGCTTCGCCCCGGTCGCGCAGCGCCGCCTCGATCGCCTGTTGCGAGGTCACTCCCAACTGCTTCAGGAACTTTCTCATAGACATGTTGTAGGAGTCGCTCATCGTGGTTCTTCCTCCAGGTTGAATCGTTTGATCCGGTCCACTTGCCTTTGGTCGTGCAGAGTTGTGCAAAGCTTGAGATTGCGTTCAGCGTGAACGGAACCATTGTAGATACCGGTTCGACCCTGGAATTCAACCCCGCGCGCATTGTTCGATCTGACGGGCGGATCCTGATGTCCGTTGCCGAAATTTCGTCAAGAGCCGACGGGCCGCGCCGTGCGTTTCCGAGATTCGACGGCGAGCCGACGTTCGATTCAAGTACAGGGAACAAATTGCCTTGATACCGGCACCGGCGATCCCGTATGTTCGCGGTCAGGGCCATGGAGTCGCCTCTTGGAGTTTTGTTGCATCGGCAGTTCCGTCAAGCCCGGCGGGCTCCTGTTTCCCTTGGGCTCAAGTCGAGTGACCCGATCAGCGGGAAAGTTCCGCTCAACCCGAGAAGTCTTGCAAGAGGCTCCATGCTGAAAAGGTCCTTGACAGCTGCGTTTCTTCTCTTCGTCAGCGGCACGAACCTTGCTTCCGCCACCGACGACCGCCAGTTTCGCCTGTCGGTCCCCGACGTGCTGGCCGGAAGCGGATTGATGAAGTACATGTTGCCGCGGTTCACCTTGAAAACCCAGGTGCGCATCGAGCTGGTCTCGCCAGGGGAAGCGGCAGAAGTCGCGCTCGGCGATGTCGGCACGCCGGTCTTTACCGGCATGGGCCAGACCTGGTCCATCAACGTCCTTGCGCCAGAGCATGCAGGCGCATCTCGGTTTGCCTCGTGGATTACGGACACGACCGGGCAAAGCGCGATCACGGGATTCAAGATCGACGGCAATCAGCCGTTCGCCTTGCCGGTCGAGGAAGAGGAGATTGCCGAAGACGAATTCTACGACGGTGACAGACTGCGCGGGCAGCAGGTTTCGCGGGTCCATTGCGGTCGCTGCCACGTCACGGCTCGAGGCGACGAAGGCCTCGGCATCGGTTCGACTCCTTCGTTTTTCGCCTTGCGCAGCTTTGAGGACTGGGACGTAAGGTTCTCGAGCTTCTACGTCCTGAAGCCCCACGGCGCCTTCACGCAGATCGAAGACGTAACGGAGCCCTTCCCCGAGGACCTTCCCTCGCCGATTGCGCCGTTGGAACTGACCTTGGACGACATCGACGCGATCTTGGCATATGTCGCAAGCATCGAACCTGCGGCCCTCGGCGCCCCCTTGACGGGTCAGTGATCGCGACGTTTCGACAGGTAGTCGTCCGTGGTCCGGATCCGCGGCCGCTCGCCCATGGCCATCGGGCTGTCCTCGCTCAGGAACTGGGACTTCACCCGGCAATCGTCACACATCTGGATCATTCTCAGCGCACCCTCTCCCTGGTACATCGAGTGCGAGGAAAGTCTCTCGGTAATGCGTTCAATGGTGGACCTTGAACCGAACAGGCTGCCGCATTCGATGCAGGCGAACGGCTCTTCCTCGTTCAGGACCACCTGGGACAGTGCCTCGTCGCCAAGATTGAACCTGGGCACCAGCGCGATGGCATCTTCGGGACAGATGCTGGCGCAAAGCCCGCACTGCAGACAGGCATCTTCCTGAAATCGCAGTTGAGGCAGATCGGGATTGTCGCCTAGCGCGCCTGAAGGGCAAAGCGACACGCAAGAGAGACAGAGAGTGCACGCGTCCGTATTGACCGAAATCACGCCATAAGGGGCATCGTCTGGCAGCGGAAGCGGCTCGACCGCGTCCGGGCGCAATGCCTTCGCTGCCTGCCGGGCGATCTGCCGGCGCGTCCCCATGGGCCGGATCGGCTTGGTCAGCGCGGCCGGCAATTCGGCATCGAAGAGCGCATCCGAAAGCGCGTCGGCGTCGGACGTGTCGATCAAGGCCACCTTGGCGCCGGCGACCGCCTCGGCCAAGTCAATCTCGCGGCCCAATACCGATCGGTCGGCCCCGGGTCCGGGCACGATGGCCACGGTCGCGAAACCGGCCGCCAGCGCGGCGAGGGCCTCTGCATGCCCGAAAGCGCCGACAGCCGGCATTTCCATCGGCACGACATCGGCCGGAAGGCCCCGGCCGTACCGCGCCGAGAGCCTGATCAATTCAGAACCGTGCCCGTCCACGACCAACAGCCTTGGATCGGTCCCACCGGCGCCAAGGAAGGCCTTTGCCAGCGTCTGGATCCGAAGGAACGAATGCTCGACCGGCGGCGCATCGTACGAAATCGCGCCGGACGGGCAAAGCGAGGAGCATGCGCCGCACCCTGCACAAGCCATCGGATCGACGGTGACGTATTCTCCCTCGGGAGAAATTGCGCCAGTCGGACAGGCGTCAAGGCAACGCGAACATCCAACCTGGCCGGCCCGCGAATGGGCGCAGAGGATCGGCTCGACACGAGCATAGAGCGGCTTTTCGAACGTGCCGATCAGCTTGGAGGCATCAAATGCCGCGTCCATGGACGCCGCGACGCTGCCCGGGTCGGCGCGCAGGTAGCCTTCCCGCTTTTCATGCGCGACAAAGAGCGGCGCCTGACCGCTGAGATCGAGGATGATGTCGCACTCCGAGCGTGCGCCGTCGCGTGCTTCGGTCCATCGCCAGTTGCCCCGCCCGCCTGGCCGAATCTGGCTGAACGCGTCGAACGACACCTTGAATTCGCCCAAGGCCCCGGACGCCTTCCTGATCCGCCCCCTGATCACGTCGAACTCTCGTTCCGGAGGCGGGTCGCTGTCATCCAGCTGCAAGACCGTGACGCCGTGCGTGTCGGCAAGACGACGGGCGGCGTCAAACGCGACATCGCCGCTCCCGATGACAAGGCAAACGCCTTCGGACACCACGTCGACGGTCTTGGTCAGCGCCGCAGGCATCGTGGCCGCTGCGACCAGCGCGGCCATCTTGGGGCCGGTGTCGTTGTCGTCATCCGTCCAGCCGGCCCGGTCCCGAAGGTCGACGAATGAAGGCGCCTCGGCCTCCAGCTCCTCGGCAAGCTCCTCGAAGAACCGCATTTCCTGCCCGCAGCAAATCGTGCAGTCGCCCCCCGCAATCTCCCGTGCCGCAATTTCCGCCTGCTCGGTGCAAAGCGCGGTATGGACCGGGGAGCACTCGACCCCGGTCGCCGCCTCGATCACGGCGGGCTGCAGGCGTTGCGATTTCTCGCAGTCGCAAAGGACCAGCTTGTTGGCCAAGGTCTTTCCCTTCCTCGACAATCGGCCGGTGACGGACTCACGTCCTGCTGCCAGACTAGACATGTTTGGCGCTGAACGTAAACTGCGGTTGGCAGGCCAATTGAGCGAACGGGACACACGCGAGGACGAATGTACATCAATCCGGCGAAATACGAGGCCTTGCCCCTCGGGGTGGTTCTGCGCAGGGCGCCGGGAGTGACCCGCTGGAAAAAATGGTCCTGGAAGGCGGTTGCGGTACTGCCGGGCGCCGGAACGGCAAATTGGCGGGAAATGCGGCGGCAGGGCGACTGGGTCGAATATCATGCAGCTACCGTTTCGCTGGATCTTCACGGCGCAGAGACCGAAGCATACAAGAACGCGCTCTCCGACAGCCCGCCAAGCGTCTTTGTCGTCTTGCGCCCGGAGGAAGACTCCGGCACCGACCGGCCATCCGTCTTGCTGGTCACGGCCTCGCCATACGAGGCGCAGGACTACGCCGACAGCGGTGAGGAAATCGTCGAAAAGGTGCCGATGCCCCCAGGGCTTGTCGCCTGGGTGCGGGACTTCGTCGAAGAGCATCACGTCGAAGAGGAGTTCGTGAAGCGCAAGCGAGACAGGAAACGCATTGACCTGGTCGAAGACGGTGTTGGCGACGTGCGCATACAGCAGGACACCGATGTCTATCGCGCGCCGAAAAGGCGTCTGCAATGAGCGACTTCTGGGAACGTCGGAAGGAGGCGGTGCGGGCTGAAGAGGCTGCCGAGGAAAAGGCGAAGATCGCCGCCGAGGAGGCAGAGGAACAGGCCAGGCTCGAGCGGATGTCAGACCAGGAAGTTCTCAGGGAACTCGAATTGCCCGATCCAGACAGCCTGGCCGAGGGCGATGACTTCTCTGTCTTCCTGAAGAAGGCTGTTCCGGAACGCATCCGCATTCGTGCGCTTCGCCGCCTCTGGACGACGAACCCGGTGCTCGCCAACCTCGACGGCCTCATCGAATACGGTGAGGATTTCACCGACGCGGCAACCGTCATCGAGAACTTGCAAACCGCATACCGGGTCGGCGAAGGCATGGCCCGGCACGTAACGGCAATGGCCGAACAGTCGCAGGCGGCAAGCGAAGAGGAGGAAGGTGCGACGAACGAATCGGAAACGGAAGATTCGCCGGAAATCGAGGAGGACGAAAAACCCGACAATTTGCCTCGGAAACAGATCGCGCCAGAAATCGAAAAAGGTGAGCAAGATTCGCGAATTATCGTCGAGGAAGTTGAAAGAAATGGTTTCAAACCGCGCCGCATGAGCTATCATTTCGATGAAGGCTAAGCGACCGAAGTGAAGGTAGCCAGATTCGATGAACGCGATGGATCGCACCATTGAAGTGCCAGAAGAGGATCGTCTCCGCGCAGACCTCTACAACTTCCTCGGCCTGATCCTTGCCCGCCCTCCCGACCAGACGCTTCTTGATCAGACTGCCGGACTGTCCGGCGACGCCACCGAGATCGGTCAGGCAATCGGCGCGCTGGCCACCATTGCGCGGCGATCCAATCCCAAGAGCGTGGAAGCGGAATTCAACAGGCTGTTCATCGGTCTCGGGCGGGGCGAATTGCTGCCCTACGCCAGCTTCTACATGACAGGCTTCTTGAACGAGAAGCCGCTGGCGTCGCTGCGCGGCGACCTGGCGTCGCATGGCATTGCAAGATCGGAAAACGTGTTCGAGCCGGAAGACAACATCGCGTCGCTGATGGAAGTGATGGGTGCGCTGATCATCGGAAGGTTCGGGGCGCCGACGCCGCTGGACGTGCAGCGGGACTTTTACAACCGGCACATCGCTCCCTGGGCATGCCACTGCTTTGCCGATCTCGAGGCGGCAAAGAGCTCGGTGCTGTACGCGGCGGTCGGACGGCTCGGCCGGTTGTTCATGGAAATTGAAACCGAAGGGTTTCGTCTCAGCGCCGCCTGAGGCGCAAGAACTGATCTGGCGAGCAATCGCCACAGCGAAAGGAAGGAGGACTTTCACATGACCGACAGACCCGAAGAGGGTACCAGCCGTCGGGACTTCCTGAAAATGGCGGGGACGGGCGCACCGGTTGCGGCCGTTGTCATCGCCTCAGGTACGTCGGCGGAAGCGACCCAGCCTGACCTGTCTTCGGACAGGCTCCAGGACACGGCGCATACCCGCGCCTACTACGACAGCGCCCGGTTCTAGGACCGGACCCTGCCGTCACTGCCCGGCTTCGGTTGCGTGACGCCCACTGGCCGGCGCATTCGGAAACAACCCAGCACGCATGCGGGACTGCCCGCTGCCAGCAAGGGAGAATGACATGCTAAGGAAAAAGACCAACGGGATTGCGCGACGCTCCCAGCGGACTGGCATCCTGAACCAAGTCGCCGAGAAATACATAGACCGGCGCACTTTCCTCAGAAATTCAGGCCTGGCGATCGGCGGACTGACGGCAATCGCCGCCACGGGAGGCTCGGTCACGAAGGCCGAAGCCGCAACCGGCACCGGCGCGGTCGAGCTGCGCAAATCCGTTTGCACGCACTGCTCGGTCGGCTGCTCGGTCATCGCCGAGGTGCAGAATGGCGTCTGGACAGGCCAGGAGCCGGGATGGGACAGCCCGTTCAACCTTGGCGCCCATTGCGCCAAGGGCGCAGCGGTCCGCGAACACGCGCACGGCGAGCGGCGGCTGAAGTACCCCATGAAGAAGGAGAACGGCGAGTGGGTTCGCATCTCCTGGGAACAGGCCATCGACGAGATCGGCGATGGCATGATGAAGATCCGGGACGAGAGCGGACCGGACAGCGTCTACTGGCTGGGCTCGGCCAAGTACAACAACGAACAGGCCTACCTGTTCCGCAAGTTCGCCGCCTACTGGGGCACGAACAACGTCGACCACCAGGCGCGGATCTGCCACTCAACGACTGTTGCAGGTGTTGCGAACACATGGGGCTACGGCGCCATGACCAACAGCTACAACGACATCCACAACTCCCGGGCAATCTTCCTCATCGGCGGCAACCCCGCCGAGGCGCATCCGGTTTCGCTCCTGCACGTCCTCAGGGCGAAGGAGCAGAACAACGCGCCCCTGATCGTCTGCGATCCGCGCTTCACGCGCACCGCGGCCCATGCTGACGAATATGTCCGCTTCCGTCCCGGCACGGACGTCCCGCTGATTTGGGGCATACTCTGGCACATCTTCGAGAACGGATGGGAGGACAAGGAGTTCATCCGGACCCGGGTCTGGGGAATGGACCAGATTCGGGAGGAAGTGGCCAAGTGGACGCCCGAGGAAGTCGAGCGCGTCACCGGCACTCCCGGTTCGCAGCTTCGCCGCGTGGCCTTCACGATGGCCAACAACCGTCCGGGTACCGTGATCTGGTGCATGGGCGGAACCCAGCACACCAACGGCAACAACAACACGCGGGCCTACTGCGTGCTGCAGCTTGCCCTTGGCAACATGGGCACCACGGGCGGCGGCACCAACATCTTCCGCGGCCACGACAACGTGCAGGGCGCCACCGACCTTGGCGTGCTTTCCCATACGCTGCCAGGCTACTACGGCCTGTCGGCCGGATCCTGGGCGCACTGGGCTCGGGTCTGGGGCGAGGATCTTGACTGGCTCAAGGGCCAGTTCGCCACGGTCAAGGGTTCGGACGGCAAGGAAAAGAGCCTGATGAACCTGACGGGCATTCCCGTCAGCCGCTGGATCGACGGGGTGCTCGAGAACCCGGACAACACGGACAACCCAGACAGGCTTCGCGCCATGGTGCTCTGGGGGCATGCTCCGAATTCCCAGACGCGGATGAAGGAAATGAAGACCGCGATGGAGATGCTGGACATGCTGGTCGTCATCGACCCGTATCCAACGGTGTCCGCCGTGCTTCACGACCGGACCGATGGTGTCTACCTGCTGCCCGCGTGCACGCAGTTCGAGACCCACGGCTCGGTCACGGCCTCGAACCGGTCGCTCCAGTGGCGCGAAAAGGTGGTCGACCCGCTCTTCGAATCCAAGTCGGATCAGGAGATCATCGGCCTCTTTGCCAGGAAGTTCGGCTGGCACGACCGCTTCTTCCGCAACATCGCGATCGAAGCGGACGGCGTGACCCCGAACATCGAGGACACGACCCGCGAGTTCAACTCCGGCATGTGGACGGTCGGCTACACCGGCCAAAGCCCGGAGCGGATCAAGCTTCACATGGCCAACCAGCACACGTTCGACAAGACGACGCTCAGGGCCGTGGGCGGCCCGGCGGACGGGGACTTCTACGGGATGCCCTGGCCTTGCTGGGGCACGGCCGAGATGAACCATCCAGGCACGCCGAACCTCTACGACATGTCCAAGCCTGTCGCTGACGGCGGCTTGTGCTTCCGCGCCCGGTTCGGTGTCGAACGGGACGGAGACAACCTGCTGGCCGAGGGCGTGTTCAACCCGGGTTCGGAAATCCAGGACGGCTATCCCGAGTTCACCATGCAAATGCTGATGGACCTGGGCTGGGACGGCGACCTGACAGCCGAGGAACGTGCCGCCATTGACGCGGTGGCAGGTCCCAAGACCAACTGGAAGACCGACCTCTCGGGCGGCATCCAGCGGGTCGCCATCAAGCACGGCTGCGCGCCCTTCGGGAACGCGAAGGCCCGTGCGGTTGTCTGGACCTTCCCCGATCCGGTGCCGTTGCACCGCGAGCCGCTCTACACGAACCGGCGGGATCTCGTGGCGGACTATCCGACCTACGACGACCGCAAGTTCTATCGCCTTCCGACGATGTACGCGTCGATCCAGAAGAACGACTTTTCGAAGGATTACCCGTTGATCCTGACTTCAGGTCGTCTGGTCGAATACGAAGGCGGCGGCGACGAGAGCCGGTCCAACCCCTGGCTTGCCGAACTGCAGCAGGACATGTTCGTCGAGATCAACCCGAGGGACGCCAACAACTTGGGCGTTCGCGACGGTGCGCAGGTCTGGTTGGAAGGCGCTGAAGGCGCAAGGGTCAAGGTGATGGCCATGGTCACAAGGAGGGTGGGCGAAGGCGTGGTCTTCATGCCCTTCCACTTCGGCGGCCATTTCGAAGGCGCGGACCTGCGCGGCAAGTACCCGGATGGGGCCGACCCCTTTGTCCTGGGCGAAAGCAGCAACACCGCGCAGACCTACGGCTATGACTCGGTAACCCAGATGCAGGAGACCAAGTGCACTCTCTGCAAGATCTGGTCAGCGTAAGGAGGAAATGAGACATGGGAGCTAGAGCAAAGTTTCTCTGCGACGCCGAGCGCTGCATCGAGTGCAACGCCTGCGTCACGGCCTGCAAGAACGAGCACGAAGTGCCTTGGGGCATCAACCGCCGCCGGGTGGTGACGATCCAGGACGGCACGCCGGGAGAAAGGTCGATCTCGGTTGCCTGCATGCACTGCTCGGACGCGCCCTGCATGGCAGTGTGTCCGGTCGATTGCTTCTATCAGAACGAAGAAGGGATCGTCCTGCATTCCAAGGACCTCTGCATCGGCTGCGGTTACTGCTTCTACGCCTGTCCCTTCGGTGCGCCGCAGTTCCCGCAAGCAGGGAACTTCGGCAGCCGCGGCAAGATGGACAAGTGCACCTTCTGCGCTGGCGGGCCGGAAGACAATCACTCGACCGCCGAATTCGCCAAGTACGGCCGCAACCGGATTGCGGAAGGCAAGCTGCCGATCTGTGCCGAGATGTGCGCCACCAAGGCGCTTCTGGCGGGTGACGGAGATGTCGTCTCGGCCATCTACCGCGAGCGCGTGGTGTCCCGCGGCTTCGGCTCGGGCGCCTGGGGCTGGGGCACGGCCTACGAAGCAAAGGGCGGCTGACGCCGTTCACGGGGCGGCCTTTTTCCGGGCCGCCTCCCCCCCATTCCAACGGCCGCCTACGATCCGGAGGATTGCCGACGTGCTGCGCTTGTACATTTTTGCATTGATTCTTGCAGCTGGTCTCGGCACGCCCGCCTTGGCTCAGGACAGCATGGCGCCAGATCGCAGCGCCACCGGGGGCGCTCAGACGCTGGAGGACATCCTGGCCCG
Organism: Paracoccaceae bacterium; assembly: GCA_965208685.1. GTDB lineage: Bacteria > Pseudomonadota > Alphaproteobacteria > Rhodobacterales > Rhodobacteraceae > JAJEFO01. Next base: position 4,758,559 of record CBDBPL010000007.1, on the reverse strand, counting down.
CCAGCGCGGCGAGGGAATCGACGACACGTTTCGCAGAAGAAACACGGGCAGCACGGACGCGGCCGCCGGCATCGCACAGCAACTCGGCACGTTGGGCGGCTCGTCTGATCCTGAACTCTGGCGCGCACTGCGCTACGGCTCCGCGGACGTGACGGTCTCGTCCGGGGGCGAGGTCGCTGCAGTTCTGGTGCAGGACGGCGGGATGTGGTGGCTTGATTTTCGGCGGACGACTCTCAAGAACTGGGGCGGATACTTCCTGCTCGGCGTGATCGCCGCCCTGGTTGCATTCTTTCTCTTGCGCGGACGCATTCGGATCGATGCGCCCATGACGGGCCGAACAGTTGTTCGATTCCAGGCAATCGAGCGTTTCGCCCATTGGCTGCTGGCCGGATCGTTCATTCTCCTGGGCCTTACGGGACTCTTGTCGCTCTTCGGCCGCACTGTACTGATCCCGGCCTTCGGGCACGAGGCCAATTCGTTCATCCTCATTGCAAGCAAATGGGTGCATAACAACGCAGCCTGGGCCTTCATGGTCGGGCTGGTCATGATTTTCGCCTTCTGGGTCTGGCACAACCTGCCCGACCGGACCGATATCAAGTGGATAGCACAGTTCGGTGGCATCATCGGCTCGAAGCACCCCCCGGCCAAGAAGTTCAATGCCGGTCAAAAGGTGATCTTCTGGTCGGTCGTGATTCTTGGCGCATCGATCTCGGCCTCGGGGCTGTCACTGCTCTTTCCGTTTGAGATTCCCATGTTCGCCAAGACCTTCGTGATTCTCAACGACCTGGGGATCACCGGACTGCTGGGACTTGATCCATTGCCTACGGAACTGACGCCGCAGGAAGAGATGCAATATGCCCAGCTCTGGCACGCGATCGTCTCGTTCGTCCTTATGGGCATCATAGTTGCGCACATCTACATCGGCTCGCTTGGAATGGAGGGCGCATTCGACGCCATGGGATCCGGTGAAGTGGACGAGGCGTGGGCGCATCAGCACCATTCAATCTGGCTCGAAGACGTGAAGACCGCTGACAAGGGCGAGCGCGCAACAGGTGACGCGACCGCGGCCGAGTAAATGCTGGCCGTCTCCGCGCTGCTGGCCGGATTGGCACTCCTGACATGCCCTGCGCTCGCGCAGGACTTCACGACGCTCAAGGGGCATGGTGGCCCGGTCATGGGGCTTGCCGTCTCTGAAAGCGGGGAGGTCGCGAGCGCCAGTTTCGACAACTCGGTGGGGCGCTGGCAGAACCGCACGCCGCAATGGCTCGAGGGCCACGCCGCCGCCGTCATCGACTTGATCTTCCTGCCCGACGGCCGCATCGCGTCGGGGGCGGATGACTTTTCCATATGGATTTGGAACGGCTCGGATGGGCGTGAACTCGGGCGCCACAAGGGCAAGGTCGCCGACCTCGCAGTGTCTCACGACGGCGCAACCCTGGCCTCCGCCAGTTGGGACGGCACGATCGGGATTTGGCCGCTAACCGAACCGGATGCCGCGCCCGCATTGCTGGACCTGCGGGACACTGGCGCCAATGACGTCGCCTTTTCTCCGGACAGCAATCTGCTGTATGCCGCGACTTCCAAGGGGGACATCCGCGTCTACGACCTTTCCGCACCCGAGGACCACCCGTTCCGGACACTGGTGCGACACGGATTCGCGATCAACGAAATGGTGTTGTCGCCGGACGGGTCGTGGATGGCATATGGCGCAGTCGATGGCGTGACCCGGGTGATCGACATCCGGACCGGCACCATACTTCGCGATTTCACCCTCGAACGGCGGCCCATCCTTGCCATGGCCTACCATGGTGAAACCGGGAAACTGGCGGTCAGCGACGGGCATGGGTACATCTCGGTGATTTCCACCGAATCCTGGCGCATTGAACGCGACTTCCACGCGACCCGGAGAGGTCCGGTCTGGGCGCTGGCGTTTTCGCCGGATGGATCCGTGATCTGGGCCGGCGGACTTGACAGCGTCGTCTATGGCTGGCCGGTCGAGCTCCTGGATCGTTTCGAGCCGACCATGGGCACGTCGCACAGCTTTCTGAAAGATCCCGGAACGATGTCGAACGGCGAGCGTCAATTCATGCGCAAGTGCTCGATCTGCCACGCACTTGAGGCCGGCAATTCGCGCAAGGCGGGGCCGAACCTGAACGGCGTCTTCGGCCGTCTCGCCGGAACGGTTCCAGGGTACCGGTATTCTGAAATCCTTGACGGATCGGACATCATCTGGACCGAGGAAACAATCGACGCCCTTTTCGATCTTGGACCTGACAACTATATTCCCGGTTCCAAGATGCCGATGCAGCAGATCGCAGCGCCAAACGACCGTCGGGACCTGATAGACTTCTTGAGGGTGGCAACAGGAAATGGGAACTAAGACATGAAGTCCATGTGGGCAGGCCTTGCCGGTGTCGTCGTGATCACCGTCGTGGCATACTTCGTTCTCGGGGAACTGGGTTTCTCCTCGGCGGAACGCGGATCAGGCAACGCCGTTCGGCTCCAGACGTCGAACTGACCGGCCTTGGCCGTGCGGAAACGAACGATTTCCGGTTTCGCGGCGCTGCGGCAATTCCGAATGCCGTCAATTCTCTGCCTGGCGGTCGCCTTTGCACTCGCTGGCATCGGCACGGCCGGGGCCGTCTCGCCGGAAACCATGAATTCCGTGGTCTCGGTCCTGCCGCACTGGCCCGGGCGCCCGCAGGGCGGACCCGGAGCTCCTCCGGGTGCAAGCCCTGAAGGCAGCGGCATTGCTCTTCGCCCGAGCGTCATCGCAACGGCATGGCACATCGTTGAGCGGGCCGAACGGATTGAGGTTCGCCTTGCCGACGGCCGCATGCTTCCGGCCAGCCTGATCGCCAGGGATCCCCTCAGCGACATCGCCCTCTTGAGGGTCGACGCAAGTCTCGCACCGTTCGATTCGGTGTCAGATCCTGCACTTGCCGATCCGGTCTGTGCCATCGGCAATTCCTTTGGACTCGGACTTTCCGTAACCTGTGGCGTCGTCTCGGCGGTCCACGTCTCGAGTGCCGGATTCAACGCGGTAGAGGATTTCGTCCAGACCGATGCAGCTATCAATCCTGGTGCATCCGGCGGCGCGCTCGTGGACAGGCAAGGCCGACTCGTCGGCATGGTTTCCGCGATTTTCGCATCGAAGGGGGACACCAGCACGGGTGTCGGATTTGCCGTGTCCGCCGAGCTTCTGTGGCGCGTTGCCGAAGCCCTGCTCGCCGACGGCAAGGCAAGCTATCCATCGCCTGGCTGGCGGCTCGAGGTGCCCCGCCGGAACCAGTTGGCACGCCTGGCCGCGCCCGTCGTCACGGCCCTCCGAGTCGGTGGCCCGGCGGAAGAAGCGGGTGTTCGGAAGGGCGATCTTGTCGCCGCCGTCGGCGAGCGGCGCACAAGGAGCCCGCGCGACGCAATCTCGGCCCTTGCCGTCCTGCCCGAAAGCGACCGAACCGTAGAGCTGACGATCCTGCGCGGCAATTCCGAACTGAAAATCGCACTGCCGCTGCGTTCAGGAACAATCGTCGAAAATGGCGCCGTGTCGCCGCAAGCGAGCCATCGAGACTGCCCCCATCCCCCGGCGGTCTGCATCATGCGTCAGGCCGTCTTTCCGGTGTCCAGTTTCGACCCGATGGCCAGTGCTACCCGGATCGCTTCAACCTTGCTGGTCACCAATCGCCATGTGGTGGGAAACAGGACGGACGGGATGGTGCATACGCCTGACGGTCCACGTGGCGCGGAGGTCGTCGCGTCGGACTACCTCGGTGATCTGGTGCTGCTAAGCGTCAATGGCTTGCCGGAAGGCGGACACGTCCCGACCCTGAATGACGATGCCGTCGGAGCGACGCAACTCTACGTGGTCGGCGCCGATGTCAGCCGCCAGGAAGTGCGGGTCCTTGACCCCGGGACACTGATCGCCAAACCCGCCAAAGGTGCAGAGCTCGGTCGCATCCATGTCACCGCGCGAATGCAGCCAGGCTTCAGCGGCGGAGCCTTGGTGGACGAGAACGGCAATCTCGTGGGCATTGCCGTTGGCGGAGGCGAAGGACGCTACGAGGCAATCCCTCTGGCGCAGGTCGCGAAGCTTCTCGACGGACGCAACAGCGACGCAGCCCCTGAACTGACAGAGTGGCTTGGCCGAGCCTTCGCAAATTGTGCGAACCAGATCGATGCCGCCGAAAGCGGTGCCAAGGTCGAGCCGCAGACCGTCGTGGACATATGCTCGACGGCGTTCAATCAGGGTCAGCTCCTCGAAGCCGGCCGCATGCTTGCCAGATCCGGGGCATTTGACGGCGCGGCAGCGCTCCACGGTCAGGCCGTTCGTCAGACACCGAACTCGATCAACGCGCGCCTGTCACTGTTGGCTTCCATGCAACTGGCCGCGCGGTTCGAAGAGATGATCGAACACGCGCAGTGGTTGATTGGCATGACCCCGGATGACCCCCGGGCACTCCGGATCGCAATCCAGTCCGGTGTGTGGGGCGATGTTCCGGAACTGGCCGAAGAGGCTTACAGGCTTCTGCTCGATGCCGACCCGCGTCAGGCCCGGGCGGCCCGCCGCTTCATCGACAGCGCCCCGCCGGCGCCACTGCCGAGGAACTGACCGGGCATTCACGTTTCAGGCACGTCACCGGTCGGGCAAGGATTCGCGGCATCAGCTCAATGGCGCCCCGACCTGACCCTGTCACTGACACCTTCATGACCGGGCGGCTACACGCGAGGGAGGCGAGGCAGTTCAATCAGTTCAGCCGGTCACCTGTTTCGACGTCGAACAGGTGGATCTGGTCGGGATCGGGCCACAGGAAGATCGGCTGACCCGGGGAAAGTGAATGTCTTTCGCGAAGAACTGCGACAATTTCCTCTGCCTCGGTCCTGGCCACGACATGGGTCTCGGAACCTGTTGGCTCAACTACCGAGACCGTTGCCGGCAACCCATCCTCGGAAAGCGAAAGGTGTTCGGGCCTGATGCCCAGCTTCACTCTTGTTCCGTCGGCCAACTCGACACCATTTGCCATTGGAACGGCATGCCCAGTTGTCTCCATCTCGATCTTGGTCCGGTCGCCGTTTCTGACGGCGCCGTCCAGCAGGTTCATTGATGGTGACCCGATAAACTCCGCGACAAAGCGGTTGGCCGGCCTGTCGTATAGCTCCAAGGGCGCACCAATCTGCCGGATATGGCCGTTCTCCATGACGACGATGCGATCAGCCATGGTCATGGCCTCGATCTGATCGTGCGTCACGTAGACGGTCGTCGTCTTGAGGCGCTGGTGCAGTTCGCGAATCTCGGCGCGCATTTGCACACGAAGCTTCGCGTCCAGATTTGAGAGCGGTTCGTCGAAGAGAAACACTTGGGGATCACGAACAATGGCACGCCCCATCGCCACGCGTTGCCGCTGGCCTCCCGAAAGCGAACGGGGATAGCGATCAAGATAAGGCGTAAGCCCAAGGACTTCGGCCGCCTGGGTCACGCGGCGATCGACTTCGGCCCTTTGCATTCGGCGCATCCGGAGCGCGAATGCCATGTTCGATCGAACCGTCTTGTGCGGGTAGAGTGCGTAGTTCTGGAAGACCATGGCGATGTCACGACCCGCAGGCGGCACGCTGTTCACCACCCGGTCACCGATCGCTATCGTGCCCGACGTGATGCTTTCCAGCCCTGCGATCATCCTCAAGAGCGTGGATTTCCCGCAACCGGAAGGCCCTACCAGAACAGCGAACTCGCCATCCGGAATCGTGAAGTCCATGCCATGGATCACTTCTGCCGAGCCATAAGCCTTCCGCACATCGCGGATTCGAACTTCCGTCATGAGCCTTCTTTCCTGGTTGGGGGTCACGATAGTGCAGGAAATTCAACTCTGTCCATCGCTACTTCGCGAATGCTTGGCGCCGAGCTTGACAGGATTGGATGACATGGTGTCAACTCCAAGCTTGATAGGGCCAAATGTGTGTTCCGGGAGGTGTCAGAATAGACGGCTGGTGTGACGGCCCTCGAGAATTCCGTTCGGCACCCATTCGATGCCAGAAATTCCTGCAAAACGAAAGGGAAGGAAATGAAAACAAGTGTTTACAATTACATGAAACGCGCCGGAAAGATGCAGCGCCGCGACATGCTGAAAGGACTCGGTGCCGCAGGCACGATGGCGGCGTTTTCGGGTGTCGCCACCGGAGCAAGCGTGCGCCCGGTCTGGGCAGCATCGCACGGCAGTTTGCGCGCCGACATCCTCAAGATACCTGGCGTGGGCATGGGCTCGCCCACTGACTCGGACTGGCAGAAGGTCGGCGAAATGTGTCTCGGCCCGATCAAGGAAGTCGTCAGCGAAGGTGAATTTGCAGGTGTCGAACTGACCTTCATGGGGCTGAACAATCAGAATCTTCACAACTTCCTGTTTCGTGGTTTCCTGAAGCCTTGGGAGGCCTACACCGGTGCGACGATCAACTGGATCGACCTTGCGCAGGCGGACTACAACGCTCGTCTTCAGCAGTCGATTGCGACCGGCACGGTGGATTTCGACATCATTGAAATGGGTGCGCCGTTCGAAGGCGATGTCCTCGGCAGAGGCATGGCCTCGGTCATGCCCGACTGGGTCAAGGACGTCATCGACATGAACGACTACGTGGGCTACCTGCAAGCGCCTGTCGGCACCTGGGACGGCAAGACCTACCGGATTTCGATCGACGGTGACTGCCACACATTCGCCTACCGGACGGACTATTTCGGGGAGGGCTCGGTCACCGGTCGCGACGTGCCGGCGACCTGGCAGGAAATCAACGAAATCTCCATGGAACTCAAGGGCAAGACCGACCCGTTGACCGGACTGGATGCCCACGGCTACCTTGATCCGCTCAAGGGCTGGGGCGGATTCGGTTTCTATTTCCTTGAGAACCGCGCGGCGGCCTATGCCAAGCATCCGAACGATCCGGCATGGCTCTTCGATCCCGACACGATGAAGCCCAGGGTCAACAACCCGGCCTGGGTCCAGGCGATCCAGGACGTTCTCGACCTGATCGAAGCGGACGCCTACCCGGCCGACCAGATCAACGCTGATCCCGGCACCACTGCGTTCCAGCAATTCCTCGCCGGCACCGGCTCAATGCTCATGTGGTGGGGCGATGTCGGCTCGAACGCACGCACGTCAGACTCCTCTGTCGTGGGCGACGTAGTGGGCTTTGGAATCAATCCGGCCTCTGACCGTGTCTACAACGCGGCCACCGGCGAGTGGGAAAACACCATGAACGAGGCGCCCAACATGGCCTACATTGGCTGGGGAGTATACGTCATGGCAACGGTCGACAGTGACGCGAAGAGGCAAAAGGCGGCCTGGTCGGCGGCGGCGCATCTCGGAGGCAAGGATCTTTCGCTTTGGGCCTCGGCATATCCGTCCGGATTCCAGCCGTACCGGAACAGTCACTTCAACTATGACGAGTGGGAGGAAGCAGGCTACGACCGCGCGTTCATCGAAGACTACCTCGGCTCGAATGCGGACAGCTACAACCACCCGAACGCGGCCATTGAACCCCGCATCCCGGGCATCTTCCAATACTACTCGGTCGCGGAAGACGAACTGGCAAAGGGCTTTGCAGGCCAGTATGGCTCGGCGCAGGAAACTGCGGACGCCATCGCTGCAGCCTGGGAAAACATCACTGACCAGATCGGGCGCGACCAGCAGATCGCACTTTACAGGGCCTCGCTTGGGCTTTGAGCCGGACCCTGCCGCACATTCGCGGCCACAACTCTCCGGGGGGCCGCCAGTTCGGCCTCCCGGGTTCTGCACCAAGTGCCGGAACTCATGAACCAAGGTGACCTACTGCACGTCGTGACCGGTGACGAGATCGGGGATCGGCGCAGGTTCATTGGCAAGGCCCTCATCTGGGGGTCTTTCGCGATCGTGGTTGCGGCATTCGCCTTGTGCGCCATGGCACAGACTGGATACCTGGCCTGGGAACTGGCGAACTGGCGTCCGGCGCTCTACGCCTATCTGCTCTGGGCCACCTGTCTGTGCATCGCTCAAGTCGTGCTCCATGGCGAACAGGGGAAGCGGACGCTGTTCGTGCTGCCCGCAACGCTCTTTGTCGTTGCGATGGTGATCTTTCCGCTGATTTTTGCCCTCTCGCTAGCCTTCTCGAACTGGAATCTCTCGGCCTTCGAGGGCCCGAGGTTCAACGGTTTCGACAATGTCCGGCAGATGTGGACCGATCCGTTCTACTGGAACGCCCTGAAAAACATGGTCTACTACACGCTCGCGATACTCGTGGAATATTCCATCGCCTTCGGTCTGGCACTGATCCAAGCGAGCCAGATCCGGGCGCGAAAGTTCTTTCGCGTGGCGTTCCTGATGCCGCTCATGCTCTCGCCCGTCGCCGTGTCATGGATGGTCGGCAAGTCAATGCTTGAGATCCGGTTCGGGCCGATTTCGAGGCTGGCGCGCTGGCTGGGCTGGGACCGGCCGAGCTTCTTCGGCGACCCCGAGATCGCGAGACTGACCATCATGATCATGGATGCCTGGACGTTCATCCCCTTCATGATGATCATGCTGCTCGCTGGGCTTCAGGCGATCCCGCGTGAAGTCCAGGAGGCCGCCCGTGTCGATGGCGCCAGCAGCTGGCGCAGCTTCTGGGAGGTGACGTTTCCACTGATGCTTCCCGTCTCTCTGACAGCGATCCTGATCCGCATCATATTCAAGCTTAAGCTGGCAGACATCATCATCAACGTCACGTCCGGCGGGCCTGGGGGTGCGACGGACAGCGTGACGAGCTTCATCTTCCGCGAATACCGAGATCGCTCCAATGTCGGCTATGGAACGCTGCTTGCGATCGTCTACCTCGTGCTGATTGTCGTAGCAATCACCGTCTTCATGAAGGCGGTCGACCGCTGGATGAACCCGAGGTACTGAGATGGCCGAGCAGATCTTTCACGACCATTCCACCGACCTTTCGTACAAGGCAAAGTGGTACGCGGGACGTGTCGCTGTCTACGGCATCCTGATATTCTGGACGGTCGTCTGCCTGTTTCCGATCTACTGGACCGTCACCACCAGTTTCAAGCTGGCTCCGAACGTCATGCAAGGGCACATGATTCCCTTTGTCGACTTTTGGCCGGCCTGGAAGGGCTGGGACAGCCTCGGCCTTTCTCCGCGACTGGTCGGACAGGAATCCACCGTGCGCGAGGAATTCCTGAAACGCTTCACCAACTCGGCGATCACCAGCGTTTCAGCCTCGGTTCTGGCGGTAGTCCTCGGCTCGCTCGCCGCCTACGGTCTTAGCCGGTTCCGATACAAGTTCGGTTTCATGCGGAATCCGGACATTTCGTTCTTCTTCCTCAGTCAGTTGATCCTGCCGCCGGTGGTGCTCGCCCTGCCCTTTCTGGTGCTTTATCGTTCGCTCGACCTGCTCGACACGCGGATAGGCCTGATTCTCCTGTACACATTGACGGTACTCCCGATCGTCATCTGGATCATGCGTGACCAATTCCAGTCAATCCCGGTGGAACTTGAAGAAGCCGCGCTTGTGGACGGTCTCTCGATCTGGCAGGCGTTCCTGACAATCGTCATGCCGATCGCGCTTCCAGGCATGGTCGCGGCGTTCATCCTGTCGCTTGTCCTGACCTGGAACGAGTACTTCTTCGCCGCGCTGCTGACCTCTACCGATGCCAAGACACTGCCGGTGATGGTGGCAAGCCAAACCGGTAGCCAAGGCATAAACTGGTGGGCTATGGCAGCGCTCTCGACTGCCGCGATCGTGCCACTGATCATCATCGGCGTGATTCTTGAACGCTTCATCATAAAGGGAATGGCCGCGGGTGCGGTTAAGTGACACTGACAGGAATGATCGGCACTGCCTGGGCCGTGCGCAGGGAGAGGCATCCACGAACGGAAGGACCCCGTCAAGGAGAACCGCCCCCCGAAATTGATCCTCCTCGTGAAAGACGCAAGCGGAAGCAAGTGCGCAGGGCGGCGCGACGCCGTCCCCGACGGACGAATCATACCTTTTCCAGGCATGATTGACGTCCTGGAGCCAAGAAGCAGGCATGACTTCGCTATTTGTCCGCTGCCTCCAGTTCTTCACTCAATTCGGCCGCAATATCCTTCGTAGTCTCGTATAGACGCAAGAAGCGCCGGTAGTGACGGTCATGCATGGCCAAGCGTCTTGGACTGACCTTTTCCGTCGGCGGGTTCCACGCAGCCATGTCCTCCCATTGAGCCAGCCCGACGGAAAGCGCCGCGAGAAATGCGTCGCCATAGCTGGCGCCCACCGAGATCCTGCAGACGGTCTGGGAAACGTCGCCAAAATCCGAGGTTGACTGCAGCCAGAGCGAATTCCTGGTACCTCCGCCTACGGCCAGAATGCGTTCCGGCCTGGCGCCTGCGTCTCGGTACGTCTCGATCACGTGGGCGGTGCCCATGGCGATGCCTTCGATAAACGCGCGGTATATGTCGCCTCTTGTATGGGTCAGGTTCAGGCCAAAGAGGACGCCTTTCGCCCTTGGGTCGTGAATCGGTGTGCGCTCTCCCGAAAAATAGGGAAGCACTATCAGGCCATTGGAGCAGGGCGGCGATTCAGCTGCCTCGGAGGCAAGACTGGGAAACGCTTCTTCGCGACGGAGATCCGCGGCGAACTGGTCACGAAACCAGTGGGTGAGGGTACCGGAGGTTGCAAGCCCTGCCATGGATGCGTGCTGGCCGGGGGCCAGCCAGGGCGCATACCAGAGGCGCGGGTCTCGAACCGGGTCGTCGGTCACCTGGATGACGAAGACGGTCGAGCCATACATCATCATCATGTCGCCAGGATCGCGAACGCCGACACTGACGGCCTCCGCCGCCGCATCGATGGTGCCACAGGTAACGGGCGTGCCTTTGGCGAGACCGGTTTCGGCAGCGGCCCAGGCGGTGACGAAGCCCGCAATTTCACAACTCCAACAAAGCTTCGGCAGCCGTTCGAGCGGAACGATCTCGTCGGTCAGCGCATCCGACCAGCCAAACCCGCCCACGTCATAAAGCGGGCTGAAATTCGCAGCCGTATAGTGGTCGATCACGTATTCGCCGGTCAGGCGGTGCGTGATGAAACTCGTCGAGGTCAGTATCTTGTGCGTCCTGGCATACAGATCCGGATGGTTTCGCTTGAGCCATAGAATTTTCGGTCCGACCGATTGCGACGTCAGGGCGTTGCCGCAGGTTGCCAGGATTTCATCTTCGCCGATCCCGGCGTTGAGGAACGCGATCTCCTTCTCCGCCCTGGTGTCCACGCCGTAAAGGACACCGTTCATCAGCGGCCTTCCGTCGGCATCGACAGGCAGCATGCAGGGACCAATGGCTGAGACCGCGAGCGCAGCAATATCGTTGGAATCGACGCCGCTGTCGGCAATGAGCTGGCGGATGATCCTTACGGTATCGCCCCACCAATCCTCTTCCGGCCGATGCTCTGCCCAGCCAGGTTGGGGCACGAGCATCTCGTGCGGATGCGCAGACTGCGCGACAATTCTGCCAGTACGGACGCACACCAAGGCTCCCTTGGATTCGTAGGTCCCTACGTCGATGCCGAGAGTGTATGTCATGAACTCCGGCCCAGGTCGTCAGTCGCGCGAAAGACAGAAATGCGGGCCGATGCGGGCCAGCGCTGCAATCAGGAGCTTGCACAATGCGTCAAGATCACGAAGATCCGCGACCTCGCACGAAGAATGCGAATAGCGCATGGGGAAACCCACGTCGATCGAGGCGACACCTTCGCCAACAAGTTGAACATAGGACAGATCGGTCAGCGCTCCGGTTTGCGCACTTCGCTGGAGCGGCACGCCGACTTCGCGAGCGGCTTCCTCGAACAGCCGGACCAACGCCGGGTGCGGGATCACTCCATTGAGGGTCCCGCGCCCGTGGAAACTGTAGAGGCTGATGCCCGGCCCCTGCCCTAGCCGCATCTCGCCGCGATCGACCATGTCGGGGGTGTCGGTGGCAAGCATGAGGTCGACCTGAATGGCGATGTCCGGCAACAGCCGCTGCGCCAGCGGCTGCGCACCACGCAGGGAAAATTCCTCCTGCGTTGCAAATGCGACGTGAACGGTCGGGCCCTGCCTGCGGTCTGCAAGCATGTGGGCCACCTCGATCAGGACGGCGCAGCCTGCCCGGTCATCTATCGCAGGACCGGTCACGCGGTTTTCGCCCAACGCCGATCCGCCGGGCGAATAAACGACCGGCGCACCGATCTGGATGCCGGCCGCCTCGGCGGCTTCACGGGTGTCGAAGCCGCAGTCGACGTAGAGGTCGGGATAGCGGACAACCGTGTATTTCTCGTCCGGAGTCGTGGCGTGGTGACTCTTGTTGGCAATGACTCCGTTGATGTCCAGGCCATCGCCAAGGCAGACGGTCACCATTTGGCTGGCAAGCGCGCGCTCGGGCACTCCACCAAGGCGCTCAAGGCGCAGAAAGCCGTCGGCTTCGATCTTGCGGACCACGAAACCGAGCTGATCCATGTGGGTGAACAGTAGTACGCTCGGCCCGCTGCCCTCAAACGTGGTCCAAAGGTTGCCTAGCGTGTCACTTGCGCTGGGCAACGAACCGAGGTGATGGGCAATCCGCCGGCGAACGCGATCTTCGTGCCCCGAAAGGCCAGGAACTGACATCAGATCAGTCAGGAGTTCGCGAACACTCATTCCGCGCACCTTGCCCGCTGCACGAAATCCCTTGCTCGATCAGGATCTATTGCCTGCCACGTATCACCGTCGAATTTCAGTGCCGAGCCGACAATGCAGCCATCGGCGATCTTCAATACTTCGGCGACGGTCTCGTGCCTCACACCGGTATTCGCCATGACTGGCGTGTCGGGAAGCACCGCCTTCACCGCTTCCAGGTCCTCCATGCGTGCAGCCTCGCCCGTGATGGTGCCGGAGACCAGAACGGCGTCGGGGATCGAGGAAAAGACCGCGGAACGTGCCCTGTCCGGGAGCGATCGACGGTCAAGGCTGTCGGCGAACTCGGCGGAGATGTTGTAGAACATTGCAAGGTCCGGGCGCCCGAGACGATCACGATAGCGCATCGCCTTGCCGGCATCGGGTGTCCAAGGCCCCATGTCCGAGGCATACGTGCCGGTGAAAATCTCCCGGCAGAAGGCGGCGCCCGTGGCAGCTGCAAGTGCGACCGTCGCCATTGGGTCCCAAAGCACGTTGACTCCAAAGGGCACCGCAATCTTGTCCTTCAACTGCCCGATCACGAATGCCATTGTGGCGGTGGAGGCCGTATCGACATCGAATTCGTAGGGCCGGTCATTCTCGTTGCCGAACATGACTGCATCGAATCCGGCCTCCTGAAGAGCTGCCAGATCCGCAAGCGCAGATTCGACGAGGCCGTCAATGCCGGCCCTAGCGTCATGGAGCGGCGATCCAGGCAATGCGCCAAGGTGAACCATGCCAATGACTGGCTTGGTCGTTCCGAAGAGTGCCTGAAACCTGGTCATCGATCTCTCCGCCCCGATGCCGCCCTTGCCGATGATTTCGGCCTGCAGAATTCCGTTTCGCACCTACCGGCAGGCAAGAAATGCCTCGACGCCAGCGTGCGTGACCTCGGAACGCCGGTCAATGGGGGAGGACACAAGCAACCCAGCGGCAGCCTGGGCGAAACGCAACGCCGACTTGAACGAATCGCCTTCGACGATTCGGGCGGCAAAAGCGCCCGTGAACATGTCCCCTGCCCCATGCGTGCTCACGACCTTGGTCGAAAATGCCGGATGATGTGTCATCTGGCCGTTCTCCAGCAATATCGCGCCTTTGGCACCTCTGGTCAATACAACGGCACCCCGCACCATGCCTGTGAGCGCGGTCAGGGCTGTTTCCGGATTGTTGTGCCCTGTCAGACCTATAGCTTCTATGAGGTTCACGATCAGTACATCGATTCGCTCTGCCAACTCGTCGGGAAGGCGTCGCGCCGGAGCGGCATTTGCAATTAGCAAGGAGTCGGGTGGCAGATGGGAAGCAAAGGCAAGATTTGCGGCCTCGGGAATTTCGTTCTGGAGAAGACCTGCCAGTGGCGGTTCCCGCCACGAAATGTTGCCGTCATTCTCGAGATTGGCACCCGGAACGGTGACGGCAGCGTACTCGCCCGAAGGCAGCGTGATCGCGACGCTCATGCCGGTGGGCAAGTCAGTCTCCAGAACAAGCGAATGCTCGACGCCCGCCTCATCCATCGCAGCGCGGATCGTCCCCGCCGCGCTGTCCCGGCCGACCCGTCCGGCCATTGCAACTTGTGCGCCCATCCGTGCAGCGGCAAGAGCCTGGTTGCCGCCCTTGCCGCCGAAGCGATAGTCGACGCGGGTGCCGGGAAGTGTTTCATCCAGCCTCGGCATGCGCGGTGCATCCACGACGACATCATGGTGCAGCGCACCAAGAACGACGATCCCGCTCATTCGCCGTAGAGCGCGTGGGCAATGATGCGCTGACTGAGTGCGGCATCATGGCGGGCAATTGCCGCGGCAAGATCCCTGTTTTCGCGGAGGTGTCCGGCCACGGCGCGGAGTCGCTCGGCCATGTGGACGTTCGTCCGGACCTCTTCGACCGGATCCAATCCCGAGAGATCTGGAAATGTGTCGAAATAGATCACGCCTTCGTAACCGATGCGGTCCAGTTCGACGAAGAGCTCGACGGTTGCAACCGGGTGCACCGTGCCAACCATCAAGCCGTCATCGCGCTTGCCGTAACCGTCATTCAGATGAACGCCAAGCAGACGGGAATGGCGCGCGACCAGACTCGCGGCATAGGCTGGCATTTCGTCGGCCTGGAGGACATGGGCAAAATCGAGCGTTACGCCAACATTGGGTCGGTCCAGCTCCTTCGTGGCGAGCAGCGTCGTCCCGATGTCCGGCATCAGCGAATAGGCTCGAGGATCGTTCGGCTTGTATTCAATGGCGACATCTATCTCGCGATTGTGGTCGGCCACCTCGGCCATGGCCGAGATCGTGTCGTCCCAAGCCCGCGCGTAGTCCACCTGAAAGGCATAGTCGAACCCGTCCTGCCCCATCCAGAGCGTCAACTGTCGAGCCCCCAGCCCGGCGCAGATGTCGATCGCTTCACGTGTTTGATCGACGGCCTTTCGTCGAACTGCAGGATCAGGATTCGTAAAGGCGCCTATGGCGAAGTCAGGCTCTCCGTAGTACCGCATGGCAAGGCCGTTCAGGCGCACTCCATTCGCCGCGAGCGCGGCACGCACCGCTCCTTCGTTGGCGGCAGAGACATGATCGGGAAAATTGAGATCGGCAGCGTCGAGCTTCCCGACGCGAGCAACAAGTTCAAGCAAATGTGGCACGTCGCGCCGATCCGGTGGAAGCGCAGTCTTGAACGCGTTCAGGCGTGCCGCATACCGATGGCGGGTTGACCAGGCTTCGGGCACCGTCTCATCTCCCAACGTCGGTCAAGATGGCTCGCCCGAAGGGAAACGCCCATGAGCAATGCCTCGGCTGCGCGACGTTCCATCGCTGGAAACTTGGGATCGAGTTCCACGATTCACGTCCGTGGTTCCACTCATCTTCCGCCTCTGCCCCCCGACACGAATTAGTCCAGGCTTTGTCTCGTGCCGCTTGTGGCAGCACTTGCTGGAACCATCGCCATTGGCGCAACTTCTGTGGCTCCGTCAACAATCGCCGCGATATCAATCCCGGAAAATCGAGATTTATCAACAAAAAAGAGAACACTTGGCGCGCGCGCCTTGCCCGAAATCTTGGGCAGCATGGGCGCAACTCCACTTTCCTTGCGAGAGGGCGGATTCTCCCTGCAAGCTGCATTCATCGTTCGTCCGGTTCGAACCCTCGATGGAACGGGAATTGACGGACCATTCCGGTCGCAAGCAATCGGGCGCCGGAAACGAACGGAAACTGCCACATGGACGCCTGCGAGATTCTGCGCGCGAGTCGATGATTGCGTGCGCGAGTCGAAATTCCGGCGCAATCTGCAAAATGCATCGCATAACTATCCGAGATGCGTCATGAAGATCTCATGACACCTCGAATATATGCCTATCTGGTCCACCTGCTTACCGCATCCGGTGCTGTCTTCGCCATGCTGGCCCTCCTGGCGGCGGTGGAGGGCAACTGGGCCACGATGTTCCTCTGGCTTCTCGTGGCTTTCGCCGTGGACGGACTGGACGGTCCTCTCGCGCGCGCGACTCGGGTCACGGTCAACGCAAGGCGCCTTGACGGCACCATCCTTGACGTGATCGTCGATTTCCTGACCTACGTCGTAATTCCAGCTTTTGCCCTTTTTCATTCCGACCTGCTACCGGGATGGACCGGTTGGGTGGCCATCATCGTGATCACCTTTCTTTCGGCGATCTACTTTGCCGACACCCGGATGAAGACGTCAGACAATTCCTTCAACGGCTTCCCGGCCTGCTGGAACATGGTGGTTCTGGTTCTCTTTGCCATCAAGCCCGACTTCTGGATCAGCCTGACGCTGGTCGTCGCCTTGGCGGTGGCCATGCTCTTGCCGATAAAGTTCGTGCATCCGTTCCGCACCGTGAGATGGCGGACCATCTCCTTGCCTATGGCTTTCGCCTGGACATTCTTCGCAGGATGGGCCGCTTGGGTGGATTTCGACCCCGAAAGCTGGGCGCACTGGGGCCTGATCATCACGACGGTCTGGCTGCTGTTCGCGGGCGTCACGCAGCAAGTCCTGTACCGAGAAAGGCTCTGAATCTCGCACTGCCCGCCAGAGTGGGTGCGCGGACCTACCTGTCCTCCAACGCAATCCAGTCGCGAGGCTCCGGACCGTTGTAGAGCGTGAGCGGTCGGATCAGGATGTTGCCCCGCTTCTGCTCAAGGCACTGGATCACCCAGCCCGGCATCCGTCCGATGGCGAAGATCGGCACGTAGAGGTCCATGGGGATGCCGTGCAGCTGGTAGACCACGCCTGAATAGAAATCGACGTTCACGTTAAGCCCGTGCCGCGCATACGGCTTCATCGTCTCGACCACCGCCTGAAGGATTTCGTACCACTCGGGCTGGCCCATTTCCTCGCCCAGTTTTCTCACGCCGTCACGCATGTGCCGCGCACGCGGATCCTCGGCTCGATAGACCCGATGGCCAAAGCCTGTCACAGGCTCCCGGTTCCTGCGCTTTTGCCTCACGTACTCGGCTGCATTTTCCGGGGCACCGATCTCCTCGACCATTTTCATTACGTCCTCGGCGGCGCCGCCATGGGCCGGCCCCGCGAGAGTGGCGAGCGCGGTCGTGATGGCGCCATGCATGTCCGCTTCGGTGCCAACCGTCACCCTTGCCGCGAACGAGGATGCGTTGGCGCCATGTTCTGCGTGAAGGATGAAGTCCACGTCCGCAAGCCGCGCGGCGTCTTCCGAGGGCGTCTCGCCCTTGAGCATCCAGAGCCAGTTTCCGGCATGTCCGAGCGACGGATCGGGCTTCACCGGCTCGCGTCCGGACCGGATTGCGTGATGGGCGGCAATGATCATTGGCACCTGCGCGGTAAGGCGGATCCCGTTTTCGAGCATGCCTTCCTCCGAGGCATCCCGAGCGCCGGATTCCAGCGCAGCCAGCGCGGAAACGGAGGTGCGCAGCACGTCCATCGGATGGCCGTCAGAGGTTGCCCGAACTATGTCCATGATCTCGTCAGGCAGGACGCGCGAAGCCTTCAGCCTGGCATCGAATTCCGCCAGCTCGTCTGCATTTGGCAGCTCGCCCATGATCAACAGGTGTGCGACTTCTTCGAACGACGCGTTGGTCGCCAGATCGTCTATCGTGTATCCACGATAGTACAGGCGGCCAGTCGCCCCATCGATGTCCGACACTGCCGAACGGTCGAAATGCACTCCCATGAGGCCGCGGTTGATCTTCGGTGCTTCGGTCATGTAGCTGCTCCTGATACGGCAGGGGAATTGATGATGAATGCTCTCGAAAGGTCTTTCGAAACGGCAAGGGTGAGGAACGCGCGAGTCGTCATGCCGGAGATCTCGGAAGACGATCGCGTGCGAGATGCTGCCAACCGGCTTGCCGCCGACGGCCTTGCCACGACAGTGCAGCTTGCAGAACCGTCAGGCGATCTCGTGGAGGCGGTTGTCAAGAACCGGGGGGTGAAGCCCGCGCTCGCGCGTCGCATGATCGGCAAGCCGCTTGTTCGCGCTGCGGCGATGGTTGCAGTCGGCGAGGCGGACGTCCTGGTCGCAGGCGCGCTGGCTCCAACCCGGCGCGTGATCGAGGCTGCCTCCCTTGCCATAGGACTTGCCGACGGAATCCAGCAGCCTTCATCCTTCTTTCTCATGTCCTTCCCAGGTGGGCTTGAGATGATATTCGCGGACTGCGCAGTCGCCGTGGATCCGGACGCAGGCAAGCTTGCAGGAATAGCGCGCAGTTCCGCCACCTCGGCGCAAGCGCTGCTAGGCGATGCAAGAGTGGCGTTTCTTTCGTATGCCACGGGCACGAGTGGCACGGGTCCCTCGGTTGAGAAGGTCGCTGCGGCGACGGAAGCGGCCCAAGCTGCTGGAGTGACCGCGATCGGTCCCGTGCAGGCCGACGCCGCACTGAATCCGGAAATTGCAGAACGCAAGGGATCGGGTGCCGGAGACGCCAACGTCCTGGTCTTCCCTTCCCTTGATGCCGGCAACATCGGATACAAGCTCGTGCAGGAGCTGGCCGGGGCGCAGGCCATAGGGCCAGTTCTGCAAGGCTTTCGAAAGCCGGTCTGCGACTTGAGTCGAGGCGCGAGCGCGGATGACATCGTTGCGGCCGCCGTCATCTCGATTGCGCTCGGAGCCTGACCGGACACCCTTCCTGAAAGCGCCCGGCGAATGCACCCGAATACGAGGGCACTGCCGCCTGCCGGCCCGCGCCCCGCATCAACAAGATGGACATCGCCCGCAATGGCTCCTCCCCTTTGCCCATTGCCACGCAAATGCAAGGCCGCCGGTGCGCCGCCAGGACGCGACATGGCACGGCCTTGCTGCCAGCGCCTACTCCGCGGCCATGTCGGCGGCGTCGATCCCAGCCACCTCGACCGGTCTCTTCATCGCGTCCCGGCGGAAGGGCTCTCCGAGTTCCTGGTTGATCATTGCCTCGATCAAGGTGGTCTTGCCGGCCTTCATCTGGTCCTCGACCGCCTGGTTCAATGCGGCAGTGAGCTCGTCCATGTTCCAGGCCACGACGCCGTTGAGCCCGCAGGCCCTGGCGATTCCGGCATATGAAACGTTCTCGTCCAGTTCGGTGCCGACGAAATTGTCATCGTACCAGAGAGTTGAATTCCGCTTTTCCGCGCCCCACTGGTAGTTTCGGAAGACGATCTGCGTGATCGCCGGCCATTCGCTGCGCCCGATGGCAGTGAGTTCGGTCACCGCGATGCCAAAGGCGCCGTCGCCCGCGAAACCCACGACGGGCACGTCCGGACAGCCGATCTTGGCGCCGATGATGGCAGGCAGGCCATAGCCGCAGGGACCGAAGAGGCCGGGCGCAAGATACTTCCGGCCTTCGTCGAAGTCCGGATACGCGTTGCCGATGGCGCAGTTGTTGCCGATGTCCGAGGAGATGATCGCGTCACGCGGCAGGGCGGCCTGGATGGCCCTCCATGCCATGCGCGGGCTCATCCAGTCGGGTTTGGCCGCCCGCGCCCTCTCGTTCCAGGTCGTGCCCGGATCGTCATCCTCGTGATCCATTGAGGCCAGTTGCTGAGCCCATGCCGACTTGGTGGTCGCGATCTTGTTCCGGCGCTCTTCGCGCCCAAGATCGCCCGCTGCATCGGAGAGCCGGGCAAGAATCCCCTTGGCGACCTTTGCTGCGTCGCCGACGATGCCAACCGTGACCTTCTTGGTCAGCCCGATTCGGTCAGGGTTCATGTCCACCTGGATGATCTTCGCGTCCTTTGGCCAGTAGTCGAGACCATAGCCAGGCAAAGTAGAGAACGGATTGAGCCTGGTGCCCAATGCGAGCACGACATCGGCCTGCTTGATCAACTCCATGCCAGCCCTCGAGCCGTTATATCCAAGCGGTCCGGCGAAAAGCGGGTGTGCACCGGGAAAGGCGTCATTGTGCTGGTAGCCAACGCAAACCGGAGCATCGAGCCGTTCAGCCAATTCCCGGGACGCGTTGATGCCACCCTCCGACAGCACGACGCCAGCACCGTTGAGGATGACGGGTAACCGGGCCGAAGACAGGAGAGCGGCTGCATCTGTCACGGCGTTCTCTCCGCCCGACGAGCGCTCGAATTCAATTGGCTCGGGCAGATCGATGTCGACAACCTGGGTCCACATGTCCCGCGGAATGTTCACCTGAGCAGGTGCCGAAGCGCGTTTCGCCTGCGCGATGACCCGGGTAAGAACCTCTGCCACCCGGGACGGGTCACGCACCTCCTCCTGGTAGGCAACCATGTCCTCGAAGAGCTTCATCTGCTCAACTTCCTGGAATCCACCCTGGCCGATGGTCTTGTTCGCTGCCTGAGGCGTGACCAGGAGGAGCGGCGAGTGGTTCCAGTAGGCCGTCTTCACGGCCGTCACGAAATTGGTGATCCCGGGCCCGTTCTGCGCGATCATCATCGACATCTTGCCTGACGCACGCGTGTAGCCGTCTGCCATCATCCCGCCCGACCCTTCGTGCGCACAGTCCCAGAACATGATGCCAGCCCTTGGAAAGAGATCCGAAATCGGCATGAAGGCCGATCCGATGATGCCGAAGGCGTGGCGGATGCCATGCCTTTGGAGGACTTTGACGAAAACTTCTTCGGTGGTCATCTTCATTGTGGCTTCCTCGCTTTCGGACACGTGTATTCTGCAATGTCGACCGCGGCATCGGCGGGTCGGTCCGCCGCGCGGGAATCAGACAGCGTTTAGGGCAAATCCGCCCGCAATGTCACGGGAATTCGCGCATTCCCTGCCCCGTGCAAGCAACCGGACCGATTGTCTTGTTCGCTGAAAGTGACCCAGCGAACGACAGCTTCGAACAAGGGATTCAGATGCGCAGGTCATCTGCCATCCCACGCTGATGCTTCATCCGCGGCTCGCCCTGAGGACTTGCAACCGGAGCTTTCCCAAGAGAAAGAAATGGTTCAGAGTGCCGGTAGGGGGCGGTGTCCTATGTCTGAGTTCTTGCCTAAGGAGGTTCGCGAAGGCCTTGAACTTGCGCGCAAGCGGTCCTCGCGCAGGCGAGGCCGGCTGAACGTCCGTGCCGGCGACCGGTGCGTAGCTGTACTGCGCTGCTGGGAAAGCGGGTTCGCGATCGATGCCGAGAATTCGCAAGCCTTGCGTGGGCTGGTCGACCTCTATGACGGCGGGCGACATCTGTCGCAATGCCTGATCGTGGCCTCACGGGAAGACGCGGACGAGCGGGTGTACGAATTCAAGCGCGCAACCCCCGCCAGCGATCGAGTGCCTCTCGACTACGAGTGGCAATTCGAGCCGTTCGGCCAGATCACGCATCGACCAGCGGTCTGAAGCCGACGCCACAACGATTCAGCAACCTGCAACTCCTGCCTGGTCGCAGCGGCGCTACCCGCGACAGCAGAGCAACGAACGCGGGCCGGGAGCGGCAAACAGCGCCGCGATGCAAGGTACGGTGTTGACGGCCCCTGAAACCTCTCGCAGAATTCCGCGACCGTCTGCACATATTGCAGGGGTTCCAACAGGGAGAAAGCAAATGAAGTTTCAATTGGCGGGCGTGGCTGGAACCGCGCTCCTTGGCACCGTTTCGGTGCTGGCAACGATGACCGCGGCACTCGCGGCCGATCTCAGCCTCATGATCTCGGACGTGGACGCCAAGGGTCCGGTCGTGACGGAACTGGTCGAGCGCTACCAAGCCGAAAATCCGGGCGTCACCATCACGCTGAACCAGGTCGGGTACAACGTGATCCGCGAACAGTTGCCAACCCAGCTTGAGGCCGGAACCGGGCCGGACATGGCGTTTGTCACGAACTTGGGCGGCCTGAATCCTTACTACGTGGATCTCACGCCCTACGTGGACGCGAATGCCTGGGAGGCTGCCTATGGCGCCATTCTGCCCTGGTATCGTGCGGGCAAGCCTGACGGCATCTATGGCTATCACACGGAAATGACGGTGACCGGGCCCTACGTGAACCTGACGATGTTCGAGGAAGCCGGCGTCGACATTCCCGAGCCTGGCTCGACCTGGGACGACTGGGCCGATGCCACGCAGGCCGTGATGGATGCCACGGGTTCCTATGCGGGCATGGTCATGGACCGCTCCGGACACCGCATGGCCGGTCCGGCGATGTCCTACGGAGCCGCCTATTTCGACGGCGACGGCAAGCTCGTCGTCGACGAAGGATTCCGGACTTTCAGCCAGAAGATGCTGGACTGGCATGAAAGCGGGCTGATGCCCGCCGACATCTGGCCGGCAGTCTCGGGCTCGAAATACGCCAACGGCAACGAGATGTTCTTCAACGAGGACGTGCCGTTCTACATGTCCGGATCCTGGAACACGCGCAACGTCCAGGAAAACGTCGGCGACAAGTTCGACTGGGCGGTCGTGCCCGTGCCTTGCGGTCCCGCGGGATGCGGCATCATGCCGGGCGGCGCAGGCCTCGTGGCCTTCAGGTCGGGCGATTCCGCCAAGGAAGAGGCCGCCGCAAGGTTCATCGACTGGATGGCTGCCGAACCCCAGGCGCGCGAATGGTATTCCCGCACCTACGCGATTCCGGCGCATGCGAAACTTCAGGCCGAAGGCCTGGACTACGCTGGTGCTGGAGCTTCGCAAGCGGTCGCGGACGGATTGAACGCCTTCACTGCCATGGCTGCTGCTGCGGCGGAGCAGACTCCGCAAGCCTACAGGCTGCAGGGATCGAAGTTCGGATTCGTCATCTACAATGCAACGACCGAGTTTCTCGGTGCGGCAATGAACGGCGAGCTTTCGTTGGACGAAGCCCTGACCAAGATCCAGGAAAAGCTTGACGCCGACGCCAACAACTAAGGCGTTGGCCAAGATCGCC
The DNA here is from genome assembly GCA_965208685.1 of Paracoccaceae bacterium. Lineage (GTDB taxonomy): Bacteria > Pseudomonadota > Alphaproteobacteria > Rhodobacterales > Rhodobacteraceae > JAJEFO01. The sequence goes on along the minus strand of CBDBPL010000007.1, from coordinate 4,735,647 downwards.
GGGGGCAGGCTTGCCCCCGGCTTCCCCGGCAGGGCGACATGTCTCTAGCGGCCATCTTGATGACGGTGCTCGGCGTCCTCTGGATCGGAGGCGGAAGCGTCTGGCTGTTGACACGACGCAGCTACAAGCTCGTTCAGGTGCCGTCTTTCCTGATGGACCTGGTCGGGTTTCCGGTCGAGTATGCCCAGAGCATCTGGGGACGTGGTGGCGTGCCCTATGCGCTCCTGTTGCCGAACATGCTGATTTTCGGCCTGTTCACCTTCGTCCCGATGATCCTGAACTTCTATGTCTCGTTTACCGGCGGCACGTCTATCCTGCTCTTCAACCGGCCGTGGGTCGGACTCCAGCAATACGCCGACATCTTCAGTTGCGAGACCGTTTTCGAACCCCGGACCTGTTCAAATGCCGGTTTCAGTTTCTGGACGGGAATGTTCAACACCCTCTGGTTCGTCGTGATCCAGGTTCCTGTCCTTTGCGTCGTGGCGCTGGTGACGGCATTGGTCGTGAACAAGAACATTCGCGGGCGCGGATTCTGGCGAGCCATGTTCTTCTACCCCGTGATGCTTTCGCCCGTCGTCATTGCGAACATCTGGAACTGGGTGCTGCACCGAAAGGGCGTTCTGAACGAGATGATCGGCGGCACGCGGGACCAGCTGTCGGCCATGGCAGGCATGACGGGATTCGACATCGTCGTGACGGTGCTTCTTGCGGTTGTCCTGATGGTCGTGAGCGAACGCGCCCTGCGGTCCTCTGACGCGCCATCACTCGCTTGGACCGCGATCTTCGGGACATTGCTTGCGCTTCTCTTCGGCTGGGCAAACCCGCTCAGCCTGATCGGAGTGGGAGGAAGCTTCTGGCTCGGCGGCGCGCTGGCAATGGGTCTCGTGCTGATCGTGTCAAGCGAGTCGCGCCATGCCCGCATCGCGATCATTGCCGCAGGCATCCTGTCAGCGGCGCTCCTGATCTCGATCCAGTTCGACGCGGTCTTCGATTTCGGCCGCTATCGACCGATCAACTGGCTGGTGCAGCCGAACACCGGCTGGCCATTCTTCTGGCTGGTCTTCGTCTTTACCTGGAGCCACATGGGATTCTACATGCTCATTCTCCTTGCCGGTCTTCAGGCGATTCCGTCTGACCTCTACGAGGCCGCCAGAATGGACGCAACGCGGCCCGCACGAGCCTTCTGGCGCATCACGCTGCCGCTGATCATGCCGACCCTGACCGTCGTCCTGGTGCTGGCCCTCATCCGAAGCTTCCAGATCTTCGACGAGGTCTACCTGCTGACCGGCGGAGGTCCCGGACGCGAGACATTCATGATCGTGCAGAACATCTACGAGGTCGCCTTCACCAACAACAACAAGGACTACGGCGAAGGGGCCGCAGGCTCGGTCCTGATGGCCGTGGTCATCGCGGTCTTCACGTTCTTCCAGCTCTGGGTCACGCGGAGGCAGTCGGACCTGTGATGCTGAACCGTCTGAACACGTTCCTGACCCGCACCGCCGGCAACAAGGACACGGCGGAGCGTTTCGGCATGGCGGACTTCCTGGCCTACGGATACCTGCTGCTCGGCGTGCTGATCGTCCTCGTTCCGGTGCTCTGGACGTTCTTCAGCTCGATCAAGCCGGAACGTGCAGTGGACAGCTTTGACACCAGGCTCCTGCCGATCGCCCAGGTCCAGACCGAAATCGAGGGGATCGGCACCAAGCCCGAATGGATTCACGCGGACGGGGACGGCGGCGAACGCAAGGTCTTCAAGGCGGGTCCGACCCGGAAGGAAACTGACGTCGCGCCGATTGACGATCCAGGCAACGTCTTCAAGGTCCCCCGAAAGCAATTGCGACCGTCGGAGGAAATCCGAGTGGCGACCGAAAACTATCTCGACCCGCTGCTGAAACGGCACGGGCAGGAGAACTTCACTTTCGGCATCTACCTCTTCAACTCGGTCTTCGTCACGGTGATGGCGACGCTGATCACGCTGATCATCAACGCGATGGCGGCTTTCGCGCTCTCCAAGTACCGCTTCCGGGGGCGGCTGACATTCACGATCCTGATCGTTGCGACGCTGCTGATCCCCTCTTCCATCATTCTGGTCTCGCTTTTCTTCGTCGTCTGGAGCTTTGGCATATTCGGGTCGCTCTGGGGCGTGATCATTCCGGCGGCGGCAACGCCAACGGGCGTGTTCCTGCTCAGGCAGTACATGCTGACGATCCCGGACGAGCTTCTCGAGGCCGCACGGATGGATGCCGCGAGCGAATGGCGCATCTTCTGGCGAATCGTCATGCCGCTCTCGCTGCCTGCCCTTTCTGTTCTCGCAATTCTCTCGGTCATATGGCGCTGGAACGACTTCCTCTGGCCCCTGATCGTCCTGATCTCCGATCCGGAAAAGCACACCATCCAGCTAGGCCTCACGCAATACGCCGGCGAATTCGACACGGACTTCCACTACATCCTCGCCATGACCGTCGTGTCGCTCATTCCGATCACGCTGGTCTTCGTCTGGCTTCAGCGATTCATCACGACCGGCATCGCCACAACGGGGCTCAAATGACGGAAACAACGACGCATACGCTTGAACTCAGGCAGATAAGGAAGAGCTTTGGCGCGGTTGACGTGATCCACGGCGTCGACCTTGCAATCGACGAAGGCGAGTTCGTCGTGTTCGTGGGACCCTCCGGATGCGGAAAATCCACCCTGCTCAGGCTGATCGCCGGGCTGGACGACCCCACGAGCGGCGACATCATGCTGCAGGGAAGGCGCGTGAATGGTGTGCCCGCGTCCGAACGCGGCCTCAGCATGGTCTTCCAGTCCTACGCGCTCTACCCGCACATGAGCGTGCGGCAGAACCTGTCCTTCGGGCTGGAGAACTTCCGCATGGACCGCACCGAAATCGCCCGACGGGTCGATTCCGCCGCTCAACTGCTGCAGATCGACCAGCTGCTGGACCGGCGCCCCGGGCAACTCTCCGGCGGACAGCGCCAGAGGGTTGCAATCGGACGGGCGATCGTCCGCGAGCCGATCGTCTTTCTTTTCGACGAACCGCTGTCCAACCTCGACGCGGAGCTTCGCCTGCAAATGCGTGTCGAGATATCGAATCTTCACGACGAGCTGGGCAACACGATGATCTACGTCACCCACGACCAGATCGAGGCCATGACCATGGCGGACCGGATAGTCGTGCTGCGAGACGGCAGGATCGAGCAGGTCGGACGGCCGCTCGATCTCTATAACAGTCCCGCCAACCGATTCGTCGCGGGCTTCATTGGCGCCCCCCAGATGAACTTCCTGGAAGGTCGCGTCGAGCGGAACCGCCTGTCGCTGGACAGCGGCCTGAACCGCGACGTGCAGCTGGCCGCGAGAGGCGAATGCAGGGTGACGCTCGGCATCCGGCCCGAAGCGATCGGCGTGTCTCTTGACGGCACCGGCGACATGCAGATCAAGGTTCGGAATTTCGAGCAGCTAGGCTCGGTCACCTACATTTACGGGGCGTTTGAAAACGGCGAGCGACTCACCGTGCAACTCGGCGAACAGATACCCCTGCAACGCAACCAGACAATTGGCGTGACGCTTCCAGCCGACAGGTTCCACGTCTTCGATGGCGAGGGCGGGCAGGCGCTCGCGATCGGCCCATGAAAGCCGCGCTGATCGGTCTCGGCATGGTCTCGAAGACCTACGCCGACGCGATCGCCGGATCGGACGTCGTGACGCTTGGCCCGGTCTTCGCCCGGACCCCAAAGAGCCGAACGGACTTCCTGGCAACCCACACCGAGCTTGGCGCACGTGCTGCGGACAGCCTGGAGGACATAGCCGATGACGAGTCGGTCGACTTCGCCATTCTGACCACGCCGCCCGACGCAAGGGCCGAAATCGTCGAGACCCTCGCGCGAGCCGGAATGCCGATCCTGATGGAGAAGCCGGTCGAGCGCACGCTTCCGGCCGCGAAAAGGATCGTCGAGACCTGCGAGAGAGCGGGCGTGGCGCTAGGGATAATGCTGCAGCATCGCGCCCGGCCCGTGGCTGAGGACCTGGCCGCACGCATGCAGTCGCTTGGACCGCTCGTGGCCGTCGAAGTCAACGTGCCCTGGTGGCGTCCGCAGGCCTACTACGACGAGCCGGGGCGCGGATCCTATGCGAGGGACGGCGGGGGTGTCCTGATTTCCCAGGCAATCCACACGCTTGACCTGATGCTGACGCTCACCGGACCGGTCGCCGATGTGACGGCGATGTGCGTGACCACGGCCCATCACCGGATGGAGGCCGAGGACTTCGTCGTCGCGGGCCTGCGGTTCGCAAACGGCGCCGCGGGCCAGCTCTTCGCGACGACGGCAGGGTTCCCGGGAGCAGGCGAGACGATCACGCTCCATTGCCGGGACGCCTCGGCGCGACTCGGGGCCGGGGTCCTGAAGATCGACTGGCTTGACGGCCGCTCGGAATCCTCCGGCGAGTCCATGGCGAGCGGCGCCGGTGCCGACCCGATGGCCTTTACCAGCGACTGGCACCGCCTCGTGATCGAGGACTTTGCCGAAGCCGTCAGCGCAGGACGGCCACCCTTGGTGCCTGGACGGAGCGCACTCGCCGTGCACGCACTGATCGAGGCGATCGAGAGGAGCGGACGGACGGGCGGGCGCGTCGAGGTCGAAGGGCAATGACCGGCCCCCTGCTTCGATCATGGGTTCGGCGGCGGATCGCCTGCAAGCGGCAATGGCACCCTGCCCCATGCCATTGCAGGGTCGCGCTGCAGGTCGGGAAACGGAAGGAGGGCTGACCATGCCGTTCAAGCTTGGCGTAATCGGAATCGATCACGGGCACATATTCGGAATGCTCTCGAACATGCTGGCCGAGGGCTGCACCTGCGATTCCTACTGGACGGACGGGGCGGCGGTCACGGAACGGAAATTCAACGCGGTCTTTCCCAAGGTTGCCAAGGCCGAGGACCGACGGCGCATTCTCGAAGATCCCAAAGTCGCCATGATCCTGATCTCGGCAGTGCCGGCGGACCGAGCGGGCCTGGCGGTCGAAGCCATGCAGGCAGGCAAGGACGTCATGGTCGACAAGCCTGGATGCACGACGCTTGGTCAGCTCGACGAGATTCGCGGCGCACAGGCGGACACCGGGCGCATCTGGACGGTGAACTTCTCGGAGCGGTTCGAGGTGCCCGCCGTCACGCGCGCCGAAGAGCTCGTCTCCGGAGGCGCCATCGGGCGGGTCGTCCAGACGGTCGGCCTCGGCCCTCACAAGAAGAACCTCCGGACCCGCCCGCCATGGTTCCTGCTTCGGGAACGCTACGGCGGGATACTCTGCGACATCGGCTCGCACCAGATCGACCAGTTCCTGCATTTCACCGGATCGGAGTCCGCCGAGATCGCCCATGCCCATGTCGAGAACACGACCATGCCCGATGCGCCTGGATTCCAGGACTTCGGGGAGATGGTCCTCCGTTCGGACGAGGGTCACGGCTACGTGCGCGTCGACTGGTTCACGCCCGACGGCCTTCCGACCTGGGGAGACGGACGGCTCTTCATCCAGGGAACCGAAGGGCACATCGAGCTGCGCAAGTACACGGACATCGGCCGGCCGCACGTGACCAACAACCTGTACCTGGTCAACGGCGAGGAAAACACGATGATTCCCTGTGCGGACGCGGGCCTGCCCTATTTCCCGCGCCTTGCTGCCGACGTGGCCGACAGGACCGAGACCGCCGTTCGGCAGTCGCATACCTTCACGACCACCGAGCTGGCGATCCGGGCGCAGATGAAGGCCGAGGCAGCATGAAACGGACGGTCGCGATCATCGGTGCGGGGATTGGCGCCCAGCACCTCGCAGGATATGCGGCCCTGCCCGAGAGGTTTCGCGTCAAGACCGTCTGCGATCTTGACGAGGCGCGAGGCCGCAACCTTGCGGAAAGGTGCGAGGGCGCGGGTTTCACGACCGAAATCGGGGACGTCCTGTCCGATCCCGAGATCGACGTGGTCGATGTCTGCCTGCCGCCGCACCTGCATTGCCAGACGTGCCTTGACGGACTCGATGCGGGAAAGTCCGTTGTCTGCGAAAAGCCGCTCGCGTGTTCGCTTTCGGAAGCGGACAGGCTGATCGAACGCTCAAGGCGAACTGGCGGGGCCATATTCCCGGTGTTCCAGTACCGCTACGGGCCTGGCATGTCGCAACTTCGCACGCTCATTGACTCCGGCATTGCCGGGCGCTGCTACACCGGAACCCTTGAGACTCATTGGGACCGACCCGCAAGCTACTACGACGTTGGCTGGCGCGGCACCTGGGCCGGAGAGCAGGGTGGTGCCGTCCTGGGACATGCGATTCACATCCACGACCTCCTGATGTACCTGCTTGGCCCGGTTGCGCAGGTCTTTGCAGATGTCGCTACGCGCGTGAACGACATCGAGGTCGAGGACTGCGCGGCACTTTCCTTCCGGATGCGCAGCGGTGCCCTTGTGACGTCCTCGATAACGCTCGGGGCGGCCGGCAACACGTCCCGGCTGCGCCTCATGTTCGAGGGCTTCACCGTGGAAAGCGATCATGCGCCCTACGCTCCGGCCGCAAAGGGCTGGACGTTCAGTGCCCGGGCCCCGGTGCGGCAGCGCGACATTGACGCGATGCTTGCGGACGTGCCCGAGAGCGGAACCGGATATGAGACTCTCTTCGAGGCAATCGCCGACGCGCTCGACGGACACCCCGGGCGCGTAGTCACGTTGGAGGACGGCCGGCGATCGATCGAGCTTGCCACGGCGATCTATGCGTCCGCCCGGTCCAGCCGGCCGGAAGACCTTCCGGTCAGGCCCGGTCATCCCCTCTACGACGGCTGGGCACATTGAACCCGGCCCTCCCGCTTGAGGACGCGTTCGCGGGACCGTTCCAGCTTGAATCGCTCGACGGCCCCGACCCTATCGAGAAACGGCAGGAAAGATGGCGAAGGGAACTGTCCGACACGATCTACGGGCCGTTGCCGCCCGCGCCTGCAGAACTGAAAGTTGAAGCCAGCCCTCTGAATGGATCCCTGGCGGAGCGAATCGAGATCACGATGCGATCTGCCAACGGCGCAAGAATCCTCATCGTCGATGCAGCGCTCTGGCGACCGGAGAGCTGTGTCGACGCCCCGTTGATCGCGGGCCTCGGCTTTGCTGGCCCACTTGGCATCCTCGCAGGTCCGGACTTTCCGCTCGACGCGCGAGCGCGGGTTCACTGCCGACCCGAGCTTGGCATCGAGGACGGGCGGCTGCACGACGTGCTGCGCGGCACGGAATCCCATCGATGGCCGGTCGCGATGCTGACTGCGCGAGGATATGCAGTAATGGTCAGCTGTTACGGTTCGTGGGCGCCGGATGACCCGGGCGAGATCTTGAGACGTGGCGCCCGCCCTTTCGTCGACCTGGACACCGGCGCGATCTCGCTCTGGGCCTGGGCGATTCAGCGTCTTCTGGACGCAGCGGAACGGCTCGGCGGGCTTGACATGGGGCAAGTTGCCGTCGCGGGTCATTCCAGGTTGGGCAAGGCGGCGCTTTGGGCGGCCGCGAACGACACGAGAATCAGCGCGGTGCTTGCGAACAATTCGGGTTGTGCCGGCGCTGCGCCTGCCGGACACGCGGTCGGGGAAACGCTGTCCCAGATGGAGTCGGCCTTTCCGCACTGGATCAGGCCTCAAGGCCCCGCGACTTCATTGGACCAGCACCACCTCATCGCCTGCACGGCACCCCGAAAGGTCTATGTCGCCTCCGCTGAACAGGATCTCTGGGCCGACCCAGCCGGCACCTACCTGGCCCTTGTCGCTGCATCCGAGGTCTGGCCGGAAGCTTGTCCCTGGCCGGGTATCGAGACGATGTGGGCCGGGGAACGCCAAACCTGCCATACCGCGCTCGGCCACCATCTCCGTCCTGGCGGCCACGAGCTGCTGCCATACGACTGGCAGCGCTTCCTGGAATTCCTTGGTGCGCGCACATGACCTCTCTGCCCGGGACTCGCGCCATTGAGATCATGCACTTCCAGGCCCTCGGACTTGCCGTCCGGCAGTTCCAATGAGACGCTCCGGGAGTCAGGCCCCTGCAGGCGGCTCGTGCACAAGCGGCGGTGGACGGAGGTCGAACGAGGTTGCCGAGCTTCCGTGACTTCTCGACATCCGGGGCCTGACAGTGACGAGATTGTTGCGTCGACCGAGCGGTTTTGCCCCGGGGGCGAACGGGTTCGTCGTGATCGAAACGGCGAATTCGAGATTCCGGAAGTAGGTCGATCCAGTGCACCAGGCATCCAGATCCGTCCGTGCACCTATCCCCGAACGGCTTGATCGCGGCCTTGCATTGATGCCGCATAGTCGCACGTGAAGGCTACGTAACCATCAGACGTGACCTGGTGCTGGCCCTGCATGTGATCATGCAACTCAGGCAACCTGTGAAACGGCACCTGGGGCAGCGTGTGATGTTCGACATGATAGGGCATGTTCCAGGCCAGGAACCGCACAAGGCGGTTGGTGTAGGTCGTGCGCGTGTTTCGAAACATGTCCGCGACGAAGGCGCATCGCCCATGTTCCGCCAGAAGGTAGAGCCGCAGGAAGGGCTGGCCCAGCAGGCACGGAAGTATCCAGACCCAAAGTAGCAGCGGCGTGAAAAGCAGGCTGACCGCAGCAAGGACATAGGCCAGCAGCATCCAGCGGGCTTCGCGCATGATCCTGCGCCGGGCGCGCCCAGGCACGTAGGCGCCAGGGCTTGCTCCCGCGGCGTTGGACAGAACTTGGCGCGCCATCGCCCACCAGAACGGGAGGCCGGACACGTGCATCACGTACGATCCCCATGTTTCGGGCTTGGCGCCGGCAATCAGCTCTGGATCGCGCTCGGGATCGTTGGTGTACTTGTGATGCGCCAGATGAAAGTACCGGAACCATTCGAACGGCTGCAGGATTGGCAGTCCGACCAAACGTCCGACCCATTCATTCAGCCAAGGCGTTGCAAAGGGCGTCTTGTGAGTCGCTTCATGCTGCAAGGTGAAGAGAAAGCAGATCAAGATGCCAAGAGGCACGATGGCGAGCCACCACAAGGGCGCGCCGAAGGCGACATACAATCCCAAGGCGAGAATCTGGCCCAAGTGCAAGGCAAGGTGCCGCAAGCCTGCGGCGTCTTCGGTCTCGCTGAGATCTGCCAGGACGGGGCCAGGCACCGAATTGACGAAAGCCTTGTGATCCATGACGAGCCCAGCTTAACCTGAACTCCGGCCGAGGTCACGTTGCGAATTCCGTGTCTCCCATGACGCCGGGATTGCCGGATTCGCCCACGTTGACCTTTCGTTGCGCCATCACGGGAGCGGCAATGAGCAACAAGATGTGGACGAAGGCATTGGTCCGGCACTGGTGCCTGGCGTGCCCCGGTCCCGGGTTCGATTTCAGCAGCTTGCAGAGCGCTTGCAGCGGGCCCGCGCAGTTCAAGAGCCGCCCATTGGCCGCATGCCGGGGGTGCAGGCGGGACCGTGCGTCCCAACGGGACGCATGGACCAGTGCGGCTCCCTTCTGGCTTCTTCGTGCGGGACTTCATACAAGGTGGTCGGCATCGCAACCAATCGACGAAGGAACAAGCACCACGTGCAATCGAACCGCAAATGCGTATCCGAAATTGATTTGCCTGAACCGCCTTGTCGATTTCGGCATGGCGTTTGTGCATCAGCTTCGTTGCCGCGACTTGTCCTTGCCGTCCTCCCGCTGTTGCTTGTTGCCTTGCCAGCCATCATTCCGGGCGCGAGTGCGGCGGAAGCAGCCGCAGTGCCGACGGTTGAAGCTCTGGCCGCAGTCCGAGGCCGAACCTCCTCGGATGCGCGAATACTCGCACGGCGCATTCATCTCGGAGAGACCAATGAACTGCTCGTGAACGAACAACGGCTTGACGAACTCGCAATCGAGATCGACCAGGTGCTGATGCACATTCGAAATCGCTACCCGGAAATGACTGAGACCGCGGCACGATCTTGGTTCAGGCCGGCAACGCTGCTGCTCGTGGTGGAAGGCGGGCTTCTCAATGCCATTGCCCGGCGTTGGAACGGTGCCGGCGACGTGCCGCTGACCGGGTTCGAGGAATTCGATGAGCTGAATTCCACGCTGGGCCTGCAAACCTGGGAATCGATGCCGTTGTTCGCTGCCGTGACCATGCACTTCAGCGAAAGTGCAAACCTGGTTGCGGCACGGCAGGCATACTTGGCCGTCGATGGTGTCGTCAGCGCGGAGTTCGACGAATACCTGGGTGATGGACCGGACATAGCGGCAACAAGCGCATCCGGCCGCTGGTTCGTCATTATGCGCAAGGCATGGGGGGATTGCCCTTCCGGTTGCCTGAATTCGGAAGCTTCCTTCTTCGTCGTCAGTCACACGCATGTCGACCGGGTGGACCGGGCGAGAGCCGAAGGCATGACGGAATTCCGCGGAGCTGTGCCGCCCGCGGAGTGGCCCAAGTGGATCGAATGAGAGCGACGGGACGATACCGCGCGATCTGGCGGGGAGCACCGGCATCGGCAAGCGTCCGCTCGACCGGCCGGTGACCCTGACCTGACCGAACGCCAGACGCTCCTTGACGGCAAAGGCAGCGGCGAAAGCTCCGCCGCGTCCTTGAGGGATCGCCGTCGAGCCTGTCCATTGGTCGCTTTCAGGTCCGCGCCAAGCCGCCCGGCCCGATCCGCGGAGGGGCTTTGAGAGCGTCCGGTGCACGCGTTCTCGGTCGAAAGACTTGAACGGCGCAGGGCAGGCGTCACGGCTCGGGATGCCGTGCCGAGCTTCATGAAGTACCGAAATTGCATGGAGATCGTGGCGGGTTGCATTTCTCCCGCAATCCTGCAGGAGCCAAGGAGAGGCTCTCCGACCGAATTTGCCGCGCCACCGTGCCCATGAGGGGTTGAATTTTCCCGCTCGGCGTCGTTATGTCGCCGTCGGACTTGCCGCAACAAGCGGCATTCAATCAGTCCTAGGGAGAAAGACATGCAGACAAAAATTCGTGCGCTCGCATTGGGCGCGTTCATGTCAATTGCGGGATCGGCCGCCTTGGCGGCCACCGAGTGCATCGCACCTGCAAACCCCGGCGGAGGCTGGGACTTCACCTGTCGCCAGATCGGCAAGATCCTGTACGACATCGGCCAGGTGGACTCGCCGGTTCAGGTCACCAACATGGCCGGCGGAGGCGGGGGGCTGGCCTACAGTCACGTGGTCAATGAACGCGGCGACGACAACAACCTGATCGTCGCTGCCAGCCAGGCCACGGCAACGCGCCTCGCACAGAACGCCTATGCCGGCATGACCGCCGACCAGGTGCGGTTTGTGGGCGCGATCGGTGCCGATCCCGGCGTGATCGTCGTGGCCGCCGACAGCCCGTTCATGTCGCTCGGCGACATGGTCGACGCGATCAAGGCCGATCCCGGCTCCGTCGCCTTTGGCGGCGGCTCGGCGGCGGGCGGCTTCGACCACCTGAAGGTGCTCATGGTCCTTAAGGAGGCCGGGTTCACCGACATCACGAAGGTCAAGTACATCGGCCTTGACGGCGGTGGCGACGCGATCACCCAGACGATCGGCGGCTTCACTCAGGGCATGACCGGAGACATGTCCGAAATCGTCGGCTTCCTCCAGTCGGGCGAGGTGCGCGCGCTTGCCGTCCTCACCGAGGAGCGGGTGCCGGGCTTCGAGGACATCCCGACGGCCGTGGAACAGGGCTTTGACGTGGTCGCCGTGAACTGGCGCGGCCTCTACGTGCCCAAGGGCATCTCCGACGCCGACTTCGAGGCATGGGGCGCAAGGCTCCAGGCCGTGGCGGACAGCCAGGAATGGAAGGACGCCATGGTCGCCAACGGTCTCGCACCCTTCACCAAGGTCGGCGGCGACTTCCAGAGCTGGGTAGACGGCGTCATTGCCGATACGGTCGAACTCTCGAAAGAGATCGGCGTCATCCAGTGAAACTCTCCGACCGTCTCTTCGGAGTGGTCGTGATACTGGGGGCGCTCGCCTATACGGCGGGCGCCTTCCAGATACAGGCCAGCTTCATGTCGGATCCTGTAGGGTCGAAGACCTTTCCGCTCATTCTGGCCGGGGTCGCGACGATCTGTGGTCTGGTCTTTGTCTTCCGGCCCGACGACGACCCTGCGTGGCCAGGACGAATGACGCTTGGCAACATCGTGATCGCCGTTCTCGTCATGGTTGCCTATGCCCATGCCCTGAAGCCGCTCGGCTTCCTGATGCCCACGGCGATCTGTGCAGCCATCCTGAGCTTCCAGATCTCCCCTCGTCCGCTGCCCGCGGCAATCACGGGCCTCGGCCTGTCAATCGGGCTCTTCCTGATATTCAAGTACGCGCTCGGCCTTGGGCTTCAGCCCTTGCCCAAAGCGTGGCTGGGCTGATGGAACTCCTCTCGAACCTCGCCCTCGGCTTCAGTGTCGCTCTCACGCCGTTCACGCTCTTTCTCGCCGTTGCGGGGTGCTTTCTCGGAACCATAATCGGCGCGCTTCCGGGCCTCGGCCCGTCGAACGGCGTCGCCATCCTGATCCCGCTTGCATTCTCGCTTGGCCTCGACGCAACATCCGCGCTCGTCCTGATGACCGCCGTCTACTACGGCGCGATGTACGGCGGGCGGATAAGTTCCATACTTCTCAACATCCCCGGCGACGAGCCTGCGCTGATGACGACGCTTGACGGCTACCCGATGGCCAAGGCCGGGCGTGCCGGCGACGCTCTCGTGCTGTCCGGCTTTGCAAGCTTCTTCGGCGCGCTGTTTGCAACCATCGGCCTGATGCTGCTTGCGCCGCTCCTGTCCCGCATTGCCTACCAGTTCGGTCCGTCGGAGTATTTTGCGCTATACCTGCTGGCATTCTCGACCTTGGGAGGCATCGCCTCCAAGAACCAGGCCAAAGCCGCCCTCGCCTCCTGCATCGGGCTCGGCATTGCCATGATCGGGCTCGACAACCAGACCGGGATGCCGCGCTTCACCGGCGGGAACCTGCACCTGATGGACGGCGTCGACTTCCTGGTCGCGATTGTCGGGCTCTTTGCGGTCGCCGAGGTCTTTGTCTTCATCGAGAGCCACGGCAGGGAGTCATCCATCGGGGTCAAGCTCGGAAGGGTGACCCTGCCGGTCCGCGACCTGACCAAGGGCATCGGCACCATGCTGCGCTCCAGCGTGATCGGTTTCATCGCCGGCGTGCTTCCCGGCGCCGGCGCCTCGCTCGGTTCGTTCCTTGCCTACATGGGAGAGAAGAACGTGCAGGGCGAAAAGGGCGGATTCGGCACCGGCGTGCCCAAGGGCGTGATGGCGCCCGAGGCCGGCAACAACGCCGCGGCCGGCGGCGCTCTCGTGCCGATGCTGACGCTCGGCGTGCCCGGCTCCGGGACGACTGCCGTGCTGCTTGCGCTGCTGCTGACGCTCAACATCACGCCGGGGCCGACCCTGTTCACAGATCGGCCGGACGTCGTGTGGGGCCTGATCGCCTCGCTGCTGATCGCGAACTTCGTCCTCCTGGCGATGAACGTGCCAATGGTGAAGATGTTCGTCCACATCCTGAGCGTGCCGGCATGGGTTCTGCTGCCGGGGGTGATGATGATCTCCTTCGTCGGCATCTATTCGCTCTCGGGCAGCTACTTCGATCTCCTGCTGATGATCTTCTTCGGCATAATCGGCTGGATCTTCCGCAAGCTGGACGTTCCGACAGTGCCCATCATCCTTGGCATCCTCCTCGGCAACCACATGGAGGACGCGCTGCGTCGCGCAATGATACTTTCGGACGGCGACTGGCGGTTCCTGTTCGGATTCCGCTGGCATGGACCATCGGACGCGTATGAATTCTACTCCGCGATTCCCTCGTCGCTTCTCATCCTTGCCGTTGCTGGATTCCTGGCGCCGATCTTCCTCCGCCGCGTGATCAAGAAACCCCAGGCAGTCAGTGACTGACCGCGGCTTGCAACGGGCGGCCCAGCCATCATGCGGCGACGCAAGAGCGCGAATTGTCATGCCGCATCAAGACCGCTCCGGCATCGGACCTGTTCCCGGATGCGAATCTCCCTCCCGTTGCGGATCGTGGGCCTCCCGGCAGACGCGAGACTTTCGTGAACAAGGGCAAATGAGCCGGCGGTCCGAACCATGACGCGCATTCTCGTTCCCTCCGGTGCGCTCGGCCTCGACTACGACAAGGCAGCGCTTGAACGCGGAACCAGGATGAATCCCGATCTCATCGCCATCGACGGCGGCTCGACCGACAGCGGGCCGTCCTATCTCGGCTGCGGCGTGTCGAAATACGCACGCAGCTCGACCAAGGTTGAATGGATGGGGCTGATCAAGGCGGCGCGAACCGCAGGGTGCCCGCTCGTCATCGGAACCGCGGGCACCTGCGGCACGGACGGGATGGTCGACTGGCTCGTCGACATCACGCAAGAATGCCTGGACGAGCTCGGCTGGACGCCAAGGGTCGCGACGCTCAAGTCCGAGCAGGAGCCGAACGAAATCGGCCGGCGCTTCGCCTGCGGCCGGGTCTCGGCCCTGGACGGCGCGCCGGACCTGGATCGCAGGATCATCGAGGACTGCACCCATATCGTTGCCCTGGCAGGCGCCGAGCAGATCCAGCAGGCAATCGAGACCGAGGCCGAAATCATCATCGCGGGCCGGACGACCGACACGGCCACCATAGCTGCGCTTCCGCTCATGCGGGGCGACCATGCAGGCGGCGCATGGCATGGCGCCAAGATCGCGGAATGCGGCGCCCTTTGCGCCACGAATCCCCAGTCCGGCGTATTGATGGTGGAGTTCGACGAGGATGGATTCACCGTGCATCCCTTGGCAGACGATGCCCGCGCAACGCCGAACACCGTCCTCGCACACATGCTGTACGAGAATTCGGATCCGTTCATCCTTCACGAGCCGGGCGGGCACCTCGACGTGACCGGCGCCACCTACGAGGCACTCGACGAGGTGCGCGTCCGCGTGGAAGGATCCCGCTGGGTCGCGTCGGACCAATACACCGTGAAACTTGAAGGCGCGCGCGTGGCAGGCTGCCAGACTGTCTTGATGGCCACCATCCGCGATCCGCGATACGTGGCAGGCGCTCAAGCCTGGATTCGGGACATCGGTCTCCGGCACGCCGCAAAGGTCGAGAACCGGATGGGCCTCGCGCCGGAGACCTGGCGCTGCGACCTCCGGCTTGTCGGCATCGACAGCACGCTTGGAGAGCTGGAAACCAGGCCGGGCGCGCCGACCGAGATCGGAGTCCTTTGCACCATAACCGCCGCGGATCAGGGCACCGCGAACGAGATCGGCAAGCTCATGAATCCCTACCTTCTGCACCACCCCCTGACATCCGAGGAAGAGCAGCCGACATTCTCGTTTCCGTTTTCGCCGGCCGAGATCGACAGGGGACCGGTTCACGAGTTCTGCCTTCATCATGTCATGACGCTGTCGGAACCGATGGACGCGTTCCGCCTTGACGTGATCAATGCCTGAAGTGGGCGAGGTCTGCGACAAGGTCCGGTCGAAGAACGCCGGACCCTTCTGGCTGACGATCGACATCTTCTGCGGATCAGACAATGCCTTTGCACGCCTGTCAGGCGGTCTCTCGACGAAACGCGTCGCGGAAGCCCTCGGGACGGATCCGAATGCAATCAGGCGCTTCGACATCAAGGACCTGAACGTGATCAAGATCAGCCTCCCTCGCCCTGTCGTGCAGGGCCATCCCAGGGACAGGGACATGCACGGCGCGGCATGGGCTTCTGTCGTCGCGGAACTTGAGGTCGACTGAACGATGGCCGCACCGCTCTCGGACATTCTCGTCCTGGATCTGACCAACGTGCTGGCAGGCCCGTTCTGCTGCCACCAGCTGGCCCATCTCGGCGCGGAGGTGATAAAGATCGAGCGGCCCGGACGCGGCGATCTTGCGCGGCGACTGGGAGCGGACGCCCAGCTCAATGCCGCAGGGATGGGCGCCTCGTTCCTTGCCCAGAACGCGGGCAAGAAGTCCGTGACGCTGAATCTCAGGCATGCCAGGGGGAAGTCGCTTCTCAAGCGTCTGGTGGCGAAAGCGGACGTCCTTGTCGAGAACTTCCGTCCGGGGGTCATGGACCGCCTTGGCCTGGGCCACGATGTCCTTAAAGAGGTCAATGCCGAACTGACATATTGCGCGATCTCGGGATTCGGTCAGGACGGGCCTTGGGTCGAGCGTCCCGCCTATGACCAGATCATCCAGGGCGCTTCGGGTGTCATGTCAATCACGGGAACCGCAGAGAGCGCTCCGACCCGCGTTGGCTACCCCGTCGCGGACACGGTTGGCGGCCTGACTGCGGCCTTCGCAATCACGGCGGCGCTGAACAAGAGTCCACGAGGCGCGTTCATCGATGTTTCGATGCTGGAATCCGTTCTGGCGACCATGGGATGGGTGGTGTCGAATCACCTGATCGCGGGTGTCATCCCGGAAGCGCATGGCAACGAAAACCCGACATCGGCGCCTTCCGGCACCTTCAGCACGGCTACCGATCCGATCAATGTCGCTGCGAACAGCGACGATCAATGGGTTCTCCTGACGGACCATCTCGGCCTGGCCAGCCTGCGGGACTGCGACGAGTACGCCACGCGCGAGGATCGAAAGTCGAACCGGGACAGGCTTCGCGCGGAAATTGAGGCCGTGCTCACGACAAGACCCGCCAAGGACTGGGTCGAGGAACTGAACCGGATCGGGGTGCCGGCGGGTGCCGTGCTGACAGTGCCGAAAGTTCTCCGTTCCGAACAGATCGCATGTCGCGGTTTCCTGGCAGGCTTCAAGAATGCGCCTGGCGTCGGACGCGATATCGAGGTTGCACGAACGGGCGTGAAACTTGACAGGGAGGCAGCGGCCGTCGACAGCCCGCCACCGGAACTTGGACAGCACAACCGTGAGATCTGGGGCCGCTTCGGAATGTCCGGGTCCGAGCTTGAGCGCCTCGAAAAGGACGGAGTCATATGAGCGGCAGCGACGTTTCCGACTGGTGGTCAACAGCGATAATCGACATGGAGCCTGGCCGGATCCGCTTGCGAGGGCATCCGATCGAGGAGTTGATCGGCAAGCTCACGCTGCCGGAAACGATTTGGCTCATGACCAGGGGCGAGATGCCGCAGGACGGCCAGGCAAGGCTTCTCGAAGCCGCATTGGTCGCCGCCGTGGATCATGGGCCGCAAGCGCCATCGATCGCGGCAGCACGCATGGCCGTGACATGCGGCCTTCCCCTGAACAACGCAATGGCCACCGCGGTCAACATGCTCGGTGACGTGCATGGCGGTGCGGGAGAGCAGGCCGTCGAGTTCCTTCAAGGCATCGCCGACGCTACCGGTTCCGGAACGGAGCCGGCTCTGGCCGCTTCGAACGAGATCGACAACTGGCAACGTGCCCGCGACGCATTCGTGCCGGGCTTCGGCCACAGGTTCCACAAGCCGTCGGACCCTCGGGCGCCGCGCCTCCTGTCCCTCGTTGACAAGGCCGCCGAAGACGGCGTCGTGACGGGGCGGTTCGCCAATGCCGGACGTGCAGTCGAGGACGAGTTGCGCAGGCGGAAAGGCAGGCCCGTACCGATGAACATCGACGGGGCGACAGCCGTCATCTTCGCCGAGCTCGGCTTTGCGCCGCCGCTGGCACGCGGACTTTTCTGTCTCTCGCGCTCAGTCGGCATCCTGGCGCATGCGTGGGAACAGATGCAGCAGGGCGGGCGCAACAAGGGGCCGACACCTCCCGAATATCGATGGAACTATACCGGCCCGAACCCGAACAAGTGATGACAGCGACTTGGACGCTGTTCGTCCAACGCCCGTGGGCCGCTCAGCAAGTGTAGTTCATCCCGAGCCGGCCGCCATCGACATAGATTGTCTCGCCGGTGATGTAGCTTGCCTTGCCGCTGATCAGGAAGGCGACGACGTCGGCGATCTCGCTTGGCGCGCCGACGCGCTTGAGCGGCGTTCTTGACATTATCGTCTTCATCGCGTCGGGGCTCGCGTTGACAGCCGCCATCATGGCCGTGTCTATCGACCCCGGACCGACCGCGTTGACTCGGATATTGTGCGGCGCAAGCGCAAGCGCGGCCGACTTGGTGAGCTGCATCACGCCGCCCTTCGACGCGCAGTAGGCGGGAATCGCGGGAATCGCGACCTGGGCGTTTATCGACGACATGTTGACGATCGCGCCCTCGATGCCCGCGTCGACCATCATGCGGGCCGCGCGCTGAAGTGCCGCGAAAGCGCCCGTGAGATTGGTGCCGATCACCTTCTGGAAGGTGGCGATGTCGTAGTCGAGGAAATCCCCCGGCTCCGAAATCCCCGCATTGTTCACCAAGGCCGAGACCGGACCGTGGTCGGTCGCGATTCGATCGAACATGTCCGAGATCTGCTCCGGATCACCCATGTCGCAGACGAACCCGCTCGCACCCTGGCCGAGCTTCAACGCCACATCATCCACGTTCGCGTTGATATCCGCCAGAATGATTCGGAATCCGTCACCGGCCAGTGCCTCCGCGCATGCATGTCCGATGCCCTGCGCACCACCGGTTATCAATGCGATCGGCCTTTCCGCCATGACTCACCCTCCTGCCAAGTGCGGGCCTGACTGTCGTTGCGTTTCCGGCCCTTCGCCGTAGTGTTAGCGCCGGAACTGCCGGACGGGAACAGGAAACGCGCATGTCAGAGTCGGAAATCGGAGTTGTCGGACTTGGGACCATGGGCGCGATGCTGACGCTCAACATTGCCGAAAACGGCTTTCGGGTGTCGGCGTACAACCGTACCCATGCCCGGGTCACGGAACTCATGGAAACAGCGGGAGGTCTCGCCCGGCGGATTGCGCCGTGCAAGTCTGTCGAGGCGCTCGTCCAGTCGTTGAAGCGCCCTCGCAACGTCATCCTGATGGTACCTGCCGGCAGCGTGGTCGATGCACAGATCGACGCCCTGCGGCCGCTGCTTGAGGACGATGACCTGATCATCGACATGGGGAACGCGAACTTCCACGACACGCGACGGCGCGCACAAGCCGCGCGCGAGGCCGGACGTCCCTATCTCGGCGTCGGCATCTCGGGAGGCGCTGAAGGCGCGCGCTTCGGACCGTCCATCATGGGCGGCGGGCCACGTGAAAGCTGGGACCGGGTGGCGCATATCCTCGACGTGATAGCGGCAGACCACGAGGGCCAGCCATGCGCCCGGTGGATGGGCGAGGACGGCGCGGGGCATTTCGTCAAGACGGTGCACAACGGCATCGAATACGCGGACATGCAGCTGATCGCGGAAGCCTACGGGGTCATGCGAGACGGCATGGGCATGACCGCTGCAGAATGCGCGGAAGCGTTCACGCGTTGGAATGACGGCGTTCTCAAGAGCTATCTTGTCGAGATTTCCGGAAAGGTGGCTGCCGCCCGGGACGACAGCACCGGTGAGCCCGCGCTGGACGTCATACTTGACCGAGCTGGACAGAAGGGAACGGGTCGCTGGACGGTGATCGAAAGCCAGATGCTCGGCGCCCCGGTTCCGGTGATCGAGGCGGCGGTTGGCGCCCGCAACATGTCAGCGATGCGGGACCTGCGCCTGCAGGGCGCCAGCCTTTATCAGCCGAGCCCACGCCGCTTGGACGACGGGCTCGCAATTCAGGACCTGGAACGGGCGCTGATCGCCGGGAAGATCCTCTGCTACGCGCAGGGATTCGATCTCCTTTGCAAGGCCAGCACGGATTTCGGCTGGTCGCTGCCAATGCCGGGCATCGCCGAGATCTGGCGAGAGGGCTGCATCATCCGCTCGGCAATGCTGAACGACATGGCGGCGGCCCTTCGGGAATCGCAGGGCACCAATCTGGCGCTTGCGGACCATTTCCGCGCCCTCTTGGACAAGAACGTCGACGGCCTCCGGAAAACCGCGCTTGCCGCACAGGCCGCACGCCTTCCGGTCCCGGCGCTCGCCGCGGCGCTTGCCTATTTCGACACGCTGACCTGCGAGCGAACGACCGCCAACATGCTCCAGGCGCAGCGCGACTACTTTGGAGCACACGGCTTCGAGCGCATCGACGGCGAAGGCGAGCATCACGGACCCTGGCACGGTCACGATCTGGGCAGCGATTCGGTCCAAGGCTGACAAGGCCGGGAATTGGTCAAGCCCTGGCGTGATGCGCAACGCCTGGAACCGAACGGAATTCTGGCTGCGTCCCTGAAGGGCGATCATGCGGACGTGCAAAGCGGTCACGTACCGGCCACATGGCACGTGATGTTCCGCTTCGCGCTCGGCGAGGTCGTGGGAACAGGCATGGTTGAATCCTGCTGACCGGATGGGCGTCAGCCTCGACCGCGATCAAGCAGGCGCGCCGCCAGCGGCGCGCCCATGATGACGATCACGAGACGCAATATGTGATGCGCGACCACGAATGCGATGTCCGCCCCGACCACGAGTGCCAGGACGGTGAGTTCCGCCTGTCCGCCAGGCGAGTATGCCAGAAGCGCGGACATGCCAGGGGCGAGCCCGAACGAATAGATGGCCTCCACGAAGGCCACGGTCAGAATGATCAGGAGGCCGCAAAATCCCAGGCCGGCCAGAATGTCCTTCCGGATCTCGTTCACCGTAATGCCGTTGTAGTTGCTTCCGATGGTCATCCCGATGAAGAACTGTGCCGCCCAGATGGCTTCTGCGGGCGGGCGCTGTTCGAGGAGACCTGCCAGCGTCACCACAGCCGCCAGGATCATCGGCCCGAGAATCGTGGCGCCGAACAGGCCGACCTTCCGTGCCGCCCACCAGCCGAATCCGGCAGCGAGCACCATCAAGGCCAGTTCGGAAGGCGCGATCGTCGTCAGCGGAACGCCTGGGGGTCGGTCGAGGTCCGCGTCCCATATGCCCTTCAAAAGGAATGGCAACGCCACCACGATCACGAGGACGCGGGTGGCGTGAATCAACGACAGGGCGCGGACATTGCCACCCGCCTCCTCGCCGAAGACGACCATGTCCTGGAGGCCTCCCGGCATCGCGGCGTAGTACGCAGTCGGAAAGTCGTAGCCGCAAAGGCGCCGGAAATATGGCACACCCACCAACCCGATCAGGAGAATGAACAAGGGCATCAGGATGAGCGTCGGCCACATGGACGGGAACGTTGCCAGCACGGCCGGCGTGAGGGTCGCGCCAACCGCAACGCCCAGAACCGTCCGCATGGCGGCATTGATCGGCCTGATGCCGCCAAGCGGAACGCCGAGAAGGGCGGCAACGAGGCAACTCGCGATCGGGCCAAGCAGCCACGGCAGCGGCAGCGCCAGCAGATGAAACGCCGCCACGCCGAGCAGGCCGGAAGCCAGCGCATTGAGAACGGGAATCACCTGCATGAAGTGCCCGCCAGAGCCGGGCGGCACCACGAACGCAGGGCGGCGCCTCCCCTGGAGAGCGGTCCGGTCACGATGCGCCGCCCCGCCTCGGACCGCTGTGCGGCGCGCGCGAGACATCCGGTCCTTGCGCGGGGCGAATTCCGGTTGCGGCCTGGAGCCCCGTGGCAATCCGCATCGCACGCCTCGGATGCAATTCAGGAATCATGCCCGCTTCATCCTTCATGTAGCTCTGGGATGGAAGGACGTTCACGGATCTGCATGAGGCCCCCCTCCCTGCCCTCGCCACCGCGGGATCCTGCAAGGGCGCATCGTGTCGCGACTCGGCGGACAGGCGTGCACGAGGCTCCCGCGACGGCGTCCGCACCCAGTGCCCGGAGCACGCTGCGCATCTTGTGCAGGGTTCGATGAGTGGCCTACGATGCGAATGCTGGAACGGATGCAATCTTGAGCGACAGCGGACACATTTCGCAGGTGGAAACCCCATCGGGCAAGAACGCCGATTACGAGAACTTTCCCGTCGGCTCGATACTGATTCCTGCCCGTCTGCGCCCGCATGTCGCCACATTCTACGCATTCGCCCGTACCATCGACGACATCGCGGATTCACCGGATCTCACGGCAGGGGAAAAAACGGAGCGACTGGAAGGATTTGAGCGTGAGCTTCGGCACGCCGAAGGGCGTCCGGGCTACGAAAAGGCCACGCGAATGGCCGCAAGCCTTGCAGAGACGGGCGTAAGCGACATCCATTGCCGCAATCTCGTTCGCTACTGCTTGCAAGACGCGACGAAGAACCGCTACGCGACGTGGCAGGAAGTGATCGACTACTGCATGCTCTCCGCAGCACCGGTCGGGCGGTACCTGATCGATCTCCATGGCGGGTCAAACGCGGGCTACGGAAGTTCGGACGCGCTGTGCAACGCGCTCCAGGTCATCAACCATCTGCAGGATTTCGGCGACGACTACAGAACACTGGACCGCATCTATCTGCCCGCAGACTGGATGGCGGAGTCCGGCGTCAACTTTGAGGAACTCGGCATGGATCGCACATCTGGGCGGCTTCGCGTCGTCATCGACAAGTGCCTGACCGAAATTGAGGCACTCATGCGGGACGCGCGCCAACTGCCTGGACAAATCAAGCACCGCCGCCTGAAACTGGAAGCCGCGGTCATCGTACGGTTGGCTGACCGGTTGGCCTGGCAACTCTCTCGAAAGGATCCTCTGGCAGCACGGGTCAAGCTGACAAGGCCGGAAGCCGCCATGTGCGCGATGCGAGGGCTGGCCGGCGGCCTCTTCCTGTCGCGATGATCCCTGCGGCACCGTTCATGAACCTTGGATTGGCTCACCTGGCATCGGCGACCCGCCGGACGCCGTGTCAGGCCGCGGCACTCTCTCCGCCCGGATCGTCCATGAGCGCCTGACCCATGCTCCCGGCGGCCAGTTCAGCCGCGAGCCTGCCCGAGCGCACCGCACCCTCGATCGTTGCCGGCAGACCGGTGTCCGTCCAGTCTCCGGCAAGGAAGACACCCTGCGGTCCGGCATCGAATCCGGGTCGGCGCGCCACCTGCTCCGGCGTCTGGGCAATGGTTGCCATCCGCTCGACGATGACGCGGTGCGGCGGCATCATTGCCGGGTCGCATTCCAGGTCCAGTGACCGTCGGATGTCATCCCAGATCGCGCCCGCCATGCTTCGCCCGTCGACATCGCCCTGGCATGCGCTGACCGTTGCCGAGACAATGCCGTCCCGCCAGAACAGCCATTCCGCCGTGCCGCCGACAAGCCCGAGGAACGGCGGATCCTCCGGCATCCACGTGAAACTTTCGGGAATCCGGAAATGCACATTGACGATTCCGCGATGCTCATTCGGAACGCACAGACTTGGAATCAGGTCCTCGGCAACGCGAGCCGGCACGGCAAGGATCAAGCGGTCATCCGGTCCGACATGGATCTCGTCATCCCTGAAACGCAATGCCGTGACACGACCCCGGTCGTCCAACGTGATCGAGCGAAGCCGCGTGCGAAAGCGCATCTCGGCGCCATTTCCCGCCAGAAAAGCCACTGCGGGATCCGCGAAAGCACTGCTCAAGCCCTGCCTCGCCGTCAGGGGACGGCAGGCACGCCCCCCACGGACAATTGTCTCACGCAGAACCGGCTTCATGAGCATCGCTGCGGCACGCTCGGGTTCGGTGTTGAGAACCGCAATCGAAACCGGCTTCCAGAACCGTTCATGCAGCTGACCGCAGGGCGACAGAACTTGTTCAATCGACGATTCCGGGCTCGCATTCAACAGGCGGAGCGATCTTGCATAATCCGCCACTCGCGCGCCTGGAACCCTGCCGTCGCGGGCAAAAGGTCTTCCCGGGATCCGGCCGTCGCCCAGGTCAACTGTCCAACGTTCACCCGTGGCGAGATCCAGGAACGGAAAGCGGGCGCTTGCCGGACCAGACAGCCTGTCCCGTGCCCCTATCAGTGCCAGGAACCGTCGAATCGAGGTGTTTCCGGAGAGGATCAGATGGTTTCCGTTGTCGATCAGCGCCCCGAGGCTCTCGTCGCGGAAGGAACGGCAGCGCCCGCCTGCATGGCCCGTTGCTTCGTGTACGGCCACGCGAACACCGCTTGCAGACAACTCGCACGCCGCGCTCAGGCCGGCAACGCCTGCGCCAACCACATGGGCGATTCCGGGCACTTAAAACAGGCCGTGGCGCAAGGCCAGGCAGGCCTTGCGGAACGAACCGAGGGAAATCCGTTCGGACGGAAACGGAGAAAACCCCGCTCCGACGATCCGTTCCAGGAGCTTTCCGTAAACCGCGCGCATCATCCTGGCTGGCCGAATGTCTTGGGGTCGGCAATCGCCCATGATCCTGTCCGCAGCCGCGAAGTGGTCCCAGGCATTCTCCGACAGCCCCTGACAGACAATGTCCACCGCAGGCTGGTCGGCAAGCGTGTCGGTGCGCGGGCATTCAAGACCCGCCTCACGAAGAGCGGATGCGGGAAGGTAGATCCGGTTGCGCCGGGCGTCTTCACGAACATCGCGCAGGATGTTGGTCAACTGAAGCGCCGAACCGAGTGAAGCCGCCAATTGCCTGCCGGTCTCGGAATCGAGTCCGAATACGCGACAGGACATCCGTCCGACCGAACAGGCCACGCGATCAACATATGTCGCCAAGGCCGCCTCATCGGGAATGCGTACGGAGGGCGCGGCGTCCGTCATCATTCCGTCAATCAGGCAATTGAGGTCAGACTCCGCAATTTCGTAATCGAAGGCCGGCCTGACAAGTGCCCTTACCGTCGCCCGTGCCGGCTCCTCACCTCGGTAAAGCCGCTCCACGTCGCGCCTGTAGCCGTTGAGCGCCTCCTGCTTTCGGGACGTCTCGCCGGGCTCATCAGCTATGTCGTCGACCTCCCGGCAAAACGCGTAGATCGCATACATCGCGTCGCGCTTTGCCGGCAGCATGCGTCGCATCGCCCAGAAAAATGCGGAACCCGAATTCGCGACCAACGTCTCCGCATAACGCTTCGCCGCAAGTTCACCTGACCGGTTCACGTTCGCAAATTGCATTGGTCACAAATACATGGCGGTGCAGGAGCGATCAACCGAATTGGCAGTCACAACAGGCGTCCAATTCCTTGATTCGTTGAGTGCGGCACGAGAACCCGCCCTGCTGTCTATGCCGAATCACAAGTGTTAACTTGACCACATCGGCAGCGACAAACTATCTTTCCACATCGGGAAGTGAACGCAAAATGGCTGCGGGGCTTCTGTCTGGGCGGCAATTCTCCTATACACGTTGGAGAGGCAATTCTGGGAAGGGAATCGATGTCCGAATTGGAACTTGAGGTATTTGCGGCCGATACCGGAACGGCAATCAAGATCAATGGCCGGATTGACGGAAATTCCGCGCCCGTTCTCGACGGCCGGCTCAAGGAGCTCGACCTGAACCTTGGCCTGCCGATAGTACTTGATTTCGACGACGTGGACTTCGTCAGCAGTGCCGGGCTTCGAACCATGCTGGTCTTTGCGAAGCGCGTGGAAGCGGAGGGCGGATCCGTTGTCATCGCCCAATTGCAGCCCGAAGTCGACGAGGTCTTCGAAATTTCCGGTTTCAAGAGCATCTTCAAGCATTACCCATCTTTGGCGGCCGCCTTGACGGAGAACGGGATGCCGGCCGATCTTTGCGGCAAAGCCAGCGCGGAGGAGCCGGTTCCAAGCCAGGAAAGCGGTCTCGGACGACTTGTCTCCAAGATCCTGCCCGGAAGGTCCGGCGATTGATCACGGCTCCGACGGACCATGCTGCTGGTTGCACCCGGCTTCGCGGCAAAGCCGACAGATACGCGAAAGAGTGCACTAGGCACGCCATAACCACCTTGAAAGAAGAATTTGGCTGAAGCTCTCATTTGCGAAGGGCTGCGCAGCGCCATCGGCAGGTATGGCGGCGCACTCGCGGCGATGCGGCCCGACGATCTACTGGGAGAGGTGGTCCGTGCCGTCATGGCATCCGCGCCTTCGCTCGACCCCGCTGCAGTTGACGACGTGATCATGGGATGCGCCAACCAAGCCGGCGAAGACAATCGCAACGTGGCACGGATGTCGGCGCTGCTGGCCGGGCTGCCCGAAACCGTGGGTGGTGCAACCATCAACCGGCTTTGCGGATCCGGCCTTGACGCAGTTGCCATGGCGGCACGCGCAATCAGGACTGGTGAAGCGGACGTGATTCTTGCCGGCGGCGTCGAGAGCATGACGCGTGCGCCCATGGTGATGCCCAAGGCGAATGCTGCGTTTTCCAGACAGGCGGAGGTCTTCGACACGACCATTGGCTGGCGCTTCGTCAATCGCAGGATGAAAGCGGAGCACGGCGTCGACAGCATGCCGGAAACCGCAGAGAACGTCGCCTCGGAATTCGGCATCTCGCGGGTCGACCAGGATGCGTTCGCGCTCCGGTCGCAGGAGCGGGCGGCGCGGGCCATCGAAAACGGACGCCTCGGGCAGGAGATCACCCCTGTCTCCGTTCCCCGGCGGAAGGCCGGCCCGGTCGTCTTCGACACCGACGAGCATCCACGCCGGACCTCGCTTGACAAGCTCGCTGCGTTGCCGACCCCTTTTCGCGACGGCGGCTCGGTCACGGCCGGCAACGCGTCCGGCGTGAATGACGGCGCCGCGGCGCTGATTGTCGCGTCAGAAGCAGCGGTCGAGCGCTACGGGCTGACGCCAAAGGCGCGGATCCTGGGCGCCGCGACGGTCGGCGTCCCGCCCCGAATCATGGGCATTGGCCCAGCACCCGCCAGCGAAAGGCTGCTGGGCCGCCTTGGCATCGCAACAACCGATCTGGACATCATCGAGTTGAACGAGGCATTCGCGGCACAGGCGCTGGCGGTGACGCGTCAACTCGGACTTCCCGACGACGCGGACTTCGTGAATCCTAATGGCGGAGCCATTGCCCTCGGACATCCGCTGGGCATGTCAGGGGCAAGGCTGGCACTGACAGCCGCGATCGAGCTCCAGGACCGGGGCCTGTCCCTCGCACTTTGCACCATGTGCATCGGCGTTGGCCAAGGGATCGCCCTCGCTCTTGAGGGGGCCAGGTAGACGCGCCTTCGTGCGTTTCCCGGGACGCGGGTTCCGCCAATCATGGCCTGCGCGGGCTGCGTTCCGGGACCGGGTTCCGCCAATCATGGCCTGCGCGGGCTTGCGGGTGCATAGACATCCGAGTGCGGATTCATTTCGGGAACACGTGCCGGAACTCACCACGTTGGGGCCCGTCGCACGTCAAGGTTCACCAGACGCTTGTCGGCGCGTGAATTTCCGACCGGAAGGTCAGGCGCACCTGCTCTCAACCTCTAGCGCCTGCTCTTCTTCAGAGAAGCGCGTTGCCTTGAAGTCCTTGCCCCACTCCTGCATCGCTTCAATGATGGGCTTCAAGCTCCGTCCTCGTTCCGTCACCTCGTACTCCACGCGCGGCGGCACCTCGGCAAACACATGTCGAGAGATGACGCCGTCGGCTTCCAGTTCCCGCAGCTGAAGCGTGATCATCCTTTGGGTCGCGTTCGGGGCAAGACGGCACAGCTCGCTGAAACGCTTTCGCCCGCCAAGAAGGCGACAAATCAGAATCGGCTTCCAGCGACCGCCGATTACGCTCAATGTCGCTTCGACATCGCACCCCGTCTTCCAATTGTACTTCCTGGCCATCCTTGTCGCCTCGATGCTTTGATTTCCAATACTTACAAAAATGTCGGTTCTTGTCAAAACTTAGGCACAAACGCAGTATTCGGGTCGGAATTTCGAACGGTCTATATGGAGGTCAACAATGAAAGCTCTCGGTTACAGCGAAAGGGGCCCGGTTTCGGCACCGAACTCGGTCGTCGAATTCGATGCGGACATGCCTGCTCCCGGCGCGCGCGATCTGCTGATTGAAGTGCGCGGCGTCTCGGTCAATCCGGTCGACGTGAAGGTCCGCGCCAACCGCCCGCCCGAAGGCACACGCATCCTGGGCTTCGACGCGGCCGGCGTAGTCAAGGAAGTCGGCGCCGACGTGACGACGTTCAAGCCGGGCGACGAAGTGTTTTATGCTGGCGAGTTCACCCGTCCGGGAAGCAATGCGGAGTTGCAGGCGGTAGATGAGCGCTTGGTGGGTCGCAAACCGTCCTCGCTCAGCTTTTCCGAAGCCGCCGGCATGCCGCTGACCAGCATCACCGCCTGGGAGATGCTGTTTGACAGCTTTGGCATCAAGGAGGGAGATGGCGACGGTGAAGCGATCCTGATCATCGGCGCTGCCGGAGGCGTCGGGTCGATCCTGATCCAGCTGGCCAAGAAACTGACGGGTCTGACCGTTGTGGCAAGCGCGTCGCGCGACGACACTGTCGCGTGGGTCAGGAAGATGGGCGCAGACCATGTGGTCAACCATCGCAACCCGCTGAACGAAGAGATGAAGGCACTCGGCATCTCCCCGAAATATGTCGCCACGCTGAACCAGACGGACAAGCACTTCGACGCCATTATCGATCTGATCAAGCCGCGGGGCCATATCGCGTTGATCGACGACCCTCAGGACATCAACATCGGCGCAATCAAGCTCAAGGCCCTGTCGTATAGCTGGGAGTTCATGTTTGCCCGGTCGATGTTCCAGACAGAAGACATGGACGCACAGTCCCAACTGCTCAGCCGCGTGTCCACAATGCTGGATGATGGCTCGTTGATCTCGACAGTGAACAAGCATTGCGGGGCCATGAGCGAGACCACCCTGCGCGAAGCGCTCGCACATCAGGAAGAAGGATCCGCTATCGGCAAGACCGTTCTGGACGGGTTCGGCGGCGCGTGAGTCATGGAACGGCCGCTGGAAAGCAAGATCATCATCGTCACCGGTGCCACAGGCGGCATCGGTGTCGAAACCGTCAGACGCCTGGCCGATGACGGGGCCACCGTCATTGCGTCAGGTCGCAGCACTGACCGGTTGAACAAGCTTGACGCAATGGGCCCGAATGTCGTGACGCATCAATCCGACGTGTCGAACGAAGATGAAGCACGCGGCCTTGTTGATCGGGCAGAAACCGACTTCGGCAGACTCGATGCAGTGTTCAACGGCGCTGGAATCGTCGGGAAAAGCGGCCTGATCGAGAATCAAGACCTCGAAAGCTTCAATCATGTCATGGATGTCAATGTCGGCGGGGTTTTCCTGATGATGAAGCACGCGGTCCCCGCCCTGCGACGCAACGGTGGTGGCGCGATCATCAACATCTCGTCGGTGGCCGGATTGATCGGTGGCCGAGCCACCATGCCAGCCTACTGTGCCAGCAAGCATGCCGTGATCGGGCTGACGAAGAACGGTGCCAAGGCCTATGCCGGCGAAGGCATCCGAGTGAACGCGATTTGCCCTGGTCAGATCGACACTGACATGCTTGCGGCCGTGGAAGCGGACGCATCCCCTGAAGATGCCGCCAAGGCGCGCGCCATGGTCATCGCCGCCATTCCGGCAGGTCGCTATGGCGAACCCTCTGAAGTCGCGGCCCTGGCCGCCTTTCTGTGCCGGGATGACGCCAAGTTCATCAATGGCAGCGTCTACACGATCGACGGGGCATTCACGCCGTTTTAGTTGGCTCCAATGAGAAACCAAGGGAAACTATGTGCATAAGTGCCACCGCCGCTGGACCGGTGGCACGGTGGATTCGCGGTGGCGACGATTGGCTTTCGCCCGTCTCGGCCCGAAGACCGCCCACGCGAAGCATCGCTCACTTGCAACGCTGTGACATGAAAGGATGCTGGAACTTTTGTGCATAGTTCCCAAACCAAGGCACCGACAGGTACTCGCAAATGCAACGGGCCTATAGCTCCGTCTTTCGGCCTCGGCATCTGGTTCGGGAGGCACTGTTTCGATCGAGGCGAATCTCCATGCCAGCTGGCGACTGAGCATCACGCGGCGGCACCGCGCCCCGTTCAACGCGTGGAATCCACGGGCGTCAACCATCTGTGCTTGCGCCTGAAACTGGTGCAGGCGCTTGGCAGCACTCACGTCACTCCAACCCCGCATGAAGTTGCAGGGTCTGCGTGACGGTCAGACCGGGTCTTCGGCAGTCACACCCGGACGTTCGAAATCGTTGGCATTGCCGGTCACGACAACGACGCGCTGTTCCAGCGCGGTTGCCGCAATCCAATGATCGTCGCCACTGCGTCCCGGCCAAGCCGTCCGGGCGACTGGCCACCATCAGCGTGGGCAACCGGATGTTTCCAAATGCGCACGGCGCACAGGAACCGCGTGGACCGGACAGACTTCGCAAGCAACTGGCAATGCGACATTTGCCGTGCCAGAATTGGCCCGAAAGATGCCGTCGGCCAGCCCGCTCTGAGTCGCACGGAACCCCGAACCAGATTGTACGGACCCACCTCGATGACGGAACTGCCCGCAACCGCGCTGCTCGAAACGCATGACGTAACCAATCAACCGGAAACTGCGGGCGACCGCGATCTCTGGGCCGACGACATCGTGCTGCGCTTGCTGGCTGGCAAGGCCGGGCAGGACAGTGCGCTTGCCGCCTATGGCGCGACCCTCGGGCAGCGCGAGATGCGGGAAGCGGCACGAAATGCCGAACGGCACACGCCCGAGCTCCGCCCCTTCGACCAAGCCGGCCGCCGTCTGGACGAGGTGGTCTTCCACCCCGACTACCATCGGTTCATGGCCACCTCTGTCGCCGCCGGGTACCACTCGATGGCGTGGGAGCGCGATGCCGGCGGCCACGTCACGCATGCGGCCATGGTCTATCTGGCCAGCCAAGTGGAGCCTGGCCATTGCTGCCCCCTGACAATGACCTACGCGGCGCAGCCGGTGATTGGCGCAGCAGAAGGCCTGCACGACGACTGGAGCGCCCTGGCCCTGTCCCGGGAATACGATCCCGCAGCCAAGCCGGCGCGAATGAAGTCGGGCGTGACCCTCGGGATGGCGATGACCGAAAAGCAGGGCGGCTCCGATGTCAGGGCCAACTCGACCGTTGCGGAACGCGACGGGGATACGTGGCGGCTGACGGGCCACAAGTGGTTCTGTTCCGCGCCGATGTCGGACGGGTTCCTGACGCTGGCCCGAACCGGTTCCGGCCTGACCTGTTTCCTTGTGCCGCGATGGCTGGACGGCGAGCGGAACGGCATCCGAATCCAGAGATTGAAGGAAAAGCTTGGCAACCGCTCGAACGCTTCGGCCGAGATCGAGTACCACCGCGCCCTGGCCTACCGCGTCGGAGGGGACGGCGAAGGTGTGCGCACGATCGTCGAGATGGTGCATCACACGCGCCTCGACACTGCCATCGCGCCTGCCGGGCTCATGCGTTCCGCGCTCCGCGAAGCCCATCACTGGGTCTCGAACCGCCTCGCATTTCAGAAGCGCCTGATCGACCAGCCGCTGATGCGCACGGTCCTTGCCGACCTTGCTCTCGACTGGCAGGGAGCGCTGACGCTGGGCATGCACGTTGCACGAAGCTTTGACGGACGCACCCCGGAAGACCGGGCCTTGGCACGGATCGGCGTGGCATTGGCGAAGTACCTGAACAACAAGCTCTGCCCGATGGTGGTCGGCGAGACGATGGAAATGCTCGGAGGCATGGGATATGTCGAGGAAACGACGCTTCCCATGCTCTTCCGCGAGGCGCCGCTGAACGGCATCTGGGAAGGGTCGGGCAACGTAATCTGCCTGGACGCCCTTCGGACACTTGCAAGGGTTCCCATGGCGGTTGACGCGCTGAACGCCGATCTGGATGCCGCCACGGGGATGGACAAGGCATATGACACGGCGCTCGACGAACATCGGTCACGCTGGCAGGTGCAAGTGCCTGAAGCGGAAGCCAGGTGGTTCACCGAGCGCGCGGCGCTGTTGCTGACAGCGTCGGCTCTCCTGCGCCACGGTGACGCCAAGGTTGCCGAGGCCTTTGTTGACTCCCGGCTGACTGGAAACCGTGGCCGCACGAGCGGAAGCCTGGCGCCGATGCATGCGAACGCAGTGCTGGCCCACGGACTTGAACCCGCCTGACGCATCGCTCCATCACTGCTTCGAACCGGTCGGCAGAGGTCAAGCTGGCACTGACCCGGCCTCGGTCTCCCTTCCGGTGATCGCGCCAGCGGTTGCGACATTGCTGCACGCCATGTTCAAGCGCACGGCGAAGGCGATTGAGACCGGAACGACACCTGCCTTGACCCGCCCGTCAATATCGAGCGACGCGCCAAGCGTCGCCGTCGTCACCGGCAGGAGCAGGTCGGCAAGCACCGATGCGCCTCGGTCAAGTCCAGGGTGATTGACCGCGAACCGGCCGTGATCGTGACATTCGGTCACGACGGCGTTCGAAATTCCCTTGCGTGCAACCTCGAACCGGAATGCCGCG
Source organism: Paracoccaceae bacterium (assembly GCA_965208685.1). Taxonomy (GTDB): domain Bacteria; phylum Pseudomonadota; class Alphaproteobacteria; order Rhodobacterales; family Rhodobacteraceae; genus JAJEFO01. The sequence goes on along the minus strand of CBDBPL010000007.1, from coordinate 4,703,504 downwards.
TTCCCGTTTCCAGTCGGGTTCCAGGTCCTGCGGCATCAGGACATTCGGCGTCAGCGCGCACATCGCTGATTTTCAATTCGGTCGCGAGCCATCCAGCGCGCGTCATCGTCGCCTGTCGCCGACCCTCGCAACCGCCCCAGCAATCCGGTCAGACGATGCCCGTACGCCTTGCAAGGCGAAGCACCCGGATCATTGCATGATCATGCCGCCGTCGATCATGATAAGCTGCCCAGTCATGTAGTCGCTTTCGTTTGAACAAAGGAACGCTGCCGTGCCCTTTACGTCGTCTGGCGTCGAGAGCTTCTTCATCAGGATCATGGTATTGGCGAGGTGATCCATCGACTGGCCTTCTTTCTCGAACATGCCGATTTCCACGAGATCCTTGTCAAGCTGCTCCCAAAGCTCGGTCTTCACCACACCCGGGCCATAACCGTTGACGGTGATCTTGTGCTCCCAAAGTGCCTTTGCGCCGCCGATGATCATGGCCAGAACAGCGTATTTCGAGCAGCAATAGGGAACGACATCCAGAAACGCGGTGCGCGACACGATCGAACCGACCGGAATGATCTTGTACGGATGATCATCCATCGGGCCTTGAGCGATCATCTGTCTGGCCGCCTCCTGCATGCCCAGAAGAACACCCTTGGCGTTGATGTTCATTATCATGTCCCAGTTGTCTTCGTCGATGTCCATGAACATGCGGGGCTTGTTGACACCTGCATTGAGAAGAGCAACATTGATCGACCCGAAGGAATCAACGGTCCTTGCAACCGCAGCGGCGTTGTCTTCGCGGCTGGTAACATCCATCCTGACGGCCACCGCCTGGCCATTTCCTGCGGCATTTATACGTTCTGCCACTGCCTGAACGCCATCAAAATTGATATCGCCGATGCAGACGTTCGCCCCTTGCTGCGCGAAGCACTCCGCATTTGCGGCCCCCATGCCTTGTGCGGCGCCTGTAACAAGGATGTTCTTTCCAGCGAGTCGTTGCGTATCCATCTTGCGTCCTCCCAAGGCACGTCTCTTCGGTTATCTGCAGAAACGTATCTCGAAGCAACTTCCGTCCACAGCCGGATTTGGTCGAAATTGGATCAAGTTCATCCATATCGGACGAAATCGTGGAGTTTGCCGCGCCTATATTTTGACAGACTACGCGCGGCGAAAGAAAATCGTCTAAATTCCTGAAGGGAGGATTCAATGACGTATTTGGGAAAGACCATGCGCAGCATGATGGTCGGCGTGCTGGCATTCGGTGCCATGGCGACCGCATCTCTCGCGCAAGACAAGCCGTCGATCATCTCGTTCAACGGCCCCGCCGGTGAAGCCTATATCGGCCGGTTCATCAAGGGCATCAAGGATACCGCCGAACTCAAGGGCTTTGACATCCAGGTCTTTGAGAACCAGTTCAACCAGGCCGAGCAGGACCAGCAGGTTCAGCAGGTACTGGCTGCCGGCGTCCTGCCTGACGTCTTCATCTGGTGGCCGTCCGACGCCGTCGCGGGCCTAGGGTCGCTGCGCGCGCTTGCCAGGACAGGCGTTCCGGTTCTGAAGATCAACCAGCTGCCGAACGAACAGGACAAGCAGTACATCTTTGGCTACGCTGGCCCAGACGACCGTCTGCGTGCCCGGAACGCCGGTTACATGATGCGCGAGGCAGCGGCCGCCAAGAAAGCTGCCGGCGGCGAAGGCTTCAACGTTCTGGTGCTGAGCTACCCGCACAGCTATGGTGGCTACGGCCTGTCGATCAACGCCTTCAAGGAAGCGATCGCCGGTTCGGACTTGACCATCATCGGCGACGTTGACGAAGGCTTCGGTCAGGCCAACGGATACAAGGGTGCCGCAAAGGCCATCGCAGCGCTTCGCGACGAAGGCATCCACTTTGTCTACGGAATGGACGACGCGATTCTTACCGGCGGCATCAAGGCGCTGGAGGAAGCAGGCTACTCGATGGGAGCAGACGTGATCGCAGTCGGCACCGTCTGCAATGGCGACAAGCAGTTGATCGAGGAAGGCAAGCAGTTCGGCACGACACTCCAGTCGCCGCTGCACGAAGGACAGCTCGCCATCAAGATGGTCGAAGAGTATCTCGAGACCGGCGAGTTGGCGAACTACATCAACTTCACGCCGAACCCGGCTGTGACCGCGACAAACATCGACACCGTTGCGCTTCGCGGTTATGACGGCAAGCTCTACGGCATCGACGAGCTGTGCTCGGGCGCTTGGGGCGGCTAGCTTGGGGCAGCTAAGTCCAGACATCAGGAAGGGCGCCCTGGCGACAGGGCGCCCTTTTTTTGCTAGGAACAGGAGTGTCCCGACTGGATCAGGGAGGTGACCATGGCGGATCAACTGCTTCTTCAGCTCACAAACATCAGCCGCGACTACGGTGCGATCCAGGCGCTGAAAGCCGCGAGCTTTGAAATCGGGCGTGGCGAAATCATGGGATTGGTCGGCGAGAACGGTGCCGGAAAGTCCACCATGGTCAAGATCATCGGAGGGTTCGACACGGGTTTCACCGGAGAGTATTTCTATGACGGTGAAATCCGTCACTTTGGCAGCCCGACCGCCGCCGAACATGCCGGAATCGCGATCGCCCAGCAGGAGTTGAGCCTGATCCCGACGATGAGCGTGGCCGAGAACATCTTTCTTGCGGGCGACGGCGTCCCGCGGATTGCCTCTAGAGGCTTGCTCGCGAAGAAGGCGAAGCCGTTCCTGGAAGAGGTCGGGCTTGGGCACATTAACCCGATGCGCGTCACGAACCGGCTTTCTGTCGGTGAACAGCATCTGGTCGAGGTTGCGCGGCTGATTGCGCATAACCCGCAGGTGCTGATCCTTGACGAGCCCACGGCAGCGCTTGGCGAAACAGATTCCATCCGAATCCTGGACATGGTGAAGCGCTTGAAGGATCGCGGAAAGTCGGTGATCTACGTGAGCCACCGATTGGACGAGATCTTCAAGATCTGCGACCGTGTCACGGTGCTGCGGGACGGCGAAAGCCAGACCCCCCGCGCGGCGACGGACATGGACGTCAACTCTCTCGTTGAACTCATGCTGGGTTTCGAGCTGGGCGACATGTACCCGGCGCGCAGGCCGATCACCCGCGAGACCCCCATCCTGAAAGTGCAGGATCTCTGGCCGGACGGCATCCTCGAACCCATCAGTTTCGAAGTTTATCCCGGGGAAATCCTGGGCCTGGCGGGGCAGCTTGGGTCGGGAACTTCCGAGATCCTTGGTGCCATGGCCGGATCCACGAAGTCACGCGGCGGGACGTTGCACTACAACGGCGAGGAATTCATGGCCTCGCGTCCAAAGGACGCCATCCGCCGCGGCATCGCCTTTTGTTCCGAGGATCGAAAACATGACGGACTGTTCCTCGGTCGCCCCATCATGGAGAACCTGTCGGCCCCGTCGATTGAAACGATCTCGAGCAACGGACTGCTCAACGGCGCGAAAGAGCGGGCTTCAACGGCCGAGAACGCCATCAAGTTCACAGTAGACCCAAAGCGCCTGCCGCAGGAGGCCGGAGTCCTCTCAGGCGGAAACCAGCAGAAGGTTGCGCTTGGCAAGTGGCTGTCGATCTCGCCCAAGGTGATCCTCGTGAACGAACCCACACGCGGCGTGGACGTTGGCGCACGGGCCGAGATCTATCAGATTCTCCGCGATCTGGCGGACCAGGGAGCCGCCATCGTCGTGGCCTCGACCGACATTCAGGAGGTCACCAACCTGCCAGACCGAATCATCAGCTTTTATCGCGGCGCCCGGATCGGTGAGCTGCAGCTTGGGGAGATGACATCGGCCAGCATTCTTGAGCAGATCACCGATCCTTTTCATGAAGCGGGCATTGCCGTGTCGGAGAAGGCTACATGACCGACGCAACTGCAATGTCGGGCGACGACCTCAACTTCATCCAGCGCATTCGCAGGGACTATTCACCACTGGTCATCGCAATGGTGGGGCTCTTCCTTGTCGTGTTCGTGGCCGGAGCGACACTTACCGACGACTTCCTGACATGGTTCAATGTCAAGACGATAATCCGGGACGCCGCCTTGGTCGGCATCATGGCCATCGGACTGACCTTCGTGACACTCAGCGGCAACTTTTTCCTGTTGTCGATGAAGGAGATCGCGGCGCTTTCCATCATTTGTTTCGCCACGCTCATGGGGGCTGAGTGGAACCAGTGGGGCCCAGCCGACGGCGATCCGACAACCTCGGCCCTGATGATGACTTTCCTTGTTGCCTTTGCGGCCACGATGATCATCGCGACGATCACGGGTGCCATTCAGGGCGCCCTGATCGGACTTGGCGGCAATCCGATCGTTGTCACGCTAGGCGCTGCGGGCCTGTTCTTCGGGATCGGATCCTGGTGGTCGGACAACCTTGTCGTCAGTTACCGCCGCCCGCATGGTGCTGAATGGCTGGGGACCGGGTCCTTCATCGGGGACATTCCAAACATTACCGTGGCCTTTATCATGATCGCGGTCGTGGCTGAGTTGACCCTGCGCTACACGACCTTCGGTCGCCAGGTCTACCTGGTGGGCGCCAACCGCGCGGCAGGCCGGGCGACCGGGCACGAAAACTTCGGCATGGCGATCAAGTGCTGCATCATCGCCAGCGTCTGCGCGGCATTCGTCGCGGTGGCGTTCTCGGGCCAGGTCTCGTCAGCGCATGTCAACTACTTCTCGTCGGAATTCGGCTCGTCCGGAGACATGACGATCATGGTCATCGCCATCGTCATGGTCGGAGGCAACTCCATCATGGGCGGTTACGGCTCGACGCTCCGCACGTCGCTCGGCGCGATCTTCATTTCAAGTATCGACAACATGATGGTCTTGAATGGCTTCAACTCGGGCGCGCGGGTGCTCGCCGTGGGCCTGATGATCGTCTTCTCCATCATCGTCTTTGCCCTTGTCCGTCGCGGCAGCCGGGCCGTGGAGTAGGAGGAACCCATGGAACGCATGGAACGCATCAAGCATTTTGTCACCGAAAACCCGGACCTCGTCTTTGCCATCTTGCTGGCCGTCGGCGTATTCACCTTCTTTGCGATCACCGAGCCGCTGTTCTTCACGCATCGAACCGGTTTTGCGATCATGGAACGATTCGCGGTTCTGGGCCTTGTCGGACTGGCACTGACGCTCTGCATCATCGCCGGTGAAATCGACCTTTCGATAGGCTCGAACGCGGCGCTGGCCGCGGTGATCACGGTGCGGTTCACCGACGATTGGGGGGCCGTCAACGCACTTCTGCTGGCGCTGGCGGTTTCGACCACCATCGGTGCGATTCAGGGGTATTTCATCGCCTACCTGAGAATCCGCGCCATAGTGTTGACAGTGGGGACGTTGATGCTCCTGCGCGGCGTGGCGCTCTTCGCCGCCGATGAAAAGACCGTCATGCTGACCGACTTCCGCATTCCTGACTTCATCTCGACCAAGATGCTTGTCTACTTCTCGCCCGCTTCGCTCCTGGTCATCGCGATGTTCATAATCGTAGGATTGTTCATGACCTTCACGCGCTATGGCCGCGAAATCTATGCCATTGGCGGTGCCAGGAAGGAGGCCTTGGCGTCGGGCATCTCGCTGCAGCGCCCGATGATCATCGTCTTCGCCATCTCGGGCTTCTGTGCCGGTCTGGGCGGCATCATCATCGGCCTGCGATCGGGTACGGCACAGGCGCTCGGGCTTCAGTACCTTCTGCTGGCCGGAACGGTGGCTGCCTTCATCGGCGGCGTGTCGATCCTTGGCGGCAAGGGCGGAGTCATCGGTGCGGCCATCGGAACGCTGACGGTGAACTTCCTGAACACCGGGCTGGTCTTTAACGTGACGCCCTCTTTCATGGTGCAGCTCTACCTCGGCATCCTCCTTCTTGTCGTCATCATGTTCCAGACCGGCAGCCGAGTCTTCGAGGAACGGCAACGACGAAGCCAGCTGCTCAACGATGCCGACCGACGACGAAGCATCCTGGCCGACAAGATCGCCGAAATCCGACGACTATCCGGATAGTCACGGCAAAGCTGGAAGAATATCCGAGTCGGACATAGTCTGGCCCTGAACCATGCCGGGGAGAGGTCGGATCGTGCCGGAACTGCCAGAGGCGCTCAGAGAGGTGATGAACCTTCAGGGAGGACAAGCAAGAGCCCGACCGGAAGGCCCGTTCGAAAGCGGCGACGTTCTGCGCGCCAAGGGAATCACGGGAGAAGAATTCGCGCTCTTTCTGGATTTCATCGACGCGCTCGGTGACGAAGCCAATCAGGTGCTGAGCCTCAAGCGCGGTTACGATGAAACCCGAATGATCACCACGCTCCTGCGCAATCATCTGCAGGGCAAGCTGACCACGAAAAGCAACCTGGCAAGTGCAAGCGGGCTGGGATACGGGACGGCGATCAGGGCAATCAACTCAATCGAGGAGCGCGGTCTTCTGATCCGGCGCCCAAGAACTGTGACCGGCAAGAGCTTTTCGCTGCACCCTTCCGACAAGCTGATCGCCGAATGGCAGGAATACGCGCGAAGGGTGCGCGGCGCGATCAGCTCGACCCTTGGCATTGGAACGGCAGGGAAAGGCGGCATCGGTGACTATTTCTTCGGCTCTTCCTATGGCGACAGCCTGACGATCCCGCCGCCGACTCCGCTGCATTCGAGGCTGGAATTGCATGGCGACCTTCGCGTTCTTGTCCACGCCGACCCTACATTCATGGCAATGAACGTCCTCAAACGACAATTCGAGGGCCTGTTCGGCGTCGGCATGAACAGCCGGGCGCTGTCGATTGACCGGTTGCGCCAGGAAATCCTGGCAAACGCGGCGCAAGAGACGTCTCGCTACGACATCATCGCCTGCGACCTCCCGTGGTTCGGCGAACTTGCCGAAAAGAACGTCCTTCTTCCGATCAACGATCTCATTGACGAGAGCAATGTAGACATCGGCGACTTTCACAGGGTTGCACTCGCCTCCGCACGGTATGGGGGCGTTCAGTATGGACTCCCCGTCCAAACGACGCCCGAGCTGCTTTGCGTCAGGCGCGACCTGTGCGACGCGGCCGGGATCGGCATGCCATTCACGATCTCGGACACTCTTGAAACGGCGCGCGCCTTGCACAACCGGGCGCAGGGACAGTCGGGCATCGCGTGGAATGCTGCGCGCGGGACACCCCTTGGGCACACATTCATGTTTGTCATGGGGGCTATGGGGCGGCCGTTCCTGAACCTCGTGCAGGTCGGTGATGACTTCGATGCGGAATGGCCCCAAGGCGAGAACCTCCGGCCGATGCTGCAATCCGACGAGGCATTTGCCACGGCAGAATACCTCAGCGAACTCCTGGACTTCTCACCCGTGTCGATCCTGTCAATGTCCTGGTACGAACGTGCCCGCGCCTACGCGGACGGCGAAGTCGCGATGGCCTGTCAATGTCCTGGTACGAACGTGCCCGCGCCTACGCGGACGGCGAAGTCGCGATGGCGTATTGCGCCACGCTTCTGGCACCGCTCTTTGAGCTAAACTCGGAATCGCCAGCCTTTGCCAGCCTTTGGCGTAACCGAGTTTCTGCCTCATCCATACGGGCCGGGCGGGAAGCCAATCGCGCCGGTCGGCGGCTACGCCCTGGCGATCCCGTCCAACATTGCGCCCGATCGCATTGATGCGGCCTGGAAAGCGCTCCAGTCCTTCACCTCGCCCCAAACCATCAAGCTCTACATCGAGAACGGCAGCCTCGTGACTCCCCGCTTCAGCGTCAGCATGGACCGGAAAGTGCGCAGCGTGTCGCCGTTGATTTCGATTGTCGACGGCATGGCACGATCGGGGATCCTGCAATATTGGCCTCGGCCGCCCGTTCCGGAGATCACCGACCTGATCGAAATCATAGGAACCGAATTGCACGACATGCTTCAAGGCACGACAAGCGTCAGCACGGCCCTGATGACTGCACAGAACCGTGCGGACGCGTTGATGCGGGCACGCGGCCATTACGCCTAGCGGCGACGGCCAACTTGCGAACGCGTTTCCAGTAGAGGCCTCTCGGTCCTCCAATGTCGCTTGCAAGCGAGCGAACATGCGCAAGCCCGATCCTGATGGGCGCCAACGCGCCGGCCTTGGCCGCCTCCATCCCGTGTCCCGCAACGAATTCAACTCCCCTGCGCCCGAGCCGCATACCGGCATCTCCCAGCCAAATTGACGCAGCAAGCCGCCGTGCCGGCCTGGGCATGTGCACCCGAGGCCCGCGTGCACATGCATCGTTCAACTGCCAACTTTCAGGACGCATGCTTCCTGACACGTACACTTCACTGGCGCGCGACCTCAATCCAGTTGCCATCGACGATCCTGGATATGACGATCACGTCAGCGCCCTGGTGGTCGCCAGGACCGTAAGCGACTTCCACGCCCAGGATTTCGTCAGTGTACTCGAGGCTCTCCACCGCGGACTGAAAGGAGTCGTGAGTCAGGTCAGGGCCGGCAGCATCGATCGCACGCACCAGCAGTTCAGCAGCGGAGCGCCCGAGAAGCGCTCCGGTTGGCGGGACTTCGCCAGTGGCTTCCTGAAAGCTCGCGACCCACTCCGCCAGGGTCGGGTTGTCCATCCGCGCAACGATGTCCGACCATCCCGCAGATGCGTACATGCCTTCCGTCACGCCCCCGGGAACCCTTGCCACCGCAGTGTGAAAGGCGGCCGATGAACCCATGAAGCTCACGTCGGTCCAGCCGATCTTCTTGGCCGTCGCCACGGCCGTGATGACCTGTCGCAGCCCGAGCGCGATGGCGATGGTGTCACAGCCGTCAGCCCTCAGCTTGGTCAGGGAGCCCACGAAGTCCTGCTCGTCCGGCCTGTGAGTCGTCTCAGAAGCGAAATTCAGCCCCAGTTCCGATGAGATGTCCTTGGCGCCTTCGGCGATCTCCTGACCGAAGTCCGATGGAATGTACATGGCGCAAATGTTCGCCGCGCCTTCGTTCTTCACCAGGTAGCTTACGCCAGCCCGGATCTGGTCGTAGTAGGACGAGACGCTTGCGTACTTGTACGGCGCCGGCGGATCAAGCAACTGGCGCCCCACCGAAAGGGGGGCGATGTTGGGAACGCCACGCCCTTCCAGCAGTGGGAACAATGCGACATTCATCGGCGTTCCCGTCGTCAGGAACATCGCGAAGACCCTGTCGGAGTTCAGCAGCTTGTTGAACCCGGTCATGGCCCTCGGCAACTGGTAGCCATGGTCTTCCACGATCAAGCGAATCTTGCGGCCGTGAACCCCGCCCGAGGCGTTGATTGCGTCGAAATAGAGATTGGCGGCCCGAACCGCAGGCGCGCCAAACCCGGCGAAGGGACCCGACAGGTCAGAGTTGGTGCCGATCAGCACCTCGTCGTCCGACACGCCCTGGGTTTGCGCCGTTGCCGCGCCGCACATCAACAGGGACACGACGAACGCGTTCTTGATCAGGTTCTTCATGGTCTTTGGGTCCTATCTGGTCATTCGACCTCAAGCATACATCTCGTCGACAAGCGCGCCATGATTCTTTTCGACAAAGCTGCGCCTGAGCTTCATGGTCGCGGTAAGTTCCTCGTCTTCGGCGGTCAGCAGGACGTCGATCAGCCGAAAGCCCTTGATCTGCTCGACCCGTGCGAAATCACCGTTCACGGCGTCCACCACGCCCCCGATGAGATTGCGCACCTCCCGAACCTGCGTCAGCGACGCAAAGTCGGAAAACGGCAGGCGCTTGTCCTGCGCAAACTTCTCGACCGTTTCCTGGTCAATCATGATCAGGCAGGTCAGATACTTGCGCCCGTCCCCGATCACGATCGCGTCCGAGACGTATGGCGAGGCCTTCAGGCGATCCTCGATCTTCGCTGGCGCGACGTTCTTGCCACCTGACGTGATGATGATGTCCTTGATCCTTCCCGTGACGGTCAGGTATCCGTCCGCGTCGATTTCGCCCGTGTCGCCGGTTCGCAGCCAGCCATCGGCCGTGAACGCGTCGGCGGACTTCTCGTTGTCGCGCCAATAGCCCTTGAAGCAGCTGGCGGCCCTGAACTGGATCTCGCCGTCCTGTCCGATCCTGATCTCGCTGCCAGGCACGTTCCGCCCCACGGTGCCGAGCCTGTTTGCGGCAGCGGAGTTCAGCGTCATGATGCCGGCGCTTTCCGTCATCCCGTATCCTTCAAAGATGCGCACGCCGATGGCCAGGAACCACCTCAGCAGATCCGGGGAAATCGACACCGCGCCAGTGTTGCCACGGCGCAGCCGGTCCATTCCGAGCATCCGGCGCAAGTTCTTCAGAAGCACGAGATCCCAGAAGAGGTACCGCACCGTCGCGCCGAAGGGCGTCGGTCTGCCCGAAAGTTCGGCATCCGCCCTGGCCATTCCGGCGCTGAGAGCCCGCCCGTATGCCCATCGCCCCAGCCACGTGGCGTCCGTCTCCATGTTGGAGATACGTGAGTGCATCTTTTCCCACACCCGCGGCACGGCGACGAAAACTGTCGGCGAGACTTCTCGAATGTTGTCAAAGACGGTCTCCGGGCTCTCGGCGAAATTCACGGTCGAGCCGATCGCGATGGGATGGAGGGCCGAGACCGTCCGCTCAAGCACATGGCAAAGCGGCAGGAAGCAGACATGCTCGTCGTCAGACGACATCAGCAGCGTGTCGGGTGCTGTCGAGATCGAGTACATGATGTTGGAATGCGTCAGCATCGCCCCTTTCGGGTTGCCGGTCGTGCCCGAGGTATAGACCAGGAGCGCGACGTCCTCGGGTCTGGAACGTTCGATCTCGTCTTCGAAGACGCCGGGGTTCCGCTCCGCCTCCGCTCGCCCGGCGTCATAGAGATCTTCAAGGAACATCACCCGGTCGTCGGCAAAGTCACCCAGGCCGTCGGAGCGGAGGACGATGACACTGGCCAGTCCTGGCATGTCGTCACGCACGGCCAGCCACTTGTCGAGCTGCTCGTCGTCCCCGACAAACAGGAACCGGCTGTCGCTGTCATTGACGAGGTACGCGAGCTGGCGGGCACTGTCGGTACTGTAGACGCCGGACGGAATCCCGCCCACCGCCTGGACGCCGAGATCGGCGTAGATCCACTCCTTGGAATCCTCCGCCAGGATCGAGACGCGTTCACCTCGCTTGAGGCCGAGCTTCCTGAGTCCCATGCCAATCCACATCGCACGCTCCAGGAAATCATCCCACGAATGCGACTGCCAGATGCCGTATTCCTTTTCGCGATGCGCCGTGCGGCCTTCGAATTCCCTGCAGCGTTGTGCCCAGAGCTTCACCAGCGTGTCGCAACCGTCAACGAAGTAGGGTCCGATCGAAAGGTCGGCATTGATCGAAATGCCGGCTGCGACGCGTTGCCTGGGAATCGCATTCTCTCCGGTCATTCAAAGCCTCCTAGCGCCAGGTCTTGCGGCGCTTCCAGCGCCGCTGGCCACGCTGGCCGCCTTCCTTCACTCCCAGATAGAATTCCTGGATGTCCGGCGAGGACAGAAGGCGACTGGAACTGCCTTCCATCACGACCCGGCCGAGTTCGAGCACGTAGCCGTAGTCCGCCAGTTCAAGTGCTGCGTGGGCATTCTGCTCGACCAGCAACATCGTGACACCCTGCTCGACATTCAGGCGGCGGATGACGGAGAAGATCTCCTTGACCGCAAGCGGGCTGAGGCCGAGCGAGGGTTCGTCCAGAAGCATGATCCTTGGCCGCGTCATCATCCCGCGGGCAATGGCCAGCATCTGCTGCTGTCCGCCGGACAGGGTCCCGGCCATCTGCCTCGCCCGCTCCTCCAGGATCGGGAAGTACTCGAAGACCATCTGCATGTCCTCGGCGATGCCGTCTGCAACCGGGCGGGTGTAGGCACCTAGCCTCAGATTGTCCCTGACGGACAGGAGCGGGAAAATCTCGCGGCCTTCGGGCACGTGAGCGACGCCCTTGCGCACAATGGCAGCGGGCTCGTCCCCATCGATCGCCTGTCCTTCGAGCATCACGGCACCCTTCTCCGGCTCCATGATGCCCGAGATGGTCTTCAGCAGCGTGGTCTTGCCCGCGCCGTTGGCACCGAGGACGGCAACGATCTTCTGCCTGGGCACTTCGAGACTGATGCCCCGAATCGCCATGATCGGACCGTAGTAGCTCTCGATGTTGCTGACCGAGAGCATGGGCGCTGCATCGCTGCGGCTCAAGCTCTTTCTCCTCCCGCGACTTGACAGGAAGAATCCTCGTTGCTGATCGCGAACTCCATTCCTCGGTTTCGAGCGACGCAGACCCTGCCGACAACCCGCATTCGGGGCAGTTCCAGCCTTGCCGTCATTCTTCCGCCCCGACGTTGCCGAGGCCGATATAGGCTTCGATCACGGCCGGGTCCGTCTGAACTTCCTGCGGCGTGCCGATCACCAGCGTCTTGCCGTCAGCAAGCGCCAGAACACGATCTGACACCGAATTCACGAGACTCATGTCATGTTCGACCATCAGCACCGTGATGCCCATGACCTTCCTGATGTCCTCGATCCAGAAGGCGACGTCATCGGTTTCCTCTGCCGACAATCCTGACGCCGGCTCGTCAAGCAGCAGAAGCTTCGGTTCCACGGCAAGCGCCCGCCCCAGTTCGACAATCTTGCGCACGCCATACGGCAGGCCCATGATCAGGCTCTCGCGGTAAGGCTGCAGATCAAGGAAGTCGATGACCCTTTCGGCCGCAAGCCGGTGGCGGCGCTCCTCTGAACGCACGCCAGGAAGGTGAAGGATCTCGGAAATCGCGTTTGACCGCCGGTGCGTATGCCGGCCGATCAGCAGGTTCTGAAGAACCGTCGCATGTTCGAAGAGCTCGATGTTCTGAAACGTCCTCGCGATGCCAAGGCGGGGAATGTCGTGCGGCGCACATCCAAGTATCGACTTGCCTTCGAAACGAATGTCTCCCCCGCTCGGGGTGCAGTAGCGCGAAACCAGGTTGAAGATCGTCGACTTGCCCGCGCCGTTGGGGCCGACAAGGGCAAAGACCTCGCCGGGATTGACGGCAAAGGATGCGCCTTCGACGGCGGTCAGGCCCCCGAAGCTGATCGTGACATCCTCCAGTTCCAGCAGGCTCACCGTATGCGCTCCGTCCTGAGATAACCCCTTTGCCGCCGGAACATGTCACGCCGGCAGAAGGGAAAGAGCTCGAAATAGGTGCGTATCTTGACCCAGCGCCCGTAGATTCCCATGGGCTCAAGAAGAATGAAGGCAATCAGGATCGCCCCGAACGCCGCGGTCTCGATCCCGGGGGGCATGACCGACGCAGTGCCGAACCTCTCGTTCAGAAACTCGCGGACGATGGAGATCGCCAGCGGCAGGAACGTGATGACAATGGCGCCGAGGAACGCTCCGTGAATCGAGCCCAGGCCGCCAATGACGATCATCATCAGGAGCGTGATGGACAGGAAGATGGTGAAGGTCTCGTGATTGAAGACTCCGGCAAAGTGGCCCATCAGGGCGCCGGCCAGACCGGTGACGCCGCAGGACAGCGCGAACGAGACCGCCTTGGTCCAAGCCAGGTTGACGCCGATCGCCTGGGCCGAAACTTCGCTGTCGCGCACTGCTACAAGGGATCGTCCGAGCGGCGAACGCAGGATGTTCCTGTACCCGAGGACCACCAGGACAGCGACCCCAAGCGTCAGCCAGTAGAAGCCCGGAGCATTCACGTACCGGTTGAAGCCCATTCCGAAGATTTGGATGTCGGGCGCGAAAATGCCCGAGACGCCACCGGTCCAGGGCGCAAGCATGACAATGCCGTCTTCGGCGAGAATCGAGACCGCAAGCGTGGCAATGGCGAGATAGATCCCGTGCAGTCTCGCGGTCGGCAGCGCCAGGAGTGCCCCGGCCAATGCAGCGGCGCAGCCAGACAGTGGAAACGACACCAGAAACGGCCAGCCAAGCGATGTCTGGAGGATGACATTCGTGTAGGCGCCCACGGCCATGAAGGCCGCGTGCCCCAGGCTTGGCTGCCCGGCATGTCCGACGAGAAGCATCAGGCCCATGCCGGCGATTGCCCAGATCAGCATCAGCGCGACTTCGCCAATCCAGAAGTCGTTCATCACGAATGGCAGGCCGACGGCGACAGAAAGGAGCAGGAAGTACCAGAATGCCTGGTATCGATGGACGAAGAGGCCGAGATCGGCGTCGTAGCTGGTCTTGAACACGATCCGCACGGGCTAAACCTTCTTGTCCCGGACCTGGGACAGAATGCCTGATGGCCGGATGATCAGGACCAGCAGGAGCACGGCGTACGGCACGACCTGGCTGAATCCGGCGGCGACATAGCGGGCAGCGAAAGGCTCGATCACGCCGATGACCAGGCCGCCAAGAAGCGCGCCGGGAAGCGAGCCCAGGCCGCCGATCACCGCCGCCGCAAAGGCCTTGATGCCCAGGAAGCCGGAATTGGGATCGATGGATCCCTTCGAGGCAAGAAGGATTCCCGCCGCCGTCGCGACTACCCCTGAAAGGCACCAGATCAGCGCACTCACACGCTTGACCGGGATGCCCATGTAATAGGCCGCAAGCTGGTTCTGGCTGGTTGCCTGCATCGCCAGGCCAAGCCTCGTGTGTGCAAAGCCAAGATAGAGCAGGCCGGTCAGAACGATGGTCACAAGGATCACCGCCACCTCGTCGAGACCCAGAACGAGACCGGAGAATCGGACATTGACGCCTGCAATCGGACTCTCAAGGCTTTGCGGCTCGTGACCCCAGATCGCCCCGGCAAGGAAACGGATGATGAAGCCCAGCGCGACCGTCAGGACCACCACGGCAATCTGGCTCTGGCCGGACATCCGCCTGAGGATCGTGATCTCTAGGGCATAGCCAAATGCTCCCATCAGGAGCAGGGCGACGGGGACAGAGGCCCAGAACGGCAGCGCCCAGTACTGATCGTTGGTCAGGCCCAGCGTGACGAACGCTCCGAGCATCATCATGTCGCCTTGGGCGAAGTTCAGTGCCTCGGTCGCCTTGTAGATCAGCACGAACCCCAGCGCGATCAATCCATAGACGCAGCCATTCGCGAGGCCACTTACAAGGAGCTGCAGTGATTCCAAGTCCGACGCCCCTCCATGGGCGGCCAGCCGGGCGTTGGCCAACATGTCGATTGCCGTCGCCACCCGGCATCATCTCGCCTTTGCGACGCCTTGGTCCGGGGTTCCGCGACCTGCAAGCAGGTTCAACCCTGGGTTCGCGCCCTCCGAATCGATGACGCTTAATTGGACGCTCATTCTCGCTCGACCGTCGCTGGAGTTCAAATTGGACGGAACGCAAAGTCAAGCCCGGCTTGAACGGTGGTTCCGAACAAGCAAAGGGAGCTGCAGCCGGAAAATGCGTGTCGCTCCAGTTGAAACAAGGCGGCATCGTGACCGGTCCTGGCAGAAAGCCAGTGTTGCCATTTCAGAGACCAGGCCGGATCCGCCGCGTCCGGCATCCGCCACGACGGTCAGTCACTTGCCGGTTTCCGGCGTTGCGATACCCTCGCCGAACACCTCGTGCAGGACCCTCAACCCGTCGCAGCGTGCCGGTTCTCCGACGGATTGGTCAATTTGCCTGACATGACCTCACCCCCCGGAGACATGTCCTCACGTACGAACATCCGGTTCGGTTCGTCCCAAATGCGCCTCGAGGCGACAAGCCTCGTAGGCCGCATCCCGAATTGTCTTCAGCGCTTCCTGCGGGTCTTGCGCGTGGTCTCCGTCAGCGGGTTCGAATTGCTCCAGATAGACGCGCAGGGTCGCTCCTTGCGTTCCGGTTCCCGACAGGCGGAACACGGCGCGGCCGCCGCCTTCGAAGAAAATGCGGATGCCTTGATTGCTGCTGACCGATCGGTCCACCGGATCCTTGTAGGAGAACTGGTCTGCAGTCCTGACTTTCAGCCCGGCAAGCTCCCGGCCAGGCAGATCTGCAAGACTGCGGGCCAGTTCGTCGACGAGCGCGTTGGCTCGGTCGGTATCAACGGCTTCGAAATCGTGGCGGGAATAGTAGTCGCGACCAAACGTGCCCCAATGGTCCTTCAGGATCTCGGCAACCGAAGAGTCGCGTTTCGCAAGGATGTTCAGCCAGAGCAAAACGGCCCAAAGCCCGTCCTTTTCCCTAACATGGCTTGACCCGGTCCCTGCACTCTCTTCGCCGCAGATCGTGACCTTTCCGGCGTCAAGAAGGTTGCCGAAGAACTTCCATCCGGTGGGTGTCTCATACGCCCCTATTCCGAGCCTGTCTGCGACACGATCGCTGGCACCGCTGGTCGGCATGGATCGCGCGATTCCTGTCAGGCCACCGGAATATGCCGGCGCAAGATGGGCGTTGGCAGCGAGAACTGCGAGGCTGTCGGAAGGCGTCACGTATGCACCGCGTCCGACGATCATGTTGCGGTCGCCATCGCCGTCCGAGGCCGCGCCAAGATCCGGGGCGCCGTCCGACATCATCAAGTCAACAAGCGTCTTTGCCCAGATCGGATTGGGGTCGGGATGGCCCTTGCCAAAATCGACCTTGGGAATGCCGTTGATCACGGTTCCCTTTGGCGCTCCAAGCCGGTCTTCCAGTATGGCATGTGCATAGGGCCCGGTGACGGCGTGCATGGCGTCGAAGCACATGGAGAATCCACTGGCAAAGAGTGCTTGAATCGCGTCAAGGTCAAAGAGCCGCTCCATCAGCGCGAGGTAGTCCTCGACCGGGTCAACGGTCTCGATGACGAGATCGCCGCGACCTTCTGTCCCGACAAGTCCCAGATCTACATCCTCGAATTCAGCAATTGCGTAGCTTTCGATCGCCTTGGTCGCGTCAAACATCCTGGAAGTCAGGCCCTCTGGCGCCGGCCCCCCGTTTGACGTGTTGAACTTGACGCCAAAGTCCTCGTCCATGCCCCCGGGATTGTGGCTGGCGGACAGGATGAAGCCGCCATCGGTCTTGTTCTTCCGGATCAGGTGGGACGCGGCCGGAGTCGAAAGAATGCCGTCCTTGCCGACAATGACCCTTGACGCCCCGTTCGCCGCCGCGATCTTGATGATCTTCTGGATCGCTTCGGCATTGAAATAACGGCCGTCTCCGCCGATCACGAAGGTCTTTCCGGCACCGCCCCCGGTCGCGGCGAAAATGGCCTGCACAAAGTTCTCCAGGTAGCCTGGCTGCATGAACACGCGAGTCTTCTTTCGCAGCCCGGACGTCCCCGGTTCCTGATCGTCAAACGGTTGGGTCGCAATGGTTCTAACTTTCATGTGCCTTTTCCTCGCGCGCTGCGGCCGGTCTTTCCCCGGTCTTCGTTCATCACCTTGCCAAGCGCCTGAAACCGACCGTCCACGGCGAGCACCTCGACCGCGACACCGTATCTTCGTCGCCAGTTCACGTGTTCGTCGGTCGTGCCCGGCAGGTTCTGCGCTTCCGCATGTTCCAAGATGTCGTCGAGCTGAGCGGTCACCATCGTGGACGGCGACCGGGCAAGCAACGTGTGAACGGTCGCGTTGAATCCGTCGCTCGGGCACTGTTCCAAGAGATCGGCGACGTCCCTGCTGCGCTGCGTCCGCGCCCGGACGGCCTCCTGCTTGTCGATCCATGCGAGACTCTCCCACCAGTCTATGTCGCGGCCGGTCTCGAATCCTCGGACGGTCGGCGTGTCATGCGTGGAGAAACATGCGAGCACCTGCTTCGACGCACGTCTTGGCGGCCTGAGCCTTCGGTTCCGGTCACGTTCGTACTGCATGACGGAATAACCGTAGATCCCGTGGCCGTGCATGGTCTTGCGGAACCCGCTTGGCGCCAGCCCGAGGTCCTCGCCGACTAAAATTGTGCCATGTCGTTCCGCTTCAATCTTGAGGATCGCCAGCAGAGCGCAAAATGGTTGACGTACGTACCCGCCAGGGCTGCCGTCATCGGGCATCCAGAAGCTGCGACTGAGCCCAAGCACGTGGTCAATCCGCACCACTCCGGCGTGGCGCATGGTTGCTGCCAGAAGGCGGCGGAACGGCCTGTAGTTCTGCGCCGCAAGAACGCGTGGCGAATAGGCGGAAATGTTCCAGTTCTGACCTTTCGGATTGAGATGATCCGGTGGCGCGCCAATTGAAACGCCGCGCGCGATGACGTCCCTTTCGCACCAGCTCTCCGCACCGTCGCGGCGTGCGCCCACGGCAAGGTCAAGGTAAAGGCCAAGCGCCATTCCGCTCTCGCGCGCCGTTCGCTGCGCGCGTTCCAGCTGGCAGTCGGCGACCCATTGAAGCCAAACGTGATAGTCCGAGGCATCGTCGCCTGGTGCGGCCTCCGCCAAACGCGGCCATTCCCGCCAGTCCGGCCCGAGCTGATCTGCCATCGCTTCAAACCGGGCAAAACGTGCCAAGTCGCTGCCACGCTTGTCGGCGAACGAGGACAGGGAATCACGCGCCCATGCGGCGGCACCGACCTGAAATGCGTCGTACAACGCTGCAAGCAGGCGCTGGTGGGTCGTTCTCTGGCGATCATAGTCAACATGTCGCGTCGACCGATGCCTCGCCAGCCCGGTTTCTTCCGCCGACAGGATGCGATGCGCTTCTGGCGCGCTTTCGAGCCCCGGGATTGCGTCCAGCGCGATGTGGCCCGTGTTCAGAAACCCGCGGTGCGAGGGCGAGTAGGGGCTGAACGCCTTGCTTGAATGCCCCGTTGCATGAAGCGGATTGGTTCCCACGAAATCCGCGCCGTGCCGTCCGGCAATGCGTGCCACGTCGGTCAGGTCGGCATAGTCGCCCAAGCCGGCGTTTCGCGACGACCGCAGCCCGTAGAGCGCAAGATTCACGCCCCAAACTCGGGGCAATTTCGCTTGATCCTGAACCGAGGGAGCGCGGGCGGGCGCCGCAATGACTCGTATCGTTTCGCGCACGGCGGAATGACCGACCTCAATGGCATAGACGTCCGAAGCAAGTGCCGGCAGCACGATCGCGTCAGCCGCGCGACCGCGTGCGAGAACTTCCTCCGCCTCGTCGCGCCGAAGCAGCCAGTCGTCGAACGATCCAAGGGTCAGCGTTGTCTCCTTGCGGCTTTCAATGACCACTTCCTCTGGAAACCGTCGCGCCCTACTGTCCGCACCGAGCGCCTCAAGGCTTTCGGCAACAAGATTGGCGTCTTCCGCTGCTACCGAGACTGCCGCCAGCATTGCCCGCAGAGTGTCCGGCGACGCGGTCCGCTCCCGTCCTTGCATGTCGCGGTAGCTCGTAAGGACGCCATGCGCCCTTGCAAGCTGGCCAAGCGCGGCATCGTCCTTCATGCTTCGGCACCATCCGGCTGGCACGCAAATGCCACGACGGAATGTGCGGCGACCAGTGATGTCGCGGCTTCGACACTTTCATTGACGTCCTGCGCGACAAGGCTGGTGTCGATTCCCCGCACCCAGCGCCACCCGGGATTCGCGATCGGCAATGTCACTTCCATTGCATCTCCGGATCGATTGAAGGCCATGAAAACGGCATCGCCGTCGGACGCGGCCTGCGCTGCCTCGGCCGAACATCTGATGATCAGGCAGAAGTTCGACAGGCCGGGATCCCGCCAGTGAAGCGGGCCACCCGTGAAGTCGGTCCACTCCACGTCCGGCAGACCGTCGCCTTCGCGCAAGGCACCATGCAGAAAGCGCGCTTGACGCAGGCACGGATGCGCGCGCCGGAATGCCGAGAGCGCGTCGACAAATTCCAGGAGGTTGGCATCGGCCCGGTCCCAGTTCACCCAGCCAATCTCGTTGTCCTGGCAATAGGCGTTGTTGTTTCCGTTCTGCGAATTTCCGAATTCGTCACCAGCCAGGAGCATCGGCGTTCCCTGCGACAGGAACAGCGTTGCCAGCATGTTGCGGATGCGCCGATGGCGCCTTGCATGAACGTCCGCATCGTCGGCTTCGCCCTCGACGCCGAAATTGTCGCTGAAATTGGCGTGATGGCCATCCTGGTTGTTCGCAAGATTTGCCGCGTTGTGCTTGGCGGCGAAACGCGTCGTGTCAGCCAGCGTGAAGCCGTCATGCGCGGCGACGAAGTTTATTGAAGACCTGCTGCTCCGTCCCGCCTGGCCGAACTTGTCGGCCGAACCCAGCAGCCTGCTGCCCAGTTCCTGGGCACTGTGATCATCGCCGCGCCAATAGCGCCGCACCGTGTCGCGATAGCTGTCGTTCCATTCCGAAAACTCGGCCGGGAAGCCGCCCAGCTGATAGCCGCCAGGTCCCACGTCCCAAGGTTCCGCAATCATGCGCACCTGCGACAGGACGGGGTCCTGACGCAACGCGTCGAGGAAGCCGCCCCACGGATCGAACCCGTGATCTTCGCGCGCCAAGGTTGTGGCGAGGTCAAAGCGGAACCCGTCCACGCCCATGCATTCGACCCAGAACCGCAGGCTGTCGAGCACCATGCGCAGCACGAACGGATGCGAGACATTCATCGTGTTGCCGCAGCCGGTGTCATTGACATAGTAGCGCGGCTGTCCGGCAAGCAGCCTGTAGTAGGAGGCATTGTCCAGGCCGCGAAAGGACAGTGTCGGTCCGCGGTGGTCGCCCTCGGCAGTGTGATTGTAGACAACGTCCAGAATGACCTCGATGCCGGCATCGTGGAACCGGTCCACCATGTGCCGAAAGCCCACCAGGCCGTTGGGACCGAAATACCGCGGTTCAGCCACAAAAAACCCGATGGAGTTGTAGCCCCAGAAATTCTTCAGGCCGCGTTCGAGGAGAAATGAATCGTCGACAAATGCATGTACGGGCATCAACTCGATCGCCTTTGCGCCCAGCCTCTGCAAGTGCTCAAGAACAGGATCGGTCGCCAGACCCTCGTAGGTGCCGCGGAGCTCTTCCGGCACCAGTGGATGCTGTTGCGTCAGGCCTCTCACATGGGCCTCATAGATCAAGTCCTTGCAGCTCCGCCGGTGCCTGCCCTGTCTCAAGCCCCTGAACAGTTCGGGATCCGGGACAACGGACTTTGGCACATAGGGCGAGCTGTCGGAACGGTCGAACGACAGGTCTCCGCCTGATGACGCCATGTCGTAGCCATAGGTGCCAGGATGGTCTGTCCACTGTCCGAAGTATTCGCGCGTATACGGATCGGTGAGCAGCTTGTTCGGGTTGAAGCGATGCCCCGATTCCGGAGCGTAGCTGCCGTAGGCGCGATAGCCGTACAAGCACCCGACGGGCAGGCCTTCTGCATATCCGTGCCAAATTGATCCCGTGCGTTCCGGCAGCGCGAGGCGGGACGTTTCCTTTTTCCCGTCAGGCGAAAAGAGGCAAAGCTCGATCTTCGTGGCGTGCTCGGAAAAGACGGCAAAGTTGACACCACCGCCATCATGGCTCGCGCCCAGGCGTTGGTGACTTCCGGCGGACATGGGGAACGAGGTCATCTTGGGGTCAACCTTCAGCCCGAGCCGCAATCAGGCTGCGGTAGATCGCCCCGTAGGCCGCGGCCGAGGCGTCCCACCCGACCGGATGGCGCATGGCCCGGCGCATCATGGCCGACCAGACCCTCGGTTGCCTGTAGATCGCGCACGCCCGCACGATTGCCTGTTCAAGCATCGTCGCGTTGATCGGGGCGAACTGAAACCCGGTCGGACACCCCGCGGCGAGAGCTGCCTCGTTCGCGTCTATGATCGAGTCAGCCAGACCACCCGTTCTCGCGACAACGGGCAGCGTGCCATAGCGCAACCCGTAGAGCTGGGTCAGGCCGCAAGGCTCAAACCGCGAGGGGACGAGAATGGCATCGCTTCCCCCTTGCAGCAGGTGCGACAGGGGCTCGTCATATCCGATGATCACGCCGACCTGCCCGGGGTGCCGACTCGATGCCACTGCGAATTGCCGTTCCAGAGTGCTGTCACCCGACCCGAGCAAGGCAAGGCTTGCGTCCTCGGCCACCAGGCCCGGCAGGCACTCAAGCAGCATGTCCAGGCCCTTTTGCGATGTCAGGCGGCTTACAACGCAAAAGAGAGGTCCATCCCGTCGCTGCAATCCAAACCGTGCTTCGACTTCGCGCCTGTTCGCCTCCTTGCGCTTGAGTGATCGCGCGGAGTAGCCCTCAGCCAGATGCGGATCGGACTCCGGGTTCCACGTGTCCAGGTCGATCCCGTTCAGAATGCCGCTCAGGTCGTTTCGGCGCGCCCGCAGAAGACCGTCCAGACCCATTCCAAATTCCGGCGTGAGAAGTTCGCAGGCATAGCTCGGACTTACCGTGGTGATCCTGTCGGACAATGCCAGACCCGCCTTGAGGAAACCGACCTTGCCGTGAAATTCGACCCCTTCCGGCGTGAACATCTCGCGTTTCAGCTTCAGCTG
Source organism: Paracoccaceae bacterium (assembly GCA_965208685.1). Lineage (GTDB taxonomy): Bacteria > Pseudomonadota > Alphaproteobacteria > Rhodobacterales > Rhodobacteraceae > JAJEFO01. The sequence continues at coordinate 4,681,296 of CBDBPL010000007.1, read as the reverse complement.
CGCCAGGTGAGACGCGTCGAACAGGCCCTGGAACGCAATGTTGTGAATGGTCATGACCACGGGCGGCGAACTCCGGCCGGATTGCGCGAGATACGCGGGCAAAAGGCCGGCTTGCCAGTCATGCGCATTCACGACGTCGGGCGTCCAACCGTCGACCCCGTCGTTGGCCAGTTCCGCGCCAGCGTAGCCAAGCGCGGCGAATCGCAGGTGATTGTCGGGCCAGTCCTTTCCGTTCGGACCCAGATAGATGTTGCCCTCCCGGTCATAGAGATGCGGCGCCAAAAGCAACAGAGCGTCCAGCCCTTCTGCGTGGACGGCCTTGACCTCGGCCTTGCCGCCGAAGAGGTCGTCAAAGAGCCTGACCGTCCGGCCACCGCCGGCAAGGCCGTGCAGTGCCGGGTAGGCCGGGAACAGCACCTTGACTTCAGTCCCTGCCGCGGCAAGCGCCTTGGGCACCGCGCCCATCACGTCGGCCAGGCCGCCGGTCTTTATGAACGGCGCGCATTCCGAGGCGACGAACAAGACGTTCACGTCAGCCCTCCAGTCGATTGATCATTGGCTGCGTGATCAGGCAGATCCCGTCTTCGGTGCGCCGGAAGCGCCTGGCATCCAGCTCGGCGTCCTCGCCGACGACGAGTCCCTTCGGAATGACAACTCCGCGATCAATCACCGTGTCCTTGAGCCGCGCGTTTCGGTTGATTTCGACGTAAGGCATTGCGACAACGCCTTCGAGTTGCGAGTAGGAATGCGTCCTGACCCCGGTGAACATCAGGCAGCGTTCAAGGCTGGAGCCTGAAATGATGCACCCGCCCGAGACGATCGAGGAAATCGCATGCCCGCGCCGACCGTCTTCGTTGTGGATGAACTTTGCCGGGGGCGTCAGTTCGGAATACGTCCAGATCGGCCAAGACCGGTCGTACAGATCAAGTTCCGGCCGAAAGTCGGTCAGATCAATGTTGGCCTGCCAAAACGCGTCAACGGTTCCCACGTCGCGCCAATAGGCCTTCTCCTCCATGGATGACCGGATGCAGGACCGGCTGAAGGGGTGCGCAATCGCCTTGCCGCCCTTCACGATCATCGGGATCAAGTCGCCGCCGAAATCGTGACCGTAGTCCGGGTCGTCCCTGACCTCGTCGAACAGTTTCAGCAGATACTTGGTCTCAAACACGTAGATGCCCATGCTGGCCAAGGCCATGTCCGGATGCCCCGGCATGGCGGGCGGGTCCTTCGGCTTCTCCACGAATTCAAGAATGCGGTCTTCGGTATCAACCTTCATCACTCCGAAGCCCGTCGCCTCCATGCGCGGCACTTCGATGCAGCCGACCGTGACGTCCGCGCCGCTGTCGACGTGATGCGCGATCATGACCGCATAGTCCTGCTTGTAGATGTGGTCGCCTGCGAGGATCACGATGTACTTCGGTCCGTAGCTGCGGACGATCTCGGCGTTCTGCGACACCGCGTCCGCCGTTCCCTTGTACCAGTTTTCGTCGTTGAGCTGCTGGGAAGCAGGGAGAATGTCCAGGGACTCGTTCCGCTCGGCGCGAAAGAAGCTCCAGCCGCGCTGCAGGTGCCGGATGAGCGAATGCGCCTTGTACTGCGTGGCAACGCCGATGCGCCGAATGCCGGAATTCACGGCATTCGAAAGCGGGAAGTCGATGATCCGGCTCTTGCCGGCGAAAAACATGGCCGGCTTGGCCCGGCGATCGGTCAGTTCGTACAATCTGCTGCCGCGCCCGCCCGCAAGCACGAAGGCCATCGAATGCTGAGCCAGTTTGTGGGCCTCTCGATTCATTCCTTTCCCTCCTTCCGGATTGGTCGCGGCTCCTCAGAGACCGCCCTCCAGTTCGAAAAACTGCGTGGACAGCGGCGGCAGGGTCAGGCACAGGGAGTGCTCGTGCCCTGATGCCGCAATCGCTTCACTGTCGACACCACCCAGGTTCCCGCGTCCTCCACCCCCGTAGGCTTCCGCGTCGGTGTTCAAGCGCTCGACCCAGCGGCCCGGCTCCGGAACACCGATGCGCCGGACCTGCCGCTCCACCGGCGTGAAATTGCAGACGACCAGCACAGGAGCGCTTTCGTCCCTGCCGCGGCGGATCCAGGCAAAGACCGATTCATCGGCCGCACCGTCCTCGACCCACTGAAACCCGCCTGGCTCGCAGTCGAGCTGGTAGAGGCTTGGAGTGCGCCGGTAGAGCCAGTTCAGGTCCCGAACCAGGCTCTGCACGCCGGCATGCAGGTCGTTGTCGAGCAGATGCCAGTCGAGCGAGTCGTCGTGGTTCCACTCCCGCCCCTGGGCGAACTCGCAGCCCATGAAGAGCAGCTTCTTGCCCGGGTGGCCCCACATGAAACCGAAATAGGCGCGCAGGTTGGCAAACTTGTCGAGCCCGTCACCGGGCATCTTGTCGAGCATCGACCCCTTGCCATGGACCACCTCATCATGGCTGATCGGCAGGATGAAATTCTCCGAGAAGGCGTAGTCGATCCCGAAGGTCATTCGGTGATGGTGGTGCTTTCGGTGAACCGGATCCTCGCTCATGTAAGACAGCGTGTCATTCATCCAGCCCATGTTCCACTTGAACCCGAAGCCGAGCCCGCCCTGGTCCACCGGACGGCAGACGCCCGGGAAGGCCGTGCTTTCCTCGGCGACCATCATGATTCCGGGCACGTGGCCATAGGTGACGGCATTGGTCCGTCTCAAGAAGGAAATGGCTTCCAGGTTTTCGCGACCGCCATACTTGTTCGGTATCCACTCGCCCACTTTCCGCGAGTAGTCACGATAGAGCATCGACGCCACGGCATCGACACGCAGGCCATCCACGTGATGTTCCTTCAGCCAGTAGAGCGCATTGGCGACAAGGAAGTTCGACACTTCGCGCCGGCCGTAGTTGTAGACTAGCGTGTTCCAGTCAGGGTGGAATCCCTCGCGGCGATCCTCGTGCTCGTAGAGTGCCGTGCCGTCGAACCGGCCCAGGCCGTGCTGGTCCTCGGGGAAGTGCCCCGGAACCCAATCCAGGATGAGGCCAAGCCCTGCCGCATGGCAGGCCTCGACAAGTTGGCGGAACTCGTCCGGCGTGCCGTAGCGTATCGTGGGCGAAAAAAGACCAACCGGCTGATAGCCCCAGGACCCGTCAAACGGAAACTCCGAAACCGGCATCAACTCGACATGCGTGAAGCCCATGCCCTTCGCATACTCCACGAGCCGTGTCGCGTGTTCGACATATGACAAGGACCGGTTGCCCTCTTCCGAAGCGCGCCGCCACGATCCCAGGTGGACCTCGTAGATGGAGATCGGCTGGTCGATGCGCTGCCGTGCCTCGCGCAGTGACATCCACGCCTCGTCCGTCCACGCGTGACCGTCCAGGCGGCGCACGACGGACGCGGTCCTGGGCGGGTGTTCGGCGCCAAGTCCGAAGGGATCGGCCTTTTGCGGCAAGAGATGGCCATCCTGCCCAAGCAGCTCGTACTTGTAGGCCTCGCCTTCCCCGACACCGGGAAGGAATATCTCCCAAACACCGGTCTGGCCCCGCCGGCGCATTGCATGAATCCGACCGTCCCAATCGTTGAACTCGCCCACGACCGACACGCGGCCCGCACCTGGTGCCCAGACCGCAAAATGCGTGCCGTCTGCACCCTCATGCTTCATGACATGGGCGCCAAGCGCGTTCCACAGGTCCAGATGTGCACCCTCGCCGATCAGGTGCTCGTCCAGGTCGCCAAGAACCGGCCCGAACCTGTACGGATCCTCGGCCACCCATTGATCCTCATCGTTGGTGATGCGCAGGAGATAGGCGAACGGCTCCTTGCGCCGAACGGCCCGACCAACGAAGACATCCGGCACGTCCGGCGCCTTGTCTAGGGTCATGACCCGGCGCCCGGTGCTTGCATCAAGCACTTCGACGCGGGTCGCGCCGGGCGTGAAGACCCGGATCGTCTGCCTGCCGTCAACTACGTGCGGGCCCAGAACCGAAAACGGGTCCGCATGCGTGCCCGCGGCGATCTTCCGGGCGTCATCGGGTGGCATCATGTCATCAAGCCCCGTTCGGAAACGTCAACCGGCAGCGTTTGGCGTCAATGAAGACGCGCCCCAGATTTCCCTTGCGTATCCCAGTACTGTCCGGTCGGAGGAGAACCAGCCCATGCCTGCAGTGTTCAGCGCGGCAATTCTGGTCCAGTTGTCCGTGTCCCTGTAAGCGGCATCGACCTTGCGCTGCGTTTCGAAATAGCTGTCGAAGTCGCAGGTCACCAGGAAGTGGTCGTGGTCGAAGAGGTCCTGCAGCAGGCCCTGGTAACGCTCCGTGTCGCCCCCGGAAAACACGCCGGCGGCCACCTGGTCTAGCGCGCGAGTCAGGCGCGGGCTGGCACTGATTGCCTCGCGCGCAAACCCCGCCACCGTCCGGCGCTCCATGACCTCCTCCGCAGCAAGACCGAACAGAAAGAAGTTCTCGGCGCCGACATGCTCGCGAATCTCGACATTTGCACCGTCCAGCGTGCCAATCGTCGGGCTGCCGTTCAGCGACAGCTTCATGTTGCCCGTTCCCGACGCCTCCATCCCTGCCGTCGAAATCTGCTCGGACAGATCGGAGGCAGGGATCAGGAGCTCCGCCATCGAGACGTTGTAGTTCGCGGGAAAGGCGACCTGCAGCAGGTCGCGGGTGGCCTTGTCACTGTTGATCGTGGCCGCCACGTCATTGATGAGGTGGATGATCGACTTGGCCATGACGTAGCCGGGAGCCGCCTTTCCTCCGAACAACTTGACGCGCGGCGTCCAATCACCGTTGGGCGCGTCCTTGATCTCGTTCCATAACGCAATGGTCTCCAGCATGTTCATGAGCTGGCGCTTGTATTCGTGGATCCGCTTGATCTGAACATCGAACATGGCTTCGGGATCGATCAGCACCCCGTCGCGGTCCTTCAACCACCTTGCAAGGCGCACCTTGTTTTGCTTCTTGGCGGCGCGGAACCTGTCCCGAAAGCCGGCATCCTCCAAACTTGCGCGCAGTTCGGACAGTCGCTGGAGATCATCCGCCCAGCCGGTCCCGATAGTCTCGTCAATCAGGTCGCGCAACGGCGCATTGCAGGAATGGAGCCAGCGTCGCGGCGTGATGCCGTTGGTCTGGCTGACGATGCGTTCCGGATGGGCGTCGTGCAGATCCGCGAAGACCGTCTGCCTGACCAGGGCCGAGTGGAGTGCGGACACGCCATTCACCCGATGCGCCATCACGAAGGCCAGTTCACCCATTTTCACTTTGCCATCCTCAATGATGCGGACATCGCTGCCACTGCGGCGCAGGTGATCTTCCTGGATGAGCCGGACAATTTCGTGGTGGCGCGGCAGAATCCGTGAGAACAAGCCTTCTGACCAACGCTCCAGCGCCTCTGGCAGAAGCGTGTGATTGGTGAAGGCCAGGCATGAGCGCGCCGTCTCGACGGCAAGGTGCATCTCCATGCCATGTTCATCTGCGAGCAGGCGAACGAGCTCCGGACCCGCAATCGCGGGGTGCGTGTCGTTGAGCTGGATCGCCACGTGGTCCGAGAGGTTGTCAAGAGAATGGCTCTCCGAGAGCAATCGACGAAGAACGTCCTGAATCGACGCGGACGTGAAGAAATACTCCTGCTTGAGTCGCAGTTCCTTGCCCAGGTCCGTCGTGTCATCCGGATAGAGAACCCTCGAAATCGTCCGCGCAAGACTTTCCGGTGCGTTGGCGGCCAAGTAGTCGCCGCGGTTGAAGCTCTCGAGATCGAAGAGCTTCGTGGGCTTGGCCGCCCAAAGCCGCAGGGTGTTGGCCCACTTTCCCTTCCAGCCGACCACCGGCGTGTCATAGGCCATGGCGATGATGGTCTCTTCCGGCCGCCAGGTCGCCCTGCCGCCACTCTCCGAAACGCTGCCGCCGAATTGGATCGGGTAGGACACTTCTGGGCGCTCAAATTCCCATGCATGGCGCTGAGCCAGCCAGGTCTCGGCTGTCTCGACCTGTGCGCCGTTGTCGAAATGCTGCTCGAACAGGCCCTGTTCGTAGCGGATGCCATAGCCGTAGGCAGGAATCGCCAATGATGCGAGGCTGTCCATGAAACACGCGGCAAGCCGTCCCAGTCCGCCGTTTCCAAGCGCGGCATCGGGTTCGTCAGCAACCACGGCGGAATAATCCTGACCGAACGCCTCCATCGCTTCACGCGCCACCGTTTCGACGCCAAGGTTCATGGTCACGTCCTCGATCAACCGGCCGACCAGGAACTCCATTGACAGGTAGTAGACCCGCTTGGCCTTGGCCCTGTAGGTTGCCCTGGTCGAGGCGAACCAGGGCTCCACGACGAGGTCGCGCAAAGCCAACGAGAGCGCCATTCGCCAATCATAGAGAGTGGCGTGATCGGGGTCCTTTCCCAGGGACGTCCGAAGGTGCCGGGCAATCTCCTTGCGGAGGGAATCCGTGTCCGCGCGGTTGAAGCTGTCTTTCGGCATGGCACTCGTCTTGTTCTCAAATGGCGGTTCAACTTGGTGGTCGGGTCCTGTTCGTTTCTTTGCCAGCGGCCAATCCCTGCACTGTCAACGGCACATCCGCAGTCCGACTTGTGCCTGGCTACGCCAACTCCCGTTCCCAAGGCGGGTTGGCCCCCGCCCTGGACACTGTCACCGCTGCGGCGGCACTTCCCAGGCCAAGCGCAGATTCCAGTTCGGCGCCGGACAGTTCTGAGATGGCGGCCCGCGACAGCTTGTTCTGACGGGACAGCCCCGCGAGGAACCCGGCGTTGAACGTGTCGCCGGCGCCAACGGTGTCGACGACTTCGGCCCTGACTGCCGGCGTCTCGACCGCGATGCCGGAAGACGAAATGGCAATCGCGCCTGCAAGTCCCCGAGTGGCCACAACGAGCGATGGACCAAGTTCGAGAATCGATTGAAGCTTCTCCCGGAACTTCAGAGGTCGAGGCACGAGCCAGTCCAGGTCCTCGTCGGAAACTTTCACGATGTCGCTCAATTCCATCATTCGCTTGATGCGACTACGAAACCGGCCTTCATCCGCGATGAAGGAAGGCCGGATGTTCGGATCGAGCATTGCCAACCGGGTCTCGCCTTCGCGCGCCAAAAGACCGGCGAACGTGTCGGCGCAAGGTTCGCTGGCAAGGCTGATCCCACCGAAGAACAGGCAGTCGATCTCGTGATCAAGCGCCGGAATCTCCTCGTTGCTCAACATGCGCAGGGCGGAATTCTCGTCAAAGAAGCTGTAGGACGCCTGGCCGTCTTGAAGGGCCACAAAGGCCAAGGTTGTCGGACGGTCGGTTGAAACCGCGTGCCTTGTGTCGACATGGCTGTCGTCCAGTGCCAGGCGGAGCTGCACACCAAACAAGTCTGTCGAAAGCCCTGTCAACAGGCCCGCATCAACGCCCAGACGGCCCAAGGCGATCGCCGTGTTGAAGACGGCGCCGCCCGGGTGGGGCACAAAGCAGGATCGGCCGTCAGCCGTGTCCGACGGAATCATGTCAATGAGCGATTCGCCACAGCACAACATCATGATGGAAACTCCCGAACCGTACCCTGTCACCCGTCGCGCAAATTCTGGCTCAGCGCAGTTGCCGCACCCTCCGACCAGGTCACGCCAAGCCACTCTTCAAGGGCTTCGGCAAACCCGGGTTCTTCGACAAGTGTGCCGCAGATGTCACGCTGTTCCAGCCAGGCGCTTGGACGCAGTCGCGCGGCCTCTGCCGCAGCCCTAAGGTCGCTCCAGCCCGGGTCGTTCGGTTCGATGACGGATCCGTCCTCGCGAATACCCGCGCACCGCGCTTCCACGAGGCTGAGGCCCGCCAAGGACCTGCCAACCACAAGTGCGTCACGCCTGTTGCGATGCCTCTCGATTTCGGTCGACAGGCAGTTGACGGTGTCTCCCCTCATCGGGACTGCAACGTTCTCGGTCGCGCCTGTCTTCTTCAAATCGAACACTGTCCGCCATCCACATTTTCATTTTGCGCCTTGATGAAGCAGGGTTTGCCGGTCATCTCGTGCACGAGATCAGCGGCACGCGGTCGCAACCCGGTTGAACTGAAGCGGGCTAGAGACCAGTGTGGTCCAGGACCTTCTCGGACACAAGTCCCCGGACGCGACGTGCGTCCACGCCCGGACCATCGGCGCCAAGTTCCGTTGGCTGGACCTCGCGGCGGCCACCTTCGCCGCAGCCGTCCGAACCGTGAGACGCGTACCGGTGCACCGGCTGCGGCCACCTGCATGCCGTTTGGAAGTCCTGCAAGCGTCACCGCGACCTATGCCCGCGTTGACTTTCGGATGCCCCGGGTTCTGGTGCAACCTTGGCCGTTTGGGGGAGCGGCCCGATGACCAAAACGGGTCATGCGAAGCAAGCCAGCACGCTGCTTGCGACGACCAAGGTTTGCAAGGACATAGGCCGTCAACGCGACATCCGGATGCCGGCATTGCGGATCTTCGCCTGCGTGTCCCGCTGCCGGCGCCTGACGAAGGACAGCGAGCGAAGCCTGGAGAGTTCCGTGGCCTCGGCGCAGCTTGCCGCCTGACGGATCCTGATGAAGTGGGTGACGCGGGAGACAGTGCCATCAAAACCAGGAACATGACTGAATCAACAGTTCATGATTCAATCTCTTACACCGCCATCTGAATTTTCATGCTTCCAGGTAGGTGCCGGCCTGCCATGACCATCGCGATGTCTTCGAATGGCAACTGATGACTGACAACCTTTTGCACCCCTCCTCCAACTGCTTTGAGCAATTCCAGCGCGTCGGGAATATTGTGGTTAAGAGAATGCGTTCCAAATAGCGAAAGCTGTCGGCGGAAGACCTCAAACGGAGAAATGGCTATCCTAGCGTCTGACGGGCAAACACCGAAAATCAACGCCGCACCGCCATTTCCGACATACTCCGGCAGTTTCTCGACGACAGCAGGAACGCCAGTGGCGTCGACGGCCAGGTCGCACGACCTAGCCAGTCTGGCCAATTCGTCGGCGCCGGCATTGATCGCGCGCAGGCCGACGCTCTCGGCCTTGCCCAGCCGGTCTTCAACCTGGTCAACCATGATCACTTCAGGCGTTCCGCGCGACTTGAGTGCGAGCCCCATCAGAAGCCCCATCGGTCCGGTGCCGAAGATGATGGCGCGTTCGACAATTCGGTCCTGAAGCGGTGAGAGACCGTTCAGAACACATCCCATGGGCTCTGCCAGCGCGGCCTCGGCGAAACTCATGTCGCCAATCGCGTGAACGGCGTCAGCGCACACCGTGCAATATTCCGCGAAACCGCCATTGACAGTGACACCGTAAGCTCCCAGGTCTTCACAGAGGTGCGCCCAGCCTCGCCGGCACGCTCGGCAAGTGCCACATTGGAGATTGGGATCGACGACAACGCGATCACCAATGGAGAAGCCTGAGACATTCGTACCGATCTCTGCGATCTCACCCGCGAACTCATGGCCGGGCACAATCGGATACGTTGATGTTCCGTAGTTGCCGCGCATCACTTCGATGTCGGTGTGACAAACTCCACTTGCCTTGACGCGGACCAGCACCTCCCCTCGACCCGGGTCGGGCACAGGCAAAGTGCCGACCCTTACGTCATTTGGAGACGGAAACCATACTGCCTTCATTCAACGCTCCGGGCTGGACATTCCGGGGCACCAATTCCAATGTACTGGCTTAGCGCGGTTTCGAGACCTTCGGACCAAATCAGGGTCAGCCAGCGGGCAAACGTTTCCGCGAAGCGGGAATTGTCCGCCAGCTCACCGTAGAGCGAGCGCTGTTCGAGCCAGGCCTGCGGGTTCTCTCGTGCCGTTTTCGCCGCTGCTGTCAGTTTGTCCCAAATCGGATCGTTGGGCTCGATCAAGCTTCCGTCCTCCCGTGTGCCCTCGCACATGCGCGCCCAGAGCGCCTCTGTCAGGGCGAGGCCCGCGACAGGCGCCTTTGCCGCCAAGGCATCACGCACCACCGGAAGGACAAATCCGGTGTGCCGGGAAGAGCCGTCAAAAGCCACCCGACGCGTCGTATCGACGATCCTCGGGTTGGAGAACCGCAGGTCGATCAGGTCGACATAGGCTTCCGGCGTCATGCCGGACACCGCATGGACATGCGGCACAATCTCTTCAATCGCCACTTTGCGGAACAGCGGCCCGATCAGCGGATGCTCCATGCAGCCAGAAATTGTCGCGACCGACTGGATTTCGCCGGCATTGGAAATCACTTGGTGCCCTCCATTCAGGATGCGGATCTTCATCGCCTCGTATTCGTGCACCTGGTCCGTGATCGTCGCGCCGACCTTTTCCCAAGGCGGGCGGCTGGCGCAGAAATCGTCCTCGATCACCCATTGGCGGAAATTCTCATGCGTGACCGGCACCGCGTCGTCGATGCCGTGCGCACGCACCATGGCAAGTTCGTTGGGGCCGGTCGCGGGAACGATGCAGTCCACCATCGAGTCGGGAAAGCTGCAGTTGGCATCGATCCAATCGGCCAGATCGGGATCCGAGAGACTTGCCAGCGACAGCACGGTCTGGCGCATGATCCCGCCGTTGCCCTGCAGATTGTCGCAGCTTTGCAGCGTGAACGGCCCGGAACCTGCTGCGCGCCGGCGCGCCAGGGCGGCAATGATGGCGCCGAATGCGGTGCGCGGCGTGCCGGGATTGGCGGCATCGTGCTGGATGTCCGCGTGCCCGTCATCGAAGCCCTTTGACGCGGGATCGATGAAATAGCCACCCTCAGTGACGGTCATCGCCACGATGCGGATCGAGGGATCGGCCATGCGTTCGATCAGCGGACCGTTGCCGGGAGCGACGGGCACGTAGTCGATCATGGAGCCCACGACCTCGAAGGAGGTGCCCGCCGGGTCCAGCTCGATCAGCGTCGTCAGATAGTCCTGCACCGCCATCTTCCGCCGTTGCGCCTCGTCGAAAGGACGCATGCCTGCACCGACGATGGCCCAATCTTGCGCCAGACCCTGCTGCATCAGCCGATGCAAGTACCAAGCCTGATGCCCGCGATGGAAATTTCCCAGCCCGATATGCACGATGCCCGGGGTCAGCTGCGACCGATCATAGGTGGGAACCAGCACGTCTTCGGGCAGCTTGCCCAGGTTTGCGGTGGACAGCTCTACCGGATCAGGCATCAGCTCATCCAGTTTCCGCCGTCCACATTCAGCGTCTGGGCGGTGATGTAACGCGAATCGGTCGAGGCCAGGAAAACGCACGGATCGGCGACGTCCGCCGGATCGCCCATGCGGCCCAATGGAACGGCCTCGCCGACCTCGCGCTTCTTCTGGCCCTTGGGCTTGTTCTCGTATTCCGCAAATTTTGCGTCCACGACATCCCACATCGGCGTGTCTATGACACCCGGCGCGATGCCGTTGACACGTATGTTGTCACTCGCCAGTTCCATGGCGAGCGACTGCGTGATCGAGATCACCGCCGCCTTTGTCGAACAGTAGATGGTGACGTTCGGCTCGCCCCGGCGCCCTGCCTGGCTGGCGAAGTTGATGATTGCGCCGCCGCCGCGCCTCTTCATCGACGGAATGACCGCCTGGCACGCGAAAATCGTGCCGCCGACATTGACGTCGTACTGGCGGCGATAATCTTCGGGCGTGATCTTGTCGATCGACGCCATGTTGAAGATGCCTGCGCTGTTGACCAGAATGTCAATTCCGCCCCACGCCTCTTCGACCTCCGCGACGCCGGCCCGGATTGAAGCAATGTCGGTAACGTCCATCATGACGGCCATGCCACAGATGGCCTCTGCAGTCTCCAGCGCGCGGACCTCCAGAAAGTCGGCGACTGCGACCTTGGCACCCTCGCGCGCGTAGGCCTCACAGATCGCACGTCCGATCCCGCGCGCACCGCCGGTTACGATCGCTACCTTCCCTTCCAATCGCTTCATGCGATCCGAATCCCCCGCTCGTCAAACTTGTGAATTCGGTCTTCGCGTGGCGTCAGATGGATCGTGTCACCGTAACTGAACGCTACCTCACCTGAGGCGCGCACCGTCAAGGGATCCGCCAATCCTGTGTCGTGAATGTGGAAGAAGGTGTCCGACCCGAGGTGCTCTGCCACGCCGACCACGCCTTTCCATGGGCCACTGTTGCCAACCTCGATGTGCTCGGGCCGGATGCCGATCGTGTGGGAACCGTGTTTTCCCCCCTCAGCGCCTTCGATGAAGTTCATCTTGGGTGAGCCGATGAATCCGGCCACAAACTTGTTGCGCGGTGTTCGGTAGAGTTCCAGCGGAGAGCCGACCTGCTCAATCATGCCAGCGTGCAGCACGACAATCTTGTCCGCCATGGTCATTGCCTCGACCTGGTCATGGGTGACGTAGATCATCGTTGTGTCGAGACGCTTGTGCAGCTCGCTGATTTCCAGCCGCATGCCGACGCGCAGGGCCGCGTCGAGGTTGGAAAGCGGTTCGTCGAACAAGAACGCAGCAGGCTCGCGCACGATCGCGCGACCGATGGCGACACGCTGACGCTGGCCGCCAGAGAGCTGACTGGGCCGGCGGTCGATGTAATCTGTCAAGTTCAGCACGCTGGCGGCACTGGCCACCCGCTTGTCGGCTTCGGCCTTGTCCATCTTGGCCATCTTCAGCGGGAAAGCGATGTTCTTCCTGACCGACATGTGCGGGTATAGCGCATAGGACTGGAACACCATCGCCAAGCCCCGCTTGGCGGGAGGGACGGCGGTTGCGTCATTGCCGTCGATCTCGATGCTGCCGGAAGTGACGTCCTCCAACCCGGCAATCAACCGCAAAAGCGTGGATTTGCCGCATCCTGATGGGCCGACGAAGACGACGAATTCTCCATCCTCGATATGCAGGTCCAGCGGTGGAATCACTTCGACATCACCGAAGGACTTGCTGACTTGCTTAAGCTGAATCTGTCCCATTTTCTGTTCCTTACTTCACCGCGCCGAAGGTCAGGCCGCGGACGAGCTGTTTCTGGCTGAACCAGCCCATGATGAGGATCGGCGCAATTGCCATGACGGAAGCCGCGCTGAGCTTTGCATAGAACAAGCCCTCGGGGCTGGAATAGCTGGTGATGAACTGCGTCAGCGGCGCGGCATTTGAAGCTGTCAGGTTGATCGTCCAGAACGCCTCGTTCCAAGCCAGGATGATGTTCAAGAGAACGGTCGAGGCCATTCCAGGGATCGCCATCGGCGTCAGCACGTAGAGGATTTCCGCACGCAGGGTCGCGCCATCCATTCGCGCCGCTTCCAGAATTTCCCCCGGAATTTCCTTGAAGTAGGTATAGAGCATCCAGATGATGATCGGCAGGTTGATCAGCATCAGCACGATCGTCAGACCAAAGCGGCTATCCAGAAGATCCAGGTCACGGAAGATCAGGTAGATGGGCACGAGGACGCCGACGGGCGGCAGCATTTTCGTCGACAACATCCACATCAGCACGTTCCTGGTATGCTTGGACGGAACGAACGCCATCGACCAAGCCGCCGGTATGGCGACCAAGAGACCAAGGAATGTGGATCCAAGCGAGATGATCACCGAGTTGGAGAAGTGCTTGAAATAGTCTGACCGGGCCTGAACCGTTGCAAAACTCTCCATTGTCCAGCCAGAACCGAACAACACCTCCAATGGCGCCCGGATCGCGTCCTCTTCCGTCTTGAACGCGAGGAAGAGGATCCAGAGGATCGGGAAGAACATCAGGAACCCGAGCGCACCGGCAATGGCAGTGTTGGCGATTTTGGTTCGGTTCGAGACCGCGCGTGCCATGACCTCTTCTCCCTACGCGTCGAGGTTCTTGCCGATCATCCGCATCAGGAAGATCGCAACGATGTTGGCCAGGATGATGGCGATGACACCTCCAGCACTGCCCATGCCAACATCGAACTGCAGAAGTGACGAGACATAGATCAGGTACGTCAGGTTTGTGGTCGCCGTGCCGGGACCGCCATTGGTGGTCACGAGGATTTCGGCAAAAATCGACAGAAGAAAGATCGTCTGGATCAGGATCACGACGGTGATCGCACGAGCCAGGTGCGGCAGCATGATGAACCAGAACCTGCTCCACCAGCCCGCGCCATCCATCTCGGCGGCTTCCAATTGCTCTTGATCAAGCGATTGCAGCGCCGTCAGCAGGATCAATGTCGCGAAAGGCAACCATGTCCAGGACACAATGATGATGATCGAGGCCAACGGGATTTGGCCAAAAAAATCGATGGGTTGAAAGCCCAGACTCGTGGCGATGCGCCCGAAGATGCCGTTCACCGGGTTCATGAACATGTTCTTCCAGACAAGCGCAGACACGGTGGGCATCACGAAGAATGGCGCGATGACCATGATGCGGATGATCCCCGTGCCGAACATCGGTCGGTCCAGCAGAATCGCGGCGAAGAGCCCGCCGATCGTCGTGATGGCCAACACGCCTCCGACCAACACCAGCGTGTTCTTGATCGCGGCCTTGAAGCTGGGATCCGTGACGAACCAGTAATAGTTTTCCCAGCCCGCAAACGGCGTCGCACCGATCTGCAGCAGGTTGTATCGCAGGAACGAAAAATAGAGGGTTAGACAGAGCGGAACCAGCATCCAGCCGAGAAGCAACAGCACGGCAGGCGAGATCATCAATCGCGCGGCGGATCGGGACGCTTTCGTGGCCATTCGAATTGCCCTCCCAAAACGAATTGCGGATCAGCATTTGAGAAAAAGCCCAGCTCAGGCCTTTGCCAGAATTCTAGCATAGTTCAGGCTCTTGCCAAATCGCTAGCATTCAGGTGTCGCAAATCGAAATGGGCCGAAGCATGAAGCTCCGGCCCACTCAGGAAGGAAGTTACTTGATGTAACCCGCCTTGGTCATTTCGCGGACCGCGAATTGCTGGCTGTTGGCCAGAGCCTGTTCAACCGACACCTGCCCGGCCAGCGCCGCTGCGACCTGCTGCCCGACGTAGTTGCCAATGCCCTGGAACTCTGGGATCGCCACGAACTGAACGCCGGTGTACGGGACCGGGTCACGCGTCGGGTCGGCCGGATCGACCGAGAAGATCGCGTTCTTGATGGTTTCGGCGAACGGCGCGGCCTCCAGGAGACGCGGGTCCTCGTGAATGGAGGCACGCGTGCCGCTGGGCACGGCAACCCAACCTTCGGTGTCGCCGACCATCTGGAAGTATTCCTTCGAGGTCGCCCACTTCAGGAAGTCCTTGGCGACGTCGGCTTTCTGGGAGCTTGCCGGGATGGCAAGGGCCCAGGACCAGAACCAGCCAGTGCCCTTGTCGGTTTCCTGCTTGGGCGCCTGGAAGAAGTCCGTGACATCAGCGACATTGGACGTTGCGGGATTGCGAACGTCGTTGGCGGCGGAAGTCGCGTCGACCCAGGTTGCGCATTTGCCGTCCTTGAACAGGGCGCGGTTTTCGTTATGCCCGTTTGCCGTTGCACCTGGAGGGCCGGAGTTGTTCATCAAGTCGACATAGTAGGTGATCGCGGCGTTCCACTCGGGGCTGTCAAGTTGGGGATTCCAGTCCATGTCGAACCAGCGTGCGCCGAATGCGTTGGCCATGGTGCCGACGAACGCCATGTTCTCGCCCCAACCAGCCTTGCCGCGCTGACAGGTGCCGAAGACGCCATTGTCCGGATCGTGGAGCTTGGCAGCCATCTCGGCAAATTCAGTGTAGGTGATCTGCTCCGTCGGCGGCTCAATGCCGGCCTTTTCGAACAGGTCCGTGCGATAGAAGGTGAACGAGGTCTCGGAATAGAGCGGCACCGCGTAGAGGTTGCCGTCGGCAGACAGACCGTTCCGCACCAGTTGGAATATGTCTTCCAGATCATAGTCGGGGTCATCGCCGAAGTCGTTCAATGACGTCAGCCAGCCGTTGGCGCCCCAGATCGGCGTCTCGTATGCACCGATGAACATGATGTCGAACGAACCACCTCCGGTGGCGATGTCTTGCGTGGTCCGCTGACGGAGCACGTTTTCTTCCAGCACAACCCAGTTGATCGTGTTGCCGGTCGCGCCCTCCCACTGCGGAGCGAGCTTTTGCATGACGATCATGTCAGCGTTGTTGACAGTCGCGATTGTGATTTCTTCTGCCACGGCCGTGGATGCGACCGCCGCAATCCCGAAGCCGATTGCGGTACTAAGCAGTGTGCGTTTCGTAGGCATTTAGCCCTCCCTTTTTTGACATATGTAAAAGTTATGATGGCGAAAGACTCGGAGTCAAGCGAATTCTCGAATCCGTTCTCGCTGAAAGATGCCCGAATTGCGTCGGCTAGGCGGACTCTCTCGGCGTCATCACCGCTTCGAGAAAGAACTCAACGGCTTCCGTGCTTCGTCCGCCCCGTGCACGTTGTGCCAACAGCTGGATTGCAGCGTCGGCTATGCCCTCGACATCCTGAGCGACAGTTGTAAGCGCCGGAAACATGTACTGGCTGAGTGGATGGTCGTCATGGCCCGCAATTCGCAGACCGCCGCCCGAAATGCCGCCGCGCAAGAAAAGCCCGTGCTTGTTGGCCGCGCGGACCGCTCCGATGGCCACACGGTCATTGGCGCAAAGGATAGTGGCATTCGTGAACTCTCGGCGGCCAAAGCAGTCGTCCATGACCGCATTTCCGAAAGCCTCGAATTCCCAGGATCCGCCTGCAACAGAGGGCTCGATCGTCTTGGCCTCGTGATTCAACTCCAGCATTTTCGCGCGATAGGCATTCTCTCGGTCCTGAGCGTTGGCGTTCAAATGCGGCATACCCAGAAATACAGGGGGATCACCTGTTCTGCACAGGTATTCCACTATCGCACCAATGCTCTGCACGTTGTTTGTGCCAACGAAATCCGCCAACGGAATTGACTTCGCCGGTCTCGAATCAACGAACACGAGCGGAAAATCCTCGCTCGCGGCAACAAAGGCTTCATGATCGGCGGCGACACCAATCGGGGCCACGATTGCACCGTCGACGCTCATCGACCGCAACTTGCGGACCGCATGGGCTTCGACATCGGAGTCGCCGCTGGAGCTTTGCGTGATGATCGTATACCCTAAGTCCCTGGCAGACTCCTCGATGCTCGCGATCAGGCTTGCAAAAAAAAGGTCCTTGTAACTTGGAACGATCACACCGATCAGTTCCGTCGATTTCCTGTTCTGCCGCGTGGTCAGAAAGTTGTAGACGTAGTCGACCTCTGACAGGCGCTCCTGGATCTTCTTCGACGTCGATGGTCGGACGGTTGACGGATCCTGAAAGTACCTCGAGAGCGTCGGTCGCGAGACCCCAATGGTTTCCGACAGCTCTTTCATCGTGTTGATCTTGGGCTTCGCCATGGTCAAGGAACGCCGTACATTGTGCACAATTGCCCCCAAGATAGACCCTGTGACGAAGCTCCGTCAATTTCATTTTTGACACATGGAAAAAAATCACTACTATGTTTGGCGAGTCAATTTGAAGCCACAATCAGGGTGTTGGGCGAACCCGAGACGGATCGTCCGCCTAACGCTGAGCAGCGGGTTGTGATCACTTCACGGCAGGGTTGGAGGTGCCGATTCGAGCGTCGGCCAGGTCAATGAAAAAGATCGTAGTCATTGGGGAGGTCCTGGTCGAAATCATGGCCGACAGGATCGGCGAGGGCTTCAGGGACGCTCAGTCGCTGACCGGGCCGTTCCCATCCGGGGCGCCTGCGATTTTCGCCGATCAGGCTGCCAAGATGGGACAGCCTGTTGCGATCGTGTCGGCTGTTGGTGATGACGACTTTGGACACCTGAACCTCGACCGGCTTCGCCTGGATGGCGTCGACGTTTCAGGCGTCTCCATAGACAAGGAGCGCCCGACAGGCAGCGCATTCGTGCGATATCGCGCGAATGGCGAAAGGGATTTTGTCTTCAACATATGCCACAGCGCGGCTGGACGCCTGAACGTGACCGACACGGTCAAGGCGTTGCTTGATGCGGCTGACCATCTGCATGTCATGGGATCATCGCTTTCCAGCCCCGAATTTGTCGCGCAGAACCTCCGCGCCGCAGAAGTCATTCGTGGCAACGGCGGCACGGTCTCATTCGACCCCAATATAAGACGCGAGATTCTGTCCTCCGAGGGAATGGCTGAAACGATGTCGCGTTTGATCTCGATGACGGACCTGTTTCTGCCAAGCGGTAGCGAGCTCACCCTTGTGACGAAGTCCTCAGCGCCCGAGGCCGCAATCGAGGAACTGCTCGAACGCGGCGTGCAAGCCATTGTCCACAAGCGCGGTGAGGACGGTGCCAGCTTTCACGACAGGCTCGGCGCCCTGGCCGTGGACGCCTTCACGGTCAAGGAAATTGATCCGACTGGCGCAGGCGACTGTTTTGGCGGCACCTTTACCGCGCTATGGCTGCGAGGCACGGATGCGCGAAGGGCATTGCAACTTGCCGCCGCGAGCGGTGCGCTGGCCGTGACCAAGCGCGGGCCGATGGAAGGTACAGCCACACTCACCGAGCTCGAAGACTTCATCCGGTGCATCGGGGGGATTCCCCGATGAAGCACCCCCTTCTGGCCATCCCCGAAGCCTATCACCGGGGCGAGCACCTCGGGATCACGTCGGTCTGCTCCGCACACCCCTTGGTCATCGAAGCGGCGCTTCGGCTGGCCAAACGGCAAGACAGTCACGTCCTGATCGAGGCGACCTGCAACCAGGTCAACCAGGACGGCGGCTATACCGGCATGACGCCCGCTGCATTTCGGCAACTTGTCGAAGGCATCGCCGACAAGGTCGGATTGGACAACCGCAAGATCGTTTTGGGCGGTGACCACATTGGGCCAAGCCCTTGGAAAGACCTTCCAGCCGAAAGGGCGATGGCCAAGGCCGAAGCCTTGATCGCGGCTTACGCGCAAGCAGGCTTTACCAAGCTGCACCTGGACACGTCCATGGGCTGCATGGGCGAGCGCGTCGCGCTTGCCGACGCAGAAACGGCAGAGCGCGCGGCACGACTTGCCGAGACCGCCGAAATGAACAAGGGTGTCCAGCCGCCGGTCTACGTCATTGGAACCGAGGTTCCGGTCCCTGGCGGCGCCACAAGCGCACTCGATGACCTCGATGTGACGGCACCCGACGCCGTCGCCCGCACACACGACGTTCACGGGTCGGCATTCCGTTCGCGCGGGCTTGACGATGCGTTCGCGCGGGTCATCGCGCTTGTGGTTCAGCCCGGGGTCGAGTTCGACCACACCCATGTCACTCATTTCGACGCCGGCAAGGCGCAAGCGCTGGCGGCCACGCTGGCGAACTACCCCGGGCTCGTGTTCGAGGCCCACTCGACCGACTACCAGTCCTGTGAAGGACTGCGCGCACTCGTTGGCAACGGCTTTGCGATCCTCAAGGTCGGACCCTGGCTTACATTCGCATTGCGCGAAGCCCTTTACGCGCTTGATGCCATTGCCGACGTTCTGCACGGCTACCCGCCGAAAGGCGAACTGATGACCGCAATGGAAGACGTCATGACTGCCGCCCCCGGCAACTGGGAGAATTACTACAAGGGCGACGACAACGAATTGTGGCTGCAGAGGCACTTCAGCTACTCGGACCGTATCCGCTACTACTGGCCTACTCCAGCTGCCGAATCCGCAGTTTCGCGCTTGATGGCCCGCCTTGCAGGAACGCAAGTCCCTGCAACTGTGGTTGGGCAATACCTGCCGCATGGCACCGGCACGAACGCCGAAGAGATTCTGTTGGCAGCCATCGAGCTCATCCTCAGAAAATACGAAGCTGCATGCACGGGCTGACAAGATCTTGGTCAGATTGACGGAATTTCCGGAAATCATGCACTGCGCTTGAATGATAGCGAGGTGCACCGCAAGTCACCTTCCTTGCATGTCCGAGAATCAATTCTCTAGGGCAATACTGCTGCACTAGGATATTCTTGTTCCAGAATGGCAGGGCATCGCAACCAGAATGGCAGGGCATCGCAACCTGTGGAGGATTCCGCCAAGGCTCGGACGGTGGCCGCGTGCGCTGGAGGCATGCGCCTGTCGGACCATCTCAGCGTGAGCGTGACCTCAGGCGTGTGTCCGCGCGAGGCGTAGCGGCCCCTTTTGGCCGCGGCAGCCTGCGGCGGAGGTGATGGCCCACCACGTGATCGCGGTGACGCTGTCCCGGACGGTTGCTGCACGCGAGGTGTTGGATTTCTGATTGATCCGTTTTGGATTTGCCAAATTGTTTCGTGCGGGTCTGGACATCTCTTCCAAAGGCTTTCCGACAATGCCAGACATTCGGACACGGGTTCGGCTTTGCCGCGCGCCTTCCTCCCGACAGGCGGAGGCAAGTGCGACGACGGTCCGGCGTGTCGCGAACTTCCGCGGATGATGCGCGTCGGCGCTGAATGGACTGGCGTGCCTGTCGAGGATCCTGGCGGTGCTTCGGGCTTCCGGGCAGGCTGTCGGCTACGATCCGCATGTGGCGCGCAACGGACCTGCCCGCGCTCTCGTCAATTCATCCGATGGTGAAATCCGTGGCTGACGCGTGTGCCTAAGTCCGTTCCGGACCGGATCCGCTCCTGAAGGATCCCGTCCCAGTCGTTTGCGCCTTCGGGCCGGGGGCGCCAAATCCTTATGTCGCGGTGCGCGAGAGCATGCTTGCGACCGGGGCGGCGGCGTCAGCGCGGAGAGCGCTTCAACCGCGCTCTCGACGAGCAGGGCCGAGGCCGGTTCCCCGCCCCTGGCGGCCAGCCAGAGCCCGCCCAGGGCCTTTGGACGGACCTGGTCAATCCGGAAGGACGTGCAGGACGCGTCGCGGCAGGCGCATTTGCGTCCCGAATTCTCTACACCGGCCGCAGACCGGATCTGCTTCTCCGTCACCAACCGTTGGCGTTGATCCACTTCGCGAGCAATTCGCGGCTCTTGTAGTACTCGTCCGGAATGCCCCGCTTTCGACCACGGGCGATGCGTTCGGCCCATGCAATCTGCCTTGCAGTCGGAAGATTGTCTGCAACGCGCTTCGAACGGGCCATGCGGTGTCGGTTTGCGTCGATCCAGCGCGAAAGGCTGCCGCGGTCCAGTCGCACGTCCTTTGGCAACGCGATGCCGGACGAAGCCGCAATTTTTTCGGCGTATTGCAACTGGCGATCGGTAGGCCGGAGCGGAGGAAGGCTGGCATAGTCCGGTCGCTCTGCAGGTCGGATGGACTGGTGCATGGTCATTGCGACTCCCCGATCAGGGCTGCGATGTGCAAGACATAGAACATTGAATGAACAAGATCAAGGGAAAATCAACATGTTGTGAGGTTTCTTGGAATGGCACCTATATGTTCTCCAGAATGCACCTAACATGATGCCGCGCCTTTCGTTCGATGCAGACCGTCGTCCCGGCAGAAACGTCAACAACCTGTCGTGGAAGCCGGCCTGTCCGGCAAAGGCGGCGTTCGGGAACCGCCGGCCCATGCAGAACGGCGTGGAGCAGCCAGGAATTCGACAGGAACTGATCTCGAAAGCCATGGCTTCGGCGTGCACGCCAGGTGCATCACAAGCCATGGATTGCCGATTCCGGCCGAATTCCCAGATCACCGGCCGAGTGAGCCGCGTCGCCCTTGCACGGCGGATGCCTGCCGGCGAGTCCGTCTTGCGATTGTCCCGGCGACCAGGACCGTCACGAATATCCGGAACAGATGATGACAGGCCACGACGACGGGACTCACGCCGAGGCTCAGCGCGATCAGGCCCATTTCCGTCACGCCACCGGGCGCAAAGCTTATGAACAGGGCGTCGACCGGTACCAGCATGAACTCGGCAAGGGTCATGGCAAAGCCGATGCCGAGCGCAAGCATCAAGACTGTTGAGACCGCGCCCAGGCTGAACGCCCTGATCAGCTGGCGTCCTGTCGATCCGGCAAACGTCGAGCCCAGCCCGGACCCAACAACCAGCTGGGCCAGGTTCAGGAGCCATGCCGGGCTGTTGAGGTCGACCAGGCCCGAAACATGGGCGGCCGCACTGAGTACGAGCGGGCCGACCATGTGCGCGGCGGGCAGGCGCAGTTTCGGCCCGAGAACCATTCCCGCTGCCGCCACCACCAGGATCAGCAAGATGTCGGCGGCCCGGTAAGCGTCCTGCTCGAAACTCTGGCCGGAAGCGCTGCCAACCGTCTCGCCCGTCCAGATCAGGAAGAGCAGCGGCACGATCATGACGACAAGCACGATCCGGGCAAAGTGCTGAACGCTGAGAACCCGCACGTCCCCTCCAGCCTGCTCGCCCAAGGTGACGGCTTCGACCAACCCGCCAGGCATTGCCGCGAAAATGGCCGTCGTCCTGTCATATCGACCCAGCTTGCGGAACAGCGCATAGTTTCCGGCAAGCGCGACGACGACGAACAGCACCATTGCCACCATGGAGAGACCCAGCGACGGCACAACCGCCAAGAGATCCGTCGTGAACGTGGCGCCGATCATGGTGCCGATCACCGCAACGAAAGTCATGCGAAGCATTGGCGGGAACTGCACCTCGCGCGCTCCCTTCCTGGTACGGAAAATCGTGAAGGCCGCGACGAAGGCCAGGCTTCCGGTCAGGTATGGCATCGGCAGCCCGGCCCAATAGGCGAGCGAACCGCCAATGCCGCCCATGGCCAGGATGCCGGCGGTCCTGAGCAGAAAGACGAATCGAGCAGCCATCATGCTCGAAAGACACTCGATTTCGCAGACAGTTTCAAAGCCTGAACGTGACCGGCGCGGGTGCAGTCGTCTGTCCCGTCCCCAACCGATTGCCGCAGCCCCGGGTCCCGCAAGATGCGGAGGCGCAGGCGATCGCGTGCAGATCAGTTCATTTCAGTCCCTTGAGTCTCTCGACGAGATTGAGCGCCTTGGGCTCGCCGCAGCATTCGAGCTCCTCCATGATCTGCTCTCTCAATCGCCCGTGCTTCATCGCACAACGGGCGAGGCGCGTGATGATGTCGTCGTCAATTATGCCTGCCAGTGCCGTCACGATTTCACTGGTCGGGCTTCTTTCAAGCTCTTCCAGCAATCCCGGTTTTGCGCGTTCGTGGCCGAATTGTCCCATCGTCGTCAGGCAAGCTCGCCGAATCGATCCTTCCGGGTCCAGGAGTCCTTTCTCCAGCTCGTGCTTCGGCACTGGTGGAGTGCAGTTCCTGGCAAGCAGGAACGCGCACTCCCGCACTGACGGACGACTGTCTTCCAGCCAGCACGTGACGCTTTGTCCGGACAGCGCCAAGCTTGCCTCCGTCGCGCATTCCAGCGCAAGCGGCAGCAGCGCGTCAAGCAAGTCCGGAGCGTCAATGATCCTGGCGAGCGCCTGCCTGGACAGGGGGGTTCCGACCTTCGCCAACGTATTGAGGGCACAACGTTGCTCGCGCAACGGCCCGTTGATTCCGAACCCGAAGAACCGCTTCCAAAGGGCTTCGAGGGCAGGAACGGCATCGTCACCGATGCCGCGCGCCAGCACCTGATCGCACAGGGCTTGAACTTGACCTACATTTGCCGAAGGGATCCGTGCAACGATCTCCTGATCGTCCAGCCCTTCGACTTCAGGCACGGGCGGGTGGCGCTCGCTTGAGCCCTGTGTCGGAACCCGTTCTTCAAACAGGTCCGGTTGTCGCGGTTCCTGTGCAGGGCGGGGAATTCTCTTTGACAAGGTCTTTCTCAGGTCCCGACCAACGGTTGGACTCGCAACGCATCAATTTCTCCGAGGCTACCGCAAGGATCCGCACAGGCAAGTCCGTTGCACAGAATCCTGGCAAGGGCGGCTGCCGCCAAGAGGAGGCCACTGCAAGTTCTGAGCGCCATCAGTTTCGTTGCCGATGCACGGAACGATGTAGGGATACCAGGCATCTCCATGCCCTGTGACCGGCGGGTGCGAGGTGCACATCAGGATCGCCCTGCACGCCACTCCGGCCAGCTGCATCGAAGAGGCAGCGCGGACGAATCTCGCATCGAACTGGAGTCACGATTGCTCAAATGGCAGCAGCGACATCTGTCTTCGAAAAGTCGTCACCAACGAAGAGCAACGGAGCGCCGCTGGACTTTGCGGTCACGTAGGCGAAGCAGTCGCCGAAATTGAGGCCCGCAGGATGCTGGCCCTTGCCCCAAGAAGAATAGGCTTCGGCGACAGCATGCGCCCCAGCCGCTGAAATGCTGTCCACCTGGATACCGAGCCCGTCAATCAACCGCGTCAACTCCTGTGCGACGCCCCGCCTTGCGGCCACGATGAGGGCCTCGGCGAGCGTGCCGGCCGAGATGACGACCTGGTCCTCGGCCTCCAGGATCGTCGCGATCTGGTCGGCTTTGGGCTCGGCCAGCAGGAGGGCCATCAGGGCAGAGGTGTCGACCACGATCAACGTGGGAGACCCTCGTCGTCATACAGGAAGTCCTGGCTCCGCGCGGCAGACGGGCCTCCAGTGATCTTGGCGGCGGCACGCGCCCGAACGACTGAAATCACTTTGGCGCGGCTTTCGGCGCTTGACCGCGCACGCAGCGCAACAAGCCGCGCGACCGCATGTCCGTGCCGCGTAATCACCACTTCCTCTCCAGCCTCGGCTCTGCGAACGAGGTCGGTCAGGCGGGCCTTTGCATCGGTGATCGCAAGTTCCATTTTGCACTCCTTGATGAGAAAAAATGGACCATTTTCTGGTCCAAATCAAGCCCACTGCTGCAATGCGCGGGACGGCGCGCCCGCCGCACCGAACAGCTGCGTTGAGCGCACGCTCTTGAACCATCATCTCGAAGCAACACAGGTTGAATCGAGATTTCCCAAGCCAATCGAGCGCAGGCAGGCAGTCGTCTCGATGTCACTTGACGAGTGAAACGGGCTTGCGCCCAGCCCGCCGTTTGGCGGATCTTCACTCAAGGGTCGGGCAGGACTCCTCCGCGAATCAAGGGGCCGGCGGCCGGTTCCGGCGGATCCAGCCTGCCACTTGCATGGCAACATCCAGGGCGGGGTCGACCTCGAGAAGCTCGAAGGACCGGCCCCTTGTTCCGGCGACGCGGCACCTTCCTTGGCGCGAAACTTGGTCCAAGGGAACGTGCATGCCGTGGCGGGCGCAGCCCGGTGAAAATGCAAGTGAGACGATGTGTCGAACACGCTCGACTGCCGAATTGCGGGAAAACTGCATCGCCTGAAGACGACTCAGGTCGCAGATTCGCGAAATGTGGCTGGCGGAGAGACAGGGATTCGAACCCTGGAGACGGTTTCCCGCCTACACGCGTTCCAGGCGTGCGCCTTCGACCACTCGGCCACCTCTCCGGCGAATGCTCCTTAGCCGCTTCGGTGCATGACACGCAAGTGCCGACCGCACGGCGCCGACCGGACAGCTCAAGCTTGACAGGCGTCAAGACGATTGTCGTGGCGCAGGAAACGCTCCCTTTCCGGGGACTTTCAGGCATGCGGCAAGCGATCGGGAGCAGGTCAGGCTGCGAATGCGCCACCCCCTCCACAATCGGAATGGCCCGAACTCTCACGTGCGGACTCCGGTGTCGCAGCGCGGATGGCGAGGCTGACGGAAACTCGGCTCGGATCAGGGCTCAAGATGCAGGTAGACACGCCGGTTGCGAGCGCCCTTCTTCTCGACCTTGCCCAAGCGGATTCGCCCGATTTCACCGGTCTTGGCCACATGCGTTCCACCGCAGGGCTGCAGATCGACCTGCTCGTCGCCTGTGCCGATCCTGACCAGCCGAATGCGTCCGGCGCCACGTGGCGGTTGCACCGACATCGTCTTCACGAGCCCTGGATTGGCGTCGAGATGCTCTTCCGTGATCCAGTCGTCGCTGACCTCGAGATCGCGTGCGACGAGCGCGTTCAGCTCTTCTGCCATGGCCTCCTTGTCCTCCGGAGGGTCGGCCATGTCAAAATCAAGCCTCCCCCTGGCCGCGGAAATCGACCCGCCGGTCACGGGAAGCGGAATCACGACGGACAGCAAATGCAGGGCCGTGTGAACCCGCATGTGCCCGTAGCGGCGGTCCCAGTCGAGAACCTGCTGCACCTCCGTGCCCGACGCAGGCACGGATGCGCCCTCTTCCGGCACCAGGACCGGACGGCCCGTGTCCTTGACCGTCGTGGCAATGCGGGCTTCCCCTCCCTCCCAGCGCAGCAGTCCGCTGTCACCGGGCTGGCCACCGCCGGTGGGATAGAACACGGAAGCGTCCAGAACGATGCCGCCACGCTCATTGATCGAGGCCACGCGACCGGTTGCCTCGCGAAGGTATGCATCGCGGTAGAGAACGTCAGTCATTTCGCATCCCCGCTTGATCCCGGCCCGTGTGCTCCAGTGTCGACCGGCAGTGCGGCCCATTGGATCGATGCGTCCTGCGATGTCAATGTCTCGGGTCCAGAGGCGTTCGCGAAAGGTCGAACAAGCGGCCGGTCTGCCTTGCACGAAGCCTCGAGTCGATCTGCCGAATCAGGGCGTCCGCTCGAGCATGGGCTTCATCCGCCCGGAGCCTGGGTGCCAGCGCTGCCTGCAATGCGGCTTCCAGAACGGATCGACGCTCGGTCACCGAAGCGGATTCCGTCCCGCCTTCTGCGTGTGGCGGGTCCAGCGCATCAATCTGGGCCTGCAGCGCCTCCACGTCAACAGGGTTCGTGTCCCGTGCTTCCACGAACTCGTCTCTCCATTCGGCCAAGGCGTTCCTGAGACCCTGGAGTCCGCTGTCAGAAAGCCGGTCCTTGCCAAGGCTCGTCTCAACGGCGCCTGCAAACTGGTCAAACCACTCGAGGTCCGGCGCAACCTGCGCGACGGCAAAGGACGTCGCCAGGGTCCAGAAGACCCAGACCATCCAGAACGCAATGCGATTCTTGCATGTCCCTATTCTGCAAAGACCTTCGGCAGTATGCGCTCGTCGCGCCCGATCCACGACGGCACGGGCAATCCCCGTTCGCGCAGGAAAGCCGGGTTGAAGAGCTTGGACTGATAGCGGTTGCCGTAGTCGCAGAGAATGGTGACGATCGTGTGCCCCGGGCCCATCTCCTGCGCAAGGCGCATCGCGCCGGCAACGTTGATGCCGGTCGAGCCGCCAAGGCAAAGGCCTTCCTTCTCGAGAAGGTCGAAAACGACCGGCAAGGCTTCGCTGTCCGGCACCTTGTACGCGAAGTCCGGCACGTAGCCGTCCAGATTGGCCGTGATCCGACTCTGCCCGATCCCCTCGGTGATCGAATCGCCGTCGGGCGGATCCTGATCCGTGTAGAGCTTGTAGAGGCCCGAACCGTCCGGGTCGCTGAGACCAACCTTCACGCCCCGGGGCTGCAGCGCCTGGGCAACGCCTGCAAGCGTTCCGCCCGAGCCGACCGAGCAAGTGAACCCGTCGATCTTGCCGCCGGTCTGCTCCCAGATCTCCGGGCCGGTGGTCTCCACATGCGCCTGCCGGTTCGCCACGTTGTCGAACTGGTTCGCCCAAATCGCGCCATCGGGCTCGGTTCCGGCCAGCCGCTTGGCCAGGCGCCCGGAATACTTCACGTAGTTGTTCGGGTTCTTGTACGGAACGGCCGGAACCTGTACCAGCTCTGCCCCGCAGAGCTGGATCATGTCCTTCTTTTCCTGGCTTTGCGTTTCCGGAATCACGATGACCGTCCGAAACCCCATCGAGGCGCCCACAAGCGCGAGGCCGATGCCCGTGTTGCCGGCCGTACCCTCCACGATTGTGCCTCCGGCCTTCAATTCACCCTTCGCCACCGCATCACGAATGATATACAACGCGGCGCGGTCCTTGACGGACTGACCCGGATTCAAGAACTCGGCCTTTCCGAGAATCTCGCAGCCAGTGGCGTCGGACGGGCCATTCAGCCGGATCAACGGCGTGTTTCCTACGGTCTCGGCAAGATCGCTGCGAACGGTCATCGGCGTCCCCTTGTGTCTCGCATCCGTCCTAGTGGCGCGGGACGCCGGATACAATCGGGCCGGCGCATTTTCCACGTGTCAGGATCGCGAACCCGTCGGCCTGGCGTCCGGGATCAGGCAAGCATTCGGAACACCCTGGGCAACTCCTCCGGCATGTCCTCGGCAACAAGCCCGGGCCCGAACGAAATCGCGCATTCGGTGTGTATCCATGCGGCGGTTTCGGCCGCTTCCGAGGGCGCAAATCCGCGGGCAAGAAGGCCTGCGACGAAGCCCGCCAGAACATCGCCCGAGCCAGCAGTGGCAAGCCAAGGCGCGTACCGCTCCCGAACGCTCGAGTTGATCACGCAACGACCGCTCGAATCCGAAATCACGGTATCCGGACCCTTGAAGAGGATCGTGCATCCCGCGCGCCGGGCCGCCTCGCGGGTCGCGTCAATCTTGGAATAGGCAGGTCCGGCAGCCGCGAGTCTCTCCGCAATGTCCGGGAACAGACGCCCGAACTCGCCTGCATGAGGGGTGAGAACACAGGCTTCATGAAGGGCGTCGAAGAGAATCTCGGGATCCTCCCTGTAACAGGTCAGCGCATCGGCGTCGAGGACGACCGGCCGACCTTCCGCCAGGTCACCCTCCTGCCCGATGGCGCCGCCGTTCGGCATCGTGCTTGCGCCGTTCCGCATGGCCCGTGATCGGGGAGCGGAGAGCGCCGTTTCGACAAGGGCCCGCGCCCTCTCTCCGACGCCGAGGCCAGGGCCAAGGCAAAGCGCGGTGAGCCTGTCGTCTTCAAGGGCTTCGCGCAGGGCATCGGCATCATCCAGCACGCGGCACATGACGGCAGTCGTCTGGCCCGCCACTTCCGCGAGCGCCGCCTCCGGGCACGCAATCGTGACGAGGCCCGCGCCGATTCGAAGCGCACCGCGCGCCGCAAGCCGCGCGGCACCGGTTCGGCCCGGTCCGCCCGACAGAACCAAGGCGTGCCCATGGTCGTACTTGTGACCTCGGACCTTCCCCAGCCGGCTTGGGTCGGCACTTGCGCCTGCCAGTCGGACGCCCGTCCCTGCGGCGGGAGCGGCGTTCGTTCCGTCACTCCGGGAACGGTCATCAATGCCCAGGGAGACCACCGCCAGCATGCCACACAGGTCCAGGCCCCGATCCAGGAAGTGACCGCGCTTGGACGCATGAAACGTCACCGTCAGGTCGGCCTTGATGCTCGCTCCCAGCACGCGCCCGCTGTCGGAGCAGAGCCCGCTCGGGATGTCCACCGAAACGACCCGGAAGGGGCCTCCGCGGCTTGGCACTTCGCGAGTGCTGCCGTCAGTGGAGAAGCCGCCCCAGCGTTCCAGTTCATCGCTGAAAGGCGACCGGAGCGGTCGGCAAAGCCCTGTTCCGAAGAGAGCATCTACCAGCAGGTCGGGAAGTGGCCCGGCCTCGAGGGAGGATTCGGCGTTGCCCGTCCGCAAGTCGGGCTCGGTTCCGGACAGCTGGCGCCATTTCTCGTAGTTCGTTTTCGCGTCCGGCGGCAACTTCCCGGGAGAGCCGAGGAGCGAAGCCTCGACCTCCCAGCCCCATTCCTTCAGCAACCGTGCCACGACGAACCCGTCGCCACCGTTGTTGCCTGGGCCGCAAAGCACGTGTGCGCGATGCGAGGTGCTGGCCAGATCCGGCCAATTCTCGAAGATCGCCTCCACGACGCCCCTGCCGGCCCGTTCCATGAGTTCAAGCCCCGTGACCTCTCCGCTCGACATGGCGGCCTGTTCAACGGCTCGCATTTCTTCGGCGGTCAGAATGACGGTCACGACCGCGCCTCGCGACACGGCAGTTTCTCCGCCCATGGACGTTCGAGCTCTGGCATTGCCCCGTTCCGGTGGTCTTGCAGGCCTATACTGATTGAGTTGAAGCCGCTTGAACAGTCACGTGATGATCACCATCGTCGCATCGCGGGTGCATGGACCGTCGCGTTCAGGGAACTCGTGCAGCCCAGCCCGGGCAAGTCTCTTGTTCCTGGCCTGGTCGCGGCAGCCTGGATCGCTTTTGCAATCCATCCACGCCAAGCGCTGCCGGCCAGCGCTTCCGGAGGCGCATCCGTTCGGGCAAGGAAGCGATTACGGAATCCGCCCCCAACCCGCAACCGTTGCACTTGACCCGCCGCCAAGTGCGTGCGAGCAATCGGCCGACGAGAATTGCGGATGACGTTCATGCGTTCCAAAACGGGCGGAATTTCAGGCGGGGCGCCTAAAAAACGGGCAGATGGACCCTTGGCACATTCTATCCAAGCGCGACTTCCGGTTGCCGCAATTGCAGGCACAGGCTGCGCATGATGATTGATGCCAGATGCACAAGGGGGCAACGCCATGAAGAAAATTGAGGCAATCATCAAACCGTTCAAGCTTGATGAGGTCAAGGAAGCGCTGCAGGACGTCGGAGTCCAGGGCATATCCGTGGTCGAAGTGAAGGGATTCGGACGCCAGAAGGGTCACACCGAGCTCTATCGAGGCGCCGAATATGTCGTGGATTTCCTGCCCAAGGTGAAGGTCGAAGTCGTGCTTCCCTCCGATCAGGTCGACGCGGCCGTCGAGGCCATCGTCGGAGCGGCCAAGACAGACAAGATCGGAGACGGAAAGATTTTTGTCAGCGAGATCAGCGAAGCCATCCGAATCCGGACGGGAGAGTCCGGGGTGGAAGCGCTGTGACCATTCAGCATCCAGAGTAAGGACAGGAGGACCGCTCCATGAGCAACAAGGACGTCTTGCAGACGATCAAGGACGAAGAGGTGGAATACGTGGACATTCGGTTCACGGATCCTCGTGGCAAGCTGCAGCACGTGACCGTGCTCGCAGACGAGGTGGACGAGGACTTCCTTGAGGAAGGGCTCATGTTCGACGGTTCCTCCATCGCCGGCTGGAAGTCGATCGACCAGTCCGACATGAAGCTGATGCCCGACACCTCGAGTGCGTACATGGATCCGTTCTTCGCGGAGACGACGCTGGCGGTCCATTGCTCGGTCGTGGAGCCGGATACCGGCGAACACTACGAGCGAGACCCTCGTGGGACGTCTGAAAAGGCCGAAGCCTATCTCAAGTCCAGCGGAATCGGCGACCAGTCGTTCTGGGGACCGGAAGCTGAGTTCTTCATCTTCGACGATGTCCGCTATTCGGTCGAAATGAACAAGGTCGGCTATGAGGTCGACGCGATTGACGGTTCGTGGAACACCGATACCGAGTACGAAATGGGCAACATGGGCCACCGCCCCGGCATCAAGGGCGGCTATTTTCCGGTTCCTCCGGTCGATGACGCCCAGGACATCCGCTCGGAAATGCTCTCGACGATGAAGCGCATGGGCATGAAGGTCGACAAGCACCACCACGAAGTGGCTTCGTGCCAGCACGAGCTTGGCCTCGTCTTCAGTTCGCTCACCGATCAGGGAGACAATCTGCAAAAGTACAAGTACGTCATCCACCAGGTGTCGCATGCTTACGGCAAGTCGGCCACGTTCATGCCCAAGCCGATCGCAGGCGACAACGGAACGGGCATGCACGTGAACCAGTCGATCTGGAAAGATGGAAAGCCGCTCTTTGCAGGGGACCGGTATGCCGATCTCAGCCAGGAGGCGCTCTACTACATCGGAGGCGTGCTCAAGCACGCGAAGGCGCTCAACGCCTTCACCAATCCGGCGACGAACTCCTACAAGCGCTTGATTCCGGGCTTCGAGGCTCCGGTGCTGAGGGCGTATTCGGCTCGGAACCGCTCGGCGTCGTGCCGGATTCCGTGGACTGAGAGTCCGAAGGCCAAGCGCGTGGAAGTTCGCTTCCCCGATCCCGCCGCGAACCCCTATCTCGCGTTTGCGTCGCTCCTGATGGCCGGTCTCGACGGCATCAAGAACAAGATCGACCCAGGCGATCCGATGGACAAGGATCTCTACGATCTGCCCCCCGAAGAGCTGGAGGGAATCCCGACGGTCTGCGCAAGCCTCCGCGAGGCGATGGCCGAACTGGAATCCGACATGGACTTCCTGCTTCAGGGCGACGTCTTCACCCGCAGCCAGATCGAGGGCTACATGGAACTCAAGTGGGAAGAGATCTACGCCTACGAGCACACGCCTCACCCGGTCGAATTCAAGATGTACTACAGCTGCTGAAGACCGACAGGGCCAACCCGAAAGAAGGAGGGTGCCTCGCGAGGCACCCTTTTTTTACTTCCGGCAAGTGCGCAGAACAGCGGCGGCGACACGGACCCGCACCTTCATCCCGGCCCCCCCGGGCTTGCACGTCACTGCATCGCCTTCACATCAGAGTGAAGCGGCGCGATTGGGCATTGGCTTGAATGCACCGCTCTCTATCTGAAATGCTGCCAATCAAACGTCGTGCCTGGTTCGACGCAAACTTGATCGTATGGAGGAAAGCGTGAAAGATCTTGAATTCGCCCCGCCACGCATGCCTGGACTGGCGGCGCTTGGGCCTCTCGTTCTCGGTGCCGCGCTGGTCCTGGCGCAGGCAATCACGGCTTCGGCGCAGTCACGGCCCGACACGTTTGCCGACCTTGCCGAGGAGGTCAGCCCGGCCGTCGTGAACATCACCACAACCGCCAAGTTGGCCACGGCGATGCAGCCCGGCCCGATGGTGCCTGAAGGCTCGCCATTTGAAGAGTTCTTCCGCGACTTCATGGAACGCAACGACCCCGGCGGCAATCGTCCGCGACGCGGTCATGCTTTGGGTTCCGGATTCGTGATCTCGGAAGACGGCTACATCGTCACCAACAGGCATGTCATTCAGTCTGCCGACAAGATCCTGATCGAGTTCTTCGAGGGATTTGAGCTCGAAGCCGAGATCGTCGGCACCGATGCCAATACCGATCTCGCCCTTCTGAAGGTCGAAAGTGAAAGGCCTCTCAAGTATGTCAGTTGGGGCGACAGCACGGAGGCCCGTGTCGGTGACTGGGTCATGGCCATGGGGAACCCGCTGGGACAGGGCTTTTCAGTTTCTGTCGGAATCGTTTCCGCCCGTGGCCGAGCGCTCGCGGGAAGCTACGACGACTTCATCCAGACCGACGCCGCCATCAACCGAGGCAACTCGGGCGGCCCGTTGTTCAACATGGATGGTGACGTGATCGGCGTAAATACCGCGATCCTTTCGCCCACTGGCGGATCGATCGGCATCGGATTCGCAATGTCGGCAAGCGTGGCGAAAAACGTGATCAACCAGCTGCGCGACTTCGGCGAAACCCGGCGCGGATGGCTGGGTGTCCGAATCCAGGACGTTTCTGCTGATCTTGCGGAAGGTCTCGGACTTGCCGAGGTCCGTGGCGCGCTCGTGACCAATGTCCCCGAAGGCCCCGCAATGGACGCGGGAATCGAGACCGGCGACGTCATCCTTTCCTTCGACGGCGTTGAAGTCGACGATACGCGCGGCCTCGTGCGCCAGGTCGGCGAGGCAACTGTCGGCAAGGAGGTTCGAATCAAGGTCTTCCGGGAGGGAGAGTTCCTGACGCTCAAGGTCACTCTCGGCCGCCGCGAGGACGCCGACGGCGCCGTTCCGGCTTCGGCGAATGCCACGGACCCGACGTCCGGCAAGCATCTCGGCTTGACGCTTTCCGAACTGACCGACGCGCTGCGCGAGCAGCTCGGCCTTCCGGAGACCGCCGAAGGCCTGATCATTCAGGACGTGGCCGAAGACAGCTCGGCCTTCGACAAGGGCCTGCGCATCGGAGACCTGATCATCGAGGCCGGACAGGAAGAAATCAGCAGCATTGCCGAGTTCGAGGCCAAGATCGAGGACACTCGCGAAGCAGGCCGGAAGACAATCGTGATCCTTGTGCAGCGAGACGGCGACCCGCGCTTCGTGGCCCTGCCGCTCGAAAGCGGATAGGAACATCGAACGGGAACCGGAAAGGGCGCCTGCGGGCGCCCTTTCTCTTGATGCGGATGCCGGAAGGCGCGGCGACGCTACTCAGCGGCCAAGGACATGTCCGTGCGGCCGATTCCGGCGATTTCGGCAACCACCTCGTCAATCAGCTTTCGGAACGTCCGGTAGTTCCCGTTCGGCCGGACTGTCCGCTCGTTCAAGTAGAGTGATCGATCGATCTCGATCTGGACAACGTGGCGGCCTCGCGACGGGTGGCCGTACCTTTGTGTCGCGAATGCGCCGGCGAATGGTGCGTTCCGGGCCACGTTCAGCCCGGCCGCGGCAAAGGCCGCCTCGACCTGATCGACCACATCGCATGCCGCAGCCGTGCCAAACCTGTCGCCAAGGACGATGTCGGGACGGGAGCCCTGCCGATGAGGGATCGTGTCGATTGCCTCGTGTGGCATGGAGTGGCAGTCGACAAGGATCGCCTCTCCAAAGCGGTCCATGCTCTCGTCCATCAGCGCCGAGACCGCCTCGTGCCAGGGGCGCCAGACTTCATCAATCCGCGCCATGGCCTCGCGAAGCGAGATCTTGCCCCGGTAGATCGCCCTGCCATTTGCCACCACTCGCGGAACAACGCCGAGGCCCGAGGCCACGCGCGGGTTGGGCGCGCGTTCGTGCACGCCTTCGATCAGGGACGGATCCAGTTCGTCAACCGATCTGTTCACGTCGATCCAGGCGCGCGGCACGACCGCCGCAAGCAGCGGCGCTCCGTGGTCCGGCGCGGCCGCAAAGAGCTTGTCGACATGGGCATCCTCCGAGGATCTCAGGGTTTGCTCATCAAGAACAGAGCGCTTCACGAAGTCCCGTGCATACGCCCTACCAGAATGCGGCGACGCGAACACGACGCTGGTCGTGCGAATGACAGGCATCTTCAGGTCATATACCCGCATGTGACGGCTCCCGCGGCATCCTGGCCGTTATATCCAACCTTCTGCGTCGTCAAAAGCCCTTGAAATGTGACGGGCCAGGCAGTATGGGATGCCCGGTTGGCGCGGGGCCAGACCCCGCGCCTCGCTGTTGGAATGGGCGGTTAGCTCAGCGGTAGAGCACTACGTTGACATCGTAGGGGTCACTGGTTCGATCCCAGTACCGCCCACCATTCGCCGCCGCAATCATGCGGCACAAGGGAACAGGGCGCGTTTCGCGCCGCGATCAGGAGAGAGCCGATGAAGGTCAGGAACTCGCTTCGTTCGCTGAAGAACCGGCATCGCGACTGCCGCGTAGTGCGCCGCAAGGGCCGCGTCTATGTAATCAACAAGACGCAGCGCAGGTTCAAGGCGCGTCAGGGATAGGCGTCGCCACGTGAGTGGACCAGGCCGCCTTCGTGCGGCCTTTCGCTTGATGGTGCGCACAAGCCCTGTCCTTGCACGAATCGCACCCGCCGAGTAGGCGGGTGCAGAAACGGACGGGTCGCGAAGCTCCGCCCACGGTCGGGACGTCTCTTTCGGCCAAACTGCATGCGGCGCGGCCGACACCCAGTCAGGACCGGAACTGGGGGCCGTGGCACCGGCGGAAAGAACATCCCATGCAGAAACTGAACTGGGGCATGATCGGAGGCGGCAAGGGCAGCCAGATCGGGCCGGCGCACAGATTGGCAACCGCAATGGACGGCGAATTCGCCTTCGTGGCGGGCGCCCTCGACCACAGACCCGAGGCGGCGAGGGCCTACGGCCGGGAACTCGGTCTCCCAGGGGACCGTTCCTATGGCGGCTGGCAGGAGATGCTCAAGGGCGAGTCCGCGCGCCCGGACCGGATTGACCTGGTCACCGTCGCCACGCCAAACGCTACCCACTTCGAGATTGCGAAGGCCTTCCTCCTGGCAGGGTTCGACGTGCTTTGCGAAAAGCCGATGACGATCACCGTCGTGGAGGCTGAGGAGATCGTGCGCCTTTGCCGCGGCACAGGCCGCATTTGCGCCGTCAACTATGGATATTCCGGCTATCCCCTCGTGCGACACATGAGGGCGATGGTCGCGCGCGGAGACCTGGGCAAGGTCCGCCTTGTGGTTGCCAATTTCGCCCACGGACACCACGCCGATGCGGCTGATGCCGACAACCCGCGCGTTCGCTGGCGCTACGATCCGGAACAGGCCGGTGTCTCGGCTCAGTTTGCGGATTGCGGCATCCATGCGCTCCACTTGGCAAGTTTCGTCACGGGACAGCATGTGCAGCGTATTTCGGCCGATTGCGTTTCCTGTGTCGCAGGCCGCGAACTGGAAGACGACGCCATGGTCAACTTCCGCATGGATGGCGGTGCAACGGGACGGCTCTGGACATCATCGGTTGCCGTCGGTCGTCAGCATGGGCTGGAAATCCAGGTGTTCGGAGAGACTGGCGGCCTTCTTTGGTCCCAGGAGCAACCGAACCAGTTGTACTGGATGCCCCTGGGCGAACGGCTTCAGGTCATCGAACGCGGGGAGTCCAGCCTTTCTCCCGGTGCCGACCGGGCGAGCAGGATGACGATCGGTCATGCCGAAGGCCTGCCGCTAGCCTTCGCGAACATCTACCGCGATCTCGCCGAACACATTCGCGCCAGAAAGGAAGGTCGCGAGGCGGACAGCGCCGCTGACTTCGTGCCCGGCGCGGAGGACGGGCTGCGCTCAGTGGCCGCAATCCACGCCGTCGCGGCATCGGGCGCGGCGAACGGCGCCTGGACCGACGCCCGGCCGCCAATGTTCCGCAGTTGACACCTTTGAGGTTTCTGCAAGTGTTTCAGAGGATGCCGTGACGCGGTCACCGGCAAGACGCGTCGGCAAGAAGCGCCTTCACGGCTGACGAGAATTTGCCTGCCAGAACACCGCTTCGTCCCGCGACTGCAGGCCCCGGTTCCTTTCCGCGCCTACGCGTCAGCCGCCCGGTCTCACTGTCCGGTCCCGGCATGACCGACGGAAGGACCGTGTCCTCGGGACGTGGCTCCGCACTCTTCGGAGGCGTCGAAGCGTGGGCTGCAGATCTCGCGTCGGGCGACCTTCGAATCGTTCGGGTGCTGCAGATTGCCGTCAGGCGACGCTCCTCCGGCCTCCCTCATGACCTCGTGACAAGGCACGAAGCCGTACCAATCCTCCAAGGTGCGAACCGGGGCGCCAGGCTCCGCTGGTCGTCCCGCCATGCCAATCTAGATCTGGCGCGGGCCGCGCTGGTGCCGTGCCCGGACCGCAGCTGCAGCTGGAAGCCCCGGCAATCCGCCAGCGACAACCGACCGGTCGCGCTCGCTGCATGACTCGCAACCAGAACGTCAAGGAGACAAGTGAACTGTACCAGACCTGCGTCCCGTGGGGAGTGAATCGTTCCAAAGCGGTGCAGATTCGTTTATCAAGACTTACACCGGCTGCATGGCTATGGAAAAGATGAAGAATCTCCGCATCAGGCAGCTCAAGGCCTACCAGGCGATCGTCAGCACCGGCTCAACGACCGCTGCAGCCGAACTCCTGTCGCTGACCCAACCGGCGGTTAGCAGAGCCTTGGCCGCGCTTGAAGCCGATCTGGGATTCCAGCTGTTTGAAAGGCGCGGCCGTCACCTGGTGCACTCGGACAAGGGTCGCAGATTCTACAGGATGATCGAGTCGACGCTGACCGGGTTGGACGCGCTCCCCGGAATTGTGGAGGACATCCGTCTCGAGCGCGGAAGCCCTCTAAGGATTTCCGCGATCGGTCCCCTGCTGTTCAGCGATCTTGTCCCCGTGTCCCTGCGCCGCTTTCAGTCTTTGTATCCCGAACTGCGCCTCGAGGTGAACTGGGTCGACCGGCTGGACATAGAAGATTGGATTGTCAACCAGAACTCCGACATCGGCCTCACGCTGATGCCGGTGGAACACCCGTTGCTCGAAGCCCACGAGTTCGTTTCCGTCAATGCAGTTGCACTGCTTCCAGCGGGCCATGCACTTGCCGAGAGATCCGTCATTGGTCCTTCCGAATTGCGCGAAGAGCGGCTCATCGTTCCCGTCAGGAAAACAAGGCTGCGCCAGCTTGCGGACAAGTGCATGCTTGAGGCGAAGCACCCGCTTCCAATAGCGATTGAAACCTCGACGGCGATCGCAAGCTGCCATCTCGTGGCAGCTGGCATGGGTGTCGGGATCAGCGATCCATTCAGCCCAACCGGAATTCCCCAGGGGCGCCACGTAGTCCGGCCCTGGAAGCCGACGATCAGGATGTCCTACGCGGCGACCTGGCTGAAGTCCCGAACGCTCTCGGAACGTTCTGCAACGCTTATCGAAATCCTGCGGGACGTCGCCGAAGGCATGGAGGTTCACTGATCGCTGCTTATGCGATTCCGTCATGAATTATGCGCCAGAATTCATTTTTCTTTTAAGGGACGGCGGGGCATGCTCCTTCATGATCGATTACCAGCCGGCAATCCCGGAGATAGCCGGCCAATCAGCAGGAGGAGAACATGAGAGTTTCAATGACTGCAGCATGTGCCGTGCTGGCAGCCGCGCTTCTGACCACGCCGGCATTCGCCGAGTGGCCGGAAAAGCCAATCAAGATCACGGTTCCGTGGAAGGCCGGGGCTGGAGCTGTCGATCAGATGACCCGGCAATTGCAGAAGACGGCTGCCGACGCAAGCATCGTCGACCAGCCGATCACGATCTTCAACATCGGCGGCCCGATCCCGATCGGGCTGCGTCAGGCGAAGGACCAGGAACCCGATGGTCACAACTTCGTTGTCATGCACACGGCGATGATGACCTTGCAGGCCGCAGGAAAAATCGACTTCGGTTACAAGGACTTTGAACCCGTCGTCAGACTGGGACAGTTCTGCCAGACGACCTCGGTTCACAAGAACACTGGAATCGAAACCCTTGACGGCCTGCTCGACAAGGCTGCGGCGGAACCAAACACTCTGGTCCACGGGGCCAACCTCGGCGCCATCAACCATGTCTACGGAATCATGGTCGAGGACCTGCGAGACGGAGCGAAGTTCCGTTTCGTTCAGACTGGCGGCGACGCTGGCACGTTTCCGGAGTTCAAGGGCGGAAGGGTCCAGGTTGCGGGGTTTTCCGCTGCAGGAGCCACAAACTTTGCGCTCGGCGCCGACGGAATGCCCGATCCAGAGAGTCCCGTCCGGCTTCTCGCCTATGCCGGGCCCGTGCGTCACGTGAACTTCCCCGACGTGCCTACGTTCAAGGAACTCGGCTATGACTTCCAGTTCTGCGTGGACGGATGGTACTTCGCACCGAAGGGCACTCCGGCGGAAGCGGTAGAAGGATTCGCGGCAATGGTGCAGGCTGCGCTCGAAGATGACGGCATGCAGGACTTCTTGGCCAAAAAGAGCATGGTAGGCGCGTTCCAGGCGGGTGAAGGCCTCATGAAGGAAATGGACCGGCAATGGGATGCGATTGCGCCTGTTGCAGCGAGAGCCGCCACGAAGTAACCGCCTGAACTGATCCCGCACTGCGGCTGCGGACCAGCCCGGTCGGCGACGGCGACACGGTCGTTGCCGACCGGGACGGGAGTGTTCATGAATTCCGTGTTTCGATCTGCCGAATTTTGGGTAACGCTGGCGCTGTTTCTGGTCAGCGTCGTCGTTCTCGTCGATGCACTGAAACTGCCGGGCGGCGAGTTCGACCCGCTTGGTCCAGGTGCGGCACCGGAAATGGTAGCTTCCGTCCTGATTGTCCTTTGCCTGCTCGTTCTCGCCCGCACGGTCCTCCGCGGCCGTCGCGAAGAATCCGGCACCGGAGACTGGAACGCAACGACGGAAGACGTTGCCAACATTGAAAGCACGCCCCGTGCCCTGGTGCTGTTTTTCTGCTTTCTCGTCGCCTATATGCTGGCGTTTCAGTACGAGGCTGGACACTTCGTCGCCATCACGGTCCTGTTCTTGTTCGCCGCGACCATTGCCCTGAGAGGGTGGGGTCTGCGTTCCGTACTCCTTGCGGCATCCGTCGCGGTCTGTCTCTCCGCATCCCTGTTCTTTGCATTGACCCGGTTCTTCGTTATCCGCCTCCCGGGCGCGTTCTGAGGAGCGGAAACGTGATCGACGGCATCCTCGGGACCCTGACATGGTTGCAGATGGCATTCATCCTTACGGGTGTGTTCTCCGGGATCGTGGTCGGAGCGATTCCGGGACTGACGGGATCAATGCTGATCGCCCTGACGCTTCCGATCACCTTTCACATGTCGCCGCTGCACGCCACGACCCTGCTCGTCGCGATGTACGTGGGATCGATCGCCGGCGGCCTGATAACGGCAACTCTGCTGCGCATGCCCGGATCACCCGCGGCAGTGATGACGACGCTTGACGGATATCCGCTGGCAAAGTCGGGACAGCCCGGTCGGGCGCTTGGGTTCGGCATCACCGCGTCTTTCATCGGCTCGCTGATCGCGTGGGTGGCGCTCGCCTCGATTTCCGAACCTCTGTCGGAACTTGCGGTGAGACTGACGCCCTTCGACTACTTCGCTCTCGTGATGATGGCCATGGCGCTCATTGCTTCTGTCGCCGGCGGAGACGTGATCAAGGGGCTGATCATGGGATTCCTGGGCATGCTCGTCACCTTTCCCGGCATTGACCCTTCAGGCGGTGAAGTTCGGTTGACCTTCGGTGCCAATGATCTCATCGGCGGGTTCAAGCTGCTTCCGGTCCTCATCGGAATCTTCGCGGTGAGCCAGATCTTCGCGGACGTGTTCGACTTGAAATCACGACAGGAGAAGGTGGCGTTTTCAAGCAGAGGCATGTTCATGTCGGTCCGGGACCTCAAGCAACAGGCCGTCAATCTCGTCCGGTCCTCTCTCGTCGGCACGTTCATCGGCATTCTTCCCGGCGTAGGTGCTTCCGTCGGATCAGCCCTGGCCTATCTATTCGCGCGGCTGGGTTCGAAGACTCCGGAACGATTCGGCAAGGGATCCGAGGAAGGGATCGTTGCATCTGAGGCAGCCAACAACGCCACGGTCGGCGGTGCGCTCATTCCATTGATTTCCCTCGGCATCCCCGGATCAGTCACCGATGCGATCCTGATTGGCGCGCTTACGATTCACTCGCTGCAGCCCGGACCGCTGCTCTTCACGACCAACCCCGAAATCGTCTGGAACGTCATCGGTGTCTATTTCGTGTCAACATTCGTCATGTTTGCGCTGATGCTTGGGTTGATTCGCGTCTATGTGCGCGTCTCGACCATTCCCAAGGCCTTCCTCCTCCCTGCGATCATGGTGTTTTGCGTGGTCGGGGTATTTTCGCTCAACAACACGATGTTCGATGTGTGGACGATGCTCGGTTTCGGAGTCGTGGGTTTCCTCCTTGAACGTGCCGGGTTCAACCTCGGGCCGTTCGTGATCGGATACGTCCTTGCCAAGGTTGCGGAAGCGAAACTGCGGCAGGGGCTGATGTTCACTGACGGCGACATTTCGCCGCTCTTCAAGGAACCCCTCTCGCTCGGAATGCTGATCGCCGCACTGGTGCTGCTGGTCTGGTCGCTTTGGGCCGAACGCAGGCGACAGGCATCGCCGACGGTGCATGCGGGAGACCAGAATCCATGAAGACGATTCTGCTGATGTTCGACAGCTTGAACAGGCGCGTGCTGGAATGTTACGGCGGCTCTGCATTCACGCCAAACTTCTCCCGCCTGGCCCGGCGCGGTATCACGTTCGAGAACCATTTCGTCGGATCGCTTCCCTGCATGCCAGCACGACGCGACATCCAGACCGGCCGCCTGAACTTCATGCACCGCTCCTGGGGTCCCCTGGAGCCGTTCGATGTCTGCTTTCCCGACATCATGCGGCGCAACGGGATCCACTCGCACCTGATCACGGACCACTACCATTACTTCGAGGACGGAGGCCTGAACTACCAAAACCGGTTCGCCACCTGGGAGCTGGAACGCGGGCAGGAGTGGGATCCATGGAAAGCGCTTGTCGATGTCCCGGATGCCAAGTTTCGCAAGGAATACCACTCAGTGCAGTACGCGCCTCCCGGAGCGGCAGGGGGGCGAGCACGGGGAATGATCAACCGCGAGTTCATCTCGGCCGAAGAGGAGTATTCGCTGCCACGATGCTTCGCCCGCGCGATAGAGTTTCTTGACGCGAACCGGGATGCGGACGACTGGTTCCTGCAGCTGGAGTGCTTCGACCCGCATGAACCGTTCGCGGCGCCGGATCGGTTTCGGTCGCGTTACGCGACCGGGTACAATGGGCCGAAGCTCGACTGGCCGATCTACAAGCGGGTCGAAGAGAGCGCGCTCGAAATCGAGGAGATCCGGGCGAACTACCTGGCGCTCGTGTCGATGTGCGACGCCTATCTCGGCAAACTC
Organism: Paracoccaceae bacterium; assembly: GCA_965208685.1. GTDB lineage: Bacteria > Pseudomonadota > Alphaproteobacteria > Rhodobacterales > Rhodobacteraceae > JAJEFO01. The sequence goes on along the minus strand of CBDBPL010000007.1, from coordinate 4,639,447 downwards.
CTCGACTACATGGATGCCAACGGCATGTGGGCCGACACCGCTGTCATCATGACCACGGATCACGGATTCATGCTTGGCGAACACGACTGGTGGGCCAAGAGCCGAATGCCGTTCTACAACGAAATCGCCAACATACCGCTGATCGTCTGCCATCCGCGCTTTGCTGAACATGCCGGACAGCGCCGCATGTCGCTTACGCAGAACATCGACTTGATGCCGACGTTGCTCGAATGGCACGGCGCAGAAGTCCCTGACACCGTATGCGGGTGTCCACTTGATCCAGTCCTGGACAGGGACGAGACAAGCCGCAAGGTCGCGCTCTACGGTCAATTCGGCGCCGCGTTAAACGTGACCGACGGTCGGTACACCTACTTTCTCTATCCGGAGGGACCATACGATCTGGATGCCCAGAACATATTTGAGTACACGCTGATGCCAACCCACCAGCAGGAGTTCTTTGCCGCGACTGAGTTCGAAGGCGCGGAAATGGTGCGCGGCTTTGACTTCATGCAGGGCTATCCCGTGATAAAGATTCCTGCTCGCAAGGGCGAAGCAAGAGGACAGGGCGCAGCAGTTGAGGACACGGTTACCGTTTTGTACGATCTCGAGAATGACCCGGGGCAGGAACTTCCCATCCGCGACGGTGCCACCACGTCGCGCCTCGAAGCTGAAGTGCGACGGGTCATGGCTCTGCATGAAGCGCCGGTCGAGGCGTATGTCAGGCTTGGATTGGACCCGGAGTAGCCAGGATCGATCAACTGCGGTTGAATCGGCGACGCGACGCGGCAATCTGGCAGACAGTCCCGAAATTCGTTGCGGCTTCAAAAGATTGAGTTCGGGACCTCGCACACACGCTGCCAACCGGAGCGAGAAGTGTTGCGGGTGGTTCTCGCCGGCAAGGAATCACGCCTTTCCAGGGTACACGAAAACCATTGCCCCTTTCCATCACCTCCCCGGTTCATCCTGTGATGGGACCGCTGCCGCCAGGGCCTGGAACAAGTTGGATACCGACCACGCCTCGGCGACAGGACGGTCGTGGAATGCCATCACGACGCCCGCCTGCGGAAAGAGATGTGAAAAGCTCGGAACCGAATTCCGGGAAACCGCCGATGGGGGCAGAAGCCGGGTATAGCTAGCTCAATGCATGGATGCTCTGTCGCCGGATCGCGACAGTACTTTGTGCAAGTTCCGAGGTGGGTGCCCCGTGGCAAGGATCAAGGACAGCGCCCGGCACATTCCTATGTCCTCAGCGGGCGACGTCCTTGCCGTCAGTGTTGAACCCGTTTGGGGCCTTGGATGCGAAAGCCCGCCCGATGAGGTTCAAGAGCAACTGGGCCGCGAGGATCGCGGTAGAGCCTGAATGGTCATAGTCCGGCGCAACCTCGACGAGGTCGATTCCTACAACGGTGCCTCGGCGGGTGAGGCCATCCAGGAATTCAAGGATTTCGTAATAGAGAAAGCCGCCGTGGCTGGGCGTCCCCGTTCCCGGCGCAATCGACGGGTCAAATCCGTCGATATCTATCGTGACATAGTATCTTGCCCCACCAGGAATCCGCTCCAACATGGCGTCGGCACCCATGGCACGGAACTGGCGAACCGAGACGATGTCCGAACCCATCCGCCGCGCATCGTCATAACCCTCCTTTGCCGTTGAAGAGACGTTCCGCATCCCGATCTGTGACAGGCCGGAAACCCACGAGCGTTCCGCGGCGCGGCGCATCGGGTTGCCATGGCCGAATCGAACGCCGTGCCGTTCATCGACGAAATCGAGATGCGCGTCGATCTGCACGACGTGAATCGGCTCCTGATCCGAAAATGCGGCGACACAGGGAATGTTGATCGAATGGTCGCCACCCAGGACAACGGGCATCGCTCCCGAGCCAAGAATGGCGCGCACGCCGGCTTCGATGTTGGCGTGACTGGCGAGCGTATCGGTATGAACGATGTCGGCATCGCCAAGATCGACAATGCGCGTGTCGGCCAGATAAGTCACATCGTCTTCGTGGTCGTAGGCGCCAGCATGGCCAAACGAAAACAGGGTCGAAGCCTCACGAATGCTCCGGGGGCCGAACCGGGCGCCCGCGCGCCATTGGGTGCCAAAGTCAAACGGTGCGCCCAGTATCGCTACGTCAGCGTTGATCTTGGTCCAGTCGGGCTCATAGGGCGCCTTGGCAAATGTCGAAATGCCAACAAACGGCAAATTCAACCGCCCGGTATCGTATCCGTGACTCATCGGGTCGCACCTGTCAGTTGGACCGCTCTCTAGATGCTTGCAGAAACAGCCGCAAGTGTGGCCGCCTCGTGCGCCAAGAGCATAGTCCGGCGATGCTGCCACGACTACATCGTCGAGATCGACCTCTCGGATTCGACTTCTACACCTGTCAGGCGCACGGCGCTCCCGGACCCTTGGCCCGTCCCGTCGGTAGCAGACGGGACGAAGGCGAGGAAAGGGTGGCAACAGGCCGTGTCCGCCCCTTTGCCGCTCCCGGCAATGCTTCGGAAAACGGTGTGAATGCACATCGTGCCGGAAATGGTAAAGGAAGAGTCCACCGGCTCATCCTCGATCAATGTGATGCCCTGCGCCCAACCGCCATGCGCACCAAGGATCAGCTATGGAGAAATTCGCCTCACGTGCCTTTGTTGGTGGCTCGCCTCCACAGGGAACGTCATCTCACCATTGCCGCCACGTTGCCGCCGTCCACCGTAAGGATCGCGCCAGTCGTCTTTGTTGCCTTGGCGAGGTGAAGAAACGCTTCAGCGACGTCTCTTGCAGTCACCTCTCGCTTCAGGAGGTTTCCGCGCATGTACTCTTCCTGCGTGACGCCACGTGCGGCGGCTCTCTCTGCAACAAGTTCATCCGTCAGGAGCATGGTGCGGATCCGGTCGGCATTGACCGCGTTCGCGGTGATTCCCGATCCGCCAAATTCGATCGCATACTGGCGAACAAGCGCCATCAGCGCGGCTTTGGACGTGCCGTAGGGACCGAACCCGGGACCCGGATTCAGTGCCTGCTTCGATACATTGAAGACGATGGCGCCACCTGTTCCTTGCGCCGTCATGATCCGTACACACGCACGCGCCACCAAGTGGTGCGACCAGAAGTTCAGGTCGAATGCATCGCGGAAAAAGGCGTCTTCGACCCTGTCGAGCGCGCCCTGAAACGCTGCGCCTGCATTGGAGACCAGAATGTCGATGCCGCCGAACCGACACGCAACCTGATGGATAGCGTCCTCTACTGAACTGGGTGCCGTGACGTCACAGACGACCGGCATGGCGCCGGTCTCGAACGCCGCCAGATCGACCCGCTCGGCGTCAATGTCCAGGATCGCAACCTCGGCACCCTCGGACTTCAGCAGCCTTGCCGTCGCGAGGCCGAGACCGCCTGCGCCACCTGTCACTATCGCGACCTGCCGATGCAGGGGTCTCTCGAGCGACTTTGCCAGCTTCGCCTGTTCGAGCGACCAGTACTCGATGTCAAAGAGATCCTCTTCGGGCAGCGCCACGAATGTCCCGATCCCCTCGGCCCTGCTGATCACATCCACCGTCGCTTCCGCAATGTCCGCACAGACCGCCGCGTCCTTCGCCGACTTGCCGACGCCGAACAGGCCCACTCCCGGCACGTAGACGACGCGCGGCAAGGGATCAAGCTGCGTGAGCCCGCCACCCGCCCGGGCGCTGTTGCGCTCAAAATAGGCGACGTATTCGTTGCAATAGGTCCTCACGCTGGCGGACAGCGCAGCAGCGAACACCTCCAACTCACCGCTCGCAGGAGCCGGCGCCACCAAGCCGAAACGCTTGATCCGGATCGAGTGATCTGGCGCAGCATTGCCACGAGTTGCATAGTCGCTAGCGTCCGCACCGTCGACAAATGCCCGGATCTGCTCGGAAGTGCGAAAGTCCAGGATCCAGCGGACGGGCCGCCCTTCCACGTCGCTCGGCCGCGCCAATGCGCCGCGAACCAACGGTGCGACCTCGCTCACGCCAGGCGCCCTTGCCGGAAGCCTGGTCCGGACGAACGGCCGTGGGGCGCCGGCGTCCAGCCGATTTTCCGCAGCTGTGCACATGTGGATCATGTCGTCATAGGACTGGCGCGGGTCATCGCTGAAGGTGAAGATCCCGTGGCACATCAGGATGAGGTGCTTCGGCGCGGGTGATTCATCCAGCTCCTTCCGGATTCTCTGAGAAAGAATGAAACCCGGCATGACATAGGGAATGACCGTCGTGTCCGGAAACAGGTCACGGATGATTTCTTCGCCGTTCTCCTGGTTGGTCAGCGAGATGATGGCATTCGAATGTGTGTGATCGACGTGCTTGTGCGGCAATATCGCATGCAGGACCGCCTCGATCGAGGGATTCGGGGCACTGGAATCGAGAAGCAGGCGTCGTTGCGCCGCAACCAGGTCCACATCGCGCAGCCGCGGAATGCGCGCCAGCGCGGCCAATGGAGCCAGTTCAACCGCCGGCAGGCCGGCGGGTTCGATCGTGTCCATGTCCCAGCCCGAGCCCTTGACACAGAGCACCTCGTGCACGACGCCGAGCGCATCCGCCATCCGCGTCTTTACCGAGGTGTTGCCGCCGCCATGCAGAACGAGCCGGGGCTCCCGCCCCAGAAGACGCGTGGTATAGGTCCGGATCGCAAGGTCTTCGTTGACTCCCTTGCCGACGTAGCTTGAGGTCAGTGCCCGCAGTTCCGAGTCATCCCAGCGTGATTGCATGTTGCCCTCCAGATGCGTGCCGCTTTGGTTCTCATGTCCGGTCGGGCAAATGTCGTTCATCTTCATGCGTACCGTGCACGGGCATCTGCGGCTCCTTGCATCGCAACGCAATCGTCAGCGTGTCGCGCACGAAGGCGATATGGGCCGTCTCCTCAATGAGCTCGGCAAGGTACTGTGCGGCCATCAGTGTCCTGCCGACCCCGATCGTGCCATGATTGGCAAGCACCGCGGCCTTGACCGCCGGGTCGTCAAAGACCGGCCCGATCTGCGCAGCAGTCTGAGGTCCGCCGTTCTCGGACAATGGGATCAGGGGGATGCGCCCGACCTTCTCGACAGTCTGCACCGTCAGGCAGGGTATTTCCAGGCCCGTGCTTGCGTATCCTGTTGCCCAGGGGCTGTGGCAATGGACCACGGCATCTACGTCGTCGCGGCGCCTGTAGAGATCAAGATGAAATTCCAGATCCTTGGACGGCTTTAGATCCAATGCCGTGGGCAGAATCGTCCCGTCCAGCATTGCAACCTGCAGGTTCTCCCGGGTGCATTCGTTGAAGCCGACGCCCGAGGCCTTAATGATGATCGCATTGCGGTCTGCTAGCCGAACGGAGAGGTTGCCGCCTGCATTGGTCTGCAGGCGCAGGTCAAAGCAACGTTTCGCGATGGCGATCAGGTCATCCTTCTTTGTCGCGAGGTCAGATTTTGCCGACATGCCAGGCCCTCAGAGATATGGTTTCAGGAGTTCGAGCACGCGTTGCGCCGTTGGCGGCTCGTTGATGTGATGCGGTATGGACTCGACTTCGTAGTGGCGAGCTCGCGCGACTAGCATCTCGAAGCAAAGGATGCGCAGCGCCTCGTCCTCGATTTCGCCGCTAGGGCAGTCGCGGTGCGAGAACCCGCCCATTGGGACGATCACATGCACCGGCGAATTGGCGTCGTTCAAATGTCCGGCGAGAATCTCGCACGCCTCCGCCATTTCCTCGGGCAAGACCTTGACGTGAGTGAATTGCTTCGAATGCTGATAGTGCGGCCGGGCGCTGTGGGCCGGCTCCAAGGTGTCGACAGGCCCGAGCCCGAGAAAGTTCAGGCCGCCGGGAAGAACGATCTGCGGCAGATCGGCGGCAGCGGTGAACCTGTTCTTCATGGAAACATGGTCGCCTGCAAAGAGCAGCCGGTTCAGTTCGTGGCAGGTCAGGTCTACCACGGCCTTGAAGGCGCCTTCCTCGGCAAATCGCGCAAATCCCGCCCCACCGAACCCGTTGGCGTGAAAGACCGCGCATGCTTCGCCCCGGTCCCGCAGCCCGGCCTCAATGCTGGCCACCGCGACGCCGGTCGCACCGAGTGCGGTCAGCCCAATCATCGGCTCCGCCAATTGCGGCGCTGGCACGGGCTGATTGCACACGCCCGCGACCACTGCTGCTGCCGCCTCGAGGGCCTGCCGCAGCAAGTCGTTCAGGCCGAGTATGTCCACGAGTGTCGGCACGATGATGAACACCTTGTCCGCCAGCGCCGGACGCGGATCGAATGGCAGTGGCGTAATCAGGATCTTGGGATGCAGGGCCGGAAGCGCATCGAAGACCTGCAGCACGATCTCGCCACCGGTTCCGCCCCCGATACCGACCACGACACCGATCTCCTCCGCCCGCTTGCCGGCGAGATCGTGACCTATGTGCGCAGCGACCTCGGCCATGCGGCGCTTCTTTTCGTCGCCGTCGAGGGTGGATGCCCCGGCATGAAGGGAAATGTCGACAAGCTTCACGGACACGCCCAGTTGCACCATTGCGGCGCGCAGGAAGCTGGCCTCCGCCTCCTTCGTCGTCAGCGTGGCGAGGAGGGTTGCCCTTGCCGCCATCACCTAGCCCTTGACCGCACCGGCAGTCATGCCGGTGATGATCTGACGCGACGCAAACAGCGTGAACAGAATGGGCGGCACCGCCAGCAACATGCAGGTGGTCATGATGATGCCCCACTCGATGCTGAATTCTCTGGTGTTGTTCACGATCAGGATCGGAACGGTCCTGGTATCCCGGCCTGCCAGCGCGGAGGCCAGGAGACACTCGTTCCACGCAATGAGAAACGTGAAGATGGCGGCAGCAGCCAGTCCCGGATTGATCGGCGGCATCACGATCCGCCTGGACACATGGAACGGACCTGCGCCGTCGACGCGTGCGCCCTCTCTTGGCGAATGCGGAACCTGCACGACGAAGCTCTGCAGGTTCCAAATGACGAAAGGCAGCTTCATCGCGGCATGGATCAGGATGATTCCCGAGTGGGTTCCGGCAAGGCAGACATCGCCGCGTTCGCCAACGACGTCGCGGATCCAGGCGCCGACAAACGAATCCTTGTCCAAGCAAAACACGTTGTTCCAGAGGCCGAACGCCGGAACCAGCAGAACTGCAGGCGGGACCATGCGCACGGCAAGCGTGGCAAGCGAGACGCTGTCGCGCCCAATGAACCGAAAGCGGACGAGCGCGTAGGCTGTCATGCAGCCAATGTAGAGCGTCAGCGCCGTGGAGATCAGCGCAATTGTGATCGAGTTGGTGAAGGCCCCGCCGAAACGGATGGCGCAGAAGTCCAGATGATCGGGTTCGTACCAAAGTATGTCGCAGATTGCGGTGCCATGGTTCTGTACGGAGGGCATGAAGAAAGGAGCGCTGGCCCCGGAAATGATCTCGATGTCGGTCTTGAACGAGTCCGAGAACATCAGGAACACGGGCCCGACTGACATGAATGCCAGCGTCACGAGCAAGGCGTAGGACGCAAGGTGCTGACGATCGCCGTGATGGCGTGCAGGACCTCAGCGGCGCCGTAGCGCTTGGCGACCTTCGACAGGCGAATTTCAGGCATCGAATCCCTGCTCCTCCATAATGCCGCAATTTTGCATACAAAAAGAAAAGAAAGTATGCAAGTTTGCATTTCCGTCTCGATGAGTGTACTGAGCCCGGAAGCGGAGGACTGGGACAGGCATGTTGAAGAGCGCCGCAAACCGCGCCGACAGCCAGAGACACTCGATGGCACAGCGCATCGAACAGGCACTTTTGGAAGAGATTGGAACGGGCGACCTCAGGCCGGGCCAAAGACTGGACGAGGTGGGCCTCGCAAGGCGATTCGGGGCTTCGCGAACCCCTGTGCGCGAGGCGCTGTCCCGCCTGGCCGCGCAGGGCATTCTTGTCCAGGGCGAGAGACGGGGTGTCTTCGTTGCGGAATACAGCCGTGAAGAGCTCAGCCAGATATTCGAGGCCATGCACGAAATCGAAGCCGCATGTGCAAGGATCGCCTCGCAGCGACTCACGTTCCTGTCGAGGTCGGAAATCGAGGCGGCGCAGGCTGCCTGCGTGGCCGCTGCGGAAGATGGCGACCGACCGAGATACCTGCGCGCAAACGAATCATTTCACTTGGCCATCTACCGCGCCACGGGAAATCCGTACATCGCCGAGATCGCTTCCGAGTTCCGTCGGCGCACCGGCCCCTTCCGGGAAAAGAAGTTCGACACCCGTGACGATCTCCTAGCTTCTGCCCGGAGCCATGAGGAATTGATCAATGACATTTTCTCCGAGGATTCGGCAACGGCATCCCGAAGCATGCGCAGCCACATGACCGCGAGTTTCCTCGAAACGCTCAAGGCGAACTGACGCCGAGGGGTGCCGGAGAATGGCATTGTAAATGTGTCCCTTTTCATACTTTTGTGCACAGAATCGGAAACACTGAATTACGGAGCGACCCCATGACCGTTGCAGAGACGAGAATCTACCCCATAAACACAGGCTGGCTTCATGGGGACCTTGGAACCTACATTTTCTGGAAGGGCCCCGCAGGCAAGAAGAAGTGGCAGCCGGTCTATTGCCACTTCGTCGACACCGGCGAGCACAAGATCCTGATCGACACCGGGCTGCCGGATCAGGAACGCGCCAGCAAGTATCACCACAACTGCGAGAAACGCGGCTGCCTGCAGGTCCACGAGCACCTGGAACAGGAACTCGGCCTGCATCCCGACCAGATCGACGTGATCATCTTCACCCATCTTCACTGGGATCACGTGCAGAACATGAAGGAGTTCAGGAACGCTCGCTACATCGCTCCGAAGGCCGAACTCGAGATGGCATACAATCCGCTGCCGCTCTACTACCGCACCTACGAGTGCGGCATTCTTGGCATCGAGCCAGCCTATGCAGGATGCGTCTTCGAGGCCGTGGACGGCGAGTGCGAGGTGCTGCCTGGCATCACGATGTTTCCGACGCCGGGACACTCAGTGGGACACATGGCCGTGAGTGTCGCCACCAATGCGGGCGACATCGTAGTTTGCGGCGACGCGATCTTCGAAGAGCGCAACCTGGAACCGAATCCAGCCGAAATGTGGCGCTACTGGGTGCCCGCAAGGTTCGTGAATTCCTATGACGGCTGGAAGTCGGTCGAAGAGCTGGACAAGCGCGCAGACTACGTCCTGCCGTGTCATGACCATGCAGCGAATGCGCGCTCAAAGGTCTTTCCCTTTGAAGGCATGCCGATTCGCAGGCGGCGCCAGGCGATTCCGGGCTACCAGTTCTATTTCGGTGACATGCCGGCCGGCGCAGCCGGAAGGGAGGCGCCCGCGATGGCGGCCGAAGACGTCGATGCTTACGTTTCGAGCCTCGCCAGACCCGAAGACATGGAAGACTGACCCCCGATGACCCGTGCCATCAAGAGCGTCCTGGAGGTGGCAATGGGATACGACGCCATCATTCTGGATCAATGGGGCGTGCTGCACGATGGCAGCGAACCGTATCCCGGCGCGGTGACTGCACTTGAAGCGCTGCGGAGCGCTGGCGCACAGCTTGCGGTCCTGTCCAATTCGGGGAAGCGGGCATCGGAAAACGAGACACGGATCGCGGCAATGGGGTTCCCCCCTGGTCTGTTCAACGTGGTAATGACAAGCGGTGAGGCGCTTTGGCTGGACGTCAGGTCCGGTCGCGTGCCGGAACGGCGGTACTTCGTCGTCGAGCGGGTGCAAGGCGACGCGGATACATGGGCCGGTGGCCTGGATGTCACGATCTGTGACGTGCCGGAGGCTGCCGAGGCGATCCTGATCATGGGGCTTCCCGAGAGCGCTGCCGCTGAGGATTGGCAGGATGTCCTGGATCACGCGATGACGGCAAACCTTACGGTCTATTGCTCGAATCCCGATCGCGCCAGCCCGCGCTCAGGGGACCGCAACACGCTGGCTCCCGGCGCGCTTGCTCACATGCACAAGGAGAATGGCGGCAACGTGGTCTTCTATGGCAAGCCTCATCTTCACGTGTTCGAGGCGATGGAGCGTTCCCTAGGGGGACCACGCCGGTTGATGGTCGGAGACAGCCTGGAACACGACATTGCAGGGGCACATGGTGCAGGCTGGGACAGCGTGTTCGTGCAAGGCGGTCTCCTGCGCCAGAATTTCACGGCTGGCGATGCGGCGGACACCCTGGCCAGACTCTGCGCTGTAGAGGGCGTTCGGGCGCCCACATACCGAATGGAGCTACTTGCATGAGCGCATACCTCGCACCTCCGGATTCAGAGTTCCGCGCCCTCTCTGCCCGTCTTGGCAAGGATCCGCTTCAGGTCCAAGGCCCTGGAGGAAACACCTCCTTGAAAGACGGCGATGTCATGTGGATCAAGGCCTCAGGCACGGAACTGGCGCATGCGGAACGACAGGACATCTTCGTCGCCGTAAGTCGCGCGGTAGCGCTGGCGGAAGCGCACGGGCCCGCTGGAGACGGAAGTTGCCAAGCAGCCGTTCTCGACCCGCATTCCAAGCTTCGACCGTCGATAGAGACGACGTTTCACGCCGCACTCGATCATACGGTCGTAGTGCATACACATTCGATCGCGGCCCTGACGCATGCAATCAGCCCCGAAGGTCGTGCCGCCGCACACGACAAGCTTCGAGGCCTGCCCTTCGCGATGGTGCCCTATGCCAAGCCCGGCCTGCCGTTGACCAATTCGATCATGTCAAGGGTGACGGCGGAAACAGCCGTGGTTGTCTTGCAGAACCACGGACTGATCTGCTGCGGCAGTTCAGCGTCGGAAGTTTCCGAACTGCTCGGCGAAGTGGAGGAAAGACTTGCCATGCCGCTTCGCGGGGCACAGTACACTCCCCCGGAAGCAAGTCCGGAATCCGGCATGGAATGGGTGAGCGAGGGGTGGATGGCACAGCAACCGCGCACCTGCACATTGGCGATGTCCGGTTCGTACTATCCCGACCACGTCGTCTTTCTCGGACCAGGGGGACTTCCTGCCGGCGGGCAAGAAGGCGCATGGCCAGCCAACCTTTCCGAGGGCGTCGGCATCGCGCTTCGTACTGACGCGTCATCAAGCCAACGAGCCATGCTGCGATGCCTTTCGGACGTGCTTGGCCGACTTCCGGAGGAGTGGTCTGCAAGTCCCATCGGACCAGAGGCAGAGGCAGAACTTCTGAACTGGGATGCCGAAAAGTACCGGCAGGCACTTGCCTCGCGCCCATGAGCCTGGCGCTTGGCATCGACGTGGGCACAAGCGGCATTCGAACCGCCGTTGTGGACGAACGCGGGGAAGTCCTGTCGATGGCCCGATCGCCGCATCTGCCCCAGGACCCGGACCGCATTGACGCGGAAGAGTGGTGGCGAGCTGCGCAGACGTGCTTGTTGCGGCAGGTCTCGACACTGAAGGACTCCGGTCGCAACGGGACGGAGGTTTCGAGGATCGCCGTCGACGGCACTTCGGGCAGCATGGTGCTGTGCGACGCCGGGCTGCGCCCGGTCGGCCGGGCATTGATGTATGATTCCGGCGGCTTTGACTCCGAGGCGGCGCAGATCGACATGCACGCCCCGCGATCCCACATTGCGCGAGGACCGAATTCCGCGCTCGCGCGCGCCATGCGCCTCGTTGCGGAAGACACGGACGGGCTTGCCCGCCATCTTCTTCACCAGGCCGATTTCATCGCCGCCAAACTGATAGGCTGCGGCGGGCATTCCGATCACAACAACGCCCTGAAGACCGGCCTGGATCCCGCGACTGGAACCTGGCCAGACTGGATCGGCAATGTCATTGACACTGCCCTGCTGCCACTCGCCCACGCGGCAGGAACTCCGGTCTCGGAGATCGAGCCCGATCTCGCCAACCGGATTGGATTGGCATCGAGCGCCGTTGTCTGCGCCGGCACCACCGACAGCATCGCGGCTTTCCTCGCGGCAGCTCCTCCCAAGGCCGGAACGGCCGTGACCTCCCTCGGCTCCACCCTGGCAGTAAAGATGCTCGGTCGCGAGCGAATCGACGATCCTGCAATCGGGCTTTATTCGCATCGATTCGGCGATTCCTGGCTGGTCGGCGGAGCGTCCAATTCCGGGGGTGCGGTACTCGCACAGTTCTTTTCGTCCGAGGACATTGCCCGCCTGAGCGCCGGCATTGACCCGAGAGCACCATCCGGCCTCGACTACTATCCGTTGATCCGTGCCGGAGAGCGATTTCCGGTCAACGATCCCAATCTTGCGCCGCGTGTTGCACCCCGCCCCGCTGACGACACGACTTTCCTGCACGGCCTGCTGGAAGGCATCGCGCGAATCGAGGCGCAGTGCTATCGTGAAATAGAGAGTCGAGGCGGCGGTTTCCCGCAGGCAATCTACTCTGCAGGCGGAGGCGCAAGAAACACTGCATTCACTGAAATCCGGGCCAGGACGCTTGGCATCCTGCCGGCATGTGCAAGGAACGTGGAAGCCGCGATCGGCGTCGCGCGAGTTGCGGCGGGCATGTCCCGAAAGTCAGGCGGCGCAGCGACGAACGTCAAGACCTGACGCGACCCGCGAAGCACACATCGAATTACGGCGGCAGAAGACAATCTTCCCGATGGCCGAGTGCCTGGCTGGATGTAGGGTTGGCAGCAGCGAAGACTCAGTCCGCCGACGTCTCGGCGAGTTCGGCCCATTCACGTCTCTCGAAATGACAAGGCAACGAATTAGGTCCGGAATCCTTGAACTCTCGAACGGGTTGCGCGCCCACATCCCGACATGGAGGCTGCGCCGCGGATTTCGCGCACGCTCCAGAACGGGGACAGCAGTGCTGCCGCATCGGGTCGAGGCCAATGCTGGTCTTCGCGTTCCAACAGCGGAAATTCGACGTGCTGATGGTTGCCGTCGCGAAATTTCGCCTGTGCTTGTCCGGCCGCGCATACAGGGACAGTTTCCTTCGCGACGCCACAGACCTTCGCACCTCCAGAAGTCCGGGCAATCCCGTTGCGAAGAATGACGGTTGCTCGACCGCAGGAATTGCGGGGTGCCGATTCCGCTCGTCACAACCAGGCGCGGGACCGTCAGGGAGGAAGCCACGTCCCTGCCCATCAAATGCCTGTGCCGGCAGGCGAGATGTCTGGCGCCTTCGACGCAGATGCTGACGTGACCAAAGCCCGCAAAGTGCGCATGTGTCACCCTTTCACGGCCCCTGCGGTCATGCCCGATATGATCTGGCGTGCGGCAAAGAAGGTGAACAGGAGCGGCGGGATCACGATCAGTGTTCCCATCGCCATGATCCGGCCCCATTCGACACCCGTGTCCGTAATGAACCCGGCCGCGCCAACAGGCAGGGTGCGCGTGGTCCGACCCGTAAGCAAAAGCGCGAGAATGAACTCGTTCCAAGCGATGCGGAACGTAAAGATCCCGGCGACTGCGTAGCCTGACTTCATGAGCGGCAGGAGCACCCTGAAGAACACCTGCAAGGGAGTGGCGCCGTCAACAATGGCCGCCTCTTCCAGCTCGACCGGGATCTGCTTGTAGAATCCAAAGAGCAGCCAGATGGCAAAGGGGAGGTTCAGCGCCGTGTAAAAAAAGATCAGCACCGCCAGATCGTTGTCGAGGCTGAAGTTCAGCACCATCGCGAAGGCCGGCACGGCAAGCACGGCCGGTGGCACCATGCGGACCAGAAGCGTGGAATTTGCGACCAAAACGCGGCCCCGAAACTCGGTCCGGGCCAGCGCATAGGCACAAAGCCCGCCCAGGAACAACGTCAGGAAGGTGGCCACTGTCCCCACGATGACGGAATTCCAGAGGTAGCGATCGAACTTGCCACGTGTCATGATGTGTTCATAATTGTCCAGCGTCGGCACGAAGAAGAACCAGATCGGCTCTTTCTGCTGAACAATCACGTCGTCCTTGAAGCCTGTGGCCACCATGATCCAGATCGGCGCGAGCGTGATCAGGGCCAGCAGGATCAGCGCCGCGTAATGACCCGAGACGTGAAGCGGATTGTTGATCTGTCTTGCTGCCATCTCAGATGTCCGCCTTCTCCTTCAACGGGTTTCCCATCTTCAGAATGCCAAAGCTCAGGAAGAAGACGATCACGATCAAGAGCACCGAGATCGCCGAAGCGTAGCCCAGCTGCTGTGTGTCGAAGGCCCGGTTGTAGATATGTAGCGACAAGAGTTCAGTGGCACGTCCTGGCCCCCCGCCTGTCAGGATGTACATCACCTCGAGCGCGCGAAATACATCGATCAAGCGCATCAGAAGCGCGATCAACAGGATTGATCGGATCATCGGCAGCTTGACAAAGAGAATGTGCTGCCACCAATTCGCTCCGTCGATCTTGGAAGCTTCCAACACCTCTGACGGCAGGGCCTGCAGGCCGGCGATCACGATGATGAAGATAAAGGGCGTCCATTGCCAGATGTCGGTGAAAACGATGGCAAAGAAGGCAAGATCGGCATCCCCGAGCCAGACCTGCGGCTCGATGCCGATCTGGCCAAGGTAGTAGTTGATCCAGCCGATCCGCGCATCGAAGAGATAGCGCCAAATCAGGCCGACCACCACGGGCGACACCATCAGCGGCAGGATGAAAATCGTGCGAAAGACCGACGCGCCACGAATGGGCCGTTCGAGCAGGAGCGCCAGCGACACGCCCAGGAGCATCTCGATGGAGATGGTCCAGAAGCCGAACTTGAGCGTGACCCAGATCGATTCCCCGACGTTTTCGTCCCCAATCATCCGGATGAAGTGCCGCAATCCTACGTAGGGGGCATCGTCGAAATCGGTACCGATCTTCCAGTCATAGAAGCTGAGGTAAAAGGCCTGGATCACCGGATAGACCAATCCCGCCAACATCACCGCAACGGCAGGCAGGATGAAGAAATATGGCCCCAACATCGAAAGATCCCAAGGCCGCGTTGCAGCAACGGGGACGATGTTTTCGGCGGCATCAGGCATATCAGCCAATCTTGATGAGGGACCGGAGGGGCGGTTTCCCGCCCGCTCCTACTGTTTTCCGAACGTTTATTGCGCGGCTCGGTAGTCGGCCCAAGTGTAGTAGCCCTCGCGTTCCATGATGGCGCGCAGCTCTTCATTTGCCTTGTCCATGATCGGCTGGATCGGATCATCAGTGGTGATGACCTGCGTGAGAGCCTGGCCGAGGACGTCGATGTTGATTTCGTTCCATTCCGGAATCAACGGGCGCCAGTCCGGGTCGGCGCAGGGAAGCTGCTCGGCCACGATCGGGTAATCGTCGAACCCTTCCGTGTTGTTTTGAAGCGTCGATATGCGAACCGGATCGCCGCCGAGTTCGACCATGCGCTGGTCGCCGGCCTTGTTGGTCATGTACTGGATGAAGAGGAACGCCGCCTCCCTGTTTGGCGCGTTTGCCGGGATGCCCATGGCGAATCCGCCGGTTTCCGAGCCGCAACGGGTTCCCACCGGATGGAGGGCGTAGCCGACCTTGCCATCGATCTTCGACAGGTTGGGATTGCGCGACATGGCCGCGATCTTGAGCGTGTCCAGATGCATGGCGGCATCGCCTTGCAGGAAGGCTGCCGCAGCTTCACCGAAGCCGAAGGTCTCGATGCCGACCGGCCCGGTCTTGGCGACGTGACGCATGAATTCGGCAGCCTTCACGGCCTCGGGCGAGTTCACGACCGGGTTCCATTCGTCGTCAAAGATCTTGCCGCCCAACGGGGCGAGATGCAGCAACCAGCCTGCGGTCACCTGGTGACCAGTCTTTCCGCGCGAGGTCAGCGCCGGAATGCCCGCGTCATGCAGCTTGGTCATCGCTGCGGCCAGTTCGTCATAAGTAGTCGGCACTTCGATGCCCTGCTCTTCGAAGATGTCCTTGCGGTAGGCAAGGATCGAGGTCTCGGCCCCGAACGGAATGCCGTAGAGAGCGCCGGAAACCCCAGGCATGTACCCCTTCTTGCCACCGACAACGCCGCCGTTCTGCAAGTAGGCGCCGGCAACATCATCGATGTCATATTGCGGGTCGACAAGCGAGCCAGACGTGAAATACTGGCTGAGCGGGGTCAAGAGGCCCTTCGATACGTACTCGCCCTTCCACATGACCACCCAGGAAACGACATCGTATTCGCCCTCCGGCTTCGACATCTCGAGGATCTGGCGGTCACGCAGCTTGAGATATTGCAACGCATCGATCTCAACTTCGATACCGGTTTCCTCTGTGAATTCATCCACTAGCGCCTCCGCCGCACTGAAATGCGCAAGCGCGGGCCAGCTGACCACGAGCGTAGTGCCCTCGTATTTCTCGTACGGGTTGGCAAATGACGCGGTTGCACACAGAAGCGCCGCAACAGTGGCCGTCGTCTTCTTCATTAGTCCATATGACATGGTATCCTCCTTTGTGTCATTCAATGGAATTCCTCAGGTGACGGTATCACCCGTCGTCTTGTCGAACAGGTAGATTCGATTGGTATCGAACATGTACGTTCCGCTGGTCAGCGGTGCGCTGTCCGGGCCAACCTCGATTGCGGCCGAGACTTGTCTGCCGCCGATGTCTGCAGCCAGAAACTGGCTTGAGCCGATGTATTCCGCAACTTTCACGTCCAAGTCGACCGGTGCGAGAAAAGACGCCTCGGTCCCGCCGTCGGCGGGCCGGGCTGCGAAATGCTCAGGCCGAAGGCCAACGATGACCTGGCGCGCCCCGTGCCCCTGCGCGGCCTTGTGCAAACGCGGCGGCAAAGGCAGGTCGAAGCCCTGTCCCATGACGCGCAGTCCGTCGCCCTGCAACTCCGCGTCGAGGAGATTCATCGAGGGCGAGCCGATGAAGCCCGCGACGAACAGATTCCTGGGACTGTTATAGACTTCGCGCGGTGTGCCGACCTGTTGAACGTGCCCCTTTTCCATGATCACGATTCGGTCGGCCATGGTCATGGCTTCGATCTGGTCATGGGTCACGTAGACCATCGTGCGGTCGAGCCTCTTGTGCAGGATCGCCAGCTCGGTCCGCATGGTCGAACGCAGCTTGGCATCGAGATTCGACAAAGGCTCGTCGAACAAGAAACAGTACGCATCGCGCACGATGGCACGTCCCATGGCGACACGCTGACGCTGCCCACCGGACAAGTCCTTGGGCCTGCGTTCCAGAAACTCTGTCAGTTCCAGCATCTCGGCCGCGGCCCGGACCCGGCGCGCGACCTCTTCCTTCGACGTACCCGCCAGCCGCAACGCAAAGGACATGTTTCCAGCTACATCCATATGGGGGTAGAGCGCATAGGACTGGAACACCATGGCAATGTCGCGCTCCTTGGGTCGAGCCCAAGTGACGTCCTTGCCCGCAATCTGGATCGTGCCGCTGGTCACCGGCTCAAGCCCCGCGATCATCCGCAGCGTCGTTGACTTGCCGCAGCCAGAGGGTCCGACAATGACGACGAACTCACCCTCGTCAAAAGACAGGTTCAGCGGCGGAATGACATTCACCGTGCCGTAGAACTTGGTCACGTCAACAAGTTGCACACCGCTCATCAGCTTTCCTCTTCGGACGGTCGTCCCGCCTCTGCGTCCCGATTGAACTTGATCCGCCGAATGATCTCCTCGTCACGCCGACGCTTGAAGGCCTCAGCGTCCCGTACGGTCCAGTCATAAAACCCCCGGCCCGACTTCATGCCCAGTTTGCCGTTGCTGAACAATTCGCCGACCGGGGTATCGGCGGGGTCGGCGACGGTTGACAGGTCGGCCCAAACCGCCTTGGCCGCGTCTGAGTTGATCAAGTCCAGTCCGGCAAGATCAGCGTGCTCGAATGCCCCCATGGCGGGAAGGCGCGATGCGTAGCCGACTTTCAGGATCGTGTCGCAAGCCTTTGGGGTCACCAGATCCCGGCCGACAAGTGACGCAAACTCGCGCAGCACCGCATGCTGGATTCGCGACCACAGAAAGCCTGGAATGTCCGGGCATGTGACCGGCGTCTTGCCAGTTTGCGCCAAGAGCGCGGTTGTGGCCGCGACGGCACGGTCCGAACTGCCGCACCCAGGCACCACCTCGACAAGTTCGACCAGATGGGCGGGTTGGGCATAATGGGCAATGCAGAAATTCTGCGGGCGCCTGAGGTTGGATTGCAGAGCGCTGGCACTCAGGGCGGAAGTAGTGGAGGACAGGACTGTCGTCACTGGTGCAGCCAGTTCTGCCTCACCCAGCAACGCCCGCTTCAACGTGAGATCCTCCGCTATCGCCTCAATAACAAAGCCTGCATCCACGACGGAATTGGCAAGGTCGGCCCGAGGCGTGATCCGTTCCAGAACCGCCGTGCGGTCCCCGGCATCAGTCAACCCATGTCCCACGAGAAAGTCAAAGTCTTCTGCACAGCGATCAAGCGCGGGACCAAGCGCCTCGGCACGACGTCCCCAGAGCGTCACATGCGCCCCTCCCAAGGCAAGGGACAGGGCGATCTGCCCGCCCATTGTACCCGAGCCCAGCACGGCGCATCTCGGTAGGTCAGCCGACATAGTGCCAGCCACCGTCGCGATTTTCGGCAAGCCCCTTCGCGACGAAGTCCTTCAGGCTGGCGTCAATCGACACCAGCGCGCGCCATTCGCGGACCACGTTCTGATCGTCGCAGCACTTGTCACGAAGTTCCGAAAAGGAAATGCCCGGGCTCGTCTTCATGTGGGTGATCATCGAGGTCTCCACCTTGTCCACGCGACGACGGCAATCGTCGACCAGTTCCAGGGTTTCGACGACGGTCTTCGCGTCGTCATGGGCCAGGAGAACGGACTGCACGTCACGCTCGATCAGGAAGTTCTCGATCTTGCCGAACGTGGCACGCATCACGTTTGGATCCTCATAGAGATAGAGAACCGGATTGAATGGTGGCAACAGCGGGTCGGCCAGGACCAGCGTCTTGGTCGAAAGCTCAAAATAGCCCACCTCGCACATTGAATGGCCGAACACTTCGACGACCTCCAAAGCGACACCGCCGCCTAGATCGATCACGTCGCCATCCTTGATGAATTCCTCGATCGGGCCTTCGGTCGGGCCCATCCAGTCGAGATATTCCGTGTTGAGGTCAAATTGTTCGCCCTCGGGGAATGCGTGCACGATTGTCTTGGCGTTCAGCAAGTTGTCGGCCACGCGATCCGCGCGGGCGCGGTGACCGAGAATCCTGCAGCCCGTCTCGGCCTTGAGCCAGCCGTTGTTGCCGACGTGATCCATGTGCTCGTGGGTCAGGAGCAGGAAGTCGAGGTCCCCGCGCGCGATGCCAAGCTCTTCGAAAGCTTGCTTGAGCGCCGGCAGGCCGCCGTAAAGGCCGCTGTCGATCAGGCCGATCCTGTCGGCGCCGCGCACAAAGAAGACCCGGGTTGCCGTCTTGCCTTCGTGATCCCCGGGCAGTCCCATCGAAACGGTGGAAAACGGGCCAGACCGATAGCTGATGACCGACTTTTCCATTGCGGTTCTTCCTCTATTGTCCCTTGAAGGCGGGAGCGCCCTCTTCCATGAAGACGATGATGCCTTCCTTGCCGCCCTCGGTTCCAGAGACGGCGTCAAGCACGCAATGTACCCGCGTCAGCCCGACATTGAGCACCGCATCGAACCCATTTTCAACGACACGCCTAGCTTCCCGCAAGGCTACCGGCGCAATTTCGGCCAGTGATTCGGCGAACTCCATCGTCCGCGACATCAACGCGTCATGTGCGCCGGTTTCCAGCGCCGCGCCGGTCTCGACTGCTTCGGCGGCCGGCATCGCCTGTCCCGTCATCAGGATATCAATGGCCCTCATCGACCCTGGCACACGGGGCAGGCACCGTGCCCCGCTACCTCCCGGGATGAGGCCAAGCTTGATTTGCACGTGCCCCAGCTTGGCCCCTTCGCTGACGAAAGCAAGGTCGCAGCGCATCACCAGTTCGAGTCCGCCACAAGGCGCGTAGCCGCTGGCCGCGCAGACCTTCGCTCGGGGCTGCCCCGCAGCCGGGCCAAAGGTCTGGTGCGAACGGCGCTGGAGTCCATCAAGCACGGTCTGCCCTACATCGTGACAACCCACGATATCCGCATCCGCCACAATTGCGCGCCCGGTACCGGTCACGACCAGGACCTCGTCCGGCAGCCTGAATGGGTCGGTTCAGCAAGTCCCGCCCCATCCCCTGTCTGGCCTGCCGACTGCCGGTGCTTCGACCCGATCGCCTGGCATAGGTGAACTTCGAGTTGACCGACTTGAAGTCCTCATGGCCCAACCCCAGCCGATCCGTCACGCCAGTCCGGAAATTCCCGGGCACGACATCGCAGGCATTGGCCATCGCAAGAAGCGGGACGCGACCATCCCGGGGCTTCAGATCGATCGTTATCGACCGTTCGTTCCGATTGAAGGTGTGGAACGCCGCGCCTTCCTTGCCAACGAATCCCCCGATCATGGGCATCGACCTTCTCCACCCGCCCTTGCCAGGCCGTTCGAACTTCAGAACGACGGCACTCGTGTCCGCACTCGTTTGCGTGCAAGGCCGGCCGAGCATCATTTGCGCGACGTCAGGGACCCGGATGCCATCAAAGACACCAGGCACGTCGGTCATTCCGGCGTCCTCCCAAGGATTGCGAGAAAACAGGGTTCCTCTCAGTTGATTAAGCGCGTTACCATACAGAACTTGCCATTAAAACAAAAAAAGGATCCCAAATCGAAGCGAGACTGGAAGGGGATTGCCGACATTGCGACAATGGCGGAAATCGCGAGGAAGGTCGGCGTGTCTCAATGGGTCGTCTCTCGCGTCCCAACAAGGACCGAACCCTCAGGATCAGCAAAGAAACGCGGGCACGCGTCGAAGACACGTTAATCGAATTGGGCTGCTCTCCTAACGTTGTGGCGCAATCCCTTGCCTCGTCACGTTCTGGCACAATTGCCGTCGTCGTGCATGACATTTCCGATCCAAAGTATGGTGCAGTCCTGCGTGGAGCCCAGCAGGAGACCGCCCGGCAGGGCATGGCCGTGCTTCTGGGCGATGCTTCCACCGGGAGCGAAAGCAATGCACGATTGGCACGGATGATCCGCGGCGGCGGGGTCGACGGTCTCATCCTGCAAGGCGCTGGTGAGAATTCTGACTCCCAGATTGCCGCCGCCGTCCGCAAGGCCGTTCCGATTGTGCTCTTGCACGCAGACATGGAAATCGACGCGCGTCTCGTTTGCCTTCCCGACAAGGAAGCCGCGTTGCTTGCGACGGGTCACTTGCGCGATCTTGGTCATCAGTGCATCGGGTGCCTGGCGACCGAGTCGGGACTGACGTGCACCGACGCCCGACTGTCAGGCTGGCGCCAAGCGACGGGGACGGATGCAGACGACTCCCTCATCGTGCACGCCTCCCCAAATGCCACCCAAGGCGAACTCGGGATGCAGGAACCGCCCGAACGCCGCTCCGGCATCACCGCCGTCGTCTGCTTCAATGTCGTTTCGGCGGTCTGCGCGTTGCGTCAGATCTAGTCGGCAGGCCTCGGCGTACCTGACAACTCTTCGGTGATCGCCATTCACGATTTGCAGTTCGCGCCCGACCTCAGCGTCCCATCGACCGTGCTCGCGATGCCGCTTTCGGAAATGGGTGAACCGGCCGCAAAGTCCATCTGTGTCCCGCAGCCGTTGGCCAGGACATGTACTGTATTCAGCCAACGGCCTGAACTTATCGTTCGAAAAGGTGCCGCACCCCCAATTGCGACCTAGCGCGCTGTCCCAAGATTGCCGAGGCGGTCGCGTTCGACGCCAACTTCGTCGAACCTTGCAAATGTGATTGAATGCCGAGCGTCGCAATTGGTCAATGCGAAATCCCGGACAAGTCTGAGGTGGCGCTGAAGCCTCTCAGGCCAGCCATCGAGCGCAAAACGACATCCACGTTGCGCCCGCAATCGGCTTCTTGGCAACGACTGGAGATGGGGAGAGGTGCGAAATTCAAGAACGATGGCCCCGCATTCCTGCTTCCCAGATCGTGCTTTCAAACAGGGAACCGCCCAGTCATGCAGAGGCCAGGAACAATTTTCGGCCGCCATTGCCCTGAACCGTCGCAGCACACTTCGTGATGCGGACGAAAGACGCCACGCGGTGGCTCAACCGGAATAGAGGATGGATCGCCGAAACTCCATCGAGTCTCCCTGCGTTGGAGACGCCCGAGTCCCCAGAAATTTCGATCGGGCCTCCGTCCGCCTCATCAAGCGGGCCACTGCTCGAAGACCTTGGGCAGGTGGCTCGAACCACGAAGAATTCCGACGTCGCGGGCCGTGACATCTCCGGCTTCGGGCCAAACGGGCGATCACGCCTGATCGAAGTGAAGACAACCAACGGATGGGAACGAACGCCCTTCTTCACTTCCCGCAACGAGTTTGCCGTTCCGGAAGAGCGCCGCTCCGAATTGTGCCTTATCCAGCTGTGGAGCTTCTGTCGCGCACCGAGGGCGTTCAAGAATTGCCCGCCGCTTGAAGTCCATGTGTCGCTGATGGCAACGGCGTTCCGGGCGGACTTTCGCGAAGCGCGCGAACCTCACGCCAAAGAGGCGCTGCAAGATCCAAATTCGAGACTGGAGTGGGAGTCGGCTCCCTATCGTGGCTTCTCGATGAACACGTGGCCGCGCAACCCATCGCTGAGGCCGCAGACATATTGCGTGCCCGAACGAGTCGACCTATTGTCCCGACTGACTGCAGCGATGGCGTCGCTGCCCCGGCGGTGGTCCGGGTCCAGGAGATCATGGCCCTGTACGCCGGGGCGATGGCCAGAGGAGAGACCGCCATGGCTGACACGCGCCCCGAATTCCTTGTTCTCGAAAGCGGCGAAAAGGCCAAACTGCCGTTTGCCGCCGAAGAATATGCCGCGCGTCTGGAAGGTCTGCGCGCCGTCATGGACCAAAGGGACATTCCGGTCGCTTTGCTCACGTCGATGCACAACATTGCCTACTATTCAGGCTTTCTTCATTGCGCCTTTGGTCGTCCCTACGGCTGCATCGTGACCAAGGACCGCTGCACGACAGTCTCGGCAAACATCGATGCCGGCCAGCCTTGGCGGCGCTCGATCGAGGACAACGTCGTCTACACGGACTGGCAGCGCGACAACTACTGGCGCGCGGTGAAGTCCGTCATCGGCGCCCCCTCCAGGCTCGGGATCGAGGCAGATCACCTGACTCTTGCCGCCGACCGGACATGCCGCGAAATGCTGGGCGCCGACGAACTGGTCGATGTCGCGCCGGACGCGATGCGACTCCGGATGGTCAAGTCGCCTGCAGAAATCGCGCTCATCAAGGAAGGGGCCCGTATCGCGGACATTGGAGGCTGGGCGATCAAGGAGGCGATCAGCGAGGGTGTCCGCGAGATCGATGTCGCAATGGCCGGGCGAAACGCGATGGAGATCGCGATCGCTGATGCCTTCCCGGACGCGGAATATCGCGACACCTGGGTCTGGTTCCAGTCAGGGATCAACACTGATGGTGCGCATAACCCTGTCACCGGACGGCGGCTTGAAACCGGCGATCTCCTGAATCTCAACGCGTTTCCGATGATCAACGGGTACTACACAGCGCTCGAACGCTCGCTCTTTCTCGGGGAACCCGATGACGAAACGCTCAGGATCTGGCGAGCCAACGTTTCAGCGCACGAACTCGGCCTCTCGCTCATCAGGCCGGGCGCGACGTGCTCGGGAATTTGTGCGGAAATCAACAGGTTCTTCGAAGACGAAGGGCTCCTGCAATTCCGGTCCTTCGGATACGGCCACTCCTTCGGCGTGCTCAGCCACTACTATGGGCGGGAGGCCGGGCTGGAACTTCGCGAAGACATCGATACGACACTGGAACCGGGCATGGTGATCTCCATGGAACCCATGCTGCTGGTTCCCGAAGGCCGGCCCGGGGCCGGCGGGTATCGCGAACATGACATTCTTGTAGTTGACGACGACCGCGCAACCAACATCACCGGATTTCCTTACGGGCCGGACCACAATGTCATAGGAACCTGATGCCGGGCGCGTCCGACATCCTTGCCCCCGTACTGAACGGACCAGCGACCGGTTGGCCCCCGGCGGCCGCGCGCCGGCAGGTTGCTGCCACAAGGGCGGGAGATGCGCGCGGGCAGGCCGTCGGCGACGCGCCAAGTCCTGCACGGCAATCTGCCCGTACAGCTCAGACGCCTGCGTCACCGATCTCAGGCGTTGCTCCCTTCCCATATGTTCTCAGGCCCCTCGACTTGCGGGGAAAGTCGACCAGGGCATCTTTCACACCTCAGTGGGGACAGCCTGCTGCGCTCGAATCTCGATTCAGGTATTGGCAAATGACAGACTCGATGCCGTCGCGATAAATCAGGGTCAGCCATCGCTCAAATGCCGAGGAAAATCTCGGCGCGTCAGAGAGGTCCCCGTAGATTTCGCGCATCTCAAGCCAAGTGTGCGGGACCTCTCGGGCACGGGCCGAGTAGGCCGTCAGGTCATCCCAGAACGGATCATTCGACTCAATGCGGCTGCCGTCCTCGCGCGTCCCCTCACACATCCGTGCCCACAGCGCCTCGACCAGGCTCAGCCCCTCGACTGAACCACCCGCAGCCAGCGCCTCTCGCAGAATGGGCAGGACAAAGCGGGCGTGCCGCGATGATCCGTCGAAGGCGACGCGTCGGGTGGTGTCGACAATCTCAGGGTTGGAGAAGCGGCGCTCGACCAGTTTCTTGTAATCCGCTGGCGTCATGTCGGGCACCGGGTGCACGTAGGGCGCGATCTCCTCGGCCTGGACCTTGCGAAACAGCGCCGCGATCAACGGGTGCTCCATGCAATCGGCGATCGTTTCAACCGACAGGAGCTCACCCGCGTTGGAGAGCACCTGGTGCCCGGCGTTCAGAATCCGGATCTTCATCGTCTCGTAGTCGTGCACCGCGTCGGTGAAGGTGGCACCGACTTCGTCCCAGTCCGGCCGCCCGGCGCAGAAATCGTCCTCGATTACCCACTGACGGTAGTTCTCGTGAGTGACGGGCGCGGCATCGTCGATCCTGAACGATCGCGCAAGGGCAATTTCCTTGGGGCCCGTCGCTGGCACGATGCAATCCACCATCGAATTGGGAAAGCTGCAATTGCAATCGATCCAGTCGGCAAGGCCTGGATCGCTCAGGCGCGCGAGCGACACGACCGTCTGGCGCAGGATCGCACCGTTGCCCTGCAGATTGTCGCAACTCTGCCCGGTGAATGGCCCATGCCCAGCGGCGCGGCGCAGCTTCAGTGCCGCTATCATGGCGCCGAAGGCGGTGCGTGGATTGTCAGGGTCTTGGGCGTCGTGGGCGATATCGACGTGTGCGGCGTCGAACCTGCCGCTTGCGCCGGTGTAATATCCGCCCTCTGTCACGGTCAGCGAGGCGATTCGGACTTGCGGATCGGCCATGGCACGGATCAAGGCGCCGTTGCCGCCCTCGACCGGCACGTAGTCGACCATGGGCCCGACAACCTCGGCGCTCGCGCCGGAGGGGTCAAGTTCGATCAGCGTGGTCAGGCAGTCCTGCGCCACGAGCCTTTCACGCATGGCTGCGTCGTAGGGCCTGACCCCGGCGCCGATGATTGCCCAGTCCAGCGCGCGGCCGACTTGCATCAGCCGGTGCAGATACCATGCCTGATGCGCGCGGTGGAAGTTGCCCAGTCCGATGTGCACGATCCCGGGCGTCAGGCTGCCTCGGTCGTAGCGTGGGCGTTCGATGCCCTCGGGAAGGCTCGACAACGTATCATTGCCGAGTTTTTTCATGGCATCCCCCGAATTCATCGCTCAACTCATCCTCGGACCGCCATCAAGTTTGCGGGTCGAGCGACGATGCAGTCGATCACGCCGGGGCAATCTCTTCTGGCGATTGGCGCGCCCACGCGATGTCGATATCGGCAAGAGCGGCACGCGCGCCTTCCGCCAAACGGGCCTCCGCACAGCCGCGCCCGGTACCGTGCGCCGTGCCGAAAATCATTGCGGTCTTGCCTTCGAGCCGTTTCATTCCATCCGGAGCCCCTTCGCATCGAACTTGTGAAGATGCTCGGTGCGCGGCGTCAGGTGGACCTCGGCGCCGTATTCGAGGGCCATCTCACCTGTGGCCCGCACCGTGAGCGGCTCGTGCGAGGCGTTGCACTGGACGTGGAAGAAGGTGTCGGAGCCAAGGTGTTCCGACACGCCCACGGTGCCATGCCATCTTCCTCGTTGATGTCGATGTGCTCGGGGCGGATGCCGATCGTCGCGGCGCCGTACCTGTCGGCCCCGGGCCCTTGGATCAGGTTCATCTTCGGGCTGCCGATGAAGCCCGCCACGAAGGTATTGCGCGGGCGCTGGTAGAGTTCGAGCGGTGAGCCGACCTGCTCGATCACGCCCGCCTGCAGCACAACGATCTTGTCGGCCATGGTCATGGCTTCGACCTGGTCGTGGGTGACGTAGATCATCGTCGTCTTGAGGCGCTTGTGCAGCTCGGAGATCTCCAGTCGCATGCCCACGCGAAGGGCGGCGTCGAGGTTGGAGAGCGGTTCGTCGAACAGGAAGGCGGCCGGTTCGCGCACGATCGCGCGGCCGATGGCGACGCGCTGGCGCTGCCCACCCGAAAGCTGGCCCGGGCGCCGATCAAGGTAGTCGGTGAGGTTAAGCACCTCGGCTGCCTGTGCAACGGACTTGTCCTGCTGGGCCTTGTCAAGACCTGCCATGCGCAGAGGGAAAGCGATGTTCTTGCGCACCGACATGTGCGGATAGAGCGCGTAGCTCTGGAACACCATCGCAAGGCCGCGCTTTGCCGGCACGACTTCGGTTGCATCCTGGCCATCGATCGTGACGTGGCCTTCGGTGACGTCCTCGAGGCCGGCGATCAGGCGCAGGAGCGTGGATTTCCCGCAGCCCGACGGGCCGACGAACACCACGAACTCGCCATCTTCGATGGTGAGGTCGAGCGGCGGAATGACCTCGACACTGCCGAAACTCTTGGAAACCTGGTTGAGTTGAATCTGTCCCATGTCCGTTCCCCTTATTTCACGGCACCGAAGGTCAGGCCGCGGACAAGTTGTTTCTGGCTGAACCAGCCCATTATCAGGATTGGCGCGATGGCCATGGTCGATGCCGCCGAGAGCTTGGCGTAGAACAACCCCTCCGGGCTCGAGTAGCTGGCGATGAAGGCCGTAAGCGGGGCCGCCTTGGCCGCGGTAAGGTTGAGCGTCCAGAACGCCTCGTTCCAGGCGAGGATGACGTTCAGGAGCAACGTCGAAGCCATGCCCGGGATCGCCATCGGCGTGAGCACGTAGAGGATCTCTGCGTGCAATGTGGCGCCATCCATCCGCGCCGCCTCCAGGATCTCGCCGGGGATCTCCCTGAAATAGGTGTAGAGCATCCAGACGATGATCGGCAGGTTGATCAGCATCAGTACGACCACGAGCCCGGCGCGGCTGTCGAGAAGTCCAAGCCGGATGAACAAAAGGTAAATCGGGTAGAGCACGCCGACGGCGGGCAGCATCTTGGTCGAGAGCATCCAGAGGAGGATGTCCTTGGTGCGTTTAGAGGGCACGAAGGCCATCGCCCAAGCTGCGGGCACGGCGACGAGAAGGCCCAGGAGAGTCGAACCGAAGGCCAGGATGACCGAGTTTGCGAAGTGCCGCGAATAGTTCGAGCGCTCCTGCACGACCCCGTAGTTTTCCAAGGTCCATGGCGCAGCGAGCACTTCCAGCGGGGTCTTGATCGCGTCGCCCTCGGCCTTGAACGACATGACGAAGATCCAGAGGATCGGGAAGAAGATCAACAGGCCAACTGCCCATGCGGCAAGGGAGTTGATCGTCTTTTGGCGGGTAGTGACGGCACGGGCCATGGTCGTTCCCCTCACGCGTCCAGGTTCTTGCCGACGATGCGCATCAGGAAGATCGCAACGATATTGGCGAGGATGATGGCATAGACGCCACCGGCGGAGCCGAGGCCCACGTTCTGGCTCTCCAGCACGCGCTGGTAGATCAGGTAGGTCAGCGTCTTGGTGCCGAACGAGCCCTGGGTGGTGACGAAGATCTCTGCGAAGATCGACAGCAGGAAGATCGTCTGGATCAGGAGCACGACGGTGATCGCGCGGCTCAGGTGCGGCAGAACGATGAAGACAAAGCGCTGCGGCCAGCGTGCGCCATCCATCTCGGCTGCTTCGAGCTGCTCCTGGTCGAGCGACTGAAACGCCGTGAGCAGAATCAGCGTCGCAAAGGGCAGCCATTGCCACGACACGATGAGAATGAGCGAGGGCAGCGATGCCTGAGAGAGCCACTCGATCGGTTCGGCCCCGACGCTTCGCCAGACATGGGCAAAGAAGCCGTTCACCGGGTCCATGAACATGTTCTTCCAAACCAGGCCCGACACGGTCGGCATGACGAAGAAGGGAGCAATGACCAGGATGCGGACAACCCCCTGGCCCCACATCGGCTGATCGAGCAGGAGAGCGAGGAAAATTCCAAGGATCACCGTGATCACCAGGACACCGCCGACGATGACGAGGGTCGCATAGACACTTGGCCAGAACGAGCTCGACGTCACAAATCGTGCGTAGTTGGCGAACCCCACCCAATCCAGGCCGTTTGCCAGCGAGTCGCCACGCATCGGCAGGTATTTCTTGAAGGAGAAGTAAAGCGTCATCGTCAGCGGCACGAGCATCCAGCCGAGAAGAAGGACCACCGCCGGGGCCATCATCAGCCGGGCTGCGGATCGGGAGTGCTGGGTTGCCATGGACGTACCTCCTCTGATGGCGGCCTGACGCGGCTGCCCGGAATGATAACGCAACGGGATCGCTTTGGTGGTCTCAGGGGGCGACCATGGCCGCCCCCTGACGGGGAGGAAGGCCTAGTAGCCGGCCGCTTCCATTGCGTCGGTGGTCAGCGCCTGAGCCTTGGCCAGCGCCTCATCCACAGTTTGCTGGCCCGCATAGACAGCCGAGAATTCTTGGCTGACTTCCGTTGCTATGCCGGCAAACTCGGGGATGGCGACAAACTGGATCCCGACATAGGGCACCGGCTTGACGGTTGGGTTGTTTGGATCCGCCGCGTTGATGGAATCGAGAGTCATCTGCGCAAACGGCACCGCCTGGTAATCCGGGTTTTCGTAAAGCGATGTACGGGCACCCGGCGGCACGTTGGCCCAGCCTTCGTTCGCCGCGACGAGCTCGATATACGCTTTCGAGGTGGCCCACTCGATGAACTGCTTGGCAGCCGCTTCTTTCTGGGTGCCGGCGGGGATCGCCAGGGCCCACGCCCAGAGCCAGTTCGAGCGTTTGCCGAGCCCGGTGTCAGGCGCCAGCGCAAAGCCGACCTTGTCCGCGACGGTTGAGTCGTTGGGGTTGGTCACGAAGGACGCGGCAACGGTCGCGTCGATCCACATGCCGCACTTGCCCTGCTGGAACAGCGACAGGTTCTCGTTGAAGCCGTTGGTGGCGTAGCCCTGCGGGCCGTAGTCGTTCATCAGGTTGACGAAGAAGGTCAGCGCTTCTTTCCACTCCGGCTGATCGAACTGGGCCCGCCAGTTCTCGTCGAACCAACGCGCGCCGAACGAGTTGGCCGTAACGGTAATGAAGGCGCCGCCTTCACCCCAGCCGGCCTTGCCGCGCAAGCAGACACCGTTGATGTCGTTGCCGGGGTCATCCATCCCCGCGGCGGCTTCCCGGATGAACTCCCAGGTCGGAGCCGTGGGCATCTCCAGCCCGGCCTTTTCCATCAGGTCGGTGCGGTACATGATCATGGAACTCTCGCCATAGAACGGCGCAGCGTAAAGCGTGCCGTCATGCGAAAGGCCGCCGCGCATGGCGGGCAGGATGTCGTCGACATCGTACTCGACCGACAAATCGTCCAGCGGCACCAGCCAGCCATTGGCACCCCAGATCGGGGTCTCGTACATGCCGATGGTCATGATGTCGAACTGACCACCCTTGGTCGAAATGTCGGTGGTCACGCGCTGACGCAGCACGTTCTCCTCGAGGGTCACCCATTCGACTTCATGGCCGGTCTTGGCGGTGAAGTCGTCGGTATATCCTTGCATGCGGATCATGTCGCCATTGTTGACAGTGGCGATGGTTATGGTCTCCGCATAGGCGCTGCCGGCCACGACAAGCGACAGTGCAGTGGCCGCGCGGAGTGCGTTCTTGAGAAACATTCGAATCCTCCCTAGGGTTAAATCGCAACGCAACACTAGCAGCAATTCACGCCGGCCACGACAAGCGACAGTGCAGTGGCCGCGCGGAGTGCGTTCTTGAGAAACATTCGATCGCGTGTCAATAACAATTTTACGCGTGATAAAAAATGCTTATGCTGATGCGCGAAGCACGAGACGTGCGGAAAACAGGGTTTCCGTCCGATCGTCGAATCGGCCGCCCGCCTCGATCAATCTGAGCAGCGTTTCGGCACCGCAGTCCGACACCAGGTCGTATTCGTGAGCCACGGTCGTCAGGGGCGGGCAGGTGAAGCGCGAATAAGGATGGTCATCGTGGCCGGCCACACGCAGTGCGCAGCCGCTTCCGCGTCCGATGCGCAGCCCCTTTTCGTAACAGGCAGCCAATAGCCCGATGGCAAGGCGGTCGTTGCTGCAAAGGACCGTGTCGGTGGGAAATGAATGCTCTTGCAGTGCGCGCATGCCCCCCTGGTAACCAATTTCCTCAAGGTTCCAGCCTTCGCCTTCCACCTGGACAAGCGTCGGCTCCAACCCGTGACTTTCCATTGCTTCGATATAGCATCGGTGGCGCGCGAGCGAGTTCGGGTTGCCCGGGTTCCTCATCTCGAAGAAACACGGCGGCTCCCCGGTCCGGGTAAGGTAGTCAACGCTTTGCGACACGAAGCTCTGATTGTCCGATCCGACAAACGCTTCTCCGATTCCTGCAATGTCCCTGTCAAGCAGGACCGTCGGAACCTCTTCGCAAAACCGGGCAAGATGATCCCGGTCGGAACTCCGGCCGAGCGGGGCCAGCAGCACGCCTGACGGACGCAGTGACCTAAGGTTGTTCAGAGCCTCGCTTTCGAGTTTCCGCTCGCCGTGCGAACTGAACAGCGTCGCATGGAAACCGGCTTCGATGCAGCGCCGTTCCAGGGTTCTTGCAATCTCTGCAAAGACAGGGTCAGCAATGTATGGAACGATGATGCCTACGCTCTTCGTGAGCTGGCGGTTCTGGTTCATCGCGTAAATGTTTGGGCGATAGTCGTACTGTTCCAGAGCGGCCTCAATCCGCTCACGGGTCGATTTGCGGACACTTCCCGGGTCGTGGAAGTATTTCGAAACAGTCGGGCGCGAGACGCCACTCGCCGCTGCGAAGTCTTCCATGGTTCTGATGGTCTGCTCTCCCAACCTCGAATCTCCTTTGTGCGCCGACTCCGGCGAGTTTGCAGCAGTTGCGTGCGAATCTTCGACACCGGTGGCGTTAGCCCTCACAAGAAACATGACGCGCGCAAAGCCATATTTGACAGTACTGGGGTCCGTTGACAATCGGGTTGCGATTCTGGCGGATCGATGCCAATTCCTGCCCCAATGACCGCCGGCACAGCGGCACAGGCAAGACCCGCAGGCGCCAAGATGGATGCTGACCGGACGGCGCTGACCGACGCAAAGTCGGCTCGGGTCGAGCCCATGCTGCCCGGCAAGGCGATCGATCCCGCCACCGCGAACAACCGGCAGTTCCTCGAGGTGGTGCCCCGGCGGTTCCGCACGGGATCGCCAGGGCGCGACCTTCCGAAGCGCGTCAGCGATTGGAACAAGGTGTTCGAGCAGTTCCGCCGCTGGGCGGTTTCAGGCGACTTCGAGCGTGTTTTCGGCAACTTGTGCCCGATCCAAACTTTGCGGATTGGCTGCTTCGCCAGCCGGAACGCGGGACCAGGGCCTTGTCCGTCGTTCATTTGCACGAGCGGACCGGCCATTGCGGCAGTCGAGGGCCCGTTGATGAACGAAAGCGACGCCGGGCGGCGGTCGCAAGATCTTTCCGTGCAGTTCTTGACTCGCGATGCACCTCGCGCCGATGAATTGGTTGTCGCGCCGGGAACCGCGATGCCGAACCGGTCAAATCATCGCGTTGGAAACAGAATTCAGGACATGGAGGATCTGAGAAATTACGTGGACAACCCAACCTCGGTCTGAGGCCGGAGGCATCAGCTTCATTCGTGCCGGCACGGGATCCAGGCTGTACCTGGTTCACGGCGTGGGCCTGCGAGCGGAGGCATGGATGGCGCAAGTCAAAAAACTGTCGGCGACGCAGCACTGCCGCGCCTTTGACCTTCCGGGCCACGGCGCCAGTCGCGCCCTGCCGCGCCCCGCGACGCTGGCGCAGTATACGGACCGCATCGCGGCTGCAATCGATGCACCGGGAGTCGTGGCCGGTCATTCGATGGGTGCAATGATCGCGCTCGACCTGGCAGTCCGTCATCCACATCTGGTCAAGGGCGTCGCCGCGCTGAACGCCATCTATTGCCGCAGTCCAAAGGCTGCGGAGGCAGTGCGGAGACGCGCGGCGGATCTGTCCGCCACGGAATCGACCGATCCGGAGGCCACCCTGACGCGCTGGTTTGCCGGTCAGAAGCCCACCGAGCGGCGTGCATGCCGGGCGTGGCTGGCCGAGGTGTCCGCTGAGCATTACAAGACGGCCTACGAAGTGTTTGCTGCGGAGAATGGACCCGCCGATGCGGATCTGGCGCGCCTGTCCTGCCCGGCGCTGTTCATGACCGGTGGAGCCGAGCCCAATTCAACGCCGGAAATGAGCGAGGCGATGGCACGGATCGTGCCGAATGCCCGTGCCGTCATCGTTGAAGGGGCTGCGCACATGATGCCCATGACACATGCGGGTGACGTGAATGCCGAGCTTGCGGACCTTGTCCGGGAGGCGTCCCGATGACTTCGACCGACCCCAGCGCCCTGCGCGATGCCTTTGGCGGCTTCATGACCGGCGTGACCGTCGTGACGACGCGGGAGCCTGACGGCGCCGCCCTTGGATTCACGGCCAATTCCTTTTCATCGGTTTCCCTCGATCCGCCGATGCTCTTGGTCTGCTCCGGCCGTTCGCTGTCGAGCCACGACGTTTTCGCAACCTGCGCTCATTTCGCCGTGTCGGTCCTGGCCGAGGGGCAGGAAGACGTGTCGAACGTCTTTGCCAGCTTCAAGGGGGACCGGTTCGCCCGGATAGCCCATGCCCCCGATGCCAATGGCATCCCCGTGATCGACGGCGCCGTCGCCAAGTTCTCCTGCCGCAGGGTGCGATCCATCCCTGGGGGCGATCACACCATTCTCCTGGGGGAGGTCACCGGGTTCACGCACAGTGACGGGCTGGGGCTGGGCTACGCTCGGGGGCGATATTTCAGCCTGGGCCTGGAACGCGCCGCGGTGTTTGCCGACAGCACCCGCCGGATAGTGGCGGCTGCGCTGATCGAGCAGGACGGCCATGTCCTGCTGGAAGAGACGCCGGGCGGGATGCGGCCTCCGCAGTTCGAGTTCGAGGCTCAAGGCAATCTTCGCGCCGCACTGGAGGCACGACTGGCCGGTTCCGTCACCCTGGGAAGCGCCTATTCCATCTTCGATGACAGGCAGACCAACACCCACTATACCTGTTTCCTGGCGCAGGCCACGCAAGGCTGTGCGCTGGAGGGAAGGCTTGTCCCGATCGACTCTCTCGCAGGCCTGACCTTCGAGACGCCGGCGATTGCCGCGCTGTGCACTCGATTCGCCCTCGAATACGGTACCCGGGACTTCACCCTTTACGTCGGCGACGAGGCGTCCGGAGACCGGCACGAGATCAGCAAGGAGCCTTGACCATGGAGTTTTCGCTGTTTTCCCACATGGAGCGCCTGACGCCAGAACAGTCGCATGCCGAGCTGTACGAGGACTTCGTTGCACTGTGCAGAATGGCTGACGAGGGCGGGATGCGCGCGATCTGGACCGGTGAACATCACGGAATGGAGTTCACCATCGCGCCCAACCCCTTCCTGTCGCTCATGGATCTGTCGCATCGTACGACGAATGTCCGGTTGGGTACCGGCACCGTCATCGTGCCGTTCTGGCATCCGATCAAGCTTGCCGGAGAGGCTGCCGCGACCGATCTGATGACCGGCGGCAGGCTGGAACTCGGAATCGCCCGCGGCGCCTATTCCTATGAGTACGAGCGCCTCATGCCGGGACTGGACGCTTGGGAGGCCGGACAGCGGATGCGGGAAACCGCGCCCTTGCTGCGCCAGTTGTGGCAGGGCGATTGCGCCCATGACGGAAAGTACTTCAGCTTCCCGGCATCCACGTCCTCGCCCAAGCCGGTGCAACCTGGCGGCCCGCCAATCTGGGTCGCGGCCCGCGACCCCAACAGTCACGAGTTTGCAGTGCAAAACGGGTTCAACGTGCAGGTCACGCCGCTTTGGAAGGGCGACGAAGAGATCGACACGCTGATGGACCGCTTCACGGACGCCTGCGCAGGCCATGGCGGACCGCGCCCCAAGATCCTGCTGCTGCATCACGCCTATGTCGGAACCGATGCCGAGGACATCGACCAGGCTGTGCGGGACCTGACCCGGTATTTCGCCTACTTTGGGGCGTGGTTCCAGAACAAGCGCCCCGTGTCACAGGGCCTGATCCAGGCGCTAGGCGCGGAAGAGATTGCCGCCAACAAGATGATCTCTCCCGAAGCGATCAGGCGCGACCTGACCATCGGAACCGCGCAGCAGGTGATCGACCGGCTGAAACGCTACGAGGACCTGGGCTATGACGAATTTTCGTTTTGGATCGACAGCGGCATGACGACAGACCGCAAGCGTGCCTCGCTGGCCCGGTTCATCGACGAAGTGATGCCCGCACTCGCATGAGGCTGCCATGACCTCAAGCCCGCACTTTCAGCTGTATGTCGACGGAGCCTGGACCGAGGGCTCTGCCGGCCAGGTCATGGAAACGCAAAACCCGGCTGACGGAAAGGACTGGGCGACCTTCGCCTGCGCCGCGCCTGAAGATGTAGATCACGCCGTGGCGGCGGCCCGGCGGGCACTCCAGGATCCGGCCTGGCGCGACTTGACCCAGACGGCCCGGGGGCAGCTCTTGTTCAGGCTTGCCGAACTTGTGGAGCGGAATGCCGAGCGGCTCGCGCGGCTGGAAACCACTGACAGCGGCAAGCTCTTGGCCGAAACCGCGGCCCAGACGACCTACGTCGGCAGCTACTATCGGTACTTCGCCGGGTTGGCTGACAAGATCGAAGGCGCTGTGCTTCCGATCGACAAGCCCGGCATGCACGTCTTTACGCGTCGTGAACCGATTGGCGTGGTCGCGGCGGTCGTTCCGTGGAACGCGCAGATGTTCTTGGCGGCAACCAAGCTTGGGCCGGCGCTTGCCGCCGGATGCAGCGTGGTCCTGAAGGCATCGGAGATCGCTCCCGCCCCGATGCTGGAATTCTCCCGGCTGATCGACGAAGCCGGCTTTCCCCCTGGCGTGGTCTCGGTCATTACGGGTGACGCGGAAAACTGTGCCATTCCGCTTACGCGCCATCCGGATGTGGCACGCATCGCCTTCACGGGCGGGCCAGAGACAGCGCGCCACGTGATAAGGAATTCGGCCGAGAACTTTGCCGTAACGACGCTGGAACTGGGAGGCAAGTCACCCATCCTTGTGTTCGACGACGCCGACCTGGACAGCGCGATCAACGGATTGATCGCAGGGAACTTTGGTGCATCGGGCCAAAGCTGCGTCGCCGGCTCGCGCGGCCTGGTGCAACGAGGCATCCTTGAGTCGCTTGTCGCAAGGATTGCGGAAAGGGCCGACAACATCACCATCGGGAACCCGCTTGATCCTGCAACCCATGTCGGGCCGCTTTGCACGAGGGCTCAGATCGAGAGAATCGAGGCGACACTAGCGCAGGCCGTCAGCCAAGGTGCGACCGTCCACTTTGGCGGAGCGCCGCTCGATCGGCCCGGCAACTACATGCAGCCGACGCTGGTGGAATGTCCCGGACCCGACATCAGCACTCTTGAAGTGGAAATGTTCGGTCCGGTCATGTCGCTCCTGCCCTTCGACACCGAAGAAGACGCGATCCGGCTGGCGAACGACACGGTCTTCGGGTTGGGATCAGGTGTCTTCACGAACAGCCTAGCCCGAGCCCACCGCGTGTCCTCCCGGCTGAAGGCCGGCATTTGCTGGGTAAACACGTACCGCGCGATTTCCCCGATGGCACCCTTTGGCGGATACGGTCACTCGGGATACGGCCGCGAAGGCGGGGTCGAGGCAGTCCTGGACTACACCCGCACCAAGACGACCTGGATCAACACAACCGATGCGCCGATGGCAAACCCGTTCACCATGCGGTGAGACGCAAGAAAACGACGTGGACAGCTCCCGTGGCCCGAGCCAGCCGAAGCAACGCCTCCGCGATGCCCGCATCCCGGCATCGAGAAAGTTTCCGGTCTTCGTGCCACCTTTCCGGCATCTGCGACATTCCTGCCTCAAATCCCCTTGTTGTCGGCGAACCCGCTGCGACGCGGGCATGGCCGCGCCATGGAAAACAAGCGACGAATCACCAATCTTGGCGCAACTCAAAATTCAAAAAATCCGGATACACACCCTTAACCCTGTTGAAATTGCGAAACTGCTGGTGTTGGGTGCAAGTTGACAAGTCCTCGGGGGAGACCGCATGGGCGCATCGCAGACCGCCGACAACTTCGTGGTGTTCGAGAAGGTACAGAAGAGCTACGACGGCGAAACGCTCGTCGTCAAGGACCTGAACCTGTCCATCGAAAAAGGCGAGTTCCTTACCATGCTGGGGCCGTCCGGTTCGGGAAAGACAACCTGCCTGATGATGCTCGCAGGCTTCGAGACCGCGACTCACGGCGAAATCCTCCTCGACGGCAAGCCCATCAACAACATCCCTCCTCACAAGCGCGGCATCGGAATGGTCTTCCAAAACTACGCGCTGTTTCCCCACATGACGGTTGCCGAGAATCTCGCTTTCCCGCTCGAGGTTCGCAAGATCGGCAAGGCCGAGCGCGAGGAGAAGGTGCAGCGCGCGCTCGGCATGGTGCAGATGGGCGAGTTTGGAGGTCGCCGTCCGGCCCAGCTGTCCGGCGGCCAGCAGCAGCGAATCGCGCTCGCCCGCGCGCTTGTCTTCGAGCCCGAGCTGGTGCTGATGGACGAACCTCTCGGCGCGCTCGACAAGCAGCTTCGCGAGCACATGCAATTCGAAATCACCAACCTCGCGCACGAACTTGGCATCACCACGGTGTATGTCACGCATGACCAGACCGAAGCGCTCACGATGTCGGACCGCGTTGCGGTGTTCGACGACGGCCGGATCCAGCAGCTTGCAGCGCCGGACGTTCTGTACGAGGAGCCTGAAAACAGCTTCGTGGCGCAGTTCATCGGCGAGAACAACACGCTCTTGGGCCAAGTGGAATCGATCAGGGACGGGAATTGCACCGTCAGCCTCGATTCCGGCGAGACCATCGATGCAAAGGCCGTGAACGTGTCCTCGGTCGGAGAGCGGACCCTGGTATCCATCCGCCCCGAGCGCGTCGAGTTCAACAAGAGCCGCCTGATGGAAGGCGCACATACACTCAAGGCGGAAGTGCTTGAGTGCATTTACATGGGAGACGTGTTCCGCACCCGGCTTCGGGTCGCGGGCAAGGAAGACTTTGTCGTCAAGACCAGGAATGCCCCGGACCAGGTTCGCCTGGAAGCCGGGAAAATCATCGAATTGGGGTGGTTGCCCGATGACTGCCGCGCACTTGACGCCTGATTGGCGCGCGTGCAGTGCCATCCGGCACTCCAAACGGGGAACTCCAGTGTCATTCCCGAGACCGGAGTTCCTGCAACGAAGTCGGGGAACAAGGAAGACAGAGATGAAACTCAAGAAGACTGCAATTGCGGCGGCTGCCCTCGCCCTGACGGCGGGGCCTACCGCTGTTTCGGCCGAGCTGGCCGATGACATCACGCTCGTCTCATGGGGCGGTGCGTATCAGAAGTCGCAGCATCGCGCCTACGTGGAGCCTTACATCGCGGACAACCCAGGGGTCACCGCGGTGTGGGACGAAAGCTCGTACGAGGCGGTGGCCAAGCTGCGCGCGATGAACGAGGCCGGCAACGTCACATGGGACCTCGTCGACGTCGTCGCGTCTGACGCCATTCGCCTTTGTGACGAAGGCCTTGCCATGGAAATCGACCATGACGAGCTGCTTGCCCCGGCTCCCGACGGCACGTCGGCATCCGAAGACTTCGGCGACCTGATCGTCTCGGACTGCTTCATTCCGCAGATCGTCTACTCGACCACGTTCGGCTACCGGACCGACATGGTCGGCTCGACGCCGCCGACCGACGTCTGCGCGGTCTTTGACACGGCGACGTATCCGGGAAAGCGGTCCCTGGAAAAGCGCCCCATCAACAACATGGAATGGGCCCTCATCTGCGATGGCGTTCCCAAGGCCGACGTCTATGACGTGCTTGAGACGGAAGAAGGCCAGGCCCGGGCCTTTGCCAAGCTCGACACCATCAAGGACGACGTGATCTGGTGGAGTGCCGGAGCCGACACGCCGCAGCTCCTTGCCGACGGAGAGGTCGTGATCGGATCGACTTACAACGGCCGTCTCTTCTCGGTGATCGAGGAACAGGACCAGCCGGTCGGAATGCTCTGGGATGCACAGGTCTTCGACCTTGACGGCTGGATCATTCCTGTCGGCCTGCCTGCAGACCGCCTTGCGCGTGCCAAGGACTTCGTGAGGTTCGCCACGGACACGCAGCGCCTTGCGGACCAGGCCAAGTACATCAGCTACGGCCCCGCCCGCATGTCCTCTGCGCCGCTTGTCGGCCAGCACGCCGACCTTGGCATTGAGATGGCGCCGCACATGCCAACGGATCCGGAAAACGCCAAGAACACCTTCCTCTACAACTATGAGTGGTGGGCGGACTACCGGGACGACCTGGACGCCAAGTTCCAGGCCTGGCTGGCGCAATAGCACGAACCAGGGAAACAGGCCGGATTCCGGTCCGGCCTGTTCCAGCAGGGGGCACGATGCCAAAGGGCTACATAGTTGCGCACATCACCGTTCGCGATCCCGACGCCTACAAGGAGTATGTGGCAAGGGACACGCCGATCCTGGAAGGCATGGGCGCAAGGTTCGTCATCCGTGGCGGGAGGTCCCGGCAGGTTGAAGGCGAACTGCACGAGCGTCATGTCGTGATCGAGTTCCCGTCCTACGAGGATGCGCTCGCCGCCTATCAGGACCCAGAGTATCAGGCGGTCGCGGAAATTCGTCGTCGTGCGGCCGAAAGCAGCATTGTGGTCGTCGAGGGCCACGACGCATGACCGCCAGCGATTCTCCCGTCCTGACCGCGGACGGCACGCCCCTCAAGGCGAGCCTCAGGCGGGCGCTTCGGCGCGAGAAGGCCCGCGCCTTCCTGCTGGTGGCTCCGCTGCTCCTCTTCGTTCTGCTGACCTTTATCGCCCCGATCGCGGACATGCTGTTCCGCTCGGTCGAGAACGGGATCGTCCACGAAACGATCCCGCGCACGGTCCAGGCACTCCAAGACTGGGATCCGGAGCAAGGCGGGCCACCGGGCGACGAGGTGTACGAGGCCTTCTACACGGACATGGTCTTCGCGGTCGAGCGCAAGAGCCATACGCGGCTCGGCTCCCGGCTCAACTACGAAAGGACCGGTCTTGCCTCGCTGTTCCGAAAGTCGGGACGGCGCGTGGGCCGGTTCGACACCAAGGACTACGCGGACGCGTTCAACACGCTCGACCCGGCGTGGGAAGACCCGGCGACCTGGGACGCGCTGGCAGGTTCCGAACGCACCAGTCTCCCGCGCACCGCTTCCGCCTACGCGACCTGGCGGGAGGCGGTCCGGGCCGATGGCGACGATCCGCTCGAAGAGGAGCCTTGGGACGTTCTCTATGCGGCGCTCCATGCCGACCTGATGCGGGCTCCTTCGGGAGGATTCGACAATCCGCTCCTGAACGACGCGCAGTCCGCGGCGGCGCGGTTCGAACCAGTCAGCCTCCGCGAACAGTTCGGGGCAATTGACGAAGACTGGCTGGATCCTGAAGTGTGGCGAACCATACGGACATATGCAGGGCGCTACACTCCCGGCTACTTCCTCAATTCAGTCGACCTGAAACTGACCGCTGACGGCGTGCAGTACCGTGACGAGGGTGACCGCATCTACATCCTGCTTTTCGGGCGCACGCTCTACATGTCGCTGGTGATCACGATATCCTGCATCCTTCTCGGCTACCCGGTGGCGTTCCTCCTCGCCAACCTGCCGCTTCGAACGGCGAACATCTTGATG
Organism: Paracoccaceae bacterium; assembly: GCA_965208685.1. Classification (GTDB taxonomy): domain Bacteria; phylum Pseudomonadota; class Alphaproteobacteria; order Rhodobacterales; family Rhodobacteraceae; genus JAJEFO01. The sequence continues at coordinate 4,599,331 of CBDBPL010000007.1, read as the reverse complement.
ATACTCGTGCTTCTTCCCTTCTGGACCTCGCTCCTGGTGCGAACGAGTTCGTGGAAGGTGCTGTTGCAACAGCAGGGCGTCATCAACGACATTCTCGTGGCGCTCCGGATCGTGGACGATGCGAGCAGGCTCATCCTCATCAACAACCAGACCGGCACGATCATCGCCATGACGCATATCCTGCTTCCGTTCATGATCCTGCCGCTCTACTCGGTCATGAAGACCATCCCGCCATCCTATGTCCGCGCCGCGAAGTCGCTGGGCGCCACGGACTGGACTGCCTTCTGGCGCGTCTACTTTCCGAACTCGGTGCCAGGAATCGGCGCGGGATCGGTGCTCGTGTTCATTCTGGCGATCGGCTACTACATCACGCCGGAACTGGTTGGAGGCACGCGCGGCGTCTTCATCTCCAACCGGATCGCGTATCACATTTCGTCGTCCCTCAATTGGGGCCTCGCGGCTGCGCTTGGAACGATCCTGCTCTTTGCCGTCCTGATCCTCTACTGGACCTACGACAGGATCGTCGGCATCGACAACGTGAAGCTCGGAGGCTGAAGTGTCTGGCCTTCCTCCTTATGCCTCCTTCGCCCAGAAACTCTGGCATTACGCGTTCCGCGTGATCTGCGGCATTGTCTTCTTCTTCCTGATCGCCCCGATCATCGTGATCATTCCCCTGAGCTTCAACGCAGAGGACTTCTTCACCTTCACGCCCGAGATGCTTGCCCTCGACCCGGACGGATACTCGCTCAAGCACTACAACGACTTCTTCACCAATCCGGACTGGCAGCAGGCAATGTGGAACTCGATTCGCATTGCTCCGATGGCCACCCTTCTCTCCGTGTCCTTCGGCACGCTGGCCGCAATCGGCCTGAGCCAGCCGCATGTGCCCTTCCGGCGGGCAATCATGGCGATGCTGATCTCGCCGATGATCGTGCCGCTGATCATTTCCGCCGCCGGCATGTACTTCTTCTACAGCCGAATCGGACTTCAAGGCTCCTACTGGGGAGTCGTGCTGGCCCATGCAGCGCTCGGGATCCCATTTGTCATCATCACGGTGACTGCAACGCTGGTCGGCTTTGACCGGAGCCTCACTCGCGCCTCGGCCAGCCTGGGGGCGAATCCGGTCACGACCTTTGCCAAGGTCCAGATGCCGCTCATCCTGCCTGGCGTGATATCAGGCGGGCTCTTCGCCTTCATCACGTCCTTTGACGAGGTCGTCGTCGTGCTCTTTGTCGGTTCGGCGGGTCAGAAGACACTGCCCTGGCAGATGTTCACCGGGCTCCGCGAACAGATCAGCCCCACCATTCTTGCGGTCGCGACGATCCTCGTGACGGTCTCGGTCGTCCTGCTTGCCACGATCGAGATTCTCCGTCGCCGCTCCGAGCGGCTGCGAGGCATGTCGCCGGGCTGAGAACAGCTCCCGGGGCAAGGGCCCGTGCCCGCCGCGATCGGAGGTCTCCGCGACAGCCGCTGCATTTTCCGTCGCGATTCCCCTTCCGCCAGCAAAAAAAGACGAGCGGGCCGATTGGCCCGCCCGTTCCGTTCGCCAACAGGGAGGAGGTTGGCAACAGACCGCCACGTACCCGTTACACGGCCACCTTTTCCGCGGCGGCACTCATCTCTTCGGCGGCTTTCTTGACGGCCTTCGAAGCGTCGGTGCCAAGATCCTTGCCGGCGGCGAGCATCAGCTCGACCGTTTCCATCTGGACCTTCTTCGCGACCTCGGCGAAGGCAGCCAGCGACTCGGCGCTCATTTCGGCCTGGGCCGACGCGAACTCGGCCATCGCCTTGCTGTAGTCGACGGGATCCTCCTTGGCGTTGGTGACGTTGCCGAACTTTCCGATGCTTGCCTTGGCCCAGCCGGCGGAAATCTCGGTGGACTTCTCGGCGGCATCCAGAACGACCTTCGACATCTTGTCGGCAACCGAGGCCTGGTTCTTGAAGGCATCATTGAACGCGGCCGCGTCCACGGGGAACGCACCCATCATGTCCTTCACCACCCTTGTGTATTCGTTTGCAGTCTTCGTCATCTCTTCTCTCTCCGTGCCTTGGGAACGGGCGGTGCCCGGTCGGTTTTGCAGATGCAGCATACATAGATGCTGCAATGCAGCATTTCAAGAGTATTTTCTGCACTGCAGCAATTTTCTTTCGCTTTCTTTTCAATGAGATGGATCGATTTGCCCATCCTCGCCCCACGGTGCGCGTTGCGAAACCGCGAATCGGAATGCCTTGGGCGGTCCCGGCCCCGCATGCTTCGCGATGCGACACGACCGCCTTCGGTGGCGCGTCCGCATCCTGAAAGGTGTCTCGACGCGCACGAAAAAGGCGGGCGCTTCCGGCCCGCCAGTTTTGGATTGCCAACAGGGAGGAAGTTGGCACTCGCAATCAAATCACTGATTCAAGGCCACCTTCTCGGCGGTGGATGACGTGTCCTTGGCGGCCTTCCTGGCGGCCTTCGAGGCAACTTGCGACGGCGACGCTGGCCGACCAGACCCGGACCCGGAACGCGGCTTCCTGGCGACCTTGGAGGCACCGTCGCCTGGATCCTTGTCCGCGGCAAGCATCAGCTCGAACGTCTTCACCTGGGCCGTCGTTGCCACGTCTGCCAAGGCTTCCATCGACTTGGCGCCGAGTTCCGCTTGTGCGATCGCGAAGTCATTCATGGCCTTGGTGTAGTCGGAAGGATCGTCCTGGGCATTGGTGACGTTGCCGAGCTCTCCGAGGGCGGACTTTGTCCACGTGGCGGAAATCTCCGTCGACTTCTCGGCGGCGGCCAGCACGACTCTCGACATCTTGTCCGTGATGGAGGCCTGTTGCCTGAAAGCACTCTTGAACATTCCGGCGTTGACCGGAAACTCGCCAAACAGGCCTTTCATCGCATTCGCGTATCCATTTGCGTAGTTCGTCATCTTCTCTCCAACTCCTGAGACCGTGGCGCAATGCCCTTTGATTGTGCAGTTGCGGCATAGATACATGCTGCATTGCAGAAATTCAAGAGCAAATTCCGCGTTGCAGAAATTGGCTTCCCGTCAATGACAGAGGGTCAGTCGATTTCCACGACTTCCTTGACATAGGTTCCCGGCGCCGCCGCGAGAATCGGGTGGCCCTGCGCATCTCCGGGAATCCGCGCCTCGGTCTCGCTGCCGGACCGCGCCTCCAGCCACCGGCTCCAGGCAGGCCACCAGGACCCTTCGTTGAACGTGGCCGTGTCCTTCCAAGCCTCCGCGTCCGCGGGCAGCCCGTGGCTCGTGTAATGACCGTACTTGTTTCTGGACGGAGGGTTCACGATGCCCGCGATATGCCCCGATCCGGACAGAAGGAATGTCTTCGAGTTGCTCCCCATCTGCCGGAAGCCCTCGTAGCAGGACTGCCATGCGGCAATGTGATCGGTTTCGCACGCGACTGAGCAAGCCGGGACCTTGATGTCCCCGACCCGAACCGTCTCGCCCAGGATTTCGAGGCCTTCGCGCGCGAACCGGTTCTGCTGGCAAAGGCCGCGCAGGTATTCCATCAACATGGTCGCGGGCAAGTGGGTTCCGTCGCCGTTCCAGTAGAGAAGGTCAAAGGCCGGAGGCGCCTCCCCCATCAGGTAGCTCCGGATGGCCGGGCCGTAGATCAGGTCGTTCGAACGGAGGAAGCTGAAGGTCCGGCTCATGATCCGGTTCTCCAGGACGCCGACCTTGTTGCACTGTGCCTCGATGGCGTCCACGAAATCGTCGGTCAGGAACACGGTGAACTCGCCCTGGTCACTGAAGTCAGTGAGCGTCGTGAAGAACGTCGCGCATCCGATCGACTTGTCTCCCCGCTTCTCAAGCAGCGCAAGCGTCAGGGAAAGCGCAGTCCCCCCGATGCAGTATCCTGCAACATTGATCCGCTTCTCTCCGGTGACGGCCTTTACCTCGTCGATTGCTGTCAGGAAGCCTTTCTCCACGTAGTCTGCCATGCCGAAATCGCGATAGCTGGCATCGGGGTTCTTCCAGGAGACGACGAAGAGAGTGTAGCCTTGGTCGACGATCCACTTGATCAGGCTGTTCTTCGGTTTCAGGTCCAGGATGTAGTACTTGTTGATCCATGGCGGGAAGACGAGAAGCGGCGTCTCGTGCACTGTCCGCGTCGTTGGAGCGAACTGGATCAGTTCGAAGATCTCGTTGCGAAAGACGACCGAACCTTCGGTGCTTGCGATGTTGGAGCCAACCTCGAAAGCCTTCTTGTCGGCCAGCGTCACCATCAGTTCGCCGTCTGACTCCTCGATGTCACGGACCAGGTTCTCCAGGCCGTCTACCAGCGACTGGCCGTTGGTCTCCACCGCTTTCGCGAGAGCTTCCGGATTCGTGCCAAGGAAGTTTGCAGGACTCATCATGTCGATGATCTGGCGCGTGAAGTAGCGCACGCGCTTGCGGTCGGTTTCGTTCAGGTCGTCCAGGCCGTCGACAGCATTCGAGATTGCCTCCGCCGAGATCAGGTACTGCTGCTTGATGAAGTTGAAATAGGGATGCTGGGCCCAGAGATCACCGGCAAACCGCGGGTCTGCCGGTGTGTTGTCCTGGGGCGGTTCAAGACTTCCCTGCATCAGGCTCTTCTGTGCCTCGGCGTAATGGGTCAGCGCCTTGCTCCAATACGCAACCTGGTTCTCGAACACCTTTGACGGGCTCTCCACGAGTTCCGCGACATAAGCCGAAGCCGCCTTGGTGTAGAGTTCCTGGCCGGGACCCTGAAGGTCCGAATTGAGCGCCTTCTTCCGGGACATCGCCGCAACCAGGCGCTCGGACAGTTCCTCGATCCTGGCAAGGTTCTTGTGCAACTCTTCCAACCGGTCCGCACCTGCGTCGGTTTCCTTGGTTGTCATTTCCCCAGTCCCCACCTACTTTGCACTTGCAGCATTTTGGACAATGTAGCGATACAAGGACAGATTGGCAAAGCGGCGTATTGGCCCAGGTGCGCGAGGAGCACGCATATGCGATACATGCTGACCTACGACATGATGGAGACCGCCCGCAACACCAGCCAATGGATCGGTGCAACTGCGTCCGCAATGGCATCCTATCCAGCTTGGGGAGCAGTGCCGAATCCCTGGATCAACCTGGTGGCTGCCTGGGGCGAGGTGGCGGAACGCAGCTTTGCACGGATGGTAGCCCGGCCGGACTGGGGCATCGATTCCGTGGTCGGCGAGGACGGTCGGGATCATCTCGTCGACGTCGAAACGGAAATCGCACGCCCCTTCTGCGACCTGATCCGCTTCCGGGTGCAAGGGCGGCCGGAAAGGCGGCGGCGCATTCTGCTGGTAGCTCCGATGTCAGGACACTATGCAACGCTCCTGCGCCCAACCGTGCACAGCCTGCTGCCCGACGCAGAAATCTGGATCACGGATTGGCATAACACGCGCGACATCCCCGTAAGCGCCGGAAAGTTCGACATCGAGGACTACACCCTCTACCTGTCCGACTTCATCCGGCATCTCGGCCCATCGATCAACGTGATTGCCGTGTGCCAGCCCGCCCCGCTGGCACTCGCCGCAACGGCATATCTCGCGGCGGAGGAACCCGACGCACAGCCGCGCACTCTGACGCTGTTCGGCGGCCCGATTGACCCGGATGCCGCACGCACCGAGGTCACGGATTTCGGACGCCGCGTGACCATGGGACAGCTTGAACATTTCATGATCCAGCGCGTGGGCTTCAAGCATGCAGGCGTCGGGCGCATGGTCTACCCCGGACTCCTGCAACTTGCCTCCTTCATGAGCATGAACTCCGAGACGCATGCACGCGCCTTCACGAACCAGGTCGTGCTGGCAGCAAAGGGTGAGGCGGCGGACCACGACAGGCACAATCGCTTCTATGACGAGTATCTTGCGGTCATGGACATGCCAGCCGAATTCTATCTTTCGACCGTCGAACGAGTCTTCAAGAACCGGGAGATCGCACGAAACGCGTTCACGGTGGAGGGGCGTCATGTCGATTTCGGCGCGATCACCGACGTGGCGATCAAGACTGTCGAGGGCGAGAAAGACAACATCTCAGCCCCTGGACAGTGTCTTGCCGCCCTGGACCTGCTGACGGGATTGCCAGCCTCCAAGAAGGCGTCACATCTTGAGCCGGACGCCGGCCACTACGGAATCTTTGCTGGCCGGAGCTGGCGCAACAACATCCGACCGCTGGTCCTGGAATTCATAGACCAGAACGCACCGTCGCCGCCCGCACCAGCCTAATGGTGCCCGCGCGGCGACCGCCGGAATCCTTGGCTGGCCTGCCCTTTGCGCCTTACGTCCAGTTGACCTGCGTGCCTCCCGGCAACGCGTAGCGGGCGCGGAGGGGAAAGTCGCCGGCATACCCTGCCACGTTGCAGAACTCATGCACCCAGGCATCATCCATCAGCAAGAAATCCAGCACCGAAGCCAGGAACTCGAGATCCTTCGAGCGTAGTCGCAGGTCCGCCTCAGTGGCACCCGTTGCGCCGAGAAAGACGGGCAGCAATTCGTCATTGCCAACCAGCCACGACAGGGCCTTGATCGCCAGTATCTCCGCGGATTCCTCTGACAACGGCGTCATGTCCGGCTCCCGACCCAGGCAACCAGGCACTTACAGGATTTCGAGAGTGGCCGAAACGGGAATCCGCAGATCGCGTAAGCTGCCGGAATGTCACGCAATCCAGATCACGATGGTCGCAACGCACGTTGTCCGCATCACCGGGTTCAACGTCGCTTGAAGCGCCTCAGGGAGCGCTCCAGCCGGTCAGCATAGGCTGAACGCTCGTCGGAACTCATCGCTTCAAGTCGCTCGAGCAGCAACGTCTCGCCCAGCAACTGGCGTTCCTCGGCAACCCCGCGTTGCTCCTGCAGGATGCGCCTCACCTCGTCCGGTTGGAACGGGTCCGCCTTAAGCGCCACCAACAGTTCATCCAGCAGGTCGCGCAGCCGACCGCGGCTCGCCTGAAGATGAGAACGCTCGCCTGCGAGCTTGTCATGAAGCGCTCCCCGGTCTCCAGGATCCAGCGCCCGCGCAAAGGGCGCGCCGATCACGCCTCTCACGGGTCCCGCGATACCGTCGCCCCAACGCGGGCGGTCTGGCGCAAGGGCGCGTCCCACGAAGGCGCCAATGACAAGGAGATTCAACGCCAGCGAAACGAACAGGAGCGGCTTCACCCAAGAACGGCGCGGGCGTGATGCGGCGCTTTCATTCATCGAGGATCGCCTCAAGGTCGGTTCCAGGCAGGAAGGTCGCCAGCGCGACCGTGTCGTCACCACCGAGCGTGAACGCATCTATTGCTTCCGGCATCACAAACCCGATCCAGACGCCGAGGGCCGCGGCCCCTGAAAGTCCTGACGCGGTGACCACGCGAGCCAGCCAGGCGAGGCGCAGGACAGGACGGGAGGCGGGAGCGGGCCTCGCAACTCCCGCATCGGCGCCTGCTGCAATGCGTTCCAGGAACTCGCCGGACGGCAACGGCCTTTCCGAGCGCCCCGCTGCGAACAGCGTCTCCAGCGCAATGTCGTCACGGCTGCTTTCGGTCATCTTCAAACCCTAGTTCTTCCCTTTTGCCGTACAGCGCCTTCTTGAGGGCGCGCTTGCCCCGTGCCGTCAGACTCTCCACCGCCTCCACGCCAATGTCCATTACTTCGGCGATCTCGGGATTCGAGAATCCCTCGAGATGCCGCATCACCACTGCCTGCCTTTGCCGGTCAGGGAGGACGGACAGGGCGGCGTCCAGCGTTTCGGATCTCTGCCTTGCGGTCATGAGTTCAACCGCACTTGCCAGGTCTGCGGCCGGTTCGGCAATTGAATCCAGCGCCACCTGCGGCCTGACCCGCCGCTGCCGAAGTCGATCAGTGCAGAGGTTCATTGTCACCCGGTAGGCCCAGGTCGTGACCCTTGCCTCACCCTGCCGCCAGTTCGGCGCCATCTTCCAGAGCCTCAGCATGGTCTCCTGCACGACATCCTCGGCTTCGCCGTGATCGCCGAGAACCCTGGCCGCGTATCCGAACAGCATCGGTCCAAGTCGCGCCGCCAGCTGCCGGCCTGCCCGCGCATCACCGTTCGAAAATGCGACGAGAAGTGCCGAATCCGGCACTTCGTCTGCACGTGGCGCGACAAGAGCTGCATTGTCTTCCATCTCCGTCCGGACCTAGTGCCGGACCGTCGCAAGGGCAATCCGGCATGTTTCGGCATCAGTTCCGCCAGAAGCCCCACCAGCCACGCCCCTCGCCTCTGCGGTGATCGCGATGGCGGCGACCAAATCGCTCCATCCCGGCTTCGAATTCCTCCGCACTGACTCCGCCGGAGTCGTCGGAGTCAAGTCGCATGATTCCCCGCAACTGGCCGCCATCATGTCTGCGTGCCGCCAATGCATCTTGGCTCAGCACGCCATCGCCGTCGGCATCAAGCCGCGCGAACATGCGGGCCGCCGCCTCGCCCGCACGAGCTTGCGCAGCGGCCACGAATTCAGCTTCGCTGATGTCACCGCTGCCATCGGTGTCCATTTCCGCGAAGCGCGCACCGGGCAGCATTTCCAGGTCTTCCCGGGTGATTTCCCCGCTGCCGTCAACGTCCATCTGCTCGAATGTCATGCGGACCTTTGCCGCCTCCAGAGCAAGAGCGGCGCCGGTTCCGGCCGCAATCAGCGATGCCGCCGCAAGGATCGTGAGTCTCGCAAGTTTCATTTCCTGGTCTCCGTTTTTCCGTGTCCATGCCAACTTGAACGTGACGTGGCGGATTTTCCGTCGATTCCATCTCGGCAAGCCGTGCCAGGCGCCCGCGAGATCAATGACAGGAAATTGGCGGGCCGTTTCCGCTTCAAGGGCGGCAGGCGCCCAAACGTCTCAAGGTCACGCAGCGATTCCCTGCATGTTCGTCAATGCGCCAGGGAATCTCAGTGCGGCTACATCAAGGAGCGCGCAAGATCCGGCAGCACGATGTCGCGGAGAATGATGATGATGAGGAACGCCACGAGCGGGGTAAGGTCCAGAGCGCCGGTGTTCGGCAGAATGCGCCTGATTGGCTGGTAAACAGGCTCCAATAGCCGGCAGAGGCCGTCCCAGATCGATGCCACCATGGGCTGGCGCAGGTTCAGGACGTTGAAACTGATCAGCCAGCTCAAGATGACGTGCACAAGCACGACCATGAATGCAACGTCCAGCAACAGGGAGATTATCTGCAAGATCGAATTCACGGCCTGGCCTCAAGTGCGTCAGGCACCCACCTAAGGCCCGATGCACGTCCATGCAAGCCCCGAACACGGGGCCTTGCGCGGCTCGGGCTCCGATTGCGCGATGCGACACCCCGTGCACAACGTGGTCTCACATGGCAGAACCAAGGTTGCGTACGGTTTCCCGTCAGGCTTAAGTCTGCGAAAACAGGGACGGTCCAGATGCAGACAGCGGTTCTCAGGAAACGGATTTGGGGGTGGTTCTTCTTTGACTGGGCCAGCCAACCCTATCATACGCTGCTCGTGACCTTTGTCTTCGGTCCGTATTTCGCCGCCGTGGCCACGCAGCACTTCATGGGGACAGGACTGCCCGAACAGGCTGCGGATGCACGGGCGCAATCGCTCTGGTCAATGGGCCTGACCGTCTCCAGCCTCGTCGTGGGGCTCGGCGGCCCGGTCCTGGGCGCGCTTGCGGATGCAGCCGGACGCCGCAGGCCCTGGATCATCGTGTTCTCGGCGCTGTGCGTCCTGGGATCAGGCTCGCTATGGTGGGTGATGCCCGACGGATCGAACCTCGCGTTCGGGCTCATCGCCTTCGGGATCGGCTTCATCGGAGCCGAGCTTGCACTGATCTTCACGAACGCGCAGCTCCCCTCCCTCGGCCCGACCAAGGAGATCGGAAAGATCTCCGGCTCGGGATACGCCTTCGGATATCTCGGGGGGCTGGTCTCGCTCGTCATCATGCTGGCGCTCTTTCTCGAACAGGCGTCGGGGACCACGATCGCCGGCCTTGCACCTGCTCTCGGCCTTGATCCGGCGGCACGCGAGGGCACGCGCTTCGTCGGACCATTTGCCGCGGTCTGGTTCGCGGCCTTCATGATCCCGTACTTCCTGTGGGTGCGCGAGGAGCAGGCGCTGCGGAAGCGCACTCCTGCCGTCGAATCGCTCACGCACCTGCTCGACAGGCTGCGCGCGCTGCCAAGGCGCCCGAGCCTCGCCTCGTTTCTGGGCGGATCGATGCTCTACCGCGACGGCTTGAACGGGCTCTACGCCTTTGGCGGCACCTATGCCGTCCTCGTCCTGAACTGGGAGATCACGCAGGTGGGGATCTTCGGGATCATCGGCCTGATCTCGGCAGCGGTCTTGTCCTGGATCGGTGGGGGCCTTGACCGCCGCTTCGGGCCGAAGCCGGTCATAACCCTTTGCGTCCTCGCGCTCATCGTGGTCTGCGTCACGATCATGTCGGTGCGCCCTGACAGCATTTTCGGACTGCCTGTCGCGGCAGTTTGCGGAGCCTCGGGTGCCATGTGCCAGAATCTCCCGCAATTGGTCTTCATGGCCTGTGGAGCTCTCATCGGAGGCCTTGGAGGCATCCTGCAAGCCGCAAGCCGCACGCTCATGGTGCGCCATGCCAACCCGGACACGGCGACCGAAGACTTCGGCCTCTATGGGCTCGCGGGGCGGGCAACATCCTTTCTCGCACCCCTCCTGATCGGAATCGTGACCGCCATGAGCGGAAGCGTGGCCTTGGGCATGACGCCCATTATTGTGCTTTTCGCTTCAGGCGCCGTCCTGCTACGATGGACAGAACCTGACGGAGATCGAGCAGAAACATGAACACCCGGATTCTCAAGACTTTCGCCATCGCATGTGCGCTTTCCGCTCCTGCATCCGCCGAACCGATCGCGAAGGAACTCTTCGGCGCAAAGAAGACGCCGTCGGCCGAAAGCAGCGCCCCGATCGGCAGTTACGCCCGTGGCTGCCTGGCCGGGGCGAACCAGTTGCCCGAGTCAGGACCAACCTGGCAGGCGATGAGACTTTCGCGCAACAGGAACTGGGGCCATCCGGAACTGATCGACTTCGTCACGAAGCTCTCGCGGTTCGCCGCGACGCAGGATGGATGGGCGGGGCTCTACGTGGGCGACCTCTCGCCACCCCGCGGCGGTCCCATGTCCGGACATCGCAGCCACCAGATCGGGCTTGACGCCGACATCTGGATGCTGCCGCCAATGCGGCTCGACCTCTCGCGACAGGAGCGGGAGGATCTGTCATCGATTTCGACCAGACGAGCCAAGGGCGCATACGTCAACGACAACTGGACACGCCAGCACCACGCGATATTGCGTGCCGCCGCCCTGGACGAACGCGTCGCGAGAATCTTCGTGTTTCCCGGCGCCAAGGTTCAGATGTGCGACGACGAGACTGATGACCGGCGGTGGTTGCGGAAGATCCGTCCGTGGTGGGGCCATCATTACCACTTCCACGTTCGGCTGACCTGTCCGGACGATGCGGCAGACTGCGTGAACCAGGCGCCCCCGCCTAAGGGTGACGGATGCGCCGACGCGGAACGCTGGGTCAGGGACATCCTCGACCCGCCGCCGCCGGACCCGGACGCACCGACCCCGAAGCCGCGACCGGAACTCGTGCTCGCCGACTTGCCGGAACAGTGCGCGACGACGTTGACGCGTTGACTGAAGGCCTCGCGGCAGACCTGCCGCCCAAGGACGCACCGACCCTGGCTGCCCGTTGCGCTTGCCGGACTGCGTTCCGGGTCGCTTGACCGGCGGGTCATCGAGCGGTATTGGCCCCGCGTTCCCGTGCCGCCGGGAGCCAAGTCTCCGCAACCTTGAAAAAACGGAATCATCACATGTCCCGCATCCTGCCCGGCATCCTCTGCATGGCCGCCATCGTCGTGGCATCCAACATCCTTGTGCAGTTCCTGTTCGGCCAGTGGCTGACATGGGGCGCGTTCACCTATCCGCTCGCATTCCTGGTGACCGACGTGATGAACAGGCTGTATGGGGCGGCCATGGCCCGAAGGGTCGTGGTGGCAGGTTTCGTGGCCGGCGTGATCTGTTCCATTGTCGGAACGCAGATCACGGGAGAATTCGGACCGCTCGTGACGTGGCGGATCGCCGCCGGATCCGGGCTGGCCTTCCTGACCGCACAGCTGCTGGACGTGGCCGTGTTCGACAGGCTGAGAGAAGGGGTCTGGTGGCGCGCACCGTTCGTTTCGACACTGATCGGCTCGGCGGTCGACACGGCAATCTTCTTCACGGTCGCGTTTTCGGCATGGCTTGCATTCGTCGAGCCCGCAAACGACGTGAGCTGGGCAAACGCCGCATTGCCGCTGCTAGGGCTCGGACCCGCTCAGCCGCTCTGGATGTCGCTTGCACTGGCCGATTGGGGCGTGAAGCTTGGAATTGCCGTTCTGGCACTGGTGCCGTTTCGCCTCATCGTCGAGAAACTGGGCGCGCAAGACGCAAAATAGTTTGACAGCGGCAGAATCCGTGCCAACCTCCCCGCGATCGAAACAGGCGAAAGGAGGTGGTCCAGTGTCCAGAGCGATATTGGAGAGAGGTGTCCGGACAGTCGGGAGACCCATCAGCTGAAGGGCAGACCCTTCGCACAAGCACTCCTGATTGGGCCGCCGGTCTTGCCGGTCCCTAACTGGCCCATCTCCAAGACACTCGGAAGGGTCGCCTCGTCGGCGGCCCTTCTTCATTCCTGAATGGCCGCGATCCGGCGGCTCCGTGCCGCGGGAGCGGCCTGCATCTTCGACGCGAGCAAACCCGATGTGGATCACGCCTGACATCGAGCTTGGAGAATGGGAAATCTCCGAACAGTTTGTCCGCGCTTCAGGTCCAGGCGGACAGAACGTGAACAAGGTCGCGACGGCCGTGGAACTGCGCTTCGAGGCTGCACGTTCACCCTCATTGCCCGAATCTGCGAAGCGGCGGCTCAAGCACATTGCCGGCCGGCGCTGGACACGGGACGGAACGGTCGTGATCCAAGTTTCGGAAACCCGGAGCCAAGCCCGAAACCGCGCCATCGCGCGCTCAAGGCTTGCGGACCTGGTCCGGCGATCACTCGCCAAGCCGAAGCCGCGCAGGAAGACTTCCGTGCCGCCAGGCCAAAGGCGCAAGCGCCTTGAACAAAAGAAACGCCGGAGCGCGATCAAGGCGCTCCGGCGATCAGGCGAAGACCTCGACTAGGCTCAGTTCAGGTCGAAACGGTCCGCGTCCATGACCTTGACCCAGGCCGCCACGAAATCAGCCACGAACTTCTCGCTGTTGTCGTCCTGGGCATAGACCTCGGCCAGCGCCCGAAGCTGGGAGTTCGCGCCAAAGACAAGGTCGACCCGCGTTGCCGTCCAGAGGACGCCGCCGTCGGCACGATCACGGCCCTCGAACACCCCCTCTTCGCCAGCGGCGGGCACCCAGTCGATGCCCATGTCCGTGACCGCGACGAAGAAGTCGTTGGTCAGCTTGCCGGGCGTTTCCGTCATGACCCCGTGGGGCGAAGCGCCATGGTTCGCGCCAAGCGCCCTCATGCCGCCGACAAGAACCGTCATCTCCGGTGCCGTAAGCGTCAGGAGCTGGGCACGATCGACAAGGAGTTCTTCCGCCGAAACCGCATATTGCGCCTTCTGGTAGTTCCGGAAACCGTCGGCGGCGGGCTCAAGCACCGCAAAGCTCTCCGCGTCGGTCTGGTCCTGCGTCGCGTCCCCCCGTCCCGGCGTGAACGGCACCTCAACGGTGTTGCCGGCATCGGAGGCCGCTTTCTCAACCGCGGCAGAGCCGGCGAGCACGATGAGATCGGCAAGAGAGACCTGCTTGCCAAGGCCGTCCCTGATCCTTTCGAGTGACTCGATGACCGGCAGCAGCGGCTTGTTGACCTCCCAGTCCTTCTGGGGGGCTAGCCTGATGCGGGCACCGTTTGCCCCGCCGCGCTTGTCCGACCCCCTGAAGGTCGATGCCGAAGACCATGCCAGCGAGACAAGTTCGGCCACGGAGTGGCCCGAACCAAGGATCTGCTTCTTGAGCTCGGCCATGTCGGCGGCGTTGACCAGTTCGTGGTCAGGTTCAGGAACCGGATCCTGCCAGATCAGTTCCTCGTCCGGCACCTCCGGCCCTAGGTAGCATGCGCGCGGTCCCATGTCCCTGTGCGTCAGCTTGAACCATGCCCGCGCAAAGGCGTCTGCGAATTCCTCGGGGTTTGCGTGGTACTTGCGCGAGATCTTCTCGTACTCGGGATCCATGCGCATCGCCATGTCGGCCGTGGTCATCATCAGCGTGACCTTCTTGCCGGATCCGTCGGCCTCGGGCGCATGGTCCTCGTCCTTCAGGCCCTTGGCGACCCAGATGTGCGCGCCGGCCGGGCTCTTGGAGAGCTCCCACTCGTACCCGAACAGCACGTCAAAGTAACCCATGTCCCACTTGATCGGATCCGATGTCCACGGGCCCTCGATGCCGCTCGTTGTCGCGTCGACGCCCTTCCCGGAGCCGTGACCGTTCTTCCATCCCAGTCCCATCTCCTGGATCGGCGCACCTTCCGGTTCCGGACCGACAAGGCCGGGATCGCCTGCGCCGTGAGCCTTTCCGAAAGTATGTCCTCCGGCTACCAAGGCCACCGTTTCCTCGTCGTCCATTGCCATCCTGGCGAAAGTCTCCCGGACGTCCCGACCGCTTGCCACGGGATCTGGATTGCCGTTCGGACCTTCGGGATTCACGTAGATCAGGCCCATCTGGACTGCGGCCAGCGGGTTCTCGAGATCCCGGTCTCCCGAATAGCGGTCGTCGCCCAGCCAGGTGTCCTCGGCGCCCCAGTAGATGTCTTCCTCCGGCTCCCAGATGTCGACGCGGCCACCACCGAACCCGAACGTCTTGGCGCCCATGGACTCGATTGCGCAGTTTCCGGCCAGGATCATCAGGTCGGCCCAGGAAATCGCGTTTCCGTACTTCTTCTTCACTGGCCACAGCAGTCGCCGGGCCTTGTCGAGATTTCCGTTGTCAGGCCAGGAGTTGAGCGGCGCGAATCGCTGCGTGCCGGATGACCCGCCGCCCCTGCCGTCACCGGTTCGGTAGGTTCCCGCGCTGTGCCACGCCATGCGGATGAACAGCGGCCCGTAGTGGCCGTAATCCGCCGGCCACCAGTCCTGGCTGTCGGTCATCAGGTCATAGAGATCCTGCTTCAGCGCATGCAGGTCGAGCTTCTTGAACTCCTCCGCGTAGCTGAAAGCCGGGCCCATGGGGTCGGAAAGAGTTGAATTCTGATGCAGGATGCGCAGGTTCAGCTGGTTCGGCCACCAGTCGCGGTTTGATCGCGCGCCGAAAGTCGCGTGCATGACGGGGCATTTCCCAGGGGCGTCGTTTCCGTCCATTTTCCTCTCCGATTGCATTTGTTGCGGCAGCCTCAGCATGCCGTCCGGGTCATGCGTCAGGATATCAAGTCCGACTGAACGGCAAAAGCGCCAATTCCGAAAAATTCCGCATGTACCCGGCTACCGGTCAACTTTCCTTGCTGCCCGAATCCGCAGTGTTCTGGTTGGACAAGAGAACCGATGCGGGCCTACATGCGCGTAGCGATCCCGCCCCAGGCAGAGGAAGGCCGGCTTTCGCACGGCACTGTGCCCGGGCCTTGCGAATGCCCTGCCAGCGTCCTGCGCGACGCTGGCGCAAGCAGCGCCCGATCCCGCCCGGAACGTGGTCAGACGATGGCCGCCTCGGTGGCTGCGCGGACGTCGTCGCGGCTGACACCCGGCGCGGTCTCGAGAATGTGCAGCCCCTTGTGACCGACTTCGAGCACGCCGAGATTGGTGATGATCAGGTCGACGACTCCCTTGCCGGTCAGCGGAAGGGTGCATTCCTTCAGCAACTTCGACGCCCCGTGCTTGTTCGTGTGGTCCATGACGACGATCACGCGGCCAACGCCTGCCACGAGATCCATGGCGCCGCCCATCCCCTTGACGAGCTTGCCGGGAATCATCCAGTTCGCCAGATCGCCCGCCTCGCTGACTTCCATCGCTCCCAGGATGGCGACGGCAATCTTGCCGCCACGGATCATCCCGAAACTTTGCGCACTGTCAAAATACGCAGTGCGCTTGAGTTCGGTAATCGTCTGCTTGCCCGCGTTGATGAGATCCGGATCCTCTTCGCCCTCGAACGGAAACGGTCCCATGCCAAGCATGCCGTTCTCGGACTGGAGCGTGATGTCCTTGGCGCCGACATAGTTCGCAACCAGCGTCGGAATGCCGATGCCGAGATTCACGTACATGCCGTCTTCGAGTTCATCGGCGGCGCGCTCCGCCATCTGGTTTCTGTCCCAAGGCATCATGCAGTCTCCTTCTTCTGCACCGTGCGCTGCTCGATCCGCTTCTCATGCTCCCCCTGGATCAGCCGGTGCACGTAGATTCCGGGCAAGTGGATGTGGTCGGGATCCAGGCTTCCCGTGGGCACGATCTCCTCCACCTCCATCACGCAGACCTTTCCGCACATGGCGGCGGGTGGATTGAAGTTGCGCGCCGTCTTGCGGAAGACCGCGTTTCCGGTCTCGTCCGCCTTCCAGGCCTTAACGATGGAAAGATCGGCGAAAATGCCCCTCTCCAGAATATAGGTTTCGCCGTCGAAATCCTTGTGCTCCTTGCCCTCAGCGACCTGCGTGCCGACCCCGGTTCTCGTGTAGAAGCCGGGAATGCCGCAACCACCGGCGCGCATCCGCTCCGCAAGGGTGCCTTGCGGATTGAATTCGATTTCAAGCTCTCCTGACAGGAATTGCCGCATGAACTCGTCGTTTTCGCCGACATAGGAACTCATCATCTTCCTGACCTGCCTGGTCTCCAGCAGGATTCCGATTCCGAAATTGTCGACGCCGGCATTGTTCGACGCGAACGTCAGACCCTTGACCCCGCTGTCTTGAATTGCCTGCAGCAGGAGTTCAGGAATTCCGCAAAGGCCGAACCCTCCTGCAGCAATCAGCATGTCGTCGCGCAGGAGCCCGTCGAGCGCTTCTGTCGCGTTCGCAAAGATCTTCTTCATGCGAGAAACCCCTTCGAAAGAACTACGGCGGTTCTGCCCCTGCCCCCTGGCAAAGTCAATTGCTGCGTTGCGGCACCGCCGGTCCGGACATCACGGCCCGGGCCCCCGCATATAGCGCGCGATATCGGGCCAGGTTGTCTGCATGATAGCCCGCCATGCCGGGGTCCGGGTCAATCGTGCTCTCGATCCTGACCGGCGCACAGACGTCCTCCGGATCACCGCCTTCGGATGCGGCCATGCCGAGGCGCGCGGCGCCAAAGGCAGCACCGGATTCGCCCGCTTCCGGAACGGAAAGCGGCAATTCGGAAGCGTTGGCGATCATCTGGACCCAGGACCGGGATCGCGCGCCGCCGCCGATGGCATAGACAAGTTCGGGAACAGTGCCGGCCGAACGCAGCGCTTCGACACAATCGACAAAAGCATAGGCCACGCCCTCCATCGCCGCGCGTGCCAGATCGTCGACGTCCGTCGCCTGGCTCATTCCAGCCAAAACGCCGCGCGCGCCGGCGTCGTTATGCGGCGTTCGCTCTCCGGAAAGATACGGCAGAAAGGTGAGCGGCTCGCTTGCGGGTCGCGCCGGATCGACTCCTGCAGCCAGGTCAGCGGGATGACGCCCGGTTACGCGACCCAGCCAGTTGAGCGTGTCGGTCGCAGAGAGAATCACGCCCATCTGGTGCCAGGTGCCTGGCACTGCATGACAGAATGCGTGAACGGCAGCGTCCAAATTGGGGGCGAATCCCTCGGTGGCAGCAAACAGCACGCCGGAGGTGCCAAGCGAAACGAATCCCGTTCCAGGCGCAACCGCGCCGACGCCGGCTGCCGAAGCCGCGTTGTCGCCTCCGCCGCCGGCAATCACGGGCGGAACTGCAATGCCCCACCGCTCCGCAAGTTCAGGCCTCAGCCGGCCTGCCTGTTCCGAACCCTCGACCAGAACCGGCATGTGAGCTTCCGAGAGGCCCGTCGCATCCAGCAACGCGCTCGACCAGCAACGACCGCCCACATCCATCCAGAGCGTTCCTGCGCTGTCGGACATGTCCGAAAGATGCTCTCCCGCAAGGCACAGTCTCACGTAGTCCTTGGGCAGCAGCACCTTCGCCACCCTTTCGAAGACATCCGGCTCGTGAATCCGCACCCACTCGAGCTTGGGCGCGGTGAAGCCCGGCATGACCAGGTTGCCGCCTATGCCGGAAAAGTCTGCGCGTGCTTCCAGCGCAGCACATTCCGCCTCAGATCGCCCGTCGTTCCACAGAATGCAGGGGCGCAGCACCCGATCATCCGCATCAAGAAGCGTTGCGCCGTGCATTTGCCCCGAAAGGCCGATGCCGCGCACCTGCGCCATCTCTTTCCGGTGCGTGCCGGCCAGTTCGTCAAGAGCCGTCCTGGTCGCCTCCCACCAGTGGCCAGGATCCTGCTCGGACCAGCCAGGCCCGGGACGGGACACCTCGAGTTCCGCTTGGGTCGATGTGACGGCTTCCTGCCCGGCACTCATCAGGAGCGCCTTGACACCGGAGGTTCCCAGGTCGATCCCGAGCCAATAGCCAGTGTCACTCATGCGCATCTCCCAGACCGGTCCAGAATTCGCTGCCTCATGACGGCAACGCGCCACCGTCGCTCGTCCTTGTTCCGGAACGCCGCCATGCCCATTCGGGCATCTCGTCTCGCAAGAGACGCATTGCCTGCATCCCGCCCGCCTGGATCACTTGAGCCCGAGCACATCCAGCATGTCGTAGATTCCGGGCGATTGGTCGAGACCCCAAACGGCCGCCTTGAGCGCGCCTCGGGAATATATGCGGCGGTCTGTCGCGAGATGCCGCAACACGATGCGTTCGCCGTCCGCGGCAAATATCACGTCATGTTCGCCCACAACGTCGCCGCCGCGCAATGCTGCGAAGCCGATGGCTCCCCTTTGCCGGGCGCCCGTCATGCCGTCACGGCCCCGATCGGCAACACTGCGCAAGGAAACGCCGCGGCTCTCCGCCGCAGCCTCGCCCAGCATGAGCGCCGTGCCAGAAGGCGCGTCCACCTTGTGCCTGTGATGTGACTCGACAATCTCGATGTCGAAGTCCTCGTCAAGCGCCGCAGCAACCTTTCGCGTGAGCTGCACCAGGAGATTGACGCCGAGGCTCATGTTGCCTGCCTGAATGACGGTTGCGTGCTTGGCCGCGGCATCTATCCTCTTCAGGTCGCCTTCCGAAAGGCCTGTCGTGCCAATCACGTGCACGCATCTTGCCTGTGCAGCGAGTTCGGATAGGGCGATCGTCGCCTCAGGCGTCGTGAAGTCAATCACCACCCGAGCGTTCACGACTGCCTCGATCGGATCATCGGTGACGGTGACGCCAAGGGCGGCCTTTCCCATGGCCTCCCCCACATCGACTCCGATCCAGCCATGCCCGGGCCGTTCTGTGGCCCCCGCAAGGCGCACCGCGCTCGAGTCCAGCACCTCACCCAGAATCATCTGCCCCATCCGGCCTGACGCACCGGCAATGACAACACCTGGCAGTTCCGTCATTTCCAACCTCCCGTTCGCGACCTCCTTACGCGCTTGCCCAACGGCTCGCCAGCACTTAGATGCGGGACATGTCGCGTGCCCGCTTTCATGACGGCCCAGGTCCATCCCAACGCCAGCTGCGAGTCGCGGAACTGATCCGGCGACGTCTCTCGGACGTCCTGATCCAGGGCGATGTCCATGATCCGGAGCTCAATTCAATGTCGATCACCGTGGGTGAAGTCACCTGTTCTCCGGACCTCAAGGTCGCGACTGCCTACATACTGCCCCTGGGCGGAAACAACCGGGACGAGGCGCTGGACGCCCTTCGTCGCAATCGCTCTGACATCAGGCGCATCGTGTGCAGGCGTCTCCAGCTCAAGTTTTCGCCGGAAATCCGGTTCCGCATTGACGAGACTTTCGACCGCCTTGATGACACTCGTGCCATGTTCGCAAATGAAAACGTTCGCCGCGATCTTGACGCTGACTAACGCCGCTCTGGGCACGGATGCCGTCGCCGCAGATTGCTGGAACCTGACCTTCGAAAACGTGCCGTTCACGGCCTGCGAGATCGATCCGGCGGCGGAGGACGTCCGGCTGTTTCTGAACGACGCCGACGGCAGGCGCTTCAGCACCTTTGAGAACATCGCGGAACATGCAGGCGCGCATGGCCATCAGCTGGTCTTTGCCATGAATGCCGGCATGTATCACCCGAACCGAATCCCGGTCGGTCTCTATGTCGAGGACGGGATTGAACTCGCGCCGGTCGTCACACGTGAAGGGCCGGGGAACTTCGGGCTCCTGCCAAACGGCGTGTTTTGCCTGAACGACGGCATTGCCGGCATCGTCGAATCCCGCAGCTTTGTTCGATCCCGTGCTTCCTGCAGCTTTGCCACCCAATCCGGCCCCATGCTCGTCATCGACGGACAGCTTCATCCTCGCTTCCTGGCCGACTCGCCGTCCCGCTTCATCCGCAACGGAATCGGGGTGACCGAGGACGGGCGCATCGTGGCTGCCATCTCGGATCAGCCCGTCAACTTTCACCGCTTTGCCCGACTGTTCCGCGACGTGTTCAAGACCCCTGATGCGCTGTTTCTCGACGGCAAGGTTTCCCGCCTGTACGCGCCGATGATCGGACGTCACGATTTTGGCTTGCCCATGGGGCCGATTCTCGGCGTCTTGAAATGAGCACCGTCGGAACAAGGCCGCCAGAACGGTCCCGTCGCAGGCTGGAGCGTGTCCGGTTCAGTTGGAGACATTTCCGGCATTCCTGAGGCACTTCGCGCACTCCTGCGGTTCGATGTCGTCGAGGACCCCGCCGACGGCGCGCCAGAGCCGCTTCCCGGGACCGGGCGGCGGCGTTCCGAAGCCGGTGCCTGATCTTGGCGAACGCCTGTTCGATCGGGTTCAGGTCCGGACTGTACGGCGGCAGGAAGAGCACGTGCGCGCCGGCTACGCGGTTCGCCGTGAGGACGACCGGGCTCTTGTGGCAGGCCAGGCCGTCCATCACGACCACGTCACCCGCGCGCAGCGATTCCGGGCGGGAGTCGAGGCCAAGTCCAGGCAATGTCACGCCGCGCGCAAGATCGTTGCTTGAAAGAATCTGACAAGTGCACGATGCCGGGAATGTCCGATCAGCGAATTTGCCGAACCGTTCTCCGCGACACGGCCGACAGCCCATCGAACGTTGCGGAAGCGGACATCTCCCGGAAGTGTCGTTCTGCACTCAGCCGGGCAGGTGTGCGGAAGCCGGGTGCCGGGCGGCGAATTGAGCAATCTCGAGATCGCCTGCTTGCGAAGAGCATCGGCATCAAAGCGACCCCGGCAGACACCCTCGGGAACTGAAGACGGCACCGTCAAGGCGATTGGAACGGATGACCCCTTCCAGATTGAGGTGCCCGTCGTTGAATTTGCTCGTCCCCGGGGAATTCGTCCTGATGCCACCGGTTCAGGTTCGCTGGCTGGCGGGACGGAACGAGGACGAGTTCGTCTGACTTGCCCAGAATCCGTCATGTTCGAGCGCGCCGCGATTTTTGTGTTGCAATGTTCAAATATCTGGCAAAACTGCCGTCCGCTGCCGCCCCTCGGGCATCTCGGAATGAGGAATTGGCATGAAGGCGGCTGTTTGCAGGGAACTTGGGCAACCGTTGGTCATCAAGGAGGAACCTCTACCCCGCTGCAGCGTCGTTGCAGGGCGGAGATCCTGCGACCGGCGACATTTCGGGCCTGAGGAGGGAACCGCAAACGGCCAGTTGGCTGCATCCGTTCCTGACCTGCTGATCCTGGGAACGACCAAGGCAGGAGGGGCCTTTCATCCCGAATTGATCGGCCGCGAGATTGAAGGGGAACAAGGGTGTGCAAGCCTTCCCGGCAGCCGAGGACTCGCCTTCGAATTCAGCGAAGAGTTCGTCCGAAGTCACGAGCGTGCCGGTGACCGCCTGCATCTGGAGATGCGGGACGGACCGGGACTCCGCTGAGCCGGACTTGCCGAGTGGTCATCCAGCTCGAGGCATGCCGGTGACTTTCTTGCGTGACGCCCAATGACCGACCGGTTCCAGGGAGGCAGGTTGCCACTGTTCTTCGTGCTGGCAACGGTTGCCATAGATGCGATCGGCATCGGCATCATCATTCCCGTCATGCCCGATCTCATACTTGAGGTGGGGGGCGGCACTCTCGGCTCCGCTGCCGTTTGGGGTGGGGTTCTCGCATCAGTGTTTGCGGTCATGCAGCTGCTGTTCGGCCCTACGATAGGAAACCTGTCGGACCGCTACGGCAGGAGACCGGTACTGCTGATTTCGCTGTTCTTCATGGGAATTGACTACATTGTGATGGGTGTCGCCCACACAATCTGGCTGCTGTTCGTTGGCAGGGTCATCGGGGGACTGACAGCGTCAACGCAACCGACGGTCGCTGCGTATATCGCCGACATATCCGAGCCTGACGAAAAAGCGCAGAACTTCGGACTGATCGGTGCCGCATTTGGAATCGGATTTGTGCTGGGACCGCTCTTCGGCGCGGCATTTGCCGAATTTGGGACCCGGGCACCGTTTTATGCGGCCGCCGCATTTTCACTTGGCAACATGGTGTTCGGCTGGATTGTCCTTCCAGAGACCGTGACTGACGAAATCAGGCGGCCATTTGACTGGAAACGGGCAAATCCGCTTGGCGGTCTCATCAATGTTGGCCGGCTGCCCGGTCTGAAGCTCTTGCTGGCGATCATGTTCTTCTTTCAGGTTGCATTCACCGTCTATCCGGCGATCTGGGCCTACTATACGCTGGAGCGCTTTGGCTGGGAGCCATGGATGATTGGAGTCACCCTGGCCGCCTATGGCGTGGCGACAGCCGTCGTTCAGGGCTGGTTGATCCGGGTGGTCCTCACGTACATGAGCGAGCGCCAAGCCGTCTTGTTCGGGTTCGGTTTCGAAATGATCGGTTTCTTCGGGTATGGAATCATTACCGAGACCTGGCAGGTCTTCGTGCTCATTCCTCTTGGTTCGCTTGGCGCAGTTGCCCTCCCGGCATTGCAGGGGATCATGTCCAGAACTGCGTTGGACAATCAGCAGGGGGAGTTGCAGGGCGTGCTGACGAGCGTCGTTTCCCTGGCAATGATCATATCGCCGCTGATCATGACCTTGATCTTCCGCGAATTCGTCAAGCCCGGCTCTCTGTTCTACCTGCCCGGCGCGCCGTTCCTCCTGGCATTCCTGCTGACCCTTCTGTGCTTTGGCCTGATGTGCCTCACCCCCAAGCGAGTGTCGTAGGTGCAGCTTCACGACGGTGCATCAAGGGCAACCATGCTATCGTGCGCTTTACCGCATGTCCTCCCGGACTCCCGTGCAGATGCCTTCAAGCCACCCCAATCCTTCGCCGATCGGCCCCCGGAACGGCGCCTTCCGTCGAACCGGGGGCCGATTGCCTGGTCAACGACTCGCGCGCGGCCTGGCACAGCGCCCGAGCTGTTGAGTCGGCTGGATGCCCGGCAACGCGCCAACGACAGCCAGCAGACAGTTCAAGTCGCGCTCGCCGCATGGCTCCTCGCAGGCCGAACATCGCTGCAACGAGAGTGGGCCATGCGGGAGTCACGTCCTCAGGAGCAGCCTCCATTGACAGCCTCGCGCCTTCGGGGCTAGCACCCTGCCCTCTCGGAAAGGAACCCAGATGGCTCGGAGGAATAAGGGGCGCGACATCTCCGGCTGGCTTCCGGTGGACAAGCCTCCCGGACCGACATCGACGGCCGCGGTCAACAAGATCAGGTGGGCGCTCGACGCGAGGAAGGCCGGTCACGCGGGCACGCTCGACCCGGCAGCCTCCGGCCTGCTCGCCGTGGCGCTCGGCGAAGCCACGAAAACCATTCCCTATGTCGTCGATGCATCAAAGGCCTACGAGTTCACGATGCGCCTTGGACAGGCGACCGACACGGATGACGCGGAAGGCGAGGTGATTGCCATCTCTGACGTGCGGCCTGACGACGAAGCCTTGCAGGCCGCGCTTGGGGCGCTTGAAGGCGACATCGAACAGGTTCCGCCCGCGTTTTCCGCAATCAAGATTGACGGGGAACGCGCGTATGACCGTGCAAGGGCCGGCGAGGACGTGCAGGTCGCGCCAAGACCCGTCCATGTCGAAAGCCTCAGCCTCGTCGACCGGCCCGACCCAGACCATGTCACCCTCGAAATCGTCTGCGGCAAGGGAGTGTATGTACGTTCCGTCGCGCGCGACCTCGGCCGCGCCCTCGGCACCGAAGCTCACGTGGTCCAGCTGCGCCGCACATGGTCCGGACCCTTTCACGTCGACCGCGCGGTCGCGTTCAATCGGATCGAGGCGCTGGCCCGGACACCGGAACTTGACGAACTGCTTCTTCCGCTCGAAACCGGCCTGGCGAATCTGGCGAAGGTCCAGGTCCCGGACGAAGCGGTCGCCCGCATCCGGAACGGCAATCCTGGCGTGGTCATCGCCTCAAATGCCGCTTGCGGCGAGAGATGCTGGGCGGCACACCGGGGAAGGCCGGTTGCCATCGGCACCCACATGGCTGGCGAGTTTCATCCTGACCGGGTGTTCCGATCATGAATCTCGTCACGCGATGCCACGACGACGGACATCGGGTCAGCGAGGCGGTCTATTCGGCGTGTGACAGGTACCGCTATTCGCTGACGCGCATCTGGGACCACGACGACCACCGTCTTCTCTACATCATGCTGAATCCGTCGACGGCAACCGAGCTTGTGAACGATCCCACCATCGAGCGTTGCGAGCGGCGCGCCCGCATGCTTGGCTACGGCGGGTTCCGGGTCTGCAACCTGTTCGCGCTCCGCGAAACCGATCCATCGCGGCTCATGCGCGCACCGGCGCCCGAAGGACCGGACAACAGGGAACAGATCCTTGCCGCCATTGACTGGGCAGACGACGTCCTGTGCGCCTGGGGAAATCACGGCGCACATCGCGGACAGGGGCAGTCGGTGCTCGAGCTCTTTCTCGCGTCGTCGAAGCCCTTGCTTGCCCTTGGCGTGACCGGCTCCGGGCACCCCCGGCATCCACTCTATGTCCCCTACCGGTCCCAACCCAGACCGTGGCGTCAACGCAGCGGTTGAGGATCGGAAGCTTAGAGGCGTTGCGGTCGCTTGCAGGACTGACGGACACATCCCTGGATCCAACGCGGCTTTGTGCCTGCTGCATGCAGAAGCCCCCTTTTCATCCGCCGTGGCGCCGACTATATGCGCGCAACCGACCTCCACGGGCCCTGCTGGACGACATCCCGGCTTGTGCCACGACCCGAAGAGGAGACCCCGATGTCGATCACCGCTGAAGAGAAGGCAAGTGTCATCAAGGAATATGGCACGAAAGAGGGCGACACCGGATCGCCCGAGGTTCAGGTTGCCATCCTGTCGTCTCGGATCACGACCCTGACCGAGCATTTCAAGACCCACAAGAAGGACAACCATTCGCGTCGCGGCCTCCTGAAGCTCGTCGCGCAGCGCCGAAAGCTCCTGGACTACGTGAAGCGCAAGGACGAGTCGCGCTACCAGGATCTCATCCGGCGACTTGGCCTTCGCCGCTGACGCACGGTTGCAGCACGGAATTGACGACGTCGGCGGGCACGGGAGCACCGCGACATTCGCCATGCCTGACCTGTCCTGAACCGAGGCATTCACAATCGCCCGGATACTTGGCAGTCTGGATGCAAGTCTTGAGGCCGATTCCATGACGCTCAGCCGGCAAACGCCTGACAGCGACCTGCCCGACATCCGTGTGCCGCTTGACACAATCTGCTTCATCATCGCCAAGTCGCGCGAATTCGACGTCAAGACCGCATCTTCCGACCCCGATGCATCGCCGCTCGACGACGACGACATCGATGCTGCCGTTCTCGAAGACCGGCCATCGGATCCGGTTGAAGCGGAATTGAAGTCCTTTATCTCGGATCTGTCCGACGGAGCCCAGGTCGATCTCGTTGCCATCATGTGGATGGGACGTGGCGACGGCCCGGACAGCTGGGCCGAAGCGCAGGTTCTGGCATTCAGCCAGCACAACGACCGCACGGCGGAGTATCTCGTCGGAACACCACTGTTGCCCGACTACCTGGAGGAAGGCCTGGCCACTATCGGTCGAAGCTGCAGCGAATACGAAGAAATCAGCGTCTGAAGCTCAGACGTCAATCGGAGCGTGGAGTCTTGTCTCGGGAGTCACGATTCCGCCGCGATCGCCGATCGTGATCGAGCCGTAGCGCTGAGCGAAAACGGGCGGCAATGGGCGATCGCCCGGAATGCTCAGCCAGAGCCTCAAGAGGTGCCGCCTCCTTTCCGGCTCCGGCCAATCCAGGAAGCCCGTTCGGTCGTGTAGCTGGCCATGGTTGTAGACGAACTGCATGTCGCCAGGCCGCAGCCGCATCGAGAGGTGAAGATCCGGATCGTTCGCCAGCTTGTCGAACATGTCCAGCGCCTCGACAAGTTCCGGCGTCAGGGGCATCGCGTCCGGAAACCTGCTGGCGCTGTCAATGTATTGCCGCTGGTAGTAGACCGTCAGGTGGCCTTCATGCCAGGACAGGGGCGGAATCTCGGTATATGGCTTCATCCCTTCGGGAACCTCGCCCCGACGATCCGTTGCGACGGGATCGAAGAGCAGGGCCAGCAGATCCGGCCGCGCTTCCAGCATCCTGTTGTAGATTGCCTCCGCGCTCACGAGAAGACTGTCGCCCCCGTCCCGGGCTTCGCGCAGGCAAAGGAGCCCCACGACGTCCGCACTGTCGGTATGAAACGTCTGCCGCGCTCGGGTCTGGTAGATCCGGCTGTTCGGGTCATCCGGATTCGCTCCGAGGTCGCGCACGTGTCCGAGAACATGCCCTTGTGCGTTTTGCGAACGCGCCTTGCCCAAGTGCGCACCGACTCCGCAGAAAACCGTTGCGGCAAGGCGCTGGTCGTAACCTGCGACAGGCAGACCCCTGATCACCTCGAATCCGCGGCCGTGCAGGAGGGTTTCCCGAAGTTGCGCAAGGTGTCCTGAGAGCTGTGGCAAGGGAAAGTCTTCCGCAGTGATCTCCCCCGGGTTGCCGCCGGCGGAAAGGAACCGCCGCGCCACGACCTCGATCTCGTCCACCTGATCTTCGTTCAGCGTGACGATCCAGTCGGTGCGGTCGCGCATCTCGCGGCCGGTCCATGCCGATGGGCCGGAAAATGCTGGGGGCAGTCGTTCCAGATTCATGCCAACTACCTGACGAGTCGCTTCGGCGAACGCAACGGTGCAATCTCGCGATCGCAACCGCGACGCAACGAACTGGCAGCGCAGGAAAGACCCGGGATTTCGAGGGGAACTGTCGTTGGGCAACTTGCCATTGCTCGAAGCCCCGGCAGATTCGTCATTGCCAAGGGAAGCTGGCCAATCGAGTTCCAGTCAAGCTGCACCGTGCCAAGCCCGATGCCAGGAAGGGATGAGCGGTTTCCCGTTCCTTTGTGCGTCCGTCTTCCTATGCAAGCCGGTCAAGCACATGATCTGCAATCATGGCACTGACACGGACATTGCTGTCCTCGGTGACGCCAGCGATATGCGGCGTCAGGACAATATTTTGAATTCCCGAGAAGACTTGTGCTGCGTCCCGTGTCAAGGGCTCGGTCTCAAACACGTCGAGCGCTGCGCCCGCGATGTGCCCCTGACGCAGGGCTTCTGCCAACGCGGCATCATCGACTACGCCGCCCCGGGCGGCATTGATCACCACGGCGCCAGTCTTCATTTGCGCCAGCCGGTCTGCGTTGATCAAATGGCGGGTCTGGTCTGTTATCGGGACGTGCAGGCTGATCACATCCGCCTGCTCCATGACTTCGTCCAAACTGGCCGCTCGAGCGCCCTGCCATGCGGGGTGCTCGGGCGGGAGCATCGGGTCGAAGGCCATGACCTGCATGCCCATTGCCCGCGCAAGCCGCGCGGTCTCCTGCCCGTTGGCGCCGAAACCGATGAGCCCCAGCCGCCGACCCGAGGCCTCGCGGCCCGAGCAATCTGCGCGCGGCCAATCGCCGGCCAACATGCGTGCATTGGCCAGATAGGCGCCCCTGAGCAAGACCAGCGCGTTCGCAACCACGTATTCGGCCACCGACAGAGTGTTTGCACCGATGGCCGGGATCACCTCGACACCCTGCGAATTGCAGGCGTCAAGGTCGATATTGTCGAGCCCCACGCCGAGCCGTCCGACCACTTTCAACCTAGATGCCGCATCCAGCAGCGTGGCGGTGACTTGGGTACGATTGCGCACGATCAACGCCTGGATGCCGTCCACGCGGGCAGCCAGTTCCGCTGGCCGGTCTGCCAACTGAGGGGCATAGCTTGCCGGGTGCGCCGCTTTCAGCCGCTCCACCGCCGCTTCGTCCATGAACTCGGTGATCAGGATCATGCATTCAGCCCCGCCAAGCACATGTACTTGGTCTCGAGATAGTCATCGAGACCCTGGCTTCCGCCTTCCCGGCCCATGCCGCTCTGCTTCAATCCGCCAAACGGCGCCTCGACGGTGGTGATCAGCCCCGCATTGATTCCGATCAGGCCGTAGTCCAGTCCTTCGTTCAACCGGAATGCACGGCCAAGATCGCGCGTGTAGGCATAGGCGGCGAGCCCGTATTCGGTGGCGTTGGCGGCTGCCATGGCCTCTTCCTCGTTGTCGAATCGGAACACCGCCGCAAGCGGTCCGAAGATCTCTTCGGTGGCAAAGCGCATGTCCGGCGTTGCGTTGGCAATCGTCGTCGGCTCAAAAAATGTGCCGCCAATGTCATGGCGTCGCCCGCCCTGGATGATGGTGCCGCCCTTCCCGGTCGCGTCTGCAATCAGCTCTTCAACCTTTCGGACCGCGGCTTCGTCGATCAGCGGCCCCTGCGTGACTCCCTCTTCGACCCCATTGCCCACGACGAGTGCTGCCGTGGCGGCCCTTAGCTTGGCGACAAAGGCATCGTATACCCCAGCTTGCACATAAAACCGGTTGGTGCATACGCAGGTCTGTCCCGCGTTGCGGTACTTGGCGATCATCGCACCCTCGACGGCCGCGTCGAGATCGGCATCGTCAAACACCAGGAACGGCGCGTTGCCACCAAGCTCCATCGACACTTTCTTTACCGTGTCGGCCGCCTGTCGGATGAGTGTCCTGCCGACCTCGGTCGATCCGGTGAAGGTGACCTTGCGCACGGTCGGGCTGTCCATGATCGCCCCGCCGATGGCGCGGGCGGAACCGGTCAGGACATTCACCGCACCATCAGGAAAGCCCACGTCCTGGCACAGCTTGCCCCAGACCAGACCGGAATACGGGGTCGCGGTAGCCGGCTTGGCCACGAACGTACAGCCAGCAGCCAATGCGGGCCCAAGTTTGCGTGCGAGCATGGAAGATGGGAAATTCCACGGGGTAATTGCACCGACGACGCCCA
The DNA here is from genome assembly GCA_965208685.1 of Paracoccaceae bacterium. Classification (GTDB taxonomy): domain Bacteria; phylum Pseudomonadota; class Alphaproteobacteria; order Rhodobacterales; family Rhodobacteraceae; genus JAJEFO01. The sequence continues at coordinate 4,570,004 of CBDBPL010000007.1, read as the reverse complement.
CGGGATGGCGTGTCACGAGAAGCCGCCGGTCACGAGTAGGCGACGGCACGATTTCGCCCTTGGCACGTCGGATTTCCTCGGCGAACCAGCGAATATAGGCTGCGCCAATTGAAATCTCGCCCCGCGCTTCGGGCAAGGGCTTGCCCTGTTCCGAGGTCAACAGAAGCGCAAGCGCCTCCTGATTGTCCATCAACGCGTCATGCAGGTGTTGAAGCAATTGCACGCGCTGCGAAAGATCGCTGCGGGAATAGCTGTCAAATGCCCTTGACGCGGCCTCGATCGCGCGTCCCGTCTCTTTGGCACCGCAATTTGGCACGGTTCCGATGACCTCGCCCGTCGCGGGGTTCGTCACGTCGATCGCCGAACCGTTCTCGGCACCGGTCCAGACCCCGTCAATCAAGTTGGCCTCAAGCAACAGGCCGTTGAATTCGCTCATGTCGTTTCCTTTGAGAGGTTGAGTTGCTGGTGCTGGCGACAGGTATTGCCGAGCGCACGGCATTGCCTGGACAGGACGCTGGTGAAGTTTGCGCCGGACCAGATCTGCGGCTCGGGCGCGAGGCCTTCAAGTGCGCGCAAAGGCTGGTCGCAAAGCCCCGGTAGATCGATGTCGATCCTGGCGCCGTAGTGCCCAATCCGTTCAAGCCGTTTCTCTTGCTCATGTCAAAGCTCCAGGAGCGGCAAACCCATGGCTCCGGCCACGCCGCGCAACGTCGCGCGATGATCCCCATAAGCCAGCGCCATGTGGTGTTCGAGCCCTGAAGCGATGATGTCATTCAGCACCGCGCCAGCCTCGCGCTCGAACCGCACCACTCCAGAGGTCCCGGCAAACGCCATCGGGCGGCGCAGCATCTCGCCATATCCCAGCACCATATGCGGGCGGCCCTTGGCCTGACTGATCCGCAGAAAGGTCACGGGGCCGGGCCTGAGCGCGAATTGAAGGAGCAGCGGCTGCTTTCGGTTGGTGTGGATCGTTGCTTCGGCCGGACCCTCCGGATCGCGCATGGAGAGCGGTGCCTGCCCGCAGTGCCAGACCACGCCGGTATTGTCGCGAACATTCATGTCGACCAGATCGGCCAGGAACACGGGCGCTCTCGCCGCCTGCAAGAGGATCAATTGCGTCAGCGCGCCGTAGACATCTGCTTCGCAGGCGCAGGGTACGTGGGCCTCGCCCATCATCGCCGCCGGCCCACAGACCGCACCGCCGTATTCGGTGAAGGTCTCGGGCCAGCACCGGATGGCAAAGGCGTCATATCGCCCCGTGCCGCGCAGATCGTCCAGCCCGGCCTTCAGCCGCAGCGAACGGTCGAGTTCGCTCTGGTTCACGTCGTCCAGCCCATCCAGCAGCTCGCCCACTTCGGCGCGAAGGGCGTTGGCGGTCTCGGAAGTGGCTGCACGGGCGGCGGCAAACAGGTCATCAAGGTCCATCGTGTCAACTTCGACGTCGGCCAGACTCTTGAGCGAGCCGGGATCATGAGCACAGGTGTCGAACCCGACGGGGTGTTCGCCGATCCGGGCGATGCGTCGCCCCCGAATCGCCTTTGCAACGGCTTCGCCATCGCGCGTTGCCGCAGGCACGGCACCCAGAGGCAGTTCTTCTGCCAGTCGCGCACCACGAAACAACGCGTGCAAGTCGTCACCGACCTCTCCCGCAGGATCGGCAAAGAGCCAGCCAAATTCCCGGTCGGTCAGTCCCAGCGAATGGGCCGCAAGATTGAGCCCGCAGAAGGAGTTGAGCCTGAGTCGCCCGCCGGTGCGCGGCTCGGGGACGGCCCAGATCAACAGTGGCTGATCAAAGCTCGCGCCGACCGCCGCGGTCATCGAGGCATCGGTAAAGGTCACTTGAAGGATCAGCACCTGATCCACGCCAGCCGCCTGCAACTCGGTCATGCCCGCGCGCGTGGCTCCCTCGTCCAACAGCAACTCTCGGGGGCCGATGATCTCGTGCTTCGTTTCATCCAGCGCTGACAGCATCGCGGCGAGGTTGTCTTCGGCAAAGGGAACGTCAAATGTCGGTCTGCCCAGCGGGAGTATGCCGAGTCTCATCTCAGCAACCATGACCTGCACAAGAACAAGGGGCCATTGCAACGCCGTGATGAGCTGCGGCCAGCCCCTTGTTCGGCCGGCGCTTGCCCACCGCTGTCACCTTGATGGTGCAGCCTCCCTCGGCCATGCCGCGCAAGCCACACTGCTTGCCATGGATCAAGTCCGTCACGTGTTCTCCTTCAGGAATCGTTCCAACGCATCACGGTCGGGGCAGCCTTTGCGGCCTCCGAATTCAGTGCATTTCAGTGCAGCCGCCGCATTGGCAAACCACGTCGCATGACCTTCGTCCGATGTCTCCGCAAGTGCGAGCGCGAAGGCTCCGTGCCAGATATCGCCTGCGCCGAGCGTGTCCCTCGTCTCGACCGGGAAAGCGGGTGTATGCTTCATCCCGTCAGCGCCCACATGGAATGCTCCGTCCTCGCCGTCAGTGACCGAAACCCATCCCGGCAGGCGCTCATCAGCGGCGTGCAACGCCGCCTCGATCTGCTGGTCGCCGGCAAAGGACAGGAGACCATCGCGCGAGAAGGCGACGTGGCTTGCCCGCGCGAGGACGGCTTCCTCGGACGGCGCTTCGGCGTCCACGATGCCCGGCACATCCCAGGCACGCGCAAGCTCAAGCGCACGGATCGCCCCTGCCGGCCAGCGGGAATCAACCAATACGACGTCAGGCTTGGGGGCACTTTCCAGCCAATCCGGTTCCTCGGCCAAACCGTGGCCGGGAAAGTTCACGATCTGCCGTTCACCTGTCTGATCCACATAGACTGAACTGAACGAGGACTTGGCGCCAGGCGCGCGGTTCACCAACGTCGTGTCGACGCCTTCGACCCCAAGATCCGACAGGATCAGATCGCCAAGAGCGTCATCTCCCAACCGTGCGCACAACATGGCATTGCCGCCGAGTCGCGCTACGGCAACCGCCGCGTTGGCGGCACAGCCGCCCCCGACGCACTCTGCCTCAACCGCGCGGTACTTGGCGGCACGCCGGGGAAGCGCATCCAGTGCGAAGACGAAATCCACGACCGCAATGCCTACGACGAGAATCTCACTCACAGGGCGCCACAACGATTTTCCGACTTGGCCGCAACTGCTCACCACTTCTAAGGGGCGGACTGGGAATGGTGCAGGCCTATCACTTCGGCGGCCAAACCGGCAAGCGCGATATTGATCGCGACGAGAGCGTGGTACCTGCATCCCGTCACCCGACTCAGGCAGCCTTGGGCCCGGCACCGGGCCTCGGCGCAATACCAGGTTCGGAAGCATCCGGACACTTTCATCTTGGGCCCTGCCGACGTTCGCTGCGAACCGCGCCGGACCAGCCGCGCGGCTTCGTCCCGGCTCCCGTTCAGCGCGGCGCCGCTGCCGCCGTGCGTCGGGCCAACGGAGCAGGTTCCCGCCAGAATGACCGCGCTCGAGCCGCGGAGGCCGAGCCAATGTCCAGCTCACGTGGCCTCGACGGAATCCACGGACGGATAGATAGTGCAGGAGAGGAGGAGGCGACGAACGGCAGGAACGCCTCGTCACCGGCACGAAGGCGGGAACCTTGATCCGGCAGTGACAAGGGATGCCAGGACGCATCTCCTGGCCTGGTTCGCAAATCGCATGCCAAGCACGTGTTCGCCGTACCTGACGCACTCCCTTTCCAATTCCTGACAAGTGCTGTAAGGCCCGCGCATCTGAGACGTGACGCTCTGACCCCGGCGTGATGCATGAGGATTGGGGTCGGCGGCAATGGGGCCGCCAATTCAACGGGACAGGAGGAGGGCCTCCTGATCTCACACAGGATACCAAAATGTTCAACGAAGTGAAGAAATCGATCCAGTGGGGCGATGACACGCTGACGCTGGAAACAGGCAAGATCGCCCGCCAGGCAGATGGCTCGGTGGTCGCCACCTACGGCGAAACCACGGTCATGGCAAACGTGACATTCGCCCGGGAACAGCGGGAAGGACAAGACTTCTTTCCGCTGACCGTCCACTACAACGAGAAATACTACGCCGCCGGCAAGGTGCCCGGCGGGTTCTTCAAGCGCGAGGCGCGACCGACCGAAAAGGAAACGCTGACATCGCGCCTGATCGACCGTCCGATTCGGCCGCTCTTCATCGATGGATTCAAGAACGAGGTCCTGGTCATCTGCACCGTGCTTTCGCATGACCTCGTCCACGATCCCGACATCGTCGCCATGATTGCGGCCTCGGCCGCGCTGACGCTTTCGGGCGCACCCTTCATGGGACCGATCGCCGGTTGCCGCGTTGGTTTCGAAAACGGCAAGTACGTTCTCAATCCCACGGTCGAGAACATGGAAAACCTGCGCAACAATCCCGAGCAGCGCCTCGACCTCGTGGTCGCCGGAACGCGGGACGCGGTCATGATGGTCGAATCCGAGGCCTACGAATTGTCGGAAGCCGAAATGCTTGGTGCGGTGACCTTCGCACATGGGCAGATACAACCCGTCATCGACCTGATCATCGCACTTGCGGAGGAAGCCGCCAACGAGCCGTTCGAGTTCACGCCGCCGGACATCTCTGATCTGCACGGCACGGTCAAGGCTGCCGGCGAAGCGCAGATGCGTGACGCGTACGCCATCCTCGACAAGCAGGAGCGCGTGACAGCCGTTGGCGCGGCAAGGGCCGCAATCAAGGAGAGGCTGTCGGACGAGCAACTCCAGGATCCGAATCTCGGTACCGCTCTCAAGAAGCTCGAATCCTCGATACTCCGTGGCGACGTCGTCAAGAACGGGCGCCGCATCGACGGGAGAAAGACCGACGAAGTCCGCCAGATCGCCTGCGAGACGGGACTCCTTCCCCGCACCCACGGCTCCGCGCTCTTCACCCGAGGGGAAACGCAAGGGCTCATCGTGACCACTCTGGGCACCGGAGACGACGAGCAGATCGTCGACGCCCTGCACGGAAACTTCCGTTCCAACTTCCTGCTGCACTACAACTTCCCGCCCTATTCGGTAGGTGAAGTGGGTCGCGTCGGACCGCCCGGACGCCGCGAGATCGGCCATGGCAAGCTTGCCTGGCGCGCGCTCCAGGCGGTTCTGCCCAGTGCAACCGACTTCCCTTACACGATCCGTCTCGTGTCGGAAATCACGGAATCCAACGGCTCGTCTTCCATGGCAACGGTCTGCGGCTCGTCCCTGTCGATGATGGACGCCGGAGTGCCGGTGAGGGCGGCAGTCGCTGGCGTGGCCATGGGGCTCGTCCTGGAAGAGGACGGCTCCTACGCCATCCTGACGGACATCCTGGGTGACGAGGATCACCTGGGCGACATGGACTTCAAGGTGGCGGGCACCGAAAACGGAATCACGTCGCTGCAGATGGACATCAAGGTGGCGGGGATCACGCCCGAGATCATGGAAAGGGCGCTGGATCAGGCCAAGGCGGGCCGGATGCACATCCTTGGAGAAATGAACAAGGCCCTGTCGTCGGCGGGTGAATTCAGCATCCACGCTCCGCGCATCGAGACCATGAGCATCCCGACGGACAAGATCAGGGAAGTCATAGGGTCAGGCGGCAAGGTGATCCGCGAAATCGTCGAAGTCTCGGGTGCCAAGGTCGACATCAACGATGACGGCGTCATCAAGATCGCCTCTCCGGACGGGGAAGCCATCAAGAAGGCTCACGAAATGATCCACGCCATCGTGGCCGAGCCGGAAGAGGGCAAGATCTACAAGGGCTCGGTCGTCAAGATCGTCGACTTCGGCGCCTTCGTGAACTTCTTCGGAAAGCGCGACGGGCTCGTGCATGTCAGCCAGATCGAAAACCGTCGCCTGGGCCATCCATCGGACGTTCTCAAGGAAGGCCAGTCGGTCTACGTGAAGCTCCTGGGCTTCGATGATCGCGGAAAGGTACGCCTTGCCATGAAGATGGTCGACCAGGAGACCGGGAAGGAATTGGCGCGCGAAGCGGCGAACTGACTCGCGCCAGACGGGTGGCTGGCCGTTGCAAGGCGGCCGCCCGTCCGCTCCATTGATCGCCCTGTCGATGCCGAGCGGACCACGGCGCCTTTCTCCCGATGACGCGTTGGCTCGCGCCCCGAAGTCGCTCAGAAATCCAGATGCTCCACGCGGAGCGCGTTCTGCTGAATGAACTCCCTGCGGGGCTCGACGACATCGCCCATCAGCTTGGAGAACAGGTCGTCGGCCTCGGAGTGGTCCTCGACCTTCACCTGGAGAAGAGTGCGCGCCTCGGGATCAAGCGTCGTCTCCCAAAGCTGGTCAGGGTTCATCTCGCCCAAGCCCTTGTACCGTTGCAGGCTCAGGCCCTTCTCGCCGTCTTCAAGAATCGCGGCCAGGAGATCGAGCGGCCCGTGGACGGGCAAGTCACGGTCGCGCCGAACGAATTTCGCGGGTTCGCCGTAGACTTCCTGCAACACCTTGGTGAACTTGCCGAGCCGGCGCGCCTCTCCGGAGCGCAGCACGGGACCGTCGAGGGTGTGCACCTCCTCGACCCCGCGCAGCATGCGCGTCAACCGGATGCCGTGATCCTGCGTGATCCGTCCGTGCCAGCCACGCTGGTACTCGACCGCCACCTGGTCAAGACGCCGCGCCACGGCATCCGCCGTCCCCTGGAGGTCGGTATTGACCCTGTCTTCCAGAAACGCTCCGGCGACGGTCGCCTGTTCGAGAATCGTGTGCGGATAGTGGGCCGGAAAGGCCTTGAGGACTCGGCGAACCTGGCGAGCCTCCTCGACGACGCGAAGCAGGTCCTTTGCCACGATCTCCTCTCCGCTTGCCAGCCGCAGGACCGCGCCGTCAACGCCCAGTTCGATCAGGTGGTCATCAAGGGCGGCCTGGTCCTTCAGGTAAACCTCGGACTTGCCGCGCGTAACCTTGAAGAGCGGCGGCTGGGCTATGTAGAGGTATCCACCCTCGATGGTCTCCGGCATCTGCCGAAAGAAGAAGGTCAGCAGCAGCGTCCGGATATGGGCTCCGTCAACGTCCGCATCCGTCATGATGATGATCTTGTGGTACCGAAGTTTCGAGATGTCGAACTCGTCGCGTCCGATGCCCGTGCCGAGGGCGGTGATCAGCGTCCCGATTTCCTGGCTCGAGAGCATCCGGTCGAACCTGGCGCGCTCGACATTGAGGATCTTGCCGCGCAACGGCAGCACGGCCTGGTTGGCCCGGGCGCGGCCCTGCTTTGCCGAACCTCCCGCACTGTCGCCCTCGACGAGAAATATCTCGCGCTTTCCCGGGTCCTTTTCCTGGCAATCGGCCAGCTTGCCGGGCAAGGACGCGACATCGAGCGCCGACTTCTTCCGCGTCATCTCGCGCGCTTTCCGCGCCGCCTCCCTGGCAAGGGCGGCCTCGACGATCTTGGTGACTATCAGCTTTGCCGGCCCGGGATTCTCCTCGAACCATTCGGCAAGACGCTCGTTCATCAGGCTCTCCACGGCGGGACGCACCTCGGACGAGACCAGCTTGTCCTTTGTCTGGGACGAGAACTTCGGATCCGGGACCTTGACGCTCAGGACGCAGGTCAGGCCCTCGCGGGCGTCGTCTCCGGTGAAGCTGACCTTTTCCTTCCGGGCCACGCCGGAGGCGCCCGCATAGTGATTGAGCGTGCGGGTCAAGGCCCCGCGAAACCCGGCAAGGTGGGTGCCGCCATCTCGCTGGGGAATGTTGTTCGTGAAAGGCAGGACACTCTCGTGGTAGCTGTCATTCCACCAAAGCGCGGCCTCGACTGCGATGCCGTCGCGTCCGCCCGAGATGAAGATCGGCTCGCTGACAAGGGGGGTCTTCGACCGGTCAAGATAGCGGACGAATTCGCGCACGCCGCCCTCGTAGCAGAATTCGCTTTCCTGGGGCACTGCCGGACGTTCGTCGCGAAGCCGTATGCGAACACCGGAATTGAGAAACGCCAGTTCGCGCAGACGGCTCTCCAGGATCTTGAAGCTGTAGTCGAGATTGGAAAAGGTCGATCTGGATGCCAGGAACCGGACTTCCGTGCCGTGCCGTCCGTCGGCGCCTCCGACAGCCATCAAGTGCTTGCTGGTCTCGCCTCCCTCGAAGCGGGCGAAGTGTTCCTTGCCGTCTCTCCAGATCCGGAGTTCCAGCCACTCCGAAAGCGCGTTCACGACGCTGACGCCGACGCCATGAAGGCCGCCGGACACCTTGTAGGAGTTCTGGTCGAACTTGCCGCCGGAGTGGAGCTGGGTCATGATGACCTCGGCTGCGGACACGCCTTCCTCCGCATGTATGTCGACCGGAATTCCCCGTCCGTTGTCCGTCACCGACACGCTTGAATCGGCATGCAGCGTGACCGTCACCTCGTCGGCGTGCCCGGCAAGCGCCTCGTCGATGCCGTTGTCCACGACTTCGTAGACCATGTGATGCAGTCCCGAGCCGTCATCGGTGTCCCCGATATACATTCCGGGACGCTTTCGGACCGCCTCCAATCCCTTGAGAACCTTGATTGATTCGGCACGGTACTCTTCCGTTGCCTCCGCGGCCAGTGCCATGCCGTTCATCCTCGCTGCTCCGGGACAAGATATAGACGTTTTGGGGCCGAATGTCACCACTTTGGCAGTATATTTTGTGGCTTTGCGCATCAAGGCGCCTTGCACGCGGCAGCCATCCCGATTCACGGAAATCCAGGCCGCGCGACCGCCATTCCAAGGCTTGGAGCGCGTCCTCCGGGATCCGGAAGGCCACCGCCCTAGTCCGCTGCTGGTTCTCCGAAGATGCGAGGGACCGGGCTGTCTCGTCGACGCAACGCACGTTGCGTGAAATTGTCGCCGGTCAATTGTCCAATGCCGCCGACTTGGGTTAGGAGGGCACATGGCAAAGACGATCCTGATCCTGAACGGCCCGAACCTGAACCTCCTGGGCGAGAGGCAGCCCGAAATCTACGGGAACGAGACGCTTGAGGACATCGCAAGCCTGTGCGCCGAGGCGGCCGCGCCGTTCGGCCAAGAGACCGAACTGCGCCAGTCGAATCACGAAGGCGAGCTTGTGGAATGGATTCACGAGGCCCGGAACAGCCATGCCGCCATCGTCATAAATGCTGGCGCCTATTCGCACACATCCATCGCCATTCTGGATGCACTCAACATGTTCGAGGGTCCGGTTGCAGAGGTGCATCTCTCGAACATCCATGCCCGCGAGGAGTTCCGGCACAGCTCCTACGTTTCCGGCCGCGCCGACGCAGTCATCGTCGGTTGCGGGACGGCCGGCTACAGGTTCGCCGTGCAACGGATCTGTGCATGCCTGTCCGATGCGGTGACTTGAGTTGCCTGAAGACCAGGCCCTGATTCTCGCCATTTTTGCCGTGCTCTTCGCCATGCTGGCCTGGGGGCGCGTCCGATACGACCTCGTGGCTTTCGGAGCGCTGGTTCTGGCTGCCTCGATCGGTCTCGTGCCCCGGGAGGAGGTGTTTTCCGGTTTCGGGCATTCCGCCGTGGCAGTCATAGCGCTGGTCCTGGTGATCTCGCGCGGCCTCATCGGGTCGGGCGCCATCGAGAAGCTTGCCGCCAGGCTTCTCGACAGCGAGCGGCCCCTGCCGATGCACATTGCGGTCATGGCCGTTGTCGGTGCGGCCGTTTCCGCGGTGATCAACAACGTTGCCGCGCTCGCGCTGCTGATGCCGCTGGATTCCGAGACCGCGACGAAGGCCAGGCGCGCCCTCTCCCGGTCGCTGATGCCCCTTTCGTTCGCCACCATCCTGGGCGGAATGATCACTCTGATCGGAACGCCTCCCAACATCGTCATTGCCGGATACCGCCAGGAAGCGCTTGGCGCGCCGTTCGGCATGTTCGACTTCGCCCCGGTCGGGCTGGCGGTCGCGGCCGCCGGAATCACGTTCGTGTCACTTCTGGGCTGGCGGCTGCTGCCCCAACGGGACGGCGCATGGGGAAACGAGCGCGAATCCGCGCCGGGCCGTTACGTCGCGGAACTGCGGGTCGGCGAGAGTTTCGACGAGAAGGACCTGACCGTGAGAGACTTCTATCCGCTCGCCGATGAGCACGACGTTCACGTCCTCGGCCTCGTTCGCGGCGGGCGTCGTCAGCCTGGCCTGGCGGCCAGGCAGGAAGTCCGACCCGGCGACTTCATCGTCGTCGAGGGTGAGCCTGGTGCCATCGAGGCGTTCATGGGACAGGGCGAGCTTGAGTTCGCGGGTTCGGAAAAGCACACAGGGAGCATGGCATCCGGCGGCCTCGCGCTTACCGAGGCGATCGTGCCGGAGGGTGCGCGGATCGCGGGCAGGACGGCGCGCAGCCTGAAGCTCCTTCATCGGCACGCGGTCACGCTCCTGGGCGTGTCCCGCAACGGGCGACGCTTCCGAGATCGCGTCCGTCTCCTTGCGATCAAGCCCGGCGACGTCCTCCTGCTGCTGGGCACACCGGAGCGGAATGCAGAGGCGGCAACCTGGATGGGCGTGTTGCCGCTCGAGGGCCGCGAAACGCCGGTCGTTCAGCGCTCGAAGGCCTGGCTTTCGATCGGCATCTTTCTCGTCGCCATCGCCTCTGCCGTGGCAGGCTGGGCACCCTTGCCGGTCGCCCTTGCGGCGGCGGTGGTCGGCTTTGTCGGTGTCGGGCTCGTCACGGGCCGCGAGGTCTACGAATCCATCGAGTGGAAGGTCATCGTGCTCCTCGCGAGCCTGGTACCCCTCGCCGAGGCGTTCGAGGCGGTCGGCGGGGCGGAATTGATCGCCGGGCTAATCCTGGCGGCAACTCAAGGGTTCCCGCCTTGGGCCGCGCTTGTCGTGCTGATGATCGTGACCATGACCCTGTCGGACTTTCTGAACAACGTCGCGACGACGCTGATTGCCGCGCCGGTTGCGCTGGGCGTTGCGGCGGCCACGGAGACGAACCCGGATGCGTGGCTCATGGCGGTCGCGGTCGCCGCATCATGCGCGTTCCTCACGCCTGTCGGCCACAAGAACAACACGATCATCCTGGGACCGGGCGGCTATCACTTTGGCGACTACTGGCGGATGGGCCTGCCGCTTGAAATCCTGGTGCTGGTTGTCTCGGTTCCGATGATCCTGATCGTCTGGCCGCTGTGAACAAGAGGCAGCAACGGGCATGCGGACTCGGACATGCGTCACTCGCGGCACGCTGCGATTTCGGCAATTCGGTGTCGCTGCCTTGCCGACGCAGTGCTGCACTGCATCGAGGGTTCGTTCACGTCAGGACTGATCGCCCGCCCGTTCGACATGTGCCCGAAGCTCCTCCGACTCGCGCCTTGAGTCCCTGAGACCGTCCATGGCCGTGCTCAGTTCGGCCAAGACCTGGTTCAGCTCGTTCTTGTGTTCCTCTTCACGCCGCCTGAGCAGCTCCTGGACATTGTCCCGCTCCAATTCGGCCTGGTGCAACGCCTCCGCCAGCGTGTCCACCTCACTCATGTCGGACAGGGTGGACTGCGTGAGCCGCGTGACCAGCCAACGGGTGAACCAGCCCACAAGGAATGCCATGAACAGGATGACCGCCGTGACGGCAATGAACTCGTTTCCGCTCATTCCGTGCCTCCTCCGTCCCTTGCTTCGATGACGTCATCGTCTTCCAAGATCTCCGCCCCGTGCCCGGACAAGTCCGTCAGGTCTCCTGATGTGCCGATCAGGCGGAACTCGATCCGACGGTTCGCTTCCCGCCCTTCTGCGGTGTCGTTGTCCGCCACGGGCCGGCTCTCGCCATAGCCCTTCGCAACCAGGCCGGTACCCAGCACGCGTCGCGCCAGGATTGCATTCAGAACCGCGTCCGCGCGTGCCTGGCTCAGCCGCTGGTTCATGGTCTCACGACCCTGGCTGTCGGTGTGGCCGCTGATCTCGACCCTGATTCCCTCGCACTCGCGAAAAGCGTCCGCAATTGCATCTATGGTTTCGGCGGCATCGTCGTCGAAGGTGCTGGACGACGGGTTGAAGGTGATCTTCTTCCTTTCGGCCGCTTCGCTTATCCGTGCCAAGCATTCCTCGGGCGTCGGCATCACGATCTGCGGGTCGCTGACCTTGACATACGTGACGTCAAGTTCATAGGTCGCACCTCCCCCCAACCTGTCCGAAAGAACGCCCGTGATCGCGGACTGCGCGTCCTCGAATGCCGCATTGCCGGCAATCGTGACCTTGTCGGCAGTCACGTTCACGATCCCATTGCTCAGAAACTGCATTGACTCCAACGCCGCCAGCACGCGCTGCGTCCATCCGCTCGGCAAGTCCTGGTCCGGGCCTGGCGCCGAATGCACCTGATCGCTCCCAAAATGGGCGACAGCAAGACTCTCGACAGCCGCACGCGTCGAATCGCTTCCAAGCTGTCCGCGAAGCTGAACATGTCCTTCTGGCGAAAGGGTTGCCGTGAACTCCGGCAAGTGTCGTTCCTCGCCCTGCGCGCCTTCCTCGGGCAGAACCGCCTTCAACGAGAAGACCGGTGGCAGGGCCTCCACAAGCTCCGCCGAGACACGTTCGAATCGTGGTCGCGGCGTGCTCGCCTTCGCTGTCAGCGTGACATCGGCATTGGACATGGTGAACGTGCCTCCGCCAATTTCGGCGACGGCGCCAATTCCAGCCACCGCCGCCTCGCCCCATCGGGTCGAAGGCGTTCCCAGGGCCAGGATGCATGTCGCATCCTCGCCAAGTCCCGCGCGTCTCGCCGCTTCGAGGATCGCGTCTCGCGCCGCCTCGCTGTCAGCGGAGCAGGCATCGAATCGCGCGCCGTCGCCGTCGATCAGGAACCTGAGCGTGAATGGCGCCGCGACCGGGCGCGGCGCGGAGATGTTCAAGGCAAGCTCCAGGCCTGATGGCGCATCCCGACGCAGTTGCCGTTCCAGCTTGCGCTTGTCATCGGCATCCTCGGCCGCGGCATCGATCGAGACCCGCGACGCCGTGATCGACACTTTCGCGCGAGGCAAGACGCCGAGTGCCTCAATTCCGAAATTCACGGCACGATGCCAGCCGTCAGCCGGTTCGAGGTCAAAGGCTCCGAGCGAATCCGAGACCGGCGCGCCATTCACCTGCTCCCGGACCCTCTTCAAGACGCTTTCGACATCCATCGACGACGGCACGAGACCGGCAAGCGAAACGCCGCTGTCGTAGCGCAGGATCTCGATCGAGAACCCGGGAGGCTGGATTGCCAACGGGTCGGCAACTTCCATTCGGTCCATGATGCGCGCAGAACTGGCAGCCCGGCCAGCGGTCGAAAGCGCGGCAAATCGCGTCGCCTCGTCCGGAGCAACGCCGCTCAAGGTGACATGCAGGCCGTCAATCTGGACGACTGTCCATTCATGGCCCGATTGCGACAGCCCGGCGTCAATGCTTCTCAGCGTCCGCGCCTCGACAAGATTCCTGGCCCAGACCGCAGCCGCAAGGCACAGACCTGCGCCTGCAGCCAACGCCAGCAGATGCGGGATGGAGCGCAGGCGTAAGACGATCCACCGAAAGGTCATGTTTCCTTGTAATGTTCGGCTCGACCTCGCGCAATCAATCAAAGGAATGATGCCACGCACAGGAAGAGAACCGGAATCAGCCCCGCATCACGATTTGCCCGAAAGAGCTTCAGGCATAGCTCGGGATTGCCGACTTCCAGCCGTGCGACCTGCCAAACCAGGTGCAGTCCAAACGCGAGCGTTCCGGCCAGCACGAATCCCGGCTGCAGAATGCCTTCATCGGGTCGGATGGAGCCGACGAAGCCAATGCCGAGAACGGCGGTTGACGCGACAAGGAAGCGATTCAGCCAGCGTCGTGTCTCGGCGCCAAAGAGCCGCGCCGTCGACTTCACGCCGATAACCGCGTCGTCTCTTCGGTCTTGCAGGGCGTAAATCGTGTCATAGAACAGGGTCCAGGCAATTCCGGCGACGTAGATTGCAAGGGCTGGCCACTCAAGGGTCCCCGTGACGGCCGCCCAGGCCAGGAGCGCGCCCCAGTTGAATGCAAGTCCCAGAAAGACCTGCGGCCACCAGGTAAACCGCTTGGCGAACGGGTAGATCAGCACCAGGACCAAGGATGCGAGACCCAAGAGGATGGCCGCACTCCCGAACGTCAGGAGAACAAGCAATGCCGCCAGCGCCTGCACCGTCATCCAGGCTGCTGCCCGGCTCACCGAGATCTGTCCCGAAGGAATTGGCCGCGAACGGGTGCGCTCAACCTCGGCGTCGAACTTTCGGTCAGCAATGTCGTTCCACGTGCATCCGGCCCCACGCATCAACCATGCCCCGATGGCGCACCCGATGCCGATCCACGCATGCTGCAGGATCTGCGTTCCCAGGTGCAGCGAAGCCGCGCCAAGTCCCCACCAGCAGGGCAACAGGAGAAGCCAGGTTCCAATTGGCCGGTCTGCCCTGCTGAGCCGCAGGTAAGGGCGCGTCGCCGACGGCGCCCAGCGATCGACCCAGTTGCCCGGAACCGCATCTGCCACTTGCCCGCCTGGTGCCCCTTCGGCCATATGATCCCAGCCATGAAACGCGCAAAAGTCAGGATATATGTAGAGCACCCGCTGGGCGAGGGGCAATCGATCGCGCTTGCACGTGGCCAGGCACACTACCTGTTCTCGGTCATGCGCTTGGCAGTCGGGGATCCTGTCTCCGTCTTCAACGGCAGTGACGGCGAGTGGGAAGCGGAAGTTGCTGACGCCGGCAAGCGGAACGGGACGCTCTTGTGCCGAATCCGGAGCGCCGGTCAGCGGCATCCGCCCGACCTCTGGCTCCTCTTTGCACCGATCAAGAAGGCCCGTACGGACTTCATTGTGGAAAAGGCCGCGGAAATGGGTGCGGCCCGCATCGTGCCAGTCCGAACCGAGTTCACCGATGCCGAGAGGATTCGGAGAGACCGGCTTCAAGCCCATGCCATTGAAGCAGTGGAGCAATGCGGCGGGACCAGCGTGCCCCGCGTGGAGGAGATGTCGGCGCTCGCACGAATCCTGGCGACGTGGCCCGAGAGCCGCCGGTTGATGTTCTGCGACGAGACGCTCGCGGGCAAGGGAGTCGACCTGCCGGGAGCCGCTGGCCCTTGGGCCATCCTGATTGGTCCGGAAGGCGGGTTTTCCGAGGCGGAACGCGGCATGATCGGCGCGATGCCGCAGGCGGTTGGGGTTTCGCTGGGACCACGCGTGCTGCGTGCCGACACGGCAGCGGTCGCGGCAATGACGCTCTGGCAGTCAAGCCTGGGCGACTGGAAGTGACGCAGGTCCGGACTTGCACGGACACGCTGCCGGCGCCGAAGGGCATTTCTCCGGGTCTCGACCGGTCCGGGACTGGACCCGCTGCGGGAATTCGGGGACGCTTGGGCTCGGCATTGTCGGCGTGGATGGCGTGGAACGGCGGAAGATCCGACCCGTGAAAGGAGACGTCTCTTGAGCATGATCCGACCAGAGGCAAGAGCCTTCCTGCTCAGGTGGCAGGAAGCGATTCTCTCGGGCATTGTCCTGCTCGGCTCCCTTCAGGCGGCAGCCTTGACGAGCGGGCTGGTTCGGGGCCTGTCCTATGCGGCGGCCCTTGTATGTGCGGCGCTGTTCATCGAGGGCGTGCGGAGGGCCCGTCGTCCTGACCGCGGCACCGGCGCTGGCAGGGTCGAAGTCGACGAACGCCAGATCACGTATTTCAGCTCGCTTGGAGGAGGAGCGATTTCGATCGACGATCTCGTCAGGGTCAAGGTGCGCCCCGGCTCCCGGAGCTCGACAGGTCCGGACTTCTTCTGGGAATTCACCGACCTTCACGGACAACGACTGACGATTTCGGGAGACGTGGGCAACGGGGCGGCGCTCTTCGACGCCCTTACCGCCCTGCCTGGCGCAGACCTCGATGCCGCAATCCGCGTATCTGGTCCGGATGCGGACCGGGAGCAGATCGTTTGGGAAGCCGTCGCCAAGGAGCCGGATTGACACAAGCGCGAATTCGGGCAAGTCAGCAGCCCTGACTTGTCGACGTGAGCAACGCAATGTCCATTCCGCAGACGGGCGGCGGTCCGGTCGAAAGGCGCGAGCAGCTGGTCGAGTACCTTGCCTCGGGCTGCAAGCCACGGGAAGAGTGGCGCATCGGAACCGAGCACGAGAAGTTCGGCTACTGCAAGGACACGCTCGGGCCGCTGCCCTACGAGGGCCCTCGCTCGATCAAGGCCATCCTCGAGGGCCTTCGCGACAGGTATGGCTGGTCGCCCGTCGACGAGGGCGGCAACATCATCGGCCTTGCCAAGGCAGGCGCGAACATCTCGCTCGAGCCCGGCGGCCAGCTGGAGCTTTCGGGTGCGCCGCTGGAGAACATTCACCAGACATGCGACGAAGTGAACGAGCACCTGCGCGAGGTGCGTGCGGTGGCCGACGAAATTGGTGCGGGCTTTATCGGCCTCGGAGCGGCTCCTCACTGGTCCCATGAGGACATGCCTCTCATGCCCAAGGGCCGCTACCGGCTGATGGACGGTTACATGCAACGTGTCGGAACGCTCGGCACGCAAATGATGCGGCGAACCTGCACCGTGCAGGTCAACCTCGACTTCGAATCCGAAGCGGACATGGTGCAAAAGCTGCGCGTGGCGCTGGCCCTGCAACCGGTCGCAACCGCACTGTTCGCGAATTCGCCGTTCCTGCACGGCGAGATCAACGGCCACAAGAGCTGGAGAAGCCGGATCTGGCGCGACCTGGATCCCGACCGAACCGGCATGCTGCCCTTCGTTTTCGAAGAGGGGTTCGGATTCGAGACTTGGGCGGAATATGCGCTGGATGTGCCGATGTACTTCGTCTTCCGGGACGGCGTCTACATTGACGCGCTCGGCCAGTCCTTCCGGGACTTCCTGGAGGGCAGGCTGCCGGCGCTGCCGGGCGAGATCCCTATGCTGTCCGACTGGGCCGATCACCTGACGACGATTTTCCCCGAGGCACGCATCAAGAAGTTCATCGAAATGCGCGGTGCCGACGGGGGACCTTGGCGACGCCTTTGCGCGTTGCCCGCGTTCTGGGTCGGACTGATCTACGACAAGACCGCCCTTGACGCGGCCTGGGACATCGTCAGGGCCTGGAACGCGGAGATGCGAGAGGCGATGCGGATTGCTGCCTCGGTTGACGGCCTTGCCGCCGAGGCGGGCGGCGTCGGCATGCATGCCCTGGCGCTGGAAGTCGTCGAGATTGCAGAAGCCGGTCTCAAGGCGCGGGCACAGGAGGGGGCAGGCGGCCTCCTGCCGGACGAAACCCACTTTCTCAGTGCCTTGAAGGAGACCCTTGAATCCGGCGAGACGCTCGCTGACGAAATGATCCGGCTGTTCGAGACCGATTGGGGCCGGGACGCGACGAGAGCATTCGCGGAGTACAGCTACTGACTGTCCATGGCACGGGACCCGGCCATGCCTGCGGCCAAGGTCGCTGGAGATGCGGCTCCGGACGTGGTCTGCGGCATTTCATCCGCCGAGTGCGCGCCGCACGGCAGGGCTTTCCCGAAGGCGGCAGCCAAACTATAAGGCGCCCATGAGTCTTCGCGCCCGCCACCTCCTCGGCATCGAGCATCTCGGGCCGGACGAGATAGTCACGCTTCTTGATCTGGCCGACACCTATGTTGACTTGAATCGCCGAGACGTGAAGCACGACACCGCGCTCACGGGGCTCACGCAAATCAACATGTTTTTCGAACACTCGACCCGCACGCAGGCAAGTTTCGAAATCGCTGGCAAGCGGCTCGGCGCGGACGTGATGAACATGCACATGCAGTCATCGTCGGTCAAAAAGGGCGAGACGCTCATCGACACCGCTCTCACGCTCAATGCAATGCATCCGGACCTGCTCGTTGTGCGTCACCCGAATTCCGGCGCAGTGAGCTTGCTGGCGCAAAAGGTCAATTGCGCAGTGATCAACGCCGGCGACGGCCGGCACGAGCACCCGACACAGGCGCTTCTTGACGCGTTGACCATCCGACGCGCGAAGGGGCGGCTCCAACGGCTGACGGTTGCAATCTGCGGCGACATTTCGCATTCCCGCGTCGCCAGATCGAACATCCTGCTCCTTGGCAAGATGGAGAACCGGATCAGGCTTGTCGGTCCGCCGACGCTGATGCCCGCCAGCGCAGCCGGATGGGGCGTTGAGGTGTGCACGAATCTGGAAGACGGCCTCAAGGACGCCGACGTCGTCATGATGCTCCGCCTGCAGAGGGAGCGCATGGACGGCGCCTTCATCCCCTCCGAGCGCGAGTACTACCATCGATTTGGACTGGACGGCGAGAAGCTCAAAGTCGCAAGGGACGACGCCATCGTCATGCATCCGGGCCCCATGAACCGCGGAGTCGAGATCGACGGCACCATCGCTGACGACATCAACCACTCCGTCATCCAGGATCAGGTCGAGATGGGCGTCGCCGTCCGCATGGCCGCCATGAAGCTCCTGGCCGAAAATCTCCACGCCGCGCGGGCGGAGACGGGCGTGATGGCCTGACGGAAGCTCACGGGCCCGTCGGCGAGGCTGCGTTCACCCGCAGGCATGCCAGTCCCGGACGCCTCGTGACGTGCTTGCCCCTTTTTTCCCGCGCTTTGAGGCGGGCGGCGGCTCGGCGCGCCAGTCCAGCGATGCATCCGGGCGCCGTCAGTTCCCTTCCGATACCAGGACGTACCCACGGTTTTCGACCGTGTCGAAAGTTCGCATTGCCGCGACAAGGTCGTCCGCGGCGACCCAGACCCAAGGGGCGCGGTTCGGGTTGACGTCCATCACCAGGAAGGAATCGCTGGCTTCATCGTAGGCCCCCACCGGGGAAATGTGGCCGCCCCCTGGCTGGCCGAGGGCCTTGCGCGAGTAGTTGACCAGCACGTAGTCGCCTTCCTTGGTCAGGTTCCCGACCAGTTCGCGCCGAATCGTCGAGGCGTCCGCGCTGTCGTCGACGACCCGGAGCGCGACTTCGAGGCCGTGACTGCGCAGAAGCTCCGCCAGTTGGTGCAACTGGAAGCCGAAATCGCTCTTCGACTCGCCCTTGATCGGGATGGGCTTGCCCAAGACCTCGAGTCGCGACTTCGCCACGTCGGTGAAGACGTTGTTCGGCGTGTACTTCCCGTAGAACGGGTCGGCACCCTCCCACAGCCATGCCATCTCCTCCTTCGCAATGGACGCCCTGTCCTTCGGCAAGCCATCCCGCTTGCCGAGCCGCAGCGCGTTCAGAACGATTGCCGACGACACCGGACCACAGAAGATCGCATTGTCCTGGCTGATGAAATGGTTGCTGAGAGGAAAGAAGTCCGTCTTGTGAGAAGAGCGCGCCAGCCGGTTCAGGCTTTCAGCGGACTGCCACTCGACAAGACCGGCGGCGCGGGCTTCAAGCGAAAGCAGCAGGCAACACTGCACTGCCAGAAACGTGACAAGCATTCCTTGTCGCATCATGGGGCTCCCCGTTAGATGCCGCATCCGATCCCGCCCGCGCACTTCGGGGCGATTCGCACGCGATCCCGCCTCTGCCTACTCCGGAGACGGTTCGCAGGCCAGCCGAATCTTGGCCGGTTCCCCGGTTCCAGACAGCTTGAAGAGGACTGGAAACAAGATCAGTCCTTGCCGTCAGTGTGCAATCGGGCGCGCGAATTCCGGTCTCGAAAACCTGCCCTGCATCCCTCATGGCCTTTCGGCGGCCGGCAAAGAAATCGTCGCCCGCAACCCGCCGTTGGCCCGATTCCCGAGAAGAACGCCGCCGCCATGGCCCCGGACGATGCTCCGCGCGATCGCCAGCCCCAGCCCGCTTCCACCGGTGTCGCGGCTGCGTGACGCCTCTAGCCGCACGAACGGGTCAAAGACCCGCTCCTGGTCTTCCTCCGGAATCCCCGGCCCCTCGTCCTCGACCACGATGTGGATTGCGGCATCGTCCGTATCGATCCGCACGGTTGCGCGCGTCCCGTAGATGGCTGCGTTCTCCAGCAGGTTGCGCAGGGCGCGCCGCAGCGCCATCGGTCGGCAGATGATCAGGACACGGCCGGATTCGGTCACCTCGATGTCATGTCCCAACTCCGCGAGGTCGGCGGCGACGCTGTCGATCAGCGCATTGAGGTCGACCTTGCGTGTTTCTTCCCGCTGCATGTCTTCGCGGATGAATGCGAGCGTGTCCTCGATCATCCGCTGCATCTCGTCGAGCGCCGCGTAGATCTTCGTCTTCGTCTCGGAGTCCCCCACGAGTTCGGCGTGGAGGCGAAGACTCGTGATCGGTGTCCGCAGATCGTGTGAGACCGCCGCAAGCATGGCCGTGCGGTCGCGGACGTACCGATCCAGCCGCCCGCGCATGAGATTGAACGCGCGCACCGTCTCCCGCGTCTCCACAGGTCCTTCCTCGGGCAGGTCTTCCACAGCCTCGCCCAGACCGAACCTGCTCGTCGCTTCAGCGAGGCTTCGCATCGGCCTGACGATCCGTCTTGCCGCGAGTACCGCCACGGCGGCAATGACCAGGGCCGAGAAGAGAAAGGTCAGCACGAATGTCCAGCCCCAGGGCGGCGTATCCGGTGGCGGAACCACCCTGACATTCAGCCATTGACCGCCGGAGAGCGCCACCGACGCCGTGAACCAGTCGGACTCCCGGTGGCCATGGACCTCGGCGCGATCATGTTCCCCGTCGCCGACGTGTTCCTGGTCGCCTGCCAGGCCGTCTTCGTTGCTGAAGCCAGTCCGGAGCGGTGCAATGCGGATCCGCTCCGGCTCCATGCCCAGGATCGCGGCAAAGTCCCGTGCCATCCCGGCCGGCCGCTCGCCGGCGCTGGTTTCGCCAGCCACGGATTCATCGGTCAACGAGAACCGCACGAATTCCGAGCTTGCCGCCGCGATGACGGAGTCATGAAGCTCCGGCGGCGTGCCGTCGAG
The DNA here is from genome assembly GCA_965208685.1 of Paracoccaceae bacterium. GTDB lineage: Bacteria > Pseudomonadota > Alphaproteobacteria > Rhodobacterales > Rhodobacteraceae > JAJEFO01. The sequence continues at coordinate 4,549,235 of CBDBPL010000007.1, read as the reverse complement.
CAGGCGCATCACCGTCTCCGTGCGCAAAACGGCATTGTCCCGGTAGGCATGGCGCGCGGCCTCGATGCGCTCCCTGGCGAAGAGCGTGACGGCCACGCCCTGTGCAATGGCAAGGGCAATCAGGAGAAGCAGCGTGAGCTGTCCGGCGAGGCTCGTCGGCGCGAGCTTCAACGTGAATCACGCGGGGCAGTCCGGCGTTCAGGCCGGGAAGAGATGCACGCGCCTCCCTTGATGCCACGGATGTTCCATGGCGGGATTGAACTGGCGGCGGAACACGCTGTTGCCGCGCGCCGGAGGTTCGGCCGTTGAATTCCCTGCAACGCGCGCTCGCGAAGAGGGATTCGGGGCGCCAGTGCAAACCGCCGCACGGCCGGGATGGCAGAGCCCAACGGCAACGGCGCAAGGGGTGCTCCGTCGGCCATCGGCCGGTTGCCTGGACATGATCGGCTGTCGAACATTCGGGCTCTCCAAATCCCTCCCAGGTTCCCCCTCCTCGAGCCAGAGAAAGACGTCAGCCGCGCTCCACCTCGACCGAGAACCGGTAGCCGCCGCCCCAGACGGTGGCAATCAGGCAGGGGTTCCTGGGATTGCGCTCGATCTTGCGACGCAGGCGACTCACCTGGTTGTCGATGGCGCGATCGAAAGGCGCGGCGGCTCTTCCGCGGGTCAGGTCCAGCAACTGGTCGCGCGAGAGCACCATGCCGGGGCGCTCGAGCAGTACGACCAGCAGCCGAAACTCGCCATACGACAGCGGCGTCACGACTCCCTCCTCGTCAACAAGCTCACGACGCGCAACGTCAAGCGACCATCGGTCGAATCGGTACTTCCCGGCGGAAAGCGGCACCCTGTCGGGCGGCAGGTTGCGCGCCCGCCGGATAACCGCCTTGATGCGGGCAAGAAGCTCCCGAGGGTTGAAGGGCTTGCTGACATAGTCGTCGGCTCCCACCTCAAGGCCCACGATCCGGTCCGTCTCCTCGCCCATGGCGGTCAGCAGAATGACCGGAATCCGCGTCGTTTCGCGCAGGTGCCGGCAAAGTTGGAGTCCATCCTCGCCCGGCATCATGATGTCCAAGACCACGAGGTCGACCGCAGCGGCGCGCAGTGCGCGCCGTGCGGCGGCAGCGCTCTCCGCCACGGTCGCGCGAAGTCCGTGGCGCTCGAGGTAGCGCGCAAGCGGTTCGCGAATCTCGCGGTGATCATCGACGACCAGAACGTGCGGGCAGGCTTCCATGGGCGCGAACCTAAGCTGTTCTCTTCAGGGATGGAAAATAGATTGTAACAAATTGTGTCACGTCGCCGGCCTGTCACGGCACGCGACACTCGCGCCGTTTCAGCGGCAATGTTCTGCGACATCTCATGCCCATTTTGCCGTCATCCGTCATGAACCGATGGATCAATCGATACAGGAGACCTCGAATGAGAACAGAAACGAAAATGCTGACCTCCATTACCCTTGTCGCCGTCTTCGGTGCCGGCGGTGCCCTTGCCGGCGAAAGCGAAGGCGGATTCCGTGGCGGCGGGTTCGACGGCCGCCATGGCATGGGTCATCTCGAAGATGACTTGCACGATCTGGCGGCAGCGGCGCCGTTCGGCGCAATCGGAAAGGACTGCGACGGCGGATTCCCGCATGCCGGAATCGACAGGTTGCGCGGCGATCGACTCGGCAGCCACGACTCCAACGGCGACGGCAACCTGAGCCTGGAGGAGTTCGCGGCGCTCTGGAACGAGGCCACGCGCGGGACCACGGTGCGCATGTTCCAGATGTTCGACGTGGACGGCGATGCGGTCGTCACGCGCGCGGAGTACGAACGGCAGCTGACGGGATTCGTCAGGCGCGCGGAAAACGACGGCGACAATGGCCACGGCCACTGGGGGGACGGCGACTAGACCCCGCCACACACTGAAAGAGTTCAGTCGAGGGTACCGCTTTCATTCACCGCCCTGGAATGTTTGGAACAGGGGCGCGCTAGCGGTCGCCGGAGACAGTCATGCCTATGAAGGAGATTGCAATGCATGAGAACCAGCAAGCGTCTTTTGACGCTTTCCCGTCCACTGCGCCTCGCCGGCTTGTGTTCCCGGCAGTCGCCCTCCTGCTTGCGTTCAGCCTCGCTGCCTGTTCGACAGGTTCAGGATTCGGCCGTGAAGCCGGTGGCCGCGAGGCCTCGGGCGAGCATGGCGGCGCGGGTGAAGGCAGCGAAGGCGCCGAGGGCGGCGAAAGTGCCGAAACCGGTCCGGGTGGCGGAGAGGAATCCGCCACCCAGTACAGCCTCGCCGACACCTACTGGAGCACGCGGGCCGGCGCGCGGCTCGTCCTGAACTACGATGCCGCCACCCAGCGGTTCGTTGGCACGGTGACAAACGTCACTGACGCACCGCTCTCCAGCGTGCGGGTCGAGGTGCACCTTTCGAACGGCGTCGAACTCGGACCGACCACGCCGATAAATCTCGCACCCGGCCAGACCGCCGACATCGTACTCCCGGCGACCGGACAGGCCTTCACCACATGGGGGGCGCATCCCGAGGTGGGAAGCCCGGGCGCAAGCGAGCCAATGGCGACGTTCACGCCCGGGTTCGGCAACTGGGCGGCCGTCAATGGCGTCAACCTCGGCATCGAGAACCCGGGCCATCAAATGAGCGCCTGGTACACCTCCCAGGGACCGCAGATCTCCCTTGATGCCGCCCCGGCGCACCAGCCGACCCACGCGGCGACATGGACGGGTGAATGGGCGGGCACCTACGGCACCAATTCCGCCATCGTCACCGGCGCGGCAAGCGTCAACGTCGCGCTGGGCCCGAATGCCCCGGAAGCCGCCCTCACCCTCAGGGGCATTCCGACCCTCGGCACCCTCGCATGGGATACGATGCCCGTCTCCGGCGGGCGTTTTGCGGGTTCCACCATGGCCAACTCGCAGGCGTATGACGCCACCGGCCAGTTCGGCGGCAGCAACCAGGCGGGTGTCGTCGGCCATGCCAGCGGACCTGGCTTCCAGTCGGTGTTCTACGGCGACAAGACGTGACGCCCGGCGCGGCGCCAGAACCGGGTGCCGACCGCTCCCGGAACCCGCCTGCCGGATGTCCCATTCAAACCGGATGGCGGAGGGGACTCGCTCTCCTCCGCAATCCTGGAACGGCAGTCATGCCTCCCGATGCATGCTTGTCCTGCCCGGCAATGCCGGCGCTCTCGCCGCATCCCCGCGAACAGGTCGCGCCGTGACAGCGGGATCCAGGCGGCTGCCCGGCCGCGGCTCTCCAACCGCAGGGGCGCACTCCAAAATGTGAGCAGCTTCAGGTTGACAGTCACAATCGCCGGCGGTCATGGTCCGTCCTTCCTGCGGCGCCGGCTCGAGGCGTTCGCCGTTCGCGGTTGCCACCGTGCAGCATGGCGATGCCATGTCCGGTGAGCTTGAGCGTCGACATTGCTCAAGGAAGGCAAGGGCGCCGACGTGAATCGCGCGCAGGAGGAGAGACGCCGAACCCGGTGCCCGCTGTCCATGCCCGCGGCCCTGCAGACCCATGCGGCTCACCGAATCCCCTGCCGGGCGCGGGAAGTCGACGAGTTCGCTTCCGCGCCAAAACCGCCGCCGCCCGGCGTCTTCATGACAAACACGTCATTGGCCTTCATTCGGGTTTCGTCGTTTCCCGCGAGTTTCTCGACCGAGCCGTCGCTGCGAAGAACGTAGTTCTCGCCGGGCAGCCCGGGTCGGCCGCCGCTTGCGCCGAAAGGAGCGGTTTCCCGGTGCGATGACAGGACGGTGACGGTCATCGGTTCCAGAAACCGCAGCTTGCGCACGATGCCATCCCCGCCCCTGAAGTCGCCGACTCCGCCCGAACCGGTTCGGATCGAGAATTCGTCCACGCGGACCGGGAAGCGGTCTTCCAGCACTTCCGGGTCGGTCATCCGGGTGTTCGTCATGTGGCTGTGCACGGCGCTCGCGCCGTCAAAGCCGTCGCCGGCCCCGGTGCCGCCGCAGATCGTCTCGTAGTTCTGGTACTTTTCGTTGCCGTAGACGAAGTTGTTCATGGTGCCTTGCGACCCGGCAACAACCCCGAGAGCGCCGTAGAGTGCGTCCGCGATGGCCTGGCTGACCTCGGTGTTTCCCGAGATGACGGCGGCCGGAAATTCAGGATTTATCATGGTGCCCTTGGGCACGACAATCCTGATCGGTTTCAGGCACCCCTCGTTCATCGGAATGTCGGCGCCGACGAGTGTCCTGAATACGTACAGGACCGCTGCGCGGCAAATCGAGAAGGGCGCGTTGTAGTTCATCTCGTCCTGAGGAGAGGTGCCCGTGAAATCGACAACGGCGCTGCGCGTTTCGTGATCCACCGAGACCCGCACCTCGATCCGGGCACCGCTGTCAAGCGCGTAGGTGAACCGGCAGTCCTTGAGGACATCCAGAACGCGCCGAACGCTCTCTTCGGCGTTGGCTTGGACGTGACCCATGTAGGCCCGGACGACGTCCAGGCCGAATTGATCCACGATCCTGGTCAGCTCCTGCGCACCGGTTGCGTTTGCGGCAACCTGGGCCGCGAGGTCGGCCAGGTTCTGGTCGATGTTGCGGCATGGGAATTTCCCGGATGCCAGCAGGTCCCTGGTTTCGCCTTCCCGGAGCGTGCCTCGGGCAACGAGGAGAAAGTTGTCGATCAGCACGCCCTCCTCGTCGATATGGCGGCTGTCGGGGGGCGCGGACCCTGGCGTCTTGCCCCCAATGTCCGCGTGGTGGCCGCGCGAGGCGGTCAGAAAGATGATGTCCTCGCCTGCCTTGTCAAACACCGGCGTGATCACGGTTACGTCCGGAAGATGGGTCCCGCCATCGTACGGGTTGTTCATCATGAAGACGTCGCCCGGACGAATCCCGCCCCCGTTCTTGCGCAGGATGGTGCGCACGCTTTCGCTCATCGAACCGAGGTGAACGGGCACATGCGGTGCATTGGCAACCAGATCTCCGTTGGCCGCGAAGATGGCGCAGGAAAAGTCCAGGCGCTCCTTAATGTTCACCGAACTGGCAGTGTTGGCCAGCGTCGCGCCCATCTGATCGGCAACGGACATGAACAGGTTGTTGAAGACTTCGAGCATCACCGGGTCGGCACCGGTGCCGATGGCCTCCCTGCGCCGAAGCGGCGTGATGCGGCGCAGGACCAAGCCGCCGCCGGGCAGCCCCTCTGCCTGCCAGCCCGGTTCGACGACATTCGTTCCGGTCGGCTCGACAATGATCGCCGGACCCGCCAGCTTGTCATGTGCCTTGATCTGTTCGCGTGTCGCCAGCGGCACGTCCTGCCATGCCGCCTCGGAGTGCATTCGTGCGGTCCGGTCCCCGGTCCTCGGTTCGTCGCGCGACGTCAATGCCACGTTCTCTCCTGTGGAGCCTATGGCCTCCGCCGTCAGCAAGTCGACGACCAGGTCGTCGTGCTCCGGCACAAAGCCGAAGCGTTGTCGATGAGCCCTGTCGAACTCCGCCCGCATGGCGGCTTCCTCGCCGAACGGCACGGGGATTGCATGATGCGAACCCGGCGTGCGGACATGGGCCGTGCAGACAACTTCAAGCCGGTCTTCGTCGACACCTTGGCCCAGGACTTCGTTCCTCGCTTCGCAGCCGATCTCCTGCAGGACTTTCCGGGCCGCTTCGGTTCTGGAAATCGAGGCGGAGAACTGGTGTTCGCGGATGACGCGGATGTCGGCGAGTCCCATCCCGAATGCCGACAGGACGCCTGCGAAAGGGTGAATGAAGATGCTTTCCATGCCAAGCACGTCGGCCACCTGGCAGGCATGCTGCCCGCCAGCGCCGCCAAAGCAGTTCATCGTGTATTGCGTCACGTCGTAGCCGCGCTGAACGCTGATCTTCTTGATCGCGTTAGCCATGTTTTCCACGGCGATGCGCAGGAAACCCTCGGCCAGTGCCTCGACGCTCATCACGGGCTCGCCGGTTTCACGGGCAATTTCCTCGGCCAGCGTCTCGAACCCGGCTCGAGCAGCCGCGACGTCCAGGGGTTCGTTGCCGTCGGGTCCGAACACGGCGGGGAAACGATCCGGCTGGATCTTTCCCAGGACGACGTTGCAGTCCGTTACCGCCAGCGGGCCGCCGCAGCGGTAGCTGGCGGGACCGGGACTGGCACCTGCGCTTTCGGGGCCAACCTGCATGCGCCCCTGGCGAAAGGACAGTATCGAACCGCCTCCAGCCGCAACCGTATGAATGCTCATCATCGGGGCGCGCATTCTCACGCCAGCCACCTCGCTTTCGAAGGAGCGTTCGTACTCGCCCGCATGGTGGCAAACGTCCGTCGACGTGCCGCCCATGTCGAAGCCGATCAGCCTTTCGAATCCTGCGTCCCTGGCCGTCCGCACCATGCCTACGACACCGCCGGCGGGACCTGAGAGGATTGCGTCCTTGCCCTGGAACCGGGTGGCATCCGTCAATCCGCCGTTCGACTGCATGAACATGAGGGACCTGCAGCTCCCGCGGCCAGCTCCGAGAGCATCGCCGACACGGTTCACGTATCGTTTCAGGATGGGGGAGAGGTATGCATCGACCACGCTCGTGTCGCCGCGTGCGACCAGCTTGACCAGCGGGCTCACCTCGTGGCTGAGCGATACCTGGGTGAATCCCTGCTGACGCGCCATCTCACCGACAAGTGCTTCGTGCTCCCGGAAACGGTATCCATGCATGAAGGCAACGGCGACGGACCTGAAGCCTTCGCCGTAGGCCTTGGAAAGTGCCGCGCGGACCTGGTGGACGTCCAGGGGCTCAACGATGCGCCCTTGGGCGTCGACGCGCTCTTCGACCTCGACAGCACTTTCGTAGAGCAGTTCGGGCAACACGATATCGAGGTCAAAGAGCCTTGGCCGGTTCTGGTACCCAATTCTGAGCAGATCCCGCAACCCCTTGGTGATGAACAGGACAGTTCGGTCGCCCTTCCGCTCAAGCAGGGCGTTGGTCGCCACGGTCGTGCCCATCCTGACCGTCTCAATCGCACCTTCGGGAATCGGATCGTGTGATGCCAGGCCAAGGATCTCCCGAATGCCCTGCACCGCCGCGTCGCTGTACCTTTCGGGATTCTCCGAGAGCAGCTTGTGCGTCTGAAGCGTGCCGTCGGGCTTTCGCGCGACGATGTCCGTGAATGTGCCGCCCCTGTCGACCCAGAATTGCCACATGGTCCGGCTCCCTTGGCTTCCGGGCCGCAGCCCGGCATCGATCTGTCGAATTCAATTCCCGGTTACCGGATCTGCCGCCATTGCTGAAGCAGAGACGGCAGGAACAGCGCAATGTCCGGCATTGCGATCAGCGCGGCGACCATCAAGACCATGGTCAGGACGAACGGAGTGCGGGTCCGGATGTCGACGTGGAGTTCGGCGGCTGCATTCAATTGCGTGTGCCAGGCCGCACGCGTGTCGTGCGACACACCCGGGCGGCACGCACAGGATGACTTGTGCCCGGGCACGCCACGCGGTGCCGTGAAGCGTCGGCCAGCCCGATCGGGCGCGCGCCGCTCGGCGCGGCTGGTCCGCGAGCTGGCGATCGCGGACGCGTCCGTGGAGGCGAGGAGCGCCAGCACCTCCCGGTCCGCCTTGTCGGCGAGGAAGAAGCCGCCGACGCACGCGCCGCGATGGCGCATCGGCCTGCACAGGAAAGTGCGGGAGAACGCCGGGGGCGGCTCCAGGCTTGCGCAAGCGTCGCGCAGTGAACAGTAAGGAACAAGCGGTGCGCCGGGCATTCGCGTGAAGCGGAGACCCTCGCCAGAGCCAGCAGCCCGGCCATCGTTCGCATGAACGACGATGGCATGGATGCCGGCGAGACCAGCGGCTGCGAGCGCGCGGACGAGCGCGTCCTGGACCATTGCCCGCGCAATGCCCTTGCCCTGATGGGTTCGGGAAACCGCCAGGCGCGCCAGCACCATGACGGGGATCCTGTCAGGCATGTTTCTACGCATTCGGCCAGGCGCTTCCGACCGGACGATCCCCCCCGTGGCGAGCGCATGGTAGCCGATCACGTGACCCGCCTCGCGGACGCATAGGCTCGCGACGCGCCGACTTGCCATGGTTTCGCTTCTGGCACCTGACGACCGGAACCTGCCGGTTCGGATGCGAGCCAACGTCGTCATGGATGCCCTTGAATCGGCATCATCCGCTGCACCGGCGGCCCGCCCGCAGGCCTGGGCAGGGTTCATCCCGGCCGCGAAGCTGTCATCGGTCCAGCTGGCCGAAGCGCGCACTCACCTTTTGCAGGAGCGCGACAAGTTCCTCGAGAACGGCCAGCGACGTCCTGGCTGCCGTGACGTCCGCGAGCAGGGCCTTGTGGGGCGGCGTGCAGATGCCGGACGTCGCGGCGACGGCGTCGCGCGTGGTGACGTCCTCCTCGGGCATGAACGTCCCGACGATCTCGGTCCTGGTCGGGAGGCTGAGGCTGGCGATGTCACTTGCCAGCGCCGCAAGGACGGCATCGGGCGGTGTCCGGGATCCGATGACGGCCAGGGCCCGCGACCTGGCGGTCTCGAGTTCCCGACGGGCGTCGCAAGCGAGATTCCGAGCCGGCCCGATGTCGGCATTGCCGGCATGTGCGAGGATCCCTGCGACCACGCTGTCGGGATCATGTTCCTGCCAGACGCTGGCCGCCTGTCCCGTGAACGTGTGCGTGAGACCGAGTTCCGGGTCGAAGCGAACGCCCTCGGGCGGCGTTCGCAGGCCGCTGTAGTAGACGTTGGCGTGGTAGCCGAGCCAGGACCCGCTCCACGCCCGCTCGGCGATCTCGACGGCGTTCTCGATGCGCTCCAGCCCGGCCAGTAATTCTGGCCGGCGCCCGTGCACGACGATTCGGCGGAGGCCGTCAGCGATCAGGAGAAGGTCGTGGCGTGACATCGTCGAAAGGGCGTTCCTGCCATGGTCCGGCCGCACGTCGGGCAACCGTCTCGGTTCCAGATCCGCCGGGTCACTTCACTCGATCCCCAGCACCAGTCTCGGCAGGGCCAGCGAAAGTTCCGGCACGAAAGTCACGACGAGCACCATGGGCAGGTGGCCCAGGGCGAGCAGCTTCATGGTGGGCACGAAATACCTGTCTAGGGTGAGCTTGCTCACCCCTGCCGCCATGTAGAGCATCGGTGCACATGGCGGAGACACGTTGCCGAGACCCAGGTTCGTGCCGACGATCGCCGCAAAGTGGATGGGATGGACCCCGACCTCCTTCGCGACCGGAAGCAGGATGATCGCCGCGAGCACGCTTCCGGACACGTCGTCGACGATCATTCCGATCAGGAGGAGAATGACGTTGATGATCAGGAGCACGAGGATCCGGTTCTCGGTGAGCGCAACGAGCGCCTCGGCGACTTCCTTGGGAATCTGCTGAAGTATCATGGCCCGGCTCATCACGAACAGGAAGAACAGCACGGCGATGATCGAGCCGGTCGTGATCGCGGCGCGGGCGATGGTCGCCGGGAAGTTCCTGAGCGTCAGGCCGCGGTAGAACAGGAACCCGACCGGAATCGCGTAGACCAGCGCGATGGCCGCCGCTTCCGTGGGTGTCGCGATGCCGGAATAGATGGTTCCGAGAATGATGACCGGCATGAGGAGCGCCCAGAACGCCTCGGCGCCCGTCCTGGCGACGTTTCTTGCCGCGACCCGGAAGGGAATCCTCTCCTCGACCGTGATCGTGTCGACGTTTCTGAGGAACAGGAAGTTCAGGCAGACGTAGACGCATGTCAGGATGGCGCCGGGAATCACGGTGGAAAGGAATGCCGCTCCGACCGACAGGCCGCCGGTCACCGCAAACACGATCATCGGAATGGACGGCGGGATCATCAACGCCAGGACGGAGGAGCAGGCGACGAGCGCCGTCGCGTGGCCTGGCGGGTAGCCTTCCCGGACCATGCGTGGAATCATGATCTGCCCGATGGCCGCAATCGCCGCGGACGACGAGCCGGAAATCGCCCCGAAGAGCGCGCAGGTCACGACTGTGACTGCGCCGAGACCTCCCTTGAGGCGCCCGACGAAGGCGTTCACGAAGCTCAGGAGTCGATCCGAGATCCCGCCTTCCGCCATCAGGGTGCCAGCCATGACGAACAGCGGCAGCGCGAGAAGGGCGAAGCTCGAGGTGGTCTGGTAGGCGTAGGGAATGAGGAAGGAGACGTCCGATCCGGACGCGGCGGCGAAGACCAGCGCGCCGATGCCGAAGGCGAAGGCGATCGGCATTTCGGCCAGCAGCATGATGACGACGAGCCCGAGCGAGGCGACGAAGGTCAGCACGCCTGGTCCTCCTTCCCGGCCCGCAGGTGGGCTGCCAGGTCTGCAAGCTGGTTGACGGCCTGGAGCGCCATGTAGATTGCGGTGCCGGAGAACCCGAAGATGAGAGAGGCCGACCACCATCCCTTCGGCCAGCGCATGTAGGAGCTCAGGCGCCCGGTCTGGATCTCGAACAGCGCGTAGCTGACGGCATAGTATCCGAAGACGATGCACGCGACGAAGCCGAGGACGGTCATCAGCAGGCGGACGCCGCGCACGGCGTTCCGGTTCTTCACGACCAGCGTCAGGATCCCGCCGTGAATGTGTTCGCCGTTGCGGGTGACGTAGGCCATGCCGAGAAAGTAGAACCAGGCGCCGAACAGCAGGGCAAGTTCCTCGATGCCGACGAACGGTGAGGCGAAGACGTACCGGAGGACGACCTGGGCGAACATCAGCGCGGCGAGGCACAGGCCGAACGCGATGACGAAGACGAAGAGGGCGCGTTCGATGACGGCCTCAGCGGCGACGATCCAGCGCATCCGCTCCGCAAGGGCGCCTTCCGGTATCGCGGTCAGGCGCTCAGGGGGGACGGGGTCGCCGAGTTCAGGATCGAAAATGAACGACGCCGCACCCACGGGCGGCTTGGGGCGCTGCCTGGATTCCCGTTCCACCGTCATGCTCCCGGTCGATTGAAGACCCGGGCGCAAGGGCGCCCGGGCGAGGCTCTTCGGTCGAGCCGCGTGGCTGCGTCACTCGATGCCCACGACGTTCCGTATCCTGTCGATTATGTCCTTGCCCACGACGGACTCCATCATCGGCCACTCGTTCTCGTAGACGATCCGCTTGGCGGCGTTCATCTGGTCGTCGGAGAGCTCGACGACGTTGATGCCGGTTTCGCGGGCCTTCTGGAGGAACTCGTCGCTCTTGCGCTCGGCTTCCTCCCACGACCACGCGATGGTCTCGTCCGCCGCGGCCTGAAGGCTGGCGCGGACGTCGTCCGGCAGGCCGTCCCACCAGAACTTGTTCACCAGCCAGAACGCGACCTCGAAGTAGTCGTTGGTGAGTATGTTCGCCTCCAGGACGTCACGGAGCGTGTAGGTCTCGACCGCCGTCGAGAACGAACGCGCGTCCACGGTGCCGAGCTGCAGCGCCGTGTGAACTTCCGAGAGCGGGATAGGCACTGCCGCGAAGCCGAAATCGTTGAACCGGTCGACGGCGATGGCGAGTCCGGGGACACGGATCTTCATGCCCGCGGGATCGTCCGGAAAGTTGACGGGAAGCTCGCCAACGCCTTTCCTGATCACCACGGAGCCGAAGTCCGTCGGAATGATCCCCACGGCATGGATGCCGAGATCCGCCAGCATGTCGTTGTACACGTCCAGCATGCCGGCGCCGGGGCCGTAGAGCTGCTTGGCCTCGTCCCAGTCGGACACGATGTATCCGAGGTAGATGAGGTCGAGTCGCTTGTCGAAGTCCGACGACGCCCAGGTCAGCGTCATCGGAACGACGCCCTGCATGGACTGCTCGAACAGCGACACCCAGTCTCCGAGGTCGCCGCCGGGGTGATACGCGATCGAGACCCCGCTGTCGTCGCCCAACTCCTCCATGAAGCGTTCCGAGATGGCGTGGAACACGTGATCCGTGTTCATCGCGTGGGCGAGGATGAACTCCTCCTGCGCAATCGCGGGCGGAGCCGCGACTCCGAACGCGAGGGCCGCCGCGGCGAGACCGCGGGCTGCCGAGAGCTTTCCTGAAATCTGCATGGCCTTGTCCTCCTTCCATCAGTGGTTGCCAGCAAGTCGCCCCCGGGGACTCTTGTCCCGGGAGCGGCGGTCAGATCTTCACGTAGACCTGTCCGTCTTCCGTCTTGACGGGGTACGTGCCCAGGCCGGTACAGGGCGGCGGCGAGACCACCTTGCCCGACCGGATGTCGAACCGGCCCTGGTGCAGCGGGCACTCGATGACGTGTCCCGTCAGGAGCCCGGCCTCGAGGTGCTCGTCCTCGTGCGTGCAGAGGCCGTCCGTGCAGTAGAAGCCGTCCTCGGCGTTGTAGATCGCGTAGGTGCGCCCGTCGTGGTCCCAACGCATGAGGTCTTCCTCGTCGATGTCGTCGCAGGCGCATGCATGGATCCAGTCGGCCATCTTCCTGTCCTTCACCCGTGGAAGTCCTGGCGGCGCGAGAGCGCCTCGAGCAGCTTCTCGTGCTCGTTCGGCAGCATCGAGACGGAGGTCTCCGCGTCGGGATAGCTGCCTTCCGCGACCGCGCCCCGGTAGGCGCGAAGCGCGCGCAGGCGTTCGTCGGCGAGGCGGTTGCGGATCGAACGGAGGTCGGCGAACGCGCGGGCGTGTGCGGGCGCGGGATCGGACTCACCGCAGATGTCCACGAGGAACATGAAGACCACGTCGCCCGAGGATCCGGCACCGATCGAGTGCGTGACGAGCCGCGAGAGCGGACCGATCGCGGCCAGCGCCTCGGCCGCGACGCACTCGACCTCGGCGGCATAGGCGCCGGCGTCCTCGAGCCGGCGAAAGTCGTCCGCGAGCTCGACGGCCTCTGCCGCCGTCCTGCCGATGATCCGCAGTCCTCCGCGCCGGGTGGAGAGCCGGGGCACCAGCCCGAGGTGGCCCTGCACGCACAGCCCTTCACCGGCCAGCATTTCGACCATGCGCAGGCTTCGCGGCGTGTAGACCGCGTCGGCACCTGATTCTGCCGCCCTGACCGCGGCCCGCAGGATGTCGTCCGCGGTGAGATGCGCCGTCATCGGCAGGTCCGCGATCGTGAACGTCTCGGGCGCGCCGGCACGGACGGCAGGGAGATCGGCGTCGGACGCGTTCAGCACGTCGATGCCCGCGTCCGCGCATGCCGCCGCCTCCTCCCGCGTCGACGGACAGGTCTGGCACAGCCTGTGCCTTCCCTTCATGGCCTGCATGTCGGCCACCGTGAGGTTGCGCCGGGCGGGCTTTCCGCCGTACGTGTATATGCGCCTGGCTTTCACTGCATCGTCGCCTTCGAGATTCTCTCGAAGGCGCCGCCCTCGGTGATCATGTGCGGCGCCTGCCGGATCCAGGCGGCCCTGGTGCCGAATCCGAGGGACCGGCGCACAACCACCCAGAGGAGGTCGGCGTTCGTCCTCCAGAAGCCGGGGTCCGGCGCCGGAGTCTGGCCGGCCACCTCCCCGTGCAGGTCGGGCAGGGAGTGGAACGGGACCTGCGGGTAGAGGTGGTGCTCCACGTGGTTGTTCATGTTGAGGTAGAGGAAGCGGCCCAGCCGGTCGGTCTTGAACGTTCGCGTGCTCTTGACGATCGAGGGCGAGTTCTCCTGCAGCTCGGCGTGCTGGATGATGTTGAACATCAGCATGACCGGGGCGCCGAGAAGGCGCGGCAGCACGTAGAGCCACAGGGGCCAGTGGATCCCGGCGGCGATCAGGGCGGCGATGCCGAGATAGACGGCGGAGAAGATGCGCGCGTTCCTTGTCATCTTCGGCAGCTCGGCCGCCGGCGCGACCTCCTTCATCAGGTCCGTGTAGCGCCGGGTCGACAGCTGCCAGAGAACCCTGGCCTGGAACACGAGGATCGACAGGCCGCTGACATCGTAGAGCCACCCCTTGAAGTCGAGCGGCGTGTCGAACGGCATCTGGCTGTCGCGGCCCACGTGCCAGGTGTAGGTATGGTGGTTCGTGTGCGTGTAGCGTCGGTGCAGCGGTTCCTCGCCGTAGAGCAGGGACGTGATCCAGAAGACGGTCTCGTTCAGCCACCGCGTCCGGAACGCCGTTCCGTGCGCCGTTTCGTGGCTGAGCGAGTAGGACGGCACGGACATGACGACGCCGAGGGCGAACATCGCCGGCCACGCGAATGGCGTCCCGAGGGCCAGCCAGACGAGCGCGCCCGCCACGGCCATCGCGGTGGTCCAGACGGCGAGATAGGCGAGGCCCGGCCGGTCGCTCCTGCGGGCCAGCGCCTTCAGCCGCCGGCGATCGATCCGGATGCCTGTCGAGGCGGCATTGGTGATGACGCTTCCGGAGGCGTCCGTGCGGGGCGGCACCCGGATTCCGTCGTCGGACTGCATCTGCGCGTGGTCGCAAGCGCTGGTCTCCATCGTTCCTCCACCCTCTATCTCGGCAGCACCGCCCCCTCGGAGGCGGGCGCCACGGTTTCCGAATAGTGCTTGAGGTAGCCGCGCGTGACCCGGGCCTGCACGGGCACGTGGCGGCTCCTCCGCGCCGCCAGCTCGTCGGGGGACACGTCGAGCTCCAGCCTGCGCCCGGGAAGGTCGACACGGACAGTGTCGCCGTCCTCGACGAACGCGATCGGGCCGCCTCGTGCCGCTTCCGGGGTGACGTATCCGATCGCGGGGCCGTGCGTGGCACCGGAGAACCTTCCGTCGGTCACAAGGGCGCAGCTGCTCCCGAGACCCGCCCCCATCAGCGCCGAGGTGGCGCCCAGCATCTCGCGCATGCCGGGACCGCCGCGCGGGCCCTCGTTGCGGATCACCAGGCAGGTGCCGGGGCTGATTCCGTTGCCGCGAATGGCTTCGATCGCGCCCTCCTCGTCCTCGAAGACGCGGGCCCGGAGGACGGCTTCCCGCATGTCGCGGGCGACCCCGGAGGCCTTCACCACGGCTCCGTCCGGCGCAAGGCTGCCCTTCAGGACATTGATCGCGGCGTCGGCCTCAACCGGATCGTCCATGCCGCGAATGCACGCGGGGTTCCCGTTCTCGGCGGCGTCGGCGATCTCGCCCACGGTGCCGCCTCCGACCGTCCTTGCGCCTGCATGGACCAGGTCGCCGAGGGCGCGCAGCACGGCCGGCACGCCGCCCGCGTCGCCGAGATCCGTCACGCCCCACGGCCCGGACGGCGCGAGCGCGACCAGCGTCGGCGTGTCGCGGCTCAGCCGGTCCCAGGTGTCGAAGTCCACCTTCAACCCGGCCTCCTTCGCGATGGCGGTCATGTGCAGGACCATGTTGGTGGAGCCGCCGACCGCCATGCCGACCCGCATGGCGTTCTCGAAGGCCTCCTGCGTCAGGATCGCGGACGGCCGGAGATCGTCCCTGACGAGGTCCATGATGCGCATGCCGGCGCGCTTC
Organism: Paracoccaceae bacterium; assembly: GCA_965208685.1. Classification (GTDB taxonomy): domain Bacteria; phylum Pseudomonadota; class Alphaproteobacteria; order Rhodobacterales; family Rhodobacteraceae; genus JAJEFO01. The sequence goes on along the minus strand of CBDBPL010000007.1, from coordinate 4,533,945 downwards.
GCGGCGCGGAGCTGGTGGCTGCCTGCGGCAGGCAGGGTGCCGGTGCCGGGCAGCGCGAGGCCCAGCGCCTCCGTGTAGATGCCGGCGGTGTTCCCGGACGTGGCGGTGTCGGACGCCCCGGGGAACGGGAAGTGGCTGTCCTCGAGCGCCTTGAGCTCCTGCCTGTCGAGCGCGCCGCGCAGGTGCTGGCCGACCCCGTCGTACACCGTCTCCAGGAAGACCTTGCGCCCCTTGTGGACGCCTGCCCTGGTCGGCCCGCCGTAGAGCATGAGGGCGGGCAGGTCCAGGCGCGCCGCCGCCATCGCCATGCCCGGGACGACCTTGTCGCCGGAGGCGACCAGGACCATCGCGTCGAAGCGGTGGCCTTGCACCATCAGCTCGATCATGTCCGCGACGAGGTCGCGGCTCGGCAGCACGTAGCGCATGCCGGCCGAGGCGAAGGTCTCGCTGTCCGTGACGTGGAAGGCGTTGAACTCGCAGGGCGTCCCTCCGGCCATGCGGATGCCCGCCTTGACCGCGTCGCCGACCTGCCTGAGGTGAACGTTTTCGGGCGAGAACTCCTGGCACGTGTTGACGACCGCAATCATCGGGCGCTCGAACTCCTCGTCGATCAGGCCGGCGCCCTTCGCCCAAGCGCGTTGCAGCGAACGCTCGACGCCGAGAAACTGCAGGTCGCTGCGCCTCCGCGTTCCGCCATTTCGATCCTGTGCGGCTGCCCGGGGCATGCCCGTCTCCCTCGTCATGTGCCGTCGGCCCGGAACCACTCCTAGTGCAGGCGCCGGGTGGCGCCTAAAGACAGATCGGATTCAATTTGCGTACAGAGGCGGACCGGCGATGCATCCGGCGCCGTCCGGCGCGGCGCGGGCCTCGTCGCCGGTCCCGCAAGCGGACTCGCGGAATGGCCATGCTGCGTTGGCGCATTGACATTGCCGGTCCCGCCTCAGGGGCGGTCCGGGGCCCGGGCAGGCATGGGCAGGTCGGCTGCCGACGCAGGCAGGAGGCGCGAGGGACGTCGCTTGACCGCCCGTCGTACGGCAGCCATGCACGGGCCGCGATGTACGAGAACATGATCCTGATCGACCGGGGCGCGTCGGAGAGCCTGCAGATGCAGATCCGCCGCCAGCTTGCGATCGGGATCCTGAACAGGCAGTTTCCGCTGCATAGTCCCCTGCCGTCAGTACGCCAGCTGTCCCGCGAACTGCGGGTCAGCGTGACGACGGTGTCGCTGGCCTATGACGGCCTGAAGCAGGACGGGTTCGTGAAGGCCCGGACGCGCTCGGGCCACTTCGTCAACCCGGACGCGCTCGCGGATCCTGGTCATGCCGGGCACGCGGACCGTGCGGACGGCATGAGGGCGTCGCGGGAAAGGGTCGACTACCGGACGTTCTTCAGCGGCCGCAGCTTCAACCTGCAGCACGTCGTGAAGCCGTCGGACTGTCTGCTGCGGTTCCGCTATCCGTTCGTCTGCGGCCTGATCGATCCGTCGCTCTTCCCGATCGCGAGCTGGCGCGAGTGCGTCCGGGATTCGGTGAACGTGGTCGAGATCGGGAACTGGGCGACGGACTTTTCCGCCGTCGACGACGGCATGCTGATCGAGCAGCTCATCCAGCGCGTGCTGGCCAAGCGGGGAATCATGGCGCATCCCGACGAGGTGCTGGTGACCGTCGGAGGGCAACAGGCGCTGTACCTTGCGATCAAGCTCCTCCTGTCGCCGGGCGAGACGCTCGGGGTCGAGGATCCCGGCTACCCGGACGTGATCAACATGGCGCGGATCGAGGGCATCGACACGGTGCGCCTTCCCGTCGACCGGGACGGCCTGGTCGTCGGCGCGGAGGCAGGCCGGTGCCGGTGCCTGTTCGTGACGCCGAGCCACCAGTTCCCGACGACGGTCACGATGCCGCTCGACCGCAAGCTCGAGCTGCTGGCGCGGACGAGGCGGGCGGGGCAGTTCATCATCGAGGACGACTACGAGGCCGACATCAGCTTCAACCTCGTGCAGCCGAGAGCACTGAAGAGCCTCGACGAATGGGGAAACGTCGCCTATGTCGGCAGCCTCTCGAAGTCGCTCCTGCCCGGGCTGCGCATCGGCTACCTGGTCGCGGAACGGGACTTCATCCGGGAGGCGAGAGCCCTGCGGCACCACATCCTGCGCCATCCTCCGGTGAACAACCAGCGCAGCGTCGCGCTGTTCCTCCAGCGCGGATACTACGACCGCTTCGTCGCCAGGATCACGGGAATCTACCGGCAGCGGTGCGAAGTCATGCACGAGGCCCTGGAGCGGCACTTCCCGGGCCGGGCCACGAAGCCGGAATACGGCGGTGGCAGTACTTGGCTCAGGCTGCCTGACGGGGCGGACGCGGGCGTGCTCAGCGACCTCGTTCAGGCCGAGGGCGTGTATTTCGAGGCGGGCGGCTTCACGTTCTCCGACGAGAGGAACAACCGGAACCACATCCGGCTGGGGTATTCGGCGATCGCGAGATCCCTGATCGCGGAAGGCATCGGCAAGATCGCCCGCGCGCTCCCGGACGCCTGTTCCGGTGGAGCGCCGCCGTAGGGCTCCGGACGGCCAGCGGCGGAAATCCGGAAACTCCCGGACTGGCGACCACGCAGCGGAGCGGCCGGGCCGCATGACGTCACCTGCAAGGAACTGCTCTACATACGGCAGCGGTTCATCCACAAGAATGCGCTGAGAGCCGCCACACGTGCCGTTGCTGATGCCACGAACCGTGTACGTCTGACGGATATCTGGGGTGAGAGGACCAGCAGTTGCGCGTCAGATTCCACGCAGCTTGTGTCCTGGGACCAAAACCTGATGACCGAGTGGCATCAGCGCTACGACGGGCGCGGCGTCATGATCTACTGGCATGTTGACGCGAAAGCCACCTGCATCCACTCGCAGCTCAAGCAGGTGTCGTCGTCCGAAGTCGCCTCGATGATCGAAGGTGTCCTGCACCATGGCACTGAGCTGGAGATCGATCGTCAGTTCGTTGACACGCATGGACAGAGCATCGTCGGCTTCGCCTTTTGCCATTTGCTGGGATTTGAACTCATGCCCCGGTTCAAGGGGATCGCTCTCCAGAAGCTGGTGCGTGCAGAACCCAAGGCGGAACGTGACTGCAAGCATCTCGAGCCGCTGTTTGCGCCCAGACCGATCAACTGGGAGCTGATTGCCCAACATTATGACGAGATGATCAAGCTCGCGACCGCCCTGAAGCAGCGAACCGCGGGAGCCGAAACGATCCTGCGCCGGTTCGTCCGGGGCCAAGGCCACCCGGTCTTCGCCGCGCTGCTCGAGCTCGGGAAGGCGGCCAAGACGATTTTTCTTTGCAAGTTTCTCGGCGACAGGGATTTGCGGCGCGAGTTCAATTCCGGGCTCAACGTGATCGAGCGCTGGAATGGCGCGAACGATTTCATCTTCTTCGGAAACGGCAACGAGCTGGTCTCCAACCGCCGTGACGATCAGGAAATCTCGGTCTTGTCTCTGCACTTGCTGCAAAGTTCGATGGTCCATGTGAACACGCTCATGATCCAGGACGTTCTCGCCGATCAGGCTTGGCGCAGGAAAATGACGGCCCGCGACATGGCCGCCCTGAACCCGCTGCCTCACAGCCACATCAACCCGTACGGTGTCCTTGATCTCGACATGAACACGCGCCTTGCCCTGAATGACATGGAGCTGGCCGCGTGACATGTTCCGTAACTTATAAGTTTCCGAACGGAAGATTTCTGGGGCACAATCAATCGGTTGCATGTTCCGGAAACTTGTTCCGAAAGAAAGCGCCGGATTCGGGCGGTTTTCCATGCTGATCGGATATGCACGTGTCTCGACAACCGGGCAGAAGCTGGAAGCCCAGATCGAGCAGCTCCGCAAACGCCGTCTGCGAGCGCATCTACCGGGAGAAACGCACCGGATACGACCGGAAGCGCGTCCAGCTTGAGAAGATGCTGAGCGACATCTCTGACGCGGACACGCTCATCGTCACCAGCCTTGATCGCCTGGCGAGATCAACCCATGATCTCCTTGAAATCACGAGGTCACTGGAGGTCCTGGGCGCCAACTTCAAGTCCCTCCGGGAGCCCTGGGCGGACACAACCAACCCGACGGGAGAGTTCCTGCTCACCGTTTTTGCTGGACTTTCAGAGCTCGAACGCAATCTCATCAAGGACCGAACTGAAGAGGGACGGCAGTCCGCCCGCAAGCGGGGCGTCAAGTTCGGCCGAAAGCCGAAACTCACGACGCATCAGCAATCGGAAGTGGCCAGGATGCTCAACGATGGCCGATCAATCCGCTCGATAACACGCCACTTCAATGTCGGCGTCGCTACAATCGATCGCATCAAGAATGCTCAATCCACTCCTTCCTGAAATCTTGCCGTTTTTGACCACCTTCGTGCGTACTAGGCCGTGTAGGAAGATCAACCGCATACAGGGAGATCCAAGAAGCCAGACCTTAGCGGATGTTTCCGGTCCGTTTCTTCTTGGCGTGGTTCCGCGTACAAGCAATCTGATGGACCCCCAAGGCTGCACCCGGCATACGGAATCGCACATCCAGGTGCGATTCTGGCTCTTCACCTGCAGATAATTTCTCCAATCTTAGAATACAGATGCCATTTTCATTGATATTTATTATTGAAATGCGATATTGATGTCCAAACTCCGATTCGCAGAGAAGTCCCGACATGGAACATTTTTCGGTTGTGCAGAGCATCATCAGAGCAGGATTGCAGGAAGACAGAACTGCCCTCGACAAGCAGGTGGTGCGCTTGAGAACCCGCCTGGAGAGATCCGGGGCATCGACGGAAGCGGCCGTGATCGACCGACTCCTGAAGTCCGCTTCCGATACCAGGGAGCTTGCGCCAACCCGCGTCGACGTTTCGCGGATGCTGGTCTCAGGGGAGGAATTGTCGCCGAACGTAGACGCTCCGATTGACCGGGAGACGGGCGCGGTCCTGTGCGAAATCAATTTCCCGGCAGAAGAGTTTGTGGAGCCAGTTCTGGACGACGAGATCGGGTTTTCAGTGGACAGCATGATTGAGGAATGGGGAAAGGCGTCCGAATTGAGCGCCGTTGGAGTCGCACCAACCAGAACAATCCTGATTTATGGCCCGCCCGGGTCCGGCAAGACCGTAACGGCGCACTACATCGCGCACCGCCTTGGCCTCCCGTTTCTCACTGCACGGATCGATGGCCTGATTTCTTCGTTCCTCGGAACGACGGCCCGAAACATCGCCAGCCTGTTCAGCTTCGCCAATCGTTACAACTGTGTACTGCTCCTCGACGAGTTTGATGCGTTGGCGAAGCTTCGTGACGATCCGCAGGAAGTCGGAGAAATCAAGCGTGTCGTGAATACACTTCTTCAGAATCTTGATGAACGCCTGCGGTTCGGAATCACGATCGCGATCACGAACCATGACCGCCTGCTGGATCAAGCTGTCTGGCGGCGCTTCGAATGCCAGATCCACATCGGCTCGCCGAACCGGGAATCGCGTGAGCAACTCATTGAACGGTTTCTCGCGCCGTTACAGGTTTCGGGACCGACAATACGCGTATTCGCGTTTTGCCTTGATGGACAATCCGGTGCCGATATCGAACGGACGTGCATGGCCGTGAAACGTTTGGTCGCATTGAGTGGCAGCAAGTCCGATGGCGCATCTCTTTTTGGCGTTCTGGCGCGTGTCGTTGCGCGAGCACCGAGCCATGATACCGAAGCGACAAGGGCTCTGGCACGCGACACCGAAACTTTCATCAGCTTGCTTGCCAATGACAGCGGCGTTGGCCTGAAACAGACGGAGATCGGTGAAGCTACCGGAATCGGGCAATCAAGGGTGAGCGAGATCAAGCGGCAGCAAAGGCACCTTATGCTGGCAGAGGTAACATCACATGCCGAATAATCCTGTCCAGATCATCCTGAATGACCGCGACTTTCACCGGGCGCCGGAGCCTGGTCAGCCACCGAGAAACAAGGATTTCTTCGAGGCCGCGGACGAAGCGTTCAAGAGGCACAAGCAGGCGTTGATTGCAGCAGCAGAAGTGGCAGCGGACGAAATCCGACACAGCCCGCATGGACCTGCAGCCTATCTGAAGGTCCAGATGCGGACTGAAGCCTTGGCCAAATCCTACCGCCCGGTGGGGTATCTGTTCATAGCAGACCAGTTTCCCTGCGTTGGTGCCGACGCCATAGGCACGCTCTACTTCAGGGCATCGCTTATCTTCATGGATGCGTTGATACTTCGAATGAACCGAGCCGAGACCGAAGTTGCGATAAAATACAGGCAGAGCGACGGCGAGCCCTACAGGGCCTCAACTGCGGCAAGGGCGGAAGTCGGCGCCATCGAGTCGATCGAAATCGCTCCTGCGGTCGAGAAACGACAGTTTTCGACGGCAGAGGCCATGGGACTCTTCGACGACCCCAGAACTGTATCCGGATATCAGATCGAGCTCTTTGAAACACCCGCACGTCGGGAAATCTCGGATGATCCAACCGGATGCTCTGCCCTCACGCGAAGCCTTGAGGGCCTACTAAAGGAATTTGGCAAAGGCTCGCGCGCATTTCTTTCGACCAATATCGGACGCACGCCTGTCCTCGAACTGCAGTTGACGCTCAACGAGGCCCCCGCAATCGTGGACGACAGGCTGGGTTCGACCTCAGTTGACGGCAGACTCCGAATTGAACCTTCGGAAGTCGACAGGAATTCCGAGCGGCACGAAACATCGCTGTCCGCACTTCAAGCGCATCCACTCGTACGAGCGATCGGTCCGCCGGTCCAGTTGCAACTAACAGATGATCCTGGCTGTGCCGCGACGACCCCGGCCGAAGGGCTGGAAGCGCCCGTTGCGATTCCAGAGCGACAGCGAGGGTCGATCTATCCGCGTGTCGGCATCATCGATTCAGGTATTGCATCCGTGCTGGGCGGCTGGGTGCTGGACCGTTTCGACTATCTTGATCCAGACGACTGTGATCCGACCCATGGCACTGCGGTCGCGGGAATGGTGACGATTGGGCAAGGGATAAACTCGCCGGTAGTGGCGCCTGAGCCCGATGGTTGCGTACTCTACGACGCGGCACTTTATCCCAAGGGAGCATTCATGAAGGAATATCCCAGGGGATTTTCAGATTTCCTCGAGGAGTTGGAACAGGCTGTAAGGGAAGCGGTGTCACAACATGGTATCCGCATATTCAACCTGTCCGTAAATGCCACCCTGGACGTAGCCCAGAGTCGATACAGCATTTACGCTGCACGACTCGATCAAATTGCCGACACATATGGCGTCCTGTTCGTGAATTCCGTGGGAAACCTTCCGCCGGCCCAATCACGAGCACCTTGGCAGAAGCGTCCCGTCGACGTGAAGACCTATCTTGCCGCCCGTACGTCACCAGATACGATCCGGACGCCTGCCGAAAGCACCCGAGCAATTTCCGTTGGCGCCCTGAATCCGCCGGGGACAAATCAGATTGCCGGTGCTCCCACGGTCTATACTCGGCGCGGCCCTGGTCTGCAGGTCGGCGTAAAACCGGATGTGGCCACTGTTGGGGGGGCTGGGCAGTCGTCACCCGCACTCCCGACCGGATTGATGTCGATCACACCAGACGGCGCCACGAAGAGTGTTGTCGGAACAAGCTATGCTGCGCCTCTCGTCGCCCGGACAACTGCCGAACTGGATGTGTCGACCGCAAGTGGCCTTACAATAGAATCACTGAAGGCCATGCTGGTCCATCATACGCGTCTTCCCGCGCCGCTGGCCAAGCGTGGGCTGAAAGACATTGCCCGACAGTTTGTCGGCTACGGACTTCCCGACAGTGCGATGAGCATGCTGGAAACCGATGATCATCAAATCACGCTTCTGTTTCAAAGCCGCCTGACAATTGGGGAGCGCAAGCCCGCAATTCTCCTATTCCCCTTTTCCTGGCCACAATCCCTTGTCGTTCAAGGGCGGTGCAGCGGGTGTGTCCGGATCACGCTGGCGTATTCGCCTCCGCTGGACCCGGCTTTTGGAGCAGAGTTTGTCCGGGTCAATCTCGAGGCCAGACTGAAACAGCGTCTGCTGGAGATGACCAAGGACGGCAAGGTCAAGTACGCCAACCGGATCAAACCGAAATACCTGCCGAACTCGGCCGGTCTTGCCGTTCCTGAAAAGGCCCTCATCAGTCACGGTCTGAAATGGTGGCCGATCAAGCAGTATGAAGTCATGCTCGACGAAGCCGGGGAGACATCGGATTGGCACCTTGAAGTGTCCAGCTTGGTCCGGGCAGAGTCAACTTTCCCGGCGGAAGGAGTTCCATTCTCGTTGGTGATGACCATCGAAGATCCTGACGGCAGGCTGCCTGTATTCAGACAATTCCAGCAGCAACTGCACACAAGCCGCGCCAACGCCCAAGCGTTGAGAACGGTGTTCCGCGTCCGGTCACCGAGCAGTTGATTGAGGTCAATCAGCCGAATCCGCGACAATTCTGGCAACGGTATCGATGGCAAGTGAAATTCCCACAATTCTGGCAAATGAAAGTGCAACAGTTCTGGCGCGAGTTCATGCCTCCAGGCAGGGTGCCTGGGGGCTGGATCCGGTAAGGCTTTGGGCAACCGGCCCGCACCGAAGCCGTCCTTGCCGTCGTCGCCGATCATGATCCGTCCTTCCTGCGGCGCCGGTCCGTGCCGGAACGCATCAGGTTCTGGTGATCCCGCATCCTGTAGCTGTTCCCCCGGATGTTGACGATGTGGCAGCGATGGACCAGCCGGTCGATCGGGGCTGCAGCCATGACCTCGTTACCGAGCACGCGTCCCCAGTCCTCGAAGCCCTTATTCGACGTCAGGACCGTCGACGCCCTTTCGTGCCGGGCGTTGACGAGCTGGAAGAACAGGACCGCGCCGCCATTCCAAAGACCGTTCGCCGGTCCAGGCGTGCCACCCCGCGACCGAATCCGCTGAAACCTTCCCGCATTGGCTTGCAGCCTCCCTCGCTTCCGCCCGCCGCGTTCCCGGATCAGTCCTCGCGGTGCAGGCGCCGGAACGGACCGTAGGGCGCCGCCGGGAATCGCGCGTCCCCAACCCTGGGGAGAATCACGAAGAGTCCGGGCCGCGTTCCGGCGACATGCGCGAAGGCGAACTCCTTCGGCGCGGCCCATCGGACTTCGCCGCGGCTGTCATCCGGCACCCTGGGGCCGGACGAGGCCTCTGCCGATGCGTCGCAGGCCTCGTCGAACCCGCAGGCGACCGCCCATGGACACCGCCGAGGACCTGCGCCGCGAGCTCGACTCCGCCTGCAGGCACATCTCCACGCCCTGCCGGGGCCGCTGCGCCTGGACGACCTCTCGGGCTGCGTTCGCGTTCTCGGCATCGAGCGCGCCGCGGCGCTTTCCCGTAGCTTCCTGCTCGCCGACAAGGCAAACGGCGAGGCGTTCACCGACGAGGACGTGGACCTGCACGGCACGGGCCGACAGGATTGCCATGTTCGGCATCCGCGTTCCGCCCTCCGGCCTGGGCCGGTGGCCCATCTGTCGGTCATCGCCCGGCGGGGCGGTTCGAGAGCCGCGCAGGCTGTCACCTTCCAATGGCGATTCCGTTGCCTGCCACGTGACTGTCGCCCCGGAAGACGATCAGCGGGGCCGGCCGTCGCGTTTTCGAACTGGCGGCTTGCCGGCAATGGCGACCGGTCCAGGATTGTGATGCGCCGCTGCCGGATCGTGCGGTCGCCGCCGCAGCCGTCCCTGCGCCTGCAGCTGACCTGCCGCAACGGCATGATTCGTCGCTCTCGCGCCTCGGCGCGTGTCGAAGGTGCCGGCCAGCGCCCCGCGGCCAAGCCTGTGGCGACTGTCGACGCACTTCCAGGCCGCAGGCGGCCAGCCAGACTGCGACGTGCCTGGTCGTGCCGGTCTTCCTGTGCGAAGGGTCAAGGCCATCCAGATGCTCCGCGTCGTGCCCAAAAACGGGAATTTCGCTCCGGAACCACGTCGGGCAACGGCGGCCTGAGTTCTTTCGACGGCATGATCGTAAGCGATGGAGAACACCACCTGCGGTGGACTGGGAGCGATCGCCAGCACGTGGCCGTTGACGCGGGTGCGGAAAATGTCTGCAACCATCGGCCGCGCCGCATCGACCATGGCGCGTGCCTCGTCAGCACTCAGTGCAAGAAAGGGCACATCGAGCCTTTCAAGTTCGGGTGCGTCCGCGACCGCATGTTCGGCGGCAGTCATCGCCACGTCATGGACACCGTCGCCCAGAAGCCGAAAGACGTCTCCGACACCCAGGTTCATCTGATTGTGCGTGGTCAGGTTCACGCTGATCGAACCGCCGGAAGCCTCGGGAAGCGTCTCCGACCACAACGGCGCCTCAAATTGCTTGTGCAGGGGCAGGCCCGACCAGCTGCCCACGACAGTTCAGGTCAGGCGAGCGCAGGTGCTGCCACCAGCACCGTTGTTGCCATCAATGCCAAGGGTCTTCTCGGGTCAGTCTCCTTTCCGGGTTCGAGTTTGAGGATCGGTTGACCGGAGAACCGGAACCTCCGCATCGTCGTCGATGTCCGTGATCAGCATGTGTCCCGGCTTGTGCGTGATGCAGATGGGAAGCGGCGCCTGCTCGATTGCCACCTGCGACGTGACACCGCACGCCCAGAAGACGGGAACCTGACCTTCGCCTGTCGGACTTGCATCGCCCCAGTCCGGCAGGCCTATGTCGTCTATGCCGATCTCGCCGGGATCACCCCAATGCAGTGGCGACCCATGCGCCATCGGGAATCGCTTGCAGATTTCCGTGACCTGCAAGAGGCGATCCCTGTCAATGGCGCGCATGCTCACCACCATGGGACCCTTGAACGGTCCCGCCGCACGCGTGTCGATGTTCGAGCGGTACATGGGCACGGTCCTGTTGTTGTCAATGTGCCAAAGGGAGATTCCGGCCGCCATCAGGGCGCGTTCAAACGTGAATGAGCACCCAAGTGCGAATGCAACGAATTCGTCGTTCCAGAGGTCGGTTATGTCGAATCGGGACCCCGCCAACGCCCCGTTCTTGTAGACATGGTAGGCCGGAACATCCGTTCTGATGTCGATGTCTCGCCCCAGCGTGGACATTGCGGGATCGCCCGTGTCGGACACGCCCACGAGCGGGCACGGCTTGGGATTGCGCTGGCAGTAGCGCATGAAGTCCGATGCAAAGGCCTTCGGCAGGATTGCCAGGTTGGCCTGGAGCTTGCTTCGCCCCAGCCCCGCCGTGTGAGAGCGGTACGCGCCCGACCTGATTTGGCCGCGGATCTCCGCGGCATCCAGGGACATCAAGTCATTGAAGTCGCATTTCAAGTCCGGTTCCACCATGCTTCGGAAGGGTTGGCCCAAATGGATATGGAATCAAATCGAATTTGGTTTTGTAAATCCATTAGTGAAATTCATATGCTCCGTTGCGCGACTTCCCTTGCCAGGTGCGCGGCGGTTTCCAGCATGTGGCTCTTCGGTTCTCCGAGGAACGACGCCGTGAACCTCAGCGGATTGGGCAGCCACCCTGGATCGAACTCCCGGACACGTCCGTCGTCCACGAGCCGTTGCCCCAAGGCCCTGGGAAGTGCGGCGACGCCGATCCCTGCCTCGACGAGCCTGAAACACGATTCCAGGGACGAGGACGGAAAGAGCACGACATGGGGGCCGAAGCGTCCGAAAAGTTCGGATTTCAGCTCTCGAAATGGCCTGGTGCCTTTCGCATAAGTGATCACGGGCGTCTTCGTGAAATCAACGGGAGCCTCGTGCGCCTTTCCTGCGACTCCTGACTGGTACCAGGCAAGGTCGAAGGCAGGCAATTCGACGTTGTCCACGGTGAAATCCGAAATCGGGCCCAGCAGGATTACCAGGTCCAGTTCTCGCGTCAGAAGGCCCTCGCGCAGGTGATCGGATATATCGACGCTGATTTCGATCTTCACCTTCGGATAGAGCCGGTGCAGGTCCGACACAAACTCTGCCAGCCAGCTCTGGGCGATCGTCTCCGACACGCCCAGGCGCAGAAAGCCGTCGACCTCTCCCGGGTCCATGACGTTCTCTTCGACGAGTTCCGCGAGCTGCCTGAACTGCTCGGCATATCCAACCAGCAGATCTCCTTGCTTGGTAAGGCGAACTCCTGATCCGGTTCGCTCAAACAGCTCTGTTCCGAGTGTCTCTTCAAGGCTCTTGATGCGGGATGTCACGGCCGGCTGGGTCAGGTGCAACACGTCCGCTGCCCTGTTGATGCTGCCGACACGAACGACCGTCAAAAAAGTCCTGAGCTGTTCGAGTTTGAGTTGCGGCATGGCGAAGTCACAAAGGTGCCGGGAAGTCGTCGAGGAGGCGCATGTCCTACGTTGCAGGAGAATTCGGGGAACTCGGCCGGCGTCGAGCCGACCCTCAACAGGAGATCACGTCTCATGCCGAAGAAGTTACCCGGCTTCCCGCACGCTCGGCAATCACTTTCCGAACCCGCCGGAGACGAACCCCCGGCTGCGGGGGCCTTGCCCGGCCGAACCGTGCCGCGTCAGGCAGCAGGAGCCGAATCATCCTGCCGAGCTGCCTTGGCTCAGTGCCGCGCCGTGGCCGGACATTGAAACTGTACCCGGTCGTCGCGCAACCTGCTTGCCGAGACTTCGTCAAGGGGCTCGTCCTGAACAGGGGCAACGCGGATTGGGTCGTCCATGATCGATTGACAGGTCGAAGGAACCGGAAGCACAAGCGCTCGCGTGCCGCTTGACCGGTGCGATGGTGGCAGTGATCTTGGTCGCGAGAATGAGCGAGAAGGGGATTCGGGATGCACAAGCCCACCAGACGCACGTTGCTGAGTTCGATCGGCGCCACCGCCGGATCGGCGGCAGTATACAGGACCATGGACGCCCTGGGCATGTTGGGACCGGGCGCTGCCCACGCGGCAACGCTGGATCTTGCGCCCGGCTCCGGCGAGGGCGGGCACGTCGTCATCCTGGGTGCGGGAGTCTCGGGCCTGGCTGCGGCATGGGAGATGTCCAAGGCTGGCTGGCGCTGCACCGTCCTGGAGGCGACGAATCGGCCGGGCGGACGCAACCTGACTGCGCGCGGTGGCGATGTGCTGGCCGAACGGGGAATGCGCCAGGAAGTCTGCTTCGACCCTGAGGATCATCTCTACGCCAATCTCGGCCCGGCGCGCATTCCCTATCACCACCGCACGGTGCTCGGATACTGCAAGGCATTCGGCATTGATCTCGAAGTCTTCACCAACGACAACCGCGCTGCCCTCTTCCATGACAGCACGCGCTTCGGAGGCAGGCCGGTCGTGGCCCGAAGGGTGTTGACTGACATGCGCGGCTACGTGGCCGAACTCCTGGCCAAGGCAATCGACCGGGGTTCGCTGGACGCGGAACTGACGTCGGACGACAAGGAGCGCGTGCGCGCAATGCTGACGAGTTTCGGCGGGCTGAAGGAAGATCAAGGCTATGCCGGCACCAACCGAGCTGGCTATCAAGGCGCGACCGTCCACGCCGGACTGGAGGCCGGCGACGTCGAGGAAGTGTTGGATTTCAGCGAATTGCTGGGCGCGGACTTCTGGCAGTACAAGCTTCATTTCAGTCACTTCCTCAACCAGAACCCGACCTTGTTTCAGCCCGTCGGCGGCATGGACGCGATCGTCCGCGCCTTTGCCGAACGTGCCGGCCATCTCGTGCAGTACGGGTGCGTCGTCCTGCAGATCCGGCGCCAGGATCGCGGGGTCCGGATAGTCTATCGCGGCCCGGGCGGCGAGGAGCGCGCCGTTTCGGCGGATTTTGCCATCTGCACGATCCCCGCGCCCGTGCTGAAGGACATCCCGAACGACTTTTCTTCGGAAACGCAGACCGCGATCGAGTCGCTGGAATTCGTCGAGGCGGTGAAGGTCGCATTTCAGGCCAAGCGCCGCTTCTGGGAGGACGACTCGGCGATCTACGGAGGCATATCCTGGACCGACAGCGACATCACCCAGATCTGGTATCCGTGCAACGGCTATCACCGGCCCAAGGGCGTGCTGGTCGGTGCCTATATCTGGAGTTCAGGGCCGGGGCAGCGCTATTCCGCCATGTCGGGACCGGAGCGCCTTCGGGCCGCATTGGCGGAAGGCGAGCCACTGCACCCGGGATACGCAGGCGAGATGGAATGCGGCATCAGCCGCGCCTGGCTCAACGTTCCCTTTCAGAATGGCGGATGGCCGCGCACCAATGTCCACGCTGCTGCGGCGCTGCGCCGGGGTGACGGACCGTTCCACTTTGCCGGCGACCAGGTGACCGCCCTGCCCGGTTGGCAGGAAGGCGCCCTGCTTGCCGCTCACGCCGCCGCAGGGGCCATCCACCGCCAATTCACCGAAAGGTGACCTGACGACCGGAATTCGCGATTGTGCCGGTGGTGGCCTCCTCGGCGCCGGGCATGCGAAGCGCGAATGCGTCTCGCCCGAGAGGCAGCACAGGCCTGGCAAGCGATCGGGACAATTCCCTTGAGATTCCTATGCAGTTCTGACACCTGACACCCATGACAGCGCTGATCTTCCGGAATGCCCGATTGATCGATCCCGAGAAGGGGACCAGCAGGATCGGAACCCTGGCAGTTCGCGACGGCGTGATCGTTGGCCCGCAGGGCATGGACGATGCTGAAGAGATCGATTGCAACGGGCAATGCCTGGCGCCCGGTATCATCGATATCGGCGTCAAGGTCAGCGAACCGGGCGAACGCCACAAGGAAAGTTTCCGCACCGCAGGTATGGCCGCCGCCGCCGGCGGGATTACGACAATGGTCACCCGGCCGGACACGCTGCCGGCCATCGACACGCCTGAAGTCCTTGAGTTCGTTCGCCGACGAGCGAATGAGGCCGCGCCGGTCAACGTCCTGCCCATGGCGGCCTTGACGCGTGGCCGCGAAGGTCGCGAAATGGCCGAAATCGGATTCCTTCTTGATGCGGGCGCCGTGGCCTTTTCCGATTGCGACCGTGTTGTCCAGAGCACCAAGGTCTTCGCACGCTGCATGGCTTATGCGGCCTCGCTTGGCGCCCTCGTGATCGGGCATCCGCAGGAGCCCGAACTCTCGTCCGGAGCGTCCGCTACAAGCGGAAAGTTCGCAGCGCTCAGGGGCCTTCCCTCGGTCTCGCCGCTGGCCGAGCAAATGGGCCTCGATCGGGACATTGCCGTCGTCGAAATGTCGGGCGCAAGATACCACGCCGACCAGGTGACCACGTCACGTGCGCTCCACAGCCTCGGACGCGCCAAGCAGGCAGGGCTGGACGTCACCGCCGGAGTTTCGATCCACCACCTGACCCTGAACGAGATCGACATCGGAGACTATCGGACGTTCTTCAAGGTCAAGCCGCCGTTGCGCTCCGAGGATGACCGCCTTGCTGCCGTGGACGCCATGTCAAACGGCCTGATAGACATCATAAGCTCGATGCACACGCCGCAGGACGAGGAATCGAAACGCTTGCCGTTCGAGGAAGCGGCATCCGGTGCAACAGGCCTCGAGACGCTTCTTCCCGCAGCCCTGCGCCTGGTCCATGCGGGCCATCTTGACCTGCCGACGCTTTGGCGCGCCCTGTCGCTGGCACCAGCAACACGGCTCGGGCTTGCCGCAGGCCGCCTGAGCACCGACGCGCCGGCCGACCTGGTCCTCTTCGACCCCGATGCGCCGTTCGTGCTTGACCGGTTCAAGTTGCACTCTAAGTCCAAGAACACGCCCTTCGACGAGGCCCGATTGCAGGGCAGGGTCGTCGGCACCTGGGTTGCGGGACAGCGGACGGAGACGCCGGACGTTCTGTCGAGCTGAGATGTCTGCCGCCAGCATGGCCTGCCCCCCACGTTTGCCCCAGCAGGAGCCAGATGATGCCGCAATTCGATACGACCCTTTGGGAACTCCTGGTCACGGCCCTGCTGGCCTACCTGGCAGGTTCAATTCCGTTCGGGCTGCTCGTGTCGCGCGCATTCGGCCTGCCCGATCCGCGCGGCATCGGATCCGGCAACATCGGGGCTACCAATGTTCTGCGAACCGGATCCAAGGCCGCCGCTCTGACGACTCTGCTTCTTGACGCCGCGAAGGGCTTTGTCGCGGTCATTGTCGCAAGAGCGCTTGCTGGCGAAGACGCCGCGCAGATCGCCGGGCTCGCGGCGTTCCTGGGCCATGTCTTTTCCCTTTGGCTCGGCTTCCGGGGAGGAAAAGGCGTGGCAACCCTGCTTGGCGCGCTGGCAGGATTCGGCACCCTGATCGGGCTAGCGGCGATGGCTGCGTGGCTCGGCATCTTTCTCGTCTGGCGAATCTCTTCCCTTTCGGCGCTCGTGGCCGCCGCGCTCGCGCCAGCCGTGACCCTCGCGCTAGGGCAAGGACACATGATCGTGGCTACATTGCTCATGGCGACTGTCGTCTTCTGGTCGCACCGCGCCAATATCCGTCGGTTGCTCGACGGCACCGAACCCCGAGTGAAACGGAACGCACCTTAGGCACTGATACGCCCTGCCATCGGACGTCCGCTGGCCGCACAAGTCCCCATTGTCCCCGACCTCGCCCCCGCGTAGCTTCGGCGTCATGGAATTCAAGGCGATGAAAGCGGCCCTCGAATGGCAGATTGCGTGCGGCGCGGATGAATCGATTCTGGATGCACCGATCGACCGGACATCGCTGCCGAGGGCCGAAGCACCGCCAAGGCCGGCGCCGACCCGAGAGGCTGAACCGGACATCGACGCCGTCGCCGTCGCAAGGAATGCCGCCGCGGCGGCCGTTGATCTCGCGACGCTCAGAGCAGCTATGGAAGCCTACGAGCACTGCGATCTGAAGCGCGGTGCCAAGCAGCTCGTGTTCTCGGACGGCAATGCCGGTGCGCGTGTGATGATCATCGGCGAAGCCCCGGGACGCGACGAAGACATCGAGGGCCGGCCCTTCGTGGGGCGCGCAGGGCAGTTGCTGGACCTGATGTTCAGCCACATCGGCTTTTCCCGCACGGAACCCGATGGGGAAAGTGCGCTTTACATTGCCAACGTGCTGCCCTGGAGGCCGCCGCAGAACCGCGACCCGAAACCCGAAGAAATGAAGATGATGCTGCCCTTTCTCGAACGGCATGTCGAATTCGTCGATCCCGACCTGATCGTCGCCATGGGGAACCACGCTTGCCTGGCGCTCCTCGGACAGCGCGGAATCACGAGGCTGCGGGGAAAATGGAAGATGGCTCTGGGCAAGCCGACGCTTCCGATGTTCCATCCCGCCTATCTCCTGCGCACGCCGGAAGCCAAACGCGAGACATGGGCTGATCTTCTCAGCCTCAAGGAAAGGCTCGGATCATGAACATCCTTGCCTTTTCCGACCTGCACCACTCGAAGTCGAGGGCGGAGGCCCTGGTCTCAAAGGGCCAGGAGGCGGATCTGGTGATTGGGGCCGGAGACTTCTGCAACATGCGACAAGGACTGGACGATGCCATGCGCATGCTCGACGGCATCGGATGCCCGATGGTCGTCGTGCCCGGCAATGCAGAGAGCGCGAACGAACTCCGCGACGCAGCCGGGGCCGGCACGATCGTGCTTCATGGCGAGGAAACCGAATTCGAAGGGCTTCGCCTGTTCGGCCTCGGATACGGCGTGCCCGTAACGCCATTCGGCCCATGGTCATGCGATCTCGACGAAGCTGTCGCCGCAGCCATGCTGCAGCCTTGCCGAACTGCCGACATCCTTGTCACGCATTCGCCGCCAAAGGGTGTTGCAGACGCGACCTCGAACGGCGTCTCCGTCGGATCGGAATCCATTCGTGAGGCGATAGAGCGTGTTCAGCCGAAGCTGGCGCTGTGCGGCCATATCCACGATTCCTGGGGACGGTCGGGACAGATCGGCATGACCCGGGTATGCAATCTCGGTCCCTCGGGCCGCGTCTTCGAGGTTGCGCCATGATCGAGCCGCTGATCATGTTCGCCTTCGTTCCGGCTGCACTGGCATTGAACCTGACACCCGGCGCCGACATGCTCTTCTGCCTGGCGCAAGGTGCACGCGCAGGCATGCGTGCAGCCTTCGCAGCTTCGGCGGGGGTTTCCTGTGGCGCGATGGTGCACGTGACGCTGACAGGCCTTGGCCTCGGCTACCTCGTGACGCAGCATCCGATCCTGTTCGACGTGATCCGGTACGGGGGCGTCGTCTATCTCCTCTGGCTGGCACAGAAGACTCTTCGTACGCCGCTCGGCGCGCGTGACATGCCCGACATCCGTCATGCCCGGGCCTTCAGGGACGGGCTGATCGTGAACCTGACCAACCCCAAGGTCGCCCTCTTCATCCTGGCATTCGTGCCGCAATTCGTGGATCCTGGCCGCGCCGTCCTGCCGCAATTCCTGGTACTGGGCGCAGTCATCGCTACCGGAGGATTCATCATCAACGGCGCCGTTGGCGCGTTCTCTGGCAAGATCGCTCGCCTGATGGCTCGGACGCCGCAGGTCGGACAGGCCCTTCGAGTCCTTTCCGCGTCCATCTTCGCCATCCTGGCGCTCCGCCTCGTGCTGGAAGGACGGCGCGCATGAGCGGCGTCGACAAGACCCGGGAATTCATCCCGGTGCGCATCGCGGTGCTGACCGTGAGCGACACGCGAAGCCGTGTGGATGACCGTTCAGGAGACGTGCTCGCCAAGCGGATCGAGGATGCGGGTCACGAGCTCGCGGGCCGCGAAATCGTGACCGATGACCGTGCACGAATTGCGGCACTGCTGCGAGAATGGAGTCGGCGCGACGACATCGACGTGATCCTTTCGACCGGCGGCACCGGGCTGACGGGGCGAGACGTTACGGTCGAGGCGCACAGGGACGTCTACGAAAAGGAAATCGATGCCTTTGGCTCGGTCTTCACGCAGATCTCGATGAAGAAGATCGGCACTTCGGCGGTCCAGAGCCGCGCCTGCGGCGGGGTGGCGAACGGAACCTATCTGTTCGCGCTTCCCGGCAGCCCTGGCGCCTGCAAGGACGCATGGGACGAGATTCTCGCGTTCCAGTTCGACATTCGCCACCGACCCTGCAATTTCGTCGAGATCATGCCGCGACTCGCCGAGAAAGCGCGACGGAATTAGCGCTCGCGAACGTTTCATCTTTCGAATTTTGCCAAACGCGCGATTCAGCGACATAATGCAAAGGGAAACGAACGCAATGAACGGGTAGTGCCTTGCGATTCCTGAGACGCTCTCTTGTGGGTCTGTTCCTGCTGTCCGTGACGATCGGATTGCTGGCCTATGCCGGGAACATGGTTCAGGGCGCGCTTGAGGCCCGTTTTTCAGAGGAGCCGCGGCAGCGCCCTCAGCGGGAAAGGGTGTTCGCGGCAAATGTCATCGCCATCCAGCCAGAAACCATACGTCCCGTGCTGTCGACCTTCGGCGAGGTCCGTGCCCGGCGCACCCTGGCCTTGCGTGCTTCGGCGGCGGGCGAGGTCATCTGGACATCCGAAAAGGTCGAGGAAGGCGGAGAGGTCGAGGGAGGCGATCTCCTGGTCCGCATCGACCCGGTCGAGGCGCAGTCAGCGCTCGATACCGCGCGCGCCGACCTCTCCGAGGCAGAGGCCGACCTGCGCGATGCCGAGCGCCAGCGCGCGCTTGCCGCGGATGAAATCCTCGCTGCCGAAAACCAGGCGCGGCTGCGCGCAAACGCCCTCGACCGGCAAAGGGATCTCATGCAGCGCGGCGTCGGCTCCACCGCCGCCGTCGAAACCGCCGAACTTGCACTCTCCACGGCGAAACAGGCCGTCCTGTCGCGCCGTCAGGCTGCGGCCAATGCCGAAGCAAGAATCGATCAGGCCAAAACGGCGCTGGAGCGTCGGCGAATTGCCCTTGCGGATGCCGAGCGCAGATTGGCGAACACCGGGATAGAGGCCGAGTTCTCAGGTGTCCTGAGCGATGTCACTGTCACCGTCGGCGGGCTGGTTTCGGCTGGCGAGACCCTTGCGCGGATCATCGACCCGGCCGAACTTGAAGTCGCGTTCCGCGTCTCGACGCCCCAGTATACGCGCCTGCTCAACGACGGCGGACGCTTGATCGGCGCGGATGTCACGGCTTCAATCGACATTCTGGGCGTGGACCTCGAAGCGTCGGGCAGGATCAGCCGCGAAAGCGCCGCCGTCGGCACCGGCCAGACCGGACGGATGCTGTTTGCACGCCTGGAGGACGCGCCAGGTTTCCGACCTGGCGATTTCGTTGGCGTCCGCATCATGGAGCCGCCCGTCGAGCGTGCGGTCCGGCTGCCTGCGAGCGCAGTGGATGCGGCTGGAAGAGTGCTTGTCGTCGGAGGAGAGGACAGGCTCGAAGTCGCGGAAGTGCAAGTCCTCCGCAGCGAAGGCGACGATGTCCTTGTTCGTGCGCCAGGACTGGCCGGACGCGAGATCGTTGCAGAAAGGACGCCCCTGCTCGGCGCTGGAATTCGCATCCGGCCCGTGCGCCAGGACGGGAGCCAGCCGGCGGCAGAAGAGCCGGAACTTCTGGCGCTGGATCCCGAACGGCGTGCAAGACTCGTTTCGTTTGTGGAAAACAACCAGTTCATGCCGGACCAGGCCAAGAAACGCGTTCTGACCGCACTCAGGCAAGACATGGTCCCGGCGCGAATGGTCGAGCGCATCGAAAGCAGGATGGGGGGCTGAGATGCGGCATTGCCTGCCTGGAGAGAGCGGCCGGCAACGCTCCGCGGTTCGAGCCGGCCGCGCAGCGGCCTCTTGGCTCGGCAGTCTCAGTTGCGCCCCGGAACCCGGAAAGCATGTCCGGGCTCCGGGACTGATCCGGTGTGCGCCATGCGGCGCCAGGTCCGATTTCGCGGGGGGCCGACGCGATGGCTCGTGATCTGGGCCTGGCGGCCGGCGGCATCCTTTCGTATTTCACGAGGCACCGCACGGCCGCCAATCTTCTTCTCGCGGTCCTGGTGGCTGCGGGCGTCTATGCCGCACCGCAGATGCGTGCGCAGTTCTTCCCGGACGTCATCGTCGACGACATCACGATCAACGTTGCCTGGGACGGCGCCGGGGCGGAAGATGTCGACGCCGCCATTGTCGAGGTCCTGCAACCCACGCTGCAGGCCGTGGACGGAGTGACGGAGACGTCCTCCAGGTCGCGAGAAGGCCAGGCCACGATCAACCTTGAGTTCGAACCCGGCTGGGACATGCGGCAAGCGGAGGAGGACATCGTCGCGGCCATTGATTCCGTGACCGATCTTCCCGCCGATGCCGAAGACCCGAAGACGGTCCGCCGTCGCTGGTCGGATCGGGTCACCGACGTCGTCATCAAGGGTCCAGTGGGCGTGGACCAGCTCGCGAACTTCGCCGACGAGTTCGTCTCCCGCCTGTTTGCGGCCGGGGTCACCCGCAGCACGATACGTGGCATCGCCGCCCCGGAAACGGTCGTCGAGGTCACGTCGCTCGACCTCATCCGCCACGACGTCACCATGCGCCAGATCGCCGACGCCATCGCGGAGGAGGCGGAAACGGACCCGGCCGGAGACGTTTCGGGTGCCGCCCGTGTGCGAACCGGCGTGGCCAAGCGATCCGCCGGCCAGATCGCCGACATCGTCCTGCGCACGGCGGAGGATGGCACGCCGCTCGTCGTCGGCGACGTGGCGCGCATCAGGGTCGGGGACGTGGACCGTGACCGCGCCTACTTCGTCGGCCCGGATCCCGCGATTTCGATCCGCGTCGACCGCTCGGCCAATGGCGACGCGATCCGCATGCAGCGTCAGGTCGAGGAGGTCGCGGCGGAAATGCAGGCAACCCTACCGACGGGGGTTGAGATCAGCCTGATCCGGACGCTGGCGGAATCGATCACGGGCCGATTGAACACTCTTCTGGACAACGGGCTCATCGGGCTGGCCCTTGTCGTGTCGCTGCTGTTCCTTTTTCTGAACACCCGCACGGCGCTCTGGGTCGCCGCCGGGATTCCGGTTGCCATGACGGCGACCATTGCGATCATGTTCGCGGCCGGACTGACCATCAACATGATCTCGCTCTTTGCGCTCATCATCACGCTCGGCATCGTGGTCGACGACGCAATCGTTGTCGGCGAGCATGCGGATTTCCGCGCGCGCCGCCTGGGAGAAAGCCCGACCGTGGCCGCAGAGAGCGCGGCGCGGCGCATGTTCACGCCGGTCTTTGCGGCTTCCATGACGACGATCATCGCCTTTTTCGGCCTCGTCGCCATCGGAGGACGTTTCGGCGACCTTATCCGGGACATCCCGATTACGGTGATCGTCGTGCTTGTCGCCTCCCTCGTGGAGTGCTTTCTCATTCTGCCCAATCACATGCGGCATGCCCTGACCCATACTGCACGTCAGCATTGGTATGACTGGCCATCACGACAGGTGAACAGGGGCTTTCGTCTCGTTCGGGAACGCTTGTTCCGACCCTTCATCGCGACTGTCATCTGGGCCAGGTATCCCGTTGTCGCGCTGGCAATCCTGGCGTTGGCCAGCCAGGCCGTGCTGTTCATCTCCGGCGACGTGCCATGGCGTTTCTTCAACGCCCCTGAACGGAACTCCGTCACCGGCAACTTCGCCATGGCGCCCGGCGCCACTCGAAACGACACGCTCGAAATGATGCAAGCGCTTCAGGGGACGGTTGAGGAGCTCGGCGCCAAGTACGAGACCGAGCACGGGCTGAACCCCATCAAGTTCGCCTTGGCGGAAATTGGCGGCAACTCGGGGCGCGGGCTTTCGGGAACCGAAACCAAGGAGAGCTATCAGCTGGGCTCGATTGCGGTCGAGCTCATCGACGCAGACCTTCGTCCCTATTCCAGCTTCGCCTTCGTGGCCGAGCTGCAGGACGCGGTTCCGCGCCATCCGCTCCTCGAGACCGTCAGCTTTCGCGGCTGGCGGCGCGGCCCGGGCGGCGACGCGATCGACGTCGAATTGTCAGGTGCATCCAGCGAGGATCTCAAGGAAGCTGCGGAGACGCTCAAGTCCCAGCTCGGCCAGTACGGGGAGATCTCCGCCCTCGAGGACAATCTCGGCTACGACAAGGAGGAGTTGCTTCTCGAGCTCACGCCGCAGGGGCAGGCACTGGGCCTGACCATCGACTCGCTGGGAGCAACGCTTCGCGCGCGGTTGAACGGCATAGAGGCGGCTACATATCCGGACGGGCCACGCTCGGCGGCGATCCGGGTGGAACTTCCGGCCGACGAGCTGACGGCCGACTTTCTCGACCGGCTCCTGATCCGGACCGGGCCGCCGGCCGCCGGCGAAGGCATCTACGCGCCGCTCGCGGACGTCGTGTCCGTGGAACGTCGGACCGGGTTTTCAACGATTCGCCGGGAAAACGGAATTCCCGTTGTTTCGGTCACCGGAGACCTCTCCGAAGACGATGCCGACCGCGCCAAGGAAATTTCGGAGGAGATCCAAGGCACGATCCTGCCGCAGATTGAACAGGATTTCGGCATCTCGACGCATTGGTCGGGGCTGGCTGAAGACGAGCGCAATTTCCTTTCGGATGCTGGGACAGGACTGATCCTTTGCCTGACCGGAATCTACCTCGTGCTTGCCTGGGTCTTTGCGTCATGGACGCGGCCTCTCATCGTAATGGCCATCATCCCATTCGGACTCGTCGGCGCGATCTGGGGCCACTATCTCTGGGACGTGCCGCTCTCGATGTTTTCGGTCGTGGGCCTCATCGGCATGATTGGCATCATCATCAACGATTCCATCGTTCTGGTAACCACCGTGGACGAGTACGCCGAAGAACGCGGACTCGTTCCGGCAATTGTCGACGGCGCATCCGACCGGTTGAGGCCCGTATTCCTCACGACGGCCACTACCGTCCTTGGACTGGCCCCGTTGCTCTACGAAACGTCCAAGGATGCCCAGTTCCTCAAGCCGACAGTGATCACGCTCGCCTACGGGCTTGGGTTCGGACTCGTGCTCGTCCTCCTGATCGTGCCCGCCCTCCTTGCCGTCGGGCACGACATCAGCCGTCACTTTCGCTCGCTCCGCTACAGCTGGACCGCAGGGCGCCGCGCCCCAGGCCTTCGTCCTGCCATCGTAATTGCCGCGGTCGCAATCGTGGTCTGGTTTGCCGTCACGATTGGAAGCTTCCTGACGACGAGCGGCCTGCCGTTCGGCCTCGGCACGGAAACGCTTGAACAGGCGCTTCTGATCTATCTGGCGGGATCCGCAGCGATCTGCCTCGTCATCGGCATGCTTGCCGCATGGATCATACCCAGATCGTAGTGGCAACTGGAAGCTCGGCACTTGCCGATCCCGCATGCCCGATGCTGGCTGTCGCGCAGGAGGCGTTCGGCAGCAAGCTCACGGATTCCGATCAGTGACAGCCTGCCATTTCGATCGCGCGCCCTTCGGCAAGCACGGTCATGCGCACGTCTGCCCGCGCAAGCGCAAATGGCCGGGCCGAAGGCGGCACGATCTCGACCTCGGCCCACAATTGCTCGCCGTCGCGCCGCAGGACCGGCGACGAAACCCAGACCTGCGGGTCACCTGTTTCGACCACGACGACTTCCTCGCTTCCCATGTGCGGCAATGTCGCCCTTGCGACCAGACGCAAGCCGTCCGCGATCGGCGCAAAGTCGCAACTCAGTTTGCCGCCGCTTTCCGGCCTGTCTTCAAGGATTGCCGCGAGCGCATGGTCAAAGGTTCCGTGGACAGGAATGTCCGCGAGGACTTGCAACCTGACGGGCACGCAGACTTCTTCGCATACCCCGATGTCGATTTCGCCCCTGAGGCGCACCGGGGCCGATGCATCATGTGTCCGCACGATCAGCGGAAAGGTCACCTGATCGACGTATCCGATGCCCCGCATTCCACCCTGCTCGAACACCTTTGGCACGGGAAAGTGCACGCTCACCGCCGCCACGTTCATGGATCCGGACCAGTTGAAAACGGGAGGAATTCCGGATTCGCCGGGCACCCGCCAATAAGTCTTCCACCCCGGGGCAAGCCGGATCGTCATGCCGGCCACGTGCGTGTGCCCGTCTCTCCAGCCAGCCTTCAGGTCCGCGTATGCCAATTCGTCCGGCACCTGGGCGAAGCCGGGCGAGGCAAGGGCAAGCAGCGCTGCGCACAAGGATCTAAGCATGGGGACTTTCCTAAGGCATCATGCCCCTTGCAGAAAAGTCACATTCCGGTCATGCGACGTGACCGTTGCAGCAATGCACTTGATGAACGACCCAGCATGTCTCATGCTTTGAGGCATGGCCGAAGACACCTCATCCGGCTTGGACGGGAAGCTCCTGGTCGCCATGCCGGGCATGGGCGACCCCCGGTTCGAGCAGGCCGTCATTCTTCTCTGCGCACATTCAGAGGAAGGCGCGATGGGCTTCATCGTGAACAAGCCCGCACCGAATCTTCGGTTTGCGTCGCTTCTGGAACAACTCGGAATCGAGTCCGGGCCTCCCCGAAGAGACATCCGCATCCATTTCGGCGGCCCGGTCGAAAACGGGCGCGGCTTTGTGCTGCATTCGGGCGACTACCTGTCCAAGAACTCGACACTCCAGGTCAGCGACGTCTTTGGAATGACCCCGACGCTGGACATCCTGGAAGACATCGCCAAGGGAAGCGGGCCCAGTTCAGCGCTGCTTGCGCTCGGATATTCGGGCTGGGGACCTGGGCAACTGGAATCCGAGATCCTGTCCAACGGCTGGCTGACCTGCGATGCCTCGCCAACGATCGTGTTCGGCGACAACAACGATTCCAAGTGGAACGCTGCGCTGAAGTCGATTGGCGTGGACGCCATGCTGCTGTCACCGGAGGCCGGGCGGGCATAGCGCCAACGTTGCAACACCCCAGCGTCGCGCCGGAGCAATGGCAACCTGATGGCTCAGGCGCCTCACGTTTCGGACTCAGTCCTGGCCGAGATGTTGCGTTCCCCTGGACCTGGCCAGTTCGATCTGCCGCTGTCGCTCGCGAAACCGGGCTCGATCGCCGTCACTGAACTCCCCGACGCAACTGGGACACGACACGCCGAGCTCGTAGTCGGCATGATCCCGGACGTCCCTTGACAATGGACGACGACAGGCATGGCAAAGATCGTGTGTACCTTCCTTCAGCCCGTGGCAAACCGACACCCTTTGGTCGAAGACGAAGCACTCCCCGTGCCATAGGCTCTCCTCCTCCGGCACTTCCTCAAGATAGCCAAGGATTCCGCCCCTGAGATGAAACACCTCCTCAACGCCCTGGCCGAGCAGGTAGTTCGTGGCCTTCTCGCAACGTATGCCGCCAGTGCAGTACATGGCGACCTTCTTGCCACCAAAGCCGTGCCCGTTGGCATCCCACCAAGCCGGAAAGTCGCGAAACCGTGACGTGCCCGGGTCAATGGCGCCTTCGAACGAGCCAATCGCGACCTCATACGCGTTGCGCGTGTCGATCACGGCCACGTCGTTGCGCATGATCAGCGAATTCCAGTCAGCCGGACGAACATAGGTGCCGGCCTCGGAAACCGGGTCAACGCCGGGCCGGCCCATCGTGACGATTTCGCGCTTCAAGCGAACCTTCAGGCGGGCAAACGGCATGGCCGTCGCGGCGCTTTCCCGCCAGTCGATGTCGCCACATCCCGGCAGCGTGCGGATCTGCTCGAAGACGGAAGCGATTCCCTGCCGCGGACCGGCAATGGTCCCGTTTATTCCTTCGCGCGCCAGCAGCACGGTCCCGCGAACTTCGTTCCGCGACGCAACTTCAAAAAGCAACGGCTTGAACCGCGCGGGATCCTCGAGAGACGTGAACTTGTAGAACGATGCGACAACAGCCATGGATGAGCCTTACCCCGGTCGCCGCTCGGGCAAAAGTGCAGCCTTCGAACTTCTCGAGGACGATGGATCGGGTACTTCGCCCGCAATGGCTCGTGCCCGCAGGGCACGCCGCGCCGCTCGAGCGCGGACCCCGCTGGTCTACGCTCGCGCTTCGGATGTCGGCGGCGGCTCTCCCTTCGCCTTTCCTGTCGCACGTCCGCCGCAACAAGGCGGCGTCGCGTGCGACTTGCCGGCCATTTGCAGCAGGGGCATGCCGGATTTGATCGACTCGTCCCGTGCCGCAATGCTACAGGTGCAAAAGGGAGGCACCCGTGCGACAGGACAACGAGGCAATTCTCGTAATCGACGTCCAGAAGGACTTTTGCCCCGGCGGCGCGCTTGCCGTCCCCGGCGGCGACGAGATCGTCGTGCCAATCAGCGCCCTCGTTCCCGAATTCAAGGTCCGCGTGTTCACCCAGGACTGGCATCCGGCGAACCACTTGAGCTTCGCCAGCCAGCACCAGGGCCTGGACCCGTTTGCCACCACGGACATGCCTTACGGAACCCAGGTTCTCTGGCCCGATCACTGCGTCATCGGCTCCAGGGGAGCGGCGTTTCATGGCAGGCTGGACACGCGCGCCGCCGACATCGTCATCCGCAAGGGCTTTCGCCGCGAGATCGACAGCTATTCCGCGTTCTTCGAGAACGACCGGTCCACTCCCACGGGGCTCGACGGCTATCTCCGAAGCCGTGGCGTCGAAAGGGTCACGCTGGTCGGACTGGCGACGGACTTCTGCGTGAACCATTCGGCGGTTGACGCGGCACGGCTCGACTACGATGTCACGATAATCGAGAATCTCTGCCGGGCGATCGATCTTGATGGCTCGCTTGCCGCAGCCAGGAAGAGCATGACGGACGCGGGCGTCACTCTCGCCTGAACGCGACATATGACCACGCGACGGGATTGCGGCGGCATGCCGTCTTTAACTTGAGGCCGGGGTCGGCTATGTCGCGCGCGATCGATTAATCCCTGCGAGGCTAGATTCATGTCGAAGATCAAGGTCGAGAACCCAATCGTTGAGATGGACGGCGATGAAATGACCCGGATCATCTGGGACTTCATCAAGAAGAAGCTGATCCTGCCCTACCTGGACGTCGACCTGCTCTACTACGATCTCGGCATCGAGGAGCGCGACCGGACCGACGACCAGATAACCGTCGACGCGGCTGAGAAGACGAAGGAAGTGGGCGTCGCGGTCAAGTGCGCCACGATCACGCCGGACGAAGCCAGGGTCGAGGAATTCGGATTGAAGCGCATGTATCGCTCGCCCAACGGAACCATCCGGAACATCCTTGGCGGCGTGATCTTCCGCCAGCCGATCATTTGCAGGAACGTTCCCCGCCTGGTGCCGGGCTGGACGCAGCCGATCGTCGTTGGCCGTCATGCGTTCGGAGACCAGTACCGTGCCACGGACTTCACGTTTCCCGGGGCCGGAAAGGTGACCATCAAGTTCGAAGGCGAGGATGGCCACGTCATCGAAAGAGAGGTTTTCGACGCACCGGGCTCGGGCGTGACAATGGCAATGTACAACCTGGACCAGTCGATCTACGACTTTGCACGGGCCTCGATGAACTACGCGTTGAACCTCGGCTGGCCATGCTATCTCTCGACGAAGAACACGATCATGAAGGCCTATGACGGGCGCTTCAAGGACATCTTCCAGGAAGTCTACGACACCGAGTTCAAGGATGCCTTCGAGAAGAAGAGGATCTGGTACGAGCATCGCCTGATCGACGACATGGTTGCCGCGGCGCTCAAGTGGTCGGGCGGATATGTCTGGGCGTGCAAGAACTACGACGGCGACGTGCAGTCCGACACCGTCGCCCAGGGCTTCGGATCGCTCGGTCTCATGACATCCCAGCTCATGACGCCTGACGGCAAGATCGTGGAGGCGGAAGCTGCCCACGGAACCGTCACCCGCCACTACCGCCAGCACCAAAAGGGCGAGGAGACGTCGACGAACTCGATCGCGTCAATCTTTGCCTGGACGGGCGGGCTGAAGCACCGGGCCGGTCTCGATGGCAACGATCAGCTTTGCAATTTTGCCGAAACAATGGAAAGGGTCATCGTCGACACCGTCGAGTCCGGCTCCATGACCAAGGATCTCGCGTTGCTGGTCGGCCCGGACCAGAAGTGGCTCACGACCATGGGCTTCCTCGACAAGATAGACGAGAACCTGCAGGGGGCGCTGGGATAGGACAGGCGGAACGGACTTCTCCCGGACCGCCGTCCGGAACATGGCGACCACGGCCTGAATCGCGCAGGTGACCTTCGTGCGGCGCCTCGCCGTGCCGAGGTTGACGGCGCCGGTATTGACGCCGTCACCCGACAGGCCCATGCCTTTCCGGAAACAGTTGCTGTGGAGGTGCTCTCATGCAGGTTTATGTCTTGCTTTTCCTCGCCATCATGGCCGAAACCGTTGGCACGATGGGTCTTCAGGCATCGCAGCAGTTTACCCGGATGGGTCCGACGGCACTGTCCGTCGCAAGCTATGCGGTGGCCTTCTATTTCCTGGGCCTGACGCTCAAGTTCATGCCGGTCGGCATTGTCTATGCCGTCTGGTCAGGCCTCGGAATCGTGCTCATTGCGCTGATGGGATACGTTCTGTTCAGCCAACGGCTCGATCTGCCGGCCATGCTCGGCATCGCATTGATCGTCGCAGGCATTCTCGTCATAAGCCTGCTCTCTGACACAGCCCATCACTAGGACGTGACAGGCCTTGCGCGCACACGCGCGCATCGCGACTCTCCGTGCATGACCATGCAACGCCTCACATTCTCCGGCCACGCCGGCGACGAGCTTGCTGCCCGGTTCGACATGCCGGAAGGCCCGCTTCTTGCGACGGCGCTCTTCGCGCACTGCTTCACCTGCGGCAAGGACATCAAGGCGGCGAGACGCATCGCCAAGCGCCTCGCCGCCATGGGAATCGCCGTGCTGCGCTTCGACTTCACCGGCCTTGGCCATTCGGGCGGCGAGTTCGCGAACACGTCGTTCACGTCAAACGTGGAGGACCTCGTCCTGGCGGCACGTCACCTCGATGATCGCGGAATGGCGCCAAGCCTGCTCATCGGCCACTCGCTTGGCGGAGCCGCCGTTCTCAAGGCCGCCAGCGAGATCGAGAGCATCAAGGCCGTTGCCACGATAGGAGCCCCGTTTGATCCGGGTCACGTGACACACAATTTCGGCGACGCGCTGGAACGCATTTCAAGCGATGGAAAGGCCGAGGTCGATCTTGCCGGCCGCACGTTCACGATCGGAAAGGGGTTCGTTGAAGATGTTTCGGCGGCCGAGCTTTCGCCCGCGATCGGCAAGCTGGGCAGCGCGCTTCTCGTGCTGCATGCACCGCTCGACACAACGGTCGGGATCGAGAACGCAACGCAGATCTTCATGGCCGCCAGACATCCGAAAAGCTTTGTCACGCTCGACAGTGCCGACCACCTCGTCAGCAGGGCGGAAGATGCCGAGTATGCTGCCGAGGTCATCGCGGCCTGGGCCGGACGTTACCTCGATCTCGCGCCGGCAGCACCGCCACCCGGGGCTCCGGAAGGGATCGTGCGAGTCTCGGAGGCCGACCCGGCCGGTTTCCTCCAGGACGTGAATGCTGGTCCGGAACATCATGTGCTGGCGGACGAGCCGGAAGCCCATGGCGGCACGAACCGGGGCATGACGCCCTATGGATTCCTGTCCGCAGGGCTCGGGGCTTGCACGTCGATGACGGTTCGCATGTACGCCCGGAGAAAGGAGTGGCCTCTGGCCCATGTCTCGGTCGACGTGACACATGACAAGGTGCACGCCCAGGACGCAAAGAGCGAATCGGGCCCGAAAGTCGATTCATTTCGCCGGGAAATCCGCCTTGAGGGGGACCTGTCCGACGAACAGAAAGCCCGTCTCCTTGAAATCGCGAACAAGTGCCCGGTTCATCAAACGCTTGAGCACGTCGCCAGGGTCGAGACGCTTCTTTCCCCGGATCAGCCGGCCTGACGCTGCCGGGCGACACGGCCGGCGCTCGGCACTGGCCTGCGCAAGCCGCCCGTCGGTGACGGTCTTTCTGCGCCCTCGCCGAGTTGCATCGGCGCGGGTGGGCGCTCAATGAACGCTCGGATCGCCGAACGGCCGCGATCCAGACATCCAAGGCGAGACGCCCGGGGCGCTGGCGCCCTGGGCGTCTCGCAGCATTCCCGCTGCAGCCGGTCCTTACCTGGATTCGACGGCTTTCGCCTCGACCGTGTCGCTGCCCGCGATTTCGATCCGGCGCGGCTTGAGTGCTTCGGGCACCTCCCGCACGAGGTCGATGTGCAGCATGCCGTTCACGCTGGTTGCGCCGGCAACCCGCACGTGATCGGCCAACGCGAACCTGCGCTCGAAGGCGCGATTGGCGATGCCGCGATGCAGATAGGTGCGCTCGTCGCCCTCGTCCGACTTCTTGGCCGCGACGATCAGCGCATTCTCGCGAACCTCGACCGTCAGCTCATCGTCCGAAAATCCGGCGACGGCGACGGAGATCCTCCACGCTTCATCTCCGATCTTCTCGATGTTGTACGGCGGGTAGGACGGTGCCGACTGGCTGTCAGTCAGCAGGCGGTCCATCATGTCGGCAATCTGGTCGAAGCCGACGGTGGCACGGTACAGGGGTGCAAAATCCAACCTACGCATTTGGTCATCCTCCTTTGAGCGATAACTTGGGCCTCCCCAAGAGGCGAAGACCCTTGACTTCAAGTCGCCGGAACCGAACTCGGCTTCCGACGCGAGACAGATAGGTGCCCCCCGGTTCGGCTTCAAGTGGTCGGAATCAGGAATTCATCGTCTCGGGGATTGCCCGAGGGCGCGGGCCGCCCGTCGCCCAGTCAAGAAGTTCCACGGTGTGCACGACCGGCACTTCCGTGCCCGACCCGATCTGGACCATGCAGCCAATGTTGCCCGCGGCAATGAGGCCCGGGGCAACGGCTTCAAGCGTGCCGACCTTCCGGGACTTCAGTTCGTCGGAAATCGCGGGCTGCAGCAGGTTGTACGTCCCGGCCGAACCACAGCACAAGTGACCGTCAACTGGCTCGACAACCTCGAACCCGGCCCGCTTCAGGAGATCTTTCGGGGCGGACTTGACGCCCTGGCCATGCTGAAGCGAGCAGGCCGCGTGATAGGCAACGCGGATCCCTCTTGGAGCGCATTCAGGGAAGTCCAGCTTCTCCAGGAGCTCGCTGACATCCATGGCAAGCGAACTGATCCGCGCTGCGTCGTCGGCGAGAGGGTCGTTGCGGAACATGTGGCCATAGTCCTTGACGGTGGTGCCGCATCCGCTGGTGTTGATCACGACGGCATCAGGTTCTTCGCCGGAAAGCCAGGCCTTGATGTTCCGCGCCGCCTGTGCGTGGCTTTCGCTCTCCCGACCCATGTGGTGAACAAGCGCGCCGCAACATCCTGCACCATCTGAAATCACGACATCGCAACCCAGCCGGGTCAGCAACCGGATGGTTGCGTCGTTGATGTCCGTGTTCAACACCTGCTGTGCGCACCCAGTCATCAATGCGGCCCGCATCCGCCGCGTGCCTTGCGCAGGAAAGGTCTGCGGCCGGGAGTTCTCGCTCACCGGGGGGAGCGACTTCGGCGCCATGGCAAGCATCGCCCTGAGGCGAGGTTCCGGCACCAGGGACGCGAAGGGGCGACCGAGTCTCGCGCCAAGCAGAGCCAGCCGAAAGCGCCCGGGATAGGGAATTGTCCGTGAAAGGGCCCAGCGCAACAGGCGGTCAAAAAGCGGTCGCTTGTAGGTCTTCTCGATATGCGCCCGCGCGTGGTCCACGAGATGCATGTAGTGAACGCCCGAGGGACAGGTCGTCATGCAGGCGAGGCAGGAAAGGCATCGGTCGATATGCGTGACAGTTCGTTCATCCGCCGGCCTGCCGCTCTCCAGCATGTCCTTTATCAGGTAGATTCGCCCGCGCGGGGAATCGAGTTCGTCGCCCAGAACCTGATAGGTCGGACAGGTCGCGGTGCAGAATCCGCAATGAACGCAGGTTCGCAGGATCTCGTTCGACCGCCGGGTCGCAGGATCCTTGAGTTGCTCCTCGGTAAAGTCAGTCCGCATCAGCCCATCAATCCCGGATTG
Source organism: Paracoccaceae bacterium (assembly GCA_965208685.1). GTDB lineage: Bacteria > Pseudomonadota > Alphaproteobacteria > Rhodobacterales > Rhodobacteraceae > JAJEFO01. Next base: position 4,501,152 of record CBDBPL010000007.1, on the reverse strand, counting down.
AGGATCCCTTCAGGATCAAACTTGCGACGGAGACCCTCGGCGAACGTCGCCAGGGGTTCCGCTTCCTGCTGAAAGACTCCGAGCCGGTTCCTGGTCTCGTCATCGGCGCGGATGATCGTCGCGTGCCCGGACGAGATCGAGCGCCTTGCGTCGAGTCCCGGTTCCACCGCAGCCCAGACGAGGCCGCCACCCCAGTCCATCACGACACGGGCGTCGCCAAGGCTCTCGACAAGTGCCGGAGCCTCGCGAGGAGGAATCGAGAACCTCCAGACATCCTCGACGGTTCCGCCGTGCGCCTCAACGTCGCGAATCCATGCCCAGCCGGCCGTGGCGCTTTCGGGGCCATCGGTGCGCCGCTCGATTCCGGCCGGCCCGAATTCGGCGAGATGGTCCCTCAGCCGTTCAGCGCGATACGCGACGGATGCCTCGAAGCCCTCCAGCCTGATCATCGTGACCGGGTCGCCGTCGAGGCCGACGGGCACATGTGCCGCCCCGGAAACCTCGTAGGGCGAATTCAGGGCGGCGGACATTGCGCGAACCGCCACTTCCACGGCCAGCCCGGCCAGCAACAGGACCGCAGTCGATTCCGGCCGCGGCAGGACCTTCAGGCAGACTTCGCTCAATACGCCAAGCGTGCCGCGCGATCCCGCCATGAGCCTGACCAGGTCATAGCCTGTCACGTTCTTCATCACGCGGCCGCCGTTCTTGATGATCTTGCCGCGGCCGTCCACGAAACGCACGCCGAGCAGAAAGTCCCGGCATGCGCCCGCTCGCACCCGGCGCGGTCCCGAAGCGTTGGCCGCGACCGTGCCGCCGATCGTGGGCTCCCCCGACGTGCCGAGCAGCGTGCGGTGATCCATTGGCTCGAAAGCCAGCATCTGGCCTTCGGCGGCCAGCGCCGCCTCGATCTCCGCAAGCGGCGTTCCGGCACGCGCGACCATTGTCAGCGCTCCAGGCTCGTAGAGAGTGATGCCCGACAGGCCGGCCACGGTGAGGTCGTCGCCGTCGACGGGATGGCCGACCGGGCGCGTGCCGCCGCCACGAACCGCAATCGGCCGGGCAGCGCCGGACACCGCCTCGGCAAGTTCGCGTTCGTCGATGGGAGTCAGCACGAGACACCAAGTGGCGGCGACATTCCGGACATCTCGCCGTCCGCGTCGAAACCGCCTGCCGTCATGCTGCCGCCCGCCGGGCCGCGGTCGCGCTCAAGGGGAACACCTTGGCGGGATTCAGGAGCCAGGCCGGATCAAGCACGTCCTTGACGTTCATCTGGGCTTCGAGGTCGGCCGGGTCGAACTGGACGTGCATGAGGTCGCGCTTTTCGATTCCCACGCCGTGCTCGCCCGTCAGGCACCCGCCTGCCTCGACGCACAGCTTGAGTATTTCCGCCCCGAGCGCTTCGCAGGTCTCGAGTTCGCCGGGACTGTTGGCATTGAACAGGATCAGGGGATGCATGTTGCCATCGCCCGCATGGAAGACGTTGCCAACGTCGAGACCATGTTGCCGCGACAGCGCATCGATCCGGTTGAGAACGCGCGGCAGTTCAGACACCGGAATCGTCCCATCCAGGCACATGTAGTCGTTGAGCCGGCCCATTGCTCCGAAGGCCGACTTGCGACCAAGCCAGATTCGCGCGGCATCGTCGGCGTCCCGTGCCTCGCGCAGCTCTATCGGGTCGTGCCTGCGTGCGATGTTGCCGATGACGCCGAACTGGTCGTCGATTTCCGCTGGGCCGCCTTCCACTTCAACGATGAGCAGCGCCTCGCAGTCCGGATAGCCGGCCTGCGAGAAGCTCTCGACCACTTCGATCACCTTGCGGTCCATGTATTCGATGGCGACAGGCAGCACGCCCGCCCGGATTATGTCGCTGACGCAGGCGCCGGCAACCTCTGGACTTGCAAACCCGATAAGCATCGGCCTTGCGCCTTCCGGCCTGGGCAGGATGCGGAGCGTCGCTTCGGTCACCACTCCAAGCTGCCCTTCAGACCCGCAGACAAGGCCCAGCCAGTCATACCCGCTCGCATCCATGTGCGCGCCACCGATCTCGACCACGCTGCCATCCATCGTGACCATCGTGAGCCCGAGCAGATTGTTCGTCGTCACCCCGTATTTCAGGCAATGCGCGCCGCCCGCGTTCATGGCAACATTCCCGGCGATCGCGCACGCAAGCTGGGAAGACGGATCGGGCGCATAGAAGAATCCGTCCTCCTCGACCGCGCCGGTGACCGAGAGATTCGTCCGCCCGGCCTCGACCCGGATGCACCGGCACTCGTAGTCGACCTCAAGAACCCGAGTCATTCGCGAAACGCCGAGCACGACACAGTCACTTGTCGGCATTGCACCTCCGGCAAGGGATGTGCCGGAACCACGCGGCACGACCGGAACGCGCTCCTCGCTGCAAATGCGCAATACCTCCGCAACTTCGCTTGTCGAACCGGGAAGGACGACGCAGAGCGGTTGGCAGGCATAGGCTGCAAGCGCATCGCATTCATACGCTCGGGTCTCGACAGGGTCGGACTTGACATGCGTGGCGGAGAGCGCGTCCTTCAGGCGATCGACGATTCGGGCCTTCCTGTTCAGCACGTCATGGGAGGGCGTGGGCATGTCCATAAGACGTTCTCCAGATCCTCCGTGTTGTATGCTCGATCCCGGACTCACGCAACTTGCGTGAACGGAATGGCGAGACCGACTGCGATCAACAGGATGCCCGCGACAAGGTTCGTGCGCGCGACCGCCTGGGGCGAGGCGAGAAGACGCCGGACCTGTCCGATGAACCCCGCAACAACGAAGTTGCCTGCAAGAGGCACGAGCACGGAAAGAACACAGACCAGGGCGATGTCCTGCCAAGCCAGGCGACCGACGTCAAAGAATCCCGGCAGCACGCCCATGTAGAAGAGAATGGCCTTTGGATTGCCGAGAATGACTGCAACCCCGGCCAGGAAACCGGCCCACATGCCCGGCCGCGTCAACCTGCCGTCGGAGACGATCGAGCGCTCCCGGCTCCAGATGATCAGGGCGCCCATGGCCAGGAAGGTCAGGCAGGCCACCCAGCGCAGCACCAGAATGAAGTCGGCGTAGACGGAAACGACCCAGGATATTCCAAGAATGGCGAGAAGCGGCCAGATGACATCGCCCACGGCAACGCCGAGCGCCAGCGGCCATGCGGAATGGAATCCCCCGGACATCGCGCGCGCGACCAACGCCACCCAGACCGGGCCCGGTGTCAGGAAGAGGATGAGAAGCGCGCCGGAATAGAGCACGGCGTCCGTCAGCGTGACGGTCATGGTCGCGTCCGCAGGCGCGTCACGACGATCGAGCCTCCAGTCTCGGACTCGTGAAGGAACTGCGCCTTGTCACAAAGTTCCGCAAAAGGCTTGTCTCCCGATCCGGTTGTCCTGGACAGCGCGCCCTGATTCTGGGCCTCGGCAATGAGGGCCTCCTGGCGGCAGGAGTCAAGATGTGCCGCCACTTCGTCAAGAGGGATCCGCGACGGGCTGCCCGACTCCTTGGACAGAGTGCGCATTGGCCAGCTTCGGCGAGATCAGGAACGCCGCTTGGGATGGCCCGCGCCGTCAGCACGATCCTGAACGGACCGGACGTGAGCGACGGGATCGGCAGCACGACAGCGTAGAGGCTGGCGGCCAGGGCTGCGCGGACTAACTCGCTTCGTCCAAGAGTGCGGCGATGGCTTCCACGGTTCGCCAGTTGCGCAACGTCAGGGGAACACCGACGAGGCGTTCGAGTCTTGGCGCGAGGGCAGAGCCCGAGAGATGCTTAGGCGTGTGGAGATAGACGGCAGCGCTGGTGAGGAGAGCACGCTCCTCCGCGCCCCTTGCCGCGTCGAGATCGGCTTGGGTGCAAGCGGGAGGTGCCGCGAGGAACCCGACGTGGAGCGCCTTCGCGTCATCCGTCGCGTCCGGAAAAGGGTTGCCTTGACGAATCGCTGCGAAGGCATGCGCATCGAGCAACATCACTCCAGGCCGGAATCCTGCGCGCGCTTCGATTTCATCAGAGAGCGCAACTTCGCCGACGCTCCCGCGAAACACCGCGTTTCCGGTCTGAATGTAGGTCTTGGGGTCGCTGCCGCCCGCTGCCTCGATTGCCGCGCGCAATTCGGCCATGGGCAGCTTCCCGCGCCCGCCGACATTGATGCCGCGGAGCAGGAGAACCCTTGGCGTCACGGGCTTACCTCGCTCGCGCCATTCCGGTCGGCCACCTGCAAGACCTGAGCGTGATCTCCCAGCTCTTCAAACAGTTTCGGTCCGGTCCCGGTCATCCAGGTCTGCGCGCCCAGCTTCAGGATTTCGGCAAAGAGGGCTGCTCGGCGGTCGGAGTCAAGATGTGCCGCCACTTCATCCAGCAGGATCAGCGGCGGGTTGCCCGTGTCCTCGGACAGGGCACGTGCATTGGCCAGTACCAGAGAGATCAGGAGCGCCTTCTGCTCGCCGGTCGAGCATTGCGCAGCCGAAATGCCCTTTTCCTCGAAGCGCGCCGTCATGTCGGCCCGGTGCGGGCCCGCAAGGGTGCGGCCAGCCGCAAGATCGGCATGGCGACCCCGGCCCAGGGCATCCGCAAGACCTGCGCACTCTTCCGGAAGTTCGCCGCTTGGATGATCAAGCGACAGGCCGGCGACGGGAAATGCCGTTTCCGCTCCATCCTGTGCGGCAAGAATTCGAAACACCGCTGCACGGCGGTTCGCGGCGATGCGGGCGCCGGACTCGGCCATCTGTCTTTCCAGGGCGACATACCAGTGGGCATCCCGGACCCTGTCCTTGAGGAGGCGGTTTCGTTCGCGCATGGCCCTTTCATAGTCCAGGACCGCTTCGCCATGATCGGGCTCGAGGCTCATGGTCATTCGGTCGAGGAACCGCCGTCTTCCGCTCGCGCCCTCGATCCAGAGGCGGTCCATCGAAGGCGTCAGCCAGATGATCCGGACAATGCGACCAAGAGCAATCTGCGGCGCCGCCTTTCCGTCGATCCGCACCTGCCGCGCCTGGCCAGGTTCGGCGGCTGTTTCAATTTCGTGAATTCGCGTCGGCACCGTGACCTGCGACGCGACCTTCCAGCCGATCGATTCGGGCTGCCGGTTCATTTCCTCCGCGCTGGCACGGCGAAGCCCCCGGCCCGGGGACAGGAGGGAAACCGCTTCAAGGATGTTTGTCTTTCCTGCGCCGTTCGGACCGCAGAGCGCAAGCGGCCGCTCATCAACGGAGAGTTCGGTGCGCAGATGCGACCGGAAATGGGAAAGCGTCAGCCGGGTTACCGCAAGTCCGCTCACACGCGCATCGGCATCACGACGTAAATGGCCGATTCATCGTCACCTTCGCGTATCAGCGCCGGCTCGCTGCTGGTATTGAACATGAACACGGCGTTTTCCCGATCCATCTGGCCAGCGATTTCCTGCAGGTACTTCGCGTTGAAGCCGAGGACCAGCGCTCCCGCGTCCTTGCCCGGCTGATAGGCGACTTCGAGTTCCTCATCTGCCGTTCCGGTTTCCGGCGAATTGACCGACAGCTGCAGCTGGTCCTCGGACAGCGACAGCTTGACGACCCGTGAGGTCTCGGAACTGACGGTGGCGACCCGGTCCACGGCCTTCGCGAACTCCTTGGCATCGACTTCCAGCCGCTTGTCGTTTTCGGCGGGAATGACCCGTGTGTAGTCCGGAAAGGTCCCCTCGACGACCTTGGACGTGAGCGTGATGCCAGGAGCTGCAAACCGGACCTTGGATTCGCTGACGCTGACGGCGATCTCCTGGTCGTCCGCTTCAAGCATCATTCTCAGTTCGTTCACCGTCTTGCGCGGCACGATGACGCCGGGCATTCCGTCAGCGCCATTCGGAAGTTCGGCATCGATCTGGGCCAGCTGGTGTCCGTCCGTGGCCACGCAGCGGAGCGCCTGGCTGCCGCCGGAATCCGCGACGTGCATGTAGACTCCGTTGAGGTAATACCGCGCCTCCTCTGTCGACATTGCAAACTTTGACTTGTCGAAGAGGCGGCGGAGCACAGAGGCCGGAACCGAGAAGTTCGTACCGTAGTCTGAAGTGGCCATGGCGGGGAAGTCTTCGCGGGGGAGGGTTGCGAGCGAGAATTTCGAGCGTCCTGCATTGACGGCCATCCGTCCAGAGGAGCCGTCGTCGGAGATCGTGACCAGCGCACCGTCCGGCAACTTGCGAACGATCTCGTGGAATGTCGTCGCAATGACCGTGGTTGCACCGGCCCGCTGGACAGTTGCGTTTGCTTCGTCCACGATCTCGATGTCGAGGTCGGTTGCGCGGAATCTGACCTGGTTTTCCTCGGCTTCGATCAGGACATTGGCAAGGATCGGAATCGTGTTTCGACGTTCGACAACCGATTGTGCCTGGGCGATCGCCTTGAGAAGCGAATTCCGTTCGATCGAAAATTCCATGTTCCCTCGCTCCATCCGGTATTGGGACGGCCAACCTATCGCTTTCTTGGCAGGACGCAACGGTTCGGGAGAAATTTCTGGCGCGGCCGCAAGGGCGTCAGGCCCATGGGTCAAGCGCCTGCAAAGCCACGTGCCGCCTTGAAGATCAGGATCAGCGAAAGGGCAAGCAGCAGGATTTCAATGATGCGCATGTAGAGCGGTTCAGGCATCCTTATCAGCAACCTGCCGAGAAGGGCGCCAAGAATGCCCACCCCGGCCAGCCCTGCCGCCAACGGCCAGTTGAGCCCGTCGAAGAACCCGAGCGCATTGTAGCTCGGAATCTTGGCGAAATTGACGATCGCAAACGTGATTGCCATCGTGCCAGTCAGAATGAGCTTGGGCAGCCTTTGCGGCAGGAGATAGGCTTGGGTCGCCGGCGCACCTGAATGCGTCAGAAAGGACGTGATCCCGGCAACGATGCCCCAGAAAGCGCCTGAAGCGATGCCAGCGTTGCGCGTCGTGACGGGGCTCGAGACGAACCATTGCCGCCAGACGGTCCAGAGCCCCGCGCATCCCGTGAATGCCAGCAGCAGCGGTTCGGACGCATTAGGCACGATCAGCGTGGCAATCACGAGCCCGAGACCCATGGCCGGCAAGAGGATCGCGAGGTTTCGACGGGAATAGTGCCGACGATAGAGCCATATGGCGGCACAGTCGGCGACGATCAGGACCGGAAGGACAAGCGCTGCCGCCTGTACCGGGTTCATGACGAGCGCCAGAAACGGAACCGCGAGCGCGGCGGCGACGGGAAACCCGCCCTTGCCGATGCCGATGATCAGCGCCGCTGCGATGAGCCATGGCAGGAGTTCCGCCACCTCGTGCGCTCGTCAGGCCTCCAGCGAGCGGCGCAGGAGTTCCACATGGTCGGCGATCTGGCTGTCCTGCTGCTTCAATTCCTCGATCCTGCGAACCCCGTGCATGATCGTGGTGTGGTCGCGCCCTCCAAACCGACGGCCGATCTCGGGCAGCGAGCGGGAAGTGAGCTGTTTCGAAAGATACATGGCGATCTGGCGCGGGCGAGCGAAGGTGCGGACCCGCTTCGGACCAATCAGGTCCGAGAGGCGGATGTTGAAGTGCTCGCTGACCTTGCGCTGGATTTCCTCGACCGTGATCTTGCGGTCCGACGCGCGCAGCACGTCCGACAGGCAGTCCTGCGTCAGTTCCATCGTGATCTCGCGACCGACCAGCGACGCAAATGCAAAGAGGCGCATCAAGGCTCCCTCGAGCACGCGCACGTTGCTGGAGATGCGATGCGCGAGGAATTCGAGGACGCCGTCCTGAATCCCCAGGTTGGGGAACTGTTCGGAGAACTGCTCGACCTTTTGCTGGAGTATGCCAAGCCGAAGTTCGTAATTTGTGGGATGCACGTCCACAACAAGCCCCGATTGCAGTCGGCTCACGATCCGGTCATCTATCCCGTCTATGTCCGTGGGGGCGCTGTCCGAACTCACGATGATCTGCCGCTTCTGGTCAACCAGGGCGTTGAACGTGTGAAAGAACTCTTCCTGCGTCGCGTCCTTGCCGGCGATGAACTGGACATCGTCGATCATCAGGACGTCGACAGAACGAAAGAGCTGCTTGAACGCAATCATGTCCTTGTCGCGAAGGGCCTGGACAAACCTGTACATGAACTGCTCAGCCGAAAGGTAAACGACGTGCAATCCGGACGATCGCTTGCGCAGTTCCCAGGCAATTGCCTGCATCAGGTGCGTCTTGCCCAAGCCAACGCCGCCGTAGAGAAAGAGCGGGTTGAACGTCACGGTGCCGCCCTTTGCCACCCTGCGGGCGGCCGCGTGCGCCAGTTCGTTCGGCTTGCCGACGACAAAGCTCTCGAACGTGAACCGCGCATCGAGCGGCGCGCCGGGCACCTCGCCGCCGACATGCCCGGCCATGGCTCTCGCCGCCTTGTCCTTCGGCTTGGCCGCGCGCTTCCTGGCCGATTTCGCGGTCTCGTGGACCGCAAACTCGACCCGCGTCACCTTGTTCCCGGACTCGGTCAATTCACGCAGGATGTGGTCCCCGAAATTCCGAAGCACCCAGTTGCCCATGAAGGTGGTCGGCACGTGGAACTTGGCGACACCGCCTTCGATCCGCGCGAATTCAAGCGGTTCGATCCAGTTCGTGTAATTGCTCTTGCCAACGGCTGATATCAGGTTCTGTCGTATCTCATCCCAGGATTTCTTGGTCATAATTTGCCCGCAGCGTCCCTTGCTTCAAAACTGGCGCCATGCCAGTCCCCGCGCCTTCCAGCCAAACTGGCGGCCCCGGTGTCCAGACGCGTCCACGTCACCCTCGAAACCCTCGGAAACGTTCAGGCAGGATACCGATCGGCCCTGTCGGGCATAGTGATCAGCAACCACTGTTGCGGCCTTCAATGACCGTACGCCTGACCGGCAGAGAAAGAGGAGAGGTCCGATCGCATCGGAGCCGACCGCTTCCTCGACCTCGTCGGCAAAAGCCGGGTTCACGGCCATGTCGGGATAGGATGACCACTCGATCAGGATCGGCGTCTTTCCCAGTTCCCCAATGTCAGGCGTGCCGACGAAATTCCATTCTGCACGGGTCCTGACATCGACAAGACGGGCTGACTCTTCCCTCTCCAGGATTTGCCACGCTTCGTCAGGATCAACTTCCCCGACGAAGCTGCCCTGTCCCATCAAACCTTCCCCCCCAAAGGACGACGTGAATCGCTCGTTACAAGCTAGACGGCAGAACGGGTAGCAATCAACCATCCTTTGCACTTGACTCTTGCAAACCCTAAGACATTTCCCGATTCTTTTTTTCGAGGCGGCGAACAGCACGTGTTCGGACTGCCGCGATGCAGGTCGGAACGCAGCGATTCGCCGAATCCCGCGGTCACCGGATGCCATGTCGCGCAGGTTCTGGTCGCATCCGCTCAAGGCGACGCACCCATGGCCCGGGATGTCGATTTTGCTCTGTCCAATGCGGTGCGGCTCCGATAAACCCTGCGCAAATCTCAAGTAGGGAGCCCGGCGAATGAAGGTGCTTGTGCCTGTAAAGCGCGTTATCGACTACAACGTGAAGGTCCGGGTGAAGGCGGACGGAAGCGGCGTCGATCTTGCAAACGTCAAGATGTCGATGAACCCGTTCGACGAAATTGCCGTCGAGGAGGCGATCCGACTCAAGGAGGCCGGAAAGGCCGAAGAAGTGATCGCGGTGTCCATCGGTGTGCAGCAGGCACAGGAAACGCTCCGAACCGCGCTTGCAATGGGGGCGGACCGGGCGATCCTGGTCGTCGCGGCCGAAGACGTGCACACAGACATCGAGCCGCTTGCCGTCGCGAAGCTCCTCGCGGGCGTGATCGAAGAGGAGCAACCGGGCCTCGTCATCTGCGGCAAGCAGGCCATCGACAACGACATGAATGCAACCGGGCAGATGCTTGCAGCCCTGACCGGCTGGCCGCAGGCCACGTTTGCGTCCGAACTGAACATCGATGGCGACAGCGCGATGGTCACCCGCGAGGTCGACGGCGGGCTGCAGATCATCAAGGTCGACTTGCCTGCCATTGTGACGGTGGATCTGCGCATGAACGAACCGCGTTACGCCTCGCTGCCGAACATCATGAGAGCAAAGAAGAAGCCCATGGACGAAAGAAAGCCCGCCGACTACGGCGTCGATGCAAGTCCGAGGCTCGAGATCGTCTCGACCGCCGAGCCAGACGCGCGGAAGGCCGGCGAAATCGTGGGCTCGGTCGACGAACTTGTCACGAAACTCAAGGAAGCGGGAGCGATCTGATGGCAGTCCTTCTCCTGGCGGAAGTCACCGACGGCGAACTCAACCTCGATGCAACGGCGAAGGCCGTCACCGCCGCACGTGCCTTGGGCGACGTTACCGCTCTCTGCGCCGGCGCGGCCGCGTCGTCAGCTGGCGAGGCCGTCGCGAAGGTTGACGGCGTCTCGAAGGTGCTGGTCGCCGAGGATCCGGGCCTCGGACACAGGTTGGCCGAACCGACCGCGGCGCTGATCGTCTCGCTGGCGGGCGACTACAGCCACATCGTGGCTCCGGCCACGACCGATGCAAAGAACGTCCTTCCGCGCGTGGCGGCGCTCCTTGACGTCATGGTGATCCCTGACATTTCCGGAGTCGTCGACGCCGACACGTTCGAGCGACCGATCTATGCCGGCAACGCGATCCAGACCGTCCGGTCGACCGACGCGACCAAGGTCGTCTCGATTCGGACCTCCACCTTTGACGCGGCGGGAGAAGGCGGCCCGGCTCCGGTCGAATCCATTGACGCGGCCGCGAACCCCGGCATCTCCGAATGGGTCGAGGACAGGGGCGCCGCAAGCGACCGGCCCGAACTGACGAGCGCGGGAGTTGTTGTCTCGGGCGGACGGGGCGTTGGCTCGGAAGAGGACTTCGCGCTGATCGAGAAGCTGGCCGACAAGCTTGGCGCGGCCGTCGGTGCGTCGAGGGCCGCAGTCGATTCAGGATATGCCCCGAACGACTGGCAGGTTGGGCAGACCGGCAAGGTGGTAGCCCCCGACCTCTATGTTGCCGTCGGGATTTCAGGCGCGATCCAGCACCTGGCAGGCATGAAGGATTCGAAGATCATCGTCGCCATCAACAAGGACGAGGAAGCTCCGATCTTCCAGGTTGCGGACTACGGCCTGGTTGCGGACCTTTTTTCCGCCGTACCTGAGCTCGTCGAGAAGCTCTGAATCACCACGCATGCGCCATGTGCCCGGATCCACCCGATCCGGGCGGCTGCCGCGTGCGGGCGCAGGGCCAACGCCCGCTCCGATCACGCGATCTTGAAGAAGCAGGTTGCACGCGTGCAGGACGGCGCTTCATGCGCCTTGCGGGCTTGCGCAAGGTTCGTTCGTGCGCCTATGGTCTCGCGGACGCGGACAAGCTTTTTTCGGGGGCCGAATGAACATCAGCAGCGTAGGCGTGGTTGGCGCAGGACAAATGGGCAACGGAATTGCCCACGTCTTCGCTCTGGCCGGGTTCGATGTCATCCTGAACGACATTGATCGTGGCGCGATTGAACGCGCGCTCAAGCTCGTCGAGACCAACCTTGCGCGCCAGGTCAACAGCGGCCGGGTCACGAAGGAGGATGCCGAGGCTGCGCTCAAGCGAATCTCGACCACCATGACGCTCGCGGACCTTGGCCCAACCGACCTGATCATCGAGGCCGCCACGGAGCGCGAGTCGGTGAAGGTGGCGATCTTCGAGGATCTCGTCCCGCATCTCGGACCAGACACGATCCTCACTTCGAACACCTCCTCGATCTCGATCACGCGGCTGGCCAGCCGAACCGACCGCCCCGAAAGGTTCATGGGATTCCACTTCATGAATCCCGTGCCGGTCATGCAGCTCGTGGAGCTCATCCGTGGCATTGCCACGAACGACCAGACATACCAGGCGTTGAAGGATGTGGTCGAAAGGCTTGGAAAGACCCCCGCCACTGCAGAGGACTTCCCTGCCTTTATCGTGAACCGGATCCTGATGCCGATGATCAACGAAGCGGTCTACACGCTCTACGAAGGCGTGGGTTCGGTCGCATCGATCGATTCCGCGATGAAGCTGGGAACCAACCACCCGATGGGGCCACTGCAGCTCGCGGACTTCATTGGCCTGGACACCTGTCTTGCGATCATGAACGTGCTCCATGACGGGCTGGCCGACACCAAGTACCGGCCTTGTCCGCTTCTGACAAAATACGTCGAGGCCGGATGGCTTGGCAGAAAGACTGAGCGCGGATTCTACGACTACAGGGAAGACCCGCCGGCACCGACGCGGTAGCGGGGCGGGGCGGCCTACACTTCCTCGCCAAAGCCGTCGGCCACGAGGGCTTCGATCGCGTCGGCCAGCGCTGTCGCTTCCGCACCCTTGGTCGCGACCGTTATCGAGGTCCCCCTGGACGCTGCGAGCATCAGAAGACCCATGATGCTGTCGCCGGTCACGCTCATGCCGTCCTTCGACACCGTGGCCTCGGCATCAAAACCCTCAACGACTTCGGCCAGCCTCGCGGAGGCGCGGGCGTGAAGACCCTTTTCGTTCACGATCTGCAGAGTGCGCGTCACGGGATCTTCCATTGCAGGTCAGGCAGCGCCGCCGCCCTCGAAGCTGTCGATGTACTTTCGCCCGGCGGAAAGGGCTGCATTGACCGCGTGATCCAGCGGCTCGTGCCTGAGCTTGGCGAGCTTGATCAGCATTGGAAGGTTGGCCCCGTAGAGGATTTTCCTGTTGGTTGAATTGCAGGCCCTGAGCGAGAGATTTGACGGAGAGCCACCGAACATGTCCGTCACGACGATGACGCCGTCACCGAAATCCACGTCATCGGCGGCCGCGCAAATCTCGTTCTGCTTGGCCTCCCGATCATGTTCCGGCTCGATCGGGATGGCACACATACCGTTCTGCTTGCCAACGACGTGCTCGACTGCGGCCAAGTATTCCCGTGCCAGGCCTCCATGCGCCACTATTACTATGCCAATCACCCCTTCTTCTCCGCGGATGACCACAGATCCTGCCCTAGTCGCTCCAGCTCCCGGTGGCGTGTCGACACCTGCCACCCTTTCGCTGCAAGTGCACACGCAAGCCTTTCTGCGACGGCCACCGACCTGTGCCGCCCTCCAGTACAACCGAGCCCGATCGACAAATACGTCTTGCCTTCCTCCTTGAATGCTGGAAGCAGGTCAAGGAGCATTGTCTCGAGTGTCTCGAAGAATCCGGAGAAGCGCGGGTCGCATCCGACATAGGCCGCCACGCGCTCGTCACGCCCGTCGAGGTCGCGCAGGTCTTCCTGCCAGTGCGGGTTTGCAAGGAACCTCGTGTCAAAGATCATGTCCACGCCGCGCGGCAGGCCGCGCTTGTACGAGAAGCTCTCCACGGAAAGGGCCAGCATGTCGGAGCCGTCCCGTCCGAACCGCCGTTCGATCTCGGCCTTCAGGTCATGCGGCGTCATGTCAGAGGTGTCGATGAGATGATCGGCGCGCTCCCGTATCGGGATCAGGAGTTCCATCTCGCGATCGATGCCAATCTCTGGAGTCTCCGAGGGAGCAAGCGGATGTCGCCTTCGCGTTTCGGAATACCGGCGAACAAGAACTTCGGAGCGGCAGTCAAGGAACAGGAGCTCGGCTTCTATGTCGGCTTCCGACGCAATGCGGTCCAGGACTGCGACCACCGTGTCCACCGAGAAGTCTCGGTTGCGCACGTCAATTCCCAACGCAAGAGGCGGCATCGAAGATGGCACGTCAAACACGCGCGGCAGGAGAGACAGCGGCATGTTGTCGATGATTTCAAAGCCAAGGTCCTCCAGCGCATGCGTCGCCTCCGTTCGTCCGGCCCCGGAGGCGCCGGTCACCAGAACTGCGCGCGTTCGCGCGCTGGATCCCGAATTGGCCGTCACTCCAATCCCCCTATGAGAAGGACATACAGCATAGAGGCGAATGCCGGGGTCTCAACCCTTCGAATGACGCGAACGCGTTCGCCGGAGATCGCGACTTCCAGCGGTTCGGGCTGGCGTCCCGCTTCGACGTTGTCCATGTCGACGACGATGCGCAGCCATGCCGGGGCTGCATCGCACTTCAATATGCCGATGCCCCTCGCTTCGATCCTGCCATCGAGCGCCGCGGGAGCCGTCATCAGCAGCCCCCCGGGCCTTCGGGTCAGAACGACCTGGTCGTCGGCAACGAGGGTGGCCCCGAGCGCGATCAGCTCAAGCGCAAGGCTGGACTTCCCGGCACCGGCCTGGCCCGTGACCAAGAGCCCCGCCGAATTCAACGCAACAGCGGTGCCGTGCATGAGAGTGGACCCGTCTCCCATGCGCACGAGACCCTGCCTCAGAAAGGAAGCCGTCGCGAACGCAAGGGCCGGGCGCGATCGGGCGCACCAAGGCACGATGCAGGGCAGGCGTTGCACCCCGGCGGCGGATTCCAATGATTGCTGCTGCTCGGCTCCGTCCAGAGCATGAGTCGATCCCTTGGCTCTCCAGGACACAAGGCGTGCGGAGCGTCGCGAGACGCTGCGCCGCACGCCTGACATCATCGTGCCTGTCTTCGAGTAGTTCAACAGCAATGTGCACCTGAAGAGCGCGGCCTGGATGGCCGTCCCGCATCCCGGCCATGGCAAGCGTCACTCGCGACGGCATCCCGGCTGAGCCAAGATGTTGGCGCTAACCCTGAAAAATCAATCGGTTGGTACCGCTAACTGTGCCATTCCGTCCTGTTCACACAATGAGAATCGTGCCTATAACCCGGACATGAAGCGCGCCGATCGCGCAGTTGACCGCGCATGCAGCCGAAGGATCAGAAGAGAATGAGCCAAGGTCGGGTCAATTCGCAAATGACGCTGGAAGCGCACGGAATCAAGGATCTGGGACTGGTCCACTACAACCTGATGGAGCCGGACCTGATCCAGCACGCGCTTTGCCGCGAAGAAGGAACGCTCGGCCAGGGCGGGACGTTGCTGGTCAACACGGGCAAGTACACCGGTCGGTCTCCGCAGGACAAGCATGTCGTGAAGACGCCATCGGTTGAGCAGGACATCTGGTGGGAAAACACCCGCGCAATGTCGCCGGAGGGCTTCGCGCGCCTGCATGCCGACATGCTGGCTCACATGAAGGGCCGCGACCATTTCGTGCAGGACCTGTATGCAGGCGCCGACAACGCGCATCGGCTCGATGTCAGAATCGTAACCGAGCTTGCCTGGCATTCCCTCTTCATCCGGCACATGCTTCGGCGCCCCGACAGGGACGAGCTCGACGGTTTCGCGCCGGAATTCTTGGTCATCAACTGCCCGTCGTTCCAGGCCGACCCGAAGCGGCACGACTGCCGGACCGAAACGGTCATCGCGATGGATCTCGAGCAAAAGATCGTTCTCATCGGCGGGACCGAATATGCGGGCGAGAACAAGAAATCCGTGTTCTCCATTCTCAACTACATCCTGCCCGAAAAGGGCGTGATGCCGATGCACTGCTCGGCCAGCCATGCTGTCGGAAACCAGATCGATTCAGCGGTGTTCTTCGGGCTCTCAGGCACGGGCAAGACCACTCTCTCGGCAGATCCGAGCCGCATACTGATAGGTGACGACGAGCACGGCTGGTCGGATCGGGGAATCTTCAACTTCGAAGGCGGCTGCTACGCCAAGACCATAAACCTGAACCGCGAGGCCGAGCCGGAAATCTATGACACGTGCTTCAAGTTCGGCACCGTCATCGAGAACATGGTCTTCGACCCCGAGACCAAGGAACTCGATTTCGGCGACGACCGCCTGACCGCCAACACGCGCTGCGCCTATCCGATGAACTACGTTTCCAACGCGTCGGAGTCCGCGCTGGGCGGCCATCCGAAGAACGTGGTCATGCTGACCTGCGACGCCTTCGGGATCCTTCCGCCGATCGCGCGCCTGACTCCCGCACAGGCAATGTATCACTTCCTGTCGGGCTTCACGTCAAAGGTCGCAGGCACGGAACGCGGGGTCACGGAGCCGGAGCCTACGTTTTCGACATGCTTTGGCGCCCCGTTCATGCCGAGGAGGCCCGAAACCTACGGAGCTTTGCTGCGCGAAAAGATCGCCCGCCACGGCACAACCTGCTGGCTGGTCAATACAGGCTGGACGGGCGGAGCCTTCGGAACCGGATCACGCATGCCGATCAAGGCGACCCGAGCACTCCTGTCAGCCGTGCTTGACGGCTCGCTTGAACATTCGCAGTTCCGCAAGGACGCGAACTTCGGCTTCGAGGTGCCGGTCAGCGTGACGGCAGGCGCCGTGCCGGACATCCTGCTGGACCCGCGACGGACCTGGGACGACGGAGCGGCCTACGATGCACAAGCGAAGAGGCTGATCGAGATGTTCGCAAAGAACTTCGAGCAGTACGAGGCCCATATCGACAGTGCCGTGAAGGCAGTCGCGATCAGCTGACCCCGTCGCGAACCGGAGAAGGCATGCCAGTACCTTCGCCGTCCTGGCATGAGCGCCTGGCTCGGCAAGAGTTTTGGCCGGGCGCCTCCAGGACGCATTCCAACATCCGTGGGACTCCCAAGGGATTCCATGCGGCCAGGCATGCAACGTCGTCTTCAACGCGGCACATGCGCGGCGCATCGCGACAAGAAGGCTGCCGTTCATCGGACAACTTGCTGGTCCGGGAGGCGCCGGTCGTCTCGGTTTGCCAGCTCCGGCTTCGTGTTTCAGCTCTTGGGAGACGGGGGATGGGAAAGATCTTCGCTTGGATCCCCCCGGATCGTGATGCCGCCGTCGACCACCAGCGTGGAGCCGGTGATGAACCCTGAATCCGCATCAGCGAGAAACGCGGCCGCGCGTGCGATTTCATCCGGCCTGCCCCAACGGCCCACAGGCGTTCTTTCGGCAAAGCTGTCCTTGTCAAGAATTCCGGCATTCGCGCGATCCAGGAGCGTCTGGGTCGCGATGTAGCCGGGCAGGATCGCGTTGACCGTGATGCCGTCGCGCGCGGTCTCCAGCGCCAATGCCTCCGTGATCCCGAGGATCGCCTTTTTTGCGGTCACATACGCCAACCTGTAGGGCACGGCGAGCTTCGCGTTGCCGGACGAAATGTTGATGATCCGCCCGAAATTCGCCTCGCGCATTGCCGATATCACCAGCCGCGCCCAGTTGACCGCGCCACGCACGTGGATGGCAAGCAACTGATCGAAGTGCTCGGGCGGCAGCGCCTCGATCCGCCCGAGCCGCTGCGACATGATCCCGGCATTGTTCACCAGCACGGAGACTGGCCCGAATTCCGAGACAATCCTGTCGTGAGCGGCGCGACAGCTTTCGAACTCGGCGACATCGGCAGTCACTGCCAAGGCCGTGCCGCCCGCTTCTTCGGCAACCGACGCGGCGGCAGAGCATGCTCTTTCCTCGTCCAGGTCAACAATGGCGACCAGGCAACCGTCGGCGGCAAAACGCTTCGCAATGGCGTATCCGATGCCCGCTGCAGCCCCGGTTACAGTCACCACCTTGCCTGAAGAGCTTGACACGCGCCTTGATCCCGATTCTGTCCCGACGTGATGTCCGTGGGGCTCACTGCAGGTAGCATCGTGACCGACAGCGATGCAAATGCTTAAGCGAACGGGTGCACGGCAAATTTGTGCAGGCCTGGCGACTTCAGCCTGCCCTTCGCTCCCAGAAGGCGTCGAACCTGCTTTTGTGAACGGGGCACCACAGCGCGATGGCGGCGTTGGCGCCGAGGACGGTCAGGAAGGTCTTTCCGGCCGGACTGGCCGTTTCGGCCCAGGGCTCGTCAAGCGGCTACATTCCCGCGCCTTTCAGACGTCCTTATCTCGAGGGCTGAAGCTGGCAACTCACGTGAACCACATTTCCTGGAATTCGCCGGCGGCTCGGATGCCCGACCCATTGCATTCATTCCTCTTGGCAGTGACTGCCTGAGCGGGAAGGTGGGCGACGCGTTCTCGCACGGACGCGAAACAGGCAAACGTGTCCGGCAACCGGGCGCCATATCCTCACGTTTCTGTATACATCATCCAAAATGTGATGTATAGAATTTCTTGAGGATAAGGGCGCACGTCTATTGGCATGCCAGCAAGTGACATCTCCCATCGCTCTGAGACGGCAGTTGCGGCCGTGCTTCCGCCGTCCGTCCGGATCCGGCGTCGCGGCCATGATGGCCATTCGGTCGATCTCGAAGTCAATGGAGAGGTCCTCCGTGTCAAGTGGTTGGGGGAGGGAGGACTTCGACAGGCACGCGAGCTGATCGGTCGCCAGAAAGATCGTCCGGACGTTGCGGTCGCCCGGCGCATGTCGCTTGCCGCGCGCGAGCACCTTTCGGCCGCAGGGATCGGCTGGGTCGACGAAACCGGCGCCGCGGAGGTCGCACGCGGATCACTGGTCGTCTCCAGGGATGGCCGTGTTCCAAGGTCGCCACGGAAGCCGCCGCATTGGACACCTGCAGTCCTGGCCATCGCCGAAGCCCTGCTCTGCGGCGGACGAGGGACCGTCGGCGACATGCAGGAAGTCACGGCCTTGTCCGCCGGAAGCGCCACCAATGCCCTGCGCACCCTCACCGACCTCGGCCTCCTGCACGCGGAAGCGCGCCGTGGACCGAACGCCGCCCGTCGAATTGCCGACCCGGACCGGTTGCTGGACGAATATGCAGCTGCGGCCGCAGCCCGGAAGCCTGCGGTCTCCATTTCGGTCGGCGTGACCTGGCGTGATCCGGTGGCGGGCCTGACCGATGCAGGCGGGCAGTGGGATCATGCGGGAATGCCGTGGGCAGCCACTGGCGCCGTCGCCGGATTCGTGCTTGCGCCCTACCTGACAACGCTTGCGTCCAGCGAGGTCTACATCGACGGCAAGACGGGCCCCGCCCTCGAATGGGCGGCCGCGAAAGCCGGACTGCGGCCAATCGAAGGCGGCAGGCTCACCCTTCGACCGTTCCCCACCGTCACGACCGCGCGTTTGGCCACAATGAGGAACGGCCTGCGCCTCGTTCCTTGGCCCCGCGCCTACGCCGACCTTCGCATTGCCGGCGTGCGAGGCGAGGAAGCCGCCGAGCATCTCCGGGAGACAATGCATGGTCAATGAGCTGCCGCCCCGTTCCCGTGCGGCACGGGATGCAGCAGAAAGGGCGCTCATGCGCGTCGCCCACCACTACGGCGGAACGCCGGAATTCGTCGTGCTCGGAGGGCTGGTCCCGGAACTGCTTTGCACCGGCAGCGAGTTCCGTCACGCGGGCACGATCGACGTGGACGTGCAGGTTGGCCTCGAGATCGCCTGCGGGGCGGTGAACGCCGCACGCCTGGAACAAGCGCTCCGCAACGCCGGCTTCGCGCCCGAAGGCGCCACGATCTGGCGTTGGGTCGCGGACGGAACTGTCTGCACGCCGATCGTCAAGTTCGAGCTGCTGGCCGACCTCGACGATCAACCGGCGGAAGCGACGATTGCGTTCGACGCGTGCGATCAACTCGGTGCCGTGAACCTTCGCGGCACCGGGTTCGCGGCGCGCGACTTCGAAGTTCGCGAATTGAAAGCACGAGACGGCGACGTCACCCGGACAGCAGAGGTGAAGGTCTCGGGCCTTGCCGGTTTCCTGCTTGCAAAGACCGCTGCCGCGCTTTCGCGCCTCAAGCCAAAGGACTGGTACGACATTGCGTTCGTGCTGTTGCACAACGATGCTGGCGGCACTGCGGCCGCGGCTGCCTCGGCAAGGGGGCGCTTCAGCGGAAAGATCGCTGCACTCCGAACCGCCATCAACGACCTTCAGGCCAACTTCCAGGGTGCGGACGCCCCAAGGAACGCGGGCATACGTCACCCAGATGCACATGGACCATCCGGAACTCGATCCCGAAACGCTGGCTGCCGACGCAGTCATCGCCGTCGAGGAGTTCTGCCAGGGCGTGCGGCATTCAGCCAATTGAGCGAACTGCCAGGTCGCCACACTCCCGTCCGGCCGCCCCTCCCCTGCCCTTGCGCTCACCTGCCTGCCACGTTGGGTATGGCACCCTGATCGCTGCTGCCGAGAGAGGTTGCCAAAGTCCCCTGAGACGCAAGACCCAGCCGTTCCGCCCGGTCAAGGAGCGCCTTGACGGAGGACGGGTACCAGGACGCGTCTGCGGGGCGTCGGCACATGCATCTCCTCGAGCATGTCGCGCATCTCGCGTAGTCTCACTCAAAACGATACTTGCGATGGATCCGTCTCCTCATCAAGAATGTTACCCAAACGGATTGTCCTGAGGGCGCAAGAATGAGGAAACTGAGCGCGTCGGCGCGAGGAGAGTTGCTTGAGGCCTTGCGCCGGAGCTAACCTGGGGAGGGGCGTTCGGACAAGTCCCGGATCCTGGACGAACTCATGCCGGTGACGCGGCATCACCGCAAGCGCGCGGCCCGTCTGCTTCGAGGTTCCGGACAAACCGATGCGCGTGACGGGAGGCTTGGCAATTTCAGGTTCGGCGACGAGGATCAGGATGCTTTGGCTGTCCTTTGAAAGGCCTCGGGCCGGATGTGCGGCGAGCGTCTGCATGTCCTGTTGCCGTCGCTAGTGGTGGCGATGGGTCGGCATGGGCATCTTGCGTTGCCCCGAAGATGCGCATTCGGCTGCCCTGTCTCGCGTCGGCCCTTCTCACGCGTCTATCTCTCCTCAACGCATTCCGGCACCAGCCAGGGGAGATTCTTGATCAATCCTTCGAGATTGTGGTCGTTCGTGCCGAAACCGTACGCCAAAGTGCATTGCCGTCAATGAAAGAAGGGGCGGTCCCGGACCGCCCCTTTCGCAAACGCGACGCCTGCTGCTTCAGCGCATGGCCTGCGCGGCCAGAAGGATTTCGAGCGCCAAGGGCTGCATGGGACCAAAGTCCGGAACACTGTCACGGGCACCACCCTGCACCAGGATTTCCGCGGCGCCAGTGAGCGTGTCGTTGGTCAGGCCGGACTTCACGTCCTCAATTGCCTCTTCCAGCGAAACCCAGTCACGCATCCGCATGGCATAGGCGGCCTTTTCGGCGTCACCTTCGATGCCGGTGTCGGAATAATACTCCAGGACGTGCTCGACCACCTTGTCCGGGTCGGTCGAGTTGATGTACTCGTTTGCCCGGAAAGCCGCTTCAACGAAGGCTGCGGCAGCCTTAGGGTCTTCATCCCAGAACGTCTTCGTGACGATCCAGGGTGCGATGATGTTGGCACCGGCCATCTTGCCGTCACAGACCATGGTGTAGTTGTCGGGATCCTGCGCCAGCACGATATCGGACGATGCCGCCGTCGTTCCTGCGCCTAGATCACCGCTTTGCAAGGACTGCAGCGTCACCGCAGGTGCCAGAGGAACGACCTCAAGCGCCCCGGGATCCGCCACGCCGAGATGCTCGGCACAGGCGTAAAGGACCTGGCTCCATGTCGAGTTCGGGACCGTGCCTACCTTGGTCCCGGCGAGCGCCTCTGCCGGTGTCTTTCCTTCAAGCACATCGTTGCGCAAGAACAGTTTCAGGTTCTGCGATTCCTTCTGCATCGCGGCCACCGAGATAAGCTGGAACTTCTCCCAGCCCGAAACTGCCGGCGGGCCGCCGGTCCATCCTGCCTGCCACTGGTTGGTCGCACCCGTTGCAAGGGCTGCGCCGCCATTGGGGAAATACTCGATGTCCACTTCCAGGCCGTTTTCGGCAAAGTAGCCAAGATCGTTCGCCAGCCACATCGGGAAGCCTGCCTCGTTCGGCTGGCTGTTCAGGTTGACCTTCGCCTGGGCCAGGGCCGCTCCGGCCGCAGCAATGACCGCCACGCTTGTCGCGGCCGTTACCAGTGTCTTGATCTTCATTTCTCCTTCTCCTCATTCGTTGGGGTTCATATTGAGACTATTTCCTCCCGCACGAGTCCCCAGATCTCGCGCCGGAATTCGATGAACTCGGGATGTTCCGCCGCCAGTTCGATGTCGCCGGTCTTCCAGGTGACACCGCGCGGCAGGTCGATGACCCTCTTTATCCGGCCGGGCCGCTTCGTCATCACGACTACCCTGTCACCGAGATACACGGCCTCTTCGACCGAATGCGTGATGAAAAGCACCGTGTAGTGCTTTTCGCGATGCAACCGCTGAACCTCTTCCTGCAGAATGGTCCGCGTCTGCGCGTCGAGCGCACCGAACGGTTCGTCCATCAGCAGGATCTCCGGTTGCATGACCAGCGCCCTGGCAATCGCAACCCGCTGCTGCATCCCGCCGGACAGCTCGCTCGGGTAGGACTTTCGGAACAGCTCAAGGCCCATGATCTTGAGCTGTTCAACCAGCCGCGCTTCCTGCTCGGCAGCGGAAACGCCGGTCATCTGAAGACCGAACTTGATGTTCTGTTCAACGGTTTCGGACGGAAAGAGCGCAAACTTCTGGAATACGACGCTACGGGTCGGCCCCGGGGGTCCGGCCGGCCTTCCATCAACCAGGACCTCGCCGTGCGTGGGATCTTCAAGTCCCGCGCCAACCGTCATGAGCGTCGACTTGCCACAACCCGACGGACCGACGACCACGATGAATTCGCCCTTCTTCACCTCAATCGAGCAGTCGTCCACGGCATGAACGCCTTCCCCCACGGGTCCAAACCATTTCGAGATGTTGCGCAGCTCGAGCTTTGCCGGAGCCTCCGGTGCGGGGTTGGTTGTGCCTGACGCCATCTTTCCCACCGTTTCTTCCATGATCAGCTCGCGACCCTGCGCCAGGGAAGCACGTAACGCTCGGACCGCTGCACGAGCGTGTCGATCAGGACGCCAAGACAGCCGATCGTGATGACGCCCACAAAAATCGTGGCGACCGACGCGTTCTCCTGCCCTTGCGCAATCATGAAGCCCAGGCCCACCTTGCCGACGACCAGTTCAGCCCCCACAAGCGCCATCCAGCCGTTGCTGATCGCGATCCGCAATCCGGTGTAGATGCTTGGAGCGGCAGCCGGTAGCACCACGCGACAAAGCGTCCTGAACGGGCTTGCGCCAAACACCCGCGCCGCGTCGATGTAGATCTTCTGGACCTGGGCGACGCCGAGCTGGGAATTGATCACGATGGCCGGGAAGGCGGCGACGAAGACAACCATCGCCTGCGTTGCCGTCGATGCGCCGAACCAGAGAACGGCAAGCGGGATGTAGGCGAAGGGCGGAATGAAATGAATGAGTTCAAACACCGGATTGAGGAAGGTCTTGAACCAGGGGTTCCACGCAAAGAACACGCCCACCGGAATGCCGATGAGTCCAGCGGTAAGGACGCCCCACCCCCAACGTTCAAGCGAGAACAGAATGTGCCCGGGAAGTCGCAGGCCGCTGAAGGGCTCGGTAATGATCCAGGCGAACTGCCGGATCACTTGCGCGGGCGAGGGAAGAACCCGCGGCTCGATCCACTGAAACAGGCTGGTGGCGCAAATCCACAGGATCAGGAGCATTGACAGCGAAAAGATCCCGTAGGCCGTTGCCTTGCCTCGATCAGTCGTGACGCCCATGCGTTCCAACCGCTTCTCGATCACTGCTCAGTCCCTCCGCGCGCCGACGACCGACCATGGCGCCAGCCAATTCTGCGTCAGGCCGATGAGCCCGGTCATGCAAATGCCAAGAATGCCGATCATGAACATGGCTACAAGAAGAACGTCGGTATCAAGAAGCTGGGACGCGTTCACCGCCACATAGCCAAGCCCGGCGGTCGCGGCGAGGATCTCTGCCGCGACAAGCGTCGACCAGGCGTTGCCAAGCGCCATTCGCGCCGCGGCAACCAACGTCGGCAGGGCCGTGCGGCACACCACTCTTGCCAGGATTTGGTGGTCGTTCGCGCCCAGCGTCTTTGCCGCGTCCAGGAGCAGGCGGTCAATGGAGTAGACGGCCAGCATCGAGTTCATCAGCCAGGGCACCAGGGCCGCGATGAATACAACCGAGATGCGAGCGGAATCGCCGATTCCCAGCCACAGGATCGTCAGCGGAATCCATGCCAGCGGTGGCACCGGCCGGATCAGCTGGAATGTCGGGAAGACGATCCACTTGAGCTTCTTCCACCATGCCATCGCAATGCCCAGAGGGATGCCGACGATTGCCGCCAGGCCCCAGCCGGTCAGCACGATGTACAGGCTGGCAAGTATGTGATCGGGAAGAGTGCTGCCGATATAGGGCCGCTGCCACATGCGCACGAACTTCGCCCAAACATCGTCCGGTGCGGGAAAATACAGCGTGGGGACAGGCCCGCCTGTCCGGGTCAGCCATGCCCAGATGACGATCCAGGCAAGGATGGCGCCAAGGCCAGCTGCAACCTGAAGAGTCCGACTTTGACCCATGCCTCCCTCTGCATTCGTCAAATTCTGCGCCAGTCACCGTTATGCTAGGCATCTAGCACTCTTGTAAGCGCGCCGGCCCGGACACAAGCCTGAGTTTACGCCATGATTGTATATTTGTCAAAAAAATTAGCACTTGTCAAATTCGAACAGGTCCCTTAGACTTCGGTGAGTGCGCCAAGGGTATGCCAATGAACATCGTTCTCGTGCTGGTTGATAGCCTGACCCGCCATTGCCTTCGCGCTTACAATCCCCAAAGCCCTTGCAGAACACCGAACATTGACCGCTTTGCCGCGCGGGCCCAGGTCTTCGACAATCACTTCGTCGGAAGCCTCCCTTGCATGCCTGCACGGCGTGAACTGATCGCCGGCCGAATGGAATTCATGTGGCGGCCTTGGGGGTCGCTCGAAGTGTTCGATCCGCGTCTGCCGTCGGAAGTCAGAAGGGGCGGACATCACACTCACATCGTCACGGATCACTACCACTACTGGGAGGAGGAAGCGAACGGCTACATCCAGAGTTACGACACTATCGAGCTGATCCGGGGCTACGAGGTTGATCACTGGCAGCCGATGGACCCGAACGAGGAAAAGCCCGACTGGGTGAGGAAGGTCGAGGAGTTCCGTGCTCCCGAGCATATCGGCCAGTATTACGCCAATACCAAGAACTGGTCGAAAGAGGAGGAGTTCTTCTCGGCCCAGACCTTTGGCGGCGCCTGCGACTGGCTTGATCGGCACGCGTCGAAGGGCCCGTTCTTCCTTCACGTGGAGACCTTCGATGTCCACGAGCCCTTCCACGTCCCGGAACCATACGAAAGCATGTACGCCGAAGGCGCCAGCAAGAACGAGTTCAACATCTGGCCACCCTATCAGGTCTACGACGATCTGGACGCATTCATGGATCAGACGAGCGAGGCCGAGCTGAATTTCCTCAAGTCGCAATTCATGGGCAAGGTCACCATGATGGACAAGTGGTTCGGAAGACTGCTCGACAAGCTGGATGACATGGCCCTGTGGCAAGACACCATGGTGATCTTCACCACGGACCACGGCCACGACATGGGCGAGCGGCGCGCCTTCGGCAAGCAGCACCCGCACTTCGACAGCCATGCCAACATTCCCCTGATGATCTGGCACCCGGCCAGCCCGACCCCGCGCCGTGTCTCCGGCCTGACCCAGACGGTTGATCTGTTCGCGACGATCATCGAGGCGGCAGGGGTCGAGCTGACGTCGGCCAACCGCCATTCGAGATCGCTTCTGCAAATGGTGACTTCCGGTGCGCCATCGCAACGTGATGCCGTGCTCTATGGCACGTTCGGACAGGGAGTATGCGCCACCGACGGCACCTGGACGATCCTGAAGTCACCTGAACCCGACAAGCCGCTCTATCTTTATTCCACCGCCATCTACCGGCCGCTGATCGTCGACAACCCGGTTGACGGCCGTCTTTCCAAGCCTCCGAACAAGCCCGTCGACCAAGGCTACTTCGACCCGTCCGTCGATTTGCCCATGTGGAAGATCCCGATAGTGGTTGACCCGCGTTCGGACGAGAGTTTCCTGTTCAACCGGTCCGAAGACCCGGACCAGGAAAGGAACCTCTGGGAGAGCGTCCCCGAACAGCGCAAACGCATGCTGGCACTGGCTCGGGAGCTGCTGGATGAGGAAGGCTGCCCGCCAGAACAGCTGGCGCGCCTGGGCCTGGAATCCGTCGCGGCCTGAGCGCTCACGCTACAGGCCCAGGACCACACGAAACCCGGTGTGCGTTGTCGTGCTGTCGGGGGAATTCCCCGTACGTGCGGCAATCCTGTAACGATAGCAATAGCTCTTGTGACACAGGAACGAGCCGCCCTTGGCAAGCTTGAACCCCTTCGTCTGGGCCCGCCGCGCCTTGGCCGCCCTCTTCTGCGAGCGGATCACGAAGGGCTCGGCAGTCCACTCCCAGACGTTGCCGACAAGATTGTAGAGCCCATAGCCGTTGGGCGGAAAGCTCCTTGCTGGCGCGGTCTCGGCATAGCCGTCAGCACAGGTGTTCGTCTCGGGAAAGCGTCCTTGCCAGATATTGCAGGGAAAGTGCCCTGTGTCGTCCGGCTCCTCGTCGCCCCATGGAAACCGGACATCTCCCAGTCCGCCCCGTGCTGCGTGCTCCCACTCGGCCTCAGTCGGCAGGCGCCCGCCGATCCACTTCGCATATGCCCGCGCATCGCTCCACGAGACATGGACCACCGGATGATCGGGCCTGTCTCGTGCAAGATTCCTGTCCGGCCCGTGAACATGCCGCCAGTCAGCACCGTCCACGCGCCGCCACCACGTCACTTCGCGCACTGCCTGCGTGGGTCCGACACTCCTGGGCACCTGCGCCCAGAATACGAACGACCAGCCAAAGCGCTCCGCTTCGGTGACATAGCCGGTCTCATCCACGAAGGCCGCGAATTGCGCATTTGTCACAGCGGTTTCGCCGATGCGAAACGGCGCCACACGCTTGGTACGCAGAGGACCTTCGGCGTCATCCGAAATGACGGGATTGCGCGTTCCGACCAACGCCTCATAGCCTGGAATCTCGATGACCGGCGGCGGCGTTGCGGTGCCAGCGGGCAGGATGCGGCCTGCGGTCGCAACTCCTGGTCGAGCGGAAGGAGGACAGCATCCCGGTTTGGCTGGCATCGTCTCAGCAATCCAGCAAGGCACGCGCCAAGGCGTGATCGACGCAGAGATGTGTCACCAAACCGGCGTTCAATGCCGCATGCGTCGCATCGCAGCGGTCGACCCCGCATACGGCCAGAAACCGCTTCCGCGCCGACCTCAGGTCGTCGAGCGTGGCGGCAATCAGCCTGTCGTGCGGGGGCATCGCGATCTCCTGTCCGTCGGCCGCAATGTACCGACAACAAATGATGCCAACTGCACCAGCCGCCCTGGCGGCCTGCAGTTCTTCGGCGGTTGCGATCCCCGCCGCCGCCAGATGAGTGTCCGAGGCGACATTGCCGATCGAAGACACGGTCAGATCCAATGCCTGGAGCCGCCTGAGCTGCGCCCTGATGGTGGCCTCGCCCCGAAACGTCTCGGCAAGCGCTGCCGTCGAGATCAGCCCCGGCGCGTGCAACGTGTAGCAGGCGGCCGCCTCCAGCCTCCCGGAAATCTGGATCGCGCAATTCTCCGAGGCTGGAACCCGCTCCGAAATCATGGAACCGATGAGCTGGCAGACTTCCACGCCCGCGACCGGACTGCGCGGCATCGCGTTGGCAACCGCCATGATTGTCTCGCCCCAGGCCACGCCGATGGTGTCACCCGTTTCGACCACATCGAGAATTGCGGCCGCCGCCACTCGCGCAAGCTGCCCGAAACTCTCGTCGCGGGAAGCGCTTTCGTCGAGCGCAGACGCCTGCGAGACGTAAGCGTCCTCGACGCCAAACTTCTCCCGCAGATCCCGTGCAAGGCTGGACCCTGTCAGGACCTTGCCGTCCACGCGAATGTCGACGATCCCGAGTTCCCGGCTTTCGCGCAGCATGTTCACGATGGTTGCGCGGCTCACCTTCATCCGCTTGGCGATTTCGCCCTGCGTCATCCCCTCGCCGTAGTACAACAGCGCCACGTTTGACAGTTGCGCTTCCTTGTCGCCTGTCACGCGAGCGGGGGATGCGGGCTTGTTCATGCGGTCAGGCATCTACCTTCTTGTGCCCGTGCTGACCATAGTTCTGCCGGAACCAGGCATGGCATCGGTCGATTTCCACCTGGCTCAGTTCCTCGAC
The DNA here is from genome assembly GCA_965208685.1 of Paracoccaceae bacterium. Classification (GTDB taxonomy): domain Bacteria; phylum Pseudomonadota; class Alphaproteobacteria; order Rhodobacterales; family Rhodobacteraceae; genus JAJEFO01. The sequence goes on along the minus strand of CBDBPL010000007.1, from coordinate 4,473,252 downwards.
CGGCCCACGAAGCATTGCCAGGTGCGTCGTCATTGCCGCTTCCTCGATGTACATCGCGACCGAGGTCGCCTCGGACGCCGACTTTCCCATTGTGAAGACCCCATGCGCCTTCACCAGCGCAGCCATCCCGCCATCGGCGGCCTCCAGGATGGCCTCGCCCGTGTCCACCTCTCCCGGCGTCGCATAGCGCGAACACGGCACGTCGCGGCCCAGGATATGGGTGATCGGCGTGAGGACGGCCGGGATCCGCTCGCCCCGCGCGGCAAAGCTCGAGGCGTATGGCGAGTGTGTATGGCAGACGCCGCCAACGTCCGCGCGGTTCCTGTAGAGATAGAGGTGGATGCCCGTGTCTACCGAGGGCTTCATCTTCCCTTCGATCACGCTGCCATCGAGATCGACGACAACCATCGTGTCCGGTGTCATCTTGGAGAACTTCACGCCTGACGGCTTGATCACCACGAACCCGCTGTCCGGATCGCGCCCCGAGACATTGCCTCCGGATCCCACGACCAACCCGTTCCTGGGCAACTCATGGTTCTGCTCGCAAACTTCTTCCTTGAGGGCCGTCAGCATCATGCCACCTCCGAACTTTCCGCCGGGATCCCGCCGGGGTAGACCACGATCTTGAGCGACTCTTCCGCCTCTACGAGCGTCCGGAACGCCTCGGCGGAGTCCCTAATGTCATATCGATGCGAAATCGCCTGTTCCGCCATGATCCGTCCGGCTTCCAGCAGACGGATGTAGCTGTAGGTGTCGGTATGGTCCGAGGAATAGCGCGACGTGACGGTGACCTGATCGAAGTAGGCGCGATTTCCGTCGCGCACCCATTCGGTTTCCGGCGGCAGCGGTGCGCCCAGGTGAAGACAGCCTCCCACCTCGACAAGCGACAGCGCCCGTTCCCACGCGGAGGGAAACGGCGCGATCGCGATCACCGTGTCGGCCAGCCGCCCGCCGTTGAGTGTCCGCATCGTCTCGACTGCGTCCTCGGTCCTGGGATTGATCGTGTGCGTCGCGCCAAACTCCCGCGCCCGCGCCAGCCGCCAGTCCGAAAAGTCCAGCGCCACGACCTTGCCCGCCCCGAACAGAGGCGCCAGGTGAACAAAGCCCTGCCCCATGAACCCGGCACCCACGACCGCAACCGTGTCGCCCGGCTGGATGTGACAGACCTTCAGACCGGACAGCACGCAGGACCAGGGCTCGATGGTCACCGCAGCCTCGGTCGAAATGCTGTCAGGCAACACATGTGCGTCCATTGCCAGATGCTGCGCCGTGACGCGGTAGTAGTCGCAGACCCCACCGGGATCGAGCTTCATCTGGCGGTAGAACGGATCGCGCGTGGGATGCCCGCGGCGCGAAAGGTGGGAGTTGGTGCGGCCCACGTGGTGATTGACGAACACCCGGTCGCCGATCTTGAATTCGGTCACGCCTGCGCCCAGCGCGACCACCTCGCCCACGGGTTCGTGCCCCAGCACCCTCGGCTCCGACTTGTACCAGGCCATCGTCTCACCGCCGCAAAGGCCGCAGGCCAGCGTCTTGAGAAGCATCTCGCCGGGCCCGATCTCAGGCACCGGACGCTCCTCGATGCGAATGTCGTCCAGAGCGTGGTAGACTGCGGCTGTCATCACGTTTGTCATCCGTCAGGCTCCTTCAGCGATCCCAGCTTCGCACGCACCGCACGCGCGGCATCGGACAAGACCCGATAGCGCGCAAAGGCGCGGTCGTAGAGCGGGCCGTTCGTCGGGTCGGGCCGGTACATCACGTGATCCTCGACTCGCTTGGCCAGCATCACCGGATCCCCCAGTCCCGCCGCGCCCGCACCGATGCAAGCCGCGCCCCAAAGGCCCTGGTCCGAAGCGTCGCTGACAATCACGTCCTGCTGCATGACATCGGCAATGATCTGGCACCAGATCGCGTTCCTCGATCCTCCTCCGGAAAGCTGCACCGGCTCGGCCGGCAAGCCGCCCTGCGACACGAAGCAATGGCGCAGGCTGAAGGCGGCGCCCTCCATCACCGCTCGACCCATCTCGGCGTTCGAGGTCGCCGCCGACAGCCCGTGAAAGCCCGCGCGAATGTCCGACGCGACGAAGGGCGCACGCTCACCGCTGAGATAAGGCAGGAACGTCACGCCATTCGCCCCGGGCGGCACGTCCGCCACAAGCGCGTTCAGCCTTTCAGCGACCTCGCCCGCGCCTCGCCCGCCCAGCGTCCGGGGATGCAGCCGGGTGAACCAGTCAATCGCGGATGCCCCGCTCGTCGGCGCCAGAACCTTGATCGCGATCTCCGCCGTCGGGTGAAGCACGGCTGCGCCAACTGGCCCGCCTTCCGGAGCCAGGCTGTCAGAGAGAATGTTCACCACCGCGGTCGTGCCCATGATCATCATCGTCTGCCCGGGACGATCCATGCACATGCCGACGATCATTGCCGAAAGATCAAGCGTCCCGACCGAAACCGGAATCCCCTCAGGCAGTCCGGTCGCCTTCGCGGCGTCGGCCGTCACCCCGCCTAGCCGTGTCGCGGCACTCCGCGGCGGGTTCAGCTTGTCCTCCAGGTCGCGACAGTCCAGGGCCTCAAGCTGAGCCTCTCCGTAAGACCTGGTGGCAAAGTCCAAAAAGGGGATCGAGGCGTTTGACCAGTCGGTTGCCCATTCTCCCGTCAGGCTGTGCCCGACCCAGTCCGCACAGGTCATCACGCGCGCTACGCGCCTGGCCGCATCGTCATCCCTTGCCCGCAACCAGCGCCAGAGCATCCCTGACGTTCCGGACCAAAGCGCCGTGTGGCACCCCCGCCCGATGGCGGCCGTGGCGCCACTGTCTGCAAGTGCGTCAAGATCCGCGGCTGCCCGCGTATCGTTCCAGAGCATCGCGGGCGCCACCGGCTCTCCGTCGGCATCGACCGCCCAGAATCCGTCGCCCTGCGCGGCAATCCCGAGCGATGCCGCGCTGGTCACGTCTATCTTCCCGCCCAGCTCAGCCAGCGCATGCATCACGCAGGCGCGCACGCTCGCCATGTCCTGCTCGCTCTCGCCACCGGTACCCTGCTTCACCTCGCTCGGGACCGCTGCTTCTGCAACGCAGTCTCCTCCAGGCGCATAGGCCGCCGCCTTGACCGTCGTCGTCCCGACATCCAGACCGATCCATAGCGCGCTCATCCCGCTCCCTCCAGGATCCGGGGCGGTCGATCGATCGAGAGCGCGGGCGGCGGTCCGTCCCAGGCCTCAACGTATGCCAGCGCCGTGTGCGCAATGTTGCCCTGGCTGAGCTCCGAACACCCCTTGTCGATGGTCAGGACATTCGGATTGCCATGCACCTCCAGCCACTCGCCACCGACGACCTGGGGGTCGAACCAGGCCCCCGTGGCGAGCGCGATGCAATCCGGCCGGATGTCCTCGCTCAGCCGCAAGCCGGCCAGGCAGGCCCCGCGCGCATTGAACAGGCGCACGACATCGCCCTCGGCGAGACCCCGTGCGGACGCAGTCGCCGGATGCATGAGCACCGGTTCCCGCCCCTCGATCTTGTCATTCAGCGCCTCGCTCCCCAGGTCGTTCTGCGCGTGCAGCCGGGTGTCCGGCTGACCTGAGATCAGGTGCAAGGCGCCTTCCGGCGCATCCAGCAGGGATTCCACCGGCGGCAGCCACGTTGGATGGCCCGGACAATCAGCCAGCTTCAACCCGGCGATCGCTTCGTTGCAAAGCGTGATCCGCCCGCTTTCCGTCGCCAGGGGCGCACGTTCCGGATCATCCACGAAGTCACGCATCAGGCGACGATGTTCTTCGGCGTCAGGCACTGCAAACACGCCTTCCTTCCTGAACTGCTCAAATTCCGGCAACCCGAAATCATGTCTCTTGGCAACTTCGGCGGCATGCTCCCACAAGTGGCGCAGCCAGGCGCTGGCTTCCCGGCCCTCCGTGAAACGGTCTTCGAAGCCCAGATGTTGCGCGATCCGACGGAATATCTCGTAGTCGTCCTGCGCTTCCCCCATCGGTGACAAGAGCCGGGACATGTAGATGAGGCGCGGATCTCGGCGGTTCATCATTATGTCGTCGCGTTCCAGCGGCGTCGTCGCGGGCAGAACGAAGTCGGCCCGGCGTGCTGACGCAGTCCAGGCGTGCTCGTGAACGATGACGGTGTCGGGACGAGTCCAGGCCGCCTCCAGGCGGCGCAAGTCCTGATGATGGTGAAACGGGTTGCCGCCAACCCAATATACCAGCCGGACATCCGGATAGGTTCGGGTCTCGCCGTTGTAGCGATAGTCCGCTCCCGCGTGCGTCAGCATGTCGGCAAACCGGGCAACGGGGATGAAGTCTCCAACCGGATTCTGCCCTTGGGGCAAGGAGGGCCAAGGGATGAGCCGCGTGGGACGCCCCACCGGCGACGTCGATCCGTAGCCAAACGAGAATCCCGTGCCCGGCCGGCCAATCTGGCCCAGGACCGACGCCAGCGCGAGGGCCGCCCAGATGGGCTGCTCTCCATGATCCGCCCGCTGGAGTCCCCAGGCTGCCGCGATCATGCTGCGCTTGCCGGACAGCTCATGGGCAAGGGCCCGGATCCTGTCGGCGGCAACATCGCAGATCGGTGCAGCCCAGCTGGCGGACTTCGCCACCCCATCGGTCTCGCCAGCCAGATACGCTCGAAACTGCGGCCATCCGCTCGTGCATCGCTCGAGAAACGCGCGATTCTCACGTCCGGAGGCGACGATTTCACGGGTCAGCGCCAGCATCAGCGCCGCGTCGGTTCCAGGCCGGATCGAGATCCATTCGGCACCCGCAAGATCGCTCCTTTGCGGCGAGACCGAAACGAGCCGCGTTCCGCCCGCCGACAATCTGTCAAGCCAATCCGGGATCTCGTGATAGCTCGAGCCCGACGCCGTGATCTGCGCCGTGCGGCCTGAGACCCCGCCGAAGGCAAGCAAGAGCTCGCAATGCTCCGCAACTTCCTCGATGCTGGTCACGTTGTCCTGAAGCTGCCTCTGGCTCATTCCCAGTATGTATGGGAACAGGACTTCCGCCGCCGCGTGCGAATAGGTTTCTCGCGACCCTACAAATCCCCCGAAACAATTGAGAAACCGGCGAAGCTGGCTTTGTGCATGGTGAAATCGTCCCGCACTCGACCAGCCGTAGGAGCCGGCGAAAATCGCGCCGTTCCCGTGCGTCGTCCGAACCCTGGTCAGTTCTTCCGCAACACGCCGCACCGCCTCATCCCAAGACACGCGGACGAAATCGTCCGACGACCGTGCGGCGCCTTGATCGCCTTCAAGCCAGCCTTTCCGGATGGCAGGCGTGAGAACTCGTCCCCTTTCGTTCGTCGCCGCCGAGAGCCACCCACGCCCGATGCGCGACGGCGCCGGATCGTCGGCGAGGGGACGAAGGCCCGTGCTCTCGTCAAATGCGTAGGCGCCCCAATGGGCGGCGGTATAGCGCATTGCGCCTCCCCCTTTGCGCCAAAGTGCTTGTCTTTTGCATATGACTGATATAGTGACATTTGTAAACCGGCGGGGATCCAATATGCGCAACGAAAGATCCACGGAGGAGATTGCGCTTGGCATCAGGCGCAGGGTCTTCGAGCACGCGATTCGAAACAACGGCGGATATCTGAGCCAGGCCTGCTCGGCCGCCGAGCAGATGGCCTGGCTCTACAACGAGGAGCTGAACCTCGGTGCGCCCACGCTCCCGATGATTCCCAGGCCTTTCGCCGGCGTCCCCGCCCTTGGCAATGACGCCTATCAGACGGGTTCCGGATACAACGGACCGGCTGAACCGGAATTCGACAGGCTGTTCATCGCGCCGGCACATTACGCTCTCGTTGCCTATGCCACGCTGATCGAGGTCGGCCGCATGGCGCCCGAAGGCCTCGACATGTTCAACAAGGACGGATCGTCAGTGGAGATGATCGGGGCGGAACACAGCCCCGGCATGGAAGTGCACAACGGCACGCTCGGAATCGGCCTCTCGACGGCGGCGGGCCTTGCCTGGGGCCGCAAGCGCCGTGGCGAGCCCGGGCGCACCTGGGTCTTCATGTCCGACGGCGAGGTTCAAGAGGGCCAGACCTGGGAGGCCATCGCCGCCGCGGCCCACCACCGCATCGACAACCTCTACGCAATCATGGACGTCAACCGGCAGCAATGCGACGGTGCCATGTCGAGCGTCATGGACGTCGGCGACATCAAGTCCAAGATCGAGCAGTTCGGCGGCGCGGCTGTCCGCGTCGACGCCCACAAGCTCGAACAGATTCGTGAAGCCGTGAATACGCCCCACCGTGGCAAGCCGCTGATCATCCTTGCGAACTCGTCGCCCTTTCGCGGAATGCCCAGTCTTCAGCTGCGCTTTCCGGGCCTGCACTACGTCCGTTTCAGGTCCGAGAAGGAACGATCCGGCATGAACAGGGAAATCGCCCGGTCGCTTCGCGTCGACCCTGTTGCCTACGAGGGGGCGCACTGATGGTCGAACTGGTCAGCCGCCCCTACGCACGCGCCTTCGAAGCATATGCGAGACGGTACCCCAACGAAATCCTTTGCCTCTCTGCCGACCTGACATCGTCCTGCGAGATCAACGGCTTCCGCGACCGCCACCCGGAACAGTTTCTCTCGCTCGGCATGGCCGAGCAGAACATGATGAGCTTTGCAGGCGGCCTCGGCCTCGCCGGGTATCGCCCCTTCGTCCACACCTTCGGCGTCTTCATGTACCGCCGCCCCTATGACCAGTTGGTCGCATCGATCGCGTATCCACGGCGCAAGGTCAGGCTCATGGGCTTTCTTCCCGGCGTGACGACCCCTGGCGGCATGACGCACCAGTCGATCGAGGACATCAGCGTCATGCGCTCGATCCCGAACATGACGATCCTGGAATGCGGCGACGCGACGGAGGTCGAATCCATCTGTGCGGCCGCCGACAGCATCGACGGCCCGGTCTGGTGCCGTGTCCTGCGCGGTTCGGTGCCTCGCCTGTTCGACACGCCGATCAGGGTGGGCGAGATCCGCGTGCTGTCCGAAGGTGCCGACGTCCTCGTCGTCACGTCCGGGATCTGCACGGAAGAGGCCATGCGGGCGCGCGCCGCATTCGCCAAGGCGGGCCTCTCGATCCGGCACCTTCACCTGCACACCATCAAGCCCTTCGACGCTGAGGCTCTTCTGGATCACGTCAGCAGCGTGGCGCACGGCGTGGTCACGCTTGAAAACCATGTGACCGAAGGCGGCATCGGTTCCCTTGCGGCAGAAGTGATGGCGGACGCCGGCGCGGGCAAGCGGCTCGTGCGCCTGGGCCTGAAAGACACCTACGCGCACGGCGGATCACGCCCCTATCTCATGAGGTACTACGGCCTCGATGCACTGGCCCTCGTCAAGGGCATCGAGAGCCTGCTGGGCGAAGAGTTCGGCATCACCGAAGACGACCTCGACGCGGCCCGCGTGGATGACGTGCACTCGCTCGTCAAGGCGGAGGCACTGTGACAGGTGCGATCAGACCCGGGATCCGTCACGCACCGCGCCTTGCGCGCCGGACCGAGACCGGATCTGGCATCACCAAGGCCATGCCTCAGTGCAAGACCGCATCCGCGGGCACGGCTCGGTTCGACCTCGCAACCCGATCGCCGATGATCAGGCCTTCCGGACCCGCACTCACCACTGCGGTCTGCCCGTCACCAATGTCACCGGCAAGCAGCATCTCGGCCAGTTCGTTCTGGAGCGCGTTCTGGATGACGCGCTTCAAGGGCCGGGCGCCGTAGACCGGATCGTAGCCTTCGTCTGCAAGCCACTTCATGGCCGACACTTCAAGATCAACCTTGACGTTCTGCCTGGCGAGCCGCTTGCGCAGCAGGTCGAGCTGGATTTCGACGATCCCGTCCATGTCTTCCCGTGTCAGGCGGTCGAAGACGATCATGTCGTCAAGGCGGTTCAGGAACTCGGGCCGGAAGTGGTTGCGTACGGCCTCCATCACGTCCCGGCGCGCCTGGCCCGCATCCGCACCGTCGGGCAACTGGCTCAACGCCTGCGAACCGAGGTTTGACGTCAGGATGACAAGCGTCTGCTTGAAGTCCACCTTGTTGCCCTGGCCGTCCGTCAGGATGCCGTCGTCAAGCACCTGCAACAGCACGTTGAACACTTCGGGGTGCGCCTTTTCGATCTCGTCAAACAGGATCACCTGAAAGGGCCGCCGCCGGACCGCTTCCGTCAGCACGCCGCCCTCGTCATAGCCGACGTATCCCGGAGGGGCGCCGATCAGCCTTGCCACCGAGTGTTTCTCCATGAATTCGCTCATGTCGATCCGGACCATCGCGCGATCATCGTCGAACAGGAACTCGGCCAGCGCCTTGGTCAGCTCGGTCTTGCCAACGCCCGTGGGTCCCAGAAAGAGAAACGATCCCAGCGGCCGGTTCTCGTCCTGCAACCCGGCACGCGCCCGGCGCACGGCATTCGACACGGCGCCGATGGCCGACGCCTGGCCGATCACGCGCCTGCCAAGCTCCTCCTCCATGCGGAGCAGCTTCTCCCGCTCGCCCTCGAGCATCTTCGAGGTGGGAATTCCCGTCCAGCGCTCGACGACCTCGGCAATGAGCTCCGGCCCGACCGCCTCCTCGACCATGACGTGGCCGTCATCCGCCTCGGCATCGGCAATCTGCTTCTCCAGACCTGGAATGATCCCGTATGACAGCTCTCCCGCACGCTGCAGGTTGCCGTCGCGCTTCGCCTGGTCAAGCTCGGCCCTGGCACGGTCCAGCCGCTCCTTCACTGCGCGCGCGCTTTCAAGCCTGTCCCGCTCGGCCTGCCAGGCCGTCGTCATCGATGCGGACTTCTGCTGAAGCTCGGCAAGCTCGCGCTCGAGCTTGTCCAGCCGATCCTTGGACGCCTTGTCGTCCTCCTTCTTCAGCGCCTCCGCCTCGATCTGCAACTGAAGGATCTGCCGGTCGATCGCGTCAAGCTCCTCAGGCTTTGAATCCACTTCCATGCGAAGCCGCGACGCCGCCTCGTCGACAAGGTCGATTGCCTTGTCCGGCAGAAAGCGGTCGGTGATGTAGCGATGGCTGAGCGTCGCGGCGGCAACAAGGGCGCTGTCGCTGATCCGGATCCCGTGGTGCAGCTCGTACTTCTCCTTGATGCCCCGCAGGATGGACACCGTGTCCTCCACCGTCGGCTCGTCTATCATCAAGGGCTGAAACCGCCGCGCGAGCGCCGCATCCTTCTCGACGTATTTCCGATACTCGTCGAGCGTCGTGGCCCCCACGCAGTGGAGCTCTCCCCTGGCAAGGGCCGGCTTCAGGAGGTTCGACGCGTCCATCGCGCCGTCCGTCTTGCCCGCGCCGACGAGCGTGTGCATCTCGTCAATGAACAGGATCACCTCGCCGGCGGCGGCGGTCACCTCGTTCAGCACGCCCTTGAGGCGCTCCTCGAACTCGCCGCGATACTTGGCTCCGGCGATGAGCGCGCCCATGTCCAGCGCGAGAAGCCTCTTGTTGTGCAGGCTCTCGGGCACGTCACCGTTGACGATCCTGAGCGCGAGACCTTCCGCGATCGCGGTCTTGCCAACGCCGGGATCGCCGATCAGCAACGGATTGTTCTTGGTCCGGCGCGACAGCACCTGCATCGTCCGCCGGATCTCCTCGTCACGCCCGATGATGGGGTCGATCTTCCCCTCGGCGGCGGCCTCCGTAAGGTCGCGCGCATACCTTTTCAGCGCATCGTAGCCGTCCTCGGCCGAAGCGGTATCGGCGGTCCTCCCCTTCCGCAGGTCGTTGATCGCCGAATTCAGCGCCTGGGCGCTGACGTTCCCGGCCTCCAGCGCCTCCTTCGCCCTTGAACGCACGACCGCAAGCGCGGTCAGGACACGCTCCACCGCCACGTAGCTGTCGCCGGCCTTCCTCGCGATCTTCTGGGCCTCGTCAAGCACCTTGACGGTCTGCTGGTCCGTGTAGACCTGTCCGGCATCGCCCGAGACTTGAGGATTGGCGGCAAGAGCCCGGTCGACAGACTCCACGACTCGCTCGGGTGCGCCACCGGCCGCACGGATCAGGTTCGAGGCCAGTCCCTCTTCATCGTCCAACAGCGCTTTCAGCAGGTGTTCCGGCGCCAGCCGCTGGTGGTCTTCCCGGGTTGCTATTGTCTGCGCAGCCTCCAGAAAGCCGCGCGCCCGCTCGGTGAACTTTTGCAAGTCCATTGGTCTTCTCCTTTACAAGCGCCCGCTTGTCAGCACCCTCTTCCAGGCATGCATCCATGGGCCTTGCGTCGTATATGGGCAGCGGCCGGCAACGGCGCAAGGGGTCGGGCAAGGACGCCGGTTCCGGACATGGCCGCGCAGCGAGGCAAGACCACGTTGGCGTGCCTGCTTCCCGTTGCATCCTGCGCCTGTTTCGGCAGGATGCCAGTCTGCGTCCATGGTCCCGGCTCGTGCCCGGAGCGAAAAAGGCCCAGTTTCCCGTTGCGCAAGCAACAGATTTCCGGCCTACTTCGACCCTGAGGAGCAAGGAGATCCCGCCGCACGTGCCAGACCCAAGCACACCGGTCATCGAAGTCAGCGACTTGCACAAGAGCTTCGGCACGCTCGAAGTCCTGCGCGGCGTCTCGATGGCTGCGCCAAAGGGCCATGTCGTTTCGCTGATCGGCTCTTCGGGCTCGGGCAAGTCCACGCTTCTTCGCTGCATCAACCTGCTGGAGGACAGCCAGCAAGGGAGGATCGTCTTTGAAGGCGAGCCGATCTCCTGGCGCGGCGAAGGCGCGAACCGCAGGCCGGCAGACCGGGTTCAGGTCACGCGCATCCGCACGAACCTGTCAATGGTGTTCCAGCAGTTCAATCTCTGGGCTCATCTCACGATCCTCCAGAACGTGATGAAGGCACCCGTTGCCGTGCTCAAACGGAACCGTGCCGACGTGGAGGACACGGCACGGCGCTATCTTGAGCGGGTCGGCATCGGCGACAAGTGCGACGCCTACCCGGCTCAGCTTTCGGGCGGACAGCAGCAAAGGGCCGCCATAGCGCGTGCACTCTGCATGGAGCCCAGGGCGCTTCTCTTTGACGAACCGACATCGGCGCTCGATCCCGAACTTGAGCAGGAGGTCGTGAAGGTCATACAGTCGCTCGCCGAAGAGGGCCGGACGATGCTGCTTGTCACTCATGACATGACGATGGCGCGGGACGTCTCCGACCACGTCCTGTTCCTGCATGAAGGCCGCATCGAGGAGGAAGGCCCGCCCGATGCCCTTTTCGACGCGCCAAGGACCGAACGTCTGCGGCAGTTCCTGAGTCACGTCCGGGCAGCCTGACAACAGCACGGCAAGGAAAACCAGAATTGCAAAGGGAGACCCCAAATGAAGAAACTCATCCTGACCATCGCGGCGCTCGCACTCGGTGCGGGGCTTGCTCATGCCGGCAGCCATTCCGTCATCCGCATGGGCACCGAGGGCGCCTACCCTCCATGGAACTATCTCAACGATGCCGGTGAAGTGGACGGCTTCGAGCGCGAACTGGGCGATGAACTTTGCAGGCGCGCGGAACTCACCTGCGAATGGGTGACAAACGACTGGGATTCGATCATCCCCAACCTCGTTTCGGGGAACTATGACACGATCATCGCAGGCATGTCGATCACCGCCGAACGCGACCAGGTCATCGACTTCACCCAGAACTACAGCCAGCCGGACCCGTCCGCCTATCTCGCAATGTCCGATGACATCGACATTGAAAGCGCCGTTCTTGCCGCGCAGACCAACACGATCCAGGCCGCCTTCATCGCCGAGAAGGGGTGGACGCTGGTGGAGTTCGCCACGCCCGAGGAGACGATCGCAGCCGTCAAGAGCGGCGAGGCTGATGCGGTCCTGGCCGACAAGTCCTACCTGACGCCGATCGAGGCGGAAGATCCCGACCTTGTCTTCCTGGCCAGGAACGAGCTCATCGGCGGCGGCGTTGGCATGGGCATCCGGGAAAGCGACACCGAACTCAAGGAGAAGTTCAACATGGCCATCCAGTCCATGAAGGACGACGGCTCTCTGAACGCGCTGATCGTGAAATGGGAAATCGGCGAACCGTTCTGATCCGCAAGACATTCCGCACGCCCCGCGACGGACCTGACGGGGCGTGCAGGCGTGATCCGGCAGGACGCGCCGGGCCGGACCAGGCCCCGGTGCGGTAGCGGGAGACGGGTCGATTTTCGGGTTCTGCGCCGATCCGCAAACGCTCGACACCGCAAGGTGGATGGCGTGCTACTTGACGACGGGCAAGCATTTCGGATTCTACTGGTCCTTTGTCACCGTCCTCGTCCTCCTGGCGGTCACCGCTCCCACCGCCCTGCTCTTCGGCTTCTCCGGCGCGACGGCGGCACGAAGCCAGATCCTGCCGCTTCGCTGGTTCGGCACGATATACATCTCCATCGTGCGCGGCGTGCCGGACATCGCGTTCTTTCTCTTCTTCGTCATCGCGCTTGACCAGGGCTTCGAGTTCCTGCGTCACCAGTATCTGTGCCCGGACTGGACAGACAGGATCTGGCAGGGCAACGATTTCGTCGTCTGCAGCGCGGCCAAGCTTCCGCTGGGCAACGCGCCGCAATGGGTTCATGAAGTCTACGGCTTCCTTCTCGCCGTCCTGACCTTCGCGATCGTCTTTGGCGCCTTCGCCGCTAACGTGCTCCACGGCGCGATGCAGGCGGTGCCGCGCGGGCAGATCGAGACGGCGGAAGCCTATGGCATGACGCGCCGCCAGGCATTCTGGCACGTGCTCGTCCCGCAAATGTGGATCTACGCGCTGCCCGGCCTGTCCAATCTCTGGATGCTCCTGATCAAGGCGACGCCCCTGCTCTTCCTGCTCGGCGTTGAAGACATCGTTTACTGGGCGCGCGAGCTGGGCGGCACGAAACAGGCGCGCTTCTCCGACTACCCGCATGGCGACTGGCGGCTCTGGTACTTCCTCGCGCTGCTCGTCTTCTACCTTGCCTTCACCAGGCTCAGCGAAGTCGTCCTGTCGCGGCTCACGCGCCGGCTCAGCCACGGACAGGCCACGATCGGGGCAACGGCATGAGCTGCTGGGAAACCATCCAGGACTACGGCCTGCGCGCGATCGGCATCGGCGAGCGCCTCCTGCCGCGCGAGGGCTTCGACCTGTGCCAGCAATTCACCCTGATCGGTTCGGGGCTCATCTGGAACATCTACTTCGGCCTTCTCGCCTTGCTTGCCGGCTTCTTCATCGCCAATGCGGTCGCGCTGTGCAAGGCGTCTTCCAGCCCCTGGATGAGGAAGCCTGCCGAGTGGTTCATCCTCGGGTTTCGCGGCTCGCCGCTCTTCATCCAGTTCTTCCTGGCCTATTTCATTTTCCTGCGCATCAAGCAGGCGGGCTACATGCCCTGGCTCACGTCTGCGCAGGCCGGCGCCCTGATCGTTCTCGTGCTGAACACCGCCGCCTATTCCGCCGAGATCTTCTTTGGCGCATTACGCACGGTGCCCCGCGGCGAGGTCGAGGCGGCGGATGCCTACGGCTTCACGGGGTGGAAGAGGTTCGTCTCCATCATCTGGCCGACAACCATGAGGCTCGCATGGCCAGCCTACACCAACGAGGCCATTTTCCTCTTTCACGCAACGACGCTGGTCTTCTTTTCCGGGTTCCCCACTTGGAGACAGCAGGGCGACGCCCTCTACTACGCGAACTACTTTGCGGACAAGACGTTCAACCCGTTCATCCCATACCCGATCGTCGCCTTCTACTTCATCCTGCTGACCCTGGCCCTGATCGGATCATTCGGCCTCGTCAACCGGCGGCTCAACCGTCACTTGCCTAAAGAGCGCCGCACAAGGCTGAAGTTCCGGCCCAACATCATCCGGTAGCGCGGGGAGCGCATCGTCGCGCGCACTCCCTGCATTTGTTCGGCAGGCTGAGTCCGCCCGATTCGGCCTTCCGAACTGCAGGAGCCATGCAGGCGTCACGGCGCCTGCATGCGTCATTCCGCGCGACCATGGAATTCGTCATGCAAATCCATCCACGGGACACGCTATCCTTGCCCTCAGCGCACTAAACGTCTAGGCGGCGCCCATGATCCAGTCTGACGATCGCCTGATTGTCGCGCTTGACGTCCCGGACGCGCTCGCGGGTCTTGATCTCGCCGCGCGCCTTGGCGAAAGCGTTTCCTTCTACAAGATCGGGCTGGGAATGCTGACGGGCGGCGGCTTTGCCCTGGCAAGCGAGCTCAAGCAGGATCATGGCAAGCGCATCTTCCTGGACATGAAGCTCTTCGACATAGGCGCAACTGTCGAGGCAGCCACGCGGGGCCTTGCCAGATCCGGCATCGATTTCCTGACCGTCCACGGAGATCCGCACGTGGTAGGCGCGGCCCGCGAAGGCGCGGCTGATTCCCCAATGAAAGTCCTGGCAGTCACGTTCCTCACGTCGCTCGACCGAAGCGACCTTGATGCTGCACAGACCAAGCCGGGCGAGATTGCCGATCTCGTGGCGGAGCGGGCCGCACGGGCATTCGAGGCCGGAGCCGATGGCGTCATTGCCTCGCCGCTTGAAATCCCTGCAATCCGTGCGCTTCCCGAAGCCAGGGGCAGGCTGATCGTGACGCCCGGCATCCGGCCGAGCGGCACGGACCCTGGCGACCAAAAGAGGACCGCGACACCGGTCGATGCCATCCGGGCCGGCGCCGACCACGTGGTCATCGGCCGCCCGATCCATCACGCGCCGGACCCCGTGAAAGCCGTGCGCGACATCATCGCCTCGATCCGGGATCCGTGAGAGGCTGCGGGAACGCCCTCGCGTGTCCAGTCACGACAGCCACCGATTTCCCTGCCTCGATCGTTTGTCACGGGAGAATTGCGTGTCTTCAGCTCTCGAAACGCGACGGCAGCAGGGAACCAACAACGTCAGCAGGCAATGACGGCGCCCTGTCCAGCACGAGGTCGGCCAGAAGCGCCGCCGCCGCCGGGGCTGTCTGGAATCCGTAGCCGCCCTGACCAGCCATCCAGAAGAATCCCGGGTGGCCGGGCGCTTCGCCGATGACGAGCGCGCGGTCCGGGGCGAAGGTCCTGAGACCCGCCCAGCTGGTTTCCACGCGCACCACCGGCTCGGTCACGTATGGCTGGTAGCGCGCGATGCCCTCGGCCAGCACCATGTCGTCCGCCCATGCATCCATCGGCTCCATCGGGTCCTCCTCGGCTGCCGAGACGATCCAGCCGCCGGCATCGGGCTTTGCGTACCAGCAATCGCCCGGCCCCATCAGCAGCGGCCAGTTCCCGACGTCGTGGCCGCCCGGGGCTGGCAGCCGCGCGACCGACCGCCGGTAGGGCTGCAACCCTATTTGCGCCACGCCTGCCGTGCCCGCAATTTCGTCTGCCCAGGCCCCGGCAGCATTCACCACGACGTCGGCCACGACATTCTCGTCCCCGACCGAAAGATGCCAGGAAGCGGCACGTTCTATTTTCGTGACGCTGGCCCCGACGTGTATCGTGGCGCCGTGTCGCCGCGCTTCTGAAGCCATGGCTTGCAGGAGACGGTTCGTGTCGATGTCCTGCGCGTTCTCGGAATACCCGGCCCGCACGATGTCACGAGACAGGATCGGCACCCGCGAATGCGCCTCGCTTACAGGAACTTCCGCAAGGCCCAATGCGGCCAAGTCAACTTCGAACGCATCCGCGTCGTCCGGAAACGCAACTGCCAAGAGCCCCCGCGGGGACAAGGCGTCGAGTGATTCGTGTACCGGGCGTGACGCCTTGTTCAGGATGCGGACGGTGTCATTCCCGTAGTCCTCGATGAACATCGCCGCCGAACGCCCGCTGGCGTGGTAGCCAAGCGCGGTCTCGCGTTCCAGCACCAGGACGCTTGCCGACGGGGCCAACGACGCCGCTGCAGCCAGGCCCGCAATTCCGCCGCCAACTATGGCAACGCGTGTCACGCTTCCTCCGACCGGTCGGTCGCGGGGGGCGGTGCAGGCGACAGCGCCGAAAGCCGGGCATGGAGCGCGTCGTCGATCTCGAAATCGATGGCCGCAAGGGACGGCGCAAGCTGCTCCATCGACTTCCCCGAGATGATGGGACCCCATACGCCCGGATGCCACGCGGCCCATGCCACCGCCAGGGTCGCCGGCGCCGCGCCGACCTCCTCCGCGATCTTGACCAGGTTCGCCACTGCCTCGTGCATCCAGTCAAACCCGTAGCGAACGGCATAGTTCTTGCTGGCGGCCAGGCGACCGGTCTCCCCGGAAGCGTATTTCCCGGTCAAGAGTCCGCCGCCGAGCGGGGAATAGGGACAGACGGCCAGGCCCTCCGCAATGGCCATGGGCAACATCTCGACTTCCACCTGCCGCTTCACCAGGTTGTACATCGGTTGAAGGAACCGGATCTCGACGCCCAGTTCGCGCGCGACCTCTCGCGCCTTCATCACCTGCCAGGCCGCGAAATTGGAAACGCCAAGGGCGCGCACCGAACCGTCCTCCCTGTAACCGGCCAGCGTCTCGAACGTCTCTTCAAGCGGCGTCTCGCCATCCCAGCGGTGGAGATACAGGAGGTCGACAGACTCCATGCCAAGCCGCTTGCGGCTCGCGCCGAATTCCTCCTCGACCCGAGACCGGCCCGCACCGTGATACCCGAATTTCGTGGCAATGAAGACGTCGTCACGTTCCGATGCGACCAGCCGCCCGACAATTTCCTCGGAACGACCCTCGGCATAGAGAAACGCCGTGTCGAAGAAGTTGATGCCCGCCTCCCGGCAAGCCGAATACATCTCGGCAGAGGCGGTTTCGTCGGCGGCACCTCCGAACTGCATCGTGCCGAAGCTGAACCTCGACAGGGCCTGCCCCGAAACTGTTCTCAAGCCCGGCATTGGTTCCGTTCGCTTCCGTTTCCGCAGGCCCCAGGATCGAGGAAGCCGCACATGGCTCGCAGGACTCGACGCGGCGCCCGGACGTATCGGCCGGCGCCGCGTCGGGCAGGCGCGATCAGTTGGGGACTTCGCCCGTGATCCCCTCGACGTAGAAGTTCATGCCCAGCAGCGTCCCGTCATCGGCGGTCTCGCCTTCGGCAAGCCACGGCGACCCGTCCTGCTTGTTCAGCGGGCCGGTGAAAGGATGATACTCTCCGGCTGCGATCGCGTCGCGCATCGCCTCGGCTTCGGCCTTCACGTCCGCGGGCACCGCATCCGTGATTTCCCCGATCTCGACCATGCCGGGGCCGATGCCGTCCCAGACGTCAACGCTTTCCCAGGTTCCGTCCATCACGGCCTGCACTCTCGCAATGTAGTACGGCGCCCAGTTGTCGATGATCGAGCTGACGCGCGGCAGCGGCGCGTATTCCGACATGTCCGAGGCCTGGCCGAACGAGATCACGCCCGCCTCAGCGGCGGCTGCCTGCGGCGCAGTCGAATCCGTGTGCTGCAAGACAACGTCCACGCCGTTGTCGATCAGCGCCTTCGCGGCATCCGCCTCCTTGGGAGGATCGAACCAGGTATAGACCCAGATCACGCTCATCTCGACATCGGGGTTTGCCTTCTTGGCATGGATGTAGGCCGAGTTGATGCCCCGAATGACCTCGGGAATCGGGTAGGACGCGATGTAACCGATCTTGTTGGTCTTCGTCATCTTGCCCGCGATATGGCCCTGCACCGCACGACCCTCGTAGAATCGCGCGGAATAGGTGCTGACATTGTCGGCGCGCTTGTAGCCGGTCGCGTGCTCGAACTTCACGTCCGGGAACTTGGCCGCCACATTGATCGTCGGATCCATGTACCCGAACGAGGTCGTGAAGATGATGTCTGCGCCCTGAAGCGCCATCTGGGTCATCGCCCGTTCGGAGTCAGCGCCCTCAGGCACGCTCTCCTGATAGACGGTCTCGACCTTGTCGCCAAAGTGCTCCTCCACGGCCAGAAGGCCCTGGTGATGCTCATAGGTCCACCCGCCGTCTCCGATCGGCCCGACATAGACAAAGCCGGCCTTGACCGGCCCGTCGCCATGGCTGCCGCCAAAGGCAGGCAGGTTCATTGACAGTGCGGCCGCGGCCGCCAGAAGTACGATTTTCGTCATGTTCTCCCCCATTTTCCAAATGCAAGGACCCTCCTCAGCCCGAGGCGTGGAACGTGCGCCCAAGCGAATTCGGCGCATTGGCCTGTGCACGCCTTTTGTCGGACGAAATGATGACCAGCACAAGGATTGTTATCAGGTAGGGCGACATCGACAAGAGCTCGACCGGAATCGCGATCCCTGCTGCCTGCAGGTTCAGCTGCAGAACGCTGACGCCGCCAAAGAGATAGGCGCCGAGCAGAACCCGCCATGCCCGCCAGGAACCAAAGACAACGATCGCCAGCGCGATCCAGCCGCGACCCGCCGTCATGCCTTCCGTCCATTGCGGCACGATCACGAGGCTCAGGCAGGCCCCGCCCAGCCCGGCAAGTGCGCCGCCGAAGGCGATCGCCGCCAGCCTGGTGCCAAGAACGGAGTAGCCAAGCGCGTGCGCCGCCTCGTGGCTTTCGCCCACGGCACGGAGAACCAGGCCGGAACGCGTGGATTTCAGGTACCACCAGACGCCGGCAACAATGGCCAGCGACAGGTAGACCAGGGCGTGCTGGCTGAACAGGACCGGCCCAAGGAGCGGCAGTTCCGAAAGAACGGGAAGGTCCAGTCTCGGCGATGCCGGAGGGCGAACGCCTACGTAGCCCTGCCCCATCAGCGAAGAGATTCCCAGGCCGAA
The DNA here is from genome assembly GCA_965208685.1 of Paracoccaceae bacterium. Taxonomy (GTDB): domain Bacteria; phylum Pseudomonadota; class Alphaproteobacteria; order Rhodobacterales; family Rhodobacteraceae; genus JAJEFO01. Next base: position 4,454,613 of record CBDBPL010000007.1, on the reverse strand, counting down.
CAGCGTGAGCCCCAGACCGGTCGCCACCTGATTTGACAGGAGAACCTGCGTCAGCACCCCGAAGAGAAGCGCCAGCACGGCGGCGGCAGCGGCGGCTGCCAGGAATCCCAGGGCGGGCGAGCCGCTTTCGACCGCAACCATGAAGCCGGCGACCGCGCCAAGGATCATCATGCCCTCGACGCCCAGGTTCAGCACTCCCGACTTCTCGACCACGAGTTCGCCTATGGCAGCCAGCAATATGGGCGTTGACGCGAGCAGCAGCGCCGAAACCAGCAATGCGGGGTTGATCGACCCTAGCTCCATCTTGACGGCCCTTCCTCTCTCGGCGCGCCATGCCACGCCCATCGGCCTCGCCGCCGATGCCCTGGGCAGGACACCAGCCGACGGCGTTTCGCCGGATGACGGCAAGGATCCCGCGACAAGGCCAATTGGCGAATGGCCGGCCGAGCCGTTCCGGCGTCAATCATGTCCGCGCCCTCGCACCAGTCCTGACCCGGTAGTTCGTCATCACGTCGAGCGCCAGGAGGAAGAACAGGAGCATCCCCTGAAACGCCTGGATTGCCGCCGCAGGCACCCCCAGGGTGGCCTGCGCCGCCTCTCCGCCAATGTATGTCAGGGCCATCAGGAAGCCTGCAAGCAGGATGCCGACCGGATGCAGCCTTCCGAGGAATGCCACTATGATCGCGGTAAACCCGTATCCCACGTTGAAGTCGATGCTGATCTGCCCGGCAGGGCCGGCAACCTCGAAGAGCCCCGCAAGTCCGGCCAGCGCTCCAGACGCGCCCAGGCAGGTCAGCACCAGCAACCCCGGGTTCACGCCTGCGAACCGGGCGGCGCGCGGACTCGCACCGGCAAGCCGGATGTTGAATCCAAGGATGTGCCGGGACAGCAGGACATGGCCCAGAATGACTGCAATGAAGGCGGCCACGACACCCCAGTGCATGCCAGACCCAGCGATCAATTCATGGTTCGCCGCCGCATCGTAATGCCTGAGGTTGCGCGAGCCGGGGAACCCGGCCCCTTCCGGACTCCTCAGGGGGCCGAGCGCCATCCAGGCCAGTATCTGCTCGGCCACATACACGAGCAGAAGCGAGACCAGGATCTCGTTCGTGTTGAAGCGCGTCCTGAGAAATCCGGGGATCATCGCCCAGAGGAACCCCCCAAGGCCGCCCGCCAGCACCATCAGGGGAAAGATCAGCCATCGCGCTTCGAGCGGGTAGAAGGCCAGCCCGACGGCGGCACCGCAGATCGCTCCCACGATGTACTGGCCTTCCGCGCCGATGTTCCAGACACCGGCGCGAAACCCGAGCGAAAGCCCGATCGCGATCAGGATCAGGGGACCGGCCTTCACCAGCAGCTGGCCCCGGTAGTAGAACGCGAACTCGCCGAGGACTGGATCCCAGAATATCGTCCGGATCACGAGCAGCGGATCCTTGCCCAGGAACGCGAACAGCAGGCCCCCCGCCACCATCGTCGCCAGCACCGCGAGCGGCGGCGTAGCCCAGGCCCATGCGCCGGACGGTGAAGGACGTCGTTCCAGCCGGATCACGGAACCGCCTCCCCGGGTTCGACCGCCTGGCCGGATCCAGCGGGAACCTGCCCTATCTCGAGGTCATGGGCGCCGCCAAGCATCAAGCCGATCTCTTCCAGGGTCAGTCCGGCGGTATCCCGGGGCTTGCTCAGCCGCCCCTCGTTCAGCGCGGAAAACCGCGTCGAGATCTCCATCAACTCGTCCAGGTCCTGGCTGATCACGATGACTGCGGCGCGCTGGCTCGCCAGGTCGAGCAGGGACTGCCGGATCGCGGCAGCAGCCGCTGCGTCAAGACCCCAGGTCGGCTGGTTCACCACCAGAACGTCCGGCTGCTGCAGTATCTCGCGGCCGATGACGAATTTCTGCAAGTTCCCGCCCGACAGCGACCGTGCCACGCTCCCGGCCCCTGGAACGCGGACATCGAACCGTTCGATCACGTTTTCGGCATGCGCGCGTGCCTTGCCCCAGTTCACGAACCCGCGGCGGACCATGCCCATGCGGCGTCGGCCGGACAGCGCCGCGTTTTCGACAAGGCTCATGTCTGGCGCCGTCGCGTGGCCGAGACGCTCTTCGGGGGCCGCAAGAACGCCAAGCGCGCGCCGCTCGTTCGGCCCGAACGAACCGATCGGCAAACCGCCGAGCAGGATCGACTCCGGCGGGCTGCGCGATTCCCCCGAAAGAACCGCGAGCAGCTCGTCCTGACCGTTCCCCGCGACGCCGCCGATCCCGAGGATCTCGCCTCGCCGCACTTCAAGGGAGATGTTCTTCAGTTCCGTACCGAATGCGGCGCCAGACGCCGCGGTCAGCCCGGCTATCGACAGCGCGACCTCACCAGGCTCGCGAGTCCTCGCTGCAGGCAAGGCCAGTTCGCTCCCGACCATTGTCTCGGCGAGTTCCCGCGCGGATTTCCGGCGAGGGTCGCACGATCCGGTCACCTTGCCGTGCCGGAGTATGGTGGCCCAGTCGCACAGGGCCCTGATTTCCTCGAGCTTGTGGCTGATGTAGAGGATGAGTTTTCCTTCGGCGCGCAGCCTCTTCAGCGTTTCGAAGAGAATCGCCACTTCCTGGGGCGTAAGCACGCTTGTCGGCTCGTCCATGATCAGGATGTTCGGATCCTGCAGCAGGCACCGGATGATCTCGACCCGCTGCCGCTCGCCGGCTGACAGCGTGCCCACCAGCCGCGTCGGATCCAGCGGCAATCCGTAGGTTTCGCTCACGTCACGAATGCGCGTGGCAAGCTCGCGCATCGGCGGCGGCACTTCCATGCCAAGCGCGACATTCTCGGCAACGTCCAGCGCCTCGAAAAGGCTGAAGTGCTGGAACACCATCGCGACCCCGGCCTGACGGGAATCGTGCGGTGACGCCGGGACGTAGTCCCGGCCCCCGATCCTCATGCGCCCTGCGTCCGGACGCACGAGGCCGTAGATCGTCTTTACCAGCGTGGACTTTCCAGCGCCGTTCTCGCCCAGGAGCGCATGAACCTCGCCCTGGCGGGCGGAGAAGCTCACGTCGTCATTTGCCACTACGCCGGGATACGCCTTCCGCAGGCCCCGCACCTCCAGGAGCGGCGTGCTCACGCGCCTTGCCCCGTCACGGCCCGGAATCCTGCACGCGCGCCCGCCCAGGCGTGCGCCGCCTGAACATCGTGCCGAGATCGAACTTGTCGCGCCTCATGCAGCACCGCCCCTTCCGGCCCATGGCCGAAGCTGAACGGTCTGGATTCGATCCGATTTCCAACGGAGGTCCGCCATGGAGCCATTCTGAAAGCCCCGCCGCATCCGCACAAGCACGAATCCGCCCCCCGGGTCCCGGCACGCTGGTGCATCTCAGGTTCGCGTTGACTCCGGCACTCGGTGACTCAAGGGCGAGCTTCGTCGGCCTCGTCAGCTCGCCGAACGGGGCTGGGTTCCGCGATCTCCGCCGCTCGCCCTTGTTCGTGCGGACTCGATGTGGGCCTCGATCCGCTCGACCCCTTCCTTGTCGACGCGGAGGCCCAGCTTCGTCCGCCGCCAAAGATAGTCCTCGGCAGTCATCACCCATTCGTTGGCAATGACCCAATCCAGTTCCAGCGCGGTGATCGACTCGCCGAAATCCTGTCCCATGTCGTCGAGCGTGCGGACCCCGCTCAGCATCTGCCTTGTCTCGGTGCCGTAGGTGCGGGCAAGCCGCCGCGCCCAGCTCCAGGTCAGGAATGAATGCTCGGCCAGCAGTTCCGCGACAAGATCGTCCGTTCCGTCAACCGGCAGATCGCCGCCTGGCAGGGGCACCCCTGCAGTCCAGCCCCGTGCCGGACTTCCCAGAAGCGGAGCGATCATGGCAAGCGCCGCTTCGGCCAGCTTGCGGTATGTCGTGATCTTGCCGCCATGGACGCTCAGGATCGGCACGCCGCCCGCATTGTCCAGCTTCAGGACATAGCCGCGGGTGGCTGCGGTGGCCGAAGCGGCGCCGTCATCAAGAAGCGGCCGCACTCCGGCATATGTCCACACAACGTCGCTCGCCGTCACCGGTTTCTTCAGGTACCGCGAAGCGAAGTCCAGCAGGTATCGCACTTCCTCCGGGGTGCAGACGGGCGGCAGAAACGGGTCGTCGTGATCTTCGTCGGTGGTACCGATCAGGGTAAAGTCGTCTTCGTAGGGAATGGCGAAGATGATCCGGCCGTCCGTGCCCTGGAAAAAATAGCACTTCTCATGGTTGAAGAGCCGCCGGGTCACGATGTGGCTGCCGCGCACCAGCCGAACGCCTTCGCGAGCGTCCGCCTTCAAGACGTTGCCCGTTATGTCGTCAACCCACGGACCGCCGGCGTTGACAAGCATCCGCGCTCGAACTTCAAGGGTCTTGCCAGCAGCTTCCAGCGTCACCTGCCAGGAGCCGTCCGCACGCTCTGCCGAGAGGACCCGTGTGCGGGTCATGATCTGCGCTCCGCGTGCGGCGGCGTCGCGAGCGTTCAAGACGACAAGCCGCGCGTCCTGAACCCAGCAATCGGAATACTCGAAGGCCCTGCGAAACTTCAAGTCAAGGGGCTCTCCGGCCGGGTCGACGTCAAGATCGAGCGTGGCCGTGCCCGGCAAAGTGCGGCGTCCTCCGAGATGGTCGTAAAGAAAGAGACCCGTCCGGATCAGCCAGGCCGGGCGACGACCCTTCATCCACGGCATGACAGCGGCGAGAAGCCTTGACGCCGGCGTCCCGACGTCGAAACGCATTTCGCCATGATAGGGAAGCACGAAGCGCATCGGCCATGAGATGTGCGGCATGGCGCGCAGGAGAACCTCTCGTTCGGCAAGCGCCTCGCGGACCAGGCCGAACTCGAAATACTCCAAGTACCTGAGGCCGCCGTGAAAGAGCTTGGTCGACGCGCCGGACGTGCCCGAGGCGAGGTCGTTCATCTCGGCAAGGCCTACGCTCAGGCCCCGCCCCGCCGCATCGCGCGCGATGCCGCAACCGTTGATGCCGCCACCGATGATGAAGAGGTCGAAGGTGCCGGGTTCAGTGCGCATCTTGCCGTCCAGTGAAAATCTCCCTGATTCGCCTCACCATGCGCCCGGCAGGCATCCGGTCGGTCGCTGGTCCTGCCCGCCACGGACACGCGCCTGGCCAGACAGGCTCATGCACTGTGCCACGCTCCCGGGAAAGATGTGACGTATTCCGGGTGCGTTCAATCCTGAACACGCCGAAATCGCACGACGGGATTCGGCGACCAGCCTCCCGTCCGGGAGGACTTGGCTGCATCGGCGATTGCTCTCGGGGCCGAGGCATCGCGGCTTGCGCCTGCCGGCACAAGACCAGGCAAGGACTGCCGGACTTGCGGATGCCGCCAGCAACGTGACCTAGATCCGGGTGCGCATCTGGTGACCAGGGGCAAACAAGACCTGAACGGCCGTGACCGATTGACCATGATCCCAGGTCAGCCTGTTGACCGCGAGCAAGGCGCTGTTTTCCGGGCAATTCAGGTGTCTCGCGTCCTCGGCTGAAGCCGGTTTCGCCGAAAACGCGATATCGCCCCCAGTGTAGGGAACGTTCTGCAACAGCCATTCATTGGCACTGATGGACCGAAAGTCCTGCTCGAGGGCGTCAGGCACGTGGACGGTGTTTATCCAGCGATCTTCCAACGCGTATGGAGCATCGTTCGACAGATGCAGGGCCGTGACATGCAGGAGCCGGTCCAGCACTCCAACACCAAGTGCTGCGCTTACGTGGGTGGGCGCAACGCGGGTTTCCCGGAGGGCCAGCTGGTATCCGTAGCGTGCGCCGCGGTCCTCGACCTCATGCCGGATCACTGCAATTTCCAGCGTCGCCTTGGCAACGGGTTGTGCAGCGACCCGGGTGCCCGCCTTGCGCCGGCGCTCCAGCAAGCCGGCCTCTGCAAGGCTGCGCAACGCACGATTCACCGTTGTGCGAGCGCAACCGAATTCCCTGGCAAGCTCGGCTTCGTTAGGGATCATGTCTCCCGGTTTCCATTCGCGTGCGTGAATCCGGCGCAGGACCTCCTCTTGGACGCTTCGCCAAGTCTGTGCATTCTGCACGTTCATAAGGCGCCTTTCAGGGCATCTATGGTTCTCACGTAGTCTGCGACGATTTCAGTTCTCGCGACATGCCTGCCTTGCATGACCTTGTGTCGACCTGCCGACCAGACGTCTGAAACCAGCCTGTCGTCGCCCGCGAAGATCCACGCATCAAGGACGGTGTCTCCGCCAAATCCGTGCAGGATCTCCGACGTGGCGTCGAGCGCCAGCATGTCTGCCCAGTGGCCCGCCTCCAGGCGCCCGGTCCTGCGGCCCGCAGCCTGCGCGCCACCCTGCAGGACTTGCTCGAAGAGATGCCGTCCGGTCGACATTCGCTCAGTTGCGAGGGCAGCGCGCGTGTGGTCCCGGAGGCGTTGGGAATAGTCGAGTGTGCGCAGTTCCTCGCTCAGCGCGATACGGATGTTGCTGTCCGATCCGACGGCAAGCCGGCCTCCCTGCCTTGTCCAACGCACGCCGTCAAATATCCCGTCGCCCAAGCTGCTTTCCGTGATCGGGCACAGTCCTGCAACGGCGCCCGTCGCGGCAAGACGGGTCGTCTCGGAAGGCGTCATCTGCGTGCAGTGGATCAGGCACCAACGTTCATCCAGCGCCATGTTTTCCAAGGCCCACTCGACCGGCCGCGCGCCCCATTGCGCCTGCACCTCCTCTACCTCCGGGATCTGCTCGGCAAGGTGCATGTGCACCGGGCCAGCCGGGAACCGATCGGCATAGGCTTTCAGGGTCTCCGAAGCGACAGCCCTCAGGGAATGCGGCGCCACGCCGATCTGCGCGTCTTCGGGAAGGTCCCTCAACGCATCGCTTGCCGCGTCGCGCAAACGAAGAAACCGGTCCAGTCCGTTCCCGAACCGGACCTGCCCCGGCCCGAGACCGCGGCGGTCGCATCCTCCGAACTCATAGTGCACCGGCAAGAGGCACAGGCCGATCCCGGTCCTGCTCGCCGCAGCGGCGATGCGCCCCGACATCTCGCCAATGTTGTCGTAAGGCGTCCCCGCAGGCGTATGGTGCAAGTAGTGGAACTCGGCATTGGTGCTGTATCCCGCCTCCAGCATCTCCATCTGAACGAACGCGGCAATCGCTTCGACGTGCTCCGGCGTGAGATGGCCCAGGAAACGGAACATCAGGTCGCGCCACGTCCAGAAGCTGTCCGTCGGGCTTGGCCCTCTCCGCTCGGTGAGCCCGGCCATCGCGCGCTGAAACGCATGGCTGTGCACGTTCACCGGCGACGGGAGCAGCAATCCAACGCAATGCCCGGCTTTCGGGGCGCCCGTCTCCACGCTTGCAATGCGGCCGGAGTCGCCCACCGCCACCGCCACTTCCGACGCCCAGCCAGTCGGCAGCAGCGCCGATTCTGCCCAAATCCGCATTTTATGTCCACTTGACATCATATTATGTATATACAAAAACATGATCAGGTTTCCAATGCAAGCGAGGCGCGCCCAATGCTCCTGACCAATGCCCGCATTGCCACGCTGGCGAACGATGACAGCTATGGACTGGTTGATGATGGTGCGATCGCGATCAAGGACACCCACATCGCTTGGGTCGGACCGCGAACGGACCTGCCCGCGCCATGCCAGGCCCTTGAGGCAAGAGACCTCGGAGGACGCCTCGTCACGCCCGCATTGATCGACTGTCATACGCACGTGGTCTTTGGCGGAAACCGCGCGGCCGAGTTCGAGCTGCGCCTTAACGGCGCAAGCTACGAAGAGGTGGCGAAGGCCGGTGGAGGAATTGTCTCGACCGTGGCGGCGACACGGGCCGCGAACGAGGATGCGCTGCTTTCGGATGCGCTGACCCGTGTCGACTCGATGATCGCGGAAGGCGTCGCGATGATCGAGGTGAAGTCCGGCTACGGGCTTGACGTGAAAAGCGAGTCGAAGATGCTGCGCGTCGCGCGGGCCATCGCAAGGGCGCGCCCTGTGGATGTGCGCACCAGCTTTCTCGGCGCCCATGCAACCCCGCTCGAATTTCAAGGCGATCGCGACGCCTATATCGACGACGTTTGCATCCCCGCCTTGCGGGCGGCTCACGCGGAGGGCCTGGTCGACGCGGTTGACGGATTCTGCGAGGGGATCGCCTTTGACGCCACGCAGATGGCGCGCGTGTTTGACGTGGCCGCCGAGCTGGGACTGCCTGTCAAGCTGCATGCAGAGCAGCTGTCGAACATCGGAGGCGCGAAACTTGCAGCGCAGCGCCGTGCGCTGAGCGCGGACCATCTGGAATACGCCAACGAGGGCGATGCCGAAGCCATGGCCGCGTCCGGCACGGTTGCGGTGCTGCTGCCCGGCGCATTCTACACGCTGCGCGAAACTCAGGTGCCGCCGGTCCAGGCGTTCCGCGATCATCAAGTGCCCATGGCCCTGGCGACGGACTGCAACCCGGGCTCGTCGCCCATGACCTCGCCGCTCCTGGCCTTGAACATGGGCAGCACGCTGTTCCGGATGACGCCGCTTGAGGCGCTCCTGGGAATGACCGCACATGCCGCAAAGGCCTTGGGAGCGGAGGATCGGGGAAGGATTGTCCCGGGAAAGCGCGCAGACCTGTGCGTCTGGGACATCGCGCACCCGGCCGAGCTGGCCTATCGCGTCGGGTTCAACCCCTTGCACGCGCGCATCTTCGCGGGAAGGCAATGACCGTCTCTCTGGACCCGGGTGCGGCAACTCTTGCACAGCTGAACGACATCTGGGCCACGCGACGGTCGGCTCGGCTGAACAGGTCCGCCCATCCCGCGATCAAGGCCGCCGCAAGCATGGTCGCACAGGCCGCTGCCGGCAGCGACCCTGTCTACGGGGTCAATACCGGCTTCGGGAAGCTCGCGAGCGTCAAGATCGCGGCAGAAGACACAAGCAGCCTTCAGCGGAACCTGGTCCTGTCCCATTGCTGTGGCATCGGGGAGCCCCTGGACGTTGCCACGACCCGCCTGATGATGGTGCTGAAGCTCCTGTCGCTCGGGCGCGGAGCGTCGGGGGTGGCACTGTCCACCGTAACCCTGCTCGAGGACATGCTTGACGCGGGCGTGACGCCCGTCATTCCGGTTCAAGGTTCGGTCGGTGCGTCCGGCGACCTGGCTCCTCTCGCCCATTTGGCCGCGGCGATGCTTGGCGAAGGCGAAGCCGTCCTTGACAATGCCCGGATGCCGGCCGGCGACGCGTTCGAGAAGGCGGGCCTGACCCCGATCGTCCTTGGCGCGAAGGAGGGCCTGGCCCTGATCAACGGCACCCAGTTCTCGACCGCCTGCGCCCTGGCGGGACTGTGGGATGCCTGGCGGAACGCCGCGACCGCCGTGGTGACCGGAGCATTGTCAACCGACGCGATCATGGGCTCGACTGCACCCCTGCACCCGGCGATCCACGCCCTGCGCGGCCATGCCGGGCAATCCGCAGTGGCCGAGGCGCAGCGCAACCTGATGCGAGGGTCAGAGATCCGCGAAAGCCATCGCGAAGGAGATTCAAGGGTGCAGGACCCCTATTGCATCCGCTGCCAGCCGCAGGTCACGGGCGCCGCAATGGACATGCTCCATGCCGCGGGGCGCACGCTTGAAATCGAGGCCAATGCCGTCACCGACAATCCGCTTGTCCTTGTCGAGCACGGCGCGATCGTCTCGGGCGGGAACTTCCATGGCGAACCGGTCGGCTTTGCCGCGGACCAGATCGCGCTAGCGGTGTCGGAGATCGGCGCGATTGCCCAGCGGCGCGTCGCCTTGATGGTCGATCCCACGCTGTCCTTCGACCTGCCGCCATTCCTGACGCCGGATCCCGGCCTGAATTCCGGCCTGATGATTGCCGAAGTGGCCACCGCCGCCCTGATGAGCGAAAACAAGCACCTTGCCAATCCCTGCACCACTGACAGCACGCCTACATCCGCGAACCAGGAGGATCATGTCAGCATGTCCGCCCACGGGGCGCGGCGGCTTGAGCGGATGAACGCGAACCTGAACGTGATCCTCGGCGTTGAGGCCATGTGCGCCGCGCAGGGAATCGAGTTCCGCGCCCCGCTGAAAACAAGCGCCGCGCTGGCGCACGTCCTGCAATCGCTGCGCGCCAAGGTGCCGGCCGTGACCGAAGACCGGTACTTGGCCCCGTCCCTGGAATCTGCTGCCTGGCTCGTCGCGAGCGGTTCGCTGACCGATGCCGTGGACCTGCCCGCCTATGTTCGGGGGTCGCTGGCATGACGCCCGTCGAGGTCGCGCCTGGCACGGGCCCCGTTGTGCTGGGGATTCCCCATGCGGGAACCCACGTGCCAGACGAGATCAAGGCGCGCCTCAACGAACGAGGGCGTGCCCTGGCGGATACGGACTGGCACATCGATCGGCTCTATGCCGATCTGCTGCCTGACGTGACCACCGTTCGGGCAACCTTTCATCGATATGTCATTGACGCCAACCGCGATCCGTCGGGGGCGAGCCTGTACCCGGGCAAGAACACCACGGCTCTTGTACCACTGACGGACTTCGACGGGCATGACATCTGGGACACCCCGCCGACCGCGGCCGATGTCGAGGCCCGCCACGCAAGCTGTCACGCTCCCTATCACGAAGCGCTGCAGGCCGAACTGGATCGCGTACGTCAATTGCATGGCGCGGCGATCCTCTACGATTGCCACTCGATCCGGTCCCGGATCCCGTTCCTCTTTGACGGCACGCTGCCCGATTTCAACATCGGCACCAATCTGGGCGCCACCTGTGCCCCAGTGCTGCAAGACGCCGTCCTTAGAATTTGCGAGAACGCGCCCGGCTACAGCGCCATTTTGAACGGACGCTTCAAGGGCGGCTGGACCACTCGGCACTATGGCCGCCCTGGCGCGGGCTGCCACGCGATCCAGATGGAACTGGCGCAATCGACCTACCTGACGGACGAAGCCCCGCCGTGGACCTGCGACACCGAGAAGGCTGGCCGCCTGCGATCCCGTTTGAAGTCCATCCTGACAACCTTGGCCGACATGGCCTCTAGCCTAGGAAAAGATCAATGAGCGACCCGCGTCACAACGTCCGCGACGTCTTTCCCCCGACGGGCCCCGAGATCACCGCAAAGAGCTGGCTGACCGAAGCGCCGATGCGGATGCTGATGAACAACCTGCACCCGGACGTGGCCGAAAGCCCGCATGAGCTGGTGGTGTATGGCGGCATCGGCCGTGCAGCGCGCACATGGGCCGACTTCGACGCGATTGTTGCGGCGCTTCAAGGGCTGGAGGACACGGAGACCCTGCTTGTGCAATCCGGCAAGCCGGTTGGAATCTTCAGCACCCACAAGGACGCGCCGCGCGTCCTGATCGCCAATTCCAACCTCGTCCCCAACTGGGCCAACTGGAGCCATTTCAACGAGCTCGACAGGAAGGGGCTTGCCATGTTCGGCCAGATGACGGCCGGATCCTGGATCTACATTGGCACGCAAGGCATCGTGCAGGGCACCTACGAGACGTTCATGGAGGCGGGCCGTCAGCATTATGGCGGCAGCCTGAACGGACGCTGGATCCTGACAAGCGGTCTGGGCGGCATGGGCGGCGCGCAACCACTGGCGGCGGTCATGGCCGGGGCATGCTGCCTTGCCGTCGAATGCGACGAGACCCGCGCGGATTTCCGCCTGCGCACACGCTATGTCGACGAGAAGACCGATTCGCTCGACGAGGCGCTGGAGATGATCGAACGCTGGACGGGCGCAGGCGAAGCAAAGTCCGTCGCGCTGATAGGCAACGCGGCGGACGTGGTCCCGGAATTGGCCAATCGCGGGGTTCGACCCGACATCGTGACCGACCAGACCTCCGCCCACGATCCGATCCACGGCTACCTGCCGCAGGGGTGGCGCGTGGCGGACTGGCGTGAAAGGCAGGAAAGCGACCCGAAAGCGGTGGAGAGGGCCGCCCGTGCCTCGATGAAGGTGCATGTCGCCGCGATGGTGGACTTCTGGAACCGGGGCGTGCCGACACTGGACTACGGCAACAACATCCGGCAAGTGGCCCAGGAAGAGGGCCTGGAAAACGCCTTCGCGTTCCCCGGATTCGTGCCCGCCTACATTCGCCCGCTCTTCTGCCGGGGCATCGGTCCGTTTCGCTGGTGCGCGCTGTCGGGCGATCCGGAGGACATCTACAGGACCGACGCCAAGGTGAAGGAGCTGGTCGACGACCCGCATCTTCACAACTGGCTCGACATGGCCCGGGAGCGCATCTCCTTCCAAGGGCTGCCGGCGCGGATCTGCTGGGTGGGCCTGGGCGTGCGTCACAGGCTCGGACTTGCCTTCAACGAAATGGTGAGGTCCGGCGAGCTGTCGGCCCCGATCGTCATTGGCCGTGACCACCTGGACGGCGGTTCGGTTGCGTCTCCCAACCGCGAAACCGAGGCAATGCGGGACGGCTCGGACGCCGTGTCCGACTGGCCCATGCTGAATGCGATGCTGAACGTCGCAGGAGGCGCAACCTGGGTGTCGCTGCATCACGGCGGCGGGGTAGGCATGGGCTTCAGCCAGCATGCGGGCATGGTCATCTGCTGTGACGGCACGGAAGATGCCGACCGCCGCATTGCGAACGTCCTCTGGAACGATCCTGCCACGGGTGTCATGCGACACGCGGATGCAGGCTATGAAATCGCCTTGGAATGCGCGCGCGCGCAGGGACTGAACCTGCCCGGAATTCTGGGAGCGTGACTGCCGCCGGCACTGACGGGCCCTGCGGCGCGTTCGGCACGCCGAAGGTCTTCAAGACCGCATGACATGCAGCGGTCCGCGATCCTGGGGTCACGCGCAACCGCGACGCCGGACTTCGGGGGCCTGCACGGCAAGTTGACAAGAGATGTGCGACATCGCGTGACGGTGCCCGGAAATTGACAGGCGTGGCCCTCAAACTTCTTCCCAAGGGAAGCTGTCCAGCCGTTCGGCCCCGTTTTCCGTGATCAGAACCTGGGTTTCGAGCTTGACGCTCTCGGACCCTTCCTCGCCGATCAGGCTTTCAATGCAGACCACGTGGCCCGGCTCGAACTGCCCGGACATGGCCCCTTCGTCGAAGTCCACATGCAACGGCACCACGGGCCATTCGTCAGCCATGCCGACGCCATGCAAGGCCAGCGAGTAGCGGTAGTCGACGTGCCTCGCCGGTATGCGCCAGCTCTTCGCGTTGAACTCTTCAAATGAAAGGCCTGGTTGCAGCAGCGCCAGATTGTGATCGATCTGGTTCAGCGCGGTGGAATAGAGCCTCTTTTGCCGGTCCGTCATCGGGGAATAGCCGCAAGTCCAGCTGCGCGACAGGTCCGCGCAATAGCCGTAGGGCCCGACCATGTCCGTATCGAACGAGATCATTTCGCCCGACTGGCACAGGCGGTCCGAGCACTCCTTGTACCAGGGGGTCGTGTTGGGCCCGCAGGTCAGCAGCTTGGTTTCAAGCCAATCGCCGCCCGAGCGGGCGTTCTCGAAGTGCAGATGCGCCCAGAGCTCGCGTTCTGTCACCCCAGGACGGGAGTGGTCATAGATCCGTGCCATGCCTGCCTCGCAGACGCGAATGGTCCAGCGCATCAGCTTGACTTCGTCGGCCGACTTTATCGCTCGCGCCATTTCGGTCAGCTTGGTGCCTTCGACGTATTCCAGCTGACGCGCCTGCAGGGCCAGCAGCGGCGAGCCGTCCAGCTTGTCGATGGCGATGCGCCTGTTGCCACCTCCATGCAGTTGCACCAGTTCCGTGATCTCGTCCGCCCAACGCGCCATGTGTCGGGGCGACTTGTCGCCTTTGGCCATGAACGTCCACGAGGTGGAATTCCGCAGGTCGTCGATGCCAGGCAGGCCGTCATTGAGATGTTCGCAGCCCCTGAACTCGAACATGACCGCGGGGCCGTCTGCCAGGATCAGCGCGTAGCGCATCGGGTTGTGCGCCGTCCAGACCTGCATGTTCGAACTGTCGAAGGCGTAGCGGATATTGATCGGATCGTACAGCAACAGCGCTGCGACATCGGCCTTCGCCATCGCCTCGCGAAACCGGCCCAGCCGATAGGCGCGGGCCCGGTCCAGGACATCCGGCGCGACCGGGCTGACCAGCGGCCTGTCCGAGCCCTCGCTGTTCAAGTAGGTCAGCTTGCGCTCGTCTCTGAAAAGAGGCGGGATTTCGGCCATTTCGATGCGGGCTCCCCGGCAGGCCGGTATCATCTCTACCAGGCAGTCGGCGTCAAGATGAACGGCCGTAGAACCCGATTCGCTCTTCTTCCGAAAAGGTGACGCCGGGCTTGTCGTAGTATGAGAACACCGCGATGATCCGCTCGCGCGGTCCACGGATCTTGCTCACGCGATGCGGAGTGTTGATGCCGCGAAACACGTTCAAGGTGCCGGGTGTCGGCGTGACGACCTGCAGATCCGGATCCTCGTTCCGCAACAGCCTGGCAACGCCGTCATAGTTCGGATTGTCCGCTGTGCGCAGATCGGTACGGTACTCGAAGTCTCCGCCCGCTTCCGGTGCCTGCAAAAGCAGCGTTGTCGTGAACTCGGAGCGGTCGAAATGCCAGTTCAGCGTTTCGCCCTCAAAATAGGCCATGACGTTGATCCGTGCGAGCGGGTCATCCATGACAAAGAGTGCCCGCTTGCCCATTGTCATCGCCAGGAAGTCCACCAGCGGTGGCCAGGCGTAGATCTCGGTGACGGGGTTGGTGCCCAGCTGATCGGCGCACAGCGTGTGGTTGACGGTCTGAAACCGTGTCAAGGCCGGATGATCCGGGGCGAGGCCCGGGAGCTCTTTCTTGAAATAAATGTTGTGCATCCGGCTGTGAGTAAAGCCGTCGCTGGCCATGGTCGGCTTGAGGTCATCGGCCGCCGCATGCGCGACTTCCGGCTTCAGAAACCCCTCGAGGTTGTACATGCCGTGTGCGGCCAGATCGGCCCGGCACCGCTCGAACAAGGCCTTGCATTCATCGCTGTCTGGCCGATCGATGGGATAGGTCTCAAGATCAAGCAGGTGCTGCATTCCAAACTCCCCTGGTGACAATGAGACAAATTTGCCGGGTCTTCACAACAAGAAATGGGGTCATGTGCCAGTGCATCGCCTTGAGTCTTGCTGCCTTTGCCATTGGGACCTGCCCGGATTCGGCGCGACTTCCTCATCCGGCCCGATCATGCCTTACGTTTCCCTCTGTCGATCCGTTGCGCCGGCTTCAACGGCCGGCGTCACGCGCGGCAATTGATGATTCCGGCAAGCACGCGCGGATGCGGTGACCGCCATGCGGGCGTCATTTCAGGCAAGGCGCACCATGCCTGGCTCCGATGAAAGAGATGCCGTGAAGTTCGGGTTCGGCAGGAGACCTCACGGCTCCTCGTCGTCCCGCGCCGCACCGAGCCGAAATAGCCAGGCCCTCACAGCCAGGTCGGGTGGAACTTGCCGGCTGGAGACAACGTGAAGATGTCGCAGCCGTCATCGGTTACGCCGACCGAATGCTCGAACTGCGCGGAGAGCGACTTGTCTCTTGTGACCGCCGTCCAATCGTCTGCCAGAATCTTTGTCTCGGCCCTGCCCAGGTTCACCATCGGCTCGACGGTGAAGAACATGCCCGGCTCCAGCACGGCTCCCGTTCCCGGTCGCCCGAAATGCAGGACGTTTGGCGGGGCATGGAACAGGCGCCCGAGACCGTGGCCGCAAAAGCCCTGAACCACGCTCATCTTGTGCGCCTCAACGTAGGACTGGATGGCATGCCCGATGTCGCCGAACGTGTTGCCGGGCCTGATGGCCTGGATTCCCTTCATCAGTGCGTCATGAGTAACCTGGATCAGGCGCTCCGCCTTTCGGGAAAGGTCGCCCGCAACGTACATCCGGCTCGTGTCGCCATGCCAGCCGTCGACGATCACGGTCACGTCGACGTTCAGGATATCCTTGTCCCTGAGCAGCTTCTTTCCAGGGATCCCGTGACAGACGACATGGTTGACGCTGATGCAACTTGCATGCTGATAGCCCTTGTAGCCGATCGTGGCCGATGTGGCGCCAGCCTCGTCTATCATCCGCGCTATCGCCCTGTCGATTTCGTCTGTGGCCATGCCAGGTTCCACCAACGGAGCGATCTCGTCCAGAATGTGCGCGGCTAGCGCACCCGCCCGGTGCATGCCGGCGAAATCCCCTGAATCATGAATGCGAATGCCGTCCTTGGTCAGACGGCCCCTGCTGGAGTCGTACACGGCACATACTTCCTCTTCTCGCCAGCCATATAGTGCCTTCCGGGAAAAACCGCCAGTCGCCTGCTGTCCGCGACCTACTCGAGAACCGGCAGTTCGGAAGCGAATTCGACTCCGTCCCGCGTGATCGTCGTTCCGTGGCAGATCGCCTCCACTCCCGCCGCACGGGCGCGGTCGAACGAGGCGCCGTAGCCAGGATCCAGGTCACGAGCCAGGACAAACCTGGCACAATCCGTCCGCTGCACCACATAGAGCATCACCGCCCGACATCCATTCGCCACCATGGCCGAAAGCTCGGCGAGATGCTTGGCACCACGTTCGGTCACGCAATCCGGGAATTCCGCCACATCGCCGGTGCGGTTCAGATGCACGTTCTTCACCTCCACGTAGGCGTCAGGCAATCCAGGCTCCGCAAGCAGAAAGTCCACGCGGCTGTTGGCACCGTAGGGCACTTCGCGCCGCACATTCCGGTAACCGGCAAGACCTTGCACGTGTCCGGCAGCCAGCGCCTCGGCAACGATCCGGTTCGGCACAGATGTGTCGATGCCCGCGAGGTGGCCACGTGGCAATTCGACCAGGCGCCAGCCGAATTTCAGCTTCTTCCTCGAGTCGTCATTGGGTTCGAGCCAGACTCGCATGCCCTCTTCGGCAAGCCCCAGCATCGACCCCGGATTGGGGCAATGCACCACCACGGTGCGGCCGTCCTTCTCCAGCTCCACGTCCGCAAGAAACCGTTTGTAGCGGCGGATCAGGCGGCCCGGCACCAAAGGCGTTTGAAAGCGCATGCCTCGGGCCCTATACCGGCATTGGGAGAGGGACAAGGACAGACTCCATGGCCAACCCAACCGCCGCCATGCTGGTGATCGGCGACGAGATTCTTTCCGGACGCACCCGCGACTCCAACATGCACCACCTTGCCGGCAAGCTGACCGAGGCCGGAATCAATCTCACGGAGGTGCGCATGGTTGCCGATGACCGCACGGCAATCGTGGAGGGAGTCAAGGCGCTTGCGCGCAAGCACGACCACCTCTTTACTTCGGGCGGCATCGGGCCGACGCATGACGACATTACGGCCGACTGCGTGGCCGAGGCCATGGGCGCCTCCATCGATGTCCGTCAGGACGCGCGCGGCATCCTTCAGGCGCACTATGATCGGCAGGGCATCGAAATGAACGAGGCGAGGCTGCGCATGGCACGGATTCCGGATGACGCCACGCTGATCGACAACCCGATCTCCGCAGCACCGGGCTTCACGATCGGAAACGTCCATGTCATGGCGGGAGTTCCGGCGATCTTCGAAGCCATGGTCGCAAGCATTCTGCCCACGATTGCTGGCGGAAACCCGGTGCTCTCCGAGAACGTGCGGATTGATCGAGCCGAAGGTGACATCGCCGCCCGATTGAGCGAGCTCGCAAGGGAATTCGCGAATCTGAGTTTTGGCTCCTACCCTTTCAGGCAGAACGGCCGGTACGGGGCAAATGTCGTGATCCGGGGCACCGAACCCCAACAGATCAACCATGCGGCAGCGCAGTTGCGTGCCGCCTTCGGAGACGACGCGTCGTGACAACACCTGCCTCAGGAAATCCGAATGCCGCGCGCGAGGGTGCAGTGGCGTCCGCGCACTCTTCCAAAGGCAGTCTGCGAGCGTCTGGCGACAACCGGCGCACACCCGCAACTCTTCTCGCGGCAACGATGCTTGCTGCCAAACGGGCAGCGACATTCTCCCTGCATGGAAGAGAGTTTCCGATCATGCCCTGCATCTACGTAACGATTGTCGGGACCGCAAAGTCGCACTTCGTTTCGATGATGCCTGCTGCGCCGAGACGGAGACCGGACGAGACCCCCGAACACGTCATGGCAGCACAGTCAGCAAGAGGCGCCCTTCGCCGGCCGGTCCATGCTGTCGCCCGCAAACTCAGTGCCGCGAAGGCGGGATGTCGGAATGCGGAGCTGTCGAAGTCCGGTCCGCTGAGCGGCGAACATGCGAGCAGGGTTGCTTCATGAGACTTGCGCTCGCCATATGCCTTGTCGTCGCGACGCCGGCATCGGCGCTTGAGCTTGCGCTTCCCAACGCGGTCACCGTTGCCGTCGAGGCAAGCGACGCCGCTAGCGTCCGCCTGCCCGAAGCCCCTTGGTCGCCAGGCACCGTCGTTGCTGGAACCGAGGGTGCAATCCGAAAGACGGTGCTTCATCTGCCAGATGTGCAATGGACGACGCTCCAGCTCATCGCGCCGCTTCGTGCCAAGCTGGAGGAGGCGGGATACGTCCAGGTCTTTTCCTGCGCGGACGCCGAGTGCGGCGACTTTGACTTCCGCTTTCAGCTCGACCTGATCGGCGAGCCGGACATGTATGTCGATCTCGGCAACTATCGCTACCTTCTGATGCGGCATCCTTCGAGAGAGCCTCATTCTGTCGCCCTGGTCGCTTCGCCGACAACCAGCGCAGGCAACATTCACGTCACCGAGGTTTCCAACGCACGCTTTCCCGAAGTGAAACCGGAAACGAAAGACGTGGAGACGGCAACGGAAGAAGATGCGGACGATGCCACTCAAGTACCCGGCACCTTGGTATCGACCATGTTGGAGAGAGGTCACGTGGTGCTTGAATCGCTGGAGTTCGGCTCGGGATCCGCCGATCTGGGAAATGGACCGTACCCTGCGCTGGCGGAACTCGCGGCCTGGCTTGTGGACAATCCGTCAGCCCGGATTGTTCTGGTGGGGCATACCGACGCCAGGGGATCGCTTGAGACGAACACCTCTTTGTCGCAAAGGAGGGCAGAGGCCGTAGCGGACCGACTGATCAAGGCGTTCGGCATCGACCCGAACCGACTCGATGCCGTAGGTGTCGGATACCTGTCGCCGGTAGAATCGAACCTGACAGAGGCGGGACGTACCGCGAACCGTCGCGTGGAGGCTGTCCTGGTTTCCGTGGAATGACGTGGCGTCGCGGCAGCTCGTGCCAACATTGAATTGTGAGAGCGCGCTTCATCCCCGCCGCGTGACACTTTCCGTGGCGGCATGCTATGCAATGCACACGCACTGATGGAGGAAATCACCATGTTGAAAGTCCACGTGCCGATGAAGAGGCCGGCGCTCCTGATCGCCGCGGCACTGGTCGCCGCGGCGGGCACGGCAAGCGCGACGGAGCTGGCATCGGCTGCAATGATGAACGCGAACGGGGAGTCCGTGGGCTCGGTTACGCTGCGCGCAACCCCGCACGGCACGCTCCTGCACGCGAAGCTCGAGAACCTGCCGGCGGGCGCCCATGCCTTCCACGTCCATACGGTGGGTATCTGCGAGCCGCCATTCACGTCTTCGGGCGGGCACTTCAATCCTTTTGGGGCCAAGCACGGGTTTGACAGCGCCGAGGGAATGCACGCGGGAGACATGCCCAACATCCACGTGCCGGACTCCGGTGTGCTGGAGATAGAGGTGCTGAACGCGCTGCTCAAGCTGGATGCCACGTTGTTCGACGCCGACGGCGCGGCCATCGTGATCCACGACGGGCCGGATGACTATGTGTCCGATCCCGCAGGGGCGGCCGGCTCCCGCATCGCCTGCGGCGTCATTACGCGATAGGGCAAGCGGTCCCTCTTATTGCGGACTTGCATCCGTTGCACTCTTGGGCCGAAGCGTCACAGCCGAACTTCCTGGGTGTTCGACCTCTGTCGGACTCCTGGACCACGCCATCGCAAGTGCGCCAAACCGACCTCCCCGCTCGCAGCGGTCAGGTCCACCGCACTTGCGAACCCAATAGGCGACATCATAGCGGCAAATGAATTCCGGGTCCGGCTCCACTCCAATTCCGGGGCGTCGTCCACTGCGTTGCCCACACTCGCGGGCCTCTCGCCCACAGGCTCCACAGGACAGCAACAACAACCCTTTTGATGTGAATTTGAAGAGGGAAGGGAAAATGGCTTGACAGAGTGGGGCTCACAAGAGGACCCCGGCCCCACGTCACCGCGCTGCCGTCGCCGTCGGGCAAGCGCGGCGGGAGGTTCGTGCCCTTGCCCGCACGACGCCACTCACGGAATGGCCCTCGAAGGTCGGTAGCGGGGCATGAGCAAGCTCACCATTGCGAGGACCGCTCCGTTTCGTAGTGGTCGGGCAGGCTGTAGCTGATGCCCGTCGGATCGTACCACGACACTTCGAAGAGCTTTTCCATCGTGCTCGCGCCACCCCCCTTGAACAGTCGCGGAAATCCTGCCTTGAGCCGAGTATCGAGCCAGTGCAGGAACAGTGTCCTCCGCGCGTTCAGCTTCGTGCACGCCGGAAATCGCAACCGCTCGGCGACTTCGCTGCCGATGAGCGCGTGGGAAATCGGGAAAATGAGGCGATTCGCCAGTGCACTGCGTTCGGCCGGGTCCGAGATGCCCGCAACCAGGGGAGCGGAATTGATCAGCGCGTTTGCCATGACCACCGATTCGTCGCTGGAATCCGGCTCGCAAAGGAACCCGATCCTGAACATGTGCCGCGCCTCCTCCTCTGTCGTGTACAGGATGCTCTCGGGGATCCCCATGATGTGGCCGGTGTATCGCCAAATCGCGCAGTAGCTCTCGCGCTGTTCGGGACTGAATCGGCCGCCCAACGCGATCGCGTGCACCAACGTTCGCGAGGAGAAACAGGCGATGGCGTAACCCAGGTTGGCCGCGCTTATGGGGACCCCCCAGGTATCCACGTCCCACTCTCCTGAATCCGCCATCAGACGCCGCACTTGGGCGTGAATGAACCGGATCCTGACGGACAGCTTCCAACCGTCGCTATCCCGTCGCAGCCCACCGGGGTGAAAGACCTCCACCTGGTGGCGATTGTTTTGCCGCAGGCGCCTGGCGCCCTTGTCGATCACGCGTCCGGTCATGAAGAACGACTTGGCGATAAGGGTTGCAAAGCCCTCGATCAGTGAGCCCGCCACGAATGCAGCGAGTATCGGGACGGCATTTGCATGGAAGGCGCGAATTCCGGGATCGAAACTTGCGTGGTCGACCCAGTCCGGGGCATCGTCAATGCCCTCGAAGAAGTCTCGCAGTGCCTTCGGTCCTTCGCGCAGCACCTCGGGCCGGCGATCGATGCCCGCGGCGATGAACCGGTTCATTTCGGCGCGCGGCAGCTCAGCAAGCTCCTCCATCACCGGATCAAGTTCGACATCGCCGATCCATGTGTGCCCGATGTAGTTGTCGGCTGCGCCGGGGTCGACTGAGCGCGCCTTGGCGTAACCGTTCACATAGATCGACGGAAGACGACCTGGCACTGTCGCCGCTTCGGCTTGAAATCGTCGTTCCCCGGTCATCGGCGCTACGTTGCCCGCCTCCGCTCACGATGCTGCCGGACGTGCAGACCCAGCCCGTCCGGGACCAAGCGTCTCGCCCCGGATCCAGCCGAAACTGCCCGGAATCTCCGGGCGAGAGCCGACACCGGCAAAATGGCGCAATCGCACCATGAAATTCGGTTCGCCGAACTCCGCGGCGTGCGCTTTGCATCATGCAGCGGGACCGTGCGCTTGGCCGAGCCAGCGACATCGGCCAAGCGGTTCAGGCCGGAAGGGCGGGCCGCCGCCCGATCTTCACGGCAGCGGCGCGCGGGCAATGCCGTGGCGGCACGGCGCGCATTGCGGGACAGCGACGGGAGGCGTTCGGAATCGGCGCATCTGAACCGGGGCCGTTGGCGCTGGTCACCCCGACACCCCGCGAGATCCGCCTTCACCGCTGGAACGCAATGCGTTTCGGCAAACGGCACGATGTCCCGATCTAGCCTCTCCCGGCGGAAGGGACGACAGCGGGAGTATGGACGACACGATGGGAAAGGCATCAAACCGAACCGGTCCATGAAGCTTCTCCGTGACAGCGAATTCCTCCGAAGTTGCGAGCATTCTACCCGTGATGCAACGCCATTGGAAGCCGGTGCCAATCAGGCGGCATTGCGTCTGAACCGACGACTCAGTGCACAGGCGAAAGGCCTCGGGCACCCGCATGCGGCGAGAAGACGGCGTCATTCCCTTCCTTGACGTCGCTGCGCAGCGCCCGATGAACCGGCAAAACGCGTGGCTACTCCGCCGGGACGGCCTCACCCAGCCCTTCGAGCGGCACGACCAGCTTGTCCAGCATTTCCTTCGGCACGACCTGGAGGAAATTGCCGCTCTCGTCCTCCCAATGCTGCAGGATTGCGGCCGCCTTCCGGCTTCCGGTATCTTCCAGATGCCGCTCCACAAGCCCCTTGAGCTGGTCCATGTAGTGACCTTGGCTGACCGGAACGCACACAACCGTGTCAAGGTTCACCAGCGCCATCGACGCGCCATCGGGATCATGCAGATAGGCCATGCCCCCCGTCATCCCCGCCGCGAAGTTCGCGCCGGTCCTGCCGAGAATGACGGCGACTCCGCCGGTCATGTACTCGCAGCCATTGCTCCCGCAGCCCTCGACCACGGCCCTGGCCCCCGAATTCCGCACCGCGAACCGCTCGCCGGCACGCCCGGCCGCAAAGAGGCAGCCGTCCGTCGCGCCATAGAGCACGGTGTTGCCAATGATCACGTTCTGGTCGGCCACGAGCGGCGAGGCCATCGGCGGGCGAACGATGATCGTGCCGCCCGACA
This sequence comes from Paracoccaceae bacterium, assembly GCA_965208685.1. Lineage (GTDB taxonomy): Bacteria > Pseudomonadota > Alphaproteobacteria > Rhodobacterales > Rhodobacteraceae > JAJEFO01. The sequence goes on along the minus strand of CBDBPL010000007.1, from coordinate 4,431,853 downwards.
GGCCCTTGCCGACATAGTCGTTGGCATCGCCCGACACCTCCAGCCGCAGTCCGGACACCGCAAAGGCCCCCAGAGACTGGCCGGCCGATCCCTGAAGCTTCACGGTCAGATGATTCGGCTGCAGGTTGTTGTGCATGCCGAACTTCCGCACGATATGGCTTGAGGTGCGCGCTCCAATCGTCCGCTGCGTGTTCTGCACGGCATAGGAGAGCTGCATCTTCTCGCCGTCTTCTAGGAACCGCTCCGCGTCCCTCACGATCTCGCCGTCGAGCGTGTCCGGGACCGCGGCCCTGTCGCGTGTCCGGTCGTAGACGATCTTCTCGGCGCCATCGACGGTGATCAGGAGCGGGTTGAGATCCAGGTCGTCCAGATGCGCAGATCCACGGCTGACCTGGCTCAGCAGGTCCGCACGACCGATGACTTCGTCCAGCGATCGCGCACCGATCGAGGCCAGGATTTGGCGCACCTCCTGCGCATAGAAGGTTATCAGGTTCACCACCTTGTCCGCCGAACCCGCGAACTTCGCCCGCAGGCGCTCGTCCTGGGTGCAGACTCCCACCGGACAGGTGTTCGACTGGCACTGGCGCACCATGATGCATCCCATGGCAATGAGCGCCGCGGTGCCGATCCCGTACTCCTCGGCGCCCATCATGGCGGCCATGACGACATCGCGGCCTGTCCGCAACCCGCCGTCGGTGCGCAGGACCACGCGATCGCGCAGACTGTTCATGGCCAGCACCTGGTGCGTCTCGGTCAGCCCCATCTCCCAAGGCAGGCCAGCATACTTGATGCTGGTCACGGGGGACGCGCCGGTGCCCCCGTTGTGGCCCGAAATCAGGATGACGTCCGCCATCGCCTTGGCGACGCCCGCCGCGATCGTACCAACTCCCGAGGAGGCGACCAGCTTCACCGTCACCTTGCACCGCGGATTGATCTGCTTGAGGTCGTAGATCAGCTGCGCGAGATCCTCGATCGAGTAGATGTCGTGGTGCGGCGGCGGGCTGATCAGCGAGACCCCGGGCGTGGAATGCCGGAGCCGCGCGATCAGTTCCGTCACTTTCGCGCCGGGCAGCTGTCCGCCCTCGCCGGGCTTTGCACCCTGGGCGACCTTGATCTCAAGCTCGTCGCACTGGTTCAGGTATTCCGCCGTCACGCCGAAGCGGCCGCTGGCCACCTGCTTGATCCTGGCGGAAGGATTGTCGCCGTTGGGCTCCGGCGTGAAATGCGCCGGATCCTCGCCGCCTTCGCCCGAGTCGCTCTTCGCGCCGATCCGGTTCATCGCCACGTTGAGCGTCTTGTGCGCTTCCGGGCTTAGCGCCCCGAGGCTCATGCCCGGGGTCACGAAGCGCCTCCGTATCGCGTTGACACTTTCGACCTCTTCGAGGGGAACCGGATCGCCGAGAGGCTTGAAGTCCAGCAGGTCGCGCAGGTGTATCGGCGGCATTGCCTGCATCTTTTGCGAGTACTGCTGCCACATCGGGTATGACCCGCGCTGGCAGGCGGCCTGCAGCGTGTGCATAGACGTCGCTTCCCAGGCATGTGTCTCGCCACTGCTGCGCGCCTTGTAGAACCCCCCGATCGGCAGGACATTCTCGCCTTGGAACGCGGACGCATGGATCTGTTCCACCTTGGTCTGGATGCCGCTTGCCCCGATCCCGCTGATCCGGCTGTGCATGCCGGGAAAGTACTCGTTGACCAGCGCGCGGGAGAGTCCGACCGCCTCGAAGTTCAGCCCGCCCCGGTACGAGGAGATCACGCTGATGCCCATCTTCGAAATGATCTTGAGAAGCCCCGTATCGATCGCGGCGCGATACCGAGCCATCGCCTCGGAAAGGGAACCGTCTACCAGCCCTCGCTCGATCCGGTCGGCGATCGAGTCCTCGGCCAGGTACGCGTTGACCGTGGTGGCCCCGCAGCCGACAAGAACGGCAAAGTAATGCGGGTCGATGCACTCCGCAGAGCGTACGTTCAGGGAGCAGAACGTTCTCAGTCCCTTCCGGGTAAGCCAGCTGTGAACGGCGCTGGTGACGAGAATCATCGGCATCCCGACCTTGTCCTCGCCGAGATTGTGATCGGTCAGAACGATATGGCCAGCTCCCGAGCGGACGGCGTCTTCCGCTTCGGACCGCACCCGCTCCAATGCCCGCAACAGGGCGCCGCGCCCCTCGCCCGCCGGGAACGTGCAATCGATCTCGACCATGTCCCCAACGAACGTGGCACAGAGCCGGTCAAACTGGACGTTGCCGACAAAGGGGGAATCGAGCATCAGGATTTCGGTCTGGCTGCTGTCCTGGTCGAGCACGTTCTTCAGGTTTCCGAACCGGGTCTTGAGGCTCATCACCCGGTACTCGCGCAAGCTGTCGATCGGCGGATTCGTCACTTGGCTGAAGTTCTGCCGGAAGTAGTGGCTGAGCGGCCTGTACCGATCCGAAAGAACTGCGCTCGGCGTGTCGTCCCCCATGGACGCGATCGCCTCCTTTCCGTCTTCGGCCATGGGCGCGAGCACATGCTCAAGCTCTTCCACCGAGTAGCCCGCAGCGACCTGCCGCTTTCTCAGTTCCGAGCCCGTGAACAACGGCACCTCGGTCAGTCCAGAGAGCACGTCGTCCAGTTCCACGATCTTCTCGACCCACTCGCCGAATGGCTGCGATGCCGCCAGACGGTCCTTGATCTCGGCATCACGGAACAGCCGGCCCTCTTCGATGTCGACCGCAACCATCTGCCCGGGGCCAAGCGCACCTTTCTCGACGACCGCCTCCTCGGTCACAGGCACCATTCCCGTTTCGGATCCCGCGATCAGGAGACCGTCACCGGTCACGGTGTAGCGCAACGGGCGCAGCCCGTTCCGGTCAAGTCCGGCACAGACCCAGCGACCGTCGGTCATTGCCAGTGCGGCAGGGCCGTCCCAAGGTTCCATGACGGCATTGCAATAGGAATACATGTCGCGCCACGCCTGCGGAAGTTCCACCGCCTGCCGCGACCAGCTTTCCGGCACGAGCATGGTCTTGACCATCGGCGCGTTTCGGCCGGCGCGCACCAGGACCTCGAACACGGCGTCCAGGGCGCTCGAATCCGATGCGCCGTTCGCAACGATCGGCTTGATGTCCTCGCCGGCGTCGCCGAAAGCGCCCGAGACCATCCTGATCTCGTGCGACTTCATCCAGTTCACGTTGCCCTTCAGCGTGTTGATCTCGCCGTTGTGCGCCAGCATGCGGAACGGCTGCGCCAGCCACCACTGCGGAAAGGTGTTCGTGGAGTAGCGCTGGTGATAGATGGCAAACGCGCTCTCGAAGCGCTCATCCTTCAGGTCAGGATAGAATTCGGCGACCTGTTCCGCGAGCATCATTCCCTTGTAGACGATCGACCGGCAGGAAAGGGAACAGAGATATAGCTGGGTGACCTGCGCCGCCGCTGCAGCCTTCTCGATCCGGCGACGAATGACATAGAGTTCCCGCTCGAAGGCCTCCTCGTCGACGCCCTTTGAATTGGAAATCAGGATCTGCTCGATCTCGGGCCGCGTCGCGTTGGCCTTCTCGCCGAGGACGCTGACATTGACCGGCACATGCCGCCAGCCATAGATCGAGTATCCCGTTCGGAGAATCTCGGTCTCCACGATGGTCCGGCAGGTCTCTTGCGCACCGAAATCCGTTCGCGGCAGGAAAACCTGGCCCACGGCCATGAGCTCGTCCCGTCGAGGCTCATGACCGGTACGCCTCACCTGGTCATGGAAGAACGGCACTGGAATCTGCACGTGGATGCCGGCCCCGTCACCGGTCTTGCCATCCGCGTCAACCGCACCCCGATGCCACACCGCCTTCAGGGCGTTGATGCCCTTCTCGACGACCTTCCGTGAGGACTTTCCGTCGATCGAGACAACCAGGCCGACGCCGCAGGACGAGCGTTCGAATTCCTCGGCATAGAGGCCGTTCTCCGCCAACCGCCTCCGGCGCACGGCTTCCTCGGCCGCCCAGGTTCCGCCGTGCGTGTTCATTCGTTGTCTTCCCCGGCAAACTTTGCCATGACTTCCGCCTCGGTCATGCCGGGCAATTCGCCCGCAAACGCGTATCCGTCCGGGCGATGGTCGGTGTAGATCTCGCTGGCAAGCGTCAGCCCGCCCGCGTTCTCAAACAGTCCCGTCGCGACATGCGTGACGCCTTGATAGGGCCCGGGCGCGGTCACCCGGTAGAACAGCGACGAACCGCAATCATCGCACCACGCCCTCTCCGCCCAGGCCGAAGTCGCGCGTGTCCGGACTGGTCCCTTGGCGTCCAGGTCGGCCGGCAACACCTTGACCGCCATCAGCGACGACCCCGTCCACGCCCGGCACATGTCGCAGTGGCAGGCATGCATCTTGTCTTCTGCCGGTCGCACGGTCACCTCGCATGCGCCGCAAAGGCAGGATCCTGTCAGCTTCTTGTCCATGGTCCTCTCACCTCCGTTCTTCCACTGCGCACGTCGATCAACGCGCTCACTCTGCCGCCATGGCCTGGCGCCCGAAGCGATCAAGGATGGCATCGGCCGCATCACGACCGTCACGGATCGCCCAGACCACGAGCGAGGCGCCCCTCACGATGTCTCCGATCGCGTAGACGCCGTCCATCGACGTCTCGTGGGTCCGGAATCTCGCCCTGACCGTTCCCCAGCGCGTCACTTCAAGCTCGTCCGCCCCCCAGAGTCCCGGCAGGTTCTCAGGCTCGAAGCCGAGCGCCTTGATGACGAGATCGCCGTCTTCGACATAGTCCGATCCCTCGACCAGTTCCGGCACCTGCCGACCCGTCGCGTCCGGAGCGCCGAGCCGCATCCGCTGCGCAATGACTCCGGTGACGGCATCGCCCGCGAACCCTTTCGGCGCAGTCAGCCAGACGAACTCGACGCCTTCCTCTTCGGCATTCGCCACTTCCCTCTGCGAACCCGGCATGTTCGCCCGGTCACGGCGATAGAGGCACCTGACGCTCGTCGCGCCCTGCCGCACCGCCGTGCGGACGCAATCCATTGCCGTGTCGCCACCCCCGATGACGACGACCCTCCGGCCGGCCGCATCCATCTCGCCCGAGTCGAATTCCGGCACGTTGTCACCGAAGCCCTTTCGGTTCGATGCCGTCAGGTAGTCGATGGCACGGACGATGCCCTTCGCGCCGCTGCCAGGGCCTTTCAGTTCACGGCTCCTGCAGGCGCCCGTCGCGATGAGAACCGCGTCATGCCCGGAGCGGATTTCCTCGAACGGGACGTCCGTTCCGACATTGCAGTTCAGCACGAACTCGACGCCCCCGTCCGCGAGGTGCGCGGTCCGTCGCATCACGACGTCCTTTTCGAGCTTGAACCCGGGGATCCCGTAGGTCAAAAGCCCGCCCGCCCGGTCGTGGCGATCATAGACCGTCACCTGCGTGCCCGCCCTGCGAAGCCTTTCGGCAGCCGCGAGTCCACCCGGTCCCGCCCCGACGATGCCCACGGATTCCGCGCGCTCCACGACCGGAGCGATCGGCTGCACCCAGCCCTCTGCCCACGCGGTGTCGGTGACGTATTTCTCGACCGAACCGATCGTCACCGTTCCGTGGCCGGACTGCTCGATCACGCAGTTGCCTTCGCACAGCCGGTCCTGGGGGCAGATCCGCCCGCAGATCTCCGGGAAGGCGTTCGTTGCCTGGCTGATCTCGTACGCTTCCTGGAGGCGCCCTTCTGCAGTGAGCTTCAGCCAGTCGGGAATGTTGTTGTGCAGCGGACAATGCGTCTGGCAATAGGGCACGCCGCACTGGCTGCACCTTCCGGCCTGCTCCCGGGCCTTGGCGGCGGCATATTCGGCATAGATCTCGCGAAAGTCCGCACGCCGCTCGTCGGCGGCGCGCTTTTCGGGCATGTCCCGCCCGATCGTCACGAACTTGAGCATTGGCGTGGCGGCCATGACGTTTCCCGGTATCCAAGGCACCTTCATACGACCCTTCGCCGCAAAGTGAAAGCGATTATGTCATAATATTTGACCCATTATTGTCAGGTTTTCGGCGAGAGCCGCAATTTTCCGACGTCTGACCCTCAAACAATGGCCGTATCGGATCTAATTTCCCGCTTTGCGTGCAATTTCCTTGTTCCTAGTCTTGCGCTGACAGAATCGAGCGGTCTCCGCGCATGCCAATGCTTCAGTTGTTCCTTCTTGCCGTCATCCAAGGCATTACCGAGTTCCTGCCGGTTTCATCGTCCGGCCATCTCGTCCTCCTGCCCAGCCTCGCAGGCCTTCAGGACCAGGGTCTCGTGATCGACGTCGCCGTTCACGTAGGCACGCTCGGCGCCGTGCTGCTCTACTTTCGTGCCGACGTGTCGCGTGTCCTGTCGGGCATGGCCCGCATGGCCTCGGGCCGGTTCGACGGGCCTGACGTGCGGCTTGCCCTGCTGCTCGCGCTTGCAACCGTTCCCGTGATCATTGCGGGCCTGGCCTTCAGGCTGACCGGCCTTGACCTCTTGTTGCGCTCGGTCACGGTCATCGCGTGGGCCACGCTGATCTTCGGGATCGTGCTCTGGTGGGCCGACCGCACCGGATCCAGGACCCGGACAACGGGTGACTGGAACCCGAGGGACGCCATCGTCATGGGCCTGTGGCAGGCAATCGCCCTGATCCCCGGAACATCGCGGTCCGGCATCACCATCACGGCGGCACGGCGTCTCGGATTTGCCCGCCCGGATGCCGCCCGCCTGGCCATGCTGATGTCGATCCCGACGATCATTGCCTCCGGAACGCTCCTGGGCCTGGAAGTCGCGTCCTCACTGGACCTGCCCAAGGTGCGCGACGGCTGCATCGCTGCCGCCCTTGCCTTTGTCGCCGCCCTCGCGGCGCTGCATTTCATGATGCGGCTGATCGCGCGAGTGAGTTTCACGCCCTTCGTGATCTACAGGGTTGTCCTCGGCCTGGCCCTTCTTGCCTGGTCCTACGGCCTAGCCGCGTAGATTGCGGGCGCTTCGCGTGATGTCGGAATACTGCCCGTCGGGACGATAGGGCCAAAGATAGGTTGGCAAAACTGCATGCATGGACGTTGGGTGCACGCCAAGGTCGGCAAGGGTGCGGGCATCGGGGGCCACGACATTGTCGCGCTTCAGCTCAATTGCCTGGTCGAGCGTGATGGGCTGCTTCAGGACACCCAAGGTGAGGAACGAGGCGAGACCGCTGGTCCGGGCGATGGCGCGGCCGGCCCAGAAGGGCAAGCCCAAGATCAGGGAGCGTCGACGTATGACCCCGAGCATCCCCTCCATCAGTTCGCGGAAGCTGGCGACGTCCGGCCCGCCCAACTCATAGATTCCCGCGTCGGCCTTTCCGAGAACGACATTCTCCGCGGCGGCGGCCACGTCATCGACATAGACGGGCTGGAACATCGTCCCGGCCCCGACGAGCGGCAGGACCGGCGACAGCCTGGCCATGGCTGCAAAGCGGTTGAAGAACTGGTCTTCGGGCCCGAAAATCACCGAAGGGCGCAGGATGACCGCCCCTGGGAAGGCGCCAGTCACTTCCGCCTCTCCAAGACCCTTGCTGCTTGCATATTCGCTTTCCGCGGCCGGGTCGGCTCCGATGCTTGAGACATGCACCAGCCGTGACACGCCTTCTTCTGCGGAAATGCGGGCGATGCGACCCGCACCGACTTGCTGGACTGCGTTGAAGCTGTTCCGTCCGGACGCGTCAAACGTGCCTACGCAATTGACGACGGCCTCGGCTCCCTGCGCCGCCTGCCGCACGGAATTGTCTTCCCGAATGTTGCAAAGGACCGGCTCGACCTGGCCCGGCGTGCCCCTTGGCCTGACGAAGATGGCTTCGTTCGGCCGCCGAACCGCAACGCGGACGCGCCAACCGGCCCGCGCCATGCGGTTTGCGACGTACCGCCCGACAAATCCGGATCCGCCATAGATGACCACCAGTCGCGACATGCGCTGCACCTTCGCCAGTTCCGCTTTAGGGTCCTTAGGGTGTAGCCCTGCGCATGTTACCGGGCAAGGTCCAATTCGCCGCGCAATGATCGTTGACACGGTCTGCGCCCGCGCCTATTCCCAACCTTCGATCCACCTGCCCAGGTGGCGGAATTGGTAGACGCGCTAGCTTCAGGTGCTAGTGTCCTTTATGGACGTGGAGGTTCGAGTCCTCTCCTGGGCACCAGTCATCCCGAGCATGTGTGCCCAAGTGCCTCGCAAGACAAGGAATCTTGTGGCATCTCCCTGCTCGTTGGTGCACATCGATACGCGCACGATCGCATCGCGTTGCGGGCATAGGTTGAAGCGTCGGCCCGTGAAGTTCCGGAAGTGGGGTTCGACACCCGCGAATTCCCTGTCCGGCCTTCAGGTTCGCAAGGCAAAGCAGAAGGATCAGGCGTATCGCTGCCCAAGGCCTGGGGACCGCATTTGGCGGTGAAGCCAAATGGCTCAAGGTTATGGCAATTGCGATGTCGATTCATCGGAAAGGCAAGGCCCTTGATCCTGGGACCCTGTTCGATCGTGTGGGAAGAGCCCTTTGTCCCTGGTCAAGACAATATGGCCCATGCTTTGAGAAGCCTCGAATTCCTTCACTTCAAGCTGCCGCTGCCACGATGGCCTGGCCTTGCAAACATGCATGTTCTTCGGGATGGCCACGCTTGGCCTTGCAGGCGGCATAACCTTGCAAAACAACGATGTCACGGAAACCGGCTGCCCGCGACTCAGGCGTCGCCTGCGTAATCCGGTCAAGGCGCAACAGCTGGGTGGCCCGACCGTCGTTCAATTGTGAAGTCCGCCGCGAAGACAGATGGCACCGAATTGCCATCGAAGCTCACAATGGATCTTTCGATCCGCATGGCCAGCCTGCTGGGCCGAACCGAAACGGCACATTTCGCACTCGGGACCCAGGGTTGGTCCAAGCGCGCCGCCATAATTACTTGCACGACACATTTAATTGCAGTATGCATTTAATGGGGATTCACCTCCCCTGCAGTCACCACGATTACAACTCTTCAAGGAGGAGACCATGACCTACAAAATGCTCAAGCCCTTGCTTGTGACGGCAGCCATGCTGCCGCTCGCAGGTGCGGCAGCGGCTGATAGCCACGCTCGGACCGATCTTGTGATCGCTGATCTTGGTCAGCCGGAAACAAACCCTTGGGTCATCAACCGCCACCGCTTTGAGCGCTGCGTAGCCGATGCGCTTGGTGTCGAGTTGAAAGAGTACGACGACCAGAACTCGGAAGAACAGCACGCCGCGCAGGCCGAATCCATCATCGCCAGCGGTCCGGACGGACTCATTTTCAATCCGCTGACTTCGCCCGCCGGCATCCAGGTCGCCCGGCTTCTGGAGGAGAACGACATTCCCGGTGTCGCCGTCGGCCGCCTGGTGGTTTCCAGCTACGAGGATGACTACGAGGGTGAAGATTTCATCGCTCAGGTGACCCAGAATAACGACACGTGGGGCCAGGCAATCGGCAAGGCAACGGCGGACCTGGGACACAAGAAGGTCGCAATGATCTGGAACCAGAAGGGCGTGACCTCCGCGGAGGAGATCTGGGTCGGCGTCCAATCCGAACTCGATGCAGCCGGCATCGAAGTGATTGCCGAAGCCTGGGACCGTCTCAACCGTGAGAACGGCCAGAAGTATGCCGAGCAGTTCATCGCCCGTTTCGCCCCCGGCGAGATCGATGCAATCATCGTGCTCGGCGCGGTTGCCGGTCTCGGCAGTCAGTTCGCGGTGGACCAGGCCGGTCGTGATGACATCGCCATCATCACCACGGACATCGATGAGCAGGTCGCGCAGTTCATCAAGGACGGCAAGCTCGACTTCTCGATAGGCGGACACTGGATGGTTGGCGGTTTCGGCCTGATCCAGCTCTACGACTACCTGCACGGCCACCCGATCGAGAATACGCAGCCGCGCGTCGGCTTGATCCCGGTCACAGCCGAGAACGTGGACGTCTATGCGAGCAGCCTTCTCAGTGGCTGCATCCTGTCTCCGGACACCATCAGGAGCCTCAGCAAGGTACATAACCCTGACGCAGACCTGCCCGGATTCATCGACGCATGGCAGGCAAACTGGCAAGACCACGTGCAATAACCTCCCTTGCACGCAGTTCGCCCCCGGCCCGTTGGGCCGGGGGCCCAAAGCACCAATGACCTTATCGAGGACCGCAGATGAGACTTTTCGGATACGCTCCGGAACGCGGCGCCGCCGCCGGCGATACGATGCCGTTCCATCACGACGGCAAGTGGCACCTGTTCTTTTCGCAACCGCCCGTGGGTGCCTGGGAATATGTCGAAAGGGCACGGGTCTCGACCGCCTACCTGAGGTCCGACGATCTTGTGACCTGGGAAGTGATGCCCGATGCCTTCGGTCCTGGCGCCCATGGCGACTGCGACGGCGACGGCATCTGGACCGGCTCCGTCATCGAGCATGAAGGCGTCTTCCACTTCTTCTACACCGGCTACAACCGCCAATCCGCTTCACCGCAGACGATCTGCAAGGCGACATCGACCGATCTGGAGAACTGGACAAAGTCCGGGGCCAATCCCATGATCTCGCCCGATCAGCGCTGGTACGAAACGGTCGACTGGCGCGACCCCTTCGTCTACCGCGACGACGAGGCAGGTTGCTTCAAGATGCTGATCTCGGCCCGCCTGAAAGACGGGCCGCAGTTCCGCCGTGGCTGCGTTGCCGTTGCGACCTCCGACGACCTGGAAAACTGGGAAGTCGGCCCGCCGCTTGCGTCCTCCATGCTGACGCATTGCCCCGAATGCCCCGAGATCTTCAAGCTGGGCGACTGGTGGTATCTCGTCGAGAGCCGGTATTCCGAACGGATGCAAACGGTCTATCGCGTCGCGAAGTCCCCGGACGGTCCCTGGGAAAGCCGCAAGCTCGACAGCCTGGATGGGCGTCGCTTCTATGCCGCCAAGTCGGCCAGCGACGGCAACCGCCGCATGACTTTCGCCTGGATCCCGTTTCGCAAGCATCACGACCCCAAGGGGAACTGGGTCTGGGGCGGTGAACTCGGCAGCCCGCGCGAACTGGCGTCGCTGTCGGACGGAACTCTGATCAGCCGACTGCCCCAGGACGTGGACGACAGCTACGCAGTGACGGTGCCCCATGAACTGCGCCCGATGCTGGGCGACTGGACCAGGGGGGAGAGCCCTCGCTGCGACGCGACCGGATCCTACGGATACGCGTTTCTCGGCGGTCCGGACCGAGACGATGTCCTTCTCGATCTGGTCATCGAGCCCGACCCCTGCACCGAAGCCGTGGGCATCCTCGTTGAACCCCGAGGCGGGGATCGCCTGGACAGCGGATACAGCCTTGCCATCGAGCCGATGAAGGAGCGTGTGCTCTTCGACCGCTGGCCGGCTGCGATGGACCCGCTTTGGGAGAGCCTGGTGCTCAAGGAACGCCATGGAATCGAAGTGAGCCGGGAGATCGACAGCCCTCTGGTCGAACGCCCGCTTGCCTTCACTCCGGAAGATGGTCGCTACCGGGTCCAGATCCTGCGCAAAGGGTCGGCCATTGAGTGTTTCGTGGCCGGGCAGGTCGTTGCGTCGTTCCGGATCCACGACATGTCGAACACCGACGCGTGGGGCCTGTTCGTGCAGGAAGGCGCGGCCAGGTTCCACGACCTGAAGTTTCGGAAGTAAATGTCGAACCATGCCCCTGGTAACCCTCCGACAACTGCTGGACTGCGCCGCCGAGCGTGGCTTTGGCATACCCGCGTTCAACATCTCGAACATGGAGCAGGGCCTTGCGATCATGAATGCCGCGCTGGCCTGCGACGCGCCGGTGATCTTGCAGGCCAGCCTGAATGTCCGCCAAACCTATGCCGGGGACCGGATGATCGTGGCTATCGTGAAGGCTCTGGCAGGGATGTATCCAGACAATCCGGTATGTCTGCATCAGGACCACGGCCACGACGAACGGGCCTGCGTCAGCGCCATCTCTGCCGGGTTCACTTCGGCCATGATGGACGGATCTTTGATGGCGGACGGCAAGTCGCCGGCCAGCTATGCACATAACGTGGACATCATCGCCCGTGTCGCGCAGATCGCTCACTGGACAGGGGCTTCGATCGAGGGCGAACTGGGCGTGCTGGGATCGCTGGAGACCGGCGAGGCAAGCGACGAGGACGGGTCCGGCGCAACGGGCAGGCTGGAACACGATCAGCTCCTGACCGATCCGGATCAGGCTGCCGAAGTCGTTGCAGCAACCAATGTCGACGCCTTGGCCATTGCCTGCGGAACGTCCCACGGCGCCTGCAAGTTCACGCGAGAGCCCGATGGCGACATCCTCGCCATCGGTCAGATCGAAGCGATACACCGCCGAATCCCGGACACGCATCTTGTCATGCATGGATCAAGTTCGGTGCCGCAGCATTTGCAGGACCTGATCAACGCGTTTGGCGGCGAGATGCCGCAAACGTGGGGCGTGCCGGTTGAAGAGATCGAACGTGGCATCCGCCACGGGGTGCGCAAGGTGAACATCGACACCGATTGCCGCATTGCCATGTCCGCCGCAATGCGGCGGTTCGCACGGGAAAACCCGGCGGTCTTCGACCCGCGCGCCTTCTTCCTGTCCGGAATGGACGAACTGGAGAAGCTTGTCCGTGACCGGTTCGAGCGGTTCGGGGCGGCAGGCCACGGACGCAAGATCAAGCCGATCCCGCTGGCCGAAATGGCGCGGCGCTATGCAGATGGCGCCCTTGACCCGCGCCTGGAGGCCGCGTGAGCCAGGCGCTCTTCATAGGCCGTTCGGTGCTGGACGTGACCGCGCTTGTCGAGGACTTCCCCGGTCCCGACGGCAAGGCCAAGGCCTTGGCCAACGACGTGATTCCGGGCGGGTCGGCGCTGAATGCCGCCGTGACCTTTTCACATCTGGGCGGCACGGCCTCGCTGGCCACGTCGCTCGGGTCTCCGGGTCCGATGAAGGCGTGTCTCGAATCAGACCTGAGCGCCCGGAACGTGACGGTTCACGACGTCTGCAATGACCCTGACTACGGGATTCCCCTGTCCACGGTCGTTTCAACCCGCAGTCTCGGCACCAGGATGGTCGTCAATGGTGCGGGCGACGAATGCGAAAACGTGCACTGCCGAAACGACTTGATCCTGGGTGGCGCGGACCTGATCCAGATCGACCAGTACGAACGGCATTTCGTGGCCGCGCACAGCGGCGCGTTGCAGGCCTTCGAGGGGACGGTCATCCTGGACGGCGGCAGCTGGAAGGACTGGTCGCCGGATTTCGTGCGCCTCGCGGACATCCCGATCGTCAGCGAGGTGTTCTGCCCGGACGGTCCTGGCGCCTTCGCCACCATGTGTGCCGAGCTGGGGATCTCCCGCTGGGCGATGACGCGGGGCCAACGCGGCGTTGTCTGGCATGATCGGGGCGCAGAAGGCGAGATACCCGCCCTTCCGATTGATGCCGTCGACACATTGGGGGCCGGCGACATCTTTCACGGCGCCTTTTGCCACGCCTTCCTGGAAAACGGGTCCTTTGTCGAGGCGTTGAATGCCGCAAATCAGGTTGCAGGCAGATCCTGCACCCATGTCGGCACGCGGAGCTGGATGGATGCCTGAACGGCTTCGCGACTACGCCAGCCTTCTGCGTGCTGTCGTGACAAGGCTGGACGCTGCGCAGCCGCCGCTGATCGTCGCAATCGCAGGACCGCCCGCGACGGGGAAGTCCACGCTGGCCCAGCGGCTGACCGAGGATCTCCTGGCCGCGGGACATTTCGCCGCCCATTGCCCGATGGACGGGTTTCACAAGACGAACACGCAGCTTGCCGCCGAAGGGCTGCGCAGCGTGAAAGGCCGCATTGACACGTTCGATGCCGTCGCATTCGCCAAGGCTGTGGCGCGATTGGCCAAGGGCGACGCCTTCTGGTGGCCGCGATATTCGCGGCACAGGCACGACCCGGTCCCGGAAGGCACCCGGATCGAAGGCAACGAGACCGTCTGCATCGTCGAAGGCAACTACATCCTTGCAAGCGACAGGCCGTGGCGTTCGGCGGCGGCCCATTTCGGCCTGCGCATCTTCCTGGACGCGCCGGATGGCCTCCTGAGGCAGCGCCTGACGCAGCGCCACGAACGCGGCGGCAAGGGCAAGAGCGAGACGAGCGCGAAGATCGCCCTGACCGACATGCCCAATGCCACGGAAATTCGGAAGAGCGCGAGTGTCGCGGACTTCCTGTTGCAGGAGGCGGTCGACGGGTAGGGCCGGACAATTCATTGCAGGCCGCAAGCAATGCTCGCTATGATTGGGCCAGCGCAAGAGAAGTGAGGTCCGGACGTCAGCGACCCCTCCCTGAAGGGAGGGGCTTGAGGAACGAAGGTTCCGAGAGCCCATGCTGACCAGCACAAGAAAGGAGACTACGATCCAATCTACCTTGCACCATACGTTGAAGACCAACTCCGGGATGCTTCCTCAGCCCCGGGCCCTGGAAGAATCGTCAGCAGACACGCCGGGTCGGGCACGAAACGGGGCGATCGGGAAGCAAACGCGGGTGGTGCAGGTTGTGCGAGGGGAGACCGGCTTCGGCCGGCGTCACCGGGGAAGCGCGAGCGACCCCGAGAGCGGCGCGAGCCGCGTCTTCGTCCTGGACCGGTGCGGCGACCCGCTGATGCCGTGCCACCCGGCCCGGGCGAGAAAGCTCCTGGACAAGGGACGCGCCGTCGTGGTGCGGCTCCATCCGTTCACGATCCGTCTCCGGGACCGGGTCGGAGGCGAGGCCCAGGAGGTCGGGCTGAAGGTTGATCCCGGCGCGAAGACCACCGGCCTGGCGCTGGTGCGGGAGGACGGCGAGGTCCTGTTCCTGGCCGAGATCGAGCACAGGGGAGAGAGAATCCGCAAGTCGATGCGGCAACGTGCCGGTTACCGGAGACGGCGACGCTCGGCGAACCTGCGCTACCGGAAGAAGCGGTTCGACAACAGGCGCTCCGGGAGAAAGCTCCCGCCCTCGCTGCAGTCGCGGGTCGACAACGTGGCCTCGTGGACGGAGCGGCTGCGCAGGCTCGCGCCCGTGACCTCCATCGCGTGCGAGGTCGTCCGGTTCGACACCCAGGCGCTGGAGAACCCGGAGATCGCGGGCGCGGAGTACCAGCAGGGGACCCTCGCCGGCTGCGAGGTCAGGGAATGCCTGCTCGAGAAGTGGGGACGGACGTGCGCCTATTGCGGTGCCACGGACACGCCGCTGCAAGTCGACCACGTGCGTCCGAAGGCAAGGGGCGGCTCCGACCGGGTCTCGAACCTGGCCCTCGCGTGCCCGTCCTGCAACCAGGCCAAGGGCGCGCAGCCGGTGGAGACCTTCCTGGCAGGCCGTCCGGAACGTCTCCGGAGGGTGCTGGCGCAGGCCAGGGCGCCGCTCTCCGCCGCCGCCGCCGTCAACGCCACCCGCCGCGTCCTGTTCGAGGCATTGAAGCGGACGGGGCTGCCCGTCGCCGGCGCCTCGGGCGGGCGGACGAAGTTCAACCGCACGCGGCTGGGGATCCCGAAGTCGCATGCCCTCGACGCCGCCTGCGTCGGCGAGACGCCGGCGCTGAAGGGCTGGAGGCAGGGCGTGCTCGCGATCCGGGCCATGGGCCGGGGCTCGTATGCGCGGACCCGCGTGGACCGGTCCGGCTTCCCGGTCGGATACCTGATGGCGGAGAAGTGCGTGCGCGGCTTCCGCACGGGCGACATCGTGCGCGCGACCGTGCCCTCGGGCAAGAAGAGGGGTGTCCACGTGGGCCGCGTCGCGGTGCGCCGGACAGGCTCCTTCAACGTCCAGACGGCGCTGGGGACGGTGCAGGGGATCTCGCATCGGCACTGCCGCGTCGTCCAGCGCGCCGACGGCTACGGATATCACGTCGAGACGTCACGGAAAGAGGAGAAGACAACGATGCACGGAACACGGGAGCCCGCATTCCACCCCGCCCTGAAGGACGGGGTTTCCAGCGGGATGATTGGATGAAAGACGCTCAAAGAGGCCTGTCGATCGGAGGCATACAGGGACACAACCGGCGTGCCATCCTTGCTGCCTTGCAAGACAAGGGTGCGTGCTCTCGCAAGGAGCTCAGCGTTGCCACCGGCCTGGACCAGGCGACGGTCACACGCGCGATTGCCCCTCTTCTGGGTGATGGCGTCGTCGAAGAAGTGGGGCTCGTTCGTGGCGAACGCGGCCGCAGATCGATCAACCTGAGCTTTTCGGGCTCCGGCCGCTACATCCTTTGCCTGAGACTGCAGCGGCGAAGTTTCTCTATTGGCGTGTTCAGCCTGCGCGGCGACTTGCTGGAATCCACTGAGTTTCCCATCGCGCGAGAATTTGCCGCAAAACAGACCTTTAGGGAGATCTCCGCGACTTTGGACGGCCACATTGCGAAACTGAAACGGGTCGATGGCATTGGCGTTGCCGTTCCGGGCCCGTTCCTGGAGCGTGATGAGCGGGTCATTCTCATGACCGAAAGTCCCCAATGGCAGCGCTTCGACCTTGTTCCCGAACTTCGCTCCCGTTACCCGGACGTACCCGTGCATTCGACACACGACGCCAAGGCCGCCGCCTTGACCGAATGGCGCCACCATGCCCGTGCGTACGGGGCCAGGGTCATGCTGTACCTGTCTGCCGGGCAAGGGATCGGGTCCGCCTTGGTCGTGGATGGTCACGTCCATCGCGGCGCCCAAGGCTTGGCGGGCGAACTTGGCCATACCTCCATCAGCGTGGATGGCGACTTGTGCAAATGCGGAAATCGCGGCTGTCTGGAACTCTTCACCTCGCGAATTTCCATGCTGCGGGCCATTCGCGAACGCGCCAGCGGATTTGGCGGGACTCGATTGACCCCCGGCTGCGATTTCAGCCAGGTGCTGGACGCCTACGAAGCCGGGGACGGACTCGCCGTAGAAGAAGTGCACAGGGTTGCGCGCTATCTGGCGCAAGGGATCACCAACTGCATCAACTTCGCCAATCCCGATCTTGTGGTGATCGGCGACGAGTATGCCGGGTTCGGTCCGAGGTTCCTCGACCAGATCAAGGCCCATGTGAAGTCTGCGGTCCTTCCCAGCATCTATGGCGCGGTCGAAATCGAGCTGAGCCAGCAGAGCGAAGACACCGTGCTGCGCGGGACGTATCTGGATGTTCTTGCCCAGACGTATCTGGGCACTCCCAGAGAGGAGCCGGCACGCCTCGTCGCACAGGCGGCCGGCTAGAGACGAAGGAAATGCGACGATGAATGACCAAGCCACCCAACCGCTCCTCTCGGTCAGGAACGTTTCCAAGTCCTTTGGCGGCGTGCAGGCGCTTCGCGATGGCTCGTTCGACCTGCATCGCGGCGAGGTCCTGGCCATCGTCGGCAGCAACGGCGCCGGCAAATCGACCCTGATCAAGGTCGTGGCCGGGGCGCATGTCCCGGACCGCGGGCGAATCGTCATAGACGGCAAGGAAGTGCCTAGGGCCGAACACAGCGTCTCTCACATGCAGGAACGCGGGATTGAGGTGGTGTATCAGGACCTCGCTCTCGTTCCGAACATGACGGCGCCATACAACCTGTTTCTT
The DNA here is from genome assembly GCA_965208685.1 of Paracoccaceae bacterium. Lineage (GTDB taxonomy): Bacteria > Pseudomonadota > Alphaproteobacteria > Rhodobacterales > Rhodobacteraceae > JAJEFO01. The sequence continues at coordinate 4,414,367 of CBDBPL010000007.1, read as the reverse complement.
GGGCGCATCCCGCGCAAACTGGGAATCTTCGTGGACGAACGGAAGATGCGCAGCAAGACCCGTGAAGTTCTCGCACAGCTCAACGTCACGACCGTACAGGATCTGTCCAAGCCAATTTCGTCCATGTCCGGCGGTCAGCAGCAAAGCATCGCAATTGGGCGTGCCATCGCCTGGGGCAGCGACATCGTCATCCTGGATGAACCGACTGCCGCCCTTGGTCCGAACGAGACCGCCGAGGTCGAGCGATTGGTCGAGGACGTGCGCGAACGGCACGGAACGTCGTTCATCCTGATCAGTCACAACCTCGACCAGGTGCGCCGCCTGGCGGATCGGATCGTTGTGACCCACCACGGAGTGACTTCGCGTGAATTCAGGCGTGACGAGATCACGTCGGACCGGCTCGTCAAGGCCATCACGCTTGGCGAATGAGGAAAAAGCCATGACCGAGACAGCCGCGTCCCGTCCACTTCTGACCCCCGAGCGTGCAGAAATGCTGCGGGACTTTGTGCCATTCATTGCCATCTCGCTGGTCATCCTGATGTTCTGGGCGATCTCGGGCGACCGCTTCATGTCGGTGCGCAACTGGACCTTCATCGCCCAGCAGACACCGGTCCTGATGCTGCTGGCATTTGCTCAGCTGATGGTCGTGACGACCGGCTCGATCGACATTTCCATCGGATCCAACCTGGCGTTTTCCGCCTTTCTGGGGGCCCTTGGAATGCTTTGGTTCGGGGATGCGGGACTGATCCTTGGCGTCCTTGCGGGCGGACTCGTTGGCATGTTCAACGGTCTGATCATCTCTCTGCTGAAGATTCCGTCTTTTGTGACGACGCTGGCGATGCTCATCATCGTCCGGGCCGTCGTGATCATCGTCTCGGACGGCACGGCCATCTACATTACCGATGACAGCGTGTCTGGCGGCACCAACATTTCGTCGGTGGCGGCACCGTGGCTGCTGTCTATGGGGAAGTTCCCCGCGATCTTCATCCTTGCGGCAGTCGTCGCGTTTTTCACGTGGGTCTTCTACGAAAGGACCGTCTTCGGCCAGCAGCTGCGCGCGGTCGGCGGCAACGAGAAGGTCCTGCGTCTCGTCGGCATCAACGTCACGGCTTTCAAGATCAAGGTCTTTGCCGCGGCCGGGCTGATGGTCGGGCTGGCGGCTTGCGTGAACCTGGCAAGGGCAGGGGCCGCCACTCCCCAGGCGGGCTTGATGATTGAACTTGATGCCATTGCCGCAGTCGCGCTTGGAGGCACTCCGCTCACTGGTGGCTACGGCAGCGTGGTCAAGACGATCATCGGGGCCCTGACCCTGACAATCGTACGCAACGGGCTGACCATTGCCGGCGTTCCGCCGTCATGGAGCCAGGTTGCCCTTGGTATCCTGCTGATTGCGGCCATCGCCATTTCGCTGAACCGAAGCAAGGTCGATGTGGTGAAGTGAAACGCGACTGCTGAGTGCGACAATGCTGCCAATTTGACATGTCGCGATACTTGGAGGGTTAGGACGGGCAGGAGAGGTCGTTGCCGAGCCCCTTCCCAAACGGACCCGAGCCCGCGCGACTGACAAACTCGGTTCCACACCTTGCAGGTTCGCTCAAGAACGCTCGCCATTTGCGACGCCGTCCTTGATCCTCAAGTCGAGTGGAGCGATGCTCCCTCGCCTGTTCGGCTATCCATTGCTGTTTCGTGGACGTGTTGGTGGAACTCTGGGATTCCTCCGGCGTTCCCATCAGTGGGTCTGTACAAATGACGCCCCGCTTCCTTCCGGCGGGTTCCGGTGGCCACGGTTCCCCGCCTTCGGCGGTACCATAGCAGAAGCTGCCTCGGACAAGTTGCCAGCCCAGAAATGCCACCGAGGCTACCATCAACGCGAGACACGCCGCATCACTTAGCCACGCGTCAGCTGTTGATTTCAGCCTCGAATGCCTCAATCGCGCCCAGGATGTCATCGAAGCCCGGCGCATCCCCGATGATCATCTCCCGCATACCTGAATAGTCCCAGCGCAGAGCGGAGGTGAGGTCTGCATTCGGCATCAATCTCGGAGATCCAGGCTTCGCGTCTTCGTAGTTGGCCCAGGTCGCCTTGAAGAAGACGGACTTGTGATGGGCAACTTGTTCCAAGAGACTCAGGCTGCCGAGGGCGCGTGCCTTGGCCTCGTGGCCGATGAGCTGAGCCATGTCATAATAGTGGCGCGACATCCGGCTGGCGAGGGGCTTGGCGGGATCCTGATGGTAGAGCATGTGCAGGATCGTGGCCTTCTCCCAGAAGGTACGCTCTACGCTCAGCACTTTCACATCAACCCCACCTGAGCCCAGCAAATCAGGGAAGGCCTGATGAACGTAAGGTGATATCCTCCGAACCTCGACCGGCAGATGAACGCCGCGTGCACCGAACTCGAAACGCACGATGGGTTTGACGTAGCCACCGGAGCCGTCCGACAGCGACGGATAAGCAAAGAGCAGGGTTTGGGCATCCCCGGGATCGACGGTTAGCGAGAATTCGTGATCCAGGTTGGCATCGCACGCAGCTTGTATCTCCGCCAAGAGCGGTCCGGAAACCTCCGCCTCCGCAGCCTCCTGGAGCTCTTGTAGCAGCGTCTTGCGCTTCCTGCCGGAAAGATCGGGGTTTTCGGGATCGCGATCCCCTTCAAAACCGAGCTTTGCACGTTTGAGCGACAGGTCCACGTCTTCCGAGAATCGATGGATTGCATCATAGACCTTGGAGAGGGATGTCCCTCCCTTGAAGATCATGTGATCGCCAAAGGAGGGCAGGGCGAAGAGCTGTTTCAGGGACCAGCAGACCCAGAAGTCCTTCTCAATGATTGCCTTGGACATCCCGAGCCGCGCTGCCGCTTCCTGGAAGGCTTCGTCACGCTGCTCAGCGCCGTCGCTGGCAAACCGATCCATGCTCAGGCGTGCGCAACGATCCGCTGCACGACAGGATGCATCCAGGCCGGCACATGCTTGCTCTGCCTGGAGAGCAGCACCCGGTCCTTGTCATCCAGTGCGCGGGCCAGCTTGCCGATCACGTGGTCATCGACCCGGCCCTTGCCGACATAACGCAGCGCCTGAAACACGGCACCGGTCCTGTGGCCCGCCCCGACAAGCGTCTTGGACGAGGCATTCCGAAACTGAATCACCTGCCAACCAATCGTTTTGGTGCGCGTCGCGCCGTCGGTCATGTAGGTCGGCCTTGACGGCACCTGAGTCGAAAGCCCCAACTGATTGGCCGCCATGGCAGGGGAGGGCTGTAGGATCTGGTTGTCCTTGCGGGCAACGGCCTTGGCAATGTCATCCGCCGACGGCGACAGATAGCCGAAGCGCGGGCTTTTCTTGGGATAATCGTAGAGCCCCCGCGCTAGACGCCGGATAACACCCTGATCGGTCAGGCGCGACAAAGCCTGATCCACGCTGGCGCGGGACCCGATGTCCAGAAAGTCTGACGGCGCAAATATCGCCCCGCGACCCTTCCCGATGATGCGCTTTTTGATCTTCGATGTGATCATCGACCTATCTCTTTGTCAGAAAATATAATACGTTTTTCTGAATGTCAATGTTGGAGAACGTGCTGTCTTGATCCTGCAAGGGGGCGGAGAGCGGACGTTCGCTGCTTAGGTTTCATTCGTCCGCATGGGGCCATTGATTCGCGGTCGATCCTCGATCCAAACGCACGTGCACTTACGCGTGTCCAACGAGATCCTCGAGGAGCGCGTCGTTTCCAGCCGCGGCCAGGCCGCGGGGCCTCAGGCAGAAGATGAGCGGCTACGCCCCCCGCAAGGCGGTCCGGTGTCGCGCCGGCAACACGACTGGACGCCCGAGATCCTCCAAAATGGTGCCTAAAGCAACAGTGCCGCGGCTAGGCCCATTGGCCTCTCTTTCAGCCTACCGTGTCTTGCAGATTCAACCAATAGCGCGTGTAGCGACGTTCGCCGGTCCTGTTGAGCGCACCCAATTCTACCAAGTCCTGCAGGTCCCGTGTTGCGGTTGCCCGTGCCGTTCCCGTAATCGAGACATAGTTCTCCGCGCTGAGGCCGCCTTCGAACCCTCAGAGGCCTTCTCTGAACATGCGCTTGATCACCTTGGCTTGCCGGTCATTCAGGTGATCCCGATGCTGGTCGTAGAAATGTGCCTTCGCGATGAAGAACCCGACCCTGTCGAGAGTCACTTGCTGCGCTGTCAGGACCGTCGCCGCAAACCATTCCAGCCACTGCATGACATCGAGAGTTTTCTGATGGCGTTCCAGCTGGTCGCAATAGGACTTCCGGTCCCGCTCGATCGCGAAGGCGAGCGCAATCAGGCTCGGTTGACCGATATTCTGCGCAAGCGACTTCTCGGCCAGGGCGCGGCCCAAACGACCGTTCCCGTCCTCGAATGGATGGATGCTCTCAAAATAGAGATGGCCTAGGCCGGCCCGCGTCAAGGCCGGAAGTGGATCCTTGGCGTCTGGAGCGGTCCTGTTGAACCATTCAAGATATCGGTTCATCTCGTCCGCGACCCGCTCCGAGGGTGGTGCCTCAAAACGAACGGCCGGCCGGAGCCGAGCCGAAACAATCTGCATGGCGTCCGTACGCTGCCGGTAAGCACCAATCGTGTCCAATGCCCGATCATGGGAATGCCGGGGGCCTGGCAGCCGAACCATTCGGTGTTCGATCCGATCCAGTCCGCCTGGACCGTGAGCCCGGACACCTTCCAGCTGAGCGCCTTCGCGTCGCTGGCGGAAAGTCCCTCAAGCGAAGCTTGACGAAACAGCGTGCCGACCGATGCGATTACATCGGCTGCCGCCTCAACGGCCCGCTCTCCGATTGCGGTCATCCATCGACGCTCGAGAATGCCGCGGCCATCATCCAGTTTGGGCGGCCCGCCATGGTGCCCGGCTACCGAGGCACAGAGCGAACGCCTCGCACCCGGGGAGCCTCCAACACGTTTTCCCAGCAGGCTGTCGTGGCGCTGGAGAAGGACGAAGCTCAACTGGGAATGGTATTCCGCCCGTGCGGCAACGCCAGTGATCTGGTCCCGGAAGCTCTCGCTGAACTTTCCGAGATCGTGCAGCACGATCAGCAGCACGACCGCCTGGTCCCATGAGGCAGACCCCGTCACCGGGCGCTTCCCGATCAGGCGGTCTGCAACCGCGCCGACATCCAGCATGTGCCTCAGCGCGGGGTGAAACTCGCCGTCAATCTCCTTTCCGGGCCAGGCGGCGATCCCTTTCGCGTCGATCATGTCGGTTCTCCCCGGTTCAGCCTGTCGAGCAATGCCCAGGGATGAACGAATGTCACCAGGCGGTGCAGAGCTCCCCATGCCCGGCAACTCGCGCATCGCGGGCTCTCGAACCGCGTCAGGATCCCGAGCCTGTCGCTGACAGCTGGTTGCAGCTGCATCTGGGCGATGCTACCTTCCCGGCATGGCGGACGCTTCCTGCGACCCCTTGGCAATGACGCGCCAACTCATGGCTAAGGACTTCACATTCGATCAGGCCGAGGCAGCAACGAATGCGGACCTTGCCGAGATGCGATTGCCTCCGATGTTCAAGTCGGTCAGTGCGCTACCGGAAACCGCGAACAGCAGGGCCTCTTCTTGATCCCGGTGGGGTCTGCGGCGAAGGAGTACGTCTGGTGCCATACGTCAGCGACCCCTCCCTGAAGGGAGGGGCTTGAGGAACGAAGGTTCCGTGAGCCCATGCTGACCAGCACAAGAAAGGAGACTACGATCCAATCTACCTTGCACCATACGTTCAAGACCCACTCCGGGGTGCTTCCTCAGCCCCGGACCCTGGAAGAATCGTTTGCAGACACGCCGGGTCGGGCACGAAACGGGGCGATTCCAAACGCGGGGGTGCAAGCTGTGCGAGGGGAGACCGGCTTCGGCCGGCATGATGTCTGTGCCGAATGCCCAAGGTACGTGACGCGATCCGTCTGGTCGAACGAGAGGGATGGTCGCAGATCAGGATGAGGGGCAGCCATCGCCAGTACCGACATCCCGGCAAGCCTGGGACCGTGACGATAGCCGGCAAGGCCAGCGACGATCTCCCGCCTGGAACCTGGGCCAGCATCATGAAGCAGGCGGGAATGAAGAAGTGAGGATCCAGATGGAATACATGATCGTGATTGAGAAGGCGCCGCGGAACTATGCCGCCTATGTGCCCGACTTGCCCGGATGCGTGGCGACCGGTGCGACCCGGGACGAAGCGATTCGCGAGATTGGTGCGGCCATGGCTCTGCATATCGAGAGCCTGCGCGAGCACGGCGACCCGGTGCCGGCTCCGCAGTGCACAGCGGCGGTGGTGCAGGTTGCCGCCTGACGAGCCTCCGGACAAGCAGCCAGGAAGCGCAGGAAGGCATCCTGGGAAAGAATCACGCCTCCACCGAAATGGACGAATTCAACAGAGCTTCCCACGTGCATCAATTGTCAGGACAGACATGCCGCCTGTCTTCCGTTCGAGCCACGCATTGTCCACCATGTTGGCCACGACACAAATGTGGTTTGGGACGATGTTCACTTGCTCGCCGACTTCAAGCCCGTCGTCAGGACCACATCGGATGATCGCGTGCTCCTCGCTCAAGCCTGCAATGCGCGCTTGCGGATGCCCGACGACATGTCCAAATCCCTCAAGCCCAAGCAGGTCTGTCGTGAGTATCTTCGACCCTGCATCAATGATTGCCCTGCCGTCCGAAGGCACGCTTACGACGGTGGCAACGACCCGGCCGGCGCAATCCTCCCAGGCACAGGTTGCCCGCTCCACCAGCGACCGGTCGTTGAAGATGTAGGTCCCTGCCCGATACTCGGTGATCGTCCCGTCGTGACTTCGAGCATGCCACATGTCGGGCGATCCTCCCGAGGAGATCACCGGGCATGCGATTCCGCACTCTTCGATCCCGGCCTTCGCAAGCGTCATGAAGTCCAGCACGTCGCGCTGTCCGCCGACTGCCGGATAGGTCATAAACCCGCCGAACCCGATGCCTGGCAGGGTGGAAATCCTCCTTGCAAGCGCGATCGCGCGTTCGGGAGTCTGGACGCCACAGCGGCGACCGCCCGTGTCACACTCAACCAGGACCGTCAGGCGCCGCACCGCTGTTTCGAATGCCTTGCTCAGCCCGTCCACGACGAGGTCGTTGTCGGCCACCACGGACAGGGCTTTCGTTCGTTCGGCCAAGGAGCGAAGACGCCCGAGCTTGCCATGGCCGAGAATGTTGTAGGCAATGAGGATGTCGTGGATGCCGCCATCAACCATGACTTCGGCCTCACCTATCTTCTGGCAGGTGATTCCGGTCGCGCCGGCGGCGACCTGCGCCTTGGCAAAGTGAACACACTTGTGAGTCTTGACATGCGGACGAAGCTTCAGGCCGTTGTCATCACAGTGCCTCTGGAATCTATCTATGTTCCTGAGCGCCACTTCTTCGCGAACTATCAGCGCGGGGGTCTCGACCTCGACCAATCTAGGAGACATGGGGGTTCTCATGAAGCGGCCAGACCTTCCTGCTCAGGTTGCGATAGCCGTTCGTGGCCGGGTTGCTCGGATACGGCCCGTCCACCGTGACATACAGGATCTCCGAGGCGATCGCGGAAAACGCGTCGTGGAAGTGGTTGGTGGACTTCACCACAAGCATGGCCCTCTCCCTGGGATCTACGCCGAAATTGGAAAACACGTCGGGATGAAAGACCTGGCTGCGCACCGTGTTCAGGATGACGTCGATGCCGCCGACGTCAATCCGGACGCTGTCTCCGAGCGGCACGACACTCTCGCCAAAGCTTTGAACCGCGTCACGCAGAATGCGGCGCACCTTGACCTTGGCGTCAAGCGGTTCGCCACCCGCACGTGACATCTTGCCCCCGAAACGAAGGTGCAGCTCTGCGCCTTCGCCAGCTGACATGCACGTGCGAACCGCCATTGGGTCCCAGATGGTCGCCAATGCGGCATTGTCAATCTTTCGCCGGATCATCTCACGCAGAATGATGGTGGAGTCTCCTGGTACGCCGCCTCCGGGATTGTCCCACACGTCCGCAATCACCAGCGGGCCGCCAGTGCCTGCCGCAGCCCTGTCCAGTGCTTCGCTTGGCGAAAGGAAGTCCGGCCGCGTCTTGCCCCTCATCGAGAACAGCTCCAGCCCGAGCCTTCTGGCAAGCGCGTCGCCCTCGTCCTTCGCATCATCAGTGATCACGATGATCCTGGCCCCGAGGTCGGGGACGTCGCCGGCCATGAAGCCATGGATGACGGAAACGGACAGGATCTTGCCGCTCCCCTCAGACTCCTTCACCGCGTCGACAAAGCTGCGCATCGGTTCCTGGCTCGTCGGGAAGACATCGATTATCCTGCAATCAAAGGTCGAGATCACCGGCACGATGCTCCCGGCCGAAGCGCAGTTCACCAGATTGATCAAGTTCTCGGCCGTTTCGACGAAGTCGGTATGGGGAAACTCCTTGAAGACCGTGATCAGGTCGGCATTCTCCACGCGCCTGTCAGACAGGTGGCTGTGCGGGTCGAACGTCACCCCGACGATTGCGTCGGGCCCGGCGATCGCGCGAACCGCCTCGATCAGTTCGCCTTCGCAGTCGAGGCATTCCTGGGACACCATGGCGCCATGCAGCCCAAGCAGCACTATGTCGACCGGCAGCGCGACGCTAAGCTCCTGGAGAAGCTGGTCGCGAAGATTCTCCCAGGTCCGCTGATTGACAATGCCGCCCGGCTCCGCCCAGGTCGCCGTGCCCTCGATCAACGTCCACCCGATTTCGTCGGCCTTCGCGCGTGCCACCGGGTAGATCGCACTGCACAGCGTGGGCGTTGAGGGGTGCAGTCCAGGGGGCGCAAAGAAGCTGTCCTTGAAGTCGCGCAAGTCGGTCCGCAACGGCGAGAACGTGTTGGTTTCCGTTGCAATTGATCCCAGGAAGACACGTTTCTGGCCCATCATGCGTTCTCTCTCCTGAGGCGCGGAATCGAGGCAAGCAGCCTTCGCGTATAGTCGTGCTGCGGTGTCTCGAAAATCTGCCGCTTCTTGCCGGTCTCCACCAGTGTCCCCCTGTACATGACCGCAACCCGGTCGCTTATGTGGCGGACTGCACCAAGATCGTGACTGATGAACAACATCGATACGCCGCTGTCGCGCTGAAGCTTCTTTATCAGGTTCAGAACCTGTGCCTGAATGGAGACATCAAGCGCCGACACCGGCTCGTCTGCAATGACGAGACGCGGTGCCAGGATCATGACCCTGGCGATGCCGATGCGCTGTCGCTGGCCGCCGGAGAATTCGTGCGGATAGCGGCTCATCGAATTCGCATCCATGCCCACGAGTTCAAGCGTCGCAGCGATTCTCTCGCGCGCTTCCGAGCGGTCGCGCGCAAGCCCGTGAATGAATAGCGGCTCGGCCAGCATCTGCTCGACGCTCAGGCGTGGATTGAGCGAGGCAAACGGATCCTGAAAGATCATCTGGATGTCGCGCCGCAACGGCCGGAATGCGGCAGGCGACAGATTCAGGATGTCCCGCCCGTCAAACATCGCGGTTCCTGCCGTGGCCGTTTCCAGATGGGTCAGGGTCCGCCCGACCGTGGACTTGCCGCAGCCACTCTCGCCTACGAGACTGAGCACTTCACCTTCATGGATGCTGAAAGAAACACCATCGACGGCCCTGAGCACGGACTTCCTGCGCATGAACCCGCGCCGTCCGATGCTGAAATGTGTCTTCAGCTCGCGCACTTCCAGCAATGGACGGGTCATGACGAAGATCCTTGCGGAAAATGGCAGCGCACGAAGTGGGCCGGCGAAACGGCAGCAGCGCCCGGCTCTGCAGTCCTGCAGGCTCCCTGTGCCGCGAAGCAGCGTGGGTGAAACGCGCAGCCGGGAACCGCTTCATCCAGCGTTGGCACCCGGCCCGGGATTGCGTCAAGCCATTCAACGTCGTGATCGGGCGCCGGAATCGAGCCGAGCAGCCCCAGCGTGTAAGGGTGGCTCATGTTCGAAAGGAGCGCCGAGGTCGATGCCTGCTCGACAATCCTGCCTCGGTACATGACGGCGACGTTGTCGCAGGTCTCGGCGATCACCCCCAGGTCGTGCGAGATCAGGATGATGGACATGCCGTTTCGCCTCTGCAGGCTGAGCATTAGCTCCAGCACGTCCCTTTGTACAGTGACGTCGAGCGCCGTCGTCGGCTCGTCGGCAATCAGGATCTTCGGATCGCAGGCAAGCGCCATGGCGATCATGACCCTTTGCCTCTGTCCGCCGGACATCTGGTGCGGAAAGCTGTCGATCCGTCTTGTCGGATCGGGAATGCGCACGAGTTCCAGAAGCTCCAGCGCCCGTTCATGCGCCTGCCTTCTGGACATGCTGCGATGCTGCAGAATTGCTTCCTTGATCTGGTCGCCCACCCGGTACACGGGATTCAGGCTGGTCATCGGTTCCTGAAATATCATGGCCATCTGGTCTCCCATCACTCGCCGACGCTCGGCGGGCGAAAGCGCCAGGAGATCCCGGCCTTGAAAGTGCATTGACCCTCCGGCTATCCGCACCGCCGAGCCTTCGAGCAATCCCATGATCGCCAGAGCGGTAAGGCTCTTGCCGCACCCGCTCTCCCCGACGATGCCCAGCGTTTCATTTTCCTCGACAGCGAGTGACACGCCTTGAACCACGGGCAGGAGTTCGCTGCCCCGCGCGATGCTCAGGTCCAAGTCCCTAATGTCGAGCAGAGCCAAGGTTCAGACCCCCGCAATGTCGTCTTTGAACCGGGGATCGATGCTGTCGCGCAACGCGTCTCCGACAAGATTCATCGAAAAGACCGAGAGGATGATCAGCGCTCCGGGGAATATCAGCAGCCAAGGCGCACGGGTCACGTAGACTCGCTCCTCGCTCAACATGTTTCCCCAGCTCGGAATTTCCGGCGGCAGACCCAGTCCCAGGAAGTCAAGTGCTGCCGCCTGCAATTGCGCGAACGCGAAGATGAAGCTCGCCTGTACCAGCATCGGTGACATGAGATTCGGCAAGATGTGCCGAAACAGGATCGAGGCGTTCCCCGCGCCGGAGCAGATCGCGGCATCAATGAAGACATCACGCTTCAGCTTCAGGGTCATGCCGAACACGATCCGGGCCGTGGTCGTGGCGTAGACGATGCCAATCACGATGACCGTGTTCAGCACGCTACGCTCCAGGAGCGTCATCAGGACCAGCGCCAGGAGCAACGCCGGGAACGCCATCAGCACGTCCACGATTCGCATCAGCAAATGGCCAAGCCGGACAAAGTAGGCGGAAAGCATGCCGACGAGGCCGCCGGCGACCAAGGCGATCAGTACGCTGCCCGACCCGATCAGGATCGCCATGCGCGCGCCGTATATCGCACGTGAAAGCGAGTCCCGTCCAAAGTGATCGGTGCCGAAGAGGTGGGGCCAGCCGGGCTCGGAAAGGCGGACGAACGGGTCGAATTCCAGCGGGTCAAATGGTGCCAGAAGCGGCGCGCCGATTGCCGCAATGCCGACGACCAGCAGCCAGCACATTCCGACCGTTGCCAGGCCCCGGCCGCGAAGGACCGACGCGATTGAAAGCTGCACGTTCATTTCAGCGACACCCTCGGATCGAGGCTGGCATAGGCGAGGTCCACCAGGAGATTGATGGCCATGTAGAAGACCACGATGATCAGAATGACGCCCTGGATCACCGGATAGTCGCGCCGCAGGATGGACTGCACCACTAGCCTGCCTATGCCCGGCAGGGAAAAGACCGTCTCCGTCACCACCGCTTCACTGACCAGTGCCGCGAACGTGAAGCCGAACGCGGCAGAAACGGCAATGAGCGCGTTTCGGAAGATGTGCTTGATGGCCACCCGGGCCGGGTGCAGGCCCTTGGCACGAGCCGTGCGCACGTGGTCTTCCCGCGATACATCAAGCATGGAAGCGCGGATCAGCCGGATGATGAGCGCTGCGTTCGGTGCCGCCAGCGTCAGGCTGGGCAGAACAAGGTAGCGCAGGTTCGATGCGCCGCCTTCGTCGGCGAGCGACGGAAATCCCGAAGACGGAAACCATCCCAGCCCGACCGAGAAAATCAGGATCAGGTAGAGTCCCAGCCAGAACGTTGGCACCGAGGCAAACAGCATCGCTCCGCCAGAAGTCGCCTGATCGACCCATGATCCGTGGCGAATGGCGGAAATGATGCCGATCGGAACACCGAACACGACAATCCAGAGCATCGTCATAATTGCCAGAAGGATCGAGGTTTCAGCACCGCCGGCGATGACCGCAAGAACCGGTTCTCGGAAGAAAACCGATGTCCCGAGATCACCCTGCAGGACATTGCCGAGCCACAGGGCATATTGCGTCCAAAGCGGCTCGTCGAGCCCAAGCTCGCGGGAGAGTTCGGCGACTTCCTCCGGCGTTGCGGTGTCACCGAGCAGGATCGAGGCCGGGTCGCCGGGGATCAGGTGGATGAACATGAAGACCAGGAACGAGGCGGCCAGAAGCGTCGGGACGAGCGTCAGGACTCTGTTCAATGCATAGATCAACATGAAGCGACCTGAAGAGAACGTGATTCGGCCTCCCCGCCGGAAAGCGGCGGGGAGGTCGGAGGATTATCCCCTATTTTGAAACGTTCCAGAAGTGGGGCCAGATCAGGGTCGCTTCGCCGAGGCCTTCAAGGTCAGGCGACGCGATGTTGTAGGTATACACATCGCCCGTCTTCATCGTCGGCACCTGTTGATAGATCAGCGCCTGGATCTCGGTCCAGATCGCCTGACGCTCGGCCGCGTCGGAGCTCTCGGTGAACTGCGCTTTCAGGGCGCTCTTTTCCTCGGTTGTCCACCAACCGGGATAGTTGTCGTTCATGACCGAAATCAGGATCGGATCGGGAACGAAGCCGTGATGGGTGAAGAACATGTCCCACTGGTCCGGCTGGGCCCGCTTCTCGATCAGGGTTGCCCAGTCATAGACCTGAAGGTCGATGTTGAATCCGGCTTGCGCCAGCTGCCTGGTGTAGACGATCGCGGTGTCGTAGTGGAACGGGTAGTTCGTCGAAACCATGAACTTGATCGGCTCGCCACCATACCCGGCTGCCTCGGCCATGGCGCGAGCGGCGTCCACGTCACCCATGCTGTAGTGCTCGGTGCCGGCATCCGTGAACCACACGTTGCCCTCCGGCAGGAACGAGCCGTTCGCGCGCCACAGCCCCTCCGGGCCGATGGCCACGTGCAGCGCGGGCACCTTGTCCAGCGCCGTCTGGATCGCGCGCCGCAGGCCAAAGTTCTCCCGAAGCGGGCCGTCCTTGGAATTCGTGAACACCAGGCCGAAGATCGGCCCGCCATTCAGTATCGTGACGACCGAGGGATCAGCATCAAGGTCGGCGTACAGATCGCCGGGAATGCTCTCGGCATAGTCATAGTCGCCGGCCTTCAGGCCCGCCACTCGCGTCCCGACGTCGGGCACGGGGATGAATTGCAGCGTGTCGAACTCGGCGACGCGCGCGCCGGCGTAGCCATCTGCTTCGCCTTCGGGCGAGACATAGCCCTCGAACCTTGCCAGCTCCACGTGGCGGTTCGGCTCCCACTCGCCAAATCTGTAGGGTCCTGTGCCAATGTAGTCTTCCGGCGCGATCGGCTCCTTGCCGGCCCCTTCCGCGACGGACGCCGGGTAGATGGCTGGACCGCCGTTGATGAAAGCCAAAAGGTTCTTCCAGGGGCCGAAGGGCTGCGCAAGCCTGATCGTGACCTCGTGATCTCCCGCCGCAGTCACGCTTTCGACATTCGCGAACAGGAGCCCGCCCCGAGACCCGAATTCTCCCCAGCGGTTCAGCGATGCGACGACGTCTGCTGATGTCATGTCCTGGCCGTTGTGGAACTTCACGTCCTCTCGGAGCGTGATCGTGATCGCCTTGCCGTCATCGGAGACGGTTTCGCCCAAAGCCAGCAGGCCGACCGGAGAATTCGAGGCATCGAACGTGTAGAGCCCCTCGAAGACGTGATGGGCAATCGTTGTCGAAAGATCGGAAGTGACAACGTGCTGATCAAGGCTTGGCGGCTCGCCGACGGTCGCGTAGCGCAATGTCCCGGCCGCGAATGCCGCACCAACAAGCGTGGTGAATGCCCCCAAGGCAATCGCCGAACGCAACCAGATTCTGAAGTTCATGGTCCCCTCCTCTCTCAATGGTGTTCATGTGAAGACTGCACTGTAAGTTTATTACATTTTTTTCGATATCTGTCAAGGGGGCTACCTAGCTGGATTCTGAAAGATACATATAACATATTGTTAATATTATATTTCATAGCAATTTCCGATGCAAAGCTGCTCGCCTCATTACGATACTTTCATTCATTTTTGTCGCTCGTATCGATTCGTCGGTTCGCCGAAAGCACGGCCCGAACTGGCTGCATGACGTGATTCGCCTGGGTGGACCGCTTGAAGTGGCGGTTGCATGGCGCGTGGCATGCAGGTTGGATTCCCTGGGCCGGACGGAGTGGGACTCAGCCTGTGAACATGTTTGGACATTGCGCCGGAGGGGATCGAGCGGCTGGAGTTGAGGACCGCGGCAGGGCGGAGGGAAGAGTCGGCGTTCCGGCATCCGGACAGGGCTGCATGGCGGAAGGCGAGGCAGCGGCCTTGACTCCGATGCTCCGTGCGCACGGGGGCGGATTCGATCCCGTCGTAGCCGCCATCGGCGCAATGTGAGAGGAAGATCGCAAGGAACGGGTTCAGGACCGACAGCCTGGACGGCAACGGCATTGAGCCACGGGCCCTGAGATCAACCTGGCAAGCATGCGGCGAGAACCCGGGCTTCCGGCGATGCCGTTGCCCCTCGCACTGCCCGCACGAGGTCCAGTGACCGCATGACAATGGCCGGGGCGTCGCAGGTGCCGGAACCCGGTTGCCGCTCGCGCGACAATTGGCTGCGTCAGCAGGAATGCGCGCGCAATGCGGTGAGGCTCGATCCCGGTCCTGTTGCACTCGGCGCGCCAACGCAAGCAACCTGCCAGTGAGGCTGAACGGAAGCGATCCGCTCGCTGCCGCGCAGGATGCGGCAAGAGACCGGAGTTGCGGGCAGTTCGGGCCTGATTCGCCTCCGTTCGTACGCGACGGCACGGCTTCGGCGTGGCGGAATCTGCGTTCTCCGTCGCGGTCGCAATCTGGCGGTTGATGCCGGCAGGCCGGTCTGAATTGCTTGCCAACGGCCTGCCGGTCTGTCGGTGCGGCGTGAGATCGTCGGAGAGCAGGAATCTCCTGAATTCAAGGCAAGCCATGTTGCGAGCCGAGCAGGGACCGAAGCGGCGACCCGTTGGCAAGGATCATTGGGGCAGGATCCATCTTGTTCAAGAGCAAGGGGCCGACTTCAAGGCGGGCGGCTCGCATTTCCGTCGGAGGCCGACAGTTGGGCGGCTTGCGTGATTTCCTTCAGCAGCTCGATCAATTCTTCGGTCGCGGGCTTGCCCAAGCTTTGCAGCAGCGCCGCGTCCTGGCCTTCGACCTCCTGCCTGATCTGCAACATCCGCTTCCGTCCCAGTGCTGTGGCAAGGACATTGATCTGGCGATGATCGCGCCGGGCAACCTGACGGTGAACAAGCCCGTCTGACACCATCCGGTCAACCAGCTTGGTCAGCGTCGGCGGATTCATCAGCACCACGTCAGCAAGCTGTCCCATCGTCAGGCGCTGGCCGGTTTCCAGGGTCTCGAGAATCCGCCATGCCTCGATCTGCATGCCGTGCTTCTTCAGGCGCGTGTTGAGGGACAGGGTGACCTTCCGATGTGCTGCAGCCAGTGCGTACGACAGGTAGTTCCGGATTGGATTCGGGCTTGGTTCCATTTGGTTCACCGCGGCTGTCGAGGCAAAACTAGTTGACTTGGAAAATGAATTCAATTGGTATGTGGACGCCCCCTATCCTGCAGGTAGGTATGGTTCATTCGCCGAACATGCTGCCGAACGTTCCGACCGAACTCGAGGAACTGCGCGAAGACCCGGTCTTGCGCAGCGGAAGCACGTATCGCATCGCCCTTCTCATTCCCCTCTGCGGAGCGGCCGGGCTCTGGGCGCCGTCCTGCATTTCGAGCGCACAGGTTGCCGTGGAGGAGCTGAACCGTTCCTCCGGCATAGCCGGACTGAAGGTCCAGCTCATCATGATCGATGCGGCCATGGAGGCGAGCATATCGATCGAGGAGACCGTCAACGACCTGATCGAGACGGATTCCATCGACGCGATCGTCGGCATGCATATCAGCGCCGTGCGCCAGCGTCTCAGCAAGGTCGTCCGCCAGCGGGTCCCCTACATCTACACGCCACTTTACGAGGGCGGCGAACGGACTGACGGGCTCTTCGCGATCGGTGAGGTGCCGGAAGAGCAGCTCGGTCCATCCATGGAGTGCATCCAGACGGAATACCGGCCGCGCAGCTGGGCGCTGATCGGCAACGACTACGTCTGGCCGAGGGCGTCGCACAGCTACGCGAAGACAAGGCTGCGCGAGATGGCCGTGAACCTGGCCTACGAAAGGTACCTGCCCTTCGGGCTGAACGACATGCCCCGCGTCGTCGAGGAAATCGCGGGATCCGGCGCGGAAGCGGTGCTGATCTCGCTCGTCGGGCAGGACGCGGTCGCCTTCAACCGGGCGTTCGGCCAGGCGAGACTGCATGATCGCATGGTGCGCCTGTCTTGCGCCATCGAGGAGAACGGGCTTCTTGGGAGCGGCGCAAGAAACAGCCAGCGCATGTTCGTCGCGTCCTCCTATTTCGGAATCCTTTCCACGGACGCGAATGCGGCCTTCAAGGAGCAGTACTATCGGGTTCACGGAGACCAGGCCCCCATGCTGAACGCGCTTGGCCAGTCAACCTATGAGGGCGTGCACTATCTGGCCGGGCTGATGCGTGAGCACGCGAACGTCTGGAGGGACCACAGCGTGCGCGACGCTCCCCCGGTGAACTACAGGAGCGGACGAAAGCGTTCCGGGCCGGGCGAGCATGCACGCGCGCCGATCTATCTGGCGCGGGCGGACGGCTTGCGCTTTGAAGTCATAAAACGTCTGTAGAACAATATCTTAGAAAGTCTCTTTTTCCAATTCAACAATATACTTGAATTGGAAAATAAAATGGCCTACGCTCGGGGGCAAGCACGGAATTCGCGGACTTTCGCGTCCGGCGCCTTTCGGAAAACCGGGAGTCTTGTCTTGGGTTGGGTCGTCCTGCTGCCGCTCTTTGCCATCGTCGCGCTGGTCGCGGTCTGGTTCCTTCAGCGCTACTACGCAAAGGCGTCCCTGAACACGGCTCTGGTCCGAACCGGATTTGGCGGCTGTCGGGTCGTGACCGAAGGCGGGTGCCTGTCCCTGCCGATCCTGCACCAGATCCAGAAGGTGTTCATGGGCGCGCTTACGCTCCGCGTCAGTCGCGACGGTCAGGACGCGGTGCTGACACGCGACCAGATGCGCGCCGACATCCAGTTCGAATTCGAACTTCGCGTTGCGCCGACGCAGGAGGGGATCTCGGCAGCCGCCCAGACGCTCGGTTCCCGGATCGCCCGGGGCGGAGAGACGATCGGCGACGTTCTGACGGGGCCAATGGTTGACGCCATCCAAAGGGCGGCGGCGGCCCGGACGCTGGAGGACATTCACCTGGATCGGTCCGCGTATTCGGATGACGTGGCCGAGTCAGTCGAATTCCAGGTCTCCAAGCTCGGGCTGACGCTTGTTTCGGCATCGCTGGTTGCAGTTGACCAGAACGACCTCAGCCAGTGGAACGAGAACAATGCATTCAACGCCCAGGGCATGCGGCGCCTGGCTTCGCTCGTCGCGGACCAGCGAAAGGAGCGCGTCCGCATCGAGACCGAGGCGGAAGTTTCCGTTCGCGAAAGCCGGCTGGCGCAACACCGGAGGCAACTCGAACTGCAGCGGGAGGAGCGGGAGGCCGAGATCGCGCAGCAGGAGCACCTTGCCAAGCTTGAGGCGGACGCACAGTCGCGGGAAGACCGTGCACGCAACGATGCCGCGCTCGCGAGCGAAACCACCCGGATCGAGAACGAAAGACGCGCGAAGGCCACGCAGGTCGAGAGCGACGAGACGCTGCGGAAGGCGGAGATGGCCGCCATCCTGGCGCTCGAAGAGGACAAGATCGCGAACGATATCCAGATTGCAAGAAGGCGTGCGGAGGAGGCCGAAGCCCGTGTCGTGGAGGAAGAGGCGCGTGCAAAGGTCGTTCTTGCCGCCGAAAGCGTTCAGGCGCGGAAGGAGCGCGCCATCGCCGAACGCGAACTCGAGATTGCGCGCCTGAAGCAGGAAACGGACCTCGAGCTCGAAGGCGCCCGAGTGCAACGCGACGTGGAAACGCTGCTCGAGAAGGCGCGCGCCGACGCGACGGTGAAGACAAAGGAAGGCGAGGCCGAGCGTGTGCGGATGGAAGCGGAAGCAACCGGACGCATGGCCCTGAACGAGGCGGAAAACACGCTTGGGCAAGCAGTGATCAACATGCGGCTCGAGGAGCGCAGGCTCGACCGGTTGCCAGAGATCATGACACAGATGATGAAGCCGGTCGAGAAGATCGACTCCATCAGGATCAACCAGATCTCGGGCATTGCTGACCCAAGTTCCGGCGGTGACGGCGTGGAAGGGGCGTTTGGCGCCGCCATGGACCAGATCCTCGGCATGGCCGTGCGTCTTCCCGCAATGAAGCAGATGGGCGAGGAAATCGGGCTCGATTTCGATTCCAACCTGGCCGGACGCACCGCCGACTACGCCAACCGCATCAAGGACAAGTCGCAGGACGGCAAGGGAAAGCCGAAAGCGTGAAGCACCCCAAACCGGATCACATCAGGGAGGTAACTGACATGCCACTGAATCGTCGCAAAATCCTGACTGGCGCGGCGGCGGCCGCGAGCGCGGTCGCGCTGCCCCGCGTGGCGATGGGCGCCGACAGCGTCAAGCTCGGCTCGATACTGGACACGTCGGGCATATTCGACGCCTACGGCACGCCGATGGACATGGCAATGCGTCTTGCCGTGAACGAGATCAACGCGGCCGGAGGCCTTCTTGGCAGGCAGGTCGAGGTTGTCGCGTACGACACCCAGTCCGACATGGCGCTCTACACGCAGTACGGGCAGCGACTGACCCGGCAGGATCAGGTGGATGTCGTGCATGGCGGCATCCTCTCGGCATCTCGCGAAGCGATCCGCCAGACCATGCGCAAGACCCGGACGCTCTATTTCTACAACGTCCTATATGAAGGCGGCGTGTGCGACAGGAACATCTTCATCAACGGCGTCACGCCGGCACAGCAGGTCGAGGCTCTCGTGCCATACGCGATGGGCAAGTCGGGCAAGGCGGTCTACATCCTTGCCGCCGACTACAACTACGGCCAGATCACGGCGCGCTGGATCCAGAAGTTCGTGGCTGACAATGACGGCGACACCGTCGGCGTCGACTTCTTCCCCTTGGACGTGAGCGACTTCGGCTCCACCATTGCCAAGATCCAGACCGTCGGCCCCGACCTGGTCATCGCGCCGCTCGTCGGCGGTGCGCACCTGTCCTTCTTCCGCCAATGGTCGGCGGCGGGCATGAAGAACCGCATTCCGCTGGCATCGACCACCATGGGCGTCGGCAACGAGCACAAGGTGCTGACGCCGGACGAAGGCAACGGCATCATGGTCGCCTACAACTACAGCCAGGAACTCGACACGTCGGCGAACAACGCGTTCAAGGAGAGATGGTCGGCCGCGTACGGGGACAGCAGCCTGATCCACGA
Organism: Paracoccaceae bacterium; assembly: GCA_965208685.1. Classification (GTDB taxonomy): domain Bacteria; phylum Pseudomonadota; class Alphaproteobacteria; order Rhodobacterales; family Rhodobacteraceae; genus JAJEFO01. The sequence goes on along the minus strand of CBDBPL010000007.1, from coordinate 4,394,695 downwards.
GATCGCGGTGTCGAACTACCAGGGTGTCATGACCTGGGCCGAAGCCGTGCGTCAGGCAGGTTCGCTGGATCGCGAGGCCGTGATCGCGACGCTGGAATCCGGCCTGTCCATCGACGGCCCCGCGGGCACGGTGACGGTCGATCCGAAGACGCACCACGCGGTTCTGGATGTCCACATCATGGAGATCGAGGACCAGGGCATGCGCGTGATCGAGACTCTGCCGCAACGTCAGCCGATCGACACGCAGGCGGTCTGCGACCTGCAGGCCAATCCGGACGACAACACCCAGTACGAGATCCAGATCTGACTCCTCCCGACGACCTGGCCGGGGCGGCGAATGCCGCCCCGCGCGAAGCAACGCTCTTCTCCAACGGATTCCTGTGCCCATGGACCTGTACGCCGTCGTCCTTGTCGAAGTCCTCTACGGGGTCGCCTCGCTGATCCTCGTCAGCGCCGGGCTGGCCATCGTCTTCGGCATGATCAAGGTGATCAACCTCGCGCATGGAGAGTTCATGATGATGGGCGGCTACGCGACGATCACCGCCGTGAATCTCGGCGTGAACGTTTTCGTTGCCATGCTGGTGATTGCGCCGCTTGTCGTCGGACTGGTCGGTCTTGTCGTCGAACGGCTCGTGATCCGCCATCTCTACGGGCGCCTGGTTGACACGATGCTTGCGACCTGGGGACTGAGCCTGTTCTTCATCGGGCTCGCGACGATGATCTTCGGGAACACGACGACCGGCATCTCTACCCCGATCCCCGGCTTCTCCATCGGAAACTATCAGGTCAACGGCTACAATTTCTTCATAATCGTGGTCGCTGCGCTGCTGCTTGCGGCGATGCTTTCGGTACTGAAAGGCACGCGCGCCGGACTCGTCGCGCGAGGCACGATGCAAAGGCCGGACATGGCGGCTGCGCTGGGCTACAGCCCCGACCGCATCTACATGGCAACCTTTTTCTGCGGCTCAGCCTTGTCGGGACTGGCCGGCGCCGTCCTTGCGCCGCTGGTCGGGCTCGTTCCCTCGTCAGGCGGCGCGTACATTGCAAAGGCGTTCATTACCGTCATCGCGGGCGGCCCCTCCCTGGTCGCGGGACTGCTTTCGAGCGCGAGCCTCTTCGGCTTGGTGAACCAGGCGTTCACCTTCGCGATCTCGCCGGTCATCGGCGAGGTCGCGTTGCTCGTTGCGGCCGTCGTTCTTCTCAGGATTCTCCCGCAGGGCGTCACCGGCACGTTCTTCAAAGGCAGGCCGTGATGCCAGGCGGCCTGACCCGGGATGCCGTCATGATCGCCCTCGTCACGGGCGTCCTGATCTGGGCGCTGCCCTTGGTCATCGGCACATACACGCTCACCGTTCTGGCAATTTATGGCATGCTGGGTCTCAGTCTCGGCCTGATCTGGGGGTTTGGGGGCATTCTCTGCTTTGGCCAGGCGGCGTTCTTCGGCCTGGGCGCATACGCCTACGCAATCTTCGCGATCAACATCGGCGAAAGCACCGTTCCAATGATCCTGGCGGTGCTGGTTCCGGCCTTCTTCGCCGCGCTTCTGGGCGCGATGATGTTCTACGGGCGCCTCGGCGACGTCTACCTCGGCGTCATCACCCTGGTTGTCACCCTCATCCTGTTCAAGGTCATCAACTCGACAGCCGGCCCGCAATACGTGATCGGCAACGCACGCCTCGGCGGATTCAACGGCATCCCCGGCTTCCCGACCTTGAACGTGCCGGGCGTTCCGGACGCATACATCTGGGGAGACAGCTACTTCCATGTCTGCGCCGTCTTGCTGGGCCTGGTCTACATTCTCGTGACGGCCCTGCTCCGGTCCAGCTTCGGACGCATCGCAATTGGCATTCGGGAAAACGAGACCCGCATGTCGCTGATGGGCTACGACGTGCGGGCGCGCAAGACGGTGATGTTCGCCATCGGGGCCGCCATCGCCGGACTGGCCGGCGGGCTCTTCGCGAACTGGGCGGAAATCGTCACGCCCAACCTCTTCTCCCTTGGCCAGTCGGCTGAAATCATCATCTGGTGCATCGTCGGAGGGCTCGGGACACGCCTTGGGCCCGTCATTGGCGCGGCCGGACTCGCCTACCTCAAGTTCCTGCTCGGACAGCAGGCCGTCATCGACAACGCCCTTGTCACGGGCCTTGTCCTGGTGCTCTTCGTGCTCTTCCTGCCCAAGGGTGTCGTTCCGGCCCTGTCGGAGCTCTGGAAGGCCGGATTCGGGCAACGACAGCGCGGACGCGTCCGTCAGCGGCGCCGGCGGCCGCGCCGGGAGTGGCTGAATGGCTGAGATCGCTCTCGAAACCCACGGTCTCACCATGCGCTTTGGCGGCGTCGTCGCGGCGAACAGGGTGGACTTCAGGCTTCAGGCCCGGGAGCTTCGATGCCTGATCGGCCCGAATGGCGCAGGAAAGTCCACCTTCTTCAAGTGTGTCACCGGCCTGCAGTCCCCGACCGAGGGCGAGGTCTGGATGCGCGGCATCGAGACCACCGGATGGATGCCGCATCAGGTCGCCTCGCTCGGTGTCGGGATAAAGACCCAGACACCCAATGTCCTGGATTCCCTCAGCGTCCGCGAGAACATCTGGCTGGCAGCGCGGCGGTTTCACGGCCCTCGAGAGGCGGATCGAAAGACGCGGGAAGTCATCGAGCTCCTGAACCTGGAAGCGATCGCGAAGGACGGTCTTGGACGGCTGGCGCACGGCGAAAGGCAGCGCGTGGAGCTCGGGCTGGTCGCCGCTGGCGATCCCTGGTTGATCCTGCTCGACGAGCCGGCGGCCGGCCTGGGCGCCGAGGATGTCGAGAGGCTGGCCAGCATCATCCACGAGCTGAACAGGCAGGCCGCGCTCGTCATCGTCGAGCACGACATGCAGTTCATTCGCTCGATCGCCGAGACGGTCACGGTCTTTCATCAGGGGAAGGTGATGTTGGAAGACCACGTGGACCGCGTCATGTCCGACCCCGTGGTGCGCAGCGTCTACCTCGGAAGGAAGGGCTGAGATGAACGGGAGCGCGACGGACGTGCTGAAAGTCACGGGACTCGAAGGCGGATATGGCAGGGTGCCGATACTGCATGGCGTCGACTTCGCGGTCGCCCATGGCGAAGTCGTTGGCATTCTTGGCCACAACGGCATGGGCAAGACCACGCTTCTCAAGACCGTAATGGGTTTCCTGCCCGCCGGGTCCGGGACGATCAGGTTCCGCGCCGAGGACGTCACCCGGATGCCGCCGCACGAACGCGCCGGACTTGGCGTGGGATACGTTCCCCAGGGACGGGGCATCTTCCCTCGGTTGACGGTTCGCGACAACCTGCGCTTCGCATGGCATGTTCATTCCGGCGCTTCCGAGGACGATGTCCTGGAGGCCATCCTGTCGGATTTTCCTCGCCTGCGCGCCCTGTCCGACCGGGCTGGCGGAGCGCTGTCGGGCGGCGAGCAGCAATTGCTGGCCTTGGCGCGATGCCTGATGGGGGATCCGGACTTCCTGCTTCTGGACGAGCCGACCGAGGGCATCCAGCCCTCGATCATCGAGGACATGGAGCGAACGCTGCTTCACCTACGCGAAAGCAGGGGGATCTCCATCCTGCTGGTCGAGCAGAACTTCGACTTCATTGCCGACCTGTCGGACCGGGTGCTTGTCCTTGAGCGGGGCCGGATCACCGGAGAGCTGCAAAAGTCCGACCTGTCGGACCAGGCCAAGGTCGACCAGTTCCTCGGTTTCGGAGCCGCCCGTTCAACGCGTGGCACAGGCGGTCCGAGCCAGGCGCCGCCGCCCGCTCTCCAGACGCAATCCAGCCCTCCAACGGCACTGCCGGACCAGGCGGCCGCCCCAAAACTGGTGACCAACATGACCGTGAAACGACCGACACTTTCGCAGATGCGCGACATGGCAAGCCGGTTCGGGATGCGCCTGACGGACGAGGAGCTGAAGGAATACTCCGAAGTCATGGAACCCTACATGCAGGCCTACGATCGGCTTGACGCGACTCCGGACAACCTGCCGCCTGTGCGCTATCCCCGTTCACCGGGCCGCTTTCCGGACCTTTCGGAAAACCCGCTGAATGCGTGGTACGTCAAGACGGAAATCCCGGGCGCGCCGGACGGTCCTCTTCAGGGCAGGCGCATTGCGCTCAAGGACACGATCTGCCTGGCCGGCGTCCCGATGATGAACGGTTCGCCGGTGATGGAGGGGTACACGCCTGAAATCGACGCGACCATAGTCACCCGGATGCTGGACGCCGGAGCCATCATCGCGGGCAAGGCGCACTGCGAGAGCTTCTGCCTCTCGGGCGGTTCGCACACCGGAGCCAAGGGCCCGATCCACAATCCCTGGAAGCGCGGCTACATGGCCGGCGGCTCGTCCGGAGGGTCGGCGGCGCTGGTTGCCGCCGGGGAAGTCGACATGGCCATCGCGGGGGATCAGGGGGGGTCGATCCGCATCCCGTCCTCAAATTGCGGCGTCTACGGCATGAAGCCCACGCACGGGCTCGTTCCCTACACGGGCGTCATGCCGATCGAGCAGACGATTGACCATGTCGGGCCGGTGACGAACACCGTCGCGGACAACGCCTTGCTGCTCGAGGTCCTTGCCGGCGAGGACGGCCTTGACCCGCGCCAATGCCGTCCGCAGACGTTCCGCTACACCGAGGCCCTGGGTCGCGGGACCCAGGGGCTCCGAATCGCGGTCCTCAAGGAAGGGTTCCGTCGATCCGAGAGCGAGGCGGACGTCGACAGGAAGGTGCTTGCCGCCGCTGAACGCTTCCGGGAGCTTGGCGCGCAGGTCGAAGAGATCTCGATACCGGAGCACCATCTCGCGGTTGACTGCTGGACGGCAATCACGGTCGAGGGCCTGCAGGACCACATGATGCACGGAAATTCCGGAGGCACGAACCACAAGGGCCTCTTCCTGCCCTCGATGATGGATCACATGGCCCAATGGCGAAACAGGGCCGACGAACTGACCCACTCGCTCAAGGTCTGCATGTTCCTCGGCGAGTTCTTCCAGGAGCGGTACCGCGGGCGGTTCTACGGCAAGGCACAGAACCTGATGCGAAAGGTCAACCGGACATACTCGGACGTGCTGGGACGACATGACCTGCTGCTGATGCCGACCGTGCCGATGAAGGCACGGCAGATCCCGCCGGCGGATTGCTCCGTCGGCCTCTACGTTCAGCGTGCGTTCGAGATGATCGGCAACACGGCACCGTTCAACGGCGGCTTGCCCGCATTCAACGTTCCATGCGGCCTGAGCGAGGGCCTGCCGATCGGCATGATGCTGGTCGGCGAGAGATTCTGCGAGATGAAGCTCTACCAGGCCGCACATGCCTTCGAGCAGGCCGGCGACTGGCGCACGATGTGAACGGGGGGCCACCATGTCAATCCTGAACGAAAGCCTTGCGAGACGGATTTCCGATTGGGACGCAAGGACCGATGGACCGGCTGAAGCGATTGCGCCGATGGACGGGCTGTCCTACGTCCGCGGTCCGTCGGAGCCGCCCCTGGCATATGTCACAATCCCGCAGCTCCTGAGCGGAGCGGTCTCGCGCTTTGGTCCGCGCGATGCCGCCGTGTTCTGTGAGCAGGGTGTCAGGATGAGCTACTACGATCTAGACCGGGCGGTGGACGAAGTCGCATCCGGCCTTCTGGCATTGGGCCTCGGCAAGGGCGATCGCCTGGGCATCTGGTCGCCGAACCGCGTCGAATGGGTCCTGACACAGCTTGCGACCGCACGGGTGGGTGTCGTGCTGGTAAACATCAACCCGGCCTATCGTCCGGCCGAACTGGAATACGCGTTGAACAAGGTCGGGTGCAGGGCGCTCGTTGCGGCCGGTTCGTTCAGGACCTCCGACTATCCAGCCGTGATTCGAGGTCTCGCGCCTGAGCTAGAGGAATGCGAACCGGGGCGGCTGCACGCGGCCAGGCTCCCGCAGCTGCGCAGCGTCGTGTTCATGGAAGAGGAACCGGGGGCCGGTACGTATTCCTTCGAACAGCTCCGCAGGCTTGGCGGTCCGGCCCAGCAGCTCAGGCTGCCGGAGATCGACAAGACCCTCAGCCCCGACGACGCGATCAACATACAGTTCACGTCCGGCACGACCGGCAGTCCCAAAGGGGCGACCCTTTCGCACTACAACATCGTCAACAACGCCCGATTCGTCACCGACAGGATCAGCCTGGCCGAGACCGACAGGCTGGCCATCCCCGTCCCGCTCTATCACTGCTTCGGCATGGTCATGGGTGTCCTGGGCGCGATCAGCAAGGGGGCCACGGCGGTCTTTCCAGGCGAAGGCTTCGATGCGAACCAGACTCTCGATGCCGTGGCCAAGGAGCGGTGCACGTCGGTCTATGGCGTCCCGACGATGTTCGTCGCGATGCTGGAGGCTCTTGAAGGAAGGCCGCGCGACCTGTCCAGCCTGCGAACCGGCATCATGGCGGGCGCCCCTTGCCCGGTTGACGTCATGGGGCGCGTCAACTCGGAAATGAACATGCGCGAGGTCACGATCGCCTACGGCATGACGGAAACGTCGCCGGTGTCCTTCCAGAGTTTCGTCGACGACTCGACGGACAGGCGATGCGAAACCGTAGGTCGGGTTCATCCCCATCTCGAAGTCAAGATCATCGATGATGAAGGCCGGATCGTTCCGGTCGGCGCTCATGGCGAGCTTTGCACGCGCGGCTATTCCGTAATGAAAGGGTATTGGCAGGAGGACGAAAGGACAGCCGAGAGCATCGTGGACGGATGGATGCATACAGGTGATCTGGCTGCCCTGGACGAAGAGGGATTCTGTTCGATTGTCGGTCGCGTTAAGGACATGATCATCCGCGGCGGCGAAAACATCTATCCGCGCGAGGTGGAGGAATGCCTGATCAGGCATCCGAAGGTGAGCGACGCCCAGGTCTTCGGCATTCCGGACGAGCGCCTTGGCGAAGAGGTCTGCGCCTGGGTGGTCGCAAGGCCCGGATCGGAGATTTCCGCGGAAGAGGTGAGGGAGGCCCTGCAGGGACTGATTGCGCATTTCAAGGTTCCAAGGCATGTCCGGGTGGTTGACGAACTGCCAATGACAATCACCGGAAAGCCGCAGAAATTCGTGATGCGCGACAAGATGGTTGAGATGCTGGAGGCAGGAGCAAGCGAATCTTGAAAGAGTTCCAGGTTTGAACTTGCAAGCGCACAGTTCAAGTTCGTGCTCGACGATCTGCACCAAGTTCAATTCAACTTGTCAGATTGCGCGCACCCGTTTCTTGAGCAGCCTCCTTTGGATCCTGCGTCAGGCACAACTGGAACTATCGTCAAGTTCCGAGGGGCATGACGGAAAGTTCACGAGATCCCGAATGGAGCTGGAGGCCTAAGGTTCATGCCGAATGATTCGATCCAGGATTGGCCGTTCCACGTTTGCGCTTGCAAGTCCACGTTACTCCAAATTCACGATCATGTTGCAAAAGGCGCCAAAGATTGTGTGCAACTCTTGATAATGAACGAAACAAGTTTGAGCCAATCTCCGGGCTCGGATCGCGCTCCTTGCCTATATTAGGTCGTGTTGCCTCCATTCAGCTCTCCCGGATCAAGCCCCGGGAAATTCACGCCCAACGCAAATCCCCGGCGTTCATGCACTTGGCCAGGCAGTCGAACGACCCGGCCTGTTGCCTCTATCCACCTCTTGTGATCGCGGCGGGAAGGTTTGGGCACCATATCGACATCCTGAACCACGAATGGCCCTTCGGCAGGCCATGGTCGAGGTGGATTCATGCACTTGCACCTTCTTGACCGATTGCGAAGCGCCATGACCGCCTCGACAGCATTCGAACTCTCGTGGTCCGTCTCGCCGTGTTTGTGTCCTTCAATGTCTCCGCTGAAACTTCGTGCGTCGCTCAGGAACAGTCCAGGGACCCCGACAGCCTTGTAGTCGCATTGCTTTGGATCCTCCTCCACTTTCTGGCACAAACTGCGCAGCTTCCAATCCAAGGTGGCGCCGACAAATCGTCGACGTTGGCAAGTCCGGGTCTGCGCACGATCCAGTGTGAGGGATCTTCCCGGTTCCTGCCGCCATGGAACAGGTGGAGGACCGGAGGCAGCGTGTCCGTGATCGGAGCGCGCCGGGGCGACCTGAACGCTATGACCGAAACGGTCATCGCGCATGACGGAAAGCGGTTCGCCGTGCGCGATGCAGTCGTCGGCGTCGCCGGCAGGATTGCCCAGTGCGTCGGGGTCACGCTGCCGAAGGCCAAGCGCCGGATCGAGGAGGAAAACACCGGGACATCAGCCTGAAACGCATATGAATCCCCGCCGGACGTCACCCGGCCATGCCGCCGCGTAGTGACAAGAATTCCTTCGCGCCCCGCAACCCGTTGAAACAAAACAGGTTTGCAAATCAAACTGTCGAAGACGGGTCTCGTGCCCGCGAATGACACTTCCGCAGCCTGCCGAGCAACGCCCGGGGAAGCCTGCGCGGCCACGTTGGCGCGCAAGGGCTTGGCCGAGAGACAGGAATTGCCACCTGTCGCCCTTGCACGACCCTTCCTTGCACGTACGAAACACTCCTTGGCCGGCACGTGTGGGATGCCGCGGGCAGATCAGCCGGGCTTGATGTCAGTCGCCAATCGGCTTTGGGCCCGTGTCTTCGGAGAGTGCAATCATGGAGGTGCGAATGCGGCGCAGGTACTCCTTTACCAGCTCCGGGCGCTTGCGGGCCGTGCCCGCGGCGAGCACATCAATTATGGCAATGAAGACAAGCCGTGAGGCTGAAGGCTTGTAGATGTCCTGGTCTTCAGGAATGTCGATCTCGATTGACACGTCGGCAGACTTGGCGAGGGGTGTGCCGGCCTTGGTCAGGCTGATGGACTTCGCGCCGTACTGTCTGGCGATTGCAACGCTGTCCAGAAGCTCGGCCGGTTGACCGCTCGCGGATATGGCAAAGATCACATCACCATCGGAAAGGGTCGAGGCAAGCATGCGCTGAAAATAGCCGTCTGCATGCGCCTCAGTGGGAATCCCGAGACGAAAGAACCTGTTGGCGCCTTCGCGGGCAACGTTGGCCGAGCCGCCACCGACGCCGATGAACGAAATCCGCCGTGCATTCGCCAGCACCGAGACGCTCTGCTGAACGGCTTCGCTGTCAAGCTGGAAACGTGCCAGATTGAGGGTGTCGACTAGTGCGCCAAAGACTTGCGTGACGAGTTGCTCGGACTCGGAATCCGTACGGCTCGGCCCGCCAAGATACTGCAGGCTTACCGCCACGCTTTGGGCGAGCTTGATGTTGAAATCGCGGAAGCCCTCGCAGCCGACGGTCTGGCAGAATCGATTCACCGTCGCGACCGAGACGTCGGCCGCTTCCGCGATTTCGTTCTGCGTCAGGCGCGTTGCACGTTCCAGGTTGGAGAGCACGAAATCTGCCACGCGCTGTTCACGTTTCGGGAACCTGCCGTCCAGTTTCCGCATCTGGGATATGACGTCGATGATCTTTGTCATGGTCTGGTCGCCCGCCGCCTGCCAGCTACTCGGGCTTGTAGGCGATCACGTCCATTTCAACCTTCGCGTCTACCATGAGCGCGGACTGGACCGTGGAGCGAGCGGGCGCGTGACTGCGGAAGTGGCGTTCGAACACCGCGTTGAAGCTGGTGAAATCACGAGGATCATCCAGCCAGGCATTGACCTTGACCACGTGTTCCAGCCCGCAATTCGCAGCGCCGAGGGCAGCGATGATGTTCGCGATGACCAGTTCGGCCTGCTCAGCGATGCCGCCGACGACAATCTCGCCATCCACAACCGGGACCTGGCCGGAAACAAAGACGAAATCGCCCGCACGCACGGCCTTGGCAAACGGGCGCCGGGTTCCGCCGGCCGCGTCGTCCGCAATGTCGAAACGAGTTATGCCGGTCTCCATTTTGCGCGCCCCTTCATGGTGTAAGTAACTTACATGATTTGGCGCAACCTGCTCACCTCGTCAACACCGCGGTCTCACCTTTCCGGCGTTCCCGCGGCGCCGGTCATGAATGTGGCAGTGGAATTGGTCGCGGTTCCGGCATGCACCGCCTCGCCCAGCCGGTCAGCGAATCTTCCATGGCGACGTGCCTCACGGCAGGCTGACAGCCGTCCGGTCCGATCAGGATGTCATCGCCCTCGACCCGCACCCGTTGTGTCGGGAGGCGGTCGCAGGCCAGCGCGCCTGGGTCCTCCGGTGCGAAGGCCGAACTGCCCGTTGTGGCCAGGGCGCTCGACGACGTGGTCCGTGGCCAAGCCGTCGGCGAGATGCACCGCTTCATGGGAGCAAAGCCCGTCGGCGCAGCAGAATTCGTCGTCAGGACTTCGATAGATCGCATGGGTCGGGTCGTTGTGGTCGAACCGGATCAGGTCCTCGGTCTCGATGTCGTCGCGCGCGCAGGCGCGAATCCGTTGGAACATGTCCGCCTCCCGTCGTTCAGCCGAAAGCACCGATCGACTGCATCCTGTCGTCGGGTTCGAGTGCGATCGCTGGACATTGCGCCCACGATTGTGCTTCCGGCGCAAGACCACCGGAGGCCGCTCTCGGCAATCGACCCAGGGTGACCGGCGTGCCCTCGGGCGCTCCGTCCCTGACCTGGCCGTGCAGCGAGGACTGGGCGCAATGCGGCCACTGGCCGGCATCCGGGACCCTTGCGGGATGCCCGGGCTGGACTTCGCGCGCCGTGCATGCTCGAAGCGATTGCGCGAGTGGAAACAGCCGGGCGGGCGCTTGCAAGACCTGCCGCATCAATTGGGAGAGCGCGATGGAGCCATTCCGTGTAGGCCTGATCGGGTGCGGGCGCATCAGCGACATTTATCTTGCAAACTGCGCCCGCTTCGACGGGATGGAAGTCGTGTCCTGTGCCAGTCTCGACATGGAGGAGAGCCGGGCAAAGGCCGCGGACCACGGCATCCCGATAGCCTGCGCCCCGGAAGACATTCTTGCCGACCCGTCCATCGAGGGCGTCCTGAACCTGACCGTGCCGGCGGCGCATTTCGCGGTCAGCCATCGCGCCCTGAATGCGGGCAAGCATGTCTATTCCGAAAAGCCTCTCGTGACCGATCTCGCCGACGGGCGATCGCTCCTGGCCCTTTCCGCCGAGAAGGGACTGTCCGTTGGCTGCGCGCCCGACACCTTTCTCGGCGGGCGCTGGCAGACGCTCCGCAAGCTCCTTGACAGCGGCATGATCGGCGCGCCGACCGGGATCTCGGCCTTTGTGCCGACGCACGGCACCGAGCGACACAACCCGAATCCGGACTTCTATTACGAGGCAGGCGGCGGACCGCTCCTTGATCTCGGACCGTACTACCTGACGGCGATGGTGTCCTGCCTGGGTCCGATAAGGCGCGTCGCCGGACTTTCGCGACGGACCTTTGACGAGCGAATGATCGAGAACGGACCGCGGCATGGCACGATGATGCCGGTCGAGGTCGACACGCACTGTCTCGGCCTCGTCGAGTTCGAGAGCGGCTGCATCGGGCAGATGATGACAAGCTTCGACGTCTGGGACAGCGAAACGCCGCGCTTCGAAATCTACGGAGAGGAGGGCACGATCTGCATCCCCGACCCGGATCCGGTCCATGGCGCCAACATCTTTGGCGGCGAAGTCTGGGTGCGCACGCGCGAGACCGCCCGCTGGACCCATCAACCCCGTCCGACGGGGCGCGACGCATGGCAGGTCGCCGAGAACAGGCACGGGTTCAACGACAACGCTCGGGGCCTCGGCCTGTTGGAACTCGCGCATGCTGTTCGCGAAGGACGCGCGCCGCGCGCCAGCGCGGAAATGGCCTTTCACGTCTGCGAGGCGATGCAAGGCATGCTTGACTCCCCTGGCCTTGGGCGGTTCGTAGACATCCAGAGCCGTTGCACCCGTCCGGATCCGTTGCCGGAATCATTCCAGGGAGGAAAGCCCTGATGCCGGTACGAACCCTTGATTTTGCCGAGCCGTACTTCACCGTGCGGATCGTCACGGACAGTCCGGCCTTTCAAGTTGCAGGCAAGGTCATCCTGCTGAACCTCGCGGAGGGTCCCGTGCAGATCCGCGAACAGCGCCTCGGGCATCTTCAATCGGTCGTGGTCGCGGATGTCGAACTTCGCGGCGTGGCACACGCCGTCATCGTGGAGCGTTTCGCGGACCACGACGACGAAGACGGGCTTCTTGCCAGGGTAAGGCGCAGCTGGCCGTCCGCATTCGACGTTCGTCGCGAGGAACGGCTGCGCGGCGTCAGCCACTACATGTCGCCCAAGGCCTGGGTCGGGCAGCACGGCTTCACGATGTACCACTCCGGTTCCGTGCCCCTGAATGTCGGGCTTCACCGGGACCATGCATTCTGTCCGGTGCCGGGGTTCCGCGAGGTCCACACCCAGATCGTCGGTTTCGGCAAGATGCAGCAATGCCGCGAACGCGACGTGTCGACGCTCTATCTCGAGGAACCGATGGCACCCGGCGCCACGCATCGACCCATGTACGACTCGGACGGCAACTATCCCTGGCACCAGTACGAAACCATCACGCCATCGATCTTCATGGCCGTGGAAATCCTGCCGGACGGCGCGACACCGCCGAAATGAGGACGTCATGACCGAAAGGCTCATCCCGCAGGACATCGACTTCGGCGCCCCGTATCCCGGCTTGTCACGGCGCCTGCGGCTCGGCGTGGTCGGCGGAGGACGCATTGCCCGAACCCAGGCAATGGCTGCGCGAATGAGCGACCGCTGGGATGTCGTTGCCGGAGCGTTCTCGTCCGACCCGGCCAAGGCAAGCGTGGGTGCCGCCGAGTGGCACGTCGCCGAAGACCGCTCATACGGGTCCTTCGCCGAAATGGCGGAGCGCGAGACCGCGCGCGCGGACGGGGTCGAGGCCGTGATGATCACCACTCCGAACAGTCTCCATTGCGCCGCCGCGACAAGCTTCCTGGAGGCTGGCATCGACGTGCTCTGCGACAAGCCCCTGACGAACGAAATCGCGGAAGCCGAGACCCTGGTCGCGCGCGTGCGGGAAACGGGCTGCGTCTTTGGCGTGTCCTACGTCATGTCCTGCTATCCAATGATCCGCGAGGCGCGCGCAATCGCGGCACGCGGGTCACTTGGGCGCATCAACCAGATCCATGTCGAATTCATGCAGGACTGGATGATCCCGGATGGCTCGCATGACGCGCCCCATGTCAGGTGGCGACTCGATCCGGCCATGTCCGGGCCCACCAGTTGCGTGGGCGACATCGGCACGCATGCGGCACATCTCGCAAGCTTCGTTTCAGGACTTGAATTGACCCACTTGCGTGCAGACTTTCATGTCTGCGGCGCGCCCAAGCCCCTGGAGGACACCGTGTTCATGGCGACCCGGCATGCGGGCTCGGTGCCGGGCACGCTGATGGCAACACGCCTGGCCACCGGGAACCGGGGCGGATTGCGGCTTCGTGTCTTCGGCACCGAGGCAGGTCTCGAATGGGACATGGAGCAATGCGAGCTCCTGAAGTTCAACCGCTTCGGCGAACCGGACCGGATTGTCAGCCGGGGTCACGGCCACGGCGTCTCGCCTGAAACCGAGCGCCTGGTTCGCACCGGGCGCGGCTTTCCGGAAGGCCTCATAGAGGCCTGGGCCAGCCTCTACACCGAATTCGCGATGGCAGTGGCGGCACGCAGGGACCACCTTTCGGTGCCTGCCGACTGGCTGTCGCTGCCTTCGGTGGATGACGGCGCTCGAGGCGTCCGCTTCATTCACGCCGCCGTTCGGTCAGACAGTGCCGGCGGAACCTGGCAGCCGGTCTGAAGCCGTTCATGTTCGGGATTCGCGCCGGCACGGCCCTGGCCGGGGAGATTCCCCGATCCTTTGGACTGGATCTGAGAGAGGCTCGTGTCCGTTGCCCCCGCAAGCCTGGAAGCCGCACGCGCACGAACGGATGTCCGGTCTCGAGACGGCCCGCCGGGAACGCCGGCAAGCGACGCCCTTGACAGGATCGTGGAGAGATGCGCCTGTTCTGCGCCAATGGCCGCCGCGGTCGATGCCTTGCAGGAATCCCGGAATGCACGACAGCCAAACTCGGTTTGAAGGCAACCATGTGCCCGCCCGGACCCCCGTCAGCGACGTCGTGAGCCCGGATCTCGGTGCCCATCACCGGCACGCGCAGGCCGAAACCGCCAGGTCTGACTTCCGGGGTGAAGAGTTCGAGGTCGTCAGTTGAAGAGACACCAGGCTCTCCGGACTCCCGTCCAGAAGGGCCGGGCGGGCTGGAACGCCATTCTGGGCAGCTTGCCTCCGCCGCTGCATCTTGAAGAGAAGGAGACCGCCGACTTCGTCGTCGTCGGCGCCGGCTTTGCCGGCCTGGCGGCGGCCAGACGGCTCACGCAGCTCGCTCCGGGCGCGCGCATCGCCGTTCTCGAAGCCGGACGGATCGCGGAAGGAGCTGCGGGGCGGAACTCCGGCTTCATGATCGACCTGCCGCACAATCTTCCCGGTTCGGAGGAAATGGCGGCCCGCGGAGAGCATGAGCTGATTTCGCTGAACCGCCATGCGCAGGACTTCGCCGAAGCGGCGGTCGAGGAATACGGCATCGACCCGAATTTCTTCGACCGCGCGGGCAAGATAGACGGCGCCGGCGTCGACGCCGGCCATGCCGCCAACGAGCGGGAAAGGGCGCATCTCGACAGCATCGGCGAGCCGTCGGAGATGCTTGACGCCAAGCAGATGACCGAAGTCACGGGCAGCGAATACTATCGCTCCGGCCTTTACACGCCCGGCACCGTGATGCTGCAGCCGGCCGGCTTCATCCGCGGCGTTGCGGCCGGTCTCGCGCGCGCCGGCGTCCGCGTATTCGAGGAAAGCCCGGCGACCGGCTTTGGGCGACGGGACAGCAGCTGGATCGTGTCCACGCCGAAGGCCGCGGTGCACGCCGGCAAGGTGATCCTGGCCGTCAATGGCCATCTTGAAAGCTTCGGCTTCGCACGCGGCCGGTTGATGCATCTGTTCCTGTTCGGCGCGATGACACCCGAACTCTCTCCTGATCAGCTCCGGCACGCCGGGGGACAGGATCGCTGGGGCATCACGCCCGCTGACCACATGGGTGCGACGGTCCGGCGCATAGACCGGGGCCAGGGCGGCAACCGGATTCTCATCCGTGCAACTGCGGCGCTTCGCTCGGGCATGGTTCCAAGGATGTCTGATCTGGCCCGCGCGGCCCATGGCATGCAGGCGCGATTCGATGCGCGGTTTCCATCCCTTGCCGGAATGTCGTTCGAGCATGTCTGGGCCGGGCATGCATGCCTGAGCCGAAACGGTGTCGCGGTCATGCGCGAGATTGACGACGACGTCTTTTCGGCCTGCGTTCAGAACGGCCTCGGTGCAGCGCGGGGCACCCTCACCGGCATCGGCGCGGCCGAGCTGGCCTGCGGCGAAAGCAGCGCGATCACCGATCGCTTCACGGCGGAGGGCGAGCCTGCGCGGCTTCCTCCCCAGCCCTTCCGCGAAATCGGGATGAACGCCGTGCTGCGCTGGCGGGAATGGGTGGCCCGCAAGGCCTGATCAACAGGTCTGGTTCAGCTCTTCCGCCGCCGGAATCTCGCGCTCGCGTCGCGCGATGTAGTCGCGGAGCGCTTCGTCCACTCCCGGATCCAGCCCCGGCTCCTCGTAGTCGGCCAGCAGCTTCCTCGCGTGCTTGAGCGCCCGCTCGGTCGTGCCGAGGGAACCCTCCGCAATCCACTGCTCCACGGAATTGTTGTCGAACAGCTCGGGTAGGAAGAACGCTGTCTGGAAGTTTTCCTGCGTATGCGGATGGCCCAGATAGTGCCCCCCAGGACCGATGTCGGACACGGCCGACACCGCCTGTTCAAAGTCGTCCCATCTGGGGCCCTCGGCCATCCGGTACGCCATCGCGCACTGTTCGGCGTCGACGACGAACTTCGCGACCGAGCAATGCATGCCCGCCTCGTTCCAGCCCGCCGAGTGCCAGATGTAATGCGCACCGGCGTGGATCACCGCCGACAGCGTCGCGACGCTCTCATAGCCGGCCTGCGCATCGAACATCTTTGCGCCGCCCAGCGTGTTCGAACTGCGCCATGGAACGTCGTAGTGCCGCGCCATCTGCCCGATCATGAAGTTCATCAGGCTGATTTCGGGCGTGCCCGCCATGGGCGCTCCGGACTTCATGCTGACCGTCGAAAGATAGTGACCGTAGATTGCCGGCGCACCCTTTCGGACGACCTGCGTATAGGCAAGCGCGGACAGCGCTTCCGCATTCAGCTGCGCGACCGCTGCCGGCACGCTGGCAGGCGTATTGGCACCGCCAAGCACGAAGGGAGAGCAAAGAACCGGCTGGTTGCGCCGCACAAACGCGCGCATGGCGCCCAGCATGGTCTCGTCCCAGACCAGGGGGGAGTTGCCGTTGCAGTTGCCGGTGCAGACCGGATGCGTTTCCATGAACTCCTCGCCAAAGAGGATCGCGCACATCTCCATCACGTCTTCGGCGTTCTTCGGGCTGGTCGTCATGCCCATGAACATCTTGTCCGAGTGCTTCATCGACGAATAGGTGATGCGGAGATGCCGGTGGCTGACCGGATGGTCCATCGGCTCCACGATGTGATGCGATGTCGAGTGCATGGCCGGCAGCATGTGGCTGAGCTTGTGAAACATCGCGAGGTCTTCGAGCGTCGGGCTTCTTCGCACGTCGTCGAGATCGCGCAGGTAGGGTGCGCCAGACATCGGGACGAAGACCGAGCTGCGGCCGCCCAGCCGGACGTTCTTGCCGGGATCGCGCGCGTGATAGGTGAACTCGGACGGAATCGTGGCGATCAGCTCGCGCACGAGGCCGCGGTCAAGATGCACCATCTCGCCCTCGACCTTGGCTCCGGCCCGCTTCCAGTCGCTCAGCGCGACGGGGTCGCGGAACAGCACGCCGACGTCTTCGAGGACATGCATCGACGCGGCATCGATGCGCTCGACACCCGATTCGTCCATGACCTCGCAGAGCGGCAGGGTGCCAGCCAGCGTCGGCAACATGTCGAAGCTCGGTGCCGTCCTGAGAGCGCGGCGCGCGGCACGTCCTCCGGCTCGGGCGCGCGGGGCTTCCTGGGCAACCATGGCGTCTCCTTCTCGATCATCCTGTCCGGCGCGGCGGGCCGTTCAAGAGGTCACGCGGGCAACGGCGGCGTTCCGGAATGCGTGAAGCCGACGTCAGCGGCTCTTCAGTTCCAGTCCATCACGACCTTTCCCGCTTCGCCAGACAGCATTGCGGCAAACCCCTCGCCGAAGTCGTCGACGTGAATGCGGTGCGTGATGAGGCCGGACACATCAAGTCCTGACTGCAGGAGGGCGATCATCTTGTACCAGGTCTCGTACATTTCGCGGCCGTAAATCCCCTTCACGTTGAGCATCTTGAAGATGATCTTGTTCCAGTCGACCGCGAATTCGGTCGGCGCGATTCCAAGAAGCGCGATCTTCCCGCCGTTGTTCATCTTGTCGATCATGTCACGCAGGGCAGGGGCGGCGCCGGACATTTCCAGGCCGACGTCGAACCCTTCCGTCATGCCGAGCCTTGCCATGACATCGCCCAGATCCTCGGTGTCCGCGTCCACGACATGCTCGACGCCCATCCTGCGCGCCAGATCGCGGCGATAGGCGCTGATGTCGGTTATGACCACCTTTCGCGCGCCCACCGCCTGCGCGACCAGCGCGCCCATGATTCCGATGGGACCGGCCCCGGCCACGAGCACGTCCTCGCCCACCAGATCAAAGCTGAGCGCGGTATGGACGGCGTTGCCCAGCGGATCCAGAATCGCCGCAACCTCGTCCGGGATGGTGTCCGGCAGCGGCACCACGTTGCTTTCCGGAAGGCAAACGTATTCTGCAAAGCTGCCCGGGCGATGGACGCCCACGCCCACCGTGTTCCGGCAAAGATGCCCGCGTCCGGCGCGACAGTTCCGGCATGAGCCGCAAACCACGTGACCTTCGCCAGCAACACGTTGCCCAGCCCGGTACTTCGTCGCCGCGTTGCCGCATTCGACGATCCTGCCGCAGAATTCATGACCGACGATCATGGGAACGGGCACCGTCTTCGCGGACCACTCATCCCACTTCCAGATGTGGACGTCCGTGCCGCATATGGCCGACTTCGCGACCTTGATCAGCACCTCGTCGGCGCCCGGTTCGGGAACCGGCACCCGCTGCATCCAGAGACCTTTTTCGGGCCGGGCCTTCACGAGTGCCTTCATGTCGCCGCTCATGCCAAGACTCCCAAGTCGTTGCCGACCTCGATGAACGCATCGATTGCACGGTCAAGCTCGTCCCGGCCATGGGCCGCCGACATCTGGGTGCGAATCCGATCCTGGCCCCTGGGCACGACGGGAAAGCTGAACGGGGCGACGTAGACGCCTTTCCGGACGAGCCGCGTCGCCATGTCCTGGGCAAGAACGGGGTCGCGCAGCATGACGGGAATGATCGGATGCTCGCCGGGAAGCAGGTCGAACCCGGCCAGGTCCATGCGCGCCCGGAAATGCGCCGTGTTCTTCATGAGCCTGTCTCGTCTTTCGGTGGAGGCCTCCAGCATGTCGAGCACCTTGATCGACGTCGCCGCAATGACCGGCGCAAGGGTGTTCGAGAAGAGATAGGGCCTGGACCGCTGCCGAAGCCAGTCGACGATCTCGCGCCCGGCGGAGACGTAACCGCCCGATGCGCCGCCGAGCGCCTTGCCAAGCGTCCCGGTCACGATGTCAACCCTCCCCATCACGCCGCAATGCTCGATGCAGCCTCGTCCGGTGGAGCCCATGAACCCGACCGCGTGGCTGTCGTCGACCATGACCATGGCATCGTGGCGCTCGGCGAGGTCGCAGATTTCGGAAAGGCACGCGACATGCCCGTCCATCGAGAACACGCCGTCCGTCGCGATGAGCCTGAACCGCGCGTCGGCAGCAGCCCGAAGCTGCGATTCCAGATCGGCCATGTCGGAATTCGCGTAGCGAAGCCGCCTCGCCTTGCAGAGCCGCACGCCGTCGATGATCGAGGCGTGATTGAGCGCGTCCGAAATCACGGCATCCTCCGGTCCGAGGACGGTCTCGAACAGGCCGGCGTTCGCGTCGAAGCAGCTGGAGTACAGGATCGTGTCCTCGAACCCCAGGAATGCCGACAGCCTCGCCTCAAGCTCCTTGTGCACGTCCTGCGTGCCGCAGATGAAGCGAACGGACGACATGCCGTATCCGTAACGCTCAAGAGCTGCCTGTCCGGCTGCAACAAGCGCGGCATTGCCGGAAAGTCCGAGATAGTTGTTCGCGCAAAGGTTGATGACATTCCGGCCTGTCGAAAGGTCCACGGTTCCGGCCTGCCGACCTGTGATGACGCGCTCGGACTTGTAGAGGCCCGCAGATTTCAGCCCGTCCAGCTCGGCTTGAAGGTGCATGGCAAGTGAGGTCATCCCGCGCTCCGAAAGTGGCCGCCCGATCCAAGCAATAGGCCCATCACTGAAATCGCGACAGCCCCAAATACGACCGGTCCTGGTCGGAATTGCGCATTTGCGTTCACCGTCCTTTGCGGCGCCCGGCGGGCGCGTCCTTTCCGACATCCGCCGTGCAGTGCGGCATCGCGCGCCGCGTCCCTGTTTATGCCCGCACCAGTTGCTGCTATAATTCCGGTCAGCACTCGCGGAGCGCCACGAGAACGTATCGATGGCGCGATGACTAGGGGGGTTCCATGGACAATCTCAACCTGGACGTGCGCCCGAACGTGTCAGGCCATTTCGACGAGGCCTCGAACACGATCAGCTACATCGTCAAGGATCCCGACAGCGATCATTGCGCCATATTCGACAGCGTCATGGACATAGACTACGCCGCCGGACGCATCACTCACGAGCATGCCGACGCGTTGATCCGTGAAGTGACGGAACGCGGCCTCGTGCTTGACTGGATCATCGAGACGCACGTCCACGCGGACCACCTTTCCGCCGCGCCCTACGTTCAGGACAGGATTGGCGGGAAGATCGGGATCGGCTCCAAGATCCTCGTGGTCCAGGAGACCTTCGGCAAGATCTTCAACGAGGGAACCGAGTTCCAGCGGGACGGCAGCCAGTTCGACCAGCTCTTCGAGGACGGCGACACCTACATGGTCGGGAACATGGAAGCCGTGACCCTGCGCACGCCCGGACACACGCCAGCCTGCATGACGCACGTCATCGGAGACGCCGCCTTCGTGGGGGACACGCTGTTCATGCCTGACAGCGGCTCGGCGCGGGCGGACTTTCCCGGCGGAGACGCAGGCGAGCTCTATGACAGCATCGTGCGAATCCTGTCGCTGCCGGACGAGATGCGGCTGTTCATGTGCCACGACTACGGACAGAACGGACGCGACATTCGCTGGGAAACGACCGTGAAGGACGAGCGGGAGCACAACATTCATGTCGGGGGCGGAACGTCACGGGAAGAATTCATCAGGTTGCGGACCGAACGGGATGCGACCCTGGCGATGCCCCAACTGATCATCCCGTCACTGCAGGTGAACATGCGGGCGGGAGAGGTGCCAACCGACACGGACGGAAATCCGATGCTGAAGGTGCCGGTCAACGGGCTTTAGGGACGGTTGTAGCTTGAGTCTCGCGGCATTGAGGTCACCTCAGGACACCTAGGCCGCACAGCCGAGCGGCCGGACCGTCTCCCCAGGCTTTGGGGGCATTCCCCTTTCACGAGAGAACAAGGTCTGCCGGAAGCCGCGCGGCGGCCACGCGCCGCGCATTGGGCATGTCATTGCCAAGCGCCCACGCTCGCGCGTCTTCCAGGGTCAGTCCGAAATCCAGCCAGCGATGAATCAGTCGCTCCTCGAGCACATCGTGCGGTTCGTCAAGATACACGGAAAAATCCCATTGGCGCGGCAAGTCACGCCAGCCCGGCTCATCCAGAAGAAGGTAGTTGCCCTCGACAATCACCCATTGGTGCCCTGCCCGAACGAACGCGCTTGAACAAACCACCTTGTCCAGAGCCCTGTCAAATTCGGGTATCGCGACCTCGTCCTCGCAGGCCAGCTGCTCCAGCAGACATTTGAGCCCCGCGAGGTCGAAGGTTTCCGGCGCGCCCTTCCGGTCCCGCAGGCCGCGCGCATTCAGAATGTCGTTGTCGAAATGAAACCCGTCCATGGGTACAAGCGCCGCCGTGGGCCCCAGTTCCTGCACCAAGGCCGCCGCCAGAGTGGACTTGCCCGCGCCCGGGGGCCCTGCGATTGCAATGAGGCGGCGCCCGCCTTCGGGCAATTCGCGTATCCGCTCGGCAGCGGCCTTTATCCGTGCCTTGAGGGAGGTCGTCACGCGGCCTCGACTCCAGGGGGGGTCTTGGCTCCCGTCATGAGAGCCACGGCGTCGGACATCGAGTGCTCCTTCGGATCAATCACGCAGAGCCGCCGCCCAAGCCGGTGAACGTGAATCCGGTCCGAAACCTCGAACACGTGCGGCATGTTGTGGCTGATCAGGATGATCGGAATGCCGCGCGACCGGACGTCGTTGATCAGGTCAAGCACCCTGCGGCTTTCCTTCACGCCCAGTGCGGCCGTCGGCTCATCGAGAATGATCACTTTCGAGCCGAACGCCGCAGCACGCGCTACCGCCACGCCTTGCCGCTGGCCGCCTGACAGCGTCTCGACAGCCTGCTTGATGTTCTGGATCGTCATGAGCCCGAGCTCGCTCAGCTTTTCGCGGGCGAACTTCTCCATCGCCGGTCGATCGAGCATGCGAAAGAAGGTGCCCCGGAATCCGGGCCGACGCAACTCGCGGCCCATGAACATGTTGTCCGCGATCGAGAGGGCGGGCGACATGGCCAGCGTCTGGTACACGGTCTCGATGCCGTGCTGACGCGCTTGGATGGGCGACGCGAAGTGAACCTGCCGCCCTTCGAGATAGACTTCGCCCTCATCCGGCATCACGGCACCCGACACCGCCTTGATGAGCGTTGACTTGCCGGCGCCGTTGTCGCCGATCACGCCCAGGACCTCGCCAGGATAGAGTTCGAAGTCGCAGTGATCGAGCGCCGTGACCCTGCCGAATTTCTTGACCAGGCTCCTTGCGCTCAGAATCGGTTCGCGCCCGTCCGTCATATCGACACCTTCCTGATCCACTGGTCAACCGCAACAGCGCCGATGATGAGCACTCCGATCAGGAGAAACGTCCATTGCGGATCGGCGCCCGCCATGCGCAAGCCGAGCTCGAACACGCCGACGATGAGCGCTCCGAAGAGGGCACCCAGAATGGAGCCGCGGCCCCCGAACAGCGAGATGCCGCCTATCACCACCGCGGTGATCGCCTGGATGTTGCCGATGACTCCGGTGGTGGCCGACGGCGAGACCGAACCGAAACGCCCGATCATGACCCAGCCTGCGAACGCGCAGATCAGGCCGGCCAGCATGTAGACCGAAATGAGCGTGCGGTGCCTGTTCACGCCGGCAAGCTCCGCTGCCTCCGGGTCATCGCCGACAGCGTAGACGTGCCGTCCCCACGGGGTGGACCTGAGCGCGTAGGCCAGCGCGAAGGCGATGATCAGCATGGATATCACTCCGAGCGTGAACGTCGCGCCGTACAAGGTGAACTTGGTGCCGAGAAGCTGAAGGATCGGCGCCTGGGCCTCGATGTCCTGGCTGCGGATCGTCTCGTTTGCCGAATAAAGGTAGTTCGCCGCAAGCACGATCTGCCACATCCCCAAGGTTACGATGAAGGGCGGCAGCTTGACCCGGCTGACAAGCCAGCCCGAGACGGCGCCGATCGCGGTGCCGAACGCGAGGCCGATGGCGATCGACGCTGCCGGCGGGATTCCGTAGCGGAACGTGAACTGCCCCATGATGACCGAGCAAAGCACCGCGATGGCGCCGACGCTGAGGTCGATGCCCGCCGTCAGGATGATGAGCGTCTGCGCGGCGGCCAGCACGCCCACGATCTGGACCTGCTGCAGGATTAGCGTCAAGGTGAAGGCCTTGAAGAACCTGAACGAACCGTTCGAAACCTCTTCGGGCGAAGCGATGCCCAGGCCCACGCTGATCGCGCCCCAGTCGATGTAGATGCCCAGGCTCAGCGTGGACAGCGCAAGGACGATCAACGGCACCAGGGACGGATTGGCGTGCAGGAGGTGCTGAAGCCACGGAATGAATCCTGAACGGTGATCGTCGAATTCCGCAACGCTTTCGCTTGCCTGCTCCAGCGCCGACTCGAAGTCCTGTCCCTTCGACGAGGTCTCGGCCATTTCGTTCCCCTCGGAATGGCGGGTGCCGGCGAGCGCCCCGCACGCGCCAGATTAGGCGGACTTTACGGTGTCCGTCCAGACGAGCGAAGGGGCGGAATGCGCCCGCCCCTTCAAGTTCCGCCTGCAGGCCTCAGCCCCAGCAGAGTGCGGTTCCCTCCGCGGTGTCGATCGAGTCCACGCCTGCGACCGGCATGTCGGTCACCAGCGCCACGCCGGTGTCAAAGAAGTCCTTGCCAGGAGTGGTCTCGGGCTTCTCGCCGCTGTCGGCCCACGTCTTGACGGCCTCGACGCCGAGCGACGCCATCAGCAGCGGATACTGCTGCGACGTGGCGCCAATCACGCCGTCCTTGACGTTCTGGACGCCTGGGCAGCCGCCGTCGACCGAGACGATGAGGACATCGTTCTCGCGACCGATGGCCTTCAGGGCCTCGTAGGCACCGGCCGCCGCCGGCTCGTTGATCGTGTAGACGACGTTTACGCTTGCGTCCTTCGCCAGGAGGTTCTCCATCGCCCGGCGTCCGCCTTCCTCGTTGCCTGCCGTGACATCGTTGCCGACAATGCGCGGGTCCGTCTCGTCGCCCCACTTGTTCGGGTCGGCAAGGTCGATGCCGAAGCCCTGCAGGAAGCCCTGGTCACGCAGCACGCCGACCGTCGGCTGGCTGATGGCGATGTCGAGCATTGCGATCCTGGCATTTGCCGCTTCGGCTCCGAGCGTGGCGGCCGCCCACTTGCCGATGAGTTCGCCGGCCAGGAAATTGTCCGTGGCGAAGGTGGCGTCAGCCGCATCAATCGGATCAAGCGGCGTGTCGAGAGCGATCACCAAGAGCCCGGCGTCGCGCGCCTGCTTGACTGCAGGCACGATCGACGCCGTGTCTGACGCGGTCAGGAGTATGCCCTTTGCGCCGTCGGCAATGCAGGTCTCGATGGCCTGGACCTGGGTTTCGTTGTCGCCGTCGACCTTCCCGGCAAAGGCTTTCAGGGTCATGCCCAGTTCCTCCGCCTTGGCGGTCGCACCTTCCTTCATCTTGACGAAGAAGGGGTTGGTGTCAGTCTTGGTGATCAGGCAGACGGTCGTGCTTGCCACGGCGCTTCCCGCCACGGCCATCACGGCAATCGCCGATGCGCCTATGAGGTGTGTGAGTTTCAAGATCTGTTCCTCCCTTGAACGAGTGATCGAGGCCGCGCGAAAACGCGGCACGCCGAAATGCGTCTCATGATTCGAATGCGCTGTCAATAAATAAATCACTATGATTTATTTTTCAATTTGACTCGCCCCCACCGCTCGCTCAACCTGAGACCCGGAGGTACGGCTTGGAACACGCGATCACAGACAAGTCCGCTGCGGGTTCGGATGCTTCCGGTCTTCTCGGAACGAACCAGAGCGACATGCGGGACAGGAACGAAAGGCTGGTCCTCTCGCTCCTGCGCCGGCGCGGCCCGCTTGCGAGAGCGGAGATCGCGCGCGTGACCGGCTTGTCCGCCCAGACCGTGTCCGTGATCACACGCGAACTCGAAGACGAGGGGCTGTTGCTCCGCGAGCAGCCTGTGCGCGGAAAGGTGGGCCAGCCTTCGGTGCCGATGGCACTGAACCCGGACGGGGCGCTCTTCTTCGGCCTGAAGGTCGGGAGGCGGAGCATTGACCTCGTGCTCGTCGACTTTCTCGGCCACATCCTGTCGCGCGAGCATTTCACCTACCGCTTCCCCACTCCCGACGGCACGCTTCAGTTCGTCAAGGATGCCGCCGAGCGGCTCTCCGACCAGCTGGATCCGCGGAAAAGGAGACGCATCGCCGGACTCGGCATCGCGATCCCGTTCTTCCTTTGGGAGTGGGGCGCGATTTTAGGCACGTCTGCGGAAGACATGGAGGCATGGCGCGACTTCGACCTGCGCGCCGAAGTCGCGGCGCTGTTCGACTTTCCGGTCTTCCTGCAGAACGACGCCACCTGTGCCTGCGGCGCAGAACTGGTCTTCGGGGCCCGGAACACGCCGCCCGCCTTTCTCTATTTCTACATGGGTTACTTCGTCGGAGGCGGAGTCGTCCTCAACGATCGGCTGTTCACAGGGCCGACAGGCAACGCTGGCGCCCTCGGACCGATGCCGGTTCCGGGCCCTGACGGTGAAGCGCGTCAGCTCATTGACGTCGCCTCCCTTGCAGGCCTGGAACGGATGGTTGTCGAGGCAGGAGGCGAGGCGAACGCGCTTTGGAAGAGCGCGAGGGACTGGCATGTGCCTCCCCGGCTGATAGAAAGCTGGACGGGAACCGCCGCGTCTGCCATCGCCCATGCCGTGGTCGCGTCCGTCTCCGTCATGGATTTTGAGCACGTTCTGATCGACGGCTGGCTGCCGGAACGGGTCCTGGAAGATCTGGTTGGCAGCGTTCAAGCCGAACTGGGCCGCATGAACCTCTCAGGACTGCCGCATCCAACCGTCATGCCCGGAACTGTCGGGGCGGATGCGCGGGCGCTCGGAGCGGCAAGCCTGCCGCTGTCACGCAGATATCTCGTGGACGCGGCCCATTGAATGCTGCGGCTCTGGATCCGGGAACTTCGGGTGCATCAATGTGCAGCCCCGCAAACGAGGGCGCCCATGGCCAGTCGTCTCTGCCGACGCGTCCTCCTGACTTCCGGCAATTCGGCAACGGCCGAGTTCCAGGACCTTTGCCTCGCTTGGGTTTCGCAACGTGGTTCCGAACGAGCTTGAGATCAGCGACTTCCACGAGAGAGAGGGGCGGCGGCCTGAAGCGCGGAATGTCGCTCGCAGCAACACGAGCCAAAGGCTGAAAACGATCTCGCCAAGCCGGATCGATGCGGGCAGGAAACCAAACCTTGCGGCCCCAACAAGATGGACAGCATGCTTGGAAGCATCTTTCAGTCGTCGAAACCGGAGGCCCGACTGCGCTTGGAACCGGCGGTTGCGTGTCTAGTCCGCAACCGTCAGTATTTCGTCGAGTGACTTTTTTATCTTGGCGACCGCGGGCACCTTGGCGTCTTCAGCCGGATGCCCGACCGCAACGATCATGATAGGTTTCTCGCTTGCCGGCCGCTTGAGCAACCCGTTCAGGAATTTCATTGGGTTGGGCGTGTGCGTTAGCGTCACGAGACCGGCATGGTGCAGCGCGGCGAGCAGGAATCCGCAGGAAATCCCGGTACTCTCCGGCACATAGTAATTCTTGTACCGGGTCCCGTCGTCGAAGTGTCCCCAACGTTGCGCAAAGACGACGATCAACCAGGGAGCGTCCTCGAGGTGTGGCTTGTCGTCATTTGTGCCGATTGGTTCCAGTGCCTTGAGCCATTCATCGCTGGCGCCGCCAACATAAAACCGGCGTTCCTCCTCTTCGGCCGCCTCGCGGACGCGCTTCTTGACAGCCGGATCCGAAATCGCCACGAAATGCCACGGCTGGTGGTTTGCGCCTGAGGGAGCGGTTCCGGCCGTGCGGATACACTCTTCGATCACCTCGCGCGAGACTGGCTTGGGCGCGTAGTCCCGGACCGTGTGGCGCCGCTTCATGCGATCATAGAACAGCTTGGCTTCTTCAAGGCTCTGCTCGGCCGAAAAGTCCATCCGGTCAGGCAAATCGATAGGTTCATATTGAACGTGCTCGCGTGCAAACATGACTGCATTCCTCGGCCCGCTGGCGACGAAGGGCCGCCTGGATGAGGCGCTAGAGTATCTGAGGCTTGCTCAACCCAACAGCCTGAACTTCGTGCTGAATCCGGATTCCGGAATTGGGCCGGCCTCCCCTTGGCAAAGACATCATCCGAAATTTCCGGCAAGAATTCGGCCGATCCCGACATTCAGGTAGATGCGATTGCTGAATTGGTCGGCGGGGAACGAAAGCCTGCATCGCTCCGTCAATCGAATGCAATCCTCGCAAATCAATGGGTTCCGTCGGAAAATGTCTGAAGTCATGAAAGGGTCGGGAAGTGCCTGATTGCCAGCGTTCAAGCCGAACTTGGACGCGTGAACTTCACAGGATTGCCGCACCCAGCCGTCATGCCCGGAAGTGTCAGGGTGGATGCGCGGGCGCTCGGAGCGGCAACCTGCCGCGGCCGCGAGGAAATCCCGTCGACGCGACCCATTGGCTTCCTCGGGTTGAAGCGCGGGCGCTTCGGGTGCATCAAGGCACAGCCCTGCAAATGGAGGCACCAGTGGCCAATCATCTTTACCAGCGCGACCTGCCCGACGGTCTTGACCTCGGCCAGTGCGTGGCCATCGATTGCGAGACCATGGGCCTCAATCCCCGCCGCGACCGGCTCTGCCTCGTGCAGATGTCTTCCGGCGACGGCGACACGCATCTTGTCCAGGTCGAAATGGGCCAGGAATCGGCGCCGAACCTTGAACGCCTCCTGGCCGACCCGGACGTGCTCAAGCTCTTCCATTTCGGGCGCTTCGACATCGCGGCACTCTTCCACCGCTTCGGCGCCCTTGCCGCGCCTGTCTACTGCACCAAGATCGCCTCAAAGCTCGTCCGCACCTACACGGTGCGGCACGGCTTGAGGCATCTGGTCAGCGAGCTTCTGGGCGTCGACATCTCGAAGTTCCAGCAGATGAGCGACTGGGGTGCCAGCACGTTGACGGAAGCGCAGCTTGAGTACGCTGCTGCAGACGTGATTTACCTGCATCGCCTCATGGAAGAGCTGGACAAGCGCCTCGTGCGGGAGGGCAGAACGGACCTGGCGCAAGCGGCATTTGACTTCCTGCCGACCCGTGCCCGCCTTGACCTTGCCGGCTGGCCGGAAGTTGACATCTTCGCCCACTAGCCCAATTGTCCCAAGTGACGGACATGGCCGCATCCGACAAATATTCGCGCCTGGTGTTCAGGTTGAAGGTCGCCCTGCCGCTTGTGGCGCTGGCAATACTGTCGACGCTCTTCTTCGTGGCTGAAACCCTCGATCCCGACGCTGCCATTCCGTATGCCGAAGTCGACGTTGCACGCATCCTCGAAGAACAGGGCATCTCGAACCCGTCGATTGGCGGCGTGACGGCGGACGGAGTGGCCATTTCGCTTGCCGCGCACAAGATTCGAGCGGACTCGTCCCGGATCATGCTCACGGGAGAGACGCTGACCGCAGTGCTGAACATGCCGGACGGCAGCCGCATCGACATCGCGAGTCCGTCCGGCACCGTCGACTCCATGACTCAGGAAGTCACCCTCGACGGGGGCGTGCGGCTTGAGAGCACCAACGGATACGTCGTCACGACCGACCGGCTTGTGACGTCACTGCGCGACGCCAGTGCAGCGTCCGAAGGCAAGATCGTGGCCACGGGACCGGCCGGAGAGATTTCCGCCGGGTCCATGGTGCTTGTCCGGCTTGAATCCGCCGATGGACATCAACTTGTTTTCCAAGACGGGGTTAGGCTGGTATACCAACCCTGAATCCAAGGACGGCGTTCCGTGACCCTACGCATCGCGCTCATCTCGATACTGGCCATCTTGGCTCATGCCGCCTCATCGCAGATTGCAGGCATCAGGCTTGGTTCTGCCGCGTTCGACAGGACTCAGCCCGTCGAGGTCACGGCCGACATGCTGTCGCTGGACCAGGAAAGCGGATCCGCCGTATTCGATGGCAACGTCCTGGTCGTGCAGGATACCCTTCGGCTTTCGGCTGGCCGCGTGCTGATCGAGTACAGCGAAGAGGGCGGCGGGGCCAGCGGCATCGCGCGGCTGCTTGCTTCGGGAGGCGTGACGTTCGTCACGGGTGGGGAGGCGGTCGAGGCCAGCGAGGCCGCCTATACCGTCGCGAGCGCCGAGGTGCAGTTCACCGGCGACGTCCTCTTGACGCAGGGACGAAACTCGATTTCCGGAGACAAGTTGACGATCAACCTCGAGAGCGGGTCGGGTCGGATGGAGGGAAACGTCCGCACCATTCTCAACCGGCAAGGCGGAAATTGATGACGGTTCTGACAGTCGCCTCGGAAACCGAACAGGGCCTCGAAGTCAGGAACCTGCGGAAGTCCTTCCGCAAGCGGCCGATCATCCGCGACGTCAGCCTCGACCTGCAGCGGGGCGAGGTCGTGGCGCTTCTTGGGCCCAACGGATCCGGCAAGACCACGTGCTTCTACACGATTGCCGGACTGGTGATGCCAGATGGCGGACAGGTGCAGGTCGACGGGCGCGACGTCACCAACTACCCAATGTACCGTCGCGCAAGACTCGGCATCGGATACCTTCCGCAGGAGCGCTCGATCTTCCAGGGACTCAATGTCGAAGACAACATCCTCGCGATCCTCGAGATCGTCGAAACGGACAGGTCCAAGCGGCGCGAAAGACTCGAGGAGCTGCTGAACGAATTCTCGATCGCGCACTTGCGCCGCACGCCGTCAGTCGCCTTGTCGGGGGGGGAACGCAGACGCTGCGAGATCGCGCGCAGCCTTGCGGCCGATCCGAAGTACCTGCTGCTGGACGAGCCCTTTCCGGGCATCGATCCGATCGCCGTCGGCGACATCCGCGAGCTCGTGATCGAGCTCAAGGACCGGGGAATCGGCGTCTTGATCACCGACCACAACGTGCGCGAAACGCTCCAGATCGTCGACCGGGCCTACATCCTCCACAATGGTACCGTGTTGATGAGTGGCAGCGCGGACGAAGTCGTCGTTGACGAGAAGGTCCGCCGCATCTTCCTGGGCCAGGAGTTTCGGATGGCATGAGTGGAAGTGCGGCTGACAGCGACGGCGCGGTCGACACCAACAGGAATCGATGGAAAGTGCAGTCCGCCGCGATTCCCTGCATCCGCTGGCGCCCTGCATCTTCAATGTCGCCTGTTCGCTTCACATATAAGGAATCGTCCAAGGCTCTCGCCGCCTGACGGGTGGCAGGCCGTATCGTTTCGGGAGAAGTCAATGCAGCATCAAGTCACCGGCAAGAAGATAGACATCGGCGAAGCGCTTCAAACGCATGTCAGGACTTCCCTCGACGAAGTCGCGGGCAAGTATGCCGGGAGACCGACCGATGCGAACGTCGTGTTCTCGAAGAGCGGCCACGAATTTGTCTGTGAAATCCTGATCCATCTTTCGACCGGACTCACCGTTCAGGCCCGAGGCCACGACCACGAGATATATGCCGCTTTCGAACGGAGCTGCGACAAGGCCGAAAAGCAGCTCCGGCGGTACAAGCGACGCCTGAAGGCTCATCGCCGCGAACGACCTGTTGAACTTCAAGACGCGTCAGCCTATATCCTCGCGTCGTCCGACGGACACGAGGAATCGGAACCAGACTCGCTTCAGCCGATCATCATCGCAGAGATGGAAACGAAGATACCTTCGCTATCTGTCGGGGAGGCGGTGATGCAGATGGAGCTCGCCGGCGCCCCGGTGCTGGTCTTTCGAAATGAACGGCAGGGAACTGGCGTCAATGTCGTGTATCGCCGGGATGACGGAAACATTGGCTGGATCGACCCCAGCTAGGGCGGAGCGGCCAACCGCTGCCAAGGGACCGGATTGAATGAACGTAGCAAAGATTCTCCGCCCGGATGCGGTCAGGCACATCGCCTCGCTCCGCAACAAGAAGCGGCTGTTTCACGAGATCGGGGATCTTGCGGCTATCGCCTACGGCCTCAATTCGGCTGACGTGGCGTCAGCGCTTCAGGAACGCGAGGCCTTGGGTCCGACCGGAGTCGGGCATGGGGTCGCCTTGCCGCATGCGCGCCTGGCCGACCTGACCACCGTTTGCGGCCTCTTCGTCCAGATCGAGCGCCCCCTCGAATTCGAGGCTGTCGACAAGCAGCCTGTCGACCTTGTCTTCGCGCTTCTGGCGCCCGAGGATGCGGGCGTTGAGCACCTGAAAGCGCTGGCAGTCGTGTCGCGCGCCATGCGCGACGCCGACCTTTGCGCCAAGCTTCGCGCCAATTCGGATTCGGCCACGTTGCACACTCTTCTTGCCGAACAGCCGCGCGAAAAGGCCGCCTGAGCCGCAGGACGTTCCGGTCCCGATCGCTCCGTCAGGGCGCGTTCGATGCGTTCGTTCGAATGTCGCTGCGCGAACCAGTTGCAGGAATGCACGCCGTCGCTGATCCAGCGATTTGCAGGGGACGACTCGGTCCGCCAGATCATTCGGGGGCGAGGGCCACTCCGGGCGAATGTGCCAGGAAAAACGGGTTTCGAAAGGATGGCTTGCCGTAGGCGAGGGGTTCGTGCGTATCCTTCCAGACCACCTGCCCGCCGGCGGCGACCAAAACGGCGTGGCCGGCGGCCGTGTCCCACTCCATCGTCGGGCCAAGACGCGGATAGAAGTCCGCCTCTCCCGTCGCCACCAGGCAAAACTTGAGCGACGAGCCGGCGCTCACCAGATCTGCCACCTCATATTTCGCAATGTAGTCGTCCGTTGCCTGGTCCCTGTGCGACATCGATGCCACCACGCGCAGCGCCGCATTGTCCGGCTCGACGACCCTGATCAGTCGCATGTCGCCAGGCCTGTCCGCGTCCAGGTCTCCCGTTTCCTCGATCGCCCCGCCTTCCGGCAGTGTCAGGAACAGACGTCTCTTCGCCGGCGCAAATACAACGCCCAACGCCGGGCGTCCGTCTTCGACCAATGCGATGTTCACCGTGAAATCGCCCCTGCGCTGGACGAATTCCTTGGTGCCGTCCAGCGGATCAACGATCAGGAACGTCCTGGCCGACAGATCATGGGTCGCGGACTGTTCCTCGGTTACCAGGGGCAAGCCCGGGAATCCGGCCGTCAGCCCTGCCGCTATCAGCCTGTCGGCAGCCTCGTCCGCCTCGGTCACCGGCGACGAATCCTGCTTTTTCCTGATCACGAGATCGTCGCGACGGTAGATCTCCATGATGGCCTCGCCACCCAGAATCGCCAAGCGGCGCATGGTCGACACCAGAACGCCTCGATCAACATTCACCGCGGATTCTTCCATCGCATGCCCCCGTCGATGCGCCTCCTTGCGGCACCTGCGCACTTATTGTCCTCTCGGCGAGCACGGGCAACCCGGTCGCGCCGTCAGCGCCGATCCAGGAACACTACGGACCTATCCCGCCACCCGCATCGTGACGTTGATCCGGCCACCGTCGGGCAGAAGGGACGAGGAACCGAACCGGATCCGGTCGATGCCGTGATATGCCAGCCGCGCCGCGCCCGAGAGCACGGCCACGTCGCCGGAATTCAGCCAGATGGATTGCGTCGGGCCACCACGGGTCACCTGCCCGATCCGGAACAGGGCGTCATCTCCGAGAGAAATCGAGACGACCGGCCAGTCCAGTTCGACCTCGTCCCGATCCTGGTGCAGTCCCATCTTCGCCCCTTCGCCGTAGAAATTGACGAGACACGAGTCCGGTTCGCGATCAACGCCCGATATCGTCGACCAGACATCAAGCATGGCGATCGGAATCTCGGGCCAGGCCTTGCCGTCCGGCTGGAGAGAATCATATCTGTAGCCGGCGCGGTCCGTGACCCAGCCGACCTTTCCGGCGGCACTCATTCTTACCGACATCTTCTTGCCGCCGGGCGTTTCATACCTGCGAAAGGGCGCCCCTGCAGCCACGTCACGCAAATCGCCCACCATTTTGCGCTGCAGGTCCGGGGCGAGAAACCCCTTCCAGATCTTGACGCCATTCACATCCAACGGGGTGCCCGACATGCCCGCACTATAGCCGGATGGCCGCGAGGTTCCATCGCGTGCCGGATCAAGACTGCCGTCACATTGGCATCGAGGCCGCGAACGGATGCAGGTCGCTGCCACGTCTCTCGCCCCGAATCGTGCCCGGCGAACGGCCTGCAGCCGCACCTGGTGCCGGCAGTCCGCGCGCGCGCCGGCGATCCGGCAAGGCGGGTTGGGTTCGGTTACGGTTCAGACCCATCGTGAATTCGCATTCCTGACATGCTTGCAGGCGCAAAGGCCGCTACCTATATACCCCACGAACCCGTGATCGCCCCTTGATGCGTCACGATTTATGGGATGGGAAACCGGTGCCGAACCGGGCCGGTTTTCCGGACATCGCCGAAAGAAAGAGGACACAGGAATGGGCAAAGTTATCGGTATTGACCTGGGCACCACGAACAGTTGCGTCGCCATCATGGATGGGTCCCAGCCCCGGGTGATTGAAAACGCTGAAGGCGCGCGAACCACGCCTTCAATCGTCGCGTTCACCGACAAGGAACGGCTTGTAGGGCAGCCGGCAAAGCGCCAGGCAGTCACGAATCCGGAGAACACCGTTTTCGCGGTCAAGCGCCTGATCGGACGTCGTGTCGACGATGCCGAGGTGACGAAGGACAAGAAGATCGTGCCATATGCCATCGTGGATGGCGGCAACGGTGATGCCTGGGTCAAGGCGGGAGGCGAAAACTACTCGCCGTCCCAGATCTCGGCTTTCATCCTCCAGAAGATGAAGGAAACCGCCGAGGGCTACCTTGGGGAGGACGTCACGCAGGCCGTCATCACCGTGCCGGCCTACTTCAACGACGCGCAGCGCCAGGCAACGAAGGACGCCGGCAAGATCGCCGGGCTCGAGGTGCTGCGGATCATCAACGAGCCGACCGCCGCGGCCCTGGCTTACGGTCTCGACAAGAAGGAGACGAAGACCATTGCCGTCTATGACCTCGGCGGCGGCACGTTCGACATCACGATTCTCGAGATCGATGACGGCCTCTTCGAGGTGAAGTCCACGAATGGCGACACGTTTCTCGGCGGCGAGGACTTCGACATGCGGGTCGTCAACCACCTGGCCGAGGAGTTCAAGAAAGAGCACGGTGTTGACCTGACTGCCGACAAGATGGCGCTCCAGCGCCTGAAAGAGGCGGCAGAAAAGGCAAAGATAGAGCTTTCGAGCTCGTCCCAGACCGAGATCAACCAGCCGTTCATTTCCATGGATCCTGGCTCGGGAACGCCGCTCCACATGGTCATCAAGCTGACCCGCGCAAAGCTGGAGAGCCTTGTAGGCGACCTGATCAAGAAGTCGATCAAGCCGTGCCAGGCTGCCCTGAAAGATGCCGGCATCCCGAAAGACAGCATCGATGAAGTCGTTCTTGTCGGCGGCATGACGCGGATGCCGAAGGTCATCGAGGAAGTCACCAAGTTCTTCGGAAAGGAGCCGCACAAGGGCGTGAACCCCGACGAGGTCGTCGCCATGGGCGCTGCCATTCAGGCCGGCGTTCTCCAAGGTGACGTCAAGGACGTCGTCCTTCTCGACGTGACGCCGCTTTCCCTGGGCATCGAAACGCTTGGTGGCGTCTTCACCCGGCTCATCGATCGCAACACGACGATTCCCACCAAGAAGTCACAGATCTTCTCGACCGCAGAGGACAACCAGAATGCGGTTACCATCCGCGTCTTCCAGGGCGAGCGCGAAATGGCGGCGGACAACAAGATTCTCGGTCAGTTCAACCTTGAAGAGATCCCTCCCGCGCCACGGGGAATGCCCCAGATCGAAGTGACCTTCGACATCGATGCCAACGGCATTGTCAGCGTGTCGGCCAAGGACAAGGGCACCGGCAAGGAACAGAAGATCACGATCCAGGCGTCGGGCGGCCTTTCGGACGAAGAAATCGAACGGATGGTCAAGGATGCCGAGGAGAACGCCGAGGCCGACAGGGAACGCCGGGAGCTGGTCGAGGCGAAGAACAGCGCCGAAAGCAAGATCGACTACTACGAGAAGCAGATAAAGGAGCATAGCGACAAGGTCGATCCGACCACCGTCGAGGCGATCGAGTTGGCCATCTCTGCGCTCAAGGACGACCTCGAAGAGGACGATGTCACGGCAGAAAAGCTGCAATCCGGCATTCGCAACCTGGAAGAGGCGTCGATGAGACTGGGCGAGGCAATCTACAAGGCGCAAGCCGAGACCGCCGGAGACACCGACCCGGAATCCGAGGACGAGCCGCGCGGTGTGGATGACGACATTGTCGATGCCGACTTCGAAGACCTCGAAGACGACAAGCGCGCTTGACGCCGCTTGGCGCGACTTTCGACCGGCCCGAGGCCTTCTCGGGCCGGTCACAGCGCTTCAAGGGGAATGAGACATGTCCAAGCGCGATTTCTACGAGGTTCTTGGGGTCGCCAGGGGTGCATCGTCCGAAGAGTTAAAGAAGGCATACCGGCGCAAGGCAAAGGACCTGCACCCGGATCGCAACTCGGACAATCCCAACGCCGAAGCCCAGTTCAAGGAAGTCAACGAAGCATACGAAATCCTCAGGGACGCCGAAAAGAAAGCGGCCTATGACCGCTTCGGTCATGCCGCGTTCGAGGGCGGCATGGGCGGCGGGGCGCATCCCGGACGCGAATACGCTGGAGGCGATTTCGCCAGCGCATTCTCGGATGTCTTTGACGATCTGTTCGGCGACATAACCGGATCTCGCCGCGGAAAAGGGCGCCAGCGCGCAACGCGCGGCTCGGATCTGCGCTACAACCTGGGTGTGGCGCTCGAAGACGCGTATGCGGGCATCCAGAAGTCCATCCGGGTACCGACCGCCCTGGCCTGCGAAACGTGCAACGGCACGGGAGCCGAGGGCGGCGCGGAACCGGAATCTTGCCCTACATGCTCGGGCCTTGGAAAGGTGCGCGCGAGCCAGGGCTTCTTCACGGTCGAGCGCACGTGTCCCACTTGCTCTGGCGCCGGCCACGTCATCAGGAATCCCTGCGGGTCCTGTGGCGGATCAGGGCGGGTCGCGAAGGAACGCTCGCTTGCCGTCAACATTCCCGTCGGCGTGGAAACCGGAACGCGAATCCGGCTCGCCGGCGAAGGCGAGGCGGGCTTGCGGGGAGGGCCGCCCGGCGATCTCTACATCTTTGTCAATGTCGCCGAGCATGCGTTGTTTCAGCGCGACGGAATGAACCTGTATTGTCAGGTGCCTGTCTCGATGGCGACGGCAGCGCTCGGGGGCGACATCGAGGTTCCCACGATCGATGGCGGACGCAGCCGCGTGAAGATCCCGACCGGCAGCCAGTCGGGGCGCCAGATGCGGCTTCGGGGAAAAGGGATGCCTTCGCTGAGGGGTGGAGGCCGTGGCGACATGATGGTCGAGCTTGCGGTCGAAACCCCGGTCAACCTGACCGCCAAGCAGAAGGAACTGCTCCTCGAGTTTGAAGAGCTCTCGGCGGAAAACAATCCCAACAGCTCGGGATTTTTCGAAAAAGTGAAGTCCTTCTGGGAAGGCATGAAGGCCTGAACGGCCATCCGCGCCAAGGCTTGAACATCGACATGGCCGCCGAGCGCACGGGCCGACGTTGCCCGTCGTTCACGCAACGCCTCTTCGCCATCGGACTTGAAGCGACGAATCGGACGGGCGCCTTGCCGAGTGTCTTGAGCGGCGGCCCCAAGGCTGCAACGCGTCCGAGCATCGGGTGCGGTCGTGTTCCCCCTCTCCGGGAGATCCGGCCCGGCCCGCAGCGGTGAGAGAACGGGCTCACGCCGTATGCCCCTGACGTCCTGGCAAGGTTGCCGTGTTCACCGGACGCGCGGGCCCTGATTCCGGAATCCGGCGGGCGTTTCGCTCATTGGCGCGCGGCTTCCTGGCTGCCTGCGTCCGGCAACGAAGGGAGACGGAAAGCGATGAGGCCGACAGCGATTCACCTTGGCATGATCCTTGTGCTGGCGGCGGGAGGCCGCACGCGTTCGCCCTCCGACGGCGACGGCAGCGTGGGCGAATTCGTCGGAACCTTCGTCGTCTTGAGCGAGCCCTTTCGGGATTCCGGACGATGAGTCGGTTCACGCGCGCGGGAAGCCGACTTTCCGCCCTCGTGCACGACAGGACCGGGGTCGATTCACCGCCGGACACGTGAAGGGGCGTCCCGCGCGCTTCCGAGCGCAGCGGGACCTACAGCCTGCCGTGGCAGTGCTTGAACTTCTTGCCCGACCCGCACGGGCAAGGGGCATTCCGGCCCGGCTTGCCCCAGGTCGACGGATCGTGTTCGTCAAAGCCCGTTGCCGCCTTGGCCTTGGAGTCGGGCGCCTTCGCGGAGGCCACGGCCGAGGCGGCCTGCTGCTGCGCCAGCATCTGCCGAATCATCGCCTGCTGCTCTTCCGCGCTCAGCGGTCGGACAAGAGCGAGCTTCTCGGTCACTTCGCCCCGCAGCGCGTTCAGCAATCCCTCGAAGAGCTGGAACGACTCGGTCTTGTATTCGTTCACGGGATCACGTTGGGCGTATGCCCGGAAGCCGACGACAGAACGCAGATGCTCAAGCTTGAGGATATGCTCTCGCCATTTCGCATCCATCGTCTGAAGCAGGACCTGTTTCTCGACGGAACGCATGTTGTCCAGGCCGAATTGCTCTGCCTTTGAATTCATGAACCGGTCCGACTCTTCGTAAAGCCGTTCGCGGATCATCTCGTCGTCGACCCCTTCTTCCTCGGCCCACTCGACCACAGGCGGCGAGATTCCAGTCTTCTTCCTGACCTCTTCGGCCAGCGTCTCCGTTTCCCATTGATCCGCGTAGGTCTTGGGCGGCATGTATTGCTCGACCAGATCGTCGATGACCTCGTGCCGCATGTCCTGCACGATTTCCTCGACCTCCGCCGCCTCCATGATCTCCCGTCGCTGGCTGAAAATGACCTTTCGCTGGTCGTTCATGACGTCGTCGAGTTTCAGGAGCTGCTTGCGGATGTCGAAGTTCCGTCCCTCAACCTTTGCCTGGGCGCGTTCAAGCGACTTGTTCACCCACGGGTGCTGAATGGCTTCGCCTTCCTGCATCCCAAGGGTCGAGAGAACCTTGTCCAGTCGCTCCGATCCAAAGATGCGCATGAGATCATCCTCAAGCGAAAGGAAGAAGGTCGAGCGGCCCGGGTCTCCCTGGCGCCCCGAGCGCCCGCGAAGCTGGTTGTCTATGCGTCGGCTCTCATGCCGTTCGGTGCCAAGAACGAACAGGCCGCCGGCAGCCAGGACCTTTTCCTTGTCATCGGCGTGCTCGGCCTCGATCCTGGCGCGGATTGCCTCCGGATCGGCATCCGGCTCCTCGACGAGCGCCTGCATCACCCGCATCTCGACGTTTCCGCCGAGCTGGATGTCCGTGCCGCGTCCCGCCATGTTGGTGGCGATCGTCACGGCGCCGGGTTTGCCTGCATCAGCCACGATCTGCGCTTCCTGTTCGTGGTGCCGTGCGTTCAGGACGTTGTGCGCGATCTTTTGCTTTTTCAGGAGTCCCGACAGGAACTCCGAGCGCTCGATCGAGGTCGTGCCGACAAGAACCGGCTGCCCCTTTTCGTGGGCTTCCGTGATCTCGTGAACGATGCCGTCGAATTTCTCGCCCGCGGTGCGGTAGATCTGGTCGTCTTCGTCCACGCGCGCGACCGTGACGTTCGTCGGGATCTCCATGACACCAAGCTTGTAGATTTCCTGGAATTCCTCGGCCTCCGTCGCAGCCGTGCCGGTCATGCCTGCGAGCTTTTCGTAGAGGCGGAAGTAGTTCTGGAAAGTCACGCTCGCCAGAGTGACGTTTTCCGGCTGGATCGGCACGCCCTCCTTCGCTTCGATCGCCTGGTGCAGCCCGTCCGAAAGCCGGCGCCCCGCCATCATCCTGCCGGTGAATTCGTCGATCAGCACGACTTCCTTGTCTCGAACGATGTAGTCCTTGTCCCTCGTGAAGAGCTTGTGTGCCCGCAATCCCTGGTTGACGTGATGCACGAGCGTCGTGGATTCGGGATTGTAAAGCGACTGCTCTTCGGGCAGGAGCCCCGCCTCCCGCAGGCGTGCCTCGAGGAACTCGTTGCCGTCGTCAGTGTAGGTGACGTTGCGGGTCTTTTCGTCGAGCGAGTAGTGATCGTCCTGCACTTCCGGGATCAGCTTGTCGATCGTGACATAGAGCTCCGATCGGTCCTCGCTCGGCCCGGAAATGATCAGCGGCGTCCGCGCTTCGTCGATGAGGATCGAATCCACCTCGTCAACAATCGCAAAGTAGTGATCCTGCTGGTTCATGTCGGCCAGGGCCGACTTCATGTTGTCGCGCAGGTAGTCGAAGCCCAGCTCGTTGTTCGTTGCGTAGGTGATGTCTGAACGATAGGCGGCCTTCTTTTCGCCTTCGTCCTGTCCGGGATGCACAACGCCGGTCGTCATTCCCAGCGCCGAATAGACCTTGCCCATCCACTCGGCATCACGCTTGGCGAGATAGTCGTTCACGGTCACGATGCGAACGTTTCGGCCAGTCAAGGCGTTGAGGTAGGCGGGAAGGGTCGCGACCAGCGTCTTTCCCTCTCCGGTCTTCATCTCCGCGATGCTGCCCCGGTGCAGAAACACGCCGCCGATCAGCTGAACGTCAAAGGCGCGAAGCCCGAGCGCACGCCTGCCGGCCTCGCGACAATTGGCAAAGGCTTCGGGCAGGATGTCGTCCAGGCTTTCGCCCGCCGCGATGCGCTTCCTGAACTCCTCCGTCCTTGCGACGATTTGCTCGTCTGACAGCGCCTCGAATTCCGGCTCCATCGCGTTGATCCGCGCAATCAGCGGGCGCGTCGCCCTGACCCGGCGGTCGTTCACGGTCCCGAAGACCTTCTTCGCAATTGATCCAAATTCTAGCATTCGCAGCGCCTCTTGGCATCAGGACTGACGAGATCGTGTGAGGGGATGAGGTTGCCCGTGCCTCTGGCCCGCCATAGAAGGGCAAGGAAATAACCGCCTCGCCAACGTTCAGCGATTTAAGGGGCGGGTATCCTGCTGTCAACTTCGCCCGGACCCCCGGCCCCATTCGAGGACACAACATGACTTCAAGAACATGGCTTGCCGCCCTCTCGACCGTGATCGCACTGGCAATTCCGACGAGTGCGCCCGGGGACGAACCTGTTCGTGCGGATACGGTCGTGGCAACCGTAAACGGCACGGACATCACCTTGGGACACATGATCCTGCTGAAGCAGCGCCTCCCGGACCAGTACCGGCAACTTCCGGGCGACGTCCTCTTCGAGGGAATTCTCGACCAGCTTGTCCAGCATGCGTTGCTTGGCAACGTGATCGAGACTCTCCCGCTCAGAGTGCGCCTGACACTGGAAAACGAGGAGCGCGCGCTTCGCGCCAACGAGGAAATGCGGCGCGTGGCGTCCGCCGCCATGACGAACGAGGCCCTGCAGGAAGCATATGACAGGATCTACGGTTCGGCCGAACCCCAGACCGAATACAACGCCTCGCACATTCTCGTGACGACGGAAGCGGAAGCGCTTGCGCTTGTGACGGAATTGGATGGCGGCGCCGACTTCGCCACGCTCGCGAAGGAAAGGTCCACCGGACCCTCCGGGCCCGGTGGCGGAGAATTGGGCTGGTTCGCCAGGGGCGCAATGGTGCCTCCGTTCGATGCGGCGGTCGCTGCACTTGAGACCGGAGCGATTTCGGCACCGGTCCAGACGCAGTTCGGCTGGCACGTCATCAAGCTCAACGAGACACGAACGAAGGACGTGCCAACCATTGCAGAGGTTCAGGGAGAGCTTCTTGACAGCATCCAGCGATCCGCGATCGAAAGCCGTCTGGAAGAGCTGAAGGCCGGTGCCGACATAACGCGCAAGACGGCCGACGACATCGATCCGATCGTTCTGGACGATGTCTCGCTCGTGGGTGGCTGACCTTGGCCGGCAGCCTCCCCGTCTCCCCGCTGGCTCCCAGGGGCGGCTTTCCGGATCTGCCCGCGATCGCTGGCGTCCGGTTCGCGACGGCGGCGGCCGGAATAAAGTACAAGAGTCGCGCCGACGTGATGCTGGCCGAGCTGGCGCCCGGCACGACCATTGCCGGCACGTTCACCAGGTCGAAGACCCGGGCCGCCCCGGTGCTGGACTGCCAGGAGAAGATTGGAACGCCAGCAGAGGCCGGTGCGGCCATTGTCGTCAATGCCGGAAACGCGAACGCATTCACCGGCGCGGCGGGCGTGACCTCGGTCAAGGCCATCACGAACGCGGTCGCCAATGCGACCGGTATCCCGGAACTCCGGATCTTCACGTCCTCCACCGGCGTCATAGGCGAGCCGCTCCCCCACGATCGCATCACCGCGACGCTGGCGGCGCTTGCCGAGAAGCTGGATGAACATGGCATCGCCGACGCCGCGCGCGCGAT
This sequence comes from Paracoccaceae bacterium, assembly GCA_965208685.1. Taxonomy (GTDB): domain Bacteria; phylum Pseudomonadota; class Alphaproteobacteria; order Rhodobacterales; family Rhodobacteraceae; genus JAJEFO01. The sequence continues at coordinate 4,353,563 of CBDBPL010000007.1, read as the reverse complement.
CATGACCACCGACACCTTCCCGAAAGGGGCTGGCCGGACTGTCGATGTCGACGGAAACATCATTCGCATCGTCGGAATCGCGAAAGGCTCCGGCATGATCGCGCCCGACATGGCGACGATGCTGGTCTACATCTTCTCCGATGCCCGGATCTCGCAGGACAGCCTTCAGTCGCTCGTGGCTGCCGCCTGCGACAAGACCTTCAACTGCATCACGGTCGACAGCGACACGTCAACCTCCGACACGCTTCTCGTCGCCGCGACGGGAGCGTCGGGCGTTGACGTGGGCGGCAGCGATGCGTTCGCGGCAGCCCTTGCAGAAGTCATGGATGATCTCGCAAGGCAGGTCGTGCGTGACGGCGAAGGGGCCAGCAAGTTCGTCACTGTCAGTGTCACAGGCGCCGCGAGCCAAAGCGATGCCCGCCAGATCGCTTTCGCGATCGCAAACTCGCCATTGGTCAAGACGGCGATTGCAGGCGAGGATCCAAATTGGGGTCGAGTCGTCATGGCGATCGGCAAGTCGGGCGCCGAAGCTGACAGGGACCGGCTCTCGATCCGGTTTGGGAACGTGCTGGTTGCCAAGGATGGCAGGGTCGCTCCCGGCTACGCGGAAGCGGAGGCCGCCGAACACATGAGCGGCGACAACGTCTCCGTCTCGGTGGAGCTTGGCCTAGGGGCCGGCACGGCAACAGTCTACACCTGCGACCTTACGGAAAGGTACATTGCCATCAACGCGGACTATCGTTCGTGACGATCGTCCTCGTGTCCGCAGTGGCCCTCGTCGACCCCGATGGCCGGGTTCTTCTCGCCCAAAGGCCAAATGGCAAGTCGATGGCCGGCCTTTGGGAATTTCCGGGCGGAAAGGTCGAGGACGGCGAAGCTCCGGAGGCGGCGCTCATACGGGAGCTGCGCGAGGAGCTCGGAATCGAAACATGGGAAAGCTGCCTCGCTCCGCTGACTTTCGCGAGCCATGCCTATGACGACTTTCACCTCCTGATGCCGCTTTTTGCCTGCCGGAAGTGGCGGGGCACGCCGGCCTCAAGGGAAGAACAGAATCTCAGATGGGTCAGGCCTGCCGCGCTGCGCGACTACCCGATGCCGCCCGCCGACATTCCGTTGATTCCGGTCCTCAGGGACTGGCTGTAGCCTGGTTCTGCCGCTCGACGCTGCAATGGTCAGGTGAGCGTGCGCTCGACCTCCTCGCGTTCGAAGATCTCGACGACATCGCCTTCCTTGATGTCGTCGTAGCTCTCGAAGGCCATGCCGCATTCCTGGCCGGACGGAACCTCGGCCACCTCGTCCTTGAAGCGCTTCAGCGTCTTCAAGATCCCCTCGTGGATCACCACGTCGTCGCGCAGGAGACGCACGCCTGCAGAGCGCCGCGCGGTACCTTCGGTCACGAGGCAGCCCGCGATACGGCCCACGCCCGACACCTTGAAGGCCTCCTTGACCTGCGCGTAGCCGATGAACCTCTCGCGCAACTCCGAAGACAGGAGCCCGCTGGCCGCGGCTTTCGCGTCGTCCACGAGATCGTAGATCACGCTGTAGTATCGAACGTCCACGCCTTTCTGGTTCGCGGCGTTTCGCGCCGGCGTGTTGGCGCGCACGTTGAAACCGAAGACCGGCGCGCCGCTTGCCTCGGCAAGACCGACATCCGACTCGGTTATGGCGCCGACACCCGAATGCAGGACGCGTATGCTCACTTCTTCGTTGCCGATCTTTTCCATCGCCTGGACGATGGCCTCCGCACTGCCTTGCACGTCCGCCTTCACGACAAGCGGCATTTCGACGACGCTTTCGCCGTCCTTCGCCTTCTGGAGCATTTGCTCAATTGTAGTCGCGGCCCCGGCGGCGGCACGCTTTTCCTTGGCCTGGCTTGCCCTGTAGTCCGAAATCTCGCGTGCCTGCGCTTCCGTGTCGACTACGTTCAGGACGTCGCCGGCTTCGGGCGTGCCGTTCAGGCCGAGAACCTCGACCGGCACGGAAGGCCCGGCCGCCTTGATCCGCTCGCCCCTGTCGTTCTCCATCGCGCGAACCTTGCCCCACTGCTCTCCGACGACAAAGATGTCGCCCTGCCGAAGCGTTCCGTTCTGGACAAGGACAGTCGCAACCGGACCACGTCCGACATCGAGCTGGGCTTCGATGACCGCACCTTGCGCCGCACGGTCAGGATTGGCCTTGAGTTCGAGGATCTCGGCCTGAAGCGCAATTGCCTCAAGCAATTCGTCAAGCCCGCTTCCCTTGACAGCCGAGACCTCCACGTCCTGCACCTCGCCAGACATCTTCTCGACGATCACTTCCTGCTGAAGGAGCTCGGTGCGAACCTTGTCGGGGTTGGCCGCCGGCAGGTCCGTCTTGTTGATCGCGATGATGATCGGCACTTCGGCAGCCTTGGCATGATTGATCGCCTCGATCGTCTGCGGCATGACGGAATCGTCGGCCGCGACGACAAGCACCACGATATCCGTGACCTGCGCACCGCGCGCGCGCATGGACGTGAACGCCGCGTGACCGGGCGTGTCCAGGAATGTCAGAACCGACTTATCCCCCGTCGTGACCTGGTATGCGCCTATGTGCTGCGTGATGCCGCCAGCCTCGCCCGCAGTGACCTTGGTCTCGCGAATGGCGTCGAGAAGCGATGTCTTTCCATGATCGACGTGGCCCATGACCGTGATGACCGGCGGACGCGGGCTCAAGTCGTCGTCCTTGTCCTCAACCGTGTCGATCACGTCCTCGACATCCGCATCGGACACCCGCTGAACGCTGTGCCCGAAGGACTCGATGATGAGCTCGGCCGTATCCGCGTCGATCGTCTGGTTCTGGGTTGCCATGATGCCGTTCGTCATCAGCGCCTTGACGACATCGGCAACTCGCTCCGACATGCGGTTCGCCAGCTCGCTGACCATGATCGCTTCGGGAAGCTGCACGGTGCGCATGACCTTTTCGCGTTCCTGCGTGCCGCTCGTGGCCTTCTGGCGTGCCCGCTCCTGCTTTCGCCTGATGGCCGCCAGCGAACGCTGCCGGCCGCCTTCGCCGCCGGACAGCGCCTGGTTCAGCGTCAGCTTTCCCTCGCGCCTTCCGCCAGCGCCGCGAGAACGCCCGCCCCGATTGTCGCGGCGCGGCTCCCGGTCCTCCCGCTGCTCACGCTTCGGCGCGGTCTTTCCGCCACCGCGCGCTGGTGCCGGCTCTGCAGCGGGCGCCGGCTCTGCAGCTGCGCGCGCGCGCGCGGCCTCTGCCTTCTTGCGCTCCTCTTCTTCCGCTTTCGTCCGGGCTCTCTCCGCGCGTTCCTGTTCCTCGCGTTCCTTGGCAACAGCTTCGGCCTTGCGCCTTTCGCGCTCTTCGGCACGAGCCCTTTCCTCGTCGGCGCGCTTCCTGGCATCGTCGGCTTCCGCCGCCTTGGCGGCCGCCAGCGCCCTCATTCGGCGCTCGAGCTCCGCATCAGATATTCCGGCAGGCCGATTGGTGGGGTCCGTAGCCTGAACGGTTGCCGTCTTCGGCTGGGATGGCTTCTTGACAGCACCCGGCTTCGGCACGACAACGCGCTTGCGCTTCGTTTCGACCACGACGTTCTTGGTTCTGCCATGCGAAAAGCTCTGCTTCACCTGGCCGGGACCGCGCCCGCGCAGGCCGAGCGTCTTCTTGCCGTCACTTTCGCTCATAGGATCTTCTTCACCTCTTCGGTGGACATGCCACCGCCCAATTCGCGAACGCCAGATAGCCGGATGGCGTCCTCCCTGACCATTTCAGTGAGGCCGCCATTTCCGAGCGCCGCATGTATCACACGTTCCCGACCAAAGGACAAACCCAATTCTGACGCCGTCAGAACCTCGAAATAGCTGCCTCGGCCACCCGGCGGATGAAGCCTGGACTTGCCCCGATCCGAGCCGTCCGTGGCCTGAAACAGGATCCTGGCCTCGCCGCGACCGAGCCAGTCCTTCACCCTTTCGAACCCTGCCACCGCCAGGCCGGCCTTCCGCGCCATCGAGAGCCGGTCGGTCAAGCGCCGTGCCAGCAGCTTCTCGACATCGGCAGGCAGCGTGGCGGGCACGGACACCTGCTTCCTTGCCGCCCGGCCAAAAAGACCTTGGCGCATGGCCGCGTCCAAGGCGCCTCTATTTGCTGCAACCCATATCCCGCGCCCCGGCAGCTTCTCCAGGACATCCGGCACGACCTCGCCGTCCGGGCTGACCGCAAAGCGGATCAGACGACGCTTCGGCCGGGTCTCGCCGGTCGCGATGCAGCGGCGTTCGGGTTCGCCGCGAGCTTTTGCTTTGCCGCCTCTGGGCAAGACAGTTCGAGGCCATCAGGCCTCGACCTCCTCTGCCGCGTCCGCTTCGGTCTCTTCGTCACTTTCGGCCTCGAGCTGTTCGGGGTCCACCCAGCCGAGCTGGATTCGCGCGGTCATCACCATGTTCTGCGCTTCTTCCAAGGAGACGTTGAAGCTTTCAAGAAGGCCGTCATCCTTGGTTCTCTCTCCTTTGACAGTGGTCCATCCACCGGCAAGCTCCCAGTCGGCGCATCTTGCGAACTCCTCGATCGTCTTCACGCCGTCGCTCGCCAGAACCTCGATCATCTGGGGCGTCAGGCCGTCGAATGCAAACAGGCTGTCTTCGGCACCCAGCTTGCGGGCGCGTTCCTCGGATTGCCTGTTTTGCTCGTCGATGTGGTCGCGAGCTCGGGCCTGAAGCTCGTTGGCCGTATCCTCGTCTACGCCGTCGATGACCAGCAATTCGTCGATTTCGACATATGCAACCTCCTCGAGGCTCGTGAAACCTTCCGACACGAGCAGTTGCGCGAAGAACTCGTCGAGATCCAGCGTGTCCATGAAGAGCTTGGTCCGCTCCTCGAATTCCGCCTGACGACGCTGGCTCTCCTCTTCTTCGGTCATGATGTCGATGTCGAGCCCGGTGAGCTGCGACGCCAGCCGGACATTCTGTCCGCGCCGGCCAATGGCGAGGCTCAGCTGCTCCTCCGGCACCACGACCTCGATTCGCTCGGCGTCCTCGTCAAGAACCACCTTGGAAACCTCGGCGGGCTGAAGCGCGTTGACGAGAAATGTCGGCGCGTCCTCGTTCCAGGGAATGATGTCGATCTTTTCGCCCTGCAATTCGTTGACGACGGCCTGCACGCGGGAGCCGCGCATGCCGACGCAGGCCCCGACCGGGTCGATCGAGGATTCGTACGAGATGACCGCGATCTTTGCCCGGCTGCCCGGATCGCGCGCCACAGCCTTGATCTCGATGATGCCGTCGTAGATCTCGGGCACTTCCATCCTGAAGAGTTCCGCCATGAACTCAGACGCCGTCCTGCTCAGGAATATCTGCGGTCCCCGGGTCTCGCTCCGCACGTCCTTGATGTAGCAGCGAATGCGGTCGCCGGGGCGGTAGGATTCCCGTCCGATCTTCTCGTTCCGGCGCAGGACGCCCTCGCCGCGACCCACGTCAACGATCACGTTGCCGTACTCCTCGCGCTTGACGACGCCGTTGATGATGGTGCCGGCGCGATCCTTGAACTCTTCGAACTGCCTGTCCCGTTCGGCCTCACGGACCTTTTGCAGGATCACCTGCTTCGCAGACTGCGCCGCGATTCGATTCATGTCCACCGGCGGCACCTCGTCCACGATCGTGTCTCCCGGCTTGGGGTCGACGAGGTACTGGCGCGCCTGTTCCGGCGTCAGTTGCGCCTGGTAGTTCTCGATCTCCTCCGTCTCGGGGTCGACTACCGTCCGCACTCGCGTGAACGTCGCCTTTCCGGTCTTGCGGTCGATCGACACGCGGATGTCCAGCTCGGTTCCGTACCGGCTCTTCGCCGCTCGGGCGAGGCTTTCCTCCATCGCCTCGACAACCAGCGCCGGGTCGATCATCTTTTCGCGCGCGACCGCTTCGGCGGTCTGCAGGAGTTCAAGCTGGTTCGCGGATGTGATCGCCATTTTCAGGCCTCCTTGTCGGCATCCATGTTCTCTTCGGCATCGTCAATATCCGCCCGGGGAGTTCGGTTCGGATTGCCGCGCGCCTTCAGCGAGGCGCGCACCAGATCGTCATTCAACACAAGTCTTGCATCGCTCAACCAGTCGAACTTGAGCCCGACAATCCCTTCGTCGACCTCAACGAGCACTTCGTCTTCCTCGACACCGTGAAGCATGCCCCTGAATCGCTTGCGGCCGTCAATCAACTCGGACGTCTCAAGCTTTGCCTCGCATCCGCTCCACGCCGAAAAGTCCTTCATGCGCGTCAACGGACGATCGATGCCAGGCGAACTGACTTCCAGGGTATAGGCATCCTCGATCGGATCTTCGACATCCAGCGTTGCGCTTACGGCCGTCGATATCGCTGCGCAGTCGTCGACCTCCATGCCGCCGTCCGGGCGTTCAGCCATGATCTGCAAAGTCCTCGACTTTCCGGACAGCAGTCGCACTCGCACAAGCTCAAAGCCCAGGTCTTCGACCACCGGGGCAATCACGCCGGCCAGACGCCGGTCCACGCTCGTTCGGGCAACAAGATCGATCATGGTCTCGAACAAAAAGACGGGCCAGCGGCCCGTCGGTAATTTCCGTTGGAGCCTCGGGGGTGGAAGCCGAAGCACCGCTTTCGAAGGGGCATATAGGCGAGTCCGCAGCAGGCCGCAAGTCGGAACTGGCGCAAATTCCCCGGACGTCCAGGACGGCTGTGCCTCGTGCCGGTCAATTCGACTTTGCGCATGGACCCGGCACGGCCGCCGGCCCGCATCCCGGCGATGGCGGAGGGTGTGCGGCTTCGGCGCGCCTGTTGAAGGAGCATCCGGCTTTCCCGGCGGTTGAGGCCGCGGGCGCGGGCTTGCGACGCCGCTTGCGGCCAGGCAGGTGGCTACGCTTGCCGCGTATCCGCGCAAGCGGTGCGACCGCGCCTTCGCAACCCGTCGGTCACGCGCACAAGTTCCGCGCTTATTCCCGGTTCGCTGAGCGCGTGGCCGGCCCGTGAAACGATTCTCAGGTTCGAGCCCGGCCAGCGCGCGTGCAGTCGAAACGCGCCCGCCGGCGGGCATATCATGTCATACCTGCCCTGCACGATGAAACCCGGAATGCCGGAAATGCGGCCCAGGTTGGCTTCGATCCAGCCGTCGTGCTCGAGAAAGCCCTTGTTCATGAAATAGTGGTTCTCGAGCCGGGCAAAGGCACGGGCAAACTCGGACGGACTTGGGCTTCCCGAGCCGTCGTTCCGCATCGACGCCAAGGTGTTCTCCCAACTGGTCCACGCTCGTGCAAAGCGGGTCTCGCTCTTCACGTCGCCGGAAAACAGCCGCCGCGAGTAGGCGGTGATAAGGTCATCCTGCTCGTCCGCGGAAATCATGTCGGTAAAGCGTGCCCAGACATCCGGCCAGAACGCGCCCGCGCCTCCGCCATAGAACCAGTCGAGTTCGGACTGGGTCATCAGGAAGACGCTGCGCAGAATGAAATTCGCCACCCGTTCCGGATGCGTGATCCCGTAGATCAGGGCCAGTGCGGCACCCCAGCTGCCGCCAAAGACGTTCCAACGGTTCAGGCCGAAAGTCTCCCGTATCGTCTCAATGTCGCGCACCAGATGCCAGGTCGTGTTGCTGTCAACGCTTGCATGCGGACGTGATCTTCCGCAGCCGCGCTGGTCAAACAGGATGACCCGATAGAAGTCCGGATCGAAATATCTTCGCATGGCTGGATTGCATCCGCCTCCCGGCCCGCCGTGCAGGACAACGACCGGTGCCCCCTTCGGGTTGCCGCATTGCTCGACATAGAGCCGATGGCCCTCACCGACATCGAGCATTCTCTGATCGTAGGGCTCGATCCGCGGATAAAGGTACTGCGACGCCGATTTTTGGTCTGACGGTTTGTCCATGAAAGTCCTATATACGGGAGTGAAGGCCGATTCACGGAACATTTTCAGCAGGAGCCGACGAAAGACAACATGTCAAAGGCATCGTCAATCGACCCGTCGGAAATCGGGAAGTTCCAGGCGATGGCCGACGAATGGTGGGATCCGTCCGGGAAATTCAAGCCTCTCCACATGTTGAATCCCTGCCGCCTGGACTACATTGCATCGCAGATTGCCGTCGAGTTCGACCGTGACCTTTCCATCCGAGCGCCTTTCTCCGGCCTCCGCATCCTGGACATCGGCTGCGGCGGCGGGCTCCTGTCGGAACCCATGGCCCGCCTCGGGGCGGAGGTCGTGGGCGTCGATGCCGCGGAACGCAATGTCCCGGTGGCCAGCCTGCATGCGGACGAGCAGGGACTGTCCATCGACTTTCGCCATGCAACGGCCGAGGATCTCGTGGCCGAGGGTGAAACGTTCGACGCTGTCCTGAACATGGAAGTGATCGAGCACGTGTCCGATCCGGGCGCCTTCCTGACGGCCTGCCATGATCTTCTGAAGCCCGGCGGGCTGATGACCTGCTCGACCATAAACCGGACGGCCAAGAGTTTCGCCATGGCCATCGTCGGGGCGGAATACGTCATGCGGTGGCTGCCCGCGGGCACGCATCAGTGGTCCAGGTTCATCACTCCGGACGAACTCTTCGGCCTGCTGCGCCTCGCAGGGCTTGAGCCGGTCGACCGGGCCGGATTCGTCTTCGATCCTCTCGGATGGCGATGGCGCCTGTCGGATCGCGACCTTTCAGTGAACTACGTCACGACGTCTCTTCGTCCCTAGCCGTCTCGTCGAGTCGCTGGCGCAATTCCCGCATCACGGGCAAAGCCCCCCGCAATCGCTCTTCCCCGATGGCGCCGACCGCTTGCGCCAGGACGGGCGCAACCGATGCCAAGGCAATGTCCGACGCCTCGCGGCCGGAGGGGCTGATCGCGACCAGCTTCTTTCGGGCATCGTCCCAGTCAGGCCGGACATGAACATAGCCCGCCCGCTGCAGCCTTCCGATCGTGTTCGTCATTGCGCCTCGCGAGACGTGAAAGGCGCGCGCCAGCTGTGCCGGAGTCCGCTCTCCTCCGTGCCGGGCCAAGTGATGCAGTATCGAAAACTGGCTGAACTCCATTCCCTTTGGCAGAACCTTGCCAATCCGGCCCCGAACCAGATGGTCCGCCATGAACATTTCGCTGAACAGCGCGATGGCCAACTGGTCGACGGTGTCACGGGAATCCGGCATCAGGCCTTGGTGTAGAATTGTTCGCTGGTCAGCGAGGGAATGCGCCGTCTCGCATCATCGACCTCGCTCATGTTCAGGTCAACCAGGTTGACGCCGGGCGCCTCCCCGCCATCGCGCAGGATGCGGCCCCACGGATCGACGGCCAGGGAATGTCCATGTGTCTTCCTTTGCCGGCCCCGGCTTGCCGGATGAACGCCGCATTGCGCCGGCGCAAGCACGAAGCATCCGGTCTCGATCGCGCGTGCCCGCAGCAACGCCTCCCAATGCGCCTTCCCCGTACTGGGCGAAAAGGCGGACGGAACCGTGAGAATCCTCGCGCCGGCCTTTGCAAGGCCCCGGAAAAGATAGGGGAATCGCAGGTCATAGCATATCGTCAACCCGACGGACTCGCCGTCCACCGTCCCCAGCACCGCCTTGTCACCGGCACGATATCCGTCGCTCTCCCGATAGACTTCGGTCTCGCCGATCGATACGTCGAACATGTGGATCTTGTCGTACCGCGCAGCGATCTTGCCGTCTGGAGAGATCAGGAACGAACGGTTCACGAACCGTTTCCCGTCCCCGGACTTCAAGGCCAGTGACCCGAGCAAGAGCCAGACATCGAGCCGCGCGGCCACGCCGCGCATCTCGGCGAGCATCTTGTCCCGGTCCTCGACATCCAGCACTTCGTCCTGGTGCGACCGACTCATGGAAACGCAGTTCGACACCTCCGGCGTCAAGACGAACGTGGCGCCGGCGTCCGCGGCCTCCTGCACGAGACCTGACACGTTCTGCAGGTTTTCCTGCGGATCGTCAGACGAGTTCAGCTGAAGAAGGGCGGCCTTCATCCAATCATCCCGCAGGGAACCCCGTCCTTCAGGGCGGGATGGAATGCGGGCTCCCGTGTTCCGTGCATCGTTGCCGTCTCCTTCATCCGTGACGTGTCGACGTGATATCCGTAGCCGTCGCCGCGCTGGACGATGCGGCAGTGCCGGTGCGAGATCCCCTGCACCGTCCCCCGCGCCGTCTGGACGTTGAAGGAGCCTGTCCGGCGCACCGCGACGCGGCCCACGTGGACACCCCTCCTCTTCCCAGAGGGCACGGTCGCGCGCACGATGTCGCCCGTGCGGAAGCCGCGCACGGTCTTCTCCGCCATCAGGTATCCGACCGGGAAGCCGGACCGGTCCACGCGGGTCCGCGCATACGAGCCCCGGCCCATGGCCCGGATCGCGAGCACGGGCTGCCTCCAGCCCTTCAGCGCCGGCGTCTCGCCGACGCAGGCGGCGTCGAGGGCATGCGACTTCGGGATCCCCAGCCGCGTGCGGTTGAACTTCGTCCGCCCGCCCGAGGCGCCGGCGACGGGCAGCCCCGTCCGCTTCAATGCCTCGAACAGGACGCGGCGGGTGGCGTTGACCGCGGCGGCGGCGGAGAGCGGCGCTTTCGCCTGCGCCAGCACCCTCCGGAGACGTTCCGGACGCCTGGCCAGAAACGCTTCCACGGGCTGCGCGCCCTTGGCCTGGTTGCAGGACGGGCACGCGAGGGCCAGGTTCGAGACCCGGTCGGAGCCGCCCCTTGCCTTCGGACGCACGTGGTCGACTTGCAGCGGCGTGTCCGTGGCACCGCAATAGGCGCACGTCCGTCCCCACTTCTCGAGCAGGCATTCCCTGACCTCGTAGCCGGCGAGGGTCCCCTGCTGGTACTCCGCGCCCGCGATCTCCGGGTTCTCCAGCGCCTGGGTGTCGAACCGGACGACCTCGCACGCGATGGAGGTCACGGGCGCGAGCCTGCGCAGCCGCTCCGTCCACGAGGCCACGTTGTCGACCCGCGACTGCAGCGAGGGCGGAAGCTTTCTCCCGGAGCGCCTGTTGTCGAACCGCTTCTTGCGATGGCGCAGGTTCGCCGAGCGTCGCCGTCTCCGGTAACCGGCACGTTGCCGCATCGACTTGCGGATTCTCTCTCCCCTGTGCTCGATCTCGGCCAGGAACAGGACCTCGCCGTCCTCCCGCACCAGCGCCAGGCCGGTGGTCTTCGCGCCGGGATCAACCTTCAGCCCGACCTCCTGGGCCTCGCCTCCGACCCGGTCCCGGAGCCGGATCGTGAACGGATGGAGCCGCACCACGACGGCGCGTCCCTTGCCCAGGAGCTTTCTCGCCCGGGCCGGGTGGCACGGCATCAGCGGGGCGCCGCACCGGTCCAGGACGAAGACGCGGCTCACGCCGCTCTCGGGGTCGCTCGCGCTTCCCCGGTGACGCCGGCCGAAGCCGGTCTCCCCTCGCACAACCTGACCACCCGCATCACGATCCGCCCGTTTGCTTCCCGATCGGTCCACCGGACCGATCGCCGCAAGCGGTTCGGAAGCAAACCGTGCCCGACCCGGCGTGTCTGCTGACGAATCTTCAAGAGCCCGGGACTGAGGAAGCATCCCGGGGTTGGTCTTCAACGTATGGTTCAGGGTGGATCGGATGACAGTCTCCTTTCCTGTGCTGGTCAGCATGGGCTCTCGGAACCTTCGTTCCTCAAGCCCCTCCCTTCAGGGAGGGGTCGCTGACATCCGCCCACGTGACGATCCCCCACGAAGACCTGCGGTACCGTCCGGCGTCCGCCGGCACGCATCGTCATTTGACCAGGCCCGGACAACCGCAGACTAGGTAGTGGTTTTTCACGACATGCGCCAGCACTTGCGTGAAGCGGCGGCACCGTGAACACGCAAACCGGAAAGCGCGTTGCATTTGCGGCTTTCGGCCTTACCTTCGCGCCGCCATGACCGGCCTGCCTGAAATCACCGACCGCAAGGCGCTTGCGCTGCATCGGGCCCGTGCGGCCCGTTCACCGGAACCCTTTCTTCACGAGGAGGCCGCGCTCGAAATCCGGGCGCGGCTCGCGGAGATCAGCAGGGAGTTCCGCTCTCCCGTCCTGATCGGGCACGTGACGCCGCCGGTCGCGGCTCTGTTCCCGGATGCGCCGCGCATCGACGACGCTCCCACGCTTGCCCTCGACCGCGAAGCCCACGACCTGGCTCTCCACTGCTTCGGCCTGCATTGGGCCGACGACCCGGTTGGCCAGATCGTCCAGTCCCGCCTCGCCCTCGTGCCGGACGGACTGTTCCTGGGCGTGACGTTCGGTGGCGCCACGCTGCATGAGCTTCGCGCATCGCTGGCGGAGGCCGAAGCCCGGCTCTCGGGCGGCCTTTCCCCGCGCGTCCTTCCCATGGCAGACATTGCCGACCTCGGCGGACTGCTTCAACGCGCCGGACTTGCGCTTCCCGTCGCCGACAGCGTCAGCACGGCGGTTCGCTACCCCGGCTTCGCCAGACTGGCCGCAGACCTGCGAGGCATGGGCGAGACCAATGCGCTTGCATCCCGCAGCAAGACCTTGCCTTCCCGGCAGATCTTTCGCGAAGCCGAGAGAATCTACCGACAGGGCTTTGCCGATGACGGCTACCTGGTCGCGACGTTCGAAATGGTCTTCCTGACCGGCTGGGCTCCCTCTGCAAATCAGCAAGCGCCGCTCCGGCCCGGCGCTGCCAGCACCCGTCTCGCCGAGGCTCTTGGCGTGAAGGAAACCCGGCTCAAGCGATGATGGCCCCTGCTCTGACGGACAGCGTCCTGGAGCGCGCATTGCCCGCCCTCCCGGAGGTGATCCCGAGGGTCTGCAGGTTCGCGGCCCCGCTGGACAAGATTGGGCTGCTGTGTTGGATGGCAGGACGATGACGGACACCAGCACCCATTTGCCGCGAGGTCACCCGGACGTCCCGCCGGAAAGGACTGGCGTGCTTCTGGCGAATCTCGGCACTCCGGACGGACACGGCTACTGGCCGATGCGCCGCTACCTTAACGAATTCCTGTCCGACCGCCGGGTCATCGACTACGCGCCGTGGAAATGGCAGCCGCTGCTCCAGGCGGTGATTCTCTCCCGCCGCCCCTTCACGTCCGGGGCAGCATACAGGTCGATCTGGAACGAAGAGGCCGGCGAGAGCCCGCTCATGACGATCACCAGGGCGCAGACCGCCAAGATGAGGTCCTTGCTTGCCCGGCGCTACGGTGACCGTGTCGTCGTAGACTTCTGCATGCGGTACGGCAATCCCTCGACGCGATCGAAGGTCCGCTCGTTCATTGATCTCGGGTGCCGCCGGATTCTCTTCTTTCCGCTGTATCCTCAATACGCCGGCGCAACGACGGCGACGGCGAACGACCAGTTCTTTCGCTCGCTCATGGAGGAAAAGTGGCAGCCCGCGATCCGCACGGTTCCGGCATATTTCGATCATCCGTCCTATATCGAAGCGCTGGCCCGTTCCGTCGAGCACGCCGTGGCTGCGTCGAACACTGCGCCCGACATCCTTGTCTGTTCATATCACGGCATGCCCGAGCGCTACCTCGCGGAGGGCGATCCGTATCACTGCCAATGCCAGAAGACGACGCGTCTCCTGAAGGAGCGCCTGGGCTGGCCGGACAGCCGCCTCGTCACGACATTCCAGTCCCGCTTCGGCCCCGAAGAATGGCTCAAGCCCTATACGGTCGACAAGGTGGCAGACCTTGCGAAGTCCGGGCGGAAGAACATTGCCGTGGTCGCGCCCGCATTTGCGGCCGACTGCATTGAGACGCTTGAAGAGATCAACGGCGAGATTCGCGAGAGCTTCGAGAACGCCGGGGGCGAAGGCTTCTGCTACATCCCCTGTCTCAACGACGACGATGCACACATGGAGGCGCTGGCGGAAATCATCGGAGACCACATCGGGGGATGGACCGGCTGACTTGTGGAACGGCGACCCGCGGCCGCCGTCAGATCACCAATACCTTCGTCCCGATTTTCGCCAGGCCGTAGAGTTCCGAGATGTGCTCGTTGTACAGGCCAATGCAGCCATTCGATGATCGGCGGCCGATCTTGCGCGTGTCATGGGTGCCGTGGATGCGATAATAGGTCCAGCTCAGATAGATCGCGTGCGTTCCGAGCGGGTTGTCGGGTCCAGGCGGCACGTGGTCCGGCCATTCCGGATTCCGCTCCTTCATTGCCGGCGTCGGTCGCCAGTCGGGCCCCTCGACCTTGCCCACCACCCGCGTGTGGCCCCGGCGAGTCAAGTCTTCCGACATCGGCACGCTTGTGGGGTAGAGCTTGTAGATTGACTGGTCGTCGTTCCAGTAGTGAAGCGCGCGCGCGGATATGTCCACGAGGATCGCGCCATTGCGGGTGTTGTCGAAGTAGGGCTGCCAGTCCAGCGCCCGGAATCCCGACGCATTTCGCCTCACCATCCCCGCAACCGAATCCCGGAATTCGGTCGTGCCCTGCTGGGCAATTGCCGGCGCGGCCATCACCGCGGCCGAACCTGCCAGGAACGTGCGGCGCGAAACAGGATCGCGTGCCAAGGCTGTCTCTCCGTTCGACGATTCAGCTCGGTGGCGAACATACGGGAAGTGCCCTGCAAACTCAATTCACAGTGGCGTCACTGCGCCGACCGAGAGTCTCAATGTTTGAACCGGACAGAACATGCAGGTATGGACGGATCACATCTGTAATGGCGGTCGATTAGATGATGTTTCGTGCATGCCTGCTGATTGCTTCACTGGTCCTCGCATCCTGCGAGGAGAGCGAGCCGGTGTTCGGGCCGGACGGGAGGCCGGTGCCTCAAGTCTACAAGATCGATGACGACGACCTGGCACGAATCCAGTTCCGCATGCTCGATTCCGTGAACATCTTGCGCCAGGCGCGCGGACTGTTGCCCGTCAACCTGTCAGCGCATCTCAACGCCGCAGCAAAGACCCATGCGCTTGACATGTCGGTCCAGAACCGGCCTTGGCATTTCGGGTCCGACGGCTCCAGCCCGCTGGATCGCGTGGCCCGTGCCGGCTACCCGGGCCAGCTCATTGGCGAGAACATCTCCGAAACCTATGAAACCGAGATCGAGACGCTCTCGGCCTGGATGGCACAGCCCGAGGCCCGGCAGGTGATCCTTGACCCACGCGCCCGCGACATCGGCTTTGCCTGGCACCAGGAGGCATCGGGCAAGATCTGGTGGACGCTGGTCATGGGGAGACCGGATGCGAGGACTCAAGACGGCGGCGAAGGCGGGGCCGGAACAGCATCGCTGTAGCGACCTCCTATCGATAGATGTAGACCGGCGTCCCGTCGTGCACCATTGCGTAAACTTCCTCCATCTCGGAATTGGTCACGGCAATGCAGCCCCATGTCCAGTCAGCCCGCCGACGAACGGCGCGCATCAGACTCCAGGGACCTCGGCCGTGAATGAAGATGTCGCTGCCGGGATTGACGCCCTTTGCCTTGGCCTCGACGAAGTCTTGCTCGTTCGGATAGTTGATGCCCAAGGAAAGGTGGAACTTGCTGTTTGGGTTGCGCCGATCCACGAAATAGGAGCCTTCTGGCGTCTTCCCGTCGCCCTCTTCCTTCTTGTCGCCCTCCGGTGCAAAGCCCAGATCGACCTTGTATGACTTGAGAACCTTGCCTCCGTGATGAAGATTCATGGCTCGCGCGTCCTTGTGGACGGTGACATGGGTCACTTTCGGCCCGTCATAGCGCCGGAACTTCGATGCGCACCCCGCCAGCGAGAAGGCAAGCGCAACCACCACGCAGAATCTGAAAGCCGCTTGCATGTTCTACCTGAATTCTGCCTCAAAAGAACAATAGACGAAAACCGCAGCCATGCAATCCGCTTCGATCAAGGCGACCGGTTCCGAACCCAAGGCCATGGAAGCATGGAGCAAGGCGGCTTGCATTGCCCCGCAGGTCCCGAACGCCGCGCGAGCCCGGACCGCTCGCCGAGGACCCGCCTATTCGGCGGCCTCTCGAACCCCGATGAACCCGCCGGACTGACGTCGCCAGAAACGGGCATAGTGACCGCTCCTGGCCAGAAGTTCTTCATGGGATCCGGTCTCCGCAACGTGTCCCTCGTGCATCACGACAATCCGGTTCATCTGCGCAATCGTCGACAGGCGGTGCGCGATGGCCAGCACGGTCTTGCCTGCCATGACGGCCTCCAGCGCCAGCTGAATCGAGGCTTCGACCTCTGAATCCAGCGCGCTTGTCGCCTCATCCAGCACCAGGATCGGCGCATCCTTCAGGACGGCTCGCGCAAGCGCGATGCGTTGCCGCTGACCGCCGGAGAGCTTGACGCCGCGCTCACCGAGATGGGCGTCGTAGCCCCGCCGCCCAAGGTGATCCTCGAGCGTCAATATGAAGTCGTGCGCCTCGGCGCGGCGTGCAGCGGCAACCATCTCCGCTTCGGTCGCACCTGGCCGGCCGTAGAGGATGTTCTCGCGAGCCGAACGATTGAACATCGCCGTTTCCTGCGTGACCATGCCAATCTGGCGGCGGAGGCTTTCCTGCGTCACTGACCGAACGTCGCGTCCGGACACCAGAACCGTCCCCGCCTCCGCGTCATAAAGCCTCAGGAGAAGCGCAACCAAGGTCGACTTGCCGGCTCCGCTCGCGCCGACGATTCCCAGCTTTTCGCCCGGTGCAATGCAAAGGTCTATGCCGTCCACTCCGCCCGTCGAGCGTCCGTAAGCGAAGCTTACGCGCCTGAACTCGACCGTCGGCGTGCCGAGCTGAAACACTTCGGCCGCGGGCCGGTCCGTCAGGCCGTGTGGCGGGGTCAAGGTGTTCATTCCGTCCTCGACCTCGCCGACGTTCCCGTAGATCGCCATGAGCACATGGCTTACCCAGCCGGTCATTTGCGAAATCCGAATCGAGATCGCGCCGGCTGCCACAACGTCGCCCGGGCTCGCAACGCCCCGGCTCCAGAACCAGAGCGTGCCGCCGATGAGCAGGACCGGAACCATGCCCGCGACCGTGATGAGGCATATCCGGAAAAACGCAGCCAGAGAGCCGTAGTCAAGCGCGCGATCGCGAAACTCCCTTACCGCATCTGTCGCCGCGCGCTCCTCGTGACTGGCGTGAGCGAAGAGCTTCACTGTCTTGATGTTGGTAATCGTGTCGACAACCTGTCCCGTGACCATCGCGCGCGCGCCTGCGCGGGCTCTGGATCGCATGCGGATGCGCGGCATGAACCAGCGCACCATGTAGAGATATCCGCACAGCCACACGAACAGGACGAGTGCCATCCATCCGTTTATGGCGGTCAGCAGCAGCGCGGACGCGATCAGCGAAGCCAGCGCAAAGAAGAGGACGTTGATCACTTCGCTCGCGACATCCGCGAGCGCCCGAGCCGTCTGCATCTGCTTTTGGGCGATCCGTCCGGCGAAGTCGTTGTCGAAGAACGTGACCGACTGCCCCAGTGTCCATCGGTGAAGCCGGGCAAGCACGAGCGGATTGACGTTGGGCAGGATCACGACGGCGTTCGCGATCGAGCTCAGCCCGAAGACGACCGGCCGCGCGACCAGGAAGAACGCCGCCACGCCAACGACCAGGGCCCAGTTCACGGAGAAGAACGAGCCGGGGGCGGAGGCAAGCGCCGTGTCGATCACGTGACCAAGTATCAATGCCGTAAGGACCTCAAGCGTCCCGGCGGTCGCCGAGATCGCTGCCGCGGCGGTCAGCACCGGAAACGTGCCCTTCAGGCTCCAGACCATGAAGGCGCCAAGCGATCTGGGCGGCGGGCCGTCGGCCGCGCGAAAGGCGTCAATCAGTCGTCCGGCGCGGCGGATCATTCGGCTGCCTCCAGATCAGTCGTGATGAACCCGCCGGATTGCCGGTTCCAGAAGCCGGCATACAGGCCTCCCTTCGCCAGCAGCGAGGCGTGGCTGCCCGTTTCGACAATCCTGCCGTCATCCAGGACCACGATCCGGTCCATCCGGGCGATCGTCGAGAGCCGGTGCGCGATGGCAATCACCGTC
This sequence comes from Paracoccaceae bacterium, assembly GCA_965208685.1. Lineage (GTDB taxonomy): Bacteria > Pseudomonadota > Alphaproteobacteria > Rhodobacterales > Rhodobacteraceae > JAJEFO01. The sequence goes on along the minus strand of CBDBPL010000007.1, from coordinate 4,335,678 downwards.
TTGTCCTTCATCATGCCGTAGAGCGTGTCCTGAATTGCGGCCTCCACTTCGCTGTCCAGCGCGCTCGTCGCCTCGTCGAGGACGAGAATCGGCGCGTCTTTCAGGATGACCCTTGCCAGCGCGATCCGCTGGCGCTGTCCTCCCGATAGCTTCACGCCCCGCTCGCCGACATGCGCATCGAATCCGGTCCGGCCGTCCGGGTCTTCGAGATCCTGGATGAAGTCGCAGGCTTCGGCCTGCCTTGCCGCCCTGATCACCATTTCTTCCGTGGCTTCCGGTCGACCGTAGAGAATGTTGTCCCTCACGGAGCGGTGCAGCAGCGAGTTTTCCTGCTGGACCATCCCGATGCGTGCGCGAAGACTGTCCTGCGTCACACGCGAGATGTCCTGCCCGTCAACGCGAATGGTTCCGCTCTCGACGTCGTAGAATCGCAGGAGCAGCTTGACGAACGTCGACTTGCCCGATCCCGATCGCCCCACCAGCCCGACCTTCTCGCCGGGTTCGATAACGTGGTCGATCCTCACCAAGCCACCCGTCCGGCGACCGTAGTGGTGGGCAACCGCTTCAAACTCGATGCGTCCGGGCCCTGGATTGAGCGGCTTGGCATCCGGACGGTCTACCAGGGTGATCGGCTGGGCAATGGTCTCCATTCCTTCCGCCACGATGCCGAGATTGCGGAAGAAACTCGTCAGCGCCCACATGATCCATCCGGTCATGGCGCTCAATCGCAAGACCAGTGACGTGGCGATCGCCACCACCCCGATGCTTGCCGCGCCCATCGACCAGAGCCAGATCGCCCAACCGACGACCGACACGATAAGGTACCCGTTGATCAGCGTCAGGCCGAGGTCCATCCGTGTGTATATGCGCATTTCGTCCTGAACGGTCCGGCGCGCATGCTCGATCGCCTCCCGCGCGTATTCCCGCTCTGTCGAGGTGTGTGCGAACATCTTGACGCTGTGAATGTTCGTGTAGCTGTCCACGACCCTGCCGGTGACCGCGCTGCGCGCGTCGGATGCGGCTTGACTGGCCGGTCCGACCCGGACGACGGTCCAACGAATCAGGAGCACGTAGAGGAACAGCCAGGCGAGCAGCGGAAGCGCAAGCCGTGCATCCGCCTCGCCAAGGAGAATCAAGGCGCCCGCCACGTAGGCCGTGGCGTAGGTCAGCGCATCAAAGATCTGGAAGGCCGCCTCTCCCGCGGCGGGCGGAGTCTGCATGATCCGGTTCGCGATCCGGCCCGCAAAGTCGTTTTCGAACCAGCCGACGGACTGTCGCAGGACATGGCCATGCGACCGCCATCGGATGAGCGTTCCGAAATTGGGCAGGATTGCGTTGTTCAGCAGACTGACGTCGAGAAGTTCGAGCAATGGCCGGACTGTCAGCAAGAACAGCCCTACCAGGATCATTTCGGTACCGTGCTCCCGCCAGAACGTTTCTGGCTCTGCGACCGCCAGCAGGTCAACCAGTCGCCCGATATAGGAAATCAACCAGATCTCCACGGCCGCGACGGCAATTGCCACGGCCGCCGTGGCCGCAAAGACCTTCCGGAACGGCCGCGCGTATTCGTTCATGAACGGCCAGAGTTTCTCCGGCGGATGATCCACCTGCGGATAGTCGCAGTATGGATCGACGAGATTCTCAAAGAAGCGCAGCATGTCGCTTGCACCTTGGGTTGGACGGGCAGCACGTGAGGCAACCAGACGACGGAACGCTTCTTCCGCGGCATGCAGGGCCTGCCGAGACAGCGCATGGCTGGTCCCGCCAACCGTCCTGCGCCTCGCGGGTATCGGCTATCGCCGATCTACCCTGTCTGGCCGCCAGAGTCATCCCTTTGTCAGCGCAAGCAATTCCTCGCGATCAAGTTCAAAACCGGACGCGATCCACTTCCGCTCAAGCCCGTCAAGGGCTCTGCCGAGCGCTGGCCCCTCGAATTCCGGCGACAGGTCCGCAGCCTTGACAGGAAAGACCTGCGCCGCGCCATGTTCCATCAGCTCCAGCGCATCCGCCGGAAGCCGCCGCCCCGCGACAGCGCTTGCCACGAGCATGGCGTCCCGTGCAACGACAGCGCCAAGGCGATACCCTGCCTCTCCGGGATCTGTCACGCACCGTCCTTGAACGCTGCCAATCCGCTTTGCCTCTCGACGCGACAGTTTCAGCCGACCCGCCACTCCGTCTCCGCCCATCGCCGCCAGGCGACGCATCGGGTCCGCCGCGAGGTCCAGCCCTTGTTCAAGCGCAACCAGCGGGCCCAGCGCGGCGTCGCTGGCACCGGGCAAGACAGCTGCCAGGACCCCGGAAGACCGCATCGCCGCAACCGCCCTTGCGGGATCCGGGGCGCTCAGCAACCGCTTCAGCTCCGAGCCGACACGTTCCCTCGAAAGGCCGTTCAACCCGTCAAGATTCGCGGCAATTGCGGCAATCGCCTCCATGTCAAATCCTTCGCCCGAACCGCTGTACCAAGCATGAAACCGGAAATAGCGCAGGCTCCGCAGATAGTCCTCGCGAATGCGCGATTCGGCATCGCCGATAAACCGCACGCGCCGGGCCTCGAGATCGGCACGGCCGCCCAGCGGATCATGCACGACCCCATCCGCGTCGACGTAAAGCGCGTTCATCGTGAAGTCCCGGCGCTGCGCATCGTCTTTCATGCGGTCCGAAAATTCCACGACCGCGCGCCGCCCGTCCGTCTCCACGTCTCTGCGGAACGTCGTCACCTCGTGCATGATTCCGCCGACAAGCACGCCGGCCGTCCCGTGCCGGACCCCTGTCGGGACCACTTTCAGCCCGGCCGCCTTCGCTAGTTCGAGCACGCGGTCCGGCTGCGCGTCCGTCGCAAAATCGACGTCGTTGACCTCCTCTCCCAGGAGCGCGTTCCTGACGCAGCCGCCCACGGCATACACCGCGTGGCCAGCATCGGCGAGCAGCGAAAAGACCCTCTGCGTCGGCCCTGCAACCAGCCAGTCTGCTTCAAGTTTCTGCATTCTGCATTCGATCCGCCAGGGCTCGGAGAATCCGGGCCGTCGCCCCCCAGATGTAATACGGGCCCCAAGGCACGGCAAAGTAATGTCGCCGCTTTCCGCGCCAACGCCGCGATTCAACCAGGAATCGCGCCGGATTCATGACATGGTCCAAGGGCACCTCGAACGCTTCCGCCACTTCCCCGGGCTCGGGTCGGGCCTTGAATTCCGGCGCGACCAGCGCAAGCACCGGAGTGACCAGGAATCCGGTCACGGTTTCATGAGGCGGAAGAGACCCGAGAACGTCCGCGTGCCGCCTGGCAAGCCCGACTTCCTCGTGCGCCTCGCGCAATGCCGCGTCCACGGCACCGTCATCGGCCTCGTCGACCTTTCCGCCGGGAAAGGCGATCTGGGCCGGATGATGCTTCAGTGCGGAAGATCGCCTGGTCAGGACGACGCTCGCGTTTCCCGGGCGGTCGACGACCGGGATCAGCACTGCGGCATCGCGCAACGTTCTTTCGGGAGACAGCTGCATATCGGGATTCAAGTCATAGTCCGACGATGGACGGCCCCGGGCTGCAAGCGCCGACCGGAGCCTTGCTGCAAGATCAGCCATGCCGCGCCTCATTGCCGGGCGCGGTCGGCTCACATTCACGGCGCGCCCCGCAGAACTGGCGGTCCACCGTCACGACTCCCTCGTCCGTCGTCATGGTCGCGGGGCCCTCCGTCGAGCAGGGCGAAAGGGCTGGCCGTCATATGCGGGAGCGACCGTCTGGACATCGATGCATTGCCTGGCTGGCTGGATTGCTGGTACACGAAACATTCGGCGCAAGCCAGAAGGGCGGGGCTCCCGCCGTTCTCCGACACGGCACTGCGGGGCCACGCCGAGCAGACACGCGGCACGGCCCCGCATTGCGGTCCCGTCAGGCTGAAACGGCAGGACCGGGTCATTCCAGGCCGGCCTTGATGCAATGTTCACGGCTGGTCACCGACAATCGAGCCCCTGAACGCTATCACGCGCCATGACAGATTGGCGAGTCAGGGACTGCCGTCGACAAGCGTCCTCGAGAGATCGTTCGGCCAGAATGTCAACCGGACTCCGGTTTGGGCCCGCTCAGCGCCCAGGCCCTCATCGTGCGCGAAAGGGCCGGGCGACGCGTGATGCGTTGCTTGTTCCCCGTGCAAAAAGACCGTAAACGCCCCCGGACACCTGGCGACCTCTGGAGAGCCCATGTCCGCGCCCAAGAAAGTCGTTCTCGCTTATTCCGGCGGTCTTGACACCTCGATCATTCTCAAGTGGCTGCAGGCCGAATTCGGATGCGAAGTCGTGACCTTCACTGCCGACCTCGGCCAGGGAGAGGAACTGGAACCTGCCCGCAGGAAGGCCGAGCTGCTTGGCGTCACGGAAATCCATGTCGAGGACCTTCGTGAGGAATTTGCCCGCGACTTCGTCTTTCCCATGTTTCGTGCCAACGCGGTCTACGAAGGTCTCTACCTCCTCGGAACCTCCATCGCACGCCCGCTCATTTCAAAGCGCCTCGTGGAGATCGCGGAAGAGACGGGCGCGGACGCCGTTGCCCACGGCGCAACGGGCAAGGGCAATGACCAGGTGCGCTTCGAGCTGTCTGCCTACGCCCTCAATCCGGACATCAGGGTCATTGCCCCTTGGCGCATCTGGAACCTGACCTCACGATCGAAGCTCCTTGAGTTTGCCGAACAGCATCAGATTCCCATTGCCGGGGACAAGCGTGGCGAGGCGCCGTTCTCCGTCGATGCAAACCTTCTCCACACCTCTTCCGAAGGAAAGATCCTGGAGAATCCGGCCGAGGAGGCACCCGCCCACGTCCTGCAGCGCATCACGTTGCCCGAGGAGGCGCCGGACAAGGCCGAAACCGTTGAGATCACGTTCGAGCAGGGGGACGCCGTAGCAATCGACGGAGTGTCCATGACCCCCGCGCAGGTCCTGACCTGCCTGAACGGCGTCGGCGGCCGGCACGGCGTCGGCATCCTCGATCTCGTGGAGAACCGTTTTGTCGGGATGAAGTCCCGCGGATTGTACGAGACGCCGGGCGGCACGATCCTGCTCGAAGCCCATCGCGGCATCGAGCAGATCACGCTTGATTCCGGATCCGGCCACCTCAAGGACTCGATCATGCCGCGCTACGCGGAACTGATCTACAACGGATTCTGGTTTTCGCCGGAGCGCGAAATGCTCCAGGCGCTGATCGACAAGAGCCAGGAACACGTGACGGGCACGGTGCGGCTGAAGCTCTACAAGGGGTCCGTGCGTGCGGTTGCGCGCTGGTCCGATCACTCGCTCTATTCGGAGGCCCATGTCACGTTCGAGGAAGACGCGGGTGCCTATGACCAGAAGGACGCACAGGGATTCATCCAGCTGAACGCGCTCCGCCTGAAACTGCTCGCCTCGCGAAACCGGCGCCTGAGGTGACGCCCGCTGAAATCGTCTTTCGTCCTACGCGAGACGTCCTGGCGGCGCGGCGCGCGGCTGCTCAGTACCTCAGCGCTTTCGCCGCAAGCCGCTCGTACAGCGGCAGGGCGCGCTCCGCCAGTTCCCGCGCCTCGCCGTGCAGTTCCGGCAAGGGCGCTTCCTGGCCCGCAAACCCGGTCGACCGGTGCACCGACCCGTACCAATGCGGCGCCCAAACCCCGTCAAACGGCTTGGGGCCCGCTGGCCATGACAGCATCGAGGGATCAAATTCGAGCCCGATCGCTTCGCAAAGCCGGCGGAGCGCCGCTTCCGGATTCCGCAAGATGCCCGCGCTGTCCACGACAGGTCCGGGCAGCCTCTCGAACAGCGCCAGCTGCTCCTCGAATCCGATGTCGCGCATGACTGGATTCTCGCGCTTCCTGACATAGCTGGCCACCACCCGTGCCGGATGCCGAATCAGGTGGACGTTCACGCAGCTCTCCGCCCAGTCGAGCGGGAAGTCCGGCTCCATGTGAAACGGCATGTGCTTCATGTAGAAATGCGGGCGGCCTTCGGGAATTGGCCCGAGGCATCGTTCGGCCACGCGCTTCGGGTCGCTTTCATTGGCCGCGAGCACGTGCTCCCGCATCGGGTGCTCGATCCCCGTCGCCGCCAGATAAGCGGCGTAGAACGGCTCGTCCCAGGCCGCAAAGTCCGGCCGGTTGCCGAAGGCATACATCATTGCCGTCGAGAGGTTTCGCGGCCCGCTCCAAGTTGCAATCCTCATGGCTCCCGACCTGGCTCCGCCTGCCGACTGAAACAGCCTTCACGCCCGCGCGACCTCACGCTCGGTTGAATGGACTGTTGGCCAAGTCCGCGCCATTCTCCCGCCAATCGCAAGGAGAAAAATGATGAGCACGCCCTTCACCCGGACATCTCTTTCTTTCGCATTGATCTTTTTCGGCCTGGTGCTTCAAGGCGCGCAGGCCGAAGCGGCGGAGAAGAAGGCCTATTTCGCGGGCGGCTGCTTCTGGTGCGTCGAGTCGGACTTCGAATCCCTTGCGGGCGTCGACGAAGTCGTCTCCGGCTACACCGGAGGGACCACGGCCAATCCGACCTACAAGGCAGTCACGAAGGGTGGCACCGGGCACTACGAAGCGGTCGAGATCAGCTATGATGACAGCGTGATCGGCTATGACCGGCTGCTGCATGACTTCTTTCGTTCCGTGGACCCCACTGATGCAGGCGGACAGTTCTGCGACCGGGGTGACAGCTACCGCACGGCGATATTCGTCTCGAATCCCGCGGAACGCGCCGCCGCCGAGAAGGCGAAGGCGGCGGCGCAATCGGAGCTTGGACGCACGATCGTCACGCCCATTCTCGACGCTTCCGAATTCTACGTGGCCGAGGAGTATCACCAGGACTACTACAAGAGCAAAGAGCTCGTCCTGACCCGCCGTGGCCCCAAGTCAAAGGCAAATGCCTACAAGTTCTATCGCAAGGCCTGCCGGCGTGACGACAGAATCCGGCAACTCTGGGGCGACGCCGCACCGTTCGCCAGCTGAGTCTTTTGACCTTTCGCGCTGCTGGCCGGATCGCTAGATTCGGCCAAATTGCAGGGGATGTGAGCAGTGCCCGTCGCGACCGCCGACGTCACGCCGATGATGGCGCAATACCTGAAGATCAAGGACGAGAATCCCGATGCTCTCCTGTTCTACCGCATGGGCGACTTCTACGAACTGTTCTTTGATGACGCCGCTGCGGCCGCAGAGGCTCTTGACATCGCGCTCACGAAACGCGGCAAGAAGCTTGGTGAGGACATCCCGATGTGCGGGGTGCCGGTTCACTCGGCAGAAGGCTACCTTCTGACGCTCATTCGCAAGGGCTTCCGCGTCGCCGTGTGCGAGCAACTTGAAGATCCTTCCGAGGCCAGGAAGCGAGGTCCAAAGGCCGTCATCAAGCGAGGTGTCGTGCGCCTTGTCACGCCCGGGACGCTTACCGAGGAATCCCTTCTTGATGCCAGGCGGCACAACTACCTCGCGGCACTGGCGGAAGTCCGCGACGAGGCCGCCGTCGCCTGCGTCGACGTCTCGACTGGCGAGTTGCGCGTCCTTCGGACTTCTCCCGTCCGCTTCGGGCCGGAGCTTGCGCGTCTCTCGCCAAGCGAGGTCATCATTTCCGAAAGCAGGTATTCGGAATATTCCGACCTGGTCACCGAATCCGGCGCCTGCCTGACCCCCCTGTCACCGGCAAGCTTCGACAGCCAGGCGGCGCGGAAACGCCTTGCGAAATTCTGGCAGGTCCAGAGCCTTGATGCATTCGGGTCGTTTTCCCGGGCGGAAGTTTCGGCGATCGGCGCGCTCGTCGACTACCTTGAGCTCACTCAGAAGGGAAAGCTGCCTCTTCTAAGCGCTCCGGTGCGCGACGTCGAATCCGGAACGGTCCAGATTGACGCCGCGACTCGCCGGAGTCTCGAGCTGTCGCGTTCGCTTTCCGGAGATCGGAAGGGCTCGCTACTTCATGCGGTCGACCGCACGGTGACTGCCGCTGGCGGTCGTCTGATCGAACGCCGCATTTCATCTCCTTCCCGCGATCTCGACGACGTGCGAGCCAATATCGGTGTCGTGGAGTGGTTCGCCTCGGACAACGCGCAACCCGACAGGGTCCGGGACATTCTCAAACGCTGCCCCGACATCCAGCGGGCGGTGTCGAGGCTGGCTCTGGACAGAGGCGGGCCACGCGACCTGGCGGCAATCAGAAACGCTCTCGGCCTGCTGCCGGACATCTCCGCCGCCCTTGCAAGTGACCGGCCAGAGCCAGTTGACGCCTGGCTGTCCGACCTCGACGGATTTGCCGAACTCGCCCAGTCGCTCTCAGATGCGCTTGTCGCGGAACCTCCCCTTCTCGTCCGGGACGGCGGATTCATCGCCGACGGCCTTGACGCCGACCTCGACGAAGCGCGCAAGCTGCGTGACGAGGGCCGCAGCGTCATCGCCGGACTTCAGGCCGATTACTCGGATGCCACGGACATCGCCTCGCTCAAGATAAGGCACAACAACGTCCTTGGATACTTCATCGAAACGCGTGCGAAACATGCGGAAAGGATGATGTCGCCCCCCTATTCCGAGCGTTTCATACACCGACAGACCACGGCAAGCGCCGTCCGCTTCACGACCGTGGAGCTGTCGGAACTCGAATCCAAGATCCTGAATGCCGGGGCGAAAGCCCTCGAGATCGAAGCCGCGCTGCATGCGGAACTGGTCCGCCTCGTCCTTTCAAGCGGAGACCGCCTCGGTCTCGCTGCCGGCGCCCTTGCCGAACTCGATGTCGCCTGCGCATTCGCCAGCCTGGCCAAGGACCTGAACTGGTGCGCGCCAAGGATTGACGACAGCGGGGCCTTCTCGATTTCCGGAGGCCGGCATCCTGTGGTGGAGCAGGCTCTCAAGGCCGAAGGCGCGCCGTTCATTGCCAATGATTGCGATCTTTCCAACGACGGCGACGGCAGGGTCTGGCTGCTGACCGGGCCCAACATGGCCGGCAAGTCCACCTTCCTGCGGCAGAACGCGATCATCGCCATCCTCGCACAGGCGGGCAGCTTCGTTCCAGCCAAAAGCGCGCATATCGGCCTTGTAAGCCAGATCTTCAGCCGCGTCGGGGCCTCCGATGAGCTTGCCCGGGGGCGGTCGACCTTCATGGTCGAAATGGTGGAAACGGCCGCGATCCTGAACCAGGCTGACGACCGGGCGCTTGTCATTCTTGACGAGATCGGTCGCGGCACCGCCACCTATGACGGGCTGTCCATTGCGTGGGCAACGCTCGAACACCTGCACGAGTCGAACCGTTGCCGCGCGCTCTTCGCGACCCATTACCATGAATTGACGGAGCTCGCGAACCGGCTGGAAGGTGTTCGAAACGCAACCGTGGCGGTCAAGGAGTGGGAAGGCGAGGTCATCTTCCTCCATGAAGTCCGAAAGGGCGCGGCGGACCGCAGCTACGGCGTGCAGGTTGCCCGCCTTGCCGGACTTCCCCTGCCCGTCGTGGATCGCGCGCGCACCGTTCTCGATGCGCTTGAAAGGGGCGAGCGCGAAGGCAGCGTTCGCCAGAAGGCCCTGATTGATGAATTGCCGCTCTTCTCTGCCAGCCTCTCCCCGGCAACCCGGGCGCGAACGGCCTCGGAGCTCGAAGATGCCCTTGCAGCGATCCATCCTGACGAAATGACCCCGCGCGATGCGCTGGAAGCGCTCTACCGCCTCAAGGCATTGACGAAGTGACCGCCTGGCCGCGCCGGTGCGGCAGCCCGACAGTTCGGCCTGTCGACTGAATCCAGGGATTCATGGCGCCAGCTCCTTCCTTCGCACGAATATGCGTCGGTCGCGGCATGCATCACGCGAATGTCAAGCGCGACGCGGTTGAAGACCAGGCTGGCTTCGAGAAAGCCGATCGCGCGTTCCCCAAGTCCCGTCTGCATCGTCATCTCCGCACCTGCTGCAGGACAACCCGGCTCCCGCCTTCAACGCCTTACCCGTCTGCCTGGGACCTGATGTCAATGGCCCGTCTCCAAGGGGAAGGCGCTGCCGGAAGAACGTGGCCGATTTCCAGGAGTTGATTCGTCCGTCTCGCAGGCTCCAAATGGGCCAGTGTGGCGATCCCGATCGCCGGTAAGACATCTTGCACAGGCCTACACGCTCCACCCCGGCGCGGGACGGGCGGCCGAGGCAGGCCGCCCGCTGGTTCTTGAAGTCGTTTCCGGACTAGGCCGTGTACTCCTTCGACTTCATCGAGATGCCTTTGACCGAAGCCGGCGCATCCGAGATCTTGCGGATGTCGGCCCAGCAGTGCTTGTAGTCGGGAAGCACCAGCTCGTTCACGCCGGGGTTGATGATGTTGCCCTGTGCACCGTTCGGGTGCGCGAACACCATGAACACCTGGCTGCGTTTCGCGGTCGGCGTCGGATAGGCCATGGCCTGGGTCGCCCCGTTGCCATTGTAGAGCTCTACCAGGTCTCCGGCGCTGACACCCAGATCCGCCATATCGTCGGGGTTCATCTCGACGAACGGATAGGGATAGCGGTCCATGACGAAGTCATTGGCTTGGTCGAGGAACAAGTTCTGCCAGAAGATGTTCGCACGGCCATTGTTGACCCAGAACCGATGCGCCGCCTGTTCGTCGGCCTTGCCTTCCGCCTGCCAGCCACGCCAACCGGAGGCGCAGAACAGCGCCTTCTTGTCGTCGCGGCCGTGACGGGTGAACTTTCCGTCGGCATAGAGCCGCTCGGTGCCGATCAGTTGGCCATCTTCATAACCGACCACCGGTTCCTGAACACCGTTGTTGCCCATGGCGCGCAAACGGTCATAAGTCACCTCAGGGTTGCCCGAGTGGTAGCCATCCGTAAAGGCGTCCTCCTCGGTCTCCCAGTCGTAGCCCATGAACCTGTCGGCATAGGCATCGTCGCCCATGGCGCGCAGTACGCGTTCCATGTGCTGGGCCATGCCAGCCGCAATCAGGCAGTCCGGCATCGAGACGCCCGGTCCGTCCATGTACTTCTCCGACAATCGCAAACGGCGTTCGCCGTTCATCGAGGTGAGGTTCATCTCGTTCGATTCCACAGCTGGCAGGATCACGTGGGCATTCTGGCCGATCTTGGTGTGGATCACGTCAACGTCGACCACGAACAGGCCTCCTGCGTTTACTGCATCCACGATGGCCTTGATCATGTCCTCGCGGCTGCCGCCGGCGGCAGCGTCGATCGCGTCCTTCACCATGTCGGCTCGCTTTTTGTACGCCTTCTTGAACTCGGTGATGTTCAAGGTGGTCTTGTAGTGGTCGCAAGCCCAAATGTGGTGAACCTTGCCGCCGCCATTGATCAGAAGCTGGTCAATGTAGGTGGGAGGACGACCGACGAAGGGCTCCGGCGGACGAAAGTAGCCTTCTTGGTGGCCGCCCATCCGGCAGACGCCGCCGCCTTCCTGGCCGATGTTGCCCGTCGCCAGACCGATGTTCACAAGCGAGCCAACGGTGCGGTAGTTGTCGTTACCCCAAATGACACCCTTTTCGTAGCCAATGATGCACTTCGCGCGCGCACCACTCATGGGTTCTGCAATCCAGGAAGCGGCCTTGCGGATGTCATCTGCGGACACCCCACAGATTTCGGCAGCTTGCTCGGCCGACGTGCGGATCGACTTCATCGCCTCGTCCAGGCTGCCAAGCGCCGCCGGATGCGCCGCATCCTGCTCCACCGCGATGCCGCCCTGGAAGGTGTTGTTGGCGATGTACGCGTCATCGGTCCAGCCATTGTCGACGATGATCGTCATGATGGCATTGGCCAGCGCCATGTCCGTGCCTTCGTTGATCGCAAGGTGCAGGGTGTTTTCTGTGCCCGCGATGTCCTCGGCGGCATTGAGCGTGACCGTGCGACGCGGATCGACGAGGATGAACTTCGCGCCGTTCTGCATGCCCGGCTTCATGTGATTGAGGAACACGTTGGTCTGGCATTCCAGCGGGTTGGCGCCCCACATCACGATGGTGTCAGTGACCTGATAGTCCTTGTAGCCGTAGTTCAGTTCGTCAACGCCCATGTCGCGGGAGGAATGGACCTCGGAGTTATAGGCAGGACGGTTGTGAATCCGGCAGTGCCTGATGTTCATGCTCTGGAAATAGAGCTTGCCGGTGCCCCAAGTGTTCTCGTACCCACCGGCGGAACCGCCGTGGTCGAACATTGACACGACCAGGTCGTCCTCCGAGCCTTCCTTGATTACGCGGGCTGTCACCTGCGCGACAAGATCCTGCGCATCGTCCCAGCTCGTGGGCACCCAGGTGCCGTATTTCCAGACCAGCGGGTCGGTAAGACGCTGCTGCTGCGTACCGGTGACCTCCGACGGGCGGTTCTCGGCCATCCTGGCACCACGAACCGATGCGAGGCCCGAATTCACCACACAATCCTGGTCCGCATAGATCGCAAGGTGGACGTCCTTGCCGTCCTGCTTGACGATGTTGTAGTTGGACGGCTTCAACCACGTGCCATCGGCGCCTTGCTGCTCGCTCAGGTCGATTCCCAGGGCGTTGTCCGTTGCCGTGCCCTGCTTGTTGCGATCCCAAGTGTAGGCCTTGTACCCGCATCCGACGATGCAGTAGTGACAGGTCACGTTGTGAACCCTCGCATCCTTTGGGGGGATGGGAAGGCGGTCGATTTGTCTTTTGTGAGCCATAGATTGTTCCTCCCCTCACAGTACGTTCGACGGACGGCCGAAGATCAGGTCGCTGCAGCCCTCGGCGAAGATGTCGCCGTTGTCGGCCACGCGAAGCGTGAATTGCGGCAGGTTCTGGGTCGCGTGGCCCCAGACTTGCTGACCACCGGCCTCCGCGTCGAAGCGTGAGTAGTGGCCCGGGCAGTTGAAGGTCTTGTCGTCGCCGTTGTAATGCAGGAACCACCCTTGGTGCGGGCAAAGCACCGAATAGGCAACGATGTCGCCATCCGGTCCAGCGCCACCTTCAACCGCGGTCCCGAGCTTCAGCAGAACGCCAGGGCTGTCGATATCCGGGTACTCGATGTCCATGGGTTCGTTGACAGCCAGATCTGCCACGTTCGCGAGTTTGTTGGACGGATAGTCAAGCTGAGCGCTTGCAGGTGCGGCTTGCGCCTCGCCCGGCGCCACCGTCGCCACAGCTGCGCCTGCCGCCGCCACGGCACCACCACGCAAGAATTGCCGACGGCCGGCGTCCACTAGCCGCTCGCATCTTTTGCTCATGATAGAGTCCTCCTCTTGGCATACAATGGCATGCTAATCCGGCCCTAGGCCCATGGCATTACCTGAATCCAAATGCTTTAGCTCACAAGGCACTGAAAAGAAAGCAAGAATTTTGCTGTTCGGAATTCCGAACGTGGCTGTACGGGAGACTGACCCGAAATCGGGAAGCGCCCGGCCCACCGGTCCTGGCTCCCGCGCGAGATCCCCGCTCTCGCGGTGATGGGGCGGACCCGGCACACGACCCGCCTTCAAGAGGAAACGACCGCCTCAGTTGTCGGTGGCGGTCGCCATGGTGTCAGCCTTCCGAGCGATGCGCACTTACCGAGACCGGCTTCCGTCCGCCGCAGCGGTCCCGAGGTAACCAATGACGTTGGCGATGTCCCCAGCCTTGCGCAAGCCCGCAAACGTCATCTTGGCCTTCGGCATGAACTCCCATGGCTTGGCCAGATACGCGGTCAGTGCCTCGGCATCCCAGGCCGCGCCGCTTTCCATCATGGCCGCAGAATACCTGAAGCCCTCAACCGCACCTGCTTGCGCGTCCACGATTCCGTTCAATATGGGGCCGGTTCAGTTCTTTGCGATTTTGCCCACGCGATGGCAAGCCTTGCACTTGTTGAAGACGCGCTTTCCCTTTTCGGCAACCTGAGCGGACCCGACATTGGCCGCTCCGACGACACACACAATGCGGCCGCCCCCGAGAGATCGAGGCCGGGATCTAAGATTCGTTCTGACCTTGTCTCGGCCGCAGCCTTCGGCATCGTTTCAATCCGCGCCGAACTCTGCGCCCGCGACAGTCTGGCGCCATCATGAACGGCGACGTGACAACCCGGCACTACCACCGCCCGAAATGCCGTGATGGACAAGAGTCACGATTCTAAGCCCGTGTCTTAATTCAATTCTTGTCGCATGTTCGGGGTCCCAAGCGCGTACGGAGTCACAAATTCAGCTTTTGCATTTTTTCCCACAGAGTGGTCCGTGAAACGCGCAACAGACGCGCGGCTTCCGTCATCTGGCCACCAGTCCGAACCAAGGCACGTTGAATCTGGCGCCGTTCCGCCGCGTCGCGCACTTCCGCGAGGGTTTCAAGCCTCGACGGGTCCGCTTCCAACTCTGGGAACAGGTCAACGGGGTGCACCCAACCCTCATTTGTCGCGGCAACCGCCCGCACCACGCGGGAACGAACCTCGCGCCCATTTCCGGGCCAGTCGTGCTCGCGCAGCGCGGCCAGGGAAAGGTCAGTCAGCCCGCTGAGAGGATCGGCTCGACGGACATTCAACGCGTTGAAGATCTTATTCGTCAACCATACCGCATCCTCAGGCCTTTGCCTTAGCGGCGGAACGACAATTTCCCCAGGCGACAGCGCGTAGTACAAGTCTTCGCAAACGCCGCCCGCGCTCGGCCCGCGCTCTTCTGAGGTTCCGGTCAGCACAATCACCCGACGATCAGGATTGCGAATTGTGGCCAAGAGTCGTTTTTGCGCCTCGTCTGGCAGTCTTTCAACGCCCGAGACAACTAGCGCCTTGCCGTCATCAAGCTCTGGCCAGTTCGGGTCGCCGGAAGTTTCGAATCCATTGATCTCGGCAATGCCGTTCCCTAGGTGACCTGACAATTTGAGGAGGCGGCGCGCAATGCGCATCTTTCCAAGTCCGCGCTCACCCTTGACAAGGACCGGGCCATCCGCTTCGGCAGCCCGCGCTATCTGACCTTCCAGCCGGCGCGCCAGGGTGGATATCCCCACGCTTTCAGGAAGATCGTCTCCCTGCAATGATGACGAGAAGATCGCGGTCAGGCGCTCGAGCAGTGTCGACAACTCGAAAGGCTTGGTCAGATAGTCCGTGGCGCCCGCCTTCAAGAGCCTGACTGCCTGGTCGATTTCGCCCTGTCCGGTGACGAAGAGGAACGGCGGGGGAGTGATTGCCCCGGCGACCGCGGCCAAGATGTCTTCGCCCGTTCCGTCGGGAAGTCCGATGTCGCACACAACGGCATCAACTGGATGATGAGGTGTGCGAATGGCGGAAATGCCGCGTACCATCTGCTTTACCCAAGTAACCCGCGCGCCTTCGAGCTCAAGACGCTGAACAAGGGAATGGCCCATGGTTGCATCGTCCTCGACAAGCACGATGTGACGGCCGGCGAAGCTCACTGGTCCGCCGCCCGTTTGGGAAGGTGAACCAGGATCCCGGTCAGATCACCAGATCGCTCAAGCGTAATCTCACCGCCCAACTCACTTACAAGCTCTCGCACAAGGCGTAGACCAACGCCGCCGCCCGGTTCCAAGGGGGTCTCGGACAGAAGACGCTGTCTGGCGTGTTCGCTGAGTCCGGGTCCGTTGTCTGTAACTCTCAAGTCCAGCCCACCGGACTTTCCGTGCACCACAAACCCGACACGGCCACCTTTGCCTGCCGCAGAAGAGGCATTGAGCAACAAGTTCAGGGCGATTTGACGAATCGGCGCCGAAGGAAAGGTGCAGGCGGTCGAATGTGCAGAGTCAACGTCCCAATCCAGCTGCTGACCGTGTCCATTTGCTTCCGGTTCAAAGAGTATTCTCAAGTCGTCAAAATCCTCGAGCGAAAGAGGTGCGTCTGACCGGTCCCGCCGGTTTTCCTCAAGGATGGCCCGGCTGACATCACGCAAGTGCTTCAAGCCGCGGTCCAGGATATCGGCCGAATTCCTGACCACGTCAGGGCGATCCGAATAAGTGCGGATGGTGTCTGCCGCGTTCAGCAACCCCCCGAGCGGATTGTTGATCTCATGCGCCAAGGATGACGACAAACGTCCCAGGCTGACAAAGCGCTCACGATCCGCCAAGCGTCGTTCCGCCTCACGCCGGGCATCAATTGCGTCGATCATGCTGTTGAAGTTGTGCAGGAGCGGTGCAAACGCGGAGTCCGTTCTCGCGATGTCTTCGGCAGGAATTGGCTGCGGAGCAACGCCTCTTGCCCCCATATGACCCGTCAGCAGCTCAACCGGACCAAGAAGCCGTGCCACGACCCAATACCCGGCCAAGGCCAAAAGCAAGGTCGCGGCGGAGTTTGCCGCCAAAAGTGCAAGGGATGTGGAGCGCCGTTGCGCCAAGAGGTCGCTGACATCCAGTTCCGTTAGCAAGCTGCCAACTTCGCGACCCTGCACGAACAACGGCTCGACAATGCGAACGGAATCTCTGCCTTCACTTGCAGTGACCGCTTGCACCGGAACCGCATCGTTGAGGAGCATCTCAAACTCCATGTCTATCGGTGCGCGCGCAGGGTCCGATGAGGCCAGGACCCTGCCGCGGTCATCGGCAACCGCTGAGAACAGGATGCGAGCCCCTGCCCCTTCGGATCCTGCGCGATCCAAGGCGTCGTAGACCTCCCAAACATCCCGATGCAGAACGAAGGATCCGAGCGCCACCTTGAGCCCGTCGACATGCGATTGTGCCACCTCCCGCAAACGTTCGTTTTGGAGACCAGAAAGGGTTGAAAGGACCTGCTGTGACGCAATGAGCCCAAGGAGGACCATCAGTGCGCCCGTCGCAATGGCCACACGCAAAGTGACGGGCCATTCCCGCCAGGCCTTTCGGATCATCGGCGCTCTGGAAGATCCGCCATTCGAAGTTTGATGCTGTCGAACAGTGACTCTTCCCCATCCAAGATCTTATCGAGATAAAGCAGCTCGAGAACTTCGCGCCCCGCGTCAGATGCGTCAAGAGATTTCAAGACGGTTGCGAAGCGTCGAACTCCTTCCGAGGTGGCTCGGTCTTTGCGCGCCGCAAATGGAGGAAACCCCATCCATTCGGAACGAGTCACCACGCGTGTACGTCGCGTAAGCGAGGGCTCAACTTGCGCAAGCGTTTCCCAAACATAGCCATCAACACTACCCGATCGCGTCAACCCACCTGCGACGGAACGGACGACATTGCGATGGCCATACGTGTATATGGTGCGCGCAAAATACTCCACGGGCGTGCTGCCTGCGCGGGCGAGATCGGAAGCTGTGACCAAGTAGCCCGAATTGCTGTCAGGGTCCGAAAAGGCGTGTGCTCCGCCTTCGAGATCCGCGAGAGACCTGGCGGTGTCGCTGGCGCCGGTGATCAAATAGGATTGATAGAGCGGTTGGCCCCTCCATTGCGGCACGCCTATCAAGGTCAGCCGATCCTGGTGCTGCAGATAGGGAAACCCGCAAATCCACGCGGCCTCGACGGACCCATCCAGCAGCATGGCGGTGATTTCCTGATAGGTCCGGCGCTGAATGAGTGCCGCAGGCTCGCCCATGGCCGCCGACACGCTGGAGCGCAACCGATCAATGATGACGGCATCGTTGTCGAGAAAGACGGGGGTCAAGCCCAACCGGAAAGGAACGGCGGCACGCGCCAGAAACGGCGAAGTCATCGCCATTGTCGACGCAGCACTCTTGATGAAATCACGCCTTATCATGAACACTCCCCGCAAACACTAGCGAAAGGCTCTGCGCAAATGCAAGAGTCGCGAGATTCTAACCAGGGTTTCCCCACCCTTGGTTCCGTTTGACTCTTCTTGCCGTCGGGCTTCCCTGCGTCAATTTTGCGCGTGCGCCCGCAAGGACTGGCCGTCTCCTCGCTCGATGCTGGCGCCGCGTCGCAGGAGGACCTGCTCCAGCCGAATCGCGGCCCCTGGGCGGTGGAGAGCCTGAGCCATCGATCGAGGGACTGCATCTTCGGCGAAGACGCCCGCCGGACGCCCGCCGGACCCGCAATGGCCACGGCCCGGCGATCCGGGCCAGCATCAACAACATCGCGCTTGCGGTGATCTTCGCCAGCCGACGCGCGACGGAAAGCCGCCGGGCATCGCGAACGAATCACTTCGGGGTCGGAAGCAGTGTCGGCATCGGCTGCCTGCAAGATCTGCCTCGGCGTGGGCGGGTCCTGCTTGCCAACGCGGGCGACCTGCCGTCCGACCAATCTCCGGGGATCGGCTTCGGCCTGTTTCTGCCGCCTAAACTGCTGGCGGCCGGGGCTGCCAGCCCGGCATCCTCGCCGCGCGGATCAGGGCGCGCGCCTCGATCCGTTCCTCGGTCTGGTGGAAGGCGGGACGAATCGCGAGGCCGGGCTCGGGCTCCCTGGACGCCTGCTCGACTCAAGCAAGCTGCAAGCGCAGGCGCTGACAGAAAACTCGGGATGTGGCTCGGAGCAGGCTCCTTTGCCTTTCTTGGTTGCCTGTGCGTTTGTGAGCGCGGCGTTGGCTGGCCGTGCCGTCGTTCCGGGTCTCGTTTGGCAATTTGGCCATATGCGGCGTTGGATTGATCGTATGGGATCGGCCAAGCAGCTCGCGAGCTCGATCCTTCAAGCGCCGAGCCGCCACAATCAGCGGAGTGTCGCTGCGGCTTGCGGCTTGAAATGGCTCGCGTACACCTCTTTTGACCATTGCATGCCGACGCTTGAACTGCAGCGGGGCTTGGTAGGGAGACAGCCCATGACGAATGGGCCGAAGCCAAATGGATGGCCCGCGAACAACATCTCCGGAGCGGCTTTCTGCCGGCGAATCTCCGGAATTCATGACGCCGGAGTCGAACTCACGCCAACCTTTGCGGGCCGCAGCAGGCGGTCGTGCAGGATGAAGCCGTCGGCCTCCACCTGAATTATCTCGCCAGCCACGGTGCCAGGCATCGGCGCCTCGAACATCGCTTCGTGAAGCTGCGGATCGAAGCGTTCCCCGGCCTCGGGCGATATCACCTGCACACCGTGCTTGGCGAACACGTTGAGGAGTTCGCGCATCGTCAGCTCTACGCCTTCGATCAACGCCTTGTTTGCGTCCCGGGCTTCTTCGGGAACGGCCGCAACCGCACGCTTCATGTTGTCGAAGACCGGCAGCATGTCCCGCGCCAGCCTGGACCCTCCATACCGTTCTGCCTCGCGCCGGTCCCGATCCGATCTCTTTCGCGCGTTTTCGGCCTCCGCCAGCGCGCGCATGAACTTGTCCTTCAGTGCATCCCGCTCCGCCTCCAGCGCCGCTATTCTCTCGTCGTCATGCGGGTCTTCCAGCGCCTCGGGCGAAGTGATGTCGATCAGCTCCTCTTCAGAACCGGAATTCACGTCCTCGGCCTGGGTATGGAGGCCTTCTTCCTCGACCTTGGAATTCTTCGTCTTTGCGTCGTTCATTACTGCCCTCAATCAGCAAACAGCCGGCCCACCAGCTGAGCGGTGTAGTCCACTATCGGAACGATCCGGCCATAGTTGAGACGGGTCGGCCCGATCACCCCGATGGCCCCGATAATTCTTCGATCGGAGTTCATATAGGGCGAGACGACCAAAGAGGAACCGGAAAGCGAAAAAAGCTTGTTCTCCGAACCGATGAATATGCGCACGCCCTCACCCGCATCCGTCAGTTCGAGAAACTCTGCAATGTCGCGCTTGCGCTCCAGGTCGTCAAAAAGGCTTCGAATCCGCTCAAGCTCCTCTTCCCCTGCGTCCCCCGCCAGCAAGTTCGAGCGGCCCCGTACGATAAGGCGCTCGTAGTCGGTCCCTTCGTGTTCCCAAATCACCATCCCGCTTTCGACCAGTTCCCGCGCAAGCTCGTTGAGCTGCTGTCGATTCTGCTGGATCTCCCTTTGGACGACTTCCCCGAGTTCCGAAAGCGTGTGGCCGGCCAAGGCCGCGTTCAGGAAGTTCGCTGCCTCTCGATAGCTGCTTGCAGTCTGTCCCGGCGGCGGTGAGAACAGTCGATTCTCGACATGTCCGTCCTCAAAAACCAGGACCACCATGGCACGATCGGCCGCGAGACTGATGAACTCGATGTGCTGCACCGCCGCGTCGTGCTTCGGCGCCAATACCAGCGATGCGCCCTGGGTCACGCCCGACAGGGCCGAACCAACTCGGTCAAGCAGGTTCGCGACACTTTCGTCAGTCGACTGCAATTCGGACTCGATGGCCTCCCGATCCCGGCTTGACGGGTCTCCCACTTCCATCATCCCGTCGACGAAGAGTCGCAGCCCCGACTCGGTCGGAAACCGCCCTGCCGAGGAATGCGGCGAATCCAGAAGTCCGAGATATTCCAGATCCTGCATGACGTTTCTGACCGTCGCCGCGCTGACCTTCTCGTTCAGCTCTCGCGTAAGCTTGCGCGAGCCCATCGGTTCGCCGGTCTCCAGGTACCCCTCCACGACCCGGCGAAACACTTCGCGCGAGCGTTCGTTCATCTCTTCCAGAAGTTGTCCTGCGTCAGTCATCGGCCGTTCGGGATGTCAAGGCGCTGCAATTAAATGGAAGCGGCGCACAAGGTCAATCGGGGTTGATGCAGTCCGGTGCCGCAACTATCAAGCGTCCCGTCCAGAACGGAGAATTGCCATGCGACCCTCGGGGCGAAAGAACGACGAAATGCGCGGCGTGTCAATCGAGGCGGGCGTCACGCGTCACGCCGAAGGATCCTGCCTGATCAAGTGCGGCGACACGCAGGTTCTGTGCACCGCATCGATTGACGGCCGGATACCGTTTTGGATGAAGAACTCCGGGCTTGGCTGGGTGACCGCAGAATACGGCATGCTTCCTCGCGCAACGCATTCGCGCGGCCGTCGCGAGGCCAAGGCAGGTCAGTCGGGACGCACACAGGAAATCCAACGCCTCATAGGTCGGTCCCTTCGCGCCTGCATGGACCGTTCCGCGCTCGGCGAACGCCAGATCATTATCGACTGCGACGTCATCCAGGCCGATGGCGGCACGCGCTGCGCGTCCATTACCGGCGGCTGGGTTGCGCTTCGCCTTGCGGTCAATGAGCTCTTGAAGTCCGGCCAGATCGCAACGGATCCAGTCAAGGATCACGTCGCTGCCGTGTCCTGCGGAATTTACGGCGGCCAGCCGATCCTCGACCTGGATTATCCTGAAGACAGCGAGGCAAGCGTTGACGGCAACTTCGTCATGACGGGCGGCGGCCACCTTGTCGAGGTCCAGACATCGGCGGAAGGCGAAGCGTTCTCGCGCGACGAAATGTCCGCGTTGCTCGACCTTGCCGGCCTTGGCACCCAAGCTCTTGTAGCCAAACAAAGGGATGTCACCACCTGATGCGCCGCTTTGCCGGTGACCGCCTTCTGGTCGCGACACACAATTCCGGAAAGCTCGAGGAGATCGCCGACCTGCTTGATGACCACGCAATCCGCGTCATCGGTGCCGCCGCCCTTGGCCTCGACGAGCCGGACGAGACCGGCGCCGACTTTGCCGCGAACGCCCGGATCAAGGCGCATGCCGCTTCCCGCGCCACCGGACTGCCCGCGCTTGCCGACGATTCCGGGATCGAGATCGATGCCTTGGACGGAGCACCGGGCGTCCGCACGGCGGACTGGGCAGATACGCCATGTGGCCGCGACTTCGTGCATGCGATGACGCGCACCTACGACGCGCTGCTTGGTTCCGGCGTCGCGCAGCCCTGGACCGCCCGGTTTTGCTGCACATTCGTGCTTGCCTGGCCGGATGGGCATGACGAATCGTTCGAAGGGTGCCTGAACGGCCGGATCACGTGGCCCATGCGTGGCGGCGAGGGCCATGGATATGACCCGATTTTCCAACCTGAGGGCTTTGGCATCACCTTCGGCCAGATGAGCCGCCGCGAAAAGAACCGCATAAGTCACCGTGCCGATGCGTTCCGGAAATTGACGGCGGCCTTTCAAGATGGATAGGGGCTTAGGCCTTTATGTTCATTGGCCGTTCTGCCAGGCAAAGTGCCCCTATTGCGATTTCAACAGCCATGTGGCCGCGTCCGTCGACCAGCCTCGCTGGCAGGATGCGTATCTGAAGGAAATCGCGAGAGTCCGGGAAGACGTCGGACCTTGCGAGCTGAGTTCAATGTTCTTTGGCGGCGGCACGCCAAGCCTCATGGCGGCAGAAACGGTTGCTCGCCTCATCGAAGCGGCCAAAGGCGCCTGGACCCCCGTCAATGACATCGAAATCACGCTTGAGGCCAACCCGACCTCGGTCGAAGCTGACCGCTTTCGCGCCTACGCCAAGGCTGGAGTCAATCGCCTCTCGCTTGGCATCCAGTCGCTCCGGGATCCGGACCTGAACGCTCTTGGCCGTCTTCACACGGCCGCGGACGCCGTGGCGGCCTACGACATCGCGCGCTCCACGTTTCCGAACGTCTCCTTTGACCTGATCTATGCCCGGCAGAACCAGGCTGCGGCGGAATGGGAGACGGAGCTCGCGGAAGCCCTTGAACTCGCTGCCGATCACGTGTCGCTTTACCAGCTGACGATTGAGCCGGGCACAGCGTTCGGCGATCGACACGCTGCCGGCCGCCTGCAAGGACTTCCTGACGAGGACGGCTCCCTGGACATGTTCAACATCACGCAGGACATGACAGAAGCGGCGGGACTCCCGGCTTACGAAGTCTCGAACCACGCTCGGCCCGGGCAAGAAAGCCGACACAATCTGGTGTATTGGCGCTCGGGCAACTGGGCCGGCATCGGGCCGGGCGCGCATGGCCGCCTGACGATCAACGGCCTTCGCATTGCGACCGAGTGCCATTCCAAGCCGGCGAGCTGGCTCGATGCCGTGGAAACGACCGGCAACGGCTACAGACGGCAATACGTTGTTTCCGAGGATGAAGCGCGCATCGAAGCCGTCATGGCAGGCCTGCGCCTTGCGGAAGGCGTGCCAGCACATCTGCTTGCAAAATACAACAATATCAATGGGTTAGTGGGTATGGGACTGTTGGAATACGCTTCAGGGTTCATCCGAACGACCCGCTTGGGTCGTCCGCTGCTTGACGCGATCCTGCGCGAGATTCTTGCCTAGCCCGTCCCCGTGGTCACCAGCACTCGCCGACAGAGCTCGTCGAACTGCTCCAGGCTCCCGTAGCGGAACGTCACCGTGCCCGCCTCGCCGTCGGCAACGTGGTCGATGCTGACCTTCATGCCGAGCGCGGCCGCCAGGTCCCTTTCCGCGGCGCGCGTGTCGGCGTCCTTCTCCGGCCGCCGCCTGCCACGTTGCCGCGGCCGCCTTCCGGCCCGGTCGTCCCGGGCGAGCGCCTCGGCCTGGCGCACGGACAGTCCTTCGGCGACGATCCTCCGCGCCAGCGCCTCCGGGTCCGCCGCCGTCACCAGCGCGCGCGCATGGCCTGCAGACAGGTCCCCGGACCGCACCATCTCCTGCACCGCCTTCGGCAGCGCAAGCAGCCGGAGCAGGTTCGCGACGTGGCTGCGGCTCTTTCCCAGGGCCTGCGCGAGCGCCTCCTGGGTATGGCCGAAGCGCTCCATCAGCTGCTGGTAGCCGCCCGCCTCCTCCATCGCGTTCAGGTCGGCGCGCTGGATGTTCTCGACGATGGCGATCTCCAGGACCTCGGCGTCGTCGAGGTCGCGCACGATCGCGGGAACCTCGTGCAGCTGCGCGCGCTGCGCGGCCCGCCACCGGCGCTCGCCGGCGACGATCTCGTAGCGGTCCGGGTCACGCGGGCTCTTCCGGAGGATCAGGGGCTGGATGATCCCCTTCTCGCGGATCGATGCGGCGAGCTCGTCCAGGGCGGAGTCCGCGAAAGCCCGCCTCGGCTGCCCCTGGCTTGGCGAGATGCGGTCGATGCCGATCGCCGTTTCGCCGGCGCGCGGCGCTCCAGTTGCGGATGCCGGCTTCGCTTCCAGGTCGGCCATGAGAGCCGAAATTCCTCGCTCTGGCGCCAGTCCGCGGCGCCGTTCAGCCTTTCCGTTTGCCATGCTTTTTTCCTTATGTTTCAATCCTTTATGATGTCATTTGTGCCTGCTTCGCCAACAGTTCCTCCGCCAAGGCACGATAGGCCTGGGCACCCTTTGATTCCGGTTCATAGTCAATTACGGGAACGGCAAAGCCGGGCGCCTCGGAGATGCGCACGTTTCGCGGCACAATCGTATCGTAGACAAGGCCGCCCAAAGTCTCGCGGGCGTCGTTTGCGACTTGCTGGCTTAGCTTGTTCCGGCCGTCGTACATGGTCAGCACGACACCCTCGATGCGCAGGTCCGGATTGGCTGTTTCGCGCACCTGCCGCAGGGTCAGCATCAGTTGCGACAGCCCTTCCAGCGCCAGGAATTCGCTCTGCAGCGGGATCAGGACTGAATCCGCCGCCACCATGGCATTCACGGTCAGGAGATTCAGCGCCGGCGGACAGTCGAGCAACATGAAGTCCAGGCCCAGCGCATCTGTTCCTGGATGCCTCAGCGCGTTGCGCAACAGGAAGCTGCGCCGCGCCATGGAGACCATTTCAATGTCTGCGGAGGTCAGGTCCGTCGTCCCCGGGGCAATGCAGAGTCCCTTTACGCTGCTATCCTGCACCACGCGTTGCAGTTCCACTCCCTCCAGGACCAGGTCGTAGGTCGTGTACTTCCGGAGCTCGTGGCCTATTCCCAGTCCGGTTGAGGCGTTGCCTTGGGGGTCAAGGTCAACCAGGAGAGCCTTGTATCCGGACTCCGCGAGCGCCGCCCCAAGGTTGATTGCCGTGGTCGTCTTTCCGACACCGCCTTTCTGGTTGGCAATCGCCATGATCCGCGGCTGCGGGCTCCGCTCATACACGCTCTATTCCTCCGATGCTCAGGATGACGGCCTCGTTGTTCGTTTCGCTCGGATATGTTTCGCAATCAAAGCGCCAGTGTTCAAGCGCCTGCCTGATCTCGCCCTGCACTTTCCTCCCTTTCGGAAGAATTGCCCGGCCATCGGGCTTCAGGTGCCGGTGCACATGGCCAAGAAGCCTGCCGAGAGGCGCAAGGGCGCGCGCAGACACGACGTCGCCGCACTGCGGTTCCGCCCTTTCAATCCGTTCCGATATGACCTTGAAACCGGTGGTCTGCCGCGACAATGCGCCCAGAAACGCGGCCTTTCTCTGATCGGCCTCGATCAAGACGGTCTCGGTCATGTCCCTTGCCATGATGGCGACGACGGCTCCGGGAAAGCCTCCGCCGCTCCCAAGATCGACCCAGCGCCGCGCCGGAGGCGCCAGCCGGATCAATTGCGCCGAATCCAGAAAGTGCCTCGTCCATAACGTCTCGAGCGTTCCCGCCGACACGAGGTTTATGCGCCGATTCCAGCTCTTCAGAAGCTTGGCGTGCGTTTCAAGCAATGCCAGTGTTTCACGTGAAACATTCGTCCGGGCGCAAAACACGGCCTTTCCGGTCATGACGCGCGGCGTTCGCCCTTGCGAAGCCTGGCCAGTATCAGCGTCAGCGCAGCCGGCGTCATGCCTTCGACCCGACCCGCCTGCCCAAGCGTTTCCGGGCGCACTACCGTCAGCTTTTGCCGCAATTCGAAGGAGAGCCCTCCGAGAGTCCCGTAGTCGAAGTCGGCCGGTATCGCATGTGCCTCGTCGCGCCGAAGATCGTCCACATCCTTGGCCTGCCGTGCCACGTAGTGCGCATAAAGGGCGTCACGCTTGAGTTGTTCCTGGATTTCCACACGGACATCCGAAAGCTCGGGCCGCAAGGCCAGGAGATCTTCAAAGCCGACATCCGCAAAAGCGAGAAGTTCGGATCCTGTGCGCGGTGAGCCGTCTCGCGAAATCCGGACCCCGGCATCCGCGGCCTCGGATGCAGAAACGCGCACCCGATCAAGGCACGCCTTGCCGGATTCCAGTGCGTCCATCTTTTGGCTGAATTCGGCTTGCCGCGCCTTGCCGACGCATCCGAGCCGGATTCCGAGCGGAGTCAGGCGCTGGTCCGCATTGTCCGCCCGCAGGGAAAGCCTGAACTCGGCGCGGGACGTGAACATCCTGTAGGGCTCGGTCACGCCTCGAGTCACGAGATCATCGATCATCACGCCAACGTACGAGGATTCGCGCGAAAACCTGGCCGATTCGAGCCCCAGCGCGTCTGCAGCCGCATTGAGGCCAGCCACCAGCCCCTGTGCCGCTGCCTCTTCATATCCCGTTGTTCCGTTGATCTGGCCGGCAAGGTACAGGCCTTCGACGTCCCGCAACCGCAGCGTCGACGCCAGCGCCCTAGGGTCGACATAGTCGTATTCGATTGCGTAGCCCGGCTGCACGATTTCCGCTCGTTCCAGTCCGGCCACGGAATGAACGTAGTCCTGCTGCACGTCTTCCGGCAACGAAGTCGAAAGCCCGTTCGGATAGACCAGGTCGCTGTTCAGTCCCTCGGGCTCAAGGAAGACCTGGTGCGAGGACTTGTCCGAGAAACGCACCACCTTGTCCTCGATGGACGGGCAATATCTTGGCCCGACGCCCTCGATGTGCCCTCCGTACATCGCTGACCGGCCAAGATTGTTCCGGATGATGTCGTGCGTCTTCTCGTTTGTGCGCGTAATCCCGCAGGAGATCTGCCGGGCCGACGCCCGCTGCGTAAGAAACGAAAAGAACACGGGATTTTCGTCGCTGGGCTGCATTTCCAGCCCGTCCCAGCCGATGGACGACTTGCGCAGCCGTGGGGGCGTCCCTGTCTTCAGCCGTCCAAGGGGCAGCCCGAATTCCTCGATCCGCTCCGCCAAGGCGACCGACGGTGCATCGCCGATCCGGCCGCCCGGGCGTGACACGGTGCCGATATGGATCATCCCGCGCAGGAACGTTCCCGTGGTCAGAACGGTCGCCGCGGCCTTGATCCTGGAACCGTCCGCGAGGACAACCCCGGCCACCCGGGAACCCGTCATGATGAAGTCCGTCACCTCGCCTTCCAGGACCTCTATCTCTGGATGGTTCTCCATTTCCGCAATCATTTCAGCACGGTAGAGCTGCCGGTCCGCCTGGGCGCGCGGCCCCTGGACCGCCGGCCCCTTCCGTCGGTTGAGAAGCCGGAACTGGATTCCCGCCCGATCCGCCACGCGGCCCATGACACCGTCGAGCGCATCGATTTCACGAACAAGATGCCCCTTGCCCAAGCCTCCGATTGCCGGGTTGCAAGACATGACGCCGATCCCGCCCCGCGAAAGCGTGACGAGAACCACGCGCGCGCCCCTGCGCGCCGCCGCATGGGCTGCATCCGCGCCGGCATGACCCCCGCCGACCACAACCACGACTGGCCGAGACTGTTTCACGTGAAACACCGCTTCCTACTTGCCAATGCAGAAATTGGCAAAAATGTCGTCCAGAATATGCTCGACATCCACGCGTCCGGCAAGGGAATCAAGTGCCCGGATCGCCGAACGGACTTCCTCGGCGGCAATTTCTGCCAGATTCTGGTCACTTTCCAGCTGGATGGCGGCTCGATGCAAGGAGTCCAACGCTCTCGCCATTGCCATTCTATGTCGTTCCCGGATGGCAAGCCCTGCAAGGCTCGCCCGCGATTCCAGTCGCATTCCGATCTCGTTCACCAGCCAGTCCAGGCCCGCACCGGTCTCTGCCGAAACGTCCCCATCGCAAATGTCCGACTTGGGCACTGCAACGATGTCGTCGTCTCTGGGCTCGAATGCCGGTGTTGCCGCGCGATGCTCGGCGAGAATCACGCGAAGGTCCGCCTTTTGCGCCCGCTCGCGGGCTCTCGCGACGCCCAGCGCCTCGATTTCATCGCGCCCGGTCCGAAGTCCGGCCGTGTCCAGGATCGTTACGGGCAATCCCCGCAGGTCCATCCGGACCTCGATGACGTCTCGCGTCGTGCCGGCAACGTCCGACGTGATTGCGGCGTCCCGGCCTGCCAGCGCATTCAGCAGTGTCGACTTTCCCACGTTCGGCGGTCCGACAATCGCGACTTCAAATCCTTCACGAATGCGCTCGGCGATTCCGATGCCTGCGCTTTCCCGCCGAAGGTCCGCCGCGACCTCTGCCACCAGCTCTCCGACCTCCGGCCTCACATCGGCAGGCACGTCCTCCTCTGCAAAGTCGATCGTTGCTTCCAGCAGTGCCGCCGCCCTGACAAGCCTTGCCCGCCAGCTCTCCGCCCGTGTTCCCAAGGCGCCAGAAAGAACTCGCAGCGCTTGCCGGCGTTGTGCCTCGGTTTCCGCCTCGATGAGATCGGAGAGGCCTTCAACCTGGGAGAGATCAAGACGTTCGTTCTCCAGGGCACGCCGCGTAAACTCTCCCGGCTCCGCGAGCCTGTGCCCGGGCAGCCTGCCGAGAGCTCGCAAGACCGCATCGACGGTTGCCAGAGAGCCGTGCAGATGAAGTTCGGCTACATCCTCGCCGGTAAAGCTGTCCGGGTACGGAAACCAGAGAACGAGCGCTTCGTCCAAGATGTCGTCGCCGTCCGACAGGACCCGGAGCGACGCGCGCCGCGGCCGCGGCCGGCCGCCGGCCAGCCGCTCAAGGGCGGTTCCCGCTTCAGGCCCGGAAAGCCGTACCACGGCAATGCCGGATTTTCCCCTGGAGCTGCTGAGGGCGAATATCGTATCCGCGTAGCTAACCATTTGAAACAAATGGTAAAATCACGCATTCATCGAGTCGAAGAACTCCGAGTTGGTCTTCGTTTGCTTGAGCTTTGACAACAGGAACTCAATGGCATCGGTCGTGCCCATCGGGTTCAGGATCCGCCTGAGCACGAAGGTCTTCTGCAGGTCGTTCTTGTCAACGAGCAGATCCTCCTTTCGGGTGCCAGACTTGAGAATGTCCATTGCAGGATAAACGCGCTTGTCCGCGACCTTCCGGTCCAGAACGATCTCGCTGTTGCCCGTGCCCTTGAATTCCTCGAAGATCACCTCGTCCATCCGGCTGCCTGTCTCGATCAATGCCGTCGCAATGATGGTCAGCGATCCGCCCTCCTCGATGTTTCTTGCCGCGCCGAAGAACCGTTTTGGACGTTGCAAGGCATTGGCGTCCACGCCGCCCGTCAGCACCTTTCCGGACGACGGCACAACCGTATTGAACGCGCGCCCCAAGCGGGTGATGGAATCGAGCAAGATGACCACGTCCCGCTTGTGCTCGACCAGGCGCTTGGCCTTCTCGATCACCATGTCGCTTACTGCGACGTGGCGGCTGGCGGGCTCGTCGAAGGTCGAGGAAATCACTTCGCCCTTTACCGACCTTTGCATGTCGGTCACCTCCTCGGGGCGTTCGTCGATGAGCAGGACGATCAGGTAGCATTCCGGGTGATTGGTTTCGATGGAATGGGCGATGTTCTGAAGAATCACCGTCTTTCCCGTTCGAGGCGGCGCAACGATCAGCGACCTTTGGCCTTTCCCGATCGGTGCGACGAGATCAATGACCCGCGCAGACCGGTCCTTGATCGTCGGATCCTCAATCTCCATCGTGAGCCGTTCGTCAGGGTAAAGCGGCGTGAGGTTGTCGAAACTCACCTTGTGCCGCGCCTTCTCCGGATCCTGGAAATTGATCTTCTCGACCTTTGTCATCGCGAAGTATCGTTCGTTGTCGTTTGGCTCCCGAATGACGCCTTCCACCGTGTCGCCGGTCCGCAAAGCGAATTGCCGGATCATCTCGGGCGAAACGTAGATGTCGTCGGGACCTGGCAGGTAGTTCGCTTCCGGCGAGCGCAGGAAGCCAAACCCGTCCTGAAGGACTTCCAGCACCCCATCGCCGCCAATTGTCCAGTCTTCGTCCGCACGCTCCTTCAAGATCGAGAACATCATCTCGCCCTTGCGCATGGTTGACGCATTTTCGATCTCGAGATCTTCCGCGAGGTCCAGCAGCTCCTTCGGAGACTTCGATTTCAGTTCGGATAGATTGAGGCGATCAACCATGAAAATGCCTTTCGGTCGTCCGACGCACGGACGGAAGGGAAGCAGGATTGCAGAATTTCCAAAGGTGCCAGGACGGCACCCGCTATGCGCATCTAGTCACCGCTGAGCGTCAAGTCAACTGCCGCTAGAATTTCAGCACGACCGATATGACGATCACGACCATCAGGACGGTCGGCACCTCATTCATGAGCCTGTACTCTCGGCCGGTCAGCGCATTCGTTCCTGCTTCAATGACTTGCGCTTCAGCGCCAGCCAATGATGGAACCAAGTCATGGCAAGAACGGCAGCAGCTTTCGACCAGGGCCATATTTGCGACCAGTCGACAATTCCAGGAACAAGAACCAGTCCAATGCCGAAGATCCAGGTCGCAATCATTGCCGGATTCATGATGAAACGCAGAAGCCGTGCTTCCATCATCACGAAGAGATCGTGTTTTTCGCCAGTGCAGCCGGTTTGTTCAACGTGATGAACGAAGAGGCGAGGAAGATACAAGAGACCTGCCATCCATGAGATGACCGAGATGACATGAAGAGCTTTCAGCCAAAGATACAGAAATGCCGGGACTTCAAGCATTGTGCTTTTCCTGCGGGACTGGGCTAACAACAATCACTTAAGAATTAAAAGGATTTGTGGTGATAGTAGTACATGGGAACAAGTGGAATTCCTTCCATATGATCAGACTTATGCACATAGCATATGGCCAGTCGGCCAGGACGCAATGCGTGGCGAAGATATTGTGTTTCATCCATTGAAAAGAACCGTTTACCATGTTCGTGATGCTTTTGGACACAGCGGACTGTCATGACAAACCCCTTGGAAAAAAGGGTTGTCCACATGTTGGCGTCGGCAGGTTTCCACGGTGGACAAGTCTTGCATGGCGCTGGCCAGGAATGACCGCAAGGAGGCACAAGTTGGGTTTCAGGCCGAACAGTGCCGCTGTTCGCACGGGACGTGCACCAAGACTTGCACAGAGTTATCCACATGTCTGAGCGCTTGATTCTTGCGTCCGGTTCGACGGCACGCGCCGAAATGTTGCGTCGAGCCGGCGTTGCCTTCGCCACGGATCCGGCGCGGATCGACGAAGAGGCGTTCACGGCAGGGCTGCAGGCGAGCGGAGCGAACTTTCGAGACATTGCCGATGCACTCGCGGAATCAAAGGCGCGAAAGGTCGCGGCCAGGCATCCGGAGGCGCTTGTCTTGGGTGCAGATCAAGTTCTTGAGTTTGAAGGAAGGATTGTTTCCAAGCCGAAGACTCGGGAAGACGCGGTCCAGCAGCTCATGTCGATGCGGGGCGCCGATCACAAGCTCCATTCTGCCGCGGTCATCTTCGAAGGCGCTCGCCCTGTCTGGCGCCATGTCGGGCAAGCGCGGCTGAAAATGGCGCAGCGTTCGGACGCCTGGGTCGCAGAATATGTTGACCGGAACTGGGATCACATCCGGCACTCCGCTGGCGCCTACAGGATCGAGGACGAGGGCATTCGCCTGTTTTCGCGCGTCGACGGAGACCATTTTGTCATCCTCGGGCTTCCGCTGCTGGAAGTCTTGTCCTATCTGGCGATGCGAGGCACGTTGCCGTCATGACGTCCCGAAAGCGAATTCCCCTCGCCGGCGTGATCGGTTCACCGGTCGCACATTCGAAATCGCCACGGATATTTCGACACTGGCTGACTCGATTCGGTGTCCGGGGCCACTACATCCCCATGGACGTTGCGGAACAGGACCTGGAAACGGCCATCCGCGCGCTTCCCAAGCTCGGGTTTGTCGGTGTCAACGTTACGATTCCACATAAGGAACATGTCCTTGAAATCGCGGATCTGGTCTCTGAACAGGCGAATTTGACCGGCTCGGCGAACACGTTGGCCTTTCGGGACGATGGCATGGTCCATGCGGACAGCACGGATGGCTACGGCTTCATGGAAAACTTGCGCAGCAACGCGGCCGAATGGGATCCCGCGCAAGGCCCGGTCGCCATTCTTGGTGCAGGAGGTGCCGCGCGGGCCGTGATCGTCTCGCTCCTGAAAGCGGGGGTCGAGGAAATCAGGCTGTCAAACCGCACGCGAGCGCGAAGCGAGAACCTGGGGCGGGAATTCGGGGCAAGGGTCCGCGTTCATGACTGGAGCGAGGCCGGGGACATGTTGAAGGGAGCGAAGACGGTTGTGAACGCGACGTCACTCGGCATGGTTGGCTGCGACAGGCTGTCAGTGCCGCTCGGCGAGCTTTCCAGTGACGCAGTCGTCACGGACTTGGTGTACGTGCCGCTTGAAACCGAGCTTCTTGCGCAGGCGCGCCGCATCGGATGCCGAACGGTTGACGGTCTCGGGATGCTGCTTTTCCAGGCCGCTCCGGGCTTCGAGAGCTGGTTTGGGATCACGCCGCATGTTGACGACCAGTTGCGGCAGGCCGTACTTTCGTGACCCGTCCGACGGTCATCGGACTCACCGGGTCCATAGGCATGGGCAAGACAACCACTGCCAAGATGTTCGGCGAAGCCGGGATCCCGACTTGGGACGCAGATTCTGCAGTGCATCGCCTTTATGCAGAGGGCGGCGCAGCAGCGGGCCCCATCGGGTCCCTCAATCCTGACGTGATTTGCGACGGCGCGGTTGATCGGCCGGCGCTTTCCGACTGGATCGCCCGAGACAAGTTCGCCTTGGACAGGATCGAGAGCGTCGTTCATCCGCTTGTGCGCAATGACCGCGAAGAGTTCATTCGCAATGCCATGGCGCCGGTTGTGCTTGTCGACATCCCCCTTCTGTTCGAGACCGGCGCAGAGGGAGACGTGGACATCGTCATTGTCGTGACGGCGCCGGAAGACGTGCAGCGACGCCGCGTCCTCGCTCGCCCAGGGTGGACGGCAGAGAAGTTCGAGCAGATCAAGGCCCGGCAGGTTCCAGACGCCGAAAAGCGACGCCGCGCCGACTACGTGATCGAAACGGCCACCCTTGAAGCAGCCCGCGAGTCTGTCCATGATGTGCTGGAGCAGGTCAGGGCCAGGCGGACACATGAAGGAAATCGTCCTCGACACGGAGACGACGGGGCTTGATCCGGATTCGGGCGATCGCATCGTCGAGATCGGCGCCGTGGAGCTGCTTGGACACGTGCCGACGGGAAGCACCTATCACCAGTACATAAATCCGGAGCGCGAGGTGCCCAAGGAGGCGGTTGACGTGCATGGCCTCACCGATGACTTTCTGCGCGACAAGCCGGCATTCGGCGCAATTGCGCAGGATTTCCTGGCGTTCATAGGTGACGCAAATCTGGTCATCCACAATGCGGCATTCGACATGAAGTTTCTTAACGCGGAACTCCGTTGGCTGGGTCTTCCGCGAATCGACGAGGGACGGGCGATCGACACTCTCGAAATTGCCCGAAGGAGATTCCCGGGCTCGCCCGCGTCGCTGGATGCCCTGTGCCGACGCTTTGGCGTCGACAATTCAAGGCGGACCTTGCACGGAGCATTGCTTGACAGCGAGATCCTGGCCGAACTCTATCTCGAACTGATTGGCGGCAGGCAACCGGACTTCCTTCTTGCCACCAGGGCCGGAGAAACGCCTGCAGCCGAGGCGGGCGAGCAGTGGCGGCCCGGGCCCCGCCCGGTCCCGCTGGGGTCACGCGTGACGCCTGAAGAGGAAAGAGCCCACGCGGATCTCGTTGCCAGGCTGGGCGAGAATTCGGTTTGGCAACGCTTCAGCTAGCCGGCGTTTCCGCGTCCTCTGCCTCTTTCTTTGCCTGGTCCTGATGCTGCTTGAGCCGCTCTCTGTAGAGCGTGACAAAGTCGATGGCGTCCAGGTTCAGCGGCGGGAAGCCGCCGTCGCGGGTCACGTCGCTGACGATCCTGCGCACGAAAGGAAACATCATCCGCGGGCACTCGATCATCAGGAACGGATGCAACTGCTCGCCAGCGATGTTCTTGATCTGGAACAGTCCGATGTACTCGAGTTCCAGCAGAAACAGAACATCGTCTTGGTTCTTGTTCTTCGAAGTAATGCTGTACTTGGACGCAACCTCGAACTGGTCGTCTTCACCAACCTTCCTCGAATCGAGCGAAACCTGCACCTGGAATTCCGGCTGAATTGCCGCACTGACGGGCTTTCGCGTCACGATGTTCTCGAATGACAGGTCGCGAATGTACTGCCCAAGAACCTTCATTTGCGGAACCTGTGGCTCCCGCGGTGCCGAACCGTTGTTTTTCTTCGTCATTTGGGGACTCCGATGGCGGCCTTGAAGCCTGTGACGTTCTATCAGAACGTCCTGTGACGCTCAATGCCGTGTCCATCGGAGGGGCCGTCCGAGAGCTCCTCGAATTCTCCGTCAACGACGTCGGCTTCCGGCGGTCGAACCGAAGAGCCATAGGCGAAGCCCTGCACGACAATCCGATCCCTCAAAAAGCGGAAAGCGGACCGCCTGACCGCCGGGACCATCAGGGCAAGCCCGATCGAGTCCGTAAGGAACCCAGGTGTCAGCAAAAGCGCACCGGAAAAGAGAATCATGGCCCCATGGGCAAGAGGCTCGGTCGGATCCTTCAGATCGTGAAGGCTGCCACGCAGTTCGGTCAGAACCAGGAGTCCTTGGCTGCGCACCAGGGTGGCCCCGAGCACCGCGGTCAGAATCACGACGACCAGCGTCAAGCCGAGGCCGATTGCCCCGCCTATCTGAATGAAAAGGGCAATTTCGCACAGCGGCACCATCAGAAACAGCAAGAACAAGCGCATGTGCATCTCCTCCATTGAAGGCATCAGGTGGACTCGGGCATTGACTCGCCCTACATATGTGCCCTGTCGACCGAAATCCAATTCCTTGTCGTTGAGAGGCCGAATGAGTTCTTCAGTATTCCAGCTTCTGGTCCTAGCAGGCGTTGCCCTGTTCCTGATCTTCAAGTTGCGAAGCGTCTTGGGGACGAGAGGAGGGTTCGAGAAGCCTCCGATTGCAGGGGGCGGTGCCCGAACGCGACCGGAATTCGACGTCATCGAGGGCGGACCGGACCCCGACATCACGGACTTCGTCGAGGACGGATCATCCAGCGCCAAGGCGCTGGCGGCCATGAAGGTGGCCGAACCGGGTTTCATGGTCGGGTCTTTCCTGGAAGGCGCAAGAGAAGCCTTCGAGATGATCCTCATGGCTTTCGAGAACGGCGACATCTCGGAAGTGGAAGACCTGATTTCCGACGAAGTCTCAAAGGCGTTCAAGCCAATTCTCCTTAGCCGTCACGAGCGCCAGCTCACCGTCGAGGCGAGCCTGGTGGCGATTCGCGATGTCACGCTCAAGGAAGCGACCTTCGATTCGGATTCCGGCCTGGCCGAACTGACGGTTCGCTTTGTCTGCGAACTGACCTCCGCGGTCAAGGATCACAGTGGCAAGGTCGTTGAAGGCGATCCGAACGAGATCAACCGACAGAAGCACGTCTGGACATTTGCCCGGCACATGGGTGCACAAGACCCGAACTGGCAGCTGATTGCCACAACGGAATGAAGCGCTGCCCGGCCGCAATTGCACTTGAGCTGGCATGGCCGCCGGTTGACGGAGGCCGCTCGGGCGCGAGGCGACCCCCGAACATTGGCATAACGGTTCTTGCAGGGAGCGCCGAACAGGCTGATTGGCAATGAGCCGCAAGCCTCGCGTCCCCAGCCCGGAGGAAGAGCGTCTTTGGCAACTCGTTGCGGACGGCGCCAAGCCGCTCGACAAGAAGCCGGAAAGAAAGGTCCCGCAGGCCCCTCCCAAGAAACGACCCCGCCCGGACGCAAGAGAGCCCTTCGAAATTCCGGAATTTCGCGTCGGCGAGAAGGCGGCGCCTTCCCTTGCGGCGATGCCAGGTGCCAGCCGGCCAACGCTTCGCATGGATCAAAAGAAATTTGCTCGCATGAAACAAGGGAAGGCCGTTCCGGAAGCGAGCATCGATCTTCACGGCAAGACGGCTGCAGATGGAAGGGCCGCACTTGTCTCGTTTCTGCTCAAGGCGCATGAAGCGGGACACCGAACCGTTCTTGTGATCACAGGAAAGGGACGCGAGAAAGGCAACGCCGGGCCCATTCCGCAAAGGCGCGGAGTCCTTCGGCAGCAGCTTCCGCGGTGGATTTCTGGCCCGCCGCTTGATCAGATTGTGCTTCAGTGCGTTGAAGCCCATCCGCGCCACGGCGGGTCCGGGGCCTTCTATGTCTATCTTGCGCGCCGCCGATAGGGCATGACTCAATTTGTGATCACGAAAAGGATCGTGCGTCGCGTTCAGAGAATGTAGCGGCTCATGTCGGAACCTTTCATGAGTTCCCCGAGGTGCTCTTCCACGAACTCGGCGTTTATCGTGACCGAGCTTCCGGGCTGGTCGGGGGCTGCAAAGGACAGGTCCTCGAACACGCGTTCGAGAACCGTGTAGAGCCGCCGTGCCCCGATGTCTTCGACGGACTGGTTCACGTCCGCCGCAATTCGGGCCAAGGCGGCAATTCCGTCGTCGCTGAACGAAACGTCCACGTCTTCCGTCGCCATCAGCGCGGAATATTGTCGTGTCAGGGCGTTGTCGGTTTCGGTCAGGATCCGGACAAAGTCTTCCTCCGTGAGCGCACGCAAGCTGACGCGGATTGGCAGGCGGCCCTGGAGTTCGGGCAAGAGATCGGACGGTTTCGCAACGTGAAACGCGCCGGACGCGATGAACAGGATGTGGTCCGTCCTTACGGGACCGTGCCTGGTGGAGACGGTCGTTCCCTCGATGAGCGGAAGGAGGTCCCGCTGCACGCCTTCGCGAGAAACGTCTGCCCCCCGTGTCTCCGAACGTGCCGTGACCTTGTCGATCTCGTCGAGAAAGACGATTCCGTCTTCCTCGACCGCACGAAGCGCCTGCCTGGCGATCAACTCGTCATCCAGCAACCTGTCCCCCTCTTCACCGACCAGAACGTCATAGGACTGTGCCACCGTCATCGACTTTCTCACCTTGCGATCACCAAAGCCCTTGCCGAAAATGCTGCCAAGATCGATGGCGAGGCCGCCCTGTCCGGGCGGCAGCCCGGGAATCTCCATGCCGGAGAACGGACTTGACTGGTCCTGGACCTCCAGTTCGACCTCCGTGTTGTCCAGTTCGCCGTTCTTGAGTTTCTCGCGGAACATTTCGCGTGTTTGGTCGCGCGCGCCTTCCCCGATGATCGCATCGAGCACGCGGTCTTCTGCCGCGCGCTGCGCCGTCTCCCTGACCTCGTCGCGCATGTGCTCCCGCGTCATGTTCATCGACGCCTCA
This sequence comes from Paracoccaceae bacterium, assembly GCA_965208685.1. Taxonomy (GTDB): domain Bacteria; phylum Pseudomonadota; class Alphaproteobacteria; order Rhodobacterales; family Rhodobacteraceae; genus JAJEFO01. The sequence goes on along the minus strand of CBDBPL010000007.1, from coordinate 4,298,798 downwards.
ACCAGATCGCGGACAATCTGCTCCACGTCCCGGCCCACATAGCCGACCTCCGTGAACTTCGTGGCCTCGACCTTCAGAAACGGCGCCTTCGCGAGCCGCGCCAGGCGACGGGAAATCTCGGTCTTTCCCACCCCAGTCGGACCGATCATCAGGATGTTCTTCGGATAGACTTCGTCGCGAATGTCGTCGGCGAGCCTCCGCCGCCGCCACCGGTTCCTGAGCGCGACGGCCACTGCGCGCTTTGCGTCCTTCTGCCCGACAATGAAACGATCAAGTTCCGAGACGATTTCCCTGGGCGTAAGGTCAGTCATCTGCCCGCCCCGCAGGAATCCCCGTCCTTCGGGGCGAGGAGGAATGCGGGGTCTCGTGTTCCGTGCATCGTCGATGTTTCCTTCTTCCGTGTCGTGTCGAGGCGGTATCCGTGCCCGTCGCCGCGCTGGAGGATGCGGCGGTGCCGGTGATTGACGCCCTGGACGGTGCCGCTGGCCGGCCGGACGTTGATCGATCCGCAGGCCCGAACCGCGATGCGTTGCGAATGGACGCCCTGCCTGTCGAGGACGAAGACGCGGCTCACGCCGTTCCCGGAGTCGCGCGAGCCTCTCCTGTGACGCAGGCCGGAGCCGGGCTCTCCTTGCACAAACTTACCGTCCGCGCTCCGGTTCGCCGCGTTTCGCGCCTGACCCGGCATGTCTTCAGTCAAACCTTGAAGAGCCTGGAGCGGAGAAAGCATCCCAGGAGCGGTCTTCGACGCATGGCTCGGGGCAGATCGGATGGTCGTCTCCTTTCTCGTGCTGGTCAGCATGGGCATTCGGGGCTCCGCCCCTCAAGCCCGTCCCTTCAGGGAGGGGTCGCTGACAGGCACTGTCTGGACAAGTCCCGCCTATCTAGGATTGTTACAGGGAAACGCAAGCGGATCACGGAACATGACGTTGACGTTGTCCATGATGACACGGACACCATGCAATGCAATCTGACCAATGGACCAAATCCCGAAGTCGAGGAGGAACGACACAATGATTGATCGCCGCACTTTTCTGGTTTCGCTTCCGGCCACGGGCCTGAGCTTTGGCCTGGCATGGGCCCAGAGTGCCCGTACCGGGATGTTCTCTGGCCGCTCGAACCACGACACGACAGGCACCGCCATCCTGGAAGGCAGGACACTGACTCTCGCCGACGATTTCGTTCTGGACCGTGCGCCCGATCCAATCGTGGGTCTTGGGCGCGATGGAAAATGGGATCCGAACACCTTTATGGGCGAGCTCATGCAGAAGCGGGGACGGCAGGTCTACACCTTGCCCGCCGGCATAAATGCGGCAGACTACAACGAGGCCTATATCTGGTGTCGCGCCGCGGACGTCCCGCTCGGAATCGCGCCACTGAGCTGAGTTCCGGCGCGCTGCAGCAGGTCCGCAAGCGCCCGGACGGCCAGAATCAAGGCAGCGGCAGGCGCAGCACGGCGTCAGCTACATGACTTCGACGGTCAGGTTGCCGTTGGTGTAGACACATATGTCTGCAGCGATCGCCATCGCCTTTCGCGCAATCTCTTCGGCACCCAGCTCGCTGTCCATCAGCGCCCGCGCCGCAGCGACCGCATAGTTTCCGCCCGAGCCGATGGCTGCAACGTCGTGCTCGGGTTCAAGCACGTCGCCGGCGCCGGTGACCACGTAGAGTGCCGATCCATCGGTTACGATCAGCATCGCTTCGAGCTTTTGCAGGAACTTGTCCGTCCGCCAGTCCTTGGCGAGATCAACGCACGCCCGCTGCAACTTGCCCGGCGCTGCCTCCAGCTTCGCTTCCAGCCGCTCCAGGAGCGTGAACGCATCTGCCGTCGAGCCGGCGAATCCGGCGACCACCTCGTGACCGCCGGGACTCATCCGGCGCACCTTCGTCGCCGACGCCTTGATCACGGTCTCGCCCAGGCTCACTTGCCCGTCGCCGGCAACGACGACATTGCCGTCCTTCCTGACACCGATGATCGTGGTGCCGTGCCAGCCAGGGTTCCGGTGCGTCATCAATCTCCTCCTAACCCATGAAGGCGCATGTGCATAGCGGCTGCGGCTTCAGAACCGATGCAAATGCGCCGGATTCCCACGGGAATGCCGAACCCTTCGCATGATGCCGGCCCGTTCGTTCTCCTGTCGGGAAAGGGCGGAACAGCGATGCCGGCAGCGCACGGACTCAAATCGATTCGTCGATCCAGCTCTTCAGGACGGACTTCGTCGCCGCGCCCATCTTGTTGGAGACGACCTCGCCATCCTTGAACAGGAAAAGCGACGGGATGTTCCGCACCCCGAGCTCCGCCGCCGTATTCGGGTGCAGGTCCACGTTCACCTTGGCAATCTTGACGGACGAGCCGTATTCGTCGGAGAGTTCTTCCAGGGCGGGCCCGATGGCCTTGCAGGGGCCGCACCACTCAGCCCAGAAATCCACGACAACCGGAACGCCCGAATTCAGGACTTCGGCATCGAACGTGTCATCGGTGACGGCTACTGTTCCCATGGAATCCATCCTTGTCTGGTCAGGTCACGAAACTAGGAACGCTTGAGCGGAAGGTCAAGATTTGGTGGATCGCGCAAGCGCCTCCCGCACAATTTCGTGCGGAAGCGAAACCAGTTCGCACGTTTCGGTCCAGAGAATCGCGACGTCAACTTCACGATCCGGGTATATGAGCTCCAGCGCCTCAAGATACGCGCCCATCTGCCGGAGCAGTCCTTCCGGCGTGTCCTCGGGGCATTCCGGCACGACGACATTGGTCTTGAAGTCCACTGCCAGAACGCGACCAGGGCGCAAGACCAGCCTGTCGACCGTGCCCGAAATCGCATGATCAAGGGTAGGCAGATGCGCGGAGACGTCCACCTCGGCCAAAGCGTCTTCGTCGAAGAGCCTGGGATGGCTTTCCAGATTGGCACGCGCCTGCCGGACGAGTCCGTCGATTTCATGCGCCCCGGCCCTGTCAGGACCGTGCGCAAGCAAACGCCTTGCCATCGCCTCCGGTTCGGGCTGTCCCGGCAGGTGTTCCAGCAGCAGGTGGATCTGCCGCCCGCGCAGGAGCGCCCGGCCCTCATCGGACACGCCGACCCCGGACACCTTTGCGCCGCCAAGATCGGACGGAGAGGCCGGAATGACGGAGGGCTCCGTTTCCGGCGCGTCATCGCTGAGGAACGCGGGCAATCTCATGTCATCAACCGGTCGCGATGCGTCGGCGACCGATCCTGGTCCCGGCCAGTCGCCATGCTGAATTCGCAGGACGCCGGGCGGCCATTCACCGGGGATCGCCCCCAGGGACTGCAGGGCATCTGCAATGGACTTGTACCAGTTCAAGGGCGTGTCACTCTTCGTCGCTCGTTCAACGCCGCCCGCTATCAGCCACTGCTTGGCACGGGTCATGGCGACGTAGAGCAGGCGATTGCGTTCCTCGAGGTCTGCCGCCTTTTGCCGTGCCCTGGCTTCGCGCAGCAGTTCGGGGCACTCGTCGTCTGGCAGGGATGCCAATGGCATCCCGTCGGGGCCGGAGACAATTCCGCCGGATCGTGCATGTTCGGATGCCATCGTGTCCGGCAGAATGACGACGGGACTCTCGAGGCCCTTTGCACCGTGCACGGTCATGACCCTGACCAGGTCCTCTGCCCCTTCGAGCCGGCGTTTCACCTCTATGTCTCCTGACTGCACACGCGCCAGGAAGCCGGTCATGGTCGGCACGGCGTCCTGTTCGAAGGCCAGTGCCTGATTCAGCAGCTCGTCAATTCCGTCCTCGGCTTCGGGGCCAAGCCGGGCCAGCAGCCGCTGTCGACCTCCATGCCTGTTCAGGACGAGTTCGAGCAGTTCGTACGGTGCCATGAAATCCACGGTGCGGCGCAAGTCGTTCAGCATTGCAACCACGCCCGGGAACTCGTCATTCCGGTCGCGCAACTCCGTCCAAAGCGGCTTTCCGCGCTGGCGCGATGATGCCAGCCGATAGAGGTCTCGTTCGCTCAGCCCGAGCAATGGAGAACGCAAGGCCGAGGCCAGCGAAAGGTCGTCTTCTGCAAGAGTCAGAAAAGTCAGGAGCGCCAGCAGGTCCCGCACGGCGAGCTCCGCTCCGATCTTCAGCCGGTCCGCGCCCGCAATCGGGACATTTTCCGCCTTGCAGGCCTGGATGATCTGTTCGAACAGGAGGCCGCGCCGCTGCACGAGAATCATGATGTCTCCGGGGCCGATCCGCCTGAACCCGCCGTGATCTCCGTGAATGGACTCCCTCTCGATCAGCCCGCGGACCAGTTTTGCGATTCTGGTGCCGAGCACGATATCGGGCGCGTTGTCGACGGGGCGGTCAACGGGATGATGCCAGGGAGGCTCTTGGACGGCATCCGGCCTGGGGACGAGCGGCAGAAGATCCACGCGACCCGGCAGGCCCTCATGGAACGCTTCGTGCCGAGCGACGGTCGCGCCGAGGCCATCGAGTCCTTCGCAGACCTTGTCCACGACCTGCAGGATTGCCGGAGAGGAGCGAAATGAGCACAGCAGTTCCCTTGAACGCAGCCCGCCGTGAAGCAGGCGGTCGAATTCCTCCTCCTTGAGGTCGAAGCCTGCGGCATCCGCTCCCTGGAAACTGTAGATTGACTGCTTCTTGTCCCCGACGACAAAGAGCGTACGTCCCCGATCCGGGTCGTCCGCCATGACCTCCGCAAGAGCTCGCACGATCTGCCATTGCTCGGGGCTCGTGTCCTGCGCCTCATCGACCAGGACATGCTCGACCTGGCCGTCAAGCCTGAAGAGCACCCAGGACAAGGCTTCGGAGGACAGGACGTCACGCGTTCTTCGGATCAGGTCGTCGAAGTCCAGGACGCCGTGCGCCTGCTTGGCGCGGCGGTATGCCGGCAGGAACCGTTGCGCGAAGCGATGCAACGCGACCGCCTTCGTGGCGGCGTCAAGCGACACCAGGCGATTGCGTGCCGTTTCGACCAGCTGCATGACTTCATTGAATCTCGGCATCAAGTGCGCGACACCTTCCGATTCCCGGACCTTCTTGGTGGGCACGGCGTCGATCTTCGCCGCAAAGGGCGATTTCGCCGACTTTCCGTAGAGCAGGACGCCGGAAAGAGCCTCCAGCATCTCCCTGGAAGGCTCCTCCGGCAAGTCGGCAAGCACCAAGGACAGCCTCAGGTCCATCGGCCCCGACGGGCCTGGCAGCGCCGACCGGAACTCTCTCAGGAATGCGATTTCTCCGTTCCCGAGAGCTTCCTTCAGGACCTGGTCGCAAGTGAGGCCCGGGGGCACGCCAAAGATCTCGAATATCTCGTCCGGATCCAGGGCGGGACCGAACGCGTCCTCTTCGCCGCTGACGTCCTGGGCAAGCGACACGAGGCTGTCGTCGGGATGAAACCGGGCAACGTCCACGAGCGCGGACGGGTCCGTTTCCGCCAGTTCATCAAGGACCTCGCCAATCAGGCGAAGCTGCTGGGCATCATCCAATTCGCGGAATCGCGGCGACACTTCCCCTTCAAGCGGAAACTGCCGCAGGACGGCAGCGCACAACGAGTGAATCGTCTGGATCCGGAGGCCGCCCGGCGTCTCGATGGCGCGCGCAAACAGGGTCCGGGCCTCTGCCAGGCTGTCCGGCGGCGACTCTCCCAGGCTGCGCAACTCTTGCCGCAGCGCACCGTCTTCCAGCATTGCCCACTTTCCTAGGGTCGCGAAGAGCCGATTCTGCATCTCGCTGGCAGCGGCTTTCGTGTAGGTCAGGCACAGGATGTTGCGCGGATTCGTTCCTTTCAGCAGGAGGCGGGCAACCCGGTTCGTGAGCACGCGCGTCTTCCCCGACCCGGCATTGGCGGAAAGCCATGTGGACTCCAGCGGATCGGCTGCATCCACCTGCGCGGCTGTTGCGGGATCCGTCATTCCACGGGACCCGGCCGGGTAGTGGCCGAAGCATCCCATTCGCCGAACCGCGCGAGATGGTCGTAGTCGCCCTGGAAGCGCACCTTTTCCATCGCGCGACGCGAGATGTAGCCTGTTTCGAGCCTCTGGAACTTCTCCAGCAATTCCGTCAGCTCGGCGTGAACGGTGGCGGTCTTGAACTCGCCCTCCAGATTGATGGCCTTGCGCTTGGGCGAGCGGCCGATGCTGATGTGAGCGACCGAGCGGACAGGCGCTGCGGGAACGTTCTCGAACGCACCTTCCTCCGCCATGACCGCCTCGATCAGGAGCTGGCGGTCGAAGTGGAGAACCTGCGGCGCGCTGGGGATGCTGCCGGTCTTGTAGTCATGGATGACCAGCTCACCGTTCAGGAGCCGGTCAATCCGGTCTGCCTTTCCGGAAATCGTCAGCCCTGTCGCGCCCAGCCGCAATTTCCCCCTGACCTCCGCCTCCCCCCGCTCGGTCTCGGCGCGCCGGGCGATCTCTTCGGAAACAAGCCAGCCGGAAATCTGTTCAAGGTGCCCGCGCCAGTGGGAGCGGACTGCCGGCCAGGGGACGGCTTTCCGGAATTCCTCCTCGGCGATGTCCATGAGCCGCTGACGCATGGCAGCGGAGTCGGCGAGGGCGGCGTTGGCGAATTCTGCAAGGATGGCGTGAAACACGGTTCCCTTGAGGCGGGCATCCGGTTCCGGGACCAGAGGCAGAAGCGCGCGCAGCCCGAGCACGTGCCGAGCGTAAATTGCGTATGGGTCTCGAATCAGCCGCTCGATTTCGGTGACCGACAGGTTCTTCGGGCGCCTTTCGGGCGGTGGCGACGGGGCCGGCCTTGGTTCCGGCTCGACCATCCTTGCAGGCCGGTCGAGCATTCCAGCCAGCGCGAGCAGCCCGTCGCCCTTTCGCCTCATCTCGGCCAGCGATTCGGGGCCGAACTGCCCAGGCAGCCCTTCGAGAAGATTCGTCAGCCGGTTGACCCAGCGCGAAGGGACCGCATCACCGTCGCCATCCCGGGACGAGCGCGACAGGACGATTCGCCGCGCCGCGATCGCCTGCTGGTAGTCGTGCGCGGCCAGGCCGGTCTGCCCTTCGGGAAGCGGGAGTCCAAGGCTGCGCCGCATCTTCCGGTTCAGCCATGGGTCCGGCTCGGGCTGTTCGGGCCAGCGCCCTTCGTTCAGTCCGCCAAGGATGACGAGATCCGGACCCTGAACCCTGGCCTCCCGGGCGCCCCAGACCATCACGTCAGGCCGCGCCTCGAACGGTTCCCGGTCGCGCTCCGCCTGCAGCATGCCTTCAAGAAGACGAAGATAGTCGGCGAAGGGCACAGGTTCGCCAAAGCCCGATTCCTCCTGGATGCTTTCAATTGCTGCTTGAACGAGCCGTCCCGCAGACCGCGCCCAGAGCCCGTTCACGTCTTCGTCCTCGCCGCCCGAAATCACCTTGGCGAGTTCGAGATGGCGGGTCACGGCGTCCAGCAGCGTCGGGGCGGGCAGCTCTCCGAGCGGGTCGAGGACCGACGCGAGCCACGCGGCCCATTCGCGGCGTTCGTCAGGGGACTCCTTCATGAAGTCCTTGAGCCTTGCGTCGGTGAATGCGTGGACCGCGTTCCTGCGGAGGAAAAGCTCCAGCTGCCGCGTGTTCGCAAGGTGCAGTCCCCGGTCCGGGCCGGATCGGGTGAACGGGTGCTTCAGCAACGCGATCAGGTCTTCCGGACGTGCGGACGAGCCGACGAGGCGCCCGATCTGAAGCAGAAACGTGCCCGGCGGCGTCAGGGAAAGCTGCATTCCGAAACTGTTGTCGGGAACGATGTTCCAGCGGGCGAGGGTGGCGGAGACACGGCGAACCAGGGCCTGATCCCGGGTGACAAGCGCCGAACGCTCTCCTTGCTGAACGGCTTCCCGAAGCGCCACGGAAATCGCCAGCGCCTCTTCCCTCGAATCCGACGCTTCGATCAGCGCCATCGAGGAGGTCGCCTGTCGCAGGTCACCGATCCCAGGGCCTTCCGACAGCCACTGGTCGGTGACCTGGGCCGGGCGCAGGGAAAGGGACACAAGCTCGTTTCGGGCCTTGTCCGGAGGCTCGCCCCACGTGGCCACCTGGTCACGGGTCATGTCAAGGGCCGCGAGCAGCGCCGCGAACCGGTGCTGAGGATGATCCTCGCAATCGCGGCTGGCGCCGAGCGACTCCCAGATCGGCCCGGGGAGATCCACGTCGAATCCGGGGAGCACGAGCGCGCCTTGCGGGAGCCGCGCCACGGCGGACATCAACATGCGAGTGGTCGTGCGCGAACCCGTCGAACCGGCGACGATCACCGGAGTGTCGGGCGGGTCGGATGCCCAGGCGGCAGAGACTTGCTCGATCCCAAGCCTGCGCCGCGCCTCGAAGTCGAGACCGTCTTCCGAAACCTTCTCGACATAGGTGCCGACTATGTCGAGGAATCTCAGGCTTCGCTGCCAATGCAGGGAATCGTCGCCGATCTCGATCATGCGAACCTGTTCGAGCGCGACGCCCTCGCCCTGCATCTCGTCGAGAAGCGAGGCCAGGCTTTCCGCGAGGCTGACCGCAGCTGCCGGGTGAGCGAGGTCAGGCTCGGTTTCGACAAGACGTGCCGTCAGCTGTGCCAGCTCGAGCTGACGTCGCAGCCTGGACACGGGAGGAGGCAGGTCGATTCCCGGGAGGATCTTCTCGATCTCGGTCACGAGCAGGATCCGGGGCAGGAGTCGCGGACCGGACGCTCGGAAAAGGGAGGCAAACCGTCGCTGCATGCGCCGGGAATTTACCAGGAGACGAACCCGGGCAAGGTCTTCCGGAGGTCGTCCGGCATAGGAATCCAGGATCCGTTCGACCACCACTTGCGGAAAGTCGGCCCCGGGCGGGACTCCGAACACGCGCGGGCTCTCTGTCGGTTCAAACATCGCAGGCAAGGCCCTCAGCAACGCGCAGCCCCGCCGGGTGGCCAAGGTCGCACCAGTTCCCGTCATAGACCAGGCCGTGGAGACCGTCCGACTCCGACAGCAGGTCCCAATAGACATTCAGGGAAAACACTCTTTCGGCGACCCCATCAAGCTGGTCGGTCTTGATGACCTGCGCTCCGCCATAGATCAAGGGCCCGCCGCGCCGAACCCGGCCGTGTTCGAGGCGGAAGTCGCCACCGCTCGAAGTTCCGTGAGCCAATGGTTGCGGCACAAGTGCAAGCAGCGCCTGCATTCCTGGCTGCCAGGCGTCAATCAGCGCCTTGACGGGATTGCGTCCAAGCCACGCCGCATCGGGATTGATGGTTATGACGGGACCGTTTCCCAGAAGAGGCACGGCAGCCTTCAAGCCGCCGCCAGTCTCCAGGATGTCGGGAAGCTCGCGTGAAATCGAGATGCCTTCGGAGCGCAGGAAGGGCTCGATCTTCCGGGGCAGGTGATGCGTGTTTGCCACGATGGTATTGATGCCTGCTTCCCGCAGCAGCCCGATGCAATGGGCAATCATCGGCCGTCCCGCGAACGGCACCATGGGCTTGGGCTGGTTTCGGCACAGCCTGCCCATCCGCGTGCCGAATCCAGCGGCGAAGATCATGGCTGAGACCGGCGGCCTCATGCCGCCGAGCCCGGGGCAGGGAGACCGGCACGGAGGATCTCGCGCACATCGCGGAAGACCTCGTGTTCCGTTGCTTCCATGAGGCGGCTGTAGACGCGCGGCACCTTTGCCAGGTGGTGCGCCTTGCCGAAATCCGTCGCCGCGCGATGAAAGATTCCGAGGATCCTCAGATTGCGTTGTGCGGAAAACGCGGCAAAGGCCGTTCGCAACGCGGCCAGCCCGTCTCCCGAGGCCGATGCGTATTCTTCGATGCCTCGGGCGCGAATCGCGGGCGGCAGCGCAACGCGCGCATCGGTCAGGAGAGAGACAAGGTCAAAGACGGGATGGGTAAGAAAGGCGTCCTGGTAGTCCAGCAACCCGAGACGTGCGATGCCCTTTCGATGAGGCAACGGCATCAGGTTGTCGGCGTGAAAGTCCCTGAGGGACACCGTGCAGCCGGTTGCCAGGAGGCCGGAAAGGATTTCCTTGAGCGCGACCCGGAACTCGTCAAGCGCGCCGGAGTCCGCGCCCGGATAGTGCTCGTCAGCAAGGCGTGTCCATTCGCACAACCTATCCGCCCCGGGGCAATGAAGCGGCGGCGGCGGCGCGTTGCGGATCGCAAGCAGGATTTCAATGCAGGCATCGAGCACATCGGCCTGCGCTTGCCGGTCTGACATCATTCCGCTTGCCGGAACCGGACCAAGGTCTTCCAGCAACAAGAGCGCATTGTCGACATCGGCGCCAAGAATCTCGGGCGCGGAAAGGCCTGCCTGCCTCAGCCACGCCGTCATCTTCAGAAAGGGCGCAACGGACGCGCGATCACCTCCTGCGTCCATCAATACGGCGGTCTCGCCATTTCTTGACAGGCGGAAATAGGATCTTTGCGACAAGTCCCCCGCGATTGGCTGGATCGCGACGCCATTCCAGCCCTGCGACTCCAGGAATGATGCGGCCGCGTCACGCATCGGCGCTTTCGATCGCCGAGATGCGCTCTTGCCAGCGACCCGACGTGGAACGAAGCGCCACTTGGCGCCCGTCGTCCTGCACCTCGAAGTTCAAGGCCAATGCGCCATCGGGCACCTCCTGGAGCCGATCGGGCCATTCCACCAGCACGATGTCGGTTCCAAAGGCCTCTTCGAGTCCGAGCTCAGTCACTTCGGAAGCTTCGGTCAGACGGTAGAGATCCGCGTGCCAAACCTGGATCCCGGGCAATTCGTATGACTGGACTAGCGTGAAGGTCGGTGAGGGCACCTCGGGCGCGGGCTGGCCCATCCTGACGTGCAAGGCCGAGATTGCGGCGCGTGCCAGGCAGGTCTTGCCAGCGCCGATCTGTCCCGCCAGCAGAATCGTGTCGCCGGGCTTCAGCGACTGCGCGAGCGCCTCGCCAAAGCGATCCGTCGCGTCCGCGTCGGGAAGGAAGATCGACCCTTGGTAAGCCATGACTGAGTCAGTTTGGCTGGCAAGGACGTCACCTGCAAGCTGCGACCCGATGCATTCCATGGATCTGGCACAGGCGAATGCCACCTCATGCCTTGATCGGCCGGTTTTGCCCCAGTGGCGCTCTCTCGGCGCCTCCCGCATCGGCAAAGACCTTGCGGTTCCAGCGAACATCCGCAATCGCTCCGGTGCGCTCGCCTGGCCCGTTGTCCGGCGCGCCGTGCTCGCGACCATTGGAGAAGCTCAGTTGGGCGCCCGTTCGCTCAAGCAGCGTCTTGGCGATGAACATTCCGAGCCCCATGCCTTCATAGCGCAATCGCGAATCCCGTCTTCGGCGGATCATGTACGGTTCTCCGATCTGGCTGACCGCCGTGGACGAGAATCCCGGACCGTCGTCCACGATTCTCACGACGAGCTGCTCGTCGTTCCAGGAGACGTCGATCCAGACGTTCGCGCGGGCAAAGTCGACCGCGTTCTGGATCAGGTTGCGCAGTCCGTGAATGATTTCCGGTCGCCGATCGATGGTGGGCTGGCGGGCATCCGCCGCGTCGGGGCCGCCGAACTCAAAATGGAGCTTCTTGCCCCGGTCGGCGTGCGGCTCCGCGGATTCACGAACGACGGCACTGACGGGCGCTTGGTGGACGTGCAGGTCGTCCTTTCCGGCCCGGCCCATCGAGCTCAGGATGTCCCGGCATCTGTCGGCCTGGTCCCGGATGAGCATTGCGTCATCCTGCAGAACAGGGTTGCCGTCCAGTTCCTCCAGGAGCTCGCTGCTGGCAATCTTGATCGTCGCAAGAGGCGTTCCCAGCTCGTGTGCCGCGGCGGCGACCACGCCGCCGAGATCCGTGAGCTTCTGTTCGCGCGAGAGCGCCAGTTGAGTTGCTGCAAGCGCTTCCGACAACGTTTGCATCTCGCCGGTCACCCTGCTGGCATAGACTGACAGGAACAGGATCCCGATCACGATGGCGACCAGGAATCCGAAGGCGAATTCCTGCGGCATCTGCATGGCAACCCCTTCCAGGGTCCTGAGCGGAATGTGCCAGAACAGGAGGCATGTCGCCGACGCCACGGCCAGCAATGCAATGCCCGCTGCCGCCGGTGCATTGAGCGTCATGGCGGCGATGGCGACCGGCGCGATGATCAGGAGCGCAAACGGGTTGTTCAACCCTCCCGTCAGGAAGACCAGAAGCGCAAGCTGCAGCACGTCAAAGGCGAGCATTCCGGCAACCTCGGCTTCAGACAGGCGCTTTGCCCTTGGATAGACGGCAATGGCGAGAAGATTGGCGGCCACGGATGCGCAGATCGTCAGCAGGCAGAGGCCGAAAAGCAGGTCCAGCCCGAACAGGCGCTGCGCCACGACGATTGCCGAGAACTGGCCGAGAATGGCAATCCATCTCAGAACCACCAATGTCTGGAGCCGAACCCAGTTCGTGCGCGGTCCGTATGGATGAATCGGCGTTTCCGTCATGGCAATCCCTTCAAGACCGACTAAATTGTACTCCTACGAGCCGTTGGTGATCAATGATTCCGCTGGCACAGATTCGGAAAGCCCTGTGAACAAAGCTGCAATCTTGCTTGCAGGCCTTGGCCTGCTGGTCCTTGTGAGCGGAACCGCGCTCTACACGCTTCTGGGCGCACGGTCCGCGTGCGACGGCTCTTCCGCGGTCGGCGCGACGATCGGAGGCCCCTTCGAGCTTGTCGACAGGGAGGGCGGGCTGGTGACGGACTCGGACGTGCTGAACCGTCCCGCCCTGGTCTATTTCGGCTACACCTTTTGTCCTGACGTCTGTCCGTTTGACATGGCGCGCAACGCGCTTGCCGCCGACCTCCTGGCGGAGCAGGGGCACGACATCGCCGTCGTCTTCATTTCCGTGGATCCCGAGCGAGACACGCCCGAAGTGCTGGGGCAGTATGCGGATGACATGTATCCGCAGATGACCGCGCTTACCGGAAGCGCGGAACAGGTCAAGGCGGCCGCCAACGCGTATCGCGCATACTATGCGAAGGGCGAGGGAAGCGGCGAGTTCTATCTCGTTGACCACTCCACGTTCACTTACCTGATGTTTCCGGGCAACGAGCTCGGCGCATATTTTCGCCGGGAGGACACGGCTGAGGAGATCGCGGAAGCCACGGCGTGCCTTGTCGGCCAATCCTGAAGATTTGACGGGGACTGGCGTAGCGAATAGTCTTTCCGGAACCGCACGCGATTGAAGAAATGCCTGACGAGATAGGACAAGACCCGTCGCTCCTGATCGTTGATGACGACGAGCCGTTTCTGAGACGCCTGGCTCGGGCAATGGAAAAGCGGGGCTTTGAAGTCGAAACGGCCAGTTCGGTTGCTGCTGGCAGGGCGGCCGCGGTCGCGCGACCGCCGGCATACGCGGTCGTGGACCTGCGACTTGACGACGGGAACGGCCTGGACGTGGTGGAGTGCATCCGTGAACGCAGGGAGGACAGCCGCATTGTCGTCCTGACGGGCTATGGCGCGATTGCCACTGCCGTGGCAGCGGTCAAGATCGGCGCGACGGACTATCTGTCGAAACCGGCGGATGCCAATGACGTGACGGCCGCGCTTCTGGCGCCGGAGGGCGAGATGCCGCCGCCGCCGACCGATCCGATGAGCGCCGACCGTGTTCGTTGGGAACACATTCAGCGGGTCTACGAGCTGTGCGGCCGGAACGTCAGCGAGACGGCGCGGCGCCTGAACATGCATCGGCGAACGCTTCAGCGCATCCTGGCCAAGCGGTCGCCGCGCTGAACTACCCCATTTCGGCCAGCAGCCTGCTGTGCTGCTCCACAAAGGCCAACCGTGACTCCATGGGGGGTCGGAGCACGATCGAGAGGCCCTTCACCAGGGACATGTCGGGGCGTCCAAAGAACCTGTTCGCCTCGGATTCGGCGAATCCCGCAATTTGCGTCGCCTCAAACCAGGCTGACATCTTGTCCGCCCTCTTTATCTTCGACTTGACCGTCCTTGGCATGGTGGCCGGCAGCCCGAAGCGAAGGTGAATCGCGGCCGTAAGGCGGTCGTCCAGCTCAGAGTATCCGGGACCGACGGAGGACTTGACCGGTGCGATCATGTCGCCGATCACGTATTCCGGCGCGTCATGCAGAAGCGCCGCAAGCCGCCATTTGGCAGGCGCCTTCGGCACGAGTCGCGCAAACAGGGTCTCGACCAGCAGCGAGTGCTCGGCGACGGAATAGGGGTATTCCCCTCTCGTCTGGCCGTTCCAGCGGGCAACGAACGCCAGCCCGTGCGCGATGTCCTCGATCTCGATGTCGACGGGCGTCGGATCCAGAAGATCCAGCCTTCGTCCGGACAGCATTCGCTGCCATGCGCGCGGTTCGGCTTTCCTGGGGGCCATGACGCGCAGTCGTGCACCAATGCCCACGGCACGGTCAAGAGCTTTTGCGCTTGGTCCAACCGCGCTTCCGGGCCGGTCCCGTGACCCTCGGCCTGCCGCCGGAACGCCGCCCCTGGGATGACCGCGCGGCTGTCAGCAGGTCCCGAACCGACGGCCGATGCGGGCAGCTTGGGCCCGCTCCCTTCGCGGCAGGCGTTCATGCGAGGCGCCTTGACGAATGCGGCCCGGCGGCGACGGGACGCGAGGGACGCGAACCGTTCCCTGCCAACCTCGTATGCTTGGTTGTCGGGGGAAAGTGCCGGTGCTAAGTGACCCCGAAACGCGGCCGAGCGGAGCGGAGGACCATGCCCAAGGATTACGTCGTAAAGGACATTTCGCTGGCTGATTTCGGGCGCAAGGAACTGGACATCGCCGAAACCGAAATGCCTGGCTTGATGGCCATCCGCGAGGAATACGGAGAGCGGAAACCCCTGTCGGGCGCAAGAATTGCCGGCTCGCTTCACATGACGATCCAGACGGCCGTCCTGATTGAAACGCTCAAGGCGCTTGGAGCCGATGTCCGCTGGGCTTCGTGCAACATATTTTCGACACAGGATCACGCGGCGTCCGCGATAGCCGCCGGCGGGACCCCGGTATTCGCCGTGAAGGGCGAAACGCTCGAAGAGTACTGGACCTACACGGACCAGATCTTCCAGTTCCCGGAAGGCGGGGCAAACATGATACTGGATGACGGCGGCGACGCGACGCTGTACGTCCTGACCGGCGCGCGCGTCGAGGAAGGCGAAGGCGACCTCATCGCGACCCCCGCAAGCGAAGAGGAAGAAGTCCTGCATGCGCAGATCAGGAAACGCCTGGCGGAGAGTCCGGGCTGGTTCGTGAAGCAGCGCGACATGATCCGGGGGGTCACGGAGGAGACCACGACGGGAGTCAATCGCCTGTACAAGATGGTGGAGGACGGCCAGCTCCCGTTTCCGGCGATCAACGTCAACGACAGCGTGACGAAGTCCAAGTTCGACAACAAGTACGGCTGCAGGGAAAGCCTCGTTGACGGCATACGGCGCGCGACCGACACGATGATGGCCGGAAAGGTCGCCGTGGTTTGCGGCTATGGCGACGTCGGCAAGGGTTCCGCAGCCTCGCTTCGCGGCGCAGGCGCGAGGGTCAAGGTGACCGAAATCGATCCGATCTGCGCGCTGCAGGCGGCGATGGACGGTTACGAGGTGGTTCTGCTGGAAGAGAGCCTGGACGCGGACATCTTCATCACCTCGACCGGCAACAAGGACGTCATTCGCATTGAGCACATGCGCGAGATGAAGGACATGGCGATCGTCGGCAACATCGGGCACTTCGACAACGAGATCCAGGTTGCCAACCTGAGGAACCACAAGTGGACCAACATCAAGGAACAGGTGGACATGATCGAAATGCCTTCGGGCAACCGGATCATCCTGCTTTCCGAGGGTCGGCTGCTGAATCTCGGCAACGCCACGGGGCATCCCAGCTTCGTCATGTCGGCGAGCTTCACGAACCAGGTCCTGGCGCAGATCGAGTTGTTCACGAAGGGCAGCGAATACGGCAAGGAGGTCTGCATTCTTCCCAAGCACCTCGACGAAAAGGTCGCGAGGCTGCACCTGGACCGGATCGGCGCGAAGCTCACGATGCTGGACGGCGAGCAGGCAAGCTATATCGGCGTGCAGCAGGACGGCCCGTTCAAGCCCGAGCACTACCGATACTGAAGGGCCGAAAGCGCGACATGTCGCCCGAAGCGCAGGGCGTCGCGGAAACGGGCCGGCAATCCTGCCGCGATTGCCGCCAAGTCAGAAACTGTATTGCAGGCTTATCCCGATGTGACTGTCGCGCCGGACGTCCTTGGCGATGTCATCGGTTTCAAACCCGATGTGGGAGGTCGATTCCACGTTCAGCGACAAGCTGTCCGAAAGCCGGCGATTGAACTCGGCGCTCAAGACGCGGCTGTCGGCCTCTCTGGAATCGAGGACCCCAAGGAAGAAATTTGTCCCGTGCTCGTCGTTCAGGTCGACGCGTGCGCCCAGGAAGACGGAATTTGCGAGCGCATCGGTCGCATTGCGCTCTCGGCCGTCACGGAGCCACTCTGCAAACAGGCTCAGGTCGGCATCCGTGTCCCAGGGGCCGTTGACGGAATACTCGCCACCCAGGATTGACGCCGTGTAGTCTTCCTCTTGCAAGATCCGGTTCCGCGCGCCGGTTCGACGGATCGCCTCAAGCTTCAGCAGCAATGGTCCCGTGGTGATCTGGCCGTCCAGTCCGATCTGGCGAATCTGCTCGTAATGCGGCGCGAGGCTCGCGACGGCGGGGTCGAAGTTGAAGGTGGGTTCGCGGCTGGTGCCGTCGAACACGCTGAGCCCGATGTCGAGCGGCCCGAAGCTGTTGCTGTAGCGGCCCGCGAGATCGAAATGCCATTCCTCGTCCGGGGACTCGTACGTGGTTCGGCTGTTGTCGACGACCAGCTGTCCACGAAGCCGCCCCTGTGTTCCCGGAAAGGTGCGCTTGCGATGTCCGGTCAGTCCGAACAGCTCAAGCACTCCCCAGTCGCCTGACAAGGTGAAGTGCAGCATTGGCTGACCGAGCTTGGTCTTGGCATCCGGATGCTCGACCAGGTCAGTCTGGTTGATGATGTCTACAAGCGAACGCGCCTCGGCAACTCCCCAGAAGACCCGGTCGATGCCTGCGCGGAGTTCCCATTCGCCGTCACCCGCATCGCCGTAGGTGAGAAAATAGGCTTCCCGCAGGTCGGCGTGCGTGCGCTCCGGATCCCCGGCATCGAAACGCAGGAAAGGCGTGATGGTTACGCTGCTGCCGCCGTCTCCCTCGATGTAGGCAGTCGCTTCCATGCTGAAGCCGCTTGCATGCGACCGCTGCCCGGGGTGAGCGCCGGCTTCCGGGAAAACCCGCGTTTCCGCCGCAAGCGTCGCGGACATGTCCACCCGGTCGGACAGCCAGGATTCCGCATGTGCCGGCATCGGCACGAGGACAAGCAGCGCCCACAGCAATGCTGAGGCACGGATCAACCGGTTTGCCATCAGCACATCCCCAACTCCGTCCTGAATTGCGCCACCACGAATTCAATTAAGATCAAAGGACGAGACTTGTCCACAGCGGACTTTGGTCCGTGAGCCACGAAGACGGCGCCAGCTTGGAAGGCGGCGCCCGTTTTCGATGCCGGGCAAGAAGGCCGCCGCGCGGCAGCCCTTTCGCGGCGCCTGCCCGTGACGGCACCCTCGGCTGCCCGGATTGCGGGCGACGGCCGGGCGGATCGTCGCCGGTCGGTCCGCGGTCTGCCAGCGGACCCAGCCCGCGCCGCGGCGACCGGCCTTCAGGATCCGTCCTTCTCACCCGACGTCGCCCACGGCAAGCTGTGGATGAAGCCGAGGTCGACCGCGCCCACGAATGTCTCGCGGAAATGTGTCGCCGCGCCGACGTGCCAGGCCGTGCCGAACAGCTCCCGCACGCCGGTCGGGACCCGGTCGCGGGAAGACCGGCCGGCTGACGGTCCCGAGGGCCGGACCACGTTTGCGCCGAGCAATCGTCCTGGCGGCAGGAGCCTTGCGGCATGGATCCGGAAGTCCGGAAACGCAGCCGCACGAAACGAGTTGCCGTCGTTTCGCAAGCCGGATACGAACTTTCGGAAGGATTGAGTCATGATCGAGCCGTTGGCACATATCCGCGCACGCGAGACGGCCCCGAAGTCGCTGGAGCGTCAAGGCCGCCGCCTCCGTCACCGCCACCAGGCGCGGTGTCCCGATCCGGCGTCGGGCGGGTTTCAGGCGCTGGACGGTGTCCGAAGCGGTAGCGTGGCCAGGGGATCCGTGATGCGCCCAGGACAAGCCCGTTCAAGCAAGCCAGGGCGAGCCGAACCTGGTGCTGGCGTGCGTCGGCGCGAGCGGGCGCGATGATGCCCGCGCTCCTGGACCGCTACATCACTTGCGTTCTGCGCTTCCGGTGGCTGGTTCTCGCGTTGGCCTCGCTGGTCATGCTCGCGGCGGCGGCGGGTCTGCCCGGCCTGACCGTGTCCGGCAGCTACCGCGTGCTGTTCGGGGCGGACAACCCCCACCTTCTCGCGTTCGATGCCGTGCAGGACACCTATTCCGCGTCGCGATCCGCATTGATTGCCGTCGCGCCCCGGGAAGGTTCGGTGTTCACCCGCGAGACCCTCGGCGCGATCGAGGAGTTGACCGAGGGCGCATGGCTGACGCCGCATTCGGTCCGGGTCACTTCGCTCACAAACTATTTCCACAGCGAAGCGATCGAGGACGAACTGACGATCGAGCCCTTGGTCGAAGATGCAATGTCCTTGAGCGACGCCGAACTCGACCGGGTTCAGGCCATCGCCTTGAACGAGCCCGAACTTGTCGGACAATTGGTTGCTGCCGACGGGCGGGTGGGTGCGCTGATCATCGACTTCATCCTTTCCGAGCCGGAAGAGCCCGCGTGGGAGGAGATCTCGAACTATCTCACGGGGCTGCTCGACGAGGCCAGGGCCGCGCATCCCGACCTTTCCTATTTCCTGACTGGCAACGTGATCTTGAACCAGACCTTCGAGGATGCCGGAAAGGACGCGGAGGATCTCATTCCGGTCGTGTTCTTCGTCGTCATGACAATCGCGGCCCTGCTTCTGCGCTCTGTCTACGCGGCCGTTGCCGTCGGAATTGCCGTCGTGTTCGTCGTGCTGACAGCCGTGGGCGTCGCGGGCTGGTTCGGCACGATGCTCACGCCAATCAGCGCGAGCGTGCCGATCATCGTCATGGCGGTGGGGGTCGCCCATTCAATTCACATCGTGACCACGGCACAGGCGGGCATGCGCGAAGGCTTGGAGCGCAACGCCGCGCTGGCGGCCTCGCTTCGCGAAAACATGTATCCGGTGTTCCTGACGTCCGCCACGACCGCGATCGGATTCCTCAGCCTGAACACGTCGAATTCGCCGCCGTTTCACGTTCTTGGCAACCTGGTGGCGCTTGGCGTGCTGTTCACGTTCGTCTATGGCGTGACGCTCCTGCCCGCGCTGCTTTCGGTCATGCCGCTGAAGGCTCCTCGGCATCGCGCCGGACGCCAGGGCCTTTTCGAACGCCTGGGAGACTTTGTCATCGTGCGCCGTCAGCCGATTCTGTGGCTCGGGATCGTCGTGGTCGCGATTTTCGCGGCGGGTCTCCCCCGAAACGAGGCGAGCGACAACTGGCTGCACCATTTCGACGATCGTTACGCATTTCGCACCGACACGGAATTCATCGTCGAAAACCTGACCGGCCTTGACCGGCTCGACTATTCGTTGAGTTCCGGGAGCGAGGGCGGCATCACCGAGCCCGAATACCTGCGCAAGCTCGAGGCCTTCGCGAACTGGTATCGGGCGCAGCCCGAAGTGCTTCACGTTCAGGCCTTCTCGGACATCATGAAGCGCGTCAACAAGAGCATGCACGGGGATGACCCAGCGTTCTACCGGATTCCGGAAGAGCCCGAACTTGCCGCGCAACTGCTGCTGCTCTACGAGTTTTCGCTGCCCTTTGGCGCCGACCTGAACGACCGCATTGACATCGGCAAGTCGTCGACGCGAATGACGGTGGCGCTCGACAACACGTCCACGAAGGAACACCTCGAAATCGATGCGCGCGCCCAGGCCTGGTTGCAGGACAACGCGCCTGATCTCGCGGGTCCCGCCTCGGGCTTCACCATGATTTCCGCCCATCTGTCGGACCGGAACGTCGAAAGCATGCTGAGGGGCACGATTCTCGCCACCGGCCTCATATCCCTGATCCTGCTCCTGGTCTTCCGAAACGTCCGTGTCGGCCTGATCTGCCTGGTGCCCAATTTCGTTCCTGCAGCAATGGCGTTCGGCCTGTGGGGGTATCTCTCGGGCGTCATCGGTCTCGGCGCATCCGTGGTGGTCGCGGTCGCCATCGGCATCATCGTGGACGACACGATTCATTTTGTTTCGAAGTACCTGAGCGGCCGTCGGCAGGGCCTGTCACCGCCCGAGGCGGTTCGCGAAACGTTTCGCACCGTGGGGCCGGCATTGTGGGCCACCACCGCGATCCTGGTGGCCGGTTTCCTGGTGTTCGCAGCGTCTGGGTATGAACCGAGCTGGACGCTTGGCGTCCTGGTGTCGATCACGATCACGATCGCGCTCATTGCCGATGTCTTGCTCCTTCCCGCCCTGCTGATGGCGGTCGACCGGAAAGATTCATGATGCCCGGCATGGCGTGATCGCCAATGGGCGGGGGAGGGCCGCCGGCCGGACGGCAATGCCCGCGACCCATGCGATCCGCAAAGCACCGCATTCCGAACCTGGCAGGGACGGGCGGCGCGCTGGCTGCCGGGCTTGCCGGCAGGCGGGGAGCGCTGCACGAGGCGAGCTATCCGGCAGCGCCGTCGCGTGGCGAACATCTGGAGGCAGCGGTGCAGCACGAGTTCCGCAATCGGACGCGCTTCCCGAGACATGATGCACGGCACGTGATTCCCGTCGAGCGGCCGTTGAGCGCCATGCTCCGCGACGTGACGTGCAACCGTGTCCATGCGGGACTCCGCCGGCGCACCAGGGCGACCTTCACGCGCACGAAAGGAGCCCGTGCCCGCAAACGGCAGACAATCGAGAGTTCCGTCATGGTCAAGCTCCCGCGCCACCGCCCATGATCGGCACCCGTTGACTGGATGGCGGGCGACATGCTGTCGGCGATGCGGCCGATCGGGCCGCGCTGGGCGAAGCGGGCCGAGACCGATCAGCCGGGATCGGTTCACGGAGCATGGCTGGGGAAGCTTTCCGCGAGGCGCGGCGCACCGCCGCCCGGTCATGCCGGCAGCAGCATCTCGATAGTTGCACCGCTCGAGGGATAGTTTGCTAGAAGATCGCTCGAGACCCGTATCCTTGCCGAAGTCACCAGAATGCGTGGCGTGGGACCGTCTGCAAATGCGCAGGAGGTCGGGCGCGGGAACGGCGTTCCATACGTCTCGACAAGCGTCCCGTCAGGGGCGTATTTCACGACGGCCCAGCCGTCCCACATGGCGATGAAGATGTTGCCTTGCGGGTCGATGTCGATCCCGTCCGGGTTGCCTGGCATGTCGTCCGGAAAGCGGATCAGGTCGCGGCGGTTGGCGATGGTGCCCTCGTCCGCGTCAAAGTCGTAGATGTAGAGGACGCGGTCCGCGGTGTCGACCAGGTACATGGCCTGGCCGTCCGGCGACCAGCCCATTCCGTTTGGAAGCGTCAGGCCGGATTCCATGCGGCGGGCACTGCCGTCGGGGTCGACCCGATAGAGCGATCCGACGCCGCGTGTGAGGCTGAACGCGAGCGAGCCAACCCAGAATCGTCCCCGGGCGTCAAGCTTGCCATCGTTGAATCGGTTGGTCGGAATGTCTGCCTCGGGATCACCGAAATCCCGGACGACCCTGCCGCTCACCGGCTCGATGATCCTGATTCCGGTCAGGCCGGCAACCAGCAAGCCTTCAGCCGTCTCGGCAACGGCCGTCACCATGTCCTTTTGCGGAAAAGCGTCCGTTTCGCCGGTTGCCAGGTCAAGGCGGAATATGCATGGCCGACAAATGTCAACCCAGTAGAGGATCCGGCCATCCCGGCTGAGCGTCGGGCTCTCGCCGATCAAGTTGCTGAAGTCGGCCAGTTTCCTGACATTTCGAACCTGCAGGCCCCGCGGCTGCGGCGCAGTCGAGACCGGGCGGGGTGCTCCGCCGGCTTGCAGCGAGGCCAGCCGTGTCGCTTCAATGACGCTGGGCCCAAGCCGGTGCAGGGCATCGCGGCTCAGGCGATCGCTGGCGCCGCTCAGCCCGATCGCGGCGACGGTGATGCCTCGATGGTCGACAATCGGCGCGGCGGCACCCGAGATCCCAGGAACATCCTCGTCAATCTCTATGGCATAGCCGCGGGCATTGACCAGATCGAGATGGCGGCTCAGTTCCGGCAAGCCGTCATACGTTCCGCCATTCAGGATTGCATCGGCATCCTCTTCCAGGATGCGTTGCCGATCCTTGTATGACAGCCCTGCGATGAGAGCCTTTCCGATGGCCGAGCGCCACAATGCCACTCGTTGACCTACGCGAGATTGTTCGCGCAGGTGGTGGCTGCTCTGCAGGCCGTCAATGTAGACCCCGCCATCCGGGGTCAGGATGGCAAGCGAAACGGTTTCGTTGGTCGCAGCGTGCAGCTTCCGCATCTCGTTCATCGCGACGCCGCGCAAGTCAAGGTCCTGCCAGACCTGGCGAGACAGTTCGAACAGTCGCATGCCCAGCTGGTAGGTGTTGTTGACCGAATCGAATCGCGCCATGCCGTGGTCAATCAACGTGGCCAGCAGCCGGTGAGCCGTCGGCTTGGTCATCCCCAAACCGGACATCACCGTCCTGAGCGTGACCGGTCCGTTCTGCGATCCCAGAAAGTTCAGTATTTCCAGCCCTTTCGCGAGCGTAGCAGATCGCGCCTTCATTTGGCTTTTGGTCATGGCGCGGCGGTCTCCTCACATTGACAGAGCCTGTTTGTCAGTGTATTAAGCGCCCAGTGTCTTGAATGTCAAGACACTATCTTGAATAATGAGACGATTGAAATGGATCTGCGCCTGAACAACCGACTGGCCGTGATTACGGGCGCCGCGCAGGGCATCGGGGCCGCACAGGCGAAGGCGTTTGCCGAAGAGGGCGCGTCGCTCTTGCTGGTCGACCAGGACGAGGCAGCGTCGGGGCTCGCGGAAGTCCTTGGCGGCGGATCGTTGATCGGAGACCTTGCGGAGCCCGGCCTGGCTGAATCCATAGCCGATCGGGCCGCGGGCATGGGAGGTGCCGCGATTCTGATCAACAATGCCGGGATTTCGCGACCGTCTCCCTTGCCTGAGACGTCCGACCTGGACTGGCACGCAGTGATGGACATCAATGCAGGCGCCGCGTTCCGGCTGACCCGGGCGCTCTGGAGCCAGCTGGCGGCGCATTCGGGCTCCGTCATCAACATCGCTTCATTTGCAGCCAAGCGATCAACGCTCTTCGGCAACAACAGCACCTATGTCGCCTCAAAGCACGCGATCGCTGGCCTGACCCGGGCGGCGGCATTCGAAGGCGCCACGCAAGGGGTTCGAGTCAATGCGATTGCTCCAGGTGTTGTCGACACGGAAATGGTCAAGTTGCACGACGAAACCACGCGTCAGAGGATCAAGGCCTTGATCCCGCAGGGCCGGTTCGCCGACCCGGCCGAGATTGCGGACCTGGCGCTGTTTCTCGCCTCGGCGCGAGCACGGCACATCTGCGGAGAAGTGATCAACATCAACGGCGGTCTCCACATGGATTGAGAAT
Organism: Paracoccaceae bacterium; assembly: GCA_965208685.1. Taxonomy (GTDB): domain Bacteria; phylum Pseudomonadota; class Alphaproteobacteria; order Rhodobacterales; family Rhodobacteraceae; genus JAJEFO01. The sequence goes on along the minus strand of CBDBPL010000007.1, from coordinate 4,275,231 downwards.
GGGTGACGCGCTCGAAATATCGCGGATCCGCCACTGGATCGTTCACGTGCCGCTCATGTCGGAGATTTCCTGGTCGTCCGGCAAGCGGACCGGATCAACGCGCCTGGTTTGCGAGGTCACGACGGAAGGCGGGCTAAGAGGCTACGGGGAAACCATTTGCCTTCTGGATTTCGTTCCGGCGGTGTTCGAGGGTTTGGTCACGCCGCTTGGCATGGGACGCAAGATCACGGATGTCGAACGCCTGACGCGGGCAGCTGAGGGAGCGGGCTACTACCATCACAAGCGGGCGCTGGTCTTTGCCTTGTCGGCGCTTGAGATGGCGATGTGGGATGCGTGCGGCAAGCATGCCGACATGCCCCTGCACCAGATGTGGGGCGGCTCCTATCGTTCAAGGGTCGAGATGTGCGCCTATGTCTATATTTCGCACCCCGAAACGGTTGCAGAGGCACTGATCGCATATCGGCAGCAAGGGTTCCGGTCGTTCAAGCTCAAGGTCGGCCTCGATCCCGAGCAGGACATCGCGCTGGTTGCCAAGGCCCGCGAAGTGCTCGGACCGTCCGTCAATTTGCGAATCGATGCCAACGGCGCCTGGACGCCTGCCATGGCCAAGCGGATGCTTGCCCGGCTGGCACCCTACGATCTGCAATACGTTGAGCAGCCGATGCCGGTCGAAGACCTTGCCGGCGCCGCCCGGTTGCGGGAGGCAAGCCCGGTTCCGATTTGCGTAGACGAGGGCGCATATACGCTGCAGGAGACCATGACCGCGATTCGGCTGGGTACCGCGGACGTGGTGCTGGTTGATCCCCACGAAGCCGGCGGCCTTTGGCAATGCCTGAAAGCCGGGGCGGTCTGCGAGGCGGCCGGCATCCACGTGGGCATGCATTCCGGAGGCGAACTCGGCCTCACCCAGGCGGCATATCTGCAGCTTGCAGCATCGATGCCGAACGCAAAGATCGCGCTCGACACGATTTACCAGCTCCATGCAGATGACATCCTGACGCAACGGATCGCGTTCGATGACGGACACGCAGATGTGCCAACGGGTCCGGGGCTGGGGGTCGAAGTCGATCTGGAGAAACTGGAGCGCTACCGCACGGACGAGATCGTCTCTGCCTATCGCGATCCGGACAATCCCGACTGGTTTGCCGAAAAGCCGGCACACTGAGGGAGGCAGGAATGGCGACTCCCACGGTATTGATCACGGGCGCCAGCAGAGGCATCGGCCGCGCCATGGCTGAACACCTGGCCGCAGAAGGCTGGCAGGTCATCGCAACCAGCCGGCGAGAGCCGGAAGTGCCGTTCGTGTCGCAGCAGATCGTCCACCGTGTCGCCGATGTTGCCAGCGAGCAGGATGTTCGGGGCCTGTTCGGGGACCTTTCCAGCGCAAGCACGCGCCTTTCCGGCCTTGTCAACAATGCTGCGCTGCAGGGCGGCAGACCGATTCACGAACAAGAGCTTGCCGACTGGAAGACCATGCTGGACACAAACCTGACCGGAACCTGGCTTGTCACCAAACACGCGCTGCCAGTCCTGGATGACGGCGCATCGGTGGTCAACGTCGGTTCGGTGGCCTCGGTGGCGGGCTTTGCCGGACGGTCCGCCTATTGTGCGTCGAAACACGGCATTTTGGGATTGACCCGAGCGCTGGCGGCGGAGTTCGCGCCAAGGGGCATCCGGGTCAATCACCTGTGCCTGGGGAGCTTCGACACGCCGGGGCTGAAAGAGGTGGCAGAAGCCTCCGGGCGCACTGTCGCCGACTACGTCGACCGGCAGTCGCTCGGCCGCCTGGGCGACCCCTGCGAGGCCGCGGAGGCCTGTGCGTTCCTGCTTTCCGACAAGGCCGGTTTCATTACCGGCACTTCGCTGACCGCCGATGGCGGTCTGCTCAACAAGGGCACGTTTGGATGATTGCGTGCCTGCAACACAACCACAAAAAGGAGATTGACCAATGAAACACATGCTGATCGGAACGCTGACGGCGGCCTCGACCCTGCTGGCGGCGCCTGCATTCGCGGACACCAAGCTGGTCGTTGCGGGATCGGAAGCGGTCGATTCGCTGCTTGACCGAATGGCCGTCAAGTTCGATGAGATCCTGAACGCAAAGGCGGGCGGGCTCTTCGACGTCAACCTGATCCGGGGGCAGTCCTTGGGCAACGCGACCCAGGTGATGGAACAGCACCAGGCGGGATCCGTGGACGTGATGTATTCTCGCCCCGATTGGTTCACCTCGAACGTGCAGGACTTTCAGGTCCTGAGCTGGGGCTTCACCTTTCGCGACCGCGAACACATGCAGACCTTCCTGGAAAGCGACATCTTCGATGGCATGAACCAGCAAGTCGTCGACAAGATGGGCGTGCGGGTCCTGTCGGTCGCCGTCGACCAGCCCCGCATTCTCTATACGCGCGAGCCTGTATCGAGCGTGGACGACGTGCAGGGCATGAAGATGCGTGTTCCCGGGATCAAGGCCTACCTGAAACTGTGGGAGACCATCGGCACCGTGCCGACGCAGGTTGCCTGGGCGGAGGCGTTCCTGGCGCTCAAGACCGGCGCGGTTGACGGGGCCGAAGCGGACGCGTCCGGCGCGTACAGCCAGAAATTTCATGTTGCCGCCCCGAACATCACGCTCACCAACCATCTGATGTCCTCAGCGCACATCTCGGTCAACGAGGCCAAGTGGAACAGCCTGACCGCCGAGCAGCAACAGGTGTTGCAGGCAGCCGCCACGGAAGCAGTGAACTGGATGTCCGAGACGGCACTGGGCGACAGCACGGCGACGCTCGACAAGATGGTGGCCGAAGGCGCCACGGTTTCAGAAATCGACAACGGTCCCTTTTCGGAAAAGGCCCGTGCCGGCGTGACGGAAATGGAAGCTGAGGGGTTGTGGAGCAGCGGTCTCTGGCAGAAGATCCGAGACCTTGAGGGCTGACAGCGAACCGGGGCCGGGCAATCCGGCCCCAGATTTCCTCGGAAGGAGCGAAAGCGACGCATGTTTGCGTTCCTGAGAACCGGACTGAGATGGATCGGGCGGGTCGAACTGGTCCTGGCATCGGCAATCTTGATGGGCATCGTGTTGATGATCCTGGCTCAGGTCTTGCTGAATGCCGGGTTAGGCAACCCGATTACCTGGGAGCAGGAGGGAGGTGCCTATGCGCTGGTCTGGCTCACGTTCCTGGGGGCATCGGTCGGCCTGAAGCAGATGCGCCATGTGGCGATCGTGTCTTTCGTGGGTCGCCTGCCGACAAGGGCGCGCAGTGCCGTTCGGGCCCTTGTCTTTGCCGGGATCATCTGGACACTTCTCGTGTTGCTGCGCGAACTTGGCCCGATCATGGAAATCGAGGCGCGCTCGACCACGATCGCGCTGCCCATAGACCTGCCGCGCTCCTATTTCTTTTCGGTACCCCTGATCCTCACCAGCAGCCTGATGCTGCTCACCGCGCTGTTCTATTTCCTGGAAGCCGTTGCCGGAGCCGTTCTTGACGATCAAGACGCGCGGCCTGAGCGCGAACGCCGGATCATGGAATAGCGACGATGCTATGGCTTCTTCTCGTCATTCTCGCGGCACTTGTGCTGCTGGAGATGCCGATCGCCTTCGCACTTCCTGCCTCGGCGCTGGCATATCTTCTCATCGTCGATACCGTCCCGCCAATGCTTGTCGTGCAGCGGGTGGCATCCGGGCTGGAGAGCTATGTGCTGCTGGCGATCCCGCTTTTCATCCTGGCCGGCAACCTGTTCAACTCGGCTGGCATCGCCACCCGGATCTTTGATTTCGCCACGGCGCTGGTCGGGCACGTCCGGGGATCGCTGGGTCATGTGAACATCGTGGCCAGCGTCATCTTTTCCGGCATGTCTGGCGTGGCGCAGGCTGACGCGGCGGGGCTGGGCGCCGTCGAAGTGCGCGAGATGAAGCGTCGCGGTTTCAGCGCCGAGTTCAGTGCGGCGATCACGGCCGTGTCTTCAATCATCGGCCCGATCATCCCTCCGTCGGGCATCATGATAATCTATGCCGTGCTGGCCAACGTTTCGGTGCCCGATCTGTTCTTGGCGGGCATCGTGCCGGGTGTCCTGATGTCGCTGGTGCTGATGGCCGTGGTCTACTGGCTGGCAAGCAGCGGGCGCATTGAAGCCCCCGTGCTGCCACGTCAGAGTGCCAGTGGCGTCGCGCTTGCCTTCTGGCGGGCGTTGCCGGCGCTGATGGCTCCCGTGTTCCTGATCGGCGGAATCCTCACCGGCCTTGCAACGCCGACACAGCTTGGCGCGGTGACGGCAGCCTATGCCATTGTGCTTGGCTTTGCCACGCGGGAACTGACGCTGGCTCGATTGTGGCTCTCGATCCGCGAAACCGTTGCCACCTGCGGGGTCCTGGTCTTCATCATCGCGGCAGCGACGCCTTTCAGCGCCATCCTCGCGATCGAAGGCGTACCCAACAGGCTGGCTGACCTCCTGCTGTCGATCAGCGACAACCCGTTGATCGTTCTTCTAATCGTGAACATCGCGCTCCTGGTGTTCGGGTGCGTGATGGACACCACCGCCATCCTGCTCGTCGCCGTGCCCGTCCTGGTGCCGGTGATGCAGTTGATGGGCGTGGACCCGGTGCACTTTGGGCTTGTCATGGTAGTCAATCTGCTGATCGGAACCCTTACGCCACCGTTCGGCATACTGCTCTTCGTGATGACTGAAGTGGCGAAGGTCGAATACCGGGCCCTATTGCGCCAGACCCTGCCGTTTTACATTCCATTGTTCCTGTTTCTGATCGTCATCACCTATTGGCCTGCCCTGTCGCTTACGCTGCCGGAATACGTGTTCGGTCGATGATTGCTGCCCGCCCCGAAGGCAGGGGCATTGCAGCGCGCTGAAGGTGAGGACGGAAGGGCGCGCAGAGCATGCAAACGTGGCTGCACGCGCGGACAGGGCCCGCGCAAGGGGAAGGCCGGGCCGACAGAATGGCGAGTTTGCTCAGCGGACAAGGATGGCCCTGAAGTCATTGACGTTGGTCCCGGTCGGGCCTGGCGTGAACAGGTCTTCCAGCGCATCGAATCCTGTCCAGCTGTCGTGCCGGGCAAGCAGCGTTCCGGGATTCAGTCCCGCCTTGCGCATCCGTGCCCAGGTCCGGCCGTCCGCGAACGCGCCGGCGTTGCCTTCAGTGCCGTCAATCCCGTCCGTGTCGGCAGCCAGGGCGGCAACGTCCAGTCCTTCCGCGCCACCGGCGAATGCAAGCAGGAACTCGCTGTTTCGCCCTCCGCGCCCTCCGCCGCCTTCAACGGTCACCGTGGTTTCTCCCCCGGACAGAATCACGGCGGGCGCCGCGAACGGGCGGTCGCGATGCCTGACTTCCCGTGCGATGGCGGCGTGGACGAGCCCGACATCGCGCGCCTCTCCCTCGATGGCGTCTGACAGGATGAAGGCACGAATGCCATGACGTTCCGCGCGGGCAGCCGCGGCTTCGAGGGAGAGCGTTGCCGACGCAACAATCGAAACCGTGTTGCGTGCAAACCGCTCATCGTCCGGGGACGGGGCATCCGTCGCGGCCTCAAGGTAGTCGCGGACTCGGTCGGGCAGCTTGATCTGGTGGACGTCAACATGTTCGCGTGCCGCGCTCAACCCCGTTCGATCGGGCACCGTTGGTCCCGATGCAACCTGGGCGGGATCGTCTCCCGGCACGTCTGACACGATCAGGCTGACGACGCGTGCGGGATGTGCCGCAAGCGCCAGACGACCGCCCTTGATCGTGCTGACATGCTTTCTGACGGCATTCATGGCTGAAATCGGCGCACCCGAATTGAGAAGGGCACGGTTAAGCGCTTGCTCATCCTGCAGCGTCAATCCGTCCGGAGGTGCCGGCAGCAACGCCGACCCTCCGCCGCAGACAAGCGCGACAACAAGGTCTTCTTCCGTCAATCCTGACACGGCTTCCATCAGCGCTCTGCTGGCCACCAAGCCTGCCTCGTCCGGCACCGGATGGGCGGATGTCAGCACGCGGACGTTGCGGGTCGGGACAACATGTCCGTACCGGGTCACCACCACGCCTTCGAGCGGGGCGTCCCATAGCTGCTCGAACGCAGCGGCCATTTGCGCCGCGCCCTTCCCGGCACCTACAGCCACAGTTCGGCCTCTTGGCTTGCCTGGCAGATGCCGTGCCAGCGCCTTGCCGGGATCAGCCGCAGCAACGGCCGCATCAAACAGGCCAGCCAGGAATGCCTTGTCGTCAGGAGCGATCATGCGTGCGTGATATCGCTTTGGGCCCGCCTGTGACAGGCAAATTCATCTGCGCGGGAACGCAGCACCTGCTGCAGGGGCTCAACTCGGGCTCTGGCCCGAATCCTGCGGCTCGGGGCCGGAACGCCGCGATTCGCCTTGCCGGGCAAGCCTGAACGAAGCGGAGACTGACGGCTCTGCAGACAAGCCATCGTGTGTTGCACCTCGTTCGACGGGAGACCATATTGGTAGCGTCTTTCCCTTGGCAGTACGCCTCGCTTCCATCCTGGCCCAGGATTGGCGAACACGAGCGAGGCCACACTCTCGGGACGTTTTTTTGGTGCGGGGTTTTCCGCGGGTTGAACAGGTGAAAGCCGTGCATTCGCGAGGCGTTCGCCCAAGAACGGGGGCCGAATCGATCATGGTGCGGACAACGCTCAAGCGGATTGCGGCCCTGACGCTCGTTCTCGCGTTCCTGTCCGGGCCCCTGCTGGCAGAACGATACAAGGGTTTCCCGCGCGGACACGCCCTGATCACCGCTTCCGAACTGAAATCCATGCTGGCAAGCCCGGGCCCGAGACCCGTGGTGCTTGCCGCCGTCGGGAAACTGTCCTGGCTGTCCGGACGCATTCCCGGCGCCTATCATGCCCCGCGACGTTCCTATACCGACAGGGAAGGCATGGCGGTCAGTCGCGAGCAGTTCCAGCGGTTCGCGCGCAGGCACGGCATCGACGACAGTTCCCAGGTTGTCGTGTATGACGAGAAATACGATGCGGCCCGGCTTTGGTGGCTGTTCTTCCTGTACGGCAAGACCGACGTCCGGCTTCTTGACGGCGGCATGGCCGCATGGAAGGCTGCCGGCCATGGCGTCGACCGCGGGTTCGGCCGGTCGCCGCCAGGCGGAGGGAGTTTCGTTGCGTCCCCCGCGCTTGACGGCTGGGTCGCCGACATCGGGGACGTTGCCGAGGCCGCGACAGGCGGCTCTCCGATCTGGGACACGCGAGACCTTCGCGAATGGAACGGGGCGTCAATCGGCGGGCTTCCGCCCGGTCGCATAGACCGGGCTCGCTTCATCGGCTGGAAGGCGTTCCGCAGGGCCGACGAGGGAAGGCCCTCCGAGTTCCGGACCGCTGCCGAGACCTCCGCCGTTCTTGATGCGGCGGGCTTCGATCCCGCAAGCGACCACATCTTCTATTGCCATTCCGGCGTGCGAGCGGCCACGCCGCTCCTTGCGCTCTATCTCATGGGCTATCCGGTCGAGCGCCTACGCCTCTATGACGGTTCCTGGATCGACTGGAGCCGGCAGCGCTTGCGCAACCGTTGAGTCGCGCGCGACGCGCCGTCCCTGCGCACGTCACATCGCCTTGGGCTCGCCTGGGACGGGAAAATCCGCCCGTGCAGCGCGCGCGAGAATGCAACCCGGGCGGCAGGCCGAAGCCTCATTCGAAGTTCATCCGGCGAGGGAATTGCCCCGGCATCGCGGCCACGATGCCGAGGCCCTGGATCAGATGATTCCGAGAATGGCGCCGATGACTGCGCAACCGAACGTGGCGTATCCGCCGTCGATCAGCGTAAGGTTGAACGGCCTGTCGCCATATGCGTTGTTGATCATGATCCAGGGCGATATGAAGAACAGCCCGACACCCAGGCCACCGACAAGACCGGCCGCAAGCGTGTCTATCCCGGACATGGCAAACATGTGCCGCATCATTCCCGCCACGAGGAGCATCGCGATTCCTGCCAGGATGAAAGGCGTCTTGCTCTCGTTGGCGGGGCGTCCGCGTTCGTCCACCTCGATGCCTGAAGCGGCAACCCATTGCTTGGACAAAGCCATGTACCAAGCGGCGCCAAAGGCAAATCCGCCGACCGCCGCCACGATTACGCTGATGATTTCCATTGTACCCTCCTTGTCCGCCGTGCGGGCAGGCTACGCGCAAAGCAGCCGCCTGACCAGAATTTCTCAGGGATCGATCCCGCCCATTCCGCATATGAGCTTCCACTCCGCATCCCGTACCGGCTGCACCGACAGGCGGGAATTCCTGACGAGCACCATGTCCGCAAGAAGCGGTTCCTGCTTGATGCGCTCAAGCGACACCGGAGTCTTGAGCGGCATGATCGCCTTGATGTCCACGCATTCCCAGCGCGCATCATCGGTGGTGCTGTCGGGATGGGCTTCGGCGACGACTTCGACGGTTCCGACAATCTCCTTGTCCTTCTGCGAGTGATAGAAGAAGCCCCGGTCCCCGACCTTCATTTGTCGCATGTGGTTCCGCGCCTGGTAGTTGCGGACCCCGTCCCATTCCTCTCCTGCATCGCCTTGTGCAACCTGTTCGTCCCAGCTCCAGGTGGACGGCTCCGACTTGAAAAGCCAATATGCCATGGCCTACTCCTTTCCCACGGGTCGCGACAACAGGGCCTCGACGGCCCGGGAAATGTCAAGGCGCCCCTCAATGACGTCCGCCGTCGCCTGCATGACCGGAAGATCCAGGCCGGCCGCCGCCGCGCTCTCCGCGACGACCGGCGCGGTTGCAAGCCCTTCAACCGTTGTCTCCCGATCGATGTCAACGCCCCGGCCCAGTGCAACGCCCGCGCTGAAGTTGCGAGACTTCTCGGACATGCAGGTCAGCACGAGGTCTCCCAGTCCCGAAAGCCCGTGGAGCGTCTTTCTCCTTGCTCCCTGCAAGGCTGCATAGCGCACAAGCTCGCCGAACCCGCGGGCGATCACCGAGGCGCGCGCGCTGTCGCCGAACCCGGCGCCGACGGAGATTCCCGCGGCAAGCGCAACAACGTTCTTGAGCGCTCCGCCGAGTTCGGCGCCGGGGACGTCCGTGGATCGATAGAGGCGCAGGAGCGGGCGCGTGAGCGACGCCTGCAGCTTCCTGGATTCCTTCGCGCGTTCCGTCGCAAGGACAATTGCCGTGGGCAGCCCGTTTGCAATGTCGACGGCAAAGCTCGGGCCAGTCATCATTGCGGCCGTGTGCGAGGGTCGAGCGGCCTGAATCGTCGCAACCGGCCCCAATCCGGTGGCTCGATCAATCCCCTTGCAACAGGCAATGATCGCGCCGCCGCTTCCAAAGTCGTGATCCCGCAAAAAGGACGCAAGATTCTGGGTGGGCACGGCGACAAGGCAGACTGCGGCACCGAAGGCGGCCTCGTCGGCTGTGACCTGCAGGCTGTCGGGCAGATGATGGCCCGGAAGACGTACGCCAGTTCGTCTCGTTTCCTGCATGCGCGCCGCATCGCAGGCATCACGGGACCAGAGCGTGACCCTTGTCCCGTCTCGTGAAAGGGCGATTGCAAGCGCGGTTCCGAACGCGCCTGCTCCCAAGACGGACAGGTTCATGCCTTTGCGCCTTTCGCGCCCGATCCCAGGAGGGCTGGTTGACTTGTGTCCAGCGGCCAGCGCGGGCGTGCGACGAGGGGAACGAGTCCGGGATTCGCGATCCGGTCAAGCTCGATTCCAGCCCAGGCGATCATGGCAGCATTGTCCGTGCACAGCGCAGCCGGAGGCGCAACGAATCCGAGATCGTATCGCCTTGCGACGGCATCGAGCCCGCCACGTATCTCGGCGTTGGCCGCGACACCGCCCGCGACGGCGATGGCTGGCGTGCACGGGTTCAGCGAGAGGTAGGATTCAGTTGCACGCGCCGTCTTCACGGCCAGGATCTCGGTCACCGCAGCCTGGAAGCCGGCACAGAGATCGGCACGATCCTGCGCGGACAGCCCGCCTGATCCAGAGACCAGGGCATCGCGCTCGCGGACCAACGCGGTCTTCAGCCCCGAAAAGCTCATGTTGCAGTCGGGACGGTCAAGCAACGGCCTTGGAAAGCCAAATCGCTCCGGGTCTCCGTTTGCGGCCTCTTCTTCCACGGCCGGGCCACCAGGTCCGGGAAGGCCGAGGGCGCGTGCCGTCTTGTCAAAGGCCTCGCCGGGCGAGTCGTCCAGGGTGCCGCCGAGGCGCCGAAAGCTGTCCGGGCCGGAGACAATCAGCAGTTGGCAGTGACCGCCGGAGACCAGAAGCAGAAGGTAGGGAAACGCGACATTGTCCGTCAGCCGGGGAGTCAACGCGTGACCGGCGAGATGGTTGACTCCGAGAAGCGGCCTGCCGAGCCCCGTGGCAATTCCCCTTGCACACATCACGCCGGCAAGAACGCCGCCTATCAGGCCCGGACCTGCCGTGACGGCGACGGTGTCGATGTCCGAGGCGCCGATGCTTGCTTCGTCCAGTGCGGCCTCGACTGCGATGTCGAGCTTCTCGGCATGCGCGCGCGCGGCGATTTCGGGAACGATTCCGCCAAAGGCCGCGTGCAGGGAGGCTTGATCCGCAACGATTGAAGACAGGATCCTTCTGTCTTCCGACACGACGGCAGCCGCCGTGTCGTCACAGCTGGATTCTATTCCGAGGAAGAGACGTGCCATGGGCGTTCGGCTTGCGCGGCTTTCCGACCGCAGGTATCACCGGGCAGTGCCTCACACAAGAAGGCGTCGACATGGACGGTCCCGGGCCCACACTTCTTCTCACCAGGCCTGAGGCGCAATCAAGGAGCTTTCTGGCCGATTGCGAACGGCGGCTGGGGCAGCGCATTCCGACCGTTATCTCGCCTGTCATGGACATCGTTCCCGTTGGCGAAGCGCCGGATCTGAGTGAATTTGCCACGATCGTCGTGACGTCGGGAAACGCCGTACGGCAGCTCGGGGACAATCTTGAAGGCCGCCGTGTCCTGACGGTGGGCGAAGCCACGGCAGCGCTTGCACGCGGGCTGGGCGCACGGGCGGAGGCGCTTGGAGAGACGGCCGAGGCCTTTCTTGAACGCGTCGAGGAAGTGACGTTTCCCGCCATTGCCTGTCGGGGACAACATGCCCGATGCAATCTTGCTGACCGGCTGTCCGCGCATGGCGGCCCGACAGTGGACGCGGTGCTCTACGACCAGGTCCCGCGGCCGCTTTCGCGGGCAGCGCACGCGCTTCTTGCCGGCAGTTCGCCGATTGTCGTTCCCGTGTTTTCGCCGAGGAGCGCAGAGCTTCTTTCGCGCATTGCAATCGCGGCGCCAATGGTCGTCCTTGCCATAAGCGAGGCCGCCAGAACGGCTTGGAAGGGAGGCGCAGAATTCAGGGTGGCCGAACGACCGACCGCTGATTCCATGTGCGACCTTGTTGTCGGCGCGCTGTGAGTCCTTCTTGTTGCAGCGCGCGCGTGGCATTAGATTCAGACACCGAATGACGCACGCAACTGGCATGGAAAGGTGACCGAGTGGCCGACCCTTCAGAGTCCACAAAGACTTCCGAGAACCCGGAGTCGTCCGCGGAGCCGGCGTCGGTCACTGCACCGCAGGAACCGTCGGATGCGACCGCAGCAGCCAGTGGCGGAGCGCCCGACGCGGATCCGGACGAGACGCAGGCAGAGGAGCTTTCGACGTCCGGTCGAACGCCGGGGCACCTTTTCGGCGCGTCTCGTCAGCGATTTTCCCTTGCCTCGGGAATTGTTGGCGGTTTGGCGGGAGGTGCCCTTGGCATTCTTGCCGCAGTCTCGTTGCCGTATCTGACCGGCCAGCCGAACAAGGCAGAGCAGGCGCTTTCCGGAGTTGAGCTGGCCGCGGCGGACATGGCCAGGTTGCAAGAGCAGTTGGCCGAACTCCGGGAAATGATGCCGCCGCAGCCGGACCTTTCGGCGCTGGAGGGCGCCATCGCTGCGCTTGAAGGCAAGGTGAGTGAACTGGATCCAGAAATCACGGAGATGCAGGCGACGACATCGGACGAACTCTCGGATCTGGATGCAAGGCTTGCCACGCTGTTCCGGCGCGTGGAGGCGCTGGAGATCTCGAGCGGCGACGCGTCCCTGTCTCAGGCCGCCGAAACCGAAGAGCAGCTCGCGCGATTCAAGACGCAGCTGGATCAATTCGTTGCCGATGCGGAAGCCAGGATTGCCGATCTCGAGACGAGGGCGCTCGAGGCTGGCGACGCATCGTCAGCAGGGAATCGTTTCGCAATCGCAAGGCTGCGTGCGGTGGTCGAAACCGGCGCCCCGTATTTCGACGTCATTTCCACGATGGAAGACGTTCCCTCCGAACTGGCCGACCATGCACGAAGCGGAATTCCGACGCTCCTCATGCTGCAGCAGGAGTTTCCCGGTGCCGCGAGGGCCTCGCTTGCGGTGTCGCGGAGCTATGCAGGCGACGGGACGATCAGGGACAGGATCGTCACGTTTCTGCGACAGGCAACCAACGCACGGTCGTTGACGCCACGGGAGGGTGACAGTGCCGATGCCGTCCTGTCCCGGGCCGAGGCAAGCGTCGCCGAAGGTGACCTGCTCGCCGCACTTGCGGAGCTTGAGACACTGCCGCACGCAGCACGGCCCGCCATGGCGGACTGGATCGCCAAGGCGGAGTTCCGCCTGGCGGTTCTGGGCGCGATTGACGTGCTTGCCGGCGGGATGAACTGAGGCGCCCATGCTCTGGCCGCTTCTGAAAATCATTCTCTTCGTCGTGCTGATCGCGGTCGCTGCATGGGGTGCGGAACAGCTGATCGAAACAGACGTCGGGATTCGGCTGTCGGTTGCGGGCACGGAATACTATTTGGGCCCGCTTGAGGCGGTCATTGCGTTGATGGCGTTCCTGATTGCGGCCTGGGTCTGTTTCAAGGTCATGGGGCTGGTCGCTGCATTCTTGCGCTTTGTCGCGGGCGACAGGACTTCGATCGACCGCTTCTTCGACCGTCGGCGCGAACGCAAGGGGTTTGATGCCCTTGCCGAGGGGATGATCGCGCTCGCATCGGGCGAGTCCGGGGTGGCGCTTTCAAAGGCATCGCGAGCCGAGAAACTGCTGTGGCGCCAGGAGCTCACATCTCTCCTGACCGCACAGGCTGCCGAGCAGGCCGGCGATGCGGTTCAGGCCGAGACAGCCTACAAGCGCCTTCTTGAGGACGATCGAACGCGATTCGTCGGAATCAGGGGGCTGATGAGGCAGCAACTGGCGACCGGCAATACCGACATTGCGCTGAAGCTCGCGGAAAAGGCGTTTGCGTTGAGGCCTGCGCATGCCGAAACCCAAGACGTCCTCCTCAGGCTCCAGGCCGGTGCCCATGACTGGACCGGAGCACGAAAGACACTCGGCACCAAGCTCAGGCAAGGCGCGCTGCCGCGCGATGTTCATCGGCGTCGCGACGCAGTGCTTGCGCTTGGCGAGGCTCAGGACATCCTGCGCGACGACAGATCCGTTGAGGCGCGCGAAAAGGCGATCGAAGCGAACCGGCTCTCTCCGGATCTTGTCCCGGCGGCAGTCATGGCCGCCGATGGATACATGGCCCGCAACAAGCCGAAGAATGCGTTGCGAATCCTGAAGAAGGCCTGGGGCGCGCAACCGCATCCAGACCTTGCCGCCGCCTTCGCCCGACTCGATCCCGAGGAATCGCCGGAGGGCCGCGTCAAGCGGTTTGCAGCGTTGACGGGCGTGCAGCCGGATCATCCCGAAACCCGAATGCTTGAGGCGGAACTGCAGATTGCGGCGGAGAACTTTCCCGCCGCCCGTGATGCGATCGGGGACTTGGCCGAGGCCGATCCCACCGCGCGGGTCCTGACCATCATGGCAGCGATCGAGCGCGGCTTCGGGGCCGATGACGCCGTTGTTAAGGGGTGGTTGGCGCGTGCACTTGCAGCACCACGCGACCCGCAGTGGGTGTGCGAGAATTGCCATTGCGCGCATGCGCGCTGGGAGCCCGTCTGCGAGCGGTGCGAGAGCTTTGACACCTTGACCTGGAAGAGGCCAAGCGACGGTGCCGCACCACCTTCCACGGGAGCCGAGATGCTTCCGCTCATCGTCGGGGCAACCGACGCGCCGGATGATTCCGAGGCCATGCAAGATGACGATTCCGATGTCGACCAAGGTGAATCGGCTCGCGAGGAAGAGGCATCGGCATCAAGTGCAACCGTCAATGAGCCGGCAAAGACTGTGGACCCGCCTGTAGACTATGTTGTCGAAGGCGCAGGACAGAAGGAGTCCGCCGACAGCGCGCGGTGAAGGAATCAGTTGCCTGGAAACTGGCGGCGGAAGCCTGGTGCCGCATGAGGGATTCGAACCCCCGACCCATCGCTTACGAAGCGATTGCTCTACCAGCTGAGCTAATGCGGCAATGCGAGCCCGCGTTTAGACTGCCGCCCTGCCGAGCGCAAGCGGTCCGCGCGTTCAGCGTTCGGTGAGCTTGAGCTCGATGCGGCGGTTCTGCGCCCTTGCGGCGTCGGAGTTCTCCGGGTCGACGGGCCGGAACTCGCTGAAGCCCGCGGCGGCCAGCCGCTCCGGCGGGAAGCCCAGCGTCCCGGTCATGTATTTCACCACCGACAGCGCGCGCCCCGCGCTGAGCTCCCAGTTGTCCGCGAACTCGCCCGCGACCGTGACCGGCGCGTTGTCGGTGTGCCCGTCGACCCGCAGCACCCAGTCGAGGTTCGGGGGGATCTCGTCGGCCACGTCCACGAGGATCCCCGCGACCTCCGCGATCGAGGCCTGCCCCTCCGGCAGGAGGGTCGCGGAGCCGCTCTCGAACAGCACCTCGGACGAGAACAGGAACCGGTCGCCGACGATCCGCACCCCCTCCCGCTCGCCCAGCACCCGCCGCAGCGTCCCGAAGAACTCCGACCGGTAGGCGGCGAGGTCGACGACCTCCTCGTCCAGCGCCGCCTTCTCGCGCCGCAGGCGCTCCGCCTCCGCCGCCTCCAGCTCCGCGCGCCGCCTCTGCTCCGCGGCGACCCGCGCCAGGGCCTGGTTGAGCCGGCTGCCCAGCTCCTCGATCTGCACCCCGGCCGCCCTGTCCCGCTCCTCGGCGCTGTCCAGCAGCGCCGAGAGCTCGGCGAGCTGCGTGCGAAGCGCGGCCACCTGCGCGTTCAGCAGCGCGACCTCGCGCCGCGCCTGCGCGGAGATCTCCCGCTCTTCCGAGAGCCTCCGGTTCGCGGTCTCGAGAAGCAGCCGCTCGCGGTCCCGCGCCCCGAGCGCGCTCGCGCGCGCGTCCTCGGCGGCCAGCCGCGCCGCCAGGGCGGCCGCCAGCTCCTCGCGGAGCCCCTCCGCGTCCGCCTCCGCGTCCCGGAGCGTCGCCACGTCGTCCTGCAGCCGGTCCCGGTCCGCCGCCAGCCGGGCGGCCTCGGCCCGCGCGTCGTCCCGCTCGGCCTCGGCCCGCCCCCGCAGGCCCTCCGCAAGGTCGAACTTCGCGATCACCTCGGCAAGCCGCGCGTTCAGGTCCGCCTCGGCCGCGTCCGCCGCCGCCAGCAGCGTGAGCGTCTCCTCGGCCCTCTTCCGCGCCTCCTCGAGCCTGAGCGACAGCGCGGTCAGCTCGGCCTCCGAGTTGCTCAGCCTCTCGCGCAGCGCCTCCGCGATCGCCGCCTCCGCGAGCCGCGCGGCCTCCTTCGCGTCGAGTTCCGCACGCGCGCTTTCGGCCTGCGCCAGCAGCTCCCTGATGACCGCGGCATCGGCCTCGGCGACGCTTCGGGCCTTGCCCAGGTCGGACTGGACAAGGGCCAGCGACGCAGCGGTCTCCGCCTCGGCGGCCTCCGACCGCTCGAGCGCCGCAAGCGTCTCCGCCAGGGACGCGTCGCGCGCCTCGACGTCGGCCAGGGCGCGGACCAGCAGCGCCGCGGTCTCGGCCTCGGAGACTTCCGACCGCTCGAGCGCCGCGTAAGCTTCCATCAGGGACACGTCGCGCGCCTCGACGTCGGCCAGGGCGCGGGCCAGCAGCGCCGCGGTCTCCGCCTCGGCGGCTTCAGACTGCCCGAGCGCCGCGAGTGCCGCCAGGGACGCGTCGCGCGCCTCGACGTCGGCCAGCGCGCGCCAGCCGCGCCGCGGTCTCCGCCTGCGGTCCCGAGCGCCGGTCCCGTCGGCCCGCGCCTCTTCAAGCCTGAGCGACAGCGAGGCCTCGGCCTCGGCGGCTTTCGACCGCCCGAGCGTCGCGCGCCTCGATGTCGGCCAGGGCGCGGACCAGCAGCGCCGCGGTCTCCGCCTCGGTGATTTCCGACTGCTCGAGTCGCCAGGGCGCGGACCAGCAATGCGAGCGCTGCTGCGCCAGCCTCCGCCAGACGCGTCGCGCGCCTCGACGTCGGCCAGGGCGCGGGCCAGCAGCGCCGCGGTCTCCGCCTCGGAGATTTCCGACTGCTTGAGCGCTGCGAGAGCTTGCGCCAGCGACACGTCGCGCTCCTCGACATCGGCCAGGGCACGGGCCAGCAATGCGGCGGTCTCGGCATCCTCGATCCGCAGGTCCTGAACACGAAGCGCCTCGGCGTCTTGGAGCGCGACCTCCCGTTGCGCCTGGAACCTGTCAACGAGATCGGTGCCAGCCTCGAGAACGACGGTGCCGGGACTGCGGAACTCCGAAAACGGGCGTCCGCCCGGCAGCTGCAGGTCGAGCACGTTGACTTCGACAGTCCAGCTGCCGTCCCCGTAGACCGCGACGGCGTTGCCGAACGCCGGAACGATCGCGCCTCTCTCCAGGAGCTTGCCGACCAGAAGATATCCGTCGCCACGGCCGATTTCGTGATAGAACGCGACCGGAAGGGTCACGGACGCTGCGAATTCGCCGTAGTAGCTTGCGTCGGACCCGTCGCGCCGGAGATCCTCGGCGGTGAGGGTCAGTTCGACGACCCTGAATCCTCCCCCGATCTCGGACTCGACCAGGGCCCGGATGTCCGGGGCTTCATCAGGATTGGCCGCGGCCTGGGAAACCGTCAGGAGAGCGGCGACGAGCGGAGGCGATAGGTATCTCATGGGGTCTGCATCATGTTTGGGGGAATGGGATCAAGGCATATTTTTCCACGAAATCGAATGCAAGCTGGCGCATGGCTCCGGCTCTCCCCGCGAAGCCGATCAATGCCCGGGACAATGCGCGAAGAAGTCGAGCATCCCTGCAAGAACGTCTTCGATTGCAGGGTCGTCGATGTCCTTGTGAAGCACCAGCCGGATCGCGCCGGTCGAGCCACCGCCCACGACGACACCGCAACCGGCCATGTGCGCCCGGAACGCGTCGTTCAGCCCGTCACGTGGCGTGAGGAATACCATGTTGGTCGATTGCTCGACCAGGCCTGCGCCGGCCTCTTCCAGCATGGCGGCAAGGCGTGCCGCCCTGCGGTGATCATCGGCAAGCCGCTCCACGTTGTGCTCGAGCGCGTAGAGGCCGGCTGCCGCCAGCACGCCTGACTGACGCATGCCCCCTCCCAGCATCTTGCGATACCTTCGCGCGCGATCCATGAGGTCCGACGGCCCGGTCAGCACCGAGCCCGCCGGCGTCCCAAGACCCTTTGAAAGGCAAAGTGAAACGGTGTCGACAAGACCGGACAGATCCTGCTCTGCGCAACCGAGGGCCGTGACCGCGTTGAAGAAGCGTGCGCCGTCCAGATGGACCGAAAGGCCGGCGGAACGGGCCGCGTTGGCGGATTCCGCGATGCGGTCCAAGGGCACCGCCTTCCCGTTGTGCGTGTTCTCGAGCCCGACCAGGCGGCTTACGGGCATGTGGCTGTCGTCCGGTTTCACTTCCGCCGAGATTCGGTCAGGCGACAGGCTGCCGTCGGCCTCGACCTGCATCGAGCAGATGGCGATGCCGCCCAGAACCGAACTGCCAGCCGCCTCGTAGGCAGCAACATGGTACCCGCGCCCGACAATCACCTCTTCCCCGCGCCCGCAATGGGCGAGTAGCGCCGTCAGGTTGCCCATCGTCCCGCTGGAGACGAACAGGGCCGCATCCTTCCCCAGGCGCTCGGCGACGGATTCCTCAAGGCGATTGACGCTGGGGTCTTCGCCGTAGACGTCGTCGCCCAGTTCGGCTTCGTACATCGCGCGGCGCATGTCCTCGTCCGGCTGGGTGACAGTGTCACTCCTCAGATCCAGCCGTGGCGCATTCGAATTCGCCAACCGGGAAAGACCGGAGTGATCGCTCATGTCGCGACCTGCACAAGGGCAGGCGCGGCGACGATGCGAATGCGCCTGGAAAGCTCCGAGCGGACGTGCCCGACACAGCTGCCGGAAGACTCCGGATTGAACTCCGAACGGCAGGTCTCCGGCACCAGCGCCTCTCGCATCCTGGCGCCGCCGGCCCTCAGGCCGGGCCGCGCGATTTCCGTTGCGGGCACGAAGCCCGCAACGCCGTTGTCACGAACCTGGAGCGAATGCGCCATGTCTGGCTCCGTCAAGTGCATCCTCGTGCGTCAGGTTTGTATCGCAATGCATCGGAAGTCCACTGCCAAGACGCGATCAGAGGTTGTGGACTTCGCGCGCCGCGTTCCACGACGCCTGCGCCCTGTCAGGAATCATGGCTTTCAGCCGGTCAACCGTGTCCTGATGCTCCGGGGCATCGAAGAGGTTTGTCATCTCTAACGGGTCGGTCTCCAGGTCGTACAGCTCGCCCGCACCGGAAATCAGGTCGACCGTGATCCTGTGCCGGTTCGTGCGCAGCGTGCGGAGCTTCAGTGCGACGCCGCAGCGTTCCGGGCCGAGATCCCATTCGTTGTACGCGAATTCCCGCCTTTCGCGCCCTTCGATCACAGGCACCAGCGAGCGACTTTCGATCCCGTCGGGCCCGCCCGCCCCGGCCCAGTCGTAGAAGGTGGCGGCCAGGTCCAGCGTGGAGACGGGATCGGCTATCCTGTGACACTCCGGGAGTCCGGGGCCGCGCATGACCAGCCCCACGCGCAGCAGGCCGTCATAGTGCGTGGGGCCCTTCAGGTAGAGTCCGTGGTCCCCGAGAAGTTCCCCGTGATCGGTCGTGAAGATGACGATCGTGTTCTCGTCGAGTCCGGTCTCCCGCAGGGTGTCCAGGATGCGCCCGATCCCGTGGTCGATGAAGGAGATCATGCCGTAGTAGTTGGCCGTCATGGCCGCCAGCTGGTCGTCCGTCTGGGGCAGGATGCGGGAGTATTCCTCCCGCAGCTTCTGTACCTGCGGATTCTCTTCCCGGGGCCGGTTCTCCAGTGCCGCCCTGTGCCACCAGGGACGACGGTCAAGGTCGCGCCTGTGCGTGGGGCTGATGTCGACGGCGGCGGGGTCGTACATTTCGGACCACGGTGCAGGACAGTCGAACGGGTGATGCGGGTCGGGATAGGAGACCCAAGTGCAGAAAGGCTGGCCTGGATCCGCAGACCGGAGAAACTCCTGCGCCTTGTCAGTGACCCATGTCGTCGAGTGCCATTCGGGGGGCAGGTCCGATGACCATGTCTGCGCCGCAACGGTTCCGTACCGCGCGTCCTTGCCGGTCCTGCTGTCCGTGGCCCAGCGATTCCAGGCGTCCTCGTGACCGTGAAACCAGCGTTCGAACTGGTGGCCGCCCGGAGGCCGTTCGCAGGGAAGAAGCGGGTGCCAGTGCCCGATCAGAAGGAGGTCCATGTGATCGAGGCCCATGTAGGGACCGTGCCAGTCCTCCGGAAAGCTGCGGCTGTCGTTCCGGCTTTCGGGCGAGCCCCAGCCGGTTGCCTTCGGGTCGCTGCCGAAATGCGCCTTGCCGATCAGTCCGGTCAGATAGCCGTGGTCCGACAGGACCTTGCCCCAGCCCCTTTCGCCGAGTTCCGCGTCAAGGCTGATCCTGTTGTCCGTCACGCCATGCGTGAGCGGCAGCATGCCTGTCAGGATCGACGCACGCGCCGGCTGGCAAAGGACGTTCGGCGTGATCGCGCAGTCAAAGCGCGTTCCTTCCCGGGCCAGCCGGTCGAGATTCGGCGTCTTGATGTTCCGTTCCGCAAAGCCGAAGCAGTCCGGCCGATGCTGGTCGGACGTGATCAGGAGGATGTTCGGGCGCTTGGTCATGGAACGATCTCCGCGAGGTCCTGGGCAATGCTGAAGCGGCCCGAATAGCAGGCTGCCACTTCCTTGCAAATGCCGCTCAACACCTCTTCCTTGTCGTGTTGCACGCGCCAGTGAGTCAGGACCAGGTGCTTGACTCCGGCGCGTTCGGCAAGTTCTGCGGTCTCGAGATGGCCGGGACACG
Source organism: Paracoccaceae bacterium (assembly GCA_965208685.1). Classification (GTDB taxonomy): domain Bacteria; phylum Pseudomonadota; class Alphaproteobacteria; order Rhodobacterales; family Rhodobacteraceae; genus JAJEFO01. Next base: position 4,255,098 of record CBDBPL010000007.1, on the reverse strand, counting down.
TGGCGCCGAAGTCCGGGCCAGGCGCGGGCTCGTGGCTCAGGCGGTAGCACCAGTGAATCAGCAAGTCTGCATCCTTGATCAACGCTTCCAGTTCCGGCGAATGACCGCTGTCCCCTGCGTAAACGACCGACTTGCCGTCGGATTCGATGCGAAGTCCGAGACAGGCGAGATACGGCTGCGCGTGCGGAACTTCGATCGCCCTGATGGTCCACCCGCTGCCGTTGATCAGGAACGGCGGGTGCATTTCCGTCACCCTGGGCTCGGGCCATGGTCTTGGCAGGGCGCCGCCCCGTTCCTGCCAGACCTTCCTGCTCTGGGGCAGTTCCGTTCGTGCCACAAGGTCAAAGGAAAGCGCGCCGTCGGGCCCGAAATACCTCCTCGTCACTTCTGCAAGGGGCACGGGCCCCCAGACGTCGAGGTTGTCGGCTCCGGCATCCCAACGAGCGTGAACAAGCCTTGCGTAGTCCATCATGTGGTCCGAGTGGAGATGCGAGAAGACGAGATGCGTAACGTCGCCCGGAGTTCGTCCGGATTGCAGCAGCCGATCAAAGATGCCGCCGCCGCAGTCAAGGAGAAGCGTGTCGTCCCCTGCCTCGACAAGGTATCCCGAAGATGCGCGCGAGACATGCGCTTCCGGCGAGCCGGTGCCAAGCAGGGTTACTTTCATGCGGACTCTCTCCTTCTGCGGACCGTGATCACGATGATGGCGACCGCGCCCGCCATGAATGCGACGGCAATCCAGCTCGAGAACAGGAAGAACGGGTCGCCGCCGGTGGCCGAAAACGCCTGGCGCGCCGTGCTTTCGAGCTGCCGTCCAAGCACGAACGCTATGACGAAAGGCAGTGGCGAGACGCCCAGCTTGATCATGAGGTAGCCGAGCGCCCCGAAGAACAGGGCGAAGCCGATCATGGCCATGCTCGTTTGCTGGACGTACAGCGATGCGAACGTGAGGAGCAGAACCACGGGCAGCAGGAACTGCTTTGGAATCCGTATCATGATGCCCATGCACCGCATGAACACGCCACCGACCGTCCAGTTCAGGACGTTGGCGATGACCATCGTCGTGAACAGTCCGAACGCGATGACGAGTTCCTGGTTCACTGCTGACGTGAACCTGAAGACCCCCGGGCCCGGGTTGAAGCCTCCGATGCTGTCTGCCGCGAGGATCAGGAAGACGGCAGCCGTGTTGCCGGGAATGCCGAGCGAAAGAACCGGAATCAGGTTTGCTCCGGCGACCGAGGAGTTTGCCGCTTCGGTCGCTGCGACTCCCTGCATTGCACCCTTGCCGAATTCCGGCTCGTCGGGCGCCTTGCGGCGGCGGTGGAACGCGCCTCCCGACGCGTAGCCGAGAGTGGCGGCAAGAGTCGAGCCAATCCCTGGCAGCGCGCCGATCGCGGTTCCGATGACGGCCGAGCGACCGATGTAGGGAGCGATCCGCCGGACGTCTTTCCAGCGAAGGCGGCCATCCCCAGACTGGGTCGTTGCCGTGATGGTTCCTGCCGCGGACTTCTCGCGCCACAGCTTTTCGAGCTCGGAAAAGACTGAGCCGACGACCAGGACGCCAATGACGGCGGCGGTTATGGGAATTCCGTCTGCAAGCGCCGGCACGCCCAACGAGAGACGCGGATGGAAGTCCTCGCCCGTGCCAACGTAGACGAAGAAGAGTCCGAGCGCCGCCGCCGCCAGTCCCTTTGCCGGACTGCGACCCACAACGACTGCAATGAAGCTGAGCGAAAGGATGATCAGCGCGGTCTTTTCCGGCAGGTCAAGGTAGCGCTCCACCAGGACAGCAAGCGACGGCGCGAAGACAAACAGGCAGATGTCCGAGAACGTGTCCCCGCTGACAGAAGAGAAATGCGCGACCCTCAGGGCTTTCTGCGCCTGCCCGCTCCGGGTCATCGGATAGCCGTCAAGCGTCGTCATGTAGCTGTCGGGCGTGCCAGGCGTGTTGAACAGAATCGCCGGCACCGCGCCGCCGACGGTCGATCCTTTCATGATTCCGATCATGAATCCCATGACGGGCAGCAGGGCGCTGGCGTTGAAACCGAAGATCGAGATCAGGATGGGCAGCGAAATCGCCAGCGCAATGACCTGTCCAAGGCCCGGCGTGGCGCCAACGACGATGCCGGCGAAGAAGCCTGCCACGACCATCAGCACGGTCACGGATATCGGAATGCCCAGGAGCGAAAAGGCTTCCGGCCCGTGAAGCACGGCGAGGACACCTGCGAGGACGTAGTCGAAGGCCGTCATCAAACGTCGCCGTTCGGTGGCAGGAGCAGGTCGTCGAAAGGCAGGTCGTAGAGGGCGATGATGAGCAGGACAGCCACGATGCCGGCAAGCGCGGCTCCTCGGCTGAAACGGCCCTCGACCACCGAGGAAGCGCCAGCAACTATGACGAACCCGCCCGAGGCGAATCCGACATATTTCCACGGAACGGTGTCCCTGAGCAGGCGGTACTCGCTGTCGGCGAACAGCATGGCTGCCGCCGGTCCGGCCCACCGCATCAGCACCATTCCGAGAAGCACGACCGCGATCATGGCCGAAAGGAACTTGACATGATGCGGGTCGAGCCTCGGCTCCTCGCGCGATCTCGGCCCGAACAGCAGCAGGAGTCCCGCAACCGCCATGACCGCGCCCGCGAATGCCGGCGCGAGGGCGTCTCCGATGGTGAACTTGCCCCGCTTGATCTCGTAGAGGCCGGTATCCGTGTCGACGGGCAGCCAGAGCAGGAGCAGCGCCGCCGCGAATGCCAGCAGGATAACTGCGATGACGGTGTCGGGGTGAAGGCTGCGCATGTGGCTGCGACCGGGGCGGCGCGAATCCGCCCCGGAATCCCGGCGGTTCAGTTCGCGGCGTCCGCCATGAGCTTGCCTGCGCCCTCGTAGCCGGCGACCAGGAGCGAGTTGAGCTCATCTCCCGCAATGACGACACTGCCGCCAAACGCCTTCTTGATCATGCCGCCGGCCTTTGTGGCCGGGTCGCTCACGATCTCCGCAATTGCGGAGGAAATTGCGTCGACCGCATCGGCGTCCATGTTCGCGGGTCCGACAAAGACGAAGTGGCCGTCAGCGTTGTACTCCACGCCGAATGCGTCCAGCGTCGGCGCATCGGGCGTTTGCACCAGAGGCGTCGAGAGGGCGGAAGCCAGGTTGACCAGGTCACCTGCCGCCACGCCATTGGCCTGAATGCCTGCCATGAAGCCGACGTCCATGTCGTCCGCGTTCACGCCGTCCAGGACGGCCTTGCCACCCTGAACGGATATGATGTTGAAGTCGACGCCGTTTTCGCGACCGACGATATACGCAAGGTCGGCCAGGCGCGGCGACATCACGCCAAAGCGGATTTCCGCGCCGCCCTTGGCAGCCTCGATCACGTCGGCGAGCGTCTTGTAGCCGCTGTCGGTCTTGGACACGATTCCCATCTGGAAGCCCGCCGTGGTCGTCAGTCCGGTGAAGTCGGCGGGCGACAGGCCGGATCCTTTGGCGGCCACCATGTTGTAGCCGAGGGTTTCGGTAACGAGGATTGCGATCGCGGTGCCGTCGGCAGGCTCGTCCTTCAGCGCCAATGCGGCGTTGATGCCGCCCTTGCCGGTCACCTGTTCGGGAATGATCTTCCATCCGTGGCGCGCCTCGAGCTCCTCCGCGATCAGGCGTGCCTGGGTGTCGGCGCCGCCGCCGGCCCGGAACGCTATGATCATCTTGACGGGTCCGGGCGGCGTCCAGTCCGCTGCCAGGGCGCTCGACGCGGCAGCGAGCAGGCCAAGTGCCGCCACGGCGGCTTTCAACAGTGGTGTCATTGATTCAGGTCCTCCCAAGGTTCGGATTCCTTCCAGTTGCACACAGCTTGGCCGACAGGTCAACGAAAAAGTTGACCCGTCAACCTTTTCATGACACCCTGCCTTCAGGCTGGAGGAGCAGATGGACAATTCCCTGTCGCCGCAGGCAGGTCAGCAGGAGAGGCCGCTGGAGCAGCGCTTGACCTACCGCCTGGCACGGCTTCACGTGAAGCTGAACGCGCAGGCGACAAGGGTCCTCAGGCAGCATGGCGGGCTGACCCTGGTGCAATGGAGGGTGCTCGTGATGCTGAATGCCTTCACGGAGACAACGGCCGGGCAGGTGGCCCGCATGACCCGCTTTGACAAGGCCCTCATCAGCAGGACCGTGAAGTCGCTGATCCTGGCCGGGCTGGTGAAGGCCCGGTCGGACGACTCGGACCAGCGGCAGCAGCTTCTCTCGATGACCGCGTCGGGCGCACGCGTCTTCGGCGAGGCCGCACCGCACATGTATGCCCGCCAGAACGCCCTGCTGGCGTCCATGGACGCCACAGAACGCGAAGTCATGTTTGTCGCCCTGGACCGGCTTGAGGAATTCGCGGACCGGGCCGACGCCTTCTGATGGCCTCGAATTTCCTGATCATAATGTCTGACGAGCATCAGGCCCGGGCACTGGGCTGCGCGAAGCATCCATTGGCGAGAACGCCGAGCCTCGACAAGCTTGCCGGCAGGGGAGTTCGCTTCACCAGCGCCTACACGCCTTCGCCAATCTGCGTTCCCGCTCGCGCCAGCTTCGCGACCGGCCGGCATGTGCATGGGCTGCGGTGCTGGGACAACGCGATGCCCTACTCGGGGAGCGTCCCGGGCTGGGGGCATGCGCTCCAGGACAAGGGCGTCCAGGTCGAGTCGATCGGAAAGCTGCACTATCGAAACGAGACGGATCCAACCGGGTTCGACAGGCAGCACGTGCCGATGCACGTGAAGGACGGAATCGGACAGGTCTGGGGCTCGGTCCGCCGTGAGTCGGAACGTGTGGTCAGGGGGGGCGACCGCATGCTCGGGCCGTACATCGGGCCCGGAGAGTCCGGATACACCCGATATGACGATGCCGTAGTCGTTCGCGTGGAGAACTGGCTGGCCGAACGTGCCGCGTCTGGCGGTGACGGGCCTTGGTGCCTGTTTGTCGGGCTTGTGGCTCCGCACTTTCCCCTGGTCGTCCCGCAACCCTTCTTTGACATGTATCCCGCCGATCGCCTGCCGGAGGTCAAGCTGCATCCGTCGACGGGCTATCGGCGGCATCCTTGGGTGGAATTGCAGAACGGACTCATGAACAACGAGGAAACGTTTCGGGATCCGGCGGAAAGACTGGCGGCGATGTCGGCCTACTACGGGCTCTGTTCCTGGATGGATCACAATGTCGGGCGCATCCTGGATGCACTGGCGGCGAGCGGCATGGAGGGCAGCACGACCATCGCCTACACGTCGGATCACGGCGACAACGTCGGGGCGCGCGGACTCTGGGGCAAGTCGAACTTCTACGAGGAAAGCGTCGCCGTGCCCCTGATCATGGCAGGACCGGACGTCCCACGGGGCACCTGCAACACGCCGGTGAGCCTGCTGGACCTGTCGCAGACGGTTGCGGATCATTTCGGGTGCGAGATCGATGCGGCAGCCGGCGCGGAGTCGCTGGCCGCGATTGCCGCGCGGCCGGCGGAGACGGAGCGCGCGGTCTTCAGCGAGTACCATGCCGTAGGCTCGGTTTCGGGCGGTTTCATGCTGCGGCGCGGGCGCTGGAAGCTGAACTATTACGTCGGATTCGCGCCGGAACTCTTCGATCTCGCCGCGGACCCGGAAGAGATGAATGACCTTGCACCCGATCCCGGTCACGCGGAAATCCTTGCGGAACTTGAGACCGAACTGCGAGCCGTCTGCGACCCCGAAGAGGTCAGCGCCCGGGCATTCGCGGACCAGGATGCGTTGATTGCGCGTCACGGGGGGATCGAAGCTGCGCTCGGACTCGGCGCGCCGGGCGCCACCCCTCCTCCTTGAGACAGTCAGGATTCAGCCCGACCTGACGGGCGATGATGACGGGCTCGCACTATCGCCCCAGAGCGTAGAACTCGTCGTTGGGGCGCATGGACGTGAAGTTCGCCATCCTGTTGCTCATCGCGAAGAACGCGGAAATCCCGGCGATGTCCCAGATGTCCTCGTCGGTGAAGCCGTGCTCCTTCAGCGCTTCGAAGTCCGCGTCGCAGATCGTGCAGGAGTCGTTTGACACCTTCAGGGCGAAGTCAAGCATCGCCTTCTGGCGGGACGTGATGTCGGCCTTGCGATGGTTCACCGCGACCTGGTCCGCGATGGTCGGGCTCTTTGCGCGAATCCGAAGGATGGCGCCATGTGCGATCACGCAGTACTGGCAACCGTTGTCGCTGGACGTGGCAACGACGATCATTTCACGCTCGGCCTGGGTCAGGCCGCTCTCACGCTCCATGAGCGCCTCGTGATACGCCATGAAAGCCCGGAACTCGTCCGGCCGGTGCGCCAGTACAAGGAAGACGTTCGGAACGAACCCGACCTTCTCCTGGACCGCCAGAACAACCTCCCTAATATCGTCAGGCATGTCCTTGATGTCGGGAACGGGGTATCGGCTGACGAGGTTCGCGGTCATGGCGTCAAGCTCCTCGTCGTGGCTCCTGCGTCCACCAGGAACTCACGACTTCCCGCTGCGCGGCTCGGGTCTCTCGACCGGCCCGCCCAGCTTTTCCCAGGAAGAGAACCCGTCCTTCAGGTGTGCGGCCTCGAACCCCATGTCCTTGAGCGTGGCAACGGTAAGGGCCGACCGCCACCCGCTTGCACAGTGAAACACATACTTCTTGCCCTCCTGCCCGAACACCTCCTTGAAGTACGGGCTCTCGGGGTCAATCCAGAATTCGACCATGCCGCGGGGTGCGTGCACGCTGCCGGGAATGAAGCCTGTCCTCTCGCGCTCGCGGATGTCGCGGATGTCAACGATGACGACGTTCGGGTCGTTGACCGCGGCGACAAGGTCTGGAGTTTCGACCTCGTCAATCCGGTCGCGTGCTTCGGCCACCAATTGTGCGGAGGTTTTTCTAAGGGTCGGCATGGTTCATCCAATCATCCCGCAGGAAACCCCGTCCTGCAGGGCGGGGAGGAATGCGGGCTCCCGTGTTCCGTGCATCGTTGCCGTCTCCTCATCCGTGACGTGTCGACGTGATATCCGTAGCCGTCGCCGCGCTGGACGACGCGGCAGTGCCGGTGCGAGATCCCCTGCACCGTCCCCTGCGCCGTCTGGACGTTGAAGGAGCCTGTCCGGCGCACCGCGACGCGGCCCACGTGGACACCCCTCCTCTTTCCCGAGGGCACGGTCGCGCGCACGATGTCGCCCGTGCGGAAGCCGCGCACGGACTTCTCCGCCATCAGGTATCCGACCGGGAAGCCGGACCGGTCCACGCGGGTCCGCGCATACGAGCCCCGGCCCATGGCCCGGATCGCGAGCACGCCCTGCCTCCAGCCCTTCAGCGCCGGCGTCTCGCCGACGCAGGCGGCGTCGAGGGCATGCGACTTCGGGATCCCCAGCCGCGTGCGGTTGAACTTCGTCCGCCCGCCCGAGAAGCCGGCGACGGGCAGCCCCGTCCGCTTCAATGCCTCGAACAGGACGCGGCGGGTGGCGTTGACCGCGGCGGCGGCGGAGAGCGGCGCCCTGGCCTGCGCCAGCACCCTCCGGAGACGCTCCGGACGGCCTGCCAGGAAGGTCTCCACGGGCTGCGCGCCCTTGGCCTGGTTGCAGGACGGGCACGCGAGGGCCAGGTTCGAGACCCGGTCGGAGCCGCCCCTTGCCTTCGGACGCACGTGGTCGACTTGCAGCGGCGTGTCCGTGGCACCGCAACAGGCGCACGTCCGTCCCCACTTCTCGAGCAGGCATTCCCTGACCTCGTGGCCGGCGAGGGTCCCCTGCTGGTACTCCGCGCCCGCGATCTCCGGGTTCTCCAGCGCCTGGGTGTCGAACCGGACGACCTCGCACGCGATGGAGGTCACGGGCGCGAGCCTGCGCAGCCGCTCCGTCCACGAGGCCACGTTGTCGACCCGCGACTGCAGCGAGGGCGGGAGCTTCCTCTCGGAGCGCCTGTTGTCGAACCGCTTCTTCCGGTAGCGCAGGTTCGCCGAGCGTCGCCGTCTCCGGTAACCGGCACGTTGCCGCATCGACTTGCGGATTCTCTCTCCCCTGTGCTCGATCTCGGCCAGGAACAGGACCTCGCCGTCCTCCCGCACCAGCGCCAGGCCGGTGGTCTTCGCGCCGGGATCAACCTTCAGCCCGACCTCCTGGGCCTCGCCTCCGACCCGGTCCCGGAGCCGGATCGTGAACGGATGGAGCCGCACCACGACGGCGCGGCCCTTCTTCAGGAGCTTTCTCGCCCTGGCCGGGTGGCACGGCATCAGCGGGTCGCCGCACCGGTCCAGGACGAAGACGCGGCTTGCGCCGCTCTCGGGGTCGCTCGCGCTTCCCCGGTGACGCCGGCCGAAGCCGGTCTCCCCTCGCACAACCTGACCACCCGCATCACGATCCGCCCGTTTGCTTCCCGATCGGTCCACCGGACCGATCGCCGCAAGCGGTTCGGAAGCAAACCGTGCCCGACCCGGCGTGTCTGCTGACGAATCTTCAAGAGCCCGGGACTGAGGAAGCATCCCGGGGTTGGTCTTCAACGTATGGTGCAAGGTAGATTGGATCGTAGTCTCCTTTCCTGTGCTGGTCAGCATGGGCTCTCGGAACCTTCGTTCCTCAAGCCCCTCCCTTCAGGGAGGGGTCGCTGACGATCATTCGACGCCATTGTCGGCCGAAAGCTGACATAGGTACTGTATCCGCCATGCGTCACACCTCGCGCGTCGGGAACCTGGAGGCCTCTGTTGGAGCGCTTCGCCCGGCCAGCCTCTCCCCGGGAGTGTTGCGCTCGGCCAGCGTCTCCGCCACAGTCCGGTGCAGGACGGCCCAGGGCGCGGGTCCGGCGATTTCGAAATCATGCAGGGCCTTGAAGCGTGCGGTGACCCGGGATCTGTCAGCATGGCTCGCCAGCGTCTCCAGGAAAGGCGACCGGCCTTCGCAGATCTGGCTCGTCTCTTCGAGCGTGAAGCAACGGTAGATTTCCTGCGCAAGCCTGACCTTGCCTGGGTCCGTGTCGTTTTCCCTGGGCTGCGCGAGGTCCGCCAGCAAGGCCTTCTGCCTGGACCGGATGTCCTGGGCTTCAGGCACGGTTCCGAATTTCAGCGCCTTCACCATCTGCCGGGCCGTGTCCTCGTTCCCGGTTCCGGCCGAGGCGACCGCGGCCCTTGCGACGAGCCGTTCTAGGTCGCTTGGGACCGGCGTGGTTCGGTCAAGGGCGGCAATCCTTTCCTTGATGGCGGCGTCATACGGCCGGAGGAGGTCGCCGCGAGAGAAGCGCGGGTGGCCCGCGAAACGGGCCTTGAACTCGAAGAGCGGGGCGTCGCTGAACTCACGCGTGAGCTCCACGCGAACGTCGGCTTCGGCACGCTCTCTCGCGATCTTGGCGGCAAGCTCGTCGACAGCCTCCTGGGACACTCCTTCGGTCTTGCCTGCGGCTGCAAGGGCATCGCGCACCGGCACGGGCAGGCGGCGGTGCAACTCGCCGTCGTCAGGGCAAGGCGCGATGCGTTCGGTGAGGGCGCAAGCGAGCTGCAGTTCCCTGCCCGCGCGCTGCTGCTCCCCTTCTTGCGCTCCTTTGGCCGTGAGCCCTGACGACTCCGTCAGATCATCGAACCGGGATGGTTCGGGCGGCGTCCGTTCGTCTCCTTCCGGTCGTTCTGGAGTCGACCGTCCGGAACGCGGGAACCGTCCGAGGATGCGAAGCGCGTTGTCCTGGACCTTGTCACGAACCAGTCCGACATCGCCCGGGTAGACGCCTGGCATCGCGGCCACCTTCGAGGCGACTTCAGGCCCTTTCCGGAAGATCCCGTCGACCATTTCCTCGACCCTCTCGCGCACGTGGTGCGCGTTGAAGCCGGAGTCGCGGGCGATCGTCTCCCAGTGCCTGGGCGCAATGTCCCCGGGCTTGCGTTTCTTCCCGGCTATCTTCTGTGCGAAGTTCTGGTCTATGTGATCCCATGGCAGGACACAGGAAACGTCGTACAAGGGAGACAGCCTGGGCTGACGTGCGTCCAGGAGGAGGGCGTAGTTCTTCGCATGGGCGTCGGTGTTCGCGACGAGAACGTTGAAGATGACCTGGTCGAGAAGCCGGTCCCGTTCCGGCGCGGGCAGTGACGCAGGTACGTTGCGGGCGACGGACCATGCCTTTCCTCCGACGCCCAGGATGTCGGACAGGGAAGGCCCCGGCAGCCTGCTGCGCTCATACTTCTGCTCCGGAAACACGCCGAGGGCCTGGGCGAAGTCTTCCTGGTGCAGGCGGCGGACGGTTCCGTCCGGCGCGAAGACGCGATCGTAACGTGCGACGGCCAAGGCCGTCCGGTCCTCGGCCCGCAGGGTGCCGGCTTCGGCCGCCTCGATCCCGATCGCGGCTGCCAGCGACAGGCAGTACGCCTCGTTCTCGACGATCCCGCTCAGGAAGCGCGGGTTGTCCGGCTTGACGATGAGCGTCGACGGCGCACCGCCTGTCGGGACCGCGATCCGGTCGCCGTCCTCGCAGAGGCCGGGCCTCGGTCGCCCGTCCGGCCCGATCACGGCGAGGACGGACTTCTCCTGGCCTCCCGCCAGGGAGAGACGGACGCCATCCGCCCCGACCAGGAACGGACGGCGGTGCAGGTCGTCGAAGTGACAATGCAGCGCCTTGCCGGGATCCGGTTCGCCGTAGAACTCCGTCAGCGGGACGTATTCCCACTCCTGTCGCGGAACCGGCGATCCGAAGGAGAGGGCGCCGGCCACGTCGCCGCCGATCCGTTCGAGAATGCCGAGGCTGTCCGCACGCGAGACGCCCAGATTGCGCGCGATCGCCTCCAGCTGCCGCTCTTCCGGAAGAAGGTTCGCGATCCAGGGATGCACGATGTCGGGTCCGGACAGGTCGCGCTCGAGCGGCATCGTCGTCGAGACCGGGAAGGCGTGCGGGGACTCCTGCCACCGTGAGTCGTACCTGAAGGAAGGGTGTCCGCGCTTCCCGATCTCGAGGTCGCCGACGTGGAACGTCTCGAAGAACACGGGAATGTCATTCATCGCGGAACGCTCAGGTCGTAAGGCTCCACGTCGCGAGAAGGCTGATTCTTCTCGGGTCTCTTCCCTGTCAGGGCGGTTTCCGGATCAAGCAGGAGCACATCCAAGAGACGCTGGACCGACGAGAGGCGGGTGTCCCTGGCCGCGTTCTCGATGTCGGATATGGTTGGCGCCGCGACGCCGCTGACGCGCGAGAGGTCCGTCTGGCGCAACCCTTGTGCCAGACGTTCCCTTCTGATCGCACGACCCAGCCTGCAGGCGAGGGAATCGTCTTCCGGCATGTCCGTCCCTCCGGAGGGGATTTCAAAGATGTTTTACAATGGCACGAGATTCGGGAAAGGCAAGACGGATTTCAAAACTGTCTTAAGCCGGGGGTCGCTCGCGCGAGTCGCGCGGCCATCGGCAACAGCCGCCTTTCGTGTGGCGAGACTGCCAGACATCCCTACTCAACGCAATATCCGTCCTGCTGGGAAGACGACGGCGGCATCTCGTCCCAGGTCCGGCCCCGGTAAGTCCTGCCGTTCGCCTTCTTCGCGCGCTTCCTGCCGTCCTGTCCCCAGGCGCCCCACTGCTTGAAGAAGAAGGCCGCGCCCTGCGCGCGGCAAGCGACGTGAATCTCGTCGATCCACGCCTCCTCGACGGGACGTGCCCTTGGCCCGCTTTCGCCGCCGACGATGGCCCAGTCGATGCCCGAGAGGTCGATCGGGTCCACGGATCCGATGAGCGGCTCGAACGAGATGAACCGGATCGCTGCCGGGACCCGGCGAAGCTCATCGATGCGGAAGAGGACTCTCGCGTCCTCGACGCTTGTGCCGAGCCAGACGTTAGGGAGAGTCCGGAGAGTTCCGTACGCCGCGAGTTCCGCCAGCCGGTCCGGGCGCTTGGTCAGAACCTGGTACTTGTGCCGCGTCACCGCTCGATCCCGAGGTAGCGACCGTGCTTCCGGTCGTGGTCGCGGACCATGCCGGTCGCCCGCCCGATCGCCACGTGCCGCCCGCGCCAGGGCGCCGGCCCCGCAGGCGCGGCGTCGCGGTGCAACTTCAGCACGGTCTCCCGGACACGCTCGCGCGTTGCCGCGCCCGACGATCTCGGCGATGAAGGCGCGATACGCGTCGATGTCGGCGAAGTCCGCCGACCCGCGCAGCGCAAGCGCGTCCGCGATCTCGCGCTTGAGGTGACCGTGCGGGCTCTCGATCGCGCCGTTCTCGTGCGCCACGCCGCGGTTGTTGCGGGACGGGGCCATCCCGTAGTGCCGGCAGAGCAGGCGATAGCGCTCGGTCATGTCCCCGGCGTCGTCCTTGCAGCGGTTCCGGAACCCCGCCGACAGGCTGTCGGTGCGGTGATCGCCCGGCGCGCCGCCCAGGGACCAGAGCGCCGCCTGCAGTCCCGTGGCCAGGGCCGTGAAGCTCTCGCCGCCGAGAACCACCTCCGCATGCCGGAACCCCGACCAGGGAAGCCGGAAGTGATACAGCATGTGATCCAGCGGCTGTCCGGCAATGGTGACGCCGAGGGCGTTCATGCGGGTGAAGTCCGACAGGCCGAGCCGGCCGGGCGTGTGCGTCTGCCGGAAGATCACCTCCTGATCGGGACCATGGCGGGCCCGCCAGTCGCGGATCCGCCGCTCGAGGGTGCGCCGGATGCCCGGATCCAGCTCGGGATGGCGCCGCATCAATTCCTCGAACACGCCGACCGCGCGAATGTCCGAATCGCCTTCCAGCATCGGCACGACCTCTTCCTCGAATATCCCGGCGAGAGGGTCCGGGCGCCGCCGCCCTCGCGGAGCCTTCTTCTGTGAGGGAAGCGTCGGGTCCTGTTGGATCCGGTAGCCGCTGCGGGCGCTGAAGCCGGCCTTCGCGGCCGCCGCTTCCGTCGAGTGTGATTTCCTGTGCTTCATGAAAGACCTCATCTGGTTGTCCGTTACATGGTGACCGGGCACCTTGCGCTCCTCTGATCGAGAATGATCGCAAGGCCATTACCCGGCCAGCCGCAGACACCAAAGGCAGCCCGGGAGGGGGAGAAAGAGCGTCGTTCCGGCTGCCGCCAGCTCCAGTCGGGCTACGCCCTCCTTGCGCTGGCGGCAGCCGGAAACGCCCCCTCAACGAGACTGCCAGCTTGATTGACGCGCTAGATCTTCCAGGGTCCGGGGCTGAGGAAGCACCCCGGAGTGGGTCTTGAACGTATGGTGCAAGGTAGATTGGATCGTAGTCTCCTTTCTTGTGCTGGTCAGCATGGGCTCTCGGAACCTTCGTTCCTCAAGCCCCTCCCTTCAGGGAGGGGTCGCTGACAAATTGGGTTCCAGTTCGCGGGCTGGCTTTCCCCGTTTTGATCGCTTGGCCGATCTCCGCAATGTTGTGGCTCCACCGCTTTCTTGGCCGCAACCTGTGCATCGATCGCATTCACGGGCGATCATGCGGGGGTCGTGTTGACGGCGCCGAATGGCACCGGTCTTGGGCCTGTGTGCCCTGAAGCAACTGATCAGAGGGCGTCCCAAAGGCCAGAGCTTTCGAGAAATTGCATTATACGGCAATGCCGTATAAACAAGATATGCACACAGTGACTTGGACAGCAACTCTCTTGACGCAGGCAAAGCGTCACGGGCTCTCTGAAGAAGAGATTGAGAGCATCGTGAATGCGCTTGCCGAAGATCCCTTGGCCGGTGATATCATGACTGGCACTGGCGGGGCGCGAAAGTTGCGCCATCCGGGTCGTGGTGGCGGAAAGAGTGGTGGATATCGAACGATCCAATATTTCGGCGGCGATGACGTACCTGTCTTTCTCTTGGCAGTTTACGGCAAGGGCGCAAAGGCGAACCTGACCAAGGCAGAGCGGAACGAGTTGGCCAGGCTGCTGCCGAAGATCGCGGATGCTTACCGCGCAAATGCAAAGCCCTTGGCGGACAAGTTGCGCGGAAAGAGGTGAAGGAGACCGACATGAGTTTTGGCAAAGAACTGATCCAAAGTGCGGAAGACGCCCTTGCCATCGCAAAGGGCGAAATGGAGCCTGCTGGCGTGTTCATACCTGAAACGGTGGATGTTGCGGCAATCCGCAAGAAACAGAAACTCTCTCAGGCGGCATTTGCCGAACGGTATGGCCTGCCGGTTGCGACGTTGCGCGACTGGGAACAAGGGCGGCGTTCACCGGATCGGGCCGCAATGGTTCTTATGGCGCTGATCGAGCGCAAACCAAAGATGGTGGCTGACACTTTGGCTGCGTCCTAGCGTCGATGGTTGAGGCTGCCGCATGGTGGATCAATAGTCTTCTCAACAGCGTCTGAAGTGATCGGCCCGCTCAGAGCCTTGCCCCGCAACAGCCGGCCCAGCGCTGTTCGCGCGGAACCGTGTTCGCGGGGGCTTCAGCCGGCAGCCGGTCCACGACCGACAACCGGGATCACTTGAACAACCGATTCCACTGGGGAACCGCAGAGTTCGGCACGGTCTTGCAGACGCGGTTTCCCTTTGGGACTTACATACTTGACAAATCTGACGGTCTGGCCGCCGCAAGCATTGATTTCACGGGTCCAGGCCGTGCAATCGGCAGGCCACGAAGATCCGGAATCGCCTTGTCGATCCAGCCTCGCATAAAGGCTTGCGCCCCGGCCCCAATCGCGTTCGCCCTGGCAGCAGAGGACGTGCAAAGCACGATGCTTGATGCTTGATGACTTCAAGGCGTTCGCGACCAACCTTGAACGCACAAGTACAATCACGAAACGATCATGGGCCTGCATGTCCTGAAGCAACTGGTCGAAGGGTGCCCATCGGTCAGAACTTTCGGGAAATGGCATTGCAACATTTCCGATTTGCAAATGTCGGCATGGATGCGGCGATTTTTCTGCGACTTCCTCTTGCAAAGCTGGGCAGCTCGGCCAAGCATTGAGCATGTCCCATCCACGCCTCATGCAGTCAGACATCGAATCCTTTCAGCGAGACGGAGTCGTGTTGATCAAGGGTCTTTTCGTCGAACATGTTGATACGATCCGAGCGGGCATCGAGCGGAACATGGCGGAGCCTGGTCCCTATGCTGCCGAAAATCTCAAGTCAGGTGAAAGCGGGCGCTTCTTCGATGACTACTGCAATTGGACTCGCATCCCGGAATTCGAGGAGGTACTGCATCGTTCTCCTGCTGCCGAGGTTGCCGCTGGCCTGATGCAATCGGATACGGCGCAGTTCTTTCATGAACACGTGCTGGTCAAGGAGCCCGGCACATCGAAGCCCACGCCCTGGCATCAGGACGGGCCATACTATTTTGTCGCAGGCCGACAGACCGTAAGTTTCTGGTCGCCGGTCGATCCGGTCACCGATGCCACGCTCCGATGCGTCGCGGGTTCGCATCTCTGGCCGAAACCGGTGCTGCCGACACGCTGGCTGAACGAGGACAACTTCTACCCTGACAAAGACGTCTACATGCCCGTGCCCGATCCTGACGCCGAAGGCATGGAGATCCGAGAATGGCCGATGCAGCCTGGCGACGCGGTTGCATTCAGCTTTGACATACTGCACGGAGCCCGAGGCAACGTCTCGACTGGTCGCCGGCGCGCGTTCTCCCTTCGCTTTGTTGGCGACGACGCACGCTACGTCGAGCGACCGGGCAGGACCTCCCCGCCGTTTCCCGGGCACGGAATGCTGCCCGGTGAGAGGCTTCGAGAGGACTGGTTTCCGATTGTCTTCGCGCGCAATGGCGCGCAAGCGAAGGATTCAACTGCAGTTGCCGCGGATTCCGTGTAGCGAGCACGGGCGGAAACGCCGGCGCGCCTTCGGGCCGCTGCCCGGAACCCCTTTTTCGAGAATGGTAGGGCATCTCCTTTCGTTCACACGCTCGCTCACACCTCTTGCCACGCTCTGAATTCCGACGGGCGCATCCGACATGTTGATGCAAGCGGTGTTCGCGAAACGCCGGCAAGGCTTGCTTCCTGCTGGCAGACGGCGACTTTGCAGATGCCGTTGATGACGAGGGTGCCACGATTTTTTGCAACCTGGCGGGGCGCCGCCTGTGCATGCCGCCGCCTGTGCATGCCGCCGGGTTCGCACCGTGAATTCCATCGCACAATCTCACGCAAGGGGTTTCTGTCTCGGCAATGTGAGCCAGCAGCGGTCAATTCGACCGCACTCTCGGGCGACTTGAGAAGAACGCGACCGCGGTCTCAGAAAGTCTGAACCCGAAACCGCGTTGGTCTCAAGCCACAACTGCTACCCGGATCGGGCTCGACCTTTGCCGGTCTGCCTGGGACCGCTTGCGTCGGGAGAGTCTTCGAAATCCAGGTGTTCGTCTGCCAAGACGAGCTGGCCATCGGGATAGAACTGCTCGCAGTAACGTCGGAACTTCATGATTTCGCCGTCCGAACGGCAGAGAAGCGGACGGGACCGGAACGTCTTTCTGCGCCAGATGACGACATCCTGCATGACGTCTTGTCTTTGAGCCGAAATCAGGATCTTGTTCAGGACCCACGTGCGCAGCCTCGCGGGAAGGAAGCGCATGCCGGCGATCGGTCGCTTCGGACGCCTCAGCAACCGCACCTGGTTGACCAGTGTCACCTCGATGTCCGTGCCATCGATCGGTGTTGCCAGCACCCACAGCCTAGAATCGATGCCGATCGAGTGCTCGCGAATGTCGACGATGGAATACCCGAGCCCATGTATGCTGGTGACGGCAGATACATCATACTTGAAGATCTCCAGGCCCGCGACTGCCCGCGTTCGCTTGAAGTCGAAGCTGCCCATGAGACAGGAACCGTCGATCACGAGCGGGCCCGCCCTGCCGACGCTGTCGTAGCCGTGCACGTACCGCAAGTGCCCAAGATCGACGGAGTTTTCGGTTGTTTCCTGCGGATGTCCTGCAAACCTGATGCTGCGGATCTCGAGCTCGCTCCAATCGTGCCCGTTCGGCGGCGGCAACGGGATCTGCCATTGGGGCGGTCGATCACCGATGCCATGCCAGGCAAAGATCAGCCCCGCAATCTCGCTTGTCTCGAACACCCGCAATCTGGCGGACTTCGGAGCGGGTGCATATGGCGTCGCGACACATCGGCCGGTGGCATCGTACACAAACCCGTGAAACGGACAGACCAGGCAACCATTTCGCACCCGTCCCCCGGCATCAGGACTCAAGTCGGCACCTAGATGCGGACAGACAGCCTCCGCCACGCAGACGTCGCCTGCATCGTTGCACCAGGCAACGACCTCGTTGCCGAGCCAAGTCCTTTGCAGGAGGCCAGACCTTTCGATCGCCTTGCGCTGCGCTACGAAAAACCAGCCCTCCGGGAACGGATTGAGCATGAGACCCTCATACCTTCATCGTCCGTGCCATGTCCATCAGGATGACGGTCGCACGGCTGACGGAGCCACGGTTCCGATGCCGGGAACTAAGTGCCGAACGATCTCCAGGTCTCGTTGCACGAAGGGAGGCCTGCTCGCTGGCTTGACGCTGTCGTGCCCATTGTCGGTTCGGGTGCCGCTGCTGGCCCGAGATTCCCCCTGAGATCGAGGCAGTTCAGCAGGGCGGCGTGCACGGAATCGGGCTGCGCGAAAGTGGCGCCCCGTGCCGAGTGCTCGCGCGGTGAGCCGCCGGTTCTGGCAGGCCCGCTCGTCGGGGCCGCCGCGAAGCCCGCGGCCGCCGTCATGTGACTTGCCCCTGTCGCCGACCTTGCGCCGGCAGCCTGTCCCAAGGCGTGTCGCTTCACGTGGCAGGATGCATGCGGACCGGACAAGGGACGGGTCATCGACATGCAGGTTCAAAATCCCTTGCCAATCGTCTGAATGCCACTAGTATTCCGTAAATTTTGCAAAAAGCGGAAAATTTTGCAGCAAATTGGCGAAGCAATCGCACTGGCCTTCGGGCTTCTGCTCGCGGCGGACGCGGACCTCCTCGAGATCGTGACGCTGTCGCTGTACGTCAGCCTCTCCGCGACGTCGATTGCCTGCGTTCTGGGCCTGCCCCTTGGGGCGATCCTTGCGGTCACCCGGTTTCCGGGCCGTGGTCCGGTCCTTGTGCTGATCAACGCGCTGATGGGTTTGCCGCCCGTCGTGGTCGGCCTGGTCGTCTATCTCCATCTTTCGCGCTCGGGGCCGCTGGGCTTCCTGGGGCTGCTATACACGCCGACCGCGATGATAATTGCGCAGACGATTCTCATCGCTCCCATCGTGGTGGCCTTGTCGCGCCAGGTCCTCGAAGACCTGCATCTCGAATATGCGGAGCAATTTCGTTCCCTTGCCCTTTCAGCACGTCAGGTCATCCAGGCGCTGATCTGGGACGGACGCTTTGCGCTCTTCACCGTTGCCCTTGCCGGCTTCGGGCGGGCCGTGGCCGAGGTGGGGGCCGTCATGATCGTAGGCGGCAACATAGATCATCTGACGCGGGTCATGACGACCGCGATTACGCTTGAGACATCAAGGGGCAACCTGCCGCTCGCCCTGGCCCTCGGCATCGTGCTGCTCGCACTTGCCATGGCCGTGACGGCGGCGGTGCACGGGCTCCGTGCAGGAACCGCCGGACAGGCCGATGCCTGAGCGCGCGGGCGAGAGCGGCGCGACCGGAACGCGTGCGAGCCGAATCGAGGTCCGGGCACTGGCTTACGACGTGGCGGAGGCGAGGCTGATCGACGTGCCAGCGCTCACGCTGGGGCCGACCGGCACGACGGTCGTGATGGGCCCCAACGGCGCAGGCAAGAGCCTCCTTCTGCGCTTGATGCACGGGCTGATCCGTCCCTCTGCCGGAGAGATCCTGGTCGGGGGAGAGCCGCTCTCGCCAGCACTGTGCAAGGCGCAGGCGTTGGTGTTTCAGAAGCCTGTGCTTCTTCGACGCTCGGTGGCTGCGAACATCGACTTCGTTCTGAAGGCTCGTGGCAAGGATCGAAGCCGCTGCCACGACCTGCTTGACCGCGTGGACCTTGCCTCGCTGGCCGACCGGCCGGCCCGCCGCCTGTCCGGTGGCGAGCAGCAGAGACTGGCGATCGCGCGGGCGCTCGCGACCGAGCCGGACACGCTGTTCCTCGACGAGCCGACTGCCAGCCTCGATCCGGAATCCGTCCAGGCGATCGAAGGCATTGTCGCGACCGCGGCACGGGAGGGCGTACGCATCATCTTCGTGACCCACGACATCCAGCAGGCCCGGAGGCTGGCGGACGATGTCGTGTTCCTGAGCAACGGCCGCGTCGTCGAAGAAGCGCTGGCCGACGCCTTTTTCAACGGCCCTGAAACGAACGTGGCGCGCGCCTACCTGTCAGGGCATCTCGATCGGCTCCTGGAGACGTGAAATGCGCTTGCTGACGATTCTCTTTCTCGCGAGTCTTGGCGGGGCGGCGGGAGCCGCGGACATCATCCTGCAATCCACCACATCGACCGCGAATTCGGATCTCTACGACCACCTGCTGCCCAGGTTCGAGGAAGCTTCAGGCATCAAGGTCAACGTCGTCGCGGTGGGAACGGGCCAGGCGATTCGAAATGCGGCCAATTGTGACGGAGACGTGCTGCTCGTGCATGCGAAGCCCGCCGAGGAGAAGTTCGTTGCCGACGGCGGAGGCGTGGAACGGTTCGATGTCATGTACAACGACTTCGTCATCGTTGGCCCGCAGGACGATCCTGCGGGAATCGCGGGGCTTGACGATGTCCGCACGGCGCTGAAGCGGATCGCTGATGCCGAAGTCATCTTTGCGTCAAGGGGGGACGATTCCGGAACCCACCGCAAGGAGCGCGGGCTTTGGGAAATGGCAGGAATTGATCCGACACCGGCCTCGGGCCACTGGTATCGCGAGACCGGGTCGGGCATGGGCGCCACCCTGAATGCGGGCATCGGCATGGGCGCCTACGTCATGACCGACCGTGCCACCTGGATCACCTTTGGCAACACACAGGACTACAGGGTCCATGTCGAAGGCGATCCGGCGCTCTTCAATCAGTACGGCGTGATGCTCGTAAACCCCGAGAGATGCGCAAACGTGCGGGCAGAGGAAGGTCAGGCCCTCGTTGACTGGCTGGTTTCCGAAGAGGGCCAGGACGCGATCGCGTCGCACGCGAAAAGGGGCCGGCAGCTGTTCTTTCCAAATGCGAGGAAGGCGAAATGACCGGGCAGGCCCACGAGTTCCTGACGGTTCACGAACTGGCCGACCTGCTGCGCGTCAAGGAGCGCAAGGTGTATGATCTGGCCGCATCGGGCAAGGTGCCGTGCTCGCGCGCAACGGGCAAGCTCCTGTTTCCCGAAGCCGAGATCCGAGCATGGATGGCGAACCGGCGAACCGGACCGCTGGACAGGACGGAACGGCCGAAGGTCATTCTCGGAAGCCATGATCCCTTGCTGGAGTGGGCGGTGCGGCAGTCACGTTGCGGCCTCGCGCTGCTTCTGGACGGCAGCCGGGACGGGGTGTCCCGGTTCGTTGCAGGAGAGGGCGTTGCCGCGGGACTGCACATTCACGATGCCGGCACGAATACGTGGAACGAGATCGTTGTCGACAGGGAGTGCTCCGGGCAGGACGCCGTTCTCCTGTCCTGGGCCGCACGCCGCCGCGGCCTGATCGCGCGGCCCGAGAATGCGGGCCGATGCAGTGCCGTAAGCGACCTGGCGGGCAGGAAGGTCGCCGCGCGGCAGCGCGAATCCGGTGCGGACATCCTGCTCAGGCATCTGCTGGCTGCCGCAGGAATCCCGTCGGACGACGTCCGCTTCACCGAACCGGTTCGCAGCGAGCAGGACGCCGCGCTTGCCGTTGCCGAGGGCCTGGCCGAAGCGACGTTCGGGCTGGAGTCCGTGGCGAAGCCGTTCGGCCTCGCCTTCGCGCCCCTCGTGCTGGAACGGTTCGACATTCTCGTGGACCGGCGCGCCTACTTCGAGGAACCGTTCCAGGCGCTGTTGGCCTTTTGCCGCAGCCCGGCGCTCGCGGAACGGGCAGATGCGCTCGGCGGCTACGACATCTCGGGGTTGGGCGAGGTGCGCTGGACAGCCTGAATGCCGGCACCGTGCGCGCCGGCCATGCGAACCTCGGCGCATTGGCGGCGGGGCCCCGGCTTCGGGAGCCCGGCTCCGCGCCCAAGGTCGGGTGCGGCCTCTAGTGGTTGTCTCTTGGCACGCCCTTGGTGCGCGCGATGTCCTGGTAGTCCGGCGCACCCTTGAGGACCATGCCTTCCGAGAACTGCGCGGTCTTCTCGCGAAAGATCTCCTGCCAGGGCGACTGGCTGTCCGGTGCGAACGGCCTTTCGGGCAGGGCTGCGCGGCGTTTCTCGAGCTCGGGGTCGTCGACGAGCATGTTGGCGCTGCACGCCCTGAGATCGATTCGGATCCGGTCTCCCGTTCGGACGATTGCCAGCCCTCCGCCTGCGGCCGCTTCCGGCGCAGCGTTCAGGATCGACGGCGAGCCCGACGTTCCGGATTGCCTTCCGTCGCCGAGGCAAGGCAACGAATGCACGCCTTTCTTGAGCAGGTAGGCAGGCGGACGCATGTTCACGACCTCGGCCCCTCCGGGATAGCCGATCGGGCCTGCGCCCCGCATGACGAGAATGCAGTTTTCGTCGATCTCCAGCGCAGGGTCGTCGATGCGCTTGTGATAGTCCTCGATCGAATCGAACACGATCGCGCGACACTCGAAGGCGTTGGGGTCATCCGGGTTCGAGAGATAGCGATCCCGGAACTCCTCCGAAATCACGCTCGTCTTCATGATTGCGCTCTCGAAAAGGTTGCCCTTGAGGTTGATGAAGCCGGCATCCTGCATCATCGGCGCGGCAACGGTCTTGATGACATCCGGGTTTTCGCTTCTTCGCTTGCCGCAGTTCTCTCTTATGGTCCTGCCGTTTGCGGTCAGCGCGTCCGGATGCGGCAACAGGCCCGCCTCCATCAATTCGCCCAGGACTGCCGGAACCCCGCCGGAACGGTGATAGTCCTCGCCGAGGTATTCGCCGGCGGGCTGGAGGTTCACGATGAGAGGTATCCTGTGGCCGAGCCTCTGCCAGTCGTCGTTGCAGAGCGGCACGCCGAGATGTCGGGCGACGGCCGCCAGGTGGATGGGCGCGTTGGTTGAGCCGCCGATGGCCGAGTTGACGACGATCGCGTTCTCGAAGGCCTTGCGCGTCATTATGTCGGACGGCCTGCGATCGGAACCTACCATCTCGACGATCTGGCGGCCGGTTTCGTAGGCCATCTGGCCACGTTCCCGATAGGGTGCCGGAATTGCCGCCGAGCCGGGCAGTTGCATTCCAAGCGCTTCCGCCAGGCTGTTCATGGTCGTGGCGGTGCCCATCGTATTGCAATATCCGGTGGACGGTGCGGACGATGCCACCAGCTCCATGAACCCGGCATCGTCGATTTCCCCGGCCGCATGGAGTTCGCGTGCCTTCCAGACGACCGTTCCGGAACCCGTGCGCTGCCCGCGAAACCAGCCGTTCAGCATCGGTCCGACCGACAGGGCGATCGCCGGGACGTTCACCGTGGAAGCGGCCATGAGAAGTGCCGGCGTGGTCTTGTCGCAGCCGATCAGCAGGACAACGGCGTCGATGGGATATCCGTAGAGCGACTCGGTCAGCGACAGGTAGGCAAGGTTGCGGTCAAGCGATGCCGTCGGCCGCTTTCCGGTTTCCTGGATCGGGTGCACCGGGAACTCCATGGCCGTCCCGCCGGCTGCGTTCACGCCGTCGCGCACTCGCTTGGCAAGTTCGAGATGATGGCGGTTGCAGGGCGACAGGTCGCTGCCGGTCTGGGCGATTCCAATGATGGGCTTGCCGGATTGCAGCTCTTCAGGTGTCAGGCCGTAGTTGAGATATCGTTCGAGATAGAGCGCGGTCATCTCGCGATTGTCTGGATTGCTGAACCACTTCCGGCTTCGAAGCATGGGTTTGGGCACTTCGGAATTCCCCCCGTTTTGCGTCGGGGTAGTCGAACGGATTGGAGTTTTCTAGTGAAATGCGCATCCAGGGCATCCTTGACGCAAGGCTCGCCTGTTCGGTCTCGGAGCAATGCGAGCCCCAAGCGCGGATGGCAGGGTTGCGCGCTGCACGAAGCGCTTTGGGCGTGACACGCAGTCAACATCGACCCTGAAGAACCTGTCCGTCCCGACTCATGGTTCCGGCGAACCGGTTGGGGTGGCATGGGCGCAAACCTTTCGGAGGCATCCGTCGGCATGGCCGCGCCGGATGACGAAGGGCCGGAAATACGTCGCCCGAAATTCGTCCAGCGACAGGCCCGGCATGTCAAATTCCTCCTCCATCCCTGCCTTTCTCGGCTGAGAGCTGCCAGGTTTCAGGACCAGTTTCACCGGCCCCGGCAGTTCGAACTTCGCGGGTTGATCGGCCATCCCGTTTTCCCTTCCATGACGCCAAAACCCTGCTGCCATCCGGCTTGAAGTCAGCCCTTGGCTCCCGGTCCTTGCCCAAGAGCAGTTCAAGAGCGGGTAGAAGGTCGGGCATGAAAACCTCTTGGGGCACGACAGCGCGATTCGACAAGTTCTCCGTAGCTGGCTAGCGCTCACGCTTGCGAAGCGGCAAAGCCCCGATTCATGCTTCGGTGCCGATCATTCCAGGCGTGTGGGTTGCCCATTCGCCAAGGCCCAGGTTTCGATCGGCGGGACTCCTGGGGGAAGATGCGCATTGGCGGCATTCAGAACCTCGGAATGCCGAAACTTCACCTCTTCGCTCCTATGATCAGCGCCGAAGCCGACCGCTGCCCGGATTCCGCCGGTGACTTGCGCCACGCCGCTCGGCGTCAGGCCCAGTTCCATGCGTGCATCCAGCAATTCCTGAAGCGAACGGCGCACCGCGGGCAGCGCTCGCTGCCACTCCCAGACATTCTGAAGGAGCTGGAACGGAGCGTAATATACCTCCGACGCGGACCCGGACGCATCCTTGATTTCCAGGAGCACGAGGTTTCCCTCGGGGTCAACCGCAAGCGCATCGACCTTCAGTCTTGTCTTGGCCGCCGACAGCCTGGCCCAGTTCCGGCGCAGCCCCAGCGCGTGCACCTGGCTGCGCGCTGCTTCCACCGATGGACGAAACGCCTCGGACAAGCGGCGCTCCCGGGCCAGCTTCGACGGATAGGCCAGTTGCGCCTCCTTGTCGAACACCGTCCACGGTGCCGTCACCCTCGACCAGCGGGCCTGAATCAAGCCTTCCTTCGCCTGCCTTTCGCCGACCGTCACTCCGTCCAGAAACGTCTCCAAGGCTCTCGCGAAAGCAAGATCGCCAACCGACCAGACGTCACTCACGTCTGCGCCGCCATTGCCCACGCAACGGCTGCCCGGACGAAACAGGCCGTTCGCGCCAGGCTGGCAGGCGTGTTTCCGACCGGTCCCGACCCGTATCGAGCTGCCGCCCTTCCTGCGACACTTCAAGATGCAAGTCAGGCCGCAACAGAGATGGACTTCGCTGCCACCGCGGAACTGGACCTCGATCTCGATGCCGCTGGCCTTCCGCGGCCGAAGCAGCGGCGCCATCGGCCCGTCGGCTGCGAGGAGCTGCCGCAGAGCCGGGGACGGGGCTCGATTGTACGACGGCGCGCCCTTCTCGATCATGCCGCTTCGTCTGGCCGGCAGCGCTCACGCAACCAGGCGGCCCACGCCCGAGAGTGGCAGCTGCGTGCCGGTCCGCCTTCATGCGCTGGTCCGTCTGGACGGATTCGCGATCCTTGGGCCGCCGAGGATTCGGTGCACCGCGGGCAGTCGGTCACACGCCGACACCGGCCTCGCGACCGGAGACCGCCTGCGACCTTCGCGGTGTCGAAGCGCTGTTGCTGCTCGCAACGGATGGTCCCGGGAAGAAGGCGGAGTGGAACGAGCCGGTTGACCGCCAAATCACTGTCCGTGTTGCAAGCGTTCGTTTGGCATCTTCAGGCAATGTCAGTTCTCGCGAAGTCGTTCTTGAAGAGCTGCAGGATGACGCCTGCAGCTCTGGCCATGGCGCACACGGAACAGGCACGTCGCTCGGCAGGCCTCTTTCGGTGCGGCCGAGCGAGCATGGGCGAGAGAACGCGATGTTCGTCACGCCATGCAGCAAGGGTCGCCATTCTTGGTGATCTGACGAGACTCATTCGCTTTCGCCGACCTGCGGCAGCCGGTCTTCCGGGTCCGGAGGTTGCCCGCCATCCCGAGACAGGATGCGCTGCGCTGCATCCACGTCGGCCAGGGCGCGCCGCTCAGCGAAGAAGCGCTCGGTGCGAAGCGCGGCGAGCTTCTCGGCGATGGCGACGATCACGAACTGGTTGATGCTGGTTCCCTCTTCTCGGCTCACTTCTGCAACGGCGTTCTTGAGAGACATCGGCATTCTCAACGGATAGGAGGAGGTCTGTTTCATGGTCCAATCCTCTTCAGTGCATCTTGGGGCGTCATCAGCACAATTCCGAACTGTTGCGCGGGACCGTTGAAGTGCCCGGAGTTGAACGTGACGAGCCCGTCCGCGCGACCGTTCACGGCGGCCTCAAGAACCAATTCGTCGTTCGGGTCTCGCAACTGCGGACGCCATTGGAAATGCGGAACAACTTCCTTTCCGGCACCACATAGCGCGTTGAGCACCTCACCGACATCGTTGGGGCTCAGGCCCGACACGGACAGATGCTGTGGCCAGCAGCACACTGATTCATATTCCAGCACCGGCGGCACAGACATGATCGGCGTGAACACACCGGTCACAGCCAATCCAAGCAGGCGTGCGGAAGCACCAGCGGGGCTGCGCAAGCCGGCGACAATGACATTCGTGTCCATAACGAATTTCACGACAATTCTCTTGTCAGAAAGAACATCACATATGACGTCACAATGACAGCGACGAGGCAAGCGGCGATCGATCAATTTCTTCGCTGAAATCAACCGCGGCAACTCATGAGCTCTTCACTTCAAGGGCCCTTCGTCATCCGGTGCGAAGGTGCCGCGTGAAGCCCGCCGCGGGCGGCCCTAGACAAGGAAACCGATGCCAAAGCCGATGACGGCGACGGCGACCAGAAGCAGCGCGCGGCCAAGCCACGGTTGCCGATCCGGCGCGGCGGGCGCCCGCATCTGCCGAATCAGGATGTCCTCCGCAATCTCCGGCAGCTTGGGCCCGAAGCGGTTCAGCACTCGCACCGTCCGAAGCGCCTCGCGGAGGACAGCCTTGGGCCCGACGTTTTCGGCGATGTAGCGCTCGACGGTTGGCCGTGCGACGTTCCAGATGTTCACGTGCGGGTCGAGGGACCGTGCGACGCCTTCGACCACGACCATGGTCCTTTGCAGCAGCAGGAGCTCTGTGCGGGTTTCCATTCCGAAGCGTTCCGTGACCTCGAAGAGGTGGCTCAGAAGCCTCCCCATGGAAATCCGGCTTGCCTCCATTCCGAAGATCGGTTCTCCGACGGCACGAAGCGCCTGCGCGAATTCGGTGACATTGCGGTCCCTCGGGACATACCCGGCCTCGAAGTGAACCTCGGCGACGCGCTGGTAGTCCCTGCGGATGAAGCCGATCAGGATCTCGGCGTAGACGCGGCGGGTATAGGCGTCGATCCGGCCCATGATCCCGAAGTCGAGGATCACGAGATCGCCGTTCCCGGCCACCCTCAGGTTTCCCTGGTGCATGTCGCCGTGAAAGTACCCGTCGCGCAGGGCATGGCTCAGGAATGTCGTCATCACCGTTTCGGCAATCCGGACCCGGTCATGTCCCGCCCGGTCAAGAGCGCCAATGTCGCTGAGCGAAATGCCGTCCAGCCAGTCAAGCGTCAGCACCCGCCTTGACGACAGGTCCCACCGCGTCATGGGAACGCGGAGTCCTTCGTCCTTGACCGCGTTCGCAGCGTATTCGGATGCGTTCGCCGACTCGAGCCGGAGGTCCAGTTCGGCCATGACCACGCCCTCGAAATGTGCAACGACATCAAGAGGTCTCAGCCGCCTCGATGCAGGCGCCAGCGTCTCGATCACGCGGGCGGCGAAGTAGAATGCGTCGATGTCGCGCCGCATGTTCCGCACGATCCTGGGACGCAGGACCTTGACGGCCACCGCTTCGCCGGATCCTGCGAGGCGGGCCTTGTGAACCTGCGCAATGGAAGCCGCCGCCACCGAGTCGGAGAATTCCGAGAAGAGCTCATCGACGGGAGCGCCCAGTTCGGCTTCAATCACGTTCCTTGCCGTGACGGTCGGGAAGGCCGGCAGGTTGTCCTGGAGAAGGCGCAACTGCTCGGCCAGGTCGTGACCGACGACATCCGGCCTCGTCGACAGGGTTTGTCCGAGCTTGATGAAGGCCGGCCCCATGGCCGTGAGCGCCCGGGTCACCGTCGGCAGGTTCGCGTCACCCTTGTGCCCGAGCCACTTGAACGGCCAGCCGAGCACGCGCGCGGCAATGCGTACGGAGCGCGGCGCATTCATGGCCTCCAGCACCGTCCGCATCGCCCCGGCGCGTTCGAAGGTGGCCCCGGCGCGAACGAGCCGAAATATGTTGTGCGGCCCGCGCATCTAGATCTTCCATCCCGAATGCAGCGCCGCGATGCCCATGGACAGGTTGCGATACCTGACCTGCTCGAACCCGGCCTGGCGGATCATCGCGGCAAACGAGTCCTGGTCCGGAAACCGACGGATCGATTCGACCAGGTACCGATAGCTGTCCCCGTCCCCCGTGACCGCCTGGCCGATGCGGGGGATCACGCCGAAGGAGTAGAGATCGTAGAGTCCCCGCAAGGCCGGGACGGACACGCGGGAGAACTCCAGCACCATCAGCCGCCCGCCAGGCCGAAGCACGCGGAAGGCCTCGGCCAGCGCGTCCCCGATCCTGGTGACGTTTCGAATGCCGAAGGAGATCGTGCAGACGTCAAAGTCGGAGTCCGGGAAGGGAAGGGACATCGCGTCGCCTGCCACCCATTCAACGCGGTCCGACAGGCCGGACCTCTCGGCCCGCTTGCGTCCCTCGTCCAGCATGGGTTCCGTCATGTCCACGACGACCGCGGACGCCCCGTGCGCGCGCTTCAGGAACCGGAGCGCGACGTCTCCCGTGCCGCCGGCCACGTCCAGAAGGCGCTGATGGCTTCGGGGCGCCAGCCAGTCCATCATGGCATCCTTCCAGAGTCGGTGAATGCCGCCGGACATGAGGTCGTTCATCAAGTCGTACCGCGACGCGACGCTCGAAAAGACGTCCTGGACAAGGCCGGCCTTTTCGTCCTCGCGCACCTCGCGGGCACCGAAATGCGTCGTGTTTTCGTTTCCGTCGATCATCACGCCCTTCGCAGCGAGCCGCAAAACCTTGTCCTTGTATGTTCAGAAAACCAAGGGAATCAACCTTGACCGCCGTCGATTCCGGTCCGTGGACTATGTGGATGAATTCCCTTTGGAAGGCGGCGCCCGATTCGGGTATCGTGCAGGAACGCCGCCCGCCAGAGAGGCACGGGACGGCGGCAGGCAGGGCGGGCCATGTCCCGGAAGCCGTGAATGAGGAAGGGCGCGGTGCCATGGCGGCAGTCGAATCCGGCAAGAGAGCAAGCGTGTCAGAAACCGGTCCCTCGAACGGCCATGCCTGAGCTTCCGGAGGTCGAGACCGTCCGCCGCGGCCTGCTGCCGGTGATGGAAGGAACGCGGATCCTGCGGGCCGACGTCAACCGGCCGGATCTTCGCTGGCCGTTCCCGGAGCGCATGGCGGAGCGGGTTTCGGGGACGCGGGTCATGTCGCTGCGACGCCGCTCCAAGTACCTGCTTGCGGACCTGTCGAGCGGAGAGACGCTGCTTGTTCATCTCGGCATGTCAGGCCGCATCCTGATTTCAGGTGACGCGCCAGGCACCTTCCGAAACCGGCACAGGATGCACGAGAAGCACGATCACGTGGCGTTTCACATGGATGGCGGCGCCCGCGTGACCTTCAACGACCCGCGCCGCTTCGGCGCCATGGACCTGGTGGCGACGGACTCGGCGGAGCAGCATCGACTGCTGGCCGGAATCGGGCCGGAGCCGCTGGGGAATGCGTTCGACGAAGTCTACCTGACCGGCGTCCTGAAGGGTCGCCGGACGCCCGTGAAGTCCGCGCTCCTGGACCAGCGCGTTGTGGCCGGCCTGGGCAACATCTATGTCTGCGAAGTGTTGCATCGGGCGGGAGTCTCGCCGACCCGGCGCGTGTCGCGCCTTGCCGCCAGAAGGATCGCGAGCCTTGTGCCGCATATCCGGGATGTCCTGTCGGAGGCGATAGCTGCAGGCGGCTCAAGTCTCAGGGACTATCGGCAGGCGGACGGGGAACTGGGATACTTCCAGCACACGTTTCGCGTCTATGGCCGCGAAGGGGATTCCTGCCTGAAACCCGGCTGCGTCGGGCGGATCGTGCGCACCGTGCAGTCCGGAAGGTCCAGCTTCCACTGCCCGAAATGCCAGCGTTAGGCCAGAGTTTGGCTTGATCTGCCTATCTTGACTGTTAAGGCTTCACGTGACCGAATCTGCTGGGACTGATCACATGGCCTTTCAAACGATCGTCGTCGAGACGGAAGACCACGTCACGACCATTCGCCTGAACCGCCCCGACGTGATGAACGCGTTGAGCCTGGAGTTGCTCGGAGAGCTTTCACAGGCGCTCGACGAGGCTTCTGCAGACGACAAGGTGCGCTGCATCATCCTGACAGGCTCGGAAAAGGCGTTCGCTGCCGGCGCCGACATCAAGGAAATGTCGAACAAGACTTTCGTGCAGGCCCTGACGGAGGATCTCTACACGGCAGAGACCGAGGCCATCCTGAAATGCCGCAAGCCGATCATTGCAGCCGTCGCCGGCTACGCCCTCGGCGGAGGATGTGAACTGGCCATGACATGCGACTTCATCATCGCGGCGGACACGGCCAAGTTCGGCCAGCCCGAGATCAACCTTGGAATCGTCGCCGGCATCGGCGGCACGCAGCGCCTGACGCGTTTCGTGGGCAAGTCCAAGTCCATGGACATGCACCTGACCGGGCGTTTCATGGATGCCGAGGAAGCGGAACGTGCGGGTCTCGTGAGTCGCGTCGTGCCGGCAAAGGCGTTGATGGAAGAGGCGACATCCGCAGCGCGGCGCGTTGCCGAGAAGTCGATGCTGACGAGCATGGTGGTGAAGGAAGCCGTGAATCGCAGCTACGAAACGACCCTCCGCGAGGGCATCCTGTTCGAACGGCGGATGTTCCATGCGCTTTTTGCCTCCCACGACCAGGCTGAGGGCATGGCGGCCTTCGTGGAGAAGCGCGAGCCCCGCTTCCGCGACAAATAGGGCCTTTTCAAAGGCGCGGGATTGCTTTATGCGCCCCGCCAGCATGCGCGTGGAGCCCGCTCAGGCTATGTGTCTGCCGGTCAGGTGACCGGCCCGGGCTTCATCGCGATCTGATCAAGACCCGGAACAGGGACCACGAACATGGCCAACTCGCCCCAATCCAAGAAACGCGCGCGGCAGAACGTCCGTCGCCAGGCTGTCAACAAGGCGCGCCGCTCGCGCATTCGCACGCATCTCAGGAAGGTCGAGAACGCGATCGCGTCAGGCGACAAGGAGGCGGCGCGGGATGAACTTCGAGCGGCGCAGCCCGAACTGATGCGCGGCGTGACGAAGGGAATCTACCACAAGAACACGGTCGCTCGGAAAATTTCGCGCTTTGCCTCGCGCGTAAAGGCGATGACCTGATCCGATCGCGGGCCTTCCCCGGCGGCCTGCAGCCGGACTCTCGTCCCGGCCGGCCCTAGCGGTTTGCGCCCGGAGTCCAGAGGACATCGGCGCGGCCTTCGTCGTTTGCGATGCGGGCCGCGCAGAACAGCCAGTCTGACAGGCGGTTGAGATAGGTCAGCGCCGCCACGTTCACCTCTTCCGCACTTGCGAGCTCGGTGGTCAACCGTTCCGCCCGCCGCGCAACGGTACGTGCAAGATGCAGGTGTGCGGCGAGCGCGGACCCGGCCGGAAGGACGAATGACTTCAGCGGCTCAAGCAGCTGGATCATCGCGTCGATTTCGGCCTCCAGCCGTTTCGTCTGGCTGTCTGACATCCTGAGAACCGGAAATCCGGCCTCGACATCCTTCTCCATGTCAGGGCGGCAGAGATCCGCCCCGAGATCGAACAGGTCGTTTTGAATGCGCGAAAGGGCGTCATCAACGGTTTTGGCCTCGGCATGCAGCCTCGCGACACCAAGTGCCGCGTTCAACTCGTCCACGGTTCCGTAGGCCGAGACCCGCACCGAGTGCTTGGGGACACGGGCGTTGTCGCCAAGCGCCGTGTCGCCGCCGTCACCGGTTCTCGTGTAGATCCTGTTCAAGACGACCATGTCATCCTCCGCAGCCGACGAGGACAAATGCGAGGATAAGCATGACGGCAACGGCCTGCGCGTAGATTCGGTACCGCATGATCCTGTTGGCATGCTTGCGGTTGAAATCGCCTCCGCGGGCAAAACCGCCGATTCCGGTCATGAGGACGACAAGGACGATCACGACGGCGATCACCACCGGAATGAAGAGCGGGTTGTCAAGCGGCATGACTACTCCCTTGCGTCGGTGACCTGTCCGGGGCGCAGCGAAAGGACCCTTTTAGTTACGCTGCAGGAATCGGTCCTGCATGCGCGTCGTCATGAACCTCTTTGCAAGGTAGATGAATTTCGTCGGGAACGTAACGCGGTATCTGGGGCGAGGGTTCGGATGCGTCAAGGCATGCGCGACGCGGCGTGTGACGGCACTGGCAGGCAGTTCGAACGGGTCGGGTTTCGGCGAGTCGGCGTAGAGCCGCGGTTCCAGCTTTGTCCGGTAGTCTTCCGCCCGGGCGGATGACGGCACGTCGATCCAGCGCTCGTAATGGGGAATCGAATTCTGGCGGATGCTGCTTGTTATCGGCCCGGGCTCGATCAGGATCACGCGAATGCCGGTGCCTCTCCTGACTTCGACGGTTTTCGCTTGACTGCCGAACCGGGCGCCTTTCAAGCCGTTGAATGAACGCGATTTTTTTCGTCGCCGCCCGAAAGCGCCGTTGTAGTGCCTAGAGGCCGCATTTCATTGACAGATCCCCCGCAGCCCCCTATCGTCCCGCCATGTTCGTTCGCGTCAAGACATCCCGGAACTCTCCGAGGAAGTCGGTCCAGATCGTCGAGTCCGTCCGCGAGGGCAAGAAGGTCCGCCAGCGCATCGTCCGCCATGTCGGCGTCGCCATGGACGCGGAGGAGGAAGGCACGCTCAGGCAGCTTGCCGAGCACATCAAGTCCAGGATGCTGCACAAGCGCCGCCCGGGCCTTCTCCCGCCCGAACAGGTGGCGGAGACCGCCATCGAGGCGGGCCGCCGCCGCGGCACGGGCGGGCCGCTCCCGGTCGAGGACCTGAGCCGCCTGCGCGAGGAGCACCGGGTCATCAGCGGGATTCACGAGGTCTATGGCCGCATCTACCGGGACCTCGGCCTCGACCTGGTGCTTCCTGCGGGCCGCCAGCGGATGTCGAACCGGGTCCTGTACCACACGGTGATGGCCCGGATCGCCAATCCGGACAGCAAGCGGGCCAGCGTCCGGCGGCTGGAGAGGGACTTCGGCGTTCACGTGCCGCTGGAGAAGGTCTACCGGATGATGGACCGGCTCGACGACGCGGCCATCGCCGGGATGCGGGAGAGGGTCGGCGCGCACACCCGCTCGCTGTTTCCCGAGCCGATCGACCTGGTCCTGTTCGACTGCACGACGCTGTTCTTCGAGTCCACCTGCGAGGACACGCTGCGGGCCTACGGCTACAGCAAGGACGGCAAGCACGGCGAGGTCCAGGTTCTTCTGGCGCTGGCGGTGACGCGCGGCGGCCTGCCGCTGGGCTACGAGGTCTTCCCGGGCAACAGCTGGGAGGGGGACAGCTTCATCCCGACGCTGCGCACGATGCATCCCGGGACGGCCCGGGCGGTGATCGTCGCCGACGCGGGCATGTTCGGCAAGGACAACCTGGCCGGCCTCGAGGCGCTGGGCTGCCGGTTCGTTGTCGGCGCCCGGCTGCGCAACCTGCCGAAGGCCCTGACCGGGCGCGTCCTCGACGTCTCCCGCTACCGCAGCGTTCCCGGCAGCGACCTGAAGGTCGGCGTCTTCCGTCACGGCGGCCGCCGCCTGGTGGTGTCATGGAGCGCGAAGCGCGCCCGCAAGGACGCCCACGACCGGCGCAGCGCGGTGGCGAAGCTGATCCGGCGCCTCGGGAAGAGCGGGACGCCGAAGCAGCTGCTCGGCAAGAGCGGATATCACCGCTATGTCCGGGTCGTCGGCGAGGCCAGCCTGGAGGTCGACGAGGAGAAGGTCCATGCCGCCGAGCGCTGGGACGGCCTGCACGGCGTCGTCACCAATCTCGGGGGCGTCGGCGTGCGGGAGCTCTTCGACCGGTACCGCCAGCTCTGGCAGGTCGAGGAGAGTTTCAGGATCACCAAGCACGACCTGCGGGTGCGGCCGGTGTTCCACTGGACCGACCGGCGCATCCGCGCCCATCTGGCGATCGCCTTCATGGCCTATGCCTGCGTGCGCCATCTCGCCCGGCGGGTGGCGCTTCAGAAACGGCCCATGTCGCCGCGGGTCATTCGCGAGGCGCTCAACGACCGGCAGTGCTCGGTGCTGCACGACCCGGAGACCGGCAAGCGCTACGTCATTCCCTCGCGCCCGAGCGCGGAGGCGAAGGACATCTACGCCACGCTCGGGCTGGACGTCTCGGACCGCCCGTACGAGCTGACCGCGCGCGGCACGGAGACGAAATCCGCCCGGGCCTGAGGCGCCAGCCGCCGCACCCGACGCCAAAATGTAGTGCCTAATCCGGCATGTGAATCGTTCGCAATCAATGCGTTACGCAAAAAAACCGTCGAAGTCAGGAAGAGCGGGTTGTCAAGCGGCATGACTACTCCCTTGCGTCGGTGACCTGTCCGGGGCGCAGCGAAAGGACCCTTTTAGTTACGCTGCAGGAATCGGTCCTGCATGCGCGTCGTCATGAACCTCTTTGCAAGGTAGATGAATTTCGTCGGGAACGTAACGCGGTATCTGGGGCGAGGGTTCGGATGCGTCAAGGCATGCGCGACGCGGCGTGTGACGGCACTGGCAGGCAGTTCGAACGGGTCGGGTTTCGGCGAGTCGGCGTAGAGCCGCGGTTCCAGCTTTGTCCGGTAGTCTTCCGCCCGGGCGGATGACGGCACGTCGATCCAGCGCTCGTAATGGGGAATCGAATTCTGGCGGATGCTGCTTGTTATCGGCCCGGGCTCGATCAGGATCACGCGAATGCCGGTGCCTCTCAGTTCCCGGCGCAGCGTGTCGGCCCAGCCTTCGACCGCGAACTTGGTCGAATTGTAGGAGCCGCGCCACGGAAGCGCAAAGAAGCCCAGCACGGACGAGTTCATGAGGATCCTGCCGTGTCCCTGTCGCCGGAAGGTGGGCAACAGGCACTTCGTCAACTCGTGCTGCCCGAAGAAGTTCGCCTCGAAGATGGCCCGCAACGCGTCGGTTGGAAGATCCTCGATCAGGCCCGGAACCGCGTAGGCACCGTTGTTGAAGACGGCGTCAAGCCTGCCGTCCGTCCGTGCAAGCACCTCGCGGACGGCTTCATGGATCCCCGCCTGGTCCTCGTAGTCCAGCACGAGGCTTTCCAGCCCCTCGTCTTCGAGCCGCGCGCAGTCCGATTTCCTGCGGCACGCGGCAAGAACCCGCCAGCCGCGCGCCGCCATGCCGTGCGCCGCATCGTAACCGATGCCCGATGAGCAACCGGTGATCAGCAGAGATTTTCGGTCGTCGGTCAAGTGGGTCGGCTTCCCGGGTGAGTTGACGGTTCCCATGGCAGCCCGTTCCGCCGCTTGTCAATACTGCGCGACGCCGGAAGCCGAACGGAACCTTGCCGCGCGCGATCCGCCTGTCCTGCATGAAGCTTCCAGTGTCGCGTGAATGCCGCGCTCAACTCGTCCATGGCGGCGACTGGCCGCAAGACGAAACAGGGGCCGGACCGGATCACGTGAGGTTCACCGTGACACGGGTTGCGCCGGATGACGCGTCGCGCATCCGCAAGGCCATGGACGGGCATCACGATCTTGGCGTGCCGTAGAAAGTGGATCGGACCGTCGGGCACGCGGCCGGGAACGGCAGCGGTGCACCAAGCGCGATGCGTGAGCACGCTGCGCCGTTTTGAAGAGGTGGCTTCCCGGCCAGGCTTCGCGACCGCAGCTGGCTCCCGGCCTGCGTGCTGCACGCTGCCGCCAGCCATGTGGTGCAAGGAACGCACCTCGACGGTCGCCAGGGTGAATTTCAGGGATCGGGCGGTGCGGAGACAGTGGAGACGGAGTCCGTTGGCCGAAGGGCCGGAGTTGGTTGTTGGTTGTGATCGTGCGACGAATCGTGCACGGTAGCGCTAAATGTAGGGTCAAAAAGGGCGCGCGACGCATTAGCGCATGCGGTGCTTGGGTTGTCGGCCAGGCAATTTAGAAAGGAGAGTCCATGATCTTTCCAGATAGTCGAAATTTCATCATCCGACCTCCACGCCAAGCGAATTTCAGGAACTCTCGTTCGACTGGCAGGATTGCCACGCGGGCGGCATTCATTGGTCTTGCCGCGCTGCTGTTCGGCATGCCGGCGAGCTCCCAGGGATTTCCGGGCGGTGACATGTCCGCGACCGCGAACTTCACGTTCACACATGGTTTGACTTTCCGCGCCTCGGAACGTGACGAAACCCTGTCTTCGGCCAACTCGGACGACGGCAACCTGAACTACGGCCGGGGCCTGGTAAGCAACACGTCGAGCCTCACGACGGAACTTGAGATCACGAGCGGCAACCTGGACCTGTTCGTCCGCATGCACGGCTTCGTTGACTTCGAGAACCTGAACGGGGTGCGCGAGACGACGCCGCTGTCCGACGAGGCCAAGGATGTCGCGGCCCAAGGCTTCCGGCTTCTCGACTTCTATGCTTCCGGGGCGTTCGACCCCGGCGGCGTGCCGCTGGACCTGAGGGTCGGCAACCAGGTCCTGAACTGGGGCGAAAGCACGTTCGTCCCGAACGGAATCAACGTAATCAATCCCGTCGACGTGAGCCGGCTGCGCACGCCGGGTGCGGAATTGCGTGACGCGCTGCTGCCCGTTCCCATGGTGTATGCGGCGGTCGAGCCGGTTCCCGACCTCTCGGTGGAGGGCTTCTACCAGGTCGGCTGGGAGAAGACAGAGATCGATCCCGTCGGCACTTATTTCTCGTCCAACGACTACGTGGGCGCGGGTGGTCGGCACGCGCTTCTCACGCTGCCAGATTTCGGCGAACTTTCGGACGGCATCCGGGCCGTTCCGGGGCTGGAGTCAGCCCTAAACGCGGATCTTGCCGATCTAGGCTTGCAGTACAGCGCCAACGAACCCTTCCCCGCGATCGCGCGCACCAATGATCGGGAACCCCCGGATGATGGCCAGTACGGCGTGGCGCTGCGCTACCTGTCCCCGGCCCTGAACGATACCGAGTTCGGCTTCTACTTTGTGAACGCGCACAGCCGTTTGCCGCTCGTGACTGGCAAAGTGCCGGCTTTGGGGGAGTTGCTTGCCAGTGTGGGCGTCGCCGGAAGATTCCAAGGAGCGAGTTTCCCCAATACGTTGCAGCACTTGGCAACCCTTGCCGCCATAAGCCGCGGGCTTCCGCAAAGTGCAGTTGCAACGCCGCAAGGTCAAGAAATCATTAGGCAAACACTCGCATCACCGGAGTTCCAAGCTGCTGCCTCTCAGCAAATCAGCGGCCTTGCCGAAGGCCTTGCTGGCTTTCATGCCATCGATCACTACGCCGAGGCGGCCCGCTATTTCGTGGAATACCCGGAAGATCTCAAGACCGTCGGCGTGAGCTTCAACACCGTGCTCGGCACCAGCGGCTGGGCGCTCCAAGGCGAATATTCATTCCACCCGGACCGGCCCCTCCAAAGGGAGGAACGCTCCATATTCGAGGAGGCGCTGACTCCGATCGGATGCTACTTCGACCCGCAGATTCCTGATCCGAGCCTAATACCCGCGATACCCGCTTGCAAATTTGGGATCATCGACCAGGTGCTGGACGGTCATGTCAAGCGAGACGTGAGCCAGGCGCAGGTCACGGCAACCCAGGTGTTCGGATCCCTGTTCGGCTCGGACTCGACCGGGTTCATTGCCGAGGCAGCTGCTATGACGGTGCACGACATGCCGGACAGGGCGGTGACTCCGCTCGACACGCCCGGGGCGCGTGACGATGTTGCGGACGCGACATCCTGGGGCTATCGGGGCGCGATATGGCTCGACTACCACAACGCTATCGGCGCGGCCCGGCTCACCCCCTACTTCCAGTTCCAGCATGACGTCTCCGGCTCGAGCCCGGCCCCGTTCGGTCCGTTCGTCGAGGGGCGCAGGGTGGTAACGCTGGGAGTCGGGGCGAACTACCTGGAACGCATGAGCGCCGATCTCTCCTACACGATGCACGCCGGACACCACAACGCGTTGGAGGACAGGGACTTTGTGTCGATATCGTTCAGCTACTCGTTCTAAGCTGGCAGTGGAGGACAAGATGAAGAAATCCGTGTTGAGATCAGGCGCCGCGCTGGCGCTGTTTCTCGCGTGCGCGCTGCCGGCGACGGCGGAACTGCCCGCGAGCCAGATCGCGAGGCTCGGGGCCGACCTGACCCCGCTCGGCGGTGAACGCGCTGGCAACGCGTCGGGCACGATACCTGCTTGGCGTGGGGGCATCACCAGGCCTCCAAGGGGCTACGTGCGGGGAGAACACCATCGCGACCCGTTCGCAGGCGACCAGCCGCTCTTCGTCATTGACGGATCAAACGTCGATGCCTACCGGGACCGCCTTTCGGTGGGTCACCAGCGGATGCTCGAACTCTATCCGAGCTATCGCATGAAGGTCTATCCGACGCGTCGCAGCGCCTCCGTCCCGCAGCGCATCTACGACGCGACGAGACGGGCCGCCGCCACTGCCCATCTCGAGGACAACGGCAACGGTGTCGGCGGCGCAGTGATCGGGATTCCGTTCCCGATCCCCTCGAACGGACATGAGGCGATCTGGAACCACCTGCTGCGCTACCGGGGCGAGACGGTGAGCTGCATGATGGGACAGGCGGCCGTCACGGCGGGCGGCGACTACACGATCGTCCAGTACCAGGTCGAGGCCGAACTGCGATACTCGCTGCCCGGCATGACCGAAGCCGCGCTCGACAACACGATGATGTATTTCAAGCAGAAGGTCCTCGCGCCTACGCGGCTTGCGGGCGACATTCTCCTTGTTCACGAAACCATGAACCAGGTGCGGGAACCCCGCCGGGCCTGGACGTACAATCCAGGCCAGCGGCGCGTGCGGCGCGCGCCCAACGTTGCCTACGACAATCCCGGCACCACGACCGACGGCCTGCGGACCGCCGACCAGTTCGACATGTTCAACGGGGCGGTCGACCGCTACGACTGGAAGCTGGTCGGCAAGCGCGAGCTGTACGTGCCTTACAATTCGTACCAGCTGCACAGCGACGATCTTTCCTTTGCGGACGTCCTGACTCCCCGGCACGTCAATCCCGATCACCTCCGCTACGAACTGCATCGCGTCTGGGTGGTCGAGGCGACGCTCGCCAGAGGCGCTCGCCACATCTACAAGCGGCGCACCTTCTACATCGACGAGGATTCCTGGCAGATCCTGGTCGCGGACATCTACGACACGCGTGACAGGCTGTGGCGATTCTCGGAAGGGCACGTGATCAACTATTACGAGAACCCGCTGGTCTGGCCCACGC
Source organism: Paracoccaceae bacterium (assembly GCA_965208685.1). Classification (GTDB taxonomy): domain Bacteria; phylum Pseudomonadota; class Alphaproteobacteria; order Rhodobacterales; family Rhodobacteraceae; genus JAJEFO01. The sequence continues at coordinate 4,216,559 of CBDBPL010000007.1, read as the reverse complement.
TCGAAGTGCACCACGATCTGCAGGCGAGGCGATACCTGGCCCTCGGACTCGACAACGAATTCCCGATGTGTGCCATGGATGCCAGGATCAGGTCGAGGGACTTCACCGTGTCGGCGCTGAGGCGAGAAGGCCGGCGATAGAATCAGCAGGAAGTCGGACGGTGACGTCTTGAAGCCCGTTCGGTCCGCCGCGTGCCTTGCCGCCGCAATGCTGGCGCTTTGCGGTGCGGAGGCGGCGGAGAGTACTGACGCGACTTCCGTGACCGCCCCGCATGCGGCACGAGCCCTGCTTCTTGATGGCGCACGAATCGACGATCGGCTGATTGTCGTTGGCATGCGCGGACACATTCTTGTCTCCGACGACGAGGCCGAAAGCTGGCGACTGGCCTCGTCGCCCACCCGGGCAATGCTGACCGCGATCCACATGCATGACGCACGGCTCGGCTGGGCGGTCGGGCACGACGCGACCATCCTGCGTACCGTCGATGGCGGCGATACTTGGCAGCGCGTCCACCATGCACCTGAAGAGGAACGCCCGCTCCTCGACGTACTGTTCTTCGACGCGAAGAACGGGCTGGCCATGGGTGCCTACGGCTATCTGCTGTCGACCGAGGACGGAGGCGAGACCTGGGAACCTCGCACGGTCGGCGAAGACGACTATCACATGAACGCGGTCACGTCGGCGGAGGGAGTCCTCTATGTCGGCGCCGAGGCCGGCATTGCCTACCGTTCGGATGACGGCGGGGCGACCTGGCAGTCACTTGAGCCGCCCTATTCCGGTTCCTGGTTTGGCGCAATCGCGCTTGATGCCAGCACGGTGATCCTTGCAGGTCTCCGGGGCCGCATGTACAGATCCGGCGACGGCGGATCGAACTGGACGCGCATTCCAACCGACACGATGGCGTCGCTGACGAGCATCCTGCGCTTGGGGCAGGAGAAGATCATCGTTACCGGGTTGGACGGCGTGTTGCTGGAGAGCCGCGACGGCGGACGAAGCACCTCGCTTCAGCGCCTGCCCGACCGGGCCGGAGTGTCGCGTGCACTGCCGCTCGCTGACGGAGGGCTCCTGCTGATCGGCGAATTCGGGGTCCGGCGCCTGCCGGCGGACCGGTAGGCCGGCCGTGGTCATGGTCTCAATCGGTTGCTTGCCCGCCGAAGCGGGCGCGAAGGGCGGGATTCAGGCATGGTGACAGCGTGGCTTGAACGAACATTGTTTGCACGGCGGCGCGTGACGCTCGCCGTCTTCGCGGCGTTGTCAATCGCGATGGCCTGGTCCGCGTTCCAGTTGCGCATCGATGCAGGCTTCACCAAGCTGGCACCTCTTCAGCATCCCTACATGAAGACGTTCCTCGAACATCGCGAGGAGTTCGGCGGCGCGGACCGCATCGTGCTTGCGCTCATCGCGCGCGACGGCGAAATGTTCACGCCCGAATACCTCGACGCGCTGCGAAACGCGACGGATGCGGTGTTCTTTCTTCCCGGCGTTGACCGCACCCAGGTATTCTCGATCCTGACGCCGAACGTGAGGTTCGTGGAGGTCGTCGAGGACGGGATTGCAGGTGGCAACGTCCTGCCGGCCGACTTCCTTCCTGACGACGCCGGCTTCCAGCGACTGCGCGAGAACATCGTCAAGGCGGGTCTGGTCGGACACCTGGTCGCCAATGACCTCAGCGGCGCCATCGTCGCCGCGAGACTGCAGGAATTTCATCCCGATACCGGCGAGCGCCTGGACTACGTGGAGGTCGCACACGAACTCGAGCGGATTCGGGAAGAGACGCTGGAAGCAACCGACGGCATGCTCGACGTGCACATCATCGGCTTTGCCAAGGCGGTTGGCGACATCGCGGACGGCGCCGGGACGGTGGCGGCGTTCTTCGCGGTCGCGTTCCTGGTCGCGGCCCTGCTGGTCCTTGCATACACCCGTTCGGCCAGTGCAACGGTCGCGCTTCTCGGCTGTTCGCTTCTCGCGGTGGTCTGGCAGCTTGGCATGCTCAGCCTGCTCGGGTTCGGGATCGATCCGCTGTCGATCCTTGTCCCCTTCCTGATTTTCGCCATCGGGGTAAGCCACGGCGTCCAGGTCGTCGGCGCGACCCACGAAGCGTCGACCAGCGGCGTCGCGGCGCTCGATGCCGCGAAGGCGGGATTCCGGCGCCTTCTGCGTCCGGGCATCGCGGCGCTCGCGTCCGACGCAGCGGGATTCGCGACGATTGCGCTCATCGAGGTGCAGGCAATCCAGGAAGTGGCGGTTGCGGCAGGGCTCGGCGTGGCTACCATCGTGCTGACCAATCTCGGACTGCTGCCCGTCCTCCTTTCCTATGCGAGAAAGACCCCGCGTCCTCCGAGAGCGCTGCCGCATGCGGTCCGTTCGTTCCTTGCGCGCGCTGCCCACCGGAAGCCCGCAGCAGTGATCATCTGCGGCTGGGCGGCACTGACCCTGCTCGGGGCCACCTACGCTGTTGACGTGCGGATCGGCGACGAGCAGCGGGGCGTGCCCGAACTTCGGCCCGATTCAGTCTACAACACGGATGCGAATGCCATCGGTGAGAGGTTCGACATTGGCGTGGACGTGCTCACCGTCATTGCCGAGACGTCACCCGAGGGCTGCATCGACTTTGAGACGATGCGGACGCTCGACGACTTCGAGTGGGCCATGAGCAATGTCCAGGGCGTCGTGTCGGTTGCCGGACTCGCGGGCGCAGCACGACGGCTGAACGCGGCGTGGAACGAGGGCAATCTCAAGTGGCAGACCTTGCCGCGCAACCGCTACAGTCTCGTTCAGTCGGTTTCCCCGATCCCGACTTCCAGCGGCCTCCTCAACAGCGACTGCAGCGTCATGCCGATACACGTGTTTGCCGAGGACCACAGGGCGGAAACGATCCAGCGCATCGTGGACGCAGTGAAGACCTTCGATGCCGCCAACGCGGACGGACCGATCGCATTCAGGCTTGCTGCCAGCAATGTCGGCGTGATGGCCGCGACCAACGAGGAGGTGGATGCGGCGCAATTCCCGATAGTCGGATATGTCTATGCAGCAGTGATCTTGCTGGTTCTGCTCGCTTTCCGTTCGTTCCGTTCCGTTCTCTGCATCGTCCTGCCGCTTGCCGCCGTGTCGGTGCTCGCCTATGCGCTCATGGCCCTGATCGGGATCGGACTAAAGGTGTCCACCCTGCCCGTGGTGGCGCTAGGCGTCGGCGTTGGCGTCGACTACGGAATCTACATCTTCGGGCGTTTGCGCAGCCACCTGCGCGAAGGCGCCTCCTTCGCGGAGGCCTACGAGCGTGCGTTGCGGACGGCCGGTGCCGGGGTCATGCTGACCGGCCTCACCCTCGCAGCGGGCGTTGCGACCTGGGTTGCTGCACCGCTCCAGTTCCAGGCCGACATGGGCACGGTGCTCATGTTCATGTTTCTCGTGAACATGGCGGGCGCGGTCATGCTGCTGCCCGCGCTCGGCGCCTGGCTCTACGGGCGCCGCGGCGAGCCCGTTGGCGCATTGGGCGTCGCGTAGGTCGTGTCCGGCCCTCCCGGGAACACCTGGAATTCTCAAGGATCTCGGAACATGCATTGAGGCCTTCCGTCCAGGGCCAGCTCCCGGGCGTGCACGATTCATCCCGGAGCTGGCTTTCCCCGGCCCTCGATTCCGCCGGACGGCCCTCCCGGGAACCAGTCTGCAATCGAGATTCGAACCCGCCGTGATCACGGACGCGCCCTTGGAACGCGAGCGTCTTCCGACCTTCGGGGCGCTTCATTTTCCCTGGACGCTTTACCCGTCGGGATTCGGGAGCTAATGCTACATGCATGAGCAGCGCCACGGACGAGCCCAATATCGAGTACCGGAATCTAGCAGAACCGCTTCGCCGCGCCATCGGCGAGCGATACCTGACCTATGCGCTCTCGACGATCATGCATCGGGCCCTGCCCGATGTGCGGGACGGCCTGAAGCCGGTGCATCGCCGCATTCTCTACGCGATGCGAGAATTGCGGCTGAACTCGTCTGGCGGGTTTCGCAAGTCGGCCAAGATTTCAGGCGACGTCATGGGAAATTATCACCCCCATGGCGACGGAGCGATCTATGACGCGATGGTCCGTCTCGCCCAGGAGTTCAACGTTCGCTATCCGCTGGTCGACGGGCAGGGGAATTTCGGCAACGTCGACGGCGACAACCCGGCCGCGTCACGCTACACCGAGGCACGGATGACCGCCGTCGCCGAGGCGCTGCTCGCAGGACTCGACGAGAACGCGGTCGACTTTCGTCCAAATTACGACGGAACCCTGTCGGAGCCAGTGGTGCTTCCGGCGGCCTTTCCCAATCTCCTGGCGAACGGATCCAGCGGAATTGCCGTGGGCATGGCGACCAACATCCCGCCGCACAACATCGGGCAGCTCTGCGACGCCTGCATTCACCTTGCGAAGGCGAAGAATTCGGAGCGCGTGCGGGACGAAACGCTGATCGATTGCGTCGAAGGCCCGGACTTCCCGACAGGTGGTGTCATAGTCGAACCACGCGAGGCGATTGCCGAAGCCTACAGGACCGGCCGCGGCGGCTTCCGCACGCGCGCAAGCTGGAGTGTCGAGGACCTGGGCAGGGGGCAGTGGCAGGTCGTGGTCACGGAGATTCCCTATCAGGTCCAGAAGGGCCGCCTGATCGAAAGGCTTGCTGAGGCGATCCAGACGAGGAAGATCCCGGTTCTCGCCGATGTGCGGGACGAGAGCGCGGACGACGTTCGGATCGTGCTTGAGCCGCGATCGCGCAACGTCGAGCCGGAGGTCCTGATGGGCATGGCGTTCCGGACCACGGATCTGGAAGTCCGCTTCAGCATGAACATGAACGTGCTGATCGACGGCGTGACGCCGAAGGTCGCTTCGCTCAAGGACGTGCTTCGCGCGTTCCTGGACCATCGCCGCGAGGTGCTGCAGCGCCGCTCGAAGTTCCGGCGCGACAAGATCGACCACCGTCTGGAAGTGCTCGAGGGCTTCATGACCGCGTTCCTGAACCTCGACCGCGTCATTGACATCATTCGCTACGACGAAGACCCGAAGCCTGCCCTGATGCGCGAGGTCTGGTCCAAGGACCACGTGCGCGCGGCATCCGAGAAGGACTACAGGCCTCCGCCGCCGGGAGACGGCGAATTGTCGGAGATCCAGGTTGACGCGATCCTCAACATGCGCCTGCGCTCGCTGCGCCGCCTGGAGGAACTGGAGCTTCGGAAGGAGTTCGACGAACTCACCAGGGAGCGCGCGGACATCGAGGATCTGCTGGAGAGCGAAGACTTGCAATGGAGGGCCATCGCTGACCAGCTGCGTGACATCAAGAAGGAATTCGGCGACGAGCGCCGCACCCGGTTTGGCAAAGCGGTCGAGATCGAGGACGTGCCGCTGGAAGCGATGATCGACCGCGAACCGGTCACCGTCGTGTGTTCGAAGATGGGCTGGATCCGGGCAATGAGCGGGCATGTCGATCTCTCCAGGGAGTTCAAGTTCAAGGACGGGGACGGCCCCCGGCACGCCTTCCATGCCGAAACGACAGACCGGCTTCTCCTTCTGGGCACGAACGGTCGTTTCTACACGATTTCCGTCGCGAACCTGCCGGGCGGCCGGGGCATGGGGGAACCGGTGCGCCTGATGGTCGACCTGCCGAACGAAAGCGATATCGCTGCCCTTCTTGTGCATCGGCCCGGGCAAAGGCTCCTGGTTGCATCGTCCGCCGGCTTCGGCTTCGTGGTTTCCGAAGACGAGGTCGTGGCACAGACCCGTGCCGGAAAGCAGGTTCTCAACGTCAAGGCCGACGCGGCTGCCGCCGCCTGCCGTTCCGTTGATGGCGATCATGTCGCCGTCGTGGGGAGGAATCGCAAGATGCTCCTGTTCCCTGTTGCGGAGCTTCCGGAAATGTCGCGCGGCAAGGGCGTGCGGCTGCAGAAGTACAAGGACGGCGGGCTTTCGGACGCAAGGACCTTTGATCTCTCCAAGGGCCTCACGTGGCTTGATCCGGCGGGCCGGACCCGAACAGTTACGGATCTGGACAACTGGCAGGGATCCCGCGCGACGGCTGGCCGGATGGCGCCTCGCGGCTTCCCGCAAGACAACAAGTTCACCTGAGGCGGGGCGGATCAAATGCGGAAACCGGAAACCAGGCGTTCGGGACATCGCGCGATGCGTCACGCCCACGATGAGCCCGCCACGCCGGAGAAGCTGCGGAGGCCCGACGGCCAGGACAGGGCGAGAACCGCTCGGGGCGGTGCGTCGAACGGGAGCGCCATGGCAACGATTTCCGGCGCGCTCGGGAACCCTCGCGTCATCGCGCCGAAATCCTCCGGACCGGCCAAGAGGTTCCAGTCCTTTCGTGCCCGTCCCGCGACACGGTTCCGAATCCGCGCCTGGTCGCTTGCAAGTGCAGCGATGCACGGCTGCCGGCAAGTTTCCGGAGGGCCTGCATTCGGGGCCGAACACTCCTTTCATTCACGTCGATCAACCGGCGGTACCGTCGCATGACGGCTGACACGGCACTTCTCGTCGTTCCGGCCGACGTGGAAGGAGAGATCGTCGTCTGCTCCGAAGGACTGAGTTTCTGGGGCGGCGTGGACCCGGACACCGGCGTGGTGATCGACGCACATCACCATCTTCATGGCCAGTCCGTCGCGGGCAGGATTGTCCTCATGCCGACGAGCCGCGGATCCTGTTCCGGCAGCGGCGTCCTGCTTGCGCTCGCCCTGAAGGGACATGCCCCGGCAGCGCTGATCTTTCGGGAAGACGAGGAGATCCTGACCCTTGGCGCGGCGATCGCGTCCCGCATGTTCGACAGGACGGTAGGCGTGGTGCGGGTTTCGGCGGCGGATTACATAGCGTTGAGTTCGGCGAAGACCGCAAGGATGTGCGGCAGCCGCGTGACGGCGATGGCATCTCCATCGAACTGCACAGGGCGTCTGGCGAAGACCTGGAACTGACGCCGTCCGACAGATCCAAGCTGGACGGCGACCACGGAGAGGCCGTTGCGCTTGCCATGGAGGTCGTCTGCGCCGTGGCGGCATCGCAGGGCGCGAAGCGGCTGGTCGACGTGTCGAGGGGCCACATCGACGGCTGCATCCTTGCCCACTCCGCCAACCTCGTCTTCGCTGAAAGGATGGCCGGCATGGGGGCCAGGGTCGCCGTTCCGACCACGATGAACGCGATTTCCGTTGATCTCGAGAACTGGACCGAACACGACCTGCCGCCAGATTTCGGGCAGGCGGCCAGCCGGCTGGCGGACGCCTATGTCCGGATGGGCGCGCGTCCCACATTCACGTGCGCGCCCTATCTGGCCGACGATGCGCCCCGACTTGGCGAGAACATCGGCTGGTCGGAATCGAACGCCGTCATTTTTGCCAACAGCGTCCTTGGCGCACGGACGGCCAAGCACCCCGACTATCTCGATCTTTTCGTCGCCCTGACCGGGCGGGCACCGGAGTCCGGGGTCTACCTGCCCTCGAACCGGCGGCCGCGCATGGTGATCGAGGTCGAGCTGCCAAGGGACCACGACGATGCGTTCTGGCCGCTTCTTGGGTGGGTCGCCGGACGCATGGCCCCGGATCGCGTTCCGCTCCTGACCGGACTGGAGCCTGCCGCACCAAGCCGTGACGACCTTCGCGCCTTGTGTGCCGCCTTCGGAACGACCTCGGCGGTGCCATTGCTGCATGTCGCCGGGGTGACGCCGGAAGGCGAACTGGCACCGGCTCCGGACGCTGAGCGGGCTCGCGTGACTCGGGCTGACCTGGCCGAGGCCTGGGCGCGGTTCAATTCCGGTCCGGAGAAAGTCGACCTCGTGGCCCTTGGAAGCCCGCATTTCTCGCTTGAGGAAACAAGGCAGTTCGCTGAGTTGATGTCAGGCCAAGCAAGACATCCCGACACGTCGGTCATAGTGACCTTGGGCCGCGACATCCTTTCGCAGGCGCAATCCGAGGGATTGGTCGCCCGCCTGGAAGCGTCCGGGGTGCGCCTCATCCCGGACCTGTGCTGGTGCTCGATTGTCGAGCCTGTCTTTCCGAGGGGCGCAAGGACCTTGATGACCAATTCAGGAAAGTATGCGCATTACGCGCCCGGTCTCAGCGGCAGGAACGTTCGGTTCGGCAGCCTGTCGGACTGTGCGGCCGCCGCCAGGACCGGCGTCGCTGCAAGCGAGCGGCCGCAATGGCTGAAATAGCCGTTGTCGGGCTCACGGAGCGGTAGTTCGCCCGGAACGGAGTCCGTGAACCGCCGCGCACGCTTCCCTGCATTGCAGGTGCCAGCAAGTGCGCGGGACCGCTCTGGAACGCGTTGCCCCCGGAGCGGATCATGCGCGTCGTTTTCGCGGCAGGATCGAGGCCGGGCAGGACAATTGGCGAGGAGTCGGGCCGGTCGCCAGGCACCAGCGGCAAGTGGAGTGCCGCGGTTCGGGCAAAGAGCATTCCCGGCATGGATGCAAGCCAGCCGAACGAGAAGTTCGCGAGCTGCAAGCTCGATCACGCCTGCGGAATGGCACGAAGTGTCCGTGGGAGATTGGCGGGCCAGAACCGTGGCGGGGGCATCTCATGGCGCTCCGGCAGCCTGGCTGCGCCTAAGTCGAACTCGGCCTTCTCGTGGGCCAGCTAGTTGGAGAAAGGCGGAGGACCGATGCCAGACACGACGTTCACGGGCTGCATGCCCGCGCTGATGACGCCTTGAGAGCCGGTGCCCGGATTTCCGCACGCTCGTGCGACAGGGGCAGGACCTGATCGAGGCAGGCATGTCTGCCGTCGTCTATTGCGGCTCGCTGGGGGACTGGCCGCTTCTGAAAGAAGATGACCGGCAGGAAGGTGTTGCCAGGCTGGTTGCCGCTGGCATCCCGACGGTCGTCGGCACGGGCGCGGGCAACACGGGGGCTGCGGTGGCGCACGCCGTTCACGCGGCCCGGGTCGGCGCGCTGGGCCTCATGTTGATTCCGCGGGTCCGGTCGCGGGGTTCGTCGGAGGCCGCGCAAGAGGCGCACTTCAAGGCGATTCTTGAGGCCGCACCCGACTTGCCAGCCAAAATTTGCAACAGCCGGCATTGCGGCTTCGGGACGCGCGCAGGCTTGTTCTTTCGCTTGCGAAAGGCGCATTCCAATCTCGTCGGGTTCAAGGAGTTCGGCGGTGCGGCCGATCTGACCTACGCTGCCGAGCACATCACGTCCGGGAACGAGGACCTGATCTCATGGTTGGCGTCGATACGGCCGTCTTCCATGGCTGCGTCAATTTTGGAGCAACCGGAGCCATCACTGGCCAATGTCGTGCCCAAGGAGGTGCTGCATCTCGTCGGCCTGTTGAGACGGCGTCGAAAGGCGACCCGGACGCCCGGCGCAAGGCGAAGGAGCTCGAGGAGGCGCTTCACGTCCTGTCGTCATTCGACGAAGGTCCGGACCTGGTTCTCTACTACAAGCACCTGATGGTTCTGAACGGCGATCGGAAATACGCTCTCCACATCAACCCGACCGGTGTCTTGACCGATGCCCAGCGGGCCCTTGCCGAGGACGAGGAACAGTACAGGCCGTTCCGTGCATGGTATTCGGAATGGGCCAAGTGACCAATTTCGTCCGGTCGCGCCTCTGCTTGGCGAGGCCGGTCAGCCGACAGATCACCGATCCGTGGCGGCGATGCCCAAGGGCCCGTTCGTTGTTTCAGCGAGATCCCTCCGGCGAATGCGCCGATCGACGGCGTAGACCCGACCAGCCCGCGCCTTGCGGTTGGCGAAGCCGAACTCGGGCCGTCCATTTCCTTGCGCGGATTCAAGCGAGGGACTGCCAGGGGGATTCCGCAGTTGGCTGAAACGGTGGAACATGACACTTTCGGCGCAAGCCGGAAGGGCGGGTCTCCCGCCGATCTTCGACACGGCGATGCGCGGCTACTCCGCGAGGCCCGTATGCGAGGGCCATAATTGGCGAGGTGTCCGGGATTGACGCATCCGCACGGCGAGGGGCGCCTGCGTTGGCGACCTCTGCTGACCCGTGCATTCAGCCGGCGGGCTGGAACGTTCCGCGTTCGGTCAACGGTGCAATTCCCATTGACAGCCTCTCCAATCTCGCTGACGTTGCATTCGCACAAAAGTTCGTTTTGCGCACGAAGTGGGCAACTTGCCCGCGGCGGAACGTGGAATGTTGCCTTTTCAGTGGCGAATTAAAAGGGAGAATTACTGATGCACAAGAGAACTCTGCTGGCCGGTCTGGCCGGTGTTGCGATTGCGGCCGTTTCGCTGACCAGCGTTCAGGCCAAGAGTCTGGACGACATCTTGTCCGATGGCGTGATCCGGATCGGGATCAATCCGAACTTCCCGAACATGAGCACGCGCAACGACGCTGGCGAATGGGTAGGCTTCGACATCGAGATCGGCAACGCATTGGCGAGCGCAATCGGGGTCGAGGTCGAATGGGTGCCTACCGAAACGCCGCAGAGGGTGCCGTTCCTCGTGTCGGACCGGATCGACATTTCGCTTGGCGCATTGACGCGGAATACCGAGCGGGCGAAGCTCATCGACTACACCGTGCCGCTTCACACCGAAGTTCTGGCCGTTCTTGCCACCGACAAGATCGAGGGCAACAGCTGGCAGGAATTCGACAAGGATGGCGTGACGCTCGCCAACATGCGGGGCAACTGGACCGTCGACTGGATCGGCGAGAACATGCCGAACGTCGAGCTGGAGCTGGTGGACACGATCGCCGACACGGTAAGGCTTGTCGCTCAGGGCCGGGCGGATGCCATCGTGGAGAACATCGACTTCTTCATGGCGTTCACGGAAAACTACCCGGACGTGAACTGGCGAGTGGTCGAGAATCCGATCTTCGTGGCCTATTGCGCCATCGGCGTGTCCCAGGGCAACGACAACCTTACCGAGGTTCTGAACATCGCCCTCTACAATCTGCACTCGTCTGGTTTCGTGAACGAGATGTGGGAGCAGTTCTATGGTGCGCCGATGCTGCGCACCGTCGATCCTGACCCTTACTTCTGATCGACGGAGATCATTGCCCGGTTCCGCTCTGAAGCAGCGGGGCCGGGTGCCTGGGCGAAGCTCCTAATGAACTACAGATTCCAGTTTGGTGTTGTCTGGGACAACTTCGGCACCCTTCTGGAAGGGGCGCTCTTGACGTTTCAGCTGGGTGTCATCGCCTTCGGCGGCGGGGCCCTGATCGGTCTGGTCTGCGCTTCGCTCAAGACCTATGGACCGTGGCTGGTTCGCTTTCTCGTTGATTGCTACGTCATTTTCACAACCAACACGCCCGCGCTGATTCAGATCTATTTCCTGTATTTCGGTCTGCCCGAAGTGGGCGTCCGCTGGTCGAACGAGGCCTGCCTGCTCATTGGCCTGACGCTGAATGCGGGTGCCTACCTTACGCTGATCCTGCGGGCCGGGTTTCTTTCCGTTCGGATTACCGAACTGGAGGCTGGGCAGACCATGGGCATGTCGCTGATCCAGCAGGTGCGCTATGTCATCGTGCCGCATATCGCGAAGTCGATCTACCCGGCGCTGGCGAATTTCTTCATCGTGGTACTGGTCATGGGAACGTCGATCGGCGCCCTGATCGGAGTCGATGAACTGACCGGACAGGCAATCAACCTGTCCACGGTGAACTACCGTTGGCTGGAATACTTCACCGTGGTCGCAGGATTGTATGTCGTGCTCACATTCATCGCGAGCATCGGGCTTGCCTATCTTGGGCGTTGGGCCTTCCGGGTGAAGGCGAAGATCTTCTGATGGAACGGATGCTCGAACAAATGCCGCGGTTCTTCAGTTCGGGCAACTTGGCCCTGCTGCTGGAATCGGCCGGCCTTACGCTTGCGATGACGGCCACCGGCTGCCTGATCGGATTCTTCCTGGCCTTCGTCCTTGTCTACCTGCGTCAGACGCCTGGGCGCTGGGCTTTGCCGTTGCGCTGGATCTGCATCGCGTATGTCGAGGTGTTCCGCCGGATTCCGTTCATCGTCGTGATCTATCTGGTGCTATTCTTCATCCAGGCGGTGACGCCGAATGCGTCACTTTTCACTATCGCCGTGATCGCGATCTGCCTCTATGCGATCGCCTACACGGCCGACATCATTCGGGGCGGCATTGAATCCGTGGCGCGAACGCAGGTCGAGGCCGCCGAGGCAATGAACCTGTCGCGACTGCAAACGACGCTGACGATCGTGCTGCCGCAGGCGTGGCCCGTAATCGTGCCGCCGGCCATCGCATTTTCGGTTTCGTTCATCAAGGACACGGCTCTCGTCAGCCAGGTTGGTGTCTTCGAGCTGACTTTCAGGGGCAAGGAGCTGAACAACCAAGGCTATTCCGGGATCCTGGTCTTCGGCACCATTGCCTTTTGCTACTTCCTGATTTCCTTCCCGCTCAGTCTTCTGGGCCAACATCTGGAGAAACGACTTGCCACACCTCGAGGTCAGAGACGTGCGCGCAAAATACGGCGCAATTGAAGTCCTGCACGGAATCTCGCTTTCCATTGAAGCCGGAGAGATCGCCGCGCTCGTCGGTCCGTCGGGCTCTGGCAAGTCAACAGTTCTGCGCGCCCTGATGGGGCTGACCCCGATCACCGGTGGAGACGTCCAGATTGCAGGTGAAAGGATGGACTATTCCAGAGCCCGCGCCGTGCGTGCTGCGCGGGACCGGATGGCGATCGTGTTTCAGCAGTACAACCTGTTCCAGAACATGACCGTAATGCGGAACATCACGCTGGCGCCGACGAAGATAAAGGGATGGGTCAAGGCGGAGGTCGAGACCGAGGCGATGCGCCTTCTCGCCCTCGTCGGGCTGTCGGACAAGGTGGACTCGTATCCGGACCAACTTTCCGGCGGGCAGCAGCAGCGTGTGGCGCTCGCGCGTGCACTGGCGCTCAAGCCCCAGATCCTGCTTCTGGACGAGGTGACGTCGGCGCTGGATCCCGAGCTTGTGAACGAGGTGCTGGATGCAGTGCGAAAGCTGGCGGCGGAAGGCATGACCATGGTGATCGTCAGCCATGAGATGGGGTTTGTCCGCGAAGTCGCGAACAAGGTCGTATTCATGGATGGCGGCGAAGTGATTGAAAGCGGTTCGCCGGAGGAGCTCTTCAATGCGCCGAAAACGAACAGGGCGAGGAATTTCTTCAGCAAGATCATACGGCATTGAGCGACCGCAGCAGGATGGGAAACACGAGGAATCCGGAGAATCTGGCTGGCGGCTGTGGCGTGGACCGTACGAGGTTCCGAACCAGGATCCGCGGGTTGACGGAGCTCCGCAGGATGTCTGCCGACGTGACGCGAGCAACGGGCGTCGCGTTCATCCCGTCGATTCCAGGAATTCCAGGACACGTTGCATCCCGTGGGTAGAGATCGCGCCATCCACATCGTCGGTTGCCATGCCGAAGGCGAGGTCGGCGACGTGATCTTGAGCGGCGTGGATCCACCGCCCGGCGATACGATCTGGGCGCAATCGCGATGGGTTCACGAGGACGGAAGCCTGCGGGATTTCGTGCTGAACGAGCCGCGGGGCGGCATGTTTCGCCATGTGAACCTGCTGGTTCCGCCGAAGGACCCCTCTGCCGCCGCCGGCTTCATCATCATGGAGCCATCCCATACGCCGCCGATGTCCGGCTCGAACACGATCTGCGTGGCAACGGTTCTGCTGGATGCCGGCATCGTGTCGATGGGAGAGCCCGAGACCCGCTTTCGCCTGGAGGCGCCCGGAGGTCTTGTCGACGTCGTTGCCACCTGTCGGGACGGAAGGGCGCAGTCGATCCGGGTGACCAATGTGGCGAGTTTCGTCGGAAAGCGCGACGCGATTGTGGAAGTCGAAGGTTTCGGGGCGCTCAGGGTGGATACGGCCTTTGGCGGCGACAGCTTCGTGATCGTGGCAGCGGCGGATGTGGGGCTGAAGTTGCAGCCGGACGCGGCGCTTGACCTCGTGGAAACGGGCATGCGGATCACGCGCGCAGCGACGGAGCAGCTTGGCTTCCACCATCCAGGTCTTCCCTGCTGGACCCATATCTCCTTCTGCCAGTTCACGGATCCTGTCCGGCACATCGACGGGACGCTGACCGGGCGAAACACGGTGGTCATCGATCCCGGCAAACTGGATCGCAGCCCTACGGGAACGGGTTGTTCCGCCCGCATGGCGCTTCTGCGCGCTGAGGGGCGGTTGAAGCCGGGGGACCGGTTCGTGGGCGAGTCGATCCTGGGCACCCGATTCAATTGCCGGGTCGAGAGGGACTGCACTGTTGGCGGGATCCCCGGCATCCTGCCGTCGGTGTCTGGTCGGGCATGGATAACCGAGAAGCGCCAGTTGATGCTCGACCCGCAAGACCCTTTCCCGAGGGGCTACAGGGTTGGGGACACCTGGCCGCTTCCCGGGCGCGATGCGTCGGAGGCTGAAAAATGACGGGCGCTGACCGGCACGATGTCGAAAACGTTCTCGTGGACTATTGCCGGATGCTAGACCGGATGGATCTGGAAGGTCTTTCCCGCCTCTTCACGACGGATTGCGAGGTGATCTTCGGTCCCGATTCGCGGTTGCGCGCCACGGGGCGCGACAACCTCCGCCGGTCGATGGAGCGCATGTGGCGCTGGCGGCGCACGGCGCATCACCTGTCAAATGTCAGGGTCTGGCCAGATGGCGCGGACGCGGCACGTGCCGAAAGCTACGTCCACGCTTGGCATGAGGCACCGGACGGCACGACTGCGGAGGTCTTCGGAATTTATCGCGACCGCCTGATCCGCGTTTGCGGCGACTGGCGCATCGCGCGGCGTGAAATGGCGATGAACGGGTCTCAAGGCGCTTTCCGCGTGCAGATTCCTCGGGCCGAAAGGGCTCCGCCGCCTCCCGGTTGGGTGCCGCCAGAGGGGCTGGACGGCTGACGGCGAGTTCCAGGTGCGTCGCAAAAGACGCGACATCTTCGTGGAACTGTACATGGCACGTCCGTCACGCGGGGCACGGACCGAGAACGGGCAGGCCGTTCCCGTTCATGAAGGCATGCCGCATGGAAGCTCATTTCGCTCCGATCATGAATCATCTTCCACGGCACGGATTCCACCACCTCATTGATCAGTGCGGCGGCAATCGCGGGACGAATTCGTTCACCTGCAGCGATCAGCACCGGTTCATGGCGCTTGCGCAACCGACGCGCCGTTCTCGCGCGAGTGACACGGCCATCGGGAGCTATGGCGTCCGCAACACCCAATCGGCAAGTTCTGCATGAGTCGGGAACCAGACCTGCCCCCTTGCCTTCGCGTGGCGGATCAGTTCGTCAAGGATCCAGATCCGGGACCGGTAGCCAATCACGAAGGGATGGAAGACGAGCTGGCACAGGCCCCCTTCGTCATGGGCCATGTCGAATTCCCGCCTGAAGATGTCGAGAACGTCGGCGGGCGCCATCCAGGGGCGCGTGGCGGGCTCGCGGTTGAAGAGGAAATAGACCGCATCGTCCCTGACCCAGTCAACCGGAATCTCGACCAGGCCGGTGGGCGTGCCGTCGCTGAGAAGCTCGTAGCAGGCATCATCGGCCATCATGCTGGAATCATACAGGAATCCGGCCTTCGCCACGAGGTCGATCGTGTTCGGGCTAAGGTCCCAGTTCGCGGCACGATGCCCGACTGGCCTGGTGCCCGAGAGGGTTTCGAGCGTTTCGCGCGCGCGCAGCAAGAGATCCCGTTCCGTCTCGAGGTCCAGGGCAGACGTATTCTCGTGGATCCAGCCGTGCACGCCGATTTCATGACCTGCTCCGATGATCGGCGCCAGGGCTTCCGGATCGATGAGGGCCGAGACGGCCGGGACGAAGAAGCTGGCGCGCACGTCATGGCGGGCAAGAAGCTGCAGGATGCGGGGCACTCCCCTGCGGCGCCCAAACTCGCCCCAGGCCAGCCGGCCCACGGCGGCTCGGCCCTGTCCCAGTTCGAATGTCTCGTGATCGCAGTCGAATGACAGCGCGAACGCGCAGCGGGCGCCGGCGGGCCAGGTGCCTGGCGCAAGGTCGCGGCCCGCACGCACTTTCCGGACAAGACCGCGCCATTCCGCTTCCGGCGTATTCCAGGGGCGGTCGGTGGTCATGGTCCGAGCACGGCGACGACGGCAGACTTCACTGCATCGGCGACCTGGTCGACCTCCGATCGATCGATGCAAAGCGGTGGCGCGAAACCCAGGATGTCGCTCTCGGGCAATGCACGTGCGATCACCCCGCGGCGCATCATCTCCGCCGCAACCCTGGGCGCGATGCTTGCCGGAGGATACCAGATGCCCTCTCCCGGGTTCTCCATGAATTCGACAGCGGCAAGCATGCCGAGGCCGCGAACCTCCCCGACCCTGGGGTGGCCGCCGACGGCATCCGTCAATCTTTCGCGCAAGTAGGGACCGGTTTCGGCCGCGTTCTCGACGAGGCCCAGGTCGTCCACAAGTTTCAGGGTTGCAACCCCCGCCGCGGCTCCGACGGGGTGGGCCGAATAGGTCCAGCCATGCCCAAGCGGGCCGAAATCGTCCGAGCCTTGCATCAGGACATCGGACACGCGCTGCGAAACGATCGACCCCGAAAGCGGCGCATAGGCCGAGGTCAGGCCCTTGGCGATGGTCATGAAATCGGGGCGGAGGCCGTAGTGGTCCGACCCGAACATGGTGCCGAGCCGGCCGAAACCGGTCACGACCTCATCGACGATCAGGAGGATGTCATGGCGGTCCAGTACCTCCTGAACCGCGGCCCAGTAGCCGTCGGGCGGCGTCAGGATGCCGCCGGTGCCCATGACCGGTTCCCCGACGAACGCCGCAATCGTCTCAGGGCCCTCGCGCTGGATCAGGTCTTCCAGCGTGCCGATCAGAAATGCGGTGAAATCTGCCTCGGTCATGTCCCGGTCAGGTCGGTGCAGGTAGTGTGGTGTCTCGGTGTGCAGGAACCCGTCCAGCGGCAGGTTGAACCGGTCGTGATAGAGCTTCAGCCCGGTGAGCGAGCCTGAGACGATTCCCGATCCGTGATAGGCCCGCCACCGGCTGATGACCTTCCGCCTTTCGGGCTTGCCGCGCAGAACGTTGTAGTGCCAGGCGAGCTTCACGTTGGTTTCGTTGGCATCCGACCCGGAAAGCCCGAAATAGACTCGGGCCATGTGACCAGGTGCCCGGTCCATGACCATCTTCGCAAGCCGGATCGCCGGTTCGTTTCCGTGCCCGACATAGGCGTGGAAGTAGGGCAGCTCGCGGGCCTGCCTGGCGATGGCGTCGGCGATCTCCGTGCGCCCGTAGCCTGCGTTCACGCAATAGAGCGCGGCGAAGGCGTCGAGAAAACGGTTGCCGTCGCGGTCCGTGATGTGAACGCCGTCACCGCCGGTGACGATCCGCCCGGGTGAATCGCCGCGGGCGTGCTGCGCGGTGTGGGTGGCAGGGTGGAGCAGGAAGTCCCTGTCCCAGGCCGCCAGCTCGTCGTTGAAACGGTCCGCATCGTAGTTCAAATCGGGCTCTCCAGTCGTGTGTTGGCGATCACTTCCGGCACGCTGGCCTGGTTCGGGAGGGACATCAGGAAGGCCACAAGATCCGCTACGGTTTCCGGCTGCAGGCGGTCGGCCTTTGGCGTCGCGCCCGGAATGCCCGCGATAAGGTCGGTGTCAATCGCGCCGGGACAAATCGCCGTGGCCCTCACGCCGTCGTCCCAGCCGGCGAAGCGGACCGCCTGGTTCATCGCGAGAAGGGCGTGCTTGGTCATGGAGTAACCGATGGAAACGCCCGACCGGTAGCGCTTTGCATCTGTTGAGGCGATGTTGATGACCCGGCCCTTTCCGGCTTTCCTGAGATGTGGCAGTGCAGCTCGGATCAGCCGAAAGGGCGCCTTTACGTTGACCTCCCACATGTCGTCAAGGTCCGCCTCGGCGCCCTTCTCGAAATCGACCACCCGCAGGATGCCAGCATTGTTGACCAGGGCGTCCAGCCGTCCAAAGCGGTCCACCGTGCCATCGACCCAGGGGGCGGCCGTGGACGGGTCCGTCGCATCGAAGGCGAACGCCGTCAGGTTGCCCTGAGTGGCCGCGAACGCATCCGCCTGGCCTTGCTGCCGCAAGCCCAGAGACACGGTCCAGCCATCGTCAAGGAGCTTTCGCGTGATCGCCGCGCCGAGGCCCCTGCCACCGCCCGAGACCATTGCGACCCTCATCAGAAGATTCCCTGATGGACGCCGCCGTCGTTGACGATGTTCTGGCCGGACATGAACCCGGCCTGCGCTGAGCACAGATATGCAATCAAGTCGCCGCATTCCGACGGATCCGCGAACCGGCCTGCCGGGCAGGTCTCCAGGCGGTCCTGGACGATTGCCTCGTAGGTCGTGTTCCCGCGTTTCGCGTGGCCATGCAGGTTCGTGTGCAGTGCGTCGGTATCGAACAGTCCCGGGCACACCGTGTTGATCGTGACGTTGTGGGGGATCAGCTCGCGCACCATTGCGGCCGTCGCGCCTGACAGGGCGAGCCGGGCGGCATGGCTGTGAGCAAAGCCCACCTGCGGAAACTTGATGAAGCTCACCGACATGTTGACGATTCGCCCGAACTTTCGTTCGGCCATGCCCGGCGCCACGCGCTGGATCATGTCCACGGAGGACAGGAAATGAACCTCCAGCCAGTACCGCCAGTCTTCGGTGCCGATCTGATCGTAGGGGGTTGGGACCTGCCGGACGCCCGGATTGTTGACAAGGATGTCAGGCGGCCCGGCCGCGTCCAGGATCGCCTCGCGTCCCTCTTCGGTGTTGAAGTCCGCTGCGACCGCCTTCACGTCGACTTCGAACTCCGACCGCAATTCGGCAGCGGCGGCCTCGAGGGCTTCCGCCGAGCGGGCGTTGATCGTGATGTTCACGCCCTCCCGGGCCAATGAACGTGCGGCGGCGAATCCGAGGCCGCGGCTGGCGGCTGCAACAATTGCGGATTTTTCCTTGAGACCGAGATCCATCTTTCAGCCCGCCTTTCCTCTCATGCCACTTTGGGCGCCTTGGGCAGCAGCCTGTCCATGCCCTGCCTGATACGGTCCAGCGCAGCGCCGTCAAGCGGGCGCAGCGGAGGACGCGGGGGGCCGCCGCCAGGCAGGCCCAGATGGTCCATCGCAGCCTTCGTGGCCGGATAGAGCGTGCACCCGCCCGTGGTGAAGAGCTCGGTCATTTCGATGCCTGTCCGCTGAAGCGCCCAGGCTTCGTCCATGCGGCCGACCTTTGCCGCGTGCCACAGGTCGAGGCACCCCGGGGCCCAGACGTTGGGAAAGCAATCGATGGTGCCGTCCGCCCCCGCAAGCGCCGCCGGCACGCCGAAGACGGAAGAGGGGCCGCAGAAGACGCGGATTCGGTCACTCGCGCGATTCAGCGTTCCTTGAAACGTGTTCCAGTCTCCGCTGCTTTCCTTGATGCCCACGACGTTGTCGAGATCGGCCAGACGGCCGGTGATTTCGGGGGTCAGTGCGTTCCCCGCGTTTCCGGGGATGTTGTAGAGCAGGATCGGCAGCACCGACTTAGCGTCGATTGCCTCGAAATGCGCAATGATTTCCGTCTCGGTCGACTGCACGAAATAGGGCGGCATCACGAGCACGCCGTCCGCGCCGGCCTCCTTCGCCGCGTGGATCTGGTCGGTGACTTCGTTCTCACGGATCGACCCCGTGCCCAGGATCGCCGGTCCCCGCCCTGCCGAGGCGGAGATGGCCAGCCGCACCAGCCGTTCCCGCTCTGCAAGATCCAGCGCCCAGAACTCACCCGTGCATCCCGCGGCAACCACGCCCGTGGCCCCGGCGTCGTAAAGTCGTTTCACGTTTGCCAGGAACGCGTCTTCATCGATCGACAGGTCTGCGCGAAACGGCGTAGTGGCTGCCACCATGGGCCCCGACCAGTCTATCGTGGTTCTGTCCATAGCTGCCTTCCTTCAAGTTCCGCCCGTTCGGGCGGCGGTCGCGTTTTCGTCCGGCACTGCCGCGACGTGTGGTCGGTTCAGGCGTACTCCGTTCGGTCCGGCGGCGAACACGTGCGCCTCGGCCGTCTCGATGCGGATCCGGACCGGTTCGCCTGGCTTCCACACATGCGTGGCGGGCGCGCGGCCGGTGATTCTCAGATCGTTCGCGAACTTCGCGACGACGATATTCTCGTGGCCGGTCTGCTCGACCACCTGAACAAGGCCGTCGATCGGACCCTCGCCAAACGTCACGTGCTCGGGCCGGATGCCATGGGCCGCGCGTCCGGCCGCGGCGTTCTCCCCCAGGGGCGGCAATGGCAAGGAAAGATTGCCGGCCTCGAACGTCCAGCCGCCTCCCGACTGCACCAGCTCGCCGTCCATCAGGTTCATGGCCGGGGTTCCGATGAAGCCCGCGACGAACCTGTTGGCGGGTTCGCGGTAGACGACGTTCGGCGGCGCGAACTGCTGCAGGTCGCCGCCCTCCATGACGGCGATCCTGTCGGACATGGTCATCGCTTCCAGCTGGTCGTGAGTCACATAGACCATCGTCCGCCCGAGACGGCGATGGAGTTCCACCAGTTCGACCCGCATGTAGCCACGCAGCTTTGCATCGAGGTTCGAGAGCGGTTCGTCGAGCAGGAAGACCTTGGGATCCCTGACGAGCGCCCGCCCCAGCGCCACCCGCTGCTGCTGCCCGCCTGAAAGCTGCCTGGGCTTCCGCCGCAAGAGTTCCGTCAGCTGCAGGAGCTCGGCGGCCTTCTGAACCATTGCGGTCCGCTCTTTCCTGCGAACCCCGCGCTTCTTCAGCGGATAGGCGATGTTTCCGGCCACGGTCAAGTGCGGATAGAGCGCGTATGACTGGAACACCATGGCGATGTCGCGTTGCGCGGGCGCCACGTCATTCACGACACGGTCGCCGATCGAAATCGTCCCGGACGTCGGGAATTCGAGCCCCGCCAGCATCCGCAGCGTGGTAGTCTTGCCGCAGCCCGACGGCCCAAGGAGAGACACGAACTCGCCTTCCTCGATCCGAAGGCTCAGACCGTGGATGGCCGTGAAGCTTCCGAACGATTTCACGATGTCCTTCAGGATGACGTCGGCCATGACTACCCCTTGACTCCGCCGGCCCCGAAGCCGCGGGTCAAATAGCTTTGCAGGAAAGCGAACACGATGATCAGGGGAACGCTCATCATCACGGAAGCGGCCATGAGTAGCGACCACTCGATGTTGAACGCCGAAACGAGCATGTTCACCACCCCGGTTGTCAGCGGCCGGGCGGAATCGGAATTCACCAGCACGAGGGCGTAGAGGTACTCGTTCCAGGACAGGATGAACGTGAACAGTGCCGTGGAGATGATCCCGGGCAGAAGCTGCGGCAGGATAACGTCACGGAACGCCCCGAGCCGTGACGCGCCATCGACGAGCGCCGCGCCTTCCAGGTCTTCGGGAATGCCGGCCATGAAGGAGCGCAGAAGCCAAAGCGCGTAGGGCAGCGCGAACGTCGTGTAGGCAATCACCAGCGACAGGATCGTGTTCGACAGGCCCATCCGCACGAGCATCAGGTACAGCGGGATGATCAGCACGACGGACGGCAGGAGATAGGTGAAGAGCACGAGGAACGCGAGGCTTTCGCGCCCCCGGTACCTGAACCGGACGAGGCTGAAGGATCCGACCGTCGCGATGACGACGACGACGAGGGTGGTCACGGTCGACAGGATCACCGAATTCCTGAAGTACACCGTGAATTTCGACCCCGTGAGCAGTCGCACGTAATGCTCGAGCGTGAAGGTCTCCGGCAGGAACGTGGGCGGGCGCCTGAACAGCTCGAACTGCGGCTTGACCGACGTGACGAGCATCCAGAAGAGCGGAAATGCAACGGCCAGCACGATGCCCCAGGCGAACAGGTTGAAGGCCAGCGTCCGGGTGAGCTTCATGTGTCGTCCTCCGATCGCGTGCGCCGGATGTAGAGAATCATGAAGACCAGCATGATTGCCATCATGACGACCGCATAGGCCGAGGCCATGCCCATCTGGTTCAGGCTGAAGGCCTCCTTGTAGACCAGCAGCGGCAAGGTCTGGGTGCTTATGACCGGCCCGCCGCCGGTCAGCAGGTAGATCATGTCGAACTCCTTGAAGTCCCAGATTGCGCGCAGCATGACGATGACGACGAGCACTTCGCGAAGCTGCGGCAAGGTCACGTCGAAGAAGCGCGCGATCGGACCGGCGCCGTCGATGCGCGCGGCCTCATAGAGCGCGTCGGGGATGGTCTGCAGGCGCGCCAGCACCGCGATGACCACGAAGGGGAAGTACTTCCAGGCGCCGACCAGGATGACCGAGATCATCGCGTTGGGCATGCTGCCCAGGTAGTCTATCGGGAAGTCGGTGAGCCCGGACATGATCAGCAGGTGGTTCATGATCCCGTAGAGATCGTTGAACAGCCACTTCCAGACCAGGACCGCGACGACCGTTGAGACGAAGTAGGGAAAGAGGATCAGCGAGCGCGCGAGACTCCGGAACCAGATGTTCTGGTGCAGCACCAGCGCCATGCCAACCCCGAAAATGATCTGCAGGGTCAGCGTTCCCACCGTCCAGATGACGTTGTTCAGCAGGGAGGTCCAGAATTCCTCCTTGCCGAGAAGCTCGCGGTAGTTTGACAGCCCCACCCAGCTGCCTTCGAGCGTGGGAGTGAAGATCTGGAAGAGCGAAAGGTACACTGCCGAGACCAGGGGGTACACGATCACGGAGCAGAAGATCAGCACCGAGGGCGCGATCAGCATGACTCCGAGAAGCGCGTATTTTCGCTCCAGGGGGTTTCGTCCTGCAGCCTTCATGCGCGGCCTCCGGAATCCGTGTGCGGTCGAGCCAGCCGCGAGGCGAGAGATGACGAACAGGCCGTCATGAATCTTCAAGAGCCCGGGACTGAGGAAGCATCCCGGGGTTGGTCTTCAACGTATGGTTCAGGGTAGATCGGATGACAGTCTCCTTTCTTGTGCTGGTCAGCATGGGCTCTCGGAACCTTCGTTCCTCAAGCCCCTCCCTTCAGGGAGGGGTCGCTGACTCGAGGGACAGAAGCGTTCTCGCGTTCTCCGAGAGTACGCGGCCGAGGGCTGTTTCGGAAAGGCCCTGCGACAGGAACCAGTCGACATAGGGCTTGAGGGGACAGAAAGGATATGCCGTTCCGAACAGGAACCTTTCGGAAAGATAGCCGTTTGCGGCGGCCAGGTATTCCGAGGTGCCGGGCATGGCACCCAGGTACATGTCCGGGCAGAGGTAAAGGTTCTCTCGGCGGAAGGCGACGCCCAGCACCTCCTGCACGTAAGGCCAGCCGCCGTGCGCCGACACGACTCTCAGCCCGGGGAAGTCCCCAAGCAGCCTGTCAAGCGAGACGGGGTCGTTGTAGGACAGGTCGGGTCCCGCGCCCCCGCCTGTCATCAAGACCACGGGCAAGCCGGCGTCTTCGCATTTTGCGTAGATCGGGTAGAGCCGCCGGTCATCTGCGCGCATTGGCACGGACGAGACGCCGGGTTCGAGGTTTACTGCCTTGAGGCCGAGGGCGATCGTTTCGTCGATCATCGCGAATGCCGTCTTCCTGTCGGCCGTATCGGCCGAGCCGACGCCGACAAACCTGTCTGGATGCTTCGCGACGATGTCGGCGACGTCTGCGTTCGGAATCGCCCCCAATGTCGCCGTCGTTCGGCCTATCGCCACCCCTTGGGTGATGCCGGCATCGTCCATTTCCGAGAAGAGTCCTTCGATCGACCGCGCCGAGGCTGACTCGACGACAGGCCAGCCGAGCTTCTCCGTGTATCTTTTCCTGTTCTCGGCGACGGCATAGATCTTCGATCCCAGGAAGCCCTTGGCGGGCGGCCGCATCCGGAAGTCCAGAATTCCCATCGAATCCGCCTCTCTGCTTTCGGGCGCCGCGACGCAGGCCGGAATCCGGTCTGGTCCCTCGCGGCGCCCGCAGAGGCGTCAGCTCTTCATCACGTCTTCGATGATCTTGGCGGTCTCGCCGATCACGACATCCGGATCCTCGTCGTTGAGGACGACCTTTTGCACCATGTCCGAGATGGCGAGAGTGCCCTCCACGTCGCCGGCCCGGTCGTTCGACATGTGTGCCTTCGATTCGTACCCGAGATTGTGACCATCCGCTGCGGCAGCGGCCATCACGTCGACCTCTTCCGGGTACTTCTTGATGATCGGGTTGTCCTGGTAGACCGGGTTCGCGTTGATCGATTTCAGGACCGGCAGCAAGTGTCCGGGAGCTGCATGAAGCTGCTTGATCATGCCTTCCGGCTCGAAGAGGTGGGTGGCAAACTTCTTGGCCGCTTCGATGTTCCTGGACTGAGCCGGAATGAAGACGCTGGGGAACGCGTTGAAGGTCCAGGGCTTCACGTCGGGCGAAATCGTCGGATAGCGCCTGCAGGTGATGTGGTCTGCGATTGGCGGGTTTTGCGCCACGACGTTTCCGAGAACGCGGCCGGTATAGATGCCGGTCGCCGTCGCGCCGCTGACGAACGCGGTGATGGCTTCGCCCCAGCTGTAGTTCGTCGCACCCGGCGGACAGAGCTCTCGCATGGACTTGTACCATTCGAGCGCATCCCGAGTCTCCTGGCTGTCGATGGCCACCTCGAGATCGGGCGTGAACACCTGGGCGCCCGCCTGATGCATGACACCGACGAAAATGCGCGTCGTCATGGAATTCCTGCCGTAGGGCAGCGGCGCGCCGTAGATGCCGTTCTTTTGCATGGCCTGGCAGGCCGTCCGCAGCTCGTCCCAGGTCGTTGGCTGCTTGTCGATGCCGGCCTCTTCCATGAGGTCCGTGCGAAGCCAGAGCATGTTCGCCGCGACGTTCCCGATGCCGGTCGCGACGAAGTTCCCGTCCGCGGCAATGTAGACGTCGTTGGCGCCGTCATAGAAGTCGTCCGGTCCCACCGCCTCAATCACGTCGTTCATCGGCTCGACAAGACCGGCCGCGTAGTAGGTGTGGATCGAGAATGACGGAAGGTGCGTGACCACGTCCGGAACCTCGCCCGACGAGAAGGCGGCGGCGAGCTGCGCCGCATAGCCCTCGTCCGAAGTCGTCTCGAAGACGACCTTGATTCCCGGGTTCGCCTCCTGGAAGGTGGCGATCTGGTGGTTGTAGGCTTCGACCTGAAGCGGTGCGCTTTGCGGCGACCACCATCGAAGCGTCACGTCCTGCGCTCGCGCCGCCCGGGGCAGCGCTGTCATTGCGGTCGTTGCGGCCAGTCCTGCCAGCGCGGTGCGCCGGGTCACTCCGTTTCCGTTCCTGTGAGCATTTGCCATTGTCGTCAGTCTCCTTTCGTCAATCTTGTTCACATAGCGAACTCTTGTTCGATATAGTCCATTTGCGCCGATTCGCGCAACTGGATTTTGAGATGGGCCAGTTGGCTGATATACGGGATTGCGCCTTGCCGGTTGAAAGCTGCATATCGCGCGACCAACTTAGCAGAGGTCCAGATGGTTCAAGGAACGAAAGTCAGGGAGAAGGTCCACGTGCGGGACGACCGGGAACTGCAGCCCAGGACAGGGCTGATGACGGCCGCGCCCGACCGCGAGGAGGACGGCCACAACGGCGTGAACCCGCGCGACTACGTCAGTTCGCTCGCGCGCGGGCTGGAAGTCCTGCGGGCATTCAATCGCACGCGTCGCAAGATGACGCTTTCGGAAGTCGCCAGCGAAACCGGCAACACGCGCGCGGGCGCCCGGCGGATCCTGCTCACGCTCGTCCGAGAGGGCTATGCCGTCGCGGACGGAAAGCTGTTCGACCTCACGCCCCAGGTGCTGGAGCTCGGCTATTCGGTTCTTTCGTCCAAGGGTGTCTGGGACATCGCGCGCCCGTTCATCGACCATCTTTCGGAAGAGACCCGGGAATCCGTTTCGGCTGCGGTGCTTGACAAGTTCGACGTGGTCTATGTCAGCGGGGCTCAGTACCACCGAATCCTGAGCATCGGCATTACCGTGGGCGCGCGCTTTCCTGCGGCCACCACTGCAACGGGACGGGTTCTCCTCGCCGCCCAGCCGCTCGAGACCTGGGACGGGATGATCCGGGACCTGCCGCTCAAGAAACAGACCGACCGGACCGTCACCGACCCCGCGGAGTTCCGTCGCATCCTGGAAGACGTCCGCGAAAAGGGGTGGTGCCTTGTCGACCAGGAGCTCGAAATCGGGCTGACCTCGATTGCGGTTCCCGTGTACAGCCGGACCGGAACGCTTGCGGGGGCAATCAATGTCGGCGTCCCGTCAATCCGGATGTCGCCGGAGACAATGGTCGAGACGGTGCTGCCAAAGCTTCAGGAGACGGTCGCCAACATCTCTCGTGCCATCACGCGCTAAGCGGCAAACCGCGCAGGCGAGTAAGGCGCCGGATCGGCTGGCGGATCGCGGCCCGTCACGATGGATGCCGCCATTTGCGCCACGAGCGGGGCAAGCGTGTAGCCCGCATCCCCCGGCACGGCCATGACGACCCGTTCGGCACCCGGCAGGCGGCCGATGATCGAGGAACCGTCCGCGGTCGTGTTCATGCCCGCCCATGTCCGGATGACGCGCAGTGCGCCGATCGCCGGTGCCAGCCGCGCCGCGAGCGCCACGTTTCCGACAAGGGAATCTGCGCGGACGCCAGGCACCGCGTCAGCGCCGCGGTCGTCCGCGGGCCAGCCGCCTCCGATGACAATCTGGCCGGACCCGAACTGCTTCAGCGTGATCGACCGCTCTGCGTGCTGGACCAGCTGGTCGATTCTCTGCTCGCATGCTTCCGTGATGTTCATGTGCAGCGGCTCGGGGGCGGTCGGGATGCTGACGCCGAGGCCCCTGACCAGTGCGCCCGAGCCCCAGGCCGCGGCGACGACGGCCTGGCTTGCCCGATAGCGGCCTTTCAGGCCCGTCGTCGAAACGCCATCGGCAGCGACGGCCAGACTGGCGACCCTGTCCGTGACGCAGGTCACGCCAAGGTCCGCGCATGCTCTCGCCAACTGCCTGTTGGCCAGCAGCGGATCGAGCTTGCCCTCGTCCAGGCAGAGTTCAGCGCCGACGATCTGCGGGCCGATCCAGGGCGCAACGCCGTCGAGCTCCGCCCGGTCCAGAATCGCCACGTCAAGCCCATGCGCTTCCTCTCGCCGGGCCTTTTCTTCGAGAAAGGCCATCTGCTCGGCGCTCTCCGCCAGCATCAGTCCGCCCTTCCGGACGAGGTGCATGTCCCCGAGGCTGGCTTCGAGCGTGCCCCAGCATCGCGCCGCTTGCTTGTAGTAGGGCAACGACCGCTCGACGTTCGGCGCGTGCTCGGGGTAGAGACGGATGAACCTGCTCTGCATCTGGACATGCAGGCTTCCGGCATTCGCCGTGCTGCCGGCATTCTGCGCGGCATCGACAAGGGTCACGCGCGCCCCGGCCCTGGCAAGTTCGAGTGCCGCGATTCGTCCCACGATGCCGCCGCCGATGATCAGAAGATCAGTCGTCACCGCCAAGCGCCTCTTCGACGGCGAGAATGGCGTTGATCGCCACGGGCTTGACCGGAACGCGCGGCGCGAAGAAGCTGCGATCGGTGAGCGCCTCGCCCGTGTGCTCCGCGATCAGGCGGGCGGCGGCCGGGCCGCAATAGCGGCCTTGGCATCGCCCCATCCCGACGCGAGTTGCGCGCTTCAAGGTTCCGAGATGACCGGGAGTGACAGCGTAGCCAGCCAGGGCGTCGCCCACCGTGATTTCCTCGCATCGGCACAGTATCGTGTCAGCAGGCAGACCGCCGACAGGTGCCGGGGACACGTCGTGCAACCGCCAAAGCGCGTGCTGGAAACGTCGATGCCGCCGAAGGGCACGCTGATCGGCGAAGAGATCATGGCCATCTCCATGGCCCGACCGCGCTGCGGCCGAACGCCCGGCGATGCTGCCTTCGGCGCAGGCCGCAGGGGCCCCGCCGAGCCCGGCGCAATCCCCGACGGCGAAAATCCCGGGTACCGAGGTCTCGAGGGTCTCGGACCGGTCGCAGCGCAGGTGCCCGAAAGCGGGATCGTAGGTCATCCGCGCGCCGAGAAGGCGCAGGATCTCGTTCTGCGGCTCGAATCCGGCATTCATGCAGAGGGCGTCCGCCTGCACGGTGTGCAACGTGCCGTCCATGCGCCGGAACGTCGCCGAAAGCCCGTCCTCGGCCTGTTCCACGGCGGCCAGGCGCAGTCCGTTGCGCACGGGCACGCGGCGGCGCCGCAGATCGCGCAGCATGGTCAGCCCTTTCCACGCGAGCGTCGGCCCGCGGATCGACAGCCGGGCGGCTCGAAGCGGATGACGGAAGGGGGAAGGCGCCGCCTCCGCCACAAGCGCGACTTCCGCCCCGCCGTCAGAGAGTTCGAGAGCAACCTGCAAGTTGAGAGGCCCCGATCCGCATACCACGACACGGCGCCCGGGCAGCGTACGGTAGCTGCGCCAAAGGGTTTGCGCCGCCCCCGTCGTCATGACGCCCGGCAGGGTCCAGCCGGGCACGATGATCGGCCGTTCAAAGGCGCCGGTCGCAACGATCACGGTGCGGGGCCGGAAGATCAGCGCCGCCCCTTCGCGTTCAGCGAGAATGAGAGGGCCGTCGAACGCCCCCCAGACGTCGACGCCGTCGATGATCTCCGCGCCGCTGGCCCGGGCGCCTTCGACCAGGGCCGCGCCCTCGGCCTGTTGCGTGTCGAGCAGGCTGCCATCGGCGGACTGCTTGTAGTACTGGCCGCCTCCGACGGTGCGCTCGTCCAGGGTGACGACTTCCGCGCCTTCCCGCCGTGCCGCGATCGTCGCGGACAAGCCCCCGGCGCCGCCCCCGATCACGAGCACGTCCGGCGTGAGGATCCGTGCCGGTGGCGTCTCCGGAACCCGCGCATCCGTGCCTAGCCCGGGCAGCGCAGGCTGCGTCTCGACAGCCATGCCGTGGACGGCCCTGGTCATGCAGGAGCGCCGGTTCGGCGTGCCGTTGACGGTGACAAGGCAGTCCTGGCAAACGCCCATTCCGCAGAAGATCCCGCGGGGTTTCCCTTGTGCCGTGACCCGGAATTCGCGACGTCCCGCGCCGGTCAGTGCGGCTGCCAGCGATTGCCCCTCGGTCGCTGCGATGTCGGCGCCGTCAAAGGTGAAGCCGATCTCATGCATCTTCACCCCGTGCGATTCGGTCCCGCGCGGCGACCAGTCGCGCCACGGCCTCCGTGCGCCAGCCGGCGCGGGACGCGATTTCGGAAGCGGGCAGGACCGACCGGCGATCCCGTTCGACCTTCGCGACGAGGTCAGGATGCCAGTTCACGGTCTCGCCGCGGGCCTCACCCATTCGCTTGTATGCAGGGCCAAGCCGTGCAGCATGGGCCGTGATTCCGCCCGGCGTATTCAGCTCCGCCGTCTCGAAGGGTCCGGACAGCGCCCATCTTGGCCCGAGCGACAGGCGCATCACCTCGTCGATTTCCGTCGCGCTGGCGACCCCCTCGTCGACCAGGCGGTACGCTTCGCGCAGCACCGCTCCTTGAAGACGGTTCATGACGAAGCCTTCCACTTCGCGCTTCAGGGTGACGGCGGAAAACCCGGCCCGCTCGAAACACCGCTCAGCGCGCCGCAGCGTGTCCGGCGCGGTTCCTGCGCCGGGGATCAGCTCGATCACCCGAAGAACCGACGGCGGGTTCGCGGGATGTGCCACGAGACACCGCCCCTGCGCCTGAAGATCAGGGACGGTCCGCGAGATCGGAATTGCCGAGGATGCGGATGCAAGCACGGCGTGCGGAGCGGACCGTGTCAGGAGATCGGCGAATATCGCGCGCTTTGCTTCGAGGTGTTCTGGTCCGCACTCCAGGAAGAGGCTCGCCCCTGAAACGGCGTCGCCGGCCTCTGCCGCGATGCGAAGGCTGCCTGCCCGGCCTTGATGCAGTCCCGCGGCCGCGATCGCGCGGGCATGCCGTTCGACGCGGTCCACGGCACGCGCTCTCGCGTCGGCGTCCGGTTCCAGGAGGGTCACGTCCGCGCCCGCATCCCGGAACGTTGCGGCGAAAGCGCAGCCAATGAACCCGGCGCCGAGGACGTTGACCGCGATCGGGTGTGCGTCTTCCACCGGGCACCTTTCGCTTGCGTCAGTTCGCCCAACGCACAAAAGTGCGAGAACGCCCGGAATTCTACGAAGTCGCTGGAGGCCGCGCAACATGTCATTCGTGCAAGACCTTGAAGGTAGACGCGCACTCGTCACCGGGGGTGGCCGGGGACTGGGTCGTGCCATCGCGGAGCGGCTGTCAGCCGCGGGCGCCGAAATCCTTGTCCTGGATCTGCCCGATGCGCTTGCCGACGTGCCGGGGCACTGGTCGGTCGTTCCGCTCGACCTGTGCGGGCCCGATGCCGAGGCGGGTTTGGCCGGACTGGCCGGGGACCTGGATCGACTTGACATTCTCGTGGCAAACGCGGGAGCGGTGCCGCCTTGGCGGGGCGTGGATGCGTTGGATCGGGAGGAATGGGATCGGGTGATGACGCTGAACGTCTGGGCCGTCGCAGAGTGTCTCGGCGCCTTTGCCGGAGCGCTGGAAAGGTCCGGGCGCGGGAGCGCGGTCCTGATGGCCTCGATCAACGGGTACAAGGCGCATCCGAAGCAAGTGCTTTACACGGCTTCCAAGCATGCGGTGATCGGGATTGCGCGCGCGGCGGCACTGGACCTGGGTGCGCGCGGCGTACGGGTCAACGCGCTGGCACCAGGGCCGGTCGCGACCGCAGCCCTCGTGGGTCGTGTCCGGAAGAGGCACGAGGAAGGCGGGCCCGCGCCCGAGGCGGCACTGGCGGCGTTGGCGGGAGAAACGGCCCTGAAGCGGATGGCCACAGCGGAAGACGTGGCCAACGCTGCGCATTTCCTTGCATCCGACGCCTCAGGCGGGATGACAGGCGCCATACTGCCTGTCGAAGCCGGCCTTGCCTAGCCCAGGGGCGGCCACCCGTTCTCCGCCAAGATGGCGTGGCTTGCGCGAATGTCGGCATCCGGGTCGGCGCCGGGCTGCAACGCATCGGCAATGATTTCCAGCACCGTGACACCGGAATATCCGATGTCCCGAAGCGCGGCCGCGGAGGGTCCCGGCTCGACCACGCCCGTGCCCAGGCGCGTGTGCAGGAACTCGTCGTATCCGGAGTCCGAGATGTGGACGTTCTTGACCAAGTCGCCCAGCATGCGGATCGCTTCCGCCGGATCCTCCTTGATGTAGGCGCCGTTGCAGATGTCATAGTTGACCCCGACCTCCGGCCCGATGAGGGCGGCGGTGTTTTTCATGTCCAGGGCCGTCGGGAGGTACGTGAAGGGCACGTTTTCCAGGAGAAGCTGCACGCCGGTTCCGTTTGCGTAGCTGACGAGTTGCTTCATTCCCTCGACAAACCAGTCAAGCATCCACTGGTGGGGCGGATTGATGAGGCTGTTCACCGGGCCGGGGATCGCGACCACGTAGGGGCACTCCCATTCTGCCGAAAGGTCGATTGCCTCACGGTACCGGTCCAGCGTATAGGCCCGCATCAGGCGGTCCACGCCGTTCGGGTTGTTGTCGAGGAGCGGGTAGCAGAACGACGTGATCTTGCAGCCTTCATCGTTGAGCCAGGACTTGTACTCTTTCCGCCTGGCGACGGACAGTTCCCTGGGCCAGCAATGGGGCGGAAAGATCATCATCTCGAACTTGTCGTATCCGAGCGATCTCAGGTGCTTCAGCGCATCGAGACCGTCATGGGAATAAAGAAAAGGGAAAGTGCTTGCAGCCACGTCCAACTGGGTCATTCTTGCGGTCTCTCCTCTTGCAGGCTGGCGGAGCGCATGTTCATAGTCCGCACAAAAGTTACTATACCGCACGGCATTCGTGGTTCAATCGGAATGTGAGGGTTTGATGCCGAGCACGATGTTCTCCCCGATGGAACTGCGGAGCATTGCGATTGCGAACCGCATCACGGTATCTCCCATGTGCCAGTATTCCGCCACTGACGGGGTTCCCGGCGACTGGCACGTTGCCCATCTCGGGCAATTCGCCATGAGTGGGGCCGGGCTGGTCTTCGTGGAGGCGACGGGGGTCGAGGCGGACGGGCGGATCACGCATGGCTGCACCGGGCTCTACGACAAGGCGACCGAGGCCGCCTTTGCCCGCATCGTTGCGTTCCTGCGGAAGATCGGCAACGCGAAGATCGGCATCCAGCTCAATCATTCCGGGCGGAAAGGCAGCACCGTGGCCCCCTGGGAGGGCGGTGGACTGATCGAGGGAGACGGGGGGTGGCAGACCGAATGCGCCTCTGCAGTGCCTTACCTGCCTGACTGGCCGATGCCGCGGGAGATGGATGCGGCCTCGCTTGACCGCGTGAAAGGCGCCTTCGTGGATGCGGCGGAACGCGCCCACCGCGCGGGGTTCGACCTGATCGAGCTTCACGTCGCGCACGGGTACCTGCTTCACCAGTTCCTGTCCCCCATCACCAACCGGCGCGGCGACGCCTACGGCGGATCTCCGGAAAACAGGATGCGCTATCCGCTGGAGGTCTTCGAGGCCGTCCGGGCGGCCTTCCCCGTGGAGAAGCCCGTCTTTGTACGCCTTTCGGCCACCGACTGGATAGACGGGGCATGGGATGTCGACCAGTCAGTCGCGTTTTGCATCGCGCTGAAGGAGCTGGGATGTGACCTGGTCGACGTCTCAAGCGGCGGACTGGATCAGCGGCAGTCGATTGCGGTCGGACCGGGCTATCAGGTGGCCTTCTCGGAGCGAATTCGGAACGAGGCGGGCATTGCGACGATGGCCGTGGGCCAAATCACCGATCCCGTGCACGCGGAAACTGTCCTTTCCAGCGGGCAGGCGGATCTCGTGGCGCTGGCACGCGGGATGCTCTGGGACCCGCGGTGGGCCTGGCACGCGGCGCTCGCGCTGGGCGAGGAGATCGAGCTTCCGGCGCCCTATGCCCGCTGCAATCCGGAGCTTCGCGGCAGACCCTTCGTGACGAGGAGCTAGAATCATGGGCAGCCTGAATGGAAAGACCGTGGTCGTGACCGGGGCATCGAAGGGAATCGGTGCGGCGATCGCCTCGGCCCTCGTGACGGCAGGCGCGCGGGTCATCGCCCATTACGGCGGCGACAGGGCGGGGGCGGAGGGTGCCGTTGCCAGCGCGGCACCGGGACAGGTCACGCTTTTGAGCGCCGACTTTCGCGACATGAGTGCGGTTGATCGCTTCTGGGCGGAGGCGCGGGATGCGGCGGACGGGCCGATGGATGTCCTGGTGAACAATGCCGGGATCATGCATCAGACGGGCGGCATTTCCGATCCGATCGAGGAGTGGGACGCGGTCTGGCTCGAGACGATGACGGTCAACGTCCATGCCCCTGCCCGGCTTCTGCGCCACGCGGTGGACGGCTGGCTCTCGGCGAACCGGCCAGGCGCGATCATCGGAATCGGCAGCTGGGCGGCGACGCGCGGCACCGCGAACCCGCAAGCCATCGCCTACGCTGCTTCGAAGGCCGCCATCACGGCTGCCACGAAGACCGTTGCGCGGAACTACGCGAACCGCGGGATACTCGCCTACGTGATCGCCCCCGGCGTCGTGCGAACGCAAATGTCGGTGGACAGCGCCGCCACCGTCGGCGGCGAGTCGGCGGTCACGGCGACCCTGCCCATGGGGGAATGGGTGCCGCCGTCGGAAATCGGCGAGATCTGCGTCTTTCTCGCCCAAGGCCGTGCCCGTCACCTGTCCGGTGGCACCATCGACTTGAATGGCGCGGCCTACATCCGATGAGCCTGACGGGCGGCGGTCTCCTGGAACTCGATCGCGTCGACCACCCGGTCAAGCTCCTCCATCAGCGGCTCCATTCGTGCCACGCGGTCGCGCCCTTCCGCGCCCAGGCTTTCAAATGTCGTGATCGGCGGGCGCACATCGCCCACCGGGCATCCGGCCGCCGCGGCGAGCGCCTTGGAATAGCACTGGTGCCCGTAGAGCGGATGGCCGTCCGTGATGATCGCGTCGAACTTCGCAATGATGGACTGCACCGCCTGAACGTCGTCCCAGCGGCCTTGCTCCGCCCACTCGACGAACTTCACGGACGCCCGCGGGATGTAGTTGCCGTAGGGGTTCACGTACCCCTTGGCCCCCATCTTGTAGGACTCAAGCACCCTCTGGCCGGCCCAGACGTTCATCAGCCCCTCGGATTCGACGATGATGTCGTGCACACGCTCGATCCGCTGCGACGCTTCCTTGATGTAGCGGATCTGCTCGAAGCTCTTCGTGAGCCTGCCTACCAGCCTGGCCGGCATGTCCACGTTCGAGGTGAAGGGGTTGTTGTAGAGCATGATCGGCAGGCGGCAGGCCTCGCAGATCGACTTGTAGTAGTTGAAGATCTCGTCCTCGGTCGGTGTGTAGTAGTAGGGCGGAATGATCATCAGCCCGTCCGCGCCAAGCGCCTCGGCCTCGATCGAGTACCGTACCGCGTTCGGCGTGTGGGCATTCATGGTCCCCACCAGCACCTTCATCCGGCCGGCAACCAGGGCGACGGTCCGCCCCACGAACTCGCTCCGTTCGGCATCGTTCACGGTCAGGAACTCCCCGGTGGTTCCAAGAACGATGATGCCGGGCACGCCACAGGCCACCTGCCAGTCGAGGAACTTGCGCCATGCCTCGTAGTCGATGGCCGCGCCGCCTTGCGTGAACGGGGTGATCGTGACGGTGTAGCTTCCCGAGAAGGAGGCTGTCATGGCAATGTCCTTTCAAGACGTGCGGCTGCGGCCGCATGGAGAGGTTGATGCGGGAAAGCGCCGATATCGTCATCATTGGAGGCGGGATCGTGGGGCTGATGACCGCCCGCTGCCTGGCGCTCGAAGGGGCGGACGTCATGCTGCTCGAGGCAGGCGATCTCGGGGCCGAGGCCTCGGGCGCAAACGCCGGGTCGATCCATCTGCAGATCCAGTACCCGGAGTTTGCGGCCTACGGAGAGGAATGGGCGCGTGCCTACCGACCGTGCCTGGGCTTTCTCAAGCAGTCGTTGGCGCTCTGGACGGCCCTGCCGGAGGAGCTTGGGACCGATCTTGGCGTAAGGCTTGCCGGAGGGATCATCGCGGCGCGCAGCGACGCGCAGATGGACCTCATAAGCGCCAAGGCGTGCATCGAGGCCGAAGCCGGGATCGAGACCGAAATCCTGGGCAGGGACGAACTGTTGAAGCGTGCGCCGTACCTGTCGCCGGAGGCCGTTGGCGGCGGATACTGCCGCCTGGAAGGGAAAGCGAATCCGCTTCAGGTGACGCCGGCTCTCGCGCACGCGGCGGTGCGCGGCGGGGCCCGGATCGCGACACGCACCCGGGTTTCGGACATCGCGCCGGTTCAAGGCGGCCACGTGGTCGTCACAACTTCCGGCGAAGTCCGGGCGGGGCGGATCGTGAATGCCGCCGGGGCCAGTGCGGGCCGGATCGGGGCGATGATCGGCACGGCGCTCGACATCGAGGGATTTCCCCTGCAGGTGACCGTGACAGAACCCGTCGCCGCGCTGATCCCCCATCTCGTCTATTCTGCAGCCGGCAAGCTCAGCCTCAAGCAGTTGGCGAATGGCGGTTGCGTGATCGGCGGCGGCTGGCCCGCGCGGGAGCGGGCGGACGGCGTGCTTGTGACCGATCCCGGAAGCCTTGCCGGCAACATGGGCGTGGCGGCGGAGGTCGTGCCCGCATTGGCCCGCGCAAGAGCGCTTCGCAGCTGGACGGCCTGGGTGAACGGCACGCCCGACTGGCGCCCGATCCTTGGCGAGGATCCCAATTGTCCGGGAGTGATCCACGCCCTTTTCCCATGGGTCGGCTTTTCGGCCGGTCCGATGACGGCCCGGGTCGCCGCGGACCTGGCGCTCGGGCGCCGGTCGCCGGTCGCGCTCGAGGGCCTGTCGCGACTCCACGATTAGGCGGTCACTCATCGGCCGGAACGCTCAGGCGACGCCGCGTTCGCCGTGAGCTGCGGCTCTCTGCTTGCGCTTCCAGGCTCGCCAGGTCATGGCCCATTTCGCCGGGTCTTCGAACGCGTCGCCCTTGACCTGCGCGATGGCCTGGTTGTGGGGGGCCGACTTGACCATCTCGGGGTTCGAACGAGCTTCCTCGCAGATCTTCGCAACGACGTCGATCCAGAGGTCTATGTCCTCTTTCGACCAGAGCTCTCCCGCCTCGGGGGTGAACGGTTCGGCCACGACCCAGGGCTCGTGGCTCATCCACCACGGGTCGATCCCGTAGTCCGCCATCCGGTTCGCGAAGTCGACCGTGCCGATGCCGGTCTCTTCGGCCACGGGGCCAAGCGACCAGCGCGTCATTTCCATCCGCCTCTTGGGCACGCCCGGATTCGAGACGGCGAGGCCCGGAATCTCCGAAAGCCGCTTGTCCATGTAGTTGTTTGCCACCACCGATATGTCGGCGCCAAGCTCGATCCCGTCCGCACCCATGGCGCGGATCCACGCATACGCCTTCACCACCTGGGGGACGTTGCCCCAGAATTCCCGGATCTTGCCCATGGACTTCGGGCGGTCCTCGTCCGGTGCGTAGCGGCCGTCGGACTTCACAACCACCGGCGTCGGCAGGTAGGGGGCAAGCTCATCCGTGCAGCCGAAGGCGCCCACGGCGGGGCCGCCGCCGGCCTTCGGCGCACCGAACGTCTTGTGCAGCATGAACATGCATGCGTCGAAGCCCAGTTCGCGTGCTGAAAGCTTGCCCATCACGCCGTTGAAATTGGCATGGTCGTAGAAGCAGAGCGCACCAGCATCCTTCGCGACCCTGACCCATTCCTTGATCTCGGGATTGTAGATTCCCATGTCGTCCGGGTTGTTGATCATGATGAGCGCGGTGTTTTCGCCGACCGCCGCCCTCAGCGCGTCGAGCGACGGATAGCCATCCTCTTCCAGCGGCAGGTTCACCACCTTGAAGCCTGCCGCCGCGGCAGTGGCCGGATTGCAGGGATGTGCCTGAACCGAAGTGACCATTTCGGTTCGCTGGCCGAGCATGCCCCTGTCCGCCCAGTATGCGCGGGCCAGGCAGGCCATGGTGTAGGCCGCGTTTGCGC
The DNA here is from genome assembly GCA_965208685.1 of Paracoccaceae bacterium. Lineage (GTDB taxonomy): Bacteria > Pseudomonadota > Alphaproteobacteria > Rhodobacterales > Rhodobacteraceae > JAJEFO01. Next base: position 4,179,674 of record CBDBPL010000007.1, on the reverse strand, counting down.
CGCCGCCCGCCTGGAAGATGAACTGGTCCATCCCCGAGAGGGACCGCAGCATGCCGTCCACGTCGTGGATGATCTGCAGAATGCCTTGCAAGGTGTCCGGGTGCTGGTAGGGATGCACCGCCGCAAGCTCCGGCCGCAGCGTCGCGAACTCGGCGGTCTTCGAGTTGTACTTCATCGTGCAGGTGCCGAAAAGGCTGACCCCCATCATCCCCAGCGTCATCTGGCTGAGGTGCAGGTAATGGCGCTGCGCCTCGAATTCGGTGATTTCCGGAAGGTCCGGGCGGTCCGTGCGCGCCATCCCGCCCGGGATCAGGTCGTCGCCGACCGATGACCGGACCTCGTCTTCAGGCGCGGGGAAGTGCTGGCCGCGACCGCCGGGACGGCCCAGCTCCATCACGACAGGCTCGTCCCATCTTGCAGCGTGAAACTCGGGCAGGCGGGTCATTTCAGCACCTCCGTCAGGGTGTTGGCGAGCCGCCGGATGTCGGCGGCAGAGTGAACTTCGGTGACGCAGTAGAGTGCGGACTGACCGAGATTTCCCGTCTCGTCCGAAACGTCCTTGCCGCCGAAGATGCCCCTTGCGCGAAGCGCATCGTTGATTTCGGCGACGGTCTTGCCGGTGTCGTCGAAGTTCACGACGAATTCCTTGAACGTCGTGTCGGGCCAGACGATCCTCACGCCGTCGATGTCGCCCAGGAGCTTCGCCGCATATCGCGCGCGCGACGCGATCAGGGTTCCGAGCTCGCGGAAGCCGTCGGGTCCGAGAAGGCTCATGTAGACCGCTCCGGCAATCGCCCACAGGTATGTCGAGTTGCCCGTCCAGTCGTTCCCGTTCTCCCGCATTCCGTAGGAGTTCTGATGCGGGCAGGCGAGGCCGAAGCCCAGCTGGCCCGGCTCCTGCGTCTCGACGATCGACACCAGGAAGCCGTTGTACGCCCGCACGTAGCGTTCTTCGTCGCGTGAGGCGATGAACCCCCCGGCGCCGCCGCCGCAATGCATGTGCACCCCAAGCGGCTGGACCGGGCCCGTGACGATGTCCGCACCGTAGTCTCCGGGCGCCTTGATCACGCCGAGGCTTGCCGGGTCGACGCCCACGATGGTCTCGGCGCCGGCGGCGCGGGCCAGTTGCGCAATCTCTGCCGCACCGGTTTCGATCGTGCCCAGATAGGCCGGGTTCTCGAAGTAGACCGCTGCCACGTCATCGCCGAGCCTTGCCGCAAGGTCACGGGCATCGAGCCGGCCCGAGGCGGGGTCGGCTGCGACCGTGACGACCTCGATATGGCCGTCCATCTCGGATGGCTGGCAATAGGTGCGGATCACGCTCAGCCGCTCCGGATCGGACAGGGCGGGAACCAGGACCTTGGCGCGTCCGGTGATGCGGGCCGCCATGCGGACCGCGTGGCCGATGGCACAGCCCCAGGAATAGACCGGCAGCTGCACGACATCGAGGTTTAGAAGCGCGCCGAGCTGCGAGCTGAACTCGAACCAGGCCTGGTTCCGGCCGTGGTCCGACTGGTAGCTGCCCCAGACGTTCGTGGCGAACTCGGTGCGCCCGACGATTTCATCGACGATGGCCGGTACATGGTGCTGCCAGACGCCGGCGCCGATGAACGAGAGGTTGTCCTCGCAGCTCTCGTTCCTCTTGAGCTTGCCGACAAGATCGCGGCGAAGCTCGATCTCCGAAGTCAGGGCAGGCGGAAGGTCGAGCGGCGTTGTCCTGAAGTGGTCTCTCGGGATCTGCTCGAAGACCTCGTCGACGGAAGCGGCGCCGATCTCTCTCAGCATCCCCTCGATGATGCCGGGGGCCGAATTCGCCATCCATGGATGGGCCCGTCTCTCGCCTGCCATCTCGGTGCTCCCCATTGATTTCGCGATGTTTCGAAAGCATCGCACAAATGTTCGCATAATGCGCTACGCGATTCAACTCGCTCCGACGCGCATCATCGTTTCGCGACCCCGACCCGTCTTCACTCTCAGGAATCCCGAGAGCGCCTGGTCCAGATCCGGGTCGCCCGTGTCGACCCAGAGGCAGGGCTGCGCGAGGGCGGCAAGCTTGCTTTCGGAGGCCATCACGATCAGGCCCTCGGGTCCGGCCCGCGCAATCAGCGAGGGGGTGATCTGCTGATTCCCGCGTCCCAGGAGAAATCCCTGCCGCCCCGTCACTCCGAGCACGATGCGCACCGGGGAGTCGCCCGCGAGCGTCTCAAGCTCTTCAGCCGTCGCATCCCGGGCAACGACCTGCCCGTCGCGGATGGCGTCGATCCCGAGCATGCTGGGCGTTGCGCCCATCGCCGTCAGGACGCTGCCGGCACTTGTGCCCGGTCCGATCACGTAGAGCGTGCCATGCGTCATGCTGTCGACGAGCTCCTTCGCCGCACCGGCAAGAGCATCTGCGGCAGGGATCGATGGCCCGGCTTTCGAGGCTTGCATTCTCCTGCGTGACGCAGGGACGCGGGCATGGCCGAACAACCGTGGCGCGAGGCGACCGAACCGCAACGCCGCTTCGTCGACATCCATGACCTCCGCTCCGTTGTCCCAACTGATCCGGTCAGGAGCGTTCACAAGGTCCGACAGGATTGCGCCCGCTGCCTCGGGCGAGACGGCAAACACGCCTGAATGCATCTTCACGCCGCAGGGGATCCCGAGAACGGCGCGGTCGCGCCCAAGGCTGCCGGTCACGTCCCTTGCCGTTCCGTCCCCACCGCCAAAGACGACAAGATCGCACCCTGCCAGCGCCTGGGTCGCGACGCGCGTGTCACGTGCCGTGCCCGAGACATCGAACGGGGGCAGGGGCCGTACGTCCAGGTCAAGGCCCTGCAGCCAGTCCGCGGCCAGCTTGCCCGGGCCTGCCCGAACGCGCGTTCCCGGCGCACGCTCGGCAAGCCGGGCAAAGGCCCGCCGGACCCGATCGCCGGCGCGGGGCACGGCGCCGCGGTCCAGCGCCTCGGCCACCGTGCCGGGGCCGTCCGTTCCTTTCAGCCCGACAGCGCCGCCGAGGCCAGCGATGGGATTGACGACAAGGCCGAAGGTCAGGGCTACGGCGGGCATTCTGACAGCGGCGCCTGCCGGTTCGGCATGACACAAGGGATTGACAGCGCCATGGCTCTCCTCAGACTATCATCGTACAAGGGTTCGCCTGGCGCACAATGGGTGCGATGGCAGGCGTGCACAAGCCCGTCGACCCGAGGCATCATCAGGGCAGGTCATGATCAAGTTCTACTACAACGCTGCGCCGAACCCGATGAAGATTGCGCTCTTCCTCGAGGAATGCGGCCTGGACTACGATCCCCTCCCCGTTGACACCCGCCTGGGCCAGCAGCACTTGGCGGAGTTCCGCACGATGAACCCCAACGGCAAGGTTCCCGTGATCGTCGATGGCGAGACCACGGTTTTCGACAGCAACGCCATCCTCCTCTACCTCGCGGAAATGACGGGAAGGTTCCTGCCTCCTGAAGGATCCGGGTCAAGGGGCGCGCTCTTGTCCTGGCTGATGTTCGTGGCCTCGGGAGTTGGTCCGTTTTCCGGACAGGCCGTGCACTTCCGGAACTTTGCGCCCGAAAAGGTGCCCTACGCGATCAAGCGATACGATTTCGAGGCCCGTCGGCATTGGCAGATCGTCGAGGATCGCCTGGCAGGCCGCCCCTACATGCTGGACGGGGGCTACTCTATCGTGGACATGTCCGTCTGGGGCTGGGCGTCGCGGCTGTCCTACATGCTTGGGGATGACCGGATCATGGAGACCTACCCGAACCTGGACAGGCTGCTTCGCGAGATCGATGCCCGCCCCGCGGCAGGGCGTGCGCAGGCCTTGGCAAAGTCCCATGCCTTCAAGACGGAGTTCGACGATGCCGCAATGCGCGCCCTCTATCCGCAGATCTTCGCGCCGGATCCCGATTGATCCATGGCTGGTGCGACGCCGAACGATTCGCCTCGAACGACCCTTGTCACGGGAGCCGGGTCCGGAATCGGTCGCGCCATAGCCTGCCGGGTCGCCGAGGACGGTGATTGCGTCGTTTGCGCAGACATCGACGCCGACCGCGCGGATGAGACCGCAAGCGGACGCGTCGGCAGGGGGTCGGGCAATCCCGGTTGCGGTCGACATTGCCGACGAGGCCTCTGTTGACGCCATGGTGAGGGCGACGCTTGATGAGGCGGGCTCTCTGGACGCCGTGGCCGCGAATGCCGGCATCATGGTGGAAGGCGGCATCCTTTCCCTGACTCTCGACGACTGGATGCGGGTCATGCAGGTCAATGCGACCGGCGCGTTCCTGACGGCGCGCGCGACCCTTCCCCATCTCGTGTCCAGCGGCCGCGGCGCCCTCGTCTTTACCGCCTCCACTGTCGCATTGAGCGGCATGAAGGGCGTCGCGGCATATTCGGCGTCGAAGGGTGCGGTGGCGGCGCTTACGCGGCAGCTTGCCGCGGATTTCGCGGGCGATGGCGTCCGGGTCAACGCGGTGGCGCCGGGTGCCGTGCGAACCGCCCTGGCCGAGAGCCAGTTCCGGGCCCGGGCCGCGAACCGGGAAGAGTACGAAGATCTCCTGGAGAAACTGATCAAGCGCTACCCGCTGTCGCGCTGGGGCATGCCGGAGGAGATCGCGGCAACGGTCGCCTTTCTCCTGGGTCCGGAGAGCGGCTGGATAACCGGCCAGATCATTCCGGTGGACGGGGGGCTGCTCGAGACGCGCTAGACGGTCCCATGGCTTGACGGGTTGGTGGTCGATCGCGTTGGAGGATGCGCGTCGGTCCACCGATTTCCGGGTCCGTACCTGGCCTCCTCGCTCGTGCAGTGCCCGTTCTTCCTGAGGCGGGAACTCGTGACCAACGCAGGGATTTCGTCGGTGGCCGTGACCCGTTTGCAGGGCGCGGGCCTATCGCTTTGCGCGTCCCATGTTGAGCTCAAGGCAGGACGCGGGCCACGACCTCGGGACCTCGTGCCTCCGGACATGCGCTTCGAGGAACGCGCTCGCCGTCGCTCGGCACCGCTTCCACTGCCATTCCACTCGTCGGATCGCCGCCAAGCGTTTGTCCTTCGATTTGGCGGCAACTGTCGTAGCAACTGTCGTAGCAGGGGACTTGGCGGCGGTTTGCGAATTCCGGATTGTCTGGGTAGCTAGGGTCGAAACGGGACCGGGAGTCGGTGCTGCATGATGGAGCTGGAGATCGAATGGACTACGCACGAAGCCTCGAGGGCCTGCTGGACAAGGCCGAAATCACGGATCTGATCCACGCGTACTGCTTTCATTTCGACCGGGCCGAAGCCGAGGCCGTCGTTGCGTTGTTCACCGAGGACGCCGTCATCGACTACGGACCCGATGTGCCAACGATGAAAGGTGTGGACGAAATCGGCCCAATGATTTCGCGCGGACTGGCCGAACGATTCGCCGCGACGAGCCACCACGTATCCAACGTCGTCATACGTTTCGACGGACCGGACGCAGCGACGAGCATTTGCTACCTGTATGCATGGCAACGCTATCTTGGGAGTGACGCCGATAGCGAACTCTGGGGCCAGTATCACAATTCCTTCCGTCGTGACGACACGGGATGGCGGATTTCCCGACTGGTCCTCCGCGCGGTTGCAGCGAAGGACTTTCATCGGGAGAACATGCACCCCATAGGTCGCCGGAGTTTCGGCTAGCAGCCAGAATGCCGCGAACCGCCGGCCCGACAGTCGTTGACGCAGCGATGGTTCGACGCCCGTTCCCGGCCCTATCGATGACGCGCACCGGACCCCGGGCCGGGCTCCCAATCACGCGGGCATGCAGATCGGCATGCGTCGGGTCTTGGCGGAGACGGTGGAGTTGTTCGAAACGGCCTGCAAGGGCAGGGGATTGACACGGACCGCGCCCGACCTGCGGGCTCTGCGAGCGGGACAGCTGGTTCAACCATGCCGGCGGGCTGCGCCTCGCGTCGGCGCGCCGGATCCTGCCGGCATTTGTGGAGAGGCTGGACGCGCGCCTGCCCGATGCGGAAGCGACGGCGCCCGAGGCGCGTGCGCCCTCCGCCTGACTTTCCCGACAGTTCCGTCTCGTGCGCGGTTGGCGAGCTCGGCGCCCTGTCGCTCGTCCCGGTGACGGACGCGGAGGACCGCCGCTTCGACGAGGCTGAGGACCTGAAGACGCGCCTCGCATTCGACGCGATCACCGCGTTCCGGTTCCGGGCCCTGGTCCTCTTGGCCCGGGAGAGGCTGGGCGACCCGGCCATCCGGCATGTCACCCGGGAAGACATGACGGCGCACTGCACCCTCGCGTTCCGTCACGGCTTCAAGGTTCCCCTGTGGCCGCCGGAGTTGACCATCACGCACTTCGTCGTGCAGACGGGCTGGCTGGCCGGCTTCAGTTCCTCCAAGTGCCAGCTGCTGCCCGGCACGCAGAAGCTGCGCCGGGAAGGAGTCAGGTTCCTGTCCCACGCCGTCATCGTCATTCGGGCCATGCAGGACCGGGACGGAAACAAACCCGAAGGAGAAGAAGAGCGGACTCAAGTGTGCTGGATTGACAGGTCCCGGGCACTCCTATTCGATGACGACCAGCTCCTGGAATCCGGTTGTCAGCTTCTCTCCACCGGCGGGACGTGCAACGATGCAATCCTCGACGCGCGCACTGAAATCCCTGTCCTGGAAGATCGAGGGCTCGATCGTGAATATCATCCCCTCCTGCACCATTGTCGAATCCCCCGCCGTCAGGAACGGCGGCTCGTGGACATCCCAACCAATGGCATGTCCGAGCCGGTGACGGAACTTGTCGCCGTAGCCGGCATCTTCGATCACGTCCCTTGCGACCTTGTCCACCTCTTCGCAGGTGATCTGGCCGGCCCGCAGCGCCTCTATCCCGGCCCGCTGGCTTTCCATGATGAGCTTGTGAACCCTGACCTGCTCTTCGTTCGGCGCCCCGAAGCTCACGGTCCGACCGTAATCGTAGCACATGCCGTCATGTACCGCTCCGAAATCAAAGAGAACCGAAACCGGCGGAGTCAGGATCCGCGGCCAGGTCTGCAGTCGCCGCGCCCCGAACAGCATCTCGATGTCCGGACCGGTGTTGTAGAGCGAAGTGGTGAAAGAGGGGCCGAGCGAGCCCTGCTTCTTCATCTGGTAATCGATTTCGCTCACCACTTCGAGCTCGGTCATGCCGGGCTTGAGCGCCTTGATGACTTCCGTGAAGGCGGCCTCTGTCTTCCGGCCGGCCTCCCGCAGCGTCTCGATCTCGTCGGCATCCTTGATGACACGGATCTCGCGCAAGATGTCGGTCGCCGACGTGAAGCGCGCGCCCGGGACAAGCCTCTGGAGCTCAATGAGCGATTCGGCCTCCGTGTCATCGCTGGTGGCGATGGTGGCGCCTTCCGGGATTCCGAAATCACGAAGGATGCCCGAGACCATGTCCGCAGGGTCGTCCCAGTCGCCGAGCACCCGGATTTCAGTGCCATCGAAACCGCCTGCAGAGCCGAACTCGGCAGTCATGCGCGGCAGCGTAAGGATCGGTTCGTGATCGGGCGACAACCAGGCACCCTCCAGCCACATGCCGGGATGAAGGTTGCGCCCGTAATTTGGTATGTCGCGATGCAGTCCCGTCAGGTAATCGAGATCCGTGCCGATCGGGACAAATGCCAGATCAGCCCGTCCCGCGATCAATTCGCGATAGCGCTGCATTCTTTGCTGATAGCTCGCCAACGTGATTCTCCTCTGTTGCTGGTTCGTCATGCAGATGGCAGGCCGACATCCATCCCTGCGCGATTTCTCGCAGCACCGGCGTTTCGATCCGGCAGCGTTCCGTTGCCATGGGGCAGCGAGGGTGGAAGTGGCATCCCGAGGGTGGATCGAGCGGAGACGGAATGTCGCCCTTGATCGCTTCATAGACCACTCGGCGGCGATCAAGCCGAGGCACGCTCTCGAGAAGTGCACGGGTGTAGGGATGCGCCGGCGCCGCGAACAGCGCATCGGCGCTGGCCTGTTCCACGATGCGCCCGAGATACATCACGATCACCCGGTCCGAGACATGGCGAACGACGCCGAGGTCGTGGGAAATGAACAGGTACGTGAGGTTGAATTCCTCTCGGAGATTCATGAACAGGTTCACGATCTGGGCCTGAATCGAGACATCGAGCGCCGAAACCGCTTCATCACAGACCAGGAGTTCGGGCTCGACAGCCAGCGCCCTGGCAATCCCGATCCGCTGGCGCTGGCCGCCCGAAAACTGGTGGGCGAAGCGGTCGCGGTACCCTGAATCGATGCCGCAGCGCTCCATCAGGCCGTCAACATAGGCACGAAACCCGTCGGGCGAGACGATGCGGTGAACCCGTGCAGCCTCGCCGATGAGTTCCGTGACCCGCATCCTGGGGTTGAGCGACGAGAATGGATCCTGAAAGATCATCTGACGGTCGAGCCCTCGGCCGTCCTGTGCGTTGCCTTGGTGAATGACCTCACCGCGCGTGGGCGCCATCAACCCCGCCACTATGCGGCCAAGCGTGGACTTGCCGCATCCGGACTCGCCCACCACGCCCAGAACCTCGCCCCGGGCAATGGAAAAGCTCACATCATCGACCGCCCGCACCGGTCGTGCCGGTGCAACGAGGCGCAGGGAGGCAAGTCCCCGGGAGAGCGCGGACGCATGCCCGCCGAACACTTTCGTCACATGCCTGACTTGCAGATGCGGTGCCGGCTTCATCGGGCGCCGTCCAGCGGATGGAAGCAACGGACCTCGTGCCCCGACCCGATTTTCCGAGACTGCGGCATCACCTGGCAAGACTCGGATCGTCGGGCGCAGCGGGGCCCGAATGCACAGCCATCGGGCAGTGCAGTGAGCGTCGGCATCCGGCCCTCGATCTGACGCAGCCGCCGACCCTTCACATGGGTTCCGGGCACGCTGTCGATCAGCCCGCGGGAATAGGGATGGGCAGGCGAATCGAGAATGGCGTCCACAGGACCCTGTTCCACGATTCTCCCGGCATACATGACCGCGATCCGGTCGGCGATTCCGGCCACCACCGCGAGGTCGTGGGTGATCCAGATGAGGGCAGTTCCCCGGTCTCGGCACAGTCGCTGCACCAAGGCGAGAATCTGTCCTTGGATGGTTACGTCGAGCGCGGTCGTGGGCTCGTCCGCAATGCCGAGGTCCGGGCCGTGCAGCAATGCGATCGCGATCGCGACCCGCTGCCGCATTCCCCCGGAGAGCTGGTGTGGATAGGCGCGGATCCTGTCCTCGGGTGCTGCGATTCCCACTTCGGCGAGTGCCTGGATCGCGCGGTCGCGTGCCGCACGGCGCGAGATGCGGACATGGGCGCGCAACGCATCCAGCATCTGCGTCTCGATCCGGAGCACCGGATTGAGGGTCATCATCGGATCCTGGAAGATCATTGCCACCCGACGCCCGCGTATGCGGCGCATCTCCCGGGCATCGGCCGCCAGCAGGTTCATGCCGTTGAGCAGGATCTCGCCGTCCACGACCTGTCCCGGAGGCGGCAGGAGCCCGTTGATGGAGAACCCGGTGATCGACTTTCCCGAGCCACTTTCGCCTACCAGCGCCAGCACCTCGCCCCTCTCGACCGTGAGATTGACGTCCTGAAGTGCGGGAACTTCACCCGATGCAAAGAGGAATGACGTGTGCAATCCACGAATATCCAGGACCGGACCAGGCATCAACGGGCCAGATGCGGGTTCAGGACATCGCGCATCCGGTCACCAAGGACATTGACGCTGACAATGAGCACGAGGAGCACCAGTCCCGGCAGCACGCTGATCCACCACCGTCCGCTCTGCAGATAGTCGAAACCGTTGGCGATCAGCAGCCCGAGCGAGGGGCGAGTCGGAGGAAGCCCGATCCCGAGGAAGGACAAGGTGGCCTCAAGCGAGATCGCCTGCGCCATCTGGATGGTGGCGACGACCAGCATGGTCGGCAGGCAGTTGGGAAGGACATGCAAGAAGAGGATCCGCAGGTGCGGCAGGCGGAGCCCCCGCGCGGCCTCGACGTAGTCGCGCGAGTTTTCCACCAGCGCAACGCCTCTAACCGTGCGTGCGAAATATGCCCACTGCACGACCACCAGCGCAAAGATGATCTTGTCGACCCCGCGCCCGAGAATCACCAGCAGGATCAGCGCAACGAGGATGGTGGGAAAACTCAGCTGCAAGTCCACGATGCGCATCAGCAACGCGTCAACCCATCCGCCCCGGAACGCGGCGACGAGACCTACGAGCGCACCGACCGCGAGCGCGATCACGCCGGAGAGAATGCCGACCAGCAGCGAGATCTGCAGCCCGTACAGCATTGCCGAGAGCATGTCTCTTCCCTGCCCGTCGGTGCCGAGCCAGTGCGTCATCCCCGACATGGATTGCTCTCCGGGCGGGATCAGGTTGTCGAGGATGCTGACCGTCGCGAGATCGTAAGGATTCTGTGGCGCGATCCAGGGTGCCAGCAGTGCGGCAAGGCACATGAGCGTGAAGGTGGCGAGCGCAATCGCCGCTGTCGGCTCCGAGAGAAAGGTTTGGTGGAAGGCGCTGAGTCGAGAAGGTTTCCGGATTCCGGCAGCGGTGTCGGTCATGATGCCGTCCCGCCCAGCCGAACCCGCGGGTCGAGCAACGAGTAGAGAATGTCGACGGCGAGATTGATCGAAACGAAGACCACGACGACGAAGATCAGGTAGGCGACGATCAGCGGCCGGTCGAGCACGGCAATCGCGTCGATCAGCATCTTGCCGACACCTGGCCAACTGAAAATGCTCTCGGTGACGATTGCAAACGCGATGACACCCCCGAATTCCATGCCGAGGACGGTGACGATCGGGATGAGGATGTTCTTGAGAACGTGGACGCCGATCACCCGGCGCTCGCGAATGCCGTTCGCGCGGGCAAACTTGATGTAGTCGGCGTGCAGGACTTCGCGCGTGCCGGCCCTGGTGAGCCGAATGACCATGGCTACCATGATCAGCGACAGCGTGAAGGCCGGCAGCAGGAGGTGGCGGAGCCCGTCGAGTGTCAGAAAGCTGACCTCGATCGCGCCCAGGCTCACCAGATCGCCTCGCCCGATCGACGGAAACCACCCGAGCCGCACGGAGAAGAACAGGATGAAAATGAGCCCGATCCAGAAGATCGGAACCGAGAAGCAGAGCATGGAGATGCCCATGATCAGCTTGGAGATCGGGCTGCCGGGTCTCATTCCGGCGTAGATTCCGAGCGGCAGGCCGATGCCGAGCGCCAGCACGAGGGCCGCGAGGGCCAGCTCGAGTGTCGCGGGAAACCGCTCCAGGATCAGGCTCATCGCCGGCACGCCGTGGGTGAAGGACCGGCCGAGATCACCCTGCAGCAGGTTGCCGAGGAAGACCAGGTATTGTTCCCAGATCGGGCGGTCCAGCCCGAGATTGGCGATGATTTCGTCCAGGCAGGCCTGATTGCATTCGGACGAGGCGAAGATGTAGACCGGGTTGCCGATCACGTTGACGCCGAAGAACACCAGCAGCGTCATCACGAACAGGACCAAAATGGCCTGCAGGATGCGCCTGAACAGGAATTCCAGCATCGGCTCCTCGCCTCGCCCGCGCGGACATGCCCGTTATTCGACCTGGCGAACCTCCCAGGCCAAAGTCCGCTCATTGGTCCGCGGCGTGTGCTCGATGGACGACTTCATCGCCCACTTGTTGACCTGGAAGTGTAGCGGGATCAGGGCGTAGTCGTCCATGGCGATCCGGGTGGCCTCCTCCAGCAACTCCAGCCGTGCCTCGCGATCAATGGTCTTCTTGGCAAGGATTGACCTGGCATCGATGTCGTGGTTCGAGTAGCGACCGAAATTTCCGTTGCCGCCGCCGGTGGCCGCGTTGTAGGTCTCGAGGATGCCCGAAACGGTATAGGTTGCCTCGCCTGCCACGGTGCCCCATCCGGTGAGAGCCATGGAGAACTTCGGGTCGTCGAAGCCCGGGAAAGTAAGGTCACCGCCCCGAATCAGCTCGGAAAAGAAGATGTTCCTCGGCATGGTGTCGACTTCCGTCTCGACTCCGACCTGCGTCCAGAACTGGGCAACCGCCTCGATGATCCGTGCATCATTGATGTAGCGGTCATTCGGACCCTGGATCGTCATCCTGAAACCGTCCGCGTATCCGGCTTCCGCCAGCAGCGCCTTCGCCTGTTCAGGATCATATGGATCCGCCTCGAGTTCGCCCACGTGGCCGAAGAATCCCGGCGGAACGATGTTCTTGGCCGGAAGCGAGGCCCCACCCATGATCCGGTCGCGGATCGCTTCGCGATTGATCGCGAGGCTCAGCGCCTTGCGCACTCTCCAGTCCCTCAGCGGATTCGGGGCCAGCGGGTTTCCCTCCTTGTCGGTCACGTAGTCCTCCACATGCCGATAGCTTGGAATCATGTAGATCAGGCGATCGGCCGACACTGTCGAGACCGTGAAGTCCGAACTGGACTCGAGCATCGGCAGGTCGATGGTCGGCGGGTAGTCGATCAGGTCGACGTCACCGTTCAGCAATGCCGCCAGCCGTGCGCTTTCCTCTCCCACCGGACGGAACACGACCCTGTCCCAATCCGAATGCGATCCCCAATAGTCCGGATTCTTCACGACGGAGATCCGGTTGCCCGGGCTGAACTCCTCGAACTTGAAGGGTCCCGTGCCGATCGCCGCCTGACCGGAATTGAAATCGACGGAGGCCGTGACGCCGCGCGCCACATGCTCGGCCACGATTGGCAGCATGGCGAGGTCTTCGGCCACGGTCGGATAGGGACCGTCAGTCATGATGTGGACGGTGTGGTCATCCACCATCTTCCAGGTCTTTGCTCCCTTTTCGAGCTGGAATGCGGGGCTGGCAGGGGCGCCGTCGATCCCCGCGCGCAACCGGTCAAAGGAGAACACGACATCATCGGCGGTAAACGGTTCGCCGTCGTGCCACGTAACGCCTTTGCGGAGCTTGAATTCCCAAGTTGTCTCGTTAATCGGTTCCCAGGACTCGGCGAGGCCGGGCACCGGCTGTGATGAAGTGTCGAGGTCCACAAGGTGTTCAAAAATGTGCTCCTGCACCTGCAGATCGGCGGAAAGCTGAGTCCAGTGCGGATCCATCGATGCCGCCTCGGATCGGACTCCGATTGTCAGGACTTCGTCGGCCAATGCCGGCCCCACGGCCAACAGGAACGATGCCACGCACGTTAAGCCAAGTCTTTTCATGGTCCATTGTCCTCCCATAGTTTTCAGGCTCGATCAGGATTGGAATTTGCATCGAGCAGTCACGATGAACATGTAACACAAGTTCGCATAGCGCACAAATGAATATGTGGCGTCGGGTGCACGACAAGCCCGTTCAGATTCCAAGGGACCACGACGACGCGCTCTGGCCGATTCTCGGGTCGGTGGCGGGGCGCCCGGCTCCCGCCCGCGACGTGGCGCGGGCCCGCCACGGCCCGGACCGGGACGTGATCTTCCGGCAGTCCGCGAGGCCGGGATGGGTCGGCCTGTCGGCCTTCGCGGCCATGTACGCCCTCGGCGTCACCGTGGCTGCACGGCAAGATCATCGTCGGCCGGGACACGAACGGCGCGCGGGGCATCATGCTGCGCGCGCCCTGCGGCAACTTGGGCCGTTCTCGGGCGGCGGGTGCGGAAGTTGCGCTCGTTGTGGAGCAAATCAAGTGCAGGCCACCCTGTCGGATCCAGGGAGGCTGAAGCCTCGCGTCATGCGTGACGCTGCCCCGTTTCCAATGCTTCATCCGAATTGCTCCCAACATCTGTCTGGAGCCGCATGGCCGCCTGCGACAGGTGCTTGATCTTCCTTGGTCCATGCCATAGGTGCGCTCCGGAAATTCAACCCAGACAGGGACCAAGGGACTATGGCGAAGGAGAAGTTTGACCGCTCGAAGCCGCACGTGAACGTCGGGACGATCGGCCACGTGGACCACGGGAAGACGACGCTGACGGCAGCGATCACGCGTCAGTTCGGTGAGTTTCAGGCCTACGAGCAGATCGACGCGGCGCCGGAGGAGAAGGCGCGGGGGATCACGATCTCGACGGCGCACGTGGAGTATGAGACGGCGGCGCGCCACTACGCGCATGTCGACTGCCCCGGCCACGCGGACTACGTGAAGAACATGATCACGGGGGCGGCGCAGATGGACGGCGCGATCCTGGTCGTGAGCGCGGCGGACGGGCCGATGCCGCAGACGCGCGAGCACATCCTGCTTGCGCGCCAGGTTGGGGTTCCCGCGCTGGTGGTTTTCCTGAACAAGGTGGACCAGGTGGACGACCCGGAGCTTCTGGAGATCGTGGAGATGGAGGTGCGGGAGCTTCTGAGCGCCTACGAGTTTCCGGGCGACGACATCCCGATCGTCTCGGGCTCGGCGCTTGCGGCTCTGGAGGAGCGGGACGCGGCGATCGGCGCGGACCGGCTTCAGGAGCTGATGGACGCGGTTGACGGCTACATCCCGCAGCCGGAGCGAGCGATCGACCAGCCGTTCCTGATGCCGATCGAGGACGTGTTCTCGATCTCGGGGCGCGGCACGGTTGTGACGGGCCGGGTGGAGCGCGGCGTGATCAACGTGGGCGACGAGATCGAGATCGTGGGCATCCGGGAGACGCGGAAGACGACCTGCACGGGCGTGGAGATGTTCCGGAAGCTACTGGACCGCGGCGAGGCGGGGGACAACATCGGCGCGCTGCTGCGCGGCGTGGAGCGCGACGGCGTGGAGCGCGGCCAGGTGCTGTGCGCGCCGGGCTCTGTGAAGCCGCACCGGCGCTTCGAGTGCGAGGTGTATGTTCTGACCAAGGAGGAGGGCGGGCGCCACACGCCGTTCTTCGCGAACTACCGGCCGCAGTTCTACTTCCGGACGACGGACGTGACCGGGACGGTGACGCTTCCGGAGGGGACGGAGATGGTGATGCCGGGGGACAACCTGAGGTTCACGGGGGAGCTGATCGCGCCGATCGCGATGGAGACGGGCCTGCGCTTCGCCATCCGCGAGGGCGGGCGCACCGTCGGGTCCGGCGTGGTCACGAACATCCTCGACTGACAACGGCGCGCCCATAAGCCGCGGGAGCGCACATTGCGCAGGATCTGCAGGTCGTCGTCCACGGCGAGGATGCAATCGACGGCGCTGCCTGTTTTCGGATCCGAACGGTCCGGGGCGGCGCCGGTTGATCCGCTCACCGAACTGAACCAGGCAGTGGCCAAGTCGGGCCTCTTTCCGGAGTCCCGAAATCACGATACTGGAACCGGAGCGACCAAGGACAAAGGGCTCGGCATCATCAACTGTTCAGGCACCGCATGTGACCATAGCGCTCTCACGTGCGCATCGCCGGTCTGGCGACCGGAGCTACGGCAGGCCAAAAGCATCGATTGGCAAATGCGTCATTCTTCTTTCTCTTGATTCTGCTGCGGCACTGCCTTAACGGGGGAGCCTGGGTAGGGGTGTAGCTCAGTTGGAAGAGCATCGGTCTCCAAAACCGAGGGTCGGGGGTTCGAGTCCCTCCGCCCCTGCCATGTCCGCAAGGTGTCGCAGAATACTGCGGTCCCTTCCCGCCTTTCTGTCAAGGCGGAGAAATGGACTTTGCCAAGTTTGAAGCTGGTAGCGGCGATTCAAGATCAACTCCAAGGTTACCATGGCTTGGGAGCAGGATTGATGCACGTTGCCCTCGTTGCGCGAGTTCTATGGACGGCAAGCCCAACGATCCGAAATTGCAGAGACGAACCAGCGCGTCTTGGCATTGCCAATCGGAACGGGCTGTTTGGAGTTCATGGAAAGTGACGGCCAGCCAACATTGCCGGACCAAGCCTTGAATTCAATTCGTGAAGCACGTATTTGCGACGAAACGCACGGGAACGCAAACATGGCGATGACAAATCCGCTTCAGTTCATTCAGCAGGTTCGCGCCGAAGTCGCCAAGGTCGTTTGGCCTGCGCGGCGTGAAGTCGTGCTCACATCCGCCATGGTCTTCATGCTGACCATCGCGACTGCAGCGTTCTTTTTCCTGGTTGACTTCCTGATCCGGCAGGGACTTCAGGGCATTTTGTCAATCTTCGGTTAGCTGTCCGATACAATTGGGCGTATGTCCGTGACGGAATTCGTTCGGCCGTACAGCGTTCCGTGTCCTGCCTCGGCGACCGGCAACACGTGACTCAAGAACACTCTCGGATGCACCGGGACGGCTCGACGAACCGATGTCCCGCCCGGCCAGCGCAATCCCGCGCTGGAGAATGTTCCGTGCCGCGTTGACATCACGGTCCGTCACCAGACCGCAGCCACCGCAGGCAAACGCGCGCGCACCCGACGGCATGAACCGCCTGTGCCCGCAGGCATGGCAGTCCGTGCTCGTGTGCCTGGCCGAGACCCGCACCACTTCCCCACCGGTGCTCTCAGTCATGCAAGTCAGCTGCTCGGCGAGTCTCCGCCATCGCCGTTCGGCGATCGACCGGGCCAGGTTCGGATTGCGCCTCATGTTCGAGTCCTGCAAGGCCTCGAAGGCGATCCGGCTGTGGCGCTTCACGATGTCTGCCGAAATCCTGTGGAGCGCATTGCGCTCCCGCATCCTTGTCCGCTCCCACTCTCGGCGAAGCGCATTCGCCTTCTTGCGGCGGGACGCGGAAACCTTGTTCGCCCGCGCCCGCATGATCTTTCCATCGGGTACGGACAGCAGGCGAAAACGGCCAACGCCCATGAGCCACAGGGAACATCTCCGCCCCGTGGTTCGAGACGGCTCGCTTTGGCTCAAGGGCGCGGGACGCTGCCGCTCCTGAGGACGGAACGCGGGTTCGCCCAGGCGTCAAGCGGCAGCGTCGCGACCATGGCGGGATCGCCATTCCTGCCGCTCCGTCAATGCGTGCCGGAGCGGCGACTGCCCAATGCGGCGGAGATTCACGAACCGTGGCGGATTGTCGCCGCGTGCTCGAGTGGCGGGTCTTCGAACTCGTACAACTCAAACCTGTGTCGCGAAGCCGCAAACAGATGCTTCACGGTCTTTGCCACGTGCATGTTCCGGACACGTCAGCGTGGTTTTCGGGATGGTACTGAGTCGTGTAAGGGCATTCACCGGAAACATCGGCAAATTTGCCCGTGCCGCCCAGGACTTCAAACAGACCCGCCCCGCCGCCGCCAGCCGCAATGCTGCCATCCCTCCGACGTGCCAGAAGATACATCTCGTCACCTGTGCCATCTGTCACCGTGCATGCCGCTTCCAGTACAACAGCACCGTTTCGAGGTGTGCGCACGTACACGAGACACTTCGCGACGCCAGTCTCGCCTTCGGCAAAGGGCGGGCCGCTGCTCTCCATGATCGTGCTGGTTCCAACGAGCGTTCCGGCGGTGGCGGTGCCTCCTGCATGCTCAATCGTGGTAAAGTCCTGAACGTAGCTTTGCAGGATTCGAAAGCTGCCTGATTCCTGCGCGTCTGCGGCGTCCGGCAACAGCAACGGAATCGACATCGCACAGGCAGTCGCAAATGTGGTCTTGCATCCCATGAAGGCGGTTCCTTTCCTGTCTCTTCGGCCGCACGTGCCGACACTGCTCTCGCAGTCTGGACCTATAGTTCCATTCCAAGGGAAGTAAACGGGGACGGTATGCCCAACTTGAGAGCACCGGGCAAGCTGGTGAACGTACAGCGGGTGCAAGTCCTGCAGGAAAGGCTAACCATCAATTCCTCCGCAAGCCGTGCACCGACATGTACGTGTCCAGTCTTCGCTCCTGCATCGAGACGATGGGCGGCAAGCTGGACATCGTCGCGCGGTTCCCCCACGGAAGCGTGGTCATCACGAGCCTCTTCGATGCCGGCGAGGATCGGGTCGAGGCCGGTCCGGTCCCGGATGCTGAAAGACCGTAGTTTCGCCGCCATCTTCCCTCGTGCCGAAACGCGACCTTGGCCATCGGCCCCGGCCAGGCAACGGTCCGGAAGCCGTGCCGCGAAGCGGCGGGTCCCATGTGTCCTGCGCAAGTCGCCAGCCCCGTGTGCCGCGAGGGTTCGGCCAGAACGCGCGGCCATGTGATCCGCAAACTGGACATTCTGTGCAGTCATGGAACCAAGGATGAATCGGAGGCAGGAGCAAGGTGACCGGTGCAAGCGGACCGAGGCGCGAGACGTTGGCGTTCCGCGTTGAAGGAATGCCCGTGCTGTCAGGCAACGCCAGGAACTTCGTTCGCAGGCATCCTCGGCAGGCGCGATCGGCTGTCGCAGCCGCGTTGGCGGCGGTTGCCGCCAACCGGGATGTTGAGGATGTGCCGGAACGGCTGCGGCCTATCGTGGTCCGGCGAGGCGGCGAGGGCACACCCGGCGTTTCCGACGCGGCAGCGCTTCGTCGAGGGATCGTCCCTCTTGCCGCCGCACTGGATGCTCTTGCCCTCCGCGTCCAGCCTGGCGCGGCGGATCCGCGCGCTTTCCGTGCCGGACATCGGGGCAATGCGGGAATCGTGGCGCGTCCCGTCATGCGGTGCAACGAAACCGGGGGCGCTCTTTGGAATCCCCATGCAAAGGAACGGGCGTGATGCTAAATAAGTCTACACAAAAAATATGAAAAAGTGTTGTTCACGTTGACTTGGAGCCGGAATGCGTCTGCCTGAAGCCATCAAAGCCCTCACTGAGTGGGCAATGAAAGGACGGGTCCTGTTCACGCTCGAGGATCTGCGCAAGTTGTTCCCGCGAGACAGGGACGCGGCCTTCAGGGGAGGTCTCGATCGCCTGGTTTCCGCAGGCGTGCTGCACCGGGTGTCCAGGGGCCTCTTCGTGTTCGCGCTGGCAGGGCGCCGGGACCCGCATCTTCTCGAACGGATCGCGGTCGCCTTGCGAAGAGGCTGTTACAGCTATCTCAGCCTGGAATCGGCGCTGTCGGAGCATGGCGTGATCTCCCAGGTTCCCCTGGCCGGGCTCACCGTCATGACAACGGGCCGTGCGGGCCTGTTTGACACGCCGTTCGGACGGATCGAGTTCACCCACACGAAGAGAAGCGTGAATGACATCCTCAGGCAGACGCGGGAGACCGGCCGCCCCTTGAGGATCGCCACGCCCGGCGCGGCGGCCCGCGACTTGCGACGGGTCGGACGCAACGTGCACCTGATCGACGAACATGAACTGGAGGAGGCCATTGCAGATGGCAGACAGAGTGAACCTGAACGACCTGGTTCAACGTGTCTTTGACCGGAGGCCGGAACTGGAGGCATTGCATCCGGTCGTCGTCAAGGAACTGGTTCACCATGAGATCATTTGGTCGCTGGACAAGGCCGGTCTTCTCAGGGGCCTGACCTTTCACGGCGGAACGGCTCTTCGGCTCTGTTACGGGGCGTCGCGGCTGAGCGAGGACATCGGCTTCACCGGAGGTCCGGGCTTCACCAGGACTGACGTGGATGGCATTTCAGGGGTGGTGCAGTCCCACCTGGCCGACCGTTACGGCCTCGAAGTGTCCGTGAAAGACCCCAAGCCCCGAAAGGAGGCTGACCAACCGGTTGCAGTCGATACGTGGCAGATCAGCGTGGTGACGGATCCGGGACGGCCTCACCTTCCGCGACAGCGGATCAAGATCGACATCGCGACCATGGAAGCGCGGACAAGGGACGCGAAGGCCATCCGTCAGAACTATTCGGTTCTGCCGAGCGGTCTCGGCGATCTGCTGGTTCCGACCATGAGCAAGGACGAGATCATGGCGAACAAGCTCGTGTCGTTGCCGGCGTCCGCGCATCTGGGGAACATCCGCCACCGCGATGTCTGGGACATAGCCTGGCTGGCCCAGAACGGGGCGGAATTGAACCCTGAGTGGGTCGCGAACCGTGTTGCGGAGTTCAGGCTCGAAGACTACCCAGACCGCCTGGACATGATGCGGCGCGCGCTTCCGGATCATGTCGCCGGTGACAGGTTCCGTGAAGAGATGTCCCGGTTCCTGCCCCGCGATGTCGTCGCACGGACACTCGATCGCCCGGAGTTCGTCCACTACCTGGCGAACACGGTCAATGAACATCTGGCAGAGGCGCTCGCAGCGTTTGCCGGCCCGAAAGGGACAGGGGAGGACGACAACGACCTGAAGACGTGATTCGCCTTGCATTGGCCGACCTGTGCTGCGCGACAATCAAGATGGCTGCAGTGTGCGGTGCCGTGAATTCTGGCGCTTCCGTCAGCGACCGACATTCGGGATCGGAACCAGACTGGAATCGGGGTGCGGCAAATCAGAGATGGCGGTTCAGGAAGGCCGGAATCCGGGCGATTGCGAGATCCGCTTCGGGCATGTCGCCGGCAAACATCTGGAAGGAGTGCAACATGCCCCTGCAGGTTTCGACCGTCAGGGCGTCAGGGTCGGGCCAGCGGGCCGCCAACCGTTCGGCATCTTCGCGCAGAAGGTCCTTTTCCGCGACCTGGAGCAGAAGCGGCGGCAAGTCATGCAGCTTCGCGAACAGCGGCGATACGCCCGGGTCGGTGAGGTCATGGTCGCCTCGGTAGAGATCAGCGAGCGCCTTGAGGTTGCGCAAGGACAAGATCGGATCATCAATGTTGCCGGACTGCAGGCAGGGCCCCGACAACGACAGGTCCAGCCAGGGAGACATCAGGACAACAGCGCTTGGACTGCCTTCGCCCGCATCACGCAAGGCGCAGGCCACGGACAGCGCCAGCCCGCCGCCCGCGCTGTCTCCGACAAGAATGCAGTGCCCTGGACCGGCTGCCAGACGGTCCTGGACAACGGCCAGGCATTCATCACGCGCAACGGGATACGGTGCTTCGGGAGCGAGTGCGTAGTCGGGAATGATCACGTCGGCCTTGACCGCATTGGCAACGTGGCCGCCGAACCTGTGATGCGTCATCGCCGACATCAGGCAATAGGCTCCGCCATGCAGGAAGACGACCTCGCGGTCCGCGCGGACGTCCTTGGGGCGCATCCGGATGCAGCTTGCGCCGGCGACGGTCTCCCATTCCATCGACACGTCTTGCGGCACGCCGGTCAGGAGATGGGCATCCTTCGTGTTCAGCCGCTCTTGGGCCAGGTCGAATTCGGCGGCCCGAGGCGTGCTTTCAAACTGCCGTTCGATCTCCCTCGCGCGCTGGCTGATCTCAATGTCGTTCATGCGCCGACCTCTTTCCTTTCAAGTGCCCGGACAGGCCGACAATCAGGATCGTCAAGAGGAACGGCGCCATCAAGACGAACTGCGTTGGCAAGCCGGAGCGGTCATTTATCTGCATGAAGATCCCGAGCGCGTCCGCAAAGCCGAAGAAAAGGCCGGCAAGCGCGGTGTAGAAGGCCGAAAAGCTGCCAAAGAGCATCGCAGCCAGCGCGAAGAACCCGCGTCCGTTGGTCATGTTTTCCGAGAAGCCTGCCACGTCGCCGATGGCGAGTTGCGCGCCCGCGACACCGCAGCCGAACCCGGTGATCAGCAACGCGTGAAGCCGCACGCGGGAATGGTTCACGCCAACGGCCTCAGCGCCATAGGGGTATTCGCCCACGGCTGCAATTTGCAGGCCCAGTCGGGATCGGTGCAACACGATCCAGGCCAGCAGGACCAGGATCGGCATTGCCCACGTGAGAATCGTCAGTTCCGAGACAAAGGCCAGTGCGCCTTCCTGCGCCCCTGTGACCGGTCTGTACAGGCGCACGTCGGAGGCCATCTGCCCGCGCTGATCAAAGATCACCTGCATCGCGAAGGCCGTGCCGCCAACGCACAACGCCGTGAGGCCAAGCCCCGCAATGACCGTGTCGGCCTTCAGCCGGTCAATGATGACCCAGTAGAGGACCGACAGGACAAGCGACAAGGCAATCGCGGCAAGAAGACCGACCAACGCGGACCCGCTCGCGGTCCCGGCGGCAACGGCGGCAAAGGCCCCGGCCAGCATCAAGCCTTCAATCCCAAGGTGGAAAATGCCTGCTCGAATGGAAAAAAGGCCAGCGACGGCGGCCAGGACGATGGGCGTCGCTCCGCGCAGGGTCGTGACGGTGAACTGATCCAGGAATTCCATCACGCAAGTCCTCTGCGGCGACGGATCAGTTCGGCGGTGACAAGCAAGGCGATCAGGCCTTCCATGATCTTCAGGCCCGAACTCGGCAGGTCGGACACGATCGGCAGAAAAAGGATCGCGGCCTGCAACCCACCGAACAGCAACGCGGCCAGAACGATTCCCGGCACGCGAGAGAGACCCACAATGGCAACCACGATGGCCGTGAAGCCGATTGTCGGCGTGGCGCCTGTGACAAGGCGGCCGTTTGGCCCCAGCACCTCCAGAGCCCCGGCAAGACCCGCGAACACGCCTGCCAGCAGATAGGCAAGGAGTTTCAGCCGGTTCGCCTTCATCCCCTGCCAGCGCGCTGCGGCCGGCGCTTCGCCGACATAGCGCAGCTTGAGTCCGAAAGCGCTGCGCTCCGCCAGCACCCAAGCAATCGCGATGGACAGTGCGATCAGCACCAGCAAGGCGACCGACATTCCGTCGCCGCCGCTCAGCCTCAGCGCGGCGTCAACCGTGGGCGTGGACGCGGTTTCACCGCGCACGGCCGGATCCTTGAGCGGACCCGTGGTCACCCAGGAAACGAGCAGGACCGCGACAAAATTGAGCATCAGCGTAACGATGACCTCGTCCGCGCCCAGCCTGACCTTCAGCACCCCGGGCAAGAGCGACCAGAGTCCGCCAAAGATCACGCCCGCAAGCACCGCCAGGGGCGCAACGATCCAGACGGGTCCGGGCAAGAGCAGTGCCACCGCGACGGTGCCAAGACCACCCATCATCATCTGACCCTGGCCGCCGATGTTGAACTCGCCGGCGCGCAGGCAGAAGAGAAAGCCAAGCGCGATCAGCAACAGCGGCATTGACCATCGCAATGTCTGCCAGAACGAGCCGTAGCCGGTGACGGCTCCCTCAATCACGCCGCTGATCACGTCGCCGACATCATAGCCCGTCGCCAGGAACAATGACGTGCTCAGCAGGATCGCCAGCACGATGGGCAAAATGGCGGACACGGCGGACAGCGCGCGGTTCATCGTTCCCCGCCGACCATCGCGCGCCCGATTTCAGCCCGTGAAAAGTCACGTTCAAACAGGCCGGTGACAGAGCCGCCGCGAATCACGAGAATGCGGTCGCAGACACCAAACAACTCGTCCAGATCGGAAGAAATCAGCATCACCCCGGCACCCGAATTCCGTACGCGGTTCAGCTCCTCCCGCACGAATTGCGTTGCCCTGAAGTCCAGGCCGCGCGTTGGCTGAGCGGCCAGGACCGCAGAGATGTCACCGGCAAGTTCGCGTGCGAGAATCAACCTTTGAAGATTGCCGCCGGACAGCGTGCCGCCAAGCTGGTTGACGCTTTCATGGACAACGCCGAATCGATTCAGCTCGGCGACCGCGTCAGCGCGCATGCCGGACAGTCTCACCAGAGGCCAGGCCGAATGCCGGAACGCTTCTGCAACCCAGCTCTTCATGTTTTCCCAAAGCGACAGCGTCAAGGACGCGCCTTCAGTCATGCGGTCAAACGGCACCACGCGCAGACCGGCAGACCGACGCTCCGCAACGCTCATCCCGGCGATGTCGGACCCGCCCAAGAGAACGCTGCCCCGGGTCGGCAGCGTCAGGCCCGCGTAGACTTCGGCAAGAGCACGCTGCCCGTTGCCTTCGACACCAGCCACCCCAAGGATCTCGCCTGATCGCACGTCAAACGAGGCCCCGTTCAGGCCCGGCTCCGGCCCCTTGGAGACCGAGGACACATTCTTGAAGCGAAGCAGCTCCGCGCCCTGGGTGCGCTCGCCCGAATCCTCGCCTTGCGTCCTGACCGGATCTTGCGTGCCGATCATCAAGTCCCTGATCCTGCCTTCATCCAGGTCCTGGATTGGCGTCGGTGACAGCACCAGGTCCCCTTGCCGCAAGATGGACACCGTGTCGGCAAGGACCATCACCTCCTTGAGCTTGTGCAGGATGACGATCAGGGTGACTCCCGCGTCCCGGAGCGTGCGCAGCTGGTCAAAGAACGCATCGATGGCTTCCGGCGGCAGAAGCGCTGTCGGTTCATCCAGGATCAGGACTCGCGCGTCATTGGCCAGGGCGCGCGTGATCTCGATCGCCTGCACGGTTTCCACCGGCAAGCTCGACAGCCTGGCTGATGTGGAAACCTGTATGCCAGCCTCGCTCAGGCGGTCTTGCCAAGCCGCGTCAATTCCGCGTCTCGAATAGACTGGCCCGCCCATCTTGCGCGCCGAGGCAAATTCCAGCGCCTCGGACACCGAGAACGCCGGTGGCAGCACAGGGCGCTGGTGCACGATGTCCAGTCCGGCTGCCTGCGCGGCGGCCGCGTCGCCAAAGGCAACGTCGTGCGATGCTATCTGCAGGCGGCCTGACCGCGGCACCAGCACGCCGGACAACGCCCGCGCCAAGGTCGACTTCCCCGCGCCATTCTGCCCAAGCAACGCGTGTATCTTGCCTTGTTCAAACGACAGGGACACGTCGCGCAGCGCGTGCACGGCGCCAAAGCGCACATCAACCCCGGTGCATTGCAGAGCAGCATTCATGGTGATCACTGTCTGGAGCAGGCGGTGTCCAGCTTGTACCGAGCGCCCGTTGCCGTGGCTGATCGTGGCTTACTGCGGTTCGGTCTCGTCGTATGGAACGGTGATCGCTCCTGACCTTATCGCCTCAAATGCAGCCTCGGTCGCGGCACGAGCAGCCGTCGCCTTGTCGTTGGATGCCGCATATTCGTCCGAGAATGTCATCACGATCTCGCCACTGGCCACGCCACCAACACGGAACCCCGACTGGAAGTCGTCGCTCAGCGCATTCTCGACTTCGATCATCAGCGTGCGCGCCCACTCGAAAGATGCCACGAACCCCACGTTTCCGGGGGCTCTTTCCACCAGGGGGGGCGAGGCCACGACAACGGTCTTGTCAACCTCCGCAGCCGCTTCCACCACGCCCAGGTCGCTGGCCGCCGCTCCGGTGTAAATCGCGTCGATGCCTTGATCATAGAGGCTCGCCGCCACTTCCTTGCCTTTGACCGGATCTTCAAACGACTGCACGAAGGCCGCCGTCAACGATGCGTCCGGGTTCACCAGCCTGGCCGCGGACAGCATGGCGTTGTAGTCCGCCCAGACATAGGGCAACGGCACGCCCGCGATCAGCCCAAGCTGGCCGCTGTCGCTCACGGACGCAGCAAATGTCCCAGCGAGATAGCCGTTTTCCTGCGTTGAATAGCCCGCCACCCGCGCGTTCGGAACAGGCGGGTCGTGGGGTGCGGCAACGATCACGACGAACTTCGTGTCCGGAAACTCGGGTGCGACGGTCTGCACGGCCGCGCCCATGGCGAAGAACGTGGTCACGACCACATCCGTGTTTCTCCGTGCCAAGGTGCGCAGCGTGTTTTCATAGGTCGCCGGGTCCAGCGCCTCGAGAAAGCGTGTCTCGACGCCAAATTCGGCCTCGGCCTGCTCCAGACCTTCAATCAATCCGTCAATCGGTCCGCGGTCGCCCGCCTTTTGGGTTGCAACCAGGACGACGGATTCGCCTTCAGCGCAAGCCGGAAGGCCCGTCAAGCTGATGACCGCTGCGGCAATTGTCCCCATCACGGCACGTCTCTGCATTGTCATGTGTCGCATTTTTTGTCCCCCTCAGGATTGATGCCGACATCCAAGGCCGTAGTTCGAGCCTCTCGCAACACGCCGCATTCCTGAAGGAATTCACCTGATTCAGGAGGTTGTCCGAGCACCGGTCTGGCCCAGGAGCCGCCGCCCCCTGCGTGTCGAGGAGGCGACCCCGTGTCGTTGAGATCAACCGTATCCAATGTCTTGGACCTGTTTCAAGAGAAACCTATTCGACGCTTGCCGGGGCGATCTGCGCGCCGCTGGAGAGTCACGAGCGCCTTGTCCGGGTGCTCGACCTGGTCGAGGTCGAACGGTTTGTCGCGGCCAAGCTACATTCAAGGCGGTCCTCTGGCGGTTCGGCACGGAATCGCGAGGACGAAGTACGGGACATGTTCCCGCGTCTCCGGAACGGGACCACACTGAAGGCGCCGGAAGAGCGCAACGCCATGACAGGGACGATGCGTGACTTCGTGAAAGATGTTGCCGGACATCCATTCTTCGGAAACTGCAGGTTCTCAAATTCTCGATTTGCTTTCGATGGCGTTGTCCGTTCCTGCCTGGTTCCAGCAGGAGTGGCCTCGTGGCCAATCCCGGACAAGTCGCCCTCGAAAGCCGCGCTTCACTCGACAACCCTGAACACTTCGCCGCTGCTCAGGTTCCTGACCTGGGAGACTTGGCCACCGTCCCAATAGTACGAGAAACGCTCACCTTGAGCGGGAATGCCAGCCACGTCTGGCCAGAAGAGCGCGACTGCCAAGCCCTCAGGAAACCGGACGCTTCGGTAAAGAACACCGTTTGAACTGGCAGCCCGCAGCATCGCACCGAGATCCTGGGATGTCGCATGACTTTCCGGGTCGTGCACTTCGGCGAACCGGCCTGTATCCGTTACGTCATGAAGCTCGGCGTCCAGGACTCCCGCAAGCTCGCGGAAATCCGATGTCCAGCCCGGCGCCTCTTTCGTGGCGGCCATGAATGCGGCATGATGGTGCATCGTCTCGAAGAGCGCGACCTCAATGCAGTCTCCCGCGTAGCATACACCGAAGGAACCGTCACTGAAGCGGCTCGGTCGGTCGGTTGAGGTGTGAACAAAGGGGGCCATCGCCCACGAGGCACCGGCACCTGCAACGCGACGTTCCTCGGGAACAAGATCAAGCATGCCGACGTGCTCGACCAGGCGCGTGCTGGTTTTCGCTTCGGCCGAGAGAATGGCGTTCCAGTCCGCTGGATCAGCTATGTCCTCGAAGAGGGCGACAGGCGGGAAGCGGGACCTCGTGATCCGATGCGTCTTGGCCCATGTCACGCGAACGACGTTTGGCGCATCCAAGTTCAACCACCTCGAACACTGTCAAGGTAGCGTCGTACGCGCATGATGTCGGTGAGTTCACCACCCAGCATTATGTCACGGGCCGATGCCCCGCCGAAGGCGTCATTCGCGCGATTGATCCAGCCGTAGCAACGCTCTGCATCCTTGAAGATGATCCGCAGGGCCTTGTGAATTCCCATGAGGCAGGACAGGCGCGCCTTGAGATCACGAGGGACACGGCCAATGGCCCCAGTTTTCCAGCGCGCCCAGGTGCGCCGTGACATCTCGCCGAGCAGCACGCAGGCCTGAGCGTCTGTCAGGCCCCAACGAGCGAAGAGATTCACCACTGCACGTCCCATGGCTTCGCCCTCCGCGTCCGAGATCTTCGGCGCGGTCGGCTGAAACTCGGTTTTCTTAATAGATTGCAGCTGTGGCATCTCGGAACCCTCGTTTGCCGCTTGGCACAATATTGGCAATCTTTTGCCAAAAGGCAAGCTCTTTGGGTGTGGGGAGCTTGCATCGCCAAGGCGACGGCGCGCCATGTTTCTTCGACTTGACCTGCAGCTTCCGACCGTCCGGCACGGTGCCATCAAATCCCGCCGTGCCCTTTTCAGCCTTGACCATGCCATGATGCCTTTCGGCCCACATCTCGGCAGCGGCGGCCATTGTTGACCCGTCGCAGTCCTTCAGGAAGTGATGCGCTCCGGAGAAGGAACTGGCATGATCGTGCAAGCGCGTCTCCGTGCTTTGACGCCTTGGACCTGCCAGCAATTCCCGACAGAGTTCGTCCAGCTGCGCCTGCGTGCTGCAACGGAACGTCACCGTGCCCGCCTCGCCGTCTGCCACATGGTCGATGCTGACCTTCATTCCGAGCGCGGCCGCCAAGTCCCTTTCCGCGGCGCGCGCTGCGCGGCCCGCCACCGGCGCTCGCCGGCGACGAATTCGTAGCGGCCGGGTCACGCGGGCTCTTCCGGAGGATCAGGGGCTGGATGATCACTTTCTCGCGGATCGAGGCGGCGAGCTCGTCCAGGGTGGAGTCCGCGAAAGCCCGCCTCGGCTGCCCCGTGCCTGGCGAGATGCAGTCGATGCCGATCGCCGTTTCGCCGGTGCGGCGCTGCCGCCAGCGATGCCGGCTTCGCTCTCAGGTCGGTCATGAGACTCGGCAGATGCCGTAATGGGGCGGCGAATCAGGCTGGCGCAGGTCGGGTTCGAAAGGTCGTTGGTCTGGTGTCGTTGTCCTTGCCGCACACAACATGTGCTATTGTGAGCGGCGGAGGCGTTCCGGAGGGAACGCTTCTTGATCACATTGCAACAGAAAGGACAACGACAATGGAAATCTTTGTCGGACTGGACGTGTCGCTGGCAAGCACGTCGGTTTGCGCGATCGGCGCCAATGGGAAGACAGTGAACGAAGCAAAAGTGCCTTCCGATCCCGGATCGCTCGCCGGGCACATGCGCGGGCTGTCTGGAAACATCGTCGCGGTCGGCCTGGAGGCCGGCCCTCAGTCGCAGTGGCTTCACAAGGGACTCAGCGAGGCCGGCTTCGAGACCGTGTTGATGGAGACGAAGCGCGTGAAGTCCGCGCTGAAGTCGGCCCCGGTCAAGACGGACCGGCGGGACGCTGAAGGCATCGCGCAATTGCTGCGCATGGGCTGGTTCCAGCCCGTGCACTGCAAGTCGGTCGCGTCCCAGGAGAAGCGGGCCCTGCTGACCTCGCGCAGCGCGCTGGTGGAAGGCCTGACGCGGCTCGAGCTCTCCGCGCGCGGCATACTTCGGAACTTCGGCCTGAAGCTCGGCCGGGTGTCGAAGGGCCGCTGGGAGGAAAGGGTCCGGGAGCTGACCGCGGACAACGCGATGCTGGCGGACGTCGTCGAGCCGATCCTGCGGCTGCGCGCGCAGATGCGCGACGAGCTGGCCATGATGACGAAGAAGGTCAGGAACCTCGCCCAGTCGGACGCCACGTGCCGGCTGCTGATGACGATGCCCGGCGTGGGCCCGGTTATAGCGCTGACCTTCGTCACGGCGGTCGACGACCCGTCCCGGTTCCGAAGGGCCAGGGACATCGGCGCCTGGGCGGGGCTGACGCCGAGGCGAAGCCAGTCGGGGGAACGGGACGTGTCGGGCGAGATCACGAGGGCGGGCGACACCGCCCTGCGCACGGCTCTGTTCCAGGCCGCCACGACAATGCTGCACAACGGCAAGAGGATGAGCTGGCTGAAGGCCTGGGCGCTGCGCGTCGCGGGGAGGCGTGGCCAGAAGCGCGCCACGACCGCGCTTGCCCGGCGCATGGACGTGGTGCTTCTCCGGACGTGGCTGGACGGGACGGAGTTCCGCTTCGCCCGCGAGGCGGCGATGTCGCCCGATCCGGCATGAGAATCGCTGCATCGGATCCGCAGCCTGTGATGAAGAGGGAAGGAGCGGGCTCCGCCTCCTGAGAGGCGGCCCGTCCACGGACGTTTCCTTGCCAGGACGCGGTCCCCGATGATGTCGTGAACGGCCTCGTTGCCGAACCGCTCTGTCGCGTTCGAGCACGATCGGCAGATGGACACTCGGGAACCTGATTGGACAGGCATCATGCAGGCGGCCGACGAGCTGACCACGGACGGAAGGAAGATGCCCGGCGGCGGACGCGACGTGGACCTTCCCGGAAACAGGAGGCAAGGCCTTGGACGAAACCTGAACGGCTTCGACCCCGCCGGGGATTGCCTGGTTCGCCTCGCCAGACTCTTGAGGTCGCTTCGGCGAACCAGGCAATCCCCGGCTCCGGACCAAAAGCCAACGCCGCTCCCGGCATGACCGCCGCGCCCCTTGCCGCCGGCGCCGGAACATTTTTTGCCAGATTCGGGCCTTGTGGCCGCTCATGCACAGGATTCGGTGCTTGACGGTGGGGCCCCATTACGGAAGGCCGCATGCCATGCGCGGACGCCCGGCTTGTTGTTCTTTCGCTCCCATGTTCTCCGTTGTGATCACAAGCCCTTGGATCGCTTCGTGTGGAAGAAAGAGCCTCTTCGTTCACATTTTGGGCGGCCCTTCGAATTTCACGTCCCGGACGGCCGGGTTCGTCGCGACGACAGCGGCAAGAACCTGCGTGTGATGACGCGTGCGAGGGTTGCGCGCCGCGAACGTGGTTGGCGCCTGAAGGATCAGGACACCCTTTTCATTGCCGAGAGCTGCCAGCTGCGAGAACCAGTTCCGGTAGCTTGCGCACGGCGACTGGATCGGGAAGCGGCAGAACGTGATCATCACGGGTCCCAGCGGCACGGGCAAGAGCCGGATCGCCTGCGCGCTCGCCCACAAGGCGTGCCTCGAAGGCTTCCAGGTCCGGTACCTGCGCGTCCCGCGACTGCTGACCGAGCTGCGGATCGCGCATGGCGAAGGCCGCTTCCCGCGCCTGTTCCGGCAACTGGTCCGTGCTGAACTGCTGATCCTAGACGACTGGGGGCCGGAACGGCTGACGTCGCGGCAGCGTCGCGACCTGATGGGGATCGTGGAGGACAGGTGCGACAGCAGCTCGATGGGAGAAGCACTCGCCCGTCCAGGCTCGATCTCGACCTTCGCGGAGGGCCGTGATAGCATCCGGCCTGCCTGGACGGCCCGTCAGCCTGCGTGTCGTGCAAGGGCATCCGAGAGTTCGGGAGAAGGACGGGCAACTGGAGGAAGACCGACCATGAATGCGCAGGCCAGACGAAGAGAAACCGATCGTGCGACCTACCGAGACGTGCTGGACGCTCCGCCCCGCATGGTCGCGGAGGTGATTGCCGGAACCTTGCACACCCATCCAAGACCGGCCATGCGGCATGCGTGGGCAAGCTCCGGATTGGGGATGAAGATCGGTCCGCCTTTCAGCCATGGCGATGACGGCCCGGGCGGCTGGTGGATCATCGACGAGCCCGAGCTTCACCTGGGCGAGGACATCGTGGTGCCGGACCTTGCCGGGTGGCGGCGCGAGACGATGCCCGAGTACCCTGACGCGGCGTATTGCACGATCGCGCCGGACTGGGCCTGCGAGGTGCTCTCGCCGTCCACGCGTCGGCTGGACCAGGGCGAGAAGCGGGACCTGTATGCCCGCGAGGGCGTCCGCCATCTCTGGTTCGTCGATCCCGATGCACGTACGCTCGAGGCCTTCGAGCTGCGCGATGGGCGGTGGCTGCTGCTGGCGACCCTTGTCGGCAACGCGTCAGTCTCGCTGCCTCCCTTCGACGCCATCGCCTTCCCGCTCGGCGCACTCTGGCCCGACGCGATCGCGGGCACGGGAAACGCCGATGCCGGGGAAGGGTCCTGACGCACGCGTGCTGAGAGAGGGCCGGATTGCCCTAGGAATTCCTGCAATGATGCGCCCGGGCAGCGGCGCTCACGGTGATCCGAAAGGAATTGCGCGCATTCGCATTGCAGCCACTCCCTGAAGGGCGGCAACAAGATTCGGCCGATCGAACGGCAATCAGCCTGCCCTGGAATGCGCTGCCCCAGGATCGACAGGCCCTCCGCAAGCGGATCAAGAATGCCGGGGGAACTTCCATCTGGCAGTTTTCGAGCATGTCGAAGGGTGCCCCGGGCACCTCGGACTGCGGGCTCCCGGCGTTCGGAGACAGCCAGGCCGGGGACACGTGATTCGGCCCGCGCGTCGACAGGATCACGTCTTGGCCGTTCCTGGTCGGCATGGAGCGGATGAGAGTGAGTCCTTTGGCAGAGGCTCTTCATCTGGAGCTCTACGCTGCGGGCATCCGCTGAGCGCCGTTTTCGACGATCCGTGCCGTGAGCCTGACGAGTTCCGGAAGCCATTCAGGTCTGTGGACTGCCGTCAGGGCCTGGCCGCGCATGTTGGCCGATCGCCCGAGGCCGGAGATTTCGCGGGCGATCTCGCCCCTCTCTTCCGAGGACAGCGCGGACAGGGCCACTTCGAGGGACGCGCCATCGCGTTCGGCGGCGGTGCACAGGTCGTAGAGGTCGCCAGAGAGGTACTCGCCGTGTTCATGCAATCGCAGGACGAGCTTCCGGGCAAGGACTTCCGCAACGGATTCGAGCGGCAGGCCGAACCGCGCCTCCCGCTCCACGCCGGTCCCGGTGTCCAGCAGGGGTTCCGTCGCCGAAATGCTGAACTCGCCTTCCGGAAAGACCCCGTTCAACCATCCGCGGCCAAACCTGACGCTTCGCGCCCCGGCATCGACGGCCAGGGTCCTGGCATCCTCGCCGGCCCGGCGCAGCAGGTCCGGCGCGACGCAGAGCTCGATGTCCGTGCTTCGCCGGTGGCGCCAGCGCGCCGCCAGCGCCGTCCCTCCCCCGATCCGGACATCGTCCCCGTCCCAGATCCCCGGAAGGAGCGGGCCGACGCGTTCCAGGATGGCATCGGCCGGGGGCGGGATCGCGAGACCTGTCATCCCTCGCCACCGGGAACGACGCCAACCCATCCGTCCGGCCGGACCGCGAACTGGTTCAGCCAGCACGACAGGGCGCCGCGCGTCAGGCCGCAGCCATGGACGGCGCGCGCGATGTGCCAGGCGCTGATGGCGTCCCTGCGGCGGAGCTGCGGATAGTCGTGCCCGCGAACGTCTTCCAGCAACTCGGCCACCAGGCCCCGCTGCCTGTCATCCGTCATGCCCAGCGTAAGCCAGTCGAACAGTTCCCCCGGGCTCGGCTTGCCCGAATACCCGGCGAGATGGCGGGCGATCAGGCTATGGAGCAGGAGGTGTTCCGGATCCTCGGGAAACAGCACGGCGCGCGCGATGTCGTTGTCAAACCACTCCATGGGCATCGGCGCGTAGCGGAAGCGCTTCTCGAGGGGCTGGACGACGTCGTTCCACGGAATCACCACTCCCTTTCCGCTGATGTCGTTGCCGTGGCGGCCGACCCCGGATTTCCAGGGGTCCTTGCCTGCGGCCGCCAGCGTGTCTTCCAGTCTCCAGTGCCACCGCGCGAGGATGTCCTCGCGCGTGGTGATCCGGTCGGTGCGGGGCGCGCCGCCCGACCTGTCGAGCCGCCAGAATTCGCGCCTCACGGCTTCCATGTCCATTCGGGCTCCTCCAGAGCCTTCTTCGTCAGGTTTCGGGGATCGCGACAGAGGATTCAGTCGTCACCCGGTCGATTCCGCGCGATCTCGCCAAGTCCGCGTGCAGCCTGTTCCATGGCGCCGGCCCGGGAACGCTTTCAGACATCAGCGACTTTAGGGTTCCGGCCGCCCGGTCCTGCGCGGCCTGGTCCGGCAGCGAGTCCAGGTGTGGCCCCGTTCCGAGGGAAAGATCCCGCAGCTCGCTGACGGTGAAGCTCCGGTAGAGCCGCTGGAGCAACTCCCCCTTCTCGTAATTCCTGAGCCCGTCTGTCCCCTTGGCCAGCTCGGTCGGAAGGGCCGCCCGCTCGGTCCTGATTTCCTCAACTTCAGGGACCGAGCCGAATTCGAGCGCCCTGACCAGATCGTTGGCGAAGCCTGCGCGGGAAGTGCCCTGCGGAGTCACCGCCAGCCTTGCCGCCGCCAGTTCCAGCGCGTCCGGCCAGACGTTCTCGCGGGAAAGGTGTTCCAGTCCCACGCGGAGAGCCTCGTCGTAGGCGTTCTGTTCCCTGGGCGGCAGGCTCGGCTCACCTCCGAACCGGGCCTCGATCTCGTGGATGAACTCTCCGCCCGCCTCCTTCGCGGCCCGGACCCGCAGGTCCGCTTCGGCGCGCTTTCGCGCGATTCCCCTGGCGAATTCCTGGACCGCGTCTTCGGAAACGTCCTGGCGGCGGTCGGACGCGAGAAGCCGCTTCTCGATGCGCTCCCGAAGGTTGCCCCATTGGGTCTGTCCTTCGGGGCTGACCCGCTCCGTCAGCGCGCTCGCCAGCCGGAGCGCGATATCAGGACGCTGGCGCTCCCGTTCCTCGGCCACCCGCGCCCGGTCCTGCTCTTCGCGAACGAGCCGCGCCCGCGCGTGGAGTGTCGGCCGCGCCTCTATCCTCTTTCGGGTTTCCTCGTCGACGTCCAGGAGGCTTGCGTCGACGACGCCATGGTCGAGAACGGCGCCGATAAACCCCGTCTCGCGGTCCGTGAGCCGGAACATCGGCGCCAGTGCGTCGCGGCACGTCCTCACCGTGTCGTCGAGCCAAGCCTGCCGACCGCCGAAATGGTCGACATGGCCGATGGGCAGACATATCTCAAGGCTATCGCGAAGGTCGGTCATGTTTCCGCTGATGCTGGACGGAGTGAGCTCCCGCCAGTCCAGGCGCCTGTCCGCGGCGCCGAGCGCCAGCGCGGCGACCCGCGCGCGTGGCCAGTCGATATCGGGCATGCCGGCAATGACGCGTGCGTCGAAGAGGTCGCGCGCCCTTTCCCGTGACACCAGCGCCGACAGCTTCCCGCCCACGACCTCGCTTCTGTCGACGACCGGAATGTCCCTTGCCCGATGCTCCCCGAGCGAAGCCGACGAGAGCGTGCTGATCCCGAAGAGCGCAGGCCTCTGGGCGTAGTTGACGTCGACGTGAAGCTGGGCTTCGAGGCCCTGCATGTCCTCGTAGCCGAACACCCACCTGCCGCTCGTGTCCGACCTGGGGTTTCGGATCAACGAGTATCCCTTGCCCTCCGTGATGCGGAGCGCCCGGTCCTCGAATACCGGCCTTTCCTCCTCGATGCGGACGTTGCCGTCCCGGCCCATGTAGTGGATGTCGATGTCGAGGGACAGCCGTGGCAGGTCCGCGTGAAACGCGTTCAGCGCCGTCCCCCCGACAAGCGCCATGCGCGGACCCATCACACCGTCGCCGGAAAAAGCCTCGAGGACGTCGTACAGCCGGATCATCCGCTCGACCGGCTGCGGAGCGAAGCCGCGCCCCTCGGCTATCGAGGAAACTTCTTCCGCCGACAATTTCATTGCCATTGCCGCCGCGGCCACTCATGCGGAGGGAATCCCTGGCAGGTGGGGTCGACGTCGTCGGTCGGAAGGTACACGCGCCAGGGCCTGACCAACGTCGCCTTGCCCGGACGCGCGCGCAGCCAGTACGAGTTCCAGTCCGGAAGCATCGCCCGGAGCCGATCCAGCACCCGTTCGGGCACGTCAAGCTCCGACTGCCAGCTTTCCAGCCACCAGCCGACCACGCCCGCCAGGGAGCGGATCCCGAGAAGCTCCACGTAGTCTGCCACCCTCCCGGGATCGAAGCTCTTGAGGATGTATGGTGCAGTGGCGAGTGAGTCGATGACCTCGTCCCTGCCACAAGCACGGCCCGGGCGGTGCAGGACGTCGACCAGGGTGCGCTCGAAGGCCGTGACCCTGACGGGTATCCCCGCCGGCTCCTTCCAGACGGTCAGGAAGTCGGTCTTCCCGGCGTCCACCAGGACACGGTGGGGCTTGATGAACCTGCAGCGGCCGAACGGCGTCCTTGCGTAGCCAACGGGACCGTTGCTGATGACCTGCACCTGGGAGACGGTCACGGAATACTGGATGCCGAAGAGCATCAGGCCCGTGTGGTAGCCCAACACGCCGTCCGGACGGTACTTGCTGGCGTGGATGAAGTCCGGAAGAATGAGGCGGCCGGGGGTCTTGTGATCCGGCACGGCGGCAAAGACCTCGCGGCGGAGCCGCCTTATGCGCTCGGCGGCGACCTGCTGACGGAGCAGGCGGCTGACGGGCGCCGAACCCTTGGGCAGGTCCATGGCCGCGGCAAACTCCTCCCGCCTGAACACCGGGTTGGCGTCCATGAAGGCCCTCGCCCGTTCCTGCATCTCCCTTGTCATCGTCCTCTCCGCTCTCGCGGCAAGACTAGCCGAATTTCTGTCAGCGCACTACCCGACGAAGCCAGGAGGTTCGCGGAATGTCCTGACCGGAAAGAGGGTCATTCCGATGGAAGGTGCTTCTAGATCGCGTTCCGTTCCTGATGTTCATTCGCCTGGAGACTTGCGGGCCCCGCAGCGAAACAGTCAGTCAACGAGGAATCCCGGAAGCTTGCAGCCGGCAGACCCGGAATTCATCCGATTCCTGGCGGAACTGACCGTGACGCTGCCGCCGCTCCTTGCAGCGTGGCCGGAGTTTCGGGACGAGCGCCGGATCGTTGACGAAACGCGGTCGCGCCGGGACAATTTTCCGACGACGGCCTGAAAGACACGCATGTGGCCCTGGTCTGGAGTTGACGCCAAGCACGGATGCCACCGCGATTCCTGCCCGCAGCGCGAACCAGCAACTTGGCATGAGCAGCGCCGTCGACGCGCTCGGCGCAATGCGTGAACTGCAAGGCGTCGGCCATGTCCGAGGCCAGACCGGCACGGAATACGAGGCGCACCGCAAGGTATCGGCGGTCTGCGGATGATGTCAGGTCGCCTGGAGCAAAAGGGGCGGGCAGAACCAGTTCTGGGCGTTGAATCCGAATGCGGGTGCTTCGCCCATGCCGCAGCCCGATCGCCGGATTGGCGTCCGGAAGAGGCGGGCGCCAAGTCGTTCCGGATGTCGCAGACCGGGATGCCCTACTGCTTCAACTGCTCCAGGTCGATCCGGTCTCGGTCCAGGAGATCGCGGTACATCGCCGCGTCCTGGAGCATGGCTTCCTCCAGCGGAGTATGCGGGACGTCCACGAGGAGTCCCTGCAGGCCCTCGTCGTCAAGATCGGCGGGGAACGGGAACTCTTCATCGGTGTCGTACGTGATCCTGGCGCCGGGAAAGATCGCCGTCAGACGCTCCACGAAGTCAGAGACCGTGATGACGTCATTTCGCATGTTGCAGACCCGTGCCTGCTTCACGTCGGCATCTGCGCAGCCAATGAACATCCTGGCGACATCGCTGGCGTGCTGCATTGGTATGGTTCCGCCGGACCTGATGTGGAACGGCACGCCAGCCACCGCAGCGAGGATTGCCTTGGCGAAGTCGGCCGTCACGCCTTGGTCGCGCCCGACGCCGTAGACCACGCAGGGCCTCAGGCCGACGCTTCCCACGCCCGCGTCGGCAGCGTAGACGCGGGCGGTCTGTTCGTTGGCAACCTTGTAGACTCCGTAGAGCGTGCGCGGGTCAGGTGCGACGTCGTCGCCGAGCGGCCAGGAATCGTAGCTGGATGCAGGACCGAGCGCAGCCAGGGAGCTCGCGTAGACCAGGCCAGACGTGCCCGATGCCAAGGCGGCTTCGAACATGTTGACCGTGCCGAGGACATTCACGGCAGCACCCAATGGCGGATTGGCCCTGCAAAACGGGATCTGCAGTCCGGCCAGGTGGATGATCCTGGTTACGCCAGCCTCGGCCACAAGGGCCTTGACCGCTGCCGTATCGGTGATGTCCAAGACCCTCCAGTCAACCTGCCCGATCTGACTGTCGTCCATGATCAGGCGCGGGCGCACGGGATCCGTGCCCAGGTCTGCCGAAATGGCCTTTGCGTTCCGTTCAACAAGATGCTTCAGCACCCAGGCGCCTATGCATCCCATGGCTCCCGTGACCAAGTAGGTTTCGTCTGGCATGGCTTGGCCTTCCCTTGGGACATGATGGGCAGTGACAGCAGGATGCCCGGGGATTGGCAAGAGCGCCGTCGCATTCGCCGGGAAAGAGCCTTTCGACTTCTGGGCCATGCGGCGGGAGGCGCGGCCCGGCCGGACGACTTGCATCCGCTTCTGGCTTGGCTTCCATGTCATGCGTGTTTGGGCTACCAACCTTTAGTCAAAGGGCCTGAAGGATCTGTCTTGCGATCAAGTGCCAGACGGGCGCAGACCTTGTCAGGAGGGCGGAAAGGGAGTCCAGATGGCTGACGAACTGCGGATGTCGCGTGAGGAGATGCTTGAATTCGGGCGCAAGGCGCTCGAACTCGTGGTGGAACGTACCGAGAGCCTGC
This sequence comes from Paracoccaceae bacterium, assembly GCA_965208685.1. Lineage (GTDB taxonomy): Bacteria > Pseudomonadota > Alphaproteobacteria > Rhodobacterales > Rhodobacteraceae > JAJEFO01. Next base: position 4,142,134 of record CBDBPL010000007.1, on the reverse strand, counting down.
CAGGAGAGAACGCCTGGGACGGCGAATTCCGGCGGGTCCTGGAAGAGCGGCTGCTGGAGGCCCCGCCCGAGGAAGGCCGGCCCGTCGACGAGGTGATCGAGACTGTTGCGCGCGACGTTCTTCCGCTCACGGTGCGCCTGGACCACCCGCGCTGCTTCGGATTCGTCCCGTCGTCGCCCGCCTGGCCTGCCGTGGTCGCCGACTTCATGGCGGCCGGCTACAATGTCAACCAGTGCACGTGGCTGGTCGCAAGCGGCCCGAGCCAGCTGGAACTGGTCGTCATCGACTGGTTCAGGCGCTGGCTCGGCTATCCGGAAGGCGCGGGCGGGCTCTTCACCAGCGGCGGCTCGGCCGCCAGCGTCGACGCCTTCGTTGCAGCGCGGAACGCGGCGGGCCATCCTGAGCGCGCCACCGTCTACATGAGTGACCAGAGCCACAGCGCGCTCGTCCGCGCGGCCATGATCGTCGGCGTCCGCCGCGAGTGCATTCGCATGATCCCTAGCGATGCGGACTTCCGCCTGGACATGGATGCGCTCGCCAAGGCCGTGTCCGACGACCGCGCAGCCGGCTTCACGCCTGTCGCGGTTGCAGCCAACGCCGGCACGGCGGGCACGGGCGCCATCGACCCGCTCGAGGCGATGGCCGGCTTCTGCGCGGCGGAGGGTCTCTGGCTGCATGTCGATGCCGCCTATGGCGGCTTTGCCGCGGTGACGGAGCGGGGCGGGCAGCTCCTGCGCGGCATCGAGCGCGCTGATTCAATTGGGCTGGATGCGCACAAGTGGTTTTTTCAGCCCTACGAGGCCGGCTGCCTGCTGGTGAAGGACGAGAACACTCTCAGGGACACGTTCTCGGTCCGGCCGGACATCCTTCAGGACACGGTGTGGGGGGCGAACCACCCCAACTTCTCCGATCTCGGCCTGCAGCTGAGCCGCTCGGCGCGGGCGCTGAAGGTCTGGATGTCGGTCCAGACGTTCGGCATGGCGAGGTTCCGGCGCGCGGTCGGGAAGGGGATGGAGCTGGCCGCCCGGGCCGAGGCCCATGTTCGCGCGAGTCCGGTTCTGGAGGCCATGAGCGCGGCGACGCTTGGGATCGTCTGCTTCCGCGTCAATCCCGCGGACAGGGAGCTTGACGAGGCGGCGCTGGAGAAGCTCAACAGGAACGTGCTCGTCCGCATGTTCTGGGACGATCCCGCGTTCATGTCGTCCACGCTGCTGCACGGGACGTTTGCGCTCAGGATGTGCATCATCAACCACAACACGACATGGCACGACGTGCGCGAGACGCTGGAGGCGGTCGAGAAGTTTGGGAAAGAGGCGCTCTCGAAGACCGATGCGCTGGAGTGACGGCATGCGCCGCACTGCATGCGCCAACTGACCGGCGTGACGGGTGTGGCGACGCCCGCGACACGTTCCGGAGCAAGGAGAATGCACCAATGCACGGAACGTGCGTCATCGCGTTCCAACCCGTCCTGCAGGACGGATCCGTTGCGAAACTGAAAGCGGAACAAGCCGCGGCGTGACGGCGGCATGCCAACTGCTGCCGACGCGCCGGAGAACCGGCAAGACCGGCGTCCCGTCGGAGCGGGGATTGCCGCCCTTCCCGAGGATTGCCCTGCGCCCCGGGTGGGCGGCTGGCCGCCGGTCGCAAGGCGGGCTGGCTGCCGTGCAGCCTGGCCGAGAAACCGTCATCTTCGGGCGACGGAGCGTTCTCTTCGGGACGTTCGCCGGGGCTTGCACTGTCGCTTCATCACGTGTATTTCGCATGTGACTCCCCGACACGGTTGAACGGACTTGAACGGCAAGTGGACTGTGCTCGGACAATTCCGGGGCCTTCGCCCCTGACGAAGAGGAAGAACCATGGCCAAGCGCTGGTACGCTGTAAGCGTTCTGTCGAACTTCGAAAAAAAGGTTGCCGAACAGATTCGCCATGCCGTGGACGATGCAGGTCTTCCGAGCGAGATCGAGGAAGTCCTCGTTCCGACCGAAGAGGTCATCGAGATTCGGCGCGGAAAAAGAGTCACGGCCGAACGACGCTTCATGCCGGGCTACGTGCTGGTCAGGATGGACATGTCGGACGAGGGCTATCACCTGATAAACTCGATCAATCGCGTCACCGGTTTCCTCGGGTCTCGAGGTCATCCGATGCCGATGCCGGATGCCGAGGTCAACGCGATCCTGAATCGCGTTGAAGAGGGCGAGACCGCGCCGAAGCTCATGATCTCGTTCGATGTCGGCGAAAAGGTCAAGGTGCATGATGGTCCGTTCGAAGACTTTGACGGCACCGTCGAGGAAGTCGACGAAGACAACCAGCGCCTGAAAGTCTCCGTCTCGATTTTTGGTCGCGCAACGCCAGTGGAGCTCGAGTTCACGCAGGTCGCAAAGCAAAACTAGGGCCGTTGACATTCATGACGCGCCTCGAGCCGAACACAGCGTTTCGCTCTCTCTTGAACAAGACTTTCCTACGCCGTTGATTCCGAGCAATTTTCCCTTCCGTGAGGGTTGCGGTCTCTGGAAGGCGACGTTCCTGAAGAACTTTCCTGGGGCCCGAAAACTGTACTTCATGACCTGGCGGCATGAGTTTTTCTCCCTCATCGTGAATCCTGATCGGAAGCTTGGTTCTTCATGAATCTTGGTTCCAGCACATGAAAATGAATCTTGTTTCCAGCACATGAAAGACGTATCGGAATGGATGATTTCCGTGAAAAGTGCATATGGCGGCTCGGATCTGAACAGGACGCCCTGCGTGTCTGTCCCCGGCGAATGACGGTGTGTCCAAGGAGGGCTTGCCAACGGAACATGCCCGTTGTATCGGGCGCGTCTGCCGCACTTGCGGCAAATCCTTGTGGGAGGCGAGGCGGTCGCGACCGCCAGGCCGGACCACGTCAGCCGCAGTCTCGCGGGACGCGTCCCGGGAGCGTTGAGAAAGGAGGCCCGAGATGGCCAAGAAGGTTGTCGGCACGATGAAGCTTCAGGTGCCGGCCGGGCAGGCGAACCCTTCGCCGCCGGTAGGTCCGGCACTGGGCCAGCGAGGCATCAACATCATGGAGTTCTGCAAGGCGTTCAACGCCAGGACGCAGGACATGGAACAGGGCGCGCCGTGCCCGACCATCGTCACCTACTACCAGGACAAGTCTTTCGCGATGGACATCAAGACGCCACCGGCGTCCTATTTCCTCAAGAAGGCGGCAAGGGTGCAATCCGGCGCCAACATGCCGTCGCGCGAAATCGTGGGTTCTGTCACCGGCGCGCAGGTTCGCGAGATTGCAGAGGCCAAGATGAAGGATCTTTCGGCGAACGACGTCGACGAGGCGATGAAGATCATTCTCGGCTCGGCAAGGTCGATGGGAATCGAGGTGAAGGGGTAGGTCATGGCGAAGATCGGAAAGCGCATCAAGACGGCTCGTCAAGCCGTCTCTGGCAAGGAAAACGTGACGGTCGAAGAGGCGGTCGCGCTCGTCAAGACCAGCGCCAGCGCAAGGTTCGACGAAACCGTCGAGATCGCGATGAACCTCGGGGTCGACCCCCGCCACGCGGACCAGATGGTTCGCGGCACGGTCACGCTGCCGAACGGAACCGGCAAGGCCCTTCGCGTGGCCGTGTTCGCGCGCGGGGCCAAGGCTGACGAGGCCAAGGAAGCCGGCGCGGACATCGTCGGTGCGGAAGACCTGATGGAGACGGTTCAGGGCGGCACGATCGAGTTCGATCGCTGCATTGCAACCCCGGACATGATGCCGGTCGTCGGGCGACTCGGCAAGGTGCTGGGACCACGGAACCTGATGCCGAATCCGAAGGTCGGCACGGTCACGATGGAAGTCAAGGAGGCGGTCGAGGCCGCCAAGGGCGGCGAGGTTCAGTTCAAGGTCGAGAAGGCCGGCATCGTCCATGCGGGCGTTGGCAAGGTGTCGTTCGAGGCGGCGAAACTCGCCGAGAACGTCCGGGCATTCGTGGACGCCGTGTCCAAGGCGAAGCCTTCGGGCACGAAGGGCACCTACATGAAGAAGGTCGCGCTCAGCTCGACCATGGGTCCGGGCGTGTCGATCAGCATCGACAGCGCGACCGGCAACTAGGCCAGAAGTTCGGCGATCAATCGGCGCGGCGGGTTCGCCGCGCCCTTGCCTTGCCACGCTCGGGACGGGTTGCCGCATCGCGACGGCGCGTTTCGGGTCCCGTTCGTGGCCGTGCCTCCGCGTCGGAGCCTCGCTTGACGAACGGCGCCATGCCCTGGCGCGCGAGTTCGTCCGCGCGCTCGTTCTCCGGATGGCCTGCGTGGCCCTTCACCCACGTCCATTGAACGTCATGCGGACCCTGGGCCGCATCGAGCCGTTTCCAAAGGTCCACGTTCTTCACCGGCTTCCTGGCTGACGTCTGCCAGCCATTGGCCTTCCATCCGGGAATCCAGGCCGTGATTCCGTTCTTCACGTAGGCCGAGTCGGTGACAAGCGTGATCCGGGAAGGACGTTTCAGCGTCTCGAGCGCATGGATCGCGGCCAGGAGTTCCATCCGGTTGTTCGTGGTCAGGGCCTCTCCGCCGGAAAGCTCTCGCTCACGCAAGACGCGGTCACGTTCCCTGGCGACGAGAAGCACTCCCCATCCGCCCGGACCCGGGTTGCCCGAGCAGGCGCCGTCGGTATAGGCAAAGACCTCGGTCACCCAGGGACGTGATCAAGCCCGACATAACCCGGCTGCTCCGTCATTCCCTGCAGCCATGTCCGAATGGCGGGGAACCGATGCAGGTCGTATCCGCCCCTGGAGTCGGCTGTATGCGTGTAGGCATAGAGGGAGATGTCGGCGACGGTCAGCTGGCCGCCCGTCAGCCACGCCGTCTCCTGAAGCCGGCCTTCCATGACGCCCAGGATTTCGTGGCCCCGGTTCAGGAGGTCGGCCATGCGGTCGGGCGTTGCCTCATGCGCGCGGCTTGGGTAGTTCCTCAATGCCGCCCGGACGGCAATGACGCCTTCATGCTGGTTCTGCTCCCAGAACATCCAGGCAAGCACGTGCGCCCGCCGAACGGGATCTTCGGGGAGAAACCCGGTCCCTTCCGCGAGACAGCAGAGGATCGCGTTGGATTCCGCCATGAGGGTCCCGTCCCCAAGCTCGAGGACCGGGAGCTTGCCGAACGGAAGCCATCCCTCTTCGTGCACGCGAGCAAGTTCGGGGGAGTCGCTTTCGAGCGCCACGTGCGTGTAGTTGCGCCGCATCAGGGACAGGAGCAGCCGGACCTTGTAGCTGTTGCCCGAGGACGGCATGGAGTAAAGCTTGAGTTCAGTCAACTTTCCTGGCCCTCATCACGATCCACGGGGCTTCGAATCCGTCCAGCCCCTTTTCCGTGCCGGTTGCACGCGACAGGATCTCGAACCCGGCTGATTCAAGAAGTTCGACGAGCTCGGATTCCTCGTAATATGCATAGAAGCGGCCGAGGGAATCGCGTTTCTCGCCGACGCCGGTCTTGAGCCCTATATGGAACACGCCGCGCGCGGTCAACGCATTCGCGATCCTGTCCAGATGTCCCGGCATTTCCGATCTCGGCGCGTGCAGCAGCGAGAAATTGGCATAGATCCCGTCATAGGCGGCGTCGGCATCGAGCGCATCGAAGGTTGCGACGCGAGCGTCCAGCCCGAACTTCTCGCGCGCAAGCGCGGCCATTTCCGGGGAGGCGTCCCATGCGTCAACCTGCAGGCCGGCCTGCGCCATGCGCGCGGCCGCGCGGCCCGGTCCGCAGCCAAGGTCGAGAACGCGCGCCTGTGCGGGCAAGGACTTGATGAACGCTGCCAAGGGACGCTCGTTGCGTTCCCGGTCCGCCATTGCCGCGTAGTCGGCCGCTTTCCGGGCGTAGACAGCCATTGTCTCCCGATCCGCCGTCATGCGCCCGCCCGCATCCTGCTGGCCGTCAGGCAGCGTCCCGGAGAATTCTCGGCACCTTGAACTCGACGTTCTCGGTAGCGGTCTCCACCGCTTCTACGGTCACGCTGAACCGTTCCCGAAAGGCGTCGAGCACCTCGTTGACCAGGATTTCGGGTGCGGAGGCGCCGGCCGTGAGCCCGATGCTGCGCGCGCCTTCGATCGCGCGCCAGTCGATGTCCTTGGCACGCTGCAGGAGCTGGGCGTGCTTGCAGCCAGCCGTCCGGCCCACCTCGACCAGGCGGCTTGAATTTGATGAATTCGGTGCGCCCAGCACCAGGAGCGCGTCGATCCTGGGTGCAATCGCCTTGACGGCAGCCTGGCGGTTCGTCGCGGCGTAGCAGATGTCTTCCTTGTGCGGGCCGGCGATCGACGGGAAGCGGGCCTTCAAGGCGGCGACGATCTCTGCCGTGTCGTCGACCGAAAGCGTGGTCTGGGTGATGTAGGCCAGCTTGCCGGGATCGCGGGGCTCGACATGCGCGACATCCTCGACGGTCTCGACCAGGAGGATCTCTCCCTCGGGAAGCTGTCCCATGGTGCCGAGCGTCTCCGGGTGGCCGGCATGCCCGACCATGATCATTTGCAGGCCGTTGCCGTGATGCCGGGCCGCCTCGATATGCACCTTGCTGACAAGCGGGCACGTGGCGTCCACGTAGATCATGTTGCGGCGGTCCGCCTCGGCCGGAACGGACTTGGGCACGCCGTGCGCGGAGAAGATGACCGGCCGGTCGTCGGGGCACTCGTCGAGTTCCTCGACGAAGACGGCGCCCTTAGACCGGAGATCGTCCACGACATAGCGATTGTGCACGATGTCGTGCCGCACGTAGACTGGCGGTCCCCATTTCTCCAGCGCCATCGCGACGATCTTGATGGCGCGATCAACCCCGGCACAGAATCCCCTCGGTGCCGCCAGGTAGATCGTGATGTCTGCTTCGGCCATCGTACCTCCCTCTCCTGTCAGGACATTAGGTGCTTTGATGGCGGCAGTCCAGTTCACTGGTGCATCGCCGCATCCGCCACGGTCGGCCAGGGCCGGTCTCCGGCGGGCACGGCCGCCGTCAGCGGATACATTCGGGGAATTGCATCCGAAGGTCACGATGTGGCACCCGGGCTGGTTTCACGGCTCAACGGGTCGGCAACTCGAACGCCCCTCGCCATGCAGATGCGCGAGTCCCGGACGTCTCGTCACGTTCCCGCATTGCGGGCCGTCAACCGCGCAACGTTGTTGCGCAAGGCCGTGTCGAAGACCGGCGGGCAACCCGATTCCTCCGGTCGTTTGCCGGATGTCTCCGGCCTGGATCCGGGATTGGCCAAACGGGGCTCCCTGTCCGTCCCTTGATCCGCCCCCGCATGGCGCCGTGTCCCGAAACGTGCAAGGGCGTTTTCGGAACGGGCGGCCTTGAATTCCCGGCCAGCCGGGGCCACCTGTCCGGCGAGGGGCGCACATGATCGACCGCGACAGACTGCACGACATCCTTTCCGCCATCGGAAAGGAACTTCGCAAGCCGGCCAGGCTGACGCTGATCGGGAGCGCGGCCTCCATCATTTCCGGACAGGGTGGCAGGCAGACACCGGACATCGACGTCTGGCGGCCCGCCTCGGACTTCGATGCGGAAGATTTCCGGAACGCCTGCGAGAAGGCGGGCATTCTCTACGACCCCAAGGGACAGATTGGCGACGAGGATGAATACATCCAGATTGTCCGGCCAGGAATCGTCTCGCTTCCCCGCGGTTTCAGGACGACGGAAATCGACCGCTATGGCCGCCTCGTCGTGGAAAGGCCCCCCGCCGAGCTGATCGTCGCGTCCAAGCTGTCGCGCGGCAGCGAAACGGACCTGGAGGACGCTGCGTGGTGGGTCGCGAACGCCGGCCTGTCGTTGCAGGCGGTCGAGCAGGCGATCGGGGAACTGCCCCGGAAGACGGACCGCGAGACCGCGGACGAAAACCTGGTCTTCCTGAAGCTCAGCCATCCCGGAGAGGACTGATTCCTTGAGTCGCAGCAAGAGGACACTCCGCGTCACGGCGGAAGACGCCCTAGCCAGGGGAAAGGTCTTCTCCGTCATGGCTCAGCGCGACTGGGAGCTTCTCCACGAGATCGCCCGCTACATCAGGGACGACGTCGACCCTGCCCTGGCGTTGACGGACCCTTCGAGGTACCGGCTGCTGCGCGAGGCCGTGACCCGCTGTCACGTGCAGGGGCTCACGCACATGACACCGGAACGAGTCCGCGCGGTCACCGGATGGGCGCCCGACGTCCATCAGCCGGCTTCGTCCGGCGGACGAAAGCCGGAGACCGCAGAAGAACCTGAAGGCGTTTCCCTGCCGTGATGCCCGCCTTTGCAAGGCAGGCAGTTTTTTCCATTCGATCATGACTTGCTTCGACGCGTCAGCCCAATCGAGTGGAAGAACGTCATCCTCTACGGGCTGAACGGGACGCTTGGATTGGAACCTGGTCCTGCGCGTGTCGCCCGATCATTGGGCCGGTCCCCAGCAGCCTGGCTCTCAGCAGAGGCGCTCCACAATGCGAGCGGCAGTTTGACCCCGGAGATTTTCCGCTTCCATGGAAACCGGGAACCGCCAAGACCTCCGGGGTCACGTGACAGACTTGTCTTCTCTCCGCCCCGCCAGGTTCACTCAAAATTGCCGCAACCGAACCGGGTTTCGATGCGTCCAGGTCGATTGACCCCGCAAAATCGACCCAGGCTTCGATACTTCTATGGCAATTGACCCCGAAGATTTTGGTGGTTCCCACTGATGTCACTGCATGGAGCAGAGCTGGAACGGATCGCGATCCAGCAAGGATTCTGAGAAAAGGCAGAGCCGTCACACGTTCTGCAACTCTGGAAAATTTTTGCAACAGAGCCGGCAACAGAGGCCGTGCAATGACCGTGGCCTTGGGAAGAGTGGCATACGACAAGGGCAATCGTCGTGTTCAGTGCTCGAGCTCATTTGGTCTGGCAAGAAACCGGATGCGGCGCTGAATGGTCCCGTGGCAAATATCGTGTTTGATGGTTTATCCAGGGACAGTATCGAATATGATTTGACTCGCCTTGCAGAGACTGATGGGACGATGGAGGCAGCCGCGTCATGATCCAAGACGAAGACATCCGCCGCCAGCTCCGCCTAGGTGAGGACAGCCAGTGGGAATTCAAGCAGATCGAGTTCCGCGGCGACACGCCGACCAGCCCGCGCAGAGAAGATCTTGCAGACGAGCTGGGCGCGCTCGCCAATGCGGATGGTGGCATCATGTTATGTGGGGTGGCCGACGATGGAGCGATCCAGGGCATGTCACGAAAACAGATGGCTGCTCTGGACCACCTTCTGGTGGAGGTCAGCACTGACGCCCTTGAACCGCCACTGCGCGTCAATGTCCATCACAGGGAGTTGGATGGTAGAGCATTCGTACTGGTGGTGGTGCCACGTGGCGAAGCTCTACATGAACGGAACGGGCAGGCATTCATCCGGGTTGGTGCAACCAAGCGGCGCCTCCGGAGGGACGAGAGCGTGAGGCTGGCGCAGAATCGTGCCCAGACCCGCTATCTTTGGTTCGACGAGCAGATCGTGCCAGGGACCGGCTTCGAGACGCTCGACGAGCGTCTGTGGGAACCCCTGCTCAGCGTATCAGGCGCGGCCGACCCTCGGCGCGGATTGTCAAATCTCCGCCTGCTGGCACGTGACGAGGCCGATGTGGATCGGGCCACCGTGGCGGGTATTCTCCTTTGCGCTGCTTCGCCGCAAGACTGGCTGCCGCAGGCGACCGTCTCGGCGACTCATTATCGCGGGCGGGATCGTTCGTCGGGCCAGTTGGACGCGCAGGAGATCGCCGGCCCGCTTTCCGCACAGATCGCGGAAGCGATCCAGTTCGTCGTTCGCAATATGCGCGTTTCCGCGCGCAAGACTCCGGAGCGGGAGAATGTTTCCCAGTACAGCAAAGCCGCCGTATTCGAGGCGATGGTCAATGCGGTCGCGCACCGCGACTACTCCATGTCTTCGCGGAGGATACGGTTGTCCATGTTCAAGGACCGCCTGGAAGTCGATTCGCCCGGTCAGCTTCCCAATGGCATGACGATTGAAGGTATGGAGGCCAGTCAGGCCACGCGTAACGAGGTGATCGCATCCGTGTTCGGTCGCATTCCCGTCGCCAACGTAGCGGGATCGGGTGATCGCAGATACCTGATGGAACGCCGTGGGGACGGCGTGTCCATCATCCGCTCGAAAACCCAGGAAGCCACCGGTGTGCTGCCGGAATACGAAGTGATCGACGAATCGAGCCTTGTACTTCGCATCCCTGCCGCGAAGCTGGGGCTTGTTCGCGCCGACGCGACAGTCACGGTGCATTCCAGAGGCGAGCCTCTCGCCGGCATTGAGGTTCTCGCGCTCTTTCCCAACAAGACTTGGGTGCGCGCGACAACCGACGAGGCCGGCGATGCTGCTCTTGACCTTTACACAGCGCATCTGCCGATGACGATTTACGCCGCCGGGTCCGGGTATGCGGCCGGCTTGGAACGGGCATGGACGCCTAGTCGAGGTGGTCTGCTGCTTGAACTCGAACCGCTTGAATCCGGCGGTGCGGCGATTTTTGCCCAGAGCACGGGGCAACTTCCCGGCCTGCGCGGACGGCTGAACCCGATACGCGACACCACTGACCGGACCTATCTCTACGCCGACAACATCGCCATTGAAGAGGGACGACAACAACCAGTGCCGTTTCGCCCCGGCAAACCGATCCGGCTGACCGACGCCCATGGTGCGGAGTTGGCGGTCACCATCGTAGACATCATCGGCCGATCCAGCTTGATCGAATATCGACCGTTCGAGCCATGATGATTGGCAACGTGTTCATTCAGTCCAAGGCCCTGCTTTACGGCTTCGGCTCCTGCTCCGCGCGCCGAGTTTGGAGAGCACCGCCTATCTCGGGCACGAGATAGGCGGTGCTCTCCAGGTTCGGGCGAGCTCATCCACGAATCCGGTGACGACGCCCACGTCCCGCTCCCGGCCCGATGCCCGCCGGAAACATGCATCTCCGCGACCTCCGCCGCATCGGCGGCCCGGATCTTCCGGCCGCTCGGCGAATCCGTTGCACGCAGGCTCGCGGACCTTGTGGCGGAGCAAGGGTCCGGGCGGGCGGCAGGCCACTGCGGACGGCCCTGAAACCGGGTCGCGCCGCATGCGATGTCGCGCGTGCGCCAGCGAAGCGAAGCTGCCGCGTCAGCCGGAAGCGCTGCCGCGTGACTTCCGTCGCCTCGTCCAAAGCGCAGCCAGATGCGTGAGGAACGTCGCGACGAACAGCACGGCATAGGGCCAGGTTCCAATGTCCATCTCCACCACGTTCAGCCCGGCCCACAGGACGAAGGTCGCCACGGGGGCGGCGATGCAAGCGTCGGCGAACCAGGTTCCCTCCCATCGGCGCGAAAGAACGTCCGCGATGCAGGCGGCGGCGAACACCTGGACAAGGCACTTGACGATCGCCCAGGCATTGACATCGAAAACGGCCGGCGCGCCCGTGATGAAGCGGATCGCCGCGTCTCCGGTCAAGATCACGACCAGGAAGGCAACGGTCCAGGCGCCCGCACGCACGATCCGCTTCACGGACAACGTGTGCCACGGTTCGTCGCGCCCGGCAGGGTCGGTCATGGCTCCTCTCCAAAGGGGGATGCACAACTCCGCGACAGCGTATCGGCAGCCTTGGCGACCTGCAACGCTCTCGCCCAGGGCCGGGCCTTGGCTCGCACAGCGGATGCCGGTCCGGCCGGGGCGCGCCACGAATCGGCGCGGTCGCGCGATTGCGGAACCACCAAGACCTGCGGGATCACGTGACTGACCGGTCTTGTCTCCGCCCTGCCTGGTTCATTCGACATTGGCGCAACCGACCCGGGTTTCGATTCGTCCAGGTCGATTGACCCCGCAGGTCTTGGCGGATCCCCGTTGTGCGGCTGACGGCTGCAGCCCTCGCGAGGCGGCCTTCGTGCCTGCAGCGGCGACCTTTGCGACCGCGCTCGGCATCGTCGACGAGACACCCGGAATGGCTCCGGCACCGGCCATGACGAAAGACTCCGGTCATCGCCGGGCTGGGGCTCGCGAACTGCCTTGCGGCCCTCGGCGGAGCGACGATGTCGCAATGCCAAGGCTATGCCGATGTCAACATGGGCGTGGGCGTGCTGGTGATCGGCCTTGCGGGCACCATCCCGGGGGAGGCGATCCTTGGCCGTGACAGCCTGCTGCGCCAGATCGCGGCTCCGGTCGTGGGATCGCTCTTCCACATCCGGTTCGTCGCAATGGCGATGAGCCTTGGATTCAAGCCGTCGGACCTCAAGCTTCTGACGGGCCATTTCGTGCTCGCCGCGCTCGGCGCGCCGATTCCCAAATCAAGTCTTGACAAGCGCACAGGACCGTCAAGACCATGAATGACAGTGATGGCGCCGACACCATCAAGGGGAATCCGGCTGACAGGCACCGCCGGACGCCAAGGGTACTGCCTGTCCCTGGGACCTGCAAACAGCGAGGCACTCCGTGACGCTCCCGCTAAAGGATCGCTTTGTTCTGCCCGAAGGCGTAATTTACCTGGATGGCAATTCGCTCGGGCCGCTGCCGCGTGGCGTCGACGCCGCTGTGACGCGGATGATCACGGACGAATGGGGCGCGCACCTGATCAAGGGCTGGAACGTCGACGACTGGATGGCGCAGCCGATCCGCGTCGGCAACCGGATTTCCCGCATCGTGGGCGCGGCAGACGACAGCATCGCGCTCGGCGACACGCTGTCGATCAAGGTCTACCAGGCGCTCGCCGCGGCGCTCGACATGCGGCCCGACCGCAGGGTGATCCTGAGCGACAGCGGGAACTTCCCCTCCGATCTCTACATGGCCGAAGGCCTGATCGGCCTGCTGGGCGACGACTACGAGCTTCGCATCGTTGCGCCCGACGCGGTCGAAGGCGCGATGACCCCGGATGTTGCCGTCGCGATGACAACCCAGGTCGACTACCGCACGGGCCGGCTGCATGACATGAACGCGATCACGCTGGCGGCACATGCGGCGGGCGCTGTAATGCTCTGGGACCTTGCCCACAGCGCCGGCGCCGTGCCGGTCGATCTTGCTGGCGCAGGGTGCGAGTTCGCCGTCGGCTGCACCTACAAGTATCTCAATGGCGGCCCCGGCGCTCCGGCGTTCATCTACGTCCGCCCCGACCTGATCGACGTCACGCGCCCGGCGCTCAGCGGCTGGCTTGGCCACGATGCGCCCTTTGCCTTCGAGCAATCCTACCGGCCCGCCGCGGGGATCGAGCGAATGCGCGTGGGGACGCCGCCAATCATTGGGCTCGCCGCGCTTGAATGCGCGCTCGAGGTCTGGGCCGACGTCGACATGAACGACATCCGCGCCGCCAGCCTGCATCTTTCCGAGACTTTCATCGCCGAGGTCGAGACACGCTGCCCCGAACTCCGCCTTGTCAGCCCGCGCAACGGGAACGAGCGTGGCAGCCAGGTCTCGTTCGCGTTCGAACACGGATATGCCGCGATGCAGGCGCTGATCGCACGTGACGTGATCGGCGACTTTCGCGCACCCGACATCATGCGCTTTGGCTTCGCCCCGCTCTATCTCGACGAAGACGACGTGCACCGCGCCGTCGCGATCCTTGCCGACGTGCTGGACAATCGCCTTTGGGACAGGTCCGAGTTCAGGGAGACAAAAAGGGTGACCTGACAGGTCCCTCCAGGACGGGGCACGCTCCTGGAGCACGGTGGCAGCTTCAGCCGAACGGCATCCGGCAGATGCGCGACTGCGGCACCCTCAGGCCGTCAAGGCCCGAGAAGTGATGATGCTGTCCGGACACGCGGCCGGACATCTCCACCCCTTCCCCCGCCCATGCAGCGACCAGGCGCTCGGACTGGCCGATGAACTCCTGCTGTTCGCCGCCGCCGACCGGCGCAGTGACGCGGCGACGTTGACGGCTTTCGCAAGGCCGGGCTCTCCTGAAGGGCCTCTGCAGGAAACGCGGCAAGAACTACTGCGCAGGCAGCCGCCGGCACCCTGCCTTGGCGCCCGATCGGCGTGCGGGGGAGGTCGCGGGTGCAGGATGGGGGCGGTCTCACGACAGATGCGCTGTCGATTCCGATCGAACCCTCGCCGCGACCTCGGCAAGGCCCGCGACCGCCACGGACATCGCCGGGAAGTGCCGTCCAAGGACGGTGCGACAGGCTGCGCCGACCTCGCCTTGAAGCGCAAGACGGTCGATCTCATCGGTCACGAACCACGTGAGCCGGGCAATGTCGGTGACCGCGCCACCGGCGGCGCGCGCTATGTTCGCAATGTCTTTCAGGGCTTGCCGCACCCGAGCGTCGAAGCTGTCGGTCTCGAAATCCATGTTGGCGTCCCGACCAGCCTGCTTCCGTTGCGCAAGACATTGTCCTCGGTCAGGAATTCGTTTGCGCAGCCCTTCGCTGGCAGCCAGGCTCCCGGGTGAATGGTCCTGTGCGTCATGCTCGCGAGTCCAGCTGCGCCGAGAGCTTGCTCTTCAGGCTCTCCGGCCAAGGTGTCGGTCGGCCCGCGCCGTTCACGTACACAAGGGTGCAAGTGGTCTCGAACCTGATTTCGCCGTCACAGGTGGCCGACATGGCGTAGTCGGCTGAAGTCCGGCCGACCCTGGTCATGCTCAGCGACAACGCCAGTTGGTCGCCATGGCGGCTTGGCGCGGCAAAGCGCGTCGTGATCTGCGCGGTGGGGACGGCATGCGCCTTGTGAATGTCTTCGAACGGCGTCTTCAACACGTCTGCGAAGAACGCCTCGACGCAATCGTTCATCATTTCGAAGTAACGTGGATAGAAGACGATCCCGGCAGGATCGCAATGCTTGAACAGAACTTTTTGTGCGTATGTGAACATGAATCAGATTCCGAAGGATCCTGGGACTTTGCGGGCGGCAGATCACCCATGATGGCGTGCGCGGAGCGTCACCGCAGACGTCACTTCCTGAGGACCTGCATGTCTTTCAGCTTGAACCGTTGATCCTCTCCTGGCGGTGTCTTGGGAAGGTCATCGCGAAAGCGAATGGACCGGGGATGCTTGCATGGGGCGGTCATCGCCTTGATATGGTCCTGGAACGCCTTGGTCAAAGCCTCATCGCCCGTAGAGCCGGCATTCAGGACGACATGCGCTTCAACCACGTTTCCTCGATCCCGTTCAGGAGCGCCAGTCACGCAGCATTCGCTGACGGCTTCATGGGCCAGGTGCGCTGCGGCAACCTCGACGCCCGCGATGTCGCGCCCGGCTGAGACGGTCATGTCGTCGTTGCGCACGGCAAGTGCTGGCAGCAGGTCCATTGCGGAAACGCCGAGCTCTTGCTGAACGCGCCCGCGGATGCGGTCACCAAGAAATTCCGGATCATCACCCGCGACCGGCACTTCGAGCGGCCGCCGAGGGGATCGACCCGGTGCATCAGGCGATGCGGCGTCAGGCGCATGCAGATCACCGGGCATTCAACCGAACCGGCAACCGTTGCGGTGCTTGGAACACGCGCGCGGATCAAATGCCAAGCGAGTGAACGTCAGAGACACGTGAGTGGCCTTGAAACTTGGTCGAGGTGGCATTGGCATGAGCAAGTGCGATCCAGCTCCAGCCTCCGGGACGGCGGAGTCCTATGACTTGCTCGACACCTTGTCGCATTTGTTGCGGCGGTCGCATTTCCATGCCGAGAAGCCGTTCAACCACTTGATTCATTCCGCAACGAGCGCAACATCGTCGCCCGCCGCCCGAAAACGGCCCAAGTTGCCGTAGAGCGCACGAAGCATGATGCCCCGCGCACCGTTCATGTCCCGATCAACAACGATTCTGCCATCGCTGACCGTCTTCGCGCCGCCAAGATGCTCGTTCACGAAACCGTCCCATGAGCGCGTCCTGCTCGTGTAAGCCTCGTTGCAGACCACAAGACGCTTTCCGTGTTTCCGACACATCCATTCCAGTTTCTGCCTGAACCGGTGATGGGCAAGGCCCAGCATCGACCGAACCGTCTTCGACCTGATCTTGCGATCGTCTTTCGCACTCATCTGCTTCGTCTCGAAGGACGGAAGCAGGATCACGTCAAACGTCTGAACGAGGTCGTAGGCGACACGTCTGTGAAGGTCGTCCACAAGGTTGCGCACACGGATGAACAACTTGTCGATCCGCTTCTGGAAATGACGCTTCCACTCGTCATGCTTCGCCTTTGCCCGTATCAAACGGTCAAGCCGCAGCAGAAGGGGAAAAACCTTGTCGGAATGAAAGCGATCTCCATAGCTGGCGGCGTGGTCCATCGAGTATGCGGTCATGAAGGACCGCACGCCGGGGTCAAGCGCCACGGCGGAGCGGACTTGGATTTCGTCCTGCCCCACTGTGACCATGTGCTTCTGAGCGCAGATGAACCACCTCTCCCGCTCAAGCACTATCGTCGTCAATTTCTTCCACGCCTCGTCGGGCATGGGTTCCGCCAGGCCGAAGTTCTGCGCGACGAACGCGCCTGACAGCTTCTGGACCATCATCCTCTGCCGCACGTGCTTGCGGCTCCGGAAATTAAGACGGGCTTTCCGGCCCGCCTTCCGTTTGCGAATGACCGCGTCCCGTGTCCTGAAGGCTGCGTTCACCGCCTCGTCGCAGTCGGCGGAGCGGAACGTGCCGCCACGCTCGCTAACTTCGTCACGGACGCATTCCCGGATCGTGGCGCGGAGCGCGGTCTGCTTCAGGTCCGGTCCCTTGGGGTCCACGTGGCCCTCGTCGGCTTCCCGGAAGCAGGCGATGGCCAGGTTGTAGGCGCGGCGCTGCTGGCGAACCATCTCATGCAGCAGGTCCGGGTTCTTCGGGTAGGCCCTGATCTTTCTCGTGCCCTTGACCAGGACGCTTGCCGTGACGGGAGTCCCGGGCGGAAGCGAGATCCGGAGCGCGGCGGCGGACGCCGGACCGGTCGGGAGGATCGTCTTCTTCCAGAAGCTCGACGCTTCCTCCCGAAAGTTCGATGACGTGCCGGATGAGCGGGTAGCCGGACCGGGTGACGCGGTCCGATGTGGCAGCCACCACATGGACTGCCTCTCCGCGCAAAGCTCGTTCCAGTAGGGCGACAAGGCCTCGTCGCTTGAAATTGAATCCGGATCCAGCGTCACGGACGGCGCGTCCGTCAGGGTATCGTTCGCACAATAGTCGCTCCTGGGTGTCAAGGGATGACTCCTGCTTGGCACTGGATACGCGGGCGTAGAGGATGGTGTCGGGATCGACAGGAACCCGGACCCTGCAATGTCCTCCGGGTGTCCGCTCAAATCGTTGATATCGCCCTCCCTCGACCCAGCGCCGGACGGTCTGTGAAGTTGCCTTTTCGCGTCTTGCGATGCGTGTCGTTGTCATCCACATGCCGGAACCTACTGGATGTTCCTGTATTGTTCAAGGGTGAATGCGCGAAATGTCGCGTTCGTTGCGAATTTCTACGGTAGTGAGCGATTTGCTCCGCCGCATGGAAGAAAAGCAATTGGTGGAACGTCGCAGCTCTCCCGACGATGGCCGGTCCGTTACAATTCGCATCAGCGAAGCGGGACAAGGCATGCTGGAAGCGGTCCACCTGGACAACTTGCAGTATCAGAGGAAATTGACCGAACGCCTGAGCGACCATGAGGGCGCTCAATTGAAATCGCTGCTGCGCACTCTTCTGGATCTTGAAGGTGACTGCGTTGCGCCAGACAAAACCCGGAATCAGAAACATCGACCTGCTTGACTTGCATCTGAAGACGCTCGCCTCTCATCTCCCTTCCGTTCGTGCTCGTCCTCTTCGCGACTCTCCTCCGACAACAGGTCGAGGAGCCTGGCCGAGCGCAAGAACCCGACCCAATTGGGAGAGCGCCTCCTATCTCGTGCACGAGATAGGAGGCATGCCTGTGCACTCCGCACCCTTGAGGCGACCAGGGATGTCCGCCAGATCGCATTCTGGTTAGGTCACGCGAGCCGGCAGACCACGGAGGTCTACCTGCGGGTCGACGCCGTCGAGAAGCTCGAGATCCTGTCAAAACAACAGCCACCGGCGGTGTGTGGCGGAAGCTTCAACGGGGTGCAGGACGAGCTGCTGGCCATGCTTGCAGAATTCACGGGCGGACCCGAGCCGGAACCTGGTCCCAGCCTCGATCCCTGATCAGGTTCCGACAAGACTGTAACGCCGTCCTCAAGGCATGCACGCCAGCCTTCCTTCCAAGAAGCCTTGAAGGATCGACTCGATCACGAAAGTCGCGCGCCAATGTCCATCAGATTGCACGAGCGGGGCACCATCAGTTTGCGTGCAGACGCTCACTTGGACGCGCCGTTGGGTCGGGCGCGCCGGGGAAACCGCGGCGTTCTGCCCGGCGCATCCCCGAGCGGCGCCGACGCCGTCCCGACGACGAGGGAGAGGAACGATGTGACGACACGGCAAGGCCACTGCGAGGGGCGGTTGCTGCCTGGAAAGGAGTGCCCGGGCCTCGCCCGTGGCGCGATCCGGGAGGGGAAGGCGAACGGGAGACGGGAAAAAAGGCGCTTGACAGGAGGGGGCGCACAAGAGCCGTCGCATTTATGCGATGGGGTGTTCACTGTTTGAGGCCTTGATCGCGGAACCTTGATAGCGGGTATCGGGTTCCGGCATGACGAGAAGATCAGCCCGATAGTGCCCTTACGGTCTGAATCGGCATGAACAGGCGCAGCGGCTGATCAGGGAGGGGGATGAATCCGAAGGACTCGTAGCAGGTTTTCCGCCGCGTCACGGTTTCGGGATCGCCGCAGTCGAAGGCATCCAGCAGAACAGTGCAGGTCCCGATTTCGTCCGAGACGCGCCCGATGCGACTAAGCGCATCGGCGAGCAGTGCACTTCCAAGGCCCTGCCCCTGCATTGACTGATCAACGCCGATCATGGAAATGAACGCGGTCGGCAGAACACCGTGCCGGAGTGCTTTTTTGGCCAAGGCTTCCGGCATGTCTTCCGCGACGACGGAATGCATGTTGATCCCGTAGAACCCGACGATGCGGCGGTCGCCATCGAGCACAACCCAAATGCGGACCACGTCAGTCTTGGATCCCTTCTTTGCCGTGAGCTTCAGGTAGTTGTCGATCTGGGCCACGCCACAAGAGAAAGCCGCCCGGTCCTGCCTCCTGGGATCGAACGGATCGATGGTGAACTTGGCTTCGCCGACAGCGTCAGTCGGCATTCGCAATCAGCTTCTCGCGCAACGCAAACGCCTGCCTCAGCCGATCATTCGGCTCAGGGGGATTCTCGAGGGACGCGAAGAACGCGGCGCGATCCACCTCACTCTCCAACGCCGTCATCTTGTGCGCTTCGATCGTTCTTTGCGCAGCCTCGTATGCGGCACTCACGACAAAGGAACTCACATCAACGCCGCTCAGGGTTGCTGCACGACTGATCGCACCCTTCACCGAAGGCTGCGTACGCGCTTCCAGCCGAGCGCTCTTGGGCTCGTCGACAGCAACAGTGCTGTCCTCGAACGCCAACATGATTGCCTCCTTGGCCTGAAATGGCGCCAGAATGGCGAAATTCTTCTCGCGAACCACTATGTACGGCTTATCGGCGTACGTGTCTAGCGTACGGAAGATTTGCCGAAAAGGAGAGTATCGCCTATCTCAGGCAACTTTTTGTCTCGGGTTGCAGTCTGCGATCACCGCAAGCTGCTGAATCCGTGCGGGACTCACATGTCCGATCCGCAGCGGTAGCCGCCGGCGTAGAAGACCTCCCGCGGCTCCAGGCTGTCAGGACCGTGGCCGACCGTCACGTGGATGGTCTGCCCGGCCCAGACCAAGCGGCGGTCGCCCTAGTCTGTGATTGGGCACTGCCGGCGGCATTCCGGCCAGGACGGGCTCGGGAGCTTGCGTCCAGGTCTCCGGGTTCCTCCCGCGCAAGGGATGCCCGCCGCAAGGCCGCGATCCGCAGCCCATGCCGGCCGCCGCCACGCGCAGCGCAGCAAGCATGGCATTGTCGGCAAGGCTGCTAGGACGGCAGGGCAGCCCGGTCGCGAAGCGATGCGCCAGATTCACCGGCACGAGCGATCCCGAAGACGTTGCCATGGAGCATGAGCATGCCGTCGTTGCCGTGCCCGTCACCGGCGACCAGGAACGGGCCCAACCAACAGGAAGCGCCAGCAACGGCCGGAAACAAGGGAAAAATGAGGAAGGCGGGCGAGCGGAGCGACGATCGCACACCACGGGTGCCAGGCCGTGGGCGGCCGAGGAAACCGAGGCCGCGGTGCCGCGCGGAGCGCGAGCCTGTCGGCGACCCTGCCCGGCATCCGGACCGGAGCGATCGAGCGCAGCGCCGACCGCAGCCGGCTGGCGAGTGACGGCCGGCGCTGCTCCCCTGGCCGAGAGGCAAGAACGCCCTCTCCAACCCGATCCGGACCGACAGCGCCCTCCGGGCGTACAGCGGCACGTTCGAGCCGGTTCGCGACCAGTCCAGCGCGAGGAACGTCGCGTCCTCCACGTCGAACCGGGCCTCGTCCAGTCCGAGCCGATCCAGCCCTCCGCCAAACTCCGCGGCGCAGGCCAGGCTCAGACCCCGCGGCCGCCAGTAGCGGCCGCGCTCGTCCTCGGTCTCTCGCGCCAGCGCGGTCCCGAACGTCAGCCGGCCTAGGACGGATCTGGCGGCCGGTCTTGCCCGACCCCGGCAGGCGGTGAAGACGAAGGCCGCAAACCCCAGGTTGCTCATCGCCCCTAACCCTTTCCGTCGTCCGCGTAGAGGATGGTGACGGGGACGTTGCATTCCGCCAGGAGGTCGGCAGTGCGCGAGATCAGCCGGTTGCGGTGAATTCAAGAGGAGGATGTGACATGGGTGGCAATATTGTCCGCTTGAATGTCCCAGCCGTCAGTATTGCCGCGCAGAACCTCAAGGCGGCGAGGATCAGGTATCGCTTCGAAGCCGCTCTCGGTAATGGTCAAAAGAGTTCCATCCGTTGTTGGTTGGAGGCGAATTTCGACAAGCGTCATTGGCTGCTCGGAAATATCAACACCAGAGGTCTCATCGAAGTCGTGCCATCTGAATGACAGTAGCTTCTCGTGATCCATGCGCTCAATGACCGCACGCCATGGACAGTGTTCGTAGCCGGGATAAGTCATCATGCCCGTGGACACAGCTCCCGGTTTGAAGGGACCATCCAACTTGACACGGAACCACTGCCCAAACTCAGTTGGATCAGTTAGAGCGAGCCAGACCCGCGAAACTGGCGCTCCCAATTCAATTGTCTTGACGATACGGTCGGCCAAAACAAGAAACCTCCTGGGCACCGATCATATTTTCAGTCCTTGTCTAGGGCCTGCCTTCGTCGGCGACAAGGCGTTCGACGCGGCCTGGCTGCTCGACGATCTGGAGGGACGCGGCGCGGAAGCGGTGATTCCCCCGCGGCGGAACCGGACGGAGCCACGGGAGCATGACCGGGACATGTACGGCTGGCGGCACCTGGTGGAGAACTTCTTCGCGAAAATCAAGGAGTTCAGGGCAATCGTGACGCGGTACGACAAGACGGACGCGAGTTTCGCGGCGGGAATTCACCTCGTCGCCGGCGTGGTGGCGGCAAAATGACTGTCAACAGGCCCTTAATGTTTCCAATGTCGAGTATTGATCTCAAAGACCTGGAACGGAAAGCGATACGCTAGGTCATGTGCAGCCGAAGTGTCTTCTTAACATGATCTTGAAGCGGCTTTGGAATGGCCAGGTCATTCGCCACCAGCCGGAGAACGCGTCCTGCGTCCGCTCAAGCACCTGCACTTCGCGCCCTCTTGGCAGGCCGGCATACTCAGCAATGTGCTTGAGATCTGCGCACGTGAACCCTGACGTCTTTCCATTGATGCTCAGCTGATGAAACCTCGTAAACGCACTGCCCTCGGCGTGACACAGATCGTAGGCAGGGCTCAGAAACCAGTCGCCGTTTCGGTCCATCGTGAAGCCAAAGTTCTTGACGTGATCGTCCTGATTGCACCCGACGATGTTGAAGACGACGCGACGGAACTGCTCTTCCAACTCGGCCTTAGGCATGCCGAACTCCTTCATCAGCATGAAGAGCTGCTCGTATGAGTATGCTCCGCTTTCGTAGTAGTCGTAATGTGCGAGTGCCGCGAACGTCTGAACAAACTTCTTGCCACCCTGATCGTCGCGATCGAATCGGCGGGTCATGAAATGGTTACGACCGTTCTCGCTGAAGATGCGGCTGTCCATCATGTTGATGCCACAGGCCTTGGCCATTTCATGATAGCTGTATTCAAGGAGCCCGTATCCCGTCGGGTCGGCAACGCCCCAGTCGCCGCTGAACTCCACCCCGTCGAATTTGATGAGCCAATGCTCAAACCCTTTGGGCAAGTCGATCTGCCCGGAGCGAACATGCTTGGTTTCGGGGTTGAACGCGATGACCGCCTTGGCGCGCGCACCGCCGGCTGACGTACCGACACTTAGAATATCGAGAAGGGCGTCTTCCCCACCCGCCTCTTCAAACATTGCGTCGAGCGTTTCCTTGCTGGCGAACGCCATGGAAGCGAGTTGGGTAAGCTGTTCGATTTCGAGTTGTTTGTCGTCCGGCATGTTTGGGCGTTGCGACGGCTCAAATTCGAGCGCGCCCATACCTCGCCGACCCGTGTAGCAAAGCCTGTCGACGGCGTTGAAATCTTCCGGCTTGCGCCCCGTCTGCGCCAACCAAACATCAATAAGGCGTTGTCCATACTTGTCTGGCAAACTGTCAGCGATCAGGCCTGGCATCCCATGAAACGAGCGCGGGTGTAGGTCTTGGAACTGATAAATTTGGCCAGGACGCACTGGCATCTGTATCGGCGCAGGTTCGACTGCAAGATCGGCGAAGCCGGGGTCGTACTCGAAGCGGGCATATCGCTCGTCGGCATCCATTGCGGCATAACCAATAGTCGTCCCCCACAGCTTGACGGTCGCTGTGCTCATCAGACTTCGTCGCCCCATCTTTTCCCGGACGCGGCTCTGCGTTTTCTTGGTGAAGACTCTGCCCGCGCCTGCACCATTGGCGATGCGACCGTTTCTGGGAGGAACTGGTCTATGGACGACGTCATGCGAAGTGCCTTTAGGAGCTTGATCCAGGATTCCATCTGGCTCCCCTCGCCTGCCTCGATCCTACGGAGCGTGGCCACTCCGAGACCCGCCTCTTCTGCGAGACTGGTTTGCGAGAACCCGCGTTGTTTGCGGTGTCGCGCCAGACGATTGCCAAATTCCTGTAGAATGACGGCGTCTGGGGTCAGATTGTCGATCTTCATGCGATCACTTTCGATATACTTCCTGCACTTTTCGGCTTCTTGCAATCATAATTGATAGCACTTTCAGCTAGAACGAGTCCATAGCAAGCAGGGGCGGATCACGAAGGCGTGATATCATTTGTGATCTCTTTTCGACCAAGAGGCCAACAAAGCAATCAAAAATGATATTAGGGCCTGTTGACAGTCATGTTGCGATTCGTCCGGCTTGATGCCATTTTCCGCCGATATGTTGCGGCCCGGGCAACGAGCAGGTATCAGATGAATGCAGACAGGACGGTGCTGTCCGACGCCATGTGGGTGCGGGTCGAGCACATGCTGCCGGGCAAGGCGACCGACCCCGGCGGCACCGCGGCGGACAACCGCCTCTTCCTCGAGGCGGTGCTCTGGCGGTTCCGCACCGGATCGCCGTGGCGCAACCTCCCGGAGCGCTTTGGAAATTGGAACAGCGTCTAAATGCGGTTCCGCCGCTGGACGCTTTCCGGGGTTTTCGTGCGTGTCTTCAACACATTGTCCGAGGAGTTCGACCTCGAGTGCGTGTTCGTCGACGGCACGGTGGTCCAGGCGCACCAGAAGGCGTCCGGCGCAAGGGGATCGGCCGTTCCCGGGGCGGCCTGACGAGCAAGGTCGTGGCGGTCGTGCACGCGCTCGGATACCTTGTGCGCTTCGTGATCCTCCCCGGCCAGGCGCACGACCTCGCAGGGGTGCCGGCGCTTCTCGACGGCCTCCCGTTCGCGGCCTTCGTCGGCGACAAGGCATTCGACGCGGACTGGCTGCTCGACGATCTGGAGGGACGCGGCGCGGAAGCGGTGATTCCCCCGCGGCGGAACCGGACGGAGCCACGGGAGCATGACCGGGACCTGTACGGCTGGCGGCACCTGGTGGAGAACTTCTTCGCGAAAATCAAGGAGTTCAGGGCAATCGCGACGCGGTACGACAAGACGGACGAGAGTTTCGCGGCGGGAATTCACCTCGTCGCCGGCGTGGTGGCGGCAAAATGACTGTCAACAGGCCCTAGAACCTCAAGGTTCAATCGATTCTCCTTGGGGAAGCTCGGCCCCTCAACCCATCGCCCCGGCGATGATGGTTCCGACCTTCTCTGCCGCCTCGAAGAGATGCCCGCCTTTCTTCGTGCGCATCCAGATGCTGCATGGCTGCAGCAACGACAATCAACGACAACGCGCTTTCCGGGTCTCGCGGAGGCAGCTGGCGTTGTTCGGGTGACCGTTCCGTTCCGGAAGACTGCGTGAGACTGCAGGAAAAAACTTCCGTCTTGCACAGGTTGCGCAGAACGTAGTTCGAGCCGCGCAGGAATTCGAGTTCAGGCGATGGCGGCACGGAGTTCAGTGGATCGTCAGCCTGAATGGACGGGCGGCAGGGCATGCCTCGGAAACCACGCGGGCAGGATCCCAACCAGCCAGGACCTGGCCTGCGTCCAGAAGGATCCCAGCGCCAGCAGGATGACGCCGAGGCCCAGGATCGCGGCCCACGCACCCTCGCCTTCGGTCACGGCGTTGGCCAGCGCAACGACGTGAAGGCAGGAAGCCAGAAGGAACGACCTGCGGTCGATGATCACCGCAAAGACGGCGAAAATCGCCAGGACCGGAAACAGCGCTGCAGGATGGCCTGCGTCGAGCAGGGAAAGGGCGACGGTGTTGACGATCGCCGGCGCGGCGACGATGTGCAGCCAGAATCCATGCGCGGAGCGACGCGTCATCCTGTGCGGGTCGCTGACATCGAATGCGAGCGCAACCGCCAGCGCTGCCAGTCCGGCCGCCAGGGTGATCCAGGCGAACGGGCCTGTGGCGGAGAACAGGAAGATGTCTTGAAAGCTCGTTGGCGTCTCGGCCCTGTCGGCCGCGAACACCAAGGCTGCCGTGACAAGCGCCAAGGCGATCGGCGCCATGGCAAACGGGACCCGGTAGCGCATCCACCAAAGGCACAGGGCACCGCCCGAAAGAAGAAACGTCGCCGGCAGGTTTTCGTAGCTTCCGAAGATCGAGGGCGTGTCGCCTTCCACAAGGGACCAGACGCCGACCAGCGCGTTGATGGCGAAGAGCAGTGCCAGCGCGATTGCCGGACCGACCATGCGGCGGCGGCGGATGAAGTACTCCGACAGAAGCAGCAGGGGCAGCAGGGCGACGGCGCAGGCCCAGGGAACCGTCACCTGGAGATCTGATCCAGCGGCCAGGGCGCTGACGCCAGCCGACCATCCGACGGACAGGATCGTCAGGCCGGCGATGATGAATATCTCGTTCATGCCCCGGAAGACGGTGAAGGGCTCGTCACCTGCCGCCGCGTTCCGGTCGGCGACGAGGGCAAGGAAACGCGATGCCTGGGGCTCGGTCAGGATCCCGGCGTTCAAGGCCGCTTGAACGTCCTTGCGAACGGTGTGGTCAACGTCTGTCATTTCTCATCCAATCATCCCGCTGGAAACCCCGTCCTTCAGGGCGGGGAGGAATGCGGGCTCCCGTGTTCCGTGCATCGTTGCCGTCTCCTTCATCCGTGACCTGTCGACGTGATATCCGTAGCCGTCGCCGCGCTGGACGACGCGGCAGTGCCGGTGCGAGATCCCCTGCACCGTCCCCTCCGCCGTCTGGACGTTGAAGGAGCCTGTCCGGCGCACCGCGACGCGGCCCACGTGGACACCCCTCTTCTTCCCCGAGGGCACGGTCGCGCGCACGATGTCGCCCGTGCGGAAGCCGCGCACGGACTTCTCCGCCATCAGGTATCCGACCGGGAAGCCGGACCGGTCCACGCGGGTCCGCGCGTAAGAGCCCCGGCCCATGGCCCGGATCGCGAGCACGCCTTGCCTCCAGCCCTTCAGCGCCGGCGTCTCGCCGACGCAGGCGGCGTCGAGGGCATGCGACTTCGGGATCCCCAGCCGCGCGCGGTTGAACTTCGTCCGCCCGCCCGAGGCGCCGGCGACGGGCAGCCCCGTCCGCTTCAATGCCTCGAACAGGACGCGGCGGTGGCGTTGACGGCGGCGGCGGCGGAGAGCGGCGCTTTCGCCTGCGCCAGCACCCTCCGGAGACGCTCCGGACGCCTGGCCAGAAACGCTTCCACGGGCTGCGCGCCCTTGGCCTGGTTGCAGGACGGGCACGCGAGGGCCAGGTTCGAGACCCGGTCGGAGCCGCCCCTTGCCTTCGGACGCACGTGGTCGACTTGCAGCGGCGTGTCCGTGGCACCGCAACAGGCGCACGTCCGTCCCCACTTCTCGAGCAGGCATTCCCTGACCTCGTAGCCGGCGAGGGTCCCCTGCTGGTACTCCGCGCCCGCGATCTCCGGGTCTCTCCAGCGCCTGGGTGTCGAACCGGACGACCTCGCACGCGATGGAGGTCACGGGCGCGAGCCTGCGCAGCCGCTCCGTCCACGAGGCCACGTTGTCGACCCGCGACTGCAGCGAGGGCGGGAGCTTTCTCCCGGAGCGCCGGTTCAGGAACCGCTTCTTCCGGTAGCGCAGGTTCGCCGAGCGTCGCCGTCTCCGGTAACCGGCACGTTGCCGCATCGACTTGCGGATTCTCTCTCCCCTGTGCTCGATCTCGCCCAGGAACAGGACCTCGCCGTCCTCCCGCACCAGCGCCAGGCCGGTGGTCTTCGCGCCGGGATCAACCTTCAGCCCGACCTCCTGGGCCTCGCCTCCCACCCGGTCCCGGAGCCGGATCGTGAACGGATGGAGCCGCACCACGACGGCGCGTCCCTTCTTCAGGAGCTTCCTCGCCCTGGCCGGGTGGCACGGCATCAGCGGGTCGCCGCACCGGTCCAGGACGAAGACGCGGCTTGCGCCGCTCTCGGGGTCGCTCGCGCTTCCCCGGTGACGCCGGCCGAAGCCGGTCTCCCCTCGCACAACCTGACCACCCGCATCACGATTCGCCCGTTTGCTTCCCGATCGGTCCGCCGGACCGATCGCCGCAAGCGGTTCGGAAGCAAACCGTGCCCGACCCGGCGTGTCTGCTGACGAATCTTCAAGAGCCCGGGACTGAGGAAGCATCCCGGGGTTGGTCTTCAACGTATGGTTCAGGGTAGATTGGATGACAGTCTCCTTTCTTGTGCTGGTCAGCATGGGCTCTCGGAACCTTCGTTCCTCAAGCCCCTCCCTTCAGGGAGGGGTCGCTGACTTGGCCAGCGCTCTCTGGATGGTTCGACACCGCGCGTCGATGGCCTCGATCACTTCGCTGATCACGCCATGCGAACCCGCCGGCATGGCGGCGATGTCGTCGGCCGTCGTCGCCAACTCCGCTCTCACATCGCTGGCCAGCCGATCCACCCGGGCGACTGCGCGGCGCGGCGCAAGTCCGCAGGCCTCGGCCTCGCGCGCCCAGTGGCGCCCCTCGATGTAGGCGCCATCGCGCTTGCCGCCGATGTCGAGCGCAAGGTTGCGCGTGATGTTCGGCCATGCGGCGGCGCACATCACGTCGTAGAGAGGTGCCAGGCGCACGCCATGCGCAGACAGCATGAGTGAATGGTTCTTCAAGTGCGCGTCCGTGTTGCAGCACAGGACATTGAAGACCAGCATGTCCCATAGCCGCATGACATCCGTGCCGCCGCCCACTTGCCGCAGCCGATCCATCATCTTCGAATAGCTGCCCTTTTGTCCGCGATGCCGTGAATGCTGGTACTTGCCGGCCGGCGGCAGCCCGAGCGCCTGGCAGAAGTCCTCCTGATGCCGCCGACGCAACAGGTCGCCTTCCTGCACCCGATCGTATCGTTCCACCATGAGAAAGCAGCGCTGCCCCGCACGGCCCGTGGTCACCGCTGCCGCAGGCAGGCCGACCCGGTGCGCAAGCGTCAGGCAGAATGCCTCGTTCTGCACGCTGCCCTGAAGGCGATCCGGGCTGTCCGGCTTAAGGATGTGGCTCGACGGCGTCCCGTCCACGGGTATGCCGATCCGCCCGTCATCCAGCAGACGCACCGACAGCTTTGACTGGACCCCTGCGAGCGACATCGACACGCCCTCTTCGCCGACCAGAAACGGTCTTGCCGGCAGCTCGTTCAGGATCCGTTCAAGCTCGGTTTCGGTCTCAACCGGCAGGACTCTCCGTCCGGTCGTGCCGCGCTCGGAAAACGACAAGGCGCCGGAGGTGTCGCGACCGACCCTTGCCAGCAGCGCGAGCACGTCGGTGTGCGGCACATCGAGAATGCGCGCCATCATCCGCAGCTCGTCCATGTCCTCCGGCAGCAGGTTGACCAGCCATGGCACGAGACCGTGCCAGTCGAATGCCCGATCCGAGAGGGGCATCGTTGTCGATACGGGAAAGGCGCCGGGAAGGGCCAGCCACTCCGGTGCGTATCGGAAGACCGGCGCCGGTTCGGCCGCGGTCTGGATCGACCCGACCGGATGTCGCTCGAAGAAGATGTCCATGTCCGGTCATGCCTCGGGCAGCGCCGGGCGCGCGCCGCGGCGGTCTTCGAAGAGCATCGAGATGTTGATGCCCAGGGCTTCGGCCGCGGCAAGCGCGGGCCCGAGATAGCTGGTTCCCTTGCCCCGTTCGAGTTCGCTGATGAAACGCCTGTTGGTGCCGATCATCGACGCCAGGTCCTCCTGCGTGTACCCCAGCGTCTTTCTGCGGTGCCGAAGGCTGGCCCCGAATTCCCGCGCGAGGCGTTGCCCTGCCAACCTGATGTCCATTGCAAGGTCGCTCCTGTTTCAAATCGGTATCTCGGCTGAGCATTGAAGAGTGATGATACCGCCTTGTAGCTTTCATAGGACAAGACCAACGAAGTTACAAGTCTGTATCAATTTTTGGCTCAGGCGTTTGGCGTGAGTGATCTCCAAGAAGGGTCGAACTCCTTCGCGATCTTCGAGAACAGGTAGAACGTCTCCTCCTCGGAGTTGGTGAACACTTGATTCATTCCGCAACGAGCGCAACATCGTCGCCCGCCGCCCGAAAACGGCCCCAGTTGCCGTGAAACGTGCATGGCATGAAGCCAAACACGCAAACGTCCATCAACGCGATGATCCGACTTGGATTTCGTCCTTTCCCCGCGTCGCGAAGTCCATGCCCGATTCATGGAAACAAAGCAAGAACAATTTTGACCGTTGCCCGAGAAATGTTGCGTTCGTTGCTTGCTCGTGAGGCAGCAGGACGTCGGCCAGGTCGATCTTTTGCAGCGGGGGGTCCCTTTGCAGGCACCTCGTCCGGAGATCGCGCATCATCTCGACGCGGTCGCCGGTGAGCTTCCTCGTGATCTCCCATGCCACAGGGTCGTCGGACTCCGCCGCGTCGACCAGCGAAAGGAGCACTCTAGCGCGACAATCAAGCATCCATGATTCGAGGCAAGCCCGGATTCGGTCCTTGAACGCTCGAAGCGCCTTGCACGAACACGGACTCTTCGGGCGACACGTGGTTCTGGGTAGCGAGGAGGACAGCGGGGGACATGGAAGTCGGTGGCGAGGGGCGCCGCGAACTCCTCGGGGGGCACCGGCAGGTACGCGGGCGTGCGTGGCACTTGGACATGTTCCACCCGCTGCCTGGCGGAAAGGGAGATTGTTTCGGTGGCTGGTTGCAAATGGGTCAGGCCGGGAGTCTTGATCGTCATTGAAGGATTGCCAACGGCAGGCCGCCTGGAGCCTGCCGTCAAAGTGGTCAAGGGCGGACCTGGCCTTCCGCTCCGAACGATACGAAGTGGCGTCCGCAGCCGGCGCAGATGACTTGGGCAGGGCAGAGTCTCCACGAATTGTCAACATCAGCACTCGAAGGATGCGCCCGGCTTGGGCACATTTGATCATCATCTTGGTCGGCTCCCATGGCCGAATTGGAAGAGGCATTGCCAGCAACGCAGAGGCACGGTCACAGGGGGCTTCACCGAATCCGGGAATTGTCAGGGCAGTGAAACTCTCAGTTTGAACGGCGTGTGAACCTGTGCTGCCGCCGCATGCCTGACCTCGCCGTCCGCATTCCGCATGATGCAGGCACGAAACCGGGCGATGCGGGTCCTTGGTGCCAGGGTCCGGGTCCGGCTGATTGCCTGTTTACCGCCTGAGCGTGGTGCCGCGCACGGGCGGAGGCGAGGCTGTCCGTTGACGGGAGGCAGCATCCATGTTTCGAGGCAAGGCCGGATTCGGCCTTTTTCGGCGGTCCCGTCACAGGAATGAACCGGGGAGGCGACCGGGGGCAAGAGACGGTTTTTCCACAGAAATACGCATCCAACTTATCCACAGCCACCCCTGGTTCACTTCTGATTCTCGAAGCATACGAGGTGCATTGGGCGCCAACGCGGCGTCATTCGGCCTTTGGCGAATGAGGCTTGGACCCGACCGAAGCGCTGGGGCAGCCTTCCTTGGGCGTGCGCCTCATTCCCGGTCCGACGTCAGTTCGCCCGCGCGGGCGCCGCGTTCTCGGACATTGCGCGCACACGTCTCGTTCCCCGGGCAGGCTTTGGCGAGCATCTCTACCCCTGCATGATGCACGGCCTCGGAATGGCCGGTGATCCTCCGTTCGCCCGACCATCCCGAGTTCCTTGACGGCGAGCTGGAAGCCGGCATGGTGATCTGCGTCGAGAGCTGCATCGGCGAGATCGGCGGCGTCGAGGGCGTGAAGCTGGAGGATCAGGTGCTTGTCACCGAAGGCGACCCGATCACGCTCGGCCGCCATCCCCTCGAGGAAACGCCGCTTGCCCGCGAACGCTGACGCGGATTTCACGATGACCGACCGGGTTGACGCCAGCGTCAGCACGGACATCGATGAGGAAGACCTGATCGCATGGCGGCACGAGGGCCGTTCCTACGCGACTTGCCGGACCGGGAAGGGGTTCTTCGCCACGGACCTCATGTGCACGCACGAGCAGCAAAGCCTCGAGGACGGGGCGGTCATAGTCTGCGTGATCGAATGTCCCTTGCGTGGAGGGCGGTTCGACATATGCACCGGCAAGGCATTGTCCGCCCCGGCAAGCGTCGATCTGAGGACCTGCCCGGTCAAGGTCGAAGAAGGGCGGGTGTTCGTGGCGGCAGGCGACCAGCCGGCAGTCGCGCGCGCCCGAAACGCCCCGGCCACTCCCTCTTTGGAAACTCGCAGGCATTCGTGACGGCGTGGCGCCTGCCTTGCGCGTCAGAAGGTGCGCGTCCAGCCCGAGAGCACCGTCAGGTCCGGATCCTCGTCCCCGCGGTGTCCGGGCTCGCGCGAGAGGACGGCACCGAGGTGAAGGGTGCCGCGTCCGAGCGGCTGCTGCCAATGCAGTTCCAGGTCGAGCTGTCTTCCGCTTGGCTCCAGGCCGAGGGCCACGGCATCGCGAACGACCTCGCCGGATTTCGTCCGCCCCACGGGTAGGTCGAGTTCCGCGCGACCGCTCTCGGTGCGCAGCGGCTGCGACAGGGAGACACGGAACGCGCCCCCGCGGCGGGTCGAGCGGTCGGCGTGGAGCGAGAACGCGCTTGTGGAAATGTCCGAGATGCCATCCAGAAGTCCCTCGCGCGCGCCTGCGCTCACGGTGCCGGCTTCCGCATTGAAGCCCAGCCGCCAGCCGCCAAGCCGGGCATCGGCTTCCAGGCCCGCGAACGTCGTGCCCGCCGAGAGGCGCCCGAAGGCTCCGTCCGCCACGGCGCCGAGCAGAGACCGCGGTTCCGCCATCCTGCCGACCCTGAACCTGCCCGGGACATCGGGCAACTGCCACACGAGCGAAACGAGCGACGTGTCCGGCATGGTGCCAGGATTGTCCATGCCCTCCGTGGTCAGTGCGGTCGCGGACAGGGAGGCCGCGATCGGGACGGTCAGGACGAGGCTCTTGCCGGCAAGCCCGACATGGCTCGCGCGCGCCGTGGCGGAACCCGGGGACTCCATGAGGCGCAGGGCCGGCGTGGCCTCGCCGGTCCGCGTGGATTCGCTGAACAGGAGAATCGGCAGGGCGGATTCCGGCGTACGGTCCGGAGCCGGGATCGCCCCGACGAGGAGTTCCCGGAGCCGCGTGACCTGGGACGGTCCTGGCGCAAGGGTCGCGACGTGTCCGGCGGGGCGCCAGAACGGCGCGCCGAGCGAGTCGAACGTGACCATCTCGCGCCCGGCCAGCGACAGGGCGACCGAGTCGCCGAAGGCCGATCCGAGCTCAAGGCTGGTTTGCCTAAGCGTGGCGCCCGGACCGTCCACGCGACCGCCGACCGCAACGGTTTCCGCGCCCACGGGCGAGGTGGCGGCGCCGAGGTCCATCAGGCCGCGTCCGTAGATCTCCGCGTCGGCATAATGTCCGGTCCGGTCTGCCGTCTCGAGCAGCCGCGCGAGGAGATCCGTGCCGGCGAGCTGCCCCCTGAAATGCTGCTTCATCAGGGCGAGGCCGCCCGTCACCATTGGCGCTGCAAACGACGTTCCGCCTCCTGTTGCAGCGCCGCGTCCCGGGCCGTCTTCAAAGGGTCCGAAATAGGCAACGCGGACACTGCCTCCCGGGGCCGCAAGGCAATGTTGGGCCGCTATGCCGCAGCGGTTGGAGAAGCCGGTGATCTCGCCGTCCTGGCCGATGGCCACCACGCTGACCGTGTGCCCCCGGAGTTCCGGCAGGCGCGCGGCGAGGCCGGCAAGGAGGCCGGGAGACACCGCGTCCACGGCGCCGTCGACGCATTCGACCACCGCGACGTCGCATGGCGTTCCGTGCGCGTT
The DNA here is from genome assembly GCA_965208685.1 of Paracoccaceae bacterium. Taxonomy (GTDB): domain Bacteria; phylum Pseudomonadota; class Alphaproteobacteria; order Rhodobacterales; family Rhodobacteraceae; genus JAJEFO01. Next base: position 4,109,413 of record CBDBPL010000007.1, on the reverse strand, counting down.
TCCCGCGGCCCAGACGAAGACGACCTTTTCGTCGGCGCCGGCCTGGGCAAATGCAGCCGTTGCCGCCGAGAAATGCTCCCGGAGCTGGGCTTCGCTGAAATTGTCGATGACACCGGATACGCCGAGGCTCAGGTTGAGGAATTCGATGCTCCGGCCCTCATGACTCCATGACAGGATCTCGTTGACGGTCTGCGCAAAATACTCGGACGTGCCCGGCAGGTCGTCCAGCGTGATCGGATCGTAGAGCTCCGGCGCCGTTCCGAGAGGCAGCGCGAACACGACAAGATCGGCGCCCCAGGCCACGCCAGGCGCATCAAAGCCAAAGTCCGGATCGTCCACCCCTGCAATGAGGCCTGCCACCGCCGTGCCGTGGGAGAACCCGCTGCCGTCCTCGTCTATGGCGCCCGGGAGGAAGAGCTCGAAGACGTGCTTGCCTTCGAAGGCGAAGTGGGCGGTGTCGATGCCGGTGTCCAGGACTCCGACGATGACCCCTTCGCCGGGCGGGGTGTCGGGGCCGAGAGCCAGATCCAGGTTCGCGTAGGCTTCCGGAACGCGGATCGCTTCGAGGCCCCATTGCTGCTGTATGGCGGGATCCTCCGCGTAGGCTGCCGTCCTCTCGTCGGCCTGTTGCCGGATTTCGTCGTCGAGCAGCCGCCGGAATTCGTCCGCGTCAAGGCAGCCGTACACCCGGTTGTCGACGCAGGAGGACGAGGAGCATGCGGACAGTGCAATGGCCATCAGGGCACCAAGGCCGCAGAGGCGGAGAAACGCGTTCATTGGTCCATCCAGCCCCTGTCATCGAATCATCCCGCAGGAAACCCCGTCCTTCAGGGCGGGGAGGAATGCGGGTTCCCGTGTTCCGTGCATCGTTGTCTTCTCCTCTTTCCGTGACGTCTCGAGGACGTATCCGTAGCCGTCGGCGCGCTGGACGACGCGGCAGTGCCGGTGCGAGATCCCCTGCACCGTCCCTTGCGCCGTCTGGACGTTGAAGGAGCCTGTCCGGCGCACCGCGACGCGGCCCACGTGGACACCCCTCTTCTTGCCCGAGGGCACGGTCGCGCGCACGATGTCGCCCGTGCGGAAGCCGCGCACGGTCTTCTCCGCCATCAGGTAGCCGACCGGGAAGCCGGACCGGTCCACGCGGGTCCGCGCATACGAGCCCCGGCCCATGGCCCGGATCGCGAGCACGGGCTGCCTCCAGCCCTTCAGCGCCGGCGTCTCGCCGACGCAGGCGGCGTCGAGGGCATGCGACTTCGGGATCCCCAGCCGCGTGCGGTTGAACTTCGTCCGCCCGCCCGAGGCGCCGGCGACGGGCAGCCCCGTCCGCTTCAATGCCTCGAACAGGACGCGGCGGGTGGCGTTGACGGCGGCGGCGGCGGAGAGCGGCGCTTTCGCCTGCGCCAGCACCCTCCGGAGACGCTCGGGACGGCCTGCCAGGAAGGTCTCCACCGGCTGCGCGCCCTTGGCCTGGTTGCAGGACGGGCACGCGAGGGCCAGGTTCGAGACCCGGTCGGAGCCGCCCCTTGCCTTCGGACGCACGTGGTCGACCTGCAGCGGCGTGTCCGTGGCACCGCAATAGGCGCACGTCCGTCCCCACTTCTCGAGCAGGCATTCCCTGACCTCGTATCCGGCGAGGGTGCCCTGCTGGTACTCCGCGCCCGCGATCTCCGGGTTCTCCAGCGCCTGGGTGTCGAACCGGACGACCTCGCACGCGACAGAGGTCACGGGCGCGAGCCTGCGCAGCCGCTCCGTCCACGAGGCCACGTTGTCGACCCGCGACTGCAGCGAGGGCGGGAGCTTCCTGTCGGAGCGCCGGTTCAGGAACCGCTTCTTCCGGTAGCGCAGGTTCGCCGAACGTCGGCGCCGCCGGAAATTGCTCCGTTGCTGCATGGCCTTTCTGATCCTTGCTCCCCTGTGCTCGATCTCGGCCAGGAACAGGACCTCGCCGTCCTCCCGCACCAACGCCAGGCCGGTGGTCTTCGCGCCGGGATCAACCTTCAGCCCGACCTCCTGGGTCTCCCCTCCGACCCGGTCCCGGAGACGGATCGTGAAGGGATGGAGCCGCACCACGACGGCACGTCCCTTGCCCAGGAGCTTTCTCGCCCTGGCCGGGTGGCACGGCATCAGCGGGGCGCCGCACCGGTCCAGGACGAAGACGCGGCTCACGCCGCTCTCGGGGTCGCTCGCGCTTCCCCGGTGACGCCGGCCGAAGCCGGTCTCCCCTCGCACAACCTGACCACCCGCATCACGATCCGCCCCGTTTCGTGCCTGACCCGGCGTGTCTGCTGACGAATCTTCAAGAGCCCGGGACTGAGGAAGCATCCCAGGGTTGGTCTTCAACGTATGGTTCAGGGTAGATTGGATGACAGTCTCCTTTCTTGTGCTGGTCAGCATGGGCTCTCGGAACTTTCGTTCCTCAAGCCCCTCCCTTCAGGGAGGGGTCGCTGACGAAGAGTGGCGGCGAGCGCCGAGGTTTCGGCCTTTGTTGCCGGGCGTGCCGGAATCGACACCATGAGGCACAGTGTCGCCTTCAACCTGAATCCGCTCGCCATTGTCAAAGCGAAATCGCTCACGTTTCCGGGAAGCCGGACCGGTCCACGCGGGTCCGCGCATACGAGCCCCGGCCCATGGCCCGGATCGCGAGCACGCCCTGCCTCCAGCCCTTCTGCGCCACCATCGTGCCGGTCGCCGCGGCGGTGCCCTTCGCCGAGCGGGTCATGGCCTTCACGTTCAGCCCCTCGACCGCGACGGTTCCCGCCTTCGCCGCCAGCCTGCTGCTCACTTGGTGGTGCCAGTTCTTGCGCCTGTTGGCGATCCTGCGCCGCACTCTCGCCAGGTGCCGCTTCGTCCGCTCGCGCCGCCGGCTGGCCTTGCGCTGCCTGGACAGCTTCCGCTGCAGCCTTCGGGACCGCGCCTCCAGCCGCGCCATGTCGGGCATTTGGAAGATCCCGCCGTCGCTGTCCGCGACCTGGCCCCCGTTCCTGTCGAGGTCGACGGCGCGGCCGTTGTCCGCGGGTTCCTCGACCTCGACCGAGAGGCAGACAATGGCGTGCCACCTGCCGCCGACGCGCTTGAGGACGGCGGAGACGGGCTTCCCGCCGGAGTACGGGTTGCCGCCCTTCCGGCGGATGGCCAGGGGACCGAAGCCGGGGACGCGCAGCCTGCCGTCCCTGGCCTTCACGCCGGAGACGACGCTGATGCTGTCGAAGCGGGAGCGTCCCTTGAACCTCGGGAACCCCGGCGTCTGACCGTTCCTCACCCGCCGGAAGAAGTGCTTGTACGCCTCGTCCAGCCGCCGGAGCGTGCCGCGCTGGATCGCCACCGGGCAGGCGGCGACTTCGGGATCGTCGCGCCTGCATTGGGTCAGCGACTTGCACTGGTCGAAGAAGGTCAGAGACCTGCCCGTTTTCCGGGAGCAGTCGATGCGCTCCTCCAGGGCGGCGTTCCAGAGCTGCCGCTGGTCCTCGAGCGTCCGCTCGAGCAATCGCCAGGTGCTCCGCCTCTGCGGCGGCAGGCGGTAGACGATCTGCCTGTGCGTGGCGACGAGGGCCATGCGGTCGTTCCTCCGGTCTGCGATGGGGCGAGGACGCCAAGAGCGTCCCTGCAACCCAGCATGAGAGCGCCGGGGTTGCCTGTCAAGCACAAAGTTCGCCTCTTGTTCCAACTTTCCAGAGGCCGCTGCCGCACGCGATCCCCGTTCCCGTCGTCATCGTTCCCGTCGACGCCTCGTGCGATGCCGTGTGCCGGGCCGGAGGAGTCGGCCTGACGGGCGGTTTTGTAAAGTATATGAGCCCCTTCCGTTGCCGCTTAGCTGGCGTGAATGCAGACGCGCACGGATGCAGTCCGAGCCGGGCAGGACCATTTTTCGCGGCGGCTCCCGCAGCCATCCAAGGTCCAGGAAAATGTCGCCGCCGTCGTGAGGGCGATTCAGGACAGGCTGACAGAAGCGCAGGTCAGTTTGCACACCTCCGTCGCCGGAGCCGGAATCGCAATTGCAGGCGGCGCCGGCTCAGCGGGGTTCGACGATGCGAAGATGCGGGCTCGGCCGTTCGCTCCGGGGCAGAAGCCAGCCAATCTTGCGATCCAGCGTCGCCAGGCATCCCGACCGTTCCCGCGCGAGCGACAGGAGGTACGCGTCGGTCATCTGGCGATGGCCGGTGATTCGCAAGCCGTCGGCAAACGCTGCAGACACGCAATCGAATTCGTCGGGCCAGAATTCGTGGCCGTCCATGGCGGTGATGTCCTTCAGAAGGGAGAGCGCTTCGGGCGGGGAGACCGCATCGGACGTGAACGCGGGATTGGAAGACAGCCTGACAAACCCGAGCTGGGTCAACGGGCAGGTCGCCCAGCCCGGCAGAGCTTCCCGTTCGAACCATGCGTGCGCAACGTCGTGGTGGACGTGCGACGGCCATGCAAGGGCGAGCAGCAGATTGAGGTCGAGCAGGAAGGTCAAGGATCGCCTTCATGTTCCCTGACACGGTCGAGGGTCAGGACAGTGCCGGCGTGAGAGATCTCGAACACCGGAAATCCGCTGCGCTTGCGTCCGACCCTGGCTGCCGGCCGCAATCCGCGTCGCGCCAACTCGGACAGCGCCGCGCCCACCGACAGGTTTCGCTCCCCCGCGATCGACCTGGCCGCCTCGAGGATCTCGTCATCAATGTTCAGAGTCGTTCTCATGGCAAAGGAACTGCAACATTGATGCGTTGATGTCAAGATGCCTTGATGCGGAAGCGGTGACACCACTCGCTGCCCCGAACAGGGCACGGATTCCGCAAGGCAGAGAGGCGGACAAGGGCAAGGCCGAACGAAGATCGAAACGGCGCCATCGAGCCGGTGGAAGTTTCAATGGACGGCTCATAAGAATTCCCCTTCGAAAGGGCTGCCGAACCTGAAACGGTCCTGGCGTGACAGCCCCGATCCTGCCTGGCGCCGGTCCTAAACGCCATTGCCGACGGAGACGCAGCCTTTCCCCGCAACGGTCCAGCACACGCCCGACCGAGCCGCCGAGCACGGTGACGCTCTCGACTCGAGATGCCGACGGCACCATCACTTGTCCATGACGTGGCGGGTCCGGCTTGCCGAGGAGATCGATCCCGAACCGTTGGCACTCGTCGCTGCTTGCTGGGACGGAAGGACCACACGGTCGAGAGAGAACGCGCATGGCGCAGGTTGAAAGCGCGCATGGCGCAGGTCGACGATGCGTTGCCGCGGCAGATGGCGGCGACCATCGTTGAGGCGACTGATCCCGAGCTGGCGATCCCTTTCGGCTCTAACGCACGTGGCGATGCAGAGGCGGGCCCGGACGGTGATCTGGTGGTCGTCGAGGCGGAACGGTTCGGGTCGGGCGGGGATCGTGGCACCGGAGAGACCGGCATCCGGCTTACGCTTGCGAAATTCCACGTCTCCAAGGACATCCTGTTCTGCAGCCCGGAGGAGGCCGATCTCTGGCGCGGCTCGCGCAATCATGTCCTCGCGCGTGCGCTGCGTGCGGGCAAGGCGCTCCATGAGCGACCTTGAGCAAGCGCGGGAGCCGACCGCGCTGCGGAGAGAGACGTTTCGGCGCTTCGCGGCATGGGCGATGCAGCCGTCTTCGCCGACGAGGCTTTCGGATTCCATGTCCGGCAGGCCGCAGGAAAGCCGTTCAAGGCGTGCATCGCCCTGCAGTGCGAAATCTGCCCGCTGTCGCATGACCTGGCGACCCTGCCGGACATGTCGAGCGCCGGCGGAGCGGATGTCACCCGTTTCGATGGATCGGCGGACTGCTCCCGGCACACCCGGCAAGCAGTCCTCGTGCGCTGCGCGGCCGCCGGTCCCGGCGCCGGCCTGCCGGGCCGGCCTGGAGCAATCGAAGGGTGGAGGCGCTGCTCGCGACCGTCCGGCGCCGACCGGCGGAAGCGGCAGCAGGCTGACGAAGGCGACCGCAAGAATGGAAGATCCCGGCTCCGGACGGCATGTCGCCGGCCGCCCCTGCCGGCTGGCCGGCGAGAACGCTCTCAGCGCGCTCGATTCCTCCGCGCGGCGGGCCGCCGGGTCATCGGCGTCAAACGGATTCCCGTTTCGCTCGAGAGCGTTGCGGACCCGGGCGCGTCACGCCTCGGCGTCGGGGTGCGGCTCGCGCGGCTGGCGTCCGATGACGTCTTTCAGTTCGTCGAGCTCGATGAAGTTGTCGGTCTGGCGGCGCAGCTCGTCGGCGATCATCGGCGGCTGCGAGCGGATCGTCGAGACGACGGACACCCGCACGCCCTGGCGCTGAAGGCTTTCCACCAGCGGCCGGAAGTCGCCGTCTCCGGAAAACAGCACGATGTGGTCGACATGCGGCGCGAGCTCCATGGCATCGACGGTGAGCTCGATGTCCATGTTCCCCTTCACCCTGCGGCGGCCCTGGCTGTCGGTGAACTCCTTGGCCGGTTTCGTGACCATGGCGAACCCGTTGTAGTGAAGCCAGTCCACGAGCGGCCGGATCGGGGAGTATTCCTCGTTTTCCAGGAGCGCGGTGTAGTAGAAGGCGCGCAGCAGCTTGCCGCGCCGCATGAACTCCTGGCGCAGCAGCTTGTAGTCGATGTCGAATCCCAGAGCCTTCGTCGCAGCATACAGGTTCGCTCCGTCGATCAACAGAGCGAGCCGCTCGTCCTTGTAGAACATCTGCCTGGTCCTTCTTCAAAGAAGTCGCGCCGGACGAGATTTCTTCTCGGACATGCGTTGAGTCGGTCTGGCCGGCCCGACTTCCCACTGAGTCCGAGTTTCCGACTGTCGGGAGACAATTGCAACCGCCTGTCCGGTCAACTTTCCGTAACATGCGCGTTCCGGCGGGTCGTTGCGGTGCAGATTCCGCTTGTCTTTCGCGCCCGAAAGCCATACCTGACTTACCGACTTCATTCCAGACGGAGAATCTGATGGCCCGCGTGACGGTAGAGGATTGCGTTGACAAGGTTCCGAACCGGTTCGATCTCGTGATGATCGCGTCGCACCGCGCGCGAGAGATCTCGACGGGCGCTCCCCTCACGGTGGACCGGGACAACGACAAGAACCCCGTCGTGTCGCTGCGCGAGATCGCGGAGGAAACCCAGTCCTCGGAAGATCTGCACGAGCGCATGATCGAGTCGCACCAGACCATGATCGAAGTGGACGAGCCGGAAGAGGACTCCATGGCCCTGCTCATGGGTGCGGATGACGACGCGCCCGAAGGCGACGACCTCAGCGAGGAAAAGCTGCTGCGGGCGCTGATGGAAGACGCCCAGGAGCGGCGCTAGAGGCTGGCGCTGACCGTGGGGGGACCGGATGCTCACCGCCGACGACCTGATCGCGCTGGTCCAGAACTACAATCCGAAGACCGACACTGACCTGATCGACCGTGCCTTTGCGTACGGTCAGCGCATGCACGAGGGCAAGAGCCGTCGATCGGGCGAACCTTACTTCACGCATCCGGTCGCGGTCGCGGCGATCCTGACAGAGCAGCAGCTGGATGACGCCACCATCGTCACGGCGCTGCTCCACGACACGATCGAGGACACGCGATCCACGTTCGAGGAGATAAAGGGCGAGTTCGGCACCGAGATCGCCGGACTGGTCGACGGCGTCACGAAGCTCACGAACCTCCAGCTCTCGTCGTCGGAGACCAGGCAGGCGGAGAACTTCCGCAAGCTGTTCATCGCGATGTCGAAGGACCTGCGCGTGATCCTCGTCAAGCTCGCCGACCGGCTCCACAACATGCGCACGATCCGGGCCATGTCGTCGGAGAAGCAGCAGCAGAAGGCGCGCGAGACCATGGACATCTACGCGCCGCTCGCGGGCCGGATGGGCATGCAGTCGATGCGCGACGAACTCGAGGACCTGGCGTTCCGGGTCCTGAATCCCAAGGCGCGCAACTCGATCATGCGGCGCTTCATAACGCTTCAGCGCAAGTCCGGGGACGTGATCCGCAGGATCACGTCCGACATGGAGAAGGAGCTGGAGGAGGCCGGGATCGAGGCCAGGGTGTTCGGGCGCGCGAAGAAGCCGTACTCCATCTGGCGCAAGATGGAGGAAAAGCAGATGGGGTTCTCCCGGCTTTCCGACATCCACGGGTTCCGGCTGATCGTCGGCAGCGACGCCGACTGCTACGCCGCGCTGGGCGCCGTGCACAGGCGGTGGCGCGCGGTGCCGGGGCGGTTCAAGGACTACATCAGCCAGCCGAAGTCGAACGGGTACCGCTCGATTCACACGACGGTCTCCGGGCGCGACGCCAAGCGGGTCGAGATCCAGATCCGGACCCAGGCGATGCACGAGGTCGCCGAGGCCGGCGTGGCGGCGCACTGGTCGTACCGCGACGGCGTGCGGTCGGAGAATCCGTTCGCGGTCGATCCGGCCAAGTGGATCGCCAGCCTGTCGGAGCGGTTCGAGTCGGCGGACGACCACGACGAGTTCCTGGAACACGTCAAGATGGAGATGTATGCCGACAAGGTGTTCTGCTTCACGCCAAGGGGCGATGTCGTGAAGCTGCCGCACGGCGCGACGCCCCTGGATTTCGCGTACGCGATCCACACGCGGATCGGCGACAGCTGCGTCGGCGCGAAGGTGGACGGGGTCCGCGCGCCGCTCTGGACGCGCCTGCGAAACGGGCAGTCCGTGGAGATCATGACGGCCCGCGGCCAGCGGCCTCCCGGCACCTGGATCGACATCGTCGCCACCGGGCGCGCCAAGGCGGCCATCCGACGCTCGCTGCGCGAGGAGAACCGCGTGCGTTTCATGAAGCTCGGGCGCGAGCTCCTGCGCGTGGCGTTCGGCCGGGTCGGCAGGCGCCCCACGGAGAAGGCCGTCACGACGGCGGCGAAGCAGCTTGGAATGGAGGACGTCACTGACCTGCTGGTGCGGATCGGCGCGGCGGAAATCACCGCGCGTGAGGTCGTCAAGACGCTGTATCCCGATCTCGACAGCAGGACGGGAGAGGAGATCGACGCGGCGCGCGCCGTCGTCGGGCTCAAGCCGAGCCAGACGTTCCGTCGCGCCGCCTGCTGCCAGCCGGTTCCGGGCGAGCGGATCGTCGGAATCGCCTATCGCGGCAAGGGCGTGCTGATCCACGCCATCGACTGCGACACGCTGGCGGAGATGGACGAGGATTCCGAAAGGTGGGTCGACCTGCACTGGCAGGAGGGCCGTCACCCTCCGGTTCACAACGTCAGCCTGGACATGACGATCGCCAACGACAGCGGCGTCCTGGGCCGGATCTGCACCTTGATCGGCGAGCAGCGCGCGAATATCTCTGACCTGGTGTTCATCGACAGGAAGCCGGACTTCTACCGTCTCATCATTGACGTGGAGCTTCGCGACACCGGACACCTGCACGCGGTAATGCTTGCCCTCGAGGCGGACAGCGACGTCGCCTCGCTGGGCCGGCACCGCGATCCGGCACGGAAGCCCTGAGGGGGGAGGGGAGTGATCTTCAAGCGAAGAAACCCACGGTCCTATGCGGAGATCGTCAGCGAGAGCGTCTATCCCCGGGGCGGCTGGCAGCGCTCGCTGCGCTACGTGGCGCTTCGTCTCCGGCGCCTGCCCGACCCTGCGCACAAGATCAGCCGCGGGATCGCGGTCGGGGTCTTCATGTCCTTCACGCCGTTCTTCGGGCTGCATTTCTTCCTGGCGGCGCTCCTGGCGCTGGTGATCCGCGGCAACGTGCTCGCGGCGCTGCTGGCGACGTTCTTCGGCAACCCGCTCACGTTTCCGCTGATCGCGTCCGTGTCGACGGGTCTTGGCTACTTTATGGTCGGCCAGGACGGGATGCCGCTGCCCGACATCGTCTGGGCCTTCGCCGACGCGTCGCTGGACTTCTGGCGCAACTTCCTGGCGCTCTTCACGCCCGAGACCGCGAACTGGCAGGGCCTTGTCCTGTTCCTGGAGCAGATTTTCGTGCCCTACCTCGTCGGCGGCCTGACGCTGGGCATCGCGGCGGGCGCGGCGTCCTACTACCTTTCGGCGCCGCTGATCGCCGCGTACCAGAAGGCGCGCGTGAAGCGCCTCAAGAAGCGGTTCGCGAAGAAGCGCAAGCGCGCGCTGTCGAGAAAGATGGGCACGCCGGCCGAGTAGGCCGTGACACCGGGGCGGCATGCATCTCCAGGACGTGCATGCGCGCGAAGAAGTCCCTTGAACATCCGGGCTTGTGCATTACGTAACTGCCGCACTCGGCTTGCGCAGTTTCCTTGTCCGGGTTACTTGCCCCGCAGATTCGGTGCAGAAAAAATCAATGCAACGAAAATGAGGTCAGACATGACTCGATTGAATTCCCTCGGCCGGACCTTCGGCGCACTCGCGATTTTGGCGCTGCTGGGCGCCTGCGGCGGGTCGGGCGGCTCACAGGAGCCCACGTCGCCGCCGGATCCGACGCCGCCGCCAGGACCGACGGCGCTCGAAACCGCCGTTGAACTGGACAGCCGGCTGGATGATGTCGATGTAAAGGCGCATCTGGACGCCGCGATCGAGAGCGCCGGCAAGCTGGGCGCCACGTCTGTTCACGGCGAATCCAGGACTGCGGAAGCGAATGCCCAGGCGGTTCTGGACGAACATGCGGCCATCATGAAGGCGGAGACGGATGCAGACGCCGTCATTGCCGAGGCCAAGGCGGAATTGACGGCGGCCGAGGACATTGCTGACGCGACGGAAAAGGCGGCCGTGATAGGGCTGCTCGAATCCGCCATCAGGGAAGCCGAGGGCATCAAGATGACGGCGGAGGGCTATCTTGACCCGGCCCCGGGCACGACAACCGGAATCGACAACCTGACGGAAGCCGTGGCGGCTGTTACCGGCGGAGCGGACGCTGACCCGATGAAGACCCCCGCCGATGTCGGCAAGGCCGTGGCGGCAGCGATCCAGGCAGCGCTGAGTTCGGTCAGACCCCGCAGCGAACGCGGATGTCACCGCCGCAACTGACGATGCCGTGTTGCGCAACGACGTTGCGGACATCGGGGCAATGACCTGGGCGCACATCGTCGGTCCGGAAAATGTCATGAAGATCCGTCGGCTGGATGGCGGTGCCGTCACGCAAGTCGATTCGATTTCGGTTTCTGGCAGCGCAACAGCGCTTACCGCCGATGGGGCGATTCCCGCTGCCCTCACTGATACGGACGACGCAGCGGATGGCACGCAAGTTGCCGACGGCGATTATTTCGCTGCCGAGCATATGGGCATCCCCGGTACCGTGTTCTGCGCCAGCAATGATTGCGTCATGGCGACGGACGGCGACCTTTCCGGCAGCTGGTACTTCACTCCGGCCCAGGGCATGGAGCTGTATGTGGCGGCCACAGGCGCAAATGCCGGCAAGTACGTGCAAGCATCCCAGTATGGCCGGTACGGCTACTGGCTTTCCGAAGACGGCAGCGCCATCGTTCTCCATTCGGCATTGGGTTCCGATGTGACAGGAGCCGCCGCGACCAACACGGCAAACCTTGATCTCGGTGCAGATGACAATGGCAACGATGTCACTGCCGGGTATTCCGGCAATGCCGTCGGCTTTTCCGTCAGGAACGACAGTGACGGCGAAGCGGTCGCTTCCGGGCATTTTGATGCGGATGTCAGCCTGACGGCGAATTTCGGGGGCAATCCGACTCTCAGTGGCGAAATTTCGGGCTTCACGGGCAATGCGGTCAACTCGAGCTGGAGGGTCCAGCTCAACCAGGTCAACCTGAGCGGCACTGCAGTTGATTTTTCCGACGGCGTTGCTTCAGGTGGTGGTGCGGTCGGCGCATGGACGGCTTTGGGCTACGGCCCGGCGCAGACACAGGATGCGAACGGCAGCGCAGTGAACCATCGTCCAGAGGGATTTGTCGGTCGCTTCAACGCCAATTTCTCGGATGGCGCTGCGGCCGGAGCGTACGCGACCCGCGCAGACTGACGGAACCACGACGCGCATAGCCTCCAGCTTCCTTGGAAGGGCGGCCTGGTGCCGCCCTTTTCGTTTCCGGGACAATTCTGGGTTTCATGCACGCCGTTCCCAAATGACATCCTGTGCGTGGAGGCCAGGCTCGACGGGATCCACGTCTTGCGCACCCGCCTGGATTCCGAGGCCATCAGTCCGGAGGAGGCCGAGGAGGCGCAAAAGAGCCTCGCGCTTGTGGAGCAGGCGTTCAAGGAATTGAAGCACGACGTCGCGGTCCGTCTCGTCTTCCACCAGGTCGAGGAACGGATCGAGGCGCACATATTCGTCTCGTTCATCGCCTGCTGCCTGCCGATGTCCCTGAAGAACATCGCCGGCCCGCGTGCCGGCGGGCTGACCCCGCGCGCCATCATCGAGGCGTTCGGCACGATCCGGATGGTGGACGTGCATCTGCCCACAACCGACGGAAGGCACCTTGTCCTGCCGCGCCACACCCAGCCAAGGAAGGAGCACGAGCTTCTGCCGCACCAGCTCGGCATGACCCTGCCGGCCCAAGGCGCGCCGCGACTCTCTTCGTGACGGCATGTCACCCGCTGTCCGTCGACCGCCGTGTAGTGCCGACCTTTGGGGGTCGGATTCAGGAAAATCAAAGGGTTACGGACCTCGAAACCCTCGAGTTGCGGAAGTCGGGCCAGGCCACCGCCGCCTGTCTGGCCGTCACCTTCGCCGCCGGATTCTGCGACAGCGCGATGGACCTCTCGTTCACCGGGATCGCGAATGTCGTCACCGGGGAAGCGCGAGGCCGGGCCGCCTTCGCGCAGCTTGCGGGCGCCTTCAGCCTCGACCAGGTGGCGGCGCTGCGCGATCCGGGCGCGAAGGTTCCCGAGGGCCTGGACAGCCTGGGGATCGACGGCAGGGCGCGTCTCGCGGAGGCCTTCCGCGCCGGCCCGGCCCCCGAGCGCCTGGACACCGCGCCGGATCCGCGGCTCGCGGACGACGTGCTCGTCCTGTCCTGCGCCGTATCCGAGCGCGTCGACGCCGCCGCTCCCGTGTACCGGAGCACGCTGCCCGGGGACATCGAGCCGGTCCTACGCGAGTCCAGCCTGGCCCGGGACGTCCCGGAGGCCGAGGTGGAGGAGATCGCGTTCGGCATCGCGCGCAAGCGGGCAATGACCGAACTGCGGGTCGCCACGGCGCGCAAGCTGGACGGCAACGAGTACTACGCCGCCAAGGCGCGGTTCGAGGGCAACCCGCAGTTCTACATGAAGCAGCGCATCGACGCCTACAAGGCCGCGATCGCCAAGGGCATGCGCAGGCTCCACCGCGAGGAGCCAGTGCCCACCAGGATCGAGCTCGACGTGGCGCGCGCCGTCGTCGCGATGCACGGCACGGAGCGGCAGGACCTGGCGGAGGCCATGGCCGAGGCGCTGGAGCGCGGAACGACTCCCGGGGCGGACGCATCTGGAAGGAGCGGCAGGCCGTCCTGGGCGCGCTCCGCGAGGGCGCGGAGCCCAGGGACGAGATCCAGGAGGGCGCGCTGCCGCGGCGGGTCTACGGGAACTTTACCGCCTCCGAGGTTCGCGAGATCTGCGAGGGCAGGGGCCCCCACCTGGCGCGGCTTCCCGACGACGCGGCGCGTGCGCGCGTGCGCGACGGAATGCTGCACCTGCACCGCGAGATCGGGTCTCCGGAACCCTCCCCTTGGCGCCGCCAGCACGCCGCAGTGGCCCGGGCGTTCGGTGCGTAGCACGAGGGACCGGAGCACGAGCGCTACCGAGGCATCAGCGCCGAGATGTGATCGTGCGCAAGCGCGCCGGATCGAGCGAGGCCTTCAGAAGCGCATTGGCGCCGCCACGGCATCTCCCGGCGACATTCAGCGCAGTCGCCGCTGCCAGGACGATTTTCGTCTCAAATTCGCCGAGGACCGTGGCTGCGCTGCCGCCTGCCTTGCTTCTTGCCGGATTCCGCTTGCGTGCAGGTCGTCGCAGTTCCCATGTCTTGTCACAGGCGTGCCAAGGACGGGTTGGCGTGTTCCGCTAGACGGGACGGCGCAGTCCATGCTTCGGAAACAGGATCCGGAAACCCCTTGTTTTCAAGGCCGTTATGGATGCGAGGGCATGGCAGAAACAGCGCACCAAAAGATGCGGAGGAAGCGAGTCGAGCAAGGGCTTTGCATTGCATGTGGCAAGCCGAACGACTCCAGGACCCGACGCTGCACTACTTGCCGTGAGAAGCACAATGCACCATTGAAAGCGAAGAGGGCCGATCGCGCAGCTTCCGGACTCCGCATTTCGTGCGGCAGGCCATCCGACGCCAGGACGACACGTTGCAGTTCCTGCCGTGCTGAACACAAGGCGCAGCAAAGCGGGCGAGAATGGCTGAACGTGCGGCATCCGGTCTTTGCATCTTGTGCGGCGGGCCAAACGACACCGACACGCAGCGTTGCAGTAACTGCGGTGACAAGTTCAACGCGTCGCAACGTTCGATGAGGGCAAAACTCGAAGCATCCGGCATCTGCATTTCGTGTGGCGGGCCAAACGACACGAAGACTCAACGTTGCAGTTCTTGCCGCTCCAGCCTCAACGCGACAGCGCAGAAGACGAGAGAAGAACGTGCAGCATCCGGGATGTGTTCATCTTGCGGGTCCACGCCGGCAAGACCCGGCAAACGCATGTGCGAAAGCTGCGCACATGCTGCAGCAGCAAGGGCAAGGAAGGCGCGGATCGGAAAGCGTGAACACGCAGACTGTCGACCAATGAGAACGTTCTGGTTGTCAAAGGGCGTGAACATAGGTGGGGTGCGCTGACCGAGTTCGGGCGCGAGAGGCTGGCGAGACAAATTCGCGCAAAGACGCGCTGAGAACCGCGCTCAGGTGCCTCTAGGTTCTGCAGTCCTGCCCACCTGAGAGTCGCCAGTGCTGATTCTGGGCGAGCACATTAGCGGATCTTGGCATTGCCGCCCGTTCGCTCCGCTTTTCCTGGTGTCCGGGATTTTATCGACAGTTGATGCCATCTTGCTTTGAACCGTTGGCTTTCCCCAGCCTTGGACCAGAAAGAGGACGCCGGACGGGTTTGGGCGCAACCCCCGGGTTGTGCTTTACGGGACGGCCCAAGCCACGCTTCAGAAACAGGTGCCGACCGCTGCGGCCAAGGGGGAAGCGCGAAGAATGCGTCTGGGTGCCAAGCTGAAAGAGCTGCGCGAAGAGAAAGGTGCGACACAGACTCAGGTTGCCGCCGCCATCGGCGTTTCCAGGTACATGATCTGGCGGCTGGAATAAGGCCGGATGAAGCAATCGACATCAACGGTTGCCGCCAAGCTGGCCGACTACTTCGGCGTATCGATTGAGGAACTGCTGGGGGAATTGCCGGACGATCTTGCCCCTGATGTTGAGAGCATGTTCCGCCGCGTTGGTCGGCTGGACACGCGGGATCGCGTCTTGCTGGACCGCATCATCCGGCTCAAGGTCGAAATGCAGGCTTCGCGTAGTGACTAGCGTGTCCGGCAATTGTCCAATGGCAAATTCATCACACGCATGATTGTGAAAAGTCGCCGCGAAAAGGCGCGGAATCGGGCGGTATGAAATTGCGGTGCCGCGCCCCGCCAGATCAAGGCAGAGGTATGCCCACACGAGCGGAGACGCGACGAGTCCCATGTTGTAACCGGATGTTGCACGAATACCACCACTGGGAAAAAAACGATCCCACCCGACACAAAACCCTTGTCCGGCTGCAGGAAGATTTTGCATCAAGGCCGCGCAGGCCGGTTTCCGATCTGCAAACTCATCAACCTATGTATCAGACAGGGGAAAAGATAATGAAGAGAACACTTCTTGCCTCAACGGCGCTCGTGACGATGTCGGGGGCGGCCTATGCTCAGGACGAAATGGCGATGGAGCCCGCCCCTACCGTGGCGCTCTCCGGCGCCGCCGAAATGGGAATCGCCGACGGCGGAGCCGGCGATGCCAAGTTCCATATGGACGCAGACGTGACCTTCACGCTGGCGTCCACGACCGACGCAGGACTGGAATTCGGCACGGCGCTCAACTTTGACGACAATGCCAGCGAAAACAAGTATGCTGTGCACGTAGGCGGTCCTTTCGGAACCGTCACCCTGGGAGACACCGACGGCGCCTTCGACTGGGCGATGTCCGAAGTCAACGGAGCCGGCGCGATCGCCGACGACCATACGGGTCACGCGGGCTACAACGGCAACGCCGGCCTCGACGGCCTCAACATCCTGCGCTACCACAACGCGTTCGGGGGCCTCGGGGTCGCCGTCTCGTTCGAGCAGGAAGCCACTGCCGGCACCACCGGCGATATCATCGGCGCAGGCGTGACGGGAGGCTTCGGCGATGTCAGCCTTGGCGTCGGTTTCCAGACGCATGACACGGCCAACATCGCTGGGGCGAGCATTTCGGCCACATTCGGCGACATCAGCGGCGGGCTGAACTACTCCCGGATGAGCAACGACGCGGCTGCCGACGTCACGCATGTGGGCGTTGGCGCGACATACACGCTCGGCGCCACAGCGGTCAACGTCAACTTCGGCCAGCACGACAATGGCAGCGCGGAAAACAATACCGGCTTCGGCGTTGCGGCCCAGTACGACTTGGGTGGCGGGGCCAAGATCCAGTTTGGGTACGGCAATTCCGAATACGGTTACGCCTCCGGAGACAACGCTGCAGGCTCGAGCAAGGACACCTGGTCTCTCGGCCTGGCGATGGGCTTCTAGTCAACCCTTCAACCTTCATGCGGGCCTTGTCCCGCGAACCAACAAACGCTTAGCAAGGAGCAAAGCAAATGAAATTCAATTGGACACTACTGCCGGCTGCCCTGCTTGTGGCAATGCTGGCATTGGCAGGCTGCGGAGGCGGTAGCGACCCGGCGCCGGAGCCTGAGCCGACGCCTGAACCCATGCCGGATCCCGGCCCATCGGCGCTTGAGCAGGCCGTTGACGCAGCCGGAGACGCGCAGGCCGCGAGGATGATGGCAGAAACGCTGTCGAGTGATGCCATTAAGGCATCGGGTGAGATCTCGACCATCGGCGCCAACGGCGACTCCATGGCGGCATACAACAACACCTTGGAAATCCTTGGCGTCGAAGCCATGATCATGCACCAGCAAGGCTTGGCCATGGCGGCGGTCGAATTGCTTGGTGACCTCGAAGACACCGGCATGTCTGACGCCGAGAATGCGCGGATCGCAGGGCTTCTGGAGAGTGCCGAAGAGGATCTGGAAGTCATCACGGACATCCTGGATGACGATGGTGCCCTCAAGGCGGCTATCGATGGCGTGCGAGGCACGTCATCGGATTCAGACTCCGACATCGCAATGGCTAACAGGGATGCAGTCGCCAAGGCAATTGCGGACGCCATTCAGGGAACGGGACTGGATACAACCACCCCATTCAGTGGTTGGACCAGCACCGCCCATGCAGATGTGCCAGACCACGATCCGATCCCTGGCGATGACGACCCGATCTCTAGGGCCGGGAAGTCAGGAAAGACTTTCGCCCAAATCGTAGGGTCTGATGGTCCGATGAAGGTGGCACTTGCTGATGTCACAAACGAAGCTGGCGAAGCAATAGCGTCGGTGACGAGTGGAACAGCCACGGCGGACGCTGCCTACAAGGGAATTCCGGGCAACCTGATTTGCGTCGTCGCCACCGGTGACTGCGATGCAGATTCCGGCACGATCTACTTTGTGCCAGATAGTCCGTATGCCATCTACAAGTCGGACGGCGACGATGGGTATGAGCGAGAAACGAACGCCGCTTTCTATGGTTATTGGCTAGACGAATCCGCAGACATTCAAAACCATGTCTCGTCTGACTCGGGGACTCTCGATTGGACTGACGGGGATGCGGATGCAACCAAGACAGTAACCGCAACCTACGAAGGCAAGGCCGGTGGCTTTTCGGAACGGACAGTCGGTGAAGGTGAAGATGCCACGCAAATGTCTGGCGAGTTCACTGCCGACGTCAATCTCAAGGCCACGTTCTCCGACACTGATGACACCCTTCAAGGGACTATCAACGGTTTCGCAGCAAAGTCTGGTAGTGGCCAAGGGCACGTCAACCCGGCATGGGTAATCGGATTGGCAGTGCATTCTGCGGCATTCGATGCCAATGCAATTCGGACGAACGACGCTCCCGGCACGTTCAGCACCGAGTATCGCAACGGCGAAGAGGGTGCTACAGGCGGCAATTGGACTGCCACCGCATACGGCGCTGACGGGAAGCATCCAACCGGATTCGTGGGTGCCTTCAACGCCGACTTTGACGATGGTTCTGCTGCAGGCGTCTACAACGCCGACTAGCAAGTCGTCCCTCTGACACACTACTTCCCCCGGCCTGTAATGGGCCGGGGTTTTCATTTTCGGGACGTCAAGTTCGATACATGGTTTCCATAGTTGCACCCTCGAAGAAAATCTTCTTGCCTCTCCGCACCATGCGCGGCGGGGCCTTTCCCCGCCGGCGGTTGTTGTTGGAGTGCCAGCGACGTGAGCGTGGGCGAGGGCAACGTGAAGGCCGTGGAGGGGTTCCTCGAGGACCCGGGGCACAGGGCACAGGGCACAGGGCACAGGGCCGTCCTGGCCCTTCATGGAGAAGGCGCGAGCCAGTTCCAGCCGGGCCCGGGTCAGATCGGGACTGGCCGCGGGGAGGACCTGGAACGGGCCGATTGAGACTTCGAGAAGCACTTCGCGCTCGACATCCCGATCCCCGGGCGATGGGTGGCTCCCAAGGTCGCCATCCCGGTCTCGGACAGCAGCGCGCGCGGATTACGGGCCGCCAAGGTTCCAAGGATGTCGAAGGCCGCCTCCCACTGGCCGTCGCCGAGAAGCGCGGCCGCGCACCCGAACTGCACGTCTGCCGGGTCAGCGGCCGACTGCGTCGCCGGAGCGCCGTCCAGACGGTAAGCCGAACTTGTCGAGATGATCAGCAAACCGATGCCCGACTTGTTCGATTGGAGGTAAACGGCCCGTGTGGCAGAATTCCGGACACGCGCGTCGCTGGCTTTCCCGCAAAAGAACGTCAAAAAGAGAAGCCCCGCCGCGAGTGGTGCGGCGGGGCCGATAGTTTTTCAACAGACTTGATCCAAGCCAGAGGCGCGGATCAGTCGGCGTGGAAGACGCCCGCTGCCTCGCCTTCAGTGCCGAATGCGGCGTCAAAGGCACCGACAAAACCGGTGGGGTTCTTGCCGGCCGCGCCGTAACCGTGCGCAGCCCAGTCACCGTCGCTTGCGAAGTGCTTACCATGTGCGGATCCATCTGGCACAGTCCCGGTGAAGGTGTTGTCGGTGGTCGGGTCTGTTGCCTCGCCCAGAGTAACGCGCCACGCTGGGTTGACGTGAGCACCACCAGCAAATCCGCTGATTGAACCGCTCAATGACGCTTCCGCAGCAGTATCAGTGAACGTAGCGCTCAGCGAGACATTGGCGGTGAATTCGCCGGAAGAGGTTGTCGCGTCATCACCCGTGCCAACCGTCCGGTGCGAATATCCCATGGCATTGCCGCTGTAAGACGCATCCACATCGTCGTCGGCGTTATCGTTCCCGTGGACCCACGACAGTGCCCCCGTTTCGGTTGTCGCAAGGGCAAGGGACTCGTGATGCAGATTGATCACGGTCGTACCATCGTCGGTCTCGGTCAGCCAGTGGCCGTAGGTGGCGGCATTCAGCTGGCGGGCATAGTTGCCCCCAACTTCTGTCAGGTAATAGCGCCAGCCTGGATTGGTCGGGACAAACTCCACGGTGCCGGTAATATCGCCATCAGTGTCGACAGTGCATGCGGCGGAAAGGCAGACCAAGGAGCCTTGAATGCCCTTGTAGTATGCATCCGTTGTGCCACCTAGCGCACCACCAGTCAAAGCGGCCAGTGCAGTTTCACCTGCGGCATCGGAAGTGAAGTCTCCCACTTTCGTCGTCGCCATTCTGGCAGACCCTGCGATCTCAGCAAATGTCATTCCTGACATTCCCACATGCATGATGCTGCCTTCCGGTGCACCCGAGCTAGCGACAGGCGTGCCAATAGCGGCGGTGGTTTCGCCAGTTGCGGTCAAAATGGCGGCAGCAATTGCATCTGAAACCAATTTCGCCTTGGCCTGCGCGATCTTGGAGTCGCTGTCGTCGGTTGCCGCTCCGGACTTCACGCCCGCGACGGTCATAGCCAAGGAATCATCGCCTTCCGCTTCCTGGATGGCCACGATTTCAGCCAAGGACGCCTCCGCGGTTTCAAGGATGTTGGCAATTCTGGCCATCGCATCGGCCGACATGTCGGAAGTGTCGATAGCCTCAATTGCCGCGACCGCAGCAGCGGCCTTCACACGCTCGGCTTCGATCAGCGCGCCGGCCCCGAGGACGGTCATGGCGTTGTCATATGCCCCTTGCGAGCTGCCGTCGACGTCACTCGCAGCCAAGGCTCCGCCTGCCTCCGTGGCTTCTTCAAGCAGTTCCATGGCCCTCGCGCTTGCGGCAGCAGCGTTTCTTTGCGCGTCGACCGCATCTTCAAGCGAGGTGTCCGGGGGCGGAGGGGGAGGATCCGGCATCGGCATCGGGTCGGGATCCGGCATGTCGTCCGACCCACCTCCGCAGCCTGCCAGTGCCAGCATTGCCACAAGCAGGGCAGCCGGCAATAGTTTCAAGTTCGAGTTCATGTGCTTTGCTCCTTGCTAAGCGTTTGTTGGTTCGCGGGCCGAGGCCCGCCTGAGGGTTGAAAGTCGGACTAGAAGCCCATCGTGATGCCAAGATCGAAGCTCGAACCGCCCGTCAGGCTGTCGCCGTCAACGAAGCCGCCCTTGATCGCGGCACCCCCGCCCAGGTCGAAAGCAGCACCAATGCCGAAGTGATCCATTCCGTCCTTGCTCGAAGCGAAAGCGGTGAACGTGGCCAGGCCAGAAACGAAGGACGCAGAGGCACCGTACGAATCATCGGCACTATCGTCATCAGAACCGTAGACCACCTTGACGCTTGCATCGCCAAGCGCAGCGCTTACGCTGGCAACAATGTTCTGCCTGTCGCCCATTCTTTCGACGCCAGCCCCGATTCCGACATCGCCGATGCTGTAGGACATGGCTCCGCTCAACACGGATTCAGCGTCATCTGCCTGCCCAATCGAGTCAGTCGAGGCGTGCAGGGAGAGATCACCCATCGTGTAGTCCCAGCGGACAGACGGATGAACATCACTGATATAGCCGATTTCGTTCTTGTCTTGCAGTCCGGTGTAGCCTACGCCGCCAGCTTGGCCAACGGCCTCTTTCGCGGCACTGCCGGTGTCGCCAAAGGTGACCTTGCCGAACGCGCCGGAGAGGTATACGTTTCCGGCCGCTCCCCCAGTGCCGTCCTGATCGGCGCGGACCGAGCCGCCGAACGAAAGGCCGTTGTCCGACTCGCCGGACGCCGTGAAGCTGATGCGGATACGGCTGTCGAAGACGACATCTGCACCGTCCAGGCTCTTGACACCCATGCGGCCGTCGCCGCCAACCGACACTTCGGCGGCTGCGATGCCTGCCGACATTACGAACGCCGTTGAGACAAGAAGTGTTCTCTTCATAATCTTTTCCCCTGTCTGATACATAGTCTGAAGCCACTTCCGCGATGCTCGTGACTGCGGGACGAAAGGTCGCCAAGGGGCCTTTTTTCCTTGTCCTGCATGGATTTTGCTACGACGCAACGTGACCCGAAGCGCCTCGGATTCGACGCAACTTGTTTGCCAATGGCTTGCCAATGGTTTGCCAGTCCGACGTGCGGATCCACGGACACTCGGGCTCGCACAGGGATCAACTCGACGCAAATCCTTGTCAGGGTCCGCCCCGTTCAGAGCTGAAGTGGCCTCGTCCGGGATTCCGCTCGTGAATTCCAACTCGTGAAGGCTCCCGACAAGCATCGCCAATGGCGCCGAGTGCCGCAAAGGATCCACTGTTTCGAGTGCCCGGAAACTGTCGTCACTTCGAAATCCGTTCATCGCGCGAATACGTGCCGCCGATCCTTCCTTGCATCTAGCTCACGATCCACTCCGCCAATTCGGCACCAAGCACACCGCGGGCCGGCACGTTCCGTTCATCGCAATCCGGATTCGCCGACTTGAAGCGATACTACCTTGTCATTGTTCGTCGGAATTCATCCGTGTCCTCGCCTGGCCTGTCATTGCCATCGTCGAAGAGGTCAACGCCGATGCTGCCTGTAATCCTTGACGCCGCACTTTGGATCGAGTCCCGGGCGAGGTGGGCGTAGCGTGCCGTCGTCTGCACTTGGGTGTGGCCAAGCAGCTTTCCGATCATGGTCAGGCTCTCGCCGAGCGCAAGTGCTCTCGATGCGAAGGAGTGCCTCAGATCATGGATGCGCAAGTCATCCAACCCGGCGCGCTTGCGGATTCGCTGCCATGGACGCTGCAGGTCGGCGAGATGGGTGCCACGCCGGCGTCCCGTGATGACCCATGGATTGCCCTCCTCGCGCGGGATGGCATCAAGCACCGCCCGGGCTTCGGGACCCAAAGGCACGGCGCGCCCGCCGGTCTTGGCGTCGGGCAGTTCAATGCAGTCCGCCTTGACGTGCTCCCACCTGAGGTCGCGGATCTCCGACAGTCGGCAGCCCGTGAGCAGCAACAGCCGAAATGCCGCGACTGCGGACGGCATGTCATCTTCGAATTCGCGCAGCACCGCACCTAACCGTGCGGTCTCCTCCTCCGAAAGAAAGCGCTCGCGCATGCGCTCCTTATAACGGCTGACGTGCCGACACGGGTTTGAGCCATCCGGCCGCCAACCCCAGACCTCGGCGAGAGAGAACATCTTCGAAATCACGCTGAGCGTCCGGTTGGCTTGGTAGGGATGGGCGCGAAGATCGTGATGCAGCGCGGCGACATCCTTGCGTCGCACTTCCGAAACCCCCATTTCGCCGATTGTCGGAGCGATGAACAGCGTCACCAACCGCGCGTACTCTGCTTGCGTCCTCGGCTTGCAATGGTTCGGCACGTACTCGTCGAGAAACCGCCTGCACAAATCAGACACTCTCCGCGTGTTGTCGCGGCGCTTCCCGGAGGTGCGTGCATCCACTCCTTTCTTCGCGTCGGCAAGTATCTCCAGTGCCTTCGCCCGGGCCTCGTCGGGAACAATCGGTCCGTGCGGGCCGATGGTGAACCAACGTAGCCTGCCGTCGACCCGAGTTTGCACGATGTAGTACTTGCGTCCGGACTTGCGCACACGAAGTCCGAAGCCGGTCAGCTTGCCGTCCCAGTAGACGGCGTCAGCACCGTTCGCCTTTAAGGCATCGACGGTACGCTTTGTCAGGCGGAAACTGCGATTGGAAGGCATGGCAAATGCTCCTAAGGATTGTTCCAGGATCTGCCCACGCCGGCTTTCTTCGGCACTCAGTCGCCAACCGGCACGGGGCCAACGGTCAGCCGCTTGGCATCGCACCAGCATGACGAACAATGACACCTTACGATTCGGTTCACAGCAGCGGGCCGGTTTGTGCCGCATGGCGAATCTTCCGACAAAATCAGGCGTCAGTGGCACAGTGCCGAGCGTCCGGCACTCCTGTCTGACAGATCGCCCCTCGCCAAGGATCCGAGTGCGCGAAGAACACGTTCGTTCCAGCAGATGGGTTCTGGCGCCGAAACTCGCCGCAAAACCATCTGGGTCTACCGTCTGGAGCCAGGAATGCGGGATCCGGTTTCTGCCGCAAACTCCTCAGGATTCGCCATCTGCGACATCTATCACACTGTGGCAACGGATCTCATCGTGAGCATTGGCCAGACAGGAGTGCAGTGAGCGGCCATTCGAAGAGTTCGTACTGTCCGGACTTCAAGAGTTTTGCCAACGGGCTGGCACTGTTCGTGGCTTTCGCACGAGCAGGAAGATATGGGCAACAACGGCGCAGACGTCACGGGAGGCTTCGGCGACATCAGCCTTGGCGTCGGTTTCCAGACGCATGACAACGCCAACATCGCTTGCGCGAGCGTCTCGGCCACCTTCGGCGACATCAGTGGCGGGCTGAACTGCTCCAGTCTGAGCAACGACGGGGGTGACGACGTCACGCACATCGGTGTTGGCGCGACATACACGAAGGGCGCCTCCACGGTCAACGTCGACTTCGGCCAGACGGACATAGGCGGAATGGAGGCTTCCGGCTTCGGCGTAGCAGCCCAGTACGATCTGGGTGGCGGAGTGAAGATCCAGTTCGGTTACGGCAATTCCCAGAATGCTGACGACTCCACCGATGACACTTGGCCTCTCGGCCTCGCGATGGGCTTCTTGTCAACCCTTCAACCCTCATGCGGGCGTCGGCCCGCGCACCAACAAACGCTTAGCAAGGAGCAAAGCACATGAGCTCGAACTTGAAACTATTGCCGGCTACCTTGCTTGTGGCGGCGCTGACGCTGAACAAGGTGACGCTGCCGGGCAGTCCAGACCATGCCTTCCCGCTGCTGGCAACGCCGACGGAACTGCAGCACCGGGCCTTCGGGCTGCTGGAGATCGACCCCGCCAAGGATGTTGCCATGTAAGTGGCAGGCTGGATCCGCCGGAACCGGCCGCCGGCCCCTTGACTTGCGAAGGATTCCTGCCTGACCGCAAAATGAAGTTCCGGCTAGTGCCCGCAAGCGATTGAAAGGCGCCACCCTCCTTGATGTGTCGGCAAATCACCGATTTGCAATCTCTGAATGCGATCCGGACGTTCCGCGATATCATGACAGATCGGCTGTGACGCCGAGAGCATTCGGGAGTCAACGCCACGCGCTGATGCGGTCTGATTGGATGTAACACATGGGAATGGTGGTCTTTCATCATGCTGCGGCTCCCATTCGCCCCTTGCGGGACTGTCGCGTTCAGGGCACGAAGGAGTCTCAAGGAAGGAAAGGGATTCGCATGCACACTGGCTTGAACTTCGCTTCGCTTCTCTTTGGAGCAGTGCTGACCAGTCTGTTGGTCGTCCCGGCGGGATCGACATACGGGCAGGACGGCGCGCCAGCGACGCAGTCGGCTGCAATTGCGACGGATGCGCAGATCGGGACAGCGGCCGCATTGCTCAGAGAAGGTCAGTGGGAGGCGGCCTTCGCCATCCTTCGCCCCCTGACGGCTCGCGATGCGCGCGCAGGCAATCTGCTGTTCGAGACCGGCATGGTCTCCTTGGGGCTGGCCCATCGTCCCGGAATTGGTAAGGCAGAACGTGATGCGTTCTTGGATGTCTCCATCGCCGCATTTCAGGCCATCCTTGCGGCCAATCCCGAACTCACCCGGGTCCGGCTGGAACTGGCCCGCTCCTTCTTCCTGAAGGGCCAGGACGGCTTGGCCCGGCGGCACTTTGAACGGGTCTTGGCAGGAGACGTTCCGGCGCCCGTCGTGGCGAACGTCAACCGGTTCCTGGCCGAGATCCGCGCGCGTCGGCGCTGGTCCGCGTATGGCGGGATCGGGCTGGCCCCGGACACCAATATCGGTGCGGCCCCGGCCCAGCGGGCGCAACTGGTCGACACGCCGTTCGGGCGACTTCCCTTCACTCCCGATGAGAGTCCGACTTCCGGAGTGGGGGTGCTCCTCTGGGGCGGCTGGGAATACGAGCGACCGGTGAGCGAACGCACGCGGCTGCGTTTCGGTGGCAACGTCTCTCGCCGTGAATATGCAGGCAGCCGCTTCGACAGGATGACGCTGGGCGCCCAGGCAGGCCCGCGCTGGCTGATTGCGCCCGGCACGGAAGCGAGCCTGCTTGCCGTGGCAAGCCGTCACTGGCAGGGGTCAAGCGTGTCCCATGACGAGCTGGGGTTTCGTTTCGAGGGAAGGCACAGCCGCGGGCGCAGGACCTTGCTGAACTTCAACGGTTCTTGGCGCGAGCGCAACTGGAACGAGGAGCCTGGCCGTGACGGTCCTGTCGTCAATCTCGGTTTCGGCGTCCGATACCAGGCCACGCCTGTAATGTTCCTGAACGCATCCTTCTTCGGGGAACGCGACCGCCCTGACCAGGCAACACTCCGGACCAGGACCTACGGGCTGAGCCTAGGGCTCAGCCGGGACCTGCCACGAGCGTTCACGATCGGGCTGGAAGCCTCACTTAGCAGGACCCGCCATGACGAGATCGGCGGGATTCAAACCTCGGACGGTGAACGGCGCGCGGACCGCACGACGGGTCTGAGCGCAAACCTGACCAAGCGCGACCTGACGATCGGCGGGTTCAGCCCGCGCCTGACGGTGGGCCGTTCCGTGCGCGATTCAAACGCCGTATTCCAAGACTACGAGCGCACCTATGGCGAGATCAGCTTCGTGAGGCAGTTTTGAACGGGGACGGTCCTGTCGTCGTGGTCGGAAACGCCATGTACGAGCCGATGCCAGAACGGTCGCCGCGAAAGCGGCAATGCCAGATCGGTCCCGAAAACAGCAAGTGCGGGTTGACGTAGGCAGCCGGCGCGCGTGAAGATCGTCAGGCCCCGGTATCGCGAAGGGCGGTGCACCCGGGGCGACCGGAAGGGACGGCATCCGGCTTTGCGCGGGGCTGTTGAAGACCTTCGGCGGTAAGGGACATGGCGATTGAGGAACCTGCGGCGATGAGACGTCCTCGTGAAACCCTCCCACGCGGCCTGTCGGCAGCGATCCTCGCAGCGGCACTGCTGCTCTCTGCCTGCGGCGGCGGGGGGAGTGGAAACACCACGCCACCGCTACCGCCACCGACACCGCCAATCCCCTCCCCGCCGCCTCACCCCTTGGCCAAGCCCCTGCCGGCAGAGGTCCGCGTGTCCGGCAGCGGCCGACATGTCGGGATCGGACCGGCCTTTGCGAACGAAGGACCGGCAATCGATGACCTCGAAACCCGGTCCCGCCACGGCGCGCTCGAGATCGGCTCCGGGCGCTGGCGGGATCCGTTTGGCCGGGACGGCAGCGCCAGCGCGGCGGAGGTGGTCCGTTTTCTCCGTTCCTTCCAGATTCAGCACAGTCGCGAAGTCGGGGGCGACTTGATTTTCGTCGACTTCGGGGCGCAGAAGACCCTCCGGATCGACGGCACTGCGCGCGCCTCGGAACGGAGGGCCGCCATTGCGGCGCTGCGCAACATAAACACCAGCCTGCCTTGGGAGCGCCGCATCCTGCTTGGTCCCGATTTTTTCGAGCGCCTCGCCAACGAGGACATCCCCGAGGACGAAATCCACATCCACTTCACCGACGGCAAGGCACTCTGGCCGGAACTTGAAGAAGGCGGGCATTACGAAGAGAACATTCTCGGGATCGGGGGGTCGAATTTCGACCGCGAGGCGCAGAGGGTCCTCGGCGGGTACACCTATATCGACCGAGAAGCGGTTGGGCGCGGTGACGCGCGGATGGAGTTCGTCGTCACCCACGAGATCCTGCATGCCTGGGGATTGGGAGCGCATGTCGATCCGAACGCGTATCCGGACGCACTGCTCGTGCCATTCCTCCCGCGCAACCTGAACACCGTGGTCCGTCTCTGGCTGACGGTGGAGGGCGAGGCAATGCTGGCGGAGATCAGGATCGCCCCCGGAACGCGGGTTTCCGACCTGACGGTCGCCGATCTCGGACCGTGGGAAGACGACGGGTTTCACGTTGTCGGCCAGACCGGCCTTGGCGGGACGGATTCCGGCGCCATGCAGTTCGGGGCCGGGTTCCGGAACGGCGTCGGCAGGCCCTGGGCCTGGGGACCCGTACCCGCGACACGCCTTCGGAACAGCCCGGAGATTGCCGGACAGCGCACGGCGACATGGATCGGGTCGCTCCTGGGCTTCACGGGCGCGGGCCGCCCGGTGGCCGGAGACGCGGAGATCGGCATCGAAATGACGAGCCTGCAGGGCCGGGCAGATTTCAGCGACCTCGAATCCTGGGCTCCGGAGACGCACCCTGGCGCGCCGGGCAGCGGACGCCGCTGGGGCGACGGCGATCTCGGCTACACCATCGGGGTGAGAACGGAAGCCGGAACCGAAGTGTTCGTCTCGACCTTCGCCGCGGGGGACGATCCTGGCATGGTGACTGGGACATTCGTGGGCGCACGCCACGAGGGCGCGGCCGGGGTTCTGGAACATCCCGACCTGTCGGCGGCGTTTGGAGCCACGCGGTAGCAGGCCCGCGCGCCTTCATTGAAGACGATCCCGTGTGCGCCGTGCAATCTGCCATTCGCTGAAGCCGGCTCTGACGTCGCAGCGTTGGCAGGACATGAACGTCCAGTCCTTGGCGAATTCCGTGGCGGCCGAAGTGTTCGTCCAAGGGTTGGCGGGAACGGACGGACGTGTACCGCTGCATGGCGATGATCGTGCTGGCCGTGTGCAGTGCCCGACCTGGGAATGTTGCCCTGGGGTGAACCGTGCCCTCATCAAGAACTTCGCGAAGACCCGGCGATGGTGGAAACCGGTTCCCGAAGCGTGATGCGGGAAGCGGGCCGGCACAGCGGGCCAGGCCCTGTCTGGCGAGAGTGACCCTGCGAATTCGCATGGCTGCGAACAGGAATGCAACTCCCGGCTGAAGCGATCTCTTGTCAATGGTGAAACCGATGACCTGGAAGTTCAGGAAGCCATGTCCGAGGGCATGATCCGGGCGGAAGGCATTGTCGATGCATTCATGAAGACATGTGATCCGTTCCACGGCCATCCCAGCCATCCCGGCCGCAGGGTCCGGTGCACGGAACACATCGGGCGCGCCATGCCGGGCGCGGCGACGAATTGCCGGCTGTCCCCGGCTGGTAAGCCAGCCCTGTTTTCTGGGGCGGGAAACAGTTCGACTTGAGACCGATTGCAAGAGCTGGCGTGCTTGACGGAGAATCCTGCCTCGTTTGACGGAGAGTCTTGCGCAGCCTGATGTCGAAACTTGCCGCAACAGACGGCTCGATCCGCACGAAGCGCGCCGCCTCTCCCTGCAATGCAGACTCGGGAACACGTGATCTCCCATTCTGACGGCCTGCGATCGCATGTTCCCATGACATGCGATCATCGGCTCTGACGTCATTTGATTGCCGGAGGCGCCTCCCGTCGATCATGTGGTCCTGATGCCCGTTCCCGTGGCCTTGGTCAGGGAATGTCGATCGTGCCGATGCCTTGGCCGTGGCTGCATGTCATTTTCAACCAATGGCTGCTCACGCTCTTCTGCGAAGAATTGCTCAAGTCCCGCACGATGCGCGGGCGCGTCTCCTTCCGTGCCCAGCCCCTTGAGATCATCCCGTTCCGTCCGATGCGCTCCTTGTCCTGAAACTGTTGAGTTCAACGTTTTCCTGGAGATGCACCAAGAAACTCTCCACGGACCCGCTGCCGGGAACGACCACCTCCGCCAGCTTCGCGAAACCGTTGCGGATTTCTTCCACAGTCCACGAAATTCGCCTTGGGACGGTCCGGGCGGGGGAACACGTGCCGGAAGCCGATGCGCCGCATCAGCCGGCGCACGCCCTTGATCGTGCAGTGCACGCCGAAGCCGTCCATGATCCGATCCCGGATGTCGGCGGTCGTCCAGCGGGACAGCGCGCCCGCATCAGGGTCGGCTTTGGCTTCCTGCCAAGACGCGACCCTCGCGACCTGTTTCCCGTCAAGCGTCTGCGGAACCGGGACAGCACGCGCAGCGCACTGGGATGCATGCCGGCCGCGAGGGAAGGGCGGCGCGCGGAAAGCTGTCCGCAGCTCTGCCTCGCGGACATGCCCGCACCAAAATTCAGACGTCCTTACCTCGACGGTTGACGCTGGCAACACTCGTGAACCACATTTCCTGGAATTCACTGGCAGCTCTGATGACGGACCCCTTGTTTTCATACCTCTTGGAACATGATCACCGACTTCAGTGCTTGCATCGTGGTTCATGGAATCTTAACAGCTCGCCACGCGCCAAGAATATCAGCAAAGTCCCCGAAGGAGCTTTTTTGTCTGGCTAATGCGGTCTACTCGGAGCCTATGGTCGCCTCCCGAGGTCAGGACGTCTGAAATTCGCCCCGGCTTCGACCTCCTCGCCGATGTCCCGCGATCCGGGACCCGACAGGGAGCTCAGCGATTGCCTCCGAATCCGGCGCTCAGGTCTTCGCGTACGAGAACGCCGCCCATGCCTTCATGGGAGGTGCCGAAGAACGCCCCGGTAACCAGTCCCGCATCGCCACCGGACTGGACGAACGTGTTGCCCCTCACCTTGACCTGATAGCCCAACTGGCCATCGCGCCACGTTGTGCCGCTGCCTTCGGGACCCGGTGCCGCGTCGGCGGCCCAGTGTTCGAGTTGGGAGAAGTCCAGCGAGCCCGACATGTTCGGAAAGTCGACGACGAGTTCGGCCATGCCGGCGACGGTTTCCGATCTCGGCGTGAGCCCGAGCAGCCGGCCCGACCAGCGGACGCTGCGCGCGAGCGCGGCGTTGTCACCCGGATCGGAAGCCGGAGCCGGTCCGTTCGCCCATGGCTGTGCCAGGCCGTTGCGCAGCGCTGTGCCGAAGGCAATGTTCCCGTCACCTGCCCGGAATCGCCCTTGCACGTGCATGGACGTGTCGGACCACGGGCCCAGCTCTTCCGCGATTCGATCCGGCGGGATGCTCGCCGACAGGCGTCCGTACACCGCGTGGAGGGCCTCGCGATCAAGCAGGTGCAACACGTGTTCGGTCAGCGATTCGCTGCCACCGGCCACCATCAGCGTCTGCGGGAAGCGCTCGGGATCCACATGGCCTCGTCCAAGCAGGTGGATGAGTTCGTGCGCGATGACGCCCAGCCGTTCCAGCCCCGCGGTCTGCGAGGGGTCCACCCAGACCGTGCCCGCGACGATCTCGAGACGAACCGGGTCCTGCGAATCTCCGGTTGGCGCGAACGCGTATTCAGGCGCGGCAAGCCCGAGATCCGGGTTGTCCGGCGGGACGGATTCGGCGGGCCAGTTCGCCTGCGGCGCGAAGTTGACAAGGATCTCGCCGTCAGGAGGGACCGGCGTGACGGCCGGCGCGGGTTCGGGGCTGAACTGCAGCTGCCAATGTCGAGGCAGCGCCGCGTTGATAGCCTGTACCACGCGGACGGTTTCATCGACCAACCCGGCAGGCGTGCCTGCCGCGACGCGGACGGTTGGCGGCGCCCCGGCAAACCGGAAGACGAGACCGTCGGACAGGAACGGATCGGAGGTCATCGCGTCGTCGTCAGGGTAGAGGTACGAGGCGGCATCCGCCCGCAGGTAGGCAATGATCTCCGCGGCACCTATGCCGTCGCGGACCGTCCCGTGCGACACGTCGGCGCTTCCGTGGACGGCAACAACCGGCAGGTCGTCGTCTGCGGCGGCAACGTCGGCTCCCACGTGCAGCCTGTCGCCGAGGTCGACCAGCGGTGCCTGATGTGCATGCACGGCCGTTTGCAATGGGAGTCCTCGATCGTCCCTGACTTCCGGCCCGTTCTTGCCGCCGCATGATGCCAGGAGCGACGTCAGGCCGATCAGGAGGGGGGCTGCCCAGGGTGATCCCTGTCCGCCCCTCGATCGGCGCGGGCCGGTCTCGGGACTGGCCGTTTCATTCTCAATCCTGGGCACGCGAAGGCATGGGATTGGTGGCGGCACTTTCTCCGGAAGCTCGTGTTGTCCGTTTGCGTTGGCCTTCTGGCTTGCGCACCATTTGCGTGGACCCTCGGATGGCGGCGGGTCATGTCGATCCCGTTGGCGTTCGCTGCGGGCAGTGCTCAAGCGCGGAACGGATGCATTCCGCACTGAAGGAATCGCGTGGCGATCGCGATGCGCACGTACAGGGGCTGGCAGTGTGTTCTGGTATTTCAGGTTCGGCATCCCGGCCTCCATTGCAAGAGTCCATTGGCCCGTCTTGATCAACGGAACGCTCAATGAATGCTTGCACCGCCGCGCAGACATGCAACGCGATGCAACATCGTGCGCTACTGTCCACGCATCCTTCATGATCAGCAAGGTAGCGATCCTCGATTCGGTCGGTGCATTCGGAATGGGACTCGCTGCTGCGTTCGTCGCTCAGTTCTCGAACAGGCCGAGAATCGAACGTGGTTGTCATGTCAGATCGTGACAGGCTGTGAACACTGGCCGAAAGCTGGCGTGGACAAGAGAGGACTTGCGGAGAGGGCGGAAATCATTCGGCGTCTCTTTCCGGGATCGATGACATGGATTGCAGCCAGGAACCTAGTTGCAATCGCACTTCGATCTTTCTAGGCAGGTCGAAATTGCCCGGACCTCAGCCGAATTTCACCCGCCCGGCTGGATCAATCCGCCCATCCAGATACGTCTTGCCGGAGGCTCCATGGTCAATTCCGTTCGCTGCACCGCCAGGATCTCCGCCATGAAGTTGCGAAACTGCCTCTCGCCGAAGGCATGGCTGATGTCAACGGCCTTGGCCTGCACCGTTTTGCTGGTGTCCTGTGGCGGCTCGTCTTCTCCAGGAGGAGCAAGCATGCCATCCGCGGGCAGTGCGCCCGAGATGACGGTCACCCCACCCGGAAGTCAGGCTCCAGAGACCAAGGGAGACATCCCCGCGCAGACGCTGACTGCCGGAGGGGGCGCAGAAAGCTTGGACGTCGCGGCCTACTTCCTGGATCCGGAGGGCAACGAACTGACATACTCCGCGGTATCCGATCACCCGGACATCGTGAAGGTCGCCATGTCCGAAAGCACGTTGACGCTCACGCCGGTCTCGACCGGCACGGCGACGGTTGCGGTCACCGCCAGCGACGGCACTGCGGAAGCTGTGCAGACTGTTTCCGTGACCGTGTCGGAGAGCCTGGACAGGCCCGCGTCGGCGCAACAACCTGCAACCGTTTCACCACCGGCGCAACAACCTGCGACCGTTTCACCGCCGGCGCAGGAACCCGAAAAAAGGCTGACGGGAATTCGGATCACGCTGGGGCGCCGGAGCGACCGGGAAGCCTCCATGCGCATGACAACGGAACCCGACGGAGCGCCTTGGTCTGGCATCAACTTCGACATCGATCCCGTCGAAGCGGGACGCATGTGCTGTTACACCAGTTACGCGGACATCGTCTTTCTCGGGTTCCGCTGCCAGAGTGGCTACAACGGCAGCGTGTCGATCACGACCAACGTCTCGCAACGTGGCGGCCCCACGGTCAGCCGATCAGTTTCATTCACCTGCCGATGAAGCAACCGAGCAATCCGCGGCCGACCTGCCCGGCGCTGCCTGTCTCGTCCTGAACGCACTGTGCGCGTCCCCAGGGGATCCGGCTCGCCTGGCGGAAAATCCTGCCGGAAGACGCCGGATTGCCGCCGCCGGCCAAGTGCTTTCAGTGTCTTCAGGAAGCTTTCGGCCTGGACATTGTCATAGGGGTTGCCGCGCCGGCTCATGGAACCTCCTTGCAGAAGGCCCCGGATGGGGGAAAATTGAATCGCCAAGTTGTCCAACCGCAGGGGCGCACTCCAAGAATTGTGGGAAATTCACTTGCCATTGACACGTGGGCACCACAGGGCAGTGCATGCCAGACGTGACCACGATTCAAGCGCAAGCCGGCGCAGGCGCAGCCAAGGATCGGTTTCATCTCGCCTTGCAAGGAATCACGGCGCGAGTCGCGAATTTGAACTGTTGCCGCGCGAGAGGTTGCCAAGGGACTTGCGCGAATGTAATCCGACCCCATAACTCACCGCACGGGGCCTCGTCTCGGACAGAGTGAGAGAGGGGCCTATCCATGCAGTACTCCCAACGGGCATTCAATGCGCTTGCGGCACGCGCTTTCGTGCTGGCCGTCTGCATCAATGGCGCACACGCGGAGGATGTCGGGACGGATCCGCTCCAGGAATGGGGCCTTCGGATAGGAGAAGGCTGCAGATCAAGCGGCGCCCGCTTCGGGCATTGCCTCGCCGGTCTTCTTTCGGACACGGCCATCGAACGTGCTGCGCACCTGGCGACCCGTGGAGGCCGATCCGCGTTCACGTTCGGCGAACGCTTCCAGGTTTCCAGCCGCATGACGCTCGATCCTTCCGGCGGCCTGACAGGCGACCTGGACGCGGTGCTGCCGCTGGGTCCTGCCAGCGCTGCAACGGACGAACCGGGCGCGGGAACCGCCTTCTTCCTGCAACCGGGCATCACGAGCTGGCGGGGCGGCGACGGCACGCGCCGGAACGACGTCCGCCTCGGCATGGTCTACCGCTTCCCGGTCTCTGTGTCCGACGTGGCGGGACTTTCGCTTCTGTACCAGGAGAATCTCGAGCGCGACCATCAGCGCGTCGCCCTGGGAGTGGACTACGCGGGCCGCTGGGGCACCGGCTACGGTTCGCACTACGTGCCGACAACCGGCTGGCGACCTGGGCGCCCGGGATACGAGGAACGCGCACGCGGCGGCACCGAGCTTGGCGCGCGCGTGACGCTGACATCAACCCTCTCGGCTGACGCGGCCATGGGACGCTGGGATGACGACAGCGGTCACGCATGGAATGCCCGGCTCGGAGTCGGCTGGCGACCTCATCCGTGGATGAGATTCGGGGTCGGCTACGAGACCAATTACGTCGGGTCGGGATCGATCGAGGACGGTCCCCGCGTTTCAGTCGCGTTCCGCATTCCGTTTGGCAATGACCGGAGCAATTCGTCCCGGCCCCGCTGGGAAG
This sequence comes from Paracoccaceae bacterium, assembly GCA_965208685.1. Classification (GTDB taxonomy): domain Bacteria; phylum Pseudomonadota; class Alphaproteobacteria; order Rhodobacterales; family Rhodobacteraceae; genus JAJEFO01. The sequence goes on along the minus strand of CBDBPL010000007.1, from coordinate 4,075,093 downwards.
GGCTGGGCATCGCGGGGAACGCCGAGACGTCGCCGGATCCGTGGGCGCCGATCACGACAGCGGGCCGCATCGCGACGCTGGAACGAGCCGTGGTGACAGTGGTCCGCAGTGCGGCACTCAAGGACGCGACGGCCAGCGCCGATGCCGTCACGCTGCTGGAGAGCGTGACGGCCGAGTTCCTTCAAGACGATGCTACGTCCGGAAGCCGCATAGGGGTAAGGGTCTCCGTTCCCGAACCGCTCTCGGCAGACCTGCAGCTGGTCGTGCGGCTCGTGCCGGGAAGCGGCGCAGATCCGGCAGTGCCCGGCGAGGACTTTGTCGATGAGCCGCAAGACGTGACGATTTCGCAGGGCGAGGCGAGCGCGGATGCATGGTTCCAGCTTCTGCACAATTCGGACATGCAGTCCGCCAGAACCCTTTCCGTCGAGGTCTCGCTGGCCGACTGACGGTGATTGCAAACCGATGCAAGAAACATTGCCCGGACCACTGCTGACGTGCTTTGGCGGCTGGATTTCGATCGTCCTTGCGGCATTGGTCGTGAGTGCGGCCTGCATTGCGCCAAGAAGGTTGTGCCCCTTGCAGCCTGTTGGCTTCAGGTGGCTGACGATGCGGCAGAAGGCGACGGAGCGCTTCGGTGTCCGGATGCAGCCCCTGTTCTTTCGCCTTGCCACAAGCATGTCCGGTTCCGAGCGAACGTTCAACATCGGCGTTTGCGTCAGGGAAAGGCCAGGCTTCCAAGACGGCCCGTCGCGTTGGACGAGGCGGCGAGCAGCGGCCATGTCCCTGGAGAATGCATGCTAAGCCGCTTCCCTTCCCGGGAGATCGATGTCACGAGGCTCCGGATTGCCGTACCCGGCTTCCGCGTCCGTGCTGGTCAAACCGGCGCGGCGGCTCGGGCAGCCCTGCCGTCATGGGCTGCAGGACTTGGAATGGGACGCCGCCGCAGCGTCCAGGCGCAACGTGACGGTCCGTTGCTGCGAGTCTTGACGACTGCTGCGCGGAGCCGGCCTGGCGTGGAATGCATCCGGCTTCATTGACAGTTGACCTGTACCGAGGTTGAAACGCTGGTACGCTGCATGCTGAGCGTGATAGTGACGATTCCTTGGTAGACGTTCCGGTTCGGGCAATGGAATCTGATGAACCTGGTGTTCCCGATCTGCCTCGAGCGGCTGAAACTGCCCCAAGGGTCTACCTCGTAGTCGAGAACGGTCAGTCGGGCGTCCTCGGGCACGAACGTGATCCTCAGGTCGGCACTCCGGCCATTGCCCGAGAGCGTCATCCGGATATTTATGTCGGTCAACGTTGTTTCCGGCTCGCTCCGTTGTTGCGGTTGCGGTGTCGGCTTGGGCGGCGGCGTTGGCGAACTTGTCGGCGGTCTCTCGGTACGCTGCTCGGCAGGAGGTTCTTGAACTGGTTCCTGCACTGTTGCAGCGATCGTCTGCGTCGCTTCCAGGCTGCCGTCGCTGGCGGTGACCGTGACCGTCGCGTCGCCTGCCGAAACAGGAGTGAGCGTGAGAGTGGTGCCCGTTATGCCGACGCCTATGATGCCCGGATCGCTGGACTCTGCAGAGTACGTCAGCGGGTCATTGTCCGGATCCTGGAAATAGAGAGCGATTTCCACTTCGCCCGGGTTCCCGCCGGCAGTCAGCGTTTGCGCGGGAATGTTGCCAACGGACTTCGGGGCACGGGCTCAGGCGGCGTGATCGTCATTTCGGGTGCACGATCCACGATGTCCGGGTCCGATTCCCCTTTCGCGGACGACCCTCCGCCGCCGCAACATACGGGGCCGACAGCGTGATCGTTCCGAGCACGATCAGCAAGCATGCCGTCGCCGTGAATTCGCTTCGCGAGTTCATTGAACCTGTTTCAAATGACCTTTCCGCCGGGCGGGTGAAATCCTGCCTCATGCACCGGTGTTGCTTCCCTCGGTGCGCCGGCAGGCGGCGGTGCGGATATCCCGGACTGGCCGGACACCGGAATTCCGGGTGACCGGTTCAGAACGGGAAGCCGGTCGATGAGGTGAGACGTGGCGCCTCCTGACGGAACGGCGCAGCCTTGGTCCGGACCTGGTCGATCGTTGTCGCCGACGGCTGCTGATCGACGACCGTCGGCGCGCAGGCGCTCCGGCTCGCGGTCGAAGCCGCCAGACGCGCCTGGCGATCTGCCGGGACGGGCCTGGCTCCTGCCCACGAAGATCAAGACCCGGCAGCGCCCTGCCGAATCCAGCCCGTCGCCATGACGCAGCGGCGGCCAGAACTGGCCGCCGTCGACGAAAGCCAACCGGAATCTGCTCACTGCACCCTCCATTCGTACGCTCGACAACCACTGGCACCGGGTGCAAGCTCTCCACGGTCGGCCGGAATGATCCAAACCTGCCGTCGTGGACAAACACGCGGAAAGTAGTCGAGCTTCCTGCCCGCGCGCCTCCCCAACATTTGGGAGAAACGGAGATTTTTCTTGGTCCGGTCCCGGGGGAGCCCGGCGCCTCGAACGCATTGAAGGCCGCGTTCCCCTCCATGGTGGCGGCGCCAGTCGTGATCGCCGCGCGGCAGCGAGTCCCGACGACTTGGAAACCGTTGTCCATGGCCCGACGTCGCTGGCGTCGGCCTCCCCTGGAAAGAGAGCCCTCCTGCTTGCCATGCGGGCCGGCGGCACCTCGGCGGTGGTTGCGGTCGAGACGGAAATCCCGTCCACGGCTCTTGAATGCGCGCCCTTGAACGAGGACGGGAAGTCCGCAGGGCAGGGGCCGTCGGCGCAAGGAAGCACGAGGCGGCACGGGATCTCGTGCTTCCGACCCCGTGGAGTCAAGTCGATCAGCGGCCCGGGCGTCCTCGCAAGTGAGGCTCGCCAAGGAACGGGGGATCAATGAATGTCCTGGCTGCGCTTGAGGCAGCGCCGCCGGGTGAGGCTGATGTCCTCGAAGCAGGCCTTCTGGCGGAACGGCTGGGCCTTCCTGTGCCGCCGCCGCAGCGCGCGCGAGCGCCGCTTGACGACCTCGTGGTCGATCGGCGGCGTGAGCCGGTCCTCGAACGGCCAGTCGTCGAGATCGTGGCGCGCCGCCCGCTCCTGGAATGCGGCCGCAATGCCGGGCAGCCGTCAGGAGGGACCAGTGTGACGGCTGGCGCGAGTTCGGGGCCGGACGGGAGCTGCCATTGTCGAGTCAGCTCCGCGTTGACTGCCTGTACAATGCGAGAAACCCACAGGCTCCGGTCACGCCTGTCAACAAGGAGCGCGCATTCCCCCGCCGCGTTCACGCGGCAGTCCCCTGCGCGATTTCTGTGGGAACGGTGACGTGCCAACGTCACCGGAGTCGCTCACGCTACAGCGCGACATCCTCGCTTTGTCCGGTGATTCGGCCCATGTAGTCGGTCGCCTGGGAGCAGGACGCTAGCAAAAGAACGGTCGCGATCAGGGCAAGGTATTTCATTGTGTCGTCTCCTTCTTCTGTCCAAACAGGCTGGCCAGCATTCCGATCTGCCGTTCAACGCCGGACATGCGACCTTCGAGACGAGACACACGATCCGAAATCGTTCTCACGTCGCCATGGACGTTCCAATGGAACAAAAGAATCGCAAATCCCGCAAAGCGCAATCCAATCAGCTGTGATGTTCATGCCTTCTCATCCTGCCCGATGACAACAGCAGGCTATCGCTTGCCGCAATTCTTGACAAGCCTCTGTCGCCCGACGGGCTGTCTCCCGCAATCAGGTCCACGTCCAGCCGTGTCGGGTCGCCCGCTGAATGCAACGGCCACCCGGAGCGAAGCGACGCGCCTCAAGGTCCTGTCGAACCAGCGCACAGGGGCCGCAGCGGCCCTTGCGGGAAACGTGCCGGCCTATGCAGGCATGCCATTGGCACGGCGGGCCGGCCAGTCTTGCGAAACGGCGTCCGCGCGCATAGGTTGGGCCATGCAGACGGAGGAAAAGCCTTGGCCGACATGGCGGACCTGACCAGCAGCGGCTTCACCAAGGAGCAGGCGGACGCCCTGCAGAAGGCGTTCGGGCGGAAGGACGCGCAGGGCTTCGACCGCACGACGACGATGTGGCTGATCGGCGGACTGACCGCGCTGGGGGTGGCGGTGAGTGGCGTCATCTGGGCCGAGATCGGATCCGTCCGCGAGGAGATCCGCGAGAACCGCGCAGCCATCACCGAGCTCGCGAAGGGCCAGGCGCGCATCGAGGCCATCCTGGAGGAGCGGTTGCCGCGCGACAGGTGAGGGAACGCCCTCTGCCAGGCGCCGCCCGGTCGCGGGCCGCGCCAAAGGACGCCTGCAGCACCGGATGGTCCTGAACCCCGGCGACCTCAAGCCTTGGGCGCTGTTGAAGGCCGCGTTCCCGTTCCTGGCGGCGACGTCGACCATGATCGCCGCGCGGCAGGACGTCCAGACGACATGGAAACCGGTGTCCGACCATGGCCCGACGTCGCTGGCGTCTACCTCCCAAGGGGATGGGCGCCTTCCTGTCTGCCATGCGGGCCGGTGCCGGCGGCGCCTGGCCGGCGGTCGCGGGCGAGACGGAAATCCCGTCCAAGGCTCCTGAATGCGCGCCCATGGACGAGGACAGCAAGTCCGCAGGGTCGGGGTTGTCGGCACAAGGATGCACGAGGCGACACGGGATCTCGTGCTTCCGATCCGTTGGATTCAAGTCGATCAGCAGCCCGGGCGTCCGCGCACGAGAGGCTGGCCAGGAAACCAGCGGGCAAGTTGTCCATAAGCTGTCAGGGCGCGGCATCCTGCGGACAGGTCAGGGCGCGCCTCTGGCATCTCTCTTCGTGGATCAGGAGGCGGCAGCCCTTCGGCATGACGGCCTCCTTCGGCACGACGGTCCCCGTGCGGCATCACGGGAACTTTCGTCTCCGCTCATGGGCGAAACGGGTGGTCGATTTGTCCTCGCAGTCTCTGAAGGGCCACGCTTTCGGTTTCGCATCGTGACAGGACCGCAGTCCCGATGGTCACGATGCCGTTGCGGAGCCGCGTCGGACGGCATGGGCGTGGCGCCGGGCCGGCGATGCCTTGCCTGCTGCAGCGCATGACCTGACGAGGCTGAAGCCCGGCCAGCCAAGGGTCCGGGCATTCGCGCCCTCACGGGAATCCGCTGTTGTGATTCCGCTTCGGTCTGTGCTGAGATGTGCCGGCCGCAAGTCGAGAGAGAACGCGCCGGTGCCGACCGTCATTCCAACGTTGGAGCTGATCAGGCTCCGGGCCAGGCAGGGAAGCAGGCCCGGAGACCGCAACGACGATTGCCGCCTGGCGCTCGTCATAGAAGGCGGCGGAATGAGAGGCGTGGTGTCAGGCGGAATGGTCGCGGCGCTTGAGCATCTCGGCCTGCGCAACGTGTTCGACGTCGTCTACGGTTCGTCGTCCGGCGCCATGGCCGGGGCGTATTTCGTGGCGTCGCAGGCAAGGTTCGGCACGACGATCTACTACCAGTGCCTCGGCGGCAGGCGGTTCATCCGCAAGCTGAACCTGCTGTCGCGGCGTCCGGTGATGGACACGTCCTATCTCATTGATCATGTCTGCCGTGAGGTCCGGCCGCTTGACACCTCGGCGATACTGGACAGCGACATCCCGCTGAACGTCATCGGCTCGTCAATGCGCCACCGGGCTCCGGTGACGATTTCGGAATTTTCCCGCGACGAGGACGTGTTCGAGGCCCTGCGGTGCAGCATCACCGTTCCCGGAATCGCGGGCGCGGCGGTTCCGTACAATGACGACTTTCTGTTCGACTCGGCCTTGTACGAGTCGATTCCGCTGCGGACCGCTCGCGCTGCGGGGGTGACGCACGCCCTTGTCCTTCTGACCCGGACCAGGGGGACGACCCGCGAGGCGCCGGGCCTGGTGTCGTCTGCACTGCTGCGGTTCGCCCTTCGGCATCAGCCTGCCGAGATAGTCGAGGACTGGCTTCAGATCCACCACGGCTATTCCAGGGAGATGGACGAGATCAGGAACGCGGAAAGCGGAGCCTGCCCGGACATCCACGCGCAGAGGGTCCAGCTGGACGGCACGCTCGGGAACGTGTCGCAGCTGGAGACCCGGCCGGCGGTTCTCGAAAGCGCGGCACGCGATGGATTCGACGCTGTCTTCTCGGCGCTTGGCCTGGACGGGTTCATCGCGACGCAAGTGCTGGGCGGCTCGTTCCGCAGCGGCGCCACGGCAGGAATTGCCTGAAGTCTGGGGATTGCGAGGGAAACATGTCGGAGTCAACGAAGATCTGGACGCATGCGGGCAGGTTGCTGAACGTCCTGGAATCGATCGATGACGGGAAGTCCGACGCGGACGGGCTCTTCCGCTCGCTGAAGGAAGTCATCGAGGATGAGCATTCCCGCCGGAACACGATCGATGACCTGGTGGATTTCCTGATCAGGTATGACAGGAACGTGGACTCCGCGGTCGAGCGCCTGGACTCTCTCGTCGCGGCATGGACCCGGCTTGGCGAAGCGGACCGATCCGGCCGGATCGCGGAAGAGGCCAGGGTGTTCAGGGGCGGCCTCGGCTTTCTCATCGGATCAACCTGCATGCTCATCGGATCAACCTGCAGGCAGGACGACAACCGGAAACGCGCCGAGGAGTGTTTCAGGGACCCGGACACCGTCGAGTTCATTCATCGCATATATCGCGTTCCCCTGGAGGAGATGGCCAACATCCTTCCCTACCGGTTCGGCACGACATCCCTGGTCTTCCTGTGCGGAGAGGATCACCGGAACGTATTGAAGCTCCTGCAGCTGAAGTACGTCGAAGACGAGACGCTGACTGAACCACTTGCGGAATACAAGTCCAGGTATGGCAGGGCGCCGACCGCGCCGAAGGTCCATGAATGCGGATCAGGCTGGATCCTGATGGAATTCATCGAAGGGGAAACGCTCAGGGAGTTTGTCGACGGGACCATCTTCACGCTGCTCAACCACGGGCCGGATGCACGGAAGGCGGGGCTGGGCAAGGAACACATCGACAAGGTTCGAATCGTGGCAACCGGCTTGCTGAGCACGCTGGGCGCGCTGCACGAGCGCAGGCAGTGGCACCACGACCTTACCCCGTCGAACATCCTGGTCACGGACAGGGGCGCAGGAATCCGTCTCATCGACTTCGGCGTCAACAACCTGCTATCGAGGAGTTCCGGCAACGCGAGGGAGGTCTCGAACGCACAGGCCTACGCAAGCCCCGAGGTGATCAAGGGCAGCCCGCGGGAGCAGCTTTCCGACGTCTATTCCTTCGGCGTGATCCTGCTGGAGTGCATTGTCGGAACGCAAGTGAGGATGGACGATCTGCAGTGGCACCTGGACGACGCCTGGGTCAAGGTTCCCGACCTGGCGATGGTCATCGACGACTGCCTGACCCGGGACCCGGAGCGCAGGGCGCTGGAATACAGGTCCGGCAGCGGCGGCAACGGCGCGGCCGGCGACATCTTCGGCAGCATGCGGTCACGCATCGCCGCGGTCCTGGCGAACCTGGAGGCCCAGGTGAAGCGCTCCCAGATCATGGAGATCTTTGCTGCAACTGTGGAATCCGCCGCCTACATGAAAGCGACCATCAAGAGCGTCGCGGACAGGCCGGACGACGGGTTCGTCTGGGCGATGGATCACAAGACGCTCGACAACTGGAAGCGGGTCTGCATATGCGCATTCTGCATCTGTGCGCTTGTCGTGCCCACCGCGATCATTTTCAATGATCTCGACAACTGGAACACGGTTCAGCGCCTTCGCGGCCTGCTTTGGATCGAAGACGTTTCGTTGATCGAATCCCTGCCCGGGAGGCTGGTGTGCTTTTCCTTCGCCCTGACCGCCACGATCTACTACGTGAACATATTCCAGTCGCTTGACATATACGTTGACGATGGCGACGACCCGTCGGACAGGAAGAAGTACAGGTCGGCGAAATTCTGGCTGAGGATGAACTCGTTCTGCTTCGCCGTCCCGATCCTGTGGGCCTACGTCCTGGATCCCAGGCAGTGGCCCTTCTGCGCCGCCCTCGGCCTGTTCTTCGTCGGCATGAACAACCTGCGCACGAAGCAGGCCGCGACGCTTGCGCGTCAATCGCTCGATGCCTCGTTTCGCGTCAGCGTGTCGCGGTTCGTGAACTCGAATTTCGAGATCTTCTCGGGATGGGACAAGCTGGTCTTCAGCTATGCCGCCGGCCTTTGCGGAATCGGGCTCTTTCTCGGTTACCAGCGGACCATGCTGGGCGACCAGACCTATCCTTTCGAGCTTGCGTTCGCGATCGTGGTTGTCCTGATCAACTACGTGAAGATGCAGAGGGAGAACTGCACCAAGCTGGCTCCCGGGATCAGGACGATGCTGATGTACATATTCTCGTCGCACAGGAGGCTTGCCGCCGCGGGGATGGCCGGAACCGACGTTCTCAAGGAGAATCTCCGGTCGTTGACCCAAGTGATTGAGGCCGCGCAGCCTCGGCTGGACGTGGACACCGTGCTGATCGTTTCAGGCAAGAGAGACGACCTGGCCCCTTACATCAAGAGGCTGAAGAACCTGGACGTGGACGTGACGTTCCGCAGCGAGGACGAAATCGACGGCAAGGCGCCACGGGAGTCGAATTCCGGGGTGACGGTCGTGCTGTCCCCGTCTCGGCAGAAATGAGGCAAGGGGCAGGAATCCCGTCGTGTGGGCGTCGCTGGCCCTGAACGGCCAGCGGACCGGTTGCGCCGAGCCGCCGCGATCACCGTCCCTTGGCGGTGCCGGCGTTCGCGCGTCCTCCTCCTGGCTCCTCCTGGCGCGGCGCACGGACGGGGCGGGGCGGGTCTGCGCGGCACTGGTCGGCCCTCCGTCCGCCGGCGCCGGCTTTGCGAGCATCCCGCGGGATGCCGTTGACCTGCGCTGCGGGATGCTCGCCCGCCGGAGCCTGGTCAGGCGTGGGGAACATGGGCCTGGACGTCGGGAGCGGGTTCGAACTCCTTCTCGATCTTGGAGAACAGGAAGAACGCCTCCTCCACGGAGTTGGTGACCAGGAGGACATTGATCAGGTCGGTTTTCTGCAGCGGCGGATCCTGCTGCAGGTACCTCGTCCGGAGCCCGCGCATCATCTCGCCGCGATCGCCGGTTAGCCTCTGCGCGACCGCCCGGTCCGTCGGGTCGCCGGACCCCGCCGCGTCCACCAGCGAAAGGAGCACGCCGTCGACGCTCTCGCAGACCGTCGTGCGCAGCTGGCCGATCGAGGACCGGCCGTCGATGTCCGCGAGCGTCTCGCACATGATCCCGAGCGAATCTTCCAGCCAGGTCAGGAGCTTCTGGCGATTGCGCAGGGAGTTCTGTGCCTCGATCCCGTGCATGGGATGGCGTTCGTGAAGGTCGTCCAGGAATTCGGCGATCTCGGTGAGGAGCTTCTTCATGCCCGCGCGAAGGGGCCAGACCCTTTCGCTCCGGCGCACCGCTTCGAAATACTCGGAGAGGTCCTGCATGGCCCGCCTCTGCTCCAGGTCGACGAGGAACACCGAGGTCTCGACGTCCACGGTGGCGTGGTCGTGCAGGAAACTGGGGCGGGCCAGCGCGTCGGACGCCGATGCCGGCCACAGCCGCTCCAGTGCCGAGGCCGACCACCCGAGCCCGGCGAGCATCACGGGCAGCGGGAACACGCAGAGAAACACGTAGACGGCGGCAAGCTGCTGCTCCAGTCCGAGATCCAGCGAAAGGGCCAATGCCTTGACCAGGGGAACGCCAAGATGGATCTCGACGTACAGGAGCGGAACCAGCACCGCACAGACGAGCATGTTGTAGCCGACCAGGTACATGGACACCTGGCGCGAGCGGCCCGTGAGCCCGGCCGACAGCGCGCAGACGATCGCGCCCGATCCGATCAGGCTTCCGTACATGATCATGATCGCCTGGTCGACGGAGAGGAGCCCTACCGCCGCGAGACTGATGCCGAAGATCGAGACTGCGCTCGATGACTGCACGGCAAACGTGAGCAGCGCGGACACCAGGAACGCGAGCGCGAGCGAATCCCCCGTTCCCTCGATCATCCCCCGGAACCAGGGCTGCTCGGCGAGGGGCGCAGCGGCGTCCTTGACGAGCACGAGGCCGAGCACGATCATGGCCCCTCCGAGGAAGGATGCCGCCACGCGCCTGAACCTCGACAGCCGGCTGCTCGCAACCGCCGCGCCGGCGATGCCGAGGGCGTAGAGCGAGACGACCTTGATGTCGAAGGTGACGATCACGACGAGGCCGGACACCCCGAGGGTTCCGCCGAGAACCAGTGCGAGCGCGCCGCGGGTCGTGACGAGCCCCGAGCGAAGTATGCTCACCACGATGAAGGTCACCGCCGTCATGCTCTGGGTGACCCCGCCGGCCAGGGCGCCCCAGGCAAGGGCCGAGAACCGGTTTCCGGTCCATCGGCCTGCGGCAATTCGCAGCCGTCGGCTCGCAAGCGCCTTCAGGTTTTCGGTGAGGATCCACATTCCCACGATGAAGAGGCCAAGGCCGCCCGCGATCCATGCAAGGAGCTCGTTCATGTCAGGGAGATGTCACTCGCGAAAACGGGCGCCCAACCTGCGTGCGGGACCGGCATGTCGCCAGCGGGAAGGAGATGTCCTGGCGTGCACGAAGCTGGCGGTCGCCGGTCCGCCGGAGGCCGTCGGCAGCCGCCGACATCGAAACCGAACCGGATTGCCCTCACGGCACCCTCCCCTCGTACGCGCGGCAACCAATTGCACTGGGCGCAAGCTTGCCGTGGCCGGCCGGAATGATCCGGGCCTGCCTTCGTGAGCAAACACGCGGAACGTAGTCGAGCATCTTGCCTTTTCGCTTCCCCAGCATTGGGGAGAAACACGAATTTTTGGTCCAATTCGAGGGGCGGATGCCTTGCGCCCTGGTTGATCGAGGATCCTGGGCGCATCTGTCGCTGCTCGGATTCGTGACGGAAAGGAGGCCTGCGATGAAACCAGCGAAGGTCGCAGCGGCATGCCGCGTTCCGGTCGTCGCGATGACCGGAACCTTGGGCCTTGTCCTGCGCGCCGTCGATTGACGGCGAGGACAAGGGCGCGGCGCGGCGGTTGCGGGCGCGGGCGACAGGGCGGGCACGCAGTCTCGCGCGCGTGGCGAATCACCAGAATCTCGCACTCCTTCCCAGCCATCGATACACGCCATATGAGCGGGCGAAGGCCGAACTCTGCGAAACAATGTTACAGGCCGAATCCCGCTCGAAGTCCTGTAACACGCTGAATTTAACTGATGATCATTGATTCAGTTCCATGACTTCCTGTCCCGGGGCAAGGCAGGAATTTCTTCCGTTCTCCCCATAGTTGGGGAAGCGGGAGCTTCCGGCCTGTCCTAGAGATTCCGCGTCGCAGCAGGGTTGCCGAGGCAGGTTCGATGCAGATTGATCCCGGTTCGCCACGCGCGGCTTGATAATGGTACGAATTGTCGCCGGGGTAGCGTTCGGCGCTTGGAGGGACCTTGCGCGGGTGCAGTGAAGCTGGTGGTAAAGAGTTGTCGGAGAGCGGGCAGGTTCATGTGCAGCGGCGGCGCAGCGCGTTCTCGGCCGGCCTGTTCGTGGCCGGCGTCCTTGTCCTTCTTGCCGGCCTGTTCGCGACCGGCGCCGGGGCGCAGACGGTTGCCACGCTCGTCTCGAACACCGGCCAGCAGCAGAACGCCGGCGCCAGCCGCGCGGTCGAGGCGCAGAGCTTCACCACGGGCCCGCACGGCACCGGCTACACGCTCTCTTCCGTCAGGCTCCGGCCGTTCCTCGATTTCACGGGCGACACCGGAACCCACGTCGCCATCAAGACGGACAGCGCAGGCCGCCCGGGCACGCTGGTCGCCGCCCTCGGGACTCCCGACGACGCCTACGTGCCCGGGGCCTTCTTTGCCTACACGGCGCCCGCAGGCACGGTCCTGCAGGCAAACGCGACCTACTGGCTCGTCCTGAACGAGGAGCAGGCCGAGACCGACTGGCAGGCCTGGGGAAAGACGGCTTCGTCCGGAGAGGACAGCGCGTCGCTCCCGGGCTGGAGCATCGGGAACTCCCGCCTTCAGCGAAGCGGAACCTCGTGGACCACCGTCCCGAGCGACCCGGTGCAGTTCGACATTCGGGGCCACAGGAACGCCGACCCGAAGCTGGGCATCGCCGATGCTTCGGCGATCGAGGGCAGCGCCGTGCGGTTCGCCGTCTCCCTCGACAATGCGACCGACGCCGCGGTGACGGTGCAGTACGACACCGGTGACGGCACCGCGGTTGCGGGAACGGACTACACCGCCGTGTCGTCCGGGACGCTCACGATTCCCGCCGGAGACACCGTCGCGGAAATCAGCATCGACACGACCGGCGACAGCGTCGACGAGGACGACGAGACCTTCACGGTCACGCTGTCCAACCTGTCGTCCAACGCGGACCTCGGGACCGACACGTCCGCCACGGGCACGATTCTCGACGACGACGGCAAGGCGGTCGTCAGCGTGACCGGCGGCACCGCCGTCGAGGGCTCGGACGTGGGCTTCACGGTCAGCATCAGGGCCGCGACCGGCGCGGACGTGACGGTGGAGTACAGCACGTCGACAGGTTCCGGCGACACCGCGTCCGCGAGCGACTTCACCGCCGCAAGCGGCGACACGGCGACGATCACCGCGGGGCAGACCGAGACCACGGTCAGCATCCCCACGACAGAGGATTCCCTCGACGAATCCGACGAGACGTTCACGCTCGCGATCTCGAACCCCTCGTCCAACGCCGAGCTGGGCGCCGCGGCCTCGGCGACCGGCACCATAGAGGACGACGACACGGCAGGGCTCGTGCTGTCAACGCCGTCCCTCGAAATCACCGAAGGTGCAAGCAACAGCTACACGCTGGCGCTGGCGACCAGGCCGAGCGCCAACGTGAACGTCTCGATCGCCGCCGGCGGGAGTGCCGGGCTGACGCCCGGCACGAGCCAGCTCACGTTCACGCCGTCGAACTGGGACCAGGCGCAGACCGTGAGCGTTACCGCGGTCCACGACGACGACGCCGTGCCCGGCACCGCCAGGCTGACGCACACCGCCAGCGGCGGGGACTACGGATCGGTCACAGCCGAGCTGCCTGTCAACGTGACGGACGACGACACGGCCGCGATCACGCTCTCCCAGACCGCTCTTCAGGTGCCCGAGAACGGCAGCGACACCTACACCGTCGCGCTGGCGACGGCGCCCACGGAGAAGGTGACGCTGGAGCTCTCCGGCGCCACGGGCACCGACCTCACGGTCACGCCGGGGACCATCGAGTTCGAGCCGGGCACCTGGGACACGCCCGTGACGGTGACGGTCGAGGCCGCGGCGGACCTGGACGCCGTCAACGATCCGGAGACCCTGACCTACACCGCGAGCGGGGGCGACTACGAGGGAAGCACCGCGAGCGTGGCGGTGGAGGCGGTCGACACGGTTTCGGCGGCGATCGTCCTCGACAAGACCCGCCTGCACGTCAGGGAGGGCGGGTCGAACGTCTCGTACAATGTCACCCTCAACCTCCGGCCCGAGAACGACGTGACGGTGGAGGTCACGGTGCGCAACAGCGCCCCGCTGTTCATCGGCACCACCTTCCTGTCCGGCTCGAGCGTGACGCTGACCTTCACGCCGGACAACTGGGACGAGCCGCAGAACGTCATCGTGGCCGGGCGCAACAACGGCGTGACGGAGAACCGGGAATTCAGGCTGCGTCACCGGGCCGCGGGCGGCGGGTACGATCCGGCGGCGCCGGTCAACCTGCCGGTGCTGGTCGAGGAGGAGACGGCACAGAACGGCTACGTGTTCTCGACGCCCGCGCTGTCGGTGGCCGAGGGGGGGACCGCCAGCTACACGCTGAAGCTCGGCAAGCGGCCGTCCAGGACCGTCAACGTGACCGTCGCGGGCGCCGGGAACGGCCTGACCGTCGAGCCGGACAGCCTGTCGTTCACGCGGGACAACTGGAACGACGCGCAGACGGTGACCGTGACGGCGGCCTCGCAGGTCTCCGCGCAGGATGCCGCGAAGACCCTCACGCACACGGGCGACGGCGGCGGGTACGGCTCGGGCGCGCTGGCGCCGGGAGAGCTTCCCGTGACCGTCGTGCGCGACGTGCCGGGCATCGAGAGCGGCGGGGTCGCGCTCACGTCGTCGCCGCTGCACGCGGCGGACACCTATGCGAGCGGCGAGACCATCGCCGTCGCGGTGACGTTCGACCGGGACGTGGAGGTGGACACGGGCGGCGGCTCGCCCGGCCTCGAAGTGGACATCGGTTCCTCCGCCAGGACCCTTGGCTACGCTGGCATGTCCGGGAACCGGACGCTGACGTTCGAATACGTGGTCCAGGCCGGCGACCTCGACAGTGACGGGCTGAGCGTCGGGACCGACGCCCTCGCGCTCAACGGCGCGACCATCCGGGCCAGCATCGGCCAGCGCGACGCCGACCTCGGCGGCACCGCGCTGGCGGCGCAGGTCGGGCACCGGGTGGACGGCGGCCAGGCGCTGGCCGCGGCGAAGCTCGCCTCGCTGGGGCTCACGCACGGCACCGCATCGCTCGCCCTGACACCGCAGTTCGACACCGACACGACCGCGTATGACGTCACGACGAGCGGCAGCGCCGAGTTCGTGACCGTGTCGGCCTCGGCGGCGGAAGGCGGCGACGCCACGATCCTGCCCGCCGATGCCGACAGCAACGCCGCGGGACACCAGGTACGGCTCAGCGGCACGGAGACCGAGATCACCGTCACCGCGGTCAGGGCTCCGCGGCCGAACGGGACCTACACGCTGAAGGTGACGCAGCCGAGGCCGGGCGTCTCGGGCGTCACGGTCACCTCGCAGCCCCTGCACGCCACCGACACCTACGCGCAGGGCGAGACCATCGCCGTCGCGGTGAAGTTCGACCGGGACGTGGACGTGGACACGGGCGGCGGCTCGCCCGGCCTCGAAGTGGACATCGGTTCCTCCGCCACGAGCTTCGGCTACGCGGGCAAGTCCGGAAGCGGGACATTGACGTTCGAACACGAGGTTCAGGCCGGCGACCTCGACAGCGACGGCATCAGCGTCGGGACAGACGCCCTCGCGCTCAACGGCGCGACCATCCGGGCCAGCGTCGGCCAGCGCGACGCCGACCTTGGCGCGACCACGCTGGCGACGCAGGGCGGGCACCGGGTGGATGGCGGACAGACGCTGGCCGCGGCGAAGCTCGCCTCGCTGGGGCTCACGCACGGCACCGCATCGCTCGACCTGACGCCGCAGTTCGACGCCGACACGACCGCGTATGACGCCACGACGCTCGGCAACGACGAATTCGTGACCGTGTCGGCCTCGGCGGCGGAAGGCGGCGACGCAACGATCCTGCCCGCCGATGCGGACGGCAACGCGGCCGGACACCAGGTGCGGCTCGACGGCGCGGAGACCGAGATCACCGTCACCGCGGTCAGGCCTCCGCGGGCGGACAGGACCTACACGCTGCAGGTGACGCATGCGAAGCCGACCGTCTCGATCGCCGCCAGCGCGTCCACGCTCGCCTTCCACCTCCAGGGGATCGAGTTCACGGTGACGCGGGCCGCGGCGACCGCCGAGGCGCTCGACGTGAATTTCGCCTTCACGCAGGACCAGGACTTCCTTCCGGCTGGCACGCTGTCCCGGACGGTCACGATCCCGGCCAACCAGACGTCCGCGACGCTGTCCCTCGCTTCCAGCGACTTCTCTGGCGGCGCCACGTCCGACGGAACCCTGACCGCCACCATCTCGGCGGATCCGGCCTATGCCGTTGGCACCGACGCATCCGCAAGCGTCGCGATGGTGGCGGCCAATCCGGCGATCGTCGTGCGGCCCGGCAGCACCGAGCACGTGTTCCGCGAGGACTCGGGAACGCAGACGATCAGCATCGTCGCGGAAACCGCGGCGGGCGTGCCCGAGCCGACAGACGCAACGTTCAGGCTCCTGGCCAGGACCCTGAACGGGACGGCGGTGGGAGGCCTGGACTACGGGCGCATCGTCTACAGCTTCGTCAACTTCCAGGCTTCCGACTTCGCGGCGCAGGACGGAAGGTACGTGGCCACCATGACCCTGGACGTGACCATCATCGACGACGCCCTCGCCGAGGACAGCGAGGACTTCTCGCTCCAGCTGATTCCGAACGGCTTTCCCGACGCGGTGTCCCTGGCCAAGGCCGACGGCTCCCTTTGCAGCTCAACCTGTGAATGGGAGTTCGTCATCGTCGACGATGACAGTCCGCCGGCCCAGGTGACGGGGGTCGTCCTGACGCCCGGCGGCGGCAAGCTGGACGTGGCCTGGGACGAGGTGACCGGCGCCGACGGCTACAAGGTGCAGTGGAAGTCCGGGACCGAGACCTTTGCCACAGCGGCTTCCGACAACCGGGAAGCGGCCGTCTCGCCGGGCTCGACCACCCACACCTCTCCGGGGTCTCGGACGGCACCGACTACACGGTGCGCGTGATCGCCACCCGGGACGGGCTGGAGGGAACGCCGTCCACGGAGGCGACGGAGCGTCCCGACCTGCGGGTCCTGACCATCGCGGACTCGTCGGCGACGGAGGGCGCCGCGGTCGCGTTCACGGTGACGCTGAGCCCGGCCGCGTCCACCGACGTGACCGTCGGCTACGCGGCGACGGACGGCACGGCGACCTCGGACAGCGGCCACGCGGACGGGGCGGACTACACCGCGCCCGTGGCCAACGCGCAGCTGACCATCCCCGCCGGGCAGACGACGGGGACCATCTCCGTCGCCACCGGCGACGACACGGTGGACGAAAGCGACGAGACCTTCACGGTGACGCTCGCCAACCCCTCCTCGAACGCCGTGCTCGGTACGGCGAAGACGGCCACCGGAACCATCGAGGACGACGACGTGACGGCGGCCGAGGTCTCCTCCATCGCCTTCACCAGCCTGCCGTCGGACGGGGAGTACGACCTCGGCGACACGATCGAGGTGAGCGTGACCTTCGACGTGGCGGTCGACGTGACCGGGACGCCGCGCGTGGGCCTGTTGCTGGACGGCACGCCCGCCGCCGACAGCCATGCACTCCACGACCCGGGCGCGAGCTCGGCCACCGTGCTGGTGTTCCGCAAGACGGTGACGGCGACGGACGACGACGACGCGGACGGGATCGGCGTGGCCGCCAACGCGCTGGAGCTGAACGGCGGCAGCATCGTCAACCAGGGGACCACGGAGGCCGCGGTGCTCGATCACGCGGCGGTCTCGAACGGCGCGAACGTCGACACGCGGTGGATCGAGAGCGTCGCGGTGACGTCCACGCCGGCGGTGCCCGCAACCGTGACGGGGGATCCGGTCTACGGTCCCGGCGAGACGGTGCGGTTCACCGTGAAGTTCGAGAGCGCGGTCACGGTCGACACGGGTTCGGGCGTGCCGGCGCTGAAGTTCTCCGCCAGCGACTCGGGCCGGCAGGACGCGGCATACGAGAGCGGGTCCGGCGGCACGGACCTGGTGTTCGCCTGGACGGTGCCGGCGGACGTGTCGGGCGACGAAGGCGCGATCGGGGTTCCCGGCAACGTCGATGCGGCCGGGACGCTTCTCACCAACGGCGGCCTCGTGCTGAACGGCGGGACGATCGAGGACGCGGGCAACCGGGCGGTGAACGTCCGGCACGGGAGCCACACGACCGGTTCGCTGGTCGACACCACCGCACCGGCGCTGGCGGCCGGCGCCGGGGGCGCGGTCGTGGACGGCAACGAGCTGGTCCTGGCCTTCGAGCGGGCGAGCGGCGTTCCGGACCACCTGGACGAGGACTCCGAGCCGGCGCCGGGCGACTTCACGGTGACGGTCCAGGGCACGGCCAGGGCGGCGACCGGCGTGGACGTGGACGGCGCGAGCGTGACCGTCACGCTCGCCTCCGCCGTGGGCCACGCGCAGCACGTGACGGTGGGCTATGCGCCCGGGACCGACAGGCTCCAGGACCGCTGGGGCAACGGGGTGGCGGCCTTCACGGGCCGCGTGGCGCGCAACGACACCGCCGAGCCCGCGCTGTCGATCGCGGGCGCGACCGCGGCGGAGGACGCCGGCAAGATCGAGTTCGCGGTGACGCTGGACGCGGCCAGCGGCGAAGCCGTGACGGTCGACTACGCGACCTCGGACGGCACGGCAAAGGCGGGCACGGACTACGCCGCTGCCTCCGGAACGCTCGAGTTCGCGGCCGGCGAGACCTCGGAGACGGTCGAGGTGACGCTGGCCGACGACGCGCTCGCGGAGGGCGACGAGGCCTTCAAGGTCACGCTGAGCAACGCCTCGGGCGCCAGCGTCGCCGCCAGCGAGGCCACGGGCACCATCGAGGACGACGAGGGAACGCCGACCCTGACCATCGCGGACGCGACGGCGACGGAGGGCGACGCGCTCGCGTTCACGGTGACGCTGAGCCCGGCCGCGTCCACCGACGTGACCGTCGGCTACGCTGCGGCGAACGGCACGGCGACCTCGGACAGCGGCCACGCGGACGGGGCGGACTACACCGCGCCCGTCGCCGGCGCGCAGCTGACCGTCCTCGCCGGGCAGACGACCGGGACCATCTCCGTCGCCACCGGCGACGACACCAACCACGAAGGCGACGAGACCCTCACGGTGACGCTCGCCAACCCCTCCACGAACGCCGCGCTCGGAACGCCGAAGACGGCCACCGGAACCATCGAGAACGACGACGCGGCCGCGGCAGACGCGGACCTGAAGGCCCTGTCGGTCAGTGTCGGAGGAACGCAGGTCAGCCTGACGCCGGCGTTCGCCGCGGGAACCCTCGAATACGAGGCGGACGTGGAAAACACCGCCGCCAGCGTGACGGTCACCGCAACGGAGAACCACCGCGGCGCGACGGTCGCGATTGCGGGGGACGACGACACGAGCACCCCGAACACGGCGGACCTGGCTCTCGCGTTCGGCGTGAACACCGTCACGGTGACGGTGACCGCGCAGGACGGCGTCACCGAGAAGGAGTACCAGGTCAAGGTGACGCGCGCCGCGCCGGTGCTCGAATGGGCGCACGATGGCGTCAACGTCGGCGAGGACGAGGGCGACGTTGAGATCGCGGTCTCCCTGACGCCTGCGCTCTCCGAACGGGTGAGCGTGGACTACGCCACGGAGGACAGCAGCGCCTCGAGCACGCCCGGAGAGGACTATACGTCGACCAGCGGCACGCTGGTCTTCGAGCCGGGCGAAACGCGGAAGACGTTCACTCTCTCGATCCTGGACGACACGGTGTACGAGCCGACCAACGCCGGCAACGTGGTCATCAACCTGAGCAATGCGACGGCTCCGGCGACATTCGGCAGGAACGGGACGGTGTTGCTGGTGCTGGTGGGCCCCGACAACGATGCCCCCGCAACGGCGACAATGGAAGACGTGTCGGTCGACGAAGACGAGGGTACCATGACGTTCGTCATGAACCTGGACCACCCGGTGGACGGCGAGGTTGCCTACATCGCCACGTCTGCGCGAATCGGCGGCACCGCGACGGAATCGGACGACTACGGGCGGTTCGCGTCGTTCGGCCGTGCCAGCATCTCGATACCCGCAGGACAGACATCGGCGAGCCTGCAGGTGACCATTGTCGACGACGACATCGACGAGGAGGACGAAACGCTCGAAATCGGATGGCGTGTGTCCACGGGCGACGTTCTCGTGGCAACCGAGGCCGTGAACGTCATCGGCACGATCGTTGACGACGACACGCGGGGCGTGACGGTCTCGGAGACGGCGCTTCCGGTGCCCGAAGGGGGCACGGCGACCTACACGGTGGTTCTCGACAGCCGGCCCACGGGCGACGTGACGGTGACGCCGTCGCGGTCGAGCGGTGATGCGGACGTGACGGTGAGCGGGGCGCTGACCTTCACGCCGTCGGACTGGGACGCGGCGCAGACGGTGACGGTCAGCGCGGCCGAGGACGCGGACGCGGAGAGCGACGCGGCGACGGTCTCGCACGCGGTGTCCGGGGCGGACTACGGGTCGGTGGCGGCTGCGGACGTCGCGGTGACGGTGCCGGACAACGACACGGCGTCGACGGAGATCCGGCTGAGCCTGTCGCAGGACGCGCTCGCCGAGGGCGCGGGATCGACGACGATCACGGTGACGGGGACGCTGGACGGCGCGCCGTTGACGGCGGACACGCCGGTGACGGTCTCTGTCGGCGCGGGCACTGACGGCGCGGTCGAGGGGACGGACTACGGGACCGTCGCGGACGTCGCGCTGACCATCGACGCCGGCGAGATCACGGGCACGGCGACGTTCGCGCTGGCGCCGGTGGACGACGACCTGGACGAGGACGGCGAGTCGCTGACGGTCGGGGGCACGACGACGACGAGCGGCCTGTCGGTGACGGGGACCGCGCTGACCATCGAGGACGACGACACGCGGGGCGTGACGGTCTCGGAGACGGCGCTTCCGGTGCCCGAAGGGGGCACGGCGACCTACACGGTGGTTCTCGACAGCCGGCCCACGGGCGACGTGACGGTGACGCCGTCGCGGTCAAGCGGTGATGCGGACGTGACGGTGAGCGGGGCGCTGACCTTCACGCCGTCGGACTGGGACGCGGCGCAGACGGTGACGGTCAGCGCGGCCGAGGACGCGGACGCGGAGAGCGACGCGGCGACGGTCTCGCACGCGGTGTCGGGGGCGGACTACGGGTCGGTGGCGGCTGCGGACGTCGCGGTGACGGTGCCGGACAACGACACGGCGTCGACGGAGATCCGGCTGAGCCTGTCGCAGGACGCGCTCGCCGAGGGCGCGGGATCGACGACGATCACGGTGACGGGGACGCTGGACGGCGCGGCGCGGACGGCGGACACGCCGGTGACGGTCTCTGTCGGCGCGGGCACTGACGGCGCGGTCGAGGGGACGGACTACGGGACCGTCGCGGACGTCGCGCTGACGATCGACGCCGGCGAGACGACGGGCACGGCGACGTTCGCGCTGGCGCCGGTGGACGACGACCTGGACGAGGACGGCGAGACCCTGACGGTCGGGGGCACGACGACGACGAGCGGCCTGTCGGTGACGGGGACCGCGCTGACCATCGAGGACGACGACACGCGGGGCGTGACGGTCTCGGAGACGGCGCTTCCGGTGCCCGAAGGGGGCACGGCGACCTACACGGTGGTTCTCGACAGCCGGCCCACGGGCGACGTGACGGTGACGCCGTCGCGGTCGGGAGGCGACGCGGACGTGACGGTGAGCGGCGCGCTGACCTTCACGCCGTCGGACTGGGACGCGGCGCAGACGGTGACGGTCAGCGCGGCCGAGGACGCGGACGCGGAGAGCGACGCGGCGACGGTCTCGCACGCGGTGTCGGGGCGGACTACGGGTCGGTGGCGGCTGCGGACGTCGCGGTGACGGTGCCGGACAACGACACGGCGTCGACGGAGATCCGGCTGAGCCTGTCGCAGGACGCGCTCGCCGAGGGCGCGGGATCGACGACGATCACGGTGACGGGGACGCTGGACGGCGCGGCGCGGACGGCGGACACGCCGGTGACGGTCTCTGTCGGCGCGGGCACTGACGGCGCGGTCGAGGGGACGGACTACGGGACCGTCGCGGACGTCGCGCTGACGATCGACGCCGGCGAGACGACGGGCACGGCGACGTTCGCGCTGGCGCCGGTGGACGACGACCTGGACGAGGACGGCGAGTCGCTGACGGTCGGGGGCACGACGACGACGAGCGGCCTGTCGGTGACGGGGACCGCGCTGACCATCGAGGACGACGACACGCGGGGCGTGACGGTCTCGGAGACGGCGCTTCCGGTGCCCGAAGGGGGCACGGCGACCTACACGGTGGTTCTCGACAGCCGGCCCACGGGCGACGTGACGGTGACGCCGTCGCGGTCAAGCGGTGATGCGGACGTGACGGTGAGCGGCGCGCTGACCTTCACGCCGTCGGACTGGGACACGGCGCAGACGGTGACGGTCAGCGCGGCCGAGGACGCGGACGCGGAGAGCGACGCGGCGACGGTCTCGCACGCGGTGTCCGGGGCGGACTACGGGTCGGTGGCGGCTGCGGACGTCGCGGTGACGGTGCCGGACAACGACACGGCGTCGACGGAGGGCCGGGTGACGGGGCTGACGGCCGAAGCGACCGTCAGCAGGGTCGTTCTGAACTGGACGGCGCCCTCCGGCACGGTCTTCGGCTACCGGATCGAGGCGTCTTATGACGGCGGTTCCTCCTGGGCCGAGGTGATGGCCAACACGTACGGAACCGGCACGGCCTACACGCACGTGTCGGGCCTGAAGGCCGGCGAGATCCGCCACTACCGGGTTTCGGCGATTTTCGGCGACGGCGCGGGTCCGGCGTCCGATGCGGCGGAAGCCAACGCGACGAACGCGCTCGACGGCCTGACAGCTACGGGCCTGGCAGTCGAGGACACGGCCGATGGGAAGCCGACCGTCGACCTGTGCTGGGCGCCGACCGATGTCGCGGTGGGCGATCTGGGGAGCTTCGCGATCCAGAAGAGAAGGGTCCATCCCTCCTACCCGGACGAGTGGGCCGACGAGGATTTCTTTGGCCTTTCCGCATCGGATGCAGCCGACTGCGCGGAGGGCAGCATTGGCCTGCGCACAAGCTACCGCATCGACGCGAATGTCCGCTACGCCTTCAGGGTGCGTGCCAGGCACGCACGCGGCTGGGCGCTGTCAAACGATGCCGAGGCGGTGTCGGTCGACACGACCCGGGACTTTCGCACGGAGGTGAAGGCGGGCAACTCCGACATGTCGGCAGACACCGAGGTGCCCGCCACCGTATGCCGTGACTACGACGATCCTGCGACGCCGGAGAACGACGCGGGCACCTTCATCGTCAATGTCGGGTTCACGACGGGGCATCCGCTCTTTCTCTACTACGAAACGGTGAACGGATTCGCGGCGGCCGATGACGTGACGCTCGTCAACGCGACCGCGGAACTCGTCGATCGCCCGTACAGCTGGGCCCTGGGGTACCGGCTCCGGATCACCCCCGTCGACTGGGGTCAGCCAGTGGCGGTGAGCGTTCCCGCGGGCGCCGTGACCCATGCCGAGACGGGATTGGGCAACCAGGCTTCGAACGTCTTCCAGCGGAACACGGCCGACGAAACCGATTGCGACGAAGGCAGCACCACGACGCTCTATCAGCCGTTCGTCAGGAGAGTCGAGATACTCGACGATGACGACCGGAACGGCAGGTGGACGGCGGGCGAGCGCGTCAGCGTTGCGGCCGACTTCAGCGAAAACGTGTTCGTGACGACGGAGGACGGAGTCCCCTACGTCTCCGTGACCGTTGACGATGAGACCGTGCAGGCGCCCTATGCCAGCGGGTCGGGCAGCTCCACGCTTGTCTTCGCCCACACGGTGACGGAAGCCCAGAGCCCCGTTCGCAGCATGGCCTTGCTGGCCGACAGCATGACGCTGAACGACGGCACGATCACGGGTGCCAACGGGCCGCCGGTGATGCTTAGGCATCCGGGGAAAACGCGGGAGGGCCGGGACCTGCCGGCCGCGCCCAGGCTGACCGCCGAATGGGAGAAATACCCGCCCGGCCATTCCGGAGACGGCCGGAAGTTCGTGGTCCGCGTGTTGTTCAGCGAGCCGGTGAACATCAAGGCGCGGACCCTTCGGGACCATGCCCTCACGGTGGTCGACGGCGACATCGACACCCTGTGGCAGGTCAAGGACGACGAAGGCAAGAAGCGCAACGACTTGTGGGCGATCAGGTTGATGCCGACATCCAGCCGGGACCTGGAGCTGGCGCTGGCCGCCACGACGGACTGCGATGCGGAGGGAGCGATTTGCACGGCGGACAAGCGGCCGCTTTCCAGCGCGATCTCCCTGACCGTGCCCGGTCCGGCGCATGAGATCACGGTGGCGGACGCGGAAGTCGATGAAGGCCCGGGCGCGGAGTTGGAATTCGTCGTTTCGTTGAGCGAGGCAGCGCCATATCGGGTCAAGGTCGACTACGAGACGGAGGACGACACGGCGACGGCAGGACTGGACTACACGGCCGTCTCCGGCCAGCTCACGTTCGAGCGCGGCGAGACGGCGAAGACCGTCACGGTGCCGGTGCTCGACGACGACCATGACGATGACGGCGAAACCCTCACGCTCAGGCTGAGCAATCCGACGCGGGCGACGATTGCCGATGGCGTGGCCGTGGGCACGATCCGGAACCGCGACATGATGCCGTCGGCCTGGCTTGCACGCTTCGGACGCACCGTGGCGGAGCAGGTTCTGGACTCCGTCGAGGAGCGCATCAGTGCGACGCCTCGGGCGGGGGTGGAAGTGAAGCTGGCCGGACAGGGCGTCGGTGGCGCGGGGAATGCCGGTCGGGACGGCGACGGCGAGGAGGAGGCGAATGGGTCGTCCGTGGCTGCGTGGCGAGACCGAGGCCGCGGACGCCGGCCGGCCGGGACCGGGGGAGGACTACAGGGAGGTGACCGCGCTCGAGCTGCTGACCGGCTCGTCGTTCCGGTTCGCGGCCGCAGGGGACGGCACGGGAGGCGGCCTGGTCTCGTTCTGGGGCCGGGGCGCGTCGAGCAGCTTCGACGGGCGCGAGGGCGACCTTGTCCTGTCGGGCGAGGTGACGAGCGCGCTCTTCGGCGCGGACTGGACGCGCGGCCCCGGATTCCGGCCAGGCGGTGGGGACGCGTCGGGGTTCCGGGCCGGCAGTTCGACCACGGGCCTCATGCTGTCACATTCCCGGGGCGAGGGCACGTATCGTGGCGCTTCCGCAGGGAAGGTGGAGAGCACGGTGACCGGGCTCTATCCCTACGGTCGCCTTGCCGTCACCGACCGGGTGACCGCATGGAGCGTGATCGGCTACGGCACGGGTTCGCTGGCCCTGACGCCTGAGGCTGCCACGGACTCCGAATCAGGAGACAGCCGGACGCTGCGGACCGACCTGGACCTGGCAATGGCGGCGGCGGGGCTGCGCGGAGTGTTGCTGCAGGCGTCGCCGGAAGGCGGCCCCGAAGTGACCGTGAAGACGGACGCGCTTGCCGTGCGCACCCGCACTGATGCGCTGCTCTCCGACGACGTCGGCAATCTCGCCGGCGCAACCGGTGACGCGACCCGGCTCCGCCTTGGCCTGCAAGGGACCTGGCGCGGTCTCGAGCTTGGCGACGGCACGCTGGAACCCGGGCTGGAGTTCGGAGTGCGCCATGACGGCGGTGACGCCGAGACCGGCTTCGGGCTCGACGCCGGGGCCGCGTTCTCCTGGACCCACCCGGAGAACGGCCTCCGGCTGCAGCTCTCCGGCCGGGGCATTCTGACCCACGCGTCGAAGGACTTTCGCGTGCGGGGCGTTGCCGGCTCCCTCTCCTGGCAGCCGCGGCCCGAGCACGGGCGCGGCCCGAAGCTCAGCGTGACCCACGCGTTGGGCGAGGCATCGTCGGGCGGCATGGACACGCTGCTCAGCCAGCGCAACCTGGCGGGGCTTGCGGCCGACGACAGCGGCGACCCGTTGGAGCGCCAGAGCTTCAAGCTGCACTACGGGTACGGCTTCCCGGCCTTTGGCGGCCGCTTCACCTCGACGCCGGAGATCGACATCGGGGTGTCCGACGGCGAACGGGAATACGGCCTGGGCTGGCGACTGGACCTGGTGAAGGGCGGCGCGTCCGAGCTCGGCTTCGCGCTGAAGGCGGCGCGCAGCGAAGCGGCGGACGGCAATGCCGGCGCTGCGCCCAAGCACACGACCGGGTTCCACATCCAGGCGCGCTGGTGAGGGCTGGCAGGAACCCGGGGAACAGTCCGGAGGGCAGCCCCACGTCGCCAGACGGCTCGGCCCCTTGTCCGGTGCTGCTTCGTGAGGCTGCCTCACGGGAGTCATCATGACTCCATGAAGGACTGCATTTTCATCACGCTGTCGGCTTTCCTGCTGATTTCCTGCGGCGGCGCCCGGAACGGTGATTCGCTCCGGGACCGGGGGACGGGGGTCAGCTCGATGCCGTCGATCCCCCTCCCCGGGCTGGACCCGCCTCCGGCCCCGGCTCCTGAAACCGCCCCGCCGGCGGACCCGCCTCCTCGGGCCACACCGTCTCCGGCCCCGGCTCCTGAAGCCATCCCGCCAGCGGACCCGTCTCCTCCGGTCGCTCCGCCTGCGCCTGCACCTCCGGACGAGGAAATGGATCTCGAGACATGGGGTTTCTGGGCGGTTCTTTCCCAGGACCACTTCCGGGTGGAGGAGACCATGCTGACCGACAGCGGCTCGACCTGGCTGGTGCATGGAACGCCCACCGGCCTGGTCGACAACCTGCCGCGGAATGAGGAACTGCCCAGCGTGTTTCGATATACGGGCCATGTCTGGGGCCGGGTGTACGGAGGCAGGGTCGGCGGGCAGGGCGAAACCAACCGGGTGGTCGGGCAAATGAGTGCCTCCTACGGGTCGCGGGACCACTACGGACCCGGTGCGGATGACGTGTTGAACGTCTTTCTCAGCGACATGTGGCGGGAGTTGCCCGATGGCGGCCGCGACCACCTGCCCGGGATGTGGTTCAGCGGCGATGTGGGGACCAACCGGACCGACCCCGACTACGACCCGCTTCAGGATACCGCGACATTCACGTTGGCCCCGGACCAGTTCGAGGCGTCCCCGGGGGAAGAGACAGGGACGGCAACGGGCAGTTTCTACGGTCCCAACGGGGAAGCCGTGGCCGCCACGTTCTGGTACCGGCGCGACGGATACAGGATCCAGGGCGTATTCGGCGGGCAACTGGGAGAATGAACACCAGGCGCACTTCCTTGGCCAGGGCGCAGCCGGTTGTGGACCGGCAGCGTCGACGCGAGGTTCAAACGCCCGGCAGGGTGCGTCGGACTGCCAGACTTCATGAAGGCAGCCCTTGCCCCCGCGCGGCGCCGGCCCTGCCCCTCGTTCATGGACCGGTCCGTCGCGCGGGACCAATACAGGCACAAGGCTGGCCCAGCACGGCGAGCTCGTTCCGGCCGCCGCGGTCCGGCGTGGCGCTTGCGCCGGAAAGCCCGTAGAAGGGCCCGGCAACGGCGAGCGGACGCCATGGGCGGCATGCCCCTGAACGGGACGCGCGCCGGAAGAAAGGGGAACGGCCTTGGCGGACACACGGAAAACCACGAGCCTCGCGGTCCTGATCGACGCCGACAACACCAGCGCCAGGCACGCGCAGGCGATCTTCGACGAGATCGTCAAGCTGGGCGAGGCCAACGTGAGGCGCATCTACGGCGACTTCTCGGGCGGCCGGCTTGCCGGATGGGACGCGGCGGTCAAGTCGCTCGCGATCCTCCAGCACCAGCAGCGCAGCAACTCGAGGGGCAAGAACGCCTCCGACATCGCCCTCGTCATCGACGCGATGGATCTCATGCACAAGCGAACGCTCGACGGGGTCGTGCTGGTCAGCTCGGACAGCGACTTCACGCGGCTGGCCCAGCGCCTTCGTGAGGAGGGTCTCGTCGTGTTCGGGTTTGGCGAGCGAAAGTCCGTGGAGGCGTTTCGCAACGCGTGCACCCGCTTCATCTACGTCGAGAACCTCCTGGAGGCCGAACCCGAGGGGAGGAAGGACGGAGAGGCTCCGGCCAAGGGCGCGGCGCGCAGGAAGGAGCCGCCAGCCAGGGCGCGCAAGATCATCGCCGGCGCGATCGGGGAGCCGGACGCGGACGGCTGGGAGAACCTCGGCAGCGTCGGGCAGCGCATCCAGGGCGCGCATCCCGACTTCGATCCCCGCAGTTACGGGTGCGCGAACCTGAGCACGCTTGTCGAGCGGGCGGGGGGCTTCGACGTCCGCAAGGGGACGGACGCTGTCCATGTCCGCCGCAAGGTCGCGCAGCCGAAGGGTGCCGGAGCAGGGAAGGGACAGGCGGCGTGACCGCGACCGGACCGGTGAGGGATCCCGCATTCAGCCGCCTGCTGGAGGAGGCCGCAAGCCAGCGCGACATGGAAGATGCCCGCGGTTCCTGGCTGGCATTCCCGTCCGCCCCGGGCTACGTCCTGCGCGCCAGGCGGATCAGGGAGGTTCGCGGGCCGGACTGGCAAGGCCGCGCGGGCGATTGCAAGCCGGAATGCTGGCGCCTGCTTGCTGCCAGGGCGCGGCCCGTGACCGGCAGGCTTGGCGAAAGGAGGCGGAAATGAAGGATCGAGCGTCAGGTGCGGACGAACGCATCGAGGGCGAAGACCGGGACATCGTCAGGATCGAGCTGCCCCGCGAAGCCTGCGAGGTCTTGTCGGAACTGTGCGCGCACCTTGCGGACATGATTGCGGCCGACGACTGCGGGTGCGAGTTCTGCGAGGAGCGGTTCGCGCAGGCCGAGGCCTGGGAAGGCGTCTTCCGGGGCATGGCGGAGACCGAACCGGGCACGACGCACGAAGTTGTCGTCGGGCAGGATGGATACGTTCATTGAAGCGCCGGTGCCGGCTCGGTGCACGCGTGACGTCGGTCGCGGCAGCAGGTGCCCGACGACTTCCAGGACGACCTCAAGCCTGACGTCGTCCAGGCCTGACCCTCGCGGCCGGACACCGCGATCCGGCCCTTCCTTGTACGCCGAGGTCCGCAAGCAGGTCCCCGGTGGTCTCGAAAGGCTGCCCCTTGCCGGCCGCCAGTTCCTCCATTGCCTCGATCGTGGCCGCATTCGGCACCTTCACGTCGAACGGCAGGCGCCGCCCTTCCGCGATCCGCCGCATCAGCAGCAGGATCGCGTCGGAAACCGAGAGTCCCGTCGCGGCCAGCGCCGCCGTCGCCCTTTGCTTCGTGGCCCTGTCGATGCGTGCGCGCACCACCGCGTCATGCTTCATGATGCTGTCCTCCCCGACAGGGTCCGTTCTTGACGAGCGAATCCGCGACGTGCTGCCGCGCACGGATCATTGCAGTCCAGGGTCCCGTTGCCGCACAGGAAGGCTGACCGGGTCTCTTGCATCACGCATAATCATGACCTACATGTTGGTCAATTGGAAATGGAGGATGGGATGCAGATGGCTGTTGCCGAAGCCAAGGCCCAGTTCGCAGAGCTGATCCGCCGGGCCGAGGCAGGTGAAGCGATCGAGCTGACACGCTATGGTCGTCCCGTGGCCCGGATCGTTGGCGCCGACCGTCCTGCCGGACGGCCGCTGATCGGCGCAATGGAAGGCGCCTTCACCTTGCCGGTCGACATGTTCGAGGGCGATGACGAGATTGCCGGGATGTTCGAGCGGAGCGCCAGAAGCTAGGTGCGGCTCCTTCTCGACACCCATGTCCTGCTCTGGGCGTTGTTGAACGATCCCCGTCTGACCGGGGCCCAGGAAAAGGCGATCTCTGAGGGAGAGATCTATCTTTCGGCGGCCAGCGTGTGGGAAGTCGGGATCAAGCGCGCGATCGGCAAGCTCGACGTTCCCGGCGATCTCTTCGACATCGCTGTCGACGCGGGCTGTCGCCCGCTGCCAATTTCCTGGGCCCATGCCGAGGCGGCGGCGGCACTACCGCTTCACCACGCCGACCCGTTCGACCGCATGCTGGTCGCGCAGGCGCGCCGCGAGGGTCTGCGCCTGGCGAGTTCGGACCACAGGCTTGCGGCCTACGACGTCGACCTTGTCAGTTGATGCTGAACGCTTCAGGCCGGCCTTCAATGTCCGGCTCCCGCCAGTTCAGGACGACGGAAAGACGCTCCAGAGCAGCGGTCAGACACTCGGCCTGCGCTTCACGCGTGTCGAGATGCCTGGCCGCTTCGAGGAGACGACACTCGAGGCCGGCCTCATCGAGGTTCATGTTTCAGCACTGTTGCCACTTTGCGCGCGCGGGCAAGGCCGCACTCTTGCCTGCCCTTCCTTGCGACCGAAATCGTGGATGGACCGGCTTTCGCGTTTCAGGACACCGTGACATCCAGGCCCGTCTCGTTTTCACGTCCGCCGAAGTTGACAAGTGCCTGGTCCGCAGTTTGGAAACGCCGCCGCCGACAGCTGCGGCGGCGCTCAAGGCGTCCTTTCTGCCGACGTGGACAACTCCTCGTTCTTGACAGTGCTGCGGACAACTGCACCCCCTTCGGAGTCCGCGGCAACCCGACCCTGGACACGTTTCTGCTCGATGTCGGCAGGCGGACGCGGATCGCAGCCCAGGTCCACACGCCGGCGTTCCCCGGACCGCGCTCACGTCAGTTGACCCCGCAGGTTTTGGTGGTTCCTTCGTTCGGGCGCTGGAGGCAGCAGCGGAACAGCAGGCCCGCACGGCGGCGGCATTGACGGCGTGTGCGACGAGCCTGGACGAGCCTGGAACGGATCGTGCGGAACACAAGCAGCATCCGACTATGCATCGAGTTCTGGGGGTTGATCGTGTCAGGAATCCTGTTGTACGGGCTTCTGACAGGATCAACATGACTTACCGCATCGAGAAGACCGGGACCGTGGTGGGTCCGGACCGGACTGATCCGAGGAATCCTCCAGGCCCGCCCTTGCCTCGGATCGGATGCCCTGTCTGGGTGGCACTCCTTGAAGGACAGGAAGCAGGCATATGAAGATATCGCGATGGATCGTCCGGTTGGCGAGGTGGTATTACTGGTACGCCTTGTGTCTGTCGGTCATCGTAGCGATTCTCGCGAATCCGACGACGGAATCCTGGCTTGTGTTGCTTTCGCAGGGTTCAGCATTCGTGGTGTTGGTCGTGTACGGGACGGCGCTGCTGCTGCGGCCAGAGGGTGTCCACCGCGGTCAGTTGGTTGGCTTGGTGGTCCTCGCGGTCCTCGTGAGCATCATCTGCCATGGGCTCATTTACAGCAAGGTCGGCCTGGTCTCCACAGCGGTGGGGAAGGTGGTTCAGCCGGATCTGGTGGACGGCCTGTACTTCAGTATCGTGACATTCACGACGCTCGGATACGGGGATTTCGTGCCGAGGGACGGGTACCGGCTGGTGTCGGCGCTGCAGGCGCTTTACGGGTACCTGTTCCTGGGTAGCTTGGTCGGGCTTGTGGTCGGGACGGTCGTCAACCGGCAAAAGGTCAGTTATCAGAAAACAAGCATGTATGTTGCTACGCCGGCCATGATGGAACCGACGCCCAACATAGGCAGGATGATCCTGTCAACCGTCGAAAGCATTTTCACTTTTAGGGACCACCAGTCCAAGATGCGGCGATGGGTTTCGTCAGTAATGTGAAGCTCCCTTCCCATGTTCGATATATGCGACAGGTTCCCGAATTGCAACTTGCGGGGCACCGCAAGGTCCCCATCTACCCAGCCAGTTTGGCCCAGTACGCACAAAGGGGGTCAAGAAGGGAACCACCAAGATCCGTGGGGTCAGGCGGCCACCCGTTCAATCTCTCGATCCGTGTTTGGCGTGTCGAAGAGCCCGGGATGCCAGGACTGGAACTTGGTCCCGAGCTTGCCGCCGAGCTTGGCATCGGACAGGAGGGCGTCTCGCGCTTCGAGAGACGCAACGACACGTTGGTGTCCGCCCTTCGAGAGGCGGTTGAGGCCATGGGAGGCGACCTGCTCGCCGAATTCTCGAACGGGGGCCGTGTGGAGCTGACAGACATCGGACACGCGTGAGCGGCACTCTCCTCGCAGGATCGTTCCATCGTCTCGAGCGGAATGTGGGCCGCCTTGCCCATGGAGGCGTGCCTGACCATCGTCATGTCCGGGGCCACTGCTGTGCGGCGTGCAGTACCCGATGCATGGTTACAGTGTCAGGGTCATCGGTGCAAACGACAATGTAGCTCGAATTCACGACCATCTCTCGCGTGCCGGCCACGCGGCCGATCCGACAGAGTCTCGGGTTCTCCTGCAAGCGCGACACCTTGGCCTCGATGTCTTCTTTCAAGGCTTCGACGGCGTCGGGATTGGCGTCCGAAACCTAGTCGACGATCGCCATGAGATCGGCGGCCGCCGTGGCCTTCCAATCAAGATCGCGCCCGGCGCTTTCCGTGGATCAGCGCCTGTGTGTCGGTGATCACTCGTTCATGCGGAACCGCGGGCCGCGAGTCGTCCAGCGCTTCCCGTACCTTGGCGTGGAACCACGCATCATGGGCTTCAGGATCGGCGGTGAGGCCCGCCGGCAAACCGCCCTCCGAGGCAACACGGGTCAGAAGGATGCGCACGGCGTCCGAGAGCGTCAGGCCAACGCCCGCCAGCGTGTCGGCCGCCTTCGCCTTCAGTTCATCGTCTACGCGGACATGGAGCATTGAGGTCCGGGCCGGCATGGAATGTCCTCCCTGTTTGCCAACGATATGCATCTCAATTGAGATACGCCAAGCAGGGCGGCGAAATCTCGCCAGCTGATTTCCATTCTGCACGGCCGCATGCGACTGGGTCCATCCCGACAACGGTTCCGAAAGTCCCAGAGGATCTTGATGCAATCGATCGCCGTCGACCTGCTCGTTCCTGTTCCTGAGCTGGTCTGACTTGATTGTGGGGGAACGCGCCCTCCCCTTCGCTTTTGGACTATCCGAACATGCCGCGATGTTGAGGATCCTCAACGCGCCAGGCGCGAGGAACTTGCGGAGCCGGAGCCCATTGCCGCCGTGTGGCATGGCGACCTCCGCTCCGTCCCGCGCGCCAACCTCCGTGCTGGCCTGCGCCCCGCCCTGCGCGGCCTGCCGCGCTGCCGGAGAGGCCGCGCGCTCTCCCTGGCGGGGGGCCTGCCCGCGGTCGCCGCGGCGGCGGAATCGTACCTGCGACGCTAGCTCCGGAAAGTCTTGGTCGACACCCCCTTGGCTTCGCAGAAGCTGACCTGCGTGCCGCCCCAGCGCTCGAACTCCGCGACAAGGGCCAGGCGATCGGCCTCGCTCCAGAGCTTCCGGGTGAAGCCGTCAACAGCCATCGTCGGCGTATCGTCTGTCATGAAGACACCTCCGGTCAGGGTGAATGGACCGGAAGATGCTCTCGCGCGAGGGCGGACAAAATCAAGGCGCGGGCAAAACGTCGTGATTTAACCGCTTACTGCCGACTGGAGGCCTGCCATCCGGATCGCCGAGGACGCTGGCGCTGCGGCCGTCATGCGGCGGGAAAGGCCGGAAGGCAGGTGACCGGAACGGCCCGCTCCTTCGTGGTGTTTTCGATGCCTGGACCGGAGTGCAGGCGTCGCGAAGGGCAGGGAGGTCACGCCTGACTGAGGATGTCCTTCTGCAACGCCTTGTGGCGACTTGCACGCTGGCCCTGATCGAGAAGCCGCGCCAGTTCCGTGTCAACGAGATCCTGGAGCATCATGAGATTCTCACGCCGGGCCGACACCCAGGCGCCGTGGAGGATCAGCCGGTGCGCGCGTTCGCGCGCCCACGTTCATCGACGAACGCCTTCGTGTGAACGCAAGGAATTGCCGAACCTGAGGGCCTCGTGTCGCGGGGTCCTGGGCCTTTCGAAATCAACCATGGCAGGAGCCTTGGGATCACCGGTATTCGATGGCCCGGCCCCCAATGTTTTCCTCAGTCCAAGACATTGAAATCATTTTGCTTTGTAATCGGGAATTCAGGACCGCGGCTTTCATTACAAAATCACGTGAATTCAAGAGTCTGGCTCCACAGCGATCTTTTCCGCCGTGTCGCGGAATCGCCGCCGTGCCCGGGATGGACGGGCGGTTCGCTGTCATTAACATAGTACTTTGAATTTCATAGAATTTGTAAGAACAATTGCAAGATCACCGGGGCGCTTACAAAAATGATGGAATTCAACGACTTGGACATGCGAACCGTCAAGGAGCGGATCAACATGGCGCAGATCTGGGAAGCCTGGCGCGAGGCCGACAAGGTGCGGCGGCACAGCTTCCTCGGGTCCATGCACTGGGAAAGAAGGGGACACAAGCAATACCTGTGCCTCAGGAAGGGGCGGACGGTGAAGTCGCTCGGACCCCGTTCCGGAGAGACGGAAATCGTGTTCGCGGCTTTCAGGCAGGGCAAGGAGGACAACGCGAACCGGCTGAAGAGCCTCGGCGACGAGATCGGCAGGCAGGCTGCCATCCTGCGCGCCCTGAGGGCCGGACGGCTGCCGGAGACGGCCGCGAAGACCCTGCGCGCCCTTGACGCCCACGGGAAGCGGACCGGGCTTCGCGTCGTCGGCACAAACGCCCTGTACGCCTACGAGGACATGACCGGCGTGACATTCGGCGCGGACGCCACGGCGACGGAGGACATGGACTTCCCGGTCGACGACCGCAACAGGCTGAAGTTCGTCATGGAAGACGGCGATCCGACCGGGCTGGCCCGCCTGGTCCAGGCGAAGGTGGACAGGACCTTCCGCCCCAGGCGCGCGGGCGACTTCCGGCTGACGAACGACGCGGGCTACATGATCGAGTTCGTGCGCCCGCAGCCGAACCCTGCGTGGAAGAAGCGGCCTGGCGAGAATCCGATCGAGGAGGGGGACGTGGCCCCGGCCCCGATCGCCGGCCTCCAATGGCTGGTCAACGCGCCCGCCGTGGACGCCATGGTCCTGGACGATCGGGGATTCCCCGTGCCGATGCGCTGTCCCGACCCTCGCTTCTGGGCGCTGCACAAGCTCTGGATGTCGCGACGGGAAGACCGCCAGCCTTTCAAGAAGGCCAGGGACGCGTCTCAGGGCCACGCCGTGACGAGGCTGGTCCTCGAGCGCCTTCCGCACCTTCCCTTCGACGGGGACTTCCTGGGAAAGCTGCCAAGGGAGCTGCGCGAGGCGGTTCCCGGACCGGATCTGCAGACCGGATCCGGCGGCGAATCACGGGGCGCGGATCCATTTGCCCTTCCCGACCCGGCCAGACCTCCGAGCCCGTTCGACACGTGAACGCAGGAGCGCAGGCAACCCCACGCCTGGCCTGGGCGGCGCAGGGGCGCGCCTGATGCGGCGACCGGGGTTCCTGGTTTCAGACTTCTCTTGATTCCGTTTGCTGCCATCCCCGCCTGTGCGGAGAATCTCTTCAACACATTGGCGTCCACGCGACGCGGGGCCTTCTACAGCCGATCGCGCCACGCTGGCCCATTACGGCCGCCTGGTCCGCGCCAGCATTTCGCGGTTCGCCCCGGTCCCTCGAGAAGGTCAGGCATCGTCTTGCCTGACCTGGACTGGCGCTCCCGCCTCCATTCGGCAGACAGGCCGATCGGACCGGAATTCGTCCGAACGGATCCCCTGGGCGACGAGCCTGATTCCTTGGCGTGTCAGGATGTCCGGCAGTTCCGGATGCTCCAATGGCGAACCGGATCCCGGCGATGCGAGCTTTTCCATGGCACGACCGACCACGGCATGGACGCTGGCCACGTTCAGGCGGGATGCGTGGACGATGCCATCGACATCGTCATGATCCGCATGGACGGACTTCGCGAACGCGCGGCATGCAGCGTGGTTCCTGGCTTGACCGTGTCGGTCGACGCGCCGATCCGGGTGCGGACGTCCCCGCGCAGGTCCGGGAGTGTCAATGTCGCGTCCCCTCGCATCGAAACGAGTGCACGGATCCGCGCCGTGATATCCTTCGGCGCCACCTCGGACATCTGGCGTCGGGTGAACCGATCCCTTGCTGCCGTCCCGACAAAGGCCGTGACGAATTCGAGTGCCACATGGAGCGCCGTGAAACCGCAGTCTTTCATGCGGACTGGAATCTGCCCTGCCGGAATGCGCAATCCCCGCTTCGTGGTCTTCCACGCGATCAGCGTGTTCGTCCGAGCCCAGCCATGGACTGCCATGCGGGACACTTCGAGCCGCTCCGCGGCCCTCGCGTCCAGCCGCCCGGCGGCCCGCCCGGCTCCCAGGAACTTGCATCGACCTCCCGGACCCGCCCGGACCCCGTGCCGATACCGTGTTTCATGACCAGGGCGCGCACGGTCGTTGCCACCTGGAATCCGGTGGGGAACGGCCGGCCGCCGACCATCGCGTTCCACGAATCTCACTCTCTGCTCTGCACGATTACCCGCTCGTTGCATGCGCTCCGAATGAGACTCCGTTCGCTGCCCGCAGGCGGACGCGGATCGCGGACCAGGTCCACGCCTCGCTTCCCGGACGGCCCGACAGCCGGTTCCTGCTGGCCTCCGAGCCGACCGAGCTGCAGGAAAGGGCGTTCGAGCTGCTCGGGATGGACCCGGACCGCGACGCTTACATAAGCGTGACAGCCTGAATCCGGCCGAAACCCCAGTCACGCATGGCCGAAACCGTCGTCGCGGTCGGTGAAGTTCCGCTTTGAGTGCAACCTGCTGCTCGAGCAGGCGGCCTACGGCGGTCGAATCCTTCGGCAGACCCATTGCGGCGGCAAACTCGTCCCTGCTGAACTCCGGGTTGGCGTCCATGAAGGCCGTCGCCCATTCCTGCAGTTCCGTCGGCATCGTTGTCTTCGCTCCTGGGAAAGACTACGGGGTTTCCGCCGCCGGCGCACTGTCTGTCTGCGGAGGAACCGGGATCTTTCGCCGTGTCCGGCCTGGAGTCCCTGCATCGGCTGCAAGAAGCGCACTGCAGCCCTGTCGCCCCACAGCTCTGCAAGGGACACGACGAGCCATGCGCCGGAGCGGCCTGCGGTCCTATCTCCCGAGGGCGGTGTCGATGCCAGCGAGCAGCAAGCCGAGCTTGACCGACGAAATCCGGCCCGTGCGTTCTTCGAGCAGCGACCGGTCGAGGGCGAGGATCTGCGTCGCGTTCGCGACGGAGTCCTTCGGCAGGCCGGTCATCGCAGCGGTCAGCAACACGTTTCCCGGCGCGTCTGCCCATCGAAGATTGCTCGTGAGCGGGACGCACACCGCCGTGCCCAGTCGGCTCCGTTTCAGCGCATCGCCCTGGACAACGACGACCGATCGGCGGAACCCCGGTCCCGAGCCCGTTGGCTCCGGCAACTCGGCCCAGCACACGTCGCCCTGGGAGATCACCATTCGGCGTTGGAGAGCACCCGCCTGCGGGCGGTCGCCAGGAAGGCCTCGACCACCTCGCGATTCTTTGCAGTGCTGTGTCTTCGGTGTCTCTTGGTCATGGAACCTCCTTGCAGAAGGCCCCGGATGGGGGAAATTGAATCGCCAAGTTGTCCAACCGCAGGGGCGCACTCCACAGAGTTGCACACTTTTCCAGGAAGGGCGGTCCGAGTTCGGGAGCGATCCTTCCCGGATCTTTCTCCGCGCTGCGCAGCGAACGCGTGACCTGGAAGAGCAGTCGGCCAGTCGGTACATCCGCGGCTTGGGGACTCATGAAGCTACAGGATCGCGTTCTGGCGGACGAGTTCGCCCTGGATCCCGGCAAGGTCGGCACCTTCCAAAGCGGCAGCAACGCCCGTGGCATGCCCGGTTGCGAACGCAGTTCCCATGACGCGCGCCGAAGCATAGGCAGCGGAATCGGCACCGATGCAGCGCCCGGCGAGGAACACGTTGTGGAAATCGTGAGACTTCAGCGCATCCAGCGATATTCCGTAGACCCCGTCACCGCCGATGCTTCGATACTCTGCAAGACCGGGCCCATGCAGGATCTCCATGGGCCATCCCCCGAGAGCGACGGTGCCTCCAGGGCGAATTCCACCAAGCAGTACACTCTCTCGAAGCGGTTCCATTGTTCTTGCGTGCCTCGTCTCGCGAATGCCGATTTTTGGCCCGGTCGCCCCGACGGAGGCGTTCTCGAATCCCGGCATTTCCGTCAATGCTCGCACGGCCCGCCATGCGAGTTCCCGGCCGTCGCCTTCCGCGACGGTGAGGTCGGATGCGTCCAGCCCGTTGGTCTCGACGTCGATGGCGAGCCACCAGAGATCGGCGGTGCCCGGCAACGCTGTCAGTATCCCGCCATCGGCCCGCAATTCGGCTCGGCCGACGCGCCGCGAAATCGCCGAGAGGCATTGCGCGCGCTCGGCCTTGTCAAGGGACGCGCCTGGCGAGACGCCGGAGATCCTGACCGGGAAAGAGGCAGGTTGGCAGTCGCCCTCGTGCAGAGGACAGGGCGTGGCGCCCGCGAGGAATGCCAGTTCGGCATCACCGGTGGCATCCACGAAGGCGGTCGCGGAAATCTCGCGACGGCCTCGCGGGTCCCGGGTTTCGATCGTTTCAATCCGTCCTGAAGCGTGCGCGACACCGACGATGTCGCTGTGAAGGGCAAGTTGTGCGTCGCTTTCGGAAAGCGTTCGGTCGAGCGCCAGTTTCGTCGCTTCGGGATTGAGGCGAATTGGCCAGTTTCCGGATGCCGAGAAGTAAGGCGCCACGTCCATTCCGAGCGCCTGAAGGTGATCGAGCGCCCTGCGGCCCACGCCGCCGACGACGGGCTCGGGTGTCATTCCTGCCGTCTGCGGATAGAACCCGCACCACGCCAGCACCTGCGACAGCGTCGCCGCACCGCCCAGAAAGCCCGCCCGTTCGACGACAAGCACTTTGGCGCCGGACTGAGCGGCCCCGACCGCGGCTCCCACACCTGCGCTTCCGCCGCCCGCGACGATCACGTCGTAGTCGGCGTCACTCACGGGCGACATCCGCCATCAGCGCAAACAGCGTATCGCCAAGAAGCTCCACAAATCGCGATCCGGGCCGCTCGCTGTTCCAGTAAAGGCGCGCGGTGAAGGAAGGGGCGTCAGCGACGGCAACCTCAACGAGCCCAGGTGGAAGCCAACCAATTGTCGTGAACCCGTCGACAAGGGCAATTCCGACGCCTTCGGCAGCAAGCCCGATTGCCGCGTCCGAAAAGCGTATGTAGGTCTCTTCGGGCGATCTGGGGCAGTCGGCGAAGAACGCTTCGATGGCTGCGGAATGAGGTCCCCTGCGCTCGAACAGGATCACGGGATGACCCGCCAGGTCGTTGGCGGTCAGGACCGGACGGGACGCAAGTTCGCCGTCAGACCGGACCAATGCGACGAGCGGCATGCGTCCGATGACACGCGACGAAATCAGCGGGTGCTTCACGTCTGCCAGCGACACAAGGCACTCTCCCTGCGCCTCGAGCAGGTACTCGGAATGCTGGGCACGCAGAGCCGAGTCGAGGAACACCCTCAGGCCCGGTTCCTTCTTTCGCATGGCCCGGACCGCGCGCGGCACGAGAGTGCGGCCAACGCTTTGGGTGGCTGCAAATCGGAAGATGCTTGCCGGCCCGTCGGCAATGCCTGCCGCAACGTCGCTTACGGCCCGCATCTGGTGAATGGCCGGCGCCACGACGTCATACAGCCGCTTGGCCTCGTTCGTTGCCACGAGCCGCTTGCGGTGGCGCCGAAAGAGCTGGACGTGCAGCTGATCCTCCAGCCGCTGAAGACTGCGACTTAACGACGGCTGCGTCGTGCCAAGCATGCGCGACGCGGCACTCATCGACCCGGTTTCCATGATGGCGTGAAAGACTTCCAGCTGTCGGAATGGCAGTTGCGACCCGCCCGGGAGCGCCGCTATCGGCTTGCCGGTCACCTCGACCATGGCATCAGCCGCTTCTGCAGCCAGTAGAGCGCCGCGGTGAAGCCCACGCCCATCGCCATGACGACGACGAGGCCGGCGTACATCTTCTCGGGGACGAGGACCTCCCAGTAGTAGTAGGTCATGTATCCGACTCCCTGCTTGGCGCGCAAGAACTCGACCGAGATGATCACGATCATCGCGGTGCCAAGCGCGATGCGAAGCCCTGCGAAGATCACTGGAAGCGCACCGGGCAAGATCACGTGACGCATGAGTTGCCACGGATTGGCACCGTAGTTGCGCCCGGCCTTCAGGTAGACAGGGTCGATCTGGCGCACGCCGGCCATGGCGTTTATGGCCATGAGGATGAATACGGCAAGCGCGACCACGGTGATCTTCGGCCCTTCGCCGAAGGGATCGGCGAACATCAGCATGACAATCGGAAAGATGGCGATCTTGGGCAGCACGTAGACGGCCGAGAGCGTCGTGTCGAGCATCAGCCGCACGGTCTGGTTCACGCCCATGACGACGCCCACCAGAATGCCGGGCACTGCGCCCAGCAGGAAACCGGCCAGCACCCTGAGAACGGTCGCCAGGAGATGGCTCTCGCCGAGAAGGGTTCCGACGGCCGACAATCCGCCTTCCGACCAGGCGTCGGGGATCAGCCAAGGCCGCCCGAGCAGGCTGGTTTCCGAGAACCGGTCGTAGTTCACGGTGACGTCCCATAGGGCGTGGCCGATGTTGCTCGGCGGCGGGAACCAGATCGGGTTGATAAGGCCAAACGATCCGCCCAGCTGCCAAAGCATGAGAATCAAGGCCGGAAATCCCAGCGCCAGCGACCATTCGTACGTCCCGCGTGCCCGTGCCGGAACGAGGCGCCCGATCCGCTCGCACATCAGGACGAGAAGGACGAAACTCAGGCCAATGGCGGGCCAGGCCCAATCGACCCACAAGCCACCGATGGTCGGTACCAGGTGAACCAGGACAATCATCCCTGCGAGAATGAGGATCGTGCGGCCGTTGCCGGCCATGGAATCCCTGCTGCGGTCGTTCATGTCTGCATCTCCATCGAGCGGGTCACTTCCGCGCTGAGCTTGTCCCAGATCATCGCGCGGTATTCCGCGAATTGCGGGAGCGTTGTCGTCTCGAAGCTGCGCGGGCGCGGCAGGTCGATGTCGTAGACTTCCAGAATCCGACCTGGCTGCGCGCTCATCAACACGACGCGATCTCCCAAGAGCACCGCCTCCTCAAGGGAGTGCGTGATGTAGAGCACCGTCTTGCGGGTCTCTTCCCAGATGCGCAGCAATTCCTCCTGCAGGACCACTCGCGTCTGCGCGTCAAGCGCGCCAAGCGGCTCGTCCATGAGCAGCACTTCCGGATCGTTCGCGAGCGCGCGGACTATGCCCACGCGCTGCTTCATCCCGCCCGATATCTGGTGCGGATAGTGGTTGCGGAATTTCGCCAGCCCGACCCGATCGAGCCAGTAATTCGCCGTTTCCGTCCGCTCAGCCTTGGACACGCCGCGCATCTTGAGGCCGAAGGCGACGTTCTCGATGACGGTCTGCCACGGAAATATCGCGTATTCCTGGAACACTACGCTGTTGGACGGACGGTTCTTGACGGGGCCGGCGGTGATGGAAATGGAACCGGACGTGATCTCCTCGAGCCCGGCAACCATGCTGAGAAAAGTCGACTTCCCGCAGCCGGACGGGCCCACGATGGCGACGAATTCCCCGTCCGCGACGTCGACGCTGAAATCCTCGACCGCGACAAAGGGTCCGTCCGCCGTGTCGTAGACCTTGCAAACATTCTTTGCGCTGATCTTCGGCGGCACGGGCGCGCGCCCATCCAAGTCAGCCATTTGCATTCCTGGTGACAGGTGTTGGCGCGCCCGGAAGGGGCGCGCCATCGGCCGAAGCGTTAGTCGCCGAGGGCTTCAAGCGCCAGCTCGGTAAAGCGCGTGTCCGCCACGTTCGACAGGTCCAGCGGGTCGGTGTATTCCGTCCGTCCGTTTTCTCGGTGGGTCTTTTCCATGTCCGCCAGACCCGCGACCGGGATCTTCATTTCGGGATCGTATATGACCGGTCGACCGGTGCGGATCGCCTCTTCGGTGGAGTTGGTGAAGGTCAGGTAGGCCTCGAGATTCTCCGGCGCGAGATAGTCATCGCCCTGCATCATCCGTGCCGCCTCGGTCAGGGCGAGGACGAAGCGCTTGGCCACCTCGGGGCGCTCGTTCACCAGTTTGCCCGAACCGACGAAGGCCACCGTCATCAGACCCGGCGTGAGATCGCTCTCCAGCACCTTCCCGGTGCCGGCATTCAGGATTTGATCGGCATAGGGCGAACCGGCCAGCGCGGCATCGACCGAGCCATTCTCGAACGCCAGCGGCATGTCGGGGTTGGCAACGTTCATCACCTCGACATCGCGGATCGTCAGATCGCCGCGTTGCAGCCCTTTGGACAGAAGATACTCGCCGCCCGACCCGGGGCCGCCCGCGACGGCGACCCGCCTGCCTGCAAGATCGGCGGCGGAGTTGATCCCTTCGGCGCCGGCGCGCACCAGGAGCTTGGTTGGGCTGTTTTCCATCGGTTCCAGTGCGCCGGGGGCGATCACGCGAATGTCGAGGCCCTTGTTCCAGCCGCTCCACAGCGAGGTGACGATGGCGATGCCGCCGACATCGACCGTGCCCTGGGTCAGGAACGCAATGGCTTCCGTTCCCGATTTCACCCGTTCCAGATCGACATCAAGGCCGTACTTGTCGAAGAGGCCGCGTTCCTCCGCGACATACATCGTGGCGAATTTCATGATCGGCACGTAGGCGACCTTGACTTTCTCCGGCGGATCGAGCGGCGTCATCGCCTGGGCGACGGCGTGCTGCGGCGACAGAAGCGCAACAACCGCCATCAAGGCGCCCAGCCTGCAGGCCACCTTCTTGATTTGGTTTCTGAACATTCGTTTCTCCCTTTCCTGGTTTACACTGCCGGACAAGCGCCCTTGCGGCTCTCTCCAGCCAGTTCCCATTGCGTTGGCCCCTCGTGGGCGGCCTCGCCGTATATCATGCGGCGGCACGAAGCGTCGTAACTTCCGAGTGTCGGAAAGAGCCGCCTCATTTCGCCGGAAATCCTGTTCTCGGCCACGCGCGCGGCCTGGTCTCCCATGGCTTCGGCGCACAATAGCAGGTCGAATGCGCCCTCTCCGTTCCGGCGCATGGTCTTTTCCTCGCTGTGCCGCCCTGTGGTGCTGTGGTCGACAGCGAAGACACGAAGGCTGACAATTCCATCCCGCCCGGCGAACGCCGCCAGGTCGCCGTCGAGCCTGTTCAAGTTGTGTGCGCCTTCCCCAAGGCGAACGCGCCAGATCGCGACATGCGATCCGAACCCGTTGCCGACCTTCAGCACCTGCCCGCCCAACGCGCGGTCGAAAGCACCAAATCTCGGCATGATCTGCCGCGTCCAGGCAGAGGGATTGTCCAGGATCCTCTTGTACGCGGACCCGCGCAGGACGTCCCGGTTCTCGGTCGCGTAAAGAATGAAGTGCGACAACTCGTCGTCCAGCGCCTCGAACAGTCGAACCCCCAGGAATCCGGGAGAAAACGTGCGGTCTGCAATATGCTCTTGCGTCAGCCAGTTGCGGTAGTCCTCCAGGTCTTCGGCTGCCATGTCGCACCAAATTGCCAAGAAACCTCGTTGCATTGTCATGTTTCCGCTCCGAAGAGCGCCTGTCGTGCGACGTCCACGTCCATGTCGTGCCCCGTCCACATCCTGAATGCGGGTACGGCCTGGTACAGCTGCATCCCAACACCAGACACCGTTTTGCAGCCCCGTCTGGCCGCTTCTTTCAGAAGCCGCGTCTCGCGCGGCACATAGATCAGGTCGCAGACGACAAGATCCGGCCCCAGGATGCTGGCATCGGGCAGCGCCATCTCGCCTTCGGTTTCTTTCATTCCGATGGGCGTCGCATTGACGAGAATGTCGGCAGAGTCAATCGCCAGCTCCAATGCTTCGCGGTCATCCAGATCTTCCAACGTGA
This sequence comes from Paracoccaceae bacterium, assembly GCA_965208685.1. Classification (GTDB taxonomy): domain Bacteria; phylum Pseudomonadota; class Alphaproteobacteria; order Rhodobacterales; family Rhodobacteraceae; genus JAJEFO01. The sequence goes on along the minus strand of CBDBPL010000007.1, from coordinate 4,031,968 downwards.
TGTCACACTCAACCTGGCGCCGCAGGCTTTCCGCCATTGTCTCTGCTGCATCGAAGAACGCATCGCGCCGATTGAGGAGCTTGACCGAGCCGATTCCGTCCAGAGACGCCTGTATCGCCACCGCCATGCCCGCCCCACCGGCGCCAATGACCGCCATGTGCCGCCCCAGGTGGTCGATACCGGCTTCTGAAAGCGACAGCATGAAGCCCGCGCCATCGGTGATATGGCCAGTCAACACACCCGCGTCGTTGACAACAACGTTGACGGCGCCCGCCAACTCCGCCGCCGGGCTCAGGCGGTCGAGACGCGGCACGATGGCGCGTTTAAGGGGCATTGTTACGTTTGCGCCGCGCAAGCCCAGAACACGCAGCGCCTGCACGGCCTCGTCGACGTGACCCAAGCCGACATCGAAAGCGACATAAGCATAGTCGAGGCCCATCGATTCATAGACGGTGTTTTGCATGATCGGGGAACGGCTGTGCGAAACAGGCGAACCCAACAGACCAATGACAGTCGTCCGCGCTGTCACTCTGGAGGGTATTCGGTCAGCCTTCATGCGTCAGAGCTTACGATGCGCAAGTTGATACCGAAAGAGTAAGATTATTCAATTCTCATGCTCTGGAAGCATAGCGAAATCGGCGACCACATCCTGCGTGTGCTCCTTTGAAATCCAGGCGCAAGGTAGGGGAATTATGCCGTTGGCTGAAATGCGGTGCGTTCCAGCCTATGGCTGATTTCACGGGTCAGAAGAGGTTGCCAACGCAAACGCCGCTCGCCGTGCAGTTGCGTCAATCCTGGACGCCTCGTCTTGTATTGCCCTTGCATTTGGGCCTCGCGGGGTGGCCGCGCATGGTCGTGTCGAAGATCTGCGGGAAACCCGCACTTCCGGATTGCGCAGAAAGCGTCATGTTCCACCGTTTCGGTCAACTGCATGAGCCCCATTGCATTCCCTGGGTCGAATTCGCTCATTGAGGGCTCCATAATCCAACGTCGATGCGCATCGATTGTGTCGCGTGGGCACGTCGTTCGTCACCCTGCCCGAACATCGGCAAAAAAGATCGGCAAACATTGCTCTGGTATGGACATTAACTGCCTGATTTTGTGAGGATGAGACGGAGGCAAAGATCGGCATGAAATCCTTGGAAACACCGGCACGGATTGAGCCATGTGGCATAGAAGAGGCCATACCCGTTGCGTTGGCCGATCTGGCCCTCGAAGTAAGGGCTGCCGCCTTGGAGCTGGGTCGTGGGCTGCCTGCAGACAGCGTAGCTGAACTGCGGACCATGACGCAAATATTGAACTCCTACTATTCGAACCTGATCGAGGGCCACAACGCGAAGCCTGCCGACATCCAGCGGGCCTTGGCGGGAGGCCGGATCGATGGGGACGACAGACCATTGGCGGAGGAGGCTGCTGCGCACGTGAAAGTGCAAGCTTGGATCGATGGCTTGGCGGAGAGAGACGAGCTTCCCTTGCCAACGTCCGTTGAATTCATCCGGGAGGTTCATCGCCGATTCTACTCAATGATGCCGACCGAACTGCGAATGGTGGAACGCCACGGCCGGAAGATGGAGATTGTGCCAGGAGCATTCAGAGGCGTCGACCAGGCGGTGACAGTTGGTCGCCACCAGCCGCCTTCGCCAGGGCGGCTGGATGCCTCTCATGAACCTCTTCTCGTGGCGCTACGAAGGCCTGACGCAAGGAGCAACCGGTCGCGTTCTTGCGGTAGCTTGGGCGCACCATAGGCTCAACTATATCCACCCGTTCCTTGATGGGAACGGCAGGGTCAGCCGACTGATGTCACACGCCATGTGTCATCGCGCGGGAATTGCAGGTGGTGGTCTGTGGTCCATTAGCCGTGGACTGGCGCGAGGGCTCAATGATCGAGGCGAGTACAAGTTTCGGATGGATGCGGCTGACGGCCCAAGACGTGGCGATCTGGACGGTCGGGGAAATCTGTCCCTTGCGGCGCTGACTCAATTCACTGCCTGGTTTCTCACTGTGATGCTCGACCAGATTCAGTTTGCAACCGCCGTGTTCAACCTCGCTGAACTGAAGCCCAGATACTTGTCCTTGATAGAGGACCTCCACCCGTCGGATCCACGAATGCATCGACTGGTGGAGCACGTCCTTGATTTCGGCACTCTGTCCAGAGGCGATGCCCGGTTCGTTCTGGGCGTGAGTGAACGCGCTGCCCGAGCAGACCTTTCAAAGGCCGTTGCTGAGGGCTTCTTGAAGTCGTCGACGCCTAAAGGACCCGTACGCATCGCGTTTCCGATGAGATATCGTGAACGCCTTTTTCCAAATCTCTTCTCGCACGAAGAAGTCGATGCCCCAAGTCCACCCGTAGTGCCGAATATGTAGCGGGATTGGCGATGGCTGGTCCCGAACGAGTTCAAGCTCGGGTCGCCTTGTGCTCGGTTTGGGTCGCTGGAGCCGACTCCGGATAGCGACGAAGGGACCTGCTATCGTAACCAATGGGAGCCTGAACCTGCCATCGCGTCGGCTGCGACCGGGTTCTCGACCGTGACGTGAACGCAACGCGGAACCTGGACGCCGCTTCGCGCACGGATTGTCGGGTTTCCGGGTCGATGCGGGATGCCGGGACCCCTCGGCAGCTGGTTCACTTTCCCGGCAGACGCCATTCCAGGCAGCGCTTCCCGGGCAGGCCCATTCCAGGCAGCCCCCGGCCGGCAACCGGTTCCGGAGAGCGTCCGTTCCCCGGTGCCATGGCTCGGGCCGCGCCCGGGAACGAGAAAGGGAGCGGCCCGCCCGAATTCAGCCGTCGTGCCGATGACAAGGGGTTTCGCAAGAACCGGAAGCGAAGATCCGGCCAGACAGGCTCATGACAGCTTCAACGAGTACCCGATGCCGAAGTTCCGTCGCCCCGGGTCGGCGAGCATTGGAGGAGCGGTCAGATGCAGGTTGCCGGACTGCTGCACGGGTCCAGATTGCTGAAGCATGTGAATTTCCCATGCCCGGACGTGCTGGGACCCGGTGCAAGCGAAGACGAGATTCAGGCACTGATTGAAAGGCACGGGCTGATCTTCGTCAAACCCGTCTTCAAGGGCGGTGTCGGAAAGAAGGGGAAGGCGGGTCTCGTCGCCAAGGTGCGCGACCTGAAGTCGGCACTGGCCGAAAAGGAGAGGCTCTACTTCGCGAAGCACAGGCATGGAAATGCAGTCGCGAAGGCCAACGGCGTCACCTTCGAGGCGGCAGTGCCGGCCGATCACGAGGTGTACTTCTCGATCACCGACGACAGCCGCTTTCGCGCTCCGACGATGACGCTGACCCATCGGGGCGGCGTCGATATCGAAGACCTGGGCAAGGACGAGATCGCGACGGTTCCGTTCGACGCGCTGACCGGGCTCAAGGCATTTGTCGTCGCCAACGCGCTTTCGGACATCGGTGCGCCGAGGGAGATCATCTCGCCGCTGGTTCAGCAATTGCCGAAGCTCTGGGAGCTGATGCACCACTACGGAATGACCACGCTGGAGCTCAACCCGATCAGGATGCAGCCCGGCAGGCAAGGCCGGCTTGCGCCTGTGGCCTGCGACTTCAAGTGCGGGTTCGATCGGGACGATCCGCGCGTGTTGCGCCTCGGGCTGCCAGATCAGCTCTTCGCGTCCGACATCTCGGCGTTTGAACAGGAGGTGAACCAGCTCCGCACCCACCAGGGGCAGTCGGACGTGTTCGTGATCAACGAGAACGGCACCATCCTCGCACCGACCTTCGGCGGCGGCGCGAACAGCCTTGTCACCGAGGTGCTTGGGGATGCCGCGATCATCTCGTCGGATTTCGGCGGCAATCCGCCCTACGAGAAGATGAAGGCCGTGGCATCGATCTGCTACAAGCACTTCCTTGCGCAGTCCAACGTGCTCTTCATCATCGGCGGCAAGTCGAACAACACCGACATCCTGGAAACCTTCCGGGGCATGGGCGATGCGCTGCGCGAACATTTCGCGGCACACGGACCGGTGCCACTCTACGTCGTCGCCGGGCGAGGCGGTCCGAACCTGGTCCGCGGCTTTGGCAACCTGGCCGACACGCTGGACAGTCTCGGCCTGCCATACCGGTTTTTCGGATTCGACAGCGCAATCTCGGAAGTCGTGAACTACGCCAAGCAGGTCGATCAATGGATGCGCGACGGCGGCCGGGACGAGATTGCCAGGCTCCTCGGAATTTCGGCTGCCGCTCAGGAGGAATGAAGACAGTGCACAAGCAAGGCATCGAAGGATTCCCGTACTATCTGGGCATCCGGTCGCTGGGCGAGGTCGCGACGCGCGAGGATCGAGTCTGCGTCCTGAACTTGCTCGGCGGTGAATCCCGGCAGGTCACGCCGACCAGTCACGCGTTTTCCGGCGGGAACGTCGTGTTCGGAACCTCGCCCGGTCGCGCGGGCAGCGTCCTGAAGACTCCCGTCGGCGACATTCCCGTGTTCAACAACGTGCGCGAAGGGCTGGATGCCGGGCATTCCTTCAACGTCGGCGTGGTCTACTTGCCGCCGTCGGGCGTCCGTGACGGGGTGGCCGAGCTGATCCGGGTCAATGAGCGTCTCGCCAGGATTGTCATCATCACGGAGAAGATCGCGGTCCACGATGCGCGTGAAATCCGCGCCATGGCGCAGGCGAACGGCATCGACATCGTGGGAGGAAACTGCCTGGGAGTCGCGGACAGCTGGAACCGGGTCCGGATCGGCGGAGCGCTTGGCGGCGATCATCCCGAGGAATCGCTCCTGAAAGGCTCGATCTCGATCTTTTCGAACTCCGGCGGGTTCACCACCACCATCGCCCAGTACCTCGCCACGGAAGGCTGGGGCACGACCACGCTGATCTCGTCGGGCAAGGATGTCTACATTCACTATTCCGCGCGCGACTTCGCGCATGCGCTGAAAGCCGACGACAGAACCAAGGCCGCCGTGCTCTACGTGGAGCCCGGCGGCTACTACGAGCACGGCGTGAATTTCGGCAAGCCCGTCGTCGCATGCGTCGTCGGGCGCTGGAAATCCAGGCTGACCCGCGCGGTCGGGCACGCCGGCGCGATGGCAGGCAGCGGCGACAGCGCCGAGGACAAGGAAAGCTGGCTTGTCGAGGCGTTCGGCGTCGACGGCCTCTATGCGCCAGGCAATCCGGCTGTCTCAAGGAAGGGCGCCGTCGTGACGAACATCGCCGACATTCCGGCAGCCCTCACCGCCGTGATGAAACTCTCCGGGGTTGATCCCGACTTTGACTCGACGGGCAGCCTGTCCCTGAAGCCCTGGCTCGCGAACGACAGGGGCCTTGCGCTGCCCGCCGGTCTTGCGCTGCCGCCCGTTCGTGCGGCGGCACCCTACGATGAGCAGATCGAAGCGCTCAAGGACCAGGTCGGAGCGGTTGTTGCGCGCCAAGGGATGAAGGACAGGTCAGGAGCGTCGGTGATGGACCCGAAGACCCAGGTGACCAGCGTGCACGGACATTCCGTGCTCGATCTGGCACTGGAGCCGCTCGAGGCGAACTTCGCGTTGCCACTTGTCCACGAGATTGCGACCGAGAACGATCGTGCGCTGCTGGACATTGCCGTCGCCGCCGAGGTCAACCTGGTCGGTGACCCGATCCTGGTGGCGTGCGAAGCGGCCCGCGAAGCCGGAAACGCGCCAAACGCCGTGATGGCCGCCGCGGCGGCCATCGTCGGGCCGAAGAGGGTCGAACGGGCGCTGGCCTGCACGGACACGCTGATCGAGCTGTTCTGCCATTCGGGGCTTCCGGACGGTCAGGACGAAACGTTCGACACCAGTGCCGTCGCCATGGATGAAGACTCCCGCGCGCTGTTTCTGGCCGGGCCCGAGGACGCCGACGATCCCCGGCCAGAGGCCATGCTTGCTGCAGTGCAGTCCCGCGGCGGCAAGTCGGCATTCCTGAAGTTCCTGGACACGTTGGGCGAACCCCTGAACCGCGATGCCGTCCTCGCCGCCATCGCCCTGACGATCTCCTGGGGTCCGTTGATGCGAAAGCGGATCACCAGGCTGACCGCACGGACCTTGCCTTGGTACCTGCGGCTCTACGGCGTCATGGTCGGCGCAACAATTCCCGGCCAACACCACAGGCCAGGCTCCCTCTGCGGCATTCTCCGCGAAGAACGCTTCTCGACATGGACCATGGCAGACCTCTGCTTCCTGGCCATCACCGGCAAGAAACCGACTGCCGCGGAGGCCGTGCCCCTGCAGGTTCTGGTCGGCTTGCTCATCTCGAACGGCCCTGGCTCGATTTCGGCCCAGGGCGCGAAAGGCGCCGTTGCTGCGGACGGACCTCAGACTCCGCAGCGCGTCCAGATCAACAAGGCGATGCTGGGCTTCCTCAGTCATTGCGGCTACAGCCACGGCGGCAACGGGTTTGAAGGCATGGCCTTCCTGCTGGAACGGTTCGCAGGCACGGGCCTGAAGGATCCGGCCGACCCGAACCATGGGCTTGACCTGAAGCGGATGGCCCGTGACTTCGCGACCGAATACAAGCGCGAAAAGGCCGGCGCGAAGGAAATCGGCGCGGAGGTGCGTGCGCTGCCCGGTGTCCACCACCCCGTCTTCAAGGGCCGGCCTGTCAATTTCGACCCTCGCGAGCGGTTTGTCGCAGAATTCCTGGAGGAGCGCAGCGACTACAACGTCTTCCACGCCTTCTATTGCGAGCTGGTGAAGGCGCTCTACGATACCGGTGTCAGCCGCTACGTGTTCTGTGTCAACGTCGATGCTGTCATTGCCGCGCTTCTGCTTGCACTGCTCTGGAAGGACTTCCAGTCCGGATCTCTCACGAGGCGCGATCTCGAAAATGCTGCATTCACCGTGTTCCTATACGGTCGCGTGATCGGTTCGGCGGCAGAGATCGATGATCACCTGAACAGGGGGCGGAACATGGACACGCGCACGCCCGCCTCGGCCTGCACACATGTCGTCTGAAGTTGATCTGCCAGCGGAACACGCTGTAATCCTTGCCGCTCGACATTGTTCTGGACCTGGGTTTCCGACGATTGCCGCACGTAGACATTGGCGGATTCCGTCGCCGCGTCGAGGTTTGCACGAGTGCCGGAGGCCATGATGACGCCAGGCACTTTGCAGGCACGCAACTCCAGGGCAGAGGCGCCTTTCGGACATCGACTCGCCCGGCTGCATCGCGGGAGCCTCAGGACGGCTCGCCGCTCGTGCCGCCTTCCGAGCCATCACCGCTGCCGTCGCTTTCAGGCTGCCGTCGCTTTCAGGCGGGTCCACGAGACTCCTGAAATCCGAAATCGCCTTGGGAAGGCCGTGCATCAAGACACGTGCCGCAGAGATGGCCGGTGTGCATCTTTCGAGCGAAAAGGTGTCGTAACCCCTGTTGGCAAGATTCCTGAAGGCCCGTGTCTCGTTCGCGGCCTTTCCCAAGCCGGGATCAAGTATCGCGGGCCTGTCCTGAAGTGCATGCGACACACGGTATATCAGGTCCATGTGCCATGACTCTCCGGTCGGCCTCTCTTCCTGCAGCATGTCCAGAATGCGCATCATCGCCTTTTCGAAGGACGTGTGTCCGGCATGCATGGCATGCATCAAGGCCATGCAGACCTGGTATTCTTCGAAGTCGTCCTTGCAGCTGTCCCTTTTTTCATGAAGCCTGATCGCCATCGAGAAATGCCGGACGGCAGACCGGACATCGTTGTCGACTTCGTGCCACCTTGCATCGCTCATGCGACTGTCACCACGTCTCTTTCGAGATCCCCTGCACCGTCCCTTGCGCCGTCTGGACGTTGAAGGAGCCTGTCCGGCGCACCGCGACGCGGCCCACGTCCTGTCCAGGAATTCCGGCGTGCGCGTCGCGAACGGAAGAACGTCGCAAGGGAGCCTTTCGGCGGAACAGGCCTCTTCGGCGAAAATCACGGCGTCAAGTTCCATCTCTGGCGGGAAATCCACCAGGATGTCAATGTCGCTGTCATGGCGCATGTCACCACGGGCGGCGCTGCCGAAGACGAGAAACCTGCCGCCATGACGCCTTGCATGCGACGACAGGCGAGCGATGATTCTCCTAGCGGCAGCGCTGCGCGCGGCCGCTTCGCGCATCTTGCGTTCACGAAGCGTGATGATCGTGCTCATTCCGTGTTCTCCGTGATTGCCAAACGCGAAGACTCACCCGGCCTCCGAGAGCTGAACAATTGCGTCCTGTCTTGATCGCGCAACTCGATTCATACGCATTTGCTCCGAAAAATTCAAGATTGGTTGCGATGCCTTGCTCCCCCTGCAGGCATTCTGGGTCAAGGCGGCCCGGACGGGCCGGTCACGACACCGTGGCCGGACGGCTTCGGCATGTTCGCCCGTCGCCGGGCTGTGGAAAGGGATGCAAAAGCCCGGATCGAGATCAACGAAACCCTGCAAGAAAGTCCGAATCCGCGCTTGAACCGAAGCATGGATGCGTTCCCGCCGGAAAGTCACCAGACCGCTCCCCTTGCCCGTGATGACTTGACTTGGTCCCGGCGGCAGAGGCCAGCACCGCACAGGACATGTTCAGCTGATGTCGTACACGTCAGTCCAGCTTGCGTCTGCCTCGGCACTTGCCGCCTGCCGCTCGAAGGGATCCTTTTGGATGTCCCGGCCCGCCGAGGAGAGTTCCTGGTGAAGGGCCTCAGCCGAAGGAATCACGCCCATCCGTTCCATGCCGATCAGGAACGACCACGTCGTGATCTTCGCGATGCGCGGGCCGAAATCCATGGTCTTGACCTGGTTGTCCTCGAACAGCAGGAGCCCGTTATCCGAGGCGCCCAGGGTATCCCTCAACGTGTTCGAAAACTGCCAGATGGATGTTTCCCAAGCGTCCTTGATCCGCTTGCGGAGGTCCTGTCGACCTGGGGGCAGCGCACTCCAAAGCAGGCCGATGCTCGTTTCGATCGTCTTGATCCTGTTGCCGCATTTCCGGAACCAGTCACGGAAAATCATTGCGTCAGTGGCTCCCGGCATGCCCCGCAACACCTCGTCCACGGCCATGTCCGTGATCAATATCGGACAATTGAAGCGGTCAAGAAGGTCCAGTCGATCGATTCTGCCCAGTGATATCAGCGGGCCGCTGTCGGGAATCGCCAGCTCAAGAGCCACCGCCGGCCGTCTCCATCATCCGCAGGATCGGCATAGCCGCCTCAAGCTCCGCCTCGACCTGCGCTCGGGGCGGCTTCGGAGGCGCGATGCCACGGTCCGCCAAGGCGTTCAGAAGCTCCGAGTAGGACTCCATGTGCAGGCTTTGCATCGTCTCTTCCCGGGACGTCTCTCCCGCCGCGAAACTGTCAATGATCTGTGTCGTGGTCAGCAAGGGCCCCATCTCCCGTTCCGCCTTGGACCGTATAGCCGTTTCAGGATCGCCAAGGAAGAGCCTCAAAGGCCCAGCGTCTCCATCGCTGGGAACTTCTCGGCAACGACAGTCTTCCGGGCATGGGCGCGTAGTCACGGCGCAGTTCGGGCAATGTCTGTCGGGCCCGTTCCCGTGCCGCCTCGTCCCGAAGAGTCGCACCGACCGGTCCTGTTCGGCGGCCGGGTGCTGGCCATGCGGGAGGGCCTTGAGGCGTCTGCGGGCGACAGAACGGGCGGTCGAATCATCCGTTTCCGCGTGAAGAAGGCTTGACGCCCGCGACAAACCGATACGGTTCAATTCGTCACGAAGCGCCCAAGCGCCTCATGTCGATGCCTGACGGCGTGAACTGGGCGGAAAGGCCCGCGAACAGATGGCAGGCGCTGCATTCATGTTCATCGCGCCAATGGAAATGCGCAAGCCTGGACCGGCCGGATGGTTGGCGGACTCACTCCTTCGGGAAGGCGGCCCGCCAACGCGAAATGAACTCTCTTCGCTTGTGCTGGTCCAGTCCGACCAGCAGCGCGACCGAAAGCGGAATCGGCCGCAGGCTGACCTCCGGGTTCTCGGGCAACCGCATCGCGGCATGCGCGCCCTCGCTCGTGTCGACGATCAAGCTGGCCGATCGCAAGGCGGACCGGCCGGGCTCGGAAAGCAGGAAGTCAATGAACTCCCCCGCCAGCCCCGGCGTCGCCGCGTGCCGGGGAATCAGCGCCGCGCGGGCCAGGACCAGCGTGTAGTCGTCAGGCGCCACGACGACGATGTCCGGGTTCTCGTCCGCACGCGCAAGCGCATAGGAGCCCAGCACGTTGTAGGCAACGAGGTAGTCGCCGCTGGCGACTCCGTCGATGATCGCGGCGGAACAGCAAGTCGCGACGGCGCCGCTCCGGCCGAAGGCCTCGATGAGACGGCCGAAGGTCGTGGCCTGCTGCGAGTCCGCGAAGGCAAACAGGTAGCCCAGTCCCGACACCTCGATGTCGTAGGTCGCGACGCGCCCGCGAAACGCGCTGTCGTCAGGTCGCAGCAGGTCGATCAGGTCGAATCGGGATCGGGGCGCCTGGGCATCGCCGATCATGTTCCTGTTGTACACGATGACCGCGGGCTCCCATGTCATTCCGAACACTTCGTCGCGCCAGTTCGAGACCGCAGGCAGCCCCGTCGTTTCCTCGGAGCGATGGGAGGCGGCACAGCCGTCGTTCGCGAGCTTGACCTGCTGGTCGATGGACGAACTGATCACGAGGTCCGCTGCCGCGTAGCCGGACCGGCAGTCTGCGTCGGTCGCCAGGTAGAGATCGTTCGACCCCCATTGCTCGTACTCGATCCGGACTTCGTCGGAGCGAGCAAGGAACTTCTCGAGCACCGGTTCGAAGCGAGCGATGTCGGTCGTGCCGCGGACCGTCAACCGCACCTCGGCCTGCGCCGACCCGTAGGACCTGGCCGCTTCGGGGGCCGGCTCGCAAACGGCGGCGCCTCCCAGGAGGACCAGGCACAACTGCACTCCGCAGGGACATCTCATTCTGCGTCTTCCGGAAGCAATGGCAGTTCCAGGAACACCTCGAACGCCGCTTCGGCAGGGCGTTCGATTCTCATTTGCCCGCCATGCGCCTCGGACACGGCGCTCACGATGGCCAGGCCCAGGCCCGCACCCTTTGCGGAAACCCCGGCATCCTTGGCGAACCGCGATCCCGCGTTCCGCCACATCGCCTCCGGGAACCCCGTCCCGCAATCGCGAACGCCTATGCGCGCATGCCCCGCCAGTCCCTGAACGAATGCCGTGACCGGAGGCTCGCCATGCATCAGCGAGTTGTTGATCAGGTTCTTGCAGGCTTCGGCCAGCGACAGCCTGTCGCCGTCGCACATCACCGGGGCCTCGGGCAGCGCAAGGCGGATGGCCCGGTCAACGTCAGGCATGGACTGGTCCGTCTGGTCTACCGCCTCGGCGGCGACGGTTCGCAGGTCCACCGCCTCCAGGTCAACCGTGTCCGCGCGATGGATGATCAGGGCGTGACTGAGCAGCTGGTCGGTGAGGCGACTGAGATTCCTGGACCTTTCGTGAATCCTCCCGACGATCTTGAGGGTTCGGTCGTGGTCCGTTTCTTCCGCGGCCAGTTCCGCCTGGGCCCGAAGCGCCGCAATGGGCGTCCGGAGCTGGTGAGAGGCGTCCGCGATCAGCGTCCGCATGACATGCAGCTGCCGTTCGATGCGGGCGATGAACCGGTTCAAGGCGTGCACCAGGCTGCTGATTTCCTGGGGAACGTTGACGTCCACCGGTGTCAGGTCCTTGCTGGACCGTGCAGCGATGTCGCGCTCGATCCGTTGCAACGGACTCAATGCGGACTGGACCGCAAGCGCCGCCAGCGCCGCCATCCCGACACCGATTGCCGCGACCGCGATCAGCGTGTTTTGCGTGATCTGTTGCGCAAGTTCGCGCCGGGCCTCGGTGGTCTGGCCGATGATCACGTCGACCGACCCAAGAAACGACCGCTCGGAAAACTGGCGGGTGACACGCACGAACCGCGCGGTTTCGCCGGCGAAGCTGTCGGTGAAGAAGACGGCGTCCCCGTCCGGGGGCGACAGGGTGTCGTAGCCGGTGATCAGCGTGCCGTCCTCCCCGAACACGCCGTAGACGACCCGGTCGCGCGGGGCGAGCGACAAGAGCTCGAAGGCCGAGATGGGGATGTCGACGACGACCTCCCCGTCGCGAAGCCTGAGGGCGCCGGCAACCTGGTTCGCCGCACCGACGAGGAGGCGGTCAAACGACTGCTGCGCGGCATCCCGGCCGTAGGCGAACGCGGCGTAGGCGACCGCCACGCCTCCAGTGGCGAGAATGAGGATGATCCCGGCCGCCAGCCGGAACCGCAAGGAACCGGAAATCCGGGAGCGCGCCGCCGGATCAGTCATCGCTGACCAGCTGGTATCCGAACCCCCGCAACGTCTTGATGGCAACCCGGCTCGCGCAGAGCTTCTTTCGCAGGCGGCCGACGTACAGTTCGACGGCGTTCAGGTTCACGTCCTCGTCCTTGAACGAAAACATGCATTCGAAAATCCGGTCTTTCGGCACCACTCTCTCGCGATTGATCAAGAGGATTTCCAGGAGGTTGAACTCGCGCCGGGCAAGCGAGACGGGATGGCCCGAGACCTCGACCGTAAGGCCAGCCGGGTCGAACCTGATGTCGCCGAACTCGATGATGCCCGAACGGTCCGCATCCTGGCGCCGCAGCATGGCGCGAACCCGCGCGTGCAGTTCCCGCAGGTCAAAGGGCTTCACGAGGTAGTCGTCCGCGCCCCGGTCCAGGGCGGCAACCCGGTCCTCGATATCGGATCGGGCGGTCAGCATCAGGATCGGCGTTCGGCTGCCTCGGTCGCGCGCGGACCTGAGGACTTCGGTCCCCAGCCCGTCCGGCAGGCCGATGTCCAGAAGCATGACGTCGTAATCCTGGACCGCGATGGCGCTCTTCGCCTCGTCGACGGACGTCACGAGGTCGATTGCATCGCCCCGCCGCTCGAAGCTGGCGACGATCGCGTCGGCGACGTCTTCGGTATCCTCGACCAACAGCAGCCGCATCCTTGCGACGATCCTCCCGATCCCTGGCGAGTCCTTGGCGGGACCGCCGTCAGCGTGAGCGTGGCCGGCGCGGTTCCCGGCTCGATCCCGCAATCCAGCCCGGCCTGAACCGCTGGGGTGGACGGGTGGAGTCCGGCGTCCGTCGCCGAAGGCGCCGTCGGACCTGTCCGGCGGGAGGAGCTCCCGGCCCTGGCGAAGCCCTGCGAGCGAGCCGTTCGCCGGGGAGCGGCTCCAGGCAAAGGGACCTTCGCGCCGGCTCGGCGGGCACGCGACCCGAACGGTCCGGAGCCAGGCTCACACGTTGTTCGGCCCGAAGTCCATGTACGGCAGGACGTAGGGCTGCCAGTCGAGATCCCTCTTCTTTCCGTAGAGCCAGACTTCCTGGAACAGCACGATGCCCATGGGATCGGCCGTTTCCCACTCCGTCATCATCGCCGTGGACGCGGCCCGGCGGACCGCCTTGTCAGGCTCGTTTTCCAGGATGATCCCGTTGGCGTTGAACGTTTCGTTCACCCAGCCCCAGCCGCGGCCTTTCATGACCGACGGCTTGAACAGGCGCCAGAGGATCGTTGCCGGATCCTGCCAGACCATCGTGGCGGACATGTTCCTGATCGAATGGTGGCCACGCGTGATCTGCTTCCAGTTTTCCCGGATCTGAAGGTCGACGTTGATCCCGACCGCCTTCCACATCTCGCGCAGGACCTCGGCCACGGCGACCTCGGTGTCTATGACGTTCGGCAAGAGCGGATAGTCGATGGCCTCGCCCTTGTAGCCGGACAGTGCAAGCTCCGCCCTTGCCTGCTCCGGATCATATGTCGGCACGGGGTAGTCCGCGTCGAAGGTGTCGCCGAAGCTCGGAAGCTGCAGCCCGTTCGGCACGTTCGCCCGCCCGGCGAACAATGCATCCACCAGCAGCTGCCGGTCGACGGCAAGGCTCAAGGCGCGCCGAAAGTGCACGTTCTTCATCATCGGATGGGCAAAGTCGCCCTGGTTGAAGATGAGGATCCGGAGCTTCGCCCCGGGACCGCCGACGACCTCGATCTCGTCATAGCCGTCGATCGTCGAAATCTGGTCGACCGGGACGACGGTGATGACGTCGAAGTCCCCGGAGGCGAGGGCGGCGATCCTGCCGGCGACCTCGGGAACTTCCACGAAGGTGAGCGACCGCACGTTGGGCGGTCCGCCCCAGTAGTCGTCGAACGCCTCCAGGACAAAGCGGTCGGTGTTGAGATCGGCCACGCGGAACGGGCCGGTGCCGATCGGCATCAGCGCCCATTCGCCGTAGCTCGGGGCGTCGCGGTAGGCGCGCTTGTTGACGATTTCGCTGCTCCACATGGCGAACCGCTGCTCGATGATCGGGTCGACGCCATCCATCACGATCCGCACCGTGTGGTCGTCAAGGGCGTTCGCTTCCGCGACGTTGGAGAAGAACTGCGCCAGGCGCACCGGCCCGTCCCCCTCGCGGCGCTCGCTGGAGAACGAGAAGGCGACGTCTTCCGCCGTCATCTCGTCACCGTTGTGGAACCTGACGTCCTGCCGGAGCGTGAAGACGATTTCCCGGTATCCCTCGATTTCCCAAGAGGTCGCAAGGCCCGGGCCAAGCTGCATCCGGTTGTGGAAGTCGGGCTCGATCAGCTTGTCGAAGACATTGTACGAGATCGGGACCGTGTAGTCGGCCGTGTCCCGGCCGGGGCTTATGTTCTCCGGCAGCCTTTGCACCCCGACGACGATGTCGCGCCTCTCCTGGGCGCTGATCGTGCGCGGCAGCATGGTCACGCCTGCGACGGCGGCGGCGCCCTTGAGGAGTCCTCTCCTGGCAACTGTCAGCATTTCCGTGTCCTCCCATCGGTCAAGCAACAATGTGAACGCGATTCGCACACATTCTAACAGACAATACAATCATTACAATATGTTTGTGAACGCGGCACCCACAGGTGCAAGCGAACAGAAAATTATTTTAATTCAATAAAATAAATGAATTCCAGCATGGCAAAAGCGACGCATACAATTGCCATAAAATGTTTGACTAAGTGATTCGGCTCCGTCATGATGTCGAATCAGGGAGCGTGTCGATGAAGGACAATTCCAGCAGCACAACATTGGTGGACCGGTTGCGGGGCGAGTTCGCAACGCTTGAGGCCGGCAGCAGGGTGCCGACCATGCGTGACGTCGCGAGCCGGCATCACGTCAGCGTGTTCATGGTCCAGCGCGCCTTCGATGTCCTGAAGGAGGAGGGGCTGATACAAAGCTTCGTCGGGCGCGGATCCTTCGTGACGGGAGGGGACATCGCCCGGTCGAGCATCCATGGACGCGCGCGTGCGGCGCGGATCCTGATCGTGAGCCATTCGACGCCAAGCCTGCGGGGCTACAAGGTCGCCCATTCCCTGCAGACCGAACTCCTGCAGGCAGGCTGCAGGGCCATAACCGTCAGCTACAGCGATGCAATCGAACTCGGGGACGTGCTCGGCGACGGGCGCTACGACGTGTGCGTGCTCCAGCCAAGGCGTTCGATTCTCCCTGTCGAAGTCGTCGCGATGCTCAAGTCGAAGGCCAGGCACATGATCGTCGAGGGTCGCGAGCTCGAACGCCTCGATGTCGACGTGTTCGTGCGGAACAGGGCCAAGAGCATGGCCTTGGCGCTGAATTCCTTGAGGGAACTCGGGCACGCGAGAATCGGCCTGCTTACCGAGAGGCTGGATGCCGCCGCAGGCTACGCGGCAATCGAGAACCATTTCCTGCAGAATCACGCCTCCCTGCCGGGAGACGCCGAATCGCTGATCGTGCGGGCATCCGCCGACCAGGAAGGCAGGCTGCTTGCATCGGAGATCCGCGACGCGCTGCAGACGGACCTGGCCAACGTCTCCGAGTTGCCCACCGGATTCATCGTGTCGGGCCGATTCGAGCCCGCGTCGATCAAGGAAGGCTTCCGGTCCGCCGGGTTCGAGATCCCGGCGGACGTCAGCGTCGTGAGCCTGCGCGTGGACACCGAGTCCTACCCCGAGGACGCGCGCTTTACCGCAGTCGGGCGCACAACCGAGCATGTCGTCCGGGGCCTCGTGTCGATGATCAACTGGCGATTGTCCAACCCGAACGAACCGCCTGTTCAGGTGCTGGACAATCCAAGCCTGGTTGCAGGGTGCTCGGCAGTCCGCAACGACGGGACTGGCGGAACGCGGCGCGCCGAGGGCGACGCCCGATGAAGGGAAGGGTTCGTCGATCACGACGGAGAACACCATGGAAGGTCCCGCAGAAGAGTTGAAGGCCGACCGCTCGACGCCCCTCGAGATCTCCGGCCTCACCGTCAGCCTGAAGACCGGAGCCTGGAAGTGCGCGATCGTCGAGGACGTGTCGCTGCGCGTGAGGTCCGGCGAGATCCTCGGCCTGGTCGGCGAGAGCGGCAGCGGGAAGACCGTGACGTGCCTCGCGGCGCTCGGGCTCCTGGGTTCCGCCTGGCAAACGGAGGGCGAAATCCGTCTTGCGCGAACACGGATCACGGACGCTGCAAGTGCAAGCCAGCTTGTCTCGGTGCGCGGCCGGGAGGCGGCAATGATCTTCCAGGATGCCAGCGCCTCGCTCAATCCGATCGAAAAGATCGGCAAGCAGCTCACGAAGACGGTCGCGCGTCTGCGAGGGGTGTCCACCGGCGAGGCTCGGGAGATCGCGCTGGATCTCCTGAGGCGCGTCGAAATGCCGGATCCGGAAGAGCGCTTTCACTCCTACCCGTTCCAGTTGTCGGGCGGCCAGAACCAGAGGGTGATGATCGCCGTGGCACTGGCGGGGCGTCCCGAACTGCTCTTTGCCGACGAACCGACGACGGCGCTCGATGTCACGGTGCAGTCCCAGATCCTCGACCTGATCAAGTCGCTGCGGGAGGAGACGAAAATGGGAGTCGTCTTCGTGACCCACGACCTCGGCGTCGTGAAGGAAGTGTGTGACAGCGTCGCGGTGATGTACGCGGGCAGAATCGTCGAATCCGGGTCCGTCGAACGGATCATGAACGCGCCGCGCCATCCCTACACCCTTGGGTTGATCGAATCGATGCCGACCCTTTCCGGCCATGTCCCTGAAGGCATCGAAGGCCAGGTTCCGGCACCTGACAAGAGACCCCCAGGCTGTGCATTCGCACCCCGATGCCACAATGCGCAGGAAAGGTGCAGGACGCAGCTGCCCTTGGGCGCACAGGGCGACGGCGGCGACTCCGTCGCCTGCTTCTTTCCGCTGGCGGGCGGTCTTGGCCGGGCCGAACGCCCGGAACGTCGCTCGCATTCCCGTCCTGCGGACGAGCCGGGCCCGGACACGCTGCTGTCATTGAACGGCGCGGCCTGCGACTATGCCACGCGCCGCGGCAGGTTCCGGGCCGTGTCCGGCATCACGCTGTCGCTCAACGAAGGCGACCGGCTGGCCGTGATCGGCGAGAGTGGCAGCGGCAAGTCCACGATCGGAAAGCTCATGCTGGGAATCGAGCCGACAAGCGAGGGCACGGCCACGTTCATGGGCAAGCCGGTTCCCATTCTCGGCACGTCCGATCACATCGCGTTTGCACGTTCGGTGCAGCTCGTGCCGCAGAATCCATTCCTGTCCCTTGATCCAAGGGCCACGATCGGCAGCCAGATCGAGGAACCGCTTGAGATCCACGGAATCGGCACCAAGCAGGAGCGGCGCGCCCGGCGGCGCGAACTCCTCGAGTCCGCCGGACTGGCACCGGACCTCGCGACCCGCTATCCCCACGAGATCAGCGGCGGCCAATGCCAGCGCGCGGTGATCGCGCGCGCACTGGCTCTCCGGCCAAAGGTGCTGATCTGCGACGAGGCCACGGCGTCGCTCGACGTGTCGGTCCAGGCGCGGATCATCGAACTCCTGCGTGAGCTGCACAGGATGCACGATCTGTCAATCGTGTTCATCACGCATGACCTGAGACTTGCCCGCTCGCTCTGCAGCCACGTCGCCGTCATGCGCTCCGGCCAGCTTGTCGAGCTCGGCGAGACCTCTCCCACGTTCGAGGCGCCGGAGCACCCCTACACCTTGCAGCTGCTCGCTTCGATGCCGGATGTCGAGGGGACGGAGTCCCGCACCATGGAGACCATGCAATGACCGGGTTCGTGATCCGAAAGCTGCTTCGCACGCTCTTCACGCTGTTTCTTGTCGTGACGTTCGTGTTCTTCGTGCTCCGGCTTACGGGCGACCCCGTGTCCGCCATGATGCCAGATGACACCGACCCCGCCATCTTGGACGAGCTTCGCAAGCAGTGGGGGCTCGATCGGCCCCTTGGGGTCCAGTATCTCGAATACTGGTTCAACCTGTTGCAGGGTGACTTCGGGAACGCCTACCGCGACGGCAGGCCGGCGATCGAGATCGTCGCCGAACGCATTCCCGCGACCCTGAAACTCACGCTGACGGCGTTCGCGTTCATCGTCATCGCCGGATTCCCGCTTGGCATATTCGCGGCCGTCAACCGCGGCACCGCAATCGACCGGGGCATCATGACCGTGTCCGTAACCGGATTCAGCCTGCCGAACTTCTTTCTCGGGATCCTGCTGATCTTCCTTCTGTCGGTGACGCTCCGGTGGCTGCCGGCTTACGGAAGCGACCGTTGGTACAACCTTATCATGCCGGTGATCACGCTCGGCACCGCTGGCGCCGCCGTCATCGCGCGCTTCGTTCGCTCGTCCATGCTCGAAGTGCTGAACGCGCCATATATCAGGGCATGCCGTGCGCGCGGCATGACCGAGCGGGCAATCATCTGGACCGTGGCGCTTCCCAACGCCGCGATTCCGACGATCACCATCATGGGCTTCATGGTCGGGACCCTGATCGGCGGCTCCATCGTCACCGAAACCGTCTTCGCCTGGCCCGGCATCGGGCGCCTGCTCATCGACGCGGTCACGGCGCGTGAACTGGCAGTGGTGCAGACCGTCGTCATGATCACGGCCGCTTCCATGGTGTTTGCCAATCTCGCCGTGGATCTCCTGTACCTGGTGATCGACCCGCGCAGGCGATACGCGTCCGGCACGGGAGAGTGACGATGGCCTACGCTGACGCAAGCGAAGCATTCGAACGCCGCTCCCCGGGCCAAGTGGCCATCGCGCACGTCGTTGCGTCACCTGTCACCGTCAAGCTGGCGATGCTGTGGCTGGTCATGATCCTGTTCATTGCCGTAACGGCGCGCTGGATCATGCCCTACGACTACCAGCAGACGGCCCTCCTGTCCCGGCTTCTTCCTCCGGGCGCGACCGGGACGTCCGGCGACTTCCATCTCCTGGGAACCGACCACCTCGGGCGAGATCTTCTCAGCAGGCTGTTCTCGTCCATCCAGCTCACGATGCTGGTGGCGGTGTTTGGAACCCTCTTCGGCGCGGTGGTGGGAAGTTGCATCGGATTCGTTGCGGCGAGGTTTCGCGGTTGGGTGGACGACGTCATCATGGTCCTCGTCGATTTCCAGGCATCAATGCCGTTCGTCATCATCGCGCTTTCGGTGATAGCCGTCATGGGCACCGGCAACATGCTGCTCTTCATCCTGCTCGTCGGATTTCAGGGATGGGAGCGTTATGCGAGAATCAGCCGCGGGATGACATTGTCGGCGGTCAATCATGGCTACGCGGCAGCGATCCGGCTGCTTGGCGCGGGCACGTTGCGGGTCTACCTGAGGCACATCCTGCCCAACATTCTGGCCGCGCTGGTCGTTCAGGTTTCCATCAATTTTCCGGAAACCGTGATCCTGGAAACATCCATGAGTTTCCTGGGTGTCGGCATCCAGCCCCCCAACACGTCCCTTGGCAACCTTCTGAGCTACGGGCGGGACTATCTCCTGAACGCGTGGTGGATTGCCGGCGTGCCGGGATGCACGATCTTCTTCACCACGTTGTCCATGAGCATTGTAGGTGACTGGCTGCGCGACGTGCTGGATCCAACCACAAGCAGCGGAACCTGACATCACCGGTTCACGATTGTGCGGCCTTCAAAGCCGGACCGTTTCATGTCGGCCCGGACGTCATGGCGATCCAAGTGCCAACGGTTTTGGCTCGTTGCTTTCGGTATACCTGTGCCGCTGCGGCGACGAAGTCACCACGGATGAATTTGGCACGGATGTACGGATGGGAGTCCAGGATGTTGCTGAAGCGCACGGGAAGTGGTACGATGAACTCGTAGGGCAGGCCGCACAGAACGCGCAACAACCGACCCTTCCGAAGATCAATCAAGCAGCTGGCATCGTTGACGATCACGCGGGCCACGAGACAGGCTATCCCCTGATGTTCTCTTCGACGGTGGATAGCGGAAGTCGCAGCATCTGAGCGGCGCGTACCGGCGAGATCAGTTCCTCGCCGAGCGCCCGCCAGACCAGACGCTCAAACCGCTGCGGATGTTCAAGGGCGCCGAACCCTTCGTCATCGCGTATCTCATCCGGCTCGCAGGTGCGCCAGCGTCGTGCGTAAGTTCGAAATGCGTAGTCGATCATCGACTGGGGCAAGATGCCAACTTGGCCGAGACGCATCAGCATGGCGGCCGCCGATACGCCATAGAGCCGCTTCAGCCGCATGATCTCCATGTAGGTCATTCCGCTGCGCGATGAACCAGCTTCCTCGATCAGGTGATCGGTCGGCACCAGGAACGCCCCGGCAAATCGGTGCATCGCCTTCTCGATCTTGATCGCCGAGTTCCCGGTCGCCCGAATGACACGGTGCGCCAACTCGTGGGCCAGATTGAATCGTCTGCGCTCAACATTGGTGCGGCTTGAAACCACCACGACATCGGCGGCGCTGCGACCTCCGCTGCGGTGCATTTGGCAGGCCAGCCCATCGAAGCGCTCGGCGAAGTCAGCCTCGACGAGCCCGACAGGCAGGAGGAGCACATCGGGACCATCGTCCCGCAGGCCACGATCGACTACCGTGACGAGACGAACGGGGATCTCGTCATCCGGTGGCGGTTCGGCGAGGTGTTCAGGCGGCTGCCGGCGGAGTCCGACCTCCACACCAAGCTGGACTCAGCCGCCCTCCTGGCGATGCGGTCGCGCTACGCGATCGCGCTCCTGCGCTACTGCAGCACCCACTTCGAGAAGACCCGCACGAACCGCCAGGAGTTCACGGTCGGACACCTGCGCCAGGTGCTGGGCGTCCGCGAGGGGAAGCTCTCGACGTTCAGCAACCTGAAGAAGTGGGCCCTGTCGCCGGCGATCCAGGAAATCAACGCCACGTCGCGCTGGACGCTCGAGGCCGTGCCGCACAAGACGGGGCGGTCCGTGACGTCCGTCACGATCAGTTGGACGGAAAAGCCCCTGTCCGGAAAGCGCGCGGCGAAGGCCGAGCTGGACAGGCATTCGGCGGGCCGGCGGCAGCGCCAGGCCGGGACCGCCGAGCGTCCCGCCGACCATCCGCCGCTGCCCGCGAGCCGGGACGACTTTCGTGACTCGATCTGGGAGCAGGCGTATCACGACGCCGGCTGCTGGGCCGACGTCCAGAAAACGCTTGACGGATTCCGCGTGTGGACCGAACGCACCGGCAAGCCGCAGACGCCAACGCTCTTCTTCAGCTTCTGCAAGGGGGAGAACGAGCGGAAAGGCATCTGACCGGTTGTGAACGGACAGGCAGATCGTCAAGCAGGGCGTACGACGCCGGGATCAGAATCGGCGTTCAGGATTCCAGACGCGGCATCTCCGTTTTTGGGGCCAGGCTGATCGGCCCGGGAGACGTCCCTTCCCGCCTGTTCGCCATCCGGATAATGGTCAAAATCCCGTTTTGACCATTCGCTGAATTGCCTTTTTCATAAGGACATGCGAATCATGAATCGTCAAAAAACGGGTGAACAATGAACAGGAAAGAGCAGATCATCGCGCTCCTCGCGGAACGCGGGCCGTCAAGAACGGAGGACATCCGCCTGACGATCGCGCCCGAGATGACCCGCCAGGCGTTCTGGTACAACCTGAAGGCGCTGCAGTCCGACGGCTTCGTGACGGCCACGGGCGCGGGACCCTCCTCGCGCTGGACCCTGGAGGGCCCCGCCGTCGTGCGACGGCACCTGGAGACGCCGCCCGACCGCCGCCCTCCCGTCGGGTACGACATCTCGTTCCTCGAGGATTACGTTCCCAACAGGACGTCCTATATCGGCGCCGGGGACCGAGAGACGCTGGGAAAGGTCGGCACGCCGCCGCCGGGACGTCCCGGGGCGACGGACCGCCGCGTGCTGGAACGTTACATGATCGACCTGTCCTGGGCCTCCTCGCGCCTCGAGGGCAACACCTACTCGCTGCTCGAGACCGAGCGCCTCGTGCGGTTCGGCGAGGCGGCGGAGGGCCGCACGCGAGAGGAGACGACGATGGTCCTGAACCACAAACGCGCCGTCGGCCACATCCGCCCGGACCCGGACGTGCCCCCCGTCTCGGCGTGGACGCTCCGAAGCGTCCACGCCCTCGTCTCCGCCGAGCTGCTCCCGGACCCGATGTGGGAGGGGGCGCTGCGGACCCACGAGGTGCGGATCGGCGGCTCCGCCTACATGCCCCCCAACGACCCGCACGTGATCGCCCAGGCGTTCGAGACGCTCGCGGAGAAGGCCGCCGCCATCTCCGACCCCTTCGAGCAGTCCTTCTTCCTCTGCGTCCATGTTCCGCTCCTCCAGGCGTTCGAGGACTGCAACAAGCGGACCTCGCGCGTCGCCGCCAGCATCCCGCTGTTGAAGGCGGGGCTCTCGCCGCTCTCCTTCTTCGAGACGCGCCACCGCGACTACGTCGACGGGCTGCTGGGAGTGTACGAGCTGGGCGACATCTCCCTGGCCCGCGAGGTCTTCGTCGACTCCTACCTGGCGACGGCGGACCGCTACTGGTTCCCGACCGTCTCGCAGGGCGCCGTCTCGCGTCTGGCGATCGAGCACAGGGCCTTCATCGAGCGCGCCGTGCGCCAGCTGGTCCTGGAGCATGGCGGGTTCGACCGGGCGGCAGCGGAGACGATGTGCGCCCGGGAGGGCGTCGGGGAACGCGCGAAGGTCGTCGAGGCGGTCCGGAAGGCGGTCGAGGGTCTCCACGAGGGCAACGTCGTCCGCTACGGCCTGTCCCCCGAGAATCTCGAACGGCTGGCCAGCCAGGGCGGAGGGGGTTCCGGAGGAACTTCGGGAAGCCAGGCCGGCAAGAAGGACGGCGACCGGGACTGGAAGCCGCCGGAGCCGTCGCCGTTCGGGAACGCGGACGATCCCCTCAAGACGGGATGAGGACGCATCTCGTGCTCCCGTCCGGTCGCCCCCCTGGCTGCAGGCGACAGGGCTGACGGCCTTCCAGGGCGCAGACCCCCGTTTTCCGGCCTTTCCGGCCCGATCGGGGGTCTAAGACGGCGTCTCTCGTCGAGCTGAGTGCCATTCCGGCGTGTCAGGACCCGCGAGCGAGGCTCTCGTGACGCCTTTTGCCGGGATTCACGCGGCCAGCTGCCCGACCGGACCCTTCCCGGCGCCGGAATCCTCAATCCCTTTCCGAAACGCCCGGCTGCGCCCCGCGCTCCGGATCCTCCGTCCAGTCCCAGCCGTAGGCCGTCGCGACCCGTCGTCCGAAGTTCCGGAGCGCGGTCCGCGTCATCCGCGAAGTTGTCATTTACACGCTCCTCCTTCATGTTCGCCCGCTCCCAGCCCCTGTCGCAGCTCCTCCCATGTTCGCCCGCTCCCAGTTCTCCCTGTCGCGCGCCGCGCCGCAGCGCCACTCGTTGGGCGCGGGCTTCGGCAGCGCCTGGCCGAGGGCGACCAGGGTCGCGGCCTTCTCCATCCGGTCCAGCATTCCCTCGACCTCCGCGACCTCGCCGGCCGCCACCGCGACGGCCGCCTCGCGGTCCGCAGCGACTGACGCGCTCGCCCTCGTGCAGGTCCAGAAGGCAAACCAGGATGACCAAGTGCGCCGCGATCGCGCGCAGCGTCTGCCGAGGGGCGCCTACCAGGGCGCAGTGCTCAAGGTAGCCGAGCCGTTCATCCAGCAGCGGCGCTGCGCGATAGCGTCCGACGATGCCTGGACGGGTGAAGAGTGTCTCGAACATTGCCATGTCTCCTTTTTTTGGTTGGAGACATGAGCATGGCAAACGACTGCCTGACGGGAAATTGTGTTGCGGCCGGACGGAGGGTTCCCCATCGTGGCAGGCCGATGCGAAAGTTCCGCAACATATCTCGGGCCGCAACATGTTGGCGGGCAAAGCCCCGTGACGCGCTCGCCAGAACACTGATGCCGTCCCGGCACGGCACGGACTCGCGCCGCACCGGACGTGGCCGATCCTTGTGTAAGCCGACACTAACCATGATACTGAGCGGCTCTCTCTGCTTCGTCATCCGCGGCGGCACCAGCATCACCTCGAAGCCGGCCCGGTCCAGCACCTCGTAGACCGGAATCCAGTAAACCGAGGTCAACTCCATCGCGACCTTTTCCACCCCACAGGACGACAGCCATGCCGCCATCTCCTCTAGCCCGACTTCAGAAACTCGGCGCGTGTTTTGACGAATTTGGCGGGTTTCGGCGCTGGAAGCGCCTTGTTTTCAAGGACCCGCCCCCCAGAAGTCGCGTGCTGTGCCGACCTGCCCCCCTGATCCGGGGGTCGCGACGGCGGAGTCTCCGCCCATGTTCGTGCGCTGCAAGTAGCGATTCAAGGACGGCTCTAGCGCGTCAATCAAGCTGAGAGTCCGAATTGCCTCAAATTGGAATGTCACTTTCGGCCGCACCGTTGCCTTCCGTAATGGGGCTCCCGCCGTCAAGTACCGATTCCTGTGCATCAGCGGCCACGAAGCCCGAACCCGACAAGACTGTCCCGGCGCCGGCGGCGCTTGAGACCGGCCTTGGCGCGGACGCCGCGAAGACGCCGACATGCAAAGCTTGAGAGCGCTCGGTCGTCGCGCGTCTGCCGAGTTTCAGGCGCAGACGCCGGTGCATCAGCGGGTTCGAGAATGCCGTTTGGGAACAGCAACCCGGATTACACCAACATAGAGTTGCACGCTAACGACAATAATGTTAGTGTTCGAAATGATGTTAGAGCAGGGCGAAATGGAACTCAAGGAACTTGCAGCCAAGCTGCGGGACTATGTGCGGTCGGCCCTTCATGTGAACCTGGAACTGGCATCATGGGCGAACGTGGCATCGTTGCCGGTCTTCCTGGCGAAAGAGTTCGAGTACTTTCAGGGTCAGCTCCTGTCCGCCAACTGCATATTCGTTCTTGTTCGATCTGACGCAGGCATGACACCAGCAGAGCTTCAGAAGCGGCACGACAGTCTGAAGCGCGCAACCGACGACGTGATCGTCTTCACCTTCGATCACATGTCCTCCTACAATCGCGCCCGCTTGATCGAGCGGGCCGTACCCTTTGTCGTGCCCGGCAATCAGCTCTACATTCCCTCGCTGGCCGCCGATCTTCGCGAGCACTTCCGGACCCGCGCTCCTGGGGCTGAAGATCACCTGTCCCCGGCCGCACAGGTCGTAACGCTCAGGCATCTTCTCCTGCCTGAGCATGACGATTGGTCGCCCAGCCGGCTGGCGAAAGACCTGCAGTACTCCGCAATGACCGTCGGACGTGCGTTCGAAGAACTGGCCTCGCACCGGCTGGCCAGGATCGAGCCTCGCGGCCGGAGCAAGTACCTCGCATTTGAAGAAGATCCGGCGGAGACATTTGCACGTGTACGAAATCTGCTTCGATCACCGGTCATCGCGAGCCGCTACTTCACCAGCCGAGCCCCACCAATTGGGTGCGCGGGATCCCACATTCCTGAGCACCTTCCGATCGGCGGGCTAACGGCCCTGTCTGAGCGGTCCATGATTGCATCATCCGGCATAAGACACTTCGCTGTCGGACCAAAGGACTGGAAAGTGCTGCAAGCTGACAAGAACCTGTCTGAAGTCGCATTTTCCGAAGACGGACAGTTCGCGCTTGATGTCTGGCGGTATGATCCTGTCACCGTGACGGGTGAGCGCAAGACCGACCCCTTGTCTCTCTACCTGCAGTTTCGCGATGACCGTGACGAGCGGGTGGTGGCAGCGGCCAAGCACCTTCTGGAGGCGTATCCATGGTTCCAGGACTAGATCGGTTCAGGACCCACTTCGAGGGCTTGGAAGACAGCTACGCCCTGATTGGTGGCGCTGCGTGTTCCCTCATCTTCGACCAGGCCGGACTCGATTTCCGGGCGACGAAGGATCTCGACATGGTGCTCTGTGTCGAGGTTGTCGATGGCAAGTTCGCGACGGCGCTGAAGGCGTTTCTGAATGCCGGTGGCTATGCTACGCGGCAGCGAAGTGAGGGTCGCCGCGAATTCCATCGATTCCAGGACCCAAAAGACAGAAGCCATCCCGCGATGCTTGAGCTGTTTTCAAACTGCGTCGACATCCAAGAGATCGAAGATGGAGATGAGTTGACAACCGTGCCCGTCGCCGACGACGTACTGAGCTTGTCTGCAATTCTTCTCGACCCGAACTACTATGCAGCCCTTGTCGCATCGCGCCGTGCCATTGGCGGTGTCCACGTCCTGGACGAATCCTTGCTGATCCCGTTCAAGGCCCGCGCCTTTGCCGATCTCAACCGCCGACGCGAGGCGGGCGATCAGGCTGTCAGAAGGGATGACATCAAGAAGCACCGCAATGACGTCTTCCGGCCAGGCATCCAGTTGCTCCGAGCCGACCAGACGGGTAGAAGTCGCCGAGCCCCTGAAGAGTGACTTGCGAGCCGACCATTTGACCCCGGCAGCTTCGGCGTGACGCTTGCGCCTTCCGAAGGGTTCAAGCTGCTGGAGGATGTATATTCCCTTTAGCGAAACCGCGGTTCGGAATAACCAAGATCCGTGGGGTCAAGCCACCTTGCGTTCCATTGACTGACTTGAACTCGCCGCGTTGAAGAGGCCGGGGTACCAGGACCGGAACCTGATCCTGCGCATGCCGCCAAATCCAGCCAAATCCCAGAGTCGCCACCGAGTCCAAGCATTTCGCATGGTGACACTGGACCAGAACATCGACGCCTCCGACGCGACGGGCGACTTCTGTTCAACATGCTTGGCGCCATCGGCCAGTTCGAGAACAAGATCCGCGCCCAACGCCAGATGGACGGGATCAGGCGGGCCAAGGGCCGGGGCGGGGCGCTTTGGGGCGCGGCCCGCGCTCACGGCTGGCCGGATGACGCGACGGCCACCGCGAACGCATGCAGTGCCATTCGTCAACGGAGTTCGCCGGCCCGCTGCCGCCGGTCTTCATGTCCCAAGAGGCGACGGAATCCGGACGGTCTCCGCTTGAGGCCACCACAAGCAGGCCGAACCTGTCCCGTCCGGCTGGGGAAAATGGAGCGAGCCAGTGTTTGCGCGCACCTGGGCATGAAAAAGACATGATGCGAACAAGTTGATGACCAAGGGATGCCTACCCGCCACGGGAGGTGTCCCGTGACCAGGGCAAGGGCGAAGCCGCCGGATGCACCGCGTCCTCGCTCCCGGCGGTGCAGGACAGGGAGCAAGCGCGAATTTCACGTTCTCCCGGGGCCTGTCGACAGGGCCGGACAGCGCGCAAGGCCGTCAGCAATTGCAACCGCCACAGGTGAACGCAATCAGATCATCGCCTGACAGCTTCGCGACAGTTTCAGCCAGTATCTTGCCGCCGTCCGTGGGCGAACCTCGTCCTCAAGGTGAACAACGATGCAAAACGATTCGTGGAGAAGAAAATGACGACATTGAAACTGGACCGTCGCGCCGTGATCGCGACCGTCGCCGCCCTTTGCCTTGCCGGACCGGTCGCGGCCGACGGTCACCAGGTCTTGGACAGCGTCCACTTCCTGATCCCCGGCGGTGCCGGCGGTGGCTGGGATGGCACGGCTCGCGGCACTGGCGAGGCGCTGACAAGGGCGGGCCTGGTGGGAACTGCATCCTACGAAAACATGTCTGGCGGCGGCGGCGGCAAGGCCATCGGCTTCCTGATCGAGAACGCCGAGAGCAACCACGGCACGCTCATGGTCAACTCGACCCCCATCGTGATCCGTTCGCTGATCGGTGTCTTCCCGCACAACTTCCGCGACCTGACGCTGGTATCGGGCACGATCGGAGACTACGCCGCGCTCGTCGTCGGCAAGGACAGCCCGATCGACTCCATGTCCGACCTGATTGCCGCCTTTGACACCGACCCCGGCGCGACCGCCATCGGCGGCGGCTCGGTTCCGGGCGGCATGGACCACCTCGTGGCGGCCATGGTGATGGAAGCGGCCGGCAAGGATGCGCTCGGCGTGAAATACATCCCCTACGATGCCGGCGGCAAGGCCATGGCAGCCCTTCTTTCGGGCGAAATCGCTGCCCTTTCGACCGGGTTCTCGGAAGCCGTCGATCTCGCGAATGCCGGTGAGGTGAAGATCATTGGCGTGACGTCGGATGCGCGTGTGGACGCGGCCCCCGATGCGATGACCATGAAGGAACAGGGCATCGACACCACCTTCGTCAACTGGCGCGGCTTCTTTGCAGCCCCTGGCTTGCCTGCCGACAGGCTGGCCCTGTACCAGGAGGTCATTGCAAAGATGTACGGCACGCCCGAGTGGGAAGAAGTTCGCGCACGCAACGGTTGGGTCAACATTCACAATTCAGGCGACGACTTCAAGGCCTTCCTGGAAGATCAGGAAATGGTCATGGGTGACCTGATGAGGAAGCTCGGCTTCCTCTGACAGGCCCGGCGGCGGAGCGATCGTTCGCTCCGCCGCGCCACGGCACGAGGAGGGTACGACATGGCTTTGGATCGCTGGCTCGCGCTTGCTCTCTTGGGCATCTGCCTGGCCTATGGATACGCTGCCTGGTTTACCATGGATGGCAGCCTTGCCCCGTTCATGAAACGGAACCCGATTTGGCCCAGCACCTTTCCGAAAGTCCTTTCGGTCCTGGGGATCATCGCGGCACTGGTCATTCTCCTGGGCCTCGAGAAGGCAGAGCCGAAAGAAGCCGACATCGATTACCGTCGCCTGGGCCAGTACAACCTCGGTCAAGCGCTCCTGCTTCTCGCGCTCATGGTTGCCTACGCGCTCTGCCTGCGCCCCTTGGGTTTCCTGATCTCGACATCCGCCCTCCTGTTCCTCGGCTCCTTCATCCTGGGCGAACGCAAGTGGCACATCATGCTGCCCGTCGCACTGATTGCCGCAGTTTCGGTCTGGTATCTCGTCCAAGTGGTCCTTGGCATCTACATGCGCCCGTTGCCTGGAATTCTTGGAGGCTGACATGCTTGAAGGACTTCTGATTGGCTTGCAGACGGCGCTTTCCGTCCAGAACCTCTTGATGGTCATCGGCGGCTGCCTCATTGGCACGTTCATCGGCATGCTTCCGGGTCTGGGACCGATGTCGATCATCGCCATCATGATCCCGGTCGCCATCTCGATGGGCGACCCCTCCGCGGCGTTGATCCTCCTGGCAGGAGTCTACTACGGCGCGATCTTCGGTGGCTCGACCTCGTCGATCCTCTTGAATGCGCCGGGAGTTGCGGGGACTGTCGCCTCCAGCTTCGACGGCTATCCCATGGCACGCCAGGGAAAGGCCGGAAAGGCGCTCACCGTTGCCGCCATCGCGAGCTTCGCGGGCGGCACCATCGGCGCGCTGCTGCTGATGATCTTTGCGCCTGCATTGTCTTCCGTGGCGCTCCTGTTCCACTCGGCCGAGTATTTCGCGCTGATGGTAGTCGGCCTTTCCGCCATCGCGGCATTCGCCGGCACAGGTCAGGTCGCCAAGGCTCTGGTGATGACAATTCTCGGCCTGATCATGGCGACCGTCGGCGAGGGCGCCTTGTTCAACTTGCCACGCTTTACCATGGGGATCATGGACCTGCAGTCGGGCTTCGGCTTCATCACGCTCGCCATGGCCATGTTCGCGCTGCCCGAGGCGCTGTTCCTCGTCCTGAAGCCGAGGGACCTGCAAGGCGACGATGGCAAGATCAAGGAGTTGCGGATCACCGGCAAGGAGGCAAAGGCCATCGCGCCCGTCATCGGACGTCAGTCCTTGCAAGGCTTCTTCATCGGCGTTCTGCCCGGTGCCGGCGCCACGATTGCAAGCTTTCTCGGCTATGCGGTGGAACGCAACATCGCCCCTAAGAAAGAGCAGGACGAATTCGGGAAAGGGTCCGTCAAGGGCCTCGCGGCTCCCGAAACGGCGAACAACGCCGCATGCACGGGGTCGTTCGTGCCGCTCTTGACCTTGGGCATTCCCGGTTCAGGCACGACGGCCATTCTCCTTGGTGCGCTGATCGCACTGAACGTGACACCCGGACCTCGCCTGATGCTGGACGAGCCCCAGATTTTCTGGGCCGTCATCATGTCGATGTTCATCGGCAACCTGATCCTGCTGGTCCTCAACCTGCCGCTCATTCCGTACATCGCAAGAGTCCTGACGGTGCCCCGCAACTACCTGATCCCCTTCATCTTGTTCTTCACGCTGATGGGTGCGTACATCGGGCAGAACAATGCAACCGAGCTGCTCATCCTGGTCGGCTTCGGAATCTGCGCGACCGCGCTGAAATTCGCCGACTACCCGCTCGCTCCGCTGCTGATCGGGTTCATCCTCGGCGCGATGATGGAAAACAACTTTGCACGCTCGATGCAACTCTACGACGGTGTCTCGTTCATCTGGGAGCGGCCGATGACGCTGGGACTCTTGGCAATTGCCGTCATTCTCGTTGCCCTTCCAAGCTATCGCGCGCGTCGCGCGAAAGCGCGTCAGGACGGCGTTGCGGAAGGGGATTGACAGGTGCGGACCGTGCGGCTGCACTTTGTCGCCCTGTTCCCCGATTTCGCAATGCCACTCCTGGACCATTGCCCCTGCGCGCCACGATCCGGGCCTTCGAGCTTCCGGAAACTGACCCTGCCAAGGATGTTGCCATGCAAGCCTCCCTGGTCCTTCGCCTTGGCCGATTCCACTGCCCGCGCAGTGTCGGCAAAGTCATTGGTCGCAGATGGGTCTCAATGATCGCCTCCGATACGATCCCGACCAACAGAGATGCGGAAAGGCCCGATTTCCCTTCCATGGCAGGGCTTCACAATTCGAGAACCGTTTCGGCCGACAAATGACGACCGCTTGCCCGCGGCACGTGTCGGAAAACGCCGCCTCAGCATCTACGTCGATCATCGGCGAAGCGATCTGCGAAACGGGCCGGACGCCCGCGTCGAAACGTCAAGGACAGCTTCGAGCATGGCAGCGTTCAAGCGAGGTCCCGCGCTCCCGGGCACGTGCCTGCAACCGTTTCTCGCGGTCCGCGACCCAAGCGCGCCAACGCCCGGTCAGGCAGGTTCGGCCCTGATCTTCAGCAGGTTCCTTGCCTCGCGCCCGCAGGCCACGCCGGGCAGGCGGACCGGCTCTTCGCGGTCGAGGTATTTCTCCTCATGGCGTCGCGTCCGAGCCGGACGCCGGGAGGAGAGGTCCGGCGGCGGGGCGCTCAGGCCACGTCGGCGAGGCGTCTCACGCAGTTCTCGATGTCCGAGATCGCGCCCGGGATCTCGCGCGTGATGAGTTCCATCCCGCGCAGCAGGTCGAGCCGCGGGCGGCACGCCTCGATGTCGCGGTCCGTGAAGACCGCGCCGAGCATGCCGCAGGCATCCACGAGACCGATCAGGGCCGCGTCGCGGGGCTCGGGAATGTCCGTGGAGAACAGCGCGCCGGCAAGGCGCAGCCCGACGTCCCGGCGCACCGCGCGGTCGACGACGGGAGCGCGCCGTGTCCCAAGCGCTCCGTAGACGCTGCCCTCCGGAAGGCTCACGATTCCGAGCCGGACGAGGTTCAGCGTCGCCGTTTCCCGGGCGACCTGCGCCTCGCTTTCCGACAGCGCCGCGATCCAGCTGCGCGCGTCCTTCGTCTCCGCCCGTCCCGCGATCTTCGCCAGCACGCGGTCGAGCACGGGATTGCCGGTCGGCGTCGGGTCGACGACGAACAGGGTCTCGGGGTCGGTGTCGATCCGGTTGGCGAAGGCAAGGTCCATCAGCACCGCCCCGGCGAACGCGCAGTCGAGGGCGGACCTGCGGACCGGGGCGGCGGTCCCGCCTGCCCCCACCCCCGGCAGGAGAAGGACTATCTCTTCGGTGAAGCGCAGCATCGCGGATCGGTCCAGGTGGTGTCTTGGTGCCGACAGTAGCAACCGGATGCCACGCCATGCAACCACGATCGGAATGCGCGCGCGACGCTTCGGACCGGACGCCCGGTTGGCGTCTTCCCGCGTTCGGGCTCGCACGGCCACCGGATCATTCGGGATCCGGCGGAATCCACTCACGCGGAAGAAGGACCCTCCCGGGCGGCGGCGCCTGGACCCTCTGGCCGGGATGATCGAGGAAGAGGCAGCGCCGATGCGCACTCTCCTTGAATCTCGCTGCGGCACGCGGCATTGAGGGCGCGCACCTGGAGACCGGACAGCCAATGATCAGATTGTATCATGTTCCCCTTTCTCCGTTTTGCCGCAAGGTGCGCCTGTCGCTCGCCGAAAAGCGGCTCGAAGTCGAGCTGGTCGAAGAGCGTTACTGGGAGCGCGGTGCCGAGTTCCTGCGCCGGAATCCGGCGGGCAAGGTTCCGGTCCTCCGGATCGACGGCCTGCTCCTGGCCGAAAGCGGCGCGATTTGCGAATACGTGGAGGAGCGCAATCCCGAGCCGCCGTTGCTGCCAAGGGACTCCGCCGCCCGCCACGAGGTCCGCCGCCTCGTCGGCTGGTTTGATGACAAGTTTCATTCCGAGGTGACCTCGAAACTGCTCCATGAACGGGTCACCAAGAAAATCGCCCAGCAAGGGCATCCGGACGGCGCCCGCATCAAGTCGGGCGCGAGGGCGATGAAAGCGCATCTCGCGTACATGGGTTCGCTGCTCGAGGAGCGGCACTGGCTTGCGGGTTCCGCGCTGTCGCTGGCCGACTTTGCGGCCGCTGCGCATCTCTCCGCGCTCGACTACGTTTCGGACGTGGACTGGAGCCTGAACCAGACGGTGCGTGACTGGTATGCCAAGATCAAGTCCCGTCCGGCCTTTCGGAGCCTGCTGGCAGACACGATTCCGGGCTTCCCTCCGCCCCCACGCTATGCCGATCTTGATTTTTGATCCCGGTGTCGTGACCTCTGCACGCGGCATCGCGCCGCCCGTCGGCAGATGAGCGCGCAGGACCCGCTCAAGCAGAAACTGGTCAGGATGGCCCTGTCCGAAGGGTTTGCGGCGGCAAGAGTCTGCCGCCCCGATGCCGTGCCCGAGGTTCCCGGCCGGCTGGAAGAGTTTCTTTCCAAGGGTCGGCACGGCCAGATGCGCTGGATGGAGCGGCGGGTGGAATGGCGCGGGAATCCGGCTGAACTCTGGCCGGAGGCGCGCTCGGTCGTCGTCCTGGCCGAGGCCTACACCCCGGACCATGACCCCCTTGAAGACCTGGAACGGCGCGAACGGGGGGTCATTTCGGTGTATGCGCGGGGCCGCGACTACCACGATCTCGTCAAGAGGCGCCTGAAGCGGGTGGCTCGCTGGCTGGTTGACGAGGCCGGCTGCGAGGTCAAGGTCTTCGTCGATACCGCTCCGGTTCCGGAAAAGGCGCTCGGGCAGGCGGCGGGGCTTGGCTGGCAGGGAAAGCACACGAACCTTCTCAGCCGCGATCTCGGCAACTGGTTCTTTCTCGGCGTGATCTGCACCACCGCGGGGCTCACGCCCGACGCTCCGGAAGTCGATCATTGCGGGAGCTGCCGACGCTGCCTCGACATCTGCCCGACCGATGCCTTCCCGGCACCCTACCAGCTGGATGCGCGGCTGTGCATTTCCTATCTCACGATCGAGCACGAAGGCCCCGTGGACGAGACCCTTCGTCCCATGCTCGGCAATCGCATCTATGGATGCGATGACTGCCTGGCCGTCTGTCCGTGGAACAAGTTTGCGCATGCGGCGCGCGAAGCGCGCTACCAAGCGAAGGACGATCTTGACGCGCCACGCCTTGGCGAACTCGCGCGCCTGGACGACCAGGCGTTTCGCAGGAAGTTCGCGGGCTCGCCGATCAAGCGGAGCGGGCGAAACAGGTTCGTCCGAAACGTTCTCTACGCCATCGGCAATTCGGGAGATGCTTCGCTGCTGGCCGTTGCGAAGGATCTTGCCGAGGATGCGGATCCGGCCGTCGCGGACGCGGCGCGCTGGGCCGTGCGCGTCATCCGAGAATCTTGCGGATCACAATGACGGCCTGGTCCCTCGAGGCGTTCCCGCAATTGCGCGTTGCCGCGCCGCAAGCGTTCCTGAGAGGGGAGCACGGGAGACGGCAGCACTGGTGACTGCGGGCAAGGCGACACGGAATGACCTTCCTGGCGCCCGCTCGCAGCGTTCCCGAGTTCCGGCGCATTCAGTTCATCGCTTCACGCGGCGCCGGGCGCCGGGCCGTGGCGTCGATCGCGTCAAGCGTGGCCAGTGCCGGGATGGCTGTGACGAAGCTGTGCCCGAACGATGCGCTGCCAGAATGGCGTGCTCCCGAGCCGCATCCGGCCCGAGCAGTGCAAGCCGGCACCCGAACCGGCGCGCCGGACCGGGGCGGGAGCATCGCCCGAACGACGAACTACGCCTGGCTTACCGTGCGGCAGAGATCGCTCAGCCCGATTGCCTCGACGCTTTCCGTCTTCGGGTAGCGTTCGTTGCCGGAGTGGACGACAAAGCTGCGTTCCGGGTTCAAGTCATCTCGTGCGTGATGGAAGCCGCGTTCAAGCTTCGGGTTGAGGCCGCGCTTTATCTCGATCGCCCAGAGTCTCCGGTTCGGCAACTCCAGCAGCAGGTCGATTTCCGCGCCGGCAGCAGTCCGGTAGAAGCTCGCACGTGTTCGTTCTGGTGCCGTCCGCATGATGTTCTCGACCACGAACCCTTCCCAGCTGTCGCCGGCGACCGGGTGGCCAAGCACGCTTTCCCGGCTGTCGAGGCCGAGCAAGGAATGGACGAGGCCACTGTCGCGGACATAGGTCTTCGGTGACTTGACCAGACGCTTGGCCACATTGCCATGATAGGGCGGCAGCCGGCGAACCAGCAGCAGGTCAACCATGAGATCGAGGTAGCGGGCAACGGTCTTGCCGTCGACGGCAAGACTGCGTGCCAACCGTGCCGTGTTCAGAAGCTGACCTTGCGAATGTGCCAGCATGGTCCAGAACCTTTGCAGGGTCTGCGCCGGTATCCGTGGCCCAAGCACCGGTATGTCGCGCTCCAGGTAGGTCTTGATGAAGTTGTCCCGCCAGATCACGCTGGTTTCTTCGGTGTCCGCCAAGAAGCTGTCGGGAAACCCTCCGCGAATCCACAATCCTTCGCGGCCATCCGTGCCGGTTTCCAGAACGTCAAGAGGACTGAGTTCGACATAGGCGATGCGCCCCGCCAGGCTCTCGCCCGACTGCTTCAGAAAGTCCATCGAGGCCGAACCAAGAAGGAGAAAGCGGCCCGTGCGCCTGCCTTGCCGTCGCCCACGGTCGATTACGCCACGCAGTTCCTGGAACAGGCCAGGCATGAACTGGATCTCGTCCAGAATGACCAGCTTCTCCTCGTGCAATGAGAGATAGTGCGCAGGATCAGAAAGCTTGCCGCGATCCTCCGATCCTTCCAGGTCAAGATAGACACCCTTGCGGTGTGCAGCTATCAGCTGGGCCAGAGTTGTCTTGCCGACCTGGCGCGGACCAAGCAGCGCTACGGCTGGAAACTGGTCCAGCCGTGCAGTGACGGTCTCCAACAGCCTTCGATCAATCATCCTTGCAAATATGGAATCAAATTCCAGAATTGCAAGGATGATTTCTCCCGCCTTGGCCTGAGCCGACTGGACGGGTCTCCGGGACGTCGTCCTTTACCGCTTTCGTTCAAGTGGCGATCCTGCAAGGCCCTTGCCCGCGGTCTCTTTTCCCGGCCGCGGACGACGATCCGGGCGTTTCGGGGACGGCTCCGGATGACGCGCACCCGTTCCGAATGGATGATCGTGCTGACCGCGGTTTCCGTCGTTGCCGCGTGTCCCTGGTCACTCGCGCACGGCCAGAAGCACAAGGAGCTGCGGGTTCGAACGGAGGTTCTCCGTCACCACAGGCCCTCCGCCGTGCCTTCGAAGGCATGCTCGTTCAGAAAGATGCGCTGTTCGAACAGGTTGCGTTCGACCTCGGTCAGTGCGGCCTCGCCGCAGATGTCGTCCCATCCATCCCGGATGGTGCCGATCTGCCGTTCAATGATGTCCTTTGCCGCTTTCTCGTTGAGCTGGAACTTGGGCGCCGCCGCCATGCATGTCGCAAGCGTGCTCGCCCGGTTGTCACCGACGATCAGCATCGCCTGGCTGGCCACGTTTCCGGAACGGTTTTGCGGGCAGATGTCATAGGCGGGCGTCAGGGTCAGGTGTTCGCCGTCCCAGAAGGCCGCATGGTTGCGGGCGTGGTCGTCGGTGTTGCCGCACAGGATGTTGAACGCGAGCCGTCCGTACAGTTCGTGGAGCGTCGCCTTCGGCGAGGTGAAGCGATGCCGGATGATCTCCGCGAGGTCTTCATAGCTGGCGTAACGCGCCATCATCTCGTGGAGACCGAACAGCGTCAGCGCCGAGACCATCGCCTTGCGCGTCCAGCCATCCTTCGTCTTCGCGCGGTCGAAGCGCTCGACCAGCAGCACGTCCTTGCCGGCGACGCGCTCAAGACGCACGGGGGCGGCGTCGAGCCCCGCGTCGGCAGCGAGGCGCATGGCGACAAATTCCGCCTTCACCACGTTGTAGGGGTCGGTCGAAGACGAGAACTTGGCGATCAGCTTCGTGTCGCCGTCCTGGATCTCCGCCTTCGGGCGCGCACCGCCGACCGTCGTGCCGTGGTAGAGCGCCTGATCGAGATCGGACGTCAGCGGCACGCCTTTCTCGACCTTCTCGGCGGCGCTCAGCAGTTCTCCGAGCGTCGCGGCTTGATCGACGCGCGGCACGTACTCGGAAGGCGAGTGCTGGAAGTCCAGGGCGCCGATGCGGTCGGAGCCGGACGCGAGCAGATAGGTCAGCTCGTCGAGTTCAGCGGTATCGACATCCTTGCCCTTGCGTCCGAACAGCCGGTTCAGGATGACGCGACGGCCCCACGCATCGGGCGCGGCGTCGCGCAGGCACCCGGCCATGTTCAGCCCGGCTTCGGCCGGGATCGCTCCGCTGCCCAACGGCAGCTCCGGCTCGTAGATCGGGATGCGGTCGTTCCGGTCCAGGTAACTCTGACCGTAGTTGAAGATCAGCCGCTCGCCGTCCCGCGCGATGCGGCCGGCGACGACCGGTTCCGTGGCACCGGGCAGCCATGTCCAGACATAGGCTTCCTCCGGCGCTTCCGCGTCGGCGCGATCAGAAGTCATCCTTCACCTTCCTCGTTCGCGTGCGGACGGATTGCGGCAGCAGGGTGAGCTTGCCGCGTTCCATCGACAGATGGCGCGTCAGCGTTGTCGGTTCGGCTTCGAACAGGCGCAGCCCGACAATGGCGGCCACCTCGAAGGCCGCACCTATGGAGGAGCCCATTTCGCCCCTTTCGATGCGGTGCACGAGGCCGCGCGAAATCCCGGCGCGTTCGGCGACGTCGGCGACCGTGGAACTGCGTTCGATGCGCGCGTTGCGGATCATCAGCCCGAGAAGCTCTGCGGCTTCGCGGGCATAGCGGGAATAGCTTCTTTGTGCGGGCTTCGCCATTGCTCTGTTTGCTCCATGCATGGATCATGAAGGAGACCATGCTTCATTTATGGATCGTTCTAGCGGATTTTGGGCGGGTTGGAAAGTCAGGGTTCCACAAATAGATCATGTCATAGTTCCATGATCCGTTTATAGAACGGACTTTCAGGTCAAGCCATCACGAAAGGCCTGTGCTGGCTCAAGGCCAAATTGGGCTTTGCGCACAGGGAAGCAAGTGTCCCGGCGTCACCGGCCCTGTGGGGGTCTGCATGAACCCGAGGTTGCGGCAGAAGCATCTGCAGGCCACGGAGGAGGCGCTGGAGGCGGTCGCGGCGCAGCGGAATCCGTCTTGTCGCCCCTTCCGCGTCGAGTCGCTGCAGTTCAAGCGTCCTTGGCTCCGGCCGCCCCGCGCATGCGGGGAGGGGACATCACTGCCGCACCAGCGCTTCGTAGCCTTCCGCAATGTCGCGCGTCAGGGCGCCGACCTCGAAGTTGTAGTCGCCGATCTGGCCGACCGGGGTGACCTCTGCCGCCGTGCCGGTCAGCCAGCACTGTTCGAAGCCTTCGAGTTCCTCCGGCATGATGTGGCGCTCATGAACCCTGACCTGGCGCTCTTCCAGCATGCCGATGACCGTCTGCCGCGTGATGCCGTTCAGGAAGCAGTCAGGCATCGGGGTGTGCACCTGGCCGTCCTTGACGAAGAAGATGTTCGCCCCGGTCGCTTCCGCCACGTAGCCTCGATGGTCGAACATGACGGCATCCGAGCATCCCCTCGCCTCGGCCTTGTGCTTCGAGATCGTGCAGATCATGTAAAGACCCGCCGCCTTCGCCTGGTAGGGGGCCGTTTCGGGAGACGGCCGCTTCCAGTCCGAGATGTCGAGCTTGGCGCCCTTGAACTTGGCGGCGCCGTAATAGCTTCCCCATTCCCAGGCCGCGATGGCCAGCCGCACCGGGTTGCGCGCAGACGCCACGCCCATGTCCTCGCCGGCGCCACGCCAGGCAACGGCGCGGACATAGCCGTCGTCAAGGCCGTTCCCGTTCAGGACCTCGAGCTTCGCTGCCTCGATTTCGTCCACGCTGTACGGGATCTCGAAGTCAAGCTGCCTGGCCGAGAAGTGCAGGCGTTCGGAATGCTTGCGGCTCTCGAAGATCTTGCCGCCATAGGACCGCTCGCCCTCGAACACGCTCGAGGCGTAGTGCAGCGCGTGGGTCAGGACATGCACGTTTGCATCCCGCCACGGCTGCATTCTGCCGTCCATCCAGATCATTCCGTCACGATCGTCATATCCAGCCATCGGCCGTCCCCATTTGCAAAAGTTGCGCGAATTGTTCCGAACCGGACATAAAGTTGCGGAAAATTCGAGAATCGCTACCAGTTGCCTCTTGGAATGTCAACAAGGCTGACATAAATT
The DNA here is from genome assembly GCA_965208685.1 of Paracoccaceae bacterium. Taxonomy (GTDB): domain Bacteria; phylum Pseudomonadota; class Alphaproteobacteria; order Rhodobacterales; family Rhodobacteraceae; genus JAJEFO01. The sequence continues at coordinate 3,993,121 of CBDBPL010000007.1, read as the reverse complement.
GTGTTCGAGGCATGGAGGTTGTTCATGGCAGAGAACGCCGGACCAGCGGCCAGCGAAACCCTTCTCTTCCTGACCGATGACCAGATCAGGAAGGGAATCGAGGCAATGTTCTTTGCCTATCGGGGCTTTACGGCGGATCCGGACCGCATTCTTGCCGTCCAGGGCTATGGCAGGGCCCATCACCGCGCGGTTCATTTCATCAACCGTTCGCCGGGAACCACCGTGAACAATCTCCTGGCGATCCTGGGCGTGACCAAGCAGTCGCTCAACCGGGTCCTGAGGACGCTCATCGAGGATGGCCTGGTGCGGAGCGAGGTGGGCACGCGCGACAGGCGGGAACGCCATCTCTACCTGACAGATGCCGGAGCGGCCCTGGAGCACGAGTTGTCGACGGCCCAGCGCGACCGCATGCGAGCGGCCTTTCGCCAGGCCGGTCCCGAGGCCGTCGCAGGGTTTCGAAGGGTGCTGGAAGCAATGATGGACGGCGACATGCGGCGGCACTACATGCGGTTCAGGGAGTCTGATCCATGAGCAGCGGAAACGCCACGGAGACCGCCAGATCCGATTGCGCTGTCCGGCACGCGATTCGGGACATCCGCCCGTCTCTGCAAGGGTTCGATCACTTCGGCGCCCGCGGGGACGCCGGGTGCCGGCGTGAAGTTCGTGCCACTGCCGAGAATCCCGCAATCGATCGAAGCCCGATCGAACCCGGGCCGCCATCGCGGAAGCGGGCCGTCACGGGCAAGGAAACCCACGGGGTCGCCGAGCGGCGCGGACTGCGGCCGACCGATCTGGAAGGACCTGCGACAGCGGCAGCCGGCGCACGCATGTGCGAACTTCGCGTGCACCTCGCCTCGGGCGCGGCACGTGTGCCCCGGATTGCGCGGCGGCGGGGTGTCGCGCACGAGCCGGGCGCATTCGAGGGCCGGAGGAGGGCGATCGAACGCAATTGGGACGGAGGGATCGAGCGATGACGGATCCGGACGCACATCTCCTGATTGTAGATGACGACGAGCGCATTCGCGGGCTGCTGCAAAAATACCTGATTCGACATGGGTTCCTCGTTTCGTCCGCACGCGACGCCGCTCATGCCGACTCCATCCTGCGCGGGCTCGAATTCGACCTGATCGTCCTGGACGTGATGATGCCGGGCGAGGACGGCGTGAGCTTTTGCAGGAGATTGAGGGAGAGCCGTGACGTACCGGTGCTTCTGCTTACGGCGAAGAACGAAATCTCGGATCGGCTGGCCGGACTCGGGGCGGGAGCGGACGACTACCTTGCAAAGCCCTTCGAGCCGAAGGAGCTCCTGCTCCGGATAAATTCGATACTCAGGCGAGTCCCGCCCACTGAACCGTCCCAGCTCGCCCCGAAGTTCCTGTCGCTTGGCGAACTGAAATACGACGTCGAAAAGGGAACGATGTGGCATGGCGACCGCCCGGTTCGACTTACGGCGACCGAATCACGCCTCATGCGGATTTTCTCGTCCAGCCTGCGGCAGCCCATGAGTCGTGCCAGGCTTGTCGAGGACCTTGGCCGGGACGGTGGCCAGGCCCAGGAACGCGCCGTCGACGTCCAGATCACTCGGCTTCGCCGCAAGATCGAGGCCGATCCCAGGCAGCCCCGCTACCTGCAGACGGTGCGAGGGTCCGGATACATGCTCGCCCCGGATTGAGCGCTCCGCAGCTCGGCAACCTGGATCAGGGCCGCATCCCCGCGCCCGGGAGCGTCGGTTCGGGCGCACCCGGAGCCTTGCTGACACCGTCGTCGAGAATTCGGCGGGCCCGGATGTCCCCTTGGGGCCGGCGCCGTGTGCCCGCTGGCCGCCAGCAAAGGGTCGGACCGGCACGTTTCGCATCCCCGGAGGCACAGGCGCGCAGTACGCGGTCCGCGTCTCGGCCAAAAGTGCCACAGGATCTACAGCAGCATCTTCCTTTGTACATTGGAAATAAGGACAATCCGGACAGGTCCGCTTGTCCCTGGCTCCAACCCGAATGCATCTCCCGGAACCGCCAGGCTTCCGGCAGCATTCTTGAAGGGGCAACGCAGCGGCAGAAAGCAGCACTCCCAATAGAGGCAACGCGACTCTCCACTTGATTGACGAGGTGGACCGTTGTGCGGCGATCTGGAATTGCCGCTCCGGAATGTTCGCAACACGGATCGGGACCCGGCGAAGGACAAGTCCTGGACGAGGCCTGAACCCGCCCCGCCGAGCAAGATGTGATTGCGCATCTGCTCCCGAATTGCGAACTATCGGGCATGACGAGAATTTACTGGCACGAATCCGCGCTCGCGCACGTGACGCCGCCGGGCCATCCCGAGCGCGTTGCGAGAGCCGAAGCCGTGCACGCCGCCCTTTCGGAACTGGACGGCCTGGAGTGGCACGATGCGCCGCGCGCGCCGCGCACCGAAGTCGAACGGTGCCATCCGGCCCGTTATTTCGACCGGATCGCGTCGGCAATTCCCGAGTCGTCCTTTGTCTCGCTGGACCCGGACACGCATGTCTCGCCCGGATCGCTCGATGCCGCGCTTCATGCCGTCGGGGGCTGCGGCGCGGCGGTGGATGCCGTGATCGGCGGCGAGGCGCAGACCGCCTTTGTCGCCATGCGGCCGCCCGGCCATCATGCCGAGACGGAAACCGCGATGGGTTTCTGCCTCTTCGGCACGGCGGCCATCGCGGCGAAGCGCGCCCTCGACGAACACGGTCTCGACAGGGTCGCCGTTCTTGACTTTGACGTTCATCACGGCAACGGCACCCAGGATCTGCTCTGGAACGAGGAGCGCACCCTGTTTGCGTCGTCGCACCAGATGCCGCTCTATCCCGGGACGGGCGCGGCGCACGAAACCGGTGCCCATGACAATGTGCTGAACGTGCCGCTCGCGCCAATGACCGGGGGCGACGAGATGCGGCGCGCCTGGGGCGACGTCATTCTTCCCGCGCTCGACGACTTCGCGCCGGAACTCGTTATCGTTTCGGCCGGATTTGACGCTCACGCATCTGACCCGCTGGCAAACCTCAACTGGACGGAAGATGACTTCGGCTGGGTGACCACCGCGATCTGCGAGGTCGCCGAGGCGCATGCCGGCGGCCGCGTGGTCTCCACGCTGGAAGGCGGCTATGATCTCGCGGCACTCGCTGCCAGCGTCGTGGCCCATGTCAATGCGCTGAAGGAGCACGAAGCGTCGGCGATCCTTCAATGAAGGGAGGGCATGAGGGGCACCGGCCCCGACGGCCCATGCTGACCGGCACAGGAAGGGAGACCGCCATCCAAACCGTCCTGAACCATGAGCTGAAGCCCGGCCCCGGCATGCCGCCGCGGTGCCGGGCTCTCGGCGATGCGCCGGCAGTTGCGCCGGTTCGGGCACGCGGCGGCGTGAACCGTGAAGCAGGCGGTCAGGATGCGCGAGCGAATCCCGGCTTCCACCGATGTCACCCGGGGCGCTCGCGCAACGCCGCGAGCGGCAGAGGCCGCATTTCACGTGTTCCCTGGCGGGGGCGGCCCGCCCATGGGCAGTCGGCACCGGCTGCCTTTTCGATTTTCGTGTCAACAGCAAAGGGGCGCGCATTCCTCCCCGGCCTGAATGCCGGGGCTTCCAGCGCGAAATTCAGATGAGCGACACACCCATGGCCAAGATGAGCTTCGAAGACGCGATGAAGGAACTCGAATCGGTTGTCGGCATGCTTGAGGCAGGCGAAGTCCCGCTGGAGGATTCGGTCAGGCTCTACGAGCGTGGCGCCGCCCTGAAGGAGCACTGCCAGAAGAAGCTGGCGGAGGCGGAGGAGAAGGTCGCGCGGATCACGCTTGATGCGGAAGGCCGGCCGACCGGGACCGAAAGGGTCGACGCCGAGTGACTTTCCTCGAACGCATGAATGCGCGGGCAGGCGAGATCGACGCCTGCCTGAAGGATGCGGTTTCCGAGTTTCCTGAAGACAGGATTCTCGAAGGCATGGTTCATGCCTTGAGCGGGGGCAAGCGGCTGCGCGGATTCCTGGTCCTGGAGAGTGCCGCGCTCCATGGCGTCCCCGGCGAGTCGGCGATCTGGGCGGCGGCGGCCGTGGAGGCGATCCATGCATATTCGCTCGTGCACGACGATCTGCCGGCAATGGACAACGACGACATGCGACGCGGCCATCCTACCGTGCATGTCAAATGGGACGAAGCCACCGCCGTCCTGGTTGGAGACGCATTGCAGGCGCTTGCCTTTGAACTTGTCGCCCTGGGTCCGTCGCCGGCCGAAGTGAAGCTGGCGCTCTCGCTTTCGCTGGCGCGCGAGGCCGGCGGGCGCGAGCTTGTCCGCGGCCAGGCCATGGACATTGCGGCCGAAGTCGCTGACACGCCGCTGCGCCTGGCCGAGATCGAAAGCCTGCAAGACGGCAAGACCGGAGCGCTCATCGTCTGGAGCTGTGCCGCAGGCCCCTTGCTGGCGGGCAAGGATCCGTCAAGCATGATGGGTTACGCGAGATGCCTCGGTCGCGCCTTTCAGATTGCCGACGACATTCTTGACGTCACGGGGGACGAATCGAGGATCGGGAAGCGTCTCAGGAAGGACGAGGGCATGGGAAAGGCGACCTTCGTGTCCCATCTCGGGCTGTCAGGCGCACGCGAGAAGGCCAGGGAGCTGGTCGACGAGGCGATGGCCGCGCTTGCCGCGTACGGCGCAGCGGCGGATCCCTTGCGCGAAGCGGCAAGATTTGTTATCTCACGGGAGTTTTGAAGGGTCGGAGGCATCATGAGCGACAGGCCACAGACACCACTTCTGGACACCATTTCCCTGCCTTCCGACCTGAAGCGCCTTTCGGACGGCGAGCTCCGGATGCTTGCGGATGAACTGCGTGCGGAGACGATCAGCGCGGTAAGCGAAACCGGCGGGCATCTCGGTGCAGGCCTGGGCGTTGTCGAACTGACCGTGGCGCTCCACGCGGTGTTCGACGCCCCGAAGGACAAGCTCGTCTGGGACGTGTCGCACCAGTGCTATCCGCACAAGATCCTTACCGACCGGCGCGACCGGATCAGGACGCTCAGGCAGAAGGACGGACTGTCCGGCTTCACCAAGCGGACCGAAAGCCCTTACGATCCGTTCGGCGCGGCGCACAGCTCGACCTCGATTTCCGCGGCGCTGGGATTCACGATGGCCCGCGAACTGGGCGGAACCTGCGAAGGCGGTCTCGGCGACGCCATTGCGGTCATCGGCGACGGGGCGATCAGCGCGGGCATGGCCTATGAAGCCCTGAACAACGCGGGCGCGCTCAAGAGGCGCCTGATCGTCATCCTGAATGACAACGAGATGTCCATTGCGCCGCCGGTGGGCGCAATGTCCGCCTACCTCACGAGACTCTACGCAGGCGTTCCGTTCCAGGAGCTCAAGTCCGCCGCCACGAGCGCCGTCAGCCTCTTGCCGCAGCCTTTCCGCGAAGGCGCGAAGCGGGCAAAGGACGTTCTCAAGCACAGCGTGGTGGGCGGAACCCTCTTCGAGGAGCTCGGCTTCCTGTATGTCGGCCCGATTGACGGGCACGACATGGACCAGCTCCTCCCGGTTCTGCGAACGGTCAAGATGCGTGCGACCGGCCCGATCCTGATTCACGCTCTCACGAAGAAGGGCAAGGGATACGCGCCCGCGGAAGATGCCCGCGACAAGGGTCATGGCGTCTCGAAGTTCGACGTGGAGACCGGCGAGCAAAAGAAGTCCAGGCCCAATGCGCCGTCCTACACGAGCGTCTTTGCCAAGGCGCTGACGGACGAGGCGACCCGCGATGACAGGATCGTGGCCGTCACGGCCGCAATGCCTGACGGAACCGGCCTCAACCTGTTCGCCGACCGCTTTCCCAAGCGCTGCTTCGACGTCGGAATCGCGGAGCAGCACGGAGTCACGTTTTCCGCCGGAATGGCGGCGGGCGGCCTGAAGCCGTTCTGCGCCATTTACTCGACCTTTCTTCAGCGCGGATATGACCAGATCGTGCATGACGTCGCGCTCCAGAACCTGCCCGTGCGGTTTGCCATCGACCGCGCCGGGCTTGTGGGCGCCGACGGGGCGACGCATGCAGGCGCCTTTGATGTCGCCTATCTGTCCTGCCTGCCGAACATGACCGTGATGGCTGCCGCAAACGAAGCTGAACTCGTGCACATGGTGGCAACCGCAGTGGCACACGACACCGGGCCTATGGCCTTCCGCTATCCAAGGGGCGAGGGCACGGGCGTCGAGATGCCGGAGCGGGGCGAGGTTCTCGAGATCGGAAAGGGCCGCATCGTCCGGGAGGGAAGCGGCGTTGCAATCCTGTCCTTTGGGGCAAGGCTCGCCGAGGCGGAAGACGCGGCGGAGATCCTGGCGGCCAACCGGGGCGTCAGCCCGACGGTCGCCGATGCCCGTTTTGCCAAGCCGCTGGATCGCGAGCTGATACTCGACCTGGTCAATTCCCATGAGGCGCTGTTGACGGTCGAGGAGGGTTCGGTCGGCGGGTTCGGCAGCCACGTCGCGCAGCTTCTCGCCGAGGAAGGCGTGTTCGATGCAGGCTTGAAGTTCCGCTCCATGGTCCTGCCGGACACCTTCATCGATCAGGCAGCGCCGCGTGAAATGTATGACGCGGCGTCGCTGAACGCGGGGCACATCGAGACGAAGGTGCTCGAAATGCTGGACGCCATCGCCTTCGAGAGACCGGCCTGACGCTTCCGGCACGCGCACGATCCGCATCGGGAAGCCGCGGGCCCTGCCTGCGCTTGTCGCTTGGGCATGCCGAGCCGGCGGGCCGTGCGCTCGGACCGTCTATGGTCGCTGGCGAGGACGTGAACGGTGCGCACGGCGTCTTTTCGCACGCACTCCGCGGCAACCTGGGCCGCCTTCAGGCGACGGGCGCAGACGCGTTCGTTGCGGACCAAGTGAAGCGATGGCATTCTGACCCGACTGCGATCCGAGATGATTCCATCCAGCAAGGAGGAATGGCAAATGGCCTTGAAAAAGGACTACGAAGACATCCCGGGCACTCTTGTCTTCGACGCCGACCGCGGGCGAGAGGGCTTTCACCTCAATCAATTCTGCATCTCTCTTCGGCGGCAAGAGAACCGGGATGCATTCAACGCTGACGAAGGGGCCTACCTGGATCGCTACCCGATGACGGCGGAACAGCGGCAAGCGGTGGTCGATCGCGACTGGAACCGGCTGCTCGAACTGGGCGGAAACATCTACTACACAAGCAAGCTGGGCGCGAATGACGGGATCACCTTTCAGCAGCTGGCAGGGCTGATGACGGGCATGGGCAATGAAGCCTATCGCAAGATGATGGTCGAAGGCGGTAGATCCCCCGAGGGGAACCGCTATCAACACGAGTGGGACGAAGAGGGGGAGACCTGATGGCCCGCATCACCGCAGGCGTGGGGTGCTCCCACGTGCCCGCCATTGGCGCGGCAATGGACCTGGGCAAGACGGGCGAGCCCTATTGGGCGCCTTGCTTTGCCGGGTTCGAAAGATCGCGCGAATGGATCAAGGAAGCCGATCCCGATGTCGTCTTTCTCGTCTACAATGACCACTGCACCGTGTTTGACGCCTCTTTCATCCCGACGTTCGCACTTGGCTGCGCTGCCGAATTTGCGCCTGCCGACGAAGGCTGGGGGCCACGCCCGGTGCCGGTCGTCAGGAATCATCAGGTCATGGCAAGCCATGTCGCCCAGTCGCTGATACTGGATGAATTCGACATTACCATCATGAACGAGATGGAGGTCGATCACGGGCTGACCGTGCCCCTCTCGCTCATGTTCGGCGAATTGGGCGTAGATGACGAATGGCCCTGCCTCGTCATCCCGCTGTGCGTGAACGTCGTGCAATACCCTGCCCCAACCGGCAACCGGTGCTACAACCTGGGAAAGGCGATCCGCCGCGCGGTGGAGAGCTTTGATGAAGACCTGAACGTGGTGATCTTTGGCACCGGGGGCATGAGCCATCAGCTGCAATACAAGCGCGCAGGCCTGATCAACAAGGAGTGGGACATTCAGTTCATGGACCGCTTGACGTCAGATCCGGTCGGCCTGTCGCAGACGCCCCATGTCGAGTATCTGCGCGAAGCGGGTTCTGAAGGGGTTGAACTGGTCATGTGGCACATCATGCGCGGCGCGCTCGATGACGAGGTGGAAGAGGTGCATCGCCACTACCACGTGCCCGCCTCCAACACGGCCGTGGGCCACGTCATTCTGGCGAACAAGAAAGATCTGGGAGTATCAAGATGAGGATTTGCGTCGCGGGTGCCTATGGTGCCTTTGGAACGAAGCACCTGGATGCGATTGCCGAGATTGACGGCGTGACTGTCACGGCCGTGATGGGGCCGAGCCAGTCCAAGATCGATGCCTTGGCTGCAGAACGCGGCATTGGATTTGCCTCGACCTCGCTTGAAGCCTGCATTGCGCAGGAGGACGTCGACGCGATCATCCTGGCGACTCCGACGCAGATGCACGCCGAGCAGTCCATTGCCTGCATGAATGCGGGCAAGCCGGTGCTGATCGAGATTCCGATGGCGGACTCTCTTGCCGACAGCGAAGAGATTTGCCGCGTGCAAAAGCAGACAGGTGTCTTGGCGATGGCCGGGCAAGTGCGCCGCTTCAACCCGTCGCACCAGTGGATCCGCAACAGGATCGACGCGGGCGAATTGAAGATCCAGCAGATGGACGTGCAGACCTATTTCTTCCGCCGCTCCAACATGAACGCCAAGGGTGAGCCGCGCAGCTGGACGGATCACCTGCTCTGGCATCACGCATGCCACACGGTTGACCTGTTTCAATACCAGACAGGCGAGGTCGCGTCCGAGTGTTTTGGCCTTGAAGGTCCGCATCACCCCGAACTTGGAATTGCGATGGACATGTCCATTGGCATGAAGACCCCGTCCGGCGCGATCTGCACGCTGTCGCTGTCGTTCAACAACGACGGTCCGCTTGGGACGTTCTTCCGGTACATCTGTGACAACGGCACATACATTGCCCGCTATGATGATCTCTATGACGGGCGCGAGAACCAGATTGACCTGAGCGATGTGGCCGTGTCCGACAACGGGATCGAACTGATCGACCGCGAGTTCATCTCGGCCGTCGAGGAAGGACGGGAGCCGAACGGGTCGGTGCATGACACTCTTGACGCCATGCGCACGTTGGACCGGATCGAGAGATCGTTCACCTGAATTCAGCCCGCGAGAGATCGAAGCGCGTTGACTGCCAGCGCGGTCTTGGTCGTGACCCTTGGCCGCTTCGTCGCCGCCTTCCTGGACGCCGCCATTGCCTGCGCCAGGAATCTGTCCACGCGACCCGCGGCCAAGCCAAAGGCCGAAAGGGCTGGCGGAGGGCAGGCGGTGTCGTTGCCGTCCGGATGGGGGTCTCTTTGTTGACAAGGCGGACGATCTCCACGATCCGGATCCCGTTGCCCGGCGTCAAGGAGTTGTCGGCAGGCATCAGGATTGACCGGCGGCCGGGCATGATTCGACGACCTGTGCCCACGGACTTCCACGCGCCCCTGCCGGGCGCAGCCCAGGGAAGTGCGTTGCCGTTCCACGGCATAAGTCGCAGGTTCGGGTCCTGCCACCCGCTCAAGACCGTCTTCTGCCGGGATCGGTCTGGATCAATCCTTGGCTGGAGCGGTCGGCACCGCAGGCAGGCCCCGGGCCGTCTCCTCCAACAGGCCCACAGCCATGTGCTGGCGCGCCGTGGCCACCCGCCCTATGATCAGGCCATGACATGCCATTCAGGGAGAAGCGAATGCGTTCGATATGAATGTCAACTTCGCGCGGGCGATCACGCCGACGATCATCGGCCTGCTCGTGCTGTTTCTCCTGCTCGGATCGGTCTACACCGTCGAGGAAGGCCATGTCGGCATCGTGAAGCGATGGTCAAAGGCCATCGACCAGGTCGGGCCCGGCCTGCACGTCAAGATCCCGATAGCCGACAGCATCGAGAGGATCGAGGTTCGCCAGCGCAAGAATGTCGAGGACCTCGCGGCGGCCACGAAGAACCAGCTTCCGACCACGGCGACCGTTTCCATCAACTGGACGGTGAACCGGAATTCGGCGATGGAACTGTTCATACACTACGGAGGGCTCGACCAGTTCGAATCTCGCATCCTCGACCCGAAACTGCGCAGCGCGGCAAAGGCTGCGATCTCGCAGTTCCAGGCGGACGAGCTTATCAGGAACCGGCAGGCCGCGGTCGCCGCGATCATGGACGGCATGGCCCAGGAGCTCGAAGGGTTCCCGGTCACCGTGAACTCGCCGCAGATCGAGAACCTGTCGCTTCCGAACGCCTATCTTCAGGCGGTGGAGGAAAAGGAGAAGGCGAGGGAGGACGCCGAGAAGGAGAAGCACAAGCTCGACCAGCAGCGGCTGATCGCGCAGCAGGCCGTCAATTCGGCCGAGGCGAACGCGGAGGCCAAGCGCCTGGAGGCCGACGCCGAGGCGTACCGCGTGCTCACGGAGGCGCAGGCGGAAGCCGACGCCATCCGGCTGATCAACGAGCAGCTGGGCCGCAGCCCGCTCTATGTCGACCTCGTGCGCGCGAAGAGGTGGGACGGGGTTCTGCCGCAGACCGTGCTCGGCGAAGGCGTCGGCGCCTTTCTGTCCTTGCCGCCCCCTCAAGGCATGACTTCGGCGGACGACACGAAGTGATGGCCAAGCAGCATGTTCCGGCGAGATGCCAAGGTTCCTGAAACGGGAAAGTGAAAGTGCCGAAACGGTGCGCAGAGCCACGAACCTTGTGCGAAAGTCACAGGGTTCCTTGGTTCCCGGCGCGAATGGGCCTCAAGGCAAGAGACCTTGTCCGTTCGTGACTTGATGCACTGCCCAGCGACCGGCCGATACACCTTTCGGAGGGTGACAACAGCAGATCTCGTTCTGTTGCTGGAATGGCAATCACGACCACACGTCCGCGAGTGGTGGGATCCAGATGAGCCCGGCGATGAAGAGGAACTGGCAGATCCTCGCGTTGCGCGATGGATCGTCTCAACGGCCGGACGCCCCTTCGCATACATGCAGGACTACACGGTCCATGGCTGGGAAGATCATCACTTCTTCGGCCTTCCAACGGGGTCCCGTGGCATCGACCAGTTCATTGGCGAGCCGGACATGATCGAGAAAGGGCATGGTTCCGCCTTCATCGCCGAACGGCTGAAGACCCTCTTTGAGGAAGGGGCCCCTGCGGTCGCAACCGATCCGCACCCGGAAAACGCGCGCGCGATCGCGGCATACAGGCGAGCGGGATTCAGTGAATTCGGCGCGCCTCAAGAAACCCGGTGGGGTCCCGTGCTTCCGATGAAGGTCAGTCGCCGGGCTGTTGCCTCGGGGCGGAACGGGACGTGATTTCGGGCGGCATGCGACGACGGCCGGATCGCCCTGCCCGAACCTGAACCCAATTCGGCAGGTGATCCCGCCAGCACGAAGGAAAGGCGGCCAGCGGGGCGGTCTGGCCGCGCGCTGGCGGACAGTGAACCGCTGGAGTTGAGGATTGACCGCTCCAGCACCCGGCTCTAGGCAATTGGCATGTCCCCGGAGTCGCTTCGGTGCCCATCCGGGCAGCACAGCGTTCGCGTCCATGATCGATGGCGCATCCGCTTCGTCAGGCGCGACGCCAATGCCTGGGATGCCGATGTCGTGGACCGTCATCTGGAGCCGAATTGAACATGACCGTTGCCTGAGAGGAACCGGACCGGTTGGGCGTTGACTTCCCGGACGTCGCTTCGGGACGCCGGTGGCCGCTCGTGCATCCCGGCCAGATCCTGCGTGACGAGTTTCTGGAACCGACGGGCCTCGGAGTCCATCGGCTGGCCCGCGACATCAAGGTGCCGCGCCTGCGACTGAACGAAATCGTGCTTGGACGCCGCGCCGATGCGGTCGACACCACGCTGCGACTGGCACGCTATTTCGGAACGACGCGGGAGTTCTGGATAAGTCTGCAATCGCGTTGCGACCTGGACGTGTCCGGACTGACGGGCGACGGGCATGGACGGCATGTGACCGCCCAAGCGGGGCAGTGCGGGACATCAGGGTTGCTGATCGTCAGCCTGGGTGGACGGGCGGCAGGGCACGCCTCGGAAACCAGGCGGGCAGGATCCCAACCAGCCAGGACCTGGCCTGCGTCCAGAAGGATCCCAGCGCCAGCAGGACGACGCCGAGGCCCAGGATCGCGGCCCACGCACCCTCGCCTTCGGTCACGGCGTTGGCCAGCGCAACGACGTGAAGGCAGGAAGCCAGAAGGAACGACCTGCGGTCGATGATCACCGCAAAGACGGCGAAAATCGCCAGGACCGGAAACAGCGCTGCAGGATGGCCTGCGTCGAGCAGGGAAAGGGCGACGGTGTTGACGATCGCCGGCGCGGCGACGATGTGCAGCCAGAATCCATGCGCGGAGCGACGCGTCATCCTGTGCGGGTCGCTGACATCGAATGCGAGCGCAACCGCCAGCGCTGCCAGTCCGGCCGCCAGGGTGATCCAGGCGAACGGGCCTGTGGCGGAGAACAGGAAGATGTCTTGAAAGCTCGTTGGCGTCTCGGCCCTGTCGGCCGCGAACACCAAGGCTGCCGTGACAAGCGCCAAGGCGATCGGCGCCATGGCAAACGGGACCCGGTAGCGCATCCACCATAGGCACAGGGCACCGCCCGAAAGAAGAAACGTCGCCGGCAGGTTTTCGTAGCTCCCGAAGATCGAGGGCGTGTCGCCTTCCACAAGGGACCAGACGCCGACCAGCGCGTTGATGGCGAAGAGCAGTGCCAGCGCGATTGCCGGACCGACCATGCGGCGGCGGCGGATGAAGTACTCCGACAGAAGCAGCAGGGGCAGCAGGGCGACGGCGCAGGCCCAGGGAACCGTCACCTGGAGATCTGATCCAGCGGCCAGGGCGCTGACGCCAGCCGACCATCCGACGGACAGGATCGTCAGGCCGGCGATGATGAATATCTCGTTCATGCCCCGGAAGACGGTGAAGGGCTCGTCACCTGCCGCCGCGTTCCGGTCGGCGACGAGGGCCAGGAAACGCGATGCCTGGGGCTCGGTCAGGATCCCGGCGTTCAAGGCCGCCTCGACGTCCTTGCGAACGGCGTGGTCAGCGCCTGACTCGTCGAGTGTCTTGCTCATGGTTTCCTTTCCCGTGCCGGTCAGCTTGGGCTCTCGGAACTTTCGTTCCTCAAGCCCCCCCTTCAGGGAGGGGTCGCAGACGGCTCCAGATGGACCGTGCAATAGCCGCCCAGGACGGCTGCCATGTGCCGGGTTCCGCGGCCCGGTGTCAAGGGAAGGCGCCGGAAGGAATGGCCAGCGGTCACGCTTGCACGATGACCAATGGCTTTCGACTCCTCCGACCGGCATCCATGCCAAAGCGGTTTCAGAAGTCCCTCTCGAAGCTGGAAACGGTCGCTTCGATATCGCCGGAGGCCGCCAAGGGATGCAGGGGAAAGTCGGTATCGTGCCGCTGGATCGACCCGACATGGATGGGTTCGTCGTTGCCTTCGACGGGGACGCCGTCCGCCGTGGCACCGAACCGCGGTTGAACAGCGTACTCCGCTCCCGGAGCGGGTGCCCGTTGCCGCACGCCGTCCGCCCAATCGAGAAGCCCGGTCATTGTCGAGACCAATGTGCGAGCGGCTGCAGCCGGAACGCGCTGCCGTGATCTGGTTCCGCAGCAGGCACGGCAGTCCCCGCCGTCTTCGCGCTCTTCGGCAACACCGCACGTCCTGCTTTCAGAGTCGATTCAATTTCCGGGACCCAACCGCTGCGGGACCCAACGCGACTTTCCCGTGGGTCGTTCCCTTGCCCCGCGCATGCGTGGACCATGCGCCACTATGCGCCGCGCTCGGCAAATGCGTGCCGGTGCCTGGCGAAATGCATGGCCAGCCATGCAGCGGCCACCACGATCGCCGCGCCGTAGACAACCGGATCCTTTGTCAGAACCAGGAAGGCCAGGACCAGCCGGACGGCGACATCCCAGATTGGCAGTGATGCACGGTCGAAGCGCGCCAGGGCGCTCGCCAGCAGGAAGAGGGCGAGCACCATGCGCAGCAGCAGCCAGCCCAGCGGACCCCATTGGACCTCGCCGGTATATCCGGGCAGGAACCTCAATTCGCTGCCAACGCTCGTGCTTGGGTCGATCACCGCCGCCTCGATCAGCAGGATTTCCGGATAGAGCGCGAAAACGAACGGGATCACGAACATCACGATCCCGACACGGACGGCGGCAAAGCCGGTCGACATCGGCTCGGCCTTGGTGATTGTCGCCGCCGCGAAGGCTGCGAGTGCCACCGGCGGCGTGATCGCCGAGGCAACCGCGAAGTAGAAAATGAACATGTGCGCGGAGAAGACCGATATTCCCAGGCCTGCAAGCACGGGCCCCATCAGCAAGGCGACGTTGATGTATGCCGGAACGGCCGGCATCCCCATGCCCAGAAGAACCGCGAGCAGCATGGTCACGATGAGTGCCGCGAACTGGAACAGGACTGAGCCGTCCGCGCCGAGGTTCAGGCTCTGGAGCCATTGCAGCACGTCCAGCGAGATGAAGAACGGCATGCCGGTGAACTTCAGGCAAAAGTCGATGATCGAGACGGCAAGGAACATCAGGTAAAGGGTCGCGATCAATGTCCCCGCTTCGGCACAGGAATGCAGCAGCCTTGCCGGCTTGGCGCGCATTTCCGGATCCAGGAACAGTGCAAAGCACAGCACGATCACCGCCCACCAGCCGGCACTGCCTGCGTCTCCGGCGGCGTTTTGAACGAGCTTGAGAAACCAGGACAGGCTTTCGACCCGGCACCCGCCGCCTTCGATGAAGACGCGCTCGGCGCCCAGGAGACCGCCAAAGATGCCGCAACCGACGCTTTCCTTGCTGGTCAGCAAAAGCACCAGGATTATGAGGATCGGCAGAAAGATCATCACCAGGTTCAGAACATCCTGGCGGTCCATGTGCATGTCTTCGGTCAGTTCGCCGATCGGCTTGATCTTCTGCTTGCGCGCCTGAAACACGACCGAAAGGAACAGGCACAGGAAGTAGGCAACGGCAGGCAAGGCTGCGGCAATGATCACCTCGCTGTAGGGGACGCCGGTCAGGGCCGCCAAGATGAATGCAGCGACGCCCATGACCGGCGGCATGATCGACCCGCCCGAGGAAGCGGCCGCCTCCATCCCGCCGGCAAAGACTCTTGAGAAGCCTCTCTTGATCATCATCGGGATCGTGAGCACGCCGGTCGAAAGGACATTCACGATCGGCCCGCCCGAGATGGTCCCGAACATGGCCGACGAAACGATGGCCGCGTGCGCCGGTCCGCCACTGAGGTTTCTTGTCCAGCGGAATGCAACCTTGATCAGCGATGTCCCGCCCGCCGACGCACCGAACAGGGAACCAAGGATCAGGTACGGGAAGATCTCGTTCAGGATGATGTCCATGAAGCGGCCCAGCAAGCCGGACGCGTTGTTGACCAGGATGTCATGGACGCGGGGCCTGCCGTCTGACAGCAACCGCGGCTCGCCGCCGATCTTTGTCACCAGGTACTTGTTGATGTCTTCCACGCCGAAGAAGTACCAGACCAGCACGGTTCCGATCGTGTAGGCAGCCACGAGAATGGCCACGAGTACCAGCGGAAGGCCCCAGACCTTGACGTTGTAGGCCAGGAAGACGACGACCGCCAACCCGATGATGAGGACGAGCCACGGGCCGGTGGTGTTCAGGCATTGCGGATCGTCGACCGTCGTCGGTTCCGGCAAGCCAAACAATGCGGCGTTGTCCTTCTCGATCTGCAGGCTTTCCGCGATCAGTCGGGCGCGGTCGCCCGTGAACTGGTCGATGACGCAAACGGATTCGATTTCGGCCAGGTAGGTGATGGAAATGGTCAACGCCATGACCACCAGCGCGACATCCATCGCCAGGCCAAACCCGCGGCGAACAGCACTTCTGTCCTTCCAGGCTCGCCAGATCGAATGGTGCAGCGCGACGATCAGCATCATCACTGCAAAGGCGAACGGGTAGTAGTATTCGAAAGGGAACTTTCGGATTATGAATTCCGGGTTGCCGGAAATATCGGTCGCCAGCTGGTCAAGCCCCGGAATGCCGGGCATGGCGTTTACCATGCCAAGAACCACGAGGAACACCGAAAGCCAGAAGACCAACCGGCTGGTGATGCTCCTTGACTCGCTGGTTGCGGTTTCAGCTTCCGGCATCTTGGCTCGCCCGCCCTCAACCTTGCCGGGGCCGCGACGCTGCCGCGGCCCCAACAGGGACTTACGTCCTCGGAGTCCTAGGACCCAGGCTTCGCACAGTCAGGCACCGCAAGACCGGCCTCTTCATATGCGGCCACGGCGCCAGGGTGGTACTTCAGCGGCACGGCACCGCAAAGCCCGAAGCCGACTGTACCCATGTTTGTCGTCGCCATGAACGGCGCCTTGGTCAGGAACGTGTCAACATTCGCAAGCATCGCCGCGGTAAGCGCCTTGGCCGTGGCATCGTCCAGATCCTTGTGCACGACTTCCGCGCCCACGGTCGTCGGGCTGCGCCAGATTCCGTCTTCGCTGACGATCGTGAGACCCTTTTGCGGTGCGATGTTCTTGAGATCAAAGACGATGCCGGCGGTCCCGGGGCTCTTGATGTACTTCTGCATCGCCTCGCCTTCCCAGATCTCCTTCGGGATGGACCAAAGCGTCATGTCTCCGGCCGCCAGGGAACGGGTGATGCGGGTGTCGGGGAACGTGACCGGAAGCATCATCGCGTCCGCAGACCCGTCGGTGATGGTCTTGGCCATCTGGCCCCAATTCACCTGGAGGCCCTTGTAGTCCTTGCCGTCTTCAACGCCGCTGACCAGTTGCAGGATCCCGCGGTCGTTCGTCAGCGCGGCACCGCGAGGCGGTCCGTTCAGGATGGTCTTCCCGGCAACGTCATTCCAGCCTTTGACGCTCGAGCTGTCGTACGCATAGAGTCCGAAACCGCCGTAGTTGTAGGTGAAGAGCGCCCGCACGTTGCCTATCAGTTCGGTGCCCGTCTCGGCGCCAAGCTTGGCGTAGGGACCAGCGCCTTTGGACATCAGGAACGTCAGGATCAGGGGCGCACCGGAAACGTCCGTTTTGCCTTCTGCCACGTTCTGCAAGGAGTTCGTCAGCGTCTGGCTGTCAGCAACCTGAAAGTCCGCCACGCCCTCGGAAGCGGCGATTTCCGCCAGCGCCGTCATCGAGGTGAAGGGAACCGTGCCGGGTGGTCCGGTCTCGGCCGTAAGGATGGCTTGTGCAGATGCCGTGCCTGCCAAGAGTCCAAGCGCCATGCCAGCGCCAACGATTTTCTTGATCATGATGTCCTCCCAATTGATCAACTTTGAGCCTTCCGGCTCGCAGGCAGCCCCATCCTTCAGAGCTTGACCCGAATCCGAACGGCCTCCCCAAGCGTGGCACTTCCCCGCTGACTTCCACGCCAGGCAGGGACGGCCGCACAGCTTGGAATGAGACCACTCAGACGCCTTATAGACGACCGATGGAAGAACATGAAATCGATTCGACGGACGAGGAGAAGGCGTCGCCATCCCATGCCTTTGGGTGTTCGCGTCTGTCTGCAGAGGTTGCGGTTCGGTGACGAACCGTGACATCAACGCGGCACGGAACATCTTCCATGGTGGCGTCGTGATTGCCGGGTGGAAGGCCGGCTCGTCGAAACGTCCCGCCGAGTCCGAGGATGTTCGGATTTCACTCGTCGCCGTGTTGCCGGGGCAGGGCGCGAAAAGGTATGTGGCTGCACGACAGGTTCAGTCAATCATGTATTGTCCAATGGGGTGCAGCAGCGCAGACCGTGGACCAGGGGGTCATGGAGGGAGCCGACATGTTTATTCGCCGCACAACGTACAGGATGGCACCTGAATTCGACACGGAGGAAGGCCAGGCTGACTTCGAACGGGAGATGCGCGCGACCGTTCGACCCGATGACATCGATGGCTTGATCAACACCTCCCATGTGCCCAACGAAGACGGAACGTGGTCGGTTGTTGCGATTTGGCGAAGTGAAGAGCAGGCCAGGATCGCAACGCCTGGCATTCGGGCGGTCTGGCAAGATCTTTCGTCGAGACTTGCCGGGCCGCCGCAAATCGAAGCAGGCGGAGTGCTCCTGGAAGAGTCCTACTGAGAGATTCGCAGTTGCGAGGCTTCCATGCCCGCAAGCTAAAAACGAAGGCGGGTCTGGGACCCTCGTCAGCCCGCGCGGAACGTCTCAGGAGTGCAACGGGTTCGGTTGCAAAAGTTCGCTGGAGTTGCAGAGGGCGTGGTTCTTGCTTCGCTCTCACTCAATAGTCTTGCTGGATCGCGCGCGATCCGTTCAGGCTTTGCACCATGCAGTGACATCAGTTCGCTCATCATGTCCGGCCCAATGCCGAAGGCACGTTCGACAAGACGCACTTCACCCCTGATGCTGGGGCTGGAGCCGGAAGACCCGGGCCTGCCTCTTCCCGAGGGGCGCACTGCCTCGAAGACCTCGTATGCTCCGAGAATCAGAAAGGAGCCGGGAGTTGGCTGTGGATAAGTTGGACGCGGATTCCTGTGGAAAAACCGTCTCTTGCGCGCCGTCACCTTCCCGGTTCATTCCTGTGACGGGACCGCCGCCGCCTGGCCTGGCGGCGTCGCGCCATTCGCCCGTGACAGCGGAACGTTGAAGGGCGGGCGCCACGTCACGGGCGGACGGAGGCGGCCGAGGGACGTCCTGTACATGGCGGCGATGGCGTCCTGCATGTTCAATCCCGAGATGGGTTCTACGGAAGGCTCAGGGAAAGAGGCAAGGTCCACAAGGTCGCCGTGACCGCGGTGATGCGGAAGCTGATCGTCACCGCGAACGCACTGCTGCGCGATCGGCGCATGTGGGAGGACAGGACCGAGGCGGCGGCCGCCACCTGACGTCCGGACGGGCCGCGTCCCGCGGCGGCCCGCCAGGCAGGAACGAATCAACTGGCCGGTCATGACAACGAGGCCGGCCCGCTTCGGCGTGCCCGGACGGCTGTCCAGATGTGGACAGCCTGTGGAAAACCCGGGCCCGGATACCCAAAAACCGTCGAAAGAGACCGAATCCGGGCTTGCCTCGAAACATGGATGCTTGATCGTGGCGTAGGCGGTCTTCATCGACTTGAAGCCAAGGGTCGGCCTGATCAGGCGCTTGAGCTTGCCATGGTCGGCCTCGATGACGTTGTTGAGATACGCCCGTTTCCCATTGACCTTGAATCATGTTTCGTCCACACGCCAGGATCGCGAAGGGCTGCCCGGTCGACGGTGCCGGCGAAGACGCCTTTCGATCATTGGCGCGCAGGCCTGCACCCGGCGACAGATGGTGGCGTGGTCGACCGAGACGCCGCGCTCTTCCAGCATTTCCTCGAGGTCACGGCAGCTGACGCCGTATCGGCCAAGCCACCGGGCGGCACGCAGGATGGTCTCGCCCCGGAATTGTCGCCACGTGAAGTCATGGGTCATGGGAGGGTCTCCAAATGCACGCATGTCGGGACGCCATGCTGGCCGCGTCACTTTCAGTGTCTCGACATGGAGGATGCGAGCATCCAAGGATCAATCGAGACCCCTTGGCCAAGGTTGGACACGCGCGCGTCAGCTTCGTCTGAAGGTCGCTGTACATGCAGCGCGAGAAGCTGGGCGGATGCGACAGGCTGTGTGGGGAAAAGCGCAGCGGCTCCACGGTTGCGCGCCATGCTCGCGGCTGGCCAGGCCACCGAGCTCCGAAGAGCACGAGGCCAGGGCGTCCTGACCTGAGACCTCATGGCAGGCTACGGCCTGTCAAAGGCGAGCATCTGTCGCCATTTTGCTCCCATGAATGCGTGAATGGAGATCGCTGCAACAGCGTCCGTGCAGCGCGAGGGCTTTGCCCGCCTGCTCGACAGGATGGAGACGGGCGACGTTCTCGTCGTCACCAAGCTTGACCGGCTGGGGCGCGACGCCATCGATGTCGGCGGCCCCGGTGCCTCGCCAAACAACAAGCCAAAGCAGTTGCACTTTCGTTTGCCACAACTGCTGGATTTGCGGTTGCCACCAACACGGAGTACGGCTCCCGCATTTCGCCGCTGGAGATGCCCCGCCGGCGCGTCCGGAAAGCAGAGCTTCCGGCCATCGCAAGCCCGTCGCGACCCGGGCCGACAGAGACGCCCGGAAGTAAGGAACGGTGGCCAAACAGGCGTCAAGGAGTGCCATCGCTGCGCGACCGAACATTCGCGATTTCGGAATGCGGGCCTTGGCTCTTGCAGTGCGCTGAATTCAGGCAATGCCTGTGGCGGGATCCGAAGACTATACATGATCTGGAGGATTCCGCGACATCTCGCCGTGCGAGTCGCGCCTGGACCGCTGCGGCCGATGGAAGCCACTGAAACACTCGAACGACAACCGGCCGGTCGCGCCCGCTGCATGATCCGCGAGTAGAACATAAAGGAAATAGGAATTGAACAATACAAGAAGAGTTCCTTCTACAATCGTTTGTATTGACCTGAACACCGGTTCGGTCTTTGATGAATCATGACTGCTTCTTTTGGTCAAAATGTGGGAGGACACGACTGATGAAACGTCTTGGACATTCGATCCGGCATGTCGCCTTGGCCACGGCGGCGTCCCTGGCCCTTGCGATGCCGTCGCTGGCCCAATCCTGTCTCGGCACCGCCGAGGATCTTCAACTCAGCGACGCCGAGCGCGCGGACATCGGCGGCCGCGACTTGACTTTCGGGTTTCTGACCAACAACATCTCGGATGACTTCAGCCGAACGCTGGTTTCCGGCGGCGAGAGCTTCGCGGCTGAACTGGGTGTTGAACTGATCGCCAACAGCGCGGATTTCGACGCCAATACCCAGCTTAGCCAGTTCGACGCGCTGGTGCAGCAGCAGGTTGACGGCATCTTTCTGACGGCCGTTGACGCGGCTTCCATAGGACAGGCGGTGCGGCGAGCCAACGACGCCAGCATCCCTGTGTTTATCGTAGGTGGCGCGCCGACCCGGGGCGAAGTGATATCGGTGATGAATGCTGCATCATACCAGGGCAGCTACGAAGCCGGTGACGCGTTGATGAAGACAATCGGCGAACCCAATGCGAAAATCGCGGTCCTTGGCATTCCGTTTGCCCTGCAAACGATCCGCGACCGCGAGAAAGGCATTCTGGATGCCATCGGGGCGAATGGCGGTCAGATGATCTCGCTGCAATCGGACTTCAGCCAGGACGTCTTGCTGCAATTGGCACAGAACGTGATCCAGGCGAACCCGGACCTCGGGGGCATCTTTGCAACCTGGAGCCTTGCGGTGAATGCCGCAACCGAAGCCGTCAAGCAGTCGGGGCGTGACATTCCCATTGCGGGTTACGACTCCGAGGCCGCTGGATATCTCGAGTTCGCGAGCGGTGACACGAATATTGTCGCGCTTTCCGGCCAACAGGCGGCACTTCAGGGCCGAGCGGCCATCGAAGGGTTGAGCAAGGCGATCCTTGGCGCGGAGCTCTGCGATGAGATCATCACGCCGAATCTGCTGGTAACTGCCGAGAACTATGAGGAAATGTGGGATACGCAGTATCCCGGCGCGGCACCTCCCTGGGCCCAGTAGGGCCAAACTGCGCGGGGGCGCCTGGCGCTCCTGCGCCTTTCCCGGAGCGGAGGCTCGTGTCTCCGATACTGCGACTAACCGGCATCTCGAAGGCGTTTCCCGGCGTCCAGGCATTGGACGACGTGTCGTTCGACGTCGTGCCGGGCGAAGTGCATGCCATCATGGGCGAGAACGGGGCAGGCAAGTCCACCCTGATGAAGATCGCCGCAGGCGTTTACCCACCAGACACCGGCAAGCTTGAGATCCAGGGCCGCGAAGTCACCTTCAAGGGTCCAAAGGACGCGGCAGATCTTGGGCTGCATACGGTCTTCCAGGAGTTGACGGTGCTGGGGAACCTGGATGTCGGGCGCAACGTGCTGATCGGCGACGAGCCCGTGGCCCTTGGCGGCCTTTGGCTCGACCTGCCGGCACTGTATGCCAAGGCGCAGGACGTGCTGGACCGGTTGGATATCGACCTTGATTCGCGTACGCCGCTTTCCGATCTCTCGACAGGTGCTTGGCAGATGGTGGAGATTGCCCGCGCCTGTGCGGAAACGCCAAGAGTGCTCGTGCTGGACGAGCCCACTTCGTCCCTGGGACGGCGGGAGGAAGAGCTGCTGTTTCAATTGATCCGGCGGCTCAAGGGCCTGGGCGTCGGCATCGTCTATATCTCTCACCGCATGTCCGAGATCTTTCGCCTGGCCGACCGGATCACTGTCTTGCGGGACGGCGTGCATGTGGCCACCGGCGCCGCTAGGGACTTTGATCGCGCATCGCTCATCCGTGCCATGGTTGGGCGCGATGTGGACGAAACCCGGCACGGAGTCGATGTGGACGGGCTTCCGGTGGCGCTGAGCGCGCGAGGCATCACGTGGCGTGGCGCGGTAAGGGGTGTCGATCTTGACCTGCATGCGGGAGAAGTCCTGGGGTTGGCGGGCTTGATGGGCGCAGGGCGGACGGAGTTCGCCCGTCTTGTTGCCGGAGCTGAACGGCCCGATGCCGGCACGTTTCACCTCTTCGGAAAACCCTTCGCTCCGCCCACGGTTGGCGCCGCCGTGCGGACGGGCGTTGTCTATGTGCCGGAAGACCGGAAAGGCCAAGGCTTGGTCCTGCCGCTCCCGGTCGGTGACAACATCGCCCTGCCAAGCCTGCGCCGTTTCACGCGCGCGGGCCTGCTGGCGATGCCAAGGATCGACTCGATGACGCGTGACTGGATGCTGCGGATGGGAGTCAAGGCAGCCTCGGACCGGGTGCGGGTCGAGACACTGTCTGGGGGAAACCAGCAGAAGGTCGTGTTGGCAAAGTGGCTCTCGGTTGAGCCGAAGGTGATCCTGCTGGACGAGCCGACGCGCGGCGTTGATGTGGGGGCGAAGGCCGAGATCCACAGTCTTATCCGCAAGCTTGCACAGGACGGTGCTGCGGTCCTGGCGATCTCGTCGGAACTGCCCGAACTGCTCACCGTCAGCGATCGCATTGCCGTGATGGCGCAAGGCAGGATTGCAGGCGCGGTGCCAGCGACTGAAGCGACCGAAGCGAACCTTCTTGACCTCGCCCTGGCGGAAGGTCCGGCGGCATGAGCGTCGCGCGCATACTGCTTCTGGCCCGAAACATCCTCCCCTATGCCGGATTGATTGCGTTGGTCGTCTACTTCTCGCTTGCCAGCGACTTCTTTCTCAATTCCCGCAATTTCGAGCGCCTGGTGACAGACAGCGCGACGCTGATCATTGTCGCCACGGGCATGACGCTGGTCATACTTCTCGGCGAAATCGACCTGAGCGTGGGGGCGGTTGTCGCCCTTTTGTCAGTCGTTCTGGCGCAGATGATGGGTGCCGGGACAAGCTGGCCCTTGGCGGTGTTCCTGACGCTTGCGCTTGCAGCCGGGATCGGTTTCCTGAACGGGGCGATCACCGTGATCGGCCAGATCCCGTCCTTCATCGTCACGCTCGGGATGCTTGCGATCGCGACCGGACTGGCCTTCATCTTTACCGGCGCCATTTCCGTCGCGATCTACGACGAGGTCTTTCTGGACCTCTTCTATTCCGACACGATCCTTGCCCTGCCGGTGCCCCTTTGGCTTTGCGGTCTTGCCTTCGGCGGTACGTTGCTTCTCTTGAAGCGAACGCCTTTTGGGCAGGAGCTCTTTGCCATCGGCGCCAATGCAGAGGCAGCGCGGCTGTCCGGGGTGCCCGTTGCGCGCGACAAGATCATGGTTTTCGTGATCATGGGCCTGATGGTTGGCATTGGGGCGGTACTTTCGGCTTCGCGCCTTGGCAGCGGTGCGCCGGGTTCGGCTCCCTCGCTGACACTGGATGCCATCGCGGCAGTCATCATCGGCGGCGCAAGCCTGTTCGGTGGCCATGCCTCGGTCCTGCGCACGTTGCTGGGCGCGCTTTTGATTGCGGTCTTGAACAACGGCATGGTGCTTCTGAACATCAACGTCGATGCACAGTACATCGTGAAAGGCGTCATCATCCTGATCGCGGTCGTGCTTGAAAGGCTTTCGATCCTGGGACGTGCCGCATGACACGCGAACGCCTGGCAACTTCGGGAATCTACATCGCATTCGCGGTAGTGGTGATCGCCTTGATGATCCTCAGCCCCGCGTTCCGCGATCCGGCAAACCTGGTCAACATTGGTCGGCAGACGGCTATCCTCGGCATTGCGGCCTTCGCCATGACATACGTGATCCTTCTTGGCGAGATCGACCTGAGCGTCGGTGCCGTCGCTTCGGCTGCAGGAGTGGTCACGGCCATGGCACTAGGGGCCGGGTTCGGGCCGCTTGCCGTTCCCATTGGCTTTGCCGTTGGCGCGGGCTTCGGGCTGATGAACGGGCTCTTGACCGTTTATGCCGCCGTGCCGTCCTTTATCGCGACATTGGTGACCTACTTCATCGCGCAGGGGCTGGCGCTGACCTTGACAACTGGCCAGACGATCCTCTTTTCGGCCGAATGGTTTCGGCTGACCTTCGCCACGGGCGGCACTGGCGGCTTGCGAACCGCGTTTCTTTGGATGCTGATGTGTTTCATTGTGCTCTGGTGGCTTCTGGTGCGCACCCGGTTTGGGGCCAATGTGCCGGCCATCGGTGGCGGTCAGGACCAGGCGCGCACGTTGGGGTTGCCGGTAGATCGGATGAAGATCTGGGTCTTCACCATGGCAGGCGGGTTGATGGGGCTTGCGGGCATGATCCTGATCGCGCGGATCGGCAATGCGCGAAGCGACGGTGCCGTAGGGCTTGAATTCGACGCCATCGCGGCAGTGGTCCTGGGCGGCACTCGGCTGGGCGGCGGCTATGGCTCGTTGTTGCGCACGCTGGTCGGCGTCCTTCTGATCGGGGTCCTGAACAACGGGCTGGCCATTCTGAACGTGGACTTCAACAGCCAGCAGGTCGTCAAGGGCGTGCTGGTCATTGCCGTCGTTCTGGTCGACCGTTGGACGCGCGGAGCAAAGGAGGCCTGACATGTCCGAACTAGTCGAGGGGCAGGTGGAGCAGCTCGTCACCGGCCTGACCTTCACCGAGGGACCTGCCTGGATTGCCGACCATGACATGTTGCTGTTCACCGACATTCCGGCCAATGCCATCCTTGCCTGGCGCGACGGGACACTGACGACGTGGGTCGAGAACGCGCATTTCGCCATAGGTCTTGCGCTGGCGCGTGACGGGCGCATGCTGGCCTGCGAACACGCGACCCGCACGCTGGCTGCCATCGAGGTTCGGGACGACGGCAGCGCAGGCAGGCGCGAGGTGCTGGCAGAGAGCTATCAGGGTCGGATTCTGAATTCGACCAACGACGTGATCGCAGCCTCGGATGGAACCGTGTTGTTCACTGACCCGCCCTTCGGCGTCCGCACACTGGAAGGCGTGCTTCATGGATACCAGCAGGCCAGCGAACTGGATGCCTGCCACGTCTTTCGCGTGACCTCGGACGGGAGCGCGCCGGTCTCGCTGACCGCCGATGTCTATCGTCCGAACGGACTTTGCCTTTCGCCCGACGAGAAGACACTCTACGTCAGCGACAGTTCCGAGACCCACCGCAAGGTTGTCGCCTTCGACGTGGGTACGGACTGGAACCTGTCGCGACGGCGCGACATCGCAGTGATGCCGGTCGGCGTGCCGGACGGGATGCGCGTCGATGCCGCCGGCAACCTTTGGGTGGCTGGCGGCGACGGCGTCTATGTCTACGATGCATCGGGCACCCAGGTCGGGCACGCTCCGGTGCCCGAGATGGTGACGAACATCGAGTTTGGCGGCATCGGCCTGTGCGAGCTGTTCATCACGGCCACCACGTCGCTCTATCGGGTTCGCACAGGGCGACCGGGCGGACGCGCATAGTTGCGAGGGCCTTGCGCGAAGTCGGGGCAAACTGGATGCACCCGTCCAGGCGCGCCGCCGTCCGACGAAAGCCGCCCGGCATTGCAGCTTGCCGTCACCTCACGGCGACTGCGGCATTGAATGAGACAGTCGGCATGCCGCACACACTGTCGGCACGGGATCCGACTTCTGCTCAAGCGGAACTTGTTGATGCAATTGCACATGCGTCAGGGACCGGTCCCATGCCACGGAATCTGGCTGCGTATCCGGGCGAGGGCAGGAACTGGAAGGCGCCCTTTCCGCCGATCCCGTCCTGTTCGGGCCTGAGCGTGAGAACGACGACCTCGGCTCAGGCCGCGGACGCAAGTGACCCACGAATGGTGCGGATGGAAGCGGCACTGTCAATTGAACCGCTCTGTTGGTCGTCAGTTCGCATTCAGCGCGCCAAAGGCCGCCTGGATTTCATCCAGCCGATCTTCGCGTGCGAAGACGGGGCATTCCCCGAGGGGACAGGCGACTTCAACGACCGAGCCACCGTCAAAGACTTCACCACGCCAGACGTGATGCCAGCGTGGCCCTTCCGGCAAAGTGACGGATAGGCGTGTCGCGCCCGGTTCCAAAACGGGGGCCACCAGAAGCGCCGATCCCAACATGTACGCACTCCCCTCGCCGAAAAGCGCGGGTTGATCCGGGAAGTGATAGAACAGCGGTGCCATCACCGGATCGCCCGTTTCGGCATAATGGACGAAGGCTCTCTCCAGGTAGGGCCGAAGCGCCTCGCGTACCGACAGGAGCCGGGTCAGGACCTCTTCCACCTCTTGCCCGAAGGACCAGACCTCGTTCGGGCCGCCGGAACTGGTGAAGAGGTTGAACGTGTCCTGACCGTACGTGACCTGCGCGCCGGATTCTGGCGGAGGGACGCCCTCTGGCACCCGGAAGCCATGCAGTCGGCAAATCGGAGAGAAAACCCCGAACTCGAACCATCGGATCAGAAGTTCGCGGAATTCTTCGCTGCCGCCATGGCCGTCATAGAAACCGCCAATGTCGGTGGTCCACCAGCCCATGCCGGAAAGTCCGGCATGCAACCCGGCGGGGATCTGCGCCCGGAACCAATCCCAGTCGGACCAGACATCGCCCGACCAGAGGATGACCCCGTGACGCTGCGATCCTGCCCAGGCCGAGCGGCAGAGCAGCACGCCGTCGCGATCCTCGGCGCGCAGTCCGGCGCGATAGCGTTCCTCGTGCAGAATCGGATAGGCGCATAGCATTTCCGCGCCATTGCCAAGCGCGGTGCGCACGTTCTCGGGATGCGCCGGTCGCATCTCGGGCTCGCACGCGTCCAGCCAGAAGTTGTCGAACCCGAGATCGACGTAGTTCTTCTTGACGATGTCCCAGTGCCGGTCGCGGGCGTCCGGGTTGAATGCGTCGTAGTAGGTGAAGAAGCCGGCCCCGAACGGGTCCTTGTCGGGGAAGGGAATGACCGCCGGAACACCACGCTCGGTTGTCAGAAGATGACCTGCGTCGACCATGTCACGGTAATTCTCGGACGAGGCTGACACCGTTGGCCAGACCGACACCATGGTTTCAATGCCCATCTCGCGCAACTCGCGGACCAGGCCGCCAGGGTCGGGCCATTCCTCCGGGTGGAACTTCCAGTCGCCTTGGCGCGTCCAGTGAAAGAAGTCGATCACGATGCAGGACAGCGGAAGACCACGGCGCTTGTATTCGCGCGCGACGCTCAAGAGCTCTTCCTGAGTGCGATAACGCAGCTTGCACTGCCAGAACCCCAGGGCCCAGGCCGGGATCTCGGGCGATTTGCCTGTGGCCGTCACGTAAGCGCGCAGGATGTCGGCGGGCGTGTCCCCGGCAACGATCCAGTAATCCAGGCCTCCGTAGCATCCGCCGTCCAGCGCGTGATGTTGCTGGCAAACTCGGCTCGTCCCGTGGCGGGGTTGTTCCAGAGCATGCCGTACCCGCGAGAGGACAGCACGAAGGGAATGACCGCATGCGCGTTCTGTTGCAGCAGCGTGGTGGAGACCCCTTTGAGGTCCATCTGACCATGCTGTGGCTGGCCAAGCCCGTAGAGATGTTCGCCTTCATAGGCCTTGAATTGCTGTTCCAGCCGCCAGGACGCAGACGCGATGCCCTTGAAACTTCTCGTCTTTGGCCCGGCAAAATGAGAACGTGCTTCGGCCAGCAACTCGACACCGGTGTCTGCCCGAAAGTGCCGGATCACCACTTCGCGCCGGACATCGGCACCGTAGCGATCGACAACCGTCAGTTCCGTGCGGATGCACCCATTGGTCAGGCTGGCCGAACTCTCGTCAATCAAGACAAGGGGTGTTCCTTCAGAAGCCGGCAAGAGGGCGTTGACAAAGGGCTCGACCACTTGGCGTCCCGGTCGCGCGCGGACCCTGTTCGCATCCGGCCCCCAGGCCTCGACCCGGATCGTTTCGCCTCCGAAGCGGCAGAGAAGCGCATCACCGTCCTTCGTGAATGCCTTTGCCATGGCCTATCCGATCGCCAGGTAGGCACCGTCGAGAATGACCGCAGTGCCCGACATGTAGTCCGCCTCGTCCGAGGCGATGAAGGCGGCCAGCGATGCCACCTCGCGAGGGTCTGCGCCGCGCCCTGCGGGAATGCCGGCCAGAACCTCTTCCATCACGTCGTCGGGTATCCCCTCGACGGCGCGGGTCAGAACCAGTCCCGGCGCGATGGCGACAGCGCGGATATCGGGTGCGTGGTCAATGGCCAGGGAGCGCGTCATCGCCAGCACTGCGCCTTTTGTTGCCTGATAGGCCGAAAATCCTCTCTCGCCGACGTAGCTTTGGACACTCGCGGTATTGACGATCACGCCCTTTCCGCCTTGCGCCCGCATCTGCTCGACTGCCACCTTGGCACCCATCCAATAGCCCCGGATGCCGACACCCGTGATTGCGTTGAATTCATCCAGCGTCTGCTCGTGGATCGGTTTGAAGACCGCCCCAAAGGCATTGTTGTGCCAGATATCGATACGCCCGAAGCGTTCGACGGTGGATTTGGCCAAATTGCGCACCTGATCGGGGTCCGACATGTCGGTCTGGTGGAATGCTCCGCCGATGGCCTTGGCCACACCGGCCCCATCGGGATTGATGTCGGCGATGATCACATTCGCGCCTTCCTCTGCAAAGCGCTCCGCGCAGGCGCGACCGATGCCCTCTGCCCCGCCTGTCACCACATAGACCCGGTCGGCATGACGACCGGGCACCGGGAAGAATCTTGCGTTCATTGGCCCATGCCTCCGATCACCACGGTTTCCTCGGTGACAAGAAAGACGATGTCGTCCGCGAAATGCGCCGTGTCGTTTCCCGCAACCACCCCTTCGGGCGAGGCCAGCCCGGCCTCCATCGCTGCGCGGTCATCGAACCAGATCTCGGCTGAGCCGGCGTAGGGCGCTTCGGGCAGGTCTCCTGCAGCACCTGCCACGTTGATCCGATACCCCCGCATCCCTGGAATCTTCGCAGCCAGAGGTGCGTGGGTGCCAGTCCAGTAGTCACGAAACGCGGCGTCCGACATCCCCGGCTTTTTTGTCACCAATGCCACGAGCTTAATCATCGGATAGCGCCCCCTTTTCAAAGAGGAAGACACCGATTCCTGACGTCAGGTCAATACAATCGTTTGGATCAAGCGAATTCGACCGCTATGCTGTTCGGTGAAACGATGGAATGGCAAAGGAAGCCATGTACAAGAGGGTCGGGCTAAAGGAGATAGCTCAGGAAGTCGGGGTGGACGTCTCGACGGTGTCGCGCGCGCTGCGCGACGATCCGCGCGTCAAGACGGAGACCACCCAAGTCGTACGTCGCAAAGCGCATGAACTTGGCTATCGCCCGAACCAAATGGCCCGTGCTCTCCGTGGTGGAAGAACGGATCGGGTCGCCGTGCTTCTTTCACCACCCCAAGTGCGGTTCGCAAGCCCGATCTTCCTTGAACTCTTGGCGACGCTTGATCAGCTCTTGCGCGCCCGGAGCATGACGCTGGCCGTCTTCGCCGCGCATCGTCGAGACGAAGAACGCGACATCGTGCGGAGCATTGTCGAAGACCGTCTGGCCGACGCAGTGGTGATCGGACGCACGCAAGAAAGTGACGCCCGTGTTCGATATTTGCTGGAGGTCGGATTTCCCTTTGTCACCTTCGGGCGCACGGACTGGCCGGACCGGCATCCTTGGATCGACATTGACTATGCCAAGGCAGGACGATTGGCCATCGAGGCGCTGATGCGAGGCAAGCCAGAACGATTCAGCATTCTCGCCGCCCCAAAGGGTCTGCGATTCGCAGACGGCTATGTTGCCGGTGCCCGCGCTGCGGCGTCGGATCTGGGCGCGCCTGATCCGGACGCCTGGCGGATCGAAATGACCGAGGCCACTGGGGAAGAAGTCGCACCCAGGCTCTTCAGGGCCGGTCCCCGTCATGCCATTGCCTGCATTCAGGATTCGCTGGCGTTCGGCCTTTACCGTGCTGCCGCGTGCGAGGGACGGGTGATTGGGCACGACATTTCCGTCTTTGGCGGTCAGAACTTTCCCGGATCCGAACATACCGCGCCGCCGCTATCCACCTTCTCCACCGAAGACCGAACCGTGGCCGAGAAGCTGTCTGAAGTCGTGATTGCCCGCCTTGGCCAGACGTCAGATGGTCCGTTCGAGCACGAAGTGCTTCATCCCGCGCCGCTTCTCCGAAAGTCACATCTCTTGGACTAGCGGTCAGCGTGCCGAAAGCACATCTGCAAGGACTTCATCGCCGCCACTGCCAAGGTGCACAGCCTGACACTGGTGACGGCGAACACACGGTTGCTTCGGTGCAGTGACATCGACCTGCTGCCAGGTCATTGACGCGCGTCAATCAGCGAGGCCCTGGCCTGCCTCTTCGCGAGGGCGCGCATTGCCTCGAAGCCAGTGATCGTGGCGCAGGCCGTCTTCATCGACTTGAAGTCAAGGGTCGGCTTGATCAGGCGCTTGAGCTTGCCATGGTCGGCCTCGACGACGTTGTTGAGGCATTTGACCTGCCTGTGATCAGTCTCGGAGGGGCACCTGCCCGCCTTCTTCAACTCCCGGATGGCCCGGCCGCAACACATCCGTAGCAACCGGCCTTGTCCGTGCTGATCGCGCAGGGCCCTTCCCTCACCTTGAGGCCGCGCAGCGCCTTGTCCAGAAGCCGATTGGCGGCGTTGGCATGCCGGGGCCGCGACAGGTGCAAGTCTATGGTGTCGCCACGAGTGTGTGCGACCTCAAGACCAGTAGAGCCGCATCGGATTGGTTACGAGCAGCTTTTCCCGCTGCACTGCGGTGCGCGCGATCCGGGGAATGTAGTCAACCAGCGCCCCGTCATCCGGCATGTGGGATTTCATGTTGGGATGAGGCCAGTCGGTGCCCCACAATACCCGGTCTTCGAATTGATCCACGATCTCCCGGCAATAGGGAACGACATCGTCGTAAGGCGGACCGGAAACCGTCAGCCGCTCGGGGCACGTGACCTTGGTCCAGACATTCTCGTTCGTGGCCATCAGCCGGATGAAGCGCTCGAAATCCGGGTGATCGACACCCTTGGTCACGTCCGGCCGACCCATGTGATCAACAACCACGATGCCCGGAAGCTGCTTGAGAAACGGCTCAAGCTCCTCCAGGTCGGCAGCCTCGAAGTAGACCACGATCGACCAGCGGAATTCCTGGATCTTCTCGGCGATGCCGATGAACACCTCTTTGGGCGTGGCATCCACGAGGCGCTTGACGAAGTTGAACCGAACGCCACGCACGCCAGCCTCATGCATGTCCGCCAGCTCTTTGCGCGAAATGTCGGCGCCAACGCTCGCGACACCGCGCGCCAGGTCACCGGCAGTGCGACAGGCGTCGACCATCGCGCTGTTGTCCTTGCCGTGACACGTCGCCTGCACGATGACATTGCGGGCAAACCCAAGGTGATCGCGCAGGGCAAAGAGCTTGTCCTTGCCTGCGTTGCATGGAGTGTACTTGCGCTCCGGCGCGTAGGGGAACTCGGGGGACGGGCCAAAGACGTGGCAATGCGCGTCCACGGCCCCTTCGGGAAGAACGAAGTCCGGTTTCTTCGGACTCGGATGAAAGACCAGCCAGTCGGCGTCCATTTTCTGCTCGGTCATGCGTATATCTCACCGTCCATCAACTTGCGTGCAGTGCGCAGGATCGCGGCCTCCGTCACGGCGCCGGCCTGATCCAGCGTCGCGACGACCGTCATCTCGCCCGTCGGGTGCTCGACCGACAGGTTGCGCACTCGCCCCGTGCCGCGATCCGCCAAGCCATGGGCGGGTGATCCCGGGGTCAGGCAGGCCGTCGCCACGCTGACGGCACCGAGCACGCCGATGGCCTTGTGGCATCGATGCGGGATGAAGGTGCGCGTGCCGATGGCGCCTCCGTCCGTTGGCGGGCTGACCATGGTCATCTTTGGCACCGACTTGTCGGTTACGTCACCGAGGTTCATCATCGGCCCGCACGCAAGGCGGATCGCCTCGAGTCTCTTGCGCAGCGCAGCGTTCGCCTCCAGCTCTTCCGGCGCCTCGTCTCCGGTGATGCCCATGGCGCTGGCACGCATCACCACGCATGGCATGCCGTTGTCGATCATGGTCACTTCAACGCCTTCGACGACATCCACGGCACGTCCGGTTGGCAGCAAGGAACCGCATGATGATCCTGCCGCGTCCTTGAACGTCAGCGGCACCGCAGCGGCTTCCCCGGGAACGCCGTCGATCCTGGCGTCACCCCCGTACGTTGCCTCGCCATCTGGGGTTGCCACCCGCGCAACCGCAATCTGGCCGGTGTTTTCCATGTAGATGGCGACGGGCGTCTCGCCCTTCCTGGCCGGAACCAGTCCCCGTTCAATCGCGAAGGCGCCCACCCCTGCCAGGATGTTCCCGCAGTTCTGGGCATCGGTGACGACGGGTTGGTCCACGAAGACCTGCAGGAACAGGTAGTCGACATCCACGCCTTCGCGGGCGGACTTCGCGACAACCGCGACCTTTGAGGTCAGCGGATCCGCGCCGCCCATCCCGTCGATCTGGCGGGCATCCGGCGAGCCCATGGCACGCAGGAGGAATTCATCGCGCGCGGCCGTGTCGCCGGGCAGGTCCTCGGCCAGGAAATACCCGCCCTTGGATGTCCCGCCGCGCATCCACATGCAGCGGGTCCCTTCAGACATACTTCAGGCCCTTCTCGGCCAGCCGTTCGCGCATGTTGTAGATGTCGAGACCGAACTCGCCTGCCTCGAACCTGGCACGTTTCGCGCCTTCGCCGGCTTCGCGTGCCCGGGCCTTCTCCAGCACCTCTGCGGCTTCTTCCCGGCGGACGATGCAGACCCCGTCATCGTCGGCGACGACGACATCGCCGGGATTGACCAGCGCTTCGGCGCAAACCACCGGCACGTTGACCGAGCCGAGCGATTCCTTGACCGTGCCCTGGGCATGCACGGCCCTGGACCAGACCGGAAAGGCCATTTCGGTGAGGTCATGGACATCGCGGACGCCCGCGTCGATGACCAGCCCGCGGCAACCGCGTGCCTTGGCGGAGGTTGCCAGAAGGTCGCCGAAATATCCGGCATTTGACGGCGTGATCGTGCCCAGGAGCATCACGTCGCCCGCCTGGAGCTGTTCGATCGCGACATGGATCATCCAGTTGTCGCACGGCGGCGCAAGGATGGTCACGGCAGAGCCTGCAATGCGGGCCCCGGGGTAGATGGGCCGCATGCAGTCGGCCAGCAAGCCCTTGCGGCCCTGCGCTTCGTGAACCGTGGCGACGCCGCAACCTGCAAGGCCGTCGACAATCTCCTGGTCGGCGCGTTGGATGTTCTGGACGACGACGCCCGTGGTTCCGGCCTGATAGGTCATTCGAGTTCATCCACTGTGCGAGGGAACACGGTCTCGAACCCTTCGGCATACTTGGCCGCGCGTCCCCCTGCCTGGCCGCCGGAATTGCGCCGGAAGTGGTTGGCGCGGTTCTCGGCCACGTTCTTGTAGAAGTTCCACAGGTGCTCCTGGCCATGCATGCACTGGATCGCGGCCCATTTCCTGTCCCAGAAATCCGTGATGTCGAGAAAGGTCGAGGGTTTCCATTCCATCTGCTCGGTCTGGTGCGGCTCGAAGAGATAGAGCTGAGGCGCGCCAAGCACCCTTTCGCCCGGATTGTGACCCCAGGCCTGCGCGATCATTCGACATTCAAGCGCGAACTGCGTCGTGTTCATGTGGTCGGTGTTGTAGGGGTCCCACTTGGAGTGGGACATCATGAAGTTGGGCTGCACCTCGCGGATGACGTCCACCATGCGATCTTGCGTTTCGCGGCCCAGGTCGAGCGGGTAGTCCCCCACGTCGAAGAACCGAATGTCATTCACGCCGAGGGCGGCGGCAGCGTTTTCCGCCTCTGCCTGGCGAGCGGCCTTGACCTTGTCCAGGGTCATGCCTTCCTGCTTCCAGAGCTTCGCGCTCTCCCCGCGCTCTCCGTAGGAGAGGCACACAACGGTGACCTCGTAACCCTTGGCCTGATGCAGCGCGATGGCCCCGCCAGCGCGCCAGACAAAATCCGCCGAGTGGGCGCTGATCACCAGCGCGGTCTTCTTGTCGGACATGATATGAGCCCCTCTTGGTTGGTTCCGGTCGGCCCGGACGGACGGACGCAAGTGACCCCTAGATGGCAACGGTCAAATTGCCTATTTCGAATCGAGGTCCTAAAATAAGAAATTTCTATAGGGGTGGCATGCAAGGCGGCTTTCCGAACATTCGGCACATGCGGGCCTTTCTCGAAACTGCGCGCACGGGTTCGGTGTCTGTTGCGGCGGAGCGATGCCACCTGTCCCAGCCCGCCGCGACGCAGGCCATCGGGCGGCTCGAGGCAGAATTCGGCACGCCCTTGCTGATCCGTGGAAGGCGGCAAGCCGTGCTCACGACATGCGGGACGTTCTTTGCCCGGAGGGCTGCCAAGGCC
This sequence comes from Paracoccaceae bacterium, assembly GCA_965208685.1. Classification (GTDB taxonomy): domain Bacteria; phylum Pseudomonadota; class Alphaproteobacteria; order Rhodobacterales; family Rhodobacteraceae; genus JAJEFO01. Next base: position 3,958,336 of record CBDBPL010000007.1, on the reverse strand, counting down.
CTGCGGCATCTGAAGGAAGGGTCGCAGGCAGCATTGCGCGAAGCCGGCAACAGGGCGCAACGCCGTTCCACGTTTGAATTCTCGGTCACGGCGTCCCAATTGCGCAACCTGATCGCGATCGCGAATGCAGGCAGCTTCGCGGTCGCCGCACGCACGCTCGGGCTGTCGCAGCCTACCGTTCACAGAACGGCCAGAAGTCTTGAAGCGGTCGCGGGCGTGCCCTTCTTCATTGCGCGGCCGTCGGGCGTTCGGCTCACGCCGGCGGCCGAAGCCTTTGTCCTGGCAGCGAAGCTGGCGCAAACGGAAATTCGGCAGGGCATTGAAGAAATGAGCCGCGAGCTTGGCCAGGAACAGGGGACTTTCGTCTTGGGCAGTCTTCCCCTCGCGCGGACGACCATCGTGCCAAAGGCTGTCCATGCGATGGTCAGCAACGTCAAGAGGTTCCAGATCCGTGTCGTGGAAGGACGATATGCCGAAGTGCTGCGCTCCTTGCGGGAAGGGGACATCGACTGCCTGATAGGCGCGCTCAGGCATCCCCCGCCTGCCGACGACATCAAGCAGGAGCTTCTCTTTTACGATGCCCTGGCAATCGTGGCTCATCCGGATCATCCGCTGGCAGGGATGCGCAACGTGAGACTTGAAGACACCCTGGACTACCCTTGGATCGCGCCGCCGAAAGAAACGCCTGCGGGGCAGTACCTGTTCGACACGCTCCGCATCCAGGAAGTGCCTGAAACGCCGGTTCGGGTGATCTCGTCGTCGCTTGGGGTCCTGCGCGGTGTCCTGGCAGAAGGGCCGTACGTTTCCATCGTGTCGCGGCACCAGATCAATGTCGACGAAAGCCTGGGCGCCATCGCGGCATTGGACGTTCCTCTTTCAGGCCATGTCCGCGGCATCGGACTGACCTATCGCAGCGAATGGCGTCCCACGGAAACACAGGCGCAGTTCATCGATTACCTGCATCACTTCAGCAAGACGGGGCAAGGCATGCGAGGCAGCCGATGACGGCGTCATGGCTCGTGCCGATGTCGGCCGGATGAATTGAAGCGACTTGAAGGAAGCTCCGAACGTTGGTGCCTGCACCGGAAAGAGCCTGGCCGCACCCTGGGTGACCGTCGGCTTCGTGGCACCCGCCTGGCATTCAGCATGCGTTCGCAGAGTCGGCGTCTGCCGCGGCGTCCAGCAGGGCGGCGAGCCCGGACCTGTAGTCGGGATGCCGGAGGGTCACGCCGAGCTCGTCCTTGATCCGGTTGTTCCGCACCCGCTTCGACTCGGCGTAGAAGCTCCTTGCCATGGGCGAAACCTCGGCAGAGTCCAGGCCGACGGCGGGCGGCACGGGAAGCCCCAGCAACCTGGCGGCGTGTTCGATCACGTCGCCCGGCGGTGACGGTTCATCGTCACACACGTTGTAGATCGCTCCCGGACTGGGCCGCTCGATCGATGCCGCGAGCACTGCCGCGATGTCCTCGACATGAATCCGGCTGAAGACCTGCCCCTTCTTGACGATCCTTCGTGCGGTGCCGCGCCGGACCTTTTCCAGCGGTCCGCGGCCAGGCCCGTAGATTCCGGCAAGCCGGAAGACGTGCAGCGGCAGGCCGAGCGCCGCCCAGGCCGATTCCGCCCTTGCACGCGCCTTTCCGCGTTCCGTGGTTGGCGCGAGAGGCGTGGTCTCGTCGACCCAGCCGCCCTTGTGGTCGCCGTAAACGGCCGTCGTGGACAGGTATCCCACCCACTTCAAGTGCCGCGACGCGTTGATCTGGTCTCCGGCCCGTTCGAGAACCGGATCGCCGGTCCCGGCCGGCGGAACCGAAACAAGGAGATGCGTTGCTTCCGCAAGAGGAAGCGGCCCGTCCGGCCACACGAGGGCGTCCACCCCCTGGGCGCGCAGCGCATCTGCCTTCTCCGCGCTTCGCGTCGTGCCGATGACTCGCCATCCCCTTTCAAGCAGCCGCCGCGCGAGGGCCTGGGCCGAGAATCCGTGCCCGATGGAAAGAAGCGTGTTCTTCATCCGGTCAGGATGGATCGATTCCGGCCGGGATCAAGCCCTTGCATGCATCCGGCTCTTCCGGTTCCGCGTGGTTTCGGTCGCCTTGGCCGTGCCGTCGTGAAACGAGCCGAACCAGCGGTCCCACGGCATGTCGACGGTGCCGTAGTTGCACTCGAAATACCTGTGATGGAGCTGGTGGAAGAAGTCGCCCATTCGGGCGCGCTCCTTGTCGGACACGATGAGCTTCTCGAAACCGGAATGCGAAAAGATCGGGTGAACCGACTGCGTGTACCCGTGGAACATGATGTGGAGCGGGTGCGACGGCACGATGAAGTGAATGAGGAAATTGGTGTAGAAGAGCAGGTGCTCGACCGGGTGCATCGAGATGCCCGACCACGGACCGACGTTTATGTTCCTGTGATGGAGCGCGTGGGCGATCCGGTAGAGCGGCGGCCAATGCAGCAAGCGGTGAATCCAGTAGAAGTGCAGGCTGGACCAGATGGGAATGAGCACGAACCACAGCGCGAACCAGACCGGATTCGACGGGAAGAACGCCTTGGGAGCCAAACCGTTGGCCATCGCGCAGAAGACGAGCGCCTGCATCGCGGTCCAGAGCGTGATGCCGCTTGCGACCGTCCAGAACATGTTGTCGCGCACCTGGCTCCGGAACGTGAAGGTGCCGTTGTCGCGCGCCTGCTCGCGGGTGTCGAATTTCGTGCGCCGCTCCTGTCCGCGACGCATGTGCAGCCACCAGTGGAGCGTGCCGGCCAGCACGCAGTGCGGGATCAGGTTGGCAAGCCAGAGGCGCAGGATCCAGCCCGGTGCAGGCGAAGCCATTTCCGCAAGCGGAGGCAGCAGCGTCACGTAGGCGAGGACGGCCAGGGCAAAGGCGAGGGTGGTCGTCGAAAGGACGAGCCACGCGCCGGAGAGCCACCTGAGACTGGCAAGCGGCCTGGGCGGCCATGCAAAGACCGGGCTCAACCGTACCTTGCCAGGATGATGGTTCCAGCGATCGGATTCCGGGTCGTCGAAGGTGTCGGCCAATGCGATGTCTCCCGATTCCAGGCCAGGGCGGTCTGCGTGACGGGCGTCCTTGCCCGCGCGCACGACGCGACGGCTTCGATGGTCCGGTCGCGATCGCCCGGATTCGCGCCCAATTGCGACATGTGATCGTCAGGGGTCGCCGTCCTTGCACGAAAGGTGTAGATTCCAGGCATGACACGTTCCTTGGAATCATGGGCGAAATCCGGCGCCCGCCTCGTCGCGGTGGCTGCAGGACGCGATCCGGCCGACCTCGTGATTCGGCGCGGCAAGGTCGTCAATGTCCAGTCGCGCGAGGTGCATGACGGATGGGACGTAGCCGTTGCGGACGGCCGGTTCGCCTATCTGGGCCCCGATGCCTCACACACGGTCGGCGACGATACAAGGATCGTCGATGCCGGGGGACGCTACGTGGTTCCAGGTCTCTGCGACGGCCACATGCACATCGAGAGCGGCATGCTGACGCCGGCCGAGTTTGCCGCCGCCGTCATGCCCCACGGCACGACGACCATGTTCCACGATCCTCACGAAATCGCCAACGTGCTGGGTCTCATGGGCGTCCGCCTGATGCATGACGAGGCGCTGCTTCAGCCGATCAACATCTTCACGCAAATGCCCTCCTGCGCGCCGTCGGCGCCAGGCCTGGAAACGACGGGTTGCGAAATCACGGCCGAAGACGTGAAGGAAGCCATGGGCTGGCCGGGCATCGTCGGCCTGGGCGAGATGATGAACTTCCCGGGCGTCATTGCCGGGGACACGAAGATGCTTGCCGAAATCGCCGCGACGCAGGCGGCAGGGAGGACCGTCGGCGGGCACTATGCCAGTCCCGATCTTGGCGTGCCCTTCCACGCATATGCTGCGGGCGGCGCTGCGGACGACCATGAGGGGACGGCAGAGGCCGACGCGATCGCCCGGGTGCGACAGGGCATGCGGGCGATGCTGCGTCTGGGAAGCGCCTGGTATGACGTCGAAAGCCAGATCACGGCCGTGACCGAACATGGCCTTGACCCGAGAAACTTCATCCTTTGCACGGATGACTGCCATTCGGGAACGCTCGTGAACGACGGCCACATGGATCGTGCCGTCCGCCACGCCATCGAATGCGGCGCCGATCCCCTGGTCGCGCTCCAGATGGCGACGGTGAACACGGCGACGCATTTCGGGCTTGAGCGCGAACTGGGTTCCATCGCGCCGGGCCGCCGGGCGGACGTGATCCTGACATCCGACCTGGAAGCGCTGCCGATCGAGCACGTGATCGCGCGTGGAGTGACGGTGGCGGTGGCGGGCGAGCTGAAGGTCGAATGTCCGCATCTCGACTGGCCGGCGGAGACGCGGGCGACCGTGCATCTGGGCCGGGTGTTCGCGGCCGGGGATTTCGAGGTGAAGGCGCCGCAGGCAAAGGACAGCGTGGTCGCGAAGGTGATCGGCGTGGTCGAGAACCAGGCTCCGACCGACGCGTTGACGGCCAGGCTGCCGGTCATTGACGGCGTGGTGGAGGCAAGGGACGGCGTGGCGCAGATCGCGCTCGTGGAACGGCATCGGGCCACCGGACGGGTGGTGAACGGCTTCGTGTCAGGGTTCGGCTACACGGGACTCATGGCCATGGCCTCGACGGTGGCTCATGACAGCCACCACATGATCGTCGTTGGGACCGATCGCGCCTGCATGGCGGCGGCGGTCAACCGGCTGGGCCGGGTCGGGGGAGGCGTGACGGTCTGGAAGGACGGGGCGGAGATTGCTCTCGTCGAGCTGCCGATCGCCGGGCTCATGTCTGACAGCCCGGCCCGCGAGGTTGCGGCCAAGGCGGACCGGATGGTCGCCGCAATGGCGGAATGCGGCTGCGAGCTGAACAACGCCTACATGCAGCACTCCCTCCTGGCCCTGGTGGTGATCCCCGCCCTGCGCATCTCGGACCTGGGACTGGTGGATGTTGACCGGTTCGAGGTGACAGGGCTCTTCGAGGATGCAGCATGACCCGCGATGGCAACCAGGTCGAGACTCCGGACGCTCCGGAATTTGAGGAATTTGCCGATGCCGGGGAGGCGGTCGAGCGACTGGTTCAACTGTACAAGGCGTCCGCAGGGTTTCTGCGCCGGCGCTTCGATGACGCTGTCACCAACGGCATGCCTTCCCGTCGCATGCGCGCATACTATCCTGAACTGCGGCTGACGACCACGATCTACGCGACGAAGGACACGCGGCTGAGCTTTGGCCACGTGATCGAGCCGGGGCGCTATTCCACGACCGTCACGCGTCCGGAGCATTTCAGGAACTACCTGACCCAGCAGATCGAGCTCCTGATCGAGCACCACAAGGTCCCGGTGCAGGTCGGGGTCTCGAAGACTCCGATCCCCGTGCATTTTGCCGTCGCCGGCAGCGGGTCGCTCCAGATCCCGAAGGGCGGCATCGAGGAACAGTCGCTGCGCGACGTCTTCGACGTGCCGGAACTCGCGACGATCAACGACGACATCGTCAACGGCCACGGATTCACCTACGAGGACGGATCGCATCCCTTGGCACCGTTCACGGCGCAGAGGATAGACTACTCCCTGGCGCGGATGTCGCACTACATGGCGACGGACGCCGAGCACTTCCAGAACTACGTGCTGTTCACGAACTACCAGTTCTACGTGGACGAGTTCGAGGACTTTGCACGCAAGATGCTTGCTGATCCGGGCAGCGGGTACACGTCGTTCGTGGGCCCGGGCAACTTCGAGATCACTTCCGCCGACGCGCCGCTTGACCGTCCGGCCAGCCTTCCCCAGATGCCGGCGTTTCATCTCAAGCGTGCTGGCGGCGCCGGCATGACCCTCGTGAACATCGGCGTGGGCCCGTCGAATGCAAAGACGGCCACCGACCACATCGCGGTGCTGCGGCCTCATGCCTGGCTGATGCTCGGACATTGCGCGGGGCTGCGGAACTCGCAGCAACTCGGGGACTTCGTCCTGGCGCACGGATACCTGCGCGAGGACCATGTCCTGGATGACGACCTGCCGGTATGGATGCCCATTCCGGCGCTCGCGGAAATCCAGGTTGCGCTGGAAGACGCGGTCGCGGACGTGACCAGGTTCAAGGGCTACGACCTCAAGCAGATCATGCGAACGGGCACGGTAGCCACGATCGACAACCGGAACTGGGAGCTTCGTGATCAGTCCGGACCGGTTCAGCGGCTGAGCCAGAGCCGCGCCATTGCGCTCGACATGGAGTCCGCAACGATCGCGGCCAACGGATTCAGGTTCCGCGTGCCGTATGGCACGTTGCTTTGCGTCTCCGACAAGCCGCTGCATGGCGAACTGAAGCTGCCTGGAATGGCGTCCGACTTCTACAAGACCCAGGTCGCGCAGCATCTTATGGTTGGCATACGCGCCCTGGAAAGGCTCCGGGAAATGCCCTTGGAACGCATACATTCGCGCAAGTTGCGGAGCTTCGAGGAGACCGCATTCCTTTGAATTGACGGGGAGAATTGCGCAAAATATGCCGCAAGTGCGGAATTCTGTCACAAATGCTTGCGTATTGCCTCAATATTCAGTTAAATAAGGCCAATGCGCCACAATTGGGGCGGAACGAGGAGATTGAACATGGCAAAAGCAATGACCAAGACGCAGCTTGTCGCGACGCTCGCCGATGAACTGGGCAGTGACAAGAAGTCGGCAGCCGCGGCGCTGGACGCGATCATATCCGTCATCACAAGGGAAGTGTCTTCCGGCGGGGCCGTGGCATTGCCTGGCGTTGGCAAGATCTACTGTCGCGAACGTCCGGCACGCATGGTTCGCAACCCTGCAACCGGCCAGCAGATCCACAAGGACGCCGACAAGGTGGTGAAGATGACCATCGCCAAGGCGCTCAAGGACAGCGTGAACAGCTGATCGCCGAATGCGGCGACGCAAATCGGGCCGCAGTCGCGCGGCCCTTTTCTTGTCCGGAAGCACCGGGCGACGATTTCGACCTGGACGTCGCCTTCAATACTGGGACCATCCACTTGGTCTGGATTGCGGGCGAGCGGCGGCCGGTGCAGGAGAGCTATGGCAGACTCTACCTCCGCGAAGATGTCCGGGCCGAAGGACTGGTTCGGAACCTTCCGGGTTTCGCGAGCTTCCAGCCAATCACCGCTCAATGCCACGCCCAGGTCGTCAATGTGTCCGGCATCGCAAGGTGCCCGCGAGCCCGACGCACGCGATCATCGACCGCTCGAACGGGATGTGGCACGTGACGCTCCTGTTCGAGGTCCGGGACCAAGCGGTTCCAGGCTAGGAGTGCACGCGTCCGGATGTCGGGATCGACGTCGGTCTGAAAGGCATCGTAGCAACCAGTAACGGACTTGCCGTTAAAGCGCCGAGGTATGCGCGCAAGGCGCAGAAGAAAACACGACGGCTGCAGCGGGCGCTAGCCAGGAAGGGACGGAACTCGAAACGGCGTGCCAAGGCGCGCGAACGCTTGGCCAGGCATCACGCGCGCGTTGCCGGGGGGCGACGCGCCTGTCTGCGCAAGCTCTCCAGTGACCTGGCCGGGCAGCATCGCGTGATCGCGATGGAGAACCTGGACGCCGCGGTTGCACGACCCCACATTCTAGGAGGAATCGGATCCTGGCCTCTCTGGCAAGGCTGGCGGAATCCAAGCGGTGGTCAGCGCCTGAAATCCCTCGGATCGCCTTCCTGTCCGCGCATGCAGCGACAGGAGGGGACACAGACACGATTCGTTTCGGCCGGCGAGCCCCACAGATGCATGACCGGTCATGCCGGCTGATATCGGCGAACGTCGATCTCGTCAGCTCGCGCCCTCATCCGCGTCGCGTCGTGCCACGCCTGCATCCTGAGCAGCAGGTCCATGCTGAGCCCGAACGCCTTCTCCACCCGCAGCGCCATTTCGGGTGACAGCGAGGCGTTGCCGTTCACGAGGTCCGAAAGCGTCGCGCGGCGCACGCCGAGAACCCGTGCTGCCGCGGCAACGCTAAGCCCCGACTCCTCCAGGGCCTCGATCCGGATGAATTTTCCGGGATGAGGGGGAGCCATCCCCATCCTAATTTCGCCGCTGGTCATCAGTGGTAGTCCTCCAGGTTCAGGCGCTCGAGCGCGCCTTCGCGTTCCTCGAACGTGATCCGCCAGTTGCCCGACACGGACACGCTCCATTCGTTCCTGCGTTCGCCAGAAAGCCGGTGCACCCGCCAACCCGGCGCGGCCTCGCGGATGAATCCATCCAAGGTCTCCGCCAAGGCCAAGGCCGCCAGAATGCCGCGCACCCGCTCCGCAAGGTCCTGCTTCAGCAACCGGGGCGAATTTTCCTCGTACAGCAGGCGCAATCCCCGATGGCGAAAGGAGCGGACGATCATGCGCGAATGTGTACGGCAATGCCGTGCATGCGGCAAGAGCCTTCTGCGAAGGAAGGGCCAGGTTTCCATGTGGCGGCGGCAAGGACGGTTCGGGAGCAGGCAGAATTGAATCGGGCCCAACGGCAGACGGTGCGGGCGCGACTGACCGGATCGCGGCAACCTACAGACGAGGACATTCGCGGCATGTGTTGGCCTCCATCGCCCTCTACTTGCCATTGCCGTAGCTTCATTCCGTCACCTTCAGAAGCTCGAGCACCTCCTTGCAACACTCGCGGAATCTCAAATAAGATGTCCTGACAGGGATGTCAGGATCGTCACCTTGGCCGTCTCGCAACAGGAGAATGCGCCGATGCAGATGGTGTGCCTTGCAAACTCCCGAAAGCTGAACGGACGTTGCATTGCCGGCAAGGAGTTGGAAGCAGGCAATGCGGTGCGGAGCTGGATTCGACCTGTGAGCGAACGCGAGAATCAAGCGGTGTCGGAGTACGAGCCCAATATGAAGACGGTAGTGACCCACGGGTTCTCGACCAAATGGAAGTTCCTATGCTTGGGCCGAAGCCTGTCGGCTTTCAGACCGAGAACTGGCTGCTTGATCCAAACCGCTACTGGAGGAAGGTCGGTGTCCATTCGCCACTGGATCTACCTGCATTGGCAGATCGGGTGGAGCCGCTTTGGATGGCTGGCTGGAGCACCTTTCATGGGCTCAATGACAAAATCCCAATTGCGGCGAGCGGAAAGATGGCCAGTTCACTTCGGCTGATTGCCGTCACCCAGATCGAGCTAAGTGAGTTTTCGCCCGGTGAAGCGTTCGGCAACTCCAAGAGGCGCGTCCAGGGCAGATTCCTCCATGCAGAATGAAAATACGCGTTTTGGGTAACCGACCCGGTATACGAGCGTCGCTTCCTGGCAATGGAGGATGGAACCTACTGCTACGGAGAGTGCCACCTAACCATCAGCCTTGGGGAGCCGCACAAGGGCAACATATCCAAGCTCATTGCTGCCGTGATCGGATTTGATGGGCGCTAGCCTCATGGACGAAAATTCAGACACCATCCTTACGGTCGGTCACTCCAACCTGACTTGGAGTTTTTTGTCGGGCTACTTGACACACATCGCGTAACTGCCCTCGCGGACGTGCGTTCGACGCCCTATAGCCGCTTCAATCCCCAGTTCAATCGTGAGCAGCTTGCTGAAACGCTCAAGGGTTCTGGCATCAAGTATGTCTATCTTGGGCGGGAGTTGGGCGGGCGGTCTGACAACCGTTCCTGTTATGTGCACGGCCACATTCGATACGACCGGCTCGCGAACACGTCGCGCTTTCGAGATGGCCTGGAGAGAGTCTTGAGTGGCGCCAGAGACTATCGCATTGCCTTGATGTGTGCGGAGAAGGAGCCGCTTGACTGCCATCGAACTCTTCTCGTTGGGCACGAACTCGACAGGCTCGGAGTCGATGTCGCCCACATATTGCCCGACAAGCGTCTTGAATCGCATGCTGGCGCAATGGACCGCCTGCTCGCGAAGTTCGGTCTTGACGACCACGATCTGATCAACCGGGACGTGCCTCGCGAGGAGCGAATTGGGCAGGCGATTGAACGCCAGGCTGAAATCGTCGGCCATGCCGTCGATCTGGCAGAGACGGAGGCCTCATGAAAGTAACGACAATAGGCTTCACGAAAAAGTCGGCACAGCAGTTCTTTGAGCTTTTGCGCGCGTCTGGCGTCAAGCGCATTGTGGACGTAAGGCTCAATAACACGTCGCAGCTCGCCGGTTTCGCAAAGAGTGCCGATCTCGCCTGGTTCGCGCGTGAGCTTTGCGGCATCGATTACGTCCATGTGCCGATTTTGGCACCGACAAAGGATTTGTTGAGCGGTTATCGACAGGGTCGCATCGGCTGGGGCGCCTACGAAACCCGGTTCAATTCGCTCATGAAGGAGCGGAAGATCGAATCCGAGTTGTCAAGGGAGGACGTGGACGATGGTTGCCTGCTTTGCAGCGAGGACCAGCCGCACCATTGTCATCGTCGGCTCGTCGCGGAGTACCTGAACAGGCATTGGGGCGGTCTGGAAGTCGAACACCTCGGAATGAGAATTGATGAAACGCACTCGGCGTCGTGAGCCCGATCCGATCCGGGCCGACTTGATCCACCGAGCCCTTCATGTGGTTCAGCAGCCAGGCAGTGAACATCATTGGAAGAGTGCGAACTCGCGCAGGTCATGCATCCGGTTTCATGGACGCGAGCCGCATGTTGTCGAGGGGCCATCATTTCGTTGTCGCCGACTTGGGGACTTGCACCTCGAGAGTGGCCAGCGCGATGATCACGAGAACGCCAAACGCCTCACCCAGAATGGCCGCCGCGGGAGCCACCCCAAAGAAGGAGTTTCGGAAGGGTAACGTGGCGGTGCGCGTGGGGCCAATTCGGCGAACCAGCCAGAACCAGACCATCGTCGCCGGCAATCCGGGCAGGAAGAGCGTGTAGAGGAGCGCGGCCACGACAGTGACCGACCAGTTGACGCCCCATGCCTCGAGCACCAACGCGCGTGCCCGGAGAACGAGGCTCACGATCAGCATCTGGAATCCCACGACCACCATGACAAATCCGCCCGAGGATACGCCCTTGACCACAAGCGTTGCAAAGGTCAGGGCCAGCGCCCCGATCCCGCACAGCGCAATTCCGATCCGAGCGACTCTATGGGTCGGACGCGTTCCCACGATCAGGATGACCCCCGCCATCCCGCCGATCAGCCCCGCAATGCCCAGCGGCCGCGGGGTCCCTTTCGAGATCAACAAGCCGCCAAACGCGACCAGCAGGGGCCGCGAGGACGAAATGTAGAACAGCGATCTGCCCGAACTGGTTCGCATCAACGCATGTACATTCTTGCACGCCAGCAGTGCCGCGACGATATCAATCCGCCCGGGCCTGAATCGGTCGTGACCGACGGTGCGCTTCAAGATTGCGCGAGCAACGTCGAGAGTTGCTGGTTCCATTGCTCCGAACGGCTCCGCCTCGCAGGGCCGTGAAACGGACATTCCACCGGCAGGACCGGTTCGGCTTTGGGCAAGGCAAGAGATTGCGGGTGTGACAGAATGATCTGAGGCGCGACGATCTCCTGGGTGTCCGGGATCGTCTGTTTGCGCTATTCGTTTCCTCGTGCCCGGCAAAGCACGCAACGATTCCCTGAGAATTCGGTCACAGCAATGCGGGGACACGGAACCATGACGGAATTCACCTTGCGCCACGGCCTTCACAAGACGCCGAAGTCACGTGGGTGCATGGCGACGCAGTGGCCTTCGGCATTCGGGCGAGTGACACTCATCGAGAAACAGCCGCAACGCGTGATCACGGCAGCGTCTCAAGTCGCCTTCTCCCAAGGTTTGCCCGAGGTTCGGCCTTGGGCAAGCTTGTCCTGGCATGGAGTTCGGTGGCCATGAAGGCTTTCCGGACGGTCTCCGGATAGTCTTCCGGTTGATGGTCGACGGCATCGCCGTCCCAAGACCGCTCCGAGGATCGAATGGACCGGGGGCGACCATCCGCAATTGCCGGTGTAACGGCTAGGACGTTCGGATCAAATGCGATGTGGCGACCGTGCGCATCCACGTGATTTCCGTCATGGAACAGTCTGTCGGCTGCAAGACGCCTTGAATCAACCGCGGCGCCAGGCATTCTGGAGGCTTTTCGCCATGGTCAGCCGGTCGGCACATCAACTGAACGGGGATCGACAAGAAGTGTCCGGGACTCGTTCGCCTGGCTCAGCTGCCCGGCCTGCCTCCTCTCGAAGAGATCCTCGAACTTCATTCGCCCTCTCCGCTGCATCGCCCTCGCCAGTCCCATGATCTCTGCTCCCAGGTTTTGGGAGCCATCCTAGGACCGGACAGATGGCATGTTACCTACGGCGGACATACGGCGTGTTATCGACACACGGCCCTTGAATTCCTTGCCACATGGACGAACTCCCGTTACACTGTGTTTGCGAGGCAGGTTCCACAAGCGGATGACCGCTGAATGTTGCTGCCCGGATGAACTGTCGCGCTGGAATTGCCACGACCGCTTTCGCCCTGACTGCGGGTGTGTCGGATGTCGACGCACAGAGCGTGGAAACCCTTGCCCCGGCATCATTGGAGGAGTTGGTCAAGGAGGGCGCAAGCGTTTACCGGAGCCGGTGCGCCGAATGTCACGGGCCGAACGGAGAAGGCCAGTGGCAGGACCATGATGCGGCACCACGGCTTGCCGGGAAACTTGCGCCTCTGTCGGTGGAGAGACTTGCTGTTCTGATCATCCAGGGCGGTTCGTACATGCCGCGATTCGACAGCCTGACCCATCGGGAAATTGCCGCTGTCGCCACCTTTGTCCGGAATTCGTTCGGCAACAGTCACGGTGTCGTAACAGAAGAGGAAGTCGCCGGGTATCGGTGAGAGCAGTGGGCTCCGCGGGCCATGCCGTCGCAGGCGTGCCCCTCCGGCGCCCCAAGGCCAGGATCGTTGGCGCCGAAAGGAACGACGCGCCAAGGACCGTACGAGTGCAGCCGTTGCAACAGCCACGGTCTGTCTGGACTTGGGTGATCCAATCCAGAACTCGGCCGACGGCGATTTGCTGGATACGCTATGACCTGTGCGAGATGGGTTACCCTTAAGCAACTCCGCTACTTCGCGCGAATCGTGGAATTGGGGAGCATATCTCGTGCATCGCAGGACCTGAACATTGCCCAGACTGCGCTTGGCCTGCAGGTGCGCGCACTTGAGGAAAGCCTTGGCGCGAGACTGATGCTGCGTCATCCAAAGGGTGTCCGGGCAACCGAGAAAGGCCAATTCGTCTATGACCGTTCGATCGAGATCCTGCGAGGCGTGGATGATCTGAACGAACACCTGCAGAACTGGTCAGACGAGAAACCCCGGGACATCTGGCTCGGGCTCGACCCGAGCCTGATTGGCGCGATCGGCACACAGGCCCTGGTGAAGCAGGACAGTTGCATTCCAGGGTTTCATCTTCACCTTCTGGAGGGTTCGCGAAACGACCTGATCGAGGACGTCCAGAGTGGCACCCTGGATTGGGCGATTGTGCACGAGGCGAGCAATGTCGTGGCCTGCCGAGCCGTCCCGATCCTGCGCCAGCCCGTGCAACTGGTTTGCCGTCCGGGCACTGCAGTGCCGCATGGTCCGGTTTCCCTGCGCGAGGTCCTGGCCCGCGACCTTGTGCTCGATAGCGGCAGGCAGGCGAATTCGGTTGTCCTCGCGACTGCCGCCGAGACGTTGGGCCTGAAGCCCGAGGCCAAGTACGAGGTCGATTCCGTCAGTACGATCAAGCAAATGATCCTTTCCGAAGGTGTGTGCGGGCTCTTGAGCCACATGGTTGTTCGAGACGAGGTCGAACGCGGCGAACTTGAAGCGCATCAGATCGGCGAGCCGCCGCTTGAAATCACTGCCTACTTTGTGTGCCGGTTGCAGGCGTCACCGCGCGCGCAGGAGCTGCCGGTCTTGCAGTTCATCGATCAGTTGCTGGACGAATTCGTCGCCGAAAGCTCAGGGAACGAGGTTCGGCTGGGCCATCTGGCCTCCGTTGTCCATCCGCAATCGGAGCAAGCGCTGTCCGCCATGGCGCTCGCTTGACCCGCCTCCTTGTCAAATTCTGCCTATCCGCACGCGCGTTTTTGACTTGGACACCGGACGGTGGCGATGCAATCCTTTTCGAACTCGAAGATTGGCTTCCAGCGGCGGTATCGACGAACGTTTCGGCCTCAAGCGGTTTGGTGTCGTCGACCTGCAAACCCCTGAGGCGTCGCCGCACGTCGCTGTGGAGGAAGCGATGGCGTTGCTGAGACGCGAAATTGCAATGCTCCGCGGCGTTCTGCAGCCATGCGGAAGTGCTGCTGTTCGGACGGCATTCGCCCTGCGAAACCTCTTCAAACTTCCGGATTCCCTGATGATCGCGCTCTATCGGATCGGGTTCTTGGCGTTTCTGATGGCCCTGTGGCAGGTCGCAGCCACCAGGATGGGCTCCAACGTCCTGCCAAGTCCCCATGCGACCTGGCAGGCGGCGCAGACACTTGTCGGCGAAGGGCAGCTGATCGTGGCCGTTGGCGACAGCCTGACGGTCTACCTCAGCGGTTTCGCCATCGCCATAATCGTAGGCGTGCCCCTCGGCGTGATAATGGGGGGATTCCGGGTTCTCGGAAAGACGCTGGAGGTCTATGTCTTCGCGTTGGCCGCGACGCCGAGAGTCGCCTTCATCCCGCTGATCATCGTGTTGCTGGGCTTGGGGGTTGAGGCCAAGACCTTCATCGTCTTTCTCGGCGCGTTGATGCCGATCCTGATCAATGCCTATGCGGGCGTTCTTGCAGCCGATGAGGAACTGCTGGAAATGGCCAGATCCGTTGGCGCCGGGCGCGGTCGGATATTCACCAGCATTGTCTTGCCAGGTGCAGTGCCCTTCGTCATCGTCGGATTGCGCCTCGGCGCAACGATCGGCTTGATCAACACGGTTGTGGCCGAACTCTATACCGCGGTGCGGGGACTGGGCGGACTGCTGGCGATCTACGGCAACACGTTCCGCATGGCAGAGTATTTCGTTGTCGTTCTGACACTCGCGGCAGTCGGAGTGATAGTTACAGAAAGCTTGCGTTACGTCGAAGCACGTGTGTCGCGCTGGCGCGTCGTCTAGCAGGCCGCCAATCCCGTGGCCGGAGGAGACTCGCCACGCGTGGTCAATCTCGGAGGACTCAAGAATGGCAAACATCATCATCAGAACTCTGGCGGCCATTGTGGCCGCGTTCATTGCACTCGGGCACTCTGCGCAAGCGGATCCCCTGCGGCTGATCGTGACCCACCTGCAACCGCCGCTGGTGCCGAATTCGGTCATGGACCTTGCTCTGGAGCTCGGATACTTCGAGCGCGAAGGCGTTGACGTGGAGTTGGTCCGCGTCCAGCAGACGCCGTCGGCCGTCGCGGCCATTCTTGCAGGAGAGGGCGACATGGCCAACGTCGGCGTCAGTGCCGTGTTGCAGTTGCACGCCCTGGGGGACGATACGCTCAAGGCTGTCACCTCGCCCAACAAGTCGCTGCCGTTCCTGATCGCTGCGACGGACGAGATCTCCAGTGCGTCCGATCTGCAAGGCCGCGTCTTTGGCGTGGGTCGGATCGGCAGCCTTGATCATTCGCTGAGCAGCCACGTGCTCGAGGCTCATGGAATCTCAATGGCAGCGATGGAAGTGGTTACGCTTGGCCAGCCCGCAGTGCGGGCGCGGGCGCTGGTCGCTGGCCAGGTGGATGCGACGACGATGTCCATTGGCACGTGGCTCTCCATCCCGGACAGGTCCGGCATAGCGATCCTCGTTCCGGCGGATGACTATTACGCGCGGGCACCTGTCGTGAACAAGGTCAACGTCGTGACCGCCGAGGTTCTGGAAACCCGGCGCGACGACGTGATCGCCCTGGTGCGCGCGCTGACAAGGATCTCGCGTGACTTCGCCGCCGACCCCGATCTCTGGGCTGCCGCGATGGAGACGCATGCGCCGCAGATGGCGCCCGAAACACTCCAGGAACTGGCCCGGAGCTTTGCCGGTGGGTGGAGCGTGAATGGCGGAATGGGCCGTGACGAACTGCAGTTCACGCAGGACTGGGTGTACCGGACGGACGATTTCAAGGACGCGGCGCCAGTCGATCTGGATGACTGGGTTGATTTCACCGTGGCTGATGACGTGATCGCGGAACTCGGGGTTGTTGAAGATGCGGACGCTCCGTCACGATGATGTCCGCCGGAGATCCGGCGGAGCGATCTGGCGATGCGGAGGTTCGGGTCGTCCTGGACCGCGTCTGCAAGAGCTTCGCCCCCGCTGGCGGAGGCGATCGGGTTTCGGCCCTGCACGACGCCTCGCTATCCGTCGGGAGCGGAAAGTTTCTTGCCCTGCTTGGGCCATCAGGATGCGGAAAGACCACCCTGCTGCGACTGGTGGACGGCCTGATCCAGCCCGACAGCGGAACCGTGCGCGTCTTTGGTGCGCCTCCCCGGCCCGGTCCGGACATCGGCTTCGTGTTCCAGTCCTTTCGGCTCATTCCTTGGGCCAAGGTGTCACGAAACGTGGACTTCTCGCTGCGCGACCTCGGGCTGACGGCCGAGGAGCGGGAGGAGCGAACACGCCAAGTCATCAAGATGGTGGGGTTGACTCGTTTTGCCAATGCCTACCCTGCTGCGCTGTCCGGCGGCATGAAGCAGCGGGTGGCCCTGGCGCGCGCGTTGGCGCCGGAGCCCAAGGTCCTGTTGATGGACGAGCCCTTTGCCAGCATCGACGCGCAGACTCGCGAATTGATGCAGATCGAGCTGATGCGCATTTGGACCCGTCGCCGCCCAGCCGTGCTGTTCGTGACCCACAGCGTGGACGAAGCGATCATGCTGGCAGACGAGATCGCGTTGATGGGACCGAGTCCCGGAAAGGTGATCGAGATCCTGCCGGTCGATCTGGAACGGCCGCGCTGGACATACGACGCCCATGCGGAACCGCGCTACGTCGAGCTTCGCAAGCACCTCGCCAGCCGGATGAGGCAGTTCGTGCTGAGCGATCCGGCGTCCGAGTTCTTTGGTCGAGATCTCGGTCAGCCGGATGCAAGGGGCTCCTGAATCTTGCAGTCGGTTGGTAGCTAAGGATACGAAGCATGACAACGGTACCTGGAGCCCGGGAATCAGGAGAGACCGGCTTTCGCGCGTCGCGCCGTCCCGGCAGCCCGATGCTGCTGCGGCTCGCGATCATGATTGGAATGCCGCTCGCTGCCATGCCGATGACGGCACCAGTCTTCGCGGAGAGCAACGCGACCGGCGACGCCGCCGCCGGCGAGGTTGCCTTCGCAAGGCGGTGCGCCAACTGCCACATGGTTGTCAACGAGTCCGGCGAGACGCTCGCGGGTCGGAGGAACAAGACTGGCCCCAATCTTTATGGCATCGCAATGCACGAACTGGCCATGGTTCCGGACTTTCGCTACAGCGCGTCGATGGTTGCAGCCGGTGAAACCGACCTCGTCTGGACCGAAGAGAACTTCGTCGGTTACGTGATGGACCCGACAAGGTGGCTGCGCGCTGCGCTTGACGATTCTGGCGCACGCTCCAAGATGACCTTCAAGTTGCGCAAGGAAGACGATGCACGAAACATCTTTGCGTATCTGGCCGCCCTCGATCCAGAGTTTTCCATTGACTCGGCATCGGAAGACATCCCCAAACCTGCAATGGAGACGGAGCAGGTGCCCGTTGCGATCCAGGTTTCCTACGCCTCGGATCAGGCTGTTCGCGGCGAGAAGCGTTACAAGAAGGATTGTCTGGAATGCCATGGAGACGACCTCAAGGGCGGGTTGAACGGCGGCGCGCCCCTGCGCGGGCTGGCATTCGGGAAGAAATACTTCGACACGATGCCAGCCTCGGTGATGTTCGAGTACATGAGCGCGACAATGCCGCCGAACGCGCCCGGGCGATATTCCGAAAACACATACGCCGAGCTCATGGCCTACATCCTCAAACGAAACGGATTCAGGGCCGGCGCACCGCTTCCAACGGACCTCGATGCGCTCGACCGAATGACCATAGAGAAGTGACGCGCCGGCTTCATGTGAAAGGCGTCCCGCGTCTGGCCGGAGCCTGTTGATGGGGCCGTCGGACATCTCGCTTCAGATGGTCGGCTTTCGTGTCGTGGCGCTGTTGCTGCTTGCCGGCCTGCATGGCGGCCTCGTCGCGGCGGCGGCGGTCCTGCTTGACGACAAGGGGCCCAAGCACGATGGCCGCCTGACCTTCGTTCCGACGAACCACGTGGATCTTGTCGGAGCGTTCAGCCTGATCGTGTTCGGATTGGGTTGGACGAAGCAGGTTGCGGTTGACGTCCGGGAAATGCGTGTCGGCCGGATCGGCATCGTTATCGTCATCCTGACCGGTTTCATTGGCTTGCTTGTCGCCGCCGCGATTCTCGATGCCCTAGTCCGGCCGGCCCTGACAATGTTGCCATACTCGGCAGGCTTGAGCACGGCGGCCTTCCTTCACGCCGCCGCCAGCCTGACGATCTGGTTTGCCTTGCTGAGCCTGATCCCGGTCCCGCCGCTCACCGGCGGGCTGATCCTCGACGCATTCGGCATCCGTGTTTCTCGGCGGTTTCAGTGGATCCTGACGGCGGCGTTGGTCGCGGCGGTGGCGTTCGGCGTGTTTCACCGGCACCTGGGTCCGACCCATGCCTTCCTGGCGCGCGTCGTTATCGGGGAGTAGGCAACGACTACGCGCCGCGACCATCCAGGCCCGCCGAGGTCACACCATATCTGCCCAGGATGGCTGCCAGTGTGCCGTCGTCCCTCATCTTTTCGAGTGCCTCGGCGATCTTGCGCTTCAGCGTGAGATCGCCCTTCCAAAGGCCGATGACCAGATTGTAGCGTGCGAGTTCGTCCGGCAACGGCGCTGCCCACCAGCCCGTCTCCGCCGCCAGCCCGTCGGCCAGGAGTTCCTCCGTTATGCCGCCCGCGAGAGCGCCGCTGGAGATGCCTTCGACAAGCAGGTCGGCGTTGCGCATGACACGAACGGTGACGTTCCGGCGCCTCAGGTAACTTGACAGCTCGATGCGGTCGAGACCGGACACAAGGGTCAACGCCCCCAGGCTGAGATCGCCGATGTCCTCCAGCGGCGCGGGCGCGATGACGGCCCAGCCGGTTTCGGCATAGGGCGGGCCCGTGTCCAGAAACGACCGCGTCAGCGCCGAGTCCACAACGCCCCCGGCCAGCAACCTGGCAGTGGGCGCGGCTTATGCCCCAGTTGCGCGGATTGAAGTCTCGGCCCATGGCATCGACCGGATTGAGCAGCAGCCGGACGCCGATGTGGTCCTTGATGGCCTCAAGCAATTCGACATCTATCCCGGGTCGGTGGGGATCTCCGGTGACCAGCGGCGGATAGTCCCTGGGAATGCAGGCCCGGATTGCATTGTTCGCCTCGACTTCGCGAAGCGAAGTGTCGGGAGGCAGAAACGAGACCAGCAGCATCAGGCCGATGACCAGGAGGAGCCCGCCGATGTCGCCCGCAAGTCGGCGCAGGGTGAGCATGATCTGCCCACTCATGTCTTGCGGAAGTCGAACAGCGCAATCGCGAACAGGACCGCTCCGGAAAGCAGCATGATCGCGATGCCGAGCCGGGGATCGAACTGGTTGTAGTCAATCAACGCGCCGCGCAGCGCGTCCACCGCATATGTCAGCGGATTGTACTGAACGAGGGTGACCAGCCATTCGGGGTAGACGACGCGGGTCTGCGCCTGCGTCAAGGCCGGATCGAGGGGAAAGATCGAGCTGGACGTAAAGTACAGCGGCAGGATGACCGCGTTCGAGAAGACGCCAAAGCCCGCGAAGCTGCGGACGCGATTGGCGATCACAACGCCCAGCGAGGTCAGCGCGAAGGCGAGCATGGCCATCAGGCCAAGCGCATTCACCACGTCGAGCCAGGTCAGCGGCACGTCGGCGAAGCGGGCCAGAAGCAGAACCAGGCAGCCATGAACAACCGCCACCGTTGCGCCACCCAACACCTTGCCCAACAGCACCGAGCCGCGTGACATCGGCGAGACCAGCACCTCGCGCAGGAAACCGAACTCGCGGTCCCAGATCACCGAAACGGCCGACTGGACCGACGTGTACATGATGTTGAGAGCCACGACGGCGGGAAAGATGAACTGCAGATATGTGAAGGGCACGACGAAGCTCACCTCGCCGTACACCTCGCCCCGAAAATAGGGATTGAGGCCGATGCCGAGGATCAACACCCACAGAATGGGCCGGCTGACGCCGCCGATCAGCTGGCCGCGATCTCGCAAGGAGCGTTTCACCTCGCGCAGCCAAAGGCCGTAAAGGCCGCCGAGCTCGACCAGGAACCACGGCCGGCCGCCGGCGGGCTCGACGTCAGCGGTCTTTCCGGAGGTCATCTCGTGTGCTCCCCGCCACGCTTCCCGAAAGCGAAGGTGCGTTCGCGGGCACCGGCGGCTTGGTCGCGAATCTCTCGGCCGGTCAGAGACAGAAATACCGTCGCGAGGCTCGGACGCTCAACTGCGAGAGAGCGAACGCGGCTGCCGTAATCCGCAAAGAGGGTTTCGGCGAACGTGTCGTCTGAAGCAAGCAGGATGGTGTCGTTCGCTTCGCTTACAAGGCGGTCTGCATGGCGGCTGAGTATTTCCCGACGATCTTCCTCCGACCTGGGTGCGATGCGCAGTATCTGCTGACCATGTGCCCGCTTCAGCGCCTCTGGAGTGCCAAGTGCCAGGACCTTGCCGTGATCCACGATGCAGGCGCGGTCACAGCCCTCGACTTCCTCGATGTAATGCGTGGTCACGAGCACGGTGATCTGGCGTTCGATCCCCAGTCGGCGGATGTAGGACCAGATGCGGTCGCGGGACTGGGCGTCGAGGCCGACCGTCGGTTCGTCGAGCAGCAGGATCTCGGCGTCGTGGATCAGGGCGCGGGCAATCTCCAGCCGGCGCTTCATTCCTGACGACAGCATCCGGACCGGCTTGTCGGCCCAGTCGGTCAGTTCCACCAGCGCCAGCATTTCGTGGATGCGTTGTCGCCGCAGCTTTCGAGGCACGCCAAAGACCAGCCCGTGCAAGTCAAGGTTCTCGCGTACCGTCAGTCGATCGTCGAGGCTGGGCTCCTGGAACACGAGGCCAAGACGGCGGCGGGCGGCAAGCGACTGCTTGACGACATCGCGACCGCAGATCAGCGCAGCGCCGCTGTCGGGGCGCAGGAGAGTGCAAAGGATGTGCATGAGCGTCGTCTTGCCCGCACCGTTTGGCCCAAGCAGGGCGAAGACCTCCCTTTCGTCGACGTCGAAGCTGACCGCGTCCAGCGCCAGGGTGCGCCCGTAGCGTTTGGAAACCGCATCGACACGAATGGCAGGCTCAGGGTTTGGCGCGCGTGACATCAGCGTTTCGCCGTCGCGGGGAACCGGTAGCCGTCAAGAATGGCCGAAATCGTCCCATCAGCAATCAGTGCGTCGATCGCCTCGTCCACGGCGGTGCGCAGAAACGTCTCGTCCCTAAGCATCATCGCACCGACGCCAAGAGCCGTGGGGGGCAAAGGTCTTGGATCAATCCCGCGCAGCCCGGAAAATGCAGGCTCCGTACGTTGCTTGGCCCAAAGCGTCGGAGCCCAGACCAGGGCCAAGTCCGCCGAACCGTCCAGCAGCGACTCCAGCGCCAGATCGTTCGTGCCCTTGGGGTGCACTGGCCAGCGGTCCCGTGCCGGCAGCGCGGAAACGTATGACACCAGCCGCACGTGTGCCGAAGTGCCCAGCGTCGCCCCGATCGGCCGCCCGGGTGGAAGATCGCCCAGCGAGCCGACGTCCGGGCCGTTCGTGACAAAGACGTACTCGGCCTCATAGTAGGGCCGGGTCAATGTGGCCCATTGGGCATAACCGCCGGGGATCAGCTTGAAGCCCAGATGCATGTCGCAATGCTCCACCAGAAGCGCGTAGACCTTGGTGATGTCTTCGGCGACGAAGTTCCTGTCCACCAGGTATTGCTGCGGTTCAAGCAGCAGGGCCGAGGCGACGGCGTCAGCGATGGCGGCGGCCACTTCCCAGTCGGGATCGCGCCGGTCCACGCAGTATCGAAGCCGGGACTCGTCGAGACGCCGGCCGAAGGTCCAGTGGTTTGGGGCGTATGGCTTGAAATAGAACTCCGGCTCTTCAGCCGAACCCGGTTGGGGCGACAATCCGGCCAACAAGACCGCCAGCGCCAGAAACCGGCTGGCATTGCACGGAAACGTGAACAGGGCAGGCAAGTCCGGACCTCTCAAGCGTGCCGGGCGGATTGGAGACTACCATATCCGCCCGGCCGAGTTTCGAGAAGCGCTTTGTCAATCAGTCGGGAAGCGCGAAGACGTACAACGCGATCGGATCGTTCGACGGCAGCCGCACCTCCGGCGTCAGTGACGCGAGGCGACCGAGACCCGACGCGAAGTTCGCGGTGATCGCGACGTATTGCTTGCCATTGGCGGTGTACGTGATTGGGAAGGACTCGAGCGAATTGGTCAGCCTTCCGCTCTCCCAAAGCTTTTCGCCGGTCTCGTCGTCGAAAGCCATGAACTTGCGGTCCAGGCTGCCGACGAAGACCAGCCCGCCGCCGGTCGGCAGGGTCGAACTGGTGACTGGAGGACGCTGGCGGTAGGACCACATTGTCGAACGGTCGTTCAGGTTGATGGCGTCAACGCGGCCGATGTTGCCGTCGCTGTCAGGGACCGGCACGCGAGAGTAGGTCTGGCGACCGCCCCCGGTATAGATCTCGCCCGGATCGAGCGGGTTGACCGTGGTGTTCGAGCAGAATTCCACCAGTGGCAGGTAAAGTGCCTGCGTCCGCGGACTGTAGGCCGTGGCCTGCCAGGACTTGCCGCCCGGGTCGGCCGGGCAGTTGAAGGTGGTCTCGCCGATCACCGGGATCACGTCGGGGTTGATGGTCTTCTCGCCGGTGTCCTGATCAATCGAGAGCACGACGTTCTGCGGCACGGTCTCGACATCCCAAAGGTATTCGCCGGTGAACCGGTCGAGCGCCTCGATGATGCCGATCTTGCCGACCGTCACCGTCATCTTGCGCTCCTCGCCGTCGACCGGCAGGTCGATCAACATGCGCTCGAAGACGTAGTCGAGGTCAAGCGAGTCGGTCTCGAGATGCTGGAAGTACCATTTCAACTCGCCGCTGTTCGCGTCGATGGCGAGTGTCGCGTTGGTATAGAGCGCCTCGTTGGTGACTCCGGGATCCGAGCTGGGAGGCACCAGCCCAGCCATCTCGATGTTCCACGGATAGACCTGGCCGACGCCTGCGAAGAACAGGTTCTGCTCGGGATCGTAGGATCCCGCCATCCAGGCCGAAGCACCGTGGCGGCTCTCCAGCGGAACACCGTTCCAGCTGTTGCCCTCGGGCGTGTCGCCGCGGGCGATGGTATGGACGCGCCACAGCTCCTCGCCGGTGTTGACGTCATGCCCGGTGAAGAAGCAACCGCCCGGCTGTGCCCTGCTGCAGCCCGTCATGCCCTGGATGATCACGCCATTGGCGACGATCGGTCCGCTGGAAAAGCCGAAACCATGCCTGTAGTTTGCGACCGTCTTGTCCCAGATCAGGTCGCCGGTCTTCGTGTCGAGCGCGAACAGATGGGCGTGACGGGTCGCGATGATCAGCTTGTCGTCGTAGATCGCCTTGTTCCGCACCCCCCTGATTGCGGCGTCATCCGGCAGATCGTACTCGTACTCCCAGATGAGATCGCCGGTGGCCCCGTCGAGGGCCTGGATCACGGCGTCGGAATTCTGGACGTACACGATCCCGTCGTGGGCCAGGGGGGTTTCCTGTGTGCGCCCGGGCGTCATCGCCCAGGACCAGGCCAGCTTGAGGTCGCCGACGTTTTCCTTGTTGATCTGGTCGAGCGGGCTGTAGCCCCAACCGTCGTATGTCCGCCGCCACATCAACCAGTCGCCGTCCGGCGGGTTCAGGAGCATTTCGTCGGTCACGGGTGTGACATTGTCGATTGGGTTGTCCTGTGCGACGACCGCCTGCGTGGGCAGGCTCAAGGCAATCGCCGTCAAGAATAAGATTCCTTTCCGTTGGTTGATGAGCATGTTGAATCTCCTCCATTGCCAGCAGCGCCGCCCCAGAAGTGTGCTTCATCGTTCGAGGCCGCGTCCTGAACTGAACTCCTCCATTGTCGTCGCAGATGTCGGCGCAAGCTCCCCGGCGTCGACGCGCAACGCAATGCACCATCGGCCTTCCAAGGCCTTCTTGATGCTATTTCATCCTCTCATGTGTTCGGTGAGTGGACCAAGACAATTACACGTGGTCGCCTAGTCAGTTTCTGCTACGCATCCGCCTGCACGTCGCATACAAGAACAGCGGCTCGGAGAGTTTGCAGTCCGTCTCGGGAGTCGATCGCAGCCTTCACCCGATCAGATGTCAGCGGGAACCGTCGAACCCTTCCGCCGGCACCATTGAACAGTGCGTTCGAGACTGCGACCCCGGTCGGGCATCGCGAGATCTCGCCGATGCCGTGACAGGATTCGCCGGGTCGATCAATCAGGCGAACTTCGAGCCCCGGCACTTCGTTGAAGATCAGGATCGGATAGCTCGTGTAGCTTTCTGAATTAATCCGGTCCGGGCGGCAGGTTTTTTCCCGCATTGTTTCGTGCACGGATTGCCGGATTTCGGGGACAATGCGGGAAGCCGGAACCCGGCTTCCGCCGTTTCCCTTTCCCGGCAGCCATTTCCAAGCAGCCTCGGGCCGGTAGGCTGATCCGGCGCGGACGGCGTCCGGCCGCCGGCTGCGGCCGACCGTGCCACGGACCGCGCTTGCGAACGAGGAAGCGGGTGGCCCGATCAGGGCACGCTCGCGCAAGGCGCGCAGCCTGTGCCGTGATCGCGAGACGCGCCCTGCCGAAGGGTGTCACGTCGTGGTCACCGACTTGGAGAACTGCACGGCGAGAATGGCCAGCGCGATGACCACGACCCCGACGACATCCAGGACGCCAATTGTCTCGCCCAGCAGGACTGCAGCGATGGCCACCCCGAGGAAAGGATTCATGAAATGGAACGTGGCGGCCCGCGTGGCGCCAATGCGGCGGACCAGCCAGAACCAGACCATCGTCGCCAGCAGTCCGGGCATGAAGAGCGTGTAGAGGAACGCGGCCACGAAAGTGACCGACCAGTTGACGGCCCATGTCTCGAACACCAATGCAGGCACCCAGAGAACGAGGCTCCCGATCAGCATCTGGAATCCCACGACCACCATGACGTTGCCGCCCGAGGATGCACCCCTGACCGCAAGCGTTGCAAAGGTCAGGGCCAGCACCCCGATCCCGCATAGCGCAAGGCCGACCGGATCGACGCCTTGGGTCAGCCGCGTTCCCATGATCAGGAAGACCCCCGCCATCCCGCCGATCAGCCCCGCAATGCCCAGCGGCCGCAGCGTCTCTTTCGCGATCAGCCAGCCAGCCAATGCGACCAGCAGGGGCAGCGTGGACGCAATGATGGATGCGAGGGAGGCTTCAACCGTCAGCAGGGCGACGAAGTTCAGCCCCAGGTAGAGGCCGTTCTGGCAGATTCCGAAAAGGACCGTCATTTGCCATTGCTGGCGGGTCAGCGTGAAGCTCTGCCCGAGGATGCGGGCCAACGCCAGGGCGATCAGGCCCGCGATCAGGAACCGGACCGCCGAGGCCGTCAGCGGCGGCGCGTTGGTGACGATTATCTTGGCTGACGTGAATGCCGAAGACCAGATGATCGCAAAGGCCAGCCCGCCAAGAATTGCCTGGACGTCGACCCTATCTGAGATAGCCGATGGCATATGTCGGTGTCAGCCGGGTTTCGGCAACGAACGCGCCGAGGGCGTCCTGATCCGGCTGGCGGATGGTTGCCGTCTGCTCGCGCGCCAGACCTCCAGTCACGAAGAGGGAGTCAAGATCCTCGCCCAAGGCACCCTTGATGTCGGTCTGGATGCCGTCCCCGATGCACAGGATCCGCTCGTCCGGCACCTGCACCCCGATCTGCGTCAGCCGTTCCCGCGCCAGGGCGTAGACCGGCGGATGCGGCTTGCCGAAATAAAGGCTCTCGCCACCCATTTCCGCATAGAGCTGGGCAAGCGCTCCGGCACACCATTCGCGAATTTCGCCCCGGTCGACCACGATGTCAGGGTTCGCGCAGAGAAGTTTCAGCCCCTTTTGCTTGGCAAAAAGGAATTCTGGGCGGTTCACGGACGGGTCGGCATGCGCGTCAAACGGACCGAGGCACGCAATTCCGGTCGCGTCCGCGAGTTCGACAAGGCGCACGCCGACCGGGTCGGAGACGATCGCCGGCGGTTCAAAGAACGGCAGGTCGTGATCCTGTCCCATGAACCAGACGCGGTTGCCGATGGCGCCGCGGAACATTGCAACCCGGGCGCTGTCGCCGCTCGTGGAAATCGTGTCCCAGCAGTCGGGCGGAACGCCAAGGCCCTTCAGTTGCCGCTCCACGCCCGCGCGCGGTCGCGGAGCGTTTGTCAGGAGCACGACCCTGCCGCCGCCGGCGCGGAAGGCGCGGAGCGCATCGATGGCCTCGGGATAGCTCCGCATCCCGTCATGCACGCATCCCCAGAGATCGCAGAAGAGCGCATCGTAGCGGCCGGAAATCTCCGACAGGCTCTCGACTACCCGAACCATGCCTCAGATTTTCAGCACCGGAATGATCTGCTTCTTGCGGCTGACCACCCCAGGCAGCGTGGCAAGGTCCCCGTCGGCCTCGACCCCGAAGCTCCTGGCGGCGATGCGTCGCACAGTGTCATTCGTGATGAAGAGGGTGGCTTTTTCGGACAGGATGTCCACGAGGAAAAACAGGACCTGGTCGGCGCCGTCTTCCTTGGCGACGGTCTCCATCTCCTTCATCAGGCCCGCTCTCCGATCCAGAACGCTCGACGGCGACGTCGTTTCAAGGACCGAGATGCGAAGGCGCATGCCGTCCACTTCGTAAGCCTTGGCATCCACGCGCAGCAATTCCGCGTCAGTGTAGCCCGAGACGTCGGACTTGGCTGCGAACATTTCCTGCGCGTATTCCGCAATGTCGAGTCCCAGTTCCCCTGCAAGACGCTCCGCCAGTTCCCGGTCGGCATCGGTCGTGGTCGGCGAGCGAAACTCAAGCGTGTCGCTCAGGATGCAGGAGAGCATCATGCCCTTGATCGCATGCGGCATCCTGGAGGCGTCGTCGCCCATCAGGTCGTGCATGATCGTGGCCGTGCAGGCCAGCGGGCGGACGGTGATGGTGATCGGCGTCCTGGTCTTCAGACCGCCTTGCAGCATGTGGTGATCAATCACCTCGATCAAGTCGGCGTCGTTGATGCCATCAGGCAGTTCCGCCACGTTGTTCGTGTCGACAACGATGCAGCTGTCCCCCGGCCCCACGCTCTCGAGGACTTCCGGCTTGTCGAGATTCCAGCGCTCGAGAACGAAGAGGGCTTCGGCGTTCGGTTCGCCAAGCACCCGCGCCTCGGCCGGGGCGTTGCGGCATTCGTTCAGGTACCAGGCCCAGATGATGGGCGAACCGGTCGAGTCCGTGTCAGGCGACTTGTGGCCGAAGATCTTGTGGGTCATGGGCCCGCACATTGCTTGCTTTCGGGTCCTCTTATCGGGTCACCAGGTGCTTGTCACCCTGCAAGAATTGCCTGCCTTGCAAGGCATTGCCGGCTTCTTGTGGCGGCGGGACCGGACTGTCCCGCTTGATGTCGTTCGGACGATTCGGCATTCTTGCCAACGGGCAGAAGCGAGAAGGATTCGTGCGCGAGGAAGACTGCGTGCTTCCCGATTCCGGTCGAGACTCCGTTGCATGGCGCGAATGCGTTGCGGCGGCGTCCGAGGTTCGATTGCGGCGTCGCGGCAAGGCTGCAGGCGGTTCCGGTGCGGAAGCTTGCACGGCAGCGAAGGCAAGCTGATGGAGTGGTGCGAAGAGGGTGTCGTCCTTGCACGTCGCCGTCACGGGGAAAACGCCTTGATCATCGAGGTGTTTACGCGCGGCCATGGTCGACACGCCGGGATTGTCCGGGGCGGCGGGTCGCGGCGGCTGGCGCCGATCCTGGAGCCGGGAAACCAGGTTCAGGTCGCGTGGCGTGCGCGACTGGCGGAACATCTGGGCAGCTTCGGGGTCGAGCCGGTGCTGGCGCGCGCCGCGCTGCTGATGGGCGAACGCCGGACGCTCGCGGGCCTGAATTCGGTCACGGCCCTGCTCTCCTACGCGCTGCCCGAGCGCGAACCGCATCCGGCGCTGTATGACGGAACGCTGACAGTGCTTGAAATGATGTGCGACGGCCCGTTCTGGCCGTTGGCCTACGTGCGGTGGGAACTCGCGCTGCTCGAAGAGCTCGGCTTCGGACTTGACCTGTCCAGGTGCGCGGTGACGGGAGCGACCGATGGTCTCGTCTATGTTTCGCCCAAGTCGGGCCGTGCGGTCTCGGAGGCCGGGGCCGGGGAATGGAAACCGAGCCTGCTGCCCCTGTCGCCTGCGCTCCTTGGCCGAGGCGACGGCACGGCTGCCGAGATCCGTGACGGCCTGAGGACGACGAGCCACTTCCTGAAGTCGCGGCTGGCTCCCGCGCTCGGGAACCGCCGCCTGCCCGAGGCCCGTGACAGGCTGGCGGACATCCTGGCAAGCGAATCCTGACGTTCGCCTGAAGCGGGTCCATGACCTGCAATGCATGTCGTGGACGTTCTTGCCTGCGCGGTGCGAGCCGCAGCAGCGTGACTGCCGGATCAATAGCTGTGTTCGAAGCCGGGGAAGTTCGGCCGATCGGGTTCGGCACGACATTCGGGAATTCGGAGATTCTTGCCGCGAAGCGAGCAAGTTCGCGGGGCAAGTGCCGGTGACGTTCAGCTCAGCAATCGCCGCGCGATCACCTGCGCCTGTATCTCGGCAGCGCCCTCGAAGATGTTCAGGATCCGCGAATCGCAGAGAATGCGGCTGATCCCGTATTCAAGCGCGAATCCGTTGCCGCCGTGAATCTGCAGTGCGTTGTCCGCTGCAGCCCAGGCGACCCGCGCGCTCAGCAGCTTGGCCATGCCGGCTTCGAGATCGCAGCGCCTGTTCGCGTCCTTTTGCCGCGCGGCATGATATGCAAGTTGCCGTGCCATCGTGATCTCGACAGCCATCATGGCGAGCTTCGAGGCAACGCGGGGAAACGCGATCAGGGACTGGCCGAACTGCTTTCGATCCTCGGCATATCGGAGACCCGAATCGAGCGCTGACTGCGCGACGCCAACCGCCCTTGCAGCTGTCTGGATACGCGCGCTCTCGAAGGTTTGCATCAACTGCTTGAAGCCTTGGCCGACGGCACCGCCCAGGAGGTTTTCGTCGTTGATACGGAATCCGTCGAAGTTGACCGTGTACTCCTTCATGCCGCGGTAGCCGAGAACCTTGATCTCTCCGCCGGAAAGGCCGTCATCGACAAAGGGTGTGCCGGTGGTGCTCGGAGTCTTCGCGGCCAAGAACATCGACAGTCCGCGATAGTCCGACGATTCGGGATCGGTGCGCGCCAGCACCGCCATCAGGTTGCTGCGCGCCGCATGCGTGATCCAGGTCTTGTTGCCGGAAATCACCCAGTTCGCTCCGTCGCGTTCCGCCCGCGTCCTGAGAGAGCCAAGGTCGGATCCCGTGTCGGGCTCGGTGAAGACCGCGGTCGGCAGGATCTCTCCCGACGCAAGTCCCGGCAGCCACCGTGCCTTCTGCTCTTCGGTGCCGCCCGTGAGGATGAGCTCGGCAGCGATTTCCGAACGCGTGCCGAGCGAGCCAGTGCCGATGTAGCCTCGCGAGAGCTCTTCCGAGACCACGACCATGGCCGTGCGGGAAAGGCCGACCCCGCCGTACTCCTCGGGAATCGTCAATCCGAAGACACCCATTCCCGCGAGTTCCTCGATGACGTCCATCGGGATGAGTTCGTCGTTGAGGTGCCAGTCATGGGCGAACGGCTCGATCCGGTCCCGAGCGAAGCGGCGAAACTGCTCTCGGATCATTTCGAGCTCGTCATCGAGTCCCGTGGCGCCGTAGACGATGTCGCCAGCCATTGTCCGGATCAGCTCGACAAGCCGCATCCGTGCAGCCTGGGAGTTTCCGTTCCGGGCCAGGGCGAGCGTGTCGGGTGAGAGAGTTTCCTGCAGATCTTCCGGCGAAAGGCCCAGATCCCAGGGCCGGACGATTTCGTGCTGGCTCATCGGGATCCCGCCGACGATCTGGGAAAGGTACTCGCCGAACGCGATCTGGTGAGTCAGCCGCTCCACTTCGCCGAACCGTCCCTTGCTCTCGAGTCGTTCAGCCCAGCCCTGCATCTGCCGCAAGGCTTGCGCGCAAGTGGCAAACCACGCCAGCCCATGCGCGGCGGTCTGTTCCCGGTCCAGGAGAGCCGAACTGACCTCGTCGTTCTCGCTCGCCAGATACCGTACGCGCCCGATCGCCCGGGCCAGGAGCGCATCGACGGATTCCGTGGCGGCCTTGGCCTGTTTCGAGAGGTTCGCGAGGACAATCGGTTCAGTCATGTTCTTGCCGAAATTGCGGAATTTTGCGCCCGGGGTTTCTGCGCGCGCGAACGCTAGGGCCTTTGCAGGTGCAGCGCAAGAAGATTTCAAGAGAGTGCGACATTTTGAATGAAAATGTCGCTTGCGATTCCGCTTTCTCGCGAGAGGGCGAATCGATACGAGGTGGCAATGATTGCGGAACTGGCAGCGATGGGAACCGTCGCGTTGGGTGCGGCCCTGGCCATTGCCCTTCTGGCGGGTTTCGTGAAGGGCATGACTGGGTTTGCCTTGCCGATGATCCTGGTCTCCGGGCTTGGATCCTTTCTTTCTCCGGAACTGACGCTGGCGGGCATGATTCTTCCTGCCCTGGTCACCAATCTGTTCCAGGCGTTCCGGCAGGGGATCCAGGCTGCGTTCCAGTCCGTACGGACGCACTGGCGCTATCTTGCCGTGATGCTGGCATTCCTGATCCTCGGCAGCCAGATCGTCCTGAGCATTCCGGCAGGGCTTCTGTTCCTGATCCTCGGAACCACGGTCACGATTTTTGCGTCGCTGCAGCTGGCTGGGTGGCGACCGCAATTGTCGGAGCGGCATCGCCGCCCGACTGAAGTCGGCACTGGAGCCTTGGCCGGCTTCCTTGGCGGTCTGACCGGAACCTGGGGGCCGCCCACGGCGCTGTATCTGACCGCCTTGGGCTTGCCGAGAATGGAGCATGTCCGCATTCAGGGCGCCGTCTACGGCAGCGGCGCAGTGATGCTGACCCTTGCCCATCTGCAATCCGGCCTGCTGTCCGGCACGGGCCTGAACCTGTCAATTGCCCTGGTCTTTCCGGCGCTGGTTGGAGCGGCCATAGGCGTGGTGGTGCAGGATCGGCTGGATCAGGAGAGATTCCGGGCAGTCATTCTGACAGTTCTTGTGCTTGCCGGATTGAATCTCGTGCGAAGAGGGATTCTTGGCTAGGGCTCGCCGATGGCCTTCTCCTGTCTGTCGCGGCTGCGCCGAGGCACGCCATTGCGCGGCCGTTCGCGCCCGGCTTGCCAAGTCGCGTGCCGGCGCGCTCGAATTCCTGAGCCCTCGAGCTTGCAGACTTGACGGCAACTGCCGCGGCTGCACCTAGCGGATAGTGTGCTCTTGTCCCTCAGGCGAGATCAGGGTGATGACCTTCCAGTCCGAGTAGTCGCCCGATTCGGCGGCGATGTCAGGGTTCACGTTGCGGCTGTAGCCCATGCGCACGGCATACTCCCATCCTCCTCGCTTGAACACGATGGCCGTCTCCTCGCCGCCACAACAGCCTGCGCTCCTGATCAGGATGAATCCCGAGTCATGCGCCTGTGCGGCCGCGGCGACCGCCTCCGGGGACATGTCCGCGGTTGCGGTCGGCTGATCGAAACCGGCGCTTGCGACCTGTGCGAGGTCGTAGCCGTAGCCGAGCAATCCCTCGACCCTTCCGAGGAGCGGGGCGCGGTACGCGAGTTCAGGAGGCTCGCCCAAGGTGCCGTAGAAGTACGTCAGGTCGTACGAATCCGCATTTTGGCAAATCGAGACCGTCTTGCCGTTTTCCAGCGTGAATGCGACCGGACCCAGCTCGCTCAAATACTCCGTGCTTGCCTCGTCGCCAGAACACCAGCTCCCGACGAGCGCCGTGGCCACAATCGCAATTGCCAACATGAACCCACTCCTCACATTTGCATGTCAAGCGCAATGCTCGCCGCCTGCTCAAGCGCGCCTTCACGTCCCGGGAGTCCGCAGGCCGACATCGCGGATGCTTGCCAGTGGCGGTCTTGAGTCTGACACGTCGCCGGGATGCAGTCACGACTCCCTTGCGGCAACAGGAGCGCGCGGTGACTGGGCGGCATGCCCGGCGATGCATGGCGGTCCTTGACGAAGCGCGCCGGTGCTGCCGCATCCAGGTGCACGTCAAGCTTCCTGAAGTGCATGGTCAACTGTTCGCCTTCGTCGGCAGCACGGGCCAAGTGTCCCGTTGAACGCCCGGCCAGAAAGGTGATAGTGCCCCCGGAGCGGGCTGTTCGGGTTTCCTCGCGCCAAGTCGCTCTCCCTTGCAATGCAGGGTTGTCGCACCGACGTTCCGGCGGCGAACCTGGACTCCCCGACGATTCAACGCGTCGCGCATCGAACCGGGCGGCACGCCAGGTGCCGATCAAGTCGCGAGCTTTGCAGGAGACGCAGGCATGGCGTACGAACTCGTTCTTGGCGATCGGGCCTACTCCAGCTGGTCCCTTCGCGCCTGGCTGCTCTTTGAGCGCTACGGCATCCCGGCCGATGTCCGCTTTGTCAGGCTCGGCAATGGCAGGGTTGCCGAACAGCTCGCCGCCCACCCGCCGGCACGTTCTGTCCCGACGCTCGTTGCGGACGACGGTGCGGTCATCTGCGATTCGCTTGCCATCGCGGAGGAACTTGCGACCCGGCATCCGGATGCGGGAATCTGGCCTGACAGTCCTCGTGCCCGAGCCATGTCCCGCAGCCTCGCTGCCGAGATGCATTCGGGCTTCGCCGCGCTGCGCGAAGGCTGTCCGATGAACCTGCGCTGCGCCTACCGGGACTACGCCCCGCCAGAAGATGTCCTGAACGACCTTGCCCGGATCGAGTCGATCTGGGCTCATGCGCTTGACGCCTCTGGCGGTCCCTGGCTCTGCGGCGGCTATTCCGTGGCGGACGCCTTCTTCGCCCCTGTGGCCGCACGCATTGCCGGCTACGGTCTCCCGGTCGGGCCCGGTTCACGAGCGTATGTCGAAGCCCATCTGGCGGACCCGGCCTTCCGACGTTGGCGTGCCATGGGGCTCGTGGACGGTCCCGACCTGCCTCGGTTCGCGCGCGACCTTGCGCGGTGTCCGTGGCCCGGACCCGTGCCGTTGCCTGCAGTGCAGGCGGAATCCGGTCGCTCCGAGAACGGAATTGCCCGTATTCAGGAAGGCCGGTCACTCACTTGAACTGAATGGCCGGATCTTCGGTTTCGCAATCCTTTCTGCCGCGACAAGACCGTGGCCGACCCGGAGGCCTGGCCCGCCTTCATGGACCTGTTCCAGGCCTCTCGGGCGCCGTCAACGAGCGCATGACGCGCGCGTCACAGTGGACGGTCCCGACCTGCCTCGGTTCGCGCGCGACCTTGCGCGGTGTCCGTGGCCCGGACCCGTGCCGTTGCCTGCAGTGCAGGCGGAATCCGGTCGCTCCGAGAACGCGAATTGCCCGTATTCAGGAAGGCCGGTCACTCATTTTCTTGAACTGAATGGCCGGATCTTCGGTTTCTGCAATCCTTTCTGCCGCGACAAGACCGTGGCCGACCCGGAGGCCTGGCCCGCCTTCATGGACCTGTTCCAGGCCTCTCGGGCGCCGTCAACGAGCGCATGACGCGCGCGTCACCAGCGACTTGCGGCGGCGGACGCGTTGTCCGGGGAGTCGCCTTGACGGGATGACGGCATGATTGCCGCCCCCTCCGACACGCACTCGCGCGTCCTTGGCGTGAACAGCGCCATGGCTTCAATGACGCGGCCCTGGCAGCATTGCCCCGGCCGGGCGACGACATGGGAATTGCGCGGTCTCGCAGCAACCATGGAGCCGGAGACCGGGGTCCTCTCCACGGTCACGCCGGCGATGTCGTTGCCGCAGTCCTGGAATGTCGCATTCGCACGTGCAGGCTGACCGGGAGAGG
The DNA here is from genome assembly GCA_965208685.1 of Paracoccaceae bacterium. GTDB lineage: Bacteria > Pseudomonadota > Alphaproteobacteria > Rhodobacterales > Rhodobacteraceae > JAJEFO01. Next base: position 3,924,330 of record CBDBPL010000007.1, on the reverse strand, counting down.
CCGAAATTCGTGCCATGGACGAACATTACAGCGATGCACGAAAGATCGACCCGACGCGCGGCACGCTCCTCGGGGACAACACGCCGAATGACGGCAACCGAATCGAGATCGGCCCGACCCGGCTCGCGTTCGATGAATGGGCGGCCGCAGGGCTTGCCTTGCCCGACCTGCTGGAGATGCGGCGCTACAGGTGGCAGCGACTGACCGAACATGTCGTCGCGCGCGACTATGGCGGCTTGCTGGTCTTTGATCCCCTGAACATTCGCTATGCAACCGACTCCACCAACATGCAGCTGTGGAACACCCACAACCCGTTTAGGGCACTGCTGCTGTGCGCAGACGGTTACATGGTGCTCTGGGACTACAAGAACAGTCCGTTCCTCGCCTCGTTCAATCCGCATGTGCGCGAAGTCCGTTCGGGCGCGGACTTCTTCTACTTTGACAGGGGAGACAGGGCGCACGACGCGGCGGTCGTCTTCGGAGGGCAGGTTCATGACCTGATCAAGGCGCATGGCGGGAGCAACATGCGCCTCGCGGTCGACAAGGCGATGCTTCACGCCTTGAAGGCGCTGGAAGCGGAAGGCTTCGAGGTGATGGAGGGCGAGGAGGTCACCGAGAAGGCGCGCTCCGTCAAGGGTCCGGACGAAATCAAGGCCATGCGCTGTTCCGTCCACGCCTGCGAGACCGCGGTTCGCGAAATGGAGGAGTTCGCGCGGGCAGAGGTGCCTGGCGGCAATGTCAGCGAGGACGACATCTGGTCGGTGTTGCACGCCGAAAACATCAAGCGCGGGGGAGAGTGGATCGAGACCCGGCTGCTGGCCAGCGGCCCGCGAACGAACCCTTGGTTCCAGGAATGCGGGCCGCGGATCGTCCGGATGAACGAGATTGTCGCCTTCGACACCGACCTGGTGGGAAGCTACGGCATCTGCACCGACATCAGCCGGACCCTTTGGATCGGCGATCACGCTCCCAGACCGGACATGGTCGAGGCGATGCGGCATGCGCACGAGCACATCATGACGAACATGGAGAGCATTCGTCCGGGTGCGCGGATCGAGGACATAAGCCGGAACGGGCACCGGCTCGCGGAGCAGTACCAGGAACAGAAGTACGGATGCATGATGCACGGTGTCGGGCTCTGCGACGAATGGCCCCTCGTCGCCTATCCCGACCGGATGGTCCCGGGCGCCTTCGACTACGAGCTGGAAGCGGGCATGGTGCTCTGCGTCGAGGCGCTGGTCGGCGAGAAGGGCGGCGACTTCTCGATCAAGCTGGAAGACCAGGTCCTGGTGACGGAAGACGGCTACGAGAACCTGACGTCCTATCCCTTCGATCCGGCCCTGATGGGGTAGCTTCCCGTACGTGACGGGCGGGCTCCTTGGCAATTCCGAACCGGCAGTCCCGAGACAGGCCCGTCGCGGGCGATCCTCGTGTTCGCCCGGTCCAGGCAGGTCCGGGCGCCGACGCAAGACCTCGGCAACGCGGCGCGAGGGTTCACGCGCAACCGTCCTGCGCGCATGTCACGCGAATCTTGCAGGTGTCCGGATGCCCCGAAGGAACTCCTCGCCGGATACGGGTCTCCTGCCTGCGCGCTGGACTTCCGTCATCTCGATTGCGCCCGCCCCGCAGGCGATGCGGCAGCCGCCAAGGTGAGCCCCAGGTTCCCCGTCGCCTTCGACGAGGCGGGAGTCGAGGAGCTTCGTCCGCTCGCCATGGATTTCGCACCACGCCCCCGGAAACGGCGAGAGGCCGCGTATGTGACGGTCGACTTCAACGGCGGGCCTTGACCAGTCGATCCGGGTTTCCGCCTTGTCCACTTTCCGGGCGTAGGAAACGCCGTCTTTCGCCTGCGCTTCCGGCTCGAGGTCGTCGATGCGGTCGAGCGCCTCCACGACGAGGCGGGCGCCGAGCTGCGCCAGCCTGTCATGCAGCCGCCCGGTCGTGTCTTCGGGCTTGATCGGCATGGCCTCGCGAAGCAGCACGGGTCCCGTGTCGAGCCCTGCATCCATGGCCATTATCGAGATTCCGGTTTCGTTGTCTCCGGACATGACCGCCCTGTGAATCGGGGCGGCGCCGCGCCAGCGCGGCAGGAGGGACGCGTGGATGTTGAGGCAGCCGAGGCGCGGGCACGCCAGGACGGTCTCTGGCAGGATCAGGCCGTAGGCCACGACAACGGCAGCGTCCGCCTGGTGGGCGCGAAAGCGCTCGCACGTGTCGGCCGACCTGAAGTTGCCGGGCGTGTGCACGGGCAGCCCGAGCGCTTCCGCCCGGACCTGGACGGGGCAGGGCCGGTGTTCTTTCCGCGCCCGGCCGGTCGGGGAGACCGGGTGTAGACCGCCGCGATTTCGTGCCCGGCGTCGAGCACCGCATCCAGCGCCGGGACCGAGAACTCGGGCGTGCCCATGAACACGAGTCTCATTGACGCGCCCATTTCGCTCTACGTCCGCGCCTGTTCGCGTTTCAGCTTCTTCATCTTGCGGGTGATCATCTGGCGTCGCAGCGGCTTCAGGTAGTCGATGAAGAGCTTTCCGTTCAGATGGTCGATCTCGTGCTGGACACAGGTTGCCCAGATGCCCTCGAAGCGTTCGGTCTCCTGCTTGCCTTCGAAGTCGTTCCACGTCACTTCGACCTCGGAAGGTCGTTCGATTTCGGCAAATTGCTCGGGAATCGAAAGGCAGCCTTCCTCGTGCGTGGAGCAGTCGTCCGAGATCCAGGTCACCTCGGGATTGATCAGGACCATCGGTCTGGGCGGCGCATCCTCTTCCTTGACGCAGTCCATCACCAGGAGCCGCTTCAATACGCCGACCTGTGGTGCGGCAAGCCCGATTCCGGGTGCATCATACATGGTTTCGAGCATGTCATCCGCAAGCACGCGCAGCCCGTCATCGAAATCGGTGACAGGATTTGCGACCGTCTTCAGGCGAGGGTCCGGGTGGATGAGAATTTCCCGAATGGCCATGGGCTCCATCTATGAGAAGGCGGGAGCAGCGGCAAGCCGACCTCGCTTGCAGCTTCGTGCCAGACTGGTTAGTTCGACGCATGACCCACGATTTCGATACACAGCTCGTGCTGCGCGGTTCGCGTTCGGCCAAGTATGACAACCTTGAGCAGGCATTCGGCGTGGATGATCCGGAGATCATCCCCATGTGGGTCGCGGACATGGACTTTCCTGCTGCACCCGCCATCCGGGCGGCCCTGCAGGCCGAGGTGGACCTGGGGTACTGCGGGTATTTCGGAAGTGCAGGCGCCACCGGCGAGGCCGTGGCTGAATGGTACAGGTCCCGCCACGGATGGAATGACATCAATCCAGGCTGGGTTCGCTATACGCACGGCGTGGTCAGCGGCTTTGGCGACGTGCTTGCGACGTTCAGCGAGCCCGGGGATTCCGTTGTCGTCTTCTCTCCGGTGTACCACGCGTTCTATCGCCAGGTGCGGAACATGGGCCGGGAAATCGTGGAAAGCCGGTTGAAGGTCGAAGACGGCCGGTTCCACATGGACCTGGACGCCCTGCAGTCATCCATGACCGGCCGCGAGAGGGTCGTGACCTTCTGCACCCCGCACAATCCGGGCGGACGGCTTTGGGAGGTGGAGGAAATCAGGGCCTTGGCAAGGTTCTGCGAGGCAAACGACCTGGTGCTGATCTCTGACGAGATTCACATGGATCTGGCTTTTCCTGGCGCGAATTTCGTGCCAACGGCCGTGGCGGCGCCTGAGCATCTCGACCGGCTGGTGGTGCTGACCGCCGCCTCCAAGGGCTTCAACATTGCCGGCGGCGAGACGGGACTTCTCATTGCCCCGCACCCGGACATGCGGACGCGCGTCGACAAGGTGCTGGCCGACCGCGAGTCCTCGCCCAACCGCTTCGGCATGGCGATGCTGACCGCGGCCTTCGCGCAGAGCGGCGACTGGTCCGAGGCGGTGCGGGCCTATCTTGCCGAGAATTTCCGCATCTTTGCCCGGCGCGTTGCCGCCATGCCCGGCGTCAACGTCATGGAGATGGCATCCACGTATCTGGCATGGGTGGATTTCACTGCCCTTGGCATGTCCGACGAAGAGCTCTTGGAACGTCTCCTCGTCGCCAAGGTGGCACCGAGCCCCGGCACCCAGTTCGGAACCGGTGGCTCGGGTCACATGCGGTTCAATCTGGCCCTGCCGCGTCCGACATTGCTGTCCGCGATTGAACGGATCGAGCGCGCCTTTTCGGATCTTCAGTAGGCTCGGGCGGCCCGACCTTCAGGGACTGCGGCGCCTCACCGCATGCGGACACGCCAGTTGTCGCGGGCCAGGCAGCGAGCGCCGTAGACGATCAGGTCCCTGCGGACGGTGCGGACGATGCGCTCGCACCTTGAGGGCAGCCGTGACGCATGTCGGTACCTCCGATCCAGGCAGGCTGCCGAATAGACCGTCCGATGTCCGCCGCCGGAAATCACGGTCCTTCGGCACTTGTCGGGAAGGGGGGCGCTCCTGTAGCCGTGGTCGCCCGTCCCGTTGCGCCAGAGAATCTGCCCGTCTATCACTTTGGATTTCTTGGACGCGTGGTCGCGGTGCCGGGGGCCGTGGTGCCCGTGACCTGCCCGGCGTGTTTGCGTCTTGGCTGCACTTTCCAGTTCGTCGATGTCGTCGAGCGCGGCGGCAAGCAGGCCAAACACCGCGAGGCCGGCAAGGATCTTGCCAAAGTGCTCGGAATCGGCCGTGGCCGGGGCCGGCGAGAGCGTCAGGGCGAGCGCGACGACGGTTGAGACGGTACGGGTCTTTGCGTGTGTCATGAGGGTTCTCCAGACTGGAATGCCGTGCGGCGGTGTGCGTTGCCGCGTCATGACTGCAGCGTGGAACATGTCGCGCCTGACACCCAATATCGGACCGTTGATATGGGATAACGGGCGACCAAGGGCTGGATGTTATTGATTTTCTGTCGGTGCGCGGGAACATTGGCGGCATGCATGCACGTTTCCTGATCGGCGCCTTCGCGGCACTTCTTTGGTCGGCAGTGCAGGCGCAGGCTGCCTGCTATGCCGACTACAAGGCCAGTCGCGACAATCCGCTCAAGCTTCACTACGGGGTGATTCGAGTTGACGCGATCCCTTGCACCATGTCGGAGGAGGTGCTGCACGACGTGGCGGAGAGGCTGAAAGCGTCCGGCTGGAAGCTGCTGCAGGTCCAGTCGGTGTTTGACGACAGCGGGCTGGAGCAAAGGAGAGAGGATGCAGGACAGTACTTCCTCCGCTTCTGATGCGAGGGCCGCGGCTTCGCGCGCCGTCGTTCTTGGAGTCGTCGCGATCATCGTGATACTCGGCGGGGCGGGGGCGTTTCTCTTGCTGAACCTGCCCGACGCGAACGCCTTCAATGCCCGGGTTGAACGGCTCTTCATCGACAACGCGGACCTGACTTCGGAAGCGGAGATCAAGCTCCTCGAGGTCCTCGCCCAGTCAGGCACCGCGTTTTCCGACGTTCTCGCCGGCTATCGCCTCGTGATTTTTGTTCTCATGCTTTTTGCGACCGGACTCCTCGTCGCTTGCCTCGCTTTTGTCGCCACGATCATGCTCCTCAATCGCCGGGTCGGAATGATCGAGCGGCAGGGCATTCAGGTTTCTTCGCTCACGATAGATCGAGAAGGGAATTTCGTGATCATCAATGACATGGAGTTCAAGCTGACGAGTGCTGCGGTCGAGACGATTTCCGTTCTCGCGGAGGCGCGCATGGACGGGGAGGTCCTTAGCGGCGCCGAGATCGAGGCCGTGATTTCCGGCCGGCAACCGGAAGATTGCGAGGAAGCTTCCGGCGCCACGCGGATCAAGCGCTTGAGAGACGCCCTCGGCAACCAGATCGTGGCCGAACTGCTGATCAAGACCGTCGCCAGGCAAGGTTACGTGCTGGACATCGACCGGAATGCGATCCGAGTGGCCTGACGCGGCCCACGGCATTCGAACGACCGGACATAGGCACGGCGCTGGACGCGGGCTTCAGCGAATCGGGAGACATCCCCGCGTTTCCGTTTCCTTGGGCTGGCATTGCAATTGCGTGAAATTCCAGGGGGACCCGGTGTCTCCGGCAGCGTGCACGCGGTTCTGGCAGCGAATCGTCAGGGGAATGGCGGCCCCGATAGGAGTCGAACCTATGACCTACCGCTTAGGAGGCGGTTGCTCTATCCTCTGAGCTACGAGGCCGCTTCGTCGCTTTTCTCCTTTTCTGGCGACGTGATCAAGCGGCTTGCGCCGTTGCCTTCGGGCAGCGGCACGAGGACCATTGCGGTGAGGCGATCAGATGAGCGATGACAAGGTCATTCCGTTGACGAAGGACTCCAGGACGCAAGCGCGGCCATTGACGCTTAAGGACGTGTCCTCGGCTTCGGGAGTTTCCGAAATGACGGTCAGCAGGGTCTTGAGGAACCGCGGGGACGTTTCGGACGCAACTCGGGAAAAGGTCTTGCGTGCAGCGAAGGAGCTCGGCTACGTGCCGAACCGGATCGCTGGCGCTCTGGCGTCGAACCAGGTCAACCTGGTGGCGGTCATCATCCCAAGCCTTTCGAACATGGTGTTTCCGGAAGTCCTGACCGGAATTTCCGAGGCCCTGGAGGAGACACCGCTTCAATCGGTCGTTGGCGTGACCAACTACCTGCCGGAGAAGGAGGAACAGGTGCTGTTCCAGATGCTGTCCTGGCGGCCGTCCGGAGTCATCATCGCCGGGCTCGAGCATTCGGACGCCTCTCGGGCCATGCTGGCCGCGTCGGGCATACCGGTGGTCGAGATCATGGACACTGACGGCGAGTGCATCGACTCGGTTGTCGGAATCAGCCATCGGCGGGCCGGGCGCGAAATGGCCGCGCAGATCGCACGCTATGGATATCGAAGAATCGGCTTCCTGGGCACCAAGATGCCGATGGACCACCGTGCGCGAAAGAGGTTCGAGGGCTTTACCGAGGCCTTGGCGAAGGAAGGCATCGAAGTCGCAGTCCAGGAATTCTACGAGGGCGGCTCGTCGCTCTCCAAGGGGCGGGAATTGACCGAATGCATCCTGTCTCGCTGTCCCGACCTCGACTTCATCTATTATTCCAACGACATGATCGGCGCAGGCGGCTTGCTGTACCTGCTGGACAGAGGCATTGACGTGCCCGGCCAGATCGGCCTCGCGGGCTTCAACGGCTCGGAGTTTCTGGACGGGATTTCGGTCCGGCTGGCGACCATGGATGCGGGTCGCCGGGAGACCGGACGCAAGGCTGCGGAAATTGTCTTGGAGCGAAACGGAGAGGGCAAGGGCGCGGAGGGGCGCCGTGTGGTGCTGACGCCGCAGATCCAGTTCGGGGATACGTTGAAGAGGAAGGGTCAGTAACTGGTCGACACTTGGTTTATTCCGCAACGAGCGCAACATCGTCGCCCGCCGCCCGAAAACGGCCCAAGTTGCCGTAGAGCGCACGAAGCATGATGCCCCGCGCACCGTTCATGTCCCGATCAACAACGATTCTGCCATCGCTGACCGTCTTCGCGCCGCCAAGATGCTCGTTCACGAAACCGTCCCATGAGCGCGTCCTGCTCGTGTAAGCCTCGTTGCAGACCACAAGACGCTTTCCGTGTTTCCGACACATCCATTCCAGTTTCTGCCTGAACCGGTGATGGGCAAGGCCCAGCATCGACCGAACCGTCTTCGACCTGATCTTGCGATCGTCTTTCGCACTCATCTGCTTCGTCTCGAAGGACGGAAGCAGGATCACGTCAAACGTCTGAACGAGGTCGTAGGCGACACGTCTGTGAAGGTCGTCCACAAGGTTGCGCACACGGATGAACAACTTGTCGATCCGCTTCTGGAAATGACGCTTCCACTCGTCATGCTTCGCCTTTGCCCGTTGCCCGATCAAACGGTCAAGCCGCAGCAGAAGGGGAAAAACCTTGTCGGAATGAAAGCGATCTCCATAGCTGGCGGCGTGGTCCATCGCGTATGCGGTCATGAAGGACCGCACGCCGGGGTCAAGCGCCACGGCGGAGCGGACTTGGATTTCGTCCTGCCCCACCGTGACAATGTGCAACTGAGCGCAGATGAACCACCTCCCCCGCTCAAGCACTATCGTCGTCAATTTCTTCCACGCCTCGTCGGGCATGGGTTCCGCCAGGCCGAAGTTCTGCGCGACGAACGCGCCTGACAGCTTCTGGACCATCATCCTCTGCCGCACGTGCTTGCGGCTCCGGAAATTAAGACGGGCTTTCCGGCCCGCCTCCCGTTTGCGAATGACCGCGTCCCGTGTCCTGAAGGCTGCGTTCACCGCCTCGTCGCAGTCGGCGGAGCGGAACGTGCCGCCACGTTCGCTAACTTCGTCACGGACGCATTCCCGGATCGTGGCGCGGAGCGCGGTCTGCTTCAGGTCCGGTCCCTTGGGGTCCACGTGGCCCTCGTCGGCTTCCCGGAAGCAGGCGACGGCCAGGTTGTAGGCGCGGCGCTGCTGGCGAACCATCTCATGCAGCAGGTCCGGGTTCTTCGGGTAGGCCCTGATCTTCCTCGTGCCCTTGACCAGGACGCTTGCCGTGACGGGAGTCTCGGAGGGAAGCGAGATCCGCAGCGAGGCGGCGGACGCCGGACCGGTCGGGAAGATCGCCCTCTTCCAGAAGCTCGACGCTTCCTCCCGAAAGTTCGATGACGTGCCGGATGAGCGGGTAGCCGGACCGGGTGACGCGGTCCGATGTGGCAGCCACCAGATGGACTGCATCTCCGCGCAAGGCTCGTTCCAGTAGGGCGACAAGGCCTCGTCGCTTGAAATCGAATCCGGATCCAGCGTCACGGACAACGTGTCCGTCGCGATGCCGTTCCCGCAGGAGCCGCTCCCGGGTGCCAAGGGACGGCTCCTGCCTGGCGCCGGACACGCGGGCGCAGAGGAAGGTGCCGGGATCGACAGGAACCCGGACCCAGCAATGTCCTCCGGGTGTCCGCTCAAATCGTTGATGTCGCCCTCCCTCGATCCAGCGCCGGACGGTCTGTGAAGTTACACTTTCGCGTCTTGCGATGCGTGTCGTTGTCATCCACATACCGGAACCTACTGGATGTTCCTGTATTGTTCAAGGGCGAATGCGCAAAATGTTGCGTTCGTTGCGAATTTCTACGGCAGGATTCAAGCCGGTTCGTGCAGAGTTGATGTCCGGCGATGAGCGGCCATGCTCACGCGATTGATCAAGTGACCTGTGACAACCTGCGAACCTCGTCAGCTCGAAGTGCCAGCATGCCCAAATGTGGGTGGTATCGCTGCCAGAATGTCGGTGTTGGCAAATCACTGCCCTTGTACAGAAGCGGCTCAGCAGTCTCCAAGGCGAATGCGCAGGCGAGACTGATGCCAAAGTTCAATGCTGCCGGATGTCGGCCCTAGCCTAGTCGCCTCCAGGCCAGGCGCGCGGCATCCAAGTCTTCGGCAGTAACCGGAGCCGGCCGTCTCAGCGTTGTCCCGCCGCCCGAGAGGACGGCAACGGGCAAGCCTGCTCGTCGCAGCCCATCGAACAGGTCGAGGCGGGTGGGGCTGACGTCATGGAGCGGCGACTTGGCGTCCGCAGGACTCCGTCGCAGCCGGTCAGTCCGAAGTTGCTTGAAGATCGGCAATCGTAAGGTGAGGCGTCAGCGCTTCGGTCGCGATCGGGATTTCAAGCAATGCGCCCGTGGGGCTGGCAAGGGCACGCTCGAAGGCAGGCGCGAAATCCGCCGTTCGCGCGACTCTCTCGCCCAGCATCCCGTAAGCCCGGGCGAGATGCGCGAAATCCGGATTCGCGAGTTCCGTGCCCGACACCCGGAGCGGAAAGTGCCGCTCCTGGTGCATCCGGATGGTGCCGTAGCTCTTGTTGTTCAGGACGAGAATCACCGGCGCCGCGCCCGTCTGCATCGCCGTGCCGAGTTCGGGGCAGTTCATCTGGAAGTCGCCGTCGCCGGCAAAGCAGACGACCTGTCGCTCGGGGTGAACGATCTTGGCCATGACCGCGGCGGGCAGTCCGTAGCCCATCGCCCCGGACTGCGGGGCCAGGAGACGATGGCCGGCGCCGTAGCGGAAATACTTGCCGTGCCAGATCGAGAAGTTTCCGGCGCCGTTGGTGAGAATCGCGTCGTCGTCGAGCCTGTCCTGCAGGTGCCGCACAACCTCGACCATGTTCACCGGGCCGGGCATGATCGGCAGGTCGAAGGTCGCCTCGTACCTATGACGCGCGGCCTGCCTCCAGCCGGACCAGCTTGCCTTGACCGGGATTTCCGCCAGCGCACGGGCAAGGGCGTTCGGGCATGACTGCACCGCGATGTCGGGCTGGTATATCTTCCCGATCTCCGCGGAGGAAGGATGTGCGTGGATCAACGTCTGGCGCATGTCCGGAAGCTCGAACAGCGCGTAGTTGTCCGTCGTCATTTCACCGAAGCGCACGTTGAGCGCGAGAACGAGGTCGGAGCTCGCAAGCGTCTCCCTGACCTCCGGCAGCATGCCGACCCCGGCTTCGCCTGCATATGTGTCCAGCGTGTTGTCGTGGAGGTCCTGGAACCGGAATGCCGTCACCACCGGAATGTCCGCGCCTTGGGCAAAGCGCGCAAGGGCGTCCTTGCCGGACGACGTCCAGCCACCGCCCCCGACAAGGATGACTGGCTGCGCGGCCTTCTCAAGGGCAGTCCGAATCTCGCAAATGATGTCGCTGGACGGGGAAGGCGCAGGCAGTGCGGGCGTGCGGGCTATCGGGGCGACGTCCGTGTCGGCAGCCAGGACGTTCTCCGGCAATGCCACGACCACGGGGCCGGGACGACCCGAAAGCGCCGTCGACCAGGCGCGCGAGACGGTTTCCGGAATGCGCTCGACATGCTCGATCTCCGTTGCCCACTTTGCCAGGTTCCCGAAGAAGGCACGGTAGTCGACCTCCTGGAACACTTCGCGCTCGCGGGCCGTCGTCTCGATCTGCCCGACAAAGAGGATCATTGGCGAACTGTCCTGCATCGCGGTGTGAACCCCGATCGAGGCGTTGGTGGCGCCAGGCCCGCGTGTCACGAAGCAGAGGCCGGGCCGGCCCGTCAGCTTTCCGTAGGCGGCGGCCATGAAGCCTGCGCCGCCCTCGTTCCGGGAGTTCACGAACGTGATCGGCGACTGGAACATCCCGTCGAGCACCGAAAGGTATGACTCTCCCGGCACGCCGAACACGTGCTTCGCTCCAAGCACCTCAAGGCATTCGACGAGAAGGCGCCCGGCATGTCGCATTTCCATTGCGATCTCCCGCTTTCTGTCGCAGGTTTTGCAGCGCTGCGCGCAAATGGCAAGCGGCGACCGGGGCCGGGATCCGCATGTCCTGATCCTTGCGTCGCCTGGCACTTCGCGGCACCTGCGACAGGGCGGTTGGAGACTACGAACGGCGTCAGCGACCCCTCCCTGAAGGGAGGGGCTTGAGGAACGAAGGTTCCGAGAGCCCATGCTGACCAGCACAAGAAAGGAGACTACGATCCAATCTACCTTGCACCATACGTTCAAGACCCACTCCGGGGTGCTTCCTCAGCCCCGGACCCTGGAAGAATCGTTTGCAGACACGCCGGGTCGGGCACGGTTTGCTTCCGAACCGCTTGCGGCGATCGGTCCGGCCGATCGGGAAGCAAACGGGCGGATCCAAACGCGGGGGTGCAAGCTGTGCGAGGGGAGACCGGCTTCGGCCGGCGTCACCGGGGAAGCGCGAGCGACCCCGAGAGCGGCGCAAGCCGCGTCTTCGTCCTGGACCGGTGCGGCGACCCGCTGATGCCGTGCCACCCGGCCAGGGCGAGAAGGCTCCTGAAGAAGGGCCGCGCCGTCGTGGTGCGGCTCCATCCGTTCACGATCCGTCTCCGGGACCGGGTCGGAGGCGAGGCCCAGGAGGTCGGGCTGAAGGTTGATCCCGGCGCGAAGACCACCGGCCTGGCGCTGGTGCGGGAGGACGGCGAGGTCCTGTTCCTGGCCGAGATCGAGCACAGGGGAGAGAGAATCCGCAAGTCGATGCGGCAACGTGCCGGTTACCGGAGACGGCGACGCTCGGCGAACCTGCGCTACCGGAAGAAGCGGTTCGACAACAGGCGCTCCGGGAGGAAGCTCCCGCCCTCGCTGCAGTCGCGGGTCGACAACGTGGCCTCGTGGACGGAGCGGCTGCGCAGGCTCGCGCCCGTGACCTCCGTCGCGTGCGAGGTCGTCCGGTTCGACACCCAGGCGCTGGAGAACCCGGAGATCGCGGGCGCGGAGTACCAGCAGGGGACCCTCGCCGGATACGAGGTCAGGGAATGCCTGCTCGAGAAGTGGGGACGGACGTGCGCCTATTGCGGTGCCACGGACACGCCGCTGCAAGTCGACCACGTGCGTCCGAAGGCAAGGGGCGGCTCCGACCGGGTCTCGAACCTGGCCCTCGCGTGCCCGTCCTGCAACCAGGCCAAGGGCGCGCAGCCGGTGGAGACCTTCCTGGCAGGCCGTCCCGAGCGTCTCCGGAGGGTGCTGGCGCAGGCCAGGGCGCCGCTCTCCGCCGCCGCCGCCGTCAACGCCACCCGCCGCGTCCTGTTCGAGGCATTGAAGCGGACGGGGCTGCCCGTCGCCGGCGCCTCGGGCGGGCGGACGAAGTTCAACCGCACGCGGCTGGGGATCCCGAAGTCGCATGCCCTCGACGCCGCCTGCGTCGGCGAGACGCCGGCGCTGAAGGGCTGGAGGCAGGGCGTGCTCGCGATCCGGGCCATGGGCCGGGGCTCGCATGCGCGGACCCGCGTGGACCGGTCCGGCTTCCCGGTCGGATACCTGATGGCGGAGAAGTGCGTGCGCGGCTTCCGCACGGGCGACATCGTGCGCGCGACCGTGCCCTCGGGAAAGAAGAGGGGTGTCCACGTGGGCCGCGTCGCGGTGCGCCGGACAGGCTCCTTCAACGTCCAGACGGCGCAGGGGACGGTGCAGGGGATCTCGCACCGGCACTGCCGCGCCGTCCAGCGCGCCGACGGCTACGGATATCACGTCGACACGTCACGGATGAAGGAGACGGCAACGATGCACGGAACACGGGAGCCCGCAATCCTCCCCGCCCTGAAGGACGGGGTTTCCTGCGGGATGATTTGATGAACGCACCGAAAGTCGATACTTCGCCCAAGGTGTCCGACGAGGTCCGCAAGACCACGTGCTACATGTGCGCCTGCCGCTGCGGCATCAACGTTCACATGAAGGGCGGAAAGGTCGCCTATATCGAGGGCAACAGGGATCATCCCGTCAACAGGGGCGTCCTCTGCGCCAAGGGCTCGTCGGGCATCATGCAGCACCTCTCGCCCGCCCGGCTGCGCGCGCCGATGAAACGTGCCGGACCGAGAGGCTCGGGCCGGTTCGAGGAGATTTCCTGGGACGAGGCCCTTGATACCGCCGTGTCGTGGCTGAAGCCCCTGCGCGAGACCGACCAGTCGCGATTCGCGTTCTTCACCGGTCGGGACCAGTCGCAGAGCTTCACGTCCTATTGGGCGCAGGCGTTCGGAACCCCGAACTACGCCGCGCATGGCGGATTCTGCTCCGTCAACATGGCGGCAGCCGGCATCTACACGATGGGCGGGGCCTTCTGGGAGTTCGGTCAGCCAGACTGGGATCGCACGAAGCTCTTCATGATCTTCGGCGTCGCCGAGGATCACGATTCAAACCCCATCAAGATGGGCATCGGCAAGCTGAAGGCGCGGGGCGCACGGATCATCGGGGTCAACCCGGTTCGCACCGGATACAACGCGGTCGCCGATGAATGGCTGGGCATAACGCCGGGCACGGACGGGCTGTTCATACTGTCGCTGGTCCATTGCCTGATGAAGGCCGGCCGGATAGATCTTGACTACCTCGCGCGCTTCACGGACGCGCCCTGTCTCGTGAACGGCGACAGGACATCCGACGAGTTCGGGCTGCTCCTGGCCAACGAGGCCGGAAAGAAGCTCGTGAAAGACCGTCGGACCGGCGAAGTCACGGCCTGCGACGCGCCCGGGGTCCAGCCCGACCTTTCGGCCATTCACCGCGCCGAAGGAGCCACGCACCGTACCGTGCTGCAACACATGGCGGACAAGTACCTGAGCAACGAGTTCGCGCCGGAAGCCGTTGCATCGAGGGTCGGGATCGAGGCGGGCCGCATTCGCGCGGTCGCGGCGGAACTTGCCCGCGTCGCCTTCGACGAAGCCATCGAACTTGAACGGGAGTGGACCGACTTCCGGGGCGAGACCCATTCCAGGATGATCGGCCGCCCGGTCAGTTTCCATGCCATGCGCGGGATCAGCGCGCACGCCAACGGGTTCCAGACCTGCCGGGCGCTGCACCTCCTGCAGATCATTCTTGGCAGCGTCGAGGTTCCGGGCGGATTTCGTTTCAGGCCGCCGTACCCGAGGCCCGCGACGGCTCACCCGAAGCCCCACGCGAGCGTGACGCCGGGTCAGCCGCTCGACGGGCCGTTGCTTGGCTTTGTCCATGGGCCCGACGATCTCCTGGTTGACGAAGACGGCAATCCAAAGCGCGTCGACAAGGCGTTTTCGTGGGAGAATCCGATGAGCGCCCATGGCCTCATGCACATGCTCATCTCGAATGCGCATGCCGGAGATCCCTACAGGATCGACACCATGCTTCTCTACATGGCGAACATGTCATGGAACTCGTCGATGAACACGTCCGGCGTCATGAAGATGTTGACGGACAAGGATGACGGCGGCGAATACGTGATTCCCCGGATAATCTACTCGGATGCCTACTCGTCGGAGATGGTGGCCTACGCGGACCTGATCCTTCCCGACACCACCTATCTTGAGCGGCATGACTGCATTTCGCTGCTGGATCGTCCAATCTGCGAGGCCGAAGCGGCGGCCGACGCCATCCGCTGGCCCGTGGTCGAGCCGGACCGCGACGTGCGCGGCTTCCAGTCGGTGCTCTGCGACCTCGGCGCACGGCTTGGCTTGCCCGGGTTCGTGAATGCGGACGGATCGCCAAAGTACAAGGACTACGCCGACTACATGCAGAACCACGAAAGGATGCCCGGAGTCGGCCCGCTTGCCGGCTGGCGCGGCAAGGGCGACGAACACGGGCGTGGCGCGCCCAATCCGGAGCAGATCTCGAAATACGTCGAGAACGGCGGCTTCTGGATCGCGCACGTCCCCGGGGAGGCCGCGTTCTACAAGCCCTGGAACATGGCGTATCAGGACTGGGCGGTCTCCCTGGGTCTCGCAAACAGGCCTCGCCCGTATCTCTTCAGCCTGTGGTGCGAGCCGCTGCGCCGCTTCCAGCTGGCTGCGGAGGGCCGTCATCGCCTGTCTCCGCCGGAGCATCTGAAAGCGCGCTATTCCGAGGTGATGGATCCACTTCCCGTATGGTATCCGCCGCCCTCGTCCGGCGAGAGCGGCTATGACGTCCACGCGGTCACGCAGCGCCCGATGGCGATGTATCACTCCTGGGGCTCCCAAAACGCCTGGCTGAGACAGATTCACGGCCGCAACCCGCTCTATGTCCCGACACGAATCTGGGAGGCCAAGGGGTTCCGGGATGGCGACTGGGCACGTCTCACCTCACCGCACGGAGAGATTGTCGTGCCTGTCGCGCACATGGCGGCGTTGAACGAGAACACTGTCTGGACCTGGAACGCGATCGGAAAGCGCAAGGGCGCCTGGTCGCTCCATGAGAATGCGCCGGAGGCGACAAAGGGGTTCCTGCTCAACCACCTCATCCACGAATTGCTGCCACCGCGAGGGGACGGGCTTCGCTGGGCCAATTCCGACCCGGTCACAGGCCAGGCGGCCTGGTTCGACTTGCGAGTCAGGATCGAAAGGACCGCCACGCCCGAGGAGACGCAACCGAGCCATCCGGCCCAAGGGAACCCGGTCGGCAAGGCACCCGATCTCGTTGCCCGGAAGAGCGACGCATGATCCGCAACTTCAAGGCCAGGGATGCGCGCCGCAACGGAACGCCGCTGTCGCCCGGGCATGTCCCGAGCCATGGCGGCTGGCTGGGTCCCGCATGTCGCGAGTTCACCGCATGACGTCCCTGCCCAGCCATACGGACAGGTCGCTTGGCCTCGTCATCGATCTTGACACCTGCGTCGGCTGCCATGCCTGCGTCACGGCCTGCAAGGGATGGAACACCGAAAACTACGGCGCGCCGCTCGCGGACGTTGACGCCTACGGCCCGAATCCGGTGGGCAGCTTTCTCAACCGGATCCATTCCTACGAGGTGCAGCCGGAAACAGGTCCGGCGCAGGTCGTCCACTTCCCCAAGAGCTGCCTTCATTGCGCGGATGCGCCTTGCGTCACGGTGTGCCCGACCGGTGCCAGCTACAAGCGCACCGAAGACGGGATCGTGCTCGTCAACGAGAGCGACTGCATCGGTTGCGGCCTTTGCGCCTGGGCCTGTCCCTACGGAGCCCGCGAGATGGATCCGGAAGAGCAGGTGATGAAGAAGTGCACGCTCTGCGTGGACCGCATCTACAACGAGAACCTGCCCGAAGAGGACCGCCAGCCCGCATGCGTCCGCACCTGCCCGGCCGGTGCGAGGCATTTCGGGGACCTGTCGGACCCCGAGAGCGATGTCTCGAGGCTGGTCGCCGAACGCGGGGGATTCGAGCTCATGCCCGAACAGGGAACGGCGCCCGTCAACCGCTATCTGCCGCCGCGTCCCAAGGACGAGTTGCCCGAGCTGGACGTTCTCGCGCCCTTCCTCGAACCGGTTGCGGAAGATGCCGAGGGGTTTGTCGGCTGGCTTGATCGCACGCTGTCGAGACTGTCCTGATGCATCCCGCGCCGTCCATCATCCTGTTCACGACTCTGTCGGGGCTCGGCTTCGGCATGCTGGCGTTTCTCGGGATCGATGCCTCGCCGCCAACGGGCTGGTCCGCGCTTGCCTTTCTTGGCATCGCCTTTGCCCTCGCCGGCGGCGGCCTCCTCGCTTCGACATTTCATCTGGGCCATCCCGAACGCGCGCTCAAGGCGTTCACGCAGTGGCGGTCATCCTGGCTGAGCCGCGAGGCCTGGGTGTCGCTGCTCGCGCTGACCGCGATGGCGGCACATGGGGCAGGGCTGGTCTTCCTCGAACAGGCTTGGCGCCCGCTCGGCATTGTCGGCGCCGTTCTTTCCCTCGCGACCGTCTACGCGACGTCCATGATCTATCTCCAGATGCGGACGGTGCCTCGCTGGAACCATTGGTCGCCGCCGGTGCTCTTCCTGGGTTTCGCGTTGGCAGGGGGCGCTCTCACGACAGGCCGCGTGTCAGTGGCGTTGTGGGCGCTGCCGCTTCTGGCCGTCGTCCAGGCCTTCGCCTGGATCGACCAGGAACGGCGGGAGAGATCCACCGGCACTGATCTGGCGACGGCGACAGGCCTCGGTCATGCCGGAAGGGTTCGGGCGTTCGAGGCACCCCACACGGGAGAGAGCTACCTCACCCGGGAAATGGTGTTTCAGGTCGGGCGCAAGCACGCGATGGTCCTGAAGGTCATCTCGGCACTGCTCTTCGCAGTGGTTCCGGTTGTCCTGCTGCTGTTGCCGTTCACGCACTTTCTCGTGGTGCCCGCGGTGGCAAGCCATCTCCTGGGCGCCTTGATCCAGAGATGGCTGTTCTTTGCGGAGGCGCGCCACGTGGTCAGCCAGTACTACGGGCGCTGGGACATGACCGGCATGCGCGGGGGGTGACGATTCGCCCGTTGAATTTTTTCTGCACCTGCATAATGTGCGCCCGAAATCGCGGGCGAAGCAGCCGTCCGCAGGCAAATCAGGAGGAATTCAACAATGACCAATGTCGTCATCGCGTCTGCGGCCCGTACGCCGGTCGGCAGCTTCAACGGCAGTTTCGCCAACACGCCGGCCCATGACCTGGGTACCGCCGTTCTGGAGGAGCTCGTGTCGCGCGCCGGCGTCGAAAAGGACGAAGTGTCCGAGACCATCCTGGGCCAGGTGCTGAACGCAGGGCAAGGCCAGAACCCGGCCCGGCAGGCGCACGTGAACGCCGGCCTTCCGGTCGAAAGCGCGGCGTGGGGCATCAACCAGCTCTGCGGCTCCGGCCTGCGCGCCGTGGCGATCGGGGCGCAGCACATCCAGCTTGGCGATGCAGGGATCGTGGCCGCGGGCGGTCAGGAGAACATGTCCATCAGCCCCCATGCACAGGCCCTTCGCGCGGGCAAGAAGATGGGCGACGTGAAGCTTGTGGACACGATGCTCAGTGACGGACTCCTGGACGCGTTCCAAGGCTATCACATGGGACAGACGGCCGAGAATGTCGCGGAAAAGTGGCAGATCAGCCGCGACCAGCAGGACGAGTTTGCGGTCGCGAGCCAGAACAAGGCCGAGGCGGCGCAGAAGGCGGGCAGGTTCGACGACGAGATCGTTCCGTTCACGGTCGAGACCCGGAAGGGCGACATCGTGGTCGACAAGGACGAGTATGTCCGCCACGGCGCGACGATCGAAAACATGCAGAAGCTCAGGCCGGCTTTCAGCAAGGAAGGCTCGGTGACGGCTGGAAACGCCTCGGGCATCAATGACGGCGCTGCCGGCGTCCTTCTCATGAGCGCGGAGGAGGCCGAAAGGCGCGGCATCGAGCCGCTCGCGCGCATCGTGTCCTACGCCACCGCCGGCCTGGATCCGTCGATCATGGGCGTCGGACCGATCTACGCAAGCCGCAAGGCGCTCGAGAAGGCGGGCTGGAAGATCGACGACCTTGACCTGATCGAGGCGAACGAGGCCTTCGCCGCGCAGGCCTGCGCGGTCAACAAGGACATGGGCTGGGATCCCGAGATCGTGAATGTCAACGGCGGCGCGATCGCCATCGGCCACCCGATCGGCGCTTCCGGCGCACGGGTCCTGAACACGCTCCTCTTCGAGATGAAGCGTCGGGACGCCAAGAAGGGGCTTGCCACGCTTTGCATCGGTGGCGGGATGGGCGTCGCGCTCTGCGTGGAGCGGCCGTGAGGACGTGACCGAGGCCGAGGTCCGGGCAGGGATCCGGTCAGCGGCCTCGGGACGCACCGAACTGGAACTTGAAGGCGCCGGATGGCGCCCTGGCATCGCCAGGCCATGTTGGAGGTAGAGATGGCACGTATAGCACTTGTGACCGGCGGGAGCCGGGGAATCGGCGAAGCGATTTCGAAGGCGTTGAAGGCGGAAGGGTACGGGGTCGCCGCCACCTACGCCGGGAATGACGAGAAGGCGGCGGCGTTCACGTCCGAGACCGGCATCAAGACGTACAAATGGAACGTCGCGGACTACGAGGCGTCCGCCGCCGGCATCGCCGGCGTGGAAAGCGACATCGGACCGATCGACACGGTCGTTGCCAACGCCGGCATCACCCGGGACGCGCCATTCCACCGAATGACCCCAGAGCAATGGAACGAGGTTGTCGCCACCAATCTGACCGGCGTGTTCAACACGGTGCACCCGGTCTGGCCCGGCATGCGGGAACGGAAGTTCGGGCGCGTGATCGTCATAAGCTCGGTCAACGGGCAGAAGGGTCAGTTCGGCCAGGTGAACTACGCCGCGACCAAGGCGGGCGATCTGGGCATCGTGAAGTCGCTGGCGCAGGAGGGCGCGCGCGCGGGGATCACCGCGAACGCCATCTGCCCCGGCTACATCGCGACCGAGATGGTGATGGCGATAGACGAGGGCATTCGCGAGAAGATCATCGCGGGCATTCCCGCCGGACGCCTTGGCGAGCCGGACGAGATCGCCCGTTGCGTGGCGTTCCTGGCGTCGGAGGGGGCAGGGTTCATCAACGGCTCGACCCTTTCAGCCAACGGCGCGCAGTTCTTCGTGTAAGGCAAGATGAAGCCGGGCCGGGGGATGCCTTCGTTCCAGGCGCTCCCGGCCGGATCCTGCTGCGTCATCGTGGCGGACTGACCTGAATGCCATCATGCAGCCCCCCGAGTCGTGTCCCGAAGGGCGTGCTGTGCCGTTCGGCACCATCTCCGATTCGCGTCTTGCCTTCTCGGCCTGAACGGCCAAGAGGCTGACGGGACTGATCAGATTCTGCGAGGGCCTGCGGGCAGCTCCGGAATCCGAAGCACGCCGTAGTCTACGTCTGGTGACTGAGCCGCTCGATCTCCTCCTTGATCTTCAGCTTTTGCTTCTTGAGCGCGGTGATCGCCAGGTCGTCGAATGCTGGTCTGCGTTGCGCCGCCTCGACTTCGATTGAAAGATCCTGGTGCTTCTTGCGTAGCTCCTGAAGATGCGCACTCACGTTCATTTGTTTCCCCTTCTTTGTGCGGTGATGCCAGTCGAGCACGAAATGCGATTCGTGTCACGACGTGATGGCCAAAAAAATTTCGAATCCTCGGCTGAACCGGACTGGAGGTCTTCGTCGCCATGCCTCTGCACTGCGGGGCGTGGTTCACGCATGGCGTGATTCCGGGATCCTGCAGCGAAACGGCATTTCCCCTGCCTGACCCGTCCTGCAGGTCTTGCGGGATTCGATCGGGTTGGCGGCATTCCCAGAGCGTCACCAAGCTCATGATTCCGCCGTCTACGCGGATTTATCCGCCGTTCATTCACGGGTTGGCACGCCGGGCTTTTTTTCAATGATTGCAACACTTCAAGGATTCGCAATCATTCGCGCACCTTGCATGGGACCCAGATCCGCGCCATGTGGATAAATCGTGAATAAATAGGAAATCACATGCACGCCATCCTTGAAGTCCGGAACCTCGGCCCGCAGGAGCGCGCCGTCATGGAGACGCTGCTGCGCACTCCCGACCCTGTCAGCCAGCGCGAGCTGATGTCCCGCATGCGCGACGCGCCCAGCCAGGCCACGATGTCCCGTGTCATGAGCGGCCTGATCGCCCGGGGCCTCCTCGCCAAGGAGGGGCAGACCCGCGGTGCGCGGTTCTATCTCCCGCCCGACGTGCGGCGAGTGGCGACGGACCCGCGACGTCGCACCCCGATCCCTTACGACCCTGACCGGATCGGCGGCTACGTCCCGAACGAGACCCGCTGGCTGCCGGAGGAGGCGGCCGGACGGATGCAGGCGGCGGTTGACGGGGCGGGCATGCAGCGTCTTGACGCCTCGACGTGGAGCCGGGCGATCGCGGAACGGTTCCTGGTCGACCTGTCCTGGGCCTCCTCGAACCTTGAGGGCAACACCTACGACCACCTCTCGACGGAGCTCCTGGTCAAGTACGGCCAGAGCGCCTCGGGACGGGACCGGCTGGAGACGGCCATGATCCTGAACCACAAGGCGGCCATCTCCGCCATGCTCGACGGGATCGAGGGTGCCTTTCCCGACGCAGAGGATGTGCGCCGCCGCCACGTCCTGATGATGCGCGACCTGATGGCCCCGGCCGATCTGGGCGCGGTCCGGCGCGACGAAGTCCGGATCTCGGCGACCGGCTACAGTCCCTCGTCCGATCGCGTCACCCTCGATTCCGTGCTCGGCGACCTCCTGGCCAAGGCCGCGCGGGTCGAGAGCCCGCTCGAGGCGTCCTTCCTCCTGCTGGCGGGGATCTCCTACCTGCAAGCGTTCGGGGACGGGAACAAGCGGATGGGGAGGGTTCTCTCCAACGAGCCGCTGCTGCGGGCTTCGCTGCCGCCGCTCACCTTCGTCGGGATTGACCGGACGCCCTACGTTCTCGGGCTGATCGAGTTCTACGAGACGGGGGCGACCGGCCTCCTGGGGGAGGCGGTCTCGTTCTCCTATGAAACGTCCGCACAAGACTATGTCCAGGCATTGTACGTTCAGCGGATTCCGCACGCCCTCGAGCTCCGGGAGCGGGCGCGGATTTCGGACGCGCTCGGGCGGGTGTTCCGCGACAGGATGCCGGACGAGGGGATCCCCGGCCTGGTCGATGCGCTTTTCGACGACCTTGCCGAGGGGGACCGGTCAAGGTTGGCCGGGATCCTGTCGGAGACGGCCGGCCACACCTCGGACGCCTCCGCCTTCCTTTACGGGGTGACGGAGGAGGACATCCGGGAAAGGAACGCCGCGAACCGGCAACCACGCGTCTGCCGGAGATGTCGCCGAACCCCGTGCGAATGCGGAGGCAGCGACGTCACGCCCGGTTTCTGACGCCCGAGCGCCGGCTGCGGCCTGCATCACGACAAGGCGTCCTCGCCGAATTCACGAATCCCGCACCCTGATCCGGCGAGTTTTCGCGGACTCGCCCTCGTTCGTGCCGCATCCGGAATCGTCGCCGGGAAGGCTTGCCGCAGTGTCGCCCTTGTTTGCAAGGCTGGAGCGACTGCAACGCCGACTCGCTGCAGGAGTCCGGACTCACGCCATGCGTGAACCACACGCGAACTGCGAGGCTCGATTGACGGGCAGCCCGGACTTGAGCGAGCTCTTGAATCCCGGTCGACGAGATTCGTGCAAACGCCGCTGAGGCAATGTCCCCACGGGGCCCTGTCCTCGCTTCGCGATCATCCATCGAGGGTGAGCGCGGAGGCCTCGCGAAGGATTGCATTTGCAGCCTCGGTGTAGTCGCCACCGTCCGAATGGTGACTGTCTCCCTCGTGCAGGACGATCGGCGGCAGCAGGCGAAACGCGCCTCTCGAGCCCTTCCGGCCCTGCAGGATGAAAAGCTTCGCCGGACGGGAGTGCCTGGGCTGCATCGGAAGGAGGCGGACGCTTCCC
Source organism: Paracoccaceae bacterium (assembly GCA_965208685.1). GTDB lineage: Bacteria > Pseudomonadota > Alphaproteobacteria > Rhodobacterales > Rhodobacteraceae > JAJEFO01. The sequence continues at coordinate 3,901,808 of CBDBPL010000007.1, read as the reverse complement.
AGACGCTTGCCGACGTTCGCGAGCATGCGTGGCAGGTGTTCGATTCGCTGGATGAACGTCAGGGTGCCGCCCGGCCTGACGCGGCGCAGTCCGGCGTCGATCCACGTTTCCGTCCCCCCATCCCCGCTTCGGCTGGCCTCGCGCTCCGGTTCCGGAGAGGCGCTTCCGGCTCGTCGATCAAAGTACGGCGGATTGAACATCACGTGATCGAAGCGCCGGGAGGTGACGCTCTTTGGCATGCACGCAATGTCGGCCTCGAGGATCGTGCCGTTCAAGTTGTTGAGACCGAGGTTTTCGCGGGCCAGGCCCACATGGCCCGGGTTGCAGTCAATGCCGGTCACGATCAGGTCCGGCACCCGCGCCATCAGGCAGAGCAGCGCGGTTCCGGCACCTGTGCCGAGCTCGAGAACCGACTGGCGGGGCAGCGCGGGCACGGATGCCGCCAGGAAGACCGGGTCGGACCCGGCGCGGTATCCTGTCGCAGGCTGGCGGACCTTAAGGCGTCCCCCCAGGAAGGCGTCTGCGACGATTTCACTCATGGAACGACGGGCAGGTCGTTGTCCTTCAATATGTTGCTTGCCATGAAGTAGTCTTCGTCATGTACCATCAGGCGGCGTGGCAAGACTCCGATCGAGCCTTCCAGAACACTCATGTGGACGTCCATCTGAAAGCAGTCTATATCCTCGCCCTCAAGGAGAGCCGTCGCGAAGGCGATCAGCGTGGGGTCGTTCGTGCGCATGAGTTCTCTCATGAAATGAATAAATGGCAGACCCAGCTGTTTGTCGACCCTTTTGACGGGTGTGTGATGAGTCTGGATACGTACGTCTCGGCAAAACCGTACCATCTGCTTGCGGAAGCGCTGCAAGACGACCTCGAGGCAATGGACCTGTTGATCCGGGAACGGATGCAGTCAAGGGATGCACCGCTCATTCCGGAGGTTGCCGCTCATCTTGTGGACGCGGGCGGAAAACGCGTGCGCCCGATGCTGACCCTCGCCGTCGCACGGCTCTTTGGCTACAGGGGCGAGGATCATCACCGGTTGGCGGCGACGGTGGAGTTCATCCATACGGCGACCCTTCTCCACGATGACGTCGTGGATGAGGGCCGACAGCGGCGCGGACGCCCGTCCGCAAACCTGCTTTGGGACAACAAGTCTTCCGTCCTTGTCGGTGACTACCTGTTTGCGCGATCGTTCCAGTTGATGGTCGAGACCGGCTCGTTGCCGGTGATGGACGTACTCTCCCACACCGCCGCAATGCTTGCAGAAAGCGAGGTTCTTCAACTGTCGGCGGCTGCCAGCCTGGCGACCACGGAAGAGATGCACATGAGGATCCTGCGCGGGAAGACGGCAGCGCTCTTTTCCGCGGCGGCGGAAGTCGGCGGCATAGTCGCGGGCGCGACCGAGCGACAGGTTGAGGCCCTTCGGGAGTTCGGGGACGCGTTTGGCATCGCGTTCCAGATCGCGGATGACCTGCTTGACTACTTTGGCGATGCGGAAACCACCGGCAAGGAGCCGGGTAACGACTTCCGGGAGCGGAAGCTGACCCTGCCGGTGATCAAGGCGATCGCAAATGCGGGTGCAGAGGAGCGTGCCTTCTGGCGGCGCACGATTGAGAGGGGCGAACAGAGGGACGGCGACCTGGAGCAGGCGCTGGAACTGATTGCCCGGCACGACGCGGCGGTGGAGGCGCGGGACGAGGCGCGCGAGTGGTCGGCAAGGGCCAAGGAGGCCTTGGAGTTCCTGCCCGACCACGAGTTGCGCGACATGCTGCATGACCTCGCGGAATACGTCGTCGTGCGACTCGCCTGATGGACCGGAAGCCCCGGATCTTCAGTCCTGGCAGACGCGTGGCGTGGCCAGTTCGGACTGGTCGCCGAGTTGTCCGGACGCGAGCCACCAATCGGGCCGGCGCGCAGCAATCCTGACTTCCGCGTCGCGTGCAAGCCGCTCGTCATCAAACAGCCCGAAGCAGGTTGCGCCTGATCCCGACACGCGCGCCAGTCCGCATCCCGGGCTCGTGCGCAGCATTGCGAGCACGTCGGCAATCACCGGCGCCTCTTCCAAGGCGACCGGTTCCAGGTCGTTGCGTTGTTCCGAAAGCCATTGAATGACGCCCCGCGCGTCCCGGGCCGACGGCAGGTTGCGGGGCATTTGCGGATTGTCCCTTCTTGCCAGCCTCGAAAAGACCCTGGCAGTCGACACCGGGGTTCGCGGGTTGACCAGCAGGGCGGGAAGCGTCGGAAGGTCAACGAACGTGATCTCCTCGCCGATTCCGCCCACGCGGCAGGGTCTGCACGCAAGACACATTGGGAGATCGGCGCCAAGCGCGAGGGCGTTCCGCGCAATGGCGGGCAGGTCCTTGCGTTGCGGCGCAAGCCCCCTGAGCACTGCGGCTGCATCCGCAGATCCTCCTCCGATTCCCGCAGCGACCGGAAGGAACTTCTCGATCAGCAGGGATGAACCCGTGTCGCCTTGCACGAGAGAGGCCGCCTGCAAGGCAAGGTTTTGCGTGCCGGTCGGAACCATCGCCGATTCCGGGCCCGTCACCGCCAGTTCCAGCGAAGCTCCGCTCCTGATGGCGAGGCGGTCGTGAACCGGGGCGAATGCAACCAACGAATCGATCAGGTGATAGCCGTCTTGCCGCTGTCCGGTAACGTGGAGCGCCAGGTTGACCTTGGCCGGGGCCGCGACTCTAACCGTCGTCATTCGCCATGTTCAGCGGCGGAGCGCCTTCTTCCGCAAGGACGGCGTCGAGGCCGATTTCGAGCTTTCTGCGGATTCGCTCCGGATCGACGTCATTGTGATCCGTTTTGTCGGTAATGAGTGACAGGGCCCGATGCCACTGGAACTCGGCTTCCCGATGTCGCCCGACCGCCCAGTAGACGTCACCGAGATGATCATTGACGATTGGATCGATCGGCAAGTGCTCGGCAGCGCGCTCCATGTGCGTGACCGCCTCCTCGTAGCGGCCGAGGCGGTAAAGACCCCAGCCAAGCGAGTCGATGATGTGCCCGGCGTCCGGGCGTTGCTCGACCGCCCGTTCGATCAGGGCAAGTGCCTCATCAAGGTTTGTCTGCAGTTCCAGAAGCGAATAGCCCAGATAGTTCAGAACCGTCGGCTGGTCCGGCTTGAGTTCGAGCGCCTTGCGGAAATCCGCCTCTGCCTGGCTCCAATGGCCGGTGCGCTCATATGCAATGCCCCTGGCGAAATAGATGATCCAGTGTTGTTCCACCGGTTCCCTGATCATTGCTATGGCATTGTTGTAGGGCGCTTTCGCTTCCTCGAACCTGTCCAGCTCACGGAGCATGTCGGCGAGCGCTACATGAACCTGCAACAGGTGACCGTGGCTTTCTGTCAGCTGCTGCAGCACCTCGATGGCCGCATTCTCTCGTCCTGACTGGCGGAGCGTTTCAGCTCGCCCCAACTCTGCGGCGTGGAACTCCGGGTCGTCCCGCGGAACCTTGTCGTAGACCTCGGTGGCAAGATCGTGCTGGTCCAGCTTTTCCAGCAGTTCCGCCGTCAGCAGCAAGGCGTCGATGTGATCGGGGCGCAATATCGTGGCCATCCTGGCGTAGAGGAGCGTGTAATTCCTTTGCGGTTCCTGACGCAGGGCGCTGGCGATGGAATGGCACACCTCCGCCAGCCCGTCTTTCGCGCTGCGCCCGGAGCTGAACGGAATCGTTTCGCCCGCCTCAAGACGGGCGCTCAAGTCTGCAAGGTAGGGATCGGCCAGCGCAGAATTCTGGCTCTTGGCGATCAGGTCCAGCGCATCTCCGTTGCGCTCAAGCTGGCTGAGGACTTCCACGTAGGCCACTATCCCTCGTCGGGGAAGGCGAAGCACCATGCCGGCCTCGCCTGACAGGATGTGCGCGGCACCCTCAAAGTCGCCGGCCGAAGCGAGGGCGAGCGCCTTGTGGTAGAATCCGAAGATGCGGACGGATTCGTTCTCCGACTCCGCCACCTTGTCGAAGGCTCCAAGCGATTCCGCCATGCGCCCTGCGCCAAACAGGGCCCACGGCCTGGCCAGGTCGTCAAACAGCGGTCCAACAGTGAGACCGCTGTCCAGCCCGCTGAGAAAGCCCGTCCAATCCTCGTCCCTTGCGGCCTTTCCGAGAAGGACCAGGCTCGCAACCTGGCTGCTGTTTCCGGCGGCACGAACGCGTTCGAGCATCCGTGTGGCACTCTCGATGTCGCCGAGGCTGAGGAATGCGGTGCCCGTGCTCTCGAGGAGCGCAACATTGGCTGGATCGCTGGTCAGTGCTTCGGAGAAATGCTCGACAACCGCGCCGTAGTCGTTTGCCTTGAACGCCGACCGGCCGGCCAGGTAGCTTCCTGCATCTCGCGCCTCGTCGGCCGTTGCAGGCCAGGTGCCGGCAGACATGAGAAGGAGCGGGGTCAAGAGGGCGAGACGCATTTTTGATTCCTGAGCTTGCGTTGTGCAACCTAAGGTGAGGAAGGCGTCTCCGCAATCCCGTGCATCGAAGACCTTGAAACCTGTGAGCGTCTCGGGAATGCCCCGGCCGAAACGTTCAGCAAGGCCGTTCCGGCGGTCGCCAGAACCTGGACCGCCGGCACCATGTGGTCATTGGAGGACGTCATGAATGTCCGCTTTCCGGTACCTGTTGGAGATTTCTCGTCTAACAGGCCACCAAGCGGGCTCCCTGGCCCGGCAGCCTGCATCGGGCAAGGTGTCCGCGCAAGTGGCACGATCTGGAACGGGAATTCGACCTCCTTGCCGTGACCGTCGCAACGGCAGGCACCGGATCTCGCATGCTGAAATGCGGGCACCGCGTTTCGCAGGATCGCCCGCTACATGTTCGGATAGTTCGGGCCGTCGCCGCCTTGGGGCGTCGTCCAGGTGATGTTCTGGCTCGGATCCTTGATGTCGCAGGTCTTGCAATGGACGCAGTTCTGAAAGTTGATCTGGAATCTTCGGTCTTCTTCCTCGCCAACGAATTCGTAGACGCCGGCCGGGCAGTACCTGGCCGACGGCCCGGCAAACTTCGGCCAGTTCACTTGCATCGGAACGTCCGGGTCGGACAGCACGAGGTGCGCCGGCTGGCTTTCCTCGTGGTTGGTGAAGGAATAGCTCACGTTGGTCAGCCGGTCGAAGCTGAGAACGCCGTCCGGCTTGGGGTACTCGATGGGTGCATGCCGCGAAGCGTCCTCGGTCGAATCCGCGTCCGTCTTGCCGTGCTTCAGGGTCCCGAACAGGCTGACGCCGCCGAAGATGGTCTGAAACCACATGTCGAAGCCGCCAAGGACAAGGCCGCCGAGCGGGCCGTACCTGGCGTTCAGCGGCGCAACGTTGCGCACTTTCCGCAGGTCCTTGCCAACGGGTCCTGCGCGGAGTTCCTCGTCATAAGATTCCAGCACGTCGCCGCTGCGGCCCGTCGCGATGGCGGCATGTGCGGCCTCGGCTGCGGCAATGCCCGACTGCATGGCGTTGTGATTGCCCTTGATGCGGGGCAGGTTCACCAGCCCGCTGGAGCATCCCAAAAGCGCGCCGCCCGGAAAGGCCGATTGCGGGATTGACTGAAAGCCCCCCTTGGTCACGGCGCGGGCGCCGTAGGCGACGCGCTTGCCGCCCCGGAGCACCTTTGCGATTTCGGGATGGTGCTTGAACCGCTGGAACTCCATGTAGGGGAACAGGTGCGGGTTCCGGTAGTTCAGGTCGACGATGTAGCCGACGTAGACCTGGTTGTTGTCGAGGTGGTACATGAAGGATCCGCCTGACTGCCGGAATCCCAGCGGCCAGCCTAGCGTGTGCAGCACCAGGCCCTCGTCATGCGCCTCGGGGAGCACCTCCCAGATCTCCTTCATGCCGATGCCGAACTTGGGGACGTCGGAATCGGCGTCGAGCGAATACCTCGAGATCACCTCCTTGGAGAGCGATCCGCGTACGCCTTCCGACAGAAAGACGTACTTGCCGTGCAGTTCCATGCCCGGTTCATAGCCTTCGGACGGCGTGCCGTCGGGACTCTTTCCGAACTCTCCGGCCACCACGCCCTTGACCTCGCCGGCATCGCCAATCACGAGTTCGGAACACGCCATGCCGGGGAAGATTTCGACCCCCAGGGCTTCAGCCTTGCCGGCCATCCAGCGACACACGTTCCCCATCGACACGATGTAGTTGCCATGGTTGTTCATCAGCGGCGGCATCATGAAATTGGGCACCCGGATCTTCCCAGCCTCGCCAAGCAGCCAGAACCTGTCCTTCTTCACTTCGACGCTGATCGGCGCGTCCGTTTCCTTCCAGTCCGGAAACAGGCGGGTCAGCCCGCTCGGATCCAGGACGGCGCCCGAAAGTATGTGGGCGCCCACTTCTGAGCCCTTTTCCAGAACGACGACATCCAGGTTCGCATCCAGCTGCTTGAGCCGGACGGCGGCGGAAAGCCCGGCCGGACCGGCACCCACGATCACGACATCGTATTGCATGCTCTCGCGTTCGATCACGGACATGGTTCATTCCCTCTGGGTCTGGTGCGGCCATGCCTATTGGTCCCTCGCCTTGTGGTCAATCATGTGCCGTGATGTCGAGTGAGGACATCCGCTCGACGCATGGCCGGTGCCTTGCTGGAAAGTGATGGCGAAACAAGCTAACGTGGGTGCCATGGACAAGATACCGCTGACCCGCGCGGGTCACATCGCACTGGCCGAGGAATTGAAGCGGCTGAAGAGCGTCGACCGCCCGAAAGTCATCCGCGCGATCGCCGAGGCGCGCGATCACGGTGACCTGAGCGAGAACGCGGAGTACCATGCCGCCCGCGAGCGTCAGAGCTTCGTCGAGGGCAGGGTGAAGGAACTCGAAGCAGCACTGTCGCTGGCCGACGTGATCGATCCTTCCTCGCTCTCGGGGTCGGTGAAGTTCGGAGCGACCGTAATGCTTGTCGACGAGGACACTGGGGAGGAACGATCCTACCAGATCGTCGGTGAACTGGAGGCCGATGTCGAAAGCGGCCGCCTCAATCTCAGGTCGCCGCTTGCACGTGCGCTGATCGGCAAGGACGTGGGCGACAGCGTCGAAGTGAACACGCCTGGTGGCGGGAAGAGCTACGAAATCCTCAAGATCGAGTTCGTCTGAAAGAATGCCTGACGCGCCAATTCAACCGGAGAATGTCCATGAACGCCAGTCAGGCGTCTTGCCGGAACCCTGGCTCGGCGTCGAGAACATGGTCGCGATCCTGGCCACGGTCATCTGGATCGTGCTGTGTGCGGTTCTCTTCTGGTCGACTGAGCCTCTCGCAGACGTCCTTCAGGCCCCGCTCCTCCAGGTCGTTCTTGCCGTGTCTGCGGCGTTGCCCGCGGCAATGATCTGGGTCATCGCCTTCACGATGAAGAACGCGCGCGTCTCACAGGGGCAGAACGAGCGGCTTCTTCATGCCGTGAGATCCATGCGTGAGGCGCAGGCCAGCCAGGCCGGGAGGGACGCGGCAGCGGACCCCGGCATCCAGCGGAAGGTCGGCGAACTTGCCGAGGGTCAGCAGCGCCTCGAGGCGACCCTGGCGCAATTGCTCGATGCGGAGGGCATGACGGATCCGAAAGCCGGGAAGGCAACGATCTTTCGGCGACAGGCACCGCAAAGTGCTCCGCTCGAGCAGGAAGAGAGCAAGCCCCTGACGGTCGCGGAGCTCATTCAGGCCATGAATTTTCCTGACACTGCCGAGGACATGAAAGGGATGGCTGCCTACAGGCGGGGCCTCAAGGACCAGACAATTGGCGGCTTGATCCGCGCCAGCGAGGATATCCTGACGCTGTTCAGCCGTGAAGCCCTGTACATGGATGACCTGACCGCGAGTCGCACCCGGCCAGAGACATGGCGAAAGTACGCCAACGGTGGACGCGGACAGGAGATCGCCGAGCTAGGCGGGGACATTGATCTCGAGTGCCTGGCGCTTGTTGAAGGGCAAATGAGTCAGGATTCCGTCTTCCGCGACGCCGCGGAACACTTTCTGCGCAATTTCGACAGGACGTTTTCCGAATTGTCCGACCATCTTTCCAACCAGGAGATTTCCGCGCTGGCTGACACGAGAACGGCACGCGCGTTCAGGCTCCTGGGCAAGGTTACGGGCATGTTCGAATAGGCCGATTGCAACGGCCGCCTGCCGCGGTTCAACCGTGCTCCTTGAGCAAGCGCTGCTTCCGACGGTTCCAGTCGCGCCTGGCCTCGACTTCGCGCTTGTCGTGCTGCTTCCTGCCCCGAGCCACGCCAAGCTTTATCTTCGCGATGCCCTTGTGATTGAAGTACATGACCAAGGGAACGAGCGTCATGCCCTTGCGCCGGGTCGCGTTCCAGAGTTCGGACAGCTCCCTTTTTGAAACAAGGAGCTTTCGCCTGCGGCGATCCTCATGGCCGAACATGGCCTGCTCATACGGCGCGATGTACGCATTGACGAGCCAGAGCTCCCCGCTTTCGACCTCTGCGTAGCTCTCGGCAATGTTTGACTGTCCGGTACGAAGCGACTTGACCTCGGATCCCATGAGCATGATGCCGCACTCAATGTCGCTCTCGACCGCATAGTCACGGCGCGCGCGACGATTCTCTGCGATCACCTTGTAGTTCGGGTTGTCCTTCGGCTTTGCCATGGCCGGACCGGGATAGTGGGTCCGGTCGGTCCTGTCCAGAATTCGCGTCAGGTGTCCCAGGCCACAGGGACCGCTACAGGCCCCCGGAAAGCCCAGCCGAACAATGTGACGCTGCCCGCCAGCCTGAGCCCCGGCAGCGAGCCAAAGAGCATAGGCAAGGCGACCTGCGAAATCAGGCATCGCGAGGCGGCCGCACCCGCGCAGAAATGCGGGCCGGCGCCAAAGGGGATGGCCGCGGACGTGTCACGCGTGACGTCAAAGGCGTCGGGCTGATCGAAATGCGCTTCGTCCCGGCCGGCCGAGGAGAACATCAGGAACGCACGTGTCTCCGGTTCAAGCACGATGCCGTTGATCTCGTCGCGTCGCGCAACCCGTCGGGGCGACATGCCGATCGGGCTGTGCAGACGCGCGTATTCGGAGAAGGCCATCTGCCAGGTCGCGGTGCCGTGCCGGACGAGTTCCAGCTGGTCCGGATGGTCAAGAAGCGCCCAGGCGGTTCCTGCAATCGCGTCTCTCGGCTCGTTCTGGCCTCCCGAAATCACCAGCTTCACGTTCGCCCGGACACTTTCCATCGGCAGCCCCGCCTCGAGCTGGACCGCAAGCGCCGACATTTCGGGAGGGGCGTCCAGCTGCCGATCGACGTGGCTGTCGATCAGTGCCGTGGCCGAATGGCAGCGCGCCTCGACGTCCACGTCTCCTGCATAGTTGGCGCATCCGTCGATCATCCCTTGGGAACTGCCATCCATCTCTTCGACGGTCATCGAGGTGAGGCCCGTGATGGCCTTCAGCGCTTCCGCCGAGACAGGCATTGCGAAATCGCGGACGAGATCACAGCGTCCGCGCGGACGGATCTCTTCAAGGATGCGAGTCGTCGCCGCCTCGAATTTGGGTTTCCAGTGGTCGGCGACCGTGCGCGGGCTGAACGTGGGAAACAGCGCCTGGCGCTCCCGCATGTGCGCCTCTCCGTCCTTGCGCATCATGTTCTGTCCCATGAGGACGGTCATCAATCCGCCGGGCTGGTCGGACGAAAGGACATCCACCCGCTTCTCGTGGCGATGGATGTCGTTGCGCCGCGTGAACAGGACGGCGTCCAGTTCGGGAACGTGCGCGATCGGCGCTTCCCTTCGCATCCTGGCAAGGTCCGGGTAGGGATCCGACGCGAAGCTCGCGAGATCGATTTGGAATTCCGGCGCACTTGCCATGTTCGTGACGCTATTCGACCTTGCGCCGGATTCAACCACGTTTGGCCGGTTGACGCCACCTTCCGTTCCGGAAAGGCTCAGGACCATGCTTGAACAACTCGTGCTTGGCGCTGTGCTGACTCTCGCGACCGTTCTCGTTGTCGCCATGTCGTGGTGGGCATTGGAAGCCGCATTGCTCCGCCTGCATGCCTGGACAGTCAGGCCGCCTCTTGGGCCTCGGCTCATTTCGGTCCTGGTTCTTGTGCTGACGTGGACGCTTTGCATGATTGCTGCCGCGGTCTGGCTCTGGACCGTGGCATTCCACCGCCTCGGCGTCTTCGCGAACGTCGAGGAGGCGACCTATTTCGCGCTCGTGTCGTTCACGACGCTCGGATTCGGCGACATCCTTCTGCCATTGGAATGGCGGTTGCTTGGCGGGGTCGCTGCAGCCAACGGGCTTCTGTTGTTCGGTCTGCTCACGGCAATTCTCGTCGAGACAATTCGTGGCGTCCGCCTCAACCAGAGAGGCAGAAAGTGACCTGTCGCATCTCGGCAGTCCGCGGAAAGCGGTCTTGCAGCGATTTCGGCCGGAGCCTGGTGAATCGCCGGGTCCGGCATCCCCGTTGATGACAAGATTGACCGAGATTCCGTCGTCAAGGCGGTTTGATGACGATCCGCTGTCAGCAAGGCAGCTTGTTGGCAGGATTGGCCCGGATCCTGTTGCCAAGGCTGCTTGACGGCAGATGATTGCCAACTTGGCAGTGGATGCTGCCTTGAGCGCTGCATCAAGGTCAGCGACCGCTCCCTGAAGCGGCGTTTCCTGCGAGTCAGACCGATGATGGCCGAACTGCCTGTCTGGGCCGAACTTGACATAGGCGCCCGCCTTATCTCAAAAACAGGGGTATTTTCTGAGATAGTGATTGCGCCCCGCCTGGAACTTTGAGATAAGGCTATCCATATCTAAGAAACTCAGGCACTTTTTGAGATATGAACATCGCGGACTTCACGTCGGGCCAGCCCGAGGACAGGTATCAGTACAAGGCATTCCTGCCAGAGTGCATCTGCCACGAATGGGTCATCGCCGACCCGGAGCTGTCAGAACTGCTGGGACGTGCCGACCGTGCGCTTGGAGAACTGAACGCTTTTGCCCAACTGATCCCGGACATCGAGTTCTTCATCCGCATGCACGTGGCAAAGGAAGCCACGCAATCGAGCCGGATCGAGGGTACGCAGACCAACATCGAGGACGCGTTCAAGGATGCCGATGATCTGGATCCCGAAGAGCGCGACGACTGGGCGGAGGTACAGAACTACATCAAAGCAATCAATTTCGCGATTGAAGCACTTGAGGAACTGCCCCTGTCCAACCGCCTGTTGCGCCAAACCCATGAAATCCTGATGTCCGGCGTTCTAGGTGAACACAAACAACCGGGCCAGTTCCGCAAGAGCCAGAACTGGATCGGCGTGAGCCTCAAGAACGCAGTCTTCATTCCGCCACACCACGATCATGTGCCGGACCTGATGGGCGATCTGGAGACGTTCCTGCATGCCGATGACATCCACGCGCACCCTTTGGTGCGCATCGCGATCGGGCACTACCAGTTCGAAACGATCCACCCGTTCCTGGACGGCAACGGACGCTTGGGGCGCCTGATGATATCGCTCTACCTGGCGTCCGAGGGACTGTTGGCAAAGCCCGCGCTGTATCTTTCGGACTATTTCGAGCGCAACAAGACGGCATATGTCGATCACTTGATGGCGGTCCGGCAAGGAAATCATCTGCGCGAATGGCTGGTCTTCTTCCTGCACGGCGTGGAGGAAACCGCGCGCGCCTCGGCGAACGCGTTCCGCGACATCCTCGCTATCAAGGAGCGGATCGAGCGCAACGTGCTGCCGCGCTTCAGCACCCGGCGGCAGGACAACGCACAGGCGTTGATGCACCGCCTCTACGCGCGTCCCGTGGTGGACGTGAACGAGGCGGCACGGATCATTGAGGCCACGACGAACACGGCCGATGCCTTGATCATGGACATGGTTGCCCATGGTGTCCTGGTCGAAGTCACCGGCGGGCGCCGGAACCGATTGTTTGTTTTCGACGAATACATTGAGCTCTTCAGGAGTTGACGGCTTTCCGCCCAAGAGCATTCGTGTCTGCTTCCCGCGCTCCATTCGACCAGTTTGCGTGGGAGACGCTTCATGCAGTGATTGTCACGGATTGCCACGGCCACCGCGTTTCGTCGTCCTCGGTGCATAGGCGAAGCGATGCCCATCGCGACTGGAGTTTTCCGGTCCAGGCACCGGGCGAGCTGTCCGGTGCCGCTCGGCTTCACTTGTCTTTGTTGGCGTCCTTTCCAGTAGCCTCATCGAAGGAAACGCCCATCTGGTCGCCGACCTTCTTCAGGAGAGGCAGCTGGACCGCCATGTCCATGATGGCGTCCATGGCCGAGGCCACGGGTGTTCGCGAAGCGCCATCGCCGCCCTGGCCGCCGAGTCCCGTCACGTGATTGACATTGATCGACTTGATCCTCTCGGCCGGCTTGACCATTTCGCCGACGATCTTGGGCATTGCTTCGAGCCGCGCCTTTTCGAGCTCCATGGCCACGAGCGCGTCGGTGCGTGCGTTTTCCGCCTCGATCCTTGCGCGGTCCGCCTCTGCCTCAGCGAGCTTGACGGCCTTCTCGGCCTCGGCCGCCTCGCGCCGGGCTGCAGCCTTGTCCTTGGCGGTGGCCTTGTCGCTCTCGGCCTCGATCGCTGCCCTCGCCGCGGCGGTCGTGGCCTCTGCCTCGGCGGCAACGCGAGCAAGTTCCGCGCGGCGTTCCGCATCAGCCATGGCGCGGACGGTTTCCACCGCCTCAGCAGCTTTCACGGCCTCGGCCCGGGCAGCGTCCGCTTCCATCTGTGCGCGGCTCTCTTCCTGGCTCTTGGCGGCTATCGCGATCTGGCGGTCTTGCTCGGCGATGGCCAGCGCCTGTTCGCGCTCCACCTCCGCGGCCTGAATGCTGCGCTCCATCTCGATCTTGGCCTGGGTTGCCGCCCGTTCGCTGTCGGCCTTGCGCCTTGCGACCTCGGCAATCTGGGCGGCGGCAAGCGTCTCTATCTCCTGCTGCTGGGCGATCTCGGCCCGGCGCTCCTCGAGATCGATCTCCAGGCGCTTGCGCGAAGCCTCCATGGCCGCGCGGCGGACAGACACCTCGCTGTCCGCGTCGATTTCCGCCCGCTCCTTCTTCGACTTGGCAATCACTTCCGCCAGCTTGCGCATGCCGACCGCGTTGAAGGCGTTGTTTTCGTCGAGCGCCGAAAACGGCGTCTGGTCGAGCCCCGTCAGCGAAACGCTGTCGAGTTGAAGGCCGTAGCGCGAGAGCGTGTCCTTAAGCATGTCGCGCACGTCTGCCACGAACTGGGCGCGGTTCTCGTGCAGTTCATCCATCGTCATGCGTGCCGCCACCGACCGCAGCGCATCGACCAGCATCCCGTCGATCAGGTTGCGCAACTCGTCGCGCTGGAACGTCCGCTTGCCGAGCGTCTGTGCCGCCCGCGTGATCGCCTCTGCATCCGGCATGACCGAGACGTAGAATTCCGCCCCAACGTCCACGCGGAGCCGGTCCTGCGTGATGAGCGAGGACTCCCCGCGCCGATCCACGTCCAGCCGGAGCGTCTGCATGTTCACCGGGCTGATTTCGTGGAAATAGGGGATCGCCAGCACCCCGCCGTCGATCACCACGCGTCGGCCTCCGATGCCGGTGCGCAAGAGCGAGACCTCGTTCGTGGCACGCTTGTACCACCACGCCGCCAATGCGATGACGACCGCAAGAACGACGACTGCGAGAATGATCCAGCCTACCGTGCCCATCTTCCCTTCTCCTCTATAGACCGTGCATGCCGCACAGGATGTTGGACGACATGCCCCCGTCCGCGGGGATGTTCGTGCCCCGGATCCAGGTCGTCATGTCCGACAGCAGGAACATGATGACCGGGGCGATGTCTTCAGTGGTGCCGGGCCGATCCATGACCTTGCGATCCTCTTCGGCCCGCGCCCCAAGCGTCTGCAGAAAGTCCCCCAGGATCGGGGTGTCGACCGGTCCGGGGCTGACCGCGTTCATGCGGATGCCTCGGTCGCGCCAGGTCCAGCGGTTCTGCATCGTCCAGACGACCAGCGCTTCCTTGGAAAAGAAGTAGCTGCGACCACCCTCGTTCGACACCTTCCAGCGCTGGATGAACTCGTCCACGTTGTGAAAGCCCAGCGTGTCGGACGCCTTGATCGCATCGACCGCTTGCGGCCAGCCGAACCCGGCCAGCGAAGCGACATTCACGATGCTGGCGCCATCGCCGAGTTTCGGGATCAGCCCGAGCGTCAGGTGCTTCAGCCCGATCAGGTTCACCTTCAGCAACAATGCTGCATCTTTCGTTGGCGGCAGGCCTGCATTGTTCACAAGCCCGTCGATTCCGTCAGGCAGCACCTCCACCAACGCGTCGATCGTGGCCCTGTCCGACAGGTCGGCGCGGTAAAACTCCTCCACGTGGTCGAAATTCTTGTTGAGGTCCACGCCCAGAACCTCCGCCCCCTGTTCGGACAGGACGCGCGCGGTCTCCCAGCCAATGCCCGACGACGAGCCGGTGACGACAATGCGCTTGCCTTTGACGAGGTCTCTCATTGCCTAAAACGCCGGCGGGTACGGCCGGCCCCCTTTGTCGATCGTGATCCAGCGGGTCTCCGTGAACGTTTCCATCGCCCATCTGCCCCCGTGGCGGCCAACACCGCTGGCCTTGGTCCCGCCAAAGGGTGCGTGGCATTCATCGTTGATGGGCGAACAGTTGATGTGCGCCATGCCGGTTTCCAGCTGTCGTGCGATGGCCATGGCCCGATCCTCGTTGCGCGAGATGATCCCGGCCGACAACCCGTATTCCGTGTCGTTCGACATGGCGATCGCCTCCGCGTCCGTGCGGAAGGGCACGACGACGGCGAGCGGACCGAAGGTCTCCTCGTTCCAGACGTCCATTTGCGGCGTCACGTCCGTCAGGATCGTCGGATCCACGAAGCGGCCGTTCACCGTGCCGCCCAGCGCCACATTCGCGCCCTTCGCAACGGCGTCTTCGATCTGCGCGGCAACGCGGGCAACCTGGCGGTCGTTTATCAGCGGACCGATCGTGACGGACTTGTCGGCCACGTTGCCGGTCTTCAGCTTGCCGCTGCGCGCGATGAACTCCTGCAGGAACTCGGCGTAGACGCCTTCCTGGACGAGCACCTTTTCGACGCTCATGCAGATCTGGCCCTGGTGCATGAACGATCCAAAGCTCGCCGATGAGGTTGCCCGCTCCATGTCCGCGTCTTCGAGCACGATCAGGCTGTCCTTGCCGCCCAGCTCTATGCAGCACTTCTTGAGGTGCGCCCCGCACTTGGCCGCGATCATGCGGCCGACGGCAGTGGAGCCGGTGAAGGAAATCCCTTTTACCGCCGGATTGTCGATCAGTTCGTCCCCCACCGCTGGCGTGCTGTCACGCGACGCGGTGATGACGTTGAAGACGCCCGGCGGCACGCCTGCCTCCTCCAGAACCTCGGCAAAGATCAAGCCGCCTGCGTAGGGGGTCTCCTCGGACGGTTTCAGAACGACGGTGTTGCCTGCCCCAAGCGCAAAGGCAATCCCGCGCGACGTCAGGATGCCCGGCACGTTCCACGGGCTGATCACGCCGATCACGCCCATGGGCACCCTCACTGCGGTGGACACCTTTCCGTGGTGAGAGGGCAGTACCTCCCCGATCGCCGCGTAGCAGAGCGCGGCCGCCGCGCGGAAGGTCTCGGCAACGTGGCCCGCTTCGAACATTCCCTTGCCGTAGTGACCGCCCCCTTCATGCTGCACTGCCGCCACGAAATCCTGGACGCGGCCTTCCCAGACGTCGGCGATTCTCGTCAGCAGGTGCGCACGGTCCTGGAACGGCCGGTTCGACCAGTCGTGAAAGGCTGCCTGAGCGGATTCGATCGCGGCGCGGACCTCCGCCGCGCCAGCGTCGGGCACGCGCGCCCAGACGCTTCCGTCAGAGGGGTTGAGGTCGTCGAACTGCCCAGCGGCCTGTTGCCACTGGCCGTTGATGTAGAGGCCCTTGATGTCTGGGGCGGCAATTGCCTGGTCGAGCATGTCATTCCCTTTCAAATTCGCCTGACGGGCGACGGCGGTACACCTCCACCCGTGGGCGTCGGTATACCTCAATCACCGGCGGTCGCGCGGTCTGTTGCGGGCGGGATGCCTGCGGCGGTGCGGGCGCAGGATTCGCGGCGCGCGCCGGTCGTTGCCGGGCGGCCCTTGCGGATTCTTCAATGTCTTTCACGACCACCGTCAGCCGATCGCTTGCCAGCCGGTCGGCGGCGGCGCTCACCTCAGCAGGAGCTTTCCGGGGTGCGCTGACGGATTGGTGCGCAGCCCTCGCCACCAGGTCGGTGATCGACAGCCCCGCTTGCTGATCCGCGCTGCGCCGAGGTTGCGGGCGAGCGGAAACGGCAGGTGCGCCAGGCACGGGTGAAGGTTCAGGTGCGGGGGTTGCCGGCGCTGACGTCCTTTGCCCGCCACCGCCGAGATATGCCTTCTGCACCGCCGGGTCGCCCGCGAGTCGGGCCGCCGTGTCCTCGTGGATGATCCGCGTGTTTTCCAGGAGGTACCCCCGATCCGCGATTGCCAGGCTCTGCTTTGCGTTTTGCTCGACAAGCAGCACTCCGATGCCGAGCGACTTCACTTGGGCGAGATTCTGGAACAGCTCCCTGCAAAGCAGAGGCGACAGGCCGAGCGATGGTTCATCGAGCATCAGGATTTCAGGTGCCGACATCATCGCGCGCCCGATGGCCAGCATCTGCTGTTCGCCGCCCGACATCGTTCGCGCGACCTGGCCCTGACGTTCCCGCAGCGTCGGGAAGAGGTCGAGCACGCGGCCAAGGTTTTCCCGTTCGCTGTCCCGGGCGCGGGCAGGATAGGCGCCCAGCAAGAGGTTTTCCTTGACTGACAGATCGCCGAAGATCCCGCGCCCCTCGGGCACGAGAACCACGCCTTTCTCGACGATCTCGTCCGGGTCCAGTCCGGTCAGCGCGTCGGCCCGCAGCCGGACGTCGCCAGAAACCTTTCCCTCGCAGATCCCGGCAATCGCGCGCAGGAGCGTCGACTTGCCTGCGCCGTTTGCGCCGAGGATCACGACAATCTCGCCCTGCGCAACCGAAAGCGACACTTCGTTCAGGGACGGGTGCTGGCCGTAGGCGGCGGAAAGGCCCTTCACCTCAAGCATCGTCGTCCCCCAGGTAGGCGCGGATGACGTCCGTGTCGCTCAGCACTTCATCGGGTCTGCCTTCGGCTATCTTGGTGCCCGACGACATCACGACGCAGCGGTCGCAGAGCGAGCGGATTGCGTCCATCACGTGCTCGACCAGCACAACGGTGCGACCCTCTTCACGCAAGGCGTGGATCAGCTCGATCCCGGTTTCCAGCTCGGTCGGGTTCAACCCCGCCAGCCACTCGTCAAG
Source organism: Paracoccaceae bacterium (assembly GCA_965208685.1). Classification (GTDB taxonomy): domain Bacteria; phylum Pseudomonadota; class Alphaproteobacteria; order Rhodobacterales; family Rhodobacteraceae; genus JAJEFO01. Next base: position 3,884,542 of record CBDBPL010000007.1, on the reverse strand, counting down.
CAGCAGCACCTGCGGTTCCCCGGCGAGCGTTCGGGCGAGTTCCACCCGCTTTTGGTCGATGTAGGTGAGCGACGATATCGGCGCATGGCTCATCGCGTCCATGCCGACGCGGTCGAGAACGCCGTGGGCGAAATCCTCGGCCTCGCGGCCCCATCGGCGGCGGTAGCCGTAGACGGCACCCGCGATCACGTTTTCCAGCACGGTCAGGCCCGGCAGGAGTCGAACCAGCTGGAATGTCCGGCCCACGCCTTCGCGCGCGATCTTCTGCGCTGGCAGGTCGGAGATGTTGCGGCCCCGCAACGAGATTCGGCCCTCGGTCGGCTTCAACGCACCCGAAATCATGTTCAGGACCGTGGTCTTCCCGGAACCGTTGGGGCCGATGACGCCCACCATCTGGTGCTCCGCAACGTCGAAGGACATGTTCGACACCGCGACCAGCCCGCCGAAGCGCTTGGTTACGGCCTTCACGGACAGGACTGCACCCGACTGCTTCAAGTCCGCCCCCTGATCCGCGCGTGCAACTCTCCGATCCGGCCGACGACCCCGTTGGGCAGGACGTACACGATCAGCAGGAAGCAGACGCCGAGGAAGAGCGTCGACTGGTTCGGGAACTGGATCGCGACCCACTCCCAGATGATCGTGAAGGGAATCACGCCTACCAGCGGCCCCCACAGCCTGCCGGACCCGCCCAGGAGCGCCATGATGACGACAAGAAAGCTCAGCTGGGGGGAAAAGACCTGGTTCGGTTCGATGTAGCTCCATCTCGGCGCGATCAGGGCGCCGACGAGGGCCGCGAAGAAGCCGGTGGTCGTGAAGAGGATGACCTTGGCCGTCGCAGTGTTGATGCCCACGTGGCGCGCGACGGTTTCGTCGCCGCCGATGATGCGCAGCGCAAACCCGATGCGTGACCGGGTGACCCACCAGCCCAGCAGGTAGACCGCGGCGGCAACGGCGAGCAGCATCCAGAAGATGTGCTGGTCGCGCAGGTCTGTCAGCACGTAGAGCCCACGGCTGCCCAGGAAGTTGTTCTGCACCCAGCTGACGACATTGCGGATCATCTCCGCCAGGCCGAGGGTGAAGATCACGAAGTAGACCCCTGAAAGGCGCAGGGTGGCAAAGCCGATGAGCGCCGCAAGGATGGCTCCGACAACCGGGGAGATTGCGACCATGATCCAGAAGGGCTGGGCATAGTCGCTCATTCCCGTGCCGACGAGATAGCCGCCCACGCCGAAGAACGCGCCGGTGGCGAGCGAGATGTAGTGCGTCGGCCCGGAAAACAGCGCCCAGGAGGTGGCCAGGGCGATGTACATCATCGCCGTCACGCCAATGGACAGCCAGTAGCCGTTCGCTCCCAGCGGGAACAGCGCCGCAAGCGCCACGAGAATGGCTGCGCAAAAGAGCTCTGTCCAGCTCGCCGACTTCATGCGGGGCGCCTGCCGAACAGGCCCTGCGGGCGGAAGAGGAGGATCAGGACGAAGATCAGGTATGCGGCCGCGAGCGTAAGCCCGGGGTCGACGAGGCTGGCGACCGCCGTTTCCACGACGCCAAGAATGACGGCGGCCACGATGGCTCCGCGGATGTCTCCTACGCCCCCCATGATCACGATGATCAGGGCCTTCATGGTGAAGACCACGCCGATGGAGGCATCAAGTGTGATGAACGTCGAGATCAATGCCCCGCCCACGGCGGTGATCGCGCCACCGAGCGCGAATGCCAGGGCCGAGACGCGCGGGACGTTGATGCCGACCAGTCCGGAAGCCTCGGTCGAAACCGAAACCGCCCGGACCGCAACGCCGGGCCGGCTCAGGTTGAGCCACAGGTACAGGGCCGCCCCGATCAGCACGGCAATCGCGAAGGCCAGCACCCGGTTCAGCGAGGTTGTCGAGCCAATGATCGAGACAGGCTCGCTGAGGTAGTTGTAGGCAAAGAACCCGCCCTCGACCGAGATCATCAGGCCGATGATGATGAACGACATTCCGAAGGTGGCGAGGATTGAATCCACTTCCAGGGCCCCTTGCGACCTGGCCCGGCGCACGAGCGGCGTCAGCAGAAAGCGATAGACCAGCCAGTTGCCGACGAAGCTCACGGGGATCACGAGGACCACCGTCAGGAGGGGGCTGACCTGCGCGGTGGTGTAGAGCCAGAACGCCGCCAGCGCACCCAGCACCAGCACCTCGCCATTCGCGAGGTTCATGATCCGGGCCACGCCGTATTGCAAGTTCAGGCCCATTGCGACCAGGGCGTAGGTGCCTGACAGCAAGAGGCCTGAGACCAGGATGTCCAGCATCTTCGATTTCCGCTAACGGTCGCCCGGCGCACCCGCGCCGGGCGATGGTGTCGGGGACTATTCGGCCCAGCCGTCTTTCAGACGCACAGGCACAGCCCCTTCGACGTTGGAGCCCTTGACGCCGCGAAACACTCCGTCCTGCCACTGGCCCACGGACCAGAAGGTGTTGGAGAAGTTGTTCTTGAAGCTGAGCGTGCCCATCACCGTGTCGAAGCTGTTGTCCTTGATGTACTGGGTCACCACGTCGCGGTCGAGCGTCCCGGCACCTTCAATCGCCTGTTCCAGGATCTGCAGCGCCGCGTAGGTGTTTGCAGACGCCCAGTAGTCCGCCACCTTTCCGGTGATTTCCATGTGGGCCTTGCGGTACTCCGCGATGGCCGGGTCATCCACGTTCGTGCCGCCGGCACCAAGCACGTTGTTGATCTTGTTGCCAAAGGCGCCGCTGAAAGACGGGAAGCTGGTGGCGACCGCCGAATAGTAGACTGCCACGTCCAGGTCTTCGACAATGGCCTGTTCGGCCAGTCCGAAGCTGTCCGGCGGGTAGGACCAGGCCACGAACGCCTTCGCGCCGGAGGCTTTCGCACCCTTCATCACCGGGCTCAGGTCTGGCGTGCCAAGGGGGTAGGACTTGTCGTAGACAAGCTCGAATCCCGCCGCGGTGAAAAGCTCGCGCGCACGGTCCGCGAGTTCGATCCCGAAGGCGTCGGCAACGTTTACCATCGCGACCTCGTTTCCGATGGCGCCCGCTTCGCGCTGTTCCACCAGGATGTCCCTCACGCCTTCGACGAACGCCGTCGTCGTGCCGAGCGTGAAGAAGAGGTTCGGGTACCGCGCCACAAGCTCATCCATCTTGTCGGTGATGGCCGAGACGGCGACCATGGGATAGCCGTAGCGACCGTAGATCGGCGCGGCGGCAATGTTGAATCCCGTGCCATAGGGCGCGACAACGAAGTCCACGTTGTCCTGTTCCGCAAGGCGCTGGGCCAGCTTGATATGTTCGCCCGGATTGGTCTTGTCGTCGTACTCGATCAGCTCGATGGTCATCTTCTTGCCGCCAATGTCGAGCCCGCCGCGGGCATTGACCTGCTCCACCCATAAATTGATGTTCGGCCATTGCGTGACGACCGCGCCGCCCGCAAGGGGACCGGTCTTGGGTGCGATGCGAACCTTGCGCCAACCTTGATGACGTCCTGGGCAATCGCCGCGCCCGCCGTCATGAGGCCGGCCGCCACCGCACCGGCTGCAGCCAGATTGACGAGACTTCTTTGAAACATGCTTTCCTCCCATGTGTTGACGATGCTTCCAGGCGGCTTGTCCGCCATGTCGAATCAAGGTCAAAGTGAGATTCTGCATTTGTTTCGAAGGATATTCTAGAAGAAAGTCGAACGGTGGCCGCGCGCTCCTGATCGCCCCTTGTTCTGTTGCCTTGCAATGGGGTTGTGGCGGCCGGAGGGGCGTTGCCGCTCGGACCGTTCGCGGCGGTTTTCGTTGAAACCGTCCGTCGCATCCGCCACATCCAGGACGACGCCTGAAATGGCCAGCCATCCCCGGAAGGCCGCCGGGCGAGATCGCGCGGGCGCGGCATCTGCGTGTTCCCCTGTTGCGTCGATCCTGGCTGGAAACAGATGAATCGCCGTGCCCTGCGACCTAGATGATGACAATTTTGAGCGGAGTCCTGGAGTTAAGGGCGACTTGGCGCCGAACCGTTGGGCTTTGGCGCTGATGCCGGGCAGCGGCGAAGCGGCGGTTTGGACCAGGATGCCGAAGGCCGTCTCGCGGCACAGTTCTCACGCTGGGTGATCGGGCAGCGCGGCGTAGAGGCGACGGCCGGCGTGAATGCGTCGACGACCGTCCGCGCGCCGTCTGCGGTGACGATCCAAGTGTTGCGGCTTGGCGAAAGAGCATCTGTGCATTGATGCGCCGAATCTCTGGGAAACGGGATGACATCCGAACATCCGAAGGGTGCACGCAAACTTTTGGCCAGGGTTGGGCTATGGCGACCTTCCGGGCCTTCGATGGAGCGAACTCGCTCTACCGCAAGTTCTTCCTGCAGGTCTTCACTGCCAGAGACGTTCGCGTCCCGTGCCGACCATCTGCACTCCAGTCTCTCGAAGCGTGCGACGACCGGATGATCCGGTCATTGCCGGCCGCCGGGATCGACCGCGGAAGAACTTTGCAGGATGCAAGCTTCACTGCTCCCCGCTCCGCGACGTCCACCGGGACGTGGAGAACGGATTCGGGTCTACCCAGGAACCGGCGTGAACCCGGCTCCAACATAGATTTTGCCATGTTCTGAATTTCGGGCTATCATGCGAATATCATAACACTGTGGAGGAGACGCAATGTCAGAACACCTGGTAAAAGATACCATTGGCGCGCTTGCGGTGGCGGCGGCTGCCTTGGTCACGGCGGGTCCCGCAGCGGCGGATTCCTGGATCGGGTACACGTTTATCCCGAACACGAACTTTGCCGCTGGAGAAGGAATGATGAGGATGGCTGAGCGCATCGCCGAGGAGACGGACGGCGAGCTCAGCTTGACCATGAACCTCGGCGGCTCGCTGCCAATTAAGGCCACCAACATAACCCAGGCTGTCGCGGATGGCGTTGTCCAGTTTGGGTCGACCGGCTTCTTTGCGGGCGATGTGCCTCTGGCGTCGATCATGCGAATGCCAATGCTCATTGATCCGGACCAGTTTCACGACATCATGGCGCTTGCGCGACCGCAAATCGACGCAGAATTCGAGAAACTTGGTGTCAAGACGCTAGGCTACAGCACTTGGTCTCCCGTGACGATTTTCAGCCGGGAGAAACTCACCAGCCTTGAAGATCTTGATGGTCAGAAGATCCGGCAAGGCGGACCGGAGTCGGCAAAGTTTCTTGAAACCTACGGCGCGGCGCCGATCACCATGGGCACCGGCGAAGTTGCGCCGGCACTTCAGCAGGGCGTTGTCGAGGGCGTGGTTACTGCATCTGCTGGGGGTGCACAGATCTGGGAGGATGTCCTGACGCACAATCTCCGTTTCGAGATGTATACGCCCGAGGACTGGTATCTGGTCAACCTCGATGCCTGGAACGCGCTTTCGGCCGAGACGCAGCAAACCGTTCTGAAGATTGTCGAGGAAGAGGCGACAGCCATATCCGCCGAGAACATTCGCCGTGAAGGCGAAGCAGTTGCGGAACACGAAGGGGCCGGCATGGTCATTTCCTATCCCACCGATGCCGCGGTCGCCAAGGCCCTGACCGAGATGGAGAGCTATTGGCAAGAATGGGCGTCCGCTGTCGGGCCGGATGCCGAGGCGCTCCTGGGCGAAGTTCGGGCGAAGCTCGGGCGCTGAGCGCCCCCGAGATCGGGGACTGTCCAACGTCGTGTCGGTCATGAACGAGAGCGAACAGGGCAATTTCAGGGCACTCGAGAAGATCGTGTCCGCCGCCCAATGGGGTTGTTCTGTCGTTCTCGTTTGCATGCTTGCGACGGTACTGGCCAACATCACTGCCAGAAGCGTGTTCAACGTGTCTCTTGGGTTTGGCGACGAATATGCAGCCTATGCGCTTGTCGCGCTGGCCTTTCTCGGCGCACCAATTGCCTACCGTCGAAAACGGAAGATGATGCAGGTGCGCCTGCTCTTCGATCGCTTGCCGTCGGGCGCACGACTTGGACTGGACATCGTCTGGCACGCCGTCGGTCTGGCGTTTTCGTTGGTCCTGTTTCTTTATCTCTGGCGCCACTGGTTGAGCACGTTTGAGAAAGGCGCCATTTCGACAACATCCACGCAGACGCCGCTTTGGGTGCCTCAGGCACTTATGCCCCTGGGTTCGGCCTTGCTCTGCGTTGTTGTCGCCGCATGCCTCGTTGAGGCAGTCATGCGGCTTCGCAAGAGCGGGCGATAGCGGCGATGGAGCTCGTGATCAGCTTCATTGTCTTCGTGGCGTTGCTCTTTGGTGGCCTTTGGATTCCGTTTGCACTGGGCGTGACATCGCTTCTCTACCTGATGCTCAAGATGGGCCCAGGCGTCTTGAAGGGCATCGGATTTGTCGCCTGGAGCAGTCTGGACAGCTTCACGCTCACGGCGATTCCGCTCTTCATCTTGATGAGCGAAGTGCTCTTGCAGAGCGGGATTGGCAACCGTGCCTACCGCGGGCTTAGCGTATTGACCCGCACGGTTCCGGGAGGCCTGCTTCAGACCAACATCGCCGGGAGTGCGGTTTTTGCAGCCGTGAGCGGGTCGAGCGTAGCGACGGCTGCCGCGATTGGAACGGTCGCGATGCCCAAGCTGCAAGAGCGTGGATATTCGGATCGCGTCTCGACAGGGAGTCTTGCAGCTGGTGGCACTCTGGGCATCCTGATTCCGCCGAGCATTGCGTTCATCGTCTATGGAAGCTTCACGGACACATCGATTTCAAAGCTATTTGCCGCAGGAATGATCCCCGGGTTGTTGCTCGCGGCACTGTTCATGATCTGGATTTCTGCAAGCGCGTTGCTGCAGCCATCGATTTGCCCGCCTCGCGGCACCGAAGAGTCCGAACAGGTGAACGTGGTTCAGCTGGTTGCCGACATCGTCCCCTTTGTCATATTGATTGTTGGGGTTCTGGGTGGAATCTACGCCGGTTTTGTCACGCCGACCGAAGCTGCGGCGCTGGGGGCAGGATTGGCCATAGTCATTGGCCTTGCTCTCGGAAACCTGTCGTGGAGCGTCTTTTCCAGGTCATTGGAATCCACCATCGCGGCAACCGGGAACATCATGTTCATCGTTCTTTGCGCGTTCCTGTTTGCCTACGCGATCGGAATCACCGGAGTGCCGCAAAGGCTCAGCGGCGGCTTGCTTGAAATGGGTCTGTCGCGTGGAGAGTTCCTGTTCGTGATCATACTCATTTTCCTGGTTCTTGGAATGTTCATGGAGAGCTTTGGCATCATGGTGATTACCGTACCGTTGCTCTTCCCGCTCATCCAGGCTTATGAGTTCGATCCCTTGTGGTTTGGCGTCTTCGTCGTGATCCTGATTGAGGTCGGGATGATCACGCCGCCCTTCGGGATCAACCTCTTTGTGCTGCAAGGAATTCGGACGCGTGGCGGGCTTGAGGACATCATTGTTGGCGTCATTCCGTTCTGTTTCATTATCTTGCTGATGGTTGGCCTGCTTGTTGCGTTTCCGGCTCTTGCGACCTGGCTTCCCAGCGTCATCGGCCGCTAGGGCGATGCGCAGAGTTCGTCTGAAGAACGGACAAGGAGTCCAAGCCGATTGAGCGCCGCCGAGACCGTCGCGCGAAGCCGTTGGGCAGTACGATGCACTGCATGCAGCCATTGCGACGCTGCCACTCTGCCCGGCGCATGCGAAGGCTCGACCGTCAACGATAGGAATGTCCGCGGACCGAGACGCCGCCGTCAACCGGCAACACCACCCCATTGACCCAGCGCGCCTCGTCGCTAAGCAGGTAGACGGTCGCCCAGGCAATGTCCCAAGCCGTGCCTTCGTCGCCTGTCAGCGCCAAGGCTCTCCTCCTCGCCCTGGTCTCCTTGTCGAGACCGTGGACCTCCTGCCGTGGCGTGAGGATCGGCCCGGGCGCAACGCAATTGGCCCGGATGCCGTCGCAGCCGTGCTCTACGGCCAAAGCCCTGGTCAAGGCCTCGACACCGCCCTTGGAGGCCGAATAGGCAGAAAGCGGCGTCGTCGTGTTGGGCAGAATGGCCCCTATTGACGAGATGTTGACAATTGAGCCGCCTTGGCCACGCTGGATCTCGGGAATGGCGTGTTTTGCCATCAGGAACATGGCCTTGAGATTGACACGCTGCACTTGATCCCAGTCGTCTTCGGAGAGCTCCGTGACCCGTCCTACGCGCGAGATCCCGACGTTGTTGACGAGCGCGTCGAGACCGCCGAATCTAGCCGCGGCGCGGCTGACCATGGCCGCACAGTCCTTGTCTCGCGTGATGTCGCCTTCGCAGACGATCCCCTCTCCCCCTTCCGCCGTGATCATTGCGAGAGTGGCTTCGGCGCTTTCGGCATTGGCGTCCACGAGGGCAACCCTCGCACCCTCCATCGCCAGGACAATGGCAGTGGCGCGTCCGGTACCGAACCCCTCGCCGACGGACCCGGCTCCAGTCACAATGACGCGGCGCCCGTCCAGCCTCTTCGCGGGTCGTCGCGCCTGCTCAGGTAGCGTACTTTCCATGGCCGCCTCTCTCTTGAATGGATACATCCTTGCGCCACTGATTCCGAGCCGTTTGTCTCATCCGTCATTTCGGGAATCCTGACCAGTCGGTGGCCAGGCTGTCTGGCACGCCGGCCAAGGTTCGAGACGGTGCGGCCCGCGCGGCGGCGTTCGTGGGTCTCTATCCCGCGCTCCCTGTGTTCCTCTCCCGAGTGGCCAGCGTGCAGGTCACGGACGTGGGCTCGCGCGCGGTTGCCGTGATCGCGACGGGCGTGTCCTTCCGAGAGAGGCGACCACGGTGCCTGGGTCCGATGACCGTCCGGCTCCTGCGGTCCGTTCTGGCAGCCACGCGCAGGGCCTGCGTGCCCTTGTCGACCACCTTGGGCGAGCGGCTGCGGCAGGGACCTGCCGCCGTGATCGGCTCCGGGCACGAGCCGCACTGGTCGCGCTGCAGCCGGCGCGATCCGGGTGGCGAGCGCGGCGAACTGCGCGTCGACTGCTCGTGGGGCGGGTCGCTGTAGACCAGTTCGCGGTCCTGGAAGCCGAAGCCGGACAGGAAAAGGTGGGGCGGCCGTCGAGGAGTTCGGCCGGGTAGTCGGAACGGAAGCCGTAGATCTTCCCGCGGTTGAGGTCGATGCCGATGTGGCGCTGCGCCGGGGCTTGCGCTTGGTGATGGCGCCGCCCAGGTGCGACTCGATGAATGCGCCGGGCGGGGGCTGATCGCGAAGATGGCTTGGCGGGGCTCCGTCGTCGCCCTGGATCCGTCCCTTGCCAACATCGCCGCCTCCAAGGTGATTCTCCCGAACGGCAACCGGATGAGATGGGCGGGCCATGCAGTCGAACGAATGTCCGGCCCAAGCCTGGCATGGACGCGATGCCTTGGTCGCTTTCCTGTATATCAAGACAGAGTTTGCCATTCAGAACAACGGTAGTATGTTCCCACAGTGAAGTGCGCCGGCGCACGTTGTGCTCTTGGCGCCGTTTGGGGACGCGACGGGCGTGCATGGTCTTTCGCAGACCAGTACAAAGGGCGCTAGGACCGATGGTCGTGTCGGGCGACCAATTTCGATCAGCTTGACGGAGGGGCCTATATTGTCGCAAACCATTCTATTTGCCGGAAGCAGCGGCAACATTGCGCGGGCAGCCATAGCGGCATTGGACGGAAGAGGCTTCCACATCAGGGCCGGGATTCGTGATGTAGAGCAGGGAAACCGGCTCTTCGAAGGTCTTGCCGATGTTGAGGTGGTCGAACTCAACATCGAGAAGCCGGAAACCGTGCGGGTCGCGATTGAGAGCATCGACTACCTGTATTTTGCCACACTTCTCGCAGTGCCTGGCGAATTCGAAAGGACCTTTGTCCAGGCCGCGGCCGAAGTGGGCACGGTAAAGCACATCGTTCACTCAACAGGTTCCACAGCCTCGGTGCCCGATGTTTTCCCGCGTTGCAGCGAGTTCATATTCGAGCGCGAAGCACATGCCCGCGAAAGCGGCATCGGCTGGACGATCACGCGCCCCTGCATGTTCATGCAAAACCTGTCGAGCATGCTGGCCGGTTCCATCCGCGACGAAGGATGCTGGACCGAGCCGATCGCTGCCGACGCAGAGATCGCCTATGTCGACGCAAGAGACGTGGGCCTTTGCGTGGCTGCGATATTCCAGTCGCCGCAAGAGCACCTCGGCAAGATCTACACGATCACGGGCCCCGACGTGATCACCAGTGCCCAAATGGCAAGGGTGATTTCTGATGGGATCGGTTCGAAGGTCGAGTACCGACCGATTTCCGCCGACGAATGGACCACGCAAAACTGGGGTGACGTGGACGTCTCCAGCGGCGAAAACTGGCTCTTCGAGGTTCTGCGTGAAAATTACGTCGGGTTTTCCGAAGGTGCCGAGGGCCGGAACATCCTGAACGACAATGTCAAGAGGATCACCGGAACGAAGGCTCGGGATTTCGCCAATTTCGTATCGGAACACGTGGACGCCTGGCGCTGACCGCCAGAAGACTGAAGGAGGGGCAACATGGACAGGGAACGGCTCACCGCAATCGAGGATCGGCTGGCAATCCGCGAATTGCGCAATCGTTACTGCTTCTACATCGATTCCGAACAATGGGACATGGCGGCGAACATGTTCGTCGAGGATGGCGAGTTCGAAGGCATCGAAGTCGCGCGTGGGCGCGATGAGATACGCGGCTGGTTCTCGCGCAGCGTGCCGGAGACCTTCACCAAAGCCTGGCACATGTGCACCAATGCCACGACTTTTCTGGATGGCGACAAGGCGACCGGCACCACGGCGTTCAACTTTTACTGCATCGACAATGGTGTCGCGAAGTTCGCGCTGGGCCACTACGAGGACACGTTGGAGAAACAGGACGGTGAGTGGTTCTTCCGCAAGCGCAAAGTCCACTTTGATGTCTTCGTCGACTGGAAAGAGGGCTTTGGTGCCGCGACTCCGGCGCCGGGGGCCTGAGAACCGTGCAGTTGCAAGGCAAAGTGATCGTCGTCACCGGTGCCGGACAGGGGATCGGTGAAGCCGGCGCAATCGAACTGGCTGCCCATGGCGCTGCCGTGGCGTGCATCGACCTTTCGGCAGAAAACGCAAACCGCACTGCGGACGCGATCGTGAAGGCGGGCGGAAAGTGCATTGGTCTGCACGCGGACGTGACGGACTATGCCTCTGTCGAAGCGGCGGTCACGAAAACCGTCGAAGCGTTCGGGCCCTTGTCCGGGGCTTTCAACTGTGCCGGCTACATCGGGGACACGGCGAACATCACGGAATGCAGCGAAGAGAACTGGTCGCGCGTCATAGAGGTCAATCTTACCGGCACGTTCCTTTCCATGAAGGCGCAGATGCTTGCCATGGGAGATGGTGGCGGGTCGATCCTCAATGTCGCCTCCGGCGCAGGTCTCGTGGGCGTGCCGGGCAGGCCGGGCTATGTCGCATCCAAGCACGCGGTGATTGGACTGACTCGGGCCGGCGCCCTTGAGGGCGCTCCACAGAACATTCGCGTCAACGCCATCTGCCCCGGCTCAGTCCGAACGCCGATGCATGAAGCAGTGACAAAAAAAGATCCCGAGGTCGAGGCGCAATGGGCTGCCGCGCATCCGCTGGGACGCATCGCCGAGCCGGTCGAACTTGGAAGGTGCGCGAGGTGGCTCTTGTCCGAAGAGGCATCCTTCATCACCGGCGCGGCGGTGCCTGTCGACGGCGGCTATACGGCGCAATGACGGGCGCCACATTTCAACAATTCAAGCCGGGCAACAGACATGAGCGAGTTTTCGGGGAAAGTGGCAGTCATCAGCGGTGTGGCCTCGGGCATCGGCGCCGCGTGCGCGCAGGAATTTGCGGAGCAAGGCGCAACGGTCGTCGGTGTCGACATCAGGGAGCCCTCCGAGACTTCAGCCACATTGGAAGGTGCGAAGGGAAAGTTCGTGGCCGTTGTCGGTGACGCCACGCAGGCCAGCACCTGGACGCAGGCAGCGAACGCTGCAGCGGACGAAGGCGGGGCCCGATTTCTGATCAATGTCGCAGGTTTCAGCCAGCTTGAAGACAATGCCCTCACGCTCTCCGAGGTGGATTGGCAGAATCTCATGGACATCAATCTCAAGAGCGTCTGGCTGGGCATAAGGCACGTTGCACCTCAACTGCAAAGAGACGGCGGCTGCATCGTGAACATGTCGTCAGCAGCTGCATTGATCGGCGCACCAAATCACGCCGCCTATTCTGCGTCAAAAGGAGCCATTCTGGCCCTGACCCGGCAGCTGGCGGTTGAATTGGCCGGCCAGGGAATTCGGGTAAACGCAATTTGCCCGGGACCGGTTGATACTCCGATGGTGAACACAAACACGCCGGAGGCCATGGAGGCGATGATCAATGCCGTCCCGCTGAAACGCATGGCGCCGCCCAAGGAAGTTGCGTCGGTTTTTTTGTTCTTGTGTTCCGCTGCGGCAAATTCGATCACAGGTGTGGCACTCCCGGTCGACGGAGGAATGACGATATCGCTCTGACTGGGGTGGTGTACGGATCTGCAACTGCCAGCGCACGGCAACCTGCAGGGGCCTTGATGTCCACCAAGTCGTAGATTCTCCAATTCGACGCTTCGAAAGCGACGCTTGCAGCTACAATTCGCAAGAACTCACGCCGCTCAAAAGTTGTGGCAGCGGAGATTCAGGCGCCAATGCTCTCGGTCATTGCGATATCGCTGCTGGCACGCGCGGCTCAACCACGGAGATTGACAAATCCGCGGACATTGCACGCGGTTGCCCGGGTCCGGAAGGCTGCAGGACAAGAACTGGCTATTGCAGTATGCCCGCCCGATCCAAGGCCTCGCGAATCGCGTTCCTGGTCGCTTCGCTGGGCGTCACGATTGGCAGCCGAACTTCTTCACTGCACCGGCCCAGCAGCGAGAGCCCGTATTTTGCTCCCGCCAGTCCCGGCTCCATGAAGATCGAAATGTGAAGCGGCATGAGCCGGTCGGTGATCTCGAGCGCCGTCTTGTAGTCGCCTGCCAGGGTGGCTGCCTGCATCCTGGCGCAGAGCTCGGGCGCCACGTTCGCCGTCACGCTGATGCATCCCGTGCCGCCGTGAGCGTTGAACCCAAGCGCGGTCGCATCCTCGCCTGAAAGCTGGATGAAATCCTTGCCGCAGGCCATGCGCTGCTTTGGCACGCGAGACAGGTCGCCGGTAGCGTCCTTGACGCCGACCATGCGCGGCAGCTTCGACAGGCTGGCCATGGTCTCCACCGACATGTCGATGGCGGAGCGACCGGGGATGTTGTAGATCAGGATCGGCACATCGGCTGAATCGTGCAATGCCTTGAAATGCTGGTATAGTCCTTCCTGCGACGGCTTGTTGTAGTATGGCGTCACGACAAGTGCCGCATCTGCGCCAACCCTTGCGGCATGCTGCGTGAGGCGGATGCCCTCTGCCGTGTTGTTCGAACCCGTCCCGGCAATCACCGGAACCCGGCCGTTCGCGGATTTCACGACCTCCTCGACCACCGTTTCATGCTCTTCGTGCGAAAGCGTCGGGCTTTCGCCTGTCGTGCCAACGGCAACCAGGCCGGTCGAGCCGCTCTCGATCTGCCATTCAACCAGCGACCTGAGCGCTTCGATGTCCAGCGCCCCATCCTTGAACGGGGTCACGAGGGCCGGGATCGAACCTTGGATCATGGATATTCTCCGCCGCGTCACGACATGCGCTTCGCGTGACCCGCACAACTTATAGTCCGTCAGGGGAATTGCCAAGGCAGTCCGGACGTGCTTTCATGTCGATGCTGCCGGGGGGCACGAGAGAGCGGACTAAGTGCATGTACAAGGCCCTGATTGCGGCAATTCTCCTGAGCGGATGGACAACGGCCGGACTTGCCCAGACAAGTGCTGAGATCGCAAGCTACAAGCGCGCGGTCGTGGCCATGAAGGAAGGCGACTGGGACAGGGCGCGTGCCGAAGCGCGGCACGCAGGGCCCGTCGGACGCGACATCATCGAATGGCGGCGGTTTCGCGCGAGCGAGGGTGACTTCGGTTCGGTCCGGAAGTTCCTGGTCCGTCGCGCCGACTGGCCCGGACTGAAGCTCCTGCGGCGCAGGTCCGAAGTCAACGTGCCCGTCGGAAGCCGCCCGCTGGAGGTCATCGACTTTTTCTCCAGCCAGCCGCCTCAGACCGGTGCCGGCGCGCGCGCCCTGATTGCCGCCTACCGTTCAAGGGGCCTTGACGCCAAGGCCGAGGCCGAGGCGGTGCGCGTCTGGCAGACGATGCTCATTGAGCAGGAGGATCACGACGCGCTTCTCCGGGAATTCGGAAATGTCCTCAGGGCACATCACGAGGCCCGGCTCGACATGGCGCTGTGGCGCGGCGCGAGGCAGAACGCCGAGCGGATGTACCCGTTCGTCAGCAAGGGCTGGGTGGCACTCGCAAGGGCACGGCTGGCCCGGCGCGGGACCGGGTCTGGCGTCGATGCGCTGATCGGAAACGTGCCCGGAAGCCATCGCGATCATCCCGGCCTGGCATTCGAGAGAATGCAGTGGCGGGCGCGAAACGACGATACCTTGGAGGCGGCGGCTTTCTTTTTCGATGCGGACGAGGACGGGCTCGGACGCCCTGACCGATGGGCGGGTTGGAGACGGTCGCTGGCACGCCGCTTGATGCGCGACGGCAAGGCCAAGCTGGCCTATCGGCTTGCGTCCCGGCACGGGCTGCGCGAGGGAACGAGCTATGCCGACCTGGAGTGGCTTTCCGGGTACCTGGCGCTGACCTACAGGAACGACGGACAGCTCGCGCTGCATCACTTCAAGCGATTCCGGGATGCGGTCGAACGGCCGATCTCCCTCGGCAGGGCAGGCTATTGGGAAGGGCGAGCGCACGAATCGCTGGGAGACATGGAAAGCGCGAGGCGCGCTTATGCCCTCGGTGCCAGGCATCAGACGAGCTTCTACGGCCTGCTGGCGGCCGAAAGGGCGGGCATTCCCCTTGATCCGAGACTGAGAGGCGAGGAGACGTTTCCTCGGTGGACGAGAACCACGTTGCCGAAGAGCTCGGTCTTCACGGCCGTACGTTTCTTCATCGCGTCGGGAGAGCGCGACCAGGCTGAACAGTTCGTCAGCCACATGGCGGAGACCCTGCCCAGGGACGAGCTCGGAAGCCTCGGGGAATACGTGCTGGCCGTGAACGAGCCGCATCTCTCTGTGGCCATTGCCAAGCAGGCGGCAAGGCGGGGAATCGTGCTGCCAAAGTTCTACTTTCCGGTCGCGCAAATGGGTGTCTCCAATTTCCCGATTCCGAGGGAGCTCGTGCTGGCCATCACGAGGCAGGAAAGCGAATTCGATCCCGCCGTCCGCAGCCGCGTGGGCGCGTTGGGCATCATGCAACTGATGCCCGATACCGCCAAGGAGGTCGCCGCGTACCTGGACATGCCCTACAGCAGCAGCCGAATGCTCTCGGACACGTATTACAACACGCGGCTGGGAACGGCCTATCTGGACGAATTGCTGGAAAAGTATGACGGCAACGTCGTGCTGGTCGCCGCGGCATACAACGCCGGGCCGGGTCGCGCGGACCGCTGGATTGATTCCCTGGGAGATCCCAGGCGGAGCGACATGGTCGACTGGATCGAGCACATTCCCTACAGCGAGACGCGAAACTACGTGATGCGAGTCGCCGAGGGCGCGCTGGTCTATCGAGCCAGGCTTGGTGGACGGTTCGGTCCAGTTTCCTTGAGCCGGGAGATCGCGAGCTGGCAGGGGCATGAACGGGCCGTTCGGAGCGGATGGTCTGGATGGACAGCGGTCCGGCCACGACTGAGGCCGTCACCCCTGACCGATTGAGGCACTGGACCGCGCTCGCGCAATGCCCCCCGCCGATGTTCAGCGCAGCGACCGGCCTTTCATGATCGCGTCCGGTCCGAACTTCTTGCGTATCCTGTCGGATGCGCGTTCGGCCGCAGCCCGGATGCGTGACCCTGGATCCAGAAGATCGCCTCCCGCGTCCGCTTCCCCCGCGCTCTCGAGATGGGAAATGCCGACGCCGAGCAGCCGGTACGGGCCGCTTTCGCCAACCTGGTCGAAGAGCGTGCGCGCGGTACGATAGATCCGGTCAGCTATCTGCGTGGGTTCCGGAAGGCCGGATTGGCGCGTCAGCAGACGGTGATTGGCGCGCTTCAGCTTCAGCGTCACCGTGCGCCCGGCGAGATCCTTGGCCTTTGCCCGGTCCGACACCTTCTCGGCAAGGCGCCATATGTGGCCGTCAAGAATGTCGGGATCTCCGGTGTCTTCCCCGAACGTCGTTTCGTTCGAGATCGACTTGACCGGAGTCCTTGACGAAACGGGCCTGTGGTCCTCCCCTCGCGCAAGGTGATAGAGACGCTCGCCGAAGCTTCCAAAGCGCGCGATGAGATCCCGCTTGTCCCAGCGAAGCAGGTCGGCAAACGTCCGTATTCCAGCCTTTTCCAGCGAGGCCTGCGCCTGTTGACCGACCCCCCAGATGAGGTTTACCCGCTGCTCGCTCAGGAAGCTGGCCGTTTCGGCGCGACCGATCACGGAGAATCCCCTTGGCTTGTCCCGGTCGGATGCCACCTTGGCCAGGAACTTGTTGTGGCTGAGGCCGATCGAGCCGGAGAGGCCAATCTCGTCCTCCATGCGCTTCACGAGTCCGGCCAGCAGGACCGCGGGCGGTTCGCCGTGCAGTCGCTCCGTTCCAGTAAGGTCCATGAACGCTTCGTCCAGCGACAAGGGCTCGACCGCTGGCGTCAGGTCTTCCATCATCGCGCGTATCTTCCGGCTGACATCGACATAGAGGGCCATCCGTCCTTTCAGCACCACGGCCTCCGGGCACAGCTTCAGCGCCTGGAACATTGGCATCGCTGACCGGACGCCCCGAATGCGCGCGATGTAGCAGGCCGTCGACACCACGCCGCGCTTGCCGCCGCCGATGATGACAGGCTTGTCATTCAGGTCCGGATCTTCCCGTTTCTCCACGCTGGCATAAAACGCGTCGCAATCCATATGCGCGATCGACAGGTCGAAGAGCTCGGGATGCTCGATGATCCGTGGCCGTCCGCAGTCAGGGCAGCGTGGGCCGGATTCGAACCTTGTCAGGCAATCGCGGCAGAGCGCAGGCATGCCTGGAAGATACCGGATTGCGGCAAGCAGTGACAGGATGATTCCGGCACGGATTGCCGAAACGGGGCGAAAGATCTTTTGTCACGGCACGATCCGTAGTAGCGGCATGCCTGCACCCGGATTTCTCGCGAAGCGTCCGGAAACCGGAAGGACCTGACTCGCCCCTGGCACGTGCATGGCTTCTTCCGCCCACTTTCCCATGTCGTTGGACGCCGGGACACAAACTGCATAGCTTCGTGGAAACGCAGCGAAAGTGAAGGAACGAAAATGGACATCCTTGAAACCGTCTCCATGTCCGGCGGAAGCCTTACGGTGCTTCTGCTGGCGGCGTTCATACTGCTTTGCGTCTATCTGGGTATCCGGATCGTGCCCCAGTCGGAAAAGCACGTGGTCGAGCGCTTTGGACGCCTGCGCACGGTCCTCGGCCCAGGCATCAACCTGATCGTGCCCTTTCTCGACAAGATCCGGCACAAGATCTCGATCCTCGAGCGGCAGCTTCCCAACGCCAGCCAGGACGCGATCACGGCGGACAACGTGCTGGTGCAGGTCGAAACCAGCGTGTTCTACCGGATCATAGCCCCCGAGAGGACGGTGTATCGCATCCGTGACGTTGATGGCGCGATAGCCACGACCGTTGCGGGCATCGTTCGGGCTGAAATCGGCAGGATGGAGCTGGACGAGGTGCAGGCAAACCGCGCGGCCCTGATCTCCACAATCAAGGAAAGCGTGGAAGACGCCGTGGAGGCTTGGGGGATCGAGGTGACCCGCGCCGAAATCCTGGATGTGGATCTTGACCAGGCTACCCGCGACGCCATGCTGCAGCAGTTGAACGCCGAACGGGAGCGACGCGCCCAAGTGACGCTCGCGGAAGGCGAGAAGCGCGCGGTGGAACTCGCGGCCGACGCCGAGCTCTATGCGGCGGAGCAGGCGGCCAAGGCGCGTCGCGTCCAGGCGGACGCGGAAGCTTACGCGACCGGCGTCGTCGCGAAGGCGATCCAGGACAACGGGCTGGAGGCCGCGCGCTACCAGGTCGCGCTCAAGCAGGTCGAAGCGCTGAACGCTCTCGGCGGTCGTGAAGGATCGAACACGATCGTCTTGCCCGCCAACGCGATCGAGGCCTTCGGCGATGCCTTCAAGATGCTGAAGGCGAAGCCGCAATGATGTACTGGTCGATCTGGTGGGCCTGGATGGTAGGTGCGCTGATCCTGGCAATCCTTGAGGTCCTGGTGCCCGCCCAGGTGTTTCTCGGCTTCGCGATAGGTGCGGCCCTGGTCGGGCTCGCCTTGCTGGTCGGCATCCCCGGACTGGCCGGCTCCGCGCCGGCCCTTGCCCTGGCATTCGCCGTCGCTTCGCTCGTCGCGTGGGTGCTTGTGCGCCGCCTGATGGGCATTCGGAAAGGGCAGGTGAAGCACTTCGACCATGACATCAACGAGGACTGAAAGCCCTGGCGGGCGCGACCCTTCAATGCCGGTCGTTCCGTCCGCCATCGAAGTCCTGCCGGACATGCCGGACTACTCGGTGGAAAGGATGCTCCATGCGGGCGGAGCCCGAGAAGTCGCCGGAGTGGACGAGGCGGGACGGGGTCCCCTGGCGGGACCCGTGACAGCCGCTGCCGTCGTGCTTGACGCCAACGCCCTTCCTTCCGGGATCAACGATTCGAAGAAGCTCGGGCCGAAGGCGCGCATCCGCCTCCGGAAGGAGATCCTGGCCTGCGCGAATGTTTCCGTGGCGCATGCCTCCGTCGAGGAAATCGACAGATTGAACATTCTTCATGCGTCACTTCTCGCCATGAAGCGTGCCGTGGCAGGCCTGCGCGGCTCGCCGTGTCACGTGCTGATTGACGGCAATGCGGTGCCCCGTTCCCTCGGCTGCGATGCGACGGCTTTGGTGAAAGGCGATGCACGAAGCCTTTCGATTGCCGCGGCGTCCATCATGGCCAAGGCGACCCGTGACCGGATCATGGAGGATCTGGCGCGGGAATTTCCTGGCTACGGCTGGGAAAGAAACGCCGGATACCCTACGAAGGCGCATCGGGAAGCGCTCGCGGATCTCGGGGTCACCCCGCATCACAGGCGTTCGTTCAAGACCGTCCGGGACATGTTGTGACGGCAGCTTGTTTCGGGCTTTCGGAAATGGCTCGTGCGATGACAGTTCCCCCGGGAGGGCCGATGCCTCCCGGGGAGTCCGGGCTCGCGGCCCGTGGCGTTCCTGCCGTCAGCCGATCCGTCCGCGCGCGCCGCCGGTCTGCGCCCGGTCGATAAGGACATGGTCGAGGATGACGCTGGCCGCCATGGCTTCGGCCACGGGCACCGCACGGATGCCGACGCAGGGGTCGTGCCGACCCTTGGTCACGATCTCCGTTGCTTCGCCAGCCTTGGTTATGGTCTTTCGAGGCGTCAGGATCGACGACGTCGGCTTGACCGCGAACCGGACCACGATGTCCTGCCCGGTCGAGATTCCGCCGAGAATGCCGCCGGCATGGTTCGAGTCGAATTCAGGACCGTCCGCTCCCATTGATATCTCGTCCGCGTTTTCCGCGCCGGCAAGTCGTGCGGCCGCCATGCCTTCGCCGACTTCCACGCCCTTGACCGCGTTTATGCTCATCATCGCTGCCGCAAGGTCCGTGTCGAGCTTGCCGTAGACCGGCGCCCCCAGCCCCGGCGGACATCCCCGGACAGTCACCTCGATGACTGCGCCGATCGAGGAACCGGACTTGCGAAGGCCGTCGAGATAAGGCCCCCAGTCCTCGGCCGACTTCGCGTCGGGCGTCCAGAACGGGTTGCGGTCGATTTCTTCCCAGTCGAAGCGGTCGCGATCGATTTCCCTGTTGCCCATCGCGACCAAGTAGCCCTTGATCAGAAGACCGGGAACAAGCTGTTCGAGCGCGGCGCGTGCCACACCGCCTGCAGCGACGCGCGCGGCCGTCTCGCGGGCGGACGAGCGACCGCCGCCCCGATAGTCCCGGATGCCGTATTTCAGCCAGTAGGTGATGTCGGCATGACCGGGACGGAACTTTTCGGCAATTTCGGCGTAGTCCTTCGAACGCTGGTCGGTGTTCCGGATCATGAGCTGGATCGGGGTGCCGGTGGTCTTGCCCTCGAAGGTGCCGGACAGGATCTCGACTTCGTCCGCTTCACGTCGCTGCGACGCATAGCGGCTCTGGCCGGGCCTGCGCCTGTCTAGCCAGGCCTGGATTTCCGCGGGCTCAAGCGGGATGCCGGGCGGGCAGCCGTCAACCGTCGCGCCAAGCGCAGGCCCGTGGCTTTCGCCCCAGGTCGTGACCCGGAAGAGATGTCCGTAGGTGTTGACGCTCATGATCCGCTCCTGCGGACCTAATACCCGCTCTCCTTGTTCATGGGAAGGATTCGCGGATGTAGTGGTCGTACACCGCATCGTCGTTGCAAGCCTCGCCGCAGCGGGAACAGGCGTGTCCGTCCTCTGGCGGATCTTCGGCCGTGCCACCGTCACTTGCGGGCGCGGCCGCATCAGCGCGGGTCTCGGCCAACTCCGCACGGAGACGTGCACGCACCTGCAGTTGCCTGGGCGGCGGTCTTCCCGGCCGGGGATCAGGTGCCCTGGATCGGCGCGGTCGTCCCGCCGGCAGATGGTTGCATCCCGGTGCCTGGGCAGTGCTATCCCTGATCTTCCCTGCACATGTCGGCGGCCTTCTCGGCAATCATGATCGTCGCCGCGTTGGTATTGCCGCCGACGATGGTCGGCATGATCGAGGCGTCGGCGACTCGAAGTCCGTCGATGCCTCGCACGCGCAGCCGTGCATCGACGACGGCCATGGTGTCCTGGCCCATCTTGCAGGTGCCGACCTGATGATGGCAGGTGGCGGCATGACTTCGAATGTAGTCCGTCAGTTCATCGTCGGTCTTGACGGTTGGGCCGGGCATGAGCTCGCCCGACGAGTAGGGAATGAAGGCAGGCTGCGAGGCGATGTTTCGGCCCTGACGAAGGGTGCGGAGAAAGAAGGCGAGATCCGCTTCTTCCGACAGGTAGCTTCCCTTCAGGATCGGCTTCTTGGCGTGTTCGGGCGAGGCAAGCTTGACCTCGCCTCGGCTTTCCGGGCGCAGCAGGCAAGGGGCAAGAAGATAACCGTCTCGGTCGAGCGGACCACGCCTTTCGAACGGGAATCGGGCGCGGCGGACGCCCAGGGCAATGCCGAAATGCCACTGCGTGTCCGGGACGTCGAGATGCGGCAGCGAGCGGGTGAAGGCGCCTCCCTGAACCGGAAAATGCGCGAACGGTCCGGATCGGAGCACCAGCGCTTGCACCATCGCGCGGACCGCGCGGTCAATTCGGATCTGTTGATGGAGCGTGATCGGCTTGGCGCAGGCATGGAGAATCGGCACCTGCATGTGATCCTGCAGGTTTTGGCCGACCCCCGGCAAGTCGAGCATCGGCGTGACGCCGACGTCTTTCAGGTGCGCGGCCGGTCCGATTCCGGAGAGCATCAGGATATGCGGCGAACCAACGACTCCTGCGCAGAGGATCACCTCGCGCGTGGCAGGGAACCGCTTCCTCCGTCCACCAATCTCCGCTTCGACGGCAATGGCACGGCCTCCGGCAATTTCAATGCCGGTGACTGTCGCGCGCGTGACAATGCGCAGGTTCTCGCGGCGTCGGGCTTCTTGCAGGAAAGCGACCGCGGTGCTCTTTCGACGGCCGTTTGCAGTCGTGAAGTCGAAGCGGCCGAAGCCTTCTTGCTGGGCGCCGTTGAAATCGTCCGTTCTGGGGTAGCCTGCTTGGGTCCCGGCTTCAATGAACGCGTCGTATAGCGGGTTCTTCTGCCCGGCGCGTGTAATCTCAAGCGGCCCGTCGGTGCCGTGGAAGTCATCCCGCCTGTCCAGATGGCCTTCGGAGCTTCGGAAATACGGCAGCACGTCACCGTAGGACCAGCCCGGATTGCCAAGCTGCGACCAGTGATTGAAGTCCGATGCGTGTCCGCGGACATAGACCTGACCGTTTATCGAAGACGATCCGCCCAGGACCTTCCCTCTGGGCCAGAACAGGCGGCGCCCGCCAAGGCCCGGTTCTTCCTCGGTCCAAAAGTCCCAGCCGAATGCACCCTTGCGAATCAGCTCGCCGCTGGCCGCCGGTATGTGGATCATCGGCGACCAGTCCCGCCCGCCAGCTTCAAGGAGCGTCACCCGACAAGTCGGTTCCTCGCTGAGGCGGCTGGCAACGACCGCGCCGGCGGAGCCGGCACCGACGACGATGTAGTCCAAGGGTGGTCTCCAGTTCGAGGCTCGGAACCTCCTCCGAATAGCACATATTGCCTCTTGCGTGAACCATAAAATGGGTTTAATCTCATAATTCATAACACTGAGGACGAGCATGCAGACCAGCGTGGCCCGGGAAAGAGAGCGATTGGGCGTCAGGGAAGGGCGCTGCTTCGTGGACGGCAAATGGACATCGGACGCGTCACGTGCGTTCGACCAGATCCATCCCTCGACCAACGAAGCCGTTGCCAGCATCCCGGAAGCCGGCGCGGCCGGCGTGGATCGGGCCGTGGCCGCCGCGCGGCGCGCATTCGATGACGGGCCCTGGCCGCGCATGGGCGCGAGGGAGCGAAAGAGGATCCTGCAGGGCATCGTCGACAGGATTTCGGACCGCGCCGAGGAACTCGGCCATCTTCAGACGCTCGACAACGGCATCCCGATCAATTTCAGCCTGAACACCCGGGTCTCGGCCGTCACCGCTGCCGACATTTTCGATCACTATGCGGGTTGGATCGACAAGATCACCGGTGAGACATACCCTCAATACACCGACAGCCAGAACCTGCATTTCATGAGCTTCCGCGAGCCTGTGGGCCCGGTTGGCGCGATTATCCCCTGGAACGCACCCCTGATGATGTTCGCGCTCAAGGTGGCGCCGGCGCTGGCGACCGGATGCACGATTGTCCTGAAGCCGTCCGAACTGGCGAACCTTGCCGCGCTGCGACTGGCGGAAATCGTGGCAGAGAGCGACTTGCCGCCTGGCGCGTTCAACCTTGTGACCGGCGGCCCCGAGACCGGGGCGGCGATTTCGGAACATCCCGGCATCGACAAGATCACTTTCACCGGAAGTCCTGTCGTGGGAGAGAGGATCATGAGCGTCGCCGGACGCAACATGAAGCGGGTAACGCTGGAACTGGGCGGCAAGTCAGCGGCATTGATCTTTCCGGATGCACGGTCAGTAGAGGTTGCGGCCAAGTCCGTGATGGCGCTTTCTTCGACCTTCCTGTCCGGCCAGGTCTGTTCGACGACGTCCCGCGCAGTGGTCCACCGCTCCATCCTCGGCGAGTTCATTGAACATGCGCGCGCGCAGATCGAGTCCGTCAAGTTCGGCGATCCGTTCGACCTGGCGACAACCTCGGCGCCGATCATATCAAGGCGTCAGACCGACAAGGTCATGGGCTACATTGCCAAGGGCGTGGAAGAGGGCGCGCAGCTGGTCTTCGGCGGCGACCGGCCGACGGGCGAGCTGGCCTCGGGCAACTGGATCAACCCGACTCTTTTTGCAGACGTTGCCAACGACATGACGATCGCGCGGGAGGAGATCTTCGGCCCGGTGGTTTCCGTCATCCCGTTCGAGACCGAGGAAGAGGCCGTCGCCATCGCCAATGACAGCCAGTACGGGCTGTCTGGCGGCATCTGGACCGCCGATCTGACGCGCGCGTTCCGGGTCGGGCGGGCGATGCGCACGGGCACGATCGGAATCAACGGCTACTCGGTCATGCCCAATTCGCCCGCAGGCGGGATCAAGCGCTCGGGGATTGGCCGCGAGGGCGGGCGGGCCACCATCGAGGCGTTCACGGAGCTCAAGACCATGATTCTGAACCTCGATGCATGACGCATTCGGGACACTATGGAAGCAAAGGAGGAACCCAATGAAATTGATTGCTTGCGGAACGGTCATTCTTGCCGGCGCGACCCTTGCGGGTGGCGCAATTGCCGAAACCAACATCGTCTACGGCTCGTGGGCGCCGTCGACCGATCCGGCGTCGCTGGCGGTTGACGCCTTCAAGGTGGAAGTGGGCGAACGCTCGGGCGGCCACATTACCTTCGAGACCCACTATGACAGCTCGGTTGTGCAGATGCGCACCGTGCTTGGCGGCATCGGCGACGGGCTGGTTGACGCCGGCTATATCGCGGGCTCGATCTACCAGGCGGAAATGCCGATCGACACGATGATCACTCAGTACGCCTCGATACAGGCCAACCCGTATTCGATCTCGGCCGCGTCCACCGAACTGGCCCTGACGAATTGCCCGGAGTGCGTGGAGGAGGCCGCCCAGCACGATGTCAAGGCGTTGGCCTATGCCGGGACTCCTCATTTCTACCTGATGTGCAAGAACCCGATCTCGAGTTTCTCGGATCTCGAAGACAAGTCGATCCGAGCGGCCTCCGCCAATTTGCGGCTGGTGGAACGAATGGGCGGCGTCCCGGTCAATACGCCGACCGTTGAGGTGCTGGAGGCAATGAGCCGGGGCCAGGTCGAATGTGCCATCGGGTCTGTCTTCTGGCTCCAGGCCTATTCGCTTTGGGACACGGTTGACTACGTGCTCGACCTTCCGGTCGGTCAGTACAACAACGGGATGGTCTTCGGCGTCAATGCCGATCTTTGGGGCGATCTGAGCGACGAAGACCGTGCCGCGATTTCGGGAAGCCTGCCGACCCTCGTCGCCAACGCGGCCGCAAACGGCGTGGCGAAGGCCGACGAGGTGCGCCGCCTGTCCGAGGAGAAGGGCGTGGTTTGGGGAGAACCCACGGACGAGATGCGCCAGTTCATGGATGAGTGGTTCGCCTCGGAGCGTGCCGTGGTCCAGGCGTGGGGCGAGAACAACGGCGTGCCGAACGCCGGCGACATTCTCGACAAGTTCGAGGCCGCGGTCGAGAAGTGGAACGGCATCGTCGAGGCGATGGGCGGCGATGAGGCCAAGGTGCGCGATGCCATCGCGGCCGAAATCTACTCCAAGCTCTGACAGGAATTCGGCCCCGCCGCTTACTTGGCGGGGCCGACTTGGTCATGGCCCGACTGGAAAGAAGCCTCGACTATCTCACTCGGCTGTTTCTTTGGCTGGCGGCGGCCGCGACAGCAGCAATGATGTTCCATGTCGCCGCGGATGTCGTGGCGAAGCTGGTGTTTCGGCACCCGCTTCTCGGCACGCTCGAGATGGTGAGCCTGTACTACATGGTCGCCGTCGTCTTCCTGCCCCTGGCGGCGGTGCAACGCGATCGAGGCCAGATCTTCGTCGAGCTGTTCACGCAGCGGCTCGGCGCGCGGGCCCAACGGACGTTCGACGCATTGGCGCTGCTCCTGACCTTCCTGCTGGCTGCAACCCTGTTCTGGCGCGGTCTCGAAGTGGCCATAGAGAAGACCCTGGTCGGTGAACTCGCGAACAACATCGAGTTCCAGATGCAGGTTTGGCTGGGCCGCTGGTTTCCCGCCATCGGTTTCGGACTGACCGCTGGTTGGTGCGTCTTGCAGCTCGCCCAGGACGTCATTGCGATCTACACCGGCGAGGAACTCGATGTACGCGATCCGGGGGACGCGTTGTGAGCAACCTCGAGATCGGGTTCTGCGGCATCGGCCTGATGGTCTTCCTGCTTGCGCTGCGCGTGCCGATCGCGGTTTCGCTGGCATCTGTCTCCATTGGCGGCATCTGGCTCATGCGGGGCGAACGGGCAGCGTTCGGCGCGCTTGGCGAAGTGCCTTACGACTTCTCCGCCTCCTGGACCTTGAGCGCGGTGCCGATGTTCCTGCTCATGGGGACCTTCGCGCAGAATTCGGGCATGGCTGCCACGATCTTTCGGGCGGCGCGGGTGCTCATCGGCTTCGTTCCGGGCGGGCTGGCCATCGCGACCAATCTTGCTGCGGCCGGCTTTGCCGCTGTCTCCGGCTCCACGCTGGCAACGACGGCGGCGATGGGCCGGTTGGCGCTGCCCGAGATGCTCAGGCACAATTACGACAAGGCACTGGCCACCTCGACCGTTGCCGCCGCGGGCACGCTCGGCGCGCTGATCCCGCCTTCGGTCGCCTTTGTGCTTTACGGCTGGTATGCCGAGCAATCTGTCTCGAAGCTCTTGATGGCCGGAATCGTTCCCGGGCTGATCACGGCGATCGTGTATTGCACGATGATCTTCCTGCGTGTCCGCCGGAATCCCGGACTGGCGCCGATGCCCGACAAGCCCTTCACGGGGCGTGAACGGCTGCGCGCGGTCGTCGAGATCTGGCCCTTCCCGGTCATCATCCTGTTTGTCGTCGCCGGAATCTACACCGGCACGACGACTCCGACCGAGGCCGGAGCGGCCGCCGCAACCGTCACGTTGGTCGTTGCGTTGGCGAGGCGCCAGATGACGTGGCGCATCTTCGTCAACAGCCTGGTCGATGCGTCAAAGACGACGGCAATGCTCTTCTTCATCGTGATCGGCACCGTGCTCTTCACGAAGTTCCTGGCGCTCTCGGGCGTGCCGAGATTTGCCGCCGGCTTCATCAAGTCCGCCTCTTACGACCCGCTCTTCGTGATCCTGGCGATCTGCCTCCTTTATGTAGTCCTCGGCATGTTCCTGGAAGGCATCGGCGTCATGCTGGTGTCGCTGCCGATCCTGCTGCCGATCGCCTCTGCAGTCGGCTATGACCTGATCTGGTTCGGGGTTCTCGTTGTCAAGTTCATCGAGATCGGCTTGCTGACGCCGCCTGTGGGGCTGAACGCATTCGTCGTGAAGTCCGTTGTCGGCGACAAGGTCCCGCTTGGAACCATCTTCCGGGGCCTGACATGGTTCCTTGGTGCCGAGATTCTGATCATGTCGTTGCTGATCGGATTCCCGCAACTCAGCCTGTTCCTGCCGGGTCTTCTGAAGTGACAAGATAATGTTTTGATTGCCAGAATAGATGCCATAATGCAAAACAGAAGGAGGTAGCGCTCTTGAGCAAGATCGGAGAAATCGGATGCAATCCGTTCGTCGTCGGGATCGGCGGCACCACCGGGCGCAATTCGGGATCTGAGAAAGCCGTCCGTTGCGCGCTCAGGCACGCCGAGGATGCAGGTGCGGAAACGGCCATGTTCGCCGGGCCCGACATCATGTTCCCGATCTACGATCCAAGGCGTTCCGAGCGGACAGACGAGGAGACGGCGTTTGTCGAAGCGCTTCGGAAGGCGGATGGCATCATTCTGGCAAGTCCGGGCTATCACGGCTCGATCTCTGGACACCTGAAGAACGCGCTTGACTACACGCAGGACATGTATGCCGACCGGAAGGCCTATTTCAGCGCCCGCGCGGTCGGCTGCATCGGCGTGGCAGGCGGCTGGCAGGCGGCGCAGGCGACGCTGTCCACGCTGCGCGACATCGTGCACGCCCTTCGCGGCTGGCCTACGCCGCTTGGCATCACGATCAATTCCACCGGGCCGCCGCTCTTCGACGAGAGCTCGAATTGCCTGGACGAAGAGTTGGATGCGCGGCTGCGCTTCATGGCGCGACAGGTCGTCGTCTTCGGCGTCATGCGGTTCACCGCGCGCGCGGCCTATCCCGACTGGGAGCTTTGGCCGGAGACCGGCGAATGGTTCCCCAAGCTGAAGCTTGAGCGTGAGGACTCCTGATCACCCGGCCACGCGCAATGCAGTCACGTCACTTGGCCGCCCCGTGGCCGACATCGAACCGGAGAGCGTGGCGCAAGGCGCGGGAGACCAGCCCGCCCGGTGCGACTCGCACGCGAGGGGCCGTGGAATTCGGCCAGATCCCGCAATGTCGAAATTGCGTCCTTGCCGACATTTCAACTTTACTTCGACCGGGTTCGTGTTCTAAATTTAGGGATGATACACATCTTACAGACCAAAGGGAGAAAAAAATGCAAAGACTTGCAATAGTGGCCTCGGTGGCCAGCGTTGCCGCGCTGGCAGCAGGCTCGGCCCATGCCGAGGTGGTTTCCCCGCCAGGCGGGCATTCAGTTGGCGTCGGGCTCGATGCGCCCATCGTGGTTCCGGGGGACACGCCATTGAAGGTGGCCTTCTTCATTGCAACCAAGGCGAACAACTACGTGGTCGCAATGGTCGACGAAGCGGAGAGAATTGCCGAAGAACAAGGTTTCGAGCTTGAGGTCTTCGATGCCCAGTTCAATGCGCAGATCCAGATGGACCAGCTTGAGAACGTCCTGGAAAACGGCGACTTCAACGCGTGGTACGTGACACCTGTCGACAGCAACCTCATGTGTGACGTCGTGACCAAGGATGCAGCCGCGAAGAACATTGTCGTGGCGACGTCCAACATCTCGATCTGCGGTCGCGACATGAATCCGTTCGCGGATCAGTGGGAGCCCGGCATCATCACGTACGTCGGAGCGGCTGAAACCGTCGACTACATCGGTCGCTGGATGGACACCGTTGTCGCCGACCGTGACGGTGCTGAATCAAACGCCGGGGCTGACCATCACAAATGCGCTGGAGGCCGGCGCCGAACGCCTGTCGGCCGCGGACAACAACTTCACGTTCGTTGGCCAGGCCTACGGCGACTTCACGGCTGCCGATGCACAGGCAAAGATCGAGACACTCTTGGTTGCACATCCTGAGGCCAACGTGATCCTGTCGTCCTATTCGGACATGACGGTCGGCGCCATCAATGCGCTTGAAGACGCTGGCCGGCTCGATGACGTGGCAGTGTACGACATCGGCGCCGGCATTGACAGCGTGCCCCTCATTCGCGACGGTGCAATCACCGCTTCCGCGACATTTGCGCCTCGGACCCACGTTCGCCAGTCTCTCGGCGCGATTGTCGGTGTCTGGCAGTTCGGGGTCATGCCACCGCCGGTTCAGGACGGCCTGATGCTGGGCAACATCAACAATCCCGTGCTGATCAAGGCGGAGGACCTGGACAGCTACACGCCGCAGTACTGAAGAAGGCCAGGGGCGGGAGCGCTTTCAATGCATGGCGGCACGCCAGCATTGAGCTTTGTCGACGTGTCCAAGCGTTACGGACCAATTCAGGCGCTGGTGGACATAGACTTCGAAGTGTCGAGCGGTTCCGTCCACGCGTTGATCGGCGAAAACGGTGCGGGGAAGTCGACTTGCCTGGGCATCACCAGCGGTCGAACTGTCCCGACGACCGGGCATGTCTTGGTTGCGGGCGTTCAGGCGCCCGCCGGCCGTCCCCGCGAAATGCGGGAATCCGGGGTGGCGACGATATACCAGGAACTTACGATCGCTCCCAATCTGTCCCCCTCGCAAAACGTGTTTCTAGGGAAATTCCTTTCCAATTGGGGGGTGCTGGATTCCGGCGAGATGCGCAGACGCTACGAGGAGCTTTGTGACGAGATCGGTGTCGCCAGGCAGCCGGAGGTGCCCTCGGGCCAGCTGTCTGTAGCCGAGCAACAGGTTCTGGAAGTGATGAGGGGACTTGCCTCGGGGGCCAGGACGATTCTCCTCGACGAGCCCACGGCATCCTTGGCAAGACCGGAGCGCGAGGCCCTGCTGGGGCTGATCAAGCGCCTTCGCACAGATGGATACACAATCGTGTTCGTGAGCCACAACCTGGACGAGGTCTTGGAGATCTCTGATCGGATCACGGTCTTTCGGGAAGGCAGGCTGGTGGCCAACTTGGAGCGAGCGGGGGTCGAAAAGCATGATCTCGTGCGACACATGCTGGGCGAGAGCAAGACGGCCGCGATGATCGAGGATGTGATCGAGGGCGGTGGGCACAAGGTTGCGACGCAGTTCCGGACAGAGAGAATGAGGGTCGAAGACGTGACCTTGCCGGGTGTACTGGCGCCAATCTCGCTGTCGATCAGGGCCGGGGAGATACTTGGCATTGGCGGGCTGGTCGGATCCGGGCGTACCGAATTCGTGCGCTGCATCTCCGGCCTCGAGCCCAAGTCTGCAGGGCGGATGCATGTGGACGGCGTGGAAGTCAAATGGCCCCAATCTGTCAGGCAGGCTCGCGATCACGGAATCATATTGATACCGGAGGATCGCAAGCATCAGGGCGTGATCCCTCTCTTGTCCGCGGCCGAGAACATCGGTGTAGCCAAGTTGCGCGAGCTGTGCGGGTCCTGGGTCGTTTCGGCCAAGCAGATGCAACTCGGAGCCAAGGCTCCGGCAGTCGACTACGGGTTCGATCCTGACCGCCTTGGTTCGCCCGCCGGAACCCTGTCAGGCGGCAATCAGCAAAAGCTGCTTCTTGCACGCGCGGGAACCAACAACCCAAGAATACTCCTTGCTGACGAGCCGACGCGCGGGATCGACATCGGTGCAAAGGCTGAGATCATGGAAAGCATGCGCGAGCTCGCTGAACAGGGATGCGCCGTCGTGTTTGTTTCATCGGAACTCGAGGAGGTCGTGGCAATCAGCGACCGTGTCGCCGTCCTGCATGAAGGGCATTTGGCAGGCGAACTCGATGCCGCCGAGACCGCCATCACGATTTCCGGGATCTTCAACTTGGCCTTCGGCGTTGAAAGCGGCAAGGCTCACTAGCAAGCGAAGCGAGAAGAGGCAAAGTCCATGGTTGACGGAACCGAGCCGGCCGACGGTCCTTCAGGTCGAGGCATAGAGCAAAGGGCATTTGACCTCGTAGCGACCTATGGAATGGTTGCGGTCCTGGCCTGCGTCCTGATTATCGCGTTCATGCTGAACTCCAACTTCTTCGGATTCGGCAACGTCCGGAACATCTTTGCACAGAACGCGGCAGTGGGCCTTGTCGCAATCGGGGCGACATTCGTGATAATCGGCGGCGGATTCGATCTTTCCGCCGGCGCCATGTACGCGCTCGGAGCCGTCGTCTACGCGAAGCTTGCGACATCGGGCATTCCGGTAGTCCCTTCGATGGCCCTCACGCTGATGTTGGGGTGCCTTCTCGGCCTCGCGAACGGACTCCTGATCAACATCCTGAATGTCAATCCGCTGGTTGCCACGCTTGGCAGCGCGTCAATGATCAGCGGCCTCGCATTCATAATTTCGGATTCGGCGCCGATCATGGCCCGTTCGGTGGAGGGATTCGACACTCTTGGCCGTGACCGGCTCTTTGACATCACCTATTCGGTCTACTTGCTGCTCGCGATGTTTCTGCTCATGTCCTTTGTTCTTCACAAGACCGTCTGGGGCAGATGCGTCTACGCGATTGGCGGCAACCGGGAGGCCGCGTATCTGGCGGGCATGCGGACCACTGCGGTTTCCGTGTCAACGTATGCGCTTTCAGGTTTCTTTTCGGTCTTGGGCGGGATCGTCATCGCGTCGCGCACAAACGTCGGTCAGGCGAACCTTGGCGGGGACGTGGCCCTCAACGCGATCGCCATTGTCATCATCGGCGGGACAACCCTGTTCGGGGGCGAGGGGGCGCTCTGGCGAACTTTGATAGGCCTCCTCATTCTCGCAACCTTGCGAAACGTCTTCGACACCTTGTCGCTGTCGAATGCCGCGCAGCTGTTCGCTCAGGGTGCGATCCTTGTCGCCGCCGTGGCAATGGACGCCTATGTCCGCGGAAGGCGAAGCGCCGGCTGACCGCAATCAGTCGAAGGTCAGAACAGCCTTTACGCACTTGCAGGACTTCGTGTCCGCAAAGGCCTGGTTGATCTCCTCAAACGGGTATTCTGTGACCAGCCTTTCCAGTGGCAGCTTGCCGGCCATCATGAGCTCGACCATGTTCGGGACAAAAGTCGCCCCGACCGCATCTCCCATCTGTATGCCTTGAATCCGGCGGCTGCCGAACAAGATGTGGTTGGCATCGAGCACGAGCTCCGTGCCGAGAGGCGAGCCTCCGAGCACGCCAAGGAATCCAGCGACACAGGTCGACTCCAAGGCACTGCGAATGGCGGATGGCATGCCGGTCGTGTCGAGTGCGTAGTTTGTGCCGCCTCCCGTGAGCTCGATGATCTTCGCAGGAATTTCGCCTTCTGCGCCGTCGAAGACATGAGTGGCTCCGATTTCACGAGCAACGCGTCTGCGGGCTTCGTTCGTGTCAACTGCCATGATCGGGTGGCATCCCATCAACTTTGCCGCGAGTATCGTGCTCAGCCCGACTGACCCTGCGCCATAGACCACGATGCTCTCGCCGGCCTTGGGGGCAAAGGTGTTGATCAGCGCGCCCAACCCGGTCCTGAATCCGCAACCAAGTGGTCCGAGTATCTCGAGTGGAGCATCCTTGCGAACCTTGATCGTGTTCTTGGCGTTGGTCACCGCAATTGTGCTGAAGGAGCTTTGGCCGTCGAAATGGGCATGTATGCACTCGCCGTTGTGCGAAAAGGCGTTGGTCCCGTCTCCGCGCCCGCCAAAATTGGCCTCGTAGATGTTTTCGCAAATGTAATGCTTGCCTTCCTGGCAACGCGGGCAATGACCGCAGAACATGACGGACAGAACCACATGGTCTCCCGCCTCCAGCCCGGCAACTGCGGATCCGGTCTCGATGACGCGCCCGGAGCCTTCGTGGCCAAGGATGCAGGGCCTGGGGAACGGGTACACGTTGCTTCGAAAGAGCTCGTCGGTATGGCAGATGCCCGCGCCCACCATTTCGACAAGAACTTCGTCTTCGTTGATCGGCCCTATGTCCACCTGCTCGATGTGAAAGGTTGCATCATCTTGACGAAGAACGGCAGCTTTGGCTTGCATTGTCGCACTCTCGGGTTGTTGGCACCTTGTCCGGATCCTGGAAGGTCATTCTCCCAACAGGTGCTTGATTTGGACCGGCAGTTCCCTGATCCGACGCCCGCACGCGTGATAGATTGCATTGGTGATTGCGGGCGAAACGCCGACGTCGCCCAGCTCGCCAATGCCACGGACGCCGATTGTCGAGCAATGGGGATCGTATTCGTCAATGAAGCTGACGTCGATGTCTCCAGGAATGTCGGCGTTAACAGGCACCAGCACGCCAGACAGGTTCTTTGACAGGTAGCGCCCATATGTCGGGTCCATGGCAGACTGCTCGAGCATTGCCCGGCCGTACCCCCAGATGATCCCGCCAATCATTTGGCTGCGCGCGGTTGCCGGGTTCAAGATCTTGCCTGCAGAGTAGCAGCCGACGGCACGAAGCATGCGCGCCGTTCCCAGTTCTTCGTCAACTTCGACTTCGACGAATACGGCACCGTACGAATGCATCGCGTATTCGCTCAGGCTGCCGTGAGCGTCAAATGGAGCCCCGTCTTCCGGTCCGTAGGTGCCGTCGGCCGAAAGGCGTTCGATGCCTTTGCTGCTCAGCAGGTCCGGCCACTCTGAATGGGCGGGCGCGTCGTTCCCTCCTGAGAGGTTCCTGATGCGATCCAGCAGGTTCATTGACGCAACCGCGACGGCCGAGCCCGTTCCGATACTGGTTCCCGACCCGAATGTTCCCGCGGTCTCCAGCAGGCTTGTGGAGCCCAGGTCAATCCGGACGCGGTCGAGCGGAACGCCCAGGGTCTCGGCCGCGACTTGGGGCAGGACGGTCCGTACGCCGGTGCCCAGCTCCTGCGTGCCGGCTTCGATGACAATGTCGCCGCTGGCTTCCAGCGCCACGCGTGCCGCCGAGAGATGCCTGAAGGTTGCCATCACCCCGGTCGCGACGCCATGGCCAATCAATTTGCCGTTTCTGGTCTGTGAGCGCGGTTCGGCACTGCGGTTGCGCCAGCCGAATCGCTCCGCTCCGACGTTGTAGGCTTCCCTGAGTTTCTTGGACGAGAACGGCTTGCCGGAAATCAGGTCCGTCTCCGCGTAGTTCCTCAGCCTGACTTGCAGGGGGTCGATGCCGAGCTTGTAGGCGAGTTCGTCAATCGCGCTTTCCGTTGCAAAGCTGCCCGGCCCCTCGTGAGGCGCCCGCATCGGCGTCGGCGTTCCGACGTTGGCGGCGCGGACGCGGGTCCTGAAGCGATAGTTCGGGACCGAATAAGTTGCCCGGGAGGCCGCCGTCGCAAACTCGACGTAGTTGTCCATGACCGACGTTATGTTCTCGCTGGCATGATCCAGCGCAACGAGCTTGCCGTGTTGATCTGCGGCCATTCTGATTCGGGACACGATTCGCGGCTGATAGCCGTTC
Source organism: Paracoccaceae bacterium (assembly GCA_965208685.1). Classification (GTDB taxonomy): domain Bacteria; phylum Pseudomonadota; class Alphaproteobacteria; order Rhodobacterales; family Rhodobacteraceae; genus JAJEFO01. The sequence continues at coordinate 3,850,518 of CBDBPL010000007.1, read as the reverse complement.
CCGGTGTAGCATCCCGCGCGGCCGAGCGAGAGCTTGACGGGGCGACCAACGATTCCGGCAAAGACCGGGGTCAGGACCTGATGTGGCCAGATATACCCCTTGCCTCCAAAGCCGCCGCCGGTGAACGGGCATGTCACGGTCATGTTCTCTATGTCGTAGCCCACGATTGCTGCCAAAGCGTAGCGCACGCCGTAGGTCCACTGCGTGGCGTCCCAGACGTAGAGATGCCCATCGCGCCACTCCGCCAACGTGCTGTGGGGCTCCATCATGTTGTGATGGCGTGACGCCGTCTCGTAGCTCTCGTCGACCAGGGCGTGGGCGTCTTCCATTGCGGCTTCAACGTCGCCTGACTCCTGGTCAAGTGGTTGAAACGCGAAAGCGGTTCCTTCCGGATGGTGAACGCTTGAAGCTTCGAATGTGCCGAACTCTTCGGCGGCACAACTGACGGCCAGGAGAGCGGCGCCTCCCTCCGCCGCCTCAAGAGTCTCAGCCAAGACTGCGGCAACTGGCTGTCCTTCGTAGTGAATCCGGTCGGTGCTGAGCGGCAACAGGTTCTGGGCAAATGGGGGCACCGGCGGTTCAGCGAATTCCGGCATGTCCTCATGTGTCAGCACACGGACGACGCCAGGATGATCCATTGTCTCGGACGAATTGATCCGCGTTACGCGACCCTTGGCGATCGGGGCGCCGACGAGCACCGCATGCAGCACGTCTCGAGGCGCAATCTCGCCGGCGTATCTTGCGTGCCCCGTCACCTTTTCGGGGCCGTCCATTCGGCGCGCCGGGTGACCAATTCCGTGGTCTGGCAGTGGCGCGGGCTGACCCTCTTCGGTGACAATCACACCTGCTTCCAGGGCAGCGTTCAGATTGTGGATGTCACTCATCGCACTTGCCCCCTGCCAGAAGGATCGCACGTCTGGCCGCATTCCGGGCCAGCTTGACCTTGTAGTCCTGGAGCTTCGCCGGCTTCGCGGATGCAAACTCTTCGGAAAGAACCAGACCGAGTGCGTCGGCAGTCAACTCCGTGCCTGCCAAGGCCGCCTCGGCGGCGTGCAGGCGCCAAGGCTTCTGCGCAACCGAGCCCAGGGCAACGCGCACTGACTGAATGCGGCTGCCGTTCATTTCAAGGCACGCGGCAGCCGAGACCTTCGCGTATTCGTAGCTCTGCCGTTCACGCACCTTCACGTAACTCGAGCTGGCAGATGCGGCGTCAACGGGGAAGGAACAGGCAGTGATGACCTCGTCCCGACGCATGCGATTCAGCAGCACGGCTTCCGCTCCCGCCGTCGCACCTCCTTCGGCGCCCTTCAGTCCCTCAGCTTCACCGCTTGAAAGCATGTCGCGTGCCTCTTCTTGCGCAAGGTGGAACTCGATTGCGGGAATGGCACGCTCTCCATCGGGTCCGGCGACGTGAACCGTTGCGTTCAGGGCGGCCAAGGCGGTCGCCGGATCGGATGGATGATTGCAAATGCAGGCATCGGTCGTTCCAAAAATTGAGGCCCGATCGTAGAGCCCGCTTTGCGCTGAACAGCCGCTGCCCACCTGGCGCTTGTTGCAGGCCCAAGGCAAGAGGGTGTCGTTGCCTGCCTCAACTCGAAAATACGGGCATCGCGTCATTTGAAGCAGGTTGCCGCCCAGCGTCGCGCTGTTGCGTATCTGCGCGGATGCAGACTTCAGGCATGCTTCAGCGAGAACAGGCGCGTGCTTGCGAACGGCTTCGTGACCCTCGATGTCATTGAGAGTCGCCAGCGATCCGATTCGAATTTCGCCATCCTTGAACTCGATGCCACCCATCGCGTCGATGCGTCCGATATCAACCACTGCGTCGGACTGAACCGCGCCCAGTCGCATCAAGTTCAAGATTTCCGTTCCGCCTGCAATTGGAGTTGCGCCAGCTGCCACTGCGGCAATTGCATCTTCAACTGAACTGGCCTTCCGATAGGAAAAGTTTCGCACCGTTCAGGCCTCCAGCTCGGCCGCCGCCTGCTGGACGGCGGCAACAATTTGGGGATAGGCGGCGCAGCGGCAGATGTTCCCGCTCATCCACTCGGATATTTCTTCTGCTGAACTTGCATGCCCCTCTCGGATGCAGGCTACGGCCGAAACGACTTGGCCGGGTGTGCAGTAACCGCACTGAAAGGCGTCCTGGTCGATGAACGCAGCCTGAACCGCGTGGAGGGCGCCGTCGGCGCCAGCCAGACCTTCGACCGTCGTGACCTCTCTTGCTGAGCATGATGCCATCAGTGTCATGCATGCGTTCACTCGTTGGCCGTCCAGCAGCACGGTGCACGCACCGCAAGCACCCTCGTTGCAGCCCTTCTTCGTGCCGGACAACCCCAGTTGCTCTCTCAACAGGTCCAGAAGAGTAACGCGCGCCTCGTGGGCAACGTCATGGGCCTGTCCGTTGATCGTCAGTTTCGTGTTCAGGCTGGTTGAACTTCCATGTTCGTGCCCTAGGCCTCGTCCTGCCGCATTCAAGCTCATTGCCCCTCCAGTTCACGTCACTGCTGGCCTTGCCGGCCGACGCATGCGCCATCGCAAATGTGGTTGCATATCGGAACTCAATCTAACATCTAGCACAATGGCGCTTGGCCTCAAGATGTTTGTTCGAGGGGTGAAGTCCTGTTTGTGCCTCCCTGTTGCTGGCCGGGGTGAGCGGGAATTCCGCCTGGCATGACTCGCGAGCGCCCGATTCCAGTTAGAACGAAGCGAGCCGTGGCCGCGTCACAACCCGTCCTTTTGCGGCCGTCTTTCCTTGAACTTCCACATGCCGTGTTCCTTCGCCAGGCGGTCACGATACGTCACGCTTCCAATGATCCTGGGAGTCTCGACCCCAGCGACACGCAACAGGAATGCGTAGCAGACTGCCGATATCTCCGTTCCGTCCCTTTCAAGGGCAAGGGCGGTGTTCCAGTGCCGGTTCTCCAGGGGAGTGCGCCCTGGCGCCGAGATGAAGCCCGCAAGAGCCGCTTGTCCGCGGTAGACCTCGCCGGCACCGGGCCCAAGGCTCGGAGAGAAAACTCCATCCTCCGTAAAGCAGCCTGCCCAGAGCGCACCGTCGCATAGGTCGGCGTAATGGCAATATCGGGCGTAGAGTTCCTGGACTTCGAGGCGATCCTCCGCCGAAATCGTTGAATCGTACATCACCCGTGTCTCCTCGGTTCAGCGTCGGAATTCGTCTGCGTGTTCCTCGGCGTACTCCCTCCAGCGAATGGGTCGGGCGCCGAGCAGCAGCTCAAGTGTCCGGTGGGTCTTGCCAACATCCACCGCAAGTCCTGCGGCAACCGCTTCAAAAAATGCTATGCCAGAGCTCGCATACGTCACTTCCCGCCCAGCAGCGACCAGCCGGGGCAGCAATTCAGATGCGTCGCGATGTTCATATCTCCACGCCTGTCCGGTCTGTTCCTGGAGGATTGACGCAACATCCCCCATCGAAAGCGCTTCGCTGTCCAGAAAGTACGTCTGGCCGGCGTGCGGTTCCGGCTCGAGCAAGATGTTGGCGGCGGCCCGACCGATGTCTTCCACCGCGACCCATGCGACCGCCATGTCACCCGTATAATGGATCAGGACGCCTGGCCGATCCTTGTTCGCCTTGGCGTAGTCCAGGATGTTGACCATGAACATTGCCGGTCGCAGATGCACAAATTCCATCCCGCGCCATTCGATGTATCGCTCGACAAGCTGGTGCCACGCGTGGTGCTTGAAAGCCGTATTGTCCGGCGCGTGCGTGCCTAAGTGAACGACGAACCGGACACCTGCTTCTGCAGCCCTGTCAATGAGGATCTTGGACTGGTGCAGCATGTCCACGCTGTATCCTGTCAGCAGAAACATCCGACTGACCCCGTCCAATGCCGCGTCGTAGCAGTCCGGGTCTTCGAACTCGAAATCGACAATCTCGTCAGCCAATGATGAGACCTTGGATCTTCCTTCCGGCGAGCGGACGGCCGCGCGGACAGCAACGTTGGGTGACGCAGCCATGTTCTGCAGAACCGACAGGCCAACTTTGCCTGTCGCGCCGAGCACGAGGCACACGGCACGTTCCTGGCCGGTCATTTCGAGCTCCGCGGGGCGCGGCGGATCCAATCCGGGAACTTGTTGGAAGTGACGATTGTTGCAGCCTTCGCTTTGTCGCCAATCGGTTTCGGCACGATCGAGGCGCCTGAATCGCGATGGACGTCGATTCTGCGCACGCTGCGTGCGGATGCCACGTCGGTCGCCATATGGTCACTAGTGCGCATCAAAGTTCTTGCTCCCCTCATCTCGCGCCACAACGCGCGGCCTTGGGCCCGGGACGGATCTGGACACATGCAGTGGCCGAATTCGACCAAGGATGCGGGGAGCCTGCCAGATGCCTGCTGGCGGCGTCGCCACATCGTGCACCAGGGGGCAGTTCACTCCTCATCTGATGTCCTCAACTCGGGTTGATAGGGGCGGTTTCGGCTGACGACATAGTCATAGGGATCTGGCATTGAGACTCCCTGTCCGGCCTTGAGGCCAAGCGTTCGTGCAGCGTGGAATGGCCAATAGGGGTCCGTCAGCATCGCGGACGCCAGCAACACCAGGTCGGCTTGCTCGTTTCGGATGATCATGTCGGCTTGCACCGGGTCGGAGATCATGCCGACCGCTGCAGTGGAAATGTCCGCCTCCCTTCGCACGGCATCGGCAAAGGGAACCTGCCATCCCGGGGCAGCAGGATACGACGGGAACTCGCCGCCTGCGGCGCCCAGACCCGAACTGCAGTCGATCAGGTCGACGCCTTCCGACTTGAGCAGCACGGCAAGCGAGATGGTGTCCTCAAGTTGCCAGCCACTCTCGATCCATTCAGTGCAGGACAACCGGACGGCCAACGGCAGTTTGTCAGGCCAAACGGCTCGGATGGCGCGGACGCACTCGAGCGTGAACTTGCAGCGCCGTTCGAAGTCCCCGCCCCAGCCGTCCGTGCGCTTGTTCGCGAAAGGAGACAGAAACGTCGCATGCAGGTAGCCATGGGCGGCGTGCAACTCAAGCCACTCGAATCCGGCTTCCATGGCGCGGGCCGCGGCATGCGCATGCATCTCGATGATTTCTCGGATCTGCGTGTCATTCAAGGATCGAGGCACCTGATCAGTCTCTCGAAGCGGGATGGCGCTCGGGGCAAAGATTGGCTCCCATCCGCCATCCTCTATGGGGAGAGGCCGCTTTGCGAGTTCAGGGTGCCAGTCCCAGTAGGTAGAGGCCTTTCGTCCTGCATGGCCGATTTGCAGGCCTGGAACGGCACCGTGAGATCGCACGAAATCCGTGATCCGGCGCCACGGTTCCAAGTGTTTGTCGGACCAGATTCCCACGTCTTTGGGTCCGATCCGGCCAGCCGGATGAATGGCCGTCATTTCCGACATGACGAGGCCGGCCCCTCCGACGGCACGGGATCCCAGGTGAACCAGATGCCAGTCGTGCGGACGGCCGTCGTCGCCGGCGTAGTACTGGCACATTGGCGACACGCCGATGCGATTGCGCAGCCTGACCGATCTCACGTCCAGCGGATCAAACAATGACGGCATGAGAACATCTACTCTTGATTGCGTCCGGCACTTTTGTGGGCCATTCGGCCTGAACGTCATCCGGCAAAGTTTCGCCCGAAGATCTCGCGGGCCACAAGGTATTTCTGAACCTCGTTGGCACCTTCGTAGATCTCGGTGATTTTCACGTCGCGATAGATTTCCTCGACCTTGTAATGCGACCCGTCCGCAGCAAGTTCCTTTGTGAATCCGTAGCCTCCGAAGATCTGGATGCCCTCGCGCGCGAAGTCCGCCGCCATGTCCGTGGCATAGAACTTGCACATGGCGGCTTCGGGTTCGGGGAACTCGTGCCCCTCGTCCATCTTGAGCGCCGCCTTGAGGTACAGGTTGCGCCCGTTCTCGATCTGCGTTGCCCGCTCGGCCATGCGAAATTGCCAGTGTTGCATCTGGCCCATGTATTGGCCGAACATCTTGCGTGTCATCAGGTGCCGGACACAGTCGTCGAAGACCCGTTGCGCCATTCCGACGCCGGTCGCGCCGATGCCGATCCGCCCGTAGGTCAGCGTTGCCAGCGCCCGGCGAAGGCCTTGGCCGAGGCCGGAGATGACATTGGCTCTCGGGACGCGAACCCTGTCGAACGTGATGTCGGCAGTGAGCTGGCCGTGGTTGCCGAGCTTTCGGTCCGGAGCACCGACGGTGACGCCTTCGGTGTCGAGGTCGATCAGCACCATGGCCGTGCCGTCGCCCGCGCGGCACAGCGCGGTGACGAACTTGGCCACCGGCGAATTGGTGATCCAGCGCTTTCGGCCCGTGACAATCAGGTTTTCGCCGTCTTCCTCGACCTGGGTTTCCATGGCCTGCGGGTTCAGATCGGAACTGGTGCCCGGCTCCGAGGTTGCAAAGGCGCCGACGATGTCGCCGGCCATCAGCGGTTTGAGGTACTTGTTCTGCAGTTCCGGCTCAGCGGCTTCGAGCGTGCGTCCCGCCAGGATGCAGTGCACATCGTAGATCGCCGCAACCGAGTTGGAGTGATAGGCCAGTTCCTCCAGCGCTGCCACGCAGGCGGTGACCCGGTGCTTGAGTCCGCGCCCGCCAACTTCAGCGGCAAAGGGAATGCGAAAGAGCCCCGCCTCCCCCATCTCGCGGAACAGGTCCCACGGGAACGCCTCCTTCGTTTCGGGTGTCTGTCCGATCGCATAGGCCGCCGGAGCCACATGTTCGTCGGCGAAGGCTCGCACCTCGGCGCGCACTTGGCGCACCTCCTCCGGTTCCAGCCGCGGGTGGTAGAGACGATCCGATTGGCGGTCAGGCAGCGACATGGGCAACTCCGCTTCGTTAGGCAAATGCCTGAAGGCCGGTGATCGCGCGCCCGAGAATCAACGCGTGAACGTCATGCGTGCCTTCGTAAGTGTTCACGGTTTCAAGGTTTGCCGCGTGACGCATGACGTGAAACTCTTCCGAAATCCCGTTTCCGCCATGCATGTCCCGGGACATGCGCGCGATTTCCAGTGCCTTGCCGCAATTGTTGCGCTTGATCAGGCTTATGGTCTCTGGCGCTAGCTTGCCCTCCTCCAGCAGCCGACCGGCACGGAGCGACGCAGAGAGTCCCAGCGCAATCTCCGTTTCCATGTCTGCGAGCTTCTTCTGGTACAGCTGCGTTTGCGCGAGCGGTCGTCCGAACTGCTTCCGGTCAAGACCGTACTGGCGCGCCCGGTGAAGGCAGTCCTCGGCCGCGCCCATGACTCCCCAGGAAATCCCGTAGCGCGCGCGGTTCAGACACCCGAAGGGTCCTCTCAGACCTTCAATTTCCTGGAAGAGGTCTTCCTCGGGAACAAAGGCGCCGTCCATCACGATCTCGCCCGTGATCGAGGCGCGGAGGCTCAGCTTGCCGTCGATCTTCGGCGCGGAAAGCCCCTCGGTCCCGCTTTCGAGGATGAAGCCGCGGATCTTGCCATCGTGCGCCGTGGATTTCGCCCAAACCACGAAGAGATCGGCAATTGGCGAATTCGAAATCCACGTCTTGGTGCCAGTCAGGCGATAGCCTCCATCGACCGGCTCGGCGCGGGTTTTCATCCCGCCCGGATCTGAACCGGCGTCGGGTTCCGTCAGGCCGAAGCATCCGACCCATTCACCAGATGCGAGCAGGGGCAGGTACTTCTTCCGATGGGCCTCGCTGCCATAGGCATAGATCGGATACATCACCAGGCTCGATTGCACCGACATCATCGAGCGATAGCCCGAATCCACGCGCTCGATCTCCCGCGCGATCAGGCCATAGGAAACGTAAGAGGCTTCGACGCCGCCATAGGCTTCAGGTGTCGTGGCACCAAGAAGGCCGAGCTCGCCCATCTCGTTGAAGACTTCGCGGTCGGTCCGCTCGTCGGAATAGGCCGACATGATGCGCGGAGCGAGCTGATCCTGCGCATAGGCTCGGGCCGTATCGCGGATCATCCGCTCTTCCTCGGCAAGTTCGGTGTCGAGCAACAGCGGGTCGGTCCAGTCGAAGCGGTCGAGTTCGGGTCGCGACTTCGGAGCAAGCGATCCGTCCATCCTCAGGTCCTCTCGCGTGGCATCATCTGGCTCAGGCTTGCCGCGCGCCTGGTCCGGCAACAAACCGGTCGTGGCGGTGCCGCCAAGCGATCAGATCGGCGATCGAGGCGACTAGCAGCCTGTGCTGTCGCGCAAAGAAGAGAAGTTCTGGCAGCCGCATCATCTCGCCGTCGTCGCGTGCAACTTCCGCGAGAAGACCGACAGGCTGCTGCCCGGCACGCCGACACAGATCGACGGTCGCCTCTGTATGGCCATCACGTTCCAAAACGCCTCCGTCGCGTGCACGCAACGGCAGCACGTGACCCGGTCGCCGCAAGTCGGCAGGCCGCGTTTCGGCGTCTGCCAGAAGCCTGATGGTGCGTGCGCGGTCGGACCCCGACACTCCGGTAGTATTGCCCTCCGCGGCGTCGACGGTGACCGTGTAGGCCGTGCCGCGGGGATCTTCGTTCGCCGTCACCATGGGCGGAAGTTCCAGCGCATCGGCACGATGATCGGTCATGGCTGTGCAGACGATGCCACTGGAGTGTCGAATGACGAACCCCAGCCATTCCGGGGTGGCGTGTTCTGCAGCCATGACGAAGTCGCCTTCGTTCTCCCGCTCGGCGTCATCTACAACGACCACGGGTCGGCCGGCCGCGATCTCGGCGAGTGCGTCGTCAATGCCGTTCAGGCCCGGATAGCTCAATGTGCGCTCCATTTGTTCTATAATTCAGGTTGTATTTCGTATTTCATACAACTTTGAACGTGTCAAGCCGAATGCAGGCACGCGCGCGGCGTATCCTTGACGCGCAGTCTTCAGCGGCATGGGCGCCTTGTCAGGTGCCGGGCTTCCACCGAGAGGGGCTGCTGTCGGCCCCGAACGCGTCAGGCTCGAGAAGGTCGAAACAGGTCCGGGTACTCTCGGCGTCGGCATCCAGGTCGCGTTGCAGACCTGCAAAGGCGCCGCGTACCCGTTCGATGTCCGCAGTGAGATCTGCGCCGGTTCGCTGGTTCATGGAAAATCCGGCACTGACCGACCCGCTGACTTCGCCATCGTACCGGCGGACCGGAACGGAAATCCAGTAGAACCCCAGAAGCCAGTTGGATCCCAGATTGTCAGAAGGCGGCAGTTCCAGGTAGCCCTGATCAGCCATCTGTCGGGAAAACGTCTCGAAGCGATCCGCATTGATTCCCGCTCCCGAAGCCGTGTCGCGGATCCGATCCAGGTAACGGTTGCGCTCAGTCTCCGGCAGGGCCAGAAGAATTGCCGAGGGACCGATCCCGTCATGCAGCGGTCGCAGTTCGCCAATGCGCCGGAGCTGGAAGGACTCGTGTGCCGTCTCGAAGGAGGCGAGACGCATGCTCGACCAGCCAAGCCGCCAATTCAGGCTGGTGGTCACGTCGAATTGCCGCGAGATTTCGCTCAGTGCCTTTGCGGAGGCGGCCCGGATGGGAAACTGTGCCACCATTGACCGGATGAGATGGTGCAGTGTCGTGCCTGGCTCAAACCGGGCAGACTGGCGCACGCGCGAAGCGAATCCGCTTTCTTCCAGCGTCATCAGCGCCCGGTGCGCCGTGCTTGCCGGAAGATCAAGGCTCTCCGCAATTTCGTTCAGTCCAAGCGGCGTGTCGCTGCGAGAAATGATGCGCATGGTTTCAAAGACGTGGCGCGTCGAACTGTTGGTCGTGGCGACGGTCTTCTGGCCGGCCATGTCAAACGACCTCGTAGAGCGCAGCAACGGTGCGAAGCTCAGCCACAATCGGCGCGATGCGCTTGCGCGCCTCCTCGATCCATTCGCGCGAAACGCGCTGAACCGGGCCGCCGACAACGATTGCGCCGTGTGGCTTTCCGTCGATGTCGGGAATGGCATAGCCAATTCCTGCGGTGTTCGGGCTGAAATCGCCGAAAGCACGCGAGTGGCCCTGCTCGCGAACCCTTGCGACCTCGGCCCAGATCGCGTCCTCCGTAACAAGGCTGCGGGCGGTTATGCCTTTCAGGGGCGTGTTGCGCGCAATGTAGTCCGCAATTTCCTCGTCAGGCAGCGCAGCAAGGATTGCCCGAGACCCGGCCGAGAGGTGGAGCGGAATCGCGCGGCCGAGCTTGACCCGAAGTCCCAGGTGTCCTCGTCCTTCGACACCGTCGATTACGGTCTGGAAATCGCCGCTTCGAGCCGTCAGCTGCACGGTCTCACCCACCTCGTCGGCGATCATCTCCAGATAGGGTCGGGCCAGATCCTTCAACGCCGGCATGGGGCGGGCCGCGTTCTGCAACAAGGCGAGGTTGTAGCTGAGGACAAAACGTCCGGTATCCTCGATCTTGAAGAGGAGCCCTTCTTCATGCAGCGTGACAAGCGCGCGATGGACCATGTTCCGCGTCATGTTCAGCCGACGCGCCAGCTCCGATACCCCAAGGGGCTTCCTTGCGCCGATGAACTCGGCCAGGATCATCAGGACGCGTTTCGTCGCCTTGTTGATGGACTTACCGTCAGATTCAGCAAATCCGATGAGCATGCTGCTTCCAGTTTTCTCAAGCGTTTCCCGCAATTCATAACAGTGCTGCGATTGCGGGCCATGCGCAAGGCGCAATGCGCCTCTTTTGCGCCCAAGATTGTGTCGTTTTCCGATATTGATCCCGTCTTTGCAGCATCTATGCTCGCCGCAACGAGTTTCGGAGGACGAAATGACCTTTTCGCTTCTTGGCAAGCGCGATGCGCTTGGCATCCGGCCCAAGGGCCTCTTCATAAATAACGAGTGGCGTGATGCAACGGGCGCGCGCACCCATGCCCACCGAAATCCGGCCACAAATGAGACCTTGGCAGAAATACAGATGGCCAGCGCAAAGGATGCCGCTGACGCCGTCGTGGCTGCCCGCAGGGCTTTTGACGAGGGTCCCTGGCCGAAGATGAAGGCAAAGGATCGAACGCAGGTGCTGTTGAGGATCGCGGACATCTTTTCTGCCCACGCCGACGAACTGACCGAGCTCCAGACGCTCGACAATGCCATTCCCATCGCCTTCGGCCGCCTCTACCGTGTGTCGGGTCACCTCGCCTCGGACGTCTTCCGCCACCAGGCGGGATGGGTCGACAAGATCATCGGCCATACCTACCCGCAGTATACCGAGGAGGTGACGCTGAAATTCCTGACGGTTCGCGAGCCAGTGGGCGTGGCTGTCGGGATCACCCCATGGAACGCGCCACTTCTGCAGTTCCCTGAGAAGGTGGCCCCGGCCCTGGCTGCCGGTTGTTGCATCATCATGAAGCCATCGGAATATGCCTCGCTCTCGGCCCTCCGGATGAGTGAGTTGATCGCTGAGGCCGACCTGCCGCCTGGCGTCTTCCAGTGCCTTACAGGTGATGGCAAGTCCGGCGAGGCCTTGGTGACGGAAAGAGGTGTGGACAAGATATCCTTCACCGGCAGCCGAAAGATCGGTGAGCACATTCACCGACTCGCTTCCGACGGGTTGAAGCGCGTCACCTTGGAGCTTGGCGGCAAAAGCGCCGCGGTCGTCTTCCCCGACGCCAAGAGCGTGGAAACGGCGGCGCATACAGTCATGGGCATGATGGACATGTTCCTGTCGGGCCAGGTCTGTTCCACAACCAGCCGGGCGCTGGTGCATCGCGACATTTATGACGAGTTCCTGAGTCACGCCGCAGTGCAGACCGGCAAGGTGAAGTTCGGCGACCCGTTCGATGAAGCGACAACCTCCGCGCCAATGATCAACCCGACCCAGCTTGACAAGGTGATGAACTACATCGAGATCGGCCTGAATGAAGGCGCAAGGCTGGTCTTTGGTGGCGACCGCCCGAAGGACGAAGCTCTTCTGGCGGGCAACTGGGTCAACCCGACGCTCTTTGCCGATGTCGATCCAGGCGCGCGAATCGCGCAGGAAGAGATCTTCGGCCCGGTCCTTTCGGTGATCCCCTTCAAAGAGGAGGAAGAGGCGATCCGCATCGCGAACTATTCGGACTATGGCCTCTCTAGCGGAGTGTACACCGGTGACATTGGACGCGCCTGGCGCATGGCAGAGGGCATTCGGGCAGGCACGGTCGGCATCAATGGCTACAGCTTCATGCCGAATTCGCCTTTCGGCGGCTTCAAGGCTTCGGGCCTTGGCCGCGAGGGCGGCTTCACCTCCATTGAGGCCTTCACCGAACTGAAGACGGTGATGTTCAACCTCGCGGGCTAAGCTTGGTCGCGACCGAAGTCCGACACCCCGTCGTCGGGGCGGAATTCGGTCGCGTTCAGCAAGTGCGCCCCGATCTGGTAGTACCCGATCAGCCCCGTGATCTCGACGATCCCTTTGGCCCCGTAGTGCGCGTCGAAGGCGGAATAGACCTCGTCCGACACCCGACTGTCTCGCAAGAGCCCGGTGGCGAAGTCGTAGATCGCCTCCTGTTCAGGCCCCATGCCCTCGGGCCGTTTCCCTGCCTTGATCGCTGCGACCTGGGCTTCGGGCAGCCCTTCGCGGACCGCGATTCCGGCATGGACACGCCACTCATAGTCGCACCGATGATGCGCGGCGGTCAGAAGGATGACCATCTCGGACCACTTCTTCGGAAATAGGTTGTTGAACCTCAAATGCTCGCCCAGATGCTGGGCCCTTTCGCAGAAGGCAGGCGAGTTGAGCCACATCGCAAGCGGCCCCCTGACCCGACCGCGCGGGCCGGAAGCGATGATGTCGTAGAGCCGTTGCTGGTCTTCATCGAGCACTTTGGGCGCGCCGGAAAGTCTCTCCATCGTTTTCTCCAATCAAGCAGCCTCGAGGATGGTGACGACGCAGGCCGCGTCCTCGACGCCGACAAAGCCGCCACCGTTTTCCGCAATGGCGATACGTGCGTCCGGCACCTGCCTGCCCCCTGCGCAGCCACGCAATTGCGCGAGAAGTTCGTGCAGTTGAATGATCCCGGTCGCGGCAATCGGATGACCCTTGCTGACCAGCCCGCCCGAGGGATTGACAGGACAGCGGCCGCCAAGCGCAGTCTCGCCCCGCTCGGTCACCGGCCCGCCGTCGCCGCGTGCCACAATCCCGAGGTTCTCGATCTGCATGATCTCCCCGAACGCGGTGGCGTCGTGGACCTCGGCCAGAGACACGTCTTCGGGCGAAACGCTGCCCGCTTCGTAGGCATCTCGCGCCGTCAGCACACCGACATGGCCGTCGTAGTCCTCCGCGTCCCTGTTCGGCCGACCGGCCCGTAGCGCACAGGCTCGAACCGAAACAGCCCCGGGCCGCGCGTTGCGCTTCAGCCAGGCGTCGCTCACCACCACTGCCGCCGCCGCGCCGTCACTGACCGGCGCGCACATCGACCGTGTCAAGGGATGGGTGATCGCCTTGTCCTCCAGGACCTCGTCTATGCTCATCGCATGGGAGTACTGCGACAGCGGATTGTGAACCGAATGCCCGTGGTTCTTGGCGGCCGCGGCGGCAATCTGGCGCGCGGTCGTCCCGAAGCGGCGCATGTGCTGCCTTGCTAGAGCGGCATACATGTCCATGAAGAAGGTGTGCGTTCCGGTCTCTGACGAGGCTCCCTCGTCGAGATCGCCGGACAATCGTCGGAACAGTGCGCGTGCCTCTTCCACATTGTGAATGTCAGTTCCGCCCATGAACGTGCGGAACACGGTTTCCTTGTCGACGTCCGGGTAGATCATCTTTTCCGAACCGACTACCAGCGTCACGTCCGCGGCACCGGCCCGGATCGCGTTGACCGCGTTCCAAAGCCCGCTCGACGAAGAGGCGCAGGCGTTTTCGACATTGGTGATCGCCGCCCCGGTCAGGCCCGTGTCGCGCAAGGCTGCCTGCCCCCGGATCGAGTTTTGCCCCTCCATCAAGGCCTGACGGGTGTTCGAGAACCAGACGGCCTGAACTTCGGCGGGACTGACCTCTGCCTCTGCCAAGGCGTCGCGGACCGCCTCCTCGGCCATGTCACGCACTGATCGGTCGATCCAGCGGCCGGTCCTGAGCATGGCAACACCGACGATGTGAGCGCCCGTCATGCCACCGCCTCGGAGCGCTTCATGGCCCAGGCCCGGGCTTCCGTGCGCACCACCTTGCCGATCGGGCTGCGCGGAAGATCGGGGGAGATGTGAATGCGCTTTGGTGCCTTGACCGAGCCGATCAGGTCTTTCGCGAACGCGGTGATCTCCTCTTCGCCGGTCTCGGTTCCTTCCGCCAGTTCAAGCGCGGCTTCGACCCGCTCGCCCCACTTTTCGTCCGGCACACCGAAAACGACGCATTCACGGACCGCAGGATGTTGCACCAGCGCGTCCTCGACCTCGATCGGGTAGACGTTGAACCCGCCGGTGATGATCACGTCGCGCAACCGGTCCTTGATGAAGAGATAGCCGCGCTCGTCCAGATAGCCGACATCCGCAGTGTGCAACCAGCCATCGACGATGGTCTTGGCGGTCTCCTCGGGCATCCTGTAGTAGCCGTTCATCATCAACGGGCCGCGCCCGACAATCTCGCCGACTTCATTGGGGCCGAGGATCCGGCCCTCCGGGTCCATGATCCTGACTTCGCAAAGCGGCGTGATCCGGCCAGCGGAGGCAATGTTGGCGTCGTCCACCATTTCGTCAGCGATGAGGATGGACATGACGACCGGCATCTCCGTCTGACCGTATACCGCTTCCAGGCGCCCGCGAAAGAAGGTCCTGGCCTCGACCACCTTCTCGGGTGGCATCGGTGCCGCACCGTAAATTACGTGACGCAGCTCGGGAAACTCCGGTCGACGCCCCTTGGCGGCGTCGATGATCGCATAGATGAGGGTTGGCGGGACAAAGGTGGTTGTGCCCGTGCCGTCTTCCAGAAGCGCCAGCACGTGCTCAGGCGTTGGCGCCTCGACCAGGTAGTTCATGCCGCCGGTCGCGAGGATCGGGATCATGAAGGTTCCCGCTCCGTGGCTGATGGGCGCAACGCAGAGGTGACGGTCGCCAGCGTCGAAGCCGAAGCCGCCGATCATCGTGCGGATCAAGGTGCTCACGCAGCGAAAGCTCTGCTCCACAGCCTTTGGCGTGCCGGAGGTGCCGCCGGTGAACTTGATGCCGTTGACGTCCTCCGGAGTCACGTCGGGCCAATCAGGCGCCTGGCCGGCGAACTCCGAGCGAAGCGCGGTGGCGACGTGGCCTGCTCCGCGAAAGGGCTGCCCGGCGATCTTCGCCTGCAGGCAGGTTTCGAAGAGATGCGCTGTCTTGGCCTCGGTGAAGATGATGTCGGGCTCGACGCGAGCGATCTGTGCGCCTACCTCTGCAGCCGAATTTCGCGCGTTGATAGGCACGATGATTCCGCCCGAGGCATGAACGGCGAGCACCGTGGCCGCGTGGTCCAGCGTATTGTTCCCGCAAACGGCTACGCACGGGCGCGACTTGCCGGTCAGTTCCTGGAGTGCAGCGGCCAAGGCGTCCACGTTTGCGATCAGGCGGGCGTAGTCCCATGTCTCGCGCCCGTCCCCGGCGGCTGGCGCGTCGGGGGTGCGATCCGCTTGGGCACGGACGAATTCGTAGGGAAAGACCGGCTCAGTCATCGCGTACCTTCAAGACGACCTTGCCAAAGTGCTTGTTGGCCTTCATGTGTTCCTGAGCTTCGAGTGCCTCGGCCAACGCGAAGACCCGGTCAACGGGCGGCGAGATGGCCCCGCTTTCCAGCAAGGGCCACAAGTCGCGCATCATCGCGTCGCGAACTGCGGCCTTGTCGGCACGGCCGCGGGTTCTGAAGGTCACGCCCACCAGCGAAATCCGGCGCAGCGCCAGCTTGTCGAGGTCGATCTGATCGTGAAATCCGCCCATGCGCCCGACCGAGACGATGCGTCCGCCGAGTGCCGTCGCATCCATCAGGGCATTGAGGATGCCCGCGCCAACCATGTCGACCACGACGTCGGCACCGTTCTCTTCCGTGGCCTCGGCGATTCCGGCGCGGATGTCCTCGGGCGCGCCGACGATCGTCCTGTCCCAGCCGAGCGCCGCGAATGCGGGATTGTCCTTGGGCCTTCTCACTGACCCGAAAACCGCACCCGCGCCCATTGCCCGCGCGATCTGCGCCGTCGCGATGCCAATGCCCGAAGCGGCGGCCGTGATCAGAACGGCATCGCCCTTGCGGAATCGCCCGGCGGTCACCAGGGCATCGTGCGCCGTCATGTACCATGTCGAGAGCGCCGCGGCGTTTTCCGTTGGCATGTCCGCAGGCACCAGGATGGTTGACACATCCTCGGCCACTGCGAACTCGGCATAGCCACCGGGGGCCATTGCCGCGACTTGATCGCCAACCGAAAACCCGTCGACTTCGGTCCCGCAAGCGACCACCTCGCCTGCAACCTCGAGACCCGAGACGACCGGCCCGGAGACCTTGAAATGCGCCTGCGTTCGCCGCAGGTCCGCCCGGTTGAGCCCCGACGCGGCGACCCGGATCAGCACCTGCGTGGAGCTTGGCGCAGGCACCGGAACCGAGGCCAGTTCCAGCGTCGGTCCGTCCGCGCCGTCGGCCACCACAACGGCCTGCATGCTCTCTGGAAGGCTCATGTCGTCGTCCGTACGTCAGTACATCGAGTAGGGTAGCCACAGAACGAGGAACGGGAAGAGCACGATCAGCAGAACCCGCACGAAGTCTGTCAGCACGAAGGGCAGGACGCCCTTGTAGATGGTGCCGAGCGACACGTCCGTACTGACGCTCTTCAGCACGAAGACGTTCATTCCGTAGGGCGGCGTGATCAGTCCGATCTCGATCACCATGACGAGAAGAATCCCGAACCAGATCGGATCGTAGCCTAGCTGCGTCATCACTGGAAACATGATGGGCACCGTAAGAAGAATGATCGCGAGGCTGTCAAGAAACATGCCGAGCACGAGATAGCCGAGGATCACCACCAGCAGGACGGCGCTTGGCGGCCAGTCCAGCGCGCCGACGAAGCCGGCCAGGTCCTGGGGCATCCGGGTTACCGTCAGGAACCGCCCGAACAGCACCGCGCCGATGGCGATGACGAAGATTGCCCCGGTCGTGCGCGTGCTGTCGATCAGAGCCTGTTTCGCCCGCTCGAAATTCATCGTGCCGCGCATCCATGTCAGGATCAACGTCCCGCCCGCGCCCATGGCGGCGGCCTCGGTCGGCGTGAAGATCCCGAAATAGATGCCGCCGATCACGAACATGAAGAGCGCTGCAACCGCCCAGATGCTGCCGAGCGAGCGAACCGCCTCTTGCCAGTTGAACGTGCCGACGCCGGGCGCCGCCTCGGGATCGAGCCGGGCCATGCCCAGAATCAGGACCAGGTAGAGCAAGACCGCCAGCAGGCCCGGGATCAGGCCCGCGATGAACAGGAGCGCGATGTCCTGCTCGGTGATTATCCCGTAAATCGCCAGCACCACGGACGGCGGGATCAGGATACCCAATGTGCCGCCCGCCGCGATCGTTCCGGTGGCGATGGTCTGCTTGTAGCCGAATTTCTGCATTTCCGGCAGTGCAACCTTGCCGAGCGTGGCGGCGGAGGCCACCGACGATCCGCAGATTGCGGCAAAGCCGCCACAGGCGAGAATCGTCGCCATCGCAAGTCCGCCCTTCCGGTGCCCCACCCAGGCGTGAGAGGCCTTGTAGAGTTCGCTGCTCATGCCGGATATGGACGCAAAGGTTCCCATCAGGATGAAGAGGGGCACGACGCCGAAGACCTCGTCCGTCGCCACCCGCAAGGGCACGATCGAGAGCTGGCTGAGGGACGGCTTCAGCCCGATGACCATCGCAAACCCCGAGAAGCCGACCAGGATCATCGCGATGCCGATCGGGACGCGCAGGAGCATCAGGCCGAAGAGCCCCGCAAAGCCCAGCAATGCAGCGACTTCCCCGGCCATCAGTCGAGGTCCTCGGGATCTTCCGCTCGGGTGAAGGACGCCAACATGTGCTGAACCGCGATGGCAACGGCCAGAAAGAGCGCAACGGAGGCGATCGCGTAATATGGCCACAGGCGCAGGCGAGTGTCGCTGGTGGACACCTTGCTGCGGAAGGCGTCAAGTACCGCGTCTCCCGCGCGCCAGGCAATCAGCGCCAGCACCGCGGCAGTCACTGCAGCCGCGAAGACGCGGATGAGCCTCCGTGCGCGCGGCCCGGCGAGAGCGTACACTGCGTCGACCTTGATCATCGAGCGGTCAGCGACGGCCAGGGCAATGCCCCAGAAAATCAGGATGCCAAGCAGCATGCGCGACAGGTCGTATGAATCGGGCACGACAATGCCGAAATACCGCAAGACCACCGCGGCGAAGACCAGTGCCATGACGGAAAAGAGCGCCGAAGCGCCGATGAATCCCGAAATCGCGACGAGCCACTTCTGCATGGGGCTTGCTCCCGCCAATTGCCGGGAAGCCAGGGCGGCGGCAATCGCCGCCCTGGCCGACGTTCAGGTCACGTCAGTATCCGACCCCGGCTGCATCCATTGCCTCGAGCAGGGATGTCAACGCCTCTTCAGCATTCGGGATCCGGTCCTTGACCAGATCGACCCAGCCATCGTAGAGCGGACGCGCTGCATCGATCCACTGCTGCTCCTCGGCATCGGTCAGCGCGTAGATCGTGTGGCCGTCCGCCGTGAGCATCGCGCGGCCCTCCTTCTCCCATTCGAACCACATCTGGTTGATCTTCTGGGACCATTCGGGCTGGCAGTGCGCGTCCATGACCGCCTTGTCCTCATCCGACATCCCGGCATAGACGTCCTTGTTCATGATCACGGTCGCTGCGACTGCATAGATGATCATGTCCTGGTGGTGCGTGGTCACCTTGTCCAGCCCGAAGGGATAGAGCGTCCGCCAAGGGAAGGCGATGCCTTCGACGAGGCCCCGGTCGAATGCCTGTCGCGCCTCCGAGGCCGGGATTGCCACCGGCACGGCACCCAGGTCCTTGACGTACTGGGTCAGGAAGGTGCCCACGGGACGGATCTTCACACCGGCCATCTGGTCGGGCGTGCGGATTTCCTTGTCCTTGAAGTTCAGCGTGCCCTCGGGCGCCATGGTGATGGCGCAAAGCTTGACCTCGGACATCTCGTCGTCCTCGTAGTTCTGGTACCACGTGTGGACAACCTTCGACGCCTTGACTGCATCGGTGGTCAGGAATGGCAGGGACGTGACCTCGAAGATCGGGAACCGGTCAGGTTCGAATGCCGGGACCGACCAGCCGAAATCGGCGATGCCGTCGCGCACCATGTTGTAATGGTCGCGTGGGCCGCCAAGCTGTCCCGCATGGAAGAATTCCACCTTGATGCGCCCTTCCGACGCCTCTTCGATGGACTTGCCCCAGGCCTCGAAGCCCGGCGAAGGATGGGTGGTGCCTGGCACCCAGTTCGAAAAGCGGAAAACGGTCTCCGCGTAGACGGGAGAGATGCCGCCCAGGGCCGTTGCAGCCGCGACGGTCATCATCGCGGCGGTGGTCCGAAAGTAAGTCATGAAGTCCTCCATGGTCGTTCTATAAAACAGGATACAGATTGGAATGCAGAATACAAGGCATATTCGAAGTCAAGCCGTTCGACCTGCGTTGAGTCGGATTTGAGCGGATGGTATGACATTCGGAATATCTCCTGAATAAAGGAAGAAGTGCATGAAATACACGACTCTTGGCGAGGCTGGACCCAAGGTCAGCGCGGTCGGCCTGGGTTGCATGGGAATGGGCGGCACATATGGCAGTGTCGACAAGTCCGAAGCAATACGAGCCGTGCATGCCGCCATCGACTCCGGCGTGACCCTCATCGACACGGCCGAGAGCTACGGTCCCCTCAGGATTTCTGAAGGCGGCGCGAACGTGCTCTTCGGATTCGCCAATGAACGGCTGGTCGGCGAGGCCTTGGCGGGTCGTCGTGACAAGGTGACGCTTTCAACAAAGATCGGCTTTGCCCATGACGAGAACGGGCGCCGCCTAGGCCAGGATGCCAGCGCCGGGCACATCAAGCGCGCGGTCGACGGCTGCCTGACGCGCCTGGGGACCGACCGGATCGACCTGCTTTACCTTCACCGTGCCGATCCAGACGTCGAGATCGAGGAGTCCATTGGCGCGATGGCCGAGCTGGTCGCCGAAGGCAAGGTCGGGCATCTCGGGCTCTCCGAAGCCAGCAAGGTCCAGATCGACCGCGCATGCGCCGTTCATCCTGTTGTGGTGCAGCAGACGGAATATTCGCTTTGGGAACGTGAGCCCGAGGTCTCCGAGATTGCCCATTGTCGTGACCGCGGGATGGCATTTGTCGCTTACGCGCCGCTTGGGCGAGGATTTCTGGCCGGAAGTGCAAAGCCCGCAGAGTGCTATCCGCCGGACGACTATCGCCGCGTTGAGCCCCGGCTCCAGAAGGGCAACTACGAGGCCAACATGGCCATCGTCGACAAGGTCCGCACGATGGCCGAGGAAAGGGGCTTCACCGCCGCGCAACTTGCCATCGCCTGGCTGGTGAACCAGGACGTGATCCCGATCCCGGGCGCCGAGCGCGTGGACTGGGCGCTGGAGAACGCGGCGGCGGCCGACATAGACCTCAGTGCAGAGGACATGGCACGGCTCGACGCCATCGCGCCTCGCGGCCAGACCGCAGGCCCCCGCTGGGCCGGGGCCTGGGCGAAGCAGATCGAAAAATAGGAAGGAATGCCCGCGAGCGCACCTATTCTCCGGCCAACGGCCGGCGCGCATCGCGGCCGACGTCGGCCATCCACTTCGCGATGCGGTTCAGCGCCTCGTTCGCTTCCGGCAGTTTCGGCGCGAAACGGTGCCAGACATGCACCATCTCGGGCCAGTTCTCGAACTCCACGCGCGCGCCGGTCGCCCGGGCCTTGGCCGCAAATCTCTCGCATTCGTCAGCGCAGTAGTCCGCCGTGCCCGTCTGAATCAGAACGGGCGGCAAACCGGTGAGGTCGGCCTCCATCGCCGCGGCCAGCGGATGCTTGAGATCGGCAAGGCGCTCGACATAGAGCCGGACGCTGTCGCGGGTTCTCTGTGTCGCTTGCAGGAAGGTCGATCTTTCCTCGTCGAGGTCAAGCATGCCGCAGATCACGACGATTCCGTCCGGTTGTCGAAGACCGGCATCGCGCGCCTTCTGGAAGACCGACACGGCCAGCGTGCCGCCTGCGCTGTCGCCGGTGAGGAAGACTTCCTCGGGGTCCGTGGCAAGCATGTGGCGATAGGCTGCGAAGCAATCCTCGACTCCGGCAGGAAACCGGTGTTCGGGCGCCAACCGGTACTCCGGGAAGTATACGGAAGATCCGCTGTACTCCGACAGCCAGGCAACAAGCGTGCGGTGGGATCCGAACCATCCGGCCGAGAACCCGCCGCCATGGAGATGCAGGACGACGCGCTTGGGATCGGCCGTTGAGGAGCGGGCCCGAAAGACTGTCACGTCACCCGCCTGCTCCTGGACGATCTCGATCCCGTCCGGCAAGGGCAGCCGGGTTTCCGGCAATGACGCGCGCGCCGCCACCGGGTCGTGACGGTCGGCAGACACGCCGGCCGCCGCGCGGTCCGACGCGATGGTCTCCTTGACCCAGTCAAGTTCTGGAGACGCCACTTGCCGCTCCTACTCGGCTGCCTGGGCGATGCTCTTCGCGGGATAGCGCTCCTTCAGCCTCGGCAGGACCTTCTCGCCGAAGAGCCGGATGCTGTCCTTGGTGTCCTCGTGACTGAGGGTTCCGCCCTGCATCATCATCACGAAGTTGCCAATGCCGCCGACGTGGTCGTTGAATTCACAGATCTGGTCATAGACCTGATCGGGAGTGCCGGCAAAGAAGATATTGGCGTCGATCAGGTCCGGGATCGAGGCCGTCGCTTGACTGATGACCGTGCCGTCCTTTCTTTTGCGCGGAGTAGTGCGCACCTGCGCGACCGCGCAGAATGCCTTTCCTGAGCCATTTCGCATTGGCTTGCGGCGACTGGTAGCCGGGCGGGTTGATGAATGCCTCTGAAATGATGCCGGTGGTCCGGAGATACCCATGGACTTCATAGGCGCGGCGATGCGCCTCTTCCTCTGTCTTGCCGACCGCGCACAGGCAAAGATAGCCGAATTTTTCAGGCCCCGGGTCGGGAAAGCCTGCGGCAACGGTGTGCTCGCGATAGACGTCCTTCAGCTTGGCCATGTTGCGACCGATCAGGAAGGCGGCAAGGTTGTACCCGCGCTGGGCCACCTCGATGGTCGATCCCGGGGACTGGCACGGAATCCACACCGGCGGGTGCGGATCCTGCCAGCACTGTGGCCAGACATTCACTTGGCGGTACTGATAGTTGCGGCCTTCGTAGTTGAACGGGCCGTCGCGTGTCGCCAGCGCCCGGGTGATCAGATCGACCGCTTCCCAGAATCGTTCCTGATAGCGCGCCGGGTTCGAGTTTGCCGGCGACAATTCGTATGGTGCGCCCTTGACGAAACCCATCTGCACGCGACCGCCGGAAATCACGTCTGCCATTGCAATCTGCTCGGCCAGCAGCACCACGTTCGGACGGTTGGCCACCTGGAACCCGATGGGAAGCAGCTGCACGTTGTTCGTCATCCTTGCCATGATCGACATGGTCACTTCAGGCGATGCCGACAGGCAGGTCGCCGATGCGTGATGCTCGTTGAACGCGATGTTGATGCCCAGTTCGTCGCAAAGGAGCCATTCGTCCTGGTGCTGGTGGTATATCTCGCGTGCCTTTCGGGGATCGCAGTAGCTCGACGGAACCGTGTTGCGGAGCGAGTCGAACCCGTGGTCCCAGGCGTCGGGGTAGGCCTGTTCGGAGAAGTGGAAGATTTCCATCAGTGCTGTCCTCGCAATGTTAGGCGCTCAGCCGAAGGTTGCCCTTGCCGGAAAGAAAGGCCTTGATGGCGGCCACGAATTCCGCGGGTCTTTCAACATGCGGGTAATGGCCCGCGCCCTCGATTGTCTGGAGGCGGGCATTGGGAATGAGGGAGGCATAGGTCCGCCCGTAGTCGACTGACATGACGTCGTCACTTTCCCCCCAGAGCACCAGCGTCGGGGCGCTGATCCTCTTTAGCCAGCGCTTGAGCGACGGGTTGTGCATGTAGGGCTTCCAGCCGAAGAGAGCCATGGTTTCGCGCGATCTGGCAATGGCAACAAGCGTGTGATCCGGAAGTTGGGTCACATCCCGGCGATTGGCCTCCGGGTCATGATAGAACGCCTCGGCAACTTCGGCCTGTGACATGGCGTAGATGTCCTGGATGTCACGCGTGGTCGGGTCCTCGCTGACGCGAATACCGAACGGGTTCGACAGCACCAGCGCGCCGATTCTCTCGCAACTCCGGCTGGCCATTTCGGCTGCGATCCAACCACCGAACGAAGTTCCTACGACGACCACGTCCTCAAGATCCTGCTCCTCCATCATGTGAAGGTAGAACTGGGCAAAGTCCCCGATCTCCCGAAAGTCCAGCGGCAGTTCGGAATGCCCGAATCCAGGGTTCTGCGGAAGTAGGACTTCATGTGAACTGGCCAGCGGTTCTGAGAACTCCTCGTCGCGAATCCAGCTTTCGATGCCCTGCAGAAACAGCATCGACGGCCCCTGTCCCTTTCGGCGCATGTCGATCTTGACGCCGTCGACCTCGATCTGGGGATCGGGCCGCTCGTAGAGTTCAACAGTCATCGCCGAAGTCCTTGTTCTGAATTGTGGTCTTGAACTCAAAATACAGACCATCTAGCGTGTCGTCAAGGGAAAAGGGGCGATTCGAGCTAGGCAGAGGCACAGCCCGATGCACTGGGATGAAGGATTCGGACACCGACCGGACCGGCGGCTAGGCGGAAAGGTGGCCCTGGTCACCGGGGCGGGCAGCTCCGGCCCGGGTTTCGGCACAGGCAGGGCAACGGCGCTCTGCATGGCGCGCGAGGGCGCGGCGCTCGTGCTGTTCGACAACGATCGCGAGGCAGCGGAGGAAACACGCGCCGGCATTGAAGGCGAAGACGGCAAGGCGCTGGTCGTGACCGGAAGCGTTTCCCGCGACGAGGACGCGCGGGTCGCCGTGAAGGCCGCCGTCGCGCAGTTTGGCCGGCTCGACATCCTGGTCAACAATGTCGGAATCGTCGTCCCCGGCGATGCAACGACCACCACGCCCGCAGACTGGCACGGCATCCTCGACATCAACCTGGTCGGGATGGTCAACATGGCACGGCACGCCGTGCCGGCGATGGCCAGGCGATCGGGCGGAGCAATCATCAACGTCAGCTCGATCTCGCCACGCCGTCCCTACGCGGCGACTCCGTATTCGGTGTCAAAGGGCGCGGTGGATGCGCTGACATCCGCCCTGGCCGTCGACCACGGCGGCCAGGGCATCCGTGTCAACGGAATTGCGCCGGGGCCGCTGATGACACCACGTGCAGCGGCACGCCAAAGCGAGGAACAACGCGCCATGCGCCGTGCCGCCTCTCCCCTCGGAATCGAGGGCAGCGGTTTCGATGTCGCTTGGGCCGCAGTCTACCTCGCCAGCGACGAGGCGCGCTATGTCACGGGCGCGATCCTGACCGTCGACGGCGGGGTCAGCGTCCAGGGGCGCCGATACAGGTAGGAGGGCAAGATGCCGGAGCAGGTCATCTGGTCAGCTTTGGTGCATCCGACGGCTCCAAGCAGAGCAAAGGCATGCGGCTTGAAGCCATGCGAATTTTCGGGAAGTCTGTCAGGGAGAACTGGCTCCGCCGTCACGACGAGCCCGAGCATGCGAGGCCCCTGCGGTTTGAGAGCGGCTGCGTCATGATCTTCCTTGGAGAGCCTGTGAGTGAGGCGATGGCAGGGTTGAACAGACTGAACGATGCGTTTCGTCACATCGTCGAAGACCCGGAGATAAGAGGTGGCATCCCCGTCGTGCGCGGATCCCGGATCAGTGTCCACGAAGTCGCGGATGCACTCGCCGCAGACGGACTGGAGACCGCTTTGGAGGATTTCCCGACCTTGAGCCGCGAAGATGTTGAAGCATCTGCGCTCTATGCCAAGGCACACCCGCGAACTGGGCGACCTCGCGTCGGCTCCAAGTTTCGGAGGCTTGTCTCGGAAGAGACTGTCGACCTGACGGACACGCATTGAACAGGGGCAGGCATTCTTGAAGTTCCTTGTCGACGAGTGCTTGTCCATCGCCTTGGTCGACATGGCCGTGGAAGCAGGACACGTTGGAAGCGCGCATGTCACATGGAGGGGCATGAAGGGCTGGAAGGACCATCATCTGATGCAAGCCGTCATTGATGGCGACTGGACGCTCGTGACCCGAAACTCGGACGATTTTCGACCGAGACAAGGAAGCGCCAGCCTGGCACCATGCTATGTCGACCAGCCGCTGCATGCAGGTCTTGTCTGTCTCAACCTGCTGCCGGGCTCAGGTAGAGTTGACAAAATGTCGTACTTTCAGGCGGCGTTGGACTGCATCGGCAATCCGGGTGACCTGATAAACAAGGTGATCGAAGTCGATCCTTGCTCCGCAAACTTGGAACAAGCGGTTCTCAGAATCTATGGTTTTCCAGAGTGCGGGACTTGAACACGGGAGTATCGTCAAGTGAGCCCATAGCATTCAAGATTGGCTTGAGATCGCGGCATCTGTCACGGATGGCCTTGCCGAGGTAAGGGAGGCCGGTCCCCTGAACGAAAGGCGCAGCCACTTCGTCGCCGTCCTTGATCTCGTGCCATTGGAGCGTTGCGTACACTACGACCACAGCGGCGTCGGGCGTCCGCTCGGCGACCGGAATGCGATGGCGCGGGTCGATGCTTCCCGTCGTTGGTCATCCGCGGACCACTTTCGGCCGAAAGGGTCGAAAGACAAGAGAAGGCCGATGGCCTGAGCCGAAAGTTCGAAGCTTGTCATCCCGCACGGACAGCAGAAGTTGCCGGAATTGGGCTGCCGGGAAAGATAGTCCTCCCGGTCTGCCACTGATCTGGAGGGGAATCCGGTCTGTGAGCGAGGGAAAAATGCCGGTTCAGGATCGATCAATGTGACATCCTGCACTTGGCGAGGCGTCAAGAAACGTCGCGATGTAGCCATGCAGGTCGAGCAGGGAGTGCGTCTTCACCGGTGCGTTTGCTTGGCGCATGTTGTTCCGATTGACAACACCATAGTCCGTTGTTATCCATGACAACATGAAGGCCGAACTGATCGAGAAGTCCCGCACGGTGATAGATGATACGACTTTCTTCGAGGTCGTGCTGTGGCACTTGCCCCCACCAGTTCCCGGCAGCGATCACCCCTTCAAGTACAGGCTGGCCCTCGTGATAAGAGGTGAATGTGTCTTGCGCTACGACAATGAGCGGGAAAAGGGCGATCACCGGCACATAGGGGGCGTGAGCCCTTTGCGTTCACATCCCTGGAAGCGCTCTATGATGCCTTCCAGGCCGACATGGAAAGGATGCTGGAATGAACACTCTGACCGTTCGCCTGAGCACTGCAGCCGACGCCAAGGCCCGCTTTGTCGCGGCGGGGAAATGCGCCTTGTCCGGGAAAGCTGTCGAAGCCAACCCCACGCTCAATTTCGGCAGCTACGACGACATGCACCGGGTTCTGGCCCCATCCCGCCTCACAATCGTGAAGGCGTTGGCAGAGCAGGGCGCCTTGTCGATCCGAGAGGTTGCCCGGCGTGTCGGTCGCGACGTGCAGGCCGTGCATCGCGACGTGATCACGCTCATCAACGCGGGGGTCATTGACCGTACCGACAAGGGGATCGAATTCCCCTATGCCCGCATTCACTTCGAATTCGATGTGAGCGCTGCGGCCTAGCGCCATTCGAGTTCTTGCGGGGAGCGTCGGGCACAAGGACAGCGCCGGCCGCAACGCGCCGGTCAGCATTCACGACCGGGGCAACGATGCGGGCGAGGAGTCCGGCAGACCGGCCTTTGTGAAGTGCATACTGTTCGAGTGGCCGACTTCGCTTGGAATCTCTCACACTTCAGCGCGGTTTGGATCAGTTTGAGCTCTCTGCGGACGGCGCTGGCTGCGGCGCGACCGGCCGCCACGCCGATCGGGTAGGTCATCGCATCGCCTGCAAGGGTTCGCGAGATTTGCACCTTCCTCGGCAGCGACGTCAGGGATGTCGCGGCGAAATTCGAGTCACGCCTTCGCATCGGGCCAAAGCGAGGGTTGCCGCGAACACGAGAGGCCGCTATGAACGAGATACCTCGGGGTGCCTTCCAAGGCTGAGATGCAATTCCGCGAACCCGTTGAACCTGAACCGGATAATACCGGCGGAGGGAAGGTCGAGCATCCTCATCCTTTCCCCCGTCCTGAAACAAGGAGTGAGAGATGCGAATTCCGTCCCTTGGCGCAGGGCTTGTCCTGGCAGCTGGCGCTGCCACGGCCGGGAACCTGCCAGAACTCACCGTCATCACCTATGACAGCTTCGTGTCGGACTGGGGCCCAGGCCCCGCCGTCGAGGCCGCCTTCGAAGAGACGTGCGCGTGCGATCTCAATTTTGTCGCCGCAGGCGATGGCGCAGCGCTTCTGGCGCGGGTCAAGCTGGAAGGCGAGCGGAGCGAGGCCGACATCGTGCTCGGGATCGACACCAACCTGACGGCCGAGGCAAGGGCCACCGGGCTCTTTGCGTCCCACGGACGCACCGTCACTGGCCTGGACGTGCCTGTCCCTTGGGAGGATGAAACCTTCCTGCCGTATGACTGGGGCTATTTCGCGTTCGTGCATGACGTCAGTCTTGAAAGCGTTCCGCAAAGCTTCGGGGAACTTGCCGACAGCGACGTGACCATCATCATCCAGGATCCGCGCTCGTCCACGCCAGGACTCGGACTCCTCCTGTGGGTCAAGACCGCCTACGGAGATCGCGCGCCGGAAATCTGGGGCGCGCTTGCCGACAACGTCGTGACGGTCACGCCGGGCTGGTCCGAGGCCTATGGCATGTTCCTGGAAGGCGAAGCCGACATGGTCCTGTCCTACACGACCTCGCCCGCCTATCACTTGATTGCAGAAGGCGATGCAAGCAAGGCCGCGGCCCCGTTTTCTGAAGGCCACTACATGCAGGTGGAGGTTGCCGGCAAGCTGGCGTCGACCGATCAACCGGAACTGGCGGACAGGTTCCTGGCATTCATGCTAACCGACGCGTTCCAGAAGATCATTCCGACAACGAACTGGATGTACCCCGCCGCAATTCCGGACGGCGGCCTGCCCGACGGGTTCGAGACGCTGATCCAGCCCGCCAGGCCGTTGCTCCTGTCCGCTGCGGAGGCGCGCGCTGCCCGTGCGCCAGCGCTGAATGAATGGCTGAACGCGCTCAGCCGCTAGGGGCGGCGGGTGCCATCGGGATCGTCGCTGCGGCGACGATCCCGTTGCTGATCCTGCTGGCGACCGTTGCAATCATCCGTGTCGCGGAGCCGGGCAGCGGCCTGACGCAGGCGGACTGGGCCGCAATCCGGTTCACGCTGTGGCAGGCATTCCTGTCGGCCGCGTTCAGCGTCGCGCTTGCGGTGCCCGTGGCCCGGGCGCTGGCGCGAAGGCGGTTTCCGGGTCGCGGAGCTCTCGTCACGCTCCTGGGCGCGCCTTTTCTGTTGCCGGTGATCGTCGCCATCTTCGGGCTGCTGGCCGTCTTTGGCAGGGGAGGATTTGTCAATTCAGGACTTGAAACGCTGGGGCTGCCGCAGATTTCGATCTACGGGCTCCATGGCGTCGTCCTGGCTCATGTCTTCTTCAACCTTCCGCTGGCGACGCGGCTCATCCTGCAGGGCTGGCAGGAAATCCCGTCCGAGCGCTTTCGCCTGGCGGCGAGCCTCGGCATGGATGCGGGTGCCGTGAACTGGCATCTCGAATGGCCGATGTTGCGGCAAGTGGTGCCGGGTGCCGCGCTGGTGATCTTCGTGATCTGCACCATGAGCTTTGCGGTTGCCCTCACGCTTGGAGGCGGGCCACGCGCGACAACCGTGGAGCTGGCCATCTATCAGGCGCTTCGGTTCGAGTTCGACCTCGATCGCGCCGCGTTCCTGTCGCTGATCCAGCTCGCAATCACGGTGTTCCTGGCAATGCTGGCATACCGGGTCCTGCGCCATCAGGGATTCGCGCACGGGCTTGATCGCCCGTTGTTGCGCTGGGACGGGCGCACACCTGCCCTCAGGCTCCTTGACGGGACCTTGATTCTGTTGGCGGCCTTGTTTCTCCTTTTGCCGATCGTGTCCGCCGTGGTTCGTGGCCTGCCGGAAATCCTTGGGCTTCCGCTGGTCGTTTGGGTGTCGGCCTTTCGTTCGCTCTGCGTGGCCAGCGCGTCGACGGTGCTTGTGGTCGTGCTTTCGGTCACGATGGCCTTGGCGACGGCGCGGCTAAGGGGCCGGGGCGGCTGGATCGAAACGGCAGGCCTGACGGCATTGGCGGCGTCTCCCCTCGTGCTTGGCACCGGGCTCTTCGTGCTCATACATCCCGTCGCCAATCCCGAAGCGCTGGCGTTGCCGGTTACGGCACTCGTGAACGCGTTCGTGACGCTGCCATTCGCGCTTCGCTCGCTCGTGCCGGCCTGCCAGACCATCGAGTCGGAATACGGGCGTTTGGCGGACACGCTTGGCCTGCAGGGATGGGCGCGCCTGAGGCTCGTCGTCCTGCCACGCCTCAGGCGACCGCTCGGGTTCTCCGCCGGCCTGGCGGCCGCGCTGTCGATGGGGGATCTTGGCGTGATTGCACTCTTTGCCAATCCCGACACGGCGACGTTGCCATTGCAGGTCTATCGCCTCATGGGAGCGTATCGGATGGAAGAAGCCGGAGGGGCAGCCGTCCTGCTCCTCGCGTTGAGTTTCGGGGTGTTCTGGATTCTGGACAGGGGAGCACGGCGTGCTGACGCTTGAGCGGATCGTCTTCAGACGCGAAGGCTTCGTGCTGCACGCGGACGGGTCGGTCGAGGGATCGGGCATCTTCGCGGTCATCGGCCCTTCCGGAGGCGGCAAGTCCACGCTGATGTCGCTGATTGCCGGGTTCGAACTGCCGGACGAGGGGCGCGTGCGCTGGAACGGAACCGACTTGACTGACCTCGCGCCTGGCCAGAGGCCGGTGGCGGTGCTCTTCCAGGACAATAACCTCTTTCCGCATCTCGATGCGACAACCAACGTCGCTCTTGGCGCATCGCCTCGTGCCCGGCCTTTGCCAGCTGCAAGGGCTCGTGCCGCAGAAGCGCTTTCGGCAGTTGGCCTCGACGGAATGGGGGGACGGATGCCGGGAGAGCTTTCGGGCGGACAGCAGAGCCGGGTGGCGCTGGCGCGCGCCCTTTTGACGGATCGTCCCGTCGTGCTGATGGATGAGGCGTTTTCCGCCTTGGGCCCCGCGCTTCGACTGGAGATGCTGACTCTCGTCAAGTCGCTGCTCGCGGACAAGACCGTGCTGATGGTGACCCACGATCCCGAAGACGCCAGGCGCGTGGCCCGGCAGACGATGTTCATGGAAGACGGGCAGCTTGGGCCGGCGGAGGACACCGACGATCTGTTCGCGAATCCGCATGACGCGCTGGCGCGCTACCTTGCGTGAGGGGCGAGTCGCCGTGAGGTATCCGGAATTCTCCTTTGCAATGCCCCGCGCGCGGACCAGTCAGGAGAACTCCTCGATCGAATAGCCTTGCAGAAAGAGGCAGGCGGTCAGGTCCGAGTGATCGATCCTAAGGGGCGCAGCGTTTGCGACGACCGGCTTGGCATGCATGGCGACCCCCATGCCTGCGCAGGTGATCATGCCAAGATCGTTTGCCCCGTCTCCGATCGCGATCGCGCGGGATGCATCGGGCGAAAGTCTGGTCAGCACCTCGACCTTGGCGTCCTGGCCGAGAACGGGGCGCCTCACGTCCCCGGTGAGGTGGCCGTTCTCGACGAGAAGTGCATTCGCATGGACGTCATCGAAACCGAGCAGTTCGCCGACGCGCGTGGCGAACTGGGCAAATCCGCCCGAGACCAGGGCCGCGCGTGCGCCATGCGCCTTCATTGTCCGCACCAATGTCCTGCCGCCCGGGGCGAGCGTGATGCGGGTCTCAAGGACATGCTCGATTGCACGGACCGGCAGCCCCTTCATCAAGCCAACCCGTTCTGCAACCGCTTCGGCGAACTCGATCTCGCCGTTCATGGCGCGGTCGGTGATGCTTGCAACCTCCCGTCCGACACCGGCTTCGGCGGCGAGTTCGTCGATGCACTCCTGACCGATCATGGTCATGTCCATGTCGGCGATCAGAAGGGACTTCCGGCGCTCGCCGTCATCGATGAAATTCAGGTCGACCGCCTGGTCGGAAATTTCTTCTCGCACCTCGTCAAGATTTCCTGGTCGCGCCGCGACAGGAAACTCCGCGGCTTCATCCGGCGCGAGCCACACCGCGTTTCCGGTCGTGCCGAACGCGCCCTGAAGCGACGAGACCAAGGCCGGGTCCAGACGTCCGCGAGGCGCGATCAGGGAAATGACGGGCATGGGTTGGCCAACCGAGCGGCGTTGTTTCAGGTGCAGCGGCTCTAGCGGCAATTTGTGCCTTGCGAAAGGGTCCATGCGCCCTTATTCGCGACCCTGGGACACTCCTCCCCAACGAGGAGCGCATATCTGGAAGGATATCGAAGATGGACTTGAAGAAACCGGCTGCGCGACCGGGCAATCCGCGCTTTTCGTCGGGACCCTGCGCCAAGCCTCCCACGTTTTCCCTTGAACAGCTGAGCGATGCGGCCTTGGGCAGGTCGCACCGGGCTGCAATCGGCAAGGCCAAGCTGAAAGACGCGATCGAGCGAACCAAGGGCATCCTCGGAATTCCCGCAGACTACCTCTTGGGCATTGTGCCGGCCTCGGACACCGGCGCGGTGGAAATGGCCATGTGGAACCTTTTGGGCGCCCGCCCCATCGAGGTTCTCGCCTGGGAAAGCTTCGGCGCGGGATGGGCTTCGGACGTGATCGGCCAGTTGAAACTGGGCGCGAAGGTGACAACCGCGGGATACGGCGAGATCGTCGATCTGAAACGCGTCGACTGGGACGCTGACGTGGTCTTTACGTGGAATGGCACAACGTCAGGCGTGCGGGTTCCTGACAGTTTCGAGATTCCTGCCGCGCGCGAAGGCCTGACGATCTGCGATGCGACGAGTGCGGCATTTGCGCAGGACCTGCCATGGGACCGGCTGGATGCGGCGACATTCTCCTGGCAGAAGGTTCTGGGAGGGGAGGCCGGGCACGGAATGCTTGCGCTCGGGCCGCGCGCAGTGGAGCGCCTCGCAACATGGACGCCGCCGTGGCCCCTCCCGAAGATCTTCCGCCTTACCAAGGGCGGCAAGCTGATCGGAGGCGTCTTCGAGGGCGCCACGATCAACACGCCGTCAATGCTGGCAGTCGAGGACTATCTCAAGGCGCTCGACTGGGCGGTCAGCGTCGGTGGCCTGAAGGGCCTGATCCGGAGAGCCGATGCCAATGCAGGCGTGATTCACGAATTTTGCGCCGCGCGGGACTGGATCGAGAACCTGGCAAAGGATCCCGACACGTGGTCGAACACGAGCGTGTGTCTCAGGTTCGATGACGACCGGATCCAGGATGGCTCGGCCTTTGCCAAGGCGGTCGCAAGGCGGCTTGAAACGCAAAACGTTGCCTATGACATCGGATCCTATCGTGACGCCCCTCCCGGTCTCAGGATCTGGTGCGGCGGAACCGTCGAACAAGACGACCTGAAGGCGCTGTGCCCGTGGCTGGACTGGGCCTTCGAAGCCGAAATCCAGGAGTCGGGCATGCCCGCCGGGCGGGCCTGAGGCCGGGATTTCGCGCAAGTTGCGGGCCATCGCGACGCACCGGGCCGGCAACCGCATTGCATGCGGAGACGAGAGAGGAACAGGCAGCAATGACACCAAGGGTACTGGTAAGCGACAATCTTTCCGAAGCGGCCGTCCGGATATTCAGGAACAGGGGCGTGGACGTCACGTTCGAACCGGAATTGGGAAAGGACAAGGATCGACTGCTTGAAGCGGTGAGCGAGTACGACGGGCTGGCCATACGGTCGGCGACCAAGGTGACCGCGAAACTCCTCGACGCGGCGTCCAGGCTCACGGTTGTAGGTCGCGCAGGAATTGGCGTCGACAACGTGGATGTCCCCGCCGCGTCCAAGAAGGGCGTGATCGTGATGAACACTCCGTTCGGCAATTCGATCACCACCGCCGAGCATGCGATTGCCTTGATGTTCGCGGTCGCCCGCCAGATCCCGGCGGCAAACGTCTCGACGCACGCCGGCAATTGGGAGAAGTCGCGTTTCCTCGGGGTGGAGTTGACAGCCAAGACGCTTGGCGTGATCGGCGCCGGCAACATTGGCTCGATCGTCATCGCGCGCGCGTGCGGGCTGCGGATGAAGGTGATCGCGCATGATCCGTTCCTTACCGAGGAGCGTGCCGAGAAGCTTGGAGTCGAGAAGGTCGATCTGGACACGTTGCTGGCCCGGTCCGACTTCATCACGCTTCACGTGCCGCTGACCGACAAGACGCGGAACATCCTTTCCGCGGACGCGATAAAGCGGATGAAACCCGGGATGCGCGTGATCAATTGCGCGCGCGGCGGACTGGTCGACGAGGCCGCGCTGGCCGAGGCGCTCGAATCGGGACACGTGGCAGGCGCGGCGCTTGACGTGTTTGCCGAGGAACCCGCGACCAGTTCTCCGCTGTTCAACCTGCCGAACGTCGTCGTGACGCCGCATCTGGGCGCCTCGACGACGGAGGCGCAGGAGAACGTGGCCATCCAGGTGGCCGAGCAGATGTCGGACTTCCTGCTGACGGGCGCCGTGACCAACGCGATCAACATGCCCTCGATCACCGGGGAGGAAGCCAAGGTCATGGGTCCTTGGGTGAAACTCGCAGATCATCTCGGCACCTTTGTCGGGCAGCTGACCGACGAGCCGATCCGGGCCATCAACCTGCTGTTTGACGGGGAAGTGGCCGGCATGAACACGGACGCCCTGCACGCGGCTGCGCTGGCGGGAATCCTGAAGGCGTCCAATTCGGACGTGAACATGGTATCGGCCCCGGTCATCGCGAAGGACCGGGGCATCAATTGCTCCACCACGACGCAGGCCAAGTCAGGCGTCTTTGATGCCTACATCAAGCTGACGATGGTCACCGATGACCGGGAGCGTTCAATCGCGGGAACGGTGTTCAGCGACGGCAAGCCCAGGTTCATCCAGATCAAGGGCATCAACATCGACGCGGAGATCGGAGCGCACATGGTCTACACGACCAACGAGGACGTCCCGGGCATCATCGGAACCCTCGGCAATACCCTTGGCTCGAACGGAGTCAACATCGCGAACTTCACGCTGGGCCGGTCCGAGAAGAACGGAGATGCGATCGCGCTTCTCTATGTCGATGAGCCTGTTCCCGATGCGGCGCTGAACCAGTTGCGCGATACCGGACTCTTTGGCCAGGTTCGCCCTCTGCAATTTGACGTGGCGTGATGGCGGGGATTCCGGTTCGACATCTTGCATCAGAGGCGCTGGGCACGGGGCTTCTGGTCACGACCGTCGTCGGCTCGGGCTTGATGGCCGAACGGCTGACGGACGACGTTGCGCTTCAGCTCCTCTGCAATGCCCTTCCCACCGGGGCCATTCTGGTCGTTCTGATCACGGCCCTTGGTCCTGTCTCCGGTGCGCATTTCAATCCGGCCGTCACGCTCGCTTTCCTGATCGGGCGCGAGACTTCGGGCCTTCGTGCCCTGGCGTTCGCGATCGCCCAGGTCGCTGGTGGCGTGTCAGGAACATTCCTGGCGCACCTGATGTTCGCGCAGCCGGTCATCCAGGCGTCGACGACGGTGCGAACGGGCGGCGCGGTGTGGCTTGCGGAAGCGGTGGCGGCATTTGGATTGGTGCTTGTAATCCTCGCGGGCATTCGACAGCGACCTGAGGCCGTGCCCTGGCTTGTCGGCCTCTTTATCGGTGCCGCATACTGGTTCACTTCGTCAACTTCGTTCGCCAATCCCGCCGTCGCGATTGCACGGGGATTCACGGACAGCTTTTCGGGCATTCGCCCAATGGACGTTCCAGGTTTCGTTGCGGCGGAACTGGTCGGGGCCGTTGTGGCCTCCCTGTTTGCACGCTGGCTGTTTGCGAGAGACAATGCATCGGCAAGGAAATGAGCGCGCGATGATCTACGCCATCGGTGACATTCACGGACATCTCGACCAGTTGAAGGCGGCGCATGCCCTGATTGCCGCGGATCGTGCACGTGCGGGTGGTGCTGCCGCGAGGATCGTGCATGTCGGCGACCTCGTCGATCGCGGGCCGGATGCAAGAGGCGTCATCCAGTTCCTGATCGACGGCATCGCGTGCGGCGAAGACTGGATCGTGCTTTGCGGGAACCACGACCGTTGTTTCGTCGAGTTTCTGTCGTGCGACTTCGATTCCTCGGAAGGGCTTCAGAATGCCTGGTTCTGGTTGAGCACCGGCATGGGAGGCCGTGCGACGCTTGCATCCTACGGGCTGGAGCGCGATGTCCCGGAGGACTTTGCGTCTCTCTTCGCCCAAGCGCGATCCCTAGTGCCAGACACGCATCGCGAGTTTCTTGCGGCGCTTCCGTTCTGGCATCGCGAAGACGGCATGATTTTCGTTCATGCGGGGATTCGGCCCGGCATTCCCATGAACGAGCAGGACGAGGACGATCTGGTGTGGATCCGGGAAGAGTTCCACTGGCATCGTGATGACCACGAGGCGCTGATCGTGCACGGGCACACGCCGGTTTACGCACCCACGCACTATGGCAACCGCGTCAATATCGATGCCGGCGCGGCCATGGGACGCCCCATTGTCCCCGTCGTGTTTGACGGAGGTGAATGCCATTTGCTGAGTACGCGTGGCCGCGAGAGGTTGACGGTGCCCTAGGCGAGGGATTCCGGCACGGCGTTCGGTCCGGCGCTTGACGACTGGCCTGCGCGGTCTAGCTTTAGAGTGACACTTGGAGGAGAAGCGCAATGGCTCAACGGTTGCATCTCGTCTTTGGCGGCGAACTTGTCGATCCGGCAAAGAGCGTGTTCCGGAACGTCGACGACATCCATGTCGTGGGGATCTTCCCGGACTATCAAGCGGCCTACAATGCATGGAAAGCCGAGGCGCAGCGAACCGTGGACAATGCGCATATGCGGTATTTCATTGCACATCTGCACCGGCTTCGGGACGAAGACGCCGAGGCGTCTTCCACCGTGGAGCTGGGCAAGTGACGGGCGTCATGCACGTGACTCGGTGTCAGCCCGAATTGATTTCACGCGACATCGGGGATGCCAAAGCAGTCGCACCTTGTCTTGGAGATGCACCAGTCCCGGACGCCTCGTTGCGTTTCGTCCCTTGATTTCGGGCCTTTCGGCATGGCCAAGTCCACGCGACGGCGGATTCCTGAAATTCGGCAAGCCGCCAGCCCGCACTGCCGGTCGAGCGTCACTCCCACGGGCCACCCGCGACGCAACCAGTTCGGTCACTCATGACTTTCCCGAGCAGGTTCTTCCTTGCAGCCGGAGCATGTCGTGTCCGCGCATCGCCTCGCGGCACATGCCTGGCAGGTCGGACGGCGACGCCAGGTCACGCATGACACGCGGCCATGTCCAGACGTGCATGCCAACCGCCCGATGTGCAGCAGCGGATGGCTCGACCGTGATGGTCGGGCAAAGGAACGGGTTTGTCCGGTTGGCCCTTCAGGTGTTGGGGAAGGCGTGATGCGTCCGCCGTCGTTCTGGGCCAACCCGCCCGGCAGACCGGGATGGCAGGCCCGGCTGCTGGCGCCCTTGGCGGCAATCTGGGCGGCCGCCGCGGCGCGCCGAATCGCGCGGAGGACAGGTTACCGGGCCGGCGTCCCCGTGATCTGTGTCGGCAACATCAACGTTGGTGGCACTGGCAAGACGCCGACCGTCATCTCGTTGGTCGAACGCCTGGGGGCGGGCACGCATGTGGTTGCGCGAGGCTACGGGGGAAGCGAAAGAGGTCCCTTGCGCGTCGATGAACGACGTCACGGCGCAGACGATGTCGGCGACGAACCCCTCCTGATTTCTGCATTTGCGCCCACGTGGGTTGCCCGCGACCGTGCCGCGGCCGTGCGTGCGGCCGAAGCAGCAGGGGCACGCGTGATCGTCATGGATGACGGACTGCAGAATCCAGGTGTTTCCGCGGACTTGAACGTTGTCGTGGTAGACGCGGAAACGGGGTTCGGCAATGGATGCGTCATGCCGGCCGGTCCCTTGCGCGAGCCGGTGGCGGCCGGTCTGGCGCGGGCGCATCTGGTGCTCTCAATTGGCGGCCCTGACGCGCAGGAGAGATTCCGGCGGATTTGGGGCGATGCGATTTCAGTGTCGCATTCGAAGGGGAGCCTCGATGTTCTGCCGACCGGCATGGACTGGAAGGGTCTGCGGGTTCTTGCGTTTGCCGGCATCGGACGCCCGGAGAAGTTCTTCGCAACGATCAGGGACCTCGGGGCGGAGGTTGTGCGGGCTGAGGCCCTGGATGACCACCAGCCGCTGGGCGATGCATTGATTGCGCGCCTTGAACGAGATGCGCGTTCGCTGTCGGCGCAACTTGTGACGACCGAAAAAGATGCAGTGCGCCTGTCGTCCGCATCCCGCCAAGGTGTCCTGACCTTGCCGGTGCGGCTGGCGATGGATGACACCTCAGTCTTGGACGCGGCGCTTGCCGGCCTGCGAGTGGCTCCACCAGTCGAGTCCTAAGCCGTCTTCAACTGAGAATCCGATCCCGGCGGGCGGTGCGCAATGTTGCGACTTTGCGCCAGGGAACGCAGTTGTCTACTCATTGTCCATGTCGGACGAGGAGATGTTGCGATGCAAGTCAACGTTGTCGAGGCGAAGGCGAAGTTGTCCCAGCTTCTTGCCGCTGTCGATGCAGGTGAGGAAGTCATCATTGCGCGCAACGGGGTTCCGGCCGCGCGGCTTGTGCCCATGGCGGTTGCAGGCGTGCGTCTTGGCATTCTGGAAGGAGTCGTGAGCCCAGACAGCGTCCCCGACTTCTCCGAGCCAATGACCAAGGATGAGCTTGCGGCGTGGGGTGCTTGAGCAATGTCCTGATCGACACGCAAGTGTTGGCCTGGTCCCTGGTTTCGCCGTCGCAATTGACGTCGGAGGCGCGGCGCAAGCTCGAATGAGGCGCAACGGTTCGCGTGCTACCCTGCGCCCTCCATGAGATCGCGCTGAAGGTGCACAAGGGAAAATGGCCCGAGATGGCACCCTGCGTTGGCACTCTTGACAACCTGTGTCTTGCCCAGGGATTCCGTGTCGCGCAATATTCGGGGCGGATGGCAATCCTGGCTGGTTCATTGGGATGGGATCATCCGGATCCCATTGACCGAATGATCGCCGCGACCGCAATCCAGGTGGCGTGTCCTCTGATATCGAGGGATCCCGAGTCTGGCGGGCTGGCAGGCCTTCAGGGGTGGAAGGGCCGGATTTGGTCCGACGGCCAATGACACGGAATCATGCCGCCACCTCCGCGAGCAACGGCGTCATCACCCGTCGAGCGCTTCGTCGATCAGGGCCTTCAACTCGCCATAGGACATGTTGCCATGGAGCTTGCCGTCAATGACGAAACTTGGCGTGGACCTGACGCCGTCTGCGTCCGCGTTCTGCAGATACAGGGCGTAGAGCGCCTGTGCCCGGTCGCCGTCGGTGAAGCACCCGTCGAGATCCGCATCCGTCAGCCCGGCCGTCTTGCCGATCCTGCGAAGCCTCTCGACGATCTCTTGAGAGTCACTGCTGCCGCCGGCCCAGTCCCGCTGCTGTTCGTAGAGCATGTCCACGATGCCGAAAAACCTGCCCTCGGCGCCTTCCCCGCAACGGGCCGTGATGCTGGCCCAAAGGCCAGGGCGGTCAAAATAGACTTCACGGTAGATGAAGTTGATCAGTCCGGGATCGATGTATTCGGTCTTGAGCTGCCTGTACGGCCCGGCGTGGAACGTCGCGCAATGCGGACACGTGAAGGAGGCGTACTCGATCACGGTCACTGCCGCGTCCGGATTGCCGAGCGTCATCTCCTTGATCATCGACGTGTCGATGTCCTTGGCGTCCTGTGCCAGGGCCTGGCCGACGGGGCCGGGCAGCACGTTGCGCACGGAGAGGATATGTGCGGTCGCGAAGGCAACAGCGGCCAGCGCGGCAAGAATCGTCAATCGTCGGATCATGGCCGAAACCTCACTTTCGTTCTTCGTCGAACAGGACGTTTGTGCCGAGGCGCTCAAGCGCCTTGCGGAGACTTTCGTCCCGGATCTCGCTGGCGGCTTCCTTCGCCTTGATCGAAGTCGGCCCCGCAGTCCTGGTGTCCTTGTCATTGCGCCCCGAGACCGCGTCTGGAGCGCCAAATCCGGTTGCGGCGGTCTGCGTGATGCGGATCTTCTCGATCGCGCCGTAGCCGTAGCACGCGTTCACGCGCTCGCGGATTCTGTCCTTTTGCATCTCCAGCATCGGCGCCTCGGGGCCTGTCGTCAGGAGAGTGAGCGTCGCCCCGAGCCCGCGGCCATAGGTGACCTCGACCGGTCGCGAGACGCGAGCGATGTCCGGGCCGGCCACTTCGGTCCAATGCGTGAGAAGTCGCGAAACCGCAAAGCCGCGATGCTCTCCCGCCGCGCGGACAGGGCCCGCGACAAGGATTGAGGCACGCTCGAATCCGCGTTCGCGGCGCTTTGGTTCGTGAATCTTGCCTTGCGCCTTCATCGATCGCTTTCCGAAAGACCGCCCTCGCTCTATTCTAGGGATCATGTGCGCCGTGACCAGTCGAAAGCCCGGGACTGAGGCATAAACAATGCGTGACCCGTCCGCCACGATTCTCCTGGAGTGGTACGATGCGCACGCACGCGACCTGCCGTGGCGCGTTGGCCCGTCGGAACGGAAGGCGGGCGAGGTTCCCGACCCGTATCAAGTGTGGCTGAGCGAGATCATGCTTCAGCAGACTACGGTGGCTGCCGTTCGGGCGTATTTCCAGCGCTTTGTCGAGAAATGGCCAGATGTCAGGTCGCTTGCTGCAGCTGAAGATGCGCATGTCATGGCCGAGTGGGCCGGCCTCGGCTACTACGCGCGGGCGCGGAATCTCCTGAAGTGCGCCCGGTCGATCGCTCAGGACCACGGCGGTCGGTTTCCCGAAACGCGCGCAGACTTGCTGCGCCTGCCTGGCATCGGCCCCTACACGGCCGCCGCTGTTGCCGCGATCGCCTTCAACCGGCCCGAGACGGTGGTTGACGGAAACGTGGAACGGGTCATGTCGAGGCTGTTCAGCGTCGAGACCCCGCTTCCCAAGGCAAAGCCCGAACTGGTCGCCCTTGCAACGCGGCTGACCCCTGCAGAGCGCCCAGGAGATTATGCGCAGGCCGTCATGGACTTGGGGGCCACGATCTGCACGCCGAAGTCCCCGGCCTGCGGCCTTTGCCCGTGGTCGGGCAACTGCCAGGCGATGGCGGCGGGCCGGCATCTGGAGTTGCCGAAGAGAGCGGCCAAGACGGCAAGGCCCGTGCGCTACGGCATTGCCTACTTGGCGCGACGCGCGGACGGTGCGTGGTTGGTGCAGACGAGACCGGAAAAGGGCCTTCTCGGAGGCATGCTGGGCTGGCCGGGAACCGAATGGACCGCGGAACCGCCGGAGGAGGCGCCGCCGATTCAAGGCGAATGGTGGAATCCAGGCGCCGAGGTGCGGCATGCCTTCACGCATTTCCAGCTGCGTCTCTCGTTGCGCGTGGCGGAGCTGCAGAACGATGCGCGAGCTGATTGCGGGCACTTCGTGGCCGGCTTGCGCAGGGAGGATCTGCCCTCTGTCATGCGCAAGGCCATGGACATCGTTGTCGACAGCATGCCCGAAGAGCTGGCCTGAAGAGCCAAGGGCACGCGAAGCGTTCTGAAGGCATCGCCGCAATCACGCCAAGCGTTTCAACAGTTCCCCGTGCACGGTATGGCCGCCGGCAATCACGCCGTCCACTTGGCGTGTGCCGCTGTTGAATTCCGGGCTGCGGCCGTTTCGGTCACTGACACGCGCCCCGCTCTCCGTTGCAATGAGAGCGCCTGCCGCGACGTCCCATTCCCATGTCGGTCGAAGCGTCAGCGATGCATCGAAGCTGCCCTCGGCCACGAGTGCCAGGCGGTACGCGAACGAAGACCGGAAGTGACGCTTCACGTCCGGGGGTCCGCCTGACCAGTATTTGGGACTGAGCCCGACGCGCGAGCTCAGCAAGGAAGCCCCTTCCAGCCTGTCGCGCTGCAACGCCGCGATCGGCGTGCCGTTCAGTGTCGCGCCTGCGCCGTCCGCCGCAAGATAGGTTTTCGCCCGAACGGGCAGAAAGACGCAGGCCGCGACCACCCGGCCGTCTTCCGCCACCGCAAGCGAATGCGCCCAGGTGTGTTCCCCGGCAATGAAGGAACGCGTCCCGTCAATGGGATCGATGATGAAGACCCGCTTGGCAGAAAGCCGAACGGGGTCGTCCACGGTTTCCTCGCTGACCCAGCCGTAGTCGGGACGCATGTTCAGAAGCCGTTCCTTCAGGTGCCGGTCGACCGCGAGATCGGCTTCGCTGACCGGACCTTCCTTGCCCTTGTCCCAAACCTGCTGGTCGCCGCGCCAGAAACGGCTCGCGATCTCCCCGGCTTCGCGCGCCGTTTCCTCGAGAAGGTCGAGATCACTTGCCGGCAACGGTCAGGCCCTCGACCAGGAGCGACGGAACGACCCTTCGCAGATGGTGGCGCGCATCATTTGCAGGGCGGATGGTTCGGAACATGTCGTGCAGGTTGCCCGCGATCGTGCACTCGTTGACCGGGTAGGCGATCTCGCCGTTCTCGATCCAGAACCCGCTGGCACCGCGTGAGTAGTCGCCGGTCGTGGGATTTATCGACGTCCCCATCAGCGAAGTGACCATCAGGCCGTTTCCCATGTCGCGAATCAGGTCGTCGCGGGAAACGCAGCCCTCGGTCAACGCGATGTTCGTGACCGACGGGGTGGGCGGCGAGGCCGGGCCCCGGGATGCGCTGGCAGTGCTTTCCATGCCGAGCTTGCGGGCGGTCGCGAGATCAAGCGTCCACCCGTTCAGAATTCCGTCTTCGACGATCTTTCGGGCGCGCGTCGGCAGGCCCTCGGCATCGAATGGCCGAGAACCTGAGACCCTGGGACGGTGCGGATTCTCGCTGATGGACAGCCCGTCGGGCAGGACCGATTCTCCAAGCCTGTCGCGAAGCCAGGAACTGCCGCGCGCCACGGCCGAGCCGTTTGCGGCATGCACCAGATGGCCGATCAGGCTGCCGGCGACGCGTTCGTCATAGAGGACGGGAAAGGCGCCGGTTTCGGGCTTTCGCGCACCGGCGCGGGCAAGGGCGCGTTCAGCAGCGCGATGTCCGATGTCTTCGGCGTCAGGCAGGTCGGAACGGTGAATTCGGCTTTCGCTGCAATGGTCACGCTCCATTTCGAGACCCTCGCCGGAAATGGCGACGCAATCGGTGCCGTGAGACGTGTGCTCCCATCCGCCCGAAAAACCGTTGGTAGCAGCAAGATGAAACGCGCTCTGCCCGAATGACGCGGCGGCAACGGCAACCTGCGAGATGCCCTGATGCGAGAGTGCTGCCGCTTCGGCCAGTAGCGCGGTTCTTTCCATTTCCGCCGGAGCCGGCGGGTCCGAGCCGTCGACCAGGTCCAGCGCGCCCAGATCCCAGTGCCGCGCAAGCTGATCCGGGTCGGCGAGGCCGACATGGGCATCTTCCGGTGCGACCCTCGCCATGTCGATGGCACGTTCCGCCATTTCGGCAATGGCTTCAGCGCCGGTGTCAGACGAGGCGACGGTGGCCTGGCGCTGGCCGAGCAGCACGCGTAGGCCGATCTCGACGCTCTCGGCGCTTTCCGCATGCTCCAGTGCGCGGTCTCGCACTTCGACCGCGACGGAATGCCCCTTGATCGCGATGGCATCCGCTGTTTCTGCGCCCGCCCTTGTCGCCGCGTGGAGGAGGGCATCTGTCAGTTTGGCTAATGAGGTCATGGGCCCGACCTAGTGCGGCAGGCCCCGGGCTTCAAGCGACGTGCGTGTTGACATCCCGAGCGCCCTGCCTGATCCACGAAGCAAGATCTTCAGGCAGGACGTGCGAATGAAAATGGTTGGAAAGCGCGTGATCGGGGTTCCGCCCGACGTCGTCTGGGCAAGCATCCTCGATGCGGAGGTTTTGAAGACGTGCATTCCGGGTTGCGAGGAAC
This sequence comes from Paracoccaceae bacterium, assembly GCA_965208685.1. Taxonomy (GTDB): domain Bacteria; phylum Pseudomonadota; class Alphaproteobacteria; order Rhodobacterales; family Rhodobacteraceae; genus JAJEFO01. The sequence continues at coordinate 3,807,460 of CBDBPL010000007.1, read as the reverse complement.
TGTCCGGCAGCCTCGACGACGGTTTCGAGGCGGTCGTGGTTCAGAAGGTTGGACCGGTCAAGGCGACTTTCAGGGGCGCGGTCTCTTTCAGGGACATCGATCCGGGGAAGAGCTGCCGGCTGGAAGGCGAAGGCAAAGGCGGAGCGGCAGGATTTGCCAAGGGCGGGGCCTTGGTGCAGCTGGAGCCGGAAGGCGACGGCACCAGGCTCAGCTATGAAGTGGAGGCGAAGGTCGGGGGCAAGCTGGCCCAACTCGGCAGCAGACTCATCGATTCCTTCGCAAAGAAGCTCGCGGACCGGTTCTTTTCCAGATTCGAGGAGGCAGTCGTGGCACGGGCTCAGAGCTGAGTCCGAAAGGCGCCTGGTCTCGCTCGTCGAGTTGCAGGCAAGCGCAATGCAGAAGCTCTTCGCGCTCCTCCTGACTGCCTTGACGGGGTCTACTGAATGCGCTGGCCGTTCACGACAACGGAGCCATCCTCTCCGGTTTCGATGGTCAGGCCAAAGTTGTCCAGCCCGTCATCGGGCCGTGCAAGTGCTTCCACCATGCCGCGGAACGCCAACGCCTGAAGATCCTGCACGATTCCGATTTCCACCAGCCCGTCGAGAAGCTTGTCCACGCCGGTGACTGCAAGGTTCGCACTGCCGACGGGCCATGGCGCGTCGGATCGCGTGATGAACGCAAAGGAACCCTCTCCAGTGACCTCGACGCCGGCCAGCTTGAGCCAGATCTCGTTCAGGTCAAGGGAACGGATGTCGACCGGGGCATGATCCAAATTCAAGATCTCGGAGAAATCGCCGTCAAGACTGTCTTGCAGCACGATCACCTTGCCGCCCGCGTCAAGGACGGCGGTCACGGGTTCGCGGTCAATCACGCCCGCGGGGTCGAACATCGACCAGAGCTCTTGATTCATCTCGAACCCCTTGACCGCGAAGCGGGCTGCAAAGTCCTGGGGCTCCTGCTCCGGCACGATCGGAAGCAGGAATCGAGCGCTCAGTTCCGGCAGCCTGAACTCCGACAGGGAGTCGAACATGTCGGAAGCGAAGACGGACAGGACCGCACCATGCGTCGAGCCGCGGTAGTCGATGCCGTCTCGATCCATCTTGACGGACACGTCGCTCGACGAACTCTCGGACGATATCTCGAAGTGCTCCGCATCCGGTCCCTTTCCAGTCAGCAAGTAGCGTGCGTGTCCAAGACTCGCGGAAATGTCGAGCGTGTTTCCATCCAGGATCGTCGCGACAAGGGAATTCCCCAGACCCTGCCACGCAATCGTGCCGGAGGACTGTGCGGCGATGTCGGCAATTTCGAACCGCAGGCTGAATGACTCGCCATCACCATTCTGGTTGACGTCCACATGCAACTGGAAGCTGTCCAGGATGTCCTCGCCTCGGAACTCCCCGATTGCAGCACCACTGATGTCCGAATTGCTCTCGTAGCCCACCATCTTGATCGATGCGACGATGGGCAGGTCATCGGTCATGTCCGGTTCGACTATGCGCAAGTCGTCGATGGTGATCGACGGGGCGGCGGATTCGTAGCGAATCCGGTCCGGCGTGCCGGAGACCACGGTTCGCGCACCGGATTGCCTGACTTTCGCCACAAGCGTGAACTCTTCGCCCTCCGATGTAAGCGTCTGGACCGTCAACGGAGATTCCGGCGGATAGGTCATGAGGACGGTCCCGTCTTCGCGCTCGGCGAAACTGGCGCCGCCGACGGCAACCAGGAGCGTTCCTTCCTGATCAGGCAGTTCCGCCTCTGCCAGAAATCGGTCGACGGTCAGCACGTTTCCTGATCGGCGCTTGCCTCCTGCCCGCACAGTGATGCCGGGAGTCGAGTACACGGACAGACGATTCTCAAGCACCTGATCCGCCGTCAGTTCGGCAACGGCCGGACTTACGGCAGGTGCGAGAAAGAGGGAGGCAATCAGGATTCGTGTCAGTTTCATCTAATCATCCCGCAGGAAACCCCGTCCTTCAGGGCGGGGAGGAATGCGGGCTCCCGTGTTTCGTGCATCGTTGCCGTCTCCTTCATCCGTGACGTGTCGACGTGATATCCGTAGCCGTCGCCGCGCTGGACGACGCGGCAGTGCCGGTGCGAGATCCCCTGCACCGTCCCCTCCGCCGTCTGGACGTTGAAGGAGCCTGTCCGGCGCACCGCGACGCGGCCCACGTGGACACCCCTCTTCTTCCCCGAGGGCACGGTCGCGCGCACGATGTCGCCCGTGCGGAAGCCGCGCACGGACTTCTCCGCCATCAGGTAGCCGACCGGGAACCCGGACCGGTCCACGCGGGTCCGCGCATACGCGCCCCGGCCCATGGCCCTGATCGCGAGCACGCCCTGCCTCCAGCCCTTCAGCGCAGGCGTCTCGCCGACGCAGGCGGCGTCGAGGGCATGCGACTTCGGGATCCCCAGCCGCGTGCGGTTGAACTTCGTCCGCCCGCCCGAGAAGCCGGCGACGGGCAGCCCCGTCCGCTTCAATGCCTCGAACAGGACGCGGCGGGTGGCGTTGACGGCGGCGGCGGCGGAGAGCGGCGCTTTCGCCTGCGCCAGCACCCTCCGGAGACGCTCGGGACGGCCTGCCAGGAAGGTCTCCACCGGCTGCGCGCCCTTGGCCTGGTTGCAGGACGGGCACGCGAGGGCCAGGTTCGAGACCCGGTCGGAGCCGCCCCTTGCCTTCGGGCGCACGTGGTCGACTTGCAGCGGCGTGTCCGTGGCACCGCAACAGGCGCACGTCCGTCCCCACTTCTCGAGCAGGCATTCCCTGACCTCGTATCCGGCGAGGGTCCCCTGCTGGTACTCCGCGCCCGCGATCTCCGGGTTCTCCAGCGCCTGGGTGTCGAACCGGACGACCTCGCACGCGATGGAGGTCACGGGCGCGAGCCTGCGCAGCCGCTCCGTCCACGAGGCCACGTTGTCGACCCGCGACTGCAGCGAGGGCGGGAGCTTTCTCCCGGAGCGCCTGTTCAGGAACCGCTTCTTCCGGTAGCGCAGGTTCGCCGAGCGTCGCCGTCTCCGGTAACCGGCACGTTGCCGCATCGACCTGCGGACTCTCTCCCCCCTGTGCTCGATCTCGGCCAGGAACAGGACCTCGCCGTCCTCCCGCACCAGCGCCAGGCCGGTGGTCTTCGCGCCGGGATCAACCTTCAGCCCGACCTCCTGGGTCTCCCCTCCGACCCGGTCCCGGAGACGGATCGTGAAGGGATGGAGCCGCACCACGACGGCGCGGCCCTTCTTCAGGAGCCTTCTCGCCCGGGCCGGGTGGCACGGCATCAGCGGGTCGCCGCACCGGTCCAGGACGAAGACGCGGCTCACGCCGCTCTCGGGGTCGCTCGCGCTTCCCCGGTGACGCCGGCCGAAGCCGGTCTCCCCTCGCACAGCTTGCACCCCCGCGTTTGGAATCGCCCCGTTTCGTGCCCGACCCGGCGTGTCTGCAAACGATTCTTCCAGGGTCCGGGGCTGAGGAAGCACCCCGGAGTGGGTCTTGAACGTATGGTGCAAGGTAGATTGGATCGTAGTCTCCTTTCTTGTGCTGGTCAGCATGGGCTCTCGGAACCTTCGTTCCTTAAGCCCCTCCCTTCAGGGAGGGGTCGCTGACTGGTGGATTCCGGCCATAGCGGCAATGCGATCGGTTCGTTCCACGCACATTTTGCTGGATGGGCCCATTATGGCTCCTGTTAGCGTGACGAGCAAGGCATGCGTTGCTGTCGCTGGCGTCACCGCCTTCCCAGAAAGGCGATCCGGAGGAGCGCGCGCTCCATCACGGCCATTTCGGGGATTCGCGCCCCGGACCTGAGCTTGAGATCGGTGTCGAGCAAAATTGCAAGTGCACGTTCCAGTTTGCGCATGCCCCATCGGGTTGCCTGCCGTTGCAAGCGGTCGCGGCGCGGGCCGAATACAGGCGGCCTGAGCCTGGAAGCCCCCGCGCCCGGGCCCCCAGGGTCAGCGGCAACCAGGTGCAGCCTCCGAAAATGCCTGGTGGCGCCGATGCAGAGGCTGACGGGGGTGGTTCCTTGTGCCTCGAGACGCCGCAATACGGGTCCGACCTCGTGGGTCTTGCCGTCAGTCGCGACGTTGAGGACATCGTCGATGCCGGCCTCCACGGAACTGGGGCCGGAAAGAGCGATCTCGTCCGGCGTGAGCGGCGTCTCGTCGCCCGACTTGTAGAGCGCGATCTTTTCAAGAGTCTGGCCAAACTCGCCAGGATCCAGGACGCGCGACAATTCGGCGAGTGACGACATGGCGTCCGCGGAGATGTTCGTGAGCCCCGCTGCCTTCAGGGCCGCCTCGGTTTCGGCGCGGGAGGGCGGGTCGTCGTAGATTCCCGTTGCGTATGCGTTCTCGTGGTTCTCGAAGATTCCCCGCAGCTTCGAACGTGCGGGCAGGCTGCCCGCAGTGACGATGACCTGGGCATCGCCTTCGGACCAGTCAGCCAGGGCAGCGGCAATCGTGTCGGCCAGCCCGTCGCCCGCGCCCTCGACATATGCGACGTGGAGGCCGGGGAAGAAGCTCCGCGCCTTCACGGCGTCTGCAAGCAGTGCCGTGTCCTTGCGGAGCTCCGCTGCAGGAATGCGGGTCAGGCGCATTTCGTCCTCGCCGCCAGGTCCGATGAGTGCCTTGATGACTTCCTGGCGGCGCAGAGCGACCCGCATGGCGTCCGCGCCATGGATCAGCAGGCCTGTGGAGGTCTCGTCGGGCTTGGCAAAGTAGGCCGGAGCATTCCGGGTCGAGAGCTTCATGAGTCGCGGGTCAGGATGCTTGTGGCAATGTGGTCGGCGAGGATGACCATGAGACGGCGACGGGCATCGCGGCGGGCGGACGTCGTCGCAACGGTGGTCGATGTCGCGGCATAGCTGGTGAAGCCACGTTCGCGGCCGGTCGCGACGGTGGCGCCGGTGCCGTCGGTCAATTGCCAGTCCACCTGGCCTTCGACATTGAAGCGGCTGATTTCGGCACCGGACAAGAAACCGACCGCCGTTTCGCCGATCCGGATCTGCGCGGCCAGGACGAAGTCGGTTTCCCGCGGAGTCCCGAGCCGGTCCTCAAGTCGGCGGACAAGTGCCGCGCCCTCCTCGTCGGCCGGTGCCAGGACAGCGATGCGGCCCTTGAGACCGCGGGCGGAACCTCCGGGCCCGTGAATCGGCGAAAAGCCGCAGCCGGCCAGCGCGGCGAGCGACAGAATCGCGGCCCTGCGGGTGTGACGTGCGCCTGAAGTCCCCGCACCCGGTGAGCGGGCGAGGCATGCGCAGGATGTTCTAGACGACGACATTGACGATCCGGCCAGGCACGACGATCAGTTTCTTCGGCTGGCCACCTGCCAGCGCCCTGACGACAGCTTGATCGGCAAGCACGAGTTTTTCAACCTCGGCACTGTCAATATCCGTGGCAACAACGATTTCGGATCGTCGCTTGCCGTTGACCTGGATCGGCAGCGTCACGGAATCCTCAACCAGATACGCCTCGTCCGCTTCCGGCCAGGGGGCGTCCGCCGCCAGCCCCTTGCCACCCTGCATTTCCCATATCTCTTCCGCCAGGTGCGGTGTCATGGGCGACATGAGTTGAGCCAGGACCTTGATTGCCTCTTGCCTGGCGGAATGCGATGCCCTTGATCTCGCAAGAACGTTCGTGAATGCGTAGAGCTTGGCGATCGACGTGTTGAAGCCAAAGCTCTCGATCCCCATGGTCACGTCGTGAACTGTCCTGTGGAGTTCGCGCAACAAGGCGTCGTCGTCCGATCCGGTGTCCTTGCCTGCGGCGATCTCCGTCGAGATTCGGTGAATCCGCGCAAGATGCTTGTGCGCAGCTTCGGCCCCGGCGGCGGTCCACTCCACGTCGCGCTCGGGCGGCGAGTCGCTCAGAACGAACCAGCGCGCCGTGTCGGCGCCGTAACGGTCAATGATGTCGACCGGGTCGACCACGTTCTTCTTGGACTTGGACATCTTTGCCGAGGGAATGATCTCGACCTCTCTGCCGTCCTTCAGGCAGCCCTTTCCGTCCCTCAGCTCCACGTCTTCCGGGTAATGGTAGGTCCTGCGACCGCTTGCGTCCCGGGTCTGGTAGATGGCGTGCGTCACCATGCCCTGCGTGAACAGCGCGTCGAAAGGCTCGATGGCCGACTTCGGCAGGTGACCGCAGAGATGCATGGCCCGGGCGAAGAAGCGGGAATACAGAAGGTGGAGAATCGCGTGCTCGATGCCGCCGATGTACTGGTCGACGTTCATCCAGTAGGCAGCCTCGTCCATGTCCGCCGGAGTCTCTGCCCGAGGTGCCGTGAAGCGCACGAAGTACCAGGATGAATCGACGAACGTGTCCATGGTGTCGGTTTCGCGCTTGGCCGGCTTTCCACAGTTTGGGCACGGAGTGTCGTGCCAGGTCGGATGGCGCCCGAGCGGGTTGCCCGGTTCATCGAAGCTTACGTCTTCGGGAAGGAGAACCGGCAGGTTTTCCTTCTTCTCCGGCACGGTGCCGCAGCCATCGCAGTGGACGACCGGAATCGGGCAGCCCCAGTAGCGCTGGCGGGACAGGCCCCAGTCGCGCAGGCGGTATTGCACGACTCCCTCGCCCCAGCCCTTCGCTTCGGCGAAGTCGATCGTGGCGTCGATGGCTTCCTGCCCCGTCGCGACATCGATTCCCGTGAAATGGTCGATCCACTTGACGCGTTCCGTCTTCGGCGGAACGAACGCCTCGTCTTCGACCGGTTGCGGACTGTCGAGGGAAAGGAACGTGTCGATGACCGGCAGATCGTACTTTCGGCAGAAGTCGAGGTCGCGCTGGTCGTGTGCGGGGGAGCCGAAGATCGCGCCGGTGCCATAGTCCATGAGAATGAAGTTTGCGATCCAGACCGGAAGTTCCCAATTCGGGTCCAGCGGGTGCTTCACGGCAAGCCCCGTGTCCAAGCCGAGCTTTTCCGCCTTCTCCAGCGCCTCTTCGGTCGCGCCGGCTTTCTGGCACGCCGTGCGGAAGGTCTCCACCTCGGGGTTGTCTTCCGCCAGCTTCCTCGCCAGCGGGTGGTCAGGGGAAATGCCGATGAAGGACGCTCCCAGGAGCGTGTCGGGGCGTGTCGTGTACACCTCGATGGCATCGCCGCCATCGGTGCGCTCGAACGAGAGTCGCAGGCCGCGCGATCTGCCGATCCAGTTCTGCTGCATCAGCTTGACCTTCGCCGGCCAGTCATCCAGCCCGTCAATTGCGTCCAGCAGTTCCTCCGAGAAGTCGCTGATCCGGAAGAACCACTGCGTCAATTCGCGCCGCTCCACTTCGGCTCCTGAGCGCCAGCCCTTGCCGTCGATGACTTGCTCGTTGGCCAGAACGGTCATGTCGACCGGATCCCAGTTCACCGTCGCGCTCTTGCGGTATGCGAGGCCCTTTTCCATGAAGTCGATGAACATGGATTGCTGCTGGCCGTAGTATTCCGGGTCGCAGGTGGCGAATTCACGGGACCAGTCGATGGAGAGACCGAGTGGCTTCAACTGTTCGCGCATGGTGTCGATGTTGCCGTAGGTCCAGTCCCGCGGGTGGCCGCCCGAGGCCATGGCGGCGTTTTCGGCCGGCATGCCGAACGCGTCCCAGCCCATGGGGTGCAGGACGCTGTGGCCGGTTGCCCGCTTGTAGCGCGCAATGACGTCGCCCATGGTGTAGTTCCGCACATGCCCGATGTGGATGCGCCCCGAGGGATAGGGGAACATCTCGAGCACGTAGTATTTCGGCCTGCCCTTGTCGCGGGCGGCCAGGAAGGTCTCTGCCTCTTGCCAGCGGGCCTGCCATTTCGGTTCGATGGTTTTCGTGTCGTAGCCGGACATGTGCCATCCTCGGGCTTCGTGCAGCGCCTGATTATTCCGGGCTGCGATCAAGGTCTAGGGGGAGCAACGCTCGCGGGCGCGTCAGGCTTCGCGGCACCTGCGGGGTCGTCAGAGGCCCCGGTCCTGAACCCGGAGCTGGCGTGCGCGGGTAAGGATGGCGTTCTCGACGGTGCGTACGGTTTCCGTCGATGCAGGGCCAGAACGGGTCAGGAGCGCGATCTTCAGCGAGCGGGCATCAAGTGCCGGGTCACGCACGATGATGGTCGCGCGATACGCACGGTTGCCGCCCGGCGGCGTGCCGTAGCCGGTCACGATCACGCCCGAGAAGGGGTCGGCGGATTCGACCGGAAGGAAGCTCAGGACATCGAGCGAAGCGTTCCAGATGTACTTGTTGACCTCGAGCGTCGTATTCGGGTCGTCAATGTTGGTGAAGAGGTCCCAGATGGTCTCCCGGCGCTCTTCCTCCGGGGCGGAACCCGAAGAACTGCTGCTGGACTCGCTTTGGTCCGAGCCGCAACCGGACAGGATCACTGCAATGATCGTCAGCAAAGGGGCGAATCGACTAGGTCTCATTCTCTGGCCATCCATGCAGAAAGGGGCACGCTGCCTCCGGATCCCATGCATGAGTAACCGAGAGACCGAGGCGGCTCAAGGGATTTCGAGTGCAGGGATGCCGCCCGGACATCGCCAGCCCGCATGTGCAGGCAGCGGGCGCTGCCGGGAAGCGCTGAACGAGCCGGCTTCGCGCCACTTGCATCGGACAGGTCAACGACCCTGCGGTCGATCCGCCCCAGGCGCCTTCCGCTTCTCGACATCAGGCGGGCTCGAACATAGTCTCGCGGCAAGTTTCCGGACGCGCCGCATGCCACCTTCCCGACCCCAGCCCGCTGACCGCGCTTTCGCGCATGAAGCCGGAGTCAGGCTTCTCGCGGAGAAGAAGTTCCGCGAGGCCCTGACGGAATTTCTGGGTGTCGCCGCGAACAACCCCGAACATGCCGATGCGAGCTTCCAGGTGGCGCGTCTGCTGCTCAGGACCCTGCGCTTCAAGGACTCCATCGCGTGGTTCCGTCATGCTGCAGCCCTGCAGCCTGATACCGAACAGGTGTGGCAGGGATGGGCGGAAGCGGTCGCCCTCGGCGGCAGCAAGGTCGACAGGCGAGGATTCCTTGCCGCCCTGAAGTCCGCTCCCGTCAGCCCGCAAGTCCGCGCCCGGCTGCAGGACAGGTTCGGGTCTCTGCGCAAGGCGTCGCGCCCGCGCCTGGGGGGCGTGCCTTCCAAGGTCATCGCCGGGCTGGCTGCCGGTCTCCGTTCCGGTGACGCGGCGGCAGTCGAGGCGAAGGCCGCCGCGCTCCTGCGCAAGGCTCCGCGCTCCGCCGTGGTTGCCTGCATCCTCGCCGAGGCCTTGGCCTCCCAGGACCGGTCAGACGACGCCATCGCCAGCTACCAGCGCGCCATCAAGCTGGATCCGGACTACGCCGAGGCCTACGGCGGCGCTGGCCGGGTCCTGTTCAACGCGGGCCGAATTCGCGACGCGGCAAAGGCCCTGCGGCCTGCTGTGATCCTTGCGCCCGACGGCGTGCCTGGACTGGCGGGACTGGGAGCATCGCTTTCAAGGCTCGGCCATCACCAAGCGGCCATTGTGCTCCTGGAACGGGCGTCCCGGCTTGACCGCAAGGATGCCCGCCTCTTCATCGAGCTCGGGGATGCCTGTGCCCGCCACGGCGACCACGATGCTGCCGTCGAGGCCTACGCGCGTGTGATCACGCTTGCCGCACGGAGCAGGAATGGCGTTTCGGTCGGTCTGCGTCTTGCCTTTGCGGATGCGCTTGAGAATGTCCAAAGGTCTGCGGACGCGCTCGCCGAGATCGACCAGGTCCTGAAAGACGCGCCGACGCACGCCGGGGCGCTCATGTTCAAGGCCTCGATGCTGCAGACACGAGGCGACTTCGACGAGGCGCATGATCTCTTTCGAAGCGTCATCGAGCAGCACCCGAAGAACGGCGATGCCTATCGCCGCCTCATGATCAGCCACAAGGCCACCAGGGACGACCCGATTGTCGACAAAATGATCGATCTGTTCGAGCGAACGGACATCGGCGACGAGGATCGCATGAACCTCGGATTCGCCGTCGCCAAGGCCCTTGAGGACACCCGTGACGACGCGCGCGTCTTCCGGTTTCTCGGCGAGGCGAACCGGATTGCGGACGAGCTGTCCAGCGTGTCCGCAGAACAGAGATTCTCCGAAATCGCCGAGTGTCGCGAAGCCTATGGACGGATTGATTTCACGAGGACGCGCGCAGCTGCCGAGAACAGTTTCGCACCGATTTTCGTGACCGGGCTGCCCCGGTCCGGCACGACGCTTGTCGAGCAGATCATAGCCGCGCATTCGGGCGTGGAGAGCGGCGGCGAACTCGGGTTTGCATCCTATTTCTGCCGTGCGCTGCAGGTCGAAAGACCGGGCAGGCCCGGTGACGATCCCGACCCGGATGTCGTTGCCGGCATCGGCCGGGACTACTCCAAGGCCATCGGGAGGCGGTTTCCTGGCGCACGTCACGTGACCGACAAGTCCATCTACACGTTCGAGCACATCGGAGCCCTGAAGCTGGCTCTGCCGAATGCGCGCTTCGTTGTGGTGCGACGGGATCCGAGGGACAACCTGTTCTCGATCTACAAGAGCCGGTTTGCCCAGGGCACGCACGGTTACGCCTATGACCTTGAAAAGCTTGCGCGGTACTACGACGAATTCGAACGCATGATCGGCCTCTGGCGCGAGCGCGTGCCGGACTGGTTTCATGAAGTGTCATACGAGACGCTGGTCGCGGATCCGGAGGAGGAGACCAGGAGGTTGATCGCGGCTTGCGGGCTTGATTGGGAGGACGCGTGCCTGAACTTTCACGAACGCGCTGGCCGGGTCCAGACGCTAAGCGTCTTCCAGGTGCGTCAGCCCATTACGAGCGCGTCGGTGAAGGGCTGGCGGAGATTCGAAGCGGACTTGAAACCGATGATCGACATACTGAGAGAGGACGGCCATGTCGCTGAATGAAACCAGGACGCGCATTGCCCGTGCCGCCGATGCCCACGGCCGCGATGTTGCCGACATTTCGCTGATCGCCGTGTCAAAGCTCCAGCCGACTGACCGCATAGAGGCAGTGCTCGGGCAAGGGCATCGCGTCTTCGGCGAGAACCGGCTGCAGGAAGCCCAAGGCAGGTGGCCAGCATTTCGTGAACGGTTCCCGGACGTTGAATTGCACCTTGTCGGCGCGCTGCAGACCAACAAGGTGCGGTCCGCCATGGCGTTGTTCGATGCCATCCACGTGGTCGACCGCCTGAAACTTGCCACGACGATCGCCCGGATTGCGGGCGAGACCGGTTCTTGCCCTGACCTGTTCGTCCAGGTGAACACCGGCAACGAACCTCAGAAGGCCGGCGTTGCCGTGGAGGAGGCGGATGAACTGGTTGCGGGATGCAGGGCGCTTGAACTGCCGTTGAAGGGGCTCATGTGCCTTCCACCTGTCGACGAGCCTCCCAGCCTGCATTTCGCGCTCCTGAAAAAGATTGCGGATCGCAACGATCTGCCTGGCCTTTCAATGGGAATGAGCGGAGATGTCGAGGAGGCGATCGCCCAGGGGGCCACGCATGTCCGCGTGGGTTCCGCAGTCTTCGGGGCGCGGGAGCGCGGTTGAGGCAGGCGAGTTCTTCGAATTGAGCCTGGTCAGGGCAAGGCAGCATGCCTCCCGTCGGCACAGACCATGGCGGGCAGTCGGAAACTGGCGTTGCGGAACGGAGATGCATCATCCGGAGGCGTTCGAAGATGCGAGGGCGCGTTCAAGCGCACGGGCGCCGAAATGGCGCAACGGCTGGAAGGGAACGGGCGCGAAGCACGTCTTGTCCTCATCTCGGAAAACCAGGCTGTTCCCGCCGCCTTCAAGAGACAACGCGGAGCGCAGTGAACTGGCCGTGCCTTGCATGGGCACAGGCCGTGACCACAGGAGACGCAACGCACGGCGCCGCCTGCGCTGGCGTGCAGGATGAACCGCGTTTCTGGCGAGGGGTTACGCTCGGGGCGGAACGATCAGCCTCGTGCCGATCGGGAGATCACGAGCGATCCATGCCAGGTGATCGGGCCGGAGCGCAATGCAGCCTTCCGTAGGGCAACCCTTTCGTCGCCAGCGATGCACGAAGATCGCCGAGCCCGATCCCGGCCTTGCGTCCGGCCAGTTCCAGTCTGTCAGCAACACCAGGTCGTAGAGTCGGTCTGAACGCCAGAGCCGCTCGTGGGACGCCCCGAAGGGCGCCCGGACCATGTGGTTGTAGGCTGGGTGTCCGGCATCGTCGCACCAACAGTCACCGGGACGGATCGTTCTGGCCAGGGGCGCAGGTCTCGCCACCCGGTCGGCACGGTAAAGCATGCCGACAATCCGATGGATGCCTGAAGGCGTGCCGCCGTCTCCTTCACGCTTGTCCTCGACCACGCCGCCGCGGCCAATGGTGCAGGGAAAGCGCCGCTTCCGGAACCAAAGCCCGGACCGGGACAAGACCAGGTCGTCAGACCTGCCGCCGTGCGCTCGAGGAAACGCTCGTCCGAAACGGTGTTCTCTCGATCCGAATTCGGTCGCCTTCGCCGGACCGTTCACAGAAGATGTCCCGACTTCCTGGCCTTGACGTCAAGGTAGTCGGCATTTTCGGCGGTTTTCCCGGCCCGCAGGGGAACCCGTTCGACGACCTCGATTCCCTGCGTTTTCATCATTTCGACCTTTGCCGGATTGTTGGTCAGAAGGCGTACGGATGAAAACCCAAGTCGCTTCAGCAGGTCAGCCCCCGTGCGAAAGTCGCGCTCGTCATCCTCGAATCCTAGGCGGTGATTGGCCTCTACCGTGTCAAATCCCTGATCCTGCAGACTGTAGGCCCTCATCTTGTTGGCCAGGCCGATGCCGCGACCTTCCTGATGGAGATAGAGCAGTACGCCTGCCCCTTCTTCCTCCATCTGCTTCAGGGCGGCATGCAACTGAGCCCCGCAATCGCACTTCAGGGAACCAAGGACATCGCCGGTGAAGCAAGCCGAATGCAGTCTCGTCAGCACGGGGGCGTTCCGGGCCGGCCGCCCGATTTCGGCTGCCACATGATCCTCGCCGCCGTCATGAGGCCGGAACACGTGCACGCGGCCTTGTTCGGCGAGGGCCATTGGCACCCGGCCTGAGACGACCTCCTCGTGAGTTGCCGGCGCCGCCAGGAATCCATCAAGGCCGTTCGTGTCCAGCACCGTCAGTTCCTCGGGTGGCGCATCGTCGAGGCCAGTCACTATGGCCGCGGGGAGAAGTCTTGCGGACTTGACCAATTGGAGAGCGATCCCGTGAATGCGGGCCGAGCCGTCCCGTTCCGAAATGAAGGGCCCCTTCATCGGGCTTGAGAGATCGTCCTGCGGGTCGGCAACCGATGCGACCCAGGCTGCAGTCGCGTCGTCGGGCAGGCGAATCCGTGCAAGGTCGCCGTCATAGGCCCGCGCGCTCAGCGTCTCCGCGCGGCGGGCGGTAATCGCCAGGACGGAGGCACCGTGCCTCATGACATCCGAGAGCCTTTCTGGGTCGACTCCGTCGGCTGCGAGCACCAGCGCACTCGACGTGTCGGTGACAAGCACCACCGGCAGACCAAGACGCAAGTCTGTACGTGCTCGCGCAATGCGTTCCTGGATGCTCGGTTTCAGTGACATCTGTGTCCGTTGCCGTTCAGGTTTTCCACCTGGACTGTTTGGGCGATTTTTTGAAACAATTCCACTGCCCGCGACACGTCCCGGTGAAAAATTGCAGCATTTCTTGCAAGGTGACCGGAACCTCCGCATTTCCTTTCTGGAAGGCTGTGGAGGACGAAATGGCCCAGAACCTGAAGAAGATCCTGCTGGTGGATGACGATGACGACCTGCGAGAGGCGCTTGGCGAACAGCTGATTCTGACCGAAGACTTCGACGTCTTCGAGGCCGTGAACGGCGCGGAAGCCACGCTGAAGGTCAAGCAGGCAATTTACGATCTGGTGATACTGGACGTCGGACTGCCCGACACGGACGGACGCGAGCTTTGTCGCGTCCTGAGAAAGCAGGGCGTCAAGTGTCCGATTCTCATGCTGACGGGCCACGACACCGATGCCGACACGATCCTGGGTCTTGATGCCGGCGCCAATGACTATGTCACCAAGCCGTTCAAGTTTCCCGTGCTGCTTGCGCGGATTCGTGCGCAGCTCAGGCAGCACGAACAGTCAGAGGATGCGGTGTTTCAGCTTGGACCCTACACGTTCCAGCCCGCCCAGAAGATGCTGCTCACGGAAGACGAGAAGAAGATTCGCCTGACCGAAAAGGAAACGAACATCCTGAAGTTTCTCTATCGAGCGCCGGACGGGGTCGTGGCGCGCGACGTGCTTCTCCACGAGGTATGGGGATACAATGCCGGCGTCACGACGCACACGCTGGAGACGCATATCTACCGCTTGCGGCAGAAAATCGAGCCGGAGCCGTCGAATGCACGTTTGCTGATAACCGAGTCCGGCGGATATCGTCTGGTCGCCTGAACGGGGCGGGAGTCCCTTCTGGCGGTACCGAAATCGACAGATCCGCGGCACCAAATGTGAACCTGTGCGGGCATGCCGGGCGGACGCGTCGCAAGGCGCTTGCCGCCGCAATTGCCCAGGTCTAGTGTCCAGCGCAGGGAGTTCAGGTGTTTCATGCAGATAGGCATCCTGCAATGCGGCCACTTTCCGACCGCGGACGGCTACGCGGACCGTACGTACACGGACCTTTATTCAAGCGTGCTCGCCGGCCATGGACTGACCTTTCGGACCTGGAGCGTGGTCGACATGGAATTCCCGGATTCCGTCAGTGATGCCGAAGGCTGGCTGCTGACAGGCTCCCTTCACGGCGCCTACGATGACCAGCCTTTCATCCCGCCCTTGGAAGACTTCATCCGCAATGCCCGCACGGACGGCGTCCCGATGGTGGGAATCTGTTTCGGACACCAGGTCATCGCGCAGGCACTCGGGGGACGGGTCGAGAAGTTCTCCGGCGGGTGGTCGATCGGCCGCGTCGAATACGATTTCGAAGGCGAGACCATTGCCCTGAACGCATGGCATCAGGACCAAGTGGTCAGGAAGCCGGACGTTGCGCGCACCATAGCCACGGCGGACGGCTGCGAATATGCCGGCCTGGCATACGGAAACTGGGCCCTGACCGTTCAACCCCACCCGGAATTCGACGACGATGCGATTCGCATGCTCCTGGACATTCGTGCACCGGGCGTGGTTCCGGAAGATCGCATGGACGAGGCGTGCGAAGGCCTTGACCTTCCGGTGTCGTCGGCATTGTTCGGGGCAAGGATGGCGCGGTTCCTGAGAGACGCCCGCAGCTGACCGGCCGAGCGGCCCTTTGCAATGCGCGCGTGCGTGATCCTGCCTCACGATCAAGCAACATACGCAACATTTCTCGGGCACGGGCCAAAATTGTTCTTGCTTTGTTTCTATGATTCGGGTGTGAGCTTCGCGACGCGGGGAAAAGACGAAATCCAAGTCGGATCATCGCGTTGATGGACATTTGCGTGTTCGGCTTCATGCCATGCACGTTTCGCGGCAACTTGGGCCGTTTTCGGGCGGCGGGCGACGATGTTGCGCTCGTTGCGGAATAAATCAAGTGTGTTCACTTGAACGACTGGAGGCTGACTCGCTCCGGTACGGCATCGTCCAGAATGCGCACGTCGATCACTGACGTCTTGTCGCCGCGCATCGCGGCGGCAAGAGCCTGGTCCAGTTCGCCGCTGTTCTCGACCCGAATGCCAGTGCAGCCGAACGCGCGCGCTATTTCGGCGTAGTCCAGTTCGGTGAACTCGGTGGAAATGTAGCGGCCGTCAAAGAAGAGCCTCTGGTTGTCCTTGATGAAATGCATGTTCGAGTTGTTCATGACGACGACGGTCAGGTTGGCGCCGCTGCGCACGGCAGTCTCCAACTCCTGCACGACCATGGCGAAACCGCCGTCTCCTGTCAGGCAGACGACCTTCTGGTCCGGCGTCGTCAAGGCGCGCGAGATGGCGGCAGGCAACCCGTAGCCCATCACGCCGAAGCCGCGCGGCCCCAAGTAGTTTCTTCCCGGACTCCGCACCTCGAAATACTGGCCGCCCCAGATCTGGTTGAACCCGGAATCACAGACAAGAACGTCGTCGTCCCGCATCGCATCCCGCATCGCGCGGATCACCTGAATCGGATGCACCGGCCTGGCATCGCGATCCTGGGCAAGCGGCGACTCGATGCCCTTCTCCAATCGCCAATTCGCGGCAATGGCGGAAACGGCGTCGCGCTGTGTCGTCTTGTACGTGACACGAGGGTCGGACTTGAGAAGACCGAGCATTTCCTGCAAGACGGCCTTGATGTCGCCTGTCAGCGCCAGGTCAACCGCGTAGTTGCGGCCGATCTGGGTCGGCTCGATGTCGATCTGAACCAGTTGCGTCTTTCTGTCAGGAATGCGCCAGGCCGCCGTGCCGACATTGTTGAAGCGAGTCCCCAAGGCCAGCCCCAAGTCCGCTTGAAGGACGTATTCGTTTGACGCCGGCCTCCCGAGGAGACCATAGGGTCCGAGGCTGAGGGGATGGTTCTCGGGCAGCGTGCCCTTTCCCATGTAGGACGTCGCCACGGGCATGTCGAGCAGTTCTGCGAGCTCCCTGACCTCGTCCATTGCCCCCGATGCCATCACGCCGCCGCCGCCCAGGATGATCGGACGCCTGGCGGACAGGATTGCGTCGACCGCGGCGGAAATCTCGCGCCGGGGCGGCGTCGGTCGGTACGCCGGCCACCGGGCGTAGCGCGTGTCGACGTCAAGGTCTTCTTCGGCGAATTCGTGCATCGCCCGCAGCGTCGTCATCGGGAAGCTCAAGAGCACGGGGCCGGGCCGTCCGGTGGTCGCGATCTGGAAGGCCCGCTTCACGAATTCCGGGATTCGCTCGACATGATCCACCGAGAAGACATTCTTGGTGATCGAGCGAAAGAGCGTTGTCTGGTCGATCTCCTGAAACGATTCACGCCCCCGCCAGTCCGCCCGAACGTCCGAGACGATGGCCACGACGGGAATGCCCGAGAGAAACGACTCCGAAATGCCGCTGATCAGATTGGTGGCGCCCGGCCCGACCGTTGCATCGCAGACACCGACCTTGCCGGTTGCTCGCGCATGGGAATCGGCCATTTTTGCTGCAGCTTGCTCATGCCGCACCAGAAGATGCCGGACGTCGTTCCGGCGAAAGATTGCATCGTGAATGTGGGTCTGTTCGCCCGGCAGGCCGAACATCGTGTCCACGTCGAACCGGCGAAGCATCTCGACGATTGCCTCGCCGCCGTTCATGACCCTTGTGCCTTGGCTTGGCATGGTCCGCTCCTTAGCCCTTGAATTGCGACGGCTTCATCGGCACGTTCACGGCCCGACGTAAAGGCCGCCGTTGACCTCAATTGTCGTTCCGGTAAGGTAATCTGCGAGATCGGAGGCCAGGAACAGGCAGACCTTGGCGACGTCGGCCGGCAGACCGAGCCGGCCCACCGGAATCCGGGCGGCGATGGCCTGATTCACTTCCTCGGGCACGTCCTTGATCATTCGGGTGTCGATTCTGCCGGGATTGATCGCGTTGATGGTCAGTCCGGTGCCGCCCAGTTCGCGCGCGACGACCTTTGTCAGCCCCAGCACTCCGGCCTTGCCCGAGACATAGTGCACCGGCGCCACGGTTCCGCCGATCCGCGCGGCCAGAGACGCGATATTGATGATGCGCCCATGTCCACGCGCCAGCATGGCCGGAATGAAGATGCCGGTGCACTGGAAGACCGCGGTGAGATTGACCGCCACGACCCGGCTGAAATGCTCAACGGGCATTTCCCAGGTCGTCCAGGGCTTGCCTTCCGGGCTTTTCTTGGGCGTCCAGCCGACTCCATTGATCAGGACATCCGGCGCGTCAGGTGATTGCGCCAAGGGAGTCAGCCGCGCCGCGACGGCATCTGCATCGGCGAGATCAAGCTCGACAAGGCTTACGCGTTCGCGCTCGGCGGCCAGCGTCTCGCCTGGCGCGATGTTCAGGTCGACAAGCGTGACCCGCATGCCCTGGTCCAGGAACGCGTTCGCGATGCCGAGGCCGATGTCACCGCACCCGCCGGTGATGAGGACGTGATCTCCCTTGACTTCCAACGGATGCTCCCCGTGAATTCGGTTCGGCAAGTGTGGGCCTGGCTTCCAGCGAACGTCTCGATTGGGTCCGCTGCGCGGGCCCCGGCCTGTTCAGGCAACCTCGATCGCGCTCGGCAGCAGCACCTTTTCGAGGTGCTCCTTCGCCTCGGCGTGGGTTATCCAGTCCGGCGGCGGGAAGTCCGCTGCCATCTCCCAGTCATCGCCGTTCGCCTCCATGTGGGCTGCGATCCGGGCGTCAAACTCCTCCATCAGCGTCTGATACGCAGGATCATCGACCAGGTTGTTCTGTTCATGGTAGTCCGCACGCTCGTCAAACAGCAGCATGCGCTTGTCCTTGTGGCGCATGTAGAGCCAGTCCTTGGTGCGAATGCCGCGCTCGGCAAACGGCGCAAACTCGTGCGGGTTGGCGCCCGTCTGGGTGAAGACCTGGTACCAGATCGCGTCGCGCGCCTCGGCCACTTCGCCATCCAGAACGGGAAGGTAGCTTTGGCCATCAATGCCCTCTGGCAAGTCCGCACCAACGATGTCCAGGATCGTTGGCATCATGTCTGGGCCGACATCGACCAGCGCCCCGGTCTTCTGCGGCTTGAACCGCGCGGCGTAACGGACAATCAAGGGCACGTGCATGGCTCCCCGATAAGCCGTGTTCTTGATCCCGCAATAGTGACCGTGCTGGCCGCACATGTCGCCGTGATCGCTGAAGAACAGCACGACCGTGTCATCCGCGATGCCCTGGCGATCAAGTTCGTTCAGGATCCGCCCAACGTTCCAGTCTATGTTGTGGATCATGCCGTAGTATTCGGCGATGAAACGGCGAATTTCGGCTTCCGTTTCCGGCTCGCCAACGGGCTTGGTGTCGTAGGCCGCGTGGCTCGCGTGTCCCGACCGCGGATCGCCGCCGCACCAGACCTGGTTTCGGATTCTCTGGGTCCTGCGCTGCAGTTCCATGTCGGGAACGCCTGCCGGCAAGGGAACCTCGTCGGGGCTGTAGACCCTGCGCAGGTAGTCCGGCATGTCCATCGGGAAGTGCGGGGGACCATAACTCACGTACCCGATCCAGGGCTTGGCGTCCTTGGCGGTCGACGCGTCGGCTATGAAGTCGATCAGCTGATCGGTCTGGTAGTCCGGTTCATAGCGCTTGGAATGATAGGCCTGGCCATCGTCATCGTAGTAAATGGACGACATGTACTCGTGGCCGCGATTGAAGCCTATGAAGTGGTCCCAGCCGAATCGGCGATCGGGCGGCACAAAGCCGGGCTTGGGTCCGCCTTCGAGATGCCACTTTCCGATGTACCCGGTCCGGTAGCCGGCATCCTTCATCAGGTCGGCAAGGAAGACCTGATCGCCACGCAGCGGGAAGTGGTTCTGGATCATTCCGTGGTTCTGGGCATACTTGCCCGTCAACACAGAGGCGCGAAACGGGCAGCAGACCGGGTACGACGCGTAAGCCTCGGTGAACTGGACTCCCTCGCTTGCCAGCCTGTCGATGCAGGGCGTCCTTATGGTCGGATTGCCGGCGCAACCCATCGCGTCGTACCGCATCTGGTCGGCATAGATCAGCAGGATGTTCGGTCTCTTTCTCATGGATCCTCGGCCTTGCCCGCCTTGCGGCTTCTCACCATGGTCGAGATCGGCGCCCAAAGGATCGTCAGTGCCAGGACGGCATAGATCCCGAGACCGATGGGGGTGTTGAAGAACTCAGCAGTGCTGCCGTCCGCGATCGTGATGGACTGGCGCAGGGAGTTTTCCAGAATCGGGCCAAGCACGAAGCCGATGGAAAGCGGCGCAATGGAATAGCCCAGTTTCCTGACGACGTATCCCAGCACTCCGGCGGCCAACAGGACACCGACGTTGAAGAGGCTGTTCGAGACCGCGTAGATGCCGGTGAAGCTCAGCAGGAGCACGGTCGGCACGATCACGGTCATCGGAACCTTGATGAGCATCGCGGCGAAGCGGATCGCGAACAGGCCGATGAACAGCAACAGGATGTTGATGAGGAAGAGGCCGAGGAACAGGGAGTACATGATGTCCGGGCGTTCGTCGAAGAGCGTCGGTCCCGGTGCCAGGCCCTGGATCAGGAACGCGCCCAGCAGGACCGCGGCGGCCGGACTGCCCGGCACGCCAAGCGTCAGTGTCGGAACCAACGCTCCGCCGACGGTCGCGTTGTTCGCCGTTTCGGGAGCAACGATGCCTTCGGGAATGCCCGTGCCGAACTTTTCCGGCTCCTTGGAACGACGTTTCTCTTCCGAGTAGGCAAAGAACGCACCGACCGCGGCGCCCTCTCCGGGGATGATCCCGATAATCGTGCCCAGGAGCGAAGATCGCGCCAGATTGCCCTTGAGCTTGGACAGGGTCTTCAGGCCCGGGATCTTCACGGTCAGGCTGGTCTTGTCGAATTCAATGCGTTTCAGCGCCTTTTCGGCTCCGATCAAGACCTCGGACACCGCGAAGATGCCGACGAGAAACGGAACCAGCGGTATGCCTTCATACAAGTGATATGTCCCGAACGTGTAGCGCTCCGCGCCATTCAGTTCATCCAGTCCCCAGGTCGTCAGAAAGATGCCCAGGCCGCCGACCAGCAGTCCCTTGAAGAGGTTCGCACCCGCAACGCGGACAACGACGACGAGTCCGAAAATGGAGATGGCAAGAAATTCCCGTGGCCCGAACTTTATCGCGACCTGAGCAAGCACGGGCGCGATGAACGTAAGGCAGACGACGCTTACAAGCCCGCCGATGATGCTGCCGGTCAGCGACAGTCCCAGCGCTTCGCCGCCTCGACCCTGCTTGTACATCGCGTGGCCGTCCATGACGGTCGCGATCGCGGCCCCGGTTCCCGGAATTCCGACGGCAATTGCCGAAATTGACCCCCCGTAGATCGCGGCATTGTAGATCGCGAGAAGCAGGATCAGCGACGGAACCGCCTCCATGTAAAAGGTGAATGGCAACGCCAGCGCGATCGCGATCGGCGGCCCGAGACCAGGGAGAATGCCAATGACCAGTCCAAGAAGGATTCCGACCACCAGCAAGATCATCGTGAACGGATCGAAAAGGTTCGCAAACGCGACCCCTACTGCAGCAGCGTCAAACACTAGAACTGTGTCCCGAGCAACTGGGTGAAAACCAGGTAGACGCCGGCCGCCAACGCCAGGACGACGCCGTAGATGACCGGGTTGCGCACGCCCATCGCCAAACAGAGGAGCGGCCCGGAAACCAGGGCCATCGCGACGTAACCGAAGTTGAGCCAGACCATGTAGCCGACAATCGCGGCAACGAGTGCAAGCAGACCGTGCCTGGCCTCGGCGGATGAAGCGAAAACGGTTTGGCCTTCGTCTCCCGCCTCACCCTTCGAGACGTAGACATAAAGCACGACTGCCGCGCAAAGTGCCGTGAATCCCAGCAGGAGCTGCGGGAAGAACCTCGAAGGCAGCCCGGAACTTGCCAGCAGCCCGGCGGCCTCGAATCCCTGCGCGACCACTGCGAAATAGGCGCAGGCAATGATGACCAGGACCGCAAAGACGATGTTCGCCAATCGCTGGGTCAGCATGAATCTGGTTCCCGATCTTGCGGCAGGTGGTCCGGGCGCCGCGAAATGGCAGCGCCCGAACCGGTTCGGCAAATGCACTTCACTTGTGCAGCAGTCCCAGTCCGTCAAGGATCGGCGAGTACAGGTCGATGCCGGACTGCAGCAGCTTCCCGACGTCGTCGGGGCCGTGCACGAACTGCCAGTCAATGCCCGGAGGCAACGTCGAGATGAACTCCTCCGTGCCCAGCACGGCGGTTGCGGCAATCAGCTTGTCGACGATCTCCTGAGGCGTTCCGGCCTTTACGGCCCAGCCACCGTGAACCCAGACGCCTGCTTCCTTGCCCGGGAAGGCTTCGCCGATGGTGCGAACGCCAGGCAGATGCTGTTCAAAGTAGGGCTGACGGTTGTTGTCCAGGATGATCAGCGGCCGGATCTCGTTCTTGAACGCGTTGATCGTCGCGATCTGTCCGACGCCGACGTCAACCTGGCCGCCGATCAGGCCGGTCATGGTTGCCGGAACGGTCTTCAGCGCGATGGTCTTGAACTCCAGGCCAAACTCGGACGCCAGCTGGACTGCGCTCAGGTTCGGCGGTGCGCCGAGGTTGTTGACGCCCATGCTGAGCTTTTCGCTCCTTGCGGCTTCAAGAAAGTCTTCGAACGTCTGGAGCGGGCTGTCAGCCCGCACGTAGAGCGCATTGGATGCCGTTGGACCCGCATAGAATGGAATGAAGTCCTCCCTCGGGCTGTAGGGCACTTCGCGGGTCAGCGGAACAACCATGAAGCTCGGAGGCGACCACTGAAAGATGGTGTAGCCGTCCGCATCCTCTTCCAGCACGCTCATGGTCGCAGGAATGTGCGCGCCGCCGGGCTTGTTCACGACGTTGATCGGAACGCCCAGTTCCGCGCCGGCGGCCTCGGCCGTCAGGCGCGCGCCGATGTCCGCATTGCCTCCCGCAGCGAACGACACGACCAGCGTAATCGGCTTTTCCGGGTATTCGGCCAGCGCGACTCCGGTGCCGAGACCCAGCGCAGCCGTGGCGACGGCGGCCATTTTGATAAGGTTCATGTTGAAGCTCTCCCTTGCTTTCATCTTTTGACTCATTGGTCGAGACGTACGTACCTTTGTTGCGCGCGCGCGAAATGTCAAGCCACAAGTCCGCCCGTGCACTCACGCAGCTCCGGCGGGGGTGTCGGTCGTGAACTCGATCTCCAGTTCAAGCAGGTCACACGGATAGAACAGCTTTGCCGAGTAGATCAGGGCACCGCGCTCGTCGAAGAACTCCCTGAACACCTTGAAGACAGCCGAGTTCACCTTGATCCCGAGCGCCTTCGCGAGGCCGAAATCGGCGTAGGCGACCGTGATTCTCTGGCGCGCGTTCGCGATGTTCACGCCCAGGTTGCGCAGGACCGCGACCACGATCTCCTGCATGAAGCGGTCCGGTGCACGCTCGTAGACTTGGTCGTCGAGCCGGATGTCGACCTGGCAAAACGGCTTGCCGCCACGCGCATGGATTCGGCGCATGCAGCGAAAATACCTTCCGTCACTGGACTTCTCTATGGTTGCGTCGCCCTTGCGTACCGAGACTTCGAGTTGGTCCACCATCGCGTAGATCTCTGAAATCTCTGCGCGCACCTGAAGCGAGACGCGGTCGGGAATCTGGACCTTGCGCACGAAGGTTCCGCGCCCGGAGTGCTTCTCGATGAGGCCTTCACCTGCAAGCGTGTTCATCGCTTGCACCACGGTCATGCGCGCGACGCCAAGCTCTTCGGTCAGTTCCCGAAGCGCAGGCAGACGTGCGCCCGGGGGCAGATCCCCGGACATGATCTGATGTCGCAGGACTCCGGCCACTTCCGCGTGCAACGGGACCGCCTTCCGCTTCATGGACTGAAGATTCATCTTGAAACCTCTCCCAACCTGCAGGTACAAAGTTCCAGAACATTCTACATCGTCTTGGACGTCAAATGCAAGCAAGGCACAACCTGGATGAGCTTGAAAGGATCGCGACGCGGCTCCGCATGCACGTGGTGGACATGGTCGCGCCTTCGGGCCAGGGCTATGTTCAGCAAGGTCTCGGGGCAGCGGACATGTTCGCGTCGCTCTATTTCGCCGAGGCGACGCTGGACCCGGCCAATCCCTCGTGGCCGGACAGGGACCGGATCTTTCTGACCACGGCCCACAACACCGCGATCTTCTACGCCACGCTGGCGGAGCGCGGGTTCTTCGAAACGGAACGGCTCGCGACCTATGTCACCGACGGCTCGCCGCTGGAAATAAACTCGTCCGAGCGCATGGGGCCGTTTGTCGAGGCAACCTGCGGCTCGCTTGGCCAGGGCCTGTCGGTCGCCGTCGGCTGCGCCCTGGCGGCAAGGCGGCAGGGCCGCGCCAGCCGCGTCTATGTCATCGCTGGCGACGGCGAACTGCAGGAGGGCCAGATCTGGGAGGCCGCGATGCTTGCAGGCGCCAAGGGTCTCGACAACCTCTGCCTGATCGTGGACTACAACTTCGTGCAGTCCGAGGGGCCGATGGACCTGGTCATGTCGCTGGAGCCCTTGATGGACAAGATGGAGAGCTTTGGCTTCGCCTGCCAGGAAGTCGACGGCAACGACATGGGCGCGTTGCTGAGCGCTTATGAACAGGCCCGCGAGACCAAGGGCAGACCGAGCTTCATCAAGGCCAATACGTTGATGGGCAAGGGTGTCGCGTCGCTCGAAGGGTTGATGTTCCACCAGTTGCGCTTCCCGCCCGAGGTCGCTGCATCGGCCCGCACCGAATTGGAATCCCAGCTTTGACGCTTACACGAAAGGACGACCGGTCTTCGACTGATCGATGCAATTGAACTTGAGGACACGGATTCGACAGCCCGGCAACAGTCAATGCGGAGCAAGGCATGCATCTGCGCCGAAGCCGAGAGGCCTCGCGTCAGCGACCCCTCCCTGAAGGGAGGGGCTTGAGGAACGAAGGTTCCGAGAGCCCATGCTGACCAGCACAAGAAAGGAGACTGTCATCCAATCCACCCTGAACCATACGTTGAAGACCAACCCCGGGATGCTTCCTCAGTCCCGGGCTCTTGAAGATTCGTCAGCAGACACGCCGGGTCAGGCACGGTTTGCTTCCGAACCGCTTGCGGCGATCGGTCCGGCGGACCGATCGGGAAGCAAACGGGCGAATCGTGATGCGGGTGGTCAGGTTGTGCGAGGGGAGACCGGCTTCGGCCGGCGTCACCGGGGAAGCGCGAGCGACCCCGAGAGCGGCGTGAGCCGCGTCTTCGTCCTGGACCGGTGCGGCGCCCCGCTGATGCCGTGCCACCCGGCCAGGGCGAGAAAGCTCCTGGACAAGGGGCGCGCCGTCGTGGTGCGGCTCCATCCGTTCACGATCCGGCTCCGGGACCGGGTCGGAGGCGAGGCCCAGGAGGTCGGGCTGAAGGTTGATCCCGGCGCGAAGCGACCACCGGCCTGGCGCTGGTGCGGGAGGACGGCGAGGTCCTGTTCCTGGCCGAGATCGAGCACAGGGGAGAGAGAATCCGCAAGTCGATGCGGCAACGTGCCGGTTACCGGAGACGGCGACGCTCGGCGAACCTGCGCTACCGGAAGAAGCGGTTCGACAACAGGCGCTCCGGCAGGAAGCTCCCGCCCTCGCTGCAGTCGCGGGTCGACAACGTGGCCTCGTGGACGGAGCGGCTGCGCAGGCTCGCGCCCGTGACCTCCATCGCGTGCGAGGTCGTCCGGTTCGACACCCAGGCGCTGGAGAACCCGGAGATCGCGGGCGCGGAGTACCAGCAGGGGACCCTCGCCGGCTACGAGGTCAGGGAATGCCTGCTCGAGAAGTGGGGACGGACGTGCGCCTGTTGCGGTGCCACGGACACGCCGCTGCAAGTCGACCACGTGCGTCCGAAGGCAAGGGGCGGCTCCGACCGGGTCTCGAACCTGGCCCTCGCGTGCCCGTCCTGCAACCAGGCCAAGGGCGCGCAGCCGGTGGAGACCTTCCTGGCCAGGCCGTCCGGAGCGTCTCCGGAGGGTGCTGGCACAGGCGAAAGCGCCGCTCTCCGCCGCCGCCGCCGTCAACGCCACCCGCCGCGTCCTGTTCGAGGCATTGAAGCGGACGGGGCTGCCCGTCGCCGGCTTCTCGGGCGGGCGGACGAAGTTCAACCGCACGCGGCTGGGGATCCCGAAGTCGCATGCCCTCGACGCCGCCTGCGTCGGCGAGACGCCGGCGCTGAAGGGCTGGAGGCAGGGCGTGCTCGCGATCAGGGCCATGGGCCGGGGCTCGCATGCGCGGACCCGCGTGGACCGGTCCGGGTTCCCGGTCGGATACCTGATGGCGGAGAAGTGCGTGCGCGGCTTCCGCACGGGCGACATCGTGCGCGCGACCGTGCCCTCGGGAAAGAAGAGGGGTGTCCACGTGGGCCGCGTCGCGGTGCGCCGGACAGGCTCCTTCAACGTCCAGACGGCGCAAGGGGACGGTGCAGGGGATCTCGCACCGGCACTGCCGCGTCGTCCAGCGCGGCGACGGCTACGGATATCACGTCGACACGTCACGGATGAAGGAGACGGCAACGATGCACGGAACACGGGAGCCCGCATTCCTCCCCGCCCTGAAGGACGGGGTTTCCTGCGGGATGATTGGATGACGGCACCGGTCGCGGTGATCACCGGGGCGGCCGGCGGAATTGGCGCCGCGCTGGCCCGCCGCCTGGCTGTCGAAGGATGGCGGCTGCACCTGGTCGATGTCGATGCCGCCCGGCTGGCGCCGCTGCGACAGGCGCTGCCCGATGGCACCACAATTGCCGAAAGCAGGCTCGAAGACCCGGCGGCCTGCGCGACTGCGCTGCCGGACATGCCCGAGCCGATCGCCGCGCTGGTGCACCTGGCGGGCATCTTCGTGCCCCACGAACTTGGCCCCGACGGCCGCGAGGTCTACGACCAAACGATGCAGCACAACGCAACCAACGCCTTCGACCTTGCCGGTGCGGTCCTGCCGCGCATGACGGATGGCGGCCGCATCGCGCTCGCCTCTTCGCTTGGATTCCACAGGGGCGTGCCCGATCATGCCGCCTATTCCATGGCGAAGGGGGCCATCGTCGGGCTGACCCGCGCGCTTTCGCGGCGGGTCGGAGACCGGGGAATCTGCGTGAACGCCGTGGCGCCCGGGATCATCGAGACGCCGATGGCGGATGACCTGATCGAACGACGCGGGCGCGACGTCCTTCTGTCGACCATCCCGCTGGGCCGGTTGGGCCAGCCCGAGGACGTCGCCGCGGTGATCGCTTTTCTCCTGTCCGACGATGCGTCCTACATCACGGGTCAGGTGATCAACGTCGACGGAGGAATCGCAAATGACTGAATCCCGAAACCCGGAGCGCCGAATGCGTGGACGCCACGACGTCCGGTGCGTGCCGAGGGCGACGCCTTCGGCGACCCGCGCCGCCGCTGCCCGTCAGATCAAGAGAGAGGACTTCCCGAAATGAGCGTTGCCCCTTCAGATGTCAATTTTTCAGACGAGCAGATGCTCGGGTTCTACCGGGACATGCTTCGAATTCGCCGGATTGAAGAGCGGATCGGCGATGACGCCAAGGCGGGAAACATACCAGGCGCCGTCCATCTCTACATCGGGCAGGAGGCGGTCGGCGTCGGCTTTTGTTCTCAGCTCACGGACGACGACTGGATTGCCTCGACTCACCGTGGACACGGTCACTATCTTGCCAAGGGCGGAGACAGCAAATTGCTGATGGCGGAGATCTACGGTCGCGAGACCGGCATATGCAAGGGACACGGCGGGTCCATGCACGTCGCGGACTTCTCCAAGGGAATCATCGGCGCGAACGGCATCGTCGGCGCCGGGATCTCTATCGTCACGGGTGCAGCCTGGGCTGCGCAGATGGACGGCAAGGGGGCCGTCGGCATTGCCTTCTTTGGCGACGGCGCCGCGAACCAGGGAGTCTTGGGCGAGGCCCTGAACGTGGCCGTGCTCTGGAAGCTGCCGGTGATCTTCGTTTGCGAAAACAACGGGTTTTCCGAATTCTCGCCGTCCTCGACCGTGACTGCGGGCAACATCGTCGACCGGGCCAAGCCCTACGGCGCCGCCCACGAGGCGGTGGATGGCAACGACTTGATCGCCGTCCACCAGTGCGCTGCGCGGGCCATCAGGCATGCACGGGCCGGCAACGGACCGTCCTTGATTGAAGCGCGCACCTACCGTCAGCGCGGCCACGTCGAGGCCGAGGCGTCGTTTCTTGGGTCGAAGTACCGGTCGGATGAAGAGATTGCCGAATGGATCGCCCGTGACCCGATTCCCGCATTCGCCAAGCGTGCCATAGATGCCGGGCAGGCAAGTCAGGCCGATCTCGACCAGATCGAGGCGGAGATCGCCGCCGAAGTGACCGAGGCCGTGCAATTCGCGGAAGGTTCACCCTATCCCGACCCTGCCATGCAGGGCACCAGCTACATGTTTGCCTGAAGGGAGATCCGGGACATGGCAAAGAAACGCATGATCCAGGCCATCAACGAAGCGCTTGATGGCGAAATGGCCAAGGACCCGAAGGTCGTGGTGTTCGGCGAGGACGTCGAAATCAGCCTGTTCGGCGACACGCGCGGGTTGAAGGACAAGCATGGCGCCCACCGCGTCCGCAACATGCCGATCTCCGAAACGGTGATGAGCGGCATGGCGGTGGGTGCCGCCGCGGCAGGGTACAAGGTGGTGTGCCACATGATGTTCGGCAACTTCATGTACACCGGCTTCGACAGCATCGCCAACCAGGCCAGCAAGCTGCGCTACATGACGGCCGGGCAGATCGCCCTGCCCATTGTCTACATGGGGGTCTTCGGCGGCGGTCGATCGGCCGCGGCGCAGCATTCCGACGCGATGCACCCGATGATCATGAATCTTGGCGGGATCAAGGTCGCCCTTCCCGCGACGCCCGCCGACGCAATGGGCCTGCTGCGTTCGGCGATTCATGATCCAAATCCGGTGATGTTCCTGCAGGCGGCCGGACGCGGCGGTGAACAGGGCGAAGTGCCCGAAGGCGATCATGTCATCGAGCTCGGCAAGGCCTCGACCGTTCTGGAAGGTGACGACGTGACGGTCGTGGCCATTGGCGCCATGGTTCGGCCGGCAATGCGTGCGGCGCAGGAACTGGCAAAGTCGGGGATCGGCGTCGACCTGATCGATCCGCGCACGGTCGTGCCGCTGGACAGCGAGATGATCCTTGAATCCGTCCGCAGGACCGGTCGACTGGTCGTCGTGGACGAGGCGCGCGACATGTGCTCCGCGGCATCCCACATCGCGGCGATTTGCGCCGACCAGTGCTTCGACGCCCTCAGGGCGCCGATCCGGCGCGTCACGGTTCCGGACGTGGCGCTGCCTTATTCGCCGCCGCTGGAGAAGGCGCTCTTGCCGAACGTTGCCAGCATCTCCGACGCCGTGCGCCGGCTCCTCGGCAAAGCCGGCACTGAAGGGAGCTGAACAATGAAGGTCGCGCTGAAAATGCCGCGGATCGGCATGAACATGGAAGAAGGCACCCTGGTCGCGTGGAAGGTCCAGCCTGGCGAGGGCTTCAAGGAAGGCGATGTCCTCTACGAGGTCGAAACCGAGAAGGTCACGAACGAATACGAGGCGCCTTGCAACGGCACGATGCTGGAACACCTCGCCGATGAAGGGGACGATGTTCCGGTAGGTGACAGTGTCTGCAGAATCGAAAAGGCAGATTGAACTGCCATGGCCGAAACCCTGACCAGACTCGAAGCTGCGGATTTCATCAACCGGTCCTTCAAGCCCCTGCCCCGATCCTACGGCGACGCGCTGATCGAGGCCGCCAAGGCCGATGAGCGCATCGTCGCCCTTTGCGCCGATCTCGTTCCCCCGACCGAAACCGACCGGTTTCGCGACGAGCTGCCGGAGCGATTCCACAATGTAGGCATCGCCGAGGCGAACATGATCGGCATGGCCGGCGGCATGGCACGCTCGGGCGAAATCCCCTTCTGCCATTCGTTCTGCGCCTTCATCACCAAGCGCGTGCTCGACCAGATCACGATGCAGGCTGCCTATCCGAACCTGCCCGTGAAACTCGTCGGGTTCCTGCCCGGGGTGGCGACGCTCCTGGGCGTCTCGCACCAGGCCATCGAGGACGTTGCGATCCTTCGTGCGGTCCCCAACATGGCGATTTTCGAGCCCTCCGGGCCGGAATGTCACGCGGCCATGGTCAAGCTGGCGCTCGATTGGGACGGGCCGGCCTATCTGCGGATGAAGCGGCCAGAGACGACCCCGCCGAACTTCGAACCGCAGTCACTGGAGATCGGCAAGGGCGTCATCCGGCGCGAAGGCGGCGACCTCACGATCATTTCCGCCGGGCTCTGCGTCGCCGAGGCGCTGGGCGCGGCGGACACGCTCTCGGGTGAAGGCATAGAGGCGGGCGTCGTCGACATGGCTTCGCTCAAGCCGATTGACGAAGCGCTGATCGTGGAACGTTCGGAAGCAACCGGCGCCGTCGTCACGGCGGAAAATCACAGCATCATTGGCGGCCTTGGCTCAGCCGTGGCGGAAGTGCTGGCAGAAGCCGGGATCGGCTTGCCCTTCCGGCGCGTGGGCGTCCGCGATCATTTCTGCGAAGGCGGCACGTCGCCGTACCTGATGAGCAAGTTCGGGCTCGACGCGCCGGCCATCGCGGAAGCGGCTCGCGATGTCGTGAGACGAAAGGGATGAGCGTGGCCTGCAGGTACGAATACGGATTCGGCGAAGACGCCTGCGAAACCGTCAATCCGGCCAATCCCTCGGAAAAGATCGGGCGCTATGCGATCATGGGTTCGGATGAACTGGGTGCAGCGATCGCGCGGGCGAATGCGGCCCAAAGGGAATGGGCGCGCGTGCCCGGGCTGGAACGCTCGCAGCGTCTGGGTGCATTCATCGACGCGGTCGAAGCGCGCGCCGATGAACTGGCGACCGCGGGCACCCTTGAGCAGGGAAAGCTGTTCCGCGAGTCGAAGGGCGAAGCGCTGAAGTCATGCGCCGAGGGACGGTTTTCGGTTGGGGAAGCGGCCCGCATGGGCGCAATGCCCATCGCATCAGGCCGCGCCGGGTTCTCCAACCAGATCCTGCGGCGCCCGCGCGGCGTGATATTCTGCGTCAGTCCATGGAACTTCCCGATTTCCACGCCCATGCGGAAGATCTGCCCGGCGCTGGCGTTCGGGAATTCCGTCGTGATGAAACCCTCCCAATTCACGCCGGCGGCCAATTTCCTCCTCGCCGAGATCTCCAGGGAGTTCTTCCCGGACAACCTCGTTCAGGTGGCCATGGTCTCGGGCCGCGCGGCGAGCGAGGTTGTCTCGCGGGGCGAAGTGCATGGCGTCAGCTTCACCGGATCGGTGCCGACCGGCAAGCTGGTCTATGCCGCGGCGGCGGAGAATCTCATCCCGGCACAATTGGAGCTGGGCGGAAAGAACGGGGCCATCCTGAACGACACCGACGATCTGGAAGGCGCTGTCACGCAGATCATCGGCGCGGCCTTCATGACCTCCGGCCAGCGCTGCACGGCGATCAGCCGCGTCCTGGTTCACAGGGACCTGGCCGCCGAGACCAAGGACATCCTGACCGCAAGCGCGAACGCCATGAGATTGGGACCTGGTCTCGAGGCCGACAGCGACCTCGGCCCGCTTTGCAACCTTCCGCACTGGACGGATGTCTGCACCACGACCGAACGAGCCATCAGCGAAGGCGCCAACGCCCTGGCCGGCGGGTTTGCGCCAAACCGGCCCGATGACGGCTACTACTATCGCCCGACCATCCTTGGCGACGTGCAGCACGAATCCATCGCGGGCCAGGACGAGATCTTCGGCCCTGTCCTGTCGGTTCTTGAATACGATACCTTCGATCACGCAATCGAGATGCTGAACGGCACCCAGTTTGGCCTGACTTCTGCACTCTTCTCCAATCGCAACGACCTGATCCAGCGCTTCCTTGCCGAGAGCCAGAACGGCATGATCCACGTCAATCACGGTACCGTGCCGGACAACAACATGCCCTTCGGCGGCATCAAGAAGTCCGGTGTTGGGGCCTATTCGGTCGGACCGACAGCGGTGAACTTCTACACCTCCGAGCATTCGGCCTATGTGGCT
Source organism: Paracoccaceae bacterium (assembly GCA_965208685.1). Taxonomy (GTDB): domain Bacteria; phylum Pseudomonadota; class Alphaproteobacteria; order Rhodobacterales; family Rhodobacteraceae; genus JAJEFO01. The sequence continues at coordinate 3,775,848 of CBDBPL010000007.1, read as the reverse complement.
TGTTAGGCATTGACGTTTCGGCACGACATAACCCTGGCGAACATCGACGTCTTCCCGATCAGGGCAAGGGACGGAGTGTCGCCAAAGATGGCGCTGGGTACAATGCCCACGCGACCCGCCTTGCTGGTCCGGATCAGGGACGTCGACGGCTGCCTTGGCTGGGGCGAGGTCTGGGCCAACTTCCCGCCACGCGCCAATCTGCACAAGGCGCACATCATCGAGGACGTCGTGGCGCCGCAGCTGCGCGGCGCACGGTTTGTCGAACCTCGGGAGATTGGCGAACGCCTTTGCAATCAGCTGTCGATCTACTTCCTTCATGTCGGACAGCTCGAGGTCTTCTCGCACATACTTGCCGGCATCGATACCGCCCTTTGGGATCTCGCGCTGCGTAAGGCCAATCGATCCTTCGCCGAGTTCATGGAGCTTTCCGAGACGTCCGCTCAATCCTACGCGACCTCGATCAACGCGGACGATCTGGAGCGTCTGATCCCGCATCACGCGTCACTCGGGCAAACCCATTTCAAGCTGAAGATTGGATTTGCGGAGCACGGCATCCGAGAAATCGTGGAACGGGCCGCAAGGCTGTGCCCGAGCGGGTCGCGCATCATGGTTGACAGCAACCAGTCGTGGACGCTTGCGACCGCCAGGGACGAGCTTCGAAAACTGGAGGACCTTTCGCCCTATTTTGCGGAAGAGCCGCTGCCGGCGAACGCGCCACTGGCCGATTGGGAAGGGCTGGCCGCGTCCACGGACATCCCGCTTGCGGGTGGCGAGAACATCTACGGAATCGAGAACTTTTGCGCGATGGCGAATGTCGGGCTAAGGATCTTGCAGCCAGACGTGGCAAAGTGGGGCGGCGTGACCGGAGCTTTGGACCTGGCGCGTGCGATGCCCCAGGGTGCAATCCTCTGGCCGCATTTCATGGGCACGGCCGTTGGTCAGGTCGCGGCCCTGTCGATCACTGCGGTCCTTGCAGGAAATTCGTCCTGTGAAGTGGATGTCAACGAGAATGCCCTGCGAACCGATCTCTGCGGCGACATCATCACTGTCAGGAATGGCCGCGTGGACCTGCCCTCCGAGCCAGGCCTGGTTGTGCCGCCGGTCCCTGATCTGCTTGCGACATTCGCGGACGGTCGGGACGCGGGACCAATGGCTGAAGCTCTTCGAAGCGGGATCTCGTGAACCGAGTTGAACGGGTGCCGGTGCGGCCAGGCAACCTCAGGGCGAAGCCTTGTTTCGCAACATGAAGCTTCAGCCGGGAATGAACGTGGTCGTTCAGGCGCCGGAAGTCCGCCTCGACTGCCGGCCGAGGAATACGGGCAGCCCGGGGTTCATGATGCAGGTCCCAGGTGCCGGCATGGCGTTGGCTGCCCCCGCGCACCAGCAGGTGCAGGGGCGCTGGTGCCTGGGCTTGAACGGCAGCCGCATCCCCCAACGTCGGAACCGGCCCGGATGCCCGGGTCCTGGCACCGGCCGCATCGCATCCGTTCGAGGGTGTTCCCGAAGCGGTGGCAGTACGCCGCAGTCTCTCCTTTCCTGTTGCTGAATGGCTCCAGCTCCCGGGCGCCGCCGTTCTTGAATTGCTTGTGCCGCATCGTTAGGTCGTTGCCTAGCCGGAAAGGACTACCATCTCATGGACACGACTTCGAAGCCTTCGACCGCGCCGGCTTCGGCTGCGCCCGCCTCCCTCGGAAATCTGCCGGAATGGGATCTGTCAGATCTGTATTCCGGGCCGGACGCGCCCGAATTCGCCAGGGACATGGAATGCCTGGAAGAGAGCTGCGCCGACTTCGCTGCCGCCTACGAAGGCAAGCTCAGGGACCTTGACGCGGCGGCCATGCGCAACTGCATCCTGAGCTACGAGGAAATAGACCTGACAGCTGACCGGATCATGTCCTTCGCCGGGTTGAGATACTACCAGAACACCACCGACGCTGACCGCGCAAAGTTCCTGTCGGACGCGCAGGACAGGATCACGGCTGCCACGACTTCGCTCGTCTTTCTCGCGCTTGAGATCAACCGGATTGACGACGATGTCCTCGAGGGCTGGTTTGCCGGGGACGTGGAACTTGCCCGCTACAAGCCCGTCTTCGATCGGATGCGTGCCATGCGCCCGTACCAGCTCTCTGATGAGCTGGAGAAGTTCCTGCACGACAAGTCGACGGCGGGCGCGACTGCCTGGAACAGGCTCTTTGACGAGACCGTCGCGGGGCTCTCGTTCAGCGTGAACGGCGAGGAAAGGAATCTTGAAGCGATCCTGGACCACCTGACGGACAAGGATCGCGACCTTCGCGAAGCCGCGGCGCGCGAACTCGCACGGGTTTTCGACGCGAACGTCAAGCTCTTTGCCAGGGTGCACAACACTCTCGCCAAGGAGAAGGAGATCGAGGATCGCTGGCGCAAGATGCCAACGCCGCAGACGCGCCGGCATCTGTCCAACGACGTGGAACCGGAAGTCGTCAATGCACTGCGGGATGCCGTGGTGGCGGCTTATCCGAAACTCAGCCATCGGTACTACAAGCTGAAGTCACGCTGGATGGGCCTCGATGCGCTTGAGGTCTGGGACCGGAACGCGCCACTGCCCATGGAATCGGACCAAACTGTCACGTGGGAGGAAGCCCGTGACACTGTGCTGGCGGCCTATGGCGCCTTTGATCCGGAGATGGCCAGGCTCGCGGAGCCGTTCTTCGGGAACGGCTGGATTGACGCACCCGTCAGGCCGGGAAAGGCTCCCGGCGCCTTCGCCCATCCAACGGTGGTCGACGTGCACCCATACGTGATGCTGAACTACCTTGGCAAGCCGCGCGACGTAATGACACTGGCCCATGAACTCGGCCACGGAGTGCACCAGCGCCTGGCGGCAGGTCAGGGACAGCTCCTGTCTTCGACTCCGCTGACGCTTGCCGAGACGGCGAGCGTGTTTGGCGAGATGCTGACATTTCGGCGGCTCCTGTCCGAGGCGCCTTCGGCCGACGAGAGGAAAGTGCTGCTGGCGGGCAAGGTCGAGGACATGATCAACACCGTCGTCCGGCAGATCGCGTTCTACGACTTCGAGTGCAAGCTGCACGAAGCACGTCGCGGCGGCGAGTTGACGCCCGGCGATCTTGGCGAGCTCTGGATGAGCGTTCAGGAGGAGAGCCTTGGGCCTGCATTCACGTTCATGGAGGGCTATGAGACTTTCTGGACCTATGTTCCGCATTTCGTGCATGCACCCTTCTACGTTTATGCCTACGCGTTCGGCGACGGCCTGGTGAACGCGCTCTACGCGGTCCATGAGGAGGGCGATCCGGCGTTCCAGGAAAAGTACTTCGAGATGTTGAAGGCGGGAGGTTCAAGGCACCACAAGGAACTTCTTGCACCCTTCGGCCTTGATGCCGGAGATCCGGCATTCTGGGACAAGGGCCTGGACATGATTTCCGGCTTCATCGACGATCTCGAGGCGATGGAACCGTGAAGCCGTCCGGCGCGCATGCCTGGCTTGCCGGATAGCCAGACCTGCCTTTCGCGAGCGCCCGGTCTGGGCGGATGAGGTCGTCCGGTTCGCGAGGACGGGCCCGTCATGCGCCTGCGAGCCGAGGCGCCTGCACCAGCTCACGATCAACGCTGTGGCCGCGATCGCAGTCGCGTCGATGGAACACGCAAGCCCCTCGGGCGTCGGTCCCGAACAGCGCCCGGAACTCCGGCGCGGAGGCTGCGGCGGCCGACGTGCCCTCGCAAACAAGTGGCTGTTGTGGCAAACCACGCGATCCGACGCATTGTCGAACGCGGTCCGTTCGCGGCAAGAGCCCCCGGCGTTGTCCCGTGCCCGGCGCTCAGCACGATACATGGTCCCCGAAGACATCATTCATCGTCCACCGAAGTCTCGTGTGACAAACCACTGGAGTTTCCTGTGAATGCCGACAGTCGGGAGAGCCGACGAACGGCGAGGCGCGGCCATCGTTCAACGTGTTCATCCCTGATTCCCGTCAGGAACGAAAAGGAAGCCGGGAATCAACGACATTCCGGAGGCCGTGCGGGCACTTTGGGACGCTGGCGATCAGGCCCCGTGTCGATCAACCTCATTCAACTCGATGGTCTTGCAAGGGGCTCGACCGCTATCGCTGCATTTTCCGCGTCCTGAACAGCATCACGAACACGAAGGCGGAACCGATCGATGTGGTCACGATCCCCACCGGCAATTCCTGCGGTGCAAGGAGAAGCCTGCACAGCATGTCCGAGACGGTAAGCAACACGGCGCCTACGATGGCTGCCGTCGGCAGAAGCTGGCGGTGCAACGGCCCCGCAATTCCGCGCGCAAGGTGCGGCACCATCAAGCCGACAAAGCCGATCACGCCGGCCACAGACACAAACGCGGCCGTGGCCAGCGCGGCAATGAAGAACATGGTGAACCGCAACCCCTGCACCGGCACACCAAGGGTCGATGCCGTGAGATCGCCGGTCAGGAGCGCGTCCAGCCATCGGCTGCGAAAAAGGGAATAGGCCAGGATCAGCGCCAGCCCGATGCAGACCAGCGGGAAGGTCTCCCATCGGGCCAGGCCGAGGCCGCCCAGCATCCAGAAGATCACCGAATGCGCGGCGCGGCTGTCGCCCGCGAAAATGAGATAGTTCGTGATCGCCGCAAAGAGGAAGGACACTGCCAGTCCGGCGAGGATCAGCTTCTCCGGCGCGCTGGTTCGCAGGCCGTGGACCAGCGCCAGCACAATGCCCGAGGCGACGAGGCCAGCAGAACGCCGCCAACGAACGCCGCCAACGGGAGCGTCCAGACGCCCAGAATGTCGCCTGTCACCGTGATGACAAGGACGGCGCCCGCAGCCGCGCCCGATGACAGCCCGAACAGGAACGGATCGGCCAGGTCGTTGCGTGTTGTTGTCTGCAGAACCACGCCGACGATGCCCAGCCCGGCACCGATCACGGCTGCAAAGAGCGCGCGCGGCAAGCGCAGGTCGAACACGATCCGATGCAGCGGAGACATGTCGCCCTCAACAAGCCCGCTGCTCAGGGCAATCGCCTCGGCAACGTCGGAAACGGGAATCTGCGTCGTGCCATACAGGGTCGACGCCAGCAAGAGGGCGGCCAGAACAGCCGCCCCCGCGAAGTTGGCCGGACCCGACCAGGTCAAGTCAGTTCAACCCTGGATGCATCGCCTGCGCCATCTTCGTGATGGCGCGGATGTTCGCCGGGCCAGGCGTCAGCTCTTCATACCGCAAGCCGATCCAGCGTTCGTTCCTGACCGCGTCGGTCTGGGACATCACCGGGTGCTCCTGCAGGAACCTGAAGGTGTCGGCCGCGCCGTTTCCTGTCTGATAGTCGAGCAGCACCAGGAACTCCGGATTGGCCGCGGCCACCGCCTCCCATGAAGTGCGGCCCCAGCTCGTGTCGAGATCATGGGTGACATTCGTGCCGCCCGCGGCTGCGATCATCGCATCGGGAATGGCAAACTTGCCCGCGGTGAAGGGCGCGTCGGCGGGGCCGTCCAGCAGGAAGACGCGGAGCCGATCCAGGCCGGCGGTCTGAGTTTCGATGGCGGCGAGCTCCGCTTTCCAGCCGGACACAAGCGTTTCGGCCCGGTCTTCAACCTGCATGACCTTGCCAAGGCGCAGAACGTCGTCAAACAGCAGGTCCATGCTGGCGGCGGGGCGATCCTTGTCGAGATGCACGCAGCTTTCGGTCAGAACCATGGTCTTGATTCCGAAGGGCGCAAGCGTGTCGGGCGTGACATCGCCGCCGGGGCGCATGCCGTAGTACCATCCGGCAAAGAACAGGTCCGGTTCCGCTGAAACCAGGTTCTCGATGGTCGGATATTTCGGCGCCAGCTCGGGTATGTCGCCGCGCAGCTCGTCAAAGTCAGGGCTGGTCTTGTACCAGCCAGTGATGCCTGTCAGGCCGACAATCCTGTCCTGCAGTTCCAGTGCAAAGGCCATGTCGGTCATGTTCATGTCGTGCACGACAATTCGCTCGGGCGCGGTTTCGAAGACCAGCGGATCACCGCAATTGTCGACGGTGATGCCGTTGGCGGCGGCGCCGCTTGCAATGGCGGCAGCCACGCTTGCCGGGAAGAGGTATCGCATCATGGGTTGTTGCCTTTCATTGAGGTTTCGTTCTTTCGGATGTCCAGCGCGGGGATCAGGCGACCTTGATGTGCAAGGTGCAGGTAGGTGACGCCAAAAATCTCCTGGACACGGTCGGGTGTCAGCACTTCGCTGACGGAGCCGAACCCGGCGAGCCGGGTTGCGTTGATCAGGGCGACATGGCTGGCAAACTCGGGGATCATCACCAGGTCGTGGACGATCATCACGACGGTGATGCCCAGTTCGGCAACCAATGACAGCATGCGGCCCTTGGCGTCCGGATCGAGGTGGTTGGTGGGCTCGTCCAGAAACAGGAGCGACGGGTTCTGCGCCAGGGCCCGTGCGATATGCGCCCGCTGGCGTTCGCCACCAGAAAGCACGGCCATCCGCGTTTCGGCCAGGTCGGTGAGGCTCGTGAGGTGCAGAATTCGCTTCATGTCTTCCACATGCGCCTGGCTTGACCGGTCCGCCTGGATCGGGATTTGCCCCAGGGCCACGTAATCGCGCAGGAAGAGCCGCCCGTCGGGCTGTTCCTGCTGGCTGACAACGGCCATCATGCGGGCGCGTTCCGTTGCGGAAAGCTGTTTCAGATTGCGCCCGCCGATCAGCACATCACCGCCGGTCGGCGCTTCGGATCCACTCAAGAGCCGAAGGAGCGTGGTTTTCCCGGCGCCGTTCGGCCCGGCGATGGCAAGAATGGATCCCTCATTCACGCTGAAGGACACGTCGTGCACCAGCGCGGCGCCGTTTGCCGCATCATAGCGCAGTCTTTCGGCGACGAGGAACGGCCGGTTGGTCATCTGCCCCTCGTCCGCAGCGCGAACACTGCGCTCGCCCTTTGCGGGGACGCCGCCTGCATCCTGTGCTGACTTAGGTGTAGCAAGATCTTTCAAGAGCTGGATTTCCTTTGTGGGACCGCGCGCCACGGCGGTGCATTCAGGTTCGGACGGAACATGCGGACATCTCTTCAATGGAGGTGACGAGATCTGACGAGCTTCCGGGTGGGGGCAGGCGCCCAAGGATTCGCGCACGCAGGGGTTCGGGCCGCGCCTCGCGCCGCAGAAACCCCTCCGGCGCGGCAAGATATAGAGGGATCAAGTCTCTGAGCGCCTCGACGTGACCCGGCTCGGCAGCATCCAGATCGCCAAACATGTACGAGAAGCGCCCGCTGGCGCTGACTGACACGATGCATGAGCGCTTGCACTGGCTCATGCACCGCACGCCCCGCAGCACGAACCCGTGAGGCTGCACGGCTCCACTATGCGACAGGAACGCCTGGGCGAGACGCGTGCCTCCACGGACGTCCCTCTGTACGGCCTCGTGGCCGTCTCGGCAGGTCATGCAGAACGACAGGATCGGCTGGTCGTGACTCATGTTGACTTGATGTTATGTTATCACATTGCATCTGATATTCTCATCGACTAAGGTCGTCAAGAGCGCTGACGATCAGGAGGCGCAAAATGCCGCAGGGACGAGCTCGCATGACCCATGCCGAAAAGGTGCTCGAATTTCTGAGGCGCCAAGGGCGCCCGCTCTCCGCCTTTGAAATTCTGGAATCGCCCTGCGGAGATGGCGTGACCGCGACGGCGACCGTGTACAGGGCACTGGCCAAGTTGCTTGAGGGCGGCCACGTGCACCGGATCGAGTCCCTGAACGCCTGGACGGCGTGCCGCGAACCTCATCATGTAGAGAACCCGGTCTTCGAGATCTGCGATGGCTGCGGAAACGTCACGGGGTATGTGGATTCGCATCCTGCCCGCGACATCGCAGCCCTGTCCACGGTCTCGGGCTTCGCGCCCGACCGCTCGATCATCGAGATTCACGGCCGCCGCAGCGATTGCGGGCCAACCTCACCAAACACTTGAAAGGACCAAAGATGAACCAACCCGCACAAGTTCCCGTCACCGTGCTCACCGGCTTCCTCGGCGCCGGAAAGACGACGCTGCTGAATCGCATTCTTACGGAGCGCCATGGCAAACGCTATGCAGTCATCGTCAACGAGTTTGGCGAGGAAGGCATCGACAACGATCTTGTCGTTGATGCCGACGAGGAAGTGTTCGAGATGAACAACGGCTGCATATGCTGCACCGTCCGCGGCGATCTGATCAGGATCCTGGGCGGCTTGATGAAGCGCGGCGACCAGTTTGACGCCATCATCGTCGAAACGACCGGCCTTGCCGATCCCGCCCCGGTGGCGCAGACCTTCTTCGTCGACCAGGATGTCGCCGACCGCACGCGGCTCGATGCCATTGTGACCGTTGCGGATGCCGTCCACCTCGACGCGCAGCTTGGCGAGCATCACGAAGCCGAGGAGCAAGTGGCCTTTGCGGATGTTGTCCTGCTTAACAAGACCGATCTCGTGGAGGCCGATGGGCTTGATCGGGTCGAGGCGCGGATCCGAAAGATCAATCCCTATGCGAAGATCATCCGAACCGCGCGTTGCGCTGCGCAGCTGGATGAAGTTCTTGGATTGAACGCGTTCAGCCTCGACCGCGTCCTGGAGGTGGAACCCGATTTCCTGACCTCCGACCACGATCACGAACACGACGATGACGTCACAAGCGTCTCGTTTGTCTCCGAGACGCCGCTTGATCTTGACAGGTTCCAGAAGTGGTTCGGCAATCTCCTGCAGCAGCGCGGCCAGGACATACTGCGCTCGAAGGGCATCCTGGACTTTTCCGGGCATGGCGACCGTTACGTCTTCCAGGGGGTGCACATGCTGATGGACGGATCGCCTATGGGCCCGTGGCCAGAGGGCAGGCCCCGCGTGTCTCGCGTGGTGTTCATCGGCCGCGATCTCGAGAACATGGGGCTGAAGGAAGGGTTTGAGGCGTGTCGGGCGGCGTGACGCCAGACTTGCCGACGCGTGTCAACCGGCGGAACGGATTCCCGGAATCCGAGTTGGAGAAACGCGGCCTGAAGCTTGAGACCGGTGCTCCGGTCACGGGTGCAATTGCCGTCGGCGAGGCCGTCGCGGTGGCTTCCGGCGACGGGACCGTCCGCTTCTTCCGCCCTGGAACGGACCCCACCGTGACGAAGGCTCACGATGGCGCCGTGCTCTGCCTTGCGGCGGACGCCGATCACGTGTTGACCGGCGGCGATGACGGACGATGTCTCCGCATATCGCCTGACGGCCAGGTCGAGGAAATCGCCAGTTTCGGCTCGCGTTGGGTCGATTGCGTTGCTGCTGGTCATGGGCAACGGGCGTGCTCCTCCGGAAGGACCGTGCATGTCTGGCGCATGCGGGAATCCTCGGCGACATCGCTCGAGCACGTCAGCACCGTCGGGGGCCTCGCGTTCGACTCGAAGGGCAAGCGCCTGGCCGCCGCCCACTATGGCGGCGCGACGGTCTGGGAGCGCGGGGAGCGGCGCTGGAAGCCCTCGAAGCTTGTCTGGAAAGGATCCCATGGTGCCGTGAGCTTCAGTCCTGACGGCAAGTATCTTGTCACGGCCATGCAGGAAAACGCGCTTCATGGATGGCGCCTCCGCGACAAGGGCAACATGGCCATGCAGGGGTATCCGGCAAAGATCAAGAGCTTCGCCTGGGCAGGTGACGCGCCTCATCTGGTTACATCCGGCGCGGATGAAGCGATCTGCTGGCCCTTCGACGGGAAGGACGGACCCATGGGCCGGGCGCCACTTTGCGTCGCCCATGGCGGCAAGCGCCTGGCAACCTGTGTACAGTCCCTCAGCGAGGAGAATGCCGTCTTTGCCGGATTTCAGGATGGTGCCGTTCTCTTGGCAGAGCTTGATGAAGCCAAGGAGTCGATTGTCATTCGAGGCTCTTCGGGCGCCGAAGTCACGGCCATCGCCGCAACCAAGTCCCTGTCGCATGTGTTGATTGGCGATGCGAAGGGCAATGTCCTCTGGGCGACATTGTGGGCAGGAGGCAGGCATGCACGGATTGTTTGATCCCAATCGCCCCGATCCGAAGGCAGTGCGTCGGATCAAGACGCTCGTGGCGGAGCGATTCGGTCTGCCTGAGAGCACGACACTCGCTGTGGCGGAACTGCGCTGCCACGAGCCGGACTGTCCGCCAGTCGAGACAGTCATCACGGCACGGGAGGCGGACGGGACGATGCGGGATTGGCGGGTCGCCAAGCCACTGAGCGATGTTGAGCGCGCCGACATCGACATGCTGGGCCGACGGCCGTGAGCAGTCCGCCGCGCCAGTCTCGCCGTAGCGGGCTTCGAGACGCTTGCCCCGGCTCGCCGGGTCTTCTGCGTGCCTCTCACGACAGTTGAACGCAGATGGCCCAAGGTCACGGCCTCAACTGCTCGGCGTCGGACACGTCCCTTGCCGGATCCGACCAGTTCGAGATGCTGAAGGCGGGAGGCTCAAGGCACCGCAAGGAGCTTCTTGCGCCCTATGGCCTTGATGCCGGTAATCCGGCATTCCGGAACAAGGGTCTCGACATGATCTCCGGTTGCATCGACGACCTTGAGGCGATGGAAGCCTGACGCCGCCCGAGGCCGATGTCGACCAAGCCGGATTGACAGGTCCACCGTCTCGTACGCCCAACCGGGTGGAATTGGTTGCCCGCTTCAAGAGGCCGGGCCTGTCGGGCGCCTACGTGCCGCGCTGGCTGCGCCAGCTCACAAGACCGAGACCGGCAAAGAGCAAGGCGGCCACGCAGACGATGGATGGGCCTGCCGGGGCATCGAAGACGTAGGCCGCGCGCAGGCCGGCCGCGACGGAGACTCCTCCGATGGCGGCGGCGATCATCGCCATGGCTTCGGGCGTCCGGGCAAGGCCCCTGGCAGCGGCGGCGGGAATGATCAGCATGGCGGCGATCAGCAGCACGCCCACAACCTTGATCGCAACGGCCACCGTGACTGCCATGGCAAGGGTGAGGATCAGCTGTTCCCGCCTCGGATCAAGTCCACTGGCATAGGCGAGCTCTTCGTTCAAGGTGGCGGTCAGCAACGCCGACCAGCGTGAGGCGATCAGGGCGACCACAAGCGCCGCACCGCCCCAAATCACCAGGAGGTCTGCCCGCGACACGGACAGGATGTCGCCGAAGAGGTAGGCCATCAGGTCGATGCGGATGCCGGACAGAAACGAGACCGCGACAAGCCCGAAGGCGAGTGCGGAATGGGCCAGCACACCGAGGACCGTGTCCATTGCATAGCCGCGCCAAGTCAGCAAATTCACGGACACAGCCATGACGAGCGCCACCACCACCGTTCCAACGACGATGGAAATCTGCATCGCCAAGGACAGCGCGACGCCGAGCATTGCCGCATGGGCCGTGGCATCGCCGAAATATGCCATCCTCCGCCAGACAACGAAGCAGCCAAGCGGGGCCGATGCGCAGGCCACCCCGATGCCGGCGAGCGTCGCCCGAACCATGAAGTCATCGAGCATTATTCTGCCGCCTCGCTTCCATGCATGTGATCGTGATCGTGGTCGTGCCGATAGAGCGCCAGCGCCCCTCCGGTGCCGGTTCCGAACAGTGCCCGGTATTCGGGAGCGGAGGCAACGACGGCCGGCGTACCCTCGCAACAGACGTGTCCGTTGAGGCAAACAACCCGATCTGACGCACTCATGACGACGTGCAGCTCGTGGCTGACCATCAACACGGCGCAGCCGGTCTCGGCGCGAACTGTTTCGATCTGTCGGTAGAAGGCGGCGGAGCCGGGTTGATCCAGGCCTTGGGTCGCTTCATCCAAGAGCAGGATCTCGGGCCGGTTGATCAAGGCTCGCGCAAGAAGCACGCGCTGAAACTGGCCGCTTGACAGTTGTGACATCTGCCGTTTCAGCAGGTCCGGCACGCCGGCTGCATCCAGTGCCGTCGCGCAGTCTTGCCGACGCACGCGTTCGGCAAGGCGCATGAAGCGCTCCACGGTGATTGGAAGCGTCGGGTCGACATGCAGACGTTGAGGGACATAGCCGATCCTGATGCCGGGCTTGATCTTGATCTTTCCCGCTGCGGGTTCGGTCGCGCCGATAATGGCCCGCAAGAGGCTTGTCTTGCCTGACCCGTTCGGGCCGACAATGGTGACGATCTCGCCAGGCTCCACAGACAGCCCGACGTGGCGCAGCACGGTGTTGGCACCATAACGAACGCATAGGTCTTCGACGCTGATCAAGGTCATGACGCGGCTTGGTCCGCGCAGACCGGGCAGACTCCTTCGGCCTCGACAACGGTCCTTTCGATTTGAAACCCGGCCGCGCGCGCCACGGCGCCAAGCGCACCCTTCGCGGGGGCCGAATGCGTCTCGGCCACGGCATCGCACAGCCGGCAAATCATGAATGCGGGCGAATGGACCTCATCCGGATGCACGCAGGCAACGAACGCGTTCAGGCGCTCGATCTTGTGCACGAATCCATGCTCGGCCAGGAAGTCAAGGGCGCGATAGGCGACCGGCGGCTGCGATCCGAACCCCGCCTCACGCAGCAGGTCCAGGATTGCATAGGCCCCAAGAGCCCGGTGTTCCTGAAGCAGCAGTTCCAGCACCTTGCGCCGCACTGGCGTCAGCCGCAGGCCTTCCTTTGCGCAGCGCGTCTCGGCGGCGGCAAGCAACCGGTCGACGCAGACGTCGTGGTCATGCCTCTGAAATCCCAATGGGCCCGGTCTCTCGGCGGGCACGGGCCGCGTGTCTCTTGTCATGTTATTTCATATCATGTATGTCGTCTTCAATGTTACATTATCACATGGAGGATCCTGTGTCCAGAAAGCTCCTTCCCCTCTCGTTCACCGCTGCGATGGCGGGCAGCACCGCCACGGCGGATGTTCCAAGCGTTGCGGTCGACATCGCGCCGGTGCATTCGCTCGTGGCTCGCGTGATGGAGGGCGTCGGTTCGCCGAACCTGATCGTGCAGCCGGGTGCCTCGCCACATGAATACAGCCTGCGCCCCTCCGAGGCGGCAGCGCTCCAAGATGCCGATCTCGTGTTCTGGATGGGTGAGGACCTGACACCCTGGATGGCAGACGCGGTGAACAACCTGGCTGGGAACGCGGCGATCACGACGCTTCTGGAAGCAGACGTCACCATCCTGCTCGAATTCCGGGAAGGGGCCTTGTTCGAGGCGCACGCACACGATGAGCATGATGAGCATGACGAGCATGCCCACGATGAGCATGATGAGCATGACGAGCATGACCACGATGAGCATGATGAGCATGATGAGCATGCCCACGATGAGCATGATGAGCATGATGAGCATGCCCACGACGAGCATGACGAGCATGCCCACGATGAGGAAGGGCATGACGACGACCACGAAGAGCACGCACACGAGGACGAGCACGAAGGCGACCATGAGGAAATGGCCCATGACGATCACGGTCACGCCCATGGCGACCACGATCCGCATGCCTGGCTCTCGCCGGAAAACGCCAGTTCGTGGATGAACCTGATCGCCGCGCAGCTTTCGGCGGCAGACACCGAAAATGCGGGCACTTACTTTGCCAACGCCGCGGCGGGACGGGCCGAGTTGGAAGCCCTGTCTGCGGAGGTGAGCGAGACCCTAGATGCGGTTCGTGGCAGCCACTTCATCGTCTTCCACGATGCCTACCAATATTTCGAGGTCGCGTTCGACTTCCCTGCCTCGGGCGCGATCTCGCTCGGCGACGCGTCTGATCCAAGCCCGGCGCGGGTTGCCGAGATCCAGGGCAGGATTCGGGAGGAAGGCATCGATTGCGTCCTCGCCGAGCCGCAATACAACCCTGGTCTCGTCGCCACGGTCCTCGATGGAACCGAAGCCAATACCGGCGTGATCGACCCGCTGGGGGCCAGCCTCGAACCGGGTCCAGCCCTCTACCCGCAGGTGATCCGCGATATGGCCGAAACGCTGGCCGAGTGCTTGCGGTAGCCGGACATGGATCGGCCGATGTCTCGACATCGGCCGATCCTCTCGCCGACCTGGGACGGCTTTGCCAGGTTGCATGAGCCGAGTGGATGGGTTTGCGTGCGGGGATTCTTGCCCAGACTGAATCCGACGGCCTGAACGGGTTCCGGTTTCCAGGGTTGCGTTGTTCACGCGGCATTTTCCATGCCCGACATGAAGTTGCCGTCGGTTCTGGTCAACTTGCTAGCGCCCGCGTCTTGGCGCCGACGAACCAGTTGCGGGAGCATGGACGCGGATCTTTCGGACGCATCCGTGGGCATCCGTGTGGAAGAGGACGCAGGCCTGCTTCTGTGCGATGATGCGGGTGCGTTGCTGCCTTGGCGCAATCCGTCCGGTTGGCAAGACCGTGCGATACTGCACGCGCTGTCGCGATCACCGGCGGGCGCTTGTGGTGTCATCGGTTTTGCCGCTCAAGTGCCGAGCGCGCGACCGTTGGATCGCGGAACTGCAAGGCTCAGTTCAATCGCCCGCGTCTCGCCTCGGATTCACTTTGGCGATGGCCCTCACTTTCGGGTCAGCATTGCTGCCAGAAGCGTCAGAAGCTGCAGGCCGTCGGCTTGCCCGGCCAATTCAATCTGCCGCGCTCGCGGACATTCCGTCCAAAGCTTCAAGCAAGACCAACTTTGCCACGTCAGGCGAATCATGGCCCCGACTTCTCGCTCGTGCGCCGATCACGTGGCCATGCACGGCAGCACTAAACGGTGGCCGCCTCGCCAATGTTGTCGACGCCGCGCTCTTCGAGAAGTGTCGTGAGCCAGTTCGGGTCCATCTCGGGCACCGACGACAGCAAGAGGTCGGTGTACGGGTGGTGGGGTGGCGTGAACATCTCTTCCTTCGCGCCCTGCTCCACAACCTTGCCATTTTGCATGACTACAACCTCGTCGGCGATCGAACGAACCGTTGCCAGATCGTGGGTAATGAACATGTAGGCCAGGCCAAGCTCTTGCTGCAGGCGGTCGAGCAGCTTCAGGATCCCTTCAGCCACCAGCTGGTCAAGCGCGCTCGTCACCTCGTCGCAGATGATGAATTCCGGTTCGGCAGCCAACGCCCGGGCGATGCCGATGCGCTGTTTCTGGCCGCCGGAAAGTTCGGGCGGGAATCGATTGTAGAACTTGGCAGGATCAAGTTCGATCAGGTCCAGCAGCTCATCGACCCGCTGTTTCAGCGCCTGTCCCTTGAGACCGGAATAGAATTGCGCCGGGCGGCCAATGATGTCGCTGATGCGGCTCTTGGGATTCAGCGCCGTATCCGCCATCTGATAGATCATCTGCGCCTGACGAAGCTGTTCCCTGGTGCGATCCTGATAGCGTGGCGGCAGGGCTTCGCCCCGACAAAGAACCTCGCCGCTCATTGGTGGCAGCAAGCCCGTGATGACGCGGGCAGCCGTCGACTTTCCCGAGCCCGACTCGCCCACAACCGCCACGGTCATGCCGGGATAGATTTCGAAAGAAACGTCATCAAGCACCTTGGCGCCGCCAGTATAGGCCGCATCGACGCCTTGAACGGAAATCACCGGCTTGCTGCCATCCATGGGGCGCGATTTCTGCGGGCGCCTGTAGCTGCGGACGGCCCAAAGCGACTTCGTGTACTCCTCCTCGGGCGCGTCGAGCATTTTCTCGGTCGAGGCGTGCTCCACCTCTTCGCCTTTCAGGAGCACCTTAATGGTGTCAGCCATCTGCGCGACGACCGCAAGATCGTGAGTGATGTAGATTGCGGCGGTATCGAACTGATCGACGATGTCGCGAATCGCAGCAAGAACCTCGATTTGCGTGGTCACGTCAAGGGCAGTTGTCGGCTCGTCAAAGATTATGAGGTCGGGTCGGCAGGACATGGCCATGGCGGTCATGGCACGTTGCAACTGTCCGCCCGAAACCTGGTGCGGATAGCGGAAGCCGATCTCGGTCGGATTTGGGAGTCGCAGGCGCTCGTAGAGCTCCATGGCGTCTTCCTGGGCTTCCATCCGCTTCTTGATGCGGTAGTGCAGTGGTGCCTCGGTGTGCTGGTCGATCAATTTGTGCGCGGGATTGAAGCTGGCAGCTGCCGACTGGGCGACATAAGCTATGCGCGAGCCGCGCAGCGCACGTTTTTCTGCCGACGTGGCCGTGGTAAGTTCCATGCCGTCAAACTCGATCGACCCTTCGGAAATTCGCGTTCCGTCGCGAGCATAGCCCATCGCTGCGGCCCCGATCGTGGACTTGCCGGCACCGGATTCGCCGATCAGGCCAAGCACTTCGCCGCGGCGGAGCGTCAGGTCGACGCCCTTGATGATCTCGACCCATGTCTCGTCTGCATAGCCGTCGATCTTGAGGCCGCGAATTTCCAGGAGAACGCCCTTTTTTTGGTACTTGCTCATGTCATTGCTCCTTCAGGCCGGATGACCGGAAAAGCATCCAGTCAACGACAAAGTTCACAGCGACGGTTAGCAGCGCGATGGCAGCTGCCGGAATCAAGGGCGTAATGTCGCCGAACGAAATCAGCGTCGCATTCTCACGCACCATGGAACCCCAGTCCGCGGTAGGTGGCTGAATGCCCAGACCAAGGAAACTCAGTCCGGCAATCAGCAGGAACACGAAACAAAACTCCAACCCGAACTCGGCAATCAGCGGTGCCGTGGAATTCGGCAGGATTTCCTTGCGGATCAGATGCCAATCGCCTTCGCCCCGCACCTTTGCCGCCTCGACATAGTCCATGACGACCACGTTTCCAGCAACCGCGCGAGTCAATCGAAAGACACGCGGCGAGTAGATGATCGCGACGACGAGGACAATCACCCAGAGGTTGGTGCCGAAGATGGACAGAATCAGAAGTGCGAAAATGAGTGACGGAACCGACATGATCACATCGGCTACACGGCCTGACAGCTGATCCAGCCAGCCACCCTTTACCGCGGAATAGAGACCGGCCAGCGCACCAATCACGAATGCAAGGACGGTAGCGACAAGCGCCAGCCCGACGGAGTTGCGGGCACCGTAGATGATGCGGCTGAACATGTCGCGGCCAAGCTGGTCAGCACCGAGAAGCATGTTTTCGTTCGGCGGCTCAAACGCCGAAGCGATTACTTCCGACTGACCGAAAGGCGCGATCCAAGGCGCGAAAATGCCCGCGATGGCATAGGTGAATATCACGAACATTCCAAAGGCCGCCGTAAGGGGAGCGGTTCTGAGTTCCTTGGCGATTGCAGGGCTGGAGACCTGAATCAGGAATTCGCGGAACGCGTATGAGGTTCCCGCCGCAAGGGCCAGGACGCCCGCGAAGACTGTCACGCCCCGCAATGCCGGCACGCCGCCGACGATGCCGAGAACGAAGCTGACCAACGTAAGCGAGAAGAGCAGCATGAACGCTTTGCGGTTCTGGAAATAGGCCGCGATGCAGGATGCGGCGATGAGCGCGGCATAGTATCCAATGACAAACATGCTCATGGTGCTGCCCTCACTTTGGATGCCGCAGGCGCGGATTGGTGAGGATTGCCCCGACATCCGCCGCCAGGTTCAAGAGAATGAATGTAGCCGCGAAGATAAGGCAACACGCCTGCACGATTGGGAAGTCGCGCTTTGCGACTGCATCGACGAGCAGCTGCCCGATGCCCGGATAGACGAACACGACTTCGACCAGTACCACTCCGGTGACAAGATACGCGAGGTTCAGCGCCACCACGTTGATGATGGGCGCCCAGGCGTTGGGCAGCGCATGCCTCACGATCACTTTCCATGGCGGTGCCCCCTTGAGCCGCGCCATCTCGATATAGGGTGATGCAAGCAGGTTGATGATCGCCGCGCGTGTCATCCGCATCATGTGCGCGGTCACGACAAGCACAAGCGTCAGCGCGGGCAGGAAAGTGCGCTCGAGCAGTTCCAGAAATGTCATTCCTGACGAAAGGCTCGCAATCGCCGGGAACATGCTCCACTTTACGGCGAGATAAAGGATCAGGATGTAGCCAAGGAAGAACTCTGGCGAGGAAATGGAAGTTAGTGTCACGACGTTTGCCACCCGGTCGAAAATCGAATTCCGGAGGAGCGCCACGATGATGCCAAGCGTGATCGCGAACGGAACAGCGATTACCGCCGCGTAGGCGGCCAAGAACAAGGTGCTGACAAAGCGGTCCGCGATCTTGGCAGTTACCGGTTCTCCGTCAATGAGCGAAGTGCCGAAATCGCCGGTCACTGCGCCGGCGAGCCAATCAAGGTAACGCACGACGGTCGGGCGTTCGAGCCCCAACTCCTCGCGCAACTTGGCGAGGGTTTCCTCGGTTGCCATCTGGCCGAGCACGGCCTGGGCGATGTCACCGGGCAGCAATTCGACCGCGAAGAAAATCAGAACCGACACGACAAGCAGCGTGACCAGTCCAAGGCCCAGTCGTTTTGCGACCAGCCCCAGAATATCTCCCATAATCCCCTCCGACTGTTGGTGCCGGGCGCGTCCCGATCACTTGATTCTGGGTGCCGCAAGAATGCCGCACCGCAACAATCTCGGCGGGCCCGGGTGCGTGGCCCGGGCCCGGGCTCTCAGTTTACGCGAACCACCAGCGGCTGGCGTGGCGGTAGCCGTCCATCTGCCAGGCCGGCGAAAGCTGGCCGACATGTTGGACGTTGGAACGGCGGCCATAGACGAAGTTCGGGAAGTACGGAATGACCGTGCCACCGTCATCGCGCATCAACATGCCCATTTCGTGGTACATCCCGGCCCGCTTGGTGTCGTCCAGCTCCGCCTTGGCCTGCAGCAGGAGCTCGTTGAACCGCGGGTTCTTCCAGTGCGATTCATTCCAGGCCGCATCGTCCTTGTAAGCCAGCGTGTACATGACGTCCGGTGTCGGGCGCGCGCCCCAGGTGACCATGCACCACGGCTTGACCAGCCAGACATCCGCCCAGTAGCTGTCGTTCGGTTCGCGAACCACGTTGATGTTGATCCCTGCAGCCTTGGCGTGCTCGGCATAGAGGATTGCCGCGTCAACCGCACCGGTCGTGATCGAATCCGCGGTCGAGAAATCGACCGAGAGTCCTTCCATGCCAGCCTGCTGCAAGTGCCACCTGGCCTTGTCCGGATCGTATTCCCGCTGCGGAATTTCCGACGGGAAGTACGGCATCGCCGGCGAGTGGTGGAAGTCGTTGCCGATCGTGGCTGCGCCGAAGGTGATCTTCTCGATCAGTTCTTCGCGGTTGATCGCCAGTTTCAATGCCATTCGCACGTCGAGGTTGTCGAATGGCGCGACATCGACATGCATCGGCATGGTGATGCACTGGGCCGACGAGACGTTGTCGATTTCAACGTTCGGGTTGCGGGCAAGCAGACTCAGGGTCTTGTTCTCGAGCAGGCTTGCTGCGTCGACATCCCCGGTGATCAGGGCGGTCTGGCGGGCATTCGGGTCGTTGATGACCAGGAATTCAACCTCGTCAAAATACGCGCCTTCGCCGTGCCAGTCGTCGTGACGTACGAACCGCCCACCGACGCCAAACTCCAGGTCGACCATCTTGTAGGGGCCGCAACCGAAGCCGGACTGCCAGTCAATGGTGCCGTCGCCGTTGTCCGGCAGGATCGCAAGGTGATAGTCCGGCATGATCCATGGCAAGTCTGCATTAGGTGCGGCGAGCTTGAATGTCACCGTGCCGTCGCCGTTGTCGACAAGATCCTCCACGGAGGCCAGAAGCGCCTTGGCCGCGGAAGTCGATGCGTCGCCGCGGTGGTGGTTCATTGATGCAACGACGTCGGCAGTGGTGACCTTCTTTCCGTTATGGAAGGTCGCGCGGTCGTTGATCTTGAATGTCCATTCCATCGCGTCCGGCGTCGCGGACCACTCCGAGGCGACGTCGGGTCCAAGCGTCCCGTCCTGATTGATCATCGTCAGATAGGCCCGGACCGTGTGGGTATAGGCGATCTCGAAGTTCGACTGGTAGTGGCCGGGATCATGCTGGTCCGCCGTATTGCCGTCATGCTGGGCGACACGGAACGTGCCGCCGCGACTAGGAGTTTGCGCCGCAACCTTGCTGGTCCAAAGGCCGGCTGCGGCCGTGGCGGTGACCCCCGCGACAATCGAGTGGTGCATGAACTCCCTGCGGGACACTCGACCCTTCCGCGCCTCCCGCGCAAGGCGGTCAATCAAGTCTTGGCTTCGTTTCGTCATGTTTGGCTCCTTCCCGGATGCTTGAGCTTTTCGGCATTCTAGTCATTAAGGCATTGTACACGAGGATATTGCCCCCTCCCTCGCTGAAGTGCAACTCCAGAGGTTGAGGTTGGGGCGATCATGACAGCCGTTTCGGGCAATTCCTGCGAGCCATCCTCCGGCCCAGCACTGATCCATGACCGCGCCGGACCGAGCCGGATGGAACAGATGGCGGGAGTGCGCTGGATTCACGACCGCGTGCACTGCGAGCGATCGAGGCCATTCGTCGCCACCGACTTTAGGAAGCTGCTGGATGCTTGAGCCCGGGTCGGCTTGCCCGCCATGAAGAGGAGGCCCGTGTCAGCCGGTCTCTGCCCCAGAAGGCGCGACCCGTGTTCGATTCCGCGGGGCCAGGAGCCCTTGGGTCACTCGGCGCCCGTCCTGCGCCTGATCGCTGTTGCGCGCTCGCCGCAATGGCGGCCACAGGATCGCGGTCTCCGGGTGCTGGCAGGACGGGCCGCGGCGGAGTCGCTCTGGAAAACCTCGCCAGCCGCTTGCCGCATGCTGATCTTTCCGCTCTTTGCTCCCGACCGACCGCTCCCGGGCCCGCGAAATCCTGCCGACCGAGCACCGCGTTCCCTCATGGGCGCCGGAAGACGGGCGGCGGCGCTCCAGTTCATCTGGCGGGGCTGAAGTCCTTGGCTTGGTGAGCGATCGGGGCGAGAGGGCTTGGTGCGGGTCCCGGGTCACCGTGACCGCAAACTTGCAACGAATCATCAAGGGTCGTGCCCAAGGACGGGGTCAGGCCCTGCCTTGAATCCGCGCAATGCCCGCGGAAGTGTCGTTTTTGGATGAAACCGATGTCGGATTCGTTATAATTGTTGCCGCAGACAGCCGTTGACCGAATGCGGGGCGCGTGTCGAAAATGGCACGGATCGCGGCTGCAACGAAATGAGTGGGCGCCGCTCGAAACAAACTACCGGGAGAACCGAGAACATGACAACGAAGAGAATCCACCCTGCCGCCCTTATGCATGCGGAGGAATATCGCGAAGGCAAGATCAGCCGCCGCGAATTCCTGACCCGCGCAACGGCCTTGGGTGTTGCCACCTCGGCAGCATACGGGCTGATCGGGGCAAACGCTCCGGTCCAGGCCAGTTCGCACGCGAAGATGGGTGGCACGATGCGCATCCAGATGGAAGTGCGCGCGCTGAAGGAGCCACGCGTCTACGACTGGAGCCAGATCGCAAACTACACCCGCGGCACCCTGGAATACCTGGTCGAATACAACAATGACGGGTCGTTCAAGCCGATGCTGCTCGAAAGCTGGGAAGCGAACGATGATGCGACCCAGTTCACCCTGCACGTCCGCCCGGGCGTCAAGTGGAACAACGGCGACGACTTCACGGCGGAAGACGTGGCCCGCAACATCATCGGGTGGGCTGACAAGTCGGTCGAAGGCAACTCGATGGCCGGGCGCTTCGGCGTCCTGATCGATCCGGCGACGCAGAAGGCCATCGACGGCGCGGTCGAAGTCGTGGACAACCTCACCGTTCGCCTGAACCTGCCAAGACCTGACATCACCGTCATTCCGGGCATGGCTGACTATCCGGCAGCCATCATCCACTCGTCGTTCAATGCCGACGATGCCATGAGCGCCGTTGGAACCGGGCCGTACCTCATGACGGAGCTCGAAGTCGGCGTGAAGGGCGCGATCACCCGCAACGAAAACCATCAATGGTGGGGTGAGGAAGTGTTCGGCAAGCCGGCGCTGGACCGCATCGAGTTCGTCGATTTCGGTACCGACCCGGCCGCCTGGCTGGCCGCACTTGAGGCTGACGAAGTGGACTTCCTCTACGAATCGGTCGGCGAATTCATCGACGTTATGGACGACCTCGGATTCGA
Source organism: Paracoccaceae bacterium (assembly GCA_965208685.1). Classification (GTDB taxonomy): domain Bacteria; phylum Pseudomonadota; class Alphaproteobacteria; order Rhodobacterales; family Rhodobacteraceae; genus JAJEFO01. Next base: position 3,753,927 of record CBDBPL010000007.1, on the reverse strand, counting down.
GAAGTCCGAGGTGGTCACGGCGGCGACGATCGTCATCCGTCCGAACCAGCTGGCTGAAATCGACGGCGAGAAGCCCTATGCCGACGTTCGGGTCCGCAGGGCGCTGCAGCTTGCCGTGGACAATGCGGTATGTCTCGAGCTTGGCTACGGCGACCGCGGCGTTCAGGCCGAGAACCATCACGTCGCGCCGGTTCACCCGGAATACGCGGAACTGCCGCCGATCGCGCGTGATGTCGATCAGGCCCGCGCGCTGATGGAAGAAGCGGGCAAGATGGACTATGAACATGAACTCGTGTCGATCGACGACGACTGGCGGAAGAACACGACCGACGCCGTCGCCGCTCAGCTTCGCGACGCGGGCTTCAACATCAAGCGCACGATCCTGCCGGGTTCGACCTTCTGGAATGACTGGGCGAAGTATCCGTTCAGTTCGACCAACTGGAACCACCGGCCATTGGGCGTGCAGGTTCTCGCCCTGGCATATCGCTCGGGCGAAGCCTGGAACGAGTTCGGCTGGGCGAATCCCGAATTCGACGCGCTGCTGACCGACGCACAGGCATTGGCCGACGTCGAGAAGCGTCGTGCAGTCATGGCCCAGATTCAGAAGCTCATCCAGGACGAAGGCGTGACCGTGCAGCCATACTGGCGATCGGTCTATCGACATGGAAAGCCCGGGATTGTGGGCGCCGGCATGCACATCACCTTCGAGATTCATGTCTACAAGCTGGGTTTCGCGGCCTGATGACATCGTGCCGGGGGCGCCCAGAACGGGCGCCCCCGGGGCTTAGTCTCCGGATCGGAAGGCATGGCACCGGGGAGTCCGGGCAATTTGAACCCGCGCCAGAAGACAGGGAGATCTCATGGGAATTTTCATCCTGCGCCGCGTTGGTGTCATGATCCTGACAGCGCTGTGCCTTACATTTGTCGTATTTTTTCTGACTAATCTCTATCCGGCCCTGGAAAAGCTGGCCAAGACGCAGGGCAACCAGCGGATGTCCGATGAGGCCGTGATTTCGTATCTTGAGAGGAACGGCCACTTGCAACCGCTGCTGATCAAGTACGGACAGTGGCTTGGCGTAGTCCCCGGCCATGTGCACGAGAATCCGGAGACCGGTGCCGTCACGGCCCGATGTGCGACAAGGGGCATGGACCCGTCGGAGGCGCCCCGATTCTGCGGGCTGTTGCAAGGTGACTGGGGATTCTCGACCGTCTTCAAGGACGATGTCAGCAGCATCATCGCGGTCCGGCTCGGCCTCACCGGAAAGCTGATGTTCTGGGTGTTGGTGGTGATGGTGCCCTCGGCGCTCATCATCGGCATCCTGGCCGGCATGCGCGAGGGCTCCCGCCTGGACAGGTCGCTCTCGACCTTCTCCATCGCGTCAACGGCCACGCCCGAATATGTGTCCGGTGTCATTCTCATCACGCTGCTCGCCTCGTCGGCCGGCTGGAAAATCTTCAAGGGCACCGCGACCAGCGCGGCGGAAAACGCGACGATCGAGAACTTTCTCCTGCCCGTGGTGACAATTTCGCTCTACGGCGTGGGGTACATCGCCAGGATGACGCGCGCCTCGATGACCGAAGTCATGACCGCCCAGTTCATCCGCACCGCGCGGCTCAAGGGCGTCAGCTTTCGCAACGTTGTACTGAAGCACGCGCTCAGAAACGCGCTGATCGCGCCGTTCACGGTGATCATGCTTCAGTTCCCATGGCTCCTTAACGGCGTCGTGATCGTCGAGACCCTTTTCAACTACAAGGGCTTCGGCTGGGTGCTGGTGCAGGCGGCGGGCAACAACGACATCTCGCTTCTGCTCGCCTGTTCCGTGGTGGCCGTCGTCGTCGTGTTGGTCACGCAGCTCATATCCGACATCGGATACGTGTTCCTGAACCCCCGCATCCAGATCTCGTAGGAGGAGAGGAAGCATGGAGCCCTTGACCTGGACCGGCAGCCTTTCCGTCCTCGATCCGATATTCCTGCTTGCGTGGGTCGCACTTGGAATTGCAGTCGTGGTGCAGATCGTGGCGACTTTCCTCGCCGCGGAAGACATCGTCGAGCACGAGGTCAGTGCCTCCACCCGGAAACTTGCGGAATACGCGGTTCTTGGCGTCAAGATCGTCGCCGGACTGATCCTGCTGCTGATTCTTGTCTACATCGCTGGCGGCATCCTGATGCCTACACTGGAGACAAAGGGCATCGTCGGCACAGTCTCGACCCGTCTCCTGCCCGTCTGGACTGCCCTTTTGGCCACCTTCGCGGCGTCGATCATTTTCAAGCGGCGTCTCGGGCTCTACGGCAAGCTTTTCGACAGCATGGTCGGCATGATCGGATTCGCGATCGTCATGTTCTGGGTATTCACGGCCATCTTCGGGGCGATGGACCTGATCGTGACACACGATCCGCTGGCTCAGGTCTCGGGCATGAAGAACAAGGTGCCGGGCACGGCGCTCCCGGACGCGGAGGGTGCATTTCCCTTCTACCTCCTGGGTGGTGACAACCTTGCTCGCGACGTCTTCAGCCGCGTTGTCAAGGGCGCCTGGGAGGTCGTGAAGGTCGCGCCGTTCGCAACGATGTTCGCGTTCATGGTGGGGATCACGCTGGGCCTGCCTGCCGCATATTTCGGCGGGCGGCTCGACACGATCCTGAGCTTCGTCTCCAACCTTATCCTGGCCTTCCCGGTGATCCTCCTCTTCTATCTGCTGGTCACGCCGGAAATCGTGCAAACCGGAATTCCCGTCTACATGGCGGCGGTGCTCTTCATCTTCCCGATCATATTCATGGTGATCCTGATCAACTCGCGCTTCCACGTGCAGCCGGTGAAGAGGAGCGTGTACCTGGTGATCGCCCTGGTGCTCGGCCTCTGGATCTATTCCGGGGTCGCCTGGAATGCGGACCCGCTGGGCCTGATCGTGTTCCCGCCCAATCTCCTGGTGGTCTTCGTCAGCGTCGTCTTCGTCAATTCGCCCACCGTCTTCCGAATCGTGAGAGGCATCGCGCTCGACATCAAGACGCGCGACTACGTTGCGGCCGGCCAGACGCGCGGGGAAGGTCCCTGGTACATCATGCTTTGGGAGATCCTGCCCAACGCGCGCGGGCCGCTCATCGTCGATTTCTGCCTGAGGATCGGCTATACGACCATTCTCCTCGGAACCCTGGGCTTCTTCGGCCTTGGTCTCAGCCCGGAGAGCCCGGACTGGGGATCGACGATCAATGACGGACGGAAACTCCTGTCCATCTTCCCCCATCCCGCCCTGGCTCCAGCCTTCTCGTTGATGAGCCTGGTCCTGGGCCTGAACCTCCTGGCGGACGGGCTTCGGGAAGAAAGCCTGAGGGACTGATGATGACAAAGGCAGCGTCCGAGGCAGATCCCGTGGCGAGATCCGGCACGCCCGGCGTTCAGCACCGCATCACGTTCAGCGCGCGCGCCGCCTGCCGCGCTTCCGTTGTGACATGGAGGGCACAATGAACAAGCCGGACCACGATGGCCCGATCCTTGAAATTGAGAACCTCTCGATAAGCTTCTTCACGCGGCTTCGAGAGATACCCGCCGTGATGGACTTTTCATGCACCGTGGAGCCGGGCGAGGCGATGGGTCTCGTGGGAGAATCCGGTTGCGGAAAGTCCACCGTGGCGCTCGGCGTCATGCAGGATCTGGGCGTCAACGGACGCATTGTCGGCGGCTCGATCAGGTTCAAGGGCCGGAACCTGAACGACATGAGCCAGGAAGAGCTCCGTGACATTCGCGGATCCGAGATCGCCATGATCTACCAGGAGCCCATGGCGTCCCTGAATCCGGCGATGAAGATCGGCAAGCAGCTCATGGAAGTGCCGATGATCCACGAGGCCGTAAGCGAAGCGGAGGCGCGCCAGCGCGCGCTTGAGGTCGTGGAGGACGTCCGGCTGCCGGATCCTGAACGGATACTCCAGTCCTTTCCTCACCAGCTGTCGGGCGGCCAGCAGCAGCGCATCGTGATTGCCATGGCGCTGATGTCGAAGCCGTCCCTGCTGATCCTCGACGAGCCCACGACGGCGCTCGACGTGACGGTCGAGGCTGCCGTGGTCGAGCTCGTGAAGGATCTTGGCAAGAAATACGGCACGTCGATGCTGTTCATCAGCCACAACCTCGGGCTGGTCCTCGAGACCTGTGACCGGATCTGCGTGATGTATTCCGGGGAGGCGGTCGAGACCGGCTCGATCGAAGACGTCTTCGACAAGATGCGCCATCCCTATACGCAGGCGCTGTTCCGCTCCATTCCGCTGCCTGGCGCCGACAAGAACATGCGGCCGCTCGTGGCGATCCCGGGCAACTTTCCTTTGCCGCATGAGCGTCCTCCCGGCTGCAATTTCGGCCCCCGCTGCGACTACTTCGAGGCAGGGCGATGCGATTCGGGCGACATCCGGATGGGCGACGTCGAGGGCGACGACCGCCACGAGTCGCGCTGCGTGAAGTTCCACGAGATCGACTGGGATGCGCCCGTGAAGTCGGACCGGACCTTCGAGAAGTCGGAGCCGGGCCCCGTCGTGCTCGAGATGCAGCAGCTCAAGAAGTTCTACGAGGTTGCGGCGAACGTCCTGTTTGGCGGCAGGGACAAGAAGGTGGTCAAGGCGAACGAGACCCTGACCTTCGCCGCGCATGAATCCGAGACGCTGGCCATCGTCGGAGAGTCAGGTTGCGGCAAGTCCACCTTCGCCAAGGTGCTGATGGGCCTCGAGACCGCCACTTCGGGCCGCATCCTTCTCGACAACGAAGAGATCCAGGCAGTGCCGATCGAGGAGAGGGACCCGAAGACGGTCTCCAGCGTCCAGATGGTGTTCCAGAATCCCTTTGACACGCTCAACCCTTCGATGACTGTCGGCCGCCAGATCATCCGTGCGCTTGAGGTCTTCGGCGTTGGAGATTCGGAGGAGGAACGGCAGGAGCGCATGCTGGAGCTTCTCGATCTGGTGAAGCTCCCCCGGGAGTTTGCCGAGCGCATGCCGCGCCAGCTGTCAGGGGGACAGAAGCAGCGTGTCGGCATCGCGCGCGCGTTTGCCGGCGGCGCCCGCATCGTTATCGCTGACGAGCCGGTCTCGGCGCTTGACGTCAGCGTCCAGGCGGCTGTCACGGACCTGTTGATGGAGATCCAGCGGAAGGAGAAGACGACGTTGCTCTTCATCAGCCACGATCTTTCCATTGTCCGATATCTCGCGGACAGGGTCATGGTCATGTATCTCGGGCACGTCGTCGAGATCGGCGAAACGGACCAGGTCTTCTCGCCGCCCTATCACCCCTATACCGAAGCGTTGCTCTCGGCTGTTCCGATTGCGGATACAAGCGTCGAGAAGCAGCACATCGTTCTCGAAGGCGACATCCCGTCTGCGCTGAATCCGCCTTCCGGATGCCCCTTTCAGACGCGATGCCGATGGAAGCATGAGGTCAGGGACGGACTCTGTGATCGCGAGGTGCCGCCGATGCGGACCTTGGCGGACGGCCACGAGATCAAGTGCCACCTGTCCGAAGACAAGCTGAACACGATGGATCCCGTGATCAAGATTGCGGCGGAGTAGCCAGGGCGTTCCATGCACGCAACCCCACGATCTTGGAGGCGTCATGCCAGGCGCACCTCTTCGGCAGGGAGATGCGGATGACGTTCACGGTCGCGACCTGGAACATCAATTCCGTTCGGCTCAGGGAAGCGCTTGTCTGCAGGCTCATGAAGGACGAGCGGCCCGACATCCTGTGTCTGCAGGAATGCAAGTCACCGGTCGAGAAGATCCCTTTCGACAGCTTCAAGCGCCTTGGTTACACGCACATGGCGGCAAGGGGCCAGAAGGGATACAACGGCGTTGCCATCCTCTCGAAGTTTCCCATGGAAGACGCGGGCGATCGCGACTGGGCCGGGCTGGGCGACGCGCGTCATGTCGTTGGGCGGCTGGAGAACGGCGTCACGATTCACAACTTCTACGTTCCGGCCGGGGGAGACGTGCCCGACCGGGAGGCGAACCGGAAATTTGGCCAAAAGCTCGATTTCCTGACCGAAATGAGGGACGCGTTCCGCGCCGAACGTCCGGAAAGGTCGATCCTTGTCGGCGACCTCAACATAGCGCCCCGCGAGGATGATGTCTGGAGTCACAGGCAGCTCCTGAAAGTCGTCAGCCACACGCCCATCGAGGTGGAGCAACTCCGCGAGGCGCAGGACGCGGGCAGATGGGTGGACGTGATCAGGCGAGACATCCCGGAAGGGCGTCTGTACAGCTGGTGGTCCTACCGTGCGCGAGACTGGGATGCCGCTGACAAGGGGCGCCGGCTCGATCACGTTTGGGCGACACCGGACATCGCCGATGCCGGGCATTCAAGCAGGATACTGCGTGCGGCCCGGGGCTGGGACCGGCCAAGCGACCATGCGCCGGTCCTTGCAGCGTTTGACCTGTGATCGACGTGGGACGGCACGGAGCAAGGCTTTCCGGCGACGAGAATTCAAGGAGCCATTGACGCTGGCTCGGTCACGCAAGACGCGTTGAGCCGGCAGCCGCGTTCAGGGCCGGAGGCAGGATCCATGAGTTCGGATCATGGCCCTCATGTCGTCCTGGAGCTGGACCATCCGGTCCATGAACAGGACCGTTGCCGATGTTGCCGGCAGGAGGCCAAGGGCGGTCGCCGCCATGCCCGGTTGCCAAAGATCCCGGACGAACGCCGGCAGCCTTGGCGCGGAAGGCGGCGTGAGCAGAATCGCACGATCGCGGCGTGGGTCGGAACCGGAGCGATACGGCCATTCAGGTGTGCCCGCACCCCTTGGTTATCCGCCGCATGATCGCATATAAGATGCTGCAGCACCAATCTGGGGAAGAACATGCTAGAGTTCAATGGGGCGGGAACCGAACCGGCCGCCGACCTGATCAAGGACAGCACAGAGGCGACGTTCATGGCGGACGTGGTCGAGGCCAGCCAGAATGTGCCCGTGCTGGTCGATTTCTGGGCGCCATGGTGCGGCCCATGCAAGCAGCTGACGCCGGCACTCGAAGGCGCGGTCAGGAATGCCCGGGGAGCCGTCAGGCTGGTGAAGGTCAATCTCGACGAGAACCAGGCCGTTGCTGCACAGTTGCGCGTCCAGTCGATCCCGATGGTCTATGCGTTTTGGCAAGGTCAGCCAATCGACGCCTTTCAGGGCGCGCTTCCGGCCTCGCAGGTGCAGGCCTTCATTGACCGCGTGATCAAGGCCGCCGGAGGCGAGAACGGCGACAGCCTGTCGGACGCGGTGGGTTCGGCCGAAGAGATGCTGCAGGAAGGTGCGGTCGCCGATGCAGCGCAGGTATTCGCCGCAGTTCTCAAGGAAGATGCCTCGAATGCCGCCGCATATGCCGGACTCGTCAAGAGCTACCTTGCTCTCGACCAGGTCGAGCAGGCCGAGCAGCTGCTTTCGAATGTGCCGGAGCAACTGGCTGAGGCACCCGAGATCCACGCCGTGAAGGCGCAATTGCAGCTTGTGCTCCAGGCGGCCGATGCAGGACCGGTTGGCGAGCTGAGGGCGGCGGTCGAAGCCAGGCCGGACGATCACCAGGCACGACTTGACCTGGCGCAGGCCCTCTATGCGTCGGGCAACGCCGAAGAGGCGATCGAGACGCTGCTTGAACTCTATCGTCGCGATTCGGATTGGAATGACGGTGCGGCAAAGGCGCAGCTCTTCACGATATTCGATGCGCTCAAGCCAGATGATCCCCTCGTGCTGAGCGGGCGCCGCAAGCTGTCTTCCATGATTTTTGCCTGAGCGAGAGATGGGCCAGGCGCCTCATAGGTTCTCGGCATCCGACCTGCCTGACACCGTCCCCGTTTTCCCCTTGCCTGGTGCGCTGCTTCTGCCTCGGGCGCGCCTGCCCCTTCAGATCTTCGAACCGCGCTATCTCGCGATGCTCGACGATTCCCTGAAGACGGCCGAACGGCTGATCGGCATGATACAGCCGCGAGGGGGGAAGACGGAAGGCGCCCCATTGCTCCACGCGATCGGGTGCGCCGGTCGCATCACGGCGTTCTCGGAAACTGACGACGGGCGGTACACGATCACGCTGACCGGAATTTCCCGGTTTCGGACACGGGAAGAAGTGGAGGGATTCTCGCCCTACCGGCGTTGCCAGGTGTCCTGGTCCGGGTTCGAACGCGACCTTGGCGGCGTCGAGAGCGATTCAGGTCTGGACCGAGAGAAGTTCTTTCCGTTGCTGCGGCAGTTCTTCGAGGCCGAGGAGTTGCGCACCGACTGGGATTCGCTCGAGGATGCGGAGGACGAACTCCTCGTCAACGCGTTGTCGATGCTTTGCCCTTTCAAGCCCGAGGACAAGCAGGCGCTCCTGGAGGCACCGTCGCTGGAGACCCGGCGCGAGACGCTGGTAACGTTGATCGAGTTCGCAATGCGGGGCGGAGGAGAGGAGATGCTGCAATGAGCGATGGACCCGGGTTTGACCGACGCATGATCGAGGCGCTTGTCTGCCCGGAAACCCGAGCTCCGTTGAGCTATGATGCCGATGCCCAGGAACTTGTGTCGCGGGCAGCACATCTGGCCTATCCCATACGTGACGGCATTCCGATCATGCTGGTGGACGAGGCGCGCAAGCTCGATTGACTGCCTGGCTCCGGGTCAGAGCGCCTTTCCTCTCGACAGCCTCGGAAGATCCCCTGTCAGTCCCGCCGCTTCGCGAATGAAGGCCCGCCGGACGCCGGGAACGGCATTCGTCAGCCCGAGACCGACGTCGCGAAGCCCGCGCAGCAGCGCAAAGTCGTTCGAGAACAGTCGATTGAAGCCGTCTGTCGCTGCCGCCAGCGCCATCGTATCGAAGCGACGCCACTGCTCGTACCGCTTCAGGACTTCGGGTCGGCCGAAGTCCTCGCCGCGACGATTCGCGTCCGTGACGACCTCGGCAAGGGCCGCAACGTCCTTGAGCCCGGCGTTCAGCCCCTGCCCGGCAAGCGGATGCACGACATGCGCGGCATCCCCGGCAAGGGCCACCCGGTCAGCGACGAAGCGCTCGGCGATTGAGAGTCGGAGTGGATGCGCAACGCGGCGGCCGGCCAGGGAAACCTGGCCGAGAAAGCTCCCGAAGCGAGGGCGAAGCTCGTCGAGATAGTCGCTTTCGCTCATCGCCTGAACGGTTTCGGCGCGCGCCGCCCTTTCGGTCCAGACGATCGAGGAGCGGTTGCCGGAGAGCGGCAGAATGGCGAGCGGTCCGGCGGGCATGAAGAACTGATGTGCGATGCCCTTATGCGGTTCTTCATGGGCAATCGTGCAGACCAGGGCCGTCTGGTCGTAGCTCCAGCCCATGCGTCCTATCCCCGCGCAGCCTGCAACCGGGCTGTTCCGGCCATCGCAACCGACGAGAAGCCGGACACGCCGTGTCTCGCCGGAACCCAGGACCACCAGGGCTCCCGCGCCGTCAACACGGTGCTCGATGACGCGGTCGTCGATTTGCGTGACGCCCGAGTTTTCGGCTGACCTGAGCAGCTCCGATCGAAGGTGCCGATCTTCGACCATGTATCCCATCGGGCCTTCCTCGATCTCGCCGTGATCGAACGTCAGCATGAGCGGCGACGGGCCCTCGCCGGCGCGACCGTCGGTGACCTTGATGCGCAGTATCGGCTGGACGTCTTTCAACTTTGGCCAGACGTCGAGTGCCTGAAGCACGCGCATCGAGGAGATCGCGAATGCGTAGCTTCGGCCGTCGAAGTCGTCCGACTTCCGTTCCGCGCGGGACCGGGGTTCGACGAGCGCTACGTGAAACCCCGCCGAAGCCAGGGCGAGCGCCGTCGCCGTCCCATTGAGGCCACCGCCCGCAACCAGGATGTCGGCGTCAAGGTCCATGTCGGCATATGCACCGGTCCACGCACCATTGTCCATGCGACACACGGTGGCTACGGTGCCCTGAAACGACAGGAGGAACCCGTGCACGAATGGCTGACCATGCGCGCCGCAGATCTTGGGCGCGGGATCGGGACCGGCAAGATCGACCCGACAGAGCTTGCCGAATCCTACCTTGACGCGATCGAGGCGCATCCCGCTGCGCCTCGCACATATGTTCGCGTCACGGCCGATCGCGCGCGCGGCGAGGCGCTTGCGGCACGTGACAGGGCAAGAGGGGGCACGCGCCTTTCGCCCCTCGACGGGGTGCCGGTTTCCTGGAAGGACCTCTACGACATGGCGGGCGTTGCGACCGAGTCGGGCAGCGAACTGCTGAAAGATCGCATTGCCCGCGAGGATGCGGCGGTCGTGCGGAACGCGACCCGGGCCGGGCTGGTCTCTCTCGGCAAGACCCATCAGACGGAACTGGCGTTTTCGGGCCTTGGACTGAATCCCGTCACCCAATCTCCGCCTTGCGTGAATGATCCCGAGGCTGTCTCCGGCGGCTCGTCTTCCGGCGCGGCCGCCTCGGTGGCGTTCGGGCTTGCGGCGGCGGGAATCGGTTCGGATACCGGCGGTTCCGTGCGCATACCGTCCGCCTGGAACGACCTTGTCGGCCTGAAGACCGCCTGGGGACGCCTTTCGCTTGACGGTGTCGTGCCCCTTTGCCCTCGATTCGACACGGTTGGGCCGCTTTGCAGGTCGGTTGAGGATGCGGTGCTGCTGCTGGCCGCCCTGGAAGGGATTCGACCCGTGGATCTTGGCGAACCGTCGCTGTCAGGAGTCAAGCTTGCGGTACTTCGCACGGCGGCGTTCGAGGGAATCGAGGATGGGCCGCGCGATGCGTTCGAGAACGCAGCCGGGCGCCTTCGTTTTGCTGGTGCGCAGATTGACGACATCGAGGTGCCCGTGGTTGACGAAGCCATGGCGTTGGCGCCGATTCTCTTCCCTGCGGAAGCGTACGATACGTGGAAGGAGAAGATCGAAGCGGAGGGTGATCTCATGTATCCCCCTGTCAGAAAACGGTTTTTGCAGGGAAAATCGATCAGTGCAGAAGGCTGGCGGACTGCGTGGAAGAAACTGAATGCGCTTCGAGAGACCTATCGGGACGCAACGCGAGGGTTCGATGCGTTGATCCTGCCAAGCGTGCCGATCCGGCCGCCGAAGGCTGACGCCATGCTGGCGGACGAGGAGGCGTTCACGCGCGCGAACCTTCAGGCGCTCCAGAACACCCGAATCGGCAACCTGATGGGCCTTGCGGGGCTTACGCTGCCCGTCGGCGTGCCATCCTGCGGCTTGATGTTCCAGGGAGCCCGGGAGGAGGACCTTCTCAGATTGGGCCTCGCGGCAGAGACGGCCTTGTCCTGACATCGTCGAAAAGCCACGGATTCTCTGATCGCCTGCCAAAGCTCTGATTTGGCGTGGACCGACGCGACTTCTCCGGCTATTCTTCCGGAAAACGGGGCGAAACGATCCCGGCATTGAGGCAGAGATGGAACTTCCCGAGCGGTTTGCGAACCTTCCGGACTATACATGGCCGCGTTTGCGGGCTCTCCTGGATTCGCATGCGCCAGGTGGGGAAGTTGTCGATCTGACGATTGGCGAGCCGCGGCATGGATTTCCCGAATTCGTGAGCGAGACGATTTTGGCGCATGCAGGGGATTTTGGCCGGTATCCGCCGAACCACGGCTCGCCCGAGCTTCTTGCCGCGATTGCAGGCTGGATTGAACGCCGCTTTGGCGTTGCGCTGGACGAGAACCGGTTGATGGTTCTCAACGGAACGCGCGAAGGGCTGTTCTCCGCCTCCGTCGCGCTTTGCCCCGAAGCGAAGGGCGGCAAGCGCCCGTTCGTTCTGATCCCGAACCCGTTCTACCAAGCCTACATGACTGGCGCGCTGGCCGCAGGCGCGGACCCTGTCTTTCTGCCCGCAACCCGGGAGACAGGGTTCCTTCCGGATCTCGACGCGATTGACCGGGATGTGCTGGAGCGCACGGCGGCGTTCTACTTCTGCTCGCCGGCAAATCCCCAGGGCGCGGTCGCCTCCCGCGGCTACTGGAAGGCGGTCCTGGCACTGGCCGAAAGGCACGACTTCCGGATCTTCGCCGACGAGTGCTATTCGGAGATCTGGCGTTCCGAGAGGCCGGTCGGAGCCCTTGAGGTCGCCGCCGAAACGGACTCGGACCCCGAGCGGCTGTTCGTCTTTCATTCGTTGTCCAAGCGATCGAGCCTGCCAGGGCTGCGCTCCGGTTTCGTGGCCGGCGGCGCCAAGGGCATCGCCGAGATCAGGCGGTTGCGCTCCTACGCGGGCGCGCCGTTGCCCGGGCCGGTCCAGCGGGCTTCGGCACGGGTCTGGGGCGACGAGGAGCATGTCGAAGCCAGTCGGCAGCGATACGTGCGGAAGTTCGAAATGGCCGACCGCATCCTTGAGGGCGTCGAAGGCTATGCCTCTCCACCTGCCGGCTTTTTCCTTTGGCTGCCCGTGCGGGACGGCGAGGATGCGGCGTTGCGACTCTGGCGCGAGTCAGGCGTGCGCGTGCTTCCCGGCGCCTATCTGGCCACGGGCAGAAACGGGGCGAATCCCGGCGCCCGCTACATCCGGGTGGCAATGGTCGCCGACGAACCGGAACTTGAGCGCGGATTGGAGGAACTCCGCAACCGCCTATTCATGTGAGGCAAGGACATGGCATTTCAGACAAGAACCCGCGATCCACTCCTTGACAGCGACACCCAGGCGATCATCGAGCGCCGAGGCAAGGAAATCCTTGGCCTCCTGCTTCTGGGCATTGGCGTAGCGATCGTACTGGCGCTTGGCTCGTACTCTCCGGAAGAGCCGAGCTGGCGGTCGACGGCGGGACCGTCGGACGAGAATCTCCTTGGGCCCTTCGGCGCGACCTTTGCCCTGCTGGTCTACGTGATCATCGGACACGGGGGGTGGGCAATTGCCTTGGTCCCCCTGGCATGGGGCCTTCGCTTCCTGCTGCACTTCGGCGAGAAGGCCGCGTTGCGGCGCTTGATCTTCGCGCCTGTCGCGGTTGCCGTGGTGTCGATCTATTTTGCGACCCACGTCACGGGTGCGGACTGGAAATACGCGTCCGGGCTTGGCGGCCACTTTGGAGATGTCGTCCTGGGCTCCGTGCTGGTCTTCCTGCCCGTGGAACTCGACATCGGACTGAAGGTTCTTTCGGCAGCGCTGTTTGTCGGCGGCGTCGCGCTGCTGGCCTACGTGCTGGGCGTGACGCGCAGCGAAGCCCTGCTTTTCGTGCAGTTCCTGGCGAGAGGCCTGGCCTTTGTCGGGCGCATGGTCGTCCGTTTCGTGGCCGAGAGCGTCGCGCGCGGTTGCCGTGCGGGCCTGCGAGCGTTCCGCACGAGATCGACCGGGGCGGATTTCGACCAGGGCTTGCACGGCGACAAGTCTCGTCCGGGCGCGGAAATTGCCCGGCCAGGGCCGCATTCGGCGGACGGATCCGCTGCCCTTGAGGAGCCTCCGCTGTCCCGTGAGATAGGCCGGATCGGGGCACGGATTGCAGATGTCGTTGAAAGAAGGACACAGGGCTCCGGGTGCACCCTCCGCGAGGAGCCGCCGCTGCGGCGGCCGGAGAGTCCGGGCGACCTCGACTTCGCCGGGCAGGAACATCCTGACATCGACGAAGTGGATGGGCTTGACGAGGAACTTTCCATGCCGGGTTCTGAATTCATGGATCCATTCGACACGGCTCCGAACTCCGACCGCATCGCCGCGCCCGAGGCAAGGGCAACGGTGCAGCACGCAGCAAAGAGGCCCGCCAGGTCTCGCCGGGCTCGCGCCGAGGCGGAGCCGTTTCTGCCTTTCTCCGACCGCAAGGCCGAATTCGAAGTGCCGCCATTGGGTCTTCTGACCGATCCGATCACGATCAGGCGTCATCATCTTTCGGACGACGCGTTGAAGGAAAACGCACGGATGCTCGAGAGTGTTCTTGATGACTATGGCGTTAGGGGCGAGATCGTCAGCGTGCGTCCCGGCCCGGTCGTGACAATGTACGAGCTTGAACCCGCTCCCGGTCTCAAGGCCAGCCGCGTCATGGGGCTTGCCGACGACATCGCGCGCTCGATGTCGGCGCTTTCGGCACGCGTTTCCACCGTCCCGGGGCGTTCCGTCATTGGCATTGAGCTCCCAAACGACAATCGCGAGATGGTGGTCCTTCGGGAGATGCTGTCCACTCGCGACTATGGTGACAGCAAGCAGCGCCTTCCGCTCGCGCTCGGCAAGAACATCGGCGGCGATCCGGTGGTTGCGGATCTTGCCAGGATGCCTCACCTCCTGATCGCCGGAACCACGGGTTCGGGCAAGTCGGTCGCCATCAACACGATGATCCTCAGCCTTCTCTACAAGCTGACGCCAGAGGAATGCCGCCTGATCATGATTGATCCGAAGATGCTGGAGCTTTCCGTCTACGACGGCATTCCGCACCTGCTTTCGCCGGTCGTGACCGATCCGAAGAAGGCGGTGATCGCCCTGAAATGGATCGTCGGCGAGATGGAGGACCGCTATCGCAAGATGTCCAAGATGGGGGTCCGCAACATCGATGGCTACAATGGCAGGGTCAAGGCTGCGCTTTCCAAGGGAGAGATGTTCTCGCGCACCGTGCAGACCGGATTCGACGACGAGACTGGCGACCCCGTGTTCGAGACGGAGGAATTCGAACCGGAGACGCTTCCCTTCGTCGTGGTGATCGTGGACGAGATGGCCGACCTGATGATGGTCGCCGGAAAGGAAATCGAAGCCTGCATCCAGCGCCTGGCCCAAATGGCCCGGGCTTCCGGCATTCACTTGATCATGGCAACGCAGCGGCCGTCGGTGGACGTAATCACGGGGACAATAAAGGCGAACTTTCCGACCAGGGTTTCGTTCCAGGTCACGTCGAAGGTCGACAGCCGGACCATCCTGGGAGAAATGGGTGCAGAGCAGCTGCTCGGCCAGGGCGACATGCTCTACATGGCTGGAGGAGGCAAGATCATTCGCGTTCACGGGCCGTTTGTCTCGGATGAAGAGGTCGAGGAAGTGGTCACTCACCTGAAGAGCTTCGGGGCTCCGGAATATCTTGCAGGCGTCGTGGCGGGGCCCGACGAGGATGCGGGTTCGGACATCGATCTCGTGCTTGGCCTCGGCGGAAACACGGATGGCGAGGACGCGCTTTACGATCAGGCTGTCCAGATCGTCATCAGCGACCGCAAGTGCTCGACGTCCTACATTCAGCGCAAGCTTGCCATCGGCTACAACAAGGCCGCGCGGCTGGTCGAGCAGATGGAGGAGAGCGGCTTGGTCAGCGCCGCCAACCACGTCGGCAAACGCGAGATCCTGGTGCCCGAACAGGGTTGATGCCGCGTATCAGGCCGTTGGCAGAAAGACCTTGGCAGGGGAATTTGCGCATGCAGCGGCTGAGGATGCCCAACAGGCCTTGCTTCATGGAATCGGGTTGCGGTGCACGGATTCAACCGGCTTGGAAGATGCCATTCGGCAGGTTCGGGAAGTCAGGCAACGACAACGACGTGGACCGGGCGTAGGAACACGTGGCTCCTTGCCCGGATGCGTGGACCCAGAGGCAATGTGCCGGGCGCAGTGATCGCTTGCGCAAAGGGCGATGCAAGCCTGCACGTGCCACGTGCAAACTGACAGGCATGAACGGAATTTCCGCCCGTGCCCCTCGAGTCCTGTGACGGGAGTCCGTCGCAGATTCGGTCGCGTCGTCGATCAAGAATGCGCATCACGAAAATCTCAACCGTCTGTCGCTTGGTTTCGCAGCGAATCTGTGCTTGTTCTCGGCCAGAACGAACAACGAAACGATCCGGTCAGGAGGCACGATGCTTCGCCGCACCTTTCTTGCCAGCGGGATCGCCCTTGCGGCGACTCCCGTGCTCGCTGAGGAAAAGCTGACACTTGACGCGATTTCGCGCTACATCATGAAGATCACGCGCGCGAAGTGCGACTTTGCGCAGATCAACGATGACGGCACTCTCTCGACCGGCACCCTGTACATCTGGCGTCCTCGGAAGAATGCGCTTCGAATATGACATTTCCGGTGCGCCTGAAGACCTGCTTGTCATGGCAGGCGGTGGCCAGGTCGCCATATTCGACGGCAAGTCGAACATTTCCGGTGCAGAGCGGTATCCGCTGATTTTGGCGGACGCCATTGAACCTGATCCTGGAACGAGATCGCGGCATCGATCTCGGGAGGTCGCGACATGGTCATTCTGCGGCTCGCGGCTTCGACCGGTCATGAATTTGACGGCACGGCCACCATCGTGACGGCGCAGGACCCCGAGCGCCCTGAATACGGCCATTTGCAGCTCAAGTTCACGGGCAATCCGGTTGAACTCCGGCAATGGGTGGTCTTCGACGGGCAGGGCGCAAGGACCACGGTCGTTCTGGGGCAGCTCGAATTGCCCAGCGAATTGCCTGGCTCGTTGTTCAGCATTGAATTCGAGGAAGCCGAACGGCGCGGCATTGTAGAGCTGGCGCTGCTCCTCCAGCGTCCGCTCGAGCCGGCGCCAGCTGCTGCGCCTCTGCGGCAGCAGGCGGTGCAACGCCTCAGCTGCGCATCATACATGAAGTTCCCTTTTTATTCTCAAGTGGCGCGGCTGCTTCTTGCGATGACTGCCGCGTTTGTAGCCTGCCCGGCCTTCGTGACTACCGCGTAGGCTAGGTACTGGTTGCGGGCGTCATGAAGCGGAATTCCCAGGGCCCTTTGCGACCCCTTGAAGTACCAGCCCATGAAATCGGTCGCGTGCCGAATCTTGTTTCTGCGCGCGCCGTAGGCGCGCTGATCGCGCTGGTATTCCTTCCAGGTTCCGTCCAGTGCCTGGCTGTAGCCATAAGCCGAGCTTTGCCGACCCGCGGGAATGAACCAGAGAAAGTACTTGCGAGGCGTGCGAGCGTTGCCGTCGAACTTGCTCTCCTGATAGATTGCCGCCATCTGGACCGCCACGGGAACGCCCCAGCGCTTCTGGGTCCGCTTCATGGCCGACAGGTAGCTTGGTCGTTGCTTGACGATCGAACACGCGCTGTCCAGATTCCTGGGTGGCTCGCGCTGGCCGCAGGCTGCAAGAAGACCAAGCAGCAATGCGGCGCAAAGGATTCTGCTCATTCCTCAATCCGCCTCTTTTTTGCGCAAGCTTAGCAAGGATTGCCTGCCTTGGGAAGGAAGAGAGTGGCCGGATTTCGGCAAGCATGATCCGGTTTTCGACAAACGGAATCTTGAAGTTTCCTCCGGATTGGCGGACAAGGGAAACCCTGCGCCATTGGACGCGAGGAGTCGCTGCCATGTTCACGTCGAAAGCGAAGTACTCGCTGGGTCAGGTCGTGCGCCACAGGAAGCACCCGTTCCGTGGCGTCATTTTCGACGTTGATCCCGTCTTTTCGAACAGCGAGGAGTGGTATGAGGCGATTCCGGAGGACAGCAGGCCGTCAAAGGAACAGCCGTTCTACCACCTTCTGGCGGAAAACGAAGACAGCTACTACGTGGCGTATGTTTCCGAGCAGAACCTGGTCGTTGACAAGTCCGGCGAGCCTGTGGAGCACCCGGGTCTTCCCGAGTTCTTCGGCGATTTCGATGACGGCCAGTATCCGCTCCAGGTGCAACTGAACTAGTAGCCGACGGCCGCGCCGTCCTTTCTGGGATCCGATGCGCCGATCAGCGCGCCGCTTTCGTGATCGATCAGGATGGCCTGCGCCCCGCCAACGGGCACGTCAGGCCGTGACAGCCTGTGCCCCGCCTCCGCAAGCCGGTCCTTTGTGGAATCCGGGATTCCGTCCTCGACCTGGAGCGTGCCTTCGACCGGGTCGGCAAAGGAGCGGGGTCCGTCAACGGCTTCCTGCAAGCCCATGCCAAAATCGGCGATGTTCGTCAGGAAGTGCGCGTGGCCCGTCGCCTGATATTGGCCGCCCATGACGCCAAAGGTCATGTCCACGTTTCCTCCGACCCTCCGCATCGCCGGAATGATCGTATGCATGGGTCGCTTGCCCGGGCCAGCCTCGTTCGGGTGGCCAGGGACCAGGTTGAAGCCCGAGCCGCGGTTCTGAAACAGAACTCCGAATTTCGGGCTCGCCACGCCGGAGCCAAATGGGGAGAAGAGCGAATAGATCAGGCTGACCGCCATCCCGTCCCCGTCGACGGCAACGAGCAGGACCGTGTCCTTGTGCACGTCTTCCGCAAGGGCTGCGGGGGTGGCCATCGCTTTCTTCATGTCGATCAGCGCGGCAAGCTTCTCGGCTGTCTCTGCCGCCAGCATGTGTTCAAGCCGGGTCACGTGATCGGGGTCGGCCAGAAACCGGTTTCGTGCGTCGTAAGCAAATTTCGACGCCTCGGCCTCGACGTGAACTCGCTCGAAGCCGACAGGATCCATGGAAGACAGGTCGAAATGGGAGAGAATGTTCAGCAGCAGCAGGGCCGTGGCACCTTGGCCGTTGGGCCGGTGCTCCAGCACGTCAAATTCGCCATACCGCCCGGAGATTGGCGTGCTCCACGTGGACTCGGTCGCCGCGAAGTCTTCGCCTGCATGGGCTCCTCCCGCTTCGGCAAGCGCCGAGAGCATGTCGTCGAGGATCTCGCCTTCGTAGAACGCGCTGCGCCCGTTTGCGGCGATGCGCCGCAGGACTTCGGCCTGGCCGGACAGGCACAAGCGCTCGCCGATGCGATAGGGTCGGCCGGAATTCAGGAAATGCGCCTTTGCTGCATCGGTCATCTCAGGACCTGCCGAGGCAATGTCGGATGCAGTGCGTGGCGAGACGGGCACGCCGTCCTCGAAATATCGGATTGCAGGCGCGAGGCAGCGGTCGAGGCCAATTCGGCCGAAGCGCTCCGACAGTCGGCAAAATGCGTCCACGGCGCCGGGCACGGTGATCGAGGCTGGATGGCCGGGTTCAATCTTCGTGATGCCCTCCTGTCTCAGGCCTTCCGGATCAAGACCGTCGGGTGCCCGGCCCGACCCGTTGATCGTCGCGACCTCGTCGGTGCCGGCGGGCTTGATCATCGCGAAGCAATCGCCGCCGATCCCTGTCATGTGCGGTTCGCAAACGCCGAGAAGGACTGCACCGGCAATGGCGGCGTCCACCGCGTTCCCGCCTTCCTTCATTACTGACAATGCCTCGGATGCAGCCAGAGGGTGCGAGGTGGCCACCATTCCGTTCGATGAGAGAACGGCAGATCGGCCCGGAAGCTGGAAATTGCGCATGTCGGTAGGGTCCGTCCAATCGATGTGCAGAAACTGGCGGCATGCCTGTCGGATGAAAGGCGGCCAGAACCACGGTTTCTAGCGGCACTACTTTCCGGTTCGGTTGACATTGTCAACTGACGCGTACGAAGGTTCTCGTCGGGAGGATTGCTCCATGCGGGCGGAAGTTGCGATCATTGGGGGCGGGCCTTCGGGGCTTCTTCTGTCGCAGCTCCTGAATCGGGCAGGCATCGAGACGGTTATTCTCGAACGTGCATCGCGGGATCACGTGCTCGGGCGGATCAGGGCCGGCGTGCTTGAAGCGGGTACTGTCGACATGCTTCGGGAGGCGGGCGTTTCGGGCCGGTTGGACCGCGAGGGCATCCTGCACGACGGATGCTACCTGACCGACAATGACCTGATGGTTCGAATCGACTTTCGCGCCCTGACCGGCAAGCATGTCACGGTCTACGGCCAGACCGAGGTCACTGCGGATCTCTACATGGCACAGGACGAACTTGGCACCAAGGTTCTTCACGGCGTCGAAGACGTGACTTTGTCCGATCTGGAACAGCCAATATCCGCGGTGGAGTTCACGCATGAAGGCGACCGCAAGCGGCTTGACTGCCTGTTCGTGGCGGGATGCGACGGATTCCACGGCGTCAGCCGCAAGGCCATCCCGGATGATCGGCGGCGAGAATTCGAGCGGACCTATCCCTTCGGCTGGCTCGGAGTCCTGTCTCGCGTCCCGCCCTGCAAGGAAGAGCTCATATATGCGAATTCCGAACGCGGCTTCGCCTTGGCGTCGATGCGGAGCGAGAACCTCTCGCGCTATTACATTCAGGTGCCCATGAGCGATCAGGCGGATCAATGGAGCGACGATGAATTCTGGACCGAACTGAAGCGCCGTCTGCCGTCCGAAACCGCTGCCACGATGTTGACCGGACCGTCCATTGAGAAATCCGTTGCTCCGTTGCGCAGCTTCGTTTCCGAACCGCTGCGCTGGGGCAATCTCTTCCTGGTGGGAGACGCGGCGCACATCGTGCCGCCGACCGGTGCCAAGGGACTCAATCTGGCAGTGTCCGACGTGCACTATCTCCACCTGGCGCTGATCGACGCGATCCGGTCAAACGGCCGCTCCGGCATTGACAACTATTCGGAACGCGCATTGAAGCGGATATGGAAGGCCATGCGGTTCAGTTGGCAGATGACGATGATGCTCCACCGGTTCGAGGACGAAGACGACTTTGCTTCCGAGATGCGCAGGGCGACGCTAGGCCATTTGGCGGCGTCTGAGACCGCGCGACGCGACCTGGCCGAGAACTACGTCGGATTGCCCTTCTGACCGGAAGGATGGGAAGCTCCATGGACAAGACTGTCTTCTCGCCCGAACAGGCCGTGGCGGGAATCAAGAACGGTGCCGTGCTCATGATCGGCGGATTTGGCGGTTCGGGCGCGCCGTTGGAGCTCATTCACGCGCTGGTCGACCGCCACGTCGCCACGGGTTCGCCATCAAGTCTCACGGTCGTGAACAACAATGCCGGCAACGGGCGGGTCGGGATTGCCGCGATGATTGACGCGGGAATGGTAGCCAAGATGGTCTGCTCGTTCCCGCGATCCTCGGATCCGAGGGCGTTTTCCGAAAAGTACCTCGCTGGCGAAATCGGACTGGAACTGGTGCCTCAGGGCACCTTGGCGGAACGGATCCGTGCTGCCGGGGCGGGCATACCGGCATTCTACACGCCCTCCAGCTACGGGACTGAGCTCGCGGAGGGCAAGCCCGTCGCTGAGTTCGACGGCAAGAAATACGTGCAGGAGCGTTGGCTGAAGGCGGACGCGGCCATCATTAAGGCCGAACTGGCCGACACGCACGGCAACCTGACCTATCGGCACGCGGCCCGGAACTTCAGCCCGCTGATGTGCATGGCGGCAGGAGTGTCGATCGTGCAGGCCCGCAAGGTCGTTGCGCCGGGGGCCATCGATCCGGAGCATGTCGTTACGCCGGGAATATTCGTCAACGCCGTGCTGGAGGTGCCGGAACCGCGGCAGGAAGAGGAATTGATTCGTGCCGGGGAGGCCCACCCTTGAACGTCCAGAAGCTCACGAGTGCGCAGATTGCCTGGCGGGCAGCCCAGGACATCGAGGACGGGGCCTATGTCAACCTGGGCATCGGGCTTCCCGAACTTGTTGCGCAATTCCAGCCCGAGGGGCGGCAGGCCGTGTTCCATACCGAGAACGGTGTCCTGGGATTCGGCGAGGCGCCGGCGGCCGGAAGTGAGGATTGGGACCTGATCAATGCCGGAAAGAAGGCGATCACCCTGAAGCCCGGAGCGGCCTTCTTTCACCACGCCGACAGTTTTGCGATGGTTCGCGGCGGGCATCTGGACGTGGCGATTCTCGGAGCGTATCAGGTTGCGCAGAACGGTGACCTCGCCAACTGGCGCGTCGGCTCGAAAGGCGTGCCCGCCGTTGGAGGCGCGATGGACCTGGTCCATGGCGCCAGGCGCGTGGCGGTGGTCACAGACCACGTTTCCAAGGATGGAAAGCCGAAGCTGGTCGAGGAGTGCACGTTCCCGTTGACGGGCAAGGAATGCATCGGGCGCATCTACACGTCGCTGGCGGTCGTTGACGTCGTTGACGGGCGATTCGTCCTGCGTGAGAAATTGCCAAGCGTCTCGCTGGAGGAGCTGCAGTCCCTGACCGGGGCCCGGCTCGCCACGCCAGAGCAGGTCGGAGACCTGGTCGCGCCCGACCTGGGTTGATGTCCCGACGTCCGGTCTTGGTGCAGAAAGAGATGCAGCCGATGAGCTCAAGCTATCCCGAACTGCGTGCAAGGATACTTGCCTTGACCGAAGGCGAGACCGACGAGGTGGCGTTGATGGCAACCATCGCCTGCGAAGTGCATCATTTCGACGAGCGGTTCGACTGGACCGGGTTTTACCGTGTCGTCGAGCGCGAGTTGTTGAAGATCGGGCCGTACCAAGGTGGCCATGGCTGCCTGACCATCCCGTTTTCCCGAGGTGTTTGCGGCGCAGCTGCGCGCACCGGAGAGGTTCAGCTGGTGCCTGATGTCGACTCATTTCCCGACCACATCGCTTGTTCCTCCAGCACGCGGTCCGAACTCGTGCTTCCGGTAAGGAACGGCACAGGCCGGCTGATCGCGGTCCTGGACGTCGACAGCGACGAGCCGGATGCGTTTGACCGGAAGGACGCCGACGGCCTGTCGGAAATTCTTGACGCGGTCTTCGGCGAGTTGAAGCGGTGAGCGATCCCGGTCGTTCTGCGCGGTCGTGAAGGGCGGCTACTCTCCGCCGGACTCTCAGATCGACGTGATCCACGCCGACGACGAGGTTCTGGTCGTGTCCAAGCCTCACGGTCTTCTGTCCGTGCCGGGAAAGGGCGTTCATCTGGCAGACAGCTTGCTGACCCGTCTGACGGAAGACTATCCCGCAACGCTCCTGGTTCATCGCCTGGACCGGGACACGTCCGGCGTCATGGTCTTCGCACTGGTGCCGCATGCGCAGCGCCATTTGGGACTTCAGTTCGAGAAGCGCCAGGTTCACAAGGCATACGTGGCGCGGGTTCACGGGCATGTGTCCGGGTGCGCCGGCACGATCGATCTGCCGCTGGCCGCCGACTGGCCCAACCGGCCGCGCCAGAAGGTGGACCTTCGGTATGGCAAGCGGGCCGTGACGGATTGGGAAGTGCTTCAGGCATGCACCGATGAATCCCGGTTGACGCTCTTCCCCAGGACGGGCCGATCCCACCAGCTTCGCGTTCACTGCCAGGCGATCGGCCACCCGATCCTCGGCGATCCGCTCTACGCGGAGGGAGAAGCCCGGCAACACCGCAGGCTGATGCTGCATTCGGTCTCGTTGCGTTTCAGGCATCCCGCCGACGGAAGCGAGGTGTCGTTCTCTGCGAAACCGGAGTTCTGAGGCGGGCGGCATGCATTCTGCCGATGCGTCATCAATGTTCCGCTTCGGAAGGCGCGTTCGGTGATTGCCGTCAATCTGGCAAGATGCCAAAATGGCTGCGCGGGGTCCGGCATGACGTTCATTTACAAGATATTTCGCGCAGATGAGTTCGAGGCGTTCGAGGCAACCGGCCGCACGGCCGGATCGCCAGATGATGCAAGAGACGGCTTTGTACATTTCTCGACCCGCGAACAGGTCGGGGATACGGCCGCAAGGCATTTTGCCGGTGAGGCCGGGCTGACGCTCGTGTGCGTGGATGCAGGTCCGTTGGCGGACTTTCTCAAGTGGGAACCGTCGCGGGACGGCGCGCTTTTCCCGCATCTGTACCGTGATCTCCTGGTCGAGGACGTCAAATTTGCGCGGGAACTTCCCCTTGAAGACGGGCGTCACGTGGTCGAGGGCTGCCTGGAGTGATCGAGAGCGCGGCACTGGCGGTTCTGAACCGACTTGACCCCGAATTTGCCCACGGCCTTGCGCTTCGGGCACTGCACACTCCGTTTGCGCCCTTGCCGGGTCCGGTGAGGTCGCCCCACCTGGACGTGGACCTCGCGGGCCTGCGTCTGCCGAATCCCGTCGGTCTGGCTGCCGGATTCGACAAGAACGCGAGCGCGGTTGGCCCGCTCATGCATGCAGGATTCGGGTTCCTGGAAGTCGGGACCGCGACACCCCGTCCGCAATCGGGCAACCCGCGCCCGAGACTGTTCCGCCTTCGAAAGGATCGGGCGGTGATAAATCGCCTCGGGTTCAACAATGAAGGCGTGGAGGCAATCGTCGGCCGGCTGGCAGCGCGCCCAGATGGCATTCCTGTCGGGATCAATGTCGGCGCAAACCGGGACAGCATGGATCGTGCCGCCGACTACGCGCATGCGATGCGTGCCGCCCGGACATGCGTCGACTTCGCGACCGTGAACGTGTCTTCGCCCAACACCGAGAACCTCAGGGACCTCCAGGGCGAACGGGCCCTGTCGGCGCTTCTCGAAGGGGTCATGGCGGAAAGCGGCGGCCTGCCCGTGTTTCTCAAGATCGCGCCGGATCTCTCGGATGAGCAGATCGGCACAATCGCGAAGACGGCCATGGAGAGCGGCGTTGCCGCAATTGTCGCGACCAACACGACCGTGTCGCGGGACGGGCTGACGGAGAGGAGGCGCGCGGAGCAAGGCGGTCTCTCGGGACGTCCGCTCCTTGCGCGCTCGACACGTGTCCTGGCGCGGCTGTTCCTCGAGACAGGCGGCGCGATGCCGCTTGTCGGCGTCGGGGGAGTGACCTCGGCCGCCGATGCCTACGCAAAGATCAAGGCCGGTGCCATCGCGGTTCAGCTCTACACGGCGATGACTTTTTTCGGGATATCGCTCGCGTCGCGCATCGCTCGGGGCATTGACGAGATGCTGGCTCACGACGGGTTTGCGTCCGTTGCCGAGGCCCGGGGCATCCATGCGGCAGACTGGCTGCACGGATAGCGACGCGGGCCCGGGCAGGGTCAGCCGCTCGCACGTTCGAGCGCGGGGTACTTGATGCCAAGCGTAGCGCCCCTTGCGACGAGGGAAATCAGGAGCGCCATCCAGAGACCGTCGTTGCCGTAGTCGGAAAGGACCCACACCGAGACGAAATAGATCGCGGCC
The DNA here is from genome assembly GCA_965208685.1 of Paracoccaceae bacterium. GTDB lineage: Bacteria > Pseudomonadota > Alphaproteobacteria > Rhodobacterales > Rhodobacteraceae > JAJEFO01. The sequence goes on along the minus strand of CBDBPL010000007.1, from coordinate 3,729,290 downwards.
GAAACTGCCGTCATGTTCCGCATGTCGGCCGTTCGCGTGGCGCCAATGAAAATCCCGTCGAGCATCCACGCCGCTATCCCGAGGACCGGCGCCGCAATCATCCATGGCAGGAGGGCCTTGGCCGCCAGGCGAACCTCGTCCGAAGTGGTCATCAGCTCGATGACCCAGGGTCCGCAGGCCCAGACCGCCGCTGAAAAGACGACCATGACGCCAGCGCCCCACGCGCTTGCGAGGAGGGCGCCCTTCCGAAGGCGGGCCCGGTCTCGCGCTCCCATGGCATTGCCCACTAGCGTCTCGGCCGCGATCGCGAAGCCGTCCAGCGTGTGGGCCGTCAAGTGCACGAACAGCAGGAGTATCTGGTTGGCGGCGAGCGGGACATCTCCGAACCTTGCCCCAAAGAACAGGAAGGACACGAAGATGGACTCGACAAACAGGGATCTCAGCAGGATGTCGCGATGAATCACGGCCATCCTGAGCAGCCGCGCGCGAGAGAGAATCCGAGGCCAGTCGTTCCAGAACGGCCGCCGGATTGCATCCCTGCAAAGCCAGAGCCCCAGTGCCAGCCCGCTCCATTCGGCGAGAAATGTTGCGAACGCGACACCGGCAACGCCCCAGCCGAAGCCCAGCACGAACACCACGTCGAGCACGATGTTCAGGCCGTTCATCCAGACCTGCAGCGCCAGAACGGCACGGGTTCTCTCGGATGCTATGAGCCAGCCGTTGATGCCGTAGAGCGCGATGGCTGCGGGGGCCGACCAGACGCGCACGGACATGTAGGTGTTTGCGCCTTCCTCCACTGCTGGCGACGCGGGCGAGATCAGGAATCCGCCCTGGAAGATCGGCCATTGCAGGAGGATCAGCATCAGGCCGCCGCCCACCCCGACAACCATGGCGCGCGACAGGAGAGCGTCGGCCTCTCCCCGGTCGCCGGCGCCAAGCGCCTGGCTTGTCATGCCGGTGGTTCCCATGCGGAGAAAGCCGAAGATCCAGTAGATCGCGGTCAGGATATTGGCACCGATCGCGACAGCCCCGATCGGCACCGGATCCCCCAGTTGTCCCACGACGCCGGTGTCCACGACGCCGAGAACGGGCACGGTGGCGTTGGCGAGCAGGATCGGCAGCGCTATTCCAAGAACGCGGCGATTCGTGATCCCGTGCGGGGTCGGGGCCGTCATTCAGCGGAGGGTGACGGCATCAGGAAATGTCCCGTCGCCTGTGCCATCGGCCGCATCCGATTGTCCTGCCAGGCCTCGACCATGACGCTCGCGTAGCGACGGCCCGATCGGTTGACGCGAGCCCGCGCATAGGCGTCTCGGGGCAGACCCGAGCGAAGGTAGTCGACGGTTATGTCGATTGTCTTCGGCATGCGCGGCAGCGTGCCGGGATTCAGCGATTCGGCGTCCAGCCTGCCGCTCTCGATCTCGTGCCAGAGGTTCTGCCAGCCGAGCTCGACCAGTGCAGCGGTCTCCAGGAAGGCGGCCGTCACCCCGCCATGCAGCGCGGGCAGTTCGGGGTTGCCGACCTGCATGTCGTCGAACTTGAGCACGGCCGTCAGTTCGTCTCCGTGGCGCTCGAACGCGATTCCGAGAAACTGGACGAACGGGATGCCGGCCACGAGCGCGCGCAGCGCGGCGTCGCGCCGCTGCTTCACGATCTGGACAGGTTCGGGGCGCTTCCTGTTCATGTCTGCACGACGAAGGCGCCCGTTGCCGTGGCAACGGGATTGGCCTTGTCCTCGTCGGTCGCCAAGGTGCGAACGAAGGCGACGGTTCGGGTCAAGTGAAAGCAGGTTGCGTGGGCCGTAATCGTTTGTCCCGGCGTTGCGGGTCGCATGTAGTCGATGCGAAAGTTCAGCGTCGCGGTGGCCGACGGCCTGGCGGGATGGGAGAGGACGGCAACGCCGCCGCAGGTGTCGAGCAAGGAGGAGACGGCACCGCCATGAGCGACTCCCGTGACGGGGTCGCCCACGAGCCGGTCGTTCCAGGGCATCGAGACGACAGCGGTCCCTTCGCCAACCTCCTCGAGAACCATGTTCATGGCCCGGCAAAAGGGCAATTCGTCGATGAACCGACGCTTTCCCGTTCCACGGATTCCGACCTTGTCAGGCATGTGTGGCCTCCTTCACGGGTTTTGGTCCGTTTGTTCGCGTTCGGCAAGCTGATTGATCCGGCAGTTCGCGGGGAGATGCCTGGGCCGTCGGCCGCGAATGTCTCAGCCGCGCAGGTTCGACCCTTCTTCCGGACGGATGAAAGGGCGCTGCACCTGGTCCATTCGCCCCGCATGACCACATGACCGGCGCGATGCCGGCAACTCGGGTCGGTGCCTTGCCTGTCGGCGTGCCAACAGAATTGTGGCGTTGCACGGCATTTGCCGTTACGCCAAGGTAACCAGACAACATGCCGGAGGCGACATCAGCATGCCAGCCTACACACCTCCCGTTAGAGACCAGCAATTCCTGCTTCATGACCTGCTCAAGGTCGGCGAGAGCGACATTCCTGGATACAGGGACCTCGACCGGAGCTTTACTGCGGCGGTACTGGAAGAGGCCGGAAAGATTGCCGCAAACGTGCTGCAGCCGTTGAACGCCGTTGGGGACACGCAAGGCTGTTCGCTCGAAAACGGCGTCGTGCGCACGCCGGAAGGGTTCAAGGCGGCCTGGGACGAGATGGCGGCGGGTGGCTGGATAGGTCTCGCTGCGGACCCGGAACATGGCGGCCAGGGCATGCCGCATGTCCTGAACACGGCGGTCGGGGAGCTCTTCTCGTCCGCGAACATGGCCTTCCAGATGTATGCGGGGCTGGCGCAGGGCGCGGCGCTGGCATTGGCGGCCCACGGGTCGGAGGAGCAAAGGGCCACCTACATTCCTCCGATGCATGATGGGCGCTGGTCGGGAACGATGAACCTGACGGAGCCGCATTGCGGCACCGACCTCGGCCTCATTCGCACCAAGGCGGAACCGCAGGAGGACGGAAGCTACAGGATTTCGGGCCAGAAGATCTGGATTTCGGGCGGCGAGCACGACTTGGCCGAGAACATCGTTCACCTCGTGCTTGCACGCATTCCCGACGGTCCGGAGGGGATCAAGGGGATTTCGCTCTTCGTCGTGCCGAAGTTCCTTCCCAGCGAGGATGGCTCGCTCGGCGAGCGGAACCGGCTTTCCTGCGGCGGTCTGGAGGAAAAAATGGGCATCCACGGCAACGCGACCTGCGTCATGAACTATGACGGCGCCACCGGATGGCTCGTGGGCGAGATGCACAAGGGCATGCGGGCCATGTTCACGATGATGAACGAGGCGAGGCTCCTGGTGGCGCTTCAGGGCTACGCGCAGGCCGAGATCGCCTACCAGAACGCCGTCGTGTTCGCCCGGGAGAGGCTTCAGGGCCGGGACGTGACCGGGGCGAGGAATCCGGACGGTCCGGCCGATCCGGTCATTGTCCATCCGGACGTGCGCCGCAACCTGCTCGATCAGAAGTGTTTCGTCGAGGGCGCACGCGCCCTGACATTCTGGGGTGCGGAGATGATCGACCGTGCACGCAGGATGAACGATGAGGCGGCCGAAGCGATGGTCTCTCTGCTGATTCCGGTGATGAAGGGATTCCTGACCGACAAGGGCTTCGAGGCTTGCGTCCTGGCACAGCAGACACTGGGTGGCTCGGGCTTCACGCGAGAGGCCGGAATCGAGCAATTCGTGCGGGACGCGCGCATCGCCATGATCTACGAGGGAACCAACGGCATCCAGTCGCTGGACCTCGTGGGACGGAAGCTGCCTGCGAACGGCGGCAAGGCGATCATGGCATTCTTTGAACTTGTGAAGGGCTTCATCAAGGAGAACGAGGGCAACGAGTCGCTGAAGGCCGATTTCCTCGACCCGCTGAAAGCCGCTTCGAAGGATCTGCAGGCGGCTGGCATGTACTTCCTGCAGGCGGGCGCGAAGAACCCGCAGCACGCGCTGGCGGGATCGTACGACTTCATGCACCTGTTCGGCCACGTGTCCCTTGGCCTCATGTGGGCGCGTATGGCACGCGCCTCGATGGAAGCCCTTGAACTTGGGGCCGAAGACACCGAATTCTACGAGACGAAAATCGTGACCGGTCGCTACTACATGTCTAGACAGCTGCCAGCGACCGGCCTGCACCTGGCGCGGATCACGAGCGGGGCGGAAACCGTGATGGATCTTGGCGCCGAGAGTTTCTGATTGGAGGGCGAATGACGATCAAGCTGCACTGTTTCGGCGAAAGCGGACATTCATACAAGGCGGCGCTCGCGCTGGAACTCGGACCGCTCGACTGGGAACCGGTCTTCGTGGACTTCTTCAATGGGGCATCGCGCAGCGAGGGCTATCGCAACGACCTGAACGTCATGGGCGAGGCGCCCGTGCTGGTCGATGGCGAAGTGCACCTGACCCAGTCCGGCGTCATCCAGGACTATCTTTCGGAACGAACCGGGCTCTTTGGCGGCCGGACCCCGGAAAGCCGTCGCGAGATACTCCGCTGGGTGCTCTGGGACAATCACAAGCTGTCGAGCCAGGCTGGTGTGACTCGGTTTCTCATGAACTTCCTGCCGCCGGACAAGCGTCCCGAACCCGTGATCAAGTGGCTGCAAGGGCGATTGTCATTGGCCCTCCGGGTTCTCGAAGAGCATCTCGAGTCGCGCGAGTGGATCGTCGGGCAAGACGTCACGAATGCGGACCTGACCTGCTGCAGCTACCTGTTCTACGAGGAGCCGTTTGGCTTCGAGCGCAAGGACTGGGCCGCCATCGATGCCTGGTTGAAGCGAATCGAGGCTCTCGACGGCTGGAAGCACCCGTACGATCTCATGCAGCGGGCCTTCCCGGCAAGGACGGCGTGAGAAGGGGAACGGCCATGGGCGACGCCTACATTTACGATGCAATTCGTTCGCCTCGCGGCAAGGGCCGGAGCGACGGCAGCTTGCACGAGGTCACCCCGGTCAAGCTCTCGGCCGACATGCTCAATGCCATGAAGCGACGGAACGGTCTGGAAGGCCATGTCGTCGAGGACGTGGTCTGGGGCAACGCGACCCAGGTCAAGGAACAGGGCGGGTGCCTCGCGCGGACGGCCGTGCTGGCATCCGACCTTGATGAGCGGGTTCCGGGTCTCTCAATCAACCGGTTCTGCGCAAGCGGCATGGAGGCCGTCAACCTCGCCGCAAACCAGGTGAAGGGCGGCGCGGGCGACGCGTATGTCGCCGGGGGCGTTGAATGCATGAGCCGCGTGCCCATGGGCAGCGACGGCGCAGCAATTGCCGTCGACCCCAGCGTCGCCATGAAGGCCTATTTCGTGCCGCAGGGCATTTCGGCAGACATCATCGCGACCGAGTACGGATTCAGCCGCGACGATGCGGATGCCTATGCCGTCGAAAGCCAGCAGCGAGCGGCCAGGGCGTGGGACGAGGGCCGGTTCGAGAATTCGATTGTCCCCGTCAGCGATCAGAACGGAATGACGATTCTGGACCGCGACGAGCACATGCGTCCCGATACGGACATGCAGGCGCTGGGCGCGCTCAGTCCCGCCTTCAAGGACCAGGGCGAGGTCATGCCCGGCTTCGATGCTGTCGCGCTGATGAAGTACCCGCATCTCGAGAGAATCCACCATGTCCACCATGCCGGGAATTCCAGTGGCATTGTCGATGGCGCCGCGGCGGTGCTGGTGGGATCGAGGGAGTTCGGCGAGGCCAACGACCTGATGCCGCGGGCGCGGATCCGGGCAACCGCGAAGATCGGCACCGATCCGACAATCATGCTGACGGGGCCGGTGCCGGCCACGGAAAGGGTTCTGGCCGACGGCGGAATGACAATTGGCGACATAGACCTCTTCGAGGTCAACGAGGCCTTTTCCTCGGTCGTTCTGCGCTTCATGCAGGCGTTTGATGTCGACCACGGCGTCCTGAACGTCAATGGCGGCGCAATCGCGATGGGTCATCCTCTTGGCGCATCCGGGGCCATCATCATAGGAACCCTGCTTGACGAAATGGAGCGCCAGAACAAGGAGACCGGCCTTGCGGCGATCTGCGTGGCAAGCGGCATGGGTGCCGCCACGATTCTGGAGCGCGTGTGAGCGCGGAATCTGCGTGCGTTCGTGAACGGAGAACCCGGTTAGGGGACCAGCGATGTCTGACTTTTCCTGCGAGATCCATGACGACGGGGTTGCCGTCATCACCTGGGACGTGCCCGGGAAGTCGATGAACGTCCTGACCCGCGAGGCGTTCGAGACGCTGGGTGGCCAAGTCGACCAGGCGCTGGCCGATGATGACGTGAAAGGCATCGTCATCACGTCCGGAAAGGACAGCTTTGCGGGCGGGATGGACCTGAACGTGCTGGCGTCGATCCGCGACGCGGCCGGCGACGACCCCGCGCCGAAGCTCTTCGAGTTCATAATGGGTGGTCACCGGATCCTGCGGAACATCGAACGGGCCGGAATGGACCCCAAGACGAACAAGGGCGGCAAGCCGGTCGCCTGCGCGATTCCCGGGCTGTGCGCCGGCATCGGCACCGAGATTGCCCTGGCATGCCACCGCCGGTTCATGGCGGACACGGCGAAAGGGCGCATCGGGTTGCCGGAAATCCGCGTGGGCCTCTTTCCGGGCGCGGGCGGCACGACGCGCTACTCTCGCATGGTAGGCGCAATGGCGGCTTCGCCGGTGCTTCTCGAGGGCAAGCTGCTTGAGCCACGCAAGGCAAAGGCCGCACAGTTGGTCGACGAGGTCGTGGCCCCTGACGAACTCCTGGCGCACGCCAAGGAATGGGTCTTGAACGCCGAGGACGCGGAACTGGTCAAGCCTTGGGACCAGAAGGGATTCAAGTTGCCCGGCGGAGCGCCTTATCACCCCCAGGGCTTCATGACATTTGTCGGCGCAAGCGCGATGATCAACGGAAAGACCAAGGGCGTCTATCCGGCGGCGAAGGCGCTGTTGTCCGCCGTCTACGAGGGCGCGCTGGTTCCGTTCGACACGGCTCTGAGGATCGAGGCGCGGCACTTCACGAACATCCTGATGAACCCGACGTCCAGCGCAATGATCCGGTCCTTGTTCATCAGCAAGGAGGCCTTGGAGAAAGGCGCGCGCAGGCCGGACGCCAGTGATCAGAAGGTCAGGAAGATCGGCGTCCTGGGAGCCGGCATGATGGGGGCGGGCATCGCATACGTCAGTGCCAAGGCGGGCGTTGATGTGGTCCTGGTGGATCGCGATCTTGCCGCGGCCGAGCGCGGCAAGGCACACTCGGAGGAAGTGCTGGACAAGGGCATCGCCCGCAGGCGCGTAACCGAAGAGGAGAAGGCAGAGGTCCTGGGAAGGATCCTGGCCACCGCAGATCTCGCTTCTCTGGACGGCTGTGACCTGATCGTCGAGGCTGTGTTCGAGGATCCTGACGTGAAGGCGGACATCACGAGGAGTGTCGAGAGGATTGTGGGTGACGAGTGCATTTTTGCCACGAACACCTCGACCCTGCCGATCAGCGAGCTGGCCCAGGCAAGCGTTCGTCCGAAGCAGTTCATAGGCATTCACTTTTTCAGCCCCGTCGACCGGATGCTCCTGGTCGAGATCATCAAGGGTGCCAAGACGGGCGATCGGGCCGTCGCCAAGGCGCTGGACTATGTGCGCCAGATTCGGAAAACGCCGATTGTCGTGAACGATGCGCGTTTCTTCTATGCCAATCGCTGCATCGTTCCCTACATCAACGAAGGTCTGCGGATGGTCGGCGAAGGGGTGGAGCCGGCGCTGGTCGAGAACGCCGCGAAGCTGCTTGGGTTCCCGCTCGGCCCCCTGCAGCTCGTTGACGAGACCTCGATCGATTTGGGCGTCAAGATCGCCAAGGCAACCCGCGCGGCCATGGGGGAATCCTATCCTGACGAGGCCGTTGACGAGGTCCTGTTCTGGATGGCCGACCAGGGGCGGCTGGGCCGCAAGGCCGGATCCGGCTTCTACGCGTATGACACGGCCGGCAAGCGCACGGGCCTTTGGGGGGGATTGCGAGAGAGGTTCGGGGGCGAGGGCATCCCCCCGCTGGATGAGGTCCAGAACAGGCTGATGATGGTGCAGGCGCTGGAAGCCGTGCGGGCGCTCGAGGAGGGTGTGCTGAGCGACATTCGCGAAGGTGATGTCGGCGCGATCCTTGGGTGGGGGTTTGCGCCTTGGTCCGGCGGTCCGTTCTCTTGGCTCGACATGACCGGAGCCGGGCGGGCGATGGAAATCTGCGTTGACCTTGAAGCCCGGTTCGGCGCGCGTTTCGCGCAGCCTTCTCTCCTGTCCGAACTGGCGAAGTCCGGCGAAGGATTCTATGGGCGTTTCGGATCGGTCCGGAGAGCCGCTTAGCACGGTGCAGACTTCGTCGTTCTCCGACTCGATGCGCGAATGCGTCCGTTTGCGCGATTTCAGGTGGTGACAGGGCCCGGGCCGTGCGCTATTGAAGGGTCCGTACGTGTGCCGGAGACTGGAACCATGGCCGAATACAAGCACGGTGAAATGGAAGTTGCAGATCAGGAAGCCGTTTTCTCGGGCTTCGTGACTTGGGTGAAAAACGTTACGATTGTCTGCTTCCTGGTCCTGATTTTCCTCGCGATCTTCAATTCCTGAGCTTCCGCGCCGCATTCTCACGGACGCAAGTTCGGCAGCGAGGCCGCTGGCCGAAGACTCGGCAATTTCCGCAGATCGTGATGCAACTGCGTGCCGAGCAGAGCGGTTGCCGATCACCAGGGAAGCGATTCAGAGCATCCAGTTGAGAACTTCGAGAGTCGTCGCACCGGCCAATGCGCCCCAAAGGACGTTCTTTCGCCAGAAGGCAACGGCCAGCGTTGCAAGTGCCGCGGCAAGGCGCACCGGATCGGTGTTTCCTCCAACGGCATCCGGCCATGCGACGAGCGGCGCGACCAGGCCCGGCAGCACTGCGACGGGCGTGTAGCGCAAATGACGAAGCAGCCAGTCCGGCATCCTTCGACCGCCGGCAAACCCGAGGAAGGAGAAGCGGATCAGGAACGTGCCCACGCCCAGCACGACGATGATCGCCCAGATCTCGGTCGCTGAGTGACTCACCGGCCTCGCCTTCTCTCGACTTCCGCACCCACTGCCATCGCAATTGCGCCGGCGACCAGGAGGTCGATGCCCGTTGGCAACCAGAACAGGAGCATTGCCGCTATCGCCGACGACACGGCGGCTGCAAGATGGGCAAGCGTCTTCAGCATCGGTCCCACGATCGCCAGGAACAGGATCGGCATGGCAAAGTCGATCAAGGCGCTGTCGGGCAGCGCTTCGCCCGCTGCCGCGCCAATCAAGGTCCCCACGACCCAGAGCGGTGCCGTCAGCGCGATCGTGCCAAGAAAATAGACGAACTTTTGTTCTGTCGGCCGTTCGGGCCGTTCGTCGAAATGAGCGATTCCAAGCGCATAGCTGACGTCGAAATTCAGGTACGAAACGACGACGCGCTGCCAGAGCGGGGCGGATCCCAGATGCGGCTGAAGTGACGCGGAATACATTGCCATTCGCAGGTTGACGGCAAGTGCCGCCGCCATTGCCGCCCAAGCGGGCGCCGACTCCGACAACAGTTGCACGGCAGTCAGCTGGGCGGATCCTGCGATCACGACGACCGACATTCCGACCGCCTGGGGCATGTCCAGCCCGGCCTCCACGGCGACAACGCCGAACAGCACGGCGAACGGGCCAATGACGAGCAGGAACGGCATGCCGGCGATGAATCCTGCGAGAAAAGCGGATTTTCCGGTGGTTAAGGACATGGTCCGGCCCTAATCTCTGTTCGGCGCGCATAGCGCACGCCAGGAAGGGGCACAATGGATGGCTCGTGAAGTCTCTGATCGGTACCTGATCGCTCCCGATCCGGGGGACACGCGGCTGACCCGAGCGGTCGAGGGCGTCGACGAAGCCGGGGCCAGCGCAGAGATTTCAGTGGTCGAGGAGCGCCCGCTGACGATATTCCTGAACGGACAGGAAATCGTGACAGTCATGACCATCGGCGACTATCCCGAGTTCCTGGCACTAGGATTTCTGCGGAACCAGGGCATGCTGCAGCCCGGCGAAAAAATCTCTGGCGTTGATTTTGACGCCGAACTCGAAACCGTCGTGCTGCGCACCGACAGCGAGACCAGCTACGAGGAAAAGCTCAAGAAAAAGACCCGAACAAGCGGGTGTGCCGTGGGCACCGTCTTCGGTGACGTCATGGAGGGTCTGGAGGATCTGACACTGCCGCAAGCCGCGCTGCGCACTTCCTGGCTGTATTCCCTCGCGCAATCCATAAACCGGACGCCGTCTCTCTATCTTTCGGCTGGCGCGATACACGGGACCGTACTCTGCGAGACGGACCGGGCGCTGGTCTACATGGAGGATGTCGGTCGCCACAACGCGGTCGACAAGATCGCGGGGTGGATGCTCAGCAAGGAAGTGTCCGGAGACGACAAGATCCTCTACACGACTGGACGCCTGACCTCGGAAATGGTGATCAAGTGTGCCCTGATGGGAATTCCCGCGCTCGTCTCCCGGTCCGGATTCACGGCGTGGGGCGTGGAGATCGCCCGCGAAATTGACCTGACCTTGATCGGTCGCATGCGGGGGCATCGCTTCGTCTGCCTGTCAGGCGAACACCGTCTTGTTCGGGATGCCGACCCGGCGCATGTGAAGTCGGAAGGGCGCAGGCATCAGCGAAAGGGAAGTCGCGAATGACGCCACGAGAAAGGGCTGCTGAATTGGCGCGGAGGCTGCCGAACTCGGAAGTCGGGCAAGTCGCCTTGGCGGCGGACCCGCCGATGCGGTCAGGCTCCCGGACCGCTCCGGGCCAAACCGGGCCGCAGAGATCCATTGGTCGGATTGACGCATGGCTGCGGGCATGAGCCTTCCCTCAGGCACCATATTGGCCGGCGGCCAGGCCCGCCGCATGGGCGGTGGCGACAAGGGCCTTCTGGCCATCGGCGACAGGACGATGCTGGATCACGTGATCGAAAGGCTTGCGCCTCAGGTGGGCGAACTGGCATTGAACGCCAACGGCGACGAGGCGCGGTTCGCGGAGTTCGGCCTGCCGGTCCTTGCCGATCCTGTCGCCGGGCATGCAGGTCCCTTGGCTGGCGTCCTGGCGGGGCTTGACTGGGCGGCTGGCCGAGAGGTTGCGAACATCGTGACTGCTGCTGCGGACACGCCCTTCCTTCCGATCGATCTGGTTGCCCGCCTCTTGGATGCTGCCGCGGACCAGGGCAGGCAGATAGCGCTTGCCAGCACCGCGACCGGGCTGCATCCGACCTTCGGCCTCTGGCCCGTTGCGCTTCGAGATGATCTGAGAACCGCATTGTCAGACGGCGTTCGCAAGGTTGTCGACTGGACCGACCGGCATGGCGTGGCCAGGGCGGAGTTTCCGGTCGGCAAGTTCGACCCGTTCTTCAACGTGAACACGCCCGAGGATCTCGATCGTGCCCAGAACCTTCTGGAGTCGGCATGAAGGTCTGGGGAATCGTCGGCTGGAAGAACTCGGGCAAGACCGGCCTCATGGAGCGGCTCGTTGCCGAGTTCGTCGCCCGAGGCCTCAAGGTCTCGACCCTGAAGCACGCGCATCACGTGTTCGACGTGGATCAAGAGGGCAAGGACAGCTATCGGCACCGCGTGGCCGGAGCGACCGAGGTCTTGCTTGCAAGCCGGCGGCGCTGGGCCTTGATGCATGAGCTGCGTGACGAAGAGGAGCAGGGACTTGCGGCCCTGCTTGCAAAGCTCGGGCCGGTGGATCTGGTGCTCGTCGAGGGTTACAAGCGCGATCTGCACCCGAAGATCGAGGCGCACCGAGCGGAGACCGGTAATGAATTGATCGCTTTCGACGATCGGACGATCAGGGCTGTCGCATCGGATTGCGGTGCCAAGGCGTCCGATCGGCCAGCCTTTCACATCGACGACACGTCCGCGATCGCCGACTTCATTTCGAAGGAGCTTGGGTTGCCGGATGCCTGAATCCCGTCGTCATGACAACCTGGGACGGCGATGTCCGAGCTGCACGGTTTCTTTCCGGAATCCGCAACGCAGGTTCGGAACGCAGGCGGGACTTTCGAGATGCTGACGCCGCCGCGCATGAAGAACGACTGCTTCGCCCTGCCGCCCGGAGTCGACTGGACACCTGTCGACGACGCGCTTCAGAGGCTGCGCAAGGCCGTGCGCCTGTCGGTGGACAGCGAGCTCATGCCTGTCGAGGAAGCGCACGGCCGGCTGCTGGCAGAGCCGGTGCGGGCTCGCCGCGCGAATCCGCCGGGCGCCAATTCGGCCGTGGATGGCTACGGATTCTCGCACGGCGCCACAGGGGCCGGTGACCAGCTGTTGCCGCTTGTCGAAGGGCGTGCGGCTGCAGGGTGTCCGTTCATCGGACACGTTCCGGAAGGACATGCCATCCGCATCCTCACCGGTGCGCTCCTGCCGCCGGGCGTCAATACCGTCGTGCTGGAAGAGGACTGCTCGACGGATGGCGCGAGCATCGCGTTCGAGGGTCCCGTGAAGATGGGCGCGAACACCCGCCTGAAAGGCGAGGACGTCGACGAGGGCGAACCGGCGTTGCCTGCCGGCACCCGGCTTGGGCCGCCCGAGCTTGCGCTCCTGGTGGCGACTGGGGTCACGGACGTTCGAGTTCATCGCAGGCTGAGGGTCGCCGTGCTATCGACCGGAAGCGAAATTGCGCGGGTCGGCGCTGACTTCGATCCCGCGCGGACATACGATGCGAACCGGCCCATGCTCTTGTCCCTGGTCCGGGACTGGAGGCTGGAACCGGTGGATCTGGGGCTGGTCCCGGACGATCGCGACGCACTGCGCTCGCGTCTCGATGCGGGCGCTGGGAACGCCGATGTCATTCTCACGTCAGGAGGGGCTTCGGCCGGGGACGAGGATCATGTGTCGGCGCTGCTGGCCGAATCGGGATCACTGGGCGACTGGCGCATCGCGTTGAAGCCAGGTCGTCCGCTCGCGCTTGGCGTCTGGCGTGGCGTTCCGGTCTTCGGCCTGCCGGGGAATCCGGTTGCGGCACTGGTCTGCACGTTGGTCTTTGCCCGCCCGGCCATGGGAGTCCTCGGGGGCGAAGGATGGCACGAGCCCTTGGGATTCAACGTGCCGGCGGCCTTCGAGAAGTCCAAGAAGGCAGGGCGGCGCGAATACCTTCGCGCCCGCATGAATGCGGACGGCGCGGCGGAGGCGTTCATGTCGGAGGGTTCCGGCCGGGTTTCGGGGCTGGCCTGGGCTGGCGGCCTGGTCGAGATCGGCGACGACGCCCGGGAAATCCGGCGCGGCGACCCGGTGCGCTTCATTCCCTATGGCAGCTTTAGGTGACGCGTCCTGCTCACATGCGGGGAGGCGGCGTGTAGCTGGCCGACCCCGCCTGTTTCCTGATCTGGTCTTCATCGAGCCTGGAGGCGCCAGTCCTTGACCTGACGTCGAACCTGACAGCCGGCACAGGAATCGGGACGACGAACCAACCGACAGGGCTGATCGAATCCTGGAAGTCCGTGATGTCCTCCGCATTCTGGCAGTGTCGGGCAGGCATGCCGTTCTGCGGAGCCGGTCGCTGCCTCGCACGCAGTTGTCCCTTGGCGCGTCGCCGTCTCCTCGGGCGCACCGAGATCCTGGCGTCGCGGAAGATCGTGCGGCCGGCATCGGGGTTCGGTTGAAGGGAGCATTCTTTGGTGACTCGGGCTTCTCGGTCGCGACTTTTTTCTCTTGCACGGTTCCGATTCGGCCCATATAGGCCGCCTGTCCGGAGAGCGTGCCCAGCAGGTTCTCCTGGCATCGTCCGAGACGGCGGGTTGGCGAAGGCCGTAAAATCCTGCCTGAGACGGGAACGCAGGAATGCTGACTTCAGGTCCGCCCTGAAGCTCTGTTCACGATGGACCCGTAAGGACTTCTGGGGCTTCGGCCTCGTGATGAGCCGGAGGGGTCACCCTCCAGATTTGGAGTGAAACTGTGAATAGAGCCCAGAAAGAGAAAGTGGTCGAGGAGCTCGGCCAGATCTTCGAAAGCTCTGGCGTGGTGGTCGTAGCCCACTACGCAGGTCTCACGGTCACCGAGATGCAGGATCTCCGCGGGCAGATGCGCGCGGCCGGCGGATCGGTGCGCGTCGCCAAGAACAGGCTTGCCCGGATTGCCTTGGCAGGAAAGCCAAATGAACATCTGGCCGACCTGCTGACGGGGATGACGGTATTCGCCTATTCGGAGGATGTGGCCGCCGCTGCGCGCGTCGTCCAGAAATACTCCAGGGCAAATGCCAAGCTGGTCATTCTCGGCGGTGCGATGGGCGAAACGGCGCTGGACGTGGCAGGCGTGAAGGCTGTCGCGGACATGCCGTCTCGGGAAGAGCTGCTTGCCTTGATCGTCGGCTGCATCGGTGCCCCGGCATCGAACCTCGCCGGCGCGATCGGAGCTCCGGCTTCGAACGTGGCAGGCATCCTTTCGACCTTGGAAGAGCGCGCGGAAGCCGCATGAGACTTGCGTGTGGATCATGTTCGCACGTCGCAGCAAATTAGGAACGGAACTGAGAAATGGCTGACCTGAAGAAACTTGCAGAGGAGATCGTGGGCCTCACGCTTCTCGAGGCGCAGGAACTGAAGACAATCCTGAAGGATGAATATGGCATCGAGCCCGCCGCCGGAGGCGCCGTGATGATGGCCGGACCGGCAGCTGGCGGTGATGCCGGTGCTGACGCGGCGGAGGAAAAGCACGAGTTCGATGTCATCCTCAAGTCGTTTGGCACACAGAAGATCAACGTGATCAAGGAAGTGCGCGCAATCACCGGTCTCGGCCTGAAGGAAGCCAAGGACCTGGTCGAGGCTGGCGGCAAGGCCGTCAAGGAAGGCGTTGCCAAGGACGAGGCCGAGGAGGTCAAGGGAAAGCTCGAAGCGGTGGGAGCCGAAGTCGAGCTCAAGTGATTCTTGCGGGTCGGCCGGCCAGTGCCGGCCGGCCCGTTTCAGCGAGTGCATCGCGACGGCTCTCGAAGGCGCAAGGAGCGGCGCGACTGTCTGGTGCGTGGCGCCGCGCCAGGCTGTGCAGATTGCCTCGGCAAGCTTGTCGGCGGCTTGGCGCTGCGTTCGTATCCTGCGACCAGGCGGATCGAACATCGATCGACCCTTTCATTCGCACTGGCAGTCGCATCCATGAAGCCGCAGGCGCGAATGCCGCCGTCGCCGCGCCTGCCAAGGTAGGGAGGCTTTCGATCGATGTGCGGGCAACAGCGAAATGGTCAGACCCTCGCTCTTCGCACGTCCGGAAAGTCAGGAATGAACGACGGAAGTGGCTGCAGAAGGAGAATTGGAGTGCCCGGATCCGGAGCCCCCGTGTCCGCCGAAACGGGTGAATCCGGGCTTGACTCGTGACAAGGATGCCGGCCGGGCACTTTCCTTTGGGAGTGGACCAATTGTCACGTTCAAGCTACATAGTCAGATGATTGCATCTTGAGGGCCGCCAGAGGCGGGCGACAATTACCATGACTGACACCGGTAACGGCAGCGTGGCAGATTCCGGATCCGAGAACGGCCGGCGCGAAGACAACCCGACAAGAATTGGCAACCGGCGATACGCAAGCGAACTGTTCCGGCTGCAGCTCGAACTCGTGAAGATGGTTGAGTGGATCAAGCACGAGGGACTCAAGGTCGTGGTAATATTCGAAGGCAGGGACGCGGCCGGAAAGGGCGGGGTCATCAAGCGGATCACGCAGCACCTGAGCCCCCGCATCTGCCGGGTAGTCGCGCTGCCCGCACCTACGGAGCGCGAGCGTACCCAATGGTATTTTCAGCGCTATGTGCCGCACCTTCCCGCAGCCGGCGAGATGGTGATGTTCGACCGGAGCTGGTACAACCGGGCTGGCGTCGAAAGGGTCATGGAATTCTGCACCGACGAGGAATATCGCGATTTCATGCGCGCCTGCCCGGAATTCGAACGCATGCTTGTGCGTTCCGGCATAAGGCTGATCAAGTACTGGTTCTCCGTCTCGGACGAGGAGCAGGAGAAGAGGTTTCAGGCACGCCTTCATCAGAGTCACAAGCGGTGGAAACTGAGTCCGATGGACCTCGAGTCCCGGCGGCGGTGGGTTGCCTATTCAAAGGCCAAGGACGAGATGTTCGCGCACACGGACATCAAGCAGGCGCCCTGGTACGTCGTGAATGCGGACGTGAAGAAGCACGCGCGGCTGAATTGCATCAGCCATCTGTTGAGCATGGTGGACTACGCGGATCTGACGCCGGAGTCGATCGAGCTTCCGAAGCGCGAGGACGCAGGTGCATATGTCCGGCCACCATTCTCCGAACAGACACTCGTGCCAGCTGTGTATCCCTGACGGGACCATCTCGTAGTCGGGGAAATGTACCCGAAAGTCACATCGTGGCTCCCGGACTGATTTCGCGGTTCGCCTGGATCGGCAACCCGAACGCCCCTCGCCATGCGGATGCGCCAATCCCGGACGCCTCGTTCATCGCGTCACGGCGCTCCATGTCCGGCAACTCGTGAAGCTCGCCGTCGCCGCCCGCGACCTGGCCTCCGTTCCGGTCCGGCTCGAGAACGTGCCCGTTGTCGGCAGGCCCGTCGATCTCGACCGCGAAGCAGGCGACGGCGTGCCAATTCCCAAGCTCGCGCTTCAGGACCGCCGAAACAGGCTTGCCGTCAGGATGCGGGGTCCCGAACTTGCGTCGTGTCTTCAGCGCGCCGAAGGACGGAGCCTGCAGCGCGCCGCCCCTGACCTTGACGCCGGAGATGGCAGAGGTGCTGTTGAAGAACGCCTTCCCCTTGAAATTCGGGAAGCCGGGCTTCCCCCCGTTCCTCGCGCGGCGAAATCAGTGCCGGAAGGCTTCGTCGAGCCGCCTGAGCGTTCCCCGCTGGATGGCCACCGGGCATTCCGCCATCTCCGGAAGGTCCCGGCGGCACTCCGTCAGCGCCTTGAACTGTTCGAAGGGCGTGATGCTCCTGCCCGTCTTCCAGCAGCAGTCGGTGCGTTCCTACCTGGCCGCGTTGCAGAACGGCCGCTGCGCGTCGAGCGTCCCGTCGATCCGGTCCCAGCTTTCGCGAGTCTGGTGCGGAACGCGGCAGACAGCCTGCCTGTGGGTCCTGGCAACGGACATTGCGATCGCTCCCGGATCGAACGTTTGGCGGAGGCGGCGTCGTCCACCCTGTCCGCGCAGCATGCACGAAAGGGAACAAAGAGGCAACAAGAAACATCATGTGACTGTCGGGTGCAATTCCCGTTGGGAACCTGTCGCGCTTGTTTCGGGAAACCTCCGGCGGCGGAGAGCCAGAACTCTCCCAGGGCGAAGTTCATTCGACTTGTTACGAAGAATCGGTTGAAAGAAGGCGCTTCGGTTGATAGGGAGACGGCGACGTGATTCGATGAACAGGCACTACGTCAACAAAGTTCAGTATTGGCCACCCTCTCAAAGCAGGATGCATCCTGCTTTGATGGGGTAGTCTCCTGTTTCGGGCGAGGAGCCGTGGGAGGCTCCTCAGGTATGGAAACGGAACTATCCAAATCAGGTGCGAGGCGGCGCCCAACTGGTCTCGCTCCCATGATTGAACCGGAGATCCATCATCCATGGCAACGACGTTCATTGGCCAAAAGCGCTTCCGCAAGTATTTTGGCAAGATCCGCGAAGTTCTGGAAATGCCGAACCTCATAGAGGTTCAGAAATCCTCATACGACCTGTTCCTGAACTCGGGTGACCAGTCCGAGCCGATGGACGGCGAAGGCATCAAGGGTGTCTTCCAGTCGGTCTTCCCGATCAAGGATTTCGGCGAAACAGCCGAACTGCAGTTCGTCGACTACGAACTGGAAGAGCCGAAATACGATGTCGAGGAGTGCCAGCAGCGCGACATGACCTACTCGGCGCAGCTCAAGGTCACGCTTCGTCTCATCGTGTTCGATGCAGACGAGGATACCGGCGCCAAGTCCGTCAAGGACATCAAGGAGCAGGTCGTCTACATGGGCGACATGCCGTTGATGACCTCGAACGGAACATTCGTGGTGAACGGCACCGAGCGCGTGATCGTTTCCCAAATGCACCGCTCGCCGGGCGTTTTCTTCGACCATGACAAGGGCAAGACGCACGCCAGCGGCAAGCTGCTCTTTGCTTGCCGGATCATTCCCTATCGCGGTTCCTGGCTCGATTTCGAGTTCGACGCCAAGGACATCGTTCATGCCCGCATCGACCGTCGTCGGAAGCTTCCGGTGACGACCCTGCTCTATTCGCTGGGCATGGATCAGGAAGGCATCATGGATGCCTACTATGACACCGTCGAATTCAAGTACCGGAGAAACAAGGGTTGGGTGACCACGTTCTTCCCTGAGCGCGTGCGCGGCACGCGGCCGGCTTTCAATCTCGTCGATGCCAAGACCGGCCGGGCCTTCGCCAAGGCGGGTGAAAAGGTCACGCCGCGAACCGTCAAGAAGATCATCGACGAGGGCAAGATCACGGACCTTCTGGTGCCGTTCGACCAGATCATCGGCCGCTTTGCCGCCAAGGACATCATCAACGAGGAGACCGGCGCGATCTACGTCGAGGCCGGGGACGAACTGACTTGGGAAGTTGACAAGGACGGCGAAGCGACGGGCGGCACGCTGAAGGAACTGATGGATGCCGGAATTACCGAAATCCCTGTTCTCGACATCGATAACGTCACGGTAGGCCCCTACATCCGCAACACCATGGACGCGGACAAGAACTGGAACCGGGACACCGCGCTCATGGACATCTATCGTGTCATGCGTCCGGGCGAACCTCCGACCGTCGACGCTGCCAGCGCGCTCTTCGACACGCTCTTCATCGACAAGGAGCGCTATGATCTTTCGGCCGTCGGCCGCGTGAAGATGAACATGCGCCTTGATCTCGACGCCGAGGACACGGTGCGCACGCTTCGCACGGAAGACATCGTGGCCTGCGTCAAGGCTCTTGTCGAACTGCGGGACGGCAAGGGCGAGATCGACGACATCGACCACCTCGGCAACCGCCGTGTCCGTTCGGTCGGCGAATTGATGGAGAACCAGTACCGCGTGGGCCTGCTCAGGATGGAGCGCGCGATCCGGGAGCGCATGAGCAGCGTCGAGATCGACACCGTCATGCCGCAGGACCTGATCAACGCGAAACCCGCGGCGGCGGCAGTGCGCGAATTCTTCGGGTCATCGCAGCTGTCGCAGTTCATGGACCAGACGAACCCGCTCTCCGAGGTCACGCACAAGCGGCGCCTGTCGGCGCTGGGGCCGGGAGGCCTGACCCGCGAACGCGCTGGTTTCGAAGTGCGCGACGTCCATCCGACCCACTACGGCCGGATGTGTCCGATCGAAACGCCGGAGGGTCCGAACATCGGCCTGATCAACTCGCTTGCGACATTCGCCCGCGTGAACAAGTACGGATTCATCGAGACGCCGTACCGCAAGGTCAAGAACGGCCAGGTGACGGACGAGGTCACGTACATGTCGGCCACCGAGGAGATGCGGCACGTCGTGGCTCAGGCCAACGCCAAGCTCGACGGCAGCGGCAGGTTCGAGAACGAGATGGTGAACACACGGCGTGCCGGCGAGTACAGCCTGACGCCGACCGAGCAGGTGGACCAGATCGACGTCTCTCCGAAGCAGCTGGTGTCGGTCGCCGCCTCGCTGATCCCGTTCCTCGAGAACGACGATGCGAACCGGGCGCTCATGGGATCGAACATGCAGCGACAGGCCGTGCCGCTCCTTCAGGCGGAGGCGCCACTCGTCGGCACCGGCATCGAGGAGGTCGTGGCGCGGGATTCGGGTGCTGCCATCATGGCAAGGCGTGCGGGAGTCATCGACCAGGTTGATGCGCAGCGGATCGTCGTTCGTGCCACCGAGGAACTGGAGCCGGGGGATCCCGGCGTCGACATCTACCGCCTGCGGAAGTTTCAGCGGTCGAACCAGAACACGTGCATCAACCAGCGTCCGCTGGTGAAGGTCGGAGACGGCGTCGCCAAGGGCGAAGTGATTGCCGACGGTCCCTCGACGGAACTCGGCGAACTTGCGCTCGGCAAGAACGTGGTCGTCGCCTTCATGCCGTGGAACGGCTACAATTACGAAGACTCGATCCTGATTTCCGAGCGGATCGTGCGCGACGACGTCTTCACGTCCGTGCACATCGAGGAATTCGAGGTCTCCGCCAGGGACACCAAGCTCGGTCCGGAGGAAATCACTCGCGACATTCCGAATGTCGGCGAAGAGGCGCTTCGCAACCTTGACGAGGCCGGCATCGTCTACATCGGCGCGGAGGTCGGCTCCGGAGACATCCTGGTGGGCAAGATCACGCCCAAGGGCGAAAGCCCGATGACGCCGGAAGAGAAACTCTTGCGCGCCATATTCGGGGAAAAGGCGTCCGACGTGCGTGACACGTCGCTGCGGCTGCCGCCGGGCGACTTCGGGACCGTTGTCGAAGTGCGGGTCTTCAATCGCCACGGAGTCGAGAAGGACGAGCGGGCGCTGCAGATCGAGCGCGAGGAAGTCGAGCGGCTTGCCCGTGACCGGGACGACGAGCTCGCGATCCTTGAACGCAACACCTACGCGCGCCTCAAGGAGATGATCCTTGGCAAGGTTGCGGTCAGGGGCCCGAAAGGCGTCAATCCCAAGTCGAAGATCACCGAGGACCTGCTTGCGGAGCTGTCGCGAGGGCAATGGTGGCAACTTGCGATCGGCAACGAAAAGGTCGCGAAAGCGATCGAGGCGCTGAACGCGCAGTTCGCCTCCCAGAAGGCCGCTCTCGAGCACCGCTTCGAGGACAAGGTCGAAAAGGTTCGGCGCGGCGACGACCTGCCGCCGGGCGTGATGAAGATGGTCAAGGTCTTCGTCGCCGTGAAGCGCAAGCTGCAGCCGGGCGACAAGGTCGCCGGACGCCATGGCAACAAGGGCGTGATCTCGAAGGTGGTCCCGATGGAGGACATGCCGTTCCTTGCGGACGGCACTCCGGTCGATTTCGTGCTGAATCCTCTCGGCGTGCCGTCGCGGATGAACGTGGGCCAGATCCTGGAAACCCACATGGGATGGGCTTCTCGCGGCCTCGGCATCCAGATTGACGACGCGCTTCAGGAATACCGTCGCAAGGGCAACATGAAGCCTGTCCGGGACGCGATGAAATTTGCCTACGGCGACGACGTCTTCAGCGAAGGCATCAAGGGCCTGGATGAAGAAGACCTGGTCCAGGTTGCCGAGAACGCAACCCGGGGCGTGCCCATTGCCACGCCGGTGTTTGACGGCGCGAAGGAGGCGGATGTCAACGATGCGCTGGTGCGGGCCGGGTTCTCCGAGAGCGGCCAGTCTGAACTCTACGATGGCCGGACCGGCGAGAAGTTCGCGCGGCCCGTGACCGTGGGCATCAAGTACCTTTTGAAGCTGCACCACCTCGTGGACGACAAGATCCACGCGCGGTCCACGGGTCCGTACAGTCTCGTCACGCAGCAGCCCCTGGGTGGCAAGGCCCAGTTCGGCGGGCAGCGCTTCGGCGAGATGGAGGTGTGGGCGCTGGAGGCGTTTGGCGCCGCCTACACGCTTCAGGAGATGCTTACCGTCAAGTCGGACGACGTGGCGGGCCGGACCAAGGTCTACGAGTCGATCGTCAAGGGCGAGGACAATTTCGAGGCCGGCGTGCCGGAGAGTTTCAACGTGCTGGTAAAGGAAGTCCGCGGCCTCGGACTGAACATGGAACTCAGGGAAACCGTGGAGGAGGACGGGTGAGGGACCTCTGCAGCAGAATTCGCTGCGGACACGCCTTTCCAGGCGCTGCTCCGGACTCCACGGCCAGCCTTTAGGGACAAGACATGAATCAGGAACTTACGACAAACCCGTTTAGCCCGCTCGCCACGCCTCAGACCTTCGACGAGATTCGGATCTCATTGGCGTCCCCCGAGCGGATTCTTTCGTGGTCCTACGGCGAAATCAAGAAGCCCGAGACCATCAACTACCGGACCTTCAAGCCCGAACGCGACGGCCTGTTCTGCGCCCGCATCTTCGGGCCCATCAAGGACTACGAGTGCCTGTGCGGCAAGTACAAGCGGATGAAGTACCGTGGCGTGGTCTGCGAGAAATGCGGCGTAGAGGTGACGCTGCAGAAGGTCAGGCGCGAACGGATGGGCCATATCGAGCTGGCGGCTCCCGTGGCCCACATCTGGTTCCTCAAGTCGCTGCCTTCCCGCATCGGCCTCATGCTCGACATGACGCTTCGCGACCTCGAGCGCATCCTCTACTTCGAGAACTATGTCGTGATCGAACCCGGCCTGACCGACCTGCAATACGGTCAGCTGCTTTCGGAAGAGGAGTACCTCGAGGCTCAGGACCTGAACGGGATCGATGCCTTCACCGCGAACATCGGCGCCGAGGCCATACGCGAGATGCTGGCGGCGATCGACCTCGAATCCGAGGCAGAGAACCTGCGTGCCGAACTCGCCGAGGCCACGGGGGAACTGAAGCCGAAGAAGATCATCAAGCGGCTGAAGATCATCGAGAACTTCATCGAGTCCGGCAACCGGCCCGAGTGGATGGTTCTCACCGTCATCCCGGTCATTCCGCCGGAACTCCGCCCGCTCGTTCCCCTTGATGGCGGTCGGTTCGCCACGTCGGACCTGAATGATCTCTATCGTCGCGTCATCAACCGGAACAACCGCCTGAAGCGGCTGATCGAGCTGCGGGCTCCGGACATCATCGTTCGCAACGAAAAGCGGATGCTTCAGGAATCGGTCGATGCCCTGTTTGACAACGGGCGCCGGGGCCGAGTGATCACCGGCGCCAACAGGCGGCCGCTGAAGTCGCTGTCCGACATGCTGAAGGGAAAGCAGGGCCGCTTTCGCCAGAACCTGCTCGGAAAGCGCGTCGACTTCTCGGGCCGTTCTGTCATCGTGACCGGTCCCGAGCTGAAGCTGCATCAATGCGGGCTGCCAAAGAAGATGGCGCTCGAGCTCTTCAAGCCGTTCATCTATTCCCGGCTCGAGGCGAAGGGCCTTTCCTCCACCGTCAAGCAGGCGAAGAAGCTTGTCGAGAAGGAGCGCCCCGAAGTCTGGGACATTCTCGACGAGGTCATTCGCGAGCACCCCGTGCTTCTGAACCGCGCCCCGACGCTCCACCGGCTTGGAATCCAGGCCTTCGAGCCGATTCTGATCGAAGGCAAGGCGATTCAGCTTCACCCGCTCGTCTGCTCGGCTTTCAACGCCGACTTCGACGGAGACCAGATGGCCGTTCACGTGCCCCTGTCGCTCGAGGCCCAGCTGGAAGCGCGTGTCCTGATGATGTCGACCAACAACGTGCTCTCGCCCGCCAACGGCGCGCCGATAATCGTGCCGTCCCAGGACATGATCCTTGGCCTCTACTACATCTCGATGGAACGCGGGGGAATGCAGGGCGAAGGCATGGTCTTTGCCGATGCGGACGAAGTGCAGCATGCCCTCGATGCAGGCGAAGTCCATCTCCATGCGAAGATCACGGCCCGGATCAAGCAGATCGACGAGGACGGGCTTGAGGTATTCAGGCGTTACGAGACCACGCCCGGCCGGGTCAAGCTGGGCGCTCTCCTGCCGTTGAACGCGAAGGCGCCGTTCGACCTGGTGAACCAGCTTCTGCGGAAGAAGGAGGTGCAGCACGTCATCGACACCGTCTACCGTTACTGCGGCCAAAAGGAGAGCGTCATCTTCTGTGACCAGATCATGACGATGGGTTTCCGTGAGGCGTTCAGGGCCGGCATCTCCTTTGGCAAGGATGACATGGCCATTCCCGACGCCAAATGGAACATCGTCGACTCCATCCGTGAACAGGTGAAGGAATTCGAGCAGCAGTACATGGATGGCCTGATCACCCAGGGCGAAAAGTACAACAAGGTCGTCGATGCGTGGTCAAAGTGTTCGGACGACGTTGCAAACGCCATGATGGACGACATCTCCGCGATGCGCAAGGACGATGCGGGAGCCGAGGTGGAGCCCAACTCGGTCTACATGATGTCACACTCGGGCGCGCGGGGCTCTCCGGCCCAGATGAAACAGCTCGGTGGCATGCGCGGCCTGATGGCAAAGCCCTCCGGCGAGATCATCGAGACGCCCATCATCTCGAACTTCAAGGAAGGCCTGACGGTGCTCGAGTACTTCAACTCGACCCACGGAGCGCGAAAGGGCCTTGCCGACACTGCGCTCAAGACGGCGAATTCCGGCTACCTCACGCGTCGTCTCGTGGACGTGGCGCAGGACTGCATCGTCCGGATGCAGGATTGCGGCACTGACGCGGCGATCACGGCGGAGGCGGCGATCAGCGAGGGAGAAATCGTGGCGTCGATTTCCGAACGCGTGCTCGGTCGCGTCACGGCCGAGGATGTCGTTGTTCCGGGAACCGACGAGGCATTGGCGATGAAGGGCGAACTGATCGACGAAAGGACTGCCGATGCCATTGAAGCCGCGGCCGTCCAGTCGGTGCGCATCCGCTCGCCGCTGACCTGCGAATCGGAAGACGGTGTCTGCGCGATGTGCTATGGTCGTGACCTGGCGCGCGGCACGCTCGTCAATATCGGCGAGGCTGTCGGCATCATCGCGGCGCAGTCGATCGGCGAGCCGGGCACCCAGCTGACCATGCGGACATTCCACATCGGTGGCATCGCGCAGGGCGGTCAGCAGTCGTTCACCGAGTCATCCGCCGACGGCGCGGTCGAGTACAGGAACGCCAGCATCATCGAGAACTCGGCCGGCGAGCAGATCGTCGTCGGACGCAACATGGAACTGGCCGTTCTCGACATGAACGGGAACGAGCGGCTGAAGCACAAGCTGGGCTACGGCACCAAGGTGTTCCCAATGCAGGGGGACAGCGTAAGACGCGGCGACAAGCTGTTCGAATGGGATCCATACACCCTGCCGATCATTGCCGAGGAGGCTGGCACGGCAAAGCTGGTGGATCTCGTCACGGGCGTGTCCGTGCGTGAGGAGACCGACGACGCGACCGGCATGACGCAAAAGATCGTGACCGACTGGCGCGCTGCGCCGAAGGGCGGCGATCTCAAGCCCGAGATCCTGATCGTCGACAATAACGGCAAGCCGGTGAAGAACAGCCTGGGCAACGAAATCACCTATCCGATGTCGGTGGACGCCGTTCTTTCGGTCGAAGACGGGTCCGCGATCAAGGCTGGCGACGTCGTGGCGCGCATTCCGCGCGAAGGAGCCAAGACGAAGGACATTACCGGCGGCTTGCCGAGGGTGGCGGAACTCTTCGAGGCACGGCGTCCGAAGGATCATGCGATCATCGCCGAAATTGACGGGTACGTGAGGTTCGGACGCGACTACAAGAACAAGCGTCGGGTCTCGATCGATCCTGTTGACGAGAGCCTTGAACCGGTCGAGTACATGTTGCCAAAGGGCAAGCACATTCCGGTGGCGGAAGGCGACTTCGTTCAAAAGGGCGACTACATAATGGACGGCAATCCGGCTCCCCATGACATCCTGTCGATTCTGGGCGTCGAGGCGCTTGCGGGCTACATGATCAACGAGGTGCAGGACGTCTACCGGCTTCAGGGCGTCAAGATCAACGACAAGCACATCGAGGTCATCGTTCGCCAGATGCTCCAGAAGTGGGAGATCCAGGATTCCGGCGAAACGACCCTTCTGAAGGGCGAGCATGTCGACAAGGGTGAACTGGACGCGGCTAACGAGAGGGCAAAGGCCGAGGGCCGGCGTGCCGCGAGCGGCGAGCCGATTCTGCTTGGCATCACGAAGGCGTCCCTTCAGACCCGCTCTTTCATCTCTGCGGCATCGTTCCAGGAGACGACACGGGTCCTGACCGAGGCGTCTGTGCAGGGCAAGCGCGACAAGCTGGTCGGCCTGAAGGAGAACGTGATCGTCGGCAGGCTGATCCCGGCCGGAACCGGCGGGGCAACGCAGCGCGCCCGGCGCATCGCGGCTGATCGCGACCACAAGCTCATTCAGGAGGCTCAAGCCCGGGCGGAAGCGGCGGCAGCGCTTGCGGCGCCCGAGGACGTGGTCGGCGAATCGACCGAATCGAATTTCATGGACGCGCCTGAAGGCGTAGGCTGACCCGGACCGAATGAAGGAGACGGGCTCCGCTTCCGCGGAGCCCGTCTTGCATCGAACGTGCGCGCCGGCTGCATCGTTCGCAGCCGATGAAGGCCGTTCAAGGCAGTCGGTGCTCCGGATCCGGTCGCCGGCCGCCGGGCGCGGCAACGGGCAATCGATGTCCGTTCACGGTCGCAGGTTTTTCACGCGCCGCCCCTGTTGACAGGCAAAATGAGTCGCTCTATACGCCGCGCTACTCGGTCGGTGCCGCCCGTGGCGTGCCGACTTCAACAGAACGGAAGTGGTCACGATCCGGGCGCGTTCGCCTCGATCCTCTGGAAGCCTGCCGCTGGCTCTCGAAAGGCCGGGAGCTTCGCGGTCTTGGGCATTTCGTGGCCGCAAGAGACATTGATGTGAAGACGAGCCGGGGCGCAAGCGCCGGACGAAAGCGAAAGACGGGATACGACGCAATGCCCACGATCCAGCAGCTGATCCGGAAGCCTCGGCAGCCGAAAGTCAAACGCTCCAAATCGCTGCATCTCGAGCAGTGTCCGCAGAAGCGGGGCGTTTGCACGCGCGTCTACACGACGACTCCGAAGAAGCCGAACTCGGCCATGCGGAAAGTCGCCAAGGTGCGCTTGACCAATGGCTACGAGGTCATCAGCTACATCCCTGGCGAAGCCCACAACCTCCAGGAACACAGCGTCGTCCTGATCCGCGGCGGTCGCGTCAAGGACTTGCCTGGCGTCCGGTACCACATCCTTCGCGGCGTGCTGGACACGCAAGGCGTCAAGGACCGCAAGCAACGCCGCTCGAAATACGGGGCCAAGCGCCCGAAATGACCCGCCTGGCGACATATGCCCCTTCGGCACAGGCATCACGAACGCGCTGTATCGGCACGCCGACGCCTGAATGCGAATTCGTTCCCTCGCCGCACGCAGGCAGATAGACAGAGGAAGGCCACATGTCCCGCCGACACGCAGCAGAGAAGCGCGAAGTCCTGCCCGACGCCAAGTTTGGCGACGCAGTGCTGACCAAGTTCATGAACAGCCTCATGGTGGACGGCAAGAAGTCCGTTGCCGAACGCATCGTCTACAGCGCCTTCGACAGGGTCGAGGACCGCCTGAAAAAGGCGCCGGTCGAGGTCTTCCACGAAGCGCTCGAAAACATCAAGCCGTCGGTCGAGGTCCGCTCCCGCCGTGTCGGCGGCGCGACCTACCAGGTGCCTGTCGAGGTTCGTGTCGAGCGCCGCGAGGCGCTGGCGATACGGTGGCTCATTTCAGCCGCTCGCGCCCGCAACGAGAACACGATGGAGGAACGCCTGGCTGGCGAACTGGCCGATGCCGTCAACGGTCGCGGCGCCGCGGTAAAGAAGCGCGAAGACACCCACAAGATGGCCGAAGCCAACAAGGCGTTCAGCCACTACCGCTGGTAAATTCTTTCAGGGAGCAGGCAGATGGGCCGCGAATATCCTCTCGAGCGCTACCGCAATTTCGGCATCATGGCCCACATTGATGCCGGCAAGACCACGTGCACGGAACGCATCCTCTACTACACCGGCAAGTCCCACAAGATCGGCGAGGTCCATGACGGCGCGGCGACGATGGACTGGATGGAGCAAGAGCAGGAGCGCGGAATCACGATCACGTCGGCAGCCACGACCACGTTCTGGGAACGCACCGAATCCGGAGTTGATGCGCAGACCAGGAAGCATCGTTTCAACATCATCGACACGCCCGGGCATGTGGACTTCACGATCGAGGTCGAGCGTTCGCTTGCCGTCCTGGACGGCGCCGTCTGCGTTCTGGACGCAAATGCCGGCGTGGAGCCGCAGACCGAAACCGTGTGGCGCCAGGCCGACCGGTACAGCGTGCCGAGAGTCGTCTTTGTCAACAAGATGGACAAGATCGGCGCCGACTTCCTTGTCTGCGTCCGCATGGTGAAGGACCGCACCGGCGCCCAGCCCCTGCCGATCCAGATTCCGATCGGTGCCGAGGACAAGTTCGAGGGCATCGTCGACCTTATCACGATGGAAGAGTGGACCTGGAAGGGCGATGATCTGGGCGCGACCTGGACCCGCCAGCCGGTGCGCAGCGAACTTCAGGCGGCGGCCGATGAGTGGCGCTCGAAGATGATCGAACTGGCCGTCGAGCAGGATGACGACGCGATGGTGGCCTATCTTGAAGGCGAAGAGCCGGATGTCGACACCTTGCGGAAGCTGATCCGGAAGGGCACGCTGTCGCTGGACTTCGTTCCGGTGCTTGCCGGCTCGGCGTTCAAGAACAAGGGCATTCAGCCGCTGCTGAACGCGGTGATCGACTACCTGCCGGGTCCGTTGGACGTGCCTGCGTACAAGGGCTTTGCGCCCGGCGACGAATCCGAAACGCGGAATATCGAGCGTTCGGCAGACGACGTGCAGCCCTTCTCCGGCCTTGCGTTCAAGATCATGAACGACGTCTTTGTCGGATCCCTGACCTTTGCGCGCATCTATTCCGGCGTGATCAAGAAGGGTGACAGCGTTGCCAACTCGACCAAGGGCAAGAAGGAACGCATCGGCCGCATGATGATGATGCACTCGAATGACCGCGAAGAAATTGACGAAGCGTTCGCGGGCGACATCATCGCCTTGGCGGGACTCAAGGAAACCACGACGGGCGACACGCTTTGCGACGCGAACAGGCAGGTCGTGCTGGAAACCATGATGTTCCCCGACCCGGTGATCGAGATCGCGGTCGAACCCAAGACGAAGAACGACCAGGAAAAGATGAGCCAGGGCCTGGCGCGACTGGCGGCAGAGGATCCGTCGTTCCGAGTCGAGACCGACATCGAGTCAGGTCAGACGATCATGAAGGGCATGGGGGAATTGCATCTCGACATCCTGATCGACCGCCTGAAGCGCGAATTCAGGGTCGAGGCGAATATCGGCGCGCCGCAGGTGGCCTATCGTGAGACGGTCTCGCAGGAAGTCGAGCACACGTATACGCACAAGAAGCAGTCTGGCGGTGCCGGACAGTTTGCGGAGGTCAAGCTCATCATCACGCCGACGGAGCCGGGCGAGGGATATTCGTTCGAAAGCCGCATTGTCGGCGGCGCGGTGCCGAAGGAGTACGTTCCGGGCGTCGAGAAGGGCATTCAGTCGGTCATGGATTCCGGGCCCCTGGCCGGGTTCCCCGTCATCGACTTCAAGGCGGCCTTGGTTGACGGCAAGTTCCACGACGTGGACTCGTCCGTTCTGGCTTTCGAAATCGCTGCCCGGATGGGAATGCGGGAAGGCCTCAGGAAGGCGGGCGCGAAGCTCCTTGAACCGATCATGAAGGTCGAGGTGATCACTCCCGAGGAGTATACCGGCGGCATCATCGGCGACCTCACGAGCCGTCGCGGCCAGGTTTCGGGGCAGGCGCCTCGCGGCAATGCCATCGCGATCGACGCGTTCGTGCCGTTGGCGAACATGTTCGGCTACATCAACAACCTGCGATCCATGTCCTCTGGGCGAGCCCAGTTCACGATGCAGTTCGACCACTACGAGGCGGTGCCGCAGAACATTTCGGAAGAGATCCAGGCAAAATACGCATAACCGGAGGGCAGCGCGAGACCTGCCCCCATACGAGAAGGAGGCCATCATGGCGAAGGAGAAGTTTGACCGGACGAAGCCGCACGTGAACGTCGGGACGATCGGCCACGTGGACCACGGGAAGACGACGCTGACGGCAGCGATCACGCGTCAGTTCGGGGAGTTCCAGGCCTACGAGCAGATCGACGCGGCGCCGGAGGAGAAGGCGCGCGGGATCACGATCTCGACGGCGCACGTGGAGTATGAGACGGCGGCGCGGCACTACGCGCATGTCGACTGCCCCGGCCACGCGGACTACGTGAAGAACATGATCACGGGGGCGGCGCAGATGGACGGCGCGATCCTGGTCGTGAGCGCGGCGGACGGGCCGATGCCGCAGACGCGCGAGCACATCCTGCTTGCGCGCCAGGTTGGCGTTCCCGCGCTGGTGGTTTTCCTGAACAAGGTGGACCAGGTGGACGACCCGGAGCTTCTGGAGATCGTGGAGATGGAGGTGCGGGAGCTTCTGAGCGCCTACGAGTTTCCGGGCGACGACATCCCGATCGTCTCGGGCTCGGCGCTTGCGGCTCTGGAGGAGCGGGACGCGGCGATCGGCGCGGACCGGCTTCAGGAGCTGATGGACGCGGTTGACGGCTACATCCCGCAGCCGGAGCGAGCGATCGACCAGCCGTTCCTGATGCCGATCGAGGACGTGTTCTCGATCTCGGGGCGCGGCACGGTTGTGACGGGCCGGGTGGAGCGCGGCGTGATCAACGTGGGCGACGAGATCGAGATCGTGGGCATCCGGGAGACGCGGAAGACGACCTGCACGGGCGTGGAGATGTTCCGGAAGCTACTGGACCGCGGCGAGGCGGGGGACAACATCGGCGCGCTGCTGCGCGGCGTGGAGCGCGACGGCGTGGAGCGCGGCCAGGTGCTGTGCGCGCCGGGCTCTGTGAAGCCGCACCGGCGCTTCGAGTGCGAGGTGTATGTTCTGACCAAGGAGGAGGGCGGGCGCCACACGCCGTTCTTCGCGAACTACCGGCCGCAGTTCTACTTCCGGACGACGGACGTGACCGGGACGGTGACGCTTCCGGAGGGGACGGAGATGGTGATGCCGGGGGACAACCTGAGGTTCACGGGGGAGCTGATCGCGCCGATCGCGATGGAGACGGGCCTGCGCTTCGCCATCCGCGAGGGCGGGCGCACCGTCGGGTCCGGCGTCGTCACGAACATCCTCGACTGACAACGGAGCGCCCATAAGCCGCGGGAGCGCCGCAGTTCGGGCAAGGCCCGGAAAGAGTTCGAAGTGGAGCCGCAGGCTCCACCTCTCAACGAAAGGACAAGACAATGGCAGTTGCCAGCCAGAACATCCGGATCCGCCTGAAGGCGTTCGATTATCGTGTGCTTGATGCCTCGACGCAGGAAATCGTGAGCACGGCGAAGCGCACCGGCGCGACCGTGCGTGGCCCGATTCCGATGCCGAACGAGATCGAGAAGTTCACGGTCCTTCGCGGCCCGCATGTTGACAAGAAATCACGGGACCAGTTCGAGATCAGGACGCACAAGCGCCTTCTCGACATTGTCGATCCGACGCCACAGACGGTGGACGCGCTCATGAAGCTCGACCTCGCGGCAGGCGTGGACGTCCAGATTTCCGTATAGGGAGAGCGATCAGATGTTGCGCTCCGGTGTAATCGCAAAAAAGGTCGGCATGACCCGGCTATTCATGGATGACGGGAAGCAGGTTCCCGTGACCGTGCTCCTGTTGGACAAGCTCCAGGTGGTTGCACAGCGCACGCCCGAACGGGACGGATATGCAGCCGTTCAGCTCGGAGCGGGCGCGGCCAGGGCCAAGCGGACCTCGCAGGCCATGCGAGGCCACTTTGCCGCTGCAAAGGTGGAACCCAAGCGGAAGATCGCGGAATTCCGCGTCGACCCGGAAAACCTGATCGAAGTGGGCGAAGAGATCACGGCGAACCACTATTTTGAAGGCCAGTTCGTTGACGTGAGCGGCACGTCGATCGGCAAGGGCTTTGCCGGAGCCATGAAACGCCACAACTTTCGTGGCCTGCGCGCTTCGCACGGGGTCTCGATCAGTCATCGGGCTCATGGGTCGACCGGCCAGTGCCAGGATCCGGGACGCGTGTTCAAGGGCAAGAAGATGGCAGGCCAAATGGGAGCCGTGCGGGTGACGACGCAGAATCTTCAGGTTGTTCGCACGGATGCAGATCGTGGCCTGATCATGGTCAAGGGAGCGGTTCCGGGATCCAAGGGCGGATGGGTCACGATAAATGACGCCGTCAAGAAGCCGGTGCCGGACAACGTGATCCTCCCTGCCGCGCTCAAGTCGGACGCAGCTGCCGCCGCAAGGGCCGCAGAGGAAGCTGCTGAAGCTGCCGCAGCAGAAGCGGAAGCCGCTGCAGCAGGGGCCGCAGAGGCTGAACAGGCAGCCCTCGACGCAGCGGAAGCCAGGGCGGCGAAACTGGACAAGGTGGCAGAAGCCGAGGCCGCCGAAGCAGGAACTGCCGATTCCAGAAAGGCGGAACGGAAGGACGGTGAGGAATGAAACTCGACGTGATCAAGCTCGACGGGAAGACGGCCGGGTCGGTCGAGCTCGGAGACGAGATATTCGGCCTCGAACCCCGCGCAGACATCTTGCACCGTGTCGTCCGCTGGCAAAGGAACAAGGCTCAAGCCGGCACGCACAAGGCCAAGACCCGATCCGAAACCAGCTACGCCAGGAACAAGATCTATCGCCAGAAGGGGACGGGCGGGGCGCGCCACGGCGACCGGAACGCACCCATTTTCCGCAAGGGCGGCGTCTACAAGGGCCCGACGCCGCGCAGCCACGCTCACAAGCTGACCAAGAAGTTCAGGAAGCTCGGCCTGCGCCACGCGCTGTCGTCGAAGGCCGCGACCGGAAATCTGGTCATTTTGGATGCGGCAACCGCGAATGAGCCCAAGGCGGGGATCCTTGCCAAGAAGGTCCGGGATCTTGGATGGAGGCGCGCCCTGATCATTGACGGTGCCGAGGTGGACCAGAATTTCGCGCTGGCCGCCTCCAACCTGCCCGATGTCGACGTGCTGCCGTCCATGGGCGCCAATGTCTATGACATCCTGCGAAGTGACACGCTGGTGATCACGAAGGCGGGTGTCGAAGCTCTGGAGGCCCGATTGAGATGAGCGCGACCGCAGACCAGTACGAGGTGATCCGGAAACCGGTTGTCACCGAGAAGTCGACCATGGCGTCCGAGAGCGGTGCCGTGGTGTTCGAAGTGGCGATGGACAGCACCAAGCCCCAGATCAAGGAGGCCGTCGAAGGTCTCTTCGGCGTGAAGGTGAAAGCGGTGAACACGACGATCACGAAGGGAAAGGCCAAGCGGTTCCGCGGCAACAGCGGTCGCCGCAAGGACGTGAAGAAGGCATACGTGATGCTTGAAGAAGGCAACACGATAGACGTAACCACCGGTCTCTGATAGAAGGCCGCGAATGCACGGCCCCCATGAAGGGGGCCGAGCTTGTTTGAAACCGGGTCACTGACCCAAGGCAGACGGAAGACAGGAAGCATGGCACTCAAGTCGTACAATCCGACGACGCCGGGCCAGCGAGGGCTGGTGCTGATCGACCGTTCGGAGCTTTGGAGCGGCCGGCCGGTCAAGTCCCTGACGGAGGGCCTGGCAAAGAAGGCTGGTCGGAACAACACCGGACGGATCACGATGCGGCGTCGTGGCGGGGGCGCGAAGCGCCTCTACCGCATCATTGACTTCAAGCGGACCAAGCGCGACATGGAGGCGACGGTGGTCCGGATCGAGTTCGATCCGAACCGGACGGCCTTTGTTGCGCTGATCGAGTACACGGACGGCGAGCAGGCGTACATCATCGCGCCGCAAAGACTCGGTGTCGGAGACAAGGTCGTTTCCGGCGGCAAGGTCGACGTCAAGCCAGGCAATGCGATGCCGTTCACGGGCATGCCGATCGGCACCATCGTCCACAATATCGAGCTCAAGCCAGGCAAGGGCGGGCAAATTGCGCGGGCGGCAGGTTCGTACGCGCAGTTCGTCGGTCGCGATGGAGGCTATGCCCAGATCAGGCTCTCCTCGGGCGAACTCCGCATGGTGCGCCAGGAGTGCATGGCGACGGTCGGTGCGGTCTCCAACCCGGACAATTCAAACACGAACCTGGGCAAGGCTGGCCGCAACCGAAACCTGGGCAAGCGGCCAAGCGTGCGCGGCGTCGTCATGAACCCGGTCGACCACCCTCATGGCGGCGGAGAAGGCCGGACTTCGGGCGGTCGCCATCCGGTCAGCCCATGGGGCAAGCCGACCAAGGGCGCACGCACCCGCAACAAGAACAAGGCGTCGTCGAAGCTGATCCTGCGTTCGCGCCACGCCCGGAAGAAGAGACGCTAGCACATGAGCCGTTCAGTTTGGAAAGGACCTTTCGTCGACAGCCATGTCCTCAAGAAGGCCGAAAAGTCACGAGAGTCGGGACGGAACGAGGTCATCAAGATCTGGTCCCGCCGTTCAACAATCCTGCCGCAATTCGTCGGACTGACCTTCGGGGTGTACAACGGCCGGAAGCACATTCCGGTTCTGGTGACCGAAGAGATGATTGGCCAGAAATTCGGCGAGTATTCCCCGACGCGAACCTACTATGGTCACGCGGCCGACAAGAAGGCAAAGAGGAACTAGGCCATGGGCAAGGGCAAGAATCCGCGCCGCGTGGCGGAAAACGAGGCGATGGCAAAGACGCGAATGCTACGCACGTCGCCTCAAAAGCTGAATCTGGTCGCGGCAATGATCCGAGGCAAGAAGGTCGAGAAGGCCATGTCCGATCTCGCTTTCTCGAAGCGGCGGATTGCAATCGACGTAAGGAAGTGCCTGCAGGCCGCAATCGCCAATGCGGAGAACAACCACAGCCTGGACGTGGACGAACTGGTCGTGGTCGAGGCGTATGTGGGAAAGAACCTCGTGATGAAGCGTGGTCGCCCGCGGGCACGCGGTCGCTTCGGTCGGATCAAGAAGCCGTTCTCCGAGCTAACCATCAAGGTCCGCCAGGTCGAGGAGCAAGCGTAATGGGACAGAAAGTCAACCCGATCGGAATGCGTTTGCAGATCAATCGGACCTGGGACAGCCGCTGGTACGCGAACACCAAGGAGTACGGGGATCTGCTGCTCGAGGACGTAGAGATGCGCGCGTTCATCAAGGAAGAGTGCAAGCAGGCGGGCGTTTCGCGCGTCATCATCGAGCGGCCGCACAAGAAGTGCCGCGTAACCGTCCACACGGCGCGGCCGGGCGTCATCATCGGCAAGAAGGGTGCGGACATAGAATCGCTGCGTCGCAAGCTTGCAAGCATGACGGAAAGCGAATTGCACCTCAACGTAGTCGAGGTGCGCAAGCCCGAGCTTGATGCGCAGCTTGTTGCCGAATCGATTGCCCAGCAGCTCGAGCGCCGCGTGTCGTTCCGCCGAGCCATGAAGCGGGGCGTGCAGAACGCGATGCGCATGGGTGCGCTTGGCATTCGCGTGAACGTTGCCGGCCGCCTTGGCGGTGCGGAGATCGCGCGAACGGAATGGTACAGGGAGGGTCGTGTGCCGCTGCACACCCTTCGGGCGGACGTCGACTACGCACTGGCGGACGCTCCGACTCCTTACGGCATCATCGGGGTCAAGGTCTGGATCTTCAAGGGCGAGATCATGGAACACGATCCGCAGGCACGCGACCGCCGTCATCAGGAACTGCAGGACGGCCCCGCGCCTCGCGGCGCAGGCCGTGGTCGCAACTAGGGAGCCGGAAAGATGCTGCAACCAAAGCGCACGAAGTTCCGCAAGATGCACAAGGGCCGAATCCACGGCGAGGCCAAGGGTGGCTCGGACCTGAATTTCGGAACTTACGGACTCAAGGCGATCGAGCCCGAGCGGATCACTTCACGGCAGATCGAGGCGGCCCGGCGGGCAATGACTCGGCACATGAAGCGCCAGGGCCGCGTCTGGATTCGGATTTTCCCCGACACGCCGATTTCGGCGAAGCCGATCGAGGTCCGGATGGGAAAGGGCAAGGGTTCGGTCGACCGCTGGGCTGCAAAGGTGAAGCCCGGCCGCATAATGTTCGAGATCGACGGCGTCAATGACACCGTCGCCCGGGAGGCCTTGCGGCTTGCCGCGATGAAGCTTCCGGTCAAGACCCGCACCGTCGTTCGCGAGGACTGGTAGTTCGCGGACCATCCGGTCTTTTCTGCCGCTTGGGAAGTTCGGGAGGGGCCTTGGCCGTCTGCCTCGCCGAACCTGTGCCCGCGTTGGCGACGCTTTCCCGGGGCGTCTTGGCTGGTTTCTCGGTGTCCGAATTGCAGGTCCCGGACGACAGAGCGTTCTCGCCAAGCCGTGTCCGTCGCGGTATCACCTGCCCATGACAATCCGCTCCCTGTTTGCCACACGCGTTTATCATGCCCGGCTTCCCGACGAGGTTGACGTCCGGGAACTGCAGGTTTCCTGCCGTTCCATCGCCGATGACGACGAGGCCGGGCAGCGCTGGTGCGAGGAGAACGGATTCCCCGGCTACACGAGCCATTCCAGCCTCGCGGACCTTCCCTGGCGCTTCCCGATCTTTGAGCAGGTCCGGAATGCGCTTGATCGGCATGTCGCGGACTTTGCGGAAGAACTGGCGTTTGATCTCGAGGGCAGACCGCTCGTGCTCGAAGACCTGTGGATCAACATCCTCCCTGAAGGCGGCATCCACACGTCTCACATTCATCCTCAGAGCGTGATCAGCGGAACGATCTACGTTGCAATGCCGGAAGGCAGTGCGGCGCTCAAGCTCGAGGATCCGAGACTGGCGATGATGATGGCCGCACCTCCCCGCAAGAAGCATGCGGCGGAAGAGCTTCGACAATTCGTCTATGTTCAGCCAGCTGTCGGCGACGTGCTTCTCTGGGAGAGCTGGCTCAGGCACGAAGTGCCGATGAACCTCGCAGAAGACGACAGGATCAGCGTCAGTTTCAACTACCGTTGGGACACGTAGCCTGGAATTCGTGCTTGACCTGGCTGACCGTCGGGTTGCCGCAGCGTCGACGTGACGAATCTTGGATGCGGTCGGTGTCTGCGCTCTTCGCTTCACGAAGGCCACTGGCGCCTGTCCCCGATCCTGGGGTCAGCGGTGCGGTGGGCAAGGAGGGTGAGAACGTCTCTTGAGACCCCTGTCGAACGAGGGGCGAAAAAGGGGGTTGCAATGTGCGGGGAACCGCCATAAACGGCGCCCTTCACCTGTTGATCTCCACCGGACACAAGGGGTGACGCGAAAGCGGCCTCCCGGTGATGTTGAAAGGATGATCGGCGATGGACGCCAGTGAATTGCGGGAGAAGACTCCCGACCAGCTTCGCGACGAGCTGGCAAGCCTCAAGAAGGAGGCATTCAACCTCCGGTTCCAGCAGGCCACCAACCAGCTGGACAACACGGCCCGCATGCGCAAGGTCCGTCGGGACACGGCGCGCGTCAAGACGGTCCTCAACGAGAAGGCCGCGGCAGCGGCGGTGACGGAGGCCGGATAGATGCCCAAGAGAGTTCTCCAAGGCGTCGTGATCTCTGACGCGAATGCACAGACCGTCACGGTCAATGTCGAGCGCCGCTTCAAGCATCCGCTCCTGCAGAAGACCGTGCGTCGGACCAAGAAGTACCGCGCGCATGACGCGGCGGACACTTCCAGGGTTGGAGACGTCGTGCGCATCCAGGAATGCGCGCCGCGGTCAAGGACCAAACGATGGGAAGTGATCGCGGAATAGCGTTCACGTGCCCGTTTTGATCGAAACCCTGGGGCCGCGTCCCCAAAGGTCGGGAGAAACCACATGATCCAGATGCAGACCAATCTGGATGTTGCTGACAACAGCGGCGCCCGCCGCGTTCAGTGCATCAAGGTTCTCGGCGGTTCCAAGCGAAAATACGCGTCCGTGGGCGACGTCATCGTCGTTTCTGTCAAGGAAGCCATTCCGCGCGGTCGCGTCAAGAAAGGCGACATCCGCAGGGCAGTTGTCGTACGCACCGCCAAGGAAGTGCGACGTGATGACGGCACGGCCATCCGCTTTGACCGGAACGCCGCCGTCATCATCACCAACAACAACGAGCCGATCGGCACCCGCATCTTCGGGCCGGTCGTGCGGGAGCTTCGGGCGAAGCACTTCATGAAGATCATTTCGCTGGCTCCGGAGGTGCTGTGACATGGCTGCGAAACTGAAGAAGGGCGATCGGGTCGTGGTGCTTGCCGGCAAGGACAAGGGCAGGGAGGGCGAGATTTCCCAAGTCCTGCCCAAGCAAGGCAAGGCCGTGATCAGCGGGCTGAACATCGCCGTCCGGCACCAGCGACAGACCCAGACCGATCAGGGCGGACGTCAGCCCAAGGCAATGCCGATCGACCTCTCGAACCTCGCGCTGATTGACGGCAACGGCAAGGCCACGCGGGTCGGGTTTCGGTTCGAGGACGGCAAGAAGGTCCGCTTTGCCAAGACAACTGGGGAGGCAGTCTGATGCTGGACGCAGCCAGCTACACGCCGCGTCTCAAGACGCACTACAAGGAGACGGTGCGAGCCGCCCTGAAGGAAGAGTTCTCCTACAAGAACGACATGCAGATTCCGCGCCTGGACAAGATCGTCCTGAACATCGGCACAGGTGCCGAATCGGTGAAGGATTCCAAGAAGGCCCGGCTGGCACAGGAAGACCTGACGTTGATTGCAGGCCAGAAGGCGGTGATCACGCACGCCAAGA
The DNA here is from genome assembly GCA_965208685.1 of Paracoccaceae bacterium. Taxonomy (GTDB): domain Bacteria; phylum Pseudomonadota; class Alphaproteobacteria; order Rhodobacterales; family Rhodobacteraceae; genus JAJEFO01. The sequence goes on along the minus strand of CBDBPL010000007.1, from coordinate 3,691,007 downwards.
AGTCCATTGCCGCATTCAGGGTCCGCGAGAACGTGCCGCTCGGTGCCAAGGTCACGTTGCGCGGCGACCGGATGTACGATTTCCTTGACCGTCTCATCACGGTCGCGTTGCCGCGGGTCCGCGACTTCCGGGGCGTGAAGGCGAGTTCGTTTGACGGTCGCGGCAATTTCGCCATGGGCCTGAGGGAGCACATCGTGTTCCCGGAAATCGACTTTGACAAGGTCGATGAAGTCTGGGGCATGGACATCATCGTCTGCACGACGTCCGAAACGGACGCAGAAGCAAGGGCGCTGTTGAAGCATTTCAACATGCCGTTCAACAGCTAAGCTCGGGAGGGGGTTCATGGCCAAGAAAGCGATGATCGAGCGCGAGAAGAAGCGCCAGATGCTTGTTCGGAAACATTCCGCGAGGCGCGCCGCGTTGAAAGAGATCGCAAATGATCAGGACAAGCCGATGGAGGAGCGCTTCAAGGCGCGCCTGAAGCTCGCGAAGCTGCCGCGGAACAGTTCCGCCACCCGGCTCCACAACCGCTGCCAGCTGACCGGGCGCCCGCACGGATATTACCGAAAGCTGAAGATGTCGCGGATCGCGCTTCGGGAACTCGGCAGCCGGGGCCAGATTCCGGGCCTGGTGAAGTCAAGCTGGTGAGGAGTAGAGAGGATGAATGATCCCTTGGGTGATATGCTGACCCGCATCCGCAATGCGCAGATGCGCGGCAAGTCGACGGCGACGACTCCGGCCTCGAAGCTGCGCAAGTGGGTTCTGGATGTCCTTGCCGACGAAGGCTACATCCGCGGCTATCAGGAGGTCACCGACGATCGTGGCCACCCGGCGATCGAGATCAGCCTGAAATACTACGATGGAACGCCGGTGATCCGCGAGCTCAAGCGGGTCTCGAAGCCTGGGCGGCGCGTGTATCTCGGGGCGGATGACATTCCGCGGGTCCGTCGCGGACTTGGCGTGTCAATTGTCTCGACATCCAGGGGCGTGATGTCGGACGCGGCCGCGCGTTCCGCGAATGTCGGCGGCGAAGTGCTTTGCACGGTCTTCTAGGGAGCAGGACGCATGTCTCGAATAGGGAAGAAACCGGTGGAGCTGCCGTCTGGCGTCGAAGCCACGCTCTCCGGCCAGACCGTGACCGTGAAGGGCCCCAAGGGTCAGCGCGAATTCACGGCGACCGACGACGTGACAATCACCGTCAAGGACAACGCGGTGAGCCTCGACCCGCGCGGGTCGTCGAAGCGGGCGCGCCAGCAATGGGGAATGAGCCGCACCCAGGTGCAGAACCTCGTCACCGGCGTCACTGACGGCTTCAGGAAGGAACTCGAGATCAGCGGCGTTGGCTATCGGGCACAGGTGCAGGACAACAGGCTCACGCTGAATCTCGGCTTCTCGCACGACGTGATCTTCGATGTGCCGGAAGGCGTCACCGTGACCACGCCAAGGAACACCGTAATCGTTGTCGAAGGCATTGACCAGCAGCTCGTCGGACAGGTCGCGGCCAATATCCGCGAATGGCGCAAGCCCGAGCCGTACAAGGGCAAGGGCATCAGGTACAAGGGCGAGTATGTCTTCAGCAAGGAAGGCAAGAAGAAGTAGGAACCGGTCAGATGGCACTTTCAAAGAGAGAACTGTTCGAAAAGCGCCGGATGCGCGTCCGGAACAAGCTTCGCAAGGTCAACGCCGGGCGAATGCGCCTGTCGGTGTACCGTTCGAACAGGAACATCAGCGCCCAGGTGATCGACGACAAGCTGGGGAGGACCGTGGCTTCGGCCTCGTCGCTTGAGAAGGGCATCGACACCAAGGACGGCAACGGCATCGAGGCCGCTGCCGCCATTGGCCGCGCCATTGCCGAACGCGCAAGGCAGGCGGGCGTGCAGGAAGCGTATTTCGACCGGGGGGGCTTCCTGTTTCACGGCAGGGTCAAGGCCCTGGCCGACGCAGCCCGTGAGGCCGGTCTGAAGATCTGAACTGCGGGCGGCGCGTCGCCGCCCCGATGGCCAGGGCCGCACGTGGCACCGAGGTCGGACAATGGCGCTTCGGCGCACGAGTGAGGGGAGAAGGCCATATGGCCAGAGAACCAAGAGATGGGGGACGTCGCGACCGCGACGAAGCGCCTGAATTCGGCGATCGCCTGGTCGCGATCAACCGCGTGTCGAAGACCGTGAAGGGCGGCAAGCGCTTCGGCTTTGCCGCGCTCGTCGTCGTCGGCGACCAGAAGGGTCGCGTGGGGTTCGGCAAGGGCAAGGCCAAGGAGGTGCCCGAAGCCATTCGCAAGGCCACCGAACAGGCCAAGCGCCAGATGGTCCGCGTGCCCCTGCGCGAGGGCCGGACGCTTCATCACGACATCGAGGGACGCCACGGCGCAGGCCGCGTCGTGATGCGGACCGCGCCGACCGGAACCGGCATCATCGCCGGCGGACCGATGCGTGCCGTCTTCGAGATGCTGGGCGTGCAGGACGTTGTCGCCAAGTCGATCGGCACCCAGAATCCCTACAACATGATTCGCGCCACCATGGACGGTCTCAGCAAGGAGGCGTCGCCGCGCGCAGTGGCCCAGCGCCGCGGCAAGAAGGCCGCGGACATCCTGCCGAAGCGCGAGGAGCCTGCGAAGGCCGAAGCGGCTGAAGTCGAGGAGGCGTGACGACCATGGCGAAGACAATCGTCGTAAGGCAGACGGGATCACCGATTCGACGGCCAGCCATCCAGCGCCGGACACTGATCGGGCTTGGGCTCGGCAAGATGCACAAGACACGCGAACTGGAAGATACGCCGTCCGTTCGCGGCATGATCGCCAAGATTCCGCATCTGGTCGAGATCGTCGAGGAGCGCGGTTAGCGAACCGGGTTCCTGGACAGGCCCTGCCTTGAAGCGAGGCATGCGCTCGTCTATACGCCTCCGGTGGCCGATGCCGGTCCTGGAACAGGAACAAGCCGTGGCCGTCCCGGTTCGCTTCGGGGGCGTGTCCGGTCAGGAGAAGCGAAATGAAACTCAACGAACTTCGGGACAATCCCGGCGCCACGAAGCGGGCGAAACGCGTTGGCCGCGGGCCCGGTTCCGGCAAGGGAAAGACCGCCGGGCGCGGGACGAAGGGCCAGAAGTCGCGCTCGGGCGTGGCTCTCAACGGCTTTGAAGGCGGCCAGATGCCGCTTTACCAGCGCCTGCCCAAGCGCGGATTCAACAAGCCGAACCGCAAGTCTTACGCCGTCGTGAACCTGGGCCTGATCCAGAAGTTCATCGACGCCAAGAAGATCGACGCCAGCAAGGACATCGACGAAGACGTGCTGGTCGAGAGCGGGCTCGTGCGCCGCAAGAGGGACGGAATCCGCGTTCTGGCAAAGGGCGAATTCTCGGCCAAGGCGAAGATCGAGGTGACCGGCGCGTCCCGGTCCGCGATTGCCGCGGTCGAACAGGCAGGCGGCTCGCTGACGATCACGTCCGCGTCGGCAACCGCCTGACGGCTTGCGGGCGGTCCTGCCGCCGCCTACATGTCCATGAACGTCCGGAACCGCTGGCCGCGTACGCGCAGGCGGTGCCGGCATACAGGAAGGGCCTCGCATGGCATCTGCAGCAGAGCAAATGGCCTCCAATGTCAGTTGGGGCATGCTGGGTAAGGCAACCGAACTCCGCAATCGGCTGCTGTTCACGATCGGACTGCTGATCGTCTATCGCATCGGAACGTACATCCCGGTTCCGGGGATTGACGGCGTCGCCTTGCGCGAGTTCATGGAACAGGCCGCTGGCGGGATCGCCGGAGTGCTCGGCATGTTCACGGGCGGCGCGCTCAGCCGCATGGGCATATTCGCGCTGGGGATCATGCCGTACATTTCGGCCTCGATCATCATTCAGTTGCTGGCGGCAACTTGGGGTCCGCTGCAGCAGCTCAAGAAGGAAGGCGAGCAGGGGCGTCGCAAGATAACCCAGTACACGAGGTACGGGACCGTGGCGCTGGCGACATTCCAGGCCTACGGCCTTGCAGTGTCGATGGAGGCCGGCAACCTCGTGACGGATCCCGGATGGTTCTTCCGCATTTCGACGGTGATCACGCTCGTGGGCGGCACGATGTTCCTGATGTGGCTGGGCGAGCAGATCACTGCGCGCGGGGTCGGCAACGGAATTTCGCTCATCATCTATGTCGGCATCGTGGCCGAGCTTCCAGGCGTCTTCGCGCAGTTCTTCGAGCAGGGCCGTGTCGGCGCGCTGTCGACGGGCGTGATCCTCGGAATCCTCGTGATGATCTTCGCGACGCTCGTCTTCGTGGTCTTCATGGAGCGCAGCTTGCGCAAGATACACATCCAGTACCCGCGCCGTCAGGTCGGCATGAAGGTCTACGACGGCGGCTCGTCCCATCTGCCGGTCAAGGTGAACCCGGCCGGCGTGATTCCGGCGATTTTCGCCTCGTCGCTTCTGCTCTTGCCCACCACGCTGTCGACATTCTCCGGAAGCTCCGCCGGCCCGGTGATGAGCTGGATTCTTGCCTATTTCGGGCCTGGGCAGCCGCTTTACCTGATGTTCTTCGCGGGCATGATCATCTTCTTCACCTACTTCTACACGCTGAACGTCTCGTTCAAGCCCGACGACGTGGCGGAGAACCTGAAGAACCAGAACGGGTTCGTGCCCGGCATACGTCCGGGGAAAAAGACCGAGGAATACCTGGAATACGTGGTTGTCCGCGTCCTTGTCCTGGGCTCGGCCTACCTGGCGCTGGTCTGCCTGATCCCGGAAATGGTCCGGGGCAGCCTGGCCATCACGGCCTACTTCGGCGGCACGTCGATACTGATCATCGTGTCCGTCGGGATGGACTTCATTCAACAGGTCCAGTCCCACCTGCTGGCCCATCAGTACGAGGGCTTGATCGAGCGGTCCCAGCTGCGCGGAAGAAAGCGCGGCGGCAAGCAAAGAGGGACGGCAAGACGGTGAACATCATTCTCATTGGTCCGCCCGGGGCCGGAAAGGGAACGCAGGCGCGAATCCTTGAGGACGAGCGCGGCATGACCCAGCTTTCGACGGGAGACATGCTCCGCGAGGCGCGCACGTCCGGCACCGAAACGGGCAAGAAAGTCGCGGACATAATGGACTCAGGCGGCCTTGTGACCGACGAGATCGTCATCCGCCTGATCGAAGAGCGGCTTCAGTCGGCTGGTGAAACCGGGTTCATCTTTGACGGATTTCCGCGCACGCTGGCGCAGGCCGCCGCACTGGACGACCTGCTCGAGGCGAACGAGAAGAAACTGGATGCCGTTGTCGAAATGCAGGTGGACGACGATGCGCTCGTCACGCGGATCACGGCGCGTTCGACCTGTGGAAACTGCGGAGACGTCTACAACGACATCACCCGGCCAATCCCGGATGACGGCAAGTGCTCCAACTGCGGTGCCGCCGACTTCAGGCGTCGAGCGGATGACAACGAGGAGAGTCTCAGGACACGCCTGATGGAGTACTACAAGAAGACCGCGCCGCTGATCGGGTACTACTACCATGCGCGCCTCTTGAGGCCGGTCAACGGGCTCGGCGAGGTCGACGAGGTGAAAGGCGAGATCGCGGCGTCGCTGGGCAGGTGACAGGCGGACTGACCGGCCGGAACGGAAATTGCGAATGGCGGTGTTTCGCCCCTTGACCCGCCACGGGCAAAGGCATACTTACCGCCATCTCGAACGAGAATCATGAGCCAAGCCCGGGCCGGCACAGTCCCGGGCTTCCGTTGTGAAAAAAGGGCCTGGAATCACGGGCTCGCAACGAAAGGAAGAAATCCGTGGCACGTATTGCCGGCGTGAACATCCCGACTGCGAAACGGGTTCCGATCGCGCTCACCTACATCACCGGCATTGGCCAGTCCTCGGCAAAGGCCATTTGCGAGGCGACGAACATTGACGTCTCGCGCCGGGTCAACGAACTCAGCGACGCCGAAGTTCTCGCAATCCGCGAGCACATCGACGCAAACTACAGCGTCGAGGGCGACTTGCGGCGCGAGGTGCAGATGAACATCAAGCGCCTCATGGACCTGGGCTGCTATCGCGGCCTGCGTCATCGCCGGAACCTCCCCGTGCGCGGCCAGCGCACGCACACCAACGCCCGCACCCGCAAGGGTCCGGCAAGGCCGATCGCCGGCAAGAAGAAGTAGGGAGGACGGAGCGCATGGCACGAGATCGCCGCATCAAGAAGAAGGTATCGAAGAACATCGCCGCTGGCGTGGCGCATGTGAATTCCTCCTTCAACAACACGAAGATCCTGATCTCGGACGTCCAGGGCAACGCAATTGCCTGGTCTTCCGCCGGAACGATGGGGTTCAAGGGCTCTCGCAAGTCGACACCATATGCTGCGCAGATGGCCGCGGAGGACGCCGGCCTGAAGGCAAAGGAGCATGGCGTCCGCACGCTCGAAGTTGAGGTTCAGGGTCCGGGCTCGGGTCGGGAGAGCGCCCTGCGCGCCCTGGCCACCGTTGGATTTACCATCACGTCGATCCGCGACGTGACGCCCATTGCACATAATGGCTGCCGCCCGCCTAAGCGCCGCCGTGTCTGAATTCAGCGGCGAGCCGCATAACGGCTCGCAAGACCTCGGGAGCGCGCGGTCTCGGACATGGGCCGGGCGCAGGGATTGAGGAGAATCACATGATCCACAAGAACTGGCAGGAACTCATCAAGCCGACGCAACTGGAAGTGAGGCCGGGCAACGACCCCCTTCGGCAGGCGACCGTGATCGCGGAGCCGCTGGAGCGTGGCTTCGGCCTGACGCTGGGGAACGCGCTGCGCCGCGTCCTGATGTCCTCGCTCCAGGGGGCCGCCATCACGTGCGTTCAGATCGACAACGTCCTCCACGAGTTTTCTTCCGTGGCCGGGGTTCGCGAAGACGTGACCGACATCGTCCTGAACCTGAAAGGCGTTGCCATCAACATGGAAGTGGAGGGGCCGAAGCGCCTGTCCATCAGCGCCAAGGGGCCTCAGATCGTGACCGCGGGGGACATCTCGGAGACCGCCGGCATCGACATCCTCAACAAGGATCACGTGCTTTGCCACCTCGACGAGGGTGCAAGCCTCTACATGGAACTTACCGTGGCAACGGGCAAGGGCTACGTGGCGGCCGACAAGAACCGCCCCGAGGACGCTCCGATCGGCATGATGCCGGTCGATGCGATATATTCGCCTGTTCGAAGGGTCAGCTACGACGTCCAGCCGACCCGGGAAGGCCAGGTGCTCGACTATGACAAGCTGACGCTCAAGCTCGAAACCGACGGTTCGGTGACCCCGGAGGATGCCGTGGCGCTGGCGGCAAGGATTCTGCAGGACCAGCTCGCCACGTTCATCAACTTCGACGAGCCGGAATCGGCGCAGCGTGCCGACGAGGACGACGGTCTCGAGTTCAATCCGCTTCTGCTGAAGAAGGTCGACGAACTGGAACTCAGCGTTCGGTCCGCGAACTGCCTGAAGAACGACAACATCGTCTACATCGGCGACCTGATCCAGAAGACCGAGGCCGAAATGCTCAGGACGCCGAACTTCGGCCGGAAGTCGCTTAACGAGATCAAGGAAGTGCTGTCCGGAATGGGCCTGCATCTCGGCATGGACATCGAGGAATGGCCGCCCGAGAACATCGAGGATCTCGCCAAGAAGTTCGAAGACCAGTTCTGAGGAACTCAATGCCCGGGTGGCCGGGGACAGCAAGGGCGAAAGCCCCAAGGTGAGCGGGGGACACGCATCCCCCGCCGGACAAAGCACAAAAAGGGGAATCGGAAAATGCGTCACGCCAAGGGCCATCGTCGCCTGAACCGCACTCATGAACACCGCAAGGCGCTTTTTGCCAACATGGCCGGATCGCTGATCGAGCACGAGCAGATCAAGACCACCCTGCCCAAGGCGAAGGAGCTCCGACGCGTGATGGACAGGTTGATCACGCTCGGGAAGCGTGGAGACCTGCACGCCCGTCGCCAGGCAGCGGCCCGGCTGAAGCAGGACATGCACGTCGCCAAGCTCTTCGAGGTGCTCGGGCCACGCTACAAGGAACGCTCGGGCGGCTATACCCGCGTGCTCAAGGCCGGATTCCGCTATGGCGACATGGCGCCCATGGCCATCATCGAACTCGTGGACCGCGATGTCGATGCGAAGGGTGCCGCAGACCGCGCGCGTCTTGCTGACGAGGAAGATGCCGTAGAATAGCCCGCCGATGGACGTGGAGGCTGCCAATCGGTCGCTGACCACCTCGGTGGCACGATTGCCGTCGAGGCCAGGATGGTCGGCCAAGGCACGGTTCCGTGTCGCGGACCGGCGTCGACCGCATGCCGATCGAATCCGCCGCACTCTTTTCGTCGGCGCGCTCGAAGCGTAGCCTGCGCGACGCATGGCCGATCTTTTCGAGAGTCCCGGGTCAGAGCCCGAACCCGCTTGGCATCCGCTGGCCGACCGGCTGCGCCCGCGTGCGCTGGAGGAGGTGATTGGCCAGGACGAGCTGCTTGGCCCGGATGGTCCGCTCGGGACGATGCTTGCTGCCGGCACCCTGGGATCCCTGATTCTCTGGGGACCGCCTGGCGTCGGAAAGACTACCATTGCGAGGCTCCTGGCCGACGTCACCGATCTCGCCTTCGTGCAGGTCAGCGCGATCTTCACGGGCGTTGCGGATCTCAAGAAGGTCTTCGAGGCCGCCAAGATCCGTCGCGGCAACGGTGGCGGCACGCTCCTGTTCGTCGACGAGATCCACCGTTTCAACAAGGCTCAGCAGGACGGGTTCCTGCCGCACATGGAGGACGGGACGATACTCCTGGTCGGAGCGACCACGGAGAATCCGTCGTTCGAGCTGAATGCGGCGCTGCTTTCCCGCGCCCAAGTCATGGTGCTGAACCGTCTCGGCCCGGCCGATCTTGGGCGTCTTGCACTACGTGCCGAGGAAGCGCTGGGACAGGCCCTGCCGCTTGACGCGGCTGCGCGCGAGGCGCTCCTGGAACTGGCGGACGGGGACGGCCGCGCCCTCCTGAACCTGATTGAGCAGGTGTCGGGCTGGTCCGTGGAAGGCAAGCTTGACCAGAAGGAGCTGGCGCGGCGGCTCGCGCGGCGAGCTGCGCAGTACGACAAGTCCGGCGACGCCCACTACAACCTGATTTCCGCGCTGCACAAGTCGGTGCGCGGATCGGATCCCGACGCGGCGCTCTATTGGCTTGCCAGGATGCTCGAGGGCGGCGAAGACCCGCGGTTCCTGGCGCGTCGGATCACCCGGATGAGCGTCGAGGACATCGGGCTCGCGGATCCGCAGGCGCAGTCGGTCTGCATCGATGCATGGAACACCTATGAACGCCTTGGCAGCCCGGAAGGGGAACTCGCGCTGGCCCAGGCAGTGATCTACCTTGCGCTGGCCCCAAAGTCGAACAGTGGCTACGTGGCGTTCAAGGCCGCACGGGGAGCCGCCAGGTCCACGGGTTCAGAGCCTCCGCCCAAGCACATCCTGAACGCACCCACGCGGCTGATGAAGGATCAAGGCTATGGCAAGGGCTACGCCTACGACCACGATGCCGAGGACGGGTTTTCCGGCCAGAACTACTTCCCGGACGGGATGGAACGCGCGGCCTATTTCCAGCCGGTGGAGCGAGGATTCGAGCGGGAGCTCAAACGCCGTCTCGACTATTTCGCGAACTTGCGCGCCAAGCGGCAGAGTTGACAAGCATGACGCGCCAAGACAGACACGGGCGCATGCTGGGCACCCTTTTGGCCATTGCCGGCGGCGGAGCGTTGGGAGCCTTGGCCCGTCACCTGGCCGGCCTTGGTTTCCTGCGGCTTCTGGGTCCGACGGCGTTTCCTCTCGGCATCATCACGGTCAACGTCCTCGGCTCCTTTCTGGTCGGGCTCTTTGTCGCCCTGGCGGCGCAGAGGGGACTGACCCATCTCTCGCCCTTCTTCGTCGTGGGCTTCCTGGGGGCGTTCACCACGTTCTCGGCTTTCTCGCTTGAGGCCGTCCTGCTCTACCAGCGCGGCGACGTCGTGGCGTCGGTGATCTATGTCGTCGCTTCAGTCGTGCTTTCCATCCTTGGTCTCCTGGCAGGACTTGCCCTCGCGCGCGTGTTGCTTTCATGACGCGGACATCCCGATCGGGGCAACTGCCCCCCCCTGACGCGGTCTCTGCGGGAATCGCGTGGACGGCTGTCGCCGTGCCCTCACGATGACAGGCGTTCAATGGATCAATGTCGCTCCGGGCGAAGGCGACCAACGGCTTGACCGGTGGTTGCGGCGGCGTTTTCCGCATGTGCCGCAGGGACGGATCGAGAAAATGTGCCGCAAGGGCGAGATCCGGATCGATGGACGGCGGGCAAGGCCGGGAGTGCGGGTGGAGGACGGCCAGAGCGTACGCGTGCCGCCCTTGCCCGAGGCGCGGAGGCAGGCGGGCAGGGCCGAGGGGCCGGTGTGCCAGGCCGATGCGGAGATGATCCGGAGGACCGTCATCTATCGCGACGCGCACGTGATTGCGCTTAACAAGCCGTCCGGCCTTGCCGTTCAGGGCGGCACGAAGCAGCGTCGGCACGTGGACGGGCTGGCCGATGCGCTCAGGTTCGAGTGCAAAGACAGACCGCGTCTCGTTCACAGGCTGGACAAGGACACGTCGGGCATCCTGCTTCTCGCCCGAACCCGTGCCGTGGCCAATGCGCTCGCCAAGGCCTTTCGCACCCGCGGCGTCAGGAAGATCTACTGGGCAGCCGTCGCAGGCGTCCCGAATCCCCGAACTGGCGTGATCCGCTATGGCCTCGCAAAGGCACGCGGGCAAGGAAGGGCCGGCGAAGGCGAAAAGGTTCACGTCGTCCCGCCGGAGGATGTCGGACGAAGGCCGGACGCAAGGCACGCGACCACGGACTACTCGGTCCTGGCCGCGCTCGGAACCCGCACAAGCTGGGTTGCACTCGTCCCGGTTACCGGTCGCACCCATCAGCTGCGCGCTCACATGGCAGGAATCGGACATCCCGTCGTCGGGGACGGAAAGTACGGCGGTTCAGGGCAGGAGAACCTGGGCGACGGCTGGGGCGCCCAGCTGGGCGGAGACATCAGCCGCAAGCTGCACCTGCATGCGCGATCCCTCCTGCTCGACCATCCCGTGACGGGCGACCGCCTCGAACTTGTGGCACCCTTGCCGCTTCACATGAAGCAGACGTGGAAGCTGCTGGAATGGGATGCGTCCGGGGTCACCGAAGATCCGTTCCAGGGGGCAGGGTTCCCATGAACGAATGGGGGCCGAAGCGTTTCTGGAGCACCGTTTCCGTCGAGACTGGCCCGGAGGGCTTCTCGATTCGTCTCGACGGTCGTCCGGTTCGGACGCCGGCCAAGCGCACGCTGGTTCTTCCGACGCAATCCGTTGCCGGGCGCGTTGCGGCCGAATGGGAAGCGCAGGAGGAACGGGTCGACCTCGCGACCATGCCCTGGACCCGTTCGGCAAATGCGGCCATCGACAAGGTTGCAACGCATCGGCGCGAAGTCATGGACCATCTCGCCGGCTACGCTGGCACCGACCTGTTGAGCTACAGGGCTGGAGAGCCGGCCGCGCTTGTCCTGCGCCAGCAGAAGACGTGGGATCCCTTGCTGGACTGGCTTGAATGTCGTCATGGCGTGCGTTTCGAGGTGACCAGGGGCGTGATGCCGGTCGCGCAGGATGCGGCATGCGTCTCAAGGCTCGTGCACAGCATGGAGCCGATGTCCAGCTTCCAACTGACGGGATTTCATGATCTCGTGACCCTTTCGGGATCGTTCGTGATCGCGCTTGCCGCTGCAGACGGAGCCTTCCCGGTGCCGGACCTTTGGGCCGCATCCCGCCTCGACGAGGCCTGGCAGGCCGAGCACTGGGGAGAAGATGTTGAGGCGGAAGATGAGGCCGCACGCAAGATGCGGGCGTTCCTTCATGCCGACGAACTCTTCCGGCTTGCCTGACGAAGCGGATTCAAGGCTTGAGACTGTTTCCCGACTTCATTGTTTCGGCGCATTTTTGGTGTCGCGGTCTTGACCTTGGGCATGGAATCCCTTCAAATCCTGTGCGTTAGACGGACTGACCGTCAACGAAGCTGCCGGACCGGATTCATGCGCCGGTATCGGGAAGATCGCCAGCGATGGCGGAAACTCAGGAAGTGGAAATCTTGAAAGAGGAAAACATGAAAAAATCCGTATTCTATGGCGCACTTGCTTCGGCCGTTGTCTTCGGTGGTGCGGCTGGCGCTGCAACCCTGGATGACGTCAAGGCACGCGGAAATCTCAACTGCGGCGTGTCTACCGGCCTTGTCGGCTTTGCTTCTCCGGATGCCAGCGGCAACTGGGAAGGATTCGACGTGGCGGTATGCCGTGCAGTTGCAGCAGCCGTCCTGGGCGACCCCCAGGCGGTCGAGTTCATTCCGACGACCGGCAAGACGCGCTTCACGGCGCTGGCGTCGGGCGAAGTCGACATGCTGGCCCGGAACACGACCTGGACCTTCTCGCGAGACACCGACCTCAAGCTCGACTTCATCGGCGTCAACTACTACGACGGCCAGGGATTCATGGTGCCCAAGGCGCTTGGCGTGACTTCGGCCAAGGACCTGGACGGCGCCACGGTCTGCATCCAGACCGGCACCACGACCGAGCTGAACCTCGCGGACTTCTTCCGCGTGAACAACATCAGCTACGAGCCGGTTCCGATCGAGACGAACGCCGAAGCGCAGCAGCAGTACCTGGCCGAAGCGTGCGACGTCTACACGACCGACGCGTCCGGTCTTGCCGCAACCCGCGCCTCATTCGAATCCCCGGGCGATCACGTGATCCTGCCCGAGATCATCTCGAAAGAGCCTCTCGGCCCGGTTGTCCGTCATGGCGACAACGAATGGGGCGACATCGTCCGCTGGACCCTGAACGCCCTGATCTCGGCTGAAGAGCTTGGCATCACCTCGGCGAATGTCGGCGAGCTTGCGAGCGGTCCCACCAACAACCCGGAGATCAACCGGCTTCTTGGCACCGAGGGCACCCTCGGCGACATGATCGGCCTCGATTCGGACTGGGCCCAGCGCGCCATCATGGCGGAAGGCAACTACGCGGAGATCTTCGAGAAGAACATCGGCGAAAACACTCCGGTTGGCCTCGCGCGCGGACTGAACGCGCAATACACCGAAGGCGGCCTGATCTATTCGCCGCCGTTCCGGTAAGAGTTCTGCAAGGGCGCGGTTGAACACCGCGCCCTTCGCCTTTGCGTAGATTGGCACGCATGACCGGACATCGGGCAATGCGCCGGAAGAGCGCGCCGCCCTGCGATGCCGGAAGGACAGGGGGGACAGGTTCGCCATGGCGACGATGACGGACCCGCCGCGTGAAAGCTTCAGGCTTTCAATGCTCATCTACGACACGCGGTACCGGTCGCTTACAATCCAGGTGATCGCGCTGTTCGCGTTCATGCTTCTCGTCGCATGGATCATTTCAAATACCGTCCAGAACCTTGCCGGCCTCGGCAAGGAGGTCGAATTCGGCTTCTTCAGCGAGCCGGCAAGCTACGACATCAACCAGAGGCTTCTGGACTACACGAGCCGAGACACGCATCTTCGCGCGTCATTCATTGGGCTCCTGAACACGCTTGTCGTGGCGGTCCTGGGCTGCATTACCGCAACGATCATCGGTGTCCTCGTCGGCGTCGCGCGCCTTTCCAGGAACTGGCTGATCGCCCGGATAATGACCGTCTATGTCGAGATGTTCCGCAACGTGCCAGTGCTGCTCTGGATCGTGTTCGCGATGGCGATCCTGATCGAGAGCCTGCCGTCCCCGCGCGCCTTCAGGGGAGAGAACGCCACGCAGTCCCTGATCCTGAATGACAGCGTCGCGATCACTAATCGCGGCGTCTATGTGCCGGAGGCGCTGTTTTCCCGAAGCCTTGGCGACGTGCGCCTGTTTGGCGAAAGCTCCGTGCGCTTCGACGTGTCGCTTGACCTGATTGCGATCATTGCGGTTCTTGCCGCCTCCATCTATGTGTTTCGACGCATCCGGATCTGGGCCGAACGGGTCCAGAACGAGACCGGAAACAGGCCGACGACCTGGTATTTCCAGATCGCCGTGCTCGTCGTTCCGACCTTCATCCTGCTTGCGGCACTCGGGTTCCATCTCGGCAAGCCCGAACTGAAGGGATTCAACTTTGCGGGCGGAACCCATCTCAGGAACTCGCTCATCGCTCTCTGGATTGCACTCTCGCTCTACACGGCGGCGTTCATAGCCGAGATCGTGCGAGGCGGGATCCTTGCGATCTCGAAAGGCCAGACCGAGGCGGCCGGTTCGCTCGGTCTCAGGCCCAACCGAATCATGAGCCTCGTCATTCTTCCGCAGGCGTTGCGCGTGATCATTCCGCCCTTGATCTCGAACTACCTGAACCTGACCAAGAACTCGTCGCTGGCCATTGCGGTCGGCTACCTGGACATCACGGGCACGCTCGGCGGGATCACCCTGAACCAGACCGGCCGGGAGCTGGAATGCCTCCTGCTTCTCATGCTCATCTACCTGTGCATTTCGCTGACGATTTCCGTGTTCATGAACATCTACAACAAGAGGGTGGCACTGGTGGAGCGATGACGTGAGCGATACATCCTTTGTCCGCACTGAAATGCTGGCCGAGCAGGGTCCCCCGCCGACGTCGGTGGGCGTGATCGGATGGCTGCGCGCCAACCTGTTCCCGAACTGGTGGAACGCCATCCTGACCGTGCTCTGCCTTGCCGCGATCTGGTATGTTCTGTCAGGTCTCCTGGGCTGGACCCTTCGGTCCGTCTGGACCGCCGGCTCCCTGAGCGAATGCCGCGAGATCATGATTGCGTCCTGGGGCAGCACGCATGGTCACGCCTGCTGGGGCGTGATCAACGATCGATGGCTGCAGCTCCTGTTCGGATTCTATCCGCCCGGGCTGTACTATCGACCGATCCTGGCATTTCTGCTGCTGATCGCGGCGCTCGCGCCGGTTCTCTTTGCCGACAAGGTGTCGCCGAGACTTCTGGCCGTTACGGCGGCTTACCCGTTCCTGATGCCCTGGCTGATGTGGGGAGGATCCATCTGGACGCCGATCGGCGTCGCCGCGGGCTTCGTGGTGGCCTATCTCGTCGGTCGCGTCCTTCGCGGGACGGCGCCGGGGCTCGTCCTTGGCATCCTTGCTGCCATCATGTGGTGGATGCTCTGGTTCGGATTTCCCGTCCAGTCGGAGGTGCTCGCTGCAGGGCTGGGCGAAGGCCTTGCCGCGATTTCGCCGGATACCGCCCCGTTCTTGCTGGAGACCGTTGAATCCCGGAAGTTTGGCGGGTTCATGCTCTCTGTCATGATCGGCGTCGTGGCCATAGGCTGCTCGCTGCCTCTGGGAATCCTTCTGGCCCTCGGGCGACAGTCGAACATGCTCATCGTCAAGGCGATCTGCGTGGGCTTCATTGAATTCATTCGTGGCGTGCCGCTGATCACGCTGCTCTTCGTTGCGTCGACGCTCCTCAACATCTTCCTGCCGCCAGGCACGAACTTTGACATCATCCTGAGAGTGATGATCATGGTCACCCTGTTTGCGGCCGCCTACATGGCCGAAGTGATCAGGGGCGGGCTTGCGGGCCTTCCGACAGGCCAGTACGAAGGCGCGGATTCGCTCGGGCTGAACTACTGGCAGGCTCAGCGGCTGATCATCATGCCGCAGGCGCTCAAGATATCGATCCCCGGCATCGTTTCGACGTTCATCGGGATCTTCAAGGACACCACGCTCGTCTCGATCATCGCGCTGCTTGACCCGCTGGGCCTGTCAAACTCGATCCGTGCGGACACCGACTGGAACGGCATCTATTGGGAACTGTTCGCTTTCATTGCGCTGATGTTCTTCATCGCCTGTTTCGGCATGTCCCGATACTCCATGTATCTTGAGCGCAAGCTCAAGACCGAGAACGACTGAAGGAGAAAGGCTATGGCCGAAAGCATGCACGACACCGTGGTCGAGCGCGAGATCGACCGAAGAAAGATGCAGGTTTCCGACGAGGTCGCGGTCCAGATCACCGGCATGAACAAGTGGTTCGGCATGTTTCACGTGCTGCGGGACATAGACCTGACCGTGAACAAGGGCGAACGCATCGTGATTTGCGGCCCGTCCGGGTCGGGCAAGTCCACGCTCATTCGTTGCATCAATCGCCTGGAGGAGCATCAGACGGGGCAGATCATCGTCGAGGGCACGGAACTGACAAGCGACCTCAAGAACATCGACAAGATCCGGTCCGAGGTCGGGATGTGCTTCCAGCACTTTAACCTGTTCCCGCATCTCACGATCCTGGAGAACTGCACCTTGGCTCCGATCTGGGTGCGCAAGATCCCGAAGCGCGAGGCCGAGGAAACGGCGATGCACTTTCTCGAGAAGGTCAAGATCCCGGAGCAGGCCGAAAAGTACCCGGGCCAGCTCTCTGGCGGCCAGCAGCAGCGGGTCGCGATCGCGCGCAGCCTGTGCATGCGGCCACGGATCATGCTCTTCGACGAGCCGACATCCGCCCTTGATCCGGAAATGATCAAGGAGGTGCTGGACACCATGATCGAGCTTGCCGAAGAGGGAATGACCATGCTCTGCGTGACCCACGAGATGGGATTTGCCCGGCAGGTCGCGAACCGCGTCATCTTCATGGACGACGGCCAGATCGTGGAGCAAAACGAGCCGGAAGAGTTCTTCAGCAATCCGAAGTCGGACCGCACGAAGCTGTTCCTGAGCCAGATTCTCGGTCACTGAGGCGAGAAGCCCTCGTCCCGATGTCTCCGCCGGTCCGCGGTCGTCTGCGGGCGACGCCAGGATTCCCGGCCCGCGTCACGCCAGGTCGCGAGGCACGACGAAGTCCAGGATACTGCCGCTGCGCCAGCGAACGCGCGCCCAGCTTGCGCCCTCGAACTCGATCACCGCCGTTGCGGCTGTCGGATAGTCGCTGAACCTGTCATGTCCGGGGGGCCGCACGACCACCCGGTTCGCGAAGTCGGCGAACCCGGGATTGTGGCCGATCAGCATGATCCTGGCGGCGGCCTGCTCGTGCAGGACTCCCAGAATGGTGCTCGCGCCCGCATGAAAGAGTGCCGTGTTGCGTTCCAGCACCGCTGCCTCGGGCATGGCCGGCGCCATGCCTTCCCATGTCTCCACCGTGCGCCTTGCACCCGAAGTTACGACGACTTCCGGCACGTATCCTCGCTCGACCAGCCAACGCCCGATCAGCGGCGCCGACTTCCGGCCTCGGCCGTTCAGGCTCCGGTCGAAGTCGTCCAGCGTGGGATCGTCCCAGGACGACTTCGCATGTCGAGTCAGGATGAGAGTGAGTGTCACGGATGAAACGCCTTCATGTGATGGGCCGACTGTCGCTCCATTCTGGGATAGTTGCGGCCCAATGGGCAAGAGCGGCGTACGGCGCATCCCCGAGACATGCAGTCCTTGCCTGCTTCGGTGTCAAGATAGGCATGGCAGGCAGAAAGATCATAGCGGTCGTTGACAAGTGCCGATGCCGGACAGGCCGCAAGGCACGGCTTTCCCTCGCAGGTATCACATGGACGGGGCGGCGGCTTCGGAAGTTCCAGCAGCTCGGGCAGCAGGATGGCGCCCCTGTATGACACGAAGAGGCCGGCACGGGCATGGACCAGGAGCAGAACCGGCGAGACGAACGCGTGCCCGCTCCTGAGCGCCCAGCGGGTGAATGGCCGTGCCGGCGTTCCGAATGGGAGCAGCGCCCGGCCGCCTGCGCCCGTCGCGATTCGCCTGATCACGCGTGCGGACCAGCGATCCAGGGGATCGGCCTTGCCGTCGCCGAATTCGGGAGATGCCGTCACGTGGGGCCAGAAGCCGGGTTCGGCGGGGCCGAGGAGCACGATGGTCCCCTCCCCGATGCCGTCATCGGGTTCCGCATGAAGCAGGCCGAACACGTCCAGCCGCTCCGCATGGGCCGCTGTCGTCAGTTCCTCGATCATCATGGGTTGCCGTGTGGAGCCGCCGGTTCCCCGATGCCGTCATCGCGGTTCCGCATGAAGCAGGCCGAACACGTCCAGCCGCTCCGCAAGGGCCGCTGTCGTCAGTTCGTCGATCATCATGGGTTGCCGGTGGAGCCGCCGGTTCCCAACGGGCCTCGCCGCTCTCAGGCGGCACAGCGGGGCGGCGGTCATTTCGCCGGTCTGGACAGCATTTCCACCATGCGGTCCCGCATCACGAACTTCTGCGGCTTGCCCGAGATGGTCATCGGGATCTCCTCGACGATGCGGACATGCCTGGGGATCTTGAAGTGCGCAATCCGTTCCCGGCAGAACTCCCTGACCGCATCTTCCGTCAGCGACGCGCCCGGCTTCGGAATGATCCAGGCACACACTTCCTCGCCGTATCTCTTGTCCGGGATCCCGAACACCTGCGCCACCGAAACATCCGGGTGGCGGAACAGGAATTCCTCGATCTCGCGCGGATAGACGTTTTCGCCGCCGCGGATGATCATGTCCTTCACGCGGCCGACGATCGAGCAGAAGCCCTCGTCGTCCAGGGTCGCAAGATCGCCGGTGTGCATCCATCCTTCGACGATGCTTTCCCGAGTTTGCTCCTCGTCGCCCCAGTAGCCCTTCATGACCGCGTAGCCACGCGTGCAAAGCTCGCCCCGCTCTCCGACGGGGACGACGTTGCCCTCCGGGTCCACGATCTTCACTTCAACGTGCGGGTGCACGCGGCCCACCGTGGCACAGCGCTTGTCCATAGGGTCGTCGACGAGGCTCTGGAAGGAGACGGGCGACGTCTCGGTCATGCCGTAGCAGATCGTCATCTCGCGCAGGTTCATGCGTGTGGTGATCTGTTCCATGACTTCCATGGGACAGGGCGCTCCGGCCATGATGCCGGTGCGCAGGGATCCGAGGTCCAGGCTCTCGCTCTCGAGTTCCTGCAGCATGGCGACGAACATTGTCGGCACGCCATAGACCGCCGTGCAGCGCTCCTCGGACAGGGCCTGAAGCGTTGCGCGCGGCTCGAATGCCTCGCCCGGGAAGATCATCGCCGCCCCCTTTGTCACCGCGCCCATGACCCCCATCGCCATGCCGAAGCAGTGATAGAGCGGCACCGGAACGCACAGCCGGTCCGTTTCCGTCAGCCTGATGCGATCGGTCACGAAACGCGCGTTGTTGACGATGTTGAGGTGCGAGAGCGTCGCTCCCTTCGGCGCACCCGTAGTGCCGGAGGTGAACTGGATGTTGATTGCATCGTCCGGGCCGAGAGAAGCGTCGATGGCCTGAAGGCGCTGCCGCTGAGCCGGGCCGCCCAGGCTGCGCACCTCGTCGAAGGTGAACGCGCCCGGCCCGGCATCCGCGCCCGTCACGATCACGCTGCCGAGTGTCGGAAGCCTTGCGGCGTTCAGCCGGCCTGGCTCGCAGGCTTCCAGTTCCGGCGCCAGCTCGAGGATCATCGAGAGATAGTCTGACGACTTGAACGACGGCGTCAGGACGAGGGCCTTGCAGCCGACCTTGTTGAGCGCGTATTCCAGCTCCCCGATCCGGTATGCGGGATTGACGTTCACCAGGATCGCCCCGATCCGGGCGGTGCCAAACTGGGTCAGGACCCACTCGTACCTGTTGGGTGACCAGATCCCGACACGGTCTCCCTTCTGCAGCCCCAAGGCGAGCAGTCCGGATGCAACGGTGTCAACCTCCCTGTCGAAATCGTCATAGCTCAGCCGCTCCCCGCTGTCGCGGAACACCAAGGCATCCTTTGGCCCGTGACGTGACACGGCCCTCCGAAACAGCTGGGGGATCGTGACGCGTTCCAGATCTGCGGTCGTCTCGCCTCGGACGTGGGATCGCCCGTTGAGTGGCACTCCCGAAGCGGCGGTTGCGGAGTCGCGAGGCAGGCATGTTCCCAGGGCCTGGTTCGAAAGGCTCTCGATCGGGATCGACATCGCGTTCTCCTCACGTGACGAGCGAGTCTTCGTTCGCTCCAACGGTATTGGCCGCCGGTCTCGCGTTCAACCCACGGTTCAACGACATCGCTTCTGCGCTTGGCAAGATGAACAGGCTGTCTGGGTGCGGCACCTCCTTCGGTTGTTCCGACGGAACACATGCCTCCGGCTGGACAGGCCGGGCCTGGCCGTGTGGAACGCGTGAGGGGGATCCGGGCGGGGCGCGGTTCTCGGCTGATGGAGGCACGATCTCGCCACGGCCTTGAAAACAGGGAGTCCGAGGCTTTGGCCCGAAACCGGAATCCGGCCCTTTCGCGACTGCGGCTTCATGCTACAACGTGCCTTTGGGGATTCGCCGTTGACCAATTTCGGAGGTGCTGATCTCGACGCACGAAAAGAATTCAGCATTCGTGTGGTCTTGGTTGCGAAGTCTCTTGGTGTCTGCGTCAGGCCGTGGAAGGAACCCTCAGTTCGTTTCTTCATGGATCACGAGTTCGGGAACGGCCTCGCGTTCAGCCCTTTCACAACGGATGTCGACGGCGCGCCCTACGCCAGGCGGGACATCTGAGGTGCCATGGACGCAGGACGTTGAGAATCCTGAACGGCGACTTGACCGCCCCGCGTGCAATCCTATCCCTGAATGCGCGAACGGGAGGGAGAACGGCTCTCCCGGGCCGCATGGAGCGCAAGATGGAACTCGTCACGACAGCCCAGGTCCTGGAAGCGTATTCCAGGGGCGTCATCCCGCCCGAGGAGGCCATCCGGCGTCTTGGCGTGACGGGATTCGGCGACCTGATGCTGGTGATGGCGGACTGCGAGGTCCCCCTCCCCCGGGGCGCCGGTGAGGAGGCGGAGACGGAGCGCGAACTCCGCGAGGCGCTGCCGCTTCTGCGTGCGAACCTGGTCCCCGCTCCGGAAGCCGCCGGGAAGTGATCTCCGTTGTCGTGCCGGACACGGGTCCGCTCATCTCGCTCGGCCTGGTCGGACGGCTTGATCTCATCGACAGGTTCAAAGGCCAGATCCTGATCACGGATGCCGTCAGGACAGAGCTTCTCGATGGCCGTCCTTCCGCGCCAGAACGGGAGGCCCTTGCAGCGTGGATCACGGCGGGAGGCAACCGTCTGCGCATCGTGGAAACCCCGTCCGGAAGTCTCCTGCAAAGGGCTTTCGACCTCCTGGAGTGCGTCCCGGACCACAGGCTCGATCACGAGCGCAGGAAGGTGCGGCGCGAGATGAGGAACGCCGGGGGGAATTCCATCCGGGACCTGGCGGAGGGAATGCGTGGCGGACTGGTCGGCGACACGACCGGATTGGTGCTGTTCGAGGACAGGCGCGTGAGGAACATGGATTTCGGGCCGCGTGTCCGCCGCCTCTCGACATGGTCCTTCGCCCTCGCGCTCGAGGCGCTGGACGTCATACCTTCGGCAGAAGGCCTGTTTGACCAGATTGAGCGAGCGGGGCGGATGGCCAGCCGCATCGTTTTCGACCGGCGCGGGTCCGAAGCCGGGGACGACTTCGCGGAAAGCTACGACATTACGAGACTTGCGGCAAAGAAAGGGGATGACGGGGACGGCTCCGGTGGGCCTCGCTGAAACGCGTCGAGGATTCTCAACGGCGCGCCCGTGCTGCATCGTCCGGCCGGTGGGGGCAGGCTGCCGCCACGGAAAGGAACCGGCGTGAAGACCTTCGCCGCTGCCGCGTGCCTGCGCTTCATGATCGCGCCGCCACAAGACGCGTCGTTGCCGTAGTTGGCTTGGTCGAAGGGCTGCGCAAGCAGGACAGGCAAGCAAGACGAGCGCCGCATCACTGAATTTGCGGAGCGCACCGTGCCAATGCGGGCAGACGGGACAGTTGGATTCGCCGCTACCGCGCCCTGCGGATCAAGCTGCCCGCACCGTGCTCGGTGAACAGTTCAAGGAGGCAGGCATTTGGCGTTCGTCCGTCCAGGATGACAACGGCGCGCACACCTCCGTCAATGGCCGCCAGCGCGGTTTCTGTCTTGGGCACCATGCCGTCGGCGATGACACCGTCCTTTGTCAGCTTGCGGATCTGCTCAGGAGTGATTTCGGTCACGACTTCGCCTTCGGCATTCATTACGCCGGTGACATCGGTAAGGAGAAGCAGCCGGTCCGCGTCCAGGCTTGCCGCGATTGCGCCCGCAGCGGTGTCGCCGTTGACGTTGAGCGTCTCGCCGTTCCGCCCCGCCCCAAGGGGCGCGATGACGGGAATCACTTCGGCTGCCATCAACGTGCGCAGGATGTCCGGGTCCACTTCGACAGGCTCGCCCACGAGGCCGAGATCCGACCCGGCCTGGTCACAGATCATCAGGCTCGCGTCCTTTCCGGAGAGACCGAGCGCCCGCCCGCCTTCCGCGTTGATGGCCTGCACGATCCGCTTGTTCACGAGCCCGGAAAGCACCATTTCAACGACTTCGGCAGTTGCCTGGTCCGTAACCCGCTTCCCGCGCACGAATTCGGTCTTGATGCCAAGCCTGTCGAGCATTTGCGCGATCATCGGCCCGCCGCCGTGAACGATTACCGGGTTCACGCCGACCTGCCGCATCAGCACGATGTCGCGCGCGAAGCTGGCCATGGCGCCGGCATCGCCCATCGCGTTGCCGCCGAACTTGATGACAACGGTCGCGC
Source organism: Paracoccaceae bacterium (assembly GCA_965208685.1). GTDB lineage: Bacteria > Pseudomonadota > Alphaproteobacteria > Rhodobacterales > Rhodobacteraceae > JAJEFO01. Next base: position 3,668,507 of record CBDBPL010000007.1, on the reverse strand, counting down.
CGTCGTAGCGCTGCAGGTACGGCAATGCTTCGTTCAGGGTGCGTGCCGTGGCGATCCAGTCGCGATTCATGTCTCTCGTTCTCATCGGATTTCCCCGTTCGGGGCCTCAGTATGCCTTCGCCGTGCCGGGCTCAAGCTGAACCGGAAATGATCGCGCGCAGCACCTCGACACCTTCGCCCGTCTCCGAAGACGTCAGCACGATTTCCGGGAATGCAGCAGGGTGCGCCTGGAGCGCGCCTCGCACGCGTCGGAGCAGGTTGTCCCGATCCTTCTCCTTCGCCTTGTCGGCCTTGGTCAGCACGATCTGGAAGACGACCGCCGAGATGTCCAGCAGGTTCAGGATTTCCTCGTCGACCGGCTTGATGCCGTGGCGCGCATCGATCAGCACGAAAGCTCGTCGAAGCGTGGCGCGTCCTGCGAGATAGGACTTGAGCAGCCTTTGCCAGTTCTCGACCACCTGCAATGGCGCCTTTGCAAATCCATAGCCCGGCAAGTCCACAAGGTAATGGCTGTCGGCCAGAGTGAAAAAGTTGATTTCCTGCGTCCTGCCTGGCGTGTTCGAGGTGCGGGCAAGTGCCTTTCTGCCTGTCACCGCATTGATCAGGGTGGACTTGCCAACGTTCGAACGGCCCGCGAAGCAGAACTCGATCCTGTCGGCCGGCGGCAGTCCGTCCATGGCCACCACGCCCTTCAGGAAGTCCGTGCCCTTGGCAAAGAGCTCACGTCCGGCCTTCAGGTCCGGGGCATCTGCCGTGGCTAGCGGGAACGCAAGCGAGGTCATGTCGCGACCTCGACAGAGTCTCCCGTCGCGATTTCGCCACCATGAACCACTTCGGCGTAGACACCGAACTCCTGATGGCCAAGCGCCTGAAGCGCCCCGAGCGTGTCCACGTCGCGACGTCCCGTGTCGGGATTGGCCATGGTTGCCTTGCATCGCGTGATTTCGCAATGCACCCGCAACACGGCTTTTCCGACCCGTATCTCGTTGCCGACCCAGCCCTTCTCTTCCCAAGGTGCCAGGCCTGCGATCCAGAGGTTGCCGCGCCAGCGGTGGATCGACAGGTTGTTTCCCACCATTTGTGACATGGCATTGTTCGATGCGAACGAATTGATCGAAATCCAGGGGTCCGGCGCATCCGTGAGATTCGCGTCCGCGGCGCGATAGAGTCCTGTCGGCCGGGGCAGCTCGTCAGGCCAGATTCGCGAAAGCCAGTCGAGAAGGACCGAAGTGTCCGGTTCGGTGTCGGGAAAGATCGAAATCTCGCCCGCCTCGGGGTGGGCGAGATGCAGCCGGGCATGCGATTCATCCCAGGTGCAGGTCGCGGCCATCAGGCTTGGCTCGGTCACGCCACGCAGGAAGTTTGCCTTTGGAGCCCAGCCTTGCTCCAGCCTCGACCGTTCGTGAGCCACTGCCCAGACCCGGTCCATCGGGAGCCACTGGCCACGTGTCAGGATGGTCCGGATCAGTTCTTCTCGTCCGATCGCCTTCAGCGGATGTCGGATGATGCGGCCAAGCGTTGCGTTCATCGCTTCTTGCGGGATTTCTTCCTGCCGGAGCGCTTTCGGGCCGGCTTGTTCGCAGGCTTTGCCGTCGGTTGATCCGCTGGTTCATCCGCTTTCGTTTCCGCTTTCGATGCATCGTCATTCTTGGCGGCGGCAGGTTCGGGAGGCTTTGCCGTTCCGCGAATGTTGCCCCAGATGTCCGGACGGTATCCGTGGCCCCGCATGATGATGTACTGCTGGACAAAGGTGATCACGTTGTTTGCGATCCAGTAGATCACAAGCCCGCTTGCGAAACTGCCCAGCATGAACATGAAGATCCAGGGCATCCACGCGAAGATCATCTGTTGGGTCGGATCCGTCGGGGCCGGGTTCAGCTTCTGCTGCATCCACATGGAGACACCGAGGATGATCGGCAGGATGCCGATGAATATCAGGCTGAGAATGGTGTCGGGTCCCGGTGCCGGGAACGGGAGGATGCCGAACAGGTTCATGATGGATGTCGGATCGGGGGCGGACAGGTCCTGGAACGGTCCGAACCACGGGGCATGGCGAAGCTCGATCGTGACAAAGATCACCTTGTAGAGCGAAAAGAAGATCGGGATCTGCAGAAGAATGGGCAGGCATCCGGCGGCGGGATTGACCTTTTCCTTCTTGTAGAGCGCCATCATTTCCTGCTGCAGCTTCTGGCGGTCGTCGCCGGCGCGTTCCTTCAACTCTTGCATCTCGGGCTGCAGTTCCTTCATTCGGGCCATCGAGACGTATGACTTTCGCGCCAGCGGGAAGAGCAGTGCCTTGATCAGCAGGGTCAGGCAGATGATGGCCCAGCCCGTGTTGCCGATCACGGCATTGAGCTCGTGCAGGGCGAAGAAGATGGGCTTGGTCAGGAAATAGAACCAGCCCCAGTCGATGGAATCGATGAAGCCCTCGACCTGTGCGTCACCGCCGAAGCCCATGAAATAGGAAAGCGAGTCGCTGAAGCCCTCGATTCTGCGACCGGCCTCGTAGTCGCGAATCGTGTCCCACTCCTTCGCCCCCGCAAAGAGGCGGGTCGTGGCGCTCGAGGACTCACCTGGAGGAACCGTCACCGTCGGCATTCGGGCAGCGGTGCGGTAGATGTCTGAGTCGGGCCGGTATTGGACGACACTGGTAAAGGGAGTTCCCTGCTCCGGAATCAGCGTTGTCATCCAGTAGTGATCCGTAAATCCCACCCAGCCGCCGGACTCGACCTGGACTACGTCTGCACTCGGCCCCCACCGGTCATCGTAGGCAAGGTCCGGCATGTCGGAGTAGTCGATTTCGTCAAGCTGGCCGTCGTTCCGCCGGATCGCGCCCTCATGCAGAATGAAGAATCCGGAGAGGTCCTGAGGTTCGCCGTGGCGTTCCACAAGGCCATACGGGGCAAGGCGTACCGACTGGCTGGTGGGGTTCTCAACTGTCTGCGTCACGGTGAACAGAAAGCGATCATCAATCTCGATCTGGCGCCGAAAGACCAGGCCTGACGGGCTGTCCCAGCGAAGCGTCAGGGGCGCTCCGGGCGCAAGCGTCGTCCCGCTGTCCAGTTTCCATATCGTGTCCGTTGCGGGCACGTCGCCGGGGCCTAGCTCGCCGCCGGGGACCCAGCCGAACACCGCGTAGTAGGGGTTTTCCGTGCCGACGGGAGCAAACAGGGTGACTTCCTCGGCTCCGGGATCTTGGGTGACGAGATAATGGTGGAGCGAGAGCTGGTCGATGCGGCCGCCGGCCAGCGAGACGGAGCCCTGGACATTTGGAGTCTCGATTGGAACTCGGGCGGCTTCGGGTGACGCGTTCGTGGATGCCTGCGGTGCCGCGGCAGTGGCTTCGGCACCGGATTCGGCCCCTGGAATCGATGCCCGGCTGTCTGTGGTGCCGGTGGCGGAAGTGTCTGTCGGCTGAGATCCCGGGGTATCGGTCGGTTCCGGCGCGAAGAAGATCATCCACGCGACAAGCACCAGGGTGCTCAGCACCATCGCGAGGATCAAGTTCTTGTTCTGATCGTCCATCACCGTTTCCGGAGTTTCTCAAATCGCGTTCGTGGTTCAATAGTCCGGCGACCAAAAGGTCAAGGCGTTTTGGTGCCGGGCCAGGTTGATGCTGCCTGCCGGCAAGCCGGCAATCCGTTTGGGCCTCCGCTGGCACGCGGCGTCACAATTCCTGGGCATGGCTCACTGTCCGATGGCGGGAAGCTCCGGTTGTCCTGTTGTCAGGAGACCAGATTAGAAGCGCCCGTGTCGCGCGGGGATCCCCGACTCCCGGGGCGGCAGCGGAAACGCCGACTGGCGAGGATGAATCGCTTCAGGAAGATGAGAGTGCCGAGATCCTGTGGCGGTCGGTGCCATTCGCATTCCTGGGTTTGCTGGCAAGTCCCGTGAAATCGAAGAGCCGGGGATCGAGAAGGTGCGACGGCCGCGCGTTCATCAACGCGCGGAACATGACCTGTCGCCGGCCTGGCGCGTTCCTTTCCCACTCATCCAGAATAGCCTTGACCTGCTGGCGCTGGAGGCCGTCCTGGCTGCCGCACAGGTCGCAGGGAATGATGGGGTAGTTCATCGCTGCGGCAAAGCGTGCACAGTCTGTTTCCGCCACATGGGCAAGCGGGCGACAGACAAGCAGATCGCCTTCTTCGTTCAGGAGTTTCGGCGGCATCGTCGCCAGCCGGCCACCATGGAAGAGGTTCATGAAGAAGGTCTCGAGAATGTCATCCCGGTGGTGGCCGAGCACGATTGCCGAGCACCCCTCTTCGCGGGCAATGCGATAGAGATGCCCTCGTCTCAGCCGGGAGCAAAGTGCGCAGTAGGTCTTGTTGGCCGGGACTTTCTCGGTGACGACGGAGTAGGTGTCCTGGAACTCGATCCTGTGAGGGATCTGCATGCGCTCGAGGAAGTCCGGAAGTACGGTTGAGGGGAAGCCCGGCTGTCCTTGATCCAGGTTGCAGGCAAGCATGTCCACTGGCAGGAGTCCGCGCCACTTGAGTTCATGCAGTGCAGCGAGGAGCGTGTAGCTGTCCTTGCCGCCCGACAGGCAGACCAGCCAGCGTGAGTCGCGTTCGATCATTCCGTATTGCTCGATTGCCATGCGCACGTTGCGGATGATGCGCTTTCGAAGCTTCCGAAACTCGGTTGTCGAAGGCGCGCCGTGAAAGAGCGGATGGATGTCGTCAGCCTCGTCAAGCATGCTGCGGAAATAGTGAATTCAAGATTGCAGGACAAGGGACGGAGCGCCTCGATGCCTGTCAAGTATCGTTGGCCTTGCAGGCGGTCTGGACCAGACCGCGTCTGGCTTGAGCGCAGGCCAATGAGAAAGGAGGGTCCGTGCCTTGCCAGGAATTGGCGCGCTTGAGACGAGGACTCGCTTCCCGCTGCTGCTTCAGCGCGTGCAGGAGGACGAGCGCTCCGTCATGACCCGGCACGGTCGGCCCGTGGCCGAGCTGGTCGTGTTCCGATCACGCGATTCCCGCAGAGTGCGAACCATGATCGGGACCATCGAGGGATTCCGGCAATCGCACAGTCTCGACGGAGGCCCGATTCGGCATCTCATCCAGGCATGCCGGAATTGCTGATGGCGTTCGTTCCAGATTGCTCGGTGACCATGTGGTGGGCGTTCCCGGACAAGACCTCCACTGCGGTTGCCAGCTTCCGTGACTCACCCATCGACGGTCGCGCGCTTCTCCGACTGCTGTGGCCGGTAGATGCCGGCAACGGACCGCTCGCTGCAACACGCGAAGATCGTGCCCGCTCCGAAGATTCGCCGGGTGGCTTTGGCGGCAGTGACGTCCAGCCCAAAGAGACGGAACCGGTGTCTGCAGTGCGTGTGTACGGGACGGTTCTTGAACTTGCCGACCGGCATGGCCTGTCGGACCAGGATGCTGCATGCCGCGAACGCGCACATCACGTGCGGCAGCCGATTGCCACGCTGGACAGGGCACTTGCCGCGACTGCACGGGACATCGGAGCCCGGACGCCTGCTCGCTGCGATCGAAAGGCGCCGCTCGTTGAAGAGGGGCGCAAAGCGCAGGCGCCAAGAATTCCCGTCACGTAGGACTTCAACGGCTCCTTGACTGCGATTCCCTTGTGGCTCCCAACCGGCGAAAGGCAAAAGCGCGGTCCGGCGCTGGCCAGCTACCTCACGGATCGCAACCGAATCGGGAATCGCCATCGTGGTTGCTCAAGCCTTGAACCCAGGAAGTTCTCGACTGCTTTTACGTCGAGCACGAACTCGGCCGCGCGGCTCTCGTGCTCGTGCAGCATGTAGGTCGGGAGATCCCGCCACTCGAAGTCGGGATGTCCGAAACTGTTGGTCCCGACCCGAATCCACACCTTGCCTCCCTCGGCAAACCAGCCCTCGCTGTCGGTGGTCGGGCGGGCTGCCTGGCGCCGCGCCGGATCGAGAAGACTTCGCAACTGCTCGCGCAGGGCATCGTACCGCGTGGACGCATACTCCTGCCAGGTGACCGGGCTTGCCCAAGCAGGATCATGGCCACACTCGATCAGGATGCCTGACAGCACCTCGGACGACAGCCGGAGCCAATCGGCGCCCTCCGCGTCGAGGCGGTCCAGCACCGAGCGCAGATAGCGTCGATAGAGATGTGTGGTGGGTTCGATCGTGGCCAGCCGGTCGGCCATGGTGATGCGGCCATCCTCGTCTTCGCTGGGGAGTGAGGCAGAGCTGTAGATCAGGAGGCAACGCTTTGCGACTTCGTCCGGGAATGCGCCGACCCGGGCGTTCATCGAGACTATCATGCACGGGCTCTCGTCGTGCGGCGGCAGGGTTTCGTCCTTGATGAATTCCGGCGCATGGTCCCGGAACCGACGCCAGCCGATATCGTCGAAAAAGGCGGGCATGCGACGGTATGACGCGTCGATCTCGCGCAGCAGCAAGCTGGTCATCGGTGTCCTGACAGCGTTCGGGAAGTCGTCTGCAAGCATGAACTTTCCGACTATGTCCACGAGCTGCGTCTTCCCGGAGTTGGACTTGCCATAGATGATCCCGACCCTGGGATAGCGGATGACGTCCCGGTCCTCGATCGCAGCCTGGCGACGCAGCGTGCAAATGAGCGGCGAGAAGAACATCCAGCACAGGAAGACAAAATAGTCCTTCTGCAATTTCCCGACGTCGCCGCGAAAGGCCTCGCCATAGGTTTCCCAGAAGGTCACCAGCGCAGTCGCGTCCCGGCTCACCTGCCCGTCCTCGTTGTCAAGGGGCCAGTCGGTGCCGCCGACGGCGGCCTGTCGCCTGTCCAGGTCAAGGGAGAAAGTCGGGTGGATGGCAGCCTGGCCTCTGGTCTGGCGCCGGATCATCCCGGAGAACCGCTTGCGAATGGAGTCGTCCAGCCTGACCTTCATCTTGTCGGTCTTCGGCTTTTCCTTGCGCAGGGCTGGCAGCACCAGGTCGTAAATCCTCTCCAGCCGACGTCCCCGCTCGACCGACTCCTCTGCCTCTGCCGGTTGCGCGATCTGAACCACCTGCAACCCGCGGTCGGGTGCCAGCACCGGCGCTTCGACAGGTGACATGCTCTCCGTCGGGTCGCGCCGGTCTTCGGCGAGCTTCGCGAGCGGGAGCTCAGCGGATGCGTGATCCCGGACGCGTCGATATTGCCCCTCGAAATGGTCCCAAGCGAGATCGTCATTGAACCGCATGAGCACCTCGTGCTGATCGCCGAGCAAGGCCGATGTCGAGAAGTTGGCTGAGCCGGTCAGCACGGAGCGGCCTTCATCCGGTCCATCCGAGAGCAGGAAGATCTTCGCATGCGATACATGCCCTTCGACCACCCACACCCGCAACTTGCCGCTGCGAATTCGTCCGAGAATGTTCTCCCTGCGAGACACGGAAATGCTCCGAAGCGCCTTGCGAACGTCCTCCATCGCGACCGTCTGCAGCGCAATGAGCGCGGCCATGTCATTCACGGTACGCGAATGACCCATCACCACCTCGACGCTTGCCTCTTCGAACTGGTCGAGCAGCGAGGCGAGCATCGAAACGCTCGCCGAATAGGTGAGAATCCGAATGCACCTGTACCGCGCGAACTCTTCGAGATCGAAATGGCGCACTCCCAGCGCCTGGGCGTCGAGCACCTGTGTCGGCGTCCACGCGGCGTCCGATCCGAACAGCTCGGGAGCGTCAGTCTCCCCTGCGTCTCGCGTGATCGTGCGCTTTGACATCCGGTTCGTCCTCAAATGGCCTGCGCATCAGCCGAGCTCTTCAGCCGTCAATGAGCATTCGTTCCAGACCGTCCCAAGATGTTCGGACTGCCGGACGCAAACGTGGATCGATGAGGCCAAGTTCCTCAAGCATGTAGTCTCCTTTCCCGTAGTTGCATGGCGCGCATGTGACCACGACATCATTCCGGTTTCCCGCCGTGTGATGCGCAACGGCACGATCGAGCAGCATCGCCGCCTCGAATGTCTCGGGAATGGGATTCCGCAGACACTCTCGTGGTGCCCAGAACGTGCCATCGGGTTCTTCTTGCTGCATGGACCCAGCTTTCATGCTGAAATGGCATTGCTGCTTATGGCGTGCTGCGTCAGGTCGTCAAGACCTGCGCCAGTCCGGTCGTGGCGCGGGCACGGCACGGAATCCCTTTCTCGACGCATTGGCTGGATTCGGTTGCTTCGATACACGACTTCTGGCTTGGCGGAACTACGGGCCGGGCACGTTGTCGACACCGGATCCACCCCATGGATGACATCGGAGGATGCGCTTGAGGGCCATCCAGCCGCCTTTGAGCCCCCCGTGTCTTGCAAGGGCCTCCAGTGCGTATGCCGAACATGTGGGCTGAAAGCGGCAATGATGCCCGATCCACGGGCTGAGCGTCAGCCTGTATGCCCGGACGGCAAGGGACAGGATCCAGGCAAGCGGACTCACTTGTGAATCTCCGCCAGAGCATGTGTCAGGTCTTCGAGCATTGTCGCGAAATCGCGGCTGGCCGTCACATGGCGACGCCCGACCAGGACGTAGTCAAAGCCGTTCCGGCCATGCTCAGGCAATATCAGGCGCGCCACTTCGCGAAGCCGTCTCTTGGCACGATTGCGGGTCACGGCATTTCCGACCTTTTTCGAGCACGTGATTCCAACCCGAATGCAATCCGGCTCCTCCTCGCCGCGGTTCCGGATCTGGAGAACGAATCCGGGCGTGCTGCGACGCACGCTGGCCGCGGCCTTGAGGTAGTCTGCGCGTTTCGTGAGCGCAATGAGTCCGTTGGTCTGCATGATGACTGGCAGTGTATGTCCGAACGGCCAATCTCGGAAGACTGCTTCGCGACCTGTGGTCTGCTCGATGAGTGAAAGTGTGCCGGGACGGGCTCGCTGGTGGCCTCGCTTGCGGGACTCGATCAGGCGCTCAACTTCTTCCGGCCGCGCAGGCGGCGAGCATTCAAGATCTTGCGGCCAGCCTTGGTTGCCATGCGTGCGCGGAATCCGTGGCGGCGCTTGCGGACCTTGTTTGACGGCTGGAAAGTGCGCTTGGGCATCGAACCTCTCCAATTCGGCCGCGGGATCGGGCCTGACTGTTCCAAGGCCCGGCCAATAAGTGGATCAATTCGCCATGTCAACGTCTTGTTGACGATGATGTCGATAACAAGCCGTATGTCCGCCGTAGGTAACATGCCATCTGTCCGGTCCCAGGATGGCTCCCAAAACCTGGGAGCAGAGATCATGGGACTGGCGAGGGCGATGCAGCGGAGAAGGCGGATGAAGTTCGAGGAACTCTTCGAAAGGCGGCAGGCCGGACAGCTGAGCCAGGAGGACGCGGCGAGGGTGCTGGGCGTTTCGGTGCGGGCCTTCCGGCGCTGGGAGGGGCGCTACGGGGCGGAGGGCGGCGACGGCCTTCTTGACCGCCGGCTCGACCGCGTTGCGGGCAACCGGATCCCGGCGGACACCGTGGCGGAGGTGCTGGAGCTGTACGACACGATGTACCACGACTACACGGCGAAGCACTTCCACGAGAAGCTCGTGGACGAGTTCGGCTTCGGGTTCAGCTACAACTGGCTGCGCGTGAAGCTCCAGGACGAGGGGCGCACCCGGAAGGCGAGGCGTCGCGGCGCGCACCGCCGGAAGCGGCCCCGGAAGCCGATGCCGGGGATGATGCTGCACCAGGACGGGTCGACGCACGAATGGGTTCCGGGCAAGGAATGGGACCTGATCTGGACGATGGACGACGCGACGAGCGAGGCGCATTCGGGGTTCTTCGTCGCGGAGGAAGGCACGATGAGCAGCTTCCGTGGCCTCTCGGAGACGATCGGGCGCAAGGGCCTGTTCTGCTTGCTCTACGTGGACCGGGCGTCCCACTGCTGGAAGACGCCGGAGGCGGGCGGGAAGGTCGACAAGGACAGCCCGACGCAGGTGGGGCGGGCGCTGAAGCAACTCGGCATCGAGATGATCCCGGCGTACTCCCCCGAGGCGCGGGGGCGCTCGGAACGGATGTTCGGCACGTTGCAGAACCGCCTGCCGCAGGAGTTGCGGACGGCGGGGATCACGACGATGGAGGAGGCGAACCGCTTCCTGGCGGACGTCTTCATCCCGGCGCACAACGCCCGGTTCGCGAAGGCGCCGGAGACGGACGGCACGGCCTTCGTGCCGTATGTCGGCGACCTCCGCGAGATCCTGTGCGTCCAGGAGGAGCGCCTGGTCTCCAGGGACAACACGGTGCGCTACGGGAAGCTTTCCCTGCAGATCCCCGAGAACCGGCACCGGCATCACTACGTGAAGGCCAGGGTCAGGGTCAACGAATATCCCGAGGGCGGCTTGGCCGTGTTCCACGGCCCGCGCTGCATCGGCCGCTACCGGTCCGACGGCAGCCTGGCCGAGGAGGCGCAGCGAAGCGCCGCGTGAGCCCGCTGCATCCTCGCGCGGCCGAACGCCGTCCCCGGCCTTCGGAGACCGTGCTTGCCGCGATCCCGTTTCTTGCCCTCGCCGGGCAGGCAGTCCCTGCCATGAACCGCTGCGACGGGCAGGCCAATTTGCAGTCGCTTGTTGGCGCCCTGACTGATTGCGGCCGTCGTCGTTCGCTCTGCTTCTCGCTCGCCACTTGCTGTTGCACGCCGCAAGCCGTGCTCGAATTGATTGAGGCGATCCAGGCCAAAGTGAAGTTCGTCGAAATCTGCCTGTATCTGGATCGCCGGACCGCAATTTCCATCGGCCGCACAGAACTTCCCCGCTTGCAGGGAGAGTATCCGGACTTGATCTCGAATTATGCCGCAAGATCGGAGCGCCTGTTTCACACCAAGGAAATTGTCTGTTCTTGCGGTCTTTGACGACAGGCCCAGAGAGGACTGATCACTTGCGCGGTCTTTTGAATGGAAGTCGGCCAAGATGAGCCTCCTTGAGATGCTTGTACGGGTCGCTACGCGGTGCCTGAAGAGTGGATTTCGAACCGGACGGACCGGTCAGCGGCGAGCGCCACCCTCACGATCCTCCCCGAGAGATCGGTGCCGCCGATCTGCGCTAGGGCGTATTCGAACAGGCGCTGCTGCACATCGAGGCTCATGAGGCCGTGCGCGACGTCGATGCAAACCAGACCGGGATGATCGGGCACGCGTTCCAGCAACGTGATGAAGTCGGCGCTGTTGTTGGTGACCGTTGCATAGCCGTACTCCGTTGCGCGTTGGACCAGCGCCCAATCCTGGCAGGACCGGAGTCCGAGCCAAGCGACATGCGTCGATTCCGGACAACCGTGCATCCGCGCCATTGTCGCCAGACTGGGGCTGAGGCATTCGTCGATCAGGAACTTCATTGCGCCGGAGGCAGCTCGTCGAGGCTTGTCCTGGCCGTTACCGCTGGCGCCCGGTCGCGCCAGAATGATGCGTTCTTCGGACGCCCGCGCCGCGGATAGGCGCTGGAGTAGAGCGCGGCAAGGGCGATATGGTCCTCGTCAAGCTGAGCGAACGCCTTCCCGATTGCATCGGGACTGTCACCGTTGGCCAGCATGTCCGCAATGTCGTGGACCGGGATGCGTGTTCCTAGGAAGCACGGCGTCCCGGCAAGAACCGTGTCGTCGCAGCGAACCATCGCCTGCGCGCGCGCCAGCCTGGCGAGACCATCGTTCACCTCGCGCCTGATCGGTCGAAGATCGACGGCGATACCGCCCATGCGCGCCGTGCGGGCATCGGGGTGGTCGAGGAGATGTCGCACTAGGAGACGGCGGCCCTTGCGGGTCAGAAGAGCAGTGGTTTCATGGGCGAGCTTGAGGCCAACCAGGCCCTTGCGATGCAAGGTGCGGGCGCGACCGTTCCGCCACGCCACGCCATTGAGGAGTCCGGCGTCGATGATGCGATGCACCTGTTTTGCGGGCACGCCTGTCACGCAGGCTGCCTCGTTGACGGAGAAGGTTGCGGGCGCGACCATCGTGTCCATTATCTTTCCTCTAGAGTGGAAGGAATATAACGACCTTCAGGATTTGCCTCAAGTGCGGATCGCGCCTTCGTGTCAGTTAAGACTCCCCGGTTCCGCAATTTGCCGATCCGCAGCCCTTCGCCAGGCCGATGTCCGTGCCGGCACGAGCCCGGTAACGGTGACGTTTCGACTCTCGTCGGCATTTGCCTGGAACAGACGGTGATCAGCGACCGTTCTTGTCACATCGACGTCGTCTTGGGACTGATCGGAAAGACCAGCGCAGCCGCCGTCGTGCCGTTGAAGTCCAGCCGGAAGTCGCGGCGGGCGCTTGACGGAGAGTACCGCCTATCTTGTGCACGAGATAGGCGGTACTCTCCATACTATGCAGTTTGATATTCAGCTGCAGAACCGATCCTGCTTGCGGCGTGGTTCCGTCGTCCGCCGCGTAGTCGGGCTACACGAGGCCCTCCACGACGCCAGCCGTCTCAAGAGACCCCACTGACTTTCGTGCTTCCGGATGCTGCAAATGTCGGATCAGATCCGGAAGAGCGGCCAAATTCAGCTCCCGGAGAATAGTTCAACTTCGCGCAACGCACACTACCCCTCTAGAGTTTCTCTCGGGCGCTCCCTACGAAGGTCCGCGCCACCCTTTGAATTCGCTACCATACTAACAAATTCACCTGACAGTACGGTTCTTGATGCGCAATCCAAGCTATAGGATGTGGTCGACTCACGACCGTGAGCTTGTTCAACGACATGAAGAAACACACGGTCCCTGCCATGAACCGCGCAGGCTTGTTCATGGCAGGGACCGCTCAAGGGTGGTCGTTGCTGGGCCGCGTCAACCCTTCCCTTCGGCGCGATCCTCGCCATGCTCGGGCAAGCCCTGCGCGTGGCTCCGGTCGCGGGGTTGACCCGGCCCTTCCACTCGCCTCCTTCGGAATCGCGTTGAAATCTGACCCGCCCCGGACCAGGCGAAAACGCCTCACTCGCAGCGAACCGGAGAGGTGGAACCTCCGGTCCCGGGCCGGTCCCGGTCTTCAGCCCTCACGGAAAGTCACGCCCCAGCGTCCATTGTCTGAACGTGCCCGAAATGGACACGACGCACCGGACAGTTCGCTTGTTACCTAAACCGGACACTTCCAAACGTTATTGACACGTCTTGTTGACGATGATTGGCGTTACTGCCCGACGATGAATTGGACAATGCGTTACTCCTCTCCGGCGCGCGGACGTCCGTCAATCACGTGGAGGGATCTCTCTGGCAAGGTAGCGTCGTTGCACAAGGTGGTTTCGCGGTTCGGGAATGCCGATCTGACCGGAGCGAAAACCGGAACTCTCGAACAAGGAAGTGGACCGCGTGGGCCATCGTCTTCGCCTCGTGGCCGAATTGCCTGATGCCACGATCACCAAGACTCCGATGCGGAAATGCAAGTCGACAAAGTCCATGGTGACAGCGGCCCGATACTTGAAGTGCGTCACGGACAATGAATTCGGGGCCGGGTGCACTTGAGAATCTTGGCATGTCGACTCGGTCCTGCCGTGGCAAGAACTCCGAACCATGTGCCAATTCGGCCCAATCCAGCAGTGCGGCGGTGAAGGCAAGCGGACATGGCTTGGGCTTCTCGTTTCAGGACTTTGCATGCGCTTCGGGATCATTGGCAACGGTGATCTCGCTGGAAGGAAAGGCGAATGGCGGTCTTGACATCAACTGGTTCATTGCGAAAGCGGCATGGAAATTCGACCAGATTGGTGGTTTAACGGACAGACATGAGCGACGAGACATCTCCGTTCGGCGGGCTCGCAAGACGCCTTCCGCTTCTGATCATCCTGGTGGTTGCAGCGGCTGGCGCATTCACTTTGCGAGATCATCTCAGCTTTCAGGCGCTGGCGGACAACCGCGAGATGCTGATCGCGTTCCGGGATGCGAACTACCTGCTCACGGTGCTCGTGTTCATTGCCGCCTATGTGGTGATCGTCGCATTCTCGCTTCCAGGCGCCACCATTGCGACGTTGACGGGCGGGTTTCTGTTTTCCACCTTCCCGGGCGCGCTCTTCAACGTCACTGCGGCCACGATCGGGGCGACGGCGATTTTCCTGGCGGCCCGAATGGGGTTTGGCGAAAGGCTGGAACGCAAGCTGGACGCCTCGGAGGGCGCCATCAAGGCGATCAAGGACGGGATCGACAGCAACCAGTGGTCCATGCTTTTCCTGATCCGTCTCGTTCCAGCGGTGCCGTTCTTCGTCGCAAACCTGCTGCCGTCGTTTCTTGGAGTCCCGCTCCGCCGTTTCGTGATCTCGACCTTCATCGGCATCATCCCGGGGGGCGTGGTCTATACGTCGGTAGGTGCCGGGCTGGGCGAGGTCTTTGCCCGTGGCGAAACCCCCAATCTTGGCATCATTTTCGAGTCGCAGATCCTTCTGCCGATTCTCGGCCTCTGTGCGCTTGCGGCGCTGCCAATCGTGATCAAGGCCATACGCGGAAAGGCGTTCTGAGATGGAACGGATCAGGACGGACATACTTGTCATAGGTGCCGGTTCCGGCGGGCTTTCGGTTGCTGCCGGAGCCAGCCAGATGGGTGCAAAGGTCGTGCTTCTCGAAGGCCACAAGATGGGAGGCGACTGCCTGAATTTCGGATGCGTGCCGTCGAAAGCCCTGATCGCTGCGGCCAGGCAGGCACATTCGATGAATGCGGGAGAACCGTTCGGCGTGACGCCCGTCGTGCCGGAAGTGAACTATGCGGCAGCCAAGGATCACGTGCACAAGGTCATCGAAACGATAGCCCCGGTAGACAGCCAGGAACGGTTCGAGGGATTCGGCGTCCGCGTGATCCGGGAATACGGGCGGTTCATTTCCCCGAACGAAGTGCAGGCTGGCGATCACGTGATCAAGGCCCGTCGCATCGTGATCGCAACAGGCTCGTCGCCGTTCGTTCCGCCGATCCCCGGCGTGGACGAGGTCACGTACTACACGAACGAGAACATCTTCGATCTTCGCCAACGCCCTGAACACCTGCTGATCATCGGGGGCGGACCGATCGGAATGGAGATGGCACAGGCGCATGTGCGTCTTGGCTCGAGAGTGACCGTGATCGAGGGCCTGAAGGCGCTAGGTCGCGACGATCCCGAGGCAGCGAAAGTCGTTCTGGACAAGATGCGCGCCGAAGGCATCGAGATCGTCGAAGATGCGCTGGCGGAGGAAGTTGGCGAGGACAGGGGCCAGATCACGGTCAAGACCTCCCAGGACAGTTACACGGGCTCGCATCTGCTAATGGCCGTTGGCCGCACGGTGAACATGGAGAAGCTCGATCTTGACAAGGGCAATGTCGCGCATGACCGGGCGGTGAGAGTGAACGAGGGCCTGCGGTCGATCTCGAACCGCAGGGTCTACGCCGTTGGCGATGCGGCAGGCGGTCTCCAGTTCACCCATGTCGCAGGATACCATGCGGGCGTCATCATTCGATCCATGCTGTTTGGCCTGCCGTCCAAGGCCAAGACGTCCCATATCCCTTGGGTGACCTACACCGACCCGGAACTCGCGCAGGTGGGACCGACCGAGGCCGAGGCCCGCAAGATCCATGGTTCCGCACTTGCCGTGGCTCGCTTCGACTATCGCGAGAACGATCGCGCAATCGCCTCGCGCAAGACTTCCGGGTTCGTCAAGGTCATGGTTGTCAAGGGCAGGCCGATCGGTGCGACCATCGTGGGCGAGGCGGCCGGGGAACTGGTTGGCGTATGGGCGCTCGCAATTGCCAACGGCCTCAAGATGGGCAGCGTGGCGGCAATGGTCGCACCCTATCCGACCTTGGGCGAGATCAGCAAGCGGGCCGCCGGGGCCTACTTCTCGCCCAAGCTTTTCGAAAACCAAGCCGTGAAGCGAGTGGTCGGGATTGTTCAGCGTCTTGTCCCGTAGCGCTGGAATAGAGCCATGTTCCTGCACACACTGTCCGGTCGATTCCTGGTTCTGACGATCCTGTTCGTAATGCTGGCCGAAGTCCTGATCTTCGTGCCGTCAGTTGCCCGTTTCCGTCTGGACTACATGATGGACCGCTTGGAGCGCGCTCAAATCGCTTCGCTTGCTCGGCTTGCGGCAGATGCCATTGAGCCCGGACTCGAACGCGAACTCCTGGGAAATGCAGGCGTCTTCAATGTTGTCCTGCGGCGCGACGAAGTGCGTGAACTGGTACTGTCGTCGGATCTGCCCAGCCCGGTAGCGGCGACATTTGACATTCGCGATCCGGCGCCGGACGCGCTGATCCGTGATGCATTGGCAAGGTTGATGAAGCCCGGGTCAGAAGTCGTGCGCGTCATCGGCCAACCGGTGCAGGACGCAGGACTCCTGATCGAGGTCACCATGTCGACCGGGCCGCTCCGGGCAGCGATGCTGGACTACGGATTGCGGATCCTGATTCTCTCGGCCGTCATTTCGGCCGTGACCGCGACACTCCTGTTCTTTGCGGTTCGCCAGTTGATGGTGAAGCCCATGCGCGGCGTGGTCTCTGCCATGCAGTCCTATGCGGAAGCTCCGGAAGACGCGCGGCGCATCATTGAGCCTTCTTCCGGCACTGGCGAAATCGGCGAAGCCGAGGCGGCGCTGAAGTCAATGCAGACCGAGTTGACCTCCATGCTTCGGCACAGGGAGCGCCTCGCTTCGCTTGGAAGCGCGGTCGCCAAGGTTAGCCATGACCTGAGAAACATCCTGACTTCGGCGCAACTCTTCGCGGACCGGATAGAGGCTTCCGACGATCCGGTTGTAGCCAGGTTGCTTCCCAAGCTGATGAATTCGATCAGCCGCGCCGTGCATCTGTGTGAACGCACATTGGCCTTTGGAAAGGCAGAAGAACCTCCGCCGGCTCTCATGCTGATCAACCTGGCTGCCATTGTGGAGGATGTCGTCGATGCCGAACAACTGGCAGCCGGGACGGAAGGTGTCGCGTTCACGACCGAAATTCCGCCAGGCATGACTCTGCGCGCCGATGCCGAGCAGCTCTATCGCGTTCTGTCCAACCTGATCCGAAACGCCAGGCAGGCAATTGTGGCGACCAGGAGCGACGGGAAGATCCGCATTGCGGCGGCCGAGGATGACACGTGCTGGCGGATTGAGGTCAGCGACACGGGACCGGGATTGCCGTCACGCGCCAGGGAACATCTCTTCACGCCGTTTCAGGGCGGCGTTTCAAAGGGCGGAGCGGGGCTGGGACTTGCAATTGCCGCCGAGCTGGTGCGCGGTCACGGGGGCCAGCTGTCGCTTGGGGAGACCGGGCCCGAAGGCACGACTTTCGTCGTTACACTGCCCAAGGCCGTGATCGACGTCGATCAGGTCGTCAAGTAGTGCCGCGCATTCGCGTGGCTCTTGCTCCGTTCGAGAGGGGCGGATCTTTCATGATGCCTGGTTCCTGCGCTGGCAGTGCGCGACGTCGACTGTCGTGCATGGGCCACGGGAAGAGCCCGGGATCAGCCTTGCGGTGGGCTCGGCTGCCCGTTACATCCGGCACGCCCGTGCGCTGGTAGCTCAGATGGATAGAGCACTTGACTTCGAATCAAGTGGTCGGGGGTTCGAGTCCTCCCCAGCGCGCCATTCCGTCTCTCTCCCGGCGGCTTTTGCTGCCCATCGGTTTGCGACGGTGGCGAAACTCTGAACTCCGGTCTCGGGTTCCTGGCCCAATGCGAGTGCATCCAAGATCGGCCTTGCAACGGGTTTGGTCGACAGATACACCCTGCCCACTCGTGCGCTGGTAGCTCAGCTGGATAGAGTGCTTGACTACGAATCAAGAGGTCGGGGGTTCGACTCCTCCCCAGCGCGCCACCTCCTCAAACTGATCAAGATCATCTGGAGCGACCTCAGGTTTGGCCGTGCGGAGAGCCAAACCCTCTCTCGTTTCGTCACCTGGAATGGCGTGGTTCGGCAAGTGACCAAGACAAAATCGTCGAAGGTCGCGGAGATCGCGGAATTCCCGAAACAGGGATCAGCCTGCGATCCGGGCTGTCCGTGACTTTGCAGATATGGACCCAGATCGCAATTGGTGCCGATCGACAGAGTTGCACCCGTCCCCGAACTTCCTAGTTTGGGGCGATCGAACTGGAGGGACAGATGGCGGCAGGTCAAAGACGCGCACTCGGCGCATGTTATTATCCAGAGCATTGGCCCGAAGAAGTCTGGGCCGACGACGCGCGTCGGATGACCGAAGCCGGACTGTCCTGGGTGAGGATCGGGGAGTTCGCTTGGTCGAGGCTGGAATCCGAGCCCGGAGCGCTGGAATTCGAATGGCTTGACCGGGCCATAGAGACATTGGGGCGGGCGGGGCTCAAGGTCGTCCTTGGAACACCCACCGCGACGCCGCCGAGATGGATGCTCAGCCGCCATCCTGACATGGTCGCACTCGACGACAAGGGCCGGCCGCGCGGCTTCGGTTCGCGGCGGCACTACTGCTTTTCGCATGACGGCTACTTGGAGGAATGCCGACGCATCGTGACGCTGCTTGCCCGACGTTACGGCAAGAATCCCCATGTTGCCGCATGGCAGACCGACAACGAATACGGATGTCACGACACCGCGGTAAGCTATTCGGACGCAGCAAAGAGGGGATTCCAGGCATGGTGTGCCCAGCGCTACCAGTCCACGGACGCCTTGAATCGCGCGTGGGGCAACGTTTTCTGGTCAATGGAATACGCAGAATTCGACGAGATCGGGCTTCCGAACCTCACCGTCACGGCGCCGAATCCGTCCCACGTTCTCGCGTTTCGCCGCTACTGCTCCGATCAGGTCGTGCGTTTCAACCGCGCACAGGCAGACATCCTGCGCCGCCACACGGATGCGCCGCTGATCCACAACTACATGTGCCGAACCCTGTCCTTCGACCATTTCGACGTAGCCGCCGATCTCGACATCGCGGCCTGGGACAGCTATCCGCTCGGCTACCTGCTGGATCGCCTCGATGCCGACGAAGACGAGCAGAAACAATTCCTTCGGCAGGGACATCCTGACGCCCAGGCATTCCATCATGATCTCTACAGGTCCGTCGGAGGAGGCCGCTACTGGATCATGGAACAGCAGCCCGGGCCCGTGAACTGGGCCGAATGGAATGTCGCGCCGCTCGACGGGATGCCGCGGCTCTGGGCCTGGGAGGCATTCGCCCACGGTGCCGAGGCAGTCTGCTTCTTTCGGTGGCGGCAAGCGCCCTTCGCGCAGGAGCAGATGCATGCAGGCCTTCTGAGGCCAGACGGGGCGGATGCTCCAGCGATCAAAGAGGCGCGGCAGCTGGCAAGGGAAGTCGCCACGATACCCGATGCCGGCACGACAAGGGCCAAGGTGGCGATCATGTTCGACTATGCGTCCTCATGGGCGTGGGAAGCGCTTCCCCAAGGTGCGGACTTCACGTATTTCGGACTGGTGTTCGACACCTACAAGGCTTTGCGGCGGGCCGGGCTCTCGATCGATTTCATTCCCGCCGACGCCAAGTCTCTCGACGACTATGACCTCGTGTTCATGCCCGGTCTCCTGACCCTTTCCGATAACCTCAGGACGGCGCTTGAGGCCTTCGCCGGCACGGCGATCATCGGTCCGCGAACGAACAGCAAGACGGATGAACTCGTGATTCCGGATCCGTTGCCGCCGAACCTGCCCGGTCTCGATGCAACGGTCGCCCGCGTCGAGAGCCTGCCTCCCTTCGCACGCGTACCCCTGGAGGGCGGCGGCAACTTCTTTCGCTGGTTCGAGCACCTGGAAGGCGCTGCCGCTGTCACCACGGCCACGACTGAAGGTCGGCCGGCCGTCATGTCCCGTGGCAAATTGCACTACGTGGCCGGCTGGCCGGACAGGACGGCCTTCGATTGCCTTGTTGCCGGCGCCTGCGCCGCCGAAGGGCTTGACGCCAGGACACTGCCGGACGGCCTCCGGATTCGGGACACCGCGACGCATCGCTTCGTCTTCAATTACGCACCCGAGGCCCTGGACTTCGAAGGCACGACGCTTCCGCCGGCCGGCGTGCGCTGGCATCCGATTTGAGTGCTCAATCGAGGCAGTGTTGAAAGGACGCGCCTTGCATCGGTCTTTCGCGGCGCGTCTTCGTATTTCTTTCTTGGCGAATCTGACATGCATGGATGCCGGCGGCTCCGGAACCGTCCACATTTTCGGCCTGGCTGGAGACTGGCAACCTGAAGGCGGGACCAGGGCAGCTGGCCAGGAACGAGCGCTGGCGGATCGATGACCGGCACGATCGTCCGCCAATGACCCCCGGCGTCGCCCGCAACATCCGGTTCCGGTGGGTGGCTGCGGCAAGGAAGTGCACAGCATTGTGCGGGTGATCGCGGACCAGGGCAGCGCGAGCGCCGTGTCCGGACGCTGTGGCATCTTCGAGTGCCATTGAGTCGCTTGGGCTGGCCTGCCATTGAGGACGGGCACATTGACAGGGAGCAGATCATGGTCAACGACGAATCCCGCCTCTTCCCTCACGCGCATCAGGACATCGAAACCGCCCGGGACGTTCCGGACACGCCACAGACAGTGTCACCCGCATACCGGCTTGCCTTCGCGGATTCGGACTTTCTCTGTCGTGACGAACTCAGGCCGGTTCGCCTTCAACTCGAGCTTCTCAAGCCCGAGTTGCTGATGGAAGAGTACGGCGTCAGTTCTACCGTCGTCCTCTTCGGCGGAGCGCGCATCCCGAGTCCAGAGCAAAAGGACAGAGTCGGCTCCGAGACTCTCGCGGAACTCGGCCGGTACTACGAGGAAGCCCGGAGATTCGCCCGCATCATTACTGAACGGTCGGCCGCGGGTTCAAGCGACGACAAGAAGCAAGTGATCGTCACGGGCGGCGGCCCGGGAGTGATGGAGGCCGGGAACCGGGGAGCAACCGAGGCAGGCGGAGTGTCGATCGGGCTCAACATCGTGCTGCCGCACGAGCAGATGCCCAACGAGTACATCACGCCCGAGCTGAATTTCAACTTCCACTACTTCGCCATCAGGAAGATGCATTTCCTGATGCGTGCAGCTGCCATCGCGGTCTTTCCCGGCGGGTTCGGGACCCTGGACGAACTCTTCGAGACATTGACGCTCATTCAGACAGGACGCATGCGGCCGGTGCCGTTCGTCCTCTTCGGAAGCGATTTCTGGAAGCGCATCGTCAACTGGGAAGCCCTCGCGGCGGCAGGCACGATTTCGCCGGACGATCTCGAGATCTTTCGCATTGTCGAGACCGCCGAGGAGGCGGTTGCGGTAATGGATGGCTGGCCGCAGGACATGTAGCGCCGTGTGCGGCCCGACTGGGCCGCGGCATTGCGGCGCCAAGACGGAAACTTCGAGGCACGCTTGCGCACGGGACTGCCATGGCGGGCTGGACGCCGTCCGGCAGAGCCTTGCCGCACAGAGCAGGGCTTGTCTTGACGCTGCGGGTCTCGCACTGCCCGTCCCGGAATCTCCTGCGGTCAAGTGCGCGCAGGCGCAATGCGCCGCATCCTATGCCAGTCCGGCCTCCCCGAGGATTTCTGCCCGGCTCTTCCGGGCTCGTTCGGAATCCGACTTGAGCTGGCCGCAGGCCGCCATGATGTCCTCGCCGCGCGGCGTGCGCACCGGCGAGGCGTAGCCTGCCTTGTGGACGATGTCTGCAAAGGCCTTGATCCGGGATCGGTCGGACCGTTCATACGGGGCGCCCGGCCATGCGTTGAACGGGATCAGGTTGACCTTCGCGGGAATGCCCCGGATCAGCTTGACGAGCCGTCGTGCGTCCTCGTCGCTGTCGTTGACCCCCTTCAGCATCACGTACTCGAAGGTGATCCGCTCCGAATTCGAGAGCTTCGGATAGGCCCGAAGCGCGTCCAGAAGCTCGGCGATGTTCCAGCGCCGGTTGATTGGCACCAGCTGGTTGCGCACCTCGTCCGTCGTTGCATGAAAGCTGACCGCCAGCATGCAGCCGATCTCCGTTGCGGTTCGCGCGATTTCGGGCACGACCCCGCTTGTCGACAATGTGACCCGCCGTCGCGAGAGGGCGATGCCTTCGCCGTCCATCACGATCTTCATTGCGTCGCGGACGGCATCGAAATTGTAGAGCGGTTCGCCCATGCCCATCAGCACGACGTTTGACAGGCGCCTCGGACCCGTCTCGCCCGACCCAATGCCCGGCTCCGGCCATTCACCGAGATCGTCGCGCGCCAGCATGACCTGGCCCACGATCTCGTCCGGGGCCAGGTTTCTCACGAGCTTCTGCGTGCCGGTGTGGCAGAAGGAACAGGTCAGCGTGCAGCCGACCTGCGAAGATACGCAAAGCGTGCCCCTGTCCTCTTCCGGTATGTAGACCGTTTCGACCTCGTGGCCTCCGGCGATCCTTACCAGGAGCTTGCGCGTGCCGTCGGCGCTGACCTGTCGGCGAACGACCTCCGGCAAGGAGATAACGAATCGCTCTTCCAGCATGGCACGGTAAGCCTTCGATAGATTTGTCATTGCCGCGAAGTCGCGAACGCCCCAGTGGTACATCCATTGCCAGACCTGACGGGCTCGCATCCTTGCCTGCCTTTCCGGCGTTCCTGCCTGGACGAGCGTCTTGGAGAGCTTGTCCCATGTAAGCCCCACGAGATTGATCCGCCCGTTGCTCGAAGAACCCTTGCGCGGGACGGTCAGGACATCAGGCGTTATCGGTGCGCGAACAGGCATGAATTGCGGTCCAAGGGTCAGGGCGCGGATACGGGCGATCCGGACTTGGTTTCCAGGGCCTTCCTCGTGGAGCGCGGAACCTGGGCTCCGGGACAACCCGCCGTTTCCGTCATCGGGACGGTTGCATGGTTCAGGACGGTCCGGTGCGAAGGGCAGGCCATGCCGGCATCAGTCGCGAGCGTGCTGCGTCAGGACCCGCAGCGTCTCTCGGCGTCCTCGATCATGGCCGTCGCGCCGATCAGCGAAAACGTGTCCTTTGTCTGCGTTCCACGGGTCGAGCGTGCGGTAACGACCGCGTCGGCTCCTCGCTTCATGGCGGTCACGATCTTCCGGTCCTCGGCCGGTGTCGCGGGCCAAGCATACTCGTCCTCGGTGAACAGCTCAAACGTCGCGCCGTCGATTTCCAGCGTCGCGGTCGAGCCCTTCGCGAACGGGTATCCGCCCGTGAAGCTGACTTCTCCCGCCACGTTGCCCGCAGGCTGATAGGTCACGAACAGGAGCGTGTCACCCCGGCGAACCGTCACCTCTCTGCCGTCACGCGTGTTCACGGACTTCTTGGGTGCTGTCACGGCCCAGCAAGCCTTCGGGTCGGATCCCTCGAAGACCTGCCAGTCGGATGCCTCCCCCACGCGCGTGCCCGCGTCCTGCGCGTAGACGCTTCCCGAAACGCATGCCGCCGCCACGGACAGTGCCAATACGGAGAAATTACGTCCTGTCGCCATCGTGCCACTTTGCCTCCGGATCTGTACGCCCGAATCCTGCCCGTTGTCACAGGTGCAATGTTCCTGTCCAACAGGTCTCTAATAGCGTATCTTGAGCTCTTGATGGAACCCCCTGCCCGTAGAATTTCGCCTCAGCCGAACGGAGCGCACCCGTGACCCGACCCGTGCCGATGGTCGAGATCCTTCGAGGGGACTTCATGGAGTCCCGCCATGAGGGTCACGCGGCAATCGCAACTGCGGACGGAAGGATCGTTGAGGCCTGGGGCGACCCGGGCATGGTCATTCTTCCTCGCTCTTCAGCCAAGATGCTGCAAGCCTTGCCGCTGCTCGAAAGCGGGGCAGGCACGGACCTTTCGACCGAGCAGCTGGCGCTTGCCTGCGCTTCGCACAGCGGAGAGAGGCACCAGGTATTCCTCGTATGCCAGTGGCTGGCAGATCTTGGGCTTGACGACAACGCGCTGTTATGCGGGCCGCAGGCGCCGCGCGACCGTGAGCATTGCCTTTGGATGGACCGCGTCGGCAAGAAAGTGACCCGCGTCTACAACAACTGCTCGGGCAAGCATGCGGGCTTCCTTACGCTCGCAAGACGCCTTGACGCTGGTCTCGACTATGTCGATCCGGATCATCCCGTGCAGCGCTCCGTCCGCCTGGCGATCGAGGAGACTTGTGACGAGGAAAGTCCAGGCTTCGGAATCGACGGCTGCTCGGCCCCGAACTACGCGGTCAGCATTGCGGGCCTTGCGCGCGCCATGGCGCGATTTGCTGCCGCAGGCGGCGGCGGCAGCATCCGTGATGTCGCGATGAAGAGGATTGTCGACGCCATGATCGCGCATCCCGATCTGGTGTCGGGACATGGCCGTGCCTGTGCGGCGCTGATGGATTCGGCGAACGAGCCTTTGGCTGTCAAGACCGGTGCCGAGGGTGTCTATGTCGCGATTCTGCCGAAACGGAAACTGGGAATTGCCCTCAAGATCGCTGATGGTGCCACGCGTGCATCCGAAGTCGCGATGGCGGTCCTGCTTGCACGGTTCGGCGCAATCAACGGGAACCATCCGCTGCTCAACCGTGACATCCGCAACTGGGATGGACTTGCCACCGGATTCATGCGTCCCGCCGCGGGCTTCGCCACGCCACCAAGAGGGTGACGGCCAATGCCGGACAACAGCAAGGATTCGACTCTTCGGCGGCTTCTTGAGGAGACAAGCACCATTGCCATGGTCGGTGCCTCCACGAATCCCGTCAGTGCATCCCTGTTTGTCGCGACATATTTCAGCGGCCGGGGTCGGCGGGTGATTCCGATCAATCCGACCCGGGCGGGCGAGACCCTGCTGGGCGAGACGATATTGGCGAGCATTCGCGACATCCCCTCGAGCGTCGGCATTGACATGCTTGACGTCTTTCGCCGTTCCGACGCCGTGCCAGGCATTGTCGACGATGCGCTCGCTCACCTGATGCCAGGTCTCAAGGCCGTCTGGATGCAATACGGCGTACGCCACGAGGCGGCAGCGGCGAAGGCCCGTGCGCACGGGCTGATCGTTGTTCAGGACCGTTGCCCCAAGGTCGAGCACATGCGCCTGTTTGGCGGACCGAACCTTGCTGGCATCGGCGGCGTGCGCGTCTCGTCGAAACTTCCGCGCGGCGGATGACGAAAGCGCCGTTGCCCTCTGTCCGGCCAGAAGCTATGTCGCCGACGTTTGCTACGCGAGGTACCCAGATGTCCAACGCCCAGCTCGAAGTCGCTATCGAAGCCGCCTGGAACGTCCGCGACGAGATAACGCCATTGACGACCGGCGAAACCCGTGACGCCATCGATGGCACCCTGACAGCGCTGGACGAAGGCCGGATTCGCGTCGCCGAGCGCATGGATGACGGTACCTGGCACGTCAACCAGTGGGCAAAGAAGGCCGTGCTCCTCGGCTTCCGTCTCAAGGACATGGAACTGCAGGAAGGCAGCCCGCAGGGTGCCGCCTGGTGGGACAAGGTCGACAGCAAGTGGAAAGGCTGGAACGACGACAGGTGGAAGGCGGCCGGATTTCGCGCCGTGCCCAATTGCGTCGTGCGCAGGTCCGCCTACATCGCGCCGGGCGTCGTGCTGATGCCGTCTTTCGTCAATCTCGGCGCCTATGTTGACGAAGGCACGATGGTGGACACCTGGGCGACGGTCGGTTCTTGCGCCCAGATCGGCAAGAACGTCCATCTTTCGGGCGGCGTCGGCATCGGTGGCGTTCTCGAGCCCATGCAGGCCGGGCCGACGATCATCGAGGACAATTGCTTTGTCGGCGCCCGGTCGGAGGTGGTGGAAGGGGTCATTGTCCGCGAAGGTTCGGTTCTCGGCATGGGCGTCTTCATCGGCCAGTCCACGAAGATCGTCGTGCGCGACACGGGCGAGATCCTGTTCGGAGAGGTGCCGCCATACTCGGTGGTTGTCGCTGGATCGATGCCCTCGAAGAACGGCGTCAGTCTCTATTGTGCGGTCATCGTGAAGCAAGTCGACGAAAGGACGCGTTCGAAGACCGGCATCAACGAACTCCTGCGTGACTGAACCTGGCGTCCGCGCTCCCAAGGCATGCCTGGCACATTCAAATGCCAAAGGCACAACGCGCCCATGATCGCAACCGGATCCTTGTCATCCGAGTCACGCGTGCCTCTCGGCCCGGAGATGAACGGACAGGAGGCAGAGTGCGGTCCGAAGGCGCCGCAATGGCTGTCGAGAGCACCCCGACAGGAGAATTGACATGACGGCAGTGTTCCTCGACCTCGACGGCACGCTCATGGAATCTCACCGGGGGATCCTCGCCTCCTTGCGCCGCGCACTCCAATCCACTGGCCATCACGCGCTTGCCGAAACCGACCTTGCCTGGATGATCGGACCGCCATTCGACGAGTCCTTTCGCCGCATCGGACTCTCCGATCCCGATGCGGCGATCGCCGTTTACAGGGAACACTACCTCGCGTCGGGCATGTTCGATGCGCGCGTGTATGACGGCGTTCTCGACGCGCTGGGCGCCCTCCGGGATTCCGGAGCGCGTCTCTATCTCGCTACGGCCAAGCCGCATGTCTATGCCAGGCAGATCACGCGGCGTTTCGGTCTCGCCGAATACATGGAACGCGAATTCGGCCCGGAGCTTGACGGAACGCGAAAGTGGAAGGGCGACCTGCTGGCACATGCTCTCGCCGAGACCGGCGAGACTGCGGACAGGGCCGTGATGGTCGGAGACCGGGAGTTCGACATGGCGGCCGCCAAGGAAGTCGGGATGAAGAGCGTCGCGGTCAGATGGGGATACGGGAAGGAATCGGAATGGCATGATGCCGGGGCTGTCATTGATCGCCCGGACGCCTTGCAGGCGGCGATCGCGGAACTCGGGTTGTAGCGATGCGCCGAATTCCTCCATCTTTCTCGTCGGCGCGTGGTGATGCTGTCCGGAAAGCGTGATTGCGACTGCGGGCGGCAAAGGCTAGCCAAGGCGCATGAGCTGTGACCCCGTCGAACTGACGCGGCAACTTGTTCGCTGCAGGACCGTCACCCCGGAGGAAGGCGGTGCAATCGCGCTGCTGGAATCCTTGCTTCGCGATGCCGGCTTTGACTGCTTTCGCGCCGACAGGGGAGGTGTCGCGAACCTTGTGGCCCGTTGGGGCGAGAAAGCTGCAGCACGGACTTTCGGCTTCAACGGGCACGCCGACGTCGTGCCTCCCGGCGATCCGGAGACCTGGTCTGCCGATCCCTTCGCGGCCGAGGAGCGCGATGGCTGGCTGTACGGCCGCGGTGCCGTTGACATGAAGTCTGGCGTCGCGGCCTTCGTGTCCGCCGCAATTTCCTTCGTGCAGGAAAGTCCCCCGGAAGGCGCGATCATGATTTCCGTCACCGGCGACGAAGAAGGCGAGGCAACCGACGGCACCACGGCAATTCTCGACTGGATGTTGGCGAACGGCGAAGCCATGTCGGATTGCATCGTCGGAGAGCCGACTTCAGTCGAGGCGTTGGGCGACACGATCAAGATTGGGCGCAGGGGCTCCATGTCGGCGCATTTCACGGCGATTGGCCTGCAGGGCCATGCGGCGTATCCGGACCGGGCCAGGAATCCGGTTCATGCTCTTGCACGGCTCATGGACAGGTTTGCCAGCTACAGGCTCGACGACGGCACCGGGCACTTTCAGCCGTCGACGCTTGCCGTCACGACGATCGACACCGGCAATGCCGCCACAAATGTCATTCCCGCAGCGTGCCAGGCTGCGCTGAACATCAGGTTCAATGATGCCCACAGTTCTGACAGCCTGACGGCATGGCTCGAAGAGGAGACCGCGCGGGCTGCAGCGGAGTCGGGCGTCGAGATATCAATGGAGACCAAGGTTTCCGGCGAGAGCTTCGTCACTCCGCCCGGTGCGTTTTCGAAACTCGTTGCTGAAGCAATCCAGGCCGAAACCGGTCTCTTGCCCGACCACTCGACCACCGGCGGTTCCTCAGATGCGCGCTTCATCAAGCGGCATTGCCCGGTCGTGGAATTCGGCCTCGTCGGCAAGACCATGCATGAGGTCGACGAGCGCGTCGAGATCGCGCAGATAGCGCGACTCGCGGCAGTCTATCGCCGAATCCTCGACAGGTACTTTGCATGATTCGCCGGGCGGAACCGCGCGACATGCCGGCCGTGCTGGACATCCGCGCCCGCGTCTTCATCGAGGAACAGGGCGTTGACGAGACGGACGAGCGAGACGGTCGCGACGATGACGCGATCCATCTCGTTGCCTTGAAGGACGGCGTGCCCGTCGGCACCGCGCGCCTCCTGGTCGATGGCGATACGGGAAGGATCGGTCGCGTGGCAGTTCTCGTGGACAAGCGCGGTTGCGGCTTGGGCAAGGACATCATGCGCGCGGCCCTGGATGAACTGAGAAGGGAGGGCGTTGCCCGGGCAAGCCTCGGATCCCAGGTCCACGCGATCGGGTTCTACGAGGCTCTCGGCTTTGAAGTCATCGGCCCGGAGTACTTCGATGCAGGAATCCCGCATCGCGAAATGGTCCTTTCCCTGTGAGGCAACGGACCTTGATTGTCATGGTCAAGGAGCCGCACCCGGGCCGGGTCAAGACGCGCCTAGGGCGAGAAATCGGCATGGTGACCGCGGCATGGTGGTACCGGCACCAGGTAAGGAGCCTCCTGCGCCGTCTCCGCGACCCCCGCTGGCAGACTCTCGTTGCCGTCACGCCTGACGGCGAGGGATTCATGAGCCGTGTCTGGCCGCCCGACCTCCCGCGCATCCCCCAGGGATCCGGGGATCTGGGTCAGAGGATGACGCGTGCGCTCAGCGCGACACCGGGACCGACACTGCTCATCGGATCCGACATTCCTGGAATCGACAGGCAACACGTTGCTGCCGGGTTCTCGGCGCTGGGCCGTGCCCGAGCCGTCGTCGGACCTGCCGACGATGGCGGATTCTGGATGATCGGCCTCCTTCATCCGCGGCGCCCGCCCAAGGGCCTGTTTCGGGGCACGCGTTGGTCGCATCCGGAAACCCTTGCCGATGCGCTTCCCACGCTTCCGGGACCGATCGCAATGGTCGGCGCCCTTGCCGACGTTGACACGGCCGCCGATCTTCGGTGACGAGATCGACATTCTGCCATCCTGACCTTGCCAGGCAGAAACCGTGGCAGCGCGCCATGAGCGGGTGCGGCGCATCGTCAACCGGCGTGACCTCGTCCACGTCCCGTGATACGCGCCGGACATGACCCGGATTCCCTCGAAAGAAGACATTCTGGCTTGGGTCTCCGACAACCCGTCGAAGGCATCGAAACGCGACATTGCAAGAGCCTTCGGCGTCAGGGGCCCGGACCGGCTCGATCTCAAGCGCCTGCTGAAGGAACTGGAAGCCGACGGACTGCTCGCGAAGCGCCGCAAGACCTATCGCGATCCCGGCCGTCTCCCGCCGGTGTCGGTTCTGCAGTTGGACAGGGTCGACTCCGACGGAGACCTGGTTGCGCACCCGCTGGAATGGCGAGGCCAAGGGCAAGCGCCCACGATCCTGGTCGTGCGGGGGTCCGGCGAACCCGCATTGGCACCGGGAGACCGCATTCTTGCGCGCCTCGACGAGGTCAAGAGCAAGTCGCACGCTTACAAGGCACGCCCCATCCGTCGCATCGGCACCAGTCCAAGCAAGATTCTCGGAATATTCCGCAAATCGACCTCCGGCGGGCGCATCGTGCCGATCGACAAGGGCGCGTCGAGAGAATGGCACGTGCCGTCAGGTGCGGATGGCGGGGCGAAGGATGGCGAACTGGTTGAGGCCAGGCAAAGCGGTCCAAGGCCGCGCCTCGGCCTTCCTCATGCACGAATTGTCTCCTGTCTCGGCGATCCGTCGCGGCCCAGGTCCGTATCGCTGATCGCCATTCACCAGCACGGTCTTCGGGACGACTTCCCGGATGATGTCATCGCCGAAGCGGATTCCGCGAGGCCCGTGGATCCAGGCACGCGAGCGGATCTGACGTCGCTGCCTTTCGTCACCATCGATCCGGCGAACGCGCGCGATCATGACGATGCGGTCTGGGCCGAACCTGACCAAGCCCCGGACAACGCGGGCGGACATGTCCTTTGGGTCGCGATTGCCGATGTCGCCCAATACGTCAGGCCCGGAAGCGCCCTTGATCTGGAGGCCCGAGAGCGTGGCAATTCGACGTACTTTCCCGATCGGGTGGTTCCAATGCTGCCTGAACGCCTGTCGGGAGATCTTTGCTCGCTCCTCGAAGGCGAGCCGCGGCCATGCATTGCCGCGCGTCTCGTGATTGACGCAGACGGCGAACTTGTCGCGCACGAATTCCGGCGCGCCCTGATGCGCTCGGTGGCGTCGCTCAGCTACGAAGAGGCGCAGGTCGCCTTGGACGGTCGGCCCGATGACAGGACGGAACCGCTGCGAGAGACGGTCCTGAAACCGCTCCATGCCGCCTATTCCGCATTGCGCAGCGCCCGCGATCGTCGCCAGCCGCTCGATCTCGACCTCCCGGAGCGAGAGATCGTCCTGGACGACCACGGCAAGGTCAGGTCGGTGGCATTCAAGGAGCGCCTGGATGTGCATCGGCTGATCGAGGAATTCATGGTTCTTGCCAACGTTGCTGCCGCGCGGACGCTCATCGACGGCAGGATGCCGCTCCTGTTCCGGGTCCACGAGGAGCCGTCGCGCGAGAAGATGCGCGCTTTGCAGGAGACCGCAAAGGCCGCCGGACTGCCCTTCAATGCCGGCACGGTCCTGAACGCCCGAAGCCTCAACCGGCTTCTCGCCGCCGCAGCGGAAACGGATGACGGTGTGCTCATCAATCTCGCCGTGCTGCGCTCGATGACACAGGCATACTACAGTTCAGAGAACTTCAGTCATTTCGGGCTGGCGTTGAAGGCCTACGCACATTTCACGTCGCCCATTCGGCGCTATGCGGACCTCGTGGTCCATCGGGCGCTGATCCGTGCCCATGGCTGGGGCGATGACGGCTTGACGGACGCAGAGACGGAACGGCTCGGGGTCACTGCCGAACGCATCTCGAACGCTGAACGGCGTTCCATGCAGGCCGAGCGCGACACCTCCGACCGCTACCTTGCGGCGTACCTGGCTGACCGGGTCGGAACCGAGCTCTCCGGGCGCATTTCCGGCGTCCAGCGCTTCGGGGCGTTTGTCGAGCTCGATGGAACCGGGGCGGACGGGCTCATTCCTGTCCACGGCATCGGATACGAGTATTTCCATTTTGATCGCGACGCGCAGACCTTGACGGGCGATGACACGAACACCGTGATTTCAGTCGGGCAGCGGGTGCTGGTCCGGCTGGCCGAGGCAGTTCCTGCAACCGGCGGCATCTTGCTGGATCTTCTTGAAATTGACGGCGCTGCGCTTCCCCGGGCGCGCAGGATTCTCATGCCTGCCCGCCGAAAGGTGATCAAGGCTCGCAGGAAGGCGGCGAAGCTGAAGCGGCAGAGGCAATGAACGTCCGTGACGCTGCAGGACCGAACGTTCCGGATGCGGCCAGGAAGGGCTTTGGCTTCCTGCGCTGGATCGACCGGTTTCGCAGAAGGGCCCGCGCTTTCGGCATTCGCGACGGAGTCTTCGATGTCGCGTTTCGTGGCGTTCGTTTCAATGCGGAAGTGATTCGAAAGGATCGGAGCCAGCCGGAGTTCACCCGGCAAATCTGGAACTACCTGGACGCGGTGGTCTCGGATGCGCGCGTGAGAGACGGACGCGCAGCGCTGCAGGAGAACCGGCGGCTGTTCGCGGAGATCGAGGCGAGGTTCGACGTCGAGGCTGCAATCCTGGCGGCCGTCTGGGGAGCGGAGAGCGACTTCGGCGCCTGTCGCGGCAGCACGCCCGTGATCGAGGCGCTGGCGACGCTGGCGTTCGACGGGCGGCGGGCGAGGTTCTTCGAGGACCAGTTGATTGCCGCCCTGAAGATCGTCCAGACGGGAAACGTCTTGCCGAAACGCCTCAAGGGAAGCTGGGCCGGCGGCATGGGACACACCCAGTTCATTCCGACGACATATCTTGACCATGCAGTGGATTTTCGAGGCGACGGGCGGCACGACATCTGGTCTGACGATCCGACCGATGCCCTGGCCTCGACGGCGTCCTTTCTCCGGCACCGCGGCTGGCGGAAGGGGCAGCCATGGGGCATGGAAGTTGTGCTTTCGCGCGGGTTCGATCTTGCGCTTGCGAATCGACGCATCAGGAAGACCGTCAACGACTGGACGGCCATGGGCATTCGCGATGCCAGGGGCCGGCGCATCCCTGACCACGGATTCGCCTCGATCCTCTTGCCGGCCGGCTGGCGCGGCGGCGCCTTCATGATCTTCGACAACTTCCAGGTCGTGAGGCAGTACAACGCTGCCGATGCCTACGTGATCGCGGTGGGCCATCTTGCTGACCGCATAGTGGGCGGCGATCCGTTCCGGTCGGGGTGGCCGCGGAAAGACAGGAATCTCGGTGTTGCCGAAAAACTGGAGATGCAGCGGCTGCTGACGGCGCGCGGATTCGACACGCAAGGTGCGGACGGGATCATCGGGCCGAACACGATGGACGCGATCCGTGCGTTTCAGGCGAGCCGGGGATTGCCGCCTGACGGCCATGCAAGTCACGAGATTCTGGAACGTCTCAAGTGAAATCGGCGCTTTTCCAGCAACCTTGGTAGTGGTCGTTCACGACGCCGACTGCCTGAAGATAGGCGTAGATGATCGTGGGTCCCACGAAGGTCATGCCGCGGCGCTTCAGGGCCTTCGAGATGCCTTCCGCCAGCGGCGTTGTCGCCGGAATGTCCGTGACCTTCTTCCAGTTGCCCCGGAGGGGAGTTCCATCCACGTGATCCCAGAGCCAGTCCGCGAACGTGCCGTATTCGTCCTGCATGTCCAGGAAGACACGTGCATTCGTTCGTGCGCCCGGCACCTTCTGACGATGGCGCACGATAGCGGGGTTCCGAAGTGCGGTCGCCAGTTCGCCGTCGCTCATGTCGGCGACCCTCTCGACATCGAAACCGTGATAGACGTCGCGATAGCCCTCGCGCTTGTTCAGGATCGTTTCCCAGGACAGGCCCGCATGGGCGCCCTCAAGGATCAGCATTTCGAAAAGCGTACGGTCGTCGTGAACGGGCACGCCCCATTCCGTGTCGTGATAGCGGGCATAGCGCTCCGAACCTGAGCCAAAGCAGCGTGGCCTTTCGTCAACTGGATCAGGCATGGTTTCGGCCTCGTTCGGTTCTGGTGCCAGGGTACGGAGCCGACCGCATCGGTCAGGGGACTTTCGTGAACCTCACACCCGTCACCGAGACAAGCCCCTCAGCCAGCTTCTTGCAAGCTGGTTGAGGGGATCACGCACAAGTCCATCACGCAAATCGAGCGGAATCGACCGGATCCCCGTCAGAAACTCTGGCGATAGATCAGAAAGATGAAATGATTATGAAGAGAACGTTTCTTGCTTCAATGGTGCTCGTGGCGATGTCGGGAGCGGCCTACGCCCAAGGCGTGACGCTCTCGGGCTTTGCCGAAGCAGGAATTTCCGACGACGGCAGCGGCGATGCCCAGTTTCACCAGGACGTCGACGTCACCTTCAAGATGGAGTCCATGACGGACGCCGGCCTGACCTTTGGCACGGCGGTTGATCTTGACGAGGATGCCGGTAGCGTTGGCTCTGACGACTTCGGTGTTGCAGCTTACATCAAGGGCCCGTTCGGAAACGTCACTCTGGGTGACACCGACGGCGGCTTCGACTGGGCGATGGCCGAGGTCGGTGGTGCCGGCGCGATCGCTGACAACTACACGGGTCAAGCACTTTTCCCTGACCGCCATCGCCATGCCAGGCAACTCGGCCAGCAACTGGTCGAGATGGTCGGAAGTCCGGATGCGACGAATCGGGCGGGAACAACCGGGCGAAGGTCTCCTTGATCGAGAAAGCGCGTGATGCAATGCGACAACCCTAATCCGGCAACTCGCCGAGCGTCCGCTTCCGGCAATGGCAAGACGAGTCGATTCGCGTGTCGCTCCGGGCCACGGCGGCGGTCAGCAACGGAGCGAGCTCTGCCGCCTCACGGCGTCGACCAAGGCGCCGCAGGCACTCGTGGTAACCATGCAGAGCCCACACGTTGCCGCGGTTTTGCAGGCAGCGCCTGCCTTCGTCGTCGAGGCCAAGGTCCTTCCGGTATGTCGTTTCGGCCTCGTCCAGTTGCCCGTTTTCCAGGAGCAGGGCGCCAAGGGCGTGGCGAGGCGGATGCATCCACGGCCAAGGTTCGCTGTAGGCAAGTCTGTCGCTGCGATGCACCGCCTCCCGGAGATGCGCAAAGCCGGATTCGCGCTCTCCCCGGTGATAGGCCAGTTCCCCGCAAAGCATCGCCCGGGCAATTTCCATGACGTCCCGTGTCGGATTGTTGAAGTAGAGGCGGGTTTCCGGCAGCGTGGCCGTGCCTGCAACGAGGCTCTCGAGCGCCCGTTCCGCTGCCTCGAATTCGCCGAGCGCTGCATGGGCTACGCCCTTGGCGTAGTGATGCATGAGGGTCGTCACGATGTAGAGTTCGGGATGCACGGGCATGGGAGCGTCCACGATTTCGCGCCACTGCCCGAAACGAACCGGCACGTGGATCGTCGAGGAACGGTAAGCGTCGAGTGTCGCGACCAGGTGCGGACGGTCCTGCCGGAGCAGATCCGGAGTCACCGTTCGGGCAATTCCCTGTGCCGCTTCCTGAGCGCCACGAAGGTTCCCCAGCATCATCGCCGCGCTCATCATGGCATGAAAATCGTGACAGCGCGCGGTGGTATAGAAGTTGAAGGGTCCCACGCGGCGGGCGTACTTGGCGTCCGCGCGCACCGCCCTGCGGCTCGCCGTCAGGGCATCCCCGTAGCGTCCGCACTGGAGATAGATGTGGCAGGGCATGTGGTTGAGATGACCATTGTCGGGCGACAGCGCCTGCAGTTCGTCGGCCGCGGTCTCCGCGCACTCGGGAATCCGCGACATCTCCATCACGTGAATGTACATGTGAAGCATGCCCGGGTGCGGCGCCTGCCCGGCGTCGCTGCGCACCCGCATGGCCGCTTCCAGCACGTCTTGCGCCTCTTCGGTGTCGGCGCCATCGGCGGCTTTTCCAGTTTCCGGGTCCCAGAGGCGCCACGGTGTGCGGGTGATAAGGGCCTCCGCAAAGAGGCTCGTCACGTCGGCGTCGTCCGGAAAGCGGCGATGCACCTCCCGCATGCGGGCGGCGAAGTCATCATCCCAGCGGGAGAACTCGTCCATCGAAACGACGGCGTTGCGCTGGTAGCGGGACGGAAGGGCCTCGACGAGGGCGCGTTCGACCGGAGAGGCGCTGTGACGTCGCTCCATCGCCGCCAAGGTGGCGGTGAAGCACGTGTTGATTGCCTCCCGGGCTTCCGTTTCGCTCATCCAGCACCAAGGCAGGTTGATGAAAGGTCCGGCGGCGTAGGCTTCCCCCCAGAACGCGATTGCACAATCCGGGTCCGTCCGCTGCGCCTCGCGAAAGCAGGACACCGCCTCCTCGTGGTTGAAGCCGTAGAGCCACAACAGGCCGCGGTCGAACCAGAGCTGTGTCTCGGGATTGCGCGTGGCAAGCGGTCGAGTGTACCTACCGAGATCGAATTCGTATTCCACGGGATTCATACCATTGATTGAGGTGCAATGCGTCCCAGCTTGGACGGCTGATCTTGCGGCTTGTCGAGTTAGCCGGTGCCAATGTCCCCTCGCCATGCAGATGCGCCAATCCCGGACGCCCCTTGTCGTTTTTCCCGCAATGCGGGCCGTTTCGGCGCGGCCTGGGCCGCGCGATGCCGTTGCGAAAATTGGCAGGAGACCCGCCCTGCCGGCGTTTGCCACATTGGTGAGAGACGCCGTTTCAGTCAAGCGCAGAATTCCCTTCTTCCCGTTCGTTCCGGCCCGCCGGGGGGCTGTGCTTGCGTGTCAGCCGATGCCTGAGAAAGGCCATTGGATGGGCGCGGAGCGTCAGTCGCATCGCGACATAATCCTCGACCACATGCTCGCCCGGGGTCATTTCAGGCAGGTGCGCTGCGGGTTCCTTGATGGCTTCACCGTCGAGGTCGTTGGCGAAAAGCGGAAGAGGCTTGGTCGAGGCGATTGCACTTGCCGCCCAGATCGCATCGCGCCTCGAAATCCCGAGGCTTCCGAAAGCGTCGGCTTCAGCCAGCGCTTGCAAAACGTGCGGCGCGGTTCCGGCTTTGCGCCAGACGTCCTCGACCGTGCGATATCCGTTGCCGCGAGCGGTCATGATCCAGGTCCCGTCCTCCTCGCTTATGGATTTCACCTGCCGGAAGCCAAGCCTCAAGGCCAGTCCGCCGCCGCCATCGGGTTGCATAGTGTTGTTCCAGGCGGACTCGTTGATGTCGAGCGGGCGCACCTCGACCCCGTGCTCCCGGGCATCCCTGATGATCTGGGCCGGAGCATAGAAGCCCATTGGCTGGGAGTTCAGGAGTGCACAGGCAAAGATGCCCGGATGGAAGCATTTGATCCAGGCTGAAATGTAGACGAGGATTGCGAAGGATGCCGCATGGCTTTCGGGAAACCCGTAGCTTGCGAAGCCTTCGAGCTGGGAAAAGCAGCGCTCGGCGAAATCGTCTTCGTATCCGTTTTCGCGCATGCCCTTGAGGAAGCGGTTCCGGAAATCGCTGATGTTCCCATGTTTCTTGAACGTGGCGAGCGAGCGCCTCAACCGGTCCGCTTCATCCGGCGAGAAGCCCGCGCCAGTGATGGCGATCTGCATGGCCTGCTCCTGGAACAGGGGCACGCCGTTGGTCTTGCCAAGTATCTCCTCGAGTTCGCCCGAGGGATACTCGATTTTCTCCTCGCCGTTCCGCCGCCTGAGATAGGGGTGGACCATGTCACCCTGTATGGGCCCCGGACGGATGATGGCGACCTGGATGACGAGATCGCGAAAGTTGCGTGGTTTCATGCGAGGCAGGAAGCTCATCTGGGCGCGGCTTTCGACCTGGAAGACGCCAAGCGAGTCTGCCTTGCAGAGCATGTCGTAGACGTCCTTTTCGGACGGCGGCGGCCTTTCCATCGAGTGCTCGATCCGGTGATGGAGCTTGAGCAGCTCGAACGCCTTCCGGATGCAGGAAAGCATGCCAAGGCCCAGCACATCGACCTTCAGGATTCCGAGGGCGTCAATGTCGTCCTTGTCCCAGCAGATGACGGTCCGATTCTCCATGGTGGCGTTCTCTATGGGAACAAGCTCGTCGAGGCGGCCTTCAGTGATGACGAAGCCGCCGACATGCTGGGAGAGGTGGCGGGGAAAGCCCTGGATCTGGGAGACCAGTTCGAGCGTTTGCGACAGGTGGCGGTCACCGGGATCAAGGCCGACCTCGCGGAGCCGTTGCTCCGCCATGCCGGAGGTGTCGAAGAAGCCCCAGAGCTGAGACGAGATCGCGCGAACCGTATCCTCGGCAAGACCCATGGCGCGACCCACTTCGCGGATCGCGCGCTTGCCACGGTAATGCACGACCGTGGCGCAGAGACCGGCGCGATCCCGCCCGTAGCGGTCATAGATGTGCTGGATCACTTCCTCGCGGCGCTCGTGCTCGAAGTCGACGTCGATGTCGGGTGCCTCTTCCCGGGCCTCCGAGACGAAGCGCTCAAAGACCATGGAGCCGACCTCCGGAGGAACCGAAGTGATGCGGAGACAATAGCATACCACTGAATTTGCGGCGCTTCCCCGGCCCTGGCAGAGAATGTCCCTGGAACGGGCGAACTTCATCACGTCGTAGACAGTGAGGAAATACGGTTCGTATTCCAGCTTGGCGATCAACGCCAGTTCATGCTCGAGAAGGTTTCGTACACGCTCGGTGGCGGAGTCATTGGGATAGTGTCTCTCGAGCCCTTCATGGGCAAGTTCGCGCAGGCGCTCGGTGGCGGATTGGCCTTCGGCGACTTCCGAGGGATATTCGTAGCGGAGCTCGTCGAGCGAGAAGGCGAGGGATGCGGCCAGTCGGGCGGCGCGATCTACGGCCTTGCCATGGAGGCCGAACAGGCGGCGCATCTCCGCCTCGTCTCGCAATCTCTGCTCGGAATTCGCAAGGGCTGCGCGGCCCAGATCCTTGACCTGCACGCTGGTGCGGATCGCGGTCAGCACATCCGCGAGCTTGCGGCGGGAGCCGTGATGCATGCGGGGGGTCGCGGAGGCGACGGCAGGAAGACCCAGCTGCTTCGCAAGCTTGGCGAGATTGTCGAGCCGTTCGGCATCCTGGCCGTCATAGCGGGGGCTCATCACGAGATGGCAGTCCCGGGGAAAATGGCGTGACAACCGGTTCGCCTGTGTCCGCCAGGCGCTCCGGAGACTCTCTGCCCGGGAGGCGTTGCGGGCTTCTTCTTGCCGGGGGGGGCCGGCACTGCCCTTCGACCTTCTCTCCTGGGGCGGGTGGATCAAGAGGGCGAGATCTGCGCCAAATTCGACGAGGTCATCCATGCAGAGGAGGCAGTCGCCCTTCTCCGCCCGAAGCCGCCCGCGCGAAATGAGACGGCAAAGATTGCCCCAGCCCTTGCGGGTTTTCGGAAGCGCGGTGGCGGAAAAGCCGGTGTCGAGCACGATCCGTGCGCCAGGGATCAGGCGTGGCACGTTCAGTATGGCGGCGGAGGTTTCCAGCGGTGCAGGTTCCGTTCCGGTTTCAATCGCCGCACGCGTGCTGCCGGGCAGACCTTCCAGTTCCTCTGATGCGAGGGTGCCGTTCTTCCGGCGCGCCTTGCCGCCCGGATAGCTTTCGAAAACCTGTCTTTCCTTTTCCCAGCCTTTCACCGGGGCGGGCGGGCCTATCAGGTCGCTGGCCAGGCGTTCCTTCACTTGTCGCGCGATTTCCCGGGCACGGGCATGTCCCCGCACAACGCCTGCAACCGAGTTCACATCCGCAATCGCAATGGCCGAGAGGCCAAGGAGCGCGGCACGGTCGACATATTCCTCAGGGTGCGAGGCACCGGTGAGGAAGGTGAAATTCGACATGGCGCTGAGTTCGGCGAAGCTCACGGGGCAATATCCTGATGCGATCTGGGTTGCGTTCGGATCCTGCGGCGCGAAGCAAGATATTCCCTTTTTGTTCTTTTTTCCAGCTTTCTTTTCTTGTTTCCTCATGTTCGCGAGGCATGGCCGGGCAAGCGTCTTCAAACGGCGGCGGCGTTCGCCTCCCGGCGCACCGAAAGCCCTTGCTTCTTCTTGATCAGCGTAACGAGATAGCGGTTGTTCCGGACAAAGGCCGTGCTGCTGCGCTCGTTGCCCCGAAGCCGCCTGTCCACCCGGTAAAGGCGTCGGCGCCCGAATGCGAGCCTGGCTGCGCCCGCCAGCAGCCAGCGCATCACCGGCCGCTTCGCGGAAAGCTCGGCATCAACGCGCGTGACCGCGTCGCCAAGGACGTGAAACAGCCCTTGCTCGATGTCGATCGAGGGAGCGACCGCTTCGGTGATGTCCTCCTGGCGAAGCACGGCCCCGTCACAAGCCTCGAGAGCTGCCCGGAATTCCGCGACCGGATGCCCGCCGCCGACGACCCGTGTCTCGCCGCCAGGCTCGAAATCCTCGGACCGAAAGCAGTCGGCGATCAGGACGTGGCCGCCCGGAGCGGCCAGTTGCAGCGCCTTGTCCAGCGCGACCCGGAGCGGGATGTACTGGAAGCTTTCCGAAAACAGGCAAAGATCGAACGCGGTGTCGCTGTCAAACGCCTCGAAGGTCGTTTCATGGACGCGCGCATTGGGCGCGTTGGCGCGACAGCGCTCTGCAAGCAGGCGGGACGGCAGGACGATGTCCACCTCGTGGCCGAGATCAGTGAGCTTTCTGGCGGTTTCTCCAGCACCGCCGCCGATGTCGAGAATCGAGAGCCGGCCTTCGGGCAGGTAGCCGAGGAGCCTTTCGGAATATTCTTCCTGGGCCTTGCCAGTGTTTCCCGCGACGGGTTCCAGACCGGTCCAGAAGCCGTAGTGCAGGTTCTCGGCGCCTGTCAGCCACCGGATGAAGCCGACCCCTGCATCCAGCCCGATTGCTCTCGTGTCAATTTTCCTCTTCGGCATGCGGCGGGTTTATCGTCGAGGGTCATGGAGGGAAAGCGGGATTCCCGACCGGCACGAAGGACGCGGCCGGCACGGCTCGCACGGGAAACGGAATCCCGGCGGCATCATGCGTCGGGCCGGAATGCCAGGTGCCTAGGGAGAGACAGGCAGGTGCGGGCGGAACGCCGCGATGACCTGCTTGTAGACGTCTCGCTTGAAAGGAACGATGTTTTCGATCGCTTCGTCCGGAGTGGACCAGCGCCACCGCGAGAACTCGCGGTGCTTCTGGTCCAGGTCGATGTCGCTGTCAGCACCATGGAACCGCATCAGAAACCATCGTTGCTTCTGACCCCGATAGCGGCCGTTCCAGAGCTTGCCGACAAGGTGTTCAGGGAGGTCGTAGAGAATCCAGTCCGGATGCTCACGCTCAAGGGTGACCAGGGTCGGCGAAACGCC
The DNA here is from genome assembly GCA_965208685.1 of Paracoccaceae bacterium. GTDB lineage: Bacteria > Pseudomonadota > Alphaproteobacteria > Rhodobacterales > Rhodobacteraceae > JAJEFO01. The sequence continues at coordinate 3,628,350 of CBDBPL010000007.1, read as the reverse complement.
CGTCTCCTCCTCAAGCTCGCGAAATGCCGCCGTTCGAGGCGTCTCGCCGCTGTCCACGCCGCCCTGAGGCATCTGCCAGGCGCCGGGCGTGTCGACGCGCTCGCCGGTGAAGACAAGGCCTTGGTCGTTGGCCAGCACCACGCCTGCGCAGGGCCGGTAGGGAAGGTTGGAGTTCATGGGCAAGGACGTGATCCAAAGGGGACGAGAGGTCAAAGGGCAGCCGGCGCCGTATCCTGCCGCAGACGGGAAACGGCGTAAACACGCCGTCGGCACTTCGGTCCGGCTGCAGTTCGGCGACCGGTTTCAATGCATGCACGGGTACGGCTTGGGACGATTCGCCCCTTTTCTCTGGCGCGATCAGGCGATATTGGGCACCGTCCCAGCCAATCAGGAGGCCAAGGTGGGTTATCGCGTCGCAGTCGTCGGCGCCACGGGCAACGTGGGCCGTGAAATGCTCAACATTCTGGCGGAGCGCCAGTTCCCGGCGGATGAGGTCGTGGCTCTTGCGAGCCGCAGGTCGCTCGGCACCGAAGTGAGCTACGGCGACCGGACCCTCAAGACGAAGGATCTGGATGTCTTCGACTTCGGCGGATTCGACATGGCGCTTTTTGCGATCGGATCAGGCCCGACGAAGGAATATGCTCCCAGGGCGGTCAAGGCGGGTTGCGTCGTGATCGACAACTCGTCCCTCTATCGCTACGACCCGGACATTCCCCTGATCGTTCCGGAAGTGAATCCGGACGCGATCATGGATTGCAGGAACCGGAACATCGTCGCCAATCCCAACTGCTCGACCGCGCAAATGGTGGTCGCGCTGAAGCCGCTGCACGACCGGGCAAGGGTCAAGCGAGTCGTCGTTTCGACCTACCAGTCCGTGTCCGGGGCCGGCAAGGAAGGCATGGACGAACTGTGGGACCAGACCAAGGCGATCTACAATCCGGTGTCCGAAGTTGAGGTGAAGAAGTTCCAGAAGCAGATCGCGTTCAACGTGATTCCGCACATCGACGTGTTCATGGAGGACGGTTCGACCAAGGAAGAATGGAAGATGGTCGCCGAGACAAAGAAGATTGTCGATCCGTCGATCAAGTTGACGGCGACCTGCGTGCGGGTTCCGGTGTTCGTGGGCCACTCCGAGGCGGTCAATGTGGAGACCGAAGAGTTCCTGGGCGAGGACGAGGCGCGCGCGATCTTGCGCGAAAGTCCCGGCGTCATCGTCGTCGACAAGCGCGAGGACGGGGGCTACGCGACGCCGGTCGAGTGCGTCGGAGACTTCGCCACGTTTGTCAGCAGGATCCGCCAGGACTCGACGGTTGAGAACGGCCTGAACTTCTGGTGCGTCTCGGACAACCTGAGGAAAGGCGCGGCGCTGAACGCGGTTCAGATCGCCGAACTCCTGGGGAACCGGGTGCTGCAAAGGGCTGACGAAGCGGTCGCGTGAACGACGGCTGCACCGAGCCATTGCGAGTCGTCTGGCGGCTGCTCAGAGACTGCGAAGAATGCCATCCATCCAAGGCCATGTGGCTGGGCACGGACGTCCTCGTCCGAGCCCGGCGCGTGGGGCAAGCCTGCGGGTCAGACTGGCTCGAACTTGCCGGTTTCCGGCATGTATTGCAGCAGGTCACCGCTACGGATGTTCACCCAGAGGCCGTGGAGCGACAGCGCGCGCGCAGTAACCGCCTGCTGCACGAACGGATAGGTCATCAGGTTCTCGAGCGAGACCACGACGGCTTCGTGTTCAAGGGCCCGGATCGGGTCGGTTTCGTCCTTTCGGGCCGCGACACGCTCGTAGCCTGGGCGAAGGATCTCCACCCAGCGCCCGACGAAGCTCGACTTGTCTTCAAGTTCCGGGGCCTGGCCGGAGCACATTGCATGGCAGCCGGCGACTCCGCCGCAGCTTGAATGCCCTGCCACGATCAGGTGCTCGACCTTGAGTGCCGTCACGGCATATTCGACGGCGGCGGACGTGCCGTGCATGTTTCCGTCCGGCGTGCAGGGTGGGACCAGGCTGGCGATGTTGCGATGCATGAAGATCTCGCCAGGTCCGACGTCGAAAATCGAAGCGAACTGGACCCGGCTGTCGCAGCATGAAATCATCATCGCCGACGGCTTCTGGCCCTTGTCCGCAAGATGTTCGTACCGAGCCCGGTTCTCTGCAAACTTGGATGATTTCCAGCCATTGTACCGATTGACGAAACCGCTTGGCAGGGCGCGGGCATGTTCCATGTGCTTCCTTCCCGGTTCGAGGTTTTGCATGCCGGGCTCTTGTCTGACTGCCCGTTCGCGATCAAGCAGTTACACCGGCCGCCGGTCGAGGAAAAGGGGACCTGCAGGAAGTCGTCATGCAACGCGGATTGGCGGCGGCCCCGTTGTGGACGCATTGCGCCCCGCCAGCTGGCCAAGGCAATCGCGCTTGAGGGACTCGCCCTGGATTCGGCCTGACCGCAAGTCGCCGCTTCGAAGAACAATGGCCGGAGCCGCGATGAGGCAGGGAAACGCGGGGCATCGGGCAACTCTTCGTCGGGGCGGCAGGCCAGCCATCGACTTTCGGCAGGAATCCGCGTCCAGTCCATCCACCTCCCTCGATCATCCCTGGTTCTCCGGACGCACAAGGGTGCCTGCCGGGAAGAGGTGGCCTGACGGACAGCCAAGTCAGGTGCATGAGTCCCTTTCGTTTCAACTGCGGCAAACAGGCGACTCGGGACTTGGCGTTCCGCCCATGAAAACCCATTTGCACAGGCTGGCTCTCGCACCTAACCTGAATGCTTGGGGCAAGTTGCCTTTGCGAGATCTGGTATGGCCGACTGCAGGAGTGTGATCGATGGACATTGCATCGCCCATGTGGCGAGTTTCGACGTGGCTTGAACGCTTCGGAAGGGCGCTGGAGGGCGGTGACACCGCTGCACTGAAGGCGCTTTTTGCGAAGGAGTGCTACTGGCGCGATCTCGTGTCTTTCACATGGAATATCAAGACGATGGAAGGTCGGGACGCAATTTCTGACATGGTCTCGATCACGCTGGGTGATGTGCATCCCACCAACTGGCGGATTGACAGTGAGCCGACCGAACAGGATGGAATTGCCGAGGCATGGATCACTTTCGAGACGGATGCCTTTCGCGGGCGTGGTCATGTCCGGCTTAACGCCGAGGGGTGCTGGACGCTGCTGACTACCGCCGAGGAATTGAAGGGGTTCGAGGAGAAGAAGGGCGACCGGCGCGACCCCGGGGTCGTGCACGGCGCGTTCAAGGGTCGCGAGACTTGGGCGGAGCGGCGCGCGCGCGAGGCGCGGGAGTTGGGGTATGCCGAGCAACCTTACGTGGTCATCATCGGCGGCGGACAGGGCGGCATCGCCTTGGGTGCGCGCTTGCGCCGGCTTGAGGTGCCCACGATCATTGTCGAAAGGAACGAGCGCCCCGGCGACAGTTGGCGCAATCGATACAAGTCGCTCTGCCTGCATGATCCGGTCTGGTATGATCACTTGCCCTATTTGCCGTTTCCGGACGATTGGCCGGTGTTCAGTCCCAAGGACAAGATCGGGGACTGGCTGGAGAGCTATACCCGGATCATGGAATTGAACTACTGGACGCGGACCACCTGCAAGTCGGCAAGCTATGACGCGGACAGGCAGGAGTGGACAGTCACGGTCGATCGCGACGGCGACGAGGTCGTGCTGGCGCCAAAGCACCTGGTTCTGGCGACCGGCATGGCGGGAGTCCCCGACATGCCATGCCTGCCCGGCATGGACGGCTTCAAAGGCGATCTTCACCATTCCTCGAAGCATCCCGGGCCGGATGCGTATCGTTCCAGGAAGGTCGTCGTGGTCGGCTCGAACAACTCCGCGCACGACATTTCCGCCGCTCTCTGGGAGGCGGGGGCCGATGTCACGATGGTACAGCGATCATCCACGCTTGTCGTGAAGTCCGAGACATTGATGGACATCGGGCTGGCAGACCTCTACTCCGAGCGTGCCGTCGCGAACGGCATCACCCACAATGCCGCCGACCTGATTTTCGCGTCGATTCCCTACAAGGTGCTGACCGCGCTTCAGGTGCCGCTCTACGAGAGGATGAAAGAGCGGGACGCGGAGTTCTATGAGCGTCTCGAAAGGTCCGGGTTCCAACTGGACTGGGGCGTGGATGGCAGCGGGCTCTTCATGAAATACGTGCGGCGAGGATCGGGATACTACATTGATGTTGGCGCAAGCGAGCTTGTAGCGGACGGCAAGATCAAGCTGGCGCATGGTCAGGTGACCGAGGTCTTGCCGGGCGGCGTGAAGTTGGAGGACGGAACGGAGCTTCCGGCTGAGGCAGTCGTTTTCGCCACCGGCTATTCCTCGATGAACGGATGGGTGGAGCAGCTGATCGGCAAGGACATGGCGGACAAGGTGGGCAAGTGCTGGGGTCTTGGGTCGGATACGCCGAAGGATCCGGGTCCGTGGGAAGGCGAGTTGCGGAACATGTGGAAGCCGACGCAGCAGGAGGCGCTATGGTTCCACGGAGGCAACCTGCACCAGTCCCGGCATTATTCGCAGTTCCTGTCGCTTCAGCTCAAGGCTCGGTTGGAAGGCTTGGCGACGCCTGTCTATGGTTTGCAGGAGGTGCACCATACGTCCTAGACGCCTTCGGCGCGCCGATTGGCCGGACCTGTCCTGTGGGCTGAATTCAAGAGATCTGGCATGTGGATTTTCAGGACCTGACGGCAGGCCGCTGCGGGTTTCTGCAATGGAGACAGCATGATCTGAGATCGGAGACCGGGTAGGGCGCTGCGTTGGATGCAAATCAGCAGGAGATGACGAAGTTCCATGACGGAATCGGAATTCCGGCATTTCGGATTCGGCTGTTCATCTGCGGAGCCTGGCTGGGGACAGGGTGTCGCGATCTCTGCCGAAGTTCCGTGGGCACAGTGACGGTTTCATCCGGCGCTGGTTGGCAGGATGGACGGACCGGTTCCGCACCGCGCCGCACTGTTGCCCCATCTGGGCAATCGCGATTGAAGGAATTGAAGCACTCGCCTTGGCTTCGGCATGGATTCGTGTCGAGGAGAACGACCTGACGCGTTGCCGAGCCTGATTTGAACCAAGCTGGGCAGCCATGGGCAGGTTGCGCCAAGGGATTGACGTTCGTTGACAATTGGCATTGGTCTTGGCGAAACCTGCCCCGGGGGAATCACGTTGCCAGCGCTTGCATTTTCAACGGACGCTTCTGCGGCGAGGCCGCTGTTTCTGGTGACGAAGGAGGGGCTCGCAGACTGGCTCGCGGCGCAGGACGAGGCGACGCGCGACTGGGTCGACGCTGCGGGCTTCAAGGCCGGTGTCGGCGAAGTCCTTCTCTTGCCCGGAAAGGACGGCCTGAACGGTGCCGTCGGCGGGCTGGGAAGCGGCAAGGACCGTGCGCGGGGCCGGTTCCTGGCTGCGGGACTGCGCGGAAAACTGCCCGAAGGTGTCTGGCGGCTAGCGTGCGACCTGGAGGGTGACGAGCTTGCCGAGGCCGCGCTTGGCTGGCTGCTTGCGGGATACCGGTTCGACAGGTTCGTCTCGGATTCGAAGCCGTTGGCCATGCTGCTGGCGCCCGAAGGCGTTGATGCGGCGATGCTGGAACGGATCGCGTCCGGTGAGGCGCTGGCCCGCGACCTGATCAACACGCCTGCCTCGCACATGGGACCGGACGAGCTGGAGGCGGCGGCGCGCGATCTTGCAGGCACCCATGGCATGGCCATTGAAGTCACCACCGGGGCGGCGCTGTCGAAGCGAAACCTGCCGATGATCCACGCCGTTGGACGGGCCAGTTCCAGGGAGCCCCGGTTGATTGACATGTCATGGGGTGACAGCGGGCCGGCCCTTGCACTGGTCGGAAAGGGCGTGTGCTTCGATACCGGCGGGCTGAACATCAAGCCCGGCGCGTCAATGCAATTGATGAAGAAGGACATGGGCGGAGCCGCCAACGTGCTGGGTCTTGCCCACATGTTGATGGACAGCGGCGCGAATTTCCGGTTGCGCGTCCTGATTCCGGCGGTCGAGAATTCCATCTCCGGCGAGGCGTTCCGTCCGGGCGACATCCTCGACTCGCGAAAGGGCCTCACGGTCGAGATCAACAATACGGATGCCGAGGGCCGGCTCGTGCTTGCCGACGCGCTCGCTCTGGCCGATGAGGACCGACCAGACCTGATCGTTTCGATGGCCACCTTGACGGGAGCGGCCAGGGTTGCGGTCGGACCGGACCTCGCGCCGTACTACGCGACGGACGACAACGATGCCGCTGCGCTGGAGGCGGCTGCAAGGGCGGTTCGGGATCCGGTTTGGCGGCTTCCTTTCTGGGAGCCCTACGAAAAGATGATCGAGCCGGGGATCGCGGATCTGGACAATGCGCCGAAAGGCGGCTTTGCGGGATCGATCACGGCCGCACTGTTCCTCCGGCGATTCGTCACGGCTGTCCCGCGTTACATGCATTTCGACATATTCGGCTGGACGAGGGAAGCAGCGCCAGGCCGTCCCAAGGGCGGGGCCGGGCAAGGGATCCGTGCGCTCTACCGGGCGCTGCCGGAGATGCTTGAATGAGCGACAGGAGATTCCTGGCGGCAAACGGGCGTGTGGCGAGGAGCGAACTGAAGGGGATTGTCGAGGCGGATCTCTTCACGGACGGAAAGGTGTACAGCCTTGCCGGCTCCGCCTGGCTGCTTGAGTCGCCCAGGGGCCACGCGGATCGCCAGTTGATTTTCGGCGACAGGTTTGTCGAACTCGAGAGGGAAGGCAATTGGAGCTTCGGGTATTCGTCCAAGGATGGGTATGTCGGCTATGTCGGGGCGGCATGCCTTGACAGGACCTTCCTGCCGACTCACTGGGTCACGGCTCGCTCCACGTACGCGCGGGCGAGTGCGAATGCCATGGTCTCGCTTGCGCAGGACCTGCACATGAACTCCGAGGTTCGAGTGACAGAGCGGTCCGGTGCATGGTGCCGGATCGCCTCAAGGGATCGCTTGTACGTTCCTGCTGCGCACTTGGCCGAAATTGATTCGAGGGACGGGGACGTCGTTGCCTGGGCGCGAGTCATGCTGGGGACACCCTATGTCTGGGCGGGGAATTCCGGCTTTGGCATCGATTGCTCCGGACTGGTGCAGGCGGCGTTCCACGCGGCGGGTCTTGAATGCCCTCCGGACAGCGATCTCCAGGAGGCGATGCCGGGAGGGCGCCTCTCGGAATCCGACACCCTGAGTGCCGGTGACCTGGTGTTCTGGAATGGTCATGTCGCGATCGCTAGCGGCAATGGCACGCTCATCCATGCAAACGCCCACCACATGTCGGTCGTCGAGGAGCCGGACGCGACCGCCCTGGCACGGATTGCGTCAACCGACACCGGGCCGGTGACGTCGCGGCTGCGACCGACGCACGTGAACCGCAGGAGGCCGGGCTCGCGGCTGAAGCAGGTTTAGTCGACGACGCGGATGAGCTTCCGCTCAAGGACGCGCAGGACGGTTTTCAGGTCATGGCCGCGCTTCAGGACGTGGCCGTCCATGCCGACTACGGAATACATGCCCTGCCGTTCCCGGAGCGTGGGCCGCTTTTCGATCCGGTAGATCGGATGCTCGGCGGTCTGGCGAAAGATCGAGAAGACCGCGGTGTCCTGCAGGAAGGACATGCCGTAGTCACGCCACTCTCCGGCGACGACCATGCGGCCGTAGACGTTCAGGATTGCCATGAGTTCCCGGCGGTCGAATGCCACCCGTTCGGGCGCGTGCCGGGAATTTGGGAAGGGAGCCGGGTACTGGACCGTCATGATCGGAACCCTGCCCTTGGAATCGGTTCAGATCAACCCTTGGGATGCACGCGTTGCCACCGGCGGCACGCCTTACCGTGGCCCTGTCCTGCAGGTGTCCGGCTTTCGACGCGTTCATCCTGGATCGATGCCGTTGTTTCGGACGGCTTCGCGAGAAGCCCTGAACGCGCTCTTCCGTAGGGCGTTGTCGTTCGCGTCGGCGTCTTCTACCGTTGGCTCGCACAACGAAGGCAAGGGACTGCCATGAATGAAGGTACAACAATCGTCGGCGTGATCGGGGGAAGCGGAATCTATGAGATCGAGGGCTTCGAAGGTGCCGAGTGGGTCTCTGTCGAGAGTCCCTGGGGAACGCCGTCCGACCAGGTCCTGACCGGATCGCTGGAAGGAGTCCGAATGGCGTTTCTTCCCCGGCACGGGAGGGGACACGTCCACTCGCCCACGACCGTGCCCTACAGGGCGAACATTGATGCACTGAAACGCCTTGGCGTGACGGATCTCGTCAGCGTGTCAGCCTGCGGCTCTTTCCGTGAAGACATGGCTCCCGGCGAGTTCGTGATCGTTGACCAGTTCATTGATCGGACATTCGCGCGCGAGAAGAGCTTCTTCGGCGAGGGATGCGTCGCCCATGTAAGCGTGGCCCATCCGACCTGCGCGCGACTCGGGGCGGCGGCGGCAGCCGCTGCGGAGGCGGCAGGTGCAACGATACACCTTGGCGGCACGTACCTGGCAATGGAGGGGCCGCAGTTCTCGACGCTTGCAGAATCGGTCATGTACCGGGAGCGCTGGGGGTGCGACGTGATCGGGATGACGAACATGCCGGAAGCAAAGCTCGCGCGGGAAGCCGAGCTCTGCTACGCTTCGGTTGCCATGATCACGGACTACGACAGCTGGCACCCGGATCATGGCGAGGTGGACGTGACAAAGATCATCAAGACCCTGATGGGCAATGCCGAGAAGGGTCGCGCACTCGCGGCGGGGCTGCCCGGGCGGCTGGGCGCATCCCGACATCAGTGCCCGCACGGATGCGACCGGGCGCTGGAACATGCAGTGCTGACGCGACCGGATGCGCGCGCTCCGGATGTCGTGGCCATGCTTGATGCCGTTGCCGGCCGTGTGCTGCATTGAGCGAACTGCGACTTGTCCGTCCGGTCCGTGGGGCCCGATCATGAAACGGGAATGCCGATGAAAGACATCAAGGACTACATCCGGACCATTGCGGACTTTCCCCATGAAGGAATCATGTTCCGTGACGTGACGACGCTCTTTTCGGATCCGCGCGGGCTGCGGATCTGCGTCGACCAGTTGCTGCATCCCTTTGCCGACCAGGAAATCGACAAGGTCGTGGGGCTTGAGGCGCGCGGATTCATCATCGGAGGCGCGATTGCGCATCAGCTGTCGGTTGGGTTCGTGCCGGTGCGAAAGCAGGGCAAGCTGCCGGGTGCCACGCTCAGCCAGGATTACGAGCTGGAATACGGCGAGGCGGTCATGGAAATCCATGACGATGCAATTGAGGCGGGCGACAAGGTGCTCTTGGTCGATGACCTGCTCGCAACAGGAGGCACGGCCGAGGCCGGCATCAGGCTCATCGAACGCCTGGGCGGCGACATTGTCGGATGCAGCTTCATCATAGACCTGCCGGAACTTGGCGGGCGAACCCTTCTGGAAGCGCTCGGGATGGAAATCCACACGCTTTGCGAATTTGGTGGGACATGATGCGCCGAACCGGCCTCGCCACAGCGCCGGGTGACATTCCGGCCGCATGGAGCGTCGTCCGGAAAATTCCCATGTGCATGACGAGGTGAGTGTCCAGCCGGGCATGGTCCAAACTTGTTCCCCATTGGCTGGGGATGTAGTATGCGGCCATGATGTGCTTGACCAACATGGGAATCCGGAGTTGCCGACCGCAGCCAATGGCAGGCGCGCTCCGCTGCGCGTCCTCGAACGTCCGGGCATAGGCTGCGCGCTCCCATGAATGCACTGTCACTCCATCCTTGCAGAGATGAACGACCATGACCGCTCCGCGAACCCTCTATGACAAGATCTGGGATGACCATGTCGCCCACGAGGCCGAGGACGGCACATGCCGTCTGTACATTGATCGCCACCTTGTGCACGAGGTAACCAGTCCGCAGGCATTTGAAGGGCTTCGAATTGCGGGCCGCAAGGTCCGCGCGCCCGAGAAGACCGTGGCTGTTCCGGACCACAATGTGCCAACGGATCCGACTCGGCTTGAGGGAATCAAGGACGAGCAGTCGCGGATCCAGGTCGATGCTCTGCGCCGGAATGCGAAGGACTTTGGCATCGAGCTCTATGACATCGACGACGACCGGCAGGGGATCGTCCACATCGTCGGCCCGGAGCAGGGCTGGACGCAGCCTGGCATGACGGTTGTTTGCGGGGACAGCCATACGGCGACGCATGGGGCCTTCGGGGCGCTGGCCCACGGCATCGGCACGTCGGAGGTCGAACATGTCCTTGCGACCCAGACACTGATCCAGAAGAAGTCGAAGAACATGCTGGTCGAAGTTGACGGCGGCCTTGCTCCCGGCGTGACGGCCAAGGACATCACGCTTTCGATCATTGGCAAGACCGGAACTGCCGGCGGCACGGGTCATGTCATCGAGTATGCGGGAAGCGCGATCCGGAACCTGACCATGGAAGGCCGCATGACCGTGTGCAACATGGCGATCGAGGGCGGCGCGCGCGCCGGGCTCGTCGCTCCCGACGAGAAGACAATCGAATACGTGAAGGGCCGCCCTAACGCACCGAAGGGCGGGCAGTGGGAGCTGGCCGTGACCTACTGGAATACCCTGCAATCCGACGAAGGCGCGCATTATGATCAAGTGGTCAGGATGGACGCGGCCGAGATTCCGCCCGTTGTCACTTGGGGCACGTCTCCCGAAGACGTGCTGCCGATCACGGGCAAAGTGCCGGATCCGGAGAGCTTCGAAGGTGGCAAGATCGAAGCGGCGCGGCGTTCGCTGGACTACATGGGCCTGACGCCCGGGCAGAAACTGAACGAGATCGAAATCGACACGGTGTTCATCGGGTCCTGCACGAACGGCAGGATCGAGGATCTGCGTGAGGTCGCGAAGATAATGGAAGGTCGCAGGGTGAGAGACGGTCTGCGCGCAATGATCGTGCCGGGTTCCGGCCTTGTGCGGCTTCAGGCCGAGGAGGAGGGCATTGCCCAACGGCTGGAGGAAGCTGGCTTTGAATGGCGGATGGCCGGGTGCTCGATGTGCCTTGGCATGAATCCGGACCAGCTCAGTCCCGGCGAAAGATGCGCATCGACGTCCAATCGGAACTTTGAGGGACGGCAGGGCTACAAGGGCCGGACGCATCTCATGAGCCCCGCCATGGCCGCCGCCGCGGCGGTAACCGGCCGCCTGACAGACGTGCGCGACCTGATGTAGTCGGTTCGGGCTCTGTCCGGCGTTCCCGTCCGCCTTCATGACTTCGGGGAGCTTGCGCCACTTGAAGCGCTGGGGCAGAAAGGCGCGACCTCTGCAAGGGATGGATCGATGGAGAAGTTCACCAAGCTTTCCGGAGTTGCCGCGCCAATGCCGCTGGTCAACATTGATACGGACATGATCATACCGAAGCAGTTCCTGAAGACGATCAAGCGGACGGGCCTCGGCGCCAATCTCTTTGACGAGATGCGGTTTGACCGCGACGGAAACGAGATCGACGATTTCGTGTTGAACCGGCCAGCCTATCGCGAAGCCCGCATCCTGGTTGCGGGCGACAATTTCGGCTGCGGTTCCAGCCGGGAGCACGCGCCTTGGGCGCTTCTCGATTTCGGCATTCGCTGCGTGATTTCGACCAGCTTCGCGGACATTTTCTACAACAACTGCTTCAAGAACGGCATCTTGCCGATCAAGCTTCCGAAAGAGCAGGTGGACGCACTCATGGAGGATGCCGAACGGGGCTCCAATGCCCGGATGACGGTTGATCTCGAGGAGCAGACGGTCACCGGTTCGGAGGGGGAGGTGTACGGCTTCGAGATCGATCCGTTCAGGAAGCACTGCCTGCTGAACGGCCTTGATGACATCGGCCTGACAACCGAGGCCGCCGCGAACTCGATAGATGCGTTCGAGGCAAGAACGGCGGAGCAGCGACCCTGGCTTTGAGCCGTGCGGACCCAAAGGCAGGAGGCGTCAGGAGGTTCGACGTGAGCAAGATCCACGGATGCGCGCAGCGGAGCGCGTGGCGGCCGCGCAGATCCAGGAGACGAACGGGAGCGGACGCGATGTTCGGACCGAGCCTGCTGGCGCTTGCCATGTTGTCTCAGCCTGCATTTGCAGGGGATCTGCCCAAACCGATCTCCTGTTATCAGGACTGTGCCAATGCCAAGGACATCGAGGCCTACATGTCCTGTTTCGCCGCCGACGCTGAAATGATCGACGTGTCCCGCACCTTTGCGGGCCAGGACGCAATTCGTGCCTGGGCGTTGCGCGAGGTAATCTCCAGCGGCGAGACCTTCAGGCATCGCAAGATTCTGGAACAGGGGTTCGGATACGCGAAGACCGAAGTGAACTGGCGAGCTGGGTCGTTCGCTACACATACTGGTGGGATGATGATGGAAAGATCACCCGAATGTCCCTCCAGTACGCGAATTGAGACGAAGTCATGAAACGTGCGCTTGTCACAGGGGCAAATCGCGGCATCGGTTTCGCCATTGCCGCAGGGTTGTCCGCAAAGGGATACGAGGTCCTGCTCGGGTCCCGGGACCTGGATGCAGGCAGAAGCGCGGCGGCCCAGACTGGCTCGACCGCGGTGCAGCTGGACGTGGCAAGTCCGGACAGCATTTCCCGTGCCGTAAAGGACGCGGGGCCGGTCGACATACTTGTCAACAACGCGGGCATCCTCGGCTCTGGCGGCGTCTTGGACGATCCCGGCGACTTTGCGGACTGCATGAACGTCATGGTTCGAGGCCCGCTTCTTCTCATGCATCACCTGACCCCGCACATGGTCTCGCAACGCTATGGTCGCGTGGTCAACGTTTCTTCTGGATGGGGCGCGTTCTCGGACGGTCTCGCAGGCCCAGGCGCGTACGGTGTCGCGAAGGCCGCACTCAACGCCTTGACCGTTTCTGCGGCACGGACGTTGCCGAATGCAGTAAAGGTGAACGCGATGTGTCCAGGATGGGTTCGCACGCGCATGGGCGGCACGAACGCCAGCAGGTCGCCGGAGGACGGCGCGGAGACGGCGATCTGGCTGGCGACGCTTGACGAGAACGGTCCAACTGGCGGATTCTTCAGGGACAAGCGTCCGATCGATTGGTGAGCCTCCCAGTTCAATCCGATGCCAAGATGCCAAGCGCCAGCGCATGTTGCCAATGGTTTCGAATGGCCAAATTGCCCGTGACGAAAATGCATTCGTCTCCGCCGCCGGCCTCGCCCGAAGTCTCGATTGACTGGGGATTGCGCGCGCGCTTGTTGACGCCGGATTTGAGCCGCGCTAGGCGGCACGCGTCCAGTTCAAAGGGGGCATCGCGATGAGCAACCCATCGATTCTCATTCTTCCTGGTGACGGCATCGGTCCCGAGGTCATGGCGGAAGTCCGCAAGATCATGGACTGGTTCGGAGCGAATCGCGCCGTGCCCTTTGACGTCGGAGAGGATCTGGTGGGTGGCGCTGCCTATGACGCCCACGGCGTGCCGTTGGCGGATGCCACCATGGCGAGGGCGCAGGAGGTTGACGCCGTGCTTCTGGGAGCGGTGGGCGGTCCGAAATACGACGATCTTGACTTCCAGTTGAAACCCGAGCGGGGGCTGTTGAGGCTTCGCAAGGAGATGGATCTGTATGCCAATCTGCGGCCTGCGCAGTGCTTTGACGCATTGGCGGAATTCTCCTCCCTGAAGGCGGATGTCGTTGGTGGCCTCGACATAATGATCGTCCGTGAACTGACGTCCGGTGTCTATTTCGGCGAACCGCGAGGCATCGTGAAGGAAGGCAACGAGCGCGTCGGCATCAACACGCAGCGCTACACGGAGAGCGAGATCGCGCGCGTCGCCCGCTCCGCGTTCGAGCTGGCGCGGAAGAGATCCGGCAAGGTCTGCTCGATGGAGAAGGCCAACGTGATGGAGTCGGGCGTCCTCTGGCGCGAGGTCGTGACCGAGGTTCACGCCGCCGAGTACCCTGATGTCGAACTCAGCCACATGTATGCCGATGCGGGCGCGATGCAGTTGACGCGCTGGCCCAGGCAGTTCGACGTCATCGTGACCGACAACCTGTTCGGGGACCTTCTGTCCGACCTAGCGGCGATGCTGACCGGCTCGCTCGGAATGCTGCCTTCGGCATCGTTGGGAGCCCCGATGGAAAGCGGCCGCCCCAAGGCGCTCTACGAACCGGTGCACGGTTCGGCCCCGGACATTGCAGGGCAGGGCAAGGCCAATCCCATTGCCTGCATCCTGAGCTTCGCGATGGCCCTCCGCTACAGCTTTGACAGGGGTGCCGAGGCGACCCGTCTTGAACAGGCGGTCGAGGCGGTCCTGGCCGACGGGCTCCGCACGCCCGACCTCATGGGTCCTGAGGGCGGATCGCCGGTGTCCACTTCCGAGATGGGCGATGCGGTGATCGCCAAGCTGCGTGCGAGCCTTTGAGCGAGGCCCGGCAGGCCAACCTCCGCGGAGTCCTTTTTGCCATACTGGGCTTTGCGGCGTTCTCGACGCATGACGCTGTGATCAAGTTCCTCGGCGGCGGCTACGCGGCGTTCCAGATCCTGTTCTTCAGCGTCCTGCTCAGTTTCCCTTTCGCCACGCTCTTGCTTCTGCGCGACAGGGAAGCGGGCACGCTCAGGCCGCACAATCCGGGTTGGGTCACCTTGCGCACGGCTGCAGCCGTCGTGACCGCCGCTTCCGCGATCTTTGCGTTCTCGGTCCTTCCGATCGCACAGGTCTACGCATTCATCTTTGCCGCCCCGTTCCTGATCACCATCATGTCCATTCCGGTGCTGGGCGAACGGGTTGGCGTCCATCGTTGGGCCGCAGTCCTGCTCGGTCTTGCAGGCGTGCTGATCGTCCTGCGCCCTGGCATTGAACCGCTTACCGCGGGACACGTTGCAGCACTCGCCGCAGCGGCTGGAAGTGCGTTGGTCTCGGTCATCACTCGGAAGATCGGGCGCGAGGAGCGTGCCGCCGTGCTCATGCTTTACCCGATGATGACCAACGTTGTGTTGATGGGCGCGATCCTGCCTTTCGTCTACCGCCCCGTTCCGGTCGAGCACATGGGCCTCTTCGCCCTGGTTGCGATTCTCGGGTATGGCGGCGGGCTATGCATAATTTCCGCCTACAGGCATGGGGACGCAGCAACAGTTGCGCCGATTCAGTATTCGCAGATCATTTGGGGCGCGGGTCTGGGCCTGCTGTTTTTTGCCGAGGTGCCTGACTTCATGACGGGACTTGGCGCGGCCGTGATCATCGCTTCCGGAATCTATGTCGTGATCCGGGAGAGCCTGGGCGGCCGCTCGGAAAACACGCCGGTCCTGCGCACCCGGACGCGGACCGGCGCTGCCTCCTCTCCGAACATCGGCGCCATGCTCCGGGCCCGGGCCGAGCGCGTGGCGCCAGGTCACGAGGCACTTGCACAGTCGCGGAAAGCGGAGTAGTTCCACCATTCGTCGGAGTGTAGCTCAGTCTGGTAGAGCACTGTCTTCGGGAGGCAGGGGTCGTGAGTTCGAATCTCGCCACTCCGACCAATGAAGCAGGGCCTTTCGCGCCTCCCCGACTCCACCGGTGCCAGTTTCACGTAGGCCGCTTCACCGAAGCCAATCTAGCGGTGCGGCGGCGCTAGGGAAATTTGCCTGCGAGATCAAATATCTCCGTTGCGACCTCGTCCAAGGTGACGTTGATGTCCTTGGCGATAGAATGCCTCGGCGTTCCTTTGGACCACAGCGCTGCCCTGGACCTGCCCAGAGCGAGGGACGAGGGACTTCTCGCTGGACTCCGATGGGTTCGCCGATTCGGAACCCCCGTTTGCCCAGCTCGAACATGAACGAACTGTGGTTCCATTGGGGCCGCGTGCCCAAATGCGGGCTGGTTGCGACTCTGCCTGTTCAGATTTGCAGCACAAGAGGACAGTGGTCCGACATTTCCGGATCGGCGATGACATCGAAGCTCTGCACTGCGTCACTTCGGTCCATGAACATGTAGTCCGCGAACCTGCCGGGCCCTTGGTAGTGAGAACTCCTTGTGCTTGTGAAGCCTCTGCTTGTCACAAGCTCGGTCATTCCAGCATTGGCCAGGATGGCAATCGTTTCGCTGCCCGGTTCCACGTTGAAGTCCCCGCAGATGATCGAGAGATCTTCGGGTTCCGAAATCGAACGTGCAAGATCAAGCAACCGACGAGCCTGGGCAGCGCGTTCTGGCGTGTCCATTTTCCCGGCGAGGTCGCGCAAGCCATGCATGTGGGTGATGCAGACAGGCCTTTCGTGCACGTAGTCGAAGACGCGTACGGCGTGCGCGCTCCGCGATCTGGGATGATCGCCGAAACCCGAAGGCGAAAAGTCCTTGTGGACGAAACCCTGTGCCTGGCCGATCACGGGATGAGATTTGTGGACGAATGTCGCCAACCCCCATTGTGACGGAACGGGCGTGTCTTGATGCCAAAGGACTCCTTGCGCTGCCGGACAAAAGGTCGCGACGTGATCAGGGAGAACCTGACATACATCTCGGAAGAAATTCGCCCTTTGCGGCAGAACGTGATCGCCGTCGCGATAGGTCAGCCAGTCCTTGTCTGTCGCTGGACTGTGAACGACTTCCTGAAGGCAAAGGACGTCCGGCGCCTCTTCGGAAACATAGGGCGACAAGTGTTCCCAGAGCCTTCCGCCCCAGCCATTGAGACAAATGACTTTCATTCTTTGTTCCTCACGATTGGTTCAAGGAAAGGCGCCCGTGCAGCACCGAGAGCTTGCTGGCGTTCTCGCGTCGCGGTTTGAGCCGATTCTTGCACGACGAGGACAGTGGTTGACGCAAGTCCGGTCCAGGCGCCATGGCCGGGCAGTCACGAGCCGGGCTGGCTCACGTAGCGTGTCCAGCCGGTCTTGGACCGGCCATCTCGAATTAGGTCAAGCGGCGCTCGTGCGGCACCGCTCCTTCTCGCGAAGCTGTGCGTCAAGCCCTCCGATCTCTGGGTCATGCACGGCGGATAGCGGGCACCCGAAGGCAAGGAGTGCGGGTTGCCATGCAGGAAGGATCACTGATGCGGTGGATTCCTGCCAGATTGAATCTCCTGAACGCGCCCGGGCCAGGTAGACCGAATGTAGGCGAGGACGTTCCAGATCTCCTCTTCCGTCATGACATCCGCGAAGCCTGGCATGGCACTCTTGACATTTGTAATCCCTCTTTCGGCCAGCGCACCTGCTCCGCCCAAAGCCGTGTAGTCATACAGCAACTGGTTGTCGTGATGCCATGTATGGCCGGTCTCGTCATGTGGCGGAGCAGGGAAGGTGCCGTCGTCGTTCAAGGACCGCCAGTTGGGCTGCCCTTCGAGGCTTGCACCGTGGCAGGAGGCGCAGTGCTCCTTGTACAGGACCATTCCTCCGCCGATGTCCCGACTGTCGAGCTCGTGACCGGCCATGACGACGGTGGGGCAAACAAGGATCCCCAAGGCTACGGAAAGCCTGTTCACGCCACCTCCACCCAGGTCTTCAGGCCAGTCGCCGAGTGTCCGAGCGTATGGCAGTGCAACAGCCACTTTCCGGGGTTGTTGAAGACGCAGAGAATGTCTCGACTGTCCCGCGAATCGACCAGAGACGTATCGCGAAGCGGCCCCAATGATCCTTCACGGTCCAGTTCGTGGAAGTGGTGGCCATGGAGGTGAATGCCGTGTGGGAAAAACGTGTCGTTCACCAAGGTCATCCTAACCGCCGTTCCACGTTGCAATTGCAACCAGGGGCTTTCCTGCAGTCCTGACACTCCGTTGAAGGACCAAATGTCATCGCCAGGGTGTCGCCCACCCATCGCTCCACCCTGCATCCTCAAGGTAACGTGCATGTCTGCATCGCCGTTGGTCGTTGCAACATCGTTCGGCGGGAGCGGGACAATCGGATATGTTCGCGGCGTAGAGTCCGATCTTTCAGCGTTGATGGTCGCCAAGGGATAGTGCTCTTGGCCGGTCCAGAAGCTGAACTCGATGTCGCCGGCAACGTCAGCGATGATGTCTGCACGTTGAGCTGGCGCAAGATGGATCGTGCCGATGGGCCGCAACGCCTTGAGCGGCATTCCGTCCAGGGCGACAAGGCTGCCCTCGACCCCGCTGACGTCGACGGGAAACACCCGAGCATTTGAAGTGTTGATCAACCGGAGCCGAACGCGATCTCCCTCGGGCACGGAAGGCCGTGAGACAATTGCCTTCGCGAAGTTCCCCAAGCGACCTCCGTGGGAGAAGTGAAACATCGAACTGAAGTCGTCGCGAAGTTCGCCAGTTTTCTCCAACCACCAGTCGTCGATCATGACGATGATGTCTGCATCAACGTCCGGCGGTTTCCGTTCATCCACGATCAGCGGCCCGTAGAGTCCCCGTGCAACCTGCTCCCAGGAACGGTCGTGCGAGTGGTACCAGAAGGTGCCTGCGTCCGGCGTGACGAACCGATACTGAAAGTCCTCTCCGTCGGGGACTGCATCTTGGGTGAGCTCTGGCACCCCGTCCATCGCGTTGTCGATCCGGATGCCATGCCAGTGGACCGACGAAGGCTCACCGGCCCGGTTTTCGAAAGTCACGGCGAGTTCGTCGCCCTGCCTGACTCGAAGAACCGGACCGGGCGTGCTTCCGTTGAAGCCGAGCGAAGGGGTGGTGCCTGATCCTTCCGGGAGAATCTGCGCAACGACAGGCTCAGCGGTAAGCCTCATTGTGCTGGCCCTGCCCCAAGCCGGGACGAGAGCCGCCGCCGTTGAAGCAAGGAAAGTTCGTCTCGATAATGGCATGGCTATTCACGATAGATTGAGTGACAGGACCTGCAACTCGAACCAAGGCTGCTCATTGCCGGTCCGAGATCTTCCGGGGTCGTGATTGAAGTCGATAGCCCAACCGCAATGCTCGCAAGCTCGGACGCCTTCGCACTGAAGTCTTCGAAGCTGGTCCATATTGCCGGTCTGGCCTCCGACATTGGATCGGTCTCATTTGCTTCGAACAGGCTAGGCACGGCGGAGGCGTGGTTCGCGATGGCAGCGGCCGCAGCCCTGGCCGCTTCGGCATCGAACTCCGCCGCTCCCCTTGCCATCATCCCAAGGGTCTTCATGTTTTCGGAAATCGCGCTCATTGCGGCCATTCTGGCTTTGACTGCTGGATTCTGAATGCCCTGATGCGCGAAGGCGGCGGTTCCTGCAATGAGGGCTGTTCCCAGCAAAATGTGTCGCATTTGCATGCTTGACTCCTCGCGTTCAGTTGATGCCGTTGGCCCGCTGCAAATCGCGCAAATGGGCAATCCTCATGACGATGTCTGCACGTGCCAGGCCATCGGCCGGGGGCACGTTCCCGAACGGCGAGCATTGCTGCCGGGCGTCCAGTGCCACGGCCCGTGGAAGGGCCTTGGCTCCGTGACGTGATGGCTCGTGGTTCTTGTGAAGCAGCGGCGTGGCTACATCCGCCCGCCCGGCCCCGTTGACGCCAATACTGGCGGGGCACTTGGCTTCAAATGCGGCCTTCCCGAACAGCGCAGTGGCGGATGGTGACTCCGCAAACGCAATGCTCACCAGCAACGCTGCCGGTTGATCAGGAGCGACTGGCATGATTGGCGCCTGGTCGCCCGGCCGCGCGCTCAACCAGGAAGTCACGCTACTGGTTCCCATTGAAAAAAAGGAAAGTCTGCACAGTTCGCATTCGAGCTCCCGTTGTGTCATCAGCAATCTAGAGCCTCCGGCAGCCGGAAGGTCAAGCAACGAGCCTTGACGCTTGCGTGAGCATCCACATTGGAATGCCGCCCATCACCGGGCCTTCGGTCCACAAGACCAAGCTCGTGAGGGGTGCTGATTGCGCCCTCGCGGACAAATTTCAGTTCGCCTTCACGATTGAGATCGAAGGCGGCGGGATCCGCGCTTCAGGCCCTATAGGCTGGCAGAGGCGACCGATCTTGGAGTGCGATCATTCGTTTGAGCATGATCTCCGACAATTCACGTCGGACGGTCTGTCCGGCAGGTTGATCATACAGGTTGGCGAGTTCGTCAGGATCGGCCGAAAGATCGTACAGCTCGTTCCAGTCTTCACCTTCTCGCAACGACATTCGATATCTGTCCGTCACGATGGTCCGAACCCTCTGAGGTCGGTCAAAGCCGGTCATGAGGCGCTGGCTGTCTTCTTCGATGATGACGGCCTCCGGCGACGCAGACGAAAGCAGGTCGCGGCCCTGGATGCCGTTGTAGGGCTGGATTCCGGCCCTGGCCAGGATTGTGGGCGCGATGTCGATGGATGACGCAAGTCCGCCGTCAACCTGCCCATGGCTAGGAGACTCGGGATCATGCCAGACGAAAGGCACCCTGATGATGCCTTGGTAGTGCAGGAGCAGCTTCAGCATCAGCCCGTGATCGCCCATGTAGTCGCCGTGGTCAGACGTGAAGATGACAACGGTGTCCTTGGCAAGGCCCAGGACATCCAGCCGCCTGAGCACCCGCCCGATGGCGTCGTCAATCATGGTGATCATGCCGTAGGTCAAGGCGATGATCGATCGGGCCTCATCTTCCGTCACCGCGAAGGGGTTTTGGTTGTCTCGAGAATCGGTCCCCCTCTCAAGCGCCTCACGCATCGCCCGGATCGGCGGAAGGTCTCCCTGGCCGAACGATGCGGGGAGCGGGATGTCGGCAGGATCATACATGTCCCAGTAACGACCCGGAGGCGTGAACGGATGGTGAGGGTCCGGGAAGGACACTTGCAGGAAGAACGGCTCTTCGCCCACAGCATGATCAGACAGCCAGGCTTCGCTTCGTTCAGCGATCCACGATGTCGAATAGAGCTCTTCCGGGACTGCCGTTCGCCACGCTTGCGGTGCGTTGATGCGGTTGTTTGACAGCGCGTTCTTTGGCCCTACGAGGCCGTCGAAGTCCGGGCGCTGCTGGCGAGCCCAAAGCAGGTAGTCGCCGCCGGCACGGTCCCCGTGATCTGCAACCACTTCAACATGTTCGAAACCGTAGAAGTCTCCTCCCGTGCGCTCCGCGAGCGGACGGTTCCATTGCTGGGCGACTTCAAGGTCATAGTCGGGCGTGTGCCGGTTGTTCTTGATCGCATCGCGAAGGTGCCGGCTTGGGGCCGCCAGGCCCTCGGCCGGTTCGTACCTGTTCGTGGCAGGAAGGCCCGTGAAGCACTGCAAGTGAGACTTGCCGATGAGCCCCGTCCTGTATCCGGCGTCCCGAAGCAGTTCCACGAACGTCGTGTGGTCCTTCGACAGCGGTATGCCGTTGTGACGGACCCCGTGGGCCGAGCACATCCGTCCGGTCA
The DNA here is from genome assembly GCA_965208685.1 of Paracoccaceae bacterium. GTDB lineage: Bacteria > Pseudomonadota > Alphaproteobacteria > Rhodobacterales > Rhodobacteraceae > JAJEFO01. The sequence goes on along the minus strand of CBDBPL010000007.1, from coordinate 3,607,154 downwards.
TGATCGAGGCACGGTTCGGCATGCAGATAGGGTTGGCTACGTAAAAGCGATCCCATCTCGCGCCCTTGGCCGCAAGCCGATCGATATTGGGGGTCCGGACAAGCGAGTTGCCGCCACAGCCGAGGTGGTCGGCCCGATGCTGATCCGTGATGATGAACAGGAAGTTCGGTCGCTTGGTCAAGATTCACCCTCCGGTTTCCGGGACAGATGCGAGGCCGACCGGACATCCCATGCCATCAGGCCGAGGCCGGCAAGAATCGCCGGGACGTGGATTACAGGGTCAGGGGCCAGCATTGCGAACGCGGCAAGGAACCTGGCGACGATCTCCGGCATTGTCAGCTTGCGGCGGTCGTGTCCCGAGAGAGCGGACGAGAAAAGCCAGATGCAGAAGCACGTTCGGGCGACTATCCAGATGAATGGAAGCAGGCTGAACGCTTCGATGACCAGAATGGTCGGATAGAACGCGAAGACGAAGGGGATGATGAATTTCGCCATTCCCAGGCGGAACGACATGAATGCGGTCAGCAGCGGATTGGCCCCGGCGATCGGCGCAGCGGCATAGGCTGCGATGGCGACAGGAGGTGTCAGCGAGGACGCCACCCCGTAGTAGAAGACGAACATGTGGGCGGTCAGCATCGAGACACCCAGGGCCTGGATGGCCGGACCCATGACCAGGATGATGATGAGGTAGGCGGGAAGCGTCGGCATGCCCATCCCAAGGACCAGTGCGCCAACCATGGCGACGAGAAGCGCAGAGAACAGGCTGTCCCCCCGAATCGTGGAAATGACGTTGGCGAGCTTGAGCCCCAGGCCGGTCGAGTCCAGCGACCCGACGAGTATCCCGATGGCGGCGATGGCAATCAGAAGCGTCGCGCCCGACTGCGCGCCCTTGAGAAAGGCCCGCCAGACCCGCAACGGGTCAGACTGGACGTCGGGGTTGATGACCGACAGGACCAGGAGGACGACGACGGCATTGAATCCGGCCGCAGATGTGGAAGACCCCGCCATGAGCGAGCCGATCACCGTCAGGATCGGGCCGACGAACAGGACCGAGTTGATCAGGTCCACTCGGGTGATCCGGTCGCTGACGGCAAGCGGCTCGACGTCGATCCCCTGCCTCCGGGCCTCGACAGTCACGGCCGAAAACAGGCTGAAATAGTAGAAGAGCGCCGGAACGAGCGCGGCGACGATGATGTTCAGGTACCCGGTGCCGGTCAGGTCGGCCATGACCAGGGCCGCAGCCCCCATGATCGGTGGCATGATCTGCCCGCCGGACGACGCCGTCGCCTCGATTCCCGCCGCGAAGGTCGGGGAAAACCCCCGCTTCTTGATCATCGGGATGGTGAAAGTGCCGGTGCCGACGATGTTGGCAACTGTGGAGCCCGACATGGTTCCGAACAGGGAAGACGCCAGGATCGCTGCATGGGCGGGCCCGCCCCGGGTGCGCCGCGTCACGAGGAACGCGAATTTCAGAAGCGTGTCGCCGGCGCCTGTGCCTTCCAGAAGGACTCCGAAAATGATGAAGATGAAGACCGTGGACAGAACGATGTTCGTGATGGACCCGAAGACGCCCTTGTTGGTGTTGTACCATAGCGCCTCCGCCACCTCCTTCAGCGTGAATCCAGTGTGCGCCAGGATCCCGGGCAGGTCCTTGCCGAATAGCAGGTAAAGGACTCCGAAGGCGCCAACCCCGAAGAGTCCCCAGCCCCATAGCCTGCGGCAAAGTACCAGAAAGACCACGAGTCCCGCCAAGGCGGGCCAGGCATCGGCCTGGGTCACGTCGTAAAGGGCGACTTCCATCCGCGACTGCACGTAATGGAAGGACCAGATCGCCCATAGGCCGGCAGCCATCAAGGCCATGTCCATCGTCAGGTTCACGGCGGCACGGGCGCCGGCGACGGAACCCTCCGGGTTCCGGCGGGCTCTGGAAGCCGCGATGCCGGCCAGCAAGGCCAAGGCAAATCCTGCAGCGCGATGGAACTTCGGCTCAACGAGACCCACGCCTGAACTGTAGAGAGCGATTGCGCCAAGCAGGATGCAGGCCAGCGTCGACAGCACCGCAAACAGCCTGTCCGTTCCTCCAGGCGATTGGGTCCCCGAGGTCATCAGATCGGTCCCGGCCTGTTCCGAAGAAGCGTGGGTGGACCGCATCGGCGGTCCACTCCCGGGCGTCGTTCAGGGACGCAACGCGTCCGGGATCGGGATTCCCGCTTCGTCATAGTATTTCGCAGCACCTGGGTGCAGGGGAACATTGACGGAGGTGAACGCGGTGTCAGGCGTGACTTCTTTCAGGAAGAACGCGGTCGCATGAACTTCGTCCAGGTTCTCCCAGAACGACCTGGTCGCGTTGTAGACCACGTCTTCGGACACGCTTGCATGAGTGCCTACGAACTGGGTGAAGCCCAGCGCGGTGATGTTGCCGTCGGTCAGCTGTCCCTTGTACACGCCGCCGTCGAACATGAGCATCCCGCGGCCCGGACGGCCGAAGAGTGCCTGCATCTCCTCAGAGTCGATCACGTCGTCTGGAATCGAGAGGATGCGGAATTCGCCTGACAGTCCGAACTGCTCGATCTTCGACGACCCGATTTCCGCCGGACGGACCATCATGTCGATCTTGTTGTCTGCGAGTGCGGCGTAGCCTTCGCCCCAGTTCAGGCGGACGGCATTGTAGTCCTTGCCCGGCTCGTAGCCGGTGATGATCTTGATCAGCGCCTCGGAGGTCGCGGACGCCGATCCTGCCGGCGGTCCCGTGAAGACCGTCTTGCCCTTGAGGTCTTCCCAGGTCTCGATGCCTGACCCCTCCAGGGTCACGGGATGGTAGGCGCCGGCCTTGAAACCGAGAATCGCGCGAAGCTGGCCTGCTGCCTCGGGCGCGTCGTCGACGCTTTCGTACATCCGGGCCTGGTTCTTCATCAGGTTCACCAGCGACGGAACGGTCGAGAAGAAGTCGATTTCCTGCCGGCCGCCCTTCAGCATGGACTTGGTGAGCGTTTGTCCGGCGTTGACCTGGATCTCGACGCCAGCCTTTCCGGCCTGGTTCACGAAGGTCACGAACATCGTGTGTACCGGATCGCCGACACCTGCGGTTTCGCCTTTGTAGATCTGCGCTGCAGAGGCGAAGGGCGTCGCAACTGCGGCGGTCAGTATCGCCGCAGCCGAGAGACTTCTGAAGTTGAACACGGATTCCTCCCTTTGTTTTGGGGAAAGCTAGCAAAGGAAAAACATCCGATATAATCAAAGATTGCGCATATAACATAAAGGATTGCTATGAAACTCGATCCAAAGCACCTCGCCCAGCTTTCGGTCATCGTCGAGGCAGGCTCCTTCCAGACCGCGGCGGACAGGCTTGGCCTGACCCAACCTGCGCTCAGCCGAAACATGAAGGCGTTGGAGGTGCGGCTGGGAACAACCTTGTTCAATCGCGAAGGACGAAAGTCGGTACCCAACACGCTGGGCCTCCGGCTCGCCCGCAACGGCCAGGCCATTCGGTTGGCCGAAGAGCAGGCGAGCATTCTGGCGGATCAATCCGCGAAGGGCACCGTTGGCGAACTCAGGATCGGGGCGCCGCCAATCGTTGCTGGCAGGTTTCTCAGCAGCGCGATGGCAGGTTTCATCCGGGAGAACCCGAACTGCGTGGTCGAGATGAGGACGGGTCTCGTGCACGAACTGCGTACCATGCTCGAGCGCGGTCAGGTCGACGTCGTCTTCGGCCCTCAAAGCCTTGCAGAGCCTTCGGACGGGCTGGACTATGTTCCCCTCATCGATGATCGCGTCGGAATTCTGTGTCGCACCGGCCATCTCCTGGCATCTCGAAAGCGTGTGATGCCATCCGACCTGGAAGCCCAGGTCTGGCTGGCGCATTCGAGAGGCAGCCTGCTGCGGCAACAGACGGAAGCCGCGATGATCGCATCCGGGGTGGTGTCCATGCACATCGTTTGCGAAACGGACTCCATTCGGTCCGTCCTCGAGATCATCGCTGACACGGACCTTATCACGACCATGCCCAGGGCCACGACCGAACCCTATCTTGAGGACCGGCTTGCGTTTCTGGACTTTGATCACCCGCAGTTCCATCGTCCGCTTGGATCGATCAGGCGCAGCGGTGCCCCTTCAAACCCGGTGGTCGAGCGGTTTCTGGCGATGTTGACCGAGGTCGAGTAACGGGCGAACCTCCCCGGCCCATGCGTCCGGGGAAGTCGGCACCGCCATGGACCAGTGTCGGGCTCTTCCTGCTGGCCGCATTGAGAGCGATGCCGCCATGAAAGAACGACAAGCAATCGTCAAAGGTGATGTCGGCGAATGTTCGGCGGAATGGCCGGGAAAATGCGTGCGGAAATGCCGATGCCTCAGAAAGGTCCGGCTGCCGCGGCTTTCCTCGCCCGGCCCGGGCGTCGTCTCCTGCAACGAGGCAATCCTGTAGGGACGCGGCGCACATCTCGCCTTTCGGCCGGCCAGGCTCAGCCTTGGCGCGGGATGCCCTTTTGCCGGCCTTCCGGCGCATCGCGCCGGGTGACGCCGTCGATCAGCACGAAGGCGATGACGCATGGCTCGGTACTGCGGTTCGACCAGGCGTGGTTGTTGCCGCGCTGGATCAGTGCGTCACCGGCTTTTAACAGAAGGTCGTCCGCCTCGTCGTCCATCATCATCCAGATCTCGCCGGTGAGCACTATGGCATAGTCCAGCGAGTCGGTCCGATGCATGAAGGGATGCCGGCCACCCTCAACGACATTGGCGCTGGCACCCATTTCCCCAAAGGCGGCCTTTCCGTCGAGAGTCTTCAGGACGTCAGGGTCTTCGGGCAGAAACTCGACGCAGCGAAACGTGCTGCCCATCGGCGGCGGATGCAGGACGAAATCGCCGGTGCAGGTCTCTGTCGGGCCGTCGTATTCGGCGGGGTTGCCGCGTTCGATCCAAAAGTTCGTCAACCGGACCCCGGGCCGGCTCGTGCGTTCAAGGTATTGCGTGGCGGTCGTGTCGCTGATGACGACGGCTTTGCCATTCTCGTCATGACCCGTCACGACCCGGCGGAACTCTCGTGCCATCCGTAGACTCCTGCGCTTGTTCAACGGGCCGCGTACCGTCCGGATCGGGTGGCGCGGACCTGTGCATGGCGGGTATAGCGGTCGGCTAGAGATTTTGACAGGCGACCGATGCCGGCCGGTTCAGAAACGGCAGTGACGGCATCATCAGCATGTGAATGACTCGGAAGTCGCGGGTTGAACGGACAAAGAGAGCAGGGACGTTCAGCCCGAGGACAAAGGCGATGCCCGTCACGCCACTGGCAAATGGCCTGTCCAATTTACGGCTCGTTGCGCAGAGGAAGCGTCGAGAGAAGGTGTCCACCATGGCGGTTCACTTCTCCTGGGAAATCCCTTCACGACCTACTTGCTGAAATACCGCTCCGCACCCGGATGAAGCGGGATCTTGAGCGACAGGGATCGCTCCGGATCGATCTGGCGCGCATGCACGTTTCTTGCGCGGAACTCGTCCATGTGATCGTAGATTGCCTTTGCGATCTGATACGCCGTCTCTTCATCCATGCCTGCGTCGACAATCAGCATGTTGTTGACGCTCAAGAGCGACCCTTCCGCATCGGTGCCATACACATCCGCCGGCACGATCACCATGTTGTAGTTGGGATATCTCTCCAGCGCATCGGCCATCATCGCGTCGCTCAGCGGAATGAACGCCAGCTTGGCGTTGGCTTGGGCCTGCATCACCGCTTCAGCAGGATAGCCACTGAGCGCAAAGGCGGCATCGACGTAACCGTCGGCGAGTTGGCTGAAGCCGTCAGCATGGGAGAGAAAGCTCGGCGTGATGTCGTCAATCGTCATGCCATGCAGGCCAAGCAACTGGCCCAGGAAGGGGATGGTACCGCCGCCTTCCGGACCAACGGCGATGCGCTTGCCCTGCAGGTCCGAGATTCCGCTGATGCCGGACCCGTCGCGCGTCATGATGTGCAGCACGCTGGCATGCAGAGAGCCGATGGCGCGAAGGTTCATTGCGCCATCGCTCCGATATGGACCGGAGCCCTCGTTGGCCAATACGGAAAGGTTGTTGTTCGTGATTGCAACATCGACTTCGCCGGAATTCACCAGTCGCGTGTTCTGGACCGATCCCTGCGTCACGACTGGTACCATCGTCAACCCCGCGGCATGGTTGCCGACCAGCATCGAGATCGCTTGGCCGACCGGACAGTACGTGCCGCCGTGGCTTGCTGTTCCAATGCGAAGCTCTGCCGCCCCTGCTGTGACCGCGCCCCCGAACGTCAATGCGAATGCCCAAGGAGTCAGCAGTGATCGAATGCAGTTCATGTGGCCACGATGCGGGCCGTCGGTGTCGCGGCTCGTTGATTGACTCGACGGAACCATCCAATCCCGGCGGTGTCTAGGCGCCAACACATTTGAAAATCGATTTTTTGGCAAATTGGAAAAAATATTGCATTTTAGGGCCGCGCCGCTAGCTTCGTTGTCAGGAAATCCCAGCGTCCGGGCGGCTTGGTTAATCAGCGGGGGGAACGTCTTGAAGGGTCCCAAACTGACGTCGGCCCTTGCCTTGAATGGCCGGGAAGTGCCGGACTGCCCTGACCTGCAGGAACACTCCGGACGACCCCGGCTTCGCCTGTCTTCCCCGAGTCAAGAACCGTGTCATGACATGGGGTGGGAGGCTGTCGAAATTGGATCGCGTACGCCACCGCCCTTTGAGTTTCCGTGGCCGTACGGCACGCCGGGATGCGCCTGAAAGACAGCAGCCAGACGGGCATGCGCCACGATCGTGCGGACGTGATCATTGTCGGTCTTGGTCCGACCGGCGCCACATTGGCAAACCTGTTGGCGGAATGCGGCGTCAGGGTCATCGTCGTTGATCGCGAAGCCGGAATTTACGACCTGCCAAGGGCGGTTCACTTCGACGGCGAAACCATGCGGGTCTTTCAGTGCGCAGGGATTTCCGAAAGCTTGAGCCGTGAAGTGATTGTCAATCCCGGCATGCGCTTTGTCGATCCTCACGGTGAAATCCTGCTTGACTGGCCGCGACCAAAGGAGATCGGGCCCCAGGGATGGCACGCAAGCTATCGGTTGCATCAGCCTGACCTGGAAAGGCTGCTGCGCAAAAAACTGGCCAGGCGTCCCAATGTGTCGGTGCTGACAGATACGGTGGCGATTTCCGTCAACGTCCGGAGACAGGATGTGATCGTGACGTGCCGCAACCTCCGAAATGGCCAGACACGCAGTCTGTCTTCGTCCTATGTTGTCGGTTGCGACGGGGCACGGTCACTCGTTCGCGGCGTGATCGGTTCGGAGATGCTCGACCTCGGGTTCAAGCAACGCTGGTTGGTCGTGGACGTGCTCCTGAAGGATGACCGGCCGGATCTCGGGGATCACTCGATCCAGTATTGCAGTCCTGACCGGCCGATGACGTATTGCCGAAGCCCGAAAAACCGGAGACGCTGGGAAATCGCCTTGCGAGATGACGAGGCTGACGAACAAGTCACCAGGGAAGAACAGGTCTGGTCGTTTCTGGCTCCTTGGATCAAACCGGGTGACGCGGAATTGGAGCGCCGCGCAGTCTATGCATTTCGGTCCGAAATCGCGGAGATCTGGCGAAAGGGCCGATTGATGATCGCGGGCGATGCCGCACATTTGACCCCACCCTTCATGGGACAAGGCATGTGCACAGGAATCCGCGATGCTTCGAATCTGGCCTGGAAACTTGCCCTGTGCGTCAAGGGTGCTGTCAGTTGCGACATTCTCGACAGTTATCAGGAGGAGCGTGCACCCAATGCGCGGTCCTTCATTGAGACCGCAATGCGTCTTGGCAGGCTGATCAACGCGCTGGACAAGAGGTCGACATTGTCCTTGGGGTCGCGAGACGAGACCGGAGTTGCAAGCATGGAAACCATTGCCCCGCCGTTGGGTTCCAGTGACGTGGGCGGGTTGATCCCTGCAGACACGCCGCACAAGGGACGGTTGTTTCCGCAACCGATGCTTGAAGACGGGCGCTTGCTGGACGATGCCGTCGGGTACAATCCCGCACTGATTGTGCGTGGGGCATTGCCCCGCCATGTTGCAGCGACCGTGCCGGTCGTCGAGTGTACGGACGGTTCTGCCCTGGCTGCCGCGCTTGCCGGACTTGACACGAACGCGATCCTGGTTCGACCTGATCGATACATTGCGGCCAGCGCGAGAACCGAGGCGGATGTGGCGGCACTTGCCGCGCGGGCATTGCCGTCGCCAGTGTCCGGCCGTGCATCGGGGGAAGGGTCTTGCGCAGTGTAGGTCGCGAAATGGGTGCACGCGCATTCTTGCGTGCGCAGGAAGTCTCCCGAACGCGGCGTTACATGTCGCGGGAGCCTTCGAGGCAGTTGGAATTCCCGGGTGGTTGCAGTCACGCGCGGGTCGGTCTGCCAGGGCAGTGCTCCGTTGCCCGCACCGCGCAAGAGGACAATTGCACCGTCATCGAATTCAAGGCATGTCTCCGTGACCTGATCCGCCACCGTCGTTCATTTCCGGACGAATCATCACCAACCGAGGTCTTGATCGTTCTCGCGGATGCAGAGGCCGATGCCGAAAGACTGACCGAGCTGGAACTTCTTCATCAATGCATCTTCATGTTGATTGCCGGCCACGAAACATCAACGAACATGCTGACGCACGGCGTGCACGAGATTTTGCGTTCTCCTTGGGAAATCCGGTGCTCGGCGGAGAATCCGGGTCTGGTCGACTCAATGGTGGAAGAGGCCTTGCGCTGCAGGGCGCCGATCCAGATCAACAATCGCGGATCGACCGAGGATTCCGAATTGGGCGGCTTGGCCACCCCGGAAGGGACGGTGGTTCACCTGGTCGTTGTCGCCGCGAACCACGATTCCCGGCAGTTTCCCGATCCTGATCGCTTCGACATGGCACGCCGACCCAACCGGCCTCTGAGCTTCCGTCCTGGAATTCACCTCTGTGCCGGAAACTCGCTTGCGCGGATGGATGCCGCGATCGCCTTCCGGAAGCTCTTTGGTCGTTTCCCCGGGGATGCGGCGTCTGGCGCCGCCCGGAATCGCCGCACGCCTGCGATACAGTGAAATCCGGCACCAGCACGTTGCCGTCATTTGAGAGAACCGCTCATGAACCGACCAAGGCCTGCCAGAATGCAGCATGTTGCCATAGAAGTCAGCGACACGAATCGCTCCATCGAATGGTATCGCCGGGTTCTCGGTTTCAAGCTCACCGAGCGTCATGCAGCATTCGAGGTTGAAGGCATACCAGTCGAACTGACCTTCATGCGCCTCGCCAACGTCCACCACGAGATTGTCCTTGTACACAATCCGAGGAAGACCTACCGAACGAAGCCGCTTCCCGAGGCGGACTTCGATGGCCCTCCGAATTTCCATCATGCCGCATTTGAATGCGACAACCGAGACGACTGGCTGGCGCTTCTGGACCGCATTCACACGGAAGGTGCGGAAATCGTTCGGGGACCGATACTGCACTCTTTCGTGCAGCCTCGCGGCGATGGGAGTTGGGGCGAAAACGAGGCTGTCTACGTTCTCGACCCTGACGGCCACCGAATCGAACTGTTTTGCGACCTTGCCACGATCGACAGTGACGGCACTCACGTCAGCGCGGCGGGCATTCGGCTGAAAGGTACCGACACCGAAGAGTTGTGACAGCGGACATTGCCGCCTTCATTCAAGGAGACCCTGTCGCGCTCTTGTTCGGCAAGCGAAGCAATTCCGTGCTCGTTTTCGGCGGCCAAATGCGGTCTGTTGCCGCTCTGCCGCCCTTCGCGTCGACCGTGAGTCTATGCGGAGTCATGAGGGTCCGTGAACACGAACCGTTCGTCATGCCGATTCCTTGCGCCGGCTCTTCTCCAAGCGTGCAGGGTTCTCAGGCGGCGCCCTTGGCCCGCACGTCCTCGACAATGCCGCGAAATTCCTCGTCGCTCAGCATGTCGCGTTTCTCGATGCCCTTGGATTTGACCCGGACCAGCACCTCTGCTGCCTGTTCGTCGGCCAAGGCTCCGAGACCCAACTCTTCCATCTTGTAGTTGATCGAGGCCTTGCCGCTCTTCTTCCCGAGGACCACTTCGCCCGTCCGGCCCGTCAGGGCGGGATGGGTGCCGAACATCACCAACGGATCGTGCATCACGTACTGGATGCCGATCCCGCTTTCGCGAATGAAGTTGCCGTGGCCAAGGACGGGCTTGTTGCGGGCAATCGGAACGTTGGACAGCTCGGACAGCATTGCGCCCAGTTCAGGCAGCTTGTCCAGCCTGTACCCCAACTCGTATCCGTAGAGCAGGTCGAGTCCCAGGATCAGCTCTTCAAGGGCCGCATTGCCTGTCCGTTCGCCGAGTCCGTTGCCGCAGCTGTGTACGCAATCGGCACCGGCTGTTACGGCCGCAAGCTCCGTCGCCACGCCCATTCCGAAATCGTTGTGGGTATGTATCTCGATTGGCAGTCCCGTCATGTCCTTGACCCAGCGCACCATGTACTTGATCGCCTCGGGCGTTGCGCATCCCATGGTGTCGACGATGCCGATCGCGTCAGGCGGCGATTCCGCCATGATCGCGTTGCAGAGGCTGGTCAGGTCCTCCGGCCGTGCGCGCGTGGTGTCGTAGGGGAAGAACACAGCGTGCAGGCCTTGTTCGCGAGCGTAGTTGATCACGTCGCGGCTCTTCTTGAACACGTCTTCCCAGGTCCAGCCGAACTGGGTGACCAGCTTCGGATAGCCGATCGGCACCTCGATGATGACCCCTTGTGCGCCGCACTCCAATGCCATGTCGATGTCGGTCTTGAGGGCGCGGGCAAAGGTGTAGATCCTGGACTTCAGGCCGAGCTTCGAGATTTCCTTGATGGCTTCGGCATCTTGCGGCGACACCGCCGGCATGCCGGCTTCGATCCGGTCGACGCCGATTTCGTCCATCTTGCTGGCAATGCGGATCTTGTCATCGACGGAGAATACGACGCCGGGGGTCTGCTCGCCGTCGCGCAAGGTCGCGTCATGGATCTCCACCCTTGGCGGGAGGTCCAGGTCCTTGCGGACTTCCGGCACGAAGTTGTAGGGGCTGACCCACCACTTGCCGTCTTCGAAATGAGTTTCGCGCATCGGTTCCCCCAGGACATGCTTGGACGATCTGGCTAGGGACGCTATACCCATTTTTCTATGGATCCAAAAGAAAAAACCACTTTTTCTGACAGCAGCGCTGAGTCGGCATCCGGATCGACATGCCGAGTTCTCGAGATTCCGGTGCTCTTGAGACCTTTCCGACGAATTCCGGGGTCAAATCGCGGCTTCGGCTAGGCTGGCTTCACCTGGACCGAGAGTCGGCGGTTGCAAAAAAAACGATAATATTTGTTTTTCCGGACAGATGATGGCAATCTTTTCCCATGGACAAGCCCATTGAAGACACGGCCTCACCGCAATCCTCTACGCGGCGTGTCTATCTCGCGCTCCGGAATGAAATCATCACCGGGCAAATCCCGCCGGGGGAGCGTCTGAAGATCGACGCCCTCAAGGTCGCGCTCGATACCGGGGCATCGCCCGTTCGCGAGGCGCTCAGCCTTCTGACGTCCGATCAGCTTGTTGACCGGCTGGACCAGCGCGGGTTTCGCGTGGCCGCAACCAGCCGGGCGCAGTTCCAGGAGATCCTGGACCTGCGCTGCAATCTCGAGGAACTCGCGCTGCGCGACAGCCTGGCCAATGCAGACACGGCGTGGGAAGACGCGCTGGTGCTGGGGCATCATCACATGAACAAGGCGGACCGGAACGATGTCGACGCCTACGAGGTGCATCACAAACGATTCCACATGGCGCTGCTCGCGGCCTGCAGATCCCCGATCCTGCTGCGCTTTTGCAGCCAGCTGTACGATCTGAACGTGCGCTACAGGTACCTGGCGGGACGGGCGAAGTCCTACGCGCGCCGCAATGTCGAGGCAGAGCATCGTGCCATCCTTGACGCGGCGGTCAGCCGGGACACGGACATGGCCTGTACCAGCCTGTTGGACCACTATCGCAAGACAGGCGCGTTCCTGGCGGAGCAGGTCGACTGAGGAGACCCGCCCAAGCGTGTCAGGCTTCGCGGACCAGCTTGAGATCGAAGTCCGCGACGAGGTAGGGCTCGGTCACCTTGCCTGACAGGTCAAAGCCTTCAGGAAACGTGTCCGGCGGGAGTTCGACGTATTTCATGACCAGGTCTTCGCGCACGCCGAAGACGGTGTCTTCGTCGAGATAGGGGTCGTCCTCGGGAAATATCTCCGTGACCAGCTGGCGGTAGCCCGGGGCGGTGACGATGTAGTGCAAGTGCGAAGGCCGCCAGGGATGTCGGCCGACCGCATTGAGGATGTCGCCCACGGGACCATCGCTGGGCACGGTGTAGCTGACCGGCTTGACGGTGGTGAAGCCGTAGCACCCGTCAGCGCCGGTGGTCTGGACGCCGTGAAAGCTGTAGGTGTCCTGTTCAGGGTCCTGGCTGGAATAGAGCCCGTTCGGTGCGGTTTGCCAGATGTCCAGCCTGGCGCCTTCGATCGGGCTGCCGTCCTGGTCGGTTATGCGACCGCGGGCCAGAAGGATCGGTCCCTCGTAATGCCGTTTCATGTCGTGACCAAGCGGGATGTCCGGCGCCCCGGAGATGTGGAATGGCCCAAGCACGCTGGAGGACGTCCCCTCAGGCACCGAATTGATCATGTCCACGAGCGACGACAGGCCGAGCACGTCCGACAGCAGCACGAACTCATGGCGTTCCGCGTCGGTGAATTCGGTCATGCGTTCCATGAAGTCGATGCCGGTTTGCCACTCGGCATGCGTGAGGCGAACCTCCTTGGCAAAGGCGTGCAGATGCTTGGCGAGGCTCGCCATGATCTCGCGCATGCGCGGGTCGGTGTCCTTGCCGCAGTAGCTTAGGAACACGTCGGTGATGTTGTCCTGCGTGAGCTTGCGCATGGTCGGTCCCTTTAGTTCAGGATTGCGAGGCTGAGTGCCGGGAAGCGTATCAAGACGATCAACACGATCAACATGACGAAGGCAAAGGGAAGCGCACCGAGGAACACGTCCTTCAGCTTGATGCGGTCGTCGTCCAGCGTTGCCTTGATGACGAAGCAGGAAATGCCCAGTGGCGGGGTCAGGAGCCCGATTTCGGCACCAACGACGGTGATGATGCCAAACCAGACAAGCGACAGTCCCATTGGTTCTACCAGCGGCAGGAAGAGCGGCACCATGATAAGGATGATGGAGGCAGTGTCCAGAAGTGTGCCGAGAAAGATCATCAGTGCCACGTAGATGACCATGATCCAGACGAAACCGAGCTGGGTTTCGTTCAGGATGTCGCTCAGCTCGTTCGGCAGGCCGGCAAGCCCCAGCATCCGGGAATAGATGGAGGCGGCGGTGATCAGGAACAGGATCGCAGCGGTGATGTGGCCGGTTTCCAGCAGCGCCTCCCAGAACCCGCGCAGCGTCATGCGGCGGCGGACGACGGCGATGACCAGTCCCAGAAGAGCGCCTGCGGCCCCCGCCTCGACCGGGGTCAGCCATCCGGTATAGATGCCGCCCAGCACCACCAGGATCAGCCCCAGAATGGGCAGCGTCTTCTCCGCGATCTCGCCCCAGCTCAGCGGTTCCAGGTCTTCGCCGGACCGCCCGCCGACGAACCCGGGGGTCAGCCTGCCCATGGCGAAGATTGCGCCGACATAGGCGATGGCCAGAAGGATGCCGGGCACGACACCGGCCAGGAACATGTCGCCGACCGATTGCTCGGCCACGAAAGAGTAGATGATCAGCATCGCTGAAGGCGGGATGATCATGCCAAGCACCGACGATCCCGCCACCACGCCGACGGCAAAGCGCGGGTTGTAGTCGTAGTGCAGCATCTGCGGCACCGAGACCTTGGCAAAGACCGAGGCGCTGGCGATCGACGACCCCGTGACGGCGGCAAATACGGCGTTCGCGCCCACGGTGGCCATGCCGATACCGCCCTTCACCCTGCGGAATCCGTAATTCATCACCTTGTAGATGTCCGCGCCCAGCCCCGCCTTGCTGACGACGAGGCCCATGAAGGTAAAGAGCGGCACCGTGGCAAAGGTGTATTCCATCACGCTGTCGCCCACGGCGATCTTCAACAGGTTCATCGCAAGCGTGAAGTTGTCCCGCATCAGCCAGATCGAGACGAAGCTGACGACGCCGAGGGCGATGGGGATGTAGAGCCCGAGATATACCAGGACGATGATCGCGAGGACCGAGTAGAGGCCGATTTCGACGGGGCTCATGCCGCGTCTTCCAGGCTGGGGGCATGCGTGGCCTCGTCAGGGGAAGAGCCCACGACCTTCAACGCGAAGATCAGCGCTGCCAGCACCGCACTGGCGAAGATCGTCAACTTGACCGGCCACCACGGTGCAGTGAACACGCCGGGAATGCCGAAAAAGTCGCCCGTCTCCCACATCTTGAGGAATTCCGGGAAAATGGTGATCGCGATCAGCGTCATGAAGATCGCCGAGATCAGGTTGATCGCCCGGCGCAGCCAGCGCGCCAGCCCGGGACGCCGCCCGCCGACAACTGCGAGGAACCCGTCGGATCGCGTCAGCCTGTTGACGCGCACGACGTCCGGCAGCTGCAGGAAGACAATCAGGACCATGGAGAACTGCACGACCTCCACGGCGCCGTTGAAGGGCGCGTTGAACAGGTTGCGCGCGCCCATGTCGTAGTTGACCACCAGCACAAGGGCGAGAACCACGAGCGTGCCGACGGCATTCGCGCCGATCGCGAAGCCGTCGGCCAGTCTGTTCAAGGCGGCCAACGCCTGCTTCATCGCGCTGCCCGCCCCTTGGTCAGTTCATCACGGGGGCGGACCAGTCGCGCACGCCCTCGTATCCCGCGTCTTTCAGCTTGGCGAGGTATGCGACCAGCATTTGGGTGCCGGGCTCGCCCTTGTCGTCCAGGCCCTTGGCCCATTCGGCGGCAATGTCAGGGATCGCCTTGGCCCACGCCTCGCGTTCTGCCGGGTCCATCTCCACGATGGTGCCCCCGGCGGCGACATAGGCGTCGCGGCTTGCGGCGGCACGGTCCATGGCGATGCCGGCCACGTGATCGCGGTAGAGCACGGCCACTTCTCTCAGCACATCCTGAACCTCGCCCGGCAGGCCATCCCAGTAGTCCTTGTTCACCGTGATGGTCTTGGAGTTCACCGCGCCAATGTCCGCACGCAGCATGTATGGCGCGACTTCGGCGATCTTGAAGGTCTTGGCGGCCTCGGGCCAGAGCATCGCGTGATCGACCAGGCCGGTCTGCAGCATGTTGTAGAAGTCGGTCAGGCCGCCACGCACTCCGGCCGCGCCCTCGATGCCTTCGAGATAGCGCAGGTTCATCCCCGCGCCAGCCACCTTGCCGCCCTCCACGTCGGCCAGGCTGTTGATCGGGTTCTTCGAGAAGAGCTGGTAGGTGTCCAGCACCACGCCGGTCGCCAGATAGACCTGGTTCTGCGCCGCAAACTCGTTCTGCATCGTCGGGAATTCCCTGGCGATTTCGTCGACCGCCTTGGCGACCGCACGCGCATCCGCCGCCACGAACGGCGTCACGGCAGATATTGCCTGGCTTGGCAGCTTCGAGTTGTGGAAGATGGTCGTGACGATGCCGATGTCGCCGAGGCCGAGCTGAATGCCTTCGAGCACGCCCTTCGGCTTGACGATCGAGCCGCCATAGCTTTCCTGCCATTCCATGACGTAGTTGCCGGAATTCGCCAGCCGCTTGTCGACCTCGGGAATGAAGAAGTTGGTGAATTCCTTCACCCAGAGCGCTCCTGCCGGATAGCCGTCGATCACCACCGCCTTGACGGTCTCGGCGGCCATCGCGGGCGCGGCGGCGACGGTCAGGGCCATGGCCAGGGCTGTGCGTCGTGTCAGTCTTGCAATCATCGGTTTCCTCCCTTGGGCGGCGCGGCTCACGCCTTGCGCCAGTTTACAGTCAGGTTCGTGCCCGCCTGTTCGTACAGTTTCGAGATCGGGCAGAACTTTTCGGTCTCCGCCGCCACCATGCCCAGTTCCTCCTGGCTCGCGGGCCCGTCGGCGGCCACGTTCAGGCGGATGGCCTTGAAGGGAACGTCGACCTCGTCAATCAGCAGCACGCCGCGCCGGTCGAAGTCGACCTCCATCTCAAACCTCAAGTTCCCGATGTCGATGCCGAGTTTCTCGGCGCATTTGTGGCCGATGACATTCGTGCAGCCGATCAGCGCCGAATAGGCCGTGACGGTGGGCGACGGGCCCTCGTTGGTGCCGCCGCGCGTCACCGGTTCGTCAATCACGGCCGTCAGGCCATCGGCCTCTATTTCGCTGCGCGCATGGCTTGTGCCGCGCGCGGACAGCTTGATGGTCATTTCAGTCTTTTGCCGGATCGCCATGTTCCCTCACGCAAACGAGCATACATCATCGAACGAAAACCGCGGCAGCTTTTCAAGCAACGCGGATTCATCGGCATAGCCGAGGTTGATGAGAAAGTTGGATTTCATCGTCGTGCCGGCGAAGAACTCTTCGTCCACCACTTCATTCGAGAACCCTGACATCGCCCCGACATCCAGCCCCACGGCACGGGCCGCGATCATGAAATAGGCGCCTTGCAGAGTGCCGTTGCGAAATGCGGTGGATTCGATGAACGCCGCCTTGCCCTCGAACATCGGACGGCGGTCATCGTGCGGGAAAAGAAACGGCAGGCAGGTCCAGAACTCGAGATCATGCGCGATGATCGCGGTCACCGGCGCGGTGCGCATCTTGTCGATGTTCGCTGGCTTCAAGGACCTGGCGAGCCGGTCCTTTCCTTCCGGTGACGTGACGAAGACAAACCGCGCCGGACAGCAATTCGTGCTGGTCGGCCCGGCGGCCGCAGCCTCGTAAACTGCCTGCAGCAGTTCGCGCGGAACGGGCCGATCCTGCCATGCATAGTGGTTGCGCGCGCCGCGCAATATCAGGTCAATGCTGTCATCGTCCAGCGCAGGCTTGCGTTGGCGCAGCGCGCGGATTGCCGCCTGCGCATCGCTCCGTTTGGCTTCAAGCGTGTCGGATTTGATCGACGTCACAGCTCTTGCCCGCAATGTGTTGCCAGGGTCCGCGCGAATCTGCACGTGACGTTCGTGTTTTCCATCTGCATCAGCGACTTTCCCCATGGGCTGCTGCCGTGCGCTGCACTTTTGCCCATGTTTTTCCTCTTGTCAAATAAAATCGATATTTTAGACTCGCTGAAAGAGCAAGGAGGCGATGATGGTTGCCTGGAACGAGTACAAGGCGATTGCCAAGGACCGTGGCGCACTGGCGCTTGAACTGTATGTCGTTGAATCCACGCCGCAAAAGGCGCCCGAAGATGTCAAGCAGTGCCTTCCTGCGCATCTGGAGTACCAGCGCGAACTCGAACGGCGGAGCGCTCTGGTGCTGGCCGGTCCCTTGTCGGACCCTTCGGGTGAATCAATGGAAGGCGCCGGCCTGATCGTCTACCGGGCCGGCAGCATGGCGGAAGCGCAACGGCTCGCGGAAGGCGATCCGATGCATCAGGGCGGCGTGCGCGGTTTCACGTTGCGCAAGTGGCTGGTGAACGAGGGCAGCGTCTCCTTGAATGTCGGCCTGTCCACGGGGAAGGCGCAGCTCAGCTAAGGACTTCGGGATGCTGGCCACCAACACGCTGGGCGATCTTCTTGCCACGTTGCTTGATCGGCGACCGTTCGGAAAGAAGATCGAGGACGGGCGCAAGATCAGGGAACTCTGCCTCGCTCTTCTGACCGAGACCGACGAGACTTCTGGCCGACAGTTGGCGGCCACCATCCTGAGCCGATACGGCATGCTTGATCGTGACCAGAAAGTCACGTTCTTCGAATTCCTGAACGACGAGCTGGATCTTGATGCCTCGAGAATCGCGGAGTTGGCAGAGGCCTACGGTTCGGATCCTTCGGCGGAGAACTTTCGGGCCCTGTCCAGGGCTTCCGAACCGCGGAGGCAGGCATTGTTCCGCCAAATGAACGAGGCGCCCGGGGCCACGGCGGAGATCGTGCGGCTGCGACGGGATCTGCTGACCTTGCTGGACGAGCGGCCCGAACTTGCCAGGATCGATCACGACATCGTTCACTTGCTGCGCAGCTGGTTCAATCGGGGCTTTCTGGTCGTGAGGCAGATCAACTGGGAAAGCCCGGCCTCGATCCTGGAAAAGATCATCGCCTATGAGGCCGTGCACGAAATCGGTACTTGGGACGACCTTCGCCGCCGTTTGCAGCCAGCTGACCGGCGCTGCTTTGCGTTCTTTCATCCCGCGATGCCGGACGAGCCACTGATATTCGTTGAGGTGGCACTGATGGACGGCGTTCCGAACTCGATCCAGTTCGTGCTGTCGGAAGAGCGCGAAATCCTGGACGCGGAAGAAGCTGACACGGCAGTGTTCTATTCCATTTCCAACTGTCAAAAGGGGCTGGCGGGCGTATCGTTCGGCAATTCGCTGATAAAGCAGGTCGCGCGCGACCTGTCCCGCGACCTGCCCAACATACGGTCATTTGTGACCCTGTCGCCAATTCCCGGGCTGATGCGCTGGTTGCGGCGCGAAGGGATCCGCAAGTGTGGCGGCGATCCTCAGGGCATTGAGAGACTTGCAGCAAAATACCTCTTGGACGCCAAGGCGCCGGACGGTCTCCCTTTGGACCCCGTTGCCCGCTTCCACCTCGGGAACGGCGCGATTGTGCACGCCGTTCACTCCGCCGCCGACATGTCGGAATCGGGTCTCGCGCAATCGTCTGGCGTGATGGTGAACTACAAGTACGATCTGTCGCGGATCGCGCAAAACTCGATTCAATTCTCCAAGCGGCAAGAAGTTGCCGCAACGTCTTCGGTCAGGAACCTGGCCAGGCGCGCCACACTGGCCTCTTGAAGCCATGCGTCGTTCTTGGTCGGAACGCGAATCCGGGCAGGGCCATTGGCGGACCCGTGAACTGCAGCGCTGACTCCCGGAGCCGGATTCTGGAATTCCTTCATGAGCGACGCTCCTGCGTCGCGTTCGGTCGTCGCCTGCAGGTTTGCACATTGGCTGACCGTATCGTGCCGCAGAGGCGCTCGTCTCCGACCTGTCATTGATTCTCGGCCTCGTCGTTGCACTCGTCGCTCTCGGGGCCATGTCCGGCCATGTTGCCATGCGCGTAGCACGCGTTGGAACCCTGGGCATAGCCCGTTGATGCGTGGCGTGGCCAGCATGACCAATTCCTGCGCTGTCGCCGGGAGTTGCGGCCGGGTGCCCGCTCGCCCACCGGATCCATGTCTTCGGCACCGCGTACGGCCTGGCTGCGCAACTCCCTTGCTTGCGTCGCCGGCAAGCGGTTCCACTTCGTTCAGGCCAAATGGGGATCGGAAGCCTTGTCCCGCGCATACGTGATGCCGTCAGCGGAAAGCCACTCGCGACACTGGAAACGGTTCCGTGGCTGGTCCAGGGCGGGAGAACACTGTTTCGGAACGCGGCAGCTTGCGGGAGATGGTTGGGCCTTGGCCGATCAGAAAGGTTCTGGACATCGCGAAACGGCAGAATCTGCGGACGCGAACAGCGTCTTCAACAGGTGCATGTTCAGACAAGGCGCGGAACGAGTCATGCGAACGCCCCAAAGTCCAAGGGAGCGCCGGTCAGCATCCATCCTCCATCGGCGGTCATGATCGAGCCGTTGACATAGCCAGCCGCTTCGGAACCGAGAAACAGGCAAGCCTGCGCAACGTCCTCGGGAACGCCGCAGCGCCGCATCGGTACGCTGTCGGTGACACTTGCACGTGCTTCGGGCGTGGGTGCAAGCCGGGCCATGCCTTCGGTCCCGGCGATCGGACCCGGGATGACACCGTTTACGCGCAATCCTTCCGGTCCCCACTCGATGGCCAGGCACCGCGTAACCATGTCGACGCCGGCCTTGGCCGCACAGACATGAACCTGATGCGACATTGCCACCACCGACTGTGGAGCGGAGATGTTGATGATGCTGCCTCCGGGCCTCTTCATGTGCCGATATGCGGCCTTCATGACGTGATAGGTGCCAAGCAGATCGATATCGACCACCGCCTTGAATCCGTTGACGCTGATGTCCTTGGCAAGCGCAGGAAAGTTCCCCGCAGCTCCGGAAACCAAGACCGAAATTGCACCGGCGGTCTCTGCGAACGCGGCGATTGCCGCGTCGACCGCCGGCGCGTCACGGACGTCGAAACTGTAGCCCTGCACGTCGGCACCCAGATCGGCAACCCGGTCGACGGCGGCATCCACCTTTTCCTGCCTGCGACTTGCAACGCCCAACCGGGCGCCAGCGCGCGCGAATGCCTCTGCAATCCCAAGATTTATCCCGCTGGTTCCGCCAGCCACAAACACGTTGCAACCACTGTAATCGAATTCCGCCTTCATCATCTCTTCTTCCTTTGCTTGCCCGTTCGGGTTCCGCAACTTGTCAACGGGGCTGTTCTTGACGTCTTTCCGATTGGCCAGTCAGGTTGCACCGCCTGACGTGGCGAATTCCGCTTTCTGGCGTGCCAGATCGTGTGCTGTCGCCAAGTTGAAGCGAGCTTGCCTGTTGTCAACATGGAACTTTGCCGTGCGTTGAGGCCCACCATCTGACCAATGCCGAAAGTTGCCAGATGCGTCGGCTGTAGAGGATCGACAAGAGGGGTCCGACCTTTTGTCTCGCCCGTGACACAAGAGCCTGAGTTTGGCACGGCCTTCAGTGTTGAGAGCGAAGGCGAAGCCGCCGATGCAGCGGAGGCAGATGTCAAACTGGTGACAGGCTTGCCGTATGCGTTGTGCGCCGTCATCGCGGCGCCGCATGCACTGCGGGTCACTGGCCGACCGCAATTGATTCTCGCCCTAACCTGGTTTTCCAGGACGGGCACCACATGCCAATACGCCATCGTCCTTGCCGACCAGATTGGCATCGAACGCCAGTCCTTGCCGTTCGATCGTGCCATCGAGGCGGCGGCCAGGAAACGGCTGGACCCGGTTCCGCTGATCCCGTTGACGATTCCTCGCTTGATCCCGATGACGCAGCCCGGTGGTGTCTTGTTCGGCCCTTGGCCACGCTCATGAGCGACGGGCGCTTGCTGGCTCACGTCGGCCCAGCTTGCCGTCGCGTCGCTTCTTGTTGCGGCTGTCTCCCGGCGGTCCGTAGTGCCGAGCGCGTCTCTGAACCGGCGACACGCGCCCTGCCAATGCCGGTGCCCTGGTCCTAGTTTCCTTCGAAGGCGGACCTCATTGCGGCGATGTCAATCTTGCTCATGCCCAGCATCGCTTTCTGCGCGCGTGCAGCGGCCTCGCGGTCATCCGAACCCAGCATTTCCGGCAAGGCCCGCGGATAGACTTGCCATGACACGCCCCAGCGATCGACCAGCCAGCCGCACTGCCCTGCCGAACCGCCATCGGCGACAAGGGCATCCCAAATCCGATCGGTTTCGACTTGATCCGGCGTGGTGACTGCGATCGAGCAAGCCGGATTCAATTTGAAGTGCGGGCCGCCGTTGAGGATTTCGTAGGGGACGCCTCCAAGCGTGAATGAGACAATCAACGGTTCACCACCGCCGGTGTCGGGCGTCTGGAGTTCGCTTCCTGGAATCAGTTTCACGTAGAACGTTGCAGCTTCCAGTCCATTGCCGTCAAACCAAAGGCAGGTGCGGATTGAGTTGTTCTCAGTCATTGCTCTCTGTCCCTCGCTTCTTGTGAAGTGCACCTTGTCGCATGGGCGGAATTGGCCGAGCCTTTCGTGCGAATCCGTCCATCATGTGCGTTCTGACAAGGCCCTCGGCAGGCCATAATTCGCCTCTCGTTGGCTCAGCATATCATGTCTTGCGGGATACGATTAGTCGAGAGAGCCTGCTTGCAGCATTCGCGCTTGAGCAGTGCCAAGGGGCATGAACACGCAGTTCGCGCTTCGGCCAAGTGACGCCAAGTTGGCCGTGGCCATCCGCACCAGGCAACTGTAGGATTCGCGCCATGCCGACACTGCCGGACTTTCGACTGGAAACCCATTTCTCGAAATGGGAGTTCAAGGCCAAGCACCACATGACCGCGTCAGATGCGGAAAGCATCTCGATGCGCGAATTGCTGGCCATGGCATCGCCGGAGGAGCGGGAAGCGTTCGACAGCCTCTGGCTCGGCTACACGGAGACCTTCGGCGCCCCAGATCTTCGTGAGGCAATCGCGGGCACTTATCTGCGGCAATCGCCTTCCGACATCCTTTGCCTTGCGGGGGCGAGCGAGGGGATATTCGCCGCCAACAACGTGATTCTCGACGCCGACAGCCACGCCATTGTGGTGACGCCGAACTACCAAAGCCACGAAACCCTGCCTCTCGCGATCTGCGAGGCTACCGGGGTGCCGCTCGATCCCGACGACAACTGGTCGCTCGACATCGACCGCATCAGGGACGCGATCCGTCCGAACACGCGGCTGGTCACGATCAACTTCCCGCACAACCCGACCGGAACCATCCTCCCGTTCGATCGCTACATGGCGCTGGTCGAACTGTGCCGCCCCCGCGGCATCTACATCCTCCATGACGAGATCTTCAACGGATTGGGGCCATCCGGCGCCAGCCACCTGCCGTTCATCGCCGACGTCTACGAACGCGGCTTGTCGCTGAACGTGATGTCGAAGTCCTTCGGATTGCCGGGCCTTCGGATCGGTTGGATCGCCTGCCAGGATTCGAAACTGGTTTCGAGGATGGAGCGGATCAAACACTATCTTTCGATTTGCAATTCCGGCCCCAGCGAACGCCTGGCAAAGATCGCGCTGGAGAACCGTGGGCAGCTGCTTGCGCGCAACTGCCGGATCGTGGACCAGAACCTGCCGAAATGGGACGCCTTCTTTGCCCGGCACGCTGCACGCCTTCTTTGCCCGGCACCGGATCGTGGACCAGAACCTGCCGAAATGGGACGCCTTCTTTGCCCGGCACGCCGACCTGTTCGAGTGGCGACGGCCTGACGGCGCGTGCACGGCCTTCCCGCGCTACATGGGAACCGAAGGCGTGGAAGAGTTCTGCAGGTCCCTGGTGGAAGAGAGCGGAGTGCTGCTTCTGCCGGGGACGATATTCTCGTCGTGCCTCGGCCCCGTTCCCGATGACCGATTTCGCCTGGGATTCGGGCGCAGCGGGCTGGACGAGGGCCTCGCCGCGATGGATGCACACATCGTGAGGAACAAAGCTGATTGAGGGTCGTCGGGCCGGCGGCAGCATCAATTTCGACAAGGCGCAGGCGATGACGCCAAGGGCATGCTCGTTGCGATGGAGGTGGCGGCCATGGTCGACGCCACCGGCCTGCAGACGGGAGTTCGAACTGCGGTGCGCAATGGCCCATGGCCTGCAGTTCAATGGCTGCCACGCAAGACCATTTTCATGACACGTTCCTGGAAGGACCGGATTTCGTGCCACGGGTTCAGTTCTCGGAAACCGGCATTCGCGAGACGATAGATTGCGGTCGTTCGCCATTGCAGTGAACGACTCGCAGGAACCCCGGTGCCTGCACCGACGTGACCGGTTTCGCGCCGTCGGCGGCGATATGTCTGACTTGCTGAACACAAAGAACAATTTCTGATCTGTTTCTTGCTTCAGAATGGCGGCCAACTGTTGGCGCGGACACGGCGAATGGGATCCGCCGCGCTGACGGACGCGACAGCGTTCGAATGCCATCGAACATTCAAGCTCTCCGGAAACTGCGAAATCCCCAACTTCGCTGCCGAACTTGCGAACTCGGTTCGGCATGGAGGTGAGAAGACGCATCACTGCCATTGACAGGCTCGCAAGCGGCAGATTTGCCGGCTCCAGTCAAGACACACGGTAGTGTGACGCCGGCACAATCGGCGGTTTCGATGCAGGCAACGACGCAGGCATCGACGCAGGCATCGACGCAGGGCGCTGCGCAGGACTTTCCGTCGGACGCGGGGCCATTCACGTCTCGAAACTCTGCAGATGTTCCTCGAGCCGCTCCGAGAAGTGCAGGATCTCAATGCGGTGCTGCTCTTGCTTGCGGACCCAAAGCGCGATGTCTCTGCGAATCTCGGGAAAGTTCGACTGGACAATCCGCGCACCGCCGAGATCGCCAAGCATTCCGATGAGCCTTTCCGGCAATGCGACCAAGGCATCAGTCGTCTTCAGCAAGTGCAGGGGAATCATCAGGTCGCCGGTAATGGAAATGTTCTGCCTCTTGGGTTCAATCCCGAGGAAACGGAAGATCTCGGACTCCGTTCCGTGGATTCCCGCGCGCGCGCCAGCGATCACCCATCGCGCCCTTTCGAGTCGTTCCCTTGTTGCGGCCACTCCCTTTCGAGCAAGTTCCGATCGCGCGCCGGCAACAATCACCAGCCTGTCAGGGAAGACCACTTTCTGGGTCAGGCTTCCCTCGTGCAGTCGCAACTGTGACGGCGCGAGGACGACATCTAGCCTGTTGTCTATCAGCCGCCTGATCAGGGGGGCAGCTGAAGCGCTGAAGACGAGAAGTGCGTAAGGCCATGTGCCACGGAGCGACTTCTCGACAAGGCCGGGGATGATCGTCGCCGCCAGAAATGGGCCAACCCCAAGACGCAGTTCCGAAGTGATCCCCTCTCGCCATCGCCGAAGGGCGTCATCCGCGGCCTCGGCCTCCGCCAATATCACCCGACCTCGTTCTGCCAGTCGTTCACCGACGTCCGTGGCAACGACGCCATGGCTTTCGCGGATCAGGACGGGCGCCCCGACACGATCCTCGATGATCTTCATGCTGCGACTGAGCGTCGGCTGGGTGACGTTGAGCCGCTTCGCGGCCCTGTTGATCGAGCCAAGATCGATCGCGACAGCAAGCTGGGTCAGGAGGCGCGGATCCATGGGTATACAGATTCCTATAGCGAGCTTTGATTTTCTGATTTTATTTTCATCTCCCGTTTCTGCAAGCTGGGCACACAGAAAATTGGGAGGACTCCATGAATACGCTTCGCATGGCGGCAATTGCCGCCACATTTGCAACCGCGCCGCTGACATTTGCACAGGCCGACACCCTGAAGGCCGAAGGCGGTTCGGCAGCGGGCCTGAGTGCGCTCGTTCCTCAACTGCTGTCGAAATATGCGGCGCCTGACCACGAAATCCGAGTCAATGTCGACCAAACCCTGACACGGGCCGCGCTGAAGGTCGCGACAGGTGCAATCGACATGGCCAGCACGCCAGCTGGCGCCTTCTCCCGCATGCGGGTCGGCAAGGGTCCGTACAAGGATCTTGGGCAGGAAGCGATCGACGCCTCCGAGAACATCCGGTCCCTGTTCTCCTTCCTTGGCGGACACATCCACGTCATGACCTATGAGGACAGCGGCATCGAGGGCTGGGAAGACATCAAGGGCAAGCGCGTGTTCGTCGGGCCGCCTGCGGGATCGGCATCGGCCCAGACGACCAAGCTGATTGAATCGATCACCGGCTTCAAGGCCAACGAGGACTACGAGGCGATCAAGCTCGCGTGGTCCGCGGCAAGCCAGGCATTCGAAGACGGCAAGTTCGATGTCTTCATGCGAACGGGAACCATGGGTTCGGCGGCGGTTGACCAGTACGGCGCGGCCAAGAAGTTTCGGCTCCTCGGCATTCCAGAGGAGGTCTTGGGTACTGATGCCTGGAACGACTACCTGAGTACCCCGGGCTACGCTGCCGACACGCTCCCGGCAGGGTCGTATTCCAACCAGGTCAACAACGACGAAGACCTTCTTGCCACGGCCTACGTGATGTTCCTGAGCGTCAACAAGGACATGGATGACGACGTGGCCTACCAGTTGACCAAGGTGATGTTCGAGAACCTCGACGACGCGCATTCGGTCAATCAGGGCCTGACACCGTTGACGCTGGACAATGCCTTTGTCTCGCTTGGCGCCCGCCTGCATCCGGGTGCGATTCGCTACTATGAAGAAATGGGCGTGTCGATCCCGGACAATCTTCGCGGCGGTTCGTAAGGCACGCGCGTCGGGCCGGGCCCAGCGCCCGGCCCTTCAATCATGTCGTCCGTCCCAAGCTCCTGGAGTCAGGACATGGCCTCGGTGAACACTTCCGCGCGCCCTTTCAGGGAACGCATCCTCCTGGCTATCGGCTTTTGCTTCGCGGTCTTGGGGTTTCTCAATGCTGTCCCGGATCTAGGGCCATTGCCGTCGATTGGCGTCATTCCCGCGGTTGAGCTTCATCCAACGGTCTTTGCCAGCGGGTTCATCATTTCCTTTCTTGCAATTTCACGGTTCTCAGGCGGACCAGGCGCAATTCTGACGACCGCGCTCAACGCGATTCTAGTGTGTGTCGGCCTTTATGCGCTTTGGTCCTTCAACGTCGCCGTCTCGCGAATCGAGGATGTCGGTCTCTTCTTTTTCGATGAGTTCCACGCCTGGATGACGGTGACCGGTTGCGTGATCATCCTGTACTTCTGCTGGCGGATCTGGGGACTGCCGCTTGCCGTCGTTGGCACCCTGGCTCTCCTCTATTTCTTCTTCGGCGAGCACCTTCCTGGAATACTCGGTCATGCAGGCATGGACTTTGTCCAGGACACGCCGGCCGAGCTCTGGTACAACACGGGCGACGGGGTCATGGGGAACATCCTTGCGATCCTCGTGAACACCGTCTTTCCGTTCATCATCATGGGTGCAGTGCTTGAGGGGACCGGTGGCGGTGCCTCGATGATAAAGCTGAGCTTCTATGCCATGCGGCGGTTTCGCGGCGGCCCCGCGCATGCGGCGATCATGGCGTCGTCGCTCTTCGGCACGGTGTCCGGTTCGGCCGTGGCCAACGTGGTCGGAACGGGGGTCATCACGATCCCGATGATCAAGAGGCGCGGCTTTCGCCCGACATTCGCCGGCGGCGTCGAGGCAACGGCCTCGACGGGCGGCCAGATCATGCCGCCAATCATGGGTGCCGCCGCCCTCGTCATGGCAGATTTCATTGCGATCGACTATCTCATCATCATTGTTGCGGCGATTGTACCGGCAGTTGCATACTACGCTTCGCTCTTCACGACAGTGATGTTCGAAGCCCGCTCACTCGGTGTCGAGGCGACGGCCGAGTCCGAAATGGATCCCGTCACGCTCCAGGACTGGATCAGCCTCATCCTGGTCATCGTGCCAATCTCGATCGTTGTCATAGCGCTCATTCTGGGCTTCTCGCCGGCTGGATCGGCGATGATCGCGCTGAGCGTGCTTCTCGTCCTGAGTTTCCTGAACCCCGAGATGCGCAGAAAGCCGATCCTGGTTGCCGAGAGCTTTGCAAGGGGCGGCGTGACCTTTGGCCGGCTGCTCATGGCCATCGGCACCGTCAGCATCATCATTGCCGTGCTCGGAGCCACGGGACTGCCTCTGGAATTTGCAAAGGTGATCAGCAGCAACGCCGGCCAGAACCTGCTTCTCGCGCTGGTCTTTGCCGCGGTTGCGGCGCTCATACTGGGCATGGGCATGCCCACGTTGCCAGCCTACCTTACAATCATCATCATACTCGGACCGTCGCTCACCAGCCTTGGGCTGACCGACCTTACGGCGCACTTCTTCGTGTTCTATTTCGGGGTTGCCTCGGCAATCACGCCGCCTGTCGCCATGGCAGCCTTTGCCGCGGCCTCGATCTCGGGCGGCGGGGCCATCGGGACGGCGGTCCAGGCGACCCGGATCGGCATCGTCATCTTCGCGATCCCGTTCTTCTTCGCCTTCAACCCCCAGATGCTGATCGTGGCCGAGGCTGGCGGCGATTTTGCCATTGGCGGGTTCCTGTTCCTCCTGCTCCGCCTGGCGCTGCTCATCTACATGCTTGCGTCCGCCGCCTCGCGATTTGACCGGGGCAAGATGCCCGTTTGGGAGGTCATCGCGCGAGCGGCGGCCGGGCTCTTGCTGATCCACCCATCCGCGTTGGTCGGCGGCATTGCGGCCCTGGCATCCCTAGCCTTGATCGCACTGCACTACGGTGTCCTGAGCCGCAAGGAGGCCGCAGCATGAGCGGGCGGCCCAACATCCTCTACTTCATGACAGACCAGCACCGGGCGGACTGGCTCGGACATGCCGGTCATCCCTTGGTGCAGACGCCCAACATCGACGGCATCGCGGCACGTGGCACCCGGTTCACCAACTTCTATGTCACGTCGCCCGTCTGCATGCCGAACCGGGGAGCCATCTTCACGGGCAGGTACCCGTCTGTGAACGGCCTTCGTCACAACGGACTGCCCCTTCCGGCAGATGCCAATACCTTTGTCGATGTATTGCGGGCGGGAGGGTACCGGACGGCCTCGATCGGAAAGAGCCATCTCCAGCCGTTCACGAAAAAGCCGATCAAGCGCGAAGACGAGCGACATGTCGCCAATCCGGATGTCCCTGACGCGCTCAAGCCGAACGGCATGCAGTACGAATGCGAGCAGCCTGACACGTACGAAGGGACCGAGTATCACGTGTTGCCGGTCCCCTACTACGGGTTTGACCATGTCCGGATGGTGACCAGCCACAGCGACGAGTGCGGAGGCCACTACCTGCAATGGCTGAGGCGCCAGACCGATGAATGGGCCTTTCTCAGAGACCGCAAGAACCAGTTGCCGCACGACTACACGAATCCGCAGGCCTTTCGCACGCGAATACCCGAGGATCTCTATCCGACGTCTTACATTCGCAATGAGGCGCAAGCCTTCCTGGAATCTTGCGCCGGAGAAGAAGATCCATTCTTCGCGTTCATCTCGTTTCCTGACCCGCACCACCCCTTCACACCGCCGGGAAAGTACTGGGACATGTATGACCCCGACGACTTCCAGATCGATCTGCCCTATCGCGCGCACAAGAACCCTCCTCCGCAGCTGCGCGAGTGGAAGCGCCTCATGGACGAGGGCATCGTTCCTTCAAACTTGCAGCAGGCATTCATGGCGTCCGAGCGGCAACTCAGGGAAGCCATGGCACTCACGGCCGGGATGGTCACCATGATCGACGAAGCGGTGGGACACATCCTGGAAACGCTCGAGGCTTCCGGTCTTGCCGAGAACACGATCGTGGTCTTCAACTCGGATCATGGTGACTACATGGGGGCGTTTTCGTTGTTGCTGAAGGGCCCGTTCTCGCACCGATCGGTCAATCGCGTGCCGTTCATCTGGGCCGACCCGCAAAGGACCGGCGTACAGGTGGTCGACGGGCTGGCCGCCTCGATCGACATTGGGCCCACATTGCTCGAACGCTGCGGGATGCTCCCATATTACGGGATGCAGGGCAGGTCGTTCCTGGATCAGCTCGACGGAGGCGCCTCCACCCGCGATGCCGTCCTGATCGAGCACGAGGAGAACAAGGTCTACCCGGGCTTCGAGAAGCGCCCAAACCTGCGCAACCTCGTCACGCCCTCGCATCGAATGACGGTCTACAAGGGGCTCGATTACGGAGAGCTCTACGACCTGCGCGTCGATCCTGACGAGACTCGGAACCTCTGGGACGCCCCGCGGGCGGCAGGCGACAAGGCCGAGATGATGATCGCCCTGAACCAGGCCATGCTTGACGCCATCGCGTATGGCCCGTGGCCCAAGAGGATCGCATGAGCAAGGAACTGAAGAACTACGTCGCAGGGCTATGGATCGGCTCCGGCACGACCTTCGACAAGGTCAGCCCGTTCGACGGCGCCCATGTCGCAAAGGTCCACGAGGCGAGCGCAACCTTGGTCGATGAGGCGGTCACGCGGGGCCACGAAGTTTCCATCGGCAGCAACGCCTCCATTTGGGGCGATCTTCCCATGAAGCAGCGACTGGCGGTGATCCATGACCTTGCCGACAGGCTGGAGGCACGTGTCGAAGACCTGGTCGAAGCGGAGGTCGCTGACACGGGTCGCAGCCATTGGCAGGCGTCGGTCTTCGACGGCGCGCGCGCGGCACGGCTGTTTCGGTCTTATGCCGTTGCCGCCGCATCGTTGGAGAACCGCAGCATGCAGTTCTCTGGGGAGTTGGGTTTCCAAGGCATGTGGCATTCGACGCGGCGCCCCAAGGGGGTCATCGCCTGCATCTGTCCCTGGAACGTACCGATTCTCATGGCATGCATGAAGGTCGCGCCGGCATTGGTGATGGGCAACTCGGCCATCCTGAAGCCGTCCGAGGAGACCCCGTCTTCCGCGACGGTCCTGGCCGAAGTCATGGCTGCCTCCGATGTCCCGGATGGTGCGTTCAGCCTTGTGCACGGTTTCGGAGCCGGTTCGACGGGCGAGTTCCTGGCATCGCACCCGAAAGTGGACGCCATCACGTTCACGGGCGAAAGCGGCACGGGCTCGGCCATCATGAAGGCCGCGGCAAACGGTTTGCGAGAAGTCTCGTTGGAGCTTGGCGGCAAGAACGCAGCGCTTGTCTTCGATGACGCGCGCATGGATGCCGTGGCCGAGGGCATGACCAGGTCCGCATTCTTCAATTGCGGCCAGATCTGCTTCTGCACCGAACGCGCATACGTTCACCGCTCGCGCTTCGACGAATTCGTGGAGATGATGGCGGAAATCGCCTCCGGGATCATCATCGGCGAAAGGAGCCACAACGGGTTCAGCATCGGCCCGCTTATCAGCCACGGGCACCGTGACAAGGTCAAGGCGCTGCTGGATGCCGTGCCGGCACATGGTGGCGAGTTCGTTGCCGGCGGCGGAATTCCGTCATTCGGAGACGAACGCGACAACGGGGCCTTTGTCGAGCCGGCGGTCGCCATCGGGTCGTCCGAGGATTCGCCCTTCGTGAAGCAGGAGGCCTTCGGCCCGGTCTTGCATGTCGCACCGTTCAGCGACGAAGACGAAGCCGTCGCCTTGGCAAATGACACCCAATACGGCCTCGCCACCTGCATCTGGACCGAGAACCTCAGCCGTGCCCATCGGGTCGCCCCGAGGGTTCGCGTCGGCCATGCCTGGATCAACTCGTGGCAAATCCGCGATCTGCTGAGTCCGCTTGCCGGTGCGAAGGCGTCTGGCGTCGGCGATCAAGGCGGGCGGCTTAGCCTTGAGTTCTCATCGCTGCCCCAGACCGTGACCACCCGAGTCTTTGAAGAGGATCCCGCATGACCGTGATGGTGTCGGCCGGGGAGGCCATCCTGCGTTCACTGAAGTCGAACGGGGTGGATGCGCTCTTCATCAATCCGGGCTCGGACTTCGCGCCGATCATCGAAGCGTATGCCAAGACCGGCGGGGCCGACTTGCCGGAAGCCATAGCCGCGGCCCACGAGAACGTCGTGGTGACGATGGCGCATGGCTACTTTCTTGCGACCGGGAAGATGGCGGCGGCGGCGGTGCATGTGAACGTGGGGCTCGCCAACGCGGTGATGGGGCTCCTGAACGCGCGCTCCGATGACGTGCCGATC
Source organism: Paracoccaceae bacterium (assembly GCA_965208685.1). Classification (GTDB taxonomy): domain Bacteria; phylum Pseudomonadota; class Alphaproteobacteria; order Rhodobacterales; family Rhodobacteraceae; genus JAJEFO01. The sequence continues at coordinate 3,575,895 of CBDBPL010000007.1, read as the reverse complement.
TTCATGATCTCTGGCCGCAATCCGTTGACCGAGGGTGGCCGCATGGGCAGCCGCCATACACCCATCCAGTACGGACAGGAGATGTTCGACCAGACGGGCATCGTGCGTGAAGCCGTGAAATGGGACTATGAGCTGAGATATGCCGAAAACGCCGCCGACCTGGTTTCGCGTGGCTGTTCGGTAGCCATGACGGAGCCCAGGGGTGCGGTCTACATGTCGCTCCCGCGCGAACCGCTTTGTGAAGAAACCGTATTGCCGGGCGCGCCCAGCCAGGTGGCGCCGGCCGCATCCCATCCAGACCCCCAGGCCATTGCAGATGCAGCGGCCAAGCTGGCAGCAGCCAGGAACCCCCTCGTTGTCTGCTCGCGCGGCGATGTGGAAGGCGCAGTCAGCGCGGAGCTGATGGCGATGGCCGAAGAGAACTCGATTGCGGTCAGCGAAGTCTTCGTCACGCGTAACATTTTGCCAACACGGTGGAAAAACGGAGTAGGCGGCAATATCGCAGCGCATCTTCCGAAGGCTGACGTGGTGCTGGTGGTCGATGCATCGGTCGCCTGGATCGAAGCCAAGGCCAGCCCTGCACCGGACGCGGAAGTAGTCCATCTTGGCCCAGACCCCCTGTTCGCCCGCATGCCCGTTCGCGGCTACAGGACGACGCAAGCCATCCAATGCAATGCGGCCCAGGGGATCAAGGCGCTGCGGGCGGCACTTCCCGGCACGCCCAATCCGGCGCGGCAGGCGAGCATCGAGGCACGCCATGCCGAGTTCCGCGCCCGCATGACGTCGAAGATCGAAGAAGGATCCGGCAGGCTCGCCAACAAGCCATGGATCGCCAGGTGCATTTCCGATGTCCTTGGCGACGGGGCGGTCTTCGCCGAGCGGGGCGGACCGCGGCCCTTGTATGACGTCACCGGACCGAACCAGTGGTTTGGCAACACGCAGGCGGGAGGGCTCGGCTGGGGTCTGCCGGCCGCGCTCGGCTATCAGCTGGGAAACCGCGACAAGCTGACGGTCTGCGTGATCGGCGACGGGTCATACATGTTCGCAAACCCGATCGCGTGCCATCAGGTGGCGGCCGCCCAACGCCTGCCGGTGCTGACGGTGGTCCTGAACAACGGCTCTTGGGACGCGGTGCGCATATCGACGCTTGACATCTACCCCGATGGCGAAGCTGCCAGGGCGAACCACGTGCCAATGGTTCCCTTCATGCCAGTTCCGGCCTACGGCGACATTGCGGGCGCTGCCGGATGCCATGCCGAGACCGTAGAACGGGCCGAGGACATGCCTGCCGCATTGGAGCGCGCACTCAAGGTCATTCGTGATGAAAGGCGCCAGGTCCTGCTCGACGTGAAGATCGGGATGGACGACGGCGAAAAGTAGATGCGGGAACCCGAAAGAGACGGTGCCGCATTCGGAAATGCGCATCGCGACCCAAGACGAGAGCGGCAATTCCACGGCGAAGGGTCGATTCACCGCGACAAGATGGCCGTGGCACGTGGAGCGCATTCCGCGATCCAGGATGCGGCAGAGAACAGGGAGGAGTGAATGCCAAGTTTGAACGATGAGATGAGGAAACATGCGAACCCGGTCGAAATGCTAAGAAACAGCAAGGCCGGGATGTACGTCTATCCGGTCGTCGCGCCGGAATTTCGGAACTGGCGGACCGAACAGGCCGCATGGCGTGACGGGGCGGTTCTGTTCGACCAGTCGCATCACATGGACGAAGTGATCGTCGAGGGTCCGCAGGCCGAGGAGTTTCTCGCCTGTCATGGCATCAACAGCTTTGCCAATTTCGATCTCAATCGGGCCAAGCACTATGTGCCTGTCACTCCAAACGGCCACGTGATCGGCGACCACATCGTTTTCCGCGAACGCGAGGACAAGTTCATTCTCGTGGGACGTGCGCCGACTTCAAACTGGCTGATGTTTGCCGCCGCCTGGGGGAAATGGAACGTGAGGTTGCGGTACGATCCTCGCTCTCCGAGCCGTCCAGACGGGGAACGTGTCCTGCGCGAACACTACCGCTACCAGATCCAGGGACCCGACGTGCCGAAGGTCATCGAGAAGATGAACGGCGGTCCTATCCCGGAGATCAGGTTCTTCCATGTGGACTGGATCAATATCGGGTCCAGGCGCGTTCAGGCGCTGCGCCATGGCATGGCCGGCGCGCCGGGTCTGGAAATCTGGGGACCCTACAAGGATAAGCACTACGTCCATTCGACGATCCTTGAAGCCGCGCGGGATGCCGGTGTCGACCTGATTCAGTGCGGCAGCCGCGCCTATGCAACCAACACCCTAGAGTCCGGCTGGATCCCGTCGCCTCTTCCGGGCATCTACACCGGCGACGGAATGCTCGCTGACTACCGCGACTGGCTCGGGTCCGACAGCTACGAGGCTACGGGAGCCATTGGCGGCTCCTTCGTGTCCGACAATGTTGAAGACTACTACGTCAACCCGTTCGAACTCGGATACGACTTCTACATCGGCTGGAAGAAGAGCGACTTCATCGGCAAGGACGCGCTTGCGTCAATGAAAGACGCACCCGCCAATCGCAAGAAGGCCACGTTCGAGTGGAACCGCGAAGACGTCCTCAGCGTGATCGCTTCGGCCTTCGACGACGGGACGCCATGCAAATGGATTGATTTTCCGATGCTGAACTATGCCTCTTCCAGTGCTGACATGCTCCTGCGGGACGACAAGATGGTCGGCATGAGCATGTTTGCCAGCTACAGCTGGAACGAACGCTGTGTGCTGTCGTTGGGCGTGGTCGATCAGGATGTCGAGATTGGAGATGTCCTGACACTGAAGTGGGGCGAACCGAAACCGTCGCAAAAGACCTCGGCCGAACCGCATTGTCAGGCCGATATCCGGGTGCGGGTGTCGCCGACGCCCTTTGCAAGTGAGGCACGCGAAAACTACGCGGCAAGCTGGCGGACCAGAAGCGCCTGAAGCCATGGATACTGGGGCCCATGCCGGAAGTGCACCACGCTCGGCATGGGGGGTCGGTTCATGGGCCCGGGTTTCGCCGGGCACCCTGTCTAGGATCTTGCAGAATTCGCCGAGTCCAGAGCACTGACGGTTGTCGTGGCCGTCAACCGTGAAGACCCGGTGCGGCGGATCAACCGCCTCTCGCCCCTTCCTTCTTGCACGCTCACTTTTGTGGACATCTCTGATGCCAGCGCCCAGACGGTTGCCTTGAACGCGCGCGCCGATGACGTTCGGGCGACTGGAACGCAGGGCGGTGTCGACGGACTGACGGAACTGGCGCAATTCCTGCAACAGCAGCGCGTGAACCGCCGCAAGGCGTGCCGGCAAGGGAGACAGCCATGCGAAGGAAGCTCAAGATGACCGCGCGGAACGCCGGAATCGAGCACGAAGTCGCCGTTCAGGTGTCGGCGGCTGGAAGCCCTCGCATCCTTTCCCGCCTCACGGAAGTCGGTCGGTGCCGGTCCTTGGCGATCACGGGCATCTGCCTCGCACTCAGCGCTGGTGCTCCACCGGTCATCCGGACGCAGGCGATGCCGGCGTTCATGGGCGTGGTTCCGAGATCGAACGATGCGGTCACGGTGGCCGAAGGCTCCGGCGAGCCTCGCTGCATCGGAAGCTGCGCCCCGCGGACGCACGAGATCCTGGATCCCGACTGGCCGCGCGATTCCTTCGCGGCGGGACTGGTGCGCGAGGCGGGAGGGAACGGTGTAGGCGTTCCTGTTCGGGGACGTGGACGGAGACCGAACTGGGGACGCGATCGTGGTTGGCAGTTCCGCGGGCTCCGGTGGGTACGTGTCGGCAAACGTGTACGGCGTGCGGGGGCGATCAGCCGAACCGTGCATCCAGCTTGTCCAGGACTTCCAGCCCTTCCCTCGGATTTCCAGCCGCAGCCCTTGCTCGAAAGCGCATCTCCACGTCGAATTCTGTAAGGGCCTTGGTGGAAAACTCCTGGAACAGCTTGTTGAGACTGATCCCGCGATGCAGGGCCAGCGCCCTGAGGCGTTCATGTTGGTCATTCGGCAGACGGATTGTCAGTGTACTCATGGTCTACTCCTTTCCAGGAACTCACCGGCGCTTTCGATCCTGATCGACGGAAAGTGCAAGCTGTTTCGTCTGAAGTTCCGCTTGTTCGCCGTGACAATGGATTCGGCTCCTCCGGCAACCGCAAGTTCCAGAACGTGATTGTCACCTTCGTCGGCCAAGTTCGGGTGCCACAGGAAATAGACCGGTATCCACAGCGACACGCTCATCAGTGCATCGAACAGCGCCTCACGTTCACCGCGCTCCATGGGGCACCCGTTCCACAATGCATCTCGCGCGAGAACATCTTCATACTCGCAAAACAGCGCATTGCCGAAGATCGGGGCAATTTCGCCACTCAATGCCAGTCGCAACACATGGCGGGATGATGCCACAATTGCAGGTCACGAGGGGTGCCCTCCGCCGTCTCGGGCGATTTCGGGGGGCAATGACACTCCAGGCGTATTGCCTTCGCATCATGTCGCGTTCTCGGGCGGTCGCCTCCACATTTGGCGCTGTGCGCTGCGAGAATGCACGTTTGTCCGGCCCGCGAAACCAGTGCGAAGGTTCAACGCGACTCGTGTACGTGGTTCCCCGGTCTCAGAACGGGGCGACGATTCCGAGTTCTCCAGCCTTGTCGCGAAGCTCGTCAGCGGTGTCCTTCGGCAAGCGAATGCCCTCCCGGCGCAGACGGACGTCAGACAACGCCTCTATCTCGCCGGGGTAGTGTATCCGGTCAGCACCCGGCTGGCGGGGCGTGGCCTTCAACTCGTCTATCAGTTGTTCCATGTCCGCTTCGAAATCCGCCAGTGGACGTGTCGCACTGATGTCGATCGCGAGAACAAGATGGCCCGCGCCGCTGACGCCGTCCGGCACGTAAGGGCCAACCACCGCGCTGCCAAACCGGCTGCCGGGCAGAATCCCAGACAGCACGTCCATGATCGTCGAAATGGCATAGCCCTTGTGGCCCGCCATGGGCAAGATGCTGCCCGCGATGCCTGCCGCCGGATCAGTGGTCGCGTTGCCTTCGGCATCCATGGCCCAATCGTCCGGGATGCGTTCATTGCGCTGACGGGCCAGGTAGAGCTTGCCACGGGCAACGGATGTGTTTGCGATGTCCAGCATCATGGGCGCATGGCGTCCTGCCGGGGCGGCCCAGGACCACGGGTTCGTCCCGACCCGCTTTTCCTTGCCGCCCCAGGGAGCCATCGCCGGGCTTGCATTGGTCGAGATGAAGCCAACGCAACCGGCCAAGGCGGCCAGCCTCGTGAAATACATCGCCGTTCCGAAGTGTCCCGAGTTTCGCACGGCCACTGCGCCGATGCCGAATTCCCTCGACAGCGCGATCGCCCTGGACATCGCGGAATGCGCAACCACCTGACCCAGCCCGCCCTGGCCATCCATGGTCGCAATCGCGCCGAAGCCGCCGTCCGTCAACGGCTCGGCGTTCCCGTTCACGGCGCCGCCTTTGAGCCGTTCCGCGTACCAGAAGAGACGCATCACGCCATGGGACTGGTGGCCCCACAGGTCAGCCTGAACCAACGTATCGGCCACGATGCCCGCGGCCTGGCCATTCACTCCAAGTGCTTGAATGCAATCCGACGCGAAGCGACGCAGGGTTTCATGAGGAACGGGCCGATCCATCCAGGTCAGTCCATCTCATGCTTGGTCACATTGGGTTCCGAATCGCCGAGCCCGACGGTCATCCAGTTTGATTCGACCGAGGCGCAGGTCCGCCATATGCGCAGGTCTTCGAACCTTGACTGGTTGAAGTGCCCGTGGGGCAGGACTTGGGGCATCCAGGTCACTTCTCCCGCGGAGGCGCTCAGCGTCTCGCGGCGGTGTCCGTGCAGCAGCCTGCAGGTCACCAGAGCCCAGCGTGGACTGCAGGCCGAGTGTCAACCGGTCCGGGTCGAGAGGTCGAGACTTGGACATTTTTGATCCTGGTTGCGTCCTTTGGCGCTTTTCGAGGAGCGCGTATTGATCGGGGGAGCAGCTGTGTTGCCGCAATTCTCGCATGTTCGGGTCGAATTCAATATGGATTTCATTGCGAAACACCCGGAATACTTCCGTCATGTAGCAGTCATGGCGCAGCAGAGAAACCGCCGTCTTGACGATTGCGTGGCTCTCGGCATGAGACGCGGTCACCGTTTCTTCGCAGCTCGCCGTCAGCATTTCACGGTGGTCCGTCGTCAGCGTGAAACGGTTGTCGGCAAATCCCTTGGCAAAGCCCGTCCCCTCCTGCTCGCAAACCTCGAAAAAGCCGTTGAATCGAAGCTCGTCCGGGTCGTCGTCGCAGGGAATGATCAGGAGCCGAACGCACCGCGCAGCGGCGCGACGTGCCGGCGCAGGATTTCGGCATCCGCCTTGAACCAGATCGAGGATCTTGAATTGGCGATCATCCCGTCGACCATGGCATGGACCTCCTTGTCGCCTCTGAGATTGCAGACAAAGCGCTCGCCGGGATCGATGGTTGTCTCGGACATCCGGTTCGCGACGTCCTCGCAAAGCCCACTGGTCTTGGCGGTGATCGTCCGGAACAGAACGTCCTGGGCTGGGGCACGTGTCGCACCGCGTTGGCACGGACGGGCATGATCGCCTTGAACGTGGCCGGCGCGTTCAACGCGGAAAGTGCGTCGGGGCGCAGCACGCCGGACACGTTCGAGACCTCGTATGCCGCGTGGCCGGCGAATTCGCGAGCAGCGCCGGGTAGACCCGGGCCTCGTGGTCGGTGAGGCCGAGGTCCTTTATGTTGCTCAAGAGCGGCCTACATGCTTTGGAAGGGGTAATTGGAATGAATCCACTCGCAGACGCACTGGTCGCGCCGCTTGAAACGCGCGGTGATGCGGTCCTTTTCCGGCCCGACGGCAGCGAGATGACGGGCGACGCCCTTTACCGGCTGTCCGGCAAGATCGCCAACTTGCTCGCGGAGGCCGGAGTACAGCCCGGCGACCGAGTTGCGATGCAGACAGAGAAGTCGGCCGAGGCGCTGGCGCTCTACCTCGCCTGCCTGCGTGCCGGCGCGTTGTTCCTGCCGCTCAACACCGCGTACACGACCGCCGAGCTCGACTACTTTCTCGGCGACGCGGAGCCTCGCGTTGCGGTCTGCGCCCCGGACGCCGAGGCGGCGCTGCGACCCGTGGCCGAAGCAAGGGGAGTCACGCTGCTGACGCTCGACGGGGCGACGACCGGCACGCTGGTCGGGCGTGCGGCAGAGGCGCCCGAGGGTTTCGCAACGGTCATGCGCGGCACCGACGATCTGGCCGCGATCCTCTACACCTCGGGCACGACCGGGCGCTCGAAGGGCGCCATGCTGAGCCATGGCAACCTCCTGTCGAACGCCGATGCCCTCGCCCGGACCTGGCGATTTTCCGGAGCGGACACATTGCTCCATGCCCTGCCGATCTTTCATGCGCACGGGCTGTTCGTGGCGACGAACGTGCTGCTGCGAGTCGGCGGGCGGATGATTTTCCTGCCGAAGTTCGACGTCGACTCGGTGCTGGCGCAGTTGCCGCGAGCCACCGCGATGATGGGGGTGCCGACCTTTTACACGCGCCTCCTGAGCGACGCACGCTTCACGCGTGAAGTGACCTCGCACATGCGGCTCTTCATTTCGGGATCCGCGCCTCTGCTGGCTGAAACCCATCGGGCATTCGAGGCCCGTACCGGCCACCGCATTCTGGAACGCTACGGCATGAGCGAAACAACGATGAGCACGTCGAACCCCTACGACGGCGAACGTCGAGCCGGCACGGTTGGCTTTCCGTTGCCTGGCGTCGAATTGCGCGTTGTCCATGCGGAATCCGGCGTCGAGGTGCCACAGGGCGAGATCGGCATCCTGGAAGTTCGCGGTCCCAACGTGTTCAAGGGATACTGGAGGATGCCGGAGAAGACGGCGGACGAATTTCGCGAAGACGGGTTCTTTGTCACCGGCGACATGGCACGGATTGATGCGGACGGATACATCTCCATTGTCGGCCGCGCCAAGGATCTTGTGATTTCAGGCGGGTACAATGTCTATCCGAAGGAAGTCGAAGGGGAGATCGACAGGTTGGAGGGGGTCGCCGAGTCCGCGGTCGTTGGCGTGCCGCATGCAGATTTCGGCGAGGGGATTGTGGCGATAGTCGTGCGCGAGCCTGGCAGCGGGCTCGAAGCCGAGGAGATCCAGGCGGCGCTGCAGGACCGGTTGGCGAAGTTCAAGCAGCCCAAGGCGATCCACTTCATGGACGAACTGCCGCGCAACACAATGGGCAAGGTGCAGAAGAATGTTCTGAGGGAGATTTTCGACGACGCGTTCACGGAGCCCTATGTACGTGTGACGCCATGAGACAATGAAACGGCATCCGTCGCTGCATAACAAGGATGGCGCTCGCAACAGGCCCGACAGCAAGGCTCCATGAAGCGAAACGCGGGACGGGTCGATTCTCCGGAAAGAACTTCCAGACGTGCTGTCGTGCAAAGTGCGCCTGGAGCTCTGCGTGCGGATTTCCAGTGGCCGTTGCCGGCCATGGGCACGTGGTTCGGCGAAGACGCACCTTGAACGGAAGGGCAGCTCTGGATCGACCTGAACCTGAAGATCGTTGGCGGAAGTCCCGACGGTGCGCAGAGTGTTTAATCGGACGATGTGGTTGAAGTTGAGTGCCGCCATATGGTTATTGCCCCGAACGGACAAGAAAGGAGATTATAGTGGCTTGTCGTATCGTAATTCTGGGTGCGTCCTACGGGTCGCTTCTGTCGACGAAGCTGTTGATGGCCGGACATGACGTCACGCTCGTCTGCCTGCCGGACGAGGCGGAACTGATCAATTCGGCGGGAACGATCGTCAGGATCACCTTGAAGGGTGAAGACGAGCCGCGCCTGATGCGGTCTGGCGAGCAGCCCGGACGCCTCGATGCAAGGACCCCGGTTGAAGTGGATCCGGGCGAATTCGATCTCGTGGGGCTGGCCATGCAGGAGCCACAGTTTCGTGCGCCGCAAGTCTGGGAGTTGATGGAAAGGATTGCCGAAGCCGGAAAGCCGTGCCTTTCGATCATGAACATGCCGCCCCTTGCCTACCTTCGGCGCATTCCCGGCCTGCAGACTGATGCGCTGAGGCACTGCTACACCGAGCCCAAGGTTTGGGATGCATTCAGCCCCGACTGCGTGACCCTGTGCAGTCCGGACCCGCAGGCGTTTCGACCACCCGAGGAAAGCCTGAACTTTCTGCATGTTGGGTTGCCCACCAATTTCAAGGCAGCGAAGTTCGCGTCAGAGGCGCATAACGCGATCCTGAACCGGCTGGCCGAAGACATTGCTTCCGTCCGGTTGGACGGGCAGGACGTTCCCGTGAAGTTGCGCGTGCACGACTCTCTCTTTGTTCCGTTCGCGAAGTGGTCGATGCTTCTGACGGGAAACTACAGGGCGATAACGCCGGAAGCGCCTCGATCGATAAAGGAGGCGGTGCATTCCGACATCGAACAGTCCCGGGAGATCTATGCCTGGGTGGATTCCGTCGCTGCACGGCTTGGCGCCGGCCCGGAAGATCATGTGCCGTTCGAGAAGTACGCCAAGGCAGCGCAAAGTCTTCTGAAGCCGTCCTCGGCCGCAAGGGCTGCATTTGCGGGCGCTGCGCATATCGAGCGCGTGGACAAGCTCGTTCAGGCAATCGGCAGGACATTGGGCCTCGAGAATGCAATCGTGGACGACTCCGTGGAAGTCGTCGACGCCCGGCTTGAACTGAATCGCTCCGGCTAGGGATCAGGAGTGCGTGAGCAGGAATGTCCGCGGATCCCTTCGGTTGCTCGCGGAGACGGACGAATCCAGGCGTGATGACCGCTTGTTCCCTGTTTGCGTTTCCCTCAACAGGCACGCCGCAGGCCGTGCATGACCTCGCGCCTCAAAGGCACCTGTCAAATTGGGGCGTCTGCAGACAATCTGCGGGACTGGGCAAACAACGGGCAGTGATTTTTTTGTCAGCCGGTCAAGGAGTGCCCGCATCCGGCAGAGCCGGGTCGCGTGCAAGCATCAGTTGCTGCTGCGTGTCGCGTTGCGGTACCAGGCAACGATTGTGGCGCGGCTGCCCTCGTCCATGGTGGAAACCGCGTTTGGCGGCGGCATGGCATGGGTCACGCCCGCCTGGAGAAAAATCTGCCTTGCCTGGCGCGCGACGTCGGATTCCGTTTCCAGCACCACGCCATTGGGAGGCCAGTGCATGCCATCCCAAACCGGCTCGCGCGCATGGCACATCGAGCAGTTGCCAAGCACGACGTCAAATGCATCGCCAAACCCGTCGGCCGTAGCGAACCGCTGCTCCAGGGGCGTGAGCGTGCGCGCTTCGGCTTCTTCCAGGGTGTCGAGCATCGGCGCCACCGAAAGCCAGGCCATTATGACGAAGAGAATGGCCGTCGCTGCCCAGGTCCAGTGCGGCCCCGATCCCGTCGCGTGCAACGTGTTGAAGTAGTGCCGGATCGTGACGCCGGTCAGGAACACCAGGCTCGCGATGATCCAGCTGTGTGCCGTCGCGAAGGCAAGCGGATAGTGGATCGAGAGCATGAGGAATATGACCGGCAGGGTCAGGTAGTTGTTGTGCGTTGACCTGAGCTTGGCGATCTTTCCGTATTCCGGATCGGGCGCGCGACCTGCCTTCAGGTCCTCCACGACAATTTTCTGGTTTGGAATGATGATGAAGAAGACGTTCGCGGTCATGATCGTCGCCGTGAATGCTCCGAGATGAATGAGCGCGGCACGGCCCGTCAAGAGCTGGTTGAGGCCCCAGCTCATCGCGACGATCATCAGGAAGAGAGCCAGCATCATCGCGGTGGGATGGTCGCCGAGCCTGGACTTGCAGAGAAAGTCGTACAGAAGCCAGCCTACGCCGATCGACGCCGCCGAGATCAGGATGCCCTGCCAGAGCGACAGGTCGGCCTTGGTCGGGTCGAGCAGGTACAGCTCTCCGCCGAGCCAGTAGATGATCATGAGGAGTACAGCGCCCGACAGCCAAGTCGTGTAGCTCTCCCATTTGAACCAGACCAGGTGCTCCGGCATGTTCTCTGGCGCGACGAGGTATTTCCGGATGTGGTAGAAGCCGCCCCCATGCACCTGCCATTCCTCGCCATGCACGCCTGCGGGCAGGCTTGGCGTCTTCTTCAGCCCGAGATCGAGCGCAATGAAATAGAACGACGAGCCGATCCATGCGATCGCCGTGATGACGTGAAGCCAGCGTACCGCGAAGGCCACCCAGTCCCACATTGCGGCTAGGTCGTACATGGCGTGCCTCCCTTGATCTCGATTCCGGGGCAGACTAGGCGGGCGGGCATTGTTCTGGTATTGACGTAAGATACCAAGCTGCATCAAAAAAACCAGAACAATGTCCTATTTCGACAACATCCGGACCTTCGTGCGCGTCTACGAACTAGGCAGCATGTCCGCCGCCGGGCGCGATCTCAGGATTTCGCCTGCGGTCACATCCTCGCGCATTTCGCAGCTGGAAGAACACCTGAGCGTCCGCCTCTTTCAGCGCACGACGCGAAGCCTGACACCGACTGAGCAGGGACGCGCGTTCTACAGCGGAGCATGCGCGGTTCTCGAGTCTGTCGAGAATGCCGAAGCCCAGGTGGTCAACATCACGGAAAACCCGAAGGGGTCGCTTTATGTCGCTGCACCACTCGGTGTCGGGCGTCGTCTTGTCGCGCCGCAAGTCCCGGCATTCCTGAAACTGTACCCGGAGGTGAGCGTTCGGTTGCGCTTGACCGATCGCAAGGTCGACCTGACGACGGAGGGTCTCGATCTCGCCTTTTTCCTTGGCAAGCCGGAGGACAGCAATCTCCGCATCCGCAAGTTCGCTGACGTGGAGCGCGTCCTCTGCGCTTCTCCCAGGTATCTCAAGAAGCGCGGACATCCGTCTGACGGGAACGAACTCATTGCCGACGGGCACGAGTGCCTCAACCTGCGGTTTCCCGGCGCAACCGAATTCCAGTGGCGCCTGACAACTTCAGAGGGTCCCAAGCGGTTCCGGGTGACCGGGCGCTACGAGTCGGATGACGGGGACGTGTTGACCGACTGGGCACTCGCCGGACACGGCGTCGCGTTGAAGCCGGTCTTCGAGGTGGCCGAGCACCTGAAGACTGGACGCCTTGTGCCGGTGGCGACAAAGACGCCGCCCGAACCGATCCAGATGGCGTGCCTGTTCACCCACCGCAGACGGCAGGATCCGAAGACGCGGCTCTTCATGGAGTTCATGATCGAACGGGTCAGCGTGCTCGTCCGCAATGCCGAGAAACGGGTTCAGCTACCCCGGTAGGTCGAGTACCCGAAGGGCGAGAGAAGCAGCGGCACATGGTAGTGCGATGCCTCGGACATGCAGAACCTGACTGGAACGACATCGAGGAATCGCGGTCTTTCGGCCGACGCTTTGGCGAAGTCGAGATAGTCTCCCGCGTGAAAGACGAGCTCGTAGACGCCGGTCGCGAAGCTGTCCTCGGGCAGGATCTGTTCGTCCGTGCGCCCGTCGCTGTTCGTCACGAGTGACTTGAGGTGCGTGCGCGTGCCGCCCTCGATCCTGTAGAGCTCGATTCTCAGCCCCTCGGCTGGGCAGCCACGGGCCGTGTCGAGCACGTGAGTCGTGAGGTATCCCGCCATGTCAGTCCCTCCGAAATTCAAGGCTTTATATCCCCGGACACCGTCGGGCCGCAAAGCGCGCCTGTCAGAAGGCACCTTCAAGTAAATTTTGAAATGCAATTCGATTGTCTTGGTTTACAAGTGGCAAACCTTGGAAATGGAGGCCATCCTTGGCGCGCTATCCTCGTGACATGATCGGCTACGGCGCATCGCCGCCCTGTGCCAACTGGCCGGGCGGGGCGAAGATCGCCGTGCAAATCGTCCTGAACTATGAAGAGGGCAGCGAAAACTGCATTCTTCATGGCGACGCGGCCTCGGAAGCGTTCCTCTCGGAAATCACCGGCGCCCAGCCCTGGCCGGGACAACGCCACTGGAACATGGAGTCGATCTACGAATACGGCGCACGCGCCGGGTTCTGGCGGATCCACAGGATCCTGAAGGACGTTCCGGTCACGGTCTACGGCGTGGCGACGGCGCTTGCGCGGGCGCCCGAGCAGGTCGCGGCGATGCAGGCGGCTGGCTGGGAAATCGCGAGCCACGGCCTGAAGTGGATCGAGCACAAGGACATGCCGGTCGAGGAGGAGCGCGCGCAAGTCCGCGAGGCGATCCGCCTCCATGCCGAAGTGACGGGAGAACCCCCGCGCGGCTGGTACACCGGGCGCTGCTCCATGAACACGGTCGACCTGGCGGCGGAGGAAGGCGAGTTCGCCTACATCGCTGACAGCTACGCCGACGATCTTCCGTACTGGATCAGCGCGGGCGGCAAGGACCAGTTGATCGTGCCCTACACGCTGGACTGCAACGACATGCGGTTCGCGATCCAGGCCGGGTTTGCAACCGGCAATGACTTTGAGACGTTGGTGAAGGACGCGTTCGACGTTCTCTACGAGGAGGGTCGGGCCGGCGTTCCGAAGATGCTGTCGATCGGGCTTCATTGCCGGCTGATCGGTCGCCCGAGTCGCGCGGGCGCGCTGCGCCGGGTGCTGGAGCATATCCAGAGCCACGACGGTGTCTGGTTCGCGACGCGGCTCCAGATTGCGGAGCATTGGGCGGCGGAGCATCCCCCGGTGCACAAGGCGCGGCCTTCGGAAATGGACCGGGAGACCTTCGTGACCGAATTCGGCGGGGTCTTCGAGCATTCGCCCTGGATTGCCGAGGATGCACATGCGCTCGAACTGGGGCCGACGCATGACAGTGCCATCGGCGTTCATGCGGCGCTGGTTCGCATCTTCCGCGCGGCGCCCAGGGAAAGGCGCCTTGACGTGCTCGCTGCGCATCCGGACCTGGCAGGCAAGCTGGCCCAGGCCAAGCGGCTGACGGACGAGTCGGCCGCCGAGCAGGCATCGGCCGGCCTCGATGCGCTGACCGACAGGGAGCGAGCGACCTTCACGGCATTGAACGACGCCTACACCTCCAAGTTCGGATTTCCCTTCATCATCGCCGTCCGTGACAACACCAAGGCATCGATCATGGAAGCGTTCCGCCGGCGCCGCGACAACGACCCGGACGCCGAATTCGCCGAAGCCTGTCGGCAGGTCGAACGGATCGCCGAGCTAAGGCTCAAGGAGAAGCTGGGCGCATGAGCAGGACCCTCGTGGCACGTCCGCTCTCCGTTGAAGCATTCGCGCCGTTCGGCGATGTTCTCGAAGCCAGGGGCGATCCAGACAAGATCATCAATGGCGGCCGCTGCGGCCGGTTCCACGATCGTGCCCGCCTCGACTTCGGGCCCGACGGGCGCGCAGGCATCAGCGTCTTCCTGGGCGAGACAGTCGCCTGGCCGGTGGAAATTGCCCTTGTCGAACGACATCCGGACGGCAGCCAGGCATTCGTGTCGATGTCCGGGCACCCCTTTCTGGTCGTGGTCGCGCCGGATGAGGGCGGCGTGCCGGGCACGCCGTGCGCTTTCGTCGCCGCGCCCGGCCAAGGCGTGAATTTCCATCGTGGAACATGGCACGGAGTCCTGGCGCCCCTGCATGCGCCGGGGCTCTTTGCAGTCGTGGATCGGATTGGCGACGGCACGAACCTCGAAGAGCGCTTGTTCGACCCTCCGTATCTCGTCGAGCAAGGAGAGGATGGCGCCGGTGCGGCGCCGGCACAGGCATCGTGACACGGAAGGAACCCTCATGGCCGATATATCGATCGGGACGCCGGAGCAGCTCCGCGACCCAAACTACACTCCGGCGCTGCATCGCGCCGTTCCTCTGGGAATTCAGCATGTGCTGGCGATGTTCGTCTCGAACGTCACGCCTGCGATCATCGTGGCCGGTGCGGCCGGCTTCGGATTCGGCTCGAACAGCCCGGACTTTCCGGAACTCCTGTACCTGATCCAGATGTCCATGCTGTTCGCGGGGCTTGCAACGCTGCTGCAGACCGTGACGATCGGACCGGTCGGAGCGGCATTGCCGATCGTGCAAGGCACGTCGTTTGCCTTCATTCCAATCATGATTCCTCTCGTCGCCGGCAAGGGTGTTGACGGGCTTGCCGCACTGTTCGGTGGCGTGCTCATTGGCGGCCTCTTTCATGCGCTCCTGGGTACCGTGATCGGCAGGATCCGTTTTGCGCTTCCGCCGTTGGTCACGGGTCTCGTCGTGACCATGATCGGTCTTGCGCTCGTGAAGGTGGGCATCGAGTACGCTGCGGGCGGCGTTCCGGCCAAGGCGTCGGGTGCTGCAAGCTACGGCTCGCTGTCGAGCTGGATTCCGGCGCTGATCGTCGTTGCCGTCACGCTTGGGCTGAAGTTCTTCGCGCGCGGCATGTTGTCTGTCTCGGCTGTGCTGATCGGCATCCTGGTCGGCTACTTCTACTGCATCGGGGTCGGAAAGCTGCCCTTGGGCGACATCGCCGGCTCGTGGGCGCGTTCCGCGGCCTTCGCCTTGCCGCAGCCGTTCAAGTACGGCTTTGAATTCTCGGCCGCGGCGATCATCGGCTTTTGCCTGATGGCCTTTGTTTCGGCCGTCGAAACCGTCGGGGACGTGTCCGGGATTACCAAGGGTGGCGCAGGGCGCCAGGCGACGGACAAGGAAATCCAGGGCGCGACCTTCGCCGACGGCTTCGGAACTGCGGTCGCGGGGATTTTCGGCGGCCTGCCGAACACCTCGTTCAGCCAGAATGTCGGCCTGATTGCCATGACCGGCGTCATGAGTCGCCATGTCGTGACCATCGGCGCGATCTTCCTGGTCATCTGCGGGCTGATCCCCAAGGTCGGCGGCGTGATCCGAACCGTGCCTATCGAGGTGCTCGGCGGCGGTGTCATCGTGATGTTCGGAATGGTGGTCGCGGCCGGTGTCTCGATGCTGTCCGACGTGGTCTGGAACCGTCGCAACATGGTGATCTTCGCGATTGCCCTGTCAGTGGGCCTCGGGCTGCAGCTCGAAGTGCTGAACGTCCCACCGGGTTCCACCAATGCGTTGCAGCACCTGCCGGACACGCTGCGCATTCTCGCTGCATCAGGAATCCTGCCGGCGGCGTTAATTGCCATCGTGCTGAACCTGGTGCTGCCCGAATCCTTGGCCGACGAGGCTACGGAAGAAGTTTCCGGGGGCATGAGCGGCCACGGCCACGGTCAAGGCTAGGTCGTACGGGACGGCCACGCCTGATCCGAATTCGGTGTTGGCTCGCAGCGCTGCGCGTAGTGCATGCAGGATCTACGTGAGAACTTGATCCGGTGTTTCTCGTCGTTCCGTCAATCAAGACTTGGCCTTGCTGGGGAGCGCGCGGGCCAAGTGGCACGATTCGGAGTGGAAGCGAGGAGAGAATTCCCGTCGCAGGACTTGCTGCCTTGTCCTCGCGGCGACCCTGATAAACCACGAGCCATTTGGGCACTCTGACAGCCGGACAAGGAGTCAGAAGTGCTCGGATGGCCAACTGGCCGAAAATTCAACGGCCAAATGACGGTCGTGTTGAATGGTCCACCAAGTCTTCGGTGTGTTCCTGTTCGATCCTGATCGCCGAGGGGTGTCCCTCTCGGGCTTTGTCAGGCAGGACGGCTACGGACTGGCGGTGCAGCGAATTCGTGTGGCAATCGGGTCGCGCACGGATCCGAGTGCCATGTGCCGGTTGACGTCCTTGTAGAGCAGATAGCGGAATCGTCCCGGACCGCCCGCGTAGCATGCTTGCGGGCAGAAGGCGCGGAGCCACATGTAGTCCCCGGCTTCCACCTCGACCCAATCCTGGTTGAGCCGGTAGACGGCCTTGCCCTCGAGCACGTAGAGGCCGTGCTCCATGACGTGGGTTTCGGCGAAGGGGATGACGGCCCCTGGTCCGAGGGTCACGATATTGACATGCATGTCATGGCGCATGTCTCCTGGATCGACGAACCGCGTGGTGGCCCACTTTCCGTCGGTCCCCGGCATCGGCGTCGGCGCGATGTCCTGCTCGTTGGTGACGAAGGCGTCGGGGTCGGGAATGCCGTCCACGCGTTCATAGGCCTTGCGGACCCAGTGAAAGCGGCATGCAGCGTTGCCGTCGTTCCTGAGCGTCCAGGGCGTTTCCGGCGGCAGGTAGACATAGCTCCCGGGCCCGAGCGCGTGCGCCGTCCCGTCAATGGCGATCCTGACCGAGCCGTCGACGACAAAGATGACCCCTTCCGCACCGGGGTCCGTTTCCGGCGTTTCGGATCCGCCGCCCGGGCCAACCTCCATGATGTATTGGGAAAAGGTCTCGGCAAACCCGCTGAGCGGACGCGACAAGATCCAGAGCCGCGTGTCCGTCCAGAAGGGCAGGCAGCTCGTGACGATATCCTGCATGGTGCCCTTGGGAATGACCGCGTACGCCTCCGTGAACATGGCGCGGTCCGTCAGCAGCTGTTCCTGCGGCGGGTGCCCTCCAGTCGGGGCGAAGTAGCGAGAGGTCATGACAACTCCGGAAATGGCGATTCGGCGACAGAGTAGGGCGAGCGCGCAACCAGCGAACATACGGAACTTCGCGACAGCACCTTTCGGAAAATCAGGCAAATCCCGAGCGTCCGTCGAAGCATGCCAACGCGGCGAGACCGCGGGCCCGTGCCGTCAGTCACCGCGAATGCAGGGAACCCGTCAGACGTGAAGTCGCTATGCACCCTCTGCGCCGTTCGCCAGAAACATGTCGATTTCGCGTCGTGACGGCATTGACGGCGCCGTGCCGGGACGCGTGACCGAGATGCCTGCCGCCGCGCAAGCGAAGCGAACCGCGTCGACGGGCGCTTGCCCCTCGGCAAGTGCCGCAGCAAACCCGCCGTTGAATGCGTCGCCGGCCCCGGTGGTCTCGACGACTTCGCCGACGGTGACGGCAGGCACGTGGAACGATTCAGACGCGTCCTTGTAGAATGCGCCGTTCTCCCCAAGCGTGATGATTGCGGCGCCCGCGCCGGCCGCGAGAAACGCGTCGGCCGCGCGGTCGGCATCCTCGACTGAGGCGACCGGGATGCCGGTGATGCCCTCCGCTTCGGACTCGTTCGGCGTCACGAAATCGCAGAGCGCGAGCATGCCGGACGGCAGGTCCGCGGCCGGGGCCGGGTTGAGGATGCTGCGAACCCCGGCGCCCCGTGCAATCTCAAGCGCCCTGAATGCCGAGTCGATCGGCTGCTCGAGCTGGGTGACGAGGATGCCCGCTCCCTCGATCAGGCTCCTGCGCGCCTCGATGTCCGCCACGGAAATCTCCCGCGCGGCTCCCGGGGAGACGATGATCGCGTTGTCCCCGGTCTTGTCGTCGACAAAGATGAAGGCTGCGCCCGTGTAGCTGTCGTCATGCTGGGTGACGACCGGCGTGACCCCCGCGCTCCTCCAGGTCTCGATCGCGATGTCGGCGAAGGGATCCCTGCCGAGCCGGGTCACGAAATGGACGTTTCCGCCGGCCCTTGCCGCCGCGACCGCCTGGTTCGATCCCTTTCCGCCCGGACCCAGGACGAAACTGTTGCCAAGGATCGTTTCGCCGATCCGGGGCATGCGTTCGGCGCGATAGGACGTGTCGGCGACGAACACGCCGAGGATGACGATTTCCCCGCTCATCGATCGATCACGTATCCGGCGGAATCACGCCCTTGCGGAACATGAAGCAACCGTAGAAGCGCCGCTCCCCGGTCTGGATCACGGCATAGGACTCTCGGGCAAGGTCGTAGAAGGCGAAGCGCTCGATGCCGACCAGCGCGCGGTGCATTCCTTCGGCGGCGTCGATGGCGGCCTGCACCTCCTTCTGCACGGGCGGGATCTCCTCCGGAGCGTCGACCATCTCCATGCGCCCGGCAAAGTCGTCGACGAAGGTGTCGAGTGGCAGAACTGACAGCACGGCCTCGGCGGCCTCGGCCGCCGTCAGGTTGTCCATGCGCAGGAGTTCGCCCAGTGTCGTGCTGCGCGCGATCGAATCCGCAGGGAAGTTCGTGTCCGCGATGACCAGGGCGTCGCCGTGCCCCATTGCCCGCAACGCGTAGAGAACGTCGGCGTTCAGCCGGGGATCGATTCCTTTCAGCATGGCTTTCCTTTCAACGGACTTGATCATTCGAACCGCACGTCACGAACAGGTTGACCCAATTCCACGGCATGTCAATTCGGCAGGCGCGCCGAGACCTGTCGGCCCGCCTTGAGATTTGCCAGAACCGCGCGCGTTGCCGCGATCAACGGCGCTTCGACGTCCTTGAGTATCTGCGTCCTGTCAAACCGGTCAGGATCGCGATTCACGGATTCTCGAAGGGCCTGCCCGAAGGCCATGCGCAACTCGGTGCCTATGTTGAACTTGCAGACGGCGGAATCGCGCGCGAGACGCCGGCGTTGCGCGGACGGGACGCCCGAGCCTCCGTGGATCACCAGGGGAATGTCCGTCAAGGCCTCGATCGCCGCGATGCGGGTCTCGTCGAGACCGCCGGACTGGTCCCGTTGCAGATGCACGTTGCCAACCGAGATTGCCATCGCGTCGACGCCGGTATCGTGGGCAAACTGCGCCGCTTCTCCAGGGTCGGTGCCGGCGGAAGCCTCTCCCTGGTCGTATCCAACAAAGCCGATTTCACCCTCGCAGGAGATGCCGGCGCCATGCGCCAGTTCGGCAACCGCCGCAGTCTCGTCGATGTTCTGTGCCAGCGGCTTGCGGGAGCCGTCGAACATCAGGGAAGTGAAGCCCGCGTCCAGCGCCGCCTTGCACTCGTCCATCGTGTACCCGTGGTCGAGATGCGCGACCACCGGCACGTCCGCTTCGTTCGCCAGGTGATGAAACATCTGACCCAGAATCGGCAGCGGCGTATGCGCCCGGCAGGACGGTCCCGCCTGCAGGATGACAGGGCAGCTCTCGGCTCCCGCAGCCTCGACATAGGCCCGCATGTCTTCCCAGCCCAACGTCACCAGGCCGGCAACCGCATATTTTCCAGCGAGCGCTGGCTGCAGCACGTCCGAAAGCGTCGCCAGCGTCATTTGAACTTGGCGATCATGTCCTTGATGCCGGGGATCGTTTCGAGCTGGTCGGCATGGGAGGGTTGAAAGTACTGTATGAGCGATCGCTGGCTGAGGCCGCCGAGGATCGTGAAATAGTACATTTCGTATCCCGGCAGCACGCAGCAAGGGTGGTACCCGCGGTCAAGGCAGATCGTGGAGCCATCGACGATGTGGTAGGCGTCGCCGGGCTTGCCGTCCTTGCGCTGAAGCATCTGCACGCCGGAGCCGTGCTTAGGGCGGAACCGGAAGTTGTAGGTCTCGTCGTGGCGTGTCTCGTCGGGCGGGCGGTCGGTGTCATGCTTGTGGCTCGGGAACCCAGACCAGCCGCCGGCGCCGACGGTGAAGAGCTCGCTGACCAGCAGCCGGCCCACCTTGCCGTGCTGCTTCTGGCCCAGGATGTGCTTGATCTTGCGATGCGTCTTTGTGTCGTCTGAGCCGTACTGCACGAGGTCGAGCTCGCCTGAACGCACGGCAAAGGGCTCGAGCGCTTCATTGAACTTCGCGCCCGCGACAAAGACCTCTGCGGCGTCTGACTTGCAGGCCATTTCCGCCGTGGCGCCGGTGGGGACGTAAACGCCCTCCGGTTCGCCGTCCCAGACGTCTTCCACGCGTCCGCCAAGGGCGTCGAACCTGGCGCCCTCGACATTGACGTCGATGGTGCCTGTCGCGGGAACGATGCAGGTCTCGTATCCCGGGACAGCGTATTCGAACGCGTCCCCCTTCTTCAGCTTGACGATGTTGAAGTAGTTGAGCGGCACCGTCGTGTTGTCGGCATCGACGACCGGCCTGTTCTGGTTGTCGTAAGGGGCGATGTGCATGGTCTTCTATCCTTCAGTGGGGCCGGGATGATCGGCCAGGAATGCTTCGAGCGTTTGGGCGTCGGGCAGGGCCGGGGCGCACCCGGGGCGAGAGACCGTGATGGATGCGCAGGCGGATCCCCGCAGAATCGCGGGTTTCAGGTCATGACCGACAGCCAGCGAGGTCATGAGGCCGGCCATGAAGCTGTCGCCCGCACCTGTTGGTTTCAGCGCGTCGACGGGATAGATTCCCGTCCGGATTTCCTTGCCGCCCGCGAAGGTGATCGCGCCTTCATTGCCCATCTTGTAGACCACGATTTCAGCGGACGTTTCCGACAGGCTCCGGGCCTTGTCCAATCCCTTGTCGTAGGCTCCCGCAACGAAGCCGAATTCCTCGTCATTTCCGACGATCATGTCGCACCCCGCGGCTGCACGGCTCAGCACTTCGGCGGCGACCTCAGGAGACGGCCAGGAATAGGGGCGGTAGTCCACGTCGAATATGATCGGAAGCCCGGCCGCCCTTGCAAGCTCGAATGCCCTGAACGTGGCGGATCGTGATGGCTCCGCCGCGAACACCGTGCCCGCGGTGATGAGTGCGCCGAACCTTTCGTATTCCACGGCTTCGACATCGCTCTCGTCCATCTGGAAGTCCGCCGCGCCGTTTCTGTAGATGACGTTGCGGTGGCCTTCGACCACGCTTTCGTAGACGGCAAGCGAGTTGCGGAATTCTCCGCCGACCTTGGCGACGTGGGTCGTGTCAACCCCGTAGTGCCTCAGCCGGTTGATGCAGTAGCTTCCGATCGAATCGTCAGACGTCCGCGTCACGAGCGCTGCCTTGCCACCGAGCTTGCAGATTCCTGCGCCGATGTTCGCCGAACTGCCGCCGAGATCGACCGTCATCCGTTCGGCGTCTTCCAGGCGAATGCCTGCATCGGTGAAGAAGTCGATGCCGGCGCGCCCCACGATGATGAAGTTGTTCTGACGGATCCCGTCCAGAAGACCCGCCATCAGACGCCCTTTCTCTGGCGGGCACGAGCCGCCTCGACCTCGAGATGCTTCTCGCGGACGCTGGCCTTTTCGGTGACATGGGGGGTGCCGACTTCCCACCACGTGTGACCTTCGGTGGTCCAGCCCTCGTAGGCGTCAACCTTCATCACGATGACATAGGTCCCGTCGCTGGCCTGCGCCCGCTTGAACGCCTCGCCGAGATCCTTGGCATGCTCGACCGTCTCCGCCTCGGCTCCCTGGGCGCGCGCATGGGATTCGAAGTCGACCTCAACCAGGTTGGTGGCTGTTGGCGTGTCCGCGAAGAGGTTGTTGAAACTCTCCTGCCCGACGTTGTTCTGTAGCTTGTTGATGACCGCAAAGCCGCCGTTGTCGAGGACCAGGACTATCAGTTTCCTGTCCGTCAGGACCGACGAGAATATGTCGGAGTTCATCATGAGATACGATCCGTCGCCGCAGAAGCTGATCGTGTCGCGTTCGGGTTCTCGTTCCATCTGGGCAATGCGCGCGCCCCAGGCGCCGGCGATCTCGTAGCCCATGCAGGAAAAGCCGAACTCGACATCAACGGTGCCGGTGGCCAGCGTCTTCCAGTTCGCGGTCACCTCCGCAGGCAGTCCGCCTGCCGCCGCCACGATCCTGTCACGCTCGTGGCAAAGCTCGTTCACGATGCCGATGGCCTGCGCGTAGGAGTTCGGCCGGTTTCCGACACGCGTGTTGTTCACGACGTAGGCGTTCCATTTGGTTCGTTCGGCCTGTGCCAGCGAGGTCCATTCGCCAGGAGCAGCATATCCTGCTGCGGACTGAAGTTCAGGCAGGGTTCGCTTGCAGTCGCCGATCACGGTTGCCGCAAGGTGCTTGGCGGCATCGTGCCGTGCCACGTTCAGGCCGACGAACTTGGCGTCCTCTGCAAATGCGGTCCAGGAACCCGTGGTGAAGTCTTGAAGCCGCGTGCCGACCGCCAGAACCAGGTCGGCCTTCTCGGCGACGGAATTTGCGCTGTCGGATCCGGTAACGCCGATCGGCCCAATGTTCAGCGGGTGGTCGTTCAAGAGGTTGGCACGTCCGGCGATCGTCTCCACGACAGGGATCCGGGTCACGTCGGCAAATTCCGTGAGTTCGGCAACGGCATCGCCATACTGAACGCCGCCGCCCGCGATGATCATCGGGCGCCTCGAGGACTTCAGAAGCGCGGCCGCGTTGGCGATCTCGGCGGAATCGGCGGGCTGCGACCGAATGCGGTGCACGCGCCTTTCGAAGAGCTGATCGGGATAGTCATATGTCCACCCCTGGGTGTCCTGCGGCAGGGCGATGAAGGCGGGACCGCAATCCGCCGGGTCAAGCATCGTGCCGATAGCCGCCGGCAGGGACTGGATGACCTGTGCAGGATGCGTGATCCGGTCCCAGTACCGGCTCACCGCCTTGAAGGCGTCATTCAGCCCGAATGCGGGATTGCCGAAATGCTCGACCTGCTGCAAAACGGGGTCGGGCAGTCGCGTCAGGAACGTGTCGCCGCAAAGCATCAGGACGGGCAGCCGGTTGGCATGGGCCAGGGCGGCACTGGTGAGGAGGTTCGCGGTCCCGGGTCCGGCAGATGCGGTGCAGAACATGAAACGCCGTCGCAGCCACGCCTTTGCGTAGCCCGCCGCGGCGAATCCCATCCCCTGTTCGTTTTGGCCGCGATAGAGCGGCAACGTGTCCTTGACGTCAGCGAGCGCCTCGCCGAGGCAGGTGACATTGCCGTGGCCGAAAATGCCGAATCCGCCTCCGCACAGCCGGTATTCGGCGCCGTCTATCTCGATGAACTGGCTTTCAAGAAAGCGCACGATGGCCTGTGCCACTGTCAGCGTAACCGTTCCTTCAGCCATCACTGGCCTCCTTGCAATTCTGATGTTGACCGCTTGCCCGAAAGAACAGAAAAGATACGGGATTTGCAACCGGTTGCAACAGGCAACGAGAGGGCCTGGGCATGCCCGAGCTAGGCATTGGGATCGTTGGCGGGGGCTACATGGGCAAGGCCCATGCCGTGGCCTTTTCTGCAGTTGGAGCGGTCTTTGACACCATGCTCCGGCCACGGCTCGAAATGGTCGCCGCCTCCTCGCCCGAGGCTGCCGAGCGATACAGAAAGCAGTACGGGTTCAGGCGCGCCGTGGCGGACTGGCGCGAACTGGTTGATGACGACCGGGTCGAGGCAGTCATAGTCGCCACGCCCCAAAGCCTGCACAGGGACATTGCCTGCGCGGCGCTTTCGCTTGGCAAGCCGGTTCTCTGCGAAAAGCCGCTCGGCGCCTCGCTTGAGGACAGCCGCGCGATGGTTGCGGCGGCTGAAGCGTCGGGCGCCGTCAACATGATGGGCTTCAACTACATTCGCACGCCGGCATCGCAATTTGCGCGCGCGCTTCTGCTGGAAGGTCGGATCGGCGAGGTGACGTGCTTTCGGGCCGAGCATACCGAGGATTTCCTCGCTGACCCGGATGCACCGGCCACTTGGCGAACCCATGGTCTCGCGAACGGCACCATGGGAGATCTTTCCCCGCACATCATCAACGCCGCGCACAGGCTGATGGGGCCGATTGCGCAAGTCATCGGCCTGGTCGAGACGGTTCACGCCGAACGCTCCGGGAAACGCGTCACCAATGACGACCAGGCACTGATGATGGTGCGTTTCGAGAGTGGAGTGGCCGGCAGCATATTCGTCAGCCGCGTGGCGACGGGACGCAAGATGGGTTACGCCTACCAGATCGACGGCACGCGGGGCGCGATCCGGTTTGACGGAGAGGACCAGAACGCGCTTTGGCTGTATGCAGCGGAGGGTCCGGACGCGGAGCGAGGGTTCCGCAAGATACTGACCGGGCCCGAGCATCCGGACTATCTTCCCTTTTGCCAGGGGCCGGGGCACGGAACCGGTTTCCAGGACCAGGTCATCATCGAGGCCAAGGACTTTCTCGCCGCAATTGCGCGGGGCGAGTCCATTTGGCCGGATTTCAGGGAGGGGCTTCAGGTGAACCGCGTGATTGCTGCGGTCCACGCCTCGCATGCCGAGGGAAGCTGGAAGAGCGTCAATGACTTCTGAAGACGGAGACGGACCGATGATTCAGATTGGCAACGCGCCGTGCAGCTGGGGCGTGGAATTCGCGGATGATCCGAGGAACCCGCCCTGGCGGCAGGTCCTGGAGGAAAACAGGGATGCGGGATACACGGGCATTGAGCTTGGTCCCGTCGGGTACGTGCCGGAGGATCCGGCAGTGCTCGCGGAGGCCCTGGACGAGTTCGGCCAGACTCTTATCGGCGGCGTCGTGTTTCGCCCTTTCCATGACGCGGCGCAGTGGGAGGACGTGCTGGACGGCTCTGTCCGGACCTGCAAGGCGCTTGTGGCTCACGGAGCCGAGCACCTGGTCCTGATCGACTCGATTTCGGAACGCCGGACGGCGACGGCAGGACGTGCCGACGAGGCCGAACAGATGGACAAGGCGGAGTGGGAGGACTATCGCGACCGAATCTGTGCCGTCGCGAAGATGGGAGCCGAGGAATACGGACTGACGGTTGGCATTCACGCGCACGCTGCAGGGTTCATGGATTTCGAGCCCGAACTCGAGAGGCTTCTGAATGAGGTCGACGACAGCATTCTGAAGATCTGCTTTGACACCGGGCACCATTCATACGCGGGCTTCGATCCCGTGGCTTTCATGGAACGGCATATGTCGCGCATCAGCTACGTGCACTTCAAGGACATAGATCCTGCCGTCAAGTCGAGAGTGATTGCAGACAGGATCGGATTCTATGACGCCTGCGGGCAGGGCATCTTCTGTACGCTGGGCAATGGCGATGTGGATTTTCCGCGTGTCAGGGACATTCTTCTGGAGCACGGCTTCGATGGCTGGTGCACGGTCGAGCAGGACTGTGACCCGGCCGGTGCGACGTCGCCGGTCGAGGATGCGCGCTACAACCGCGAGTACCTCAGGTCCATCGGTTTTGACGATCGCTGAACGCGCGCGAGCTCGGCGGGCCGGTCATGCGCATCCGTACGCGATTCCGCGGAGGTCGGGACGCTCCGGAAGCGCCGGCTTCGCCGTGATCCGGTGCGACCGGTTTTTGCCCCCCTCACCTGCCCGAGCGTCAGGTGTGCACAGGTGGCTAAGGCGGCGGCAACGTGTGTCTGAGAGCGCTTCGCGACTTCCTCGAAGGATCGCGGCAGCGTCTTCGGTTCGATCCCCTCCGAAACAACCCGCCCGAACTGCGGAATTGCGAAGGACCAACCGGTTCGGGCATTCCGGACCGGGAACCCAGGACGGCGCTGAGAAGGCGTCGCGAACCGGGGTGAATTTAAGACGGACAACAGTCAAAATGTCCGATTGATGGGGTTGTCGGCCAGCGGTGTCGCCGCGCCATCGCAGCCAGATTCCTCGAGGCCTGGCTGCGAGGTTTTCGGCGCATTGAACCCGAAGAGGCCCGCCACGTACGTGCCTTGCCGTCGCAATCGACAGGTCGCGCATGTGAATTGCAAGCGAGGCCTTGACAGTCTGCTTGATGGGCTGAGGGTCGCGGAATGACCTTTCTGGCGTTTGCACCACGTGTGGCTCGGACCCTGTGCGCCGGCCTGACGGCCGCCATGTTGCTCATGGCGAGCGCACCGGTCCTGGCGGAAACGCAGGACTTCCGGGACGGGACTCCACGCATCGCCGTGGTGTCCGCCTTCGCTCCGGAACTCGAGATTCTCAAGGGGGAGCTGCGGGACAGGTCGGAGCGTTCCGTGAACGGCGTGAACTTCACGACCGGCACGCTGGAAGGACGCAGGGTCGTGCTGTTCCTGAGCGGGATCAGTGTCGTCAACGCGGCGATGACGGCACAGCTTGCCTTGGACCGTTTTGCCATCGAGAGGATCATGTTCTCCGGGATCGCGGGCGGCGTCGACCCTTCGCTGGGCATCGGCGACGTGGCGGTCCCGGAGCGTTGGGGGCAGTACCTGGAAATGCTGTTCGCGCGCGAGGTTGACGGCGGCTGGGCGACATTGCCGTTCTTCGAATATCCCTACGGGAACTTCGGCATGATGTTCCCGCGCTCTGTCACGGTGTCGCGTGCCGGAGCCGACGGGCCCGAGACCCGCTTCTGGTTTCCGGTGGACGAGACGCTTCTGGAGGCAGCGCGCAACGCCGCGTCCAAGGTGACGCTTGCACGTTGCACGTCGGACGGCCGTTGCCTCGACAGGCTTCCGCGCATCGCGGTCGGCGGCTCCGGGGTCTCGGGCGGGGCTTTCGTCGACAATGCGGACTTCCGGACGTGGGTCTTCGAGACGTTCGGCGCGCGGCTCCTCGACATGGAGAGTGCCGCCGTGGCACATGTCGCCCACGCCAACGGCGTGCCGTTCGTGGCGGTGCGCAGTCTTGCCGACCTTGCCGGCGGCGGGGCAGGCGCGAACCAGATGGAGACATTCCTCGAACTTGCGGCGGGCAACGCGGCCGCGGTGGTCAGGGCGATGTTGAGCGAGATGCCGGATCGCCCCTGAAGGGCCGGACCGGTCAATATAGCAGGTTCAGGACGCCGAGCGAGACGACAAGGAACAGGATCGACATGATTCCGCCGGCCCGCATGAAGTCGACGACCGAGTATCCGCCTGGTCCCATGATGAGCGCATTGACCTGATGCGTCGGGATAAGGAAGGAATTCGAAGTGGATATCGCGACCGTCAGGGCAAAGAGCGCGGGGTCTGCCCCTGCACCGAGGGCGATGTTCACGGCCAGCGGAACAAGGAGAACGGTTGCTCCAACGTTGGACATCACAAGCGTGAAGAACGTGGCCAGGACTGCAATTGCGGCCTGAAGAACCCAGAGCGGCATTCCTTCCATCACGGCAAGGATGAGGTCGGCGATCCAGGCGGCCGTTCCGGTCGCCTGCACCGCCTGTCCCAACGGGATGAGACTGGCCAGCAGAAAGACGGTTTGCCAACTGACCGCGGCGTAGGCTTCCTCGACGGAAATCACGCGACTGAGGATCATTCCGACGGCACCGACCAGAAGGCAAAGCGAGAGGACGAGATTTGAGAACAGGACCAGCGCGATCGCGATGGCGAAGAACAGCAGCGCCCAGCCGATCTTCTTGGGCCTGATGTCCTCGTGAGGAAAGTCGGTTGTCACCACAACGAAGTCGCGGTCCGCTTCAAGTCGCACCAAAGCCTCCCACGGCGTGTGGCAGACCAGCGTGTCGCCGGCCGCGAGCGGCATGGTGCCAAAGTCCGGGCTGTCCTGCGTGACTGCGTTTCCGCCGCGGTAGACGATCAACGGCGAAAGCCCGTAGACCTTGCGGAGCCAGAGCTCCCGCATGCTCTTGCCGATGATGCCGGAACCCGGCGGGATCACGACCTCGGCAATCCCGGCCTTGCCCGGATGGAGCGTTTCCGCAAACGTCTCGAGCTCCGATGCTTCAGGAAGCTCAAAGGCGTCCTTGAAGTCCGCAATGTCACGGGCGTCGGAAATTATGGCGAGCTTGGCTGGTGCCTCGATGAGGACATCCCGTGGCGGGGCAGTGTAGGTCCGGCCCTGGAACGTCGTCGCAATGACCTGGACGTTGAACGCACGTTGCAGGTCGCCCAGCGTATGGCCAGCGAGAAGGCTTCCGTGCGGCACGTCGATTTCGTGGATGACGCCGTCAAGCCCGTAGGTCGCGTTGAAATACTCAAGCGTCGACTGCGCCGTGCCGGTGTCGTCGCGGGCAGTGCTTGGCAGAACGAATCTGCCGAACACGATGAAGTAGAGGAGGCCGCTGGTCACCAACGCCATTCCGATCGGCGTGACCGAAAACAGGGAATAGGCGCTCATGCGGGCGTCTTCTCCCAGCGTCTTGTTTATGGAAACGAGCAGGTCGTTCAGGAGGATCAGCGGCGACGAGCCAACCAAGGTCATGGTGCCGCCAAGGATGGCGCAGAAGCCCATCGGCATCAAAAGCCGTGACATGGGCAGGCCCGTTCTTGTTGAAACCCGGTTGACCACGGGCAGGAAGAGTGCTGCCGCGCCTACATTCTGCATGAAGCTGGAAATTACGCCCACCGTGGCAGAAATCAGCAAGATGATCCGGGATTCCGTCTTGCCGCCGACCCTCGTGATCCATGTGGCAACCGTTGACATCGCGCCGGTTCGGTCGAGGCCTGCGCCTATGATCATGACCGCGATGATCGAGATGACCGCGTTGGAGCCGAACCCGCTGAAGAGCTGGCGGAGGTCGGCGAGACCTTCGAGGCCAGGCACCATTGTGAGAAGCCCCAAAAGCACCATGATCGAAAACGCGGCGACATCCACGCGCACGATTTCCGAGACGAAGAGTCCGACGGTGACCGCCAGCACTGCCAGGACGACGATTATCTCGAATGTGAGGCCAAGCGCCTCCACGTTGCCGCCTTTCGTTCGCGTTGCTTCTTGCGATGCAAGATGAAGCCGGAATCCCTGTTCGGATCGACGGTGCAAGGGGACCTTGCCGTTTCGGATGCTCTCTTACTTCGTTCTCGGAATCATGGCAAACCGTTGTGCAGGGCGGAAAGCGTTCTTGTCGGATGCGGGCTGGAGATTCCCTCGACCGGGCCACTCCGCTCGCGCTGCGGGGACCCCTGGTTACGCCAACTGCGCAACGCTTGGGGCTGCATTGAATCGCTACTGCACGTCGCGTCCCACCGAGCAGTTCAAAGGGTCCGCCGTGGGCAGGCTGGCTTCTCGGACCTGCTCCGGCGCAGGCCGCTGCGCGCTACGCCCACCGTGCGCGCGAGTCGGTTCAGGGTTAGGCTTCACGAATCGCGGGGAGCATCGATTTCGCAGTCCTGAATGCAGATCGTGCCGATCGAGGCAATGCCTCGGGCCGCATCGTGCGGAACTCGGCAAGGTGACGTCTGGAGATTCAATCGTGGCGAGTCGTGCCCGTCCAGCTCAGGTCGATGCGGCTTTCTCACGCGTCTCGCGATCAGCCAACCAGTCCTCAAACCCCAAGATAGTTTGCCTGGCGGCGACGGACGCACGCCAGTCTGCCTGCTTGTCCGAAGCCACCGGCTCCGTATCCGGAAGAATGACTCCGTTCACCATCCACGATGCGACGGGGATACCCCTCAGCCAATCCGATACAGACGGAATTCGTCGACAATCTTCACGCACGTGCTGTTCCGCGACAAAGCGGACAGGCACTTCCCTCCCGTCGGAATTGAAGAGCGTGCGGCCAAATGTCCGCTGCGCTTCAAAGATTCCGAGGCTGTGATGCCGCAGGGCCCGATGGACCGGAAGCGCTTCATGCGATTTCGATGCATCGAACCAGTCATGAAGCGCGTGGTAATCGGCCGGCGCGCCACCGAACTTGCGCGCGGAACTCTCCGCATGGTGATTCGGATGCGCCATCTCAGACGTCCTCGTGGACCGACTCGAAGCTCTCGTAGATGAACGCGACGTGCTTGACGTCGATCCGATCCTTGACAACGTCCCAAGTCAGCGTGCCGTCGCCGCCGTCGTCGATTTCGAACCCGGGATTCAGGTTGTAGGCGGTCGCCCAAATGAAGTCGGCAAGCCTGGTTTCCAGCTCCTTGACCTCGGCTTCATCCGGCGACACGGCGACATGGTTCACGTTGCCCGAGTCACCGTAGCCGTCGTAGCCCGCCTCGACACGTTCCACGCCCTTGACGCGCAGAAGGTCCCCCAGCTCGGCACGTTCTCTTTGACGCGCTTCTTGCGCCTTGCGTTCTCTCTCGGCCCAGTTGGTCGCCGCCGCCGACACCGTGCGCGGGCTGTCGCCGCCGTCTGGGTCCCTTGGGTCATTGGACATTGTCAAGTTCCTCCCTTTCAAACGAATGACGATCGGTTTCCGCGCGCGCAGTGTTCAATTTATGTTCCGAAATGACACTTGAGGATGTTCATAATATGTTCCATACTGCGAATGTCAATCCGCACAGTTGGAGTTTTGTTGATGATGCACCTGCAGACAATCTGGTCAGTTCGCCCTTCGGAGGATTTCCGCGTCCATTCAATCCATTGCGCGGTTCGTGTGCGCGTCAGCGGCTCCTCCCTGAAGGGACGGGCTTGAGGGGCGGAAGCATCGACAGCCCATGCTGACCGCCGCGAGAAGGGAGACCATCATCCAATCTGCCCTGAACCATAGGTTGAGGACCGACCCCGGGACGCATTCTCAGTTCCTGGCGCTCGAAGGTTCGCCTGCAGACACGCCTGGTCGGGCACGAAACGCGGCGAACCGGAACGCGGGTGGCCAGGCCGTACGAGGGGAGCCCGGTTCCGGTCGGCGCCAAGGGAGAAGCTTACGCGACTCCGAGAGCGGCGCATGCCGCGTCTTCGTCGTCGACCGGCAGGGCGTCCATGTCGGGCGCGTCGCGGTGCAGGTCTCGGGCTCCTTCAACGTCCTGACCGCCGGCGGCAAGGTCCAGGGCGTCTCCCACTGGCTCTGCCGCATCGTTCAGCGCGGCGACGGCCGCGAATGCCGCTTCGACATTTCACGGAAGAAGGAGACCGCAGCGATGCAAGGAACACGAGATCCCGCATTCCTCCCCGTCCTGAAGGGCGGCGCTTCCTGCGGGGTGGCCAGGTGATGGCCGGAACGTCCGCGGTCAGTGCCAGGTTGAACCTGCGTGCCCGCACGCGCCATTCGATCCGGTTCGATTTCAGAGGGCCGCTGCAGGAATGTGACGATGGTGCCGAACCAGTGTGGCGAGAAGCACGGGATGCCAACACGGCAAAGGGGACTGAAGTCGAGGAAGCTGCGGCCGCTTCTGGCATGCCCGAGGGAAGCGGCAAGGAGAGGCAGCCGTCTGCAACGGTCAGCAGGACCCGAGCGATCTGCGATGAGGTGACCGACGCGATCGTCGATGCCTTGACGCGAGGCTCCGCGCCTTGGCGCAGCCCTTGGAAGGCTGGCGGCGGCACTGCGCTGTTGCCGCTTCGAGCCTGTGGCACGCCTTACCGAGGGATAAACGTGGTCGTTCTCTGGCGTGAGGCAATTTCCAAGGGATACTCAGCGCCATTCTGGATGACGTATCGTCAGGCGGCGGCACGCGGTGGCCAGGTTCGCAAGGGCGAGCGCGGCACCAGGGTAATCAAGGTCGGAACCGTGGTGCGCGAAAGCGAAATCCCCGGTGAGGAACCGACAACATACGGATACCTGCGTTCCTATCGGGTCTTCAACCTGGACCAGATCGATGGCCTGGACGAGCAGTTTCGCACGGCGGTCGACCGGCCGACGGTTTCCGGAGCAGGAGTTGACCCTGCCTTGATGGCATGGTTCCGACAACTGGACATCGGGCTTGAGATTTCGGGGGCGCCTCGCGCATTCTATGATGTCGCCCGTGACGTGATCCATATGCCGCCCGAGGATTTCTTCAAGGATGGCGCCACTTACGCCGGAGTGCTCTTGCACGAGACGATTCACGCGACCGGGGCTCCGCATCGGCTAGACCGGCGCTTGGGCGAGGCGTTCAGCGACACCCGATACGCGCACGAGGAGCTCGTAGCCGAACTTGGCTCTGCCATGGCAGGAGCACTGCTCGGCATTGAGCCCCGCTTCGAGGAGAACGCGAACTACTTGAAGGAGTGGATCAAGATCCTGAATTCGGATCATCGAGCGATTCTCAAGGCGGCCTCGGCGGCTCAGGCGGCATGCGATTGGCTGATGGCACAAGCGGGCGACCTTGCCGGCAATCCGCCCGGCAAGCGGAATCCGATTGAGTCCCAGTAGACGGCCCGTTTCCATGGCCGCTCGGCACTGTCGCCGAGACCCGTTGCCTGGGTGTCAATCGCATGGTCCGGACGCGCCCGACTGCAACGAAGAAACGTCATGGACGGCCTTGCCGTCTCGTCTGTCAGGATGCAAGGCTCGTCGGCATGATCGAGAGTTTTGGCGTGACCGCTTCGGGCCGGGAAGTCTATCGGGTGA
Organism: Paracoccaceae bacterium; assembly: GCA_965208685.1. Taxonomy (GTDB): domain Bacteria; phylum Pseudomonadota; class Alphaproteobacteria; order Rhodobacterales; family Rhodobacteraceae; genus JAJEFO01. Next base: position 3,543,197 of record CBDBPL010000007.1, on the reverse strand, counting down.
CCCTTCAGGATGGCCCGCTCTCCGCACGTGTCATAACATTTGGCGGCGCGCTTCAAGACGTCCGCCTCGAAGGCCTGCAGCACAGCCTGACCGTTGGGAGCCCGGACATCTCGGCCTATGAGGGGCCTTTCGCTCATTGCGGAACGATCATGGGTCCGGTCGCAAATCGCATTGCGGGCGCCCGTGCAACGATAGACGGCACCGAGTATCGCCTTGAGAAGAACTTCCTCAACGCCCACACCCTCCATGGAGGCGGCGGCGCGTTTCACACGAGAGTCTGGGAACTCGTCGATCATTCCGAGCGCCATGCCACCCTCGTGCTCTTGGCAGCCGATGGCGAGGGCGGGTTCCCGGGCACGCGTCGCGTCGAGGCAAGGTTCGAGATTTCAGATCGAACTCTGTCGCTCACCCTCACGGCAAGGACTGACGCCCCGACTATCCTTAATCTTGCAAATCACAGCTACTGGAATCTTGGCGAAGCGCCCACGACCGGCGGTCACGTGTTGCAGATTCACGCTGACCGGTATCTGCCCAGCGATCCTGTAACAACGATCCCCACGGGTGAAATTTCGGACGTGGCTGGCACGCGCTTCGACTACCGCGGCGGGCGCGCCCTGAACGATGGCGTCGATGGCCTCCTTGACACGAATTTCTGCCTTTCCGACGCCCGTCGGCCGCTTACGGAGGTAGCGCGACTGACTGGTCCCGACGTCACGATGGCAATGGCAAGTACGGAGCCCGGACTTCAGGCCTTCGACGGGCACATACTTGCCTGTCCAGACCAGCGCACCAATGACGGTGCCGCGCCTGTTCCGTATTGCGGCTTTGCCCTCGAAGCGCAGTTCTGGCCCAATGCGCCTCACGAACCGGGATTTCCCGACATCACGCTGCGTCCTGACCAGGACTGGCGGCAAGTCACGACGTGGACGTTCGAGACCTAAGCGGGCCGGAGCGTCACGCGACGGTGCGCATCAAACCCTGAATCGGTGAGTTCGCGATGCCCGGCCGCCGCACGAATCGAGTGGATGCACCACAATGGGCATCATTTCGCACTGCTGGGACGTCTTTGACCTTGGTGCGAGGAGGCCGAAACTTGGGCGCACTTGTGGACTCTCCGAGAGCGGGGGTCTTACCTCCTTCTTCGATCACGCCGCGCAACGTCTTTCTTTCGACCTCTGTCAAGTCAGCAGGCGGCGGTCGGCAGGCCTGTGGTGGACGCACGGAACTGGCACCGAACCGGTGCAGGGCGGCACCGCCTGGATTGCCGAGACAACATGGTGGTTCTTGCGGTCACGCAGCTTGGCAAAGGAGCCGTGCGAGTTGTGCAACATCTGCTCGCACGTTTCGCAATCGCTCGCCCAAGGAGCCTGGAATGAAGCCAAAGTCGTTTCGGCTGCAAAGTTGAATCGCGCAGAAGGGCAAGTGTTGACGCCGACGTCACGGAGTGCCTGCGCAAGAGGATCATGGGTGGGCATTCCCCCGGTTCAGGCCATCCGGTCTTCAGGTGCGACAGAGATGCGCCCGGCCGAGTCCATGTCCTGCGAGCCGTCCATGAAGCCGGCAAGGTTCGGGCGATCGTCAGCGAACTGCGCGAGAGTCGATGCCATGCTCGTTCAGGAATTCACGAAGCCGCGATTCCTGCGCTTCGGAAAGAGGCCAGGACGACGGTGGACGCGTCGGTCCGCAATTCTCGCCCATCAGGGCCAATGCGGTCTTCACGACCGAAACGTTCGTGCCGCCCATTTCCTCCGCGCGGAGCTCTTCGAAGATGCGAATGCTGTCAATGAGGTTCGACGCGCTGACGAGATTCCCTGAATCAAGCGCGGCGTGAATCTCGGCTGAACGTTCCGGCCAGACATTGATGAGGCCGGACGTGAAGCCGCGGGCCCCGACTGCGTAGAACTGCGGAGCCCAGATCTCGGCCAGTCCGCAGATCCAGACGATGTGATCCGGAGAGGCGGCCATGGCCTGGGCCAGGTTCCCGGGTGATTGCGTTGCCCACTTTACGCCAACGACGTTATCGACCTTGCAAAGGTCCGCAATCGTGCCTGAGCCGATCGCGTCGTTGCGAAGGTAGAGCAGTACCGGAATGCCTTGGGCGGCGTCCGATACATGCGCGACGTAGTCCCTCAGGCCCTTGGGCGAGACGAACGGATCGGGCGGCTGGTGGACCATGATCGCTGCCGCACCTGCCGCAACGGAAGCGCGAGCCAACGCACAGGCCTCATGCACCGAACGTCCGACTCCGCCGATCAAGGGCGCGCGTCCGTTAATCGTTGCAGCGGCGGCATCCGCCATTGCCAATGCCTCGTTGATCGTCAGGCCGTAGAATTCGCTCGTGTTCCCGTTGATCGTCAGTGCGTGAATGCCCGCCTCGATTGCCCGATCCACGATGGGTGCGAGCCGGTCGGTGGCAATGTTGCCCTCCTCGTCAAACGGGGTGACGAGGATTCCGGAGATGCCGGTCAGCTGGATGATGGGAGCCATGCAAGTCAGCTTTCTCGGACGCCATTGCCATAGTAAGCGCCGCCTTGTCAGAGCGCGGACACGTCGCGGCCAGAAGGACGGTATCACGCTTCAAGAGGACATGGAATCCCTTGCTTTGACCCGATCGCTGGACCTGATCCGGGCCGGAGGCGCGTTGGATGCGATGACCGTCCACGGGGTCGCTCGACGGGCAAGTGTCTCGAAGGCAAGTGTACTGCGCGGACACTTCCCTGGGCGGCGACAGGACGCTTGGCACTGTCACTCTGGTCCTTCGAAACGCATTCGACGTGTTGAAAGGACTTTGCACTCGAAGTTCCGAGAATTCGTAGCTTGCTGCTTGCACCGAAGACCGGCTCCTTCCGGACCCCGTGGCCACCAGAGCCTGATTGTGTCTGCTGGCCCGGCTCAATTCGTCGTTGAATGCGCTCTCGTGGTCATTTGCCGCGCATGGGGAAATCATCTAGTCAATGGTGAACCAGCGTTCAGATCCACCGGGAATGCCGACCGTCGAGATCCAAAGCGTAGCCTTGCACGGTCTGGTGCGCCGCCGGGCTTCGGCGCCGTCCCCATCCAGGGGGACGTCAGATGAACGTCTGGGAGGAATCGTGACGAAGTGTGTTCGCAGATTGCCGTTCGGGGTTCGGTCTCCGAACCCTGACATTCCTCGATGCGACCGTGCATGTCCAAATGTTCGGTCACTTGTTGCGGGGTGGCGGGCAATTGCGTTTCGTGGCGTCGCGTCGCGGCTCCTTTGCATGCGTCATGCCGTGTTCGCAGCCCTCGCTGCCGTCACGGTCTCGGGGCCGAGTATGCTGCGGGACGACGCTTCGGCGCAGGCAATCGGCGACAGTTGGCGGGGCCTGACGGTATCGCAGGAATTTCGCTGCGCACCCTATGCTCGTCGAGACTATCCATATCCAAGGTCGGCGGAGGCAGCGGTAATCGCATCAATGGATGGTCGCGTCTACGGACCCTATACCGGTCGCTACTTTGCTAGCGGCAGACAGACCGATGTCGAGCACATCGTCGCCATTTCGGAGGCGCATGACAGCGGGCTCTGCGCTGCCGAACCTGCAACCCGTCGACGATTTTCCGGGGACTTGCTCAACCTGACCCTCGCCGCACCGGAGGTGAACCGTTGCGGACATGGCGGCAAATGCGGCTACGACGCCGGGGAGTGGATGCCGCCAAGGAATGCTTGCTGGTTTGCTGGCCGGGTCGTTGCCGTCAAGCTCAAGTACGACCTTGCTGTAGACATGAGAGAGGCGGCGGCGCTTGAGCAAGTGCTATCAGGTTGCTTGTCCACCGAAATGGTGTTTGTGGACGGAGAAGTCGTCCCAGAGGCCAAGAAACCTGCCGCGCGACAAACCGGGAATTCCGGTGGCACGGTCGATGCGCTCGGTCTGTACGACGACAATCGAAACGGGCACATCACCTGCGCGGAGGCAAGGCGACAAACGGGCACATCACCTGGCATCGCGCCTGTGCCCCGAGACCATCCCGCCTACCGCTTCATGACGGACGGCGACGGCGACGGAGTCGTCTGCGAATAGGCCGGAATTCGGCTGCATGATCCCCGTTCGAACATTCCGCCGGCGCGCGGGTTTTGCAATGGCGGCGGAATCGCCAGCCAATGCAGGATCCGGGCAGTTTGGTTGGAACTCCGAGGTTTCTTCGTATTGGAGCAGGCACACATTGAAGGAATTGCTTCAATCAACGATCGGACTCGGCCAGTAGTGCTGCATTGCCGCCGCTGGCAGTCGTGTCGATGCAGATGCTGCGTTCGTTGCAGAACGCGATCGGATCGTTCAATTCGGTGATGAGCGGGACAATGGGACCGTCACGTGCCGCGAGTGCCTTTCGCAATTCCAACCTGGCATCGTCCGCCAACGAGGCAGCGGCAATGGCGTCAATCGGCAGGGAGCCAAGGGACGCGTGATTCTCAACGCTGCCTTCAAGAACCCGAATCGGCAGACCCGAGCCGGAAAGGCGCTCAAGTTCCTGGAATCCGGTTTCGGATACAGCCACGACCCGGTTTCCGGTCGCGAGTGCCTGCACTGCCTGGGCATGGATTGCTCCCGTACCCGGGCCGAGGCAGAGAATCGTTCCTTTTGGCCGAAGTTCCAGTTGGTTGGATTCCCCGGTTGGTCCCGGCAGGTCGAGAGGACCGGCGGCGACGGCTGCCATCGCGGACACGTTGGCCGTGGAACCTTCTCGTAGCGACGCGCGAATGAGTTCCATGCGTTTGGCGGGCTTCGGGACGGGTTTGGACGCGAGATGCTCGATCGCTTCCTTGATCTCTCTCGTAGCCACCGCTCTGCCTGGAAGGTGCACCTCGCTAGGACGACGTGGTCCGATGCACAAGCGCGATAGATAGTTCGGTCCGCCCGCCTTGGGACCGGTTCCCGAAAGCCCGTGCCCGCCAAAAGGTTGTGAACCGACAACGGCGCCCACTTGGTCCCTGTTCACGTAAACGTTGCCTACGTTGATGCGATCAAGAATCCGCTGCACGCGACGATCGATCCGCGAGTGAAGGCCGAAAGTGAGTCCGAAGCCCTTGGCATTTACCTCTTCGATCACTTGGTCGATCTGGTCGCCATCAAATGGCGCCAGATGCAGGACGGGGCCGAACACCTCGCGCTCGACATCCTCGATTCCATTGACGCGGATCAAGGTTGGCGGAACAAAGAACCCGTTCGCCGGTACCGGCATCCGCTTGATGACCCGGCCCGCAGCGGCCTGCGCATCGATGTAGGCTGTGATGCCCTCATGGGCTTCGGCGTCGATGACCGGTCCGATGTCGGTCTCGATCCGCCTTGGATCGCCAATCACCAGCGTGTCGATCGCGCCTTCGAGCATCTGGACGAGCTCGGCCTCGACGTCCGCCTGCACGTAGAGCGCCCTGAGCGAGGAACAACGCTGCCCGGATGACTGAAAGGCGCTGCGGACGATGTCGCGTGTGGCCTGCTCGAGCAACGCGGTGGAATCAACGATCATCGCGTTCATGCCGCCCGTTTCGGCGATGAGCAGGGCGTCAGGTGCCGCCTCGGCCAACTGGCGATTGATGACGTGCGCGGTGTCGGTCGAGCCCGTGAAGCAGACGCCGCCGATGCGGGAATCTGCGGTCAAGGAGGCGCCAATCCCGGAACCTTCGCCAGGCAGGAACTGGATCACGCTGCCCGGCACGCCGGCTTCGCGCATCCAGGCTGTCGCGCGAGACGCGATCAGCGGCGTCTGCTCTGCGGGTTTCGCTATGACCGCGTTGCCGGCGGCAAGCGCCGCCGCGATCTGGCCGGTGAAGATGGCGAGCGGGAAATTCCAGGGGCTGATGCATACAATGACGCCGCGCGCCACGCAGTTGTCGCCCGCCCGTTCGGCCTCGTCCGCATAGTACCGGAGGAAGTCCACGGCCTCACGCATTTCCGCCACAGAATCGATGAGCGTCTTCCCTGCTTCTCGGGCCAGAAGGGCGAATGCCTCGAAGGCGTTGGCTTCGTAGCGGTCGGCGACCCGGCGCAGGATTTCCGCGCGCTTGGGCGCACCCAAGGACTCCCAATCCGGTTGTGCATCCATTGCGGCCGTCACGCACCCTTCGACTCGGTCAGGATGCGTTTCGACAATATGTCCGACGATGTCATTTGGGTCGGCAGGGTTGATGACGGTGCGTGCCTGGCCGACATGCTTGCACGGCGAAAGCGGTTCGGCGTCCCATTGGAAGGGTGCCTGAAATGGCTTTCGCCCGGCGTCGATCATGGCAAGATCAAGCGGATCCGCAATGTCCCAGCCCTTGCTGTTCAGACGAGGCGCGAAAATTTCAGACGGCTGCGGTATGGCCGGGTTCGGGGCGAAACCGCTCGATTCGGGTGCGGCAACCGGATCGCGGGCGATTTCTTCAGCAGTGACCGAGGAATCGACGATCTGGTGGACGAACGAGGAATTCGCTCCGTTCTCCAGAAGTCGCCGGACCAGGTAGGCCAGCAGATCCTTGTGGGTGCCGACCGGCGCATAGATTCGGCAGCGTGTACCCTCGGCGTGTCGAATCACTTCGTGAAGCGCGTCGCCCATGCCGTGAAGTCTCTGGAACTCAAACGAGGCTCGATCACCATCGGCCATGTGCAGGATAGCCGCGACGGAATGGGCATTGTGGGTCGCAAACTGTGGATATATCCGGTCTTTCATCGCAAGGAGCCGTCGCGCACCAGCCAGAAAGCTGATGTCCGTATGCGCCTTCCGTGTGAAGACCGGGTAGTCTTTCAGCCCGAGCACCTGGGCGCGCTTGATTTCGGTGTCCCAATAGGCGCCCTTGACCAGCCGGACCATGATTCGCCGATCCAGTCTGGCTGAGAGGTCGTAGAGCCAGTCGATGGTTGGCATTGCACGGCGTCCGTAGGCCTGCACGACCACGCCGAATCCGTCCCAGCCAGCGAGCAGGGGACTGGCGAGCACTCGTTCGGTCACGTCCAGCGAAAGATCCAGCCGGTCTGCCTCTTCCGCGTCGATGTTGAGTCCAATGCCCGCTTTCGCTGCTGCCAGTGCCAGCGGCAGGAGGCGTTCGGCCATCTCGGGCAACATCGTCTTCGCCTGGCTTCGCTCGTATCTTGGATGAAGCGCCGACAGCTTGACGGAAATGCCTGGATTGTTGCGGACTTCGTCGTCCCTGGCCGCCCGTGCAATCGCGGAAATTGCCGCATCGTAGGCTGCAAGATAGCGCTCGGCGTCGCGTTCCGTGCGGGCAGCTTCGCCCAGCATGTCGAAGGAATGGGTGCAGCCTTGGTCCGACACCCTGGCGCCGCGTTCGATGGCGCTTTCGATGGTCTCGCCAAGAACGAACTGTGCGCCCATGTCCGCCATGGCGCGCCCGACGGCGGTACGAACCACGGGTTCGCCCAATCGGCGAACGAGGGCGTGGAGCGTGCCGGCAACGCCCTCTTCGTCGTCATCCAGAATCCGGCCCGTCAGCATCAAGGCCCATGTGGAGGCATTCACAAGAATGGATCCGGAATCGCCGACATGTGCCGCCCAGTCATGGGGCGTGATCTTGTCACGGATCAACTCGTCGACCGTCCTTGCGTCAGGCACCCGAAGCATCGCTTCTGCAAGGCACATGAGTGCGACACCCTCTTTGGTCGAGAGTCCGTATTCGGCCAGGAAGGCCTCCATCCTGCCTGCCCGACCGCTCGTGCGCACCTGTTCGACAAGGCGAGCCGCGTGTCTGCTGATTGCGGCCCGGTCGGTGGCGTCAAGCGCCGTCACTGCAGCCAGATTGCGGATCAGCACCGATTCCTCAGCCAGACAGGATGCGCGAATCCCGTCGCGGCTCATGTCAACACTCGGCCGGAACCGTTTCGGCATCCGCCCGATGCCGAAGCGGTCTCGTTCGAGTCGGCGAGACCGTCCTTTGTGCCATGGCCAACGAATACAGCAGGCCATCGGTCATCGCAAAGGCCAATGGCGGCGCGGAGAGTTGAAAAACGCCCGCCGGGGACGACGACTCTCATCCGAAACCTGTCGGTTCCGAAGCAAGCCTCGCAAAGGCGTCGGTTCAATCCGAACGGGATCCAGACGCGATGCCTTGGTTGCAGATCTTGCCGCTCTTGGCATCGTCTCCGCCGCGTCGGAAGGCGAGACCGGTCGTGTCCGGACTGCATGCATGCACGAAATTGCATGCCCGTTTCGCCGATTCCCGCGGGCGCGGGCCTTTGCAAGGGCCGGGCAATCCTCGCCGGCCGTGACAGACAGGCAGGAGCGTCGCTCAGGACCGCGGCATGCATCGTGGTGGCGAAGCCCGGAGCGGCGTCAGCGACGCGCCTGGCCGATTGCACTCACGCCGATGGCGGCGAGGATGACCAGTCCCGTGGTCAGGTCACGGAAGAAGGGATCCGCATTCAGGATGTTGAAGCCGTTGTTGATGAGCGCAAGCAGGAAGACTCCGGCCAGCGAGCGCCAGACGGCGCCCTGTCCGCCATAGATGCTGGTGCCACCGAGAATCACTGCCGCAATGGCCTGCAGCTCCATCCCCTGGCCCGCGGAGGCCTGGCCCAAGGCCACGCGGCTCGTCGTGATGATCGAGGCGAGACCCGCGGCAAGTCCTGCGAGCGCAAAGGTGGCAATCTTGATCCGGTCGGTGCGAATGCCGGAGAGGATCGCGGCCTCTTCGTTGCCGCCCACGGAGAAAATGCGGCGGCCAAAGGTGGTGCGGGTAAGCAGGAAGGTGAGAATCAGGGCGAAGGTCACCATGATCCAGATCGAGTTGAACACGCCAAGGAACTTCCCTCGGCCGAGCCAAATGTACGAGTCGATGCGTACCGAGATCAGGCGCCCGTCGGAGATGACGATGGCGACGCCCTTGAAGATCAGGCTGGTTGCGATGGTGGCGAGGAAAGAGTGCACGTTGAGCCGGGTAATCACCATGCCGTTGACCATGCCGAGGCCCAGTCCGATCAGCGGTGCGAGAAGGAGCCCGAGATAAGGATCGACATGCAGCGCGATCCAGGCGGACGTGACTGAACCCACGGCAAAGATCGCGCCGACCGAGAGGTCGAATCCACCCACGATTATCACCAGTGTCATGGCCGAAGCCATGATCGCCAGCGGGGCGTTCTGGTTCAGGATGTTGAGGAGGTTGCGCACGGTCAGAAAGCTGTCGGACAGGACAGAAAGCGTGACCATGAGCGCGAAGATGAGGATGAGAACCGCGTAGGTCTGAAAGAACCTGAACATCTGCGCGCGGGTCATGCCGGGACTGCCTCAAGGCTCTGATGCCGGAAGAGAGCGGCCAGGATCTCGCTCTCGGACACGGCATCGGGGTCGATTTCCTGCACGAGGCGTCCGCGATCAACCAGCCAGGCGCGGTGCGCGAGGCCAAGGACCTCCTCGATTTCCGACGAGATCAACAGAACCGCGCTGCCGCTTGCCGCAAGTTCGCAGATGGCCGCATGGATCGTCTCGCGTGCGCCAACGTCGACGCCACGCGTGGGCTCGTCGAGGATCACCAGCTTCGGGTCGCCCTCCAGCCACTTGGCCAGCAGGACCTTCTGCTGATTGCCGCCCGAGTAGCGTGACACGTCGCCGTCGATTATCGCGGGCCGCACGCCGAACCTGTCAATCAGTTCACGCGCGCGCCGCCGTTCCCGCCGTGTCTCCATGACGCCGATCCGGGCGAACCGTTCCAGATGAGGCAGGATGATGTTGGCACGCACCGGCATGCTCATTACCAGCCCCTGCCTCCGCCTGTCCTCGGGAACCATGACGATCCCTGCCTCGGTCGCGGCACGAATCGTGTGGTCGAGCCTGCGGCCAAGAAACGCGATGTCGCCTGCCGCCCGGTCCGCACCTATGATTGCACGCGCGATTTCGGAACGACCGGAGCCAACGAGCCCGATCAGTCCCATGATCTCGCCGGCGTGAATGTCAAGCGTCTCCACGTCGACCCCGTCGCCCTTGAGATTTCGCACCGAAAGTGCAAGCTCCGAAACAACCTTGCGCTTCGGGGGGTAGAGCGTTTCGGTTCTTTGCAGGCCCAGCATTGCGCTGACCAAGTCCTGCTTGCTCAGTCCCGTGCTGCCTTCGGTCATGACATGTCGGCCGTCACGAAGCACCGTGATGCGGTCGCAGACCTCGAGCACATGATCGAGAAAGTGACTCACGTAGATGATCGTGCGTCCTTCTTCGCGCAGTCGCGCCATGATCCGATGAAGTTGTTCGATTTCCTCGCTTGAGAGCGACGAAGTGGGTTCGTCCATGATGATCACCCGTGCCTCACGTGCAAGTGCGCGCAGGATCTCGATCTTCTGTTGGTCGGCAATCGGGAGTTCGACCGTGAGAGCGTGCGGGTCCAGCCTGAGGCCGCTGGACTGCATCACTTCCTCAAGTCGGACGGCCTCGTTGCGGCGCAAGACGCCCCAGCGGTGCTCTTCCAGCCCCATGAACACGTTCTGGGCAACCGTGAGGTGAGGCACCAGCTGCAGTTCCTGGTGCATGATCGCGACCCCATGGGCAAGTGCTGTCGGCGGATCCCAGCGACCGATGCCTTTGCCGAAAACGCCCAGCGACCCGCTGCTGGCCTGGTAGTACCCGCCGAGCACCTTGCCAAGTGTCGACTTTCCTGCACCGTTCTCGCCGATGAGCCCGTGAATCGAGCCGGCGGCGATTTCGACATCAATGTCCGAAAGCACTTCGACGTCGCCAAAGCGCACCGTGATCCCTTCCGCTGTCAGGGCGGCTTGCGTCATCGCGGCGCGGACGCACTCTCATCCACGGTTCCGTCCGCCTCGACCGCGACCCCGTAGTTCCGCCGCGCCGCCTTCGGAGTAAGGAACCCTTTCTTGACGTCTCGTGCCACCTCTTCGTACGGGCGTTGCATCGGGTCGCCATTTCCACCACCACCGCCGGTCTTCGTCTCCACGACCGTTCCGGCGCCAAGGCCGCGTGCCGCCATCTTCAGGAGCGACTCCTGCTTGCCGTCGGGTTGGGTGATCGTCACCTCGGGACCCGCTCCGTCACCACCGCCATTCAAGCCCCAGGCCGGCGTGTGCGAACGTTCGAACCAGATCGCGCCGAAGCAGTCCTCGAGCGCGCGATAGCGACGCACAACGCCGCAGCCGCCGCGCCAGCGCCCGGGACCGCCGCTGTCAGGACGAATGGAGAACTCCTCGAGGCGGATCGGGAACTTGGTTTCCATCACCTCGGCCGGTATGTTGCGGAATCCACCGTTCACAAGGTTGATCAAGGCGCTTTCCCCGTCACCGTCCGCACGGCCGCCCCAGCCACCGGCGGTCGGTTCGATTGACATCCATTGCCCGCGCCGCTCGTCCACAGAGAAAAAACCCGCCACCATCGAGTCGCCGTAATGCGCCGCGGTCGAGCGTTCGGGCATGGCCTCGCTGAGGCAGGAGATGAAGAGGTCGGCGAGGAGCCCCAGACCGGTGAAGTACCACTCGCAGGCCGCGGGCTCCTTGGCATTGAACATGCAGTCCTCGGGCAGAACGACCGTCATGGTCTCGAAGGAACCGCCGGTGATGGCCCGGTCGGGGTTGATCATCGTCTTGTAGGCCAGTCTCAGGAGGCTCTCCGTCTGGCTCGCCCCGCAATTGACCGAGCCGGGCACCGGACCGGATGTCCCGGTGAGATCGACGATCACCTCCTCGCCCCTCACGGTGAGGGTCAGCGCCACCTTGATCGGTTCCTTGCCGACACCGTCGTCGTCGAGATAACCCTCGCGCGACCACGTTCCGTCCCTGATCGCGGCTATCGCCGCGCGATCAAGCCGACGCGCCTGTTCGAATATGTCGTGACAGGCTGCACGATAGGTTTCGGCACCAATCCGGTCGAGAAGTTGGGCGAGCCGCCGTTCGCCGGTGCGGATTGCCGCGATCTGGGCGCCGAGATCACCGATCGTGGCATCCTTGAACCGCGTGTTCAGCCGAAAGTGGTCGTACCACTCTCGGATCGGTTCGCCTCGCGACACGATCCTTGTCGGCCCGAGTCTCAGCCCTTCCTGGAAGATGTTCATCGAACCCATGACCGAGCCCGGATCCATCGCGCCGATATCGTTCCAATGCGCTCGAGCTGCGCCGAACCCCACAAGCTCTCCGTGAAAGAAGATCGGTCCGATGGCGGTGATGTCGTGCAGGTGCGTGCCCTGCATGTAGCTGTCGTTCATCACGAAGATGTCGCCCTCGTGGATGTCGTCGCCGTAATAGTCTCTGACGTGGTCCACGCAGACATCAATGGCACCTATGAAGAGGGGCACGCCGGTCGACTGGCCAAGCATGTTGCCTTGCTCGTCCATCAGCGCCACTGCTGAATCCTTGCCCTCGTATATCACGGCCGAATGGGCCGAGCGCCAGAGCGAGGCATTCATGTCCTCGGCACAGGAAATCACGAAATTGCGCACCACTTCGGTAGTCACCGGATCGGCCTTGCTCATGAAGCGCCTCCCTTCGTCAGGACCAGATGCCCGCCCTCGGTCAGGCGTGCCTGCCAGGCGGGTGGCAAAAGCGTGGTGGCCGTGGCTTCCTCGATGATTGCGGGACCGTGAACGATGCCGTCCGGCGCGATCGCATTGCGGTCAAGTATTTGCGTTGGTTGCGCCGTGCCGTCGAAGAAGACGTCCCGCGCCCGCGCGGCCTTGGCTGCGAGCGGCGCGGGCGGCGCATTCTCGGGTCGCGGCAGATGCCCGAGAGCGGCAAGCCGGATATTTGCCATTTCCACCCGATTCTCCGGGCTGTTGTGGCCATATTGCCGCGCATAGGCGGCGTCAAAGCCAGTGCGCACGCAATCCATGTCGATGGGACCGTCTGGCAGCGGGATCGTCAGCACGTATTCCTGGCCATAATAGCGAAAGTCGATCGCACGTTCAAAGCTGATGTCGTCAGGCGCGATGCCCTCTGCGACCAGGTGGTCGCGGCCCCGCGTCGCCAGGGCCTGGAAGGCACCCTCGAGACGCGAGTGCTCCATGAGATCCCAGAAACCGTAGAGCGTTTCCTTGAAGTCGTGTCGAACGTCCGTCTGGAGCATGCCCCAGGCCGAAAAGGCGCCGGGGTGAACCGGGATGATCACTTCGCTGATTCGCAGCTCCTCCGCCAGTGCCGTCGCTTGGGCGGGACCGGCACCACCGAATGCCACCAGCGAGAAGTCGCGAGGATCGATGCCGCGCCGCACGGTGATGGTGCGGATCGCGTCCGCCATCTTGGAATTGACGATGTCGACCACGCCCTGTGCCATGTCTTCGGCGCTCATGCCGAAGCGATCCCCCATGGCCGCGAGTGCGCCTCGCGCAGCGTCGCGGTCGAGCGCCATGTTTCCTCCGGCGAAGTTCGAACCGTCGAGCCGGCCCAGTACGAGGTTCGCATCGGACACCGTTGGCTCGGTCCCTCCGAGGCCATAACATACCGGGCCGGGTTTCGAGCCCGCCGATTGCGGCCCGACGCGCATCGCCTCGGCTTCTTCCCAGGCGATCGACCCGCCGCCCGCGCCAATCACGTGGATGTCGACCACCGACATCTGCACGGGCAACCCTTCGAGCCTGGTCTCGTTCGAGGTCGACGGGTGACCGTCGACGATCAGGCTCGCATCGAAGGACGTGCCGCCCATGTCGACGCAGATCAGGTTCGCCCGCCCGGTTGCCGCCGCAAGCGCCTTGCCGCCAATTGCACCTCCGACAGGTCCTGAGAGCAGCGTCTGCAAAGGTGTTTCGCTGGCTGCCCCAGCGCCCATCACCCCGCCGTTCGATTCCATCACGTGCAGCCCGCCACCAGGCAGGCGGTCGGCCAGCGCTTCGATCAGCGTTTCGAGATACTGCCGCACCACCGGGGCGAGATAGGCGTCCATCACCGTGGTCGAGATGCGCTCGAACTCGCGCCATTCCGGACTGATCCGGTGCGACAGCGCAATCGGGATCCCGGGAAGGCGACTCTGGAGATACCTGGACGCCTCCAGTTCGTGCTCCGGGTTCTTGAAGCTGAACAGCAAGGCGATCGCAATCGCCTCGTAGCCCTCCGTCGCGGCGGCGTCGACGAGCCGGTCGAGATCCGGCAGGTGCAGCGAATCGACCTCCTTGCCCTCTGCCGACATGCGACCAGACAGTGTATAAGTGTGTTCCACAGGAGTAAGGGGTGCGGGCTTGTTCCAGCGGATGGAGAAGATCTCGCCCCGATCGTTGCCCTGGATCGTGTAGATGTCGCGAAAGTTCTCGTTGGTGACGAGCGCGACCCTTGCGCCACGGCGCGTGAGCAGCGCGTTCAACCCAACGGTCGTGCCGTGCACGAAGAACCCGATCGAGTCCGAATCGCTGACGACCTCGCCGATGCCGGTCAGGACCGCGAGGGCCGGGTTCTCCGGCGTGGAAAGTACCTTGGTCGCGCCGCAGGTGCCGGTCTCGCTGTCTTGGTAGACAATGTCCGTGAACGTCCCGCCGATATCGGCGGCAACGCGGTAGTTCTTTCCCATGCGCCTTGTCCTCCCGACAGATCCGGCCGGGGCGGCTGGCCCCGGCCGGATTCCCTTAGCGGACTACTGTTCCCACTCTGCCACGAAGTCGGGATTCGCCGCGAGTATCTCGGAGGTGATCATTGCCTCGATAGGTCCTGCGGTGTCCATGTTGATCACGCCCGTCACCGGCTTGCCCTCGATGGCATTGATGACCTGCTCGGCCGCAAGCGCGCCCATTGTCTTCGGGAAATAGGCCAGCGTTGCGTCCCAGCGTCCCTCGCGAATCGCGTCGATTGCGATCTGCGCTGCACCGCCCCCGGTGAGATAGAGATCGGCAGGATTGTAGCCCGCCGCCTCGAGCGCGATTTCCACGCCCACGAGGTGCTGGTCTGCGTTCGAGAGAACGGCATGCACGTCCGAATTGGCCTGCAGGATGTCGGTCATTGCCTGCAGGCTCGGATCCGGCGCATACCAGCCCTCGCCGACCGCGACGACATTGATGTTTGCATGGCCCGCCAGCACGTTTTCGAAGGTTTCCAGCCGCAGGTTGTCGAACGGGAAGATCTTCGCGCCGATGATTATGACAACGTTGCAGGGATCCTTGTCGGCGCAATGCTCGGCCACAAGCTCGGCCTGATGGGTAGCGCCTGGCACCGGCGGAGAAGCCGCGGTGACCGTGATGCCCTCGACCTGCGGTTCCAGCACGTTCAACTCCGGCCCGACGGGAAAGAGCACCGTGCCGATCGGTACGCCGGCGGCAATCACCTGTTCGAATGCGCCGGCAATGCCGACGCTGTCATTCGGCGCCACGATCATCCCGTCGAACTGTCCGCCTGCCAGAACATCCTCTATCTGGCTGTACTGAAGGGCGGCGTCGAACTGGCCGTCGAAGATTTCGCTCTCGTAGCCCAGTCTGGCCGCCGCTTCCTGCACGCCTTCATAGGTTGCCTGATTGAAGCCGTTCTGCGAGGCCGCGGCAAAGTAGGCGATCTTTCCCTCGGCATGAACCGCACCGGCAAGTGCGCCGAGGCTCGCCGCCGATGCCAAGAGCAAGGCTGCACGTCTAATCATGATGACTCTCCCTTTCTGCGTGGTTGCTGATGCCGATCAAACTCGTTATGCAAACTTTATTCAATACGGAATTGACTTGCCGCAGCCATCGGAGAGCCAGGGAATGCTCGAGATCGAGGAAAGCCCCGTGACCGAACAGAGGCGTCGGGGTGCACTCCTGGTCTACGAAGCGCTGCGGGATGACATTCTTTGGCTCAGGATCGAGCCGGGCCAGGCGATCGACGAAGTTGCGCTTGCACGTCGGTTCAAGACGTCAAGGACCCCGATTCGAGAGGCGCTCCTGCTCCTGCACGGCGATTGGCTGGTGCAGTTCTTGCCGAACCGCACGAGCATAGTTGCGCCTCTTACACTGAACAATGCGAGGGAGTATTTCGACAGCCATCTCGTGCTTGCGCGCATGGCGGCTCGGGCTGCAGCGCTCACCGGGTGTGCTGATCGCGGGCCCATGCTGTCGCTGCACAGGGAATTCGAGAAGGCGATGTCCGCTGGTGCCTGGGAGCAAGCGTTCCGGACTTCGCTCAAGCTGCACCGCACGCTCTCCCGGCTGACCGGGAACATCTTCCTGAATCGCTATTTCACGCACAGTCTGGATGCCGGCATGCGGACCAAGATCCTGTTCTACTTCCCCAAGCTGGATGCCGGAGAACGAACACGGGCGGGCGTACTGCTGGAAGCCCTGATCGAGGCCGTGATTGCCGGCGATGCCGACTCTGGCGACGACGCGATGAAGGCGCTCGTCGAGCACGAAGTCGGGGTCATTCTCAGATCCTTGTATCCTGCCTTCGGCGACAGGATGGATCTGGCTGCCGGAGAGTTCTCGACGTGACGGATTTCTCCGTACGGCGGGCACACGCCGCCCTGCTCGCCAGAGAGGCAGGGTTCAGCGCGTTCGCCATCGTGCCGGGCCCAAACTTCCGATATCTGACCGGGCTCGAGTTTCACCTGATGGAGCGGCCGACGCTCCTTTTTGTAACTGCCGAAGGCAGGGTTCTCGCGATCATGCCGGAACTCGAGCGATCAAGATGGCGCGAGGCCTTCCCGGAGGCCAGGACGTTCTTCTGGCAGGATTGCGAGGGCCATGCGGAGGCGTTTCGCAAGCTTTCTGAGGCGCTCGCAGGTCCGGTCGGCGTCGAGAGCATGCGGATGCGCATGTTCGAGTTAGAGGCACTCCGCTCGCACATGCCACAAGGCGCGGTTGTCGATGCCGAGCCCGCCTTGGCCAAGCTCAGGATTTGCAAGGACCGTGAGGAGATCGTTGCCCTCCGCCGGGCCATCGCGATCAGCGAGGCCGCGCTCGATGAGCAGTTGGCGACTGCGCGCGCGGGCGACAGTGAAGTCGAGATTGTCGCGCGCCTGAAACAGGCGATGCTCGCGCAAGGAGCGGAAGGATTCGCCTTTGATCCAATCGTCCTGTCGGGCCCGAAGAGTGCAGACCCGCACGGAACTCCCTGCAACAGGACCGTCGCTCCGGGAGAGCCGCTTCTTGTCGATTTCGGTGCATCGTGGGGAGGCATGAACGCCGACATCACCCGAACCTTTTTCTGCGAGCACGTACCCGAGAGTTCGCACGCGATCTACGATACCGTGCATGCAGCCAATGCCCGCGGCAGGGAGGTCGCCGGCCCAGGCATTGCCTGCGACAGAGTCGATAGGGAAACAACGGCCGTGCTGTCCGAATCTCCCTTCGCGGACATGATCAAGCACAAGACCGGCCACGGCCTGGGGCTGGATGTACATGAAGCGCCGCATGTGATGGTGGGCAATGACATGCCCCTGGCAGCGGGCATGGTGGTGACAATCGAGCCCGGTCTCTACAGGTCGGGCGAGCTCGGCGTCCGGATCGAGGACAACGTCCTGATCACAGAAGACGGTGCTGAGAGCCTGACCCGATTCCCGCGCGAGGTGCAGTGCTTTGGATGAACTGCTCGACGATTTTGGCGCCCTGCACACGGCGGCGCCGGAGGAACTCTTCCGGCACTTGGAAGACATGTGCAGAGCACTGGTCGGCGTCAAGCTCTTTACGTGCTCCCGCTTTCATCTGGCCGCACGCACTGCCGAGCGGGTCTACACGAGCGACGAGGAAGCCTATCCCCTCACCGGCCTGAAGGAAATCGTTCCCAACAGGTGGACCGACATCGTCCTGGACCGGCGCGTACCGTTTCTCGCGGAGAGCATCGAAGAGCTGCGCGATGTCTTTCCCGACCACGAAAAGATCGAGGCGCTGGGCCTTGGCGCTGTGATCAACCTGCCGGTCCATGACCGCAACCGCTTTCTCGGGACGATCAACCTCCTGCACGTGAACGGACATTACTCGGAGGGGAGTCTGCCGCCATTGCGGCGTGTCTGCCGACCTGCCGCAATTGCATTCCAAATCCAAACATCGTGTGCAGATCACGGCCAGATTTCGTCGTGAAGGACGTGCAAGGCCAGACTCGGGCGCACGGCGTCAATCGAGGCAAGTGGCAACATAAATCATTTATAATGGGGGCTTACAAAGATAGGTCGACGCACGGGCAGCGCCCAACCGATGAAGGTTGGGCGCACATGTCCTGAATATCGGACTTTCGTGTGGAACATCACGCGGGGCGCAGATCGGCTTTCGCCCTGCTCGATCTTTCGACCGCCCAAACGTCGCCATACCAATGCACAACGTCGCGATGTTGACGGGTCAGTGAGGTTGCCAATTCAAACGCCTCTCGCCGTCCAGCTGCGCCAGTCCCCGACGCCGGTTGCCAAAGGCAACGAATCCCTGCTATCAGCGTCTTCGCCAATGCACAACGTCGTGCCGCGAGAGCGGAACATGGGAAGGTGCAAACCTTTCCTTGTAAGTCCCCAATTTCGGCCCTTCGATCGATCGGGGAGGACAGCCTATTATGAAACCGGCATTGACTACGCCAGACGTGAGCAGCTCGCGTCGGCGACAGTTACCTTGGTTCGAGCGCTACGTGAACATTCTGGGCCCCGTGGTCATGATCGTAGCCTTGTGCTTGGTGATGGCGTTCGTAGAACCCGGATTTTACCGGATATCGAACCTGATGATCATCCTGCAGGACGCGTCGATCTACATGGTTCTGGCCATGGGGATGACGCTGGTCATCACTGGCCGCGGGATCGATCTGTCGATTGGCGCCATCGCCGCACTTTCGGCTGTGGTCATGGCGCTGCTGATCAAGGACTTGGGTCTTAACGTCTTTGCCGGGATGCTGGTTGCCGTGCTGGTCGGTGTTGCATGCGGAGCTGCAAACGGCTTCGTCATCACCCGCGTCAATGTTCCCGACCTGATTGCCACGCTTTCGATGGACTTGGTGTACCGCGGCATCGCGCTGGTGCTCGCAGCCGGCATCGTGCTCTCGCGATTTCCGGAACCGATCCCGTTCTTGGGCCGTGGCCGCATTTTCGACGTGTTCCCGTTTCCTGCCTTGATCGGCATCGGCACGATCGGCGTCGGCTTGGTGCTCTACCGCTTCAGTTCGCTTGGCCGCTACGCGATCGCCATCGGCGGCAACACGGAGTCAGCGGTTCTGGCCGGCATAGACGTCGCCCGTCACAAGCTCTACCAGTACATGCTGATGGGGGGATTGGCCGGATTCGCCGGGATCATGCTCACGGGCCGGCTAAATGCGATCCAGGCCACTTCGGGTCAAGGCCTCACGCTGCATACAATCGCGGCGGTTGTCGTCGGCGGCACATCGCTTTTCGGAGGACGCGGCTCGATGGTCGGATCGCTGGTCGGCGTGCTGCTGCTGTCAATGGTCATAAATGCTCTGGTCAACCTGCGGCTGGATTTCTTTTGGCAGCAGGTGGCGGCCGGAATCATTATCATAGTGTCGGTCGGCTTCTACAGCAGTCTCCAAGAAGGCGGTGGTACCCTAGGCGGTTGGTTCCGCAAATTGCGTCGAAACAAGACTGGCAGCACAGAGCCATCCTGACCCTTCGACAGCTTGGCATCGAACTGGTCGTTGGCCGAATTGCTGAATTGAGGGCCAAGACTCTGGTCCCGGTCAATTCCAAGCCAAGAGTGTCGCGAAACGTCCGACGTGTCCATTGATGCCGGATTGGCGCATGGCCGCACGCCCTTGTTCGCACCGCTGCGGAAATTACGTCGGCATGACATTGAATTCGTCACCGCTCCCGACACGGATTGACGCTCCAAATCGATGGCTTCGCACAAGTGTTGAGCAGCAAAATCGCCGGTCGCAGGCCAGAGTCTCTACGATTGACCCCGAGGCCATATTGCTCAGCACGCCCGTGATCCGACCTCCGGCATTGAATTCACGCTGATCGCAAACAATTGGCTTAATCAGGAAATCCACTCAATGGCTGGCAGCGCCATTAACTTGCAGGGCTGCTTCGACCATGGCTGGATAGTCGACGGCTGTCCCCAGTTCGCGTACCCGAACAGGATCTCAATTGAAGTGCCGGTCTCGGCAGGGAAGGGCCTGGAACTTCTCGACAGCAATCCGCCCGCATGGCCCGTCCGGTTCAGAAACGTACTTTCGTCCAACAGCGTCGGTCGCACGCAAATTTCACACGTCCTGACTTCGCATTGGGATTTCGGATTTCCTGTGGCCGGATTTTGCAGACAAACAAGGGCTTTGCCGGGCTGCGCCAGCAAGGCGGGCACATGAAGGGCACGCAAGATTTCCTGAGGCCCGTTCAAGCGTCGGCGCTGACGGCCATCCTCCGCGAACCAAAAAAACAAGGGGTGCGGAGTTGGGCACACGATGAAACTTCGCAACCAAGGCATCACGAAAGTTGGAATTCTTGTGCCCCGAGTTCAGGACCTCTGAATTTCGTTTGTTCAATCCGTGCCGATTGACGGGCCTGCAATGCGGAACGCCCAGTTCGGCAATTTGCGCGATTGGCCTCTTTGGGACAGGCACCAAAAGACCTCAGTCAGGCACATGCTTGCCGTTGTTGACAATTGGCACCTGTGGTGGGAACATCATCGTACTGTCGGCCGGCTGCAGCTGTTGCCGACAGCAAGGCGGCGGTGCCCGGAAGAGACAACCCTTGGGCGTTGCGCACGCAGGCTCGACGCCGAGGAACAAACTTGGTCTGCCATCGTTGTGCCTGCCAAACTGAATGAAACGGGAGGAGGAAGTCTTGACTCGAACTATAGCCAAAAGAGTGACCTATGGCTTCGCTTGCACTGCGGTCGCGACCGCGATGTTGGCGATTCCGGCAACCGCGCAGAAGTTTCCGATGCAGGCGTTGCCCGACGACGACGAGCGCGATTTCTGGTGGTACCATCAGGTTGTCGACGCAGATGTTCTTGCGGCGATGCAGGATGCAGTCGGCATGCCCGGCACGCCGTTTGCCGGCAGCCTTGACGAGCCGATCCAGATCGCGGTGATCTATCCCAGCCAGGACGTTTCCGACGCCTGGCTTCGAGCCTACCTGGCAATGGAAGCCCGGCTGAAGGAGATGAACGTTCCGTTCGAGGCCGTCCAGTTCGCCTCGGGCATGGAAAACCACGATCTGCAGACCACCTACACCGACCAGGTGCTGCAGGACGCGGAATTCTATGACTACGTCGTGTTCGGTCCGACCGAGCTTGGGCTGCAGGCCGACAACGTGAAGCGGCTGATCGACAGCCCCGACCTCCAGGTGATCGTCCTAAACCACGACCAGGTCCCGCAGGTCTGGGGCGACGAGCAGCCATTGGCATTCACCGGCTTCTCCCACCTCGCCGGTGCGCTGATCATGTGCAACTACGTGATCGAAAACGTGGGAACCGAGGGTCAAGTCGCCATGAACCGCGGCACCCCCGGATCGGTCGACAACCAGCGCTCGGGCGGCTTCGCAGAATGCCTGGTCGAGAATTCGGACTGGGAACTGGTCTACGAGCACTACGGCAACTTCCAGCGCGAGGGCGGCTTCGACGGCACCAACCTGATTCTCACCGGCTTTCCGGAAGTCGACATGATCCACAATGCCAATACGGCAATGGGAATGGGATCATTGTCGGCGGCCGAGGCTCTCGGGGTTCTAGACGAGGTGTTCGTTACCGCATGGGGCGGCACAGGTGAAGAACTGGAAGCATTGCGCGACGGTCTGCTCGATGCGACGCCAATGCGCATGGGAGATGACTTCGGCGTCTCCATCGCCGAGATCATCAAGGCGGATCTCGAGGGTCGTCAGGATGACATTCCGCTGGTCTTCCTTGGGCGGATCACGATCGCCTACAAAGAACTCTCGGTCGAGGAGATTGATGCACTCGAGCGGGAGGCGTTCCGCTACACCGGTATCGGCACCTTGGAGCGCTGAGCCACGGATGTTCGATCCCGAACGTTTAGGTCGTTCGGGATCGGGCCCCTTTCCAACAACCAGCCAAATCTGCCAGGAGCCCGACCATGTCTGACAGCACGCCAACGCTGGACGCGTTTCGCCTTGACGGGAAATCGGTGATTGTCACCGGTGCCTCTCGCGGCATAGGACGCGCGCTGGCCAAGGGCCTCGCCGAAGCAGGTGCCGACGTTGCGATCCTGTACGAAGTGGAGCGCGAGCGCGCCGAGAGCCTGCTCGAAGAAGTCAAGGCGCTTGGGCGAAACCGCTCCTACGTCAGCCAGGTCGACATCGGCGCTCCCGAGGACCTCATTCGGATGGCGGCAGAGGCCGAGGAGCGCTTCGGCAGGATCGACATCCTGGTCAACAACGCCGGCATCGCCCACAACGCGGCGGCCGAAGACATGACGCTCGCTGAGTGGGAACGGATGATTCGCATCAACCTCACCGGCGTGTTTCTGAGTTGCCAGGCGGTGGGCAGGGTGATGATCCGCCAGCAGGCGGGCGTAATAGTCAACGTCGGTTCGCTTTCGGCGCGGATTGTCAACTACCCGCAGAAGCAGGCGCACTACAACGCGGCAAAGGCGGGTGTGCACTTGCTGACCAAGTGTCTCGCAGTGGAGTGGGCGCCCCACAACATCCGGATCAACGTACTTGTTCCCGGTTACATTCACACTGAACTGCTCGACCCGATCATCGCCCGCGATCCGCAGGGCGCCGAGGATCACTGGCGCAAGCCCGCCGTGCAGAACCGGTTCGGGCGTCCGGAGGAGTTGGCTACCGCCGTCGTTTATCTCGCGTCAGACGCGTCGACCTTTATGACCGGCGAGGAGATGGTCATTGACGGCGGCTTTACGCTGCGCTGAACAACCCGGTAAGGTGGCCCCATGACGGATATGCATTCATCGCTTCTGGAAATGAGCGGCATCGTCAAGCATTTCGGCGGACTGACCGCCGTTGCAGGTGTCGACCTTGAATTGGAGCGCGGTGAGGTGCTCGCGATTGTCGGCGACAATGGTGCCGGCAAGTCGACTCTTATCAAAATCCTGACTGGAGTGTTCGTCCCGGACGAAGGCGAGATCAGGATGGAGGGCGTGCCGGTGCGGATCGGCAACCGGCGCGATGCCAGGGCACTCGGCATCGAGGCGGTTTATCAGAGCTTGGCCCTGGTAGATGCGCTGGACGCGGCCGGCAACGTATTCCTTGGCCATGAACTATGGCGCTCGTTTATGGGCATTAGCCTCCTTGACAATGCCCGAATGGCGGCGGAGGCCACCCGGGTTCTGAAGGACAATGTAGGCATCGAACTCGAAAACCTCAGCGAACCGACGATCCACCTTTCCGGTGGTCAGCGCCAGGCGGTGGCTATAGCGCGGGCGATCTACCACGCCGACCTCAAGGTGCTGGTCATGGATGAGCCGACCGCGTCGCTGGGTCCGGAGGAGACGCGCAACACGCTGGCGCTGATCCGAGGTCTCAAGGAACAAGGCATGGCGCTGATTGTCATCAGTCACAATCTTGACCATGTGTTCGCCATCGCGGACCGGGTAATGGTGATGCGGAACGGCCGTTGTTCCGGCATCCGTAGCACTGCAGAGGCGACCAAGCGGGATGTGCTTGGCCTCATCGTATCCGAGGAAGCGGCCGCGGCAGCCTGACAACGCAGCCCGCGTACCGGATTGTCAATCCTGTCCGCCCGGCAACCTGCAGGACGGTTCGAATGACGGCGGGTTTCAGCACAACAGCATCGCGGGGATCAGGCAGGAGCGGCTGATTGCGTTCCGGGCTGCCGAATCTCGCAATTGATGTCGCGTGCTGGGCCAAAGTCCGCAAGTCCGGAGGCTTCCACGTCGCCGCGGGCGGCATAGTTCTCTTTGCTGTTGCGCTGGCGGCGGCAACGCCTGACTCATGGAGTTTCTCCCGTACCAACAAGCAGACCTGCAGTAGTCCGGCCCTGTCGAGGTTGACTTCAGCGCGGATTTCACGCGCTTCGTCTCTGTCAGCACCGTCTCAAACCCGGCTTCTTTAGTCCGTTGCGAAGCCACTGCAACAGTGGGCCGGCCTCCAGGCCCACAGCTGTCACGCTGCCAGGCAAATCGCGAATGTGCTCGACAAGCGATTCCGGATCCAAATGCCCCATTCGCCTTGTTCATGATCTTGCCGACGGCGCCAAGCGCACAAACCGACGTGCTTGCCACGGACACGTCCAGCCCGACAGGGATCTTCATTGTCGTTGTCCCGCTGTTGCAATGTGTTTTGGAAGCGCTCCGTCCGAAACGCCTTCATCACACACATTAGCACATATTGTGTGCGGCAATGACAGCTACACCAAACCGGTGACCTTTCGAGCCCGATCGGCGCCAGCCTGGTTCAGGCCTCCGGCAAGGAGCGGGTCTTGTCCTGCAGCGCGCTGCACATCAACTCACCGGCGGTGCACCGCCTTCCGCCGTGCGCTTGGCGATGAATCTCTGCAGATCTTCCATGCGCCCGTCGGCAACTTCGGGAGCACAGAATTCCGCGAGAACCTGTTTCCAGACATTGGTCGCGCGGGCCGTGGCATCCTCTGCGCCTCGCTCGTTCCACGTTCCGAAGTTCGCGTAGTCGTGAACCAGGGGTTCGTAAAATTCGGTGCGGTATCGAGCCATCGTCTGGGCAGCCGAGAAGAAATGTCCGCTCGGACCAACCTCCGCGAGCGCATCGAAGCCGATCTCGTCCTCCCCGGCACGACCGCCTGCACAGAGTTCCGCAATCATGTTCAGGACTTCGACGTCCGTCACGAGCTTTTCGTAGGACACGGTCAGGCCGCCCTCCAGCCAGCCTGCGGCGTGAATGATGATCGTGGCACCTGCCAGAATGCACCCCCAGAGACCCAACTGGTTCTCGTTCGCGGCCTGTACGTCGTTGAGATTGGCAGCAGAACCAGCAGCTGAGCGCCAGGGCAGGCCTGTCAATCTCGCGAGTTGGCCCGCCGCCAGCGACGCCTGGAAATGCGCCGGCGTTCCAAAGGCGGGCGATCCGGACCTCATGTCGACATTCGACGTGAAGGTGCCGTAGCAGACCGGTGCGCCTGGCCTCGCAAGCTGAGTCAGCGTGATTGCGGCCAGCGCCTCGGCATGGGACAACGTGATCGACCCTGCGACGGTGATCGGTGCCATGGCGCCCATCAACGTGAACGGCGTGACGATCGACAGCTGCCCGTGTCGCGCGAAGTCGATCAATCCCTGCGCCATCGGGATGTCCAGAACGCGCGGACTGTTGGTGTTGACAATGGTGTAGCAGTGAGGCTCGGCCTGAAACGCGCTGTCCGAAAGGCCCCGGAAGCCCGCCAGCATCTCGAAGCTGTCCAGGGCCTGCGGCGTGCCGCGCGAGAAGACGAACGGAAACTTGTCGGACTGCGTGAGCTGCTCCTCAAGCGTGAAGTAGTGCCGGACGTGCGTTTCCACGTCCTGAGGTTCGACCAGCGGCGGCAGCATCTGGAGAACGTCGTAGTGATGCGTGAGCTGGATCAGTTCGCGAAAGTCCCGTGCCGTGCCGGGGCGACGGCCGCGTTCACGGTCGGTGGCATGCGGCGCGCCGGCGCCCGGTTGAAACACGAGCCGTCCTTGTTCAAGCACCACGTCCCGTTCACGCGCGCCGGCGCGGCAGGCAATGGACCGGGGCGCGGTAGCCAGGGCCGCCTCGACCATCTCGCGGCCGATATGCACCATCTCGTTCTCGACGCGTGCGCCACCCGTCCGGTAGATCTTCCTTGCCTCGGGCAGGAGCACCTTGATCCCGAGTTGCTCCAGGACCCGAAGGGCCGTCGCGTGCATGCCTGCGATCTCCTCGGCCCCGAAGAGGTCCATGACCGGGAACGGGTTGCGCAGGTGCCTGTAGTTCAAGTCGCGTTTCGGCCGGGCTTCGGCCGAGGGCGAGGACCGGCGCGTTCGCCGTGCCATCAGCCGCGCATCGCCTTGCCGTCCGGGTCGTAGGGCGATTGCGGGATCACCCTCGCTGCACGCTCCACGCCGACCACGTGGACCGCGAGACCGGCACCTTCCGTCGCAACGTCACGGTTGATCATGGCCATCGCGAGCGATTTGCCGACCGTGTGGCCATAGCCGCCTGACGTGACGAATCCGACAAGATTCCCGTCCTGCCAAACCGGCTCGTAGCCGCTTGCGTCCGCATCCGTCGCATCGACGTCCAGCGTGACGACCTTCCGGTTCGGACCGTTTCCGTCACGCTCCGCGACGGCAGCTTCGCGTCCGATGAAGTCGCCCTTGTCCCAGGCGATCCAGCGGTCCATGCCGGTTTCGCCAGGTGTATAGTCCTGCCGGAATTCCGCGGACCAGATGCCGAACGATTTCTCGAGCCTGAGCGACAGCATCGCGTTGAACCCGTATTCCTGAAGCCCGCTATCCTTGCCTGCCTCGAGCAGCATGCGCCGCAGCATCACGTGATCGCCGATGCGGCAGTTGATTTCATACCCCAGTTCGCCGGCCACCGAAATTCTCGCTACCCGCGTGCCGGCCAGGCCGACGTCGAGCCTGGCGCAACCCATGAAGGGAATGTCGCCGATGTCGTCGTGCACGACCTCTTGCAGCACCATTCGCGAATTCGGCCCCGACAAGGCGAAGCCGGCCACCTCCTCGCCGAGGTCGCGGACACTGACGCCGTCGGTCAGGTGATCCTTGAACCACCGCATGTGCCATGTACGGAGGTAGTAGGACCCCATGATCCACCAGGTCCCGTCACCCCAGTTCAGCAATGTCAGGTCGCCCTTGAGGCGACCGGTTCCGGACAGCATTGGCGCAAGCCGCGCCCGTCCCGGGCCAGGAAGCCTGCACGCCAGGAGGCTGTCGAGCCATGTCTCGGCATTCGGCCCCGAGACCTCGTAGCGCGAAAACCCCGTGATATCGACCATGCCGACATTCGTGCGCACGTTCCTGCACTCGGCGGCCACGATGTCGTGCGCGTTCGAGCGCTTGAGCGTCAGGTTTTCGACAAAGTCTTCCGACGGCGCGAAGTAGAGCGGCGCTTCCAGGTCCCAGCTCACGCCCCAGCGGCAGCCTGCCCGTGTCATGGCGTCATGCGCAGGTGCCATCTTGAGGGGCCGGCCGGCCGGCAGCTGCTCGTTGGGATAGGACATGACGAACCGGCGCGAATAGAACTGGCCGGTGGTCTGGCGGATGTATTCGCGGTTCTCGGCAAATTCGCCGTAGCGCGCGACATCCATCGACCAGGCGTCGGCCTCCGGCTCGCCGTGAATCATCCACTCGGCCAGGGTCTTGCCGACGCCGCCGCCCTGCAGGAAGCCTGCCATGACCGCGCAGGCGCACCAGTAGCCGGGCTTTCCGGTCACGGGGCCGACGAGCGGATTGCCGTCCGGGCTGAACGTGAACGCGCCGTTGACCCAGGTCTTGATGCCGACATCCTGAATGGCAGGATACCGCTCGAAGCCGAGCGTCACCTCGTTCTCGATCCGGTCAAGCTGCTCCTGGAAGAGTTCCATGCCGTAGTCCCATGGCGCGCCATCCATGGCCCAGTGCTCGTGGTCGATCTCGTATATGCCCACCAGGACGCCCTTCTGGTCCTGCCGCATGTAGGTGAAGCCCTCGAGATCGACCGTCATCGGCATCTCGAATTCGCACGCGGCGACTTCGGGGATCGTGTCGGTGACGAGATAATGATGCTTGAGCGGCGAAAGCGGCAATTCGATTCCCGCCATGCGGCCGACCTGCTTGGCCCAGAGGCCCGCGGCATTGACCACGTGCTCGCAGGTGATCGTGCCTTTGTCGGTCACGACCTGCCAGCCATCGGCTGTCTGGACCAGCTCCTCGACCTTCGTGTGCTCGATGACCTCGGCACCGCGCTTGCGGGCCGCCCCTGCGTAGGCATGCACGGTGCCGGTCGTGTCGAGATAGCCCTCGCGATCGGCCCACATGGCTCCGAGGACACCGTTCGTCGACATGATCGGGCAGCGCCGTTGCGCTTCTTCCGGCGTGATCAGCTCGCAATCGTGGATGCCGATCGACTGGAAGATGCGATAGGTCGCTTGCAGCCACTCCCAGCGTTCGGGCGTCCCGGCCAGGGTCAGGCCTCCGGTCATGTGCATGCCGATGTCCTGTCCAGATTCCTTCTCGATCTCTGACAGCAGGTCGATCGTGTAGGCTTGGAGCGCGGCCATGTTCGGATCGGCGTTCAGGGCGTGGAATCCGCCTGCAGCGTGCCAGGAGGATCCGGCGGTCAGCACCGAACGCTCAAGGAGGCAGATGTCGGTCCAGCCAAGTTTCGCGAGATGGTAGAGAACCGAGGAGCCGACGACACCGCCTCCGATCACGACGACACGATAGTGAGATCTCATTTCCTGCCTCCAAGGAACCTGTCGGCGTGAAATCACCATTCCTGAACCTGCCTGTCCAGCGTTTTTCCATCGCCGCATTGCGGGTGCAGGCATGCGTGGTTCCGGAGTCCCGGGTGCAAACGAATTCCCGCACCTCAATCTCGTCGAGCGGAAGGAAAGGCGGCAGGATCCGTCGTGAGCCCGCATCGTCGGTCCGTGCGGCGAACAGGTCCCCGATGCTGGCAGTCACTCCCCGCATCAACTCTCGCCAGTCTCACTCGGCGACGGACCCTGTTCGACCGGATGCGGGCGTGCGTGCAGATCGAAGATCACGGCAGTCAGGCGTTCGGAGGCGTCGTGAAGGAGAGGCGCGAGAGCCACGAGCTTCTCAAGCGAAAGCCGCTGGACCGGCCCGTGCGTCGCAAGCGAGGCAAAGTAGCGACCCGATCGATCACGCACCGGCACCGCAACGGCGACCATGGCGTCAAGGAATTCCTCGTTGTCGAGCGCATATCCCTGCCGGGCGACCGTCGCGAGTTCGTCCATGAGGTCGTCGACATTCGTGATCGTGTTTCTGGTCAAGGGATCAAGCCTGATCCCACTCAGGACCCGTCGTCTTTCGGCAACCGGCAGCGTGGCGAGGAACGCCTTGCCGCTGGCGGTGCAGTGGAAGGGAACGTGGCTGCCGACAGGCAGCTGGATCCTGAACGGCCAGTTCGTCTCGACACGGTCCTTGTAGCTCATGCCCGGATCCTCGGGCATGACGAAATTCACCGTTTCGCCCACCTGGTCGGCAACGGACTTCAGGATCTGGTGCCTCGCGACGTGGCCTGACGAGATGTGCAGGATGCCCGAGGCCATTTCGCGCGCCCGACGCCCGGGGCGCAGGGGTCCGCGCTTCGTGTCGCGTGCAAGGTAGCCTTCCTCGACCAAGGTATTGCAAAGCCGGTGCGCAGTCTGCTTGGGAAGCCCTGCGAGCCGGCCGATTTCCGCTGCTGACAGCGGCCCGCCCTGTCGCCCGATGACTTCGAGAAGGAGGATGGCGCGCAGGTTTGTGGGAATGCGCGTACTGCCATTCTTCGGCATGCCGGTTTTTCTCCGTTCAACTTGCTTGCAAATCCACGAATTTCGTGGTGCAATTCAATAATGAGACGAATAGTCTCATTTTTTAACTTTTTTGGCAAGGCCTGGGGAGAACTTGGTGGAATTCGACTATGTCATCGTGGGTGCCGGGTCGGCAGGCTGCGTGATGGCGAACAGGTTGTCCGCTGACGGGAGGCACTCGGTTGCGCTTCTCGAGGCGGGCGGTCGTGACACCAATCCCTGGATCCACATTCCCGTCGGGTATTTCAAGACCATGGGAAATCCGGGCACGGACTGGTGCTACCGAACGGAACCCGACCCGGGGCTCAACGGGCGGTCGATCATGTGGCCGCGTGGCAAGGTTCTAGGCGGATCGAGTTCAATCAACGGACTCCTGTATGTGCGCGGGCAACCGCAGGACTACGACCACTGGCGCCAACTCGGAAATGTCGGCTGGGGCTGGGACGATGTCCTTCCGCTCTTCAAGCGGTCGGAGAGCTATGGCAACGGCGATGTGACGCTCCGGGGAAGGGACGGACCGCTCAGCGTCTCGGACTCGGCCGTTCAGCGCGAGATTGTAGATCGTTGGGTCGAGGCGGCCGTGAACGCAGGCTACCCGGCCAATCCTGACTACAACGGAGCAACGCAGGAAGGCGTTGGCCATTTCCAGCTGACGCTCAGGAACGGGCGGCGCTGCTCGTCGGCGGTTGCGTATCTCAGGCCGGCCAAGCGTCGTGCCAACCTGAGCGTTCTGACGGAATGTCCGGTCCTGGCGCTGGACTTCGACGAGCGCCGCGTGACCGGTGTCAAGGTGCGGCACAAAGGGCGGACCATGATCGTTCGGGCAGGCCGCGAGGTCATTCTTGCGGCCGGCGCCGTCGCCTCTCCGCAGATTCTCATGGTTTCGGGCATCGGCGCCGCAGACGAGATTCGCGCGCACGGAATCAAGGTTGTGGCGGACTTGCCAGGCGTCGGGAAGAACCTCCAGGACCACCTTCAGGCCCGCCCGGTCTACAGGACGAACCTTTCGACCATCAACACCGAGATCAACAGTTTCGCAAAGCAGTGCCTGATAGCCTTACGCTATGCGGCAACGCGTTCCGGCCCGATGACAATGGCAGCGAGCCTCGGCACGGCATTCCTGAAGACGCGACCTGAACTTGCCACGCCGGACATCCAGTTTCACATCCAGCCCTTCAGCGCGTCGGAGAGGATCAGCCAGCCGCACGGCTTCAATGCATTTACGGCGAGCGTCCTTCAGCTCAGGCCAGAAAGTCGTGGCGAGATTCGCCTGTGTTCCGCGGACATGCGGGATCACCCGGAGATCCACCCGAACTACCTCGCCACAAGAACCGACCAGGACACGATCGTCGAGGCAATTCGCGTCGCACGCAGGATCGCGCGCCAAAGCCCGCTTGCCGAGGTCATCACGGGAGAATACACGCCAGGGGCGAAGGTTGCGGTGGAAGACCACGCGGCGCTTCTCGACTGGGCACGCAACACGTCTACCACGATCTACCACCCGACCGGCACCTGCAAGATGGGCAGCGACTCAATGGCGGTAGTTGATGCCAGGCTGCGCGTGCACGGCATCGGCGGCCTTCGCGTAGCGGATGCCTCGATCATGCCGAACATCGTTTCGGGCAACACGAACGCGCCGACAATCATGATTGGCGAAAAGGCGAGCGACATGGTTCTCGAAGAGAACATTGCGGGCCGAACCGGGCAGGCCGTGCCCGAGGGCAGGCCGGCATGACCGCGGAACTGGTCTTTGACGTGGGCGCCATCATCATCGCGGACCTGATTCTCTCAGGCGACAACGCGTTGATCATCGGCATGGCCGCCGCCGGCCTCTCGCCCGGACTGCGTGCGAAGGCAATCCTGTTCGGGATGGTGATTGCGGCTCTTCTGCGGGTGGTCTTCGCGGTCATCGCCACCACGCTGCTTGGCATTCCGGGACTGCTCTTCGTGGGCGGCCTTCTCCTCTGCTGGGTGTGCTGGAGACTCTATTCCGAGATCCGGGGCAGTGTCGATGCCAAGGCCGAACTGGTGCTGGAGGCGGCAGGCGACCCGCATGCCGGCTACACGGGCGCGCCGCGGCGCACCCTCGCTTCGGCGCTCTGGACGATCACTTTGGCGGACGTGTCCATGTCGCTCGACAACGTGCTGGCAGTGGCCGCGATTGCCGACGGCGATGTGCGGCTCCTGGTCTTCGGGCTCGCCCTCGCGATCCTGCTGATGGCGTTTGCCGCAACGATAATCATGAAAATCCTGGCCCGGTATCAATGGATTTCATGGGTTGGATTGTTGGTGCTGGTCTACGTCGCGGGCGAAATGCTGTTTCGCGGCGTCTTCGACATGAACTACGGGGTGGGTCCCATGCTGGGCCTGATGGAAGGCATGGACTTCGGCAAGGGGCACTGAATCGGGTTGAGATAGTCCGGTCGCACCGCCTTCGGCGACCGGTTTCTGAAGATTCGGGAAGGCATGCAAAATGGGAGAACGAAAATGTTCGCAATTCCAAGACTGACCAGAACCGCCGCGGCAGCAGCCGTCGGCGTGGCGATGATGGCACAAGCCTCGTTCGCCGAAACAGTGATACGAGTTCAGTCGGTGATCCCGTCGAGTGCCGACGAGATCGTGATGCTGAAGGACTTCGGCGAAGACGTGAGGGCGCTGACCGACGGCGAAGTCGTGATCGAGGTGTTGCCGGCGGGCGCCGTCGTCGGCGTGCAGGAAACGCTTGACGCGGTGGATGCAGGCCTCATCGAGGGCGGATTCGCCTGGACGCACTATTGGTCCGGCAAGCATCCCGCCGCCATGCTCTTCGGATCGCCCGTTGCGGGTGCCGGGGTCGGCATGGACAACATCGCCTTTCTGAGCTGGTTCCTGTCGGCTGGCGGCAAGGAGCTCTATGAGCAGCTCTGGGACGAGATGGGCGTGAACGTGGTGGGCTTCATGCTCCAGCCCGTCGGCCCCGAGGCCCTCGGCTGGTTCAAGGAGCCGATCATGTCGATGGACGATTTCCGCAAGTACCGTTTCCGCACGCCTCCGGGCATTCCTGGCCAGACCTACAAGGACATTGGCGTGGCCTCGGTCGCCATGGGCGGCGGCGACATCCTCCCGGCACTTGAGAAAGGCACCATCGATGCTGCGGAATGGTGCTGCCCGAAGCCGGACTCGGTCTTCGGATTCCAGAAGGTGCTGAAGCACTACTACCTGCAAGGCCTTCATCAGGTTGTCGTGAACGCGGACCTCTACATCAACAAGGACGTGTTCAATTCGCTGACTCCGCTGCAGCAGAAGGCGATCGAAGTGGCGGCCAACGCCTCGCTGATGAAGTCACTGGCCTACCGGATCAACGAGAACGGCAAGGCGCTTGACAGTCTAATCAACGACCACGGAGTGCAGCTTCATGACACGCCGGCGGACTACTTCCCGGCATACATGAACGCTGCGAACGCTGCGCTGGAGACCAATGCGGCCCAGAACGAGTTCTTTGCAGAGGTCTGGCAATCCCAGAAGGATTTCGCGAAAACCGCGATTCCGTTCTGGGCAGGCGCGCAGACGTCGAACGCGAACCTGGGACGGGCCTACGCCGACCAGCTTCTCGGCAAGTAGGTGAAGGGGGGGCCGCGAGATCCCGTCGCGGCCCCCTCGTGACCAGGAAGGCCGGGCAGTTCCCGCGCGAGCCGAGATTGACTAAGCTTGCAGACGAGGTGCGCAAGTGATTGACAGAGGCAGGCACTTTGGGAGGGCACGAGGTGAACGACCTCGACGACATTGACCTTGAGGCCGGCGACGAGTTGCTGGCCGAGGCCCGCGGAGGGCCGAACGCGCCCCTGCCGGACGACATGCATCCTCTTGCCAGGCGGGTCGTCTGGGCGCTGGACTGGTTCTCTGAGTGGCAGGGCCGGATAATCTGCCTGATGGTTGCGCCAATCATCGTCGCGATGGTCTACGAGGTCATCGCCCGCAAGTTCTTCCTCGCGCCAACGCTCTGGGCATTTGACATTTCGCGCATGCTGTACGGCACGTCGTTCATGCTGGGAGCGGCCTATGCCCTCATGCGCGGTCTTCATATTCGTGCGGACTTCATCTACCGAGGATTCTCGGTGAAGACGCAGGGGCGGGTCGATCTCTTGCTCTACGTCACGCTCTTCATGCCCGGAATGATCTTTCTGCTGTGGGCGGGCTACGGTT
The DNA here is from genome assembly GCA_965208685.1 of Paracoccaceae bacterium. Taxonomy (GTDB): domain Bacteria; phylum Pseudomonadota; class Alphaproteobacteria; order Rhodobacterales; family Rhodobacteraceae; genus JAJEFO01. Next base: position 3,509,809 of record CBDBPL010000007.1, on the reverse strand, counting down.
TCGCCGAAAAGAGCTTCCTGCAGAACGAGCGCGCCGGTGACAGCACCTGGGCGCCCGTTGTTTGGCCCGTGAAGATCGCCCTGGCCGCCGGGGTCCTCTTTCTCGTGCTCCAGGGCGTCTCCGAGATCCTGAAGTCGTGGTATGCGGCGACGCGCGGACGGTGGCCACGCTGATGTTCGAGATTGCCAACGAGGTAATCGGGCTCCTGATGATCGGAGCGATGCTGTTCGCGATTTTCGTGGGGTTCCCGATATCCTTCACGCTCATCTTCCTCGGACTCGTCTTTGGGGCCTGGGGCATCGGAATCAAGCTCACCGTCTTCCTGATGACGCTGCAGGTCTACGGCTCGATGATGGAGCAGACGCTCGCGGCGGTGCCGCTGTTCGTCTTCATGGGATTCATGATGGAACAGGCCGGGCTGATGGAGCGACTGTTCGCGGCCGTGCAGCTCATGCTGGCGCGGATGAAGGGATCGCTCTTCGTCGCCGTCCTGTTCGTCAGCGTGATATTTGGCGCCGCTACCGGAATCGTCGGCGCAAGTGTCACCATCCTCGGCATCATGGCGGCAACAACGATGAACCGTTCGGGGTACGATGTCCGTCTTGCTTCCGGGACGATCACCGCCGGCGGTACGCTCGGCATCCTCATCCCGCCTTCGATCATGCTCGTTGTCATGGGGCCTGTTCTCGAGATCCCGGTCACCGACCTCTTCGCGGCGGCGATATTCCCCGGCATCATGATGGCAGTGCTCTATCTCGTCTACGCGATGGTCCGGTGCTGGCTGAACCCGTCACTAGGCCCGCCCTTGCCGGAAGAACTGATCCCCGGTGACCGGTCGCATGTCTGGCGGGAGTTCTTCCTGGGCCTTGTGCCGCCGACCATCCTGATCGCCTTTGCGCTCGGCTCGATCCTCACGGGATGGGCGACACCCACGGAAGGTGCCGGAATGGGTGCGTTCGGATCGATCGTGCTCACGCTTCTCTATCGCAGGTTTTCCTGGTCGAGCACTTACGACGCGTTGAAGAAGACGCTGGAAATCTCCGTCTTGATTCTCTTCCTGGTTGCGGCCTCGAACTTCTTCGGCGCGGTTTTCTCGCGACTTGGCACGCCGACCATGATCACGGAACTGCTGCTCTCCTGGGAGCTCTCGGCGGCAATGGTGGTCATCCTGATCCTTGCCCTGATCTTCTTGCTTGGATGGCCGTTGGAGTGGGTGCCCATCGTGCTCATCATCCTGCCGATCCTTTATCCCTTGCTGATAGAGTTGCAGGTGGACAAGGTCTGGTTCGCCATACTCGTGGCGGTCTGCCTTCAGACGGCATGGTTATCGCCACCGGTGGCGTTATCGGCATATTTCCTGAAGGGCGTGGTACCGAGCTGGGACCTGAAGGACATCTATCTCGGCATGATGCAGTTCATGGTGATCCAGCTCCTGGGCCTGGCAATCGTGTTCCTTTTCCCGGCGATCGCGACCTGGCTTCCCGGGTACATGTACGGCAACTGACTAGCGCGAGGCGTGGAAGGAGCGGTCAAGCGGCCGCCACCGCCTGCATGAATCGGTCGCGAATGGTGACCGGGTCCATGGTGATGACCGGCATCTTCGCGTTGCCGCTCTCGCACTTGCAGATGATCACCGTTGGCTCGCCGGACTCCAGCGCTACCTGGAGCGCGTCGCCGGTCTCTTCGGCACGGCACTCGACAACGCTCTCGCATCCTGCCGCCCTTGCCATGCCGGCGAGCGACGTCTTCCGGCCGGTATAGGTCGGCTGGTCGCCGGTCGAGCCGTAGGAGCCGTTGTCGATCACGAGGAGAACGTAATTGGGCGCTGGATTGTTCGCGATCGTGGGCAACGTTCCCAGGTTAGTGAGGATCGAGCCGTCGCCGTCGATCACGATCACGGGTTTCGGCTGCACCAGGGCAAGGCCCAACCCGATGGACGACGCCAGCCCCATCGTGCCCAGCATGTAGAAGTTCGTCGGCTGGTCATCGATGGCGTGAAGTTCCTGGCTCGGAATGCCGATGTTGCAGATGACAAGCTGGTCGCGCAGGATTGGCGCGATTTCCTGAAGGATTTCGGAACGGATCAACTCAGTATCCTCCCCAGAACGATGCATCGGTCAGGATTGCGACCGGCTTGGAGCACATGAACGTGTAGTCGAGAATCTTGGGCAGTTCCTCGACATCCTCCTGCCGATGGAAGTGGTAGGCGGGAACGTGCAGCTGTGCGAGCAGCGCCTTGGTGTGCACGGCCATTTCCACTTGGCATGCAACGGGCTCGCCGGGCTCTCCGCGATAGGAAATCAGCATGGGCAGCGGCATGCGGTAGAACTGGATCAGCGTTGCAAGCGTGTTGATCGTCACGCCAAGCGCCGTGTTCTGCATGATTATGGCAGAGCGGCGACCGCCCATCCACGCTCCGGCACAAAGGCCCATGCCTTCGTCTTCCTTGTTGGAGGGAACGTGGAGAATCTCCGGATGCCTGTCGACTTCCTCGATCACGCCAGCGAGCTGCTTGCAGGGAACGGTCGTCACGAACCCGATTCCTGCGGCGACGAGATCTCCGGTAATCCGTTCATGAATGTTCACGCGGGCACTCCTTCAGGGCAGAGAATGATCTTTGGCGCGTCCACGCGGCCAGCGCGGATGTCCCGAAACGCGTCGGCGCCGTCCGAGAGCGGCCGCATCTCGGTCCAGTCAAGGGGACCGAGGCGCCCGTCGAAGATGGCCATGGCGGTATCGCGAAAGTCCTGGTCCGCGTAGGCGTAGGTGCCGATGAACGCAATTTCCTGAAGTGTCAATCGACGGACGTCCAGTCCGCCTTTCGCCTCGCCGAGGCCGACATGGGTGATCACGCCACCGGGCCGGACGTGCGCCGATGCCGTCTTGCGCGTGCCCGCATAGCCCACGCCGTCGACCACGAGATCAAAGAGCGCGTCCGCGTTGAGGCCTTCCGGCGGAATGGCATCCATGTCGGAGCGCTCCAGCGAGGCACGTCGTCCGGCATGCGGCTCGACGATCCTGATGCCGGCGACACCCTGCGCCCTTGCCGCGAGTGCCGCACCAAGACCGATGGCGCCGCCGCCGAGAATCAGGGCGCTCTCCGGGACTTCGCCGAGGGCGGTCAGGCTGAGGCGCACGGCGTGCCAGCCGCAGGCCATCGGTTCCGCCAGGGCCGCCTTCTGCATCGGGACATCCGCAGGGACTTCGACGAGGTTGTTCCTCGGAATCGCGACGCGTTCGGCGAAGGCGCCTTCGCGCGGCGGCATCGAGATGATCTGGCGGTCTGCACAGACATTGTCGCGTCCGGACTTGCAGGCCTTGCAGGCGCCGCAGGTGACCAGCGGATTGATCGTTACGCGCAGCCCGTCATTCGGCCCGTCCTCGACTGTGCCGGCAGCCTCATGTCCGAGGATCAATGGCGCGGGCCTCCGTTCGTCATGGCCGAGATAGGCGTGCATGTCGCTGCCGCAGATGCCGACGGATGCGATGCGAACGGTTTCGTCCTGGGGTCCGGGCACGGGATCGGGCACGTCTCGAAACTCGATCGCCTCGGGGCCGGTATAGACGAGCGCCTTCACGGCCTGACACCAGCCTCGGGACGGCGCGGCACACCATGCGACTGCAGCCCGCTAGTCATCGGCGCTCAGATCGAAATTCACGCCGGGAAAGTACTTGGCGAGCCGGATGTCGGCAGTGCGGGCATGCCCTTCCATGCCCTCAAGGCGTGAGATGCGCGCCGTCGCTTCGGCTATCGGCCTCGACCCTTCGCGCGTCGCCCTTTGCCAGGTCACGATTTTCAGGAACTTGTGGACCGAAAGGCCGCCCGTGTATGATGCGGCGCCCGATGTCGGAAGAACATGGTTCGGTCCGGAAGCCTTGTCGCCGAATGCAACCGTGGTCTCCTCTCCCAGGAACAGCGACCCGTAGCAGGTCAGGCGCGAGAGCCACCAATCCGTGTCGCCCGCCTGCACGGTAAGGTGTTCCGGCGCGTATTCGTCCGCGGTTGACGCCATCTCTTCGCGGTCCCGGCAGACGATGACCTCGGCGTAGTCTCGCCAGGCGGCCTCGGCGTTCTCGCGATTGGTTTCGGGCAGGGCCGCGATCAGGTTTGGAACGATGGCCATCACCCTTTCGGCGAGCGAGCGGTCATCCGTGACCAGCCAGACGGGCGAGTTGTAGCCGTGCTCCGCCTGGCCGACGAGATCGGCGGCCACGACGTCGGGATCTGCGTTGGCGTCCGCGAGGATGAGCGAGTCGGTCGGGCCGGCGAACATGTCTATTCCGACCTCTCCGAAGAGGATTCTCTTCGCCTCGGCCACGAACTGGTTGCCCGGGCCAACGAGAATGCTTGCCCTTGGCAGCCCGAACAGCCCGAACGCCATGGATGCAACAGCCTGCACGCCACCCATGGCAAGAATGGTGTCTGCACCGGCAAGGTGGGCGGCATAGATTATCGAGGGTGCGATCCCCTGACCGGGCCGGGGAGGGGAGGCGGAGACGACATGCCCGCACCCGGCGACCTTCGCGGTCGTGACGGTCATGATGGCGCTCGCGACATGGCTGTAGCGCCCGCCCGGAACGTAGCATCCGGCCGCGCTCACCGGAATCGCCTTCTGCCCGGCCACCAGCCCAGGAACGACTTCAAGCTCCATGTCTTGAAGCGTGTCCTTCTGCGCCTCCGCAAAGCGGCGGACGTTGTCATGTGCGAACCGGATGTCGTCCTTGAGGCGGTCGGGCACCTCTGCACATGCCGCCTCGATTTCGGCAGGCGTGACGATGACGTTGCCGTCGTACCGGTCGAACTTGGCGGCGAACTCCATCGCGGTCGTGTCTCCGCCGGCCCTGATGGCGTCGAGCATGCCCTGCACGGTGTCGCGCACATCCGCCGCATCGGATGTCGAGGTCAACGTGGCCTTCTTGAGGTATTCCTTAGTCACCGAATGCCCTGCCTTGGCTAGTCCGCGGTCCAGCCGCCGTCGACGAGAAGCGACGTGCCGGTCACCATGGCCGCCGCGTCAGAGGCGAGGTAGACCGCTGCTCCCATGATGTCCTCGACCTCGGCCGGGCGGTCCAGCTTTATCTTGTCCATGATCCAGGCGCGCCGTTCAGGGTCCTCGAATGCCCTGCGGGTAAGGTCCGTAACGACGAATGTCGGACAGATCGTGTTGATGCGGATCCTGTGAGCCGCCCATTCGATAGCCATTGCCTTGACCATTCCCTCGACGCCGAACTTGGTCGCGCAATAGACCGCGCGTTCCTGTCCACCGACATGTCCCATCTGGGAGGATATGTGAATGATTGACCCGCCGCGGCCTGCCTTGATCATGCCCTTGGCCGCCCCCACCGAGAGAAAGTAGGCGCCGCGCAGGTTGATGTTCATGACCGCGTCGTAGTCCTCGGGCCGGGTTTCCGCGGCCGGGCCATGCCGGGCGAGCCCGGCCGAGTTCAACACGATGTCGAAAGGCGCCTGGGAGATAAGCGCGGCCTTCATGTTGCCCAGGTCGGCTTGATCGAATTCGAGCACCTCGGCGCTGCCCCCGCGATCTGCGATTTCGCCGACGGTCTCTTCCAGCTTGTCGACCCGGCGAGCCGCCGCCACGACATGCGCACCAGCCTCGCCGAGTGCTGCGGCACAGGCTTGTCCGATGCCGGACGACGCTCCCGTAACCAGCGCGCGCTTGCCGTCCAGCCGGAAAGAGGGAGTGGTGGGCAGTGCCATCAGAAGCGTTCCAAATTAGCCAACGGCGGAAATTTCGCGCCCGTCGCTATCAGGCGAACGCAAGGAATGCCAGTGCCGGGCGGCGGGCTTCGGCTTGCCGGTTCGCAGATTGTTGTCCGCCAAACTCATGCCGGACTTGGTCTCGGGGATGATGCGGGCCCGCCATGCGTGTTTCCGCCGCGCCTGCGAGTGGGTCACGATGCAGCCGAGGCGCTTGAACTTCTTGTCCAAGAGTTCGAATTCCCGTGGTGTCGATGTCGTTCCCGACGGCTTTCTCCCTTGCTCGCATGAATTCCACGCCATGCCGGTCGCTCTGACAGAAGTTTTCATTCGGGGACTTCGACGAGTTTGCCACGCGGGATTTCACAGGCTTGGTCATACATCGGCAGCTCGACCAATTCACCGGTCAGGCGCGATCCTTCCTTGCATTGGACTTCGATTGATGTTCCAGGGCCGTGGTCGGAGCTGTCCATCAACGCTATCCCGATCCCGTGCCCCAAAAACGGTGAAGTGGCGCCTGCGGTGACCACGCCGGCGGACGATCCGTTTACGTGAACCGAGCCAGATATCAAAGGTTCACCGTCGGGACACTTGATCCCGTGCGAACGCCTTCCCTTGTCCGCCGCTTCCAGAGCGGCCTTGCCAATGAAATCGGGTTTGTCAGCATCGACAAACCTGCCCAAGCCGGCCGCATATGGCGTTGTTGTTTCGTTGAAGTCTGACCCAGCGTTGAGGATGCCGGCTTCGATCCTGCGGATGTTCATGGCGTCCAGGCCGAGAATCTCCATACCGAAACCTGCGCCTGACTTTTGCAGATGCGCCCAAAGTGCTTCAGGGTCGTGATGCGGTTCTGTATAGAACTCCCACCCCAGTTCATTGGTATAACCCGTGCGCGTGACAACAACGTCTTGACCACCCAAATTCACCCTGGTGCAGGCAAAGTAGGTGAATTTTTCTGGCGTGCCTCCAGCGGCGGCTTCCAATATCTTCAGGGAATTTGGTCCCTGAACTTGACTGACAAAGACATCTGGATCTGTGATGGACACATCCATCCCGGTGGCATGCGCCCGCGCCCAACCGTAAAAGTCGCCGTCTGCCTGCGCATACCAAAACCGATCCTCTGCCAACCGCAGCAATATGCCGTCCACCAACAACCCGCCGTCATCATAGCACGCGAGGCCATAGCCGCAGCGCCCAGCCTTCACTTTGGCAATGTCCTTGGTAAAGAGTCTGTCTAATAGCGCCTCGGCATCAGGTCCGCGGAATTCCAGCACATATTCACCGGTATGCAGTACTGCGGCCTGCCGGCGCAGCCGCCAGTACCCTTCCTCAATTGTGTGATCATCAAAGCAAACGGCCATCAGCCGGCGGTTGTAGACGCAGTAGTGCGCACCTTTTGGCCGTTCGTGTTCGTGATAAGGATGACGGGCAATGGAATAGTCCCATCCAGCCCCGGGTATGTCCTTGACGACACTGCGAGTCTTTCCGTCGCTCGATCGCATTCGACGTCTCCCTGCGTTTTTTAGAGGCCGACTGCGGTCCTCAAGGACTTGATCACCCTCCCAATATCAAAGCGTGGCCAATTGAGCCAGTTTTCGACCGGACCGAATTCATGCTGCGAGTGGCTGCGCGCTCCAGAGCTTGGAGACTTTCTCGTCGACGCTGCTGATCACGCGCCGGAGATTGGGCTGAATGTTCTCGTCGAAGACCGCGGCCAGGAGTTCGCGTGAGCGTACGCCGGTGGATGTGGAAGCGTGCGAGAGCGATCCTGTACCCGTTTTCCGCCAGGCGTGGCTCTCCTTGAAGTACTGCTTGATGCGCGAGCGCCCGTCTTCCACGTGTGCTGCCGGCAGGAAGCCGTCGGTGGTGACGCGGCTTCTGCACCGCGAGCCGGTCCTGCGCGTGATGCGGCAGCCGAAGACCCACTGCGCGTGGTCGGCGCGTCCAGCGTAGAAGTTCTCACGGATGACCTCCTCGAACAGGATTCTGCCGCTGACCGGATGGTCGAAAACCTGCGTGCTGGCCTCCGCTTCGACAGATTGCAGAGACCCTTTGCCGTCGAAGACGTCATCGACTTTCTCGATGTCTGTTTCGCCAGCATCGGCATCGCGCCGGCGCCGGCGAAACAACCCTCCGAATGAAATCGGCGCTGGACGAAATGTCAGGGAAGGGCTGTTGCTCCGACCGGACTTTGCGCTCGGTGGTCGGTAGCCTTGACCAAGCCTGCAAATGATGAGCCCCGTTGGCGTTCCCAAACAAATCGGGGGTTTCCCAGGCGATCGACCAGGCCAAGTCGCGGGCTGTAGCCTCTGTCAACATCTTCAAAGGTATCCAACTGAAGGTGAAAACGTGCGTCTTCGTCAGCCCATTCTTGGCAGGTGTTAATGCGGTCCGCGATCCGCTGGGCGTCAAAATTGCCTTGACTCGGGTCGTCATGAGACAGCCGGACATTCACCACCAGATCCAATCCTTTCCCCAGCGCGCGGTCGGCGGAGTGATCCAGCACGGCAAGGTCGTCGTCGTAGCCAAGTTGCAGCACGACACCTTGCAGCGCGTTGGATGTCGCGCAAGCTACGGCCTTGTCTATTTCGCGGGCAAGAAATCCTGAGGTTACCGAGTGGGCAAACGCGCCTTTTCGATCAACGTTGTCGGCTGACGTGGTAATTTTGCCAAGCCATCTTGTCATGCCGTCAACAGCACTGAAACTGGATGCATCGTCCAAACTTCGAGTCACGATCTCCCAGGCAACAACAGCGTGTTCCCGTGCCACGACTGCATGGATCAGGTTTCCGGTTGGTGACTCAGTCGAGAACACGACCAACTGGCCCCGGAGTGAGATCCAATCGTCCAGCCTTGCCGCCTGGATCGGGTCCAGGAAATCACTTGCCGGGACCCGAATGGTCGAGATCCCGAGCTGCAACAAGCGCAACAAGGGATAATCGTTGCGCGCTGCCTTTCGGCTGAATTCTTCCATTGGGCCGTTGTACGGCAGGACGCGCGGCGTGGCCCAGTCATGGCGCAAGTGAGGGATCAGGGTTGACGTGCCCGATCGAGTGTCGGGAAGGTCCGCGGCGCCTTCAACGTTCCATTCATTCCCACCTGTCCCGACGACTCGCAAGCGATGACCATCGTCGGAGAGATCGAGAAAGCTGACCGCGAACTTTCCGCGATCATCCCGACCAAACTCGGATGCAGGCGACGCGGAGAAAATTTCGGCATAGTCTTGGCGGGTGAAACTGGTTGCCGGAAGACAGTAGAGTTTCACGCCGCGGTAGCGGTTGAAAAAGAAGTGATGAACATGGCCGGAGAATATTGCCTCCACGCCGGTATCCGCGGCGAGATCGAGAAGCCAGGACCGGCCCGGCTCAGCATAGTTGTCGTAGTGCTCGGCCTCGTCTGCCGAAGCGATGAAAGGCGGGTAATGCGAAAACAGAAACACGCGCTGTTCGCGGCGCGACATGAGTTCGCGTTCCAGCCAGTCGCGCTGAACCGCCTCCGCATCCGTGCCCGCATTCACCAGTGACGAGTTCATGGCGAAAATTGCCACGCCGTCATGTTCAACCAGCCAATAGTCTCGGCCAAAGGCGTCACGATATGTCGCACGGGAAGTCTCGTTGACCGGCCCCGCGGGCGACGCATCATGGGGTTTGTCGCCAATGTCGTGGTTGCCGGGAACGAGATGCAGCTTGGGCGCCAGCGGGGAGAGAATGCGGTGCGCCTCGTCCGCCGCGTCGGCATAGGTCGCCATATGCGGCAAGGGGTGAACGATGTCGCCTAGGTGGACCGCAAACGCTCGCTCTTCAGCACGGATGACTTCGACAGCATACCGCGCCCTGGCGTTCGCTCGCGTGTTCACCGGATAGGGGGAGGATTGGTCGCCGCCCGGTGCGCGGATATGGGTGTCCGTCAGGATGGCGATGGTGAATGGGTTCATGCTCGCTTCACATTGCTCCAAACGGTAAAGCCGACGACCAGCACGGTGAGCCCCCAAAACACCCAACAGATCGTGCTGGAAAAGAAGATCGACCAATCACCGCGACTGAGCAAAAGAGACTGGCGGAAATTGTCCTCCAGCAGCGGGCCCAGGATAAAGGCGATCAAGAATGGCGCGGCGGGTATGTTCAGGCGCAGCATGGCAAAGCCGACCCCGCCCATGACGAACATGACAATGACGTCGAAGATCGTGTTGTTGACCGCGTAGGCCCCGAAGACGCACAGCACCAGCACTACAGGGAAGAGCAGCCGGTGCGGAATATCGGCGACGCGGCTGATCAGGCGGATCGAGACCTTTCCAACGATCAGCAGATATATGGAACTGAGCATGATTCCGATGAAGAGCGCATATATCAGCGGCAGGCTGTCTTGGAACAGGAGCGGACCGGGGCGCAGCCCATGAATCATGAACGCGCCCAGAATGATTGCGGTGATGATGTCGCCGGGGATCCCCAAGGCAAGCAACGGGATCATCGTGGCACCAGCCACGCCGTTGTTGCCGCTTTCGGCCGCCGCGACGCCCTCGATTTCTCCCGTGCCGAACTTCTCCGGCGTCTTGGAGGTCCGCTTTGCCTCGGAATAACTCAAGAATGCCGAAGGCGCGCCGCCGATGCCGGGGATCGCGCCCAAGATCACACCGATGAAACTGCCGCGGATGATGGTCTTCAGGCAGCGCTGAAAGTCGTCGAATGTCGCGCCGACACCGGCCAGCGGATTGTGCTCGCGCGCAACTTCCCGGCGGCCGTAAAAGGCGACTATCTCTGGAAGGGCGAAGAGGCCGATCAGAACGGGGATGAAGTTGAGCCCGCTCATCAGGTTCACGTCGCCAAAGACAAAGCGGTTGGTGCCGTAGACCAGATCCAGGCCAATGGTGGCCAGCAAGAGGCCCAGGCCGGCGGACCCAAGACCCTTGAGCAGTTGATTGCCAGAGACGCCCGCGATGATCGTCAGGGAAAACATGATCAGCGTGAAGACCTCTGGCGAGCCGAAGGCCAGTGCGAAACCGGCCAGCACGCCTGCAAAGAGGATCAGCGAAATGTTGGAAATGAAGTCGGCCACACAAGATGCATATAGCGCGATGTCGAGCGCGCGGCGCGCCTCGCCCCGCTTGGCCAGCGGATAGCCGTCGAGCACGGTGCAAGAGGCCGCTGGCGTGCCAGGGGCGTTAATCAGGATCGCCGTGATCGAGCCGCCGTAGATGCCGCCCTTGTACACGCCAAGCAACAGCAGAATGCCGGTGACCGGATGCAGCGTAAACGTAAATGGCAAGGTGAGCGCCACCGCCATCGGGGTCGTCATTCCCGGAATCGCACCCACGAATGTGCCGATGACCACGCCGACACCGAGGACAAGCACGTTTTGCCAGGTTGCAAAAAGCGCGAAGGCGGACTGCAGGACGTCGAAGAAATCCATCTCAGACGCCCTCCAGCACCGGTTTCAACACACCCAACGGGATCGGGATGCGTGCCACCTTGAGGAAGAAAAAGTACAGCAGGACCGGAAGGATGACCGAAATCGCTGCGTTTACGTGGATGCGCTGCTCCCCCGCCAGCCAGATCGCGGCGAACAAGGCCAAGGCCGAGGCGACGACAAAGCCTAGCGGTGTCAGCAAGATCGCGAAGGCCGCGAGGATGGCGGATATGCCTAACAGCCGCCGTGCCGCCTTCGGGTGTGCTTCGCCGTCCAACTCGGACGCAGTTGGCCGGGACACCGCGCGGGCCACAACCGCCGCCCCGATCACGACCAAGATCATCGCCACGATCCGGGGATAGTATGTCGGGGACAGCGCGGCATACTTGACCCGGCGCGGCTCATCCACGCCGATCGGGATGAGGATGAACACAAAGGCCAGGCCGATTGCAAGGATAAGCGCTCCGGCGATGACGTCGCGTGTGATCCAGTTCGTGTTCATGCGGCTTTCAACCTTTCCAGATCCACGTCTCGGTTAAAGACAAAGGCGTGCAATGCGGCAGACGCGGCTGCCTCGACCGTCCTGATGTCGCTGATCCGCACGGCGTCCGGCGGCAGTGGCGCGCCGATCTGGGCCAGTCCGTCGCGCACGCCTGCCACGAAATCCGCCTGCCGCCCAGTTTCGCCTGCAAGATAAACGAGATCCGGTGCCAGAAGTTTGTGGGCGATGTCGATGGCCCGTGCCAATTCGGCACCTGCGGCGTGAAACGCCGACCTTGCCGCCAAGTCCCCGCCATCGGCGGCGCGAACGGCCAGAGCCAACGGCGCGCTCAGGTCCGCCAAGGGCGGGATCGCATCGTCTGCAAGGGCCGCCAGGCTTCGCACAACGGCGATCCCGGAGCCCGTCACCTGGTAACAGCCCTTCCGCCCGCAGTTGCAGGTCGCGTCGCTGAACGGGTTCGGGATATGGGCAACGTTGCCAAGACCTGGCGCGGGCCGACCGGTTCCATCGGCCCCCAGCAAGGCGCAGCCGATCCCAAGCCCGATATTGATCAGGAAAATCCTCGCTCCGGCTTCCGCAGATTTCGCAAATTCCGCCTGAACCAGGCTGTCGGCGCGCGAGGTGACCGTCACCGGCAAGCCCAAATGGTCGCCAAGCCGTCGACCGATCGGCACGTTGCGCCAGCCCAAGACGCCGATGGATGCGGCACCGTCTGGGGAAATCTTCCGGGTGGTCGCAACGGACACACCCGCACCGGCCAGCCGCGGGCCCCAGTCCCATTGCGGACTTGTGAGCGATTTGGCCGCGGCAAGGATTGCGGACAACGTCTCTTCGGGGTCCGACGCATCAACGCCGGAGATGTCGATCTGTTCCAGAACCTCGCCCACAGCGTTTGCAAGTGCCACGTTTCGGCGGTTTGCGGTGATCGAGACGCCCAGCACGAACGCGCCATCTGGATTGATCTCCATGTGGCCCGCCCGGCGACCCGCCCCTGATCTTGTGCTCACAACCGCACTCTCGACAACCAGATCGGCGTCGATCAACTCGCGCGCAATGCGCGACAGTCCTGCGGGTGTCAGGTTCATCGCCTCACAGATCTCTGCCCGAGATGCAGCGCCGTGGTTGGCCAAGATTCGCAGGACGGAGGCCCTGTTGGTGCGTCGAAGCTCTGAGCTAGGGTTGTGGACGTGGTTCATCTGACTAATTTATTGCCGCCGGTAAAAAATGATTGCAATGTCGCTGGCGCGGTGTCAAGTTCTGCCGTGTCTGAACGCTGAGAGACATCGATCCAGCGAAACAGGGAGGAATTCGAAATGAAATTGTGGACTGCATTGAAGGGCCTCGCCGTTGGCGCGGCCGTAGCGCTCCTGCCGTTGTCGGCAAGCGCCGAGGGCTATCCAGATCGCCCGATCACCTTGGTAGTGCCGTATGGCCCGGGCGGGGCGGCCGATTTGTCCGCTCGCATGATTGCGGGCGCAGCACCGACTTATTTGGGTCAGCCGATCCTGGCCGTGAACCGTACGGGAGCCGCCGGCGTGACCGGATCGAACTTTGTCGTGAATTCCGCCGCTGACGGCTACACGCTCTTGTCCGCGCGCGTGGGAAGCCAGATGGGCGTGCCCGCGATGAACAAGACCATTCCTTACGAATGGGATGACTTCACCTTTATCGGCATGCTGGAAATCAACCCCTTCGTGCTGGTCGTGAACCCCGACAGCGGAATGGCAACTTTCGCGGATTTCGAAGCCAAGGTGAAGGCGGGCGAAGAAATGGCGTACAGCTCTGCCGGCGTCGGCACGCTGCTGCATATCGCTACGGCCGTGATGTCGAACGCCATGGGTGCGGACTTTGAGAAGCTGATCCACGTGCCGTTCAAAGGCGGCGGCAAGGCGCGCGCGGCGGTCGTCGGTGGCCAGGTCGAATTCTCCTGGCAGAACCTGTCGGCCGTGGCAGGGGCGTTGGAGTCCGGTCAGCTGATCGCGCTTGCAGTGACGATGCCAGATCGTCAGGCAATAATTCCGGACGTGCCCACGGCCGTTGAGGTCGGATATCCTGACCTGGAAAAGATCATTGGATGGTCGGCAATGTATGGCCCGCCGGGACTGCCGGATGAGGTCGTGGCCAAATGGTCGGAAGCCTTGGCAGCGCTAAGCGAGGACCCCGCCTGGCTCCGGATGACCAGGAGCCTGGGCAATATCGTGTCAATCATGTCGCCCGAGGAGACCAAGGCCTTCGTCGAAGCGCAGTACAACGTCTTCAACGAGACGATGGAAACGCTGGGCATGACCATCAACTGAACGTCTCGGGGCGCCGAAATTCGGCGCCCCGACTCTGTCCAAGAGGCGCGCACCCGTGTCCCGTACCCGGCCAAATTTCCTGTTCATCCAAGCCGACCAGCTCGCAGCGCGCGCTCTCTGCGCCTATGGCAATTCGACCGTCAAAGCACCCAATGTCGACCGCCTCGCGACACAAGGCGTGGTGTTCGAATGCTGCTATTGCAATCTGCCCATGTGCGGGCCGTCACGCGCCTCGATGCATGCCGGCCAGCTGCCGTTCAAGATCGGCATGTACGACAATGCCAGCGAGTTTCACGCCGACATTCCCACTTTTGCGCACTATCTGCGTTCGCTTGACTACCGGGTCGAACTGTCCGGCAAGATGCATTTTGTCGGGCCGGATCAACTGCACGGCTATGAAAGGCGCCACACCACAGAGATCTACCCGGCCAATTTTGCCTGGACCGTTGACTGGTCGAAGGGCCGCGAACACCGCCCCACCAACCTCACCATGGCGCCGATCCTGGAAAGCGGCCCGGCCATTCGCACCATGCAGATGGATTACGACGACGAGGTCGCCTACCACGGGCAACAGGCGCTCTATGACCTGGCACGGAAGCATGACGACCGGCCGTTCTTCCTGGCGGTGTCATTCACTTCCCCGCACTCGCCGTTCGTGATTGGGCAGGAGTACTGGGATCTCTACGATCATGATCAGATCGAACTGCCCGCCGTGCCGCCGCTGGCCGAGAACGAGATGGATCACCTCAGCCGCAATCTGCACTACTGCCAGGCCCGGCATCAGTTCACGGTGACGGACGAACACCGCCGCATGGCCAGGCACGGATATTACGGGATGATCTCGTACATCGACGAGAAGGTCGGCCAGTTGCTGGACGTGCTGGAAAAGACCAGCCTTTCCGACAACACGATCGTCATTTTCACCGCCGATCATGGCGAGATGATGGGCGAGCGCGGCATGTGGTTCAAACAGCATTTCTTTGAATGGGCGGCGGCGGTGCCCCTTGTCGTGCATGCGCCGAATCGATTCGCACCAGCCCGCGTGGCGCAAAACACTTCGCTGGTTGATTTGCTGCCGACCCTAATGGACCTCGCCGAGCCCGAATTCGACAACTATGCCGCGCCGCTCGACGGCACCTCTCTGGCGGGCGCGCTGACTGGCGATACGTCCGGCCTGCCCGATACCGCGATTTCCGAATTCGCCGCCGATGGCTCCACCGGTCCCAGCCGGATGGTGCGCAAGGGTCCCTGGAAGCTGATGTGGCTCGAAGGCGAAGACACGCGGCTGTACAACGTGGCAGATGACCCCAACGAAACCACCGATCGCTCGGCTGGCGCCGACTGCGCCGAAATCAGGGCTGATCTGGAAGAAATCCTGTTTGACGACTGGGATCCTGACCACTGGCGCAAGACCATCCGCGCAAGCCAGGAACGCCGCCTGGCGATCCACGAGATCACGGGTGGAACGCCGAATTATGTCAACCTCGTGCGCGAGGACGACGCCCAAAGATATGTCCGCAATGCCGGCGCCGCCGACACTAAGGCAAAGGCACGATTGCCAATTATTGCCGCGGCGCAACCCGACTGATGCGCCACAGAGGCAATTTGCGCATGGTCAGCACCTTGTCTCGAACCAGGTTCCAGCGACCAGGCGGACAGTTCGGCAAGCAGTTTCTCAAGAGCCTGCACAACTTGATGATTCAATAGACAGGACCGTGCTTCGCATCACCGCTGAAAGCCTCGCATGGCCGGACGTGATGAGGATAGAGTTGACATCTTATGAGATGTCTAGATTGTATTTCCAGTGAGGCTGGTTCTGGACACCAACGTGATCGTAGCAGCGTTCCGGAGCCGCAGCGGGGCGAGCAACCTGTTGCTGCGGTTCGTCGACCGGGGCATGGTGACACCGCTATGTTCCACCGCGCTTTTCCTGGAGTATGAGGCGGTGCTGGGCCGGGAGGAAACCCGGAATGCAACGGGCCACGGCCTGGAGGAGGTCGCAACGGCCATGAGTGCGCTAGCCGCGATGTCCGAGGGCGTCGACATCTCGTTTCGGACGCGGCCTGCGCTGGCCGGCGCCACGGACGAGATGGTGCTCGAGGCTGCCTTGAACGGAAGGGCGGAGGCCATCGTGGCGCACAACGTCAGGAGAGCTCCTCCTCGGATTTCCGCCCGGCCCTGCGGCTGGGTGTGCCCATTGCAACGCCGGGAGAGATCGTCAGGAGGCTGAACACATGATGCGGACCCAACGGTACAAGTACCCGCTGCAACTGCCGCGTTCGCTCAAGGAGACGGCGGCACGTCTTGCCAGGGAGGACAGCGTGTCACTCAACCAGTGGATCGTTTCGGCCGTTGCGCAGAAGATCGGGGCGGTGGAGACGGCTGAAGTTTTCTTGAAAGTGCGTGCCGGCAAGGCGAAGCGCGGCGAACTGACGAGGCTTCTTGAACATGCGCCAAATGTGCCGCCGACGCCGGAGGATTCCATCAAGGACTGACCGGACACGGATCGGCATGGCTCACGCCGCGCATCGTGTCCGCCACTCCTTCTCCAGGCGGCCAGAGGCCTGGAAAGAGGGTTGAAAGAGGGTTGATTGCGACTGCGTCCTGAGCGTGCGGAGCGCGTAGGTTGGCCGATCGCGGACAATTGAACCGACGCTGCAATCTGCTGCGCCGACTTGATCCTTCGTCCGAGGACAAGGACGCTGCTCCCGGTAGCTCAGGATGCGCGCTTCGACGTGGTTCTTGCGGAAGCGAGGCCAGATGCAGTCCGGCACCGATTGGATCTGAACGTCTGCGGAATGCTTGCTGAGCCTCTCAGCGTGCCTTGCCGCAAGCGAGGCGAACCGCTGATCACTGCGATGATGGTAGCGGAGGAGGGACTTGAACCCCCGACACAAGGATTATGATTCCTCTGCTCTGACCAACTGAGCTACTCCGCCACAGAGACGGCACTCGTAATTTGCCGTCAGCAAGACGTCAAGGCCGTTTGGGCTTGCCTTTTGCCGGGGCAGGCAGGTCGCAGAGTGCCCGTTTCGCAACGGCACTTCTTACGAGTGGATGACGATGCTTCGAATTCCGAGATGACTGGCACTTTGAAACGCACGAGCCTCCGGGGACTCTCGGGACACCTGAACGTCAGAGTCCCGGATAAAGCGGGAACGCGTTGCAGAGGCGGGCAACCTCGCGCTTGACGCCGGCTTCGATGTCGGCATTGCCGGTCTCGCCATTGCCGGCCAGGCCGTCCACGACCTCCACGATCCAGCGGGCGATCTGACGGAACTCGTCCTCGCCAAACCCGCGCGTCGTGCCGGCCGGAGTGCCGAGGCGAACGCCGCTTGTCACGAAGGGCTTTTCCGGATCGAAGGGCACGCCGTTCTTGTTTGCCGTGATATGCGCGCGGCCCAAGGCCGCCTCCGTCGCCTTGCCTGTCACGCCCTTGGGGCGCAGGTCGGCCAGCATCAGGTGGTTGTCGGTCCCGCCGGAGACGATGTCGATTCCCCCCTTCATGAGCTCGTCCGCCATGGCGCGCGCGTTGGCTACGACCGCCGCTGCATAGTTCTTGAACTCCGGCCTGAGCGCTTCTCCGAACGCCACGGCCTTCGCCGCAATGACGTGCATCAGGGGCCCGCCCTGAAGGCCGGGGAAGACGGCCGAGTTGATCTTTCGCGCGATCTCCTCGTCATTGCTCAGGATCAGGCCGCCGCGGGGGCCGCGAAGGGACTTGTGCGTTGTCGACGTGACAACATGTGCATGCGGCACCGGCGAGGCGTGGGCGCCGCCGGCGACAAGCCCGGCGATGTGGGCCATGTCCACGTGGAGCCAGGCACCGATTTCGTCCGCGACTTCCCGAAAGGCCGCCCAGTCCCATGTGCGCGAATAGGCCGTGCCGCCGGCAAGAATCAGCTTCGGCCTGTGCTCCAGTGCACGCGCCCGGACTGCGTCCATGTCGAGAAGGTGATCCTGCTGGCGAACGCCATAGGAGACCACGTTGAACCACTTGCCCGACATGTTGACGGGCGACCCGTGGGTCAGGTGCCCGCCCGAGTTCAGGTCCAGGCCCATGAACGTGTCGCCAGGCCGAAGCAGAGCAAGGAACACTGCCTGGTTCATCTGGCTGCCGGAGTTCGGCTGGACATTGGCGAATCCCGCGCCAAAGAGCTCCTTGGCGCGTTCGATGGCCAGCGTCTCCGCAACGTCGACGAACTGGCAGCCCCCGTAGTACCGCTTGCCGGGATAGCCCTCGGCATACTTGTTCGTCAACACCGATCCCTGGGCCTCGAGCACGGCGGTCGACACGATGTTCTCGGATGCGATCAGTTCGATCTCGTCCCGCTGGCGTCCGAGTTCTGACCGCATTGCGGCGAAGAGTTCCGGATCGCGGGTCTCAAGCGCTTCGGCAAAGAATCCGGAGTCGCGGTGCTGGACATTCATGACGACGCTCCCGTGCAGACAAGGCGGTTTCTATATCGAATGACCCGGCCCGGAAAGCGTCGAAACCGGCATAACGGAGCGATGCGGCGTCCTGTCTCGCGAATGCGGGGTCTTGAGTTTGGGGGAGACGCGGGCAATCGTGCAACCAGGGAGTGGAGGGATCATGCAGTCGGAAAGGGCGGTTTCATTTCGCGCGAGCGAGGCGAAGGTGGCGCAGGAGGCGCTGACGGACCTGAACAGGCGGTTCGGGCAATCGCCGCCGGATGAGGCGGACGTGATCGTGGCTCTTGGCGGCGACGGTTTCATGCTGGACACGCTCAAGGACGTGCAGCCCTTGGACAAGCCGGTCTACGGGATGCATCGGGGGACCGTCGGCTTCCTGATGAACGAGTATTGCATAGATGATCTGCCTAGGCGCCTGCTTGAAGCCGAGGAGGCCGTGATCAACCCGCTCCACATGCGAGCCGAGACTGCGGAAGGAAACGTGGAAGAGGCGCTTGCGATCAACGAAGTGTCCTTGCTGCGCGAAGGATCGCAGGCTGCGCGCCTGAAGATCAGCGTGGACGGCAAGCCCCGTCTGGAGGAACTTGTGTGCGACGGCGCCATGGTGTCCACGCCGGCAGGTTCCACCGCCTACAACTACTCCGCGCATGGACCGATTCTGCCCATCGGGTCGCAGGTGCTGGCCTTGACGGCCGTGGCGCCGTTCCGGCCAAGGCGCTGGCGCGGCGCCTTGCTCCCGAAGACGGCGACCGTGCGATTCGACGTCTTGAATCCCGCGAAGCGCCCGGTGATGGCGGATGCAGACGGGCGGCCCGTCCGCAATGTCACGGCCGTCGAGGTCCGAAGCGAACCCGGCGTTCGTCACAGGATACTCTTTGATCCGGGCCACGGGCTGGAGGAGCGCTTGATTCGGGAGCAGTTCGTGTGACAACGCCAGGCACCGGCCTTGACGCGCGGAGCATGGAGATTTACGCCTTCAGCGCCATCGGCAACCGGAGTCGCGGCTTATTGGCGCTTGGCATATCCCAAGGTCGTCAGAGCTTCCCGAATCTCGTCCAGAATGGCCGGGTCGTCGATCGTCGCCGGCATCTTGAAGTCTTCGCCTTCGGCAATCTTGACCATCACCCCTCGCAGGATCTTGCCTGAGCGGGTCTTGGGCAGGCGATCGACCACGACCGCGAGCCGAAAGGCTGCAACGGGCCCGATCCGGTCGCGCACAAGCTTGACGCATTCGTTGACGATGTCCTCATCCGGGCGAGACGTTCCGGCATTCGTGCAGAGGAAGCCGAGCGGCAACTGTCCCTTGAGCTGGTCTGTCACGCCAATGACGGCGCACTCGGCGACGTCGGGGTGTGCCGCGAGCACCTCCTCCATGCCTCCAGTGGACAGCCGATGGCCCGCAACGTTGATCACGTCATCCGTCCGCGCCATGATGTAGAGGTATCCGTCCTCGTCGACAAAGCCCGCATCGCCGGTCTCGTAGAATCCGGGGAACCGTTCGAGGTAGCTCTTCCTGAACCGTTCCTCCGCATTCCAGAGCGTCGCAAGCGTGCCTGGCGGCAACGGAAGCCTGATCGCGATCGCGCCGAGCTCACCCGGCTTCACGGGATGCCCGTCTTCGTCGAGAACCTGCACGTCGTAGCCCGGCATGGCGACGGACGGTGAGCCGTTCTTCACCTGCAGAGGCTCGATTCCCATCGGGTTTGCCGCGATGGAATAGCCGGTTTCGGTCTGCCACCAGTGGTCAATGACCGGGACGCCAAGGTGCCTGCGTGCCCATTCGATCGTGTCGGGATCAGCGCGTTCGCCGGCGAGAAACAGGATCTTGAGCCCCGAGAGGTCGTAGTCCTGGATCAGTTCGCCGTTCGGATCCTCCCGCTTGATGGCACGAAACGCCGTAGGCGCGGTGAAGAGGACCTTGACGCCGTGCTCCTGGATGACGCGCCAGAACGTTCCGGCGTCCGGCGTGCCGACAGGCTTGCCCTCGAACACGACTGTCGTGTTGCCGTGGATCAGCGGTGCGTAGCAAATGTAGGAATGACCCACGACCCAGCCGACGTCTGATGCAGCCCAGAACACGTCGCCCGGATCCGCGTCATAGATGTTCTTCATGGTCCAGTTAAGCGCCACGAGGTGGCCGCCCGTGGGGCGAACGACTCCCTTCGGGGCGCCGGTCGTTCCGGACGTATAGAGGATGTATGCCGGATGACTGCCTGCCACGGGCACGCACGCGGCCGGGGCGACGCCGTCCTGCACGTCATTCCAGTCCAGGTCGCGACCGTCGATCATTGAGGCGCGCGCCTGTTCGCGCTGGAAGATCACGCAAAACTCGGGCGCGTGCCTTGCAAGTTCGATCGCGGCGTCGAGGAGGGGCTTGTACTCGACGATGCGGCCCGGCTCGATTCCGCACGAACCTGCAATGACGGCCTTTGGCGTGGCATCGTCGATC
This sequence comes from Paracoccaceae bacterium, assembly GCA_965208685.1. Lineage (GTDB taxonomy): Bacteria > Pseudomonadota > Alphaproteobacteria > Rhodobacterales > Rhodobacteraceae > JAJEFO01. The sequence goes on along the minus strand of CBDBPL010000007.1, from coordinate 3,489,005 downwards.
CGGACAGCAAGTTCGTTGGCAGCAAATCCTCCGAAGATGACCGAATGGATGGCGCCGAGCCGGGCGCAAGCCAGCATCGCCACAAGAGCTTCCGGGATCATGGGCATGTAGATGACAACGCGATCGCCCTTGGACACGCCCTTCGACGCGAGCGCTCCGGCGAGCCGCGCCACCCGGTCCCGAAGCTCGGCGTACGTGATCCGTGACTTTGTGCCGGTCACAGGGCTGTCGTGGATTATGGCGTCCTGGTCGCCACGGCCCGCCGCAACATGCCGATCGACGGCGTTCCAGCACGTGTTGACCAATCCATCGTCCAGCCACTCGTAGAGCGGCGCATTGCTGTCATTCAGCACGCGCGTCGGCTTGCGGTCCCAGTCGATGGCCTCCGCGGCCTTCAGCCAGAAAGCCTCGGGGTCGGACTTCCACGACGCGTAGACCTCTTTGTACCCCATGATGCGCTCCCTCCATCAAATGCTTGCATGCCCCGCGCTCGCGCAACTCGGTGGCGGATGTCCAGACGCTCAATTGTCGCGCCCGCGCATCCGCGGGCTCAGCCATATTGCGCGACGGGCGTTCCTGCCAGCGCGCTTGTATTCAGAAGACCGCGCGCCGTCACCGCCGGCGTGACGATATGCGCTCGATTGCCCATTCCCATCAGGATCGGGCCGACCTCAAGCCCGCCTGCCTTCATCTTGAGAATGTTCCGAACGGCGGACGCAGCATCAAGATTCGCGAAAATGAGCACGTTTGCCGGTCCGTCGAATCGCGCATGCGGCATGATTCGTTCGCGGATCGTCATGTCGAGAGCCGTGTCCGTATGCATCTCGCCCTCGTAGTCGAAGTCACGCGGTTCGGCATCAAGGATTCTCATTGCTTCGCGCATCCGCTCGCCGGTGTCGCAGTCAAGGTTCCCGAACTGGCTGTGGCTGCAGAGCGCGATCTTCGGCTCGTGACCGAACCGGCGCACGTGCCTTGCTGCGCCCAGGACGACGTCGGCGATTTGCTCGGGCGTGGGTTCGGGATGAACATGCGTGTCGGCCACGAACAGAGGACCGTCTTCGAGAATCACGAGGCTGAGCGCTCCGACCGGGCGTAGCCCGTCCCTTGCAAGAACCTCGGCCACGTAGCGCAGGTGCCAGAGATACTGCCCGAATATTCCGCAGATCATGCTGTCGGCTTCCTGCCTGTGCACCATGACCGCGCCTATGGCGGTCGTGTTCGTGCGCATGATGGCCCGGGCAAGTTCCGGCGTCACGCCGCGACGCTCAAGAAGCGCGTGATAAGTGGTCCAGTAGTCGCGATACCGGGGATCGCTTTCCGGGTTCACGAGATCGAAGTTCTCGCCAAGCCGGATTGGCAGCCCGAGGCGTTCGATCCGGCTTTCCACGACCTCCGGGCGTCCGATGAGGATGGGAGTGTCCGACATCTCCTCGATCATGGCCGTCGCGGCGCGCAGCACGCGTTCGTTCTCGCCTTCTGCGAACACGATGCGCCGATTTGCGGTTGCGGCCGCCTCGAATACCGGCCGCATAATCATCGTCGACTTGTAGACGGTCGCATTCAGCTTGTGGTGATAGGCGTCCATGTCCGTGACCGGCCTGGTTGCAACCCCGGTGTCCATTGCGGCCTGGGCGACCGCAGAAGCCACCACCCGCATGAGGCGTGGGTCGAACGGCTTGGGAATGAGATAGTTGCGCCCGAATGTCAGTTCTTCGCCCTTGTAGGCGGCGGCGGCCTCGGCGCTCGTGGTCGCGCGCGCAAGGCGGGCGATGCCGTCGACGCATGCCAGCTTCATCTCGTCGTTGATCGTGGTCGCGCCGACATCAAGTGCACCCCGAAAAATGAACGGGAAGCAAAGCACGTTGTTCACCTGGTTGGGGACATCCGAGCGGCCGGTGGCAATGATCGCGGTTGGCGCAACTTCCCGCACCTCGTCAGGCATGATTTCGGGTACCGGGTTGGCTAGAGCGAAGATGATGGGCGGGTCGGACATCTTGCGGACCATGTCCTTCGAGAGAACCCCGGGACCTGACAGGCCCAGGAACAGGTCAGTTCCGGCAATGACGTCGGCCAGCGCTCTCGGCCCGCCCGGCTGCGCGAATTCCCCCTTTTGCGGTGTCATGTCGGCCTTGCGTCCTTCGTGCACCAGCCCCTCAAGGTCGCAGAGCCAGATGTTCTCGCGCCTCACGCCCAGCTTGAGGAGCATGTTCAGGCAGGCGATTCCCGCTGCTCCGCCGCCGGTCGACACCACCTTGATGTCCTCGAACGCCTTTCCTGCAACGTGGAGCGCGTTGGTTGCGGCGGCGCCCACGACGATGGCGGTGCCGTGCTGGTCGTCGTGAAACACGGGGATGTTCATCCGTTCGGCGCACATGCGCTCGACGACGAAGCAGTCCGGTGCCTGGATGTCTTCAAGATTGATTGCGCCGAAGGTCGGTTCGAGCGCACAGACGATCTCTGCAAGGCGCTCGGGATCGCTTTCGTCCACTTCGATGTCGAAGCAGTCGATGTTTGCGAACTTCTTGAACAAGACCGCCTTGCCTTCCATCACCGGCTTGGCGGCAAGTCCGCCGATATTGCCAAGTCCGAGCACTGCCGATCCGTTGGTGACCACGGCAACCTGGTTCGCGCGCGCCGTGAACCGGAAAGCGTTCATCGGATCGGACTTGATTTCCAGGCAGGCTTCCGCGACGCCCGGGCTGTAGGCGCGGGCGAGGTCGCGCCCGCTGGCGAGCGGCTTGGTGGCACGGATCTCCAGTTTGCCCGGCTTGGGCAGCTCGTGATATTCGAGCGCCGCTTGCCGGAGAGCGGTCTCGCGCTGGTCATTGGACATTCGGTGCCTCCAGACAGGTCGTTCGGCGTCTCATCCGCAGGCTCGGGAGGTTCGGTCCTGCCGCCCTGACATCGATTCGAAGTCACTCTGCGTCGAAGATCGCGGTTGGGCAAGCCTGAGGCTATTGCGTTCCATGCATGGCCGCGTCACCCTTGCCGCAACGGGAGCGTTCCATGGACTTGATCAAGGCTGCGAAGGATGTGCGCGAAAACGCCTATGCGCCTTATTCGGGCTTCAAGGTCGGCGCCGCCCTGCGCTCGGCTTCGGGACGGGTGCATGCGGGCTGCAACGTGGAAAACATCGCCTACCCGGAAGGCACCTGCGCGGAAGCCGGCGCGATTTCCGCCTTGATTGCTGCGGGCGAGACAAGCTTCGTGGAGATTGCCGTCATCGCAAATGGCCCGGAGCCGGTTGCGCCGTGCGGCGGCTGCCGGCAGAAACTGCTCGAATTCGCGGCTCCGGCGGCGACCATCACGATGGCAACCCTTGACGGCAGAAGCTTGACGACGGACGTGGCTGAACTGCTGCCCGGCGCTTTCGACAGGTCCCAGATGGGCAATGCCTGAATGGATGCACGCACGATTATCGAAAGGCTCCGGGACGGAAGCCAGCCGACCAGGGATGAACTGAACTGGTTTGCCGCCGGGCTTGCCAGCGGAGCCGTGACCGACGCCCAGGCCGGCGCCTTCGCCATGGCGGTCTGCCTGCACGGCCTTTCTGAAGAGGCGCGGGTCGCCTTCACTCTCGCGATGCGCGACAGCGGTGACGTGCTGGCTTGGGATGTCGGCAGGCCGGTCGTCGACAAGCATTCGACGGGAGGCATAGGCGATTGCGTGTCGCTGCTGTTGGCGCCGGCGTTGGCTTCGGTCGGCGTGGCGAACCCGATGATATCCGGCCGGGGGCTCGGGCATACGGGCGGCACCTTGGACAAGCTTGAGGCGATCCCGGGTGTTTCGACGGAGATCGACGAGGCCGGGTTTCGGAGGACTGTCGAGGAGACCGGCACCGCGATCGTGGCTGCCTCCACCCGGATCGCGCCTGCCGACAGGCGCCTCTACGCCGTGCGTGACATCACCGGAACGGTCGAAAGCATCGACCTCATCGTGGCCTCGATTCTCTCGAAGAAGCTTGCGGCCGGGCTGGATGCGTTGATCCTCGACGTGAAATGCGGATCTGGCGCGTTCATGACCGGAGTGGAGGAGGCGCGGGCACTTGCGAGTTCGCTGGTCGAAACGGCCAAGGGTGCGGGATGCCCGACGGCAGCATTGATAACGGACATGAACCAGCCATTGGCGCCCGCTGCCGGGAATGCCCTTGAAATTGCGGAAGTGATGCGCGCCCTGACCGGAACTGGAAGCGCACGGTGGGTCGATCTCTCTCTGGCGCTCGGTTCCGAGCTTCTTGTTCTGGCTGGAGTCGAGGAGACTTCTGAGTCCGCGATGGCCGGCTTGCGCACGGCAATCCGCTCGGGCGAGGCGGCTGCCAGGTTCGATGCCATGGTGGCCGCGCTTGGAGGTCCGACGGAGTTCAGCGCAGGATGGCGGTCGCGCCTGCCGGTAGCCAAGGTCGTTCGCGAAGTGACTGCGCCGGTTGCCGGCCAGCTTGCGGCGCTTGACGGCCACGCGATCGGCATGGCGGTCGTGCGCCTCGGCGGCGGGCGCATGCGCGAGGGTGACCTCATTGATCCTTCGGTGGGCTTCTCGGACATCGTCCCGCTTGGAGCGGACGTGGCGAAAGGCGACCTGCTTGCCAGGCTGCATGCTCCGGACGAAGCGGCTGCGGACGTTGCCGAGAGGGCGTTTCTCTCTGCGGTGAGCGTTGGCGAGGCGGGCGAACTCGGCCCGCTGGTCATCGGGCGCGTTGGCTGATGTCGCGCGCCTTCCTGATAGTGATGGACGGCGTTGGAGCCGGAGGGGCACCGGATGCGGATGGCTATTTCAACGAGGCGATTCCGGATACCGGAGCCAACACGCTTGGACACATAGCGGAGGCCTGCGCTGCCGGACTTGCCGAGGAAGGGCGCACAGGTGCGCTCAACATGCCGAATCTCGGGGCTCTCGGGCTCGGCGAGGCGGTCAGACTGGCCTCGGGTGCAGACATGCCCGGGTTCGCCACCGAACCGGTCGGCCTTTGGGGAGCCGCGACCGAAGTCTCACGGGGCAAGGACACGCCGTCGGGCCACTGGGAGCTTGCGGGAGTGCCAGTGCCTTGGGACTGGCATTGCTTTCCGAACGAGACTCCGGCCTTTCCGGCCGAGATCATGGCGGAGGTGGCCCGGCTTGCCGGCACCGAGGGCACGCTGGGAAACTGCCACGCCTCCGGCACCGAGATCATCGAGCGCCTGGGCGAAGAGCACCTGCGGACAGGATGGCCGATTTGCTACACGTCCGTTGACAGCGTCTTCCAGATTGCCGCGCATGAGGATCGCTTTGGCCTCGAACGCCTGTTGAATCTCTGCGAGGCAATGGCGACGTTGCTGCACGAGTTGCGCGTGGGCCGCGTGATCGCTCGCCCCTTTGTCGGTTCCGCCGGTGCATTCGAAAGAACCCGGAACCGGCGCGACTTCGCGATTCCGCCGCCAGAGCCGACGCTCTGCGATTGGGTCGCCAAGGCAGGTGGCAGGGTCCACGCCATCGGCAAGATCGGAGACATCTTCACCATGCAGGGCATTCATGACGTTGCCCGGGGCACTGATGCCGAACTGATGGAGCATCTCGTCCGCCTGGCCGGCGAAGCCGAGGACGGAAGCCTGACCTTTGCAAATTTTGTCGAGTTCGACTCGGTCTATGGCCACCGTCGCGATGTCCAGGGCTACGCTCGTGCGCTGGAGTGGTTCGACGCTCAGTTGCCGCGCGTGCTGGAAAGGCTTGGGAAGGGCGACTTGATCCTGTTTGCAGCGGATCATGGCAACGATCCGACCTGGCGCGGAACCGATCACACAAGGGAGCGTGTCCCTGTCATGGGACGTGGCACTGGCCCGCGTGCGATCGGGCATGTGGGATTTGCCGATCTGGCCGTCTCGGTCGCTGCGCATCTTGGCGTGCCGGCGAGAGGACCGGGTCGCAATTTTCTTTGAACAGGCAAGGGGATCACCATGCTAGAGCACCTGACCGTAGTCGACCATCCGCTCGTCCAGCACAAACTGACGCTCATGAGAGATGCCGAAACCCCGACCGGGCTGTTCCGCCAGCTCCTTCGCGAAGTCAGCACGCTGCTGGCCTATGAGATCACGCGGGATCTTCCGGTGACGACTCGGCAGGTCCAGACTCCGCTGAAACTCATGGATGCACCCGTGCTTGATGGCCGAAAGCTTGCCTTGGTGTCTATCCTGCGCGCAGGCAATGGCCTGCTTGACGGCATGCTTGACCTGATGCCGTCGGCTCGGGTCGGGTTCGTGGGGCTCTATCGGGATGAACAGACGCTGAAACCGGTTCAGTACTACTGCAAGCTGCCTGACGGGCTCTCGGAGAGGCGTGTCATAGTGGTTGATCCTATGCTTGCAACGGGGAACAGTTCGGCTGCGGCAATCGCGCTCGTCAAGGATGCAGGAGCGACAGATATCCGGTTCCTTTGCCTGTTGGCCGCGCCCGAAGGCGTTCAGCGCATGGAGCGCGCGCATCCGGATGTGCCTGTCGTGACGGCGTCGATGGACGAGCGATTGAACGAAAAGGGATACATTGTTCCGGGACTCGGCGACGCAGGCGACCGCATGTACGGCACACGGTAGCCGCGCGCGTCCCGCGATTCCACACGGACGGATCGCCTGCTCAGTCCGCCAACGAGGATGCCGATTGGCGCGGTCCGACGTACATTCGGAACAGAGGGCTCAATCCTCGCAAATGCCCTTTAGCGCTATCCAGTCCCCGTCCTTCAGGATGGGGAGCGCTGCCGGGGCAATCGCCGCCGCGATTGTCGCCGTTGACAGGCCAGTGAAGTCTTCCAGTCTGGCGTTGGCCCTGATCGTCATGCCCGCGGCCATGATGCGAGCCGCCAGGAGGTCGGCCGGCACGGGCGACGGGACTGTCGTGACGACATTTTCCGCCATCCGAGCCACGGCTTCATCCGGCACCTTTCCTTGGGTGAGCAGGGCGAGCACGGCCGTGATCCCTGCCACATCCAGCAGTCGGCCGACGGGATCTCCGAGTTTGCGACGAATGTCCTCCGCCAGAACATGCACCGCAAGATTCTCCGGTGTTTCCGTCCCCTTGAGCAGCTTGTGCGCGACCAGGATCGTTCCACCCGGCAGGTGTGCGGTTTCGGGCAGCGTGGAAGGCAAGATCACGAGTCGCGCGGCTTCCGTGCCGAACAGCCGGCTTCGAAGATGTTCAAGGGCGCGAATTCCGGACGGCGCATCACACGGCGGTCCCGTCATCCGGTCCATTTCCTCAAGAAGCGACGCGCCGATGGACACGCGCGCGACGTCGGGCAGCAGCGATGCGGTGTGACGCGCGACCGCGCCCGGCAGCCAGAGCATCGTACCGCCCAGAACGGCAATCGCGATGGCCAAGACCAAGAGCCGGCGCACCTTTCCCAGACGTCCCTGGCGCCGGCGAACGGACTTGAGCACCCTTTCGACCGCCTCGACGAATGCGTCCTCGGCGAGTTCAAGGGTCTCGCTGCTGTCACCTTCGGGGCAATAAAGGGCAGGCATCTGGCCTGGATTGATGCGTTCCATCGCAGGCAGCGACCAGTGCGTCAGGGCGGCTTCATTCAGGGTCGAAATCGTGATGGTTGTCTTGCCGATGGACACGATGACGTCACGGCGCTGTTCGTCTGGACTGCGGTGCCAGATGCCTTCCGCCTCAAGCCGCTGGTACTTCGCCAATACGGTCACGTTCCCGCCGCCCTTCCTGCCCGCTGCCACGCACCATAACGATGCAACGCCCGCGTCTCAATCTCGTCCGTGCTTGCCTTGAAGGACGCGAGGGCTTAGCACGGGCGGGCATCGAATGTGAGCCAGGCCATGCATGACGACCCCAGAACCCTTGTCTCGACGGGCTGGCTGGCCCGGCATCTTGATGATCCAGACATCAGGATTCTTGATGCTTCCTGGTATCTGCCCGACATGAAGCGCGATGCTCGTGCCGAGTACGATCTGGGCCATGTGCCGGGTGCGCGCTTCTTTGACATCGATGAGATCAGCGATCCCCGGTCCGGGCTGCCGCACATGGCCCCGCAACCGGAGAAGTTCGTCAGCAGGATGCGCGCGATGGGCGTAGGGGACGGGCACCAGGTCGTGGTCTATGACGGTGCAGGGCTTTTTTCCGCGGCACGCGTGTGGTGGCTGTTTCGCCTCATGGGCAAGTCGGACATCGCTGTCCTGGACGGCGGGTTTCCCAAATGGACGGCGGAAGGCCGGCAGGTCGAGGATGCGCCACCGATCATGCGCGACAGGCACATCTCGATCAGCCGCCAGAACCAGCTCGTGAAGGACGTCACCCAAGTCGCGGCGGCATCCAAGCTGGAAGACCACGAGATACTGGATGCCCGCCCGCCCGGGCGGTTCCGAGGTGAAGAGCCGGAACCGCGCGAGGGCCTGCGTGCCGGACACATTCCCGGCTCGACCTGCGTCCATTACCGGGCGCTGCTCAACGATGACGGCACGATGAAGCCCGTTTCGGAATTGAGGGCCGTGTTCGAGAACGCAGGAGCGGACTTGTCGAGGGCTGTCATCACCACGTGCGGATCCGGCGTGACGGCCGCGATCCTGAATCTCGGGCTTGAACGGCTCGGACACCGGCAACACGCTCTCTATGACGGCTCCTGGGCCGAATGGGGCATGTATGGCGACCTGAAAGTGGCCACGGGGTCAGCGACCCCTCCCTGAAGGGAGGGGCTTGAGGAACGAAGGTTCCGAGAGCCCATGCTGACCAGCACAAGAAAGGAGACTGTCATCCAATCTACCCTGAACCATACGTTGAAGACCAACCCCGGGATGCTTCCTCAGTCCCGGGCTCTTGAAGATTCGTCAGCAGACACGCCGGGTCGGGCACGAAACGGGGCGGATCGTGATGCGGGTGGTCAGGTTGTGCGAGGGGAGACCGGCTTCGGCCGGCGTCACCGGGGAAGCGCGAGCGACCCCGAGAGCGGCGTGAGCCGCGTCTTCGTCCTGGACCGGCGCGGCGACCCGCTGATGCCGTGCCACCCGGCCAGGGCGAGAAAGCTCCTGAAGAAGGGCCGCGCCGTCGTGGTGCGGCTCCATCCCTTCACGATCCGTCTCCGGGACCGGGTCGGAGGCGAGGCCCAGGAGGTCGGGCTGAAGGTTGATCCCGGCGCGAAGACCACCGGCCTGGCGCTGGTGCGGGAGGACGGCGAGGTCCTGTTCCTGGCCGAGATCGAGCACAGGGGGGAGAGAGTCCGCAGGTCGATGCGGCAACGTGCCGGTTACCGGAGACGGCGACGCTCGGCGAACCTGCGCTACCGGAAGAAGCGGTTCCTGAACCGGCGCTCCGACAGGAAGCTCCCGCCCTCGCTGCAGTCGCGGGTCGACAACGTGGCCTCGTGGACGGAGCGGCTGCGCAGGCTCGCGCCCGTGACCTCCGTCGCGTGCGAGGTCGTCCGGTTCGACACCCAGGCGCTGGAGAACCCGGAGATCGCGGGCGCGGAGTACCAGCAGGGGACCCTCGCCGGATACGAGGTCAGGGAATGCCTGCTCGAGAAGTGGGGACGGACGTGCGCCTACTGCGGCGCCACGGACACGCCGCTGCAAGTCGACCACGTGCGCCCGAAGGCAAGGGGCGGCTCCGACCGGGTCTCGAACCTGGCCCTCGCGTGCCCGTCCTGCAACCAGGCCAAGGGCGCGCAGCCGGTGGAAGCGTTTCTGGCCAGGCGTCCGGAACGTCTCCGGAAGGTCCTGGCGCAGGCGAAAGCGCCGCTGGCCGCGGCCGCCGCGGTCAACGCCACCCGCCGCGTCCTGTTCGAGGCATTGAAGCGGACGGGGCTGCCCGTCGCCGGCTCTTCGGGCGGGCGGACGAAGTTCAACCGCGCGCGGCTGGGGATCCCGAAGTCGCATGCCCTCGACGCCGCCTGCGTCGGCGAGACGCCGGCGCTGAAGGGCTGGAGGCAGCCCGTGCTCGCGATCAGGGCCATGGGCCGGGGCTCGTATGCTCGGACCCGCGTGGACCGGTCCGGCTTCCCGGTCGGCTACCTGATGGCGGAGAAGTCCGTGCGCGGCTTCCGCACGGGCGACATCGTGCGCGCGACCGTGCCCTCGGGAAAGAAAAGGGGTGTCCACGTGGGCCGCGTCGCGGTGCGCCGGACAGGCTCCTTCAACGTCCAGACGGCGAAGGGGACGGTGCAGGGGATCTCGCACCGGCACTGCCGCGTCGTCCAGCGCGGCGACGGCTACGGATATCACGTCGACACGTCACGGATGAAGGAAACGGCAACGATGCACGGAACACGGGAGCCCGCATTCCTCCCCGCCCTGAAGGACGGGGTTTCCTGCGGGATGATTGGATGAGCGTCCAAAAGGCCGGTACCAGGATCTCCTACACGGTTACGCATCTCGAGATGGAATCTCGGCCGGACTATGACTGGCCGCGACTGCCGCCGACGTCGTCTACGGCTGCCCTGCTGAAGTCGGAGGATCCGCCCGTCTGGTGGTTCCTGACGCTCTATGACGCGGTCGGACGGGACTATGCGTGGGAGGACATCCACGCCTGGGAACACGAACGGATCGATGAGTGGCTCTCTGCCGACAGGATGTCCCTCTACACCCTGTTCGAGCACGGCTGGCCTCAAGGGTTTTTCATGCTCGAGGACAAGGGCAAGGGCGTTTGCGACCTTGCATATTTCGGGATCGTTCCGGAATCCGTGGGCAAGGGCCTGGGGAGCTGGCTTCTCCAGACGGCCGTTCTCACGGCCTGGAACCGCAAGGGCGTCACGAAGCTCACTGTGAACACCTGCACGCTCGACCATCCCCGCGCACTTGCACTATACCAGAGACACGGATTCACGCCGGCACGCAGGGAGAGGCGCACCCGTCGCCTGACCCGCGACCGGGACCTCTCGCGGATTCCTAGCTGAGGACATGCCATGCTGACCGACCTGACCCCGCAGCCGCCAGACAAGATTCTCAGACTCATGGAGATGTTCCGCGACGACCCGCGGACGGACAAGATCGACCTGGGCGTCGGCGTTTACAAGAATGCGGAAGGCGTGACTCCGGTCATGCGGGCGGTGAAGGCGGCGGAGCGGCGTTTGGCGGAGGTGCAGGAGACGAAGGCGTACACGAATCTCAGCGGCGATCCTGACTTTTGCCGCGCCATGCGCGATCTTCTCCTGAAAGACAGCGTTGACACGGAACGTGTTGCCGTTGCCGCGACTCCCGGCGGCACGGGCGCGATCCGGCAGGGGCTTGAACTGATGCGGTATGCGGATCTTGCCGCGACGGCATGGTTCTCCTCGCCGACCTGGCCGAACCACCTTACGATTGCAAGACACCTGGGCGTTCCGATGCGCGAGTATCGCTATTTCGACAACGCCACGCGCGACGTCGAATTTGAAGGGATGATCGAGGATCTGAAGCATGCCAGGAGCGGCGACCTCGTGCTGTTGCACGGTTGCTGCCACAATCCGACCGGTGCGAACCTGACAGCCGACCAATGGGAGACCTTGGTGGAACTCCTGGCCAAGACGGGAGCCATTCCGTTCATCGACATCGCGTACCAGGGCTTCGGCGACGGGCTGGACGAGGATGCGTTCGGCACGCGCCTGCTGGCATCGCGCATGCCCGAGATGCTGATCGCGGCGAGCTGCTCGAAGAATTTCGGAGTGTACCGGGAGCGAACTGGCGTCCTGATCGCGATCGCTCCCGATGCCGGTTCGAAACCGCTGGTTCAGTCCACGTTGGCGTATCTCAACCGGCAGAACTTCTCCTTTCCGCCGGATCACGGGGCGCGAGCGGTCCAGATGATCCTCGACGATCCTGACCTGCGTGCCGACTGGCAGGCTGAGCTTGAGGACGTGCGCAACGGCATGCTGGGGCTTCGCGAACAGCTGGCCAGCGAACTTCGCATGCGGTCGAACTCGGAACGCTTCGACTTCATCACGCGGCATCGGGGCATGTTCTCGCGCATTGGCGCAACGCCCGAGCAGGTTCTGCAACTCCGTGAAAGGCATGGAGTCTACATGGTGGGCGACAGCAGGATAAACGTGGCCGGTTTGAATTCCGACACGGTACCGGTGTTGGCTCAGGCCATCATTGACGTCGGAATCTAGTCTTCTGTAACAATAATTGCTATCAAAGAACCGGGCGACATCAGCAGGAGGCGGTTCGATGAGAGGCAAGGCGGTGGAAGTGGTGCTGAGCGACGAGGAGCGCGAATTCCTCGAGGCGCATGTCCGCAGGCACAAGGCGCCGAGGTCGCTGTCCGACCGGTGCAGGATCATCCTGCTCTGCGCCGAAGGGCTTCGAAGCAGGGAGGTCGCGGAGCGGACCGGGGTGCACGAGCACACGGTCGGAAAGTGGCGCAGGCGGTTCGCCGAGAGGCGCATCGAGGGCCTCTCGGACGAGTACAGGTCCGGCCGGCCCCGCACCGTGACGGACGACAAGGTGGCCGAGGTGGTCGAGCGGACGCTGAGCACGATGCCGAAGGACGCGACGCACTGGTCGGTCCGGAGCATGGCCGAGAGGACGGGCGTGTCGCACACGACGGTGCACCGGATCTGGTCGGCGTTCAGCCTGAAGCCGCACCGGAGCGAGACGTTCAAGCTGTCGACGGACCCGCTGTTCGTCGACAAGGTGCAGGACATCGTGGGGCTGTACATGGCCCCGCCGGACCGCGCGGTGGTCCTGTGCGTGGACGAGAAGTCGCAGATCCAGGCGCTGGACCGGACGCAGCCGGTCCTGCCGATGGCGCCGGGCGTGGCCGAGCGGAGAACCCATGACTATGTCCGTCACGGCACGACGACGCTCTTCGCCGCGCTCGACGTCGCCACCGGCGCGGTGATCGGCAAGTGCTTCGGCCGCCATCGCGCCTCGGAGTTCCTGAGCTTCCTCAAGGAGGTCGAGGCGGCGGTGCCCGACGGGCTGGACGTGCACCTGGTGATGGACAACTACGCGACGCACAAGACGGAGAAAGTGAGGAAGTGGCTTGCCCGCCGCAGGCACTGGCACGTCCACTTCACGCCGACCTCGGCGTCATGGCTCAACCAGGTCGAGCGCTGGTTCGCGGAGCTGACCAGGAAGAAGCTGCAACGGAGCGCGCATCGCTCGGTCGCCGAACTCGAGGCGGACATCATGTCATTCATCGACGCGCACAACGAGAACCCGAAGCCCTACAAATGGGTCAAGTCCGCCGACGAGATCCTTGCGTCGGTCAGGAGGTTCTGCCTCAAGATGAACGAACCCGGTGCGAGCGAAGAAGTTTGATACGAACTTAAGATTCAGGAGACTAGGGAGAATTTGCCATTGGTTCCCAAACTTGATGGAACCGTGGAGTCGCAGAAGTCGCAGTTCGGTCACAATGTCCGCAACAGCAGTTTTCGGACCTAAAATCGCAGCGTGGCCATGGGTGCATGCGTCCGTTTCAAAGAGAGGCAAGGCGGCATCCCCGCATTTGAAGTTTCGGGCGAACCCTGACCCGGTTTCCAACGGCCTAGTCTGCGCCGTCGACAACATTGATGCCACGTACAGCGAGGCGCTTGGCCATAGCCCCATGATCCCAGGCATCTGCAGCGGCTGCAGTGCCGACACGGACCCGGTCGGCGATGCCCACCCAAATCACCGAAAAGCGAAAGAGTGCGAAAGCTCTATGGAACGTCGTCAGCGGCGCCATGTCGGGGTTGCTGGCCATGTAGCGACTGATGAACTCCGATTCTGTCGGCAGGCCCAGAGCCGCCAGGTTCAGGCCAAGCAGGCCACCGTACTCCTCGGGCGACGTGTGCCATGCCATGCAGCAGAATCCGAGATCGGCCAGCGGATGGCCCAAGGTCGAGAGTTCCCAGTCGAGGATTGCCGCCACGCGCGGCTCGGTCGGGTGAAAGATCACGTTGCCCATGCGATAGTCGCCATGCGCAAGGCTGGTCCGGGCGTCGTCCACTGGTTGGTTCGCGGTCAACCAGTCGGCAAGTCGGTCAAGTTCGGGGATCGGGTCGCTCTGACTTTCGTGCCATTGCCGTGACCAGCGCGCGATCTGGCGCTCGAAGTAGTTTCCCGGCTTTCCGTAGTCTGCGAGTCCGATCTCGTCTGGGCGAACCGCATGCATCGCCGCCATTGCGTCCGCCAGTCCCATCCAGAGCGCGCGGCGCTCGGTCCTGTCTGCGTCGGCAAGTGCGCCGTCGGGGAAGACGCGGCCATCGACGCGTTCCATGAGGTAGAAGGGCGTGCCGAGAAGCCCCGGGCCGTCGTGAAAAAGTATCGGGCGAGGCACGGGAATGCCTGCAGGGTGCAGCGCTGACATGACCCGGAATTCGCGGTCGACGGCGTGGGCTCCACGCAGGATCGGGCCATCGGGCTGCTTGCGCAGGACCATGCGGTGCGGCCCGTAGGTCACGAAATAGGTCGGGTTGGACTGGCCGCCGACGATCCGCTGAAGCTCCAGCCGGTTCGCCTCTCCCAATCGCTCTGCGAGAAATCCCTCGAGCCGGGCCGGATCGAAATCAGCCTTGGCGGTCATTCACCTACGCCCCATTGCCAGAAACCGCGCCCTTCCTTCTCGACATTGCGGTGCAGCACCATCTTGTGCACCTCGTCGGCCCCGTCGACCAGCCGTGCCTGGCGGGCATAGCGATAGATCCATTCGAGCACCGTATCCTTTGAATAGCCGCGGGCGCCGTTGATCTGGATCGCGGTGTCGGCGGCTTGGTGCAGCAGGTTCGCGACATGGACCTTGGCCATCGACACCTCCTTCCGGGCGAAGCTGCCTTGGGCCAGCTCCCACGCCGCCTTCATCACCAGCAGTCGCCCGATCTCGATCTGCATGGCCAGATCGCCCAGCATCATCTGGATGCTCTCCCGGTTCGAGAGGCGCTCACCAAAGGCAAATCGTTCGCCGGCGTAGGTGCTGGCGATCTCGACGCAACGCTTCGAGAGCCCCAGCCATCGCATGCAATGGGTCAGCCGCGCCGGACCAAGACGGATCTGGGTCAATTTCAGCCCGTCGCCCTCCTCCATCAGCAGGTTCTCTGCAGGAATCTCCATGTCCTCGTAGGTGATCTCGCAATGGCCGCCATGTTCCTCAGGGCCCATGATCGGGATGCGGCGGTCGATGCGGAAACCGGGCGTGTCCTTGTGGTGCAGGAAGGCCGAGAGACCCTTGCGCGGGTCGTCCGAGGTGCGTGCGATCAGGATGAAGTGATCGGACTCTTCGGTGCCGGTGACAAACCACTTGCGGCCTCGGATTATGTAGCTGTCGTTGTTTCTCCTTGCGGTTGTGATCATCATGCCGCCCGGGTCAGAGCCAGAGCCGGGATGCGGCTCCGTCATCGCGAATGCGGAACGGACCCTTCCCTGCACAATCGGCTGCAACCAGCGTTCTTTCTGTGCATCGGTGGCGACCTTTTCCAGCACCATCATGTTGCCGTCGTCGGGGGCCGCCGCGTTGAACACGCATGGTCCGAAAATCGAGCGGTTCATTTCTTCATAGCAGACCGCCATGCCAACCTTGCCAAGGTCCTGCCCGCCGGTTTCCTCTTTCAGCTGGAGGCACCACAGCCCCTCGGCCTGCGCCTTCTTGCGGAGTCGTTCCAGCACATCAAGGCGGATGTTCTCGTGCGCATCGTAATTCGCGCGATCGTCTTCCAGCGGCATGATCTCGTCTTCGACGAAGCGCGCGATGCGGACGCGGAAGTCTTCGATGCGGGCGGCAATGGTGAAGTCCATGGTTCTTTCCTTCAGAGCGACGAGACAAGGTGGCCGCCATCGACCACGATTTCTGTGCCGGTCATGAAGGCGCCGTCGTCGGAGGCCAGCAGCAAAAGCGGGCCGTCGAGATCGGACATGTTGCCAAGGCGTCGCTGCGGCACGCGTTTGATCAACGCCTTTCCCGCGTCGGAAGCAAAGAAGTCGCGGTTCAGATCGGTCTCGATGTAGCCCGGGCAGAGTGCGTTGACGCGAATGCCGTAGCGCGCCCATTCCAGCGCGAGGCTTCTGGACATCTGCACGACACCGGACTTGGCCGTGGCATAGGCCGACAGGTTTCCTGCAACGCGGAGCCCGAGGATCGACGCGATATTGACTATGCTGCCGCCCTTGCCCGCCTCCACCAGCCTTTGCCCGGCGGCCCTTGCCACGCGGAACACGCCGGTGAGATCGGTGTCGATGACGTGCGCCCAATCGTCCTCGGTGGTCTTCAACGCCTGGCCGTCGACCGTGACACCCGCATTGTTGACCACGATGTCGAAAGTGCGGCCCTCGAAGACCGCGGCCACGCTGAAGGGGTCGGTCACGTCCAGAGCCGCAGCCTGCGCCGTCCCGCCGTTGCCTTCGATCTTCGCGCAGAGGCTCCGCAGCCGGTCGACGCGCCTTGCTGCCGCGGTGACCTCGGCGCCTTGTTCGGCCAGAATCCGCGTGAAATGAGCCCCGAGGCCGGACGACGCGCCGGTGACTAGTGCCACTTTCCCGATCAGTTTCATCACGACCTCGCAGCAGGACGTTGGCAACTCCAGCACGCGTCGGCGACCAACGGCATGATCAGTTCGCGGGAGTCTCCAATCTCCGCACGAGATCAAAGGCATTCACTCGGCGTCCACGTAAAAGAGCGCAGGGGCAGCATCGATGTACTCTTGGACCCGCTCAGTCAACGGGATTCATGCTCGCAAGTCACAATTTGGCTCCGGAACTGAACTCACGGCCATCGGGGTCGGCAGCCCGAACGTCCCTTGCCGTGCAGTTGCGCCAATCCCGGGCGCCTCGTCATGCTCCTCCGCTTCAGTCAACCAAATGACTCAACGGGAGGCATGATGTGGCCTTTCGAAATGAACCCCAGCACAAGCACGGGATTCGATCAATCAAGCCCAGCGACCGTGAGGATGTCGCCGCTTGGCTTGCCGACCTGTTGTCATAGGTCGATGGTGTCCCGAGAGAAGTTGGAGCAACAGCATGACCGGCAAAACGCTCAATGCCGGCACTTCATGCCATGAAGCGATGAAGGCTCGGACACTGTCCCGCATGCTGCTGAGGTCGCTTGCGTTGATCCGACTGTTCTGGCTTGCGGGATTGGGTCGGCGATGGCGCGACTCATCCGTTCTCTCTCAAGACCGCTCCCGCAAGATAGAGCGAGCCACAGATGAGTACGCGGGCTGCAGGATCTGATTTGACAATCTCGGCTAGCGCTTCCTGAACGGACTGGGCGATGGCTGTCGGCAGGCCAACGGATGAAGAGGCCGCGGCGGTATCCTTTGCAGGAAGCGTCGCGGCCTCGTCCGGAATCGCGACGGCATGGAGACTCTCGGCCACGCTTGCCAGTGGCGAGAGGTAGCCCGCCACGTCCTTGGTCGCGAGCATCCCGCAAATCAGGTGTGTCGGCCGTTCCGGCAGGGTCTTGAGCGTTTCCGCAAGGGCCTCGCCGGCAGCCGGGTTGTGACCACCGTCAAGCCAGAGTTCCGCCGTTGGCGCAGCCTCGACCAACGGGCCTGTCTTCAGCCTCTGCATTCTCGCCGGCCAGTACGCGTTGGTAACGGCGCCGTGGGCCGCGGCGTCGCCCAAGCCCAAGTGCCTGAGCGCGGCGATGGCCATGCCCGCGTTGGCCAATTGATGCGGTCCTCGAAGGTTGGGTGCCGGAAGGTCGAGAAGGCCGGCTTCGTCCTCGAACACCATTCGGCCATGCTCCGCACGAACGTGCCAATGCTGACCAAAGGAAATCGCCGGCGCGCCAAGGCGTGCTGCCTCGGCCTCAATGACCTCCAGCCCGTCGTCATGCTGAGGGCCGACAACGACCGGGATGCCACGCTTGATTATGCCGGCCTTCTGTCCGGCAATCTCCTTGATCGTTTCACCCAGAAACTGCTGATGGTCGAGGTCTACCTTGGTGATGATGGTCAAGACGGGATTGTTCACCACGTTTGTGGCATCGTGACGCCCGCCAAGGCCGACCTCCAGCAATGTCCAGTCAGCGGGGGTTTCCGTAAATGCCAGAAAGGCCGCCACCGTCGTGATCTCGAAATACGTGATCGTTTCGCCACCGTTGGCCACGTAGACCTTTTCGAGAAGCTCCAGCAGGTCCCGTTCGGAGATGATCTCTCCCGCCACGCGGATTCGCTCATGAAATCGGGCTAGATGCGGCGACGTGTATGCGTGGACTGTCAAGCCTTCGGCTTCGAGTCCGGCGCGGATCATCGCCTGGGTCGAACCCTTGCCGTTTGTGCCGGCGACATGGACCACCGGGGGCAACTTGACATGCGGGTTCCCGACAGACGACAGGCAGCGGTCCATGCGATCCAGGTTCAGGTCGATGACCTTTGGATGCAGGCGCTGCATTCTTTCGAGCACTGCATCAGAAGACGTGAATCGCATCAATGCGGCTTCGTCGCCAAGGTCCGGCATTGCGCGCATGCTATCCGGACGCCGCTGCCGGTTCCGATTTGGCGTCGTTCGGAGGGGGAAGGTCGCCCTTCACGGGCGGAGGCAGGTTGAGGAGCATGCGAGTGATGCGTGAAAGCTCGCTCTTCATGTCACGGCGATGCGTCACGCGATCAAGCATGCCGTGGTCCAGGAGGTACTCGGCGCGCTGAAAGCCTTCGGGAAGCGTTTCGCGAATCGTCTGCTCTATGACCCTCGGACCGGCAAAGCAGATGAGAGCATTGGGTTCCGCAATTTGAACGTCGCCAAGCATGGCGTACGACGCCGTGACACCGCCCGTCGTCGGGTTCGTGAGAACGACGATGTAGGGGAGGCCGGCATCGCGCACCAGTTCGACCGCAACCGTGGTGCGCGGCATCTGCATGAGTGACAGGATCCCTTCCTGCATGCGGGCGCCGCCGGCGGCCGAAAAGAGGATCAGGGGACGTTTGAGCTCGACGGCACGATTTGCGGCTGTGATGACGGCGTTGCCGACATACATGCCCATTGAGCCACCCATGAAGCTGAAGTCTTGGCAAGCTGCCACAATGGGCGTTCGCTCGATCTCTCCTTCCGCTACCAGCATTGCCTCCTTTTCCTCGGTCTCACGCTGAGCGGCCTTGAGACGATCCGGGTACTTCTTCTGGTCGCGGAACGACAACGGGTCGGGCATCGGCATCGGCACGTCCACTTCGGTGAACACGCCGTCATCGAAGAGCGCGGTCAGCCGATCGCGTGCAGAGATCGCCATGTGATGATCGCAGCTTGTGCAGACGCCCAGGTTCTCGGTCAACTCCCGGTGAAACAGCATCGTTCCGCATTCCGGGCACTTCGACCAGAGATTCTCGGGCGTTTCCCGCCTGGAAAACAGCGAGTTGATCTTGGGTCGGACGTAGTTCGATATCCAGTTCATGAGCCTGCCCGGTTTTCTTTCACAGTTAAGCAGGAAGGACAGGAATTGCAATCGCGCGGTCTTCGCTTGCCGAGCCAAGCGACGGCGTCTATGCCTCTAGTCGCTGAGATCCCGGGAGCACACCATGCTGAAGAAGAGATTCGACAAGTCGAGCCTGCCCAGCCGTCACGTGACCGAGGGGCCAGCCCGCGCACCGCATCGGTCATACTACTACGCAATGGGAATCTCGGAAGAGGAGATCGCTCAGCCATTCGTGGGCGTGGCGACCTGCTGGAACGAGGCGGCACCCTGCAACATCGCCCTTGATCGCCAGGCGCAGGCCGTGAAGCTCGGCGTCAAGGAAGGGTTTGGCACGCCCCGGGAGTTCACGACCATTACCGTGACAGACGGGATCGCAATGGGCCACGAGGGAATGCGTTCCTCGCTTGCCTCTCGCGAGGCCATTGCAGACACGGTTGAACTCACGATGCGCGGACACTGCTACGACGCCCTCGTCGGGCTGGCCGGCTGCGACAAGTCGTTGCCCGGCATGATGATGGCGATGGTGCGGCTCAACGTGCCCTCGGTCTTCATCTATGGCGGGTCGATCATGCCCGGCCGCTTCGAGGGCCGCGACGTGACGGTGCAGGATGTCTTCGAGGCGGTTGGCCGCCACCAGGCGGGCCAGAACTCGGACGAGGAACTGCGTGCTCTCGAAAGGGTCGCCTGTCCGTCGGCAGGAGCCTGCGGCGGCCAGTTCACGGCCAACACGATGGCCTGCGTGTCCGAGGCGATCGGCCTCGCGCTCCTGAACTCCTCGGGCGCGCCCGCGCCTTACGAAAGCCGCGACGCGTTTGCGACGGCATCCGGTCTTGCCGTGATGAATCTCCTGGAAAGGAACATTCGCGCAAGGGACGTCGTGACTCGCAAGAGCCTCGAGAACGCGGCTCGCATCGTTGCCTGCACGGGCGGTTCCACCAACGCAGGGCTGCATCTGCCGGCGATCGCCCACGAGGCCGGAATCGACTTCGACCTTGACGATGTCTGTGACATCTTTCGGGACACCCCGTATTTCGTCGACCTGAAGCCAGGTGGTCAGTTCGTGGCCAAGGACCTGTATGAGGTCGGCGGCGTACCGGTCGTGATGAAGGAATTGCGCAAGGCAGGCCTGATCCACGAGGAATGCATCACCGCATCCGGCGAAACCATGGGCGAGGCGCTTGACAGGATCGAAGGGGAGGCCGACGGTCGCGTAATCCATCCCGTCGAGAAACCGATCACGAGGACGGGCGGCGTCGTGGGGCTGAAGGGCAATCTTGCCCCGGAAGGCGCGATCGTGAAGGTCGCTGGCATGAGCGAGGAGGAACAGGTCTTTGCCGGTCCGGCCCGGGTATTCGAGTGCGAGGAGGACGCCTTCGAGGCCGTCAAGGCGCGCACCTACAAGGAAGGCGAGGTCATTGTCATTCGCAACGAAGGTCCCGCAAGCGGTCCCGGAATGCGCGAGATGCTGGCGACAACCGCTGCATTGTCAGGACAGGGCGTGGGCAAGAAGGTGGCGCTGATAACGGACGGCAGGTTCTCTGGCGCGACACGTGGCTTCTGCGTTGGACATGTCGGCCCTGAAAGTGCGCGGGGTGGGCCGATCGGCAGGCTCCGGGACGGCGACATGATCACCATCGATGCGATCAAGGGCGAACTCAGCGTGGACCTTAGCGACGAGGAGCTCGAAGCCCGCACCTACACGCCGCGAGAGACAATCTACACGAGTGGCGCACTCTGGAAGTATGCGCAACTCGTCGGGTCCACGCGGCTTGGTGCAGTGACCCATCCCGGGGCCAAGCGTGAGGCGCATGTCTACGCCGATCTGTAGGGTCCGAAAGCGGCCCCGGAATCCTTGGCAGGGCGCATGGTCCCTGCCGCGCAGGGCGCGGATTCGCATAATGCCCTAGCGGCAACCAAACGCGGCCCGCCGGTATCCGGACATGGCGTTCTGGCCGCTAGTCTGCCGAAAGAACATAGCGCTTGTCGCAATACCCGCATTCAACCCACCCGACCTGCGGATCGATCGAAAGCCAGACGCGCGGATGGCCAAGGGCGCCTTCGCCACCGTCACAGGCAACACGCAATGTCGACACCGTCTCGCTCTCTGGCGGCGGCGGGCCCTTCAGTCTCTCAGGGTCTTCTGTCATCCAATCATCCCGCAGGAAACCCCGTCCTTCAGGGCGGGGAGGAATGCGGGCTCCCGTGTTCCGTGCATCGTTGTCTTCTCCTCTTTCCGTGACGTCTCGAGGACGTATCCGTAGCCGTCGGCGCGCTGGACGACACGGCAGTGCCGGTGCGAGATCCCCTGCACCGTCCCCCGCGCCGTCTGGACGTTGAAGGAGCCTGTCCGGCGCACCGCGACACGGCCCACGTGGACACCCCTTTTCTTTCCCGAGGGCACGGTCGCGCGCACGATGTCGCCCGTGCGGAAGCCGCGCACGGACTTCTCCGCCATCAGGTATCCGACCGGGAAGCCGGACCGGTCCACGCGGGTCCGCGCATACGCGCCCCGGCCCATGGCCCGGATCGCGAGCACGCCCTGCCTCCAGCCCTTCAGCGACGGCGTCTCGCCGACGCAGGCGGCGTCGAGGGCATGCGACTTCGGGATCCCCAGCCGCGTGCGGTTGAACTTCGTCCGCCCGCCCGAGGCGCCGGCGACGGGCAGCCCCGTCCGCTTCAAGGCCTCGAACAGGACGCGGCGGGTGGCGTTGACCGCGGCAGCCGCGGAGAGCGGCGCTTTCGCCTGCGCCAGCACCCTCCGGAGACGCTCGGGACGGCCTGCCAGGAAGGTCTCCACCGGCTGCGCGCCCTTGGCCTGGTTGCAGGACGGGCACGCGAGGGCCAGGTTCGAGACCCGGTCGGAGCCGCCCCTTGCCTTCGGGCGCACGTGGTCGACTTGCAGCGGCGTGTCCGTGGCACCGCAACAGGCGCACGTCCGTCCCCACTTCTCGAGCAGGCATTCCCTGACCTCGCAGCCGGCGAGGGTGCCCTGCTGGTACTCCGCGCCCGCGATCTCCGGGTTCTCCAGCGCCTGGGTGTCGAACCGGACGACCTCGCACGCGATGGAGGTCACGGGCGCGAGCCTGCGCAGCCGCTCCGTCCACGAGGCCACGTTGTCGACCCGCGACTGCAGCGAGGGCGGGAGCTTCCTGTCGGAGCGCCGGTTCAGGAACCGCTTCTTCCGGTAGCGCAGGTTGGCCGAACGCCGGCGTCGCCGGTAGTTGCTCCGTTGCTGCATCGCCTTTCTGATTCTTGCTCCCCTGTGCTCGATCTCGGCCAGGAACAGGACCTCGCCGTCCTCCCGCACCAGCGCCAGGCCGGTGGTCTTCGCGCCGGGATCAACCTTCAGCCCGACCTCCTGGGTCTCCCCTCCGACCCGGTCCCGGAGCCGGATCGTGAACGGATGGAGCCGCACCACGACGGCACGTCCCTTCTTCAGGAGCCTTCTCGCCCTGGCCGGGTGGCACGGCATCAGCGGGGCGCCGCACCGGTCCAGGACGAAGACGCGGCTCACGCCGCTCTCGGGGTCGCTCGCGCTTCCCCGGTGACGCCGGCCGAAGCCGGTCTCCCCTCGCACAACCTGACCACCCGCGTCACGATTCGCCCCGTTTCGTGCCTGACCCGGCGTGTCTGCTGACGAATCTTCAAGAGCCCGGGACTGAGGAAGCATCCCGGGGTTGGTCTTCAACGTATGGTTCAGGGTAGATTGGATGACAGTCTCCTTTCTTGTGCTGGTCAGCATGGGCTCTCGGAACTTTCGTTCCTCAAGCCCCTCCCTTCAGGGAGGGGTCGCTGACGCTGTCAATTGCCTTGGTTGCGTGCAGGAAAAGTGCCGGACATGCGGTAGCCGCAGGTTGTCAGGAATTCAACATCGGCCCAAGGGGCCGGCCGGCAAGTATGTGCACGTGAAAGTGCGGGACTTCCTGTCCGCTGTCCGAGCCGGAATTTGCGATCAACCGGTAACCTGCACCCTGATCCGGTGTTACGCCGATGTCGCGGGAGATTGCGCCGAGCGTGCGCCAGAAGTCGGTGATCTCGCCACCGCTTGCCTCGGCGGCGAAATGATCCGCAGTCACGTACGGGCCCTTGGGGATGACGACGACGTGGTGCGGGGCCTGGGGCGCGATGTCCTTGAAGGCCAAAGTATGCTCGGTTTCCTTGACCGTCGTGTTGGGAATCTCGCCACGGAGTATTTTCGCGAAGATGTTCTGATCGTCGTAGTCGTAGGTCATGGGAATCCTCAGTCGGAGTTTGCGGCCACTCTTCCGGGCGTCCCTTGCGGACCACCTGTGACAATTCCGGCTTCCCGGCAGACGGGCCAGGTGCGGGTACGCTTGTAGACCAATTCGCCGGGTTTGAGAAACCTCGAATTCCTGCCGCTGCCCGGACGAACCTCATCCCGTGCGGCGTACACGTGTCCGCGGTCGGCGCGCCGATGTGTCACGATGCCGTTCCCGGGGACCGTAGTCCGCCGGGCCAGAGGCGCCGACCAAACTGTGTCTGGAGGTGCGTGCAGTCCGCGCAGGCAGGTGCGCAGGGGTGCTCCGGAGTTCCGCGAATCGCCCTGACGGCAGACCGCTCTCCAGCGTTCGGTTCGTGGCGGAGGAAGGAGTTGCGACCTGACTCGGCCGATTTCGTGCCCGAATTCGGGCAACAGGCGGCGGGATTCCGCGAATTTCCGCGCTTTGGGATGTTAGAATGTTTCGCAATCGCGCCTTTCTGCTTATAGTCTCGCGTGGTCGCCGATTTCAAAGCGACCCACAAAGCACACAGGGGGGGAAGATGATACGGTCGGAGCTGGTGCAAAAGATTGCCGAAGAGAACCCACACCTGTACCAGCGAGATGTCGAACGTATCGTCAATACGATCTTTGATTCGATCATTGATGCAATGTCACGAGGCAACCGGGTGGAACTCAGGGGCTTCGGCGCATTTTCCGTGAAAAAGCGGGAATCCCGCATCGGACGCAACCCCCGGACCGGCGAAAGCGTCAACGTCGACGAAAAGCACGTGCCGTTCTTCAAGACCGGAAAGCTGTTGAGGGATCGCCTGAACGGAAAGGCATGATGCGTGCCATCCGCCTCCTCTTTCTTGGAGTCCTTGCAATTGCCCTGATCACGGTCGCGTTGGCGAACCGCGGTCCGCTGAGCGTGCGCCTGCTGCCTGCCGAAGTTTCGCGTCTTGCCGGATTCGACTGGGAAGTCACCCTGCCAACCTTCGTCGTTCTCTTTGCGGCGGGCGTGATCGGACTGGCGCTTGGTTTCCTGTGGGAATGGTTGCGCGAGCACAAGCACCGTGCCAGGGCCGCCAGCGAACGCAGGGAGCGACAAAGGCTCGAGGAGGAATTCAGCAAGACTCGAAGGTCTTCCGCATCGGACGACGATGTCATCGAAATCCTTGAGGGCCGATGAACGAGGCGATAAACCCTGCTCATGAAGTCCGGGACGCGAGTGAAGATCTGCGGGCTGTCGACCGCGGACACCCTGTCGGCGGCGGTTGAGTCCGGCGCTGCCTATGTCGGGTTCGTCTTCTTCCCACCGTCTCCGCGGAACCTGGAGCCTTCCATGGCGCGCGCGCTGGCGCTGGATGTGCCGCCTGGCGTGGCCAAGGTTGCCTTGATGGTTGATGCCGATGACGCGTTCATCGACACTCTCACGGAAGAGGTTCCGTTGGACATGCTGCAGCTTCACGGTTCGGAGACGCCTCGGCGTGCTCGCGAGATCCGGGACCGGGCACGCCTGCCCGTCATGAAGGCGATTGGCATTTCGGACGCGGATGACGTTTCAAGGATCGACCTGTACGAGAAGGCCGTGGACCAGATCCTGGTCGACGCCCGTCCACCAAAGGACGGCAGGCTGCCGGGCGGCAACGGGCTTTTTTTCGACTGGACCCTGATCGCGGACCGTCGCTGGACCGTTCCCTGGATGCTGGCGGGCGGTCTCACCCACGAAAACGTGGCCGAGGCGGTCACCTTGACGGGTGCCCGGCAGGTCGACGTGTCCTCGGGCGTGGAAAGCGCTCCTGGCGTCAAGGATGCCGATCTCGTCCGGCGGTTTCTGGATGCGGTTCCGTAGTCGCTGTTCCGGGAGATGGCGCCCGGCAAGAGATGCTTCGCAGACCCGCGGAACCTGCGTTGAACGCAGGGGCGTCTCGGTCTGCTACCTGCCGAAGATTTCGTTGATTATGCCGATGATCATGCGCTCGGCAAAGTTGCCTTGCGACGCCCGGTCCGGGATCTTTCGCTCGGGCCCGGCGCTTGCGATGGTGCCTTGATCCGGCATTGGAAGCCTTCGGACCGGCAGGCCTTCATGGACGCCAATCATCGTTTCCTTCCATATCT
Source organism: Paracoccaceae bacterium (assembly GCA_965208685.1). GTDB lineage: Bacteria > Pseudomonadota > Alphaproteobacteria > Rhodobacterales > Rhodobacteraceae > JAJEFO01. Next base: position 3,463,396 of record CBDBPL010000007.1, on the reverse strand, counting down.
CGGCGGGCAGGCCGCCACCCGTCACTCCGGTGAGCGGGGTGTTGTCGTCATAGCCCATCCAGACACCGGCGACGTAGTCCGCCGTGAATCCGATGAACCATGCGTCCCTTGCTGCCTGCGTGGTGCCGGTCTTGCCGGCGGCAGGACGATCGGGAAGGCGCGCGCGCGTGCCGGTGCCGACTTCGATGACCCGGCTCATCATGTAGACGAGCTGGCGGGCAGCCGGTTCGCTGATCACGCGTTCGCGCGTGCCGCCAGCTTGTTCGAGAAGGGGCGCATCATCGCCCTTGATGCGCAGGTCCACCAAGCCGTAAGGCACTACCGACGAGCCTCCGTTCAGAATGCCTGCATAGGCGCCGGTCATGTCCAGAAGCGTCGATTCCGCTGTTCCGAGTGCCACTGCCGGTCCGATCGCAGCACCGGCCTCGATCCCGAACCCTGACGCGACCCGCACGACTGCCTCGCGACCGACGTGTTCGTACACCTTGACGGCCGGAATGTTCAGCGATTCGGCCAAGGCACTTTCGAGCGTCACGACGCCCTTGTACTCGCGAGAGTAGTTGGCGGGGCACCACTTTCCCGAGCCGCGCACGTCAAGGCAGAGCGGTTCATCCCGGACTTGCATGTTCGGCCTGATGCCAAGATCCATGGCCGCGCCATAGACAAATGGCTTGAAGGCCGACCCTGTTTGCCGCTTTGCCTGGACCGCACGGTTAAACTGGCCCGCGACACCCTTGACCCTTCGGCCACCCACCATGGCACGAACCGCGCCGTCTGCACTCATGACGACGACGGCGGCTTGCGCTTTCGAGCCTTCCCGGACCTTGGTGTCGAACACGAATTGCAGCGCCTTGTCGGCGGCCGCCTGAATGCCCCTGTCAAGAGTCGTGCGGATCACGACATCTTCGGTCGTGTCCCGGGTCAGGAATTGCGGGCCAAGATCCATGACCCAGTCTGCAAAATAGCCGCCTGCGCGGGCGGCGGCAGCCGCCGACAGCCGGGCGGGGTGTTCGCGGGCTTGCGCAGCTTCACTGGCAGAGAGGTAGCCCTGCTCCTCCATCAGCCGAACGATCGTCGCCGCGCGGTCCCTGCTGCGTTGCAGGTTGGCGGTTGGTGCGTAGCGGCTGGGCGCCTTCAGAAGCCCGGCAAGCATGGCGGCCTCTGGCGGTCCCACGTGCCTGGCCGAAATCCCGAAGTAACGCTGCGCGGCGGCCTCGAATCCGCGCGTGCCGGCTCCGAGATAGGATCGGTTCAGGTAGATGGTGAGAATCTCGTCCTTGGAGTAACGGGCTTCCATCGCGAGTGCATAGATGGCCTCCCAGATCTTGCGGCCAAGCGTCGTGCGGCGGCAGTCCGCCTCGAATTCGGCCTCGGACATGCCTGTCTCGGGCCTGTAGCGCTTGCCGATGCAAAGCAGCTTTGCCGCTTGCTGCGTGATCGTCGAACCACCGTGGCCCTGGAAGGGACCGCGGCCTTCCTGGAGATTGATGCGGATTGCGCTGGCAATGCCCCGGGGGGAAATGCCGAAATGTCGATAGTAGCGCTTGTCCTCTGTCGCGATGACGGCATTCCTGAGATGCGGCGAGACGTTTTCCGGCGTGATCATGCCACCGAACTGTTCACCCCGCCACGCGAAGACCGTGCCGTTGCGGTCGAGAAGCGTGACCGAACCGCGGGAGCGGGCATCCACGATGTCCGGAAGCGGCGGCAGCGTGGCTGCGTACAGCAGGACCACGCATGCAATTGCCATCGCCGCAAGCAGGGAAACGCGCCAGCCGATGCTCCAAGTGATCCGTGCAGTGGTTCGCAGCAGCCAGGCCAACGGAGCGAGCAAAAGCAGCCTGCCAAGGCCCGTCTTTCTCCGCGGCTTCGCACTTGACCGCGCTGCGCGACGCTGTCCGGCGGCAGTTTTCCGTCGCTTCTTGTTCGGCCCGCCCACTGTGCCCGGTGCCCGTATTGTCTCCTGCCTTCCTGCCAGACTACGATGTCTTGGCCCGGATGTGGAGTGGCATTCCAACAAGGGTCGATGCGACAGGTTGACTTGCCGATCACTGGCATGCCTGCAACTGGCAGGATCCGCGCGGAGCGGACAATTGCATTGGGGCTTTCGCCGGCATGCCTGGCCGGCATCAGGTGCCCGAAAGGAGGGCTGAATGCCGGAAGTTCACATGGGATCCTGCCTCTGCGGGCAGGTTGCCTACTTGGTGCGGGGACCACTGCGTCCGGTCGTCGCATGCCACTGCGGGCAGTGCCGAAAGACAAGCGGACATCACGTGGCGGCGACATCTGCGCCGCGAGGCGCAGTGGAGATTTCCGGCGAGCCGCGATGGTACGAATCCTCCCCGACCGCGCGGCGCGGGTTTTGCGGAACCTGCGGTTCGAACCTGTTTTGGGATGGTCCCGGCGAGAACCTGTCGATCTTTGCGGGGACGCTCGACGGTCCGACCGGCCTCGGACTTGTCGGGCACATCCATTGCGCGGACAAGGGCGACTACTACGAGATTGCCGACGGATTGCCAAAGGTGGAAGGCCGTGACCCCAAGCTGACGACGATGATCCTAAAGAAGGAGTGAGGCCGCTCCTTCGAGCTTCAGGAGCGCGATCTTCTTCTCGATTCCGTCCGGCGCCGAGAATCCGCCGAGGCTGCGGGTTCCCGTGACCCTGTGGCAAGGAATCAGGATCGCGACGGGATTGGCGCCGCACGCCTGGCCGGCGGCCTGGGCGGAGATGCCGAGCGCCCTTGCCATCTGCCCGTAGGTTCGCGTTTCGCCGTAGGGAATCTCGCGCAGCGCCTCGAGGAACCGAAGCTGCCTTGGCGACGCTCTCGGAGCCAGCGGCAGGTCGAACTCGGTCAGATCGCCTTCAAAGTAGAGGGCAAGCTGGCGTTCCGCTTCAAGCAGCATCGACGTGGAGTCGACGGCATTGCCACCCCAGTCCAGGCGCGTGATCGTGCCGTTCTCCTCGGTCAGGGTCAGCGACCCGATCGGGCTCTTGCAGGTCAGGGACGGCATTGGCCAATCCATGCAGAGCCGAACCGTTCAGGTGCGCCCGGGCTCATCCAAGCACGGCATTGCAACGGGCGCAGGTTCCTGGATGCGCATGCATTCCCACATCCGGGAGAATCTTCCAGCAGCGCTCGCATTTGCTTCCGTCGGCTTTCTCGAAGAGCACGGCGACTCCATCCGCCCCGGGCAGTCGGAAGGCCTCTGCCGGCGCGGGATTTCCCGTGACGGAAATGGATGACGTGATGCAGACGTCTGCGAAATCCACGGTCTTCAGCGCATCTCGAACGTCCCTGTCCTCGACGCAAACGACGGGTGCGGCTTCAAGCGAAGCGCCGATCCGCTTGTCCTGGCGCTGGATTTCGAGCGCGGCCGTAACGACCCGGCGAACGTGGCGGATGCTGGCCCATTTCTGGGCAAGCGGTTCGTTCAACCAGTCCTTTGGCGCGTCGGGCATGTCGGCGAGATGCACGGACGAGTCCTCGCCCGGGTATCTCTCAAGCCACACTTCCTCGGCCGTGAAGACGAGAATGGGAGCAAGCCAGGTCGTCAGCCTGTGGAACAGCAGGTCAAGTACGGTTCGTGCCGCCCTGCGGGTCAGCCCGTCACCGGAATCGCAATAGAGCGCGTCCTTCCGGATGTCGAAATAGAAGGACGAGAGATCGGAGGTCGCAAATTCGAAAACGGACCGAAAGACGCCCTGGAAATCATATGCCGCGTATCGCGTGCGCAGCTTGTGGTCGAGTTCCGCCATGCGATGCAGGACCCAGGCTTCGAGCTCGGGCATGTCGGCGGGCGCAACGCGTTCGTCCTCCGAGAATCCCGCAAGATTGCCGAGCAGGAACCGCATCGTGTTTCTGAGGCGTCGATAGCTGTCGGCGACACCTTTCAGGATCTCCGGGCCGATGCGCTGGTCGCCCGTGTAGTCCGTCTGGGCAACCCAGAGGCGCAAGATGTCGGCTCCGTATTGCTCGACGACTTCGTCCGGCACGATCGTGTTGCCGAGGGACTTGGACATCTTGTTGCCCCTCTCGTCCAGCGTGAAGCCATGGGTCAGGACGCCACGATAGGGCGCCCGACCTTGCGTGCCGCAGCTCTGCAGCAAGGACGAGTGGAACCAGCCTCGATGCTGGTCAGTTCCTTCGAGATAAAGGTCGGCAATGCCGTCTTCCGTGCCGTCCGCACGGTCGCGAAGCGCAAAGGCGTGGGTTGATCCCGAGTCGAACCAGACGTCGAGTATGTCGAAGACCTGTTCGTAGTCCTCCGCGTTGGCGTCGTCGCCGAGAAAGCGTTCCTTTGCACCGGGCTTGTACCAGGAATCCGCGCCTTCCTTCTCGAAAGCATCGAGAATCCGGGCGTTCACGGCGTCGTTGCGCAACAGGAAGTCGGGATCGTCCGGCTTCGCGCCGATCCGGACGAAACAGGTCAGCGGCACGCCCCAGGCGCGCTGGCGCGAGAGAACCCAGTCGGGACGGGTCTCCATCATTGAATGGAGACGGTTGCGACCGGACGGTGGCGTCCAGAGGACATTGTCGATCTCTTTCAGCGCGCGCTCGCGAATGGTCTCGCCATGCTCGTCCTGCCCGTCGCCCACCGGGCGGTCGATGGCCGCGAACCATTGCGGCGTGTTGCGGAAAATGAGCGGCGCTTTCGATCGCCAGGAGTGCGGATAGCTGTGGGCAAGGCGGCCGCGCGCGATCAGCGCGCCCACCTCGGCAAGCTTGTCGATGATGCGCTTGTTCGCGTCGCCTTCCTTGCCGTTCGGCTTGATGATGACGGTGCCGCCGAAGAACGGGAGATCCTCGCGGAACGAGCCGTCTTCAAGCACGTTGTATGTCATCGGCAGACCGTGCTTCAGCCCGATCTGGTAGTCGTCGTCGCCATGAGACGGTGCGGTGTGCACGAACCCCGTGCCAGCTTCCGCCGTTACGTGGTCGCCGTTCAGGAGAGGGACGTCAAAGTCCCACTCCCCGTTGTCGGCATGACCCCGCAAGGGGTGCGCGCAGGTGATCGCGGCCAGTTCCGCGACATCGACGTCCAAGAGACGCCGGTACATCGTGGTTTCCAGCCGCGCCTGTGAGAGCGTCGCCTCGGCCAGATCGTCGGCAATGAGATACAGGTCCCCGATTCTCGCCCAGCACTCCTCCGGGCGTCCCGTGACTTCGTAGAGCCCGTAGCTGATGTCGGGTCCGAAGCAGATGGCCCTGTTTTGCGGGATGGTCCATGGCGTCGTCGTCCAGATGACTACCTTCGCGCTCTCCAGGCGCGATGCCCGCAAGTCGCCGTCCTTGTCCGTGGCTCGCTCCGACCCTGAATCGCCGCCTGCAGCCGCCGCGCCGCGATCAAAGGCCACAACGGGGAATTTCACCCAGACCGTATGGCTGTGGTGATCATGATACTCGACCTCCGCTTCGGCCAGCGCCGTCTTCTCGACAGGCGACCACATCACGGGCTTGGATCCTCGGTAAAGCGTGCCGTTCATCAGGAATTTCTGAAATTCCTCGGCAATGACGCATTCGGCGTGGTAGGCCATGGTCAGGTATGGATCTGCCCAGTTGCCGGTCACGCCGAGACGCTTGAACTCGTCCCGCTGGATGTCGATCCAGCTTTCCGCAAAGCGCCGGCATTCCTGGCGGAACTCGACCACGTTGACCGCGTCCTTGTCGCGGCCGCTCTTGCGGTACTGTTCCTCGATCTTCCACTCGATCGGGAGGCCGTGGCAGTCCCAGCCGGGCACGTAGCGCGCATCCTTGCCCATCATCTGCTGGGAGCGGACCACCATGTCCTTCAGGATCTTGTTCAGCGCGTGCCCGATATGCAGATGTCCGTTCGCGTAGGGAGGACCGTCGTGAAGCGTGAACTGCTCGCGTCCTTGCTTGCAGCGAAGCCGGTCATAGACGCCGATCCTCTCCCATCTCTCCAGCCAGCCCGGCTCGCGGCCGGGCAATCCCGCGCGCATCGGGAAATCCGTTTCGGGAAGGTGCAGCGTGTCCTTGTAGTCAGGTGTGTCGGCACACATCGGTCAGAGTCCTTGAAGGGTGGAAGTTCGGGCGACGGAGCGTCTCGGCACGTTATTCCCGGCGGCTCGCCTGTCAGAGCGCCGGGCACGTAATTCGAATTATGATCGCCTTGCAGGTCACGAGGCGTTCTATATTCAGCGAGGCCAGTCAGGACAAGACGGCATGAGGTGCAGATTGCACGTCCGATCAAGGCCTTCGACGGTCAAGACTGGAATTGCGCGTAGGCGGCGCTGCCACGCGCGCGCAAAGGTGTGGTCAAGTCGTGAGCGAGATGCTTTATCGGAGTCGTGCCTTGGCCGTTCTGGCCGAGGTCGGACATGCAGATGACAGAGTGCCTTGAGGAGAGGAAAGCCCGCGCCAGCTCATGGTTCGGATGCCTGCGCGACGAGATCGTGGCCGCTTTCGAGGGTGTCGAGGACACTCACGTGAACGGTCCGAACTCGGACTGTCTGGCCGGTCGGTTCGAGATCACCGAAACAAGGCGCGCATCGGATGACGGCTCTGACGCGGGCGGCGGGATCATGAGCGTTATGCGTGGCGGGCGGGTCTTCGAGAAGGTCGGCGTGAACGTCTCGACCGTCTACGGGACGCTCGGTGCGCGCGCGCAGGCGGCCATGGCGGCGCGCGGCGTGCCGGGCATGGAGTCGGATCCGCGCTTCTGGGCATCCGGAGCTTCGCTTGTTGCGCACATGCAGAATCCCCATGTGCCTTCCGTTCACATGAACACGCGCATGTTCTGGACGCCCGGCGCCTGGTGGTTCGGGGGCGGTTCCGACTTGAATCCCTGCATCGAGCATGATGAGGACACGGCTGACTTCCATGCCGTGCAGAAGGCTCATTGCGACCCGCACGGCACCGACATCCATCCGCGTCTGAAGGCCTGGGCGGACGAGTATTTCTTCGTGAAGCATCGGGGGCGGCCGAGGGGAGTCGGCGGAATCTTCTTCGACGACTGGAACACCGGTGATTGGGAGGCGGACTTCGCATTCACCCAGGACGTTGGCCGCGCCTTTCTCAAGGCATATCTGCCGATCCTCGAGCGTCGCCGCATGACCGAGTGGTCCGAACGGGAAAGGGACGTGCAGCTTCGTCATCGCGGCCTCTATGTCGAGTACAATCTCGTCTACGACCGGGGAACGAAGTTCGGCTTGGAAACCGGCCATGACGCGAATGCGGTCCTGATGAGCCTTCCGCCTGTTGCAAAGTGGGACTGAGCCCGGCGGCGGAGCACCATGATTCGTGCGCTTCGCGGCAACTTGGGCCGTTTTCGGGCGACCGGCGCGGAAGTTGCGCTCATTGCGGGAAAAATCAAGTGCGGCTCACTGAACGCTTCTGCGGCCTGACAGTTGGTCGGGCAAATCCTCAGACTTGGCCTTGACACGGGCAGTGACGCGAATTCGATCCCAATCGCCCCATGGCTGTAGGCAATTCCTGCCGTTCATGGCGGAGTCGGGACGGCCTGCGCTGCTGCTTGAATCGTGGCATCTGGCATGTCGAAGACGAAGATGGACGGAATTGTGATCGGGAAGACGCCGAATTTGATGTGGCCATCGAGGCAAAGGTCTTTTTTGGTCGACGCCCGTGCTGTCAGGAGCATCCTGCCGGGCAGGGCGGCTTCGGAATGGGGGAATGGACGGAGCCGCGAATCGAGCTCGCAACGTGCCCGTGCTTGGGCATGAGCGTCTCGCACGAGGAAAGCCCGCCCTTCAGGGCGGACAGAAAGTCAAGGATGCATTGGAAAGGAGCTCCTTGGTTGACCGGGCAGGCAACATGACCTAAATTATGGTCATAAATGGAGGAAACTATGCAGATCGCAATTGCAGAAGCCAAGGCGAGATTTGCTGAATTGGTCCGCAAGGCTGAGGCGGGAGAGCCTGTGATCATTACACGTCATGGCCATCCAGTGGTGACGCTGCATGCCAGTGGCGGCCATGAGGATGTCCCGTTGATTGGCGCAATGAAGGGCAAGATCGAGATTGCGGATGACTTTGATGAGATGCCTGAAGAATTCATGGCAGGACTTTCAGCGCCGATGGTGCCTGAATGAGGCTGCTTCTCGACACCCATATGTTGCTTTGGGCCCTGAACGATGATCCCAAATTGACATTGCAGGCGAGGAAGGCACTTCGGGATGCGCAGGACCGAATCGTCAGCGCGGTTTCCATCTGGGAAATCTCCATAAAGAGGTCGATCGGCAAGCTCCGGATTGAAGGAGACCCCGTACGCTACGCGAGGGCTGCTGGTTGCGCTCCATTGTCGGTGACTTGGTCTCACGGTGACATTGCCGGCGCGTTGCCTCCGCACCATGCGGACCCCTTTGATCGTTTGCTTATCGCGCAAGCCCAATCCGAAGGACTGACAATTCTCACCGCCGACCGGGCGTTTTGGCAATACGATGTGGACTTGATCTAATTCCGAACCCGGGCCGGAAACGATGCCGTCGGAAACGGCTTCAGAACACCGCCGGTTCATAGGATACGCGGTCAAGATATAGGCCGTCGGGCGGTGCCACCGGACCGCAGGCGGCGCGGTCTCTTGACTTGAGTGCCGCCTTGACGTCGCCGCCAGCCCAGGCTCCGGCGCCCACTCGCTCCAGGGTCCCGATGATAGAGCGGACCTGATTGTGCAGGAAGCTCCGGGCCCGGAAGGTTGTACGCAATTCAAGTCCTCCCGGGTAGGGGCGTGTCTCGAAGCTGACCTCGTCCAGGGTCTTCACCGGGCTTTTTGCCTGGCACATGGTCGAGCGGAAAGTCGTGAAGTCGTGCTTGCCAACGAGATGTCCGGCCCCTTCGCGCATGGCATCCATGTCCAGCGGATGCGACACGCGCCACGCCCTCCCGGCGTGGTGCGCCAGCGGCGCACGGCGGATGACAATGCGATAGACATAGCGCCGTTCGATGGCGGAGTGCCGGGCATGCCAGTCATCCTCGACCTGCTTGCATGCCAGGATGGCGATCGGGTTCGGTTTCAGGTGGTAGTTCAGCGCCTCGGACAGTCGAAACGGGTCCCAGCCTTTGGACGTGTCGCAGTGGGCGACTTGTCCCAAGGCGTGAACGCCCGCATCAGTTCGCCCGGCGGCCGCGAGTGGCGGGGCTTCAGGTTCGACCTGCGCAATTGCGCGTTCGACAGCCTGCTGAACCGACGGCGCTGTCGCTTGCCGTTGCCAGCCCGAAAACGAGCGTCCGTCATACTCGATTTTCAGCGCGTATCGTGGCATGCATTGGCCATAGACAGCGCCGGATCAAAACGCAACTCGCGCTCCGGTTGCGGCAGCGGGCCGGGCGACGCTTGCCGCTGGAGCCAGCATCCTGTGCCGCTTCGGACCGAAGGCGATGCGTGCATTGCATGCGGACGGCGGGGCGGGCAGACAGGGCATTTCGCGTCCAGGCGCACCGATTCCGATTGACGCAGTTTCGGGTTCCGTGCGCTAACTTCCTGCACAGGGCTGGTCTGGGAAGGGAGATGCGCATGCCGATAGACGGAACTTCGGAAACCGGTTCACGGCGAATCCGGCTTGGCATGGTCGGAGGCGGGCGGGACGCCTTCATTGGCGCCGTGCACCGGATCGCCAGCCGGATCGACGACAACTACGAACTGGTGGCGGGCTGCTTCAGTTCCACTGCCGAGAAGAGCCAGGCATCTGGCGCAGATTTGGGTCTGGACTCCAGGCGCATCTACGACGATTTCCTCTCGATGGCAAAGCGGGAAGCCCGTCTCAAGGACGGGGTCGAGGCGGTCGCGATCGTAACGCCGAACCACATGCACTATCCGGTCGCGCGTGAGTTCCTGAAACGTGGCATTCACGTCATTTGCGACAAGCCGCTGACCTCGACGCTGCAGGACGCAAGGAAGCTGGTCAAGCTTGTGGAGAAGGCCGGCGTGAAGTTCATCCTTACCCACAACTACACCGGATATCCGATGGTGCGGCAGGCACGTGCCATGGTTGAACGCGGCGAACTCGGAGACGTTCGCGTGGTGCAGGTCGAATACGTGCAGGACTGGTTGAGCGAGGATCTGGAATCAAGCGGCCAGAAACAGGCGGGATGGCGCACGGATCCGGCACGGAGCGGGGCAGGCGGTTCGACCGGAGACATCGGAACCCACGCCTTCAACCTCGCTCAGTTCGTGACCAGGCTGAAGCTTGAGGCGCTCTCGGCGGATCTTCATGCCTTCGTCGAAGGCCGGCGCCTGGATGACAACGGGCATGTTCTTCTGCGTTTCGAAGGTGGCGCGCGCGGCATGCTCTGGTGCAGCCAGGTTGCGCCAGGCAACGAAAACGGGCTGCGCTTGAGGGTGTTCGGCACCAAGGGCGGACTCGAATGGGCGCAGGAGAATCCGAACTATCTTTGGTACGCTCCACTAGGAGAGCCCAAGCGAATGCTGAGCCGAAACGGGGCCGGTACGGGGCCCGAAGCGGCGCGGGTTTCCCGCATTCCGCCCGGCCATCCCGAAGGGTACCTGGAAGGCTTTGCGAACATCTACTCGGAGGCCGCGATCGCCATCCGGGCCGCCGGGAGCGGCACTCCTGTTCCACCTGGGGTGATGTATCCGGACGTTCACGACGGCCTTGCGGGCGTCGCCTTTGTCGATGCCTGCGTCAGGTCCTCCAGCCGAAACGCCGCATGGGTGCCTTTCGTCGCGTAAGACGCCGTCCAGTCATCTGCACACGCCGCGGCGGGTCACAAGCAGGGAAATCGGAAGCGCCATTGGCGCATCGCGCGCCGCAGGACGTGACTTCGTTGAGACCGGGGCCCGGGATCGCCGGATTGCCGGCGAAGCCAGGATGTTCGTCAGCCCAATGATCGCATGCAATCAAGAGGACGGTGGGTCGGGATGTCACGGCACGCGTCAACCGCGTTCGGCAAGAGAATGTCTTCAGGTTGGTCATTCGCCGCTTCGTGGGTCAGGAAGCCCGGCGGCGGAAAGTCGGCGTGCATGTGCCGGTCATCGCCGGTCTCAGCCATGTGGACCGCAATCTGCGTGTTGAAGCAATCCGCCAAGTCGCGGTGTACCGGATCGGCGGCCGGATTGGTCAGTTCGTGCGTATCAGCTTGTTGGTCAAACGGGAGCTTGCGGCGGCTTGGCTGGCGGACATGGAGCCGGTCCCGGGATGCGGATGCCCCTTTCGGGAACCGGTGTGAATTCGCCCAAGGCAGCATCATCCATGCGGAGGGTTTCGTAGCGATTGCAGTCTCGGTGATTGTCGCCGCCGTCAAGGACGTTCCGGTGACTCCGCCCGTGCGCCTCGCCTCATGACTCGGCTCCGAATCGGTGCAGAGCGAGTCGAAGGCGCGACAGGCAATTGGTCGGCGTCAGCAAGAAGGACGGCGAGCTAGGTCACTGGTTCGCCGGCCAGCTGGAATCACGTTCACGGGTCCATTCGATCTGCGGGATGTCCACGACAGGCCCCGGTGGCCAGCCGTCTCCACGCTGGCTGTTGAGGCTGCGATGAGGAGCCCAGTCGTACGGCCGGTCGGGCTTGCCCTTGAGGACACCGTCGCAAAGCCAGTCGAGGTCGGAGCCATGAAGTTCCGGGATGAGGCTCGCGGTCAGTTCGGCCAAAGTCTCGTCGTGGACCGCATCGTCGGCGAGATCTTTCGATTCCTGCGGGTCGGATTCCAAGTCGAATAGCTGGAAGTGGTTGCCGACCGGATAGTAGATGAGCTTCCACCGGTCTGCTCGAATCATCCGCGTGGCGTGGTCGTCTTCCCCGCATTCGCCGTATATCCGGCTGCGCCGGACCTCTCCCAACATGGAGACGCCATCGACGGTTTCGGGCACATCGATGCACGCCAGATCCAGGAGCGTTGGCATGACGTCGACGAACCCGACCAGCCGGTCGTCCACCGCCCCCTCGGCGACGCGCGGGTTGCCCTTGTTCGGCATCAGGACCATCGGAATGTTTGCGCTCGACTCGTAGAAGACCCGTTTCGCCACCATGCCGTGATTTCCAAGCATGTCACCGTGATCCGACGTGAACAGGATGATCGTGTCGTCCAGAATGCCCTCCAGCCGCAAGGTCCCGATCAGAAAGCGGATTTGATGGTCGATCTGGGTGCAAAGGGCATAGAAGGCGCGTTTCGCCTCCATCAGTTGCTCGTTGGTGTAGAGGTTGGTGCGGGCTTGAAGCGCCTGGATCGGAAAGGGCAGTTCGTCCGATCTTGCCCAATCTCCAACGTACGGGCGGTCGATGTCGATGTCGCGATAGAGGTCGACGTAGGCTTGCGGCGGCACCAGCGGCGGGTGCGGGTGTCTAAAGCCCAGGTACCAGAATGCCGGCCGGGTCGGGTCGCGGCGCTTGATCGTGCGGGCCATCTCTCTGGCAGCCCAGTTGGTGGCGTGATGGGTCTCGTCCAAGTGCCAGGGTCGCCAATGATACTGGTTGTTCGACATGCCGTGGTCAAACTGCCGTCCTGGAAATCCCTGGTCGCCCAGGTAGATGTCATAGTCGTCGGTCACGCCGAACTGGGGCCGCCCCTCGTCGTCCAGGATCACGTCGTCAAATCCGATCCGGTCACGTTGCGGGTTCACATGCAGCTTGCCCACGGCCTGCGCCTGGTATCCGGCGCGCTTGAAGGCCGCAGCGAGCGTCGTGACCTGCGGAAACGCCAGCCCGTCGTTGAAGACCCGGTCGCCATGACTGCGCGGTGTCATCCCTGTCATCAGCGTTCGCCGTGCCGGGATGCAAACAGGACATTCGGAATAGGCGTTCGTGAATCGAACGCCGCAGGACGCGATTTCGTTGAGGCCGGGAGTCAGGATCGCCGGATTGCCGGCGAATCCCAGATGTTCGGCCGCCCAATGGTCGCACACGATCAAGAGGACGTTCGGTCGGGTCATCACGGTACCTCGATCGCGTTCGGCAGGAGAACGTCTTCAAGATAGACCTTCGCCGCCTCGTGGGTCAGGAAGTCCGGCGGCGGGAAGTCTGCATGCATGTCCCAGTCGTCGCCGGTCTCGGCCATTTGGGTCGCGATCTGCGCGTCGAAGCGATCCATCAGGTCGAAGTGCGCCGGATCGTCGACCAGGTTGGTCAGTTCCTGGGGATCAGCTTGCTGGTCAAACAGGAACTTGCGTCTGTTTGGCTGGCGGACATAAAGCCAGTCCTCGGTGCGGATGCCCCTCTCGGGAACCGGCGTGAATTCGCCCCAGGCACCATCATCCATGCGGAAGGTCTGGTAGTGAATGCAGTCTCGGTGAATGTCGCCATCGTCGAGGACGTTCAGGTAACTCTGCCCGTGGGCCTCGGAAAACGGCTCGGCGCCGACCAGATCCAGGAGCGTCACAGGCGTGTCGACCCCTACGTCGACCATGGCTTGCGTCCGTTGGCCCGCGCTGATCCGGCCAGGAAGCCTGGCCAGTAACGGCACCTGCATCGTGGCGCGGTAGCCCTGGGGCTTGTACCCGCAATAGTAGCCGTGCTCGCCCAGCATGTCGCCGTGATCGGAGAAGAAGAGCACCAGGGTGTTCTCGGCCAGGCCGCGCCTGTCGAGATGGTTCAGGACACGCCCGACGTTCCAGTCGATGTTTGAAATCATCGCGTAATATTCGGCGATGAAGGCCCGCTGTTCCTCTTCGCTCTCCGGCTCCAGCTGCCCCTTCGCTCCATAGGCCGCGCGAGACCTCGGCGCCGCCTTCATGTTGCCCGCGCAGTCGGTTTCGACGCGTTCCGTCTGGATGCGAACCATTTCCTCCGGCGACAGCGTCCCGGCCGGCAGAGGCACTTCGGAAGGGTCATACATCCCGCGCCAATGCTCCGGCATGTCGTTGGGATGATGCGGAGGACCGTACGAGACATAGCCGAAGAAGGGCCTGTCCGGGTCATCGCCGCGGGCGTCGTCGATGAATTCGATCAGGTGGTCGGTCTGGTAGTCCGGCTCGTACCGACGACAGCGATAGGGCTGGCCGTTGCCACGGAAGAAAATGCCGTCGAGATAGGAATGACCGCGATTGAAGCCGACGAACCGATCGAACCCGAATCGCCGGTCTGGCGGCACGAAGCCCGGCTTTGGCCCGCCCTCCAGATGCCACTTGCCGACATAAAGCGTCTGATAGCCTGCGACTTTCATCCGCTCCCCGAGAAACTCCTGGTCGGCACGCAGCGGAAAGTGATTCTGGGTCATGCCATGACCCTGGGCGTATTTCCCGGTCAGCATCGAGGCGCGGAACGGGCAGCACAGCGGGTAGCTGGTGAAGGCGTTGTCGAAGGTCTGGCCTTCATCAGCAAGCCTTTGCAGGTTGGGCGTCTTGATCACCGGATTGCCAGCAGGCGACATGCAGTCATACCGCATCTGATCGGCATAGATCAGCAGGATGTTGGGTCTTTCGCTCATCTGGCCTCTCCGAGGTTTGGCGGATCCAGTGTCAGTTCCATCATGTCCTCGCCCCAGACAATGCGGCCCTTGAAGACCTCGGCCATCTCGGCGATGCAGCGTTCCCGGACGCCCGGCGGCTCGAATTGCGGAGTGAAGTGCGTCGGCACCAGCGTCTTGACGTTGGCCTCTGCCGCGAGCCGGGCGATCTCCATGTGGCCGGACGCGGTGAGCGGGCCGTCCGGCCGGAACGTGCCGGAAACGAAGTAGCACATGTGGATCAGCATGTCGGCGTCCCGCGCCAACGCGGAGATGCCGTCGCAAGGGCCGGTGTCACCTGAGTAGGCGAGCGTGCCCGCGTCGGTCTCCAGGCGCAGGCCGAAGGCCTCGATATAGCCAGGCTGGTGAAACACTTCGTGCACGGTGACCTTCCATGCGTCGGTCTCGATGACCTGCCCGTCCGACAGCGGAACGACCTTGGGCGCAGGCCGTTTGCGCGGAAGGGTGCCGCCGCGATCGAGATGGACGCGCTGCGACCCCGGCGCGTTGATGCGCCCCGTGATGTCAGGATCGAACACGCCGTTCTCGCCAAAAAGCAACTCGCTCATCCGGACCGTGTAAGCCGGACCGTAGACGGCCAGTTCGGGGATCAGCCCAGCGCCCTGGTCCCAGCGGGAATGCACGAGGCGCGCGTAGTCCAGCATGTGATCGGAATGCAGGTGCGACAAGAACAGCGTGTGCACGTCCGTCGCCTTGTGTCCCGTGCGCAGGAAGTTCTCGTGTGCGCCGGCACCGTGATCGAACAGGAGCAACTCCTTCCCGATCTCGACCAGATAGCCCGAGGACGCTCGGTTGGTCATGGGCGTCGGGCTTCCGGTTCCGAGCAGCGTCACCTTCATGGCCCGGTCTCCCGCGACATGCTGCGCGCGCGCATGAGAATGACAATGATGCCGACAACGATGAAGGCCGCCGCGACGGGGCGCTGGACAAAGATCATCAACCCGTCGTCAGAGAGCCGCAGCGACTGGCGGAAGGCCTCTTCGGCGCCGCGCGCCAGGACGAAGGAGATGATGAAGGCTGCCGGGTTGAACCCGTGTTTCCGCATCAGCCAGCCCGTCACGCCCGCGATCATCATGATCCAGACGTCGAACAGGTTGCCGCGCGCCGCGTAGGCGGAGACGAAGGAGGTCAGGAAGATGAGCGGGTACAGTATCCTGGTCGGGATCTTCAGGATCATGCGACCGACATGGGCTGCGCCGTAGAACCCGATGATGCCGTAGGCCACGATGCCGACCAGCCCGGCGGCGAACAGGCTGTAGACGATTTCGCGAGAGGTCAGGAACAGCGTCGGCCCCAGCTGAAATCCGTGGATGTAGAAGACGGAAATGAGGATCGCCGCAATGGTCGAGCCGGGAATGCCAAGGGTCAGGAGGGGTGCCATGGACGGGCCGGATACCGCGTTGTTCGCGGCCTCGGGCGCGGCAACGCCTTCAAGCGCGCCCTTGCCCCACTCGTCGGCATTGGCGGCGCGACGCTTGCCCTCGCCGTAGGAGATGAACGCGGCGATGGAGGAGCCGAGGCCCGGCAGCATCCCGATGAAGGCCCCGATGAAGGACGACCGAATCACGTGCGGCAGGCAGGGCCGGTATTCCGACCATGTCAGCCGGTTCCTGGCCTTGTCGTCCATCAGCGGATCCTGGAAGACCTCGATCTTCCGGTTGCGCTTCTCGAGCTGCGCAAAGACCTCGGCAAAGACGAACATGCCGATGATGATCGGAACCAGCGGCACGCCGCCGGACAGCTGGAAGAAGCCGAATGTCAGCCGGTCCTGGCTGGTGATCGGGTCAAGGCCGATCATGGCGACCACGATGCCCAGTGCGGCGCTGGCGAGGCCCTTGAGGACCGAATCCCCGATCACCGAACCGATCACGACAAAGGCGGCGAAATAGATCGAGAACAGTTCCGGCGGCCCCAGCTTCAGCGCGACCTTCGCGATGAGGCCGACGAAGAGGATCAGCAGGATGTCCCCGATGAAGTCCCCGATGGCGGACGACACGGTCGCGACCTTCATCGCCTTCGAAGACAGCCCCTTTTGCGACAGCGGGAACCCGTCGATCTGGGTGGCCGCCGCGGCGGCGGTGCCGGGCGTGTTGAACAGGATCGCGGCGATTGACCCGCCGTAGCGGCCGGACTTGCCGATCACGTACAGGAAGGCGAGCGCCGAAAGCGGCTCCATGTAGAACGTCACCGGCACCAGCATCGCGATGGCGGCCGCTGAAGTCAGGCCGGGGATCGCGCCGACGACCATGCCGATCAGCGCGCCCGCGACAATCCACATGCAGACCCATGGATCGCTGAAGACGGTAAGGAGGCCGGCAAAAATCTCCACGTCAGAGCCCCGGGATCACGTCAAGGAGGTCGAACCAGAGGCCGTAGGGCGGAAAGACGCCGAGGCCGACAAAGAAGACCAGGTGGTAGATCGCCGGGCAGAGCACTGCGGCAGCGCAGAGGCCGGGAATCGAGCGAATGCCGAAGAGGCAAAGCGCGACCGGAGCGGCTGCAGCGGTGCTGACCAGGTAGCCGAAGTAGTTGATGCCTGCGACATAGGCCACCGAGAGAGCCAGGAGGCCGGCGACGTGATATGCGTCAAGGGCACGACCCCGGGCCTCTGCCTCGCCGGCGTCTTGGGGCTTCCGCACCAGGCTGGCACGGCTGGTGCCGTGGCCGACCTGCATTGCCCCGAGCATGGCGATCAGCAGGGCTCCTGCCATGGGAAAGACCCGAGGGGCGATGCCGCCCTGCTCCTGCACGTCGATGCCAAGGCTTGCAGCGAAGAAGCTCAGGCCGACCGCCACCATCGCGAGGCCCGCAAGAGCCTCACGCTTTGCCAGTTTCGCAAGCATTGCAGGCTACTTGATGCCTTCAATGATCGGCCGCACGGTTTCCGCCAGGTCCCGCAGACGCATTTCGGCATCCTCGGGACCAAGATAGGCGGGCAGGAGCCCCTTGGTCATCATCTCCTCTCCGTAGCCCTCGCTGCCAACGATCTCGGCGACAAGGGCGCTGACAGTCTCGATTACCTCGGCGGGCGTGCCCGCGGGCGCGAACATCGTGATAGGCGTGTTGACGAACTTGTACTCGAAGCCCTGTTCGGCGACCGTCGGGATATGGGGTTGCAAGCCGTCCCGTTCCGGCGCGATCAGCGCCAGGGCGCGCATCTCGTTCTCGAAGCCGCGGTTCTGCTGGACACCGATGATCGCGTAGTCGACCTGGCCGCCGACAACCGCTGCACGGACCTTGGCACCGCCCTTGAACGGCACGTCCGTCGCCTCGAGCCCGTTGGCGACGAGGAAGCTCTGCCCCGACACATGCAGGAACGCGCCTCGACCGGTATGGGCCCAGCGCAGCCCGCCGGGATTGGCCTTGATCGCCTCGATCAGGTCGGCGAGCGTCTGGTGGGGGCTGTTCGCAGGCACGACGATCGAGCCTTGCAACCCGCCGACCTGTGCAACGATCTCGAAGCTGTCGAACGGGTCGACGGGAATGTCCTTGAAGATCGAGTGCATCACCAGCGCGCCGCCGGTCGTGACCATCAAGGTCTGGCCGTCGGGCCGCGCGGCGGCCACTTCCGTCGCGCCGTTGACGCCGCCCGCGCCAGGCTTGTTCACGATGTTGACCGGCACGCCGAGCCTGTCCGACAATGGACCTATCAGCGCGCGGCCATAAGTGCTCGTGCCGCCGCCGGGCGGGTACGGCACGACCAGGTTGATCGGGCGGCGCGGCTGCCAGTCGGCGGCAGCGACGGGCAATGCGGCGGTTGCGGCGAGCGCGGCGCCGGTTGCAAGGAACGTTCTGCGTTTCATGATCTTCTCCCAGGTTTCATCGCGATCCGTCGGCGATGTCGGCGGTGACGGTAGCGCATCATGTCGAAGTATCAAAACGATTTAATTTGCGTTTCATATGAAATTTTGGAATATAGGGGTTCATGAACATTCGACTTCGCCAGCTCCGGGCCTTCAAGGCCATCGTCGAAAACGCCAGCGTCTCCGAGGCCGCGGTCGCGCTGGGCCTGACACAGTCGAGCGTCAGCAAGACTCTCGCGAGCTTCGAGACGGAGCTTGGATTTGCGCTCTTCGACCGGGTCGGGAAGCGGCTTCACCTCACGGAACGAGGGCGGCAGTTCTATCGCCAGGCCGTCAATGCCATCGAACTCCTGGACGGCATCCGGACCGCTGCGGAAGACATTCGCGACAACGTCGTCGCGCGCTTTCGAGTCGCAGCCATCGGACCCCTGTCAATGAGCGGATACCTTCCCAGGGTTCTCCGCCAGCTCAGCGCGGAGTTTCCCGAGTTCCGGTTCTCGGTCGAGACCAAGACGCGGGCGGAGATCGAGGACTGGATCGTGGGGCAGCATGCGGACGTCGGCCTGACGCTCCTGCCAGTGCAGCGCGGACAGCTGTCGTCGCGCACATTCGCAAGCGTGAAGGCCGTGGCGATATTGCCCGCGGGGCACCCCTTGGCGGACCGCAAGTGCCTTTCGCCTGCCGCACTTGCCGACGCGGACATCGTGATGCCGCGGCCGACAGTGCGTCTGCGAAACCTGGTCGAGGCCAGCTTCATCCAGGCCGGCGTCGAGTTGCGCCCGCGGTTCGAGACCTCCAATGCCGTGTCGACGGCCAATCTGGTGGCGGGCGGGAACGGGGTCGCGGTGATCGATCCCTTCACCGTCACCGGAGCGTCGCCTGGCAAGATTCACGTGGTGCCGTGGGAGCCGATGACAGTCCTGAACTACGGGATGATCTGGTCCGGCAACCGTGCCCTGGCGGCGCATGAACGGCGCTTGCAGGAGATTGCGGAAGACGTTGCGCAGGGCCTGGCCCGCACGCAAGGCCATTTTTCGCTGGCCTAGGTCAGGAGCTTCACCAGCCAAAGCACGATGCCGGGAAAGCTGACGAAGAGCGCCAGCCGCAGTAGGTCCGCCAGGAAGAACGCCGTGATGCCTCGATAGATCTGGCGCAGCGAAACATCCGGCAACATCGACTTGATGACAAAGACGTTCATGCCGATGGGCGGGGTTATGAAGCTGATCTCGACCGCCACGACCATGATGATGCCCCACCAGACGAGCTTCAGGTCCGGCTCGATCGGCAAGGCCAGCCCGTCGATCACTGGCACGAAGATCGGGACCGTCAGGAAGATCATGGCCGGACCGTCGATGATCATGCCAAGAATGACGAAGCACACCAGGATGATTCCGACCACGCCCCAGGGCTCGAGGCCGAGCTGATCGATGAAGCCCAGGATTTCCTGCGGTGCACCCACGATGTTGACGAACTGGTTGAGCGTGAGCGCCCCGAAGCCCACCGAGAACACCGTGGCCGTCAGCTTTGCCGCTTCCGCGAGGCTCTCGACAAAGATCTTCAGGTTCATTCGTCGCCGCGCGACGGCGATCAGCAATGCGCCGCCCGCACCGATGCCGCCACCTTCGGACGCCGTGAACACTCCAAAGAAGATGCCGCCCATGATCAGGAGAAACAGCGCGGCGATGGACCAGATGTCCTTGAGCCCGATGATCTTTTCCCGCCAGGTCGTGCGGTCTCCCCGCGGTGCCCATGCAGGCCGAAAGACACAGACGACCTGAATCGCGACGATGTAGAAGAGAACCGAGATTATTCCCGGAATCAGTCCGGCCATGAAGAGTTTCGCGATGTCGGTTTCGCTGAGCAGCCCATAGACGATCAAGGCGCCTGATGGCGGGATCAAGATGCCAATGGTGCCCCCCGCCGCCACCGTTCCCGCCGAGAACGCATCGTCGTACTTGTAGCGTCGCATCGCAGGCACGGCCACCTTGGTCATCGTCGCCGCGGTGGCCATGCTGGATCCGCTGATCGCCGCCATGCCGCCGCAGGCAGCGACGGTTGACAGCGCCAGCCCGCCCCGCAACTGCCCCAGCCATTTCGAAGCGACGTCGTACATGTTGTCCGCGATTCCCGACTTGGTTACGAAGACCCCCATCAGCATGAAGAGCGGCAGCACCGCGAACTGGAAATTCGCCGCCAGTTCCAGGATCTGTTGCCCCGCCACGGTCATCGCCGCATCCATCCCGCGCGGGTGGTTCAGCGCAAATCCCGCTGAACCAACCGCCAGCAGAGAGAATCCGAGAGGAAAGCCCAGTCCCGCCAAGAGCAGCAGAGCGACGATGCCAAGACCCAGTTCAATCACAGGTCAATCCCGCCTTCGGACTTGAGGCGCCCCCGGTCCTTGAACGCTCGGACGGCGAACAAGATCGCTCCGATCAACGCCAGCCCGGCGAATGCATAGGTAACCGGGTAGAGCGGCCACTCCATCACCAGGCTTTCCGTTTCGCGGTCGTATTGGCGCCAGGCCTGAATGTGCAGCAGCCGCGCCATGTAGAGCGTCATGGCGATCACGCAGAGGTCGATGACCATCCGCCTGATGCGGTCGGCGGCAGGGAAGTGCCTGAAGGGCGCGGTGAAGAGCTCCACCGTGATGTGGCCGCGCGACAGCGTGACATTGGGCACGGCGGTGAAGATGGTGACGCCGAGGAGAATGGCCATCATGTCTTCCGTCGCCAGGATCGGGCTGTTCAGCAAGTAGCGGAAGAAGACCGACACGAAGACCAGCGCCATCAGCGCAAAGATCCCTGCCGCCGCCATGTAGGAAAGGAACCGTGCGGTTCGGTCGGCCCAGCGAGAGAGGGGATCACCATTCATTTCTTGGTGGTGCGGACCGCAAGGGCCCGCTTCGCCTTGCTACTGCGCCGCGACCGACCGGAAATGCTCCAGCGCGGCCTTGGCATCCACCCCTGCCGCCGTCGCGGCCTCCATCCAGGCATCGGTGATGAACGCGCCCGCAGCGTTGATCTCGGCCACGAATTCGTCCGAAGCCGTGTGGACCGCGATTCCCTTGTCCTGGAACTTGGCGAGGCCGGAGCCGTCGATCTTGTCCATGATCCCGCCGATCTTGGCGGCGAGCTTTGCGCCAGCGGTACTTGTCAACGCATTCTGCGCCTCTTCGGACAATCCCTCGAACCGGTCGCGGCTGATGAACACGGCGAAAGCCGCCCGCCCGCCCATGCCACCGGGCACAAGCGTGACGTGCTGTGTTGCTTCCAGCAAGCCTTGGGTCACTGCCGTGCCGAGCGGGTTGGTCGCACCATCGGCGACGCCGGAAGACACCACCTCGAACGGCTTTTGTCCCGAACCGCCGACCGGCGTCGCGCCGAGGTTCTGCCAAGTGCCGATCTTGTCCTTGCCGACGGCGAGCACCTTGAACCCGGTCAAGTCCTCTTTCGACAGGATCGGGTGGGCATTCGACAGGATCGCCGGAGCCCCGAGTGTGAAGAATGTCAGTGGCACGAATTCCTTCCATTGCCCGGCATCCGCGAAGTATGCCTGATGCGTCTCCCAAGCCGCGACCGACGCCCCGGCAGCCGTGTCGGCAATCAACGGGATCGCCGCAATCATGTTTAGGCCGAGCTGCTTGCGCCGGAAGGTCAGCGGCGCGACCGAGATGTCCGCAACACCGTCCTGGACGATGTCGAACTGCTGTTTCGGCGGAGCCAGCGACGACGTCGGGATGGTGATTTTCAGCGCGCCGTTCGAAGCCGACTCGGCCTCGCGCGCCCAAGGCTCCAGCGCATTCTTGTAGAGCGGTGCCGGGCGCGGAATGAAGACGTTGAAGATCAACTCTTCCTGCGCGACCGCCGGTGCCGAAAGTGCGGTCGCGGCGACGGCCAATCCGGCAAACGCGCCGAACGCACGGCGGATGAATGTCATTGTCATGTGGTTCCTCCCAACTGCGGTCTCGGTTGCGAGCCGCTTTGCGGCAAGTTTAGTCCAAGGTCGCACAGTCGCGGCATTCATTTTTTTCATCGCGATGCAAAAATTGAACGTTCCGGCAGATCGCGCCGAAGGCATATTGCGGGAGAGGGAGGCCGCGTTGAACGACCAATCCTACATGACCGATGCCGAGGCGGAAGCAATCTTGAAAGAGATGCGTTGGCAGGCGGGCACGTTGTTCCGGGCGCTGGACAAGGACGGCGACGGCGTATTGTCGCCCTCAGAAATCGACGCCGCCCCCGACGTGCTGCGCGCGCTCGACGCGGACGGCGATGGTTATCTGCACGAAGGCGATTTCGGCGGCCCCACGGACATTCCAGGCATGGTTCGCCGCAGCGGCATCGTGAAAGTGCTGGATCTCGACGGAAATCTGGTGATCGGGCCCGATGACATCGCCAATGCCGCCGAACGCATTAGAGAGCTTGATACTGACGGCGACGGCATGGTCACGCAGCAGGATGACCTGCCGCCGCAAGGCGCCAACTTTGAATTCAAGCTTCCCATGGGAACCCCGGCGCAAACCCTCCGGTACCAACGGAAAATTTTCACGCGCGCGGCTGGCATTACCGGCCCGCTGCCTCCAGCCGGGCGACGGGACGTTCAACCGGGATACCTGTTGATCCACGAGGTCGGCGATCGTGGCGACATGCAAAAGTCCCAGCGCACGTTCCTGATGGATGACCGTGGCCAAATCGCGCACGAATGGGACACGAGCGACAGGCACCCCGAGGCGACAGTCGCGTACTTGATGCCGGACGGAAACCTGCTGAAAACCAGTTGCAAGCAAAGCTGGATCGTGATGGACGGCAAGTTCCCCATAGGATCGAACGGCTGGGTTTCGATTCTTGCGCCTGACAGCACCGTGCTTTGGAAATGGAAGCATTTTGAAATGGGGCACGAGGCGCTGCACCATGACATCGAGTTGATGCCCAACGGCAATGTCCTCGCGATCTCCTATGTGGTCGTGCCTGTCACGGAAGCCCTTGCCCTCGGTTGGCGGCAACAGCGGGCGCACAAGGCAATCGTCCTCGACAAGGTCTACGAGGTTCGTCCCGACCTGGAGACGGGCGAGACTGAAATCATGTGGGAATGGTCGACCCGGGATCACCTGGTGCAGGACACGGATCCGGAGCTGCCGGACTTCGGCAACCCCGCCGACAGCCCGGAGCGCATCGATCTGAACTGGTTGCAATTGGGGCGCGTGCCGTTCAATTCCGGCCAGCTGTTCCACTTGAACAGCGTGTCCTACAACGCCGCGGAAGACCTCATCCTGCTGTCTTCCGCGCTCTTTGGCGAGATCTGGGCCATCGACCATTCAACCACGACAGAAGAGGCGCGCGGTTCGACGGGAGGGCGCCATGGGCGCGGCGGCGACCTGCTTTGGCGATTTGGCAATCCGCAGACTCATGGACGGGGCGGATCCAGGGACCAAGTGCTCTTTTGGCAGCACGATGCGCATTTCATGGCAGAGGGATTGCCACGCACGGGCGAGATCCTGATCTTCAACAACGGGATGCGGCGCGGCGCGTCAGGCGCGCCGGAGCCAGACCAGATCTGCATGGGCATGATCACCGGTGCCTATTCCGACCTGCTGGAAATCACGATGCCGCGAAGCCCCGACGGCGCCTTGCTGATCGGCCAGCCGCCGAAGGTGAACTGGTCGTTCAATGCGGACGCCGCGCATGACGTGTACTCGCCCTTCATGAGCGGGGCGCAGCGGATGCCAAATGGCAATACGCTGATGTGCCAGGCCTGCGACAAGCGGATTGTCGAGGTCAGTCCGACGGGCGAGATCGTCCTCGACTTCCGCCTCGGTGGCCCCGGACGCCTGTTCCGCATTTACAAGATTGCGCCCGATGCGCCTGCAATTCAGGCGCTTGGGCTCTGATCGCCCCACTCGCGGCGCAGGACGCCGGACCGATGCCGAACGCAGTCCGCGAATTGCTCCGCCGCCGGCGTCAAGGACTTGCCTGCCCTGGTGACCATTGAAATCGTCAATGGAAGCAACCGCTCCTGCACGGGAATCCGCACGATCCCGCTTTCGGGCCCGAGCTCGTTCAGCAGCGGCGCGGGGAACGTGCAGACGGCATCGAGCTCGCGCATCAGCGCCAACAGTCCCAGCCGGGATTCTGACGCGAGACGGATCCGGGGCACCGACAGCCCGTGGCGCCTGAACTGCTCTTGGAACCTCTGTTTCGGATTGCCCGCCGCATCCCCCATCATGGCCCAGTAGCAATGAGTCAAGTCACCCAGGGACGTTGCGGCCGCATGCGGTGCGGAAGCGCTCGTGATGACCACGACTTCGGTGACAAGGAGCGTCTCATGCTTGATGTCTCCGGCCTGGGCCGCCTCGGCATGGGGCCCGATGACGATGTCGTGCTGGCCCTCGCGCAGCGATTTCAGGGCGTCGCCAAACATGTCGCTGGAGATGGTGATGTCGACGCCAGGAACGACGCGCCCGAACCGGGCGACCGCGCGCGGAAGAATCTTTTCGGCCGCCAGGGGCCCGGCGCTCACGCGTACTGCGCCGGAATTCGTGCCGCGCAGAGTCGCGACCTCGTCATCCAGATGGGTCAGTTCCGCCTGGATGGATCGCGCGCGCGACAGAACCGCAATGCCCGCCTCGGTCGGAATGACGCCCCGCGACGTTCTGAGGAAGAGCGCTAGTCCCGTTTCTTCTTCGACCTGGCGGACCTGTTTCGTGAGCGCCGACTGGGTCTTGCCCAACGCTCGCGCGGCCGAGCGAATCGACCCGGCATCCGCTACCGCGACAATTGCCTGAATGTGAGACAGCTTCATGGTCAGATTGGGGAACATTAGGGACTTGCATGCATGACTGCAAACCCCGTACAGCCGCATGTCGTTTCGCGCCCCGTTCCGGCAACCCGGTGACATCTGGCGCATGAACATCCCCGGACGCGCCGGGATGGCTCGACGTGCCGATGTCCCGCCCGGCCTTCGCGTTCCCTCTCCGTCTTCGAACGCGACGTGGAGCAAGGGTTGGCTGCATGACCGGAGGGCCGTGACAGGGAAAGGACGCGTCGAGAGATCGAAGTCGGTCACCCTGGGAAGCAGTTCGGCACGGCACGGCCTGCCGCTTCGCCTGCTTCGGCGCCACGCGGCCGGCGGACCACGCGACGGGCGGAGTCCCGCTTGGCAGGACTTCGCCATGCCCGCAAGGCCTATCGCCGCCTTGGAGGTGGCCACTCCATGATCCGGCCCCGGGTCTTCGGCAAGGCGCACGCGCCCGGGTCGGCCGGACCGCGGCGGTTACGGCAACACGAGAAGCCAGAGCCAGACGGTAAAGATCGACAGGGCCGTCCCGAACAGGACCGACGAAGCGGCAGCGCGTCTTGCCGTACCGTACATGTTCGCAAAAATGTACGTGTTTGCCCCCGGCGCCATCGCTGCGGTCAACACGACGGAGCGGAACGCGTCCCGGTCAATCGCCGTCGCGGATGCAGTGCTCCAGGAAATCACGGGATGCACCAGCAGGGAAACGATGCAGATCAGGGCGATGGTCTTAAGGTCTCCTTCCGGCTTGTAGCGCACCAGGACGCCGCCAAGGCCGAACAGGGCTGCAGGAAGTGCAGCGCTGGACAGAAGGTCGATGGCGTCTGACAGAACGCCTGGAACACCGATGCCGAACACGTTGACCAGGAGGCCCAGGACGATGCCGATGATGAGTGCATTTTGGAACATTGCCTTGCCGACGTGAAGGGAGGTGTCCCTTGGCGACATTCCGGCACCGCGGACGATTTCCATCGCGGTGACACCGATGAAGTAGCAGAACGGTGCGTGCAGG
This sequence comes from Paracoccaceae bacterium, assembly GCA_965208685.1. GTDB lineage: Bacteria > Pseudomonadota > Alphaproteobacteria > Rhodobacterales > Rhodobacteraceae > JAJEFO01. Next base: position 3,437,395 of record CBDBPL010000007.1, on the reverse strand, counting down.
GCGACGATTGCGTAGTTGCCGGCAAGGGCGTCGGCCCCATAGGCGAGTTCGGTGATGGGCAGGCCAAGCAGGACCGAATTCGAGAACATGCAACAGAATCCGATCGCAACCGCATCTGGCCACGGGCGCCCAATTAGCAGGCGTCCAAGAACAAGACCGAGCAGGAATCCTGAAGCTGCGCCCGTGTAGAAGCTGAAGAGCAGGGGGATGTCGAATCCCTTGCCGAGATCAATCGAGGACAAGGCGTTGAACAGGAGGCACGGGATCGCGAAGTTCTGCGTGAACTTCATCAGGGCGTCGACTCCGTCGTCATTGAAGAAGCCTCTCCAGACCGCAAAGTATCCGGCTCCTGTGACCAGGAAGACGGGAACTACTACGTTCAGGAGTGCCTGCATCGCTCAGCCGGAAATGGTGAGGCGCATGCCGTCATAGGCCGGCTCGACGTTGTCCGGTGTCTCGGCATTCAGCGTGTCGTAGTCGAGGTCGATGTGCATGTTGGTGAGAACCGCCCGTTTGGGTGCCGCGCGTTCGATCCAGCCAAGCGTGCGCTCGAGATGTGCGTGGGTCGGGTGAGGGTCGCGGCGGAGTGCGTCGACAACCCAGATGTCGAGCCCGTCAAGGCTGGCCCAGGCGTCGTCACCGATGTCGGCTACGTCAGGAAGGTAGGCAAGGTCGCCAACCCTGAATCCAAGCGCGTCAATCGAGCCGTGACTGACGCGGATCGACTGAAACGTGATCCGACCGCCTTTGCCATCGACATTCACGTCGCCCTTGATCGTGTGCATCTCGAGAATTGGCGGGTATGGCGAACCTTCAGGTTGCGTGAAGGCGTAGCCGAAGCCCGAATACAGCCTGTCCTGCGTTGGCCCGTCCGCCCATACGGGCATTCGCGAGCGCCGCGCATAGACGATGGGCCGCAGGTCATCGATGCCGTGCACGTGATCGGCATGGCCATGGGTGTAGATCACTGCATCAAGATCGCCGACTTTGGCGTCCAGCAATTGCTGGCGCAGGTCGGGAGACGTGTCGATCAGGACCGTTGTCCTGGCATCGTCTTCCACCCGCTCGACCAGCAGCGAGCACCGCCGACGCCGGTTCTTGGGGTTCGAGGGATCGCAGTCGCCCCAGAGCCCCCCGATCCGGGGGACGCCGCCGGACGAGCCGCACCCGAGAATTGTGAAGGTCAGCTCCGCCATGCGGCAGCCTTTGCAAAGAGTCGCTCGAAGTTCTCTTCCGTTCGAACTGCAAACCCCTTGCAGTCCAACCCGAAGACCTCGGCACCGACCCGTGCCGTGTCGGCAACGAAGGCCGGTTCGTTTCTCTTGCCTCGATTGGGCGGCGGGGCAAGGTAAGGCGCGTCGGTCTCCAGAAGGATCCTGTCAATCGGCGCCGCCGCGAAGATCTGACGGAGAGCCGCACTCCCGGGGAACGCGGCAATTCCGGACATGGAAAGATAGAATCCGAGTTCCAGGGCTCTCTCGGCGAGGGCCGGGCCGGAGGAATAGCAGTGCATGACGCAGGAAAACGCGCCCGCCCGATGTTCCTCGGTCAGGATCCGCGCCATGTCCTCGTCCGCGTCACGGGAGTGAATGACGAGCGGAAGCCCGGTCCGGCGCGCCGCCTCGACATGAATTCGAAGGCTCTCTTGCTGGGATGCGATGCTGTCCCGCGTATAGTGGTAGTCGAGGCCGGTTTCGCCGATGCCGACGAATTTCGGATGGGCGGACAGGGACACCAGAGTTTCGACATCCACCATGGGCACTTTCGGCACTGACATCGGATGTGTGCCGGCGGCGTAGAACACTGGCGGATGGGTCTCGGCGATAGCGCGAACCGCAGGTTCGGTGGCGATCCGCGTGCAGATTGTCACCATGCGGTGAACACCTCGGTCGGCGGCGCGAGCGATGACCTTGCCTAGCTCGCCATCAAAATCGGGAAAATCGAGATGGCAATGGCTATCCGTGATCCTGGCCGGAGATGACATTGGTTCCGTATGGGTAGGTTCGTGTAGGGCGTCAACCCGGGGGAGCCGTCACAGGGCTCGGTCAGCGGCGGCAGTCGCTTCAATCCGGAGGAATGCGTCGGTGAGCAGGCTTGCCGGGTCAATGTTGACTTCCCGGCCGCGTGTCAATCGGGCCGACAGTTCCTGCTGCAGCTCTGCCCATGCATGTGCGCGACTGGCACTCGCGCCGAGTCGCGCAAGAGTTTCGCGTTCGCCCGGCGTCACCTCGGAATCGGGAGGCATTCCAGCGGCGGTTCGCGCGAGGCGGGCCAGGGCCTGGTCCAGCAACCCGACCGCCAGATCGAATCGTCGTTCGGCTCCGCGTGCCGATGTTTCTTCAGCGAACTTCAGCAACTTGGTCCGGTCCATGGACGGCGCAGTGGCAATCACGTCCATGACCTCGCCGTAGAGTTCCAGGCCGCCTTCGTTCATGAGCCGGACAGCTTCGCCGACCGAGCCGCGCGCAATTGCATGAAGTCCGCGGGCACTCTCCGTAGCGATGCCAACCTCGCAAAGGGCCAGATTCAACTCGGCTTCGTCCAGCTCCCGCAGCCTCAGGATTCGGCAACGTGACCGGATCGTTGGAAGAAGTCGTGCCGGCTGGTGGCTGACCAGGATGAGAACCGTGCGTCCCGGAGGTTCTTCCAGCAGCTTGAGGAGGGCGTTTGCGGCGGACAGGTTCATGTCGTCCGCTGCGTCCACGATGACGACCCGGCACCCGCCGTCCGTGGCTGTCAGGCCAAGAAACCTGTTGAGCCTCCGGACCTCGTCGACCGTGATCCAGTTCTTCAGGCGCTTGCGGTCAGGATCCCATGCACGCCGGATCAGGAGACAGCCGGGATCGGACAGCGCGGCGACACGGCGCGCAACGGGATGATCTGCAGACATGTCAAGGCTCGTCGGAGCGGAACCGTTGCTGCTGGCCGCGCCGTCCGTTCGTGCCAGCAAGAACCGCGCCATTGCCCAGGCCAAGGTCGCCTTTCCCACGCCGCGCGGTCCGGTCAGGAGCCAGGCATGGTGCATCCGTTCACTGCCAAGTGACGCGAGGATCTCGGCCACGGCATCCTTGTGACCGAACAGCCGCCGGGTTTCGCGCGGATGCGGCGCACCGTCGGCGCGGTCTGCTTCGGGAGGGCTCTCGTCGCTCATTGGCGCGGATCCGCGATCCGGGAAATGTCGTGCGCTATGGCATCGACGTCGCGACGGCCGTCGATCAAGTGGCATCGGTCGGGATTGTCGCTTGCGAGCGTGCGAAATTCCGTGCGCACGCGATCCTGAAAGCCACGTCCCATTTTCTCGAACCTGTGTTCGTGGGAATCTCGGTCCAGGCCGCGCCGGAGTGCTTCGGCCGGGTCCATGTCGATTATGAACGTCAGGTCAGGATCAATGCCGATCACCGCGTCGTGGAGGCGCTCCGCGAGCGCGCGCAGTTCCGGTCGCACAGCGCCCTGATATACGCGCGTGGAATCTGCAAACCGATCCGAGATGACGGTGGCGCCCCGTTTGAGCGCCGGGCGAATTTTTCTTTCAAGATGATCGCGCCTCGCGGCGGTGAAGAGCAGGATCTCGGTTTCGGCCGACCAGCGCTCGGGCGGTCCTTCGACCAGGAGCTGACGTATTTCCTCGGCTCCGGGCGAGCCGCCCGGCTCGCGTGTCAGCACGACGTCAAGACCCTTGGAGGCCAGGCCCTCGGCGAGAAGCCGGGCTTGCGTGGACTTTCCGCACCCGTCCATGCCCTCGAACGTGATTAGTCGTCCCGCGTTCATTCCAGGAGGCTTCGCACCTGACCGATGGCCAGGTCAATCAGGAGAGTGGACGCGGCGCGCACGCGCGGCACGAAGCCGCCGCGGGTGGATTCGCGGTCAGAGACAAGCGGGATCCGCTTGTCCGGGACGGTTGGGATCGAGACGACGAGTTCCGCCACCTGCGCGCCCTCGGCGACCGGGGCGTCGACCGGCGAGAGGTACTCGATGTGCATCGTGACGCTGTCCTGTCCTACGGTCGGGAAGGGCACGCGGATATCGTCGCCTGCGACCGCATTGACCCTGGATTCGCTTCCCATCCAGACCGGAACCTCGCCAATGACGTCACCCTTGGAAGCGACATTCTTGATGGTGAACTGGCGGAGGCCCCAAATTATCATCGCCTCGGCTTCGCGGCGGCGTGCTGCTGCGCTTTCGAGACCGGTGAAGGCAAAGATCAGGCGTCGCTCGCCCTGGACAGCGGAACCCACCAGGCTGTAGCCGGTTTCCTCGGTGTGCCCGGTCTTCAGCCCGTCGGCGCCGAGGCCGATCCCGAGGACAGGATTGCGGTTGAACCTGTTGGCCGGCGAGCGGCCGTCATAGTCGAACTCCTCCATGGCAAAGTACCCGTAGTACTCTGGAAAGTCCGTGATCAGCAGCGCAGCCAGCTTGACCAGGTCGCGGAGGCTCATCCTGTGTTGCGGATGTGGCCAGCCGCTGGCATTGGCAAAGGTCGAGTCCAGGAGCCCGATTTCGCGTCCGCGCAGGGTCATCCTCTGTGCAAATGCCTCTTCCGTGCCGGCCAGTCCTTCGGCCACGACCACGCAAGCGTCGTTGCCCGACTGGACGACGATCCCCTTGATCAGCTCTTCGGCGGTGGGTCGGTCGGTTTCATCGAGAAACATGGTCGAGCCGCCCATGTTGCGGGCCTTGGTCGATACGGTGAATGTCGTGTCCAGTTCGATGTGTCCTTCCTTCAGTGCCTCGAAGACCATGTAGAGTGTCATCAGCTTCGACATCGATGCCGGAGGCTTCGGCGTGTCGGCGTCTCTTTCGAAGAGTGCCGTATCGGTCTCGAAGTCATAGATGAGCGCGGCTTTCGCCGGGGTTTCGTAGACCGGTTGCGCAGCAACCGCTGCAGCGACAAAGACTAATGTTGCAAGGACGAACGACAAGGTTGCGAGCTGCCCAATCAGGGTGCGAGTCTCCCACGACGGCAACTCGGCGATGCGAATTCCCGATCGGGCGTCTTCGATCTGGCTCAAGTCAAATCCAGGCTCTCGATCATAGGCGCTCGCCGAGTGCACATCGCGAGATCCGCAACCTTTGACCCTGGATGCGCTTTCGGCATGCGTATTCCGGAAGCCGAGGAGCCCTGCGCAATCTGGGCCGGCAGTTCCGCATGGAAGTCTGGTCAAGAAATTGGCTGGCGTCCGCGTCATAGTCTCCTTTCCTGTTCTGGTCAGCAGGGGCTCTCGGAACTTTCATTCCTCAAGCCCCTCCCTTCAGGGAGGGGTCGCTGACGCATGTCGTCCTTGGCTCGTGCGGCTCTCTCAGCCCCGGAGCTTTCTAGGCTGACTCTTGCCTGCATTGGCTGAAATGCTTAGCTCTTGCGCTTCTGCAAGAAAAGGGGCTTTCCAAAGGTCCGGGCAGAATTGCGCCAGGGGCTTTCAGAATCGCGTGACCACCGATACCAAGCCCCGACCGGAGGAGTGGCAGAGTGGTCGAATGCACCGGTCTTGAAAACCGGCGTGCGTGGAAGCGTACCGTGGGTTCGAATCCCACCTCCTCCGCCACAATTCCAGCGCAAGTCCCTTTTGCAACGGGGGAAGGCGGCAAGGCTGGAACAGTGCGCACGAACTTCCGTTTCGACCGCGAGACCTGCCACGAAGGGCCGGCAGCGCGCCCGGGTTCGCTTCGGACCCGGGATGCGGGCGAGTCGATCAAAGGAGCGGATTGTGCCCTCCGCATCTTTGCCCGTGCGCCAGTGGCCGGTTGCGCCCAGGCAAATTCCATCGGTGGACCATTTCCTCGAAGAAGATGCCAAGCACCTGGATTTCCTGGAGGCTTTCGCTGCTTTCCAATTGTCTACGACTTCAGTCCCGCCATTTCTTCAATGATTGGTATGCGTTGCTTCATCCAGCCAGACCCAGAAAGAGCGCCAACGAACGGTTCACGCCGATCATGGCGGTGTCGTCAATCTGACCAATCGATGGCCCGATCCTTTCGGCCCTCACGGTCATCGGTTTGTCCAGCATGATCTGCGAGACCGCGCGCAGCCCGTTTTCGGCAGCGGGCTCGATCGTCAAGCGCAGGAGTGGCGCATCAACCAACGTGGATGTGATGGGCAGAATTGCGACTGAGCCAAGATCAGCAAACTGGTCCGCCTGAATGATCAGCGCAGGGCGCGGCTTGCCGAAGTCACCCTGCAGGGCGACGGTCACCAGTTCGCCCCTCCTCACAGCCAATCATCTTGGTCGTTCAGGGCGGAGTCCATCAAGGTCTTCAGTTCCGCGTCACGCTGATCCGCCTTGGCGACTAGCAGCGCCTGACGTCGACACTCCGCGCCGAAGCCGGGGCGACGCGTGTCGGGTACCCAGATTTGGACAGGGCGCAGCCCTGCGTTCCGCAGGGCGTCCCGGCGCTTCCGGACACGCTCTGAAACAGGAATTGGCATGATAGCCTCCGCTTTTGTTACATGTAACTCAGTGCAGACTCGGGTTCAACCCCTCTGTTTCCATTTGTTCCGCTGCCTCAATTTTTTCGGCTTGCTGGTGGTTCGTCCGATCATGGCCAGGCCTGAACCGATGATTTGGACAAGGGCAGCTTCGTGGCGTTCGTTCAATTTCCCGGCCGCCAAAGCGCTCGGCCATGCGTCCACGTCCGCGTTCAGATGCCGAAGCCGGTCAAGGAGACCGACATGCAGATGTCGGTTGCAGATGCCAAGACATGCCGTGCAGATCTGCTCTGGCGAGCAAGGGCGGGGAACGACTTCGTTTTCGTCATGGATGGGCATGCTGTTGTCCGATTGGTCGCTTTCGAGAATCGAGGGGGCTGGATCGGCGCATGCTCATCTTTGTCGTGCCAACGCGAATGGCCGAGAAGGCTGCCGCGGGCGTCGCAACGGCGCGAAGCCAGAACCTTGCGCCGTCGAGGTGCCGGCCCACGAAGCCGTCCCCGGTGGGCGCCCAGATGGTGCAGGCCTCGTACGCGATGACGAGCCGCCTGCCGCATTTCCGGCACTTGAGGGTTCGTGTCTTGCGCTACGACCTCTCGACGGCTCTGATGGCTTCGGTGAGCGCCTTGCCGTCCTCGTCCAGGAGCGCAGCTTCGCGAAGGCGGCTTGTGCAGACGGCTGCATCGGGGCGGCCTGCGACCTGATCCACCATGCCAAGAACCCTGTCGAATTTCGACAGGCCGCGTGCGTGAGTGTCGGAATAGCCCTTGATCAGTCGACCGCAGCAGAGGACCTCGGTGGCGAGCGCGGGGTCTGCGGCGGCGACTCGGGCCGCGCGCGACAGCCATCTGTCGAGATGCGCCTGCTCGGCCGCGTGGCGTCGCGTCCTGCGACGATACCGTTTCAGGCCACCGAGCGCGTAGAGAAGAAGGAATGGCCCCAGACGGTCTGACCGCAGCCGCCTGCCTTTGGCAAACCAGCGGTCGATGCGAGCCATTGCGCGAGAACTGGCCGCGATTCGGGCACCCAGCCGGGCGGGCAGCAGTCCGACGATCTCTTCGGCCCGGGGATGCATGTACTCGGTCAAATGCAGCATCTGTTGCGGTTCGGTACCCATCTCGGCAACGATTCGGTCGTTGCGCGCGGCGCGGGTCTTGAGATCTGCCACACGGATCACGTCGTCATAGGCCATGGCGTTGGCAATGTATTTCGCCGCGGCCTTGGTCAACGCGTGGCCGTTGTCGACGCTGTCGGTGCCGACGAAAGGTCCCACGCGATCAAGGTATTCCCGTCCGTAGTCCGCATCCATGAAGTCGACGACCTTGCGCAGCCCTGCCATCGCTATTGGCCGGACAGGTGCTGGCAGATCGGACACGCGCCTCGCCAAGCTCTGCCACCTGTCGAGCAGATGCGCGGGACCGGTGGCACCTTGGGCGGGTGGTGATCGTTCTGGCGCGTCGGCTGTCGGCACGCCCTGAAGGCAAGCGTGGAAACCGGCGCTGAAGGCGCGCAGGCTGGCTTCGACTTGCCGCTTGCCGGTTCGGATGGCGTCCTCGAAATCGCCCCGTCCAAAGGGCAGGCATTCCGAAGCTGCCAGAGCGCCGAACAGAATGGCCGAAATGACGGACCCGCTTTCAACGGCCAGTCTCTCCATGTCGAAGCAAATGAACCGGGCTGAGGCGATTTCGGCTGCGGCGCGAACCTCGGTCGCATCCGCGCTCCCGTCGCCGGGCACGGACTTTTCCGAGACAGCGAGCTCCCGATGGGACGAAGCGATGAGTGTCGTTTTGTCCGGGGTCACGAAGCCGCGCGCGATGGCGCGTCCGGCCTCCATCAGTTCTGCGGCGATCAGTATGTCGACATCGCCGGAGGCGGGGGCGAGGGCAAACACCGGTTGTCCTGTTCCGGTCTTGGCCATCTCGACATAGTAGATTGTCGCACCGGTACGCTGCGCCACGCCGGCGACCGAGGTTGCTTGGCAGGCATAGCCTTGCGACCTGGCGAGTGTTTCGATCCATCTGGTCAGGACCCCGCCGCCCTGGCCGCCAACCGCCATGATCGCGAGCTTGATGACGCCGACGGGACTCGGGCTGGCCTTCTCCGATGGAATTGGGTGGTGCACCGTCATCCTGCGCCCCCAAAGGAAAGCGACTTGCGTTCCCGGCGGCCCTGAAGGTGGCCTATGAGCCGCGAGGCGATGCCCGCGCGCCAGCGCTCGAACCCGGTCGGGTTGTGCACGATGTCGGCGCGGTAGAAGCTTGGACAGAGTGCAGCAGCTTCTGCCACCTCGCCGCAATTGCCGCAGCCGACGCATGTCTGGTCGATATGCGCCACCGGATCGTCGCGGAGCGGATCGTCGAGATTCCTGAGCGACAGCGACGGGCAGCCCGAGAGCCTGATGCAGGCATGATCGCCTGTGCAGATGTCCTCGTCGACGCCGAAACGGGGCACCTCGACGCGCGTTCCGGCATCGATGGCTTCCTGCCGGAGCGGTTTCTCGCGGCGCTGGCGGTTCAGCATGCATTCGGAGGATGCGATGATGACCTTGGGTCCGCCGTAGTCCGTGGTCAGCGCTTCGCGAAAAACCTCGCACATCCGAGGCACGTCGTAGGTGCGGTCGATCTCGCGGACCCATTTCACGCCAACTCCCCTGACGGCGGCGCTGATCGGGTTGTTCGTGGCCTTGGTCGGGTTGCTGGCGCGGCTCGACGGCAGGTCCTGCCCGCCGGTGGCGGCCGAATAGTAGTTGTCCACGATCACCGCAACGCTGTCGGAGCGGTTGAACACCATGTTGCCGATCGAGGAAGCGAGGCCGTTGTGCCAGAACCCCCCGTCACCGATGATGGAGATCGCCCGCTTGCTTCCTCCGGCGTCGAATGCGGAATTCGACGCAGGCCCGAGGCCGTAGCCCATGGTCGAGCCGCCTATCTCGAAGGGCGGGAGCGCCGCGAAGAGATGGCAGCCGATGTCGCCGGTGATCTGGTGTTCACCCAGTTCCTGCTGGACGATCTTCAGTGCGGCGAAGATCGGGCGTTCGGGGCAGCCGGTGCAGAAACCGGGCGGGCGGACAGGCACCGTCTTCGAAAGGTCCGGGATCGCGGGTGCATCCCGGTTGGGCGCGCGGACCTGCCCCGGCAGCAGGTCGGGCACTGCTTCGCGAAGGAAGGCGGTTATGCCGTCACGCAGCACCTCGCCGGTGTATTCGCCGGCCATCGGCAGGACATCCTTGCCCACCAGGCGGGTTCGGACGCCTTCCCTGAAAAGCATGGACGCGACGGATTGCTCGATGAATTCGGGCTGGCCCTCTTCGACGATCAGCAGCGCGTCCTTGCCATGCGCGAAGTCCAGAATCTCCGTTCGCACCAACGGGTAGGTGACGTTCAGGACGTAGAGCGGCACGTCCGTGTTGCCGTAGAGGTCGGCGAGGCCCGACCGCTGCAACGCCCGTATCACGCCGTTGTACATGCCGCCCTGAAGAACGATGCCGACCTTGCCCTGCCGGGGGCCGAAGCATTCGTTCAACGCCCTTTCGGCGATGAAGGCCTCTGCGGCGGGCCAGCGGTGCTCGATCTTGTCTTGCTCGTGCGCGTAGGACATCGGCGGCAGCACCACGCGCCGGAAGTCCTTTCTCGGTTCCGCCAGGGCTTCGCGGACGGTCAGCGGTGGCGGGATGTTGTCGGCAGCCTCGAACTGGCCCGTGACATGGCAGGACCGGATCCGCACCATCAGCATCACTGGCGTGCTGGACGCCTCGGAGAGCTCGAAGCCCTGCTTTACCGCCCGCACGATCGAGGGCAGGTTCGGGCGCGGGTCCAAAAGCCAGAACTGCGACTTCATCGCAAAGGCGTGGCTGCGCTCCTGCATGATCGAGGAGCCTTCGCCGTAGTCCTCGCCAAGAACGATCAGGGCACCGCCGTTCACGCCCGAGGACGACAGGTTCGCCAAGGCGTCCGACGCGACGTTGACCCCGACAGGGCCCTTGTAGGTCACGGCGCCGCGAATCGGGTAATGGACCGAAGCCGCCAGCATCGCGGTGGCTGCGGCCTCGGATGCGCTGGCTTCGAACCGGACGCCGAGTTCGGAGAGGAGATCCTGCGCGTCGGCCAGCACGTCCATCAGGTGTGAGATCGGCGCGCCCTGATAGCCGCCGACATAGCCCACGCCGGATTCGAGCAGCGCCTTCGTGATTGCCAGTATGCCTTCGCCCGTGAAGGTCTCGCCGGCACCAAGGCGCAGGTGTTCGACTTCTGATTTGAACGAGCGCTCGGCCATGCGAAGTCAGGCCCGCGGAACGAGCGCCAAGGCGCGGACGGGCGAGCCGGTGCCGCGCTCGATTCTCAGGGGCGCGGCCATCAGGATCGCGCCCTTGGGCGGCAACTGGTCAAGATTTGCGAGCGACGCGAGGCCGAAACAATTGTCGCGGTGCAGGAAGTTGTGCGCCGGATAGGGGGGCGAGAACTTGCCTGCCATGCCGGCATCCGTGCCGATGCACTGCGCGCCCCACCCGACGATGCCCCTGGAAAGCAGGTAGTCGATGCATTCCGTCGTCGGTCCGGGGCTGTGCGATCCGTCTTCATGCGGATCGGGATCCTCGTTCAGGAAGAGCTCCTCGTCGTGGGACCGCTTGTCCCAGTCCGTGCGCATCACGACCCATTCGCCCGGGTTGATCTCCCCGTGCTCCGCTTCCCAGGCCTTGACGTGCTCGGCCGTGAGCAGAAAGTCGGGGTCTTCCGCGGCCTCCCGGGAGCAGTCGATCACGTTGACCGGCGCGACAAGGCGCTGGACGTCGAGCGTGTCGGTATAGCCGTCCTCGAAATCCTTGCCCGAAATCCAATGATGCGGCGCATCGAAATGGGTGCCGGAATGCTCGCCCAGCACCATCCAGTTCCAAGCAAAGAACGGCCCGTCGGCGTCATATTCGCTGATCTTGTGGATCTCGACCTTGGGCGTGTTCCTGGCGAAGTCCTTCGGCAGGCGCAGGATCGGCGTGTCGGGACCGAGGGTGGCGGTGCAGTCCACGATCCTCACCTGGCCGGCCATCAGCATTGCGCCGAGCTGGCCCAAAAGATCTGCAGGTTTCATGTCGGCTCCTGTCTGCGGGCCTTTCGCTGCAAGGCGGGACTTGCGGCGGGTCAGCACCGCCTCGGCGATGTCGAAGACGGAGTCGATGGTTTCGGACGCCGTCATGTTTCCCGGCGAAAGGCGTACAAGCGGTCCGCGGAAATCCACCGAATAGCCTTCGACCCCCAGCGCGCCGACGACGGCTGCCGCCTCAGGCTTGTTCGGAAAGCGCAGCATGACCGATCCGCCGCGCCTGTCGGCCTCGCGAGGTGAATGCAGCGGCAGGTCGAGAACATCCGCGCGCGCGATGATCTTGTCGACGAGGCGCCGGTTCCAGGCCGCCATTTCAGCGTGATCCTGGCTCGCGTGCCACCTGAGGGCGGGCAGCGACGCGATGGCTGCCATCGATCCCGGGGTGCCGCCGTCGAAGCGACGAATGTCGGGGGCGTACTCGAACTTGTCGAGATTCCAGGAAAACGGGTTGTTCTGCGAAAACCAGCCGCGACCGTCGGGCTCCAGTTCCAGTGCCAGCGCCTTGTCGACGTAGAGGATGCCGGCGCCCGGGGTGCCGCACATCCATTTCAGGCTGGTCGAAACTGCGAAATCGACCTTTGGGTTCATCGCGTCAAAGGGGATGAGCCCCGCCGCCTGCGTGATGTCGACGCCGATCATGCTTCCCATCTCCCGACCGAGCGCGACCAACGGCGCCAGTTCGGTTCGTGCCGAGGCCGTCGAGGTGACCCAGGTGAGGAGCGCCAGGCCGACATCCTTGCCCCAGCGGGCGGCGAAGTCCTCTGCCTCGACCCAGGCCTTGCCCTCGCTCAGCGGCACCGTATCCAGCGTGAAGCCCATTTTCGGCGCCAGCCCCGCCAGCAGGAAATGGATCGACGGGAAGCAGTCCGCGGCGACCAGCACGCGCTTGCCGCGCAGCATTCCCTCCGGCAACGACCGCATCAGCTTGTGCATGCCGTCGGTTACGCTCTCGCAGGTGGTGGTCGAACCCTTGGGCACGTTGATGATGCGTCGCCAGAAGTCAATGAAGTCCTGCCGGCGCAGCAGGACGTAGCCCCATTGCTTGTCGTTCGGCGCGGCCCAGGCCTCAGCGAACTCGGCGGAGGCCTCGGAGAGATCCTGCTCCTTGCCCGGGTACATTCCGATCGAGTGGTAAAGAAAGTACCCGGCGTGCCTGGTGTTGGTGAGCATGTTGCGGTTCCGCAGGGGCGTGTCGCGGGGCAGATTAGTCGAAGGTCCGCCGACGGTCCATCTTCGCGTTTGCGAATTAGTCCCTTCAAAATCTCAAAGAGTTGTCTATAGGTTGCCCGAAGGAAGGCAGCGGGACCGGAACATGGGAGGCGATCTGGAGAACGGCGCTGGGCCGGGCCGCGTTGCGGAAGTCCCCAGAGTCGCTGTTCGGCCCGGCTATTCCGTTTCGAGGATCATCAAGGGCGGCTGGCAGCTGTCTGGCGGCCATGGCGCGGTGAATGCGGATCAGGCAATTTCGGACATGGTCCGTTTCGTCGATGCCGGCGTCACCGCCTTCGATTGCGCCGACATCTACTCCGGCGTCGAGGACAAGATCGGCCGGTTCCGCGCAGGTCTCCTTCGGGCCCGTGGGCAGGAAGCGCTGGATCGCCTCAAGGTTCACACCAAGTACGTGCCTGATCGGGACAGCCTGGCGAGGCTCGCGCCCCGCGATGTCGAGGCGGGGATCGACCGCTCGCTGATGCGGCTGGGGATGGATCGGCTGGATCTGGTGCAGTTCCATTGGTGGGACTATGCCGTGCCGGGTCATGTCGACGCCGTGGGGCACCTCGGCACCCTGCGCGACAAGGGCAAGATCGACCTGATCGGAGTGACCAATTTCGACGCCGAGCATCTTGCGGAGCTGTGCGACTGGACAGATGTCGCGTCGGCACAGGTGCAGTATTCCCTGCTCGACCGCCGCGCCTCGGGAGAGTTCGCTGCGCTCGCGAGAGGCAGAGGGGTCAGCCTTTTCGCCTATGGCGTCCTCGCCGGCGGGTTCCTGGCAGACGCCTGGCTTGGCAGGCCCGATCCCGGGTTCGACTTCGAGAACCGCAGCCTGGTCAAGTACCGCCTGATCATCGAGGAGTTCGGTGGCTGGGCGCTGTTCCAGGACCTGCTGGCGGCGCTGCGCGCAGTGGCCGACCGACATGGTGCAGACATTGCCGCCATCGCGCTCCGAGCCACCCTGGACAGCCCTGACGTCGCGGCGACGATCGTCGGTGCGCGCTATGCCGACCGGCTGCCGCAGACTTTCCGCGCCATCGAAATCGAATTGACGGACCGGGATCGTCGCGAGATCGAGGCGGTCCGAGACCGTTCGACCGGCCCGCTGGGTTCGGTCTACGGGCTGGAACGTGACGTCACGGGGCGGCACGGGCGGATCATGAAATACAATCTCAACAAGGGTGACGACCGGATGGCCGGCACAGCCCGTCAGGGCGAGGTCGCCTGACCGTGGCCGCGGACTCGCTCCTGCAGCTGCGCGGCGTCACCAAGCGTTTCGGGGGCTTCGCGGCGGTCGACGCGGTCTCGTTCGACCTGCCGCGCGGCGTGATCGGCGGGCTGATCGGTCCGAACGGTGCCGGCAAGACGACGCTCTTCAACACCGTGGCTGGCCTGATGAGGCCAGATGCCGGTGAGGTGCTTCTGGACGCGGTGCCGATCCAGAACCGTCCGCCGCACCGGGTCTTCGCGGAGGGCCTGTCTCGCACGTTCCAGATCCCGCGTCCGTTTCCGGAAATGTCGGTTCTTGAGAACGTCATGCTGGTTCCGCTCGGGCAATCGGGCGAGCGATTCTGGAACAACTGGCTGCGGTCCGGAACGGTGGCGCGGGAAGAGCGCGCGGCCCGCTCGCGAGCCGACGAGATCATTGACTTCTGCCAATTGACCAGCGTGCGCAACGATCAGGCCAGCACATTGTCTGGCGGCCAGTTGAAACTGCTGGAGCTTGCGCGCGTTCTCATGGCCGATCCGAAGATCATCCTTCTTGACGAGCCTGCTGCCGGAGTGAACCCGTCGTTGATGCTGACTTTGGTCGACCAGATCAAGGCGCTGAACCGGCGCGGCCACACCTTCCTGATAATCGAGCACAACATGGACGTGGTCATGTCGATCTGTGATCCGATCTTCGTGATGGCGCAGGGACGGCTGCTCTACGAAGGAAGTGCGGAAGGCGCGCGCCGGGACCCTGCCGTGCTGGATGCCTATCTGGGGGATCTGCCATGAGCGCGCCGCATGTGCTGGAGGCCCTGGAGGTGATCGCCGGCTATGCGGCCGACCTGCCGATCCTGCACGGGGTGTCAGTTCATGTGGATGCGGGCGAAGTCGTGTCGATCATCGGCCCGAACGGTGCCGGGAAGTCGACCCTGGTCAAGGCGATCGCCGGGCTGATGCGAGTGTCGGCCGGCAGAGTTCGGCTTGACGGCCGTGACATCACTGGCGTTGCAGCACACAAGCTGGCCTCCGAGGGGGTGGGCTACGTTCCTCAGACCGGGAATGTCTTTGCAACCCTGACCGTTCGCGAAAATCTGGTGATGGGCGGAGCGCCGCTGGCCAAGGCTGCCGCACTGGAGCGGATCGAGGAAGTTTGCGCCCTCTATCCGATCCTGAAGGACAGGATGCGAGACAAGGCAGGTTCCCTTTCCGGCGGCCAGCGGCAGATCCTCGGCGTCGCCCGCGCGCTGTTGACCAAGCCGAGGCTGATGCTCTTGGACGAGCCGACCGCGAGCCTCTCGCCGAAGGCCGCAGGCGAGCTCTTCGACGTGGTGCTTGACCTTGCCGAGGATGGGGCCGCGGTGTTGATGGTCGAGCAGAACGCAAAGGCGGCATTGCGCGTGTCGGACCGGGGATATGTTCTGGCCGAAGGGCGGAACCGTATCGAGGGGCCGGCTGCCGACCTGCTGGCGGACGAGGGGATCGGCGAGATCTTCCTTGGATTCAGGCGCGATGCCGCGAGCACGGAGCGCGCAGGATGATACTGCAGCACGTCGCGGACGGCATCCTGAGCGGCGCCATCGTCGCACTGGGCGCGATTGGCCTGAGCTTCACCATGAAGATGCTGCGCTTTGCCAATTTTTCGCATTCCGAGTTGCTCACCTGGGGCGCGTACAGCGCACTCGTCTTTGTTGCGTTCTTTTCCAGTTTCGGCGGGATTTTCGACCTGACATTCGGACCGTTCTCCTTCGGACCGGGACTTCTTCTCGCGATGCTTTGCGCCTGTGTCGCCACCTCGATCATCGCGCTCTTGCTGCATCGCTTCGTTTTCGATCGGCTCAGCCGCGCGGCGGGGCACATGACCATGGTCTTTGCCAGCTTTGGCGTGGCGCTGACCCTGCGGCACCTGGTGGTGCTGATCTGGGGGTCCGACCCGATCTACTACTCCAGGGAGCTGCAGTTCGCCGTTCTCCTGCCCGGCAACGTGCGCGTGATGCCCGACCAGGTCTTCCTCCTGGGCCTGACAGTGGTCGTGGTCATCGCGCTGCATCTCTTCATGTCCCGCTCGCGGACCGGCATTGCCATGCGCGGGGTTGCCGAAAATCCCGACCTCGCCCGGGCAAGCGGCGTCAATGTCGACCGGATCATCACGTGGGTCTGGGTGATCGGCGCTTCCGGCGCAGCGATCGGAGGAGTGCTCTACGGCATGACAGTTCAGCTGCGACCGGAGCTTGGATTCAGCCTGATACTGCCGCTCTTCGCTGCCGCGATCCTTGGCGGCACGGGCAGCCTGTACGGCGCCGTCCTGGGCGGGCTGATCGTGGGACTGTCGGAAAACCTCTCGGTGATGATCATCCCCACGACCTACAAGCCCGCGGTTCCGTTCCTGCTGATCCTCGCGATTCTCTATTTCCGGCCCGAGGGCATTTTCGGAGAGCGCTCCACATGATCGGGCTGGTCTCCTACATCGTCTTCTTCCTGATCCTTTCGTTGATCTTCGGGGTCGCAGTGCTCGGGCTCAACCTGCAATGGGGCTTCACCGGGCTCTTCAATGCCGGTGTCGCGGGGTTCACCGCGATCGGCGCGTACACGATGGCAATCCTGACCGGCCCGGCCCGGGACGCGGTCTTCGGCGGATTCGAACTTCCCTTTGTCGTCGGGCTGATTGGCGCGATGGCAGCTTCTGGCATAGGGGCCGTGGTTGTCGGCCTCGCCACCTTGAAGCTCCGGCACGAATACCTCGCGGTGGCCACTTTCGGGATCGCGGTGACCATCCAGCTCGTCTGCCTGAACTGGGAGTACCTTACGGGCGGTACGCTTGGCCTCATCGGCATTCCGAACCCGTCGAAGGCCTGGGCCGACGGACCGCTCGCACAGAATGCGCTCTACCTGCTCGTGGTCCTGGTCGTGGTTGGGCTGACCTTTGCCGCCCTGGAGCGAATCGTGAAATCGCCGTGGGGCCGGATGCTGAAGGCGATCCGGGAAGACGATGTCGCCGCCGCCAGCCTGGGCAAGTCACCGGAACGGGTCCGCCTTGAGGCCTTCGTGCTCGGCTGCATGATCATGGGACTCTCGGGCGCGCTCTATGTCTCCTTCATCGGCTATGTCAGCCCCTGGGACTTCCTGCCGATCCTGACGTTTCAGATCTGGACCATGCTGATTGTCGGTGGCAGCGCCAACAACCGCGGGGCGCTTCTTGGCGCACTGATCGTCTGGGGCGTCTGGACCATGAGCGGTTTTGTCATATCGCGTGTGGTCCCTTCGGAGATCCAGGCCCAGGGCGGTGCGATGCAAGCCGTGTTGATCGGCCTGATCCTGGTCGTTACGCTGCTGATCCGTCCGCGCGGCCTGATTGGGGAGGAGTTGCATGTTTCGCGCCACGCACGGTCGTAATGGTGGACAAAGCGGCGAATACGGGGTTTGATCTGCGGCGTCATGGAAATAGGGCCGCTTAGGGCGGCACGTCAGGCCGGTGCAGGAGCCCGGCCCATACACATGGAGGTGCACATGTTGCAGAAATATGGATTGGCGGCAGTTGCCGCCGCGCTCATCGGAATCGGTTCTTCGGCCCACGCCGCGGACTGTCCGGTCAAGCTCGGAGCGATCTTGCCGGTCAGCGGGCCGATGGGCCAGGTGGGCGAGCGGATCGCCGAGACAGGCCTCTTTGCGGTCGAGCAGTTCAACGAGGCGGGAGGCGTTCTGGGCTGTCCGGTCGAGTACGTGCTGCGTGACACTCAGGGCCAGTCGGCCGTCGGCGTGGACGCCGCGAAGAGCCTTGTCGACCTCGACGGCGTGCAGGCGCTGATCGGCGCCGTGTCTTCGGGCGTCAGCCTGCCGGTCCTGACGTCGGTCGCCGTGCCGTCCAAGGTCGTGCAGGTTTCCTGCTGCTCGTCCTCCGAGAGCTTCACGGCACTTGCCGAAGAGGGCAAGACCGAAGGCTACTGGTTTCGCACATACGCCACCAACCGCAGCCAGTCCGCGATTGGTGCAAAGCTGACCGTCGACAGCGGATTCAAGAACACCGCAGTCATCTACGTCAACACCGACTTCGGCGTCGGGCTGGCCAAGCGATTCGAGCAGGACATCGCCAAGCTTGGCGGTTCGATCAGCTCGATGGTGGCCTACAACGAGAGCCAGCAAAGCTATCGTGCGGAGGTCACGAAGGCGCTGGAGGGCAATCCGGATTCGCTCTACCTCGTGGCTTTCCCGGTGGACGGCGCCACGATCACCCGCGAATGGCTGGCCCTTGGCGGCACCGACAACCTGATCGTGAACAACTCGCTGCGGTCGGATGACTACTTTCAGGCAGTGGGCCCGCAGTTCCTGCAGAACCTGCAGGGCTACGACAGCGCCCAGCCGCGCCTGCCTTCGGTCGACTCGTTCAACGAGATGTTCGAGGCGCGGTTCGACAGCCCGCCGAACGGTCCTGGCCTGCACTCCGTCTATGACGCGGTGACGGTGGTTCTCTTGGCAATGGAAGCCTCCGGCGACATCACCGGCGACAACATCCGCGACAATATCCGCCTTGTCACTTCGCCGGACGGGATCGAGGTCTATCCTGGCCCCGAAGGCATCGCGCGCGCCAAGGCACTCCTGGCCGAAGGCAAGACGATCCGTTACGTCGGCGCCACAGGCGCCTTGTCATTCGACAGGAACGGCGACGTGCAGGCGCCGAAGATGACGTGGAAGCTCGACGGCGACCAGAATGTCGAGACCGGTTACATGAGCACCGCGGAGGTCGCCGAACTGATCAAGATGCTCGACGAATAGTCGGCTGGCATGACCCGGGGGGCGTCGCGGCGCCCCCTTTTCCTGCATCGGGAGGGCGCGATGGCCGGCAAGCGCAGCCATGTGTTCAGCGGGTCGGTTTACGAAGAGATGGCCGGGTACGCCCGTGCCGTCGCAGTAGACGACCGGATTTTCGTTTCGGGCACCGTTGGCGTCGACTTCGCGACCGGCGAGATGGCCGAGGAAGCGGAGGGGCAGGCCGCCACGGCACTCGATACCATCGAGACTGCGCTGATCGAGGCAGGCTCCGGCCTGCACGACATTGTGCGGGTGCGCGTCTACCTGACGGACGCGGACGACGTAGCAGCGGTCGCGGCCGTCCTGAAGGGCCGCATCGGGTTTGCCCGCCCGGCAAACACCACCGTTTGCGCACCGCTTGTCGTGCCCGGCGCCCGGGTGGAGATCGAGGTCGAGGCGATCCGCGGTTCGGGCACGCCCGCATGAGCTGCGACACGGCCTTCGTTCGTGTCAAGCGTTCAGCGGACGAAATCTTCGCCTTCATGGCGGATCCGGCGAACTTGAGTCTCTGGTCGTTCGGTACATGGCGAACCGAGATCGATGACACCGGGCTGGTGCGCGGAACCTCGATCAGGGACGGTGCGGTGATCTACGTGCGGATCGAAGCCCATCCGGAGCAGCGACTGATCGACTACCATTTGGGTGCGACGCCCGACACCATGTCGCCACGAATCTTCGGGCGGGTGACGTCCGAGGACGTTTTCGGCGACGGTCAGGGCGCCGGGATTGCATTGACGGCTCTTCGCGCCGCCGAAATGGACGATGCGGGATGGCACAGCATGACCGCCATCCATCGGGTCGAACTGGACATCGTCAAGTCGGCGCTGGAGACCGGCCATGACCATCGCTCCGCCTGACAGGTTCCGCCTGACCGACGAATTGGTCATCAGCCGCATCCTGACCGGCCTTTGGCAAGTCGCGGACATGGAGCGCGACGGTGCCGGTCTGGACCCGGACAAGATCGCCGATCACCTCGCTGACTATGCCGACAGCGGCTTTGACACGTTCGACATGGCGGATCACTACGGCAGCGCCGAGATCATCGCCTCGCGTCTCCTGCAACGACGTCCCAACGCGCTGGCCTTCACCAAGTGGTGCCCGCCGCCCGGCCGGATGTCGCCGGAAACCGTTCGTGCCGGGGTCCAGGAGAGGCTGGACCGGCTCGGGGTCGCGCGAATCGACCTTCTGCAATTCCACTGGTGGAGCTTCGAGCACCCCGCCTGGCTTGACGCGTTGCATGAACTCGCGACGCTGCGCGAGGAGGGGCTGATCCGCGAGATCGGCGTGACCAATTTCGACGCGGCGCATCTGCACCTGGCGCTGGCCGACGGCGTTCCGGTCCGGACCAACCAGGTCGTCTGCTCGCTGCTGGACCGCCGTTTCACCGGCGCGCTGGCAGAGACCTGCGCGCGCCACGGCGTGCACTTGCTTGCATATGGCACCGTCTGCGGCGGGTTCCTTTCCGAGAGCTGGCTGGGCCAGCCAGAGCCGGCAGACATCCCCGACTGGAGCAAGATGAAATACCGCCGTTTCATCGAGGCGGTCGGCGGCTGGGAGGCCTATCAGGCGGTTCTCTCCGCCGCCGCCGGGATAGCGGCGAAGCACGGTGTCTCGGTGACAAACGTGGCCACGCGCTGGGTCCTGGAACAGTCCCATGTCGCCGGGGTCATCATAGGCGTCAGGCCCGGCGAACGCGATCACCGTGCTGACAACGCCCGGCTCTTCGGGTTTGCCCTCGACGACCGGGACCGCGCGGTCCTGGCCAGGGCTTTCGCCGGCACCGCTCCGATCTCCGAGACTGCGGCGACGAATACCGAACGCCCCCCTTCCTTACCGCCAGCGGCGACCTGAGCCATCACCTAAGCACCTCGCCCGCCGCCTGCGACACCGACACGATGCCGGGACGTCCCGAGGTGCGTCGCGCGATGTCGGGCAGCAAATGGGAAACCATTGCCGGCTACTGCCGGGCTCGGCGCATCGGCGAACGCATTCTTGTCTCGGGGACCACGGCGACGGCAGGGGCCGACCGCGTCGTCGCACCGGGCGATGCGGCCGCACAGACGACGTTCGTCATCGACAAGATCATCGGTGCTGTCAGCGCCCTCGGCGGAACGGTTGAAGACATCGTGCGCACCCGCATCTATCTGACCGACATCGCCGACACCGAAGCCGTCAGCGCCGCACATGGGCGCGTCTTCGGCGCCTTGAAGCCTGCCAATACCCTGGTCGCGGTGAACGATCTGGCCGGCGACTACCTGGTCGAAATCGAGGCCGAGGCGATCGTCAGCGCCTAGCCGTCCTTCTCCCAATAGGGCACCGAACGCGCTTCCGGCAGTCCGGTCGTTCCTGCGTGGGAGAACCGCCGTGTGCCGATCCGCGTAATCCGGAACCGCCCGCCGCAGTGCGGATCCGGGCAGGCGACCTCGGCGTCCGTCGACATCCAGTCGTTCGGGTCGGTTTCGCGCTGCTTGGCCGGCAGAAGCGGCAGCACCGCGGCGAGCGCATACATCGATATCCTCTGTCCCTTGGCGAAGACAAGGTTCTCGCCCTCGACGGTGAAGGACTCGCCCTCGATGTGTCGGCAGACTGGCTGCCGACCGTCCAGAACGACCTCGACCTTCAGGTCATGGAGAATGAATTCGTCGTCGTCGTTCTTCACGCTGGAATGCCCCCTCCTTGAATTTCGCCGGAACGCCCGAAAGAGCCCCGGATGTTCTGGAATTGAACACTTGGTTGCCGCCGATAGCAATTGGACGGTGTACCTTTCCGCTGCACCGGCCCGCTATCGATGTTTGGCAAGGCATCCGCGCGACCCGCCGGGCGCATGAATTCGGTGTCGGTTTCCGCCTCCGTCTTGTCGGGAAACCTGGGCGATCACGAATGGCCGGAAAAGGTTGCCGTTACGTCCTGGGCCAATTGCACCATCATCTTCGCGCCGAATGGCAACGGCGTTGATGACGTTCACGGCCATCTTCCCGGCGCGGCGGCCTTGTCTACCGAACTCTAGGATAGTATATTAAGAAATGCTATACATTGTTACAGATTGGCAGAGACCCTATGGATCCCTTTGCAAATCCCTTCACCCCCGGCGCGGGCACCACGCCCCCAGAGCTGGCTGGCCGCCAGGACGTATTGGACAGCGCGCGCGTGTCGTTGCGCCGCGCGGTGGCCGGGAAGAACGCGCGGCACATGATGCTGCTGGGGTTGCGGGGCACGGGCAAAACGGCGCTTCTCAACGCGATCGAACGCGTGGCGCTCGAAGAAAGGCACTTGGTCACGCGTCTGGAAGCACCGGAAGGAAAGCCCTTGGCCGAAATGCTGGCGACCGGCATCCGCAAGGTTCTGCTCAGCCTTTCAACTGTGGAAGCCGCCAAGGATCTTGCCGCCCAGGGCCTTGGGGTGCTGAAGAGCCTGGCGTCTACGGTCAAGAAGCTGTCGGCCTTTGGCGCGTCGATTGAGGTGGACGCGGTTCCCGGCGAAGCCGACAGCGGCGATCTTGAAAACGACCTGCCCGACGCCTTCGCCGCCGTCGGGCGCGCCGCCGCGGCCGCTGGCAAAGGGTGGACGCTCCTGATTGATGAAGTTCAGTACCTGGAAAGGGCGGACCTGTCGGCGTTGATCGTCGCGCTGCACCGGATGAACCAAGTTCAGGCGCCGGTCGTGTTTGTAGGCGCGGGCCTGCCGCAAGTTGCCAGACTGGCCGGCGACGCAAAATCCTATGCGGAGCGGTTGTTCGCGTACCCCGAAATCGGTGCCTTGGACCCGGACGCCGCACGTCTGGCCATCCGCAAGCCCATCGAGGACGAGGGTGCTTCAATTGGCGCCGCCGCGCTCGATGCGATCGCAAAAGGCACCCAAGGGTACCCCTTCTACCTCCAGGCCTGGGGGTCAGAGGTTTGGGATCAGGCGGAGGGCCCGTCCGTGGACATGAGCGACGCGTTGAACGCGCAGCGGCGCGCGCTCGAGGCGCTCGACGACGGTTTCTTCAAGGTCCGGACGGATCGCCTGACGCCGACCGAGATGGCGTTTGTGCGCGCCATGGCCGACCTGGGCGACGGCCCGTACCCAATCGCGGAAGTTGCTGCGGCGCTGGGCAAGTCCCTGGGATCGTTGGGACCCACACGCGCAAACATCATCGCCAAGGGGATGATCTACAGCTCCGGCCACGGCGTCCTGGATTTCACGGTGCCGCTCTTTGCTGACCATCTGCGGCGGCAGCGGGCCGGGCCGGCCTGAGCGAAGCCACTGCCTTGCGCGCGTTCACAGGCAGACGGGCGGTCTGTCGGCGCTGAGTTCCGCTCTTCGATCGATGGCGAGTGAAGTAGTTCCTGGCCAAGGGACCGTCGTGCTCCTCAAGTCGCCATTGCCTTGAGCGCGGCGATTGTTGGCTTGACCAGGCCGGAACAATGCCCAACGGCGCGGTTTGCCGCCGAATTCCCGCTCTCGCGAAAGGCAGCCGATATTGAATGCGAACCACCAAACTCCGCGGGTTCAATTGGCATGAACGATTCGAAACTAAAGCCGATTTCGGCAGTTCGAACTTGAAAAAGGCAGAACGGAGACGAGACCAATCAGTCGGATGGCCACACGGATTTGGCGGCCCCCTGCACGTATCTCAGGCCCACTTGCGGCTCTGGTCAAGGCCCGCTGTCACTTGCCAGGCCGGCGTCGCTTGCGCACGCGCATCGATCGATGAACCGGGCCGGCGCTGGAGGAGCCGGCCTGAAGGGCGATTTAGTCAGGAACATAAGGCCCTTTGTCCTCGGCTCCCTTCTTGGGCAGGACAACTGCTTCGCCGTCATGTCCGGCTTTCCGGCCAGTCATGCAGCATGACCGCAACGGTCTCTTCGGTCAGTGCAAGGTCCCTTGGCTGAGGCGGGCGCGGTCGTGCGGCGCGGTGTAGTCGAACTCCGGCCCCATCGGGACGATCCGGGTCGGATTTATCGCCGCGTGGCTGCCGTAATAGTGTTTCTTGATGTGCAGGAAATCCACCGTCTCCGCGACGCCCGGATGCTGGTAGAGGTCCCGAACAAAGCCGGAAAGATTGGGGTAGTCCGCGATCCTGCGAAGATTGCACTTGAAGTGTCCGAAATAGACGGCATCGAAACGGACAAGCGTGGGGAACAGGCGCCAGTCCGCTTCCGTCGTTGCCTCGCCCATGAGGTATCTTCGCGAGCCGAGCCGATCTTCCAGCCAGTCCAGCGTTTGGAAGAGAGGAACGACCGCCTCCTCGTAGGCGTCCTGCGTCGACGCGAAACCGGCCTTGTAGACACCGTTGTTGACCGTGCTGTAGATTCGGTCGTTGATCACGTCGATCTCTGGCGTGAGGGAGGTCGGATAGTAGTCGCCGGGCCTTGCGCCCAGATCGTCGAAGGCCGAGTTGAACATCCGGATGATTTCCGAGGACTCGTTTGAGACGATGGTCTTCGACTCCTTGTCCCAAAGCGCCGGCACGGTCACGCGTCCCGAATAGCCGGGGTCTGCCGTCGTGTAGATTTCATGCAGGAAGTCGGCGCCGTTGGCGGCGTCGCGGGTCGACCCGTCCTCGGGCGTGAAGGTCCAGCCTCGGTCGCCCATGAACCAGTGCACGATCGAGACGGGGATCATGTCCTCGAGACCTTTCAATGCCCGGAAGATCAGCGTTCGATGCGCCCAGGGGCAGGCAAGGGACACGTAGAGATGATATCGCCCGGACGCGGCCTTGAACCCGCTCTCGCCGCTGGCGCCGGCCGATCCGTCCGCCGTGATCCAGTTGCGAAACTGCGAGTCTTTTCGAACGAACCGGCCCTCACTTGCCTTGGAGTCGTACCACTGATCGACCCACTTTCCGTCCTGCAGCAATCCCATTCTCTTGCTCCCTTGGCTTCAGGACCTGTGTGCCTGCATTCGGATGTCTCTTCAAGTCTGCCGGATATGCTTCAGATCGACTGGATTCCGCGCCGCGCGGGACAAGTCGAAGACTCAAACTTGGTCAATTTCCGTCCAAAAATCGGGACAAAAGGCTACCGCAGGAGACAATCCCGCAACAGCGTCAGGAGGGAGAGCGAACCACCGGTTCTGGATGAGGTGCCGCAGGAGGTCGACATGCGACCAGACCCCAAGCCGCCTGTCGACGCTATGAGTTCCCTTGACGCTCCTCCCGCCGGGCCGATGGCGAAGGGGCATTCGGCGAACATCAGGACATCGCCCCGCAGCTGGCAAGGATGCTGTAGAAGAGCTCCCATGGGGTGGCAGTTCAAATCACGCACTTGGCCGGTCGGGAATGTCACAGTGCCATCATTGGCCCATTCCTCCGTGGCGCCAGTGCAGTTTCCGGAGACCGCCCGCCACGGTTTTCCTTTGCGGGCATCAAGAATGTCCTTGCACGCATGCGCTGACCGCAGGAACAAGGCATGGGACGAAAGAGCATGACTGCAGCGGACTTCGTGATTGCGGGTGCAGGCCACAACAGCCTGGTGACCGCGTGCTATCTGGCAAAGGCCGGGTATTCGTGCACGGTTCTCGATGCGCGCCCGATTCCAGGAGGGGGTTGTGCCACCGAAGAGATCCTGGGACCGGGGTACGGGATCGACACCTGCTCGACCGGACATACGTTGATCTTGCAGAACCCGCTCATCCGGTTCGATGAACTCGGGTTGGTGGCCGAGTACGGGCTTTCCTACCTCCACCCTGATCCCGTGGCCCACGTCGCGCTGCCCGACGGCGAGCAGATCACGATGTCGCTCGATCTTGATGCGACCGTTGCGGAGTTGGCCAGGTATTCGCAGCAAGACGCCGAAAGCTACTCGTGCTTGATCAAGGAGTTCGACGAGCTTCGTCCGCTTCTCGGAGAGGCACGGTCCGGTCCCCTCGGCATGGTTCCCTCGATGAAGGATCTTTTGCGCGACCATCCGCGCGGAGGCATCTGGGCACGCCGCATGGCCATGAGCGCGCGAGACGTGATTCTGCACGAGTTCTCAAGCCCGCACGTGCGGGCCTTCATGGGTTGGATGGCGTTTCAGACGGCGGTGCCGATCGACCAGGCGGGCACAGGGCTCCTGCCGTATCAGATCACGGCGCCCCGACAAGCCAGGAGCTGGTCGATTCCGAATGGGGGATCAGGCCGCCTTACGGATGCGCTGGTCGGCTTCCTTTCCAGCCGGGGGGCCGAGTTTCACTGTGAATCCTGGGTCGAGAGCTTGATTCTGGAAGGAAACCGATGCGTGGGCGTTCGAACGCGAGACGGGCGGGAGTTTCGGGGAGGCAAGGGGGTGGTGTCCACGATCCATGTCAAGCATCTCGTCGAAATGGCGCACAAGGACGCTTGGGGCGAGGACTTCCTCTTTGGCGTGGAAACCTACAATGTCGGCGTGCCGTTCTTTGCCACCTATCTTGCCACTTCTGCGCCACCGGTCTTTGAAACCCGGTACGGGCCGCGCGCCGCCGTTTCGGCCGGATTTGCCGGCTGGATCGAGGATCTCGTGCAGTCCGGCCGCGACATCTACGACGGCCGATTGTCGGACAGGATTGCGTGGCTGCTGGTGGCGACACCGACGCTCGTGGATCCAGGCCGTGCGCCGGACGGGCATCATACCGTCAAGCTGCTCACGCACGTGGTCCATGACCTTCCGGACACAGGACCGTCCGGCTGGGAGGCAGGCAAGGAGGCTTTCGCCGGGCGCCTGATCGAAAAGGTACGGCGGTTTTGCCCAGGGTTCACCGACGACGTGATTCTTGCCCGAAAGAGCAAGTCGCCCGTGGACATCGAAGCGTCGAATCCGCACATGATTCAGGGGGCGCCCCATGGAGGTGACCGGTCGGTCAGCTTTGCCGGCGAGCAGCGCCCCGCGCCGGGATGGGCACAGCACCGGATGCCGATACCGGGGCTCTACCAGACCGGTGGAACGACCCATCCGGGAGGCTCGATCACCGGCTATCCAGGGCGGAATGCAGCAATGGTTGTGCTGACGGACCTCGGCGAGGACCTGTCCCGGTTCATGGAAGCCTGAAGAGTGCGTTCCCGCCGCCTGGCCGCGGGCAGACGCGGGTTCGGCTCCTTCGGGGGCCGCTCGCCGGGGCCCTCAATGCGTCTGGCCGGCTGACAGCTTGCTTTCGAGCCACCGAAACGTGGCCGGTCCCCATTCCGTCTGGTGTTCGAACGCGCAGTGGCCGGAACCCTTGTAGATCTTGGCGCTGCGTGTGCCTACAGGTCCGCTTTCAAGCATGTAGTGGATGTTGCCGATGGGCGCGAGATGATCGTTGTCGCCGTTGATCATCAGGACCGGCATGCTGATTCTCTCGACGAGACCCAGCGAGGACAGGGACCAGTCGGCGAAGATCTCCCTTTCCCTTTCGACCGACCAGGTCGGGAAGGAAGGCGGCCCGTCGGGCGGGCCGAAGCGGTAGGTGGATCGACGGTTGCGCGCGGCGGCAATCGCGGCCATCTCCTCCTCGGACATCTCGTAGCCGAACGGGTGACCGGCTATCGCGGCAACCGCCTTGACCTTTTCCGGCGCCGTGCCCGCAAGCTGCATGACGGAATAGCCGCCGCGGCTGATCCCGAAGGCCCCGATGCGGCTCTGGTCGACTTCAGGGCGCGCCATCAACGCATCAATGGCTGCGACCCAGGCCTTGACCGAACCAGGCTCCCACGGAAAGGGATTCTCCCCTGTGCCCGGCGCGTCCATCACGAGAGACGCGAGCCCGGCCTCCAACGCCAGTTCCGCCGCCCATCCCCGGTCTTCCTTGAAGACGTCCGCACCGCACATGATCAGCACGGCGGGCACGGGCGAATCAGACCTTGGCGCACGGAAATGGGCACGGATGCCCGATCCTTCGCAAACGATTTCCAGAACTTCCATCGGCGGGTCGAGATGGGCGCAGGCCTTGCGATAGGCCCGTGCGCAATCAGCGCTGACATCGGCCTTGAGCGGAGATATCTCGGCCGGAAAACGGCCGATGGCGTAGTAGGTTTTGGCCAGCAGAAACTGGTGCTTGGCTGCCTCGAAGGCACCGTCGGCTTCCAGGTGATCGCCCTCCGTCTCATGCCTTGCACCGGCCTCGCGCCAGACCGGAACCCACTTGTCCTCGGTCGTCCCCTCGAGCGTGGCGACGATGCCTTCAAGTTCCTCGATGTCGTTGAGCATTGACAGCCAACGGCGGTAGAATCCTCCCCTAACCACGATGAACGGATCCTCGCCGGGCTGGTGCTCAAGCTCATTGATGGATTTTGGCATTGGAATTCAGTTCGTTATGGCTCTGGGGCCTTCAAGCAAAAATATCATAGACTTACAGGCCGCACTGCGCTACCTATTTTACGCAAACGATTGCACAATCCTGATTTCGCGTCAGCTGCCAAGGATCCGGAACGTGCACGCAAACCTGCAGTCGCAATGACAAATGGGAGGATGACATGACGACATTGGGATGGCGCAGCGGCCTTCAGGCCTGGATTGCAGCATTGACTCTTGCACTTGCCGCACCGCTCGCGGCTACGGCAGAGGTGAACAACCCGGGGCTGCTGGTTCATGCAGCCGATGACGAGCCGACAACGCTTGACCCTGCGCAGGTGGAGCCGGGCGAAGGGGGCGAAACGGTGATTCTGCAGGTCTACGACAGGCTCCTGGATGTCGGGCCAGCGAGTCCGGACCTGATCCCGTCACTGGCGGCAGTGGTTCCCAGCCTTGAGAACGGAGGCATTTCGGGCGACGGGATGACCTATACCTTCAAGCTGCGTGCAGGCGTGACGTTCCATGACGGCACGGCATTCACCGCAGACGACGTTAAGTTCTCATGGGACCGGGCCATGACAATGGACCTGCCGGAGGGCAATGCCGGCGCACTGTCCGACGTGGTCGCGTCGACCGAGGTGATCGACGACATGACCGTCCGCGCGACGCTTTCCGAGCCGTCGGCAAGTTTCCTGAATTCGGCTGTCGTCTCCATGGTGGCGTCGATCGTCAGCCAGGACGCCGTGGAAGCCAATGGGGGGGTCGAGGCTGGCGTGCCGAACGCCTTCATGGCGGGCAACATGGTCGGGACCGGGCCGTACAAGTTCGTCGCCTGGAACCGGAACGAGAACATCCAGCTTGAGGTCAACGATGACTACTGGGGCGAAAACGCCAAGCTTGATGTCCGGATCGAGATCGGAGGCGACCCGGATGTCCGCGTGCTGGGGCTGCGCGCAGGCGAGTTCGACACCATCGAGACCGATCCCTCCTTCATCGCCGATCTCGAAGGCGCGGATGGCGTGACCATCTTTACGGGCGGGCTGCTTCTTGAGCCGCTCCACATCGGCTTCAATCTCAACATCCCCGAAGGCTCGCTGCCGTCGGACGATACGATTCCGGTCGATTTCTTTCATGACCCGCGCATTCGCCAGGCATTCAACCATGCGTTCGACTACGAGGCATTCCTCAATGGCCCGCTGGCAGGCTACGGTGCATTCAATCCGCACTACACGCCCATCGGCGTCTTCGGGCATGATTCGAATGCACCGGTCTATTCCCGGCAGAACTACGCGGAAGCCGAACGCCTGTTCCGCGAGGCCGGCGTCTGGGACGAAGGTTTCTCAGTTTCGGTCATTACCGAAGAGGGCAACCTCTTCGCGCTGATGTGCCTGGTGCTGAAGGATTCCATCGAGAGGCTCAACCCGAAATTTCGCATCAACGTGCTGGCGGTGGCCGAGTCGGTCTTCGACGACGCGCATGCCCAGAACCCCCTCGAATACGCGATGTGGGCCAAGAACGCGGACCCGGCGGCCGACCCGAACTTCTACATGCAGGCCTATCAGCATCCGGACGGCGAGTGGGGCGAGGTACACGGCTTTGCCAACGGCTACAGGGACGCCGAAAAGGTCGCGAGCCTCATTGACCAGGCAGCGGTCGAGCTTGATCCGGCCAGGCGCGCAACGCTCTACAGCGAGTTGCAGGCGATGCTCTACGAGGATCCCATGTGGCTCATTGGCGCGCAGGAAGGCATCGTGATGGCGCATCGCGACTGGCTGAAGGGCTTTGCAACGCAGCCCCTGTGGCCACGCCCGAGCCTGAAATTCGCGCTCTTTGACAAGTGAGTCCGAATATGTCCTGACACACGAACGGGCCCGTTCGCGGGCCCGTTTGCAATGAGGTCGGCAGATGCAGCTTAGAGACTATATCCTGCGCCGCCTGATGGTCCTGCCCGTGCTCATTATCGGCGTGTCCATCGTGGTCTTCACGTTGACCCGCATCGGCGGTTCCCCCATCGGGATCTACCTCAGTCACGAGATGACGCCTGACGAGGTCGCCGAGATCGAGGCGCGCTTCAACTTGGACAAGCCGGTCTGGGTCCAGTACCTCTACTGGATCCGTGGCATAGCCATGGGTGACTTCGGATGGTCGGGCGTCGCCGCAGCGCCGGTTGCGGACGTCTTTCCCTTGAAGCTCGCTGCGACGATGGAGCTTGCCCTTGCCTCGGGGCTGGTGGCGCTGCTCCTCGGAATCGCGCTTGGCACATATGCCGGGGCGCGCCGGAACCGGTTGCCTGACCACGTGACCCGGATCGTGGCCGTGAGTGGAGCGAGCCTGCCGCAGTTCTGGTTTGGAATCCTTCTCCTGATCATATTCTGGGCACAGATCGGCATCGCGCCGATCGGGCGCAGCGACGCGACAATCTTCGCATCCATTGCCCATCCCACGGGGCTCTATACCGTTGACGCGATCCTGGCCGGCAGTCCGGCCGCCTTTTGGGACGCGATCTGGCACCTTGTCCTGCCGTCGGTCACGCTGGGCTACGGAGCGACTGCGATAATTGCGCGAATGATGCGCTCGGCGCTGGTAGAGGAATTGCAGCAGGACTATGTCGACGCAGCCCGCGCGAAGGGACTCGCCGAGCGGATCGTCCTGAAGCGGCATGCTCGACGAAACGCCCTGGTGCCGACGGTGACGGTAATCGGCCTGACCTTCGGATTCCTGCTGCAGGGCACCATCACGGTCGAGATCATCTTCCGATGGCCGGGTCTTGGCCGATGGATGGCGGATTCGGTCCTGAGGGGCGACCAGGCGACGTTGATGACCTATGTGCTCTTTACCTCCGTCCTCTTCCTGGTGGTGAACCTCATCGTCGATCTGGTCTACGCGAACCTTGATCGTCGGGTGACCTTGGGCAAGTGACATGACGGACGTGCCCCGTTCCCGCGTTGACGCCGAAGGCATGACAGCCGACACCGCCTTTCGCGTTCGCATGCGCCGACTGTTCGGCGTGCTGCAGGGGTTGGCTTCGAACCCCGCAACGGTCATCGGCCTCGTCATCATTGCATTGATGCTCGCCATGGCGATCTTCGCGCCCTGGATCTTGGAGCCGAACTCGCCCGATCCCTACCAGATGCCCCGCGACTGGGGTGCTGTCAGGAAGCCGCCAGGGACACCGGGTCACCTGCTCGGAACCACCAACGAAGGTGGCGACGTGCTCTACGGCGTCATCTGGGGGAGCCGCACGTCGCTGCAGTTGAGTCTCATGGTCGTTGGCTCCACGATGATCGTCGGCACGATCATCGGTTCCGTCGCCGGACTCGTCGGCGGATGGGTCGACGAAGTGCTGATGCGGATCGTGGACGTGTTCCTGTCGATCCCGGAACTGATCTTCGCGCTTGCCATCGCGGCGGTGCTGGGCCCGTCTTTCGGCAACATCATCTTCGCGCTCGCGGTGGTTCTGTGGGTGAAATACGCGCGCATCATGCGGGCGCAGGTCCTGCAGATCAAGCAGAACGACTTTGTCGATGCGGCCCGCGTGATCGGAGATTCAAAGGTCAACATCTACCTTCGCGACATTCTGCCGAATGCGGTGACGCCGGTGACGGTGCAGGCGACGCTTGACATGGGCAACGTCGTTCTGATCGGCGCGACGCTGTCCTTCATCGGACTTTCGGAGGCGGGGATCGCCGAATGGGGTGTGCTGGTTTCCGAAGGGCAGGCCGGCATCGCGTCGGGCCGGTGGTGGGCATCGACCTTTCCCGGGATCATGATCTTCCTCTGGGCACTTTCCTTCAATCTCGTCGGGGACGGCCTTCGCGACGCGCTCGACCCACGGACCGAGGGACGGTGATGCTCGACGCGAAGCATGGCGGCGCCACGGTTGCATCGGTTCGCGACCTCAAGGTCCATTTCCAGTCGAAGCGCGGCATCGTCCACGCGGTCGACGGCGTCAGCTTCGACATCCGGGATGGCGAGACTCTCGGCCTCGTCGGCGAAACCGGCTGCGGCAAGAGCGTCACGGGCCGTTCCTTCCTCCGTCTTCTGCCGGTGCCGCCCGGCATTCTTGCCGGCGGCTCGGTCATGTTCAACGCGCATGCAGTCTGCACGAGCTGCGAGGGCACAGGCTGCGAAACTTGCGAAGGCACGGGGCGAAAGGCAAGCCAGGACCGGTCGGTCGATCTGCTCGGAATCCCGTCCGAGGACATGCGCAGGATTCGCGGCGACCGCATCGCGATGATCTTTCAGGATCCGGGAAAGGCGCTCAACCCGACGCTACCGGTCGGTGCACAGATTGCGGAGGTCTTTCTGCAGCACCGAACGGAGGAACTCATCGCGCTTGCAGGTCTCCCTGCTGACACGGTGGGCGCTGTCCGACGGTTTGCGTCGCAAAGCCCGCGTTTCGGGGATGGCTGGCTTCTCTCGCTGCCCGGTGTGAGGGCGCAGAGAAGGCGGGTCGAGGAGGCTCTTGCCGGGATGGTGGCCGGTGCGCTGGCCGAAACGCAGGTGCCGAATCCCGCAAAGCTCATGGCCCGATATCCGCACGAGCTCTCGGGCGGCATGCGGCAGCGGGTGATGATTGCGCAGGCGCTGGCATGCAACCCCGATCTTTTGATCGCGGACGAGCCCACGACCGCGCTGGACGTGACGGTGGAGGCGCGAATCCTCGAGTTGATTCGCGACCTCCAGCAGCGCCGCAAGACCTCGGTTCTCTACATCAGCCATGACCTGTCGCTGGTGCGGCGCATCAGCGACCGGGTGGCGGTGATGTACGCGGGCCGAATCGTCGAGATCGGGACGACGGCGGAGGTTTTCGCAAACCCCCGCCATCCCTACACCCGCGGCCTGATGGCGGCCGTGCCCGGCGCCGACACGCCGCGCGGCAAGCTTGCGGCCATTCGCGGTACGGTGCCGGAACTTGTCGATCCGCCTGCCGCCTGCCGCTTCTCCGGGCGTTGCCCTCATGAAACCGGCACCTGCCGCAGCAACGACCCGGTCCTGGAGGCGATCGCCCCCGGCCACTCGGTCGCCTGCTTCATTGACCATCCTGTACCGTCGGGTGAAGGGCCGACCTATGACAGGGTGACAACATGAGGGCAGCAGTTGAACCGCAGGCTGACGATCTCATCCTCTCCATTCGCGAGGTCAAGAAACACTATCCGATCCGCGAAGGCGCATTGCAGAAGGTCGTCGGCCACGTGCGGGCCGTCGATGGCGTGTCCTTCGACATCCGGCGCGGGGAAACCGTTGGCCTGGTCGGCGAATCAGGCTGTGGCAAGACCACCCTTGGCCGCGTGATTGCCGCCCTTGCCGATCCGACCGATGGCGGGGTCCACTACAACATGGACGGCATGATGAGCCGCATCGACCGGCTTGAGGGCAAGGCCGCCCGGACCTTTCGTCGCAACTGCCAAATGGTGTTTCAGGACAGCTTCGCCTCGCTCAACCCTCGTCATCTCGTGATCGACCTGGTCGGGCGCCCGCTCAAGGTCTACAACGAGGCTGCCAGCGCCGATCTGGTCGAACGCGTGGTGGAGCTTCTCGAGCAGGTCGGACTCGGCCGGCAGCATCTCTATCGCTACCCGCACCAGTTTTCGGGCGGGCAGCGCCAGCGCATCTCGATCGCGCGGGCACTGGCGCTGAATCCTGAAATCATCGTTCTGGACGAGCCGACAAGCGCCCTTGACGTCTCCGTGCAGGCACAGATCCTGAATCTTCTGAACGACCTGCAGAAGGAAAGGAACCTTGCCTATCTCTTCGTCACGCATGACCTGTCAGTCGTTCGTCACATGGCTGACCGGCTCGTCGTCATGTATCTCGGCAAGGTTGCCGAGGCGGGCGAGACGCAGGCAATCTTCGATTCGCCCCATCATCCCTACACCAGGGAACTGATGGCGGCGAAGCCCGATCTGGATGCGGATGCCGGTGTCGAAATCCGGGCACTCGAGGGCACCGTGCCTGATCCCGCACGTCCGCCGCAGGGGTGCCGTTTCCATACACGGTGCGAATTGGCAACGCCCGCCTGCGGATGGGAGGTCGATGACGTCGTTCGCTGGCTCGATGATGCCCCGGGGATGTTCGAGCATCTGGTCGGCGTCGAAAGAAAGACGGACTTTGCCGCAACGCTCGCCTTTGACAGTGAAGAGGCGGCCGGACTGCTCTCGATGGCCGTTCGCTCCGAGCAAGTGCCCGAGGCCATGCGTGCAGCGATGCGTCGGCTCAACCTCGATGGCGACAGGGTCGAGATCGAGTTCGAGGATGTTGACGAGATCGAACTGTCCGCGCGTGAAGGCGGCCGCATGGCGGCATGCGTGCGCACGCCTGAGGAAATCGCAAGTTGGAAGAACACATGAAGACGGATCCGGAACACGTCCACGTGACCGAACAGGTGAACGGCGAGACCGTGCATCTGATGTATGTCGAGGTCTGGGACGGGCTCTACGCCCCGATCGGCGTGCGAAAGCCTGAAGGCGACGGTCCCTTCCCGATGGTACTGATGGCTGCGGGAAACGGGGGAGAGGGCATGCGCTGGATTCGCGATGCCGTTCGGAACCGTGCCTATACCATGGACAGGCTCACGGAAGCCGGCATGGCTTGTGCCTGGTTGCGTTACAGGACCGAAGTCGAGCTCGGCTACAACAACGGCGGCAAGATGGTTCGCGACCAGCGGCAGGGACGTGAGATGTTCAACCGATCGCCAT
Organism: Paracoccaceae bacterium; assembly: GCA_965208685.1. Lineage (GTDB taxonomy): Bacteria > Pseudomonadota > Alphaproteobacteria > Rhodobacterales > Rhodobacteraceae > JAJEFO01. The sequence continues at coordinate 3,402,743 of CBDBPL010000007.1, read as the reverse complement.
TGGAATATGAGGATGAAATCGCGATCGCGGACTACCTGAAGACGCTCCCCTGGGTCGACGAGAACAGGATCGGCGTCATCGGCATGAGCCATGGCGGGGAGATGGCGTTGAAGATCGCGTCCGAATACCACGGGCTTGCGGCGGCTGTCGCCAGCGAACCGGCTGCACATGAGTTTCTTGCGCTTCGCCCCGATGACACGGCGTTTGTCAACGAGGAAACCGGATTGCGCAACATCGAGGAAATGCAGATGGCCGAGGTCGATAAGGTCCGCCGCCGAATCGACGTGGAAGCGGCCTCCTTGCGGATTTCGACGATCAGGACGCCCTTTCTCGTCATGGGCCGGAACGACGACCATCTGCAGGGCGTCTTCCGAACCACCTATGAGCTCATGGAGGAGGCGGGGAAGGATGTCGAATGGGTCTCCTACGACCACGATTTTCACGGCTATGTCTTTCCGATCCGGGGCGATGGCGGAGATTACGAAATCGACGACGTGCAGGCCGATGCCATCGACCACGTCATTGGCTGGCTGAAGCGGCGAATGGGGTGAGCAATGGTGAGGGTCGGAATCGTCGGGCTTGGCAGGTGGGCAAGAGTGCTCACGCGCGCCTCGAACCTCTCGGACAAGATTGAAATCGTCGCGGGCTACAGCCGTTCCGAAGCGAATCGCGTGAAGTTCGAGGCCGACACGGGCGTTCCGTCCGTCGGAACGCTGGACGACATTCTCGCCTGCGACGACATCGACGGCGCGATTCTGACCGTTCCGAACGAACAGCACTACCCGGTTGCCTTGCAGGTCGCCGAGGCCGGCAAGCACGTCTACACGGAAAAGCCGATTGCCCATAGCCTCGAGGACGGCCTTGCCATCGACGCGCTGCAGGACCGTTACGGCATCACCGTCACGGTGGGCCATTCCGCCCGCCTCCTGGGCGGGGTGCGGGAGATCAAGCGGCGCATCGATGCCGGCGAGCTTGGCAAGGTCGGCTTCATCGAGGCGAACTTCTCGAACGAACGGGCGCTGGAACTCACCCCTGACACATGGCGCTGGTACCGGGATCGCGCGCCCGGCGGGCCGCTCTCCCAGCTCGCCATTCACATGTTCGACGTGGTGAACCATCTCGGCGCAGGGATCGTCGAGGCTTCCTCCGTTGCCTCCAGGCTCAGTCCCGTCGGCGCAGAGGTCGACGACCAGTCCATGACGCTCCTGCGCCTTGCGGACGGCGCCATCGCCTATGTCGGCGCCTGCTGGACCTCGCCGGGCGTCTTCTCCGTTCGCGTCTTCGGTTCAAGGGGCCTCATGCACTACGAGATCGACTTCGGCACCTGGGACACGCCCGAAGCGATCCGCGAGTCGTCCACCCTCTACATCCAGCGCGGCAAGGACGGATTCGGCAAGCGCGAGGCGCTGGAAGAGCCCGAAACCAACATGTTCACGGCAGAGCTCGACATGTTTGCCGAGAGCTGCCGCACGGGCCGGTCCTCGGTCCTGTCGGCGGCCAACGGCAACGCTGCGGTTGCCTGCGTCTATGCGGCGCTTGCCTCCATCGAACGGAACGGCGCCGCAGTGACGCTCTCCGAAGTCATGGCGGCTGCCAGGGCGAACCGGACATGAGCCTGCCGACCCGCATTTTCGCCGACCTGACCCAGCCGGAGATCAAGGCGCAATTGAAGGCGAATCCACTCGTTCTCTTCCCTTGCGGTTCGGTCGAGCAGCACTCGGCACACCTGCCCGCGAGCACCGACATGCTGGCCGCAACCCGGGTCTGCGAGCTGGTAGCGGAACTCATGGACGGGCTCGTCCTTCCTGCGCCATCCGTTGGCGTGACGCCGATGCACATGCCCTACGAGGCAACGGTCACCTTCACGCCTTCGACCTACCAGCGGGTCGTCGTCGAGATCTGCGAAAGTGCCGCGAGCCACGGCGCCAAGGATCTGATGATCGTCAACTGGCACGAAGGCAACATTCCCACGCTGGCCATCGCGGCGGAGGAACTCCATCGCCGCGTTGGCATGCGCGTTGCCACCGTGCAGGCCTGCTACGTGGCGGAGGAGCTTTACGGAGACGCCTGCAACGGCCTGACCCATGCCGGCGAGATCGAGACTCTTGCCGTCCTCGCCACCCGGCCCGACCTTGTCCATCTCGGCCGTGTCACCGGCGGTTCGGAGCCACGGCAGGGCCACCGCATGGACAGGCTCCGACGCACCCGCACGTTCCAGCCGGTGCTGACCGACATTCGCCAGATCGCGCCCTCGGGCTGGTACGGCGATCCGTCTCCGGCAACCGAGGAGAGAGGGCGCGAGATGATGGATGCAATCGCCAGCCATGTCGCGAAGGAGGCGACCGAACTGCTCTCGCAGCTCAGGGGCGCGCCGGACTGATGGCCAGGACCATGCGGCGAGGTGAGGCGCGGGTGCTGGACCTGCCGGGGCGGATTGCAACCGAGGTGGCTTCGGCAGCCACGGGCGCATCCTCCTCGACGGTTCGGCTCGTCGAGATCGCCCCGGGAACGACCTCAAGAGGTCCGCATTTGCACGACGGGTTCGAGGAGGTCATTCATGTCCTTGAAGGCACGGGGGTGCTCAGGACGGATGGTGGCGACCATCCGCTTGCGCCCGGTGACACTGCACTGGTTCCCTCGGGCGAACGGCACCAGACGGTGAACACCGGTGACGTGACTCTGGCGCTGTTTTGCGTCTTTCCGGTTGCCGACATTCGTCCCGGGACACGAGAGTTCGAGAGCTGGGACAGTGCCTGACGTGATCTGCCTGCGTCCGCTCGAGGACTTTGCCAATGTCGGAGTGGTCCCGCCCAGGGCGCTCACCATCCGTGCCATGGAGCCGGAGAGCCAGGAGCTTGCCGAGGCGATGCGATCTGCCGAAGCCCTGGTGATTCCGGCGGTCGGGCCGGCGCTTGAAACCGAATTGTTCGCCGGATCGGCGATCCGCCTCGTGCAGGTCACCGGGGCCGGCGTCGATCGCGTGGACGGCGCGGCGTTGGCGGGGCTGGGAGTTGCGGTTGCAGGCATTCCCGGACGTTCGGCACCGGCAGTGGCCGAATATGTCGTGGCCACCGCCGTGGCGCTCATGCGATTCCTGCCCGGGACCACGGCAGCAATCCTTGCGGGAGACTACATGAACGTCCGTGACCGGATGATCCGGTGCGGCCTCAACCAGCTTGCCGGCCTCACGGTTGGAGTGGTGGGATACGGGATCATCGGCCGGGCGACGGCGAAGCAGTGTGCGGCACTGGGCGCAGAGGTGGTCTTCTGCGATCCTGCGATCGACCGTGAGGACGGTGTCGTGCTCGGCGAATTGCTTGCCACTGCGGACATCGTCACGCTTCACGTGCCGCTGCAGGACGTGACCCGCGGGATGATCGGCGCCGCGGAGATTGGCTTGATGAAGCCGGATGCAATTCTCGTGAATGCGGCGCGAGGCGGGATCGTGGACGAGGCGGCGTTGGCGGACGCACTGGAGGCTGGCCGGATCGGCGGGGCTGCGGTTGACGTCTATTCGAGCGAGCCGCCTGCGCCCGACAACCCGCTGCTGACCGTCAGCGCAGCGGCCGCGCAGCGCCTGATCCTGACGCCGCACATTGCGGGCGTCACCCGGCAGGCGTGGGCAAGCCTCTTTGCAGACGCCTGGGACAATGTCGCTCGCGTGCTGCTGCAGGGAGAACCTCCACGCAACGTGACGAACGGGGCCACGGGATGATGCTCCGGCCGTGGCGGCCGTTGACGGAGTGCATTGCCGCCGGGTTCCCGGACGCATCCGCTGATCATCATGAACCCGCGAACAGGTGCTCGGGGCCTGTGCACCCGGATCAAAGCCCCAGCAGCCGTTTCGCGTTGCCTGAGAATATCGCGTTCCGGGTCGCGTCGCTCACGGGCGCCTCGTGCATCCAGCCGACCCCGTCCTTGTTGGCCGCGTAAGGCCAGTCGACCGCGAATAGGACCCGTTCGGGATCGAGCGTCTTGAGACAGAGCAGGAGCGCATCGTCCGCGAAGAACCCGCTGGTGGTGATCCAGAAGTTCCGGCGGAAGGCGGCGCGGAAGTCGACCGGCGGGCCGCCGGGCCGGCGGAAGCTCTCGTCGATGCGTGGCAACCAGAAGGGCAGGGCCTCGCCGAGGTGACCGAGAATGATCTTGAGACTCGGGTGCCGGTCAAGAACGCCTGAGAGGATCAGCCGGATGGCTTGGGTTCCGGCCTCCACGCCGAAGCCCCACGCGGCGCGCGTGAACATCGGGTGGGATTCGTCGTAGGGCGCATAGTAGCGGGCCGTGACCTCCCTGTCGGGCAGGGCGGGGTGGAGATAGATCGGAACGTCCAGCTTCTCGGCGCGGGCGAAGATCGGCCAGTAGGCCTTGCCGTCGATCATCTCGCCGCGACTCATCCCATGGATCATCGCGCCCTTGAGCCCTAGTTCCTCGACCGCTCTCTGCAGTTCGTCCGCCGCGGCCTGTGGCAGCGTCGTGGGAATCATCGCGAAGCCCTGGAAACGGTCGGGCGTTTCGGCAATCACGGCCGCGAGCGCATCGTTCACGGATCGGCAGGCCTCGATTGCGACATCATCCGCGAGTCGCTGGCTGCCCGGGGACTGGTGCGACAGGACCTGCATGTCGATTCCCGCCTCGTCCATCTCGTCGATCCGGATGCCGGTGAAGTCGTAGAGCCGGGCCCTGAGAGGCGTGGGCTGCCCATGCGCGGCGGCGGTGAAATGCTTCGCAAGCGCAGCGTGCATGAAATGCTCTTCGACAGCGATGACGCATTGAGAGGTCGATTGTGCCAATTCGTCACCCTTGCCTCTTCTTGCGCGACCGGCTGCCGGCGCGCACCTTGCCGCCGCGCGCGGGTTTCGGAGGCGCAATGCTGTTCCGGTCGATGATAGACACCGGCATGATCGTGGTTTCGGGCACTCGCGCGTCAGGCTCGGTCATGCGCTTCAGGAGAATTTCCGCCGCGATGCGCCCGACATCGAATTGCAGGATCTGCACGGTGGTCAGGCCCGGCGGAATCAGGTCGAGAAAGGGGATGTCATTGAACCCGGTCACCGAGATGTCCTCGGGGCACTTCAGCCCCAGCGACGAGATCGCATCGATGGCGCCGATCGCCAGGCGATCGTTGGCGCAGAGAAGGGCGGTCACGCCCGGGAAGTTCTCCAATGCGGACAAGGCGCATCGACTGCCCTCGTCCTCGTTGTAGCGCTCGGCAACGATCATGGCGGCGCCCGGCACCTTGAGGCCGAGGCCTCTTGCCGCGGCCTCGAACGCCTCTCGTCGCTGAATGCCGGTCGACAGGTCCTCGGGCCCCGCGACGTGGCAGATGTTTCGGTGTCCGGCATCGTAGAGTCTTTGCAGCATCATCCGGATTCCGCCCGCGTCGTCGTTGATCACCGACGGGATTCCGGAGCCCGCCACCATCCGGTTCGCCGTGACAACGGGAACGTCCTTGGAGATGCGCACCAGATGGGGATCCATATGGGTCACCGCGGCATCGATGATGCCGTCCACGCCGCGCTGCATCAGCACGTCGAACAGGCGCGCCTCGCGATCCGGGTCGTTGTCCGTGTTGACCAGGATGGAGGCGTATCCGGCGGGTTCCAGCGCGCTTTCCATTCCGCGCACGATCGGCGGAAACAGGGTGTTGGTGATGTCAGGGATCATGACGCCCACGGTCATCGTGCGACGGGTTCTGAGTCCGGCGGCGACGCGATTCGGCCGGTATCCCATGGCATCGGCCGTCTTGCGGATCTTCGCAACGACCTCTGCCGACAGCAGAGCGCGCGCGTTCGGCGACAACGCCCGCGAGACCGTTGCGACATGAACGCCGGTCTCTCTTGCAACATCCTTGATTGTAACGCTTTTCTTCATGTCTCTGCCTGTTGCGTTGCTAGGGAGTATACCGTTTCCCGGATCGGGTGCAAACGGTTGCGCAAAATTTCTTGACTGGTTCCCATGGCGGCGCTATGCCTATGCAAACGTTTGCGTAAATCCTTGATCTCGCCAAGCGCAGCACGAATCGCCAGGGACCCGCTGAATGGCAAATGTCGTCGACAAGGGAGATTGCTCAATGCCGGTCATCCGCCGCAAGACCTTGTCGGCGTCCGGCGACGGGTCGCTCGCCACTGTCGCGCGCTTCGGAGGCTCGGGCGAGTTCACCTTTGGCGAGCCCGCCGCGCATGGTCGATTCGACAAGGGTCCTTCACCGCTTGCCGGCGTTCTTGCATCGCCGTGCGGGAGCGAGGCGGTCACGTTCGACCGCACGGCCCGCGAGATGGGCTTTGAATGCGAAGGCATCGAATGCGACGCGGCCTCCACCACCGACATCCGCGGACGTTCCGGAATGCGCGGGGTCGTGCCCCGTTTTCGGACGGCAAAGGTCGAGGCGCGCGTGCGCACCTGGGAAGGTGAAGCGCGACTCAAGGAAGTGGTTGAGGAAACCGAGGCGCGATGCCCGGTCTTCAACTTGATCAAGGATGCAGGGGTCCGGATCGAAATGGCCTGGATCCGGGACGCCGACGATGCCGGCGTGATGGTTGCCTAACGGGAGATCGGGATGACAAAACCCACCATTGGTTGGATCGGCATGGGACGCATGGGCTTCCCGATGGCGGAGCGGCTGGTGAATGCCGGCTATGACGTCAAGGTCTGGAATCGAACGCGCTCGAAGGCGGAACCCCTGGCGGAGAAGGGCGCTGCGCTTGTTGACAGCCCGGCGGACCTGGCTGGCGTCGATGTTCTCGCAACCATGGTCTCGACGGGCAGGGACGTTGAGGCGCTTTGCTTCGGCGAAGGAGGCGTGCTCTCCGGCGACGGGGTGCCGGGGATATTCCTCGATTGCTCGTCGATCGGTGTCGACCAGTCAGCAGGGATTCGTTCGCGCCTTTCCGAAAGGGGAGCGGAACTGGTTTGCTCGCCCGTCAGCGGGAACGGAAAGTGCGTGAAGGCGGGCAAGTTGAGCGCCGTTGCGTCGGGACCCAGGGAGGCATTCGAAAGGGTCGAGGACATCATCGCGACCATTGCGGCCAATGGCGTCTCCTATGTCGGCGAGGGCGAGCTGGCGCGGTTCTGCAAGATCGCGCACAACGTCATGCTGGGCGTGGTGACCCAGAACCTCGCCGAGATCACCATCCTCGCGCAGAAGGCCGGAGTGCCGCGCCGGGCGTTCCTCGACTTCATGAACAACTCGGTCATGGGGTCGATATTCACCCGCTACAAGACCAACGCCTTCGTCAACCTGGACTGGACGACGACCTTTACGCCGGCACTCCTGCGCAAGGATCTCGACCTGGGCCTGGCGTCCGGGCGAGAGCTCGACGTCCCGATGCCGGTGACCGCGGCGACCCGCGAAGCGCTGCAGGCCCATTTCGGGGCGGCGGCGCTCAAGGACGATCCGGCGGCTTACCTGGAAGAGGATTTCTCTGCGCTGATCGAGACCGTCGCGCTGGCCGCGGGCCTCACGCTCGAGAGCGAAGACAGCCCATATCCCACCGGACTGGAACTGCCCCAGGCCGCTGAGTGACGGGCGAACCCGAGTGGGCGTCCGACACGCGTGATGCCTGCAACGACAAACCTGAAAGGGAGGAAGACCCAATGAAACTAGGAAAATTGCTCGCGGGCTCGGCCGCTGCGGCTCTGGTCGCGTCGACTGCCGTGGCCGAAATCAAGATCGGCACGTCTCTGCCGTTGACCGGCGCGTTCTCGATCGCCGGCGCAAAGCACGAACAGGGCTATCAGCTCTGCGTTGACATGATCAACGAACGTGGCGGCATCAACGGAGAGCAGCTTGAACTGATCATGTCGGACAACCGGTCGGATCCGGCCACCGCCATCGCGCAGTACGAGCGGTTCATCAACGTCGACGGCGTTGACGCAGTCTTCGGCACGTTCTCGTCGCGCCTGACATTCCCTGTGGCGAACATTCTTGCCAAGAACGGTCTGGTGCATCCGGTGCCGGCCGGCGGCGCCCTGCGGATCTACACCCAAGGGCACAAGAACATATTCTATTTCCAGCCGAACGCGGCGGAGTATGTCGGTTCTTCTCTGCAGGGTCTCATCAGTGACCTGGTCGACGAGGCGGATCGTCCCAAGACTGCTGCAGTCGTGTCGGCGGACGACTTCTTCGCGAACGCAGTCGAGACCGGTTTCCTGGGCCTGAAGGTGATGGATCCGGCTACCGGCGGCGAAGTTGCCGACCTGGCGCCGGGATATCTGGCCGACGCCGGAATCGAGGTCGTCTACACCGAAAAGTGGCCGGAGGAAGGCTTCAATGACTGGCTGAACCTTGCCAACTCCATCAAGCGGTCAGGCGCGGAACTGATCATCGCGCTGAGTGCAAGCGCCGAAGAGGCCGTGCAGCTGACCCGTGCGTTGAAGACCGTCCGTGCCGAACCGAAGATGGTCTACTACAGCCAGGGCACGCAGATCGAGTTCTACGAAGGCACCCAGGAAGCCTCGGAAGCGGTCCTCATGCACACTTCGTGGCATCCCGACGCGCCGTATGTTGGAGAACTCGCGGGCGAGCCGTTCGGCAATGCCGATTTCGTGGCCGAGTTCACCGAACGCAACGGGTTCCCCCCGGACGAGGATGCGGCGATTCCCTTCGCCGTGTGCCAGGGCATCGAGCAGGCAATCCGTGGTGCGGGCGAGGCCGACAACGACAAGATGGGCGCATGGCTGGCAGCGCGTACCGCCAGCGATCCGGTCCGCACCGTCCTGGGCGCGTTTCACTGGGATTCCGTCGGCCTGCCGGTCGGCAAGCCGTTCATGGTTGCGCAGTGGAACGGCGGAGAGCTCCAGTTCGTGTACCCGACGAACGAGTTCGAGACCTCGCCGCTCAACTATCCCAAGAAGGGCTGGTGACAACGTGCGGCCGGGCGCCCGACGCGCCCGGCCGTTCGCCTGCCGCAGGGCGCGACATGCTGGACATCCGGAACCTCTGCAAGCACTTCGGCGGCATCAAGGCCGTCGACGACTGCTCTTTCAGCGTCGAAGGGGGCAGCATCACCGCGCTGATCGGTCCAAACGGCGCGGGCAAGACAACCGCGTTCAACTGCATCAGCAGGACGATGACGCCCACCAGCGGCGAGGTCTGGCTGGACGGCGAGCGAATCGACGAACTGCGACCGCACAAGATCACCGCGAGAGGACTTAGCCGGACCTTCCAGATCTCGCGCAACCTTGCCGACATGACGGTGCTTGAGAACGTCATCTGCCAGTCTAGGATCAACGGCTGGCGCGACTTCTTCAAGCCGGCGATGAGTCCGGAGGAGATCGACAAGTCCATGGGGATCCTGGACTTTCTCGGGATTACCCGGTTGGCGCATGAGGACGGCGCGAACCTGAGCTACGGACAGAAGAAGCTCATGGATCTTGCGGCGCTCCTGATGAGCGATCCGAAGATCATCCTCCTGGACGAACCTGCTGGCGGCGTGAACCCGACCCTCCTGGAGGAGATCATTGGCCACATCCGCGAGCTGAACAGGAACGGGCTGACGGTCCTGATCGTCGAGCACAACATGGACCTCATCATGCGTCTTTCCCACCGTGTCGTCGTCATGGCCCAGGGACGCGTGATTGCGGACGGAACGCCCGACGAGGTCCGCAACGATCCGGCGGTGCTTGAAGCCTATCTGGGCGGCGCACAGGAGGCGGCCGCGTGAGCGCCCTTCTCCAAGTCTCGAATGTCACTGCAGGATACGGCGACGGGCCGGCGATCCTGAACGGTGCGTCGGTAAGCGTGGAGCCGGGCAAGGTGCACTGCATCATCGGGCCGAACGGCGCCGGCAAGTCCACGCTTCTGAAAGCAATCGTGGGAATGCTCAGGATCCGGGAGGGAGACGTCAGGTTCAAGGGTGAAAGCGTGAAGGGCCTTCGCCCCGACCAGGTCCTGCGCAAGGGCATCTGCTTCGTGCCGCAGGAGCGCGCGCTGTTCCCGAAGATGACGGTGCGGGAGAACCTCCGCATGGGCGGTTACTCTATGCGCGACAAGGTCGAGCTTGAGCGCCGGATCGACAAGATCGAGGAACGGTTCCCAATCCTGAAGGAACGCCGCGACCAGCATGCAGGCACTCTCTCGGGAGGCCAGCAGCAGACGCTTTCCATGGCGCGGACAATGATTCTCAGGCCGGAAATCGTGATGCTGGACGAGCCGTCACTGGGTCTCGCTCCGAAGATCGTGGCCGAGATATTCGACATCATGCGAGTCATGACGGAAGACGGGATCACGATCCTGCTCGTGGAGCAGAACGCGCTGATGGGACTCAAGCATGCGGACTGGGGTGTCGTGCTTGACCTGGGGCGGACGCTCTTTGAAGGACCCGGACAGGAAATCCTCAACGATCCGAGGATCCAGGAACTCTATCTCGGCGGCAGGAAGGCGGCTTGATCATGGCGGACATGATTCAGATCCTGGTGCTGGGTCTCGCCCTTGGCGGAGTGTACGCATTGATGGGGTCGGGGCTTTCGCTGGTCTTCGGGGTCATGCGGATCGTGAACCTCGCGCATCCCTCCCTTGTCATGGTGGGGGCCTACATTGCGTACTGGGCCTTCCGGATCGGCGGCGTGGATCCCATGGTGACCTTGCCCGTCGCCCTGGTCATCCTGGCGGCGACGGGAGTGCTGTTGTACAAGCTCGTGTTCGAGCGCGAGGCGCGGTCGGCCAGGTATTCGGAAATGACGGTGCTGCTGACCTTTGCCCTGGCGATGGTCGTTGAAGGCGCGCTCGGCACGGCCTTCACCAACACCCAGCGTGTCACCTCGCCTGACTACGCTACGGATGCCTTCTTCGTCGGAAGCGTCTTCATTCCCAAGGGCCAGCTCTATTCCGGGATCGTGTCCCTCACCATCATCTCCGCGCTGGCGCTCTTCCTGAAATACTCGGCTTTCGGCAATGCGATCCGCGCGACGACCCAAAACCGCGATGCGGCCGAACTCCTCGGCGTCAACGTCAACCTTGTCGGACTCGTGAGCTTCGCCATCGGCATCGGGCTTGCGGGGGCGGCCGGAGCGCTCGTCAGCTTCGTCTTCTCCTTCTTCCCGGCCAAGCATTGGGAGTGGATCGCGATCCTGATGTCCCTTGTAGTCCTGGGTGGCATGGGCTCGATCCTCGGGACCGTGCTGGCGGCCTTCATACTTTCGGTCGTCGCTGCCTATGTCGGCTTCTTCTTCGGCGCGACCTGGTCGACATTGACCTTCTTCGTCGCACTCTTCGTCGTGCTGCTGGTGCGGCCGCAGGGCCTCTTTGGCGAAAAGCCGGAGCTTGCCTGATGCCGGCCATCGACACCGACGACATCCTCGAACAGCGCCGCGCGTACAACGAGTCGCTGGCGCAGGCGGCGGACAAGACCCGTGCCGCATGGTTCCCGTTGGCCATCATGGCGGTCCTGCTGGCGTTGCCTGCACTGCAGTTCGTCGGCAACTACAACTACCTGATCCATCTCGTGCTGTTCACGGCGTCCTACGTGGTGATGGCCTCGGGCTGGAACGTCCTTGGCGGATTCGCCGGCTACATCTCGCTGGGCCACAACGTGTTCTTTGCGGTCGGCGGTTACTTCGCGGGCATGGCGTTTGCCCGGCTCGAGATTTCGACGATCATCCTTGCGCCGTTCGCGGGGCTTGTCGCGGGTGCGCTGGGCTATCTCATCGGCCTGATCACGCTCCGCGTGCGGGGGCCGTCCTTCATCATCTCCTCGCTGGCGCTGGTCATGATCTTCCGGATATTCTTTGAAAACTGGGAATTCGTGGGCGGCGCGGCCGGGGTGGCGCTGAAGGCCAACAGCCTGCCCGTCGAATGGGCAAAGCTGCCTTACTACTACGCCTTCATCGTGATGGCGGCCTTCGCGGTCTGGGCCTCCTACCGGATCAAGCACTCGAAGTTCGGGTTGGGGCTGAGGGCGATCTCGAAGGACGAGATCAAGAGCGAGAGCGCTGGCATCGACACGCGGTTCTACAAGGTCTTGGCCTTCGCGATCTCGGCCTTCTTCGTGGGCATGGCGGGCGCGGTCTGGGGCGAATACCTCACCTATATCCGGCCGAACATATTCCTGATCATCCTTGTCAGCGTGAACATGGTGCTGATGTGCATCCTGGGAGGGAAGGGGACAATCGCAGGCCCGGTGATCGGATCCGTGCTGATCGTGGCCTTCAACGAGTTCTTCGTGGCAACTCTTGGCGCGTCCGAGATCAACATCCTGGCCACGGGGCTGATCATGATGCTCTGCCTGATGTTCTTTCCGCTCGGCATCGTGGGCACGCTCGCAAGGCATCGCAAGCTGCCAAGAATATTGAACTGGGACTGAAATGGCCGAGTTCGTCCTTTACAACGCACCCCAGTCGACCTGCAGCCAGCGCGTCCGGTACGCGCTTCATGCAAAGGGAATTGCGTTCGAGGAACGCAAGCTTGATCTCTTTGCAGGCGACCAGCTGAAGCCCGAATACCTTGCACTCAACCCCAATGGCGTGGTGCCTGCGCTGGTGCATGACGGCGTGCCGGTGATCGACAGCGCAGTGATCCTCGAATACCTTGAGGACATCTTTCCCGATGTCGTGCCGATGCGTCCGAAGGATCCCAAGGGCGTCGCCCGGTTGCGCGCGATGATGCGCTTCGTCGACGAAGTCCCGACGCCTGCGGTGCGCGTTCCGTCGTACAACCTCGCCTTCCTGCCGCATTTCCAGTCGATGTCGGAGGCTGAGTTCCAGGCGCTCTGCGACAGCAAGCCGCTGCGCCGCGAGTTCCTGATGCGCATGGGCCGGACCGGTTTCCCCCAGAAAGACATGGACGAAGCATTGGGGCGGCTTCGTCGCGGAGTGGAGCGACTGGCCGGCTGGCTCGACGAAAGTGGCGGAGCCTGGGCCATGGGTGACGGGTTCAGTCTCGCGGACATCGCAATGATGCCGGTGATCGTCAGGATGGATGACATCAATCTCGGGTCGGTCTGGGACGACGTGCCCGCGGTCCCTGCGTGGCTGGACCGGATCAGGGAAACGGATCCGTTCGGCAAGACATACTGTCACGGCTCGCTCCTTACCGAAAAGTACCCCCACCTGGCCGAACATGCGCGCTCGAAGAAGGCCGCGAGGTTCGCGTAGGATGCAAATGCTTGGCTTCATGCTCGCCGCCATTGCGGTCGGTGCGATGATCACGGTCCAGCCCGCCATGAACGCGATCATCGCGCGACATGTCGGCAGCGCCCTTGTCGCGACCTCCATCTCGATATTTGTCGCGTTTTTCTGCAGCCTTCTCGTGCTCGCGGTGTCCGGCTTCGGGCGCGTTGCCCCGGCAACGCTCGCCGCCGTCCCGTGGTGGGCCTATCTGGGCGGCGTGGTCGGAGCGATTTTCGTCGGTTCCGGCGTGGTTCTCGCGCCGGTGACCGGCGCCCTTGCGTTCTTCGTGTGCATCGTTGCCGGGCAGCTGGTCGGCTCCACCATCGTAGACCATTACGGTGCGTTCGGCCTGGCCGTGCGCGAGATGTCCTGGTCGCGACTCGCGGGCGTGTTCCTGGTTCTGGCCGGGGCGGTGCTGGTGGCAAGGGGGTGAGGCATGGCGAGCACCGGTCGTGACGATGGGGACCCGCGCATTGCCGCTGCCGCGGCGCATTGGTCGCACCGGATGGTGACGAACGGCGTGCCGCTTGCCGATTTCGAGGACGTAACAGGGTCGATCTCTCGCTGGGACGAATGGTGTCCCGCCTGGGTCGCGCGCGGGAAAGTCCATGACGACCTTGCTGCAACGGCCGAATCCGAAGGGCGGCGGCGGAGCGCGGGCGAGCATTTTGCGACCGCGGCCATTTGCTATCATTTCGGCAAGTTCCTTTTCGTTCACGATCCGGACCAGATGCGCGATGCGCACGACCTGGCGATCGCGGCCCATGGCCGGGCCCTGCCGAACATGGATCCTCCCGGCGAGCGGATCACGATCCCGTACGAGGGCACCTTGCTGGCCGGCGTCTTGCGGAAGCCGCGCGGCGAGGAAAGGCCTGCAGTTGTCGTCATGTGCATGGGGCTCGACAGCACGAAGGAGGAGATGCGCACGAACGAGGCCGTGTTCCTCGACAGGGGCATGGCCACGCTGGCATTCGACGGTCCAGGACAGGGAGAGGCGGAATACGAGCTTCCGATCAGGCCCGACTTTGAGGTGCCGGTCGCTTCGGTCATCGACTGGCTCGAAAAAAGGGACGATGTCGACGCTGCGCGTGTCGGGCTCTGGGGAGTCAGCCTTGGCGGCTACTACGCTCCACGCGCCGCAGCCTTCGAAAGGCGCGTGCGGGCCTGCATTTCGCTGACCGGCCCTTTCGACTTTTTCGAGGCCTTCCTGCATGCACCCGGTCTTACTCGCGCGGCCTTCGTTGCACGCAGCCATTCATCAGATGAACACGCGGCGGCAGTCGTTGCACGGCGGATGAACCTCGCCGAGGTCGCGCATCGGATCGAGTGCCCGACCTACATCGTCGGCGGCGCTCTGGATCGGGTGATCCCGCCAGGGCATGCCGACAGACTGGCCAACGCAGTGTCTGGCCCCGTGGTGCTGAACATGGTCGAGGACGGCACGCATGTGGTCAACAATCGTCCCTACAGGTATCGCCCGGATTCAGCGGACTGGATGGCGAGGCAACTGCATGTCTGAACCTGGTCGACGAATGTCCGAAGTGGATGAGAATCGTGCTGAGTCCGGCTGGCATTGGGATAGGCTGGCACCAGCAACGAACCGAAACGCAAGCGGCCAGGCACGGGCCGCGAGATGAGAGGATGCCGACATGAACGTACACAACACAGCGCTGACCCCCAATGTCCTGTCTCCGCAGGATCTTCAGCCGAACTGGAACTGGGAGGGCCGCCTGCCGGCCTGGGGACACACGTCGGTCGACTTCGAGCGCCGCGTCGACCACGACCGCCTGCGCCGCTATCGCCTGAGCCGAACCCGCGAGGCACTGAAGGCGTCTGACTGCGGGACGCTCCTGCTCTTCGACGTCAACAACATCCGCTACGTCTCAGGCACCAAGATCGGCGAATGGGAACGGGACAAGATGTGCCGCTTTGCGCTCCTGACCGGCGACGACTCGCCCTACGTCTGGGATTTCGGCTCCGCCGCGGTGCACCACCGGAAGTACTCCGACTGGCTCGAGCCGGACCATTGCCGCGCCGGTGTCGTCGGCATGCGCGGGACGATCCCGCCGTCCTTCGGGCTGATGAAGCACTATGCCGAGGAAATCGCCGGCCTCGTTCGCGATGCCGGCATGGCCGACATGCCCGTCGGCGTCGACTATGCCGAAACCGCGATGTTCCACGCGCTGCAGGAAGCCGGGCTCAAGATTGTCGATGGCCAGCAGGTCATGCTGGGCGCGCGCGAGATCAAGAACTGGGACGAGATCCAGCTCCTGACGCAAGCGGCCAGCATGGTCGATGGCGTCTACCACATGATCTACGAGGAACTGAAGCCGGGCGTTCGCGAGAACGACATCGTGGCTCTGTCCAACAAGATGCTCTACGAGATGGGTTCGGACGACGTCGAGGCGATCAACGCGATCAGCGGCGAACGCTGCAATCCGCACCCGCACAATTTCACCGACCGGTATTTTCGTCCCGGCGACCAGGCGTTCTTCGACATCCTGCAATCCTACCAGGGGTACCGGACCTGCTACTACAGGACGTTCAACATCGGCAGGGCGACACCGGTGCAGCATGACGCCTACACGAAGGCCCGCGAATGGCTGGATCTCGCGATCGACGCGATCAAGCCGGGCGTCACCACTGACAACGTGGCGAAGCTCTGGCCGGCGGCGCAGGACTACGGCTTTCCTGACGAGCTTTCGGCGTTCGGCTTGCAGTTCGGGCACGGGCTGGGCCTCGCGCTGCACGAGCGTCCGATCATTTCCCGTGCGGTCAGCCTGGAGAATCCCATGGAAATCCAGACCGGCATGGTGTTCGCGCTGGAGACCTACTGCCCGGCGGCAGACGGCTTCTCTGCTGCCCGGATCGAGGAGGAAGTCGTCGTCACTGACACTGGCTGCGAGGTGATCTCGCTCTTCCCGGCTGAAGAGCTGCCGATCTCCAATCGCTACTGACTGGCCTCGACCCATGGCCCGGAAGACCAAGGATCCGACAATGCCGCGCGACGGAAAGGCAAATGCCGAAGCCTACCTCAGGATGTACCGCCAAATGGCGCGAATCCGGGCGTTCGAGGACAAGGCCAACCAGCTCTACCTCAATGCCCAGATGCCCGGATTGACGCACATGTATTCCGGTCAGGAGGCAGTGGCGGTGGGGATCTGCGAGGCGTTGACGGACGAAGACCGCATCACCTCGACCCATCGCGGCCACGGGCATTGCCTGGCAAAGGGGGCCGAACTCAAGCTGATGTTCTGCGAACTTCTGGGCAAGGAAGAGGGCTATTGTCGAGGCAAGGGCGGCTCCATGCACATCGCCGACCAGGCCCATGGCAATCTTGGCGCCAACGCCATCGTTGGCGGTTCGGCCGGCATCGCCACCGGGGCGGCTCTTTCGGCCAAGCGGTTGGGCAGGAACTACGTGACCGTCTGCTTCTTCGGCGACGGCGCCACGGCACAGGGCCTGTGGTACGAGGTCATGAACATGGCGGCGCTCTGGAAGCTGCCCGTCATCTATGCCTGCGAGAACAACGGGTATTCCGAATATACGGTCACGGACGAGGTCGTGGCCGGCTCGCTGACCGCGCGGGCGGAAGCTTTCGGGATCGAGGCGCACCAGGTCGACGGCCAGGACGTGCTGGCGGTCAACAAGCTTGCCTCGGATCTGGTTGAACGATGTCGCAGGGGCGAAGGCCCGTTCTTCATCGAACTCGAAACCTATCGCTACCACGGGCACCATGTGGGCGACATCAATCGCGAATATTACCGTTCGAAGGAGGAAGAGGCCCGCTGGAAGGCCGATCGCGACCCGATCGCCAACTTCGGCGAGTGGCTTCGCTTCGAGGGCGTCGCCACGGAGGATGAACTGGCCGTGATCGACAGCGAGATCCGTGACGAAGCGGCGGCGGCGGTGGAATATGCGCTGGCTGCACCCTATCCGGATGCGGTCGAGGTCGACATGCACGTCTTCAAGGGCGTCGAGCATGCCTTGCCCTACATGTCCGGAGATCGTGCATGACCCGCGAAATCACCCTGTCGCAGGCCGTGAACGAGGCCATTGCCGAAGAGATGCGGCGCGACGAGACGGTGCTGCTGATCGGCGAGGACGTGGCCGAAGCGGGCACGCCGTTCAAGGTGCTGTCCGGCCTCGTGGAGGAATTCGGCACCGAACGCGTCATCGACACGCCCATCTCCGAGCCCGGCTTCATGGGCATAGCCGTCGGTGCGGCAATGACGGGGTCGCGCCCGATCGTGGACCTGATGTTCGGCGACTTTCTCTATCTGGTCATGGACCAGCTCTGCAACCAGGCTGCCAAGACCCACTACATGTCCGGCGGCAAGTTGAACGTGCCCTTGGTGTTGCGTACCAACCTAGGGGCCACCCGGCGTTCGGCCGCACAGCATTCGCAGTCGCTCCACGCATTGGTGGCGCATATCCCGGGACTCAAGGTCGCCATGCCGTCTTCGGCCTACGAGGCGAAGGGGCTGCTGAAAGCCGCGGTCCGCGACGACAATCCGGTCGTGATCTTCGAGGACAAGCTGATGTACCAGGACAAGGCGTCGGTGCCGGAAGAGGAATACGTGCTTCCCCTTGGCGAGGCGGCGATCCTGCGCGAAGGGTCCGAAGTCACCTTGATCGGCACCTCGTCCATGAGGCAGGTCTGCGAAGAGGCTGCCGAGATCCTCGAACGTGACGGCATTGGTGCGGACGTGGTCGATCCGCGGACCCTAGTGCCATTGGACGAAGGGACGATCCTGGGATCGGTTCGCAAGACGTCACGCGCGATCGTGGTCGACGAGGGGCACCAGAACTTCGGGGTCACGGCGGAAATCGCCGCGCGCATTTCCGAGAAGGCGTTCTATCATCTTGATGCGCCGGTGATCAGGATGGGAGCGATGGACGTGCCGGTTCCGTTCAGTCCGGCGCTCGAGGACCTGACCGTGCCGAGGGCCGAGGGCGTGGCTGCCACTGCCCGCGCGATCGTCAGGGGAGTTCCGGTGCATGCCCCATGAAGTGAGGATGCCGCAGCTTGGCATGGTCCAGGACTCGGGCGTCATCGTGGCCTGGCTCAAAGGCAACGGCGATCCGGTCACGGCGGGGGATCCGATTTTCGAGGTTGAGACCGACAAGGCCACCATGGAGGTCGAGGCGGCCGCGGACGGATACCTGAGCGGCGTGAAGGCGGCAGAAGGCGACAACGTTCCGGTAGGCCACCTCATCGCCATGATCGTCGGAAGTGAGGGCGAAGTCGAAGAGACCAGCACCGGCGCGTCCGCTCCGGAACCAGCGGCGGCGCCTGTCGTCGAGACCGTGCAGCGGCGTGAACCGGAGCCTGAGAGGCAGGAGGCGCTTGCCCCTGCGGAACGGGCAATGCCTGAACCGGTCGCCGCCAGCCGAGTCCTCGCTTCGCCCAAGGCACGCAGGCTAGCGACCGAACGAGGCATCGACCTGCACCTGCTCCGCGCACAGGGCATCGCCGAACCTATCCACGTGGCGGATCTGGACGCAGCCATTGCGGTCGGCGGGCACTCGACGCTGTCGGCGTTCGTCGACCCGACGGCTTTCGACGAGATTCTGGACCGCTCAAGGACAGCCGACAGGACAAGGCTTCTCGCCTCGTTCGCGGCAGGCGCCTGGCGCGCCACGTTTGACGCCTCATCGGTGTCGGTAGCGATAAGGGGTCTCGACGGAAATCTCGAGATCGTCGCCAACCCGGACAGGGGCGGTGCCGGTGAACAGGAATGCCCGGTCCTCACGCTGGTCGACCTTTGCGGCACTCGGATCAACGGCTACGTGCCGGCAGGCGGTGGCCTGACTCTGTGCGTGGCACGGGGCGCGGCGGGATATGACCTGTCGCTAGCCTTCGTGGAATCTCGGCTTGCGCTTCCCTGCGCCGCGGCGCTTCTCGAGGACATTGCTGCGCGCATCGAGAATCCGCTCCTTCAGCTCTTGTAGCAAGGGCTGCCCTTGGCCGGGATCCTTGCGGAAGGGAAGCATGCGCATGCCGACCGTTCGCAAGGCGCACTCCGTGCCGGCAACGGTCACGACCAAGGTCGGGCGAAGTCCCTTGCACGCAGTTGCTGCCAACGTCGCCAATTCCGGCAAGGGACAAGGCGGCGACGCGCGCCTTCCATTGTCCATGGGTTGCACGACGTCGACATCCAGCTGCGCGCCGGACTCGGCCTGATCAATGGTGAGGCGCACCATGCGCTGAAAGACCCGCTGCGGATCGGATGCCGCGGAGAGATCCGGGACCGGACGTCCGAAGCCCGGCACTTCCGGATCGCAGGGCTCAACCTGCTCGCGTCGATCATCATCTGCTGGAAGACCAAGAAGCTCGGACACGCAGTCCGGGAACGCGAACTCGCGGGTCTCGATACGCCGCTGGACCTGCCCGTGCATGTCTCGCCGTTCGGCTGGACCCACATACGGTTCACGGGCGAATGCCGGTTGCGCAGAACTGCGCCCCGAAACGCTTGGAGTGCCAATTCGCACCGAGCCGGAATCGACCCGTGTGTGGCCGCAGCAATGCCGCTCCGGCGCGGAAAGTCCAGGAAAGATAGCTTGCGACCGTTCCGCAGGCGGTTGATAATGAATGAAAAAAATCTCTCCTTGAAATTGTGGATGGCTGTTGAATACGAATTCACAATGAGGTATACGCAGTCGAATTGATCATCGCAATGGGAGGAACACACATGCGCAAGAGAACATTCCTGGCCTCGGTCGCCGTCGGTACGGCGATGGCGTTGTCGCCGATCGCGGCCTCGGCGGACGGACATCTGGAAAGGCATAACCTGCTGCCCGGCAAGCCCTTCGAGGGCACCAAGCTGAACATCCTGAGCGTGGTCACGCCTCAGTTCGATGGCTTGATGCTGCGCGACGAGGAGTTCACTGAACTGACCGGAATCGAGCTTGAATGGACATTCATTCCCTTCGGTTCGCTTCAGGAAAAGATCAACGCCGAGGGTGTGGCCGCGAGCGGAACCTTCGACGTGGTGAACTACCTGGATAGCTGGGGTCCGCCGAACGCGCATTGGCTGAAGCGCATCGACGACTTGATGGCACGTGACGGCATCAGCATGGATCGTTACCCTGCTGCCTTTGCCCGTTCGGCACAATTCGAGGGCGAAACACTTGGCTTCCCGCTGCGGGCACATCCACAGCTGATGTTCTATCGCAAGGACCTTGTCCCCGAGCCGCCCAAGACTTGGGACGATGTAATCCGCATCGGCAAGGAGCTGAAAGAGAGCAACCCAGACGTCGCGCCACTTGCGCTCTACTATAACAACGACGGCAACCGTCAGAACCTGTTCATTTGGATCAACTTCCTGTGGGCCGCAGGTGCCGACATCTTCAACGAAGACGGCAGCGCTGCTTGGGCGTCGCCCGAGGGCATCCAGGCGACCAAGGACTACATCGCGCTGCATACCGTGCACAAAGTCACGAATCCGAACAGCCTTGCCTTTGTCGAACAGGATGCGCGTCAGTCTTTCATGCAGGGCAAGTCCGCGATGATTCCCGTCTGGTGGTGGGCCTATTCGGGCTTCTACAACCCCGAGAGCTCGACGCTGACCAAGGATCAGGTCGGATTCGCTGGCATGCCGTCCTATCAAGGCACGACCAAGACCTACGCGATCTCCATGCCGTTCTCGATCTCGGAGTATTCCAAGAACCAGGACGCGGCCTGGGAATTTCTGAAGTGGCTGTCGAACCCCGAGATGGACAAGGCCAACGCGATCGAGCGTGAGGTTGGCGGCAAGAGCATCGTCAACAACGTGGTGACGCATATCTCGTCCTTGCAGGATCCGGATGTAAATTCAGCCAACGACGGCATCCAGGCGGCTGCTTGGGACAGCCTCAAGGAATCCGACATCATGCCGCAAATCGCTGAATGGCCCGAGATCGGTGACATCCTGTCGGCAGCCATTGCCGAAGCCGCTGCGGGTGGTGATGTCGAGGCGCTGATGAAAGAAGCAGCCGAGCGTACGGACAAGGTGCTGCGCCGCGCGGGTCGTCTCTGATCCGGCCACAGGCCTCTGAAAAACGGTGGAGCGCGAGCACTCGCGCTCCACGCTGCGCACAACCGTTCCCCAAAGGGACGGGAATGCAGAGTGGCGTTCATGCGTGACAACACACTGAAGTACCTTCTTGTCCTGCCTGCGGTCGTTGTGGTGTTCGCAACCGCGATCTGGCCACTGATCGAAGCTGCGCGCCTGTCGTTCACGGTCGGCCGACTGAACCGTCCAGGGTCACTGGAGCAATATCTCGGTTGGGAGAACTACACTTGGGCGTTCCTTGAAGAACCCGCCTTTTGGAATTCGGTTTGGGTGACTGCTGTCTACACGGTTCTGACGGTTGGACTGACCACCATTCTGGCCTTGGGACTGGCGCTGCTGCTGGCCCCGGGGGGACGGCTCAGAAGTTCGGCTCAAACCCTCCTGATCCTTCCCTTCGCCATGTCGCCCGCGCTGATCGGAGTGTCATTCCGTTTCATGTTCAATCCCGAATTCGGCCTCTTCGATGCTTTCTTCGGCGTTCTGATTCCGCCCCTGGCGGATGTGAGCTGGCTGGCAGATCCGAACCTTGCCTTTGCCGTCGTGGTGATGGCCGATGTCTGGGGCTGGATACCCTTTCTGACGTTGGTTCTGATCGGGGGCCTCGCGAGCGTGCCGCGCGACACGATCGAGGCCGCCCAGGTCGATGGAGCCTCGGGTTGGCGCGTCTTTCGGGACGTGACCCTGCCACAATTGGGTCCGGTTCTGGCTGTCGTCATCATCCTGAAGTCAATCTTCAGCCTGAAGACTTTCGATCAGGTGTTCATGCTGACGAACGGCGGCCCGGGCACTGCCACCCAGACGCTGAGCCACTACATCTATTTCAACGGCATGAAATACGGGCAGATCGGCTATTCGGCTGCCGTTGCATGGCTGATGGTGATCCCGATGATCTTCCTCACCTACGCCTACGCCAAGTTCGTGTTTCGGAAGGACTGAGCGATGACCGGAAAGCAAAGAAGGCAATTCTGGAGTGCCGTACACACGGTCCTGATCCTGGTCGCCATTTTCATCATGCTGGTGCCGATTGTCTGGATATTCCTTGCCGCCTTCAAGACGCATGTTGATGTCTATCAGTTGAAGCTGTTCTTCACACCGACTCTGGTAAATTTCGACATCGTTTTCGATGATCCGTATCGGTTGGGCGAGAAGCTGTTCAATTCCACATTCGTAGCCTTGGTGACCGTGATCATCGCAATCCCCATTGCCACGCTCGCGGCCTATTCCTTCAGCCGGTTCAGCATGCGGGGCGAGACGATGATGCTGGTGATCATCTTGGCCACGCAGTTCGTGCCTGCGGTGGTCATCATCCTGCCGTTCTTCGTGATGTTCCGGGACATCGGGTTGCTGGATACGCGAACCGGGCTAATACTCGTGAACCTTGCCATCGTCATGCCGTTCGCGATCTGGATGATCAAGGGCTTCATCGATGGCATTCCGATAGACACTGAGGAGGCTGCAATGGTCGATGGGTCATCCCGCTTGCAGGTGATCCGCAACATCGTCTTGCCAATGGCTGCCCCGGGTCTGCTGACCAGCGCCATATTCTGCTTCATCATTGCCTGGAACGAGTTCCTCTTCGCGCTGATCCTGACCAACAAGGAGGCGGTGACATTGCCTATCGGACTGGCCCTGTTCAAGGGGGAAGAGGGCGACCTTTGGAACCTGCTTTCCGCGGCGGGCATCATCATCATGGCGCCGATGTTCGTGCTAGCCCTGATGATCCGGAGGTACTTCGTGCAAGGCATGACCATGGGGGCGGTGCGGTAAAGTGGCTGAGATCAAACTCAACAACCTGACCAAGCGCTGGGGCGAATTCGTCGGCGTCGACAGTCAGTCGCTGCATATCAAGGACCGCGAGTTCCTCGTGCTTCTTGGCCCCTCGGGATGTGGCAAGACGACGACCATGCGGATGATCGCGGGGCTGGAAGATCCGACAGAGGGCGAGGTCTGGATCGGCGACCGGATGGTCAACGACGATCTGCCCAAGGACCGGGACGTCGCGATGGTGTTCCAGAACTACGGTCTTTATCCGCACATGACGATCTTCGAGAACATTGCATACCCGCTCAGGGCGCGCGGAGTCGCCAAGTCCGAGATCAATCCGCGGGTCGAGAGAGCCGCCGAACAGGTGGAATTGACCCAGTTTCTCGACCGGAAGCCCAAGGCGCTCTCCGGCGGGCAACGCCAGCGTGTCGCGCTTGCCCGGGCCATCGTGAGAACGCCCAAGGTCTTCCTGATGGATGAGCCGCTGTCCAATCTCGACGCCAAGCTGCGCGTGACCATGCGGGCCGAGCTGAAGCACTTGTCGCGGGAGCTTCAGGTCACCACGGTCTACGTGACCCACGACCAGATCGAGGCGATGACGTTGGCCGACCGCGTGGCCGTGATGAAGCACGGCGTGATCCAGCAGCTTGGCACACCGGACGAGATCTACAACGATCCGGCGAACCTCTTTGTCGCCGGGTTCATTGGGTCGCCCGCGATGAACTTGATCAACGGTTCGGTCGAAGCGGGCGAGTTCGTCACCACCGGCGGGACACGGCTGGTCAAACTGAACGCTGCGGACCGCGACAAGGCCATATTGGGGGTGCGCGCGGATGACATGAATGTTCACGAGGCGGGACAGGGCGACATAGATGTCAAGATATACGCCTTCGAGAACACGGGTGAGAGCACCCTGCTGACTGTCCAATGGGGTCGGCAAAGAGTGATCGCCCGTGGTGACCGGCATTTGCGCAAGGAACAGGACGACGTGGTCGGGATCAGCCTGAACGCCGACCATTTGTATCTGTTCGATCCGGAAACCGAGGACCGCATCAGGATCTAGCTGCATGGGATCGGCAAGAGTTACGTCAAGGGATGTGGCGAAGGCGGCCGGTGTCAGCCAGCCGACGGTCAGCCGTGTCTTCAATAGCTCGACCGCAGTTGATCCAGAGAAGGCCGCGCGTGTGCGGGCTGTCGCCAGAGAGCTGGGGTACATTCCCAACCTTGTTGCGCGGTCGCTGCATTCCGGCAACTCGTTCCGTATCGGAATTGTCCTTGCCTACCTCAAGAACGGGTTCTTCGGCGAGGCCTTGCAGCGGCTTTCCAAAGCGCTGAATGGTCAAGGCTATTCGGTCACGGTCTACTTTGCGGGCAATCGCACGGAAGAGGTTGACGCCATTGTTGATGACCTGCTCGCCGATCAGGTCGATGGCATCATTCTGGCCAGCATAAGCATGGCGAACGAGTTGGTGTCGCGCGTCCGAAAGTCGGGAATCCCCTGCGTTCTGTTCAATCGCGGCCAACTAGATCCGGAAACATCGATGGTAACCGCCTCGAATTTCGAGGGTGGCAGGCAGGCGACGGAGTTCCTGATTCAGGCGGGTCACCGGCGGATTGCACATCTGGCAGGTTGGCGCGAAGCCCTGAATGGCGTGGATCGCAAGCGCGGGTTTCTTGCGGCGATGGAGGAGGCAAGTCTGGAGCCGGTTGCCTGCACCGACTGCCATTTCCGGCGCAACGTTGCGATGAGTGAAACCCGCCTCTTGTTCGCGGGTGCCACGCCGCCTGATGCGCTGTTCGTTGCCAATGATCACATGGCCTTCGGCGTGCTTGAGGTGTTGCGGGAGGAACTTGGCTTGCGCGTACCCGATGACGTCTCGGTTATCGGGTACGACGACGCGCCGATGGCGAACTGGAAGACCTTCGATCTGACAACAGTCAGGCAGCCGCTCCAACGGATGATTGAAGCGACCGCGAGGCTGCTGATGAACGAAATCCAGGACAACGAAAGACCGCCCGAAAAGATCGAGATTTCCGGAGAACTGATTGTGCGGGGCTCTGCCCGCTTGCCCAAAGGGCAAGAGCGCGGCGCTCAAGGATCATCGGCCGATATTCAGGATTGAAGAAAGCCAGGAGCTTGGATGTGACCCGAAGTGCCCAAACCGAAGCCGATGCCCGCCATGTCAAGCGGAGTGACTACCAGTCATGTACGGTCGCCTTCATCGACTGCAAGAAACCGGGCTCGCATCTGAAGCGGAACTACGCAATCATTGGTCCTGGCGTGACCTCGTCTTCGGCACAGGTGATCAACCTGTCCGAAGCGTACGGGTTTCACGTCGGCGCGTCGGCCATGCCCGCGGGCATCACCCACAACCTGCATGTCCATTTTGCCGCCGAAGCGCACTTGATCCCAGACAATTGTATGATGGCCGAGTAGGTCATGACGCGCGAAGCTACGGGAGATACGGAAAGGTGGGTTCTGCTACCTGGTACCTTGTGCACAGACCGCGTCTTCGACCCTCTTCTTGACAACCTTGGAATAAGGCAAGGCAATCGACACTTTGTTTCCGTCGATGCGCCCGATGTTCGGGATTTCGGGGCTCGGCTCAGGGCGGTGGTCACCGGTGGAGAAATCGTATGTGGCTTCAGCCTGGGTGCACTGGTTCTGGCCCACAATCTTGGGGTGCTTGGGGCCGCAAGGGCCTTGGTGCTTTTGGCATCCAGTCCTTTTGCCGATCGGCCCGGGAACCGCGCGAACCGAGAAGCGGTGCGCGACCGCGTTCTGGGCGGCGATGCTCGCGGCTGGATCAGCGAGAACTGGAAGGCGATGTCGGCGATTCACGATTCGGCGCTAAGGGACTTCGTCGTGTCAATGGCCGAGAGCACCACAGACTTGATCAAGGCACAAACCGAGTTGGCAGCCTCTCGCCCCAGCTCGGAAAAACTGCTGACGGACACCGAACTGCCACTTGTCTTCGTGACTGGATCCGAAGATGGACTGACACCCGCCGACCCCATTCGCGAAATCGTCGCGGAGGCAAAGTTGGCACACTTGTCAGTCGTGGACGGGCTTGGTCATTTTGCGTTGATCGAAGCGCCGGAACGGGTCGCCGCCGCGGTCCGGGTTGGGCTGGAAGCCGTTGCTCCGACATCAACACTTGATGGGCAGTTGGCCGAAACGAGAGGCCATACCAGCTTGGCCTCTTGAAAGACTGCAAACTGTCGACACGCCGACGGTGTCAGGATTTGGTGCCCCCACCCCTTGGCGCAGATCTCGTCGATCATGCTACCGTGATCCTCAACTCAACCATGAGAGGACGGGACTTTCCCGCGCTGCGGCTGAAATTCTGGAGGCAAGGTGCATGCGTACAACTGATGCTGGAACCGCTCTTGTTCGTTTCTGGCGCAATGTGTGATGGACGCCTCTTTGCCCCGCAGATCGCTGAATTCTCGGCAGGGCGACCGGCAATGATCGTGCCTCCCGTCGGCGCGGCCACGAATTCCGGTCTGGCGCGGCGAATTCTTGATCTCGCCCCGCCGGCATTCGCGCTCGCGGGTCTTTCAATGGGCGGCATCGTGCCCATGAAACTGATCAGGCAGGCCCGGGATCGTCTCAGGCGCATGGCCCTGATGGACACGAACCCGTTCCCGGAGCCACCCGAAAGGGCCGCGCTGCGGGACGCGCAGGTCGGAAACGTGATGAATGCCGATCTCCCCAAAGTCATGCGAAGAGATCATGCCGAACCATCTCGCGAAGCGCTCAGTGAATGGCTCGCTATTGGCTCTCTTCCTGAAGATGGCGGAATGTCCCGCGCCGGAGGCATTCACCGCGCAGTTCCGCGCGGTTCGGTCCCGACCGGACCAGAGTGAAACGCTGTGTGGCATCGCGGTGCCAACTCTTGTATTGTGCGGGCAGGAAAATCGGCTCGGCCCGGTGGATCGGCACGATTTCATGCATGACGTGATCTCTGGCTCACGGCTGGTCATTGTTCCAGGCGCAGGGCACATGCCGACCTTGGAGCAGCCTGCAAGGACAATTGAGGCATTGAGAGAGTGGTTGAGGGCATGGTTCCGGGGAACGTCTGCGCAATTCCGCACATGTCCCAAGCTTCCTGCACATGATGAGGACCGCGAATGACCGAAACCTTGAACAAGCTCTACATCGGCGGCCAATGGCGCGACGCGTCTGACGGCGGCAGCTTCGACGTCTTGAACCCGGCGGATGAAACTGTCCTCGCCACTGTCGCGTCAGGAACCGTCGAAGATGCCATGGCTTGCCTTGACGCAGCCGAATCGGCCTTCGCCGACTGGAGTGCCAGAAGTCCGCGCGAGAGAGGCGAAGTGCTTCGCCGTGCGTACGAGCTCTTCGTGAAGCGGATCGACGACATTGCACGCCTGATCACGCTGGAGAACGGCAAGGCCGGGGCGGACGCGACAGGCGAGGCGCGGTACGCCGCCGAGTTCTTTCGCTGGTACGCCGAGGAGGCGGTTCGGCCTGCAGGGCATGTCGGCCTGGCGCCGGCGACGGGCGCCCGCATCGTCGTTCACCAAAAACCGGCGGGAATGGCCGTCCTGGTGACGCCGTGGAACTATCCGGCTGCCATGGGTGCGCGAAAGATCGGTCCTGCGCTGGCGGCAGGCTGCCCTGTCGTCATCAAGCCGGCCTCGGAGACACCCCTGACAATGCTGGCTCTCATGCCGATCCTCGAAGAGGCGGGAGTGCCCGCCGGCATCGTGAACGTGCTTCCCTCGCGCTCTTCCGGCGCGGTCGTGGGCGAAATGCTGGCCGACCCCAGGGTGCGGGTCGTGTCTTTCACGGGCTCGACCGAGGTCGGGCGCAAGCTCTTGCGCTCGGCGGCTGACAATGTCGTCAAGCCGGCGATGGAACTTGGCGGCAACGCGCCGTTCATCGTCTGCAAGGATGCCGACCTGGACGCGGCCGCGGACGGGCTGATGGTTGCCAAGATGCGCAACCTTGGCGAGGCCTGCACGGCAGCCAACCGCATCTACGTCCACGAGGAGATCGAGGTGGCGTTCGTTGAGCGCTTCACGGCAAGGATGGCCGCGCTGAAGATGGGCAACGGCCTGGAGGTAGGCGTTGATGTCGGCCCGCTCGTCAACGCGGAGACCTGCGACAAGGTTGATCACTTCGTGCGTGACGCCGTTGCCAAGGGCGCGGAACTCAAGCTTGGCGGCGTTCGTCCCAATGGTCCCGGATTCTACTATCCGCCTACAGTGATGACCAATGTCCCGGACGATGCCGAGTGCCTTCATGACGAGATCTTCGGCCCGGTTGCCGCAATCCAGACATTCCGGGACGAGAACGAAGTCGTCTGTCGGGCAAACGACACCCAGTACGGTCTCGTCGCGTACCTATATACAAAGGACATGCGCCGAGGCATGGGAATTGCCGAGCGGCTTGAATTTGGCATGATCGGATTGAATCGCGGTCTTGTGTCCGATCCGGCGGCACCGTTCGGCGGGGTCAAGCAGTCGGGCCTGGGTCGCGAAGGCGGGAAAGAAGGCATGCTCGAATTCCAGGAGACCCAGTACATCTCGACCGAGTGGTAGGCGACGAGCGCTGTCAGAAAGCCCTCCGCTTTGCGGCTCGCACGAAATGGCATGCGTTGACGTCCATGCCGATGTCCACGCCGGGCGCCATCGGAGGTGAAGGGGCCACGCCTTCGGTCAATCTTCCCGAGGCGGCGATTCTTGGCGTCAGCCGCGTGGCGATCCACCCGGTCTGGGAAGGGGACATGCTCCGCCCAAGGCTGATCGTGCCACCTGAACTGAGCGGTTGCCGCTGGGTGCTCAACTGTGCGGCCGGGTCCGGCTCACGACCAGATATCGGGCATTGATGGCAGATTCTGATGATGGCATTGATCGGACGGCGATCACGGGAGGTGGCGCACAATGCCGGAACTTCGAGAGGTGTCCTGCAGAGTGAACGGCGAGAGTCGGTCGTTCGTTGTCGACCCAACGATGCCCCTTCTGCATGTCCTGCGAGAGACCTTGGGTCTCATGGCGACGCGCTTCGGCTGTGGCGAGGGGACGTGCGGCTCCTGCACCGTCATGGTCGACGGGCAGGCCGTGATGTCCTGCGACTTGCCTGCAGGCGAGGTCGCCGGGAAACGAGTCGAGACTGCGGAAGGCCTGGACGGCGATCCGCCGCATCCGCTGGTTGCGGCGTTTCTGGATCACCAAGCCGGTCAGTGCGGATACTGTCTGCCTGGCATCCTGATGGCGGCCAAGGCGCTCCTTGAGAGGGAGTCGGCTCCTCCGAGCCGCGCCCGAATCGCCGAAGCGCTGGACGGGAACCTATGTCGCTGTGGCGTTCATGCCCGCATCCTTGATGCGGTCGAGGATGCGGCACGACGCTCGATTCGCAGGTGAAGACATGACGGTCGATGCGCCGCCGCCGCCGCTTGCTGATGCTCCGCTCATGCGGGACTGGATTGAAGTCTCGCCGACGGACGGCGTGACCTTTCTTTCAGGGCGGGTGGAACTGGGGCAGGGCAATTCCACGGCGCTGCTGATGATGGTGGCCGACGAGCTGGGCGTCTCGCCCGACGCCGTCGCATTGAAAACCGCCCGTACCGACCGGACGCCGAACGAGGGTTTCACCGCCGGGAGCATGTCGATCTCTTTCGGAGGCCAGGCACTTCGCTGGGCGGCATCGGCGTTGTTGGTCCAGATGCTTGACGCTGCAGGCGAACGGCTTGGCCGTCCTCCGCGAGATTTGCGAGTCGAGGATGGCGAGATTCTGCGGAATGGCGTGTCAACCGGCCTGAAATTGCTCGACTTCGCGTCCGCCGCGGACCTGTCATGCCGGGTTGCCGACCTGGCAAAGCCGAAGGCGGAGGGCGACCGCTGGAAGACCTTCAGGGACATTCCGCGAATTGACTTGAAGGAACGCCTTGTCGGCACGCCCTTCGTCCACGACATGACCGCTCCGCACATGCTCCACGGTGCGCCGGTGCATCCGCCCAGCATGCATTCGGCGCTGGATTCGCTGGACCTGGACGCGCTCAGGGCTCGACCCGGCGTGGTCGAGGTTGTTCGCGACGGTTCCTTTGTTGGCGTTGTTGCCAACGCACCGCTCGCCGCGGCACGCGCCGCCGAATGGGCAGCGAAGAGCGGCACGTGGCAAGCGACGCTTGTTGAAGAGATCGACCCGGTCGAGTTCATAGCCGCCTCGACGGCAGATGCCCAAACCATCGTCGAGACCGGGAACGTCAACCGCAACATCGGCCGTTGGTACGAGACAACGGTGACCCGTCCCTTCATTTTCCACGGCTCGATCGGGCCTGCCGCCGCCGTGGCGGTATGGGACGGCGACGAGGCAACGGTCTG
The DNA here is from genome assembly GCA_965208685.1 of Paracoccaceae bacterium. Lineage (GTDB taxonomy): Bacteria > Pseudomonadota > Alphaproteobacteria > Rhodobacterales > Rhodobacteraceae > JAJEFO01. Next base: position 3,372,465 of record CBDBPL010000007.1, on the reverse strand, counting down.
GACACACAGCCAGGGCGTGTTCCAGCTTCGCAAGGCGATTTCCGTGGCTCTCAGGACGGTGGAAGAGAAACTCAGTGTCATCCACGTCCCGGGCGCCGGCTGCTATGGCCACAACGGGGCGGACGACGTGGCGTTCGATGCTGTGCTGATGGCACGTGCCGTGCCCGGTCGGCACGTCAAGGTCGTCTGGTCTCGTCGCGACGAGTTCCGCGCCGCGCCAATGGGTGCCGCCATGGCAACCACGGTCCGCGGCCTTCTCGGTCCGGACAACGATCTCACCGCAATCGATGTCATGGTGAACTCGGCACCTCACACGAGTCGTCCTGGAGCGGGCGGCACACCCAATCTGCGGGCTGCAGCCTATCTGGAGAATCCGATTCAGCCAGCGCGCTCCGCTGACGTTCCCGTGGCTCGAGGAGGCGGTGCAGACCGCAACGCGGCGCCGACCTACAAGGTGGGTTCCATCCGCGTGCAGAGACGCCTCGTACACGACCTGCCCTACCGCACTTCCGCGCTTCGGTCGCTCGGCGCCTACAACAACGTCATTGCCATCGAGAGCCTGATGGATGACATCGCCCACGATTTGGGCGTGTCGCCCCTGGATTTCCGCCTGCAGCACGTGGCCGATCAGCGCTCACGGGACGTTCTCCAGCGAATCGAAGTCAAGACTCGAAAGGCACGTGAGGTTCCATTGCCGGAAGGTGCGGGATGGGGACTGGGCTTTGCGCGTTACAAGGGCACTGGGGGCTACTGCGCCGTCATGGTGCGCCTTGAGGTGGATGGAGATGTGCGGGTGACGGATGCCTTTGCCTTTGCGGACGTCGGAGAGGCCGTCAGTCCGGAAGGCGTCAAGAATCAAGTCGAGGGCGGCATGCTGCAATCGATCAGCTGGACCCTGAAGGAGGCAGTGCAGGTCGATGGAATCTCGACCACGGTGGAGTCTTGGACGGACTATCCCATCCTGAGGTTCAGCGAGGCTCCGCGCGTGTCAGTCGAACTTGTCGAGCGTCCCGGTGCGTTTCCGCTGGGCGCAGGGGAGATTTCGCAGGGACCGACCGGCGCCGCTGTATGCAATGCGGTGAGGGTGGCTTTGGGCATCCGGGTATGCGATCTGCCGATTACCCGGGACGCGATCATTGCAGCGGCGAACGCCTAGTCGTGCAGTTTGATGGCAAGGAGCGGCAGCATCTCTCAGATTTCTCCGAATTCCTGTTGCAGGCAGTCCGTTCGGCCCATCTCGCCAGCACGAACGTGGCCTTGGGCGCGGTGCGAGGCGATCTGGGCAAATCTTCGGGAGCTGTACTGCCAGTTCAGGGCCAGCCCACGCCAGCTCTCGCTTTCCCAGACCTCCATCCATCCGGATTGGAACCTGTTCGAAAATGCCGTGGGCACCCTGCGCATTGCCGCGGCGACGCGCCTCGCCGCAACCGCCGCATCGAGCCCAATTGCATCGCCGACGCGGCACGCCGAGCAGGTCGGCCAAGAGAGTGCAATGTCCGCATTTCGCGGAAATGGTGCCCGACCTGCGGCCGTCACGGCGCAGCAGAATGACCAGATCATCTGCATTGTGATGGGTGCGGGAAGCAGTCGGAATCCCGCCCCGTGCGGGCGCCTTGCCTGGCCGGTCACACGTGAACGGCCCCCTGCTTCGTCCGCGTCCTGCCAAAGATCTCGTTGCGGGCGGCTTGCATGAGAAACGCGGAACGAGTGATCCCTCGTTGCCGCGCCGCATCGTCGATCGCGTGGATCATGTGGGCTTCACCAGTGATGCTGACACGCTTCGTACGGCCGTCGGCAAGCAGGAGCGGCACTGCAATGAGGAAGTCTCCCTGCGCGAGGTCTTCACGAACCTCTTCAAGCTGCAGAATTTCCTCGAGCGGGCGGGCGCGCGGCAACTCTTCCCCCTCAAGATGAACCATGAGCGCTTCCGTCGCCATGGCAAGGATGTCCTCTTCCTCGTCAGCCGCTGAATGGCATCTTGGGACATCCGGAAACCAGATCCCGTAAGCGCTGTCTGAATCCTTGCCGACCACTCCGATGTAGTGCGTCACGACATTTCCTTTCCAGAGCGACCAATTCCGTGCTTCCGCTCGGCGCGCCTTTTGCCCTCCGTTTCGTCAGGTCCTCCGTCTTGCCGTTTGTCTTGCAGCCAGCCGGCATCCCAGGCAATGCTACGTGCAGTCTTGAGCCGCAAATCCTTCTTCGAGTCTGGCACCGTCAAGGTTCCCATGCCTTCTTTCGCGAACTTCCGGTGCGATCCACGTGTCCTCGGGAGCACTTCCTCCCAACCTTCGCCCTTCAATCGCTTGATGATCTTGCGACAGTTGAGCTCCAACTTCATGCATACTTATATGTCCACTTGGTGACGCGAGGTCAAGTCGCGTCCGCACGGCGATCTTGGCCTTCCTTAACTGGATTTCGCGTCGCCTAAGGCGTGATGCCTTGCAAGTTCGGGTCGCTGCTGGCCTTACGATTTCCTGCACTTGAATAGGAAATCCGTCCTTCTGGGCGGCTCGCTACTGGTCCAATCAAGACGACATCGTGAAGAACGTCGCGAAGTCTGGACGAGAATTGCAGACGATCAACGCGCCGTGAACCGACAGGCATAACTGTGCACATCCGCGTCCTGCAAGTTCAGGCTTTGTGACCGTGCAGCCAAGATCGCTCTGCCACGACTTCGCCGTTCCAGAGCGCGTCGAGCTCCAAGACAACGGACATGCCGTCAGGTTCCGTACGGCCGAGCAGGCTGCTTTCGATTCGTGCGGTCCCGTCAGGCCGTTCGATTTCGTAGACGACCGAAACGGAACACCGCTGAATGGCACTGTCATCGGTCAATGCGGTGCAATTCATCTCCGTCGTTGACGAAAAACTCAAGCCCAGTTCGGGAAACCGGGTGGTTGACCACGGTTGCCGCCAATGGTGGAAGCTCTCTCCCTCGGCCGTCTCGCCACATTCGCGGAATAGCGGCCCTTCGGAGCGTGTCTCCCAGGAAGGCTCGGGAGGCAAGCGATGTGGCGGCGGCAAGTCTTCTGCCTGCGAGATGTCTGACGGGCAAGGCAGGACAAGCCGGGCGTCGGTCGTGTCGACCTGCATGGAGGCTCGGCATGGCGCAGGCCATACCTGCGGCCAGTACGAGGTGGCAATGCACAGACGGATGCGATTCCCCTTCGAAAAACGATAGACAGTTGACGGGAAGTGCAGAGACAGGCGCGTGGTTTGGCCAGGGGAAAATGCCGCGTCGCCGTCCAGCGTTTCGTCTCGGTGCAGGTTGATGACTTGCCGCGTGACGAGATTTGACCTTCCGTTCGTATCGACCTCGCACAGGCGGCACGCCAGTTGTGCCTGGGCCAAGTCCCGCACGATGCCGCAGTGAAACTCAGCGTGCCCAACGAGGTGGACTTCCGTCTCCAGGGATTCGGTGTCGAAGCAGAGTGCGCGCGCGTCATCGGGAGACTGATCGAGCGGCAGGCCACCGGCGCGCCCGAAATACCCTGTATCCCCTGCGCAGGCGCCATGCTGCGGGTCGGCCGGCACCGACTGTCGCGTGCCAGGACCTGTTTGCCACGAGAGCCCGTCCTTGCCCGGATAGAGGGCCGTTTCCATTGCATGCGTTTCGCTGAGGTCGGTGGAAATCCATCGGCCTGCTCTCATTGCGATCCGGTCCGCAGGGACGTCGAATGCGCGCTGCCAGAGGCGCAGCCGAGGCCAATTCGGCATCGGTGCCTCCTTCAGCCAGTGATCCCACCACGTCAGTGCGACATCCTGGAAGCTCATTGCCGGACCAGGCTCTCCTTGGTCGGGATAGTGATGTCCCCAAGGCCCGACGATGCCATGGCAGAGATCGGGACGTGCCTTGACGAGACCGATCACGGAATTGGAATACCTGTCCGCCCAGCCACCGATCGCAAGGATCGGGCAGGAGAGATCGTCCGTGCTGAATTTCACCGAACCGTGCCGCCAGTAAGCCCCGCGCGTTTGGCGACTGATCCATTCAGACAGCGGAAAGCTCAACCCGTCCAATCTCTTGCGCCACATTTCCTTCCATCCTGGACCGACCGTCGCCGCGTCCGGCGGCGCGGCAAGGATCGCGGGCAGCGTGGCGCCCCATTCGAAGCTGTCGGTCAGGAGGCAACCGCCCATCCAGTGAATGTCGTCCTCGAAACGGTCGGTGGTCGCGCAATTCGCGATCACCGCCTTCAACGCGCGCGGTGCCTTGACCGCGGCCTGCATGCTGGCGGTGCCACCCCACGAGGTTCCGAACATGCCGACCTTTCCGTTGCACCAAGGCTGCGCAGCGATCCATTTGATCACGTGCCGGGCGTCAGCCAGTTCGTCATCCGAGTACATGTCCGGCATGTGGCCTTCGCTGTCGCCCGATCCACGCATGTCAACGCGAAGGCAGGCGTAGCCGTTGGACGCGAAGTGGGGGTGGTTCCTTTCGTCCCTTGCGCGGACCATGTCCCGTTTGCGGTACGGGATGTATTCGAGGATCGCGGGCACCGGCCCTGTCTCGCGTGGCAGCCAGAGCCTCGCCGCAAGTCGCACTCCGTCGGGCATCGGAATCCACTGATGCTCGACTTCGTCGAATTCGAGGCCCCGCCTGCCGAGATCTGCCGTCATTCCTGGTCCGAAAGAGAGCTGCAGAGAAGAGGAATAGTGCCCCAGCACAAGGGGGCAAGGGAGAGTTTCAAGAAATGCCTTGTGGGAATGTGAATCTGTGCGAGACTTCAGGACGTGACTCACGCGGTCCTTGGGGGGGAAGCAAATTGAATGACGCAAAGGGAATCTCGGCATCGGGCATCGCGGGCTTCGTGAAGTGCCCCGCCTCGCACGGGCCCCGATTCGCGTTGGGCACGCATGTCTCGGGGCGCGATCGTCCTGTTCGTGCCCCTGAACCTTGTCGAACGCGACACCCCTTGGCCAACGAGATCCACACCGCAGCGCAAGTGCTGGAGCTTGGGCCGGCCAGTTCATTTGTCGGCCAGCGCTTTCCGGTTACGGCACTTCCGCATCACTCGAGAGTACAATCCATCAGGGAGTAGACCATGAAGAACGTGTTGTTGGGCGATGTTTCCCGCCGATCATTCTTTGCCGCGCTGGGCGCCTTTGGCGCAGCGGCAATGGTGGCACCTAGAGCCGCACTGAGCCAGGACGGCAAGGTCCTGACATTGCGATCCTATTCGGACCTGCAAGTGCTTGATCCGGCGTTTCGCCTGTCCTTGCCGGAAGACGACATCATTCGCTCGATCTTTGCGCCTTTGGTGATACCGCAGGCGGGCGACACCTGGGGCTGGAAGCCGATCGCGGTGGACTCGATCGAACAGCTCGACGACGTGACCGTCGCGTTCAAGCTGAAGGACAACATCGGCTTCACGGACGGCTATGGCCAGATGACGGCCGAAGACGTGAAATTCTCGATCGAGCGGATCGCTGATCCGGCCATGGAAAGCCCGTATGCGGGAGACTGGGATGCCCTGAAGGAAGTCGAGGTCAAGGACACGCTTTCAGGCCTCATTCACTTGAAGAACAAGTTCGTGCCGCTCTGGAGCACGACGCTTCCAACGCCGGCTTCCTGCATTCTCTCCAAGAAGGCAGTGGAAGAGCTGGGCGACAAGATCACCACGAACCCGGTAGCCCAGTCCGGCCAGTACCTGCTTGCTGAGTGGCAGCCAAAGCAGAAGACGATCCTGAGGCGAAATCCCGGCTGGGCGCATGAGCAGGGCGGATTCGAAGAGATCCATATCATCCCGATCGAGGATCCGGCCACTGCCGAGCGCGGCTTTGAGGCGGGAGACCTGGACTACACCTGGACCTCCGTGTCGTCCCTGCCGAGGCTCAAGCAGAACCCGCCCGCAGGCTCGGTGGTGCTGGAGAAGCCCTCGCTCGCCTATGTCTGGCTGGGGATCAACCAGGATGCCGAACCTTTTACCAACATCAACATCCGCCGCGCGGTGCAACATGCCGTTGACCGGCAGACCGTCGTGGACGCGGCCTACTATGGCGCCGCCGCGGTCGGAAACGGCATCCTTGCGCCGGGCCTGCCCGGATCCCGCGACAGCGTGACCTACGACTATGATCCGGACCGGGCGCGCGAGCTTCTGGAACAGGAGGGCGCGACGGGTATCAACGTCACGCTGGACATCCTCAACCAGTCCGAACGCCTGGCGGCTGCGCAGGTGATCCAGGCAAATCTTGCTGACGTGGGGATCAACTGCGAAATCAAGCAAAATGACAGCGGCACCTTCTGGACGCTCGGTTCCAAGGACGGCGACTACTACCTGAAGCTGCAGCTGGTCCTCAGCCGCTTCTCGATGCAGCCTGACCCGTCATGGGCGACGGTCTGGTTCACGCCGGAGCAGGTCGGCGTATGGAACTGGGAGCGGTTCGACAATGCGGAGTACAAGGCGCTGCATGACCAGGGTCTCGTCGAAAGCGATCTGGCAAAGCGAGACGAGATCTACAAGAAGATGCAGGGTCTCATGGACGAAAGCGGCTGCTACGTCTTCCTGACTCACGAGGTGGTCGGCGCGATTCATCGCGACACGATCAAGCCGGGGCTGAAGCCGAACGGGGAGTCGCTCTTCTCCGAATTCATGCCCGCCTGAACGCGATTCGGGCGGCCAGGCGACTGGCCGCCCAAGCCACCGAGCCATGCCTCAATCGCTTCGGTCTGCGATGTTCAAGGCCACTCGAAAACAGTCCGACCTGCAGTGGGAACGGACTGCGAGAACCGACACCGCATCCGGTGTCGCAGTTGGTGTTCGATCAGGCCGCAATCCGGTCCCGTGATCGTCAGGCGCCTGGCCTCGATCGCCACTCAACGGCACAATGTGAAGGATTGCCGCCCAGGCAAAGGGATTTCCCATGCTGATCCAGCGAATGTCCTCTTCGGCTGTTCCGTCCGGCGTGCCGTCATCCGTCCAGGTCGCCTGCAGGCGAATGCGCGCCTTGAGCGTCTCGCCAGGGCCGGTCGCCGCCATAAGATTGAAGCAATCCGGCACGGCATCGGCCGCGGCGTCTTCATCGAGACCGTCCAGCTCGGGGAACGACAGAACGCATTCGATGGACCGCGTGGCTCCGGAGACGAGTTCTGTTTCGTCGGGCGGAAATGAAAATCGCGCGCCTGGACCTGCCGCTGCGAAGACGAAACGCCGAAGATCCGCGCCAGTGCTTGCAGCGCCGCTGTCTTGCCGGCCCGTTCCCGCCGATCATCGCCGTGACGCCGGAATCTGGCGAAAAGGTCTCAGGCTCAGGGCCGAAGCAGCGGAAGTTCCTGACAGTGAGCGTCTCGATCTTCATCCTGTGCCCCCGATGAGTTTTCTCAAATCGGTCTGCTGTCCGCTGAGGCAGTCTTTGTTTTCGCCATCTCAGCGCATTTCTGCGACCCACACATTCTCACAAGAATGACTTGTACTCTTTCATGAGCGTGGCGACCTGGAGGAGGCCTTGCGCCTCGGACTTGTGTATGAGGGCCGGTGCGTCGATAGCTGGGTTTTCGAACCGCTCCCGCATGCGCTGCAGCGCCAGAATGGCCTCTGGCGGATCAATTTCGATAGTGTCAGCGAGGAAATCATCTGCCGAAATTTCGTCAATCGCATGTGGAGCAAGTACCTCCGCCGGAAAGTCTCCGAGATTGTCGGTCACGATCACCGAGGCTGAGGTCGAGATCGCCGCGGCCAGGACGTGGTTGTCGTCTGGATCGGGCAGGTCGAGATTGCCCTCGAACACTTCGTACCCTGCCACAAGCGACTCCGGGAACGCCGCTTCAATTGATGCGCGTTGCCGGGATCCATCTGTCGCCCCCTTTGTGATCTCAGAGGTGGCTTTCTGGGTTTCATTGAGGATGCGCGCACTCCGCCGTGGGCGGAACAGACCCGCTTCGGCCAAGCTCAGGATCATGTTCCGGCGCAGTGCGCCGCCCAAGACGCATGCATCAATCAGCGCGGTGAACCGGTCGGTGTGGCCCTTCATACGAGTCCGTCTTCTGCATCCACCCGAGCGAGATCACCCAAGGCATCCGAGCGTGCCGCATCGCGTTTCTCCTTGTAGGCAAAGAGATCGTCCGCACGCACGCGCCGGTGCCGCCCGGTCTTCGTGAACGGGATTTCGCCCTCTTCCAGAAGTTTCACAAGGAAGGGACGAGAGACATTCAACAGGTCCGCGGCTTGCTGAGTCGTAAGCTCCGACTCGACCGGGATCATCCGAAACCCGCGCCCGCTCGAGACAAGCCGGAGCACCTCGAGCAGTGACGCTGCAAGCGCGGGCGTCAATGTCACACTTTGGGCCTTCCCGCCATCGAGAGCGAGTGACAGCGTTGTCCGCTCACCTTCCCTGATCTGCGAGGCGACGATGGTTCTGAGTTGTTCGGCATTCCTGATCTCGACCTCGTCAGGCAGTCGGTCAAGGAACGCCTCCTTCCCAAGGGCGGTCATGACTTGCTCCAGTTCGGTTTGCTGACATGCACGCAAGGCGGATCTTTATTCGAATCAATCGAAATAGTCAAAATATTCGAAGTTGACGCCTGAAGCCTTGACGCAATCCCGCACGAATCTCTCAGGCCGCCGAACTCGGCTCCGACCAGCTGATGACCATGCCCGGCGAGATCCGCCAGATTGCCGTCACCGATCTCGGCCACGAAAAGCCGACCCTGCTGCTGAGCAACCAGATGGACGAGCCCGCGGCCAGGCTCGTCGACCGCTACGCCCGCCGCATGGTGATCGAGAACACCATCGCCGACGCCATCGACTTCTTCCACATGGACGCGCTCTCCGCCGCCGTGCCCTTGCGCATCGATCTCGACGTCCAGCTCACGCTGATGGCCAGCAGCCTCTACAGGATCCTCGGCATCCGCGTCGGACAGGGCTTCGAGGTCGCGAAGGCGCGCACCATCTTCCGCAAGCTCGTCAACGCCAGCGCGGCCATCAGGATCACCGAGGACGAGATCATCGTCACACTGGGACGGCGCGCCAACAACCCGCTCCTGCTTGCCGCACGCTACGCAGAGATCGCCGAGCCAATCCCGTGGCTCGGAAACCGGACCCTCAGGATACGCTTCTTTTGAAAGCCAGGGCGCACATTGTTCCCTTCAGTTGGGAATCGAGGCTAGATCAGGCTCCTCTCGCGAAACCCCGCAATGTCCTCAGCCGAATAGCCTGCGTCCTGCAGTATCTCGACGGTGTCGTGGCCCATGGGGGGGCAGGCTCGCGAAGCGTCATTGCCGCCAGCGCGGATCGGGGAACGCAACATCCGGAACTCCTCGCTGCCGTCAAGCGCCAAGGTTTCGATCTTCTCCTCTGCCTCCAGCCTGGAATCCTGGAGCGCGGCGCGGGGCGTGCGAATCGGCGCGACAGGGACGCGCCCCCGAAGCTCGCGCAGCCACGCATCGCTCGTCCTGGCCGACAATGCCTCGTCGAGGATGACCGTGAGTTCGTCGCGCCGGTCGAGCCGGTCAGCATAGGTCGCGAACCGAGGGTCCCGGGCGAGGTCCGGACGCCCAACGGCTTCACACAGTTCCGGCCAGAACTTCTCCTTGTTGCACATCACGTATATCCAGCCGTCCGACGTGCGGTAGAGTTGGCAGGGCACAAGCGAGACATGGGCCGAACGCGGCACGCGCAAGGGATCATAGCCTGAGTTCAACGCCCAGGTGTTGAGATAGCTGAGATTGTAGAGGGCGGTGTCGTAGAGGTTCACGTCGATGTCCCTACCCTGGCCAGTCGACCGTGCGGACAGGACCCCAGCTACGAGACCCAGTGCCATGTAGGTCCCTGCCATGAAGTCCACTACGGACATCCCCACTCGGGTTGGAGGTGCTTCGGGTTCGCCGGTGAGGTGGAAGTAGCCGGTCTCGGCCTGCATGAGGTAGTCATAGCCGGGCCACTCGCGTCTCGGACCCTCGCGGCCATAGCCCGAGCAGTGAGCGCAGACGATGGCGGCGTTTGCCGATTTCAGGGCATCGTATGTCAGGCCAAGCTTCTCCGGGACGTCTCCGCGAAGGTTGTTCGCCACGGCATCCGCACCGACGACGAGTTGCCTGAAGATCTGTTGCGCCTCGGATTGGCCCAGGTCGAGTGTCAGGCTCTTCTTGTTCCGGTTGATCGACTGGAAGAAGAGGCTGTTGTCGTCGCCCTTGGCTCCTTCGACGAAGTAGGGGCCGAGAGCACGCGCGTAGTCGCCACCGGTATGCCGGTTTTCGACCTTGATAACTTCTGCACCGAGGTCGGCGAGGTGCTGGGTGCCGAATGGACCGGCCCCGTATTGCTCGACGGCGAGCACGCGCACTCCTTCGAGCGGCAGTCCCATGTCAGCCCATCCTCTCGCGGACAGCATCAATTGCGTGCCCCCACGTTTCGATGCACAGCGGCAGCGGATCATGGTCGGGTGCGATCTTGGTACACGATTTTCCGACGCCTCTCTTTCGGCGTAGAGCGTATCGCAGTCAAGGGCCGGTGCATGCAGCTTGATCATCCCAATGTCATGGTCAGTGCCAGCTCACACGCCGACACCAGGCAAGTTGGAACGAAGCCGCTCCCGGGACGGGACAAGTCCTTGCACGCGCTTGATAGATATTCTGAGCTAAAGACCATCTGGATCGAACTCTGAAGAGGTCGGACGGGCATCAAGGGTGGCCCGGCCGAAATTCGTCAGGCCTCTTCGGTTTCTTTCTGCCGTTCCTTGATCCAGGCAATCATCCAATCATCCCGCAGGAAACCCCGTCCTTCAGGGCGGGGAGGAATGCGGGCTCCCGTGTTCCGTGCATCGTTGTCTTCTCCTCTTTCCGTGACGTCTCGAGGACGTATCCGTAGCCGTCGGCGCGCTGGACGACACGGCAGTGCCGGTGCGAGATCCCCTGCACCGTCCCCCGCGCCGTCTGGACGTTGAAGGAGCCTGTCCGGCGCACCGCGACACGGCCCACGTGGACACCCCTTTTCTTTCCCGAGGGCACGGTCGCGCGCACGATGTCGCCCGTGCGGAAGCCGCGCACGGACTTCTCCGCCATCAGGTATCCGACCGGGAAGCCGGACCGGTCCACGCGGGTCCGCGCATACGCGCCCCGGCCCATGGCCCGGATCGCGAGCACGCCCTGCCTCCAGCCCTTCAGCGCCGGCGTCTCGCCGACGCAGGCGGCGTCGAGGGCATGCGACTTCGGGATCCCCAGCCGCGTGCGGTTGAACTTCGTCCGCCCGCCCGAGGAGCCGGCGACGGGCAGCCCCGTCCGCTTCAATGCCTCGAACAGGACGCGGCGGGTGGCGTTGACCGCGGCGGCGGCGGAGAGCGGCGCTTTCGCCTGCGCCAGCACCCTCCGGAGACGCTCGGGACGGCCTGCCAGGAAGGTCTCCACGGGCTGCGCGCCCTTGGCCTGGTTGCAGGACGGGCACGCGAGGGCCAGGTTCGAGACCCGGTCGGAGCCGCCCCTTGCCTTCGGGCGCACGTGGTCGACTTGCAGCGGCGTGTCCGTGGCATAGGCGCACGTCCGTCCCCACTTCTCGAGCAGGCATTCCCTGACCTCGCAGCCGGCGAGGGTCCCCTGCTGGTACTCCGCGCCCGCGATCTCCGGGTTCTCCAGCGCCTGGGTGTCGAACCGGACGACCTCGCACGCGATGGAGGTCACGGGCGCGAGCCTGCGCAGCCGCTCCGTCCACGAGGCCACGTTGTCGACCCGCGACTGCAGCGAGGGCGGGAGCTTCCTGTCGGAGCGCCGGTTCAGGAACCGCTTCTTCCGGTAGCGCAGGTTGGCCGAACGTCGCCGTCTCCGGTAACCGGCACGTTGCCGCATCGCCTTTCTGATTCTTGCTCCCCTGTGCTCGATCTCGGCCAGGAACAGGACCTCGCCGTCCTCCCGCACCAGCGCCAGGCCGGTGGTCTTCGCGCCGGGATCAACCTTCAGCCCGACCTCCTGGGTCTCCCCTCCGACCCGGTCCCGGAGCCGGATCGTGAACGGATGGAGCCGCACCACGACGGCACGTCCCTTCTTCAGGAGCTTTCTCGCCCTGGCCGGGTGGCACGGCATCAGCGGGGCGCCGCACCGGTCCAGGACGAAGACGCGGCTCACGCCGCTCTCGGGGTCGCTCGCGCTTCCCCGGTGACGCCGGCCGAAGCCGGTCTCCCCTCGCACAACCTGACCACCCGCGTCACGATTCGCCCCGTTTCGTGCCTGACCCGGCGTGTCTGCTGACGAATCTTCAAGAGCCCGGGACTGAGGAAGCATCCCGGGGTTGGTCTTCAACGTATGGTTCAGGGTAGATTGGATGACAGTCTCCTTTCTTGTGCTGGTCAGCATGGGCTCTCGGAACTTTCGTTCCTCAAGCCCCTCCCTTCAGGGAGGGGTCGCTGACGTCGTTGCAGCCCGCAATATCACGCTGGATCGCCTCCCGTGCTTTCCCGCCGTCACCGTTGCGCAGGCCGTCGAGCACGTCGTAGTGGGCGTGTTGTTCCATGGCCGCCTTTCCCAACGCTTCCAATTGGTAGATGCGCAGAATTGGCCCTTTCAGCGCCCACATGTTTTCCACGGTCGCATGCACCAATGGCATATCCGCAACAGCCATAAGGTTGCAATGGAACCGGCGATTGAGACGCGCTGCTCGTGTCGGGTTGCCACGAGCTGCTTCGACAAGCTGCTTCTGAATGTCTTCAAGGCTCTTGAGCTGCTGGGGCGTGATCTTTTGTGCCGCAACTTCCGCGGCTTCGCCCTCGAGCAAAAACCCGATCCGCTGGATTTCGCGAAATTGATCGGGCGTCAGTTCCGGGACGTGAATAGCCGTGGCCGCCTTCATTTCGAGCGCCCTCGATGGCCTGATCGCGTCACCAGCGCATCGCGCTGCGGTCCGATCCGGAGACCGTCAGCCGGTGGAGCACGGTCATGAACACCGCCCGCTCGACGTCGAACCGGTGCCGGCGCCCGGCGAGCAGCGACCGGATCGTGCCCCGGCACCCGGTCTCACGCCACAGGCACTCGAAGACCAGGGCCGGGCCGATGGAGGCGACCCTGGCGTCCGGCTCCGCGCCGGCGCCCTCGGCAAGGACCATCAGGCGCTCGGCGAAGCGGGCGCCGGAACGCAGGAGCTGGTCGACGGCGCGGCTGGCGGCGAGCCTGTCGAGCCGGCCGAGCGTGGCGACGACGGTCTGCCTGACCCTTTTGCCCTCGCGGCGGTTCTGGACGATCTGGAGGTACTCGTGCGGTCCGGACCTCTTGACACGGACGAACATGGCGGCGCCCCCTTCGGGCACCACACATCCTGAAGAAGGATGCCATGCCCGCGATGCAAAGGGAAATCGCAACAATGACCGCCTGCTTTTCACACTTTCATGGCACGACAATCCTGCATGCCGCCCCGGGACCGGAGTCCCAGGGCGCTGAATTTTTTGGAATCCGACTGCGGAGAACTCCAGGATCGAGGATTTGCTTTCGAAGACGGGTGATACAGGCTGTTTCGCAATGAGCAACGACAGTTCCGATACCCCGCGCAGCACAATTGGCGAGGTGACGGACCGCCCTGCCCAGGCTGAATCGATGCCTTCAGGTCCAGGCACGATCCGGCACTACCGCGTCGAGAAAGGGTTCGGTTTCATCGCGCGTTTTGGCGAGCCGGACGTGTTCTTCCACGTGATCGATCTTGTCGACGGGCAATTTTCGGTTGGGATCGGGGACAGCCGATGTGATCCCGCAAGGTGACAACTGGAAAGTCATGAAGAATTGCGACAACAAGTGACATCAAAATCCTCACTTGCTTGCGATGCTGTCATTTAATATTTTTGCTATCAAGTGAAGATATGGAGGATGAAATGGCAACAATGACTGTTAGAAACCTGTCGGATGATGTGCATCGCCGCATCAAGTTTGTAGCGGGCCAACGCGGTATCAGCGCCGAGGCAGCAGTGCGTGAGCTTTTGGACGAAGCAACGCGCCCTGCCGAAAAACTGGGTGATGTGGTTGTTTCGTTTGCGCGGCAACTCGACGTTGATTTCCCGGAAACCGAACGCTCTGACGAAACTTTGGAAGCGGCGGATTTCGGGTGATCGTACTGGACACAAACATAATCTCCGAGCCGAACAAACGCCTTCCGGCTCAGCAGGTAGTCGACTGGTTGAATAGCCAGCAGGCCCCGGCGTTGTTTACGACCACAATCAATGTGGCGGAACTTCGCTTTGGCATTGAGCGGTTGCCCGACGGGAAGAAAAAAACCGCGCTTTGGGCCGCACTGGATTTCACGCTGGGCAGGCTTTGCGCCAATCGTATTCTGTCCTTTGATCTGCCTGCGGCTGAAGAACTTGCGCGAATTAACACGCAATGCGAGGCGATAGGTAAGAAAATTGGTTTGGCGGACGCTCAGATAGCAGCGGTTGCCAAGGTTAACGGATTCGCCGTTGCGACACGAGACGCCACACCATTCGAACTTGCTGGCGTAACCGTCATTGATCCTTGGAAGTGGCCACAATGAGCAGCGCAAACACTCTGTCAACTATCCACAAGGCCGCCCGCTGAAACCGGGGTCGATTTGGGTAGGGGGGTGCGCCAGTCTAACTGGTGAATGTGCAGCGAGTGAAAGTCTCGCAGGAAGAAAAGGCTAACCACCAACTTTCACGTGCGCCGTGGAAAGGCGCGTCATCCTTGTGGGTGCGAATCCCACCCAACAGTTGTCGCTTCGGCTGGTAGCAGCCAGGGCGGCTTACGGAGGTAACAATGTAAGCTGAAGCACTCTGGCAGAAGGGCCGCCTTGGGCGGCTCAGCGAACAGGCAAGCCGGTCGAACAGTGGGTCTTGATCCGGGACCACCACGACGGTTACATCGACTGGGCCGAGCACGAGCGCAACCTGGCCCGTCTGGCGGCCAACTCGCACGGCAAGAGCGGCGGTTCCAAGTCCGGGCGAGGCGGCCGGGCGCTGCTCGCCGGGCTGCTGTCTTGCGCGCGTTGCGGTCGGCGCCTGCAGGTGGCCTATTCCGGCGGCTCCACGGGGCGAGCCGTTTACCAGTGCAGGCAGGGCTTCGGCGAAGGGAAGCCGAGCTGTCAGGCCATGGCCGCGAAACGCGTCGACGCCGCCCTTGCCGCCGAGGCCATCCGGGTGACGCGGCCCTTGGCGGTCGAAGCCGCGCTGGAGGCGGAGCGGATGCTTGGCGAGACACTGGCGAAACAGCGCAAGGTGCTGGAACTCGAGCTGCAGCAGGCCCGCTACGATGCCTCGCTCGCTGAGCGCCGCTACGCCGCCTGCGATCTCGACAACCGGCTGATCGCGGCGCAGCTCGAGACGCGCTGGGAGGAGGCGCTCCGACGGGTCGCGGATTGCGAGGCCCGCAACCGGCCGGCGCCGGAGCCGGCCACGGACACGCCGGACTTCACGAGCCTCGCGGACGATCTCGAGGCTGCCTGGAACGCGCCGACGACCACCATGCGCGCGCGCCAGCAGTTCCTGCGCACCCTGATCGCCGACATCGTCGCCGATGCGTGCGAGAAGACGCCATCGAAACAGCAGCGCTCCGTGTTTTTGAGACACTGACCCTGACATGAGAGATCGAATCTGGGCGTCTGTCAGTGGCATCGCATTCGAGTTGTCCAACATCTGTCCAACAAAACGACGCGAATCTCATGGTTCGTGGTGAGTCGGCATGTTCAGCGGCCCAAAAAAACTACCAAGCAAAAACATTGCTTTATGGTGATCTTGAGGAAATATGGGAAACCCCATTGGAGCGGGCGATGAGATTCGAACTCACGACCCTTACCTTGGCAAGGTAATGCTCTACCCCTGAGCTACGCCCGCGCTCCGTTTGGTGGAACGGGGATATTGATGTTGAATGCCTTCTGCAAGCGGAAACCGCCAACCAAATGCGGCAAATTGCAGGACAAGCGCGCACATGCCGCAATGCGCTGATCGAGATCGAGACCACGGGTCACGGTGCATGCTGAATTCGAGCGGACGGTCCCAAGGGCGTGGTGGCGTGACACTGGTCCGGCCATCGCATTCCGCGTCCGCGTTACGTGTCAAGCGCCTTGAGAATTATCCCGCGCAGCTTGTCAGCAACAACATTTGGCCTGTGACGGGTCATCGAAACGTGACCAAGTCCCTCCAGCTCGTGGAACACGCCTTTCGGGGCGAGATCGGCGACTACCTTGCACATGGACGGTGCGGTCTGGACGTCTTCGGAAAAGCTGATGACATGCATCGGAACCGGGCAGGTCTTCAGGGCGTCGCGGCAGTCGAATTCGAGACAGGCTTGCCATTGGTCGATCAAGTCCTGCGGAGCACGGTCCGCGAAGCGGATTGTGTAGGCCTCCTTGACTTCTGCCCAAAGATCCGGGTCGTGAAGCGCCTTTGCGGGGAAGGCGTAGGGTGCATAGTGCGGCGCCAGGAAATAGTCCGGCAGGGACACGCCATCCTTGCGGAGGTCGATCTCCGCCTGCATCCAGTCCCTGGTGAAGCCGTCGATGTAGGCGGCGGTTCCCATGGGAATGGCCAGGCGGACCTTCTCCGGAAAGTCTATAGCCACCTGTTGGGTCACGAGACCGCCAAGGGAAAGGCCGCAGACGACCGCGCTTCCGTCGCAATGCGCGTCGATCACGGCTGCGCAGTCGCGCGCAAAGTCCGCGATCGTCCACGGTGCTGGCGGCGATGTCGTCATTCCGGCGCCGCGCGGGTCGTAGGAGATGCAGCGGAAAGCGTCCGAAAGAAGCGCGAACTGCTGGGAATAGCTCTCGGCAGTCGCATCCCCTCCAGGAATGAAGACAACGTCCGGTCCGTTTCCCTCGGTGACCACACGCATGGCGACTTCATCATCTGCAAAGTGATGGAATGCCGCTTTCGGGCCAAAGTCGGGAAACGCGCCCACCGCTTCTCTCCTCACACGAGATCCCGAGGCACATCCTCGTTCCATTTCCGCTCGGCGACGACTCCTTCGGCGTCACGCGCGACAAGACTGGCTTCGATTCGCCAGCAGTCTCGCAATGCGTGCACGCTGACTTCGGTCCGCACCTCTGCCTTCCAGTCGTCCCGCGAATAGGCCTCGCACCAGCGACAGATCCCGATGGCCGAATTCGGATCTTCGGGATGGACATGGAATCGCTCGCTGCTGCTGCGCTTGACCGTGAGGCCGGTATGCATGTGGGTTGCGGGTCCAGCGCTGCTGCTCCGCGAGTACGTCTCGCCGCCCGTGGTCAGGTCGACATCGCGGTGCCGGTCGTAGAGGCTTCGGGAATGTTGCTTGATCGGGGCAGGGCTGGCGCCTTCCGGCGGCGGAAACGGGACCAGTTCGTCGTCCGTGTCACGGGTCGGGCGAATCGGAAGGTCGAGCCTGGCGCTGCCTGGCTTGATCGTGAGGGTCGCCTTCTCGCTTGCCGGCCAGATCACCGGCCAAAGAGCCGTGGACAGCGCAAGACGAAGTCGCTGGCCCTTGTCGACGCGCTGCCCGCAGGCGTTGAGTAGAATCGTGACCGGCTGGGGCTGTGCCAACGGCATCTGCTCGGGTCTTGAATGACTTGACCTGTGGGTCAGGTTCAGGACTCCGTAGCTGAAGAGGGTCGCGCGGCCATCCTCGCCCACGGCGGAAAGGACGACCGCGACATTCGCCTGATGCGTGTCGCTGGCGACCTTTGCGTGAAAGAGCGGAAAGCCGAATAGATCGAACCCTTCGTCGAGAACGTCCGACTCGAATATCGTCATCAGGCCGGCCTCGCCGTTCTGGTCCAACGGGCCGTCGGGAACCGCCCCGTACCCGCACCATGCACCGGATGTCCATCCCGCTGTTTCCTCGGAGGAGAGAGTGATGGCCGTCCTCGAAGGCTTGTCCGTCAGCCCGTTCTCTCCCGGATAAATGGACAGCATTTTCGATCCGCTGCCGTTCCATTCCGATTCCGCCACCCAACGGCCCGGCCGGTCTTCGTTGCGCGGCGACGGTGCCACGGGAGAGTTGATCCAGGCCCGGAGTTCCGGTTCCTCCATGATGCCGGTTTCGATGCCCTTGAGATGCTGGTCCCACCAGCGAAGGCATTCCTGCAGAAAGCCTATGCGCGGTCCGGGTTTCGCGAAGTGCGGATACTTGTGGGCCCATGGCCCGATCAGTCCCTTCTTCGGGCCCGGCAGGTGCTCCAGCAGGCGGAAGATGGCGTTCGTGTACCCATCCGCCCAGCCCCCCACCGCATAGACCGGCACCTCGATTTTGGCGTAGTTCTCGCAAACCGAGCCATGGGCATAGAACCCGTCTCGCCGCTGGTGCCGAAACCAGTCGAGCATCCACAGCCCGTTGTTTTCAAGCCGCTCCGCCCACATTTCCCGCCACCGGTCTCCCACGATTGCGGGATCGGGAGGCGTGTTGCAGATCGAGAAGGCCGTGGCCCCCCAGCTCAGCTTGTCGGTCAGCATGCAGCCGCCCATGAAATGGATGTCGTCGGCGTAGCGGTCGTCGGTGGAGCAGAGCGATATGACCGCGCCCAGTGCTTCCGGACGCCTGGCCGCGACCTGAAGCCCGTTGAATCCGCCCCAGCTGATCCCGATCATTCCGACCTTTCCTGAACACCAGGGCTGGTCGGCAAGCCATTCGATCACGGCCAGGCAGTCGTCCTGTTCCTGCCTGAGATACTCCCCGAGGCAGATGCCTTCACTGTCGCCCGTGCCGCGTAAGTCGACGCGAACGCCTGCATATCCATGGCCTGCGAAATACGGATGGGTCAGGTGATCCCGCTCAACCGTTCCGTCACGCTTGCGATAGGGCAGGTACTCGAGGATTGCAGGCACAGGATCCGATTCCGCGTCAACGGGAAGCCAGATTCTGGCCGCGAGCCTTGTTCCGTCGGGCATCGGGATCCAGGCGTTCTCGATCTCGCGGACTTCGCGCGGGAACTCGGTCCGGATTTCTGAGTTTTTAAGCATCGCTCACATCCCGTTTCGCGGAATCGAGTGTTCCCACTGAACTTGGTGGAATTCCTCGTCGCCGTCCCAGCAGGTCACGGAAGCGCGCAGGAGGAAGTCCGTCTTGGTGGCCGTCATTTCAGAGCTGGTCTCGATCCGAACGTTCCAGTCGTCGCGCTCGAAGCTGCTTTCCTGGTCCATCGTAGCCCGCGCCGAAAGTGGGTCTTCCGGATGGATCCGATAGACTCGATCCGAAACGTCGCCCATCTCGGTGCCGGTCTCGTCGAGGCGCAACCGTCCCACGGGACCGAACACGCCGCCGTCAAGAAAGAAGCGCGCGGCATGCTCGCCGGTTGTCAGGTCGACGTGGAGCGACCTTTCCATTGATCCTTCCCGGACCGTCGTTACCGGACGCTTCCTGTCCGTGGGGTCGGGTTCAGGAAAGGCGCGAGGCTGTGTCTCTGCGTCACTGCGGACCGGAAGCTCTAGCGTCGAACACCCCGGCACGACTGTCAACGTGACAGGTTCGGGCGCGGGCCAGAGGATCGGCCAGTAACAGGTTCCCACTTGCACGACGAGCCGGTGACCACTTGCAAGCCGGTAGCCGATGCCGTGCAACGGCAAGGTCACGGTCATTTCCGCGTCCGGGACCGCTGGTTCTGGAACGGTGTCGGAAACGCGATGCGCGAGATTCGCGAATCCGCGAGTGATCAGTGTCTGTGCGCCGTCCGGCGCTTCGTCCACGAGCAGCGCAGCGACGAATCCTTGCGGCCGATCGGTGGACGCGGTGAGGTTGAGCGCGGGTTGTCCAAGTATGTCGATGGGGGCGTCCACCGGCTCTGATCGGAAATTCAGCGCACCTGCCGCATCTAGCCGGCAGTCAACGGGCATGTCCCCCGGGATCGCGAACGAGCACATGTCCCCGCCCGCGGAACCGAAGGTCTGCGGCGAACACACGGACATTGTGTCGCCGGACTCGGCGGACGTCCCGAGCCGGCCCTCGTTCAGCCAAAGCGTCTCGATGCTCACGTTAGGCGAGGGCCAGGCGGCTTCCTCGACCCAGACGCCAGTGCGCTCCTTGCGAGAGCCGGCGGGTGGCGCCGAGTCCTGCAGGTAGAACCGCAGGTGCGGCTCGTCCATCAGGCCGGTGTCGATTCCCTTGAGGCAGTGGTCCCAGAAGCGTATGACCTCGTTCACGAAGTCCATGCGGGGTCTTGGCAGGCCCTCATGGGGATAGAGATGGGCCCAAGGTCCCATGAGCACCTTGATCGGCCCCTTCAGGCGTTCGGCAATCCGGAACGGCGTGTCGCGGAAGAGGTCGGCCCAGCCGCCGAAAAAATAGACCGGAATCTCGACGTCAGCATAATTTTCCGAGATCGAGCCCCTGCGCCACATTTCGTCATGAGTCTGGTGCTCAAGCCATTGCGCGGGCCAGAATGTCATCGCCTCAAGGCGCTCTTTCCACATGTCGCGCCAGCGATCCTCGCCGACGATTGCCGGATCCGGAGGCATCGCGTTGTAGAGCTGCATGATCGAGCCCCACCAGAAATTGTCGTTGGCAAGCACGCCTCCGTAGAAGTGGATGTCCTCGAGCCAGCGGTCGTCGGTACCCATGACCGGCGCGATTGCCTTGAGTGCCGGAGGGCGCTTCGCGGCAACCTGAAAGGATGTGTAGGCGCCCCAGGACTTGCCGAACATGCCGACGTTCCCGTCGCACCACGGCTGTTCGGCGATCCATGCGATCACGTCGACCCCGTCCGCCATTTCCTGTTCCGAATACTCGTCCAGCATCACCCCTTCGCTGTCGCCTGAGCCGCGCATGTCGACCCTGACTGCCGCGTATCCGGCGTCGGCGAAGTGCGGGTGCATGCTTTCGTCGCGCATCCGGGTCCGGTCCCGGCGGCGATAGGGAATGTACTCCAGGATGCAGGGCACGGGCGAGCGCGCGGCCTCGTCCGGCAACCAGAGCCTCGCGGCAAGGCGGATGCCGTCGGGCATGGGAATCCATTCGGTTTCGATGACCTCGGTCATTGCGTCACCTCCATTTCGGGGGGTCTCGCGCCGGGTTCCAGCGGCATGTGGCACGCGACCTTCCTTGTCTCGCCTTGGACGAAATCAGGGACTTCGGACTTGCAGCGCGCCGCCGCCCACGGGCAACGGGAATGGAATTCGCAACCTGCAGGTCTTGCAAGAAGCGACGGCACTTCGGCGGGCAGGGCGATGCGATCGCGCGCCTTGTCCGGATCAGGCTCGGGATTGGCCGAGAGAAGAGCCGCCGTGTACGGGTGGCGCGGTGCGCGGAAGATCTCATCGGTGTCTCCCACCTCGACGAAGCGGCCGAGATACATGACGGCCATCCGGTCCGCCACGTGATGCACAACGTGCAGGTTGTGAGTGATGATGATCATTGCGAGGCCAAGCCGCTCACGGAGATCGTTCAGGAGATTCAGCACTTCGCCCTGCACCGACACGTCGAGCCCGGCGGTGGGTTCGTCCGCGATGATGAGAGCGGGGTTCAGGGCGATCGCGCGCGCCACGCCGACCCGCCGTGCCTGGCCACCTGACAGCTGATGCGGATAGCGGTCTGCAAACTCCGGAGTGAGCCCGACCAGCGACAGAAGCCGCGGGACTTCAATGCTTGGGTTCTTGTCGGCGATTCCGTGAATGCGGAACGGTTCAGCTATCAGGTTGCCGACTTTCATGCGGGGGCTGAGCGAGCCGACAGGATCCTGGAACATCATGGACATGCGTCGCCGCAAGGGCTTCATCGATCTTGCGCCGAGCGTGTCGATGCGTTGTTCGTCGAACCGGATCGATCCGGCGGAAATGCCCTGGAGACCGTTGATCGCGCGAGCCAGGGTGGTCTTTCCCGATCCGCTTTCGCCCACGATCGCGAATGTTTCGCCTGCATGGAGATCGAAATCCACGCCCGCCACTCCCAGGATCGAGCGGCGGCGAATCAAGGGGCCGACTTCGAACGTCACTTCGACGTCGCGGACTTCGAGGATCCCGCTCATCTCGCCTCCGCCAATACGCACCGGGCGACGTGCCCGGTCTCGACAGCCACGTCGGGCGGGACCTTGTCACAGGCATCGACGCGTTGATCGCAGCGGGTCGCAAAGACACAGCCGGGCGGCCTGTGCCTGAGATCCGGGATTTCGCCGGGAATGGTTGGCAGATGCCGCGTGCGCCCGGATTGCCGTGCCGGATCGCACTCAAGCAGGCGCCTGGAATAAGGATGGCGCGGCGCGTGAAACACCTGCCGCGTGGTGCCGCGCTCCACGACTTCGCCCGCATACATCACGACGACATCGTCACAAAGTTCGGCGATGACGCCGAGATGGTGCGATATGAAGAGTACCGAGCAGGCGATGTCCTGCTGCAGTTCCCTAAGGAGCTCGATGGTGGCCACTTCAAGCGTGGCATCCAGCGCGGTCGTCGGTTCGTCCGCGATCAGGAGCGCGGGCTTCATCATCAGGGCCATGGCGATCGCGACCCGCTGCCGCATCCCGCCGGAAAACTCGTGAGGGTACCGCGCGAGCGCGGCCTGCGCGTCGGGGATCCGCACCTTCCGCAGCATTGCTACCGACCGCGCGTCCTTCTCGCTGCGAGAACTGCCGGACCGATACTGGATGTTCCGCATCTGGCGACCGACCGAGAGAACCGGGTTCAGGGCTCCCATCGGATCCTGAAAGACCGTCGAGATCCTCTGGCCCCGGAGTCCCTGCATCTTGGCAGGATCGAGCCTCGTGAGGTCCTCGCCCTCGAACATGATGCTCCCGGCATCGACGCTTCCATTGTCCGCCAGAAGCCCGAGGATAGCGTTTATCAGCGTGGACTTGCCGCAACCCGATTCCCCCACGACGCCGACAATGCGCCTCTCGGGAACATCGAAGGAAACGTTCTTCAGGGCGTGCAGCCGGCCGCCTTCGGTCGAGAACGTGACGTTCAGGTCCTTGATCGCGAGAACGGTCATGTGCGCTTCTTGAGGCGAGGATCGAAGAGATCACGCATCGTTTCTCCAAGAAACGTGAATCCGAGCGTGGTCAGGATGATGGGCAGCCCTCCGGCAACTGCAATCCACGGCGTGTCGCGAATTGCCGTGAACCCGTCATTCAGGATGGAACCCCAGGACGGCGTCGGCGGACGGACGCCCAGCCCGAGAAAGCTCATTCCCGCTTCGATGGCGATCACGACGGGAATGTCCATGGACGCAAGGATCAGGAGGGGGCTGATCACGTTGGGCATGATGTGATGGCGCAGGATGCGCGCGGTGCCCGCACCCATGCTCTGTGCGGCCGTAACGAATTCCGACCCCTTGAGCGCAAGTGTCTGGGTGCGGATTATTCGGGCATAGCCGGGCACGTTCACCAGGACGACCACGATCACGACCGCCGTCAGGGATGGACCGAACAGCGTGACCAGGGCCAGCGCCAGCATGACCGTGGGGAAGCTCTTGATCGAATCGAACAGCAGGAGCATCACGGCGTCCAGCCAGCGCGGGCCGTAGCCCGCGACGAGGCCCAGCACGACCCCGATCGCCAACGATGTGGCCGTCGCAAAGAGCGCGACGGAAAGAGCAATTCGGCCACCGTGAAGAACGCGGGAAAACAGGTCCCGTCCCAGGTGATCGGTGCCGAGAAGGTGATCGAGGGAAGGTGACTGGAACCGGTCGCGCGGAGAGATGCGAGAGGGATCAAATGACGTGAGAAGGTCGGCGAACACTGCGCCGCCCACCATCAGGAGGACCAGCGCGATGCCGAATGCACCGAGGGGTTCCCGAAATACGCGCATCATGGTGCGCGTCCGCTCTCTCCTGCGGAGATCAGAGACTGCTGCGAACACGGGGATCCAGGGCTCCTACTATCAGGTCGGCCACGAGGTTGAGAAGGACGAAGAGGATTGTGGTGACCAGCACGGCACCGGTAACGAGCGGGTAGTTGCGGGTGAGGATCGCGTCATAGACGAGCTTGCCTACGCCGGGGCGGGCAAAGACGATCTCGGCAAAGACCGCGGACGACAGCATCTGCCCGATCCCGACCCCCAGCAGCGTCACGGTTGGCAGGATGGCGATGGTCAATGCGTAGCGGTACGTGATCATGCGCTCCGGCAGGCCGAATGCCCGTGCCGTCCTGATGTGCTGAGATTCCAGGACCTCGAGCATCGAGGCCCGGACCATGCGTGCGATGTAGCCAACCCAGCCAAGCCCCACTGCGAGGGACGGAAGGATCAAGTGAACGAGCTGGTCCCCGATGTCGCCTGGTTCGCCGGCGCCGATGGCAGGAAGCCAGCGCAGGGCGACCGCAAATATCAGGAGGGCGTAGATGGCCACGACAAAGGACGGTACCGCGATGACCGCCACAGACAGAACACCCACGATTCGGTCAGCCATCGTGCCGCGTTCGACCGCCGCCCAGCAGCCGAGAGGAATGCCAAGTGCAACCGACCAGCTGATTCCGCCCAAGATGAGTGCGAGCGTGTATGGCAGCTGTTCCATGACCACGGTTGCGACGGGGCGGTCTGACAGCACGTCGCGCCCGAGATCGCCCTGCCAAGCCGCGGAAAAGAAATTCCAGAACTGGACCCAGACGGGCTTGTCGAGCCCCATCTTGATCCGGAGCCCCTCTCGCATTGCGTCAGTTGCACGCGGGCCGAGAGCCACGGCTGCCGGATCGCCGGGAATGAGGTAGATCATGCAGAACAGGAGGAGCATCGCCACCGAAACGATGACCACGGCGAGTCCAAGGCGTTTGGCTGAGTATCGCAACATGGGACGGGGTGCTCGGGCAGGGCCCCTTGGGCGTCAGGCGGGCGTGAACCTGGGACGGATGGGCCGTCCGTCCTGTCGCGGATCCGGTTGGGACCATTCACGGAAACTCATTCTGGCCTCCTTGGCGTGCGCTTCAAAGATCGCTCGGCGTTCCGGACGGAATGGTCGCCTGCTCGGGCGATCCGTCGGCATGCCGGCAGCATGTTGAAAGGGATAGTGACACAGAATTTCCGGTTGAGAAGGGACGCTTTCGCAAATCTGCCGTTGTTGAGCGGATTTTCTCCACTCGGCGGGTGAATTCGCGATGGAATCCTGGAAGGCGGGGCGCGCCCGGCAGGACGGAGCCGAGATCAGGTCGAACCGCCCGGGTGGCGTCATCGCTCGCGCGACGGATGCACGAGGCGCCCATTGAGGCGAGGCCGGGCAGCGACTGGCTGCGGGGCGGACATTCGACCGATGCCCGGCGAACATTCGGACCGAGCCTGCGTTGCCGGTCTGTGCCGGTCGCATCAGGTGGCGCGAGCGTTGCAGATGCGGACGGAGGCCAAGGCCGAGCGGTGCGCCGAACGGGCTAGATCCCCTTTCCTTTCCGAACCTCCCTTGACAACATCCGGCGCTTTTCGGCCATGGTCTCGCGTCGCCGCTGCTCGATGCCCAAGCGGAACGACTGCTCCACGAAGTCGATGTGATCGAGTGCCGCCTTTTCGGCGCGGGCCTCGTCGCCGTCAATCACGGCCTTGCCCAGTTCCAGGTGCTGCTCCAAGAGCCTCTGGCCGGACCCGTCGATCGTCTTCAGGAAATCACGGTTGTAGAACACGCCCTGCCGCGTCAGCTCGTAGATGGATGCCATCATGTGAATCAAGGTCGCGTTCTGGCTGGCGTCGACGATCGCCGCGTGCAAGGCGAAGTCCGCCTCGCGGGCGGCTTCGGCGTCGTTCTCGGTCCATGCCCTTTCGGTTTCGGCAAGAATCTCCTCGATCCTTTCCTTGTCGGCCCGAGTCGCTCGGCGCGCCGCAAGCCGGGCCGCAAACCCCTCCTGCTCGCGGCGGTACTCGAGGTAGTCGAAGAAGGTCTGCTCATTGCGCCCGTAGAGCGCAAGCAGGGCCGGCAGCATGGCTTGCCCGGTCAGCGGCGAGACAAACGTACCCTCGCCGTGCCGCGAGGAGACAAGCCCGCGTTCCTCAAGGACCTGCAACGCTTCGCGCAGTTTTGGCCGCGACACGCCCAGCATCTCGGCGAGGTCGCGCTCTGCCGGCAGCCTGCGCCCTTGTTTCAGAACGCCCGAAGCAATCAGGTCTTCGATTTGCGCGACGACGGAATCGGCCAGTGATTCGTGCCCGACCGGTTCGAAGAGCGCAGTGGATGTCATATCAGCCTACCTCGCTGACTGGAAGTGTTGGCGTCCGTGGTCAAGTAAAATAACCACCTGATCGGAAATTTCAAGTCGTTTTCCTCTCGCGCCGGAATTTCAATAACCTCTTGTTTTTTTGGTATATCATACTGAATGCTTTATGGCAGGATCGCTTTGGCTGGAGCGCCGGGCAGTGAGCGCTCGGCAGAGTTATCAGGCAGATTCGCTACAAATGGTAAATAAAATTGTTGACTTATGGTGATGGTAAATATTATTGACCAATAACAAGGCGTCGGGCGATCCCGCGCCCTGCAAACGGAGCGCAAGTTCCAAACCTTTCTGGAGGAGACTTCCATGAAAAAGACCCTTACGAGCCTCGCCCTTGCTGCCAGCCTGATCGCTGCGCCAGCGGTTGCGGCCGACAAGCTGCTGCTGAAGACCCCGATCGCGTTCTCGACAGCGCTGCCCGGGCTCGGTTCGCCTATCCCGCGAGTCGCCGAACAGCTCGACCTGATGTCGGGCGGCACGCTGAAGATGAAGGTGTACGAACCGGGCGAACTGGTTCCGCCGTTCGAGATCCTCGACGCCGTGTCGACCGGAAAGATCAACTCGGGCTACACCACCGCCGGCTACTGGGCGGGCAAGATCCCGGCCGCGCCGCTCTTTTCCGCCGTTCCGTTCGGTCCGGAGGCGGGCGAATACATGGCCTGGATCTACTATGGCAACGGCCTTTCGCTGTATCAGGAGATGTACGACCAGGCGGGCTACAACGTCCATGTCATCCCCTGCGCAATCATCGCGCCGGAAACCTCGGGCTGGTTCGCCAACGAGATCAACTCGCCGGCCGACCTGGAAGGGCTGAAGATGCGCTTCTTCGGCCTCGGCGGCAAGGTCATGCAGAAGCTTGGCGTTGCCACCTCGCTGCTGCCCGGCGGCGAGATCTTCCCGGCGCTGGAGAAGGGCGCCATCGACGCGACCGAGTTCTCGATGCCCGCCATCGACGCGCGTCTTGGCTTCCACAAGCTGGTGAAGTTCAACTACTTCCCCGGCTGGCACCAGCAGGCAACCCTGTTTGAGCTGATCATCAACAAGGACGTCTGGGCCGAAGTCAACGACACGCACAAGGCGATCATCGAGAATGCCTGCAAGGCGTCGATGACCGACAGCTTCGCCGAGGGCGAGGCGATCCAGCATGACGTGCTGATCGACAACGTCGAGAACAACGGCGTGACCATCAAGCAGTGGTCACAGGAAATGCTCGACACCTACCGGGCCACCTGGGAAGAAGTCGCTGCCGAAGAGTCCGCCAACAACGAGTTCTTCGCCAAGGTCCTCGCTGACATGAACGAGTTCCGCGACGGCTACCAGCTCTGGAAGCAACACGCCTTCCTGCCGCGAAAGTAACAGCCTCGGTTCCGGGGCGGCAGGACTCGTCGCCCCGGATCGCCGGATTTCCCGATTTTCGGAATCGTGTGGGCACGCGCCAGTATCTGTGCTTTCCAGACGGGACCGAGAGAGGAGATCGACATGGCCGCGAACGCACCGAAGGACCCGCTGGGAACATACGAAGGGCTGCTTGAGCACGAAGAACCCGACCGCCAGAAGATTGCGGTCGTCATCGACCGGGGCGTCAAGGCGATTGGCCATGTCGTGATGTGGGCGAACGTTCTCTTGATCTCGGCGATCTTCGCGCAAGTCTCGCTGCGATACCTGCTAAGCCAGAACTACCCAAAGCTCGACGAGATCCAGTGGCACTTCTACGGGCTGGTCACGATGATCGGCATCTCCTACGCGCTGGTCACCGACAGCCACGTGCGGGTCGACGTGCTGCACATGCAGCTCAGCCGCCGCGCCCAGCGGATCATCGAGGTTCTCGGCATCCTGACGCTGCTGGTTCCTTTCCTTTATCTGATGATCGATCAGGGCTACGACTACTTCTACGAAAGCTGGCGGGTAAATGAACGTTCCGACAGCCCAATTGGCCTGCCCGCCCGCTGGGCGTTCAAGGCAATCATACCGATCAGCTTTGTCCTGCTGGCGCTTGCCGCACTTGCGCGGCTGATTCACGACGCTCATGCGCTCTGGACGGGTCCGGCATCGGAACGGGAGGGTGCCCGACTGCGCAGGATCGTTCTGGTGCTGCTCGGCTTTGCCGCAGTCTGCATCGCGCTGACGTTCCTGGTGGAAACCACGGAGGAAAAGCTCGTCATCGCGATGTTCCTGACCTTCATAGCGCTGCTGTTCACCGGCTATCCGGTTGCCTGGGTGCTGGCCGGTGTCGGCGTGGCCTTCTGCGGGCTGGCCTATCTGTTCGACAACGACCTGATGCTCTGGACTGGGCTTGAAAGCACGTTCACCGGGCTTGATTACCTGACACTCGGCGCGGTGGTGAACCGCGTCTACGCGACGATGTCGAACGCGGTCCTCGTCGCACTGCCGATGTTCATTTTCATGGGGCTCATGCTCGACGAAAGCGGCGTTGCGGAGCGGTTGATGAGCTCGATGCAGCGGCTCTTTGGCACTGTTCGGGGCGGTCTGGCGATGACCGTCACGCTGATCGGGATCATCCTTGCCGCGTCCACCGGGATCATCGGTGCTTCGGTCGTGCTTCTGGGCGTGCTTTCGCTGTCGTCGATGATGCAGCAGAAATACCAGCCGACCTTGGCGGCGGGCGTCGTCTCGGCAAGCGGCACGCTGGGCATCCTGATCCCGCCATCGATCATGCTGGTGATCATGGCTGACCAGATGGCGCTGTCCGTCGGCGACCTGTTCATGGCAGCCGTGTTCCCCGGAGTGATCATCGGCGCCCTGTACCTCACCTACATTTTCGTCCTGGCACTGGTCAAGCGCGACGCCGCCCCGGTGCCCGAAGGCGCTGTGCGCCCTGACTGGGGTGCAGTTCGCGACGTGTTGATCGCGGTCATCCCGACCTTGGCGCTGATCCTTGCAGTGCTTGGCTCGATCTTTGCCGGGCTCACCACGCCGACGGAAGCCTCGGGAATCGGCGCTCTGGGTGCAACGCTCCTGGCTCTCGGCTATCGCAGGCTGACCATGCAGAAGCTGTGGAACGTGCTGGTCGCCTGCTTCAACACCACGGCCTACATCTTCGCGATCTTCCTCGGCGCCACGGTCTTTTCGTACGTCCTTCGCGAGCTGGGCGGAGACGAGCTGATCGAGCATCTGGTGCAGTCCACGGGCCTCGGTGCCAACGGCACCGTGATCTTCATCCTCCTGATCGTGTTCCTTCTGGGCTTCGTGCTCGACTGGATCGAGATTTCGCTGATCGTGCTGCCGCTCATGCGCCCGATCGTAAATTCGCTGGGCATTGACATTCCGGGCTTTGGCGTGATCGATGAACCGGCGCTTGTCTGGTTCGTGATCCTGGTCGCGGTGACGCTGCAGACTTCGTTCCTGACGCCGCCCGTGGGGTTTGCGCTGTTCTACCTCAAGGGCGTCTGCCCGCCCGAGATCAAGCTGACGCACATCTACCGCGGCATAATTCCCTTCGTGATCCTGCAGCTCATCGGTCTGTCGCTGGTCTTTTACTGGCCGACACTCGCCACATGGCTGCCCTCGGTCGCGTACTAGGATACCGGACCCATGCGGCTCAAGGACTGCCATAACTTCCACGACTTCCGGCGACTGGCCAAGCGCCGCCTGCCGGGGCCGATCTTCGACTACATCGACGGCGGTGCCGACGATGAAGTGACCATGGTCGAGAACAGGCGCGCCTTCGACCGCTGCGACCTGCTGCCTTCGGTCCTGCGCGGGGTGTCAGAGGTCGACATGTCGGTCACGGTCATGGGCCAGAAACTGGACATGCCGGTCTACTGTTCGCCCACGGCGCTGCAGCGGCTGTTCCACCACCAGGGAGAGCGTGCGGTGGCGGCGGCGGCGGAGAAGTTCGGCACGATGTTCGGCGTGTCCTCGCTTGGCACCGTGTCGCTGGAAGAGTTGCGGCAAAGGCACGGGAACCCGCAGGTCTACCAGTTCTACTTCCACAAGGACCGCGGCCTGAACACGGCGATGATGCAGCATGCGAAGGGCGCCGGGGTCGAGGTGATGATGCTGACGGTCGACTCGATCACCGGCGGCAACCGTGAGCGCGACCTCCGTACCGGTTTTTCGATCCCCTTTCGGCTGACGCTTGGCGGCATGATCCAGTTCGCGATCAAGCCGATGTGGGGCATCAACTACGTCACGCATGAGCGCTTCCGCCTTCCGCAGCTGGAAGGGCATGTTGACATGAGCGGGGGGGCCAGTTCGATCGGCGGATATTTCACCGAGATGCTGGATCCGTCGATGACCTGGGACGACGTGACCAGGATGGTCAGCGACTGGAACGGACAGTTCTGCCTGAAGGGCGTCATGACCGTCGAGGACGCTCGCCGCGCCGCCGAGATCGGCTGTACCGGCATCGTGCTTTCGAACCATGGCGGTCGGCAGCTCGACGGATCGCGCGCTCCAATGGACCAACTGACCGAAATCGTCGATGCCGTTGGCGATCGTCTCGACGTGATGATGGACAGTGGCATTCAGCGCGGTACGCATGTGCTGAACGGACAGTTCTGCCTGAAGGGCGTCATGGTCGAGGACGCTCGCCGCGCCGCCGAGATCGGCTGTACCGGCATCGTGCTTTCGAACCATGGCGGTCGGCAGCTCGACGCGCGCGCTCCAATGGACCAACTGACCGAAATCGTCGATGCCGTTGGCGATCGTCTCGACGCAGTGGCATTCAGCGCGGTACGCATGTGCTGAAGGCGCTGTCGCTGGGCGCCAAGGCCGTGGGCATCGGCCGTGGGTATCTCTTCCCGCTCGCCGCCGCCGGGCAAGTCGGAGTCGAACGGGCGCTGGAGCTCCTGCGTGCCGAGATCGAGCGCGACATGAAGCTGATGGGCGTAACCCGAATCGGCCAGCTTGGCCGCCACAACATTCGGTACCGCGGCGAGGTCGGGCCATTGTCACCCGCGCAGGGGACGGCCGCATGACCAGCGACGCACTGCTGGCAAGGCTTCGCCAGATCTTCGGCCGCCGCCGAGTGCTTCCGCCGCCGCTTCCGCTTGGGCGGAGCTAAGGGCAACCGGATTCACAATTCCGGCTGGCACACGCAGGAACGACCGTTTCTCTCCCGGATTGGTTGATGCCGTGCCTCGACCTGGCGCCTAACCTTCCAATTCGACCAGAAGATCCTTGGCGTCAATCTGCGTGCCGGGGGCCACGTGCACGGACTTGACCACGGAGTCGCGGTCGGCGTGGATTCCGGTTTCCATCTTCATCGCCTCGATGGTCAGCATGAGGTCGCCCTGCCTGACGTTGGCTCCCTCCTGCACCGCGACCGACGCGACGATGCCGGGCATCGGAGCGCCGATGTGGCACTTGTTGGATGCATCGGCCTTGATGCGCGCCACCGCCACGCTTTGAGCCGAGCTGTCGGCGATTCGCACGGTTCGCGGCTGTCCGTTCAACTCGAAGAACACCTTGGCGATGCCCTCTTCGTTGGTTTCCGCCACCGCCTGGAGCTGAATCTCCAGCGTCACCCCCGGGTCGATCTCAACGGAGATTTCCTCGCCCGGTTCCATGCCGTAGAAGAACGTGCGAGTCGGCAGCGTGCGAACCGGACCGTAGACGTCGTGGCGCTCGGTGTACTCGGCAAACACCTTGGGGTACATGAGATAGCCGCCAAGGTCTTCATCGTTGAACTCCCGTTCGAACCTTTCGTTGATTTCGCGCCGCACTCCTTCAAGGTCCACGGGCGCCAGGTCCGCGCCGGGTCGCGTCGAAACAGGTTTCTCGCCCTTCAGGACTTTCTTCTGGATGCCTTTGGGCCAGCCGCCTGGTGGTTGCCCAATGTCCCCGCGCATCATGCCGACAACGCTTTCCGGAAAGGCGACCTCGCGCTTCGGATCAAGGACATCCTCGACGCTGAGGCCCTGGCTCACCATCATGAGGGCCATGTCCCCCACGACTTTCGAGGTGGGTGTCACCTTCACGATGTCGCCGAACATCCTGTTCACGTCAGCATAGGCGTGGGCGACCTCGTGCCAGCGTTCCTCCAATCCGAGCGAGCGGGCCTGGGCCTTCAGGTTCGTGAACTGACCGCCCGGCATCTCGTGCAGATAGACCTCGGACGCGGGGGCCTGAAGGCCGGATTCGAACGCGGCGTAGTGCCCGCGCACCCCCTCCCAGTAATTCGAAATCTCCCGAATCGCGCCAATGTCGAGAAGCGTGTCGCGCTCCGATCCCTTGAGCGCCTCGACCACGGTGCCGAGGGTGGCCTGCGACGTGTTGCCGGAAAGCGCGTCCATTGCGCAATCCACGACATCGACGCCGGCCTCGGACGCTGCGAGGATCGAGGCGCAAGCGATGCCGGCAGTGTCATGCGTGTGGAAGTGAACGGGCAGCCCGACTTCCTCCTTGAGCGCCTTGACCAGCGCCCGTGCGGCGGCAGGCTTCGCGAGACCCGCCATGTCCTTCAAGCCAAGGACATGTGTGCCGGCCTCCTTCAGTTCCCTTGCCATGGACACGTAGTACTTGAGATCGTACTTGGCACGATCGGGGTCGTGAATGTCGCCCGTGTAGCAGATTGCGGCTTCGAGGATGCCGCCGGTGTCCAGAACGGCGTCCATCGAAACCCGCATGTTCTCGATCCAGTTCAGCGGGTCGAAGATCCGGAAGAGATCGACGCCATTGTGGGCTGCACGCTGAATGAAGAACCGGACCACGTTGTCGGGATAGTTCGTGTAGCCGACGGCATTGGAACCGCGGACAAGCATTTGGGTGAGCAGGTTTGGCATTGCCGCGCGGAGATCGCGGAGGCGCTGCCATGGACACTCATGCAGGAACCTGTAGGCGACGTCGAAGGTGGCGCCCCCCCAGCATTCGACGCTGAACAGTCCGGGCAGGTTCGCCGCATAGGCCGGTGCGACGTTGATCATGTCGATCGAGCGCATCCGCGTGGCGAGGAGAGACTGCGGCCCGTCCCGCATGGTCGTGTCGGTGACCAGGACCCGCTCTTGCTCCAGCATCCAGTTCGCGACCGCCTCGGCACCCTTGTTCTTCAGGAGATCACGTGTGCCCTGTGCCGGTTCGCGGGCTTGGAGTGGCGGCGGCGGCGGTGCGCGGAGGCTTGCAGGTGGTTTGGGGCGGTCTCGCGTCTCGGGGTGGCCGTTGACGGTCACGTCCGCGAGGTAGGTCAGGATTCGGGTTGCCCGGTCGCGTCGCGGCTTGAAGTCGAAGAGCCCGGGTGTCTCGTCTATGAAACGCGTGTGATACTCGTTGTTGCGAAACGTCGGATGCTTCAGCAGGTTTTCGACAAAGGCGATGTTGGTGGAGACGCCACGAATCCGGAATTCGCGAAGCGCACGATCCATCCGGGATATCGCGGCTTCCGGGGTGGGCGCCCAGGCGGTGACCTTCTCAAGAAGTGAATCATAGTAACGCGTGATGACCGCCCCAGAGTAGGCCGTGCCACCGTCAAGCCGGATCCCCATGCCGTTTGCGCCTCGGTAGGCCGCGATGCGCCCGTAGTCCGGAATGAAGTTGTTGGTCGGATCTTCCGTCGTGATCCGGCACTGGATTGCGTGGCCGTTGAGGGCGACGTCGTATTGCGACGCCGTGCCCGTCGCCTCCACCAGGCCCTTGCCTTCGGCGATCAGGATCTGGGCCTGGACGATGTCGATTCCGGTCACCTCTTCGGTCACGGTGTGTTCGACCTGGATGCGCGGATTCACTTCGATGAAATAGAATTCCCCGGAATCCATGTCCATCAGGAACTCGATGGTTCCCGCGCACTCGTAGCTCACCTCCTCGGCAATTTTCTTGCCGAGGCCGGCAAGCCTTTCGCGCTGCGCGCCCGACAGGTAGGGCGCGGGCGCGCGCTCGACCACCTTCTGGTTTCGGCGTTGCACGGAGCAGTCGCGCTCCCAAAGGTGGTATATGTTTCCGCGGCTGTCGCCGAGGATCTGCACCTCGACGTGGCGTGCGCGCTGGATCATCTTTTCGAGATAGCCCTCGCCGTTGCCGAAGGCCGCTTCCGCTTCGCGGCGCCCTTCCAGGACCTTCTCCTCGAGTTCGTCGGGCGACAGGATCGGGCGCATGCCGCGCCCGCCTCCACCCCAGGATGCCTTGAGCATCATCGGATAGCCGATCTCCTCGGCCTGCTTGCGCACGAGTTCCATGTCGTTGCCCAGAACGTCCGATGCAGGAATGACCGGCACCCCGGCCTTGATCGCGACCCTGCGCGCGCTTGCCTTGTCGCCAAGAGCCCGCATGGTCTCGGATTTCGGGCCTATGAAGGTGATGCCGGCTTCGGCGCAGGCCTCGACCAGCGCGGGGTTCTCGGAGAGCAGTCCATATCCCGGATGAATCGCGTCGGCCCCGCTGTCCTGGGCAACCCGGATCACCTCGTCGATGGAGAGATAGGCAGCAACTGGGCCCAGCCCTTTCCCGATGCGATAGGCCTCGTCCGCCTTGAACCGGTGGAGGCACAGCTTGTCCTCTTCCGCGAAGATTCCGACGGTGCGCTTGCCGAGCTCGTTTGCCGCGCGCATGACGCGGATGGCGATTTCACCACGGTTGGCAATCAGGATTTTCTTGATATCGGCCATCGTTCGTCCCTGCCTTGCACTTGCGGCATGTGTTATCCGCCGACGGTGGCGTCGGCAATCTCCGATTGGCGCGAGACGGCGTTCGGGGCCCGGGAGCAAAGACTTTGCGACATGCCCGGGACGCGTCCATTCAAGAACGTGCGGGGGCGCTCAAGCCTTGGGTATCGATGACGGGATGACGCGAGCGGCAAGTTCGGAGAGTCGCCTTGCGCCCATCTGGCCCATGTTCGCGGTCATGTCGTCCGACAGGACATGAACCAGGTGCGGCGGCCCCTTCCGGCCGAGCGCTCCGACCGCGTAGTGGAACGCGCGGCCCAGCATGACGAAGTCGGCCCCGAGGGCGAGGGCGCGGAGGATGTCGAGGCCGCCCATGACGCCGCTGTCGAAGACGATTGGCGTCTTTGGGACGGCATCGCGAATTGCAGGCAGGCACTCGATCGAGGCGGGACCGCCGTCAAACTGGCGTCCCGAGTGGTTCGAGACCCAGATGCCGTCAACGCCCATTTCGACAAGTCGTTTCGCATCCTCGGGCCTCTGTATGCCCTTGACGAGGAACGGGCCGTCCCAGAGCCCGCGAATCTCCGTGATGTCCTGCCAGCCCGGTTCGCCCCTGATGACGTGTCCGGCATGGGCGACCGAATTGTAATCATCCGACTGATCGGCATAGTCCTCGCAGAACTTCA
The DNA here is from genome assembly GCA_965208685.1 of Paracoccaceae bacterium. Lineage (GTDB taxonomy): Bacteria > Pseudomonadota > Alphaproteobacteria > Rhodobacterales > Rhodobacteraceae > JAJEFO01. The sequence continues at coordinate 3,337,221 of CBDBPL010000007.1, read as the reverse complement.
GGCTCGGAATGCCTTCCCGAAGCGTTCCAAGCGTCCATGCGGGATGCCGCAACATCGAGAGGATCATGTCGGCAGTGATCCTGGGTGGTATCGTCAGTTCGGCGCGCCGCTGACGCTCGCGGCGGCTGTCGACTGGGACGTCCACCGTCAGGACCAGCGTATGGAAGCCGGAATCCCTCACGCGACGCAGCATGTCCGCGCGAAAGTCCTTCCGGCCCGGCATGTACATCTGGAACCAGCCCTGGTCGCCGATGGTCGGGGTCAGGGTTTCCGGCAGCACGGTTGCGACATGCGACATGACGTAGGGAATGCCGGCCTCGGCGCAGGCGGCCGAAAGAATCTTCTCGGCGCCTGGCCACATGATGCCCGACATTCCGACAGGGGCGCACCCGAAGGGGAGGGGGTAGTCGCGTCCAAGAAACGTGGTGGACAGGTCTAATTCCAGCGGCCCTTCCAGCACTGCGGGCCAGAAGCGGATGGCCTGGAGCGCGGACCTGTTGCGCCTGGTCTGGTCCTCGTCGCCGGTGGAACTGTCGAGATACTCGAACACGAAGTGCACGCGCCGGCGTGCGCGCAGCCGGAGGTCCGAAATGGCGGGATAGCGTGTGTCGAGATTCATGCGGGCAATTAGGCGCAATCGTCTGGATTTTGGAAGCGGATTCGTGACTTGGCAGGCGGATGTCGCCCGGTCGCGTACACTGCAACGTGCAGGTCGCGAGAGGGTCGACCGCCCCCGGCAGACATGTCACGATGCCTATCTCCGCTGCCGTCGCGGGAGAGCGAACCGTCCGGTAAAGGTGCATGACCAGGTGCGAACTGCGGTGCGAACGGATCGAGAACGCGCTTTTACTCCGGGTTCAGGCACGTTAGACTTGCCAAATGAGCAACGCCTTCGAAAGCGAAGAGTTTCCGGACAGGATGCCACTCTCCATGCAGGCGATTGCCGTGCGGGGAACGCCTTACCTTGAAGAGCTCAATCGTGCCCAGCGAGAGGCCGTGGAGATTCTTGATGGCTCGCTGCTGATGCTGGCAGGGGCCGGTACCGGAAAGACAAAGGCCTTGACGACGAGGATTGCGCATCTTCTGAACACCGGAACGGCGCGACCGCACGAGATCCTTGCCGTCACGTTCACCAACAAGGCGGCTCGGGAGATGAAGTCGCGAGTGGCCTCGCTTCTCGGCCAGACGATCGAGGGAATGCCCTGGCTTGGCACGTTCCACTCCATCTGTGCCAAGCTGCTTCGCAGGCATGCGGAACTCGCGGGCCTCAAGGCAAATTTCACGATTCTTGACACCGATGACCAGCTTAGGCTTCTCAAGCAGATCATCGTCGCTGAAGGAATCGACGAGAGGCGCTGGCCTGCGCGCCAGCTGGCGCATCAGATCGACGGATGGAAGAACCGCGCATGGACGCCCGACAAGGTACCGGCGTCCTTGGGCTCGGTGTTCAACAACCGGGGCGCAGATCTTTATGCCCGGTACCAGGAGCGGCTGAAGGCGCTGAACGCGGCGGATTTCGGCGATCTTCTGCTCCACATGCTGGAAATCTTCAAGAAGCACGAAGATGTCCTCGCGCAGTACCAGCGCTGGTTCCGATACATCCTTGTAGACGAATACCAGGACACGAACGTCGCCCAGCACCTTTGGCTGCGTCTTCTGGCACAGGCCCACGGGCAGATCTGCTGCGTTGGCGATGACGACCAGTCGATCTATGGCTGGCGAGGCGCCGAGGTCGGCAACATCCTCAGATTCGAAAAGGACTTTCCAGGCGCGCGCGTCATTCGCCTCGAGCAGAACTACCGTTCAACTTCACAGATCCTGAACGCGGCTGGCGGCGTGATAGCCCAAAACAGGGGGCGACTTGGGAAAACGCTGTTCACCGACCGCGATGAGGGCGAGAAGATCCGGCTTATCGGCCACTGGGACGACGGGGACGAGGCCCGCTGGGTTGGCGAAGAGATCGAGGCGCTGCAGGGCGGAACAAGGGGCATGCGCCCCTTCGAGCTGGGCGAGATCGCGATCCTTGTGCGGACGTCATTCCAGATGCGCGCCTTCGAGGACCGGTTCCTGTCGATCGGGCTTCCGTACCGTGTCGTTGGCGGTCCGCGTTTCTACGAGCGACTCGAGATCCGGGACGCGATGGCCTATTTTCGCCTTGCCGTCTCCCCCGACGACGACCTGGCGTTCGAACGGGTTGTCAACACGCCAAAACGCGGGCTTGGTGATCGCGGGCAACAGAAAATCCAGACCTTTGCCCGGACAGGCGGCGTGTCGCTGATCGACGGTGCACGGACGCTCTTGGCCGAAAAGGGTCTCGCCGGGAAGGGCGCAAGAGAGTTGCAGAAGCTGATCGACCTGATCGCCACGTGGCACGCCCATGTGACCGACGGCGCCGATCATCTGGAGCTTGCCGGCCAGATTCTCGACGAATCCGGCTACACCGAGATGTGGCAGAACCACCAGACTCCCGAAGCCGAAGGAAGACTGGAGAACCTGAAGGAACTGGTGAAAGCCCTGGAGCAGTTCGAGAATCTGCAGGGCTTCCTGGAACATGTGTCGCTGGTCATGGACAACGACTCCGAGGATGCCGACGAAAAGGTCGTGATCATGACGCTTCATGCCGCCAAGGGGCTGGAGTTCCCGGTCGTGTTCCTGCCCGGATGGGAGGACGGGCTGTTCCCTTCGCAGCGCACGATGGACGAATCCGGAGCGAAAGGCCTCGAGGAAGAGCGTCGACTGGCCTATGTCGGACTGACGCGTGCCGAGGAGCTGGCGTATGTGAGTTTCGCTGGCAACCGGATGACATACGGGCAGTGGCAGTCGACGCTGCCCTCGAGGTTCATTGACGAATTGCCGGGCGCGGCGGTGGAGGTCCTGACGGCGCCCGGGCTGTACGGGCGCACGCAAGCGGCGTCCTCGGACATGGCATCCAGGGCGAGTCGGGCGGATGTCTACAACTCGCCCGGCTGGAAGCGCTTGCAGTCGCGTTCGGGTCGGCGCGGTCTTGGCCAGCCCCGTGAGGCGAAGAACACGATAATCGATCTTGATGCGGTTTCGGCCTTTGCCGAGGGCGAACGCGTGTTTCACACGAAGTTCGGCTATGGCGCGGTGACGGGAATTGAAGGCGACAAGCTGGAGATCGACTTCGACAAGGCGGGTAGGAAAAACGTGCTCGCGGCCTATGTCATGACGGCGGAGGATGCGGGAGACGTGCCGTTCTGATCCCGACAGGTCCGGCCCAGGATGAGCTCAGTCGGCCCAGTTGCCGCGCCGAAATACTGCGACACGATCGCCTGTCGTCGTAATTCCGTCGACATCGGTGTCCTCTGCTCCGATCATCCAGTCGACATGAACGATGCTGCTGTTGCCGCCGCGCCTTGCGATCTCTTCCTCCGATGCCCCGTCGCTGTCGCGCAGGCAATCCTTGTAGCACTGGCCAAGCGCCACATGGCAAGCGGCGTTTTCGTCAAACAGCGTGTTGTAGAAGAGAATGCCGCTTCGCGAGATCGGGGACGCGTAGGGCACCAGCGCCACCTCACCGATGCGGCGCGCGCCTTCGTCGCTTTCGAGCAGCTTGAGAAAGACCTCCTCGCTGCTTGAGGCATTGGCCTCTACAATACGGCCGTCCTCGAACCGGACTTCGATGTCCTCGATGAGGGTGCCCTGGTAGGCGAGCGGCTTGGTAGCCCTGACGATGCCGTCAACCCGATCCTTGTGGGGGACCGTGAAGACTTCCTCCGACGGAATGTTCGGGTTGCAGACAATGCCGTTCTTCGCTTCGCTTGCGCCACCCATCCAGCAATGCCCGTCAGCCAGGCCGACGGTCAGGTCAGTTCCGCTGCCCTTGAAGTGAAGCGAGGCGAACTCCTTTCCGTTCAGCCAATCGCGCCGTGCGGCAAGATCCGCATTGTGCGCGGCCCATGCCGCGACAGGATCGTCCTGGTCGGTGCGCGACGCAGAGAAGATCGCCTTGGCCAGTTCGGCCTGTGCCTCGTCTTCGTCCAGGTCCGGAAACACCAGCTTGGCCCACGCGCGCCCTGGGTATGCTGCGATCGACCAGTTGATCTCGAAGCCCGAGATCTTTTCGAGCGCCGGACGATAGGCTTCCGCATTGGCACGCGCCGCTCGGGCGACGCTTTCCGGATTCTCCGAGGCGAGCGCCATTGGGTTCTCTGCGGCTATGTGCAGCCGCGCCGTGTTGCTGCCATAGGCTTCGGCCATGCCTTGGTAGAGCCAGCCGGGCGCTTGGTCGAGGCTTTCAGATCGTCCGTGCCTGTATCGGGCTCGGGTGACTTCCTCGTCGTTCAAGATCGGAGTGACGAGCCCGCCGCCACGGCGGTAAGCGTGTTCGGTCACCCGTCGCACAAGCGGCAGCGCTTCGGCAGAGGCGGTGATCAGGAGATTCTGGCGTTCTGCCAGGTTTACGCCCGTCGAGACGATGGTTTCGGCCAGGCGGTCCAGCTGGGACGCTTCGAACGGAAGGTCGTCGGGCATTGGGCGGAAGCCTCCCCTTAACTTTGGCGCGTCATGTCATGTCATGTCGATTCAAGGAGGAGAAGTCGAAAATCGGGAGAATGGCGTGAACAGTTACGGGTCATTCGCCCGTGCATGTTTGTGCCTGGGTCGGTGCACGAATTTCGAAGATTGCCAGAAATTGGATCAGGCTGCGCGCCTGGCCTCTTCGGCCGCGGCAAGCTCTGCAGCGTGCCGACGCTCGCTTTCCTCGCGGCTGAGTGCCACGGAAGTGCGTACGCCGTTGCCCACGAAAGCCATGAGGCCCTTCACGACGCGCTCGTTCGGGTCAATGCCGGCGCAGGTCAGCACCTCGCGCCCATCGCGCGACCGCGCCCAGCGAGCGATCTGCTCGGGGCCGTTTCCGTATTTTTTGTCATCGGCAATTGCGTCATCAAGTGCGGCAAGCACCACGGCTGCGAAGAGCTTCCGCGCGCGATTGCCCTGTTCATTGTTGAATGCAGTGCCGTCCACAAAATCTATCATATTTGGTCCTTCGGTCCTTTTCCTCGCAAGTGATTGGCATGACGCCCCTTATGCAGGTATTGGCATCACTTTTGCTATTCTTTTTCGGAATATCTGCTATGCGTTGTACGCATACCAGTCTCGGAATTCGCAGATGCCTTCCGAGTTGCGGTTGCGTATCCTGTCAAATATACGGCAAGCGCCATCTGAATCAACAGAACATCGGGTTTGTCGCATGCCAAGGATCAACGGAAACGAGATTCGGCCCGGCAACGTGCTGGAACACAACGACGGCCTCTGGGTCGCGGTGAAGGCCGAGCATGTCAAGCCCGGCAAGGGCGGCGCATTCGCGCAGGTGGAACTCAGAAACCTTCGAAACGGCTCCAAGCTGAACGAGAGATTCCGTTCGGCTGACAAGGTCGAGCGCGTCCGGCTGGAGCAAAGGGACCAGCAGTTCCTGTACGAAAGCGACGGCATGCTTGTCTTCATGGACAGCGAAACCTTCGAACAGACCGAACTGCCCGCAGACATCCTCGGCGAGCGCCGACCGTTCCTGCAGGACGGCATGACGATCCAGGTTGAGTACTACGAGGCCGAGGCCCTGAACGCGTCACTGCCGCAGAAAGTGACGTGCACGGTCAGCGAAACCGAACCTGTGGTGAAGGGCCAGACGGCGGCAAACAGTTTCAAGCCGGCGCTCCTCGACAATGGAGTCCGCATCACCGTTCCGCCCTTCGTTGGCGAAGGCGAGAAGGTCGTGGTGAACACTGAAACCATGGAATACGCCGAACGGGCATAGGTTCGGGCATCATCGCATTTGCCGGATCGCCGCCGCCCCAGCGCGCCAGCGCCCGAAAGTTCAAACTGACCCGCGACCGATGTCGGGCGTGAAGCGGAAAGTCGTGCGTTCCACGACAAGGCCATGCCAAGTGCCTGGCAGGGCGAACAGGATGAGGGACCAATCGCGCATTGAGGAATTCTCTCGATACGCGACCAGGCTGCGCTCGGCATGCAATTGACGATGGCGTTGCGACAGCATTGGCGGCGAGGCGCACGCGTGCGGTCACTTTGCTCCATGAATCCTGGAGACTTGCGACGCGATTTTCATCACGTGTTCCGAGGTGGCGCTTTCGGTGTCCTCGGTGAAGCGTGAAGCGGGCGTGGCGACCGCGATTGCGCCTACGGCTTCGCCACGAAATCCCATGATCGCCGCCGCGATGCCAACAACGTCGCTTTCATATGTACCCGACGCCCTTGCATAGCCCGTCACCTGCACCTTCACGATCTGCCTGAGCAGCTTGTTGCGGTCCATCTCGGTGTTGTGCGTGAAACGGAGCAGCTTCCCGCTCAGGATTCCGTCAACCCGCGCATCCGGCGAGGCAGACAGGAATGCCAGTCCGGACGCCGTTGCATGAAATGGCAGGGCTTCCGCGGGATCGATGTAGACCCGGGTGCCCTTGATCTTTGTCTCGACGATCCCGGTAGTCATCAATCTGTCGCCAACGAGCATGCTTGAATGTGCCGTTTCGCCGGTTGCTTCGGCAAGATCGTGCAGGGCTCGCGTCACTTCGCCTGCCACTGGATGAGTGAGATCGCGCAGCATCGACAGCCGCGTCAGGGATGGCCCGAGATGGTAGGACTTGTCCTTCAGCGACTGTTCCAGGATGCCATGTCGAGTCAGGTCAGATACGTAGCGTTGTATGTTCGATTTGTCCCAGCCGAGCTGCCGGGCAATCTCTGACAAGCCCAAGTTAGGGGTGCTCTCGGAAAATAAACTCAGCACACTCAATGCCTTATCCACAGTGCTCATAATTTTGCTCCCGGACAAGACGCGAAATTGTTGACTTGCGGACACATAAAATAGATCATTATCGCACCAGCGTGTCAAATATCGATCAACTCAGGGAGGAAGTGATGAAACACACGATAGCGTCCATTGCCGCCGCGGTGGCTGTTTTGAGTGGGGGCGCAGCCCTCGCCGAGTACCCGGAGAAGCCCGTGAGCTTCATCGTGCCTTGGCCACCGGGAGACCTGGAAGACGTTCTGACCCGCATGATCGCCGAAGACTTCCAGAACGAGTACGGCGTGGCGGCCGCGGTCGTGAACAAGCCCGGCGGCGGCGGCGGACCTTTCCCCGGCGCGATCGAGGTGGCGAACGCCCCTGCCGACGGCTACACGATCGGGTCCTTTGTGATCGGTGTGCCGTTGATAGGCCACGAGATCGGCATTCCCGAACTTACCCCGGAGAAATTCGATCCACTCGGCATCTTCGTGACCTACCCGTTCGTAATCGTCGCAGGCGGCAATGCACCATATGACACGATCGAGGAAATGGCCGAACACGCAAAGTCCAACGAGTTGGCGCTCGGACATTTTGGCGCGAACCTGATTCCGACCCAGGTCACCATGGCTTACGCCAAGGCTGCCGGGTTCGAGTGGGGCGCCGAGGCCGCCTACCCGATGCTCGACTGCAATACCCTCGCTTCGGGTGACGCCGATGTCATCAACACGACGCTGCAACTCGTGCTGCCGTGCCTGGACAACATCAAGGTTCTGGCGTCGGTGACCGGTGACCGTATTCCGATCACCCCGGATGCGCCAACGATGGGTGAACTTGTTCCGGAATTGAACATCTCCCTGTGGAACGGCCTGTTCGTGCACAAGGACACGCCGCAAGACGTGCGTGACAAGATCATCGCGGTTGCCGAGAAGACGGTGATGGGCGAGCGCGCCCAAAAGCTGGCAAGCGAGACAGGTGCCGGCGTGTACTGGGTGGGCGCTGCTGCGGCGGCGGAGCAGATTCAGAACGACATGCAGACGACGGCTACGATCCGGTCAATGCTGGAATAGCCGTTGGCTGACACAATGGGGCTGGCGTGATCATGCGCCAGCCTTCCAAAGGGGCAGTTCTTTCGGTTCTCTGGATGCGCACATGACCCAGCATCGCGAAGTGTCCACCCACCGTCCGGGCGTTCTGATCTTCATTGCCCTGTTCGTGCTGTTCTCGATCTTTCTTCTCTCCCAGCTGGCTGCCGAGACGCGATTTGTCCCCAACGGAAAACTGGTGGAACAGCCACGTTTCTGGCCTGCCATCGGAGTTCTCTCGATGGTGGGTTTCGGACTCGCGCAATTCGCGTTGAGTTGGCGGGTCAAGGCGGGCTGGGATCCGGGCGAAGTGGCGGTTTGGCTGCGCGCCTTCGAATACCTGGTCTGGTACATGGTCTATGTCGCAGCAGTGCCGGTGCTGGGCTATCTTGCCACGACCATGGCATTCACGACTTCGCTGGCCTTCAGGCAGGGCTACCGCGACGTCAGGAGCCTGGGCGCGGCCGCGCTGCTTGGGTTGACGATCGTGCTGGTGTTCAAGACCGGCCTTTCCGTGAAGATCCCGGGCGGCGCGGTCTATGAATACCTGCACGGACCTCTGCGCAACTTCATGATCGTGAATTTCTGACCATGGAACTGCTCGGCTCCGCAATTCTGATCCTTGCGCGTTGGGACGTCGTTGCCGCCCTTCTGGTCGGTTCGGTCGGTGGCGTGATCATCGGCGCCATTCCCGGGGTCGGGGCCGCGGTGGCCATTGCCATTCTCTTGCCGGCCACTTTTTCGCTGGACCCCATCGTGGGACTGTCCGCGTTGCTGGGAATTTACGGATCGTCCATGTATGGCGGCGCCATACCCGCGATTCTCATCAACACGCCCGGAACTGCGGTCAACGCTCTCACCACATATGAGGGCACGCCAATGACCGAGCGTGGAGAGGCTCGGCGTGCCTTGTCGCTGGCCTATTCCGCTTCCTTTTACGGCGCCGTCTTTTCGATAGTCTGTCTCATCCTCTTGTCCCCGGTTCTGGCGTGGATCGCGCCGATGTTCGGAAGCCGGGAGATCTTTCTGGCAGCATTGCTGGGGGTCATCCTCGTCGTCCTTGCACATCGAGGTCAGATCCTGCTCGCGGGCATGATGGCGGGTTTCGGCATCTGGCTGAACACGATCGGGCTCGAGACGCTTCAGTACTCGCAGCGCTACACCTTTGGGCAGACGTGGCTGTCGGGCGGCGTGGACCTCATCGTTGTCGTTCTGGGCCTGTTCGCCATCAGTCAGGCCTTTGTCCTGCTCGTCGAACCCGACAAGCGCGCCCACGCCGAGCCGATCACCGGAGGGCTGCTGTCAGGGTTCAAGGAGCTGGCGGTCTACAAGCGTGTCGCCGCAGCTTCCGGCAGCTTTGGCGTCATGATGGGCATGGTCCCGGGCGTGGGCGAGTTCACCGCCCAGTTCCTCAGCTACACCTACGCGCAGAAGACCTCGAAGACCCCCGAGTCCTTCGGCAAGGGGTCGCCGGAAGGCTTGATCGCCTCGGAGACGGCCAACAATGCAGTGCCCGCCGCGGCAATGATCCCGCTGCTTGCGCTTGGCATCCCGGGCGAGGCACTCACAGCGATGATGCTGGCCGTGTTTTATGTCCACAATGTCATTCCCGGACCAGGCCTCTTCCAGAACCAGCTGGACTTCGTCGTCGCAATTTACCTGGCGTTGCTCGTCCTGAACGTTCTGGTCCTGGTGTTCTTGCTGTTTTCCACGAACATCCTGCTGAAGGTCATCGAGATTCCGACCCGTTTCATCGGAATGGCCGTTCTGACGTTGTCGTTTGTCGGGGTGTATTCGCTGCGCAATTCCGCCATCGACTGCGCAGTTGCAGCCGGGTTTGGAATCTTCGGTTTCATCATGAAACGGTTCAGCCTGCCGATTGTGCCGATCATTCTCGGCATGGTGCTTGGCGGCATCATGGAAGACAAGCTTCGCACGTCCATGATGCGGGTGAAGACGCCGTTGGACTTCGTCGACCGTCCGATCGCTTTCATGCTGTTCCTGATCATCATCATTGTGCTGGCAAGCCATGCCTTTGGCCTTTGGCGCGGCTTCAGAGCAGCACGGGAAAGCGACCGATGAAAGCACTCTTGGGCAAATCCCAAGCCCAAGCCCAGGCACAGCCAGTCGGACTTCCCGAAACGGGCGTGCCGGGAACCAGGGACGAGGGGAGCAGGTCTCGTGAAGGACAGTAATTTCCTGAAGGAAAACAACGCCAAGCACCTGTGGCACCCAATGGCACATCCTGCGGACATGCGTGCCAATGCACCGCAGATCCTGACCAGGGGATCAGGAGTGCGGATTACCGATCTTGATGGGCATGAAGTCATCGATGCCGTCGGTGGACTTTGGAACGTGAACCTTGGCTATTCCTGCGATGCAATCAAGGATGCCATGTATGCGCAGCTCAACGCGCTGCCCTACTACTCGATCTTTCGCGGCACGACCAATGACGTTTCGATCGAACTCAGCTGGATGCTTCGCGAGTTTTTCGATCCGGATGGTCTGACACGGGCGTTCTATACGTCCGGCGGGTCCGACGGCGTTGAAATCGCGCTGCGCCTGGCGCGCCAGTATCACAAGTTGTGCGGGGAAGAAGGCCGGATCAAGTACTTCAGCCTGAAGAAAGGCTATCACGGCACGCACACTGGCGGAGCCTCGGTGAACGGCAATTCGCCTTTCCGGACGCAGTACGAGCCGCTGCTGGCCGGATGCCATCAGATGCCGTGCCCGTGGACCTATCGCAATCCCTTCAACGAAAGCGATCCTGAAAAACTTGCGCAGCTTTGCCTGCAGGCAATCGAGGACGAAATCGCCTTCCAGAACCCGGCGACCATCGCGGCATTCATCATGGAGCCAATCCTCGGCGCTGGCGGCGTGATCGTTCCGCATGCCAGTTTCATGCCCGGCGTGCGCGAGATCTGTCACAGGAACGGAATCCTGCTGATCGCGGACGAGGTGATCACAGGCTACGGGCGCACCGGAAGCTGGTCGGGTTCGCGCCACTGGGGCGTCAGGCCGGATTTCGCGGTGACGGCCAAGGCGATCACCAACGGGTACTTTCCTTTCGGAGCGGTCATGGTGAGTGAACATGTGGCCGACGCGTTCGAAAGCGACGAAACTGGCCGCGCCTACATTGCGTCGGGATACACCTGTTCAGGGCACCCCGTGGGTGCGGCGGCCGCGATCGCGACGCTCGATGAGACCGTCAAGCTGAACGTCAAGGACAACGCCGCGGTGCGAGGCACACAGCTCCACGAGGGGCTCAAGGCGCTCAAGGACAGGCACAGCATCGTCGGAGACCTGCGCGGGGGCGAAGGTCTCATGACCGCGTTGGAACTGGTCGAGGATCGCGAGACCAAGACGCCGATCGATCCGAGAGCGGCCAAGAGGGTTCATGACGCGACCTATGAAGCCGGCGTCATTGTCCGCATTTCCGGACCCAACATCCTCTTGTCACCGCCGCTGGTCATTTCGGAAGGCGAGATCGAAGCGATAATCTCGGCGCTCGACGCTGGCCTTGGTGCGGCCTGACACCGGGAACGCAGGGTCATCATGGCAGCAGACCTTCCACCCCGAGCGCCAGTTGTCATCATCGGCGGTGGCGTAATTGGTGTCTCCACGCTTTATCATCTGGCCCATCGCGGCGTACCCGCAGTTCTGGTCGAACGGCGCAAGATCGCCAGTGGCACGACCTGGCACGCCGCCGGCATCGTCGGCCAGCTTCGGGACAGCGCGGCCCAGACGGAACTGGGAAAATACACTGCCAGGCTCTTCAGGGACCTCGAGGCCGAGACGGGTCAGGCGACGGGTTACAAGCAGAACGGCACGATCAACCTTGCATTGAGCGACGTGCGTCACGAGCAGTTGTTGCGCAGCAATGACCACGCCAACCGTGTCGGTGTTCCATCCAGAATGATGCCCATGGAGGAATTGTCGGAGCATTGGCCCGACCTTGTCACGGAAGACGTGATTTCCGCCCTTCACGTTCCGTCAAACGGGCAGGTCAATCCACTGGATGTGACGGTTGCAATGCAAAAGGGGGCCAAGGCCCAGGGCGCGCAGGTGCTCGAGGCTACCAAAGCCGAGCGTCTGGAAGTCCGTGAAGGAAAGGTTGTCGGCGTTGTCACCGACCGCGGTGCCATCGCAACGGACAAGGTCCTGATTGCGGGCGGAATGTGGAGCCACCAATTTGCCAAGTCGCAAGGCATTACGATTCCGCTTCACGCGTGCGAACACTTCTACATCGTGACGGAGCCCGTCGAAGGACTGCCTTCGACCCAACCGATCCTCAACATCAGCGAAGAGCGAACCTACTGGAAGGAAGACGCCGGCAAGTTGCTGATCGGGGCGTTCGAGGCGCAGGGCAAGACGTGGGCCAAGGAACAACCGATCCCCGAGGACTTCGAGTTCGACGAGCTTCCATTCGACATGGAGCATCTGGAGCCCGAACTGAATCGGATGTTCGCCCGGATGCCGTCGCTGGGCACCATGGGCATCCAGACTTTCTTCTGCGGACCAGAGAGCTTTACGCCGGATGGCCGCCCGCACCTGGGACCGATCCCTGAAGTGCAGGGCGTCTTTGTCGCGACGGGCATGAATTCCAACGGCATCCTCAATTCCGGCGGCGTCGGGCTGACCATGGCGGAGTGGTTGATCGACGGCAGCCCTTCGCGATCAATGGGTCCGCTTCTGGCGACGCGCGCGCATCCCTATCAAGCCAATACCCGTTACAATCAGGACCGGGCCGCGGAATCCGTTGGCTTTCATTACGGACTGCACTGGCCCGGACACCAGGTCCGCTCCGCCCGGGGGGTCCGCCGCGTGCCGCTGCACGAAAAGCTTGCGGCAGTCGGGGCGTGCTTCGCCGAACGGATCGGATGGGAAGTCCCGATGTATTTCGACACCGAGGGTGGTGGCTGGGTCGATGCACCTTCGCTGCGCTGGAAGCCCTGGTCGCATTTCGTGCGGCAGGAATGCATCGCGGCGCGGGACGCGGCAGTTCTGGTCGATCAGTCCATGTACGCGAAGATCGTTGTGCAGGGCCCTGATGCGCGGCGCATCCTTGATCGGGTCAGCGGTGCCCGGATGGATGTCGAACCCGGGACCTCGGTGTATACGCAGTTTCTGAACCAAAGGGGCGGGATCGAGGCAGACGTCACCGTCACCCGCCAGAGCCAGGACTGCTTCATGATCGTCACTGGCCATCCAAGCCAGATTCGCGATCAGCAGTTCATCCGCTGGCATGCCGACGCAGACATGCACTTCGAGGTCTTCGACGCGACTTCGGCACATTGCCTGCTTGCGATCCATGGCCCGAAATCCCGCGAGATCCTTCAGAGTCTCAGCCGTGACGAATTCTCGAGTGAAGCGATTCCCTTCGGAGCCGCACGTGAGGTTGATCTCGCCTATGCCCGGGGCTGGGTGATCCGACGGTCCTTCCTGGGCGAGCTTGGCTACGAGATGCTGTTCCCGACCGAGTTTGCTGCGGGGCTCTACGAGGCCATTCGCGAAGCCAGCCGTCCGCATGGCCTCCGGCACATGGGGATGTTTGCACTCAATGCCTGCCGGATCGAAAAGGGCTTTCGCCATTTCGGTCATGACATCGGCGAAGACGACACCCCGTACGAGACCGGCCTTGGCTTTGCCGTCGATCTCTCGAAAGACGATTTCATTGGCAGGGCGCGCCTGGCCGCACAGAAAGAAGCCGACGCACCGGCAACCAAGTGGCGGACCGTCTGCATCAAGGTTCCCGGCCTGACCGCCGAGGAAGGACCGTATCTCATCCACAACGAACCCGTCTGGAAGGGCGGCAAGATCGTTGGATTCGTGACGTCCGGCGATTGGGGTTTCCGGATCGAAGCCATGGTTGGGCTGGCGAGTCTGCATTGCGGCGACGGGGTCAGCCAAGACTGGATCGATGAAGGAGGCTTCGAAGTCCAGATTGCCGGGGAGATGCATCCGGTGAAGGTTCAGTTGGAGCCGTTTTACGACCCTGGGGGCGAGACAATGCGGGGCTAGACCAGCAACTGGGAGGGCAAGATGAGTGACGCAAAGACAATTCTGGTGATCGGCACCTACGACACGAAGGATGCCGAACTGAATTTCGTGTGCGATCGCATCCGCGAGCTTGGCGGCAGCGTGATCGCGATGGACGTGAGCGTTCTGGGAGATCCTGACGCTCCAACGGACATTTCAAAGCACCAGGTAGCCGAGGCTGCGGGCAAGACCATTCAGGATGCCATCGACAGCGGCGACGAGAACCACGCCATGCAGATCATGGCACAAGGGGCCGCGAGGCTGACCGCGAATCTTCACGCGAGTGGCAAGATTCACGGCATGCTGGCATTGGGCGGAACGATGGGCACCGATCTTGCCCTTGATTGCGCGCGCGCCTTGCCGGTCGGCGTGCCAAAATACGTGGTCTCGACCGTTGCCTTTTCCGCCCTGATCCCACCCGAGCGGCTCTCGGCCGACATCCAGATGATCCTGTGGGCCGGCGGTCTCTACGGGCTGAACGAAATTTGCATGGCAACGCTCAGCCAGGCGGCAGGTGCGGTCTGGGGCGCCGCACAGGCCGTGGTGGCGCCCGACCCGGACCGGCCGGTCATCGGCATGGTCAGCTTCGGGTCGTCAGCGTTGCAGTACATGGTGCACCTGCGCCAGCCGCTGATAGACCGCGGGTTTTCGCTGGCAGTGTTTCACGGCACCGGCATGGGCGGCATGGCGATGGAGAGCCTTGCCGAACAGGGCTATTTCGCCTGTGTTCTGGAGCTTGCCGTGGCCGAGATCGGCAACTTGATGGTCGGTTCCATCGTCAATGCCGGCGCGCACCGGATGACTGCCGCGGGACGTCGGGGCACGCCGATCATAGCCGCGCCTGGATTCGGCGACATGATCGACTTTGCAGCCTGGCAACCGGTGCCCGAGCGCTTTCGCGACCGCCAGTTCCACGCCCACAACCGCCTGATCGCCTCGGCCGCCCTCACCGCCGAGGAACGCTGCGACCTGGCCAGGGAGGTCGCGGGCCGGCTCAAGAAGTCGAATGGTCCGGTCCGGTTTGTGCTGCCGACCCGCGGCATCCACGCCTGGGACACCGAGGGCATGCCCGCGCACGATCCCGAGGCGCTGGCAACGATGGTCGAGGCCTACAAGGCGGAGATGACCGCGCCCGTCGGGCTGACGGTGATGGATTGCCACATCAACGACCTGGCGTTTTCGGAGAAGGTCGTGGAAATCATCGACGGCTGGGTCGCTGACGGCACCATCAGCATGGAGTGAGCCATGGTGGATCAGCGATACAACGTCTTGTTCGAACCGGTCCGGATCGGGCCCGTCACGGCACCCAACCGGTTCTCGGTGGCGCCTTACGCCAATGGCAATTCCTACCTTCAGCCCAACGGCGCCATCGGCAACCGCGCGATGCGTGCCGAAGGCGGTTGGGGCATCGTGGGAATGCAACTGACCGAGATCGATCCGACATCGGATCTCTCTGGTCTTCCCTATGAACGACTTTGGGACGACGGCGACGTCAAGGTGCACGCGCGCTCAGTCGAAAAGATCCACGAACATGGCGCGTTGGCGTCGATCGAACTTGGCCATACGGGACTGAGGTCGCGCGGCATCGAGAACGGCTACCCGATCCTTGGCCCGTCAAGCATGCCATCGCTGAAGCCGGAAATGCCCTATTCGGCCAAGGCGATGGACAAGTCCGACATCCGGCGCCTGCGGCAGTCGCACCGAGCTGCAATCGGGAGAGCAAAGAGAGCCGGCTACGACATCGCCTATGTCTATGCGGCGCATGACGCGTCGATCCTGTGGCATTTCCTGCAGCCGTGTTACAATCTCCGAACCGACGAGTATGGCGGCTCCTTCGAAAATCGCCTGCGGCTTCTGCGCGAGGTCCTGGAAGACGCGCTGGACGAAGCCGCAGGCGAAATGGCGATCGCCCTGCGCTTTGCCGTGCACGAAGCTTCAGGTCCCAAGCGCATCCAGTTCGACGGGGAGGGACGCGACGCGGTGGAGGCGTTGGCTGAATTGCCCGATCTCTGGGACGTCAACGTTTCTGGCTGGAGCGCGGACAGCAGCACGTCGCGCTACGAGCCGGAAGGCTTTCAGGAAGACGTGACAAGGTTCGTCAAGGAGGTAACGAGAAAGCCTGTCCTGGGCGTCGGTCGCTTCACGTCGCCTGATGCAATGGTCAGCCAGGTCAGGCGCGGCGTGCTTGACATCATCGGCAGCGCAAGGGCTTCCATCGCGGATCCGTTCTTGCCTGCCAAGGTCCGGGAAGGCCGGGTCGACGACATACGCGAGTGCATAGGGTGCAACGTGTGCGTGTCGGTCGAAGTGTCCGGCATTCACGTGCGCTGCACACAGAATCCCACCGTCTCCGAGGAGTGGCGTCGCGGCTGGCACCCTGAATTCGTGCCAAGATCGGAGAGGACAAAGAGTGTCCTGATCGTCGGAGGAGGTCCTGCAGGGCTGGAGGCGGCGCTGACGCTGGCGCGTGCAGGGCACGAGGTCACGATTGCGGACAAGGCGCCGGAGATGGGCGGCCGGGTCGCGAAGGAGGCGGGGATCAAGAACCTGTCTGCCTGGGGTCGGGTGCGCGACTATCGGCTCTATCAACTGCAACAGATGGCAAATGTCAGCCTGTTCCCGAACAGCGACCTCGATGTTGACGGAATTGCGGAGTTCAACGCCGACGAAGTTCTCGTTGCGACCGGTGCGCACTGGCTGGATGACGGGCGCGGTCGCTCCAACCTGACGTCAATCGCGGGATTCGCTGACCATGCGCTGACCCCCGACGACATCCTGAACGGGGCGGTGCCCGGTGGAAAGGTCGTCATTTACGATGACGATCACTACTACATGGCCAACGCGCTTGCGGCGCATCTCGCGGACAAGGGCCATGACGTCCACATCGTGACCGGCGCGCCGATAATCGGCGGCTGGATGATGAGCACGCTCGAGCAACCAAGAATGATCGCCGAGTTGAAGGCATCCGGCGTGAGCATGCATCCAAATTCGACTGCCACGAGTTGGGAAAACGGCGCCCTGCACGTCGTGCGATCAGATACCGGTGACCAGGTCGATCCGATTCTTGGATCGACGTTGGTATCAGTTACCAACCGGATGCCGGACGACGCACTGTCCCGCGAATTGCACCGTCGCGACATTCCGCACCGAACGATCGGCGACGCCGAAGTGCCGGGAACGATCCAGGCTGCCGTCTATTCCGGCCACCGACATGCCCGCGAACTTCTGGGAGGCGAACCCTATGACCGCATCTTCAAGCGTGAACGCCCGACACTTTTCATTTGAAGGCCCTTCCCCTGATTGAAGCGTGCGCACGGGATGCCGGGACGGGTCCCCGCAGTTCTGACCGGCGATGGCGCCGACCTCGCCCGCGTCGTGATCACGGAGCAGCGTCTCGGGTTCGGAGTGGGTGATCCGGAACCCGCCCCGCGCATTTCGGGATTCAAGGATCATGCCCCTGATAGGTCGCCCAGGCCGGGTTCCCGGCAGTTCGGCTTCGGCCTGCGTGCCAACGAACCCCCTGCGGCGGCAATCCAGATGCTTGTCGCCTCCCTGGCAGGGAACTTCGCCATGCGGCCCTGCAATCAGACGGTCGCGCATCTCGATGCCGAGAGCCTTCCTGCCGTCTTCGGTCTCTCGGCTCTTCCTGTTTCGAGGCAGGTTCACGTGTTCTGGCGCGGGAAGTCCGCCATTGGAATTCCAGGGCCGTCGCGCAACGGATCGACAATGAACGATAGGAAAGACCACCTGGAAATGCCGTGTGTCACTCGCGTTCCGTTCAGGCCAGGCTCGGGAAGTGCTGGATCAGGATCTGTGGCGACGCCAGGTCTCTATCATCCAGCCGAGCATGATCGCGTTCAACAGGTGCCAGACGAAATGTGTTCCCAGCGGGAAGGCCATGCAGAACAGTTCATCCACGGACCGGGCCGTCAACGAAACGCAAAGGATCGCCGCGCCGCCCGCAAGGTTGCGGGAAGTCACCGGGGAGGATCGCAGCAACAACGCCGAGTAGGCGAATATGAGAAGGGGCAGGGGCCAATAGAAGCTTGATATCGCGAAGAACGGAAGGGTTTCGAAGACCCGCGTCAGGATCAGGGAATATGGCAGGAAGGCCAGGGTTCCGAGGCCGGACATCCAGATCGGCCAGCCCATGAAGTCCCGGTTTGCAACGTAGAGATAGGCAAGCGTGAACGCCACGATTGCCGCGACGTCGGCAAGTGCGGCCCAGCCCGTTGCAAAGGTGTGGAACAGCCCCGACCCGACGCCGATAAGGAACAGGAGCGCCGACAGCATCTGTCCTGCCGGCATGCCGCGCGTTCGTTTCCACATCACGATTGCGGCCACGAGAAAGGCCAGGTTTGTGACCGCGTTGACAGGTTCGGACCAGAAAGCGGGATCCGTCCGTTCGCAATATCCGTCGATTGTGCCTGTCAAGTCCATGTCATCTCCTGTTATCCTGAACCGGAGGTAGATGGGAGGTGCAAATGAAACTCACCTGGCTGGGCCATGGCGGATTCCGGATCGAGATCGAGGACCAGACGCTGCTCGTGGATCCCTGGTTGAGCGGCAATCCTGTCTTTCCGGAAGAGAGCCGCGACGCTGCTGTAGAAGGCGCTACCCACATCCTTCTGACTCATGGGCATGGCGACCACACGGGAGATGCGCTTGCGCTGACTCGGGAGACCGGGGCGCCGCTCGTCGGAATTTACGACCTGATGGGTCATTGGGAGGCGACCGAGGGCGTGGCAACGGTGGGATTCAACAAGGGCGGCACGGTAAATCTGGGCAAGGTCGCGGTCTCGATGGTTGCGGCGACCCACTCGTCCTCGCTGGGTTCCGATGCCGGACCGGTTTATGCAGGTGCCGAGGCAGGCTTCGTCATCCGCGGGGAAGGACATTGCATCTATGTCTCGGGTGACACCGACATCATGGCAGACATGGCCTGGATCGGCGAATACCATGCGCCGGACATCGGAATTCTCTGCGCTGGCGGGCATTTCACGATGGACATGAAGGCTGCAGCCTGGGCGGCGAAGAAGTACTTCGATTTCAAGACAGTGATTCCCTGCCACTACAAGACGTTCCCGATTCTCGCCCAGTCGGCGGACGAACTCGTGGCTGGCCTGCCCGGAGTGGACGTGCGAACGCCGCAAGTGATGGAGACGCTTGAAATCTGATCCGTGTCGTCCGTCGCCGGGCAGCTGCCGGTTCGCACGGCCGCCGACGACATCGAGACCCTTGATTGGCGCGAGCGTGCGGCCTCGACCGGGACCGCGCTTGTGAAGCGCGTGCATCGCCACGCCCCGTCGCTCAGTCAGCGCTTGTCCTGGAACATTTCCCGGAGCAGCTTCGCGGAAGCCTCTGCGCCAATTCCGTCATAGACCTCGGGTACGTGATGCGCCTGCGGATGCGAGAACACGCGCGCACCATGGGCGACGCCACCGGATTTCGGGTCAGGTGCGCCGTAGTAGAGGCGCGCGATCCGGGCCGCCGAAATCGCCGCTGCGCACATCGCGCAAGGTTCCAGCGTCACGTACAGGTCGCACCCTGTCAGGCGTTCGGAGCCGAGGCGCGTCGCTCCCGCGCGAATGACCAGCATTTCCGCATGAGCAGTCGGATCGGACAGCTCGCGTGTCCGGTTTCCATCGCGCGCCAGAATCTTTCGGTCAGGGCCGATCAGGACGGCCCCCACCGGCACTTCGTCCCGGTCTGCGGCGGCGCGTGCCTCTTCCAGGGCGAGGTGCATGCAGCTCTCGAACTCCATGCCTTCCCTTGCAGTGCGAATCGAGCGACATCAAGGGCAAGCGTGCCTCGACCCGCATTCCGTCGCGGAACGAACGGTCGGCATTCGAGCAATGTGGGGAGTCCGACGATGCCTGCAGCGATCACGGTCGGTTCGGTGCCAGATGCTCACGCAAGGACGCAGGTGCGGTGCGCAGTGTGTTGATGGTGGCTTGATCCAGCATGTCAAGGTCCCCTGTTCCTTGGCATAAGGACGAATTCCCAGGGACTGTTGAATTCACCGACCGGCACTTCGATCAGCGTCGGTCCTGCATGTGCCATGCCCTCTCGGAGGCGTGCGCGCAGTTCGTCCGGGGTGGTTGCGCGAAGGCCTTGGGCGCCGAACGCTTCGGCGTATCTTACGAAATCGGGATTGGCGAGGTCGTTGGCAATGAAGCGACCCTGATAGTGATCTCTTTGGAGGCCTCTCACGTTGCCGAAGTGCCCATCCGAGAAGACGACCGTCGTGAGCGGGATTTCGTGAAGAACGGCAGTCGCCATTTCGTTCAGCGTGAACATGATCCCGCCATCGCCGCAGAAGTTCACGACCGGTACGTCTCGCCGCGCGTCAGCGACGCCGAGCGCGGTGGCATATCCGTAACCAAGCGTCGCCTGGTACCCGGGCGTAACAACCGTCCTTGGCAGGTAGCTAGGAAAACCGAACCGTGAAACGTATCCCATCTGCGTGATCTCATCGACGAGAATGCCGTTGCGCGGCAACTCGGCTCGAATGGCCTGCAGCCATGCAAGCTGTGCGGCGAGCTTTTCGGAAATCGTTGCGTTTACTCGGGTCTTTTCTGCAAGAACCGCTTCGACCCAATCGTCGCGCTTGTGTTCCCGGCCTTCCAGCACTGACAGCAGGGCAGGCAGCACATCACGAAGGTCTGCGCAGAGACCGACCGTAGGATTCCTGATCCTCCCGATCTCTTCGGGGTCAATCGTCACGTGGATGATCTTCAGGTCGTCATCCGCACCCCAGGCCATGATCTGCGATTGCAGGCGTGACCCGAGCCCGATCACCAGATCGACCTTGGGCCAAACTGCATGCGCGACAGGCATCGTGATGTGCAATGGCGCGTCCGCGGACATCACGCCCTGCCCGTTTCGAAAGGCGACGACGGGTGCGGAGAGGGCTTCTGAAAGCCGCCGCACGTCATGGCTGACATCCAGCGCGCCGCTGCCAACCACGATCAAGGGCGACGTGGCCGAACGCATCAGCTTTGCGGCCTCGGCGACCGCGTCTTCATCGATGGCGGGACCGGGGTCGGAGGTCACGATCAGTTCGCCGGCAAAGCCTGAATCCGACTTCCAGAAATCCACCGGGATTTCCAGGCCGACCGGTCGCGGCGGCCCCGATTTCAAGGCACGCCATGTGCTTCGCAGGGTGTCAGCGGCGTCCTCCGCGCGACCAAGCGTCGAGGCCATCTTCGTCAACCGCGCCAATATGCCCAGCTCGTCCGGAATCTCATGCAGCACGCCGAATCCCTTGCCGATCGTGCCCTTCGGAATCTGACCGATCAAGGCAAGAACCCGCGAATGGATCGCATACGCGGTCGAGAGGGCGCCGGTCGAGTTCAAGAACCCGGCGCCGGGAACAACACAATACGCCTGGGGACGGCCAGTCGCCACTTGCGCTCCCGTGGCCATGTATGCCGCGCCTTGTTCGTGGCGGGTGTGAATGATCCGCAGTCTGTCCCTCGTGTCGTAGCAGGCATCCAGGAACGGATCGAGTTGAACCCCGGGCAGGCAGTAGAGCGTGTCGACACCGTTCGAAATCAGCGAGCCGACGGTCAATTCAGCGACTGTTTGCGTCACGTTGCTCCTCCTGAGCTGCAACCTCTATTCGGCGACATGAACTTCTTCCGCAGCCTCCTCCTCGGCAGACATCTCCAGAAGAATGACCAGTGCCTCCTTGACCGCGTTGTATCGCGTCTTTCCGAGCCTGGACTGAACGCGCGCGTCGAGATCGAGCGCCTTCGCCCAAACCCGATCAACGACCTCATGGCCGACTCTTGTGACGCAAAGGCGCTTGCGTCGTCCGTCGTTCTCATCGTCAGAACGGCGAATGAGGCCCTTCTTTTCGAGTTCCAATGCAGCTCGACCTGTGTGGGTGGCATCCAGGCCGGCAAGTCTCGCGAGCTCTCGAAGATGACAATCGCCAAATCGCGCGAGATTCAGCAGAGCGCGCCACTCTTGAACGCTCAGTCTTTCCTTGTGGAGAGCTTCGGCCCGAAACATTGCGCGCAATCGCCGAACGGCGCGGTCCATGTTGATATTGATGAACGCGCCGAAGTCTATGTCATTTCTAGGCGTTTCCAGCATCTTGCATGCAATCCCGAAGACCAGGTCTGGATCAAGGGTGCGTTGGATCGAATCGGCTTGGCAAGGAATTTTGTAGCGAGCGCCACAAAAAATTGTAGCATATGCTACATTGTTCTTGACCAGCAAGTGATTCTGACTCACACTTGGGCGGTTGCAGCAATGCGACCCGAACAATGGAAGGACTCACGTCGATCAAAGTGGCAGCCGTCGCATTTGCGGCCCTTGTGCCAAAGCGGTCACTCGTTGCAACTCCGATCAACAGGATTGCCCGGGTGATTTCAACCTGTTGTTCAATGGCTTGATCCAGTTGCGCGGCACCACGCTTGCCGATGACTTGATCGGGCCCGTCGGACCGTCAGGCTCGCGCAACAGGCACTTTGGCCTCAGCGATCGACTTTCGCCGCAAGGATTCTTGATCGTGCCGTCCGCGCTCAACACTGGATGTGCAAGGGCTCTCATCTTTGCCAACCGCCCGTGCCGGCACCGGTCCTTAAGACGGTCCACTCGTCCAATTCCGCGATGGCGCAGGGAAACCTGGCTTCACCGAGTCAGCCTGTGTCCGGGCCTTGGCCAGCAAGGAATGGCGAATGACGCTCCACGCTGGCGAAGGCTGGGGGAATCCCTGCCGCCTTGCTGCGATCCTTGGCGAGGCCCACGAACTCCGGAGTGTGGCCGCACGTGCTGCGATCGGAGCCGCGTTGACCGAACGACTTGCTTGCAATTCGGCATGGCAGATGAACGAAAGCCTGCGCACCAGTTTTGCCGCCTGACGAAGGGGACCGAAAGCAGATGCAGATCGACCATTCAGGTGTAACGGTTCACGATCCAGGAAGATCAACCCGCGGTTATGTGCTTTTCGCGCCAGTCCAATCCAGTCAGGCCTTGCTGGTCGATTACGACGGCAACGTGCGCCATCGCTGGGCTGTTCACGGCAAGTGCACCAATTGGTGCTATTTGCTGCCGAACGGCAATCTGTTCATGAACGAGGCCGGATCAACGCCTGCGCCCATCCCCTTCGGTGCTGGAATGATGCGGGAATATTCACCTGACGGCAGAATTGCATGGGAACATGAAGACACGATGCAGCATCATGATGCACGTCGATTGGAAGACGGGCGGACTGTCTATCTTGCCTGGGAGAAGATGGACGAAGTGCAGGCCGCTGCACTGGAGGGCGGCGTGCCCGGCAGCGAGGCAGATGGCGCGATCTATGGTGAAGTCATTCGCGAGATCGACAGGAACGGCGCGGTGGCTTGGGAGTGGCGGCTGGCCGATCATGCAGAATGGCCTTTCCATCGAAATGCCGTCCGACGGAATTACGGCCACGCAAATTCGATCCATCCGTTGGAAGACGGTGACTATCTTCTGAGTTTCAAGGTCCTGAATCTCCTGACCATCGTGTCGCGCGAGAGCGGAGACATCGTTTGGCAGTTCCAGGATGACGCACTCGGCGGACAACATGACGTCCAGATGACGGCAGACGGTACCATTCTGGTTTTTGCGAACGGAACCTATTCGCCCGACCTGGCCCACAGCCAGGTCTGGGAGATCGACAAGGACAGCAAGAAGGTCGTCTGGCGTTTCACCGAAAAGAAGAACCCGATGAACTTCTTCTCCACGCACATCTCCGGCGTACAGCGGTTGGCTTCGGGCAACACCCTGATCTGCGAAGGCGCAAAGGGGGCCATCTTCGAGGTCACGCCGGACCGTGACGTTGTTTGGCACTATGTCAACCCGAATTGGCAATTCCATCCGAAATTCACAAGCATCAACTGGATCTACCGCGCGCGCCACTATGCGCCGGACAGCCCGGAAGTCGAAAACCTAATCTGAAGCGGGGACCATCCATGCCTAGCAGCATCCATTTCTACCAAGACCAGGTTCTTGACCACGGACAGGGAACGCTCAACGCGGCGCGGCGAATCGTCTATTGCCGGTTCGGAGAGGTGGCGGTCAACGGTGAAGCCTTGAATGCCGGCAACGCGGTCTTTGTCGGAGAGGACGCCGAAGTCACGGGCAATTGCGACTGGTCTCAGCTCTGGCGTTGGGAGGTTGACCTGCCCAATGCCGAACTAGCCTTGATGCGCGGAGAGGGCGTCCTGACACTTCACCGAATGAGCCGTGTCATTGGAATGCTGGACATGGTCCCGGGCACGGAATGGCTGTTCCGCCTTGACCAGATCACCGCGCCGCCCGGCCGCGTGACCGACCCGCACAAGCACCCGGGCCCGGGCATCCGGTGCATGGTCGAGGGCACCTTCAACATCAGTCAGGATGTCGAGAGCTGCCGCGCGATGAATCCCGGTGAGCCTTGGTGGGAGTGCGGCGAACAGCCTGTGATCGCCTGGGGATCAAAGTCCATGCATGCGCGCTTCTTGCGTGGTCTGGTCATGCCGACCGACAATGCCGGCCAAGCGGACACGATCAAGAACAAGGCCGGAGAGCCAAACAGGAAGCGCGGCCAACACCGGTTGCTGGTCGATCAGATCATCTCCGCTCCGGAGAGCATCTGATGAAGCTCGCCTCCATACGAAATGGTCCGGACGGCCGCTTGATCGCGGTTTCCAAGGACTTGTCGAAGGATGCGTTCGGACCGGCTGGGACATTGCACGCATTGCTTGATGATGGGGACGCCAAGAAGCGGAGATTGAAGCCATTTTGGCAGCCTTGAGTTCCGGCGAACAGCCCGATGCCTTCAGACTTGCCGTGAACTCCGTGGGAGGAACCCTGCCGCATGCCTGCCAGTATATCAATGTTGCTCGCAATGTAGGTTTGGCAGTGCCTCCGCGGCGTGGCCGCGTCGGGCCCGTTCCGGCAGCCCCGCAGGATGGCGATGCCGCGGCTCCGGGCGCGGTCAACTCGCTCCAACTATGTACAGCCTGCGAAGTCCGATGCCGAACGAAAGCCAATCGCAATCCTCAGCGTTCACCCGTCGGCGTCAAGCCCGTCTTCGACAGTAAATCCTCGATCCTGGAGTTTTCCGCCGTCAGATCCCAATGAAATCAAAGCCTTGGGATCTCGGTCCCGGGACGTCGCGCAGGATTGTAGTGCCACGATAGTGTGGAAAACGGCCTTGAATGTTGCACTTTGCCCTTGCATTGCCGACTTCTGCCGTTAAGACATGTGGTGTCCGAAGGGAGCGCCGCCATGTTCGTCCGCGTCAAGAGGTCCGGCCCGCACGAGTACCTCCAGATCGTCCAGAACCGCCGCGAGGGCAAAAAAGTCAGGCAGACCGTCGTCGCCACGCTCGGCAGGCGCGACAGGCTCGCCGCCACCGGCGCCGTCGACCAGCTCCTGCGCTCCGGCGCCCGCTTCGCCGAGCGCCTGATGGTCCTTGCCGAGGGCGCCGGCGCGGAGCCGGACGCCAGGGTCGCCTCCATCGGCCCGGCCCTGGTCTTCGAGCGGCTGTGGCGGGAGACCGGGTGCCGGGACACGATCCAGTCGCTGCTCGCCGGCCGCCGGCACCGGTTCGACGTCGAGCGGGCGGTGTTCATGACCGTGCTCCACCGGCTGACGGTCTCCGGATCGGACCGCAGCGCGATGCGCTGGCGACGCGACCAGGACATCGAGGGCGTCGACGGGCTGGACCTGCATCACATGTACCGCGCGATGGGCTGGCTCGGCGAGCCTCTCGACGCCTCGGAGCCCTGCGGCCCCGCGCCGCGGCGGACCAAGGACCTCGTCGAGGAGGCGCTGTTCGCCCGCCGCCGGGACCTGTTCACCAACCTCGACCTGGTGTTCTTCGACACCACCTCGCTGTACTTCACCGGCCTCGGCGGCGAGACGCTGGGCCGGTTCGGCAAGAGCAAGGACGGCCGCGGCGACTGCAGGCAGATGGTCCTCGGGATGGTGATCGACGGCGACGGCGTTCCGGTGGCGAGCCACATGTGGCCGGGCAACACGGCCGACGTCACCACGCTCGACCTGGTGGCCGAGCGCCTTCAGGCCCGGTTCGGCGTCAGGCGGGTGTGCCTCGTCGCCGACGCCGGGATGATCTCGAAGAAGCAGGTCGCGGCGGTCGAGGCCCGGGGCTGGGAGTACATTCTCGGCGCGCGGCTGCGCGGCACAAAGGAGGTGCGCGAGACCGTGCTCCGCGATTCCGGCCCGTTCGTGACCGTCGAGGCCGAGCGCCAGCGCCCCGACCCGATGGAGTTGCGGGTCAAGGAGGTCAAGGTCGGCGGGCGCGGGAAGGGGTCGCGCCGCTACGTCGTCTGCCACAACCCGGAGCAGGCCGCCAAGGACGCGGCCACGCGGGCGGAGCTGCTCGCCTCGCTCGAGGAGAAGCTCCGCAGCGGCGCGAAGAACCTGATCGCGAACAAGGGCTACCGGCGCTATCTCAAGGCCGGCAAGGGCGCCCTGTCCGTCGACCGCGAGAAGGCCCTGGAGGAGGAGCGCTTCGACGGCATGTGGGTGCTGCGCACGAACACCGCGCTGCCCGCCGTCGAGGTCGCCCTGAAATACAAGCAGCTCTGGATGGTCGAGCAGATCTTCCGCACCGCGAAGAGCCTGCTCGACACGCGCCCCGTCTTCCACAAGACCGACGCCACCATCTGCGGCCACGTGTTCTGCTCGTTCCTCGCCCTGGTGCTGCGCGACGCGCTCTTCCGCCGGATGGAGCGCGCCGGGGTGACGGCCGAGTGGGCCGACATCCTGCGCGACCTGAACGCGTTGACGGAAACCGTCATCGCGCATGACGGAAAGCGGTTCGCCGTGCGCAGCGCAGCCGTCGGCGTCGCCGGCAGGATCGCCCAGTGCGTCGGGGTCAGGCTGCCGAAGGCCGTGCGCCGGATCGAGGAGGGGAATGCCGAGACATCAGCCTGAAACGCATCGGGATCCCCGTCAGAAGCCGCCCGGCCTTGCCGCCGTGTAGTGACAAGGATTCTTTCGCGCCACGCAAGCCGTTGAAACAAAACAGGTTTGAAAATCAAACTGTCGAAGACGGGTGAAACGCATATGAATCCCCGCCAGACGTCACCCGGCCATGCCGCCGCGTAGTGACAAGAATTCCTTCGCGCCCCGCAACCCGCTGAAACAAAACAGGTTTGCAAACCAAACTGTCGAAGACGGGTCAAGGCTCGCGCAACGTGTCGCGAACCGTTCTGTCCGGATCGACAGTCTCGCGTGATTCCGTCGCAAAGGGTGAGGACGCAAGCCGCTGCATGACGCGCTCGGCAGCCTTGTGAAACCCCATTGGCAGGTCTAGCTCCCCCAGCGCAGATGCGATCTCGCGCATCTCAGGCGTCCAGCGTTCGGCATCTGCCGGCATGCGGGGGATTACGCTCTCAGCCCTTGCAAGAAGTGACTGCTGCGACATTGCAAGTTCCTCGACGTAGGCCTCGAACAGGTCTGCACGCTCTGCTGCCATGAACTGATTGACTAAGAGCGCGTTCAGACCCTTGGTCAGCCCGGCGTAAAGCATCTTGAACATTGAAGCTTGTCCCGCTGGACCATGCAGAACGACATGATCGAAGGCTTGCCCGTCGAGAGAGGCGACCGCGTCGGCGTGGTCTCCCGAAAGATATAGCCGTGGGCGCGCGTCAGCAGTCGGCGGGCCGCCCACAATCCCGCCATCCAGGAACGGCAGGTTTGCATTCTTGCAAAGCAGCACCACGTGCTGCACAGTCTGGGGCGCAACCGCGTTGGCATCAACAAACACCGGCTTTTCGGAAATTCCCGCACTTTCGTCAGCCAGAGTTTCGGCAAGAGGAACCGCCTGATCGGGCGGCACGATGGAGAAAAGGATTTCGACTTCGGTCATGAGCTGGTTCAGACTATCGGTGACCTCGATGCCTCGCTCATTTGCACGCCGGACGGACACGTCGGAACGTCCCGCCAGATTGGTCAGGACACGGTGACCAGAGGCCTTCAGGGCAGATCCTACGGCTGCACCCATCGTTCCCATGCCAAGAATGCCGATAGTTGCCAAATCCTAGTCCTCCGGAAGGATCGCGGTCGCAACCACTTGGATCATGCAGTCCTCCGGCAGGTCGGACCGGATTGCGTGGCGTACTGGACGATGTTGCGGGCCTCGGTACATCTCCGGCCA
The DNA here is from genome assembly GCA_965208685.1 of Paracoccaceae bacterium. Taxonomy (GTDB): domain Bacteria; phylum Pseudomonadota; class Alphaproteobacteria; order Rhodobacterales; family Rhodobacteraceae; genus JAJEFO01. Next base: position 3,309,191 of record CBDBPL010000007.1, on the reverse strand, counting down.
GAGCAGGTAGTAGCGTGACCTGTCACCGAAGTCCTGGAGACACATCTCAATCCGCGCGACACCTTGGGGATCGACGCTTGTGGCATTGAGGGAATTGCAGAAGTGCGCGAGGCAGTGTGCCTCCTGAAATTCTCTCGAGGCTGGGTATTCTCCCGTCTCGGGATCGCGGCTCAGGATTGCAGAGCGGACCGGCAGGCCGCCAACAAGAGACGCGGCGCGGTCTCGGAGCGGACAAGGATCAGGACTTGACGAAGGACAGCTCATGAGAATTCCCGCTCTAAGTCTCCCCGGTTGCGGGCCGCGCATGCGTTGCAATGCGACGATCCGGCAAGCCTGCAAGCCGGTGTCTCGTGTTTCGACGTCCACAAAGGTTGTGCCAAGCTTGAATCGGCTTCGCCATGCTTGGGCGCAAATGGCGTCTGTCTTTGCGGAATCGTGAGGTTCCACTTGATCGGCGCATGTTCGGGATCGACCGTTTGACGGCCTGGGCGATAGACTTCGAGCCAATGCCACTCGAAATCGAGAATTCTTGGGAAAACGCCTTCGGAATGCCATTTCGCCGCTGTTGTGATCCTCCAGGCAAACGAAGACTTCGTTGACCCGCCGCATTGCGTGGTGGAACTCGTGGATCCCGCCCACAGAGGAAGCTGACATTCTCCCTGTACTGGTGCGCTCGATCCCCTACACCCATCCGAAACGCGACGGCAGTTCGGCGAACGGTTCCGGACACCGCCGCCGACTCACATGCCCTCTGCTGGACAGCGGTCCAACTCACCGAATTTCCTCCAGTTCTTCCCCGTGCTCATGGGCAATAGCCGCAGCGAACTCGTCATTGCCGATGCTATTGAGATCCCATGCCACCGCTGGTGCGTCCGGAAACCGGAACATGCCGCTCTTGCCGCCGCAAACCATTGTGAGCGGAATCTCGAATTTCGCGGTATCTATTGATAGTCCCGTACCGACCGCCTTGATCAACGCCTCCTTCAGGGTCCAGAGGTGGTAGAACTGCTCGACCTTGTCCTGTGTGCTTACTTTCTCGAATTCCGCCCGTTCGTTTGGGGCGAAGAGTAGTCGGATGCAAACATCAAGGTTGCGGTTGATTGAGCGTTCCTCGACGTCCACCCCGATGCGGCCCTTGGGCGCCAAGGCGATCAGCCCGTGCCGGCCGCTATGGCTGACGTTGAAATTGATCGGTGCCGCAACGCCGTTCACTCGGGCGAACGGCTTGCCGAATTTCGATATCCCGAACGACAATTCGTCGTTGCTACAGCCGAGTTCGCGGCAAAGCAATGACCGGAGCGCAGCTCGGCATAGCGTGAATTCTAGGCCCGGCCTGGGATGCACGAAGCGGCGCCGACGCGACCGCTCCGCTTCGTCGAGCCAATCCATCGCCTGCCTTTCGCGAGATGCTTGGCGCACCAGGTCAATGTGAAAGACCGTGGCGACCTCCGACGCGTGGAACCTACGCCAAAGGAAGGACTCATCCATGGACGCCACCGCTGCAGACCGGTTTGCGAATTGCGCCAAAGGTCGTTGTAGCGACACCTTGGGGTGGGCGCGGCCCCCGTTTCGCCAAAGAGAACTGTGGAAGCGTCATCGCAACGACTCCACCGCGTCTCTTGAATGAGTGTACACCCGCGTGGGAGCGACTCGTCGGTGCTGCAGCAAACATCAGCCTCGGGACTCCGCACAGCAGGCTGCGTCCCGCAGGTGCTGGAACTGCGCGACGCTCTCGTTGTCGAGCGAATCTCCGAAGTTCTCGCCGACCTTCTCTAGGAACACAACAACGAAGGGGCCGGAGATGTTGCCGACCCTACGGTTTCTTAGCGCTCTTCGGTACGAAGTGCTGCGTAGACACACCAGCACATCAGCAGCACCACGATTGTGAAGGGGATTCCGGTAGAGACGGCCGCCCCTTGCAGTGCGACAAGACCGCCACCGAGAAGCAGCGCGATGGCCACCAGCCCTTCGAGCGTGCACCAGAACACCCGTTGCGACACCGGTGCGTCCATCTTGCCGCCAGCCGTGATCGTGTCGATCACCAAGCTGCCACTGTCGGACGACGTGACAAAGAAGATCACGATCAGGACCAAAGCGATGGGCGAAACGATGCTGTAGAGCGGCAACTCCTTGAGGAAGCCGAACAGTGCCCCTTCCGGCTTGTAGCTGTCGATCACCGTGGCGCGAACGCCTTCCGCACCGCCCGCGTTCAGCATGTCGATGGCGGCACCGCCAAAGGTCGACATCCAGAGCGCACAAACGAGCGTCGGCGCGATCAGGGCACACAGAATGAACTCGCGGACCGTGCGCCCCCTGGAGATTCGGGCGATGAACATGCCAACAAAGGGCGACCACGCGATCCACCAAGCCCAGTAAAAGGTCGTCCAGCCGTGAAAGAAGCTCGTATCCTCGCGCCCGAACGGGTTCGACAGTGCGGGCAGAAGAGCCACATAGTCAACCATGACACTGAAATAGCGTGCAATCGCCGCCACTGCACCCGTCACAAAAAACACGAAAATGAGAAGCGCGACGGCTATCACCATATTGATCTCGGAGAGCCGTTTGACCCCCTTGTCCATACCCAAGAGGACCGATCCGAGCGCGATCGCCGTGATGCCAATGATCAGCAGGACGACAACCGTGTTGGACGGCTCGATACCGGCGACTTCGTTCAGACCAAAGGCCACCTGCCGCGCTCCGAGTCCGAGGGACGTTGTCAGGCCGAAGAGCGTCGCGAAGACCGCAAGCGTGTCGATCGCGTGGCCCCACCATCCCCAGACCCGTTCTCCGAGAATGGGATAGAAAGCCGACCGGAGCGTCATGGGCATCCCCTTGTTGTAGGCGAAGATCGCCAGCGTCAGACCGACCACCGCGTAGACGCACCAGCCGCCAAGACCCCAGTGGTGGATGGTCCCCACAACACCAATATATTCGTTGCCGGGCTCGCTAATGTCGATGTTGAGCGGACTTGCATTGCCTCCTTCCGAGAAGTTGTAGTACGTCGGCTCAAGAACGCCGAAGAACAGGAGCCCGATGCCGATGCCCGCGGCGAACATCATCGCGATCCAACCGGCAAAGGAATAATCCGGCGTGGCGTCCTTGCCCCCGATCCGGACTGAACCGACCGGCAGGAAAATAAGCGCAAGACAAAAAATGAGCATTATGTCGACCGAAGCCACCAGGAACCAGTCGAATTCGCTGGTCAGAAATGGTCTCAGCCAACCGAAAAATGCGGCCGACGCGTCCTGATTGGCCAGTGCCAAAAGCACGAACGCGATGATGACCAGGCTCGAAATCAGGAAGACCGGGTTGTGAATATCAAGGCCGAACGGCCGGATGTTGTCTTGCCCAAGTTCGAAATCTGTCTGGAAATCAGGGTCTTGAGAAGCTCTTTCATCACTGGTTTCAAGCTTGTTCATGATGCCCTCCGTCCTAAGCGAGGCCGAGGGTCGGAGATCAAAGCCAAATTTGCAACGATTTTGTAACTTTTTTTCCCGAAGTCGTGCCAGCCATGGCACAAATATTCTCTCCGCGTTTGAATCTTTTGCCATGCAACGCGGCTGGCCCTGTGCTCCAGTATCGTGAGCCGCAAGTTCGTCCATGCCACGCTTGCGCGTCGGGCGGAGGTTGCGGCAATGATCAAGAAGTGTGCCTCAATTCGTCCACTCAAGACCTTCTGGCGTGGTTGCCTATGGTCGTTAGCGCTCGGCTCCGGAAAGCGCCGCATGGTGGAGCGGAACGCTGGCTGCGAGTGCCGACATCTTCGTCGATTGCGGTCAAGGCGGGCGGAGGTAACGCCGGTCCCCTGAGGTTGCCGTCACGCTGCAGAGGAATCCGGCGGCAAGTCGCAAGCGACTTCTTCCGAGTCGTCGTACAGCAGGCGAGGGAACGGTTCCTGTGCGCAAGATGCGCGCCATGAACTCGGAAGCACCCGGGTGGGTCAAATGGCGCTTTTCAGGGCCGCCAAAACCCATATAATCCCCTAACCGCTTCTACGGCACTGGGCTTCGTTTCCTCGTGTCATGATTCGGGGAACACGACTGAGCAGGTGTGAATGTACGTCTGTTGAATTTCTAACGAGGAGGCTAAATCCCATGCCATCAACTGAAGACCGCATCAAGAAGATCATAGACGACAATCTTGACGTTGGCCGCGAACCCAATTTTGACGCGAAGCTCGTCGAATCTGGCGTGTCGTCGGTGGACTGCGTCTCATTTTTCAAGCTTGTCAACGAAGAGTTCAGTCTCGGCCTGGCCGCTGAGGAGTGCCGGCAATTCGAGACACTCCGGGATCTTGTGAACTTTATCGACGCACGCGGTTGACGGAGAGTCGGGAGCGCATGCCGCCGCATCGCTCCCGACACCGCATGACCAAGTCTTATCATTGTGTGGCTCGAGGACGCGCTCGCGGACCAATTCATGAAACTAGAGATTCAGCGTCAATTGCTGGCCTTGCTGAGGAGTTCGCACGACCAGCGCGAATGTTCCGTGAAACCATCCCGGCGCTGGCAAGTCGGGTTCGCGTGAAATGACTTCGAACGGCGCACCGGTCGAAGTCCCTGATCGGCAGGAAGCAGGTCTGCTGTCCGTACCGGAAGAGGCCTTTTGGGAGGTGCCGGCTCCTCTTTCGACATGTGATGTCCAGTTGGACGAGCGCACCGCCACCACGGTGCGCCAGCACGGCAATCCGCTCGGTCCGCGGCTCGTATTGAGCCATGGCAACGGTCTCGCCATAGATCCTTACTATCCGTTCTGGTCCATGCTGGCCGACGACTTCGACCTGATGGTCTATGACCTGAGGAATCACGGACGCAACAAGGTCGGTGATCAGCGGGATCACAACATTCCAACGCTGATCTCCGACCATGATCACATTCTCTCTGCCGTCGTTCAGGAATATGGCGAAAAGCCAACGGTCGGCGTGTTCCATTCTTTTTCGGCGCTGATATCCCTGCTGTCCTTCAGCGAAGCCTATTCCGCGCTGGTTCTGTACGATCCGCCGCTGTGCAAGCCAACCGCCAGCGAGCAGGAATTCATCCGGTCGGCGGAGCGAATGGCCGCGACGATCCGGAATCGGAGCGTCCGCTTCAAGTCAGAGCAGCAATTTGCCGAACTCCTTGCCATCTTCCCCGGGTTCGCCCGAGTTGTGCCTGGGGTGCGAGAACTCATGGCACGATACACGCTTCGCAGGAGCGCTGACGGAGAAGCGTATGAACTCCGCTGTCCTCGCGAATACGAGGCCCAGATCGCGGAATTCGTGAGGAGTTTCTCGCCCTTGCTGGACTTGACGACGCTGAACTGCCCGACAAAGGTCATCGGTGCCGACCCTACGCTTCCCTTCACGTATCTCCCCACATTTGACCTGCATCACGTTTCCGCCGTCGACTATGACTTTGTGCCCGAGGCGACGCACTTGCTTCAACTGGAGCAGCCGGAAGAGTGCGTGGCCTTGCTAAGGAAATTCCTGGCAATTCAAGGCATCCTTTAGGCAGACAGCCCTGGCCGCCGCAGTCACCGCCGGCAGGCTCCGGATTCAGCACCCCGGTACCGCACCAGGGGACACGAGTTGACGCCCAAACTGTTGAATTCTCCTTTTTCAGGAGTGTCGCGTGTTCGCTCTTGCAATTGACAGTATCTGCGATTTCGCCGTCACGCCTGATGCCGGGGCGTTGCCTACCATCTGCCTTCGCCACACTGGCCAAGGCGAGCGTCAGGCCGGCGCTGGTGCACGTCACCCCAATTTCCAGCGTCGGCCGACGCATGGCTGGCCCGTCCGCGCGAACAGCCCCGCTGTCAGGCCGAAGACTGGGGGCGGCTGAAATTGCTCGGGACGCTGAACCTCGAAACGTTGAAGCTCACGCCGGTGGAAGGCAAAAAGATTGGTGCCGAGACGCGTCCGCGGCTGCAGCCCTTGGCCCGCGCACCCCACCCGAATCCAGGCGAGCGATTGAGGCGCATCGTGCACCGCCATGCGACGCACAACCGTTTCCTTGCAAGGTTCCGCCAAGTCACCGGGGCGCATTTCGTCTTCCGCAACGAAGACCTGCCCCGGAAACGGGAGGAGATTATGGAATCCTTCACCGACGATCTCCGGGTTGTCACCCATGACTGGTTCCACTTGATCGGATAGGGGGAGGCGCACCATTGCCCTTCGTGAAGTGTGGTCGAAATCTGGTCACGCAGCACATCAAGTGCGACGGGGCAGGCGGCGCGTAGGCGAAGTCCGTCTCCTCTCAGCAGTGACCAAAGGACAGATCCGGATGGACGATGCTACGCCACAACGGACCGGTTCGTCCCTGCATCGAGCAGTACATCGTCACGTGCCGGACCGCCACCGGTCGGGTGGGCAGGTCATCCTGGCGGTCAAGAGAGCGGTACGAGGTGGGGGCATCTTCTTTCGCCTGTCCAGGCCTTCCTGACTTCGCGAGCTTTCGTAGGACATCAACACGCACGGATCGTCCGCATCGGAGTGCGAATCTCAATTCACACGGTCCTCTTCGACTCGCGCCGCGGCGATCTGCGCCGAGATGATGTCTTGAAGTTCCGCCGGGGGCTCGGGCGTGGCAACAGGCGTGCCGAATATCGTGCATCGGGGATCATGCCTCAGCTTCTTTTCTGGCTCAGCGCGACAGCAAGGATGATTATACCGCCACGAGCAATCAGTTGCTGGCTGAACTCCAGACCCATCAGGATCAGCCCGTTGTTGATCAGGCCGATCATCAGAGCACCGACAATCGCGCCGATCACGGTGCCCTTGCCGCCGAACAGGCTGGTCCCCCCCAGGACCGCGGCCGCAATCACGCTGAGTTCATCACCCTCGCCCAATTGGAATCGGCCGGACTGCAACCGACCCGCATAGAGCATGCCCGCGAGCGCTGCGGCCATGGACGAGATCACCAATACCCTGAACTTGATGCCGCGCGTATCGATGCCCGAATAGCGCGCGGCGGTTTCGCCGCCGCCGGTTGCAAGGACGCGCCGCCCGAACCCGGTACGCCGCAGGGCCACGTGCCCGATTGCGCCAAGGATCAGCATCCAGAACAGAAGCACCGGAATTTGCCCGATTGACCCGCCGCCGAAGAACCAGGCGTATCCCTGATGCAGGATCGGAACGGCCGCGGTGTCGGATATCCACATCGCGACCCCCTTTGCGATCCCCATCATGGCGAGCGTCGTCAGGAACGACGGGATACCGATCCGCGTGGTTAGCCAACCATTGAAAATGCCAACTGCCAGCCCCGTGGCAAGCCCCACCGCAACCCCGGCAACCGGCCCGGCCGCCGCAATGGCCAATGCAACCGTCACCGTGGTCAACCCGGCGACAGCCCCGACGGAAAGATCGATCTCGCCCGCAGAGAGCACAAAGGTCATCGCAATCGCCATGACTGCGATCATCGCGGACTGCCGAACGATGTTAAGAAGGTTGTTCGGGTTCAAGAACCCCTTGTCGTTCAGCGTCAGCGCGAAAACGACAAAGATCACGACAAAGCCGATATAGATGATGTTCTGTCGCCAGTCGCCAACGAGGGCGCGCAAAGTGCCCAAGCCTTTGCCGGCTCCATCAGGCATGGCCATGGATCCCCCTCTGCCCTGCAATCAGGGCCTTCTGAATTGCGATTTGCAGCCGTTGTTCGGCGGCCTGGAGCCTGTGTGCCGTGTCACCAACCGCCGAATTCGGATCGTCAAAGGCATCTCGGGGCTCGTCGGCATGGACCCTGCCGCCGGCCATGACCAGGATCCGGTCGCATGCCGTCAGAAGTTCCGACAGTTCCGATGAAATCATGAGTATCGCCTTGCCTTCCCGAGCCAGATCGCGGACCAGTCGGATGATCTCGGACTTGGACCCGATGTCGATGCCGGCCGTGGGTTCGTCCAGAACGAGCACATCTGGATCGGTTGCCAGCCATTTTCCGATTACGGCTTTCTGTTGATTGCCGCCCGAAAGCGTGCTGACCGCATGGTCACGGCTGGCTACCTTGATCGAAAGGCGGGCGATCTGGGCATCCGTTTCAGACTTGGCCTTGGTGGCATCGACAAAGCCCGCATTGGAAATCCGGTCAAGGATCGACAACGTGATGTTCGAGGCAACGGAATGTTCGGGTATGATTCCTTGTGTTGCGCGTGCTTCGGGGACAAGCGCGATGTTCGACCTCACGGCATCGCCCGATGACCGGATGTCCGCCCGTTTTCCCCGGATCAGGATTTCACCGGATGCCGGGGTTTCCACCCCTGCAATCAGCTTTGCCAGTGAAGTTCGACCGGATCCCAACAGGCCGGCCACACCGACGACCTCACCGGAGTGAATGACCGTTGAAACCTCCGTCGGTTTCTCGCGGCCGGACAAGTCCTTCAGTTCTAGCAGGACCTCGCCCCTGCGTGCGTTGCCGCGCTTGACATCCGCAAGGCCGAGCGACCGTTTGCCCACGATATGTTCGATCATCGTGTCGACCGGCAGATCCTCGATCTCGGCCGTAATGACATGCCGCCCGTCCCTCAAGATAGTCACCCGGTCCGCGATACGCGCGATTTCGTCCATCCGGTGACTGACGTAGATGATGGCGACCCCGCGTTCCTTCAGGTTCTTGAGAAACTCGAACAGTCGTTCGACATCCGAAACCGCCAGCGCTGTCGACGGTTCGTCAAGGATCAGCACACTTGCATCCTGACTGATCGCCTTGACGATCTCGGTCAGTTGCTTTTGGCCTGCGCCCAGGTCGCCCACGACGGCGCGGGGGTTCACATCGACCTTGAGTTCGGCAAAGAGCGCCGTTGCCCGCGCCTCGGCCTGCCTGTCGTCGATGAAGCCGGCACCGGTCCCGGGCTCGCGTGTCAGGAAGACGTTCTGCGCCACGGTCAATGTGGGGATCAGGCTCATCTCCTGGTAGTTCATTGCAATGCCCGCCGCGCGCGATGCCTCCGGGGTGTGCACCGTCAGTGGCCGGCCATTGACCTGGATCGTACCCGCATCCGGCTGGTGCACCCCGTTCAGGACTTTCAGGATCGTCGACTTCCCCGCCCCGTTGCCTCCCAGCAGGGCGTGAACCTCGCCCGGACGGACCTCGAAGTCCACGTTGTCCAGGGCCCGCACCCCGCCGAAGTGCTTCGAAATCCCTGTCATGCGCACGGCGAGACCCGCGCCTTGCATCAGACCTTCTCCCATGCTCCTGTCTGGCCTGAACGGATCAATGCATCGCCGACGCGTTCGATCAAGAGCGCCTCGTCGAAATTCGGTGTTGGCTCGGTTCCGTCGACGATGGCCTGGAAGAAGTCCCGGCATTCGACGATCTTGGTTTCCGAGTACCCGATCCCAATACCCGGGATCGGCCAGAGACCATCACCAAATGGGTGCGCTGGCCCGGTATAGATCGTCCTGAAGCCGCGGGCGTCGCCGGGATCATCGGCGAACATGACCTGGAGCTCGTCGCGCCGCTCATAGTTGAAATGGATCGATCCCTTCGTGCCGTGGATTTCCAGCGTGATGAAATTGTTGCGCCCCCAGGCGTTTCGCGTTGCCTCAAGGCTGCCCACCGCACCGTTGTCAAATTTCAGAAGCGAGGTGATTTCGTCCTCGACATCCACCTTGCCGCGGGGCGCGTCCGCATTCTTGTCGGATGCGCCCAGCTTGTCCACGCCTCCGGACTGTATCGGGCGGGTCGGGACATAGGTCTTGGTGATGGCGTTGACTTCGGCAATCGGTCCGACAAGGTGATGCGCCAGATCGACGACATGGGTTCCGATGTCGCCGACGGCGCCGGACCCGGCAATGTTCTTCTGGAACCGCCACGACAGCGGGCCGTCGGGGTCGGCGGACCAGTCCTGAAGATACGTTCCACGAAAATTCAGGATCTGCCCGATCCGTCCCTCGTCGATGAACTTCTTGGCCAGTGCCACAGCGGGTGTCCGTCGATAGTTGAATGCGACCATGTTGACCACGCCCGAGCTCTTTACCGCTTCAGCCATTGCACGCGCCTCGTCCACCGTGCGGGCAAGGGGCTTTTCGCAGATGACGTGCTTGCCGGCTTTCGCGGCTGCAATCGCGATTTCGGCGTGGACGTTGTTCGGGGTGCAGATGTCAACCACATCGATGTCGTCCCGGCTGACGGCCGCGCGCCAATCGCTGGACGCTTCTTCGAAGCCGAAGCGTGCGCGTGCGTCTTCGGCCAGTTCGTCGCTCATATCAACCACGACCTTGCGAATCGGCAACGCGGGCGCGGGCCAGAAGAACATCGGCATCGCGGCATAGGCCATGGCATGTGCCTTGCCCATGAAGCCGCCTCCGATCATGGCTACGTTCATCGTCTTGGACATTGGGAAACTCCGTGAAATACTTTGCTGCACGTTGCGGCGTGCTGCACTGAGGGGGCTGGCGATCCGGGAGGACGGATCGCCAACCAACCTGAATTACTTCAGGCTATTCTTGATGTTGTCGGTCGCCTCGGCGCTGTATACCGCTTGCCAGGCATCCAGAAGGTTGGCCTTGGTGACCGGCAGGGCCGGCAGGGCGACGAAGGCCGGCGCCTCCTTGCCCAGCAGGCCATAGCCGGCAAGCTTGGCTTCCGTGATGCCTTGATCGTATGGGCGCTGCGCACCCAGACCGTAGACATAGCCGCCCTGTGCCATGTTGATGGCAACGTTCTCGCCAAGGTCGATCGTCGTGATGACAAGGTCGTTTCGACCTGCGGCCCGCGCCGCGGCGATGACGCCTTCGGCCGGCACGTCCCAGACGGCCCAGATCCCGTCAATGCCGGGGCTCGCGGTCAGCATGGCGTTGGCCGCCCGATCCGCGTCGCCGGAAAAGTCCGGCCCACCGATGCCTTGTTCGGCCACGATTTCGATGTTGGGATAGTCGTCTTCAATGGTGGCCTTGAAAGCATCGTAGCGCTGCCGCGTCACGAAGAAGTCCGCGGCGTGAAAGATCAGCCCGATCTGCCCTTCCTCGTTCAGCGCCTCAGCCATCAGATGCGCTGCAGCAACGCCATTGCCGTAGTTGTCGGCGGACACCGCGGCCACGTACTCTTTGCCGGCGGTGAAACCTGCGGGCACGTTGTCCATGAAGACCAAGGTCGTGCCAGCCTCGGATGCGGCGCGATAGGCCGAAGCGGTCGCCACCGGATCGGTCGGGATCGACACGATGATGTCCGGCGACCGGGCCATGATGGTTTCAATGTCCGAAACCTGTTTTTCGGGCTTGAAGCCGGCATCGGTGACCGCGATCACCTCGATCCCCATCCTTTCGAACTGAGTTTCCAGCCCGTTGATCTGGGCCTGGCTCCAGTCGTTGCCGCCATAGTGCATGACGATGGCTGCCGTGGCACCCATGTCCCGGATCTTGGCAATCTCGGCGTCCGAAAGTTCAACCGACGACGCGGCTGCCGGGTCCTCGCCATTGGGGCCTTTGGACAAGACGGTTGCCTCAAGCGCGGCTAGGGCACTGGCCGGGTCTGCGATGGCTGGTGCGGCGGCCATGCCGACTGCGAATGCGGCCACGGTGCCAAGTAGAATGCGTCTGCTGATCATTGGAAGTTCTCCCTTCGGATTGGGGCAATGGCCCCAGTTATGGGCCGTTCAGGCCTGTTTGAGGTAGGTCATGCTGGCCTTTGCCCCTTCGGCGGGATCGGGCCAGGCATCAAGTTCGGTGCAGATCCATCCCGAAAACGCAATGTCGTGGATGGCCGAGATGATCGGCGCCGTGGCGACATCGCCGCGATCAAGCGGCGTGAAGGCAAAGGGGTCGCGCTGTAGCCCTTTGAGGTGGATGTAGCTGATCCGGTCGGCGAATTCGCGGATCAGCTTGGCGGGGTCTCCACCGGCAGCGGCCAGGTGCGCGGTGTCCGGGCAGAAGTCGATTGATGTCAGGTCGAAGATGCGCGCGACCTCGGCCGGGCCTTCCACGATCGTTGATAGGTGAGGATGGTAGTGGGCCTTCAGGCCGCGTTCCTCAGCGATGTCCTTTACGCGATCCAGGCCGGCCGCCAGCTTGTGATAATCGGTTTCGCGAGTGCCGTCGTGCCTCTTGGCCCCGCCGCCGACGACAAGATGAGGCGCCCCAAGTTCGGCGGCCCGGTCAGCGGCGCGCATGATCCGGTCCAGTTCTTCCGGCAGGATGTCGTCAAAGATGAAATTGGCTCCCGAATAGGCGCCGACCAGCGTCAGGCCGGACTTCGACAGCAGGCTGCCGAAATCTGCGGTGGAATGGCCAAGCAGATTGCCATCGAAGACCTCGACGCCTTCATAGCCTGCAGAGGCCACGTCCGCGAACGCCCGATCCATGTCGCCGAAGGTCTGGTAGGTCAGTTGGGTGATCGAGGTCACGCCCTCCGCGCTGCCGCCCAAGGGCCCCCAGCAATTGGCGTGATAGGCAAGTTTCCAGTCGTTCATTCAGTCCTCCCATCATCGCCGGTTCGTCATTTCGACCAGCTTTCTGGCGTGCTGGAAATGATAGATAAGCTCCATTTCAACTCATGTCAATATTTTTGCGTCTTAACTATTCCTCTTTTTGCATTTTTTATGCAAAAGTAGGAACTTGCTCTGCAGAAATTTGCGCAATAGTGTGGCCATGACGAACTGAAAGGTCAGGAACTTGGCGATTTCCGTTGAGAACCCGAATCGCGTCCGCGGCAAGGGGCGCCCCAAAACCAGTGAAACCGCGGCGGCGAGCTTGGCGGAAATCCTGAACCTGCTTCGAACCGAAGTGGCGCAAACCCGGCAAGAACTGGAAAGGGCCAGCCAATACGGCAGGGCCGTGGTCGCCGACCGTTTGGCAACCCTGTCTGATCTGTCCCTGATTGACGAAACTGAAACGGGAACGACTACCGGAGGACGCGCCCCCCGCCTTGTCCGGTTCAACAAGGACCGGGCGCGCCTGGTCGTGGTTGCGCTGCAGCAGTCCGCAATCGGAATCGGACTGGCAGACCTTTCAGGGCGCCTTCTGACCGAACACCACGAATCCGCCGACCTGAATGCGCCGGCCGCGGACACCGTTTCGCGCATCGCCACGCTTACGCGATGGCTCTTGTCGCGACAGTCAGAGTTGCCCGATCTTTGGGGGATCTCGGTATCTGCGCCCGGCCCGGTCGTGTCCGATCCCAGCCAGCCGTTTCTGGCGGCAACACCGGATTTCCTGCCCGGTTGGGCAAACAGCAATCTTGTCGAAAGCCTTTGCAGCGCGTTTCAGACACCGGTCTGGCTGAGCTCCAGCCTGAAGACCATGACAATGGGCGAACACCACGGCGGCGTGGGCCAGGGGCATGACACGATGTTGTTCGTCCGGATTGGCACGCGCATCGGCGCTGGCCTGGTTTCTGGCGGCAAGCCCTACCACGGGGCTGCCGGGGCCGTGGGCCTGATCGGGCAGTTGCCAACGCACCATGAAGGCGAATCCGGGACATTGGATTACATGGCCGGGGCCGAAATGTTCCGGCGCCAAGGACTGGCGGCAGCCGAGGCCGGACAAAGCCGGCAACTGAGCGACATTCTGCGCCGCACGGGCGAGATTACCGAGAACGACGTTTGCCAGGCAGCTCAGATGGGCGACCCGACCGCGACGGAGATCGTGACACGCAGCGGACGCCTGGTCGGCGGCGTGGTTGCAACGCTGGCCAACATGCTGAACCCCGGCTTGATCGTGCTGGCCGGCACAGTTGCGCAGAGCACTGACATACTGCTCGCTGCCGTGCGCGAGGCGGTTTACGGCGCCTCGCACCCGCTGGTGACACGCGACCTGACCATTGTGAGATCTCAGATGAGCGGTTCTGCAGGCCTGTTGGGCGCTGCTTCGGTAGCGGTCGAGGCGCTCTTCGCGACCGACACGCTGAAGGAGTGGATCTATGCCGGTGCGCCGACAGGGCACTCAAGACTGGCGGAGGTTCTTCGCGAAATCGATCGTCGCGCCGGACCACGAACCCCGGGGGACACCCCCCCGCCCATCGAAGAATAGGGAGGCAACCTTGACCATTGTAGGATTGGGTCCACATGGCGAGCAGGCCTCGCCACCGGAACGCGTCACCCTTCTCCCTCAGGACATTGCCGACGCACGCCGTCGGGACTTGCGCGTGGCACTGATCATGCACACCATGGACAGCGACTGGGCCAAGCAGCTTGTTCAGGGGGTGATCGGGACGCTTGGGGATAGTGGCGTGACCGTCATGGAAACGGTGGACTGCGCCTTTTCGCCCAAGACGCAGATTGGCGAGCTTGGTCGCACGATCTCGGCCGCGCCAGATGCAGTCATATCACTGCCGGTCGAGAATGCCGCAGTGGCAGAGGCACACCGAAAGGTGACCGAGGCCGGGATCAAGCTCTTCCTTCTCGACAATGCTCCGACGGGGCTGTTGCCAGGCAAGGATTACGTCAGCCTGATTTCTGCCGACAATTTCGGCCTGGGCAGGATCGCGGCCGAGATGCTGTCTGTCCATTCTTCTGAGTCCGGAACGGTCGGGTTGATTGGCTATGACGCAGACTTCTTTGCCACGAACGAACGAGAGCTCGCGTTTTCCCGCTGGATGCAGATCAACCGGCCCGACTTGAAGGTTGAAACCAGGCGGTTCGCGAAGTTCTCGGACGTATCGACCCTTACTGCCGATCTGGTGGCGCAGCATGCGGATCTTTGCGGATTGTTCGTCGCTTGGGATACGCCGTGCATCCAGGCGCTCGATGCGCTCAAGACAGCGGGCATCAACCTTCCCGTCGTAACCGTCGACCTCGGCGCCGAGGTTGCGGCCAGCCTTGCAACCGGCGGCCCGGTCGTGGGCGTCGCGGCACAGCGGCCGTTTCAACAAGGAGAAGCCGCGGCACGGGCCGCGATAACCGAGCTTCTGGGTCGCAAATGCCCGGATTGGCTGGCGTTGCCAGGTCTTGCCGTGACGTCCAAGAACGTGAACCAGAGCTATCAGGCGATCTGGAGAATGCCTGCGCCCAATGGATAGAGCCTCTTGCAAGACTCACTGAACGCGCGGTTTTCGCGCCGGTCTCGGCGTATCTTGCCCGGATGGTCCAGGAAATCGGTGCCGTCGCCAACCGAGGCGACCCCGGTGTCCTTGAGGCCAGCCATCCAGGGTACGGGATCTACTTCAGCGGGATCTCTCCCCGGCGCTTGCCGAGGAGGTTGGTCCGCTGCCGGAGAATCTCAAGCGCCTCGTTCGCGTACTCGACCCGGTCGGGGGTGAGCGCTTCATCGCGACGCGCCGGGTCGTCGCCGGATGATTGCTGAAGCCGCCAGGCACCGGCACGCGCTCATCGACAGTCTCCGAGGCCCAAGTTCCTTTCGTCACTGCAGTGGGCCTGGCATCGGACGGCGCAACTGCCTGGCTCCGTGAGCCCGTGCGCGACGCGCGACAAAGTTCTTGGCCCTCGCGCTGACGGCCAGGGTGACCGGTTTGAACGTACGGAGATTGGGCGCAACACAGCGGCGATGTTCGCGTCGCAGCCTGTGATCCGAGACGGAAGAGATTGCTGGGGTGCTGGTCGCCGTCGGCAAACAAAATGTGTCCTGCCGTGCGCGTATTGGACAAACTTGCTTCGCATGGAGACTTTTCGTTGCCCGCGAGGCCGCTCGGCAGTGAAGCCCCAGAGCAGGGTCAACGAAGGACGCACTGAACAGGCCGTTCTCGGCGCGGATCGCGAGGAATCGCAATGCAGGCCGTAGATGCATTCAGCGTCAATATCGACCTCGGCACTGTCGCCATGCGGTCGTCGGGTTCCTGGTGGCGTGCGCCTCGCGTTGCCGACCGTCACACCCTGTCGAACCAGAAGCTCCGGTGCTGGAACGGATATCCCGGCACCGAGATGCGCCGCCGCGCCTCACCAGCGAACAGACCGGCAAAATCGAGCGCAAGTCCTGCCTCGTACGCCTTCGCTGCTGATCGAACGTGCCCGAATTCGCCATCGGGGCAAACCTCCACGATGGTCGTCTCCCCCAGGTCCGCTGACGTCGCCAGCCCTTCAGTCGATTCCGGAGAACGGAATACGCTGGCGCTCCAGGTCGACCTGTCCGGCGTCGTTCCCGGCTGGATCATCTGGCCCGACATGCCGTCCAGCAACGGCACTTGGACGGGCGCAATCGAAACGCCTTCCAGGAACGACTCGACATCTCCGGGCGTCCAATCCTGGCCATCACTCCCTGTCAGCTCGCCCCGCCTCGCCGCAAGCAGCACGCCGGTTTCAAGATCGAACGCCCCGGCCGACTGCGCAGCCGCGATTTCGCCAACCCCGCTGGCACAAATCAAGCCCGGCGAGATTCCCAGGCTGGACCAGATTGCAGTACCTGCGCATTGAAGCGTGTAAGCGGAGGCCTGCAACAGCAGGGGATCGTCCTCATTCTGGGCTTTGCCTGAAATCGCGTCGAGCAGCG
Organism: Paracoccaceae bacterium; assembly: GCA_965208685.1. GTDB lineage: Bacteria > Pseudomonadota > Alphaproteobacteria > Rhodobacterales > Rhodobacteraceae > JAJEFO01. The sequence goes on along the minus strand of CBDBPL010000007.1, from coordinate 3,292,844 downwards.
AAATGCCGCGTTCCTCGCGAATTGCCGCATCGCAACGTTCAAGGACTGCCCGCACCACCGGCTCGCTTTCGTACAGTGCCTGTCCCTTGCCGGACCAATCAACGGCCTCTCCGGAATAGACGAACGCCGGCTTTTCATGCCGTTGCGATTTCGTGATGCCGCCGCCGGCGGAAACTTGCGCCAGTCCTTCCGTCAGCGTCGGAACGTCCTTGAAGACGACGCCCGCCCGATACTCGAAGTGACTGCGCCCGATGGCTGCCGTCCATGACATGTCAGCAAGAAACGACATGCCCGCACTGACGTCGGACGAGATGGCCGCTGCGTGTTCGTCGAGCCAACCGAGATACCGGCCTGCCAAGTCCTTGAGTGCGTTGGAGGACTTGCCCGACAGAGGCAGCAACCGCACGCCGCGCGGCTTGTTCCCGCCGTTTTCCAATGCCCTGTTCTCGAGAGAGGTCGGCAGGCGAATCGGTACGTGCTGCGCAGACCCGGCAGGGGATCGCTGGACGCCGTCCTGCCCGGCTTCGCCAATTCGTGCCTCGTAGCCCTCGACAAGCACATGGGCGTTCGTTCCCGAAATGCCGAATGCGCTGATTCCGGCCGTCGGTTGGCGATGAGGCGCTGGTGGCCAGGCCGTCTCCTGCGCCGTCACCCTCACCGGAAGCTCGTCCCAATCGATGTGCGGGTTGGGATTCCTGAAATGCAGGTGCTTCGGGATCACGCCGTGCTTCATGGCAAGCAATACCTTGATGAGGCCCGCGACTCCTGCGGCCGCTTCGAGATGACCGATGTTCGTCTTGACAGTGCCGAGCAGTAGCGGACGCTCTGCATCACGTTCGCGGCCGTAAACCGCAGAGGCCGCACGCACTTCGATCGGATCACCAAGTTCCGACCCCGTGCCATGCACTTCAATATAGTCGAGATCCCGAGGTGCGAAGCTTGCCTGCGCCAACGCCTCCTCGTAGAGACGCTCCTGTGCGGTTCCGTTCGGGACCGTGAGAGCCGCTGCGGCGCCATTCTGGTTTATCGCAGAGCCCTGAACGACTCCCCAGATGCGGTCGCCGTCCGCCTCGGCGTCCTTGAGCCGCTTCAGGACGACGATGCCGCACCCTTCGCCGCGCACGAAGCCGTCCGCGTCTGCATCAAAGGTCCGGCACAGCCCGGTTCGCGACAGCATTCCGTACTCGCGCATGAACCGCATGACTGGCGGGGAAAGAATGGCATGGACGCCCCCGGCAAGGGCCAGATCAACTTCGCGCTGCCTGAGGCTCGCAGCCGCCTGATGCACGGCCACAAGCGAAGCTGCGCAGGTCATGTCAAGCGGGACCGCCGGCCCCATGAAGCCGAACGAAAACGCGATCCGCCCGATCGCCACGCTCGCGGCGGTTCCGAGATAGCTGTCATCCTGGCCCGCGGCCGCGATCAGGTCCCGGTATTCGCTGCTGCCCAAACCGGCGAACACGCTCGCGCGGGTCCCTTTGAGCGGTCCGGGATCGATTCCCGCGTCCTCAAGCGCATGCCAGCTCGTCTCGAGCAACATCCTCTGGCGCGGGTCCATCTTTCGCGCCTCGATCGGCTGTATGCCGAAGAACTTCGCGTCAAACTGGTCGAGGCCCTCGACGAAGCCGCCTCGGCGATTCGTCGCCTCCGCGGCCGTCGGGTCTCCGATGACACCGCTCCATGGACCTTCGTCCGGACGCCCGTCAGTCACCGCTTCAGCGCCCGCCTTGAGCTGGCGCCAGTAGCTGGGCAGATCTGGAGCGCCGGGGAAGCGGCACGCCATGCCGACAATCGCGATTCGTTCCAGGTCATGCTGAACGCCGCTTGAACGCTCCGACACTGGCTCGATCCGCTGAACGGGTCGTGCCGTCGGCTGCGGTTCTGGCACCGACCGTGCTTCAGGCTGCGCTTCGGGCACCGGTTGCGCTGGCGGCTGCGGTTCTGGCGCCTGCCGCGCTTTCGGCTGCGGTGCGGGCGACGGCCGCGGCTGCGGCGCCGCTTCGGGATCGATTTCGCCGAGTTCGTCTCCAATGTGGCGGGCCAGTGCCTGGATCTCGGGATAGTCGAACACCACCGTGTTCGACACCTTGCACTGCCCCGAAAACGCGCGATTGAGCCTGTTGCGCAGTTCCACCGCCATCAACGAGTCCATTCCGAGGTCGAAGAACCCGACGGTAGGCGCAGGCGCCGACGGCAGCCGAAGCACCGCCTGCAGTTCCTGTTGCAGGAACGTCACCAGCAGGTCCTCGCGTTCTTCCGAACTGGCGTTGGCGAGCCGGGAGAGCAGGTCCTCCGAAGAAACCCCGGCATCTGCTCCGTCTTCGGTGACTGACGAGAGGAGTTCCTCGAGAAATGCCGGGCGGTCGTCCACGGCTTCCTCGAAGACAGACCAGTCCATGGCCATCACGACGGATGTCGTGACGTCCTGGCGCACGAGCCTGTCAAGCGCCCTTATGCCCTGCTGTGGCGTGAACCAGCGCCCGCCGAGGGCGGACCTCTGCCGCTCGATCCGGTCCTTCTGTTCCGCCGCTTCGCCGATTTCGGACCACGCTCCCCAGGCGATGGCCTGGCCGGGCAGTCCCAGCGCCCGGCGGTGACCAGCAAGCTGGTCCAGGAATGCGTTCGCCGATGCATGGTTCGCCTGGCCCGGATTGCCCATGACGCCGACGCGGCTGGAAAACAGGACGAAGAGGTCGAGATCGCGGTTCGCTGTCGCACGGTGCAAATGCCAGGCGCCAAGAACCTTTGGCCAGAGCACTGTTTCGAACCGGTCCCAGTCCTGGTTTGTCAGCGCACCGTCGGACAGCACGCCGACGCTGTGGATGACGCCTGCAAGCGGAGGAAGCTCTTCGTCCATCCGTGCCAGCATTTCGTCGACCGCTGCATCGTTCGACACGTCGGCGAGTTCGACACGTACCGTCACGTCCCGATCCTCGAGCGCGCGAATGGCCTCCAGCGCGTCCTCGCCGGGAGGTCGCCGACCGTTCAGGACTATCGTCCCGGCTCCAAGGTCCGCAAGCCATTCGGCCACAGCCAGTCCGATGCCGCCCAGGCCGCCGGTCACAAGATAGGTGCGGTCCTCCCGCAGCCGGCCCGACGCCAACGGCTGCGCAGTGACGACGATCTTCCCGAGGTGCCGTGCGGACCGCATGAACCTCAATGCGGCGCCGGCTTCGGCAAGCGGCCAGCGGCTGTGGATGATCGGCTTGAGTTCACCTGCTGCAACCCGCGCCACGACGTCCCTGAGGACCCGTCCCACCCATGCGGGATCGGTCTTCTTCAGGACATCGAGTTCCAGGATGTCGTAGGCGACATCCGGTCGAAGAGCAGCCATTTCCTCTTCGCTGAGAATGTCGCGCCTCGCCAGTTCCACGAACCGGCCGTCCTGCGCAAGGCAGGACAGGCTGGCGTCGATGAAGCCCTCGCTTGTCAGGCTGTTCAGGACCACCGTAACGCCGGCGCCGCCTGTGGCGTCGAGAATCTCCTTGCCGAAGTTCGTCTGCCGGCTGTCGAATACATGCTTGACGCCAAGCGACTTTAGATAGGCCTGCTTCGGTGCGCTCGCGGTCGCGAAGACTTCCGCCCCGGCAGCCTGTGCCAGCTGGATCGCCGCCAGGCCCACGCCGCCAGCGCCGGCGTGAATCAACACGCGGTCGTCGGCCTCAAGGCCGGACAGTTCGTAGGAGAGGGCTGCCGAAACAAAGGCGCTTGGCACCGTAGCGAGCCCTGACACCGGGATGTCCGGAGGCGCAGGCGCCACCAGTTCCTCGTGCGTCACCATTTCCCCCGCGAAGGCGCCAAAGCCCAGGCCGACGACGTGGTCGCCCACGGAGACGCTGGCGACTTCCGAGCCGACGCCAGCGACGCGGCCGCACATCTCCCGCCCCAGGTTTCCCTCTTCTATGAATCCCAGCGAACGGAACACGTCCCAGAAATTCAGTCCGGCAGCCTCGACCGCGACGCGGACTTCCCGTCCTTCGAGGGGCAGCGCGGGCAGCTGCGTTACGCAGGGCTTCTCGAATACGCCCGTTGGATCTGGTGTCAGGACCCATGCCGCTTCCGTCGGCAGGTCCAGCCGCTCCGGACCGTCTTCCGTCCGAACCAGGCGCGCGACCTGACGACTTCCCCGGCGCACGGCGATGTGGTTTTCCGAATCCGGATACATGAGTTCGTCAACGAGATCGGCCGCGGGCGCGATGACCGTCGGATCCAGGTCGATCATGCGCGGCATCAGGTGTGGCGCTTCGCGCGCGACGGCCTTGCCGAACCCCCACAACGTGGCTCCGGCCAGTGCGCCTTGGGTTTCGCGCTCCAATGCCTGGGCGCCGCTGGTCATGAACCAGATGCCCTTTGCCGGGATGCGGTCTGAGTCGATCACCCCCTGAACGAGCGCCAGGGCGCTCGCTCCGGCATGCTGCATGTCCTGCGCGATGTCGTGCGCGGATGCCTCTGCGCCGTGGCCGTCGAGCGCCGGGAGATGCACCACCCCGCTGAATGGCGCATCGTCCGGCAAGTCTTCAAGAAGCGCTTGCCACGATTCGCGCTGCTTGAAGTCGACATTTGCCGTCACGACGCCCGTCGTTTCGGACTTCCTCCCGTCTTTCGAGCCTTCGCTCACGACCAGGACGGTCTGGTTCCGCGCCGCCAATCCATGTGCAAGCTCGGCGGCCATGTCTCCGCGGTCTGCAACGAGCACCCACGTCCCGGGCGCTTCCGACACCTTGTCAGGGCCTTTCGCCACGATCACGCCTCGATCCGGCATTTCGTCAGGCCTGGAAGCATCAAGGCCAAGGATTTCCGCGGCATCGAACCCCGCATCTCCGAGCGCGCGGCGCCACACATCGGGGCTCGCCAATGCGTGATGTGGTCGGTAATCGTCGGCAAATCTCCACCAGCCGTCGAGTTGTCCGAACGTCAGGTCCATCCAGCCCTGACCGCGGAGGTTCTCGAGCGCCACCATCTGCCCTGACGGCGCGAGCAACGTCAGGCAGTGACCGAGAGTCTCATCGAGATAGCGCGTGGCATGGAGCACGTTCGATGCAATGATCAGATCGTAGGCATGCGCGTCGAAGCCCTGGGCTACCGGATCGTTTTCTATGTTCAGCGGGCGGTATTCGATGCAACCTCCACCATCTCCGAAGCGCGATTCCGCTTCCGCGAAGAATCCGGCCGAAATGTCCGTGTACATGTAGTCGAACTGGCCTTCGGGAAGTTCCGGGAGAACCGAAGCGGTTGCGGACCCCGTGCCCGCACCGACCTCGATCACCCTTAGACGCCGTCCGGCGGGCAGCTTGGACACGAGTGTCCGCACTGCGTCCCGGAGCAGCCGGTTGGCCGCGCGTGCGATCGGCGCATCCAGATACAGGTCGCCTGGGGTCGGGTAGCCGCTGCTGAACAGCAGCGTGAGCGGGTCCATCTGGCCGCGAAGCACGTCCGGCAGCGCCGCGCCGCATCGTCGAAACAACCCAATCTCCGTCGCGCCGTGCGGATGAAGTTCGGCCAGATGGTCGGCGAACGACTCCGGGTCCGGCTGAACGTCTTCCGGCAGGGGATCGTCTTGCCCGGCCTTCACGATGAAACGACGATCGTCCTCCTGCAACACGTCGGACCGGGCCAGCATCTCCAGCATTCGGCGGAAGACCCGCTCGTGCTCGTCGATGACGCCAAGCTGCTGGCGGAGTTCCTCGGACTCCACGATCTCGCCTGCGGTGCGCCGCCAACCGAGCTTCTCCAGCGTCCAGATCGCGCGCGCGCGCGACCAACGATCAAGATCCGACAGGAGCGCAGTCCGATCGGCACGCGCCACGCCTTCTTCCTCAAGGTAGTCCGCAAGCGGCATCAAGCCTCCCGCGGCAGCCGCCGGCTCCGGCAGGAAGTCCGCGGCGATGATCGCGGGCACGAGGGAGCGTTCGCGCCAGACCACCTCGTACAGCAGGTCGTTCACGCCTTCGATCGCCGAGAAGAGCGCGGCGCGTGTCGCGCGCTTTATCGTGTACCCGTCCAGTCCGCCGAGCAGGACGCCATCGAGATCGTAGATGCGCAGCTCTCCGCTCAGGACCTCCGCAGGCACGCCCGCCTCAGCGTTCGATTCCTCCGTCGCCTCGTGCATGCGAACGTGACACACCACCTTCTCGGGAAAGTTGCCCGCTGCCAGCCAAAGACGCTCCCAGCCAAAGGGCAGGTAGGTGGTCTCATCCTCTGCGGAGCCCTGAATGCGCGCCGCAGCCACGACCTGAAAGCACCCGTCCAGCACGAGCGGATGAATTTCCGGATGGGCCAGGCCGGTTCCCTCCCGCAAGGACACCTCGCCCAGAGCCTCGCCCTGCCTCGCCCACAGGTTGCCGAGCGTGCGGAAGCTGCCGCCGAGATCGATGCCGGTGCTCGCCCTGGCCTGGTACAAGACAGATGCATCCACCGGAGCCAGTCCGTCCTTGAGGCGTTCAAGATCCACCCGCTCGACGGCACCCGGCGCGCCTGCGCCGCCAGCTACCCTGCATTCGGCATGCAGCGTCCATTCAGTCTCGGCCGAACCCTTGCTCAATATCTGCAATCGGTCCAGCCCGTCGTCGCCGGAATCGCTGACCAAGAGCTGTATCTTTCGACCGTCCGCACCGGCTTCGTCCCCCTGGGAATCCTCGGCGAACACCAGCGGGCTGTGCAACTGCATGTCTTCGACGTCCACCGGTCCGCCTGCTCCGGCCAGTGACGCCGCCGCAGCCATGGTGCCGTAGAGCGCTCCCGGCGCGATGACTCGTTCGAACACGCGATGATCGTTGAGCCACTCCGGGTCCGTGGGGAACAGTTCAGTTTCGTAGGTGACCTCGCCGCTGGCAGACTCCCGTCGCAGGCCCAGCAGCGGGTGGCCCTCGACGGAACGTCTTCGCTTCGGTGCGCGAATCCAATAGCGTTCGCGCTGGAAGGGATATCCTGGCACCGAGATGCGGCGACGGGTCTCTCCGGCAAACAGGCCCTCGAAACGGATCGGCAGGCCCGACTGATATGCACCGGCCACCGCTTCGGCGAAGCTGCCCGATCCTGCGCGCAATTCGTCGGCCGGGGGCCGCATGCTCGACAGCACGACGGGGGCGGGCACGGATTCCGGCCAGGCCGAGGACGCCATGGGGGCCAGGACGGAACCTGGGCCGATCTCAAGGATCACGTCCACCCCGAGATCTGCGAGCCTTCTGGCGCCGCTGGCGAATGCGACGGGCTCCCTGGCATGCCGGCGCCAATAGGCCCCGTCCAGCAACTGGCCGTCGTTCACGACATCGCCCGTCAGGTTGCTGACCACGGTCAGTTCAGGCGGTTGAATCGTGATCTGGTCGAGGGAGGCCTCGATTGCATCAAGAGCCGGTTCCACGAGTGCGCTGTGGAATGCCCGGGTCGTGTTCAAGCGGCGCACCCTGACGCCCTCCGAATCCAGCCGGGTTGAGAGCAGTTCCACATCCTCGACAGGACCGCTGACCACCTGGTGCAAACCGTTGTCCGCCGCAATGTGCACGCCGACACCGGTCGACTCCGCGTTCGCGGCGTCGACTGCAGACGCCACCTGCGCCGGTGGCCCAAAGACAGCAGCCATAGCGCCCGAATCAGTTTCCGACAGCAGCGTGCCGCGCGTGCAGGCGAACCGCATGCCGTCCTCAAGGCCGAAAACGCCCGCCGCCTGCGCTGCCGCGATTTCTCCGACACTGTGCCCAAGAACCACGTCGGGACGAATTCCCACGCTCGACCACTGTGCAGTCAGCGCGCATTCGAGCGCATAGAGGGCTGGTTGCTCCCAAGCCGTGTCGCTCAGGTCCCCGTTGTCCGCGCGACCGAACATCACGTCCAGCAGCGAAGTGCCGCGCTCTTCCAGGAAGACCTTTTCGCAACGATCGAAGACTGTCCTCGCAACCGGCTCGCGATCATAAAGGTCGCGACCCATTCCGGCCCACTGGCTTCCCTGCCCGGTATAGACGAACGCGACAGTGGATGCTGAGGACTGTGTCGCTTTGACGTCCGAACCGGCCAGTGCTTGAAGCTGTTCCCGCAACCGCTCGGCACTGTCGAAGAAGAGGCCTGCACGGCAATCGAAATGACATCGCCCGACACCTGCCGTCCATGCCATTTCCGCGAGCAGCGGTTGTGGCAACCCGGCTTCGGCCGAAAGCTCGTCGGCGTGCTCGTCGAGCCATGAGAGGTAGCGCTCGGCAAGCGCGCGAAGTGCCGGCGCAGACTTGCCGGACAAGGGCAACAGCCGAATCTCGCGTTCCTCAAGTTCCTGTTCGCACTGCGGCGAATCGATGGTGCCATTCGGTGGTCGCGCCTGAACCGCCTGACCGGCTCCGAAGACCCGGTCAGGTGTACAAGGAGCAGACTTCGAAGCCGGATATTCCTCGACGACGATGTGGGCGTTGGTCCCGGAAATGCCGAACGAGTTCACGCCGGCAAGGCGCGGCCGCCCATTCCGGGCCGGCAAGTCCATCATGGACGAGGTCACCTGCAACGGCAGTTCGTTCCAGTCCAGGCTTGGGTTGGGATCATTGAAGTGCAGGTGCTTCGGGATCACGCCACGCTGCACCACAAGCACGGCCTTGATAAAGCCGGCGATTCCGGCAGCCGATTCCAGGTGTCCGAGATTCGTTTTCACGGAACCGACAAGCAAAGGCTGGTCCGCCTTTCGGTCCTTGCCGTAGACCCTGGAGACGGCGTTGATTTCAATTGGATCCCCGACAGCCGTCCCGGTGCCGTGCGCTTCCAGGTAGTCGACGTCCGAAGCCGGAATTCCAGCCTGGGACAACGCGGCTTCGATCACCTGCTCCAGCGCGGGCTCGTGTGGCACGGTCAATCCAACGCTTGCGCCGCCGTGATTGACTGCAGCGCCTCGGATTACTGCCCAGATCCGGTCCCCGTCGGCTTCCGCGTCGCGCAGTCGCTTCAGGACCACAGCTCCGCAGCCCTCGCCACGCACGTATCCGTTCGCGGAGGCGTCGAACGCCTTGCACTGCCCGTCCGGGGACAACATTTGCGAGTCTGCGCGCAACTCGAAGATGCGCGTGTTCAGAATGGCCTGAACCCCGCCTGCGATGGCCAGGTCCGCCTTGCCCTGCTGGAGGTCTGCAACCGCATCGTGCACGGATACAAGCGATGACGCGCAGGCAGCGTCCACGGCTTTCGCCGGGCCCATGAATCCCATCACGAAGGAAACCCGTCCACTGGTTCCGTTCAGGTTGGTGCCGCTCAGGGCGTACAAGGATTCCGCGGCCTCTCCGGGTCTCTCGGAATCCACGACAAGCATTCGGTACTCGTCGTTGCTGATGCCAGTATACACGCCGGTCAGGCTCTCTTTCAGCCGATCCGGATCCATCCCTGCATCCTCAAGTGCCTGCCAGCTCGTCTCCAGCATCATCCGTTGCTGGGGATCGAGCAGTTCGGCCTCAACCGGCGAGATTCGGAAGAAGCCGGCGTCGAATTGATCGATGTCATCGACGTAGGCGCAGTAGCGGCAGGCACCTTGCAGGTTCAACGGGTCGTTGAACAACTCCTCAAGGCGGTTCGGCCCCGAGCCCGGCAAACCGTCCAGTACCGAGTTGCCGCCGGATTCGAGCAGGTGCCAGAAGGAGCGAATGTCAGGTGCGCCGGGGAAACGGCATGCCATGCCCACGACTGCAATGGGTTCGGCGCGTCGGGATGTCTTTTTCTTTTTGGATTGCTTGACCATGGTCTCCAAGAATGCCTCAAAATCGTTGAACTGCGTCCCAATTGACGAAGTGAGCTTATCCTCTCGGTTGCGACCCCACAAGATATCGCGGCGGCGCTTGTGCGACTGGAACTGCCGATTCGGCGCGGCTTCCACTTTGCGTTGGCTGAGCGGGTTCGGACCGCGGAGAGAGCGGTTCGGATCCCGGAATAGCGGGGCGTTTCTGCTATCTGCGCACGGATCTGGGTCGTGAGGACCCGGTGCGCCAGGTGCGCTCGTCGACCAAGTCGCGGCACGATGCAAACGGCAGTCCGACGCCGAGGCCTGGCGCCCGCCGTTCGGACGCTTCCGGAGGCAACGTGTGGCACCGGCATCGTGCCGCTCTTCCCGATCCAGCTCTTGACCGATGCTTCACGGCAAACGCTGGCCAGAAATTGCAAGAGGTCGCCAGCATCAGAAGGAGGGATTCTTCGCGGCGGCTTTCCGTTGTTCGCGCATCGCGGTAGGTCGAGCACATGACTGAGGTTGCCGGCGAACGGATTGCAAAGGTTCTGGCCCGCCACGGCGTCGCGTCCCGCCGCGAAGCCGAAAGGATGATTGCGGCGGGCCGAGTTGCCGTGAATGGCAAGTCCATAGAAAGTCCCGCGCTCAACGTTCGTGAGACCGACAGGATCACGGTTGATGGAAAGGCGCTCGGCAACCGTGAGCCAGCGCGCGTCTGGCTCTATAACAAGCCCAGGGGCTTGGTGACATCGACCCGCGACGAGAAAGGACGGCCAACGGTCTTCGACAGTTTGCCCGACACGCTTCCCCGCGTCGTGTCGATCGGGCGCCTCGACATTGATTCCGAAGGATTGCTGCTCTTGACGAATGACGGCGGAATCAAGCGACACCTTGAATTGCCGTCCACGGGGTGGGTCCGCAAGTACCGGGTTCGCCTGCACGGGCGGCCGGGCAAGGACAGCTTTGCGCCGCTCGCGAAAGGCATTGAGCTCGGTGGCGAGCGCTTTCGTCCCATGAGCGTGACACTTGATCGCCAGCAGGGCGGGAATGCGTGGGTCTCGGTTGCCCTTCGCGAAGGGAGAAACCGCGAGATCAGGCGCGCAATGGAAGCCATCGGGTTTTCCGTCAACCGACTGATCCGGGTTGGCTACGGTCCGTTTCAGTTGGGCAAGCTGCAGCCAGGAGACGTGACGGAAGTGCGGCCGCGCGTGCTTCGAGACCAGCTTGGGACAGTTGGGGCCGTCAAGGTCAGTGACCTGGAATCGCGCAAGCGCAGAGCTTCCCGTGGAAGCCGCCGGCGGGCGAGGCGGACAAATGAATCGAGCGACACGTGAGGCCGCAAGCTTGCTGCAGCGAATGAGGCCCGACAAGTGCCGCATCTTGTCGGCGCCACGTGCGGCGGTTGCCGGCCCGTTTGAAGGTGGTGGCGGCAAAGGGGGGCATCGCCGGGACGGGACACGCCGCGCGGCGGCGGCGGCCTGCCGCGCCTTCTGGTGGAGGCAGCCGGCCCGGATTCCGAGATAGATTCCAGTTTTCGTGGCAGTCTTGCCAACGGCGTGGCGCTGGGCGAGCCTCAGGCTTCCGGCTTGGGCGTCGGCCTCGTGGGCGAGAAGACGTGAAGGTTTTCCAGATCGATCTGCACGCCGACCGTTTGTCGCTCGCTCAGGCTGAGTGCGCCGCCGGTACGCACCGTGATCGCCTTGTCCAGAAACGGGGCGCGCAGATAGACAAGGCTTTCGGCGCCCAACCTCTCGACCAGTTCGACTTCAGCATCAAACGTGCCCTTGCCGGCATCGACCAGGGCCAGATGCTCGGGCCGGACGCCGAGCAAGGCGTCGCCGGAGACCTCGTGCGGCCGGGTCGGGCTGATGCCGGCCGGACCAAACCGCGCAACGCCATCCACGTCGACATCGCAGCGGATGAAGTTCATCGAAGGCGCTCCAACAAAGCCGGCAACAAAGGTGTTCGCCGGGTTCTCGTAAATTTCCATCGGAGTCCCGACCTGCTCGATTCGCCCGCCGTTCAGCACGGCGATTCGATCAGCCAACGTCATCGCCTCGATCTGGTCGTGCGTCACGTAGATCATCGTCACGTCGCCCAGTTCCCTGTGCAGGCGCGCGATCTCCAGCCGCATGCTCACGCGCAGCGCGGCGTCGAGGTTCGAAAGGGGCTCGTCAAAGAGGAAGACCTTTGGGTTCCGTATGATGGAGCGCCCGATGGCGACCCGCTGGCGCTGCCCGCCGGACAGCTGCCGAGGCGTGCGGTCGAGAAGCGAGTCGAGCTGGAGGGTCTTGGCCACCTCCGTGACGCGGCGGGCGATTTCCGCCTTCGGGGTCTTTGCCAGGCTGAGGCCGAAGCCGATGTTCTCCGCCACGGTCAGATGGGGAAACAACGCGTAGGACTGAAACACCATGGCAAGCTGACGCTTGGACGGAGCCGTTCGGGTCATGTCCTTGCCGTCAAACAGGATCTGCCCCGAGGAAACTGATTCAAGCCCTGAAATCAGTCTGAGGACGGTGGACTTCCCGCACCCGGAAGGGCCGACAAAGACCAGGAATTCGCCCTTGTCGATGCTCAGGTCCACGCCCCGGATCACTTCGGTCGCGCCAAAGGACTTGTGGATGTTTCTCAGTTCGACCCGTGCCATGCCCTATCCCTTGATCGCGCCCATGGTCATTCCCTTGATGAAGTACCTCTGGAAGAAGAGAAAGATGACGAGCGTGGGCAGGCTTGCAACCAGGGACAGCGCGCCCTGAACGCCCCAGGCCACCGTATACTGCCCCCGCAGGTTGACGATGCCGATCATGATTGTGCGCTTGTCGTCCGACTGGGTGAAGATCAGTGGCCAGAGAAAGTCATTCCAGATCCAGGTGAACTGCAGCGTTGCAAGGACCGCAAGCGCCGGAAGGCTGAGCGGCAGTGCAACTCGGGTCAGGACCTGCCACTCGTTGGCTCCCTCGATGAGTGCCGCTTCGCGGAGCGCGTTCGGCACGGCGGCGAAGAAATTGCGCATCAGCAGGGTGCAGATCGGGATTCCCAGCGCCGTGTGGACCAGGATTATCGGCCAGAGCGTGTCGATCAGTCCGAGCCCGTTGAAGAGCCTGAACAGCGGAACCAGGATGACCTGAGGCGGAAAGAACATGCCCGAGACCACAATGAGAAACAGGATGTTGCTGCCGCGGAAGGGCAACTTGGCGAACACGTGGCCTGCGAGCACACCCAGCGCTATGGAGGCGAAGGTGGCCGGCACCGTGACAAGAACCGTGTTGAGGAAGTATCGATGCACTGCCGGGTTGGAGAGCACCTCGGCGTAGTTCTCGAGATAGATCCGGTCCGGCACCGACCAGAGGTCTCCAAGCGCTATGGCGCGGGTCGTCTTCACCGACGACAGGAGCACTCCTGCCGTTGGGGCGAGAAACAGCGTCGCGAGGATGCAGAGCGCCACGAACACCGCGGCCGGCCATGGATTGAACCGGTCCTGCACCGGCGCGGCGACATCAGCCATAGATCTCGTCCACTTTCTTCAGTTGCCGGAAATAGACGCCGATTATGGTGAGCGCGATCAGGAAGAGCACAACGGAAATCGCGCTTCCGTATCCCATCAGGTATTTCTTGAAGCTTTCGTTGTACATGTGCATGGCAAGCGTGTCGGAGGAATTGAACGGTCCGCCACCTGTCATGATGTAGAGTATGTCGAATCCCTTGAGCGAATTGATCATAGAGAGCGCCACGACGACAACCGTCGACGGGGTCAGCAACGGGATCACGACGCGCCGGATGCGCTGCAACACCGTGGCTCCCTCGATTTCGCAGACTTCAAGCATTTCCGAAGGGATTGAGGTGAGCCCGGCAAGGTAGATGACCATGGAGAGACCCGTCTGCTGCCATGACCAGGCGACAATCACGGCATAGAGGGCGCTGTCGGGTCGCGCGAGCCAGGCGTAGTTGAAGTCCGGATTGCCTGCCAGTTTCACAAACGTGTTCAGCAGTCCCCAGTCGGGCTGGTAGATCCATATCCAGATCTGGCCCACGACGATGGCGGACAGGCAGATGGGCAGGTAGAAGACGGTCTTGAATATCCGTGCGCCCCGTACCTGCCGATCAAGCAGCAGGGCCAGGAAAAGACCTGTCAGCGTTGGCAGGACCAGTGCCGCCGCCATCCAGATGGTCGTGTTGACGATGGCGTCGAAGAACAGCCGGTCAGTCCAGATCTTGGCGAAGTTCCGCAGGCCAAGAAACTCGTAGTCACGATTGAACCCGTTCCAATTCGTGAAGCTGTAGTAGAACGAACTCAGAAGCGGCCAGATCACCAGAACCGAAAACACGAGGATCGGAAGCGCAAGCAACAAGACCCGCCAGAGACGGTTCTGTGACTCCATCAATATCTCCGGTCAGTGCGCCGGGCGGGAAGCCGTTCCGCCCGGCGCACGTCGTCGGTTACTGCTCGAAAGCCGATGAGGCGTCCGTGGCCACCTGTGCGAGGATTTCGTCCACCTTGGACGGATCGTCCATGAATCGCGAGAACATTGACAGGCCGACCTCCGCGACGGGCGGCGGCGTCGCCAGATCGTAGTTGAAGGCGAAGACCTCGGATGCCGCAACGGTCTCGAAAGCCTTCAGCATCACGGAATTGTAGTTCGACGGGTCGACATTGACATTCGCCGAAAGCGCCCCTTGCGCCTTGCTCCAGGCTGCCTGCACGTCGGTGTTCGACACCATGTATTCGAGAAAGGCCTTGGCGCCGTCCACGTTTGCGGCGTTGGCCGCCATGACCAGGCCGTCGACGGGTCCGACCGAGGCCTCGGCCACGCCTTCAGAGATGCTTGGGAAGGGGAAGAAGTCGTAGTCCTCTCCCGGCACCAGACCCAGGCCGTTCCAGTACCCGGTTATCCAGGTTCCCATGAGCGTCATGGCAGCGTCGCCACGCGCGACCTTGTCGGATGCGTCGGTCCAGGAATCGGCATTGGCGTTTTCAGTGAAATGGCCAGCGTCCACGAGATCCTTCCACATTCCCATGGCGGCGTGAACCTCGGGGTCGTCGTAGGACGCATCGCCTGCCATCAGGCGCGCACGGTAGTCCGGTCCGGCGGTCCGCAGCAGGAGATAGTCGAACCAGAACTGTGCGGGCCAGCGGTTCATGGAGCCAAGTGCGATCGGCTTGACGCCACTGGCGTTCAGCTTCTCGCACAGCGCGACAAAGCCTTCCCAGTCCGTGGGCAGTTCATCGATTCCCGCGTCGGCGAAGACGGCCTTGTTATAGAAGACGCCTGAATAGTGATAGTTGAACGGCACGAGATAGCGGTTGCCGTTGTACATCGTTGCGCTGTCGGCGACGGACTTCGCAACGACGCTGTCCAGGCCGGCGCTGTCCCACATGTCATCGATCGGATGAAGCGCGTTTGAGTCCACGATGAACTGAACGCGCGCGCCGGCCCAGTAGCTGAAGACGTCCGGCAGGCTGTTGCCGGATGCCCGAACCAGGATGTCGGTCTTGAAGTCCTCGTGTCCGACGGGGCTGTCCTTGAGCGCGTAGTCGGTGGCCGCTTCGAAGCGGTCAATCTGCTCCTGGAACGCCTTGAGGCCGAGCTCTCCCGTGAAGTAGTGGCTGATTGTCACCTCGTGGCCGTCGGCGAACGCCAGAGTGGCAGCGGTCACGAGCGGCGCGGCGATGGCGGTGCCGAGAAATCCCCGGCGCGAAATGCAGGTCATGAGATTGTTCTCCCTCCCGTTTCATTGGGCTACGCACCTTGTGCGGTGCGTGGACAAGTATGCAGGCTTTTCTCCCTAGGTCAACAAAATGGATTGCATACGGCAAGAAAATCTGGCTTTTTGTAGGACAAGTGAGAATTGTCCATTAAAGTTTCCCTATGTTAAACAAATCGTGCGTAATGTGCAAACTTGTGTCGGGGAGAACTTTGCTCGGATTGGAAGGTGCACCGTGCGACTGCTGCAATCCTTGATGCGGGGCCTCAAGGCGCTCGACATTCTCACCGCCTCGGCCGAACCGATGCGACTCACCCGGATCGCGGAGGAGCTTGGCATCGAGAAATCCAACGCCTCCCACATTCTGAAGTCCCTTGTCGCGGCCGGATACGCCGTGCAGGACGAATCGCGGCGCTATCGCGCTGCGCGTGATCCGGAGCCTCGGAAAGACGGGCACAGCCTGAGCGAGGTCGTTGCCTGCAAGGAGCTCTGCCGGCCGATTCTGCAGCGGCTGGTTGAGGTGACCGGCGAATGTGCCCATCTCGCCGTCCTGGTGGATGAGCGCGTGTGGTACGTCGACAAGGTCGATTCGACTCTCCCGCTCAAGGTCGACCATCCCATCGGTTCGCTCGCGCCCTTGCACTGCACGGCGCTTGGCAAGGCGTTTCTGGCGTTTGGCGGTGCCGAGATTCCCACGGCGCTGCCGTCCCACACCGCGCAGACCATTGTCGATCGCCACGTTCTGCATGGTGATCTTGAGCAGGCACGGGTTCGCGGATTCACCGTGGATGACGGTGAATTCGCCGAGGGAATCCGCTGCGTCGCGCGGCCGGTCTTCGATTCCAGGGACAAGATGATCGCCGCACTGGGAATATCCGGCCCGTCGGTGCGAATCGGGGATTCGCGCATGGTGGAGCTGGGGCAGCTGGTGCGCAAAGCCGGAAACCCGTTTCTGAAGGACAGGCCCTGACCATGACGAGCAAGCCCTTCCGAGTCGCCCTTGTCGGAACCGGCCGCATTTCCGACCTGCATGCCATCGAGTACCTGCAAAACCCTGCGGCGCAGATCACGGCGCTCTGCGACAGCAACCCTGATCTGGCACGAGAACGGGCGCATGCGTGGGGGTGCGGAGAAGTGCACATCGACGACGATCTGGATCGGCTGCTTGCAAGGGACGACATCGACTTGGTGGAATTGCTTCTGCCGCACCACCTGCACCTGCAGGCGGCGCTGAAAGCGATCAACGCCGGGAAAATCGTTTCGTTGCAGAAACCGATGTGCATCTCCATCGAGGAAGCCGATGAGCTTGTCGCGGCGGCGGAGGCTTCCGGACGGCCCTTCAAGGTCTATGAGAACTTCATCTTCCATCCTCCGGTGATGAAGGCCCGCGCCTTGATCGAGGAGGGCGCCGTCGGAGAGCCGCTGTCGATCCGCCTCAAGTCCAACCCGGGCAAGAGCCGTACCGCCTGGGCCGTTCCGAAAGAGGCCGACGCCTGGCGACAGGACAGGGGCAGGGCCGGCGGGGGGCCGCTGGTGTTCGACGACGGGCATCACAAGTTTGCGCTGGCATGGCACTTCATGGGGTCGCCGAGCGAGGTGCATGCATTCATTCACGCGGCTGAGCGGCGCGAAGGCGGCTATCTTGACGCACCGTCCATCGTGTCGTTCCGGTTTCCCGGCAACCGGATCGGCAATCTCGAGGCAGTGTACTCTCCTGAACTCGAAATCACGTCGCGTCACTATGCCCAGGATGACCGCGTGGAGATTACCGGGACGCATGGCGTGCTGTGGATCAACTGCGGGCATGGCCAGATTGGCAGGCCGCCGCCCGTAGCGTTGTATCGCGACGGCGTCGTGACCAGGTACACCGATGTCGAGATCGGCTGGGAGCAAGGCTTCGTGCAGTCGACCCGCCACTTCCTGCGCGTTCTGGAAGAAGGCGGCGAACCCGTGCTTACCGCACGCCAGGCCCGAACGGTGCTCCGCTTCGCGCTTGGGGCCGAGGAATCGGCGCGAACCGGGAAGGCGGTGCTCCTGGGGGAGGATGACGAATGACCATCCCCTCGACCCGCACGGAACGCGCGGCCTGGCTTGCGGACAAGGGCGGGCTGGACGCCGCGCTGGCGAGTTGCGGGTCCGAGGAGCCCGTCAGGCTTCCCTTGACCGAGGCGCTTGTGTTGGGGCTGCTGCGACAGGGCGTGTCGAAGTACCTCGTGATCTTCGGTCACGGATCAACCGAACTGGGCGAAACCCTGCGCGTCTACGAAGCCGCCGGGCTGGTGCGCTGCCATCAGTTTCGCAACGAGGTGGAGATGTCCCATGCGGGAACGGCGCTGCGCCTGATCTATGACGAGCCCTGTGCCGTGGTGACGTCCATCGGGCCGGGCGCTTTGCAAGCATTGGCGGGTTCGTTGGCCGCGGCCTCGAACGGGGTTGGAATCTATCATCTGTACGGTGACGAGACCACGCACGGCGAAGGCTACAACATGCAGCAGATTCCCAGACCCGAGCAGGGACTCTTCGGACGCCTCACCGCTGCCATGGGTGGCACGTACACGCTGTACGCCGCCGGTGCCCTGCGGGACGCCTTGCGCAATGGCGCTGCGACCGTGTTCCACCCGACGAAGGCGGGACCCTTCTTTCTGAATCTGCCGCTGAACGTTCAGCCTGTCGAGATCCTCGTCCGGCTGGACGCACTCCCGTCGCGCCCCCGGTTCTCGCCACTTGCGCCGGCGGACACCGCTCTAGTCGACCGGGCGGCGGCCTTGATCTCCAGTTGCCGGCGCGTCGCGCTGAAGGCCGGTGGCGGCAGCTTGGGAGCGGGCCAACAGCTCCGCAGGTTCGCGGAAGCGGCGGGTGCGGCAGTGGTGCTTTCGCCGCGCACCACGGGGGTCCTGCCCGACGAGCATCCCCAGAACATGCATGTGGGCGGCTCCAAGGGGTCGATCTGCGGCAACTTCGCGATGCGCGAGGCGGAACTCGCGGTTTTCGTGGGCAGCCGGGCGGTCTGCCAGAGCGACTGCTCAGGCATCGGATGGCCGAGTGCCCGTCAAGTGATCAACATCAACGCCGATGGCAGGGACGTTCAGCATTACAATCGGACCCTGGCTCTGCAGGGCGACGCCGCCGCCGTTCTTGAAATGCTGTCGAGCCGCCTCGCGCCAATGAGTGAGGACAAGGCCGAGTGGCTCGCGGCCTGCAACTCAAGGAAGGCGGAATGGAAGAGCTTCAAGCAGGAGCGGTTCGACGCCGGTCCGTTGCACGACGAGGTCTGGCAACGACCCGTTCTCACCCAACCGCAGGCAATTCGTGTCGCCGACCGCTTTGCCAACCGCCTTGGCGCAATCAAGCTGTTCGACGCAGGCGACGTGCAGGCCAACGGCTTCCAGATCGTAGAGGACAACGCGCCCGGCCAGAGCATAACGGAATCCGGCGCCTCCTACATGGGATTTGCGGTGTCGGCGCTCTTGTCCGGCGCAATTGCTGACGCGGGGCAATACGCGATCGCATTCACGGGCGACGGTTCGTTCATGATGAATCCGCAGATCCTGATCGACGGTGTGGAACACGGCGTGCATGGCACGATCCTGCTTCTGGACAATCGCCGGATGGCGGCCATCAGCGGCCTTCAACAGGCCCAGTACGGTGCCGAGTTCCGTACGAATGACGCCGTCGTGGTGGATTACGTGCGCATGGCTTCCAGCGTGACTGGCGTGCTTGCCGTGTCGGGCGGGCACGATCAGGACAGCCTGGAGACGGCGCTGGCCAGCGCGCGTGCCCATCCCGGCCTCAGCCTGGTCCACGTGCCGGTATACTATGGACCGGATCCGCTGGGTGGCATGGGTGCCTATGGAGACTGGAATGTCGGCAATTGGTGCGAGGCGGTACAGCGCAGGTACATTGAAACCCTGATCTGACTCCGATGGAACTCGCGCAGCGGGGCTGCCGCGCCGAGGCGACAAGGTGAATGCGCGCGCCTTGCGCCGCCCGATTGGCAGCGGCATGCATCAGGCAGGCTGGGAGCCTGACATCGGTCGCGAGGCGTGCGGGTTGTCGCAAAGCTTGGCCGAAAGTCCTCCGCGTTGACGGGGAGAAGTGTTCATGTTGCTTCTCCGTTCGGGCAGTGCCCGGGCGATCCTGCCAAGACCCCGGTTGACCAGCCCGGCCCGAACGCCCATGGCACCGGGAACGGGATTCACAGCGCCGTAAGCGGAATGCGTCCGACAGTCTCGGGTGATTGCCGAGAGCTGGAGGTCGCACGAACGGATTTCGCCGCCGCCGGGTCGGGTCGCGGGGGCCTGCGCACGATCCTGACGACCGAGAATTGCCGGATCCCGGGGATCGTGCTCCGTGAAGCGGGAGGCAAGAGGAGCTTTCAACGAAATTGCCTTTGGTGGCAGGCGGACTTCTGGCCTGGCGTCGGCGCCTTCCGGCTTGTTCCCGACAAACGCGGTGATAAGACGATGTCCGAAACTTGGCTTGGAGTGCAGACTTGATTCTCGCTGCCGGTGAATGCCTGATTGACATGTTGCCGCGCGATACAGCCGATGGCGGAACGGCCTTCCAGCCCCATGCCGGCGGATCGGTCTTCAACACGGCGATCGCTCTCGGGCGTCTTGGAATACGCACGGGATTCTTCAGCGGCATCTCGACGGATCTCTTTGGCCAGCTTCTCTTCGACACGCTGGCAGAGGCGCATGTCGATGCAAGCCTTGCCGCACGCTCCGACAGGCCGACAACGCTTGCCTTCGTCACCTTGACCGATGGCGAGGCAAGTTATGCATTCTACGACGAGGCCACGGCTGGCCGGATGCTGTCCGAAGATGACCTGCCGCAAGTTGACGACGACGTGGCCGCGATGTTCTTCGGCGGCATCTCTCTCGTGGTCGAACCGTGCTGCGCCACATTCGAAGCGTTGATGGCCCGTGAATCCGTCACGCGGCCGACGATGCTCGATCCGAACATTCGACCGGGGTTCATTCGTGACGAGGCGGGCTTCCGGGCGAGAATCATGCGGATGATTGGGCATGCCGACATCGTCAAGGTTTCGGACGAGGATCTTTCCTGGGTCATGGGTCAGGGCAGCCAATCCGACCTCGCTGCCGAACTGAGAGCGCTTGGGCCGGCAATCGTGCTGGTCACCAAGGGTGTTGATGGCGCCACGGCATACCATGAAGGCGGGATGGCCGGCGTGCCGGCAGTTGAAGTCGAAGTCGTCGACACTGTCGGGGCAGGGGATACCTTCAACGCTGGCATTCTGGCTTCATTCCATGAGCAGGGCGTCCTGACCAAGAGGGCGCTTCGCGAAGTCTCCGGAAATGAAATCGAGGCCGCCATGCGCCTCGGCAGCCAGGCGGCAGCGGTCACGGTAAGCCGGGCAGGCGCCGATTCTCCATTGCGCAACGAACTCTCGCCCTGATGTCGCCAGGCGCACCGGTCCCGTGACAGTCGGGAACTGCGCTCCAAGTTTCGGACAAGATCGGATCGCCAGCCGTTGCCTGCGGGGCGGACTCCCGGATCGGAGCCCAAGGCGCAATCGTTGCGCCTCTCGGACTGGCAGCGACCCCTGTCGCGTCCTCAAGCATGAAGAGCCGGTCCGACGCAGGCGACCGGAGCATGCCCGCGTTGCTCGCAAGTTCGTCGACACTTGCCAACTTGATCGTGCTTCCCGCCTTGCCGGGGTCGTGGCAGCTTTCCGCGAAGCAGGGTGTTTCGGGTCCGTGCGGAACGCGGGAGTCGAGCGCGGCCACCACAATCGGGTCATGGCCTCCAGGACCCGGTGCGGTCGGAGACGTCGCTTCAGGCGATGCCGCGATTCAGCAGACGGAGCATCGTGATCAGCCCAAGGGGACGTCTTTCCTCGTCCAGGACGAAGGCGGCGGAAATCCGGCGCTCCTGCAGTACCGACAGGGCCTCACCCGCAATCATGTCTGGCGAGAGCGCAACGGAGTCCACCGTCATGACGACGTCGGCCCGCGCATCGTGGAGCGCTTCCTGCATCGTTGTTCCGGCCATCCTTTCCAGGTAGCGCCTCACGTCGCCGTCCGTGATCACGCCCAGGAGTCCATCGCCTTCGGTGACACCCACGATTCCGAAGCCCCGCGCTGACAGTTCATTGATCGCCGTGACCACGGGCGCGCCGGATTCGACGAGTGGCAGCTTGTCGGCCCCGTGCATGATCTCTTCGACGCGCCTGAGCGCGGAGCCCAGCGAGCCTCCGGGATGGAACGCATGGAAACTGTCCGGGCCAAATCCCTTTCGCTGCAGCAAGGCGACCGCAAGGGCGTCGCCTGCCGCAAGTTGCAGGAGGGTCGAGGTCGTCGGCGCCAGGTTGTGCGGACAGGCCTCGCGCACCCTGGGAAGCACAAGGGCGACCGTGGCGGTGCGGGCCAGCGTCCCGTCGGGATCGCTGGTCAGAGCGACGAGGGGTACGCGATGCCGCTTCGCGTAGCCCAGCACGTCGGAGAGCTCGGCCGTTTCTCCGGACCGGGAAAGCGCGAGAATCACGTCTTCGGGTTGGACCATGCCAAGATCCCCGTGGCTTGCCTCGGCAGGATGCAGGAAATGGGCTGGCGTTCCCGTGGACGCAAAGGTCGCGGCGAGCTTCGCGCCGACATGCCCGGACTTGCCAAGGCCGGTGACGATCAGGCGGCCCTTCATGTTCTCGATGAGATCAAGCGCTGCCTCGATGTCCCCGGCCATGGCATTCACGTCGTCCGCCAGTGCGTTCAGGCCGGCAAGATCGGTGCGGAGCGCCTTGCTGAAGTGCTCTACGGTCATCCAATCATCCCGCAGGAAGCCCCGTCCTTCAGGGCGGGGAGGAATGCGGGCTCCCGTGTTCCGTGCATCGTTGCCGTCTCCTTCATCCGTGACGTGTCGACGTGATATCCGTAGCCGTCGCCGCGCTGGACGACGCGGCAGTGCCGGTGCGAGATCCCCTGCACCGTCCCCTTCGCCGTCTGGACGTTGAAGGAGCCTGTCCGGCGCACCGCGACGCGGCCCACGTGGACACCCCTCCTCTTCCCAGAGGGCACGGTCGCGCGCACGATGTCGCCCGTGCGGAAGCCGCGCACGGACTTCTCCGCCATCAGGTATCCGACCGGGAAGCCGGACCGGTCCACGCGGGTCCGCGCATGCGAGCCCCGGCCCATGGCCCGGATCGCGAGCACGCCCTGCCTCCAGCCCTTCAGCGCCGGCGTCTCGCCGACGCAGGCGGCGTCGAGGGCATGCGACTTCGGGATCCCCAGCCGCGTGCGGTTGAACTTCGTCCGCCCGCCCGAGGCGCCGGCGACGGGCAGCCCCGTCCGCTTCAATGCCTCGAACAGGACGCGGCGGGTGGCGTTGACGGCGGCGGCGGCGGAGAGCGGCGCTTTCGCCTGCGCCAGCACCCTCCGGAGACGTTCCGGACGCCTGGCCAGAAACGCTTCCACGGGCTGCGCGCCCTTGGCCTGGTTGCAGGACGGGCACGCGAGGGCCAGGTTCGAGACCCGGTCGGAGCCGCCCCGTGCTTTCGGACGCACGTGGTCGACTTGCAGCGGCGTGTCCGTGGCACCGCAACAGGCGCACGTCCGTCCCCACTTCTCGAGCAGGCATTCCCTGACCTCGTGGCCGGCGAGGGTGCCCTGCTGGTACTCCGCGCCCGCGATCTCCGGGTTCTCCAGCGCCTGGGTGTCGAACCGGACGACCTCGCACGCGATGGAGGTCACGGGCGCGAGCCTGCGCAGCCGCTCCGTCCACGAGGCCACGTTGTCGACCCGCGACTGCAGCGAGGGCGGGAGCTTTCTCCCGGAGCGCCTGTTGTCGAACCGCTTCTTGCGATGGCGCAGGTTCGCCGAGCGTCGCCGTCTCCGGTAACCGGCACGTTGCCGCATCGACTTGCGGATTCTCTCTCCCCTGTGCTCGATCTCGGCCAGGAACAGGACCTCGCCGTCCTCCCGCACCAGCGCCAGGCCGGTGGCCTTCGCGCCGGGATCAACCTTCAGCCCGACCTCCTGGGTCTCCCCTCCGACCCGGTCCCGGAGACGGATCGTGAAGGGATGGAGCCGCACCACGACGGCGCGCCCCTTGTCCAGGAGCCTTCTCGCCCTGGCCGGGTGGCACGGCATCAGCGGGTCGCCGCACCGGTCCAGGACGAAGACGCGGCTTGCGCCGCTCTCGGGGTCGCTCGCGCGTCCCCCGTGACGCCGGCCGAAGCCGGTCTCCCCTCGCACAACCTGACCACCCGCATCACGATTCGCCCGTTTGCTTCCCGATCGGTCCGCCGGACCGATCGCCGCAAGCGGTTCGGAAACAAACCGTGCCCGACCCGGCGTGTCTGCTGACGAATCTTCAAGAGCCCGGGACTGAGGAAGCATCCCGGGGTTGGTCTTCAACGTATGGTTCAGGGTGGATCGGATGACAGTCTCCTTTCCTGTGCTGGTCAGCATGGGCTCTCGGAACCTTCGTTCCTCAAGCCCCTCCCTTCAGGGAGGGGTCGCTGACCCCTTCACCAGTCGATCGATTTCAATCAGCTTCTGGAGCAGCCCTCCCATCTGTTCCAGCGGAATCATGTTCGGTCCGTCAGAGGGCGCACGCATGGGCTCCTCATGGGTTTCGATGAAGACAGCCGAAACGCCGACGGCCACTGCGGCGCGTGCCAGCGGCTCGACGAATTCCGCCTGGCCGCCCGACGAATCTCCCCGCGCTCCCGGCAACTGCACGGAATGCGTCGCGTCAAAGACGACCGGGCACCCTGTCTCCGCCATGATCGGAATGCTCCGCATGTCCGAAACCAGCATGTTGTAGCCGAAGCTTGCGCCGCGCTCGGTGAGGATGACCCGTTCATTGCCGGTGGACTCGATCTTCTCGACGATGTTGCCGACGTCCCAAGGCGCCATGAACTGTCCCTTCTTCACGTTGATGGCCGCGCCGGTCTTTCCGGCGGCCAGCAGAAGGTCGGTCTGGCGGCAAAGAAAGGCCGGGACCTGCAGGATGTCCACAGCCTCGGCGGCAGAATTGCAATGCGCGGCTTCGTGGACATCGGTCAGGACCGGGCAGCCGAACTCGGCGCGTATCGCGCTCAAGATCGAAAGACCCTCGTCAATTCCCGTCCCGCGCCTCCCCATGAGGCTTGACCGGTTTGCCTTGTCATAACTTGCCTTGAAGACAAGGCCGATGCCGATACCCTGGCAGAGATCCAGGAGCCTCTCCGCCAGCATCCGCGAATGATCAAGGCTCTCGAGCTGACAGGGACCTGCGATCAGGACGAGCGGCCTTGCGTGGCCGAATGTCACGTTTCCCGCGCTGACCTCCCTCATGCAATGCCCTCCCGCTGCATGATCTCCTCGATAAGCGGTATATCCGAGGGATTGTTCAACTCCCAGAAGGCCCGTCCACGCGCTTCGACCTCAACGCATCGGACGGGGATTCCCCATTCAAGGAAGCGCAGCTGTTCGAGGCCTTCCGCCGCTTCGAGCGCGCCAACCGGCAAGCCGGCATATCGTCTGAGCGCCTCGGGGCGATATGCGTAGCAGCCGACATGGTGAAATGAGGGCGTGTCGGTCCTGGCGGTCTGGTCGCCAAAGGGCAGCACTTCCTTGGAGAAGTAGAGCGCGTCGCCTCCCTGTCCGAACACGGCCGTCGTCGCGCCGACCCGCCCGGCTTTCCGGTCTGCGCGGAGCAAGGCGAGATGATCGTGTTCCGTCTTGAGGACAGGCGTAGCGACCTGCACGGCAGGGTCGCGCATGACGGCGCACAGCGCCTCGACATAATGTGGCGGCGTAAGCGGCGCGTCGCCTTGGACATTGATCACGACATCAGGTTCGTCGTCCAGCATCCGAAGGGCCTCCGCGCATCGCTCCGTCCCGTTCTTCGGGTGTGCGGACGTCATCATCACGCCCGCCCCGAACGATTCCGCTGCATCGGAAATGCGCCGGTCGTCGGTCAGGACGTACACGGCGCTGATGCCGGCAACCTTGCTGGCCGTCTCCCAGCATCTCTGGATCAGGGACCGCGCGTCGCCGGTCGCGCCCCTGAGCATTGCCAAGGGCTTGCCCGGAAACCGGACGGACGGATAGCGGGCCGGAATGAATATGACGTTCTGCAAGTGACCCTCGCTTTCTGAACCGCTTGCACGAAAGTTTCAGTCAGGCAACCGGGATTGCGCAAGCCCCACGAGCGTGGTCCTTGCGCCAGGTGCCGAAACCCGAGACTTGCCCGGATCCGGGCTGCCCGATGCGGCAGGACTACTCCCTGGTGCCACGCTGGGCTCGAAACCCCGTCGCAACAACGAATCTCTCTCGCGAATCGGCGCGGCTCGCCGGGGGCTTCATGTTGACGACCTTGCTGAATCGCCGCTTGAGAACCGCCTGAAGGCTGGAATCCGCCCCGCCTGAAAGAACCTTGGCGACAAAGGCTCCGCCTTCGTCGAGAACGTCGAAGGCAAAGTCCGCCGCCGCCTCGCAGAGTGCCATGATCCTCACATGGTCGGTTTGCCTGTGTCCGGACGAATTTGCCGCCATGTCCGACATCACGACGTCGGCCTTGCCGCCAAGCCAGTTCCGGACTCGGTCATCCGCGCCCTCGGAGAGAAAGTCCAGCACGTGGATTTCCGCTCCTGGAATCGGGTCGACCTCCTTCAAGTCGATGCCGATGACACGCCCGGCCGCCTTGCCCTGGGTCGTGCCGAGCGCATTCACGCGCCTTACCGCAACCTGGCACCAGCCGCCCGGTGCCGAACCGAGGTCCAGAACCCGCGCACCCGGCTTCAGGAACCGGTGCTTGTCGTCGATTTCGATGAGCTTGTAGGCCGCCCGTCCCCGATATCCCTCGTCCTTGGCGCGGCGCACGTAGGGGTCGTTCAACTGCCGTTCAAGCCAGCGGGTGGAGGACAGCTTCCGCCGCCGGGCCGTGGCGACGCGCACCTTCAGGTCGCGTTTCGCGCGTCCGCTTGTCTTCCGTGCCATGAGTCCCACTGAACCACGGCGCGGGGAATTTGCAAGGCGCGAGGTTCGGAATCGCCGCGTGCCGGCGAAGTCGCACGTCGCCGATGCTCAGCGAGAATCCGGTGCATTCTCCCGCTTCGTTCGCGTGATCCGGGTGGAGAGTCCCGGACGAAGTCGAGCCATGTGACTCAGACTTGCCCGAGAACTTCCCTGACGTAGCGCTGGGTTTCGGGGAACGGAGGAACGTCGCCATATTTCTTCACCGCGAAAGGTCCGGCGTTGTACGCGGCGACCGCCAGCCGCCATGACCTGAAGACGCGATACTGTTCGGCAAGGTAGCGTGCACCACCCTCAAGGTTCTGGACTGGATCGTGGGGGTTGACTCCAAGGGACCGTGCAGTTGCAGGCATGAGCTGCGTCAATCCGATGGCACCCCTGCTTGAACGGGCCTCCGCGTCCCATCGGGACTCTTTCATGATGAGCCGAAGGAACACGTCTTCCGGGATTTCGTAGCGCTGCGCCAATTCGCAGGCGACCTTCAGGAATTTCGGTGAATCAGCGACCGGCTCCTGTTGCAGTGCCGCCACTTCCGGGCCGTCTGGCGTGGCTGCGTTACGAAACTGCGGACGAAGCGAACCTCGATACTTCGGCCCAATGGCATCCAATGTTGCTATCTGGCGTTTTGAGAGTTCCGCCCGTTCCCCCGACAACGGCGTTCCCGCTGCTAGGGGAACGGCAAATGCCAGACAAACAGGAAGAACTGCACCGAATATGCAGCTAGATCGAATCAAAATGTATCCTCCAGGGGCTTCGCGAGCCGAACGAACCTTAGCGTTGGGGTCCGAATCCGGCAACGGGCAGGCATTGACGATCACGAATGCTGTGGCAAAAGGGTCACAATGAGCAAGATCGCCGTTGTAACAGGAGCCTCTCGAGGGCTTGGGGCCGCGCTGGCCGAGGCGCTCGCCAAGGATCATCACGTAATAGCAATTGCACGAACTTCAGGTGGACTCGAAGAGCTGGATGACCGCATTCTGGCGGCTGGCGGAAGTGCGACGCTCGTGCCGGTCGATCTGACTGATTCTGATGCCTGTGCGGCAGTGTGCCACAGCATTCGGGAACGCTGGGGTCGCGTCGACCTGTGGGCACATGCGGCTGTCCATGTCGCGCCGCTGGCGCCTGTCGCACATCACGACCCAAAGGACCTTGCGAAGTCCCTTGCAACCAACGTCACCGCGACCGCCACGTTGATCACATGCGTGGCTCCGCTTCTCGAGGTCGCCGAAGACGGCAAGGCCGTCTTCTTCGACGATGCCCGTGCGGGCGAGCAGTTCTTCTCTGTCTACGGCGCGACAAAGGCAGCCCAGATTTCGCTTGCCAGGTGCTGGGCGGCGGAAACAGCGCGCACAGGGCCGCGCGTCATGATCTTGTCGCCGCCGCCCATGCCGACCGCAACCCGGGCAAGGTTTTTTCCAGGCGAGAACAAGGGCGCCTTGACCTCGCCCGATGCTGCCGCTCGCAGCATCCTGGCAGCCCTCGACTGACCTGTCGCGGGAATCGGCAGTTCGCTCAACCAGAGCAGGCAGTGGCTTGGCGACGCGTGATCTCCGGCGTGCTTGGCTCCTGGCATGACAAGTGCTCTTGTCGCAGAGTCTGTCCCGCCAAGAGATTCGGGCGCCTGGCCACATGGGCGACAAGCTTGCCTTGTCCGGCGCGACGCGCTCCCCTAAAGCAGGGACATGCGCATTCTCATCACCAACGACGATGGCATCAATGCACCAGGCCTCCGGGTCCTGGACGAAATCGCACGCGAAATCGCCGGCGAGGATGGAGAGGTCTGGACCGTGGCGCCTGCATTCGAGCAGTCGGGCGTGGGACATTGCATCAGCTACACGCATCCCACGCTCTTGTCCGAATTCGGGCCGCAATGCTTCGCGGCGGAAGGGTCACCGGCCGATTGCGTGCTTGCGGGCCTTCATCAGGTGATGAAGGATGCACCGCCCAACCTGGTGCTTTCGGGGGTGAACCGGGGCAACAACGCAGCCGAGAACGTCCTCTATTCCGGCACCGTGGGAGCGGCCATTGAGGCAGCGCTGCAGGGGATTCCCGCGATCGCGCTCAGCCAGTTCTTCGGACCGGAAAGCGCCAATCTTGACAACCCGTTCGAAGCCGCTCTCGGACACGGGGCCGAGACTGTGCGGAAGCTCCTGAAGGACGGTGTTTGGGAGGACGATTCCTATCGGGTCTTCTACAACGTCAACTTCCCGCCCAATTCCGCTGCCGCGGTCCGAGGCGTTCGGGTTTCGACCCAGGGCTGGCGCGAGGGAACCAGGTTCGGAATCGAACCGCACCGCTCGCCGTCGGGTCGCATGTTCCTATGGGTCAAGGGCGGCCCTCAGCACACGCCGACGGGACCTGGAACGGATGTGGCCGCGAACCTGGACGGCTTCATTTCGGTGACCCCGCTTCGCGCTGATCTGACGGCGCACGACGTGATCGCGACCCTGCGTGACCGGCTTGATACATGACACTCAAGGACGAGCAGCGCATGCAGTTCGTGTTTTCGCTCCGCCAGCACGGAGTGACGGATGCGCGCGTTCTTGAAGCCATGGAGGTGATTGATCGTGGGGAATTCGTGAAAGGCATCTTCGCCGAGCGGGCCTACGACGACACGCCGCTTCCGATCGCATGCGGCCAGACGATTAGCCAACCTGCCATCGTGGGCCTCATGACGCAGGCGCTTGACGTCGCCCCACGCCACAAGGTGCTCGAGATCGGCACCGGATCGGGCTACCAGGCGGCCGTTCTTAGTCAGCTGGCACGTCGGGTCTACACGATCGAACGGCATCCGCGGCTGGTGCGGGAGGCGCGGGAAGTCTTCGATCGGCTGGGACTTGCCAACATCACGGCGCTGACCTTGGACGGAACCCGGGGATTTCCCGAACAGGCGCCGTTCGACCGGATCATCGTGACCGCGGCCGCCGAGGACCCTCCTGGGCCACTTCTTGCCGAGCTGAAGACCGGCGGCATCATGGTCGTGCCCGTGGGTCGGTCCGACGCGGTGCAGGTCCTGATCAAGGCCACCCGAACCGAAACCGGATTTGAGTACGACGAGCTATTGAAGGTGCGGTTCGTGCCGCTCATCGAGGGCATGGGCGACAAATGAGGCCAGGCGCACTGTAACGGGGCGTTCCGTGCCGACAGCATGCATCACCATCCAGCGGACGGTGCCTTCGGTGCGGACGACGCCTTTTTCTGTTGGCGTAGTCCGGGCAGTCAATGCTATAGTGCGGCCAAGGTTGCGACTGTGAAGTACAGGCAGGTGCGCGACGCGACGGCACCGACAGCTTCAGAGAAGGCTGCGGCATCAGGCATGAGGAGCAAATACAATGACGCATGCGGCATTTCCGACTCGGCTGGCTGTCCTGCTGTCCGGCACGATGGCGCTTTTTGCCTGCGGTGGCGAAGATCCTAGGAATTTTGATTTCGATTTCCGGGGAGCGGCCGGACAGCTGGACACGACTGCGGCGGTGCGTGCCGCGATCGATTCCGCCCCGACGCCTGGCGAACGGAGCGAGAATCTCGCGCAGCCACGTCGCGTGCCAGCTGCCGCGGCAGGCTCGGTGAGCGTTGTTGAACTTGCCGGATCGGCGATTGACAGGGCAGATGGATCGTCCGGAGCATCCCCGGCCTCGGCGCCTGTGTACCATCGAGTGGTTGCCGGAGAGACCATGTTCACGATCGCGAGACTCTACGGCGTGTCGGCCGAGAGCATCGCCGAGCAGAACGGGCTTGATCCCAGCTCGGAGCTGCAGGTCGGCCGGTACATTGTGATTCCGCCGGCAGAGACTGCCGGAACCATAGAGACGACGACGGTGGCAATGCCGGGCTCAGGATCCGAAACGCCGCTGCCGCCGTCGGCTTCGCAACCCCTGCCGACCGCGGCGAACGGAGCGTCGGCGCCGGCGGCAAGGCCGGCGGAGCTTGAGGGCCAGCAGACAGCTGCTTCGGACAGGGCCCGTCTGAGGATGCCGGTTCAGGGCAGCATCGTTCGGCCGTTCCAAAAGGGTTCGAACGAGGGCATCGGGATTTCGGCGGTGGCAGGAACTGTCGTTGTTGCGGCAGACGCGGGCACGGTTGCCGCGATCACGCGAGATACCGATCAGGTGCCGATTCTGGTGCTTCGGCATGAGGGCAACTTGCTGACAGTCTACGCTGGCTTGGACGACATCGCGGTGGAAAAGGGCGATTGGGTCAAGCGTGGCCAGAAAATTGCGGTCGTGCGCAACGCGAACCCGCCGTTCCTGCACTTCGAGGTGCGCGAGGGATTTGACAGCGTGGATCCCGGGCCTTACCTGAACTAGCGCGGAATTCCCATTCCAGAGAGCCTCTTGCGCTGCATTTGCAGTGCGCGAGCGCTTGGTGAAGGAACGGCTGCGACTCGCGAACCCGGTCTCCGAACTGCACGGCGTGTCGGCCGGGGATCCGGCCGGGAAAGGGTTCGGCGCGCGCCTCGACGGGCTTGAGACCGGCTACGGCACGGAACTGCGGCCGGGGCTACTGGCCGAGATCCACGGCATCCTCGACCGGCTGGAGCTGGCCGTCGCGGAGCTGAAGGCGGTCGAGGCGGAGAAGGCGGCGGCGCGGGTCAGGCTGCGCCGGATCGGGTCGAACGACTCCCTGCTCCTGGACACCGAACTGTTCTGCCGGGACTGCCGAAACCGCCGGCTGCCGGCCAAGCCTGGCGCTGGCTGCGCAATCAGCCGAACGGCGCGCTGTCGAAATGGTGTCGGGGGCTTGTCAGCGCCCGCGACGGGCGTGCGCGGAAGCGGGGGATCGTGGCGTTGGCGCGCAAGCTGCTGATGGCTTGTGGAAACTGTGGCCAACTTCCATCTGAAAGTCAGCGTCCATTCTGGATGCCGCGCGGGGACGTCGTGCCTATCCGAGACGGTGGCTGGCTGGCGGCGGAAGCGGCTTTTTCTTCCGCGCGGGAGGGGCCGAACCGGCAAGGCACTCCATGCAAGCCGTGCCCTATCGGGGCGAGATCATTCCGACGATTTCGTAGGTTCTTGCAAGAACGGGTGCGGCGACTTCTCGAGCGCGCGCTGCACCTTCGATCAGGATGCGGTCGATCTGGGCCAGATCACCCAGAAGGCGGTTCATCTCGCTCGTGATCGGCGCCAGGGTCTCTACCGCAACTTCGGCGAGATGCGGCTTGAACTTTCCCCATCCCTGGCCTGCGACTTCTGTCATGACCGCATCCGGGGGCTGCCCTGTAAGGCCGGCGTAGATGTCGATCAGGTTGCGGGCCTCGGGCCGACCCTCCAGTTCGCCGTAGGTCTCGGGCAGGGGCTTCGCGTCGGTTCTCGCCTTCCGGAACTTGAGCGCTATCGCGTCGGCATCGTCAGAAAGGTTGATCCGGCTCATGTCCGAGGCATCGCTCTTGGACATCTTCTTCGTGCCGTCACGCAGGCTCATCACCCGCGTGGCCGGACCTTCGATCATCGGTTCGGTAATCGGAAAGAAGTCCACCTTGTAGTCGTGGTTGAACTTCGCGGCGATGTCGCGCGTGAGTTCCAGATGCTGTTTCTGATCCTCTCCCACTGGCACGTGGGTCGCGTGGTAGACAAGAATGTCGGCGGCCATGAGCGCAGGATAGGCGAAGAGGCCGAGCGAGGCGTTTTCCGCGTTCTTCCCGGCCTTGTCCTTCCACTGGGTCATCCGACCCATCCATCCCATGCGCGCGACGCAATTGAAGATCCAGGCCAGTTGCGTGTGTTCCGGCACTTGGCTCTGGTTGAACAGGATCGATCGCAGGGGATCTATGCCGGAGGCCATGAAGGCCGCCGCCGCCTCGCGCGTGTTCCGGACCAGGTCGTCCGGCTTTTGCCACGTCGTGATCGCATGCAGGTCGACAAGGCAGTAGATGCACTCCTGCTTGCCGTCGTTCTGGATGTCGACAAAGCGCTTGAGTGCTCCGAGGTAGTTCCCGAGCGTCAATCCTCCGGACGGCTGGATTCCCGAAAACACGCGGGGGGTGTAAGCTGTGGCCGGCATGTGGCTGCAATCCTCTGGATTTTCCTGCTCGCGGCCCTTACCGAGAGCTTGTTTCTCCGTCAAGAAAGGCAGGCGATGCAGGACGATCATTCTCAGCCGACCTTCAATGCCCTGCCGCCGGCTGTCGCGGCCCTGGCGGTGGTGATCTTCGTGGTCGAAGCGATGCTGGCGTTAGCGGCCCGGGGGTACGTCGGCGGGCCTGCAGGCATGGGCTGGCGCACTGCAGCGATTCAGGATTTTGCCTTCTACGGCCCGCTTCTGGCCTGGATCATCGAAACCGGCAACTGGACGCCCGAGCATCTCCGCCGGTTCGTTACCTATCCTTTCATCCACCAGGGCTTCGCCCACGCGATCTTTGTCATAGTGTTCCTCCTGGCCATGGGGAAGCTCGTTGGCGAAGTGCTGGGCAACCTTGCTGTCCTTGTCCT
Source organism: Paracoccaceae bacterium (assembly GCA_965208685.1). Taxonomy (GTDB): domain Bacteria; phylum Pseudomonadota; class Alphaproteobacteria; order Rhodobacterales; family Rhodobacteraceae; genus JAJEFO01. Next base: position 3,260,052 of record CBDBPL010000007.1, on the reverse strand, counting down.
GTTCTTCTGCTGCGGTGCCTTTGGGGCCCTGATCTTTGCCGGCCTCACAAGTGACGAGTTTCCCTTGATCGGCGGCTTCCCGTCGGTCTACGGCTTGATCGGCGCCTATACATTTCTGCTTTGGATCGGCTATGGCGCGACCGGGCAAAACCAGTACCGCGCCTTCACGCTGATAGGATTCCTGCTTGGAATCCAGCTTGGGTTTGCGATCATTTTTGGCGGGTCGAATGACTGGGTGGCCGACGCGGCCGGTTTTGCGCTCGGGTTCGTCCTCGCTCCTGCATTCGCGCGCGGCGCGTTTCGCGGGTTCCTTGACCGGATGCGGCGGAGATAACCGAATTCGGCCTACCGCCGCATCGCATTCCTGAGTTCCGAAACCGAAAATGCCCCTATGGCGGTGCCTGCAACGCCGTAGATCAAGAGCCCGAGGACGCAGAGCAGGGCAAGGCTGGCGATGGCTGCAGGCTCTCCGATCGCCGCGACCGGGACCAGCAGACGATCAAGGAACCAGAGTCCGACGGCCATCACCGCGGTCGCCAGGAGCGTGCGCGGCAATCGCTTTCGGGCCTGTGCGTCCAGCTGCGCGGCCGGGCCCATTTTCCTCGAACCCAAGTGAAGCAACGCCAGCATGAACCATGCTGCAATCGTCGTGCCGATGGCCGCGGCGATGTAGCCAATAAACGGCGCAAGCCCGATCGCCAGGGTCGCGTTGATCAGCATCGCGGCTGCGGCGAAGCGGAACGGGCGACCCGTGTCCTGCCGTGCAAAGTAGAGCGGCTGCAGCGCCTTTTGCAGCACGAAAGCCGGGAGACCGAGGCCGTAGATCGCCGTGGCCAAGGCCGTGGCAGCCGTGTCGGCCGGACCGAACGCCCCGTGTTCGAAGAGCGTGCGCACGATCGCCGCCGGGATCACAGCCAGCGCCGCAGCGGCGGGTATGGCAAGGGCCAGAGACAATTCGACCGCCCTCGAGAACGCGAACTGTCCGCCATCCGTGTCGTCGGCCGCCAGGCGACGCGAGAGATCGGGCAGAAGCACGATCCCGATCGCGATGCCGACCACGCCGAGGGGGAGCTGGTAGAGCCGGTCCGCAAATGACAGCCAGACGATGGCACCGTCAAAGTAGCTGGCCACTTGCCGACCTATGAGGAGATTGATCTGCACGACGCCGCCAGCCAGCATGGCGGGCATGGCAATCACGGCAAGGCGCTTGAGATCGGGTGTCCAGCGCGGCCATCCGGGCCGGAGGTCGAAGCCTGCCGCGCGCGCCGCCAACCACACGAGGGCGAGCTGAGCGATGCCTGCCAGAACCACGCCGTACGCCAGAAGCGTGCCGTGGCGTGCGCTTTCCGCTTCCCCGATTACGGAATTTCCGAATCCAAGCTCTGCAAGGATCAGCACGCCGATCAGGATGACGTTCAAGAGGACCGGTGCAGCGGCCGCAGCGGCGAACTTTCCGCCCGCGTTCAGGACGCCGGAAAGAAGCGCTGCGAGCGAGATGAACACGATGTAGACAAACACGATCCTGCCAAGCGTGACGGCCGAGTCGAGGCGCATGTCGTTCGCAAACCCGCTGGCCATTGCGAGAACGAGCCACGGCATGAAGACCGTGCCGAGAACCGCGATGATGATCAGGATCAGCGTCAGTCCCGACAGGGCGTCTCGCGCAAAGCCGCCGGCATCCTCGCCGACCTCGAGCTTTTTTGCGAACATGGGCACGAATGCCATGTTGAATGCACCCTCCGCGAAAAAGCGTCGGAACATGTTGGGAAGGGAGAATGCCACGAGGAATGCTTCCGCCACCGGGCCGCTTCCAAGCCATGCTGCGATCAGTATGTCACGGGCAAAGCCCAGGATGCGCGACAGGAACGTCCATGCTCCCACTGTCGCGGCGCTGGATATCAGCCGGATCGCGGTCACGGAGCCGCCGCCCTTCGGTCCTTGCGCAATGTCGAGCCGCAGATCACGGCGCGACGGCCCGTTCGGCACCTGCCACGATGGCGGCTTGGAGACGTGCCTCCAGCGTCCTCTGTTTCGACTTCGAATAGTATTTTAGGCCGAACATGTCCTTTACGTAGAACGTGTCAACGACCTGTGCGCCGTATGTCGCGATGACGGCACTTGCGATATAGACGTTGGACTGCGCGAGCGTGTGCGCAAGGTCATAGAGCAGCCCCGGACGGTCACGCGTGTCGACTTCGATGATCGTGTAGATGTCGGAGCCGTCGTTGTCGAATGTGATCGAGGTCGGCACGCCAAAGGCCCGCTCCTTCATTTTTCGCCGGTCTCTGTTGATGAGCGTTTCACGCGGCAAGGTCTCGCCCTTCAATGTTCTTTCGATCACGCCGCGCAGGCGCTGCATCTGGTCCGTGCCGTAGGGGCTTCCGTACCTGTCTTGAACCCAGAAGACGGCGGTCGCATAGCCATCGGAGGAGGTGTAGGTCCGTGCGTCGACAACATTGGCGCCTGACAGCGCCAGCGCGCCGGACAGTCGGGCAAAGATGCCTGGATGGTCCGCGAGAGCAAAGCAGATTCGGGTCGCGTCCCGCGCGTCGTCTGGCATCAGGTCGATCCGGATTTCGTCGTCGCCGATACCCGACAGCATGCGCGCAATGACCAGTTGCGCGTCATGTGGCAGGCCCTGCCAATAGGGACCATAGTGGCGGGACGTCTCGTGCTGGAGGACTTCTTCGTCCCAATCTGCCAATGCTTCGCGGAGCGCAGACTTGGCCTCCGATTCCAGGCTGCCGCGATTGATGGCCTCCATCCCGCGTTCGAGGGCATCGGTCGTCATAGCGTGGAGGTCGCGCAGCAACTGCGCCTTCCAGTTGTTCCAGGTACCTGGACCTACACCACGGATGTCGCAAACTGTCAGCACGGTCAGCAGATCGAGCCTCTCGCGGGACTGCACCGCCTTGGCAAAGTCGCGCACGGTGCGCGGTTCCGACAGGTCGCGCTTCTGGGCCACGTCAGACATCAGGAGATGGTAGCGGACAAGCCACTCGACCGTCTCCACCTCGTCCTTCGTGAGCCCGAACCGTCGTGCAGCCTTGCGGGCGATCTGTGCTCCGAGGATCGAGTGGTCCTGCTTGTGACCCTTGCCGATGTCGTGCAGCAGGAGGGCCGTGTACAGGACCTTCCTGTTGACGCCCTTTTTGAGAATGCCGCTTGCTACTGGCAGTTCCTCTACCAGTTCGCCGCGTTCGATCCGCGCCAGGTTCGAGATGCATTGAATGGTGTGTTCGTCCACCGTGTAATGGTGGTACATGTTGAACTGCATCATTGCCACGATGGGCTCAAATTCCGGGACAAGCGCTGCGAGCACGCCGAGTTCGTTCATGCGTCGAAGCGCTCTTTCGGGATTTCCGTGTTCGAGAAGCGTATCGAAGAATATTCGGTTCGCCTCAGGCGACCGACGCATTTCGTCGTCAATCAGTCCAAGATTTGCCGTGATCAGCCGCATTGCGTCGGGGTGGATCAGGTATCCCGTGCTCAGCGCCTCTTCGAAGATTCTCAAGAGATTCAGCTTGTCCGTCAGGAAGGTGTGGCCGTTCGCGATGTCAAGGCGGTTGTGGCGCAGCACATACTGCTCGCCCACACGCTTCCGGCGCCGGAAGAAGCTTGCGAGCGACGGCGCCTTCTTGACGTGCTTCGCCTCCAGCGCAGTCAAGAAGATGCGGGTGAGTTCCCCGACCACGGTGGCGTGACGGAAGTAGTCCAGCATGAATCGCTCGACGGCCGGCCGGTCGGCCGCGTCGCTGTAGCCAAGCCGTTCCGCGATCATTGGCTGAACGTCTATGGTCAGCTGGTCAACCGCGCGGCCCGCGAGCACGTGAAGATGGCACCGGACCGCCATGAGAAAGGTTTCGGCGGCGCGGAACTTGTCGTATTCCTCGGCGCTCAGCAGGCCCGTTCGCACCAGTTCCGCTGCATCCGAGACGCCGTGAATGTACTTCCCGATCCAGAAGAGGGTCTGAAGGTCCCGCAGGCCGCCCTTGCCCTCCTTTATGTTGGGTTCGATGATGTACCGCCGACCGCCATGACGGCGGTGACGGGAGTCGCGTTCCTCGAGCTTGGCTTCGATGAACTCGGAGACCGTGTTGCAAAACAGCTCCTTTCTCAACCGAACCGCCAACTCGTCGGCCAGAGTTCGGTTGCCGACCAGGAACCGGTGTTCCAGGAGCGCCGTGCGGATCGTGTTGTCGTCCTGCCCGAGTCGGATGCAGTCGGTGATGTTCCGCGTTGCATGTCCCACTTTCAGATGCAGGTCCCAGAGCACGTAGAGCATGCTCTCGATCAGGCTTTCGGCCCAGGGCGTGACTTTCCAAGGCATGAGGAACAGAAGGTCCACGTCCGAGCAGGGCGCCATCTCGCCACGGCCGTAGCCGCCGACCGCGAGAATCGCGATGCGTTCGCCATCCGTCGGATTGGGGTTGGGGTGAAGCCAAAGCGTCGTGACCTGAAATGCGCATTCGACCACTCCGTCGGTCAGGTGCCGAAATGCAAGCGCCGCGTCGCGGGATGCGAACGGACTTGCGTCCAGTGCTTCAACGATCGTGGCACGCCCGCTGTCGACAGCCTGTCTCAGACGCTCGGCTATCCGGCTTCGCGTCTCGGGGCCGTGCCCGGGCGGCAGGCCATCCATGTCGTCCGCAATTGCGGCCAGCACGGACGCGCCGTCAAAGATCTGACTCGCGCTCAGGCCCAGATCCGGAAAGGCAGGACCGTCGAGTTCCTGCGGGGGCTCAGAAGTCCGCGCTGCCAAAGCTTGTTGGGGCGGGGTCAATAACGATCACCTGGTTGTTCTCGACCTGCGCGACGGCAAGTCCGCGTTCATTCGTGCCGTTTCTCAGCAGTCGGAAGGGTCCGTTGACGCCGGCAAACCCGGCACTTTGGGTCAACGCGCCTGTCTGCAGTGCATTGCTCTGGCCCTGCGCTACAAGTGCGCCGATCGCCGCGATGCCATCATAGGCAAGACTCGAGATCGGGTTGGGTTGCGTGCCGTAGGCTCCGGCATACCGTCGGCTGAATTGCTGGGCCAATACCGGCGCGGGGGTTGCGAACCAAGCCCCCTGAAGCCCCTTGAGGGAAAGCGCGCTCGATGGCACGTCGAGCCTCTGCAGGCCGATGAACTGTGCCGTATCCCTGTCAATGCCGTATTCGGGCAACAGCGCCGCCAGAAAGGGCAATGCGCCCGAATTGCCGGAGGTGACGAACATCGTGTCTGCGCCATAGGCAAGGAAGCTGCTTGCGATGCCGGGAATCGCGTCAACCACGCCTTGTTGCGAGAGGGCGAATGACTGGACCCCGAGCACGTTTGCACCCGACTTGCGGGCTGCCCGTTCGATCGCGTCGGCACCCACGCGCTCTGCAGGATCGTCCGCGTAGACGACAAATATGTCGTTCTTGCCTTGGCTGAGCGCGTACTCGACAAGCCGATCGGCGGTCGTCTGGAAGGTGTTGCCCAGAATGAAGACGTTGCCGCCTGCAACGGCTGGATTGTTGGAGAAGGTCAGGACGTTGATGTCGCTGGCTGCAGCCACTTGGCCGACTGCGCGCGCATTGTCGGCGAACAACGGTCCGAGAATGATCTTCGCGCCGTCCTGTATCGCGAGCCGCGCGGCCTCTGCGGCGCCTTCGGGCGTGCCGCTCGTGTCGTAAACCTGCAAGCTGATCTTGATCGAGCCCAAGTCCTCTACTGCCAGCAGCGCGGAGTTTTCGAGCGATTGCGCCAGAATGGCGCCGTTCGGTGCGGACTTGGGCACAAGCAAGGCTACCGGCACGGCCTCATCCGGGTTGATCAGGGGCCCTCTTGTCGTGGATGAGGGTGCGCATGCGGCAAGCACGGCAAGCGCAGTCATCCAGGTCATGACCTTGCGGCACAGCGGCAAAAGGGCAAGCATTGGAATCTCCTCGGGCAGTTCGGCGCGAACCTATGCAGAAACACATCCCTAGTAAATCACGCAACGCAGCGATGAGCAAAGCGTCTGGCGGCGCGACCTTGGATGCGGGCCTCCATTTGGTGTCCACGCCGCTGGGAAACGCGCGTGACATCACGCTTCGGGCGCTGGACGTTCTCCGCGATGCCGATCTGTTGGTGGCCGAGGACACGCGAAGCCTGCGAAGGCTCATGAACATTCACGGAATCCCGCGCGCCGGCAGGAGAATAATGGCATACCACGACCATAGCGGGGAACGGGACCGAAAGGCGGTGCTTGAGGCGTTGCGGCGGGGCGCGTCAGTGGCCTACACCTCGGACGCGGGTACGCCTCTCGTGGCCGACCCGGGCTTTGCCTTGGTGCGGACGGTTATCGCGGAGGGCCACAGGGTTGTGCCTGTGCCCGGTCCCACTGCCTTGGTCGCCGCCCTGACGGTGGCCGGCCTGCCTTGCGACCGGTTTGCGTTTGCCGGGTTTCCGCCTTCGAAGCGCAAGGCACGAAAGCGGTTTCTGGCACGGCTCGCCGATGTGCCCGACACATTGATTCTCTATGAGAGTCCTCGCCGTACTGGCGCCACGTTGCAGGACGCGGCCGACGCGTTGGGTGCTGACCGACCCGCAGCGCTGTGCCGGGAACTCACCAAGAAATTCGAAGAAATTCGCAGGGATACCCTCGGTGCACTGGCAGAGTCCCTTGCCGACAAGCCGCTCAAGGGGGAAGTCGTGCTGCTGATAGGCAAGAGCGAAGCGCCACCCGATCCGGAAAGGGTGGAGCAGGCGCTGAGGGAGGCCCTGAAGACCCGGAATCTCCGCGATGCCGCAAGCGACGTGGCAAGCCGGTTTGGCCTGTCGCGACGTGACATCTACCAATTGGGGATCAAGATCGGCGGTTGATCTTCTCTCATCTGCCTTCGCAGAACAGTGGATCGGCGCTCGCGCCCGTCGAGGCGTGCCGCCATCGGGCAGGCTTCCGACTTGCTGTTGTCGGACGGACCGCGACCTTGCGGGCGGTCCGAGCCACTGTTCAGGCAGCTTGACTTGCTGTAGGCGGTGGCATGTGGCGGGACAATCGCCTGCTTGACGAAACGGAGAAGCCATGGACCTGGATGTCGAACGCCTCCTCGGCGCCGTGGAGCGCACGGTGTCGTCCCTGGAGCGCGACGGGCAGGCCGCTCGCGCGGTCACCCTCGCACGCAGCTACGCGACGACCGTGGAGGACCTCTGGGACGCCGTGACGAGCGCGGAACGAATCCCGCGCTGGTTCCTGCCAGTCAGCGGCCGCCTCGAACCCGGCGGTCGCTACCAGCTGGAGGGAAACGCAGGCGGCACGATCAGGCACTGCGAGCGTCCCTCGCATCTCGGGCTGACGTGGGAGTTCGGCGGTGAGGTGAGCTGGGTCGAGGCGCGTCTGCGCAACGATGGCACCGGCCGCTCGCGCCTTGCGATCACGCATTCCTCGCTGGTTTCGGACCACTGGCACAAGTTCGGTCCAGGTGCCGTCGGCGTAGGTTGGGAGATGGGCCTGCTGGGAATGGAACTGCATCTTTCGCGGCCGAACGAACCCAAGCTGGACGCAGCATCGTTCCATACGACTCGTGACGGAAAGGCGCTCATCGTCGGAAGCAGCGCCGCGTGGGGCCGGGCGGCTGAGGCAGCGGGAACGGACCCCGACGTTGCGCGCTCAGCGGCGGAGCGTACGGCGGCCTTTTACACGGGCGACGCGGTCGAGCCGGATTGACGCCTGCCTTCGACGTGCTCCGTGTAGCCCTGCACCCCCGGGCGCGATCCTTCGACGCAAGCACGGCCTTCACCGCCTCCTTCTGGCCCTCGTTAAGGCGGCCACGGTGGAGCTTCGTCTCCGCCACCCAGCGGCGCATGGTCTTCCTCTCCGCGCCCTGGCCCGCCCGTATCAGAGCGATGGTCTCGGATTCCCACGCCAGCGCCGCGTCCGTGGCCCATTGCCGCCCGTGATTGAGGCCGCGCGCGGCATGGAGGGAACCGTCCAGTTCGAGCGCCGAGATGGCGCGTTCGGCGTCACCGACGGTGACCACGCCCGGATCGCGGGCAAGCGTCGCCGCTACCGCCCGGTCGTGCGCCTCGACGATCCGTTCGTCGCCGCCGACCAGAGCCATGAGCGACATCGACTTGGGCGTGCTCATCGTCACGTCGCGGTCGGGGTGGTGGACGACGTTCCCGCCGATCTCCCTGCGCCCGAGCCGCCGACCGCCCGGAACCTCGCCCGCCAGCACCGACCGGAAGCGTTCGGGATCGACCGGTCCGAAGAGGCTCAGCACCTCCGTGCCGCGGCCCGCCCAGGCGCTGGCATCGAGATGCGCAGCGTCGTCCTTCGCGTAGTAGCCGTCGCGCTCGAAGTAGGCCACGCCTTGCGACGGCGAGGCGATCTTGCCGATGGACGCTGCCATCGCCGGGGCGCTCCGCCAGGGACGGATCCGGGAGTTTCGTGCTTGTGCATGCCGAAAGGATTGGCCCCGATTCCGCGCACGGCAAGGGCCGGACAGGCGCTTGCGCAGACCTGCCCTTGAATGTCGCCGACTGTCCGTTCAGGCGATCCGGCCAGCACTTGCTATCCGGTCCGGCTCGACAGGTGTCATGCGCGATGCCGGGACTTCGATATGCGGCTGATTCGCTCCGGCGGCACGTCGCGGGCGGGGAAACGGGCTTGGAATCATACCATGCATGCTATATGACTTCGCCTCATGACTTGGCGTGTTGAGACCCTGAACGAGACGGTGGACAGGGAGCTGGACGCGCTGCCCGCCGACATGCGGGCGCGGTTTGCGAGAGCGGGCCGGCTGATCGCCACGGTTGGGCTGGAACGTGTCGGGGCGCCGCATGTCAAGCATTTGACCGGCCCGCTGTAGGAGATCCGCCTGAGCGGCCGGGACGGCATCGCGCGTGCACTCTACGTCGTCGCGCCAGGCCGACGGCTGGTGGTGGTCCGCGTTTTCGTGAAAAAGACCCGGCGCACGCCGCGTCGGGAGATCAGGCTGGCGCTGAGCCGCGCAAGGGAGGCATTGCAATGAGTACGCTTGACGAACTGCACGACCGGTGGAGCCGGGACACGGACTATCGGGAGGCCTACGATCGGCTGGGACCGGAATTTGAACTGGCCCAGGCGCTGGTCGAGGCGCGCACGCAGGCGGGCATGACCCAGGCGGAACTGGCCGCGAGAATGAAGACGACGCAGTCTGCGGTTGCGCGCCTGGAGAGCGGCCGGGTGCCGCCGTCGACGCGGACCCTCGAAAGGGTCGCCCGGGCAACCGGGACCCGGCTGCGGATCCAGTTCGACCCGGCCTGAACCTGGAGGCCGCAGGACGGACGCGAATCATGCCGGTGTCCCGTCATGTCGGCACATGCGTAGACAGGGATGCGATTCCGGACCTCGTGCCGACATAGTGTTGATTCTGCATTTTCGGCGCGAAAGAGACAATGCCGTAACGCATTGAATATAAGTAACTTAATTTAGACTGGACGTAAATTTCAATTGAAACTGAAAGTTTCCCGGCCATGCACTTTCCAGAGTGCCGGCTGGCCTCTCGCCCTCCTGTCCTTCCGTTGCCGAAACTCCCCATGCCGACGAGCCTCGACGGAGCCGCTCGCAATGCCCGCCGCCGCAGCCCGACCGTCAGGAAGCCTTGATGGTTGATCCCTTGCCTGCTGCTTGCCTGAACGAAAAACCCGCGCCAGCACCCGGGGAATTCGGCCGGACCGCATTGGAAGGGCCGTCGTATCCTTGGCGTTGGGTAACCGGTGTTCCTGCCGCGACAGACAACCGCACGCGGATGTGGAGCATGGACGGCAGGGAGGCTTGCGCATGCCTCGCAATGCTGCAGAGCCATTGGTGAGCGGCGCGCAAGAGTGCCGGGTCCGCCGTTCCCTCCAGACGCAGCCTGGAATCGCATCACTTGTGCTCTTGGCATCTGACGCACCGGTAATCGGCCCCGGTGCCGCGTGCAGGCGCAGCCTGCCTCCGAATTTGTTCCTCGCTGACTGGCCCGCTCGACCGTGGAAGAGCCCGCTGCCGCAGTTCGGAACGAGGAAATGCCACGAAACAACGTGAGTGGCGGGCAAAGATAGATTTTCAGTGGCAGGTTCCAACTGTATTGAGGGTCAAAGGTCACGCTGCCTCGTCCCCGCACGCGTTGCGCTCGGGAGAGGCATCAGGGGATCCTGCAATGTTGCGCAACGATCCGTTCTTCCTGCCTCCGGCGTCGTTGCGGCGTCCTTCCGGGCATGCACTGCAGTCTTCATCCGCAAAAATGAAAAGGTTGTTCAAGCCGCTGAGCGCCACGGGCGTCCCCCTTGGCGGCCTTGGCACCGGGGGAATGACCCGCGCTTCAGACGGGCGCTTCAGCCGGTGGACAGTCAAGGGCGGGGGCGTGGCAAGTTTTGCGATGCCTTGCAACGGATTTCTTGTCCGTGTCCGACGGCAGAACGGGCGGCCTGTTGCCGCCGCCCTGCAGCCGGAGCCCGAGAGTGGCGAACTGGAATCCTTCGAATTCGAACGGGCGGTGCCCGAGTGGGGCGGCCTCTTCCCGTTCTCGTGGCACCGGCACGCACCGCTGGCAGGCGTCGAAGCGGAATGTCTCTCATTCTCTCCCGTCATTCCACGCGATCTTTCCTGCTCGATGCTGCCGGTTGCCCTTTTCAAGTGGCGACTGACCAACACCAGCGACTTGGCCGCCGACGTCTCGCTCGCGTTTACCTTCGCCAACCTGAACGGATGGTTCGGTTCTTTCCATGAAGATCGCCCGTCCAGGGTGGCGGCTGGTTGCTTCAACAGGCCGGCGGAGGTTCCCGGAGGAACAGGGGTCATCCTGGACCGCCGTCGCACGGCGGACGAACCGCCGGAAGGCACGGGAGAGTGGGCCATCGCGGTGTCCGCCGACGCAGCCGCTGTCTTTTCCCGAACGGTTTGCTTCGATGGCGCAGGGAACGGCGATGAATTCTGGGGCGGGTTTCTCGAGACCGGCGATGCACCGGATCGCGGCAGCGGCTGGGTCACGGAGAGCGGGTTTCGCGAGACTCCGCCCGCACATCCGGCCGCCGCCGTATCCGTGCGGGTATCCATGATGCCTGGCGAAAGCCGCGAGATGCTGGCGACCCTTGCCTGGGACTTGCCGAGGATCTCGTTTGGGCAAGGCCGGACGTGGTTTCGCGGTTATACCGACGAATGGAGCCGGAACGGTCGGAACGCGGAACGCATCACGGAACTGGCCCATCGGTCGGCACCAGACTGGGAGAGGCGAATCTCCGAATGGCACGGGCACACCACCAAGGTGCTTGGCAGCGCGCCGCACCGTGCCGGAGTGACGATAAACGAAAGCTATTTTCTGGTGGATGGCCTCACCGTACTGACTTCGGCGCATGGATCGCCTGACGGGAGACAGCACTTCGGGATCATCGAGTGCCACGACTATGCACTCTACAACACGCTTGATCTCTGGATCTACGCCGGGGAGGCGGTGGCACGGTTCTTCCCGGAACTTGCTGCGAGTGTCGCGCGTGACTACGCGGACTTCCTGGTTCCCGGAGATCCGGGACGTCGCCGACACGGCCAAGAGAAGAACCTGTTTCCGATCAATCTGGGCAGTGCCTGCCCGCACGATCTCGGCGGTCCGGGCGAGGATCCGTTTGTCACCCCGAATTCCTACACCTATCGCGACGGTACCCTGTGGAAGGACCTGAATTGCGATTTCGTCCTCTGCGTGTATCGGGAAGGAAGACACATGGATGCCGATTGGCGGTTGAGACTTTTTCCGGCCGTTCGTGCCGCCATCGATCATCTGCAGCAGTTTGATCGGGACGGGGACGGGCTGATCGAGAACGACGGCATCCCGGACCAGACTTTCGACAACATCCCGATGACAGGTCCGTCAAGCTATTGCGGCGGTCTCTGGATTGCTGCGCTGCTCGCGGCGGCAGAACTCGCTGAGGAGGCGGGTGCAGCTTGCCTTGCGGAGGACTGGAAGAAGCAGGCAGACCGAGCAGCTGTCGCCTACAATGAACGGCTCTTCAACGGGAAGTGGTTTCGCGTCGACACGGACGGCCCGTTCTCCGATGCGTGCTTTATTGAGCAACTCTTCGGTCCTTTCCTGGCGCGCCGCCTTGGACTTGGCGACATTGTTCCGCGAATCAGCGCCGAAAGTGCCTTGAGGACAATCTACGAGCGGAATTTCCTCAAGGCGGGAGGTGGAGAGGGTGCCGTGTCTTTGACAGGCATCCCGGACGACGCAATGGCCCTGCTTCCGCACCAGGAGGACACGAGCTTTCAGACGGCCGAGATACAGCCGGGGTTCAATTTCAGCTACGCCGCTCAACTGGAAGCGTGGGGCCTGTCGAGCGAAGCCGACGTGCTTCGGCGCGCTCTGTGTCGAGAGCTCCACGAAAAGCGAAACTTGGTGTTTCAGACGCCGGCCGCCTTTGACAGGGGCCGGCTGACATGCCGGGCGGTCCTCAACATGCGGCCGCTTGCGGCGTGGTGGATCGCCGAGGCAAGCTGACCATGCTGTCGTGCCGCTGGGCGAGTGCAGACTTTTCCCGAATGCCGATTGCGGTGCCCTATGCGTCGATTCTGCTCCAGAGGCTGCTCACGGGAAGGGCAAACGTCCGGTTCCCGAAAGTGAGCATGTCTTGCCCAAGATAGAAGACGATGCCGGTGCACGTTCTGCTGCGACCGGGACCGTCAGAGGCAAACCACTTGAGATGCTTGAAGTCCGCACTGCCGACGGAAGCAGATGACTTGATCTCGATGTTGACCAGGTGGCTTCCCCCGTCGATCAGGATGTCGATCTCGCGCCGATCCGCACTGCGCCAATGAAATAGCCGGTAGTCGGCATCTTGCATCGGCAGGGCGCGCTGCAACTCGCCGACGACGAAGCTCTCAAGCAATCCGCCCAATGCCTGCGGCGTGTTGCCGAGGGCGAAGGTCGCGTCGGTGAATCGGCGCAAGGCACAGGCCATCCCTGTATCCACGAAGTGGAATTTCGGCTGCCTGACCTCCCGTTTGCCCTCTCCGGATGTCCAGGCGCCAAGCTTGGTCACCATCGACAGGCGGGCCAGGACGTCAAGGTACTGCTCGACCGTAACACGTTGGAGCCTGACCAGCCTTGCAAGCTCGGACGTGTTGGTCTCCTGTGCCGTACGGGCGGCCATCTGATCGATCAGGATGCGCAAGGCGTCCGGCTTTCGAACGGGCATGACGTCTGCGACATCCCGGTCGACGACGGCATCAACGTAGTCTCGGTACTGGCGCTGCCGAGACCTTGACGGCAGGGCTCGGATCTCTGGAAAGCCGCCTGACAGGACGAGGTCAATGTAGCCGCGTCTGCCTGCCGGCTCAGGATCAGCGATCTGGGCGAGCGATGGCGCGCTTTGCATCGCCCAGTCCATCAGGCGATTGACTGGAGCCGTCCTGATTTCGGCGGCGGACAATGGCCAGAGTTTGAGTGTCCGCATCCTTCCGGCAAGCGAGTCCGCGACATCCATGTTCGTGAACACGTTTGAGGAACCAGTGAGGACGAATTGGCCCTTCCTGCGGTTGGTGTCGACCGTTCTCTTGATGGCCAAGGCCAGGTTCCTTGATCGTTGCGCCTCATCAATGATGAGTGGGGTGCCGTCCAGATCTTCCGTGAGACTTGTGAGCTGACCTTCGGGGTCTGCGTCGATGGCGGCCAGAACGGCAGTGTCATCCAGCGTCACGAAATGGCCCTGACCAAACAGGTCTCGCACAAGCGTGGTCTTGCCAGCTTGTCTTGGACCTATGAGGTTGACCACTCGGGCTGATGCGATTGCGTCCTCAAGCTCCGACATGAGATGTCTTGGCAGGTATGCGTCTGTGTCACTCATGGGTCGGAATTCTCATTTCGAGCGTGCTGGAGAGGGCATGCCACGGGTGGCATCTTGTCGAGTGGCCTTCTGTCCTGTCACGAGTTGTATATTAGAACCACAACGAGTTGTCTATTAGAAATGTCACCATTTGCTTATTAGTAGACACACCAGTTGCTCATTACATTTTCCCTTACTGTCGAATTCAACGTATTGCCAATGGCTTATGCATCGTATAGGCAGCGTCACGCCATACTGGCACCAAGATCCAGCTTCGTCGGGTCGTGCAACGTGTCCGGATCAAGCGTCACCGGGAACGTCTCGGTCGTCCACAGGACGTTCGGCACCCGCGCCAAGGTCGCTGTGTTGCCCATGCCGTACATGACGAATGGGCACCTGTCGGCGCATCCCCGCGTCCCCCGCGCCGCGAACCGGAAAGTGCCCAATTGGGACAGGACACATGACTTCCTATGCACCAGCGTTCAATGCGATGAATGTCCGGCGATCGACACTGTACGAAGAACTGTTTGCGATGGTTCCCCAATATGTTGGGATGGCGATCCCTTGTCCAAAGGCAAGCCATTGCCAAACCGGCAGTGGCAACAAGCCATGGGACCGCCCTGCCGAGAGTGTCGACCGGACGGGGCCGGAACTCAAAGGCAGGACGGCATGACAGGACCAGCTGTTGCATGACCGCCATTGATGCTCGCGTCGCCTTGGGCCAAAAAGCTTCCGCGAGGTGCGCATGAGAGTCGCGATACAAATGGATCCCATCGGCCCGATCGACATAGAGGCCGACTCGACGTTTCGGCTCGCGGAAGAGGCTCAGGCCCGGGGTGCGGAACTGTTCCACTACCATCCGGACAGTCTCTTCTGGGAGGAAGGGCAAGTTGCGGCGCGCGGCTGGCCTCTGGAAGTGCGTCGTGTGAAGGACGACCATTTCTGTCTTGGCGAGGAGACGGTTGCGCCGTTGGACAGGTTCGACGTGATTTGGCTCCGTCAGGACCCGCCTTTCGACACGGGCTACATCACGACCACGCACCTGCTCGAACTGGTGCCGAACACGCTCGTGGTCAACGACCCGTTCTGGGTAAGGAACTTTCCGGAAAAGCTGCTCGTTCTTCAGTTTCCGGACTTGACGCCGCCGACGATGATCGCGCGTCGCCTGGATGCAATTCGCAAATTTGCGGCACGTCACGGAGACATCATCCTGAAGCCGCTCTATGGCAATGGCGGCGCGGGGATATTCCACCTGAAACGCGGCGACCGGAACCTTGCCTCGCTGCATGAAATGTTCACTGCTGCAACGCGCGAGCCCCTGATTGCCCAGAAATTCCTTCCGGAAGTGACGAACGGCGACAAGCGCATCATCCTGGTCGACGGGGAGCCCGTCGGTGCGATCAACCGCATCCCGCCCGAAGGCGAGACGCGCTCGAATCTCCATGTTGGCGGCCGGGCTGAAAAAGTCGGCCTGACCGCGCGGGACCGCGAGATATGCGATGCCATCGGGCCGTTGCTTCGCGAAAAGGGGCAGATCTTCGTCGGCATCGATGTCATCGGCGACCACCTTACGGAGATCAACGTCACCTCGCCCACCGGCATCCAGGAACTTGAGCGGTTCGACGGCATGAACGTCGCCGGCATCATCTGGGACGCCATCGACGCGCGCCTCGCCCGTTAGGAACAATCAAGCGGAGCGCGAAGGCGGCGCGCTGCCTCCATGCCGGTCTTGCCGGATGTCGGAAACCGTTCAAGGGTCCCTGCCGGGCAACCCGCGATCGTGGGGAATGTTGCGGGCGCGGCGCGGTCCGGTTCGTCATCGAGCACACGCGCGGAACGAGACAGTCTTGCGCTGGATGTGCAACGCCTTGCTCATTGCCCGTCTGGAACTTAACACTTGTGACAACCCAAGGAGCGGCAAGACATGCTGGACGGGAAGCGCGTTCTCCTGATCGTGGGCGGTGGAATCGCAGCCTACAAGTCGCTGGACCTGATCCGTCAGGTCCGCAAGGCCGGGGGGACGGTGACTCCGGTCCTGACGCGCGCGGCGATGGAATTCATCACGCCGCTGTCGGCCTCGGCGCTTGCCGGCGAGAAGGTCTATACCGATCTGTTCGACCTGACCGACGAGGCCGAGATGGGCCATATCGAGTTGTCGCGAAGTGCAGACATCCTGGTCGTGGCACCGGCCACGGCCGATCTCGCAGCAAAGATGGCCGGCGGGCATGCCGATGATCTGGCGTCGACGCTGTTGATGGCGACCGACACGCCGGTCCTGATCGCTCCGGCCATGAACATGCGCATGTGGCTTCACCCGGCAAACCAGCGCAACATGGCCTCGCTTGAGGGCGATGGTGTTGCCCGCGTCGGGCCGTCCGAGGGGGAAATGGCATGCGGGGAATACGGCCCCGGACGCATGGCCGAACCCGACGAGATTGTTGACGCCATCGTCGCGCAACTCGGTGCCGGGGCGCTTTCCGGCAGGCATGTCGTGGTCACGTCGGGCCCAACGCATGAGCCCATCGATCCCGTCAGGTACATTGCCAACCGTTCTTCCGGCGCTCAGGGTTCGGCAATTGCCGCAGCGCTCGCGGGACTTGGGGCAAGGGTCACGTTCGTGACCGGCCCGGCTTCCGAGCCGCCGCCGCTGGGCGTTTCCGTGGTGCGTGTAGAGACCGGCCGCCAGATGCTTGACGCCGTCAAGGCTGCGCTTCCCGCGGATGCGGCGGTGTTCGCGGCGGCGGTGGCGGACTGGCGTGTTGAGGCGGAATCCGGAACCAAGATCAAGAAGCGGCGCTCCGACGCGGGCCTGAATCTCAGCCTGGCTGAAAACCCCGACATCCTCGCGACGGTATCGCGCATGCGAGAGGATCGCCCTGGGCTGGTCGTGGGCTTTGCAGCGGAGACCGACGACGTGATCGGAAACGCCAGGGCAAAGCTCAAGCGCAAGAAGTGTGACTGGATCGTTGCCAACGACGTTTCGCCGGAGACGGGCATCATGGGCGGTGACGAGAACGCGGTGACCGTGATTGATCGGGCGGGCGAGGAAGCCTGGCCGCGGACATCAAAGGAGCATGTGGCCCGTAGACTCGCGCAGCGGATCGCCGACGCGATTTCATGAAGGCCGAGATCGCCATGACTTGGGCCGAAGGCGCGGACCGGAGTCTCCCGCTTCCAGCCTACGAGTCACCGGGTGCGGTCGGTGCCGATCTTCGGGCCAACCTGCCGAAAGCGGACCGTCCGGAAATCGAGCTTGCGCCAGGCGAACGGCGGCTGGTTCCGACCGGTCTGCATGTCGGGATACCCGATGGATTCGAACTGCAGATCCGTCCCCGCTCGGGCCTCGCGCTGAAGGACGGTCTGAGCCTGGCGAACGCACCCGGCACGATTGACAGCGACTACAGGGGTCCGCTTGGCGTGATATTGATCAACCTCGGCAACTGCCCGGTGGTTGTCGGGCACGGTCAGCGCATTGCGCAGGCGGTGCTGGCGCCCGTGGTGCGGGCCAGCTTTGAAGTCGTTGAGTCGCTTCCGGACACGGTGCGGGGCGCGGGCGGGTTCGGGTCGACGGGGCGCGACTGATGGTGCTGGTCCTTGCTCTGGCCGCGGCGCTCTGGTTCTCGGGGCGGTTCCTTCAGGTTCCCACGCGCGTGCGTCTCGTCCTGATTGCGGTTCTCTACCTTGCCGTGCTTTCGATGCAGCTTGTGCTCCCGGCGGGAAATTCGTTGCGTGAAGCCACTGGCGGGTCGGCGATTGCGTGGCTTGTGGTAGGCGCGCTGGCAGCGGCGGTCTGGGGATACTTGCGCGTCTTGCGCCACCTAAGGGGCCGCGTGCGCCCCGAGAACCGGGACGGGGCGGATTCCAGTGCTTCGACCGCCGAAATTGGGCGAAACGCGCGTCACATTGCCCTTCGCGAAATCGGTGGAACCGGGCAGAAGCGATTGAAGGAGGCCCGTGTTCTGGTCGTGGGTGCCGGCGGCTTGGGCGCGCCGGTCCTTCAATACCTGGCGGCTGCCGGTGTCGGCACGATAGGTGTCATCGATGGCGACACGGTCGAGAACTCGAACCTTCAGCGCCAGGTGATCCATGCAGATGCGCGAATCGGCATGCCCAAGGTGTTTTCGGCGCAGAAGGCAATGGCAGACCAGAATCCCTTCGTCAGCATCCGCCCCTACAATCGTCGGCTGACGCGCGAGATCGCCGCCGATCTCTTCGCGGACTATGATCTGGTCCTTGACGGCACGGATGACGTGGAAACCCGCTACCTGGTCAACGAATTTGCCGTGAAGGGAAGGATTCCGTTGATTTCGGGTGCGATCGCGCAATGGGAAGGCCAGGTCAGCGTTTTTGATCCCGCACGCGGAGGGCCTTGTTATGCATGCGTTTTTCCTGAACCTGCCGCACAAGGATTGGCACCGAGCTGTGCCGAAGCCGGCGTTCTTGGCCCGTTGCCTGGGGTCCTGGGAACCATGATGGCGGTGGAGGCGATCAAGGAGATTTCCGGGGCGGGCGAGACGCTGCGGGGCCGCATGCTCATTTACGACGCGCTCTATGGGGACACGCGAAGCATAAGGCTCTCAAGGCGCGCGGATTGCCTGATTTGCGCCTGAAGTGCCGGGTTGAACCAGTGCGCAACAGTCTCCTTCTCAAGGCGTGAACTTGGTGCTAGTGTCCTCTTTCAAGGGCAAATCGAGCTGAAGTGGCAGAGAAAATGGGCGCGCAAGGCGGAAGACAACGCCCGCTCAGGCTTTCCAACGGCGGCAAGCGCGGGGTGCGAACCCAGTTTGGCGCATTGTGCTGGCGGCGGAGCGGCGACGAGATTCAGGTGCTTCTTGTGACTTCACGGCGCCGAAAGCGATGGATCATTCCGAAGGGCTGGCCACAGGATCGCGCTACACCGGTGCATGCCGCCGTTGCGGAAGCCTGGGAAGAGGCCGGTGTAGAGGGCAAGGCAAAGGCGACATGCCTCGGAATCTTCAGCTACGACAAGACTGTCACGGCAACGCAGGTTGCCCCCTGCGTGGTCGCCATCTTCCCCATGCGCGTCAAGAAGCTGCGCCGGGACTTCCCCGAAGCGTCCCAGCGGAAGCGGAAGTGGTTTTCGCTGGCCAAGGCGGCAGAGCTTGTGAGCGAACCCGAACTGGCAGCGATCATAAAGCGCTTCGATCCAGCGAACGTGTGATTCGGCCCTTGCATTGCCAATCGCTCCCGGCAAGCGTAGCAAGATTGACGCGGTAAGGAGAATTCATGATCCGGTTCGCGCTCAGATGCGCCAATGGCCACGGCTTCGAGAGCTGGTTTGCCTCGAGCGAGAAATTCACTGATCTCGTTTCGGCTGGCCATGTGACATGTCCTGAATGTGACAGCGCCGACATTTCCAAGGACCTGATGGCGCCGCCCGTGCGCGCCTCCCGCAAGAAGGCAGTCAAGAAGGAGGCGCCGGACGAGACGCCGAGATCCATGGCGACGGGGACTGACCCTGAAATCGCCGACGCAATCCGCAAGTTGAAGACGTACGTGGAAGAGAACTCGGATTATGTCGGCGACCGTTTCGTGAAGGAGGCGCGTGCGATGCATGAGGGCACGACGCCGCAGCGGTCGATTCACGGAGAAGCGCGGTCGGACGAGGCTCGGAAACTGATCGAGGACGGAGTGCCGGCCCTTCCATTGCCGTTCATCCCAAGACAGAAGGCCAACTGAGGCTGGCGATGCGTGTGTGATCGGGGTTGCCTGAAGGTGCAACCGTTGGGACTTATATGCTATTCTTGACGGACCGTCAGGCCGTCGCAAGCATTGATTTCACGGGTCAGAGGTTGCCAACGCAAACGCCGCTCGCCGTGCAGATGCGCCAGTCCCTGACGCCTCGTTCATCGCGGCAAGGCGCGTCAGCGCCTTGCCGCGGATGTTCTTCGCCGCGTTGAGGTCGGCATGGGCCGCGTGCCCGCAGGCCAGGCAGCTGAAGTCGTCCCGAGTTCTGCGGCTCGCGGCTTCGACCGCGCCGCACTCGTGGCACTTCCGTGAAGTGTTGCCGGCGGGGACGACGATCACGTTCGCCGCCTTGCAGTCCAGCATCCGCCTGAGCGCCGTCCAGCCCGTGTTCAGGATCACGCGGTTGGTGCCGGCCTTCTGCGCCACCATCGTGCCGGGCGCCTCGGCGGTGCCCTTCGCGGAGCGCGTCATCCCCTTCACGTTCAGGCCCTCGACGGCGACGGTTCCCGCCTTCGCCGCCAGCTTCCTGCTCACATGGTGATGCCAGTTGTGGCGCCTGTTCGCGATCCTGCGCCGCACCTTCGCCAGGTGCCGCTTCGCCTTTTCGCGCCTTTTGCTGCCCTTCCGGCGCCGCGAAAGCCTGCGCTGCAGACGCCGCGCCTGCGCCTCCAGCCGCGCCAGGTTCGGCATGGCGTGAAGTTCGCCGTCGCTGTCCGCGACCTGGCCTCCGTTCCGGTCCAGGCCGAGAACGTGCCCGTTGCCGGCCGGCTCCTCGACCTCGACGGATTGGCAGACGACGGCGTGCCACTTGCCAAGCTCGCGCTTCAGGACCGCGGAGACGGGCTTGCCGTCGGGATGCGGGTTCCCGCCCCTGCGTCGCATCTTCAGCGCGCCGAAGGACGGAACGTGGAGCGTGCCGTCCCTGACCTTGACGCCGGAGACGACGGAGATGCTGTTGAAGAACGCCCTTCCCTTGAACCGCGGGAACCCCGGCGTCTCGCCGTCCTTCACCCTTCGGAAGAAGTGCCGGAAGGCCTCGTCGAGCCGCTTGAGAGTGCCGCGCTGGATCGCCACCGCGCATTCCGCCATTTCGGGGATGTCCCGGCGGCATTGAGTCAGGGCCT
Source organism: Paracoccaceae bacterium (assembly GCA_965208685.1). Taxonomy (GTDB): domain Bacteria; phylum Pseudomonadota; class Alphaproteobacteria; order Rhodobacterales; family Rhodobacteraceae; genus JAJEFO01. The sequence goes on along the minus strand of CBDBPL010000007.1, from coordinate 3,239,436 downwards.
TGCACTGGTCGAAGTATGTCCGGCCCCCGCCGGTCTTCCGGTAGCAGTCGATCCGTTCTTCCAGGGCGGCATTGTAGAGCTGGCGCTGCTCCTCCAGCGTCCGCTCGAGCCGGCGCCAGCTGCTGCGCCTCTGCGGCAGCAGGCGGTGGACAACCTGCCTGTGCGTGGCGACGAGGGCCATGCGGTCGTTCCTCCGGTCTGGGCTTGGGCGAGGGCGCTGAAAGCGCCTCGGAACGCACTCTGGCTGCGAATGCTCCGCCTGTCAAGCGTGAAGTTCCCTTTTTATTCTCAAGTGCGGAAGCCTTTGCCTTACATGATCCCCGCTCCCGCCGGCATCGTTCGCGCGGACGCATCGTTCGAGGGTGCCGGGCCGGAGGCGGCGGCCTGGCGGCAGCTGTCAAGCTAGGTAATATGAGCCCCCAACCGTTCAGTCGGAAGGTCGGATCATTGCAAAGTGCTCCGTGATGCGCGCGTAGTCGCGATAGCCCAGTCTTGCCAGCGGCTGGTATTTCAGGACATCGAAGCAGCCATCCGACAGGCAGTCGTCGCGCAAGTGGATGCCTGTCACCTCGCCGAGCACCATGCGGTTCGATTCGCCCCTGAGCAGAGAGATTTCCATGAGTCGACACTCAAGCGCGGCCGGAGCTCCTTCGATCCGGGAGCATGGAATCGTCTGGCACGGTGCACGGGCCAGCCCGGCTTGCTCAAACTCGTCCACGTCCTTGCCATTGACACCCGACGTCGCGTTCATCTGGCTTCGCATCGCGTATTCCACGATGTTGACGCAGAAGACGCCTGTTCTGCGGACGTTGGAGACACTGTCCTTTGCGTCTTCCTGGTCGGCCTTTGTGCCGCCTGAGGCGAACATGACCTGGGGAGGTTCGTCGGCGACGGCATTGAAGTAAGAGTACGGAGCGAGGTTTTCCGTTCCATCCTCATCCCTTGTCGAAATCCAGCCAACCGGCCGCGGCGTCACGATTGCCTTGAAGGGGTTGCGGGGAAGTCCGTGGCCGTCCGCAGGTCTGTAGAACATGTGCCTTCCTCTGAATTTGTGCACCGCCTAGCGCATGTGCTACGGGCGCTCCATATGAAAAAGCCGAGGGCGGGCGGTGCAGCTCAGCGTGGAAACGGAAGAGGATTGGTGGGAGGTCGAGGCCCTCTTCGATCTCAGCTTTGCGCCGGGGCGCGAGGCCCTTTCGTCATACCGTTTGCGCGCAACCACCGAGCCCGTGCATGATCTTTGTCTCACGGCGCGGGACGAAGGCGGCATGCTCGGTGGCGCGATCCGGTTCTGGCCGGTGAAGGTGGGCGGCACGTCGGCCCTGCTCCTTGGGCCCGTCGCCGTTCACCCGACGAGGCAGGGCGAAGGCCTGGGCGGGCTTCTGATCGAAGGGGCGCTCGCGAAAGCCAAGGACTGGGAAAGGGTGATGCTTGTAGGGGATGCGCCGTACTATGGCCGTTTCGGGTTCACGCCGCTTGCCGGCGTGAGAATGCCGCCGCCGACGAATCCAGAGCGTGTTCTCGGAAGAGAACTGGTTGAGGGGGCCTGGAGCGGTGTGGGGGGCGACGTGACGGCCTGGGAATAGGGCCTTCTGCCGTTCTTCCGTGGCATGTCATCGCAGCCAAGGCCGGCGAGGTCGCATTCGACATGGCGCAAGAGCCGGGCCGGTGCGGCACCATGACCTCGCGCCATGACCTCGCGGCATGAGCGGAAATTCCAGCGACGGGACAACTCGCGCTGACGGCTGCGTGGTCGTCGAGAATGGGCTGATTGATCGACCTCGGGATGTCGCGCGGCCTTGCCCGCGCCGGTGCGTCGCGGCCGGACGCCCAAGACAGATCGCTCATGCCAGCCTGGCGCAGAAGTCCTGGATGCGGTCCATGGCTTCGGTCAATTGCTCATCCGAGGCGGCGTAGCTTATCCGGAAATTGGGCGAGATCCCGAACGCGGCGCCAAAGACCGTTGCAACCCCGGTTTCCTCAAGAAGCGCGGAACAGAAATCCTCATCCGTTTCGATCACCGTGCCACCCGCCGAGGTCTTGCCGACGCACCCGGCGATGGAAGGATAGACGTAGAATGCTCCATCGGGCACCGGACACGAAACGCCGTCCGCCGCATTCAATGCGGCCACAACAAGGTCTCGGCGTCTGTGAAAGGTCGTGACAGCACTTTCCAGGAAATCTTGCGGCCCGTTCAGCGCTTCGACGGCAGCCCACTGGCTGACCGACGACGGGTTTGTCGTCGATTGCGACTGGACGGTGCGCATTGCGGAAATCAGATCGCCCGGGCCGCCGGCATAGCCGATTCGCCAGCCAGTCATCGCATAGGCTTTCGAGACGCCGTTCACGGTCAGCGTGCGGTCGAAGAGCGCGGGCGCTGCCTGGGCCGGAGTCGAGAACGTATATCCCGGAAAGGCGATATGTTCGTAGATGTCGTCACTCAGGATCCAGACGTTCGGATGCCGCTCCAGCACGTCCGTAAGGGCCTTCAGCTGATCGGGCGAGTATCCGGCCCCCGTCGGGTTGGATGGCGCGTTGAAGATCAGCCATTTCGTCCGGGACGTGACTGCCGCGTCGAGTTGCGGGGGCGAGATCCTGAATCCGTCCTCGACCCGTGTCTCGACGATTGACGGCGTGCCGCCGGCGAGTCGCACCATGTCGGGATAGCTGACCCAATAGGGTGCGGGTATGATCACTTCATCACCGTGGTTCAGTGTCGCCATCAGGGCATTGAACAGCACCTGCTTGCCACCCGTGCCAACGATGATCTGTTCGGGCGCATATGCGAGATCATTGTCCCGCGCGAACTTGGCGGCAACCGCTTCCTTCAGTTCGGCGATCCCGTCCACGGCAGTGTAGCGCGTGCGGCCAGTGTCGATGGCGCTCTTTCCCGCTTCGCAGATGTGCCGCGGCGTGGGAAAGTCTGGTTCCCCTGCCCCCAGGCTGATGATTTCGCGACCTTGTGCCTTCAATGCGGCAACGAGGCCCGTCAGGGCAACCGTTGGCGACGGTCTGACACCGTCGAGTGTCGCGGAAAGGTGCGGCATGGTCGTCACCGGATGGAACTGGGGCGCAAACGTGATAGAAGGTGACATTGCGGTTCACAAGCGGATTGAGGGCACCATGGAAGGCAACGGCGGGAAGAACTGGTTTGCGGAGGACGCCGCGACTTTCGGCGACAGGCTTGCCGCAGCAAGGGGTGCCCAGGGCATGACGCAAAAGGCGCTCGCCCGCCGTCTCGGCGTATCCTTGAAGACATTGGAGGGTTGGGAGAACGACTTGCGTGAGCCGCGTGCGAACAGGCTCCAGATGCTGGCAGGCGTGCTGGACGTGTCGATTTCCTGGCTGCTGACCGGTGAAGGGCAGGGCGTCGGCGCGGACGCCGAGGCAGGGCCTGTCCGAATGAGCGAGCTCTTGCACGAAATGCGTATGCTCAGGTCAGAGATGCAGCGTTCCGTCGCACGCCTCGGTGTTCTTGAGAAGCGCCTTGGCCAGGTTGCCGACGAAGGCGCATGAACGAGGATCGTGACACTCGACTTCGTCGGTTGGGAGTTCGTTCGTGGCGACGAGGCACCAGGGAAATGGATCTGATCCTGGGTCGATTCTGGGAAGAAACCGGCGAGGCGCTTGGCGCATCCAGGCTCGATCTCTACGAAGACCTGCTTTGCGAGAACGATCAGGACCTGTACGCATGGGTCAGCGGGCAGGCGGAGCCTCCCGATCGTTTCGTTTCCTTGATTGCACGCATCAAGGTTCACGGGGCCGTTCCCGGACAACCCGGTTAGCAGGGTTCGGTTCCAGGAAAGCGTCTCTTGGCCCCGCAATCAACTGGACAATGCCAACTCCGGCGCAACCCGCGAACGAATCAAGTTGACGTCACGGACAACGCATCCGGCCCGAGACGGAGCGGCAGGACACGTTCGCATTCACTCGGGCGCAACGGCGTCGAGGCATTCCCAAGCATAGGGCGCACTCGCAGGCAATGCCGTGCCCGTACAAAGATCGCGCCTCCGATCACCAGTGCCCGACATTCTCCATGCTCGCCCACGGCTCGGCCGGAGCCAGGCGCTCGCCTCGTTGAAGCAACTCGATCGAGACATTGTCGGGCGAGCGAACAAAGGCCATGTGACCGTCACGCGGAGGACGGTTGATCGTGACGCCGTTGTCCATCAGGTGCCGGCACGTCTCGTAGATGTCATCGACCCGGTAGGCGAGATGCCCGAAATGCCTGCTGTCCGAGGGCAGCCCGTCATCACCATCCCAGTTGTAGGTGAGTTCGACATCTGCGTTTTCCTGCCCTGGAGGCGACAGGAACACCAACGTGAACCGTCCGTCCTCGTTTTCGATTCGCCGCGTCTCCTCGAGGCCCAGCAGTTCGTAGAATGCCTTGGAATTTTCGAGATCCTTCACGCGCACCATCGTATGCAGGTATTCGATTCCCATGCGAGTCACTCCTTTCGTTTGCGGGCAACCTAACGCATTGCGGGACGCGCTCAACACCGAACCTTCGGGGCGTGTCCTTGCATGTCACTGACAGGTCCGGAACCGATCCCGCGCGATTTCGCTGCTGTTGCCGACGGAAATCCGAAAAAATCTTCTTTCACCCCTTCATATTGTGTTGTGATGGGACAAGGCCCCACTATGCTGTGGTCACATGGCGAGTCGAACGAAGCGAACATTTGCATGACAGAGGACGCGATCCAGAACCCTGAAAGTGAAATTGCCGAGATGCGAGCGGCAAAGCAGTCGACGTTGCGCGTAACGGCACCAGGAATGGAGGATCATCTCTACACGATCCACCCGGTTCTGGATCACGGATTTGTCCGGGTCATCGACTACATGGGAGACGATGCCGCGATCACGCAGGCAGCTCGCGTGAGCTACGGCAAGGGAACGAAATCGGTCTCCAATGATGAAGGCCTGATTCGCTACCTGATGCGCCACTGGCATTCGACCCCCTTCGAGATGTGCGAGATCAAGCTGCACGTGAAGCTGCCCGTGTTCGTTGCGCGTCAGTGGATTCGCCACCGCACAGCCAACGTGAACGAGTATTCGGCGCGATATTCGATCCTGGATCGGGAGTTCTACATCCCGAGCCCGGGCGATCTTGCCGCGCAATCGACCGTCAACAGCCAAGGCCGCGGAGAGGCGCTGACGGGAGAGGAGGCGGCCCGCGTTCTGGAGTTCCTGAAGTCCGATTCAATGCGCTGCTACGACCATTATGAGCAAATGATTTCCCAGGATGGCCAGATGGGGCTGGCCAGGGAGCTCGCGCGCATGAACCTGCCCGCAAATGTCTATACCCAGTGGTACTGGAAGACGGACTTGCACAACCTGTTCCATTTTCTGCGGTTGAGGGCGGATGCCCATGCGCAATACGAAATTCGTGTGTACGCGGAGGAAATCTGCAGACTGGTCGCCGACTGGGTCCCGTTCGCCTTCAAGGCGTTCGAGGACTATCGAATGGGAGGCGCGACCCTCTCGGCAAAGGCCCTCGACTGCGTGCGCAGGATGCTGGCGGGCGAGAACGTGACGCAAGAGGCGTCCGGCATGTCAAAGGGGGAGTGGAGGGAATTCGAAAGCCTGATTCGCTGATGGCATTCCGTTGACCGTTGCCCACGCCTCGCCCGTTCGGATCTTGCAACCTTCGCTTTCGTTTCGGGTTCGGCACCGCCGGGCCGTGAGTGCAGCCAAGCGCATCGCTGCGCCACCTGCCCACGCGAGGCGCGTTTGCCGTCCCAACGTCCGCTGGGGAAGGTCAGACGCAACGCTGCGGAAGGTGAGCGAACGAATTCACGCTGCACCGTCCCCGCACGTGCGCGGCTCGCAAAGAGCATTCCGGAACAACCATGAATCCGCCGGAGGCTTGCGCATCGGCGGATTCATGAACACATGCAGTGTTAGTGCTGACTCGTCAGATGGCCTTCAGTTCGTCCGCCATCTGGCGGCCGTCCCGGCCTTCGGCCAGCTCGTACTCGACCTTCTGATTGTCGCTCAATCCGGTCAATCCGGCCTTTTGCACGGCGGAAACGTGAACGAACACGTCCTTTCCACCTTCGTCGGGCGCGATGAACCCGTAACCTTTGTGGGTATTGAACCACTTCACGGTGCCAGTAGGCATGGTAGTTATCCTTTGGTATTCTCGCCCGGAAAATCCGAGCCAGTCTTCGAGCAGCAAAAAAAGACCAAGGCGAATGCCCGCGTGAGGCAGACGACTTGACGTCCAATGCTGGTCGGAGTCTGAGGCAATTTTCGAAAAACTCAAGCGAAACCTTTGAGTGTCATGTGCGATCATGCCGTCAGGCGGCTCTCGCAGCGACGCCAGGTGTCCTTGGGCCTGCCGGCTCACCGGGCGGTCGAGAATGCGCTGCACCGGCTTCCGGATGTCGTCATGACCGAGAACAGCGCGCACCGGGACAGGCCCGGGTCTGGAGACTTGGCCGTTGTGCCGCGACTGACGCCCAATCCGGCACCGGTGACAAGGGGCGGGCAAACGAGGTGCTTGCGCGACAGCCTCGGGAATGCCGGATGCGTTCATCGCGACGCCTTGAAGCCGATCCGTTCCGCGGGGCTCCTGAACCAAGGCGATCGCCTCGGGTTGCTCCGGGCGCGAACGGGCGAAGCCGCCTGCCTGAACCAATGCAAGGCAGGAATGGTCGCCATGTCGCAATTGGGGTGCGAAGCATGCTAATGCAAAGGCCGAGGACAATTTCGTGAGCAACAAAAGTCGCGGGGGACTCTTGGTCGAGCGACCGAACTTCCTGTTCATTACGACGGATCAGCAGCGCGCCGATCACCTTGGCTGTTACGGCAACCAATTGCTGCGCACCCCGGCCATCGACGGCCTTGCCGCAAGAGGAACCGCATTTGACAGGTTTTACGTGGCCTGTCCGATCTGCATGCCGAACAGGGCCGCGATCATGACCGGACGCATGCCAAGCGTGAGCGGTTGTCGCCACAATGGCATACCGCTTGACCGCGAATCCGTGACATTCGTGGATGTTCTCCGAGCCGGAGGCTATCACACGGGACTGGTCGGGAAATCGCACCTGCAGAACATCGTCGGCCACGAATTGCGCGACAGGGACATTTTCGAGCGCAATTGCACCGGAACGCCACCACCAGAGGCCTTGGAAGACGCTTCGAGAGTGCGTCGGACAGGGCCTGACTATCAAGCGGAATTGATCCCGCTGTGGCGCGAGACGCCGGACCGCGACGGCCCGGAGACACCGTATTACGGGTTCGACCACGTGCGGTTCGCCAATGGACATGGGGACAATGTGCATGGCCACTATACCAGTTGGCTGGCTGCACGGGCGGATGATCCGGACGCGTTGCGCGGGCCAGGCAACGCCCTGCCGTCCACGCATCTGACTGCTCCGCAGTCGTGGCGCACGCCCATGCCGGAAGAACTCCATCCGACCAGCTACATTGCGGAGACCTCAGAGGAATTCATCGACCACCACATGCAAACGCGTGGCGGCGAACCGTTTTTCCTGCACTGCTCGTTCACCGATCCGCACCACCCGTTCACTCCTCCGGGAAAGTACTTCGACATGTACAATCCGGATGACGTGGAATTGCCGCCGAGCTTCAGGTCAGTTGATCCAGCCGAGCCCGCCTTGCTGACCCGGTTGCGACAGGAGTACCTGGATGGCCGCGCATCCGCTCGGGGCGCAGCTCCGTTTTGCGCCGGACCGGAAGAGACGCGCCAGATGATCGCGTTGACCTATGGAATGATCACGATGGTGGACGACGCCGTGGCCCGGCTACTCGCGTTTCTCAATGACCGGGGAATTCTGGAACACACGGTCGTGATCTTCACCTCGGACCACGGAGACTTCATGGGCGATCATGGACTGATGCTGAAGCATGGGTTCCACTATGAGGGCGTGCTTCGTGTGCCGTTCATCTGGTCCGATCCTGACCGGCCGGATGCCGCTCGCAGCGACGTGCATGCAAGCGCGGTCGACATTGGTGCCAGCATCCTGACCCGCGCGGGACTCGCGGCCAGCAATGGCAATCAAGGGCTGGATGTCATGGCGCTTGCCGAACGCCCGGACGGCGCAGAGCGCAAGGGAATCCTGGTCGAAGAGGATGAGCTTGGTGCCCATCTGGGTACCGAGAAAGGGCTGCGCACGAGAACTTTCATCCAGGACAACTGGCGCTTGACCGTCTGGCAGGGGATGGAGGGCGGGCAGCTGTATGACCGCGACGCCGACCCGCACGAGATGCACAATCTTTGGTTCGATCCGAATTTCGTTGCACGAAAGGCGGAGATGACCGAAGCCATGTTGCGGGAAATGATCAGGCTCTCCGATACAGCGCCGTTCGCGACGCACATTGCGTAGCTCGTTGGGTCAACTTTGAGAGGCAGGAGCAAATTGGCGCAGGCAAGGGAACCGATACTCGCTACCGTCAAGGGCAACGTCAGCCTGTCGGCCTTCGATGCCGCTTCTGGCGTGCGATTGGCGTGCGTGCCCGTTGGCACCGCCGGAATCTCGAAGCCGCATGAGATTGCCGTCACCAACGACGGCAGCCACGCCTTCGTGTCGCTCTACGGCGACAAGGACTATGGCCTGAATGCGCCGGACAATCGGCTGGCGGTCGTCGACCTGATTCGAATGAAACTTGTCGGTCACGTCGACCTGGGTCTGTATTTCGGGCCGCACGCACTGATGACTGACCCCGACGGCATGATTTGGGTGACCGTTGAGGCGAACTGCTGCGTCCTGGTTCTGGACCCGGTGACATGGAGAATTGAGCATACGATCCATCTAGGGGTTCCCGGGCATTTCCTGTCGGCGACATCCGATCGCAGCAAGGTCTATTTCTCGGCCAAGGAGTATCCGTTCATCTGCGAAGTGGATGTCGGCGGCAAGGAGATGCGTGCCAAAATTCCGCTTCCAGTTGGCGCACAGGCAATCCGCGTGTCACATGACGATCAGCGGCTGTACGTCGGCCATCTCGATCGTCCGCTGCTGCACGTCATCGACTGCGCGGCGCGGCAGGTTGTCGAAACAGTTCCGTTGACAGCGGTTCCCGGCTGGCCGTTCGTGACCCAGGATGGCTCGCGTGTACTGGTGACGACCTACGACGAGCGCGCCGACCAAGGGTATGTGGACTTGCTCGATGCCAGCGACTTGAAGCGACGCACGACCGTGGAAGTGCCGGGCGAACCTTTCCATGCGTTGCCAATGCGCGACGGGGAGCATGCGTTGGTCGCGTTGGCGGGCGGGGAGATCGTCAAAGTCAACTTGGATCGGGCGGAGCTCGTTCCCGGCGGTTTTCATGCGGCGGGCGAAATGCCGGAGATGCTGTTGCACATTTCTGATTGAGACGCATGCGAACGTGCTGCTGCCCTCCGCCGTGATTCAGAGGAGCGGAAAGTGACAGGCGACGTAGTGGCGAGTTTCAATTTCGCGCAATTTTGGCTCCTCTAGTGCACATTGCTCCCTTGCAAACGGGCACCGCGTCCGGAAGCGGCAGCCTGTGGGCGGGTCGAGAGGGGACGGCAATTCGCCGGCCAACGCAATCTCGCCATCGGCAATGCGACCGCTCTCGATCGTCGGAATCGAAGCGATCAGGCCTGCGGTATATGGATGCGCCGGAGCCTCGTAGATGCGCTCGGAATCAGCGAGTTCGCAGAACTTCCCCAGGTACATGACGACCACTCGATCGCTGATGTTCTTCACGACAGCGAGGTCATGGCTGATGAAAAGGAGTGTCAGACCGTACTGGACTTTCATGTCTTCCAGGAGGTTGAGGATTTGGGCCTGGACCGACACGTCCAGCGAGGACACAGGCTCATCGCAGACGATCAGCTTTGGTTCCTGGATCAATGCGCGCGCAATGCAAATGCGCTGGCACTGGCCACCTGAAAACTGGTGTGGCCGTCGATCCATGGTGGTCCCTGGATTCATCCCGACGGCCGTCAGAATCTCCGCCACCTTTTCGTAGCGCTCGTTCCGGGTTCCAAACCCCGCAATGTCCAACGGCTCGGCGACGATGTCCTTGACCTTTCGGCGTGGATTGAGGGACGAGACCGGATCCTGAAAGATGACCTGCAGGAGCCGGCGCACCGGGCGCATTTCGCTTTCTGAAAGTTGGGTGAGCTCCTTTGACTGGAAGGCGACGCGTCCCCGCGTTGGCCTCGGCAGCTGCAGGATCGCGCGCCCGATCGTCGACTTTCCGCAGCCGGACTCTCCGACCAGCCCCAAGGTTTCGCCCTCATCGAGATCGAAACTGATGTCGGACACCGCGGCGAACCGGATTCCTTGCGACTGGTACTCGACGGTTACGTCGCTCACGGACAGTATCGAAGATGCGCTCATGCCGTTGCCCTTCGTTCTGGCAGGGGAAACCAGCAGGCGTAGAGATGTCCGTCGTCGCCGTTTCCAGCGGTCAGCGCCGGCATCTCGGTCTTGCACTTGTGTCGGGAGTAGCGGCACCGTTCGTGGAAACGGCATCCTGGGGGAACGTCCAGGAGGTTTGGTGGCAGCCCGGGTATGGCAGCCAGTCGCGAATGGGGCCTTGCGGACAGCTCCGGAGCCGAATCCTTCAAGACTTCCGTGTATGGCATGCGCATGTTGTTCAGGAGTTCCTGGGTCTCGCAGAATTCAACGATCTGGCCCGCATACATGACGGCGACATCGTCGGTATAGCCCGCGATGATGCCGAGATTGTGGGAGATGAAGATGACCGCCATGTTCCGCTCCCTTTGGATCCTGCGCAGCAGGCCCATGATCTGGGCCTGAACGCTGACATCCAAGGCGGTCGTGGGCTCGTCGGCGATCAGCAGCTTCGGTTCACCGGCAAGTGCAATTGCAATCGCGACCCGCTGCCTCATGCCGCCGGACAGATGCATCGGGTAGCGGTCAAGCTGCTGTTCCGGATCGGGAATCCCGACAGAGGCCACAAGCTCGGCCGCCTGGCTGCGCGCGTCGGCCGCCGAAAACCCGCGCCGCTTTTTCAGCACCTCGGTTATCTGGCGGCCAATCTTCATGACTGGATTCAAGGACGACATCGGGTCCTGAAAGACCATCGCGATGTCGCGGCCGCGCACGTCACGCATCTGTCGCCTTGAGAGCGTGCGAAGATCGCGCCCTTCAAACAGCACTCGGCCCTGATAGAGGACCGAGCCGTCATGTGGCAGAATGTCGATGATCGTCCGGGACAGCACGCTCTTGCCAGACCCTGACTCTCCGACGATTCCCAACATCCTTCCACGCTCAAGCTTGAAAGAGATGCCGTCGACGGCCCGTGCCACGCCACGTGGCGTACTGAAGTGGGTGTGAAGGTCGACGACCTCCAAGAGAGCCCGCGATCCAGCCGGCACGTCTGTGGTGCCGGCGCTCACAGCTGATCTCCGATCTCTTTGCAAACCTGTTTCAGCTCGGCGATCATCTGCCGATTGACCGGAGAGAGAACGCCGAATTCCCGCGTTGTCAGGCGAACCGGAAGCACGAACTCTTCATCTCCCGTCGGCAATGTACGCAGCAGTCCTTCGCTTATGTCCCGTTCCACAAGCTGCCTGGGCAGGAGAGCGATGAGATCCATCTCTTTCACCATCGCCAGCGCGGTCATTGATGGGTAGGCGCTGATCGGGCCCTTCGGTGGCGGCAATCCATGGCGGGCGAAGACCTCGCCAATCCACTTCCGCGCGTTCGTTCCTTCGACCGACAAGATCCAGTTGCTGGCGGCCAAGATGTGCATGTCGACCTTGTCGGCAGTCAACGGGTGGCTGCTGCGAACAACAAGGACGGGCCGGGTATGCGCGAGGATCTGGCCAGTCAGGCCAGGCGTGTTTTTGTCCACCGGCGTTGGGCCCAGAATCAAGTCGATCTGGCCGGCGAGGAGCTTCTCCGAAAGCGAGCCGAAATCGCCTTCCAGGATCGTGACTTCCAGGTCAGGTCGTCGTTTGCGCATCCGGTCGATCGCCCGATGGACTATCGTGAACCCTTCATAGGGTCCGATCCCCATGCGGATGCTGCCGCTCCTGCTGCCCCGATGATCCTCGATTTCTTCCGCGGCAAACCGGACATTGGCATCAATGATGCGACCATAGCTGCGGAGGATTTCGCCGTAGCGCGTCAGGGTGACTCCCTGGGGGCCGCGCTCGACAACCTTGGCTTGAAGCTTGTCTTCAATGGAGCGGATTGAACGGCTGAGCGCCGGTTGGCTGATGCGAAGCCTTCGAGACGCGGCGCGAATGCTGCCTTCCTCCGCCAGAATCGCAAGTTGGCGGAAGTGCTTGAATTCCAGCTGGAATACAGGGCCTTGAAGCATGGTTGTCCGCGAATCGACGCTTGTTCCTCGGATGCAGCTATATGTCGATTATGCATACCCTTGGCGCAAAAGATACCTTCCCAACATCATGCAGATCGCGTTTTCTGGGGCAAGCACGGCCGGTCGCCGTTTCTGCCTGCGAGTATGTCTGCACGAAACCGGTCGGCCTGCACGCCGCCGCAAGGGCGCATGGCCAATCGGGAACTGACCGTCAGGGCTCCCCAGGCATTGCCCGAACGGGGCGAAAACGGGCCGTACAACTCGGGAGGAAAGGCAAATGGGAATTCGAAGAACGGCAAGTGCACTCTTGGTCGCCACGGCGGCACTGGCTCTCACTGCCAGTGCGGAGCGAGGCGCTGCGCAGACGCACGGAGGCTCGCTCGTTGTCGGGGTCGAGCAGGACGTCTCGGGCTTTGACAACTTCAAGGTGCTGAGTTTCGCGCACTTCCGGCAGTACATCCTTCAGGCCATCTATGAGCGGATGTTCGAGGTCAACGGCGACACCCGTGAAATCAAGCCGATCCATGCGATGTCCGCAACGCCAAGCGAGGACGCCAAGACCTGGCGGGTCGTGCTTCGCCAAGGTGTCAAGTTTTCCAACGGGGAGGACCTGAACGCCGACGCATATGTCACCCACTTCACCCGGCTGCTCACCGGACTGGACGGGCGCTTTGCCGGCCGCTATCGCCGGTTGATGGGTCCGCATCTGGAGGGTGTGGAGAAGGTCGACGACCACACGGTCGACTTCAAGTTCGCTGTCCCAAACCCGGGCTTCAAGGACATGGCGGCACAGCCGAACATGTCCTGGTGGGTCACCGCGCCGGGATATCTGGCAGAAAACCAGGACAAGCCGGAGTTCAACGAGAACCCGGTCGGTGCAGGCCCCTACATGCTCGACGAGTGGAGAGACGGGGCTTACGTCAAGCTGGTGAAGAATCCGCATTACTGGGACCCGGACGGGCAGTATCTGGACGAGCTTACGTTCCTGTTCATCCCTCCGGAGGTGAATCGGGTTAACGCGCTGAAAGCCGGCGACATCGACGTCATGTATGTCAACTCGCGAGGCTTCCTGCCTGAACTTGAAGCGGACCCGAACATCACGGTTGTTTCGGGGCCGCGCTTGTCCTCCGGGCAGATGATCGGGTTCAACCATTCCAAGGCGCCGTTCAGCGACATCCGCGTGAGGAAGGCGCTGATCCATGCGCTTGACCGGCAGCAGGTCACCTGCGCCTATTCGGGCATTTGCCGTGATCAGGCAGAGAACGACATGTATGGCGAGGGCCATCCCTGGCATTGCCCGGACGTGGCCTGGCCCGAACATGACCCGGCGAAGGCCAAGGCCCTGCTCGACGAACACGTCGCGGAGACCGGTCAAGCCGTCACGTTCAACGTCGATCACTTTCCGAACGCTCAGGCGGAAAAGACGGTGACTGCGATGATTGACATGTGGCGTCAGGTCGGCATCAGCGCGACCCAGAAGGCGGGACCGCGCGGACCTGGCTTCATCCGTCCGCTGCTGAGCGGGGAGTTCGACATCTTCACGTTTGTCGAGAACTTCTCAAACGCTGATCCGAGCCTCGTGGCCACGCGCTTCCACTCCGACCACCCGTCGAGCGTGCAGTTCCACCTGGACAATCCACGCATCGACGCGGCGGTTGAGGCCGTGAATGCCGCAACGGACAGGGACGCCCGATACGCGGCAAGCTGCGCCTATCAGCAGGTCCTGGCCGATGAGGCGGCGTTTATCCCGTACGATCATCCGCGCATGCATATCGCGTTCCGCGGCAACGTTGGTGGCGTGCAGCAGCCCTTCGGATATACCTTCAACGCACATCGCCTGTGGGTGACCGAATAAGGTGCAATCGAGGGCGCGCGGGGGACATGTGTCAATCGCGCGCCCCAATTGTCCTCAAATTCCGGATTTGAGCATTGCTCCATGAACTCGTCCTGAGGAACGGCAGGGTCCACACCATGGACGGCAACGGGACCGTGGTCTCGTCCGTGTCGATCGAAAGCGGGCGCTTCGCGGCGATTGGGGACGATGTCCAGCCGAGAGGCCCGGACGCGCGTGTGATCGATCTTCAGGGCAGGACGGTCATCCCTGGGCTTATCGACAACCACATTCACTTCCTGCGCACCGGATTGCTGCCGGGTCACGACATGCGCCTGCTGGAGACCTCGTTTTCGATTGACGAAGCCTTGCTGGTCATCAGGGACCGAGCCCGCAAGGTTCCGGACGGACAACTGCTAAGCGCAATCGGCGGGATACATCCGGACCAGTTTGCCGAAAGACGTTACCCGACAATGTCTGAGCTCGACGACGCCGCGCCCCGCAATCCAGTCTATCTGTCGATCTCCAACTGGGGACCGGGCGCGACGAACGCGCTTGCAAAGTCATTGCTTGAAGACCTCGGCGTCCCCGTGGGCGAGGACGGAATCGTTGCAAAGGGCCAGGACACGGTGGCCGCCTGGGAGGCGCTGAGCAAGCGCCACAGCTATGCGGACACTCTGCGCCAGACGGCAAGTCAGATGGACCATGCATTGTCGATGGGCCTGACCAATCTCTTTGACATGGGAGGCACCATCCCGGCCGGGGGCTGGCTTGATCCCGCGACCGGCTACAACCCCGTTCTGGACCTGATGCGCGAGGGACGCGTGCCGATGCGCATTCGAGTCTACCTGCCGGTGCTGGACAAGGACGCGAGTCTCCCGGACCTCATGTCGCGCCTTGACTACACGTTCAACGAGTTCGGCAACGACGTTCTGCGCATCGCGGGCATTGGGGAATGGCTCATTCCCAACAAGCTGCAACGTGAACAGCCCCTTCCGGACTTTTACACCGAGTCCGTTCGGGCCGTGGCGGAACGTGGATGGGTCTACAAGCAACATCTCATCAGCCTTGCCGAACAAAAGGAGCATCTGCGCGTCTGGGAAGAGGTCAACAAGTGCATCCCGATCGCCGATCTCCATTGGTCGATGGACCATTGCTACGGCATCGATGCGGAGACCATCAGCCGTGCGATGGATCTCGGCGTCGGCATCAGTTCCCATTCCTCCCCCTACCTCGAAGGCACGCTGAAGCCGCCCGGCAACCCTCCATTTCGCATGATCCTTGACAGCGGCATCATGGTCGGCGGCGGCTCTGACGGCGCGCGCATCTCGGTGATGAACCCCTGGGTCATGTTCTACTACGCGGTCACGGGGAGGAATCATGCCGGCGAGCTGATCAACCCGGACCAGACCGTCAGCCGCGAGGAAATCCTGCAGATCTGGACCAAGCCGCAGGGATGGTTCTGCAAGGAAGAGCGGAACATGGGTGGCATTGCCGTCGGGAAATTCGGCGATCTCGCCGTGCTCAGCGCGGACTACTTTGACGAGGCGGTCGTGTCCGACGACGCGATCCGAGAGATCACCTCCGTGATGACGATCGTCGGCGGACGGGTTGTTCACAATTCGGGCGAGCTGGGCGATCATGCGCTCGAAACCTTGCCAGCCCGCTAACCGATCCCTTTGGGAGACAGCTGATGGCATATTTGAGAAGCCGGCTGTTACACCTGATCCCGGTCTTCTTCCTCGTGACCTTCATGAGCTTCATGCTCATGAACCTGCTTCCTGGCGATGTGGTCGACACGATCCTCGCCGGCGAAGATGCCGCAACCGCCAACGACCCGGAAGTTCGTCGCCAGATCGAGGAGGAACTTGGCCTCGATAAGCCGCTGCCCATTCGATATGTGCTATGGCTGGGCGACCTCGTGCAAGGCGATCTCGGACGATCATTCATTACCGGCAAGAAGATCAGCGACCTCCTGTTGCAGCGCATCCCCGTCACCGCGCAGCTCATGGTCATGTCGCTTGTCTTCGCCTTGATCATCGCGGTGCCGCTGGCCCTGCTAAGCGCATACAAAAGCAACAGTTACATTGATCGACTGATTACAGCCGGCGCCTTTGGCCTCGTCGCGACCCCCACATTCATGACGTCCATCGTCTTCATCTGGCTCTTCGCCGTGATTCTTCAGCTCCTGCCTGCGGCCGGGCACGCGCCAATGTTCTTTGGCGTGTGGGCAAACATGAAGCATTTCATTCTGCCGATGCTCGCCATCGGGCTGAGCGAAGTCCCAATTTTCCTGCGCGTGCTGCGGGTGGATCTGATCACCACGCTCCAGGAGGACTACATCGCGCTGGCAAAGGCCAAGGGCTTGTCGACGACCTACATCCTCGTCCACCACGCCATGCGGCCATCTTCCTTTACCTTGATTACCGTGCTCGGACTCCAAGTTGGCCGTCTGATCAGTGGCTTGGTCATCGTCGAGAACATTTTCGCCCTGCCGGGTATCGGCAAGCTGCTCATTGACGCGATCGATGCCCGGGATGTGCTGGTCGTGCAGGCCATCGTGACATTTTCCGCCATTGCCTACGTCGCGATCAACCTTAGCGTGGACATTCTCTACGCGCTCTTGGACCCCCGCGTGAACCGCCGGGCTGAAGAAGCCCGCAATGCAGCCCGACCTGCGCGGGAGGCGTGATTTGGCAGTGTCGATCAATATCGTGCAGCCATGGTGGAGACGGCTTGGCATCGTGTTTTGGCTTTGCGTCGGGTGGCTTGTCTTCATCGGCTTCGGCGCCTTGCTCGCGCCGTGGCTGCCGCTCTACGACCCGCTGTCGACAAACCTTGACCGCCAGTTCGAGCCACCGTTTTCGGAAGGCTACCTTCTTGGCACGGATGCGGTCGGCCGCGATTTGCTCTCTCGCGCCATTCACGGAGGACGAGTCTCGCTGACGCTGGCTTTTACCGCTCCATTCCTGAGCCTGGCAGTTGGTCTCGTACTCGGTCTCTCAGCAGGCTATTTTCGCGGGCGTGTCGATACAGCCGTCAGCGTATTCACTGATTCCATCTTGGCCTTCCCGAACATCGTCGGCGTCATGGTGATCTTGTTCTTTTTCGGCGCGACGTTGCCAGTGATGATCCTGGCGCTGGCATTCTTCGGCATTCCACCAGAGGTACGGGTTGCCAGAGCCAACACGATTCTGTTTGCGGAAAGAGAATTCGTATTGGCCGCACGCGCGCAAGGAGCGTCGAGCATCAGGATCATGGTGCGGGAACTCCTCCCGAACGTCATCGTGCCAATGCTGTCCCTGGTCCTGTTCGGCATGTCGATTGTAATCATCATCGAAGGGGCGCTGGCCTTTCTCGGCGTGGGTTTCCCGCCGCCTACGCCGACCTGGGGAAAAATGGTCGGCGACGGTTTCGAAGAGATCTCCAAGGCACCGCACATCACGTTCGTGCCGGCAGGCGTGATGTTCCTGACAATCCTGTCCCTGAACATGATCGGTGACCGGCTGCGCGCACTTTCAGACGTCAAGGCGAGCGCGGTGTGAGCCGTCAGATTCGCTTCGGTTTGGATCACCCGTGATGAACACGCAGAAACCCGCATTACGGTGAATTGGTCGAATCTTCACTGCCAAGTTCTCAAAAAAGGACTTGTTGTCAGCAAGATGTATGAATTCGCGCGGGACTCGACATGTAACGGTCTCGGCCAAACTCGTCACGAGAGGAACCTTGCGCGGTCGACAGCCGGAATTTCGAGGAACCGGCTCCGCAGGGCGCGCCGGCAGCGTCCGGACGGCATTGTCCGGAAACGTCACCTTGTTCGGAATCGGCGCGGCCATGTCGGTGAGCGTGGCAAGGCGGTGCGAGGGCGGTTCGTTTGCGACCCGTTTCGTGCAGGCCAGGTGTACCGGGCCGATCTCCCCGCTTCCGAATTGGTTCAGTGATAGTCCAGAACGAGCGCACGCGTTTCAGATGGCAGATCACCAGGTCCGAGCGAGACGGCGCTTGTGCAGGCAAAGTCGACGCGTTCCTCGCCAAACGACTCCAGAAATGCCGAAATGAAGTGCATTTCGCATGGCCTGTAGCACAGGGTGCGAAAGTGCATGGGGATGACGAGCCGGGGGCGCACGATTTCGGCAATTCGGTTCAGCTCTTTCAGGGAGATCACCGGATAGCCGCCTGCATGGCTCAAGAGGACATCGACGCCCTTGAAAAAGGACAGCTGCGCGTCGGAGAAATCGTTTCCCATGTCGCCCATGTGGCCGATCTCAATTCCGTCGACGTTGAAGCGGTACATCGCATTCTGGTCAGGGTCCCGACTTGGATGCTCAAGATGCTCCATTGCTTCAATCGCGTGGAACGTAATTCCGTGTGAACTGGTCTTCTTGCTGCCAAGGGCGACCTCCAGCGCGTCAATTACTGTCGCGCCATCCCTCTTCGGAACCAGATGGTCATTGTCGTGAAAATCGTCGTTGCTGCTGGACTTGATGACAATGTCCGCAGGATCGGAGAAGGACCTGAATCCTGCTTTCTCTGGGTCGTAGGGGTCAGTCACAATGCGAGCCCCGTCATCGCTTTCGATGGCAAAGCTGGCTTGTCCGTACCAAGTGATCTTCATGTCAGATCTCTCCCGGGTTTCGTCTTACTCTCTCACCGTGCCATTCGAAGGACAACCTTGCAAAATTGGCGGTCACAAGTCCGTCCTGGCTCGCCTGTCCTCGCTTGGGGATGCACTTGTTGGCTCCCGCTGTCGGCCGTCTCCCCGGATGCAGACGTTCCATCGATGGCTCTTATCAACTTTGGGTCTCGGGAAGAGATTCAACGCAGTGAATTTCGCTGCCCATCGGCGTCGGACGCAATTGCGAGGGCCCTGATGCAGGCTGCTGTCCAAGTGTCACAAATTGCAAGACTGCCACTCTCGATGCGGAATGCCGGTGAACTGTGCTCAGCGACCAACCGGGCCGTTCCAGGCATCGCGTGGCTGTGCTGTTGCCAAAGATCCTGGCCATGCCGCCCTCATCGTGGCCGCTGACAATTTCGGGCAGCGCTTCCGGGCATGGCCGTTCCCCTGCGCATGTTCGCTCCGGCGAACCCGTCTGACCTTTTTTCATGCGGAACGGGACTGATCCGTCAGGTTGGCACTACCAACGCACTGGCCCGGGATCGAGGTCCAGCGCGACCTTGCCGTAGATCGTGGAATTGGCGTCCCAGTCCAGAAAGATCTGTTGTGCGCCGGCATTCACGTCTCGGTAGTAGCGCTGCAGATCGTTCGAAAGGAAGATGCTTGTTGCGCCGGATGCATAGAATATCCGGTCGACCGAGCGCTTTGCCAGTATGGGTGCATAGGCCATGTCGCGGCGGTTTCGCGCCATGATGCTTCTTGGCAGCTCATCCTGCACCAGCAAGATTTCATGTGTTTCTCGCAAATTGCCGAGCAGCATGCGCCTGGCGGCGTCGATCTCGGCGGCGGATTCGGCAATGCGCATCTGGATGCTCTGAAGCTCGCGGACCTTGAACGTTCCGCCCATGCGAGGCGTACGCTCGCGAATGTCGTCAATGAATATTTCAAGCGCACCTTGCGCGGAACCGACAATTGCAGAGGCCAGGCTATAGGGATTGGTTGACCATTGCGGTTGACGGTAGATCGGGGCGTCCTCGAACTTGGGTCCGAAAAAGTCCGCCGGAGCCGCACAGTGATCGGGAAGAAAGACGTCCTTGAGCTTCACGTCCCGGCTCCCGGTGCCTTCGAGTCCCATCACGTGCCAGGTGTCGATTATCTCCGAATCCCCACGCCGAAAGATGAATTTCGCAGGCTTGCCGTCGATCTTTCCGCCTGTGACGTGCCAGTCGCAATGATCGCAGCCACTTGAGAATTTCAATTGCCCGTTGAGAAGCCAGCCGCCATCGGTGCGCCTGACCTTCAAGTCGGGGGCGTTGCCGGAGGCAATTCTCGCCGCCGGATCGCTGCCCCAGACATCCTGCATTGCGTCGGCGCTATAGTAGGCGGCGACTGTCTGATTGTGCTCGCCGATCACGGCGTAGACCCATCCGCTTGACGGGCAGCCCTTCGCAATTTCCATGACGAGTTCGCAGAAGACGTAATAGGGCATCTCAATGCCACCGAACTCTCGCGGTTTGGTGACGTCGAAGAGGCCCGCAGCTTCCAACTCATTGATGGTCTCGTCCGGCACCTTGCGCTCTTCAGCGCAGCGCCTCTGTCGGGCTCGCAATGCCGGATACATCGCTCGCGCGGAGGCCAGCAAAGTGTCTCTGCTTGGACTAGTCACGACAATCAAAGTGTTACATTGCAGGGGACAGGCCGTCCAGCGACGGGCGGTCATCCGGGCATCGCCTTTGGACTTTCGGTCGTCAAGTGCACGGGACTTGCCCAACAGCAGCGTCAAGGGCGCACCAGAAGGCAGACTCATGCAGGATCATTCGAACGCTTGCGGGCAGGCGGCCCCATGCGCGGCGACGCGGCCCGTCACGGCCTGCTCATGATCACTCCCTGACCGCCTTCTCGGGAGACGAAACCTGAACTGACATGGGCGAACGCGGCCTGGTCAAGGGTGATTCCTTGCACCCGTGCATGATGTTGAAAACCGATATTCCCGGCCAAATTGCCTGCGTCGACTTCATGAATGGTCCCAATGCCGTCGGGTTGAGCGGTGTCCTCGTGCGCTTCCTTGGGGTTTGCGGGCGCGAATCCGGACGATGTCATCGGCATCGATGGCATGGCCCGGCGCTGGTCCATTGCTGCCGCAAGCGAACCCCAGCCTCCGCGATACAGCGCCTGGCGTTGAACCAGGCGCGGGTGACAAAGGACGGGCAGATCACGTTCATGCTCCGCAGACCCAAGAGAGCCGGGCGATATCGCCGCTGCGCCTTGAAGCTGATCCACTCCGGCTGGCTCCTGACAGAAATCGGGAGTGAAATGAGATTGTCTTGGTTGCGTCGCGGCGCTGGCCAGAACGCGCGGCTTCATAGTAATGGGTCCCCGAACCTTTCATGACAGGGACATGATCCAGAATGCCGACAGTCTACGGGTTGAAGAATTGCAGCACTTGCCGGACGGCAATTCAGGAACTGAAATGTGCTGGCAAGGAAGTGACGTTCGTGGATGTTCGCGAAAGCCTGCCGGATTCCGTTTCAATTGATCGTTTCCTTCGGGAGTTTGGAGACAATCTCGTCAACCGTCGCTCGACCACCTGGCGCAACCTATCTGATTCAGAGCGCCAAAGAGCTCCGGAGGACCTGATTGCCAGGCATCCCTCTCTCATGAAGCGCCCCGTCATCGTCGATGGCGAACTGGTCACGCTTGGCTGGAATGCAGTGTCAAGGGCGCTGCATCTAGAAAAATAGGTTCTCTACCACGCCGGCAAAATCGGCCGATTCCATCCTACCTGTTCCGGTCGAAAGCCGCGTCGAGCAATCGGTCGGCTGCAATCGGCCCGCCGCCTCGGAAGAGCAGGTAGAGAAGCAGGAAGACCCAGAAGGCGCGCTGGTCCAGAATCACCGCGTCCGAGAGGCGGTCAAACCATGCTCCGGTCTCGCCGCCATGGCCGAAAATGTCGGTGAGGCTCTGAACCGTCACGAATCCAATCATGCCGAGCGCGGCGGCGCGAGTGAACAAGCCGATGACCAGGAGGCACGGAAGCACGAACTCCGCCCAGGTTCCGGCGAGAATCACAAGTTTCTGGAAGATCGTTGCGCTGCCGATGTCATAGCTCACGGCTGCAGCTTCCTTTGGGAAAATCTGCGCAAAGGCATTGAAGCTCGGCGATACCAGATTGATCAGGCCGTCCGGTATCTTTGTCAGCGCGGAGTTGAGGTAGTAGACAAGCAGGACGGCGGCAAAGATGAAGCGCGCAAGCGTGGTCAGGACCGGCGTGGCTGCCGGTTCGATCAATGCAAGCAACCGGTCCGGCAGCAGCAGGATATTGTTGGACATGAAAGCTATCCTCCAATTTCGATCAAGGTCTTCATTTCGACCAAGAGGGTGAGCACCGCAGGCAGGTCAAAGTCCCGGGATGCTTCTGACGCCTTGTCCATTGCATCCCCGAATGTCGCACCCGTCAAGAGCGCAGTGATGAATTCCGCCCCGCCTGAGGGTAGCAGCCGTGGGACCGGATCCAGATCCGGGCGGGCGACCAGCACGTCTTCGGCGGCCATGTCCGGGCTTTGCGCGCCTTCCTCGACGTTGAAGCGCCAAATCGAGAAGATCGGCCAGGGCGACCGCACCAGCCGCAAGGAAGGGGCGAGATGCACGCCGGAGCCGGTCAACGCCTCGGGCGGCAGCGCTTCGAGTTCAGCAGGGTTGATCGGGTCCGCGTCGGCCGCGTGATAGCTTTCCCGGATTGCAAGTTCGAGCCGTGCGACATCCGGAAGGTAGCCGGTGTGCCTTGTGGGTTCGAATTCAGCCAGAAACGTGGGCATGTCGACGCCAAATTGCATCATCAGCGGCGAACGCGGGGGGTGGCGGCGCAGATACGCAGAGGCAAGCAGCTTGAAATTGTTTTGCCCGACCAGTTTGCGGATGACCGGAAATCCCACTTCCAGCGCTTCAGTCAGCGAGACGGCGACATTGTTGCGATAGACGTCGAATCGACGTCCGGCCGGCTGGCCTCTGCCGTCGTTCAGGCCGCCGGGACGTGCGGCATCCGGATCCAGAAGCGCCTTTCGAAACGTGGCCTGGTCGACCGTCATGCGTTCGCGGCTTCAAGGACGCTGGCGGCACGTCCGGCTTCAGCCGTGAGGACCGCCCAATCAGGGACATCGTTGTCCCACTCGATGAGGCTTGGCCTGGGACCGGACTTCCTGATCGTGTAGTCGAACAATGACCAGACCGGGTCCGCGACCTCGCGGCCATGATTGTCGATCAACAGGGGCGCGCCATGGTCGTCTTCGTCGTCGTCATGGCCGCCGAGGTGGATCTCTCCAACCAGTTCCAAGGGGAACGTGTCGATGTACGAATGCGGATCAGTGCCGAGATTCGTGGCGCTGACAAAGACGTTGTTCACGTCGAGCAGGAGCCCGCAGCCGGTTCGCCTGGCGATCTCGCGGAGAAATTCGGTCTCGGCCAGCGTGGATTCCTCGAACGCGAGATAGGACGAAGGGTTTTCCAGCAGCATGCGTCGCCCGACAACTTCCTGGACTTCGTCAATATGCTCGGCAACGCGCGCGAGACTTGATTCCGTGTAGGGAAGGGGCAGCAGGTCGTTGAAAAACGCGGAGTCGTGGGTCGACCACGCCAGATGCTCGGAAAAGCTCGCCGGATCAAGCCATCCGACGAGGTGCCTGAGCCGCGCAAGGTGCTCGGAATCCAGCGGACCCTCGCCGCCGATGGAAAGGCCGACGCCATGCACGGAAAACGGAAAGCGCTCGGCGAGATGCCTTAGCTGGGCGATAGGCCGACCGCCGTCGCCCATGTAGTTTTCGGCGTGGATCTCCAGCCAGGCGACCGGCCCGGCATCGTCCACGATCTCGCTGAAGTGCTGCGGCTTGTAGCCGACCCCGGGCGCATCGGGCAGCCGGGCGAATCCGAGAGTGGTGGCATCCAGCATTGTTCTGTCCGCAAGTTTTGGCGTCCCCAGCAATGCGGGAGACGCCACAAGTTGTCGGAGCCTTAGCTCGGCAGGTCGCGATCAAGCGCCTCGAGCGAGCCCATGCGCGGCGTGCCGTCGGCCATTGCTGGCAACTCGATCTCGGTGCAGGTGCCCGTGTCGACAAGCGTCCAGGCATTGCCTTGGTAGTCGACGGTGGAGGTGCCGGAGCAAGTGGTGCCGGGTCCCGCTGCGCAGTCGTTTTCGCCGGCCAGCGAGACGCCGAAGCACTTCTCCTTGGTCTGGGCTTGCGCGGGTACAGCCAGTGACGCCGCCAATGCGGCTGCAACTGCGCCCGCAGCCGCCAAGGTCTTGGTTGTTTTCGACATTGGGATTTCCTCATTCAGTTGAAATTTCGTCGTTGTATCGACTCGCGCATTCAAGACGCGATTGGCCCAGACTTCCACTCACGGCTGCGTGTGCTGACAGTGTTGTCAATTTCTGAAATATCACCAGTCCTGGTCCGGCGCGGAGGTTTTCATGCCACGCCGAACCCGGAACGCACGCGACCGTCCCGCCGGAGATCTGGCGGGAGGGCCTCGGTTGCAAGTTCCCGGACGGCATCGGCGAGCGCGCGGGTCTCGGTTGCCTTGCTGCCGAGCCTCCTGATGCTCACGGTCCCGTCGTCCACTTCGCGTTGACCGACCGCCAGGATCATCGGCACCTTCCCCACCGAATGCTCCCGAACCTTGTAGCTGATCTTCTCGTTCCGGATGTCGGATTCGGCGCGAACGCCTGCATTCACGAGTTCCGCGACAATCTTGGCGGCATGCTCGTTCGAGGCCGACGTGATCGAGGCCACGACGACCTGGCGCGGCGCCAGCCAGAACGGGAGACGGCCTTCGCTGCTCTCGATCAGGATGCCAATGAAGCGTTCGAACGATCCGAGGGCGGCGCGATGCAGCATCACGGGACGGTGCCTGTCGCCATCCTCGCCCACATACGTGGCGTTGAGTCGTTCCGGCAGCACAAAGTCGACCTGGTGGGTTCCGCACTGCCAGTCGCGCCCGATCGCGTCGGTCAGGACAAATTCCAGCTTAGGTCCGTAGAACGCGCCCTCGCCCGGATTCAGGTCGGGCTCGATCCCGGCTGCCCTCGTTGCATGCAGCAAGGCTTCCTCCGCCTTGTCCCAGGTCTCGTCCGAGCCCGCGCGTATCTCCGGGCGGTCGGCGAACTTCACCTTGAACTCGGGAAACCCGAGATCGGCATAGATGTTGGCCAGGAAGTCAATATAGCGGGCCGTCTCGCTTTCGATCTGGTCCTCGCGGCAGAAAATGTGCCCGTCATCCTGCGTGAAACCGCGAACGCGCATGATCCCGTGCAGTGCCCCGGACGGTTCGTAGCGGCTGCAGGACCCGAACTCCGCGATGCGCAGGGGGAGGTCCCGGTAGGACTTGATGCCCTGATTGAATATCTGCACGTGGCCGGGGCAGTTCATCGGCTTCAGCGCATTCACCGCCTTTTCGCGGGCATGCTCCTCGTCCACTTCGAGCGTGAAGATATGTTCCTGGAACTTTTCCCAGTGGCCGCTTTCCTCCCACAGCTTTCGGGCCACGATTTGCGGGGTGTTCACTTCCACGTATCCGCCCGCGTCCTGCCGGCGACGCATGTAGTCCTGCAGGGTCGTGTAGATGGTCCAGCCGTTCGGGTGCCAGAAGACCTGGCCAGGCGCCTCCTCCTGCATGTGGAAGAGGTGCATTTCGCGTCCGAGCTTCCGGTGGTCGCGCCTCGCGGCCTCTTCGAGCATGGTCAGGTGCTGCTTCAGGCCGACACGGTTCTTGAAGGCGACCCCGTAGATGCGCTGGAGCATCTCGCGACTGCTGTCACCCCGCCAATAGGCGCCGGCAATGCTGGTCAACCGGAATGCGTCTGCGGGCAGCTGGCCGGTATGCTGGAGGTGCGGGCCGCGACAGAGATCCTGCCAATCCCCGTGCCAGTACATGCGAATCGGATCGGATCCGGGGATCGCGTCGACCAGTTCAACCTTGTAGGGCTCGCCATTGTCACGATAGTGCTGAAGCGCACGTTGGCGATTCCAGACCTCGGTGC
The DNA here is from genome assembly GCA_965208685.1 of Paracoccaceae bacterium. Lineage (GTDB taxonomy): Bacteria > Pseudomonadota > Alphaproteobacteria > Rhodobacterales > Rhodobacteraceae > JAJEFO01. The sequence goes on along the minus strand of CBDBPL010000007.1, from coordinate 3,213,669 downwards.
GAACCGGATCGCGGGCGTTGATGATGTCCTTCATCCGGGCTTCGATCTTGCCCAGGTCATCCGGAGTGAAGTGCTCTTCCCGGTCGAAGTCATAGTACCAGCCATGCTCGATGACCGGTCCGATGGTGACCTTGACGTCGGGCCAGATTTCCTGAACCGCACGCGCCATGACATGCGCGAAGTCGTGCCTGATGAGTTCGAGCGCCGCTTCGTCGTCCTGCATGGTGTGGATGCTGATGGCAGCATCCGCATCGATGGGCCAAGCCAGATCCCAATGCGCCCCGTTGACGTTGGCGCTGATGGCCTTCTTGCCAAGCGAGATCGAGATGTCCGCGGCCACTTCAGACGGGGTTATGCCCGCATCGTAGCTTCGCGAATTGCCGTCAGGAAAGGTAAGGGAAATCTGGGCCATCGGCCTCATGCTCCTCGTCGGTTTGGCGCCCACGGAACGCCCGGTTGCGGGTCATTTGGTGCGCAGATGGCGCGGAAGCCTGATGATGTCAACTTCGTTTGCACGAATTCTCGCGGGTTGCGACGAAATTGCACGATTGGCACGCTCAAGCGTTCGCCGCGAGCTGCAAGTTTCGGCGCCTTGGCTGCAAGACCGTCACCTTCGGCATTCACGCGCACCGATTGCGCTCCGTCGGGCGTCCCCGGTGATGCTGCACGGCAGGCCGACGATCATGACTTGCACTGCGCATCCTTGGCCAATGCCGCCAGCCTGTAGAATGCGTGGGCCATCTTCGAATAGGGGGTCAGCAGGAAGAGAGCGAGGACCGTTCCGAGATGGACGGGAAGCAGCCATGCGACGGCGCCGCTGCCCGTTGCAGCATACAACGCGAGTCCCGTGGCACTGACGGTGAAGAGCAGCAGCACGAAGGCCATTTCCCCGCCCCATGTCCTCGGTGAGCCGAGCTCCGGGTCGGCCTTGGTCTTGAGCCAGGCCAGACCGGCAGTGCCCGTGCACAAGAGGATGCCGCCAGGCAGTCCGAAGAGCTTGGGCAAGCTGAAGAGCCCGTACGGCGCCTCCAGCCCGAAGCCATAGTGGAGCACCGTTCCGCTGGCGGTGGACGCGAAGCAAAGCAGGAACCCGTAGAGGGTTGCCTGGTGCAGATGCCTTCGCGCATTGGAGTATCGATCCTCGTCTTCGAAATTGCAGCCGTCGCCATGGCCGCCAGACAGATCCTGCATTGACCCGGCGGCACGGCAAGCGTCCCAGACCGCCCTTGGTCGCAGCGCGCCGCCACCTACGAATCGCCAGTAGCGCAGGAGCGAGATCGCGACCGCGAACAGGGGCAAGACGAAGGCAGGAGCAAAGATTGCCACGATCAGCCCATGCGACATGATCGCGTAGAACCCCTCGCCGCTTTCAGGTCTCAAGGCCGAAGCTGTCCAGAAGAGTGCGGCGAAGGCCAGTGCCAGCCCTGCAGCCAATGCCAGTCCCGCCCGGTCGAAGAGGGCTGCCAGCGGGCGCGGCCAGGCGAAGGCCTTCCAGCTTTCATGCCGCAGTTCGGCCAGCGCTCCAGGCAGGTTCAAGGCGAATTCGTGCGGCTCGGCATATTGGCAGGCATAGTAGCAGCCCCGGCAGTTGTGGCAGAGACTGGCGAATTGCGTCAAGTCGCCGTCCTGGAAGTCCCGCTTGCTGAACATTGCCGGGAATACGGAGCAGTAGCCCTCGCAGTATCTGCAGGCATTGCAGATTTCGGCTTGGCGACGGACTTCCGAAAGGGATTCATCGAACATGGGCGGCCGCACCTTCTCCTGCGAGGCGACCGAAGACCGTGCCGATGGCCATCCCGATGCCCGCCAGGTAGCCTTGGCCCAGGATCGAACCCGCCATGATCTCCCCGGCTGCCCAGAGGTTTTCGACCGGTCCGTCCGGGACCTGCACTTGCGCCGCCTTGTCAACCTTGAGGCCGAGATAGGTGAAGGTCACGCCCGGCCGCAGCTCGTAGCCAAAAAACGGGGGTTCGGTGAACGGTCGAGCCCAGTTCGTCTTCGGCGGATCAAGTCCGACGGTAGCGAGACCGTCAGGTTCGGTCGGGTGAAACGATCCGTCCACGCATGCTGCATTGAATTGATCGACGGTCTGACGGAGTGCTTCTGCCGGCAAGCGCAATTTCCGCGCCAGCTCGTCAATCGTGCTGGCCTCTACGGGCGGGAACACCGACGGCATGAAGAGTTCCCGCGACTTTGCATCGATGATCGCGTAACCCACCTGGTCGGGCTGAGCCGCCACCAGGCGACCCCAGATTGCATAGCGCTTGGGCCACACGTCCTCGCCCTCGTCGTAGAAGCGTTGCCCCTTCTTGTTCACGACGATCGAGAACGGCACGCAATCCAGCCGTGTCACGATACCGCCATCGAACTTGGGCGCGCGGCCGTCGATGGCCACGGCATGGCATTGGGTAGGATCGCCGACGCTCGCGATGCCCTGATCCAGCAGGTCGCGCAGCACTTCACCGCGGTTGTAGGGCGTGCCTCGAATCAGGAAGTTTCTCGCGGCTTCGCCCCAGGCTTGCGCAAGCCAGTCTATGTCGGCCTCGAACCCGCCTGAGGCGACGACCACCGCGCCCGGTTCGAGCAAGACGTCCTGTCCTGCGATTGCTGCATGCACTTCGGAGACCCTGTCGCTCAACGCCAGATGCTTCACTTCGGAATCATAGGCGATTTCGATACCGAGCCGCGCCGCCGTACGGTAGTACGCGTTGACCAGTGCCTTGCCGCCGCCCAGGAAGAAGGCGTTGGTACGGCCGAGCGAAAGCGTGCCCGAGAGCGAAGGCTGGAATCGCACGCCGTGGGCCTCCATCCAGCGATAGCAGTCCTCGGATCGTCGAATCACCATTCGAGCGAGCGCCTCGTCCGTATTGCCGCCCGTGACCTGCATCAAGTCGCTGAAGTACTCGTCCTCGCCATAGGAATCGGTGAGCTGACCAAGCGGTCCGGCATGCATGCAGCGGAAGTTCCGGGTGTGCCGCGAGTTTCCGCCCCGGTACGGCTTCGGCGCACGTTCAAGGAGCAGTGCCGACGCTCCCGCCTCACGCGCAGAGATTGCAGCGCAAAGCGCGGCGTTGCCGCCGCCGACAACCAGAACGTCAGGTGACCTCGTGATCTTCGACAATGTCATTGCATGGCCGCACCTACATGACCCGACCGACGTTCGCCAGACATGCAGCGCGACATCACGGATGCGTGCCGACGACGCAGAATCTGGCGCATGCAAGGAGTCTCGACCACATGAAGAATCTTCCGTGGCAGACGAGGTTCACGGAGAAGCACGTCCCACGCCGGCAGTGCCTTTCCGGAAGATCGCACGGCCTGCTCGGCCATGCAAAGGCGGTGTCGAATGGTCGGGCGAATGCCGGCACAGGAACTGTCAGCGCCTTCCGTGCGGCTCTGAGTTGCCGACAAGATGTGCGGGGAGCATTTCGCGTTGCTCGCTCCGCGACAGTCCAGAATAATGGACATGCCGCGATTCACGTTGTCACGGAAATGATCAGGCCGCCACGCGATCTGGCCAAAAGGGGTGTGCGTCAATGACTCTCTTCCTAATGCACGACGGGCGAAGGCTTGCATACAGCCAGATCGAAGGCACAGGCCCGGGCGTCGTGTTCCTGGGCGGGTTCCGCTCGGACAAGGAGGGCACGAAAGCGCTCGACCTGGAGCAATGGGCGCAAGAGGCTGGCCGCGCCTTCTTGAGGTTCGACTACTCGGGTCACGGGGAATCATCGGGTGACTTTCTTGACGGCACGATTGGTGACTGGGCCAGCGATGCCGCCGCCATCGTCAACGTCCTCGCCGAGGGACCGCAAATCCTCGTCGGTTCGTCCATGGGAGGCTGGATTTCGCTCCTCCTGGCGCGCAGGATGCCTGAGAGGATCGCCGGTCTCGTCACAATTGCCGCGGCACCGGACTTCACGGAAGACGGGTATTGGAACGCGTTCGATGAGGACCAGAAGTCGACCCTGGAATCCGAGGGGCACATTGCGCTGCCGTCCGACTACTCGGACGAGCCCTACATTGTCACGAAGCGCCTGATCGAGGACGGGCGGCGCAATCTGGTGTTGCGTGACCCGCTTCCGCTGCCGTTCCCGGTGCGGTTCTTGCAAGGCACCGCGGACGAAGCGGTCTCGACTTCGACCGCACTTCGACTTCTGGAACATGCAGACGGTCTCGACATGCGCCTGACGCTGGTCAAGGGCGCCGACCACCGGTTTTCCGACCCGTCATGCCTCGCTCTCATTCGCCAGACAATCGAAGGGATGTAGTCCCGCGCGCTCGGGCCTGCGCTGGCCGCGGGGATGAATTGCGGGAACGTGTCCCGCGTTTTCGGAGGTGACCGCAAGGCCGCGGCACAGGCTCGCGGCGCTTCCCTATCCTGCCACTTCGTAGGGCAGGGTCTGCCGCCGATTGTGATCGATCTTCAGTTCGCTCTCCAAAGGCGGAACCGCGCGTTGGTGGCAATTCCGGCGTTCGCAAATCCGGCAGGATATGCCGATCGGTTCGAAATTCTCGACATCAGAAAGATCGAGACCGTCCGAATAGACGACTTCGTTCGCGTGGCTGATCTCGCAGCCAAGCGCGATGGCGAAGCGGCGGACCGGCGCACGAAACGCGGACCCCGGTGCGGAGATTTCCCGGGCGAGGCAGAGATACCGGATTCCGTCCGGCGTTTCGGCGAGTTGCCTGAGGAACTGTCCCGGGGTCTCGAAGGCGCGGTGCACGTTCCAAAGCGGGCAGGCGCCGCCATAACGCGCAAACTGCAGCGGGGTAGCGGAGTGGCGCTTCGTGATCGTGCCAGCCTGATCGACCCGGACAAAGAAGAACGGTACGCCCTTGGCCCCTGGTCGCTGCAGTGTCGACAGCCGATGAGCCACCTGTTCGAGTGACGCCCCGAAGCGCTGCGCGAGACGATCAAGATCGCAGCGCGTATCGCGGGCGGCGGCCAGGAAGGTCCGGTAGGGCATGAGGGCAGCTCCGGCGAAGTAGTTTGCCAACCCGATCTTTGCGATTTGGCGCGCCGTCTCGGTCTGGAAACAGGCCAGGTCCAGCGTTGCCTCCATGAGACCGCCATGTACCTCCAGCGCGATCTGGTGCAATGCCTGGAACCGACGCGTCGACCTGGACGGCAAAGGCGAGAGCCAGAGCGTTCGCGTCTTCGGGTCAAAACGCCGGATTTCCCCTTCATCCTTTGCGTCCCGGACCTGGATGCCCAGCCTTTTGCACGCCTTCTCGACGGCTTGGTCTGCGGTTCCGGTGCCGGTGAAGCTCTCTGCCGCCCGGTCGATCGCATCGACGTAGTTGTCGCAATAGTGGAAGAAGTCCCGGACCTCGTCCCAAGGCGACGCTCCGTGGCGAATGCCGTCCTGGCCGAGCGCCGCATCAAGCGAGGCAAGGCGCTCGTTCGCCTGTGCGTGAGCCCGGTGGAGCATGAGAAATGCCCGCGCGACGAGCGGGGCGTTCGATGCAACCAACCGCAGGTCGGCTTGGGGCGGCGTCGCGTCCCCGAACACCGGATCAGCAAGTGCCTCGCGAAGGTCGGCGACCATTCGTTCGCCTTCGCCCAAGGCAAGTTCCCTGACGTCGAAGTCGAACTCCTTCACCAGCGACAGAATGACGGATGAGGAAACGGGCCGATGGTTGTTCTCCATCTGGTTCAGGTAGGGAAGCGAGATGCCAAGCCGCTGGGCAAAGGCCTTCTGGGTCAATCCCTGCCTGGTGCGCGTTTCGCGAAGCTTTGCGCCCGCGTAGGGTTTGGAGTGCGACATGTCGGCGGTCCAGATTGAAAAACTGCAAACATGGTTTCGCAAATTCGCAAATTTTTCAAGATGCCGCGGAGTCGAGCTGCCGTTCTCGCCAAGCCACGTACTGGATCGATGCGACGCCGAGGAGCACGGACGTCAACATCATTGCCAGCAATGGAGCGCTGCTGGTGCTGTCCTGGACCAGGATTCCTGCAAACACTGACAGTGCGGCGCCTCCTCCGATCATGAATGCCCCGCCAATGCCCGAAGCGCTGCCCGCCAGATGGGGGCGCACCGACAGCATTCCGGCGCTTGCATTCGGAATGACCATGCCGTTGCCGACTCCGATCAGGGGGCCGAATCCGAAGAAGACGAATGGCGAATCCAGGCCGAGAACTGTCAGCGTGATCGCGATTCCGAGCCCGGATGCGGTGACGATCGCGCCGTTCCGGATCATCCGGTTGACTCCGAGGCGAACCGAAAGGCGGCCCGAGAGATAGTTGCCGAACGCATAGCCGATGGCCGGAGCGCCGAGGCACATGCCTGCCCAGAACGGAGAAAGCCCGTACAGCGTCGATGCGACATACGGCGCTCCGCCGAGGAAGGCGAAGAAGGAACCGCTCGCAAACGCGGCCGCGAATACGTAGCCCCAGAATCGACGCGACGAAAGGAGTTCGGGATAGTCACGGGCCTGCTTCAGGAAGCTGACACCCCTGCCGCTAGCGGTCTCGCCGAGGTCGAACAGGCAGAGCACGAGCACCGCAATGCTTGAGACCGTCGTGAACACGAACACCGAGCGCCATCCGAATGCCTGATCCAACATGCCGCCGATCGATGGCGCGACCATTGGTGCCAGAGCCATTCCCATCGTGACATACCCGATCATCGACGCGGCCTGATCCTGTGCATACAGGTCCCGAACGATTGCGCGTGACAGCACCATCCCGACCGCAGCGGTACATTGCAGCAGACGGAAGGCGAGCAGCACTTCGACCGATTGCGCCATTGCGCAACCGATTGATGCAGCCGCGAAAACGGCAAACCCGACAAGCGTAACGATCCTGCGACCGTAGCGGTCGCTGATCGGACCGATCACCAGTTGCATCACTGCGGTTGCGGCAAGGAAACCGGACACCATGAACTGAATTACCTCGTAGCGAGTTCCGAGGTCCCGCGTCATCTGCGGCATCGACGGCAGGATGATGCTCATGCTCAGCGCACTCAGGCCGGACATCAGAACAAGCGTCAAAATGTGAGGAGGCGTCGTTCGGTCCGGGAACCGAACGTCTGCTGCGTGTCTCATGAGGCGTCGTTTAGACGACGGGATCACGCCTGTCCATCGCGGCACGAACTTTGCAGGTTTGCAAACACGATGTCGACCGGTTTGCAGAGATTGCAGCTATTCAACGTTTTGCTTCCAGCGACTGTCCCTGCACGCTACTCAGGTGAAGCACCGTCTGCAGGAGGCATGCATGCCAGACATTCTTGGGGAACTCACGAAGCGCCGGGCCGACGCGGCTGTCGGCGGAGGCAAGGAGCGGGTCGCGGCCCATCATGCCAAGGGGAAGCTGACAGCGCGCGAACGGGTCGAACTGTTGCTGGATGAAGGCTCGTTCGAAGAGTTCGACATGTTCGTCACGCATCGAACGACTGACTTCGGGATGGATCGTACAAGGCCTGCAGGTGACGGAGTCATCACGGGCTGGGGCACCATCAACGGCCGAATGGTCTACGTTTTCAGCCAGGACTTCACGGTCTTTGGCGGATCGCTTTCCGAAACCCACGCCCAAAAGATTTGCAAGATCATGGACATGGCGCTTCAGAACGGAGCGCCGATCATCGGCCTGAATGACTCCGGGGGAGCGCGGATACAGGAAGGCGTAGCCTCGCTTGCAGGCTATGCCGAAGTGTTCCAGCGCAACGTGCTGGCGAGCGGCGTTGTGCCCCAGATCAGCGTCATAATGGGACCTTGCGCGGGCGGCGCGGTCTACTCTCCGGCGATGACCGACTTCATCTTCATGGTGGAGGACAGTTCCTACATGTTCGTCACCGGCCCGGACGTCGTGAAGACGGTCACGAACGAGGTGGTGACGGCGGAAGACCTCGGCGGAGCCTTGACGCATACGAAGAGGAGTTCGGTGGCCGATGGCGCATTTCGCGACGATGTCGAGGCGCTGGCCGAAATCCGGCGTTTCTTCGACTTTCTGCCCTTGAACAACCGCGACAGAGCCCCGTCCCGGCCGTTCTTCGATGATCCGGCACGGGCGGCGGAGAGCCTCGATACGCTTGTCCCGGAGAATCCGAACCAGCCCTACGACATGAAGGAGCTGATTCTCAAGGTGGCCGACGAAGGCGACTTCTTCGAGATACAGGCGGATTTCGCGGCGAACATCATCACCGGCTTCATCCGGCTTGAGGGACGGACCGTGGGCGTCGTTGCAAACCAGCCGCTCGTGCTGGCGGGCGTTCTGGACATTGACAGTTCGCGCAAGGCCGCCAGGTTCGTTCGGTTCTGCGATGCCTTCGAGATCCCGATTCTCACCTTCGTGGACGTGCCGGGCTTCCTGCCGGGAACGGCCCAGGAGCACGGTGGCGTGATCAAGCACGGGGCCAAGCTCCTATTCGCCTATGGCGAGGCCACCGTGCCCAAGGTCACCGTGATCACCCGCAAGGCGTATGGCGGCGCCTATGTCGTCATGGCGTCAAAGCACCTGCGTGGAGACTTCAACTATGCCTGGCCGACCGCACAGGTCGCCGTCATGGGTGCAAAGGGAGCGACCGAGATCCTCTATCGTTCCGAGTTGACAGACCCCGAAAAGATCGCGGCCCGCACCGAGGAGTACGAGCGAAACTTCGCAAATCCTTTCCGGGCGGCCGAGCGCGGTTTCGTTGATGAGGTCATCATGCCGCATTCCACGCGGCGTCGCGCGTGCCGCGCCCTTGCTTCGCTGAGGTCGAAGAGTCTCAACAATCCGTGGAAGAAGCACGACAACATCCCGCTTTGAGCCGCCGGACGACATGCAGCTTTCTTGCCACATATTCGCCGATTTCGATGCACAGCAACTAAGGTCTGGAAACCTTGTGCCAAAGTGCGCTAGGCAGGAACTGTCCTTCAAGGCGTGGTGCCCGTATCCGGGGTTTCGCCGTTGGGACGAAGTTGGCACTTCGGAGACATATCCGGGTGTGGTGGCTAAATTAACGGGCCGATTTGCTGACGCGGCCTTGACGGATAAAAGGAGACAGCCATGTCGTTCACAGTCAAAACTCTTCTTGCCCTTTGCCTGCTCACCATGGTCGCTGCATGCGACCAGGGCGAAACCATGGAAATGGAGATGCCCATGGTCATGGAAGAAGAGCCGATGTCGAAGATGTAAGACTCTTCCCCGGCCGGGCGCGATCAGCGCCCGGTCCGAGGCTCCGCCGACGGAGGCCGGGCCATGCTGAGGCACAAAGGCTTCCCTAGCCGCCTCCGCGGCACCGATTTCCAGTTCACGATCCGGCGCGCGAACCCTGGCGGGCCGACCCCGCTCGTCGCGCGCGAGCGGCATGCGGACCGCAGACCCGCCGCCTGCGCAGCCGATGCGGCATTCATGTCATGCCTTTGGATCCATTTCGGCCGGGACCCGTTCGTCCGCGGCAACCTGGATGCAGGGCGACTTTCCTGGATTTTCGGGCGCGAGGTGATTCCCGCCGAGGATCCGTTTGATCCCGCAAGCTATCGGAGCATGCTCGTCATTGACGAGAATCGCGCCAGAACCTCCTTTCCCGAGGTCTTCTATGGAAAGCGCAAGCCATGACTTGCCGCAGCGCGACGTCTTCGAGTTTCGGATGTGCCGCTTCCTCCGCGCAGCGGCACAGGGAAATTGCCCGACACGGGGCAAGCGCACCTCCAGTGAAAGCGGCACATGTCCGCAAGCGCGCCAGAAGGGCATGGCCATGCACAGGGTACTTTCGGCGTGTTCGCTCCTCGCTGCCACTCCGGGGCTGGCAGCATGTCACGACGGAGCGGTTTCCGAGCGGCCTGCCTTCGGTGGGCTCGCGGGACGTGTCGCAGGAGACATCGCCGACGAGGGTTGCTGCCTCAAGAACGCCGCTGCGGGCGCATCGGCCCGCGACGATTGAACCGCCCGGCGCGCGCGGATTCGCTTCGAGTCCTGTGGAGAACCGGCAGTCAGGGACGACCTGCGGGGACAACCCTGATTGTTCTTGGGTCGAATCTCGACCGATTGGGGAGTTTACATGTTCAGCAAGATCTTGATCGCCAACCGTGGCGAAATCGCATGCCGGGTCATCAAGACGGCGCGCAACATGGGCATCCCCACGGTCGCCATCTATTCCGATGCTGACAAGGGAGCGCTGCATGTGAGGATGGCAGACGAAGCCGTGAACGTCGGCCCCCCGCCGGCAAGCGAATCCTATATCAACATCGAGCGGGTCATGGACGCGATTCGCCAGACTGGCGCGGAGGCCGTGCACCCGGGCTACGGATTCCTCTCGGAGAACCCGAAGTTCGCGGACACGCTCGATGCGGCCGACGTCACGTTCATCGGCCCGCCCAAGCCCGCCATCGAGGCGATGGGTGACAAGATCACGTCAAAGAAGGTGGCGCAGGACGCGGGCGTTTCCACCGTGCCGGGTTACATGGGGCTGATCGAGAGTGCGGAAGAGGCGGTGCGGATCAGTGGAGAGATCGGCTACCCCGTGATGATCAAGGCGAGTGCGGGCGGAGGCGGCAAGGGCATGCGGATAGCCTGGAATGACGACGAGGCGCGCGAGGGATTCCAGTCATCCAGGAACGAGGCGGCCGCGAGTTTCGGCGACGACCGCATCTTCATTGAGAAGTTCGTCACCGAGCCGCGCCACATCGAGATTCAGGTGCTGGCGGATTCGTTCGGCAACACGATCTACCTGAATGAACGCGAGTGCTCGATCCAGCGTCGCAACCAGAAAGTTGTCGAAGAGGCTCCGTCGCCGTTTCTGGATGGTGCGACGCGGAGGTCCATGGGTGAACAGGCCTGCGCGCTTGCAGCCGCCGTCGGCTATGCAAGCGCAGGAACGGTCGAGTTCATCGTCGACGGCGAGAGGAACTTCTACTTTCTCGAAATGAACACCCGGCTCCAGGTCGAGCATCCCGTGACCGAGCTCATCACCGGCGTGGACCTGGTCGAGCAGATGATTCGCGTGGCTGCCGGCGAGAAGCTGGAACTGTCCCAGTCGGACATCGGCATCAGCGGCTGGGCGATCGAGAGCCGGCTCTATGCCGAAGATCCCTATCGCGGATTCCTCCCGTCGATCGGGCGCCTGGCGCGCTACCGCCCCCCGGCAGAGGTTGCAGGCGAGTCCTCTGCGGTCCGGAACGATACGGGTGTATTCGAGGGCGGCGAGATTTCGATGCACTACGACCCGATGATCGCCAAGCTTTGCACCTGGGCGCCGGATCGCGCGTCGGCCCTGAAGGAAATGCGGCAGGCGCTGGACGCGTTTGAGCTGGAGGGCATCGGCCACAACATCCCCTTCCTCTCCGCGGTCATGGACCATCCGAAGTTCATCGCCGGCGACATGACGACGGCATTCATTGCAGAGGAATTCCCGGACGGATTTGACGGCGTGGAACTGGACGAGGCAATCCTCCGGCGAATCGTCGCCGCGTCCGCCGCAATGCATCGCGTGGCGGAAATTCGTCGGACTCGCATCTCGGGCCGCATGGACAACCATGCCCGTCACGTGGGCCGTGACTGGGTGATTTCGCTGCAGGGCGTGTCCATTCCGGTCAGGATCACGGCTGATCGTGATGGTGCCGACGTTCGGTTCGAGAACGACGAGGTGATGCGTGTCGAAAGCGATTGGCTTCCCGGCCGGCAGCTTGCAAGGCTTGCCGTGGACGGCGAGAGCCTCATTCTGAAGGTTGAGAGCCGCAGCGAGGGATTCCGGATCCGCTATCGCGGGGCCGACCTGATGGTGACCCTGAGAACTCCGCGTCAGGAAGAACTGGCGGCACGAATGCCCGAGAAAACGCCACCAGACACTTCGAGGCTCTTGCTTTGCCCGATGCCGGGACTGGTCGTGAAGATCGACGTGGAAGAAGGGCAGGAGGTTCAGGAAGGCCAGGCGCTTTGCACGATCGAGGCCATGAAGATGGAGAACATCCTTCGTGCCGAAAAGAGGGGCGTAGTGGCCAAGATCAATGTCGGCGAAGGTGACAGCCTGGCGGTGGACGATGTCATGCTGGAATTCGAATGATGCGACCTGAATTCCTGCACCTGACCGGAGTCACTGCACGAAGCATGCACCATGGCGAGACCCTCATCATGGCCGTTCGCACGGTACCGGTCGGCGCCTTGGGTCAACCACCATCGAGAGCGTCGCGCAGTTCCTGCTTGCGAATCGGGAGGTTGTCGATGGAGCGCGTTATTTCGCGCACGTCGCGCGGAAACGGCTTCCGCAGGATGACGCGACCGTCCTTGCTGACGACGATCAGCATGAAACCGCGCGGGCGGAACTCGCGGCGAATTCCGGTTCCGTCGGCGGGTGCCGAGTCGGCGATCAGGACGACATCTCGCTTCACGAGCTCGTCGATGCGTGCGGCCAGAAGCTCCATCTGCGTGCGGAAGGCCGGATCCTGCGGCGCGTCCGAAAAGACGATCAAAGGCCGCGCGACCCACTTGAACCTGTCCAGATCGATGTCCTGCGCCTCGAAGACGGTTGAGGGATCGGCCTGCCATGCGGTCACGACCGAGTCAGCCGGTTCGCCGGCATCCGCCGCCGCTACCGTGCACGGCGCGAGGCTTGCCAGCAAAACGGCAAGAATAGCCGGTGTGATGCGCGATGTCATGCCGCCTCCATATTCCCCGAATATAAGTCGAATTTGCAGGAATCGAAGGGGTCTTGAGGAAACCTGGCCAAACGGAGGGCCGCGATGAACGACTGGAAGGAACTTGCCGAGAAGGAACTTCGCGGCGGAAGCGTCGAGGAAATCGAGCGTGAGACGCTGGAAGGCATTCGCGTAAAGCCGCTCTACACGGCCGAGGACGTCAGGAGTCTCTCCCACATGGATGGCCTGCCCGGGTTCCCTCCATTCACGCGAGGCGTGAGGGCGACCATGTATGCTGGCCGGCCATGGACCATCAGGCAGTATGCCGGTTTCTCGACCGCCGAGGAAAGCAACGCATTCTATCGACGCAACCTTGCGGCTGGACAGCAGGGTGTCAGCGTCGCGTTCGATCTGGCCACGCACCGTGGATATGACAGCGATCATCCGCGCGTCCTGGGTGACGTGGGCAAGGCCGGCGTCGCGATCGACAGCGTCGAAGACATGAAGATCCTCTTTGACGGGATTCCACTGGACCAGGTCAGCGTGTCAATGACAATGAACGGCGCCGTGATTCCCGTGCTCGCGAATTTCATCGTGACGGGAGAAGAGCAGGGGCACGAGAAGTCGGTGCTGGCCGGCACGATTCAGAACGACATCCTGAAGGAGTTCATGGTGCGGAACACCTATGTCTATCCGCCCGAGCCTTCGATGCGGATCGTGGGTGACATCATCCAGTATGCTTCCGAGCACATGCCGAAGTTCAATTCGATCTCGATTTCCGGCTATCACATGCAGGAGGCGGGTGCGAACCTCGTGCAGGAGCTTGCCTACACGCTTGCGAACGGGCGAGAGTATTGCCGTGCGGCGATCGTGCGCGGCATGGATGTGGACACGTTCGCCGGGCGGCTCAGCTTCTTTTTTGCCATTGGCATGAATTTCTTCATGGAAGTCGCCAAGCTCCGTGCGGCCAGGCTGCTGTGGAGCCGGGTCATGGACGAGTTCGAGCCGCGCAATCCTCGCTCCAGAATGCTGCGGACGCACTGCCAGACCTCGGGCGTGAGCCTCCAGGAACAGGATCCCTACAACAACGTGATACGGACCGCCTATGAGGCTATGAGCGCGGTCCTGGGCGGTACGCAGTCACTGCACACGAACGCGCTCGACGAGGCGATTGCGCTGCCGACCGATTTCTCCGCAAGGATCGCCAGGAACACGCAGCTGATACTGCAGGAGGAGACCGGAATCGCGGATGTCGTCGATCCGCTGGCAGGATCCTACTACGTCGAGACCCTAACCGCCCAGTTGGCGGAGAAGGCCTGGGAGCTCATGGAGGAAATCGAGGAATTGGGCGGCATGACCAAGGCGGTTGCCACGGGCATGCCGAAGCTGCGAATCGAGGAAAGCGCGGCGAGGCGCCAGGCGATGATTGACCGGGGCGACGAGGTCATCGTCGGGGTCAACAAGTACGGGGCAAGGGACGAGGAGGAGATCGACATTCTCGAAATCGACAACGAGGAGGTGCGCAAGGCGCAGGTCGCGCGGCTCGAAGAGGTGCGGGACAACCGTGATCCGGACGCCTGCGACGCGGCGCTTGCAGAACTTGAACAGGCAGCACGCGAGGGCGGAAACCTGCTTCGCGCCGCGGTCGATGCGGCCCGCGCACGGGCCACAGTGGGAGAGATCAGCATGGCGATGGAAAAGGTGTTCGGTCGCCATCGGGCCGAGATCAGGACGCTTGCGGGAGTTTACGGTGCTGCGTACGAGGGCGATGAAGGCTTTGAAGCGATCCAGAGGGAAGTGGAATCGTTCGAGGAGGACGAGGGGCGCCGTCCGCGCATGCTGGTCGTGAAGCTGGGCCAGGATGGCCATGACCGCGGGGCGAAGGTGATTGCCACGGCCTTTGCAGACATCGGGTTTGACGTGGACGTCGGGCCATTGTTCCAGACACCGGACGAGGCCGCGCAGGACGCGGTCGACAACGATGTCCATGTGGTGGGGATTTCCTCTCAAGCTGCCGGGCACAAGACGCTTGCGCCCAGGTTGATCGATGCGCTCAAGGAAAGGGACGCCGGAGAGATCCTGGTGATTTGCGGCGGCGTGATTCCGCAGCAGGACTACGGGTTTCTCGAGGAAGCTGGCGTCAAGGCAGTCTTCGGACCTGGCACGAACATTCCAGCCGCCGCGTCGGACATTGTCCGGCTGATTCGCGAGGCGCGAAGCTAGCGCAACGATTGCCTTGAATCATGGCGGGTGGCCATGACGGAAGCCGTCAATCGGCTGGTGCAAGCCGGCCTCGCATGAGGCGATTTGCGCTTGCAGAGACGCTCCGCATCCGCATCTTTCCACCATGAAGTTCTCTCTGGAACTTGACCACTTGGCGGTCGTCTGCCGTTCGATAGGGGAGGGCGTCGCGTTCGTCGAGCGCGCGCTAGGAGTTGAAATGTCACCGGGCGGCAAGCACGATGCCATGGGAACGCACAACGCGCTCCTCTCGCTTGGGCCTGATGTGTATCTTGAGGTCATTTCCGTGGATCCGGCGGCCCCACGGCCAGATCGCAGGCGCTGGTTCAATCTCGACAGTCATGCCGGGCCGCCGCTGCTTGCAAACTGGGTTTGCCGCACGAGCGACCTTGCAGGGGCGCTCGATGCCGCTCCTGAAGGGACCGGAACACCCATGGCACTCGCCAGAGGGGAACTTGCCTGGCACATGGCCGTTGACGAGAGCGGGAGGCTTCCGTTTGACGGCGCGATGCCTGCCCTCATCCAATGGGACACGGATGCACATCCAAGCAAGAGCCTGCCGGATGTCGGCCTGAGGCTCGATTCCCTGGACGTGTTGCACCCTGAAGCGTGCAGTCTGCTCGAAGTCTTCCCGGCACTGCACACGCTTGGTTCGGTCGCCGTCCGGCAGGGATCCGGAAAACGCCTTGTGGCGCGGATTTTGACGCCGGACGGGATGCGGGTTCTGCAATGATCATCCGGCCAGCGGTTGAAGGCGATGCCGGGCGACTTGCCGAGATCCAGAATCCGGTCATCCGGGACACCGCGATCACCTTCAATCCGAAGGTGCGGAGCAAGGCCGAATTGCGAGCCGCCATTCATGACCTTCCTTGCTTTCTCGTCGTGGAGGACGGCGGGCGCGTGCTGGGCTTTGCATGTTACGATCAGTTCAGGAAGGGACCCGGATACGCGCGCACCGCCGAACACACCATCGTCATTTCCGAGGAGGTGCGCGGCCAGGGCATGGGGCGCGCACTGATGGGTGCAGTCGAGGAACATGCGCGCGACGCCGGAATTGGGTCGATCTGGGCGGGCGTTAGCGGCGAGAACCCGTCCGGAGTGGCGTTTCACGCGAGCCTCGGGTTCGAGGAGGTCGCACGACTGCCAAAGGTCGGATACAAGTTCGGCCGCTGGATGGATCTGGTGCTCTTGCGCAAGTGCCTTGACGAGGCCTGCCGCTGACTGGCCGGCCTTGACCCTGGCCCGTCTTTGCCGGCGCTTCCGAGCGCCGATTGCGTCGGCAGGCCGGGCGGATGCCGGCAGCTGATCAAATGCCATGCGGGGTCGCTCGCAACTCAAGTCGTGCCTGCTGCATGATCAAGCAATCAACGCAGGATTTCGCGGGAAAGGACCGAGAAGGCGCATTTATTCTTGCTTTGTTCCGATAAGTAGAGTATGTGTATCGTGACGCGCGGAAAAGGCGAAATCCAAGTCGGTTCGTCGCGTTGATTGACGCTTGCGTGTTCGGCTTCGTGCCATGCACGTATCTCGGCAACCAGGGCCGTTTTTCGGACGGCGGGCGCGGAAGTTGCGCTCGCTGCGGAATAAATCAAGTGTTAACCTCTGCCGGGCGCGTGTATTGTTGCGCGAAGGCAAGATTCGATTGGGGGAAGGTACATGGCGGGTTCGGTGAACAAGGTCATTCTGATTGGCAACCTGGGCCAGGATCCGGAAGTGCGCACGTTTCAGAACGGCGGGAAGGTCTGCAATTTCAGCCTTGCGACGTCCGAGACGTGGAAGGATCGCAACACGGGTGAGCGTCGCGAGAGGACCGAGTGGCATCGGGTGGCGATTTTCAACGAAGGTCTTGTTCGCATCGCCGAGCAATACCTGTCCAAAGGCTCGAAGGTATATGTCGAGGGGCAGCTCGAGACCCGAAAATGGCAGGATCAGACCGGCAACGAGCGTTACACGACGGAGGTCGTGCTGCGACCCTACCGTGGTGAACTGACCATGTTGGGCGGCCGGGGCGAGCGAGGAAGTGCCGGTGGGCAGTACAATGATGCCGGTGCGCGCCCGCCGCCTGCAGACGAGGGTGGCCGGTACTCGGCAAGCCAGGATCTTGACGACGAAATCCCGTTCTGAGGGGCCCTATAGTCTTTGCACTCGACGGGATGCACTGACCGGTTGCAACCCGGACGGACGGCGCGGCAGGCTGCGAATTCTTGGAAAACGACCTCGTCCGCGCCATCTGCAGATTGCGACGTACACAAGTTCAATGACTGCTTCAGGACATCGCATTGTGCAGGACGCGCCCTTTGTCTCGCGTTCGCCACTTGCCTGACAATGCCTGCGTCACCCGCAGTGCAGGGAATGCGCGCCACGAATTTGGCGACGTCTCACGCATGAGTGTGCCGGGCCTTCGGATGCAGGGAGCTTTCCAGCAGATTCTCGGACTGATGCAGCACATGCTGGGCCTGTCCCACGATCAACGGATCCGGAACGCCTACGACCCTTGCGTCCTTTCCCGGGTATTCGAGGCTGTTCAGGAAATGCTGCATGCAGGCAATTCTGGCTCGCTTCTTGTCGTTCGACTTTATGATCGTCCATGGCGCGTCGGCAGTGTCAGTATAGAAGAACATGGCTTCCTTGGCCTCGGTGTAGGCTCCCCACTTGCCTAGGCTGGCGCGATCGACCGGTGACAGCTTCCAACGCTTCAGCGGATCGGACTCACGAGAATCGAAGCGGCTCTTCTGCTCATCCTGGGTTACGGAAAACCAGTACTTGTAGAGCCGGATCCCCGATCGGACGAGCATGCGTTCCAGCTCCGGGGCCTCGCGCATGAACTCGAGATACTCGTTCGGAGAGCAAAACTCCATGACACGTTCCACGCCGGCACGATTGTACCAGGACCGGTCGTAGAACACCATTTCGCCAGCCGTCGGCAGGTGTTCGATGTAGCGCTGGAAGAACCACTGCCCCTTTTCGGTGTCCGTAGGCTTGTTCAATGCGGCGACGCGTGCGGTCCGAGGATTGAGGTGCTCCATGAATCGCTTGATCGTGCCTCCCTTGCCGGCAGCATCTCGGCCTTCGAAGAGCAGGACGAATTTCTGTCCCGTGTCCTGTGCCCAGATCTGCACCTTCAATAGTTCGGCTTGCAGTTTTGCCTTGCGCCCCTCGTAAGAACGGCGGGACAACCGTTCAGAATAAGGGTACTTTCCGCGCTCGAACGCATCGCGGAATTCCTCGATTGTCTTCGGATCGGAACTCCCTGCGCCTTTCCCGTCTTGTGCCTTGCCGGAGTTGGAAGCCATAAGATGTCTCCTGTACAGCCCGATTGAGGCGGGTGCGTGCTACAGATCGAATCGGTCAAGGTGCTGCGGTTCGCGACCTGCCAGCTTGGGTTCGATCTGAGAATTGCGCAGAGCGCTGCACTGCAAGCGTTTGCACGGCATAGCCCATTGAGGCGGTGACGTCCACAAATGCGTGTCGGGCGGGGGCTGCAAGGCCTGAAGTCACGGGCGTGGCATGATGCGGGAGAGGCGGCCGCAGCTTCCAGTGACGCAACTGGTCAGGCAGCTTGTCCCAAGGCTTGCGAGCCTGTTCCCTGGCTCTTTCGCAACTCACTTGATCAGCTTGCCCATGACCACGGCGGTGTCGCACATGCGGTTCGAGAATCCCCACTCGTTGTCATACCAGGTGAGAATCCGCACCATGTTGCCGTCAATGACCTTGGTCTGATCCATGTGAAAGATCGATGAATGCGGGTCGTGGTTGAAGTCGTTCGACACCAACGGCTCGTCCGTGTAGCCGAGAACGCCCTTCAATGCTCCGCCGGCCGCCTCCCGGATCGCGGCATTCACCTCGTCCGCATCCGTGGCGCGCGACGCCTCAAACACGAGATCGACAGCAGAGACATTGGGCGTCGGAACCCGAATTGCGACGCCGTCAAGCCTGCCGTTGAGCTCGGGCAGGACCAGTCCGACCGCCTTGGCCGCTCCCGTCGAGGTGGGGATCATGCACAGCGCCGCAGCCCTGGCCCGGTAGAGGTCCTTGTGCATGGTATCAAGCGTCGGCTGGTCGCCCGTGTAGGAGTGAATCGTGGTCATGAAGCCCTTGGTGATGCCGATCGCGTCGTTCAGGACCTTGGCAACCGGCGAAAGGCAGTTCGTCGTGCAGGAAGCATTGGACACCACGATGTCGTCCGAAGTCAGGGACTCGTGGTTGACCCCATAGACGATTGTCCTGTCGACATTCGTCGCCGGTGCCGAAACCAGCACCCGAGAAGATCCGTTCTTCAGATGCGCCTCGCACTTTTCCTTCGAAGTGAAGATGCCGGTACATTCCAGCACGACGTCGACATGCTCCCATGGCAGTTCGGCAGGGTCGCGAATTGCCGTGACCGCAATGGGGCCGCGGCCCACGTCGATCATGGATTCGCCGCTCTTGACTTCGACGGGAAACCGCCCGTGCACCGAATCATACCTGAGCAGGTGCGCATTGGTTTCGACCGGCCCAAGATCGTTGACCGCCACGACTTCGATGTCGGTTCGCCCGCTTTCAATGACGGCACGCAGGACGTTGCGTCCAATTCGGCCAAACCCGTTGATTGCCACACTTACAGCCAAGTCATTCTCCTCTCGTGATGCGACCGCCATTGTCCGGACCATGCCCTGGAAATCGAGGTCCCGGAAACGTCGTGAGCCGAAACTGCCGGACCGTCGCAGCGTGCAGGCCATAGGCAATTCTTCCGGCAACGTGGCGGTCCAGCTGGTCCTTGCGCACCTTATGGCAAGAAGTCATGCGCAGCAAAAGGGCAAAGGCTCGGGAAATCGGCAGGAGTGCCAGCAATGGCGACCAGGGCTTCGCTGCAGCAGGCCAAGCCCGGGAATCGGGGGCTGCATCGTCGGGCCGAACCAAGATCCACCGCCGGGCGCCATCAAGCTGGATCATCCCATTCCGCCGTCGATCATTCGTCGTGCAAGGCCAAGATAGGCCTCGGCAACCGGTCCGCCCTTCAGCACCACCGGCGTTCCTTCGTCGCCGGACACCCGTACATCCAGGGAAAGGGGAATTTCCCCAAGGAACGGCACGCCGAGCGCTTCGGCCTCGGACCTGGCGCCGCCGTGTCCGAAGAGATGTGCCTCGTTGCCGCAATTGGGGCAGACATAGGTTGACATGTTTTCGATGAGTCCCAGGACCGGGGCCTTGAGGGTTCGAAACATGTCGACCGCCTTGCGCACGTCCAGCAGCGCGACATCTTGCGGGGTCGAAACCACGATGCACCCTGTGACCTGCGTACGCTGGCACAGCGTCAGCTGGACGTCGCCCGTGCCGGGCGGCAAGTCGATGATCAGAACATCCAGGTTTCCCCACTGCACCTGCCCGAGCATTTGCTGGAGCGCACCCATCAACATCGGTCCTCTCCAGACCACGGCTTTCGATGGTTCCACCATGAATCCGATCGACATCAGCGTGACACCATGCGACTGGAGGGGGATTATGACCTTCCCGTCAGGCGAGGACGGTCTCTTCATGACCCCCATCATCTTGGGCTGGGACGGTCCGTAGATGTCGGCATCGAGGAGCCCGACGCGCCGGCCCTCGCTTGCCAGCGCAACCGCAAGATTGGACGCGACCGTCGACTTTCCGACGCCTCCTTTTCCAGACCCGATGGCGATGATTCTGTCGACACCCGAAACCGGGTTCGGGGTGGCCTGCCGTGGTTCGGCGTGCCGTCCGACCTTTAGTGACGGGGGAGCCTTCGGAGGCTGCGATTCATGTGCCGTCAGGGCGACCGAGACCGATTCCACGCCGTCCATGCCAGCCACCGCCGCCTCGGCTTCGGCTCGTGCGGTCTCCAGGGACCGCGCGGCTTCGGCGTTCTCGGCTTCAATCACGAAATGCACGGAACCGCCTTCGATGCGGAGCGCGCGCACGAGATCCCGCGACATCAGGTCGCCTCCCCCGGGCACCGGCACCGATTTCAGCAGTTCGACGATGTCGTCGTGTTTGACAGCCAAGCGAATTCTCCATTTCTCATGCAATGCGTAGATTGCGCGCTTCGGCTGCCGGAGCAAGCGCCTAACGTCCATCCGCGAGTCGTGTTGTCCTTGCGGAAGCCCGCGCATGCGGCAGTCATGCCGCTTTCGCATAGCCGCATTGCAGAAACATTCATTGTGCAGGTGCAGCATAACAATATGTTCGAGGACGGCAACACATGGTGCGTTGCCGGAAAATGGTGAAGGAACGGATCATGAGTGACATGGTTCTCGCACATGTGCAGCCCAGCGGCCGCTTCGGGGCGTATCTCAAGTCTCTTGCAGGACGCTTTGCCAGGTATCGGGCGTATCGCCGGACGCTGGCGGGTCTGGAGGCGCTCAGCGCACGCGAGCTTGAAGACCTAGGCTTGACGCATGGCACGATTCGGGAAGTCGCATGTCGGTCGGTCTACGGCCCCCGGGAAACGTGAATTCCTGTTTCCGGGCCCTTGGCCTGGTGATGACGCCCTTTCCCTCCCCGGCGTCGTCATCGGCGGAAGGCCCGGCGGCCCTTGCGGGCCCAACGCGATGGCGGCGGCACACCTCCTCCCGTGCCGCCGCCATTTCTGAATTCTGGATTGACCTATTTGACCGTCTTTGCCGGGACAGGGGTCAGATCTGCCTTTCAGGCATCTGCACGACCAGGCCTTCAAGCGCATCGGTGACCTTGAGCTGACAGGTGAGCCGCGAGCGCGCCGGATCCGGTTCATAGGCGAATTCGAGCATGTCTTCTTCCATCGCGTCGATGGGCGGCAGCTTCCCGGTCCAGTCGGGATGCACGTAGACGTGGCAGGTCGAGCAGGCGCAGGCGCCACCGCAGTCAGCCTCGATGCCGGGGATGGCGTTGTCACGGGCACCTTCCATGACGGTCAGCCCGTTCCGCACGTCCACGACATGCTCGGTTCCGTTGTGCTCGATATAGGTGATCTTCGCCATGGAGGCCCCCTCGATTCGCTGAGCCCTTAATTATGCTGCCTCGAAGTGCCTTGCCACCCCTTCTTGAATGCCACCCCGCCCCGGGCCACCCTGATTGATGATCGATGCAAGAAACATCAGGGCATTGCATCAAGAAGCAAAAGTTCTATCTTTGTTCATATGACTGAGCCACATGTCCCCATACAGGTTTGGCCCCGCCCGCCCAGTTGCCTGCCGCATGACCAGCTTGACTTGCCGCCGAACGGCGCCCGCGTCGCTGTGGCGGGCCTTGTCATCGTGCGGCAGCGTCCCGGCACGGCGAAAGGCGTGATCTTCATCACGCTTGAAGACGAAACCGGCATCTCGAACGTCATTGTCTGGCGCAAGAAGTACGAACGCTTTCGCCGGGCGGTGATTGCGGGACGAGCGCTCAGGGTGACGGGTCGCGTCGAGCGGTCGAGTGGCGTGACCCATGTGATTGCCGAAAGGATCGAGGACATCTCCTGGATGCTTGATGAATTGCTGGGCGCGGCGGGCGCGACCGACCCGGGGTCGACTTCGTCCGCCGGCATTGCATCGAGATGACCGTCAGTGCCTCCGGCACGTCTGCAGCGTTTGCCGTCCGGCTTGACGGTAGCGCAATTTACTCGCACACGCCTTGTCGCTAACAATTTGGCGTCCACTTAGCCGGAAAGACCGATCATGACAGGTACACGCACCGAAACGGACAGCTTCGGCCCGCTTGAGGTTCCCGCGGACCGCTATTGGGGAGCGCAAACGCAGCGCAGCCTGATGAACTTCCCCATCGGATGGGAGAGACAGCCGATTGCTGTGGTTCGCGCGCTCGGCGTGATCAAGCAGGCCTGCGCCGAGGCCAACAAGTCCGCCGGCAAGTTGCCCGTCGAGATGGCTGACGCGATAGTCCAGGCAGCCTCGGAGGTTGTCGAGGGCAGGCACGATGACCACTTTCCGCTGGTCGTCTGGCAGACCGGGTCCGGGACGCAGTCGAACATGAATGCCAACGAAGTGATCTCGAACAGGGCGATCGAGATTCTCGGCGGCGTGATCGGCTCCAAGGATCCGGTGCACCCGAACGATCATTGCAACATGGGCCAGTCGTCGAACGACACGTTCCCGACCGCCATGCACGTGGCTGCGGCCATGACGGCCCGGGATGTCCTTTTGCCGGGCCTGCGGAAGCTGCATGCGGCATTGGATGCAAAGGTTGGAGAGTTCGACGGAATCATCAAGATCGGGCGCACGCACACGATGGATGCAACGCCGCTCACGCTGTCACAGGAGTTCTCGGGCTATGCGCATCAGGTCGCCAAGTCGATCGAACGGATCCTGGCCGCGCTGGGCGACATTCACGAACTGGCGCAGGGTGGCACGGCTGTCGGCACCGGCCTCAACACGAGGCCCGGCTGGGACGAAGAGGTGGCCGCCAACATGGCGCGGATCACCGGAATTCCATTTGTCACGGCCCCAAACAAGTTCGAGGCGCTGGCCGCCCATGATGCAATGGTCGCCATGTCGGGAGCTCTGAAGGCCGCTGCAGCCTCGCTCTTCAAGGTGGCCAACGACATCCGTCTCCTGGGCTCGGGGCCACGCTGCGGGCTCTACGAGCTGCTGCTTCCGGAAAACGAACCAGGCTCTTCGATCATGCCCGGGAAGGTCAATCCGACCCAATGCGAAGCCATGACCCAGGTCGCGGCGCACGTGATCGGCAACGACGCCGCCGTGGGCTTCGCCGGCAGTCAGGGGCACTTCGAACTTAACGTCTACAAGCCCATGATCGCCTACAACGTGCTGCAGTCCATGCAGCTCCTGGGTGATGCCGCCGCCGCATTCACGGACAACTGCGTCAGCGGCATCCGCGCCAACGAGTCCAGAATTGACCAGTTGATGCGGGAGTCACTTATGCTGGTGACGGCGCTTGCCCCGACAATCGGCTACGACAACGCCACCGCGGTTGCCAAGACCGCGCACAAGAACGGCACGACGCTCAAGGAAGAGGCCGTCAGGCTGGGATTTGTCGACGAGGCGACCTTTGACCAGATCGTAAGGCCAGAGGAGATGATCGGTCCAAAGGCGTGACTTGCATCAACCGGAGGCGGTCACGGACAGTCTCTTGTACAGATGACGCGCCAGGCATTCCGCAAGAGCGCTCCGTCAGGAGTCACGACATCCGGATCCAGGTCTCCTCGGAAGGGGCGCGAACCGCGAACCGATGATGCAAGGTCGTCACGGGGTACTAGCCGAAGGATTGCAGAACCGGGAAGGTCTCGTTCAGCCACCAGCTGAAATCGGTGAACCGCCCCGTGAGCAGCAGGAGGCCCACGGTCCAAAGCAGCAGGCCAGTGACCCGCTCGATCTTCTCCGTGTGGCGCCGCATCCAGGTCATGAAGCCGGACAGTCTCGGGAAGAACATCGCCACAAGCAGGAACGGAATGCCAAGGCCGGCGGCATAGAATGCGAGAAGCGCGGTGCCGCGCGTCACGTCGGCCTCGCTTGCCGCCAACGACAGGATGGCGCCAAGCACGGGGCCGATGCAGGGCGTCCAGCCAAAGGCGAATGCCAGTCCCAGGACATACGCTCCAAGTGCCGTTCCGCTCCGGTCGCCGGCGTCAAGGCGCATCTCGCGATCCATGAAGCCGAGGCGAAAGATGCCGATGAAATGCGCCCCGAACACCATGATCACGATTCCGGCTACCGTCACGAACCAGCCCTGGTTTGTCAGGAAGAAGCGGCCGAACGCGCTGGCAGTGAAGCCAAGGAAGAGAAAGACCGTGGAGAGACCGAGCACGAAGAAGATGGCCGAATTGCGGACGCGGCGGGTGGCATGGCCGCTTGCCGTTCGCATCTCGGTTACGGAGACCCCGCCAATATAGGCGAGGTAGGGGGGCACGATGGGCAGGACGCAAGGGCTCAGAAAGGACAGGAAACCGGCTGCCAGCGCCACGAACATGGCGGGCAGGAGGCTCATATCGAAGATGTCAATGCCGAGCATGGGAGCCTGTTGATTTCGAGTCCGACACATAAGGCACAACAGGCCCTTCTGCCCAGACGCAGAGGGTCACAACTCAGTGGACAAGTTGAAACATGCCGCGTACCGCTGGTTCCAATGGAATTTGACGTAGAGCTTGATGCCTTGGGGCTTCTGTGTCCGCTGCCCGTTCTGAGGGCCGCGAAACGCCTGCGCGCAATGGCGCCGGGAAGCATCCTGAGGCTGATCGTGGACGATCCGGCCGCCGCCGTGGACGTGCCGCATTTCTGCAAGGAGCAAGGGCACGAACTCTTGAACTCGGAAGAACAAGGTGGACACCAGGTCTACACGATCCGAAAGTCCGGAAGCGACGCGAAGTCCTGATGCCGTCGGAAGCGGGCGGGGCCGGGGCAAGGCACTTTGCCAACTCCGCGGGAGTCTTGCCCTTGCGGTCGATCAGTTGGCGCGCGGCACCGCATTTCGGAGCGGTTCCAGCGTTCGCGACATTCCCTTGTAGCGGTCAGCAAGGGCGTGCAGGCGGTTGATCCCGCCTTGCGTGCCGCAATGGCCTGCCATTGTTGCCGTCAGTCGGGGGGGTGCCGAAAGCCGGGGGATTCCGGTGCTCGCAGGCGCGCGCATGGCCGCGCGAACCGTCACTGTCCATCGGCGCATCGACTTGATGGAGTTGCAGGAACGCTGTGATGGAATTCAGCTTGATCGAAACGAGCGAATGCGACCGCTGTCCGATGCGTGCGGATTGCGTCTCAGGACCAATTCTGAAACACAGGTCTTGCGATGCGTGCCGCGGTGGTCAGAAGCTTCAACGAAGACCTCTCGGTCGAGACGGTTTCGGATCCCGCCTGCCCGGACAACGGCGTGGTCTTGGAGGTGGCAGCCTGCGGCGTCTGCCGATCCGACTATCACGGATGGGTGGGCAAGCATCCCCGGATCGAAAATGGCTCGATTCTTGGCCACGAGTATTGCGGTACCGTGGTTGAGGCGGGCCCGCACGCGATGCACAGGATCGGCGACCGTCTCATCGCTCCCTTCATTCTGGGCTGTGGCAGCTGCCCAGCCTGTCAGACAGGCGTATCCAACACCTGCGAGCGCCAGATTGTTCCCGGGTTCGGCTGGCCGGGAGCCTACGCGGAATACGTTGCCGCTCCGTTTGATCACAATCTCGTTCATCTGCCGGAAACGATGACACCTGCTCTCGCGGCGGGTCTGGGATGCCGGGTCACGACAGCATGGCACGCCTTGACGGACCGGGCCAATGTCCGGGCCGGCGAGTGGGTTGCAGTTCACGGCACCGGCGGCATCGGCCTTGCCACTCTGCTCCTGGCAAAGATGCTGGGTGCGCAGGTGGTTGTCGTCGATGTGGTCGAACAGAAGCTGGCACACGCAAGGCGGCACGGGGCGGATGCTGCCGTGAATGCTGCCGAGACTGACGCTGCCGAGGCAATTCGCGAGATCACCGGTGGCGGAGCGCAGGTCTCGATCGAGGCCTTGGGGAGCGAGGCGACCACCAATGCCTCAGTCGAATGTCTGGCAGTGCTCGGCCGGCACGTACACGTCGGCATGCCCTCAGGCAGCGGGATGTTGCAGGTCAACATGCGAGCGATCTACACCAAGCAACTTTCTTTTTTCGGCACACGCGGCATGCCGGCATGGAAATTCCCGGCGCTGCTTGGCATGATCGAGCGTGGTGATGTGGACATCAGCCCAATGCTTGCTCGGGAAATTCCACTGTCCGGGGCCAGTGCAGAACTCAGGGCGATGAGCGGACCAACACCGCCCGGCACGGCCGTGATTACGGACCTTGCGCGGTAGGCTCCCCTCAGTCACTGGACGATGCAGGAGCGTATGGTGCATCCAGAGCCTGCGCGACCATGGGAATGCGGACCAGTGCCGCAATGCCTTCGACTTAGCGTCAGCCAAGCGAGACTTGCAGCCGAAGCCTGCAAGAAGTTGAAGAAGTCAACGACGCGACGGGCGCATGGCTGCATTGGTCCCTGTGCAATCAGGCGGACGGCCTTCGCAGGGTTGCATGTTCTTGCAACAGGGAAGGGGGTCTCGTTTGGAACGCGAAAGGGTGTACCTGCAGGTACCGACTGAAGTCTTGGCGCAAAACAGGCTGCGTGCAGTTCTTGTGCCCAGAACAAGCCTTTCCGCGTGACGCTCAGCGCTCGCGTGACCACCAGCCGATGCGCCGCGGCTTCCTGTCGGCATCGCCGTCGTCCATTGTACCTATCACGGGTTCCGGGGCAGGGCCCGTGTCCGGTTTGCTGGTCGGCTCGAAGTCAGGCTCGCCTTCGGGCAATGCCATCGGAACCTGAATCAAGGCATCCTGAACATCCGGTTGGGTCTGGGGCTCCGCGTCCGCCGAAGGTTCCTTTTTCTTGCGGCTGCGCCGCCGTTTGGGCTTGGATTCAGCCGGTTCCTCTTCGTCACCTACGCCTTCGGTTGCCGCTGCTTTTGCGTCATCGACATCCTCGGTGGCCGAGTCAGTCTTCTTGCGCCGACGTCGCTGGCGTTTGGGCTTCGCGTCGCTGACAGAGTCCTCCGTTTTTGCTTCCGGGTCCTTCTCGGGCGTGTCCAACTTGACGTCCGTCTCCGCCTCCGCCTCGGTTCCGGTCGTGATCTCGGCGCTTTCTTCACCTTGCCCGTCAACGCCCTTTCCTCGGCGGCGGCGGCGGCGGCGGCGGCGTTTCTTCGGACGGCCATCGTCTTCGGGAATCGTCGCGTCGGCACCCTCCTCGTGCGCAATCTCGTCATCCGCCCCGGCCATGAGCGAGGCGTCGGCAGATACTACCGGCGCACTCGTGTCAACCTTGCGCGCAGCGGTCTTGAACTTCTCGATCGAGAATTCCGGCGGAATGAGGTGAGGATCCGCTTCAAGCCTTACGGTTATGGAGTAGCGCGCTTCGATCTGGGCGATATGATCGCGTTTCGTATTCATCAGGAAGTTGATGATTGGCACCGGCACCCTGAGCAGTACCTCCTTTGCCCTCTTCCGAACGCCTTCCTCTTCCAGCTGGCGCAGGATTGTCAGGCTAAGGCTGTCGATTGAGCGCAAGAGGCCGGTGCCATGGCAAGACGGGCAGGGCTGCGTCGAGGCTTCAAGCACTCCTGGTCGCAGCCGTTGGCGCGACATTTCGAGCAGGCCAAAGCCCGAGATGCGACCAATCTGGATGCGGGCCCGATCCGTCTTCAGCTTTTCCTTGAACCGTTTCTCGACCGCCGTGTTGTTCTTGCGCTCATCCATGTCTATGAAGTCGATCACGATGAGTCCGGCAAGGTCGCGAAGCCGTAGCTGGCGCGCGACTTCCTCCGCAGCCTCAAGATTGGTCTTGAGCGCAGTGCTTTCGATTGATCCTTCCTTTGTCGCGCGGCCGGAATTGACGTCGATTGCCACAAGCGCTTCGGTCTGCCCGATAACGATGTAGCCCCCGGACTTGAGCTGCACGACCGGGTTGAACATGCCGCCGAGATAGCTTTCGACCTGGTGCCGCGCGAACAGTGGCATCGGGTCGTTGTACTGCTTCACGTTCTTGGCATGGCTCGGCATGATCATCTTCATGAAGTCCTTGGCCGTGCGGAAGCCAGCTTCGCCTTCCACGAGGACTTCATCGATCTCGCGGCTATAGAGGTCGCGAATCGACCGCTTGATAAGGTTGCCTTCCTCGTAAATCTGTGCGGGTGCGATGGACTTCAGCGTCAGCTCGCGTATCTGTTCCCAAAGCCTCTGGAGATACTCGTAGTCTCGCTTGATCTCCGATTTCGTGCGCTGGGCCCCGGCGGTCCGGATGATCAGGCCCGCACCCTTGGGAATCTCGATGCCATCGGCGATCGCCTTGAGCTTCTTGCGATCCGAAGCACTTGTGATCTTCCGACTGATCCCGCCGCCCCGCGCAGTATTCGGCATCAGGACGCAGTAGCGTCCCGCAAGGCTGAGATATGTTGTCAGTGCCGCGCCCTTGTTGCCCCGCTCTTCCTTTACGACCTGGACCAGGAGGATCTGGCGAACCTCGATCACTTCCTGGATCTTGTAGTTGCGCTGCCGTTGCCGCTGCCGGCGCGGCCGCCGGATTTCTTCCGCCGTGTCGTCATCGGCAATTGACTCGATTGTCTCGTCCCTTGCCGAAGCATCCGTAGGCTGAGCGCTGTCAATTTCGGGTTGGTCGCTTTCCTCGTCGCCGAGGTCGATGACACTCATGGATGGAATGTCGGCCGACGTGTCTTCGTCAGGTTCACCGGAGGGCACGGCCGGGCTTTCGTCCTCTTCGCCAGCGACATCTGTGCGAGTGATGGCCTCCACGTTCTCGGAGGCGGTTTCAGTTGCGATCACGTCGTCGACACTTTCCTCCCGAGAAATCGATTCGTCATTCGTCGCGGTCAATTCGGCCTTGGCCTTGGTGCCGCTCCGGCGACGACGCTTGGGCTTGACCTCTTCTTCCTCGGCCTTCGCCTCGGCCGCCGCGATCTCCATCTCTTCGGCGAGCAGCGCCTCTCGGTCGGCGACCGGGATCTTGTAGTAGTCCGGGTGGATTTCGGAGAACGCCAGGAACCCGTGCCGGTTGCCGCCATATTCCACAAAGGCGGCCTGAAGCGAGGGTTCGACCCGCGTTACCTTCGCGAGGTAGATGTTTCCGGAGAGCTGACGCCTGTTTTCGGATTCGAAGTCGAATTCCTCGACCTGGTTTCCATCGGCCACAACCACACGCGTCTCCTCCGCGTGGGTGGCATCGATGAGCATTTTCTTTGACATGTTGACTTTCTGCGCAGCATCGAAACCCGGCCCGCAAAGGCCAGATTGAGGAATTTGCGACTTTCAATTGAGGCGATTGCCTGCATCAGGATGGCAGACCGACAGTCAGTCACGATCGGCACCTTGCCGCATCCGTCCAATGCGCGCATCATCGCGGTTCATCTCCAGCACCTCTTTCGAGGCGCCCATTCCAGTCCCGGCGGCGTGCAATCGCCGATCTCGGGCATTTCAAATTTCATGACCAATTTGGCCACGGCACCAATCCAGCGTGCCGCCATTGGGGCAACGTGTCTGGAACGGCGAATCCTTTCGACGCGGCCGCGCGCTCCAAGCGCTCCATGGGCCGCCTCTCAATACATAAGTGTGGTCGCGCCCAAATTACAACGACGAAATTCGTGGCGATGTCCGGGCAGGCGAAATTTCTTGCAGGCAACGGCAATCACTGAACGACGAAGGGCCGGGTCCGCCCAGTCATTTGCATGCAGGCGTGTGGTCAAGTGCCATGCACCCCGCAGAACTTGACAACTTCCCTGTCTTGCGGGGGCCTTTGGCAAGAATGCCGGTCATAGATAGTCCGACCGCAGCAACCCGTATTTCGCCATCTTTTCGTTCAGGGTCCTGCGAGGAAGGCAAAGATCTTCCATGACATTCGCGATCGAGCCCCGGTGGCGGCGCATCGTGTTGTCAATCAGCATGCGCTCGAAAGCCTCGACATGTTCCTTCAAGGGCTTGCCTTCGGTCGTGACGCTGATGCCGACGTCATGGTCGCTGTCGAGCATCAGCAGCGAAGTGATCGTTCCCGACCCGCGACGCGACTGCAGAACCGCGCGTTCGGCAACATTCATGAGCTGGCGGACATTGCCGGGCCAAGGAGCCTGCAGCAACTGGGCTGTCTCCTGCGTGCTGACCTCGGGGGCGTCGCATCCGTATTCCTCCGCATACCGTTCCAGGAACTGCTGGAAGAGCATCAGGATGTCGTCACCCCTCTGGCGCAGTGGCGGAAGAGTGATCGTCATTGCAGCCAATCGATAAAACAGGTCGGGTCGAAGGGCGTCCTTGCAGGTCCTTCCGGGTTCCTGAAGGTTGCAGATCGCCACGATCCGGGTCTTCGCGGGCGTGTTCTCCTGGTTCATTCGCGACAGGAGCCGAGCCTGCACCGATTGCGGCAGGGTTTCGATGTCCTCAAGAACAAGCGTGCCGTCCCGCGTCTCCTCGATCAGCGGCAACTGGCTGTTGTCGCTGGACGGCCCAAAGAGACGGGCCGGGAGCGTTTCCTCATCTTCCGCAGCACAGGAAAACAGCGCGAAGTTCCGGCCGGCCCGGGCACCAGCTGCATGAAGCGCATGGGCAACGAGCGTCTTGCCTGTGCCCGTCTCGCCGTCGATCAGCACGTGGCCGTCGGCCTGGGCAAGATCCAGGATGTCTTCGCGAAGCCGCTTCATCACCGGCGACGCGCCAACCAGTCTCTCGGTGAAACTCGCACCGTCCGACAGCTCGCGCCGCAGCGCCCTGCTTTCGAGCGTGAGGCGTCGTGTATTTGCTGCCCGCTTGGTGAGTTCGGTCATCTTGTCCGGGTTGAAGGGCTTTTCCAGAAAGTCGAATGCGCCAATCTGCATCGCTTCGACAGCCATGGCCACGTCTCCATGTCCCGTAATCATGATGA
This sequence comes from Paracoccaceae bacterium, assembly GCA_965208685.1. Lineage (GTDB taxonomy): Bacteria > Pseudomonadota > Alphaproteobacteria > Rhodobacterales > Rhodobacteraceae > JAJEFO01. The sequence goes on along the minus strand of CBDBPL010000007.1, from coordinate 3,182,521 downwards.
CGGGCAAAGCGCTGTCCTGGCTCATCAGCCGTTTCAGAAGGCTTATTCCGTCCATTCCGGACATCTTAATGTCGCTGACCACCACGCCAGGATAGTCCGGTGTCAGTGCCTTCAAGGCCTCTTCGGCGCTGCCAAAGGTTTCCGTCTCGAATCCGGAAAGCGCAAGCCATTGGCTGATGGACAGGCGCATGTCCCTTTGGTCATCGACTATTGCGACCTTCATTGCCTGCGTCATCGGTCTTGCTCCGTCGGTCACTCGGCCGCGGCCATGGCCTGTATGGAAATCGGCAACGTGACTTCGAACACGGCTCCGCCGTCACGACCATTCCGGGCAATCAGCCTGCCGCCAAGCTCGTTCACGATTCCCGACGAGATGGCGAGCCCCAATCCTACCCCGTCTCCTGGCATCTTCGTAGTGTAAAACGGCTCAAAGAGCTTTTCGAGGTCCTCGATTCCCGCGCCATTGTCCCGCACCATGATGAGTGCCTCATCGCCAACGGTCACCAGGATCTCGATCCTGGGCTCCGATGCCGCACTTGTGGCGTCCAGCGCATTTCGGACGAGGTTCAGGAGGACTTGCTCAAGCCGAACGTGATCCACGCTGACGATCACGGGATCTTGCGGAAGCGAGGAGATGACCTGCACGCCGTCCTGACGGATCTGCGAGTCCATCATGGAAAGGACAGAAGAAACGCTGTTCCTCACGTCGATGGGTTTCGCGGCGCCACCGCCCTTGTGCGCGTACGACTTGAGTTGGCGCGTTATCAGGCTCATGTGCTCGATCAGGTCGTCGATTCGTTCAAAGGAAGACAGCGCCTCGTCGGCACGTCGGCGGTTGAGCAGCAACCTGGCACCCGCAAGATACGTCTTCATTGCGGCGAGCGGCTGGTTCAGTTCGTGGCTGACCGCCGCCGACATTTCGCCGAGGGCGGCGAGCTTGGAGGACTGCTGCAGCGTCTGTTCGGCCACCTCCAGGTGTCTTTCAGCCCTCTTTCGTTCGGCGATTTCTCGTTGTAGCGCCAGATTCAACTGGCGGAGCTCGGCGGACTCGCGCTGGAAGAATCTCAACCGCGACTTGGTTCGGCGGCTGACGAGAAAGGATACGAGCGCCGAGAGAATCGCGAATCCCATGATTTCCAGAGCGAGAACCGCGTTCACTCGCTCCCGGACGCTCGCGTAGGTCGTGAAGGACGTAATGCGCCATCCCTGGAATCCGATCCGGGCTTCCTGCCGCATGATGGCTTCGCCTCGAAGATAGGCGTCTGCCGGCAGCCTTCCCCAGCTTGCCGTGGCGCGAACCGCGCGCTCAATTGCCGACCGCACGGGCCTTGCCGCCAAGGCCTCTTCCTCGCTGAGCCCGCGCCAGCGCGCTTCCGTCGCGAGGATGATGATCGCCTCGCTGTCCGACACAAAGACGGCATCGACGAAGCTGGCCCAGCTGCTTTCGAATTTCTTGAGGTCGACTTCGACCACGATGACACCGAGCATTTGGCCCTGCGCTTCGACCTTGCGCGAGTACGTGAAGACGCGCGCGCCGGACTCAAGAAGGCTGGTCGAAAAGACCGTTTCATTGGAGCGAGACGCTTCCACGAAATAAGGCGCCGCGCGGTGAGCGGAGCCGATGAATGCGCGGTTGGTGGCGGCGACCGCACGCCCGTCTCGATCCAGCAGCATTAGTCCCGCCGCCGTGATCTCGTCGCGATACTCGATGAGCCGCTGCGAGCTGTGCTGGAAGTCCCCGGAGATCAGCGCTCCGATCAACGCAGGATCGCGGGCCAGGAGTTGCGGCACGACCTGGTTGCGCTGCAGTTCGCTGAGCAAATTGCCGGAATGGAGGGCGAGTCGGGCCTCTGCGCGAGCTCTCGTGGTTTCGGTAAAGCGCTCTGTCAGAAGCCGATTGGTCCACCAGACCGTCGCGATTGCCACGACAAGGACAAGGCCCACCGCGATCCGGGCGCGCCAGGGCGCGTAGTCGCGTCTGACGGATGTTTCGCTCATGGCGTGAGTCTAGAGCGTGGCCGCGATTGCCTCAAGCGTCAGCGGCGCCGGCGGCTAGGGCGTTGAACAGGACCGCGCCGTCCGTCAGGCCAAGAACAGGATCCGCGGCGCGTTCCGGATGCGGCATCAAGCCCAGCACGCGGCGATTCCTTGAGAGTATTCCGGCAATTCGATCAGCCGAACCGTTTATGTCCGACTTGTAGCGGAACGCGATCCGGTCCTCGGAAATGAGCGCCGTGCGTATCTCTTCCGTCGCTTGGTAGTTCCCGTCGTGATGGGCGACAGGGAAGGTCGCCGTCGAGCCATGCGCGTAGCCCTTGGTAAAGTCGCTGCCTGTCGTCGCCACTTCTAGCTCTGCAGGCCTGCAGATGAATCTGATCCCCGCGTTGCGCATGAGTGCGCCTGGCAGCAGGCCGGTTTCCAGCAGCACCTGGAATCCGTTGCAGATGCCGATGGCATGGCCGCCCCTTTTGACATGCGTCATCAGGGCTCCGACGATTGGAGATCGGGCGGCAATCGCGCCGCTGCGCAGATAGTCGCCGAAAGAGAACCCGCCGGGTACGCCGACGATGTCAACGTCTGCCGGAAGCCCGGTGTCCTTGTGCCAGACCATCTCGACCTTGAAACCGGCGTTCCGGAATGCCGTCTCGAGATCGCGGTCGCAATTCGATCCCGGGAAGACCAGTACTGCCGCCTTCAACAGTCCACCCCGCAGAATGCCCCATCAAGGAGGGGCCGCTGACTGCATTTGCTCAGTACGGCGGTTCGCATCAGGGCAACTCCACCTCGTAGCTTTCGATGACGGTATTGGCGAGGAGCGCCTCGCACATCCGCTCCACCTCGGCCTCAGCCCGTTTCGCGTCAGTTTCCGCAAGGTCGAGTTCGATGATCTTGCCTTGCCGGACGCTTTCGACGCCGTCGAAGCCAAGCGTGCCCAAGGCGTGACGAATTGCCTCGCCCTGAGGATCAAGAACGCCGGTCTTGAGCATGATTGCTGCGCGCACCTTCATGAATCTTCACGAGCCCGGGACTGAGGAAGCATCCCGGGGTTGGTCTTCAACGTATGGTTCAGGGTGGATTGGATGACAGTCTCCTTTCCTGTGCTGGTCAGCACGGGCCCTCGGAACTTTCGTTCCTCAAGCCCATCCCTTCAGGGAGGGGTCGCTGACACTGTTCCCATTCGCCACGCACTTGGTTGGTGTCACCGTCATATCGCGGATTTCGCGGAAATTGTCCAACCGCTGCAACCTGTGCCACGATGCGGTGCTTGCATGCGACACCCTTTGGCGATCGGCATTGCAGGGGACGGCGACTGGGATGTCCCGGTTGATGCGGGGTCAGGCGGTCGGGAAGGCCTGTGCGGCGTCCCATGCACCCGTTCGGGCCGTGAACCGTCCGGCGCACATGCTGTTCGCGGCCGTCAGTTGACCAGCTTGGGTTTGGTCGTGTGCATGACATTGGACGGCAGGACGCCGAGGCGGCGCGCCACTTCCGTGTAAGCGTCCGCAAGATTTCCCAGATCACGACGAAAGACGTCCTTGTCAAACTTCTGGCCGGACTCGATGTCCCACAGGCGACAGGAATCAGGGCTGATCTCGTCGGCCACGATCAATCGCTGAAAATCGCCATCCCAAACGCGCCCAACCTCGATCTTGAAGTCGACGAGGCGGATTCCAACAGCCAGCATGCAACCGGACAGGAAATCGTTGACCCGCAATGCCAGCGCGATCATGTCGTCAAGATCATGCTGTGACGCCCAGCCAAACGCGACAATGTGCTCTTCCGACACCAGAGGATCGCCAAGCGCATCATCCTTGAGGCAAAACTCCACGATAGGTCGAGGCAGAAGCGTTCCTTCCTCGATGCCAAGTCGCTCGGACAGGGTCCCGGCCGCATGGATTCGAACGACCACTTCCAGCGGAATGATCTCGACAAGGCGAATCAATTGCTCACGCATGTTGATGCGGCGGATGAAGTGTGTCGGCACTCCGATCTGGTTCAAGCCGCTCATGAAGAACTCCGAGAGCCGGTTGTTCAGCACCCCTTTGCCGTCGATCACTTCCTTCTTCTTCGCGTTGAAGGCAGTCGCATCGTCCTTGAAATACTGCACGAGGGTGCCAGGCTCGGGACCTTCATACATGATCTTGGCCTTGCCTTCGTAGATTTTCTTGCGACGTGACATTGCGACTCCAGAAATCGATTTCCGCCCGATGCTGCAACTGGCGGAATCCGATTACGTTTAGGGCAAAGCGCGCATAGCGGCAAGCGGGCGAATTCGTGCATTTGTGCCCCTTGTGGTCGGGCAGACTTGCCGCCATATGAGAGCATGTCCAATTCTTAGCCAGGGACGAGCAGGAATGAGCACATTTGATGAGCGCGAGGACGCCTTTGAAGCCAAGTTCGCACGCGACGCCGAAATGCAGTTCAAGGCGGAGGCACGCCGCAACAAGCTTCTCGGCCTGTGGGCCGCCGATTTGCTCGGCAAGTCGGACGACGAGGCGAATGCGTACGCGTCGGAAGTCGTCAAGGCGGACTTCGAAGAGCCGGGAGACGACGATGTGCTCCGGAAGGTCGCGGGCGATCTCGGGGACCTTGCCAGCAAAGAAGACATCCGTTCCAAGATGAACGATCTGCTCGGAGTCGCAAAGACCCAGCTAATGGAGGAACTGTAGCGCCGTCTCCCTCCTGGTCCGCTTGCCATTCCCGGATTCGGCCGCAAGCGCGCGGGGCCGGACGCGTCTGGCGCTGTGAATCCCGATGCGGTCAGGCGCAGTCACTTGCCAATGGCATGGTCCGGCTATGCAGGATGGTGGAGACAGGGGCGAGTTGCGTCATCGGTCAACTTGCGTGATCGCGCAGCTGCCTGATGAGCGCCTCCCTGACTGTCGGGGTCACGAAGCGCGAGACGTCACCGCCAAGCCGCGCGATTTCCTTCACGAGCTTCGACGCTATGGCCTGATGCTGCGCTTCGGCCATGAGAAACACGGTTTCGATTCCTGAGTCGAGTGTGCGGTTCATGCCGACCATCTGATACTCGTATTCAAAGTCCGCCACCGCACGAAGACCCCGTACAATGAGATTGGCGCCCACGTCTCGCGCGCAGTCAACCAGAAGGTTGTCGAATGGATGAACCTTTATCTCGCAGCCGGTTTGCTCCGACACGCCGCGGCATTCTGCCGTGATCATCGAGACGCGTTCCTCAAGCGCAAAGAGCGGGTTCTTGTCGCTGTTGATGGCGACGCCAATCACGAGGCGGTCGACCAGGGCGGTGGCCCGCGTGATGATGTCCAGATGGCCCAACGTGACCGGGTCGAAGGTGCCGGGATAAAGCGCGATGCGCAATTCTGTTCTCCTTGTCGACGCTCCGGGAGCATCCCTGCCATGTGCGCCACCGGGCCTCAAGCGAAAGGCGGGGGTGCCTGACAATTCGGGCGTTGTCATCTGGCGCTCGACCTGCGCGGGCTTCCTGCACGTGATCGAGAATACGTTGCCGTTTGATACGGGTGCCGAATCGAGATTGCCGTGATTCAGTAGCCCTTGATCATGCCCTCAAGCGCGTCTTTCTCCATCGTGAGTTCGGAGAGCCTGGCCTTCACGACATCGCCGATCGAAATCAGCCCGATCATGCGTTCGCCATCCATCACTGGCATGTGCCGGAACCTGCCGTCGGTCATCTGCTGAAGAACATGATTGGCGCTTTGGTCCGCCGTGCAGCTGATGACCTTTTGGGTCATCATGTCCGACACCTTCTCCTTGAGGCAGACTTCGCCGCGCCGTCCCAGTTCGCGAACTATGTCGCGCTCGGACAGCATGCCGACAGGCCGATCTGCATTGCAGACAACCAATGCGCCGATTCGCTTTCTTGACAGCAGCTGCGCGGCGTCCGCCACCGAAGCTTCCGGTTCAATGGTCACGACGTCCGGCCCGCCGGTCATTGCGAGGATCTGGCGTACGAGCATTTGTCTCTCTCCAATCCAAAGGCCTGTGGTCTTTCCGAAGGTGTCACCGTGTGCGCCGGTCTGTCAAGTTTCGGAACTGTCGCACCCTGCCACTTTTCCTCTCGTTTCCCTTGTCGTATTCTTGGGCAACGATTTGGGAGGGTGCGATGGAAGAACTCAGCCACTACATCGATGGCAAGCGCGTCAAGGGAAATTCGGGCCGGTTCGGCGACGTGTACAATCCTGCAACCGGCGAGGTTCAGGCACGTGTCCCGCTTGCCAGCGCCGAGGAAGTGAACGAGGCCGTGGCCAGAGCAGCCGAGGCGCAGGTTGGCTGGGCGGCAACGAACCCGCAGCGGCGTGCGCGAGTGATGATGGCGCTTGGCCGGCTCATTGTCGAGAACATGGACACGCTGGCCGAGGCGGTGAGCCGCGAGCATGGCAAGACCCTTCCCGACGGCCGCGGCGACGTGCAGCGGGGCCTCGAGGTCGTCGAGGTCTGCATGGGCACGCCCGCACTGCTCAAGGGCGAGTTCACGAATGACGGTGGACCTGGCATCGATCTTTATTCGATGCGCCAGCCCCTGGGCGTCGTGGCAGGCATCACCCCGTTCAATTTTCCGGCCATGATTCCCCTGTGGAAACTGGCACCGGCAATTTCCTGCGGCAATGCGATGGTCTTGAAGCCGTCGGAGCGCTGCCCGTCTGCCTCGCTTCTTCTCGCCGATCTCCTGAAGGAGGCCGGTTTGCCAGATGGCGTGCTCCAGGTTGTGAATGGAGACAAGGAAGCCGTGGATGCCATCCTCGACAACGAAACCGTTCAAGGCGTGGCTTTCGTCGGTTCGACACCGATCGCGGAGTACATTTATGGCCGTGCCTGCTCGAACGGGAAACGTGCGCAGTGCTTTGGCGGGGCGAAGAACCACATGATCGTCATGCCCGACGCCGACCTTGACAAGGCAGCGGATGCGTTGGTCGGTTCCGGCTACGGCGCTGCCGGCGAACGTTGCATGGCCGTTTCGGTCGCGGTGCCGGTGGGGGAGCGGACCGCCGACGCGCTGATTGAGCGTCTTGTGCCGAGAATAGAAAAACTCAAGGTCGGACCATATACGGCTGGCGAAGATGTGGATTTCGGGCCGCTCATCACCAAGGCCAGCAAGGAGCGCGTGACGGGCCTCATCGACAAGGGCGTGGAGCAGGGGGCTACGCTCGTGGCTGACGGTCGGGACTTCGCGCTTCAGGGCTACGAGGAAGGCTTCTTCGTCGGCCCGACGCTCTTTGACAGCGTGACACCCGAGATGGACATCTACAAGGAAGAGATCTTTGGTCCGGTCCTGAGCCAAGTGCGGACCGAAAGCTACGAGGACGCGCTGAAGCTGACCATGGACAACACCTACGGGAACGGCACCGCCATCTTCACCGCTGACGGCGACGCGGCACGAGACTTCGCGCACCGTGTGAACGTCGGCATGGTGGGCATCAACTTCCCGATTCCCGTACCGCTCTCCTATTACACCTTTGGCGGATGGAAACGGTCTGCCTTTGGCGACTTGAACCAGTACGGGCCTGATGCGTTCCGCTTCTACACCAGGACCAAGACAGTTACCGCGCGCTGGTTTTCTGGCATCAAGGAGGGCGGTGAATTCGCCTTCAAGGCCATGGACTGACCGGTCCATACTCGGGGTTGATGCCTCGGACGCCGCCTGCGCAAGTTCGCCGCGCCGACGCAACGCCAGCCGACGCCGAACAGCGCAGGATCCGGCCCGGGCGGCAGTTCAAGGGCATGGCGCCCGGATGCCGGAAAGCGCCGGGCCGGTTCTGATTGCGGAAGGAGGCTGCCACCCGCGCTTCCGACCGAGCGTGCGAACGGCGCTGTGCCCGCACGCTCTCTCCCGGAACGCGCCCTTGTCAGATGTGGCCTGCAAACCGGAGGCGAGGTCGCCCGCCTTTCACGCCAAGTCCGGCATTTCATGCCCGAAACCCTGCCCTGCGCATCCGGTGCCGGCGGCCTGATCACGGGGCCAGAACTCAAGACCGCCGCCGCGCACACGGACGCCGCACCCGTCGGAGGCGTGCGGCGTCAACCGTGCGCAAGGTCCGAACTCCCGTCATTTGACCGGAGCAAGCCGGGACAACCCTGCTCAGTCGGATCGAGGCAGTCCGGGAAATCCCAGCCAGGACAAGGCGAATTCCAGCAGAAGCCTACCGTTGCACTCGCCAGCAGCTTGGCAAGGGCGCACAATGCGCATGCCGAGCTGCGTCAACGGCGCAATGTCCGCGCTTATTCCGACCTCGAGATCCTGCCTTCGACATACGGCATTACCGGACCGTGTGCGGCCATGTACTCGGCCAGCACGTCGGCCAGGTCCGGTCCGTAGTCGTAGACATCCATAGCGTCTGTCGTGAACATGCTGTAGCCGTCACCGCCGTTGCGGACGTAGTTGTTCGAAACCACACCGTAGACTGCGTCGGGATCGATGGCGGCGCCGCCGACCAGCACCTCCTGGATCCTGCCCTCGTTCGGGCCGACGGTTGGATCCCAAGTGAAGCTCAGCCCCGCCACCTGCGGAAAACGGCCCTTGACATCTTCGACCTGGCTCACGCCGTTTTCGAGCGCGTCGATGATGATCTGGCCCTTGATGCGGAACGTCGACAGGGTGTTCTGGAACGGCAGGATGGTCAAGACCTGGCCCATGGTAACTTCGCCCTTGTCTATGGACGCGCGTATGCCTCCTGAATTGGCAATGGCGATCTGGATGCCCTGATCCCGGACTCGATCCAGCATCGAGTCGGCGACAAGATTCCCCATGGGGCATTCCTGGACTCGGCAGACCGACCGATCACCCTCGATGAACGCGCCAGCCTCGGCCACCACCTTGTTCCGGATCGCGTCGAGCGGCTTTGCCAGTTCGCTGATCCTCATCTTGGTGTCTTCGTCCTCGGGCACGCTTGCATCGAGCAATATCGGTTCGCCGACAGCCTCGACAATGTTGCCGTCGCCGTCGAACGTGACGTTCAGTTCGCCCAGGAACTTGGCGTAGGCGTAGGCCTGCACGATGGCGGTGTTGCCGACCATCAGCGGATAGGGCCCGTCTGCCCGTTCTTGGGTGTTCGACAAGAGCGTGTTGTCATGCCCTCCGACAATGACGTCGACCTGCGGTACGGCCTCTGCAATGCGCAGGTCCACCGCCATGCCGGAATGGCTCAGGACGATGATCTTGTTGATTCCCATCCCTTCCAGCCGTTCGGCTTCGTCGCGCACCGCTTCGACCGGATCGCTGAAATGCACGTTCGGGCCTGGCGAGGCCAGTTCGTCGTTGTCTTCAGGTGTCAGCCCGATCAGTCCCAATCGCTCTCCGGCCCGCTCGAGGATCACCGACGGGCTGACCGCGTCGACGAGGGATGGCTCGTTTCCGATGTCCGCATTCGCCATCAGGACCGGAAAGTTGACGGAATCGACGAAGGTGCGCAGAACTTCCGGTCCATCGTCAAACTCGTGGTTGCCCACGGCCATCGCGTCATATTCCATCTGGTTCATCAATTCGGCCGCCGCCTTGCCCTTGTAGTAGGTGTAGAACAGCGAGCCCTGGAACTGGTCTCCGCCATCGACAAGTATGTAGTTGTCACTCCGTGCCTTGGCTGCCTCGATCGCGCTGACCAGGCGAGCCGAACCACCGAAGCACTTGCCCTCTTCGTTGTCTTCCGGACTGCAGCCTGAATCAAAGCGGCTGATCGGCTCGAAGCGCGCGTGAAAGTCGTTCGTGTGAAGCACTGTCAGCCTGTAATCGGCTGAGGCCATGCCGCCTGCAAGCGCCAGAACCCCGGCGGCGCAGAAGATTCTTGTGTTCATGGTGTCGGCCCTTCCGTTGATTGCCGGCGGCACAATGGTTGAGTGCGCCGACAGAGTCAAAGGCGATTCGACGACGTAGACGATCCCGAAATCGGGGAAGGACGTGCCTCGGCTGGCACCGCTTTCGCCCAAAGCGGAGCTGTTGGGGAGGAGGTGCGCCGGCGGTCCGAACGACTGGCGGCAGTCCCCGCTTTTCCGGTGCGTGTTCCGGCTCGAGGACGTGTTCCGGGAGGCGCCGCCGTTCCTGATTTGCGGTGCACGTGGCCCGTTCGTGGGAATTGCCGGGCTCGTTGATCCGGTTCGCCTGCAATTCGACGCATTCAAGCATCGCATACGCGACTCATCGGTCGAGAGGCAAGACCTCGCGCAACCGCGCCGCCTCGCCGTCGATCCGAGCGACCACGATCTGGCGCGATGCGGACCTGCCCGCGCCGAGGCACGTGCTCGCCGCGAGCGGTGGAAACGGCCGTCCCAGTCGGGGCTGCGCGCCGACGTCCCGCGAGGGTCCGGCAATTTGGCAACGGCGGTTAGCGCTGGCACGTCATGCCCGGGGCAGCTAAAGACCTGTCCATGACCAAAGCGCCAGTTCCAAGGGCCGGCATCGACCGGATCGTGCTCTATCGGGGTGGAGAAAGCCGCCTTGACGGACGCAGCGACGTCTTGAAGCTGTCGTCGAACGAGAACCCGTTCGGAGTGCCCGAGTCGGCGAGGGCCGCATGGTCCGACGTAGCCCGCGAATTGCATCGGTACCCGTCCGCTGACCATTCCGACCTGCGCCATGCAATAGCCGAGGTTCATGGCCTGAACCCGGATCGAGTTATCTGCGGCGCCGGATCTGACGAAGTGATTTCCTTTCTTTGCCAGGCCTATGGCGGCGAAGGCACGGAAGTGATTCACACCGAGCACGGGTTTTCGATGTACCGGATCTCGGCCATGGCGGCCGGCGCTGCGCCCGTCGAAGTGCCCGAAGTGGAACGTCAGGTGGCCGTTGACCGTATCTTGGATGGGGTTACCGACCGCACGCGCCTCGTCTTCATGGCAAACCCGGCCAATCCCACGGGCACCATGATTGACGCAAGCGAAGTCAACCGGCTTGCGGGAGCCTTGCCGAGCCACGTGCTCCTGGTTCTGGACGGGGCCTACGCCGAATACGTGGAGGGTTTCGACGGTGGCGCCGAATTGGTTGAGGCGCGGGACAATGTCGTGATGACCCGGACATTCTCCAAGATCTACGGACTGGGCGGGCTCCGGGTTGGCTGGGGTTATGGTCCGGCCCATGTAATCGACAATCTCAACCGGGTGCGGGGTCCCTTCAATCTCTCGACGGTTCAACTCGCGGTCGCCGCTGCCGCTGCACGCGACCGGAACTGGGTGAGGCGTTGCTCCAAGGAGAATGCCGCCTGTCGCGAGTGGCTTTCCCGCTCCCTGGCAGAGGCGGATGTACCTTCGGACCCGTCAAGCGCAAATTTCATCCTGGCCCGTTTCCGGGATGAGGAGGCGGCAAACGCCTGTGATGCGGTGTTCCGTGAAGATGGCATCCTTGTTCGAAAGGTCCGAGGCTACAAGCTGCCTGACTGTCTCCGGATCACCGTTGGCAGCGAAAGCGATTGCCGACGTGTCGTCGAGAGCGTTCGACGCTTCAGGGAGGTTAGGAAATGACGGAGATCTATGGTCGCGTCGCCTTGATCGGCCTCGGACTGGTTGCATCGTCCATGGCGCACGCCGTCCGGCGCGCCGGGCTTGCAGGCGAGATTGCCGGTACGGCGAAGTCGGCTGAAAGCCGCGAGATAACGCGCGAACTCGGATTCTGTGACGTTGTCACCGATACGCCCGCAGAGGCGGTGGCAGGTGCCGACCTCGTCGTTCTTGCCGTGCCCGTTGGAGCGATGGGGCCCGTGGCGCGCGAAATCGAAGCTCATCTCAAGCCAGGCGCCACCCTCACCGAGGTCGGTTCGGTAAAGCGGGCAGTGATCGATGCCGTTGCGCCCCATGTGCCTGACGGCGTGCACTTCATTCCCGGTCACCCGTTGGCCGGGACCGAGCATTCGGGTCCACGCTCCGGATTCGCGGAACTCTTCGAGAATCGCTGGTGCATCCTTTTGCCCGACTCCAGCACCCCTCCAGGCGCGCTCGATCGATTGAAAAGGTTCTGGCAGGGCATGGGCGCAAACGTCGAGGAGATGGACGTCGACCATCACGACCTGGTGCTGGCGGTCACGAGTCACTGCCCGCATCTCATCGCCTACACGATGGTCGGAGTGGCCGATGACCTTCGCAGGGTGACGGACAGCGAGGTCGTGAAGTACTCGGCCGCGGGCTTCCGGGACTTTACCCGCATTGCGGCATCCGATCCGACAATGTGGCGGGACGTGTTCCTTAACAACAGGCAGGCGACGCTGGAAATACTGGGCCGCTTCACGGAGGAGCTGTTCGCCCTGCAGCGCGCGATCAGGGTCGGGGATGCGGAACTGCTCTTTGACTACTTTACCCGCACGCGCGAGATTCGCCGCGGCATCATCGAGGCGGGCCAGGACACGGACGCGCCGGACTTTGGTCGTGGCGGGGCAAGGTGACTCTCGTCAAGCTGATGAAATTCGGAATCTCGATTTGAGGCCCAGGCATCACCAGGCCTGGAGCCGCGGTGCCTTTCCCAGTGGAACCACACCCAGGCTGACCTGACCGCCGGAGAACACGAGCGGGAGTTCAAGCACGTCTTCGTGCCCGTGCATCAGCTCGAGGGTTGTTTCGAGCACGTCACGAAATGCTGGCTCGAACAGTGCCGCCGCCTCCGCAAGGTCCAGGACGGTTCGCCATTTCGCCGCGCGAAGCGTGATCTCGCCGTCTGGCACGCCATCCTCCGAGACAGTCAGGTCGCCCTTTGCGCTAAAGGTGAAATCGCCCCAGCGAACGGAAAGGTCGGCCAGGTTCAACCGGTTGATGCCAAGACGTGTGCCTTCGAAGAATCGCCTTCCCATCGGTGCGTCAAGCCCAAGCTCCGCGTCGGCGCGAACCACGCCGATTTGGTCCGGGAACATCTTGGACGAACTCGGGATGCGTCGCAGCAAGTCCGAAAGAGAAAGTTCCAGCAATTCCATTCCCACGCGATACGTGCTTTCGCGCACAGGCACCGCCTCGATGGCGAAGCGCCATTCCGTCGACGAAACGGTCCAGCCTCGGGACGAGCGGATTCGGGGGCCCTTCAGGACAAGTCGCGCGCTTTCCAGGGCAAGGCTTGTCGAGGGTCTGAAGAAGATGGACGCCCGCGCACTGTCATGGTTGACCTGAAGCGTCTCAAGCGGCGTCGAGATCACGTGGTCGTCCGGCAGGACGGCGATGACCTGATGCGGCCTGTATGCCAGCGAAAGGAACTGCACGAAGGGTGCCGACCAGGTGATGCCCGTGTCAGGCTCCGTCAGCCTCAGATCGGAAATGGTGCTGTCGAAGCGGTTCGGAAAGCCGCGTGTCGAGATGTCCGAGAATTCCGCCACCCAGCCTGCGCTGCGCCTCTGTTCCATCCAGGACACAAGGTTTCTCTGATATGCAGAATGCCCGATGACCCACCAGCACATCCACAGAAGCGCGGCAATCACGAGCACCGCGGCAAGACGCAGCATCCGCCCCTTCCCTTGACCGTTGGCCGCTGTTTTAAGGTGGCCATGACGGAAGAGAAAGTCCTTGATTTGAACCCGCTTTGGGTCTTCGGGTACGCCTCGCTTCTCTGGAACCCGGGATTCCCGGTGACCGAGCGGAAGCTCGCGACATTGCGCGACTATCACAGGTCGTTTTGCATGCGTTCAATCCACCATCGTGGAACCGCGGAGAGACCGGGGCTGGTGCTGGCGCTTGACGAAATGTCGGGGGCGTCGTGTCAGGGGCAAGCGATGCGCGTGCCTGACCACGCAATCACGGAGGTCATCGAATACCTGCGAGAGCGCGAATTGATATCGTCAGCGTACCTTGAGCGCCTTGTTCAACTGGATGTCGAGGATGGCTCGACCGTGACGGCGCTGACCTACGTGATTGACCCGACTCATGTGCAGTATGTCTCCGGGCTGGAACTTGAACAGCAAGCCCGGATCATTGCGCGCTCTGCAGGTGGGCGCGGACCGAATTCGGAGTACCTCTGGAACACGGCGGACCACCTTCGTGAGCTGGGCATCGAGGACAGGGATCTTGACTTGCTGTCGGCGCGCGTGCGCGTCCTTGCGGCAGGCGGGCAGTAGCGTGCGAGAGCCTGGATTCCGGCAGAGCTTCAAGGCTGGAGCCATCCGGCATGGACCCATTCGTCAGAGCCGGGGGCTAAACGGGGGCCAACCTTCCGTGCGGAGACGCTGCAAGCAGGAGACGTTGGCAGCCTATTGGGGTGCTGACGAGCTGGGAGCTCGATGTCGACTTGCTGGAATTCCCGGCGGACAATGAGATCAAGCAACCGTGATTCCTCTCGGTTGCGAGGTGCATTCGCCGGCCAACGCCTCTTCGCATTCCGGTTGGCACTTTGTCGCGCATTAACTATTCTCGGCCAAAGGCAGTATGGGGCCGATTGTCGATGACCCGACTGGACACCGAGGCCGAGTGGCACTTCACGCAACCCTATCGTCAGTTCATGACGATGATCCTGGTGTTGGCGCTGGTCGCCGTTGGGGTCATGCTGGCTTTCCCGCGCGTCGCGCCCGTCTTCCTGGCGAACCCCTGGTTCAACGCGTTCATTGCCCTTGTGTTTGTTGTCGGTGTCGTGGCCTGCTTCTGGCAGATCTCTCAGCTGGTGTCGTCGGTCAGCTGGATCGAGGGATTTGCCGAAAGCCGCCCGGGCCACGAGGTTGTCAAGGCACCGAGACTGCTGGCGCCATTGGCCGCGCTTCTGCGCAAGAGGAGTGCGGGAAGCCAAATCGGGGCGTCGTCCTCTCGCTCGATCCTTGATTCCGTCGCAACGCGAATTGACGAAGCTCGGGACATAACCCGCTATATAATAAATCTCCTGATATTTCTCGGCCTTCTCGGCACATTCTATGGTCTGGCAACCACCGTGCCCGCTGTTGTGGACACGATTCGCGCATTGGCCCCAGCGGAAGGTGAGAGCGGCGTCACGGTTTTCGAGCGCCTGATTTCCGGCCTGGAAGACCAGCTTGAAGGAATGGGCATCGCCTTTGCATCCTCGCTCTTGGGATTGGCCGGATCGCTTGTTGTCGGGATCCTGGAACTTTTTGCCAGTCACGGCCAAAACCGCTTCTATCGCGAACTTGAGGAGTGGCTCACCACCATGACCCGGGTCGGATTCGCCGGCGAAGAGGCGGCGGGCGGCGACGAGGGCTCTCTTTCGCAACTGGTTGAACATCTTGTCGAACAGATGAATCAGCTGCAGACGGCTTATGCCGAAACGGCAGAGCAGCGAGCTGCCGACAGCAAGCAGCTGGCTAGGGTCGCCGACGTCATTGGAGAGCTCAACGAGCAACTGGGCAATCGCGACCCTGAATGGAATTCCGAAGCTCAGGACCGTCTTGCAGCCGCCTTGGAAGGACTCTTGCAGGAAGGGGCCGGCGGCTTTGACGGGGAAAGCCGTCGGCGTCTGCGGTCGATGGACATCCAGGTGCTTCGCATCCTCGAGGAAGTTTCTGCCGGTCGGCAGGAAAGCATGGGCGCACTCAGGGCCGATCTTGCAGAACTGACACAGGCGATAAGGGCTCTTGGGCAGAATGGTCAGGACGGGCCTTGAACCATGGCCCTGACACATAGGTCCACGCAGCGCGTGTCCGGTTCGATCTGGCCGGGCTTCGTGGATGCAATGGCAGCCCTGCTTCTGGTGCTGATATTCCTGCTCACGATATTCATGTTCGTGCAGGCAGTCCTGCGCGAGACGATTACGGGCCAGGAAACGGAACTGGGCGACCTCGCGTCACAAGTGCTGGCGCTCAACGAGGCGCTCGGCCTGTCGGAGCAGGAGACCGCGCAACTTCGGCAAAGCGTTGCCACATTGCAGGGCGAGACTGATCGGCAGACCGCGCTCATTGCCAGTCTCACTGGCCAGATCGACTCGCAGGAGCGCACGCTTCGCGGGCGGGACGAGGCGATTGCAAGATTGCAGGGCGAGACCGAACGGCAGGCCGTACTCATTGCCAGTCTCACCAGCCAGATCGAGGCGCAGGTGCGCACACTTCGCGAGCGGGATGTGGCGATTCTCAGCTTTGAGGAGCAGGTGGCCGCATTGCTGATCGAGCGCGACAGGGCACAGGAGGAAGGCCGGACCCTGGCATCGGAGGCGGCCCGGCTAAGGGCCGATGTCGAAGCGCGCGAGGCGTCCTTGGCGGCGGCACTCGCGGCACTCGAGCAATCGGAAATCACCGAGGCGGAGACCGCGGCATTGCTGCTCCGTGCCCTGGCTGACGTCGAGGCGCGTGACGCGTCCCTGGCGGCGGCACTCGCGGCACTGGAGCAATCGGAAATCACCGAGGCGGAGACCGCGGCGCTGCTGCTCCGTGCCCTGGCTGACGTCGAGGCGCGTGACGCGTCCCTGGCGGCGGCACTCGCGGCACTGGAGCAATCGGAAATCACCGAGGCGGAGACCGCGGCGCTGCTGCTCCGTGCCCTAGCTGACGTCGAGGAGCGTGACGCGTCCCTGGCGGAAGCCCTGGCGGCGCTAGGGCGGTCGGAAATCGCCGAGGCGGAGACCGCAGCACTGCTGGCTCGTGCCCTGGCCGATGTCGAGGAGCGCGACGTGTCGCTGGCGCAAGCTCTCGCAGCGCTCAAGCAGTCGGAAATCTCCGAGGCGGAGACCGCGGCGCTGCTGGCCCGTGCCCTGGCTGACATCGAGGCGCGCGACGCGTCCCTGGCGGAGGCTCGCGCGGCACTCGAGCAGTCGGAAATCTCCGAGGCGGAGACCGCGGCATTGCTGGTCCGCGCCCTGGCCGACATCGAGGCACGCGACGTGTCCCTGGCGCAAGCGCTCGCGGCGCTCGAGCAGTCGGAAATCTCCGAGGCGGAGACCGCGGCATTGCTGGTCCGCGCCCTGGCCGACATCGAGGCACGCGACGTGTCGCTGGCGCAAGCGCTCGCGGCACTCGAGCAGTCGGAAATCTCCGAGGCGGAGGCCGCGGCGCTGCTGGTCCGCGCCCTGGCCGACATCGAGGCGCGCGACGTGTCCCTGGCGCAAGCGCTCGCGGCGCTCGAGCAGTCGGAAATCTCCGAGGCGGAGACCGCGGCGCTGCTGGCCCGCGCCCTGGCCGACGTCGAGGCGCGCGACGCGTCCCTGGCGGAGGCGCTCGCGGCGCTCGGGCAGTCTGAAGCCGCCGAGGCGGAGACCGCGGCGCTGCTGGCCCGCGCCCTGGCCGACGTCGAGGCGCGCGACGTGTCCCTGATGGAAGCTTACGCGGCGCTCGAGCGGTCGGAAGTCTCCGAGGCCGAGACCGCGGCGCTGCTGGCCCGTGCCCTGGCCGACGTCGAGGCGCGCGACGCGTCCCTGGCGGAGACGCTTGCGGCGCTCGAGCGGTCGGAGGCCGCCGAGGCGGAGACCGCTGCGTCGCTGGCCCTTGTCCAGTCCGACCTGGGCAAGGCCCGAAGCGTCGCCGAGGCCGATGCCGCGGTCATCAGGGAGCTGCTGGCGCAGGCCGAGAGCGCGCGTGCGGAACTCGACGCGAAGGAGGCCGCGCGGCTCGCGGAGGCGGCGATCGCGGAGGCGCTGCGCGAGAGGCTGAGCAACTCGGAGGCCGAGCTGACCGCGCTGTCGCTCAGGCTCGAGGAGGCGCGGAAGAGGGCCGAGGAGACGCTCACGCTGCTGGCGGCGGCGGACGCGGCCGAGGCGGACCTGAACGCGCGGCTTGCCGAGGTGATCGCGAAGTTCGACCTTGCGGAGGGCCTGCGGGGGCGGGCCGAGGCCGAGCGGGACGACGCGCGGGCCGAGGCCGCCCTTCTGGCGGCGGACCGGGACCGGCTGCAGGACGACGTGGCGACGCTCCGGGACGCGGAGGCGGACGCGGAGGGGCTCCGCGAGGAGCTGGCGGCCGCCCTGGCGGCGCGGCTGGCCGCCGAGGACGCGCGCGCGAGCGCGCTCGGGGCGCGGGACCGCGAGCGGCTGCTTCTCGAGACCGCGAACCGGAGGCTCTCGGAAGAGCGGGAGATCTCCGCGCAGGCGCGGCGCGAGGTCGCGCTGCTGAACGCGCAGGTGGCCGCGCTTCGCACGCAGCTCGCCGAGCTCTCGGCGCTGCTGGACAGCGCCGAGGAGCGGGACAGGGAGGCCGGGGTGCAGATCCGGGAGCTGGGCAGCCGGCTCAACCAGGCCCTGGCGCGGGTCGCCGCGGAGCAGAGGCGGCGCGCGGAGCTGGAGGCGGCGGAGGCGGAGCGCCTGCGGCGCGAGAAGGCGGCGCTGGACGAGGAGGTCGTCGACCTCGCCGCCTACCGGTCGGAGTTCTTCGGGACGCTGCGGCGGGTGCTGGGCGAGCGGGAGGGGGTGCGGATCGTCGGCGACCGGTTCCTGTTCTCGTCCGAGGTGCTGTTCGAGAGCGGCTCCGCGACCCTCCTGCCGGAGGGGCAGGCCTCGATCGCGGAGGTCGCGGGGATCCTCGTGGACGTGGCCGACGAGATCCCCCCGAACCTCGACTGGGTGCTGCGGGTCGACGGGCACACCGACAACGCGCCGGTCACGGTCGCGGGCGAGTTCGCGGACAACTGGGAGCTCAGCGCGGGGCGCGCGCTGTCGGTGGTGAAATACATGACCGGGACGCTGGGCTTCCCGCCGGAACGGCTGGCCGCCGCGGGCTTCAGCGAGTTCCGGCCCGTCGACCCGGAGAACTCCGACGCCGCAAGGGCGCAGAACCGCCGCATCGAGCTCAAGCTCACCGAACGCTGAACGCGCGCAGTCAGCAATGTCCTTGAGATGCCGGCAGACACGGAGCGGTGCGTTGCCGTCGGGCGGCCCGCTCCGGAAGCCGTCTGCCAACCGTACGGGCGTGGCACGGCCTTGGCAATCCGCGCCGGACCGGATGACGTCAGAGCGCCCCGATCTTGAGACGCGTGATCCGGTTGTTGTGGCGTTCCAGGATCTCGAATCGGAATCCGTGGAAGGAAAAGACCTGGCCGACCGTGGGAATTGTCTGGGCTTCGTGGATCACGAGGCCCGCGACCGTCACGGCTTCGTCGTCCGGCAGCGACCAGTCCGTCGCACGGTTGAGATCCCGGATCGTCATGGCTCCGTCGATCACGCAGTCACCGCCTTCGGTTCGCCGGAGCGGATGAACCTCGTCTGGGTCGAGTTCATCGGTGATCTCCCCAACGATTTCTTCCAGGATGTCCTCAAGCGTGATCAGGCCCTCCAGTGCGCCGTACTCGTCAACGACCAGGGCAAAGTGAGTGGACCGGTGCAGGAACTGGCGCATCTGGTCGTCGAGTGTCGTGGTTTCCGGGACGAAGTAAGGCTTCATCGCCACGTCCATCGGGTCGAAACCCTTGAACGGATCGGCGCTCGCCTCGGGATCTGACAGGCGGGGGTGAATCGCGCGAAGCAGTTCCTTCGCGTGCAGGACCCCGATGATGTTTTCCTGCTCGCCGCGGAAGATCGGCAGGCGCGTATGTGCCGAATTCAGGCACAGATCGATGATCTGCTGTGGCGGAAGGTCGGCATCGATCATTTCGATCTGGCTGCGGTGAAGCATGATTTCCTCGACCGTTCGTTCACCGAGATCAAGCGCGGCGAGCATCCTGTCGCGGTGTTCCTTTTCGAGCACGCCTTCCGAGTGGCCGAGTCGAAGGGCGCCCGCGATTTCCTCGTGCACCGAGAGGATGCGGCTGTCCGGGTCAATCCGGACACCGAAAATGAACAGCACGCCGCGCACGATGGCGCGCACGGCATTCACGACGGGGTTCAGGACAAGGACAATCCATCCGATGGGTCGGGCAACCCGGCTGGCGGCCGGTTCGGCGTTGGAGATTGCATAGGTCTTCGGCAGAACCTCGGCGAAAATCAGCACGAGGAGCGTCATGAGCAGCGTGGCCAGGGCGACCCCGCTTTCCCCGAAGGCGCGCGTGAACATGGCCGTTGCGAGGGAAGTGGCCAGGATATTGACGAGGTTGTTGCCGAGAAGGACCGATCCGATCAGGCGCTCGCTGTCCTCGGTCACTTCGAGCGCGCGCGCAGCGCCACGTTCGCCTTTCTCGGCGCGCGCCTTGAGCTTGCCGCGCGAAGCGGCGGTCAACGCGGTTTCGCTGCCGGAAAAGAAGGCAGACAAGATCAGAAGCAGCAGGATTGCGCCGCACGTCACCCAGAAACCGGCGTCGATCAGTGAAAGGGCGCTGTCCATCCTCTTCGTCAATCGGATCCTTTCTCGCTATATGAAGTGCCGGTGGTGGTCATTCAAGTAAGAGATGTGCAGGACGAGGCCGGAGCTCTCCGATGGTGCAAGCACGCATCACCTCGGAATGGTCCGTGCCGCGCGGACCGGATCATCGCATTTCGTGGCACAGCCCGTCCGCGCGCGGACGGGGGCATTCCAGGCGGCATCACTCTTTCGCAAGAGGATGATGTTCCAGAACGAGATCCTTGAGGCGGTCTTCAAGAACGTGCGTGTATATCTCGGTGGTGGCGATATCCGAATGGCCCAAAAGGGTCTGGATCGCGCGAAGGTCGGCGCCCCTGGCAAGCAGGTGCGTGGCAAAGGCGTGTCGCAGGGTGTGCGGAGTGACCTTGCTTGGTGAGATTCCTGCCGCAACGGCAAGATCCTTGATCAATTGATGGAATCGGTGCCGCGTAAGGTGTCCGGACCTGCCACGCGATGGAAAGAGATGTCTCGAAGGCGGAGCGCCCTTTTCCTTACGGGCAACTTCTTCCAGTTCGTCCCGTTTCTCCAGCCAAGCGGACAGTGCAAGACGGGCGGGTTCGGAGAGCGGCAAGACCCGCTCCTTGCCGCCCTTGCCACGCATGAGAAGCATCCTCGGATTCCCTCGCGCGGCGGTGACGGGTAGCGACACAAGTTCGCTGACCCTTGACCCCGTCGCATAGAGAACCTCCATGAGGCAGGCGTTGCGAAGCCGGTCATTGTGTCGGCCTGTCTCGCGTGCAGCATCCAGGAGGCGTTCAACCTCGTCTTCGGACAATGTTCCTGGCAAGTGCCGTTCCGGTGCGGGGCCCCTGACCCGGATCGCAGGGTTGTCGTGTCGCCATCCCGATTCGAAGGCAAATCGATAGAATTGCCGGATGGCGGCGAGGCGCCGAGCACGAGTCGAACGCGCCAACCCGGATGCATCAAGGTGAATCAGGTACTCCTCGATCTCCGCTTGAGTTGCGGTCAGGAGCCCGGATCCTTGTGCCCGCAGCCATCCCAGAAAGTCGTTCAGGTCCCGAGCATAGGCCAATTGCGTGTTGCGGGATGCATTGAGTTCGGCGACGTGGGCGTCGAGGAAGGTCGTGATGCGTTCCGCCTCGTTCATGCCTTGCCGTGTTCCAGCACCAGTTCGACTGCCACCTGTCGGGCCAAGGGTTCCAGCCCAAGAGTTCGCAACAGCATGAGGGACTGTTGCGTGGCATGCGGGTTGCCTGCCGCCCCGTCCATGAGATGCAGAAGTGCGCGAAAGAGGGCTTCTCCTCCGCGATCGCCCTCAATCAACACGCGGTATGCGGGGCTCGGACCATGTGCCGCGAGACCGCGGACGACGGCTTGTGCAAGCATGTTCGGACCGGGCATTGCGCCGCGAAGCCCCTTTGCGATGGCAAGGAGAAACCGGCTCTCGCTGCTGTCACCGGCGAAGTGTTCCGCGAGCCTCGTGTCTTCCGCCAGCAGTGCAATCTCAAAGGCAATGCGCGTGGTCGATTCCGAGAGGACCAGTCCTTCGAGGCGCGCGGCCACCCAGTTTGCAAAGGCCTTTTCGTAGCCCCCGACCCTTGCCGCTTGCCAAGCCGGAGCGAGGGCGGAGTTCACGAGATCGCCGTCTCTGGCCTCCAAGGCGGCGACCAGAGACACGATCGCGCCGACCCGCTCCCAGATGTCGCCGGACGCAGCCGGCTTCCCTTCCGCGTAGACGTCGAGCAATCGCCCGATAGGCAATGCGTCAGCCGCCGCCAGGCGCTCGGAGGCGCGGAGTCGTGCTTTCCATCCGGATGTGCTGGAGAGATCTGCCACGGCAAAGGCAACCGGCAATTGTTCTGTCGGGATGCGATCGCCGACGGCCTCGAAAAGCCGAAATTGCAACGGCGACGGGAGCCGGGGCGGCGCGGGAAGCGAGTCGCCTTCGAAGAGATCGGGATCAAGAAAGTGCAGCAGAAGCCCTTCTTCTTCGGGCGTCAGGATTCCAAGCGCTTCTGCATTTCCAAGCGTGAGTGCTGCAACTTGCCAGTTTCCGAGCCGGGCGAGGCAAAAGATGCGCGCGGGATAGGTCGGCGAAATGTCCGGCGCACTCTCGATGATGCGGCAGGCTTCGGTTTCGGTCCCCATCAGCAGGGCGATGTCGAAGGCGCGGCGAAACCGGCGTGACTCTTCTGGGCCGACCCGGCGAATGAGTTCGTCCGCCTCCCGCAAGTGGCCCATGGACAGGAGTCGGTCGATCCGCGCAAGAAAGAACCTGTCGTCGATGGCCGCGTCGATCGGGGGGTCAAATTCGGCGGTCAGCAAGTCACGCAGAAAGCGATTGAGCACAGGTGGCGCATTGGTGCCGTCGGGAAGGGTTGAGAGGGCGCGCGCAAGATCGGCGGCTGAACTTCGACCCCACAGGCCCGGATCCAGTCCGAGCTGTTCTGCGGGCAGCAGGCCCGCACTGTCCGGCGTGTTTCCGTCGAGAGGCAGTACCGCGATTTCAGACGGCAGCGCGGCAAGCGGAGCAACGTCTTTCGGCACGGGTTCGGCCTGCGGCTGGGCTACGGAATCCGACAGCCAGTCAATCGCCGAGAGCGGCTGGTCGCTTGCCCATGCAGCAGGCAGCAGGAATTGCAGCACGGCAAGGCCGCATGCCAGCCGCCTGAGAGCTGAACTAGCTGCCATCCAGTTCCACCGGGGCGCTGACATTGACTTGCGTCGGGCTAAGGTCGCCCACATACGCGTAGACGATCACTGCGCCGCCGAGAAGGATGAGCACGATGAACACGAGCTTCAGAAGACGAAACACCTTGATGAGCCTCCTGTTCCTGTTTCGCAGGATCACGCCGAATTTGGCCGCGTTCCTTGGATTATATCTGGTATTTGCAAGAAGATCACGCCATTCAGGACAGCAATGCGAAAAGTGATGCGGGAAGCGTCTGTTTTGCCGTTCAAGCTAAGGAAGACCGTCGTGATGGTGGGGATGATGGGAGCTGGCAAGAGCGCCATTGGAACCGCTTTGGCGAAGCGTCTGGACGTCCCGTTCCTGGACAGCGACGCGGAGATCGAACGGGCTGCGAGCAGGTCCATCGCCGAGATCTTCGAGCGCGACGGCGAGGCGTTCTTTCGCGACCGGGAGACGCAGGTGATAGCCCGGCTCCTGGACGGTGACCCGGTGATTCTGGCGACCGGTGGCGGGGCGTTTCTCTGCGAAGGCAACCGTCGGCTGATTGGCGAGAGAGGTCTCTCGGTCTGGTTGCGCGCAGATCTTGACCTGCTTTGGCAGCGGGTGCGGCACAAGACGACGCGCCCATTGCTGCATACGCAGCGTCCGCAGCAGACGCTTGCATCACTGTACGAGGCGCGCACCCCCATCTATGCGCTTGCAGACGTGACGGTCGACGCGGCTCCATCCCGTTCAATTGACGAGATGACGGATCGTGTACTGAAGGTGCTGCGAGCCCGACGCGGCGTGTTCGCTGAATGCCGATGAGAGACGAAATCGTTCAAGTTGCGCTCGGTGACAGGAGCTATGACGTTCACGTGGGTGACGGCCTGATCGGGCGCGCCGGTGCCGAGATCCGGCCGTTTTTGGCGCGTCCTCGCGTCGCCGTGCTGACGGATGAGACCGTTGCGGAAATGCATCTTGAAGCACTCCAGGCGGGGCTTGCCGCACAAGGAATCGGCAACGTGACCCTCGTGTTGCCTGTCGGCGAGGCCACGAAGAGCTGGGGCATGCTGGAACGATCCGTCGAATGGATGCTGGAGGAACGGATCGAACGCCGCGACGTGCTGATCGCGCTCGGCGGTGGAGTCATCGGCGACCTGGGAGGGTTTGCCGCGGCCATTCTGCGCCGCGGGATCAGGTTTGTGCAGGTGCCGACGACGCTTCTGGCACAGGTGGACAGTTCCGTCGGCGGCAAGACGGGGATCAACTCGCCGCATGGCAAGAATCAGGTCGGCTCGTTCCACCAGCCGTCCTTGGTCCTTGCAGACACGGGCGTCCTTGAAACGCTGCCTCGACGCGAATTCCTTGCCGGCTACGGGGAGGTGGTCAAGTACGGCCTTCTTGGAGACGCCGCCTTCTTCGAATGGCTGGAAGAGAACGGCCGATCACTGGTTGACGGTGATCTGGGTCTCAGGACCCATGCCGTGCGCCGCGCAGTGGAAATGAAGGCCGAAATCGTTGCACGAGACGAGACCGAGGCCGGTGACCGAGCATTGCTCAATCTTGGGCACACGTTCTGTCATGCGCTCGAAGCGGCAACGGATTATGGAGACCGCCTCCTGCACGGCGAGGGCGTGGCGCTTGGGTGTGTCCTCGCATTCGAGATGTCCGCGCGCATGGGCCTCTGTTCCCAGGAAGCGCCGGGTCGCGTGCGTGCGCATTTGGCATCCATGGGAGTGAAGATCGATCTTGCCGACATTCCCGGCGACCTGCCGGATGCCGGCACGTTGATCGACCTCATGAGGCAGGACAAGAAGGTTGTCGATGGCCAGCTCAGGATGGTGCTTGCGCGCGGCATAGGTGCAGCGTTCGTGGTCGAGGACGTACCAATCGACGTCTTGGAGTCGGTCCTTTCGGATGCGCTCGGTTCGTCGTAGCCTTGGCTCCACTCTGGTTGTCCGTGCCGGTGCCCTTCGCTGGGCAGTCGCGCATTCACGGTCGCGACATGAACGGGCAGGGCGACGAAGACGTGTCGGCGCCCTGCCAGGACTCTCGCTTCGGAATCCTCGCGGCTCTCGGTAGCGGAACGTGACGAAGTCGTCGCGTCGATGCCTGCCCGCGCGTGCTGCAGCGCCAGCGATGGTGGCACCGTTCGAGACCTGCGGCAGGAGTGCCTCGGTCGGCCGGGTCGGCGTCGGTGCATTCATCGCCACGACGGATTGCCCGCTGCCAGAAAGGGCGGAATTCCTGCAAAGGCGAATCGCGTGCCGATGCGCCCACGCATCTTGGCGTCGACGGCATCGATCGAGGTCGGCCTTGCACTGTCACGGCATGTCAGGCACTTGCCGAAGGAGATTCAGCAAATTCGAAGGGGATCACCTCGTGTCCTCCTTCCCGGTTCCCGAGCAAATTGCTGGCGTGGCGCTCGTGGTGACGACCCATGCAGGCTATTCTTCCGCCGACCTGTGCGGCGCCCGACCGCGATACCGTGCCGTCAATTCCTCGTCGACTTCGGAGCCATCCACGAGGAAAGGCAGGATGCCCCTCCGCAGCGATCGCCCGCGCAACGCCTTGATGTCGTCCTCGGACTTGGTCACGCGTTGCGCCGGTCGCCTGCCCCATTTGGCAAGACATCCGTAGAGACGCTCGATCTCGCCTTGATGCGTGTCTCCCTTGGCGAGGTCGTGAAATTCGTCCGGATCGGCTTCCAGATCGAAGAGCATTGGCCGAAAGCCTCCTTCTGCATGCACCATCTTGAACCGGCCATCGAAGATCATGAAGAGTCGTGCGTCGCGCGGCTCAAGCCCGAGCCTCGTGCATTGCGGCGTTGCGGAATAGTCGTATTCGCTGATGACGAATTCCCGCCACGTGGGGGACTCGCCGCGAACAAACGGCATGAGCGAGCGGCCTTCGATGACATGGCCGGGCACCTTCCCGCCTGCAAACTCCACGAACGTGGCAGCGACGTCGATTGACTCGACAAGTGCGTCACACGTCTGGCCGCGGGTGTCGTCCGCATCGGGTCGCGGGTCGTAGACGATAAGGGGAATCTTGACGCTTGGTTCATGGAAGAGATCCTTTTCGCCCAACCAGTGATCTCCCAGGTAGTCGCCGTGGTCCGAGGTCAGGACGATCATCGTGCTTTCCATTCGACCCGTTGCTTCCAGGTGATCCAGCAACTTGCCCAGCTGGTCGTCGCACTGCTTGATCAGGCCCATGTAGGCGCGAACCGCCTTTTGCCGCGCCTCGTCCTTCTGGAACGCGGCAGCGATGCGGTTTTCCATGTAGGCCCCGTACACCGGGTGCGGGTTGTCACGCTCGATGTCGTGGCGTCGCGGGGCCGGAACATGGTTCGGCCCGTACATGGCGTGATAGGGGGCCGGCACGATGTATGGCCAATGCGGCTTGATGTAGCTCAGATGCGTGCACCATGGATCGGTCGCCTGGTCGATGAACCGTATGGCCTCGCGGGTAAGCCAGGGCGTTTCGCTGTCCTCCTCGCGGATGTTGGCAGGCTTGTCTGAATTGGCGAGCATCCATCCGCTGGCGATTTCGTCACCGTCGGTCCCTGCATTTGCATAGTCAGCCCAGGGATTCGTGCCGGAGTAGCCCCTCGACCTGAGGTACTCGTTGTAGGGAGAGGGCCTCTCGTCGTAGTACCCGTCCGGCCCTTCGCCCCAGAGCCCGTCGTCCCTGATCCAGGCATCAAAGCCGCACTCAGCCTGTCGCGCGCCTATGACGCTGTCGGGCGCAATCCCGAGGCGAGCCATTCCCTCCGCATCCGCCTTCATGTGCGTCTTGCCGATCAACCAGCAGCTCATGCCGAGGCGTCGCAGGTGATCGCCAAGAGTCTGTTCGCCCACCCTGATCGGAAACCCGTTCCATTGCGCGCCATGAGACGAGACATAGCGGCCCGTGTAGAAACTCATGCGAGACGCGCCGCAGACCGGAGACTGGGCATATGCGTTAGTGAACCGCACGCCCATCGAAGCGACGCGGTCAAAGTTCGGCGTATGCAGATGCGGGTGCCCGGCACAGCTCAGGTAGTCGAACCGGAGCTGGTCGTGCATGATGAAAAGTATGTTGCGCGCGGTCTTCCCGGTCTTGCTCATTTTGGCTCGAATTCCTCTTTTCGGCACAGTTGGTCGCATGAGCCCTGTTGCTTCGCAAGCCGCGATTGGCAGGGCGAATTCCTGCATTTCGCATGACGTCTCCGCAGCGGGCTGTTATGCCCTTGCAGACCATGTTGCCGCCTTGGGAGTCCGTTGCGGTCGCAATCCTGTGCTTGTCATTCAGGCCCGTCACCACCGAACAGGAGAGCGCAAATGCGCCGGATTGTCGTAACCGCAGGTGCTTCCGGAATAGGGCGGGCGATCGCCGAGCGGTTCCTTTCCGAAGGCGGTCGGGTTGCCATCTGCGACATCGATGAGGCGGCGGTTGCCGAATTTGCCACGGCATGGCCGGAGGCAATGACCGCAGTGGCAGATGTCACGTCAGAGACCGAAATGGCAACGTTCCTGAACGCCGTCGAAGCAGGCTGGGGCGGGGCTGACGTGGTATGCGCCAACGCCGGCACAGGCGGACCGGCTGGCTGGATCGAGGATCTGGACTACAGTGAATGGCAGCGCTGCGTTGCAACCAACTTGCATGGGAGCTTCCTGACATGCCGTTGGGCTGCCCGCGTGATGCGTGCCGAACGAGCTGGCCTGATTGTTCTGACTTCCTCTACGGCCGGCATTGCGGGCTATCCGCTCAGGAGTCCCTACGCCGCCGCCAAATGGGCGCTTGTGGGCCTGACGAAGACCCTCGCGATGGAACTCGGGCCGGCGGGCGTTCGCGTCAACGCCGTTTGTCCCGGTGCGGTCGAAGGGCCGCGCATGGCCAGGGTTGTCGCAATGGAAGCCTCCGCGCAGGGTGTCGACGAAGGCGAAGTGCGACGAAATCATGCGGCTGGCGTGTCGATGAAGACCTGGGTCACGGCCGCAGATGTCGCAGGCACCGTCCATTTTCTGGCCTCGGATGCGGCGTCGAGAATTTCCGGCCAGGTACTTGCCGTGGATGGACATACCGAGACGCTCGCACCTTGATCTAGACAGGCAGGACTATCGCTGTCGACACCTCCAGTCGGGATGAATCCAGGGCTCAAGATTGCTTGGCGCCAGAGGCGGGCGGCCGAGAATCGCGTCGGAGACCTTCTCGCCCACCATGATCGACGGCGCATTCAGGTTGCCGTTGGTGATTCGCGGAAAGACTGAACTGTCTGCAAGCCGGAGCCCTTCGACCCCGATCACGCGGGCTTCCGAGTCCACAACGGCCATCGGGTCGTCACGCCGCCCCATTCGCGCCGTGCCGCAGGGGTGGTAGGCGCTTTCGACATGATCCCGGATCACGGCATCGAGCTCGTCGTCGGTCTGGGCTTCGGGCCCGGGCCGCAGCTCCCGACCATAGAATGGCGCAAAAGCCGGCTGGGCGAAGATTTCACGTGTCAGCCGGATGCCGGCCCGGAAGTCCCGCCAGTCACTTTCGTGGCTCATGTAGTTGAACCTGATCCGCGGCGGATCCTTCGGGTCAGCCGACCGCAGCAGCACTTCGCCACGGGAGAGGCTCCTCATCGGGCCGACATGGGCCTGAAATCCATGCTGTCTCGCCGCCACTCGCCCGTCATACCCGACTGCGATCGGCAGGAAATGGAACTGGAGGTCGGGATATTCGACTCCTGCCGCAGAACGGATGAATCCCGTGCTCTCGAACTGGTTCGATGCGCCGGGACCGCTTCGCGTGAGCAGCCATCGCATGGCCACGTAGGCTTTGCCGGGGACGTTCCAGTACCTGTAGAGGCTCACCGGCTTCGACGTGGCTACCTGGACGTAGATCTCGAGGTGGTCCTGAAGGTTCTGTCCGACGCCTGGACGATCGGCGACGGTCTCGATCCCATGTTCGGCCAGATGCGCTGCGGGACCTATGCCCGAGAGCAAGAGCAGCTTTGGAGAATTCAGTGACGAGGCGGACAGAATGACCTCGGCTCGTGCATGAATCACCTCGGTACGCCCGGCACGTTCGATCTCGACCCCGGTCGCCCGTGCTCCCTCAAGAACGACGCGATTCGCGTGGGCACGTACGACCCTGCAGTTTCCGGTACGAAGCGCAGGTCGCAGATAGGCCTTGGCCGACGACCATCGCGCACCTTTCCAGACGGTCATCTCGAAGGCGCCGAAGCCTTCCTGCTGGCGGCCGTTGTAGTCCAGGGTCACGGGGTAGCCCGCTTGTCGGCCAGCCTCGACGAATGCACGCGTCAGCGGATTGCTCCGTTGCCCGCGCGTGACATGCAGCGGCCCGCCTCGACCGCGCCATGAGGCTGAGCCGCCGCGTCCGCCGTCGTGCCAGTCCTCCATTCGCTGGAAGTAGGGCAGGACATCCGCGTAGCTCCAGGCGTCTGCTCCAAGGTCACGCCAATGGTCGAAGTCGCGGGCATGGCCGCGCACGTACACCATCCCGTTGATGGAGCTCGATCCGCCAATTACCTTGCCGCGCGGCGTAGCGAGGCGGCGACCGCCGAGGTGCGGTTCGGGGTCGCTCTCGAGTCCCCAGTCATAGCGGCGCATTCTCATCGGATAGCTGAGCGCGCCCGGCATGTTGATGAGCGGGCCGTGGTCGCTGCCGCCGTATTCCACGACGATGACCTGGCGACCGGCGTCGGCGAGCCGGTATGCCATTGCGCAACCGGAACTGCCCGCGCCAACAATTACGTAGTCGGCTTCGATAGCCATGGAGTCAATGCCCTCGCTGATCCCGACAAGTGAATGGCCGCTGTCGCCGTGGGCTCGTCGCGGGTGCCGTCATGAAGCGGAAACGCGCTGCACTCGGCCATGTCATTCTTCGGAGTCCACGTGGCAAGACCGGCAGAAGAGAATTTGCACAAAGGCATGGCCCGGCTTGCGGCCCATTGCAAGGATGGAGTCCGATGAGCGCTGACAAAAAAGGGACCGGTCAAGGATCGGTCCCTTCGGGATTTCGCGCGTTCCCAATCCGGTGCGCGCCAGAGGTTGGCATCAGCCTATCTGCGTCCAGAGCAGATCGCGTCGATGTCCCCGCGGGAAATGCCGATATCATCCAGTTCATGAGCGCTCAACCTGGACAGGGCGGCGCGCGTGCGGCGTGCCTTGTTCCAGTGAATGACGCCCGAGACAAGCCCGGACAGGGTAGTTGGTGAGCCGCTGATTTTGGCGGCATTGTTGCGAGTCATTGTGATGGCCATGGCCGTTCTCCTCTTGCTGGCGTTGCGTTTCGAGTCGCAACTAGAGGTGGGTCAGCGACTGGACAAGGCTCAATTATCGCATGTCCCGTATGCATGAATTGCATATCTCCAGAACCATCGTAACCTTCTAAAACAACTGAAAAAAAGCGGCACGCCTCTTGTCGCTTTCGGACCTGGACGGACGCGTTTCAAAGGCGCGGCGCGGGCATTGAAGAGCGGACGCCTTCCGGCGAACTTGCCAAAATTCTTGGCAGATATTCACGTTTTGTGCTAATTTCCGGGCGAGGTCAGCAGAGCAGGTTGCGAATATGCGCGTAATGGGACTGGATCCGGGGCTTCGCGCCCTTGGATGGGGAGTCGTAGAGACCTCCGGGTCGCGGCTGTCTCACGTGGCGAATGGCGTCTGCCGGACCGGGGCGGGACCGCTCGGGGCACGGCTGGTGTCGTTGTTCGAGCAGCTTTCCGAGGTCTGGGAGAGACACTCGCCCGATGAGGCGGCAGTGGAACACACATTCGTCAACAAGGATGGTGCGTCCACCCTGAAGCTGGGGCAGGCGCGGGGCATCGCGATGCTGGTGCCGGCACTGGCAGGCGTTGAGGTCGGGGAGTATGCCCCCAATGCGGTGAAGAAGGCGGTTGTCGGCACCGGGCATGCCGACAAGCAACAGATCGAGTACATGGTGAGGATGCAGCTTCCGGGAGCGCGCATATCGGGGCGGGACGCTGCGGATGCGCTCGCCGTCGCGATCTGTCACGCGCACTTGTCCCGGAGTCGTGCACTGGTGATTGCGTCAGCGACCCCTCCCTGAAGGGAGGGGCTTGAGGAACGGGAGTTCCGAGAGCCCATGCTGACCAGCACAGGAAAGGAGACTGTCATCCAATCCACCCTGAACCATACGTTGAAGACCAACCCCGGGATGCTTCCTCAGTCCCGGGCTCTTGAAGATTCGTCAGCAGACACGCCGGGTCAGGCCGAACCGCTTGCGGCGATCGGTCCGGTGGACCGATCGGGGCAAACGGGCGATCGTGATGCGGGTGGTCAGGTTGTGCGAGGGGAGACCGGCTTCGGCCGGCGTCACCGGGGAAGCGCGAGCGACCCCGAGAGCGGCGCAAGCCGCGTCTTCGTCCTGGACCGGCGCGGCGACCCGCTGATGCCGTGCCACCCGGCCAGGGCGAGAAAGCTCCTGAAGAAGGGACGTGCCGTCGTGGTGCGGCTCCATCCGTTCACGATCCGTCTCCGGGACCGGGTCGGGGGCGAGGCCCAGGAGGTCGGGCTGAAGGTTGATCCCGGCGCGAAGGCCACCGGCCTGGCGCTGGTGCGGGAGGACGGCGAGGTCCTGTTCCTGGCCGAGATCGAGCACAGGGGAGCAAGGATCAGAAAGGCCATGCGGCAACGGAGCAATTTCCGGCGGCGCCGACGTTCGGCCAACCTGCGCTACCGGAAGAAGCGGTTCCTGAACCGGCGCTCCGGGAGAAAGCTCCCGCCCTCGCTGCAGTCGCGGGTCGACAACGTGGCCTCGTGGACGGAGCGGCTGCGCAGGCTCGCGCCCGTGATCTCCATCGCGTGCGAGGTCGTCCGGTTCGACACCCAGGCGCTGGAGAACCCGGAGATCGCGGGCGCGGAGTACCAGCAGGGGACCCTCGCCGGATACGAGGTCAGGGAATGCCTGCTCGAGAAGTGGGGACGGACGTGCGCCTGACGGACACGCCGCTGCAAGTCGACCACGTGCGTCCGAAGGCAAGGGGCGGCTCCGACCGGGTCTCGAACCTGGCCCTCGCGTGCCCGTCCTGCAACCAGGCCAAGGGCGCGCAGCCGGTGGAGACGTTCCTGGCAGCGTCTCCGGAGGGTGCTGGCGCAGGCGAAAGCGCCGCTCTCCGCCGCCGCCGCGGTCAACGCCACCCGCCGCGTCCTGTTCGAGGCATTGAAGCGGACGGGGCTGCCCGTCGCCGGCGCCTCGGGCGGGCGGACGAAGTTCAACCGCACGCGGCTGGGGATCCCGAAGTCGCATGCCCTCGACGCCGCCTGCGTCGGCGAGACGCCGGCGCTGAAGGGCTGGAGGCAGCCCGTGCTCGCGATCCGGGCCATGGGCCGGGGCTCGCATGCGCGGACCCGCGTGGACCGGTCCGGCTTCCCGGTCGGATACCTGATGGCGGAGAAGTGCGTGCGCGGCTTCCGCACGGGCGACATCGTGCGCGCGACCGTGCCCTCTGGAAAGAGGAGGGGTGTCCACGTGGGCCGCGTCGCGGTGCGCCGGACAGGCTCCTTCAACGTCCAGACGGCGAGGGAACGGTGCAGGGGATCTCGCACCGGCACTGCCGCGTCGTCCAGCGCGGCGACGGCTACGGATATCACGTCGACACGTCACGGATGAAGGAAACGGCAACGATGCACGGAACACGGGAGCCCGCATTCCTCCCCGCCCTGAAGGACGGGGTTTCCAGCGGGATGATTAGATGATCGGGCGCTTGTCAGGAAGGATTGACTATCACGCAAGCGATCACGTGCTCCTGGACGTTGGCGGCGTCGGCTACGTCGTGTTCGTGAGCGATCGGACCTTGGCGGCCTTGCCCGGAACCGGGGAGGTTGCGTCACTCTATACGGATCTCCTCGTGCGCGAGGATCTGCAGCTGTTCGGGTTCGTTACGCCGGTGGAGCGGGAATGGCATCGGCTCCTGATGAGTGTGCAGGGCATTGGAGCTCGGGCCTCTATGGCAATTCTCGGTACACTGGGACCTGACGCCGTAGCACGCGCGATCGCCCTCGGCGACTGGGCATCGATAAGAACGGCGCCCGGCGTGGGTCCCAAGATCGCGCAGAGGGTCGTGAACGAGCTCAAGGGCAAGGTACCCGACATGATGGCGATGCGGGGAGGCGTTCCCCCCGAAACCGATGGCGGTTCGGATGACGGGTTGGTGACGGAACCGGTCCCTGGTGCGGCAGGGCAGGCCGAAGCGCTTTCTGCGCTACGGAATCTCGGCTACGCTCCCGGAGAAGCGTCAACGGCGGTAGCCGAGGCTGCCGGCATGACCGAGGGTGCGGACACCGCGACACTGATCCGCGAGGCATTGAAGAAATTGGCCCCGAAAGCATGACTCCCGTCCCGGACAGCACGTTCCTGTGCCTTCGTGGCATTCGGCAGGAGGGCGGGCGGTGAACGACCCGGATCCGACCCTCCGCCCCGAATCGAGACCTGAGGATGCGGATCGCGCGCTTCGGCCCAGAATGCTCGAAGACTTCATCGGGCAAGCCGAGGCGAGGGCGAACCTGCGCGTGTTCATCGAGAGCGCGAAGCGGCGCGGCGAGGCAATGGATCATGCTCTGTTCCACGGACCGCCGGGGCTGGGGAAGACGACCCTTGCCCGGATCATGGCGCGCGAACTTGGGGTCAATTTCCGCATGACTTCCGGACCCGTGCTGGCAAAGGCGGGAGACCTTGCGGCGATCCTGACCAATCTCGAAGCCCGCGATGTCCTCTTCATCGACGAGATTCACCGATTGCATCCGGCGGTGGAAGAGGTGCTCTACCCCGCGATGGAGGATTTCGAGCTTGACCTCGTGATCGGCGAGGGGCCAGCCGCGAGGACAGTTCGAATCGAGTTGCAGCCCTTCACGCTCGTGGGTGCCACAACCCGCCTGGGGCTTCTGACGACGCCCCTGCGCGACCGGTTCGGCATTCCCGTCCGGCTGCTGTTCTATTCGGACGACGAGCTTCACGAGATTGTCACGCGCGGCGCTTGTCTCATGGGGGTCGAGACCGGTGACGGCGGTGCCCGCGAGATCGCGTGCCGTGCCCGTGGCACGCCGAGAATTGCAGGTCGGCTGCTGCGAAGGGTCGTGGACTTCGCCGTCGTGGAATCGGACGGTCGACTCACGCGCGAACTGGCTGACGGAGCATTGACGAGGCTTGGCGTCGACGGCATAGGACTTGACGGCGCGGACAGGAAATACCTCACGCTGATCGCGGAAAGCTACCAAGGCGGACCCGTCGGCGCAGACACGATCTCGGCGGCGATGTCCGAAAGCAGGGACGCGATCGAGGAGGTCATCGAGCCGTACCTGCTGCAGCAGGGCTTGATCCAGAGAACGCCGCGAGGACGGATGCTGACCGCCAGTGCCTGGAAGCATCTGGGCCTTGCTCCCCCTGTTTCGTCCGGCCAAGGCGTGTTGCTTTGAGGCCTGTGCATCATGTGGTGCGGCCCTCTTGCAGGCATGGATCGGGCCGCCGCCCTTGAGACGCGGCCCCGGCATTGGCAGGGATTTCCGAGGAGCATGACCGAGGACCAAAGGGAGCCGCAAGAGGCGAGGGAGTCGCATGGCCCACTGTTTCAAGACCCGTGTCTACTACGAGGACACTGATCTCGCGGGCATCGTCTACTATGCCAACTACCTGAAATTCATCGAGCGCGCCCGGACCGAATGGGTTCGCGAGAAAGGTGTCGACCAGTCGTTGCTGAAAGACGGACGCGGCATCGTGTTCGCGGTGCGCCGCATCGAGGCCGACTACCTGTCGCCGGCGCGGTTCGGTGACGACCTCATCGTAGAGACCCGCCTTTCGTCGCATTCGGGCGCGCGGATCGCACTGGTGCAGAACGTGTTGCGGGACGGGAAAACGCTGTTCGCCGCCAAGGTCACGCTCGTTGCCTTGGCCGAACGTGGAAGAGCGGTCAGGTTTCCGGCGGAAGTTCGCCGACTCCTTGAATCGTGATCTGTCTGAATCTTCGGATCAGCCCCGGCTTATTCCAATTTTCCTTACCTTGGGCTAATGTCCGGCTGCATGAGGTACCCGAAATATCGGGACTGGGCAGGAAGA
Source organism: Paracoccaceae bacterium (assembly GCA_965208685.1). Classification (GTDB taxonomy): domain Bacteria; phylum Pseudomonadota; class Alphaproteobacteria; order Rhodobacterales; family Rhodobacteraceae; genus JAJEFO01. The sequence continues at coordinate 3,147,733 of CBDBPL010000007.1, read as the reverse complement.
GAGTCGAGTAATGGAAACCGAAACCCTTGCGCTGGTGCAGGAGATGGAATTCTCCATGTGGGCGCTGTTTGCTCGTGCCACGATCGTCGTAAAGCTGGTGATGGTGCTGCTTGTCCTTGCCTCTTTCTGGTGCTGGGCCGTCATCATCAACAAGCACGGGCAGTACTGGCGCGCGCGGCGCGAAACGCAGAGGTTCGAGGCGTCCTTCTGGTCGGGCGAGCCGCTGGACACGCTCTATGACACTCTGGGGCCCATTCCGTCGGGGCGAACCGAACGCGTCTTTGTCGCTGGAATGACCGAGTGGAGACGTTCACACAAGGCGGACGGGGCGGCAATCGGCGGAGCGCATGTGCGGATCGACCGTTCCATGGACGTGGCGATCCAGAAAGAGGCTGAAGAGTTGCAGAAGGGCCTCCCGCTGCTGGCGACGATAGGCTCGACCGCGCCGTTCATCGGGCTGTTCGGCACGGTCTGGGGCATCATGTCGGCCTTCATCGAGATCGGGCAGCAGCAGAGCACGAATCTTGCCGTGGTCGCGCCCGGGATTGCCGAAGCGCTTCTTGCCACCGGCCTGGGCCTTCTCGCGGCGATTCCGGCGGTGATCTTCTACAACAAGCTTTCCGCGGACAGCGGACGCATCATTGCCGGCTACGAGAGTTTTGCCGACGAATTTGCTACAATTCTGTCGCGACAGCTGGATCAGCACTGATGGGCGCCGAAGTCATCCAGAACGAGCGGACCGGCAATCGGCGCCGACGGCGGCGTACAAGACCGATGTCCGAAATCAACGTCACGCCCTTTGTGGACGTGATGCTCGTGCTGCTGATCATATTCATGGTCGCTGCCCCGCTGCAGACGGTTGGCGTTCCCGTCGAACTCCCCAGGACCGCCGCGCAGGCGCTCGCAAGCGGGCAGGAGGAGCCGCTGACCGTCACGCTGACAGCGGATGGGGTCATCATGATCCAGACGACGGAGGTTGCAAGCGAGGAGATTGTGCCACGTCTCCGCGCCGTCCTGAGCGAACGGGCATCCAGGCGCGTATTCATCCGGGCGGACGGCGCGATCCCGTACGCCCGCGTCGTGCAGGTCATGGGAGCCCTCAATGCGGCGGGCATCACGGATATCGGGCTCGTGACCGACATGGGCGGGCCGAGGCTTGGAGGCGGGTGAGGAAGGATTGCGCTGGAGCTGGTACATTTCGGGTGCGGGTCACATCGCATTCATCCTGGCGGTGTTCTTTGCCGGACCTCTGGCCAGCGACCGGCAATCCGAGGTTGTGATCTTGTCTGAAGTGGCAATCCTCTCCGAACAGGAATTCGCGGCGTTGGTTCCACCCGGGGCCGCACCGCAAACGCAGACCGACGCGCCAACGGTGGTTGCGCCTGAGGAGGACGAGGCGCCATCGTCTCTGGCGGCGGTTGCGGCGACGGAACTGTTCATGCCCAGACCGGTGGAAGCCCCGGAAAGTCCCGACATGCCGGAATTCGAAATCGATCAGCCCGCCTTGGGGGCGGAGATCGAGGACAGCGCGCCGACACCGCTCCTGCCGCCATCGGACATCGACGGCACGAGCGTTCAGCCTGATCAGGTTGCAGCGCCTGCTCCGCGCGTCGCGCCGGTGCCGCAACTGGCGCCGCCTCCCGAGGCGGAAACCGGGGCAGACCTGATCGAGGCAAGCGTTCCCGACCCCGAGACCCCGCCGGAGCAGGTCGTGGAGGAGGAGGCTCCGCAGGCGCCGCAGGAGGCAAGCGACCGCATTGTCACGGAGGCCGAAGAGGAGGAGACCTATGCCGTCGCCAGTTCCATGCGGCCACGATCGCGGCCTCCGCGTCCTCCAAGCCCTGAACCCGACGTGCCGGACGACCCCCCGCGCGAATCCGAGACCGTGGCCGCACTTGCCGAGGCGGACACCGATTCTCGACAGGTGGCGCCGCGCGGCCCGCCCTTGACCCGCGGTGAAAAGGAGGCGTTCGGCCTTGCGGTCGGGAATTGCTGGAATGTCGGCAGCCTGTCGACCAGCGCGCGTGCGACGAAGGTTGTCGTGGCCTTTGACATGCAGCGGAACGGCGTGCCCGTCGCGGAATCGATCAGGATGGTCGAATTCCTTGACGGCAGCGAGACGGATGCAGGCCGGGCGTTCGAGGCCGCGCGACGCGCCATCATTCGCTGTGGCAGCAAGGGATTCCAGCTCCCGGTCGAAAAATTTGACCAGTGGCGCGAAGTAGAAGCAACCTTTAATGCAGAAGGGATGCAGTTCCGATGACGCAGATTATTCTTTCAATCGCCCTTGCATTCGCGCTGGGGACCCAGGCGCTGGCGCAGGGTCGCACCGGGCCGTTGCGGATCGAAATCACGGAAGGCGTGATCGAACCGGTGGTGGTCGCGGTGGCGCCGTTTCTCGCCGAAAACGCCGCTGCCGAGGAGTACGCGGCGAGGATCACGGAAGTGGTGGCAAGCGATCTCGTTGGAACCGGCCTGTTCCGGGATGTCCCGCATGCGGCCTATGTCAGCCAGGTGACGGATTTCGACGCTCCGGTGGCCTTTCCGGACTGGAAGGCGATCAACGTGGAAGCGCTGGTCGTCGGGTCGGTCACGCTTGCCTCCGACGGGCGGCTTCTTGCAAAGTTCCGCCTCTTTGACGTCTTTGCCGACGCGCCGCTTGGCGCCGGGCTGCAGTTCGCGGGGCCACCGGAAAGCTGGCGGCGCGTGGCGCACAAGATTGCGGACCAGGTCTATTCGCGGATCACCGGTGAAGGCGGGTATTTTGACAGCCGGGTTGTCTACGTGGAAGCAACGGGTCCCAAGGGCAACCGCCAGAAGCGACTCGCGATCATGGACTTTGACGGCGAGAACGTGCGCTACCTGACGGACGCATCGTCAATCGTTCTTGCGCCCCGTTTCTCGCCCAGGGGCGACAGGATACTTTTCACGAGCTACGAGTCCGGTTTCCCGCAGATATATGAGCTCACGGTCGGTCGAGTCGAGAAGACGGCATTGGCCTTGGACGCCGAGTCAATGACGTTCGCGCCGCGTTACGCGCCGAACGGTCGAACCGTGGTTTATTCCGAGGCGCGCCGCGGCAACACCGATATCTACACCCTGGACGTCGCGACACAGCGACGCTCCCGGCTGACATCTGCCCCTTCGATCGAGACCGCTCCGTCGTTTTCGCCGGACGGACGCCAGATCGTTTTCGAAAGCGACAGGTCCGGCAGCCAGCAACTCTACGTGATGCCCGCCACAGGCGGCCAGCCCCGAAGAATCAGTTTTGGGCCGGGGCGCTACGGCACGCCGGTCTGGTCGCCAAGAGGCGATTTCATCGCGTTCACCAAGCAGAACGCGGGTCGCTTTCATATCGGCGTGATGCGCGCGGACGGTTCTGCTGAAAGGCTCCTGACGGCATCCTTCCTCGACGAGGGGCCGACTTGGTCGCCGAACGGCCGCGTGCTGATGTTCACGCGCGAGAGCGCCGGGGCCGAAGGCAGGCCGGCGCTTTTTTCCGTGGACATATCCGGACGCAATCTCAGGCGGGTGCCCACCGAGACGGCGGCATCCGACCCGGCGTGGTCGCCGCTCCTCCCCTGAAGGGAACCGGGCCCTGCGCAAGAACCGTTGGCGCCGGGTTCAACAGTCGTGCCGACACCGTGAAGCGTGGCCTGTTTCCGTTGCCTTTGTCGATAGGTCATGTATGACGCAGTGAGCAGAAATCAGTCGCAGGTGATCCAATGCCGCTCTTCAGATCGTTACTTGTCGTCTTCATGGCCCTCGGTGCCTGCAGCCAGGCCGATCGCTTCGGACCGGGCGCAACCGGTTCCGATGCAGCCGGTGCGCCCGGCTCGGTCGATGACCCTCAGTCAGTCGCCTATTTCAGCGCGACCATCGGCGACCGCGTGCTCTTTGCCGTGGATCAGTCCACGCTCACGCCGACGGCGCGTGCCACGCTTGACGGCCAGGCCGAGTGGCTCACGGTCAACGCCGAATACGTCGCCCTCATCGAAGGCCATGCGGACGAGCAGGGCACGCAGGCCTATAACCTCGCCCTCGGTGCCCGACGGGCGTCAACGGTGCAGAACTACCTGATCTCGCAGGGGGTCGATCCAACGCGCCTGCAAACCATCAGCTACGGCAAGGAGCGTCCGATCGAGATCTGCTCGGAGGAGGCCTGTTACATGCAGAACCGCCGTGCCGTGACCGTGCTGAGCATAGGTGCCGGCCTCTGAAGGAGATCGCCTTATGCGCGCCCTGCTTGCCGTCGCCTTGCTTCTCGCTGCGCCCGCCGCCGCGCAGGACCGGGAACAGACTCTTGCCGACATTCGGCAGGAACTGGCCGTGCTTTTTGTCGAAATGCAGCGGCTGCAGCGCGAGCTTTCGACCACCGGCGCTCCCGAAGGGCAACTCGCAAGCACCAACGCTCTCGAGCGCCTTGACGAGATGGAGAAGGAGGTTCGGCGCCTGACGGCGGCATCCGAGCAACTGGCGAACCGCGTCCAGTCGATCGTCGCTGACGGCACGAACCGGATCGGTGACCTCGAGTTCCGCCTGTGCGAACTGGAAGCGGACTGCGACATCGCAAGCCTGGGCGAGACCACGACGTTGGGCGGAACAATGACCGAGGAGTCAGCGCAGGCCGACGTCGCGGCCGTCCCCCAGGTCGACAGCGGGTTCTCGGTTGACATGATCGACACCGGCGGCGTCGAACTGGCAATTGAGGAAAGGGCGGACTTCGATCAAGCCAAGGCCAGTTTCGACCAGGGAGAATTCGAGACTGCGGCTGAGCAGCTTCGAGCCTTTACCGAGACCTATCAGGGCGGACCGCTTGCGGGGGTTGCGCATCTGCTGCGTGGCGAAGCCTTGTCGGAGCTTGGCATGACCCCGGATGCCGCGCGCGCTTACCTCGAGAGCTATTCGGGCACGCCGGACGGCCCGACGGCGCCGGTCGCCCTCTTGAAGCTCGGCCTCTCGCTCGACGGGTTGGGACAGGGGCAGGAGGCTTGCATCACGCTTTCCGAGGTCACGCTCCGGTTTCCGGGGACGGATGCGTCCGCTGATGCGCAGCAGGCCCGGACCGGCATGTCGTGTCCGTGAACCGTGAAGCGGCCGCATTTGACGATTTGATCAGGAACTTGGCGGGTCTGCCCTTCGCATGGAGCCGGCCGCGGCGGTTGGGCGTTGCCGTGTCCGGTGGCAGTGATTCGATGGCCTGTCTTGACGTGATGCTCTGGCACGGCCGCGATCTGGGATTCCCGGTTGAGGCCGTGACCGTCGACCATGGGCTTCGCCCCGGAACGGCCGGCGAGATCGAGACCGTTGCCGGCCATTGCGCCGAGAACGGCATTCCTCACACGGTGCTGACATGGGAATGGAGCGGGGCTGGCAACCTTCAGGCCGTGGCGCGCGAGGCCCGATATCGCCTCGTCAGCGACTGGGCGCGCAGTTCGGGCATCGACCAGGTTGCTCTAGGCCATACCCGTGACGATGTTGCGGAGACATTCCTCATGCGGCTTGCGAGAAAGTCCGGCGTCGACGGGCTTTCCGAGATGGACCACCGCTTCACGCGGCACGGCACGACGTGGATCCGTCCGATGCTTGACCACGGGCGCGGGGAGTGGAGGGGCTATCTCGGGCGCAGGGGCATTTCGTGGATCGAGGATCCGTCGAACGACGATCCGAGATTCGAGCGGGTTCGCGCCCGGGCCAGGCTGAAGGCTCTTGCGAAGCTGGGCATCGATTCCGACACCTTGTCCGAAGTCGCCAGGAACATGAGCGCAGCACGAGAAGCGCTGGAGCATTACGTTCGGCAGGAGGCCGCCCGGATGGCATCGGAAGAGAACGGCGACGTGATCCTTGCCGCAGGCGCGCCCTCGCACGAGCAAGGCGTTCCGCGCGAGATCTTGTTCCGCTTGCGTCGCCGCGCACTGGCTTGGGTCGGCGGTGCCGAGTATCCGCCACGTTCCGACGCGATGCTTGAACTGGATCATGCGCTGCGGGAAGAGGGCAGGTACACGCTGGCGGGCTGCATCCTCACGCGCGGGTCCGGCGGTCGCGACAATGCGGCCCCATGGCGCATCTCTCGAGAGTTCAACGCGGTGAAGGATGTCTCCGGACCCACCGACCGGCCATGGGACGGCCGTTGGATCCTGGAAGGTCCTCATGCGGACGATCTGGAGGTGCGCGCGCTAGGCGAGGCGGTTAAGGACACGCCTTGGCGCGACACCGGGATGCCGCGTCAGAGCCTTCTTGCGTCACCCGCAATCTGGAGGCGTGCAACCCTCGTGGCTGCGCCTGTTGCCGGCCTTGCCAACAAATGGACCGCGACGGCAACGGGGCGCGGCAAATTCGACGAATTTCTGCAATCCCGTTGAAGAATCCGCCCTGATTGCTATTTGACTTGAAACCGAACGGATCTGATTGGTCCGCAACGACTTGCCCGAGGGAGCTTCCGTTGACCAATATGCGCAACATCGCCTTCTGGATTGTCCTGTTCCTGCTTGTGCTGGCGCTGTTCAATCTCGTTTCGGGAGGCCAGCCCAGCCTGAACAACACGACGGTCAGCTATTCCGAATTCGTCGACCGGGTTTCGGATGGCAGCGTGACGGCCGCGACGATCGACGGCGAAAAGATCACTTTCCGCGGCGGCGACGGGCGCGAATACGTGACGATCCAGCCTGAAGGTGCGGAAACCACGGAACTCCTGGTCAGCAACAACGTCTCCTTTGACGCCAAGCCGCAGAAGCAGTCGAGCTTCATGGCGATCTTCTGGTCGTTCCTGCCATTCCTCCTGCTGATCGGCGTCTGGATCTATTTCATGAACCGGATGCAGGGCGGTGGGCGCGGCGGAGCCATGGGGTTCGGGAAGTCGCGCGCCAAGCTTCTGACCGAGAAGCACGGTCGCGTCACGTTCGATGACGTGGCCGGGATCGACGAAGCCAAGGAAGAGCTCGAGGAAATCGTGGAGTTTCTGCGCAATCCGCAGAAATTCTCGCGGCTTGGGGGAAAGATCCCCAAGGGTGCGCTCCTGGTCGGTCCGCCGGGCACCGGCAAGACGCTGCTGGCGCGCGCAATTGCGGGCGAGGCCGGGGTTCCGTTTTTCACGATCTCCGGATCCGACTTTGTCGAGATGTTCGTGGGCGTTGGCGCCAGTCGAGTCCGTGACATGTTCGAGCAGGCGAAGAAGAACGCGCCGTGCATTGTCTTCATTGACGAGATCGACGCCGTGGGTCGTAGCCGCGGCGTTGGCTATGGCGGCGGCAACGATGAGCGGGAGCAGACACTGAACCAGCTTCTGGTCGAAATGGACGGATTCGAAGCGAACGAGGGGATCATCATCGTCGCGGCCACGAACCGTCCCGACGTGCTCGATCCGGCGCTCCTGCGCCCGGGCCGCTTTGACCGGCAGGTGCAGGTGCCCAACCCTGACATCAAGGGCCGCGAGAAGATACTTGGCGTGCATGCACGCAAGATTCCCTTGGGTCCGGACGTCGACCTCCGCATCATCGCGCGCGGCACGCCCGGCTTTTCCGGGGCAGATCTCGCGAATCTCGTGAATGAGGCGGCGTTGATGGCTGCCCGCGTCGGCCGGCGCTTCGTCACGATGGATGACTTCGAGAACGCAAAGGACAAGGTCATGATGGGCGCCGAGCGGCGCTCCATGGTCATGACGGAGGAAGAAAAGAAGCTGACCGCCTATCATGAGGCCGGGCATGCCATCGTGGGTCTCAACGTTCCGCAGCACGATCCGATACACAAGGCCACCATCATTCCGCGGGGCCGGGCGCTCGGTCTGGTGCTGAGCTTGCCGGAGCGGGACCAGCTTTCGGTCACGTTCAGGAAGTACAAGTCGAAGATCGCCATGGCCATGGGAGGCCGCGCTGCCGAGGAACTGATCTTTGGAAAGGACGACATCACCAGCGGCGCCGCTTCCGACATTCAGCAGGCAAGCAAGATTGCGCGTGCCATGGTGACCCAATTCGGCTTTGCGGACGAGCTAGGCATGGTTGACTATTCCTATGAGCAGCAAAGCTACCTTGGCACCTTCCAGTCCGGCCAGGCCCATTCAGAGGAAATGCAGAAGCGCATCGACGAAAAGGTGAAGGAACTCGTTGATGAGGGATACGAAACTGCCAGAAAGATCCTAAACAAGAAGACGGGCGAGCTCGAGCGCCTGGCGCAGGGCCTGCTGGAATACGAAACGCTCACAGGCAGCGAAATCACGAACGTGATCGAAGGCAAGCCGCTGAAGCGTGCCGACGATGATGAAGACGATTCAACCAATGCGAGCGGCACGGCGAGCGTCACGGACATTCCCAAGACGCGACCACGAAAGAGGTCTGGGGACGGCAAGGAACCGGATCTCGAGCCGGAGCCCACGGCTTAGTCCTGACGGCAGAAGCTTGGCTGTTGCGGGTCGATGGACTGATGCGGCTTGCCGAAGCCGATGCCGCTCGGCACTGCCGTCACGGGGCGTGCCCTCCTGATTCTGGCATTGCTTTCGAAATCGCTTGTCCCGACTTCTCGAAGGTCAGCGCAGTCGATTGCGCATGACTGAGCCTGTGGACTTTCGGAATTGCAAGATGTCGCACAGGAGAGTGGACCGGCCTTGCCAGTGCCCGGCGTTGACGATCAACGCTGCGCTGCCCGCGTCAAGCAAGTCGTTCAAGATGGCGGTCAAGGGGCACCAGGTCGTGCTTCCGCTGGTTGAGCGAGACGGATGGAAGACGTTGAGCGGCAAGGCGCGTCTACACGTACCCGCGCAACGTGCTTGAGATCCGCAATGAAGGCGCTTGCGTTGCCCGAATTGCCGGTTTCCCGGCATCTGGCAAATGGATACACGGATAATTCACGGCATGACTCGATCGGGAGGATCTTATGGGCGCAAAGATAATTGACGGCAGGGAATTCGCGGCCGAGGTGCGCGGCAGGGTGAAGGACCACGTGGCACGCCTGGCAAGCGAGCATGGCTTTGCGCCCGGTCTTGCAGTGGTGCTGGTGGGCGAGGATCCGGCGAGCCAGGTCTACGTGCGTTCAAAGGGCAAGGCGACGGTCGAGGCCGGCATGAAGAGCGTCAAGCACGAGCTTGCAGCAGACACGCCAGAACGCGAACTGCTGGCGCTGATTGATCAATTGAACAACGACTCTTCCATACATGGCATCTTGGTGCAGTTGCCGCTTCCGGAACATCTGAATGAGGATCTCGTCGTCAATGCCATTGATCCGTCAAAGGATGTGGATGGCTTCCATGTCTCAAACGTGGGGCTTCTCGGCACCGGCCGGAAATCGATGGTGCCTTGCACGCCGCTTGGATGCCTCATGATGCTCAGGGACCACCATGGAAGCCTGTCAGGGCTGGACGCGGTGATAATCGGCCGGTCCAACATCGTTGGCAGGCCGATGGCCCAGTTGCTGATTGGCGACAGCTGCACCGTGACGGTCGCACATTCGCGAACAAGGGATCTGCCGGAAGTCGTGCGGCGGGCGGACGTGGTCGTGGCTGCCGTCGGACGACCTTCAATGGTTCAAGGCGACTGGATAAAGCCCGGAGCCACCGTGATGGATGTTGGCATCAACCGGGTCGATGCGCCGGACAGAGGCGAAGGCAAGACACGCCTCGTGGGCGACGTGGACTTCGAACGCGCTTCACGGGTGGCCGGTGCAATCACCCCAGTGCCGGGAGGCGTCGGGCCGATGACCATTGCCTGCCTGCTCGCAAACACGTTGACGGCATGCTGTCGCTCGAACGGCATTCCGGAACCGGCAGGCTTGACGGCGTGAATTGGCTGCCGACATTTCCGACCTCTGCCCGGCCTTGACCAGTGGCACATGACAGCAAAAATTGATTGCAGACCGCTTGGTGAGGAGGTGCCCGACCAAAGCGGAGGTGCTGGTATGCGAAATTGTCATGGAGGACAATCGCCAGCGCGGTGAGGCGTTCGACGACCATGTTCCGGATGCCTTCCTCGGGGCAGCGGCCTCGCCGTCGTGACGAGGACACCGGTGAGTTCCGTATCACCGATGTCGAAACCGTGAATCCTTGGGTGGCCGGACCCCGACGGGTTGGTCTTCAAGTGGGGCGACCGGTGCACAGGGGAGATTCGGTTTGTCGCTGAAGTCACCATTCCACGCGTGGCGGTGACGAGTCCTCCCCGCATGAAGGGCGTCGGCAGGAATTGCCATCGGGTTCGCAGACGGCTGGCGCATTGTTCACTGTGCATTCGGGACGGGCGCCGGCAACACTTGCGGTCCCGTGAGGTACGCCATTGCGTGCCTGGAAAAGAGGTCGCGCAGCGCCGATGCCGTCCAGTCGAGCCCTCCCGTAAAGCAACCATAGGCGGGCAGAATCAGCCGCACCTCGTCAACCATGAAGCAGGGCCGGGACGTGCCGCGGATGCGCGCCTTGGGATGGAAGTGGCCGGAGATTTCTCCCGGCGCGGCGCCGTCTTCGGCAATGTGCCGGAAAACGAAGGGACCGATCGGAAACTCGTTCAGGTGCGCGCCGCCCAGATCAGCAGGTCCGGGATCGTGGTTGCCTTCGAGCCAAATCCACTTCCTGCAATCCTGCAGTTGAAAAACCTTCTTTCGAATCGTCTCGGAAAGCGCGCCGGCGGCAGTGAGGTCGTCAAAACTGTCGCCCAGGCACAGCACGATTTCCGGCCGCAACGCGTCCACGTCCGCGGCGAGACGCGCGAGAGTTTCGTCGGCGTCATAAGGCGGCAGAAGCGTTCCGCTCCTCCGGGCGATTCGCTCCGACTTCCCCATGTGCAGGTCGGCCACTGCCAGAAGCTCTCTTGATGCCCAGTGCAATGCGCCAGACGGGAGCAGCGTCAGCGTTTCCCCGCAGAATCGGACATCGCGAGCGTTCATGATCCGTTCTTACCGCTGACTGCCAAGAGTGGCAAGGCTTGACGGGTGCGCGTCCGCTTGCGAAACGCGCCCATGGCCCGCATCCCTCCCTCCGACGCGCCTTGGCGCAACTTGTACGGACGTGCTCGCGGTCGGGGCTTGCGCACTAGCCAGAAGCGCTATCTTGACGATCTCACGCTGGTTGGCCTGGCAGGCGTCAAGCGGGACGAGAATCCCGGGCGCAAAAAACTGGATCTCAAGGCAACGTTCGGCGATCGCCCTGTCTGGCTGGAAGTGGGATTCGGCGGCGGCGAGCACCTGGTGCACCAGGCCGTACGGAACCCGGGCGTCGGCTTTGTCGCGGCAGAGCCCTACATCAACGGTGTGGCAAAGCTCCTTGGCAAGATCAGGTCAGCAGGAGTCGAGAACATCCGGATCCATCCGGGTGATGCACGGGACCTGATGGACGTACTTCCCGACCAGTCCGTGGCAAAGGCATTTCTTCTCTATCCGGATCCCTGGCCGAAGAAGAAGCACTTCAGGCGACGCTTCGTGACACCGGAACACTTGGGTCCTCTCTTTTCGATTATGGCACCCAGTGCCCAGTTCAGGATGTCGACAGACATTTGGGACTACGTACGCCAAGCGATGGAGGAAGTGCCGAAGGCTGGATTTGTCTGGCAGGCGGAACATCCCGACGACTGGCGAAATCCATGGGAAGACTGGCTGCCAACGCGTTACGAGCAGAAGGCGGTGCGGGAGGGTCGGACGCCCACCTATCTCACGTTTAGGAAGCCCGATGCATGAACGCTTGGCGCGCACTTTGACGGTTCCCGCCGCCGCCAGGCCAGGCGGCGGCGGTCCCGTCACAGGAATGAACCGGGAAGGTGACGGGGCGCAAGAGACGGTTTTTCCACAGGAATCCGCGTCCAACTTATCCACAGCCAACTCCCGGCTCCTTTCTGATTCTCGGAGCATACGAGGGCTTCGAGGCAATGCGCGCGCTGAAGAAGAAGCAGGCCAAGGCCTTCCAGCTGCAGCCCGGCATCAGGGGCGAAGCGCGTCTTGCCGAACGTGCCTTCGGCATTGGGCCGGACATGATGAGCGAACTGATGTCACTGTATGGAGCAGAGCTGGAACGGATCGCCGTCCAGCAAGGACTTTGAAAGAAGGCAGAGCCATCACACGCATTGCAACTCTGGGAAATTCTTGCAACAGAGCCCAAACTATCCGATGGCGCCTGGAAGGTTCCGGGCCATTTCTTTCATGGCCGTGCTCCCGTGCTTGACGCTGCGTCCTTCCTTGCGTTGATCTCGGTCCGTGCGTGCACGGAGTCTCATCGACAGCAGGGACTTGACATAGCTAACCTAGCTAACTAAGTTGTGACGATGCAACCTTCAATCCACTCTGTCCACGCCGCCAAGAGCCAGCTCTCCAAGCTGATCGAATCCGCGCTGCGCGGTGAGGAAGTGGTGATTGCCAGAGGAAAGAAGCCGGTCGTGCGCCTGGTGCCGCTGCCGCAAACCGGGTTCCGCCTTGGTGTCTTGAAAGGCAAGATCGGCATGCCGCCGGATTTCCTGGAACCGATGAGTGAGGATGAATTGCGCACATGGGAAGGCCGGTGAGTGCAGGTCCTTCTGGACACGCATGCCTGGGCCTGGACCCTTGTCGACGATCCGATGCTGAGCCCGGGCGCCAGGCAGGCCCTTGCCGACGCGGATGCCGTGTTCGTCAGCCCGATCAGCCTGTTCGAAATCAGCCAGAAGGTGCGCATCGGAAAGTGGCCTGAGATGGCAGACAGTCTGGACGGCCTGCCCGGCACTTTGGCGGAGCAGGGCGGGCTCAGTGCGACGCTGACCTTTGAGGCGGCGCTGTACGCGGGCAGACTTGAATGGGCCCACCGTGACCCGTTTGACCGGATTCTCGCCGCGACGGCGGTGCTCGGCGGGCTGGCCCTGGTGTCTGCAGACGTCGTTTTCGACAGCTTTCCTGATCCAGGCCTGAACCGTATCTGGTGACCGGCGATGCGGGGATCCTGTCCCACGGCGATTGCCTTGCGATAGTCTGGGGTTTTTCTGCCTCATGCAGGTGCAGGAAACTGCACGGAACGATCGCCACGCCTGGAACCCGAACCGGACGGCGGCGACGCAGAAAGCGGGGCGCCTCGGCGCCGAGGCCCCCGCGGGAGGCGCATGGCGGCTTTCCCACGAAGGACGGCGGGAGCGAGGATGCGGGGAGCCTCGCGACCCTGGCCGCCGCCGACGGCATGAACGAGCAGCATGCCTCCTCAGGACCGTTTCGTTGCCAACCGGATCCTGGACGCCTCGGACACGACGGTCAGAGCGCCCTGCCCATCGCTTCCATCATCATCCTGCAGATGCGGCGGTTGATGTCGTCCGGCACCGGCTGGGCGCCAGCGGCAAGCGCGCGCCCATCCGGCAATCTCTGGAGCGAGAACGCCTGCAGGGCGAAGCCGAGGTCCATCGATGCGATCGAGTTCCCCTTGGGCGCGTGTCCCGCAAGATTGACCATGCGACCTTCGGCGACCAGGACGAGGTGCCGTCCTCCGGGCAGGTCCAGCCGCTCGATCGCGTTGGCCATGGCGCGCGTGCCCGTTGCCGTCGCGCGGATCCCGTCGACCTCGATCTCCCAGGGGAAATGGCCGGCGTTCATCAGGACCGCGCCGTCGGTCATTCGCCTTGCATGCCCGGCGGTAATCACGTGCCTCGCCCCAGTCCAGGAAGTCCTCCAGGCGGTCGACCCCGCATCCGTCGTGGCAGGCCTCCAGCGCCTTGATCTCGTCGATCTCCACGATCGCCACCTTGCCGCCGACCGCCCGGAAGCACTGCGCGATTCCCCGCCCGCACCAGCCGCGAAGATGTTGCTTGCAACATCTCTGCCGCCAGGCCATTCGGGAGTTGAAGAATGAGGGCAAGTGCCCCTCGGACACCGACCACGGACAAGTGAAATGCCCCATTACGGCATCTCAACAACGTCGTCGAGGCCGACCGTGGCAAGCTCAAGCGCCTGATCAAGCCGACCCTTGGCTTCAAGTCGATGAAGACGGCCTGCGCCACGATCAACGGCTTCGAGGCAATGCGCGTGCCCAGGAAGAAGCAGGCCGGGGCCATTCAGCTCCAGTCCGGCATCAGGGGCGAAGTGCGTCTTGTTGAACGTGCCTTCGGCACAGGGCCGGACATGATGAGCGAACCGATGTCACTGCATGGAGCAGAGCTGGAACGGGTCGCGATCCAGCAAGGATTTCGAGACAAGGCAGAGCCATCACACGCTCTGCAACTCTGGAAATTTCTTGCAGCAGAGCCCCAGGAAAGTTCCGGTTCGTGGAGGGCACGGAATGCGAAACCCCCCGGTCGGCAAACGGCGCCGAAGTATGGGATCAAAATGACGCTTGCCGCGAATCCGGAATTCGCCATAGTGAATTCCACGTCGCCGTGATAAATTGTGAACGCGTTGTCGATCTGGCGGCTCCCAATCCTTCGGGATGATCTTGCGTGCAGATTTGGGGGCAGGACGACGGCATCAGGGTGTATAGGATAGGGTCTATGGGATCATCGGATCCAAGAGGCTCGACGAGACCAATCGGAGAAGGATTTTCTTCATGGCTTTCGGACAGGTCAATGCGGAATTTCATCGCGAAGCGCTACAACACAACGCCGGGAAACATCTCGAACTGGATGAACAAGAACGGAATCAAGAAACCGAAGGCATGAGAATCCTGTGGCGGAATCGGGACCCATGTTGGGTTGAGGCCATCATTGGGACAAAATCCATCGTGAACGCAATTCGTCGAATTTCGCCGTGCGGAGGCCTTCTCGGAACCGGCGCCCGAACGTTGACCGCCGCCACATCGACGCTTTTGGTGTTCGGCCTGTTCGTTCTGCTTGGCGTCACGACCCATCCAGGGGCAGCCTTGGCGCAGGCGCAGGACGACTGCCCGCTCCCTCCCGGTGTCACGCCACCGCCAGATCCGACCGTGACGGCGCAAGACGTGGAGAGTGGCAGCGCCACCCTGGGGGAATTCGCGTTGGCGGTGAGGGACCAGTTCAAGAGCCGCGGCTCGGAAACCGTGTCAGCGGAACAGCTTGCATACGCGGGATGCCGGCTTCGACTCGAGGGTGGCCCGATGCGTTCCGGTTCCACTTTCATCGTCACGCTGACACCTGATGGCCGAGTGTATCTTCATGCCAAGGACATGTCCCTTTCAGCCGGCAGTCTGAAACCCGTGATTTACGCCGGGATTCTTTCTGCACTCGGTGTCCCCCGGCCGGTCTTGGCGGACCTGCAGTCTCAGGACCCTGTTGCCACAAACCGCGCTCAGTCCAGGCTTCTCGAGATTCTGAGAGACGAGCAGCATGGCGCGTTCGACCTGACCGGAGCAGTCCCGGGCGTTCGGCCGGGGATCCCGGGCGCGAGCGGCTACGCTGCCGCTTATGTCTCAGTCAATACGGAGCGGCCGCTCGTGTTGCTCGCCGGATTCGATCTCAACGCATCTCACTTGAGGGTCGAAGACATCGATTACGGCAATCCGGCGATTACCGCCAGGGACGTTGTGGACCGCGAGACATTGAAGGAATTCGTCACCGAAGCGTTGCGATTTCTTGGCAGAACCCTGAGCGGCGCGCGTACCACGGCGGAATCCAGAGCGGCTTTTGCAAAGGCCAGGCTTGCGCTCAGAGATCCGAACGGGCCATGGAGACATGGCTCCGTCTATCTCTATGTGCTGGACCGAACCAGCAACATCATCCTGGTTCATGGAGCGTTTCCGGACAGATACGAGCTCCGGCCGCTGGTGCCGACCGTCCGTGACGTGGTGACAGGGAAGCTGGTCCTTCCGCAGGTCCTTGAGGCAGCGAGCAGCAGCCCGGAAGGCGGTTTCGTGGAGTACTACTTCGACGACCCCTCGGACGACACCGACAGCGCCGATATCCCCAAGCTGGGTTATGCAAGAGAGTTCACCAGGACGACCACGGCAAGCGACGGGTCCGAAATCAGGACCAGGCTCGTCATCGGCTCGGGCGTCTACCTCAGGGCGCCGGAGACGACCGCTTTGCACCAGAACACGGTGATCAAGTCCGTGCTGCCTCAGATGATGCGCGCCATGACCGCGAGTACGGTCGATGCCGTTTCGAGCCGCATCCAGCAGGCGACGTCCGGTGCCCCAACCGCCAGAGATCTCAGTCTGGCGGGCGCCTCCACGCTCCCCGCAGCGCTGCTGGCCAACCGGCAGGCGCTGGAAAGTGGCACGCTCGATCCCGGTCAGCTGCTTGAGGGCTCGTCCTTTGTTCTGGCGCTCGACACGCCGGGCACCGGACAGAGGCGAAACCTGACCTTTTGGGGAAGCGGAGACTATCGCAAATTCTCAGGTGGCAACCCGCAGGCCATGACCTACGACGGCAACGTGACAAGCGCCAACCTCGGGATCGATGGCAAACTGGGTCCGAACACGCTGGCAGGAGTGTTGCTGGCACGGGCGACAGGAAAGGCGAATTACACGGATTCCAATGCACGTCCGGGCGAACTCACATCCACCGTAACGAGCTTCAACCCCTACGTGAACTGGCAGGCGTCAGATGGTATCAATCTTTGGGCGACGGTCGGCATCGGCTCGGGCGAAGTCGAGGTCGAGGACTCATCCGGCACACATGCGAGCGATCTCTCGTGGCGGATGGCGGCGGCCGGCGTCAACGGGCCACTGGTGGCCAGCGATCAGCTGATCTCCGGAGGCACGACGAACCTGAGGGTAAAGGGCGAAACCGCATTCACACGCGCCGGACTCGCCGGATCCGAATCCATCGAGAGCATGACCTTGAATGCCAGCCGGCACCGGCTTATGCTCGAAGGTTCGCATGTCCAGGATCTTGCCTCGGGGGCCACGTTCACACCGTTGATCGAAATTGGCTTGCGGAGTGACGGCGGGGACGGAGAAACCGGCACCAGCGTCGAAGCCGGCGGTGGTCTGCGCTACGAAAACCTAGCCAATGGACTTACCATCGAAACCCGGGCCCGAACATTGCTCGCGCATAGCGGCGACTACGAGGAATGGGGCGTGAGCGCGAGTATCCGCCTCGACCCGGGCGCGCGTGGCCGCGGCCGGTGGTTCTCGGTGAGTTCGGACGTAGGCGCCACCGCTGGCGCCGCGGAGCGCCTCTGGGCGGCGCACGACGCGCCGGGCCTCGTGCCGGAGGACGGCTTCGATGCGTCGCGGAGCCTCCGGGCCGAGGCGGGCTGGGGGCTTCCGGCCTTCGGCGGCCGGTTCACGGGCACGCCGAACGCGGGCGTCGGGCTGGACGGCGACGGCGCGCGCGAGGCGCGCGTCGGCTGGCGGCTGACGCCGGCGGCGAAGGACGCCCCCGACCTCGATGTCAGCCTCGACGCGGCGCGCCGGGAGACCGGCGAAGGCGCACCGGCCGGCATCCTGATGCTCAAGGGAACCCTTAGGTGGTGAAATTCGGGAAGCCGTCCGCGGCAGAGGCCGGGGACGGCGCCCTCGCCTGGGCGGTGCCCGGGCGGACAGGGGAAGGCCGCGACGCCCGGGAAAGGCATGGCGCGGTCGCATCTACGCGGGCGCATGAACCGTGACCGTTCCCGGTCCGCGTCCAGGCGGAAGCCGACGTCGTGGCGCTGCCGTTCTGGCTCCAGTGCGGGATGCCGGAGCAGACTGAAGCCCTCGCGAGTTCCGGCGTGGGGTGGAGTGCGCCCCTGCGGTTGGACAACTTGGCGGTTCAATTTCCCCCATCCGGGGCCTTCCGTAAGGAGGGTCCATGACCAAGAGACACCGAAGACACGGCATTGCGAAGAAACGCGAGGTGGTCGAGGCCTGCCTGAACGGAGAGGAGCGCCGGACCCTGAGCCAACGTCATGATGTTTGCCGCAGCCTCATCCTCATCCGCATCTGGATCGAGAAGTGCGAGGGCGGAGCCTGCGACGTTGACGCGGTCGAAGCCGATCTGCTGTCCGAGTTGGTGTCGCGTTCAATGATCGAGCCGGTCGCACGATTCACCGAGATTCTCCTGCATCGGCGCTTCGGACTTGCGTAGGGAGCCAAATGCGCTACTGACAAACACCAAAGTGAAGCCAGACCGCACTCTGCGGGATTAAGATGCTGAAAGAACACGACAAAAATCTCTCTGAGCCACCCCGGAATCTCTCATTCCGGGACCTTTTCGAACACTTCCGGGACCAGGGCGTGGGGTATCAGCGGCACGAAGACGGCAGTCCGATCCCCAGGACGGCGACGACGCTCGAATCAATGCTTGATGGAAAGCCTGACGGGCGGTCCGTCGAGTGCTGGCGGAGCCGCACAAGCATTCCGTCACCGGACGCACCAGCATCAATGACGCGGCATGGCCAGGCTACACGTTCTGGCGGCCTTCCTGTGGTCTGAGAATTGGAGAGTACGTAGTGCGCGTCGTCGTGGACGAAAAGGTCTTCACCCAGGTCCTTCAAGTCCACCATGACGGCTTCTATCAGGACTGAATGTGTCATGACCACAGCGAATGAGCCTTGGAAAATCGAGGAATGCCAATGTCTGGAAGCGGTGCACGTGAGCCGATGATCGCGCGCCGAGCAGGTGCGCTTTCGGGAGAAGCGCATGTGCCGGGCGACAAGTCGATTTCGCATCGATCGCTGATTCTCGGTGCGATGTGCGTAGGCGAAACGCGGATCGAGGGACTTCTCGAAGGCGAGGACGTGCTGGCCACGGCCGCCGCGATGCGCGCATTCGGTGCGGAAGTGGTCGATGCGGGCGAGGCCGGCTGGTCTGTTCACGGCGTGGGCGTGGGAGGATTTGGCGAGCCTGCGGACGTGATCAACTGCGGGAATTCCGGGACTGGCGCGCGCCTTGTCATGGGCGCGATGGCAACCACGCCGATCACGGCAACGTTTACGGGCGACGCATCCCTCCGTTCGCGTCCGATGGGCCGGGTCACCGAGCCTCTTGCTGAATTCGGAGCGCGGGCCGTCGGCCAGCCTGGAGGACGGCTGCCGATGACGATCACGGGCGCGAAGAATCCGGTGCCGGTCAACTACACCATGCCGGTCGCGTCCGCGCAGGTGAAGTCCGCCATCCTCCTTGCCGGGCTCAACGCGCCCGGCGAAACGGTCGTGATCGAGCGGGAGGCCACGCGTGACCATACTGAGAGAATGCTCAGGGGATTCGGCGCTGGCATCGACGTCGATGCAGAGTCTGGCGGACGCGTCATCACGCTCAAGGGCCATGCCGAGCTTCGGCCGCAGGTCATTTCCGTGCCGCGCGATCCATCTTCCGCGGCCTTTCCGGTGGCGACCGCGCTGATCGTCGAGGGATCGGACGTGCTTGTGCCCAATGTCGGGATGAACCCGACCCGTACCGGCTTCTTTTCCACGCTCCGCGAGATGGGGGCCGACCTGTCTCTTGAAGACGAGCGCGAGGAAGGGGGTGAACCGGTCGCGGACATTCGTGCGCGCTTTTCCCCTGGCCTCAAGGGAATCGAGGTTCCACCCGAGCGCGCGGCTTCCATGATCGACGAATACCCTATCCTCTCGGTCGTCAGCGCGTTCGCCGAAGGGCGTACCGTCATGCGCGGTGTGGGGGAGCTTCGGGTGAAGGAAAGTGACCGGATTGACGCTATGGCAACCGGTCTCCGCGCCGTTGGCGGGACCGTCAGGGAAGGCGAGGACTGGTGGGAGGTCGAGGGCATGGGCCCTTCGGGCGTGCCGGGCGGAGCGCGTGTCGAGGCGCGTCTTGATCACCGCATTGCCATGTCGTTTCTTTCCCTTGGCCTCGGCGCGAAGGAAGCTGTGACGGTGGACGACGCCGCGCCGATCGCCACGTCGTTTCCGACATTTGCGGCGATCATGACGGAACTGGGTGCTTCACTCGAACCCGTTCAGGCAGAGTAGGCCCCATTTCGCAGGAGTCTGTCTGCAGACCGGTCTCTCCAACTGCAGTCTTCGACACCAGTGGGAACACGGAACTTGAACTTCATGCAGCGACGAGGCCCATCTGCTCCAGCTTCAGGAGCACCTGCTGTGCGCAGTGGTCGACTTCGATGTTTTCGGTTTCAAGCTTCAGCTCCGGGTTTGCCGGCACGTCGTAGGGATCCGAAATTCCGGTGAATTCCTTGATTTTTCCGGCCCTTGCGAGCTTGTACAGCCCCTTCCGGTCACGTCGCTCGCATTCCTCGATTGACGTGGCCACGTGCACCTCGACGAAGGCACCGAAATTCTCGATCTCCTCCCGCACGGCCCGCCTCGCTGCGGCATAGGGGGCGATCGGGGCGCAGATGGCGATCCCGCCGTTCTTCGTGATCTCAGACGCGACGAATCCGATGCGGCGAATGTTGAGGTCCCGGTGCTCTTTCGAGAATCCCAGTTCGCTCGACAGGTTCTTGCGGACAATGTCTCCGTCAAGAAGCGTGACCGGCCGCCCTCCCATCTCCATGAGCTTGACCAGGAGGGCATTCGCGATTGTCGACTTCCCCGAACCGGAAAATCCGGTGAAGAAGACCGTGAATCCCTGCTGGGAGCGGGGCGGGTAGCGGCGCCGGAGTTCTCTTGTGACCTCCGGAAAGGTGAACCAGTCCGGCACTTCGAGACCTTCGCGCAGCCGGCGCCGGAGTTCGGAGCCGCTGATGTCCAGAACGGTCAACCCTTCCTCGATCTCGTCGGCCTGCATGTACTGGGCGCGTTCCTGCACGAAGACCATGTGCTTGAAGTCGACCATTTCAACGCCGATCTCGTCTTCAAGCTCCCGAAACAGGTTCTGTGCGTCGTAGGGTCCATAGAACGGTTCGCCCTCCGAGTCCTTACCCGGCCCGGCGTGGTCGCGGCCCACGATCATGTGGGTGCAACCATGATTCCTGCGGATGAGTCCGTGCCAGACCGCTTCTCTCGGACCGGCCATTCGCATGGCGAGGTTGAGCAGGCTCATCGCCGCCGTGGAAGACGGGTACTTGTCGAGCACGGCTTCATAGCATCTTACGCGCGTGAAGTGATCGACGTCGCCGGGCTTCGTCATGCCCACGACCGGATGAATCAGGAGATTGGCGGCCGTTTCCCGCGCCGCCCGAAACGTCAGTTCCTGGTGCGCGCGGTGCAGCGGATTGCGGGTCTGGAACGCAACGATGCGGTGCCAGCCGAGTTTCCTGAAATACGCGCGAAGCTCGTTTGGCGTGTCCCGGCGCACCCTGAAATCGTAGTGCGCGGGCAGCTGGAAGCCGGTCACCGGCCCGCCCAGGTACACCGGGCCTGCCGCGTGACGAAGATAGCTGGCCGCGGGGTGCGCGAGGTCATCGGTCCCCAGGACTTTCTTCGCTTCCCGCGACCTGTCCGGGTGCCATCGGTCGGTGAGCTTCATGGTGGCGAGAATCACGCCTTCCTGATCGCGAAGGGCAATGTCGCTGCCGAGATCGACGCTCTTGGCAAAGTCCGCCGAGACATCAAGCGTGACAGGGACGGGCCAGAGCGTTCCATCGGCAAGCCGCATCCTGTCGACGACGCTGTCGTAGTCGTCTTCGCCCAAGAATCCCTTCAACGGATGGAACCCGCCGTTCATCAGGAGCTCGATGTCGCAGATCTGGCGCGGCGTCAGATCCCAGCTCGGCAGTCCGGCAGCATCTTCCTTGAGTTCCTGCGCCTTGTTCCACGGAACAAGCAGTTCCGGAATGAGGACGTGATTCGAGGTCGGCATGTCAGGCTCGGTGCGTTCTCTTGGAATGCCCCCTCCTAGACAGCGACATGCGAGGAAAGCAAGTCGTTCCTTGCACGCGAACCTTCCATGTCACGAGCGGATCGCAGCCACGGGACATCCGCCTTCGCCGGGTCGCCCCGGTCGACCGGACTCGCCCTGATTCGAGGTCACTCGGCAGCTATTTCCGCATCGCGTCCCTGCTCGGCAAGGAAGCGTTCGGCTTCAAGCGCCGCCATGCAGCCCATGCCCGCCGAAGTGACAGCTTGGCGATACACGTGATCGGTGATGTCGCCGGCGGCAAACACGCCGGGGACCGATGTGGCCGTCGAGTCGGGTGCGGTAACGGCGTAGCCGCCGCTGTGCAGTTCGAGGCTGTCCTTGACCAGTTCGTTCGAAGGCGTGTGGCCGATGGCGATGAACACCCCCTTGCAAGAGATCCTGGTGATCTTCCCGGTCTTGACGTGCCTCACTCTCACGCCCTCGACGGACTTCGGTTCCTCCGTTCCGAAGACTTCATCCAAGACATGATCCCAGAGAACCTCGATTCCCTCGTGGTTGAATAGCCGGTGCTGAAGGATCTTTTCGGCCCGCAACTCGTCCCGGCGATGCACCAGGGTGACCTTGGACGCGAAGTTGGTCAGAAAGAGCGCTTCCTCGACAGCTGTATTGCCTCCGCCGACAACAACGACGTGCTGGCCGCGAAAGAAAAACCCGTCGCAGGTGGCGCAGGCCGAGACGCCAAAGCCCTTGAATGCCTCCTCCGAGGCAAGGCCCAGCCATCTTGCCTGCGCCCCCGTTGCCATGATGACGGTGTCGGCGGTGTAGATGGCGCCCGTATCGCCGTTCGCACGAAACGGCCTGCGCGAGAGGTCGAGCGACTGAATGTGGTCAGAGACGATTTCGGTGCCGACGGCGCGTGCGTGTTCCTCCATGTTCGCCATCAATCCGGGTCCCTGGATGTTGCTTTCGCCGGGCCAGTTTTCGACGTCGGTCGTGATCATGAGCTGACCGCCTGGCTGGACGCCCTGGACCAGGAGCGGTTCGAGCATCGCGCGGCTCGCGTAGACGGCGGCAGTGTAGCCCGCCGGACCCGACCCGATGATCAGGACCTTCGTGTGTCGCGTGTTGCTCAAGGCTGGTGCCTCCCGGGAAGAATACTGGACCGATATAGTCCGGTAAGCCGTTCATCGAAAGTGTCTTTGGCTCCCAGATTTCGCTGGAAGCTCTCGGTGGACCAGCACGGTTGCGCGACGGCTCCCACGCGACATGACGGGCAGTCATGGCGGACAGGATTGCGCGGACCGCCGAGTGTCCCGAATGACGTCGCATCGTGAAATGCGTGGACAAGGATAACGAAATTGCGCAAGTGCGACACATTATTGCGCGAAACCAGCCAGTCCGGTAAGATTCTGCAGACGAGGGAGCAGACGATCATGCCAGGCGAAAGGCTCGACGCAATCGACCGAAAGATACTTGCGGAACTGCAGGCCAATGGCCGCATGACCAATGTCGAGTTGGCTCGACGGGTGGGCATTTCCGCCCCGCCTTGCCTTCGCAGGGTTCGAGCCCTAGAGGACCAAGGGCTGATTCGGGGCTATCACGCCCTGGTTGATGCCCGCGCGCTGGGCTTCGAAGTGCAGGTCTTTGTCATGGTTGGACTGCACAGCCAGGCGGAAGCGGACCTGAGCGCATTCGAAACGCGTTGCCGGAACTGGCCCCTTGTCCGAGAGTGCAACATGCTCAATGGTGAAGTGGATTTCATCCTCAAGTGCGTGGCTCCAGATCTCTCGACCTTTCAGCGATTCCTGACCGATGAACTGACGTCGGCGCCCAACGTGATCTCGATCAAGACTTCCCTGGTGATTCGGTGCGCCAAGGATGAGCCCGCAGTGCCCTTTGACGTGCTCGAAGAG
Source organism: Paracoccaceae bacterium (assembly GCA_965208685.1). Lineage (GTDB taxonomy): Bacteria > Pseudomonadota > Alphaproteobacteria > Rhodobacterales > Rhodobacteraceae > JAJEFO01. The sequence continues at coordinate 3,124,294 of CBDBPL010000007.1, read as the reverse complement.
CGCCAGGTCGAGATTGCGTGACGCCGGGGCGCTGGATCGTGGCGCCTTTGCCGTCCGTGGCTTCCGGAACCGGTGCGACTTTCGCGTTCAAAGGCAGATGACGGACATCAGGCGACCGTAATCCGGCTCGTTGCAATGCCGACTTCGTCGGTAGGAAAAGAAGCGGTCCGAATCGGAATATGTGCAATGCCCCGTCCATTGCACCTCGCGGATGCCGGCGTTGCGCAGGCGTTGCAGGCTGTAGCCAACAAGATCGAACTGAAGGCGGTCGCCACGTCCGTTCGCGAAGAAGCGCGCGTTTCCGGGATCGTCGTCGAGAAAGCGTTCAAGGAACTCAGGTCCCACTTCATACGCGCGCTGGCTGATCGACGGGCCGATCACGGAAGAGATTTCCGCCGGGCGCGCTCCGAGCCTTTCCATTGCATTCACAGTGGCTTCCAGGATTCCGTCCAAGGCGCCGCGCCAACCGGCGTGTGCGGCGCCGATCACTTGCGCGGCTCTGTCGGCAAAGAGCACCGGCTGGCAGTCGGCGGTCAGGACTGCGAGGCCAAGGCCAGGCGTCGCCGTGACCATTGCGTCGGCTTTCGGCCGCACATGGAACGGGGCGTCCGTTGCAAGCGCCTTGGCGGAGTGCACCTGGCAAACCGTGGCCAGCCGTTCCGGCGAGATTCCGAGAGCGTCGGCCGCCCGTTCCCGGTTGGTTGCCACGATATCCGTCCGGTCCGTCGAGCCAAGGCCGCAATTCAGGCTTGCAAAGAGGCCGGAGGATGCGCCGCCTTTCCGCGTGAAGAAACCATGGCGTATCCGTGCCAGGGCATCGGACGTGATGACTTCGAGCGTCATGCCGCGAATCCGGGCGGCAGGGGTGCGCCTTCCTGATAGAGCGCCATAGCCCGAAAGAGTGTTCCCATTTCGCCGTCATGCGTCAAGCGACGCAGTGCGGCGGCATGACTTTCGAGAGCGGATCCCGTCAGCGCTTCGGCCAGTCTTTCCGCGCGCTGGACTATTCCGAGACGTTCGAGGAATTCGCCTTGAGGAATCGGCTGCGTGCGTGCCGCCGGGCGGGCGGCAAGCGCAATTGCCTCGAAGTCAACATGGGCGGTCAGGTCGGCCATGCCGGGGTTGGTCAGCGGAGGCACGCTCTTGTGATCCCGGACGGCCTGCAGCGTGTCGCCGAGCGATCGTTCGCCGCCATAGTCAATCACCAGCGCAAGACCACCAAGTTCGGCGATTCGCGCTCCGATTTCGCCTGCGATGGCATCCGCGGCCGGCCGGATTTCCACGATGTCACCGTCGCGTGCATCGCTCAGCCGTTCGGCAAGCGATTCGGGACTGACCTGGTCCGAGAGACCCAGGGTCAGGGTGCCATCGCTGTCAATGCCAACCATGCGTTCTCGCCATGCCGCTCCATCTCGTTGAAACTGGCGGACGGGAAGTGCGTCAAAGAACTCGTTCGCGACGAGAAACAGGGGAACGCGGGGAAGGCTCTCGACGGAGTCGTGATGGCGCAGCGGGCGGCCGATCGTCTTTCGTTGCGCTTCGCGCAGGACTGGTGAAGCTTCCACGAGGTGAACGGAAAGGGCTTCGGGGAAATCCGGCACTGCCCGAGCGACCCGAAGCATGTCCGCCATGAGCGTGCCTCTTCCAGGTCCAAGCTCGGCGAGGCACACCGGGCGTGGCGCCTCACGGTCGAGCCAAGCCTGAGCAAGCGCCAACCCCACGAGTTCGCCGAACATCTGGCTGATCTCCGGCGCCGTGGTGAAGTCGCCTGGCGCACCGAGGGGATCGCGCGTGGAATAGTATCCGAATTCGGGATGCAGCAGACAGTCCGACATGTAGTCCGCAACGGTCATTGGACCGGTGTCGCGGATTCTCTGGACGAGGCGCCTCTCGAGCTCGGTCATCCTACAATGCGTCCTTCGCAGTCGGGCAGGGCCTTCCGCGGAAGACGGAACCCTTTCGCAGAGAGCCTTGGCCGGGCCCACTTCGCGGCAGCGGTCTTCGCCGTCTGGCGCGTTCGGCGCGGATGGATGAAATGGCAGGGGGCTGCGTTCACTGGCGGGATCGGAACGCAAGGAAGAGCACGAGCAGCCCGAGAGCGACCATTGGCAGGGACAGGAGCTGGCCCATGGTTACTCCGACCGGTCCGGCAGAGACGACATGGCCCTCGGGATTGCCGGCCGTCACGAACTGGGCGTCGGCTTGCCTGAAGAACTCCACCGCGAAGCGAGACGCGCCGTAACCGGCAATGAAGACGCCGACGATCGCACCGGGCCGCTTGAGCCAGCATCGCGCATGGACAAGCCAAAGAAGAATCGCTCCGAGGAGCAGGCCTTCAAGGCCCGCTTCGTAGATCTGCGAAGGATGCCTTGCACAGGCGCCTTCGATGCCGGGACAGTCCTGCGCGGCGGACCCCGGAAAGATCACGCCCCAAGGCAAGTCCGTTGGCTTTCCCCAGAGTTCGGCGTTGATGAAGTTCGCGATGCGGCCAAGGAACAGTCCCGGCGGCGCCGCGAGCGCCAGTCCGTCCGCGAGCCCCGTCAGGGGCAGATTGTGCCTGAGCCCGAAGACGGTTGCCGCGACGGCAACGCCCAGCAGACCGCCATGGAATGACATGCCACCTTCCCAAACGCGCAGGATCGACAGGGGATCTCGCAGAAACTGTCCTCCGCCGTAGAACAGGACATATCCAAGGCGGCCTCCCAGAACGATGCCGAGGATCAGCCAGACCATGAGGTCGTCAAGCCGCTTCCGGTCAAGGGCCGGGGAGTCGTCCTTCCAGAGTCGGGGCCGCCCGGTGATTCGACGGAGGATCCAGTAGCCGATCAGGATTCCCGCGATGTATGCGAGAGCATACCAGCGAATCGGCAGGTCGATCGGGCCCAGGGAAATCTCCACCAGGACTGGTGAAATGTCGGGAAACGGAATTCCGTGCTGCATGATTCGCGTTCGTGGCATTGCTGCACCGAGGCGTCAACCTTGTGAAGCACGCACTTGCGACTTACAGATGCCGGCACGTATTCAAGCTTGACGAGGTGCTGGAATGCAGACTCGAAACCCGAGATTGGACGATCTCGCACAACTCATGATGAATTCGATGGGAGTTGCCCGGGGTGCCCGGGACGAGTTCGAGACGGTCATGAAGGGCGCGCTCGACCGATGGCTGGCGGGTCGTGATCTCGTGACCCGCGAGGAATTCGACGCCGTGCGGGCAATGGCCGAAAAGGCCCGTGCCGAGAACGAGACGCTCAGGGCGCGGGTCGAGGCGTTGGAGACCCGCAAGCGAAAGAAGTCCTGACCTCGACCTGCCGTGGCAGGCTCGTCGGCGCGGGCAGCGTTCGCAGAATCCGAATGTCGTGCAAACGGCATGGCCGGCACGCGTCGCAAGATCTCGCCAGGCCTCCTGGCCGACAGGCTCAAGCGCCGTTGCAGCGCCGCCTTCCCTTTGGCATTCGCAGGATGCGGTCGCGAGGCCCGGACGTCTCTTTTCGAAACCGACCGGCCGATGCACTTTTTTCCGATCCGGACAAGATTTCGCTTTACAGGTCCCCGCTTTCGGAACACCATATCTCGCAAGGTGGATGACAGGGCCCACCGAGTCTTGAATTGACTGCAAGTCGTGGTGGACTCAACTGCCAGGCACGCAAGATGGGGCAAGTGCGCATGTCGCTGACCGAGCAATACACCACTGACGACCTCCACCCGATCGACATCGTCGAGCATGTGGCCGAGCGTCACGAGTGGGAGTTCGACCGGTTTGCGGAAGACCAGATCGCCATGGCGATCGAAGGGCAATGGCGGACGTATTCGATCACCCTTGCCTGGTCTCCGCAGGACGAGACCCTGCGATTGATTTGCACCTTCGAAATCGATCCGCCAACGGACAGGATGGGTGCGCTTTACGAGGTGCTGAACCGGACCAACGACATGTGCTGGTCAGGAGCCTTCGCGTTCTGGCAGTCCCAGAAGCTGATGGCATGGCGATACGGCCTCGTGCTGGCCGGAGCGCAATCCGCGAGCGCCGAGCAGGTCGACACGATGATTCGGACCGCCGTGCTGGCGGCCGAACGGTTCTACCCGGCGTTTCAGCTTGCCACATGGGGAAAGGAATCGCCGGAACGCGCAATGGATGTCGCCATGGCCGAGGCCTACGGCCGCGCCTGAACAGGAATTGCTGCGTCCGTAAACTTGCTTCCTCCCTAGTTGATCACGGACGCACAGGGAGCCGGGCCGCTGAACGGGCGACCCGGTTTTCCTTTGGAGCCGCGCGATTACGGATTCCAGCGCGCTGCCGGAATGCGGTAGGAGGGGACGAACATGCAAGGGGCGTTTGCCATGGGATTCGAAGATATCTTGCATCGGGGCCTTGTTCTCCTCGGCTGCGGCAAGATGGGTGGGGCATTGCTCCAAGGGTGGATTGGGCAAGGCATGGACACGAGAGCCGTATGGGTGGTCGATCCGGTGCCTTCCGACGACCTGAATGCGCTCGCTGGCGTGAACCTGAATGCCGACCTGCCTGCCTCGCCGGCGATCGTGGTGGTCGCGGTCAAGCCGCAGATGATGGACACTGCATTGGAATCGGTGCGGCAGTTCGGGGGACGCAAGGACACGCTCTTCCTGTCGATTGCCGCAGGGACGACGCTGGAGCAGTTCGAAGCGGTGCTCGGGCCATCGACCCCGGTCATTCGTGCAATGCCGAACACGCCTGCTGCAATCGGGCGGGGCATTACGGCACTCGTCGGCAATGGCCAAGCCTCCGAGGCCGCCATGCGTGCGGGCGAGGAGCTCCTGTCCGCCGTTGGGCGCACCGTGCGCCTGGATCGGGAGTCGGACATGGACGCGGTAACAGCAGTGTCCGGGTCGGGCCCGGCCTATGTCTTCCATCTCATCGAGACGCTTGCGGCGGCCGGACAGGCGGAGGGCCTTTCACCCGAGTTGGCCCTTGAGCTCGCGCGTGCGACGGTAGCCGGCGCAGGCGCGCTGGCCGAGGCGTCGCCGGAGGGTCCTGGGCAGCTTCGCGTCAACGTCACTTCTCCGGGCGGGACGACGGAGGCTGCATTGAGCGTCCTGATGGACGATGCCACGGGACTTCCCGCAATTGTGTCCCAGGCTGTCAGCGCGGCAGCCACCAGAAGCCGGGAGTTGGGCAAATGACGATCAGTTTCGAAGACTTCATGAAGGTCGACATTCGCGTCGGCAGGATAACGCGCGCGGAACCCTTTCCCGAGGCGCGAAAGCCCGCGTTCAAGCTCTGGGTCGATTTCGGGCCGGATCTCGGCGTCAGGAAAAGCTCTGCACAGATTACGCGGCACTATGACGTCGAGGGACTATCGGGGCGGAGGGTGCTCGCGGTCGTGAACTTCCCGCCGCGTCAAATCGGTCCGGTCATGTCGGAGATACTTGTGCTGGGAGTGCCCGACGAGGACGGCGAGGTCGTGCTGTTGAAGCCGGACAGGGATGTCCCGCTTGGCGTTCGCATGTATTGATGCCTGCACTCAGGCAACGGCACGGCATCAGGCACCGTGCCGTGTCGGGCGGCGCGGTGCCAGCTTGCGGCGGACATGCGAGAGTCGGCGCGGAACTCGAGTGGAGGATCGGAACCGGCAACCTGTCACGCGAAGCGCGTTTGCCGCTCGATCCGCTCAACCTCGTTTGGCAATCGGCACTGGCCGGGATGCCGCCACTATTTGATGTGCCCGGGGCGGGAGCAGTTGAATCCGTTCGGGAAATCGCAGTAGAATTCAGCCGCTTCCACTTGGGCACTTTCCCGGCGCGTGGGGGGAACAAAAAATGCAAGTTGGCCGGGAGATTATCGGCTCAAAGAGATTGGGGCAGAACGCATGGCAATCGGCGGAATGTTTTCTTCGGACATGGCAATAGACCTCGGCACGGCGAATACGCTGGTCTATGTCAAGGGCAAGGGGGTCATCCTGAACGAGCCGTCGGTGGTGGCCTACTACTTCAAGGACGGGCAGAAGAAGATCCTGGCCGTCGGGGAGGACGCCCGATTGATGCTGGGCCGCACGCCGGGCAGCATCCAGGCAATCAGGCCGCTGCGCGATGGCGTCATTGCCGATTTCGATGTCGCGGAATCGATGATCAAGGAACTCATCAAGAAGGTGCACAAGCGTGGTTTCTTTCCGAAGCCGCGCGTGATCGTCTGCGTGCCGCATGGGGCGACACCGGTCGAAAAGCGCGCGATTCGGCAGTCCGTGGAAGCAGCGGGCGCCAGAAAGGCCGGGCTGATCGCCGAACCCATCGCGGCTGCAATGGGAGCCGGCCTTCCGATAACGGATCCGACGGGCAACATGGTTGTTGACATCGGTGGCGGGACGACCGAGGTCGCGGTGCTGTCTCTCAGCGACATAGTCTACGCGATGTCGGTCAGGGTCGGTGGCGACCGCATGGACGAGAGCATCGTGAGCTACATTCGGCGCAAGCATAACGTCCAGATCGGCGAGGCCACTGCCGAAAGAATAAAGACCACGATCGGCTGTGCCCGAATGCCCGAAAACGGGCGTGGCCAGTCGATGGAAGTCCGTGGCGTCGACATGCTGAACGGCGTGCCAACACAGTTCGAGATAAATCAGGGGCAGGTGGCCGAGGCAGTGCTGGAACCGGTGCAGCAGATTGTCGATGCAGTCATGTCGACGCTGGAGGTGACGCCGCCCGACCTGGCTGGGGACATCGTCGATCGGGGCGTCATGCTGACCGGGGGCGGGGCGCTTCTTGGCGGGCTTGACCTGGCAATCCGCGAACAGACGGGACTCGCAGTGAGCGTTGCCGACAACGCGCTCCACTGCGTCGCCATCGGGACCGGCACGGCGCTCGAGTACGAAAAGCAACTACGCCATGTGATCGACTACGAAAGTTGAAGGGGAGGCACGTCTTTCTGTAATCCCGCGTCGTGGAATCGCGGTGTCGATTCCTCCCGGATCGGGTGGCATGATCAAGTGCCGCAGGCGTGGAACAGGGATGTCGCCAAAGTGGGATCGTGGCACGGCGAAACGACAAGAAAGTCGATTATTTTCGTCCGATCAGGCACATTGCCGTCGGCTGCCTGGTGATTGTCCTCCTTGCCACGTTCGTGCTTTGGCGGAGCGACACGTCGCGGGCTGAGCGTGTGCGGGTTGCTGTCGTCGACTTCGTTGTGCCGAACCTTGAATGGGCCTTGGTGCCGGTAACGGAGGCGGTCAACCTGGCAACGCAGATTCAGTCTTATTCCTTTCTTCAGCGCCAGAACCGTGAATTGCGCGATGAACTTCGTCGCCTAAAGGCCTGGAGAGAGACCGCGCTGCAACTGGAGCAGGAAAACGCCCGATTGCTCAACTTGAACAAGGCCCGGCTGGACCCGGCGCTGACCGTGGTCACGGGCAAGGTCATCGCCGACAGCGGGTCGCCCTACCAGCATTCCGTGCTGCTGAATGTCGGGCGCGTCCGCGACGGAATCACGGATGGATGGGCCGTCACCGACGGGCTCGGACTTGTCGGTCGAATCCTCGGTGTCGGGCAGCATTCAAGCCGGGTGCTGCTCTTGACGGACAGTGCAAGCCGCGTCCCCGTCACGATCCAGCCATCGGGACAAAGCGCGCTTCTTGTGGGCGACAACTCCCGTCTGCCGGTCCTTGAACTCTTCGATGCCCCTAACGACGTGCGGCCGGGCGACCGAGTCGTCTCGTCCGGCGCAGGTCGCGTGCTGCCTGCGGAACTGCTGGTTGGAAGTGTCTTGCTGGATCGCGACGGTCGCTTCAGGCTGCGGCTTGCTGCCGACTACGACCGGATGAAATTCCTTCGTGTGCTTCGCAGCCCTCCGCCCGAGAGACTGGATGCGCCGGCAGTTCTGGTTGGCCCGCTGCTGCCGGAGGTCGAGGCCGTGCAGGCGGACGGGGAGAATGCCGATGGCTGATCTCGTTAGCCGCGCCTGGCAGTTTCGGGCGGGATTTCTCCTGCTGGCAGGCGCCGTGGGGTTCGCCCAGCTCCTGCCTTTGGACATTGGACCCGACGACAGGATGCCGGGTCAGGAACTCGTTCTTGTCGTGGCGTTTGCCTGGCTCGTCAGGCGTCCCGAATTCGTGCCGCCGCTTCTCCTGGCAGCGGTTTTCCTGATTGCGGACATCCTGTTCATGCGTCCGCCTGGGCTGTGGGCGGCGCTGGTCGTTCTTGCCGGCGAGTTCCTTCGCGGACGACGAGCGCGACTGATTGCTGCAACATTCTTCGTGGAGTGGTTGCTGGTTGCGGCGGTGCTTCTGGCGATGAAGGTCATGGAGACCGCGATGCTGTCCTTGTCCGGCATCGCCCATCCCGGCATGGACATGACGATAACGCACTTTGGGCTTGCAATCCTGAGCTATCCGGTTGTCGTCCTTCTGACCGAGCGTGTTCTCGGACTCAGAAAGTTGCATCCTGGGGATTGGGAACGGCCTGAGAGAGTTGGAAAATGAATCGCTCGTGGGCAGAATCTGACGAGAGTGCCGGCGTAATCTCGCGGCGTGCGCTCGTGCTGGGCGGTGCCCAGCTTGCCCTCTTGTCCACTCTCGTGCTGAGGATGCGCCAGCTGCAGGTGGAAGAGGCGGCTGAATACCAGTTCCTGGCCGAGGACAACCGGGTCAACATACGTCTCATTCCCCCACGCCGGGGCAAAGTTTTCGACCGGCACGGAATTCCCGTTGCGCAAAACGGTCAGAACTACCGAATCGTCATTGTGCGAGAGGATGCCGGCAACGTGGAAGAGACCATTTCGAAGGTGCGGCGGCTCGTGGAACTTGATGAGAGCAAGCTACAGCGCGCACTAAAGGAGATGTATCGCCGGAGCCCGTTTGTGCCGGTCACGCTCGCAGACCAACTGGCCTGGGAGGATATTGCGGAAGTCGCCGTCAATTCACCAGCCCTTCCAGGCATCACGCCGGAAGTCGGTCTGTCGCGCGTGTATCCCTTGGGGCCGGATTTCGCGCACGTCGTCGGCTATGTCGGACCGGTCAGCGAAAGCGATCTCGCCCAGGCCGAGACGCCGGATCCCGTCTTGCAGATTCCAGAGTATCAGTTCGGCAAGGTCGGAATCGAGGCAAAGCGCGAAACCGATCTCCGTGGGCGCGCCGGCATCCGCAGGATCGAGGTAAGCGCGGCTGGCCGGGTGATGCGCGAGCTCGGGCGCGATGAATCCGTTGCGGGCAGCGACTTGCAGCTGACCATTGATCATGGGCTTCAGAACTATGCGTTGGCGCGGCTTGCAGGCGAGAGCGGCAGCGCGGTCGTCATTGATGTCGAGACCGGCGACCTTCTGGCCATGGTCTCGTCGCCGTCCTTTGATCCGAACCTGTTCGTGCGCGGGATTTCGGTGAAGGACTATGGCGCGCTCCGCGATCATGCCCATGTGCCTCTGTTCAACAGGTCCGTGCAAGGGCAGTATCCGCCCGGATCCACTTTCAAGATGATGACGGCACTGGCGGCCTTGCGGGCAGGTGTGATTGGGCCGCGAGACACCGTGTATTGCCCGGGGCACTTGGAGTTTGGGGGGCGCAAGTTTCATTGCTGGAGGGCTGGCGGCCACGGTCGGATGGATCTTGACAAGGCGATCGCCCAGTCCTGTGACGTCTATTTCTACGAGGTTGCTCGTCGCGTCGGCATCGATCTCATCGCGGAGCTCTGCAAGGAGTTTGGGCTGGGGCAGCGTCCGGACATTCCCGTTTCGGCTGTACGGTCCGGACTCGTGCCGTCGATCAAGTGGAAGGCGCAGGTTCGTGGCGAGCGCTGGATCGAAGGCGAGACCTTGAACGCGGGAATAGGGCAAGGGGACGTCCTGGCCACGCCGTTGCAGCTCGCGGTCATGACCGCGCGCATTGCCAGCGGGCGGGCGGTCAATCCACGCTTGATCAAGTCGGTCGATGGAATCGAAGCACCGGTAGAGCCAGCCGCCGAGATCGACTTGCCCGAAGGCCAGATGCAATTGGTCCGACGAGCCATGTACAACGTGGTCAATGGCGCAAGAGGAACGGCCCGGCGGTCGCCGATCGTTGCCGAGGAATTCCTCATGGCAGGCAAGACTGGAACCAGCCAGGTGCGCGGCATCTCGGAAGCCGAGCGCGAACGGGGAGTCACGAAGAACGAAGAGCTGCCCCGGCATCTCCGGGACCATGGCCTCTTTGTCGCATTTGCGCCCTACGACAGGCCGAAATTCGCCATTGCCGTGGTCGTAGAGCATGGCAGCAGCGGTTCGCTCGTGGCGCCGCCCGCGCGGGACATTTTGCTCTACGCGCTGTTCGGGGGCATTCCGCCCCTGACGGCCTATCCTGAGGATCAGCGGGAAGCGATCAGGCAGCAACACCAGGAGATGGTGCTGCGCCCGCGCCAGAAACCGGCCCGGGAAGCGAGCAGGGCATGAGCTTTCTCGAATACAGGGTACGGTTCATTCCGGCGGGCGCGCGCAAGATCCTTTATGTCAACTGGGCGCTTGCGATCCTGCTGACTGCAGTTGCCTCGGTGGGATTCCTGATGCTGACTTCGGTGGCGGGTGGGGATGCATCCCGCTGGGCAGAGCCTCATGTGGAGCGGTTCGCGGTAGGCCTTGTCCTGATGCTGGCGATCGGGCTGGTGCCGATCTGGTTCTGGCGTTCGGTTTCCGGGCTGGCATATGTCTGCGCTCTCGGCCTCCTGATCATGGTGGAGCTCTTTGGAACCGTCGGCATGGGTGCGCAGCGCTGGATCGATCTCGGTTTCATCCAGTTTCAACCCTCGGAAATGATGAAGATCGCGCTCGTGATGAGTCTCGCGGCCTACTATGACTGGTTGCCGCTTTCCAGCGTGTCGCGGCCACAATGGGTTCTTGTGCCGCTGATCTTGATTCTCGTTCCGGCGACGATCATCTTCAGGCAGCCTGACCTGGGCACGACGGTGCTGCTGGTCGTGGGCAGCGGAATCGTGATGTTCTGCGCCGGCGTGAGCTGGTGGTACTTCCTGGGCGTGATTGGCGCGGCGGCGGGCATGGTGTTCACAGTCTTCCTGTCGCGCGGCACGGATTGGCAAATCCTGCAAGACTACCAGTATCGCCGCATCAGCATATTTCTTGATCCTTCGAGCGATCCTCTTGGGGCGGGCTATCACATAACGCAGTCCAAGATTGCGTTGGGTTCCGGCGGTTGGGCCGGGAAGGGCTTCATGCAAGGTACGCAGTCACGCCTGAACTTCCTGCCTGAGAAACACACCGACTTCATATTCACGACGCTGGCCGAAGAGTTCGGATTTGTTGGAGGGTTCTCCCTGCTTTCGCTCTACGGCCTGATCATTTTCGTTTGCGTCCTGTCGGCGCTTGGAAACAAGAATCGCTTTGGGGCGCTTCTTACGCTTGGCGTGTCGGCGACACTGTTCCTTCATGTCCTGGTCAACATCTCGATGGTCGTAGGACTTGCCCCGGTTGTTGGAGTTCCTCTGCCGCTTGTTTCCTATGGCGGATCGGCCTTGCTGGTCCTGATGGCGGCTTTCGGCCTGGTGCAGTCTGCGCACGTCTACAGGTGGCGAAATTGATAAGGGTCCTGATTTCAGGGCAGCCCGTGGACTGGGACGACTTTGGTGACCTCCTGCCGGCCGCGCTGATGGAAGCAGGCATCGAGGCCGAGGTCATTCGCGAGCGCATGCCTCGATCGCCGGAGACCATTGACTACATCGTCTATGCGCCGTGGAGCGACATGAAGGACTTCTCGCCCTTCACAGGCGCCAAGGCGGTCTTGAATCTCTGGGCGGGCGTGGAAAGCGTGGTCGCCAACGAGACCTTGACGGCGCCGCTCGCACGCATGGTGGATCCTGGGCTGACCGACGGAATGGTTGAATGGTGTGTCGCTCACACGCTGCGTCATCATCTCGGCATCGACCGCGACGTTTGCCGTCGCGACGCGGACTGGGACCCTTGCGTGCCGCCGCTTGCGCGCGAACGACCGTTGACGATCCTGGGGCTTGGCGTGCTTGGCCGCGCCGTAGGCGGGGCGCTTTCGGGTCTGGGCTTTCCCGTAACCGGCTGGAGCGGGGGCGGGAAGGACGTGCCGGGCATGACGTGCCTGTCGGGGGACGGCGGGCTCGTCGAGGCGCTCAGCACGGCAGAGTTGCTGATTCTCCTCCTGCCGCTCACGCCCGCGACCGAGGAACTCATGAACTCTGAACGGCTTGCCCTCCTGCCGAAGGGGAGCATCCTGATCAATCCGGGACGCGGTCCGTTGATCGACGACGACGCGCTGCTCGCCGCGCTTGACAGTGGCCACATCGCGCATGCCACGCTTGACGTCTTTCGCGAAGAGCCCCTGCCGAGCGATCATCCGTTCTGGGCACATCCGGGCGTCACGGTGACGCCGCATATTGCGTCCGCTACGCGGCCGGAAACAGCGGTGGGCGTCATCGTGGAGAACATTCGCCGTGGCGAGGGAGGAGAGCCATTGCTGCATCTCGTCGATCGGCGCCGTGGATATTGACCAATCGTCGCGGACAGATCGTGCATGCGTGACCGCGCCTGGCAGGGCCACGGGTGGTTCGCGGCAGCGCACTTTTCACCGCTGAGGTCGAGCCCTTCCTGCCTTCCCAAGGAGTGCTTATCAAGCGAGCGCTTCCTGCACACGAGCCTTGAGTTCGGGAAGCAAGTCCGTCTCAAACCAGGGATTGGATTTGAGCCAACCCGTGTTCCGCCAGGACGGGTGGGGCAGGGGAAACGCATCCGGAAGCCGGGACTTCCAGTCGCGGACGGTGTCCGTCACCTTGGCGTTGCTCGGGAGACCGAGATGCCAGGCATGTGCATGACCGCCGACAAGCAGCGTCAACCGAACGGCAGGCAGGCCGCCGAGCACGCGGGCCCTCCATGTCTCCGCGCAGATGGCAGGTGGCGGCAGGTCGCTGCCGTTGGCGGTGTAGCCCGGAAAGCAGAATGCCATCGGCACAACGGCGACGCGCGAAGTGTCATAGAAGGTCACCTCATCAACTCCCATCCAGTCGCGGAGGCGATCGCCGGACCTGTCCTTGAAGGGAATTCCGATCTCGTGCACCTGCCGTCCGGGCGCCTGCCCGGCGACAAGAAGGCGGGCGGTGGCTTCGAACCAGACAACCGGGCGGGGCCGATGCCCCGTGGCCGTTGCCGCGAAACGCGTGGTGCAGAGGTTGCACGCGCCGAGATGTCTCTTGAGATCGGAAAGGCCGTTGTCCATGAGACCACCGATGCGATTGCTGGATCCTGGATCTCCTACAGGCTAGCGAATCGGTTGACCATGATCCTGAACGGTCTTGGTTCGGAGAGAGCCGCGAGGCGCTCTTCGCAACGTCGGACATTATCAGCCTGCATGTGCGCCTGACGCCCGCGACACGCGGAATTGTCACAGCTTCCGATCTGGCCGCGATGGCTGATCGCTCTCTTCTGGTCAACATGTCCCGTGCGGGTCTCATCGAACCTGGCGCGCTTGAAGCGGAAGTGAAGCGCGCCCGCATCCTTGTTGCGACCGACGTGTTCGAGAACGAGCCGCTCCTGGACCCGGCGCATGTCCTGCTGAGGCAGCCCAACGTTTTGCCGACGCCTCACGCCTCACATCGGCTACGTGACGGAAGACGAATTCGAACTGCAGTTCAAGGACGCCTTCGAGCAGATCAGTGCCTTTGCCCGTGGCGACCCGATCAACGTGGTGAATCCGCAGGTCCTGGCTCGGTGACTTCGGACGAGAGCTTGCGCCTGACAAACGACAGCCAACCTGGCCTGTGACGCCGATCCTGTCTTCCAGGTCGACCCATGTGAACACGCTCATTGACAACCGCTTTCATTTCTATATTTCTAGAAATATGAAAATGATAGAACCCGAATCGATGCTGGACCTGAACCAGGCCGCCTCGAGCTTCGCGGCATTGGGCTCGGAGCAGCGCCTGTCCGTGCTCAGGGTTCTCGTGCGTGCCGGGCCTGAAGGGTTGTCCATTGGAGAACTGGGAGAGAGGTCAGGGGTGACGGGATCCACCCTGACCCACCACATGAAATTCCTCGCTGCGGCGGGCCTTGTGCGGCAGATGCGGGCTGGGCGCAGGATCATCTGCGTCGGTGCCGCCTATGAGCGCATGCAGGAGCTCTCGAAATTCCTGTTGAACGAGTGCTGTGCGGACGTGGTTGACGGAGGGGCCGGAAATCATGGCTGACTTGACTGCATCGCTGGCTGGAAGGGCGCGGATCGACCGGGTCTGGCTTCTGGTCCTGGCGCTGCCGCTAGTCGTTGCGGTCTTCGATCCGTTGCAGGCGAAGGAAACCGTGAGCTTCGCGATGGGCGCATTTTCCCAAACGGGCATGTTCATCCTGTTCGCAGTTCTGGCAGTGGGATTTCTGAAGGCGACTGGTGCGGAAGCCTTGCTCGTGAAAGCCTTCGAAGGGCGAGAGGTGCGGATGATCGTGCTGGCAGCGCTTCTGGGAGGACTGTCACCCTTCTGTTCTTGCGAAGTGATCCCCTTCATCGCCGCCCTTCTGGCGATTGGTGCACCGCTGTCCGCCGTGATGGCTTTCTGGCTTTCCTCTCCCTTGATGGACCCGGCGATGTTCCTGATAACGGCCGGGACGCTTGGCATGCCTTTTGCTGTCGCGAAGACCGTCAGCGCTGTGGGCATGGGTCTTCTTGGCGGGATGATCGTCCGCGCCTTCTTCCAGTCTCCGGTCTTTGCCGACCCCTTGAGGCCGCAGCCCCGGGAAAAGGGATGCGGATGCGCTCCGTCGCCGTTCAAGGGCACGCCCGAATGGCGTTTCTGGCGCGAACGACCGCGCCGAGAGACCTTCCGCGGTGCCGTCATTGAAAACGCGCTTTTTCTCGGAAAGTGGCTGATGCTCGCCTACATGGTCGAAGCGCTGATGCTTGCTTATGTGCCGGCAGAAATGATCGCGGGCATTCTGGGCGGCGAGGGCGTGGTTCCGGTCCTTCTGGGAGCTATCGTAGGCGCGCCGGCGTACCTGAACGGCTACGCAGCCGTGCCGCTGGTCGATGCACTTCTGGCCCAGGGAATGGCACCTGGAGCTGCCATGTCTTTCGTGCTGGCCGGAGGCGTGAGTTCCATTCCTGCCGCCATTGCCGTTTGGGCGCTTGTCAAGCCACGGGTTTTTGCCGGCTATCTCGGAATTGCGCTCATGGGCGCGCTGATCGCGGGACTTGCCTGGGGCATGATCGCCTGAACGCTGGTACTGGCCGATCGGCTTGCCCCGCATGACTGCCTGTCAAGCTTCCGGCAATTCGGGCATGCATGACCTGCATGCAGCCGTCACTGCACGGTGCGCTGGAAATGCGGGCCCTCGGCTTGCCCAGCACGGGATGGCAGTTTATTTCGGCCAGAATGCTTGAAGGAGCGTCGGGATGTATCGTGTCTGGAACTTCGTTACCAACTATTCGCTGCTGTTGATCATCGGGGCGCTGATCGCGCTTGTCTGGGCGAATGCCGATCCCGGAACCTACAAGCTGCTGGTCGAGTATCCGCTCTGGTTCAACGACTGGGCGGGCGTGGATGCAGCCTATTGGCAGAAAGCCTACGGCAAGTACTACGGATTCCACCAAGTCAGTGACTTGCCGGATCCTGGTGCCGCAAAGGTCCTGAGCTTCCACTTCCTCGTGAACGACGTGCTGATGGCCTTTTTCTTCGCGATTGCGGCGAAGGAGGTCTGGGAGGCGATGATACTTGAGAACGGCTCGCTCCGGGGCAGAAAGGCGGCAACGCCGCTTGTCGCAACCGCGGGAGGGATGATCGGTCCGATCGTCGTGTACCTCGGGCTCGCGGCATATCTTGGCTCGGATACGTACGATGCGGTGGCGAACGGCTGGGCGATACCGACGGCCACGGACATCGCCTTCAGCTATCTTGTGGGCCGGCTCGTGTTCGGGGCCGGGCATCCGGCAGTCCGCTTCCTGCTGCTTCTCGCAATTGCCGATGACGCCTGCGGCCTGATCATCCTCGCCGTCTTCTACCCATCCGGCGAGCTGGCGCCCGAGTGGTTCCTGCTGTCGGTCTTTTCGGCGATCGCCGTCTACGTGCTCTTCAACTGGCTGCCTCGCTGGCTGGACCGGGCGGACCAGGAGCGCCGCAAGTCGACCTGGGTGCGGAAGAAGCTGTCGTTTTGGCCCTATCTCGTGGCAGGAGCCATGAGTTGGTACGGGTTCCAGGAAAGCGGTCTGCATCCCGCGCTCGGCCTGCTCCCCATCGTGCCGACACTTCCTCATGCAGACCGCGCCTTCGGCATCTTTGCCGAGGCGGAGCAGTACCTGACGGATCTGCTGAACCACTGCGAGCACCTGCTGAAGCATCCCGTCGAGGTCATTCTGTTCTTCTTTGGCCTGCTGAACGCGGGTGTCGAGTTCTCTGCCATTGGCACGGCGACCTGGCTGGTTCTCCTGGGCCTGATCGTGGGCAAGCCTTTCGGCGTTCTGCTCTTCGGCTGGTTCGCGGCCAGTCCAATGAAGCTTGGATTGCCGTCGGGCGTACGCATAGTCGATCTCTTCGTGATCGGTTGCGTCGCCGCGATCGGCTTCACGGTCTCTCTGTTCATCGCCACTGTCGCCTTCGATCCGGGCGCCGTGCAGGATGCGGCGAAGATGGGTGCCCTTCTCAGCTTCTTCGCAGCGGTGATTTCCCTGGTTGTCGGGAAACTCTCGAAGATCGAGAAACAGCACGGATGAGCCCGACAGCCGCAATGCACTGAATCGCGGAGTGCGGGTCTTGCATGAACCAATCGGCTTGCGTAAGTAACGCCCGCCCGGTGGGGTGTAGCCAAGTGGTAAGGCAGCGGTTTTTGGTACCGTGTATCGTAGGTTCGAATCCTACCACCCCAGCCAGGCAGTTCTTCGATTTCAGGCACCAGGGCCCGTTGGCAACCGGGGTTGAGAATCGAGCGGAGCGGCGCCATTTCCCGCCCAACTTGCCGTCGGTACGGCGACGCCGGCAAACGAACAGGCACCAGTTGATTGCAGACGGGACGGCGCTGACCGGGGCCATGTAGGTGAGGGTCAAACGCACGCCGTCCGGCACGGCGAATCGATCCCGGCGCCAACGCTGCGGTGAGCGGGCGGTATGTCGAGGCGGATTCCTGGCGGACGCGGAAGGAATCGCCTCAGCGCGAGCAGAGTTTCCAGGTCGAGTGTCGGGCCAAGGTCGCGATGAGCTTACAGCGACAGGTTCTCAAAGCTGCTCATGTGAACGCTCCAATGTTCCGCCAAACAGAAGACGGGCGGCATCCCCAGCTTCGCGGAGACCCGGGTCGCAGTGCCTCCTGCGTAAAGCTCGCCAGTCCAGGCGTGTACCCAGTCGCGTCCAACTGGCAGGCATGTCTCCCGCGATTTCGCTCCGGGCTCCAGCACAGGCGCCACCAGCAGTTCGGGCCCGAGCATGTATGCGCCTTGTGGGATCCGCAGCGCCGTGTCGGAGGGAAACGCGAAGGGCAATGGGCGCATCGGCGGCACGCCCGTCGCGGTGTATTCTGCCATGACTTCGGCCAGATAGGGGCGCAGCCGTTCGCGCAGCTCCAGCAGCCGCGTCAGGATCTCTTCCACCTTGGGTCCGTAGCTCCAGACCTCGTTGTCGCCGCCCGTGTCGGTGAAGACCTGGAAGAGATCTCGGCCATAATCGACTTCGCCGTCAGTGGATGCGAAAGGAACGTCGTTCGGCACTCGGACGCCGTGCAGGCGGCAGACCGGCGAGAACACACCGAATTCGAACCAGCGGACAAGAAGTTCGGGAAATTCGGGATCGTCGGAGTGGCCCTCGTAGAATCCACCGATATCGGTCGTCCACCAGCCGATTCCCGACATGGCCGCGTGCAGTCCCGCAGCGATCTGGGCGCGATAGTCTTCCCATGTCGACCAGACGTCGCCGGACCACAGGATGACCGGGTAACGCTGCCCGCCTGCCCAGATCGAGCGACACAGGAGCACCGCATCGTTGGCGCCTGCCTCTTTCAGGCCGTCGGCGTAGCGTTGCGCATGGAGCAGCGGATAGGCCGAAAGCATCTCCGCCCCGTTGCCGAGGTGAGTTCGTACATTTTCCGCATCTGCGGGTCGCATCTCCGGTTCGCAGGAATCCAGCCAGAAGCTGCTGATGCCCCGGTCGAAGTAGTTCCGCCTGGCCTTGTCCCAGTGGAAGTCGCGGGCATCGGGGTTGAAGACGTCGTAATATGTCAGGAAGTGAACCCCGAACGGGTCCTTGTCGGGGAACTGGATGACCGCAGGTACGCCACGCTCGGTGCGCAGGAGATACCCCTTTTCGCGCATCTCGGCGAAGTACTTCGCGTTCGCGCCGACCGTCGGCCAGATCGAGACGATGGTCTTCACGCCCATTTCGTCCAGTTCGCGCACCAGGCCCTCCGGGTCGGGCCATTCGGCGGGGTCGAACTCCCACTCGCCCTGCCGGGTCCAGGCGAAGAAGTCGATCACGATGCACGACAGCGGAATCCCACGCTGCCGGTAGCCGCGGGCGACGTTCACGACTTCCTGTTGCGAGCGATAGCGAAGCTTCGATTGCCAGAAGCCGGTCACCCAGTTGGGGCATGCGGGCGGCAGTCCGGTCGCGGCGATGTAGGTCCGCAGTACGTGCTCCGGTGTCTCGCCGGCGGTGATCCAGTAGTCGAGGCCTGGCGTCGCGTCGGCCCGCCAGCGCGTGATGTTGGACGCGAATTCGACTCGACCAACCGCCGGATTGTTCCACAAGAACCCGTAGCCTCGTGACGAGATCACGAAAGGGACGACCACGTGCGTGTTCTGTTGCACGAGGTTGGTCGAGGTGGCCTTCAGGTCCTCCCGCCCGTGTTGCGGTTGGCCGAGGCCCATCAGGTGCTCATCGTCATAGGCCGTGAATGTCGCCTCAAGCTGAAAGCTTCCCGATGCGATCGGCTTGAACCGCCGCGGCGGGGGTCCGGCAAAATGACTGCGTGCTTCAGACAGGATCTCTTCGCCCGTCACCGTGTCGTAATATCCAATCACCGGTTCCTGACGGACGTCTGCACCAAGCCGGCGCGCCAGCCTTATCCGCGCCTCGATTCGCCCGTTTCGGATACGGGCGCGCGTCCCGTCGATCGCGATCGATGGTCTTGACGGCGCGGCCGCCAAGAGCGCGCTGACATGCGGTTCGGCGACTTTCCCCCCGGGGCGCGCACGCGTTCTCAGGGCGTCCGGCCCCCAGGCTTCGACCCGCACGCACTCGCTGTTGAAGCGGATGATCAGCGCGTCACCTTCTTTCGTGTACATGTCAGTCACGCATGGCCTCCATCCGATCGGTATCGGGGCGCCTGTCGAATTCGACCGGTGGTCCGCCGGGGGGCTCAGGCACCAAAGCCGAGATCTTCTTCAACGCCTCCGGCGGCCAGCTTCGAGGTGTTGGACAGCTGTCATGGGAAACGTCGGACACCGCGCCATCGAAGACGTTGGCGGCATGGGCGCGAATGCCTCGCGGCAGGTCTGGCCAAAAGGGATGATACCAAAGCGTCAGCAGCATCCGCTCCTGGTCAGTGGTGTTGGGATAGGCCGAATGCAGAAGTCGGGCGTCGATGACAAGCACGTCCCCCGGTTTGCTCGGAAGGGCAACCTCGCCCTGGGCGCTCTGGTAGAGTTCGTGTCTCTCGTCTTCAACGCGGGACAACCCGGCGTCGTGTGCCGTGATTGAGTCGTGCAGGCGGTGGCTTTGCATGTGTGAGCCCGGCAGCACCCTCAGGCAGCCGTTCGAGACGCTGGTCCGGCCAAGGTAGACCATCACGCCGATCTGCTGCGGACGGGCAAGATAGGAGGATTCAAGCGACCATCCCCACCAGTCCTGATGCCAGAAGAGCGCCGGCGAGTTGCCGGGCTTCGAGATCAGAAAGCCGGACTGAAATCGCAGATCGCAGAAGCCCAGACCCGCGAGCCCGTTCAGGATCTCCGGAGCGGCAACAAGCTCGGCGTAGCCCGGTTCCGTCGCGATGTTGATCAGCGAACCCTGCGAACGGTTTGCCGCCCGATGCGCTTCGCTCGCCCGTTCCACGTTGGCCGCGGACATGCGGATCAGTCGGGCCACCAGATCGTCCGGCAACAGATGCGGGAGGCGGGCGTAACCTCGTGCCAGCAACTCCCTGTCTGTCGAGGCGTTGTCGCTCATCGCCTGCACAGGAACCCCCCGTCGACAATCAACTCGGTACCGGTAACGAAGCTTGCCGCGTCGGACATGAGGAAAACGATCGCGTCGGCGATTTCTTCGGGCCGCGCCATTCGGCCGAGGATGTGTGCGTCGCCTGCCATTGCCCTGACGGCTTCGCCATCCGGCTGTTCGGCCAGCGCGCGGTCGGTGAAGGCGGTATCGACCCAGCCTGGGCTGACGGCATTCACCCGGATGCCGCGTGGGGCGAACTCGCCGCTCGCGGCCCGCATCAGGCCCAGCAATGCGCCCTTCGACGTGTGATAGGCGACATAGCCGTCGGTGCCGATCTTGGCCGACACGGAAGACATCAGGACGATGCTGCCCCCATTGCGCAGCCGCCCGCTGGCGTGCTTCATGGCAAGCATCGCGCCGCGAACGTTCACCGCCATGACGCGGTTCCACTCATCCCACGAGAGACCCTCGACCCGGCCGCGCGCGTTCGTGCCAGCGATGCAGGCAAGGCCCGCCAGAGTCTCGGCGGCCCTGAACGCCTTCGCGACGGCCACCTCGTCCGAAACATCGAGCACGTGGCATTCGGACGCCTCTGCGCTTGGTTCCAGGTCCAGCGAAATCGTCCGTTGACCCGCAGCCTCAAGCTTGCGCACAAGCGCCGCACCGATGCCGCCCGCGCCGCCGGTGATCGCCATCGAAGACATCGTCAGTGCTTCCTCATGAAGCCGCCGTCGACGAAGAGCGTCTGGCCGGTCACGAACGATGCCTTGTCCGAGCACAACCAAAGGACCGCGGCAGCAACCTCGGACGGTTCCGCCATGCGGCCCAGCAGGTGAGCATCCCGGGCCGCCGCGTCCAGCAGCGCTGGGTCATCGGCCTTGGCCTTCGCGTGATCGGTGAACCCGGCGTTCACCCAGCCTGGCGCCACTGCATTCACGCGGATGCCCCGGTCACCGGCCTCTTGGGCAAGCGCTGTGGTGAAGCTTTCGACCGCCGCCTTGGTCATGACATAGGCCGGATAGTCGGCCGAGGCGACGTGCCCCGAGACCGAGGCCATATTGACGATCGCACGTCCCCGGCCTCTCTCCAGCAGGGGCAGGCCGAACTTTGCGGTCAGGAACATGGAGCCGACATTTGTGTCCATCATGCGGTCCCAGTCCCGCACCTCCATCGTCGCGACGGGTGAGCGGTGGTTGATCCCGGCAACGTTGACCAACGCGTCGAGCGCGCCGAACGCACAGCGGATGCGCTCGAAGGCCGTGCCGACCGCGTCTGGGTCGGTCAGGTCGACGGCCAGGGCAAGGCCCTCGCCGTCCTCCAGTGGTTGTGGCCGAACGCGGTCCAGCAGCGCCACTTCGTATCCGGCATCCGCAAGCGCTCGCGCTATCGCGCCGCCAATGCCGCCCGCCGCTCCGGTGACCGCCGCCGCGCCCATGTCATCGGACCCGCGCGCCCGAAAATCGGTGCGCGATCATGGTCAGGATGATGACGAGGCCGAATATGAAGTCTGTCCAATAGCCGGCAAATCCCGCACCGACCGCGCCGGACGGGATCAGCGTGACGGTCATCGCTCCAAAGAACGCGCCAAAGATCGTGCCCACGCCGCCCCAGGTCGGCGTGCCGCCGACGAAAAGTGCCGCAAGCGCGATCAGCAGATATGCCTTTCCGCTGGTCGGGAACCAGACCATGTTCGCCATCTGCACGAGCAATGCACCTGTGATTGCCGCGGCGACACCTGATACGACAAAGACGCTGACGCGAATGCGCTCGATGTTGATGCCCATTTCACGGGCGCTGTCGGTATTGTCTCCGACAAGCTGCACACGGTTGCCGAACCGATGATACTTGAAGAGCACATAGCAGAATGCCACCCAGACCAGTGACCAAATGAAGTGGTTCGGCACCCTCAGCGCCGTGTCGAACAAGTGCCATTTGCCGACGAAGAGCGTGTATCCGAAGCTGTTCATCGCCTCGGGCGCGGAGATGGTCCGACCTTGGGCGAGCAGGTTGACGATGCCGAGGATGAAGAAGTTGAGACCCAGCGTTGCGACCAGCGAGGAAATGCGCCCGTAGACAACGATCAGTCCGATGCCGAGACCGATCAGCGCTCCGAAGCCCATGGTCAGAAGGAACGCTGGTATCACGGGCACTCCGAGCACGACGGAGTACATGAACACTCCGCCGGCTGCACCGACGACCGACGGAAATGCCAGATCGAGTTCGCCCGAAACAATGACAAAGACCAAAGAGGTGGTCAGAAAAATCGTTGCCGGAACTGAAAACAGGAATGCATTGTAGAACAGCGGGTTCAGAAAAAGCGCCGGGTTGTTCACCGCGAAAAAGACCCAAACCAGGACAAGGGCCAGGAATGCGTTCAGAGCCCGGCCGTTCTTGCGGTAAAAGAGCGTCCATCGGGATTGCTCAGTGCGGTCGTCCCCTGAATTGGCATTGGCTGTCGCGTCGTTCACAGTGTTCATCCTCACGCCGGCTCCAAAAGCGAGCTCGTGTCCGCGCTGCCGGTTTCTGCGAGCTGGTGCATCATCTCGATCAGGTGATCGGCGCCGGTGAAAGAGGACTTGGCGCCTTCGAAGGCTTCCGCCCCACGGTCGATGACGAAGAACCGGTCGGCGATGTCCCAGACGTGATGGATGTTGTGCCCGATGAAGACCACGGTCCGGCCCGAGGACTTGACCGCCTCCACGAAACGGAAGACCTTTTGGGTCTCGGTCAGCGACAGCGCTGTCGTCGGTTCATCCAGCACGATCACATCCGCCTGATTGTAGAGCGCTCGGGCAATCGCCACCCCCTGCCGCTCACCCCCTGAAAGCGTCCCGACTGTGCTTTCCGGGTTGAACACCTTCGAGGTGAAACCGATTTCGCGCATCAGCCTGTTGGCCTCGTCGATCTGCATTTGCACCCGCAGAAGACCGAGAGAGTTCGCAATCTCGCGCCCCATGAAGATATTGGTCACTATGGAGTGCTGCGGCGCCAGCGCGCGATCCTGGAAGACCGTCTCTATGCCTGCGTCGCGCGCGGCCGCGGGCGTCCAGGGCTTGCGAACCTCGCCTTTCACGATGATCTCGCCTTCGTCGGGGTCGTGCACTCCGGCAAGGGTCTTGATCAGCGTTGACTTGCCCGCGCCATTGTCTCCCAGCAGCCCAAGAACCTCGCCGTGGCGGACGGTCATCGTGACGCCTGACAAGGCTTCGACCGATCCGAATCGCTTGACGATATTGCGCAGTTCAACGACCGGCTCTGATGCCGCGGACATGAGCGTGCTCCGGATTGGAAGGTCCGGCCCCGGGCCGGTTTCGGGAATCGGCCGGCCCGGGAGAAATCCTGGACTAGCGGACGCCCTGCTCGGCGAGGGCAACCACATCCTTGTAGTTGTCCGCCGTCACGAAGCCAGCGCCGGTGTCCACGTTAAGCGGTCCCAGCTTGTAGACCAGCTGCTGGCAGAGCGACAGAACCGGCAGGTATCCCTGCTGGTAGGGCTGCTGGTCCGCTGTCACCGTCACGTACCCGCCGTCGAACGCCGTCATGACGCCCTGGCCAAGGTCGAAGCCAACCGCCATGATGTCGCCGGGACCCTTGCCAACCGCATCCATGAACACCGGTGCCGCAGCCAGCCACGGGCCACCGGGATAGCCGATGAGCTTGGTGTCGGGGTTGGCGATCAGGGTCGAGGTCAGGACCGGGATCTGCAGCATCTGGTCGGCAGAAGCGCCCTCGGCCTCTTGCAGCTTGATGACCGTCATGCCGAACTCTTCCAGCACGTCCACGAGGCCGAGTTCGCGCTGAGCGCGGTTTTCGCTTTCCCACCGGCTCATGACGATTGCCCTATCGCCAGGCTGCAGCCTGTCGCCCGCAAGACGCAGGGTCTCGGCGCCAAGGTTCCGTCCCTGCTGGTATAGCGTGGCCCCGACGTACCCGGACCCGAAGGCCGCACGCACTTCCGGCACGTCCACGTTCATGTACATCATCGGGATTCCCGCGGCAGCGGCCTCAGCCGCCAACGGCATGATCGCGTCGTCACCCGGGTGCCCCATCATCGCGATGCCGTCGGGCGCTTGGCTGATCGCCTCGCGGAGCTGGGTGACCATCTTGTCGAAGTCCCAATCCGAGTAGATGATTTGGACATTTGCGCCGGTGTCTTCCGCCGCCTGCATCGCGCCGCGATCAATGATCGAGTTGAATGCACCGCCGGCCGGGCCGCCTGAAAACAGCCGGATCGTTTGTCCTGAACACCAGTCGCCTGCCCAGACTGTCCCGATGCTCATCGCAAGGCCGGATGCCGCCAGAAGTACTGAATTACGGAACTTGCGCATATTTCCCTCCCTGAAGCTCATTGCGCCAGAAACCCCAAAAACGTTTTTGGGCTTCACGTGGAAGAGTTGCGAAATTGCGCAGTCCGGTCAAGGTTTTTCGTGATTCCGACCCCGGTTTCGGTCAAATTCCGGCGGAATTCTTGACCGATCTCCAAAAACGTTTTTGAATATGGCGGCATTGCCGGAGATGACCGTGACGACTATGGCGGCATTGCCGGAGATGACCGGAGCACGCAGAATGGTGGCGAGGGGCCTGCATTTACGAAGTCTACCTGCGCAGCTTCATGGATTCCGATGACGACGGCGAGGGCGATCTGAGGGGGCTTCTGAGCCGGATGGACTATCTCGCGGGGCTCGGGATAGACGCGATCTGGATCACGCCGTTCTTTCCCTCCCCGATGCACGATTCGGGCTACGATGTTTCCGACTACCGACAGGTCGATCCGCGATTTGGAACGCTGGAAGACTTCCGCGAGGTCGTGCAGGCGGCGCATGGTCTGGGGCTGAGGGTCGTCATCGACCAAGTCTATTCCCACAGTTCGCACCTGCATCCGTGGTTTGTCGAAAGCCGCACCGGCAGGGACAGCGAAAAGGCGGATTGGTATGTCTGGGCCGATGCGAAAGCCGACGGCGGCGCGCCCAACAACTGGCTCGCGCGGTTTGGCGGCGTTGCGTGGGAATGGGCACCCGAGCGGCGTCAGTACTACCTGCACAATTTCCTGATCGAGCAGCCCGACCTGAACCTGCACAACATGGACGTGCAGGACGAAGTGCTTGGCATCATGGATTTCTGGTTCGGCCTGGGTGTCGATGGTCTGCGGCTGGACGTCGCCAACTTCTTCATGCACGACCCTGCGCTGCGGGACAATCCTGCGGCAGAAATCGACGAGGTGCCAGCCAATCCCTATTACATGCAGCAAAGGCTCTTCGACCGTTCGCGACCGGAGAACCTGCCGTTTCTCGAGCGCATGCGCGATGTCGCCGGGGACCGGATGCTGCTGGCCGAGATCTCGTGCGACCGGCAGGTCGAGCGCATGCCCGAGTACACGACACCTGACAGGCTGCACACGGCCTACAGCTTCGCCCTGCTTGCCCCCGAGTTGAACGGATCGACCATCGCGGCCACGGTCCTGGAAGCGGGCGAAGGCCAAGGCTGGCCGACGTGGGCGTTTTCAAACCACGATGTCTTCCGCGTGGCCAGCCGGTGGGGTGCCGAGGGCAGTCCGGCAAAGGTGACGATGCTGCATGCACTTCTGCTTTGTCTTCGCGGCACCGTCATCCTCTACCAGGGAGAGGAACTGGGGTTGCCGCACTCGCGCGTGCCGCGTGAAGCGATTCAGGACCCCGAAGGCATCCGGTTCTGGCCGCACGATCGCGGACGCGACGGTGCGCGCACGCCCTTTCCCTGGGACGACACGGACCAGCTCGGGTTCTCGAGGAATGCGTGCACCTGGCTGCCATGCGATCCGGCCCATGCCGCGCTTTCGGTAGCTCGGCAGGACGGGTTGAGCGGGTCGATCCTGGAAAGTTGCCGCGCGCTGATTGCGTTGCGCCGTGCGAACGCGGCCCTGCGATACGGATCGTTCGAACCGGCAGAGCACGAGAAGGACTGGCTTGTCTTTTTCCGCGTTCACGAGGAACAAAGGGTCATGTGCGCGTTCAATTTCTCGGGCTTTCCCCGGAGTGTTCCGTGGCACGACCGAATGAGCTTGCTTTCGGGCGAACGTCGTGAGGCCGCGCTGCCTGCGCATGGCTACGTGATCGCAGAGGAAAACTGATGGGCGAACCCGCCAGAAGATTGGGGATCAGGGACGTGGCCGAACAGACCGGTCTTTCGGTCTCGACCGTCAGCCGTGCGCTCAACGGATACTCTGACGTCAAGCTCGAAACCCGCCGCAAAGTAGAAGCTGTTGCAGAGCAACTTGGCTACCGAGCGAGTTTCGCGGCGTCGAGCCTGCGATCGAAGCAAACCAATACCGTGACCTTCATGGTCTCGAAACCCTGGACCAAGTTTGTCGACCCGTTCTTCCTGAGCCTTCTCGACGGCGTTGAACTTGCGCTGCAGGCCCAGGGTTATGCGCTTCAGATTGTCATGGCGCGGGAGTATGAGACCGAGTTCGAGATCATTCGCAATTCCGTTGAACGAGGTCGCTGCGACGGGCTTCTGTTCGGGCGAACCCGGCCCGAGGACGAGCGGGTCGAATGGCTGCAGGCGCGCGGTTTTCCATTCGTGACCGTCGGACGAACGGACAAGTCCGATCACGACTGGGTCGACGTGGACCACTACAAGATCGGGTACAAGGCGACCGAACGGCTGATCCGGCTTGGTCATGCCCGCATCGCACACCTGACGACGCCGCTCAGGTACACCTATTCGAACCATGCCCTGCACGGCTACCGTGATGCGCTGGAGACGCATGGAATCGGGCACGACCCCGCTCTCGAGATTGAATGCTACCTGTCGCGAAAGACCGGCGCGGATGCCGTGACCGAACTGATCACCCGCGGCGTCGGTCCGACCGCGATCTTTTGCGGCAACGACGTGATTGCCCTTTCGGCAATGGAGGCCATGCGCCAGTTCGGGATCCGGCCTGGCCCGGACATGGCGTTGATCGGCTGCGATGACGTACCCGTTGCAGCCCATGTCGGAACGGGTCTCACGACGTTTCGCCAGGATCTCGACGCGCTCGGGATGCGGCTGGGGCGCATGATGGTCGCGAAGCTCGGCGGCGACGCCGGACCCCATCAGCAGTTGATCGACGCGGAGTTGATCCTGCGTGGCACCGACCTGCCGCAGTCCGGAGGGCGTGCGGAATGAAGATGACTGTCAAGGACCTGATCGACCACAAGGGAAAGGGTCAGCTTACCGAACTCAACGTGGCCTCGGTTGAGCATGCCGTTGCTGCCGAGGCAGCGGGGATCGAGATCATCGTGTCAGGCCGCAAGCATGCCCGCGACGATTTCCGTGCCGCCGCCCCGAACACGCATTTCACGTTCGGCTTGATCTACGGCGAACACGCCAATGCCGACGCGGCCAAGCGCGCGGCCTTCGAGGCAATGGAGGCTGGGGCCGACAGCATCTATTGCCCGATGCACTATGACGTGATCGAAGCCATGGCGATGGAGGCGATTCCTGTTGTCGGCCACATCGGCTTCATGCCGCAAAAGGCCCGATGGACCGGCTTCGCGGCACGCGGCAAAACGGCAGATGATGCCCTCGCCATTCTGGATGACGCCCGACGCTATCAGGACGCGGGCGCCTTTGCGGTCGAGATGGAAATCGTGCCGCCGGCGGTCGCGGCGGCGATTTCCCGGCGGACGTCACTCGTCGTGATTTCCATGGGTTCGGGCGCGGGCTGCGATGTCCAGTACCTGTTTTCGGTCGATGTCCTCGGCGAAACCGAAGGTCACGTGCCCCGTCATGCCCGGGTCTACAGGGATTTCCGGGCCGAATACGCGCGACTGCAACAGGACCGCGTGGCTGCGTTTGCCGAGTTCAGGCGCGATGTGGCTTCGGGGTCGTTTCCGGACGAGAGCGAGCTGGTCCGGATCTCCGACGAAGAGTTGAACAAGTTCGAAACTGCACTGGAAGACTGGAGCTAGCCGAACCTTGGGCCTGATGCGACTGATAACGTTTCCGATGGTGCGGAACTATTCCCTGACCGGTCCGGAGCGGCAGAATGCGTTCGACAAGGGCCTTGCGGGCGCGGAATGGTATCGGACCCCGGTGGACCGAAAGGTCCTGAAGACTCTGATGAAACGCACGGATTGGCCTGCGACGCGCGATATCGCGATCTGGGTTGCCGTGCTGGCCGCCAGCGGCGCGGGCGGCATCCTTCTTTGGGGAAGCTGGTGGGCGCTGCCGTTCTTTTTCGTCTACGGCGTCTTCTATGCCTCCGCCGCCGACAGCCGCTGGCACGAGTGCGGCCACGGTACGGCCTTCAAGACCCGGTGGAAGAACGACGCCGTCTATGAATTGGCAAGCTTTCTGCTGATGCGAAACTCGGTAGTCTGGCGCTGGTCTCACGCCCGCCATCACACCGACACGATCATTGTGGGCAGGGACCCGGAAATCGTGGGCATGCGACCACCGCAGCTGATTGTACTCTGCCTCAACCTGTTCGGGATAGTAGCCGTGCCGCAAAGCCTCGCTGCCCTGGCCCGGAATGCCGCCGGGATCATTCCGCCGGAAGAAGCCGACCTCATCCCCGAAGCCGAGCGCGTCAAGGCCGTTCGTGTCGCCCGCATCCACATCGCGATCTACGTTTTCGTCGCATTGGTTTCCCTCTGGTCTTGGTCGCTCCTGCCGCTCATGATCGTCGGGCTGCCCAGGGCCTACGGGATCTGGCTCTTGCTCGTGATGGGGCTTCCCCAGCACCTCGGGCTGGCGGAAGACGTTCTCGATCACCGCATCAATTCGCGCACCGTGCTCATGAACCCGGTTCTGCGCTTCATCTACTGGAACATGAACTACCATATCGAGCATCACATGTATCCGATGGTGCCGTACCACGCCCTGCCCAAGCTGCACGAGGTGGTGAGGCACGACCTGCCCGCGCCCAACCCTTCGCTCTGGAACGCATGGTCCGAGATCATTCCCTGTGTTCTGCGGCAGCTT
Organism: Paracoccaceae bacterium; assembly: GCA_965208685.1. Lineage (GTDB taxonomy): Bacteria > Pseudomonadota > Alphaproteobacteria > Rhodobacterales > Rhodobacteraceae > JAJEFO01. Next base: position 3,095,266 of record CBDBPL010000007.1, on the reverse strand, counting down.
CGCGACCCGCGCCACTTCATCCGCCCTCAACTGCCCGAAGGGGCGGGTGCATGGGATCCCGATCGGACAGATGCCTGCGCACTTGTTGACATCGAAGAAGAGGATTCGATTCGGTAGGACCGCGAAGGACGAGCCTTCGCGATCTGCCGGATGTCGGACGAAGAGGTCTGTCGCACCGATGGCCTTTGTACGTTCGAGAAGGCGCATCTTGCCCAAGGGCTGGTAATCGACCACTCGATCGAATGCCCCAAGCACAACGGCCAGTTCGATGTGCGGACGGGCACCGCTGTCGGGTCGCCTGCCTGTGAAGCCTTGAACACTGATCCGGCACGCGTTGCGGACGGCAGGGTTCTCGTCGAGATTCCATGACGATTCACCAACGTGGCGCAGTCAATGCCAGTGCTGAATGCTTGCGTTCTGTTGTCAAGCGTCCGCTGACATTCGAGTTGCGTTTCGGGAGGGCTGACGCGATCTGCGCCGCAACGCACGCCGAAGAGGCGGCACAGGCTAGACGGGCAGGTGGCAAGATGAATGCAGGATGGACGGTGCTGACCGACGCCATGTGGCGCGGGTCGAGCCCATGCTGCCCGGCAAGGCGACCGATCCCTGCGTCACCGCGGCGGACAGCCGGAAGTTTTCGAGACGGTGCCCTGGCGGTTCCGCACGGGATCGCCTTGGCGCGACCTTCCGCAGCGCTTCGGCAACCTGAACAGCGTGTTCAGGAGGTTCCGCCGCTGGGTGATTTCAATCGTGTTTTCAACGCCCTGTCAGAGGAGTTCGACCTCGATCACGTGTTCGCTGACGGCACGATCGTCCAGGCTCATCAGATGGCGTCGGGAGCAAGGGGGGACCGGAATGCGGGGGATCCGGACACTCCCTGGGCGGCCTGACGAGAAAGATCGTGGCGGTCGTGGACGCGCTCTGCTGCCTTGCAAGGATCGCGATCCTTCCCGGCCGTGCGCACGACCTTGCGGGCGCGCCCGCACTTCTTGAGGATCTCCGGTTCGGGGCCTTCATCGGGGACAAGGCGTTCGACTCTGACTGGCTGCTCGAAGAGGTGGAGGGACGCGGCGCGGTGCTCCTGGTTCCCCTGAAAAGGAGCCGCGCGGCGTCCCGGGACCATGATCGGGAGATGTACATGTGGCGGCACCAGGTCGAGAACCTCTTCGCGAGAATCAAGGAGTTCCGGGCGGTGGCAATGCGGAACGACAAGTGCGAAGAGAGTTTCGCGGCGGGGATTCATCTCGTCGCCGGCGTGATCGCGGCAACATGATTGTCAACAGTCGCCTGGGTGATTTCGGCGTATAGCGTCTGGAACTGCCCTAGCCCGTCCGGAATGACGTCAATCCCGAGACCTGGCCCGTCGGAACATACCCACATGCCGTCTGCCACCGGTCCGCCGACGTCAAAGAACATCGACCTCAATGGGTTGTCGTTGACATCGACCTCCAGCAACCCGTCTCCGCCCACGCCGGCAAGCAGTTCGGCCGATGCGGCCATGCCGATGCCTGCGCCAAGGAAATGCGGGAAGTAGCGGCGGCCATTGGCAAGCGCATTTCGTGCCACTGCGAGGCAGCCGGAGACACCCCCCCACTTCGTCATGTCGGGTTGAATTACGGACAAGTGACCCGACTTGATCGCGTAATCGAAGTCTGCCTCCCCGATGATGTTTTCTCCTCCCGCCAGCGGAATCGCGGAATGGTCCGCGAGAGACTGCCATTGGGTGGTGTCAGCGAAGACAGGCAGTGGCTCTTCCAACCAGTGCAACGGGATGATCGCGACGCCGGTCACGAATTGCAGGGACTGTTCCAGCGACCAAGCCTGGTTGGCGTCGCAAGCGATCGACTCGTGCTCTGCCAACCCTGCCTGGATGTCGCATACGGCGGCGATGTCGGTCTCCATGTCGAAGCCTACCTTCAGCTTGAACCTATGGTGTCCATCGGTCCGTGCGTGCGGCATCAGGTCACTCGCCGCCGCAATCTGTATGCCGCTCGCGTACGCCGGCACACTGTTCGGCGCGGCAGCGCGGATCAGGCGTCGAAGCGGAAGGCCCTTGCGGCGCGCGGCCATGTCCCAAAGCGCGATGTCAAGTCCGGCGATCACTTGGGCGAACGGTCCCACTTCGCCGCATTGCACGGCGCGAATCCGCGACCGTGCGTCAAGCTTGTGGAAGAACTCCGCCGGTGACGCTGCCTTGGTATCAAGGACCAGATGTGCCAAGTCCATTTCGAGAAGGCGCACGCGATGCTCGGCCCCGGCGGCAGGCCAGTTTGCCCAGATCTCTCCCCAGCCGAATGCACCGTCACGGTCTTCGATCCGGACCAGCACCGCCGGTCGGTCATGCATTACGCCGAAGGATGTGGCGACCGGCTCCGTCGTGGGACAGCGGAAGGCCCAAGCCTGAATGCGGGCAATGTCGATCATGCGAGAAGGTCCATCTCAAGGCGGACAAAGTCGCTTCGGTAGGTGACGTCCGCAAAGTAGAGCACCCGATCATGGCGATCGCAGATGACACGCCGAACCTCGACCACCGGGTCGCCAACCGCAAGGCCCAGCAAGACAGCCAATTCGTAGTCGCACTTGCCAATCGTCAGTGACTGGCGGGCCCGTGCCACGTCGATGTCGTCGGAATCGACTAGCACAGGCAAGGCAAGCTGGGTTCTGAATTCGGCTTCGTGGCGGGCAAACAGGTCCTTGTCGAAGTAGATCGAGATAACGCAATAGGTTTCGCCGTCGCGCGTATGGGTGCGGCGCAAAAGATGATAGCCGCTGTCCGACAACTTGCCAATCAACGGCTCGCCCGGCACTTCGGCGTCGCGATCTTCCAGCAGATCGAGCGCGGGTTGGTCCCCGCGATAAAGGTCGACAAGCGTGGACAGTCGCGTGCCCAGGTGTAACCGATCCCGTGCCGGTGGCGGCGGCAAGACCGTCGTTCCGCGCCCGCGTCGCGAGTCCAGCAGTCCTTCTTCTTCCAGGATTTTCACAGCTTGCCGCACCGTGATCTTGGCGACTGAGTACTCCGCCGAAAGCTCGGAAATCGTTGGCAAAAGTTCACCCGGTGTCCAGACGCCCCGGCCGAGGTTCTGTCGCAGAATCTCGGCAATCTGGAGGTAGAGCGGAGATCGGCTTTGCCGAAGTGCATCAGTCATGTGCGCGGTCGTCCGAAAAAATTCTAAAAACCTATATATAGAATTTTTCTTGCGTGGCCAGCGTCGTCCGCTTAGTCCTATAGATGGGACTTTTGCGGATGGGCTGCGTGACTGGCTATGACTACATCATCGTCGGATCGGGAACGGCGGGGTCGACGCTTGCCGCCCGACTGTCCGAAGATGAAGCAGCGCGCATTCTTGTCCTTGAAGGCGGTGGGGCAGACCGCGGATTCTGGCTGAAGCTTCCTGTTGGATATTACAAGTCGATCTACGACAAGCGTGTTTCGCACTTGTATCTTGGCGACCCCGATCCGGGAATCGCAGGGCGGCAGGCGGATTGTCCGCGCGGGCGGGTTGTTGGCGGGTCAAGCTCGATCAACGGGTTGATCTATGTCCGGGGACAGCACGCGGACTTCGATGATTGGGAGGCTCTTGGAGCGGACGGGTGGTCGTTCCAGGACGTGTTGCCGCATTTCAGGGCAGTTGAGACCTATGCCGGGCCGCCGTCGCAATTTCGAGGTGCGCACGGTCCCTTGCAGGTCTCTGACCTGCGCAATGACAATCCAGCCTGCAACGACTGGCTTCAGGCGGCCCTGGCCCATGGACTGCCACGCAACGACGACTTCAACGGCGAAAGTGCTCATGGCGTAGGAACATACCAGCTGACCCTGCGCGGGCGATGGCGCGACAGTGCGGCAACCGCCTTTCTTCGCCCGGCCCTGCGGCGACCGAATCTTGCGCTGGAAACAAATGCCCATGTGACGTCGATCATCTTTGAAAAGTCACGCGCCGTGGGTGTCCGGTATGTCAGGGACGGTGCGGCATCCGAGGTCCAAGCCGACTGCGAAGTGATCCTTTGTGGCGGGTCTGTCCAGTCGCCGCAGCTGTTGCAATTGTCCGGGATCGGGCCAGCCGGGCTCTTGAGCGAACACGGCATTTCTGTGCGCCAGGATGCATCAGAGGTTGGCGAGAACCTGCAAGACCACTTGCAGATGCGCACGATTGTGGAGTTGGGCGAGCGTGGTGCATCGCTCAACGATCACATGCGTAACCCATTCGCCTTGGCAAAAATGGGCTTGGAGTGGCTGCTGCAAGCGCGCGGACCACTGACCGTGGGCGCAGGCCAGGTTGGCGGGGCTGCCTGCACAGAATACGCCGAAAGGGGGCGCCCGGACCTGCAATTGTTCGTCATGCCGCTGTCGGTCGACAAACCGGGATTGCCCTTGCATCGCTACTCCGGCTTCACAACCTCGTTCTGGCAGTGCCACCCGGAAAGCCGCGGCTCGGTTCAGATTGCGACGACCGATCCATTCGCTGATCCGCGCATTCGCACAAACTATCTTTCAAGCGAGAAGGACCAGAAGGTTGTCGTCGAGGGCGTCCGCCTGGTGCGCGAGCTTTATGGGCGGCCCGAATTTCGCCAGCGTTGGCGGCGCGAGGTCGTTCCGGGTGCCGAGCATCAGAGCGACGCCGAAGTGCTTCGGGCCGTGCGCCAAATGGCGGGAACGGTCTATCATCTGGTTGGCACCTGCCGCATGGGATCGGACACGCGCGCCGTCGTGGACCCCGAGTTGCGGGTCAACGGCATCGACGGTCTGCGCGTCGTCGATGCCTCTGTCATGCCAAGGATCACTTCGGCCAACACCAATGCGCCAACTTACATGATTGCCGAGAAAGCCGCCGCAATGATCCGCGCCGAGGCCTCCGCCACAAGACATCAGAACAGTCTGGAAGACACCCATGCCAATTGAAATTCGCGACGCCGCTGTACCGGACGAAATCGTGGCAGCTTGCGGTGAGACGTCCGCCAGCGCATTGGATGATCACGTCGCGCGCGAAGAGATCTACGGCCCGGCCCTGTCGGCGACCGGCCATGACACGGTGAAGGAGGCTGCGGGATTCGCCAACGACTTCGCCTTCAGCTTGTCGTCCTGCCTCCATTCCGGACGCGCCTGCCTCATGGAGCGCCTTGTTGCCGAAGGCGAAAGCGGCCTGCTGCATTTCAAGACTGGCAACGTCCCGGAGACCCGCTTGCCGCTTGTCGGCATCAAGGACGGCACGGTGGGCCCCGGCGAGTCGAACGGTTCCGTGACCATCCCGTTCCGTGCCAACGAGCGCCCGGCAGAACGCCGGGCCAGCGTGTGAGGGCGCATTGATGACCGATCAACCGAACATCCTGATGATCATGGCCGACCAACTGGCCCCGCAGGCGTTGTCATGCTACGGCAACCCGGATTGCAAGACGCCGAACCTCGACCGGTTGGCGGCGGCAAGCGTGACATTTGACAATGCCTACTGCAACTATCCGGTTTGCGTGCCGTCGCGCGCCTCGATGATGTCGGGGCGGCTGATCCCCGCAATCAAGGTCTGGGACAACGCCTGCGAACTGGCCTCCAGTCAGCCGACGCTGGCACATCATCTACGCCACCTTGGCTATCACACCGTCCTGTCGGGAAAGATGCACTTCATCGGCCCGGATCAACTGCACGGATTCAACGAACGCACGGTGACGGATGTGTATCCGTCGGGTTTTGAATGGGTGGCCGACTGGCATGCGGGCCCGGCCTTCGTTCCCTCGGCCACGGGATTGAACGGTGTCGTCGATGCCGGACCTGCGGCACGGACGCTGCAAGAAGACTTCGACGAAGAGGTCGCCCATTCCACCGTTCAGACGATATATGATCTCGCGCGGCGCTCCGCTGACGCGGGTCCGTGGTTTCAAGTCGCGTCATTCACCAGCCCGCACACACCGTTTGTCGCCGACCAACGGTACTGGGACCGCTACGACCCCGACAAGATCAACATGCCAAGAGTCGGTGCTTTGCCCTTCGACGATCTCGACTATGCGTCTCGTGCACTGTTCTTTGCACATGGGCGGCACAGGCATCAAGTGACCGAAGATGACCTGCGACGCGCGCGGCACGGATATTACGCCATGATCTCATTCATCGACGACAAGGTGGGCGAAATCCTGGGGGCGCTGGAAGCCAGCGGTCAGACCGACAATACCGTCATCATTTTCTGCGCCGACCACGGCGAGATGCTGGGCGAGCGTGGAATGTGGTTCAAGCAAAGCTTCTATGAATGGTCGGCGCGGGTTCCGTTGATGATTTCGGCACCGCAGCGATATGCGCCGCGACGCGTGAAGGAGTGCGTCTCGCTGGTCGATCTGCTGCCGACGCTGGTTGGCATCGGGGGTGGCGAGGTGGTGCTGCCTTGCGACGGTGAGAGCCTTGAGCCTGCGCTGACGGGAGGCACGACCCGCGATCTGGTGATTTCCGACTACTATGGCATCGGGCCTTGCGTTCCGCACCGCATGGTCCGGCAGGGTCGGTTCAAGCTGATCTATACTCACGGTCACCCCGACCTGCTGTTCGATCTTGAGGCAGACCACGACGAAATGCGGAACCTTGCGGGCGATCCGTCCTGCGAGGACACGCTCGCGCGACTCAAGTCCATTCTTTTGGACGGGTGGGACCCGCAAGAGATCGACCGGCAGGTCCGGGCCAGCCAGGCCGAACGGCTGTTCTTGAAGGCCACACCCGGCGATCCCGCTGACTGGGACTATGTGGCGCGCAAGGGCGACGAGACGCGCTATGTGCGACGTGGATCCGGTGGCGTGGACGGAACCAAGGCGGACCGTCGGTTGCCCAGGATCGATCCCATCCCACCACATTTTCCTGACATTTCTCAAGGGGACGTGGCTTCGATCATCGAAGGAATCCTGCCGCTCCCAGCATATCTTTCAGAGAGTGAACGCAATGCGGGCAGGTCCTGAATTCTTGCCCTTTTCCAAGAACATGAGGAGTCCTCTTGAGCGGGCAGCGTTTGACAGAATCAAGGCAATGCCATTACAAACTAACAGATGGTTAGTAAAAGTTCCTCAAGCGCGACCCCGGCCAGCCTTCGCCGTACGCATCGGGGCCTTATGCTGAGTCGCATCCAGGCAGAACCGGGCGTGTCCCGTGCCGATTTGGTCCGGCGCTTCGGATTTTCCGAAATGGCCTTGACGCGGATCGCGCGGGATTTGCTGGCCGCCGAGATCATCGAAGAGTTTGACCCGCCCGTGGCGGACACCGGCAAGCAACGCAGAATTGGCCGGCCGCGCATTGGGTTGCGGATCATTCCCAAGGGCGTTTTTGCAGCGGGCATTACCGTGTCGGCCTATTTCTCCGAGGTGTCGATCTGCGACGCAAATGGCCAGACAATCGCCCGCCAGGAAGTCGACAACACGTCCTTCGAAGACGCCGCTGAAACCGCGAGGCTTTATTCCAGCGCACTGTGTGCCCTGATCAAGGAGACCGGCATCGACATTGACCGCATCGCTGGCGTCGGCGTGGCCCTGTCAGCCAATACGTCACCCGACCGGAACGAGATCGTCCGGTCCGAATACTTCGGGTGGGGAAACGACGGCGGCCAGTTCTGGGAGGAGGTGCGCGGGAACACCGGCCTGCCGGTGGAAATCGAGAACATCGCCAACGCGCTCGCCCTGTCGGAGATGCGGTTCGGTGCGGCGCGCGATGTCTCTGAATTCGCGCTGGCTCATGTCGCGACATTTGCGGGCGTCGGTGCCGTCTCCGACGGTCGGTTGGTGCGCGGGGCGTCCGGTGATGCGGGTCGCATTGGCCATTTCCGCTTGGAGAAGCGGTCGCTGCGCTGCACCTGCGGGCGGAACGATTGCCTCAATCTGACCGCCACGGGTTTCGGCCTGCTCGCCAAGTTGGGAAAGCTGGATCACGACACGTTCGACTGCTCGAAACTGCCGGTCTATGCCAGGTCGCTCCTGGCAGCGGTCGATGACGCATCGAACGGCGACCATCTATACGAAGCCGGGCTGCATCTGGCCGAAGCGCTGGACCCGCTGGCCAAGATTCTCGCACCCGAGTTGATCATCCTCAGCGGCACGCTGGGGTCGAAGGAGGCCTATTTCAAGGGTGCCGAGCAAGGGCTGACCGCCTCCTTCGGCTATGGGCCCGACAGCGGGTTTCGACTGGTGAAGGGCGTGGTTTCACCTGCCGACGCAGCGTCTCTGCTGGCATTGCACACGTTCTGCTACTCTGATCGGCTCGACTACGAGCGCCTGAACAACAGCGCTTCCGGCAATGTCAAAGTGGCGGCCAATGCATAACGTCCTGCCAGACCGGCTGTTTGGCTGGATCATCGGCATTCTGTCCGTGTTGCTGGTCAGCCTGACGCTCTACACCGCCTATTTCGGCGTTTTCCCCGATGGCCTGCAGCGCAGCGGTCACTTGCTACTTGTCATTGCGCTGGTCTATGTTGTCGCGTTTCGGGCCTCCATGGAAAGGGAAGGGCCGGTGGGCTTCTCGCTGACCCTGCAGAGGCTTTGGATTCTTGTTGTCCTCGCTGCAGGCGTCATCGCGACCGGGCATCACATTGTGAACTTTGACGCCATCAATGACCGGTGGGGCGAGATCACCGACCTCGAGATTCTCTTTGCGGTCATTCTGATGGCGGTCCTGTTCGATGCGTGCCGCCGGACTGTCGGCTGGCCCATCGTGATCCTGGCGTCGATTTTCCTTGGCTACGGCCTGTTCGGCGCTTTCTTGCCCGATGGCTTGGCGCATCGAGGCTATTCCCTGAAACGGGTCACCGCGCAGCTTTATCTTGGCGGCGGCGGCATCTTCGGGACGCCACTCGGCGTCAGTGCCACCTTCGTCACCGGCGTCGTGGTCTTGGGTGCTCTCCTCGAGAAGACTGGTGCCGGGCAGGTGCTGATGGACTTCGCCACAGGGCTGACGGGCCGCCTGCGTGGCGGACCCGCGAAGGCGGCCGTGGTTGGTTCCAGCCTGATGGGCATGATTTCCGGCACCGCCGTCGCGAATGTGCTGACCACGGGTCCGATCTCGATTCCGCTCATGCGCAAGAGCGGCTATCGCAAGGAAGCCGCCGGGGCCATCGAGGCGGTCGCCTCGACCGGTGGGCAGTTGATGCCTCCGGTGATGGGCGCCGCGGCCTTCATCATGGCCGAGTTCACTTCAACGTCCTACCTCACAATTGCCAAGGCAGCCTTCCTGCCTGCAGTGATCTTCTATGCCGTGCTGTTGGCGATGGTGCATTTCGAGGCGGTGAAACGAAACATCGCCCTCCTGCGCGACGCCGATTCCGTAGTGGACTGGGGATCCATCGCCAAACGGTCCTATCTGTTGGCGCCCCTGCCGGTGTTCGTCGGCATGCTGCTGAACGGCTATTCGATCATGCTGTCGTCGTTCTGGGCGGTGGCCACTTCGGTGATCGTCAGCTTCTTCAGCCGCGCCTCGGCACAGACACCACGCCGGATGGTCGAGACCGCGATTGCGGCGGCCAATGCGGTCATCCCTGTTGCCTTGGCTTGTGCCGCGGCAGGGGTGATTATCGGGATCATCACGCTGACGGGCATCGGGCTGAAGTTCTCGACCCTCGTGGTGCTTCTGTCAGGCGGTCAATTGCACGTCGCACTGGTGCTGACCATGCTCACTTGCTTGATCCTCGGGATGGGCCTGCCGACAGCGGCGGCCTACATCCTGGTGGCCACGCTGGTCGCGCCTGCCCTCGTCGACCTGGGAGTCGGTCTTCTGGCGGCCCATCTGTTTGTGCTTTACTCGGCGATGCTGTCCTCGATAACGCCGCCAGTTGCGCTTGCGGCCTACGCGGCGGCCTCGATCTCGCATGGCAACCCCCTGAAGATCGCGGTCTTGGCCTGCCAGTTCGGCATGGCCGCCTTCGTGGTTCCGTACTTCTTTGTCTACGACCCCGCGCTTCTGGCGATCGACGTCACCTGGGTACAGGTCGTCCTGTCCTTCGTCACCGCCATCGCCGGAGGCGTCGCGGCCAGCGTGGCGATGATGGGCTTTTTCGCATACCGCCTGAGTGTCATCGAGCGACTCGGATTTGCGCTGGCAGCGGTGCTCTTCCTGAGCTCGGACTGGCGGCTTGACGCCCTGGCGGTGCTGATGGCGGCGGCACTGATCACCTGGAACCTGCGCAAGGGCACACCTCACGAAACTACCGCAGCGAAAATCGGTTCGGAGCCGATCAAGTCAACCAAAAGGGAGATCTCCAATGAAACTCATGCTTAGAAACACACTGATTGCGGCGGCAACACTCGTCGCCCCGGTTGCGGCCCAGGCCGACGACTTCTTCTCAATCGGATCCTGCCCGGTCGGGTGCACGGCCTACACATGGTCCGCGGGCATCGCCGACGTGATCAACAAGAACGTCGAAGGCGTCGAGGTCACGGCAGAAGAGACCAAGGGCTACGTGGCCAACATCAACCTGTTGCAGGCTGGCGAGCTGGAAGCCTCGATGGCAACGTCGCTGTCGTCCTACGAAGCATGGGCTGCTACTGGCCCCTACGAGGGCAGCGAACCCGGCAAGATCCTGTCGTGGATGTCGATCGCACCGGTCGGCATGCACATTATCACGCTGGAAGGCGGCCCCATCAATTCGGTCGAGGACCTGAAGGGCAAGCGGGTCGGCATGGGCCAGCCGGGTGGCGTGTCGATGCTGGACGCAAACGCGCTGATGGGCATGGTCGCGGGCGAGGATTTCGAGGCCTTCCGGGTCCGTCTTGCCGACATGGCCGACATGCTTGGCGACGGCAACATCGACGCCGCGCTCTGGAACGGATCGTTTCCGCTGCCTCCGGTCATAAAGCTGGCCGCGCAGCGTGACGTGAAGCTGATCCCGATTTCGGACGAATTCTTCGCCGAACTCAACGCCAAGTACCCACCCTACTTTCGCCTCTCGATCCCGGGCGGCACCTACGAGGACGTGGCGGCTGACACGCCTACCTACGGCCTTGCAAACGGGCTGGTTGTCCTGGCCGACGTATCCGAAGAGCGCGTCTACGAGATGACCAAGGCGATCTTCGAAAGTCTCGACGACCTGGCTGGCGTTCACCCGGCCTTTGGCCGCGTCTCCAAGGACACCGTGCTGAACGGCTTTGGTGCCCCGTTGCATCCCGGTGCGCTGAAGTACTACCGCGAGATCGGCGTGCCCGGCATCGAAGAATTCGTTGCTCGCACTGGCGGATGATTCATCACTCGCATATTCGCCCGGGCCGGTGTCCGGGCGGATATGCATGCGCAGGGAAACCCATGACACACCCCAACATCCTCGTCATCCAGGCGGACCAGATGACCGCGCTTTGCCTGTCTGCCTATGGCAAGCCCTACGCGATCACGCCGAACATCGACAAGTTGGCCGAAAACGGGACGACCTTTGTCAACAGCTACTGCAACAACCCGGTCTGCGGACCCTCGCGCGCCTCGATGATGACCGGGCGCCTGCCTTCGGACATTGGGGTCTTTGACAACGGGGCCGAGTTCTTGCCGTCCGAGCCGACCTATGCCCACTACCTGCGAACCCTTGGTTACAAGACCACGCTGTCGGGCAAGATGCACTTTGTCGGACCGGACCAGCTGCACGGGTTCGAGGAACGCCTGACCACCGACATTTACCCGTCGGACTTCGCCTGGACCATGGATTGGGACAGGACGGATGAGGCCTATGCGCCCTCGGTTATGAGCCTCCTAAGCGTCGTCGAGGCAGGCCATTGCCAGCGGAACCTGCAACTCGATTATGACGAAGAGGTTTTTGTCGCTGCGCGGAAAGAGCTCTATGACCACGCAAGGTCAACGGACGATCGCCCGTTCATGCTGCACGTCTCGTTCACCCAACCGCACAACCCCTTCGTCGCAGGCCGAAAATACTGGGACATGTACGAAGGCCGCGACATACCGGAACCCGAAGTGCCCTATATTCCCTACGAGGACAGGGATCCCTGGTCGCAGCGCTATTTCATGACGATCCGTCAGGACGAATTCGAGATCACCCCCGAACAGCTTCATGTCTCGCGCCGCGCTTACTTCGCGATGGTCACTCACATCGACGAACTGGTCGGCGGGCTGATCGAAACGCTGGAAAGCATCGGGCAGCTTCATAACACCTACGTCTTCCTGACCTCGGACCACGGCGAGATGCTGGGCGAGCGCGGCATGTGGTTCAAGTTCAACCCCTACGAGGCTTCGCTGCGCGTGCCGATGATCATGCAAGGCCCCGGCGTCAAGGCGGGCCACCGGGAAGAGGCTCTGGCATCGCTGGTCGACCTGCTGCCCACCCTTACCGACATTGCCAGCGGCGGAAATTTCGACGATTTCGTCGCACCGCGCGATGGCCAAAGCCTGTTTGACCGGCCCGAGCGATACGGACCCGACGACCAGGTCCTTGTCGAATCCACTGGCGAAAGCCTCTATGGCCCGGCGTTCATCATGATCGAGGGGACAAAAAAGCTGGTCTACACGTGCACCGATCCCAAGATGTTCTTCGACGTGCAGGAGGATCCCCTCGAACTGACCAACCTGGCCGAGGCCCCGGAACATCAGGATCAGATCAACCGCATGTTCGTGGCCATGATGGACCGCTGGGATGAGGCGGACCTTCAAGACCGCATCCGTACGTCGCAACGCAAACGTCTCTATGTCCAAGACGCCATGAAGCACGGACGGTTTCCGAGCTGGGACTTCGGCCCCGACTATGACCCCGGGAAGGTCTATGTCCGCGGCGGCACCGACCCAAGTACGACCGCGACAAAGCAGCGCGGGCGTTTCCCTTATGTGCCCGTTACTCCTCCGCAGTTCCCACGTGACTGCAAGAAGTGAAAGTGTTGACCGGCTGGAAAGCTGCCGACCCCTGCAAGCTTGCGGATTCGTGCATAGCAAGGAAGCCCAAATGAACGTTTTGTCGAATCCCGGTTGTCTGCTGCGTCGATCACCCAGCTTCGGACGCTGCAGGCCGCTTTGGCCACCATTGCGCGGTTGAGGCGCACCTGTCCGTCGGGAAGGACGCGGAACCGGGCGGCGCCGCGATCGGTTCGAAAGTTGGCGAAGATGGTATCCGAGACCGGAATTCGGGACCATGACATGGCAGTGTCCTGACGGCGCCGTAAGCATCAAGAATCGCACCAGTCTTTGACGCTTGTTCGGCAAACAACTCAGTCCACTGTTGAGCGGGAAATTCCTCGGCTTGCACAGTCAGCAAGGATTGTCTCCAGCGAATCGTGCTCTGCCACCCAGTGGCCTGGCCGGACTTCCTGCAGCTTGGGCCGGTAGCCTGGCCGTCCACGTTTGGATGGCAGAAACCGGAGCGCTGCTTCCGGATCGAGTGGCGAGGACAGCTCTCCGGGAACCCGAATTCGGTTCCGTGTCCTCTCAACTCGGGGGTCAGGAATTGGCGCAGCCGAAATGAGCATGCGGGTATAGGGGTGCCCGGGTGTTGAGTAGAGCGCATCGCGCCCGGCAAGTTCGACGACCTGACCAAGGTAGAGCACCATGATCCGATGAGAGATGTCGCGCACCACCGAGAGATCGTGGCTGATGAAGAGCATCGAAAGGCCCATGTCGGCCTGAAGCTCTTTCAGAAGCTTGATGATCTGGGACTGGATCGAGACATCGAGAGCCGAGACCGCCTCGTCGCAGATCACGAGCTTCGGATGGTTGATCATCGCCCGCGCGATCCCGACCCGCTGGTTCTGGCCACCCGACAGTTCGTGCGGGTAGCGGTTGATCATCCGCTGGTCGAGTCCCACCCGTTCCATCATTTCGGCAACCTTGATCTTGCGCTCGCGGGAGGTCAGCACGGGTTGGAACGTTCGCAGGGGTTCTGCGATGGATGCGGCGATCGTCATCCGGGGATTGAGGCTCGCCAACGGATCCTGGAATACGATTTGAAGATTCCGCCGTTCCTTGGTGAGAGCCTTGCCCTCCAGCTTTGTCAGTTCTTTGCCGAGCCACGCAACCGACCCGTGGGTCGCCGGGAGGAGCCGCAGAACCGCGCGGGCCAATGTCGACTTCCCGCACCCCGATTCACCGACGATGCCGAGAGTCTCTCCTGCGGCCAGATCGAAGCTGACGCCATCCACGGCACGGAGATCCACGGCGCGTCCGAACAGCCCTCGGTCGAGCTTGACCGGGAAGGTCACTTTCATCTCGCGGACCCTGAGGATCTCGCCAGTCTGCGGGCCTTCTGCGGAAGCCGGCGGCCTTGCCTGATCAAGCCGGGGCATCGAATCGAGGAGCATCTTGGTGTAGCCGTGCTGCGGGGCGTGGAAGATGTCCTCGACACGTCCTGTTTCGACGAACGCCCCCAGCCGCATCACTTCCACACGGTCGCACATCCGCGCCACCACGCCCATGTCATGGGTGACGAGCGCGATTGCGGTATCCTCTTCGGCCTGCAGCCCTGCCATTAGGTCGAGGACTTCCGCCTGCACCGTGGTGTCGAGCGCGGTGGTCGGTTCGTCAGCGATGAGTAGTCTTGGCGAACAGAGCATTGCCATCGCGATCATGACCCGCTGACGCATCCCGCCGGACAGCTCATGCGGATACTGCCGAAGCCGTCGCCTTGCCTCCGCAATTCGCACCCGTTCGAGCCAGTCGAGGCAGGTGCGCTCGGCTGCTGCCCCCGTTATCCCGCGGTGGGTGGACAGCACTTCGCCCATCTGCTGCGAAATCGTCAGATGCGGGGTCAGCGCGGTCAGCGGATCCTGGAAGATCATCGCGAGCTCGGCGCCGCGCACGCGGTTCGCCTCCCGCGGCGTGAGATCCAGGAGCTCTCGTCCGCCAAACCGGATCGACCCGCTTGTGCGTCCGTTGCTGGCCAGTAGCCCCATGGCGGCGAGAAAGATCTGACTCTTCCCCGCCCCCGACTCGCCGACGACGCCGAGGCATTCGCCGCGACCAATGCGGAAGCTGACGTCCTTGACCGCCTCCACGGCGCCGTCCGGCGCGTCGAAGGTGACCGAAAGGTTCGTGAATTCGATGACACTCATCAGCGGTCCTTGGGGTCAAGCGCGTCACGAAGCCCGTCGCCCACGAAGAAGAGCGAGATGATCGTGACGAGAAAGAAGAAAATAGGACATGCGATTTGCCAGGGCGTGCCGTAGAGCACCGTCCCGGACCCTTCGGAGATCAGTGCGCCAAGCGATGTATTTGGTTCCTGCACGCCGAGTCCGAGGAACGAGATGAAGGATTCCACGAGAATCATCAACGGAACCAACAGCGTTGCGAAGACCACGACGATGCCCAGAAGATTCGGCACGATGTGGCGGAGGATGATCGTGAAACGGCCGACTCCGGCGGCGGTCGCGGCCTCGACGAATTCGCGGTTCTTCAGGCTAAGCGTCTGGCCCCGCACGATCCGGGACATGTCGAGCCAGGAGACAATCCCTATGCCGACAAAGAGCATGATGAAGGATCGCTCGAACATCACCATCAGAAGGATGATGACGAACATGTAGGGAATCGAGATGAGGACATCCACGGCACGCATCATCACGTTGTCGATCCAGCCGCCGGCAAAGCCCGCGAACGCGCCGTACAGCGTACCTATCACCACCGCGACGAAGGCGCCGATCACGCCGACGATCAGCGACGTGCGGGTCGCCTGGATCGTCCGGGCGAAAAGATCGCGGCCAAGCCCGTCGAGACCGAAGTAATGCCCGCTTTCGATGGACGGACGGCCTTCGCCCGCGATGTCGCCCATGCGCGCCCAGTCTATCTCCTCGATCGACCACTGGGAGAAGAGCGGCCCGACGATTGTGAAGAGCACGACGAGGCCGAGGCAGACGAGCGCGCCCATCGCAGCGCTGTTCCGGAAGAACCGCTGCCTGGCGTCTTCCCAAAGCGACCGGCCGCGGATCGCCTCGCCTTCAGCGAGCGCTTCGATGATCCGTTCGGACTGCGCGGTGCGATGGACCATTTCAGTACCGTATCTTCGGATCGAGCCAGGCATAGGCCACATCCACCAGAAGGTTGAAGAGCACCGTCAGCCCGCCATAGAGGATCGTGACCCCGAGCATCACCGCGTAGTCGCGGTTCAAGGCCGAATCAACGTAGGCCCGACCGATCCCGCCGGTGGAAAAATAGACGTCGATCACGACCGAACCGGTGATCATCGCAACAAACGTCGGACCGAGGTAGCTGACCACCGGCAGCATCGCCGGTTTCATCGCGTGTCGCCAGATCACCTTGTGCTCCGGCAACCCCTTCGCACGGGCGGTGCGGATAAAGCTCGAATTTAGGGTTTCGAGCATCGACGACCGCGTGATCCGGGTGATCGAAGCCACGTAGGACGTCGAAAGCGCGATCACCGGCATGACCAGGTACTGCCACTGGCCGCCGCCCCATCCGCCGCCCGGCAGCCAGCCGAGCTGCCAGGTGAAGACGATGACAAGGATCGGGGCCATCACGAAATTCGGCAGCGCCTGGGCCGAGAACGTCGCACCGACCGCAATGAAGTCGAGCCAGGTATTGTGGCGGATCGCGGCAGCGACGCCGATGCCAATGCCCGCGAGCGTGGCGACTGCGAACGAGATCAGCCCGTAGGTCAGGGTCACCGGAAACCCCTGGGCGATGATGTCATTCACGTCCCTGTCCCTGTAGGCGAACGACGGCCCGAAGTCGAAGCGGGTGACGACGCCGACCAGATAGTCCCACATCTGCTTCCAGAGCGGCTGGTCAAGCCCGTAGCGCGCCTCGATGTTCGCCAGCACCTGCGGCGGCAGGGGTCGTTCGGAGGTGAAAGGCCCGCCGGGGGCGACCTGCATGAGAAAGAAACACAGGACAATCAGGATGACCAGCGTCGGCACGGCCACGAGTATCCGTCGGACGATATAGGCGGTCATGTCGAGATCCCGGTCGCCACGTGGCGCACACCGAAAGGGCGCATGCCGAATGACATCCGGTCACTCCGCGATCTTGTACAGGTCTTTCGAGTACCAGTTCTGCTCGATGTTGTTGGTCGGCCAGCCACCCACGTCGCTGTCCAGCATGTAGACCCCGGCGTAGTGATAGATCGGGATGACGGGCGCCTCGTCGGCAATCACCTGTTCGACCTTGGTGTAGATTGCCTGGGTGTCGTCGGCGGTTCTGGCCTCGGCCATCAGTTCGTCGACGATGGCGCTGGAGTACTTCCCGTCGTTGTAGCCCGAAGGCGAGGTCAGAAGATCGAGGAACGTCGACGCTTCGTTGTAGTCCCCGCACCATGCACCGCGGGCGAGCTCGAAGTCCTGGTTGGCTCGGACTTCGAGGAACGTCTTCCATTCCATGTTCGCCAATGTCGTCACGACCCCGAGCTTCTGTTTCCACATCTGGCTCATCGCCACGGCGATCTTCTTGTGTGACTCGGAGGTGTTGTAGATCATTTCGAACTGCAGCGGATTGTCAGGTCCGTATCCGGCGTCCGCCAGGAGCGCCTTTGCCATAGCGTCCCGCTCGGCCTGGCTCATCGATGCGATCTCGACATCCGGCACCTCGAAATCCGCGGTCGCGGCCGGAGTGAAGGTGAAGGCCTCGATCTGACCGCCGGCGAGGATGTTCTCCGTGATGATCTTGCGGTCCACCGCCAGAGCCAGCGCCTTGCGTACGCGCACGTCCTTGAACGCCTCCGGTCCCGACTCGGAGAGGTTGAACGTATAGTAGTAATTGCAGAGCCGCGGGAAGCTGATCGCCTCGCCCGGGAACTCCTTCAGCAGCCGCGGGAACTGGCCGGCGGGCACTTCGGTCCGATCAAGCTCGCCGGCAAGCCAGCGGGTCAGGGCGGTGTTCTCGTCGTTGATGACAAGGGCCACGGTCTTTTCGAGGATGACGTTCTCGACATCCCAGTACATCGGGTTCTTCTCGCGGACCGAGCGTTCGTTCGGGATGTGCTCGGTCAACACGTAGGCACCGTTCGAGACGAAGTTTTCCGGATTCGTCCAAGCTGCACCATGGGCCTCGACCACGGCAGGGTTGACCGGGAATGTCGTTGCGTGGGTGACCATCTGCGGAAAGTAGGGAAGTGGCTGTGACAGCGTGACGACAAGCGTCTTGTCGTCAGGGGCAGAAACACCAAGCGCGTCCACGGGCAAGTCGCCTGCGATGATCCGGGCGGCGTTCTCGATCGACATCAATTCCATGAACCAGGAATACGGCGAGGCCAGTTCCGGGCTCACGGCACGTCTCCAGGCATAGACGAAATCGCCCGCTACCACCGGATCGCCATTCGACCATTTGGCATTTTCGCGAAGGGTGAAGGTGTACGTGAGCCGGTCGTCGCTGACGGTGTGGCCGGTGGCGACGCCGGGAACGAGACCACCCTGCGCATCCTGGTTCATCAACCCCTCGAACAGGTCGCGGACAATGTCGGATCCGGACACGTCTTCGACGATCTGGGGGTCGACCGAGCTGTGTTCATCCAGGACGCGGTATGTGAAAACCTGCCGCTCGGCCAGGGCTTCTCCGGTGACGGGGTGAGTTCCTGCGGCGAAGGCCGAGCCGGTGGCGGCAGTCGCACCAAGCAGCATGGCCGCAAGGAACCTTGGCGTGGATTTCATGAAAGTCTCTCCCTTTTTTGGGGCTGCCGCTCACAGTGCGCGGCACTCTTGCGTTGACGGGCGAAGGAGGCTCGAACCGGATGCTCTCCCTGGCCAGGAAATTCGTGATGTTCGGAGTCCTTCCAGTTCCCTTGATGGTCACGCTATTGCCACCTCTCGATCCTGACAAGACCCGCTTGCAAGGCCTGGAATCAAGTTTCCTTGATTATCAATGCACTACCAGGTGCCTTCAGACACGTTACATCACGATTCGCGGAATGCGCGGAGCCGCAGGGATGATCGGGCAACGGACTATCTGTGAACCGCATTGCGCGCGGCGCAGAAATTCGTCGAGTCAGCTTGCAGAGCGCGGGCAAGGCTGACTCCTGCGAACACCGACGGCGTAAGACAACTTCCCCCGCAGGTCCACTCAGCGCCTGAAGTCTCTGGCACCTCGGTCTTCGATCCTCGCGAAGGCGGCAAGTTTCGGGGTAGCTCCCGCCCTGTCGTGCTTCCTGCTTCAACGAGCTGCAAGTGATTGAAACAAGGAGCGCGCCGACAACGACCGCCCCGCCGACGACGGCCCAAGGGTCGGGAATCTCTTCGATTGCCAGCCAGACAAGGATCGGGGCCGGCACTGGTTCCAGCAGGACGATCAGTGCCATTTCGGCCGAACTGATATGGCCGGGACCAAGTGCGAGA
This sequence comes from Paracoccaceae bacterium, assembly GCA_965208685.1. Taxonomy (GTDB): domain Bacteria; phylum Pseudomonadota; class Alphaproteobacteria; order Rhodobacterales; family Rhodobacteraceae; genus JAJEFO01. The sequence goes on along the minus strand of CBDBPL010000007.1, from coordinate 3,076,066 downwards.
ATTCAGGACGCTGTGCCGATGAAGGCAGCATGGCCCAAGAAGAGCGGCCATTGTGATTCGAAGGCCTCCCGCGGAGCCACGAACATTCAGAGGACAATTGCGGAGGCGGGATATGCAACGGGAATGGCCGGAATCATCGAAGTCGCCTTGACCTTGCGTACGGCGGCCAGGGCCGCGGCAAGGGCCGCAGAGATGTAGACTGCCAAGATGTCCCCTTGCCAGGAAGCGATCTGCGTCTCGCTGGAGCCATGAGCGATGATCCCCAGACCAAAGATCACGGCCGCCATGGTGATCACCATGCGCGTCCGGAAAAGTTGACCGAGGAAGATGCGACATGTTCCCAGCCACCCCGGCTCAGTGAATCAGGTCAACAAGTCTGCAGCAGGGGATGGCCACTGTGCCAGCAGCGTCGGCTCCGCCCAATTCGGATGGTCTCGAATTGCACGTTGCTGGCTGGGCGGAGCCAAGATTGACCGTTCGGTCATTGAGCACACTGGCTGCCCGTCTATCGCGCGACAAGATCGCGCCAAGGCAAGGAGTGACGGTCGACGCGGTGCCCAGGTATTGGCGGGGTCGCAATTTGAGGTTGGGGCAGAGGCATGAACAGGAAGGTGCCGCTGCCGAAAGCCATGGGAAACCATGGCCTGCCCCTCGACAGGTTCTCGTTCGACGCGAGGGCCTGCGGCGCAGGTTTCATCGCAACCGGCTTCGGGTTGGCGAGGCAGGGATGCGGCGTGGCCTCGCTGCGTTGATCACTCCGAAATGAAGCGGTTCTGCACTTCGACTTCCTGCCGACGCATGAGCTTCCAGGCCGTTTCCATATGGTCGGTCATGATCGCACGGGCGCGGTCGGCATTGCCGTTGCGCAGGGCCTTGACCAGCGCCTTCTGGTGGTCGTGGCCCTGTTGCCAAAGCTCAATGTTGGGTGGCGAGTATAGGCGGCGATAGACGGTCAGGTCCGAGAGGAGCTTCACCATGAAATCAATGACAAATCCCAGCAGCGGATTCCTGGCCTGTTCTGCAAGGATGGCATGGAACCTCAGCGAGGCCACGTGCTGGGCGCGCTCCTCTTCAAGATCGCGAGCGGGGCTGGAATATCCCGCAATGTTCCTTTCCAGCAATTGCAGCACATCCTCGGGAAGGTTGCCCGCCAGCGAGGCTGCCAGTTCCGGTTCCAGCGTCAGTCGGAGCTGGTAGATGTCGCCGATGGTCAGGTCCTTGAAAAAAAAGTAGTTCCCCAGGAGCGCCTTGGCCCGCTGGCGGCTGACCTCATGGACGAAACTGCCGCCGCCGGGGCCGGTCCGCGTCTTGATCAGGCCCTGGGCTTCCAGAATGCGCATCGCCTCGCGAATCGTGCCCTTGGCCATGCCAAAGCGCACGATCAAGTCGGCCTCGCCCGGAAGGCGGTCACCGGCTTTCAGGCCCTCGGCGACCACCCAGTCCTTGATCGATTCGGCGACCTGAACCGGGCGGCTCTGCTTGGGCTCAGTGTTCGAGCGGGTGGTGACAGGCGGCAAGCTGGCTTTCTCCCATCTGTTTCAGCTCCGGTTCCCTCTCCCGGCAAAGTTCAGTCGCCCGAGGACATCGCCCGGCAAATGCACAGCCTGGCGGCGGGTTCAGCGGATCGGGAAGTTCGGATCCTTTCTGCTCGGGTGCCGTGAGCGAGCGGCCCACGATCGGCGCACTTTTGGCCAGCAGGCTTGTATATGGATGGCGGGGACTTGCAAAGATGCGCTCGGCCCTGCCGATCTCGACAATCGCCCCAAAGTACAGAACCGCGACCCGTTCGCTAACCGCTTCGACCACAGCCAGATCGTGCGTGATGAACAAATAGGTGAGGCCGAACCTTGTCTTGAGATCCGCCAAGAGATTCAGGACCTGCGCCTGGACGGAGACATCCAGGGCCGAAACGGGTTCATCCAGCACAATGATTCGAGGGCTCGCGGCCAATGCCCGGGCGATGCCGATCCTTTGCGCTTGCCCGCCCGAGAATTCATGGGGGTAGCGGTCAAGGAACTCTTCACGAAGGTTCACGGACGCGAAGATCTCGGCAATGCGCCTGTCGCGATCGGGTTTCGCCATGCCGTGGAGCCGCTTCAGGGGCGCTTCCATGGCCTGCCTGATCGTCCTGCGCGGGTTCAGGCTGCTTTGCGGATCCTGGAAGACGTACTGTATCAGCTTGCCGAACTCTGCAGGTCCGGCGCTGCCAAGCGCCTGTCCCTCGATTTCGATCGTGCCTCTAGTTGGCTCCAGCAATCCGACAAGCATTCGCGCAAGAGTCGACTTGCCGCAGCCGGATTCGCCCACGATGCCAAGGGTTTCGCCAGCCTCAACCTGAAACGACACGGGCCGCACCGCGCGCGTGCCGGGCGGGGCTGCGCCGAAAAGCGGCCTTTTCAGCGGGAAGGTCTTGGCCAGATGTTCAACCTTGAGCGCAGGCATCAGGGCGCCCTCTCAGGGAAGAGGCACCTGACGGCGTGGAGCGCCGGACCCTGAAGGGGAATCTCGCCCTGCCGGCAGATCTCCTCGGCCTTGCTGCAGCGAGGCGCGAAGGCACAGCCAGGCGGCAGATCGTCCAGGACTGGCGGCAAGCCCGGGATCGCGGCCAGTTCGCGACGGCCGCCGCCCAGCTCGGGCACGCAGGCGATCAGGCGCCTGGTGTACGGATGCGCCGGCGCGCCCAGCACGGCTTGCGTTGGCCCTTCCTCCACGATCATGCCCGCATACATCACCGCGATCCGATCGCACAGCTGTGCGACGACACCAAAGTCGTGGGTGATGAAGATGATCGCCAGTCCTCGTTCGCGGCGGAGGTCATCCAGGAGACACAGGATCTGTGCCTGCACCGTCACGTCCAGCGCCGTGGTTGGTTCATCCGCGATGATCACGTCCGGTTCATTGGCGAGCGCCATGGCGATGCCAACGCGCTGGCGCATGCCGCCGGACATTTCGTGGGGGTAGTCGTCGACACGGCGCTCCGCGTTCGGAATTCGCACGTCATTCAAGAGCTGGATGGCGCGCGTGCGCGCTTCTGATTTCGACAAGTCGCGATGCGACCGGATCGTCTCAGTCAGTTGCTGCCCCACGCGATAGAGCGGGTGCAGGGTGGCAAGTGGATCCTGGAATACATAGGCGACCCGGTCTCCACGTTTCTGGCGGAGCGTCTCATAGGGTGCGCCGATCAGGTCTTCCCCCTGGAAGCGCACCGCGCCGCCGGTGATTGCGCCGGGAGGAGACGCAACCAACCCCATGACCGAAAGCGCGGTGACCGACTTGCCCGAACCCGACTCGCCAATCACGCCCAGGCTTTCGCCGTGCTTGACCGCCAGCGAAACGCCACCGACGGCGCGATAGTTGCGCTTGCCGACCTGGAATTCTGTACGCAAGTCCTGAATCGCCAAGAGGTCGTCGGTGGCCGGCGGAATTGCGCCTTGGCGCCTGACCAGCGTCGTGGCGCGCGGGCGGGAGAGCGCTCCCGAGCGCAGGCGCGGGTCAAGCGCATCGCGCACGCCGTCGCCCAGAAGGTTGATCGACATGACAATCAGGAAAATCATGAGCCCCGGCACAATGGAGGTATGGGGATGCGAGATCATCGCCGAACGCGCCTCGCCAAGCATGGAGCCGAGGTCGGCTTGGGGTGGCTGGCTGCCGAGACCAAGGAATGACAGGCCGGCGGTCTCCAGGATCATCCAGCCGACGGTGGTGGACATGGCGATGACGATGACAGGCAGGACGTTCGGCAACAGCTCGGTCAGGATGATGCGTGCATGGCCCATGCCCGCAAGCCGCGCCGCGTCAATGAATTCGCGACCGGCCAGTCCCACGGTGATGCCGCGGATGTTTCGTGCAAAGAAGGGAACGTTGACGGCGGCGACGGCGATAAGCGCGTTCATCAGGCCGGGACCAAGGGCGGCGACAATGGCCAGCGCCAGCAGGATGTATGGAAAGCCCATCAACATATCGACCCCGCGCATGACAACGTTGTCGGTGCGCCCTCCGAAATATCCGGCGACAATCCCGATGGCCGAGCCAATTACGGCCGCGATCAGCGCGGCAGCGATGCCGACGGCAAGAGACAGGCGCGTGCCGTGCAAGAGGCGGCTCAGAAGGTCGCGGCCGAGATGGTCGGTGCCCAACAGACGGCCTTCGGAGAGCGGTCGCATGAATCGGTCGGCGGTCGCGATCACGTCCGGATCGTGCAGGGGCAGAAGAGGCGTGGCCAAGGCCAGCAGCAGGATCACCGCGATGACAACCACGCCCATGGCGGCCAGCCGGTTGCGGAACAGCAACGCGAGAAAGGCGCTCACGTCTTGATCCTCGGGTCCAGCAGGCATTGGGCCACGTCCACCGCGATGTTGAACAGGACGTAGCAGGCGGCGACGAAGACGACGCCGCCCTGAACCAGAAGAAGGTCGCGAGTCAGGATTGCATCGACCAGCATTCGCCCCACGCCGGGCCATTGAAAGACGATCTCGACATAGACTGCGCCGGAAAGGACAAAGCCTGCCTGCAGGCCCAGCACGGGAAAGATCGACACCATTGCGACCCGCAGGGCGTGGCCCATGATCACGCGCCTTTCCCTCACGCCGTTGGCGCGGGCGGTGCGAATGTAGTCCAGTCGCAGCACCTCAAGCATGGCGGAGCGGCTAAGCCGCGCGATCACGCCGGTCGCCACGGCGGCGAGCGCCAGAGCGGGCATGATCAGGTGGCGGATCAGGTCGGGAAGGTCGCCGCCGCCATAGATCGCGTACATGCCGCTGACCGGCAGCCACCGCAGGTTCACCGCGAAGAGCAGGATCAACATCATGCCCAAAAAGAAGGACGGCACCGAAATGCCGATGAGCACCACAAAGGTGATGGCCTTGTCGGCAAGGCCGTACTGGCGGGTGGCCGACGCGACCCCGGCAAGGACGCCGAGGATCGAGCAGAGCACGAAGCTGGTTCCGGCAAGGATCATCGTCGCGTTGAACCGCTCCAGCACCTCGTCGATGACAGGGCGGTTAAGCGAGAAGGAACGCCCGAAATCTCCGGCCAGCATGTTCCCCAGCCAGATGAAGTACCGCTGCACCATTGGCTTGTCCAGGCCGAGGTCCCGGTTCAGCTTCTCGACATTCTCGGGCGTGGCATAGGAGCCAAGGATCGCGGTCGCCGGATCGCCAGGGATCAGTGACATGATCAGGAAGACAATGACGGTGATGCCGAACAGCACCGGGACCGCCGAAACCAGCCGTTTCAGGATGTAACTGCCCATCCGAAGTTCCCCCTGGACAAGTCTCTTCAGGATAGACGTGCCAGGGACTTTTGAAAATTCCCCGCCCGGCGGAGAGACTCCCCGCCGGGCGGCATTGTCGCGTCAGTTCTTGATGACGCCTTGCAGATGCAGCAGGAACGACGGCTCAAGTCCGAATTTCTCGACCCTGTCGCTGGTCACCGCGTTCTGCTTCCAGTTGGCGACAAAGACCCAAGGCGCGTCTTCCTGCACAACGGCCTGCATTTCTCGGTAGAGCCGCGCGCGTTCGTCCTGATCGGTCGCCGTGCGGGCGGCCTCAAGCAATTCGTCAACCTTGGCGTTGGCATAATATCCCGAGTTGAAGCCGCCCTTGTCAGGCCATGCTTCGGAGCGCAACGCCAGGTATGGCAGCGTGTCCGGGTCGTTTGTCATCCAGGCCATTTCGGCCATGTCGGCCTTGCCTTCCAGTCCCGGATTCACTTCGCCCAGGAACGTGTTCCACTCGTAGGTCTCGATCTTGACCTCGAAGCCCACGGCTTGCAGGTCGGCCTGAATTGCGGTCCCCATTGGAACAGGATCCAGCATGCCTGAACCGCCTTCGGTGACATAGAAGGTCAGTTCCGCCCCGTCGGCGCCCGCTTCGGCAATCAACGCCATGGCTTTCTCAGGATCGTAGGGATACGGTTCGAGTTCCTCGTTGTAGGCCCATGCAAACGCGGGCGGGGTCGGGCCCGCGGCCACGCTCGCGGTGCCCTCCAGAACATCGTTCACGATCGCTTCCTTGTTGATCGCGTAGTTGGCCGCCTGACGCACGCGCTTGTCGGCAAACGGGCCTTCCTTGGCGTTCAGGATCAGGAACCAGACATGTGGTCCGGCCTGTTCAACAATCGAGAAGCCCTCGCCCGAGAACTGCCCCAAGGAGGTGGGCGGCACTTCGACCATCAAGTCGATGCCGCCAGCCAGCATCTCGGCTACACGGGTGTTGGAGTCGGTGATCGGGCGGAAAACGACGGCCTGCGTGCCAGCCGCGTCTCCCCAATAGGCATCATTGCGTTCGATCACCACCGCTTCGTTCGCGCGCCATTCGGCAAACCGGAACGGTCCGGTGCCAACGGGATTGCGGCCATAGTCCATGCGATGTGCCTCAACCGCGGCCGGCGAAACGATCAGGCCGGTGGGATATGCCAGATTTGACAGGAACGGGGCATATGGCGCGTTCAGCGTGAACTTGACGGTCATGTCATCGACGACCTCGGTTGCCTCCACGGCTCCAAAGAAGAAGCTCAAGGGGAACGGGCCGGTGTCGTGGTAGGGATGAGTCTCGTCCAGCATCCGGTCGAAATTGAATTTCACCGCCTCGGCATTGAAGGGTGTGCCATCGTGGAAGCTTATGCCGTCTCGCAGGGTGAACGTGTACTCGGTACCGTCTTCGCTGATGTCCCAGCCGGTCGCCAACGCCGGCTCGACCTCGAGCGTGCCGGACTTGTAACGGGTCAGGCCTTCGTAGACATTCACGAGAATCCGGAAGTCGTTGACCGCCGTCACTGCGGCCGGATCAAGCGATTTCGGCTCGGCAACCTGGCCTACAATCAGTACGCCTGGAGGCGTTTGAGCCGTGGCGCGTTCCGACAGTCCGGAGATGAGGGCAACCGCTCCCGCGGCGGCGAGGAACAGACCCCTGCGGGTCCAATGCATGTACTTCATCTGAGTTCTCCCTGTTGGAATTCTGTCGCGATAATTATCATGATAAATTGCAAATGTCAATTTATCATGATAATTTCCGCAAAATTGCTTTGGTGAGGCATGACCTTTTCGATTCTCGCACGTGATCCCGAAACAGGGGCAATAGGCGGCGCCGCGGCGACCGGCAGTCTTTGCGTCGGCGGCTGGGTGTTGCGCGGCGATCTCGCGGCGGGGATGTCGGCCAGCCAGGGAGCGGCGCCCTCGACCTTTTGGGGTGAGGACGTGCTGCATTGCATGCGCGACGGCTCGGATGCCGGTCGTGCCGTCGGGATCGTGACGTCAAGGGACCAGGGACGCGAACACAGGCAGCTTTCGGCACTCGACATGACTGGCGGCACCGCCGCCTTCACGGGTTCCGAAAACAAGGACGTGAAGGGGAGCATCGAGTTCACTGGCGGCATTGCTTCCGGCAACATGCTGAAGGGGAATGACGTGTTGCCAGCCTTGGTGGACGGGTTCGTCCGGTCGGATCTCGCGTTCGGAGACCGATTGCTGGCATCTCTCCTCGCGGCCCGCGACGCTGGCGGAGACTACCGCGGCCTGCTGTCAGCGGCCCTTCTCGTGCTGCATTCGGACCGGCCGCCCCTCACGCTGCGCATCGACCACGACTCCGACGACCCGGTCGGAGCATTGAAGCAACTGCATCAGAAGGCCACTACTGGCGACTATGCCAAATTGGCGCGGCAGGTGCCGGTGTCAACGGACAGGGAGCGGGTGCTCGATTGATGGTCCACCACCTGATGGATGAAGCGGACTGAAGCGCCCGGACGCTACACGCGGGAGAGGGGAATTCGAGCTTACAAGGATGCCGGTTACGGCATGACGCGAGGCAAGATGGGCACATCCCTGGCGGTTTGGCGAAATCCTCCGACGCCCGGAACGGCGCAAGTCGAGCAATTCGGTGGAAGCGCACTGCATCAACAGGTATTCCGGAGAGGAGCTTTCGGACTGCAATGCGGATGGGAGGTCAGGCGGGTGGCGATTCAACGGGTTGATGTTGCCGTGATCGGTGGCGGGCAGGCCGGCATCGCGATGAGCGAGCATCTCTCCAAGTGTGGCATTCCCCATCTTGTGTTCGAGCGGCACCGGATTGCGGAACGCTGGCGCACGGGACGGTGGGATTCGCTGGTCGCGAACGGACCCGCCTGGCACGACCGGTTTCCGCCGCAGGAGTTTTCGGGCATCGATCAGGACGCCTTCGTTCCAAAGGAGCAGGTCGCCGACTACTTCGTCGACTATGCGGAGCGGATAGGCGCGCCCGTTCGATGCGGAGTTGAGGTGACGTTGGTTGAACGCTTGCCTGGCCAGGCAGGCTTCCGTGTCGAAACGTCGGACGGCTCATACGACGCAAAGGCAATCGTCGCCGCGACAGGCCCGTTCCAGAAGCCAGTCTTTCCGCCGCTCGTTCCCGACGATACGCCAGTCACCCAAATGCACTCCCTGGACTACAAGAACCCGAATCAGGTCTCGGAGGGTGCCGTCCTTGTCGTTGGCGCGGGATCGTCAGGCGTGCAGATCGCGGACGAATTGCTACGGGCCGGGCGAGACGTGTTCCTGTCAATCGGCCCCCACGACCGCCTGCCACGGCGCTACCGCAACAGGGACTATGTCTGGTGGATGGGCGTTCTTGGCATGTGGGATGACGAGCGCATTCCGCCGGGCAAGGAACATATCTCGATATCGGTGAGCGGCGCATACGGAGGCCGCACGATCGATTTTCGCGACCTGGCACGCAACGGAATGACGCTGGTTGGGCGAACCGAGGGATTCTCGGATGGCTCCGTGCACTTCGCCAGGGATCTTGCAAGGAACATTTCGGCCGGGGACAAGTATTACTATTCCTTTCTTGACCAGTGCGATGCCTATCTCGCGGCGAACGGTCTTGATCTGCCGGAAGAACCTGGCGCGCGTAATCTGCTGGGTGACCCGGACTGCATGGTCAATCCCCTTGAGCGGCTGAACCTGGGCGAAGCCAACGTTTCAACGGTCATATGGGCTACGGGCTACAGGCCTGACTTCAGCTGGTTGCAACTCGACGTCTTCGACGAAGGCGGAAGACCCAGGCACGTTCGGGGCGTGGCGCCGGAGCCCGGCCTCTACTTCCTGGGCCTGCCCTGGCTGACCCGCCGCGGCTCGTCGTTCATCTACGGCGTTTGGCATGACGCGAAACACATCGCTGACCACATCTTCATCCAGCGGAAATACGGCGACTACGAAGGAACGGCGAAAATAGTCCTCAATGACGATTGACGCCGTGCCAGCGACGGCAAGACTTCGACTCAAGTGACGCAAAAGACAGGACCACGGGAATGACCCATACCCGCATTCGCAAATTCAACACGCGCGAAACCTACCCGGAACAGAACCTTGACAATGACCTGTGTCAGGCAGTCGCGACGCGCGGTGGCACCACCCTTTGGATGCGCGGCCAATGTCCGCAGAATCTGGACGACGCCAAGAGCGTCGACAGCCACGATCCCGTCGAGCAAACCCACAAGGTCATGCAGAACATCCGCCAGCTTGTCGAAGAGGCGGGCGGCAGCATGGAGCACCTCGTGAAGGTCGTCGTCTACATTACCGACGTGCGCCATCGCGAGGCGGTCTATCGGACAATGGGCGAACACATCAGGGGCGTTCATCCGGTCTCGACCGGGCTGGTCGTCCAGGCACTTGCGCGACCGGAATGGCTGGTCGAGATCGACGCAACTGCCGTCATACCGGATTGAGCACATGACATTCTCCCTTGTCGCCCGCTGCGCGGAAACCGGAATGTTCGGCGTGGCCATTTCGTCATCGTCCCCCGCCGTCGCCGCGCGGTGTTCCTACACGCGCGCTGGCGTGGGAGCGGTTGCCAGTCAGAATGTCACGGACCCGCGGCTGGGGGTCCTGGCCCTTGACCTGATGGAAGGCGGGATGAGCGCGGGCGAGGCCATCGCGAACGTTCGCAGTCAGGGCGACTTCATCGAGTACCGACAGGTGCTGGCAATCGACAAGACCGGACGGACAGCCATCCACTCCGGGCCAAGATCCCTTGGCATCTGGACCGAGGCCGCGGGGACCGACGTCATGTCCGCGGGGAACCTACTTGCCAACGACGGCGTGCCGTCCGCAATCGTCGAGGGGTTCGAGAAAGGTTCGGGCCATCTCGGCGACCGGTTGATCGCGGCATTGCGTGCCGGATTGAAGGCTGGCGGCGAGGCGGGGCCGGTGCATTCGGCGGGCCTTCAGATCTGCGATCAGGTCCCCTGGCCTGTGGCTGACCTACGCTGCGACTGGACAGAGGGTTGCCCGATCGAAACTGTCGCCCGTGCATGGGATGTCTACAGGCCTCAGCTGGAAGCCTACGTCATCCGGGCGCTGGATCCGCGTGATGCCCCGTCCTATGGCGTGCCGGGCGACGAATGACCCGGCCCTTGCCAACTGAGGAAATTCCGCGCGACACTTGCACTCCATTGCGCTAGCGGAGGCAAGCGATGCGCGACCCCAGATACGACATCCTGTTCGAACCCTTGGCTATTGGCCCGGTCACCGCGCCCAACAGGTTCTACCAGGTCCCCCATTGCAACGGCGGCGGATACCGGGACCCATCCGCTGCGGCCGCCATGCGAGGAGTCAAGGCCGAGGGCGGCTGGGGCGTTATCTTCACGGAGCAGTGCGAAATGCACCATACCAGCGAGATCACGCCCTTCATCGAGCTGCGCCTTTGGGAAGACAAGGACGTGCCCATGCTGGCCAGGATGGCGGCCAAGATGAAGGAACACGGAGCGCTGGCGGGCATCCAGCTGGCCTACTCGGGCGTGAACGGCCCCAATTTCTACACCCGCGAGGTTCCCCTGGCGGTCTCTGCGCAGCCGATCCGGACCTTTACCAACGACCCGCTGCAGGCGCGCGCTCTGGACAAGTCCGAGATCAGGGACTTGCGCCGCTGGTTCGTGAATGCGGCCAGGAGGTCCAGGCGCGCGGGCTTCGACCTGATCTGCCTCTATGGCGCGCACGGTTTCGGCATCTTCCAGCATTTTCTCAGCCGGGCAACCAACCATCGCGGTGACGAATACGGCGGCAGCCTGGAAAACCGCTCGCGCTTCGTGAACGAGGTCGTTGCCGACATTCGCGACGCGGTCGGGGACAGCATGGGGATCACGCTGCGCGTCTCGCTGGACGAAACCATCGGAGACCTGGGCCTGTCCAACGCCGAGGTCCGCGAGTTCATCCAAATGAACCGAAACCTGCCGGATCTCTGGGACCTGGCCCATGGGACCTGGGACGACTGTTCGGGCCCCAGCCGGTTCACGGAAGAGGCCGCGCAGGAGGAACTGGTCAGGGGCATCCACGAACTTACCGACAAGCCCATCGTCGGCGTCGGACGCTTCACCTCTCCCGATGTCATGGCGCGCATGGTCAAGTCAGGCACGCTCGACTTCATCGGCTGCGCGCGCCCCTCCATTGCCGATCCCTTCATTCCCCGCAAGATCGACGAGGGCCGGATCGAGGACATCCGTGAGTGCATCGGATGCAACATCTGCATCACGGGCGACATGACCATGGCGATCAGCCGCTGCACCCAGAACCCCACGTTCATGGAAGAGTGGCGCAAGGGCTGGCATCCCGAGATCATGAATGCGAAGGGTCCAAGCTCGAACGTGCTTGTCGTCGGCGCCGGACCCGCAGGGCTGGAAGCAACACGCGCCCTGGCCGAACGCGGCTACGACGTGGCCCTGGCCGAGGCGACGACCGTGCTGGGCGGGCGCGTCGCCAGGGAACGGCAGCTGCCCGGGCTTTCGGCCTGGGGTCGCGTCGCCGACTACCGTGCGTACCAGATCGGCCAGAAGTCCAATGTCGAGGTCTATTTCGACAGCACGCTGGATGCAGACGACATCCTGGAATTCGAATTCGAGCACGTCTGCGTCGCGACGGGGTCCCGCTGGCGCCGGGACGGTGTCGCGCGTCGGCATGTCGTGCCCTTTCCAACCGATGACACCATGCCGATCTACACTCCTGACGACCTGATGGACGGCAAACTGCCGAGCGGCCGGGTCGTGATCTATGACGATGACCACTATTACATGGGCGGCGTCCTGGCCGAACTCCTGCGAAGCCAAGGCTGCGAGGTCACGATCGTCACGCCGTCAGCGGTGTTGTCGGACTGGACCCGGAACACGCTGGAACAGCACGAAATTCACCGCCGCCTCGCGAAAATGGGCGTGGAAATCGTGCTGAACCGGGGCTTCGTCCAGGTAACCGGGTCGCATGTCATCTCCGATTGCACCTTCACTGGCCAGACACGAAACCTTGCATGCGATGCAGTGGTCATGGTTTCGTCCAGGACGGAACGGAACGAGGTCTACATCTCGCTGAAAGCGCGCGAGGCGGAATGGTGCGATGCGGGCGTCAAGTCCGTCAGGATCATAGGAGATGCGGAAGCGCCCGGACCGATTGCATGGGCGACTTACGCCGGTCACCGCTATGCCCGCGAGCTGGACGGCCAGGACATCGGCGACGCTCTGCCGTTCCGGCGCGAGATTGCACAGCTGGCCGAGGACTAGATGCGCGCGGACGAACTCGCCGAGACCCTGGCGATCCTGGATCGGCTGATCGGGTTCAACACTGTCAGCGCAAACTCGAACCTGGCACTGATCGACTTTGTCGAATCCCATTTGCGCGACCGAGGCTTTGTCCTGCACCGCATGCCCGATTCGACGGGGCGGAAGGCGGGGCTCTACGCGCGGATCGGACCCTCGGGCGACGGCCTCCTGTTGTCCGCCCATTCGGACGTCGTGCCGGCGGAGCATCAAGGCTGGTCGCGCGATCCCTTCCAACTGACCCGAGAGCGCGGCAGGCTCTATGGCCGCGGAACGACGGACATGAAAGGCTTCCTGGCCTCCATGCTGGCGCTGGCGGATCGCGCAAGCAAGGCGGACCTGAAGGAACCCCTCAAGCTGTCGATCTCCTATGACGAGGAAGTCGGCTGCCTGGGCATGGCCAACATGATAGGCGCTCTTCCCGACATTCTGGGGACGCCTCGCGCGGCGATTGTAGGCGAACCCACCGAAATGGCGGTGGCGATCGGCCACAAGGGCAAGATCGGGTTGAAGGCCGTGGCCCATGGCGAGGCTGGGCACTCATCCCTCGCTCCGAGGCTTGAGAACGCGCTCCATGTCGCTGCCGACTTCATGGGCCGGCTGCGCGGGCTTCAGAGCTGGTATGCCGAAAGCGGCGCGCGTGATTCCGACTACGACATTCCCCATGCCACCGTTCATGTCGGGAAGCTGGCGGGCGGCACGGCGCTGAACATCGTCCCCGACAGGGCGGAGATGCTGTTCGAGATCCGGCATCTTGCCGAAGACGACCCGGAAACGATTCTCGGCAGGATCCACGCATTGGCAGGAAGAAGGATCGACCTCGAACGCACTGTCGCCTATCCGGGCCTGCAAACGTCCCCGGCCGCAAGGGTCACTCAAATGGCCTGTTCCCTGGCCGCCACGAACGCGACGACCAAGGTCGCCTTTGGCACCGAGGCAGGGTTCTTCGACCGCTCGGGCATACCGACCGTGGTTTGCGGCCCCGGCTCGATGGAAGGGCAGGGGCACAAGCCTGACGAGTTCGTGACCGTCGATCAGATGGCCGCATGCCACGCGATGATGGAGCGGACTCTCACGAAACTGACGGGAGGTGACGGCTCGATTGCCTGACCCTTTCGGGGGACTGCAAAGTTGAATTGGTCATTGCTAGGATTTGCCTGAATCGGCAGACTTCGAGCGTTGTTGGGAGAAGGGGCGAGGAATGCCGGAATCACGGAACGCGATCGATGTGCGCAATGCCGTGAAGCGTTACGGAAGTTTCACCGCGCTTCAGTCCATCACGCTCTCGATTCGGGACAACGAGTTCTTTACGCTGCTTGGCCCGTCGGGTTGCGGCAAGACCACGTTGCTGAGGATGATCGCGGGGTTCGAAGAGGTGACGGAGGGCGAGATTTTCCTTTTTGGCGACGAGATTGAGAACCTCCCGCCGCATCAGAGGCCCGTGAACACCGTGTTCCAGAACTATGCATTGTTCCCGCACATGACGATCGAGGAAAACGTCATGTTCGGGCTGGAAATGAGGGGCAGCTCGAAGGACGCCGCCCGCAGAAAGGCAGGCGAAATGCTGGAGCTGGTGCAACTGGCCCAATTCTCGGCACGGAAGCCGTCGCAACTTTCCGGCGGCCAGCAGCAGCGCGTCGCCCTTGCCCGAGCCCTGGCGCCCGAACCGAAAGTCCTGTTGCTGGACGAACCGCTTTCCGCGCTGGACCTGAAGCTGCGGCAGGCCATGAGGTCTGAACTGAAATCGATCCAGCGCGAGACCGGGATCACCTTCACGTTCGTGACCCATGACCAGGAAGAGGCCCTGACGATGTCGGACCGCATCGCGGTCATGTCGGCGGGACGTCTTCAGCAGCTGGGCGAAGCGCGCGACATCTACGAGCGACCCGTGAACCGCTTTGTCGCCGACTTCATCGGCGAGACCAATCTCCTTGATGCCCGCCTTGAAGCGGCCGATTCCTCTGTCGCAACGTGCCGCCTTGCCAATGGCCTGACCCTCGAATGCGACGCCATCGGCAACGCCAGGCCGGGGGCGGACGTCCACATCTCCATTCGCCCCGAACGAATGACGCTCGCCGCGGCAAGCGGCGACCCATGGCAGGGCACCGTCAAGGAGAACATCTTCGTCGGCACCGACGTGCAGACCGTCGTCCAGCTGCAGGGGGGCATCGAACTGACCGTGCGCACACAGAATTCCGCCGCAGGCGTCGCCACGATATTCGATCCCGGCTCGGATGTCGCGGTCGACGTCGAGGCCGGTGCCGCCAGGATGCTGGAAGACTGATGGCCGGCGCTGCCACAGCCGGCGGTTCGGTCCGCAGCGAAACTTACGCCAGCGCGCGCAACTGGCTCCTGCTGCCCTCCTGGGCGGTCCTCGGCATCTTCGTCCTGGCACCCGTTGCGATGATGCTGGTCTATTCGTTCCTGACCAAGGAGTTCCGCGGCGGCGTCATCTGGGAGTTCACGCTTTCGGCCTATGACCAGTTCTTCTTTGATCGCGGGCTCTTCGGCGACGAGCCCGCACAGATCGAATGGACCTACATCCTGATCTTCTGGCGCTCGATCTGGCAGGCTGGCCTTGCCACCTTGCTGGCCCTTCTGATCGGCTTCCCGACGGCATACTTCATCGCCACTCGGCCCGCCCACACGCGAACTGTCTGGGTGTTCCTGATCACGATCCCCTATTGGGTGAACCTGTTGATTCGCACGGTCTCGATGAAGTTCCTTCTGCGCGATCAGGGTCCGCTGAACGACTTTCTGCTCTGGACCGGGCTCGTCGACGACCCGATCCGCATCATCAACACCAACGCCGCCGTCCAGATCGGCCTCTTCTACAGCTACCTGCCCTTCATGGTCCTGCCGATCTACGCCAGCGTCGAGCGATACAACTTCGCCCTGAGCGAAGCCGCCGCCGACCTTTACGCAGACAAGTGGACGGCCTTGCGACGGATCGTGATCCCCAGCGTGCGTCCGGGCATCGTCGCGGGCTGCATCCTGGTCTTCGTGCCGTCGCTTGGCGCGTTCCTGGCGCCCGACTTGCTGGGTGGTGCAAAGAACTTCATGATCGGCTCGCTGATCGAGGAACAGTTCAAGGGCAATGCAGGCAACTGGCCGTTCGGAGCCGCCGCCTCGATGATCCTGCTGACCCTGGTCCTCATGATCCTCGTTTTCCTTGCCCGCCAGCAGGCAAGGGCCGAACGGGAGGCGTCTCCATGAGTGCCCGCGGCGATGTCCGAACCTATTCCGGGTTCAGGGCCATGACGCTGCTCTGCCTTGTCGTGCTCTATTCCCCGTTGATCATCGTGACGATCTACTCGTTCAACGCGTCGCGCTCGATCACCGTCTGGGAAGGGCTGTCGCTGCAATGGTACGCGGACGTCTTTTGGGGGCCCGAGTCGGGCAAGTTCAAGCAGGCGGCCATCAATTCCTTCTCGATCGCCCTGATCGCCGCCACCATGTCGACGGCCATTGCCACGTCCGCGGCAACGGGCATCGTGCGCGGCGGCCGGTTTCGTCTGCGCACGGCATCGCTCGGACTGATTTCGCTGCCGCTGATGGTGCCGGAGATCGTGACCGCGGTCGCCACGTTGATCTTCTTCAACTTCATCGGGTTCACGCGCGGATACCTGACGATCCTGGTGGCCCACATCGCCTTCTGCATCCCCTTTGCCTACCTTCCGATCCAGGCGCGGATGCAGGGGATCGAGGACACCTTTGAGCAGGCTGCACAGGACCTTTACGCGACCAAGGCCCAGGCCTTTCGGCGAGTCCTGCTGCCAATGATGTTGCCCGGCATCATCGCCGGCTTTCTTCTGGCCTTCATCGTCAGCCTCGACGATTTCATCATCACCAACTTCGTCAAGGGTGCAGGCGTCGAGACACTGCCCACGGCGATATTCGGGTCGGTGAAACAAGGGATCAGGCCGAACGTCATGGCGATCTCGACCCTGCTGCTTGCCGTGTCCATTGCCATGGTCACCATCAGCTACTTCGTAAGCAGGAAAGACAACTCAACATAAGGAGAACGACATGAATATCTTAGCAAAGACAGCCGCAACTGCAGTTGCGCTCGCACTTGGCACGGCTTCGGCCAGCGCAGAGGGCAAGCTCGTCATCTACCACTGGTTCGAGTACATCCCGCAGGAGCTTCTGGACAAGTTCACGGCCGAGACGGGCATCGAGGTGACCATGGACACCTACGATTCCAACGAGGCGATGCTGGCCTCGCTGAAGGCAGGCGGCATGGGAACCTACGACGTGGCGGTTCCGGGCGACTACATGGTGTCGATCATGATCGGCGAAGGGATGCTGGACGAGATCGGCGACGGCGAACTGAAGAACAAGGGCAACATCGCGCCGGAATGGGCCGATCCCAGCTTTGATCCGGGATGGAGGCACTCGATCCCGTACCAGTGGGGCTCGACCAGTTTCATGGTGGATACGGCGGTCTATGACGGCGACATCGACACCACCGACATCCTGTTCAATCCGCCTGCGGAGCTTTCGGGCAAGATCAACATGCTGGACAGCCAAGGCGAGGTCCTGGCCATGGCGGCGCTGCATCTGGGCATCCCGCAATGCAGTTCCGACCGCGAACAGCTGAAGGCGTTGAACGACATGCTGCAGAACGCCAAGACCCACTGGGCGTCGTTCAATTCGGACACCGCGAAGGAGGTTCTGGTTTCGGGCGACGCGGCCGTGGGCCAGATCTATGACGGCTTCGGCGCCAAGGCCCGGGCCGAGCGGGGAAGCCTGAAATACGCCTTCCCGACCCAGGGCTACGTGGCCTGGATGGACAACGTCGTGCTCTTGAAGGATGCACCGAACCGGGACAGCGCGATCGCCTTCATGGACTTCCTGCTGATGCCCGAGAACATCGCGGCAGTGTCGAACTATGCCCGCTACGGTTCGGGGCTTTCGGGCGTGGGCGAATTCCTCGATCCCGAACTCGCGAGCCTGCCGGAATCCAACCCTCCGGCCACTGCAGGGCCGGCCGTGTTCATCGAGGTCTGCGACGAAGCCACCCAGGCCGTCTATGACCAGATCTGGACAAACGTGAAAAAGTGAACGATCCGGGGCCGCGTCCGCGGCGCGGCCCCGATCACAGGACGAGAGGATGCACCAGGTCAGGCCCGGGGATCGCAAGGTCGCGTCGACCGTGACCAAGCCACGCCAGATTCCCGAGAAACCGAACGTGGTGCAGGTCCCGTCCCGGCAGCGGCGTCGTGCCCGGCGCTACCCGACGGCATCGAGCCGCCGTTCCTGTCGCGAGACCAGTCGATCGACCTCCTCTCTTGCCTCCGCGGAAAGGCCGCGGCCCGGGCGGCGGATCGTCGGCGTCGCTATCACGCCACGCCTGGCGAGCACGTGCTTTCGCACCGCGAGGCCGACCCCGGGCTGCTGTTCATACCGAACCAGCGGCAGGTATGCGTCGAAGAAGTCCTGGGCTCGCGCCAGTTCGCCTTGCGCCACAAGCGTTGTCACCGTCACCATCATCTCGGGATAGCCGAAGCCGGTCATTGCGCCATCGGCGCCGCGCGCCAGTTCCTCAGGCAGGAAGATCCCGCCATTGCCGCACAAGATGGAAATCCGGCGCTGCCCGCGACTTTCCGCTTCCCGGATTGCCGTGACTTTCGCCAGGCCCGGCCAGTCTTCGTGCTTGAGCATCACCAGTTCGGGTATTTCCGCAACGATCCGGCCGATGACCTCTGGCGCGAAATGGACGTTTGTGGCCAGCGGGAAGTCTTGCAACACGATCGGCACCCCGTCGCCCAGAACCCGCGCGACGTCGTGATAGTATCCGACGATCTGGCTGTCCGTCTTGAGCGTTCCAGGCGGCGCAACCATGATCCCTGCGGCACCCAGGTCCATCGAGGCCTTTCCGAGTTCGCCGATGGCTGCCAATCCAGGCGCGGAGCACCCCACGATCACGGGCCTGTCCCCGGCACGGGCAATCGCGCGTGCCGCAACCTCACGGGATTCGGCCAGCGTGAGCTTGGGCGCCTCGCCCATCATCCCCAGGATGGTGATCCCGTCCGCGCCCTTGTCGAAATAGAAGTCGATGGCGCGGTCGAGGCTCTCGAAGTCAATCGCACCGTCATCGGCGAAGGGCGTCGCCGAAATTACAAAGACGCCCTTGGCGTCGGATTCAAGCAGTGGCATCGCGGTTCGTCTCCAGTTCGCTCTTAACGCAGGAACAATTCGGTGGGCAGGTTGCTGAACAGCTCTACCGGGCCGTCCTCGCGGATCGCGAATGTCTGGCCGATCCCCGCCATGACGCCTGTTCGCGTATCCGGAATCATGATGTGCACGAAGAACACCATGCCTGGTTTCATGACCAACGGGTTTCCGGTGTAGATCATCGGCGGCACGTCCATCCAGGTGGGCCTGAAGGTGCAGCCCAACGCGTAGCCGCAGGCAGCGAAGCGTTCAGTGGCGAATCCGGCCGCGTCCAGCACCTTGCGGTGAATGTCGTCCAGCGTGCCAAGCGACGCACCGGGACGGGCGGAGTCCCTGATCTGGTCAAGCGCATCAGCCGCCACGGCCATCATTCCGGATTGCCGCGGATCGGGCCTGCCCACGGCCACGGTGGATTCGACGCAGACATGATAGCGGCAAAAGGATGCGGCCAGTTCGATCAAGACCTGATCCCTTTCGTCGATCCGTCGCGGCCCGCTGATGCCGCGCCCGAAGAGCGCGCGCGGTCCCGTGTTGACCAGCGGGCCGCCCGAGGGAACCTCGCCTCCTCGCAGCATCGCGGTGAGCGCCGCCGCGCTCAGCTCGCTTTCGGTGGCGCCTGGTCCGGCGGCCTCGACCGCTGCGAGAACCGCCGCGTCGGCCAGACGTCCGGCCTCGCGCATCATGGCAAGCTCGGCCTCGGACTTGACCAGCCGTTGCCGGCGCACGATGTCCGATGCATCCTCCAGGCTGCAGAACCCGTCCAGCGCGACCTCGACCAGCCTGCCATTGGCGGCCGTCAGTCCGTAGGTCGCAAGCTCGACGCCGACACGTGCGCCGCGCAGGCCAAGCTCTTGCAGGATCGCCCGCAAGTCCTCCGCCGGGTTGACCTCCTCGGCATTGAACCAGATGCGAATGTCGTCGTAGAGCGACGCGGTTTCGGCCTGTCGCAGATCCGGGCGCCGGGTCAGCAGGACAGTGGGCCGCTCGTCGGCGGTGATCACGCCGGCCTGGAAGAACACGTAGCCGGACGAGTCGTAGCCTGTGAGGTAGTAGTGGCTCTCCTGCGAGAAGACGAGCAGCGCATCGATCCCCCTGCAGTTCAGTTCCGCACGCGTGGCCGCCAGGCGGGCGGCATGCTCTTCCTGAGGAAAGCGCAGCGACACGGCGCGGCCGCCTGCGGTCGTCGCCTCGATTTCCCGAAAGGCCGCGCCGGTCACTGCAGCTCGCAGATGTCACACATGGTGATCAGGTAGATGCGCACCATGTCGAGGTAGTCGGGAATGTCGACCCGTTCGTCCGGCATGGTGTTGTAGCGGCCGCCCGGTCCGCAGACGACGCCTTCCATGCCTCCATGCACAAAGAGGTGGCCGGCATCTGTCCCGTAGTATCCCGGCGGCGTGATCGCGCCCGTGGGCTGCGGTTCGCCCCGGATCGCTTCGTAGGCGACGTTCAGCGCCGTCACGATCCGTGCGTCCCGTGCCACTTCGAATGCCGGCATGTGGGCGTTTCCGCTGGGAGATTCGATCCGGATCTCCGCTTTCAGCCCCGGCCAGTCCCTTTCCAGCGTGTCCAGAACCGCGCGGAAGTCCCTCAGCGCGTTTTCCTGCGTCTGTCCGGGCCCGATCCGCCCCGATCCGGTCATCCGCACGAAATCCGCCACCTGCGGCGGCCGCCATTCCTCGAAGCCCTGGCCCAGTGCGCCGCGGATGGTTCCCACATGCACCCGGTTGATCCCGCGGTGCTCGTCGCTCGGCGCGTCGGAGAACGTCAATTCGGTCAAGCGCGGAACCAGGTCGCAGGCGGCGCGGATCGCGTCAACCGCCTCTTCCCGCTTGGACATGTGGCGGGTGATGCCGGTCAGC
This sequence comes from Paracoccaceae bacterium, assembly GCA_965208685.1. Lineage (GTDB taxonomy): Bacteria > Pseudomonadota > Alphaproteobacteria > Rhodobacterales > Rhodobacteraceae > JAJEFO01. The sequence continues at coordinate 3,055,472 of CBDBPL010000007.1, read as the reverse complement.
TCGATCGTGAACATGAACGCTTCGGCATGCATGGTCAGCGCCTGCAAGTCCGTGGGCTCGGAATTGATGAAATGGTCCGCGCGCGTGCCCGCCTTCACGGCTGCGTAGGTCCCGACCCCGCCCTGCAACTCGCCAACGACGTAGGTGAGGATGACGTCGCCTTTCAGCCGCTTGCCGCCCTCCATCAGCGTGCGCACCGCGCAGAGCGATGCGGCGTCGCCCGCCTTCATGTTCGACACGCCGATTCCGTAGATGAACCTGTCGTCGACGAGCCCGCCCCACGGATCGACTGTCCAGCCCTCGCTTACGGGGTTGGTGTCGAGATGGCCGTTGAACAGGAGGCTCTTGCCGCCACCCGTGCCACGCCAGACGCCGATGGCATTGACACGGTCGTCCTCGACGGGCTGCAAATGGGCATCGAGCCCCATCTCGGACATGATCTCGACCATGCGCTCGGCCAGCGCGCGCTCGCCCTCCGTGCCGGAGTGGCTCTTGTACCGGACCATTTCGGAAAGCGTGCCGAGACAGGCCTGCTCGTCAATGGCGCGGGCAAGCGAAAGAGCGTCCGTCATTGTTCGGTCTCCGTGTCAGGCGGCCTGGCTGGCGGGCGGCGGAACCGCCTTCAGCAACGCGCGGGTGTAGGGGTTCCGGTCCGGCCCTTCGGCGTCGTCTCGGTGGAACGCGTCCATCAGCTTGCCGTGCTGCATGACGCAGATCCGGTGTGCGAGCTGGCGGACGAGGTTCAGGTCATGGGTGATGAACAGGCACGCAGTGCCGGTTTGCCGCTGCAGGCTCACCAGGAGTTCGGCGACGGAGGCCTGCACCGACACGTCCAGGGAGGCGGTGATCTCGTCGCAGATCACGAGTTCGGGCTCCGCGGCGAACGCCCGGGCGATCGCGACTCGCTGCTTTTCTCCGCCTGACAGCTGGTGCGGCAGCCGGTCGGCGAACTCGGGCGGCAGGCGCACCTGTTCCAGGAGCTTCGCGATGCGCTCCGCACGTTGTTCCCGCGGCACGATGTCGTAGAGCTTCAGGGGGCGCGAGAGGATTTCCCGCACGCGCTGCCGCGGATTGAGCGATGCATCGGGGTGCTGAAAGACGATCTGCACGGCGCGGCGGTAGGCACGGTCGATCTCGGCCAGCCTTGCAAAGTCTCGGTCGCCGAAGCGGACGATGCCGTCGAAGTCCTGCAAGCCTGACAGGACCTTGCCCATGGTGGACTTGCCCGAGCCGGACTCTCCGACCAATCCGACAAGTTCCCCCTTCCGGACCTCGATGCTGACGTCCCGCGCGCCAAGATGGGTGGGCTTTGGGGCCAGCAGCTGCCCGAGAAGCGACTGGCGCCCGTACTCGACGGTGACGCCCTTTGCGGACATCAGCGCGGGCGCCTCGGGCGGTGGCTCCGTGACGCCCAGCCACTGCTTCGGATTGGGGACTGCGCCAAGCAGCGCCTTCGTGTAGTCGTCGCGGGGGGTTCGGAAGACCTCGGAGCATGTCCCGCCTTCGACGATCTCGCCCGAGCTGATGACCGACACGACGTCGGCGACCCGGGACACGAGGCCCAGGTCATGCGAGATGTAGAGCGCCGAAATCGACGTCTCGTCCTGCAGTTGATTGAACAGCTCCAGGATCTGCTGCGCCGTGATGATGTCGAGAGCCGTGGTCGGCTCGTCGAAGACGATCAGTTCCGGGTTGCAGGCGAACGCGGTGGCGATGACCACCCTTTGCTTTTCGCCGCCCGACGCCTCGTGCGGGTAGCGGCGCAGCATGTCCCGGGGTTTCGCAATGCCGGTCCGGGCCAGCGCGGCCTCGCTTTCCTCCAGGGCTTCCTGCAACGTCAGGCCCCGATGGCGGACCAGGACTTCCGAGAGCTGCTCCCCCAGGCGCATCGCGGGGTTGAGCGAGGTGGAGGGGTCCTGAAAGACCATGCTGATCCGCCGCCCCCTGATTTCCAGGATTTGCGGATGCGTCCGGTCGCGAAGGCTCTCCCCCGACAGCAGCAGCCTGCCGTCGTTCTCGATCGCGTTTTCGGGAAGATATCGCAGGATCGCCCAGGCCAGCGAGGACTTTCCGGAACCCGACTCTCCCACCAGGCCATGCGTCTGGCCGTGCGTCACGCGAAGGTCGATGTTCTTCAGGGCGTGGATCGGGCCGGACGGCGTCGCGTAGCTGAGCGAATACCTGGAAACTTCCAGGACGGGCGTGTCCGCGCCGGCGCCTTGTGCGTTGCCGCCCGCCACCTCAGCGGCTCCGCCTTGGGTCGAGGCTGTCGCGCAGCGCATCGCCGAAGAGGTTGAACCCCATGGCCGCCATGGCAATCGCGACGCCGGGCACGGCCACGGTCCAGGCGTTCCGGAACATGAACTGCCGCGCTTCGGCGACCATCAGGCCCCACTCTGTCGAGGGCGGCTGGGCGCCCAGCCCGAGAAAGCCCAGCGTGGCGCCGATCATGATTGCAAAGGCCACGCGGATGGTTGCCTCGACGATGATCGGCCCGACCGCATTTGGCAGGACCTCGCGCAGGACGATGTAGTGCGAGCGCTCGCCGCGCGCGACGGCGGCGAGCACGTACTCCCGGGTCCGGATCGACAGAACCGAACTGCGCGCGATCCGCGCCATTCCCGGGGTGAACGCGATGGCGACCGCCAGCATCGCCTGTCCCATGCCGCCGCCAAGAAAGGTGACGATGAGCAGCGTGAAGAGCAGTTCGGGCACGGCGAGCAACCCGTCCAGGATGCGCATGATGACGCTGTCGAGCCATCCGCCAGCGGTGCCCGCAATCACCCCGATCATGCTGCCCGCGCCCACGCCCAAGAGCGTGGCGCCAAGGCCGAAGTAGACAGTCGAAGGCGCGCCGTTCAACAGCCGGGACAACAGATCGCGACCGAACTGGTCAGTGCCCAGCCAATGCGCTGCCGAAGGTCCCTGCAGGCGCGCGGCAGGGTGGAAGGCCTGCGGATCGTAGGGTGCCAGCAACGGCCCTAGGGTTGCCGCCCCCATGACGAGCAGCAGCAGGCCGAGCCCGGTCATGCCGGCCGCCGTCCGGAACGCCTTAGGCATAGCGCACCCGCGGGTCGAGGATGGCGATCACGATGTCGGACAGGAGGTTTGACAGCGCATAAACCGTCGCGAGAACCAGGGTGATGGCCTGGATTACCGGAAGGTCCCGGTTCTCCAACGCGTAGATGAGGAGACGCCCGAGCCCGGGCCAGGCAAAGATCTCCTCGACCACGATGATTCCGCCCAGAAGATACCCGATGTCGAGCGAAATCACCGCCACGGCCGGGGCCAGCGAGTTTGGCAGCGCATGGCGGCGGATCACGCGGCGTTCGCGCAACCCCTTCAGCCGCGCCGCGCGGATGTAGTCGCTTGACAGGACCTCGGACATCTCGGACCGCACCTGGCGGGAGATGTGTGCTGTCAGTATCAGGCCGAGCGTGGCCGCCGGCAGGACCACATGCGACGAGAAGCCTCCCAGGCTCTCGCCCGGGGAGACGAACCCGCCTGCCGGGAAGAGCCCAAGTGCCGGTCCCGCAAGGAAGATCAGAAGCAGTGTTGCGGTCACGAATTCCGGCATCGATGCACCGATGTAGGAAAAGATGCCGATGACGAGATCGGCCACGGTGCCGCGCTTGATGGCCGCCAGAACGCCCAGCGGGATGGCGATGACCGTGACCGACACCAGAGCCGTCACGGCCAGCGAGGCGGAATTCCAGAACGCGTCGCCCACCACTTCGGCCACCGGCAATGACAGGCGCAGCGACTGGCCCAGGTCGCCGCGCAAGATGCCTCCGATCCAGTCGAAATACTGAATGTACCAAGGCCGGTCGAGGCCGAGCCTGCGCTCCATCGCAGCCACGGCCTCTTCCGTTCCGTACTCGCCCAGGATCATCACGGCCGCGTTTCCCGGCAGAATCATCGTGATCGCGAAGACCGCGAAAGTCACGACAAAAAGGACCAGGATTACCGCCAGAAGACGCCGGACAAGGTAACCTAGTGTCACGTGGTCACTCGTCTAGCCAGACGCTTTCCAGGTAGAAGTACCGGTTGATCGGGTTCAACGTGTAGCCCCGCACATGCTCCTTGCTGGCCGTCAGGACGTCCTCGTAGAACGCGATGATGTACGGCAGTTCGGCGAGCATCAGTTCCTGGGCCTGCGTGTAGGCGTCCGCCCGCTCCGACTCGATCGTGGTCGAACGACCAGCCTGCACCAGGGAGTCGAACTCCTCGTTCATCCAGCCAGTGTCCTCGTAGGAAGCATTCGATGTGAGGAGCAGGTTGAAGGTCGCGTCCTCGGTCGGCTGCATGCCCCAGTAGGCCATGTAGAAGCCGCCCTTGCGCCAGACGTTGGCGAGGTACGTGTCGTGCGGCATGGTCTCGACATTGATGTCGAAGCCGGCCGGCAACGCCATCTGCTTGATGGCGATTGCCACCTGCGCCCGGATCGCCGGACGGTTCGAGGCGACGAGATCGAGCTTGAGGCCATCGGGATGGCCGGCCTCTGCCAGAAGCGCCTTCGCCCTTTCCGGATCGTAGCTCTTCTCAGGCGTGTCGATGCGGAACTTGAACTCCGGCGACAGGATGTTGTCATGTGCAGGCCGTCCGAGCCCCTCGAGCACGAGGTCGACGAGGAGCTGGCGGTCGATTGCGTAGGCAAGCGCCTCGCGCACACGGAGATCGTCGAACGGCTCCTGGTCGAAGCGCATCACCACGTTGACGTAGCGGCCCGAGGGCACCCGCAGCGCATTGACCCCCGGCGCGCCGGAAATGCGCTCGTAGTCGGCTTGCTGGACCAGCAGCATCACGTCGATGTCGCCAGACAGGAAGTTCGTGGTTTCCGCCGCCAGGTCCGGGAACAGGTGCATCTCGACGGCGTCGAGGTAGGGCTTGCCCTCGATGAAGTAGTCGTCGTTTCGCACCAGCCGCGTGATCCGTGCGCTGTCATAGCTTTCCATCTTGAAGGGACCGGTGCCGTTCACGACGGTGTCGAGCATCGCATGATCGCCTGCCAGCGCCTCTTCCGACATGATTCGCGCGTTGGCGTGCGCGGTTGATGTCGGGAAGTCGGCAAAGGGCGTCTTGAGGCTGAACTTCACGGTCAGGTCGTCGACCGCCTCGACGGTGTCGATCATGTTCAGCACCGATGCAGCCGAGGCCGGGATGTCTGGATTCAGGATCGCCTCGTAGGTGGCGACCACGTCCGAGGCCGTCGCCGGCGTCCCGTCATGAAAGGTGACGCCTTCGCGCAGGTGGAAGGTGAACTCGGTGGCGTCGGCACTGCCCTCCCAGCTCTCTGCCAGGTCCGGCATCGGCTGGCTGTCGGGGCCGATCCGCGTCAGGCCGGAATAGGCCATGTCGATCACGGGGTATTCTGCCGGCCCTGACAGTGACAGCACGTTCAGCGTCGCGATCCGGGTGGAATGGCTGATCTTGAGCGTGCCGCCCATATTCGGATCTTCCTGAGCTGCGCCCAGGCCTGGCGCCGCCAGCGCCAGCACCATGGCCAGAAGCGCGCTTCGACGTGGGATATGGTAGAATGACATTTCCAGTTCTCCTTGTTGCTGTCCGGCAATGGGCCGGACGGTTCGATTGTCGTCGCCTCAGTGTACTACTGTCAGGTCGTCGGGCAGCCCGGTCAGCACTTCCGGGATCCCTTCAGTCACCAGGAGGGTATGGCCGACGCCCATTCCGTAGCCCGTGTCGCTGTCTCCGATCATGACATGGTAGAACAGCGTCATCCCCGGTTCGCAGACAGTTGCGTTTCCCGAGTAGATCATGGGCGGCACGTCCATGCTGGTTGGAGAGAACGTGCAACCCACCGAATAGCCTGTTGCCCCGTAACGGTGCTTCTTGTAGCCGCCTTCGTCGAGCCCTCGGGCATGAACGTCGAATATCTCGCCCAGGGTCGTTCCGGGGCGCGCGACTTCCGTCATCCGGTACAGTGTCTCGCGGGCGACATCGTACATCGTGCGATGGGCTGCCGGCACGTTGCCGAACAGGATGGTCCACTCCGTCTTGACGTTGTAGCGGCGATAGGCGACCGGGTATTCCACCAGGATCTGGTCCTGTGCCTCGATCCGCCGTGGCTCTGACACGCCGCGCCCGTACACGGCACGCGGTCCCGAATTGAACAGTGGCGGATTGGGCGGCATGTCCGCACCGTCCTGCAGGATCGAGGTCAGGTAGGCCGCCTTGATTTCACTGTCCAGAATGCCCGGGCGAGAGGCCGCGATGACCGCCTCCAATGACCGGTCGAGGATTTCCGCTGCCTTGCGGGTATAGGCGATTTCCGCCGGCGACTTTACCAGCCGGAGCCGACGGATCAGGTGGTCGTCATCGACCAACGTGCACCAGCCATCCAAGACATGCTGCACCCGCCAGAGGTTCCAGCCGGTCAGGCCGTGGGTGTTCAGCTCGATGCCGATGCGCCCGCCCTTGAGGTGCAGCTCCTCCAGAATGGACTTCAGGTCCATTGCCGGATTGGCGTCGTCGGCGTCCCACCAGATTCGAATGTCCTCGATGGTGCTGGTTCGACGCGCCTGAACCAGGTCCGGGCGGCGGGTCAACAGGATGATCGGGCGGTCATCCGCGGTTATCACGGCGCATTGGAAGAAGACGTAGCCCCCGGTGTCGTAGCCGGTCAGCCAGAAATGGCTTTCCTGGGCGAATACAAGCATGGCATCCAGGCCTCGGCGCCCAAGTTCGGATCTCAGGCGCTCCTGCCTTGACAGATGCTCCTCCCGCGGGAACGGAGTGGCTGCGCCCGGTTCAGTCGACATGTCCTGCGTCCGTTCCCCCCTGTTCGCCGCCCGTGCCTTCCAAAAAAGCCTATGGGATGGTATACCATCCGTCAACCATGTGAATACCAACGCGCATGATGGGCGCGGCAAGTCTGCTCCGACCCTGTGCCATGTTCCGGCGGGTTGCCGTGGCGCCGAGAAAGGAACCCACTTGGAACGGATCCGTCCTGCCATAGAGGGGCTTGAGATTTGAGCTTTCCACCAGACAAGTCCTTTCCGGATTGGACAGGCAGAAGGTCCACCGACTTGAACGTACAAGACCAGAGGCTGGCGCCGAGGGCGTATCAACAGATCCTTGACTTGATATTGTCGGGCAAGACACGGCCCGGCGAGCAATTGAACGAACGTCAGCTGGCAGACATGCTCGGAATGTCCCGCACCCCGGTGCGGGACGCCTTGTTGATGCTGGAGGCGGAGGGGCTGCTGGTCCGCCAAGGGCGGATGGGCGTCCAGATCAAGCAGATGCACATCGACGAGTTTCTCGATGCGCTGGAGGTCCGCGCCCTGCTGGAGCCGGCGGTCTCGCGCATGGCGGCGGGCAAGGTCGACCACGCGGCGCTCGAAGAACTGGAGCGTTCGCTGCACAGCGCAATCGACATGGCGGATGCAACCGGGTGCGGCATGGACCGGTCCCAGACTCGCTGGATCGACGATACTCTGCACAACCTGATCTCGGATTCTGCCGGCAACGCGCAACTGTCGGCCATCGTGCGAAACCTGCGCCGCAAGACTCAGATCTTCGACCTCAAGACCCTCCCGGAACGTGCGGTCGTGACCTGCCGGGAACATCTGGACATCATCGCCGCACTTCGCCTGGGCGATGGCGAGAAGACTGCCGAGGCAATGGCGCTGCACCTCGAACAGGTTCGGGCCAGCATCATAGCTCGGCTGAGCCGGCGATGAACGATCCTTCCCTGGCCCTCGAACGCACGGACATTCCGCCGGACATTGCACTGGCCGAGCGGCTGTTCACCGAGTTGCGTCAGCAGACGTCGGACACGCGCGGGATCACCCGCATGTCCTATGGGCCGGGCGAGGAGATCGCTCACGCCATTGTCCGCAGGGAAGCCGAGGCGCTGGGACTTGGGACCGAGACCGACGCGGCCTGCAACCAGTACATGACCTTGCCGGGCACGACCAATGCGCCCGGGATCGTGATCGGTTCGCATCTCGACTCCGTGCCCAAGGGCGGCAATTTCGACGGAGCCGCAGGCGTGCTGATGGGACTCTCGGTGATTTCGGGGCTTGTGGCCGCGGGCCGGGTGCCGCCTTGGCCGATCACCGTGATGGCGATCCGCGCCGAAGAGAGCGCGTGGTTTCCGGCCTCCTACATCGGAAGCCGCGCAGCTTTCGGCAGGCTGACGGCGCAAGAGCTGGACACGGTGGTGCGTGCGGGCGACGGCGTGACCCTGCGGCAGGCAATTGAAACGGCGGGCGGGCATGTTGACGATGTCGCCTTGGGCGGCGGCCACCTGGCTCCCGAGGACGTGGCGGTGTTCCTGGAGCCGCATATCGAACAGGGTCCGGTCCTGGCGCTGAAGGACATGCCGCTCGGCATCGTGACAGATATCAGGGGCAGCCTGCGATTCCGCCGTGCGGTCTGCCGTGGGGCCTACGCTCATTCAGGAACGACTCCGCGCGAGGTGCGCCGTGATGCGGTGCTTGCCGTTTCCGAACTGGTCGCAGAGCTTGACCGGCTGTGGCGCCGGTTTCAGGAGCAAGCCAAGGACCTCACGGTCACTGTCGGCGAGATCTCGACGGACCCCGAAGAGGCCTCGTTCTCCAAGGTCGCAGGCCTTGTGCGGTTCTCGCTTGACGTTCGCAGCAACTCCATCGCCCTGCTGGATGAATTCGCGATCGAGCTGAAGGCGATGGCAGCCACCATCGAGTGTGACCGAAACGTCAGTTTCGATTTCGGCACGCGCACGTCCACTACGCCGGCAAGGATGCACCCGGCCGTGATTGCCGGGCTGAGACAAGCCGCCGACGAGGCGCGACAGCCTGTGCTCGACATGCCCTGCGGCGCAGGCCATGACGCCGCCACCTTTGCTGGTCTCAGTGTTCCGACGGGAATGCTGCTTCTTCGCAACGAGAACGGCAGCCATAACCCTCACGAGCACATGGACATCAGCGATTTCAGCGTTGGTGCGGAGGTGCTCATGCGGTTCTGCCTGTCCCCGCCGGAAATCCCGAAGTGACCGACTGCGTCATCGTGCAACCCATTGCCCGTTGCGGCGTGGAACTGCTGCACGATTCCGGTCTGTCGGTCTTTGTGGCCCCCACGCCGGAACTGACGGTCCTCAAGCCCCATCTGTTGACCGCCAGGGCGGTGATCACGCGCAACAGCGGACTTTCTGCCGAAGCCATAGAGGCGGCGCCAAACCTGGCAATCATCGCAAGCCATGGAACGGGGACGGACCGCATCGACAAGGCCGCAGCCGAACGGCGCGGCATCAGGGTGGTCAGCACGCCCGGCACGAATGCCCAATCGGTTGCTGAACATGCGCTCGCGCTCATGTTTGCCTGTGCCCGACGAGTTCCTGCGGCCGATCATGCGGTGCGTGCCGGCGACTGGTCTTTCCGCGAGTGCTCCCATCAGCGAGAGATGCTCGGGTGCCGCCTCGGTCTCGTCGGCTACGGCCATGTGGCACGAAAGCTGGCGACACTTGCAAAGGGGCTGGGCATGGTCGTGACCGTGCACTCGAAACATGCCAGCGACGCCGACCTCGCCGCCGACGGGGTCCTGCGCGCCTCGAATCTCGAAGACCTGCTTGCAACCGCACAGGTCGTTTCACTGCACGGGCTGCCCGGCCGCACACGAGTCCTGGACGAGGCGCTGCTCTCGAAGCTGCGCACGGACGCCATCCTGATCAACACCGCGCGCGGCGTCTTGATCGACGAGGCAGCACTGGCCGCAGCCCTGCGCGGGGGCCGCATCGCGGCGGCCGGGCTGGACGTCTTCTCCCGCGAGCCTTTGCCTGGCGACAGCCCGATCCTGGACTGTCCCAACGTCGTTTTGACCCCTCACATTGGTGGCTCCGCCGTTGAGGCGCGAGAGCGGACGGCGCTCGAGGTGGCCCGCAGGGTCGTCGAGGGCCTTGGGATGGCATCACCAGATTGAGGAACCGCTGCATGCAGAAAGATTGCGAGATCAATGGTCCGGTGATCCGCTATCTGGGTGACTCGGCCTTGTCCGTCGAGTTCGGCGACCGCATCGATGGCGGACTGGTTTCCCGTGTCCACGCGTTCGACGCCGCCTTGAACGAGCTTCGCCTCGCAGGCGTTGTAGAGACGGTGCCGACCTATCGTGCAACTACCGTCTTCTTTGATCCGCTCAGGGCAGACCTCCGCGAGATCGAGGGTGCCGTTCTGCGGCTTGCGTCCACGAGTCGTGACGCCAGGCCTGCCGGGCAGCTCTGGGAGGTTCCGGTGACCTACGGCCATGACTTCGGGATCGATCTCGAGGACGTGGCGATGCATGCCGGCATGAAGCCAAGTGACCTCATCGAGGCGCATGCCGGTCGGGAGTACATGGTCGCAATGGTGGGCTTTCTGCCAGGCTTCAGCTATCTCTTGGGGCTTGACCCGCGCCTTTCGATGCCGCGCCGGTCCGAACCGCGCGCCAGGATCCCTGCCTCCTCCATTTCGATCGGCGGACAGCAGACGGCCATCGGCAGCCTCGAAGGGCCAAGCGGATGGCACCTCATCGGCCGCACCCCGGTCCGCCCGTTTCATCCTGGAAGAACGCCCGAGTTCCTCTTCGAACCTGGCGATCGCATCAGGTTTCGGCAGGTTTCGGCGCGGGAGTGGTCTGAACTCGACCGGGAGGCGGCGCGCGGAGCGCCGGTTGCGGAGAGGGTCGAGGGATGACCGCGCTTGGGATTGTTCAATGTGGTCCGGGAGTGTCGGTCCAGGATGCAGGACGCTACGGCTTTCGACGGTTCGGCGTGTCGACTGCGGGAGCGATGGATTGGCGGGCACTGGCACTGGCAAACGCGCTTGCAGGCAACCCGCCGGACACGGCGGCGGTGGAACTGCCGCTTGTGGGCGCGGAGTTCCGCGTCTTCGGCGGTCCGGTCCTGGTGGCAGCCCAAGGCCCCGGAACGACGCTGGCCGTATCCGGCCGGCCCGTTTCGGAACAATCATCGGTGCTGTTGGTCGACGGCGACACCGTCATGGTCGGTCCGCCGCGCGAAGGCGTGTACAGTTACGTTGCCGTCGCAGGGGGAATTCAGACAAGGCCGGTTCTCGGCAGCCGCTCCTGCCATCGCCGCTCGGGGATCGGTGGGAATGTGCTGTCGCCGGGCGACCGGCTTCCTTGCGCTGGCGGTTCCGGCAATGCGCCTTTGTCCTTCCCTGAAGGCGCAAGACATGAAAGCAGCGATGCAATCAGGATCGTCCCGGGCCCGCAGGCCGACCATTTTGAGGACGCGAAATGGTCCCGGCTCCTGTCGTCGAGTTATCGGGTCAGTCCGCGGTCCGACCGGATGGGCTTGCGTCTTGAAGGCCCCGTTCTTCGGTCTTCGAAGGGGCACGACATCGTGTCCGAGGGGGTGGTTCCCGGCAGCGTTCAGGTGCCCGGCGACGGGAACCCGATCGTGCTGGGCCGGGATTGCCAGACAACTGGGGGCTACCCGAAGATCGCAACGGTAATCTCGGCCGACCTCGACCGGCTGGCACAGGTGCCCATAGGACGAGACGTGCGTTTTCGCTTGGTTTCGGAAGAGGAAGCGATTGATGCCGCGCGCCGTTCGGCCCTTTGGCGCAATTCGCTGGAGCGGGCGATGGTACCTGTCAGCGGCTCTTCACTCGACCTCATTTCGCACAATCTGATTGGGGGGATGACGAAAGGCGACGACCTCTAGCGTGCTTTCGTCGCGGAAACTGTCCAGCCTTCCCTTTCGAGACCGTCGCGCAGCGCTCTTGCCATGGCGACAGCCGCCTTGTTGTCCCCATGCACGCACACTGAATCGATCTCTACTGGCAGGCGCTTGCCTGTGACCGACTCCAGCCGCCCTTCGGCCACCATTTCCTTCACGCGTGTCAGCGCGGTTTCAACATCGTGAATGACGGCACCGTCGACCTTGCGGCTTGTCAGGTTGAAGCTGTCGTCATAGGTCCTGTCGGCATAGATTTCGCGTATCGGACGCAAGCCTGCGCGATCGCAGGCGCGTTCGGTCGCCGTTCCGGGCATCACCATGAATGCAAGCCCGGGGTCGGCCGCCCGTATGCCTTGGGCAACTGCATCGGCAAGGCGGTCGTCGTCAGCGCAGGCGTTTCCGAGTGCACCATGTGTCTTGACATGCGTTGCAGGATGCCCTGCCAGCGACGCCATCGCTTGAAAGGCGCCCACCTGATAGGCGACGAGCGCCTCGATCTCGTGCGCCGTGACGCCAAATTGCGCGCGCCGCCCGAATCCGATCAGGTCGCGGTACCCTGGGTGAGCCCCGACCGAGACTCGCCGGTCGCGAGCGAGGCAAATGGTGCGTCGCATCGTTTCGGGGTCGCCGGCATGAAACCCGCAAGCGATGTTGGCGGTCGTGACGATGTCCAGCATTGCCGCATCGTCACCCATGGTCCAGGGCCCGAACCCCTCTCCGAGATCGGAATTGAGATCGATCTGCATTGATCTCCTAGTCCTTTCTGCCAGCTGCGGCGCGCCTCCGCCCGGCGCTCTCAAGACCGTTGCATGGCGGCAAACCATTGGTATACCAGAAGCGCCGGAAAGAGGAGGTCTTTATGTCGGGCGGTCATCTGCTCTATCTTGGCAACGGCCCGAACTTCCAGTCCGTGGCAAAGCTGGACGACCGGTTCGAAGGCTGGGGACTTGCTGTCAGCCGGTGCTGGGCGTTCAATGGCGAGTTTCCAGGCAGCCTGGACGGATATGACGGGATCTTTCTGTCTGGCAGCCCTCATGGCGCCTATGAGGATATCCCGTTCATTCACCGGGAGCATGACCTGATCAAGGTCGCAGCGGAGCGGAAGATCCCAATGCTCGGCATCTGCTTCGGCAGCCAGATCCTGGCCTCGGCCCTTTGCGGGCGTGACCAGGTCTTCCGCCGTGAAGCTTGCGAGATTGGATACAAGGACCTCCCGGTGACAGAGGCCGCAAGGGACGACCCGATAGCCGGCGCGTTGGGCATGAGCGTGCACATGTTCGTCTGGCACAACGACGAAGTGCGTGGCGACCACCCTGACATGACGGTCCTTGCAAGATCCGACCTGTGCCCCAACCAGATCTGGCGCTGGCGAGATGCTCCGGCCTGGGGAATTCAGGGCCATCCGGAGATCACCCGGGAACAGGCTCCGCTCTGGTTCGAGGAAAACCGGGACCGTATGGAGAAGGATGGCGCCAACGTGGATGTTCTCAAGGATTCTGCGGATGAAGCCACGAAAGCCAAGACGATGCTGACACGGTTCGTCGATGTCGTGAAGGCGCATGCATGAACCCTCCGCTGATCTATGAGCCGTGGTTCGAGCGATCCGAATACGAGTCACGCCTGGCCCGCGTGCAGGCGGAGTTGAAGACGCGCGGACTTGACGGGCTGCTTGCCTTCCAGCCCGAAACGGTGACATGGCTGACCGGCTTTTTCACGCGGGGATATGGCTCTTTCCAGCTCGCCGTCATTCCCGCAGAGGGCCAGCCGACATTGGTTTGCCGCGATGTCGAGGAGTATTACCTCGATGCAACCTCCGTGTTTCCAGGTCGGGCGATGTGGACCGACAGCGACGTGCCCGTTGCCGTTGCCGCCAAGGCGATCCAGGCAAGTTTGGGGGCGAAGGCAAAGGCCGGAGTTGAATCCGCTGCATGGCCCTTGTCGGTTGCGCGCTATCAGCAATTGAGCGACCGACTTCCCGGCTATCGATTCACGGACGAAAGCGGGCTCGCGCGCAAGATGCGCCTGAGAAAGTCGGCTGCCGAGATCGCTCTGCAGCGGCACGCGGGAAGGGCAGCCGAAGCCGGCATGCAGGCGGCAATTGACAGTGCCGGCATCGGCGTCAGCGAGCGCGAAATTGCCGCCGAGGTCTGTGCCGCCATGATCCGGGCGGGCAGCGACTTGCCGGGTCCGGGCGTCATGTCATCCGGAGAACGGGCGTTTCACTTGCATGGCGGCTATTCCGATCGCGTTCTCCAGCGCGGCGATCTCGTCCAGATCGAGACGACACCAAACGTGCGTCACTATCACGCTCGCTTCATGCGCCCCATGCGCGTGGCAGAGACCAGCGACAGAGACCACAAGGTAGTTGAAAGCCTTATCGCGATCCAGGACGCGGCGTTGGACGAAGTGCGCTCGGGCGTTCCGGCTGCCGTGCCGGACGCCATCTACCGGGACGGAGTGCTCTCCCAAGGGCTGCGCGAAACCTATACGAACAAGACGTTCTATTCGGTCGGCCTGCTGCTGCAACCGTCTGGCGGCGAGACCCTGGAAGCTGCCCCGGGCTGTGATTGGCATTTCGAAACGGGCATGACGTTTCACACCTACGTTCTTGCCCGCGGGTTTGGCATGTCTGAGACCATTGCCATCACCGACACCGGCTACGACCGCCTCACGCGCTTTGCGCGACAGCTCTTTACGGTCTAGCGTCTTGTCACGGGACGAATTTGCCGACTTGATTGATGCTTCGCAGCTGGCGGACCTGGGGGCAGGCTCTCGCCTGTTTGTCTGCGGCCCATGGGGATGTGAACATACGGTTGGCTTGGGCATGGCCATGGTTTCGGCGCCAGGGCCCATGCCAGGAGAGCAGGTCTGAAACGCGCTTTCCCGATCCAGTGTCATGCGTCCTGGATTGACGATGCCATTCTCATGAAGGACGTGCCAAATCGGGACAGCGCAATCACCTTCATGGACTTCCTGCCGAAGCCCGAAGACGCGGTGGCAGTGTCGAACTGTGCCCGGCATGGCTCGGGGCTTTCGGGTGTGGGCGAATGCCTTGATCCCGAATTCGCGCGCCGGCCGACGTCCAGCCCACCGGCCACTGCAGGGCTGGCCGCGTTTGCCGAAGTCAGTGACGAAGCCACCCGGGCCGTCTATGATCAGAATTGGACGAACGTGAAAATGTGAACCGACCGGGGGCCGGGTTCATGGCGCGGTCTCAATGAAAGGAGGAGCCAATGCAACCGATCAAGCCCGAGGATCGCAGGGTTGAAAACGTCGCAAGCGGCACTTTCCGACCCTTCCTGACCGACGGGGGGGAACCCGACGGAGAGGTGCTGCAGGTCAATGGCGGCAAACCCGGTTACGGATTTCACGTCTACCGCATGGCCCCCGGCACCACGACCAAGGCTCATACCCACATCGGAGCCGAAGAGTTCTATGTGATCGACGGCGACCTGACAGATCATGACGGATACGAATACAGGCCTGGCGACATCGTCTGCCTGGCCTCAGGCACTGCGCACAATTCCTCAACCCGCAATGGTTGCACCCTTGTCGTGAATCTGCCCGGAGCGGAAGGCATCTGATCCGTGATCGTCGGCCTTTACCAGGCCCCTCAGCCAAGCAGCATGCAGGAGGGGATCGCCACCATTGACACTGCCTTGTCCGCCGGTGCGCAATCCGGGGCTGACATGCTGGTCCTTCCCGAGGCATTTTTGCCCGGGTACACCGCGGTCTCCCGTGAGAGGCCGGAGGCCTGGGACAGGATTCATGAAGACATCGCCAACCTCTGCCGGCGCAACAACGTGGGCCTGACAATCGGCTTGCCGGAATACGTCGAAGATCGGCTGTTCAACTCGGCCCACGCTTTCGCCCACGATGGAACGCTGCTGGCGAGCTATCGCAAGATCCAGCTGTTCGGCCCGGACGAACACGCGCTTTACGCCTCTGGCGACGCGTATGTGACCTTCGAATTCAAGGGCAAGCGGTTTGGTCTTCTGATTTGCTACGACGCCGAGTTTCCCGAACACGTCCGTCGCCTCGCCAAGCTTGGTGCGGAGGTCATTCTCGTTCCGACCGCGAACATGATGCCTTACGTAAACGTCAACAAGATCCTTGTTCCCGCTCGCGCTGCGGAAAACGCAGTGACGATCGTTTATGCGAACTATTGCGGGACATCGGCGGGACTGGAGTATGTCGGTCTTTCGGCCATTCATGGTCCGGACGGCTACTCTCTTGGCGCGAAGGGCACCGGCGAAGGTCTCTTGATTGCGGAACTGCCAAAAGGCTGGAGCGAGCACGGCATTCCCCTTTCGAGCCAACGAGACGACCTCAAGCACCTCTAGGCGACGCGCACTTTTGCCGGGCCGAACTTGGTGCCATAGTCTTGCCATGTCCGCGACGCTGACCGACAACGAGTTGGAAGAACTTGGGGCCTGCGTGACCGCCATTGGCACGCCGGATTTCCCCCGTTTGATCAGCCGTTTCTGCGCCTCGCTTTGCTCTGCCGACACGGTCTTTCTCAGCGCATTTTTCGACGACCAGAAACCCGTGGGGCTTTACGGCAACCACACTGACGAGAGCCAAAAGGAGTCGCTGAAACTCTACCTGGACGTGGCCTATGTTCTTGACCCCTTCTACCTCTTGTTCCGGCAAAGGCGCGGCGATCAGGTCCTGTCGCTCGACGAGGTGGCTCCGGACGACTTCAAGCAATCTGAGTACTACGCCAAGTTCTTCCGCGACATGGCTCTGACCGATGAGTGCGGGCTGATGCTGCACATCGAAGACGATGCCGCGCTGTTCTTCTCCATGGGAACCCAGGCCAAGGGTGCCCGCGCGGATCCCACCCGGCTGAATTCGGCCAGGCCGCTGATCTCGGCCCTTGCCCGGCGGCACTGGACGAGGCTGACGCCCGCAAACACCGACGGTTCGGGACGCCTGTCTGCGCAGATTCATGCAGCCTTCGAAGCCTTCGGCTCTTCCGTTCTCAGCCCCCGCGAAGGCGACGTTCTTCGCATGATCCTGCAGGGGCATTCGTCAAAGTCCATTGCCGCGCGCTTCAACAACTCGCCTGAGACGATCAAGGTTCATCGCAAGCGGATCTACGCGAAACTCTCCGTGACGTCCCAAGGTGAACTCCTGTCGATGTTCCTCTCCGCGCTCTCGAAAATGCCCCCGACCGCCGAGGGCGACCCGCTGCAATTCCTTCATGTTGGCTAGCGCGTAACCCCAAGTGGTGACTGCGCCTCGGGCAGAGATTGCTGTACCGTTCCCAGCATGCATCGAGCATGAGGGAGCCTTCCCATGAACAAGCCGGACGCGAATTCAGCCTGGGCCAAGGACCGTGCCCATGTGCTCCACCCCTACACGGATTTCTCGTCCTTTCACGACGAGGGCAGCCAGGTCATTGACGGTGCCTCGGGCATGCATGTAACCGACACGGACGGACGCAAGCTGCTGGATGGCATTGCAGGACTCTGGTGCGTCAACATTGGTCATGGGCGCCAAGAAATGGCGGAAGCCATTTCGGCTCAGGTCATGCAGATGCAATACTACAATCCCTTTGGCCACTCGACGAATGTGCCCGCCGCGGAGCTTGGATTCTGGCTGGCTCAGAACGCGCCGGGCGACCTGAACCACGTCTACTACACCTGCGGTGGTTCCACCGCCAACGATGCGGCGATCCGACTGGTGCACTACTACAACTCGATGCGCGGCCTGCATCGCAAGAAGAAGGTCATCAGTCGGGATTGCGCATACCACGGCGCGACCTGTGTCGCCGCCGAGCTCACAGGCATTCTTGCCACCAAGAACTGCTTCGATCGAATTGGTCAGGACTTCATATGCCACGTCTCGGCGGCAAACATGTGTGCAAAGCCGGACAGCATGACCGAAGCCGCCTATTGCGACCACCTGGTGCAGGAGTTCCAGGGCAGGATCGACCAGCTTGGCCCGGACAACGTCGCCGCCTTCATTGCCGAGCCGATCATGGGCGCGGGTGGCGTGCTCATCGCGCCAGAGGGCTATCACCGTCGCATGCGGGAGGTGTGCAAGAGGCACGACATTCTCTATATCGCCGACGAAGTCGTCACCGCTTTCGGGCGTCTTGGGGAGTGGTTCGCCTCAGACAAGGTGTTCGATTGCCAACCCGACATACTGGTTTCGGCCAAGGGGATCACGTCAGGCTACATTCCCCTAGGGGCGACACTGATTTCGGACGAGATCTACGAGGTCATCAGTCGGCCACAATGCGAGGGCGGCGTCTTCTCGATGGGTCTCACCTATTTCGGCCACCCGGTTGCCTGTGCAGCAGCCTTGAAGAACATCGAGATAATGGAACGAGAAAGCCTTTTGCCAAATTCCGCGACCGTAGGTGAGTTCTTTCAGAGTGATGCGCAACGGTTGTGCAGTTTGCCGTACGTTGGTGACGTGCGCGGGAAAGGACTGATGCTGGCCGTCGATCTGGTCGCTGACAAGGCAAGCAAGGCTCCGCTGCCCGTCAACGCGAGGGCCGGGGAGCGCGTTTTCAAGAAATGCGTCGACAATGGCGTCATCGTCAGGCCCATTGGAGATCGCATCGTACTGTCGCCGCCGATCATCATTTCGACCGATCAGTGTTCGGAGATCGTAGACGCGATTGGGGACGCCATCCAATCAACTAGGTTTGATTGAGCCAAGCTTCTCACCCTCGCCAATCCGTTTCCTTGTCTGGCGCGGCAATCGTCTGCCGATCGTCTCGACGTGGTTGGTTTCTGGAGCCGAAGCGGCCAATCATGAAAGGGTCTTCATTCCGCTGTCAGACAGGAATCCCGTGCGATTCAACGGGAAGTCAGCGGAATCCGGTGGATTCTGCCTGTCACTTGCGGGGCGACATCCGGTGCCGGGTTGATTTCCAGTTGCCCGGAGTGAAGCCGGACCGGAACGTTCTCGTATGACTGCCAGGTTGATCGACCGCTGCCGCGCCGGAAAACCCTTGTAAATCAGTAAGATGGTCCCGGAATCCACT
Source organism: Paracoccaceae bacterium (assembly GCA_965208685.1). Lineage (GTDB taxonomy): Bacteria > Pseudomonadota > Alphaproteobacteria > Rhodobacterales > Rhodobacteraceae > JAJEFO01. The sequence goes on along the minus strand of CBDBPL010000007.1, from coordinate 3,036,789 downwards.
CTCGGCGCCCAATGAAGTTCCGGTCAAGCTAGAGCCGGCACGGTCAGACCCGATCTTCTCTGGATTGATTCGAGCAAGTGTTGGCGCATAATTGCTTCATGGAACTCCCGAGCACACCCAATCCGTTCCAAGAGACGGCCCGGGACCTTGCGGCAGTGTTCGCGGCCCGCGCCGCGGAATGGGACAGGACCCGCGCCTATTGCTGGTCGAACGTCCAGGAATTGGCTGACGCCGGCCTGATGGGCATGACAATTCCCAAGGAGTTCGGCGGCAAGGGCGCCTCGTATCACGATGTGGTGCTCGTGATCGAGGAGATCGCAAAGGCCTGCACCCTAAGCGCGCGCATTGTAGTCGAGGCAAACATGGGCGGGATCAGCGCCGTCATGGCCTATGGGACCAAGGCGCAAAAGCGGCTGTCGGCTGCACTTGTGCTGAAAGGTGACAAGCCGGCCATCTGCATCACCGAGCCCGAGGCCGGCAGCGCGGCGACCGAGATGAAGACCACCGCGCGACGCGTGGCAGGGGGATATCGGCTGCATGGCACCAAGCACTGGATCACCGGCGGTGGCGTTTCCAAGCTGCATGTCGTCTTTGCCCGGGTTCTGAACGTAGCAGGCGAGGACGAAGGCATCGGCGCCTTCCTCCTTGTACGTGATCCGGATCGGGGGGTGGAGCCTGAGGGCTTCAGAATCCTCGGGCGCGAACATACGCTGGGCCTTTGCGGCATGCCAGAGGCGGAACTGGCCTTTGAGGATGTGTTTGTCGAAGACGCGATGGTGCTGACGTCGCCCTCGGGCTTTCGCCGCGGGCTTGCCGATTTGATGGACGCTTACAACAGCCAGCGCGTGGGCGCGGGCACCGTTGCCATGGGCGTGGCGGCCGGGGCGCTCGATCATGCCAAGCGATACCTCAAGAAGCGTCACCAGTTTGGCCGCCCGATTGCCGAATTCCAAGGGCTGCAGTGGATGCTGGCGGACATGGATGCCAAGGTGCATGCCTCGCGCCTGATGCTGCGCGAGGCGGCATTGTCCCGTGGACCAAAAGGGTCGCCCTTTCCGAACATGATGATGGCGGCACGGGCCAAGGCCTTTGCTTCGGAGGTGGCGATCAAGGTGGTCAGCGACGCGCTGCAGATCTTTGGCGCTCGCGGTTACAGCGACAAGGAACCCATCGAACGCATGTATCGCGACGTGCGCATGTTCACAATTGGCGGAGGCACGGCACAAATCCTAAAGACGCAGGTCGCAGGCTGCCTCCTGGGAATCAAGACGCCGCAGACACGCGACGGATACGCACGTCTTGCTGCGCAAGCGGAGCGCGGTGATGCAAGCGGCGCCATGCCAGGCGATGCATCGTGACCGACGCGCCCCAAGGACCTGGTGCGCTTGACCTTTCCCGCATCCTCGCGGAGGCCAACCTGCAAGCTGGCTTGGTTCGCCATCTTTCGCTGCCCGATTGATTCCTTCAATCCGCAAGTTCCACCGGGCAGGAGAGAAGCAATCCAAGCCGCGGAAATTCTCGTGCGCTGCAAGATCGGCGAAACAACCTGCGTTCGCCACCTTGGCAGATTCGGATTGCACGCAAATTGCGTGGCGGAATTTCCATTCGGTTTCCGGCACTTCCCCAAGAATCGCACCGGCCCTAACGTGTCTCCTGCTTCATCAAACTGTAGATGTTGGAAACAAGGAGCGCGCCAACAACGACCGTCCCGCCGACGACCGCCCAAGGTCCGGGGCTTTCTCCGATTGCCAGCCAGACGAGGATCGGCGCAAGGACTGATTCCAGGAGGACAACAAGTGCCACCTCGGCCGAACTGATGTATCGGGGACCAAGTGCGAGAAGACAGGATGCTGCTCCGATGAAAGCGCCATGGCCCAATATCAGCGGCCATTGCGTCGCGAAGGCTTCCCCTGGAGACACGAACATTCCGAGGAAAATCGCGGCGCCGATATAGGCTACGGGAATGGCCGGGATCATCGAAGTTGCCTTGACCTTTCGCACGGCTGTCAAGGCCGCGGCAAAGGCGGCAGAGACGTAGACTGCCCAGATGTCCCCCTTCCACGAAGCAATCTGCGTCTCGCTCGATCCGTATGCTATGATTCCCAGCCCAAAGATCACGGCCGCCATGGTGATCACCATGCGCGCCCGGATGAACTCTCCGAGGAAGATGCGACTGAAAAGGGCGGCGAACACGGGCATCGAGGCAAAGATGAAGACCACGTTGGCCACGCTTGTCTGGGTCACGGCAAGCACGAAGGCTGGCGCCGTCGTTCCCATCAGGACGGTAAAGACCAGCCCGGGCCAACCGGTCTGCAAAACGGCCCGGAAGCCCCGCACACCCTGTACTGCCAAGAGGACCACAAGGACGACGGCTCCGGCGGTAGATCCTCTCCAGAAGGCGATGACCATCGGCTCGGCGTCGATAAGCCTGACGAACAGCGAGTCCGGCACAACGAGCAAGACGCCCAGTGTCGTGACAATCAGACCCTTCAGGTGCTCGTTCATGTTGCCGAATGTTCGCAGCCGTCCCGGCGTCGGGCCAGTTCATTGTGTGAGTTCACTGAATGAGTAGCAGAGGATGGTCGCGTTGCCAGCCGTGCCGGCCCCGGGCTTGTCTCGTCGAGTTCAGGCATCACAGCCTTGGGAAGCGCAAGGATCCGCAACAGATTTCGGGTGCCTTAGCGGACGGCGGCGCTGCAGTTTGAGGATTGGCAGGCTATCCAGGTTGAATGTCGCTTCGGAGTCTTCTGAATCGCGCAAGCAACGGCCGGGATGCGAGGCTCCCGTCGAGCCAGGCAGCATCGGGCTTTCTGCCGTGGATGGCTCAACGTGCAGTCCGGGCGCGACAGAGCCCGATGACCGGAGAGTATGCGAGATCGGGATACTTCGCAAAATATCGCTCCCCGACCTTGTCGGGTTCCAGATTGTCGATGTCATCGTAGCCCAGGCTCTTGAGAATGTCTGGCAGGTCGGGAGGAACAAAGCTGGACAGCCAGGGCTCGCCGCGTCCCGCGACGAAGGCCGTCGCCCGCGCCAGCAGGGGCTGGGCTTCGTCGGGGACCCACGCGGCCTCTGCAAGATAGTCGAAGACAACGGTCGTGCCGGGCGCCGTTTCGCGCGCGATGGAAGCCAACGTGTCCCTGACCGTGTCGCGACCAAGATAGTAGGTGACTCCGAACCACGAGACCATTGCCGGGCGCGAGAAGTCGAACCTTGCCCTTGCAAGCGCATCCTGCAGGCGTTCCACGTTCAGGTCGGTCTGCACGTAGCGGACGGATTCGGGAGCTTCAATCCCGGCGGCGTGCATGCGACGAAACTTGCTCTCCTGCGTCGCCTTCTGATCCAGTTCGTAGAGCGTTAGGCGCTCCATCAGGTCGGGGCGGCGAAACGCGAAGGTGTCGTAACCCGCCCCAATGATGACGTACTGGTCCACGCCCTCCGCCATTGCCGCTTCGAGACAGTCCTCGCCAAACCGCGCCCGCGTGTAGATGGCCGGCAGGATGGGACGCAGCTTTCGGAGCAGCCCGTCCTTGACCAGCCACAGGAGAATCCCGTTCGAGAGGATCGTGCGCCAGAGACGCCCGCACATGGCATAGGCGAACCGGTCCTCGAACACGGGCACCTTGGCGGTCCGTGTGTGATCCGCCCGCGCCACTGCCACGAGTTCGGCAGTCTTGCTCGGGGTCTTGTTCTCGCGTGCCTGCATGTGCGTCCTCATCGATGCATCGACAAACTACGCTCTTGCGTTGCGCAGGACCAGTTCCGATTTCAGGACAGCAAAGCAGAGTTTGCGAGGATGCACGCCAGGTCGAGTTGTGCGCGCGCGACCAGGTGGTGCGGGATGCATCAAGGCGGCGAAGTCAACGACGACAGGACACTCCCGCCCCAAGCTCTTTCCGGCCAAGGTCCGCCCGCCCCGCGCCTGGCAACCCGTGTCAGACCGGCCTTTCTGATCTGCAGTCGATCGTCCATGCAGACCCTTCCGCCCTCGGGAAGCTGTTGCTCGGTTGCGACAAGACCCTCGGCAGAGATCACGAACGGATGCCGCCGCTTCCGTCTCTGGCGCAGGCATGGACTAAATTCGGTGTGCCCGCTAATGTTGGACCATAGCCAGACAAACATGGGGTGCACGATGTCTTTCTTTCTTGATCGCCGAGGATTCCTTGCAGCAACGGCCAGCTTTGCGGCTCTGCATCCGTTCTCCGCAAATGCGGCCGCCAATCAGGCTCACCTGCGCGTCATGGAGACCACTGACCTCCATATGCACATCTGGCCCTACGATTACTATGCCGACCGCGAGCGCGACACGATGGGCCTTGCGCGCGCGGCCTCGATCGTGCGCGAGATCAGGTCCGAAGCGACGAATTCGGTCCTCTACGACAACGGCGACTTCCTGCAGGGCAATCCGATGGGCGACTACATGGCCTACGAGCGGGGCATGAAAGACGGGGACATGCACCCGATCGTCACTGCCCTGAACACGCTGGAATTCGACGCATCGACGCTCGGGAATCACGAGTTCAACTACGGGCTTGACTTCCTGATGAAATCTCTTTTCGGCGCCAATTTTCCCGTGATTTCCGCAAATGTCTCAAAGGAGCTCGGCGCCGACCCCACCAAGGACGTCACCTTGGTCCCGCCCTATGTCGTGATGGACAAGGAGATCGTCGACGGCACCGGGCAGGCGCACCAGATCAGGATCGGCTTGATCGGATTCGTGCCTCCGCAGATCATGATGTGGGACCGTCGCCATCTGGAGGGCAACGTACATGCCCGCGACATCGTCGACGCCGCGAGGGCCTACGTCCCGGTGATGAAGGAACAGGGTGCCGATGTCATCATCGCGCTTTCGCACTCCGGAATCGGCGCGGCAAGGCATACCGAGTTCATGGGCAACGCGTCCGTGCCGCTTGCCGCGGTCGAGGGCATTGATGCCGTGCTTACAGGGCACCATCACAACGTGTTTCCCTCTGCGACCTACGAGGACAGGCACGCCGTCGACGTGGCCAACGGCACGATCCACGGCAAGCCCGCCGTCATGGCCGGATTCTGGGGCTCCCATCTCGGGGTCATCGACCTGCTGCTGGAGACCTCGGGTGGTGAATGGCGCGTTGTTGGCCACAGCTCCGAGGCGCGCCCGATCTCGAAGCGCAACGAGGATCGCTCGACAACGGCGCTTGTCGAGAGCGATCAGGCCGTTCTCGAGAGCGTCGCCGACATGCATGACGCGACGCTTGCCTATGTTCGCCGCGCGGTCGGCAAGACTTCGGCCCCGCTCCATTCCTACTTTGCGCTCGTGGCCGATGACCCTTCGGTCCAGATCGTGTCAAGGGCGCAAACCTGGTACGTGACGGAGATGCTGAAGGGAACCGAGTTCGAAGGATTGCCGCTGCTGTCGGCTGCCGCACCCTTCAAGGCGGGCGGGCGCGGCGGTCCGGAGTACTACACCGACGTTCCGGTCGGCGACGTGGCCATAAAGAACGTGGCGGACCTGTACCTCTATCCGAACACCGTGCGGGCTGTGAAGGTCACTGGCCAGCAGGTCAAGGACTGGCTGGAGCGGTCGGCCGGCATCTTCAACCAGGTTACTCCGGGCGAGGCCGGACAGCTTCTGCTGAACCCGTCCTTCCCGTCCTACAACTTCGACGTGATCGACGGCGTTCAGTACAAGATCGACCTGAGCCAGCCTTCGAGGTTCGGTTCGCGCGGCGAGCTGATTGCCCCCGACGCCCATCGAATCGTGGACTTGACCTACAACGGCGAGCCGCTGGACCTGGGGGCGCAGTTCGTGATTGCGACCAACAACTACCGCGCGAGCGGTGGCGGCTACTTCCCCGGCGCTGATGGCTCGACCATCGTTTTCGAGGCGCCCGACACAAACCGGGACGTCATCGTGCGCTACATAGTCGATCAGGGAACAATCGACCCGGCGGCTGATGCCAACTGGTCGTTCAAGGAACTGCCAGGCACCTCCGTTCTGTTCGACACCGGACCGAAGAGCGTCGACGTCGTCTCGGACGTCAAGGGTGTCAGAATCGCACCTGCCGGTGAAGGTGAGGACGGTTTCGTTCGGTACCGCATCGATCTGTGATCGATCCGTTGCGAGGCTGCTGAGTGCCGGGGTCCGAAGAGGCGCCCGAATGGCGAGCGTTGGCCCTGTACTTGTTCGGATCCCGGGGCCCAGGTCTGGCTAGGCTCTTGAATTCACTTGTCGGCGCTTTCATCCTGGCACCATGAATTGCGGGCTCCAGACTGCTGGCGCGTTCGAGCCTGAACGCTCTCTCCTGGTCGCCTTTTTCGGGGATGGATCTTCCATCCAAACGTGGAAGGGCGAGCATGGTCCGGGTTGACGATGCCCTTGTGCGGCAGATGATTGCAACCATCGTTGAGGTGGCTGATCCCGAGCGGGAGATCCATTCTGGTTCTCGGCGCCGTGGAGAAGCCGATGTGGCAGCGGCTGTCGATCCGGTGGTGGTCGAGGCGGAACCGGACAGTGGCGCCGAGTGGGCACGCCTTCGGCGCGCGCCTGCGAATTTCCACGTGCCCAAGGATGTCCTTGTCAACGGCATTGACGAGGTCAGCCGTCGACGCGGCTCGCCAAACCATGTGCCTGCACGTGCATTGCGCGAAGGCAGGGTGTTCTATCCGCGACCTTGATGATCGATTCCGGGCCAGCGCGGGAACTCGCGGACGCGGCGGAGAGAGACATGTCGGCGCTTCGCGGCAACGCAATTCCGTGAGCCCTGCGATTCACGCAGCGCAAGACCCGTTCTTGCGCCGAAGCGCCTCGGCGATCTTCGCCGTGAGTGTCATCCTGTGGCGCATCAGGCGGTGTGCGGCGTGCGGTGCTGAGCTTGCGGACATGCCCCAGATGATTCGGAGTCGCAATGGCAATGTGCGCACGCGAGCAGGAGGAAGACGATTATCAAGCCCGTTGCCCAGATCCTGGTTGCCGCCACGGGCGTTTTCGGCATGCAGGGCGTGCTGAATGCGCAGACCTCTCATGTCGAGACGCCGAGGCTGCACGTTGCGGAGGGCAGCGAAGAGAAGGCGCAACGGGTCGTCCAGGTTCAGCCGACAACGGGATCGGTCCGAATGGTCGCAGTCTGCCACGCCAACGGAGAAAGTTGGACCGGCATCGCCGTCGATGCTGCCATCGGTCCTGGGCGGCCTTTGCCCAGGATCGGAATCGTGTCGGCGAATGGAACCAAGAGCGCCTTCGACGCCCATGTCTCGAATCCTGACGACGCAACCATCCTGCCTGTCGCGGCACCGACCAACATGCGCATGACGCAAAAGCGTCCGACGGAACTCTTCGAACGCATCGCGCGAGCGCCGGACTTCAGCGGCGGGCTGGGGTTCGCCGGGCATGGCGTTGGAGCGAGCTTTGACAGTCTCGTGGCGGCACTGTGCATTTCGGCATTCTGCGACTTCGATCCCTTGGGCTGATCTTCCCGAACCGCGGTTTCGAGCGGTCAATGCCGCAGCATGTTCCTCCGGGCCCTGGTCGAGACAAGAGGAGCGCGGGCGATTTCAGGGACCGGTCCTGAACTGACGCCTCGCCTTTGGGTGCCGGCAGGAAGGTGCAATTCCGCTCCCGGTGGACGAACCGCGCCGGATGCCGGGGAACATCCTTGGGCGCCTTGTCGACGGCTACTCCGTTCGGACGGTCGCTTTCGTCGGTGCAGCAACGGACTTGACGCCGGATTCCGTAGTCGTCGCGCGGACCTGGCTGAAGACAGCGGCAAGGTCGCGCGGCGGCGCTCGGCACCGGTACATGCCGATGCACGAGAGCGGGCGGCGCACTCTCCGGTTTCACTTGCCGGTTTCGGTTGGCAGGCTGCAGATGTCGCAGAGAACGTATCGCAATGCTGGCCGTTTGGAGATATGTGCCTTCAAGTCGAGACTGGCTGGAGCACCCCATGAGACGCGCGGCTTGCACACTTCTGACCATTTTGGGCGCCATCGGGACCGCCTCTCTGGCACCTGCTGACGGCTTGACCTTTGCCACGTGGAATGTTGCGGACCTGCACCACGAGACCGGCGTAGCCCTCAGAGAAAGATCCGTCGCCCGAGAGGACGTCGACTACGCACGGCTGGCCGCGGCGAAGCGGATCGCGGGAGACGTGATCGCGCTGCAGGAAATCGGATCGCCGGCAGCTCTTGAACGGATCTTCCCGTCTGCCGACTATCACTTGATCATGTCCGATCGATACGTGCCGGGCGACGAGGCGCGACCGCCCGGGGAAAGGGACATCTTCACGGCTCTCGCCATCTCCAGGGCGACATTTCCGGAGCTTCCGGACGTGAGGACAGTATCGGCCCTGTCCCTTCAGCACATCGAGCTGACACGCGACGGCTCCGCCGAGGTCGTCCGACCGACCAGGTCTGCCATGCAGGTCGAATTCGAGCATGAAGGACATGGCATCTCCTTTCTCAATGTCCATCTGAAGTCGTCATGCCATCAGTTTCCCCTGCGCGACGTCGAGGACCAGAGCTTCTTCGACAGGCGACCGTACGCGTCGCGTTTCGATTGCAGGACGCTGAAAGCGCAGCTGGCGATCCTGGAGAACTGGATCGAGGCAAAGCACGCTCTAGGCCGCCGTGTGGTGGTGGCGGGCGACTTCAACCGCCGCCTCAATCTGGCCTATCGCAATCCGGCGCGCCACGAGGACTTTTGGGCCGAATTGAACGACGGAACGCCACGCGGCCTTGAGCTGTCAAAGGGACCCGAGGGCCAGGACACGGTATGTTGGTCAAATCACCCGGACAGGTTCGAGGAGCATATCGACCTGATCGTTGCGGAAAACGCGTTCCTGCAGTCATTCGCAAGCGTGACGTTCAAGAAGCTCGGTCTTGGCCATGACAGTGCACCGGAGTACGCGGAGAACGGGCGCAAGCGTCTCAGCGATCACTGTCCGGTGGTGCTGAGACTCGAATAGTGAATTTTCAGGAGTCCGGGGTGCCGGAGGCGCGGCGATGACCGGATCCGTCGGGGTGCCTTGTCCCGGGTCCTCCGCTGCCGGTTGCATTGATGACTCGCCTGGCCCTCAGTCTTGATCTTTCTTGCTGACTTGATCGAAGCGGTTGATGAGAGAATGACGCTTTCGGTATGACGCGAGGCGACCAGCCAGCATGGCAATCAGGTCTTCGAGACGGACGCCGCCATGCGACTCTATCTGGAGAATACCCGGGGGCAGCCGGGGCACGGTCAAGGTCTTCTCCCAAGCAAGTGCTGGGGACGAACTCCTGATCGAGCGCCACGACCGAGAGCGCGTGACGGGCACGCAGGTCACGATCCCGATCGCCACGATCCGTCGCATCTTCCGGGAACTCGAGTGCCGCGACTGGCGCGGTCCGGATTCACCGGCACGATCACCTTCAAAGGCAACCTGACGCCAGTCACGTCGCGAAAGGCTGCCTGCGCCGCAGTGACTGGACCAAGGCGCGATTCCGAAGGGCCGCGCGGCTGCTCGGCAGCTTCCATTCCCGACAGCTTCGTGGAGCAGCGAAGGCTCTCCGGGCGGAACGTCGCTTCCAAAAGCGCGCAACGCGCGTCTCAACTCTTGTCCGGTTCGGTTTCCGGCCTGCGCCGGTCCGTGACCCTGATGCCTCGTTCAGGCAGTGCGACGTCCGAACGGACGGGATCCATCCATGGACGGTGCCGCGAGCTGCATCCCAAACGATCACGCGTCCGCCCGGTTTCCTCCTCGGCCCCATGAGCCTCCTCGGAATTCAGTGTTGTCAGCCGGCACCCTCCGGCGCGGTTCATGGTGACGGCTGCAGCCGGGCGCCCGACGGCACCAGGCCGCAGGTCGCATACCTCCAGAGCGCGATGTGCAGCTTGCGGGCGACCGCGACGACGGATTCGACCGGTACCGAATCAGTCTGGAGGCGCTCCGCTGCCGGATCGGCGCGTCGGCGACGTGCCGGGGCCCGGAGAGGTGCCCGAATTGCGAAGGCTGACCGCGGGGTGCCAAACGAGGAAGAAGCGCTTCGTGGAAGTGGCGGGCCGCGCAGGAATCGAACCCGCGACCTGCTGGTCAAGAAGCTCAGCCGTGGCGATGACATGGACACGTCTTCCGTGACTTCGTACTATCTGCTATGCGAGAAGATCGGAGGCCAAGGCCTTTGTTGCGATGGGAGGGGCTTGCATGGCAGAAGGTTCGTTCATTGATGTGACTGCCGCGGATGGCGGCACGTTCAAAGCGTACATGACTAAGCCGGAAAAGGGCTCGGGCCCCGGCCTGGTGCTTCTGCAGGAGATCTTCGGCATCAACGCCTACATGCGGTCGATGGCGGATTCCTTCGCCGAAGAAGGTTATGTCGTGCTGGTGCCGGACCTCTTCTGGCGGATGGAGCCGGGTGTGAGCCTTGGTTACTCCGAGGAGGATTTCGGCAAGGCCTTCGGCTTCTACCAGCAATTCGACGTGGACCAGGGCATCAAGGATGTTGGCGACACGATTGCCTGCATGCGCGGGATGGACGAGGTCGCAGGAAAGGTTGGCGCGCTGGGCTACTGCCTGGGCGGCAAGCTCGCCTATCTGACGGCGGCGCGGACGGATGTGGACTGCGCGGTGTCCTACTACGGCGTTGCCATCGAGGAGAGCCTCGACGAGGGCAGGAACATCACCTGCCCGATGGTCTTCCATACCGCCGAACTCGACAAGTTCGCCCCGCCCGAGGCCGTCGCAAAGATCAAGGAAGCCTTTGCCGACCGGCCCGATTTCGAGTTCTACGACTACGCGGGCGTCGACCACGCCTTTGCCACCCATGGCCGCGACAGCTTCGACAAGCCCTCGACCATGATGGCCTATTCGCGCTCGTTGACGCTGCTGCGCAAGGTGCTGGGGCCGATTCATGACCTCAGCCACCTGTGGGACATGCACTGCTATCACGAGTTCGCCACCCGCGACGTTCATGAGACCATGAAGACAATGGTGGCCGAGCCTTACGTCAACCACATCCCGACCATGACGGGCGGGGTGGGCTACAAGCACCTGTCGCGCTTTTACAAGCACCACTTCGTCGACGCCAATCCCGACGACACCAAGCTGATCCCGATTTCGCGCACAATCGGCACCGACCGGTTGGTCGATGAGATGCTCTTTTGCTTTACCCACGACCGAGAGATCGACTGGATGCTGCCGGGCGTCGCGCCGACCGGCAAGTACGTCGAGATCCCGCTTGTGGCGATCGTGAACTTCCGCGGCGACAAGCTCTATCACGAGCACATCTACTGGGATCAGGCCTCGGTGCTGGTGCAGATCGGCGTGCTTGATCCAGCGGGCCTGCCTGTGGCGGGCCAGGAGACCGCAAAAAAGCTGGTGGACGAGACCCTGCCTTCAAATGAACTGATGGCCAATTGGGCCTTGAGCGAAGGCAAGCCAATCTAAGCAACCAAGAACATCAGGGAGATGAACATGAAAAAGCTGTTGGGCCCATTGGCCGGTACGGCGCTGGCGGCGAATGTCGCATTTGCTGACGACTCTACGCTGACGATAGCCTACAACGTGTCGCTGCCGTCCTGGGACGCCACCGTGGGTGTCTCGGCGGTGAACCCCACGATCCAGTCGATCTACAAGTCGGTCTATGACCAGTACATCGACCAGAACCCGGATCTGTCCTTCCGCCCTGGGCTCTTGACCGAGTGGGGATGGAACGAGGACCGCTCGAAAGTCTTCATGGAGGTGCGCGAGGGTGCGTCCTGGCACAACGGCGATACGGTGACGCCTGCGGACGTTGTATGGTCGCTGGAACGCGCAGGCAAGGAAGAGACCGGCAACCCGATCCAGTTCCTGTGGTCGACGCTTGGAAACTTCACCGTCGACGGCAACCGGATCGAGGCGGACGTGCTGCGTTTTGACCCCACGATCTTCAAGTGGATGGCGTTCCTGACCGCTTACGTGCTGCCCAAGGACTACTACACCGAGGTCGGTGCGGAGGGCTTTGAAAAGGCCCCCATCGGCTCCGGCCCCTACACGGTCGACGAGTACGTGGCGAACTCTTTCGTGCGGCTCAAGCGCTATGACGGGTACTGGGGCGACGCGCCCGAGTTCGAGACGGTGATCTTCAAGTTCCTCCCCGACGCGTCCGCCCGCGTGGCCGAGGTCGAGACCGGCGCGTCTGACATCACGCTGGAGATCCCGTACGAGGAGTACGACCGTCTCGCCGCCAAGGACGGTCTCAACGGGGTAACCACGCCCGTCTCTGACATCGGCATGATCTTCATCAACGACGTGGGCGTGATGGAGGACGCAAATGTCCGCAAGGCCGCCGCCCACGCGATCAACAAGAACCTGATCGTGGACCGGCTCTTGCGCGGCTACGGCGTGCCCATCGACACGTTGCAGGCACCGGAATACGCGGCCTTCACGGCGGAGACGACCGTGGCCTATGATCCCGAAAGATCCAAGGAACTGCTGGCGGCGTCTGGCTATTCCCCTGACAATCCGGTGAAGTTCAAGATCCAGACCACCCGCGGCTTCAAACCCAAGGATTACGAGATGATCCAGGCGGTCACAGGAATGTGGAAACGTGTAGGCATTGAGGCCGAAATCGAGGTCTATGAAATCGCCAAGCATTTCGATCTGCGCGCCCGCGACGCCTTGGCGCCGGCGGCCTTCTACAACTGGGGCAACTCCATCGGCGACCCTTCGACCTCGACCGGGTTCTCGATGTTCGGCCCCTCGCCGCATTCGACCTGGGACACGGATGACGTGGACGCGATGATCGGGCCACTCTGGGGCGAGGACGACGAGGACGCCCGTATCGCAGGCTACCAAAAGGTAGATGCCTATATCGCCGAGAACGCGATGGTGATCCCGCTCCTGCAGTTCGTTCAGCCGATCATCTATCGCGACGGGCTGTCTGTCACGCCGCATGTGGCGAACTTCCTGTTGCCTCAGAACGTCAGCCGCAACTAGGCTCGACTTCGTCCCGGGCCCCGGCCCGGGACCTCGCCAGTCCATGGGTTGAGGTCCGGGATCAAGCCCGGGACAGGTGGCTCTGCATTCTGAAATGGCCCGTTTGCTCGTTACGATTGGCTCGATCCTCCTGACGCTTCTGGGGGTGTCGGTGGTGACCTTCGTGATCTTGCGGCTGGTTCCCGGAGACCCGATCTCGATGATGCTGCCACCGGGCGCGACGGACGAGGTGCGCGCCAATCTTGAGCGGCTCTACGGGCTCGACAGGTCAATTCCCGCACAATACGCGATCTGGCTGCGCAACGTCGCGTGGCTTGATTTCGGGATGTCGACGCAGTTCCGCCTGCCCGTGATGGAGATCATCCTCGACCGCCTGCCCGCCACGCTGGAACTGGTGCTGCTGGCAAGCCTCATAGCCTTGGCGCTGGCCTTCGCCCTTTCCATCCTGGCGGTCTGGCTGCAAGTGGACAGCGTGACGCTGGCCACCGACGGGCTGGCGGGGCTGGCGCAAGCGATCCCCGATTTCCTCTGGGCGCTGATCTTCATCCTGGCGGTGACGCTCTTTGCGCCGATGATGCCCATCTCGGGCCGGTTCGACCCACGCACGGCGCAGGATTTCGCCACGAATTTCTACCTGTTGGAGTCGCTGGTCACGTTCCGCCTTGACGCCTTCGCGGAGCTCATGCGCTACGCGGTCCTGCCTGCGCTGGCCCTCGGCTTGCCTTTGGCGGCGGGCATCACCCGGGTGCTGAAGGGCGCACTGGAGGAGGCGATGGCGCAGGACTATGTCATGCTCGCACAGACCAAAGGCAAGAGCCGGCTTGGCATCGTCTTGGGCGAAGCCCTGCGCAACGCCATGATCCCGACCATCGCGCTCACCTCGGTGCAACTGACATTCCTCATCGGCGGCACCGTGCTTATCGAACGGCAGTTTTCCTGGCCCGGCATCGGATCCACGGCGATCTCTGCGGTCATCAACCGCGACCTTCCGCTGATCCAGGGGATCGTGCTGGTCTTTGCGCTGATCTTCATCTTGATCAACTTGGCCAGCAACGAGCTGTACCGCGCCGCCGACCCCCGTCTGAGGACGCCGCGATGAGCAGTGTTGAGAGCTTTGCCCTGGAGAAAGGTCGTGGAGGCGGCGGTGCCGGGCTAGAGCGCTCGGGCGAGAAGATCTCCCTTTTGCGGATGGTCTTTGGCTGCGTGGCAATCGGAGCGTTGCTGATCGCGGCTCTTTTCGCGCCTTGGATCGCGCCGCATGACCCGACGCTGGACGATCTCTTTCTGATCAACATGCCACCCGCCTGGCTAAACGATGACCTGGCATATTTCGGCATCGAGAACGCCTGGGCCTACCCGCTGGGCACTGACAGCTTGGGGCGTGACGTGGCCTCGCGGCTGATTTTCGGCGCACGATTGGCGGTGATCGTGGGCGTGTCGGTGGCCTGCCTCGCAGCGCTGGCAGGAGTGATCTTGGGCGCGTTGGCGGGGTTCTATGGCGGCTGGATCGACAACGTCATCAGCCGGATCGTGGATGTGTGGCTATCCTTCCCTCCCGTTTTGCTATCGATCATCCTGGTGGCGATGCTGGGCACGACGCTGACATCGGTGATTATCGTGGTGGCGGTGATCGACTGGACGCGGTTTGCCCGCGTTGTGCGCGCCGACGTGCTGCAGCAACGCAGTCGAGACTATATCGACGCCGCTCGCATCACCGGCGGCAGCGACCCGTCGATCCTGATCCGAGAGGTGCTGCCCAACGTGCTGCCGCTGCTGGTCACGCTCTTCTTCTTCGAGATCGGCATCGCGGTCACGGTTGAGACAATCCTCAGCTTCGTCTCGCTCTCAGTGTCCTCAGGTGCGGCGACCTGGGGCGACATGATTGCCGAGGGCCGCCGCGTCATCAACGAGGCCTGGTGGGTCATGGCCTTCCCCGTGGGCGCGTTGGTGATCACGATCCTCGGGCTGAACGCCATGGGCGATGCGCTGCGGTTCTACCTCGACCCGGTGCTGCGCAAGTGAGCTTGTTGCAGGTCGATAGCCTGTCGCTCGGCCTGCGCGGCGTCCCGGTACTGCGCAAGGTCAATCTGACAATTGAGGCTTCCGAGATCGCGGGCGTCGTGGGCGAGAGCGGCGCCGGCAAGTCGATGTTGGGCAAGGCTATCTTGGGAGTGTTGCCCCGTGATGTCACTGTAACGGGTGGTGCGATTCGGCTTAATGGAACGGACCTGCTGGCACTTCGTCCACGCGCCCGCCGTGCATTTCTGAAACGCGACCTGGCGCTGATCCCGCAGGATCCGTTGAGCGCGCTGAACCCCTGCCGGACGATCTCTGCGCAGCTTGCCGAGGTGCTGCCCAAGGGCACAGCCGACGCCAAAGTGGAAGTCATCCGCTGGCTTGACGCGGTGCGCATTCCATCCGCGACCAAGGTTGCCAAGTCCTTCCCGCATGTGCTCTCGGGCGGCATGCGCCAGCGTGCGCTCATCGCGGCGGCCTTCGCCTCGCGTCCCAAGCTCGTGATCGCCGACGAACCCACAACCGCGCTGGATGTCACTGTGCAGAAGGACGTCCTGCACCTGATCCGGGAGCTGCAGCACGAAACCGGCGTGGGGCTGATGTTCGTCACTCATGACCTCTGCTTGGTGGCCAAGATCTGCCATTCTGTGACCGTGATGCATGGCGGACGGGTGATCGAGCAGGCCACCTGCACCGACCTCATCAACCGGCCCGCGCACGCCTATTCGCAAGCGCTCCTGGCGGCCACCCCGCGCCCCGACCAGGCGGGGCAGGGGCTCGAACCGGTGCCGACTGCCTTGATCGAGCGCATGGTCGCGGAGGCCGGCGATGGTTGAGCCGATCCTGGAGGCACGAGGGCTCGGGGTTCGCATGGGCATGCGCCGCCGCTTCCTGCGCAAGGATGACAAGGGCCATCCCATCTTGTCGAACATCAATTTCACGATGCAACCGGGAGAGATTCTGGCGTTGGTGGGCGAGAGCGGCTCAGGCAAGACCACATTGGGCCGGGCCATCGCAGGCTTGACCCAGATCCAGGCCGGAAGCCTTCTGTTCCAGGGCCAACCGATCGTCCACCCGGGCAATGTTGCCACGATCCGCACCAAGGACCGTGCCTGGTACCCGCGCTGGCGGGCGTGCCGCAAAGACATCCAGATGATCTTTCAGGATCCGCTGTCGTCGCTGAACCCGCGCCGCTCGATCGGGCAGTCGCTAGATGTGCCACTGCGGAACTTTGGCGCGGCGACCACCGTGGACGAACTGTTCGATCAGGTGGGGCTTACGCCAGAGTTCAAGGATCTCTACCCCCATCGCATCTCGGGCGGACAACGCCAGCGGGTGGGCATCGCGCGGGCGCTGGCCAGCGCGCCGAAGCTCATCATCGCCGACGAGGTTGTCTCGGGCCTCGACGTCTCCAATCAGGCTCGCATCCTTCGCCTGCTGCTGGACCTGCGTGACCAGCGGGGCCTGTCGGTTCTCTTCATCACGCATGATCTGGCTGTGGTGCGCTCGCTCGCTGACCGGGTGCTGGTAGTGCAGCGCGGCAAGATCCGCGAGCACGGCCCCGTTGGGCGAGTGTTCGAGACTCCGAACCACAGCTACACCAGGAAACTGCTGCGCGCCGCGCCGTCGCCGGAATGGGACCCGGATTGGCTCGCCGAAACCGTGAAAGGACCTTTCGCTATGGACATTGAGAACGCCACCGTTTTTGTTACCGGGGCCAATCGCGGCATCGGTGCTCGCTTCATCGAAGCGCTCTTGTTGCGTGGTGCGGCAAGGGTCTATGCCGCCGCGCGAGATGTGGCGGCGCTGCCTGACGACCCCCGCGTGGTCAAGGTCGCGCTTGACATCACCGACGCCGATGCGGTGGCCAAGGCCGCGACCGAAGCCAGCGATGTGACGCTCTTGATCAACAACGCCGGTTTCAACAGCAATACCGGCGCACTGAAGAACCCCCATATGGAAGACGCCCGCCGCGAAATGGAAGTGAACTACTTCGGCACGCTTTCCATGATCCGCGCTTTCGCGCCAGTGCTCAAGGCCAACGGCGGCGGCGCGATTGTCAACATGCTGTCGATTCTCAGCCGGGTCGCACTTCCGATGATGGGCACGCTCTGTGCGTCGAAAGCAGCGAGCCTGAGCATGACTCAGGCAGTGCGGGCAGAGCTAAAGGCGCAAGGAACAAAAGTGTTCGCGGTCATGCCCGGTGCGGTGGACACCGACATGAGCAAAGACTTCCCGCCGCCCAAGCTCGATCCGGCGGATGTGGTGCGCGCTGCGCTCAACGGACTGGAGACGGGCGACGAGGAGGACATTTATCCCGGCGATATGGCGCAAGGGTTGCGTGCAGGGCTGGAACACGATCCAAAGGAGGTGGAGGCAGAGCTGGCAAGCTACCTGCCTTAGACCGGATCGCTCGCCAAGGCCAAGATTGCGACGCCGCCGGTTGAATCGGGACGGCGTTTCCGGGCCTTCAGCCGTGGTCGCAGGGATCCGTGCCCGGGTGGCAGCATCTCGCGGGCCCGGGAACGGCCGGCCGATCGTGCCTGCGATGAATCACGCTCAAGACCGCCTGTCACCCCGTTTGGCGGCAAATTTCGCCGCGTTTCCGGTGAACCGCAGCGTGTCCCGTCGATACCCGGCAATCACTGGGTGCGGAACCGTCACTGTCGCGAGTCGGGGGCGCAATGTGCCGCTTGACGTCAGCAGGTCGGCTTGAATTGTCTGCCAAAGGTCTGCCAGTTGGCTGACCTGGAGGCATGCCCGAAAGACTGTTGTGCAGCAGTGTATTGCGATAAGATACATTTCGTGGTGAGCCGTGCAGGGATCGAACCTGCGACCTACTGATTAAAAGTCAGTTGCTCTACCAACTGAGCTAACGGCCCACTAGGTGGCCCGACGTAATGTGCCCATCCTGACCAGTCAAGCGCAAAACGGGCCCGTCACACCTGGCAACCTGCAGCACAGCCGCTGCAGCGCAGACGGCAACGCGACTTTCGTATGGCCGGGCATCGCTGTATATGCACGGACATGGATGCAACCGACATCATGGGCATTCCGTTCATGAAAATGCACGGACTTGGCAACGACTTCGTCGTGATTGACCGTCGCAAGGGCGGGGCCGAGATCACTCCCGAGATTGCGCGAATCGTTGGCGACCGGCGTCGGGGAATCGGCTTTGACCAACTGGCGGTCATCGAATCTGATCGAGAGGCGGCGGCAAGGCTGACGTTCTTCAATCCGGACGGGTCGCTATCCGCTGCGTGCGGGAATGCAACCCGTTGCATCGCGCGCCACTTGATGGATGAGAAAGGCAAGGGGGCCCTGACGCTGCGCACGAAACGGGGAATGCTGGCTTGCGAGGATGCCGGCAACGGCATGACGCGGGTCAACATGGGCGCACCGCTGACGGAATGGCGGGAAATCCCCCTCGCCCAGGACGTGGACACCTTGCATCTTCCGCTCCACGAAGATCCGGTCGCGACCTCCATGGGGAATCCGCATTGCAGCTTCTTCGTGGAGGATGCCGAGGCGATCAACCTCGCGTCGCGCGGGCCCGAGATCGAACGCCATCCGCTCTTTCCAGAAAGAACGAATGTCCAGTTCGCCAGCGTCCTTGGAAAGGACCACCTTCGGATGCGGGTCTGGGAAAGGGGAACGGGCATCACGCCCGCGTCGGGATCCTCATCCTGCGCCGTTGCCGTGGCAGCGGTGCGCCGGGGGCTGACAGGCCGCAATGTCACGCTGGATCTGGACGGGGGCCGGATCTGGGTGGATTGGCGCGAGGACGGTGTCTGGATGACCGGACCCACGACTCACGTTTTTGACGGCCGGGTGCGGCTGGAG
Organism: Paracoccaceae bacterium; assembly: GCA_965208685.1. Classification (GTDB taxonomy): domain Bacteria; phylum Pseudomonadota; class Alphaproteobacteria; order Rhodobacterales; family Rhodobacteraceae; genus JAJEFO01. Next base: position 3,018,004 of record CBDBPL010000007.1, on the reverse strand, counting down.
GGCATCTGATGCAGGGTGGCGGACCAGTCATCTCCACGCTTGGCTGTCGGTTGAACGCGTTCGAATCCGAGGCGATGCGCGAGATGGCGGATGCTGCCGGGCTCCATGACGCGGTCATCGTCAACACGTGCGCCGTGACTTCGGAGGCCGTTCGGAAGAGCCAAAAGGAGATTCGGCGTCTTGCCCGCGAAAACCCGGGTGCGCGCGTGATCGCAACCGGCTGTGCCGTCCAGACCGAGACTCAGCGCTTTGCGGACATGGACGGGGTGGATCTTGTCATCGGCAACGCTGAAAAGATGTTGCCGACGACCTGGACACGTGCAGTGAACGGCGATGGCGCACGGGTCATCGTGGATGACATCATGGGCGTCACCGAAACGGCAAGTCATCTCATTGACGGATTCGGCCGGCATCGGGCGTACGTTCAGGTCCAGAACGGATGCGACCACCGTTGCACGTTTTGCATCATCCCCTACGGGCGTGGCAATTCGCGCTCGGTGCCCGCGGGAGCGGTGGTTGAGCAGATCAAGCGCCTGTGTGGCCGGGACTGCAACGAGGTGGTGCTGACCGGAGTCGATCTGACGAGTTGGGGTGCCGACCTTCCCGGTGCGCCGCGTCTCGGCAATCTGGTCCGACGCATCCTGAAACTCGTGCCCGATCTGCCGCGACTGCGCCTGTCCTCAATCGATTCGATCGAGGCGGATCCCGAACTCCTGGAGGTGATCGCGACCGAATCCCGGTTCATGCCGCATCTCCATCTGAGCCTGCAGTCCGGAGACGACATGATCCTCAAGCGCATGAAGCGCCGCCATCTCCGAGACGACGCGATCCGGTTCTGCCGGGAAGTCCGGGTCCTGCGCCCCGACATGGTCTTTGGTGCGGACATCATTGCCGGATTTCCGACGGAAACGGAGGAAATGTTCGAGAACTCGCTGAAGCTGGTCGACGAATGCGAGCTCACGTGGCTGCACGTGTTCCCCTACAGCCCGCGTCCGGGCACGCCTGCAGCGCGCATGCCGCAGGTTGACGGGCGGACCGTCCGCGCCCGTGCTGCGCGCCTTCGTGCTGCTGGAGCCCGTGCGGTCACGCGGCATCTCGATGCGCAGGTCGGAACGACCCGGACGGTGCTGACCGAAGCGCCGACCATGGGCCGCACCGAGCAGTTCGCGGTGGTTCGCCTGTCCTCGGCGCAGCCCGAAGGGGCGCTGATCAAGGCAAGGGTCTCGGGACATGACGGTCGGGAGCTTGCAGGCGACCCGGTGAATCGCGTTCGGGAGGCCGTCAACAGGCCGTCCGGCAAGGATCGATCCATAGGGCGCAAGGACTGCTCCGAGCCGCGAATTGCATTTGCCGAAAGCGAAACATGATTCCCGAGTCCGCAGCCGGAACGGGCCACCGGGCGGCAGTGCTGGGCCGGGACTCGGAGCGTTCCATGACCGGTCGTCCGGCTGCGACGCGGACAAGGGCGCGGGAATGCCGTTGCGCAGGCCGGGCGCCCGCGTCAACCTCGTTTCAAGGTGCGCGCGTTTGTCTGCTGGACGCCTCCGAATTCGGGCGTTAAGAACCTGCGGAATCGACCGGAGTCACGCCGGTCTGTCCACATGGGCGGAACGCCCGCGGAGAACAGGAGACGCTTGTGTCGCACGCAGACGAGAGCCACGGGGGCACGCGCCGGGATTTCCTATACTACGCGACGGGGGGTGCCGGAGTAGTTGCTGCCGGCGCCGCCATCTGGCCGCTTGCCGACCAGATGAATCCTTCGGCGGACGTTCAGGCCCTGTCCTCGATCCGGGTCGACGTGTCGGGCGTCGATCCGGGTACCCAGCTCACCGTGAAATGGCTTGGCCGACCGGTCATCATCCGCCGCAGGACGGCCGAGGAGATCGCCGCCGCCAAGGATGTCGATGTCGCGTCCCTGCCTGATCCGTTGGCGAGAAACGCGAACGTCATTGACGGTGCCGAGGCGACCGATGCCAACCGGGCCCTGGACGAAAGCGGCGAGTGGCTGGTCCAGATGGGCGTTTGCACGCATCTTGGCTGTGTTCCCATCGGCGACGCAGGTGAGTTCGGCGGCTGGTTCTGCCCCTGCCACGGTTCGCACTACGACACGGCGGGCCGTATCCGGAAGGGACCTGCGCCGGAGAACCTTCCCGTCCCGCCCGCCCGGTTCGAGGGCGACGGCACGCTTGTTCTTGGATAAGGAGCAGTTAGATGGCTGGCATTCCCCACGATAGCTACGAACCGAGCACCCGGGCGGAGTCCTGGCTGCATCGCCGTCTTCCTGTCCTGAGCCTTGTGTACGACACGCTGATGATTCCGACGCCGAAGAACCTGAACTGGATGTGGATCTGGGGCATTGTGCTGTCGTTCTGCCTCGGCCTGCAGATCGTGACCGGCATTGTCCTGGCGATGCACTACACGCCGCATGCAGACATGGCCTTTGCCTCGATCGAGCACATCATGCGGAACGTGAACGCAGGGCACATGATCCGCTATGCGCACATGAACGGCGCAGCACTGTTCTTCATCGCGGTATATGCGCATATCTTCCGGGGGCTCTATTATGGATCCTACAAGGAGCCGCGAGAGATCACCTGGATCATCGGCATCCTGATCTTCGTGCTGATGATGGGCACGGCATTCATGGGCTACGTCCTGCCTTGGGGCCAGATGAGCTTCTGGGGCGCAACGGTGATCACCGGCCTTTTCGGCGCGATCCCGTTCATTGGCGAGCCGATCCAGACCTGGCTGCTGGGAGGTCCCGCCGTCGAGAACGCGACGCTCAACCGGTTCTTCTCGCTGCACTACCTTCTGCCGTTCATCATTGCCGGCCTGGTCGTGGTGCATATCTGGGCTTTCCACACCACCGGCAACAGCAACCCGACCGGAGTGGAGGTGCGCAGGGGCTCACGTGAAGAGGCAAGGAAGGACACGGTTTCCTTCTGGCCTTACTACATCGTCAAGGACCTGTTTGCACTTGCTGTCATTCTGGCCGTGTTCTTCGCGGTTCTGGGCTTCATGCCCAACTATCTCGGGCATCCGGACAACTACATCGAGGCGAACCCGCTGGTCACGCCCGCCCATATCGTGCCCGAATGGTACTTCCTGCCGTTCTACGCCATTCTTCGCGCGTTCACCGGCGAGGTGTGGGTGGTTCAGCTTGCGAGCTTCGTGACCGGCGGCATCATTGACGCCAAGTTCTTTGGCGTTCTCGCGATGTTTGGCTCCATTGCGGTCATGGCGCTGGCACCCTGGCTTGATACCTCCAGCGTGCGTTCGGGCCGCTACCGCCCAATGCTCAAGTGGTGGTTCTGGTTGCTTGTCATCGACTTCTTCGTGTTGATGTGGCTTGGCGCTCAGCCTGCCGAGGAGCCCTACGCCACGTTTGCCCTGATCGCCTCGGCGTACTGGTTCTTCTACTTCCTGATCATCCTGCCCCTGCTTGGCGTGATCGAGAAGCCGTTGCCGAGGCCGGACACGATCGAGAAGGACTTTGACGATCACTATCCGCCCGATGGTGGCGCATCGACCAAGAGTGTCGCTGCGGAATGAAAGGACTGACGCACATGATCGGCAAGGTCACGCTTTCCGCGATTGCCGCCCTCGGGCTCGCCGCCCCTGCCATCGCGGCAGGAGGGGCAGGCCATGTTGAGGACTTCGAGTTTTCGTTCGAGGGCCCGTTTGGCACCTATGACCAGATGCAGCTTCAGCGAGGGCTGAAGGTCTACACCGAGGTCTGCTCCGCCTGCCATGGCCTGCAATACGTGCCGCTCCGCACGCTTGGCGATGAGGGAGGGCCACATCTTCCCGAGGAGCAGGTTCGGGCGTACGCGCAATTCTGGGAGGTCTTTGACGAGGAACTGGACGATTTCCGCGTGGCCAAGCCCCAGGATCATTTCCCCGGCTCCGGGGACGAGAACGCGCCTGATCTCAGCCTGATGGCGAAAGCGCGCGCGGGCTTCCACGGGCCGTACGGCCTGGGCATCAGCCAGTTCTTCAGGGGCATGGGAGGGCCGGAATACATCGCGTCGCTCCTGGCTGGCTACACCGGCAAGGAGAAAGAGGAAGCAGGGGCGATTTTCTACGAGAACACGGCTTTCTCGGGTGGCTGGATCTCGATGGCACCGCCGCTCGAGGACGGACTGGTCGAGTTTGACGACGAATCCCCGAATGACGTGCGGGCGATGTCACAGGACGTGGCAGCGTTCCTCATGTGGGCAGCGGAGCCGAAGTTGAATTCGCGGAAGGAAGACGGTTTCGTTGCCGTGCTCTTCCTGATCATCCTGAGCGTGCTGCTGTATCTTTCCAACAAGCGCCTCTGGTCGCCCATCAAGCGCCGTGGCACGGACGACGCTTGATTGCGTTGGCGCGGATCCGATGTGCCGCCGCCAGGGCGTGCAGGGAATTCGCCTGGCGCGATGTCGCGATGGCCGGCCTGGTCCGGCGCGGAGTGCGTGCACGCACTTCAATTCGGCCATCCTTGCGAGATGCGTGAGGTGAAGAGCCATGTCCGATCCGAGCTTCACACTGGGGATCGAGGAGGAATTCCTCCTCATTGACAGCGAATCGCTTGAACTGGCCGAGGCGCCGGACGCTCTCATGGAGGAGTGCACCGCGGTGCTTGGCAAGCAGGTCGCGCCGGAGTTCCTGCGCTGCCAGATCGAGGTGGGCACGCGGGTCTGCAAGAACATCGGCGAGGCGCGCGAGGACCTGAAACGACTGCGCACGATTGTTGCGGAAACCGCTGGTCGCCACGGGCTGACGCCGATCGCGGTTTCGTGTCACCCGACTGCGTCCTGGAAGGATCAGCATCACACGGACAAGGATCGCTACAATGCGCTTGAGAGCGATCTGGCGGGCGTTGCGCGAAGGATGCTCATTTCCGGGTGCCACGTTCACGTTGGCATCGAGGATGATGAAACGCGCATCGATCTGTTGAACCAGGCAGGCTATTTCCTGCCGCACCTTCTGGCCCTGTCATGTTCGTCGCCCTTCTGGCAAGGCGAGGACACCGGCCTGTCCAGTTATCGCCTGACGGTTTTCGACAACCTGCCGCGCACGGGTCTGCCGCCACGGCTCGAGAGCTTTTTGAGCTACGAGCGCGCCGTGGATGCCATTGTCAAGACGGGCGCCATCGAGGATGCGACGAAGATCTGGTGGGACCTTCGTCCGTCGCACAGGTTTCCGACGCTGGAGTCGCGGATCTGTGACATGTGCCCCAGGCTGGAACACACGTTGACCATTGCGGCGTTGACCCAGAGCGTGATGCGGATGTTGTGGCGACTCAAGCTGATGAACCAGCGCTGGCGCATCTATGATCATTTCCTTGTCGGCGAGAACCGCTGGCGGGCGCAGCGCTATGGCATGGGCGAGGGGCTGATGGACTTCGGTCGCAGGGAGCTGGTGCCGTTTGCGGACCTGCTGGAAGAGTTGATCGAGATGGTGGCGGAAGACGCCGACGTGCTGGAATGCCGGGATGAAGTCGATGCCGCGCGCAACATCCTTGCTGCGGGCAACGGCGCGGACCGGCAGCGTCGTGTCCGTCAGGCCGAACTTGCCGGCAACGGCGATGAAGGCGAGGCCATGAGAGCGGTCATTGGATCTCTTGTCGACGAGTTCCACGCCGATCTCTGAAACACGGGTGCTGCGAGGCGTCGGTTCCGTTGCAAGGCGACATCGTTCCAGGCACTGGCGAATTCGAAGGCGAATGCAGGGACCGAACGGATCGCTCGTTGCTTCACGGTCCGAAAGTCCGGCGTGCGACGAATCTACTTTGCGGCACTTTGCATGCTTGTTCGGATTGCTTCGCACCACAGCGTTGAGATTGCTGTGGAGCGGCGGCGCGTTCCGTCCGCAGGGCGACTCCCAAGTCTTTGAGCCGCCACTCTGCGGGTGGTTTGGAACGATGCTCCAGGATTGGCGAACCGCGGTGTCGATTGCGGTGATCAGGCGTCTTCCAGAATGCCCCTCTCGTGCGCAAGCTCCTGCATCTTGGCCTGGAGCTTTTCGAATGCGCGAACCTCGATCTGGCGAATGCGTTCGCGGCTCACCTTGTATTGGCGAGAGAGTTCATCCAGCGTTACAGGCGCGTCCATCAAGCGCCGCTGCGTCAGGATATCCTGCTCACGCTCGTTCAGAACGGCCATGGCTTCGGCCATGAGTTCACGCCGGATTTCCAGTTCGTCATGTTCGGCGTAATCGCCGGCCTGGTCCGCCGTCTCGTCTTCCAGCCAGTCCTGCCACTCCGCGGCGCCTTCACCGTCCGCTGAAATCGTGGCGTTGAGAGATGCATCGCCTCCGGACAGGCGCCGGTTCATCGAGATGACCTCTTCCTTGGTGACATTGAGGTCATGCGCGATGCGGTCCACGTGCTCGGGCCGAAGATCTCCGTCTTCCAGGGCGCCGATTCGCGCCTTCGCCTTGCGGAGATTGAAGAACAGCTTCTTCTGCGCACTGGTTGTGCCGAGCTTTACGAGGCTCCAGGAGCGGAGGATGTATTCCTGGATCGACGCGCGAATCCACCACATGGCGTAGGTGGCGAGCCGAAAGCCCCTCTCGGGGTCAAACCGCTTCACGGCCTGCATCAGGCCCACGTTGGCCTCGGAAATCACTTCAGCCTGAGGCAGGCCATAGCCGCGATAGCCCATTGCGATCTTTGCCGCGAGCCGGAGATGGGAGGTCACGAGCGCATGGGCAGCCTCAGTGTCCTGGTCTTCAACCCATCGCTTCGCGAGCATGTACTCCTCTTCCTGCTCGAGCATGGGAAACTTCCGGATTTCCTGAAGATAGCGGTTGAGCCCACCCTCTGGGGTTGGCGCCGGAAGATTCGAGTAATTTGCCATGTCCTGCTGTCCCCTGTCCGCGCAATGTTGCGACGCTTAACATATGGTGAACCGCTACGTTCAGTTCAAGGCCCGAATAGACAGTCCTCATTTCCGTGATGCCGTGACCACAGAATGGGCGAAGCTGGCAACAGGCGCCATTCACAGCTCCGTGCGTTCACGGATTCGTGCTCATCTTGCGCATTGCGGGTCGCGAAGCACGTCATTTTGAAATGGAACTCCTGTTTCCGGACCGATTCCTGCCACGAGATCGAGCGACGCGGTTCTCTTTGCCGACCCGTGCCGCCGTTCGCGGGACAAAGAGCATAATCAGGTGATGCGGAGCGCGTCAAGCAATTGCGCGATGTCGTCGGGGAGGGGGCTTTCAAAGCGCATGAACTGACTGGAAACAGGGTGAGCAAACCCCAGGGTCGCGGCATGAAGCGCCTGGCGGGCGAAGGAATTGGCAGCTGCAGCGCCCGGAACGGCCTCCGACAGTCGGCGACGCGTGCCATAGTCCGGATCGCCGATCAGCGCGTGTCCAATATAGGCCATGTGGACTCGAATCTGGTGCGTACGGCCGGTTTCCAGGTGGCAGCGAACGAGGGCGGCGCGATCACCGAATGTTTCAATTGCCTGGATGTGGGTTACAGCCCGTCGTCCGCCATGCCGGAGCACGGCCTGTTTCTTGCGGTTGGTCTTGTGGCGTCCGAATCGGGTGTCCAGCTTCACGACGCCGCTGGATTCGATGCTGACGCCCGTGATTCCCCGCAGTCGCGGGTTTCCGGGGTCCGGAGCGCCGTGGCATAGCGCCAGGTAGCTGCGCTCGACTGAATGGGCCGCAAACTGGGCCGCGAGTCCGTGGTGGGCGGCATCGGACTTGGCGACGACAAGCATTCCAGACGTATCCTTGTCGATTCTATGGACGATTCCGGGGCGTCTCTCTCCGCCGACGCCGGACAGGTCGCCTCCGAAATGATGCAGGAGTGCATTGACCAACGTGCCAGACGGTGTCCCGGGGGCAGGGTGGACGACCATTCCCGCAGGCTTGTCGACGACGGCAACGTCCGTGTCTTCGTAGACTATCGTGAGAGGAATGTCCTCGGACCGCATATGCGTGTCAGCGGCGTCCTTGACCGTGATCTCGTAGACTTCTCCGTGGGCGGCGCGGCCATTGGGGTCGCGGATCACGGTTCCGTCCCGGGTGATGGCGCCGTTGGCCAGGAGCCTCGCCAGCCGGGTGCGCGACAGATGCGCCTCCTCTGGCACATCGCGAGCAAGCGCCTTATCAAGGCGAGACGGCGGATCATGACCGATGGTGACAAGGACTTTGCGGGACATGGAAGGCGGGCAGGCTCTGGACACGAGGACGCTGAAATACCTGAAGGCATTGGTGACGATCCTGACCGTCACCATGATCCTCGGGTTTCTAGCAATCGTCGCGCTCTTTGTCATGCGCTTTGGCGAGATGGCGCGCATTGAGCTTCCTGACGAGATCGTGCTGCCCGAGGGGGTTCGCACCACGGCGTTCACGCGAGGTGACGACTGGTTTGCGGTGGTCACGGATACGGACGAGATCTTGATTTACAGCCGGACGACGGGGAATCTTCGTCAGCGCGTCGCAATTTCATCAGAGTAGCGGGTGAGGGGAAACCGCACTTTCGTGGTCGTCTCCCAGCGCTGTTTGGTCAAGATGGAACGGCGTGCCGGATCCTGACATGCACGGCTGCCCCCAAGGCCCGACGGAACGGATGTCGCCAAGTGATCTGGTACCGCCTCCCCGGCTCGAACGGGGGACCTCTTGATCCACAATCAAGCGCTCTAACCAACTGAGCTAAGGCGGCACGCGAGCGTTCCTAGTGCCGAGACTCCACAATTGCAAGCGCGCAAGCAGGGCGCCCGGGTCTGCTTGACAAGGTCAACGCCGAACGTGTGGACATCTTGGAGTGAGACTCGGCGAAATCCGTTCTTCTCTTGTTGCACACATGTGGTCAGCGGCCTTCTTGCTTCCGGGGCTCCGAATGTCCCCGGCCCCCCGATTGGTACGGTTCGGTTCTACTTGAGGTCATCCGTTCCAGGCTTTGACTGTGGCGCCGCTCTAGGCCGCGACAAGCGGCTCAATGCCTGACACGTCAATCTCCTTGGACGCAGCCGCCATGTCGTAGTTGGTCTGCATGTTCATCCAATAGGCCGGGATCGTGTTCAAGGCGCGTGCAAGTCGCAGGGCCGTGTCCGGCGTCATCCCGGTCACCCCCTTGACAAGCCGCTCGATCCGCGTGCGGGGGACACCCAGGTGGCGGGCAAAGGCAATCGCTGCCATGTCTATGGGATCAAGGTAGAGCTCCTTCAGGACTTCGCCAGGGTGCATTGGCACTTCAAGCAGGCTCATAGTTTCCTTTCCTGTGCTGGTCAGCATGGGCTCTCGGAACTTTCGTTCCTCAAGCCCCTCCCTTCAGGGAGGGGTCGCTGACGAGGGGTTCCCTTCAGTGGTAATCGACAATCTCGACATCGGTGGGGCCATTTGGCGTCCAGACAAAGCAAATGCGCCATTGGTCGTTGATCCGCACCGAATGTTGCCCTGCCCGATCACCTTTCAGTACTTCCAAGTGGTTGCTTGGTGGAAAGCGCAAGTCTTCCACCTGGACGGCTGCATCCAGCGCGGTGAGCATCGCCCGAGCGCGCTTGTGACCAAGTCACCTGGAAAGCCCTTGCAATACTCACCCTTCACGGCACTGGTGGCGAGCTTGCCTCCGGTTCCTTGGATCATGATCAGCGTGCATCATTTCACGATACATGCGTCAAGGTGCGATACAGAGTTTTGTGCAAGTCCTGGTTGAGGCAGGACACGGATCGAGGTCGTTGCTCGCCTGTCGCTGCTGTCCAGGTTCGGTCGGCTCGCGCCGTGCGAATCCGCATGAAGTCCATGAGGATTTCGCTGACGAGGTGTTCGGCCCTTGTGTCAAGTCTCTCAATTGCAACATGGAGGCGAGCATGTCGCTGGATTGGCCAACCAGCGTCGCCGGCGGCAAGGTCGCGGAAGGCGAAACAGCAACTGCTGACGGTTGTCCGCCCCGCGAGGAACGGCAGGCCTCACCATTGCCAATCCATGCCGTCCGGGCTACCCGAAGATCCGGAACGGGAGGCGCCGAAATGGGGATCGACAAGGAAAGCGAACTGGAAGCCAACCTTCAGGTTGGCCCAACCACGTTGGGCATGGTGCGCATCTTCGTCGAGGGCGACGGCCTGGAGGTCCCGATGGACTTCGATCCTGATGAAGCCGACGAGATAGCGGACGAAATCAAGGCTGCAGCAGGTCGCGCACGCGCTCTGGCTATGAGGCGCTCCTAGGCCCCGCTGCGCCGTAATGACCGGGATCCCGGGCCGCATGCCATCGAGAGGCGGCGTGACGGGCGAACTTGTGAATCAGCGCCTTGCGACGGGCGGGTGCGACCCTGTGTTCAGCGCCCATGTGGACAACTTCGGCCTCATATGCGTCTGCGATGATTAGCCCGGTCGTGTCGGGCAACAGGTCGGTCGGGAAGTTCTCGTCCACTGCCCAGAAATAGCGATCACACCATTCAAGATAGCCCTGCCACTTCCGGTCGCTCGTGAAGTCCTCGCGGCTGGACTTGCATTCGACGATCCAGATTTCCCCTTTGGGACCAAGCCCCATGACATCGACCCGCAGGCCGGATTGTGGCACCAGTTCAACGACGGTGACGAAGTCAAGGCTGGCAAAGTGTCTGCAGACACCACGTGCCAGAAGCTGTCCGGGCCTTGGTTGGGCTTGATCGTCAGGCATTTTCGGAAGGGTGGACAAATTGACGCAAAAGGCAAGTCACCTTTAGATTGCACGTTCAGCGGGACAGGTTTGGACCTTGTGCTTGCCAGCGCGCAGCATTATTTTTCGGCGAAGGCGGGTACTGCCCAACTCGTGTTGGGGTAAGATTCCGGTGGCCTTAGCGACTTCCGAGGGGGCTGGCTCTGTCTGGATCGTGGTCCAGTTAACTGGCACCCACCTGTATTCACAGGCTCTCGGGAATCAAGCAGCCCTTACGGTTATGGTGGTCCCGCCGCCTGCATCGCGCCGTCCTGCGCGGCAACTTTGGGGAAGGTGCCACAGCCGGCGCAGATACTTCTTTCCTGAGAGTCGACGCGTCACTGTCCGTGACTTTTCCGTGCCGCCGCACATTTCGACAACAGCCAGCGCCTGCGCTCGCGCACTTTGGACCGTCGTGTTGAAGACACGCCCAACGCCGGCTTTGGGCTTGTGCGGACCGGCGTTGGTCTACGGTTCCCCGATGCCGTGGATCGATGCACGCGGCCTCAAGTCAGATGCCTGGCTTCATGCCTGATGGCGGAAACGGAGCGGCTCAACCGGCCGGAGCACGGCCGGGGCAACTGTCGCATCGACCCCGTGCTCCGGTGCGACCGGAACTTGCAGACCAGCGAGCGAGCCACCGATTGCCGTTCACGATCCGTCGCAGGTTGCAGGACATGCGAGAACGGCGCCCAAAGGGAGTGATGGACCGTGCCGGATGGGAAGCCTCCCATGCCGAGGAGCGGACTTGTCACAACCATGCCGTCAGGCGAAGGTCATTCGAACGCGACAGCCCTGACGTCAGACCACGATTTCCACCGCTTCCTGCTCACCGACACCGAATACACGCTTGTAGCGCGTGATTTCCTTTTCCGGTCCAATCGCCTTCCGGGGATTGTCCGACAACTTGACCGTGGGTCGCCCGTTGGCGCTGACGGCCTTGCAGACAAGGCTGAACGGCGCAAGCCTGTCATTTTGCACGAGGCCCCGAAAGTCGTTGGTCACCATGGTGCCCCAGCCGAAGCTGACGCGGGTTTCAGATGCAAATCGGGCATGCAGGTCTGCAATCATGTTCACGTCGAGCCCGTCCGAGAAGATCACGAGTTTCTTCGATGGATCCTCGCCGCGGCTCTTCCACCACTCGATCGCGATTTCCGCACCACGGACCGGATCGCCTGAATCGACCCGAATGCCCGTCCAGCCGACAAGCCAGTCAGGTGCATTCTTGAGGAAATTCTCGGTTCCATAGGTGTCGGGCAGAATGATCCTGAGATTGCCGTCGTGCTCCTCATGCCAGTCAGCAAGAACCTGGTACGGAGCCTTGGCCAGTTCCTGGTCCGATTCGGCGAGGGCGGCATACACCATCGGCAGTTCGTGGGCGTTTGTGCCGATGGCTTCCAGGTCGCGGTTCTTCGCGATCAGGCAGTTCGACGTTCCGACAAAGGCATTGCCAAGACCCTCGGTCATCGCCTGCACGCACCAGTCTTGCCAAAGGAACGAATGGCGCCGTCTGGTGCCGAAGTCCGCGATGGCGAGGCCCTTGAGGTCGCGGAGGGTTTCGACCTTCTCCCAGGTGCGCGTCATTGCGCGTGCATAAAGGACTTCCAGCTCGAACTTGCCGAAATTTCTTGTGACGGCTCGCGATCTCAGCTCCATGAGGACTGACAGCGCGGGAATTTCCCAGAGCATGACTTCCGGCCAAGCGCCTTCGAAGGTCAATTCGAACTGACCGTTGCGCCGTTTCAGGTCGTAGGGTGGAAGCGAGAGGTCCTCGAACCATGCCATGAAGTCCGGGCGGAACATCTGCCGCTTGCCATAGAAAGTGTTGCCGCGGAGCCAAGTGCTCTCGCCTCTGCTAAGCGTGAGGGACCGGATATGATCCAGTTGTTCCCGGAGTTCGCCTTCGTCGACGATTTCGGCAAGGCGAACGGACTTCGTGCGATTGATGAGGCTGAAGGCCACCTGCGTGTCAGGATGATTCCGGAACACGGACTGGCACATGAGCAGCTTGTAGAAATCCGTGTCGATCAGGGAACGGACAATCGGGTCGATCTTCCACTTGTGGTTCCAGACGCGGGTCGCGATGTCGACCATGAGCGATCTCCTCAGACATGGCCTTTTGCCAAGCAATTGCGAGAATTGTCCAGCATGTCGTCCGGGCTGCATGCGGCGAGATGAACCAGTCTGGGGCGGGATGTTCGGCATCGGTCGAATTCTCTGACGGTGCCGGGCGATTTGGATGTATCCCGCTCAATCGGCCTGGTTCAGTTTCTGGGCTGACAATTCCAAGGCGCAATTTAATTTCGTATTTGCCAGCGAAAATGTACTAAAGTTACTTTTGCGATTGCAGGCGGTCGGCCGAACCAGTATGCTGCACCGCAACAAGAACTCGGACGCTTGCTCCATGCTGGACAACTTGCAACGCGGCACGATCTGCATCGAAGACCTGGAGATCGGCATGCGACGGTCACTGCGGAAGCAGGTGACCGATCGTGACATCCACCTGTTTGCCGAGGTCTCGACGGACCGCAATCCCGTGCATGTCGACGAGGAATACGCGCAGGAGACGATCTTTGGCAGCCGCATCGCGCACGGCATGCTGACCGCATCCCTGATTTCCGCTGTCATCGGCGAGCAGTTGCCAGGTCACGGCACCGTCTACCTCGCGCAGGATCTCAAGTTCCTGGCCCCGGTTCATCCCGGCGATACGGTCGTGACAGAGGTTGAGGTTCGGGAAATCGATTATTCCCGCCGCCGCGTAAGCCTCGACTGCCGATGCGCAGTGGATGACAAGGTCGTCTTGAAGGGCGGGGCTCTCGTGCTCGCCCCGAGCCGGAAATTCGACTGATTCCGAAGTCACGAATCACTTTGCGGACACTGGCCGGCAGATTCGTCGTTGAAGAACATCCATGACATCGAAATCGGCATTGGCCGTTCGATGCAGGCGACCTATCGTGGCGCCGGCATGACGTCCGAGCAACATGGCAAGGAAGAGAGGGCATGGTGGTGGCACGCACGGCATTTTTCTGGGACGAGAGGTGTTTCTGGCATGGCGGCGGCAACTTTGCCTTCACGCTTCCCGTCGGTGACCTTGTCCAGCCGCTCGTTGCCGGGGGGCTTCCGGAACACCCGGAGACCAAGCGGCGGCTCAAGAACCTCCTCGACGTAACGGGCCTGATTCACGAACTGGATGCGCAGGGTGCCGATCCGGCGACCCATGAAGATCTCGTTCGTGTCCACCCGCACGCGTTCATCCGGAAATTCAAGGAAATGTCCGATGCGGGCGGCGGAGAGCTCGGACTGCGCACGCCCTTCGCCAAGGGCGGATTCGAAATTGCCGCTCTTTCCGCCGGCCTCGCCAAGGGCGCGCTATTCGCGGTGCTCGACGGGTGCGCGTCGAGTGCATATGCGCTTTCCCGTCCGCCGGGGCATCATTGCCTTCCGGACTGGCCGAACGGCTTCTGTCTGCTCAACAACATCGCAATCGCGGTTCGCGCCGCCCGTGCCGAAGGCAAAGTTGACCGCGTGGCGGTGCTGGATTGGGACGTGCATCACGGAAACGGCACGGAAGCGATATTTATCGAGGATCCGGACACGTTCACGATTTCGCTGCACCAGGAACGCAACTATCCGGTCGATACGGGCGACCCCGAGATTCGGGGCGAGGGTGCCGGCGAGGGCGCGAACATGAACGTGCCGCTTCCGCCAGGCGCGGGCCATGCCACCTATGTGGAGGCGGTCGAGCGCATCGTTCTGCCCGCACTTGATCAATTCAGGCCGGACGCAATCATCGTTGCCTGCGGTTTCGATGCAGCCGCGATAGACCCGCTGTCGCGCATGCTTGCCACCGCAGAGACGTTTCGGGTCATGACCCGGCAGGTCATGGATGCAGCAACGCGTCTTTGCGGCGACCGTCTCGTGCTCGTGCACGAAGGCGGCTATTCGGAAGTCTACGTGCCCTTTTGCGGCCATGCCGTTCTTGAGGAACTTTCGGGCAGCGCGATCGCTGCACCGGATCCGTTCGGGGAAATCTTCGCAAAGCGGCAGCCAAACCGGCATCTGGAAGCCGCATACAGCGGAATGCTGGGCGAATTGGCCAGATATTTCTCGCTCGATTGAATGGCTTGTCGGCCACGTCTCCCGAAAGCCACGTTGCGACGCATGCCGCATGAATGGTAGCGTCTGCCTGTAGCGCGGTTCGCAAGCACATGCCCGTGCCTTGGAGGCAAGATGCACGTCGAAGTGTCAGGCGAAGTCTGCAAGACCGTAGAGGACGTCAATTGGACGCGGAATCGTGGCAAGACTGACGACAGCAAGATTGCGGGCGCGCGAAGCCGTGGCATTGGGCAAACATGGACGCAGTCCCAAAGAAAATAGTTGGGGATCGTCAAGGAAGTGAGGATTCCGGAATCTGGGTGTTCGGCATTCCAATAGGTTCCTGGATTGTCTGCTGCATGATGATCTGAGGGCAATTTCGGTGTGGATCAGGACATGCATGAAGTGGAGGCGGTTTCGAGAGTCGGGTGGTGTCCGTGTCCTGCGACGGGTTTGCGCGCGTCCTTCGAGTTGCGGTCTCGAGTGCCCGCTTCTCTACGGCAGAACGGGTGCGCGATGCGCCGCTCAAAGCAAAAGTTCGAGGAAGAACTGCAGGTTTGAAGTCAGGCACCCTGGCGGTGCGTGGCGAAGAATTGGGCACTTTTGAAAGCGGATTGCCAATGTGTTGCCTTAAGCAAGTTTCCTTTGGTCGGGCATGGATTTGCAGGTCGAACCTGTCGCCGCCATCATCCTCCCTCAAAGCCTTGCCGGAGCGCGTCGCGGCGAGGTTTCTTCCCAAGGCGATCATGAGTGATCCGTCATGATTGAGGAACATTGGCATTGGCACCGACATCTGCAACATCGAACGGATCGAACGTACGCTGGAACGGTTCGGCGACAGGTTTC
This sequence comes from Paracoccaceae bacterium, assembly GCA_965208685.1. Classification (GTDB taxonomy): domain Bacteria; phylum Pseudomonadota; class Alphaproteobacteria; order Rhodobacterales; family Rhodobacteraceae; genus JAJEFO01. The sequence continues at coordinate 3,002,422 of CBDBPL010000007.1, read as the reverse complement.
GCAACCGCGTATTCACCGAAATCGAACAGGCCAAGGCTGAGCGGCGAAAGGACACGGCAGGCACCTATGCAAAGCGCTGGGCCGCGAAGGAGGCCTGCTCCAAGGCGCTCGGAACCGGGCTCAGGATGGGCATTGCCTGGAAGGACATGGCAGTGACGAACCGCAGGTCCGGGCAGCCAGTCATGCATGTCTCCGGATGGGCGGCCGACCGGCTTGCCGAACTGACGCCCGAAGGAGAAGTCCGTGCGCGGCTTCCGCACGGGCGACATCGTGCGCGCAAGACGGAGGGGTGTCCACGGCTCCTTCAACGTCCAGGCCGGCACTCCGCATCCACGGCTAACGCTCACCGATGCCGGCTCGGAACACGGGAGCCCGCATCATCCATGGGCACAGGCCGTGGTTGTGATCGAGGCGTTGCCGGCGGCTCGGACGATCCCTCGTGACCGCCTTGCCGGACAGTCAACTGATGCCGATGCTCTCGCCTTGACTCGCCATTGCCAGACTACCAGAAAGCGCCGACACAACAGAGGCGACACAACAGGACAAATGAGCAAAGGCAAGGGCGGCTTGAAGGAAGGCATAGTCGAGACGGTCAAGACGGTCGTCTACGCGCTCCTCATTGCCGGAGTGTTTCGCACGGTTTTCTTCCAGCCCTTCTGGATTCCGTCCGGTTCCATGAAGGACACGCTGCTCATCGGCGATTTCCTGTTCGTCAACAAGATGGCTTACGGGTACTCGCAATACTCCTGTCCCTTTTCCATGTGCCCGTTCGACGGGAGGATCCTGGGCAGCGAACCGGAGCGCGGAGACGTGGCGGTCTTTCGGCATCCAGTGAACGGGCAGGACTTCATCAAGCGGGTTGTCGGGTTGCCCGGCGACACGGTCCATATGCGGGATGGCCACCTTTTCCTGAACGGAACCCGAGTGCCGCAGGAGGAAGACGGCTCCTTCGCCGAAACCTACGAACGGCAGGGTCCAATCGGTTCGTTCCCATTGTGCCAGGAGGGTGCCGTGGGCTTGGGCGGAACCTGCACCAAGGAGAAGGCGATCGAGATGCTGCCCAACGGAGTGCAGCACTCGGTCCTGAATGCCTTTGACGGACGGCTCGACGATACTGGCGTCTTTACCGTGCCCGATGGGCACTACTTCTTTGTCGGCGACAACCGGGACAACTCGACCGATAGCCGGGTCAGGCATGAATTCGGCGGTGTCGGTTTCGTTCCATTCGATCACTTGATCGGCCGCGCAGACCGAGTGATGTTCTCTTCGGCGGGTCGATCCCTGTTCTTTGTCTGGACGTGGCGTCCAGATCGGTTCTTCAAGCGGATTGACTGATGGCCCTCAGTCCCGAGCTTGCCAGATTCTCCAAGCGGCTGGGCCACGAGTTCAACGACCCTGAACTGCTAGTGTGCGCCTTGACGCACGCTTCGACATCGTCACCGACGCGACCGGACAACCAGCGGTTGGAGTTTCTCGGGGACAGGATCCTGGGATTGGTCGTCGCGGAAGCGCTCATGACCGCCGACGAAGCAGCGAACGAGGGCCAGCTTGCGCCGAGGCTGAATGCTCTGGTCCGTCATGAGACCTGTGCCGAAGTGGCCCGTGCGATCGATTTGGGTGCCGTTCTGAAGCTCGGAAGATCAGAGATGAGATCTGGCGGGCGCGAGAAGGAGACCCTTCTTGGCGACGCGATGGAAGCGGTGATTGCTGCGGTCCATCTCGATGCGGGATTCGAGACCGCGCAGGGCGTGGTGCTCAGGCTTTGGAACGATCACATTCAGAATGTCGAGAAGGACGCGAAGGATGCAAAGACAAGCCTTCAGGAATGGGCGCAGGCACGCGGTCAGCCGCCGCCGGCCTACTCTGTGGTCAAGCAGGAAGGCCCCGCCCACGCGCCGGTATTCACGGTGGAAGTGCTTTTGACAACCGGAGAGTCAGCCACCGCAAGCGCTCCGCTGAAACGCACTGCCGAGCAGGGGGCTGCGCGGATTCTCCTTGAGCAGCTGCATTAGCCAGAGATCTTGATCGCAACCGCACGTCAGTCATCGTGATCGTCTCCAGTCTTGAATTGGCCTCGGTCCGGATCGTGGTCGGACTGCTCGCTTGGCTGAGTGCGGGTCTCGCCTTCGTCGTCGGTTCGGACCTTGGCAAGGGTTGAGGCCCACAGGCCCGATGGTGCCGCCGCAATGCCCAGCCAACCGCTGACGGGCTGCCGGCCCATAGCTTCACGATGCCGCTCGCCCACCTGGCCGCGTTGACGCTGATCGAGGTGATGTTGCCGTGCAGGCCGGACCATGCCTTCCCGCTGAAGGCGAAGCCGACCGAGCTGCAGGGCCGCGCGTTCGAATTGCTGTACATCGTCCGTGCCAAGGATGTTGCCATGTAAGCGACAGGCTGAACCTGCCTGATGCCGCCGTTGGCCCCTTGATTTGCGAAGGATTCCTGTCTGACCCCAAGATGAAGATCCAACCAGACTCCGGCGGCTCAGCCGAGTCTTCAGAGCGTCGTGGAAAGGCGCGCATTCCTGGCGGGCGGAACCCCCGCCGACACCAGTCGTGCTGCCGCTGTCCGGACTATGCCGAAAACGTGACGAGTGGCGGGACCTTCAGTCTTTCGCGCAGGGTTTCCGCCAGGCTGCGGGTTCCGCCGGTCGCGCAGCGTCTCTGGCCGTCGGGAGGTCCGATCTCGAAGCCGGTGAGCCTTCGGTTCCCGTCGTTGTGGGCGCAGAGGACGCGGCCGCCGCTGTCGCGGCGGATCAGCAGGCGGCAGGCGTCGAGCGTCTCTCGCCGGATGCCGCGTCCGGCGAGCCAGTCCGGCGCCGGATCCGGCACGGCCTCGTTCCAGAGGCTGCGGAAGTTGCGTGACGAGGCGGCGGGCGCCCCGATCCGTGCGCGGATGTCGGCGAAGGAGGGGCCGCGGTTGAGCATGAAGTCGATCGCGATCCCGTTGTTGTCGGCGTCGCGGGCGTCGAAGTAATCCCAGTGGCCGTTGCCGCGGCGTCTTGCACGTTTCCCGAACTTTCCCCGAGCAACAAGTTCATACGTCCTCCTTTGCATGGTCCGAGCCGTCCCATGATTCACGCTCCCCTGCTTTGGAGCCATGGCAGGACAGGACAGATGGCGTGAAACCTGCAGCAAGTGTGCGGCGTTTCAGGCGCAACAAATTTGCCGCAGTTGACTATGGCACCTGTGCCATACGACAACGCCCATGTGTCGCCGTGCGAGCCCGCACCTTCGTTCGAACGGCCGCGACGGGCATCAGGACCGGCATTGTCTCGGTTCCGGTGATCCGACATCGGGAGCAGGTCCAGTGCGAGTGTGAGCCCTTGCTGCTTCGGATCGAACGAAAGGGAGCATCATCATGGCGGACTTGAGCGGGTATTTCGATCTCGGAGGATACAGCCGGCCGGTGACGACGCAGGCACCCGAGGCACAGGTCTGGTTCGACCGCGGCCTGGTCTGGGCCTACGGCTTCAACCATGCCGAAGCCGTGGCCTGTTTCCGCAGGGCTCTCGATGCGGATGCAGAATGCGCCATGGCCTGGTGGGGCATCGCTTATGCGTCGGGGCCGAACTACAACAAGCCTTGGGACGACTTCGACAGCGAAGACCTTGCCCGGTCCGTGAGGGTCGCGTACGAGGCAGCGGAGTGTGCGATTCGTTTGTCGGCCGGCGCAACCGCCGTTGAGCAAGCGCTCATCGATGCCCTCGGCAGACGTTGCCCGTCTCCTGTGCCCAACGACGAAATGAGCGCGTGGGACCATGACTGGGCTGCGGCCATGCGGCAGGTGTACAGGGCCCATCCAGACGACCCCGATGTCCAGGCGCTCTTTGCCGAAGCGCTGATGAACCTCACGCCGTGGGCGCTGTGGGACCTGAGGACAGGGCGCATCGCCGACGGCGCGAATACCGCCGAGGCCGCCGAGGTGCTGGAGACAGGCTTGCGCGCGCGGGAGACAGAAGGAGGGGAACCTCATGCCGGCCTCCTGCACATGTACATCCATCTCATGGAAATGTCCCCGCATCCCGAGCGCGCACTCGGTGCCTGCGAACGGTTGCGCGATGCAGTGCCGGACGCCGGACACCTCCGCCACATGCCGACCCACATAGACGTGCTCTGCGGCGACTACGCGAGTGTGGTGCGCACGAACGAGGCGGCGATCGCCGCCGACAGGAAGTACCTCGCACGCGAAGGCGCGGCGAACTTCTATTCGCTCTATCGTTGCCACAACCTTCACTTCAAGATCTACGGCGCGATGTTTCTCGGCCAGTTCGAGCCGGCCTTGGCCGCCGCCAAGGAGATGGCCTCCGGTCTTCCGGCCGAACTCCTTGCCATGACATCGCCGCCCATGGCCGACTGGCTGGAAGGGTTCGTGCCGATGAAGCTGCATGTGCTAATCCGCTTCGGGCGCTGGAACGACATCCTCGCGCTCGAACTGCCCGGGGATCCGGAACTTTTCTGCGTCACGACCGCGATGACACGTTACGCGAAGGCCGTCGCGAACGCCGTGATCGGCGACGTCGGAGCGGCAGAACACGAGGCGGCGGCGTTCGAAAGTGCGCTCGGTCTTGTCCCTGACAGCCGGTACGTCTTCAACAACTCCTGTCTCGACATTCTTGCCGTGGCGCGGGAGATGATGCACGGGGAAATCGCCTACCGGCGCGGCGACCTTGAAACGGCTTTCAAGCGGCTTCGCCGTTCGGTGGACCTCGACGACAACCTGGCCTACGACGAACCGTGGGGCTGGATGCAGCCGACCCGACATGCGCTCGGCGCGCTGCTGCTCGAGCAAGGCCGCGTAGAAGAGGCGGCCGCGGTCTATCGCGCGGATCTCGGCTACGACGCCACGCTGAGCCGGGCATGCCAGCACCCGGACAATGTCTGGAGCCTGCACGGCTATCTCGAATGCCTGGAACGTCTCGGGCGCACGGACGAGGCGGCGATTGTACGGCCAAAGCTCGCCATCGCCATGGCCCGGGCGGACGTGCCCGTCACGGCGTCATGCTTCTGCCGCAGCTCCGCGTGAACGATGCCTCACCGCGAAAGCGGGCGCCTGCTGTCGCCTTACGGCGTTGTCCGCCCCGGAACCTGAGTCTCCCGCTGACGCTGACCTGCCCCGGATCCGTGAGCGGCCGTATGTCGTCACGCGGTCGCGCGAAGGGCCCGTGCCCCTACGCGGGATCCAGGGCCTCGCCCTGCCAGGGCCTGGCAAGGTTCGAGAGCCGCGTGAAACGACCGTCGAACGCCAGCTCCACCGTTCCGACGGGGCCGTGGCGCTGCTTGCCGATGATCACTTCGGCGCGGTTGTGGACCCTTTCCATTTCCTCCTGCCACTTCGCCATGGCTTCGCCGTCGTGGTCTCCGGGCTTCTCGCGTTCCTTGTAGTACTCCTCCCGAAACACGAACATCACGACATCGGCGTCCTGCTCGATCGAGCCCGATTCCCGCAAGTCGCTGAGCAGCGGGCGCTTGTCCTCGCGGGATTCGACCTGGCGGCTCAGCTGGCTGAGCGCGATCACGGGCATCTCCAGCTCCTGTCAATGGCATTTGGAAGTGCCCGGTATAGGTAACACGCCATCTGTCCGGTCCAAGGATGGCTCCCAAAACCTGGGAGCAGAGATCATGGGACTGGCGAGGGCGCTGCCACGGAGAAGGCTGATGAAGTTCGAGGAGCTCTTCGAAAGGAGGCAGGCCAGGCAACTGAGCCGTGAGGACGCGGCAAGGGTGCTGGACGTTTCGGTGCGGACCTTCCGGCGCTGGGAGGGCCGCTACGGGGCCGAGGGCGACGACGGCCTTCTGGACCGCCGGCTCGACCGCGTTGCGGGCAACCGGATCCCGGCGGACACCTTGGCGGAGGTGCTGGAGCTGTACGACACCATGTACCACGACTACACGGCGAAGCACTTCCACGACAAGCTCGTGGCCGAGTTCGGCTACGGATTCAGCTACAACTGGCTCCGCGTGGCTCCGTTCGTGGGGTTGACTCGCCCCTTCCACTCGTTTCCCGGCTCTCCGCGATCGTGACAAGGCCGAACCTCCGTTTCCGCGCCGGTCCATGCGCTGGACCCGGTCTTCAGCTTTGGTGGCAAGTCACGCGCCAGCGTCGCACCGGACAGTTCGCTTGTTGCCTATACCGGACACTTCCAAATGTCATTGACATCCTGGCGTCGCGGGCCTTGACGCCTGACGGAAGCCCGGTGATCTTGTCCGTCCGAAAAACGGGGAAAGGCCATGCCGCCGCTTGACATCGAGGCTGTGCGCGACGAGTTCCGGCGCCTTGACCGCTGCGAAGGAGCATGGCGGACCGACCGAGCGCCGACGCGCGAGGACATCCATGCGCGCTGGCACTGGCAGACGGAAAGGGTCGTCCGTGACCCCGTGGCGTCCGGCATCGGGCGCACCTCCGCCCTGATAAGCGGCAAGGGCCTTGCCGTGCCCAGGGACGAGGGCAACCCGGTCGAGAAACGCTTCCGCTACCCGCCGATGCCGCTGGAATGGTTCGACAACGTTCCGGCCAGGCGGGTCCTCCGGGAACCGGATCCTGAGCACCGACTGCTGTCGCACCTTTCCGGCAAGCACCTGGCCGGCTACACGGGGCGCCCCTCCGGGGCGGAACTGTTCGCCTGGTTCAGGGACGGCATGAAGAACGACGCCGATCGCGCCTGGATGGCGGAGCTGCTCTGCGACATCCGCGAGGAGGCCTATCCGCAGCTGCGCCGCAAGGACGCTCTCAGCATTCGGCACATTGCCCGCGCGACCTTGGAGTCCGGCACGAGGCGCGGCGCCCTGTCCAGGTGGCTGAACCAGTTCGCGCAAAGGCCGGAGGGATGGAAGGACGAAGTCCCGGGCGAACAGCCGCCGGTGCGAAGCAAGGCGTGAGCGAATTCGAGATCCTCCCTCCGGCTGACGCGATTCTCGTGCAGGTCGCGCCGGCGCTGCTGCAAGTGCTGAATCACGAGGACATTGCCATTGGCGGCGGAACCGTGCTGGCCGCGCGATGGCAGCACCGCCAGAGCACGGACATCTGCCTGACGGTTCCGCCACCCGCCTTCGAACGGGAATCCGGACGGATGGCCGAACTGTTGAAGGCAGCGGCTGTCACGGATGTCCTGCATGGCCGTGGCTGGCTGACCGGCATATGCGCCAACGGAGAATTCAGCATCTCCACCACTCCGCCGCTTCTGCGGTCTCCGGCGAAGCCGGCAGACCACGAGGGCCGGTTCGGAATCCTTCTCGAACCGACAGCTGAAATCCTTGGGCGGAAACTGAGACTCCGGATGTACAACAATGGCGAATTCGTCTCCCGGGATTTCTACGACATCTGCACGGCGCACGAACGGGATCCGTCTGCGCTCGACCAAGCCCTTTCGAGCCTGACCGAAGACATGGGCCACGAAATCGCACGTGAAATCGCCTCCCTGGGACAGCACGCGTCCCGCATGGGCCGGCCGCTGACCGGCGTCCTTCGTCCCGAATGGCTGGACGGTCTTGCCGACCGGACGGGGAGGCTGGTCATGTCACGTTACGCCACGAGGCCGGAAAAGGCCGGTGGCGACGGTTCCGAAAGGTCCATGAGCGATGATCCACCCTGAGACGTGCCGTCCACTGCCGCCTGGCAATTCAACAGGTCGCGTCGGTCAGGCTCTTGCGAACAAACGGCTGTTCGGGCTCAGATGTCCGAGCGCCGAATGCAGGCGGTTGGCGTTGCAGGTGCCTTCAATGAAGTGTGGCAAGTCGGCTGCGACGTCCTCGAAGGTTTCGCAGTCGCCGACGCAGACGCTCTCGACTTTCAGGGTCTTCAGGAAGCTTTCGGCCTGGGCATTGTCTCAGGGGTTGCCGCGCCGGCTCATGGAGCCGACGAGGCCCCGTTCCTTCAGGATGCGCCTGTGCCGGAGCGCCGCGTACCGGACGCCACGATCGGTGTGGCTGACGCAACCGGGCAAAGGCCGCCGGTGTTCGATGGGGAAAGAGAACGATCCAGGCAAAAGCGCGGCGATTCGCCGGATCCCCGTGCTCTCTCACAACCATCGACACTGAACCCCCGGGCTTCGCCGCAAATGCCGCCGAAATGGTCACTTTCGTGCAGGAAACATCTGGGAGACGTCGAATCGTCCGCCGAACCGATCGACACCCATTTCGACTTCCGAGTGATTCCCCCTGGGAAAGGCCTCCATCCGGGCAGCAATTTCCGCCGGGTCCAAAGGCATGACCGCTCCGGGGAGAGAGTCTGTCGGCGATCCCCGCTCGTGTTCACATTTGCCGCTCCGCCCGGGGCAACGTGATCGGCCTCTGCGCTTTGTTGCCCTCCGCCCGCCAAGACTTTGGCCGCGGTGCCGATGGCAAGGCCACGACCCGGCGGCCCGTTTCTCGCGATCCACGAATGCAGCTGTCTCCAAGTTGCCGTCGGCAAGTCGCATGACCCAATGACCGTACCTCTTCCCATGCTCGCAATGGCCTTCGTGCACATCGCCGTCGGCATGGTGCTCGATCCAATGGCCCTGCTTCCTTCCATCCACGAACAGGCATTCCTCTACATCACCGTTGGCAAAGTGCAGGACCCACTGACCGTGCTCTTCTTCAACCAGGTATTGGCTTTCGTGGCCTGAACTGGTAGCAGGGTTCGCCGCAGGGCAACGGCTCCGCGGCATGCCATTCGCACTTGTGCGCCCATTCGGAATTTGCCAACTATCCCGCGTGCGTGACGCTCCGCAGCGGCATCGAATCGGTGGAGCAAGCGAGGAGGAAAGATGCGATACCATACACCGTCCAGTTTCGAAGACGCCTCGGCCATAGCGGCCGCCGCCACTGGTGTTACGCGGTTTCTCGCGGGCGGCACCGATGTCCTGGTGCAGTTGCGATCCGATCTAGTGACTCCCGACGACCTGATCGACATCAAGCAGATTGCCGGGGTGCGGGACATAACCAGGCGCAACGATGGCGGCTGGCGCATCGGTGCCGCCGTGTCCGGCGCGGAGATGGCTGAGCACGCGGCATTGATCGCCGAATGGCCGGGAGTGGTGGAGGCGCTCGAACTGATCGGCTCCACTCAGATTCAGGCACGATGCACTCTGGTCGGCAATCTCTGCAACGGCTCGCCCGCTGCGGACAGCGTGCCCGCGATGATCGCGGCTGGCGCATCGGTGAGTGTCGTCGGCCCGGACGGTGAACGCGAGATCGCGGTCGAGGATGTGCCGTCCGGACCGGGCATGACATCGCTCGACGCTGGAGAGGTTGTGAGCGCCGTCAACCTGCCGCCGCGAGGCGAGGGTGGCGGGGATGCCTATCTGCGCTTCATTCCCAGAACTGAAATGGACATCGCCGTTGTCGGTGCCAGCGTGAACCTGAGCCGCGAGGGCGACACGATCACTGCGGCCCGCGTGGCACTCGGTGCGGTTGCGCCCACCGTATTGCTGGTAGAGGAAGCGGGTGCCGCGCTGGTCGGTTCGACGCTCGACGACACCGCGCTTGCAGCGCTGGCCAAGGCAGCCGAAGCTGCCTGCCGGCCCATTTCCGACAAGCGCGGCACTGTTGAATTTCGAACCCAGGTGGCTGGCGTTCTTGCCAGACGGACCGCGAAAATCGCCTATGACCGTGCAGGAGCCTGACAAATGATCCATGTATCGACGACCGTTAACGGCGATGCCCACGAGTTCCTGTGCGATCCGCGCGAGACGCTTCTTGATGCGCTGCGCGACCGGCTCGAACTCACCGGCGCAAAGGAAGGCTGCGGCACCGGTGATTGCGGTGCCTGCACCGTGCTCCTTGACGGCCGCCCGGTCTGTTCCTGCCTCGTCCTTGCCGCGGAAGCGAAGGGACGTGAAGTAGGCACCGTCGAAGGCATAGCCGACGGCGAGGACCTTCACCCGCTGCAGAGCAAGTTCATTGAGCACGCGGCACTGCAATGCGGAATCTGCACGCCCGGCATTCTCGTGGCCGCCAAGGCGCTGCTCGAGCGGAACCCCGACCCGAGCGAAACCGAGGTGCGCTACTGGCTCGCCGGCAATCTTTGCCGCTGCACCGGCTACGACAAGATCATTCGCGCGGTTCTCGACGCGGCCAGCGAGATGAGGGAGGCTACCTGATGGCATTTGACCAGGAAAAGGATGGATTCAAGGTTGTCGGAACGCGACCCGACCGCCCGGACGGGATTGACAAGGTGACCGGGCGCGCCCGGTTCGGCGCAGACGCGACAGCGCCCGGCATGCTGCATGCGGTCATCATCCGCAGCCCGCACGCCCACGCGCGCATCGTAAAGATCGATGCTTCGAAGGCCGAGGCCGCACATGGCGTGAAGGCCGTTGTCACGCGCGCGGACTTTGCCGACGGCCTCGAAGGCGAGAACTGGAACATCCTGGAAAACCTCATGGCGGGCGAGCGGACGCTCTATGACGGCCACGCCGTTGCCGCCATTGCCGCCACGTCCTCGCTTGCCGCGCGCGATGCCGCCAGGCTGGTCGAAGTGGAATACGAGGTGCTGCCCCACGTCACCGACGTGGACCAGGCAATGCAGGAGGGCGCGCCGGTGATTCGCGAAGGCGCTGCCGATGGTTCGGTCCCGGCGGGCATGCACCCGAACGTCGTGCGCTGCCATGACTCTGGACACGGTGATCCCGAGGAGGGGTTTGCCGAGGCCGACCTGGTGATCGAGAAGAGATTCACGACGGAAGCAACGCACCAGGGATACATCGAGCCCCATGCCTGTCTTGGCACGCTAGGCCCGGATGGCCGGGGCGAGCTGTGGTGCTGCACACAGGGTCACTGGAACGTGCAGAAGGTCTGCGCCGCGCTCCTTGATGTCGAGACGTCGAAGCTGCGGGTGACCGCGTCGGAAATCGGCGGCGGCTTCGGCGGCAAGACGGCAGTCTTCATCGAACCGGTCGCGCTGGCGCTCAGTCGCAAGGCGAACAGGCCGGTCAAGCTGGTGATGCCACGCGCGGACGTGTTCAGAGCCACCGGACCGACCGCGTCCACCTCGATGGACGTGAAGATCGGCATGAAGAAGGACGGCACCATCACTGGCGCTTCCGGTGAGTTCCGCTGCCAGGGCGGCGCGTTCCCGGGGGCGCCAATGGAATTCACGGCAATGTGCGCCTTTGCTCCCTACGCGCTGAAGCACGTCAGGCAGGTCGGCTACGACGTGATGACGAATCGGCCCAAGCAGGCGGCTTACCGTGCGCCGGGCTCGCCAATGGCGGCATTCGCCGTGGAAAGCGTCATCGACGAGTTGTGCAACAGGCTCGGCCTCGATCCGATCGACGTGCGTCTCAAGAATGCCTCCCGGGAGGGGACCAAGGCGAACTTCGGGCCCTCGTGGGACCGGATCGGACTGGTGGAAACGCTGGAGGCCGCAAAGGAGCATCCGCACTTCTCCGCACCGCTTGCGGAAGGTGCCGGTCGTGGCATTTCCTGCGGCTTCTGGTTCAACCACGCCGGCGAGACCGCGGTGCAGCTGGCATTGTCCGAAGACGGCACGGTTCAGCTCTCGGTTGGCACGCCGGACATCGGCGGCTCGCGCGCGTCCATGTGCATGATGGCTGCCGAGGAGCTCGGCATTCCATACGAGGACGTGCGCACGACCATCGCCGACACCGCGACGCTGGGTTACAACGAGATCAGCCATGGCTCGCGCGTGACCTATGCGAGTGGCCTCGCCACGATCGAAGCGGCACGCGACACGGTCAAGAAGCTCTGCAGGCGCGCCGCCGCCAAGTGGGGCATCGACGCAGAGGCGGTGGAATGGCGCGACGGCTGCGCGGTTCCCTCCGGGCCCAATGCAGGTGACTTCGATCCGATGCCGATCAAGGAGATCGCCCGTCACATGGGCAGGACTGGCGGTCCGATTGTCGGCCATTTCGAGGCGACACCGGAAGGTGCCGGCGTCTCCTTCGCCACGCATATCGTTGATGCCGAGGTCGACCGGGAGACCGGTGCCACGACGGTCACCCGCTACACCGTGGTCCAGGATGCCGGCAAGGCGATACACCCGTCCTATGTCGAGGGGCAATACCAGGGCGGCGCCGCTCAGGGGATCGGCTGGGCCCTGAACGAAGAGTACATCTATGACAATGACGGCCGATTGCAGAATGCGGGGTTCCTGGACTACCGCATTCCCGTGGCCTCGGATCTCCCGATGATCGACACCGTGATCGTCGAGGTTCCGAACCCGGGCCATCCCTACGGCGTGCGCGGCGTCGGTGAAACCTCGATCTGCCCTCCGCTCGCGGCCATAGCCAACGCCGTCTCGAATGCCGCCGGCGTCCGCATGCAGGATCTGCCGATGCGACCGTCGCGAATTCTCGAGGCGTTGAAGGCCGGATCGTGATCTGCCGCCCTTGCGTCCGGGGCTGGACAGGGGAGTTCCCGAAGCTGGGCGTCCGCGTGCATGGCGGCGTACCGCCAAGGCCGGTGGTGTGCCCGATTCGCTTGAGTCGTCGGGTCGCGTCCGGTCAGGGCAAGGCTTTTCGCTCGGGGACGGGATCTTGAGCTATCGCCCACTCGTCACGGTTCACCTCTGGTCCGGGCTTCGCAGCCTTGCCGGTGACCAGGAGGCCGTCGAGGTCCGGGCCGCGACGGTCGGGCAGATGCTCGATGCCTTGGTTGCCGAGATTCCCGCCCTTGAGGAACCCATCGAGGCAGGTGTGTCCGTCTCGATCGACGGAAAGATTTATGCCCAAGGACTGACCCAGCCGGTCACGGAAGACAGCGAGATCTACCTGCTCCAGCGCATCAAGGGCGGGTGAGGCGCCGCATCTGCGTTCAGGGATGCTGGCCCTCGGACGCTGCCTGCGTGACATGGCAGGGCATGCCCTGATTGCCGCTGTTGGCCTTGGTGCCTTCGACATCCCGAGCGGTGGCCCGGTCCGCATGTGCGGTGAGACGGGTGGGATGGAATCTGTCTGCTTGAGTCACTCATGCTTTTGATCTGCATGTTGGTCAGAACGAAAGGAGTGCCCTTGCGGATTGCCATTGCCGAAGCCAAGACCCGGTTTGCCGAACCGATCCGTCGAGCCGAAGCAGGGGAGGCGATCGAATTGACGCGCCAAGGACGCCCCGTGGCGGCGCGCAGCCAACACTTCGGGTCATCTGCGACAAACCCTTGGTGCAGGATTCCAACCCTTCTGAAACAGGCGAAGCCGAAGGCGGGCGTTGATCATGCCCCTGCTGATTGTCCATGCAAGGTCGTCTTCGGCAGAGCGGTCATGCTCCAGGTCAGGAATGTGCCGATCTCCGAACCTGAACATGCCTGCGGCCAGCCAGGCGGTCGGCGGACCGCTGCGGACCGCGCGACGTGACCGCTCCCGCGTTGCCTGACATTTGAACTTGACAGGTCCGCATCCCGCCGCCAGAATTTTACCTATGCTAAAAAAGAAGATGCAAGTTCAGCCAGAGGATGCGGCTCTCGAACTGGGGGAACAACTCAGGCGTTGCCGCAAGGAGGCAAGGCTGACGATGCAGTACGTGGCCGACAATGCCGGCCTTTCGGTCGGGTTCATCTCGCAGGTCGAACGTGGCCTGGCGGCGCCCTCGCTGTCCTCGCTGCGCTCTATCGCGCGGGTTCTGCAGCGGCCGATTTCGGAGTTCCTTGAACAGCCCGGAAGCAGCACCGGGGCGACTCGAAGAGGCCGCCGCGTCAGCTATCGTGTTGCGGACGGGTCGATCTCCTACGAGAGGCTGTCGGCGAATTTCCCGGGCAGCACGCTGCGTTCGGTCATCATTCACGAGCCGCCCGGACACCGGAGCGAGCCGATCAGCCACGAGGGTGAAGAACTCTTCTACATGTTGCAGGGAGAAATCACCGTCGAGATCGAGGGCGAGCGCAAGATCCTGCGGCAGGGGGACTCGATGCACTTCGATTCCCGCAGGACGCACGCCACCTGGAACCACACCGACCAGACGGTCTCGATTCTCTGGAGCGGCACCATGGATGTCTTCGGCGAAGAGACCCACGAGGCCGTCCAAATGAAAGATACGCGAGGCACGAGCGCCCATTCTGACAAAAAGGGAGACGAACAGTGACACTGTGGAAGACAACTCTGGCTGCCGGCATTGTGGCAGCGACGGCGCTGGCCGCCCCTGCAATTGCAGGCGGCACGATGCGGCTCGACGAGGTTGCGGTCGGCGAACTCGACCCGGCCAAGGCGTCGGACTATGCCGACAGCATCCTGATGTTCAACGTCTACGACACGCTGGTGCTGCCTGTGCAGGGAGGCCCTGGCCATGCACCGCACCTGGCCGAAAGCTGGGAAAGCGACGGCAACTCGTTCACCTTCAAGCTGAGAAGTGACGTGAACTTCCAGAGCGGCAACCCGCTGACCGCCGAGGACGTTGTCTTCTCTGTCGAGCGGATGAAGGCACTGGGCGCCGGGCTCTCCTACCTGCTTGGCGTGGTCGAAAGCGCCGAGGCTGTCGATTCCTCGACCGTCCGCTTCAACCTGTCCTCCTCCTACGCTCCGTTCGTGGCATCGCTGGTGCGACTGCCCATCGTCGACAAGAAGCTGGTCATGGAAAACCTCGGCGAGGGCGACGGCGAGATGAAGGATTGGGGACAGGCGTTCCTGTCCGGAAACGGCGCCGGCACCGGGGCCTACAGGGTCGTCTCGCACAACCCGCAGGAAGAGACCGTCATGGAGAAGAACGGCGACTACTTCCTCGACATCGCCGCGGCCGCGCCCGACACCGTGCGCCTGCGCTACGGGCTGGAGGCGTCAACAGTGCGAACGCTCATCGCCACGGGCGAGCACGACATCTCGTCCCAGTGGTTGCCGCCCGAGGTGATGGGCGCGCTGGCCAAGGAAGGCGCACAGCTCCTTACCGAAAGCGGAACCGGGGCGTTCTATCTGAAGATGAACACGACCAAGCCGCCGCTGGACGACGTGAACTGCCGCCGGGCACTGAGCGCTGCCTTCGACTACCAGACCGCGATCCGCATGATTGCCGTCACCGAGGACGTCTCCGCCGGCAGCCCCTCGACAGGCGCGATACCGGTCGGCATGTTCGGGGCCAACGACAGCTCGATGGTTCAGGCGCAGGATCTCGACAAGGCGCGCGAACACCTTGCGGCCTGCAGCCACGATCCGGCCGGGATGGACATCGAGATCAGCTGGATTGCCGAAGTGCCGCTGGAGGAGCGTTTCGCGCTGCTCTTCCAGTCGAACCTTGCGGAGATCGGCGTGAATTCTCACATCCGCAAGCTGCCCTGGGCACTCTTCGCCGAACAGGTCAGCAAGCCCGAGAACACGCCGCATATCAGCCAACTCTTCGTGAACGCGGTTACGGGCGACCCGGACACGCTGCTCTACGGCATGTACCATTCGTCGACTCCGGGAACCTGGCAGTCGCCGGAATACCTCAACGATGCAATGGTGGACGAATACCTGGAAGCCGGCCGAAACGCACCGACGCCCGAAGCACGTCAGGAAGCATATTCGATGCTGAATGCGCGCCTGATGGAGATCGCGCCGACGATCTACAGCTACGACCGGCAGTCGGTCTTTGCCGCAAGTGACCGGGTGAAGGCGCCTGCACTTTCGGATCCGGCTCACGCGTTCGGACTCGACGGCATGGGCTTCAGTTTCCGCCTGATGGAAGTGGCGGACGACTGAGTCCCTTCCCGTTCCGCCGGGCCCTCCGGGGCCCGGCGGCGACACTCCGGATCCGCTGCCATGCCTGCTGTCCTTCGTCTGCTCTCGCGGCGGCTCGGCATCTCCCTGATCGTGCTCGTCGGCGTTTCCATGCTGATCTTCGGCATCGCGCGGGTGATTCCCGGCGATCCGGCGCGAATCGCGCTGGGGCCGAACGCGACCGAGGAACAAGTGGCAAACCTTCGCGAGGCATTGCACCTCGACGACCCGGTCGTGGTGCAATACGGACATTTCGTGGCTGACCTTCTGAGAGGTGATCTCGGCGTCTCGCTCTACACCAACCGCCCGGTGACGCTGGACATCGCGCAGTTCCTGCCCGCGACGCTGGAGCTTGTGCTCTTTGCAGGGGTGCTGATGGTCGGCATCGGCCTGCCGCTCGGCATGTGGTCGGCACGCTACCGGGGGCGCTGGCCCGACCATCTGATCCGCGTTGTCTCGCTCCTTGGCGTCTCGGCGCCGAGCTTCGTCTGGGCGGTGATCCTGATGCTCCTCTTTGCGTTCTTCCTGCCCGTCTTTCCGATCGCCGGAAGGATCACCGACAGCTTCGAAATCACGCGCGTTACCGGTTTCCTGCTGATAGACACGCTGCTCGCCAGGAACGGCGCGGCCTTTTTCGACGCGCTCTGGCACATTTTCCTGCCCGCCTTCGCGCTGGCGGTATCCGGCATCGGGCAGGCCGCCCGGCTGACGCGTGCGAACATGGTCGAAACCTACGACAGGCCCTATGTCGAGATGGCCCAGGCCTACGGTTTCTCGGCGAGGCGCATCGCGGCAAAATACGCGTTCAAGCCGTCACTGATTCCCTCGCTGACCATCATCGGGCTCGATTTCGCCGCCATGCTGGGGAATGCCTTCCTGGTCGAAGCAGTCTTCGCCTGGCCGGGCCTCAGCCGCTACGGCGTTGCCGTGATCCTCAGGAAGGATCTCAACGCGATCATCGGGACCGTGCTGATCATCTCTGCCACCTTCCTGATCGTGAACCTGATCGTCGACCTGCTGATCGCGTTCCTCAATCCGCGCATCCGTCATTCGGAGCGAGGCGCCTCATGAGACGCATGATCATCATCCTGCTTCGCAACCCGCTTTCGCTGCTGGGCGCCATCCTGGTGGCGGCGGTCGTGCTCTCGGCAGTTCTGGCAGACTACATTGCGCCTTTTCCCGAGCATCGGGGGGCGGTGGTCGATTTCGTCCACTTCAACCAGGGCCCCACGGCTCGAAACTTCATGGGCACCGATCTCGTGGGCCGCGACCTCTTCAGCCGGATCCTCTACGCCTTCCGCATCTCGCTGATCCTCGGCGTGGTGGTGCTGGCCATCGCTCCGCCGATCGGCACGCTTGTCGGGCTCTTCGCCGGCTATCTTGGCGGCCGTGCCGAGTTCGTGCTCATGCGCCTGACGGATGTCTTCCTGTCGATTCCGCCGCTGGTGCTGGCGATCGCCATGATGGGCGTGCTGGAGCCGACGCTCATGAATGCCATGCTGGCGGTCACGGCGATGTGGTGGCCTTGGTACGCGCGACTGGTCTACAACATTGCACGCTCCGAGCGCGAAGAGGGCTACGTGCTTGCCGCGGAGGTCATTGGCGCCTCGACGTTGCACATCACGCTCCGGGAAATCCTGCCGAACTGCCTGCCAGCCATCATCACCAAGATGACGCTCGACATGGGATTCGTCATCATAATCGCATCGTCGCTGTCGTTCCTCGGTCTGGGCGTGCAGCCGCCAACGCCCGATCTCGGCAGCATGGTTGCCGAAGGCGCGCGTTACCTTCCGGACAGCTGGTGGCTGACGGTCTTCCCGGGCCTCGCGATCCTGATTGCGGTCTTCGGCTTCAACCTGATCGGCGATGCCTTGCGTGAAATCCTGGGGGCGGACCAGTGAGCGAAGTCCTGGAAATCCGTGACCTTCGCCTGCGATTTCGGGGCTATTCCGGCACGTCCGAAGTGCTGCACGGCATCTCGCTCGACATCCACGCCGGCGAGCGCGTGGCGCTGGTCGGCGAGAGCGGGTCGGGCAAGTCGGTGACCGCGCGGATCGTGCTCGGACTCCTGCAGGAGCTGCCTTCCGCCCGGGTCGAGGGCGGGCTCTTCTTCGAAGGCGAGGACCTGAACCGGCTGAGCCCGCGCCAGTGGCAAGCGCTTCGCGGCACGTCGATCTCGATGATCTTTCAGGACCCGACCTCGTCGCTGAACCCTGTCTTCACCATTGGTACCCAATTCGCGGAGGTGCTGCGCCGGCGCGACCCGAAACTCTCGCGCGAGTCTGCGGACGAGCGGGCGGGCACGCTTCTGCAGTCGGTCTCGATCCACGACCACGTCCGGGTCCTCGGCGCCTATCCGTTCCAGCTCTCTGGCGGCATGAACCAGAGGGTCGTCATCGCGATGGCGCTGGCCAACCACCCTTCGCTCCTGATCGCCGACGAGCCGGGCACGGCGCTTGACGTGACCGTGCAGGCGCAGACGCTGAAGCTGATGCACGACCTGGTCGAGCGGAGCGGCACCGCGGTCTTCTTCATCTCGCACAACCTGGGGGTGGTCCGGGAGTTTGCCGACCGGGTCTTCGTGATCTATCGCGGGCGCATCGTCGAGCAGGGACCCACCCGGGCGATCTTCGAAGACCCCGGGCATGCCTATACCCGTGCGCTGATGGCGGCGGTACCACGCATCACCGGTGGCGGCCTTCCGGATCTCAGCGACAGCGAGTCGGCTTTCCTCGACCCGATGGTGGTGCACGAGGGAGGCACGGCATGACCCCGCTTCTGTCGCTCAGGCATGTCAGCAAGACTTTCGGCTCGGGACCCCGCGCCGTGCACGCCGTACGCGATGTCAGCTTTGACGTGGCGCAGGGCGAATGCCTGGCCGTGGTGGGCGAGAGCGGGTCGGGCAAGACCACGCTCGCCAACATGATCCTCGGCGTCTTCGGCCAGTCCTCGGGCGAGATCTGGTTCGACGGCAAGGGCCTGCCCGTCCGCCGGACGCTGGAACATCGCAGCGCGATCCAGTTGGTCCAGCAGAACCCGCTGTCGTCGCTGAACCCCAAGCGTTCCGTAGGGGCGTCAATCCGGCTTGGTCTCGATGTCTTCGGCATTGGCGCGCGTTCCGATCGCTGGCGCTTGGTCGAGGATGCGCTGGAAGAGGTCGGCCTGCCGGGAGACTTCCGCCGGCGCCCGCCAGCAGCCTTGTCGGGTGGCCAGTGCCAGCGCGTTGCCGTTGCCCGCGCGCTCGCCTGCCAGTCCCGGCTGGTGATCCTCGACGAGCCGACGTCCGCGCTCGATGTCCTGGTGCAGGCGCGCGTGCTTCGCCTTCTTGACGACCTGAGGCGCGTGAAGGGCCTCAGCTATGTCTTCATCACGCATGACCTGTCCGTCGTGCGCAACGTCGCTGACCGCGTCGCCGTGTTTCGTGCAGGGAAGCTGGTTGAGTGCGCGGAGACCCGGGTGATCTTCGAGGATCCGCAAGTGGACTATACCCGCCAGCTGATCGGCGCGGTCCCGGTGATTGCCGATGACGAACTGAAGCTGAGAGAGTCACTGTCCGGAGGATTGCTCGCATGATGGAGATCGCAGAGGCCCTCGCTACCGATCGGGGCCAGCCGGGCACGACCTACCGGGCGCTGGAGCGGCTGGTCGACCGGACGATCGGCGTCAAGCTTTTCACGCTGATGGAGATCGATCACGATCGAGGCGTTGCCTGGCGGAGCTATACCAACATGCCGGACAGCTATCCGCCGCAAGGGGAGAAGCCGCGCATGCACAACCGCTGGTCCGAAGTCGTGGTCGACAGGCACGAGACCTTCGTCGCCAACAGCATCGATGAGATCGCGGAGGTCTTCGCAGACCACGAGATGATCCGGTCGCTCGGATGCGAGAGCTGCCTGAACCTGCCCGTCGTGATCCGAGGCAGGTTGCGCGGGACGCTGAACTGCCTGCACGAGGCGGGGCACTACACGCCAGGCCGCGTCACGGCGGCCCAATCGCTGAAACCCGCCGGGGCGCTTGCCTTCCTGATGGCGGAAAGCACCCGGAACGAAGAAGGAGGCGCCAATGGGTAGGATCACCCGCCGCGTGGCCACGGATGTCGGCGGCACGTTCACCGACCTTGTCTGTTTCGAGACCGATCAGGACTCCGGCGCCAGCCGGATCGTGACGGCCAAGGCCGACACCACGCCGCCGGACTTCGAGAAGGGCGTTCTGGACGTTCTGGAAAGGGGCGGGATCGATCCGTCGGGGGTCGACTTCCTGGCGCACGGCACAACCGTCGTCATCAACGCGCTGACCGAGCGCAAGGGCGTGAAGGTCGGGCTCGTCACCACCGAGGGCTTCCGTGACACGCTGGAAATCGCGCGCGGCAACCGGCCGGACTTCTTCAACCTGCACTACGAAAAGCCCGAGCCCTTCGTGCCGCGCCATCTCCGGGCGGAGCTGCCGGGCCGGATGACCTATACCGGCGCGGAGCGCACGCCGCTCGATCTCTCGGGCCTGCCCGCAATCCTCGACACGTTTCGTGCGGAAGGGGTCGAGGCCGTGGCGATCAGCTTCCTTCATTCCTACGCCAACACCGCCCACGAGGAGGCCGCGCTGGCCGAGGCGCAGCGTCTATGGCCCGAGGCCTCGGTCGTCTCCTCGCACCAGATCACGCGCGAGTGGCGGGAATACGAGCGGACGAACACCGCCGTCCTGTCGGCCTACGTGCAGCCCGTGGCGGCGCGCTATCTCCGCAGGCTCGACGAAGGGCTCGCCTCGCGGGGTTTCGGCGGCCGACCCTACATCATGCAGTCGAACTGCGGCATCGACTCGCTCGATGCCACCTCGCGCACGCCGATCACCATGGTCGAGAGCGGACCGGCTTCGGGTTTCTGGGGCGCGGCGGAGCTGGGCCGGCTGATCGGCGAGCCGAACGTGCTGGCGCTCGACATCGGCGGAACCACCGCGAAGTGCTCGTTGATCGAGAACGGCGAGGTTCGGATCATGACGGACTACTGGATCGAGCGCAGCCGCAAGTCGGCCGGCTACCCGATCATGGTGCCGGTGGTCGACCTTGTCGAGATCGGCAATGGCGGCGGCTCGATCGCCTGGGTCGACGACTTTGGCAAGCTTCACGTCGGGCCGCAATCGGCCGGTGCGTTGCCTGGCCCGGCGGCCTACGGGAAGGGCGGTGCCGAGGCAACGACGACGGACGCCAACCTCTGGCTCGGCCGGATCAACCGCGAGTACTTTTGCGGCGGCGCGATTCAGGCGGACATGGACGCCGTCGAAAGGTCGATCAGGTCGCTTGGCGCGAAGCTCGGCGTCGGGCCCGACCAGGCGGCCGAAGGCATCATACGCATAGCGAACAACAACATGGTCAACGCGCTGAAGCTGGTGTCGCTGAACCGGGGCTTCGACACGCGGGACTTCACGCTTCTGGCCTTCGGCGGCGGCGGCGCGATGCATGCGGTGGCGTTGGGCCAGGAGCTGCAGGTCAGGAAGGTGGTCGTGCCTGCCGCCGCCAGCGTCTTCTCGGCCTGGGGCATGATGATGTCGGACCTGCGCCGGGACCAGTTCGTGACGCATCTCGTCGAGCTGGTCGATGGTGCCGGCGACGAGATCGAGAGCACCTTCGCCGAGGCGGAAGCCAAGGCGCTGGCAACCTTCGCCGAAGAAGGGGTTGGCGCGGACCGGATCTCTTTCCTGCGCTACAGCAAGTTCCGCTACCAGAACCAGGAGCACACGACCGAGGTCTTGCTCCCGGAGGGCGCGATCACCGACGCGAGCCTCGCGCGCATAACCGAGGATTTCCACAGGACCTACGAGCGCGAATACACCTACAGGCTGGACGCTCCCGTCGAGATGGTGGGCATCCACCTGGTGGCGAAGGCCGAGGTCGGCAAGCTCGAGATGCACCCTGAGCCAATCGGCGGTTCGGACGCCTCCGACGCGGTCAAGGGGCGACGCATGGTCGACTATGCGCTGGAAGGCAGGCACGAGGCCACGATCTATGACGGCGAGGCGTTGCGCGCCGGCATGTCATTTGAGGGCCCGGCCATTGTCGAGGACAGCGGCGCCACCGCGGTGATCCATCCCGGCAATGCGGTCGAGGTCGACGCCTATCGCAACGTTCACATCACGATTCATGACTGAGGGTACGGCGATGACTCAGGCAAACGATCCGATCACGCTCGAGATCATTCAAAACTCGCTGCAGGCCGCTGCGGACGAAATGTTCGCGGCGATGCGCAAGACGGCGATGTCCAGCATCATCTACGAGGTGCTTGACATGGGAACCGGCATCACCGATGCCGAGGGGCGCATCGCCTCGTCGGGCGCGGGCATCCCGGCCTTCGTTGGCGTGCTCGACAAGTCCGTCCGGACGCTGCTCCGGAAGTTCGACAAGCCCGGTGACATCCAGCCGGGCGACGTGTTCATCACCAACGATCCCTATCACGGCGGTGTCACGCACCTGAACGACCTCGTGCTGGCCATGCCGGTCTTTGCCGGGGGAGACTTGATCGCATGGACCGCGAACATCGCGCACAATTCCGACGTCGGCGGAATGGCTCCTGGTTCGCTGAGCGGCGAGGCGACCGAGATCTTCCAGGAAGGACTGCGCCTGCCCGGCGTCAAGCTGATCAGCGGCGGCGAGACCGACGAGGCGGTGATGGACATCATCACCGTGAATTCGCGCATGCCCGACTTTCTGCTGGGCGACGTCTGGGCTGCCATCGCCTCGGTCCGCATCGGCGCTCGGCGGCTGGAGGACCTGGCCATGAAGTACGGCGTGGCGACGTTCAACGCCGCGATGGAGAGTTTCGCGGCCTTCGGAGAAGCCACCGCCAGGGCCGAACTCGGCAAGCTCCCCAAGGGCACGTTCGAACTCAGCGAGGAACAGGACGACGGGAGGGTCTTCAACGTCAGGATCACGATCTCGGATGAGGAGTTCACCGTCGACCTGCGCGACAACCCCGATCAGGATCCGGGCCCGACCAACACCAGCCGCGACGGCACCGTGGTCTGCGCCCAGATGGTCTTCAAGTCGCTCACGGACCCTGACACGCCTGCCAACGACGGATCGTTTCGGCCGCTCAAGGTCCTGACCCGCGAAGGCTCGGTGTTTCACGCACGCGAGCCTTCCGCCATCGGGTTCTATTTCGAGACGGAGGTCAGGGTCTATGACCTGATCTGGCGCTGCCTGGCGCCGCACGTGCCCGAACGCCTGCCGGCAGGGCACTTCTCCTCCATCTGCGGCACCTTTGTCGGCGGCATTCACCCCGATACGGGTCGGCAATACACGATCATCGAGCCGCAGCTCGGCGGTTGGGGCGCCTGGGAGGGGCGCGACGGCAATCCGTGCGTCTTCTCCGGCTTTCATGGCGAGACCTACAACACGCCCGCCGAAATATCCGAGAGCCGCAACGGACTGTTCGTCGACCGGATGGAGCTGAACACCGAACCGGGCGGCGAAGGGAAGTTCACCGGGGGCAGGGGGCTGCGGCTCGAATACCGCATCCGCACCAACGACGGCTTTCTGACGGCCGGCTACACGCGGTCGCGCATCAAGCCCTGGGCGCTCGAAGGCGGCCTTGAAGGGTCGGGAAACTATGTCGAGGTGCTCAAGACCGACGGCAGCCAGGAAGTGTATTCCTTCGTGTCGGGCCTTCCGGTCAACACCGACGACGTAATCCGCATCGTCACCGCCAGTGGCGGTGGCTACGGTGACCCGAAGGAACGGGATGCCGCGAGCGTGCGTGAGGACGTCAAGAACGGCCTGCTGTCGGCCGAACGGGCAGCCGAAGTCTACGGTATCACGATCTGAAGGAGGGAAAGATGGTCCGGATCATGTATCTCAGCCCAGTCGCGCATCGCGCGGGGCATGACGAGCTGTTTGCCGAGATGGCACGGGACTACAAGCTGGACGGAACCGAGGTGCACGTCACTTCGCTTCCTGACGATGTCGGCAGCTTCAGTCACATCGAGTACCGGAGCTACGAGGGCATGGTCACCGGCGGAATCATCAGGGCCGTGCGGCAGGCAGCGAAGGAGGGCTTCGACGCCTTGGCCATCGGCTGCTTCTATGACACCGCGCTGGCCGAGGCCCGCGAGATTTCGGGCGAGATGGTGGTGACCGCACCCTGCGCCGCGTCCTGCGAGATCGCCGCGAGCCTGTGCAACCGTTTCGGCGTGATCGTCGGGCGGCGAAAGTGGGTGGACCAGATGCAGGCGACGGTCCATGCGCTCGGCCATCGTGACCGGCTGGCCGGATTCTACCATGTCGAGCTGGGCGTGACGGAGTTCCAGGAGGATCATGCCCGCACCGAACGCATGCTGATCGATGCCGGGCGAAGGGCGGTTGAAGAGGACTATGCCGAAGCGCTGATCCTTGGCTGCACCATGGAGGTGGGGTTTTTTGCGGAATTGGAGCGGAAGCTTGGCGTTCCGGTCGTCGATCCGTCCATAGCGGCGTTGAAGCGTGCCGAATATGGCGCGCTTCTGAAACGCGATTGTGGCTGGCGCCCCTCGCGCCGCTGGTCCTGCGAAGCGCCCCCTGAAGCCGAGATTGCCGCCATCGGCAGTTTCGACCGGGGCGAGGCCTTCGGCGGACGCATCGTGGTGCCTGCAGGATAGGGGGAAGGCATGTTGCAGACGGAAGAACGGATCTCGGCGCTTCGCGCGCGGATGAAGCGGGAATGCGTCGACCTGGTCGCGTTGGGGCCGGGGGCGCACATGCAATGGCTTCTCGGTTTCGTTCCTCACGCCGACGAGCGTCCTTGCCTGCTCTGTGTCAGCGCGTCCAGTGCCGCGCTGCTGATGCCGGAGCTCAACGCGGATGGGTCGCGCCGCGGCACAGACCTGCCGTTCCACGAATGGTCCGACGCCGACGGGCCTGAAGGGGCGTTCGACAGCCTTGTCGCCGAGCTGGGGGCGGGTGGCGCGGCCCGCATCGTGCTGGACGAGACCATGCGAGCCGACTTCGCGGCGCTGGTGCAGGACGCGCTGCCGGACGCGGATCGGCAGTTCACGGCGTCGACTGTCGGCATGTTGCGCATGCAGAAGGATGATGACGAGTACGCCGTGCTCAAGCGAAACGCGCTGCATGCCGATCAGGCGATGCAGGCCGGTTGGGCCGCGATGAAGCCGGGCATGACGGAACTGGATGTCGCCAGGGTCATCCGTGCGCGCTTTTCCGCGCTTGGCGCTTCGCCGCTCTTCACCATCGTCGGAGCCGGCGGCAACGGCGCCATGCCGCATCACCACACCGGAGAAACCGTGCTGCGGTCCGGGGACGCGGTGGTAATGGATATCGGCGCGGGAATGGACGGCCTTTCGAGCGACATCACCCGCATGGCTGTGCTGGGCACGCCGCCCGAGGGCTATCTCGAAGTGCACGCCATCGTCGAAGCCGCGGTGCAGGCTGCCGTGTCGGCTGCACGGCCAGGCGTGCTCGCGAAGGATGTCGACGCGGCGGCACGCGGAGTCATCACGGAGGCCGGGTACGGCCCCAACTTTCTTCACCGCACCGGCCACGGCCTGGGCGTCGAGGTGCACGAGCCGCCCTACCTGACCTCGGTCTCGGAGACGGTGCTGATGCCAGGCATGGTCTTTTCCATCGAGCCCGGAATCTACTTGCCGGGCCGATTCGGCATCCGCCTGGAGGAAATCGTGATCCTGCGCGAGAACGGGCCGGAAATCCTGTCGGAACTGCCGCGTGATCCGAAGATGATCTGATGCCGGACCCCTTCACGCTCTCGGTCATCCAGGCGGGCCTGGAGAATGCGGCGGAAGAGATGTTTGCCGTGCTGCGCAAGACGGCGATGAGCCCGATCATCTACGAGGTGCTGGATGTCGGCACGGGCGTGACGGATGCGGCCGGCAGTCTTGTCAGTTCGGGGGCGGGGATTCCGACCTTTGTCGGCGTGCTGGACAAGGCCGTGAAGGTCCTGGTCGAAAGGCATGGCGATGCCATCGAGGAAGGCGATGTCTTCGTCACCAACGACCCGAACTACGGCGGCGTGACGCACCTGAATGACGTGGTGATCGCCAAGCCGGTGTTTTTTGGGGGTGCGCGCGTTGCCTGGTCGGCCTCGATCGCCCACTGGGGCGACATCGGCGGCAAGGTGCCCGGCTCGATGGCAACTGACGTGTCCGAGATCTTTGCGGAGGGGCTGCGCCTGCCCGCAGTCCGGCTCTTCAGGCGCGGGCAGCCGGTTCGGGCAGTCTTCGACATCATCGAGACCAACTCGCGCCTGCCGGAATTCGTGCATGGCGATCTCTGGGCGCAGGTCGCCGCCAGCAACACTGCGGAGGGACAGATCCTTGCGCTCTTCGCGAAGTTCGGGCGCGAGGCGGTCGAACGGGCGATCGCCGAATCCTTCGAGACGGGGCGCGCCCGTGCGCTTGCCGGCCTTCGCGCGCTTCCCAAGGGGCGTTTCGAGGTCGAGGAGGAGCAGGATGACGGCGCATGCTGGCGTGCGGCCATCTCGATCTCCGACGAGCGCTTCACGGTCGATCTTCGCGGCAATCCGCACGAGCTCGCAGCGCCGTACAACACCAGCCGGGACGGCGCGGTCATCTCGTCGCAGATGATCTTCAAGGCGCTCTGCGATCCGGACCGCTTTGCCAATGCTGGATCCTTCGCCCCGCTTGAGGTCATGACAGAGGAAGGCACGGTTTTCCATGCCGGTTCGACAGCGCCGCAGGGCTACTATTTCGAGACCCGGATCCGGCTCTTCGACCTGCTCTGGCAGTGCATGGCGAAGGCGATGCCCGGCAAGCTGCCTTCCGGGTCGTTTTCCTCGATCTTCGGCACGGTCATCGCCGGACGGCATCCTGACACCGGGCGCCGTTACACGATGGTCGAGCCGCAAATGGGGGGTTGGGGCGCGACCGGGGAGCGCGGGGGCATGGACGCGATGTTCTCGATCAGCCACGGCGACACCTTCAATTGTCCGGTCGAGGTTGCCGAGGCGCGGTACGGCCTGACGGTCGTGCAGAAGGCGCTTGGTGAACGGCCGCGCTCGAAGGCGTTCATGCCGGGGGACGCGGCGTGACGCTCGAGTACGAACTCAGGGGGCCGGCGAGCCTATCGGTCGGTTACACACGGGCCAGGATCCCGGTCTGGTCTGCACCGGGCACACCGCCGGGAGGACGGAACTCCATGCACATACTGCGGGCCTCGGGCAAATGCGAATACCATCGCTTCGTCAGCGGTGCAGTGCTTGATGCGGGTGACCGGATCCTTATCGAGACCGCCTCGGGCGGGCATGCTCCGGCATGAAGTCTGGAGGGCGGCATCGCCCGGGAAAGGACGGGCACGCATTCGCACCAACAATCGCGCTCTGGCCAAGTCTGTCGCGTGATTGTCACGTGGCGTGTGGATGTCGGCGTTCCGAATGCCGTTGTGAAACTGACCGAGTTCCGCGCCAGCTGAACGTCTCGATTTCCCGGCCATTCAAAGGTGTCGTTGGACCGCATTCGATCATGCCTGCACATCGCGGAAATGGCTCTTGCCGACTGGCCAGAACGGAGCGGCCCCGAGGACGTGGTCGGCAGCGTACCAGCGGGTGCAAACGCATCCGTCGAATGTGCAGTGCCGTCGATTCGAGGAGAATCAGCAGCTGCGTGCCGCATTTCCAAGAGCTTGGCACTGGCGTCCGGAAGACGCGTCGCGTCTCAGGGTGATCTCGCCGCCCACGCCGTCGAGGCACTCGAATTCGAGGTGGAGTCGCAAACGGCATGGGACCGGCGCTCTTGACACCCCCCAGTTCGTAGCGCCACATCTTGCGTATCAGGGCGTTACGCTCAGGGGTCGGCCAGGCTGGCCGACATCGGGCCCGGGCAACCGGGTCCATTGATTGTCTGTGGTTGTTCACTTCGCCGAAAAGGCCCGCACCTGGTCCGGGATGAACGCTGCCGGATTCACCCTCCGGGAAGTCGGCCATTCGAACGGCGGCATCGCGCAGGCGACACTCCGGAAGATTTGGCTTCCGGACGAATAGGGGAAGGCCACATGGAACTCCTTGCGACATTCAGCGGCTCAATCGTGCGCAATCGCATGATCATGCCGATGGGCGAGGCAGCGGCGCGGGACGGCCGAACTCTTCCCGCGGCGCCGGCAGGGAAATCCGGGTGGGCGGACGGATGAGCCTGGGAACCGGCGAAGGGTTCAGTGAAATGATCTGCACCCATGGGATCATTCTTGGCACCGAACGCTATGAAGCCTGCCTCGCGTTCTACCGAGACGTGCTGGAACTGCCGGTCTGGTTCGAAAAGGACGGGCTGTGCTGTCTTCATTTCGGCGACGGGTACCTGATGATTGAGACAGGCGGGCATGCGCGCGATGGGCGCAAGAGCAACGCCGAGAACCCGACCATGCTTCGGTTCAATGTCAAGGATGTCGACCGTGCCGCCGACCTGCTGGAGGCTCGTGGCGTGCCGGTGCAGCGCAAGTCCTTCGCTTGGGGTCAAGTGGCCACTTTCGCCGGCCCCGACGGCAATGCCTGCGAGTTGAAGGATGCGGAAGATCCGTTCTTTTCCCGGCCAGGGCGGAAATTGGAGCGTCGGTGAGCGCTATCAGTTTCGCCCGGATTGAACCGGTTGCGCGGTACAAGTTCGCATGCGCCTCCTGCGCGGGCGGGTCAAGGGCGTCAATTCGAGCTGTTGTGAACCCGTCCAGGACTTGCGGATTCGGGATGCGTGCGAGCCATCACCGAATTCGTGCCGGGGTTCGCTGTTTGCCGCGAGCCAGGTGCGGACCACGGGGTTTGCAAACCAAGAAAGAAGGAGTGATTCTTCGCGGCTTGAACCGAAAGTCTCGTGGCCCACGCGCCCCAGGGGTGCCGGTTGATCCCGCGCAACCCCTCACCACGAAATCGCAACCGGACAATCCATCTGCGTACCCAATCGCTTCGCCGCAGTGCCCTGCATTGTCCGCGTCAAGGCATTTCGCTTCGCAAGTTCCCGATTTTCGAGATCTGGCCATGTGGCGACACTTTCCAGATCGGTCTCTCGCGGCATGGAGGAGATCGACCCCATCACTGATGGCAAGGGGTGGCCGTACATCATGCGCATGGATGCCTGTTTGCCAAGCGTGCCGGACGCAAACGATCCGTCCGCATCGCAGACCTCGGCGGGCGTGAAGTCCTTCCGCTCGCAAGGGATGCCAATTGCGTCGCGAGGTGTCACACCGGCGCCTGCTTTCGGCCGCCACGGCATCACAACCGCCGACCAAACGGGCCACTCGCCGAAATCCCCTCTCATCGGCCCCTATCGTTTTCACGAATCTGACGCATATCGAGGCAGGTTTCCGTTGGCTGACGAGCCTGACTGTCCGCTGCGACTGTCCGGGGATGCATGAGGCCGCCGCCGGTCGCGACCAGGGCAAGACCGGTCCGACCTGTCTGATAGCCGCGACTGATCAGGCTGTTCGACCGGGACATGTCGTGCTGCCTCCGGTCACCGACACAACGCCTGGCGGAGATTTGGCGGACATCAATGTCCCCATGCGTGTCGGACGGGCCTTGGGACTCGATGACACGCCTGGCTGGGCGGTCTTGTCGGAGCACAATGTCGATGAATGGCCCAATGCTGGACACTCCACGTTGCCTGGCCAGCCAGGCACCTACAGCTACGGCATCATCCCTCCGGCACTGTTCTCGCGTATCAATGCCTACTTCCTCGGCTTGGGCCGCTCGAAAGAGAGTCGCGCCCTGTGCCGCTGACCAAGGCGTGCTTCGCCAGATTTATTGCCTGATCCACTGCAACGTCATTCAAGTCCCGCTCTCCGGATCATCCCAAGACTTCACCAGCTCAAGATCAAGAGCATGATCCGGCATATTCCAGATAGGCTTCGCGCAGCATGGTGGAGATCGGTCCCATCACCGCGGGCATGGGGTGACCGTCCACCATGCGCACGGGCGTCAATCCTCCGAACGTGCCTGTCACGAATGCCTCGTCCGCATCGTAGACTTGGGCGAGGGTGAAGTCCTTCTGCTCACAGGAGATGCCATGACTGTCGCAAAGCGAGATGATGTTGGCACGAGTGATTCCGTTGAAGCAGTTAACGCCGGTCGATGTCAGCACTCGTCCATTTCTCACGGCAAAAAAGTTGGTTGCATTGCAAGTCGCAACGAATCCCCTGTCGTCGAGCATCAGTGCCTCGTCGGCTCCCGCCTTGATCGCCTGGTTGAGTGCCATGATGTAGTTGAGACGCGAATGCGTGTTGAGCGTCATGTCAAACATGTCTGCCCGGCAGGTGCGAATCGCCGACGTGAACAGCGAAAGACCCGTGTTCAGGAGTTCGGGATCCGGCTCCTTGTATTCGGCGACGATGGCGACGGTCGGGCCCGAGACCGTGTTGCGGGGATCCTGGTTCGGGGACTTCTTCAGGCCGCGCGTGATCATCAGCCGGACATGGACTCCGGACTGGCCTGTCATTCCATTCCGTTCAAGGGTTGCTTCAAGGACGGAACGGACTTCATCGCGGGTCATTCCAATGTCTATGTCGACCGCTTTCGCGCCCATGAACAGGCGGTCCAGATGAAGATCCATGAAGGCAAGCCGTCCTCCGTGCATCCGGAATCCTTCCCAGACGCCATCGCCCAGGATCCAGCCGGCGTCAAAGATCGAGACCAGGGCTTGTTCGCGGGGCACGAATTCGCCGTTGAGATATATCCTTGCGGTCTCGTTCCGCGGGTCGACGACGAAGTTCTGGCTTCCGGCCATGGCGGGATCCTTCAAGTGGCTGCCGGAGGTTCTTTGCATATTTCCGGTGTCTTGGCCAATCCGGGAGGCGGCATGTGCCGGAGCGCGGTCTCTCGAATTGAGCGGATTCGACTGTTTGCACGCGCCGTTGTCATCAGGTGGCATCCGATCTGCAGAAATGCTCCGAGGGCGCGTTGGACAATTCGGCCAGCCACAGCTCGATCGGTGGGCGGCATGCCAACTGCCTGAGTTTCACAAGACGCGCTGAGCCTGTTGCGGCTCATCCCATGGACGTGCGCGACCAGGTGATTCCAGGCGGTCCTTGGTCATGCTTCCCTGCTCGGCCAGCCTTGGTGCGAACAGCCGCAGGAGCCGAGGATGATGCACGCGTCGCATTTGGCGATTCCCGAGAGTGTCTCGGCATGTTGCTTTCAATTGGACGGAAGATTTCTTTCACTTGGCCGAAAATACTCTTTCAATTGGACGAATAGTTGGTTACGGATGGCCGTCCAGGGCATTGAGACTGGCTGGCGCAGGAGCAGCTCATGCATCCGAGGTTGGGAAAGAGGCGTATCGAGGAAGCGCTCAAGGACACGCGTGTCGTCCTGATGTCCGGACCACGCCAGTCAGGCAAGACAACGCTTGCAACGACAATTGCGAACAAGGACATGCCTTTCCTCTCGCTTGACGATCCGACGTTGCTGGACGTTGCGTCAAGCGACCCGGTTGGCTTCCTTCGAGGCATTGACCGGGCAGTGATCGACGAGGTTCAACGGGCGCCGACGCTCTTGCTTG
Source organism: Paracoccaceae bacterium (assembly GCA_965208685.1). GTDB lineage: Bacteria > Pseudomonadota > Alphaproteobacteria > Rhodobacterales > Rhodobacteraceae > JAJEFO01. Next base: position 2,971,314 of record CBDBPL010000007.1, on the reverse strand, counting down.
TGATCAAGTCCTTGGTCGACAGGGACACGCGGCCTGGACGATTCCTGCTGACCGGATCCGCCAACCTGATGATGCTCCCGAAGGTTGCGGATTCGCTTGCCGGACGGATGGAGGTCGTTCGGCTTCTGCCGTTGTCCCAAGCCGAGATCAGGGGCGGGCAGGGGCGCTTCCTGGACGACGCATTCTCGGGCAAGTCACCGTCCGTCGGTGAACCGGTTCTTGGCACGGACTTGGTCGAGCTTGTCTTGGCAGGCGGCTACCCCGAGGTGCTTGAACGCAGAAGCTGGCGGCGAAGACAGGACTGGTACGACCATTACGTGGAAGGCATCGTCCAACGCGACATTCGGGAAGTTGCTCAGGTCAGCCAGCTTGCCCAAATGCCGAAACTGCTCAACGTTCTCGCCGAGCATGCGGGGCAGTTGGTGAACTACTCTGGCATAGGCGCAGGCTTGGGCATGAACCACGTGACCTCGCAGAAATACACGGGGGTGTTCGAAAGCCTGTACTTGATCCATTCATTGCAATCTTGGCATTCGAACAGGCTCAAACGGCTGATCAAGTCGCCGAAGCTGCACTTTCTGGACTCCGGGCTTCTCTCCGCGCTGAAGGGCCTGACACTCGAGCGAATTGCAAAGGACAGGACGGCGTTCGGCGCGCCTCTCGAGACATTCGTCGCAGCGGAGATCCTGAAGATCGCGAGTTGGAGCGATGAACGCTGCTCCTTTTCCCATTTCCGCGACAAGGACGGAAACGAGGTCGATCTCGTGATCGAGAACCGCCGCGGCGAAATCGTGGGCATCGAAGTCAAGGCGTCGGCGACCCTTTCAAGTGCGGACTTCTCCGGTTTGAGAAAGCTCGCTGCGGCTTGCGACAGCAACTTCGTGCACGGCATTGTCCTATACGACAGCGATCAAGTCGTGCCATTCGGCGAAAATCTGTCCGCCTTGCCTTTGGCGAGTCTCTGGGGCTGATCGGTCCAGACATTTCTCAACCGATCAGTTCTTGGCCAGATTCGACCACTCAGATTGGCATGTCGGGCATTGGATGTGCACGGGTCTTCTCGCGACCGGAAACGGGGGTGGGTATGGCAAAGGGAAGAGGCGTCTGCAAAGGCCGTGGAAAACAGGTAGACGAGGAAAGGACCAGGCAACTTGCTGCACGGAAGATTCCGAAGACGCAGATCGTCCGCAACCTTTCCGTGAAAGCCGGCACAGGGACTCCCACAGTCTTCCCCTTGAAGTTCGCATCTAAAATACCTATCATGCAAGTTAGGAATTTTGGAGACTCATAGATGGCCGTCCAAGAGAAGCGACGCCCGATCAGGAAAGACGAGATCCGCGACTGGATGTCAATGATTCATGTCCTGTTCATCGATGGCCTGTCGATGTCCGCCGAGCTGTCGCTCGCACGCATCGCCTTTCATGGCGGCACCAACCTGCACCTGTCCTGGAATTCGCCACGGTTCTCGGAAGACTTGGACTTCCTGGTTTCGAAGGATTTCGCGAGAAGAATTGGTGCAGCCATGTCAAAAATCGAGACGCGGATGCAGCAAGTCATCGCCAATCATGATCCCGGTTTCAGGATCGAGATCCGTGACAAGACCAGGGATCCGGACAGGATGCTCGACCATCGGATCGTGATGACCCGGGAAGGGGTCATCGGTCAGGCGATGGTGAAGGCGGAGTTCTGGCAGGTCGAGGCAGGCTATTTCAAGGAGTACGACTCGAAGTTTCTCATCCAGAAGCCCGGCGTGTCCATGCCTGACGGTCCGCTGGTCGCGTTGTCCACGCCAATCCCGGCAGCCAGCCTCCAGGCCTCTTTCGCTGACAAGGTCGCGGCCTTGGGTCTGCGCCAACATCTCAAGTGGCGTGACCTGTTCGACCTTTGGTGGCTTGATGCGCAGATCGGGACAGATGTTGCCCGGCATGTGGAGGCCGTCAGGCATCACGCTTCCTGCTACAGGGATGTTTCCCTGAACGACGGGTTCGAGAGGTTCCTGGCCAGGGATCCGGAAGAGATACTGGCTGAGGCGGATCCGGATCTGAAGACATGGCTGCCGGCGATGCTCTGGGACGGGCTCTGGCCCGACGAGGTCCGGAACATGGTGGATCATGCCATGGACATTGCCAGAAGGTTCAGCGATGCCCTGGACGAAAGGCCGGAGGACGATGGGGCCGGCATGACAAGGGAGAAGGACGATGACACGGATCTCCGCCTTTGAACGGTTGAAGAGCCTCCCCGAGGTCTTTACCACGCGCAGTCTCCCGGGTCTGCTCGGAACCGACCGGAAGAGCGCATCTGTCTGCCTGGCGAGATGGCGCAAGCGAGGATTCATTTCCTCGCTCGGACCGCAGGCCGGGGTGCACTTCAACCTGGTCTTGAACCCGCAGGCAGAGCGCGAGCGCCACATGGACGCGATCGCCCATCTTCTCCCCGGGGCCAGGATGGCCGGCGTGACCGCCCTCTGGATGGAGGGATGGACGACGCAGTATCCGCGCCGCGCTGAGATCATGGTTCCCGCCCGCCCGTCCTTCCCGAAGCTCCACGGGGTGGAGCTGCATTCGCGTCCGCCAGACTGGTTCAAGGTGGCCAGGGACCATGTCTTGGTTCCCGGACCTGTCCCCAGGCTCGCGCCTACCTTCGCGCTGGCCGACTGCTGGGCCAGCGGACTCTGGCGTCCGGATCCGGACGACATCGAGTGGGATCTCGTCGACAAGACGGAACTCGAGCGCGCCTTCGGCCTGTTCGGACTGGACCTTCCGGAGGGTTGGACGTCCGACCCGTGCTACATCCATGAAATGGACGGCCGAGTGATCGCAGCGACGAAGGCCGCCATTGAGACGCTTCCGGATCCTGCCTGACCGGGACGACGCCGAGGATGCCCGCCCGCGACGGAAAGCAGGTTTTCGAAGCCGCTCCTGACCTGCCGGATGTCCCTTCTCCTCCAGTCGCGCCGGAGCTTCCACGCCAGTCCCCACGTCAGGACCGCTGTCGTCCGGATTCATCAGCTTGGACGCCCGTCACGTGCAGCGGTCAGGCGGCAGCTTCCGCCGAGATCGAGGAAAATGCTGAAGTTCTTTGCGTGGCCGTCCGTTGCCCCAAGCAATGGGAATTATATGCGATAGTGCCATCAGGCCGCCCTCGCACTGATTTCACGGGTCGGTGAGGTCGGCAGCCCGAACGCCTCTCGCCGTGCAGACGCGCCAATCCCGGACGCCTCGTGTCCCGGGGCGCGGCCACGCGCCACGCACCGGATTGTCCTTGCCGCGTTGATGTCGGCATGTGCCGCGTGCCCGCAGGCAACGCAGATGAAGTCGTCCCGAGTTCTGTGGCTGGCGGCTTCCGCCGCTCCGCACTCGTGGCATGTCCTTGACGTGTTCCTCGCCGGAACGGTGATGACGTTCGCCGCCTTGCAGTCCAGCATCCGCTTCAGCGCGGTCCATCCGGTGTTCAGGATGACGCGGTTCAGGCCCGCCTTCTGCGGCACGTTCGTCCCCGGCTCCTCGACGGTCCCCTTGGCGGATTTCGTCATGGCCTTCACGTCCAGGGTCTCGACGGCGACGGCGCCGCCCTTGCCGGCGAGCCTCTTGCTGACATGGTGATGCCAGTTGCGGCGGCGGTTCGCGATCCTGCGGCGCGTCTTCGCGAGCATCCGCTTCGTCCGCTCGCGTCGCTTCGACCGTTTCTGCTGGCGCGACAGCTTGCGCTGCAGCCGCTTCGACCTGCCGTCGAGCCTGGACATGTCCGGCATGGCGTGCAGTTCCCCGTCGCTGTCGGCGACCTGTCCGCAGTTCCGGTCGAGGCCGAGCACGTGTCCGTTGTCGGCAGGCTCCTCGATCTCCACGGCGTAGCAGACGACGGCGGTCCACTTGCCGCCGACACGCTTGAGCACGGCGGAGACGGGCCTGCCGTCGGGATGCGGGTTGCCGCCCTTGCGCCGGACCGTCATCGGACCGAAGCCGGGGATGTGGAGCGTGCCGTCGCGCACCTTGACGCCGGAGACGATGGTGATGCTGTCGAAGAAGCGGCGTCCCCTGAACTTCGGGAAGCCCGCCTTCGCCCCCTTCCGCAGGCGGTTGAAGAAGCCCTTGAACGATCCGTCGAGCCGCTTGAGCGTCCCGCGCTGGATGGCGATCCCGCATTCGGCCATTTCAGGCAGCGCGCGCCTGCACTCGGTGAGCGCCTTGCGCTGGTCGAAGCAGGTCCGTGACTTCCCCGTCTTGCGGTGGAAGTCGATCCGTTCCTCAAGTGCCGCGTTGTAGAGCTGCCGCTGGGCTTCGAGCGTGGTCTCCAGCCACTGCCAGTTTCCCGCCGTCTGGGGAAGGAGGCGGTAGACGACCTGCCTGTGCGTCTGTGTCAGGGCCACGTGTTCGCTCCTGCGTGAGCTTCCGGGGACCGGGCGTTTCCGGCGCCCGCCCACGCAGCATGACCGCTCCGGAACGAAACAGCAACATCTTTCTGGCCGATCACAGGATTTTGGCACTTTCGCATATAATTCCCCAAGCAATCGCCCCCCACGCTGCGCCGGCCCTGTCGAGAAAGCAAAATGGTGCTTGCGGGGACGGCTCCGAGGATGTGGTCCGTCGGCAAGTCGGGGAAGTCGAGGTCCGTTGGACAATGGTGTGCCTCACCTACACGCTGGTCATCCGAGGGGATGAATACATGGAGCGCGGGGTCTAGATCTACGAGCGGCGGCGCCTGGACCGCATCGATTCAAACCTTGGCTGGCATGCCTAACAGCTCGGCTACCAGCTGGTCAGGATGCCGGCAGAGACGGACGAAACAACTGGCGCGGAAACAATGCCTTAGAGGCTGAATCACAAGTCATTGCTTTGATTCTGTCTTTCATGTCAGGCACTTGCGTCCTGTGCCAGTCTTCGAACCAGGAACCGGCAGGCGGCCAGTTGAGCCCACGCCACGGAGCTTGCCAAGGTCCGCTCAAAGTCCTTGGCCAGGCGCCGGCAACGCGACATCCAGGCGAAGGTGCGCTCCACGACCCAGCGGCGGTACAGGACGGTGAAGCCCTTTGTTCCCTTGGGCCTTTCCACGATCTCCAGCGCTTCCGGGACACCCATTTCCGCGAGCTTCGCGCGGAGCTTCTCGCCCCTGTAGCCGCTGTCGGCCCAAAGCCTCGTCACCTCCGGTGCCTTCTCCAGCATCTCGAGAATGACGTCCGGCGCCCCGTCCCGGTCCTGCACGTCGGCGGCGTGAACCTGGACCGCGATCGGCGTTCCCTCGACGTCTACAGCGATGTGCCGCTTCCGACCCTTGATCTTCTTGCCGGCGTCATAGCCGGATGGCCCGGCCATCTCTGTCGTCTTCACGGATTGGCTGTCGATTCCGGCCGCGGTCGGCTCCGCAGATCGCCCCGCCTGCTCGCGGGCCAGTGTGCGCACCGCATCCATCATGCGCTCGATGACGCCGTCGTCGCGCCAAGCGTAGAAGTAGTTCTGGACCGTCGTAAACGGCGGAAAGCACTTGGGAATCGCTCGCCACTGGCACCCCGTCGCCAGCATGTAGTGGATCGCGTCGCAGATCTCGCGGAGATCGGCGGTCCGGCGACGACCCAGCTTCGCGGGGGGTGGCAGAAGCGGCTCGACAAGAAGCCATTCCTCGTCGGTCAAGTCGCTTTCATATCGTGCTGAACTACGATTTTACTTCTCGCGGGTGGTCTCGGACCAGGCCATGGTAGCCTCCTTGTCTAGTTTCGCATCTGACACGGAAACACCATATCTGGGGAGGCCATCCACATTCTAGGTCAAACTCTTAGAGAACTCTTGATCGAGAGACCGTAAGTCAAGATCATCGGCGCTAAATCACAAATCCTGAGCCGTTTGGCACTGTCCGGGGACCCGCCGCCTTCGAGGACGCCGGGCTTCACTCGTGGCGTCACGGCCGGCTCGCATTGGACCTGGCTGCGGCACTTTGCTCCGGGATGACGGCGAAATCGGAAACAAGGCCACCGGACCTTACGGGTTCGGCGAACCTGTGGCAGAACTCAACTCAGGCAGTGTCGGCGAAGAACACCGGTCGAATCGACTGTGCCGTGATCGCGCCGATTCCTGCAAGCGCCAGTGCGATGGCAAAGAGCCAGCCCAGAAACGGAATGAGTCCGATGACTGCTGCCGCCAAGGCACCTGCGCCCGCCGCTATCCCTCGGCTGCCTATGCTGTCCGGCTCCGGCCTGCCTGTAGCCAGCAACAGCTTGGCGCCCAAGACGTACGTCGCTACCGCGTATCCGGCAATCGTGCCGACAAATGCCAGCAGGACCAACGCGGCGACCAACGGCAGCCCGACAATCGTGACTGCAAGAAGAATGCTCGCTCCAGTCACTGCCGACAGCGACAGGAAGCCCAGCCACAAGGTATGGATCGGGCGTGCAAGGACCTGTCGCTGCATCTTGGCGAGGCGCGTGGGCATCAATGCCGCGATCAGAACGGCCAGAATGGTCACCACGATCACTTCGAAGAGGAAATCCCCGATCGATGACCGCCAACGCGACCGTCGCGGCTCCTGTTGCCTCTCAACTTCCCGTCCCTCGACTTCGCGTCGCTCGACCCTGTCGACGGACGCCACTCGCTCGGGCACTTCCAGATCGCCCAGTTCTTCTTCATGGATGATCAGTCGCCCGGCGATCGAGGCTGCTTCACCCCAATCGACGTTCCGTGCCGCAAGGGTCACGTCACCTCCGACCGCCGCATCGAACACGACATCCCTGCCGGCAATGATCGCATTGCCTCCGATGTTGCCGTTGACCTGCAACTCGGATGCCGCCGCCCGCAGGTCTCCTCCAACCCTCGCCACCGATACGGTGCGTCCCAACAGGCTGGCGTCGCCGGATACATCGCCTTGAATCGCGACGTCCTCACCAGCGGCATAGACATCACCGCTTACAGCGCCTTCCATCGTGACCTTGCGGCCCGCCAAATGGGCTGAGCCCGTGATGTCGACCCTTCCCGTCACCCTGTCGCCGGCCATGAACAGATCGTCGACTCCGGCCGCATCGTGAGTCACGGACATCCCGGCGCGGAACGCGTCGCCTCCGAAGTCGAAACGCGCCGAATCATCTTCCGACCGGGCGGGCATTGCGACCAGGCAGGTGATCAAGATCAGGAATGGCCGAACCATGAGATTCATCCTTGCAGAATCAAGTGACGTTTCACCGTTAGCGGAACGTCACGCCCTGGGCCAGACGCGACACTTCGGTGCCTCGAGGTGTTGCGTGCGATGCAGCCCAACATTCTCGCTGCCTGGCAATCAATGTCACGGAGGCTCGTTGGCAATCGGGACATCCGTGCTGCACGGCACTCATGTCAATTCGCTCGTCGGGTGCCAATGCGTGACGAGACTTGCGGCATGTACCCCTTCGCGTGCGTCGAACGGCTTGCTCAACATTGCGCAACAGCCGAACCGTTGTGTCCATCAGGGCCTTCCGGTCCCGGTGGTGCGCGGATGCCGAAACTGGCCCGTTGTCATCGGACCGTCTCCTTTGCCGGGCCGTTGTGTGCAGCAGCGGACACAATGCAGCCTTGGACAGGCGGCGCACCTGCCGGGGCGCAGCCTCGGGCCGGTTTCCCAGCGACCGGCAGCTTGGTTCAGAGCGCTGAAAAGCCCGCGTCGAGCGCCGCGATGATGATCTGCACGTCCTCGGATGTCAGCACCAGCGGCGGGGACATCAACAGGTTCGGTCCTGCGGCTCGAACCATCGCGCCGTTTTCGTAAGCCACTTTCTGCACCTTGAGCGGCATGTCGATGTCCGCGGTCTTGGTCGCGCGATCCGAAACGCACTCGATGGCAAGCATCAGCCCATGGCCGCCCCGGACGTCACCGATGTGCTCATGCCTGTCCTTGAGGGCCAGTAGGCCGTCAAACAGCTCGGTGCCCCGTGCCGCTGCGCTGTCGATCACGTTGAGACGCTTCGTTTCGGCCAAGCATGCGAGCGCCGCGGCCGCTCCGACCGGATGGCCCGAATAGGTGTAGCCATGGCCGATGAAGGCGTTGGGTGAACTGTCACTTTCGAAAACGTCAGCCATCCTTTCACCGATCATCACGGCGCCGAACGGAAAGTAGCCGTTGGTGATCGCCTTGGCGGTGCTCATCATGTCGGGACTGACGCCCCAAAGCCGTGCGCCGGACCAGGCACCCGTGCGGCCGTAGCCGGTGATCACCTCGTCGGAGATCAGGAGTATGCCGTGGCGGTGGCAGATCTCGCGCACCATCGGCATGAACGAGGAGTGCGGAGGGATCACGCCGCCCGCGCCCAGAATCGGCTCCATGATGAACGCGGCGATCGTGCCCGCGCCCTGGAACGCGATTTCGTCTTCCAGCGCTGCCGCGCACAGGTTGGCCAGCCTTTCCGGATCGCTTTCCTCGAAGGGATTCCGGTAGGTGTAGGGAGCCGGTATGTGATAGCAGCCAGGCAGCAGGGGCTCGTAGTTCGTCCGGAAGTTCGCGTTGCCGTTGACGCTGGCGCCGCCCATGTGCGTGCCGTGGTAGCCCTTCTTCAGGCTCAGGAACTTCACCCGGCCGGCCTCTCCCCTAATCTTGTGATATTGCCGTGCAAGGCGAAGGGCGGTCTCGACGCTGTCCGAACCGCCGCTGGTGAAGAACGCGCGCGCCATGCCGTCCGGGCCGAAGAACTCGGCCAGTTCGTGCGCCAGCTCGATGATCTTGTCGTTCGTGGTGCCGCGAAACGCCGAATAGTAGGGCAGGGTGCCAAGCTGGTCTGCAATCGCCTGCTTCACAGGTTCGCAAGAGTATCCCAGGTTGACGTTCCAGAGGCCGCCCACGGCATCCACCGCCTCGTGGCCGTCGATGTCGCGAATGCGCGATCCCGACGCGCCAGTGACGATGACCGGCGGGCTCTCGATGCAATCCGTCGGGCTGGCCATCGGGTGCCAGAGCAGTCGGGCGTTCTGTTCTTTCAGGAAGTTCGAATCTTTCATGGGATCAACCTTTCAGGCGAAAGCGATGTCGGCGGTGCCGAATGCCCCGTAGTCGGCATGTATTCGGGTCCCCGGGGGACATTCAAGAGGGCGAATGAACGAACCCGACAGGATCACCTGTCCGGCCTCGATCCGCTGATCATAGCATGCCATGCGGCGGGCGAGCCAGCAAACGCTCTCGACGGGGTCGTTCAGGACGCCTGCGCCGAGGCCGGTCTCCTCGACGTCGCCGTCCTTGAAGACAATTGCCGGAACCCAGCGGAGATCGTGCGCGTCCACGTCGTGGCGCTTGCTTCCAAGCACGAAGCCCGCATTCGCCGCGTTGTCGCTGATCGTGTCCGTGATGATGCGGGCCTGGCCGCTTGCCGGGTCGGCGCGTTGGATGCGGGTGTCGAGGATCTCCAAGGCCGGAGCGACGCATTCGGTTGCGGTCAGGATGTCTTTGCGCGTGACGTCCTGTCCGCTGATCGTGTCCCTCATGACAAAGGCAATCTCCGCTTCGATGCGAGGCTGAATGAAGCGCCCCGCCGGAACCTCGATTCCGTTGGCGAATTCCATGTCGTCAAAGAGGATCCCGCTGTCCGGAACGTCGATGTTCAGCGCGGTCTGCATCGCCCTGGAAGTGAGCCCGATCTTCCATCCCGCTATCTGCCGGCCTTGGGCGATCTTGGCCGAGAGTATCTCGTTCTGGATCGCATATGCATCGTCCATGGTCATGTCGGGATGCGCAAGGCTGAGAAGGCCGATCTGGGTCCTTGTCTCCTCGGCCCGAAGCAGGACGGCAGCGGCGCTGGCGTGCTCTTCGGGCGTCATGCCTCGTCCTCGACAGTGTTGCGAAGGGTGCCGATGCCCTCGACCTCGACCTCGATCACGTCGCCGGGCTGCAGGAACCGCGGCGGATCAAACCGCGCACCCGCGCCGGTTGGGGTGCCGGTGACAATCATGTCGCCGCTGTCGAGGGTCGTGAAGGTCGAGATGTAGGCGATCTGCTCGCGCACCGGAAACAGCATGTTCTTCAGGTGATCGTCTTGCCGGACCTCCCCGTTGACTCGCGTGACGAGGCGGGCGTCGTCAAGCTGGGCCGGGTCGGCGAAAGGCACGATCCAGGGTCCCATGGCGCCGGAACTGTCCCAGTTCTTGCCTTGAGTGACGTTGAATTTCGCATGCCGAACCCAGTCGCGGATCGTTCCCTCGTTGCACAGGGTGAGTGCCGCGATGTGCTCGTAGGCACTTGACGCGGTTATTCGGCGTCCGCCCTTGCCGATCACGACGGCGACCTCCCCTTCGTAGTCGAGCCTTTCGCTCTCTGGCGGCCGGATCAGGGGCCTGTCATGGCCAGTGAAGCTCGACGGAAAGCGGGGGAAGAGCGACATGTGCTTGGGCTGGTCGCTGCCGTCCTTGTACTCGGCGTTCCGGTCCGGGAAGTTGATGCCGACGCAGATGATCCGGCGTGGCTCCGGGATCGGAGGTTCGAACAGGATGCCCTCGTGCAAGGCGGTTCGGTCCGCTGCCGCGCGAGCCAGGTCGTCGAGGCCGTTCGCCGCGACGACTTCCTTGAGGGTCGGCCATTCCGGGAAGTCAGGCGAGAGAGGGACGGCCCCGTGATCGTCCACCATGCCGTAGAATCGCTCGCCGTCGTGAGTGTAGGTCGCGAATCTCATAGGCTCCTTTCCTGTGCTGGTCAGCATGGGCTCTCGGAACATTCGTTCCTCAAGCCCCTCCCTTCAGGGAGGGGTCGCTGACGCCAGTTCCGACATGACGTCATAGGCTGCCAGCACGTCGTCGCGCGTGGTGCCGAACTGTCCGACCTGGAAGCGTACCACTGCCCGTCCGTCGACCTGGGTCTGCGTCAAGTAGATCCGCCCGTCGCCGTTCAGGCGGTTCACGAAGTCCAGCTGGCTCGCATCGTCCTTCCCCACCAGGCGGAACGTGAACAGCGACAGGATCGGGTCGGTCACGATCTCGAACCTGTCATCGTCCCGAAGTTTCCCGGCGAGCTCTTCGGACCATGCGACATGGTCCCGGATGCGGCGGCGGAGACCTTCCAGTCCATAGGCCCTGATCAGGAACCATAGCTTGAGCGCACGGAACCTGCGACCAAGTGGAATCGACCATTCCGAATAGTTGATGAATCCGTCTGCGCCGTGCGTTTTCAGGTATTCCGGCTTGATCGCCAGCGTGCGGGTCAGATCCTCCGGCGAGCGCACGAAATGAACCGATCCGTCGAACTGTCCCCCGATCCACTTGTAGGGATTGAAGACCACGCTGTCCGCATCTTCGGTGCCGGACCAGAGATGCCGGAACTCGGGGCAGATCATGGCGTTTCCGGCCCAGGCCGCATCCACGTGGAGGTAAAGGCCGTGCCGTCTCGCGACCTCTGCAACGCGGCCCACATCGTCCGAGGCGCCCATGCTTGTGCCGCCGACGCAGGAGATGATGCCCGTGGGCAGGCGCCCCGCCGCGAGGTCGGACTTGATCGCGGCGTCCAGCGCCGCGGAATTCATGGATCTCAGCGGACCTGCCGTGGGAATCCTGACGAGGTTGTCCTGCCCGATCCCGGCAACCCAGATCGCACGGTCGATCGACGTATGCACTTCGGCCGTCGCGTAGATCCGAAGGCGCTTCTGTCCGGGCAGCCCGGCCCGGTTTCCCTGCCACTCGAGCGTGCGCTCCCGCATCGTCAGGACGGCGGCGAGCGTGGCTTCCGAGGCGCTGCCGTGAACGACGCCATGGAACGCTTCGGGCAGGTCGAGAGCCTGGCGGAGCCAGTCAAGGACCCGCGTCTCCAGCTCGGTTCCTGCTGGCGACGTTTGCCAGATCATGCACTGAACGGCGAGGTTCGCGATCATGTAGTCCGCGACCACGGAGGGCGGCGTTGCATTGGAGCAGAAATAGGCGAAGAAGCTCGGGTGCTGCCAATGCGTTATGCCGGGCATGACAATGCGATCCACGTCGTTGAAGATCGTCTCCATGTCTTCGGCTTCCTCGGGCGGCGCTTCCGGAAGCGCCGCCGCGATCTCGCCGGGCGAGACCTGCGACCGGACCGGGCGTTCACGAATGGCGCGATGGTAGTCGGCGCCCCATTCGGCAGCTCGTCGGCCCCAGCGAGCGAGATCTTCCCAAGTCGGTTCCCGGTGCCCAGTCATGGCGCGATGATCGGCGTGGCTTCAAGCGTCGGAGGTCCGGCTTCGACGCCGGCAAAGCGCGTACCGTGCTCGAACCAGCTGCGAGGGGCCGGCGCGCCCCAAAGAGTCTGCCGCTGCGGATCCCTCAGGTCCCACCGGATCGGTTCATGGTCCGGGTCGACCGTCTGGTAGTCGGAGCAGTAGATTTCCGTCCTGTGCCCGTCGGGGTCAAGAACGTACAGGAAAAACGCGTTGGAAATTCCGTGGCGTCCCGGCCCGCGCTCGATGTTGTCGAGATAGCCGGTCGTCGACATGAGATCGAGCAGGTCGATGATGTTCAGCGGCGTCGGCACCCAGAACGCGATGTGGTGCAGTCTCGGCCCGGTGCCGTTGGTGAAGGCAATGTCGTGGACGCCTCCCTTCCGGTGCATCCATGCAGCCCAGAGTCGGCCGGTGTCCTCGTCTTCGGTGTATTCGGTCACGCGGAATCCGAAGTCGTTGTAGAACGCGGCCGAAGCGTCGACGTCGGTCGAGAAGAGATTGCAGTGGTCGATTCGGAGCGGCTTCACGCCCCGGTAGAGCGCGTATTGCTGGTGGATCCAGGGCATGCGCTCCATCTGGTGGTAGAACTCGATCGGAACCCCGAGATTGTCGGTGGTTGCGAGCGTGCGACCCTGATGCGCACGCTCGATCCATTCAGTGGCGTAGCCTCCGGATCTGAAGTGAGCCTCGGCCCGGTCCAGGTCCTCTTCCGAGAACACCTTGAACGACAGGGATTCGACCGTGCCCGGGTTGCTTGACTTCCTCAGGATCAGGCAATGATGGCCGCGTTCCTCCATCGCTCGAAGGTAGATGTGGCCCGCATACTCGTCCGTGACCTGAAGTCCCAGCGTCTCAACGTAGAAACGTCTTGACGCCTCCAGGTTCGCAACGTTCAGGCAGGCATGGCTGAGGCGAACCGTATTGAAAGGCGGGGCGAGGACGGGAGCGGGCAGAGGCATGGTCGGACCTTGTCAAGTGGCGGGCAGGGGGCCATGACCAGACGGTCTGGCAGGGCATGGGCGTTCATGCCCTCGAAGGGCCGGGAGGAAGCGCCTTGGCGGCTGACGGACTCCGACGGGCTGCATCAGTTGCCCAGCCTTGGAATCTTGTGCTTGCCGGTCGCAAAGCCGATGTGCTTCTGCTCCATGTAGAACTCGAAGCTCCAGTCGCCCCCGTCGCGGCCCATCCCGCTGGCCTTCGCGCCTCCAAAGGGCGTTGGAAGATGGCGAACGTTTTCCGAGTTCACCCAGATCATGCCGGCTTCGAGCCTGTCCGTGACGCGAAGGGCGCGTGCCAGGTCGCTTGTCCAGACATATGCGGCCAGACCGTAGTCGGTGTCGTTGGCGAGTTTCAGCGCCTCGTCCTCGTCCGAGAACCTGATCGAGGTCAGGACAGGGCCGAAAATCTCTTCCTGGGCGATGCGCATGCCGTTGTCCGCGCCTGTAAACAGCGTCGGCTGGACAAAGTAGCCAGCCGGGTCGCCTGCGGCGCCGCCAGCGGCGACGGTAGCGCCCTCGCTGGTCGCGATGTCAAAGTAGGACGTCACTTTCCGGAAGTGATCTTCGGCGATCAGGGGGCCGATTTCGGTGGCGGGATCCAGCGGGTGGCCGACCTTGATCCTGTTGACGCGCTCGATAAGCCGGGCCTCGAACTCGTCGCGGATGGAGTCCTCCACCAGAAGGCGCGAGGACGACGTGCACCGTTCGCCGTTGATCGAGTAGATCATGAAGATCACCGCATCGAGAGCACGTTCGAGGTCTGCGTCACCGAAGACGATGACGGGATTCTTCCCCCCCAGCTCCAGATGCACGCGCTTGAGCGTGTCAGCGCCCTGCTTGACGATCAGCTTGCCGGTCGCGCTTTCCCCCACAAACGCGATGGCCTTGAGGAGCGGATGTTCGCAGAGCGTCTTGCCTGCTACCTCGCCGTAGCCGTTGACGGTGTTGAGAACGCCTGGCGGCAGGCCGGCGTCTTCGGCGATCTCGACGAGCAGTCGTGCGGTGAGCGGCGACAGCTCGGCCGGCTTGTGGACCACAGTGCAGCCTGCGGCGAGGGCCGGTGCGATCTTCCAGGTCGAAAGCATGAAAGGCGTGTTCCAGGGCGTGATGATGCCCACCGGGCCGATCGGCACGCGGGTCGTGACATTCGCGAGCCCGGGCGAGGGAAGATTGTACCCGTCTCTCGCCGAGATGGCCTGATCGGCAAAGTACCGGAAGTTCTCGGCGCCGCGGAGCGCGGCCTTAGACATGAAGCGATAGGCTTGTCCGGTGTCCCAGCACTCGCAGAGCGCGACTTCCTCGGCGCGTGCCTCGATCGCTTCGGCGACGCCGATGAGGACGGCCTTGCGTTCCTTCGCAGGCAGGTCGCGCCAAGCCGGAAATGCGTCGTGAGCGGCACGTGCGGCGGCGTCGATGTCCTTTGCCGTTCCCAGCGCAACGTCGCAAATCCTGCTCTTGTCAACCGGCGAGTCTGTGGCGAAGGTTCCGCCTGAACCGTCCAAGTCCTTGCCGCCGATCCGGTTTGGAATACCGCCCGTCCGAAACCGTTCAAGGTGCCCGTCAAGCGCTTTGAGGTTGTCGGAAAGGGTCATTGGTCGCCTTTCAGATGATCACGAATCGTGCCGGTCTTCGGGGAGAGCTCTGGGTCGATGTCGCGAACTTCCAGCGAAAGGGCCAGGGAGTTCCCCTTCATGTAGGGATCGATGAACTCCCGTGCGGCCGTGAAGAGTTGCTTCGCGATCTTGTCCTTGACCGCGTCCGAGCGGCCGCCGCGAAGCCGGACGGAAATGTCAACGAATCCGTGCCTTTCAGCGCCGTCAGCGACCGCGTGGTGGTCCGCCCGGTAGGCACGGACCCGGATGCCCGGCATCGCGATCTCGTCGATGGATGCCGCTGCCTGCCTGACGCGTTCGCAGAGGCCGCCGACATCGATCGCCTCTTCGAGATTGGCCGAGTATTCCACGATCACGTGCGGCATCGCATTTCCTTGACATATCAATAATTGAGATGTTAAGCAAAAGCAGTTATCCAGTCAAGAGTCGAACCGATGCCAAACGAAAGGGTTGCGCTCCCGTCAACTCGCCGCTCGTTGCCGATCGCGCTTATCAGGGCACGGGAGGCCGTCATGGCGCCGATCCGGGAGATGCTGGCCGGGACAGGCCTGACCGAGCAGCAGTGGCGCGTGCTGCGCGTCTTGGACGAGTTCGGCCCAATGGATGCGTCGCGATTGTCCAGGGAAGCCGGACTGATGGCGTCGAGCTTGACAAGAATCGTGCAGGCAATGGTGACTGACGGGTTCGTGACCAGGGAAACGCCAGCGTCCGATCGCCGCCGGCAGGTCATCGGGATAGCGTCCCGAGGCCGAGAGGTGTTGTCAGACAACCGCGACGCCGCCCTGGCCATTGCGGAGGACCTTCGTGGCAGGCTTGGCGCGCGCGACTTCGAGCGGCTCTTGGATTTGCTTGAAGCCTTGGCGGAAGTCGGTCGCTGTTCACAGGGGTCCGGAAACGTTGAGTTCAATAGTTCTGGACGGGGTTGAACACTTCCGTCACGTCAATCTCCCGAGGGCGACCAGTGAATTGGTCGAGGCTTTACCTGAGGAGTCTTTCCAACTGGCCTTTCTGCTCGGCATGCTTTTTCGGGTTTTCGCGGATCAGGCGTTTCAGGTTGAGAAGTTTCCAGCGAACCGCCGGAAGGTCGGCCGCGCGAGTCCGGTCGATTGCGCCAAAGTCCGGAGTGCCGTCATGCAGGCTGAGCAGGAACCGTCTAGCGTTCTTGTCGAGGCGCGATTGGATGTCTGCGATCAGCATTTTGCGTGTCGCAAGAAGTTCGTCGAGGCCGACAGATGTCTTGGTCATGCCCTCGAACTCTCGGGAAAACGGCTGGTTGAGATCAATCGGACTAGGGTTCAGCAACTCATGCGCAGGACGCCCAGAACATGCAACGTAGATCAGAAAAGTGCGAAACAGTTCGTCTGTCAGCCCTTCGTTTTCATAGAGAAGCTTTACATCGTAGTGGTCACGGGGATGTTGGCGATCCACTGCGGCATGCAGCTTGCCGCCAAACAGGTCTTCGAATGAGACGACTTGCATTTCCGCATAGCCGAACGCGTCTGCGACCATTTCAGACACCGGGCGGATTTCTGGGTCATGGACGACACCGCGCGTGACAGGCGATGTCTCGATCTTGACTTCGACACCGTCCAAGCGGGCAAGCACACGGGTGGCGCCGCCCCCGCCGCCCAGGATGCGCTGCACCCTTGCGCCCTTGATGTCGTCTTCGATTGCACCGGCGATGCAATCCATTGCTTCATTGATTTCGGCCAGGCTTTCCGTACGCTCCTTGATCGGCAGATAGGTCAGGTCTAAGTCGACCGAGAGGCGTGGCAGGTCGCGGTAGAACAGGTTGATCGCGGTCCCGCCCTTGAGTGCGAATACCTCATTCTTTGCCACGTGAGGTAGCAACCGCACAAGGAGGGCCACCTGTGCTTCGTATACTTCACGTGCCAATTTCGGATTCCGATTCTGCAAATTCGTTCGGCACCATGATCCGATAGCTTGGGTGTATTTTGCCTCCTTTGACTAAGGCGCGGTCGCCGCTTCCGAGGCTGAAGTCATCGGGATCAAGGTGCTTTCGCCAAGGGTGACCGTGTCGATCAGCGAACACGAAGAAGAGGCGCTTGACCTTGATCTTCCTGCAGCTGTGCAGGAGTGCCGCAATTGTCTTTGGACGCAACGTTGTCAAGCCTTCAAAGATCATGTCGAGGTTGTGAAAGGTCTCTTGGCCCGGCAGTTCATCCATGGCTTCCATGACTGCTCGTTCGGGTACCGACATTTTCAAGCGCCAGTCCCAGGGCGGGGCATTTGTTGAATTGATTTCTTCCTTTGTGAGGGCGAGCGCGGGGTCGCCAAAAAGAGCTGTCTTCCGCGTCTCAACAGACGCGTCAAGCCGCAGCTTGGTGAGCCAGTTTGGGATTGTGTCGCCATAGATCCAGACTTGGGCGTTGCCGCCTAGACGCAGATAATGATCGTAGCCGTGTTGAGAGAGTGCAGTCGTGCCGCCGACATGGACGTCATGGCGCATGATGTGCTGCATGGAGAGTAGGCAGACTTTCCAGTCGATGGTGCTTGATGCCCACGGACCGGGAGCGGGACGGCGGAACACGCCGCGGTGAACACGTTCAAGCCAGCCCCGCTTGACGTAGTCGCGAAAGGTCTCGTAGGCGATGCCGTGGGAGGTAAGCCATTTGGCGTCAACGAGGTACCCAGAGGGTACTGCGTCGAGAACTTTCTTCAAGTTTTGTGACTTTCCGGTGTTCATGACACGGATACTGGCAAATTTTCAAAGCCGTTGCCACCCTTTCTTTGAGAGTGGCGTGTTTTCAGCGTCATAAGCACCTATTACAGCCAAGTTGCAAAGAAGTGCAAGACAAGTCCGATGTCATCAACAAGCACAGAGGCGCGGCAAAATCAGTTGCTGATGTGACCATGCACGCAATTGGCACGCCATCCACCGGTGGGTCATGAAGATTTCCGTTCTCCTGCAACGGTTCGGGCGCAAGGAAGTGCTTCTCGGGGAGCCGCCTTCGGAACGCTGCATCCTGTAGGCCGACGGCACCGGGTTCCCGTGCGCAAGGAGAAAATGGAGGGCGTTCGCGGACGACAGGACGACGGGAGTTCAATGACCAGGGTGACCAAGGTGATCTCGACCTGCGCTGAGTGGAGAGAAACCTGATCGCAGTCCAGGTCCACACGGCCGACGTGCAGGACCGGGACGGTGCGTTGGTCGCCATCCTGGCGATGCTGGAGAAGGCGCCGAAGATGACGAGGCCTTGAATGGCTGCAAGGGCGAGCGGCTGCGTGTGAATCTCGGTGTCCCTGACGTGCTCGAGATCATTGAAATGTCCAAGTGAAACAAGGGGTTCACCGTCGTGTACCGGCGCCGGGCCGTGGAGCGGAAATTCGCTTGGATGTAGCGCTGCTGGTGCCTGGCCAAGGACTTTGATCGGACCCCGGCGAGCTCCGCGGCTTGGTCGCAGCTGGCCACGCGTCGGCTCCTCGTCCGCCGACTGGCGCGGGGCACAAGTGCCAAAAGAACCAAAAATGACGATGAAACAATATTGGTGCATCTACTATCTTGCCGATACGGCAATCGTGGCAAGCGGCACGCCGGAAAAGGGCGGGACCTGGAACGGAGCCCTGGAAGATTTGAAGGCCGCATGGGTGTCCCTGTGGATCAAGCGCACCGAGAACGATGGCTCGGTGAATCCCGAGCTGGTCAGGAGAGGAGGGTGGTGGCTTCCCGACGATCTGGCCTCGCTGATGTGCCTGATGAACGCCTCAACTAACGAAAGCGACGACTTCGATCACTCCGGCCTTCCCCTCTTCGAGGAACGGCAACGCGACGCCGTTCAGTGAATGCGGTCAACTGGAGCAGAATTCCCGAGTATTTTGCACGTCATTTCTCGCTTCATGCGAACCGGCTGCAGCCGAGATCGCCGATGACGTGAGCCGCCGCTCCCTGATCAATCCTGCCGAGGTCCTCGTCCGTAACCTCGTGAGGGCCGAAGTCGGCAGACGCGATGCCCTCGGGCAGAGAGGATGTGTCCACGATGATCCCTCGCCCTTTTGACTTGGCAAAGATCCGGTCGGTCCCGGGAACGACGAACGTGACCTCGGCAAGTTCAGCGCAGGCGTTGCGGACGAAAGCCATGGCTTCATGCGGGGCAAGCGTGCGGCCAATGACCTGGTCGGCGGTCCTTGCATTGACGTCGACGTGACGGAATCGCTCGACATCACACAGCCGCTCCAGATCCAGTACAACGAAATTGCCGTTCTGACCGAAGGCGATCGTCCGAGGGGGGGTTCCCAAGGGAACCGAGTTGTCCAGGAACTCGTAGTGGACCCATCGATCTTCCAGCCGCGCCCAGGCGAAGAACAGGCCAGGCATGCCGGAATAGGCCTCGATGTTGTGAAACAGAAGGTCGTCCACCGCCTTGTAGCGTCCGGTTTCCAGCCCGCGGTCCCACGCCCTGACCACGGTCTCTTCCGGCGGCGTGATCAGGAAGAACATGTAGATGCGGGCGCCGAAGCGCGTGAGCAGGCTGCTTTCGGCCGCCCCTGTCTTCGCGGTCAGGAAGCTGTCAAACCGAAAACGGTCGATCAGCATGTGCGGAACCGTGCCGCTTGACGCCTTCTGGGCCATCAGGGCGTCGAGCTTCCGGTCGATGATTTCCAGTTCCTGGCCGGTCAGCATCGCCGCGTACTTGTAGTCGTCGCTCAGTCCGTCGTAATCGATCAGCAGCTTTCGCCAGTAGTCCGGGCTTATGATTGCGAAGTTCTTCCAGTCGATCCCGAGCGTTTCCGCGATGCGACGCTGCTGGCTGCGGATCGAGCTCTTGCCGCTCGCGGACGCGCCCTTCGCGTTGAGAACCACCGGTTCGGATTGAGGCGGCAAGCGGAAATAGCCAAGTTTCTCCGCCGCAATATCGAAGAGGGGAGCCACACGCCTGGCAAGCAGTGCGTCGACATGGTCGTTCGACACCATGTTGACGGCGACTTCTTCGAGGATCTCCTTGGGCAGAACGAGGGCGCCGCGGTGCGCCAGGACGGCGCCAACCGTACGGGACAGCGCCCTGTAGCAGGACGCATGGAGCGGCTCGGCTTCGCAATCTGAGCGTTCCGCCCATGCCGTGCTGGCTGCCAGCGCGCGTTCATCGCGGGACGCGGCTGGCGGCTTGGGAGATTCACGCCAGAACAGGCGGCCAAGGAACCCCTTTGGCTCGGCGGCAGGCAGGCATCCAAAGATACCGTCCTCCAGCTCCTCGCCAATCACGGTCCTGGCGCGGGACCGAGCATCTTCGAATTCGCGCTGCAAGTCCGGGAGTCGCGGCTCGATTTCCATGGCGTAGATGTCAGCCGCCATGCTGCGGAGGTTGATTCCAAGATCGGCGTATGACGGGCCGTCCGGGACGTGCGTTTCCGCAGTCACGCGGATCATGACATGATGCAGCAGGAGGCGCTCTGGCCTGAAGGTGGCCAGCTCCTGCGGTTTCAGGCCGGATGCTTCCGCAAGGTCACGGGCCTTTTCCCACGGCACAAGGCCATTTGCTGGATCGTAGATCGTGACCCGGGACATGAGATGCGGCTTGATCGTCGATGAGAGGCCCGGGTTCCAAGGACCATGAACCGTGTCGGCAACGGCCGCGTTCATTCAGCCCCGCTTGTCATGCCGGCCCGCCGACGCCGGATGCCGAGCCAAATGGGGTAGATCATCAGCGCCAGGGCCAGAAGCATGCAGGTGAGCGATATCGGGCGCTCGAAGAACGTCAGGACGTCGCCCCGGCTCGATATCAGCGATTGTCGCAGCGATCGTTCCGCGAGCGGACCCAGGACGATCGCCAGCACCGCCGGCGCAACCGGGTAGTTGAGCTTGCGCATCAGGTAGCCGCCAAGGCCCAGGAGCAGCATGAGCCAGACATCGAACATCCGGTCCGTCGTCGCGAAGACGCCTACGAAGCAAAGGATGAAGATGATCGGGGTCAGGATCGTGAAGGGCATCGCAAGAACGCGCACGAAGAGCGGGATGAGCGCAAGGTTCAGCGCGACGGTCACGAAATTCGCGACATACATCGAACCGATGAGACCCCAGACGAAGTCGGGCCTGTCCGTGAAGAGCAGGGGGCCTGGTCTAAGTCCCCAGATGATCATGCCGCCGAGAAGGATTGCAGTGGTCGGAGAGCCTGGAATGCCGAGGGTGATCATCGGAAGCATGGAACCGGTGGAGGCTGCGTTGTTCGCCGCCTCGGGCGCCGCGACTCCGGAGACGTTCCCCTTTCCGAAGCTGTCCGGATCCTTCGCGAATGTCTTGGCCAGGCCGTACGACATGAGCGATGCAGGCGTGGCTCCTGCGGCCGGAAGGGTGCCGACGAAGAATCCAAGGGCCGAGCCAAGTGCGGTCGTGGGAAGGTACTCCCTTATGTGTGAGAGGTTTTCCCTGAAACTCTTCCAAGTGGAGCTTACCGCATGGATCTTGACCTCGCCCTTGGAATTCTCGAGCGTCCACAGCATCTCGCCAATGCCGTAGATGCCGATGGCAAGCACGAGGAAGCCGATTCCGCGCTGCAGTTCCACGAAGTCGAAAAAGATCAGTCGCGGCTGGCCGGAGATGATGTCGAAGCCGACCGCCGCCATCACGAGGCCAAGGAGGATCGAAAAGATCGTCTTCGGGATGTCGTCGCCGCCGAGCCCGATGAAGGTCGCGAAGGCGAGCACCATGAGGGCGAACTCCTCCTGCGGGCCGAACTTCAGGGCAAACACCGCCAGTGGCGGCGCAAAGAGCGTGAAGAGGATGACCGAGATCGTGCCGCCAATGAAGGATGCGACGGCGGCGGCCGTGAGGGCCTGGTCCGCCTTGCCCTGCTGCGCCATGGGCCGTCCGTCAAAGACCGTGGCCACGGCCGTGGAGGCGCCGGGGATGCCAAGGGTTATCGAGCTGACGGCGCCGCCGTACATGGCGCCGTAATACAGCGCGGCGAGGAAGATGATGGCCGCAGTGGGCGGCACGAGGAATGTCACCGGCAACAGGATCGCCACCCCGTTGACGGAACCGAGTCCGGGCATCGCGCCGATGAACAGCCCGGCCAGGCACCCGACGAAGATCATCATGAGATTGAGGGGCTCAAAGGCTTGCAGCAGTCCCGCGCCCAGAAGTGTTGCGATGTCCAACATGTCTTGTTCCCAACTCTCGGGCTTACATCAGGTACTGCCAGCGGAAATTGTCGATCCAAAGAAACCCGTCCTCGAACATATTCGCGCCCTTGGGCAGGTATTTCGTGAGCTGCCATTCGAAGAGGAAATAGATGAGAAGCACCATGCCGATGCACGTGCTCACGGTCGTGCGCCAGGAATGCTTGCCGATGAACCGCATGTAGAATCCGAGGAACAGCGCCGTCGCGATGTAGGTTCCCACGACGTGCACGAGCAGGAGCATGACAGTAAGCGCCACAAAGGAGACCAGGACGAGCCCCAGGCTCTGGCTGTCGATGTACTGCGCCTTGTTCCGGCTTTCCGGCGTCGCTCCACGGAACCAGCGGACCAGGGTCCAGAGCGAAGCCAGCGCCATGCCCCCGCTCAGCCAGAAGGGCCAGACGCCTGCGCCCGGGCCCCTGCCTTCGACCCAGCCGATGTGAAGGTCGTCCGCAAGGACGGTCCACATCAGCCCGAGCGACAGCAAGAGCAGCCCGACGGCCATCAGCAGCTCGGCGGATCGTGTCGACATGTTGCTCCTCCCTTTGGGCCGCCGCCTTGGCGCAGCCTTACCGGCTCGAAAACCCGAGTTCTCGTCTTGCCTGCCAATGCGTGGGGCTCCGGGCCGGGTTGCCGGCCCGGAGCGGTCTCTCTTATTCGCCGGTGATCGCGCCGGCACCGACCTGGGCGATCAGCTTCTTGTGCGCTTCGACCTGGCTGGCGTGAAAGCTGGCCAGATCGCCGCCCTTGAGCATGCCGTCGCAAGTCAGGCCGTCAGACACGCAGAACTCCTGCCATTCCGCGCTGTCGAACAGCGTCTGGAAGAGATTCGTGTAGAACTCAACCGCTTCGGCGGACATGCCCGGAGGGCCGTTGACCGAGCGCTGCATGTAGTACTCGATGTCAACCCCGAGTTCCCTTGCGGTTGGAACGTCCGGAAATGCGGCCATCCGCTCGCCAGTGAACTGCACCAGCGGCTTCGAGTCGCCGGACTCGTAGAAGGCAAGCTGCTCGGAGGGGTTGTTGACAGTCGAGTCGATCTGCTTGCCGATCAGGTTCTTGGCCACGGTGCCTCCTCCAGGAAACGGAATGTAGGTCACTTCGTAGTCGAAAGCCGCCTCCATCATTGCCGTCAGGACGCTGTCTTCCTGGCCGGAGCCCGTGCCGCCGACTTTCCAGTCAAGCCCCGCTGCTTTCACCGCGGCGACATAGGAGTCGAGGTCGGTGATGTCTTCGCGGTCAGTGTGAACCCAGAGCAGGAACGTGTCCATCGCCATCAGTCCGATGGGCGTGAACTTTGTCACGTCAACTCCGAGGTCTTCCTGGATGATCGGGGTGGTATAGAAGCTGTTCAGCGTCATCATCACCGTGTGATCGTCCCCGGCCTTGTCCTGCATGTAGCGCAGGGCTTCCGCACCGGAGCCGCCGGGCTTGTTGATCGGAATGAACGGGCGCGAGCTAAGGCCCTTCTGTTCGATCAGGCCCTGAAGCAGACGCGCGATCTGGTCGGCGCCGCCTCCGGTTCCCGCCATGATGATGAATTCCACCGGCTTGCGGGGCTGCCAATCCGCCAGTGCCACCGGCGCCGATACGACAACCGCCAGAGCGCCTGCCATTAGGGTCTTCAGGTATTTCATGGTATTCCTCCCTTGGGTTTTCCATGACTTGATTTCCCTTGTCGCGCCGAATGCCGGTCTTTGCCGACTGTTCGGTCGCTGCAAGGGGCGATGATCTCGATCGATTTCCTGCATCATTTGCCTCAATGAACCAATACCACTGGCAAGTCCGCTTCGGCGACGGCGACTTGGCTGTTGCCGCCGAAGATCGGCTCGCGTTCGCAATTTTCGAGATAGGCGCCCATGACCAGCATGCCGGCGCCGGCAGACCGGGACTCGGCGAGAAGCTGGTCGCCGCGAACCGCAGCATGATCGTATGCAATGCGCACTCAGCACTAGGCGCGGCCTCCGATCTCGGTCGTATCCTGTTCTCCCGGTTCCACGTCTACTCCCCCAGCAAGTCGCCCTTCGAGATGCCGGCCCCGGCTGCCCACTCCGCGGCCGGAATCTTGCCGGCCCCCGACGGCCGGACACGCTTGATCAGGATACGTCCGCCGACACACTGAACCGCGACTCCCTCGTCGCTGACGTCCGTCACGCGAGACGAGACTCCGTCGCCCGCGACGCGGGCGCAGTCGAAGATTCCAAGTTCCTGTCCGCTGTGGGTCGTCCAGGCACCCGGTGCCGGGTTGGTGCCACGGATGAGGTTGTAGACCTGTTCGACGGGCTTGTTCCAGTCGATGCGGCTGTGCCTCCGCGTGCAACGCCGCTCGTATGTCGCCTTCGATTCCTCCGGCACGATGCGGGG
This sequence comes from Paracoccaceae bacterium, assembly GCA_965208685.1. Taxonomy (GTDB): domain Bacteria; phylum Pseudomonadota; class Alphaproteobacteria; order Rhodobacterales; family Rhodobacteraceae; genus JAJEFO01. The sequence goes on along the minus strand of CBDBPL010000007.1, from coordinate 2,947,093 downwards.
CGGGTTGCCGGCGCGAAAGAGGTCGCAGACCTCGATGACGCTCTCGACCGCAGACGGGTAGATCTTCTTGAAATAGAGATCGATGACCGTATCGTCAGGGCCGATCTCGCACTCCCATTGCAAGAGGCTGTCGCCTTCGTCGAGCCCGTCCGAAGGGTAGAACCAGCTGTACCCGGACTTTGTCGCACCCATGATGATAGGCCAGTTGACCGCCGACGGTCCGCGATGCAGCGGGAGCAGGGACGGATGAAAGCAGATGGAGCCGAGCTTCGGCGTGTCGCGTGCGGCTTCGGGCACGAAGATGTTGACGAAAGCCATGATCATGAGGTCGGCGTTGAAACCCGCGAGCTCTTCCAGCGTCGCCTCGTCATTGAAATCGCCTGGTTGCAGCACCGGAAGCGACTTCTCCTGGGCAAACTCCTTGATCGGGTCGACCGGCTTTCCATCGCGATCGGGTTCGCAATATACCGCGACGATCTCGTCACGGCCTTCATCGAGAACGCGGGCGAGGCAATCCTTTCCAAACGCCTGCTGGCCCATGACGATCACTTTCATGCCGTTCTCCATCCGCTGATGGCGGGAGACAGGAACGTACCTTCTGCGATCACTCGGCCGCCTCCTTGTTCACGTTTCCCACGGCGCCGCTTTCAAGCACGCGCATCAGGTCATCGCCTCCATAGCCAAGGTCCCCTGTCAGGATCTCTTGCGTATGTTCACCCAACAGAGGCGAGCGGATCACGTCCACCGGGCTGTCGGACAGCTTGATCGGGCAGCCAACCGACACGTAAGTTCCCCGTTTCGGATGCTCGACATCGACGATGGTGCCGGTCTCGCGAAGCCCCTCGTCCTCCATCAGTTCCTTCATCGACAGGATCGGCCCGACAGGGATGTTCAGAGGGTTGCAGATCTCCATCACCTCGAACTTTGTCTTGGTCATGGTCCACTGCTCGATCCGCGCGAAGATCTCGTTGAGCTTGTCGAGCCTCTCCGGTGGGGTCGCATAGCCCTCCTTCGTCTTCCAGTCCGGTTCGCCGATGACATCGCAGACCTGTTCCCAGGCCGCAGCCTGGGTGATGAAATAGGTGTATGCGTCAGGGTCGGTTTCCCAGCCCTTGCATTTCAGGATGCGCCCGGGCTGGCCGCCCCCGGAATCGTTCCCGGCGCGCGGGGTCGCCTCGCCGAAGGGGATACCCTCGCCATGCTGGCTGTACTCCTTGAGCGGCCCGTGGGCGAGCCGCTGCTGGTCGCGCAACTTGACCCGCGCCAGGTTCAGGACGCCGTCCTGCATCGCTGCCGAGACTTTCTGGCCATGCCCGGTTCTTTCACGCTGATACAGTGCGGTCACGATGCCGAGGCAAAGATGCAGGCCCGTCCCGCTGTCACCCACCTGGGCACCGGTCACGAGGGGCGGACCGTCGCGGAAGCCCGTGGTCGATGCCGAACCGCCGGCGCATTGGGCCACGTTTTCGTAGACCTTGCAGTCCGCGTACTTGCCGGGGCCGAATCCCTTGATCGAGGCGAGGACGATGCGCGGGTTGATTTCCTGAATTCGCTCCCAGGAAAATCCCATGCGGTCAAGCGCGCCGGGCGCAAAGTTCTCGACCATGACGTCACAGATCTCGATGAGGCGGGTCAGGACCTCCTTGCCGGTCTCGTTCTTCGAATTCAGCTCGATCGAACGCTTGTTGTGGTTGAGCATCGTGAAATACAGGCTGTCGGCCCCGGGAACGTCCACCAGCTGCTTTCGAGTCGCGTCGCCGACGCCCGGGCGCTCGACCTTGATCACGTCAGCCCCGAACCACGCCAGAAGCTGGGTGCAGGTCGGGCCGGACTGGACATGCGTGAAGTCCAGGATCTTGATTCCTTCGAGTGCCTTCATCCAATCATCCCGCAGGGAACCCCGTCCTTCAGGGCGGGGAGGAATGCGGGCTCCCGTGTTCCGTGCATCGTTGCCGTCTCCTTCATCCGTGACGTGTCGACGTGATATCCGTAGCCGTCGCCGCGCTGGACGACGCGGCAGTGCCGGTGCGAGATCCCCTGCACCGTCCCCTTCGCCGTCTGGACGTTGAAGGAGCCTGTCCGGCGCACCGCGACGCGGCCCACGTGGACACCCCTCTTCTTTCCCGAGGGCACGGTCGCGCGCACGATGTCGCCCGTGCGGAAGCCGCGCACGGACTTCTCCGCCATCAGGTATCCGACCGGGAACCCGGACCGGTCCACGCGGGTCCGCGCATGCGAGCCCCGGCCCATGGCCCGGATCGCGATCACGGGCTGCCTCCAGCCCTTCAGCGCAGGCGTCTCGCCGACGCAGGCGGCGTCGAGGGCATGCGACTTCGGGATCCCCAGCCGCGTGCGGTTGAACTTCGTCCGCCCGCCCGAAGAGCCGGCGACGGGCAGCCCCGTCCGCTTCAATGCCTCGAACAGGACGCGGCGGGTGGCGTTGACGGCGGCGGCGGCGGAGAGCGGCGCCCTGGCCTGCGCCAGCACCCTCCGGAGACGCTCGGGACGGCCTGCCAGGAAGGTCTCCACGGGCTGCGCGCCCTTGGCCTGGTTGCAGGACGGGCACGCGAGGGCCAGGTTCGAGACCCGGTCGGAGCCGCCCCTTGCCTTCGGACGCACGTGGTCGACTTGCAGCGGCGTGTCCGTGGCACCGCAATAGGCGCACGTCCGTCCCCACTTCTCGAGCAGGCATTCCCTGACCTCGTAGCCGGCGAGGGTCCCCTGCTGGTACTCCGCGCCCGCGATCTCCGGGTTCTCCAGCGCCTGGGTGTCGAACCGGACGACCTCGCACGCGATGGAGGTCACGGGCGCGAGCCTGCGCAGCCGCTCCGTCCACGAGGCCACGTTGTCGACCCGCGACTGCAGCGAGGGCGGGAGCTTCCTGTCGGAGCGCCGGTTCAGGAACCGCTTCTTCCGGTAGCGCAGGTTCGCCGAGCGTCGGCGCCGCCGGTAACCGCTCCGTTGCCGCATCGACTTGCGGATTCTCTCCCCCCTGTGCTCGATCTCGGCCAGGAACAGGACCTCGCCGTCCTCCCGCACCAGCGCCAGGCCGGTGGTCTTCGCGCCGGGATCAACCTTCAGCCCGACCTCTTGGGTCTCGCCTCCGACCCGGTCCCGGAGACGGATCGTGAAGGGATGGAGCCGCACCACGACGGCACGTCCCTTGCCCAGGAGCTTTCTCGCCCTGGCCGGGTGGCACGGCATCAGCGGGGCGCCGCACCGGTCCAGGACGAAGACGCGGCTTGCGCCGCTCTCGGGGTCGCTCGCGCTTCCCCGGTGACGCCGGCCGAAGCCGGTCTCCCCTCGCACAGCTTGCCACCCGCCGCGTTTGGAATCGCCCCGTTTCGTGCCCGACCCGGCGTGTCTGCAAACGATTCTTCCAGGGTCCGGGGCTGAGGAAGCACCCCGGAGTGGGTCTTGAACGTATGGTGCAAGGTAGATTGGATCGTAGTCTCCTTTCCTGTGCTGGTCAGCATGGGCTCTCGGAACCTTCGTTCCTCAAGCCCCTCCCTTCAGGGAGGGGTCGCTGACTTCCTGTTCACTGCACTTTGCGGGTTCAGATTTCCAATGCGGCCGGATTCGGTGCCGGCCTCGGGATCTATGATTGCGTTGACGAGCGTTGGCTTACCGCTGGCAATGGCATCGCGCACGGCGCGCTCCAGGTCGTCCGGACTGCGGGCCGTGATGCCTTCGCCCCCGAATGCCTGCATCATGAGGTCGTATCTGGACTCGTGCACGAACACGGTGGTGCCGGGGTCTCGGCCGGTGGGATCGGCATCGGTGCCCCGGTAGATCCCAGAATTGTTGAAGACCACGACGCAGACCGGCAGCCCGTAGCGGCAGATGGTTTCCACTTCCATGCCACTGAACCCGAAGGCGGAATCGCCCTCGACCGCCACGACAGGGTGACCGGTTTCGACCGCGGCGGCAATCGCGGTGCCCATGCCGATGCCCATCACGCCCCAGGTGCCGACATCGAGCCTCTTGCGCGGCTTTGCCATGTCGATGATGGACCGCGCAAAGTCGAGCGTGTTGGCGCCCTCGTTGACAAGGATCGCATCCGGATGATCGGCAAATATCCTTTTCAGCCGGCCCAGCGCGCCGTGGAAGTCCATCGGTACGTTGTTGTTTGCGAGCTTGGGCGCCATCCGCTCCACATTGGCGGCACGCTTGGCGTTGACCGTTTCCGTCCATTCCGTGGGCGGGGGCGTCCACTTGTTCATTTTCGCCAGCATCACGGAAAGCGTGCTTTCTATGTCGCCGACCAGCGGAGCGCTGATCGGCTGGTTGGAATCCATTTCCTTCGGGTCGATGTCGACGTGGATGAACCTCTTGGTGTAGCGCTCGCCCCACTGCTTTCCCTGTCCATGGCTCAAGAGCCAGTTGAGTCGCGCGCCGATCAGCATGACGCAGTCGCTTTCCTTCAGGACGAGGCTCCGGGCGGCGCCGGCATATTGCGGATGGTCGTCCGGCAGAAGGCCTTTGGCCATGGACATTGCGATGTAGGGAGCGCCGGTCCTTTCAACGAACTGCCGCACGATCGCGTCGCATTGGGCGTAGGCCGCGCCCTTGCCGAGGATGAGCAACGGCTTGCTTGCGCCTTTGAGAACGTCGAGTGCCCGGTCGACGGCGTGCGGCGCGGGGATCTGCGCCGGTCTCGGGTCGACAACCTTGATCAGGCTCCTTGCTCCTGTCTCCGCATCCATGACCTGTCCAAGCAGGCTGGCAGGGATGTCGAGATAGACGCCGCCTGGCCGGCCCGAGACGGCAGCACGTATGGCACGAGCGACTCCGACCCCGATGTCTTCGGCGTGGAGGATGCGGTAAGCTGCCTTGCACAGAGGTTTCGCGACGGCGAGTTGGTCCATCTCCTCGTAGTCGCCCTTCTGGAGATCCACGATCTCGCGCTCGGAACTTCCTGAGATCAGGATCATCGGCCAGCAATTCGTGGTCGCGTGGGCAAGGCTGACGAGACCGTTCAGGAATCCCGGTGCCGATACCGTGAGGCACACGCCCGGCTTCCGGGTCAGGTACCCGGCAATCGCCGCCGCATTGCCGGCATTCGACTCGTGCCGGAACGAAATGACACGCATGCCCTCGGCTTGCATCATTCGGCCGAGATCCGTTACCGGGATGCCCGGGACATGGTAGACGCAGTTGATTCCGTTCAGCTTGAGTGCGTCGATGATCAGGTGGAAGCCGTCCGTTAGCTCCTGCGTGACTTCCGTCTTCGGGTCCGATCCGTCCATGTTCGTCATGCTCCAGGTTGACTGCCCGACTCGGCAATGGGTTCCAGGCGCGCCCATGTGCGAGCGACGTGGTCATGAAGGCGCATCGTGTGTACGCGCACGAGCTTCTCCGCGAAGTCGGCGTCACGCGCTTCGAGCGCCTCGATGATGGACATGTGGTCAACAACCGACCGGCTTGCACGATCGTCTTCGCCAAGCGCACGACGCCGGATCGCGTGCATATGGACAAAGAGGCCTTCGGCCATGTCGGCAAGCAGCCTGCACCCGGACATTTTCAGGATCATCTGGTGAAACCGGATGTTGGCATCCGAATACTCGCCGAGATCGGCGCGCGCCGAACTTTCGGAATGGCGCATTGCGTGCTTGCGCAGCTGCCTTATCTCTCCTTCGCTGGCGTTGGCGGCCGCCAGCCGCGCCGCCATCGATTCGAGCGCCGCCCACGCAACGATCATTTCGAGGATCTCGGTCAGCGACTTGCGCACGACAAAGACACCCTTTCGTGGCGCTATGCTGACGAGGCCGTCCTTTTCGAGACGGGCCAATGCCTCGCGAAGCGGGGTGCGGGATATGCCGAGCTGTTCCGCGATGGAGCGCTCGTCCAGGCGAAGGTCGGCGTCATCGTCGTAGATATTCATCTTCGTGATCGCATCCCGAAGCGTTTCGTAGATGTGATCCTTCAGAGTGAAGTTCGTCGCGATCGGCTTCAGTGGCAATTTGCCGGCCATCACCGCCTGTCCCCCCAAGACACGTCGTTGTCTGTGGTATACCATACGCCAGTGACTGCCTGCCTGCAATACCGGATCTTCGCGATTTTGCTCGAATGTATTGCCGGCGGACCTTCCAGCCGTCCGTCAGGCGTGCGGCTTTGGCATCCTTGATCAGGCTGACGCGAGTCGCTTCCGCCGCCGCCGGCATTCCAGGCAGCGTTGGCGACGAGACTGGATGCCGATTTCGCGCAGTCGCTGCGATCTGGGAAGAGCGCGCCGAGAACCGTCCTGAGCTACACGAACCGGTACTTGGGGATCCTGGGCGCTTGCCTGGATTCCGGCCAGCGCAACTCCGTCCGGCGTCGCGATCCACGAATTCGCGCACATCGGGGTCGACAAGCTCGCGGTTGGCGAAGAATGGGCTCGCTGCAAGCCCGATGCTGACCTCGCCTTCCGGGATCGGCGGCAGGAGACCCCTTCCAATGTCCAATTGACAAGGAAGGCAGCTGTGGAAGGTCGGGCACGGAACTCGGTTCAAGACCCGTGTCCCGGTAGCAGTCACCTCTCAGGTCGTTCCGGTGTCGGCGACGGTGCCGCCAAGCGTCGACTCCTTTCGGCGTTGCGGTTCAGGCCCCTCAGCATCCATGTCTGGTTCAACTTCTGAATCGGGGCTTTTCCCGGCCGTGCTTTCCTGATCGCTTCTCCTGCCAACCATTTTCCTGCGTTTCGCGCGAGGACAGCGCGCCTGCATGGCATCCAGACGGGACACCACCTCCCAATGGGAAGTCACACCCCGTTCCTTCAGGCGAGCCTCGGCTGTGGACAAGTGCGGATTCGCGACCTGCCGGGCTCTCCGGTGGAGGAACGGAACCGCATCATCCCTGCGGCCTTCTTCGACCGCAGGGATGCCGCGATCATCGTGACCGCCACGGCCGGGCTCCTCGCTGTCTGGCTGGCCGGATGGACGGCGCTGGCCGCAGGCATCGCCATTGCGCTGGTCCGCACCAGTTTTGTGTCGCGGCGGATTTCGTTTCGCAAGGTCCCGGCAGACCTGTACAAGGCGATCCCGACGCTCCTGATGCCGCTCTTCGTGACTTTCATGGCGCGTGGCGGAATCGTGGCTCCTACCGAAATCAGCGTCTTTGCCGTCGTCTTCGCGCTGATCTTCGGAGCGTTCATTTACCGCGACCTCACGCTCGACACCTTCCGGCGCTGTGTGCTGACCACTGGCATGATGACCGGGGTGATCATGCTCGTGATCATGGGTTCTTCGGTGCTGCAGTGGATCCTCTCGTACGAGTCGGTCCCCGAGAATCTGGCGGCGTGGATCCTCGAGACGCTGAAGGAGCCATGGGCGATCATTGTCGGAATGAACGTCCTGATGATCGTGATCGGGACGTTTCTCGAGCTGCCCGCAGCCGTGCTGCTTCTCGCACCCATCTTCATCGGCGTGGCGCCCAGCATCGGCATCGATTCGCTTCAGCTGGGTATCATGATGGTCGTCAATCTCGCGATCGGGCTGTATACGCCCTCGGTCGGAACGACGCTGTTCGTTTCGGCAGCCATCGAGAGGGTGCAGATGGGCAAGGTCGTCCGCCATGTGCTCCCGTTCTACCTGGCCGCGCTCCTTGTTCTTGCACTTGTCAGTTTTGTTCCGGGGCTGGTGGCGATATTCCTGTGACGCCGGGACATTGGCGGCGGGGGAACAGTGAACGGAAGTCTTGACGAAAGGTGCCGCGGTCTGGTTGCCGAGCTGGGGCTCGGATCGCGCGCCGATGTCCGGTCGGTACGGCCACTGACCGGCGGGGTTGCATCTGACATCGCGCTGGTAGACCTCGGCGACAAGTCCATCTGCATCAAGTTTGCGCTCTCCAAGCTGAAAGTGGCTGCCGACTGGCGCGCGCCCGTGCACCGCAATGCCGCGGAATACGCCTGGCTGAAGTTCGCCGCGGATGTCGCACCGGAATGTGCGGTGCGCGTGCTTGGACACTCGGAAGAGCGGCACGGCTTCGCCATGGAGTATGTCTCGGGAGGCGGCGTCTACTTGTGGAAGGCTGCGTTGCTGAGCGAGGCGCCCGACCAAGGGGAAGCCCGCGCAGTCGGCAATCTTCTCGGACGGCTGCACGCTGCGTCCGCAAGCGCCGGGTTTGACCGGAACGGCTTTGAAAACGTCGGAGATTTCCATGCACTCAGAATCGAACCCTACCTGAACTATACCGCGAAGGGACACCCTGCTCTGACTGCTCCGATGACAAGGATGGCCGAAGCGCTTCATTCCCGACAAGCGGTTCTGATCCATGGCGATGCCAGCCCCAAGAATGTCCTCATTCGAACGGGCAACCCGATCCTCATTGACGCGGAATGCGCCACCATGGGCGATCCGTCATTCGACCTGGCCTTCTGCATGAACCATCTGCTGCTGAAGGCCGTTCATCTGCATGGAGCACGAGCGCGATATCTGGCAGGTGTCTTGGAATTCTGGGAAGCCTATGCACCGCACATCACATGGGAACCCGCGGCAGAAATCGAGGCGCGAACTTGCGCTTTGCTGCCGATGCTGTTCCTCGCCCGGGTCGACGGGAAATCGCCGGTAGAGTATCTGAGTGAGCCTGAGCGCGAACTTGTCCGAAGTCTTGCGCAACCGTTGATCAAGGCTCCGACAGGGTCGCTGCCGGCACTTGTTGAATTCTTGAATGCTGAGTTGCGGGAGGCCGCAGCGTGACGAAAATTGAATCTGTAACGGGTCGCCGAGTCTGGGATTCTCGTGGCAATCCCACCGTAGAGGTAGATGTCCGGCTGGAGAGCGGCACCTTAGGCAGGGCCATCGCGCCCGCTGGGGCCTCGCGTGGCACTCTAGAAGCCATGGATCTGCGCGATGGCGGAACGGCTTTGCGAGGCAAAGGCGTGACCCGCGCGGTCGACAACGTGAACGGGCCAGTCGCCGAAGCGCTCGTGGGGCGAGATGCCTTGGATCAGGCAGGGGCTGACGCGGCAATCCTCGCGCTTGACGACTCGCCGCTGAAAGAAACCCTCGGCGGCAACGCAACGACCGCTGCCTCGCTTGCAGTCCTGCGTTCGGCTGCGGCCGAAGCAGGCAAGCCGCTCTGGCGACACGTCGCGGATCGCTATCGTTGCACGCCCTCGGTTCCCTTGCCCGAGATCCAAATATTCGGCGGCGGTGCCCATGCCGGACGGCGCGTGGACATCCAGGACTTCATGATCATGGTGCCCGGCGCAAGCAGTCTTGAAGAGGTGATGGAGGTCACAAACGAAGTCTATTTTGCCGCTGGCGACATAATGGCCGGACGTGGAAAGATCGCTGGCGTCGCGGACGAGGGCGGCTGGTGGCCCCTCTTCGACAGCAATGAAGAAGCATTGGAAGCGCTGGTCTCGGCGATCGAAAGGGCTGGCGAGAACCCCGGCGACCGGGTGGTGATCGCGCTTGACATTGCGGCTTCGGAGTTTTCCGAGGATGGCGGCTATCGCCTCTCTCTCGAAGATCGGTACATGGACAGCGGTGCGCTGATTGACATGTTTGAAGGGTGGCTCGACGCCTATCCGATCGTCTCAATCGAGGATCCGATGGCCGAAAACGATGTCGAAGGAATGGCCGAGTTCACGCAGCGCTTCGGCGACCGGGTTCAAGTTGTCGGCGACGACTTTCTGGTGACAAACGCCGACCTGGTTGAAGATGCAGCCGCTGCTGGCGCCTGCAATGCGCTCCTGGTCAAGGTGAATCAATCGGGCACGGTAAGCGAGAGCGTGGCCGCGTTCCATGCCGCGCGGGAACACGGGTGGGGCACGATAGTCTCGGCGCGCTCGGGCGAGACCGAGGATGTCTCGATCTCGCATTTGTCCGTGGGCCTCGGCGGCGGGCAGCTGAAGGTCGGCTCCTTCACCCGGTCCGAACGGATGGCGAAATGGAACGAATGCCTGCGCATTCAGGAAGAGCTCGGCAAGACCGCCTTCGTCGGCGGCACCGTGTTGGCGAACACATGGTGGGGTCAACAGCGATAGGTCGGGGCAGGCGCATTCCGCCGCAATTCCACTTGACCGGGTCCGACGGCCAATTCGGTCCGCCCCGTTCCATTCGATGGATGCGCAACCGCATGCGTTGGAAGATTGCATCATTGGCACAGGCACGCCAATGGGCGGGGTTCGGCACGGCGCAGCGGCGCCTCGTCAATTTCCAGAAAGATGACGCAGAACCAGTTCGGAATGGAGAATAGCAAGCTGGCGCAGGGCTGGGGCCCTTTGCAGATCCTTGGCCGTCTTCACAGGAGGGTCCCGATTGCTGGTCGCCAGGGGATTCGCCGGCACGTACGACAGGACCGAAATGCCGACGGCCGGCTCGACGTGATCCCGCGCCGACACGGCGAGAAGGCGAACCTGAAGGGCCGCGGTCATTCGGGCCGTGGCACGTTTCGGAACGCGCGCGAACTTCTGGACCAAATGTGCCTGAGTTGGGGCTGCGGACCGAATCGACTGGCTTGCGCGCCTGTGGCGCAGGCACTTCAGTGCGTTGGCACATGAGTGCTGCCGGAAGCTGTCGCGGACGAACCAGAGGTGTCACAATGGAGCCTGCGCCGTCCAATTGGACCGCTGCGTTCAAACCGTTTACACGTGCAACCGCGCTCATGGCAAAGAAGCGCTCGGTCAACAGGGAACATCCGCTCAGATTGAGCAACACTTGACGAGTCCTGGCATGTACACGGGCTTTGGCGGCGACCCGCATCATCCAGAGTCATGTGATGCCCTGCGCCCGCCACGGCCCAGCGGCCTTGGCATTTCTCTGGCAATCACCCTGGCGGCACGATCCACGAATTCCCGCACCTTGGGGTCGATGAACTCGCGGTCGGCATAGACGAGGCTCACCGGCAGTTCGGCGCCGACCGCATCTTCCAGGATCGGCACAAGGCGACCCTTTCCGATGTCTTCGGCCACGACCGCAGAGGCGATCAAGGCGCACCCTATCCCCTCGATCGCGGCTTGCCGGATGTGCTCGATCTCGTTCGCCGAAAACCTGCCCGCAACCGGGACGGTTCCTCCGTTCCATCGCGGCCATCTCGCACTTGGGGCCCACTCCCCCGAGAACCCGACAATGCAATCGTGCCTTGTCAGGTCCATTGCCCGCACAGGGCGTCCGGCCCGGCCGAGATACTCCGGCGATGCAACCACTATCAGCCGGTCGGAATACACCTGCCTTGCAATCAGGTCCTGATCCTTGATTGGTCCGATTCGCACCGCGACATCGACCCCTTCGGCAAGCAGGTCCACGTGCCGTGTCGTCGACTGCACTTCAAGGATCACCTCGGGGAAGTCGCGCAGAAAGCTCGTGAACAGCCGCAGGAAGTGCGGGCCGGTGACGGAAACCCGCAGCAGGCCGCGTGGGATGTCGTCCAGGCGCCGGACGGCCTCCCAGGCAGCATCCCCGTCGACCACGACGCGTTGCGCTCGCTTGAGGAGCTCTTCGCCTGGGCGTGTCAGCGCGAGACGGGTCGTTCGACGCAAGAGCAGGCGGACACCCAGATCGGCCTCAAGCGAGGCAATGCGGCGGCTGAGCGTTGCGCGCGGCAGGCCCAGCCTGCGTGCGGCTTCGGAAATGCTGCCCGCGCGTGTCACTTCGAGAAACTCGCGCAGCCGGTCAAGGCTCGGCCTGTGACCCAGATGAGCAGGAGCTGTGTTCATTCCCGGACTAGTGACGTTCATGATGCAAGCGTAGCTGTAGGGAAACTGAAGGGAAAGGCCAAATGCCATGCTGGACATCACGAACTTCGACCATGTCGGCATACGCATCAGCGACCGCGACAGGTCGGTGGCGTTCTACGAGCTGCTCGGGTTCGAGCTGGTCGCCGACGGCGGCTACGCGCGCGGGCACCCCCTGGTGATGTTGCATCCCTCCGGGATCAACATCAACCTGCTCGGTCCGGCAAACGCGCGGCAGGGCGAGAACGTCCTGATGGATGAAGAGCTCAAGTATCCGGGCATAACGCATCTTGCCATCAAGGTCCGGGACGCCGACGCGGCGGAAGCATTCGTGGCGGAGAACGGCATAGCGATCACCGGTCGGCGCGAGTTTCGCGGCACCAGGACGATCTTCATCCGCGATCCCGACAGGAACGTGCTTGAGCTGGTCGGACCCGGGCCCTCGGTCGCGGACCTGATCGCCGAGCATGTCCATGCAAATTGAACCGAAGGAGAAACCCGATGAAACTCTACTCTGCACCGGGCACCTGTGCCACCGCGATGCACATCGCGCTTGAATGGATCGGCAAGCCCTACGAGGTCGAGCATCTCGATTTCGCGGGCATGAAGTCGCCTGGCTACCTCAGGCTGAACCCCTCGGGCGTCGTCCCCACGCTCGTCGATGGCGAGCTGGTGCTGCCGGAGGGAATGGCCATTCTGCTCTACCTCGTGGATCGGACTCCGGATGCCGACATCGGTCCGGCCGCCGGAACTCCGGGCCGGATCGAACTGCACAGGTGGCTCGTCTATCTCTCGGGAACGCTGCATCCCTACTTCTGGCCCTACTTCATGCCGATGCGGTTCACGACCGACGCGGACGGGCACGCGAGCGTCAAGGCTGCAAGCAAGCTGCTTGTCGGCAGGGCGTTGACGTTGATCGACGATCACCTGGAGGGGCGCGACTGGATGGTGGACGACCGGAAATCCGTTGCGGACGCGTTCCTCTATCCAATGGCGAGCTGGGCATACGGTTTCGAAAGGTCGACGGCCAGCTACGGCAACGTCGACCGGGTCGTGAGAAAGCTGGCGACGGATCCAGCCGTCCAGAAGGTGCACACGGCTCAGGGTACGAGCCCGAAGGTCGGCGGAACCCCGTGAGAGGCTTGGGATGCGGGACCGTCGGCCATCGGGCCATCGGGCGGACGATGATGCCTCAGCGTAGTTCCGTCGGCACCGCCCGATGCGACGACTGTGCAGGCGGGTCCAGGCAGGAGACGGACTCTTGAGCGAACGGCATGCCTCCGACCAGATGACCGCGGCACCGGTCGGCCACGTGCTTGTCGGCATGGCGGCGCCGATCGCCCTCGGCATGCTCTCGACATTCCTGTTCCAGATCGTCGACACTTACTTCGTCGGCAAGCTGGGTTCTGCCGAACTGGCCGCGCTGGCGTTTTCCTCGACGGCCTACCTGGTGCTCGTTTCGGTGTTCATGGGACTCTCCGTCGGCGTCTCCTCGGTCGTGGCGAGGGCGGCAGGCTCGGACCAGGGAGGCAGGGCGAACCGGATGGCCACGATCGCTGTGGGACTGGCACTCGTCCTGTCGGTCGGCCTGTGCCTGCTGGCTCGCAGCCTGATTTCTCCCATGTTCTCCCTGCTGGGCGCCAGCGAAGAGCTCCTCCCGCTCGTCAGGCAATACATGGGCATCCTCTATCTCGGCTTCCCCTTCCTGATGCTGGGGATCGTCGGCAGCGGTGCCGTCCGCGCCAACGGCATCACCGGACAGACCGAGCTCGTCTTCGCCGGGGCGGGCATCCTGAACCTGATCTTCGACTGGCTCCTGATCTTCGGCAAGGGGCCGTTCCCGGAACTCGGTCTCCCGGGCGCGGCGATCGCAACCGTCCTGTCGTTCGCCTTCATCTTCCTGGGCGTGATGGCGATCATGCGGCGCCACGGCCTGCTCGGCTTCACCGGCCTGCGCAGCAGCCTCGTCGACATGCGGGAGATGCTCGCGGTTTCCGTCCCGACGATCTCGATGCAGGTCCTCGTCCCGGCGACCGGCATGTTCATGGCATTCCTCCTGTCGGGCTATGGCACCACGGCGGTCGCCGCGTTCGGGATCGCCAGCAGGATCGAGGCGCTTGCGCTGATCGGCATCTACGCCGCCTCGATGTCCGTCACCCCGTTTGTCGCCCGGAATTTCGGTGCTGGAGAGCACGACAGGATCGACGACGCCTTGGTCTTCGCCGGAAAGCTGTCAGTCTGCCTGGGCCTGATGCTGTTCGCTGGACTTGCGTTGCTGGGTCCGTGGATCGCAAGGATTTTCTCGGACGAGCCCGAGGTCATCCGGTCCGTGACTCTCTACTTCCGCATAGTCGCGGCTTCATACGCGTTTCAGGGCATCTTCAACATGACCGTCGCGACATTCAACGGACTGCAGATGCCTGGCGAGGCTCTCCGTCTGATGGTTGTCCGGACATTCGCGATGGTGCTTCCGCTGTCCCTGTTCGGATCGTTATTCGGCTTCGGCTGGACCCTTGCCGGATATGCCGCCGGGAGCGCCGTGGCTGCGGGCTACGCCGGACGTCGCATGCGGCAGTCCCAGCGCAAATGGAACCGTCCGATTGCAGCCAAGGGCACACTTGCGGAAACTCTGCGCTATGTTCGTTCGCTTTGGCGGTAGCTTCGCGCAACCTGGCTTCCAGGGTCGGTCCGCGACGAGAACTCGCCGCATGCGAATCCGGGCGATTTCGTGCAAAACGGGGTCTTTCCCGTTAACTGACCGACATGCACGACATGATGCGGTATGGCTTGAATCTCGCTGCGCGCGTCATGTTGCGTACCGGTCAGCCAACGGGACAGTCCCCGGTCGAAACGGAATGCCGAGCGAAAGCCGCCTGCGCTTCTCGACCCGGTCATGGCACACTCGCGACTTGCCTGGCGGAGCAGAGCAGTTCGCCTGGGAAGCCCATGACGGTCACGTCCAGGTCCAAGGAGAGGAGCGGCCCGTCCAGATCGGAAACCTGTCGTCACAAGATGGCGACACCTCTCGCGGTTTTTCGCCCAGGCATCCGCAAGCAGTCGGCTGGCACATTCTGGCCCGATGGTGTCGCCTTGCATGATGCAGATCACGTTCGAAAGGTTCCTGGCCTTCTCTCTTGATTGCCGGGCGCCTTGGGCAGCGGGCCGAGGCGCTTTTCGTGCCGAATCTCTGATTCATCGAGCGGTGTCGCGCTGAGACGGTGGGATCGTTTGACGTGGCGCGTTTTGCGGAGACGGCTGGCTGCTTCTTGCCTTCCGTAATGGGGCCCCCACGTCAAGCACGGATTCCTGCGCCTGAGCGGCCACAAGGCCCGAATCTGGCAATACTGTTCCGGCGCCGGCGGCAAGAGGGCACGGCGAGCGATCCGGGATCGGAAGGCACCTTCGCCTCGTTCACGATCCTGCCATTGGCGCCGAGCGCGCAAACCGACGTGCTTGCCAGAGACACGTCCAGTCCGATAAAGATTTCCATTGTCGTTGTCCTTTCTGTTGCAAATTGATCAGGAAGCGCTCCCTCGGGAACGCCTCCGCCACTCACAATAGCACATGTTGTGCGTGGCAAGGACAACGACACCAAACCGGCAACCTACCAGACCCGACCGACGTCGGCCTGATTCGCCGCCCCATTACGGCATCTCATTCGGTATCGACCGTTGACATATGTCAGCTGTCAGGCTACACATCTAGATGATCGAAACCTTCGCCAACAAGCAGCTAAAGGCTCTTTGGGAAACGGGCGAGTCGAAGATCGTCACGAGGCTCCGTTCTCGAATTCTGCGTAGGCTGGATGCCTTGGACGCGGCAACGCGTCCGGAGGACATGAACCTCCCCGGATTCGGCTTTCATGCGCTTAGGGGCCACAAGCCAACACGGTACACGGTCCACGTGAATGGCCCTTGGTGTGTTACCTTCGAGTTCGAGGATGGGAATGCCTACGCGCTCGACCTTGAGCAATACCACTAGGAGACAAACATGAGCCGTGACACAGATCGCTGCCCTACCCATCCCGGCGAGCTTCTTCGAGAAGACGTGCTTCCGGCAGTCAAGAAATCGAAAACCGAAGTGTCGCGCTTGCTCGGCATATCGCGACAGCATCTTCATGACATTCTGGCTGAACGAAAGCCCGTTAGCCCGGAGGTTGCGGTGCGCCTTGGCAAGCTCTTCGGGAACGGAGCCAGTTTGTGGATCAGGATGCAAGGTGCGTATGACGAATGGCAGGTTTCCAAGAAGGTTGACGTGTCGGGCATTCCGACCTTGCACGCCGCCGTGTGAAGGCAAGAGCAGGTCGCGTTTGGACTCCGGTTTCGACCAGGTTTGAAATCGCGGACCCTGCAGCGGAACCGGCGGTAGCGAGCGAGTTCGGGACTGGCAGATTCCTTCGTCCCCAGAGGCGAAACCGCTCCTGTCCTTCGATGTGTCACTTGTTGGCCCTCGACAGAGTTTTGCGCACGTCAAGCAATTTCTGCCATCGTGGATTCGAATGCTGGCGCGTCGGATGCTGCGGCACCCGAGATTCCCGGCGTGAAAAAGCAAGGTCGCTTCGCATACGAGAATCAGGAACATGGAAGAGTTTGCCTTAGTGAGCGGCGTCTCCCGGCCTAGGGTTTCCAAGTCTTTCAACGGTCTGGACGGCGTCGGGAAATCCACTCGGCATTGCGACACAGGTCAGCCAGGAGTTCTCGGCCGTCTCTGTAGGCCGGCAGACCGTGGCGGAGACGCTCACCAACAAGAAGATGGAGGCGACTGGCTACTGACCCGGCCATCTCCGGTCCGGAGGCGGCGTTCCTTTGCCTTCCGGACGCCGGCACTGGCTAGCGCAATCCGGTATCTGACGCGGCAACCCCGTCAACCGTGAGCGAGTCCATGGCAAGCAGACATTCGCGTTCGACTGTTCGCATCATGTCGGTGACCACCTCGAGTTTCCGCTCGGCTGGACTTTGATGGCTCCGGAAATGGCTTGCTGGCTTTCGTTCTGGCCCATCTACCTGGCGATACTCCTCATCGTCGTCGGCGCGACCGTCGCCACGGTGACTGCTTGCGTCCGGCCGGCGCACTTGCTGGACTAGGCGATGGACGGACGGCGCGTCCTCCGCATACCTGTCATGGCGCCATTCCTGGCCATGCCGCCCGCGTCGGCGCTGGTCGGGAAGGCCTTGCTCATGGACACAATGAATGTCGTGCTGGCACATCTCCGGAAATCCCTACCGGCGACACCCGTCTAGTGGTCGAGCCAAGGACGCTGCGGTCGACCATGCCCAATGTCGCGGCAGGAATTGAGTTCAACTGGTCAGGGACCCTTGGAGTCTCCGGGCCTCCTGGCTTGGACACGTTGCTCCTTGCTCAAGGGACGGGGATCGCCGAGACGATCGCCGGTCGCGCCGATAGCGAGATCGTCTTCTGGCAAGGCACATGCTTGCATCTGGTCCAGAACGCCATCATCACCCTGGATTCGGGAGGTCCACGGAATTGAAGCGGCTCTTCGGCATGGTCGCGCTCGTCACGGGTGGCGCACAGGGAATCGGGCGGGCCATCTGCGAGGCCTACGCGCGGGAAGGGGCACGCGTGGCCGTAGCAGATGTCCTGCTCGAGAATGCGACAAGGGTCGCCACCGACATTGATGGGCTCGCGCTGCGTCTCGACGTGACGGATCTAGCCTCAATTTTTGATGGCGTTCGCGCTGTCGAGGAGAAATGGGGCGGCATCGACATCCTGGTCAACAATGCCGGCATCTTCAACATGTCGCCGGTCGAGGACATCGCGGTAGAGGACTACCGGCGCCAATATGACGTCAATGTCGGAGGCACTGTTTTCGTGACCCAGGCGGTCGTGCCCGGCATGAAGCGCAGGGCAAAAGGCGGCGCAATAATCAATCTGGCATCTCAGGCGGGAAGACGCGGTGAGCCGAACATTTCTGTATATTGTTCGACCAAGGCTGCAGTGATCTCGATCACGCAATCACTTGCGCTTGAACTTGCCGGTGACGGCATCCGCGTCAATGCAGTCGCGCCAGGCGTCGTCGACACACCGATGTGGGACACCGTGGACAGCCAGTTTGCACGATATGAAGATCTCGCCATCGGCGAGAAGAGGCGGCTGGTTGGAGAGGCGGTTCCGCTCGGGCATATGGGACGACCGGAAGAGATCGCGGACCCGTGTGTGTTTCTGGCATCCCCTGAGGCCAGGTACATCACCGGGCAGACCCTGAACGTCGATGGCGGCAACCGGATGAATTGATGGACGAATTCTGCGCGACTCGGTCTCGACGGTCGCCGTGATCGCCGGACTGTGTCCTGCGGAGATGCTTCGTGCATGCAAGAGCGTCGGTGCATGCGGGGATGATTCGGGAATCAGTGCGAACGATGCCCGCCCGGGGGATTGCCAGACGTCGCTGAGTTGGCAGGGATCCGGCTCCGGGAATGGCTGGAGCAATGGCGTTTCCACGGCAGTCTCGCTGATGGCGAGGTCCTTGCGCCATCGATTGAGGCCTGGTTGTCACGGATTCAGAGGCGCGGGCGCCGCTACACGCTTCCACTCCATTGTGCAGGACATGGGTGTCTCAGAGACGGATCGTGAGGCCGTGTCCTTGCCTTGCCGCGGGAGGCAGGCAATGCTGAAGCACATCCTGCGCAGCGGCAACCGGTGTTGAGTCGGACGGCTGGCTTGCCTTCTGCAGACCGTCCAGGTTCTGGTCTGGCTCGGCCAAGCCTGCCTTGCAAGGCACGTCTTCTGTCGCCCGGCGGACGGCACGGTGAATCTTACGTCGTTCCCGCCTGCTCCTTCTGGATCTTGTCCCCTTCTTCCACGCGACCCGGTACCACCACCCTTGCATTGATGCCGCGCAGGCACAGCTCCCTTCCGCGCCGGGAGTTCACGAGCTTCAACGCGTCGGTTCCGAAGCGGGACATGAATTTCTTGCAACCTGTGTGCGGGACGTCTGTCACCTCTACTGTTGCCGAGCCAATGGTAAGCCTTGTCCCGGCAGGAAGGTTCTCCCTCGAAAGATCCAGGTCAACGTAGAACTGATCGCCCGCGAGTGCCCAGCGGTCCCTGGGCCCGGCAAGCAGCGATATGGTCCGGGAATTCATCAGGGTGAGCTGCATGTCCGGGTGTGCCGACCCATCCCCTGTCCTTCCGCTGCCGCGAGCACGCCAGTTGTCGCCGACCAGCCCTCCGTAGACATCCAGTTCGCCAACCGCCATTTCTTCTCGGCTGTCCGTTTCCGGGCGGCGAACGATCATCGCGATCACCCCTTCGTCCTTGGGTGACGCCAGAATGCAAGGCAGGCCCGCCTCCAGTTCGTCTGCATTTCTAAAGCGCACTGTACTGTTCCTTTCCGATTTCAGATGCCGAAACTGGGCTGCCTTGCGTGTCGGCACCGGTTCCGGATACCGAGGTTGCTGGTCTGGTTCCCTTGCCGACCGGGATCGATCCCTGCCTCAATGGACGCCGCTTCTAGGACATTGACAGCCCGTGTGCCAGATCCTTCCGAAGGTGGTGTCGTGGCGCCGTCCGTCCTGTGCGATGCACTTTCGCGACGGCCCGCCGGAACCGCAATTTCGAGCACGAACGGGAGGCGGGCCCGCGAACTACCGCAATGAGACGGGCTGGCCGAGCGGGCAGAGCGAGGCTCCGCTGCCGCCTAACGACCAGGGGCTTCGCATACGCGTTGGGTGCAGGTCCGCGGCCGACGCGTCAACCGAATCCTCTTGCGTTACATTGGGCCCGACCTCCGAGACGCGAACACAGCGCGCTCAGGACCATGCGTGAAGAGTTCATCGTGGCATCCATCCCTGACACTTTTGGTTGAACGATTTGCCTTGCGAGAGCCGTTTGCCTCGACTTCTCGTTCGAACTTGGGCACGAACACGTAGCTGCTGGAATTGTCTGGCCCGCCCCGGATGAACCGCATCCCGATGGGCGTATCTCGCATTTGATCACATTGCCTCAGCATGACACCGGGCAGCAGACCGCGACGGCTGCGACATTTCGAGCAACGTGAATCGCGTGGTGTCTTGCGTGTCCTCGATGTCGAACTGCCCGGTTTCGGCAATCATCTGGCCATGTCTTCCAGAACATGACGAAACGTGTCGGCGGGTTCATGTGCAAGAGTTGCCGCAGAGATGCCTGCGGAGCTCTCGATGTAGCGCCCGACCATCGCATAGCCCAGAGAGTACCCTGCCCAACGTGGAAGGTCTCTCCAGCCGAAGTACCAGCGGACATGATCATAAGCGTCGGAATCCCAGGCCGACAGTGCCGCCCTTGCGCACTTGGCAAGTTTCGACCCGGTGACTGCGGTTTCCCACAATTCCGGCGGCGAACCGTAGAGCTGCTTGCAGAATTGCCCCGCCAGTCCTTCGGATGCCAGTGTTTCACCCAGCCGCGTGCCATAGCCGGGGCCGCGCCATCGATGAACGTGATGAAGCTCGTGTGCGACCATCCGCGCAATTGGCTCGCCCATGTTCTTTGGCAGGGCGGCGTTGTCAGGATCGAATTTCAACCGCATCTCGGTACCTGACGGTGTGTGGCCGACGTACCCTGTCTCCGGGATGACCCATTCTGAAGTGGCTTGAACGACGACATCGACCGTGACGGGCGGCGTCACCAGTTCGGCGCGCTGGCGGGCGTCTTCAATTTCCGCTCTGATCTGGTCAGCGAATCTGCCGAGCCGCCCGCCTGCGTTTTCAAAGCAAATTCGCCAGCGCGCCATCGTCGTGTTCCTGCCTGTCCGGTTGTGGCGTTCATTCAGTATGTCCGCCTTATGCCAATGCCAAGGTGCAGGGTGAATGCGGAAAGATCCATCGAACCCTTCCAGTCGTCCTTGTATGGCGCAGGCATGCAGGTTCGGCGCAAGGCGTGCGAAAGGGAATTCGTGCCGAGCCGAAGACAAGCCGTGAATCAGCTGTGAAGAACTACGGGTGTTGCAGCCGACGAAGCTGCATCTTGCGAGCGATTCGATGGGTTGTTGCTTTCTGGTTCGGCCAATGCACTGAAGTTGTCGTGTGTCGCGGCTTGCGTGAAGTGGCATACTGGCATTGGTGCATGCCAGCCAGACGCGAGGATTGAATGTGGCAAGTTCGATTGGGTCTACCGCAGGCGGCTGCATAGAGTCCGCAAAAAGAAAATGCTGCCTGACAAATTCCCAATCATCATGCCATAAGGTTCCAATTGTCATGTTCTTGACTTCCAATCATCATGTAGTTTTTCCCAATTTTCACGGACCGGAAGCCAGCGCATGTACGATCGATTGATCAAGCCCAGGATCAAGGAAGCCCTTGGAGACACGCCCGTGGTCCTGGTGGTGGGACCACGCCGGGCTGGCAAGACCACTGTGGTGCAAGACATTTAGAGCGACGGTCGAACGTACTTTACGCTCGACGATCCGGCGACCCTCGAAGCCGCACATTTCGATCCGATTGGCTTCGTGCGGCGACTGGAACGGGCGACGATTGATGAAATCCAGCGCGCGCCGGATCTGCTGCTGGCGATCAAGAAATCCGTGGATGAAGGCAAGCGCCCAGGGAGGTTTCTGCTCACTGGCTCGGCCAATGTGCTGACATTGCCGCGTGTCGTCGACAGTTTGGCTGGCCGAATGGAAACCATCCAGATGCTTCCATTGGCCCAAGCCGAGATCATTGGCTCTGTGCCATCCTTTTTGGAGCGACTGTTCGAAGGAAAGCTGCAAGGCGTGCGGAGCAACGATGTTGGCGACGACATCATTCGCAGGGCCATGAGTGGAGGATTTCCAGAGGTGCTTGATCGCGAGAGCGAGCGCCGCCGCACAAGTTGGGCGCGTTCCTATCTTACGTCGATTCTGACACGCGATCTCAGGGACATGGCCGACATGGAAAAGCTGACCGAGCTTCCAAGGTTCGTGCAGCTCTTGGCCGAACACTCTGGACAGCTCGTCAATTTTTCCCGGATCGCTGCCGGCATCAATGTCAGCCACAAGACCGCACAACGCTACATCGCGCTGCTTGAACAGATATTCCTGGTTTCGGCATTGCGGCCTTGGCGTTCAAATGCGCTCAAGCGGATCGTCAAGACTCCAAAGCTGCACTTTCTCGATTCCGGCTTGCTGGCAGCAACGCGAGGCCTCAGCATTGAACGCGTAACGAACAGTCGCGATCTGTTGGGGGCACTGTTCGAAAGCTTCGTATGCTCGGAGATCCGGAAACTGATGACCGCATCGGACTTGTGGCTGAGCCTCTTCCATTTTCGTGACCACATGAATCGCGAGGTTGACATCGTCCTTGAGCGCAATGACGGCTTGATTGCCGGCATTGAGGTGAAAGCTTCCGCAACTGTAAGGTCGAGCGATTTCGGCGGGCTGAAAACCCTTGCGGAAACTTGCGGAAGCAGGTTCGCTTGCGGAGTCGTGCTTCATGACGGCACTGACGTCGTTCCTTTTGGAGAGCGCTTGGCTGCCGTCCCCATGTCGGCCTTGTGGGACTGACACGTCGAATCTCGTGTCCGGAGGCACGGCGCGTCTCGCAGACCAATGGCATTGGATCATTTTCCGTGACCTGGACATGCCTTGCCGTGGTTTCCCGAAGCCCGCTGTCTTCAACGTCTCGGCATGACGGGACACGCGACTCATCATGCGTTCGTGGCATTTGCCAAGGCTCCGTTGCCGAAGACGAGATCGCGCCACGGCATGTTGCCGTTCAAGAAAAGTGGTCCGGGCGGCGCGGAACCCTCTCGAAGCGGCTAGTCCTTGTCCTTGTCGTCCGAAACGCGCTTGACATCCTCGAGTGCACCGCCCATCGACAGGCCCAGTTCATCCCCAAGCGATTTCAGGGCGGGGAGCTGCACGGCCATGCCGAGTATCGACTCCAGTGCCTGATTCACCGGAGTCTTGCCAGCATCCCCTCCGTCGCCGGAATTTCCGCCGCCCAATCCGGTGACGTTGTGGATCTTGATCGAATCGATCTTTTCGGCTGGCCTGACCATTTCCGAAATGGCCTTTGGCAGGGTCTCGATCCGTGCCAGTTCCTCCTTCATCTCGACAAGGCGTGCGTCGAGCGCGTTCTCCGCCTCGTGCAGGGCTTTCTGGCCTTCGGCTTCGGCCAGCAGCGCCTCGCGCTTTGCGGCCGCGCGTTCGCGGTCAGAGTCGGCTTCCGCCTTTGCCGACTGCAGGCGGGCAGCCGCATGGTCCACGGAAGCATCCCTCTCGGCCTTGGCCAGCGTCCGCAGGCGCGCGCCTTCCGCTTCCGAATTCTCCTGGGCCGCGATCAGTGCCAGCATCTTGTCCCGCTCGGCCTCGGCAAGGCGCTGTGCAGTCGCGATCGATGCTTCGGCCTTGGCCGCTTCCGCCCGGGCGGCGTCGGCTGCCGAGCGGGCGGCGCTCTCCGCCTTGGCTTTCTCGGCCACCGCGATCTGCCGTTCCTGCTGCTTCAGCTGCAAGTCCCGCTCCTTGGCAATCTCGGATGCCTGGATTTCCAGGTCGCGCGCGATCTCGGCAGCGCGGATTGCGCGGTCGCGGGCCACCTCCGCCTCGCGAACCGCCTTCTCCTTGGTGATGCGCGCGGCTTCCGCCTCGCGCTCTGCGTCCGCGCGTTGCCGCGCGATTTCGGCCTGCTGTCCGGCCTTGAGCGTCTCGATTTCCTCGTGCTGGCTGATCCGGGCCTGTTCCTCGTCGCGCTCGATTTCAAGCTTTCGGCGCGTAGCCTCCATCGACGACAGGCTGACCGACACTTCGGCGTCGGCGTCGATCTGCGCGCGCTCCTTCTTGGACGTTGCTATGACCTCGGCCAGCTTGCGCATGCCCACCGCGTTGAACGCGTTGTTCTCGTCCAGCGCGGCAAAGGGCGTCTGGTCGAGGGCGGTCAGTGACACGGACTGGATGCGCAGCCCGTTCTCGGCAAAGTCCTCCGCAATCAGCATGCGGACCTCCTTCACGAAGCTTGATCGTCCCTCGTGCAGCTCGTCGAGGGTCATTTGCGCGGCCACGGAACGGAGCGCATCGACAAGCTTGCCTTCGACGACTTCGCGGAGCTTGTCGGCAGTGAATGTGCGGTCGCCCAGCGTTTGCGCGGCCTTGGCCACGGCCTCTGCATCCGCCTCCACGGCAACGGAGAAGCTCGCCCCGATATCGACGCGCAGACGGTCCTTCGTGATCAGGCTGTCCTCGCCGGAACGCTTCACCTCCAGGCGCAGCGTGCGCATGTTGACTTCTGTGACTTCATGGAAGTAGGGCAGGGCGATTGCGCCCCCGGCCATGATCACCCGCTGGCCACCGAGACCTGTTCGGATCAGGCTGGTTTCCCGGGTGGCCTTTCGGTACAGTCGCGCGAGTATCACGATGATCAGAATTGCGGCGACAATGAGCACTATGGCGGTGGTCAGAATGCCGGACATGGAGACCTCCTTCGCTGTAGTCTGGATGCACTGGCGGAACGTGGCATCAGGCAGCCCTCGCCAACACGAAGTCATACTCGACGCAAAAGGCCGGTGACGGAACCTTCTTTCCGTCAGGGGCTCGTTGGTCGGTCCTTTCGACAAACGGCATGATCAAGGACTGCTTCACCCCGAATACGGGGTCGCTGTCAAGATGACGGTCGCCATCCAGGAACAGCATGGTAGTCAGGCGCCGGTATCCGGGCGCCTCGACGCGGACATGCACGTGCGCCGGTCGCATGATGGAACGGTTCGAGACGCGCAGCAGGTCGCCCACGGTGCCGTCGTCCGGAATCGGGTAGCTTTTCGGCAGGATCGAGATGAACCAGACCCGCCCGTGCGCGTCTGAACGAAAGAGACCGCGCATCGCCGGATCCTTCTGGTCCGGCAGCATGATGTCGTAATGCCCGTCATCGTCGGAATGCCAGATGTCCACGCGCGCGCCGGCGACCGGTTGCCCGTCGGTGTCGATGATGCGGGCATTGAAGAACATCGGCTTGCCCTTGATGCCGCCGGAAATGTCCTCGCCGTTCTCGAATGTCGGACGATCCTCGACGAAGAACGGACCCAGCACCGAGTTTTCCGTGGCTCCGCTTGGAAACCGGTTGTTGATCAGGTCCACCCGGGCGGTCGCGCCTGTCACGTCGGACAGGAGCACGAATTCCTGACGTCCGTCGGTCGAGAGATGGCCGGTCCTGGTCAGGAACTCGATGCCGTATTCCCACTCCGCCTCTGTAGGCTGCACCTCTTCGAGAAATGCGTGAAGATGCCGGGTGAGCGCAGCCAGGACCTGTCGTGCGCGCGGATTGCTGGTGTCCTTCATCGTCGCAAGAACCGCTCCCGTGAGGCTTTCCTCCCGGATGTCGCGCCCGTGGCCTCCGATGGTCTCGGCTCGCGCATTGCCACCCGATTCCCTGGACACGGTTTCCGGATAGTGCTCCATGACGTGCTCGGACGGGGGATTCCCCGGCCAATGGATCACGGCCTCCTGAAACGACGGTCGCTCGAACAGGCGCTCGGCGTAGGCGCCGACCCTGTCATGCGCGGTGTCGCTCAGCGCGTGACCGCCCTCCCAGGCAAAGCCCATTCCAAGCCACTTCATGCGCCACAGGCTCGCGGCCCACATGACGTCGGCCATCGTGAAGGCATCGCCGCATGCCCACTCCCGGCCGTCTGCGAGACGCTCGTCCAGTTCGGCAACGATCTTGAGGAATTCGCTTGTCGCGGCGCGCATCATGTCCGGGGTGGAGACGTAGTGACGGGCGGCGGCCTCTTTCCGAATCTTGGCGTCGTAGGCCCCGATCAGGCGCGGGTGCCCAACCGACAGGGAGCGGCCCTCCATCAGCTTCATGATCTTGTAGTCATGTGCGCCAGCGATGCTCGTCCTGAGCGCCTCGGGTCGATAGTCGCCGTCTGGATGCGCGCCGTACAGGACCGCAACATGCGGGGTGTCGTCCACGATCTCGATTTCGCGCTCGATCTCGCGTCGCAGGCTGGCCGGCATCAGTTCCGTGCCGCCTTGCCAGGTGCGATCCACGTGCTGGCAGATGGCAACGCTGTCCACATGGACGTGGCCTTCCTCGTGATCCACCAGGGTGGGCACGGCCGCCGGGTCAAATCCCTCGGAATTCATGGATGATCGTCCGGTGTAGCCGCCCACCATCTCGCGCCCCTTGCCGCCCTGCATGCGCAAGCGCACGTAGTCGGGTTGATAGTTTTCGAGCACGGGCGGCAGGATGCGGATGTCATGGCTCATGAAGGCCGCGCCCTTCTCGAAGAGGCAGGTGCGCACCTTGTGCGAACAAATTGAAAGGGCGTAGTGATAGAGCTCGAATCGCGAGGACCCGCTCCCGACCTGCCGATTGCGTTCGGGGTCGATCAGGGGCGAATTCGCTGCGCGGACATATTCGGACAGGCTTTGCTCCGGCATTACGTTCTCCCCAGGATGGTCTGCATGACACGAGTCAGGTCGACGGTCGGTTCGGCGCTCAGCGACTGCGCCCGCCAGCCGACATGGCCGTCGGGACGGACCAGGACGCAGCCGCTGTCCGAAACCTCGGACTGCATCGCCCAGTCCCCGAACGTGTCGTTGACTTCGCAGCCGGGTCCGACCTGGTATGCGCGCATGTCCACTTCCGTCGCGGCGCCTGCCCGAGCGGTGGCCTCGACCCATCCGGCACCCGACACTCCGGTCAGGAGAACAAAGCGGCCGCGGCCGACCAGGTCAAGGGTCGAGACCTTTTCCTGATCGACGTCCAGCCAGACATGGGGAATGCGAGCACCGGGCCATGTCGTGGCGTGGTAGTAGAGCTCCCGGTCGCGCGTGTACTCGGGCTCGGGCGTGCCGTCAGGAACGATCGCCCTGCTCGCGTAGCGCTGGCCCATTTCCACCCCGTGGCAATTGAACTCGTAGCTCTTGTGCCTGAAGTACTTGTTCAGCGCCTTGCGGCGTGCGTCGGCCTCGACCGTGGGTTCCTTGCGCGCGTCCATGCGCCGCTTGATGTCGTCCGCACTGCCGGGTTGCAGGAGGCCCAGGGTTTCGAAAATGGGCGCGTAGTCCTGAATCGACTTGTTGGCGCGCGTCACGATCTGGCGACCGACCGGCTGGCGTTCCTCGTTGTAGGTGTCGAGCAGGCTTTCGTCAGCCTTGTCCTCAAGCACGAGCCTGAGCTTCCAGCACAGGTTGTAGGCGTCCTGGATCGAGGTGTTGGAGCCAAGACCGTTGGTCGGAGGATGGCGGTGTACCGCGTCGCCCATGCAGAAGACCCGGCCCTTGGAATAGCTGCTGGCCACCATGTTGTTCACGGTCCAGTAGCTGAGCTTGGTGACGGTGACGTCGATGTCCTGGTCGCCGATGAGGCCCCGCACGATGTCTGCCGCTTCCTGGCTGGTCAGGTCCGGAGGACCGTCCTTCACGTCGTATCCGTAGATCGACAGCCACTTGTTCCATGGACGCACCATGCGAATCACGCCGGCACCGATGCCGCCGATGTTCGAGCCGGGCTGGAAGATCCAGTAGAGGACAGACGGGCGATGTGCCACGTACTTGCTCAGATCGGCGGTGAACTCGATGTTCATGGAGCCCTCGAGCCCCATTTCGCCTTCCATTGGCAGGCCAAGATGTTCCGTGATGATCGAGCGTGCCCCGTCCGCGCCGATCATGTATTTTGCCCGTATTCGATAGGTCTGGTCCGCCACGCGATCCCGCACCGTGGCCACGACGCCATCTGCATCCTGCATGTGGCTGACGTATTCGGTCTTGAACCGGGTGACCGTGCCGGTCTCCATCGCCTTGCCGACGATGATCGGCTCCAGGAGGGTTTGAGGGATGTCGCAGATGCGGCACGGCGAGGCCAGGTCATAGTCCGCCTTGCGGCTCGGGTGATTGCCCCAGGTCAGCAGCCGTCCGATCTCCTCGCCCGCGAGCGAAGTGCAGAACACGTTGTTGCCCATCAGCTCCTGCGGCACCGACTTTTCCTTGGCCTCATCCTCGATGCCGAGTTCGCGAAGGACTTCCATCGTGCGCTGATTCGTGATGTGAGCGCGCGGCGTGTTTGCCAGCCAGCCGTATTTCTCGATCAAGATGTTCGGGATGCCGTAGCTGGACAGGAGCGCCGCCGAGGCACCCCCGGCCGGCCCCGATCCGATGATCAGCACGTCGGTTTCGATGTCAAACATGGTCGTCACCTCATTGGGCAGTTCCGCCCCGCTCACGCCGACCGGCACAGGCGCCTTCACGTCCTGAATGGGCTGCGTGTAGTCGGGCACCGGCGTGTCCGGGCCGATCAGCCGCCGCCGCGTGGGGAAAATCGAGAAGTCGTATCTGGCCTGCACCCATCCCCAAATTCCCTTCGGAGCCACGAGCATAACGGCAATCGCCAGTGCGCCAAGTGCCATCAGGTACCATGTCCCGTAGTCCGCAAACCAGTTCTGGAGGGCGAAGAGGATAAGGGCGCCAATGATCGGACCTTCCAGGGTGCCAATGCCGCCGATCACGACAATGAACAGGACGAACGCCGTCCAGTCGATCACGGAAAACGCGCTTTGGGGCGTGATGGAAGCCTTCTGGAAATAGATCAGCGCGCCTGCAACGGCTGCGCCGGTCGCCGCGAAGATGTAGACTGCGAGCTTTGCACGGGCCGTGTCGACGCCGATGCTTTCCGCCGCATCCGGGTTGTCGCGAATGGCGGAGAGGGCAAGGCCGTTGCGGGTTCGCAGGAAGGCGTAGATGGCGCCGATCACGACGACGGCCAGCAGAAGCGCGACCCAGTAGGAAATGATGTCGCGTGCGGCGGACGACTTGACGTCGAACACCTCGCGCACCCAGCCAACGCCCCAGACGCTGCGCGCCACGTCCGAAGGAAGGGACGTGCCGGTGCCGCCGCCAAGCGCTTTCCATTGCGCGAAGAGCAGGCGATAGACCTCGGCCGCGACCCACGTGCCGATGGCAAAGTATGCGCCTTGCAGGCGGAAGACGATGTAGGCCGTCGGCACGCTCAGGAGCGCGCCGATCACGCCCGCGGCAAGAATCGCGATGAGCGGGTTCATGCCAAGCAGGATCGCGAGGCCGAACCCCGCATAGGCCCCGAGGCCGACATAGGCCTGCTGGCCGATGCTCACGAGCCCGCCATATCCGGCCAGGAGGTTCCAGCACTGGGCCAGCACGACCATGGTCAGGACGAAGAAGAGATCCTGCAGGAGTGACCGCGAGACAAACGCGGGCGCAACAGCCAGAATCGCGATCACGACCACCAGCACCAGCAGCGCAACGTTGCTGGCGCGGGTCGACTTTGCGACCTGGTATTGCCCCATCTCCGGCATCAGTCGACGCTTCTCGGGAACAGGCCGCGCGGCCGCAGCACGAGCACGATCAGGAAGACGACATGGCCGGACAGCGTCTGCCACTCAGGCGACACCTGGGCGCCGATCGTCTGCGCCAGGCCCAGGATGATGCCGCCGATCAGTGTGCCCCAGAAACTGCCGAGGCCTCCGATGATCACGGCTTCGAAGGCGAAGATCAGGCGGCTTGGACCGATCAGCGGATCAAAGGTCGCACGAGCGCCGAGGTAGAGCCCGGCAATCGCCACGACGACCAGGGCGAGCGCCATGGCCAGCGAAAAGATGCGGTTGTTGTCTATGCCCATGAGCTGGGCGATTTCCGGGTTGTCGGAGGTTGCGCGAAATGCCCGGCCTGTCTCCGTGCGGTAGAACAGCCAGTTCAGGAACAGAATGACCAGAACGGCCGAAGCAAAAGTCAGGACGGGCACGACGCCGGCGGCCAGCCCGCCACCGAGCGGAATGGACGCCTCGCTGAGCGGGCCGAGGCTCAACCTCCTCGTGTCGGCTGAGAACGTCTCCAGCATCCCGTTTTGCAGGATGATCGACAGGCCGAAGGTCACGAGAAGCGGCGGCAGGATGTCCTTGCCAAGGGTGCGGTTCAGCAGCAGCTGCTGCAGGACGTAGCCAAGGGCGAACATGGCAATGCCGGCCAGGGCCGCGGCGAAGACGATCGGCAGGCCAAGGGCCTCGACAAGCACCAGCACGGCAAAGGCACCGACGATCATGAAGTCGCCGTGGGCGAGGTTCACGAGGCGCATTATGCCGAAGATCAGGCTCAGGCCGGTGGCGAAGAGCGCATACAGCCCGCCCAGCAGGATGCCCTGGATCAACGTGTCGAGAACGAACATGTTCTAGCCCCCGAAATATGCCATGCCGATTTGGTCACGCGTCAGTTCGCCAGGCCGCCCCGAAAGCGTGACCCGCCCCTCGAGAAGGCAGAGAATGCGGTCGGAGACCGCCAGGGCCTGGGTGATGTTCTGCTCCACGATGACGACGCTTGCGCCTTCGGCCCGGATGTCCGCGATCGCCTTGTAGATGTCCTTGATGACGGCGGGTGCGAGGCCGAGGCTGATCTCGTCGCACAGCAGCAGGCGCGGGTTCGACATGAGTGCACGCCCGAGCGCCACCATCTGCTGCTGCCCGCCCGAGAGCGAGATCGAATCCTGGTTGCGGCGCTCCTTCAGGATCGGAAACAGCGCATAGACCTTTTCCAGGGTCCAGGGTCCCCGCACCTTTCTGCCGTAGTTGCCGACCAGGAGGTTTTCCTCGACCGACAGCGACTGGAAGAGCTGCCGCCCCTCCGGCACAAGCGCGATGCCAAGGGCCATGATTTCGGCGGGGCGCATCCCGCCAATGGGTCTGCCATCGAACTCGATCATCTGCGGCGGTGCCGCGCGGCGCCCGGTGATCGCCGCCAGCAGGGTGGACTTTCCGGCGCCGTTCGCGCCGACGATGGCGATGGTTTCGCCCTCGTCGACATGCGCGTTGACTCCGTAGAGGGCCTGAAAGTCGCCGTAGAAGGCCGTCAGGTCATGGGTGGCCAGCAGGGTCACGCTTCCATCCCCAGGTAGATCTGCCGAACCGCCTCGGAATCCATTACGGCCTGCGGGTTGCCTTCGCCGATGATCTTGCCGAAGTCGATAGCAATCAGGCGGGACACCACGGCAAGCAGCGCATGCGTCACGTGCTCGATCCACACGATCGTGGTGCCGCCTGCGTTGATTTCCTGAATGGTTGCAATCAGTGACTGGCACTCGGCTTCGGTCAACCCGCCGGCAATCTCGTCGAGCAGGAGCAGGCGCGGCTTCGTGGCGAGCGCCCGTGCCATTTCCAGCCGCTTGCGCTCAAGGAGCGAAAGGCTGCCGGCGGGCATGTTCGCCTTTGGCAACAGGCCCGTCCGGTGCAGGACATCGATCACGTGTTCCTGCTCCGCCGTCTCCGATCCTCCGGCACCGAAGCACGCCGCGACCGAGACGTTCTCAAACGTCGTCATGTGCTCGAACGGTTGCGGTATCTGGAAACTTCTTCCAATTCCGTCATGCACCCTCCGCCGCACCGGCGCATTCGTGATGTCGGTGCCATCGAGAAGGATGTTCCCGCCGTCCGGTGACAATTGCCCCGTGATCAGGTTGAACAGCGACGACTTGCCTGCGCCATTGGGGCCGACAATGCCCAGGGCCTCGCCCTCGGCAACGTCCAGGGAAATGTCGTCGGCCACGACAACGGCTCCAAACGAGCGGCGAAGATTGCGAATTTCCAGCAGCACCGATCCCGACCTTGCCGGGGCGGGCCGGCAAAGACCGGCCCGCCCGCCCGCTTAACCGATGGGTTGCATTTCACCGCCCACGGGGATGTCCGGATAGGTCTGGTTGTCGACGATCGTGATGCGGAACAGGCCGTCGCTCGACTTCCGCCACTGGCCTCCCACAAGGGGCGTCTTGGAGACGTTCTTCTGCGCGAAAGGCGGCAGGTTCGCACCGTCCCACTTGACGGGACCAACGATGGTCTGCAGGTCTGTCGCGGCGACCGCTGCGGACACTTCCTCGACGTCGTTGACGCTGTCGGTCCGCTTCAGGACGTCGGTTACCACCTCGAGCAGCGCATGCACGAAGCCGAGCGGCTGCGTCCATTGCTTTCCGGTCTGGCTTTCGTAGGCATCGCAGACATCCGCCGCCGACTGGCCGGTCAACGACGAGCTGAACGGGTGGACGTTTGACCACCATATCTCCGACGAGAGGTTCTGGGCTGCATCGCCGATCGCGTTCACGGCCGAAGGAAACAGGATCGCCTTGCCGACGGTTGCGGCCTTTGGACGGTACCCTTGTTGCGCGGCCTGCGTCCAGAATGTCGCGAAGTCTGGTGGAAGGACGACACCAGTGAGGATTTCGCAGTTGGCGTCCTTGAAGGCCGAAATCTGGGCCGAGAAGTCGTCCTGCAAGTTCTCGTAGCGGCCCGGGTCGGTCAGGTCGAACCGGGCGGCGGCAAACGCTGGCGGCATGCCGAGATTGGGATCTCCCCACGCGTTGCCGTCGGCATCGTTCGGAAAGAGCCCGCCGACGCTGCGGTTGGTATCGAGCTGGTTCCACATGTTCAGGAAGACGGCGATGATGTCCTCGAGGCCCCAGAAGAAGTGGTGGGTATAGTCGAAGGGTTTCCACGTCGCAGGATCGCCTGGATTGCCCTGACGGCCGATGAACCATGGCTGCCATGGCGCAACGCTGGAGATGCAGGGGATTTCCTCGATCTCGCAGATGGTTGTCACCGGGTTTGTTGTTTCCGGGGTGTGGGCGACGATCATGATGTCGATCTCGTCATCGACGATCAGTTCCTTTGCCACTTCTGCGGCGCGATTCGGGTTGGACTGGCTGTCCTTCACCACGATCTCGACATTGAATGTCCTGCTGCCTGACTGGATTCCGCCCGAAACGGACTTCAGGAACCCGTCTATGGTGAACTGGTCGACCTCCGCGAAGGCCGCGAGCGGGCCGGTCTGGGGCGTCACGTATCCGATCTTCACGGTTCGGGCTTGCGCGTGTGCGGCTGGCGCATACAGCCCCGAGGCTGCAACGGCTCCTGCGGCGGCGGACGTCTTGAGAAACTGCCGCCGTGTGTTTGAGATGTCTTTCATTGCTTGCTCCATTTCTCCCTGCGCATTTCGAGGTGCAGGGTCTTTCGTGACAGGTCAACCGCTTGGCGGCTCACCTTCGTATGCGGCGCGGACAAGCGCCTCGATTGCATCCCTGTCCAAGGGCCTGGGATTCCAGTACGGGTTGGCCATCGCGAGATCTGCTGCATGAGGGATTCCGGCTTCGGGCATTCCGAGATCCCTCAGCGCGGTCGGCGCGCCCAGACTCTTCGCAAGCCCGAACAGGCCCGGCCCCGGGACGGCTCCGCCCAGGGCAACCGAAACAGGTTCCAGGAGGTCGCGTGCAACGGCTGCATTGAAGGCCGTGGCGTGCGGAAGGATGACCGTGTGCGTTTCCGCGTGGGGCAGGTCGAATGCGCCTCCGACCGTGTGGCACAGCTTGTGATGCAGGGCCATTCCCACCTGTCCGAGCACCGAGCCGCACAACCATGAGCCATAGAGCGCACGGTCGCGCGCTTCGTTGTCTCCATTGCCGCCGGAGAGGGCCGGCAGTGCCTCACAGAGCGCTCGGACGCCTTCGGCCGCCATCATGGTCGAGATCGGATTGCGATCCTGCGCGTAAAGCGCCTCAACGCCGTGGGCTATTGCGTTTATGCCGCTGGTTGCACTCATTGACAGCGGAAGCGTGCCAGTCAATTCGGGATCGTAGAGCACGACTTCGGGAAGGACGCGCTCACTGCGCAGCGTCGTCTTCATGCCATCCTCGGTCTGGCCGAGGATAGGAGTGACCTCGGAGCCCGCGTAGGTCGTCGGGATGGCGACCTGCGGAAGATCGGTGCGATAGGCGATGGCCTTTCCCAATCCGATCGTGGACCCGCCCCCAAAGGAGATCAGGCAATCCACGCGTTGCTCTTCGATGACGTCCATCGCGGCCTCGGTGACTGGGACGGGCGTATGCATCGCTGCCTTGGCGTAGACGCCAAGGCACCTCTTGCCGAGCTTGCGGGCCAGCGCCTCCGCGGGCTCCTTCTGCGTGTCCGTGGACAGAACCAGCGCGCGCCGGGCGTCGAGCCAGTCCAGTGCTTCGCAAGTCCTGCTGAGCGATCCGCGCCCAAAGACGATGCGCGCCGGGCTGCCGGTCATATCGAACTGAAGTGTGTCCAACTTCCTCCCCCGGAGCGAAAGATACCCGGCCGGAATTGATATGGTAGTATTCATTTTGTCATTTATCATATCATCCTGATATGAAACTGGACGCCAAGCATCTTGCGACAATCGAGGTGATTCGTCGCGAAAGGGGACTTACCCGCGCGGCCCTCGCGCTGGGCACGTCTCAGCCTGCCCTTTCCCGGCTGGTATCCGATCTCGAGATTCGCCTTGACGCACCCGTCTTCGACCGCTCCGCAAGGCCATGGTCGCTGACGAAGCTTGGCGTGTCGCTTGCGCTGCAAGGCGCCTCGATCCTGCGGGCCCAGGAACTTGCCGGCCGCGAGGTTCAGGAATTCCGGTCTGGCACGAAAGGAATGTTGCGCATCGCCGGACCGCCGTTCTTCACGGATGGGGTCATTTCGCGCCTATTGCCGACGTTTCGGGATCGTCATGGAAGCGTGTCCTTCGCGGTTTCGTATGGCTACGGTGGCGAGTTGAAGGACGCTGTCCGTCATGGACGGGCGGATCTCGCGATCTTTCCGCGCGGCGTGGGCGAGATCGACGAGGATCTAGCCTTCACGCCGCTCATCGAGGCGCACAATGTCGTTGCGTGCCGGGCGCGGCATCCGATTCTGAAACTTGCCTTTCCGCGACCGCTGGCGCTGCTCGACTATGGGTGGATCGTGCCGCCGGAAGGCAGCCCGCTTGCCGCCGACATGGAAATGGTGCTTTCGGAACTCGAAATGCAGGAAGCGGAAGTGGTGTTCGAAGGTGGGTCGCTGGCCAGCGTTCTGAGCTTCCTGGAAGCTTCGGACTGCCTGACGGTGCTCCCTGGAACCACGGTCGCCGAAATTGGCAGCCAGTTCGGAATCCAGGCCGTCCCGATTCAGGTGCGCACGCCACGGCGGAGCATTGGCATACTCAGCAGGTCCGTGCGCGAACTTGACAACACGAGCCGGACTTTCGTGCGCTTCCTGGAAGACCATTTCAGGTCCGCCGCGACCGCCGAGCCCTTGGCCTGAACCGTTCGGGAAAGGTCCGGATTGGCGCCATCGAGCAGCGAGAGCCGGCTCGCCGCCATGCTGGCAAACCGGAAAGTCACGACTTCGGACCGGCGGTGCCCGCTGTGTCACGAGGCGCTTTGGTCCAGGGCTGGCGATGAGAGCAAACGTCCTTCGAGCCCAATTTCGGAAGGTGCTTCGGGTTGTGGCGTGGTGTGTGGCATGGGTGTCCTTCACGACGTTTGCGCGCTCCTTGGATGCCGCAGGAGCGCAGTCATGGCATGCCTGTTCGGTGCAGGCTGCAAGATGGAAGTGATCCTTTCCAATTTGGAGGCTGCGCGGTGAAATGCAGTTGAAGGAAATGAGCATCGTCATTTTGGGCGAGTTGGCCCATTTAAAGCCAAAATGAAAATGATCTTTTCCTTACGGAGCCGCCATGACGTCCGTTCTCATTTCCGACACCGTCTCCCTGGGCGCTGCATTGCGCAGAACGCGCAAGGCGCTCAAGATCACGCAGGAAGAGCTCTCGCTGCAAACCGGGATCTCGCGACCTACCATCCGGGGCATTGAACGAGGCAAAGACACCGCGCAAGTGGGATTGGTTCTCCAACTGTGTCAGGATCTGGGTGCCGCCATCGAGCTCAAGATTCCGTAGAACGTGAGCCGGTCGCGACCATTCTCGATGTCCATCTTGAGGCGGTTCAGGAACCCGTCGGTCAGTTGTCTTCCGAGCACGATGGGGACGTGTCCTTTCGATACGTGACGAATGCGATCCCGCACGCGATCTCCGCGTTGCTGCCAATTCGCGCAGAGCCCTTCGGCGATGTCGCGGCGCGCGGCTTTTTCTCCAATCTCCAGTTCGAAAACGAGATGCGCGACCAAGTCATGCAGCGCCATGGCATCGCGGAACGCGACATCGTCGGGTTGCTCGCCCACCTTGGCGCCGATTGCCCCGGGGCGATCAGCCGCGTGCCGGAAGGCGCGCCACCGGGCAAGTGGCCCGGGCGTCTGGGCATCGACTACGAGGCGCTGGACGGTGCTCCCGTGGTGCCCGAAGCGCCCGCAACCGGCTTTGACATCGTTCCCTTGCCGGTCGAAGGCACGTTCGCCTGCCTGATGGCTTCGCCTCGTGACCATCGGCGCCTCCCGGCCGGCATCGACGATCCATCTCCGCTCGCCGGCGTTCAGGGCAAGGTCGCGCTGGCGGCCTTGCCGAATGGGCGCCTGGGGCTTCCCAAGCCCGGCAGCGGCGCGCCGACGACGCATATCCTCAAGGTTCCGCGCGCAAGCGCCATGTCCTCCGTCGCCCGTGATCACTTGGCAACCCGGCTCATGGCGCGAGTCCTAAAGACATCGGGTCGCCCAGACGCGCGTATTGGGCGAGGGGTCACTCCAAGGGCTGCTGATCACTCGATTTGACCGGAATGTCGCGGAGGGGAAGGTGCACCGCCTGCATCAGGAGGACTTTTGCCAAGCGCTCGGATTCGGACATACCTTGAAATACGAGCGAAGGGGCGTGGACGGTCGTGCCTTCACCGCAGCGGTCATCGGCGAGATCCTGAGGTCAACCCGCGTGCCGACGCTGGCGCGCCAGGCGTTCTTCGAGATCACGCTGACCAACATGGTCCTCGGAAATTCCGACAATCATGCAAAGAACCACGCGCTCCACTACACGGCCGCAAGGCCGGAATTGGCGCCTGCCTACGACATCGACCGGGTCCTCCTGGATGTGGAAGCGACCCACGAGATGTCCTTCCGCATAGGCAAGGCGTGCATGGCGGGCGACGTGGACCGTGACGACTTGAGCGCGTTCATGACCGCCCTTGGTGCGCGTGGCTTCTCGAAAGCCCAGGAGAATCGCGTGATCCGCATCGCACAGGCATTGGTACATGCGACGGAGAATCTGCCGCGGCCGGTCGGGAAGGGTCTCTGCGACGCGATCCGGCAACAGGCGCGACGTCTGTCCGAAAACCTGGATCTCGGTCTCGACATTCCTGAATTCGACGCAGTGCCCGTCAATCGGTCCGAGCGCATGTAGGGCCGGACTGATCCGATCTCTTCACCTTCCCCGGTGCCGAGTTCAGCCTTGCCGATCCGCAACGCGCAGCTTCGGCGCGTGGTCAGGTCAACGACATCATCGAACGTGGGATTCAGCGAGAGGCATCGGCCAGCGGCGGAAAGCGCTTCAGGTGACGTTATATGGAAGCTCAGGGCGCATTGCCGTCCTGGCCGCATGAATGCAGCGAGCGACTTTGGAGGAAATGGAGAATGAAACAGCCAGAGAAATCCGAGTTGACGCGCCGTGGCATGCTGACCGGGTTGGCGGCCGTCGGCGTCGGCACAGCTGCCGTGCCCGGACTTGCTGCCGACCGACCGATGATTTCCGCTGGTCGCGTCACGGGATGCGACAATGCCGGCGTGGCAGTGTCAAGATTGTCCGGCCGCATCGCTGCGTCTGCGGACTTCGCCGGAGCCGGACGATGCGACCTTTCGAGAGACACGGTGGAAGGCCCCTATTTTATCTGCACCGACACGATGAACGCCCGAAACATCGCCGAGGGCGTCATCGGCACGCCGATGACCCTGTCGCTGCGCGTCACCGATCAGGCCTGCGAGCCCATCCCGGGAGCCATAGTGGATGTTTGGCAATGTGATGCCCGCGGAAACTACTCCGGCCATACCGCGGATCCCGACAGCCCGAACCCGGCACGGCAGAGGGGTCGGCGTCGCGAGCCGGACGCCCCAACCCGATTTCTGCGCGGCGTGCTGGCTGCAGATGCGGAAGGCATTGTCGAGTTCGACACGATCTATCCGGGATTCTATGGCGAACGCGCGGTCCACACGCACTACAAGGTGCATGTGGGCAACACAGCGCACCTGACAAGCCAGGCGCTTTACCCTGAGGAGTGGAACGACAGGATCTTCAATGATCCGCTTTATTCGGAGGGGCGTGGTGCGAGGCGTGTTCCGAACGCGGACGATTCCTTTGGCAGGAGCGGCGGGCTCTTCGCTGTCCGGGAGCGCGGTGGCCGTCTGCTGGCAACGCTCAACCTCTCGATCCCGACTTGATACAGAATTGGCAATTGTCAGCCGACGTCGGCATCGTCGGGTCGCTGATGGAGTCGCCGCGGGACTCACTTCGGTGAGCCCTCATACAGTATGCCCACGTTTCGTTGACATTGTAAGGAAAAATCCTTACGAATCCGCCGTGCGCAGAAGGAGTGCAGAACATGTCGATCATCCACGAAGTCGCGACAATGACCGCGAAGGGCCAGATCACGCTGCCCAAGTCAGTCCGCCAGGCATTGAAGGTCGATGTCGGCTCCAAGGTTGCATTCGACCTCCAAGACGATGGACAAGTTGTCGTCAGCCGCGCCGACGCCGAGCACGAAGATCCGGCCATCGCCGCGTTTCTTGACCTGCTTGCCGGGGATGTCCAGGCCGGGCGGCATGTGCGGGCGATTCCGGACGACCTGGCACAGGACATGCTCGAATGCGCGCGGCGTCACGAGGGGCCGGACGGGGAAATCGACGGAGAAGTCGCTCTCTGATGCAGCGCCACGGTTGGACTCTGCTGTTCCACGATTGCCTCATCGTTCAGCTGCGCAATCTCCACCACGCAGTGCAGCGCGCGCACCGACGCGATCCCGCGGAGTTCGCATCCAATGCGAACGTCAAGCTGTTTCACGCACTGAGCCGGTTGATGCTGGAGATCGTTCCGCAGGATCCGTCACGAGACGAATTTCGCCAAGGCAACACTCTCGGTCCACGCCACCGCCATTGGCGACGCGCCAGAATCGGCAGGCGGTTTCGATTGTTCTTTCGCTATGACGCCAGGGCCAAGGTGATCGTCTACGCGTGGGTCAATGACCAATCCACGTTGCGCTCATCAAGGAGCAGAACCGATCCGTACAAGGTCTTCGCCAAAATGCTGGCACGGGAAAACCCTCCCGACGACTGGGCCTCGTTGATTGCCGCATCAAGGCAGGATTGGCAGACAGAGCCGTCGCCTTCGGACCTTGGCGGCTGGCGCCGGGTAGACGACCCTTAAGCGGGCGCTTTGGCAATGCGCCGCGACAAATCCCACGGGGGCAGGCCGACAAAGCGCGCGGCCAAGGCATGGCGTCCGAGGGCAGTCCTTCGCTTCCCGCCCTTAAGACGCAGTCCGGGATCTCGGTCTTCGCCAGAGGGGTCGGGCGATTCCGCACGGGATGTTTCTGATCCAGCGATCCGTTTGGGCGGCGCGAGTGCTTCCGGCACTGGCCGCTCATCTGACATCTCGACTGGAACTGCCTTCGGATGGAGCGCGGCAAGCTGCGCGCTTTGAACGCACGGGTCTTCCCTCTCGGCAGGAATGGCGAATTGTTTGGCTTCCGGAACCGACATGATCGCCTGACTGCGACGATCAATTTCTCCGTTCAAGCAGGAAAGGATGCCTACTGCATTTTGCGAACTTCGATGTCGCGTGTCGCTGCCGGCGTGGTCGTGTGCCACGCCTTCGCAAATCCGGAAGTTGAACTTGTCTCCTTCTCATGTTTGGGGGCAGATTGTCCATCCAACCAAGAGTGCCCATGACACGCCCGAACATCCTTCTTTTCATGTCCGACAACCAGCCGGCAGACTTGTTGGCCTGCTACGGCAACGATGAGGTCAAAACTCCGCATATCGACCAGTTGGCCGAGCGCGGAACCCGGTTCGCCAACGCATTCTGCGTGAACGCCATGTGCTCGCCTTGCCGCGCTTCCGTCCTGACCGGATTGATGCCTAGCCAGCACGGGATCCATAACTGGCTTGACGACAGGCTCATCGACCGCTGGCCGGAGAACTGGTCCGCGGTCGCGGAATTCTCCAACATCCCGTCAATCATCAGGCAGGCTGGCTACGCAACCGCATTGATCGGCAAGTTCCATCTCGGGGTGCCGTTCGTGCCGCAGCTGGACTTTGATCACTGGGTCACGTTTCCGCACGGCCACACTACCAGCTTCTACGGCAACCAGGTCATCGATCAGGGCGAGCGATACAGGTTTGCCGGCCATACGGTCGATTTCTTTACCGACAAGACCATCGAGTTTCTGGAGAATCGGGCCGGTCTGGACGAACCTTTCTTTGCGTTCGTACCCTACAACGGCCCCTACGGGCACTGGCCGGCGATCCAAGGCCGTGCCGACAACAAGTTTGCTGGCCTTTATGACGAACCGGACATGCATTCGATCCCGCGAGAGGGAATTTCAGGCGAGGTCCTCGACCGGTTCGGGATGCGCGTAGCGGCAGGCGGCTTGCGCGAGCAATTCAAGGGCCCGCTGCTCTTGCCGAACAATGTTGAGTCGCTTCGGAACTACTTCAGCCAGGTCAGCTTGATCGACGACGGGGTAGGGCGCGTTCTCGCGGCACTTGAGCGGCTCGGGCTCGACCGGAACACGGTGGTCATCTACACTTCCGACCACGGATTTTCGCTCGGTCACAACGGAATCTGGGGGCACGGTGCCGCGAGCTTCCCGGCCAGCGCCCATCGACCTTCGTACCAGGTCCCCTTGATCATGGCAGGAGGTCCCGTTGCCGAAGGGTTGGTATGCGACGAACTGGTCAGCCAGATCGACCTGTTTCCGACGCTGGCAGCGATGGCGGGTGCTGAAGACGTTCGGCCGAGCCTGCCAAGCAGCGCACGTGATCTGGGCCCCGCGCTTCGGGGTGAAGTGCAGGACTGGCCGGACGCAATCTTCTTTGAACAGGAGGAAACGCGCGCCATCCGGACCCGCGAGTGGCTCTATGCCATGCGGTTCCAAGGCGCAGGATCCTATCCAATGAACGATGAATTGTACCACTTGGCCAACGATCCCCTGGAGCGGACGAACCTGGTCGAGCTCCCGGAGCATTCCGCGACAGCCGACGACCTTCGCGACAGGATTTCCTCGTTCTTCGACACCCATTCTGTGCCAAGGTTCGATCTT
This sequence comes from Paracoccaceae bacterium, assembly GCA_965208685.1. GTDB lineage: Bacteria > Pseudomonadota > Alphaproteobacteria > Rhodobacterales > Rhodobacteraceae > JAJEFO01. Next base: position 2,906,494 of record CBDBPL010000007.1, on the reverse strand, counting down.
TGGCGGGGCGGCAGCGCCAAGTCCAACGTGACCTATGACAAGTTGTGGAAGGACGCTTGGGGGAAAGACTGGGCGCCGGAATTCTCCGGCGCGTGACATACTGCAGGAATCTCCCTGTCAGCGTCTGGACCGAGGGCTGTCGGCTCTTCCAATCGCCGTCCGAGCGGTTGCCGCGCTCTTGCCAGGATCCAGGATCTGCCGTGAGGAAGTTGAACAGCGACCCCGGATCGGACGTCAATCTCAGGGGCGGTTCGCGACTACCGAAGAGCCATTCAGCCATGTTCCGCTCAGGGCTCCACGCCCTGTCTTTCGCTCGCTGGCCATTCTGCCTTGGCCGAACGAAACGGGGCGGCCTGTCTTCGCCAGACCGGGCCGCACCCATCCAGTGCCACTGGAAAGGCGACACGACGCGCAGGGCCCCAGTGCGTCATCTCTGCCAGTTCCGTGGCGCAAGTCTCGCTTGAAGGCGGGGCAATCGGATCCCGCACGCCATTGGAAATCAGCAGGTGCGCCGTTCGCGCCAGCGACAGCCTGGCCGATCTGGCACGTCCGTCGGCCCTTTGCAGGCGCAAGGCACAAAGTGCGGCGGCGGCCATCAGGTAGCCGGTACCATGATCCAGGGCCTGGATAGGCAGTTGCACCGGCTTGTCCGTGCCAAGGCGCGTCATTCCCTCTTGTGCAAGGCCCGAATTGACCTGCACAACGCTGTCGAAGCCGCGCCGCTTCCGCCATGGTCCGGTCCAGCCATATGCCGACAGCGACACGTCAATGATGTCGGGATTGATCTCGCGACGGCGGCATTCGCCGTATCCGAGCCGATCAAGCGCGCCGGGCCGGTAGCCATGCACGACCACATGCGCCTCGGACAACAGGGATTCCAGGCGCGTCCGGTCCTCCGCCTTGTGCAGATCGAGACTCGCGCAGGCCTTGCCAAGCGTCACCTCGGCTTCGAGCCCGTCCTCCCGCCAGTGCGGCGGATCGATCCGGAGCACGCTGGCACCGAATCCTGCAAGAAAACGCGTCGCGACGGGCCCCGCCAAAACGCGCGTCAAGTCGAGGACCTTGAGTCCGTCAAGGTTTCCCGCGAACGCCGGCAATCGGGATTTGAACCCCGGGCTTTCGTGCCAGTGGATCAATGGCTCGGTGGCCACGGCCCGTCCTTGAGGATGCGCCGCCCAATCAGACAGCCCGTTCATGGCTGCGGCCACGCCCCCGGCCTCAACAATGGCCTGTTCAAGATCAAGGCGATTCCATGACAGGACCTTCCGGGCCACGTCGTCGCGATCCGCATCCGCTCCAAGCACGCGAAGCGCGGCCGACAGGTGCTGCGGCACGTTTGTATGGAGCCTGATCCAGCCATCCTTTGCCCGGTAGTTGCCGGCAACGAGGTCCCATGCTTCCGGCAAGACCCAGTTCTGCGGCTTCAGCGTCAGCCCGCACCAAAGCTCGGTTCGACGTCGGTCGATGGAAACTCTTGCAGCGCCAACCAGCGCAGCCAGCTGCTGCGCGGCGGCCGTCATGGCGGCAAGCACCAGGCCCGAGACATCGACGACGGAGGTCAGCTGAAACGTGCCTTCATACGCGATGCTTGCGGGCAAAGTCCTGCCCTGACCAAATGCCTCAGAGACTTGAGCGTCGAACCAGTTGTTTTCCGACACGTTCATTGTCTGCCTCTGTGGCAAACGGACGGATTGCCGAAAGATGCCCTTTCGTTCGAATTCATGCGCGCTCCCTCCCTGCGTCTGTTTGGACAGGCCTTGCTCACTGTTTCGTGCCGCCACCCTTGCTTCGCTGCGTTGTGGCGCGACATTCTACGCGAACGCCACGCGTCGGATCGACCTTGCCGGCCGACTGCCGATGCGGAGGATCGGCACGGCTCGGCAGTTCCCGTTGCCGAGGTTTTGAAGATCGCGGCTGAAATGACCTGCAAGACGTCCGGCATTTGCTCCAGAACCGGACTACAGCATTTCGCGAAGGGCCTTGATGTGGTCGACGCCCAGGCCGCAACAGCCGCCTATGACCTGCACACCACGTCGTAGCCATGATTTCGCATGGTTTGCATATGCGTCCGGGTGAATGGTGTTGTCGAAAATGCAGACGTGGCCGTCCCAACGTGCAGAATGCGCATAGATACCGACCGGTCCTGGCCAACGCTCTTGCACGACGTCGAGACAGGCGTCGATGTCCTCCACCTCCGTGTGCATGATATTCACGAGCGGAACCTCGCGTCCAGCCAGGGCGTCGAGGGCATCGGCCAGACCGCCGCCTCGCAAGAGCGTCATGGCTCCGGTGGGATCCCGCTCGCAGGACAGTCCGACCCACACCGGCAATCCGCTTGTCCGGGCCGCCTCGAGTACGACCAGCATGCTGTCGATGTCCACCATCATCTCCAGCATCAGCAGGTCTGCGCCTGCCTCGGCCATGACCGATGCCTGTGCTTCGGCGTTGCTGCGCAGGCTCTCGGGTTCCGGCCAATTTTCCGTAAAGGACCAGTACGAAATGCCCCCGGACACCAGGACGTCCGGAGCCGCCATGCGATCTCGCGCCTCCCTGGCCAGCTCGACGCTTCGGCGGTTCAATTGCTCAAACTGATCCTCGACCCTTGCATCAACCAGCACATGCCGATGCGTGGCAAACGTGTTCGATATGACGATTTCTGCGCCTTCGCGAATGTAGTCCTCATGAACCGTGCGAAGAATGTCCGGATGGCTCAACGCGCCGCCGCCGTTCCAGGCGTTGTCCAGTTGGGGAACGCCGCGTCTCTCGATTTCCGTACCGGTTGCGCCGTCAATGAGGATCCGTTCGCCCTCATCTATGCGCTTCATCAATCGTTCGTAGCGGTTCATTGGCGTTCCTTCGTTGGCTGCCTGCCGCGGGATAGGAGTGGCGTGGATTCGTGGATCGATGAGTCCTGCGAGAATTCTCGCTTGTCAGAATCTGACCAGTTTCCTGACCGTCTTCAAGTCCCCCGGGCCCCCGGCCACACGCGCCAGTGCTCAAGCGCAAGCCCGGCGCGCTGCGCAACGCTCGCAACCGCGGTTACATTGCCCCGGCGAAATCAGGCTGGACGGGAAAATAGTCCTCGATTCCGCCTTCCCGGTATACGTCTGCCGTACAGCAGTGCAAACCTCCTCCGAACGCATACGCGTCACGAAGATCCACTTCGATAACTTCCATTCCGAGACGGTCGAGTTGCTCCGCCTGATGGACCTCCGACTTCTCCACGCAAACGGTCTTGGGATCAAGCACGAGGACATTCATCGACAGCCATGTCGACGAATAGCATAGCGGCGGAGGCGAATTGTGAGCGGGGCGGGCAGCATCGACGATTTCCCAGTCATTCCTCGTGAACAGTGCTCTCTGATCGTCCGGCAAACGGCGTTCGGGATTGTTCAGGATGAGGCCTGGCCTGATTGGCGTGAAGGTCGCATCGATATGGATCGGGTACGGGTCTCCAGGAAAATTGGTCGCATGTACCCTGTGTTCCGGAAAGTGGCGCCGAATCCATTCGATTCCCTTCAGGTTGGTCGTGAACCCGTGCTGAACAACGAGGTCCTTTCCGAATCGCAAGACATCTGCGGCATCGAACAGCGGTTCCTCCTCCGTCGTCACGAAGTACTTTTCTGCGGTCCACTCCAGCCGGGTTTCAATGCTGATGTTTCCGGAAAGGTAGTCGGGGCGATAATCGCTGTCGGCCAGCCGCGGTTTTGGCGCAGCCTCGTGCCGGAAGTTTCGGTCCTCCTCCCAGTACCTCGTCAACAAGGGACGGTAGCACAGGTATTCGAACCAGCGGCAACGATAGGACATCGTCGCTTCCAGGATTTCATTCCCGACCGTCAGCAGGACATCGCGGGGTGGCATGCATCCGAACCCACTGCCGGTTTCGAAGTCCGGAGTGACTACAGGTTGGGAAAAGTCTATCGGAGTCGGGCGGTCAACCCTGATACCGCGACCGCGCAGCATTTCTGCGAACGCATCAAGCAGTTCGTTGCCACGGTCGATCATGTCTTGGGGTCGTTTTCCCCACTGCCCTCTCATGTCGGAGTCCTCCGGGACCTTGGCTTCGAGGGCCGGTTCCGGCGGCGGAATATGACAATCCGTCGCGTATCCGACTATGACGTGCTTGAGCGGATCCCATTCGTTCCAACTGTTTACCTGCGTCCTTTCCGGTGACCATTTCACGGTTTTCATCCTGTTTAGGCGACCTGCAAGGTCGCGGCCGTTCCCGACGATCGATTTGGCGGCGGTCGACGAACTTCGCAACCGCATGGCGAATCGCCAATCTGCCGAATTCGATCGTGAAACATTTGGCGACCGCTCCGGCTACAGTCAACAGCATCGGGCTTTGCACGTGACTGCAATCGGTGAAGCGGCCGAATCAGTCAGCGGGAGCAGGGAACGGGATCTGGATAGCGCATTCGCGCACATCCCGGTGCTCGATGCGCCGGGCGCAGGGAACCGCGAGCCGAGGTTCGGACGGCGCCCGAGAAGCAACAGGCGGACGTTGTTGGCGACCAAGTGCAGCTGCCCGTGCTGGTCGCGGGGGCACCATCCGAACCAGGCGTCGCGCGCGCTGCACTTGAGCGCCGCCGCCGAGAAGGCGGCCAGCGCAGGCCACGCGCCGCTGTCGTCGTTGGCCACGTACCAGACGGTCTGGCTGATCTTCCACGGCGCGCCGCGATAGTGTTGCTCGTCCATGAGTGCGCGGGAGCGCGGCTCGTCTTCCGGCGCCGCCGGCGCAACGGTCAGGCTCGCGAGGCCAATTGCCGCCCCGAATTCGCTTCCGGTCAGGAGGCGTCACGGACGGCTTGAATGGGAGTGTTGGCCGGTTCAGGGATACCCATGCAGGAAGTGCCGATCACTCAAAGAAGGAAATTCGCTCTGCCCCCGGCTCACCACTTTCGTCGGAATGATCCACTTGCGCGGCTTGAGCAGCATTCCTGCGGAGTGCCGCGCTCAATGATGCAACCGTCCTCCACGATCGCCATCCGGCCAACGGTCTTGAGCGCTCCGTCGGAATCGTGGCTGCGGTGCAGTTCCGACACCGGCGTCGTAAGCGGCAGTCCCAATTCCGCTTCATGCCGAGCCTCAGATTTCAATCCAGACCGATCCGTTTTCGATCTTTACGGGATAGGTTGCGAGATTGACGCAGGCGGGCGCGCGCTTGGCTTCCCCGGTGCGGTAGTCGAAAGTCGCGTTGTGCTTCGGGCATTCGATCTCGTAGTCCATGACAAGCCCGTCTGCGAGATGGACTTGCTCATGCGTGCATAGCCCGTCCGTGCAGAAATACTCGTCATCGGGACTCCGATAGACGGCGAAGGTGCGGTCTCCGTGGTCAAAACGGACCAGATCCTCGGCGTCGACATCGTTTGCGCCACAGGCACGCACCCAGTTGGGCATCACATCATTCCGCTGCAATGACTGGCCGCTCGTAGGCCGGGGCAGCGCCAGCGCCCGCAGGCAGCGGGCGCCGGATATAGTGGTTTGGGTCGGCCTGCTGGCGCATCACGGCGGGAACCATTTCGCGGTAGCAGGCCCAAAGCGAACTGTAGGCGGGAGGACAGTCCGCCTTGATCTCGTCGTGCAGCGCCGGAAGATTGTAGAACGGCACCATCGGGTACATGTGATGCTCGACGTGGTAGTTCATGTTGGAATAGACGAAGCGGAAGAACGGATTCAAATAGACCGTGCGGGAATTCATGCGATGGTCGGGGACGTCCTCGGCAAGGCCCGCATGCTGCGTTGTTGCCAGGATGTGGTGCAGCCAGGAGCCATAGAAGGTGGGGAGCCCAATCAGGAAGAGCGGCAGCCAACTCTGCAAGCCGACGGCCGCAAGACCAACCGCGGCGAGCACCATCAGTTGCGCCCGAGATGCCGCGAAGGTCTTTGACCACTCACTTTCCGGCAGAAAGCTCTTCTCTGCGTCCGTCAAGGTTCCAAGCGCGATGCGGACCATTTTCCCCAACTCCTTGGTGATGGCTGGAATGTACAGCAGGTTCAGCACCCAGTCTCGGATCGACGGCGGACGCGGGAAGGCGATCTCCGGATCGCGACCGACGATGACGGTTTCCGAGTGATGCCGCGTGTGGCTCCAGCGCCAGAGATGCGGGTTTCTAAGCGACATGAACGACGCGAGCTGATAGAACGCGTCGTTCAGCCAGCGTGTCTTGAACGGTGTGCCATGTCCGGTTTCATGCCAGCGAGAATCCGCGCCGGAGCCATAGAAGACGCCATAGACCAGAGCCACCGGCCAAGCCCAGGCCGTTCCCCAGACCGCGACCAGGAGAGCGCCCGTCGCGACGACAAGCCCCAGCCAGGTTCCGTAGTTGGTGAGTGCCAGCCGGTCCGAGCGTTTCGTGAGCTCCTTGATTCGCTTGCGTGGGGCGGGAGATGCGTACCACTCGGCATTGCCAAGCGAGGAGGCCTTGGCGTTCGGTCCGGTGAGCGAATAGTCGCGGTAGCCATTATCGGGCATCGTAAGTTCCCCCAATTAGGGACTACGGAATTCATTGCCGCGATTATGCTATCCAATCAACTCCTGCATTGATAGTTTTTATCAAACCTATCAAGATCTATCGATTCCTTGAGAGGAGCTATCAGATGGGCGAGCGACGCGTCACGATGGCAGATGTAGCCAGTGCGGCCGGCGTTGGCATTGCAACCGTTGATCGCGTGTTGAACGGACGCGCCAAGGTCCGCCGAGAAACCGCCGAGAGCGTCCTGGAGGCTGCGTCCCGGATTGGCTACCACGCGAAAGGGCTGATAGCGGACCGCGTCGCCGGTGCGCACCCCTTTTGCAGGCTCGGGTTCATTCTGCAAAAGGAGAGCAAGGCGTTTTACCGGGCGCTGGGCCGGGCAATCGAAACGGCAGCCGGCGACGCGGCCGGCATCCGGGTCTCCACCGAAGTGTCTTTCGTGGATGCGCTGTCCCCGGATGATCTTTCAAGTCGGATCGGCGACATGGCGGGAAAGGTCGATGCGCTCGGCGTGGTTTCGATTGACCACCCGAGCGTGACTTCGGCGATTGACTCCGCCACGGAGGCGGGTTGCCACGTCTTTTCGATGCTCAGTCCGCTGAGTGCCGCCTCTGTCAAGGGCTACATCGGCATAGACGGGCGAAAGGCGGGTCGCACCGCCGGCTGGCTGATGCGCCGGTATCTCTCGGAAGGAGAGGTAGGCATCCTTGTCGGCTCGCATCGCTATCTGGGCCACGAAGCGCTTGAAGTCGGTTTCCGGAGCTACATGCGCGAGCAAGCCCCCGACGTCCTGCTGAAGGAATCCCTTGTCTACCTGGACGATGCAGCCGTCGCCTATGAGGCGGCCTCGGAACTCTTGCGGCGCGCGCCAGATCTGAGCGGGCTGTACCAGTGCGGTGGCGGCGTGAGAGGTGTCCTCAAGGCGTTGCAGAATGACGGGCGTGCCGGGCGGATCGTCTACATTTGTCACGAGATCAATGCGGCATCGGAAAGCGCCTTGCTGGACGGAACAATCGCGGCAGCAATTGCCACGCCGATCGAAAGCGTCGCGTCAAGAACCATTGACGCGATGTTGCTTGCCGTTCAGGGCAAGCAGCAGAAGCCGATCGCGGCGTTGGATTTCAGCATAGTCACGCCTGAAAGCGTGTAGCGTCTTCATCGCGACCCGCTTGCACTGGACGAGGAAAGCGACATCCCGACAATGTTCTCGCGGGTCACTACGCTGATCGGCAATGGACGCAACGTCGTGGGCCGGTGCTCAAGGTGGGCGATCATGGCGTCTGTCGCCGATGCTGCAACATCGCGCATGTTGAGGTGGAGCACTATGTCCATCGTTTCGTCGAGAAGGTAGGATTGTGTCCGCTCGGTCAGGTTGTGTCCGATGAAGACAAGCTCGTCCGTAACTTCGACTTCGCGCAATGCACGCGCGATCCCTTCGCTTCCGCCTCCCACGTTGTAGATTCCCACGAGATCGGGATGAAGGTCCAGGGCCTCCCGAACAACCTTGTAGATTTCAGAGGCATCGTCATGGCCGTTGATGACGATCGCACTGCCGAATTTTGGAAAGCCGCTGCGCAAGGCGGCGCGAAACCCCATTTCGCGATCCTCGTGGATGCGATAGAGTTGACCGCCCGTGACAATTGCCACGCTCCCTGATTGCTGCGCCAGCCGTCCCATGAGGAAGCCGGCGGTCCGCCCGGCCGCGCGATTGTCGGCGCCCGCGGTTCCTATCAGGTGCCGGTTGGCAAGGCCCGACAGCAGGCCAAGCGTCGGGATGCCCAAACTGTGAAGATAGTCCACAGCGTTATGCACGCGCGGATCCTCCAGGGCCTGGAACGCCACCGCATCAAGGCCATGCCCGGCACAGGCGCGGAGCTTTCTGGCCAAGAGGGCAGGCTCCATTTTCTTCGTGAAGACACACTCGATCGTCGCATGACGCCGGGCGCCGAATTCTTGAAAGCACTGGCCCAGGTATTCGGTGGACGCCCCCGCAAGTTCAGGCAAGAGCACCTTCAAGCGCCACGGTTTCTTGCTCGGCCCGGCCGGGATCCCTTGCTCGATGGCGGCCTTGGCCTGTTCGACTCGCTGGCGGGTCTCTTCACGGACTCCTTGTCGCGCGTTCAGCACCCTGTCCACGGTGGCGGTGCCGACGCCCGCCCGTCTGGCGATTTCCACGACGGTGGCACGCCTGTTCGGGATTTTGTCCACTCTCATGATCCCAGTTCACATCAGAGTACATCAAAGTCAATGCGTGATCCGCCGACTTGATGCGACTTAGGCATCAATATGCATCAGTTGATGTGTTTCTCCTTGCCCTGAAGAACGCCGTTGTGAATTCGTGTCGCCACTTGAGACGAGGCCTTGGCTGAAACAAACCGGGGACATCCCGGATGTCGAGCCGACGCCTTCGTCGACACATGGAGGATCACATGACGACAATGACAAAATACCTTGTTGGCGCAGCCGTTCTCGCGCTGACCGCAATTCCGGCAACGGCGCAGGACCACAAGCTGCGCATCCAGACCCACTTCAACGCTGAGTCCACGCCTGGGCAATTGATCCAGCGTTTCATTGACGAAGTGCAGACCATGACCGGCGGCGCGGTCGAATTCCAGATGCATTACTCGTCCGAAGTCGTCGCCCAGAACGAGGTCATGAGCGCGGCAAGCCAGGGAATTCTTGACTGCGACATGGGCGGGATCACTGGCAATGTCGGCAAGGACGCGGGCTGGATGCTCGCCGGTGACATCATGGGAGGCTATGACACGCCGTACCAGTTCCTGTCGTGGTTCTACCATGCAGGCGGCAGGGAAGTGGTGCAGGAACACCTCTACGACGCACAGGACATGCACGTGGTCGGGTTTTGGCTTCAGGGCCATGAATCGCTTAGTTCCACCGCGCCCCTGGCAGGCTTCGCGGACCTGAAGGACTGGAAATTCCGCTCTCCTCCAGGGCTGGAAACAGAGATCTTCGCGTCCTTCGGTGCAAAGCCCGTGGTGATGGACTTCGGTGAGGTTCCGAACGCCCTGCGCACCGGAATCGTGGACGGGGCCGATGCATCGACCCTGAATACGAACGCAAACCTGGGTCTCTTTGACGTCGCCAAGCATGCGACCTATCCGGGCTTTCACTCGATGCCCGCCGAACAGCTTTCGTGCAACAAGGGTGCATGGGCCAAGCTTCCGGCGTCGGTGCAAAAGGCCATTGAGGTGTCGCTGAAGGGCATCGCGCTCGATCTCGCCCTGTTGACCGAAATTCGGGACAACGAGACCGCAACGCGCATTCAGGCCGAAGGCGTCACGCTCTATGACTGGTCGACCGAGGACCGCAAGGCGTTCCGCGAATTCGCGCAGAGCCGCTGGGCCGACTGGGGTGCCAAGACACCTGCCGCCCAGGCCGTGCTGGACAGCCATCTGTCCTTCATGAGGTCGGTCGGACTCGTCAACTGACCTTGTCGCTCAGGAGATGGGCAGGCCCTTTGGGCTGCCCATCGCCGGTCCGGACCTGCGGTTCGAGGGAGGCTGCGCATGGACGACCGAGCAAAGGCGCTCGTTGAATCGAGGGGTCCGATCAGGGGCATCTGGGCATACGTGCTGGCCGGTCCGGACAGCCCGCGCGTGACCGTCTACGACCGCATTGTCACGTCGATTTCGCGGGTGATGATGTTCCTGATCCTCGCAGGCGTTTTCGTAACGTTCTTCGAAGTGGTCATGCGCTACCTGTTTGCCAGCCCAACGCTTTGGGTCAACGAACTCACGCTTTGGCTGGGGAGCATCGTGTATCTCGCCGCCGGGCTATACACGATGCAGCGGCGCGCCCACATCCGGATCACGGCGGTCTACGACATCGTTTCGCCCAACGTTCGTCTGTTCTTCGACTATCTCGCGATCTTCGTGCTCGTCGTCTACGCCGTCCTCATGGTGATTGGCGGCTATGACGTGGCATGGGACGCATTCATCACTTGGGAACGCCTGGGCACGATTTTCGATCCGCCGGTGCCCGCGACCATGAAGCCTCTGGTTCTGATCATCACCTGCCTGGTGGCACTTGGCGCAGTGAACAATCTGCTGGTCGACTGGTACGGTCGCGGAACCAGGAACCCGGATTGGGCTGAGGCCGATCACGACGAAGGCGTTTCCGGACCCGTCGATTCGAAGACCGCCGAGGAAAGCAAGCCGGGGCGGACGCGACGATGAAGTCCATCCATCTGCCGATCGCGTTCTTCGCGCTCACCGTCGCGCTCGCGTTGGTCGTTCCTCTCGTTCTCTTGGGCGACTTCCGCGCGGACCTTGGCGTCGGAACCCTGTCGCTGCTGCTGCTTGTCGGCATTTTTGTCCTGCTTGTCGCCGGCGTGCCGCTGGGATTTGCCACCGGTTTCCTGGGCGCGATCATCATTTGGCTGAATTTCGGCGAACCGGGTCTCGGGCTCGTCATGCAGCGCGTCTACGACCTGGTCGTGACGCATGCCATCATCGCGGTGCCGTTCTTCATTGTCATGGCGTCACTGCTGGAGCGATCTGGCATTGCGAAGGACATGTATGACGCGCTGAACGTAGCGATGGGAAAGACCCGAGGTGGCGTCGCCATCGTTACCACGGTGATGGCCGTGATCATGGCGGCAATGTCGGGGATCATCGGCGGCGAGATCGTGCTGCTGGGCCTGGTCGCGCTGCCGCAAATGCTGCGGCTTGGCTATGACAAGCACCTTGCTATCGGAACAATCTGTGCGGGCGGTTCGCTTGGCACGATGATCCCGCCTTCGGTCGTGCTGATCATTTACGGCCTGGTCACGGAAACATCGATCACCAAGCTTTTTACGGCGTCCTTCATCCCGGGGCTGATGCTGGCGGGATCCTACATTCTTTACATCGTCATTCGCACTCGGCTGAATCCGTCACTTGCTCCCTTGCCCGAGGAGTCCGGCGTGGATGTCGAGCAGCTGGACGTCAATTCGAGGATGGAACTGGTCCTCAACCTGACGCCCTTCGTGATCGGGTTGGCCTGTGCCGTTGTTGTCAGCTTCCTTGGATTCGGTCGGACCGAGCAGATTGCGACCCTTATCTTTTCAAGCGCCACGACGGCGTTGCTGCTGGTCGCATGGCTTCAGAGAACCGATGACTATCCCATCGCCAAGGGACTGTTGCCGCCGTTGATCGTGGTCGACCTTGTCCTGGGCTCGATCTATGGCGGCGTGACCGGCTATGCAGAAGCAGCCGCAATGGGTGTCGTGGCTTCCCTGTTGCTGATCTGGGTGCGGAGCGAGTTGAGCACGGTCATGGTGCTGGAAGGTCTGGAGCAGACGTTCCGTTCGGTTGGCACGATCCTTTGGGTTACCTTTGGCGCGACCGTTCTTGCCGGGGCATTCAGCCTGTCAGGCGGAAACCGCTTTGTTGCAAACGCCATCGTGGGCCTGGATGTCGCCCCGATCGTGATCATCCTCGTGATGATGTGCATCTTCTTCATACTTGGAATGTTCATGGACTGGATCGGCATCGTGTTGCTGACCATGCCGGTCTTCATGCCGATCGTGAAGCAACTGGGTTTTGATCCGATCTGGTTCGGGATCCTGTTCAGCGTGAACATGCAGATCGCGTTTCTGACGCCGCCCTTTGGGTCAGCCGCCTTCTACCTCAAGAGCGTGGCACCACCCGAAATTGACCTTGTGACGATCTATCGCTCGTTCGGGCCGTTCATCCTGCTGCAGGCCACGATCCTCGCGATCCTCGTCGCGTTCCCGCAAATTTCGCTCTTCCTCGTGCGATGACGAGGTGGAGTTGGGACCGGGGGTGTCTGCCGGACCGGTCCGGCGTGATGCACGCTCGAAACCCCGCCAATTGAGGAACGGAAGGACAAAGTGAAATGCGCGTTGGCGCGATTGGTTTGAGGGACATGGGATCCGGGTTCACGCAGGATCTGATTGCCAACGGGTTCGAGGTGACTGGCTTCGGCCGGAGAGCGGCGCGCATGACCGCCTCTCATGACATGGGCGGCACCCCCTCAGGCAGCGTGGCCGAGGTCGGGGGGTGGTTCGATGCGGCCTGCGTGATGGTGATGAACCGCGATCAGCCAGAACTGGCAATCCTCGGCGATGCAGACCTGGCGGGACGTATGGCTGCAGGTGGTGCGATCGATCCGACCGTGACCACAGGGCCGCGAGAGCCCCGCGCAACCGAGGTCGCCTTGAAGGGCGGTGAAGTTCGTCCCTGCGATTCGTCAGATTCAGGCGCAATTCCCGGAAAGCAAGCCGGCGCACTCATGATGATGGCATCGACAGGGATGCAGATCATTCGTTCGGCCAGGTCGAAATGTCCGCAGGGAATGAAATTGGCCCGCACGCGCGTGACCGAAGAGATCGTGGACGCGGAGCTGCATCGGGAAGGTGTGCAATGAAACTGGGCGTAATCTGCGACGGCATCAGCCGGGACCTGGCACATGCCGTAGATGTCATGGATGAGTTTGGACTCGAGTATGCCGAGCTGCAATTCGTTGGCGACACGGAAGTCGGCGATCACAGTGCGCAGGAGATTCGCGAGATTGACGCGCAGCTTCGTGACCGCGGAAAGCCCGTGTCCTGCCTCTCGCGCCACGTCTTTGCAGGCATGACCGCCGCCAACAAGCCCGGCGACGATCTGCACACAAGGCACATGGATGCACTCAAGCGCGTGATCGACATGGCGCATGTGGTTGGCAGCCCGCTTGTCAGGATCATGACCAACAAGAAGGAGCAGATCCTCTGGGGCAAGTACGGCGCCGAGATATGGAACGTCGCCCACGGTGCATGGGACAGGACCCTTCCTCTCATTGCCCCGGCCTGCGACGTGGCACGCAATGCCGGGATTACGCTCGCGCTCGAGACCGGCAACGGCACAATGGTCAACTCCAACTGGACCGCGCGAAAACTCATCGACGATCTGGATGCCAAGGACGTGCTGAAGATCCTCTGGGACCCGGCCAACAACTGCTGGTGCCACGAGGAGGCCTACCCGCGCGGATACGAGACGGCGAGGGACGGATATCTGGGCCATATCCATGTCAAGGACGTGCAGGTCGACACGCCGTCTGCCACGCTGGAAGTGTGCCGCATGGGCGAGGGCCAACTGGCCGATCAGTTCCGGCGGCTCGCCAATGCCCTGCGCACCGATGGCTACGACGGCGTGATCAGCTTCGAGAGCGTGTATCATCCCGGCGACGGCGACTTCGAAGCCGGGTTCCGCCTCTGCATCGACCGCTTCAAGGAGATTTTTGCGTAACGCGATGAAGACCGGCATCGCCACCGTCTCGATTGCCGGCGAACTGCCGGAGAAGCTCGCGGCGATCGCGGCAGCGGGTTTCGACGGAGTCGAGATCTTTGAACAGGATTTCATCGCCCACGACAGCGGTCCGGCCGAAGTGGGGCAAATGGTGCGGGACCATGGGCTGGAGATCATGCTTTTCCAGCCCTTTCGTGACTTCGAGGGATTGCCGGAGCCGGACAGGACTCGCGCCTTCGAGCGGGCCAAGCGGAAATTCGACGTGATGCGCAAGCTGGGGACCGATCTCATGCTGGTCTGTTCTTCGGTGCATCCCAAGGCCTTGGGCGGGATTGACCGTGCCGCCGGCGACCTGAATGCCTTGGGCGACGCGGCCGTCGAACACGGATTGCGCGTAGGCTTCGAGGCGCTGGCCTGGGGCACCCATGTCAACGACCATCGGGATGCATGGGAGATCGTGCGGCGCGCGGACCATCCAGGCGTCGGACTGATCGTCGACAGCTTTCACACGCTCGGGCGGAAGCTGAGCCCGGACAGCGTCCGCCGCATTCCCGGCGACAAGATCTTTTTCGTGCAGCTAGCGGATGCACCCCGGATCGAGATGGACTTGCTCTATTGGTCGCGGCACTTCCGCAACATGCCTGGCGAAGGCGATCTGGACGTGCGGGCGTTCATGCAGGCGGTTGCCGCGACTGGCTACGATGGTCCGATCTCGCTTGAGATCTTCAACGACCAGTTTCGGGGCGCCAGCCCTCGGGCCATTGCCGAAGACGGCATGAGATCCCTCTTGGCGCTCATGGATGACGTACACCGGGTCGAGCCGGCCCCCCATCTCGACGTCCCGTCCATGCCGCCCCGAGCGGAGATCGAGGGGGTTGAGTTCATCGAATTTGCCGCCGACGAGGTCGAAGCAGATCGGCTCGGCGCGCTATTGACGACATTGGGATTCACCCATGCCGCAGATCACGTCAACAAGGACGTCTCGCTCTGGACACAGGGCGCGATAAACATCGTCATCAATACCGAGCGGGAAGGATTCGCACATGCGACCTACCTGTCGCGCGGAACCAGCGTTTGCGACATCGGATTGCGCGTGCAAGATGCCGCTGAAACCGTTCGCAGGGCAGAGGCGCTGAAGATAAAGCTGTTCCATCAGCGCATCGACCAGGGAGAACTGCACCTTCCCGCCATTCAATCGGTCGGCGGTGGCATCATGCACTTTCTGGACGCGGCGAGCGGACTGACCGATGTGTGGGACGTGGAGTTCCAGGCAACCGGAAAGGCGCTGGAAGGGGCCGGGCTGACCCGCGTGGACCATGTCGCGCAGACCATGGGCCATGACGAGATGCTCACGTGGTCCCTGTTCTACACCTCTCTGTTCGAAGCGTCGAAGAGGCCTGTCGTGGATGTCGTCGATCCCGGGGGCGTCGTGCGAAGCCAGGCCATCGAGAGCCCGGATGGCAGCTTGCGCATCACCTTGAACGGCGCGGATTCAAGCCGCACGTTGGCTGGTCATTTCGTTGCAGGTCGCCTGGGATCCGCCGTGCAGCACGTGGCTTTCGAGTCGAGCGACCTGTTCGAGACCGAAAGACGCCTGCGCGGGCGGGGTTTCCAGGCATTGCCGATCCCGGAGAACTACTACGACGATCTTGAAGCGCGTTTCGCGCTGGACGTGAGCACGTTGGCGCAGCTTCGCGAGGGGAACATCCTCTATGACGAAGACGAAAGCGGACAGTTCTTCCAGTTGTACAGCCGGCCCTACGGCGGCGGCTTCTTCTTCGAGATCGTTGAGCGCCGACAAGACTATGGCGGATACGGTGCCGTCAATGCACCTTGCAGGGCTGCCGCGATGAAGCGACTGGTGTCCCGGGAACCAGGGTCGCTTGCGCTCTTCCACAGTTTGCCGCGGCCGGAACTTGATTGAGAGGCTACAGGCATGCTGAAGTCGTGGCAGTCTCGGCAAGGAACGCCGAACTCGTCGCCGGACGCTCTGGCCCTTTCGTGGTCGAGGTCGCAGACTGCGGCAAGTTCCGCGCCCTGGTCGCGGAGAGCGGACCACGCGTGAAGGTGGTTCTGCGCGTAGAAGCCGCACCCGACCACTGCGATCCTTGCGTTTTCCCTTTGCGCCACCCTGCCCTCCGAAATGGTATGACAATATATATTCGTATAGTATCATATTGACATACCGAAACAACTGCTGTTTCCTCGGGCTGACGTCAAATGGATTCGTCAGACAGGAAACCGGAGGGAGGAACAGGATGCATTCGAAACAGCTGGTTGCCGCATGTGCGCTCGGTCTTGCGCTCGGCGGTGCGGCGCAGGCGGCCGACGAGGTGATCGTCGGATACGCGGCACCGTCGCTTGACGGCGCGCAGTCGCAGATACAAGGGGGCTTTCTCGTGGGCGCAGAGCAGCACGGATGGAAAGTCCTTTCCGTGACCTCGGGCGGAGACGCCCAGAAGCAGGTCAACGACATCAACGACTTCATCACCCAAAACGTGTCGGCGATCGTCGCCGTGCCGGACGACAGCGCAGGCATCTGCGTCGGCGTTGCGGCAGCGAAAGAGGCGGGCATTCCGTTTTACACGATCGACCGGGCGCCCTCGGGCTGCGTGGTGGACATGGTCGTTCTTTCGGACAACTACCTGGGCGGTCAGCAGGCGGGTGAAGCCATGGTCGCGCACCTGACTTCGAAGAACGGCTCGCCGAGCGGCACCGTCCTGGAGATCACGGGCAATCTTGCGCAAAACGTCGCGCAACTCAGGGGTGCCGGCTTCCAGGATGTGCTCAATCAACATGACGGCATCACTCTGATCACGCGTCCGGGCGACTGGGATGCCGCCAAGGGTGTGGAGATCGTTCGCGACGTCGCCTCGGCGCAGCCCATAGACGGGATCTACATGCATTCGGATTGCGTCTACGCCGCCGGCACCGTGCAGACGTTGAAGGAGATCGATCAGTTTGCGCCGGCCGGCGAAGACGGTCACATATTCATCGCAGGGATCGATGGATGCAGCGGCAACCTGGAACTGATCCGCCAGGGCGCCACCGACCAGACATCCGGTCAGCCGATCCCGGACTTTGGCACGCTCGTCGCGGAATTCATGGCGAAGCAGTTCGCTGGCGAAGCGATCGAGCCTGGCCTGGTGCATCAGGACGGTGCGCTGTGGTCGCCGGGCCGGCTTGAGATGACCGACGTCGGCATGCTGCTGTACTTGAGCACGACCTCGATCACCAGGGACAACGTCGACAACCCGGGTCTTTGGGGCAACCAGTAAGCTGCGGCCGGCACTGAACCTGACGGAGAGCGCGACCGAGACGTTGCGCTCTCCGACGTCGAAGTGGCCAATGCACTGTTTCGCGTGCCCGAGATAGGTGATCGCGTGCTCTGCGAATTCTTTCGTTGCAGGGAGCGCTATGGGCCGAGCCGGCGAGTTCTCATCGCTCGATGTCCGGCATTGCGACAAGAAATTCAGATGTCATGCAGTCCAGCCTATGGCGTCCGTGCATGAGCAGACTTGACGCGACGCAAAGGAATGGACGACTCGATGGATGCCACCCCTTCGACTTTGGCCAATTTGCCGACGAGAAAGGCCTCGAAGTCACTGAGATTTGTCGCAACCACGCGCATCAAGTAGTCCCGGTTGCCGGTCATCAGCCAGCAGTCAACGACCTCGGGGAACTGGAGGATCGCGCTTTCAAATGCTGCCAGGGCGTCGTCGACCTGCTTGTCCAACTGGACCGACACGAAGACCGAGACATCAAAACCAAGTGCCGCTTCATCGATCCGGGCGCCATAGCCGGTGATTGCGCCCACGGATTCCAGTCGTTGCACACGGCGTGCGGTTGGCGTCGGGCTCAACCCGATCTGCTCACTCAAGTGCTGCATTGATATCCGTCCGTCGACAAGAAGCACACGCAGGATTCGAGTGTCGATTTGATCAAACGTAGCTGATTCCATCGCATTCTTCGATTCTTCAGAGGTTTCCGCTAATTCTTTGCTGATTTTGTTCGAATGCGCCGGGAAACTGCAAGGGAAGATCGCTAGTGTCCTGAAGTAGTGCAGGCGCGTCGGCAAGCGCCGGGCACAACGAATGGGATCTTCGCGTGACCGCCCTGACACTCTCCGAACTTGGCCATCTAAAGACGATCGAGAAGCGATTGCTGTGGTTGTCTCATTGGATGATTCACAATGCCAACAACGTTCGGCCCAAGGTGAACGGCATCAAAGTCGGGGGGCATCAGGCTTCTTCGGCGTCGATGGTATCGATCATGACGGCGCTCTACTTCAGTGCCCTCAAGCCGGAGGACCGCGTCGCGGTCAAGCCGCACGCCAGTCCGGTCTTTCACGCGATGCAATACTTGATGGGCAAAGTCTCCCGCGAGAAGATGGAGAACTTCCGCGGATTCTCGGGGGTACAGAGTTATCCGAGTCGGACCAAGGATGTGGACGATGTGGATTTCTCGACCGGGTCGGTCGGGCTGGGTGTGGCCATCACTGCATTCGCATCGATCGTTCAGGATTACATCCGTGCAAAGGAATGGGGCACGGAAGGCCCGACGGGGCGCATGGTCGCGTTGGTCGGTGACGCGGAACTCGACGAAGGCAATGTCTACGAAGCCCTTCAAGAGGGCTGGAAGAACGACCTGCGCAACATCTGGTGGATCATCGACTACAATCGGCAATCGCTGGACGGAATCGTGCGCGAGGGCCTATTCGAGCGGATCGAGAAGATCTTCGACACCTTCGGTTGGGATGTCGTTCGCGTCAAGTACGGCACGGCACAGCGCAAGGCGTTCGAGGAGCCCGGTGGCAAAAGGCTGCAAGATTGGATTGATGCATGTCCGAACCAGGACTATTCGGCACTGACATTCATGGGAGGCGCGGTTTGGCGCAAGCGCTTGCTGGACGATCTTGGTGATCAGGGTGAAGTGTCGGCACTGATAGACCGGAGATCGGACGAAGAACTGGCCGCGTTGATGGAGAACCTTGGTGGCAACTGCGTCGAGACCTTGGCGGAGTCTTTCGCTTCCATCGACCATGACCGGCCGACTTGCTTCCTGGCGTATACAATAAAGGGCTGGGGCACGCCTATCGCTGGTCACAAGGACAACCACGGCGGATTGATGAACAAGACACAGTTCGCCAAGTGGCAATCCCTCATGGGGGTCGCAAATGGCGACGAATGGAAACCATTTTCAACCGTGCCGGATGTCGCGGCATTGCGGAGTTTTCTGTCACGCGTCCCCTTCTTCAGCAGAGGAACCCGACGCCATTCTGATGCAAAGGTCGCAGTGCCGGGAATTTCTGTGGACATGTCCCGCGAGGTCTCTACGCAGATGGCATTTGGCAAGATCCTTGACGACCTGTCCAAAGGCGACAGCCCGCTTGCTGAACGCATCGTCACCACCTCGCCAGACGTGACAGGCACGACGAGCCTTGGACCATGGGTCAACCGCCGCAAGCTGTTCGCGCGCTCCAGTCAGGCGGACGCCTTCATCGAGCATCGCATACCATCAACCGCGAAATGGGAATTTGCGCCGGAGGGGCAGCACATTGAGCTGGGCATCGCCGAGATGAACCTGATGCTGCTCCTTGGAGCTGCAGGCCTGTCGCATTCGCTGTTTGGCAAACGGTTGATCCCCATCGGCACGGTGTACGATCCCTTTGTTGCCCGCGCGCTCGATGCGCTGAACTACGCTTGCTATCAGGATGCACGGTTCATCCTGGTCGGCACGCCTTCCGGGGTCACACTGGCCCCGGAAGGCGGCGCGCACCAGTCCATCGGGACACCGCTGATCGGGATGAGCCAGGATGGACTGGCCGCGTTCGAGCCTGCATTTGCCGACGAACTGGCCGTCATCATGGAATGGGCGTTCGACTATCTTCAACGGGACGGGGATGGCAACCCGGATGAACTAACGTGGCTTCGCGATGAAACCGGCGGGTCGGTATATTTGCGGCTGTCAACAAGTTCGCTGGAACAGCCCGGAAGGCGCATTGACGACGAATTTCGACAAGGCGCTGTCGATGGGGCCTACTGGTTGCGAAAGCCAGGGCCTAACTGCGATGTCGTGATCGCCTATCAAGGTGCCATCGCCCCCGAAGCCATACGCGCGGCCGGGTTGATCGGCGAAGCGCGGCGGGATGTCGGCGTGCTGGCCGTTACTTCCGCTGATCGGTTGAACGCAGGCTGGACTGCTGCCCAACGGGCGCGAACCCGCGGCGTTGCAAACGCCCGATCATTCGCTGAACGACTGCTGACCGGCCTTCCACCCCATTGCAAGTTGGTGACCGTGATAGACGGGCATCCCGCGACACTGTCCTGGTTGGGAAGCGTCTCGGGCCACCAAGTGGTGTCGCTGGGCGTCGAGCATTTCGGTCAAACGGGCACCATCGGAGACTTGTATCGTCACTATGGAATCGACGCTGAAAGCATCGTGATGCGAATCGACAGACTGACGTCGGGCAAGCCGATTGGGCGACATCACTGAACCGCCGGTGACAGCCGCGCCGTTGCGTAAGGTGCAAGGCGCAGCGAGGTCACATCGTCCACTTTCCTGCCAGGAGAATCCAGGAAGTCCAGCCCGAGGGCATCCGAATACCGGGCATGATCCAAGATGTGCAGCACCGCAGAGCCGTGCCACGGGTCGATGTGCACATCCCGTTCTTCCGCTGTGAGGTTTGCCAGCCAAAGCTCGGGACCGGCAGGGGTTTCAATGCCCAATCCTGCGATGGCCTCCGGGTCGCTAATGGTCGTCGTGATTGAGTGGCGGGACTTTTGTGCCGCCAATCCCCTTAGCACGTGAAAGGCCGGAGTAGCCTCTGCTGACGGAAACTCTGGCGGCTTTCGGTCGTCTGGACCGATTGTCAGCCCTTGCGGACCTGCAAGGGACGCAAGCGCCACGGCGTTCAGGCCCGCTTCTGCTGCTGCTGCCACAAGCCCCAAAGCCCATGACGCGCCAAAGATGCCGCGCTGTCTCGGGTCGCTTTCTGCAAGGCAGATCCGTTCATCTGTCGGGTTCGGTGAGACGGCGGCACCATAAGGGTTCACCCTTGAAGATATCCAGGACGGTCCGAGGTGGTATGGGGTGGACCCAATCATGGCCCTGGCAGATGCGAAAATCCATTTGGCGGCCTCAAGATTCTCCATCAACGATTGGTCGTCGGATGCATGGACCGCCGGGCAAACCGCGTGCGTGACGAAGTCGAACACCCCATGCGGGACCGGCAATCGGTTCAATTCGGCGAAAAAGGCCACCATTCCTCCACCAATTGGAACGCCTGGAAATGCCCTTCTGGCGGCGGTGGCCATTTCCAAGTAGCCGGGCCCTGAAGGTCGAGGGTCCCCTGGCTGGAAGGACATCATGTCGTGGGCTTGGGTAACAACAACTGCCGCGGGAACGATGTCGTAGCGACCGAGCGCAGTGGCCAACACCTCGAGTTCCCGGTCTGCGGTGTCCGTCGCAGACAGTATCGTTTCGAGGTGCAGGGGGGTGTCCGTTGTCCGAGCGACAGTCGCCAGATCCGCTGCCTGCCGATCCAGGTCAGATTGCCGGCCGTCGACGCGCATGACCAGGTATGCCGGATTGGCATGTCTCAACTGGCCAACGAATTGGGAGAGGTCGGCCGGCCGATCCGCGGGCATTGCGGTTCCCAGGTCGGGCAACACTCCTGCTCGATCCCCAATGGTCACGGTGAGTTCCGGACGATCTGAAGACACGGAATCGGCAGAAGGATTTCCTGACACGGTCACTGTCACCGATTGCGTGACGCGCTCGCCTCGGGCAATCACGTACGGCCACGGATCAAGTAGCGAACCCGAATAGGTCTTGTAGGAAGCGTCCATCCAGTTCCGGTGGTCCTCCATTTCAAATTTGGCGCCTTCCATTTGGATCGCGACCCTCAGGCCGGGTCCAAGGTCATGTGTCAATGACCGAATGTCGAAGATTGGCTGGCCCGGGCTGATCCGTTCAGGAAACGCCTGCCGGGTCTGAGTGCCGTCGGTGTGGGTCACGTCAACAGGTTGGCCGACCACGTTCTTCAACGGGTGCAGGATCGTGAACCCTGTCCGGTTGGTCGCGAAATCCGTCGCCGCAGTTGCAGATACGGAAAACGTCACGCTTCCGTTCGAGGAGCCTGCAATGTCGACCGAGCCCGCAAGTCGCTGCAGCCCACCGAGAAACGCCAGGTCGCAGGAAAGATGAAATCGGGCCCTTTCTTGGATGACGTGAACATTCGCGATCTCGACGGGAATGTTCCCCCAGCTTTCATCCCGCGACAGAAAGGCGATCCCTCGCAGGATCTCGATGCCGCCGTAGCGGATGTTTCGCAGCGCTCCGGCTTCCCAGGTGGCCTCCAGGGGTCCCGCGCTCAGTACCGTTCGTTCCGGTACCGGCTGGCCTGTGCCGAACAGAGAGATCGCGAGAGAGTGATCCGGGCGGTCGGCAGTCATGCGAATTTCGGCTTTACCGACGTGCGTGTTTCCGCTGCTTCGTAAGCAGCTTCCACCAAGGCAAAGGTCTTCAGGTTGTCCACCCCGGACGTGTCGGCTTCACGGCCGCTTCTGAAAGCGTCGAGAAAGTGCGCGTTGGCGTGCAAGACGGCCTCTTGCGAGACATGCCACGGGTGGCTTGTCCAAGAATAAAGAGGTGATCCAACGGAGAGCGTTTCGGTCTTGCCGTGTGACGTGACCGACATCGTCTGGTTCCGCGCCAGGGTGATTGCCCCGTCGGCGCCCTCGATCTCCAGCATCGTCTCCGGGAACACGTCAGGTGAGCGCTTTGACTGGTAGGTGGATTCAACGACGGAGACGGCACCCGACTTGTGCCTGAGCAGCACTGTCGCGGTATCCTCGCCCGTGATCTCCGGCTTCCGCTTCTGCAACTCGCACGAAAGATGTTCGACTTCGCCCAAGAAGTGGCGAGCAAGATCCAGAACGTGGATGCCCGAATCCAGGACAACCAGCCGGTCTTCCTGCGCAAGATAAGGCTGACCGGCATAGACATCGTAACCTGTTCTGAACGAGATTCTCGCCCAGTTCGCGGTGCCAATCGATCCCGCGTCGAGTTCCTGCTTCACTCGCCTGATTCCGGTGCCGAATCGAAAGTTCTCGTGGACGGCCAGCCATGCGCCTCTCTCTTGCGCGAATTCGACGATTGCACGGGCCGCCTCAAGCGTTGGCGCGAGAGGCTTTTGTACTATGGATGCGATACCGCGCCTTGCAGCGATCGCTGCCAGCGCTTGGTGGCTGCGCATTTGTGTCGCGATGTCAAGCAGATCAATCGCATGTGCGTCCAGCAACTGAGCAATGTCAACGTACCAGGGAACGCCGAACTCGTCGCCGGACGCTCTGGCCCTTTCGTGGTCGAGGTCGCAGACTGCGGCAAGTTCCGCGCCCTGGTCGCGGAGAGCGGACCACGCGTGAAGGTGGTTCTGCGCGTAGAAGCCGCACCCGACCACTGCGATCCTTGCGTTTTCCCTTTGCGCCACCCTGCCCTCCGAAATGGTATGACAATATATATTCGTATAGTATCATATTGACATACCGAAACAACTGCTGTTTCCTCGGGCTGACGTCAAATGGATTCGTCAGACAGGAAACCGGAGGGAGGAACAGGATGCATTCGAAACAGCTGGTTGCCGCATGTGCGCTCGGTCTTGCGCTCGGCGGTGCGGCGCAGGCGGCCGACGAGGTGATCGTCGGATACGCGGCACCGTCGCTTGACGGCGCGCAGTCGCAGATACAAGGGGGCTTTCTCGTGGGCGCAGAGCAGCACGGATGGAAAGTCCTTTCCGTGACCTCGGGCGGAGACGCCCAGAAGCAGGTCAACGACATCAACGACTTCATCACCCAAAACGTGTCGGCGATCGTCGCCGTGCCGGACGACAGCGCAGGCATCTGCGTCGGCGTTGCGGCAGCGAAAGAGGCGGGCATTCCGTTTTACACGATCGACCGGGCGCCCTCGGGCTGCGTGGTGGACATGGTCGTTCTTTCGGACAACTACCTGGGCGGTCAGCAGGCGGGTGAAGCCATGGTCGCGCACCTGACTTCGAAGAACGGCTCGCCGAGCGGCACCGTCCTGGAGATCACGGGCAATCTTGCGCAAAACGTCGCGCAACTCAGGGGTGCCGGCTTCCAGGATGTGCTCAATCAACATGACGGCATCACTCTGATCACGCGTCCGGGCGACTGGGATGCCGCCAAGGGTGTGGAGATCGTTCGCGACGTCGCCTCGGCGCAGCCCATAGACGGGATCTACATGCATTCGGATTGCGTCTACGCCGCCGGCACCGTGCAGACGTTGAAGGAGATCGATCAGTTTGCGCCGGCCGGCGAAGACGGTCACATATTCATCGCAGGGATCGATGGATGCAGCGGCAACCTGGAACTGATCCGCCAGGGCGCCACCGACCAGACATCCGGTCAGCCGATCCCGGACTTTGGCACGCTCGTCGCGGAATTCATGGCGAAGCAGTTCGCTGGCGAAGCGATCGAGCCTGGCCTGGTGCATCAGGACGGTGCGCTGTGGTCGCCGGGCCGGCTTGAGATGACCGACGTCGGCATGCTGCTGTACTTGAGCACGACCTCGATCACCAGGGACAACGTCGACAACCCGGGTCTTTGGGGCAACCAGTAAGCTGCGGCCGGCACTGAACCTGACGGAGAGCGCGACCGAGACGTTGCGCTCTCCGACGTCGAAGTGGCCAATGCACTGTTTCGCGTGCCCGAGATAGGTGGATTGGTGTTGCGAGATTGTAGAGTTCTTGACGCAGGGGCGCGTGGATTCGGGCAATGAGCTATCTGGAATTGAAAAACGTCAAGAAAAGCTTTGGGGCCATCAATGCCTTGCAGGGCGTCGACTTTCAAATCGCGGCTGGCGAGGCGGTTGGGTTGATGGGCGACAATGGCGCCGGAAAATCAACGCTTGTTAAGATCATAGCAGGAAATGTTCGGCCCACTTCCGGTCAAATGTTTGTTGACGGCGAAGACACCGTCTTTGCAAGCCCGCTCGATGCCAGGAAACTTGGCATTGAGATCGTGTACCAGGACCTGGCGCTTTGCGACAACCTGACGGCGGCCGCCAATGTCTTTCTTGGCCGGGAACTGCAAGCCGGATTCGGACAGTTCCACAGACTCAGCCACGCCGCGATGAACCGCCGAGCCGCCGAACTGTTCGGCGAACTAAAGTCCGAAACACGGCCACATGATTTGGTCGAGCAAATGTCGGGGGGGCAAAGGCAGGCGGTAGCATTGGCGCGAACGCGGCTTTCCGACCCGAAACTGGTCCTGCTCGATGAGCCAACGGCAGCGATCTCGGTTCGACAGGTGGCTGAAGTGCTGGCAAGGATCGCGCAACTTCGGGACACGGGACACGCGGTCATCCTGGTCAGTCATCGCATGGGGGATGTCTTCGAGGTGTGTGACCGCGTCGCTGTGCTTCGCAGGGGGCGCAAAATTGCGGACAAGCCGATTGGCGACACCAGCCCTGAAGAAGTTACCGGCCTGATCACCGGCGCTCTCGAAGAGGCATAGCAGATGAGCCGGCAAAAATAGACTGGTGAGCCTGACATCGGGCGACAATGTGGCGGAACGAACAAATGCTGTCTGACAAGCGCTTATCCTTCCTGATCGACAACATGATCTGGATTATCCTTTTGGTTGTATTCACTTTTTTCGTTTTTCAGTCAGAGCATTTTCTGACAGAGCGAAACATCTCGAACATTCTGACAGCCGCTGCAGTGTTGGGCGTCTTGGTCATCGGGCAGACCTTTGTCCTGATAAGCGGCAATTTTGACCTGTCCACTGAATCAACGCTAGGGCTGGCCGCCCTGATGGGGCTTTGGTTGATCGTTCCTGCTGGTGCGCCAACGTTCGGCGGCGGTGTCTTTCTCAACCCGTATCTTTCAATTGCGGCCACACTCGCGACCGGAGCAGCCATCGGCTACGTCATTGGCGTCCTGATTACGTTTGGCCGCATGCACAACTTCATCGTTACATTGGCTGTCCTGTTGATAATTCGTGGTTTCATGCTGGCTTTCTCCGAGGGTGCGCCGGTAAACGGTTTCAACAACCCGGATGCAGACGTGTTTTATTGGCTGGGCCACCAGACAGCGTTCGTGCTTCCTGGCCTTGGAAAAATCACTGTCGCGGTGGTTGCGACGGGCCTTCTGTTCTTGATCGGTCACTTCATCCTGAAACATCATCGTTTTGGTCGAGAGCTTTATGCCATCGGGGGCAACAGAGATGCCGCCGAGGCAATGGGCATCAACACCGAGCGCCGGATCAGGCAGGTCTACATGATCAGCGGTCTGCTCGCGGCGTTGGCGGGCTGGATGCTGGCAGGCCGGGTTGTTTCCATTCAATCCAATCTCGGAGAGGGGTTCATCTTCACCGTCTTCGCGGGCGCAGTCATAGGGGGTGTTAGTCTTCAAGGTGGCCGAGGCACGATGCTGGGAGCACTGGGCGGCGTCCTTTTGCTCTCAACCATAGACCGTGGCCTCAATCTCATGCATGTTTCGGTTTTTTGGGTGAAGGTCATCCAGGGCCTGATCATCCTGATCGCAATGTTCCTGGATGCGCAGCGCGCACGATTGAGCGAATTGAGCCTGTCCAAGGAAATTGAGAAATCGAAAGAGAGCGGGTGAGGTTCTGAATGGAATTCAAGAGCGTAAGGCGGCGCAAGGTCCACGAAGACGTAGCGGAGCAGATCGAAAGGCAAATCTTGTCGGGCGGCCTGGAGGAAGGAGATCGTTTGCCATCGGAGCGAAGTCTCATGGAGGCGTTCAACGTTGGTCGTCCAGCCGTTCGAGAAGCACTTCTTCTGCTGCAGCGCAGTGGATTCGTTGAGGTTTCCAACACGGGAAGGCCAATCGTTGCGCGGCCAACAACGACCAAGGTAGTCGAGCAGCTGTCCGGTTCGGCTCGCTTCTTGCTGTCGACGAAAGATGGCGAACGCGCCTTCCAGGATGCGCGCCGCCTGTTTGAAGCAGCCATAGCTCGAAACGCGGCTGAAATTGCAACGCCCCAGGACATAGAAACGCTGGAAGCTGCGCTGGTTGCCAACCGAGACGGGATGGGAGACACAGCCGCGTTCGAGCGCACGGACGTCGAATTTCACCTCGCGATCGCCAAGATCGGAGACAATCCGGTTTTTACGGCACTGCATTCGGCCATTGCAGAATGGCTTACAAATCAACGTGCGGTCTCTCTGAAGGTCAAGGGCGTTGAAGCCAGTGCATTTGAAAGCCACGAAAAGATATATCAGGCAATTGCATCCCATGAACCCGAGCAGGCCTGGCAGGCCATGGATCAACACCTGAGGGATATCATGCAGCGATTTGAAGAAGGAAGCCACCATGGCAGCGACTGAACCATACGTGGTCATTGTCGAGTTCGAGCTGCTTCCGGACGCGTCAAAGGCGGATGCCAGGGAACTTCTGGCCCAAAACGCGTCCGCTTCCTTTCAGAACGAGCCGGGATGCCTTCGGTTTGATGTCGTTGAAACTCAAGACGAGGCTGCCGCGTTCACCCTGTATGAAGTCTATTCGGATGAGGCCGCTTTCACGGCGCATCTGAAAGCGCCACATTTCTTGGCCTTCGACCAGGAGTCCCAGAATTTCTTTGGTGGAAAGAGCGTTCGTCTTGGCAGGCTGGCCTCCGAAGCGTCGGCCGCTTAGGAAATTCCGGAGTGGCAATGGAGATGGAAGAATCCATGGCCGCGTTGACGCGGTCACGAAGCCCGAAGATCGGCCACTATGTCGGTGAATTCGCAACACCTGGCATTGGACATATGCTCGCATCTGCAGGGTGCGAGTTTGTCTTCTTCGACATGGAACATTCCGGTTTTGGCTTTGAAACACTGAAGCAGGTGCTTCGGTACTTTGAAGCCGCGGACGTTCCGGCAATCGTGCGGGCGCCTTCCAAGGACTATGACGGGATTGCTCGCCTCTGTGACGCAGGCGCCGAAGGGATCATGGCACCCATGATCGGCAATTCTGAAGAGGCAGCGCGGATCTTGCATCACATGAAGTATCCCCCGGTAGGCGGTCGCGGCGTCGCGTTAGGCATTGCTCATGACAACTTCCAGCATGGTGGCGTGCCTGTGGCTGAACGATTGGAGAGCGCAAACAAGCGGACTACCTTCTTCGCCCTGATCGAGACACGTGAAGGTGCGGAGAATGCCGACGAGATTGCTGCCACACCCGGCGTGGATTGTCTGTGGGTTGGGCACTTCGACCTGTCTGCGTCGCTGGGCATTCCCGGGCAATTCAACCACCCCGACTATCTGGAAGCCCTGAATCGAATCGTCGCAGCGGCAAAGAAACACGACCGTTCATTGGGACGGTTGGTTTCTTCGCCGCAGGAGGGACTGCAGGACATCGAGCAAGGCTTCGACTTCATTTGCTACGGCACCGATACGGCAATTTACCAGGGCGCTCTTGTCCACGGAGTTTCGGCGCTGAGGGACGCGGCAAGAAATGGGTGATTCCTTCCGAGTGGCACTCTCGTCCGGGTTCAGAACCCCGGACGGCGACATGACGTTTCCTTCGTTCGACCTGTCGCCTCTCAACGATGCCGAGGGAGTGGAGCTTGGTATCCTGAATCCCGGCAGTCCGCTCTCCGCCGAGGACCTTGAGGACGTCGATGCGCTGATCTTGTTGTCAGAAGAGTTTGCTTCAGACAGCATTCCTTCATCCGGACGTCTTAGTGTCGTTGCCAGATTTGGCGTTGGCTATGACACGGTTGATGTCGGCGCGTGCACGGC
Source organism: Paracoccaceae bacterium (assembly GCA_965208685.1). Classification (GTDB taxonomy): domain Bacteria; phylum Pseudomonadota; class Alphaproteobacteria; order Rhodobacterales; family Rhodobacteraceae; genus JAJEFO01. The sequence goes on along the minus strand of CBDBPL010000007.1, from coordinate 2,877,999 downwards.
AAGCGACATAGCGGTTTGCATTACGCCGGACGGCGTGAGGCGTCCGGTCGCCGTGTCAATATTGACGTTGATGCTTGCACTTGCTGGCAGGTTGATGGTCAAGGACCGGCTGACACGCCAAGGCCCCGAGGGCTTCAACGCACGCAGCGATCACATGGGCACCGGCCTCGAAGGTCGCGTCCTTGGCTCGATCGGCGTTGGAAACATTGGCGCGGAAATGTACCGCATGGCGGCGCCGCTTGGAATGAAATTCATCGCGCACGACCCCTTTGCCAAGGTCACCCTGGCATCAGAACTGGGCGTGGACCTCGTCGGTCTCGACACGGTCTTCACCCAGTCAGATGTCATTGCGATCAATTGCCCGCTGACGCCGGATACGCATCATCTGGTCAATTCAGACCGGCTCTCGAAAATGAAGTCATCCGCGTTTCTGATCAATACCGCCCGCGGCCCGATCATCGATCAGGCAGCTTTGACGGATGCGCTGCGAAACAACCGGATCGCAGGTGCCGGGCTCGACGTATTTGAAGTCGAGCCGCCGGACGCCGACGATCCGATCCTGAAGCTCGACAACGTGATCGTTACTCCCCATGCGCTTTGCTGGACCGATCAGTGCTTTGGCGGCATTGGCGCATCGGACGTAGCTTCGGTTCTGGACATTCGGGCTGGCCGGCTGCCTGTCGGCCTGTTGAACCGTGACGTCGCAGAGCGTCCGGGTTTTCAAAGGAAGCTTGCTGCATACGCTGCTAGTCAGGCCTGAGCGTGACGGCGAAGCCATTCTCCGAAACAAGCAACAGCCCGGGGGACGAACAAGATTCCAGCAAGAGAGGCGCGCCTGTCACGGGATCGGGTTGGCCGTTTCGAATGGCCTCGTGCAAGACGTGTGCCAAGTCGAAACGGCCGGTCGCAGACCCGAAACACCGGAACCTTTGCGGCGCGCATTGGTGAGATGGCCTGTGCGCTGGCCATGGACATCTGAGACCCGGAAATCGTTGCGACTGGTCTTGACTGGATCGCAGCGAGACTTGGTCGGCTTGCATTCCTGTCAATCAACGCAGGCGCAAGAGAGCCAAGCCGGATACTGTTGGCGGACGTTGATGCCGAAACCGGTCAACGAGGCGTGGCAACCAATCTGAGCGGTGCATCCTATTGCGGTCGAGGCGACCTTCGTCTGATGAAGGCCCCAATCTCCGCTCGGCGGTCGCGTCGTGACCGCTCCCCCCTGATGGACCGGGTCCTGCAGCGCATCTGAAGGGTCTTGAGCGAACTTTCCCTGTTTCACAATTCCTGCTGACAAAATAGAGATTGCGCAGGAGGACGCTTACCAGCGATTGGGGGAACTCATGCCAGTACAGATCGACACCATTCTCGACGCCGCCCGCGCCCACACGGACGAGGTGATCAAACCCAACGTAGACACCTGGAACGAGGCCGGTGTCTGGCCGCGTGATGCGTCCGACAAGGCGGCGACGGGTTCTTTTTTGAGATCGTTGAGCGCCGACACGGCTATGGAGGATACGGTGCCGCCAATGCGCCTTTCAGGGCTGCGGCGATGAAGCGATTGGTGTCGCGCGAACCGAGGACAAGTGCGTTCTTCCGCAAATTGCCGCAACTCTTCATTGCAGCCAGGCACCCAATCTTGGTTGATTGGACAAGCTTTTTCGCCTAGATTGCGTGCATGTTCCCGGCTGAGATTTCATCCATCTGTACGCCTGACAAGCGTCTTTCGACACTAGTAGAACTGTGCCGCACAGATTTGCGCGCGGAGGAGGTCTGGCTGTTCGGCAGTCGCGCAAGAGGCGATTTTCACGACGACTCCGATTGGGATGTCATGGCGATCATTGATGACAACGCGCCGGATGACATGACGGATCCAATGACGCTTTGGCAAGTCAAGAAGCGTGTGGACCTTTCGCTGGACTTGCTCGCAGTCAAGAAGTCGGACTTTCTGTCAGCGCAGAATGCCGTGACGACATTGAGCCATGAGGTGAAGCGGGAAGGCATCCGGCTCGATGTCTAAGGCGCGAGCCATCGGCTCGCATGTCAAGCTGGCTTTCCTCGGCGTCAACAGTGCGAGAAAGCTCGGTCCTGAGGATCGTCAGACTGCCATGCTCTTGTTCCACGCTGTTGAGAACCTGGTAATGGCGACCCTTGCTTCCGAGGACATTTCGAGAATGGAGTGGAGAGCCACCGCGGGAAATCATCAGATTGACAGGATGACTTCCGTCCTGCCTTCGGACTGCGTCATCAAGAGCAATCTCGAGGAATTCTCACCTCTCACGGTCTATTCGACTGGATTCCGGTATCCGACCGCTTCGGGCAAGGTCATGAAGGCTCCCGATGAAGATGTGACGCGAAAGTGGATCGAGCAGGCAACTGAACTCGTTACCGTGTTCGTCAGGAATTTCCAGGTTGATGTCACGAACGACGATGCTGTTGCCGGTTCTACGTCTCCGTTCAGATCGAAGGATCGCGGCAAGATCGATCCGTAAAGGGAAGCCGCCCTACATTGCGCAGTGGCATTGACACGCATTCCTGGCTCCAGTCGAACTGGAACGCGTCACCGGGCTTGAACGCCTGGGGGTCGTTTGCGCCCGATGCGCCAGCGCCAATGCGCTGCTTCCAGGCGGCCGCGTAGCGGCAGACCGCGCTGTAGCTCGCGTTGCATCCTTGGTCCGTGATGCGCCTTCGACATGCCGCGCAGGCGGCTCCAGAACCAGATCGGAACTTTCAGACAACCGACTGGTTCTGGGGATATCCTGTGCGAATGCGGGGTTTTGCAAGAGGTTCTCCAGAAGGATTTTCCTGTTTCACTATGCCTGATGACAAAATAGAGATTGCGCTCAAGGACGCTTTCCAGCGATTAGGGAGGACCCATGCCAGCACAGATCGAAGCCATTCTCGCCGCCGCCCGAGCACACACTAACGAGGTGATCAAGCCCAACGTAGGAGCATGGAACGAGGCCGGTGTCTGGCCGCGCGATGCGTCCGACAAGGCGTCGGCGGTGGGATTGACCGGGCTGTATGCCCCAGAGGAGTTCGGCGGTCAGGGCTTGCCGCTGGGCGAAGGCATCCGCGTCTACGAGGAGCTGGGCAAGGGAGATGGCGCCTATGCCTTTGCGCTGTCGATGCACAATATCTGCACCTATGCTTGCTGCGGCTTCGGAACCGACGCCTTCAAGGAGAAATGGAGCCGCGAGCTGACCTCGGGCCGCAAGCTGGCCAATTTCTCGCTGACAGAGCCGCAGTCGGGCTCGGATGCGTCCAACATGTACTCGCGCGCGGCGATCAACGGTGACGGGACCTGGACCATCAACGGCGCCAAGGCTTGGGTATCTCTGGCCGGCGAGGCCGACATCTATTTCACCGTGGTCAAGACCACCGACAAGGCCGGCCACCACGACATGGCCATGATCGCCATTCCGGCGGATGCCGAAGGACTTTCCTTCGGACCGCGTTACGACACTCCGTCCTATGAATTCCTGCCGTTGAGCGAGATGTACATGACGGACGTTGTCGTCTCCGAGGACAACATCATCTTGTCGGTCGGACAGGGCCTTCAGGGCTCGCTGATGGCGATCGACATCGCCCGGGTCTCGATTGCGTCGGGGTGCTGCGGTCTTATGGAAGCCGCTTTGGACACCGCGTTGAGCTACTCCAGGAGCCGCAAGATGTTCGGTGGCAAGACCCTTGATCTCGAAGGCATCCAGTGGATGCTGGGTGACGTTGCGACGGATCTTGAGGCGTCGCGATTGCTCTATCGTGCTGCGGCCAATGCGCTTGGCACGCCCGAGGGCCCGGTCATGGCGGCACATGCGAAACGTTTCGTGCCCGATGCAGCGGTGAACGCGGCCAACACCTGCACGCAGGTGCTGGGCGGCATGGGGCTGCTAAAGCCCTACGGCCTGGATCGCCTTTCGCGCCTTAGCCAGATGCTGCGCATCGTCGATGGCACCACCGAAATCAGCCGAGTGGTGATCGGCCGGGCCCTGCAGAAACGCGCCAAGACCCTTCCGGACCTGCCAGTGCCCAAGGGTTTCGGCGAAAGCTGACCCGCGCACACCCCCTGCAACGGTCTTTTGGGAGGAGCGACGATGCAAGAGAACTACGAGAAGTTCGACAAGGATTCCGCCAATTTCGTGCCGCTATCGCCTGTATCGTTCCTGAACCGGGCGGAAGCGCTGCACGGTGCCCGCACGGCCGTGATCTATGGTGAACTGCAGCGCAGCTGGGCGGAAATGGCAACGCGTGTGCATGCCGTTGCAGCCGGTCTTGTCGCGATGGGTATCGGCAGGGGCGATACCGTGTCGGTGCTCTGCCCAAACATCCCCGAGCTGTTCGAGTTGCATTTCGCCCTTCCGCTGACCGGGGCAGTGATCAACACGCTGAACACGCGGCTCGAACCGGGGACGATTGCCTACATCCTGAATCACGCCGACACAAAGGCCGTGATCGTGGACCGGGAACTGATCCCGCTCTTGAACCGCGCCTTCGAGGAGTTGGGCCGGAATTTGCCCGTCATCGAGATTGCCGATCCCAACACGAGCGTGTCGCACACCATGGGTGGCCAGGACTACGAGGACCTGTTGCAGGATGCGGGGCCAGCTGGGACCCTTGGCCTGCCGGATGACGAGTGGGACGCCATTGCCCTGAACTACACCTCCGGCACCTCCGGGCGGCCCAAAGGAGTGGTCTATCATCACCGGGGCGCCTATCTGATGGCGCTTGGAACCGTGGCGGCCTGGCAGAAACCGCACTATCCGGTCTATTTGTCCGTCGTTCCGATGTTTCACTGCAGCGGCTGGGGGCATCCTTGGGTGATCGCCATGCTGGGCGGAACCATGGTCTTTACCAGAACGCCCGCGCCGGACCTGATTCTGGGCGCCATCCGCACCCATGGCGTGACCCATTTTGGCGCTGCGCCAATCGTTCTGCAAATGCTCGCCGAGACCGGAACCGGTACCACCGGCCCGTTTGAGCCGGCGATCAGGGTGCTGACTGCGGGCGCACCGCCGCCGCCGTCGGTTCTGGAAAAGACCAAGACTATGGGGTTCGAAGTAATGCAGGTTTACGGATTGACCGAGACCTATGGGCACATTTCCATGTGCCTCTGGCAGGACGGTTGGGAAGAACTGGAGGCCAGCGAGCAGGCGCAGCTTCAGGCGCAACAGGGCATCGCCCTGCCGATGGTGGAAGCCGTCACGGTCATTCATGCTGAAACCGGCCAACCGGTTCGCAGGGATGGCAAGACCCAGGGCGAGATCGCGGTGCGCGGCAACACAGTGATGAAGGGATATTACAAGGATCCCGATGCCACGGCAAAAGCCTTCGAAGATGGCTGGTTCTGGTCTGGCGACGCCGCCGTTGTGCATCCTGACGGATACATGCAGATCCGCGACCGTCTGAAGGACGTCATCATTTCAGGAGGCGAGAACATCTCGTCCGTCGAAGTCGAGGCCGTGCTGTTTCGCCACCCGGCGGTCCAGCTGGCAGCCGTGGTCGCGATGCCTGACGAGAAATGGGGCGAAGTGCCCTGCGCGTTTGTTGAATTGCGGCCCGGAGCACAGGCGACCGCAGACGAGATCATCAAGTTTTGCCGAGAGCATCTCGCCGGTTTCAAGACTCCGAAAGCTGTCGTGTTTTCCGAACTTCCCAAGACCTCTACCGGCAAGATCCAGAAGTTTCAGCTGCGCGATGCCGCAAAGTCCATGAGGACCTGAATGGCGTACCTCATTTCGCTTTCCCGCCGCCTGCGCGAGACGCCGTTTACACCCGGTGTCGAAGCCGCCGGCGTCAAGGCCTACACCGTCTACAATCGCATGCTTCTGCCGACGGTCTTCGAGGACATGGAATCCGACTATCACCATCTGAAAGAGCACGTGCAGGTCTGGGACGTATCGGTAGAACGCCAGATCGAACTGAACGGTCCGGACGCCGCACTGCTGATGCAGATGTTGACGCCGCGTGATCTGCGCAAGATGCAACCCGATCAATGCCTTTATGTGCCGATCGTTGATGAAGACGGCAAAATGCTGAACGATCCGGTCGCGATCAAGCACGGCGATGGGCGCTGGTGGATCTCGATTGCCGACAGCGACCTGCTGTTCTGGGTCAAGGGGCTGGCGCTTGGAGCGGGGCTGGACGTCAACGTGTTCGAGGCGGACGTGTCGCCCCTGGCCGTTCAGGGGCCGAAATCGGACGCCCTGATGGAGGAGGTCTTTGGTCCTGACGTGCATGACATCCGCTTCTTCCGCCAGAAACGGCTGGCCTTCATGGACACCACGTTCATCGTTGCGCGTTCGGGCTACTCGAAACAGGGCGGGTACGAAATCTATGTTGAGGGCAGTCAACATGGCATGCCTCTCTGGGATGCCCTTTTGAAAGCCGGAGAAGACCTGAACGTGCGCCCAGGCTGCCCGAACCTGATCGAGCGGGTCGAAGGCGGGTTGTTGAGCTACGGCAATGACATGACAATGGAGAACACCCCGTTCGAGTGCGGCCTTGGCAAGTTCTGCGAGTCCGCCGAGGGGCTGGAGCATGTCGGCCGGAAGGCACTCGCGTTGGAAGCCGCGCGGGGCCCTGAACGCCAGATTCGGGCGATTTCGATCCTGGGAGAGGCGCTCGGCCACGCCCGCACGGCTTGGCCGTTGACGAAAGTCGGAGAGTGGGTCGGTCAGGTGACGTCGGCGGCCTGGTCGCCGGACTTTCAGACCAACGTTTCGATCGGGATGGTGGATGCGGGCCATTGGGACCCGGGCACAAAACTGATCGTCGAGACGCCGCAAGGGCCGCGAGAGGCCTGCGTGCAAGAACGCTTTTGGAACTAGTCGCAATACTGCTGCTTTAAGGAATTTCTTGTGCCACAATGGCGGGGACGGCACAACCTGTGGAGGTTTCCGCGATGGCACGGACGGCGGCCGCTTTCGCCGGAGGCACGCGTTTCTCGGACTATCTCAGCGTGAGCGTGATCGCGCGCGTGTATCCGCGCGAGGCGGTGCGCGCGGCGTTGCGGTCCCTCGGCCGCGACAGCCGTCGGCGGCGCGACCTTCCCGCCGAGGTGATGGTCTACTACGTGATCGCGATGGCGCTGTTCCGGACGGTCTCGGCGCGCGAGGTGCTGCGCTGCCTGGTCGACGGCCTGCGGTGGATATCGCCGGACCTTCCGGTGCGGGTGTCGGGCAAGTCCTCGATCTCGCGGGCGCGGACGCGGCTGGGCGCGGCGCCGTTCCTGGCGCTTCGCGACAGCTGCGTGGCCCCGCTTGCGCGTCCCGGGACGCCCGGCGCGTGGTACCGGGGGCTGCGCCTCGTGGCCTTCGACGGCTCGTCGCTGAACCTGCCCGACGAGGCGCGCAACCGCGAGGCGTTCGGCCTGCCGGGCTCGCCGCGCGGCAGTTCGGCGTTCCCGCAGGCGCGGGTGACGGCGATGGTGGAGCTCGGCACGCACGCGGCCTTCGCCTGGCATGCGGGGCCGCTTGCGGAAAGCGAGGCGGAACAGGCCGAACGGCTGCTCGGGCACCTGTCGTCCGGCATGCTCGTGCTCGCGGATCGCTACTATGCGGGCCTTCCGCTGTGGTCGCGCGCCGCGGCGACGGGTGCGGACTTGCTGTGGCGGTTCAAGAGGAACATGAAGTTCCCGGTCGTCGAGGCGCTCGACGACGGCTCGTGGCGGAGCGTGATCCGCGGCAGCGGCCGCGACCGCCGGCGCAGCCGGGGCGAGCTTCCGGTGCGGATCGTCGCCTACCGGGTCGAGGGCGGCGAAGAAGCCACCATGCTCGCCACCACACTTCTCGACCATCGCGCCGCGCCGGCCGCCGAGCTTGCCGCGCTGTACCACGAGAGGTGGGAGATCGAGACCGCGTATGACGAGGTCAAGACCCACATCCTCGGGCCCGGCGCCGCCCTGCGCAGCAAGACGCCCGATCTCGTCTTCCAGGAGATCGACGGGCTGATGCTCGCCCACTACGCCGTGCGCCGCCTGATCCACGAGGCCGCCGAGAAGGCCGGGGAGGACCCCGACCGGCTGTCCTTCGTGCACGCCGTCCGCGTGATGCGCCGCCGGATCATCAATCCCGGCGCCTTCCCCCCCAGAGGACCGGCCGGCCGGCGTGATTGACGAGATCCTCGAGGAGCGCGTCGTCTCCAGCCGAGGCCAGGCCAGGCCGCGGGGCGTCAGGAAGAAGATGAGCGGCTATCCCCTCCGCAAGCGCGGTCCGGTGTCGCGCCGGCAGCACGGCTGGACGCCCGAAATCATCCCAAATTGTGCTTAAAGCAACAGTATTGGAACTAGTCGGAACTTCATTTGGGGGTCAGACAGGAATCCTTCGCAAATCAAGGGGCCAGCGGCCGGTTCCGGAGGATCCAGCCTGTCACTTACATGGCAACATCCCTTGCGGGGTCGATCTCCAGCAGCCTGAAGGCCCGGCGCTGCAGTTCCGTCGGCGTCGCCAGCAGCGGGAAGGCATGGTCCGGACTGCCCGGCAGCGTCACCTCGTTCAGCGTCAGCGCGCCGAGGTCGGCGAGCAGCGTCGTGAAGCCGTGGACCGGCAGCCCGTCCGGGGTCCGCTTGTCCGACGCCTCTGCCTTCGCGCGCTCCGAGACCCTGGCTGGCTCCACCGGGAAGCTGCGCTGCGCCCGGGCGCCCTCGCGGTCGTCGTCCTCGAACAGGATCGGGGCGAGGCGCCGGCGCATGTGCCACTCCACGTGACACGCCAGCATGCAAAGCAGGATATCAGGCGAATTCCTGGTGTTTCCATGGGTCCGCGTCAGAAACCTTGCCTCCCGGTCCCTGTCGCTGGCGGCCCGCCAGATCGCCGACGACTGGCACCGGCGCTGGGGCGTGCGCCCGCTGCTTGCGGAGACGTTCGTCGACCCGCAGGAGCAGGAGGGCAGCTGCTACCACGCGGCGAGATGGACGGAGATCGGCGCCACGGCCTCACGCGCGCCCAAGGACGTGTACGTGCTCGCGCTGGAGCCGGACGCCCGGGACGCGCTGCGCGGCGAGCGGAAGGAGACGGGGCGCAAGCCGGCCCGCGCCCCGGAAAGCGCGCGGGCGGCCGCCGGGATGTCGCGGGCCTCCGGGTCCGCGCCGGCGCCGAGCAGCAGTGTCACGGCCATGGTGACGTTGCCTCTCCGGTGGCCAAGCGTCACGTGGTGAAGCGGCGTCCGGCCGAGCAGGTCTCGCGCCGAGTGGTCCGCTCCCGCGTTCAGGAGTGCGGACAGCGCCTAGCCTGATCTTCCAACCGCCTGGATTGACTGGCACGCCCGAGCCGGGAGCTTCCACGAAACAACGGCCGAAGCGGCAGGCTGTCACTTCATTGGCAATCATTTGACAACGTGCCACATTTCCATATGCGGCGTCGAACCCTCATGGAACGACTGACTGTTTCCGGCCCGCGGACCGGTTTCCACCCGCATTCCTGAGCGTTCAGGCACGGAATCAGGCGCCGCCGCCGGAACCCAAGGTCAGGGGCTTGCCCCGGGATGAGACACATGATATGGTGGCATACGCCGGAAGAGTCAGAATGAATCCTCTCGCACGACGGTTCCTCCAGCCCGAAAGCCCCGCGCACCGCCAGTACGAGGCCCTGCGCGCCCACTTCGCGAGAACCTCTCCATGCAGGAGGCCGCCGAACGCTTCGGCTACCGGCTCGGCACCTTCCGGTGCACCGCGTTCCGGAAGAACCCGGACCGCGCCTTCTTCGAGACCCGCAGGCCGGGCCCCAGGCGGAAGGCCGAGCTGCCCGGCCACGCCGAGCGCCGCGACCGCGCCGTGGCGCTGCGCAAGCAGCGCAACCTGTCCGTCGAGGAGATCAGCGCCGTCCTGGCCCGGGAGGGGATGCCGACCAGCGTCACCGCGGTGAACCGCATCCTGCGCCCGGGCTGCCGAAGCTCTGGCGCCGAACCCCCGCGCAGCGCGAGGAGGCCCGGCCCGAGCGCGCGCCGGTCGCCGAGCGGCGCCCTCGACCTCAGCCCCCGGTCCCTGCGCACCGGCTTCGGCGGGCTGTTCCTGTTCGCGGCCGACCTCGCCCGCTGCGACCTGGACGGGATGCTCGCGCAGGCCGGCATGCCCGGCAGCGCCATGATCCCGGCCGGATGCGCCTTCCGCTCGATGCTCGCGCTCAAGCTCTGGGGCATCGGCCGCCCCTCCCAGGTGGCGCCGGAGACCCTCGACGAGGGCCTGGCGCTGTTCGCCGGACTGAACGCGATCCCCAAGCGGTCGACGCTGAGCGAATACTCCTGCCGCGCCGACCCCCGCCTCGGGCCGGGCCTGATGGACCGCTGGCACGCCGCCGTCCACGGCCTCGGCGTCGATCTCGGCGGATGCGGGTCCTTCGACCTCGACTTCCACACCATCCCGTACCACGGCGACGACGCGCTGATCCAGAAGCACTACGTGTCCAAGCGCAGCCGCCGCCAGCGCGGCGTCCTCGCCTTTCTCGTCCGCGACGCCGACGCAAGGTTCTGCCTACGCCAACGCCACCGTCGGACCAGAACGACGAGATCCTCCGCTTCGTCGAGGCCTGGCGCGCGCGGACCGGGGCGCTGCCGCGCGAGCTCGTGTTCGACAGCCGGCTGACCACCTACGCCAACCTCGACCGGCTCAACGACCTCGGCGGTTCATCACCCTCCGGCGGCGCCCCGAAGCTTCCGAGCTCCTCGCCGCCCCCGCCGAGGAGTGGCGCCGGATCACGCTGACCAACGTCGGACGCATCTACCGGAAGCCTCGCATCCTGGACCGGCGCGTCACGCGCCCTGTGCCGGCGAGCTCCGGCAGATCACGGTCACCGACCTCGGCCACGAAAGGCCCACGCTGCTCATCACCAACCAGACCGACGTCCCGGCCCGCGAGCTCGTCGACCGCTACGCGCGCCGCATGGTCATCGAGAACACCATCGCCGACGCCATGACTTCTTCCACATGGACGCGCTCTCGGCAGCCGTGCCGCTCAAGGTCCACCTCGACCTCGTCACCCTGATGGCCAGCGCCCTATACCGCGTCCTCGCGAGGCGGCTCGGAAACGGCATGGAGAACGCCCACGCCAGGACCCTGTTCCGGAAGGTCGTCAACACGAGCGCGGACTGAAGCACGAAATCTCGTCGCCGGAGGCGCGCCAACAACCCGCTCCTGATCGCCGCAGGCTTCGCCGAACAGCGCCAGCCCATCCCATGGCCGCCGGACCCTCAGGATCCGCTTCTTCTGATGACGGACATGTCACATCATCTCCGAAAATCAGGCTAGAACAGGCTCGTGCTGGCCCGTCTGTGCAGCGGCGTCTGGCCGGTGTTGGGGCAGCATGCGTTCGGGTCGCCGCCTGCGGCCGCGAGCGCCTCGACGACGGGCCGGCTGACGGCCCAGTCGATCGGGGTCAACCAGGTGCGCTTGATGGCATCCGCGCCGAGCTCCAAGAGGAGCGGGACGGCAGCGAGATTGTCGCGCTGCGCGGCAAGGTGGAGCAGGGTGAACTCGTCCATCCCCAGGCGTGGCGCATCCGGCGCGGATAAAGGGCCTCCGGATCGATCCGGTCGCGAAGCCCGGCGACCGGGCGCTGTGGAACACGCTGATCGCCCGCGAGCATCCGCGCGGGATGACGACCTTCGCGGGCCGCCAGTTCCGCTACCTGGTCGGCTCGGGGGCCGGAGGCACGCGCTGCGCGAACCGAAACAGCCCGTTGTCATGCAGACTTGTCAAGACGAGGTAGAGCGAGGCTTCTCGCCTCCCGCAACCGCGCGGACTGACACCTCCGCCAGATCCATCGCCGATTTGCCGCGAAACAGGCGTGACAGGGAACGGGCCGAGAGTCCAGAAACAGGGTCAATCGATTGTCAGGACACAACAAACCCTGCTGGAATAGATCCGCCCGGTGCTGCACGTCGGCCCAAGTGAGGTGCCGCAGGCGAACACTTCTCGCCCTACGATTGTTGCATAGAGTGTGGTAGACTCACCTCTTGGGCTTTCGGAAGCTCACTCCTCAAAATGTCGCAAACCGCGCAAAGGTCGTCATGCGACACCGAGGTTTCTGTGTCGATCCTTATCACCGGCCCCAAGGAAATCGGACTGGCTTGCTTAGCTAGTTCGAAGAGTTCACCAGCATAGGAGGCGGGCAAGTGCCCTTCATGGCGTGTGGCGGCACGTTCGCGGAAGCGTGTGGCGGCGGTTGTCGGTGAGACAGCGCACCAAACCTCGACGACGCGCTCGATCCCTGCCCGAGCAATATGGTCACGCAGTACTGATTCAGGTTGGAACCCGTGCCAGGCGTCGACGATGGGCAAGATGCCGTCGGGAAACGCAGCGATACTGGCGAAAATTCCATGATAGCTTGCACGACCAAGAATGCGGTTATGCTCACGGCCGCCAGTGCCGATATGCGCGTACAAGCTCTCTTTGACAGTATCGAGCGAAAGCGGCACCGCGGCGCACCCCTTTTCCAACAAGAATGTGGTCAACATTTTGGTTACAGTCGATTTTCCGCTCGCCGGAACACCGTTTACGAAGATCGCCTGCTTCATGGCGCCTGCTCGCTGAAACAGCGAAGACCCGCGCCGATCATGCCTGCGTCGTCTCCAAGTAGGGCGGGCGCCAACGGGATCTGATACCAATCGCTTTCATTGGGAATTCGCTCAAGCGCCCGCATCATGCTTGCTCCAAGCCCACCGCCGATCACGATGAGTTCCGGATCGATGACAGACACCAGCGATTCAAGCGCTCGCTGGAACGGCCTCGCCCAGCGATCCAGCAATTCTGCCGATATTTTGCCCCCATCGGACCGCTGCGCCAGAAGTTCTTCCACTTGGATGTCATGTCGCAGACCGGCCTCAATGACCAAGTGTCGCAGTGCCGTTCCGGAGCTGAACGTTTCCACGCATCCACGGCGGCCGCAATTGCATATTGGGCCGTCTTCGGCGACGACTATGTGCCCAAACTGGCCAGCCTGCCCACCCCCGTACCAAGGAGCACCATCTATGAAAGTAGCACCGCCGATGCCAGTTCCGACCGTAACCATTAGCAAAACGCCTGAACTTTCCTTGCGGGCATGAGCCTCGGCGAGGAGCGCCATCGTCGCATCGTTCTCGATGCGGAGGGGAAGCCCTGTTTCCATTGCGACCAGCCCCGGCAGGTCCAGACCCGCAATGTCGAGATTGCCGGCCGACTTGATTGCGCCACAGTCGGCATCGACTCGCCCCGGGATCCCGACACCGACCCCGTTGCTGGTCTGGTCCCTTACTTCGCCGACCAAACGCAAAAGTTGTGTGCAAAATCCATCGCGGTCACTTGCAACCGGTTCGATCACTCGCTCCAGAATTGTTCCGGCGCGGTCAATTCTTGCGGCACGGATGCGAGTGCCGCCGACATCAATTCCGATCGCTGTTTCCGTACTCGCGAACATGGTTACCCATGCGCTTCAAGGATCGCCTGAATCTCGCGCAGGCGACGGCTGGCGACGTTTTCAAGGCGGGATTCCAGTTTCTCGGGATCAAGAGAGATGCAATCTTTCCAAAGCGCACGGCCGGCAATGACACCGGATGCGCCGTTGTTCATCGACGTTTCTATCTGGCCGAGAAAAATTTCGTGATCGACACCGGAAGAAAGAACCGCCCAAGGAACGCCATTGCAAAGTTCAGTGATCTGCCGACAGGCATCGGCATTTCCGGGATAGGGCAACTTTAGGACTCTCGCTCCCAAGTCCAGCGAAATGCGCGTGCCTTCCACGATCAGCCCAGGAAATGCTTTCGCGTAGTCGACGTTGCTTTCGCCTTCAAGCTGGTAGGTCAGGATTTCGACCACAAGCAGAAGATCCTCTGCCGAAAATTCGGCGATGCAGTCGCGAATGGTTTGCATGTTCACTGAATTTGCGTCGGGCCTGTCGGCCCGCAAATACACCATCAATTTAGCCCCAGTTCCGCCAAGTTCGCGGACCCTGCGAGCCGTGATGCCCGGCACCAACCTGGATATGCGGTAGCCGTTTTCGTTAGTGTCCCAGCCCGAGGCGTCAAGTCCGATCAATAGTCCCGTATCGCGTGCGAGGATGCCACTATCAACTACGCCAGGGACGGCACAAATTGCATCCAGAAGTACACAGGCAGCCTTGTTTGCTAGGTGTGTGACAATCCCGGCTTTGATCCTGCCAAGCGTCGGCTCGTCGATGGCTTGCTGTGCGTCCGGCTCGTCAGCCAGAATTTTGCGCATGCCTCCTCGCTGGTCCGCTGCGACCACCATCATCAGCTTGTTCTTGCAACATATCTGCTGATATCCGCGACGTTCGGAGGTCGTCATTTTCGGAGCCATGGCGCAGATCCTCTGTTGGGCAGCATTGCCGCGAATATCCTAAGGGGCGACTCGCGTTGCAAGCCTGTGCGTTGTCAGCACTCTACCTGATACCCTATGGAACATACCTTGGCGACTATGTGTCGAGTGGCCCCGGGGAATTTTGCCCCAAGATAACCACAGAACTGTGCTAGAGCCTCTCAGTTCACACGGCGCTTCACGTGCTGCCGTTCCGATGTGCAGCGGCGTTGTCCGGTCGGTCGTAGTCCTCCAGATTTTCGGTTGCTCCGTCATCTCGGGCTGCACAAGGCAACCCCGCCGGTCCAATTCCCTTGAAAGATCTTCATCACTGCTACGCATAGGTCCGCCCCCCGTTCTGCATCGGAACTCTCATTCTTGTAGGGCCAGCACTTGAGGTTCTCCCTTGGCATCGGAGCGACAGGTTTCCACGCACCTCGCAAGAGCCCGGATTGTGTTCCAGCCACAAATGCCGAACGCGGTTCGAACCGCTATCCGATCCCTTCCGAACTTGTCCCGGGCATTGCGACTACCCCTTGGTCTTGACGCCATCCCTACGCATTCGACCCAGCGGCAGTGGTTAATTCGTGCTCAACTCCGCAATCCATAACAGTCGGGGCAAGGCGCCGCGCTGCAGCTCGCTCACCGCCACGCCTCTTGAAATCAGCAGCAGTGGGTGGTTTGATCCCTCCGTCGGGACAGCGGCAACGGAGGACCTGCCTCCATCGCTTGTGCAGCATGCCTCTTGGTTACTGAGGCTCTTCAACCTCTTCGTGCCTTAGTGGCACACAGTCATCCACGGAATGGGATTGCCTACGGAGGAGACCAGCATGTCAGAATTCGGAAATGGTCCTGTACTTGTCACGGGTGCAAGCGGCGGCATAGGCGGAGCAACGGTAAGTCATCTGGTCAAGTCAGGCGCCGAGGTGATCGCCAGCGGTCGGGACGAGGATAAGCTCGACCAACTGGCGGCAAAGACAGGTTGCCGGACCTTGGCGTTCGATGTGACCTCCGAGGACAGCGTGAAAGGTGCAGTGGAAGGTCTCGACTTATGGGGCGTGGTGAATTGCGCAGGCTTTGGCGGCGAGATCGCCACTCCCATGGATACCGACATCACCATTTTCGACAAGGTCATCGCCATCAACGCGCGCGGGGCGCTCTTGGTGACAAAATATGCTTCGCAATCCATGGTTCGCCTTGGTCAGGGTGGTGCAATCGTCAACGTGTCAAGTCAGGCCGGTCTGGTTGCCTTGAAGGGACACATCTCCTATGGGTCGTCGAAGGCTGCGCTGGACAATATCACGCGTGTCTCAGCCCTTGAGCTTGGCGAATACGGCATCCGAGTAAACAGTGTTCATCCCACAGTTGTCATGACACCCATGTCTGCATGGTATTGGGGACGCCCAGAGATCGAAGGGCCTTTCCTGTCGCGGATGCCGCTTGGCCGTTGGGCGACCGAAGGCGAAATTGCGGCTCCCATTGTGTTCCTGCTGTCCGATGGTGCCTCGATGATAAGTGGCGTCTCATTGCCAATCGACGGCGGATATACCGCCATCTGATCGGCAGACCGAACACCCATCCGCTCTATTCGAAGCGCTGTTTCAGGAAGTAAGAATGCTGTTCCATCAAAGCAGTGCGGATCCGTTCCAGCGTAGTTTCGCGTTCCCGACCAACGGATTGACCCTGTTTCTGGACTCCCGGCCCGTTCCCTGTTACGCCTGATTCGCGGCGAATCGACGAAGGGAGCGGCGCGATGGATCTGGCGGAGGTGTCCGTCCGCATGGTTGCGGAAGGCGAGGAGCCCCGCTTCCGGAGCCTGCTGCAGGAGCATCATTACCTCGGCGCGCTGCCGGCGATGGGCGAGACCGTCCGCTACGTCGTCCACCGTCACGATCGCTGGCTGGCGCTGGCGGTCTTCTCCGCTCCGGCGCTGAAGTGCGGCCCGCGCGACGGCTGGATCGGGTGGGACCGCGGCGTGCGGTTCCACCGCCTGCACCTGGTGAGCAACAACTCCCGTTTCCTCATCCTGCCGGGCGGTCCGCGCAACCTCGGCTCGCGGGCGCTCGCGCTGTGCGCGCGCCGGCTCGTCCGGGACTGGCCGGCCCGCTTCGGGCACGAGCTCCTGCTGCTGGAGACCTATGTCGACCCGGCCCGCTTCCACGGGACCGTCTACCGCGCCGCCAACTGGATCGAGGCCGGGCTCACCCGGGGTTTCGGCCGCGCCGGGAAGGGCTACCGGGAGCATGCCGAGCCGAAGCGCGTGTTCCTCCTGCCGCTGTGCCGCGACGCGCGGGCCCGGCTCCGGAACGCCCATCTCGAACCCGACCTGCAGAAAGGAGTTCCCAAGGTGACCCTCAGCACGGAGCAGATGACGTCCATGCCCGAGTTCTTCAGGGACGTCGACGACCCACGGCGCGCGGCGGGCCGGCGCCACGCGCTGCCCTCGGTCCTCGGCCTCGCCCTTGCGGCGACGCTGTCCGGCGCCCGCGGCTGCAAGGCGATCAGCGAATGGGTCAACGACCTCTCGCCCAAGGTCCTGGCGCATTTCGGCGTGCGCTTCCGGAACAGGACCCGCATCCCGCCGAGCCGGACGGTGATCCGCGACGTGCTGGTCCGGGTCGACCCGCGACAGCTCGACGACGCGCTTCGGGCGTGGACCGCGGCCAACGGCGGGACGGACAGCGCGCTCGCGATCGACGGGAAGACGATGCGCGGCGCCATCGACGACGACGGTCGCCAGACGCACTTGCCCGGCATCGTGGGCCACGACACCGGCGCCCACCACGGCAAAAAAAGTCGGCATGAGAGCCGGCGCGGACCAGGAGGAGAAGCGGACGAACGAGATCGGCACGATCATCCCGCTGCTCGACACGCTTCCCAACGCCACGGTCGCGGGGCGCGTCGTCACCGTCGACGCCCGCCTGACCCAGCGCGCCCTTGCCGAATACCTGCTGGAACGCGGCGCGGCATTCCTTTTCACGGTCAAAGGCAACCAGAAGACCCTGATGGATGACATCCGGCTCCTGATGGACGAGGCCATGGCGGAGCGCCCCCCGGACTTCGTCCAGGAAAGCGGGAAGCCCGAGCACGGCCGCCTCTGAGCGCCGCTCGATCTGGGCGTCCGCCGAGATCAACGACTACGTCAGGTTCCCCGGCGTCGGGCAGGTCTTCGCCGTCCGCCGGGAGGTCACCGAGGTCAGGGCCGGCGAAAGGCGCGTCGAGACCGCTTGCGGGGTCACCAGCCTGAGCCCGGAGGCCGCCGCCCCGAAGCGCTTGCTGGAGCTGAACCGCGGCCACTCACCATGTCCTTGGCTGGAGCTTCGACGAGGACCGCAGCCGGATCCGCACCGGCCACGGGCCGGCGAACACGACGCTGTTCCGACGCTTCGCCATCGGCCTGATCAGGCAGCGCGGACTGGAGGTCGCGGAAGCGATGCGCGCCATGGCCAGGCAGCCGAGGCAGGTGCTCGACATGCTCCGGATGACCGGAAACACGCGGCCGCGGACAGAAGCCGCCTGAAAGCCTCGACTGCCGCCCTCGAAAACCCCCGGGGCGGTCACGCCCGCCCGGACGATGCCCCGGGGCCTCCTTCGAGCCATGAATCCGCGCTCAGGGACGCCAGCCAGGCCGACCGGGCACCGCAAGCACGCCTTGAATCGAGGCCGAAGAGCGGTTGGAGCTGAAACACGGACCTCGCGAGATCGCGCGCAGCGTTAGTACAGATCCGCCTTGTCCATCAAAGTTTCTGTTGTCGACAATTTGCAAAACTCGAATAATACTTTCCGAGTTGAATTGGAGAATCAGCGTCGTTCAACCTATCCAGAGACTAGGAATCGGTCAAAACCAAAGGAGGACTTACAATGCGTAACTTCATGAAATCTGCGGCATTGGTGGCGGCACTTTGCACCAGCGGTACAGTGCAGGCGCAGGAGGAAATCACCATCACTCTTGTTCCAGGCCTGACGACCGATGCGTTTTACATCACGATGAACCGCGGCGCCCAGGCAGCTGCAGATGCGCTTGGGATCACCGTGGATTTCCAAGGTGCCGAGGAATTTGATCCGGTCCTTCAGACGCCGGTTCTGGACGCCGTGATTGCGCGTGGCCCCGACGCCATCCTGATTGCGCCGACCGACACGACCCAGATGATTGAACCACTTCGCCGCGCCCACGACGCCGGCATTACGGTCGTGACTGTCGATACTTTCATTGACGATGGCAAATATCAGGACGGCGCGGGCGACGGTGACTTCCCGATGGCCTACGTGGCTTCCGACAACGTCGGCGGCGGTCGCATGGCGGCTCGTTTCATGGCTGAAGCGATCGGTGGCGAAGGGCAGGTTTATGTGTCGAACGTGCGCCCAGGCATTTCAACCACCGACCAGCGCGAAGAGGGCTTCAAAGCCGAAATGGCAGAGAACTTTCCGAGTGTGACAGTGCTTGACACCCAGTACAATGAAAACGACGCTTCGCTTGCGGCCTCACAATTCAGCGCTGTTTTGGCGCGGAATCCCGACATCAAGGGCGTATTCGGTGCCAATCTCTTTTCGGCCCTCGGTGCCGGCAATGGTGTCGAAGGCGCAGGAAAAGCAGACGATGTGACTGTCATCGCCTTTGATGCGCCGCAAAGCATCGTTGACAATATCTCGTCCGGTCTGGTCGATGCGGCCATCGCTCAGCACCCAGCCGAGATCGGCTACTTCGGCGTCATGGCGGCCTATGCCGTGCTGACCGGAAATTCGGTGCCAGTTTCTATCGGAACCGGGTTCACGGTTATCAACGCTGGCAACGTGAACGATCCCGAGATCACTAAGTTCATCTACTCCGAGTGAGCGACTCAAAGATGTCAACAAACACTGGGGCTTCAATTTTGAAGCCCCTTTTCAGCGCATGGTCCTGGATTTTCCTGATCGGAATCCTTGCATTCTTCGAGCTTTACGCCAGAGCCGAGACCGGCCAGACCTTTCTGTTTCGAATCTACAATATGCAATCAATCGCCATCGCCGCCTCGCAGATCCTTCTGCTGGCGCTTGGGCTTACGCTTGTCATTGTGGCCGGCCAAATCGACCTTTCGATAGGCTTCACGACCGGCCTGTCGGCGGTAGTGATGGCCTTGGTTGTACGCGCCATGGGGCCGGATACCGGCTGGGGCGCCGTGATCATGGCCATGATGGTCGGAATTTTTGCCGCCGTGGTTGTCGGGCTACTGAACGGGTGGCTGGTCGCGATACTCAACGTGCCGAGTTTCATCGGCACACTAGGCACTTATGGTATTGCCAGAGGTGGCGCACTGATCGTCGCGGGTGGCGCTACCGTTTCGATCCGCAGTGACGAGGCGCGTAGTTTCGGGAACGGTGATATCCTGGGCATTCCGGTTCCTGTCGTTGTTGCAGGGCTGCTTGCGCTCGCGTGCCACTACTTGCTGACACACACTAGATTCGGTGTTCATACCTACGCACTTGGCGCCAATCGCGCCTCGGTTGAACGTGCCGGTGTCAACGTCAAACGGCACCTGATCTGGCTCTTCATAATTTCAGCGGTGACTGCGGGCGTGGGCGGTTTGGTTTACACGGGGCGTTTTTCGGCGGGGGCCGCAAACGCAGGCGAACCCATCCTTCTTTACGCGGTCGCCGCAGTATTTATCGGCGGTGCGTCTTTGACTGGCGGGCAAGGCACGATTACCGGGACTGTCATTGGCGCATTCATCATTGCCGTGATCCAGTTCGGACTCGTGTTTTCGGGGTTGCCACCATACTGGCAGTTCGTCGCCGTGGGACTGGTGATCATCGTAGCCGTTCTGGTGGATCAGTCGAAAGACAAACTGACGGGGGCACAATCATGACGACCGTTCTTGAAGCCCGTGGTTTGAAGAAGCGGTTTGGCGGAAACGAAGCCGTCAAGGACGTGTCTTTCGTCGTCGAAGCTGGCGAATGCGTCGTGCTGGCAGGGGACAACGGAGCAGGCAAATCTACAGTCATCAAGATGATCTCTGCTGTGTACACACCAACCGATGGTGTGGTTCATTTCGACGGCCAACTTCTGACCGGCCAAAGCCCGAACGCTGTACGCGAGGCAGGAATCGAAACGATCTATCAGGACCTTGCACTTGCCGACAATCTGGATCCAGGTCTGAATCTGTATCTGGGGCGCGAAACGACACAACGCATTCTCGGAATTCCGTTCGTTGCAAAGACGGAAATGCGGGAACGTGCGGCGGAAGTCCTAAAGGGGCTTGGCATTGCAATTCCCGACCCAAGCGCACCAGTCCGCGATCTTTCTGGCGGCCAACGTCAGGCAATTGCAATCGCCCGTGCCATTCACTGGCAGGCGAAGCTTGTAATTATGGACGAGCCGACGGCCGCGCTTGGCGTCCCCGAGCAGCGTGAGGTGATGGCCCTTATTGAACGCCTGAAGTCCAAAGGTGTCGGAATCATTCTAATTTCGCACAACCTGCCTGATATCTTCGCCGCGGCCGACCGGATCATTGTGCTTGCGCGTGGCGTTGTGGCGGGGGAGCGTCGACCTTCCGAAACCAATGACGAAGAGATAGTGCGCATGATGATGGGCGCGACGCTTTGAGGATCGGGGTGGATAGGCGTCATCACATGATTTGTTGGCTAGATTACCCTAACCCGGCATAGCCGGAACCAAAACTCTCCGAGATGATGTGCTGGATCCTGCGTCCTTGCGAGGGAGTTGGATCATGGAATGCCCATTCGTCGCGCGTCACCAGGCCGATGTCGCCGGAGTGGTTTCGTGTTTTGACCGGGTTGTTCTGACAGGCTCTCTGCCGGACATCGGCCATGCCCGGGCGATGGAGAGCTGGCTGCGCATCCGCCAGGTTCGGTTGGTGGACTACCCGCGCTGTGCCGAGCCGATGCGCGTGGAGATCCGTGACAACGCCATGAAGGTTGCTGCAGGCCCCATCGGATAACTTGTACGTAGGACCACGCCAAGAAGGAACGGACCTGCAACTACAGAACTCTCCTGATTCACGGCGAACCTAGCTTCTTTACGCCAAATCGAATCAGTCTCGATGTCTCAGATGTCGTGTTAGGGCGGACCGTCACGCTAACGACCAGGCGTTCGTGGAACAGAAGAACGGTTCCGTGGTTCGGCGCATCGTCGGATATCGCCGCCTCGGGGACTGCCGGCGGCGGCCCTGTCCCGGCTCTACGGGACGGTGCGCCTGTTCGTGAACTTCTTCCAGCCTTCGTTCAAGCTCTCGGAGAAGAGCCGGGACGGGGCCCGGATCCGGAAGCGCTGCCCCTTTCCATCCGTGGTGACTTCATCACCAAAGCGGCCCGGGACCTCACGAAGCAACAAGCCAGAACTGTTGCATTTTCATTTGCCACAAATGTTGGATTTACAGTTGCCACCAACACCGGCACAACGGGCCGCCCGTGCGAGCCTGACATGCGGGAGGTCTTCAACGCCATCCCATTCGTACTTGGCTCGGGCCTGCACGGGAAGCGGCGCCTGCGGCCCGCGGACCGGGGGAGCGATGCGGGATCCGGGTCGTGCGCGCCTCCGCAGGCCCCGTCCGGACATGCAACAGACCGTTTCATGACTGAAAAATGCAGCAAAAACAAAGGAACATGGCGGAGACGAAGGGATTCGAACCCTCGAGACGGTTCCCCGTCTACTCCCTTAGCAGGGGAGCGCCTTCGACCACTCGGCCACGTCTCCATCGTGGGGTCTATCGGAGCGGTCAGCGTGCGGCAAGCGCGAATTCCCGTTGATCCTGTCCGGACAAGGCAATGCGCTCGGATTGAAGCCGTCGCGTGGCACCGCGATCGCTCCAGGTTGGCAAGCATGGAGTGATCGGGAAGGCCGCTGCAATTGGATGTGTTGCGCCCCCATCAGTCTCGGTCCGGACGATCCCGAGCGCCGAGGACTCGCATTTTCGGGACATCAAACAAGTTGCCGACAGCAATTCCTGTTCGGTCAAGGCGGCTGCGCAATCTTCCGATGACCTGACGCGGGACGAAATTTGCGCCCCTGGAAACTGGATTCGGCTGGCAATTCAAGCTAGTTCGCAAGCGTGCTTGCGTCGGGAAATGAAGCAGGGGCTTCAGGAGAGGTGACCCGCACCGCATCCCGCATTGACCGGACATTCAGGGACTGACCAGAAGGCGTGAAGGCTATCTTCAACCACTTTCTTGCAATTGCGTATGTTGCCAATTGCAAAGGTGCCAATCGGCGCAGCCAAGATGCATGCATGATGCGTCGAATTGGCCGTTCCGGATCTTGTTTGAAGTGGACATCTGATGGCTGATGCAGCGCAGGCGGAGGTTCTTTCCGGGCTCGTCGAGCGTGTCGCTTTCCATTCCTCTGAGAGCGGGTTCTGCGTTCTGCGCGTGAAGGCGCGCGGACATCGCGACGTAGTCACCGTCGTGGGCAGTGCGGCGATGGTCTCCGCAGGTGAATGGGTCACGGCTTCGGGTTCCTGGCACAACGACCGAAACTATGGCCTTCAGTTCAAGGCACGCTACCTGAAGGCATCTGCACCGACGACGCTCGAAGGCATCGAGAAGTATCTCGGTTCAGGCATGATCCGGGGGATCGGGTCCGTCTACGCAGAGCGGCTGGTCAGGCACTTCGGCAAGGACGTATTTGACGTCATCGAGTCGAATCCCGGGCGCCTGCGTGAGGTGGCGGGAATCGGGCCAATTCGCGCGGAGAAGATCACGGAAAGCTGGTCGGACCAAAAGATCGTCAGGGAAATCATGGTCTTCCTCCACCAGCACGGCGTCGGAACCGCTCGGGCCGTCAGGATCTACAAGACCTACGGTGCCGACGCCGTACAGGTGCTGAGCGAGAATCCCTATCAGCTGGCGAAAGACATTCGTGGCATCGGGTTCCGTACGGCGGACTCCATCGCGGAGAAGATCGGCATTGAAAAGACCGCCATGATCCGGGTGCGAGCAGGAATTACTTTCGCATTGAGCGAAGCAATGGGCAACGGTCACTGCGGCCTGCCCAGGGGCGAACTGCATTCCCTGGCAGGGGAGTTGCTGGACGTGCCCGGGCCACTTGTCGAGACAGCGATGGCGCTGGAACTCAGGGAAGGCAGCGTCACGGCCGATCGGGTCGGAAGCACGGATTGCATCTTTCTGGCGGGCCTCTACCAGGCGGAGCGTGGCATCGCGAGCAACCTGCGCCGGATCATTTCAGGTGCCCTGCCGTGGCCTTCAATCGATGCTGACAGGGCTTTGCCCTGGATCGAGGAGAGGACCGGGTTGACGCTTGCGACCAGCCAGGCCGAGGCAATCCGCCTCGCGTTGAAATCCAAGGTGCTGGTCATCACCGGCGGACCCGGTGTCGGCAAGACGACAATCGTGAACTCCATCCTGCGCATTCTTGCGGCGAAGAGGATGAAGCTGATGCTGTGCGCACCCACGGGACGCGCCGCGAAGCGATTGACCGAAGCCACCGGGATGGAGGCAAAGACGATCCACAGGACCCTGGAATTCGATCCTATGAAGTTCGGCTTCAAGCGAAACGA
Organism: Paracoccaceae bacterium; assembly: GCA_965208685.1. Taxonomy (GTDB): domain Bacteria; phylum Pseudomonadota; class Alphaproteobacteria; order Rhodobacterales; family Rhodobacteraceae; genus JAJEFO01. Next base: position 2,854,210 of record CBDBPL010000007.1, on the reverse strand, counting down.
GGACAACCCGCTCGACTGCGACCTGCTCGTCGTCGACGAAGCCTCGATGGTAGACGTTCCGCTGATGCAGTCGTTGCTCAGGGCCTTGCCGGGCACGGCGGCCCTTCATGTCGTGGGCGACGTTGACCAGTTGCCCTCTGTCGGACCCGGCCAGGTGCTGGCCGACATCATGAACTCCGGTGCCGTCCCCGTTGTGCGGCTTACGGAAGTGTTTCGACAGGCTGCACAGAGCAAGATCATCACGAGTGCTCACCGCATCAACGAAGGGCACGTGCCCGACCTTTCCGCGGCGGATGGCGATGCCGACTTCCATTTCGTGTCGGCCGAGAATCCGGCACAGGCCGTCATTCGCATCACCGAGCTCGTCAGGAACCGAATCCCGAAGCGGTTTGGCATGGATCCGATCAGGGACATCCAGGTCCTTTGCCCGATGAATCGGGGCGGGGTGGGCGCGAACTCGCTGAACATCGAGTTGCAGTCCGTCCTGAACCCGCCCGGCGAACTCAAGGTCGAGCGCTTTGGCAGGACCTTCGGGAAAGGCGACAAGGTCATGCAGATCGCAAACGACTACGACAAGGACATTTTCAACGGCGACATTGGAATGATCACGTCCGTCGATCTGGAGGAGAGCGAGATAGCCGTGGAATTCGATGGTCGGTCCGTCAAGATTGGATTCGGGGAACTCGACGCGCTGGTACCGGCCTACGCGGCAACGATTCACAAGAGCCAGGGATCGGAATACCCGGCCGTCGTCATTCCGGTAATGACGCAGCACTACGTGATGTTGCAACGGAACCTGATCTATACCGGAGTCACCCGCGGAAAGAGGCTCGTCGTCCTGGTCGGGCAGAGGAAGGCAGTCGCAATTGCCGTCAAGAACGCCTCGGCACGGCGAAGGTGGTCAAAGCTGCATGACTGGCTTTCCGGCAAATCGGCTGACGGAAACCTGCCGATGACGCGGCCGGGAGATGGTGGCGCATGAGCAGCCTGAATCGCCCGGAATCGCGACACCTCCATTGGTCCTGGTTGTCGTGGAGTGTCTTGGGCGATGCTGCTGCACGGGCTCCGTCAACAGGTGGTTCGAACTGCATGGAAGCCTCTCCGAAGGAGACAGTTCGATCGCATGCAACGGCTCTTGCTTGCGGAGCGCTGGCTCGCGGTCGGTCTACGGATGCCCGTCGCCTGGATTGATCCGGCCAAGACTGCGAGCCTTGTTGAACTCCCGGAGCCTGGCAAGCACGTCGACGCCAAGCTGCCGATAGGTGTCGAGGATGTCCACCATCACCCAGTTCTCGCGGATCTTTCCGTTCTCGATGCGCCAGAAGTCCAGCGAGCGCATCGTGATCTCCTTGCCTGACGGCGCAATGCCCAGCCAACCGTCATGCGTCAGCGTCTGGATCATGTTGGGCCATCCGGTCACGGCGCAGTAGTTGTTGTCGCCGAAGAAATGGTACGTGACCTGGGCCGCCTTGGAACCCCGGTCCGGCATGGCCTTCAGGAACGGGATCTGGTGCCAGTTGCGGAATCCTTCGATTCCCCGGCCGGTGCCAATTCCTGCAGGACCGTACCAGTTCATGCGCGCGTCCCAGAACCGTGGCATCTCCATGACCTCGGGGCCGCCCTGCGACGGGTGGCGCTTCATGTGCTGCAGCATGTCGACGACAATTTCCTTGCTGGCCCTGCTCGTCACGTCGTCCCTCGGCGGGCGGAACAGTCCGTCACCCGATGACGGGCCGGGAATGCAGAATTCGCGACCGAGGGATGGTGCCATCGGCCATGCATTCGCCTGCATCATGACTTCGGGGAAATCCCAAAGCGCCTGGCATTCGACGACCCGGCCGGACTCGAACCGGTAGAATTCGTGAAATCGCATGTGCGCCAGGTGGCCCGTCGGCGGGATGTCGAGAAACGGCGCCAGGAACGTGCCCATGAAATGGCCGCCGCAGCCAACCCAGTCCTGCCCGTGATCGTCGTTGCCTGCCATCACGATCCAGTCACGCCTCTCGACGTCGGGCCATGCGGACTTGAGCAATGACAGCGCCCGGTCGTGAAACTCCTCCGGTCCCGTCATGTCCCCGAGCGGGTGGGCCAGGTGACACGCCGCTTCGGGGGCAAGGACCTCGCCGAGCGCCCGGCGCAATGTCGCCTCGCCCCAGTCATGCTGGGCCGCGCGCAGCCGATCGAGGGCAGCGCGATTCAACTCGTGCACGCTGGTCATGGCAACTTGTCTCCCAGGATTCCGAGTTGCGGGCAGCGCCGCGCGTTGTCAGTAGGCGGGTTCAACCCTTGACCGCGCCCGCCGTCAGGCCGCTTACGATCTGGCGCTGGAAGAACAGGATCAGCACGAAGAGCGGTGCTGTGGCCGAGACAACGGCCGCGACCGCGAACATGATGTTGCCCTGCACCTGAACCGAACCGAGGAAGCTGGCGACCGCCGGGACCATCGTCTCGTTCGGTTTGCTCAGCAGCATCGAGGTGACGGCATAGTCATTGTAGGCGAGCAGGAAGCTGAAGAGGCCCGTGGTAATCACACCTGGCCACATGACCGGCACGATGACGTTCCAGAAAGCCTGGAACCGGGTGCAGCCGTCGACCATGGCACTTTCGTCCATGTCTTTCGGGATGTTCAGGAAGAACGAGTGCAGCATCCAGAGCGTGAAGGGCTGGTTGATCGCCACAAGCACGATGACGGTTGTCGCCTTCAGTCCCCAGATGTTCCACTCGAAGAACGGCAGCATGTAACCCGAAACCAGCGTGATGTGCGGCATTGCGCGGAACGCGAGGGCTGCCATCAGGACCCAGAATGCATAGCGGAAACCGGAGCGGGCCAGCGCGTACCCGCCGAGCGTTCCGAAGGTGAGCGAAATGCAGACGGTGAAGAAAACGATGACCAAGGTGTTGAATACGTTTCTCCAGAACTCCTCCTGGATCCACGCACCGTAGTAGCCTTTGAGCGTGAAGGCACCACCGGTTTCACGGGTCGTCAAGATGCCGTAGATGGCGTTGGTCCAGTCCGCTTTCGAGAAAAAGTCGCCTTGCACCTTGAAGCTGCCCCATACCGTCCAAAGGAAGGGAAAGGCCGCGATGATCAGCCAGGTGATCACGAGCGCATAGGAAACAGCCTTTAGCGTTGTGAGACGGGATTCTGCCTTCGTCGCCATGATTGTCGTCTCCTCAATGTACCTTGGCGTTGAAATCGCGCCAGGTGCGGATCAGCACGGGTGTCAGCAGGATCACAACGCCGAGGATCGTCAGCATCGAGGTCGCGCTGGCGGAGGCGTAGAGCGGATTGCCGGCTTCACGAAGGTCGCTGACGATGAAGGTGCTCAGTGACTGGGCATGGGCCTCCGCCTGGAAACTGACCAACGGTTCGAACACCCGGAAATTGTCCATCAGAAGCATCAGCGTGACGAAGGACACGAGCGGCATCAGGTGTGGGACCACGACGCTGATCATCGTCTGCCACTTGTTGGCTCCATCCACACGGGCAGCCTCCAACGTGTCCTGGGGCACCGTTTGCAGCCCGGCGTAAAACGTGATGAAGGCGAAAGGCAGGGTGTGCCAGACCCCGTAGACCATCAGCATGATCCACATGAGCGGCGTCGAGGCCTTGATGCTGAGAGACGGGTCGTTGAAGATGTTCTGAAGCGTTGCGCCGATGATGCCTTCACCATCGACCATCCAGGAAAGGATCATCGAGCCGACGATCGTCGCGACAAGGAAAGGCAAGAGCGAGATGAAAATCGCCACGCCACGGAACGCCTTGGGCAGGTTGTTTACGCCGACGGCAACGGCCAGTCCGAAAATCAAGACCAGCGGAGTCACAACAAAGGTGTAGGTCAGCGTAAAGACCAGGGCCTTGTAGAACTTCAGGTCCATTATGCCATCAATGAAGGATGACAGTCCGGTTGATGTGTGCCAGACCTCGGCGATCTCTGCGGACGCCAGGTGGGAGCGGTCAAAATAGGTGGCCAGGCCGTTGAATTGGCCAAGTGGCTGTTCTTCGCGCAGCCTGGCAGTCGCTTCCGTATCGACCTGGGTTTCCTCAACACAGCCGAAGGGGCCGCAGCTTTCCGAAACAACCAGGACCTGTTCGTGCTGCACAAACAGCGACTGGATGAAGACTGAGACGATGGGCAGGGCGATAAAGAGTATCATCGCCGAGAGTGTCGGCAAGATGAACCAAAAGAACGTACGGTGTTTCATCGCAAGTGCCCCGTCGTGAAATCCAATGGGTTGAAGAGGGCCCCCGAGGGCCCCCTTCAGCGGAGAGGCTACTGCAGGAAGCCTGCTTCCTTCGCAGAGGTCCGGTAGGCCGCTTCAACGTCAGCCAGAGCGTCTTCTGCGCTCTCGTCACCCTTGTAGAAGTCCACCAGTTCGGAACCCAGTGCGTTGTGCATCAGGTTGATGAACGGGATCATCGGGTAAGGCTTGGCGCCAGCTGCTGCAGTTGCCGAGACACCTGCTGCTGCCGGGCCGGCTTGGAAGCCCTCGATCAGCCAGATGGCTTTGTCGTTGTGCTCTTCCATCAGATCAGAGGTCAGGCCGCTGACCAGAGCCGCGAAGGTGGCTTCCGCGTCTTCATCCGGAATGTTCTTGGCGACGGTCACGCCATCCCACCACAGGGTCGCGGCCGGCGTCGATCCGCCGCCTGCCGTCGGTGCCGCAGACAAGACGGTGTTTGACGTGACTTCGTCGCTCGAACCTTCGTCGTCAAGAACCGCACCACCGCGCGACCCCCACATGATGGCCAAGGCCGCCTTGCCGGCTTCCCACAGACCCTGGGTTTCATTCGAGGCATGGCTCAGGTGATCCGGGTGTGCGTACTCGAGCAGCGACTTGATCGTCCCCAGAGCGGCAATGCCTTCGGGCGAGTTGACGTTCGGCTCGGCCGAACCCGGCTTGAACAGCTCACCGCCGTTGGCGAAGAAGAACAGGTTGAAAATTTCGCCGACGTTCCAGCCAACCTTCATGTTCATCACGATCGGATGTTCCATGATGCCTGCGGCGCGGATTTTCTCGGCCGCTGCAACGACTTCTTCAACAGTTGCCGGGATCCCTTCGACACCGGCCTGCTCGAGGACGTCGGTGCGCGAATACAGGTGCTGCGAGTTCGCCATGAAGGCCACGGCCATGACATTGCCGCCGATGGTGATCAGCTGCGAGGGCTTCAGGTGCTGGCCGTATTTTGCAACATATTCGTCCAGCGGGCGGACCAGGCCGTCGTTCATCAGCTGGGTCAGGGTCGAATTGGCGACGATGACCGATGTGTACTCTGCCGGGTTCGGGGTCAGGGCCTGGTTCATCATGTCACGCGTGTTGTCGCGAAGGTTGATGGTGAACTCGCCGGCATTTGCCGCGCAATTGGCTTCGGCGGCGCCAGCAACGGCCTGAATGGCCGGGAAGTCGGAGCCGAGGATCCGGACCGATTTGCCGGACGGACCACAGTCTGCCGCGAATGCTGCCGAACCCATGAGGCCAGCTACGGCGCCCGCGAGGGCTGCTTTCTTCAGAAACATTGTACTCTCCTTGGTTTCTGTTGGTTCGGTGCGCCTTGCAACCGCGCACCGCTCGGTGAACCACGGCCCTTGCCGGACCGGGGTCATGGCTCGGGGTCAGTCCCCGACACGCTCTCCCGTCTTCGCATCGAAGAGGTGGCAGTGATCTGTCGAGATGCGGATCGAAACCGTGTCGTCGATTTCGGCGCGATAGTTCTTGTCGGCCTTCACGGACACCAGAGAGCCGCCGATACGGACGGACACCATGGTTGCGTCCCCCAGGAGCTCCATCGTGTAGATCGGGGCGTTGATCTGGCCGCCCTCGGAGACCACCCCTGCATCCTCGGCGCGGAAGCCAAGGGTCAGCGGGCCTTCCGGCGCCGAAAGGCCTTCGATCAACGTGTTTTCGGCCTTGAAGGAACCGCCGGCCATCTCGCCATCAACAAGGTTCATGGCCGGGTTGCCGATGAAGCTCGCCACGAATGCGTTGGCGGGTTCGTCGTAAATCTCGGTCGGGGTGCCAACCTGCTGCACGACACCCTGCTTCATGACCACAACGCGGTCGGCGAGCGTCATGGCTTCGATCTGGTCGTGGGTCACGTAAACCGTTGTCACGGCCAGCTCGTGGCTCAGGTTCTTGATCTGGGCCCGAGTGGAGACTCGGAGCTTGGCGTCAAGGTTCGAGAGCGGTTCGTCCATCAGGAAGACGTTGGGTTCCCGCACGATCGCCCGGGCGAGCGCGACACGCTGCCGCTGGCCGCCCGACAGTTCCGCCGGCCTGCGGTGCAGGAAGTCATCCAGCTCCACCATGGCAGAGGCGCGGCGCACCCTTTCATCATGCGTAGCGGGGTCGACACCGCGAACCTTCAGAGGAAAGCGGATGTTCTCGTAGACGTTCATGTTGGGGTAGAGCGCGTAGGACTGGAACACCATGGCAACGTCGCGGTCTTTCGGCTCAAGGTCATTGACGACACGGCCGTCAATCGAGATTTCGCCCGACGACGGGTCCTCGAGCCCCGCGACCATGCGCATCGTTGTCGTCTTGCCGCAGCCCGAGGGGCCGAGAAGAACGAGAAACTCGCGATCTGCAATTGTCAGGTCAAAGTCATGTACGCCGACGAAGCTGCCCCACCGTTTGGTGATGTTGCTCAAGACGATTTCGGCCATGCTCTCCCTCCCACGGCGGTTGCAGGCAGAACTGCAGCAGATTTTTTACGGTAGACTCAGGGCTGGCGATTCGGCAAGCTATTTTTGCAAGCGTATGCAAAAAATCTTATAAGATGCTGATATATAAATAAAACATAGAAAACAATCACAGATGAAAGCGAGCCAGCACTGCACAGAACGGCCCACGCTCTTGCGGTGACCTGCATGATCCCTCCTGTCTTGCGGGTGCACCTGTTCCACACGTCTTCGACTGTCTCCCCGTCATGCTCGGCGCTTTCAAACACGCGGCTGGAGAAGAGGCGATGCTTCAAGACCGGGAACAGTGTTTCGAAGGGGTTCAGCTCCGGACTGCGGGGCGGCGGCCGGAACAGGAAGACATTGGCGGGGATCTCCAGTTCCCTAGACCCGTGCCGGCCCGCTCCGTCGAGGACGACGAGGGCATGCTTGCCCGCGGGAACCTGCTTTCCGACTCCCGGAGATGGCGGTTCGTTCCACGGTGTCGGCCTTCGCGCAGACATGCCCGACCGCGGTCCCTGTCTCCGGGCAGGTCGCGGAGAACAGGCAGACGTATCCGTAGCGGCAGTCCCCGCACGATGCGCGGGCGCGTTCCCGTCCGTGCCCAGACCGTTGAGAGCATGCCTTTCTGACCAAGTCTCGCTGCGCCTTGAAGATGTTGCGCTCGGCAAGCCTGATCGGGTCGAAATCGTGTGATTTTGCGTCAAGCAATATTGGTCCAAAAATGTGGCAAAGGGCGGCGAGGGGACTGCAGGGTCGGCCATCCGTGTGGCGCGTGACCCGGAAGCGCTCGCAAAGCCTTGATCCTTGAACAGTTTCCATGCTTCGGCAGAATGCAGGGCTGCCCCGCTGAGCATCGACCATTGGAGGCGTCCGGGGTCGGCAGCGCGTCCTGTCAATCAAGGCTCGCGAATCGGTCGAGCAGGATCCGTGCGCGGGCAAGATCGTCCGGCGTCGTGACCTTGATGTTGGCCTCGGAGCCCTCGACGACCCGCACATCGAGCCCGGCGGCACGGGCCACTTCGACATCGTCGGCGGCGTCGCCCGGGAAGTTCCGGTGCGCTTCCAGGATGAGCTTGAACTTGAACCCCTGCGGCGTCTGTGCACGCCAGAGATCGTTGCGGGACCGCGCTTCCAGCGCGATTCCGCCTCGCGCAAGCCAGAGTGCGTCAACGACCGGCAGTGCGGGAAACGCGCCGTCGTGTTCCTTGAGCGCGGCGATGACCTCGCGGATGATGCAAGGGCTAACGAACGGCCGCGCCGCATCGTGAATCAGGACGAAATCCGGCGCCGCGGGGACCAGGGCCTCCAGGCCGGCGCGAACCGACTTGGCGCGCGTGTCACCTCCAACGACCGGATCCAGCAAACGGTCCCGGTCCATCCCTTCGGTCGCGTCACGATACAGCTCGTGATCCCCATTGCCGATTACGACCAGGACGGAAGAGGTTGCCGGGCAGGCGAGGACGCGTTCGATCGTGTGCCGCAACAGCACCTTGCCGCCCAGATCAAGGTATTGCTTCGGCACGTCGCCGCCGATGCGCAATCCGCGCCCGGCCGCAACGATCAGGAAGGCGGTCGCAGTCATGGCGTCACCACTCGAACGGAGGGGCAATCTCGCGGTGCGCCACCGCCATTGCATCAGACACGATGCGCATTGGCGACAGATCCACGTCGCTCGACCCGGACTTGATCAGTGCCGCAAGGCGTTCGTAGAGCGCGTGGTATTCCCGGTCCGGACCCGACACGGCTTCCACGCCATCGACCAAGAGCCGTGCCCCGCCTTCGCACAGCAGTGCTTCTTCCCCGTCCGCAAGAATCCTGATGTCCCATTTCGGCGGCCCTTCCTCCAGCCAGTCGAATTCCACGGACACCTCCAGTCCTTCCGGGTCACGCAAAGACATCCGTGCGGCGACCGGAGTGTCGCGATTCTCGGGAATCGAAAGGCTGGCCTCGGACACGACAAGGTTGCTCGGGTGGATTGCCGTCAGGACGGAAAGCGCATTGATTCCGGGATCGAGAACGCCGAAGCCGCCTGCCTGCCAGATCCAGTCCTGGCCGGGATGCCAGAACCGGACATCCTCCTTCCAGTCGATTCTCACTTCCCGGACTTGCTTGCCTTTCAGCCAGTCCCTGGTCGTCCGCACGGCGGCGGCTTCGCGCGAGTGCCATGATGCAAACAGCGTCACGCCCGCCCTTTCGGCGAGCGAAGCAAGATCCCGCACTTCCGCCAGCGTAGTTCCGGGCGGTTTTTCCAGCATCACGTGGCATCCGGCCTCGATTGCGAGCCTTGCGTCAGGATAGCGTGCTGCCGGCGGCGTGCACAACGAAACGCAAGCGATGCCAGGCATGTTGTCGAGAAGCGTCACCAGGTTGCGAAAGGCGGGAATGCCGTCCACCTCGGCATTTCTACTGGCCGTCGCGGCAAGCTTGAAGTCGGCACTGGCCTCGATCGCCGGAATGTGCTGGTCCCGGGCGATCTTGCCGATTCCGACGAGCGCTGTCCTCAGGGCCATGGGTCGTCCTTTCAGATCGGCCGGGGCTGGATGACCCTGACCGCCGGTTTGCCGATCTTTCCAATCGCGACTGCCATCCATCCACCGGTCGTGCCTCCAGTGATGCCGGACGACTTGCCGATGAGGATGACCTCGTGCCCCGCTGGCAGGAAGTGGCGCGAGGGGCAGGCAATCTTCTCAGGGGGCTTGCAGGTCGTCAGGTGTGGGTCGCCATCCTCACGCAATTCCCGGAATCCGGTCATTGAGTCCCTGCCCTTGACTGCATGGGCCGCGCGAGTGAGTCCGATGCAACCGACCTTGCGCCGCGGAATCGTCGGGTCGGCACCTGTTGCCGGTGCGCGCGTGGATGGCGGCTCATTGACAATACGCGCAGACATGCCTTCATTCATTGATGTCCTTCCTTCCGTCATGCGTTACGACGGAAACTTGCTGCCCGCAACGGGGCATTGCCAGACGGGAGCATGCCGGACGAAATGGAGGCGTGCAGCGTGAAACGATGCCGACCGCGAGGAACTTTCAATGATTGAACGCGACTACGACTTGCTGGGAGAGAGCGGAAGGCGGGCCGTGGAAATCGGCTTGGCTGCCGCCGAGTGGTACCATACCGACGTTCCGCGCAAGGAAATGGTCGCGCTAATGAAGCGCAGGGACGGACCGGCGATCCGGGACAGCATCCTCTATTACGGGGCGATGGTCGTTCTCGCGGCGGCCGGCGTCTTTCTCTGGCCGGGCTGGTGGTCGGTTCCTTTCCTGCTGGCCTACGGGGTGCTCTATGCAAGCGGTGCTGACAGTCGCTGGCATGAAGCGGGCCATGGCACCGCGTTCCGTACGCCCTGGATGAACGACGTCGTGTATCACGTCGCGAGCTTCATGCTCGTGCGCAACCCAGCGATCTGGCGCTGGAGCCACACACGTCATCATACCGACACGATCGTCGTTGGCCGCGATCCGGAAATCATTACCATGCGACCTCCGGACATCGTTCGGGCGATGCTCCTCTTCGTGGGCCTTGATTCAATCCGGTCGTTCTTCAAGATGTTTCGCTACGCTGTTTCCGGTCCGAATGCCGCTGAAAGGAGCTTCGTGCCTGAGCACGAGCACTGGAAGGTCGCCGTTGCAGCGCGGATATGGATCGCGATCTACGCGGTTGTTGTCCTTTTGGCTGCATACACGGGATCGGCACTGCCTCTTCTCCTGGTCGGAGGGCCGGTCGTCTACGGATCGTGGCACTACGTGATGACGGGGCTGCTTCAGCACACTGGCCTTGCAGACAACGTGATCGACTATCGCCTGAACACGCGGACAGTTTACATGAACCCGGTCAGCCGGTTCATATACTGGAACATGAACTATCACATTGAGCATCACATGTTTCCCATGGTGCCCTATTACGCGCTGCCGGCACTTCACGAGAGGATAAGGCACGACCTTCCGGAGCCGAACCACTCGATCATTGAGGGATTCGGCGAAGTCATCCATGCCTTGAAACGGCAGCTCACGGACAAGGAGTATCGTGTCAGAAAGGCGCTTCCCGAAACCGCCCGCCCGTACCGGATGGACCTGCATGCCGAGGCGCTGGGGCTGCCGTCCGCAACGGCCTGAGTTGCCTCGGGCAGGCATGCCGCCGTCCATCAGTTTCCACGCAGTCCACGGGTTGGCCACGGATGCGGGCAGGCCGTTGTTCGCCATTTCGGCAATGATCGCTGTCCAACCGGACGAATGCTCGATCGGATGCGCCCTTGACTGCCCGTCGGGAACATCGGCCTGCTCCGTCGCGGGCGATCCCGGCATCAGGCCAGCGTTGGCGGCGTTGGGCGCGCCCTGAACGCAAATGCCGGCGCGACAGCGTGTCCGATCGGCCGGGGCGTCACGGCAACACGTTGGAGGACGCGCAGGTGATCTGGTGCGAGGACGCGACCGGGCTGGAGTTGCGTCCGGGGGCTTCGCGAAAGTCACGTGAGCGTGCCTTGCGCCTCTGGGCGTCGTCGAACTGGTACGTCGGGCGTACTGATCAGGGGATCCCTCCTTGCGCATTTCGCGCAGACGACGATGCCAGCCCGGTCAGGAATTTCGCATCTCGTGGAATTCTGATAGCCGAACGACGGGAAACGCGGAGATGTCGGACATGGCGCAAAGGAACACGGTCAATCGCCCACGGGTGGCATTCCTGGGCTATGGCGAAGCTGCACGGGCATTCGTGCAGGGTTGGTCGGCGACCGGCATGCCTGATGTCTCAGCCTATGACATCAAGACCGAGAGCGCGGGATCCGTGCGCGAAGGAAAGCGCGCCGACTACAGAGCCGACGGCATCCGGGGATGCGATAGCCTGTGCGAAGCCATCTCGACCGGCGACGTCGTCCTTTCCATGGTCACGGCGGATCAGTCTCATGCCGCCGCTGAAGCCGCGGCAAGGTCCGGCATCGAGAACCGCCTGTTCCTCGATTGCAACTCGTCCGCGCCCCAGACCAAGCAGGCGTCCAGCGACGTGATCCAGGCGGCGGGCGGAAAGTTCGTGGACGTCGCGGTTCTTACGCCGGTTCATCCCGCATTGCACGGGACACCGGTGCTGGTCAGCGGCCCCCATGCAGAGGAAGCCGAGCGAACCATGAGTCGCCTCGGCATGAACGTATCCGTCGTCGAAGGCCCGGTGGGCAGCGCCTCGGCCATAAAGCTCGTCCGCTCGATCGCCGTGAAGGGGATGGAGGCGCTCTCTGCCGAGATGCTTGTTGCCGGACGGAAGCTCGGCGTCACGGATCAAGTCCTTGCATCCCTGGATGCCACCTATCCAGGATTTCGATGGGTGGAGAGGGGTGCCTATGCCCTGGACCGCATGATGGTTCACGGCAGAAGGCGGGCCGCCGAGATGGAGGAGGCGGCAAAGATGGTGGCAGGCCTGAATTTGCCTGCCACGATGTCCGAAGCGGCTGCCCGGTGGCAGGCACTTGTTGGTGCGATGGAGCTTGATCCGGGCGAGCCGGACGCGAACAGGAGAGCCGATCTCGTGATCGCAGCGCTTGATCGGGACTGAAGCAGGTTGCGCCTTCCGCCGAGGCGCACTTGCGAACCCGTCCGCGACGGCCTTGACGCCATGGAAGCGGTGATTTCGGAAGCGGAGCGCCTGCCTCAGCTTGGTGCGACCGCCCAGCGGGTGCCAAGGTCACGCAGGCCCGCTGCGATCAGTTCACGCAAGACATCCTCATCCACGGCGTCGAGCCTGTTGATGTACAGGCATGACCGTCCTGTTCTGTGCTTTCCAAGTCGTTTCAGAATGTCTCCGAAGTCGGCGTAGCCGGGCATGATGTAGATCGTCAGGCTGGTCTTGCGCGGACTGAATCCCGTGGCCAGGAAGTCACCCTCACGACCTGACTTGTAGACGTAGTGATAGGAACCGTAACCGACGATGCTGGCTCCCCACATGACCGGCTCAAAGCCTGTAACCTCCCGGAAGATCTCGTTGAGCCGCAAAGCGTCAACTCTGCGCCTCTCAGGCTCGACGGCATTCAAGAACGCCAAGACGTCCGCATCGTTGGGCTTTGTCTTGTTTTCGGACATGTCCGTTTCCAATTGCCAATTCACTTATTGCGGCGATTCGAGCGCGGCACAAGGACCTCTCCCGTTCAGGGCGATTCTGGACGACGGCATTGATTCGAAGGAGCGCTGCTGCCGGGCGCGCATTCCGCTGTCGGCTGGCGAGAGCCGTACCGACGGTGTTCGTCGCAACGTGGAGATCGCACGGTTTCTTGATGATGGCCGATGGCCAGGCGTGACGGGAACGCCGCAGCGCACCCGCAGGATCCGCCGGCTGGCGGCTCCTTGCCGAGGTCGCGTGCCTCAAGGCGAAGTCACTGCATCCCCCGCTTCAACGATGCCAGGACGCAGGAGTGCGGCGCAAAGACTGCATTTCCGTACCGCGGGGGCGTTGCATGGCGGATTTCCCGTGTCGCAGACCCTTCGCTACCCTGTGACAACCGGATCGATTGGCCCTATCGGTCCTCCGACCGCCATCTCGACTGCCCGCGCGACTGCCAGCACCGTCGCCTCTCCCCTGGGCGGTCCGACAAGCTGGATGCCGATGGGCAGGCCGTCGGGGGAAACCGCAACCGGAACCGAAGCCGCGGGCAGCCCGGTGGTCGTGGCAAGAAACGCGAACTTCATCCATCCAAGGTAGTCGCCGAAGGCTTCGCCCTCGATGTCTCCTATCCATTCGATGTCCGAATTCCTCGGCATGCAGCCGACGGTCGGACAGGCGAGCACGTCGAAGTTCTCAAGAAAGCCCTGCATCCCCAGGAAGAGCCTCGTCCGGTCGATGTTGGCACCGGCAAAGTCCTCGATCGTCAGGGTCCGCGCAAAGGCCCAGTTGTCGCGCAGCGCAGGCTTGAAGTGGCGACGGACGTCTTCCGGCAGGCGCGAGAATGATGCGACGAAGCCGAGTGCCCGCAGCTTGCGGTAGGTGTCTTCCAGTCCGCTCAGGTCCGGACAATCCTCCATGACCGTTCCGCCTTCGGCCTCGACTCTCTCGAGGGCCGACACGAGAGCGTCGCGGATCGGAAGTTCCACCGGGCAGAGGCCGTCAAGGTCGGGAGCGAAGGCGATCCGCACTCTTGGCGTCGCTTTCGCAACGGAATCCTGAAAGGACGTCTCCGGTGACGGCAGGGACAGCGGAAATCGCGGCTCGAATCCCGAGAGCGAGTCCAGAAACAGCGCACAATCCCGAACCGAGCGCGCCATGGGACCGATCACGCCATCGGCAATGTGGCCTGCGCTGACACCAGCCACGAGGGTCGTCGGCACCCGTCCGGGCGTGGTGCGAAGCCCGACCACGCCGCAATAGGCCGCTGGCGTGCGCAGCGAGCCACCGTGGTCGGAGCCTTGGCTGAGCCAGGTTTCTCCCGTGGCCAGCGAGGCTGCCGCCCCTCCCGAAGATCCTCCGGGATTGAGGGCCGTGTTCCATGGGTTCCTGGTCGCGCCGAAGACGGCGTTGAAAGTGTTGCCGCCCGCTCCCATCTCGGGCGTGTTGGTCTTGCCGACGACGAGGCCGCCGCGCTGTTCCAGCCTTTCGACGAAATGATCGGAGAAGTCGGGAACGTGATCCGCAAAGCCCAAGGTTCCGAACGTTGTCCGGACGCCCTTGACCCGATCCAGGTCCTTGATGCCGAGGGGCAGGCCGCCGAGCCAGCCGGGGTGGTCCGCTTGCTCGTTCGAGAGCGCCCTGGCGGCTGCGCGCGCGCGATCGGGACATAGGGTGGGCATGGCGTTGACCACCGGCTCGACCGTCTCGATCCTGGCCAATGAATCGGCGAGAAGTTCTTCCGAGGAAATTTCCCGCCTTCGCAGGAGGTCCACGACTTCGTGCGCTTCCAAAGCGCAAAGTTCCGGTCCGGTGAAGACCGGGAGCATGTCATTGTCCATGGATTGTCTCGCATTTGCTGCCCGCCTCGGTGGGCTGACGCTGAATTTTTTTCGCATTCGGCATCGATTTGTCGGATTCCGCTTGGTTCCGAAAGGGAAGTAACGCTACCACCGCCGGGCGCACAAGGGGAGCGAAGTCATGGAATTCGGGTTGGACGAAGAGCAGGAGATGATCGTCTCCACCGTGCGGAGCTTTGTCGAGAACGAGATCTACCCACACGAGGCCGAGGTCGAGCGCTCGGGGCATGTTCCGCGCGAACTGGGTGACGAGATCAGGAACAAGGTCATCGAGCTCGGATTCTATGCCTGCAATTTCCCGGAGGAGGTGGGTGGTGCAGGGCTTTCCCATGTCGATTTCACGCTCGTGGAGCGGGAGCTGGGTCGCGGTTCAATGGCGCTCACGCACTTCTTCGGACGACCCCAGAAGATCCTGATGGCATGCAAGGGAGAGCAGCGGGAGCGCTATCTCCTGCCCGCTGTCCGCGGCGAGAGAATGGACGCGCTGGCCATGACCGAGCCGGATGCCGGCTCGGACATTCGCAGCATGAAGTGCACTGCGGTCCGCTCTGGGAGCGACTGGATCGTGAACGGATCCAAGCACTTCATTTCCGGTGCGGAACACGCGGATTTCTTCATCGTCTTCGTGGCGACGGGTGTCGACGAGACCCCGAAGGGTGCGAAGAAGCGGATCACCGGGTTCCTTGTCGACCGGGGCCACCCAGGCTTCGAGGTTCGGGATGGATACGACTCGGTCAGCCACAGGGGCTACAAGAACTGCATTCTGACATTCGATGATTGCCGACTGCCCGAAACTCAGGTGCTTGGCGAGGTCGACAATGGGTTTGTCGTGATGAACGAGTGGCTCTACGCGACCCGGCTGACGGTTGCGGCGTTTTCGGTCGGCAGGGCGCGGCGCTGTTTCGACTACGCCGTGAACTACGCCGCCGAGCGCCGGCAGTTTGGCCAGCAGATCGCGAAGTTCCAGGGCGTGAGCTTCCAGATTGCCGACATGATAACCGAAATCGATGCGGCCGACTGGCTGACATTGGCAGGAGCGTGGCGGCTGGACCGGGGACTGCCGGCAAACCGCGAGATTGCCTCTGCAAAGCTCTATGCATCAGAGATGCTCGCGCGGGTGACGGATGCGACGCTGCAGGTCTACGGCGGCATGGGCCTCATGGACGACTTTCCGATCGAGCGGTTCTGGCGCGACGCCAGGGTAGAGCGCATCTGGGATGGTACCTCGGAAATCCAGCGACACATCATCAGTCGCGAACTCTTTCGACCGCTTGGCGCATGAACCATCCGGAACCGGAGTGCAAGGAAGTGCGCACGGGTGGTCTCCAACGCCTCCTGAAACCGCGAACCATTGCCGTGATCGGCGGCGGAACGTGGTGCGCGAACGTGATCCGCGAATGCCGCAAGATCGGATTCGATGGCGAGGTCTGGCCCGTGCATCCGACCCGAGACGAAATCGACGGCCTGTCCGCGTACAGATCTGTCGAGGTCCTTCCTTCGCCCCCGGATGCAAGCTTCATTGGCGTCAATCGCAAGGCGACGATCGAGGTGGTGCGAAGCTTGAGGGAAGCGGGAGCCGGTGGGGCGATATGCTTCGCTTCCGGCTTTCGTGAGGCGGATGCCGAATTGGGCGACGGGGGCGACATGCAGCTCTCCCTGCTGGAGGCGGCGGGCGACATGCGCTTCCTCGGCCCCAATTGCTATGGATTGCTGAACCTTCTCGACGGGGTGTCGCTTTGGCCCGACCAGCACGGTGCGAGGCGGACCGGGCGAGGTGTGGCCGTGATCACCCAATCGTCCAACATGGCGCTGAACCTGACCATGCAGACACGCGGCCTGCCCTTGGCCTACGTGATAGCAGGGGGCAACCAGGCACAGACGGACCTGGCCGAAATCGGAACAGTGTTGCTGGAAGATGAACGCGTGACCGCGCTCGGCCTGCATGTCGAGGGCATCGGAGACATTCTCCGTTTCGAGCACATGGCACGCAAGGCGCAGTCCCTCGGCAAGCCGATCGTTGCCCTGAAGGTCGGCGCGTCCGAGCAGGCGCAGGCCGCAACCGTGTCCCATACCGCCTCGTTGGCTGGCAGCGCGGCCGGAGCGCGTGCGCTTCTTGCACGCCTTGGCATCGGGCAGGCGGAGAGCCTTCCGGTGTTTCTGGAAGCGCTCAAGCTCCTCCATGTAGCCGGGCCGCTCGGGTCGAACCGCATTGCCTCGATGTCATGCTCGGGCGGCGAGGCGAGCCTGGTTGCAGACACGGCGCTGTCCACCGGGCTGGAGTTGCCGCCATTGTCCGAGGTGCAGCGCTCGGGACTCGTCAAGGTGCTTGGCCACAAGGTCGCGCTCGCCAATCCCTTGGACTATCACACCTACATTTGGAGGGACGGCCCTGCCCTGACGGCTTGCTTCACGGCAATGATGCAGGGAGACCTGGGCATTGGCGCGGTTATCCTTGACGTGCCTCACCCCGACCGTTGCGACCGGACCGAATGGGACTGCGCGCTGGAGGCCGTCGAGACAACGACGAAGGCGACGCGGATTCCCATGGCCATCGTTTCCACCCTTCCCGAAAACATGCCGGAGGAGGTGTCAGACCGGCTCGTTGCAAATGGCGTCGCGCCACTTGCCGGCATTCAGGAAGCACTGGCCGCGATGGACATCGCAGCGCATCTTGGCAGGCCGCGGCCGGAAGCTCCGCCGCTGCTTGTGCCCGGACCTGACGGTCCGTCCCGTGTAATCGCGGAGGCAGAAGCGAAGTCCGTGCTTGCCGTGCACGGACTTGACGTTCCCAACGGCGCGCATGCGGCTTCACCGGAGGAAGCCGAGGAGGCGGCGCGGAGGATCGGATTTCCCGTGGTCCTGAAGGGCGCGGGCATGGCGCACAAGACCGAGTTCGATGCCATCTCCCTCGACCTGCGTGATGCCGCTGCGGTCGGCCGCGAGGCCCGCGGCATGAAGACCGACGGCTTTCTTGTTGAAGAAATGGTCACGGGCACGGTCGTCGAACTGCTTGTCGGAGTGGTCGCCGACCCCGCCCACGGGTTCGTTCTGACGCTTGGGGCAGGAGGCACGATGACCGAGATCGTCGATGACGTGACGTCGCTTCTGTTGCCGGTGATGGAGGAAGATGTCCACGCTGCGCTCGATCGGCTTCGCATTGCCCCGCTGCTCTCGGGCTATCGAGGTGCGTCCGCTGCAGACTGCGGCGGGATTGCATCTGCGGTTCTCGCGGTTCAGGACTATGTGATCGCCAATGCCGAAGTTGTGCGCGAGGTAGAGGTCAATCCGCTCCTCGCGACTTCAACCCGGGCAGTGGCTGCGGATGCGTTGATTCGATTGAGGGATGAGAGATGACGGAACCGCCGATCAGGACGACCCGCAGGGGACATGTTCTCGAAGTGACGCTCGACCGGCCCAAGGCGAATGCGATCGACCTGGCCACGAGCCGGGTCATGGGAGACGTGTTCACGGCGTTTCGCGACGACACGGACCTGCGTGTGGCACTGGTGACGGCTGCCGGCGAGAAGTTCTTCTGCCCAGGCTGGGATCTCAAGGCCGCGGCCGAAGGCGACGCGGTCGACGGGGACTATGGCGCGGGCGGATTTGGCGGATTGCAGGAGCTGCGTGGGCTGAACAAGCCGGTGATCATGGCGGTGAACGGCATCTGCTGCGGCGGTGGCCTGGAACTGGCGCTCTCGGGCGACATCATCCTTGCAGCGGATCATGCGACCTTCGCACTTCCCGAGATTCGCTCCGGCACGGTGGCGGATGCGGCGAGCGTCAAGCTCCCCAAACGCATTCCCTATCACGTCGCGATGGAGATGCTGCTGACGGGGCGGTGGATCGATGCGGAGGAGGCGGCGCGCTGGGGGCTTGTCAACCAGGTGCATCCCATGGCCGATCTCATGGAAAAGGCCCGCGAGATGGCCGATCTCCTTGCCGCTGGCCCCCCGCTTGTGCATGCCGCGATAAAGGAGATCGTGCGCGAGGCCGAAGACATGAAGTTCCAGGATGCCATGAACCGCATCACCAAGAGCCAGTTCGCAACGGTCGAAAGGCTCTATCGCTCGGAAGACCAGATCGAAGGGGCCCGCGCGTTTGCGGAAAAGCGCGACCCGGTCTGGAAGGGGAGGTAACGGATGCCGCTTGCCATGAATCGCGAGGTCTTCATCACCTGTGCCGTTACCGGCGCCGGCAGCACCCAGGATCGCAGCCCGCATGTGCCCAGATCGCCGGAGGAGATCGCTGGCTCCGCCATCGATGCGGCGAAGGCCGGGGCGGCCGTGGTCCATTGCCATGTGCGTGATCCCGAAACGGGCGCGCCTGCGCGCAATAGAGAACTTTACCGGGAAGTGACCGACCGCATAAGATCGGCTGAGGTGGACGTTGTCCTGAACCTGACTGCAGGCATGGGCGGTGACCTGGTATTCGGCTCGCCCGACGAGCCGTTGCCGTTGCAGGATGGCACGGACATGGCGAGCGCCGAAGAGCGCGTGGCCCACATTGCCGAGTGCCGGCCCGAAATCTGCACTCTGGATTGCGGCACCATGAACTTTGCCGAGGCCGACTACGTGATGACCAACACGCCGGGGATGCTTCGCGCCATGGGCGGCCTGATGACAGAACTTGGCGTGACGCCCGAGATCGAGGCCTTCGATACCGGCCACCTCTGGTTCTCGAGCACGCTTGCGGATGAAGGCGTGCTGAAGGCGCCGGCATTGGCCCAGCTCTGCATGGGCGTGCCCTGGGGTGCGCCTGACGACCTGAACACGTTCATGGCCATGGTCAACAACGTGCCGCAAGGATGGACCTGGTCCGCCTTCTCGCTCGGCAGGCACCAGTTGGCCTATGTCGCGGCGTCCGTGCTGGCGGGTGGCAACGTGCGCGTCGGCCTTGAGGACAATCTCTGGCTCGGAAAGGGCGCTCTTGCGACGAACGTGCAACTGGTCGAGCGCGCCGTGTGCATCATCGAGAACATGGGCGCGCGCGTGATCGGCCCCGACGAGGTGCGCGCCAAGCTCGGCCTGACCAAGCGGGCGCCCGTTGCATGACCGGGGCTACGCAGCAGGGCGGCTGAACTCGGGCGCAATGGGCCGGAATGCCGCGCAATCGTTCCGGCGACGTCGATTCCGGAGCCACGGACACCGGCGCACTTGGGCGCCGCTGTCGACGGACCAGCAGGAGCAAAGCGATGCGGAAACCCAACATCGTTGTCATAATGGCTGACCAGCTGGCGCCGCAGTTCACGGGCGCCTATGGCCATCCGGTTGCGAAGACGCCGCACATGGATGCGCTGGCCGCGCGGGGAATGCGGTTCGATGCGGCATATTGCAACTCGCCGCTTTGCGCGCCGTCGCGCGCCGCGTTCATGTCCGGCCGGCTGATCAGCCGGATCGGCGCCTATGACAACGCCAGCGAGTTTCCCGCCAGCGTTCCGACCTTTGCGCACTACCTGAAGGGTCTTGGCTACAGCACCTGTCTTTCTGGCAAGATGCACTTTGTCGGTCCCGATCAGAAGCACGGCTTCGAGGATCGCGTCACCACCGACATCTACCCGTCAGACTTTGCCTGGACGCCAGACTGGAACGCCAACGAGGAGCGGATCGACAAGTGGTATCACAACATGCAGACGGTCAAGGAGAGCGGCGTTGCCGTCGCGACCTTCCAGACCGACTATGACGACGAGGTCGAGTTTGCGACGCGACGCTGGCTGATCGACCGCGGCCGCGACCGCGGCGCGGGCGACGACGCGCCGTTCTGCCTCGTGGCAAGCTTCATCCACCCGCACGATCCTTACGTGGCGAAGCGAGAGTTCTGGGATCTCTACACCGACGACGAGATCGAGTTGCCCGGCATGACGCTTGCCCCGGACGAGCAGGATCCGTTTTCGCGGCGCGTCATGGACGGAATCGAGGCAAGCACTGTTGCCTTGACGGATGAAGTGATTCGCCGGGCGCGCCGCGCCTACCTGGCGAATGTCAGCTACTTTGACAGCAAGATCGGTGCGATCGTGAAGGCGCTGGAAGAGATTGGCGAGCTCGACAACACCATCGTCATCGTGACCTCGGATCACGGCGACATGCTGGGAGAGCGAGGTCTCTGGTACAAGATGTCATTCTTCGAACACTCCGCACGAGTGCCGCTGATCATGGCGGGTCCGGACGTCACCCGTGGCACGGCCCGGAATGCATGTTCGCTGGTCGATCTCTTGCCGACGTTCCTCGAAATCGCGGGCGGGGGGGAATGCACTCCGGACGGGACGGTCGACGGGCGCTCGCTGATGCCGCTCGCGCGAGGCGAGACCGATCCCGTGGACGAGGCCTTCGGCGAGTATTGCGCCGAAATGACGCCGTCGCCGGTGTTCATGATCAGGCGGGGCAACCTGAAGTACATTCATTGCAATGCCGATCCTCCGCTGCTCTTTGACCTCTCGACGGATCCGGGCGAAGCCGAGAACCTGGCAGGGCGACCTGACTGGTCCGCCACCGCCCGGAGCCTTGCAGAGGAAGTTGAAGCGCGCTGGGACAGCGAGGCGCTCCGCAGGCAGGTTCTGGATTCGCAGCGATCACGGCACTTCCTCAACGCGGTGATGGAAGCGGGGGCGGGCGAGGCGTGGGACTTCAATCCGCATCGCGACGCGGCGAACGAATATGTGCGCAACCACATGGACTGGACCATGGCAGCTGCGCGCTATCGCTTCCCGCCGCTGAATGGCGCGTCCGAGGCAGAGTGAACTCTCCACCTCCTGCTGCGGGAATCGCCGGGCATGCCAGTTCAGGGGAGGACGTTTGACGGCAACTCCGCTGTGGCCGCGTACAAGGGTTCCATCCCGCCCGCTCGCCCAAGGACATCGAGTTCCAGCATGATCTGGTGGATTGTTGCATGATGGGGTGCGATGCGAGAGGTTTCGTGAGCGTGCGCTCTGTTCTGATCTTTCGCACGCTTGGTTTCCGGGTTTGGCCGGGCAGGCAATGTCGTTATCGATCCGTCGTACCCACCTTGTGCTCCGGACCTGCCTGTTGTCGAGGCGCCACGGGTGGTGCCACCGGACCTCGGCGAACCGGTTGAAGTCGGAGTCGGTGGAAACCAAGGTGCAGCCGTGCTCCACCGCGATCGCCGCGTGTTGAGCATCGGCAACCAGCTTCCCCGTGGCACCCGCTTCTCGGCGCAACCGCTCGAAAATCTCCAGGTGATCTGGAACGGGACCTGCAATCCGGGCCGTTGGCCGCTCAACAAGAGATGAGACGAAGGCAAAGGCGTTTTCCAAGGTTGATGGCGGGTCGAATATCCGGGGATTGGTAGCGATGCGAACGAATCCGGTCAGGACGAGGACGGAAAGGGCAAACGGCTCGGAGCCTGTCGCCAATCGGGTGAGCCAACGGGCGTACTCGGCCTGCTCCGCAACGATGTTCTCAAAGTGCGCGTAGATCAGCACATTGACGTCGGGAAGGAGCATTGCGCGTCACTGCTTCACCGCCCGAGGCGCGCCCGGTCGTCTTCCACATCCAGCGACCTGAGTCGAGATCGACCCCCGGGCGCAGACGGGCATTGCGCATCGTCACCAAGCGGAACGCAGGCCGCTCCGACGGCGCTCGCCGTTTCAGCGCGTCGCCAAGGACCTTGGAGATGAATGCGCTCGCGCTGAGGCCCTCGGCAGTAGCCCGCCGGCGAACCTGTCTCCCGAGGTGCTCGTCAAGCGATATGGTCGTCCTCATGATGCAGAGCGCAATCTATGATCATCGGTGCATCAAACGCGAGTCGGTGCCCGTTTCCGTTGTTCAAGCGAAGCATGCCGACATCACGAGAGCCCACGATCAGTACAGGCGATGACCGGTGCGAAGGTCGTTCGGCATGCCCCTCAAGCCCGCGGGATGTCGATGAAGTCCATGGTGCCGATCGCCGTTCACTTTGGCATCGATACGGGTTGTCGCTGATCACCTGCCTTCGTCCAGCCAGCAGCTCATGACTGTGCGACCCTCGATTCCGTAGCCAAGCCCTTCGTAGAATCGGCGCACTTCCTCGTTGTCCTCGCGGATCATCAGCATGACCTTGCGAGCGCCGAGATTCCGCAGCCACGTTTCCGCATGGTGCATCAGGCGCTTGCCCAAACGTTGTGCGCGGCACTCCGGCGCAACCGCGACATAGTAGACCCAGCCCCGATGGCCATCATATCCGGCCATGACACTGCCTGCGATGCCGTCGCCGTGTCCAGTTTCGGCCACGAAAATCTCTGAAGAGACATTGGTGCGAGCGCTTGCGATGTCATCAAGCGGGTCATTCCAGGGTCGTGTCAGCCCGCAGGCGCGCCAGAGTTCCGCAACCGCTTCCTCTTCCCCATCGCGGATCCGGCGGATTGCAAACTCCGTCCCATCCTTGCTTGCCGCACTTCCTGGCATCGCTAGTTCCTTGTCAACTTGGCTCTGGTTGCAGGTCCGGATCGAGCGTTGCTGCATTTGGGCGCCGATGCGACGCTGATGCCGGACAGGCAACTGAGAGAACGACCTTGGCGTCAAGTGCCTTTTCGTCATTCAGTCCGATACGCTGTACGAACGGAGCAATCGTCCGCAATTGGAAGCGGAACCATATGGACAGTACGGTGCCGGGCTATCGCTTTCTGGCTATGG
Organism: Paracoccaceae bacterium; assembly: GCA_965208685.1. Taxonomy (GTDB): domain Bacteria; phylum Pseudomonadota; class Alphaproteobacteria; order Rhodobacterales; family Rhodobacteraceae; genus JAJEFO01. The sequence goes on along the minus strand of CBDBPL010000007.1, from coordinate 2,830,966 downwards.
ACGTTGTTTGCAAGCCGGATTGAGCCGCAGAACTGTAGGTGCAGGACTCGGTGCAACTGGCAGTTCGCACGGGAGAGGTTCGGTTGGAGCTCCCACCTATCTGCCGACGCCGTGGGAGAGCAGCCGCGGCTTGGCAGCCGGATCGAATCAGGAGTCGATTGTGCCGCCCAAGGTGGGATTGGACCTGTCGACAGCACGGGATGTCGGCGACGGCAATGACGCAAGGAGGCCGGAGTGTGAGGCAATTTGCTGCGGCAGCGGGGCCTGCAACCGGCCCGCGTTTGCACCTGAAAGGCTCAGTCTCCCGGCAATAGGGCGTGTGATATCTTGCCCTGGAAATCCACTTCCACTACTCGATTCACCATCCAGTCCTGCGGTGTCTCAGGAGGCGCCTCTTGATCGATTTGCGCCAGCGCGGCCTTGATGAAGCGAATCTGATTGGCCTTCGCGACGGAAGGAATGATGATGAGTCCAGGATGCAGTTGGTCCGGTTTTCCGCAGAGTCTCCGGAAATCCTTTCCGTTGATTGTGATCAGTGCGTGATCGAACTCGATGCAATCTCCCAGCACTTCAGCGTCGGATGCGCCAGACATGTTGATGTCCCGAGTGTGACAGGTCGCGTAACTTGCAGTGTCGCGAAAGTGCACGGCAGCGCTTGCAGATACGCATGCGTCGAAGAAGAGGCTCATGCAGAGTTACGCAACGGCTTCCCATGGGCGACCTGCCACCACGGGACGCCCACGTTCAGGATGAGTGCGCGCGTAAATGTCGGCCGTGACGAAAGCCTCGCGAGAGATCTCCGGAAAGTCCTCCAGAAGATCATCGATCGTGTCGCCGTCCGCCAGCCTCCCGTGGATCGCATAGACCGGGATTCGGGTTCCCTTGATTATGGGGACACCGCCAAAGATTTCCGGATCGGTTGTGATGTAGCGTTTCCTGTCCGCGAGGTAGGCGCGCGCCGCCGTCACCTTGGGTCCCGCGATCATTGGAAGATCGAGGAGGAGACCAGGCTCAAGTTCAAGCGGTGCGAGGTTCGGGCCAGGCATCTTGCGAATGGCCTCAAACAGAGCCTTCTTTCGTCTAACCGGGACGCCTTTGAGGAACTTCATGTGCCCGACGGCGGCAAAATAGCAGACGGCGTCGACACCCAGGAAACGGGCATGTGCCCTGGAAAACGCTGCGCGGCGCTTCATGGGCTTCATGACCCCGGTCTCGATCGCTTTCTCGACACTGCGCGGGGGCACGCACGCGATATGCGCGACCTCGTTAATCGTAAGATTGGATGTCATTCTAAAACTGTTTCCTCATTAGGGAAAGTATATGGAAATTTGCACCGAGGTGTCAAACAGACAGGCCGAATTGCGTTCCGGACGGGACCGGCGACGGGCATTCGCTGGCACCGCTCGCGCGAGGCGAGGTCGATCTCGTGGACGAGTCCAACGGCGAACATTGCGCAGAAATGACACCGCCGCCCGCGTTCATGATCGGGCGGGACAGGCTGAAGTACATTCATTGCGATGCCGATCCTCCGCAGTTCTTCGATCTCTCGACAGATCCGCACGACGGAGACCGAGAACCTGGCGGGCCGTCCCGACTGGTCCGCCGCCGCCCGGGGCCTTGCCGAGGAAGTTGAAGCGCGCCGGGACAGCGAAGCGCTTCGCATGCAGGTCCTGGACTCGCAGTGGTCACGGCACTTTTCTCGACTCGGCGACGGAAGCGGGGGCGGGCGAAGCCTGGGATTTCAACCCGCATCGCGATGCGACGAACGAATACGTGCGCAACCACATGGATTGCACGGCGGCGGTGGCGCGCTATCGGTTCCCGCCGCTGAATGACGCGTTCGAGGCGGAGTGAACTCTCGACCGGCTGTTCCGCGAATCCCTGCGGTTTGCGGTTCCGACGAGGGAGATTTGACGGCAGCGCCTACGTGGCCGCATGCACGGGGTCCATCGCGGCCATCCGCCCGAGGACATCGAGGCCCTGCATGTTCCAGAAGTGCAGAAGGTCGATGAACACCCAGTTTTCGGCCAGCTTCCCTCCCTCTCGGCGATACATGTCGATCACGCGCATGTCGCCCTCACGTCCAGTGGCCGGCATGCCCATGAATCCGCCGTCATGCTGCAGTGTCAGGTTGGGCCAGCCGACAAGCCCGCCGAAACGGCCTTCGGCGATCATTGCCAGGTCTCCGCTGAATCGCCTTGTCCGGAACGCGCTGCGAAACGGGCCGGAATGCTGCGCGGCGTAGCGCGGAATCGTGTAGGTCGCGCCAATCCCTGCGGGTCCCCACCAGACCATGCCTTCGTTCCAGGTTCGGCGCAGTTCGTCGACCAGCGGCTCCGTTCGCTCGGCGTCCCAGCTGCAGATGTCGCCAAGCATGGCATTGATGGCCGACAACGTTGCCTCACCCTCGGACGATTCCTGGGGGTCGTAGAGCAGGCCGTCATGCGTCATGGGTCCGGGCTGGACCAGATGCGCGCCCGTCTGCGGGGCAAAGTGGTTCACGCCCGCCTGCAGCATCAGGTGCGGGATGTCGAAATACATCGCGGTTTCGGCGATGCGGCCGGCGGCAATCCTGTGAAAGGCCGCGTATCGGAGCATCGCGACCTTGCCGGTTGGCCGGATGCCGATCCAGGCCTCGTCAAACAGCCCCATCAGGTGCCCCATCGTCCCGACCCAGACCGTCTCGAATCCGTCGATCTGGTTGCGTCCGGCGAAGAACAGGTCGAGACGGCGCTGCAGTGACGTCAGCGATGTCTTGAGCGGCACCCAGAACCGTTCGGCCACCCGTTCGCTTCCCGCAATCTCGTTGAACGGATGGAATCCGCGCCACACAAGGTCAGGCGCGCAATAACTGGCCATGGTGTCGACAGTGGCGGACGGCCCGGCGCGGTCGAGCGCATCGTAGAATGCGCGCACGACCGCCTTTGCGGTTTGCAGGTCGCTCAAGTCCGCGGCACCTCACGCAGGCGTTCAAGGATGTCGACACCCTGAATTGCGAAGAAGTGCAGGAGATCGATGAATATCCAGTTCTCGGCCAGCAGGTCGCCTTCGCGCCGGTAGAGGTCGACGATGCGCATGTCGCTCGGCCTGTCGTTGGCCGGCATGCCCATGAACCCGCCGGTCGGACGCATGGTCATGCTCGGCCAGCCAAAAAAGCCGCCATAGTTGCCCTCGGCAAGCCTTGTCACATGTCCGCGATGCCTGATGAACTCCAATCCCTCTTCAAAGGGATTCGTGTGGCCGCGATGATAGCCCTTGAAGAACGCGCTTGCGCCAATCCCGCCCGGGCCGAACCAGCACATGTCAGGCAGCCACCAGCGCTTGAGATGCTCGATCGGCGAAGCAGCCCCGAGGTCTATCAGTTCGTCGATCATGCCGTCGATGAGCTCGATCGTCTTTTGCCCGTCCGCCGGATCCTGCACGCCATGGAGCAACCCGTCATGGGTTCGCGGTCCCGGCGTCAGGATCGCCGCTCCGGTCTGCGGCGGGAGCGGCTGGAGTCCGGCCTGGTAGGCGAGGCCGATGAGATCGGTGAAGCAGGCCGCTTCCACGATCGCTCCGTCTTCGACCCTGTGGAAATCCACGTATCTCAGGAACGCGATCTTGCGGCTTGGCGGAATACCGACGAACGGTTGGTCCCAAAGGCCCATGAGATGGCCCATTTGCACCACCCAGAGGCCGTGCCTGCCCGCCATGCGGTTCATGCCGGCGAAGAAGATGTCCGGTCGCCGCTGCCACGGTCCCATGGCGCCTGCCAAGGGTTCAAGAAAAACCTCGGCGACCGCGTCGGACCCGACCTGCTCGTGGAAAGGATGCATGCCGCGCCAAAGCATGTCCGGCACCGTGTTTTGGGCGAAGGCCCTGGCCAATTGGCCTGGGGCCGCGGCATCGACCGCTTCGTAGTGGTCAAGGACGAGACGCTTGGCGTCCTGAAGGGCGTGCTCATCCACGGCGGGCTCCCTCTATCTGCATCATCAGGTCAAATTCGTTGAAGAGTTGCCATTCCCGAACAACTCGCCCGCCCTCGACACGCCACTGCGTGATCCCCCATATCTGGCAGCGTTTGCCGGTCGGTTCGCGGTAGATCGTGTTGCCGGAGTGCGTGCCTTCGGCGCTCCACCTCGTGGAGACCAGCCAGCCATCGGTCTCATTCCCCATCCAGTAGACTTCATTGACCTGCAGCGCGAAGTCAGGAAAGGCGCCGCGCAGCTCGTTTGCATAATCGCGATAGGCGTCGGTGCCGGTGAATTCCCGATCGGTCGTGCCCTCGAATCGCATGTCGGCGTGATATCGCGCGGCGACTGCCGAGCCGTCCCCGTTCCAGACGTTGTCATGGATCGATCGCGCAAAGGCATCGGGGTCGAAGCCGTCGACCGGTTCGGCAAGTGACAAAGGCCGCGCGGGCGCCGCAGCACTTCGCAATCCGTCCCAGACCGACTTGTCCCGAGGCCAGCCCGGAGGCGGGTCAGCGGCAAGTCGCGCCGCCTCTTCCCGGAGGTCGAGGCCAAGCTGCCTGAGCATTGCCGACGTGTTGTAGAGCACATGCTCAAGAAAGATGTCGTTTTCGAGCGCGACGCAATTGGCGATGACCGGGATGCTGATCCGAGTTCCTGTCGCCGGCCCGTAGCGGCTTGCCTTGGTGTTGGTCCCAATGACGCGAGTCAGGTGGGACGTGTGGAATCCCACTGCGTCGTTGCCGGCCCAGATCACTTCTTCCGCGTCGAGAACAATGTCGGGGAAGGCGCCGGTCGTGTGATGCGTGTCGTCGATGATCTTCCTGCTGCCCCGCTGCAGCCCGTAGTCGTCGTAGACCATTGAATTCGGCGCGTAGCATGCGTCAATGTATTCCACGTCGCGCGGCGCGCCTGCGTGATCTGCGCTTTCCCAGATCCTGTGCGTGATCCGCACGATGTAGTCGACAATGTTGCGGTAGGCGTCAAAGCCGCGCATGTCCTGTGCCGGCCCGTAGTCGCTCGGAATCCGCACCGTCCTGCCATTGGTGTAACTCTCGATGGAGATGTCGAAACCCGCAGGCATGTGTCGACGTGCGAGCGGCTTCGCAGGGTGATGGTCGCGCGGCATATCCCTGCTACCCCTTGACGGCGCCTGTCGTCAGGCCGCTGACGATCTGGCGCTGGAAGAACAGCACCAGGAAGAACAGCGGCACCATGGCCGAAACCACCGCGGCAACGGCGAACATGACCTGGCCCTGCTGGCGCACGGTGCCGAGGAAGCTGGCAATCTTGGGCACCATCGTCTGGTTTTCCTGGCTGAGCAGCACCGAGGTCACCGCGAAGTCGTTGTAGGCCAGGAGGAAGCTGAACAGGCCCGTGGTGATGACGCCGGGCCACATCACGGGGATGATGACGTGGCGAAACGCCTGGAGCCGCGTGCAGCCGTCGACCAGCGCGCTTTCGTCCATGTCCTTTGGAATGTTCAGGAAGAAGGAATGCAGCATCCAGAGCGTGAAGGGCTGGTTGATGGCGACGAGCACGATGATCGTGGTCGGGAGATGCCCCCAGAGATTCCACTCGAAGAAAGGGAGAAGGTAGCCGGAAACCAGCGTTATGTGCGGCATCGCACGGAAGACCAGCGCCGCCATCAGCAGCCAGAACGCGTAACGGAATCCCGACCGCGCCAGGGCGTAGCCCCCAAGCGTGCCCATTGTCAGCGAGATGATGACCGTGAAGGTGACGACGATCACGGTGTTGAACGCGTTTCTCCAGAATTCCTGCTGGATCCAAGCGCCGAAATATCCGTTCCCGGTGAAAGCGTCGCCGGTTTCGGTGATCGTGCGGACGCCGTAGAGCGCGTAGCGCCAGTCGGTCTTGGAGAAGAAGTCGCCTTGCACCTTGAACGAGCCCCAGACCGTCCAGATGAAGGGGCCAGTCGCGATCATCAGCCAGAAGACGATGAGAGCGGTGGAGAAGAAAATGAGGCCGGGAGATCGGCGTTGTGCTACGGAGGCCATCCTTCAAACCACCTTTCTGCCGAATTCCTGCCAAGTGCGGATCAGGACCGGCATCAGCAGGACGACGACGCCAAGGATTGTCAGCAGTGACGTTGCCGCGGCGCTGCCGAACAGCTGTATGTCCCCGCCGCGCAGGTCGTTGAAGATGATCCAGGAAAGCGATGTCGCCTTGGCCGAGGCCGAGAAGCCCACGATCGGCTCGAAGACCCGGAAATTGTCCATCAGTTGCATCAGCGTGATGAAGACGACGAGCGGTGTCATGTAGGGCACCACCACGTAGCGCACGCGCTGCCATCTCGTGGCGCCGTCGATCTGAGCGGCTTCCAGCGTTTCCTGCGGCACGGTTTGCAGCCCGGCATAGAACACGATGAAGCTGAACGGCGCAGAATGCCAGATGCCGTAGACGATCAGCATGATCCATGTCAGCGAATGGGACGCTTTCAACGACAGCTGGTCGTCGTCGAAGATCCTCTGCAGCGCAGCCCCCAGGATGCCATCGGCATCCACCATCCAGAACAGGATCAGCGATCCGATGAGCGGGGTCACGATCATCGGCAAAAGCGAACAGAATATGGTCGGGCCCTTCACGAGTTGCGGCAACGCGTTGACGCCAAGTGCGATCGCCAAGCCCAGCACGATGACAAATGGCGTCACCACTGCCGTATAGGTGATCGTGAAGGCCAGGGCCTTGTAGAAGGGCAGATTCATCAGTTGCGCGCCGAAATCGTACAGGCTCCCTGAGGCGTTCCAGGCCTCGCGAACTTCGGCAAAGGCGAGGTGGCTGCGATTGGTGTATGTGCCGAGCGCGTTGAACTGGCCGAGCGGGCGCTCTTCGCGGAGCGCTGCCGTTGCCTCCTGGTCCACGGCCACGGACGATTCGCACTTGAACGGCGTGCAGTTCTCGACCTCAATCAGGACCTGGTCGTGCTCGACGAAGAGCGACTGGATGGCGACGGACACGAGCGGCATCGCGATGAACAGAAGCATCGCGGCAAGCGAGGGCAGTATGAACCAGAAGAAGGTCTTGTGCTTCACTGAATCCGTCCATCCTCCGGGGCCTGAGAGGAGTGTGCGTCTCGGAATTCCCAGGCGGACCGGCTTTGGGTGCCGGGGCCGGCATGCCGGCCCCGACGATCAAGGTCTATTGCAGGAAGCCCTTTTCCTTGGCTGACGTGATGTAGGCGGCTTCAATGTCGGCAAGCGTCTGCTCGGCACTTTCGTTGCCCTGCAGGAAGTCCGGCAGTTCCGCGAAGAACGCACCGTGCAGAAGCCCCATGTAGGGCAGCATCGGATAGGGTTCGGCACCTGCCGCAGCCGTCGCGGCAATGCCGGCCGCAGCGATGCCGGGCTTGTAGGCGTCCATCAGCCAGACGGCTCTGTCGTTGTTGTCCCCTTCCATGACCATCTCGTTGGAGATGCCGTTCAACATTGCCAGGAACGTCGCTTCGGCATCTTCGTCAGAGATGTTCGCGGCGATGGTGAACCCGTCCCACCAGAGGCTCGACGCCGGCGTGGTTCCGCCGGCGACGGTCATCGCGCCGACCGGAAGGGTGCCCGAGACGACCTCTGCCGAGGAGCCTTCGTTGTCAAGCAGCTGGCCCATCGACGATCCCCACATCTGGGCCATGGCGAGATTGCCCGACTCCCAGATCGGTGCGACGACTCCCGTGTTGTAGGTCAGGAAGTCGGGATTCGAGTATTCGACCAGCGCCTTCAGCATGTTGAGGGTCGCGATGCCCTTCTCGTTGTTGACCGCCGGTTCCGCCGTGCCTGGCTTGAAGAACTCGCCGCCATGGCCAAGGTACATGTTCACGAATTCCTCGCCGAGATTCCAGTCAGACATCGTCAGCATTGCGAACGGATGCTCCATGACACCGGCTGCCTCGATCGCTTCGGCTGCGGCCAGAACGTCCTCGTAAGTCTCGGGAATGTCCAGTCCGACCTCATCCAGGACGTCCTTGCGCACGACGAGGTGCTGGGCGTTGGCCATGAACGCGATCGCCATGATCTTGCCGTCGATGGTGATCAGCTGGTTCTTCTTGAGGTCTTGCCCGTGCTTGGCAACCAGATCGTCGAGAGGCCGGATGAGCCCTCCGTTCAGGAGCGGCACGACGGACGAATTGGCAACGATCGCCGTCGTGTATTCCGACGGATTCGCTGTCATGGCCGCGACCTGGATGTCGCGATGCTCGGTCGTGTGGTTCTTCGAAAACGTGACCGTTGAACTGGCGCACTCCTCGGCCTTGCTGACCACCGCGTGAAGCGCCGGAAAGTCGTTCGCAAGGACGCTGACGTTGCCGCTCGCGATCCCGCAATCGGCATGGGCCGCAGTCGCGACGCCGATGGTGATGGCTGCGCCGGCAGCCAATGTCTTCATCTTGTTCATTGGATTCATTCCTCCCCAAAGTGTTGCTCGCGGACTAAAGCATGATGCGCGGCACTTGACAACGCGTTCATGACCTGTGTTCGGTCGGTCCTGCATGCGACGAGTCCTGGCAGCTGTGCGATACAATCGTGACGCTGGATTTGAGGCATCCCGGGACGGTTTGGCTGCTTCGGCCCAGATCTCGATGCGTATGCGGGGAACTTCGTCCGCAATGGGAGCGGCAGCATGCCAAGATCAGTGATCGTCACCTGTGCTCCGACGGGCGGCATCCATACGCCGACCATGTCCGAACACCTGCCGGTCACGCCAGCCGAAATCGCGCGCGCGAGCATCGATGCGGCGGAGGCCGGGGCATCGATCATCCATCTCCACGCACGTGACCCTGAAACCGGCAAGCCCGATCCGCGACCGGAGACGTTTCGGCAGTTCCTGCCGGTCATCAAGCAGTCGAGCGACGCCGTCATCAACATCTCGACCGGTGGCGGGCTTGGCATGACGATGGACGAACGCCTCGCTGCCGCCAATTCCGCAAGCCCGGAAATGGCCTCGCTCAACATGGGGTCGATGAACTTCGGCATCTTCCCGATGCTGGAAAGGTACAAGGAGTGGAAGTTCGACTGGGAGCCGGAGTTCCTGTCCATGACGCGGGACTTCATCTTTCCCAACACTTTTGCCACCATCGAATACGCGCTTAACGAGCTTGGGGAGAAGCACGGGACGAAGTTCGAGTTCGAGTGCTACGACCTTGGCCATCTCTACAACGTCAAGTGGTTTGTCGACCAGGGAATGATCAAGCCGCCCTTCTTCATCCAGTTCGTGCTCGGAATTCTCGGGGGTGCGGGGGCGGACCTGGAAAACCTGCAGCACCTGAACCGTATGGCCGACAAGCTCTTCGGACCGGAGAACTACGAGTGGTCGGTGCTCGGGGCTGGACGGCAGCAAATGAACATGGCCACTCAGGCGGCCCTGCTTGGCGGAAATCTCCGCGTGGGCCTCGAGGACAGCCTTTACATCGGCAGGGGCGAGCTCGCGGTCTCGAATGCCCAGCAGGTCGAGAAGATCCGCACGATTGTGGAGGCGCTGGGCCTTGAAGTCGCGTCGCCTGACGAGGCGCGCGAAAGGCTGGGGCTCAAGGGGGGGGACAAGGTCGCGTTCTGAGTTCCGGAACCGGAACAGCCCAAGATTCCAATTTCCTGCCTTGCGGTCATCAGGCCAGACGGCATATCTGTCGTTTGCGACTGGATGCACGTGCTCCAGTTCAACAGGGAGAAAGACACAATGAACCTCAAGACTGTTTTGCGCCGCGCGGCGCTTGGCCTCGTTACGGCCGTATCTGCGACTCTTGCCATGGTGGCCATGGCCGCCAGCCAGGGCATCGACCTGAAAGGCAAGACGGTGGAATGGGTCATCCCGTTCTCGGAAACCGGCGGGTCGGCCAAATGGGCCAACTTCTATGCGCCGCTCTTGAGCGAGGCGCTTCCCGGCAATCCCACGGTGGTGGTCAAGTTCATGCCGGGCGCGGGTTCGACGAAGGGTGCAAACTGGTTCCAGGGACAGTCCTACGAGGACGGCACGCTGATCTTCGGGTCCTCGGGTTCCACGCAGTTCCCGTATCTTCTGGGCGACCCCCGGGTTCGCTACGAGTACAATGACTGGAACGTGGTCCTGGCCTCCGGCACGGGCGGCGTCGCCTACCTGCCGCCGGACCTGGCCGGCATGATGAACGGGCTTGATGCCAGCGGCCTCAAGGGCACCGACTTCATCTACGGCAGCCAGGGTGCGACCCGGCTTGATCTCGTGCCGCTTCTGGCGTGGGAGATGCTCGGCCTCAGCGTGGAGCCCGTGTTCGGCATCAAGGGACGCGGCGACGGCCGGCTCATGTTCGAGCGTGGCGAAGCGAACATCGACTATCAGACCTCGTCGTCCTATCTGAAAGGCGTGACCCCGCTGGTCGAGGCCGGCACGGCCGTTCCGATGATGAGTTGGGGCGCTCTCGATGCAAGCGGCAACATCGTGCGCGATCCCACATTCCCTGACATGCCGACCTTCAAGGAAGTGTGCGACGCGACGCCTGGCTGCGAGACCAGCGGCGAAAAGTGGGATGCGTGGAAGGCGTTCTTCGTGGCGGGCTTCCCGGCACAGAAGATGGTCTTCCTGCCGGCCGGGGCGCCCGATGCCGCAATCGCCACCTATGCGGAGGCGTTCGAAGCCGTAAAGGCCCGCTCTGACTTTGCCGAGATCTCGATGGGCCGCCTTGGCGTCTATCCGCAGATGACGGGCGACGAGGCAACCGGCGCGCTTGCGAGCGCGACCCAGGTGCCGGATTCGGCGAAGGAATTCGTCGTGGACTGGCTGCTGGAGCGGTACGGCGTCTCGCTCTAGAGGCTTCGGCCATGCACCTCGGCCGGCACCGTCGGCCGGGGCGAATTCCTGAATTCGTGGAGCAACAGGACCGAAAGTCTGGCACATGGACATTCTGTCAGTCGCGCTTCCTGCCCTGGGCAGTGCCGCCGGGCTGATCCTGCAACCGGTCGTCCTTGGCTACCTCGTGCTCGGCGTCGTGATGGGGCTTTGCGTGGGCGTCTTTCCAGGTCTAGGCGGGATCGCCGGGCTTTCGCTCCTCCTGCCTTTCATGTTCGGAATGGACCCGGTCCTGGGTCTCGCCCTGATGATCGGCATGGTTGCCGTGGTGCCGACCTCCGACACGTTCGCATCCGTCCTGATGGGAATTCCAGGCTCGTCGGCTTCGCAGGCGACCGTCCTTGACGGGTTCCCGATGGCGAAGAAAGGGGAGGCGGCCCGCGCCCTTTCGGCGGCCTTTGCTTCATCGCTTTTCGGCGGCCTGGTCGGCGCGGCTTTCCTGACGCTCTTCATCCTTGTCGCGCGACCGATCGTGCTCGAGTTTCGAACGCCCGAACTCCTGATGATCACGGTGTTCGGCCTTTCCATGGTTGGCATACTTGCCGGTCGCGTGGCGCTGAAGGGCATCGTGGCCGCCGGCCTCGGCATGATGGTTGGCACGATCGGCGAAGGAGACTCGTCCGGCGAGCTCCGAATGGCCAGTTACGACCTGCCCTACTTGGTCGACGGGCTGAAGCTCGTGATCGTCGGTCTCGGGATCTTCGCAATACCGGAGATCGTCGCCCTGCTGCGCCAGGACCGCGCCATCTCGGAGCGCTCGGTGCTCGGCGGCGGCTGGATGCGCGGCGTCCGCGACTGGCTCGCAAACGCCTGGCTCAGCGTTCGCTGCTCAATCATCGGCGTCGTCGTTGGGGTCATCCCCGGGCTTGGAGGTTCGGTCGTCGACTGGATCGCCTACGGCCACACCGTCCAGACCACGAAGGACAAGTCAAGGTTCGGGAGCGGCGAGGTGCGAGGCGTGATCGGCCCAGAGAGCTCGAACAACGCGAAGGAAGGCGGCGGGTTGGTTCCGACGCTTCTCTTCGGCATTCCGGGTTCCGGTTCGATGGCGATCTTCATCGGCGCGATCGCGCTTCTGGGATCCGGCAACATCGAGGTCGGCCCCTCGATGCTGAAGAACAATCTCGACATCACCTACGCAATCGTCTGGCTCCTGGCGCTGGCCAACGTCGTCGGGACGCTGATCTGCATCGGTGCCTCCGGCGGAATAGCGCGCCTGACGACGATCCCCTTCAGCCTGCTGGCCCCGTTCCTGTTCATGATCATCGCCTTCGCGGCCTTCCAGTCGGGCCAGGACCTCATGGACCTCGTGGCGCTCTTCGTGATCGGGTTCCTGGGCATCATGATGCGCCGCTTTGACTGGTCGCGCCCGGCATTCCTGATCGGGTTCGTCCTGTCCAATCCAGCCGAGACCTATGCCAACCAGGCCGTTCAGATCGCGCAGTCCAGGTTCCGCAAGGGGTTCGCCGAGGGCATCGACTACATCTTCTCGCCGATCGTCATCGTGCTCATCATCATCACGCTGATCTCGGTCGTTGTCGGACTGAGGCAGGCAAAGACGATCATGGCCGAGGGCGCCGTGAAGTCCGGGCGGAAGATGGCGCCGTTGATCTTCCTGCTGGCGGTGCTGGCATATCTGGTTGTCTCGTTTGTCGATGCGTCGCTGATACCGGACTACGCTGCGGCGGATCGTGTCTTCCCGCGATTCGTTTCGGGAGTGGCAATCGTGGGCGCCCTGATCCTGCTGGTTCAAATGATCGTCCGCCCCGAGTCCCATGCGTTGTTCGCGGATCGGGATGCAGGCGGAGACCGGGAAGACGTCCATGGCCTTTGGCCAACGCTGGCCTGGTTTGCGGGTCTCCTGATCCTGACCGCGCTCCTTGGCTTCATCATTGCGCTGGCTCTCTTCCTGTTCGCGTTCATCCACCATCGCGCCGGGCGGCCAGCGGGATTCGCGGCAGCCTACACGGGCGCGGGGATCGTCTTCATGTGTTTCATGGCGTGGCTGCTTAACCGGGACTTCCCGCCCGGACTGCTTCAATCATTCGTGGACCTGCCCTGGCCCCTTACATGATGATGTCCGGTTCTCCGGGAATGGCCAACGATGGTGGCTCTCCTACCAGCTGCCCGCGATTTCCTTTCGCGCGGCACTTGCGAGAAATGCGGAGCGGTTCATCCCGCGCGCCTTTGCGGTGTCGTCGATGGCCTTCAGCAGTCCTGGGGCGATCGATACATTGACCCGCCTGGGAGAACCGAGATCGAGGATCAAGGGCACAAAGGCCAGCGTTGCGCCTTCCCTCCACTCGGCAAGATCCGGGTCAGACTCGACTTGCTGAACATCGCTTGGCTCGCGAACTGCGTGGCCGTCGGCCAACATGCCCTCGACATGAAACGCGAGAGCCTCGCGTGCCATGCGCAGCGCTTCGTCGAGCGTGTCGCCTTGAGTCACGCAGCCCGGAAAGTCCGGGAAGCTCACGCCGAAGCCTGGTGCATCATCTGTATGAACAAACGCCACGTAATGCATTTGATGACCCTTTCGCGTTGCTTGCTTCTTTCTCCCTGGCGCAAAATGCCCTGAGACCTCCCTATCTCCATCCCGCCTGCCTGTAGATGGACATGACCGTCCCGGCCTTGATGTCCTTGTTCGGGTGCGGAACGGTCACCCGACCCGACCTGGTCGGATGCTTGAACTGGACATGGTCAGCCTTGGTGGCCACTTCCCGCCAGCCATCCTTCTTGAGCATCTTGATGATCTTTCTGCTGTTACGTTCCAAATCAGACTCAATTCCAACCCTTGTGAGAGAATGCACTCGCCAGAGGTTCTGCACGACTTTCTTGTGTACCATAATACACAAGAGTGAATCGCTTTCCAGTACTGCACGTCACTGCTCACCGAAGATGAAGGCAGTGCGGGTTCCGTGCTGCTCATTCCAAAGTGCACATGCCCTTGTGCACGGGCGTCAGCATGGGACCGGAACCGCGTCTTTGCCGCCAGGCAACCTGGAGCAGCTCCCTTGGCAAATGACTCCCCAGCTTGCAAGTTGCAACGAACGATGCAAGTGGCGGAAAATGACTCAAACAGGCATTCCATTCCTGTTCATGCGGGGAGGAACCTCGCGTGGACCCTATCTCAGACGTGATCAGCTGCCCGAAGACATGGATCGGCTTGCGGCTGTGCTGGTTGCGATGGTGGGCTCCGGGCATCCGATCAACATCGACGGGATTGGCGGTGGCACCGCGGTGACGACAAAGGTGGCGATGCTGTCGTCTTCGGAGGACGAATGGGCGGACGTCGACTACTTTTTCGCGCAAGTCGGCGTCGAGGATCGTCTGGTCGACTTCAAGCCGACTTGCGGCAACATCCTGGTTGGCGTGGGGCCCGCTGCAATTGAGATGGGCCTGACAACTGCGGCCGGCGACGTTGCACACGTGAGAATCCGGGCAGTCAACACGGGCGCGCGCGTCCTCGCGAAAGTGCGCATGAATGACGGCTCTGTCCGGTATGACGGAGATGCGGCGATTGACGGCGTTCCCGGCACGGCGTCCCCGGTCGAACTGCAGTTCATGGACACGGTCGGCGGCGCCACGGGATCGATGTTTCCAACGCGCTCGCGGAGCGACCGGATCGATGGCGTCGACGTGACTTGCATGGACGTGGCCATGCCCATGGCCATCGCCCGCGCCGAGGCGTTCGGCCTGACCGGCCATGAAAGCGCGGCAGAGCTGGACGAGAACCGCGATTTCTTCGATCGCATGGAAGCGATCCGGCAGGAGGCCGCGATACGGATGGGGATGGGGGACGCTTCGAAGTCCGTCACGCCCAAGTTCGGCCTCCTGGCTTCCGCCCGGAACGGAGGTTCGGCAGCAACCCGGTACTTCATGCCTTGGAGCACGCATCCCAGTCTTGCCGTGACAGGGTCGCAATGCATGGCGGCCTGCCTTTTGTGCCCCGGCACCGTGGGGGAGGGGCTCCTCAAGGCATTGCCCTCCGCTCCGGCGCGCCTTGCCCTCGAGCATCCTATGGGCCAGCTCGAAGTCGTGATCGACTATTCACGGGATGGCGATCAGTTCGAACTGAACTGGGCCGGGCTTGTCCGAACGGCACGCAAGCTGGCAGAAGGCCATGTCTTCGTGCCCGGCAAGGTCTGGAGCGGCCTTGACCGGGAGTCCTGATCGGACGACGATGGACATGCCGAAGACCAGGGAGCAACCATGACCTATCAGGAGTGCCTGGCCACCGCGACCGAAAGGCTCGAGGCCGCGCGGCAGCTGATCGAGACGGAAATCCGCAGCTACCCAGCGCCCGTGGCAGGATGCGATGCGCAATTCAATCATCTGGTGGGCATGCGCAGTTCCATTTCCGAAGCCCTGGCTGCACTTGAAGAGCCCCGGTTCGTGCCGACGCCGAGAACCTTGGAACCGCCGGATGACGCCTCTTGAGACAAGCAATTTGTTCCGCTGCAAGATTGCCCTTGTCGGTCAGGACGAAGACCGCGCGCTCGATGCTCGACCTTGCCCACTAATGGTTCAGGCAGAAGCAGTGCCGCCTGCGCAAACGCGGCGTTCCGGCTGACGTGGCAATCCTCGCCGTCCGCGAAGCGAACGGAAGCGGAGGCATAGGAACTTGCCCGCCCGACGCGTTCCAGATCAATGCGAAGAGCCGTGACACGCCCTTCGTCTCGTACGACTGATTCGGGCGAGGCACCAATTCGTTTGAGGCAGTCGCAATCGACATTGTGTGTCTGTTCTGGACCGCCGTCGCGTAGGCCGCATCCTCCCGTTCATTGGCAGCGGCGGCGGCGCGGTCATGGACCTCGTGCCATTACAGGCGCGTTGGGACGCGCCTCCAAGTCCTTGTTGAACGAATTTCGGCGGGCCATTTGCCGGAAGCGGCGTTTGCGGACGAGCAGTGACATTTGTGACGGTCACCCCTGTACAGCCGCAGGCCGTGATCATGCACGCAAAGCGTCCGCGCGCCGTTCGCCGGCGACCCTCTCCCGGCGTGCCTGCGCAAGCTCGTAACTCGCTTGCATCCGCATCCAGTGCTCGACGCCGCCCCACCCGATTTTCTCCAGTGCCAAAGCCATGTTCGCCGACACGCCCGCCTTGCCGTTTAGCAGGCGCGACAAGGTACCGCGCTCGCAGCCGAGACGCGCCGCCGTCTCCGTCACGTTCCAGCCCACGTCGTCCATGCTCTCGCGGATCAGTTCGCCCAGGTGCGGCGGATTCAGCATCGGGCCGACGCGCTCACTTGCAATGTCGTTCATGGTCAGGTCGCCCTTTGGTCAGTGATAGTCGATCAAGTCCACGTCCACGGCCTCGCCGTCCTCGAAGCGGAACGCCACGCGCCGCAAGCGCCCGGTGCACTTGCAGGCCTGTCGGCGCCGACACGTTGGGGTCATTGAGGCAATCCAGTGATGCGGGCATCCAGTCGATCAACGTAAGGAGGGTCGCGATTGGGCTAGACGCGGGCTCTTTCGAATGCCGCCCAGGCCTCCTCGAATGCCTGGAAGTCGAAGCCGCGTGCACGGGCCGCAGACAGGACGATCTGTTCGGTCTCCTGCATCTTCCCGATCGCGTCCGCGAGCCCTTCGATGCAGTCCTTGGGGACGACTAGCGCGCCATGGCGGTCTGCGTGGACGAGGTCGCCGTCGGAGATGGTCAGCCCGAAGACCGTGACCGGCGTACCGACTTCCGTCACATGCACGAATCCGTGGCTGGGTCCGACGGATCCTGCAATCACCGGAAAGCCCTCCGGAAGATCGCCGAGATCGCGCATGACCCCGTTTGTCAGGGCGCCGCACAGACCGAATCCCTTGTGCACGGTCGCATTCACTTCGCCCCAATAGGCCCCGACGGCCTCCTTGCCATCGAGGTCCTCGATGACCGCAAGCGCGGGGCGGGTCCCGCTTGCCATGTGGCGGTAGTAGTCCATGCGAATTGCCCTGACGGTCTCGGGCGCATCTTTTGGCGGCGAGGAGCCTACGATCTTCGCGGTCCGCGCGTAACCGACGACGGCGCCGGCACCCGGATCGCTGCACAGCGGGGTTCCACGCGTGAAACTGTCGAAGCCGCGTTTGCCTTCCGCGACCTCTATGGCGTTGCAGACCGTCGGCGTGTCAACCGAGCGAAGGAGTGCAAGCAGCGTGTCATCCATCACATTCTACTCCTGTCCGACCTTCGCGGCACCCTCCGACAACGCAGCCAGCTTCGCGTATGCGATGTCCGGGTCGACCGCGCCGAAACCGGCAAAGGTGCCAAACCCGCAATCGCTTCCCGCGATGACCCGCTCAACCCCGACGATGTCCACGAACCGCTCGATGCGTTGCGCGACGAGGTCAGGGTGTTCGACGAAGTTGGTTGTCGTGTCGACAACGCCCGGCACCAGCAGCTTGTCGCCGGGAATGTCGGCCTTGCGGTCCCTGAACACGGTCCACTCGTGGCCGTGGCGCGGATTGGAGGTCTCGAACAGCACATGGCGCGCCCGGGCCGACATGAGCGTGTCGAACATCGTTGCCATCGGAATGTCGCAGACATGCGGGCCTTCGTAGTTCCCCCAGCAGATGTGGACCCTGATCCGGTCTTCGGGAATGTCCCTCAACGCACCGTTCAGCGCCTCCACGTGCATGCCCGCAACCTTCACGAATTCCTCGTCGGAGAGGTCGGTGAAGAGCATGTGCCGCGACAACGCCAGGTCCGGGCAATCGAGCTGCAGGTCAAGCCCGGCGGCAACGATCGTTTCGTATTCTTCCTTCATCGCGTCGGCGAGCGCGGCCAGATAGGCCTCCCGGCTGGGATAGAACTCGTTCTGCAGGAAGAGGGAGATCACGCCGGGCGACGCCGCGTTCATGAACCCGCGCCTGGCCCCGTTCGCTGCCATGGCAGCCTTGAGATTCGCGATGTCCTTCTGCAGCTCTCCCTGGCCCCTGGATCTGACCTCGCCCACGCAGAGGGGCCTCGCATATTGCGGTGTGCCGCCGTCGTCCGCCAGCCGTTTCAGAAAGCCGGGAAACCGCTTCAGGTCTTCGGGCGCGTTCCTGGGGCTGTCGCCGTCAAACCCGGTATAGCGATCCTTGACGTATGTGGCGTAGCTGATCTTCGAGGTCTCTCCGTCGGAGACGATGTCGATGCCGGCATCAACCTGCTTCCTCACGGTTTCCATGACCGCCTCTGCCATGGCCACATCGAAGTCATCCTGCGAGAACGACTCGTTCCGTTCGCGTGCGAAGATGAAATCGACGACCTTCTGGGTCCGGGGGAGGGAGCCCACGTGCGTGGTCAGGATGCGGGTCATGCTCGTCTCGCTTTCGTGATTGCTACTGGAATCCCCAGGGTTCCGGCGCTCCGGCGGCCGGTCCCGTCAAGGCTGCCCAAAGTCAGGACATGTCGCAGGTGCAGGGTGCCGTCTTGCCTCAGCCGGTCCATGTGGCACCTGCAGGATCGTCCGTCCCGACGACGTGATAGAGCGCTGCCTCGCCGGACATGGACGGCACGGCGGAGTGGTCAAGCCCTTCCGGAACGCTCATGGTGTCGCCCGGTGCCAGGACCGTTTCACCGCCCTCCCATGCAACGCGCCAATGGCCCTTGACCGGCATCAGCACTGACGGGTGTTCGTGACTGTGCATGGCGCCGCTTGCGGAGGCTCGCGTGACCAGGTCGACCTCGAAGCCGGGCCTGTCGCGGATGATGGCCGATTCGCCGATAACCTTGCAGGGCGCCTTGTCCGCGAGCGCGACCATGTCCCGGTAGCGACGGACGTAACCGCCAACGACTTCCCGGGTCGTCGGTTCCGGATGGCTGTTGGCTTCGTCCTCGGAAAGCTTGCGCATCGGTCCGACGCCGTCTGGCAATCGCTCGCCCTTCTTCGTGTCGTAGAGCTTGCCGGTCTCGGCAAGCACCAGCCCATGATCAGCCGCGTCCTCGATCACCTGGGGCGCCCAGACGACGCCGCCGCCCGCGTCGTCGCCTCCGAGAATCGCCTTGATCATTCCGTATTCGGTGCCGACGTTCTCGAAGCCCCGGAAGATGCCGGTGGGGATGTCGATGATGTCGCCTTCGTCCAGCACGACCTCGCCGGCCGTGCCCCAGCGGCCCCAGAAGAACCTCCAGCGGCCGGCAAGCACGAAGAAGACTTCGGCGGTGCGGTGCACGTGAAGCGAGTTTCGGCACTTTGGCGGCTGGCCCGCCGCGCCGATGTTGAATCCATGGGGGAGATTGATGTGGACGTGCTGGTCCGGGCTTTCCGAAACGCCGCCACCGATGATCGTGAAATTCTCCTTCTGGTCGGAGCCCGGAGTATGGGCGTCGATGAAGGCCGTCTTGCACGGCTTGAGCTCGCCATAGCGGACGATTCGGTCGTTTAGGTCGGTCATGGGCATCTTTCCTTGCGCAATGTTGGGCGCTGGCCGCCTGCCGGATTCCGGCGATGGAATCCGGAACGTGCCTGCGCGCTCGGGAAATGTAAGGGAATCCTGCCAAAGCGCGTGCTTTCCAGGCTCGTCGTTCGCTCCCGGCCCGGAGTCCGGGCAGGAACAGGATCGCCGAAGGCCGACGCCGTGACCGGAATCGATCCGAGATCGGCATGCGGCGGCGCCGGGCATGACTGCGAAGCCCTCATCCCGTGACCAGCCCGTGCTCCGCGATGTCGGCCTCGAACCGATCGAGAATCCAGTCCCAGCCGGCCTCGTGCTGAGCCTGGACGTCGCCGCCCGTCAGGTCGATGACCTGCGCGGTCGCCTCAAGCCTGCAGCCTTCGTCGGTCGGCTGGAACTCGATCACGATCTGCATCAGCGTCGTCAGGACGCCCCCGAAGACCCCGGTCAGGCTGTAGGCCATCAATTGGCCCTCGACCAGTCGATGCGTGCTCTGGAACATGTGGCCGATTTCCTTGCCGTCCTGCACGATCCGAACCGTTTCGACGCCTCCCTCGCGGGTGTCGAAAGCGTCATAGGTCATGCCGGTGTCCGGCCCGGCTTCCCATCGCAGACGCGTCTCGGGGCTGATCCAGTGTGCGTAGACCGATTCCGCGGGATGCGGAAACTCGCGAGTGACGTTGATCGTTGCCGACGTGCTTTGCATGTTTCACCCTGTGCTTAGCAAGATCTGCTTCCAGATCGCGGTTTCATCGAGCAGGGTCCATTCCCTTCGGAGGCGGGGCGGAGCCTTGCCTGGCGTTCCGAATTCGGCGTGGGTAATTCCCATCACGTGCACGCCTGCGCTCGTCGGAGTTCCATAGGCGCCCCAGCCGTCATGCTTTCCGGTCAGGCTCCATCGGACGGCGGCCCTTGGGGGCATCATCGGATCGTCGCGGCCGATCTGGTGGTGGATGCAGAATTCGGCCGACGGGAAGGCCGCGCGCAGGCCCATCCAGAATCGGTCGGCATCTCCGTGCCCGTGGCCGGTCACGAGACCCGGATGTTCCAGCTGCGCCGCACGGTCGTACTCCCTCGGTATCGCGGCCATGTCGGCATTCATCATGCGCGTCAGGATGTCCCCGAGGCGCACGCCCCACTCGTTGTCGTTGCCGCGCCCGGAATACGGGCCGTCCACGTCGGCAGCCGGGGAAAGCGGCCGGACGCAGCTGTCCGGTCCGCCCTCGCGGGCGATCAGGTCGCGCGCATAGTCCCTGGGTTCCCAGCCCAGCTGCCTGACGATCGCCGTCTGGTCACGGATCAGCCACTCGTCGTCGATCTGGTTGTTGATGGCGTGGCAGTCGGCGATGGCCCGGTAGGCAAGCCTGGTGCCGGTCGCCGCGCCATAGACTCCGTCGCCCGAATGCGTCGCGATGCAAAGGAGGCGGTGCGAACTGAGCATGCCCTCCTCCGGCGACCCGGACCAGATGACATCTTCTCCGAGAAGCTGGCGATCCGGGAATTCGGCCAATGTCGCCATCGTGGCCGCGATCACGCCCCTGTTTCCGATGACCACGGATGCCGGGCTGCGAACGACGATGTCTTCCGCGTAGTATTCGTGCAGCGTGGCAATGCCACGATCTTCCCAGATCTCCCTGGTGATCCCGAGGATGTAGTCCGGGAAGTCGGCGAAACGGGAATCAAAGCCCTTCATTGGCAAGTCCTTCTGGAATGCGGGCCGACCTCCTGAGGACGAGCTCGCCCTCGAATTCAACGGATTCCGGCTTGGCTGTTTCGGTCTCGATCTGGTCGATGAGGATGTTCACCGTCGCTTCGACCATGCGATTGACGGGTTGGCGAAAGGTGGTCAGGGCATAGGCGCCCCAGGCTGCAAGCGGTACGTCGTCGTAGCCCACGACAGAGATGTCCGTGCCCGGCTCGAGGCCGGCATGACGAAGCGCGTCAAGCACGCCGAACGCCATGTGGTCGTTGCCGACGAAGATCGCGTCTGGCCGTGCACGGCCCGCGACGAGCTGGCGCGCGCACTCCATTGCCACCGGACGCTTGTACATGCCGTCGACGAGCGCGAACGGTTCCAGCCCTGCCGCCTCCATCGCTTCCAGGAATCCCTCGCGGCGATCCCGGCCCGTCGAACTGCCTTGCCAGCCCGCGATGTGCGCGATTCGCTCGTGGCGGCCCCGGATCAGGAACTCCGTGATCTTCCGGCCGCCGTCGACATTGGCCGAAGTGACGTTCACGAGTCCCTCGCCTTCCTGTGCGCGGTTGAAGAGGACCACCGGAATCCCGGCTTGACGCGCCCGGCCCGCAAGTTCCGAGCTCATGGACACTGACGCCGCGATGATCCCGTCCGCCTGGTAGTCCATGAGATCCTGGATGACTCCGTCCACGCTCTCGGCCGTGTTCGGGGCCGTGAAGACGAGCAGATGGTAGCCGCGGGCCTGCAGCGCGTTCGAGAGCAGCTCGAGCGCCACCGGGTAGAACTGGTTTTCCAGGTAGGCGACCACGAGCCCGATGATGCGGCTCTTTCCGGACACCATCGCGCGCGCGAGCGAGTTCGGGCGGTAGCCGAGTTCCTGTGCCGCCTCCCGCACCTTCTTCGCCGTCTTCGCGGACGCGGATGCGCCGGGCGTGAACACCCTGCTGACGGCGGACTGGCTGACGCCGGCGCGGGCGGCCACTTCCGAAGATGTCACCTTGCCCGTCATTCAGCCAGTCCGTCGCTTAGCGCGATCGGTCCCGTGTTGCGCGCCTTGTTGAACTCCGCCATTCGATCGAGAACCTTGACACCGATCTGGTCGTAGAGGTCGAGGAGATCCACGAGGACCCAGTTTTCGCGGATGAGGCCATCTTCGACGCGCCAGAAATCCAGGGAACGGAGAAACACGTTCTGGCCTGCGGGCGCAATGCCCATCCATCCGTCGCCCGTGATCGTGACCCGCATGTTGGGCCAGCCGGTCTCGCAGACAAAGTCGCCCTCGGCCAGCCAATGGGACATCAGGTCGCCCATGGCGTCGAGCTTCCGGTCTGGCATGGCGCGAAGGAACGGGATCTGGTGCCAATGCCGGAATCCCGCCAGGCCGCGCGTGGTCCCGATGCCGGCCGGCCCGTACCAGTTGACGCGCGGATGCCAGTGCGTCGCGAGATTCATGACATCCGGACCGCCTTCGGCCGGATGGCGGCAAAGGTCGGCAAGCATGTCCGTCACGATCTTGAGCGCTGCATCGCCGGAACCTGCCGCGGTCAGGCCGTCGCCTGACATCGGCCCAGGCGTGCAGAGGTACTTTCCGAGCTGCGGGGCCATGGGCCAGGCGTCGGCCTGCATCATGAGTTCCGGGATGTCCCAGATCATCTGCGCTTCGGTGACGCGCCCGCCCTCAAGCCGGAAATGCTCGTGGTAGCGCATGTGGGCGAGGTGGCCGGTCGGCGGAATGCCCAGGAAGGAACTCGTGAACGTGCCCATGTAGTTGCCCATGGCGCCGATCCAGTCCTGGCCTTCCGGAGTTGTGCCGGCAACCAGGATCATGTCGCGGCGCTCGAGATCGGGCATGGCATGGTGCAGTGGATCGAGGCAGGCGGCAAAGAAGGCATCCGGCCCGACCTGGTCGCCGAACGGGTGACAAAGACGCAGGGATGCCTCGTTGTCGAAGGTCGCGGCAAGCGCGGCCTTGACCGCGCCCGGCGCAAATGTCGCGCTGGCCGAGCGGTAGCCGGCAATGCCGGCCCTGATGTCCGAGGGTGCGACCACTACTCGGCGGCCGCGCCATATGGCACGTTGCGCCCGCCGTGGCGACGCACGCGGATGTTGCACTGTTCCGCATGCCCGACGAAACCCTCGAGCATGCAGAGGCGCGAACCATATTCGCCGATCATCGCGGCGGCCTTGTCGGTCGTGACCCTCTGGTAGGAATGGGTCTTGAGGAACTTGCCCACCCAGAGACCGCCCGTGTAGCGCCCCGCCCTCTTCGTCGGCAGCGTATGGTTGGTGCCAATGACCTTGTCGCCGTTGGCGACATTGGTGCGCCGGCCGAGAAAGAGGGCTCCATAGGAATGCATGTTCTCCAGGAACCAGTCATCGCGGTCCGTCATGACCTGGACGTGCTCGTAGGCCAGGTCGTTGGCGACAGCGAGCATCTCGTCATGAGAACCGCAAAGAATGACGTCGCCGTAGTCCTGCCAGGATGCGCTGGCGGTCTCGGACGTCGGCAGGATCCGGAGCAGGCGTTCGACTTCGGCCATGGTTTCGGTCGCGAGCCTTCGGGAGTTCGTGACGAGGCAGGCCGGCGAGTTGTAGCCGTGCTCGGCCTGGCCGAGCAGGTCGGTGGCGCAGAGTTCGGCGTCCACCGTTTCGTCGGCGATGACCATTGTTTCGGTCGGACCGGCGAAGAGATCGATGCCGACGCGACCGTAGAGCTGGCGCTTGGCCTCGGCCACGAACGCGTTGCCGGGTCCGACGAGCATGTGGACGGGATCGATGGATTCCGTGCCGAGAGCCATGGCGCCCACGGCCTGGATCCCGCCCATGACGTAGATCTCGTGCGCGCCGCCCAACTTCATCGCGGTGACGATCGCCGGATGCGGGGCGCCGTCCACGGGCGGCGCAGAGGCAATGATGCGTGGCACTCCGGCAACGGAGGCGGTCAGGACCGACATGTGCGCGCTGGCGACCATCGGGAACTTGCCGCCCGGCACGTAGCAGCCAACGGACTGGACGGGAATGTTCCTGTGCCCGAGCACGACGCCCGGGAGCGTTTCGACCTCGATGTCCGTCATCGACGCGCGTTGCGCTTCGGCGAAGCGCCGGATCTGCGCCTGCGCGAACTTGATGTCCTCCATGTCGCGCGCACCCACCCTTTGCATGGCGGCCTCGATTTCGGAAGCGGACAGGCGGAAGCTGTCGGGTTCGTAGCTGTCGAACTTGGCTGACATTTCGCGGACGGCGTCGTCGCCGCGCGCCTCGATGTCCGCAAGCGCGGCCTCGACGCTGGCGCGCACTTTCGCGTCGTCTTCGGCCTTTTCGGCTTCTGGCTTGGAACGTTTCAGGTAGTCAATCGTCATGTTGTCGCCCTTCCGGCATCTTGGGAATTGGTGCCCTTCGCGGCCTGCTTCCGAGTTTGGTCTGGAGGATGCGCATTGCAACGACGCATCCTCTCTCGAACCCTCCGGGCCGTCGAAGCCCGAGTGCGTCCGGGTCAGCCTCCGATGCGCGCACCTGTCTCGCTGTCAAACAGGTGACAATGCGAATTCTCGATCCGGATCGAGACGGTGTCCCCGATCTCGGCGCGGAACGCCTTGTCGGTCCTGGCGCTGACGAGCGTGCCGCCGATGCGAAGGCTGGCCATCACCGCGTCTCCCAGGAGTTCAAGCGTGTAGATGGGCGCGGTAATCTGCCCGCCCTCCGTCGAGACCTCGGCATCCTCCGCGCGAAAGCCGACCGTCACATCGCCGTCGGGCGCGTCGAGACCGCCGATCTCGGTGCGTTCGGTGCGGAAGACGCCACCCTCGACCGTGCCGTCGATCAGGTTCATGGCCGGGTTGCCGATGAAGCCTGCCACGAAAGTGTTTGCAGGATTGTCATAGATTTCTGTCGGCGAGCCTACCTGCTGGACCACACCGCGTTCCATCACCACCACGCGGTCGGCAAGCGTCATCGCCTCGATCTGGTCATGGGTCACGTAGATCGTGGTTACCGCAAGCTCGTGGCTGAGATTCTTGATCTGGGCGCGGGTCGACACCCTGAGCTTGGCGTCGAGGTTCGACAGCGGCTCGTCCATCAGGAACACGTTGGGTTCGCGCACGATGGCGCGCGCCAACGCCACGCGCTGGCGCTGGCCGCCGGAGAGTTCCGCGGGCTTGCGATGCAGGAACTCGTCAAGCTCCACCATCGCGCTGGCGCGCTTGACCTTTTCCTCGTGGCTGCCGGAATCCGTTCCCCTGACCTTGAGCGGGAAGCGGATGTTCTCGTACACGTTCATGTTCGGGTAGAGCGCGTAGCTCTGGAACACCATGGCCACGTCCCTGTCCTTGGGCTCGAGATCGTTGACGATCTTGCCATCGATCAGGATGTCGCCCTCGGTCGGATCCTCCAGTCCCGCGATCATCCGCATCGTTGTCGTCTTGCCACAGCCCGAGGGACCAAGCAGCACCAGAAACTCGCGATCCGGAATGGTCAGGTTGAAATTTTCGACGCCGACAAACGACCCCCAGCGCTTCGAGACGCCATTCAACTCAATCTCGGCCAATTGAACCTCCCCCAAAAGCCTCTCGTTTGCATACGCTTGCAAGCGCACTGTAGACTCGCGCGGCGAATGCAAGCAAGGTCTTTGTTGCATGCGGTCGCGAACGAGGATCGTGCAGGCAGGGGACATGGACGGCTTTCAGAGGCAGAAAGACGTGGTTCGGTCGTTTCATGCCGCCCTGGACAGGGCGGAAGGCGACGGAATCACTGCGGTGCTCCAGGCGTTCTCGACCGCCGGTTTCCTGTGGCGCGGGTATCATCCGTTCGGCCTTCTGGATGATGTCCGGGACGTGTCAGACCGCTTCTGGAAGCCGTTGAAGCGATCGCTCTCCGGACTTCAGCGGCGCGAGGACATCTTCTTTGCCGGCCGGAACGAAGTCGACGGGTTCAGGTCCGTTTGGGTGGTCTCGATGGGGCATCTGCTCGGCCTGTTCGACGAGCCCTGGCTTGGCATTCGGCCGTCCGGAAAGATCGTGATGCTGCGCTACTGCACCTTCCATCGGGTGGAAGGCGACGGGATCGCGGAGACCGCGATGTACTTCGACATCCCGCATCTCATGGCCCAGGCGGGCCAGGACCCCTTTCCGGATGCGACGGCACAGCATCTCGTGCAGCCAGGGCCGCTGACCCATGACGGGCTGCTTCTGGAGCCCCAGCCCGAAGCCGAGGGCGTCCGCACGCTCGACTTGATCAACGCCATGGTTGCCGACCTTGGCAATTGGGATCTGGGTCTGCCGCTAGAGGAGGAACTCGAGCGTACATGGCACGATGACATGCTGTGGTGGGGACCGACGGGCATAGGGGCGAGCTACACGATCGAGCGATACGCGAAGCAGCATGCCGGGCCGTTTCGGGCCGCCTTCGGCAACCGGACGCGAACCGGCCACATCGCGCGCCTGGCCGAAGGGCGCTACGGCGGATTCTTCGGCTGGCCCAACTTCACCGCGCGCCTGACTGGCGAATTCATGGCCCGCGCGCCGACCGGCCGCACGGGCGAGTTTCGCGTCATTGACATCTATCGCCGCAAGGGCGACCTGCTTGCGGAGAACTGGATCTTCATCGACCTGCCGCATTTCTGGATGACGCAGGGCATCGACGTGCTCCCGGAGGAGGCAGCATGAAAATCGACGCGCATCACCATCTCTGGGACCTTTCCGCCGTGCACTATCCGTGGCTGATGGCCAAGGGCGTCAAGCGCTTCTTTGGCGATCCGAGGCCAATCCAGCGGAACTACCTCCTCGAGGAATTTCGAGCGGATGCACGTGGGTTCGGAGCCTCCGTTCACGTCCAGGTAGGTGCCGAAGACGCTTTCGCGGAAGCGTCGTGGGTGCAAGGCGTGGCGGATGCACATCCGGATTGGCCCATGGTCCAGGTCGTTTTCGCAGACCTTACCTCCGAACGGCTGGGCGAGGAACTGGACCGGATGCAGGAACTCCCAACCGTGCGCGGCGTACGGCAGATCGTGGGCCGCGCCCCGGAAGAGGACAGGTCGACGGGCACGAACGCATTGCTGGACGACCTGCGTTTCGTCGAGGGCCTGCGCGAAGTCGGGCGGAGAGGGTTGCGCTTCGATCTGCAACTGATCCCGGAACTCTACGGAGCCATGGCGGACGTGCTTGCAGACGTTCCCGGAACTCGGGTTGCGCTTTGCCATGCAGGGTCGCCGCACGACCGGACTCCGGACGGCCTCACGGCATGGGCGAGGGAACTCGGGCGGCTGAGCGGGCTTCCGCATGTTTCGGTCAAGCTCTCGGGGCTTGGAATGTTCGAGCACGACTGGACCAAGGAGAGCGTACGGCCCATCGTCGAGGCCTGCCTGGAGCAATTCGGAGCGGCGAGGTGCATGTTCGGGTCGAATTTTCCTGTGGACAGCCTGTACTCGGACCGCCGCGCAATCGTGGAGGCATACGAGACACTGGTGCCCGACGAGGCGAAACCGGCGATTTTCGGGAACACGGCCGACGCCTTCTACGGGTTCGGCGAAATGCGGGGCGATCCGTGACGAGGCGCGGACTTTGCGGCCATGCACGCTTCACCCGGTCAGTGAAGTCCGGACTTCTTGATTGAGATGTTCAGCAGAACCTGTCGTCGCTCCCTGGTCGCGACGGCGATTGCTCGCTCCAGTGCAGCCGGCAGTTCCTTCCCGTCGACAACCGTTTCGGCATACGCGCGACTGGCCTCGGCTATCGCCGCAAAGTCCGGACTGGGGCTCAGCGACGTGAGGGGGACGTCGTTCGACCTGGCCGCAAGGCCGTCCTTGTAAAGCCCCGTGACGGAGCTGCGCACGGCTCCCCATTCCTCGTTGTTCAGGACCAGGATGATGACGGGCAGGCCCAGCGCCTCGCAGACCTGATGGCACGCGACCGGATTCGCGAACATGTAGCTGCCGTCACCCACGGTGGCGAAGACGAGGCGTTCAGGATCCGCGAGCTGCGCGCCCATGGCCGCGGGCACGCCCCAGCCAAGTCCGCCGGAATGCGGCTCCTGGAAATAGGAGAGATGACCTTCCAGTTCGAGGGGCGGCAGCGGACAGCCCAATTCGTGGAAGACGCTTGCCTTGCGGCCCTTGACCGCCAGTCCGAGGCAGTGGCTCACCCATTCCTTTGACATGGGCGAACCATTCCCTGCCCGAGCCGCGTCTCGGACCGCGTTGCGGTTGTTCTCGGCAAGGGCGGCAATCCTTGCGCGACGCTTGGCGACGTCCCCTTCGTTCCTGGCCTGTGCGTTCGTGGCGGCAATGAGTTCAAGAAGCGCGGCTGCCGTGTCGCCGGCGAGCGTGACATCCGAACGGAACGTTCGCATGGGAGACGATCTAGCAAAGAGCGGGTCGGGCCCAAGCTGGATGACCTTGGCCGTTGGCGACGGGGAGGCGTAGTCCGGCCACCATGGCGCAAGGGCGTTGACGACAAGAATGACGTCGGCCTCCCGCACAAGCTCGTCAGGGGACCAGTCGACGTGGCACGGGCTCGTCATGGGAATGGCGACCTGGTTGGCCCAGTAATGCGAAAGCGGGAAGGCCCAGTCCTCGACCAGCGCGGCAAGCGCCATGAAGGCTTCCTGGGATCCCGCTCCCCGTTGAGCGATGACAAGCGGCCTTTCGGCCCTGGCCAGGAGGGCTGCCGCAGTGGCCAGAGAAGCGCGGTCGGGTGCGGTTGAGACAGGCGCCATGTTCGTGCCCGCGTCGAGTCCGTCAAGCGGGCAGGGCTCGCACAAGACCTCCCGGGGCAGGCTCAGGTAGACCGGGCCCTTGGGAATCGAGTTTGCGATGGTCCAGCCGCGGTCCAGCGCTTCCGCCAGATGGTCCGGGAATCGCAGCTCGTAGGTCCATTTGCAGGCTTCGCGCACCAATGCTGCTTGGTCGTGCATTTCCTGCCCCCAGCCGATCGGGACCGTGCGGGCCCCGAAGCGGCCGCCTTCCATCACGGGTGTCCGCCCCGACATCAGGAACATCGGAACCTGGTCACAGGCGGCGTTGATGGCACCGGTCGCCCCGTTGGAGAGCCCGACATTGGTGTGCAGCAGCACGGCTTGGGCTTGACCCGAAATCTGGTAGTATCCATGCGCCATGCCTACCGCGACGTGCTCGTGAGGCACGGTCACCGCCTGCGGCAGATCGAGGCCCTTGTTCCGCGCCTCGATCAGTCCCTCGATGATCGGCGGGAAGTCCGTTCCGGAATTCGCGAACACGTAGCTGACGCCAAGCGCCTTCAGCTTGCCGAACAGCGCTCCCCCGGCCGTCATGAGTGCCGCATCGTCATTTCCCTGCATGAGCCTCAGGCGCTCCAAAATTCGCTTGCATCATCGATGTGGATGGGTAGGTTCCCTTCTCCAGAACTGGCCACGTGCAGAATTGGCCAGCTTTTCATTGGGAGGACAAGATGAAGTTCACAAGAATTGCGGCTGCACTGGCCGCGACGGGATTGCTTGCGGCCGCCGCCGCCGCGCAGCAGAACCTGACGGCGGAGACGGCAAACGCTGCCGGCGTGCCGGGCAACACCGTTCTGTCACTTGGTGAATTCGCTTCCGCCGCCGGCATTGCGAACATCCAGGTGGCCACCGGCCAGACGCTGACAAACTCTGTGCAAAACGTGGCGGAGGGCAAGACGGACATCACGGCGACGCCGTTCATTCTGCCGTTCCTGCTCTCCAGGGGAGCGGGGCCGTACGCAAAGCTCGGACCCGAGACCGGAGCGGAGTACACGGACCGTCTTGCGGTGCTCTACACGTATCGGCTGGGGGCGTTCACCCTGTCCGCGTACAACAGTTCCACCGTCAAGGGCTGGGACGACCTCAAGGGCAAGAAAATCTACAACGGCCCGCCCCGGGGCGCTGCGCTGACCAACGCCCGCGGCATCGTCAAGATTGCGACAGGCCTAGTCGACGGTGAGGACTATACCGGCGTGCAGGTGAACTGGGACCAGGCGGTCAAGACCATGACAGACGGTTCCGCGGATGCATTCGTGCTTCCGTCCAGTTTCCCCGATGGCCGCCATACGCAGGCCGTGGCAGCCGGGGCCATGACCATGTGGTCGATGCCGAAGGATGTCTTCGAGGGTGAAGCGGCCCAGAAATACATGAGCGCTCCCGGATCGGGCAGGCTCGAGATCCCGCTCAGCGAGGCCGTGCAGGCGGAAGGCGTGACAGTGATCTCCGAAGACGACATGTTTCGCGGCATTGCCACCGTCGGCGGCGAGATCGTGCGCAAGGAAATGGACGAAGAGACGGCCTACCAGTTGACGAAAGCCGTCCTCGACAATCTTGACGCCATCAAG
Source organism: Paracoccaceae bacterium (assembly GCA_965208685.1). Taxonomy (GTDB): domain Bacteria; phylum Pseudomonadota; class Alphaproteobacteria; order Rhodobacterales; family Rhodobacteraceae; genus JAJEFO01. Next base: position 2,800,809 of record CBDBPL010000007.1, on the reverse strand, counting down.
TCAAAGACGCCGTTCCTTCCGAACGTGTCCTTGGGCGAGATCGAGGACACGTCGACGACCGGCATGTGCGGTGCGATGCCCCTGAAATACCATCCCGGCGCCGTCCGCGCCTGGGAGGAAGCGGGCTACACCGTGCCGGACTGTGCCAGGCCGTGACGCTGCTCCTGGCCTAGCCGGGTGAGACACTGACCGGACCGTCCGGACCCGGGCGGTCCGGCGCTCCTGCCGCCGAAGCGGGCAGCACCATGGCCCGCGAGGAGGGAAAGGTCGCAATGGCCGAAGCAAACGCCGGACCGGAAGTGGCATCACGCACCTTCGCCGAGCGGTTGCTGTACGTGCTGGCTGTCCTGTTCGTCCTTGCCGGGCTGCTCAACGCCACACCGGGAATCCCCGGACTGGACGACGGTCTGCGCAGCCTGACGGGCTTCGACTGGATTACGTCCCGCAAGTTCCCCCGCGAGTGGTTCTTCCCGATCATTTTCGCGCTGATGATGCTCATCGTGGCGCTGAAGCACTCGATGTGGCGGGACTGGCGTGGGAAATCCCCCCGTCGCCGCTGGTTCGGGCTCTTCATGGACGTCGCGCTGGTCGTCACGGCAATGATGATCTCGACGACTTTCCTGATCGAGTTCGAGGCCATCTGCCTCATCGACCAGATCACCGGAGAGAGGGAGCGCCTGATCGCGGAGAGCATGAAGGCCGAGAAGGAGTTCGCCGAGGTCTACGGACTGCCCGAACCCACGACGGTGGAAGACCCGCAATGCGTCGGCACGACCGGTGGCTGGCTGGTGCTGATCGTGGGCCTCTCGATCCTTGTCTTCCTGTGCTACAACATCAAGGTCTGGGGCTTGCCGCTTGTGCTCGTGGCGATCGGGGTGGCGGCTTACACGTTCCTCACCGTCATGGTCTGGTACTTTCACGGCCCCGACGACATCAACAAGTACCTGATGACCAAGCTTGCGGGCGAACCCAGGATGCTGGGCGACGGCCGCCCGAAGGTGCACGACATTCTCGTCAACAACGGCAGCGGCCTGTTGGGCCGTTTCATGGACATCATCCTCAATACCATTTTCCCGTACCTGATCCTGGGATCGCTTTTCGGCGCGTCGGCGGGCGGGCAATCGCTGATCAAGCTCGCGTTTCGCTGGACCCGCAACCTGGCGGGCGGGCCTGCGCATGCGGCAATCGTTTCCTCAGCCATGTTCGGAACGATCTCGGGCGGGCCGATCGTGAACGTGCTTTCGACCGGGGTGTTGACCATCCCGATGATGGTCAAGCGCGGGTTCTCGAAGGTCTTTGCCGGCGCCATGGAGGCAGCGGCCTCTTCCGGAGGCTCGATCATGCCGCCGGTAATGGGAGTCGCGGCCTTCGTACTGGCTGCCTTGACCGGGGTGCCATACAGCCAGGTCATCATTGCGGCCGCGATTCCGGCCGTTGCCTATTTCCTGTGCCTTTTCCTGGCCGTGGTCTTCCAGGCGCGCAAGCAGAAGATCAAGGCCTTCGGCCGGCTTACGCCCGAGATGGAACTCGATCGCCAGGATCTTCTGAATCTCGGCATGATATTCGGGCCGATCCTTGTCATCCTCGTCCTGCTTCTCACGACCAAGGATGAGGTTGGCTGCGGCTTGGTAGGCTGGCTTTTCGGAGCCGAACGCGTGATCTCTGAGGCCGGATGCCAGGTCAACTCGCTGCCTTGGGTGTTGAAGATCGTCCAGAACTCGGCTGGCGATGCAGGAAGCGCAGGCTGGTGGGCGGTAGCGCTGCTGATGATCCTTCTGTTCCTTGATCCGAAGATGAGGGCGCGGCCCCGCAAGCTGGTCGATGCCTTGGCGGACGCGGGATACCTGATCTCGACCCTCTATCTCATGTTCCTCGCCGTGACGATCATCGACTTCTGCCTGAAGTTCACCGGGCTGCCGGTCTTCATCGCGCTTGACGTGCTTGGGTGGCTGAAGAGTCTCGGGTTGGGTGCTGGAGGATCGCTTCTCTTCCAGCTCCTCGCGCTGGTCGCCACGATGCTTCTCGCGGTTCTGCTTGGCATGGGCATGCCCGCCGTGCCTGCCTACGTGAACGTCGCCCTCTTGATGGGACCGGTCCTGTCCGGCCTTGGCATGGCGGTGTTCACGGCGCACATGTTCGTGTTCTACTTTGCGGTGGCGTCAGCGATAACGCCTCCTGTCGCCCTGGCGGCATTTGCAGCGGCGTCGATAACCAAGCAGGATCCGATGCAGACCGGCCTGGCGGCGGTCAGGATCGGAATCGTGATGTTCGTGATTCCGTTCGTGTTCGCGCTCAACCCGGAACTGTTGCTGATCGAGGCGGCCTTCCTCGATCCTGGCGCGACCGACGGAAGTTACCTTCCTGGGTATGACGGCACGGTGGAATGGGGCGCACTGGCCGTGATTCTGGGTCGGCTGCTGCTTGGGCTCGTCTTGCTTGCCAGTGCCTTGGCACGGTTTGACCGGACCTCGCTGGCGACATGGGATTGGGGCCTTCGCCTTGCGCTCGCCGTGCTCGTCATGTCGGGCAACCCGGCTGTTCACGGTCCGGCCTTCCTGGCTGGTGTCGCGGTTCTGGCGTGGCATCGATTTGGCGCACGGGGAAGGACTGCGGGCACGGCATGACGGGTCGCCCGAACTTCCTGTTCCTGGTCACCGACCAGCAGCGTTCCGACTGGCTCGGCTGTCATGGCCATCCCGTCGTCAAGACTCCCAATGTCGATGCCCTTGCGTCGTATGGCACCCGGTTCTCGGACTTTCATGTGGCGGCCCCGATCTGCATGCCGAACCGCGCCTCGATAATGACGGGCCGGATGCCATCGCTGCATGGGCTTCGCTACAACGGATGCAGTCTCCCGGTCTCTGCAAACACGTTTGCGGACGTTCTCGCTGCGGCCGGCTACGACACCGCGTTGATTGGCAAGAGCCATCTGCAACCCTTCACTCACGAACCGGCACGGCATCTGCCAGACCCTGACGGCCTTCCGCCACGCCCGGTCGAAGAGGCCTGGAAGCCGCTTGCGGAAGAACCTTCGCAGGAGGACCCCGACCTCTACGAGGGTGAGGAATACGAGATCGGCGCGCCGTATTTCGGCTTCAATCACGTCGAGTTTGCGTCCGCGCACGGAGACCGTTGCCAGGGACATTACCATCAATGGCTCCGGAACCAGGCACCGGACTGGCGGGCGCTTTGGGACGACGCGAACGAGTTGCCGCACAACTATTCCTGTCCGCAGGCGTACCGGACCCCGGTTCCCGAGGACCTCTATCCGACGACATGGGTCGCGGACCGGGCAATCGACTACCTGAACGACACGGCACGTGCGGATGCGCCGTTTATGGCCCTTGTCTCGTTTCCGGATCCGCATCATCCGTTCAATCCGCCCGGAAAGTACTGGGACATGTACTCTCCGGACCAGTTCGATTTGCGCCTTCCGTATGAGGCGCATCAGAACCCGCCGCCTCCGCTGGTGTGGCTTGAGCGGAATTTCCGCGAGGGCGGCGGGCAGTTCACGAAGCAGACGGCAATGCGTGCCGGGGATCAGGAACTCCGCGAGGCAATGGCGCTGACGGCCGGAATGATCACGATGATCGACGACCACGTTGGCCGAATCGTCAATGTGCTCAAGGAGCGCGGCCTCTACGAGAACACTGTCATCCTGTTCACTTCCGATCATGGTGACTACCTCGGAGACTTCGGGCTCCTTCTGAAGGGGGCGATGCCGTTTCGCGCGCTTACTCAGGCGCCGATGATCTGGTCCGACCCGGCTGACAGGAGCGCTCGCGTGTCCGATGCGCTGGCATCAAGCATTGATATCGGACCCACGATCGTCGACAGGGCCGGACTGACGCCGTACCGGGGCGTGCAGGGGAAGAGCTTCCTTTCTTGCGCAAAGGGCTCGGATCGACACCGAGACGAACTGTTGATCGAATTCAACGACGGGGCCGCCAAGCTTGGATTTGATCGCCCGGCGCGGGTGCGCACGCTCAGGACCAAGGAGTGGCGATACACGATCTACGCGGGCGAGGACTGGGGCGAACTGTATGACATTCAGGCCGACCCGGACGAGACCCGGAATCTCTGGGAGAGTCCCGAGCACGAATCGTTGCGCGGGCGACTTGCGCTGCGGTTGGCGCATCACTTGACGTGCCAGATGGACGAGAGTCCCAGAGCGACCTTGATGGCCTGACGAAATTGGCGAGGATCGGATTGTCGCGAGGCAGAAATTGAATGCCGCGCGACGATCTTGTTGCCTGGCTGCCAGGGCGATGACGGCCAAGGACGCGCGTGATTGGCCGTACCAGTCGTTGCTGTCTCCACGGTCAAATTCGGGATCTCCGGGCGCAGCGTTGCGCCCACGCACATGGGCCAAAGTGAGCGTTGTCACAAGCCGCAGGCGCGGTGCTGCCAAAATGGAGCCAGCAACGCCTTGGCGAAAGTTTGGGCTTGACCGGAAAGCACATGTTCATGTATTGTTCACGGCTCTGCAGACCGGCGGAATGTCCGTCTGAATGATTTCGGAGCGGAATTTCGAGAGGCGCCGGCCTGGCGAGGATGCCCGCGTCACGCATCCGATGGCTTTGCCATCCCGGTAGAGGACTTGGTGGATTGTCGATGTCGAGAAGGAAAGAGTGTGCCGAAGCAACGGAGGGCAGCACGACCCGAGAATCCGGTGGAGGCGGCGTTACGGTCCGAAGCGGACGGAAGTCGGACAAGGTCCCGCCGTTCAAGAAGCACGACGCCCTGTTCAGGCAGATCATCTCGAATCCAGAGCGCGCTCGGGCGCTGCTGCAGGATCACCTCCCGCCGGAATGCGTCCGCTGGCTCGACCTTGATCGGGTGCCGGAGCAGGTTGAAGGATCTGCAATTGACGGAAAAGGGCGGGCCACGCAAGCCGACGCGATATTCCGGATCTGGCTTCAAACGGACGCCGAGAAATGGGCATTCGTTGTCCTTGAGCACAAGTCCTACGTTGATGCTAGAACGTCTCTGCAGCTTGTACGCTACATGGCGCGGATTTGGTTGGCCGCGATTGATGAAGGAAATCTGCCTGGCGGCAAGCTGCCTCTTGTCATTCCCGTCGTCATTTTCCACGGCAGGGGGAACTGGACGACTGCGCGTTCGACCGAGGACATCGTCGAAACCGGTCCCCAAGGTCGGGAACACTTCGTCTGTCCTTCAGGCAACTACATTCTTGTCGATCTCAAGGCGATTTCACCGGAACAATGGTCGCGAGATCCGGCAACTCGCGCTGGAATTGCCGCCCTCGCGTTGGCAGGTGGCGTCGCGTTGTCCGAGGAGACTGCGGACATGCTGGTTGCAGGGCTTGTCGATACCGAGTTTGGACATTATCTCCTGAACTACACAGTGCGGCACCTCAACGTGACGCAAGACGATCTGAATGCGGCGATACAGCGGCAGTCGACTGACTCACGCGACAGAACGCAAAGGAAAGAACTCGTCATGACAATAGCTGAAACCCTCCACGAAGAAGGCCGTGCGGAAGGCCGCGTGGAAGGCAAGGTCGAAACTCTTTTGCGCTTGGCGAGGCTGAAGTTCGGCGCCATTCCGCGAAGCCTGGCGACGCGTCTGCGCGGTGCGACCAACGAGGACCTCGACCGGTGGCTGGACGCCCTGATCACAGCCGACGATCTTGAAGCGGTCTTCGGAAGTCCGCCGAGGCGTCGATCATCTTGATTCCCGGAGCCAACTTTGCGAAGGCGGTTCGCCGCTCTGCATGCGGTGGAAGGCACTCGTCATGACAATAGCTGAAACCCTCCACGAAGAAGGCCGAGCGGAAGGCAAGGTCGAAACCCTTCTGCGCTTGGCGAGGCTGAAGTTCGGCGCCATTCCGCGAAGCCTGGCGACGCGGCTGCGCGGTGCGACCAACGAGGACCTCGACCGGTGGCTGGACGCCATGATCACCGCCGATGACCTTGATGCCGTCTTCGAAAGCTCTCCAAGGCGCTGACCTGGCGATGCCCGTGTCGAATCCGCAACAAGTCGCAACACCGCCAGTCACTGCACGTCGTCAGGCCAACTGGCCTGTTGAGCTGCACGCAATGCGAATCGCGACAGTGACATCGGCCGTCGGGCGACGGCAGGGTCTGAAAGTGCGTTCTCGCGACGTTTGAACGGCACAGGAACGCGAGTGCCCGGTCTGAACGGACGATGGTAGCCCGTAGGGGAATCGAACCCCTCTTTCCAGGTTGAAAACCTGGCGTCCTAACCGATAGACGAACGGGCCAGCGTCGCCGCTAATTAGGCAATGTCGGTCACGAGAGCAAGGGGCTTATTCGGACAGAATTGCCGCACGCATTCCACTCGTCAACGAGCGCTCGTGACACGCGAATCCGCCTGTTGCGCGTCATCGACCTGTCGGCCGAGATTCCCGTCCGGCGGAATGCTGTCAGGTTTGCGCCGCGGCAGCGTCTTGCAGCCGGAGTTGCACGGACTGCCGACCGCCCCAATGATTGACCTCGATGTGACCGACCAGATGAAAGCGCCGTCCCTTTTTGCCGGCGAGAGCGGGACCCAGAGGTCCCGAGAAGGCGTTAAATGCAATTGCGTCAAGGCGCGTGCCAAGTTCGTCGCCGAACGAGAGCTTCAGGTGGCCGTTTCCAACCTGTCGAGCGTAGTGGACTGCCACGTCCGGAAACGCGAATCTCGGCGCTCGGGCATCTTGTCCAAACGGGCCTGCCCTTTCGATCTCCTGCAAGAGTTCGACTGTCGCCGCCGCTGGCATGAGAGCCGAGTCAATTCGGAGTTCCCTCGCGCTTTCAATGGCCGTTGCCTGCCGGGCCACGTAGTCCGTCAGTCGATCCATCGCATCGGCCAGCTTGTCGCGTTCAACCGTGAAGCCTGCGGCCATCTTGTGGCCGCCGCCCTTCACGAGCAGCCCGTCCGCCTGCAGACGCTGTATTGCGTAGCCGATATCGACACCCTTGATTGAACGGCCCGAACCCTTGCCGATCTGCCCGTCAAACCCGATGACGACAGCCGGTCGCTGCGTCTCCTGCTTCAGGCGCGCCGAGACGATCCCTACCACGCCAGGATGCCAGTTGTCGCCCGCCGCCCAGACCAGCGGGCCGTCGAGTCCCCGCTCTTCAACTTGGGCAAAGGCCGCTTCACGCACCTGCGCCTCTATCTCGCGACGCTCGCGGTTCAACTGATCAAGACGGTCTGCCAGCGCCCGGGCTTCATCGGGATCGCGGGCTGACAGGCACCGCGCACCAAGATCGGCGCGCCCAACGCGCCCTCCCGCATTGACGCACGGCCCCAGAATGTAGCCAAGATGGTAAGCGCTCGGTGGCGCAGTCAACCTCGCCACGTCCGCGAGCGCAGCAAGTCCGGGTCTCCTGCGTGCACTCATGACGCGCAGGCCTTGGCGGACAATTGCCCTGTTCACGTCATGCAACGGGACCACGTCGGCAACAGTGGCCAGCGCCACGAGGTCCAGCATGTCCATGAGATTCGGTCCGTCACGTCCGCTGTCCCGCAGTTGCCGATTTGCCTCGACAAGGACAATGAACGTTACGGCGGCGGCGCAAAGATGCGCGAAGTCGCCGCTTTCGTCCTGACGGCTCGGGTTCACGATCCCGAGCGCACTGGGCAGGGTCTCGGCTGCGAGATGATGGTCAATGACCACGACGTCCGTTTCCGGGACTGCGGAAATCGCCTCGAACGCATGGGTGCCGCAATCCACGCAAACGATGAGGCCGTGGGTTTCGGCGAGCCTGCGCATGGCGGACGGGTTGGGTCCGTAACCCTCGGCAATTCGATCGGGCACGTAGAGAGTCGCGTCGTGACCCTGTTGCTTGAGCCAGTCGAGGAGAAGCGCGGCAGACGCGCCGCCGTCCACGTCGTAGTCGGCAAAGACAGCGACCCGTTCCCTGTCGGCCATGGCACGAACCAGCCGTGCCGCAACGATGTCGACATCCCGGAACTTCCTGGGATCGGGAAGGAGGTCGCGGAGCCTTGGATCAAGGAATTGCCTTGCGTTTTCGGCCGAAATTCCGCGATCCGCGAGAATGCGGCAAAGGGCGTCGGGCAGCCCGGTCTCTTGCCCAAGCGCGTCCGCCATGCGGAGTGCATCACCGGCCGGACCCACCCATCGCCTGCCGGTCAGGGAATTTTCGACATTGAGAAAGGCTGGCGCCGGTGGGTCTATCGGATCGTCTCTGGACAAGGTCTTCCTGGATCAGGCGGGCTTGGAAATGGATACCCGAGCGGGCCGGAAGGTGAAAGCCGCCTTCCGGGCCTTGACCAGCGAATCGTGAATGATCGAATCCTGCATCGCGTCTCAGGCGGTCGCGGGCATTCGGCCGGACCCTTGCGGCGGTGCCGTCAATCCTCCACCGGGTGGCGGTATGTCATCCGTCGCATGGAACCGGTCTTCGAGCGCATGAGAATCGTCTCGGCCGTCAACCAGCCCGGCTCGCGCTTGATCCCGGGCAGCATCGAACCATCCGTGACGCCGGTGGCCGCGAAAATCACGTCGCCCTGCACCATTTCGTCCCTGGAGTACACCCGGTCGAGATCCTCTATGCCGGCCTCTCTCGCCCGTTCCTTCTCCGCATCGTTCCGAAACCGCAACCGGCCAAGGATCTGCCCGCCCATGCACTTCAGCGCAGCCGCGGCCAGCACGCCTTCCGGCGCGCCGCCTGCACCCATGTACATGTCGATGCCGGTGTCCGGTTCCGCGCAATGGATCACGGCGGCAACATCTCCGTCCGTGATCATGCGCACGGCGGCTCCCGTGGTCCGGATGTCTGCGATCATGTCCTCGTGCCGGGGGCGTTCCAGAACGCAGACCGTGATGTCTTCGGCAGAACAGTTCTTTGCTTCGGCGATTGCGGCGACGCGTTCGGAAGGGCTCATGTCCATGCTGACGACGCCGTCCGGCAATCCCGGGCCGATCGCGAGCTTCTCCATGTAGGTGTCGGGGGCGTGAAGCATTGTTCCGCGCGGACCCATCGCGATCACGGCCAGCGCGTTCGGCATGTCCTTGGCCGTGAGCGTCGTGCCCTCGAGCGGATCGAGGGCGATATCCACTTCGGGGCCTGAACCCGTGCCGACGCCTTCGCCGATATACAGCATGGGCGCTTCGTCGCGTTCGCCTTCGCCGATGACGACAACGCCTTGGATTTCGAGCTGGTTGAGCTGAGTCCGCATCGCGTCCACGGCTGCCTGGTCCGCTGCCTTCTCGCTTCCGCGGCCGATCAGGCGGGCAGAAGCCAGTGCTGCCGCCTCGCTTACGCGGGCCAGGCCCAAGGACAGCATCCTGTCATGAAATTCCGGCACGTCGGGCATCTGGATTTCCTTGCTGCGATCTGCGTCTGCCTAGCGGGGTGCCGTCGTCTGGACAAGGTCAATCGGTGCGGGCGCGGTCCTCCTGCAACCGGAGGTCCGGCGTCCGAGTGCGTTGAACTCGGCAACGGACGGGCGAACTGGAACTGACGTGACCCGCAAGCGCAGCACATTCGCCCTTTCTCGCAGGGCGAGGTCTCGCTATAGAGCGAACGTTTGGCAGGAGGTGCCCGTGGCAAACGTGGTCGTGGTCGGCACTCAGTGGGGCGACGAAGGCAAAGGCAAGATCGTCGACTGGCTGAGCGAGCGTGCAGATGTCATCTGCCGGTTTCAGGGCGGACACAATGCCGGCCATACTCTGGTGGTCGACGGCGAAGTCTACAAGCTTCACGCGCTGCCGTCCGGCGTCGTGAGGGGAGGAAAGCTCTCGGTCATTGGAAACGGAGTCGTCCTTGACCCGTGGCATCTGATCGACGAGATCGAGACTGTTCGCCGGCAGGGAATCGAGATCAGCCCCGATACCCTGATGATTGCGGAAAACACGCCACTGGTCCTGCCTCTGCACGGGGAACTGGACCGGGCGCGCGAAAGTCAGAACAGCATCGTCAAGATCGGAACGACAGGACGCGGCATCGGTCCGGCGTACGAGGACAAGGTCGGACGGCGCGCCGTGCGCGTGGCCGATCTGGGGGATGCGCGGACGCTGGAAACGCGAGTGGACCGCCTGCTGGTGCATCACGACGCGCTTAGGCGCGGTCTCGGGCTTGAACCGGTTGATCGCGAAGCGCTGCAGTCCAGCCTGAACGAGGTTGCTCCGATGATGCTGGAGTATGCGGCGCCTGCCTGGAAAGTCCTGAACGATCGCAAGAAACGGGGAGATCGAATCCTTTTCGAAGGGGCGCAGGGTGCGCTTTTGGACATAGATTTCGGAACCTATCCGTTCGTGACGTCTTCAAACGTCATCGCCGGGCAGGCGGCGACGGGCACGGGAATCGGGCCCGGCTCGGTGGACTTTGTCCTAGGCATCGTCAAGGCGTACACGACCCGGGTTGGCGAGGGCCCGTTCCCGTCCGAGCTCCACGATGCCGACGGCCAGCGCCTTGGAGAGCGTGGCCATGAATTCGGAACCACGACGGGCCGGAAGCGTCGTTGCGGATGGTTTGACGCGGTGCTTGTCCGGCAGACCTGCGCGACATCCGGTGTTTCCGGAATCGCGTTGACGAAACTGGACGTGCTGGACGGTTTCAAGGAACTGAAGATCTGCACGGGCTACAGGCTTGGCGACGAATTCCTTGATCATCTTCCGACTGCCGCGGACAAGCAGGCACGCGTGACACCCGTATACGAGGTGGTGGAAGGATGGTCGGATTCGACGGCCGGGGCACGAAGCTGGACCGACCTGCCCGGTTCGGCAGTAAAGTATGTGCGGCGGATCGAGGAATTGATCGAATGCCCCGTTGCGCTGCTGTCAACGAGCCCCGAGCGGGACGACACGATTCTCGTGACTGACCCGTTTGCGGACTGAGCAAGAGGTGAAGATGGCATTGTCGTGGAAGGCGCGGAGGCGTTGGGCCCTGGTGATCCTGCTTCTCGGGCTGCCGGTCTACATCGCTGTCGCGGCAAAGGCGGTGAGTGCCCTTGGCCGGCCGGCAGTCTGGATCGAACTTCTGATTTATCTGGCCTTGGGCATCCTGTGGGTTCTGCCCTTTCGTGCCGTGTTCCGGGGCATCGGCAAGGCGGAACCAGGCACAAGCGGGGACACGGACCGCACAGGGTGAGCTTTTTCAAGGATCGCGGTCTCGGTCATTGCCTCACAGGCTGTGCCGGACGCTCTGCATCCAGATTGGCCAGCGGTTCACCGCGCGAAGGCAAGACGTGCATCGCTCCATCTCGGATTGGAGTCGAACGGATGCGGGAGTTGCCTGAAGGCGCCGTTCGCACTGGTCCCATTCAGGTCGCAAGGGCGGCCAGCGCTTCCCCGAGGTCGATCGCGCCGTCATAGAGCGCGCGGCCCGAGATCGCGCCGGCAATGACTTTCGTGTCGCGGATTCGGATAAGGTCTTCCAGTGACGAGACGCCCCCGCTTGCGATGACCGGGACTTGAGTCTGGCGGGCCAGTGCAACGGTCGCGCCGACATTGGGGCCGCCCATTGCGCCGTCCCGGTCAATGTCGGTGTGGATGATGGCGGCGATCCCGGCGTCCTCGTAGGCGTGGGCGAGATCCGTCACCGTCATTTCGGTCGCTTCAGACCAGCCGTGTGTCGCGACATGTCCGTCACGTGCGTCGAGGCCGACGGCAATCATGCCTGGGAACTTCCGCGCGGCTTCTTTGACAAGACTAGGGTTCTCGGCAGCGACCGTGCCAAGCACGACGCGGGCGAGCCCTTTTTCAAGCCAGTTTTCGATCGTTGCCATGTCGCGAATGCCGCCGCCAAGCTGGGTGGGGATGGAGACCGAGCGAAGAATGGATTCAACGGCAGACGCGTTGACCGGATGTCCAGCAAAAGCACCGTTCAGGTCGACGAGATGGAGCCATTCGGCGCCGGCTGTCTCGAATGTCGCCGCTTGTGCGCCTGGATCGTCATTGAAAGCGGTGGCTTTGCTCATGTCGCCCTTGAGCAGCCGCACGCACTGACCGTCTTTCAGGTCGATGGCAGGATAGAGGATCATGAGCATGTTCCGTTCTCGTTGATCGCTCTTGCCCGGTGCAGGCGGGCGGGGCAAGCACCTTTGGTGCCACGGCTCCGCCTTCACTGGCACTTTGGCCCTTGAGGTGGTGATGTCAGCGTGGAATCTGAGTGTCGAAGCGACGGTGGTGCTGCCGGAGAGATTTGAACTCTCGACCTCTCCCTTACCAAGGGAGTGCTCTACCCCTGAGCTACGGCAGCGCCTGTCGACGAATGCGCGCGGGATAATGGCAATCGCCGCCCCACGCAAGCCTGATCTGGACGGTCGTTTATGGCTGGGATAATCAGTCTGAATGGGCGGAAAAACACCTTCCGGAAGCCAGCGGAGACGGATTGAAACCCGAGCGGACCGCCTGAAGGCGGCGCTCAGGGCCAATCTGAAGAGGCGCAAGGCCCAGGCTCGGGCACGGAAGGGCAACGTGAAGACCGAGGGACGGGCAGAATAATGGATTCCATAGTCGTTACAGGAGGCGTCAGGCTCAACGGACAGATTCCGATCGCGGGCGCAAAGAACTCGTGCCTGGCACTGATGCCAGCAACATTGCTGACCGAAGAGCCCCTGGTCCTGATGAACGCGCCGCGTCTGTCGGACATCGACGCGATGGGCCTTCTGCTGCGATCTCTTGGGGTGCATGTTCAGGCTTCCGAAGATGGCAAGGTCATCACCATGTGCTCGGGTGGCTCGGTTTTCACGACGGCAGAGTATGACATCGTGCGGAAAATGCGCGCGTCGAACCTGGTGCTCGGCCCGCTTCTCGCGCGCGAGGGGCAGGCGACGGTTTCCTTGCCCGGGGGATGCGCGATCGGGGCGCGCCCGATGGACGTTCATGTCGCTGCGCTTGAGGCTCTGGGCGCAAGAATCGAGCTGAAGGACGGGTATCTGCATGCGACCGCGCCGAGGGGACTGACGGGCGCGAAGGTGAGGTTCAGGATTGCAAGCGTAGGTGCGACCGAAAATGTCCTGATGGCAGCAACGCTGGCCAAGGGCACGACGGTCATCGAAAACGCGGCATGCGAGCCCGAGATCGTGGATCTGGCCGATTGCCTGACGGCGATGGGCGCCAGGATCGAGGGCGCGGGCACTTCGATCATCACCGTTGAAGGCGCAAGCCAGCTAGGAGGTGCCAGGCACACGGTGATTGCCGACAGGATCGAGCTCGGGACCTACATGATGGCGCCCGCAATCTGTGGTGGCGAGGTGGAATGCCTCGGCGGGCGGATGGAGCTCGTCCAAACCGTCGCGGAAAGGCTTGAGGAGGCTGGCGTATCGGTCGAGGAAACGGGACGGGGAATCAGGGTTGCACGCGGAAACGATCGCATTCGTCCGATCGACGTCAGGACCGAGCCGTATCCTGGGTTTCCGACCGACTTGCAGGCGCAGATGATGGCGCTGCTGTGCATCGCGGATGGAGTGAGCAGGCTCGAAGAGACGGTTTTCGAAAACCGTTTCATGCATGCGCCGGAACTGATGCGCATGGGCGCGGACATTGACGTGCGGGGCGGAACGGCGACGGTTACAGGAGTCAAGCGCCTGAAAGGCGCCCCTGTCATGGCAACGGATCTTCGCGCGTCGGTTTCGCTGATCCTGGCGGGTCTCGGCGCCGAGCACGAGACGGTGGTCAACCGAGTCTACCACCTGGACAGGGGGTACGAGCACGTGGAAGAGAAGCTGGGTTCGGTGGGCGCGAAGATCGAGAGGATCCAGAACTGATGGCAAGCGCAGCGAGTGCCCAGGAAGGTTCGGCGCGGCCACTGAAGCTGCGTGCGGATGACGTCGAGGACCTGCAGATTGTCTCCGCACTTGCCCAGGACGCGATCCTGCCAGCCAGCGAGATGACCTGGGACAAGAAGAGGCGGCGATTCGCGTGCTTGATCAATCGTTTCCGCTGGGAAGCCATGCAGCAGGGCGAGCAACGTGACCTGCAACTGGAACGTGCGCAGGCAGTTCTCGCCGTGGATGACGTGATCGCGGTCAGGCGGCAGGGGCCAGCACCCGAGGGGTCGCAGGACATCGTGCTGTCCTTGCTGATGCTCAGCTTCCAGCCTGATGGGGATGGAATGGGTCGCGTAGTGCTGACTTTTGCGGGCGACGCGGCTGTTGAAGTCGAGGTCGAGACGATCAACATCACGTTGCAGGATGTCACATGCACCTATGAAGCGCCCTCTCAACGAACACCCGAGCACCCGGAGTGACATCGGACCCGGGCTAGTGCTTACTGGCATGCAGCTATGAGTCGGCAAGAGGTCATCAATGGCGCAATTTCTGAACACGGCGGATTCGGAGTTCGAGAGCAGGTTTCGCACGCTCCTGTCCTTGAAGCGCGAGGACGCGCCGGACGTGAATCGGGCAGTGGCCGGGATCATTGCCGACGTGCGTGCGCGTGGTGACGAGGCGTTGGTTGAACTCACCGCAAAGTTTGATCACTTGAATCTGAATCCGGACGAATTCACCGTTTCCGAGGAGGAAATCGAGACTGCGGTTTCGGGGATCGGTTCGCACGAGCTTGAGGCGCTGCAGCTCGCTGCATCGCGGATCCGTGCGTATCACGAGCGGCAACGACCGGACGATGCGCTCTGGACCGACGAGGCTGGCGCAACGCTCGGCTGGCGCTGGTCGCCAGTGAAGTCGGCGGGACTCTACGTGCCAGGCGGCCAGGCGAGCTATCCGTCCTCGGTCTTGATGAATGCCATCCCGGCGCAGGTTGCAGGCGTAGAGCGCCTGGTCATGACCGTGCCGGCGCCGCACGGAGAACTCAACCCACTGGTGCTCATGGCCGCGAGGCTTTCTGGCATCGACACGATCCACAGGCTCGGGGGCGCGCAGGCAGTCGCCGCCCTTGCCTACGGGACGGAGTCCGTCGTGCCCGTCGACAAGATCACAGGGCCAGGCAACGCATATGTGGCCGCAGCAAAGCGGCAGGTCTTCGGGCAGGTCGGAATCGACATGATTGCGGGCCCGTCGGAGATCCTGGTCATCGCGGACAAGTCAAATGATCCAAACTGGATCGCGCTCGACCTGCTGAGCCAGGCAGAGCATGACGAGAGCGCGCAGGCCATTCTTGTAACGACCGATCCAACGCTGGCCGAACTTGTGCTCGACTCAATCGAGGAGCATTTGAAATTGCTCGACAGGCGCGACATCGCGGCCGCGAGCTGGGAGCGAAACGGTGCCGTCATTCTGGTGCAGGACCTGGGAGAGGCCGCCGCGTTAGCGGATGACATTGCCCCGGAGCATCTGGAACTCTGCGTCGGCGACCCTGAGCCATTGATCTCGAACATAAGGCACGCAGGGGCGATCTTTCTCGGCGCGTGGACGCCCGAGGCGATCGGTGACTACGTCGGAGGTCCGAACCACGTTTTGCCGACCGCACGCTCGGCACGGTTTTCGTCCGGCCTGTCGGTCCTTGACTTCATGAAGCGCACGACCCTGGCGCAGATGACTCCCGAAGCGCTTCGGGAGATCGGTCCTGCGGCGGCGACGCTCGCGGAAAGCGAGGGGCTCCAGGCGCATGGTTTGAGCGTCAGTTCCAGGCTGGACCGGTTGAACCGATAGTGCCCTCGGGCTGCAGCGGGTGGATCGGATTCCCGCTTGCCCGCAGCATCGATGGCAGACCGTCGTCAGCCAGTTGCCGATCATCCAGAACCTGCAGTCGCAGCGCGAGAGATTGCGGTCGCCAAAGTGCCATGATTTTGCATGAAGACCGAACCGGTCGGCATGACCGTGGCGCTTGGCGGGCTGTCGCCGTGCGCATTTTGCGTGCCTGATCTGGCGCTGCACACTCGTTGTGACTGCCGATCGCAGGAGTTCCGAACACGGGTTGCAGTTGGATTCCTATTGAAAAAGCCGGTGCTTCCCGTATCTCGGCCAACATGCCCCGGATCGTACACATAGAGATTGACGACAGTGCGCTTCCGCCGCCGACGCCTGAGATCGAGCAGGAGCGTCGGGTCGCGATCTTCGATTTGCTGGAGGACAACTCGTTCACGATCACGGCGTCGGACGCACGAAAGGCGCCGAAGGGACCCTATCGGCTTCAACTGGCAATCTATGACCGGCTTCTCGTCTTTGATGTTCGCACGGAATCGGACAAGCCCGCTGTCGAATTCCGCCTCTCCCTGGGACCGTTTCGCCAGGTCGTGAAAGACTACTACCAGATCTGCGAGAGCTACTTCGATGCTGTAAAGCGCCTTCCTCCGGGCCAGATCGAGGCAATCGACATGGCGAGGCGAGGCATCCACAACGAAGGCGCGCGCATTCTTGAGGAACGTCTGGACGGCAAGGTCGAACTTGACATCGACACTGCGCGTCGCCTGTTCACCTTGATCTGCGTTCTTCACTTCGGAGCCTGACCCGGTGGCGGACCACCCCACGTCGGTCCTCTTTTGCTGCGATCACAACGCGGTCCGTTCGCCCATGGCAGAGGGGATGATGAAGAAATTCTACGGCCAGGAAACCTACGTGCAGTCTGCAGGCGTCTACAACGACATGGAGATTGACGGGTTCTCGATCGCCGTGTGCGAGGAAATCGGCATCGAGCTTGCCCGCCATCGCTCGCGAAGCTTCGACGAAATGCAGGAATGGGGCGACGACCTCGCGGCGTTCGATCTTGTCGTCGCGTTGAGTCCGGCCTCGCAGAGAAGGGCTCTGGAACTGACCAGGTACTTTCATCTTGAAGTCGAATACTGGCCGGTGCTGGATCCCACTGGGCTTGGCGAGGCGAGAGACGAGAAGCTCAAGAGCTATCGCGAGACGCGTGACCAGATCAGGGCGCGGATGCTTGAACGGTTCGGTCCTCCCACGGTTTCGCGGGCTGGCACAACCACTTGACCACGGACCGCACCACAAGGTCCCGTCAATCCGGGCCTGTGGCAGTTACCCTGGCAATCTTGCGATTTGGGGCTTGATTCACGTCCGGCCGCCACACATAGTCGCCGCGCCTGAGGATCAGGCAGTCAATTCAGGAGGAATCATGGCCAAAGAGGAATTGCTCGAATTTCCCGGTGTTGTGAAGGAACTCCTGCCGAACGCGACATTCCGGGTCGAGCTTGAAAATGGCCATGAGATCATCGCGCATACGGCAGGCAAGATGCGCAAGAACCGAATCCGGGTCCTTGCCGGCGACCGGGTACAGGTGGAGATGACGCCTTACGATCTGTCGAAGGGCCGGATCAACTATCGATTCAAGTGAACGCTTCGCACCCGCGCCTCGTTCTCGGGTCGGCGTCGCCAAGGCGCCTTGAGGTCCTCGCTCAGCTTGGCGTCACGCCGGACGACGTGCGTCCTGCAGACATCGACGAGACCCCGAGAGTGGGAGAACGGCCGCGCGCCTACTGCCTGCGCGTGACGAAAGAGAAGGCGAAGTCCGTCGCCCGCTCGGACGGCGAGGTCGTGCTGGCCGCCGATACTGTCGTTGCGGTAGGGCGACGCATACTTGGGAAGCCCAGGGATCGCCTAGAGGCAGAGACCTTCTTGCGCCTGCTTTCCGGTCGGCGGCACAAGGTCCATACGGCAGTTGCGGTCCTGTCCGACGACGGCCTGAAGATGCGCGAAGTGGTTTGCACGGTCAGGATGCAGCGTATGGGCGGGAACGACATTGCGGGGTATCTTGATGCCGGGGACTGGAAAGGGAAGGCGGGTGCCTACGCAATTCAAGGCCCTGCGGGCGCATTCATCCCGTGGATCGCGGGATCCTACACGGCGATCATGGGCTTGCCGGCTCACGAAACGGCAAGATTGCTAACGGCAGCCGGAGTTCCGGTCCCGAACCGGTCATGAAAGGCAGCGTGATTGCCATGGATCGCATCTTTGGACGCCAGGCGGCGGCCAGGATCGTGGACGGGGCACTGGACGACCTACTGGTTGACCCGCCGGATGATCGAGTGCGCCCGGGCGCCATATACCGCGCGAAGGCCGGCCGACCCATGAAGGGGCAGGGGGGCATGATTCTCGAGACTCCGGATGGGCCGCTGTTTCTTCGTAACGCGAAGGGAATCGCTCAGGGTGATACCGCGTTGGTGCAGGCTTCGACCTATGCCGAGCGGGAAAAAGCCGCTCCCGCGACGCAGAGGATTCTCTTCAAGGGCCGACACGCGATGCTGACTCCGGGCGCGCCAGGGCGAAACATCTCCAGGGCGATCATGAATCAAGAGCGCAGGGCGGCGCTTCAGGAGATTCTGGATGAAGTCGAACTTCCGGAGAGCCTGGGCATTGTCTTGCGAACCGGGGCTGACGCGGCAGAGGACGCGGACGTCCGGGAAGAGATTGGCCGCCTGGCCGACATTGCAGGCATGGTCCTGAACGAGTCGCTGTCGGGTAGGCCCGCAAGGCTTCTCGACGGTCCCTCGGCCCCGGAGCTGGCTCTTCGGGACTGGCCGCGATCAAGAGACCTTGACGACAGTCCGGGCAGCTTTGACCGGTTCGGCGTGGACGAGATGATCGACGCATTGCGGTCTCCGCACGTCATGTTTGGCGGGGGATCGGTTGCCGTGGAACCCACTCGCGCCCTCGTGGCGGTGGACGTGAATGCCGCCGGGAGCAGCTCGACCGCGGCGGGGCTCAAGGCGAATCTCGCGGCCCTTCGCGCCCTTCCGCGCGCGCTTCGCCTGCGCGGCCTGGGGGGTCAGATCTTGGTTGACCTTGCTCCTCTGGCAAAGCGAGATCGCCGCCGCGTCGAGGACACGGCCAAGTCGGCGTTTCGCGCGTGTCCGGTTGACACGACGTTTGCGGGATGGACGCCTCTCGGTCACATGGAGTTCCTGCGCAAGCGCGAGCGCCTTCCCTTGCACGAGGTCGTGACTTGAGCTGCCCCATTTGCCAGAAGCCGATGAAGAAAGGCTATGCCCCGTTCTGCTCGAAGCGCTGCGCAGACCTGGATCTGTGGCGCTGGCTCAACGGCGCCTATTCCGTTCCCTGCGACGACGAATTGCTGGAGGAGATCGAGAGTGCCGATCGGCCTTCGGAGGGCCGGGAAACGGGGCACTAGAATTTTGGCGCGATGCACTGGACAGGCACCCATGCGGACATTAGAAGGCACCGACCTGATCGAGCGTCAAGCGCCGCATCCGTGCCCGGGTAGCTCAGGGGTAGAGCAGTGGACTGAAAATCCTCGTGTCGGTGGTTCGATTCCGCCCCCGGGCACCATTGAATGCGTACAAGCAATAACGTGTGAGATTTCTGCATTGCAGCGAAGCTAGCCGGTTTTCGCAAGACCCTTGGTCGGAATTTCATTTAGGGGTCAGGCAGGAATCCTTCGCAAATCAAGGCGCCAGTGGCCGGTTCCGGCGGATCCGGCCTGCCACTTGCATCGCGACATGACTACAGCACGGATCCCTGCGTCCGCGCGGAAGGGCCCAGCCTTTTCAGGGGCCTGCGCGATGCCGTCGGGAGATTTTCAGCCGAAAGTTCCGACTAGGTGCGACCGGGCTAGGGCCTTTGCATCGGCCACTGGCATTGCTGGCGTTTCTTCAGGTGCGCTTCCCGTTGCTGTGGAAGTGCATGGAGAAACGCTAACGGGAATGTCTCCGTTAACGCCGCTTCATGCGTCGCGAACCCGTCGGGAGCAAAGGATCGAAGTGGGCCACGTCGCCTCGGGTGACCGGGGGTTCAGGCTGGAGGTCATGGCGGGCTTCGTCGCCGTCGAGAACCCGCACGTGTCACAACGGCATGGACCAAGGGAGGCGGGTTCCAGGTGCAGATCGCGGGCGTTCTGTACCCAATCAAGGCGTGACTCGGGTTCTTCAACTATCCGCGCCGCGAAATCTTGCGCGGCCGAGGCATTTCGTGCGACCCAAGAACGCCTTAGGGTTTTTCTCAGTGGACCACAACATCGCGACGGGACGGGTGGCTTCAAAATTGGCACGCACACAAAAGGAACTGATGAACGATCGCGCCCGACTCCTGGGGCCGAATGTATCGACCTTCTACGATGACCCGGTCCATTTCGTGAGAGGTGAGGGCGTTTGGCTCTGGGACGCCGACGGGCGGAAGTACCTCGACTGCTACAACAACGTGCCGCATGTCGGGCATTGCAATCCGCGTGTCGTCGACGCGATCTGTCGTCAAGCCAGCACGCTGAACACGCATACCAGATACCTGCACGACGGCATCATCGACTATGTCGAAAGACTCACTGGGACCATGGCGCCCGCGCTCAATACCGCCATCCTGACCTGCACCGGGTCCGAAGCCAATGACATCGCCTTGCGCATGGCGGAGGCCGCGACCGGAAAGCGTGGGATCATCGCGACCGACGCCACCTACCACGGCAACACGTCGCTGGTGAGCCAACTGGGCCGATCCAACGCGCCGGCCTTCGGTTTCGGGCTCGAACAGTACCTGCGATTTGTCGAAGCGCCGGACAGCTATCGCCACCCCGATCCTGACGGAACGCGCTTTGCAGCGGCCGTGGCGCACAAGATCGAGGAGGTGGAGCAAGACGGGCCTGGCTTTGCCGCCCTTGTCATCTGCCCGTACTTTCTGAACGAAGGATTTCCCGACAATCCGGATGGCTGGCTGAAAGCCACCGCTGAACAGGTGCGCAAGGCGGGCGGCGTCTTGATTTGCGACGAGGTGCAATCGGGATTTGGGCGCACCGGCACACATCTGTGGGCCCATGAGAAGATGGGGGTCGTGCCGGACATTCTGACCCTCGGCAAACCGATGGCCAACGGGCACCCCGTTGGCGCAGTGGTGGCCGGAGCGGACATCGTGGCCGAGTTCCGCAAAGGGTATCGCTATTTCAACACCTTTGCCGGCAACCCGGTATCCTGTGCCGCAGCCATGGCGGTTCTGGAGGAGTTGGAACAGGCCGAGCTGGTCGCGAACGCCGGGACGGTAGGCGCATATGCACGGTCTCGACTTCTGGCCCTCAAGGACAAACACGAGGTCATTGGCGACGTGCGTGGCTCGGGATTGATCTTTGGCGCCGAGATGGTGGCACACCGGTCTACGAAGGAGCCGTCCAGCGGATTCACCGATCGCGTCATCAACGCAATGCGTCAGCGCGGGATCATTCACTCCAAGCTTGGCAGGTACAAGAACACCCTCAAGATCCGGCCGCCAATGCCCTTTTCCATCGCGAATGCGGATCTGCTTCTTGACACGCTTGATGAGGTGCTCAGCCATGCGGCGCTGCACACATGAATGTCATAGTCGAAGAGGCGCTTTGCAAATGGGGCATGTCCGGAGCGCGGTACAAGCTGGTCGCCTACCGAGAAAACGCAGTCTACGAAGTTTCGGACGCACGGGGCCGCTTCGCGCTGCGATTGCACCGAAAAGGCTACCGGAGTGACGCCGAACTTCGCTCTGAACTCGCGTGGATGGCGGCTGCGGCGGAGGGTGGCCTTTCGGTCCCGTCGCCGGCTCTCACCGTCGACCGCGAATGCCTGGCCCGCATCAACGGGATGCAGGTTGATGTCCTGACCTGGCTCATGGGCCGGACGTTGGACGACGCGTTGGCAATCCGGGAGCGAAAGGATCGTCATTCTCTCTTTCATGCCCTTGGGCGGGAAATTGCACTGCTCCATCAGGTGTCCGATGCATGGAGCCCGCCAAAGTCCTTTGATCGCGTTCACTGGGACCGGGATGGTTTGCTTGGCCAGGCACCGCTCTGGGACAGGTTTTGGGAAAACCCGGAATTGACCGCCTCGGATCGCGACTTGTTTGAGAGGTTTCGTCGTGTGGCGTCAGCCAGGCTAGAAGAGATCGAGCCAACGCTCGACTACGGCCTGGTTCATGCTGATCTTGTCCCCGCCAACGTGCTGGTCGACAGCAATGTGCTGAGGCTGATCGACTTTGACGATGGCGGCTTCGGCTATCGTCTTTTTGACGTGGCGACCGCTCTGCTGAAACACATGCCAATGGCAGACTATCCTCGATTTCAGATTGGCTTGATCGAAGGTTATCATTCGATCCGTCCGTTGGACGTTGCGGAGCTCGACTTGTTTCTTGCACTCCGCTCTGCGACCTATGTTGGCTGGAACATCAGCAGAATAGGCGAAGCTGACGGCGCGGCGCGGAACAGACGATTCATCAACTTGTTTCGAAGCCTGGCGCACAAGTGTCTGCAAGAGGGTTCCGTGTCCGCATCTTTGGCCTGAGAAGCGCTCCGCTTCTAAGCGGACAGCGAAATGGCGGGACAGCCATTGAGTTCGGTCGGGACAGTTTCCCGACAGGCCAAGCCCTGCTCCTCCCCGTCGGGGAGAGGCATGTTTCGCCTGCAAGTCTCATCGCACTGGCCTTGCGTCCCAGGTCACGTACATTCCTCACCGAGACAAGGAGACCCCGTGCAGAACGGGAGAAGCCAGCTACTGCTTGAAGCAGTTCTCTCTATGCCAACCTACAAACTCGCTCCTTGGAAATTCTGAACGGCGTCCAGGCGGGATCAATCGACCCGTGCCGTTGATCATCGACCGAACGGTTTCCGGATCGTTGGTCTGACGAGAAACCAGGATAGTCAGGTCGTCCGCCAGCCCAACCAATCCACGATCGAACATCCAGTGGGCGGTTCCCGAAAGGGCGATGCCGTTGCTCACAATGTCCGGCCCGTCGTATTCGACTGGCCTGATATGGGCGGCCTCGACTTCGGCGCGGCCACCGCCGTTGATCAACCGGAGCCCGGTGATCGCACAACGCTTGCCGTACGCACGGAGGACGGTCTTGCGGAAGTTTCGATCCCGCATGACGCGACTTGTAAGCTGGTTCACCCGATCACGGGCGTTCAGATGATGGATTGGCTGTCGGGCCCCGGGGAAATCATATGCCGGCTGGCCGGGGTCGATACGCTGCGCGTCGTCCTCAACGCGTCCGAGGCCCTTCCCAACGATCCGGGCGAAGTCCGTCGAAGACAACGGGCGGACCGCCGCTTGGGCGCGGCCGGAGATTCTGCCTTGCTCGTTGAGAAGCCCCTGTTCGAGAACGGTGCCATGCTCCCGGAAGGGAACCGGGTCGCCGAAGTCGAGGTATGTGCCCGGTTCTATCACGGCCAGATACATCTCCGGATGGCCAGGATCCGGGATGATCTCCTGGACCTTGGCGACGGCGAAGTAGCCCTTGGAGTTCCTGACCTTGGTAGGTTCGAGATAGACGATCCAGTCCCCTTCACACCGTCGGGCGCGGGAAAGGTACTGCCTTGGAAACTGATATTGCTCTGACGGCACGTCGGCATAGATTGAATCAGTCCGGTGGATGAAAACGCCGAATGCCATGGTGGAAGATATGGCCGCATTCCAGAAACTTGCCAAGGACAAATGGCCAGGCAAGCCGAATCTCAGGGGTGTCTTTTCTGTGGGGTAAGAGTTTTGGCACAGTGGTAACACACCGACATGAATGAGATTTGCCAAAAGGAACTCGGGAACAGGGCTGGATTGGCAAATGTCGACGGTACCAATCCTCACCTTTTCGGGCAGCGGCAGCATTTGCAAAAAAGCTGATTCTGGCGGCGTTTACGCTTGTTTCGATTCTTCTCCGGGGCTGGAAAGCATATGATCGCCTTGAGTTTCATGCGACTGCAGCTGACTGATGACCTCTTGCTGTTGCGCAGCCGCAATGAAGCTTTCCTTCGTGCCGACAAAGTTCTTTCCACGTTCGCCGACAAAGGCTTCTTCAATGATGTCGGCACAGGCTTGAAACCGAATTCCGTGATCTGCAAAGCGGGTTCCGACGCCCAACCCGTTCAGAAATTCAGCAAGTTGATCGGCACCTGCAGCCAGATCCGGCCCGAAAATCTCCCTGAGGGCGGCCTCCCGGAAGCCGCCGATACCGATGACAGACCGCAGAACGGTCGGCAGAGTGAAGGAACAGGCAATTCCATGCTGCACACCCCATCCAAGTGTAATTGGGTAAGACAGGTTGTGAGCGATAGCCGTCTTGGTGTTGGAGAACGCAAGCCCTGCGTTAAGCGATGCTTCAGCCATGGCGCTGCGAAGAGCCAGATTTCCGGTGTCGCGAACAACCATTGGAAGCGTCTGGATGATCAGCCTGGCCGCAGCCACGGCGTGGCGGGCCGAAATCGGATTGGCGTTCACGTTCCAGATACTTTCGATCGAATGCGACAGGGAATCCAAACCCGTTGCAATTGTCAGGCCGATCGGCTTTTCTAACGTCAATTCCGGATCCAAAAGCGCCGTTTCGGGGTACAGGCGCGGATGCGCCAAAGAATATTTCTTGCCTTGGGCTTCATTCCAGACCGTCGCCCAGCAGGTCACCTCACTGCCTGTGCCGGCGGTGGTTGGAACCGCGATGATCGGGACAAAGGAAAGGTCTTCTTCGCCTGTTTTGGTTTCAAGATACCGCGCGACATTGTCGAAATTGCCGTTCGCCGACGCAAACACTTTGGCCGAGTCGATAACCGAACCACCGCCAAGCGCCACGATTGCTTCGACTTTTTCACCAACTTTTCCGAAGCGGGCGCTTTGGTCTTTCAAGCGCACGTAATCTGGATTTGGAGCAACATCGGAAACAGAAAGAATCGGCACGCCCGCCTTTGTCGCAAGTCGCTGCGAAAGATCTGAAAATATCGGCTCAGGGTATGTCACCAAGGCATAGCGCCGGCCCGCGATTAGATCAGCCAGATTATCGAACTCGCCTGAGCCAAAAATGACGTTGACCGGATTTCTATATGTCCACATAACTTCCCTCATTCCCAAAGCGCCGCTCACCAAATCTACCATTGGAATTGCAGTTTGGGCAGAGTTGATCCATTTGAAAAATTGGTTTTCGATGATAGCCAAATGCTCGATACGCGCAGCGCGGTCCGCTTCAGGTCCGGTCCCATCGGGTCCTGCAGGCCCGCGTCGGCTTGCCGGAAGCAGGCGATCGCGAGATTGAATGCGCGGCGCTGCTGGCGGACCATCTCATGCAGCAGGTCCGGGTCCCTCGGCTAGGCCCTGATCCTTCTCGTGCCCGTGACCAGAACGCTTGCCGTGACGGGTGTCGCGGAGGGAAGCGAGACCTGCAGCGAGTCGGCGGACGCCGGACCCGACGGAAGGATCGCCCTCTGCCAGAAGCGCGACGCTTCCCCGCGGAAATTCGAGGACCGTCACCTTCCGCCGCCGGCACGGCAATGGATGACAGTGCCGGTTCCTACGGGAGCCCGGATCCTGCAATGTCCTGCGGGCATCCGCTCATGTCGTTCATGGCACCCTCCCACGATCCAGCGTCGGACGGATCGCGCCGTAACCGCGCTGCGTCTCGAAAGGGGTCACGTCGTCATCCACGTTTCGCTGCCTGCTGGATGTTTTTGATTGTTCGAGTCGAAGAGCCTGAAACGTCGCGTTCCTTGCTTGATAGTGAGGCAGCGGGACCGAGATTCCGGCCGAGTGGCGACCTCATGCGAGACTTGTTGCGGGCTGTTCTGGTGATCTGGCCGTTGCGACACGGGCCGATTGCGTATTGGCGCTACGGAAGGCCGAAGTACAATGTTGCCCATATCCGAGCATGCATCGTAATCTGACAAGGGGAGGCGGCGCCTCGCAACTGGCAGGCATCGTCGCATTGCGGAGGAAGAAGACATGCCTGGAGACCTGCTCGAGACCAAGGGGCTCTACGCCTTCTTTGCGGAAGACCCGCGCGAAGCGCGGCGCCAGTTCTTTGATTCTGGGCCGGAAGTGAGCCGGCGAGGATTCTTTGCCGGCGCCGGGCTGGCAGCTTCGGGCGGCCTGCTCGGCATGGCGGTTCCTTTCTACGCCAACATGCCATACGGCTTGGTGCCCGCCGCGTTTGCATCGGAAGACGTGCTGGTCGGCAAGGATGGCCTGACGCTGCTGAACGACCGGCCGATCAATGCAGAGACGCCGGCGCACCTGCTCGACGATGCGATCACGCCCACTGCCCGGCACTTCATCCGCAACAACGGATTGCCGCCGGAGGATGTCGATGCCGAGGGCTGGTCCCTCACTGTCGATGGGCTGGTGGAGAACCCGATGGAGCTGTCCATCGCCGATCTTCAGGCGCAGTTCGAGGCTGTGACCATGGCGCTCACAATCGAATGCGGAGGTAACGGCCGGGCGTTTTTTGACCCGCCGGCGACTGGCAACCAATGGACCGTGGGCGCCGTTGGCTGCTCGGAGTGGACCGGCGTGAGGCTTGCAGACGTGCTGAACAAGGCCGGCGTCAAGCCGGGTGTTGTCTACACGGCGCATTACGGAGCGGACACTCATCTCTCCGGCAAGGAGGGCAAGTTGCCGATCTCGCGTGGCGTGACGATCGAGAAAGCCATGACCGACAACGTGCTCATCGCCTACGCGATGAACGACGGGCCATTGCACCGACAGAACGGCGCGCCGCTTCGACTGGTGGTGCCGGGCTGGCCAGGTTCCTGCTCGCAGAAATGGCTGAATCGCATCCAGCTCCGTGACATCGTGCATGACGGGCCGAAAATGACCGGCACCTCCTACCGGGTGCCGCGCTACCCGGTCTCCCCGGGTGACAAGGTGCCAAAGGAGGATTTCGAGATCATCGAGCGCATGCCCGTTAAGGCACTCGTGACGGCGCCGAAGAGTGACAGTGCCGCAGACCGGGAGGTCGAGGTGCGCGGCCATGCCTGGTCGGGCGAGCGCACCGTTTCCGCCGTCGATCTCTCCATCGATTTCGGCAAGACCTGGATGGAGGCCGAACTGGACGAGCCAGTCAATTCCGGCGCATGGCAGAACTGGCGGCGTGTCGTGTCGTTCCCTGAGGCCGGCTACTACGAGGTCTGGGCGCGGGCGACCGACAGTGCGGGCGAGATGCAGCCCTTCGCCATCGACTGGAACCCGAAGGGGTATCTCAACAACACCATGCACCGGGTGGCGCTGCGCGTCGCCTGACTGGAGGCAGAGGTGTCCGGTCCGATGCACATTGCGGCAGCGCTGCTGTTCTGCGCCTGCGCTGCAGCGGCGTCAGCCGGTGCAGCCGAACTGGGGGCCCGCCTCGCCAAAGCCGATTCCGCCCGCGGCGAGAAGGTCTTCCGCAAGTGCGTTGCCTGCCATACGGTCGAGAAGGGAGGACGAAAGAAGATCGGGCCCAATCTCTGGAACATTGTCGGCGCGCCTGTTGGAGCCCGGGAGGGCTTCCGCTATTCAAGTGCGATGTTGGCGTTCGGCGGCAGTTGGACACCTGAGCGCCTCGATGCCTATCTGGCCAAGCCGCGCGGATTCGTGAAAGGCGGCTCCATGAGCTTCGTCGGGCTGAAGCGCGAGCAGGACCGCGCAGATGTCATTGTCTTCCTGAGCGGAATGGGCGACAGTCCGGCCGATTTCGGCAAGACGCTTGAGGCATCGGCGGGCTTGCCGCCGCCCGAGCCAGAGGACTACGGCGTCATGGTGGCCGCCCCCGGCGCGTCCGAGACTTTCGACGCCTGCACGTCCTGTCATTCGGAGCGGATCGTGGCGCAGCAAGGTCTGACTCGCGATCAATGGGACGAACTCTTGAACTTGATGGTCGAAGAGCAGGAAATGGAGCCGATAGAGGGCGATGCAAGGGCGACCATTCTTGACTATCTGGGTGCGCATTACGGTCCTGATCGACCCAACTTTCCGCAAAATTGACGGTGTCACCGGCATCCCGGGGATCGGGAGGCAGTTCGCAGCCTGATTTGGCCCAGTTCGATCCGGACCGTCCGTCTGCAGGGGTGCTCGAACGCGACGGCGCATTCCGGCATTCGTGGACTTCACGACGTCATCGGGATGCGTGTTTTTGTCGGCGACATCTGTCGACGGATCGTCCTCGGAGGCAGAGCTCGCCCTATTGAAGGCCGAGAGTCCGATGCGGCCGCGCCATTGCCGATCCTGGCGATACTGCCTGCTCGCGCAACGCCCCGTGGTCCGGTAGCCACCGAAGTAATCTCTTGTTGCCGCACTCCGGGCGCCGACGGACTCTGTCGGGTCGCGACGAAGACATCGGGCAGACTGTGCCCGCACATCGCATCCGGTCCGGTTGACCAACACGCCAGCGTGGACAGCAAGGTATGGACGACTCCCCCATTTCTCCTTCCGGTGCGGCGAAGGCTTTCCCGGGTTGATGGCTTCATTGAATCAGTGGATGTTCAGGAAATGGCATAGGTTTTGGTAGGCCCGCCAATCGATGTTCGCGCCTGACTTTAAGTCGGAACCCTATTGGTGGGATCGAACTCCACGTCCGGAGATGGCCGTCGGCGATCTTCCGCCTTCGATAGACGTCGCGGTCGTGGGTTCGGGCTACACCGGGTTGAACTCTGCAGTCGTCACCGCCCGAGGCGGGCGTTCAACTCTCGTCCTTGACGCCTACGATGCCGGCTTTGGATGCAGCACGCGCAATGGCGGGCAGATCAGCACAAGCGTCAAGCCTTCACTGGTCGAACTCACCAAGAGGTACGGGTCGCAAACTGCATTCAACATCCTGAAGGAAGGGCAGACCGCCCTGTCCTGGATCGGCGACTTCATCCGGAACGAAGAAATGGATTGCGACTTCATGGTTCCGGGCCGGTTTCACGCGGCTCATAGCTCGCGCGCGTTTGCCAAGCTGGTCCGGCAAGTCAAAAGTCAGCCGCGCGGTCTGGAGGTCCCATACCACATCGTCGAACGCAGTGATCAACAGGCGGAGATTGGAACCGACAGTTACCATGGCGGCATTGTGTTCGAGAAACACGCGAGCCTGGACCCGGCACGGTATCACAAGGCGCTGCTCGACCTTGCGGTCGCTGCGGAAGCACAGGTTGCCGCACATTCCAGGGTCATCTCGATTGAAGAGTCCGGGCAGGGGTTCGTCTTGCGGACCAGTCGCGGTGAAGTTCGCGCACGGGACGTCGTGATAGCTACAAACGGCTACACGTCGGGCCTGACCCCTTGGTTGCGGCGGCGTGTCATCCCAATCGGCAGCTACGTGATCGCGACGGAACCGGTTGAACAGGGCCTGATGGACCGGCTCATGCCAACCAACCGGATCGTCAGCGACAGCCGCAGGGTCGTCTATTACTACCGCCCGTCACCGGATCGTCGGAGGATTGTCTTTGGGGGGCGCGTTTCGAGCACCGAGACGAACACGAGCAAGAGCGCGATCCGACTCAAGCGCGACCTTGACAGGCTGTTTCCAGAGTTGCGTGACACCAAGCTCAGCCACAGTTGGATGGGATACGTCGCCTATACCTTCGACACGCTGGCCAATGCCGGCAAACGCGATGGCATGCATTACGCCATGGGATATTGCGGGTCCGGCGTCTCGGTGGCGAGTTACCTGGGCATGCGAATCGGGCAACAGGTCTTGGGCCTGAGGGATGGGCGGACCGCTTTCGATGGCATTCCCATGACGACAAGACCGCTTTATTTTGGCAGGCCTTGGTTCCTGCCCGTTTCGGTCGCGTGGTTCCGGTTCCTGGATGGCCTGAACCTCTAACCCGAATGATGCGGGTCACGCGGAAAGAGCAAATTTCGTGTCCGACGCGGCGACGTGACGGCGAAAGTGCCTGGGCGGTCGCTCGCCAATCAATGAATCAACTTGCTCCAGTCCTCGGCCGACCGGCAATTTGGCACTTCGGATCATGCTAGTGGACATTCGCTGCCGGCATCACCTATGGTCTGCGCGCCAATGGCGAAAACGCCATCAATAGGGAGGAATTGACCATGAAATTTCGGACT
This sequence comes from Paracoccaceae bacterium, assembly GCA_965208685.1. Classification (GTDB taxonomy): domain Bacteria; phylum Pseudomonadota; class Alphaproteobacteria; order Rhodobacterales; family Rhodobacteraceae; genus JAJEFO01. The sequence goes on along the minus strand of CBDBPL010000007.1, from coordinate 2,771,224 downwards.
AATCTTGCCGCGGCGATTGCCGCGACATTCGCGTTGGGCGTGGCTGCGACCGCGGAACCCATCACGGTCGTGTCGTGGGGCGGCACCTACGGCCAGGCGCAGGACAATGCGCTGTTCAACGACGCATCCAAGAATTCTGGCATCGAGATCATTCGCGAATCCGGCGCCAGCATGTCGAAGGCCTGCCTGCAGGTGGAGTCTGGTGCGGTGACCTGGGACCTCGTGGTCACCGGGTCCGGTGGCGCGGCCGCCGCCGCTGCCAAAGGCTGCCTGGAGAAGATAGACTATAGCGTCGTGGACGTGTCGGACTTTTATCCCAATACCTACACGGACTATTGCGTTGGCTCCGACGTGTTTGCGACCGTCATGGCCTGGAACACCGACAAATATGGTGCGCCGGGCAGCGACGGCGCCCCGAACAGCTGGGCCGACTTCTTCGACGTCGAGAAGTTCCCCGGAACCCGTGCGTATCGTGCCAACAATGTTGACGGCGCGCTGGAACCGGCCGTGATGGCGGACGGCGTAGCGCCGGAAGACGTCTACAAGGTGCTTGCCACCCGCGAGGGGAAGGAACGCGCAATCAACAAGATCCGCGAGTTGAAGCCACATATCGCCGTCTTTTGGGAATCAGGCGCGATGCAGGCCCAACTGATGAAGGACGGCGAAGTCGACATGACGACCGGCTGGAACGGTCGCTTTGACAACGCGAAGAAGGATGGAGCCACTGTTGGGTACACCTTCAACCAGGCGCTCTTGGACTATGACTGCTTTGCAATGCCGAAGGGCGCGCCGAACAAGGACACCGCCATGGCATTCCTGGCCGAGGTGTCAAAGGCTGAGTATCAGGCGAACCTGCCGTTTCACATCACCTATGGACCGACCAACAGGAAGGCCTATGAAGTGACAACGGCGCCTGCGGAACTGATCCGGGCTTTGCCGTCCCACCCGGACAACGTGCCGTTCATGGTTCCGGTGAGCCTTGACTGGTATGCGGAGCACCGGGCTGAGGCGCTGGAATTGTACATCGAGATGCTCAGCGAATAGTCTCTCGAGCAAGGATCGCCGGGCGCATTTCGTGCCCGGCGACGGCACAGTTTCGATCCCCGCTTGAAATTGAGTTTTGCCGTGACTGACGCTCCACTGGGCACGACCGCGTTGCCGATACAGATCAGAGACCTGACCAAGCGATACGGCTCTGTCTATGCGCTGAATTCGGTTGATCTGGATGTCCACAGCGGCGAGTTTCTCACGCTTCTTGGGCCTTCGGGTTCCGGCAAGACCACTTTGCTGATGGCGATCGCAGGGTTCAACCGCCCGGATTCCGGCAGCATTCGGTTTGGCCAGGACGAGGTAATCCTGACGCCACCGCACAAGCGTGAAGTGGGCATGGTGTTTCAAAGCTATGCCTTGTTTCCGCACATGAACGTCGCGGACAACATCGGCTTTCCCCTGAAATTGCGAGGCATCAGCGGGGCGGAGCGTGCGGCGCGTGTCGAAGAGGCGCTGGAGACGGTCCAGCTCTCCGGGTTTGGTGCGCGCAACATCGACCAATTGTCCGGCGGCCAAAGGCAGCGCGTCGCGCTGGCACGTGCATTTGTGTTCGGACCGCGGATTCTGTTGATGGACGAACCGCTGTCGGCGCTGGACAAGAAACTCCGCGAACGGATGCAGATCGAGCTCAAGCACCTGCATCGCAAGCTCGGCGTGACGACGGTCTACGTCACCCACGACCAGCGCGAGGCGCTGACGATGTCCGACCGGATCGCGGTCATCAACGACGGAGAATTGATCCAGCTGGACACGCCCGAAGTGATCTACAACAGCCCGGCAAACGCGTTTGTCGCTGACTTCATCGGGGAGTCGACGATGCTTCCATTGACGAGGGACGACGCGGGAGCACTGTTCTTCAGGGGCCAACCTGTCGGTGACGCTGGCGCGGACCAAGGCGAGGACTGGACGCTTGTGGTGCGCCCCGAACGCCTGTTCTTCGCCGGTGCCGAAACAGATGATCGGACCATCGTGTTGAAGGGCGTCTTGCGAGAAGCCGTCTTTCAGGGCGAATCTGAAATGGCGCTGGTCGCGATTGACGACGACACGGAAGTGGCCGTCAGGTTCGGCACCAGCGGCAGGACAAGTCCTGCCGGCAGCAACACTGGCGATCAGGTCTCCATCGGCCTGGACCGCGACGACGTGATCATCATCCCAGGCGGGCAAGCTGTGTGATGGCGCGCGCTGATGCAGGCGGTTCGCGATCTGGCAGGCACTTCCACGAGGCGGCGCTGAAGCGTCAGCGTACGCGCGAGCAATGGTCGATACTGAGCCTTGTCGTGCCGGCCATGATCGTGATCGTCCTGATTGTCCTGATACCGCTTTCGTGGCTGTTTTACCTGTCCTTCCTGGGGGATGACGGCGGGTTTTCGCTCGAAAACTACCACAGGATGACTCAGTACAAGTCGTACTACCGGATCTTTGTCACGACGTTTCAGGTCAGCATGCTGACAACGCTGGCTTGCATCGCCCTTGGCTATCCGTTGGCGTTTTTCCTGGCCCAGTTGCCGCCCAGGTGGGCAGGCGTTTTCATGCTGGCCGTCTTGCTTCCGTTCTGGACGTCGCTCTTGGTGCGCACCTATGCCTGGCTGGTGTTGCTGCAGAAGCGGGGCATACTGAACGAATTCGCCATGCAGGTCGGCCTGTGGGAAACGCCGATCAAGCTCGTGCACAACATGACGGGCACGCTCATCGGGATGGCGCATATCATGCTGCCGTTCCTGATCCTGCCGCTCTACAACGCGATGCGGAAAATCGACAAGGACATGATGCATGCCGCCTCCAACCTTGGCGCCAATCCGATCAATGCGTTCTGGCGAGTCTATTTTCCGCTGTCGCTGCCGGGAATGGTGGCAGGCTCGCTTATCGTCTTTGTCCTGTGTCTCGGGTTTTACGTGACCCCAGCCGTCCTGGGCGGTGGCCGCGTCATCATGGTCTCGAACCAGATCACTGCCATCCTGGAAAACCAGTTCGACTGGGGAGCGGCAAGCGCGCTCGGGGTTGTGCTGCTGGTTGCAACGACCTTCACCCTTTACGTTGCCGCGCGCCTGTTCAGGTTCGACGCGGCCCTCTTCGGGAGAGACTGAATGAACTGGTGGAGCCGCCCTGCGGCAGACACCCAGATCACGCATGGCAGTCGCCTGTGGCTTTACGTCCTTTCGGCGATCATCATGCTGCTGCTGGTCGCTCCGACCCTGATCGTCGTTCCGATGTCGTTTTCGGATTCGCAGTACCTTGAGTTCCCTCCCAGCACGTGGTCCCTGCGCTGGTACGAGGAGTACCTTGGTTCGGCCAAGTGGATGCGTGCGACGGCAACGTCGTTCCAGGTCGGGTTCCTGACGATGCTCGTTGCGACGCCGCTCGGGATCATGGCCGCATACGCGCTTTTCGTTTCCCGCCACCGTGCGACAAGAGCGATCTTCCTGCTGCTGATCACCCCGATGATCGTGCCGGTCATCTTGATCGCGATCGGGACATTCTATGCCTATGGCCGTGTCGGCATGAACAACACGATTGCGGGGCTTGTGCTCGCGCACTCCGCCCTGGCGCTCCCGATCGCGATCATCGTCATCACCGCAGGGCTAAGGTCCTACGACCTCAGTCAAGAACAAGTGGCGCGCAGCCTGGGCGCCACCCGAATGAAGGCGTTCTTCCTCATTACGCTGCCCCAGATCCGGTTCTCGGTCATCACGGCAGCTCTGCTGTCGTTCCTGACGTCATTCGATGAGGTGATCATTGCGATCTTTGTCTCCGGAGGTGCCAATGCAACCCTCACCAAGCACATGTTCGCGGCATTGCGTGACTATATCGATCCGACGATCGCGGCGATCTCGACGATCATGGTCATCCTGTCCTCCGCCCTGCTGCTCTTGACCCAGTTCCTTGGTTCGAGGGGCAGCAGGAATTGATGCGGTCTTGGAGCGCGACGGTGCCAAGGGCCGCAGGTTACAGTGAGCTCGCTCGATGACCCCGCACAAAGGCGCAACCCTGTCCTTCCAGCCCCGCATCCGGAAGGGCGCGTTCTTTGACGCGTCCTGGAGGTACGGGTGCCGCGCGTTTTCGGTCTATAACCGCACCTATGTTTCGAGTTCCTTCTCGACGCCGCTGGAGGAATACTGGCAGGTGACGGAAGACGTCGCGATCTGGCCCGTGATGGGCGAACGGCAAGTCGAGATTTCCGGCCCGGACGCGGCGGACTTCGTGCAGTTCCTGACCCCGCGGGACATGAGCAGATGCATGGTCGGCCAATGCAAGTACGCGCTGATCACCTCGGCCGATGGCGGAATCCTCTGCGATCCGATCATCCTTCGACAGGCAGAGGACCGGTTCTGGCTCTCGACCTCGGACTGCGATCTGGAACTCTGGGCAAGGGGTGTCGCAGTTCATTCGCCGATGCGGGTCGAAGTCAGGGATGCAGGAGTTTCCGTGATCCAGGTGCAGGGCCCGAAGTCGCCTCGACTGATGTCCAATCTCTTTGGCGACCGGATACTTGACCTGAAGTACTACTGGCATGCATCCACGGATTTCCAGGGCCACACGCTCACGATTTCGCGCACTGGATGGAGCGGCGAGTTCGGCTACGAGATCTTCCTCGGGAACCATGGCCAGGGCGATGCACTGTTCGATGCGCTCATGGAGGCCGGCAGTGATTGCAACGTCGCGCCCGGCGCAGTCAGTCAGGCGCGACGCATAGAATCCGGCATCATGTCCTGGGGCGTGGACGTGACCCCAAACGAGAACCCGTATGAAGTCGGGCTGGGCCGCTTGGTGGAACTGGACGGCACACCGGAATTCATCGGCCGGGCAGCCTTGTCGAAGTTGAAAGGACGGCCGTTGAAGAGGCGGCTCGTCGGCATGAGAATTGGGGGCCCGGAACTGGATCCGAACGAGGATGCCTGGCCATTGACACGAGACGGCGAGCTCGCGGGTCAGTTGACGAGCCTGGCCTACTCGTCCCGGCTGAAGACAAACATCGCGCTCGGACTGGTGGCCGCTGAACACGCGGCGATCGGAACGGATCTCGAGGCAGGCACTTGGGACGGACCGCGCACGGCTCGCGTCAGCGAGCTTCCATTCTTGCCCAAACGCCAGCAAGGAGACGCACGCGAACTTCTGGACTCGACCAGGGCTTAGGTCCGAATGGCAAGGAACGACAAGTTCAACACGGAAGGACAACAAAATTGGCCAGGATCACCGCGATCAATCACATCGCCTTTGCCGTCAAGGACCTGCCTGCGGCTTTGGACAATGCCATCAACGTGCTTGGTGGCGAGATGATGATGGAGTTCGAGTCCATCGAGGACAGGTACCAAGGCGCCTGCGTGCGCTTCGGCGTCAGCATCATGAGCTTCATTTCCAGCAACGACCCCGACAGCTTCATCTCGAGATACGTGGAGCGGCATGGCAACGGGATCCAGCATATCGGACTGGAGATCGACGACATCGAGGAATACGTGGCCGAGCTCGAGGCCAAGGGCGTGAAGCTCGACAAGACCGAGATGGCGGACGACGTTTATCAAGAGGCGCTTGTGGGCCCCAAGACCGGCAATGGCGTGGTGCTGCAGCTGACCGGATGGAAGGCGGGTCCGTTTGATGCGACTTACGAGGGTTGCGAGCGTCTGTGCGGAAAGTACTCGCAGAACCCCAAGCTGAGCCTGCTGGCAGGGAACCAGTTGTCCAAAGAGTAGGCGCGGAACGGCGATGATGCAGAACCGGCATTTCCAGGCTTGGCCCGAAGGCATGCCATACAGCTTGCCGCCGTCGGAGCATTCGGTTCTGCACAACTTGAGCCAGGCCGCGGGCGCAGCCCCGGATCGGACGGCCATCTGGTTTTACGGCCGCCGCATTGCCTATTTCGAACTGGTGGCGGAGGTCCAATGCCTCGCGGGATTTCTCCATCACCGACTCGGCGTCCGCGCAGACGACCGCGTCGCGATCTACATGCAGAACGCGCCGCAGTTCGTGGCGGCCTACTACGCCATACTTGCCGCAAATGCGGTGATCGTGCCGGTGAACCCGATGTGTCGGCGCGCAGAGCTTCGGTACATCGTCCGGGATTCCGGGGCCCGGGCCATCATCTTTGGCGCCGAGCTTGCCGAAGAGGTGATGTCGGTTCAGGACGACTGCGGGCAGCCCGGGCTGGTTCAGGCGCGATACAGCGACTACGCCGAGGGCGGCTGGGACTTTCCCGCGGAATACGCCGATGTCGCGTCCGCCGCCATTGGCACAACCTGGGCCGACGCGTTGGCCATGGAATGCGAGGCGCCCGCTCACGACCGGAGTCCCGCCGACTGGTGCATCATTCCGTACAGTTCCGGCACGACAGGCCAGCCTAAGGGCTGCCTTCACACGCATGCAAGCGTGAACGCCGTGATTTTCGGCTATGCAAAATGGGTCGGGGTCACGCCCGGATCGCGCGTACTTGCCACGTTGCCGCTGTGCCACGTGACGGGCATGCAGCATTCGATGAACCTGCCGATCCTGGCGAGATCGACGACCTATCTGATGACTCGCTGGAATGCCGAACTGGCCGTGAAGCTCATCCAGCAGGAGCGGATAGAGCACTGGCGCTCGATCACCACGATGATGATCGACTTTCTTTCGCTGCCGGGGATCGAGGGAGTCGACGTCTCGTCACTCAAGGCGATTGGTGGCGGCGGAGCGCAGATGCCCGCCGGCATCGCGCGGAAGATGTCGGAACTGATCGGGCTCGACTACGTCGAGGCCTACGGGCTGTCGGAGACCATCGCGCCCACGCATATCAATCCGGCACAAGCACCCAAGCAGCAGTGCCTGGGGATCCCGATCTTTGACGTGGACAGCCGCATCGTGAACCCGGAGACGCTGGCAGAGCTTGGTCCCAACGAACCTGGCGAGATTGTCACCCACGGGCCGCAGGTCTTTCAGGGATACTGGCAACGCCCGGAAGAGACCGAGGCCGCGTTTCTGACACTCGACGGAAAGCGGTTCCTGCGCACGGGCGACATCGGCTACATGGATGACGAGGGCTATTTCTATTTCGTTGACAGGCTCAGGCGGATGGTAAGTGTCTCCGGCTTCAAGGTCTGGCCCGCAGAGGTCGAGGCTATCCTGCACGGCCATCCAGACGTAAAGGAGGCCTGCATTGTCGGCGATCCGGACCCGCGCACGGGCGAGGCCGTGCGTGCCGTGATAGTGCCGCGCAACGAGCCGGTGAATGCGCGGAGGCTAACGGAATGGTGCCGCCAGAACATGGCGGCCTACAAGGTTCCCAAGCGAATCGAGTTCCGCGACCATCTTCCCCGCTCGGGTGCGGGCAAGGTGCTTTGGAAGGACCTCTAGTCCGGCAGTCGCGCCAGTCCGGGTGGCACGGGACGGCTCTCCGCGACATGCTGCCGGTGTCCCTGCTCAGGCCTTCATGAGCGCGACTCCGCAGGCAATGAAGCAGGCCGAGATCCAGCGCCAGCGGTTTACCCGCTCGCTCAGGAGGAGGGCGGCGATGACCGTAGCGAAAAGAATGCTCGACTCGCGCAACGCGGCCACAAGCGCGATCGGCGCCTGGGTGAAGGCCCACACCGCGATCCAGTAGGAGCCAAGCGACATGGCTCCGGCGGCAAGTCCGGTCTTCCACACGGGCAGCAGCGCCGAAAACGTGGCACGCCCTCGGGTCAGGGCGGCATATGCCGACATGCCGATGGCATCGCCGATCACCATCCACAAGATGAACCCGGAGGACGTGCCCGCGATTCGCGCGCCCACCCCGTCGACGAGCGTGTAGCTTGCGGTGAAACTGGCGGTGCCCAATGCCCAGAACATCGCCGAACCGCGCATCCAGCCCGAAGACGATCCCTTTGCAGTCATCATCAGGATGCCCAGCGAAATGGCGAGGATCGCGGCCACCGAGCTTGGCGTGAACGTGGCGCCAAGGATCAGCACTGACCAGACGGTAACGATCAGCGGGGCGGTCCCGCGCGCCAACGGGTAGGCCTGGCTGAGGTCGGCATGGGAATATGCCTGCATCAGAAAGACCTTGTAGCCAACATGCAATGCCGCTGAGGCGAGAATCCAGATCCAGGACTCGGTGGCGGGCTGCGCCACGAAGGGCAGCAGCGCAACTGCGATCCCTGCCTGGACCAAGGTCAGCAACAGCAGGGTCGAGGCCCGGTCGAGGCCCATCTTGACCAGCGAGTTCCAGCCCGCATGCAGGACAGCGGCCAAAAGGACTGCCGCGAAAACGTGGGTTTCCACCGCGAATCAACCTTTCGAATTCTGCATCGCTGCGCGTCTCGCGCAACGATGAACCATGTCGCGTTGCGGCTGCGGCACTTGCGAGGCCTGCAAAGGGACGGCGCTCAAGTAGTGTCTTCTAAGGCGAGTCCACGACCCGAAAAAGGGAAAAGCAAGTTGTCCGTTGATTGAGAGCTTGTTTCACAGGGGTGCGCATTCCGGAGAACGCGCTTGCCGGTTGCCATGACATGCGATCATTGGAGATTGGCCGGTCAGGCACATGGTGCTGATGCCCCGTCACGTGGCTCGCGTCGAGAAGCGTTGATCATGGCCGTGGCCGAGCCGATGGAGCCCTGGCCACGGGGAGGCGGCATGAATTTGCATCGAGAAACATCGTTCGGTTCGGACACGCGTCTATGGAGCGGCTGCCAATGCTTCGACCTCGACCTTGAATTCGGGGCGGGTGAATCCAGAGACAATGAGCAAGGTGGATGCCGGAGCCTGGGCAACGTCCCTCATGAACTCGTCCCGGGCGCGCATGTAACCCGCCATGTGGACGCGATCAGTGACATAGGCTGAAACATGTGCCACGTCGTGACAGGTCATCCCGCTTTCGCGCAACACTTGGGCGATGTTTTCAAAGCAGACCACGGCCTGGGAGTAGGCGTCCTCCGGGACGCTGCCGTCGGCGCGGACACCAAGTTGGCCGGAGGTCCGGACCAGGCGCCAACTTGCAGGAATTTCAATCCCATGCACATATCGCGCAAACGGCGGGCTCAAGTTCTCTGGCATCAGCGCCTTCATAGTCTCCTTTCCTGTGCTGGTCAGCATGGGCTCTCGGAACTTCCGTTCCTCAAGCCCCTCCCTTCAGGGAGGGGTCGCTGACGACACGCACCAATTTCCACCACCTTTCATCCTTGTCAGCACGGAATTTTTTTGCAAGCATGTGCGCACATCTCTGGCACGGATCAACTTCAAGGGCCACGCAACACGGTTTTCGCCACGGAGGGCGCGAATATGGGGCGGCGTGTGCTATTGGTCCGTCACGGCCATGAACCTGCGGATGACCGGGTGGTCACCTGGTTGACGCAAGCGGGCTTCGAAATCGACAGCCGCAAGCCGTTTGCAGGCGAACTTCTGGGAGAGCCCGGCGACGACTTGGGCGGCACTGTCGTCTTCGGCGGCATCTACAATGTTTACGAGACGGACAAGCATCCTTTCCTGAACGAGGAGTACCGCTGGATCGATCGCTGCATCGAGGCGGAGGTTCCGGTCCTGGGAATATGCCAAGGTGCGCAGATGATCGCCCACCACCTGGGCGCCTGGGCTGGCGCACGCACGGACGGGACTTTCGAATTCGGCTATTTCCGGGTCGATCCGACGGCTGAGGCTGCAGGGTTCATGGACGCGCCGCTTTGGGTGACGCAGGCGCATTTCCACACCTTCGACCTGCCGGACGGCGCAATTCGCCTGGCCGGAAACGACAATTACGAAAACCAGGCGTTCCGGCACGGCGACAACGTCTTCGGCCTGCAGTTTCATCCCGAAGTGACCATCGAGGGATTTCGCCGTTGGCAGAGCCAGAAATGGGACGTCTACGACCGCCCCGGTGTTCAGCAGCCTGACGTGCAGACCCGGCTGATGCATGAACACGACGCGGCGCAGGCAGAGTGGTTCTATGGCTTTCTTGACAGCCTGTTCGGGAGCCCGTCATGACCGTTCAGGGCTATTGGGCCGAGCAAAGGGCAACCGTGTTCCGGGACCTGCCCGCCGATCTCGTCGCCGTTCTGCCGGTCGGCGCCATCGAACAGCACGGTCCGCATCTTCCGGTGTCGGTTGATCGGGACCTGGTGGACGCCACGGTGGCACGGTGCCTTTCCCATCTTGCCGCCGACCAGAACGTTCTGTTCCTGCCGACACTGGGCATCACGAAAAGTGGAGAACATGACCGCCATCCCGGAACGCTCAGCCTGACGGCTGACACGCTGCTTGCGACGCTGCGTGACATCGGAGCCTCCATTTCGCTCGCGGGCGTCGAGCGATTGGCCTTTCTGAACGGGCATGGCGGCAACACGGCGGTCTTGGAAGTTGCGGCGCGCGACCTGCGAATCTCGCATGACATGATCGTCGCAACCGGTTCCTGGTTCGGCTTTGCGGATTTCGAGGGTGTCATCGACTCCGAGGCGCTGGACAGCGACATTCACGCCGGGGACAGCGAAACATCGGCGATGCTGGCGGCGAGACCGGAACTGGTCGACACAAGCAGGATGCAGAACTTCGTGTCCGCGAATCGTGAATGGGAAAGGGAGAACCGCTTCATCGGCCTTGCCGGCCAGCCTGCACGCCCGGCATGGATCATCGATGACCTGAACTCCGACGGTGCCTGTGGCGACGCTTCTGCCGCAACTGCAGAAAAGGGCAGGCACCTGCTGGACACGGCAGCCCGCAATTTCGCTTCCTTTCTGGCAGAGTTCGCTCGCTTCGATCCGCAAAGGCACTCATGATTGCCCGGCACCCCGCTGACCTCGTTCTGCCGAATGCAAGGGTCCCGGTCTCAATGATCGCACGCCCTGACAGGTTTGGCGGTGCGAGAGACCAGGACTGCTTGCACGGCGACCTGATTTTCCGCAACGGGTGCGCGGAATGCCTGGTTCCGGCATGTCCAACCGGCGGATCGCCATGGATGGTCATGCCAAAATTCACCGAGTGCCATGTGCACCTCGACAAGTGCTACACCATTTCCCGCATGAGCGGTGTCAGCGGCGGCCTGCAGGCAGCCATGGCTGCACAAGCTGCAGATCGCGCTCACTGGACCAGGTCCGACATCCGGTCCCGTGCGATGCGAGGGCTGGAAGAACTCGTTTCCAGTGGCTGCGGAAGCGTACGCAGCCACGTGGACTGGGGTCGGGACGACAGTCCCAACGCGCCATCGCTTGCCTGGTCGGTTCTCGGCGAATTGGCCCAGGACTGCAGTGACCGCGTGACCTTGCAGCTGGCTCCCCTCACCGACGCCGAACAGATTGCGGATCCTGCTGTTGCGGATGCAATTGCGAGGGAGATCGCCTCCAATGGCGGCGCCTTCGGTGTCTTCGTCTTTGATCAGGCAGACCGGCGGAAAGGAATCCGGCATGCGTTCGAGGCGGCCGACAGGCATGGCCTTGCGCTGGACTTCCACGTTGACGAAGGGCTCGATGGCGAGCTCGACGGACTGGAGATGATCGCTGACTTGGCAATCGAGATCGGGTTCCAGGGGCCGGTCTTGTGCGGCCATGCCTGCCACCTGATGAACCTCGATCCGGAAGCTCTCAAGAGCCTCACCGAAAGGCTCTTGCATTCCAACATTGCCGTTGCCTCCCTCCCGGCCACAAATCTCTTTCTCCAGGGAAGGACGGCCGGAACGCCCGACCGGCGCGGAATGACACGCATCCATGAGCTTCGCGCCGCGGGTGTTCCGGTTGTACTCGGCACCGACAACGTGCAGGATGCCTTTTGCCCCCTGGGCCGGCACGACCCGCGCCAGTCACTGGCTCTGGCCGTTCTTGCTGCGCATCTGGATCCGCCGTTTGGTCCACATTTTCCGATGATAACGACCGGCGCCAGGAAGGCGCTTGGCCTTGCGCCCAACCACGTTGACGGCGCCGCGATTGGGGATCTGATCATGTTCGGCACCGCATCCACGTCGGACTTGCTGGCAGGTGTTGCGCCTCCCGAACGGATTTCTGCCGCAATCCAGGGAGAGCTTGCATGAACTCGATTTCCGGAAAGACTTTCATCGACTGGAGAGAATTCGCTGACCGGCTGGCTCCGGTCGGGGTGATCGAAGAACCGGCGCTGGTGAAGAAGCGGTCACGTGACTTCTTCTGGTACAGCCCGATCCTGAACGAACAGCTCAAGGGGTGCTTTGGCGACTTGGTCGCGGTGCCCAAGACCGTCGAGGAACTGAAGCATTGCTTGAAGGTGGCCCATGACGCGGAGGTTCCGGTCGTCCTGCGTGGGGGCGGCACGGGAAACTACGGGCAGTCGGTCCCGGTCGAAGGCGGATTGATCATCGAGACGACATCGATGAACCGGATTCTGGATATCGGAGAGGGGTTCGTCAGCACGGAAGCAGGCGCCTTGATGACAGACATCAACGGTGCCTTGAAGGCGACCGGTCAGGAAATGGCGATGTTCCCGTCGACGCAGGACATTGCCACCATTGGCGGGTTCGTTGCTGGAGGTTCCGTCGGCATCGGGTCTTTGGCAACCGGCGCACTGCGCGAGCCGGGCAACCTGATCGAGATCAAGGCGCTTTCGGTCGAGGAGCGGCCGCAAGAGCACGTCTTCCGCGGCGAAGATGTCCTGAAGGTTCACCATGCGTGGGGGCTGAACGGAGTCATCACGGAGGTGACCTTGCGTGCCGTGCCCAACCGGGACTGGATCGCCTGCATGGCAACCTATGACAACTACCGAAGCGCCTACGTGGCTGGATATGCTGCAGCCTCTGCAACGGGCATCTCACCGAAAATGGTGAGCGTCGTGGATGCTCGCATCGTGGACTACTTTCCGCGCTTGAAGGGGCATCTTCGCGAAGGCCGCGATCTTCTGGCCTGCTACGTCCCGGCTGAGGACGTCGACACGCTCCGCCGCCTGGTCGTGGAACACGGGGGACTGCTTGACCTGACGCTCAGCGATGAAGACCGGGAGGCCGCCGGCATTCCGCATGTATTCGAGTTCTGCTTCAATCACACAACGCTGCAGGTGCTGAAGTCTGACCGTTCGGCGACCTACCAGCAGGTGGGCGTACCTGATCCGTCAGATGCCGACGCCCTCGAGGACCTGCGGCAGGACCTGGGAGACGACGTGTGGACGCATCACGAATTCATCCGTCTCGGCGGCAAGATTTCGGCCGTCGATTTGCCCATCATCTGGTATTCCGGCAAGGAGCGGCTTGATGCGATCAACAAGACTTACGCGGCGCACGGCTTTACCATCTACGACGCGCACACCAACGAGGTCGAGCGTGGTGGATTGCACAATGCCGACTACACTCACTTGGCATGGAAGAAGCGTCTCGACCCTAAGGGTCTCTTGAACAGCGCAAAATCCGCCGTCTGGCACCAGGTCAAGCATTTGAGCGCCGATGAAATCCAGGACATGGCAGTGACGTGAGGAATCAGAGGTGACCGACTTGAAAGCCATCCCGCTGAACCGGAATTTCGGTGTTGAAGTCTCCGGACTGCCGTTGGCCGACTTCGTCCCCTCGGGACGGTTCGAGGAGTTGCGCGCATTGTTCGAGGAGCATTCCGCGCTGCTGTTCCGCGCCCAGGACTTCGATGACTCCGCGCATCTGGATCTGGCCCGCGCATTTGGTCCGATCGAGGACCGGAAGGCCGACGAACGCAAGCCCGGCGAGGAATTCGCGATCCCCAAAGTCACCAACGTGCGGTCTGACAGTTCCCTCAAGGGCGACATGGACATGCACAAGCTGCATCTGGAATCGAATTTCCTGTGGCATGCCGACAGCACCTTCCTGCCGACGCCGGCCTTGACCAACATCCTTGCCGCCCGCGTGGTGGTCTCGGAGGGCGGCGAGACCGAACTCGCCTCTACCCGGGCAGCTTGGAAGGCCATGCCCGAAGAACTGCGCACCCGGATTCGAGGCCGTGGCATCTGGCATCACTACTCCGTCTCACGGGCAAAGATCTCCCCCGAACTGGCCAAGCATCCGATGTTCCACAAGTGGCCGGCAACCCACTGGAGGTCTACCTGGACCAATCCTGTGAACGGTCGCGACGCGCTTTACATCGCGTCCCACGCATATAAGGTTGACGGGTATGACGAGGCAGAGAGCGCGGAATTGCTGGACGAATTGATGGAGTTCTGCACACAGCCCGAATTCACATATTCTCACCAATGGAAGGTGGGCGACGTTCTGATTTGGGATCAACGGGCAGTATTGCACCGGGGGAGGCCTTGGCCGGACGAGCAGGCCAGGACGCTCTCCAGCATTTGCTGCTCCGTGACCGATGCCGACGGCATTGCAGCAATGGGTATGCCGCAATGACAGGAAGTGCGGTCATTTTCGGATGCCGCCAAACAGCAGGGGCCTGCTGACAATCCGCAGGCCCTCACATGACCAAACAGGGAGGACATCAAATGCAATACCTTACACGCACGGGAAAGCCACTGCCAAAGGTGGTTGCCGATCAGGCCAAGAAAGTCGGCAACGACCCGGTGAACCGCAGGGAGTTCCTTGCGCTCGCCAGCACTTTCGGCGCAACGGCCGCCACCGCCTACGGCATGCTGGGCCATGCCGCGCCGGCGCAGGCCGCCAGCAACGCGAAGATGGGCGGAACCGTGCGAATCCAGATGGAAGTGCGCGCGCTGAAGGATCCGCGCACCTTCGACTGGTCGCAGATCGCCAACTTTGCCCGGGGCTGGCTGGAGAATCTCGTCTCCTACGAAAACGACGGGACGTTCCTGCCGGTCTTGCTGGAAAGCTGGGACATCGCCGAAGACGCCCAGAGCTATACCTTGAACGTTCGCAAGGGCGTGAAATGGAACAACGGCGACGACTTCACCGCCGAGGACGTCGCGCGCAACATCACGGGCTGGTGCGACAAGGCCGTCGAGGGCAACTCGATGGCTGGCCGTTTCGCCGTGTTGATCGATCCGGACACGAACAAGGCGATCGAGGGCGCCATTGAAGTCGTGGACGCTCACACCGTGCGTCTGAACCTGCCCAGGCCAGACATCTCGCTGATCGCCGGCATGGCTGACTATCCGGCGGCTATCGTGCACGGTTCGCACGATCCTGACAGCATGCTCGCCAATCCTGTCGGCACCGGGCCGTACCTGCCCGAAAGCCTCGAGGTCGGCGTCAAGGGCGTGCTGGTGCGCAACGAGAACCACACTTGGTGGAACGAAGGAAACGGCGCCTGGATGGATCGCGTGGAGTATGTCGACTACGGCACGGATCCCTCGGCGTTTGTTGCGGCTGCAGAGGCCGACGAGATTGACATGCTCTACACGATCGAGGGCGAGTTCATCGACATCATGACGTCGTTCGACGGCTGGGTCGAGAACGAGGTCGTGACCATGGCCACCATCGTCATTCGTCCCAACCAGCTGGCCGAAATTGACGGCACGAAGCCCTATGCCGACAAGCGCGTCCGACAGGCAATTACCATGGCCGTGGACAATTCGGTTCTTCTGGAACTCGGGTACAACAGCCGCGGCGTGCCTGCCCAGAACCACCATGTCGGGCCTGCGCATCCGGAGTATATCGACATCGGCGATCCAAAGTTCGATCCCGCAGGTGCCCTGGCCCTGGTCCAGGAGGCTGGCATGGCGGACTTCGAGCATGAGCTGATCTCGATCGACGACGCATGGCGCAAGGACACGACCGACGCCGTGGCGGCGCAATTGCGGGACGCCGGAATCAACGTCAAGCGCACCGTTCTTCCGGGCAGCACTTTCTGGAACGATTGGGCGAAATATCCGTTCAGCTCGACGAACTGGAACCACCGTCCGTTTGGCGTGCAGATCTGGGCGCTTGCCTATCGTTCTGGCGAGGCCTGGAACGAGTTTGGCTGGGCGAACCCGGAATTCGACGCCTTGCTGGAGCAGGCCTTGGCCACTCCGGACGTCGAACAACGCCGCGCCTTGATGGCGAAGGGTGAGGCGATCATCCAGGAGGAAGGAGTTACGATTCAGCCCTACTGGCGTTCGCTGTACAATCACACCCGCGAAGGACTTGGCGGGGGCGCTCACCACATTTCGTTCGAAATTCGGCCGGCATTGCTCCACTGGACCTGAGGGTCAATTTGGCGGGGCGGCACTTGCTGCCCCGCCACTGACGATCACGTCAAGGACGGGACATGATTCTTGAGACAATCATCCTCGTCGCCCAGACAGCCTGTGTCTTCTTCCTCGCGGCGTGGCTCACGACGGGGGTCCTGGACAACATATTTCATTCCGCGCTGAACAGCACCACAACGGCGGAAGTTCTCGACATGACTCGCATGCGGGAAGAGTTTCCCGAGGCCTACGAGGCCGTTGCGCATCGACGAATTTCGGACGCGTCGGTTCAGAAATGGTTGTTCGCGATCATCGTGGTTTGGGAAGTCGTCGCGGCCATTGCGTTATGGTCAGGGTTTGCGGCCATGCTGATGGCTGCTCTCGGCCAGGTTGATCCGACGACTGGACGCAGCCTTGCCGTGTTGGGGGCGCTGTTGTTCACCAGCATCTGGGTCGGTTTTTTGGTGGGAGGCAACTGGTTCTGCTATTGGTTCTGTCACGAAGGTGCACAGAATACCCACTACCAGATGACGATTTGGGGGATCGCGACAATGATCTTGCTCGTGGTGGGATGACGGCTTGCGATCCATGACTTTTCGGCAAACCGAGACAGGTCGGAGACGTGATTTGTCGCCGTGGGCTCTTGACCTGTCAGCCACGCGGCAAGTTGGGCAGCGCTTGCCCATTTGAACCGCGCAACCGGCAGCGTGAGGAACCGCTTGCCGTCAAGGATCCCCAGAACCGCAGGCATCCGTGTCTGAGCGCCCTGAATCCGCGGCGCGTTCATGTAACGGAGATTTGCATTTCTTGGGACGCACTCCCCCGCCTTCTGTCGCCCGACTCGTCCATGATGATCAAGCCGGCCAATTGGTTGCCTTCACCGACTGCCTCACGATCAAGCAACAAGCGCAACATTTCTCGGGCAAGGACCGAAAATATGCATTTTTTCTTGCTTTGTCTCAATGATTCGGGCGTGCACTTCTCGACGCGCGGAAATGACGAAATCCAAGTCGGATCATCGCGTTGATTGATGTTTGCGTGTTCGGCTCCATGCCACGCACGTTTCTCGGCAACTTGGGCGGATTTCGGGCGGCGGGTGGGGAAGTTGCGCTCGATGCGGAATAAATCAAGTGGCACGTTGCCATAGCGGCGTCTCGAAGCGACGTTTGGAGACGGTTGGCAACGAGTGCAGGCTGAATTGTCCAGCCGAAAGGGCGCACTCCATCTGGCAAATGAAAATGCAAAAGTTCTGGCGCGAGTTCCTTCCCGCAGGCAGGGTGCCTGGGTGCTGGATCCGGCAGGGCTTTGAGCAACCGGCCCCAGGGAAGCGTGAAGGTCCCGAAGTCCATCTGGCCCTGCCGGCCTGCGGGCGTCTCGAAGCGGACCGTCGGCTCGACCGGCGCGCGGGGCCGGGCAACCCGCACGTAGTTCCGCACGCCCTCGTAGCAGCCCGGATAGCCCGCCGCGCGGGTCTCGTCGAACAGCCGCTTCGCCGACAGCTTCGGAAACTCCTCGAGGCGCGCGTCGATGATCGCCTTGTAGGGATCGAGCTTGCGCGTCACCGGGGGCCGCGGCGAATATCCGTTCGAACCGGCCGACAGGTCCTGGTCCAGCTGCCCAGTCCTGACCCAGCGCCAGATCGTCGTGCGGTCGATCCCGAACCGCCGCGCCAGCTCCGACTGCGAAACGCCCTGCTCGAGATAGTGCTTCAGCAACATCCTGGTCTCCCATCCGTACATCCCTGCCCCTTTCCATCTGTGGTGACTTCATCACCACAGCGGCCCGGGACCTTACGAAGCAACAAGCCAAAACTGTTGCATTTACAGTTGCCACCAACAGGAAGGGCGCACCTCTCGAAGACGGTCCGCCACGGTCTTGTGGTCGCCGTAGCATCCCTGTGTGGCGATGCGACGGAAGAGAGGTTTGCCCGACAGCCATGGACAGGTTCGGACTTCCTTCAAATCTCACTTCTCGAACGGGCCTGGAAGCCGATTGATTTCCAGTGTGAACTGGTATCCTTGGCAGTCCGGCGATCGACCAATCCGCCAATTCCAGTCTGCTGCCAGACGACCTGAACCGAGAAGCAACGGCCAGTCTTTTGGCTTGCCGCCATTGGCATGCAACTGGAATTCACTCCTTTCTTACGGAGGGTGTCCTCTCCCCCGTCCATTCGAAGACCCAGATGTCTCCCTGCCTCACATTTTGAACCAAATGGGGACGCAGCGCGACCAGACACTGACCTCTTTTGTATCGTGCCGAGGGGTACAAGATTCCATTCCCGCCTGACGCCAGCACGTCGCGTGCAAGTGATTGACCTGCCGGGTAGGCTACAGAAGGGTCCGAACTCAGAGCGCCTTTTTCCGTCCACCCGCTTAGGTCGTGAAACCGCGTCGTGAATCCCGCGAGCAGTTCGCGGTAGGCGGTGACGTTCTCGAAGACCCCGGTCGCTTCAAGTTCGCTCGTGAGATGCCAAGCCACTTCCGCCTGTGACGTCTCGACAGCAGCTCTTCCATAGGACGCGTACCATGCGCCGCGATCTGGTCCATTGAACCGATTGCCGGTGGCCCGAGCGCAACAGAACGCGGCATTGACATAGGCCCATCCGTACCCGTCCGCCTCGGTCAGAAGCTCGGCCGGATTCAGGCCGCCAGGTGTTGGCAGGGTTGCCGTCTTGCGGGCAGACGTGAGTCCTTCGATCTCTTCAAGCATCGCAAGGTCGTCATCATCGTCTGCCAAGGGAGCGATTGCCGGATCGTCAATGTACGCCGTCGAGATCAAGCGAATGGTTGCGGAATCGGTAAACTCAACTTCTTCCAGATCGGAAGCCCGGATCACGCTCCACCCCGCAACGCGTCAATATGCTGCCGCACTCTCATCATGGCCGGAATGCCGCCTTCGCACATGACCTGAACCGGGCTCTTTCCGTTGAAGCCGGGTCCGGAATTTGCGGTCTTGGGCCAGTCGTACGTCAGGGGGCCATTGAACAACAGCCGCAAGCCCTTGAAGAGGCCGACCAGCAAGCTTGCGCGGGTTACCTTGTCTTGGTCAAGCACTCCCTTGTAGGTCCCGGCCTTCATTCGGCTCCAAGTTGCGCTCGGGACGTCGAAGAGCGCGGCAGCTTCTGAGTTGGACAAGTTCCACGCGTCCGCTGTGCGTACAACGGCTTTGACGATTGCCGCGATCTTGTCTCCGTCGGCAATGGGCCGCACGATGACATTCTCGGGAACGAATTGGCTTGACTCCAACATATGTTTTCTCCATATGATGTTAGAGTTTTAGTCATATGATGTAGAGTGTCAAGGTCGTCAGCGGACCTGATCGCCACAAACGACTTTGGTGACTTCCGCGGGAGCGGATGTCAGCATGCAGCCCGGAAACTTGCCTGCTGCCACTGCTCCTGCGCAGACACATCAGGCCAAGCAAGCTTTTGGTAGCGAATTCATTGACCCGTCGACGCGCTGAAACCGGGCTTCGCCGCCGCGGTCGCAACCGCATCAGCCTTGCTGTACTTTGAGAACGGCCTCGTCTGTCGCGTGGTGCCCGGGCAGCCTTTTCACATCTTCTGTGTAGGTCGGCAGCAGGATCGCTTCCGGGCAGACGATGATGCCGCGCGAGGCGTCCAGGGGACGGAAATCCCGTCCATGGCCATCATCTCCCCCAACATCACCCCGACTATCCGAAGTTCTCAACTCCAGGCCTCGACGGCAGGAGCTCGCGTTTGTGGACGTTGATCTGCACTCCACGGGTTCGGGCGGATCGGATGGTCGCAAAGGGTGCGCATGTATCGCACGCATGACTTGTCGGTCTTTTGTTCCAGGTCGATGGGCCGTAGATTGCCCGCGATGCCTTTCGCCTTCTACGACCTCGAGACCACCGGCACTTCGCCCGCATACGATCAACCCCTGCAGTTTGCGGCACTCCTCGCAGATGACGACCTCAAGCCGCTGAAACGCGTGAACATGCGCTGTCGGCTGGCCGCACACATATTGCCTTCGCCACAGGCAATGGCTGTCACGGAGTCTCGATCGACCAACTGACGGATCCGGCGCTGCCAAGCTGGTTCGAAATGATGCAGGAGATACAGCGCCTCGTCGAGGCGTGGGCCCCAGCCACGTGGACCGGCTACAACTCGATGAGCTTCGACGAGAACTTCCTGCGGCAGTCCTTCTACCAGACGCTTCAGCCGGATGTCTTTGCGACCCAGTTCAATGGGAACACGCGACTGGATGTCCTTCAGATCCTGTATGCAGTGCATCTGCGCGCGCACGAAGCCCTCGAGTGGCCTGTGGACGACTCCGGGAACGAAGTCTTCAGGCTGGACGTTCTTGCGCCTGCGAACGGATTTCGGGACCACGACGCACATGACGCTCTCGGTGACGTGGAAGCCACCAGGCATCTGCTTCAGCTTGTCCGGGACCGAGCGCCCGATCTCTTCGAGGAGATTCTTGCCAACAGGGACAAGACGCATGTCGACAGGCTCCTCGCGTCCGGCAAGCCTCTGGAATACGTGACGCGGCTCTCGGCCGCACCGCCCCAGGGCATTGTCGGGTGCGGTTGCGGCCACGACGCGGAGAACGCGAACACGGCTGCATTCTTCGATGTCGTTGCCGAGGATCCGGTTGAGTGTTTTGGTTTTGATCAGGCAGGACTGATTGAACTCCTTGAGCGGTCGCCTCGCGTCGTGCACAGGTTGAAGATCAACGAGACCCCGATGCTCTTTCACTCATGCACGGCGGACGGGACCGTACGTGAAAGATGCCGTGAAGTCGCCGCCAGTTCCGACTTCTCTCGACGCGTTGGTGCAGCCGTGGCCGAGTTGAGGGTCCAGCGATATCCACCGCCCGGCCCCGGGGAGTCAGTGCGAGTTGAGGAACGCATCTACGACGGGTTTTACGGGCGTGAGGACAAGCAGCTGCTTCGCAGCCTCAACATGGTTGATGACTGGCAGGCCCGACTGTCGGTCGTCGAGCAGCTTGGCGATGTGCGGCTCCGGCAGCTTGGAAGGCGGGCAGCGGTTCTCATGGCGCCCGAGATCATGCCTGCCGCAGCAGTGGCTTCGGCGGCCAAGAACATCCTGGCCAGGTGGCGGGGCACCGAAGCGTCGGCAAACGGCTGGACAACGCTTGCGGCCGTCCATGCCCAGATCGATCGGCTCTTGCGGGAGGGGCGAATCGACGACGGCAGGGCAGGGGAATTCCGGAACTTCTACGAAGCGCGTGTCAGGACACTTGAGTCCAATCAGATTCCATGACCGTGCCGATCTGCTTTTCTCGATGACGTCAGGCTGCCTGTCCGGCGCGAGGACCGAACACCTGAACGTCCGGACATTGCGGTGCCTTCCGGTGCGGGTTGCCTTTCAGGCCTGCCTGGAATCGAGGCGTTGCCTTCATGCCGCCGCCGTCGCCGGATCCTCCGGCAAGGATGCCA
The DNA here is from genome assembly GCA_965208685.1 of Paracoccaceae bacterium. Lineage (GTDB taxonomy): Bacteria > Pseudomonadota > Alphaproteobacteria > Rhodobacterales > Rhodobacteraceae > JAJEFO01. The sequence continues at coordinate 2,749,762 of CBDBPL010000007.1, read as the reverse complement.
GCAGGTCCACGCCACAGTCGGACGCGAAGCGGATCATGTCGATCAGCACCCAGTTTTCCGCAAGCCGCCCTTCCCGGCTGGTGTAGAAGTCCATGACCCGCTTGGTGACTTTCCGCCCGGTCGGCTCAATGCCGCGAAAGGGGACGCCTGAGAACGTGCCCAGAAACTGCCCTGCGAATCCCGCAACGCGCGCTTCTGCCACGAACGCTTCCTTGGGCCAGGAACCCTTGCGCCCGGGGAACGACCTTACCGACGGGCCTTGCGCATAGTCGTAGAACTCCTGCAGCCCGTACGCGGAGCCGATGCCCCAAGGGCCGTGCCAGGCCATGTCTTCCCGCCAGTACTGCTCCAGTCCCTGGCTCGACATGTCGCTGCCTTCCAGACTGTTGCAGCCGCCGACGATCATGTTCTCGACAAGACTGCGTGTCGTCTCGGTCAGGACCTGATCCTGGGGAGTTTTCACGATGCCGATTTCGGCGGGCGGTCCTCCGGGAATGTGCGCGCGTCCGGAGAAGGGCGGGAACATCTCGATACCCGCCTGATGGGCAAGGCCGGGAATGTCCAGCAGGCAACGGATTTCGGCAATCCGGTCGCCTTCGAACCTGTAGAACTCACCGAAGCGCAGCTTGCGGCTTCCCTCGCCCGGCGGGACGCCGAACAGGGGCGACGTCATTTCACCCTCGATGTTGCCGGTGGCGGCGACCCAGACATGTCCCATGAATTCTCCGCCGAAGTAGAGATATGGACGTTTGGCGGCCTGCGGCATTGCCGCCCTTATCGGCTCAAGCAGGGCCGTCTCGAATGCCTCGCGGCCCAAGAGGTCGCCGACCGGCGCTGGGCCGTGAAATGCCAGATCAGGTTCGAGGAGCGAACGGTCCGGCGAGGTTCCGGCCGCAAGCGCCCAAGCCCGTTCCTTGGCATTCGCGAGTGATGCGGTGCATCCGGCAATTTCCCGTTCATCTTGCTTGGTCGTCATGCCGTATCCCCTCCCAGTTGGGATCAGCCAAGACGATTTCCTCCGCCGCCTTGGCGAGTCGCGAAGTCAGCATTGGCATAATGCAGCGGATGACGAAAGAGGCGCACGGAAGACTGGCCGGACGGCTGCTGGATTGATCGGCGCAAGTCGGGCAGGCTTGAGGCCGGATGGGGTGAGCAGTCACCTTCACGCCGGCCTGCCCGATTCAAGCACGGATGCATGTTGCCGCATGAATCGCGTTCCGGTAGGCGTAGGGTGCAATTCTTGGAGCGGCACCAGTGCCGAGACCTGGACCGCTTTTCGCCGTGTGCCCTTTGGTCCGGCCTTTCGCATTGGAAAGAGTGGAGAACGCATGTCCAAGCCAGCAAAGCGAGCAAGGAAGGGCCGAAAGGCGTCGGGGCCGAAGCGGCCGGAATTTCTTGGCTGGAACACGACGGACGAAGAGGAAATCGAGCGGCGGCGATGGAGGGGAATTACGGAAGTTGCCGAATTCGAGGAACTGGAACCTGATTTTCGGGCATTCGGATCGTTTCGGGTTCAGTCCAGCACCGGCAGCAGCTACGTGGTTGAAATCAGGCATCTCGAACGTCGTGTGAATTCATGCACTTGCCGTGACTTTGAAGTCGCCGGGCTGGGTACATGCAAGCATGTCGAAGGCGTGCTCAACCTGATTGCCAAATCCGGAAGCCGCATGCGTTCGGGTTCGCCGAGCCACCAGTCTCCCCGCATCGAGGTGCATCTCCAGTCCATGAGCGACGCGGCGCCTGCCATGTTGCTGCCCGAAGGGCACTTTCCTGCGGAAGTCCGCGATGCTGTTGAGAGCCGACTCAAGGATTTCCAGCGCCTGCATGACGATCAGTCACTCGCAAGCCTGAATCAGGTTGCCGACGAGCATCCGCACCATGTGCGCGTCTCCCGGTTGCTGGACAAATGGAAGGACCGGCAGCTTGCGCGTGAACGGCCGACAGGAAGGCGAGAGGCCTTTCTTGACGCGGTGGATGCGGGTGAGCGGACCTTCGAAGTGCTGAACTTCCCGCTGTTTCCCTACCAGCGCGATGGAATGATGCACCTGGCCTTCAAGGAACGCGCGCTCCTGGCGGACGAAATGGGGCTGGGAAAGACCTGTCAGGCATTGGCCGCCTGTGAGCTCCTGAGACAGATGGAAGGCGTCGAGCGCGCGCTTGTTGTCTGCCCCGCCTCGCTAAAGTCGGAATGGGCGGAGCAGATCGAAGCCGCAACGAACCTGCCCTACCGCACCGTCTTCGGGCCTCGCGCCGCGAGGCTTGAGGCCTACAGGAACCCGGAATTCTTCACGATCGCGAACTACGAGCAGATCCTGTTCGACGGGGCGGACCTTCAGAAACTGCTTCAGCCAGACATCGTCATCCTGGACGAGGCCCAGCGCATCAAGAACTGGCGCACGAAGACTGCCATCGCTGTCAAGCAGCTCCAGAGCCGGTTTGCCTTCGTGCTCACCGGCACGCCGATCGAGAACCGGATCGACGAAATCTACTCGATTCTTCAGTTCCTGGATCCCACGATTCTCGGACCCCTGTTTCGGTTCAATCGACAGTACTACCGTCTCGACGACCGGGGTCGGGCGACCGGCTACAAGAACCTGGATGAACTCGGTGAGCGCGTGAAGCCGCACATGTTGAGACGACGCAAGGTCGAGGTAGAAGACGACCTTCCCGGCCGTACGGTCAACAACTACTTCGTGCCGATGACCGAAGAACAGCAGGCGCGCTACGAGGACTATGCTTACCTGGTTGCCAGAATCGCCTCGATCGCCCACCGGCGCCCGCTGACTGAAGCGGAATTCAAGCGGTTGCAGCTCGGCCTGGCCTGCATGCGCATGATCTGTGACACGCCCTACATTCTCGACGAGAAGGTGCGCGACTGCCCGAAGCTGGACGAACTGGAGCGCATACTCGAAGAGTTGCTGAGCGATGCCGATTCCAAGGTGATCATCTTTTCGGAGTGGGTCCGCATGCTGTCGCTTGTGCAGTCGCTGCTGAGCGACATCGGAATCGACTATGCTCTGCACACGGGTTCGGTGCCGCAGAAGCAGAGAAAGGCCGAAATCACCAGGTTCAAGGAAGACCCGAACTGTCGGGTATTCCTTTCGTCCGAGAGTGGCGGCACAGGGTTGAACCTGCAGGTCGCCAATGCGGTCGTCAACCTCGACCAGCCATGGAATCCCGCCAGGCTGGAACAGAGAATCGCCCGAGCGTGGCGAAAGCACCAGAAGCGTTCGGTGACCGTGGCGAATCTGGTCAGCGAGAACTCGATCGAGCACAACATGCTCTTCCTGATTGAGCAGAAGCGAGCCGTAGCCGGGGCTGTCCTGGATGGCGAGTCGAAGTCCGGCACGCTGAACCTGCCGTCTGGCAGGGCTGCGTTTCTCCAGCGCCTGGAAGAGGTCATGGGGGCTGTCGTTCCGAAGGAGCGGACACCGAAACCCGAAGTCGAATACCTTGACCGGTTCAGGGAAGCGTACGGCGACCAGCTGGTCATGCTGGAGATTCGGGAATCGGAGGACGGCCGAAAGTCGCTGCTGGCTGTCGTTGACCCGGACGATGATGGCAATGTCAGCGCATACGGTGACGATGCCTCGGGAATGCCCGTAAAGACGCTCGACCGCGAAACCTACGAAAAGATGATTCAGCTGGAGGCTTCCGGCTTCCTCACGTTCACGTCGAACACGGCGGAAATCCTGTACCAGACCAGCCGCCCCGACCCGAAGCAGGAACGGGCAAAAGAGCGCCTTGCGGATGCGCGCGCCTTGCTGGAGTCCGCGGAGCGCAAGTTTCGGATGGCGACGCTGCTGGCGGGCGGGGGATTCTCGGAAGAGGCGGTCGCGCAGGCATCCGGCATTGCGGAAGACGCGATATCGTCGCTGTCGAAGGCCTGTGAGGACGCGGCGGGCGAGGGGAAGGAATCCGCTGCGACTACTTGCGAAAGGCTTGCCGCCTCCGGACACCTGCCAGAGGAACTCCTGAACAAGTCGATGTGGCTGTGCATTGGCGACGACAAGTCCGACGACGACATCGAAGGCTACGGCTCAATCAACGGACAGGACGATCTGAAGAGTGCGGGCGAGATTCTGGCATACGCGAGAAGCGCGGTCGCCGAGGCCTCTGCGGAGCATGCCCCCGGCCAGTGATGCCAGCTCGCCTCGCAAGGTGCGACGGAACCCGAGGCGAAGTTTCCGGCTGACGCCAATGGCGCCGGCATGCCTGTCCCGACCCGGTGAGCTGGCCGGCCGTGAAGCCAAGAATCTCCTTGGACTTGAGCGGGTGGCGTCGCTCGGTTCGTGCATTTTCGGGATCACTGCCATGACCCTGTCGGTCTCTTGCGCACGATTTCGATCAGCCTGCTCTTTGATTCACTCCGGATTGGAGGGCACTCAGCCTGTCCTCCGGATCCCGATCCCGCACGCTCTGGCGCACTGGACGTTGCGCTTCGAAGAGAAATTGGGGAAGGATTTGCAAGATCAGGAAGAATTCGGGAAGCGAAAGGCGCGGAGACGTCACGCTTGGAAGGTGCCAATTGGAAGACGGGTTGCGACGGCAGACGGCAGAATCGGCGGAGTTTCTTTCCAGATGTGTCTCGATCGACCTTGAAGTCGATCCAAATGGCGACCGCATCAAGAGCTTTGCAGCCATTCGGCCGGGCAAGGCGAGGCCTTTCATCTACAATCGCGGATCCCTCGCGCGTGCCTTGGACGAGCTTGACGACTATGCCGACGGAGCCGAATTCCTGCTCGGCCACAACATCATGTTTTTCGACGCGCGCCATCTTGCGGCCAAGCGTTCTGATCTGCGGATTCTCTCCAAGAAGGTGATCGACACGCTGTGGCTGAATCCGCTCGCTTTCCCGCGCCACCCGTACCATCGTCTGGTCAAGCATTATCTCGATGGCCGTCTGCAGGCTGAACGTGTCAGCGAACCCCTTTACGATGCAGAACTGGTTTTCGACGTCCTGAAGAACCAGATCGACAGCTTTCGGAGCCTCGATCAGCAGAGGCCCGAGTTGCTCGCTGCTCTCCACTGGCTGGCAGCCAATGACAGGAACGGCCCCGGCTTCGATTCAGTGTTCGCGTTGGCCAGGGAGGCGCCACGCCCGAACGCGCCCGCCGCGCAAGATGCGGTCCGTGACCTCCTGAGGGAGCGGGCCTGCACGCTTCGGACCGAGTCTGCGATCTCGGATGCCGAAAGGAACGGTTGGCCGCTCGCCTATGCCTTGTCCTGGGTCATGGTTGCCGGAGAGAATTCCGTGATGCCGCCCTGGGTCCGTCACCAGTTCCCTCGCGCTGGCGAACTGGTTCGGGAACTCCGTGACACTCCGTGCAGCGATCCGGCCTGCAAGTGGTGCCGATCACAGGGCGATCCGGTCGACCAGCTGAAGACCTGGTTCGGATTCGACGTGTTCAGGCCAAGGCCCGCTGGGCCGGACGGACGTTCCCTTCAGGAGACCATCGTCGCACACGCGATGTCGAAGGTGCCTATTCTCGGAATCTTGCCGACTGGCACCGGAAAGTCGATCTGCTACCAGTTGCCGGCGCTCGCGCAGTATCGGAGGACCGGTGCCCTGACGGTCGTGATCTCGCCACTGGTGGCACTCATGGCCGACCAGGTGGCTGGTCTTCGCCGCCAGGGAATCACCGCATGCGTCACGGTGAACGGCATGCTTTCGATGCCGGAGAGGCAGGACGCGCTTGACCAGGTGAGGCTTGGCGATGCGGCCATCCTGCTGATCTCTCCGGAACAGTTGCGCAGCCCGTCGGTGCGTTCGATCCTGCAACAGCGGGAAGTCGGGTACTGGGTGTTTGACGAGGCGCATTGCGTCTCCAAATGGGGGCATGACTTCAGGCCGGACTACCGTTACGCGGCCCGCTTCATCAAGGAGTATTCGGGCGAAAGCGGTCCCGCGCCCCTGGTCTGCCTGACGGCAACGGCCAAGCCGGGGGTGATCAAGGACATCACGGGTCACTTTCTGGACGTTCTCGGGATTGAACTGCAGCTGATCGACGGCGGCGCGAAGCGGCACAACCTCGACTTCGAGATCGTGCCGACCGAGAAGCGCCGCAAGCATGGCGACATCGTTTCCGTGCTGCAGCACGGGCTTCCGAAGGGGGGCGGGTCCGGCGCGATCGTCTACTGTTCGATCCGTAAGTCCGCAGAGGAGGCTGCCGAATTCCTGAGGAGCCAGGGGTTTTCGGCTGCCCACTATCATGCCGGGCTCAAGCCCGAGGAAAAGCGGGACGTGCAGCAACAGTTTGGCGACGGCTCGCTTCGGGTGATCGCCGCGACGAACGCCTTCGGAATGGGCATCGACAAGCCCGACATTCGGCTTGTCGTGCATGCAGACATTCCGGGCTCGCTCGAGAACTACCTTCAGGAGGCGGGCCGCGCCGGCCGTGATGGCGACGCCGCCCGCTGCGTCTTGCTCTTCAGCATTGACGACATCGAGCGCCAGTTCAGCCTGTCTGCGCGGTCCCGTCTCGACCGGCGTGACATCAACGGAGTCCTGAAGGCCATCCGGCGCATCGACAGGCGCGCCAGGCGATCCAGCGAAGTCGTTGCAACTCCGGGAGAGATCGCAAGGGAAGACGACGATCATGAGTCCATGCAGGACACGCTCACTGACGATCACCGCGTCAAGATCGCAGTGGCATGGCTCGAGGATGCAGTGCTTCTGAGACGCGAAGAGAACCGTGTGCGAATTTTTCCTTCATCTCTCAAGATTCGCACGCTCGACGAAGCCGGCAGGTTGATCGATGGCAAGGGAACCATTCCGGAGAACCGTCGCGATGTGCTCCGCAAGCTCGTTCGGTGCCTCATCGAAGCCGCGCCGGACAAGGGAGTATCGACCGACGAGCTCTGCGGGCGCACCGGGATGTCACCGGGACGGCTTCGCGGTGCGTTGAACGATCTGGAGTCGCTCGGGATTGCATCCAACGACACGTCGATCACCGTGTTCGTGCATTTGGGCGGGGACGACTCGTCGGAGAGCCGGTTGGCGGAATTCGCGAGGCTCGAGGCCGACCTTGTCATGAGGTTGCGCGAGGCGGCGCCGGACATGTCCGCCGAGGAAAGCTCGCAGCTCCTTCTCCGGAGCGCGTCCCAGGAACTGAGAGACGCAGGGCATGCGAACGTTCGACCCGACATTGTCGAGCGCCTGGTTCGAGGCATCGCGCGGGACGGTCGTGACGATGACGAAGGAATCGGCAGCTTGCGCGTCCGCAAGGTAAACCGCGAGATTCTGTCGCTTCGCCTGCTGCGAAACTGGGACAGGCTTGCGCAGACCGCCGAATTGCGGCGCAAGGGCGCGGCGGCCATTCTCGGTGCATTGACCCGCGCCGCGCCAAGGGGCGCACGTGGCAAGGACGTTCAGGTCTCCACGACCCTTGGGGTGCTGATCGAAGCCATTGCGAGCGACATTGAACTCTCCGGCGAGATCAAGAATCCGTCCGGGTTTCTGGATCGGGTGCTTCTCTGGCTCCATGAACAGGGCATCGTCGCACTCGGCCAGGGCCTGACGATCTTCCGACCTGCCATCACCGTACACCTGGAGCCGGAAAGGCGCGACTTCACGGACGCCGACTTCACGCCCCTGGAACTGCATTACCGGGAGCAGACGCTTCAGACACACATCATGTCGGCCTACGCCCAGCGCGGGCTGGCATCCATGCCCGACGCGCTCCGTCTCGCCGACGATTATTTCACGTTGGACAGGGAGGGTTTCGTCAAGAAATGGCTGCCGCAATCGGAAACGACCCTGCAACGGCAGGCCACTCCGGAATCCTGGCAGGCAATCGTCGGGGACCTCGGGAATCCCGTTCAGGCAAGAATCGTTGCGGACGATCGCGTGCAGACAAACGTGCTTGTCCTTGCGGGCCCCGGTTCGGGCAAGACGCGCGTGCTGGTGCATCGCATTGCCTACCTGGTTCGCGTTCGCCAGGAGAACCCGCGCGGCATTCTTGCGCTGGTCTACAATCGTCATGCCGCGACTGAAATTCGCCAGCGGCTGTCCAGTCTCCTTGGAAGTGACGCGCGGAGAGTGACTGTCCTGACCTGTCATGGTCTCGCGATGCGGCTTGTCGGCGCGAGCTTTGCGAGGGACGCCGACAAAGTGGACATGGACCCGAAGCGATTCGATGAAGTGCTGCGTCAGGCAGTCGATCTTCTGCAGGGCAAGGGACTTGCGAAGGAAGAGGCCGAGGCGCAACGCGACACGTTGATCGAAGGGTATCGCTGGATTCTCGTGGATGAATACCAGGACGTCGGACGCGACGAATACAATCTGGTTGCAGCCGTCGCGGGTCGCTCACTCGAGGACAGGGACAGCCGGTTGAGCCTATTCGCCGTGGGCGACGACGATCAGAACATCTATGGCTTCAAGGGTGCCTCTGTCGAGTACATCCGGCGCTTCGAGAAAGACTACAAGGCTCGTCCGGCTCATCTGGTCGAAAACTACCGGTCCACGGCAAACATCATCAACGCGTCCAGCTGCGTGATCAGGCAGGCAGGCGAACGGATGAAGGCCGACCATGACCTTGTTGTCAATGCGAACCGGAAATCGGACCCGCCCGGCGGGGAGCTTGAGCGGCTGGACGCGGTCGGTCGGGGACGTGTGCAGATTCTCCACGAGGCTTCCACGAAGAACGAGCAGGCGGCGCTCGCCCTCAAGGAACTGAGGCGCCTCTCGGGTCTGGCGCTTCCCGGCTGGGACTGGACGAGGGCCGCCGTGATCGCGCGGGAGTGGGAATACCTGGAACCGGTGCGGAGCCTGTGCGAGGAGCAAGGGATCCCGGTCCAGTTCGCGACGGAAAAGCCGGCGAAATTCTGGCGCCTGCGCGAAACGCAGGCGTTCATCAGCTGGCTGAAGACCCGGAAGGATGCGGACCTGAACGCCTCGGCGCTTGCCGACTGGGCGGCGCGGCAACCGGATGGCAAGTGGTGGACGCTGCTGAAGGAAGGCGTTGCGACTCTAGTCGGCGAAATTGGTGGCCAAGAGGCACAGGTCGACCGAAGAGTTGCCCTCGAATGGCTTGCCGAATGGAGCCACGACGCGCGCCGGCGCCAATCCGGGCTGCTGCTCCTGACGGCACACAGGGCCAAGGGCCTTGAATTCGATGACGTGGTCATTCTTGACGGCGGCTGGGAAGGGCGGTCTCGGGACAGGGATCCCGATTCCGAACGCAGGCTGTACTATGTCGCCATGACCCGTGCGCGTCGCAGCCTTGCCCTCCTGTCGATGAAGCGGAGGCATCCGATCATCTGCGATCTTGATGATCCGGCGTTCCTGCGGCGGGAACCGGGCCTGGAGCCGATTGACGTCTCAGGCAGCGACAGGCTCTATCGGACGCCTGAACTGTCCAATGTGGACTTGAGCTATGCGGGACGGCTCCGAGAGGGCCATATTGCACTCCGCGCTCTTGAACGGTTGAACATCGGCGATCCCATCGGGTTGAGGCAAAGGGGCGATCGTTGGCTGGTCGTGGATCAACGCGACGTTCCGGTTGGACGGCTCGCAAGGAGCTTCAAGCCTCCGGTTGGTGCCGCGTTTGTCGAGGGCAGGGTGCACGCAGTCTGCATATGGTTTCGGGAAGACGGTGCCGACGAGTATCGCGAACATGTCAAGCGGGACCGGTGGCCAGTGGTCGTGCCGGAGCTGGTCTTTCGAAGGTAAGCGGTGCAGGGCACTTCGTATCCCGAAACGGGCGGCGCATTGCCGACGTCGTCATTGGTGCGCTTGACTTGTACGGGCTCGCGTCTGAATTGCCAAATCAAGTCCGATTTTGGGCGGAGACGGGTCAATTCCAGCCGAGTTCAACCCATGACATCCCAAAGACTCTCCGGGAAAGGATGCAAAACCGTGACGGACTGGACGAACTGCCCTGCGGTGGAACGTCATCCCAGCAAGATCAGCGGTGACTGGGCCTTCACGGGAACTCGGGTGCCGGTATACGCGCTCTTCGAGAACCTGGAGGGCGGGGCCACCGTGAAGGAATTTCTTAAGTGGTATCCCGAAGTCAAGGAGTGGCAGGTGATCGCGGTCCTGAAGCACGAAGCCGACTCCATCAAGACGGCCGTTCAAGCGCGAAAATCCTGTTCGACCACGGGACGTCGGCACCGCTACAAAGGCACCTCCAAGAGCACTCCGTGGATCGTTGCGCAGAGAAAGGATGGGAGTTGCTCGAGAACGGGATTCTGATCCGCAAAGCCGAAGAGGAGGGCTTGGAGGTCATGGTCACCGCGGACCAATGTACGCGCCGCCAGCAAGACCGGGCCGGCGGCGATCTTGGCCTTGTCGTGCTTATGTTCGCGGCGTAGCCACGCGCGAGGCACCAAACGAAAGGGGTTCGCGGAGCGACCACGGAAGCGCGACCAAGTCGAGGATACGAAGTCCCGATCTTAGGATCGGGGACGGGCGCTTGAAGACGGGCAATTCCGAATGTGGCCTCACTGGCCGGGTTTGCAGTGCGTTGGCGACCGGTCATTTGCGCGCTTGGCCGGACACGGTCAGTTGTGGGCAGCAGACATGGGATTGTTGTCAGGAAACCGGCGCGCGGCTATTCTGTGCCTGGCAATGGAACGCTTGGCATGAACGTTCAGACGAGACCGACAGGCAAATCGCATCGCAAGGCGACCTACCAGGACGTGCTGGATGCACCGCCCCACATGGTGGCCGAAGTGCTCGCAGGCACGCTTCACACCCATCCAAGGCCTGCCGCGCGACATGCCTGGGCGAGTTCGATTTTGGGCGGGGAACTGGTTGCGCCGTTTGGTCGCGGGCGCGGCGGCCCCGGCGGGTGGTGGATCGTGGACGAGCCGGAACTGCACCTGGGCGACGACATCGTGGTGCCGGACCTGGCGGGCTGGAGGCGCGAGACGATGCCCGAGTATCCGGATGCGGCCTATTTCGACATCGCGCCCGACTGGGCGTGCGAGGTGCTGTCGCCCTCGACCCGCCGGATCGATCAGAACGAGAAGCGTACGATCTATGCCCGGGAGGGCGTCTCGCATCTCTGGTTCGTGGATCCAGTTTCGAAGACGCTTGAAGCGTTCGAACTCCGCGACGGTCACTGGGTGCTGCTGGTCACGCTGGCGGACGACGCGCCGGTGTCGTTGCCACCCTTCGAGGCCATCAGTTTCCCGCTTGATGCGCTCTGGCCGGAAGGCGCCGCTCCGGATGCCGGCACGGCCGAGTGACTCATTCCTGCCCGTGAGGGCGGTAGCAGCCACAAGTACCACGGAAGCGGAGCTTCTCGCATTTGCGCAGGGAGTCTTGCCGGTGATCGATTCTCGTGAACAATGATCCCGCGCAAGACAACCTGCTGCGGTGTCCAGTCATGGCAAACAAACTGAAATCTCTCCTGACGCTCGGCAACGTCGTCACGCTCGTGATTGGCATCGTTGCCGGATTCATCTTGCCGGTCATCGGCCTTTTCGTCGGGTTGCAGGTCAGTCCAGTGCTGGGAACGGTCCTCGTGGCACCGTACATCGCTGTGGCTGCGCTGTTCGACACGTATATTGGCAACATGCACGGTTTCGCGCGCCTTCTGGGATTGGGCCTTTCGATCCTGACATATGTCCTTCTGGCATTTGGCATACGCCACGTGTTCCGGCTTGCCTTGCGACGGTAATCGACCTTGCCGAGATTCCGGTCGATCATTCCTGTCGATCCGGCCAAATGCATCTGGAACGGATTGCCATGGCCAGCGGTGGCTGGCGAATTCGACCATGCCCTATGACATCAGGCGTCCCAATCAGGTCGGTTGCTTGACGGTTCTGAGATACGGCAGCACCTTGTCGAAACCGTCGAACCGCGCCTTGGCGTCTTCATCGGACACGGCGGGTACAACGATGACGTTTTCGCCCTGCTTCCAGTTTGCTGGCGTCGAGACCTGGTGATCCATTGTCAACTGAATTGAGTCCAGGGCCCGCAGGATCTCGTCGAAGTTCCGTCCGGTCGTCATTGGATAGGTCAGTGACAGCTTCACCTTCCTGTCAGGCCCGACGATGAATACGGTCCGCACGGTCTGGTTGTCTGCGGGCGTGCGCCCTTCGATCTTCTCTTCGCTTGCGGGCAGCATGTCGTAGAGCTTGGCGACCTTCATCTCCGGGTCGCCGATCATGGGGTAGCCTACCGAGTTCCCGGTGACCGTCTTGATGTCGTCCTTCCATCGGTGATGGTCGTCCACGGGATCGACCGAGATTCCGATGATCTTGGCGTTCCGCCTCGAGAATTCTTCCTGCATGCCTGCCATCAGTCCGAGCTCGGTCGTGCAAACCGGCGTGAAGTCCTTGGGATGCGAAAACAAAATTGCGTAGCCGTCGCCAATCCAGTCGTGAAAGCTGATCGGACCCTCGGTCGTGTCGGCCGTGAAGTCCGGAGCCGTGTCGTTTATGCGCAGTGCCATGGTGCTTGCCCTCTCCGTTCATGCTGGTCCGGGAATCAAATCCTCGAGGTGAGATCCGGTTCCCGACGCACAATGCTCCTCCGCCTTTGGCCGGGCAATACGTGCATCGCAAGTTAGGAATGTCGTCACGTTTCCTGTAAGGAAGCGCGGGGAAAATTCCGAATCGTGGATGTGGCCCGGGATGAAGTTCCTGAGCTGGCGCGTTTCGGTGAATCGTTACGGAGGATCGCGGTGGCGGTGTTTGTCCTGGTGCATGGTGCATGGCATGGCGGATGGTGCTGGGCCAAGGTGGAAGACGCGCTTCGCGAAGCAGGGCATCGCGCCTTTGCGCCGACGCTGACCGGTCTTGGCGAGCGGAGCCACCTGCTGAGTTCGGAGATCGACCCCGATCTTCACGTGCTGGACGTGGTGAACGTCTTGCGGTGGGCTGAACTTGAGGACGTCATCCTTGTCGGACACTCCTATGGCGGCCTGATCGTGACGGGTGTCGCGGGGCAGGAGCCGGAGCGCGTGAGAGCGCTCGTGTATCTCGATGCCTTCGTTCCGGAAGAGAGCGGCGTTTCGCCACTTGCGAGAAACAACCCAGAGCGCGTGGCGCGGTTCCAGGCCGAGATCGACAGCGGTGCCGCCGGAGTTCAGCCGGATCTGTTCGATGCCTGGGCCGAAGACGAAGCGGTCAAGGACTGGCTGAAGTCAATGTGCACGCCGCAGCCGGTGGGAACCCTGGCCCGCGGCGTTACCTTGACCGGGCGGGAAGTCGAGGTGGCACACCGTTACTACATCCTGTGCGAGCGGAACCGCCCTTCCGCGTTCTGGGGCGAGCACGATCGCGTCAAGGACCGGCCGGGCTGGAAGAGCGACCGGATCGCTACCATGCATGACGCGATGGTCGAGGCGCCGGACGAACTGGCACGTCTCCTTGACGAATTCGCCAGGGGATTGACCGACGGCTAGCGGGACCGGTCCCGGGATCTTGCGTATCTTTGACGGCACGGGGCAGGGACAGCATGTTGACCGTGCCCCGTCATCTCGCGACGACAATTTCGTTGACAATGCGGCGCTTGCCATCACGGTAGTCGCGCGTCGATCAGGAGTTTCGTCAGCGCCGAGTCCCCCTTGAGCTACATTGCTTCGACTGTTTTGGCAGGCAGGCCGCGCACGACATGGCCTGACAGCGCAGCGCGGCCCGCGTTCTGACCGCAATGTGCAGGTCCGCGATGCCGGTTGACGAAGGTCGCGCTCGGTAGCTACCTTGCCCGCATGAGATCGGTTTGCATCAAGGTCCTGAACAGCAAGTTGAGCGAATACGTCCGGCTCGCTGCGTCAGGCGAGACGGTCTTGGTGGCTGATCGTGACCTAGTGGTGGCGGAATCGGGCCCGTCCAGGGAGACCCGGAGTCCGGTCCGCGCCGATGCGTTCCTCGCCGAGTCGGTGCGGTCCGGCGTGCCTGTGCCGCCGCCGCTCGCGGGATCCGGACCGCCGCCCAGGCCCGCACCGGTTGCCAGTCTGGACGAGGTTCTGGCCGAACTCGACGAGACCAGGCACGATCGGTGATCTATCTTGACACGTCCGTCGCGCTGGCGTGGCTGCTGACCGAAGATTGGCGGCCCCAGGTTTCCGTTCGGGACGGGACCTTGGTGTCGAGCCGGCTCCTGGAATGCGAGATTTGGACGCCACTGCATTCACGCAGCATTGCGGATTCGCACGGCGAGGCGGCGCGCCAGCCCATTGGACGGGTCGCGCTCCTGGAATTGACTCCGCGGGACCTGGCGCGGGCGCTGGACGCCATTCCGGCTCCGCCGCGGACGCTTGACTCCCTGCACTTGGCGTCATTCGCGTATCTGGCCGATCAAGGCCAGAATGTGGAGCTCGCGAGCTGCGACCAGCGGATGAACGAGGTCGCTCGCGAGATGGACATTCCGCTCTTCAACCCCGAAGCGGCATGATTCGCGACCAACGATTTTTTTCGATCATGCGCCAAGCGCCCGGTTTGATCCCGTCGCAGCGGACGTTCCAGCATCCGATCGCCAACACTGCAGCTCCGTGCGTTCGCATACAAGGAGATTCCAGTTGAATCCTGCCAATGACGTTGCCCATCTGGGCCACGTGGAACTCCACACCGACAGGTTCGAGGAGAGCCTCGACTTCTTTGTTCGCGTCTTCGGGCTGACGGAGAGCGGCCGAGACGAGGACAGCGTCTATCTTCGCGCCTTTGACGACTACGAATTCCATACGCTCAAGCTCACGCGGCACCACACGACGGGTGTCGGCCACGTCGCCTATCGCGTGTCTTCGCCGGAGTCCCTGGAGCGGCGGGTGGCAGCGATCAACGAATCGGGCTGCAGGGTTCTTGGCTGGGCCGACGGCGACCCTGGCCATGGCCCGGCATTCCGGTTCGAGGATCCCTTCGGGCACGTGTTCGAGGTCTATTGGGAGACGCGGAAGTTCGAGGCGCCAGAAGGCGAACGCCCGGCGCTGAAGAACATTGCCCAGCGATACCACGGGCGGGGATGCTGCCCGAGACGCCTGGATCACGTGAACCTTCTTGCCGAGGACGTCACCGCGTTCCGGGACTTCATGATCGCGACCCTCGGGTCACGCGTGACCGAGCAGATCCTTCTCGACAACGGTCGGCTTGGAGGTTGCTGGTTCACCGTGAACAACAAGACCTATGATCTCGCCTGCACCGAGGAACATGGTGGCGGGAACGGGCGGTTCCATCACCTGACCTACGCCTGCGACCAGAGGGAGGACATCCTGCGGGCAGCAGACATCTTCCTCGAGAACGGCGTCCATATCGAGACGGGGCCGCACAAGCACGCGATACAAGGCACCTTTTTCCTCTATGTCTGGGAGCCTGCCGGCAACCGGGTGGAGCTGGCGAATTCCGGTGCGCGCCTGATCCTGCAGCCCGACTGGGAACCTGTGACCTGGACGGAAACGGAGCGCAGGAAGGGCCAGGCCTGGGGGCTGAAGACGATCGAGACATTCCATACTCATGGAACGCCCCCAGTGCCAAAGGCGTAATTTCCGACTGTCTCCGGTTGCATGCGCAAGGTGCGTCCGACCTTGCCGTTCAGGGACTGCGGCTGCGGTTCAGGGATCCGCTCAAATGCAGCGCCCGCCGTCTACCTCGAGACAGACCCCCGTCACCATGCCGGCCTCGTCGGAGCAAAGGTAGCAGGCCGCGTTGCCAATGTCCTCAGGCGTCGAGAACCTGCCCAAGGGAATCGTCGCGAGGAACCTGGCTCGCATCTCAGGCGTGTCCTCGCCGAGAAAGCTCTTCAGGAGCGGCGTTTCGCCTGCCACGGGGTTCAGCGCGTTCACGCGGATGCCGACAGGAGCCAGTTCGACCGCCATCGTCCTGGTGGCCGTGTTCATCCAGCCCTTTGACGCATTGTACCAGTTGAGCCGGGGTCTCGGGCTGACGCCGGCCGTAGACGCCACGTTCAGGATTGCGCCTGCACCCTGCTCCTTGAAGACGGGCAAAGCATGCCGGGCGGTCAGGTAGACCGACTTGCAGTTGACGGCGAACACGCGGTCGAAGTCCGCTTCGCTGACCTCGTCCAGCGGCGCGGGCAGGTGCGTCACCCCGGCATTGTTGACAAGGATGTCGATCTTCCCGAAGACCGATTTCGCAGAGGTCACCATCGCGGCAACGTCGCTGTCACTTGACACGTCGGTCTCGACGGCCTTGCAGCCAAGCTCATGTGCCTTCGCCTCGGCGGCCTTGCCGTTCACGTCCGCGATCATCACTTGTGCGCCTTCCGCGACGAACTTGCCGGCAATGCCGGCGCCGAATCCGGATGCGCCTCCGGTCACGATGGCAGCTTTCCCCTTCAACCGCATTTCGGTCTCCTATCCATGCAGTGCCGCAACGGTCTTCGAAACGGTGAAACCGTACATCGCCTCGAACCCCTTTTCCCGCCCATGTCCCGACAGGCCGCGCCCGCCGAAGGGCAGCTCCACGCCGCCGCCCGCACCGTAGTTGTTGAGGAAGACCTGTCCGGCCCGCAGCTTTCTGGCCATGCGCATCTGGCGTGCGCCGTCCCGCGTCCAGCAGGATGCGACGAGACCGTATTTCGTGCCGTTCGCGATGGCCGTTGCGTGATCTTCGTCATCGAACGGAATGATCACTTGCACGGGACCAAAAATCTCGTCCTGCGCGAGAACGTGCTCGGGATCGACCCCCGCATAGAGCGTCGGGGCAACATAGGCACCGCCTCTTGGTGCATCATCGACAATCTCGCCTTGTGCCACGATCTGTGACGGAGAGCCCTTGGCCATGAACCCCTCGACGATCGATTTCTGGGCGTCCGAAACCAGCGGCCCGACGTCCAGGTCGGCGAGGGCGGGACCGGTGCGCAGCGCACGGTAGCGCTCCGCCATCAGGGCCGTCACCTCGTCGTGGCGTGATCGTTCGACCAGGATGCGGGACGATGCGGAACAGGTCTGGCCCGCGTTCTGAATGCCTGCATTCACGAGAAACGGCAGAGCGGCCTCAATGTCCGCATCCGCAAAGACGACCTGCGGAGACTTGCCGCCCAGTTCGAGCGTGACGGGCACGACATGCGCTGCAGCGGCCGCCTGGATCATCTTGCCGACCGCAACCGATCCGGTGAACGAGACGTGATCAATGCCGGGATGCGCCGACAGCGCCGATCCGGCCTCTTCGCCGAGTCCCGGCACCACGTTGAGCGCGCCCGGCGGCAGCCCGGCACGTGAGGCCAGCTCTGCGAAGGCAAGGGCCGTGAGGCAGGCGTCCTCGGAGGGCTTGAGAACACAGGCGTTCCCCGTCGCAAGCGCGGCGCCTACCGAGCGGCCGATGATCTGCATCGGATAGTTCCAGGGGATGATGTGCCCCGTTACGCCGTGCGGCTCGCGGAGCGTGTACACCGTGTAGCCGTCCAGGTAGGGGATGGTCTCGCCGTGCAGCTTGTCGGCGGCACCGCCGTAGAACTCCATGTATCGGGCAAGCGCGACGGCGTCCGCACGTGCCTGCGTAAGCGGCTTGCCGACATCCATGGCCTCCATCCTGGCCAAAGAGTCGACCTGGTTCAGCACTTCCTGCGCGATCCGGCCCAGGATGCGCCCGCGCTCTGCTGCCGTGGCCGCGCCCCATTCGCTCGCAAGCGATGCCTTGGCCGACGTGACGGCATCGCCAACGTCACTTGCGTCGCAGCGGGCAATCTCGCAGAGCGGCTTGCCGGTTGAAGGATCGTTCAACGCGAGTTTCCGGTCTCCGGCAGCCTGCAACCAGCGGCCGCCAATGAATCGGCAATCGGTTCGGGAGAGGAGGGGATTGAATGCCATGTCGGTCCTCCTTGCGTCACGCGGGCAGTTTCGGAGCTGCATCGAGCAGGCGACGCGTGTAGGCGTCGCGCGGGGCCTCGAACACGTCGTCCGTCTTTCCCTGCTCGACGATCCGGCCCGCATGCATGACGAGGATCCGGTCGGCGATCGAACGGACAACCGTCAGGTCATGCGTGATGAACAGGTAGGTCAGGCCGTACGTGACCGACAGGTCGACCAAGAGGTCGAGGATCTGAGCCCGGATCGATACGTCGAGCGCTGAGACGGCCTCGTCGAGAATGATGAGCTCCGGACGGATGATCAACGCGCGCGCGATGGCGATGCGCTGCCGCTGGCCGCCGGAGAATTCGTGTATGTACTTGTGCTTGTCCTTTGGCGCCAGTCCGACGGACGTCAACGCCTCGTCGACCTCGTCCGTCGTCGCCGAACGGTTGAGACGATGAAACGGCTCGCTGACCAGCCGGGCAACCCTGTGACGAGGGTTGAACGATCCAAACGGATCCTGGAACACGACCTGCATCTTTCGGCGGACATCCGGTTCGGCGAACACGTCCCGGCCGTCGAGGGTGATGCTCCCTTCCTGGACGGGCTCAAGTCCCAGAATCGCGCGGGTCAGCGTGGACTTGCCGCAGCCGCTTTCGCCCACGAGGCCAACGCATTCGCCACGGCGGACCTCGAATCGCACGGCGTCGACGGCGCGCATTGTCGGGTGCGCGCCAAGAATCGTGCGACGCGGCAGCAGGTAGTCGCGTGAAACGTTCTCGACCTTCAGAAGGGACTCCTCGACTCGAGATTCGGTGCGGTCGGGCTGGTGACCCGAAGCCTCGAAGAGCGCCTTGGTGTAAGGGTGCGTCATGTCACGGTGGAGCGTGCGGGCCGTCCTCCGTTCCACGACCTCTCCGTCCTTCATGATGAAGACGTCGTCGGCTAGTCCTGTCACGACCGCCAGGTCGTGCGAGATCAGCATGAGGCCCATGCCGTCCTCGTCCACGAGACGTCGAAGAAGCGACAGGATTTCGGCCTGGGTCGTGACGTCAAGCGCGGTCGTGGGTTCGTCGGCGATGAGGAGCTTCGGGCCGAGCGCGATCGCGATTGCGATGACGACCCGCTGCCGCTGTCCCCCGGAAAGCTCGTGCGGAAAGCGGTCGAGCGGGAACTTGGATTGCGGCATCTCGCAGCGGGCGAGCGTCTCGGCGGCCCGGGACAGTGCCTCGGCCTTGCTCGTGCCTTCGTGAATCAGGATGGTCTCGGCAACCTGGTGCCCGATCGTCTGGACCGGGTTCAATGCCGTCATGGGCTCCTGGAACACCATGCCGACGTCTGCGCCGCGCATTCGGCAAAGTTCGGCTTCGCGCATCGAGAGGACATCGCGGCCCGCGACGGTGATCCGGCCGCTGCAGTCCGAGCCTTCGGGCAGGAGCTGCATCGCCGAAAGCGCGGTGAGAGACTTGCCCGAGCCGCTTTCGCCGATCACCCCGCAGACCTCTCCAGGCGCGATGTCGAGCGAGATTCCCTTCAGGACAGACGTTCCGTGGATCGACAGGACCAAGTTCTGGACATCGAGAAGCGTCACGGCTGCACGGTCCGGATTCGGGGATCGAGGAGATCGCGCAGGCCGTCGCCCGCAAGGTTGAGGCCGAGCACCGTCAGGAGTATGGCGAAGCCGGGAAACATCGCCATGTGCGGCGCGATCGCGATCAGCGTCTGGCTGTCCGCAAGCATGCGGCCCCAGGAGGGCGTTGGCGGCTGCACTCCCAGGCCGACGTAGCTCAGCGCCGCTTCGGCAAGGATCCCGAGCGAAAACTGGATCGTGCCCTGAACGATCAGGAGATTGGTCACGTTGGGCAGGATGTGCTCGACAGAGATCCGCACGGGCCCCTTTCCGGAAACCCGTGCCGAGAGGATGTAGTCGCGGGTCCAGAGCGGAAGCGCCGCTCCGCGCGTCAGGCGCGCGAACACCGGGATGTTGAAGATGCCGATCGCGATGATCGCGTTCAGCGCCGACGGCCCGAATACGGTCGTGATCATGATCGCGATGAGGAGGCTCGGGAACGCGAACACGAGGTCGTTGCCGCGCATGATGGTCTCGTCAAGAAGGCTGCCCCGCCGCGCAGCTGCCGCCAGGCCGAGCGGCACGCCGATGCCCATGCCGATGCCGACCGCGACGATCGCAACCGCGATCGAGGTTTGAGCGCCAACCATTATCATCGAGAGGATGTCCCGGCCGAAGTGGTCCGTTCCGAACCAGTGAACTCCCGAAGGCGCCTGGAGCCTTGTGGCGATGGCGAGTTCGGTGACGTCGTACGGGGTCCAGAAAAAGGACAGCAGCGCCCCGATCGCGAAGGCTGCGGCAAGCAGGTTCCCCACGACGAGGTTGCGTGACCTAAGTGCCGCGCGAAACAGCCCTTCCTCCGTCATGCGCGCGATCTCAGGCGCGGATCGACCCAGGCATAGGCAAGATCGACCAGGAAGTTCACGATGATCACGGCAAAGACCAGGAGCATCACCACGCTTTCGACCACGATCAGGTCACGCTGCGAGATGGCCTGGAACACGAGCCTGCCAAGGCCGGGAAGAAAGAAGACATTCTCGATGATGATCGCGCCGGCCAGCAAGAACGAGAACTGGAGGCCGATGATCGTCAGCACCGGGATCAGGGCGTTGCGGAGCGCGTGCCTCCGAAGTGCCTGGCGTGCCGTAAGGCCCTTCGCCCGGGCGGTTCGGATGTAGTCTTCAGACAGGGTGTCGAGCAGCGAGGAGCGCATCACGCGCGCCAGGATGGATGCCTGCGGCAGCGCGAGCGCGATCGCGGGCAGCGTAAGCGCCTTGACGGCGGCCAGGAATCCCTCGTCCCATCCCGGAAAGCCGCCAGCCGAGAACCAGCGCAGATTGACCGCGAAGAGGAGAACCATCAGCAGCGCGAACCAGAAGTTGGGGATGGCAACGCCGAGTTGCGTGGTCGCCATGACGGAGATGTCGGTCAGCGACCCGCGCCGCGTCGCCGCCAGGATGCCGACCGGGAAGGCGACGAGGATCGTGAGGCTGAGCGCATAGATCGCGAGGGGCAGCGAAATCGCAAGCCGCTCGACCACGATCTCGGACACGGGGGAGCGGTAGGTGTAGGACGTGCCGAAGTCTCCGGTCACCAGGCCGCTGACCCAGGCGATGTAGCGCTCGTGGGGCGCCCTGTTCAGGCCAAGCTCTTCCCTGAGGGCGGCCACCGTGTCCGGCTGCGCATTGATGCCCAGCATGAAGGAGGCCGGATCGCCCGGCACGACTTCGATGCATGCAAAGATGACCAGGCTCGCGACGACCAGCGAGGCCAGAAGCGAGCCCAGTCGCTTGACGGTGTAGCGCAGCATGTCAGCCGGCTGCTTGCATGATCACTCCGTCCAGCTGACTCCGGTCAGGTCCACGGCCTGCGTCGGGGCATCGGGCCAGATGCCGTTCAGCCTTGCATCCACGACCGACGTGAGCGCCAGCTGGAAGAGGAAGCCGTTGACGTAGTCTTCCGAGATGGTCCTCTGCGCCTCCTGCAGCATTGCCGAGCGTCTTGCCGGGTCGTTTTCGACGCTCAACTCGCTGATCAGCTC
The DNA here is from genome assembly GCA_965208685.1 of Paracoccaceae bacterium. Taxonomy (GTDB): domain Bacteria; phylum Pseudomonadota; class Alphaproteobacteria; order Rhodobacterales; family Rhodobacteraceae; genus JAJEFO01. The sequence goes on along the minus strand of CBDBPL010000007.1, from coordinate 2,728,449 downwards.
CTGGAACTCCGGGTTGTCATACTGGAAGTAGTATGTCGGGCGAGCGTAGATTCCGATGTCCATGGGCTCTGTGTGGCTGACGATGGTCAGCCCGTAGTCGTAGCCGCGAAACACCTGTTCCAGCCACTGCGCCCATTCAAGGTTGGATATCTCGGTCTCGATTCCGATCTCGCGCAACTGCGCGGCGATGATTTCGCCTCCGCGCCGCGCGTAGGATGGCGGCGGCAGCTTGAGCGTGGTCTCGAAGCCGTCGGGATATCCGGCCTCCGCCAAGAGCGCCTTGGCGGCCTCCGGGTCATGTGGCGTGTTTCCTGTCAGGTCGACATAGTCCGGATGATGCGGTGCGAAGTGCGTTCCGATGGGCGTGCCGTACCCGAACATGGCTCCGTCAATGATCGCCTGACGGTCTATCGCCATGCTGACGGCCTTGCGAACGCGGACGTCGCCGAAGGGCTCCATCTTGTTGTTGATCGCAAGGATGGTCTCGCCTTCCGTGTTGCCGGCCAGCACGGTGAAGCGGGGATCCGCCTCGAACTGCACAAGGTTTTCCGGTGCCGGATAGGAGTAGAAGGCGTCGATGTCGCCGGCCATCATCGCGGAGAAGGCTGCGGTCGGCTCCGAAATGAACTTGAACGTCGCCTGCTCGAGTGCCGGTGCGGCGCCCCAGTAGTCCGCGTTGCGAACAATCGTGATGCTGTCGCCCCGTTTCCATTCGGAGAAACTGAACGCGCCGGTGCCGACAGGATTGCCCTTGATGTCGTCAATGCTCTCGGGCGCCACGATGACGGCGTCTCCCCAAGCCATGTTGAAGAGGAAATTGCCCTGCGGCGCATTCAAGGTGACCACGACCGTGGTCGGTCCGGTCGCCTCGACGGACTTGATGCCGGCGAACAGTGCCTTCTGGGCGTTCTGCGAATCCTCGGCGCGTGCGCGATCCAGTGAAAAGACCACGTCCGTGGCCTCGAGGTCAGTGCCGTCATGGAACTTTACGCCTGTGTGCAGGTTGAACGTGTAGGTCGTGCCGTCCTCAGAAATCTCCCAGCTTTCGGCGAGGCCCGGTCCGACCGAGCCGTCGGGGCCGAACCGGGTCAGGCCTTCGAAGACGTTCGAATACAGGACCTGGTCAATGGCTCCGGCGGCGGCCGATGTGGGATCGAGGTGGGGCGGCTCCAGCTGAATGCCAATCGTGACGTCGGCCTTGGCAGCCCATGCGCCGCCGGCAGTCAGCGCCAAAAGCGCGAACGCGGCGGCCGATTGCTGAATGCTGTTCATGAGTGTCTCCTTTGTGTTGGTCAGGCGGGTGCCTGTCGTTGCGAGGTGAGCAGATCCATGAGGCAAAGCCCCATGACCTTGGCCGAGTCCATCATATCCTGAACCACGACGTATTCATCCGGTTTGTGCGCGAGTTCCAAGAGTCCGGGTCCGTAGGCAATGCAGTTGTCGAGCTTTCCGATCCGGTCAATGTGCTTCTGGTCGTAGGTGCCGGGCGAGACGACGTAGTCCGGGTCCCTGCCGAAGACCTCCCTGATGGCCTTGGCGACGCCCTTGACGACTGGCGCGTCCCTTTCGGTCATCGTGGGCGCCACGCTCCAGAGTTCGCGAAGGTCGTAGCTGAAGTTCGGTCTCTCTTGCGCAATTCCCTTGAGCACGTCTTCGATCTCGCGCACGACCTCGTCCCGGCTTTCCTCGATCAGGTAGCGCCGGTCGACGATCATTCGCGCATTGTCGGGCACGCAGGCTGAAGGCCAGCCGGTGAAGTCTTCCGGCGGCTCTGCCTGCCCGCCGTGCAGGCTGTTGATGTTCATCGTGGATTGCCGTGCGCCCTCCGGCACGACCGGCATGTCCGTGCGCTTTGCGGCAAGCGCCGGATAGAGCTTGTCCTCCATTTCGCGCAGGACCGCGCCCATGTGGCGCACCGCGCAGTCGCCGAGGAACGGCATCGAACCATGCGCGATTTCCCCGTGCGTTTCGATCTCGCCCCACCAGACTCCCGGTGACCGAGACAGATGCGGTCTTTCTGCAGCGGCTCCGGTATGATCACGTGATCAACATGTGCAAAGCGGCCTTGTTCGGCGAGATGCGCGACACCGCCGTAGCCACCTGTTTCCTCGTCGGCGGTCCCGGAGATCTCGATCATGCCCGGATGGCCCGGACATGTCTCGACGAATGCTTCCACCGCGATGATCGAGGCTGCCAACCCGCCCTTCATGTCGCAGGATCCGCGCCCGTAGATCTTCCCGTCGGCGAGTTCCGCCCCGAACGGGTCAAAGGTCCATCCGCGCCCGGCCTCGACCACGTCGATGTGGCTGTTGAAGTGGACGCACTGTCCCGGCAGCGCTCCTTCGCGCCGCGCAACGACATTCCAGCGCGGATGGCGGTCACTGTCGCCGGGCGCGCCTTCGGCGCGTTCGATGGTTGCCGTGAAGCCGGACCTTTCGAGTCGACGTGCGAGAAACTCGCAGATGTCGCGATAGTTCTCGCCCGGAGGATTGACGGTTGGGATGCGGACCAGTTCCTGCGTCAACGCCACAAGGTCGTCGCGCTTGGCTTCGAGCCTGTCTGAGAGCGCATCGGCGCCTATGCAGTCCATCCCCATGCCGTGACCGTATTTTGCCGCCATTCGCATGACAAGGGCCGAGGCGATGCCGGGCGGTGTTGCGTACGGCCCGGAAAGACGTACCTTCCGATGACGGCGGGGCGAATCGCTGCAGGCCGGAAAACGCATGAACCGGGAGGGAACCCGTCATGAAGACGATGAAGGGGCCAGCGCTGTTCCTGGCGCAGTTTGCGGCCGACGAGGCGCCGTTCAATTCCTGGGACGGCATCACGAGGTGGGCGGCCGATTGCGGCTACAAGGGCGTGCAGGTGCCCTCCTGGGACGATCGCCTCTTCGAACTGGAGAAGGCGGCCGAAAGCAAGGACTATTGCGACGAGTTCAAGGGAATGGCCGCCGAGAACGGCATCGAGGTGACCGAGTTGTCGACGCACCTTCAAGGCCAGCTCGTGGCGGTACATCCCGCGTATGACACGGCCTTTGACGGGTTTGCTGCCGAAGCCGTGCGCGGCAATCCCCGGGCGCGGCAGGAATGGGCGGTCGACCAGGTCAGGAAGGCGCTGACCGCCTCGAGGAATCTAGGTCTCACGGAACAGGCGGCGTTTTCGGGGGCGCTGGCTTGGCCATACATCTATCCTTGGCCGCAGCGCCCGGCGGGACTGATCGAGACGGCGTTTGACGAACTGGCTTCGCGCTGGCGTCCGATACTTGATCACGCCGAGGATTGCGGGGTCGACATCTGTTTCGAGATACATCCCGGCGAGGATCTGCATGACGGCGTCACCTACGAGATGTTCCTGGAGCGAACCGGCAATCACGCGCGGGCCTGCATGCTTTACGACCCGTCGCACTACGTGCTGCAGTGCCTCGACTACCTGGACAACATCGACATCTACAAGGACCGGATCCGCATGTTTCACGTCAAGGATGCCGAGTTCAACCCGACAGGTCGGCAGGGGGTCTATTCAGGCTTTCAGCCATGGGTCGACCGCGCGGGCCGTTTCAGGTCCCTTGGCGACGGGCAGGTGAATTTCGTGTCGGTGTTCTCGAAGCTCGCGGCAGGCGGTTTCGACGGCTGGGCCGTGGTGGAATGGGAGTGCTGCTTGAAGCATCCGGAGGACGGCGCCCGGGAAGGTGCGGCCTTCGTGAGGGACCATGTCATCCGCGTGACCGAAAGGGCGTTTGACGACTTTGCGGGCGGTGATACGGATGCGGCCGCGAATCGGAAGATGCTGGGCATCGATTAGCGGCGAACAGTGATCAGAGCGAATTGCAGCGCGGCGCAGCCAGCATTCCGCGGAGTCGCGCGTCGTCGCCGGACATGAGAGCGGCACTGCATGATGCCGTCGCCTGGGCCGCAGGCCCTCGGTCATTCAACGGGGCCCAGGTTCCTTGTGCAATGGGGGAGAGTCTTCAAACGGAAGGGGGTCACGTGCCCAGGGCAGGGCACGTGACCCGTTCTGGCACGTGAAGTCGGATCAGCCGTTGATCCAGGAGTTCACGATGTCCTGGTTGTCGGCAATCCACTCCTCGGCGACTTCCTGAGGATCCCGCTTCTTCTCGAAGATCTCGAGAATCCACAGGCCGACTTCATCACCGGTCAGTTGCACGTTCTTGAGCATCTGTGCCACCGCGGGGTTGCGGTCCCAAAGCGACTTCGAGAACGCGATATAGACGTCGTTGTCCTTGATGACGCACTCGAAATGCGAGACTTCCAGCCAGTTCTCGGCATCGAGATCGACATCTTCGCAGCCTTCGAAGCGGGCCGGTTCCTCGACCTTCACAAGATCGAACTGCACGTGGATGGACTCGGGTGTCCAGGCGTAGAACAGCTGCGGCTGTGACGCGGCGTAAGCCGCAGCAAGACCGGCCTTGAACGTGTCGGCGGAGATGATGTTCGGCTCCCAAAGGCTGTCCAGGCCGTAGGACTTGAACTTGATCTGCCACCGCTTGGTCGAAGCCCAGGTCACGTCACCGGCCCAGTATTCGCCCAGGCCGTCGCCGTCCGTGTCGAACATGGCGGCGATTTCCGGCTTCTTGAGGTCTTCGATCGAGCGGATCGTGTCGGCCAAGTAGAACGGAACGTAGATGTTTGAAGTGCCCTTGTAGGGCATGTTGTGGTCAACCGTGCCGTTGCCCACGATGTACTCGTCCCAGGCAGACTGCCAGTTGGGCATCCACATGTCGGTGTGGACGTCGATCGAGCCGTCCCCTTTGTCCATGCCGGCATAGATGACCGACTGCTGGTTCATGCCCTCGATGATTTCCGCCTGGCTTGATGGCCCATCGGGCCGGTGATGATGGCCTTCAGGACGTGGCCGATTGCGCGGGCGCCGTTCCAGCTCAGGTCGGAGAGCTTGACGGTTTCCTGTGCGCCGGCACCGGTCGCCGCAAGGAGCGCGGTGCCAATCGCCGCCGCCTTCAATGTAAGTCTCATGATCTCTCCCTTTTTGAGATTGAGTCCTGTGCATTCTCAGATCCGGCTCAGCGAACTGCGGATCCCCTTGAGAATTCTGTCGATCACCATGGCCACGAGGGCGATGGCGATGCCTGCGAGCAGGCCCTTTCCGGCCTGGGCATCGCCCAGCGCAGGCAGTCACGATTGCGCCAAGGCCTTCCGCGCCGATGAATGCCGAGATCGTTGCCATGGAGAGTGCCAGCATGATCGTCTGGTTCAGGCCCGCCATTATCGACGGCACGGCCATGGGAAGTTCGACCTTCATCAGCAGCTGCCGTTCGGATGCGCCGAAGGCCAGGGCCGCCTCCTTGGTGCTTTGCGGGACCTGCCTGATGCCAAGAGCGGTCAGCTTCACCATGGGCGGTATGGCGAAGACCACGGTTGCGAGCACGGCCGGAGGCTGCGAGATTCCAAAGAAGGCCACGGCGGGGACGAGATACGAAAGCGAGGGGATGGTCTGCATCACGTCGAGAATCGGTTCGGTGACCCAGTTCGCGATCCGGTTCTTTGCCATCCAGATTCCGACCGGCAAGCCAACGAAGATGCATATCGCGGTGGCCACCACGACCAGCGCCATCGTCTGCATCGCGATCTGCCAGAGTTCGAAGACAGCCAGAAATGTCAGGGAAGAGCCGACAAACACGACCGTGCCAGTGCCGCAGTAGGCCCAGGCCAGGATCATGGCAAGGCCGACCAGAACCGGCCAGGGAGTCAGCATGAACGCCACTTCCACGCGAATCAGCGACTGCCGGAGCACGTTGGTGAGCGCGTCGAAGATTCCGGCATACTGGGCGCGCAGGAAATTGATGCCGATGTCGATTGATTCCGCCGTGTAGGTGAAGATGTTGACGGTCCGGCCTTCCACTGGATCCTTGACCTGCCTGACGACTTTTGTGGCGCCGCTTCGTCCTTGCGCAATGGCGTCCTCGTCCGGCACGCGTCTGTACGTCACGTCCACAGGCGGGTCGATGCGTGCAAGCGTCGGGAAGTCGTCGATGAACAGGCAGTCGAAGCGGTCCTTGGCCGAGACGGTCTTGAAGTCTTCGACCGCGTTGAATTCGCGCCTGAGCTGGCGCTCTTCCCGACGGATTTCGCTGAGCCGGCCCTTCTGGTCGTCGGTCAGGGACGCACTTGCTTCCAGAGTCGCCCGTTCGGTGACAAGCCGGTCCCGGCGTTCGGCCATGGCAACCGTCAGGTCAGGAATTTCGGCCACGCCGTATTGGGACAGCAGTCGCTGGGTGCCGTCGATTGCGCGCACCTGGTTGAAACAGGCGCGTTCGTCGATTCTCTGTTGCGTCGCACGGTAGAGGGTAATTGGCGCCACAAGCACCAAAATCAACGCAGCGATCACGACGCGACTTGCCTGGATGCCGTGGGCTGTGCGGTCGTCAATCCGCCACTTGGAATATTGCCTGTAATACCATCTGTTGGCCTGGAGCCCGATGAGCAGGCGACCCAGGATGAGCGTGGCGACACCGACGTTGTTGTAGACGCCCAGCCAGCGCGTATAGCGTTCGATCAGGATGGCGTTGGCGGAAGGGTCGAGATGAGCGTCTGCAAGCAATGGTCCGTACTTGAAGTTCTGCATCAGGCAGACGAGTCCGACCACGTCAAGCGCGAGCGCGACCCAGAACATCAGCCATACCCCGCGCCAGGCGCTCCAGACCCATGGAATCAGCAGTCCCGCGAGGTTCATGTGCCAGAATGGCAGCTCGCCTTTCTGGAGGCGTTCGAAGACCGAGCCGTAGTAGGCTGCGTTCCGATCCGCGAACACCGTTACCGAGACGTCCCGGCTCTCGACTTCGCGCGGTTCCGCTCCACCCAATGCTGCGGTTGTGCTCATTGGCTCTCAGTCCCTTGCAGCCCGTGAAGGAGCGTGTCCTTGGTGACTATCCCCACGGTGTTGCCATCGTGCCGAATCAGCACGGGAAGCTCGGTGCCCGTGGAAAGTTCCACGAGCGTGTCGAGATCGTCTTCGGGTCGTGCTGTCGGGTAGTCGTGAGCGTCGTCAATGGGTCCGTGCCGCGCGACGTGGTTCTCGACCGCAACCATGATCTTTGACGCGGAAACAAGCTTCAGCCTGGAAATCCCGGCGACGAAGTCTGCCACGTAGTCGTCCGCGGGTGCCGTGACGATATCCTCGGCCGTGCCGATCTGGACGATTTCGCCGTCGTTCATGATGCCGATGCGGTCACCCATCCGGATCGCTTCGTCGAGGTCGTGAGTGATGAAGATGGTGGTCTTCCTGAGATTCTGGCTCAGCCCCAGGAATTCGTCCTGCAGGTTCCGGCGAATGAGCGGATCGAGTGCGGAAAAGGGTTCGTCCATCAAGAGGATTTCGGGATCCGCGGCGAGCGCCCTTGCCAAGCCAACGCGCTGCTGCATGCCGCCGGAAAGCTCCGAAGGCAGCCGGTCTCCGTACCCGTGCAAGGAAACCGTTTCAAGGGCGTGGTCCGCCAGTTGGGCACGGTGGTAGGCATCCTTGCCTCGAAGTTCGAGCGCGAAACCGATGTTGTCCCTGACCGAACGATGCGGGAGCAGGGCCATGTTCTGAAATACCATTCCGATCTTTTCCGCGCGGAGGGCGCGCAGCACCTCGGGCGTCATCGCCCCGATGTCCTCGCCAAGGATGCGGATCGTGCCCGTGGTGGGCTCGATCAGGCGATTGATGTGGCGAACCAGCGTCGACTTGCCCGATCCTGAAAGGCCCATCAGGCAGAATATCTCGCCTTCCTCGACCGTGAACGAGGCGTCCTTTACGCCTATGATCGCGCCAAATCGGTCCAGCACCTCGGGCTTTCCAAGCCCTTCATTGCGGACTGCGGCTATGGCTTCGCCGGCCTTGTCGCCGAAGATCTTCCAAACGCCATCGACCTCGACAACGCTCATGCCCGCGCCCTCTCGCGTCTCGGGTCCACGAAGGGAACTGAAGTCACCTTGCCTATGAGCCGCTTCATGCGGCCGTCGAGTTGACCTGCCTCCAGCACGGTTTCGTCAGCAGCATGCTCGACCGAAAGGCGTGCAAGCGCAATTGCGCGTTCGAGCGTCGGCGACCTCGTGGCGGAGGTGACAACCCCCACTTGTCGTTCGCCTTCGAAAATCGGCGCTCCTTGGGAGGGGACGTCGTCGCACTCGAAGACGAGACCCTTCAGGACGCGTCTTTCCGACGCGGCGTTTCGTTCGAGCGCCGCGCGACCCACGAAATCCGGCTTGTTCATGTCGACGGCAAATCCAAGTCCGGCTTCCAGCGCATCGACTCCGGGCGCAAACTCCGATCCTGGCGCGGCGAACCCCGCCTCGATGCGCATGATCCCAAGAGCATCGGAGCCCATGGGCGTGAGCCCGTGGATCCTGCCGGCCTCCGCCAGCGCGTCCCAGATGACGATCGCGTCCGCAGCGCTGCAAAAGATCTCGTAGCCCAGTTCGCCGGTGTATCCGGTGCGTGTCAGGAAGAAGGGTGCGCCCTCACGGTCGTGCAGGCGGGCGACGGTCGCGCCGAACCACCGCATCTGCTCCAGCGACGGCACATGTGGCTGGGTGAACACGATGTCACGCAGGAGATCCCGGGACCTTGGCCCTTGGACGGCCAGATTGGGCAGTGCGCCACCAAGATCGTGGATGCGTACCTGCCACCCTCTTTTCTCGGTGAGCCGGGTCAGCCAGCGGCCGCTCTCCTCGGTGCCGCAGCACCACCGGAACAGTTGCGGCGCCATGCGAAACAGCGTGCCGTCGTCGATAACCTGGCCGGTCTCGTCGCACATGAGCGCGTAGGTTCCGCGCCAGACGGAGAGCCTTGCGACGTCACGGGTCACGGCGTGCTGAAGCAGGCGCTCGGCATCCGGTCCGATGACGTCGAACTTCCTGAGGCCGCTCATGTCCTGAACCGTGACAGCGGTTCTGCAGGCCCAGTACTCCTCAAGCGTTCCGTGGGCGGGGAACGAGACCGGAGCCCACAGGTCACGAGCAGGCGCAAAGGCGTTGGTCAGGGGCTCAAGCCGCGGGTGAAAGGCGGAGGTCTGGCTCATGGTCATTGGACCGTCTTCCTTCGGCCGGTAAGCGACAGCGCGCTGAATCACGTTGTCGCTCTCGTAAATGCGCACATGAATGTCCGTCGGGTTCCATCCGTTGATGGGGTCAATGTCGTCGGGGCAGGCGGTCGAGGTGCAGACAAGGTCGTCAAGCGCCTTCATCACGACGAAGTCCCCGGCGCGTGAATGTGACTCTTCTGTCTGGATCTGGTGATTCGGATCAATCCAGGTGTTCCAGAAGAAGTTCACGGCGGGCCATGCAACCCGTGGGGCGACGCCAAAGGGAGCAAACGCGAGGGACATGTTGTCCGAGCAATTCACGTGACCCGGAAATCCCCGTTCCTCGTAGCCGCGCGCCGTGCAGGCCATGCCGAACGTGTCATGGCGACCGCAGCTGTCCTGGACGACCTGCAGAAGGGGAGCAAGCGACGCATCGTAGAACTTGTCGAAGAGGCCGGGTCCGGGATACGCGCGTCTTACCATGCTGCGTGTCGCGGTGCTGTCGATCACGAGCTCCTTGTCACGGTCAAGGCCACGCATTCGAACGGCCTGGAAGTCCGAGCATTGCTGTCCTTCCAGGTCGATGACCTGAACAAATTCGCCCTTCTGGATCTCGTAGGCTCTCGCTGTCCCGCGCAAGACCGTGAACTCTTCCCGCACCTTGCCAAGCGGGTCCGGCAGCACCGTTCGTCCGCTTGCCGGCTGCAGGCTTGCGCTGACCACGCCCTGCGCAGTGCCGGAAATCAGGTCTTCCCGCTCAGCGGGCCGGATAAGCCAGGCCGTCACGGAGTTTCGCGCCTTGAGGATCACCGGTTCTTCGGAACACTCGAGAAGCACCGCGTGAATTGCCCCGTCGATCGCACCCCCGTTGGCTTCGACCCATCCAAGAAGCGGCTGCGCATGGAAACTCTCCGCGTCGATCCTGACCGGATCCTGCAAGCCGAGATGCGACGGCCTGAAATTGCCGCGCACGTCAAATGCAGCGACGGCCACTGTGCCGTTGCCGTTGATTGCAAGGAGGTCGCCGTTCTCGAGGTTCAATTTCCGAATGGATCGCGGATCGATCGTGAACTCGGTGCCGTCAGACCGGGGGCGGAACCCGGGAAAGTGCCTGCCCAGCACATCTTGCTCCGCGTTCGAGAAGCGTTGCAGCACTTGCTGATCCAGCATTGTCCCCCCGGACGGCAATGAAACCGGTTACATTAGGCATATGATCGGCTGCATTTGTCAATAGACGAGTATACAGGAATACTAGGAGCAAACCCTGGATCATCGAAATGGCAGGCACCCCGGCACGGAAAAGGGCCACGCTGCGAGACGTGGCGCAGATGGCAGGCGTTTCCGCGGCCACGGTGTCCCGCGTCGTGAATGCCAACGCTTTGGTCTCGGAGAGAACACGCGTCAGGGTCCAGGCTGCAATCGATGCGCTTCATTTTGTGCCGAGCGCGGCAGCCCGGGCGATCAACTCGGGCCGCACGCACGTGGTTGGCGCGTTGGTACCGACGCTTGATAACGCGATATTCTCGCGCTTTCTTGATGCGCTTGAAGAGGGCCTGGCGGGATATGGCTTGTCCTTGGTCGTGGCGACGACAAAGGACGACCCCGACAGGGAAGCCGAGCGCGCCAGGGGGCTTGTCGACATCGGCGTCGAAGGGCTGATCGTGTCGGGGGTCACGCACAGCCCGGTTCTTGATGCATTGATCGAGAATCGCGAATTGCCCGTCGTGGCAACCTCCTACTTCGATCCTTCGTATCACCTGCCAACCGTTGGCTACGACAACGAGAGAGCGGCACGTTCCGCGCTCGGGCTTCTTCGGGAGACCGGCCACCAGGCCATTGCGGTCTATCACGGGCCGTCGGCCGGAAATGATCGAACTCGGGCTCGCTTGAGGGCGTTCAGGAACGATTCGCGGGCCGAGTTCAGGTTTCGCGCTATGCCGCTCGACGTGCTTGCTGCATCCAATGCGGCACGGCACGACTTTGCCGAACCCTCCGGGACAACGGCAGTTCTTGCCTTGTCCGATGTGCTGGCGCAAGGTGCGTTGTTCGGGCTTCAGACACTTGGCATTTCGGTACCTGGCGAGGTGTCAGTCGTCGGCATCGACGACCTGCCAAGTTCGGCTGCCACGACACCGGCACTGACAACGGTTCGCCTGCCGGTCCGCGAAATGGGACAAAGGGCGGCCACAGCACTCGCGAATTGGGTCGAGGACGGCATGCGTCCCTCGCCGGAACGCCTTGAGACCAAAGTCATGCGTCCATCGTCTTCCCTGGCTCCCGTTGTCGGCAACGCGCGCAGCAGATAGTTCGGAATGCGAGGGAGTGGCCGAGAGTGGAAAGTGAGCAAGGCAGGCATGCCCGGATTCGTCCGCGTGTCCGGGTCCAATTCCATGCAAGCCGGCCAGGAATCCCGTCAGATTCATTCATGTCCTGATCTGGTGGCCATTCCAAAGACTTGCAGGGCGACCTTGCGCTTGAATTGCGCTGGCGAAAACTCTACGAGACGGATCGAAGGCAAAGTGTCGCAGGAGCATTGCGTGCCTTGATTGCCTGGAGATGCGTCGAAAAAAGAGAACCGGACGGGTTCTTGCTGCAGCGAGTTGTTTCAGGTCTCTTGAGATGGAGAAGGGATTGAATTCGGCGTGACGACCGGGCGCTTGACACCGACTCTTGCGGCAGGCCTCGTCGTGCTTGCTCTCTGCGCATGCCAGCCGATGCCGTCGCCCGGTTCGCTGGATGCCTACCTTCCGCCGGGTGACCGGCTGTCGGCGGGCATCTCTCCTGCAAGCCGTGCGCTGCAAGACCACTACGGGCGCCTCCAGCAAGGCTACCTGGCGCGAGGGCTGCTGCGCGTCGACGGGGGCGGTCCGGACGCGACATTCACAAGGCGGCAGCTTGTCGACAATTTCATGCGAATCGCGTTCTTCGAGGAGTTCACCAACGTGGGAGACCGGATCATTTCTCGTCGAACCGAAACGCACTTGCACCGCTGGGAAAGCCCGATTCGCATGCAGGTGCATTTTGGCACGTCGGTTCCGCAGGAGATTCGCAAACGCGACCAGGAATTCATCGCGGGCCTTGCGCAACGCTTGTCGGCGTTGACAGGTGTTCCGATCACGCTGACTTCGCGCAGGGCCAATTTCCATGTCTTCGTCGTCAACGAGGACGAGCGTCGCGCGATGGGTCCCGCACTGAGGGCGATTCATTCAGGCATTGAGGCCTCCGCCGTCAGCACGGTGCTTGGCATTCGCCGACCGACGCTCTGTCTGGTCTATGCCGCCGAGGGCAGCGTGAAGGGCGCCTATGCCAAGGCCGTCGCCGTAGTTCGGGCCGAGCATCCGATGCTGCTGCGGCAGTCATGTTACCACGAGGAACTTGCGCAGGGACTTGGCTTGCCGAACGACAGTCCCAGGGCGCGCCCCTCGATTTTCAACGACGACGAGGAATTCGCGTTCCTGACCGCTCAGGATGAATTGTTGCTGCGCATGCTCTACGATCGGCGCCTGCGCCCAGGAATGACGGCAGCCGAGGGCCGCCCGATCGTCGAGCGGATCGCGCTGGAGCTGCTGGGCGGTGAGGTCTGACGCAGGACTCGCAGACGTGCGATGGCCAAGACCCGAAGCCCCGCCGGAACTTGATCTGAACGGGACCATGGCGCGACCGGGCGTTCGCCTGCTCGGGCAAACGGTCAATTTCGGCAACGGAATCACAACGCCCGTCAGTTACTTTCGGGGCCGTGCTTCGCTCCTGTGCAGTTCAGCGCCGACGATGTCCTCGATCACGCGCGTGCAGACCCAGTTGTCTCCGTCCGGATATTTGCTCCGGCCAGCGTGGAAGATCTGCATTGCGGCAGCCGCCGTGTGAAGGGGGACGCCAAGTTCCTCGCCGAGTCCCATTGAAATCGTGAGATCCTTGTGCATCGTGTTGATGTGGCTGCCGGTGCCCTCGAACTGCCGGTCGATGATCTTTTCGAGGGCGTTGTTCACGATGCCGCAACCCGCCGAGGAAGTCGAAAACACGTCCAGGATGACCTGACCGGGAACGCCCGCCCTGGCGGCGAGCGCTGCCGCCTCGAACGTTGCGGAAAACTGCGCCCCGATCAGCGACTGCAGGCAGGCCTTCACCGTCTGTCCGTCTCCCGGTCTGGTTCCGACCCGGTGAATGTTCGCCGACACCGCCTCCATTGCTGGGGCAAACCGGTCGAGGACCTCGTCTGGTGCCGCCGCCATCATGGTCAGCGTTCCGCCCTGTGCCCCGGGGAATCCGCCCGAAACCGGCGAGTCGATCATGTTGAGCCCGGCTTCCGCCAGTGCCTCTCCGATCTCACGCGCTTCCCGCGGCCTGACCGTGGCGGAAAGGATCACTGCGCCGCCCCTGGCCATGGAGGATGCGAGACCGTCTCCCAAGATGGCGGACTTTGCCTGGTCTCCGTTCATCACCATGACGAAGACGGCGTCCGCGTTTGCGCCGACCTCAGCTGCAGACGCGGCAGGCTTGCCGCCCATGTCGGCGAAGGCAGCCATGCGATCCGCGCTCAGGTCCAGGCCGGTGACTTCGAACCCGTTCTTGATCAGGTTGCGGGCGATCCCGGATCCCATGTCTCCGAGGCCGATGACTCCAGTGTTCATGCGTTTCCCTCCTCAGGGCCGGCAATGCCCGGCGTTGTGCGGCTGTCGAGGGATTTCGCACGCCGCTTCCGGCGCCGGACGTGTCCGGGAGACACCCTCTGTCCATTTCGTGCAGCGCGAATAAATGCTATCTGCTGTGGCACTTGCAAGACCTAAACCGAAACGGTTCAATTGTGCAGAGCCGGGGAGGATGGCAGTGAAACGGATCTACGACTGGGACGCGAGGCCGCAACGGCGAAACTACACTGCAGCCGACCTGCGAGCCCTGAAGGGCGTGCGCAAGCTCGTTCAGACCACGGCAAATGCCACGGAAGAGGCGGCCGCGGCCTGGGAATCGGGCCTGGATCTCGTCATGGGGAATGCGCACAACACGAAGGCGGTCCGGGTCGGGGCGCCGGACATGTTCTTTACTGCCGCGATATCCTTGCCGGATTTTCCGACTGACAGGGACGTTCTCAATGCAGCGTTTCGCGCGATGAAGGACGGTGCGGATTCCGTGTACACCGCGCGGGGGCCGCATGTCGTGGAGATGCTTGCCCGCGAGGACATTCCCGTCATGTGCCACCTGGGCCTCGTGCCCCGGAAGTCCACCTGGAACGGCGGCTTGCGCGCCATAGGCAAGACGGCCGGCGAAGCCTTGGAACTCTGGCAGGCATTCCGGCGCATGGAGGATGCCGGTGCCTTCTCGGTCGAAGCCGAGGTCATTTGTGTCAGGGTGATGACGGAGATCAGCCGTCGCACTACGCTTGTCACGTCCTCGCTCGGTTCCGGATCCGGCGGCGACGTCATCTACCTGTTTCAGAACGACATATGCGGGGAGCAACCCGAGAGGCCCCGGCACGCTCGGGCCTTCGGCAACCTTCATGCGCTTCACGAACGCATGAAGGTTGAACGTCGCGCCGCGCTGGAAGCATTCGCCAAGGAGGCGCGTGACGGCAGCTTTCCCGGCCAGGACGAGACCGCGGACATTGATGATGCCGAGTACGAGGCGTTTTGTGAGCGGCTTCCCTGACTTCGAGGTCGTGCCCGTCAGGGCGAGGGAGGAGATGCCGCAATCCGCGTCGATCAAGATGCGCGCCTAGAGGCCCAGTGCCCTCCGCCGCTCTTCGGCAAATCCTTGTGCAAGCCGGTCGGCGACGAAGGCCAGGATCGCCATCGCCGCACCTGCGCTTACCCCGAGCCCAACGTCGGCCTGCCCCAGTGCCAGGTAGATCGACTGGCCGAGTCCGGTTGTTCCGATCAGGGCGGCGATCACCAGCATTGCGAAGGCATAGAGGATCGTCTGGTTGAGTCCCAGCAGGATCGTCGGCGCGGCATAAGGCATGCGCACATCGGTCATCGTCTGCCATGGCGTCGCCCCGCTCGAGGTCGCGGCTTCCAGCATCTCCGGTGGTGTCGAGACCAGGCCGTGACGCGTGTAGCGGATCATCGGAACCACGGCATAGGCGCAGATCGCAAGAAATGCGCTGAACTCGCCGATCTGGAAGAACATCAGCGTCGGGATCAGGAATACGAACAGGGGAATCGTCTGAAGCATGTCGCAGACCGGGCGAATGATCATCCAGGCGATTTCGGAAACGGCCGACAAGAGGCCGAGTGCGCCCCCCGCGATGACGCAGGCGACAACGGCGGCGCCCGAAAGGTACAGCGACAGCAGCGCACGATCCCAGAGACCTGAAACCAGCACGAGCCCAAGAAGAGCGGCCGAGAGGACGGCGAGCCGAATTCCCTGGGCAAGCAATGCAAGTGCCATGGTTCCGACGATCACGAACGGCCAGGGCAGATCCGCGATTCCGGTTTCGACAACGCCGACGGCGATCACCAGGCCCGCACCAGCCATTTGCCGCCCCGTTGCGGCAAGCGCTAGCCCGGCGAGAACCGCGACTCCAAACAGCCAAAGACTCATCGCGGGGGTCCACTGGAAACCCCAGGTGAAAGGCAGGACCGCCTGGTCAAGGCCGATGCGCAGCGGAAGCAACCCATAGAACATTGCCGAATTCTTGATTCCGTCCAGCGTGGCTCCGTGCAAGGCGGTGAATGCGCCCAGGCTGTCGTCCACGGCGACCGCGGCCGCCGAGAACACGCCCTCGGGAGCCGCGTCGGCCCCCGTCAAGGCAAGCAGGGCGGCCCCGACGGCGCCAGAAAGCAGCAGGCCCCACGTGACACGCCGGTCGTGGCGCCTTCGTTCCAGTGCAAGCGATCCTGACAGACGATCTATCACGATCGCGAATATCACGATCACCAGGCCGGCCAGGAATGCCTGGCCGAACTGTGCCTTGCGCATGGTCAGAAGCACTTCCCAGCCGATGTCGTTGAAGCCGCCGATGACCGCCGCAATGATCACCATCGACAAGGATGCCATCAGGCATTGGTTCACGCCCACCATGATCTGCTGGCTCGCCGCCGGAATCTCGACCAGGAACAACTGCTGCCACCTGGTCGCGCCGGACATGATCGATGCTTCCTTGACTTCGGGATCAACCCGTTCGAGCCCCAGGATGACGTTTCGTGCCATGGGGGGCGCGGCGTAGATTGCTGAGGCAACGAGTCCGACCACCGGGCCGAACCCGAACAGCAGCAGGAGCGGTGTCAGGTAGGCGAAGGTCGGGATCGTCTGCATCGCGTCGAGCGCCGCCAGTAGGGCGGTCCGGATGCGCGGCACTTCGTTTGCGAGGATGCCAAGGCTGCCGCCCGCCAGGACTGCCAGGGGAACTGAAACCGACACGAGGCTCAGCGTGTTCATGCTTTCGCTCCAATAGCCCGAAAGCAGGACGAACCCGAATCCCAGGAACGTGAGAAACGCCATGCGGAACCCGCCGAGGTACCATCCCGCGGCCGTAAACGCGCCGATGATCAGCGGCCAGGGCGAGCCGACAAGCACGGCATTTGCCCAGCTCATCGGAAAGGAGAGCAGCCAGGACCATGCCCGCATCACCGGCTTGATCGTGCTCAGGACGGCGTCCAGTCCGGCTCCGACCAGTTCTGTCGCCGGCAGCGTCCATGCCTCGGGAAAGCGCACCATCCACGGCGCGTAGTCTTGCAGCAACAGGCAGGCTGCGCCTGTGGCCAGGGTGAGAAGCGCTGCAAGCAGGCCCCTTGACGGTCCGGGCGGGCTCGTTGCGGGCATTCCCCGGCTCGCGCTCATGCGCGGTCGGCCTTCAGGGCGCTGGCGATGTCTTGTGGATCGACCGTGCCGAGCAGGTTGCCGCCGTCGTCATAGACCGCGACCGGTTCTTGGTGAGCCATGCAGGTCGCCAGTGCGTCTTCAAGGGTCATGTCGGGACGCAAGCCGGGCGTGCCGTTCGCCGCGCGACTGTCATCTGACCGCATGATCGATCCGACCTTGGCGTGCCGGCCGCGCACGACATCGCGCGCAAACTCGCGCACGTAGTCGTCGACCGGGTGCAGCACGATATCCGCCGGTGTCCCGATCTGCACGATTTCGCCGTCACGCATGATTGCAATCCGGTCGGCGAGTTTCAGGGCCTCGGCGATGTCGTGGGTGATGAACACGATCGTGGTGTTCAGCCTGGCCCGAATGTCGAGGAACTCGTCTTGCAGCTGGCGGCGGATCAGAGGGTCGAGCGCCGAAAAGGGTTCGTCCAGGAACCAGACGCTGCAGTCTCCCGCGAGCGAGCGTGCGATCCCGACACGTTGACGCTGGCCCCCCGACAGTTCACGCGGATACGCACCTTCCCGGCCTTTCAGGCCAACCATCTCGATGATGTCTTGCACCTTGTCGTGGCGCTCGCGGCGGCCCATGCCGCCGACCTTCAGCGGGAAGGCGACATTGTCGATCACCGACATGTGCGGGAACAGGCCGAAATGCTGAAACACCATCCCGATCCTGGACCGTCGAAGCTCGGTCATTCTCGCCTTGGAGGCTGCGAGGACATCCTCGCCCTCGATCGAGACGTGGCCGGCCGTCGGCTCGACAAGACGCGAAATTCCCCGCAGCAGCGTGGACTTCCCGGACCCTGAGAGCCCCATGATCACGAAGAGTTCGCCTTCGGCCACCTCGAAGCAGGCGTCGCGAACGGCCGGAATGCACCCGCGTTCCTCCAGGCGCCCGGCAATGTCCCGTGCGCTGCCTCCGTCGCCCTGCGCCCGCCGGAAGGCGGACGCAGAATCTGACCCAAAGACCTGCCAGAGACCGGCGACGGAAATGGCAGGCTGTTCCGCCATGGAGATCAGCGCGTCGCCGCGTCCACGACCGGTTTCCACTTGGCCTCGTTGCCTGCCATCCAGTCGGCGACCACCTCTTCGACGCTGCCGTCATCCACGTCGACGGCTCCCATCATGGGCTGCTGGTCTTCGACCGACAGCGTGTAGTTGCTGAGAATCTCGAAGGCGGCCGGCCACATGTCCTCGATCCCGACCCAGCCTGCCTTGAAGATGCGGCTTGGCGCGAAATCACAGTCGTTGACGGCGTTCGGGTTCGGGCCCCAGGCCGGATCGTTGAAGCAGTCCTCGTTGCCGACAGGGAGGTCCACGAACTTCACGTCATAGGCGGACATTGCCCAGTGCGGCTGCCAGAACGTGATCAGCAGGGGTGATTTCCGCTCGGTCGAAGCGCGAAGTTCTGCGATGAGCGCACCTTCGGAGCCGGCCGGCACCGCCTTGAATGGCAGGTCCAGCCCGGTCATGCGATCGGCACCGGGAGTGCCCCAGTCGGCGGGATAGTCCACGAGGCGACCGGAAGGCAGCGTCTCGGCGGTGGCAAATGTCCCGGCGCAGTCCTTCAGGGCCTCCCAGGCCGGGAGTCCCTGGCACAGCTCTGCCACGTGGGCCGGATAGGCAATCCCTTCCTTCGCATCGAGCCCGAGATCGCCGAGCTCGACGACGCCTCCGCCCTCGACCTTCTTGGCGTAGTCGTCAGAGACGTTCGAAGACCAGATTTCCACGGCCGCATGCAACTCTCCGTCCGACATCGCCTGGTACATGTTCATGTAGCCCGCAGTCACGTATTCGACCTGGTAGCCGGCTGCCTTGAGCATCTCGCCCGCAACGTGCGTCGAGATGTGCTGGCCCGTCCATTCGTTGATGGCAAGCCTGATCGGCTCGTCCACCGCACCGAGTTCGGCCGCCTGGACACCCGTGGCGGCAAGCACGGTCGCAACTGTCGTGATTGTCTTGATCATTTTGCTCTCCCTAGCTTCAGTTCACTAAGCTCACGTCACTGTGGCGATTGTCCTGCCCACGGATTTCGTGGTTTAACCGGATTGGCCGCCAATTTCACATGACTGGTCAGATGCCCCTCGAGAGGACCGACGACTTTCACATTCTGATCGTGGTTACGCCGCATTTCAACATTGCGGCCACGATGTCATTCCTGGATCCATTCCGCGCAGCAAACTATATCGAAGGCAAGACATTTTTCCACTGGAAGATCGTTTCGGAACGGGGCGGGCCTTGCCTGGCGAGCAACGGCGTGACGATCGAGACAGGCGCGCTCTCCGAATTCCGGGACAAGGCCCCCGATCTGGTGTTGCTCTCCGCCAGTTGGACGCCGGAGTCATTTTCCGGTGCTGTCCTGCATGCGAATCTGTGGCGCTTTGCGCGCACTGGAAGCAGCGTCGGCGCGCTGGACACGGGCGCCTTCATCTTGGCCGAGGCCGGGCTGCTCGACGGACGCCGCGCCACCATGCATTACGAACATCTCGGCGCATTTGGCGAGAAGTTCCCCGGCATCGAGGTCTGCGATGACCTTTTTGTCTTCGATCAAGGCCGGTTCACCTGTTCCGGCGGCACGGCGGCGACGGAATGCGCGCTTCTCCTGTTGAGCGAATTGCGAGGCGAGGGTCTCGCAAATGCGGCCGCCAAGTACCTGTTCGTGCAATCCGTGCGGCCAGCCGGGACGCGGCAGGTTGCCGAGTCCTCCGAACCCTTTGGCCGCCGCATACCGGAAAAACTGTTCCGCGCCATTGACCTGATGGAGAAGAACCTTGAAGAGCCGCTCAGGATTTCTGAAGTCTGTCGTCGTGTCAAAGTCTCTCACAGGCAGCTTGACCGCTTGTTCCGGCGGTATGTGAAGACTCCTCCCTCGGCCTACTATCGTGACATTCGCCTGGACCGCGCGCGTGGCCTCGTCACCCAGACGGAATTGCCGATGTCGCAGGTCGCGCTTGCATCAGGATTTTCGAGCCAGGTTCATTTCAGCAGGACCTACAAGACGCGCTTCGGCATTTCTCCCCGGACCGACCGCGTGGAAGGCCGGGTCCCGTTTGAATTTCGGTCGTGGCCAATGCACAGGACGCCGCACGGCCAGTCAGGTTAAATTGGCGGCCAATTTGGTGAATTGCCGGAATTCGTTTCGGCTGCAAGATCGGACAGGGCGCGCCTGACACGAGGGTACACTCGATGACCGATCTGCCAAGCAGAGAGCAATTCGCGACGATTGGCGCGGGGTACTCACCTGACGTGAGCCGCTCAATGTCGTTGAAGGCGGACGCCTACACGGACCCGGCCTGGTACGAGGTGGATCGGTCCGAGATCATTGCGCGCAGCTGGCAATGGGTTTGCCATGTCGAGAAGCTGCGCGAGCCCGGTTCCTACCTTGCAACCGAAATCGCCGGAAGGCCGGTCGCGATAGTGCGTGATCGCGAGGGTGTCCTTCGCGCCTTCTACAACGTCTGCAAGCACCGCGCGCACCATCTTCTCAGCGGAGAAGGGACGGCGTCGCGGATCATGTGTCCCTATCATGCCTGGGTCTATCGACTGGACGGTCAACTGGTCCGTGCACCGGAAACCGAGAACCTGTCCGGCTTCGACGCGAGTTCGATCTGCCTCGACGAGGTGCACGTGACCGAATTCGCGGGATTCGTCTTCGTGAACCTGGATCCGGACGCGATGCCCCTGTCCCGCGCGTCAGAAGGCCTCGAGACCGAAATCCGCCATTGGGCGCCGGACATCGAGGAACTCACGTTCGGGCACCGCCTGTCTTACGACATCAGCTCGAACTGGAAGAATGTCGTCGACAATTTCCTGGAGTGCTATCATTGCCCGATCGCCCACAAGGACTTCTGCAACCTGGTGGACATGGACACCTACGAGGTGACGACCCACGGCATCTATTCGAGCCACATGGCAGAGGCCGGGCAAGGCGCCAACACCGCATATGACGTCTCGAACGCAACGGTGCGCACCCACGCGGTCTGGTGGCTTTGGCCCACGACCTGCTTCATGCGCTATCCGGGTCGGTCGTCCATGATCGTGCTGAACATCATCCCTGTCGGCGTCGACCGAACGCTGGAGACCTACGACTTTTTCCTCGAGACGCCGGAACCGGATGAAATGGAGAAGGATGCAATCCGCTATCTCGACGAGGTGCTGCAGCGCGAAGACATCGACATCGTCGAAAGCGTGCAGAAGGGGATGGCAACGCCAGCGTTCGCCCAAGGGCGGATCGTAAGCAACCCGACGGGCTCGGGAAAGTCGGAGCACGCTGTGCACCACTTTCACGGACTCGTGCTGGACACCTACGCCAGGGCGGCCTTGTGACGCAGCCTGGCATCGTGTTGTTCGAGGCCGGGCGACCGGTGCGGAACGTCGTGAGACGCGGGCGGCCATCGGTTGCCCGTGCATCCAAAGGGAATGCGGTTCGCTACACGATCCCGGATCGGACAGGCAGGAGAGAGCAGGTGTGGCACGCGGTGACCGCCACGCAATTCGGAAGACCGCGACAGGAGGTTGGTGCACATGAAGCTTGAAGGAAAGACGGCGTTCGTCACGGGTGGCCGCGGCGGCATTGGACGCGCGATCGTTGCGCGCTTCCTGAACGAAGGCGCGACGGTCTTTTCGGCGGACCTGGGCGAGGGAGGTTCGCTCGACCGGCAAGATGACGACGGCAGCCGTTTCGTTCGGCTCGACGTCACGAGCGAAGACGAGTGCATGGCAGCGATGGACCGCGTGCGCGACGAGGCGGGCCGGCTCGATGTCCTCGTCAACGCAGCCGGAATCGAGATCGAGAAGACCATCGAGGAGACCACGCTCGACGAATGGAACCGGTCCTTCGCGGTCAATGTCACCGGCACGTTCCTGGCCTCGAAACATGCCTTGCCCTTGCTTCGCGCGGCGGCAGAGCGTGGCACGAGCGCCAGCGTCATCAATTTCGGCTCGTACGACGGATTCATCGCCGATCCGGGCCTGGCGGCCTATTGTGCCACGAAGGGCGCGGTTCATGCGCTGACCCGCGCCATGGCCTGCGATCACGGCCCGGAGGGCATTCGCGTCAATGCTGTTTGCCCGGGCTATGTTGACACCCCAATGCTGCAGAGCTTCTTCGAAGGCGAAGGCTCGGGCGGTAGCGGCAGGACCATAACGCAATTGCAAAGGGCAGTTCGCGACGTGCATCCCATGCGGACATACGGCACGCCGGAGGACATCGCGAATCTCGTCAATTGGCTGGCGTCCGACGAAGCGCGCTATGCCAGCGGGCAGCTGTGGATTCTCGATGGCGGACTGAGCGCGCAGGTCCAGCAGATGAATCCTTGATGACCTTGGAAGTGACCAGGGACGAAGGGCAAAACGCAACGCCGTCAGTCAGATCCGAGACGGCGAACCTCAACATGGTTTCGATGAAGTTCGAGGTCTTTCCGCTTCTCAGGAAGTTCAGTGAAGGGAAGTTCGATCTGAAGCCGGAGTTCCTCGTCGGGGCCAGGGCTTCATGATTTCCAACGCATTCGAAACGATCGAGCATGCCATTTGGCAATTGCGCCACGTACGTTGCACGAGGGTCGGGCTCGAATGCCACGATCCCGGCCACCCCTTCAAGGCCGGGCAATTCGTCGATAGGGATCCGGCAAGGCCTCCCCATTTCGTCGAGGCCTTGCCGGGAACCACGAGTGTTGCCGGCACCACGGTCGGATGCATGCTTGGGGGGCGTTGATGCGACTCATCGGTAAGACGGCAATCGTTACGGGAGGCGGCCGGGGAATCGGACGCGGTATCGTCGAGGCATTCCTGGGTGAAGGGGCAAGCGTCCTTGCCTGCGGGCGAAGCCATGCGCCCGGTGACCTGCCCGAGGATTGCGCCTGGATGACGGCGGATGTCTCCAGCACCGAGGACATGGAACGCCTGGCCGCGGCGGCGGGATCGCTTGACATCCTCGTCAACAATGCCGGCGTTCAGGTTGAGCGAACGGTCATGGACAGCACGGATGCGAACTGGGACCTTGTCATCGGCGTGAACTGCAAAGGCGTGTTCAACGCCTGCCGCGCAGCCCTTCCCCGCATGCGGACAGGAGGATCCATCATCAACATCGGCTCGGTTTCGGGCCAGTCAGCCGACCCTGGCATGGCGCTCTACAACGCGTCCAAGGCCTTTGTGCATGGCCTGACCCGTTCAATCGCCGTGGATCACGGACCTGAGGTGCGCTGCAACGCAATTTGCCCCGGATGGATCGAGACCGGAATGCTCGAAGCCGGGTTCGAACTTGCCTCGGACCCCGAGGCTGCCAGGCAGGACGCGCTCATGCGCCACGCGACGCGGCGTTTCGGGCGGCCCGAAGACATCGCTGCAATCGCAGTCTGGCTGGCGTCGGACGAAGCGGGTTTCGCAACCGGCCAGCTGTTCACGGTGGATGGCGGCATGACCGCCGCTTCTCCGATCAACCCGGGAATTTTCTGATGTCGGAAATTGCGCGGACCAGCGTCATTGGTGCGGGCCTCATCGGCGCAAGCTGGGCGGCACTCTTTCTTGCTTCCGGACGGTCGGTGGCGGTCTTCGATCCGGCCGCGGGCACCGAAACAGCCGTTCGAGATCATGTTCGGAACGCCTGGCCCGCCATGGCCGAGATCGGGCTGACGAAACGGGGCGATCCAGACCGGATCACCTTTCACGCATCTCCTGAAGCGGCTGTTGAAGGGGCCGACTTCATTCAGGAGAGCGTTCCCGAACGGATGGCAATGAAACACGACACGTTTGCGCGGATCGAACCGCACCTTTCGCCCCGGGCGATCGTCGCAAGCTCGGCCTCGGGGCTGACCCTTGGCCAAATGCAGAAGGGATGGCGCTCGCCTGGCCGGTTCATACTGGGCCATCCCTTCAATCCGCCCCATCTGATTCCCCTTGTCGAGCTGATGGCGAACGAAGAGACGCAGTCCGGCGTAGTTGAATCAGCCGAGGCGTTCTATGCGGACGTCGGCAAGACCACGATCCGCGTGCAGAAGGAAGTTCCGGGCCATGTCGCCAACCGGTTGCAAGCCGCCATATGGCGCGAGGCAGTCCACCTGGTCGAAAGCGGGGTCGCAAGCGTGGGCGACGTGGACAGGGCGGTCGCGTCCGGCCCGGGGCTCAGATGGGCAACCATGGGTCCGACGACCCTTTTTGGCCTTGGCGCCGGCCAGGGCGGGCTGTCGGCATTTTGCGATCACTTTGCAGACACCTTCAACGGGTGGTGGGACGATCTTGGTTCACCGCAACTCAACGACGCGAACACAAAGCTGCTCGAAGAGGGGCTTGCGGAGGCCAATGAAGGGCGTACCGTGGCCGAGTTGTCGCAGAGACGCGATGCAATGCTGGTAGCCATTCAAAAGGCGCTTGCAGAGCTCGAATCCGGACAGCGCGATGCATGAAGTGCCGGCAGTTCGTGCTGTTGGAACGGTTCCCTGCGCGGTGATCTCGATGCAAGGCAGATCCGTTCCAAGGCTCGCAGGCGCCGCACTTCGTCCGGGCGCGGGTGCAAGAGCAATTTGGCAGACAGTTCCGACGCCGTGTTCTTCGCATTTCGGAGGATGACTGGTCGTTCGGTCGTCGATCGGCGTCACTTTCCGTCCGCTGCGCCACGAATGCGCTTTCATCTTGGTCATTCACGTCGGCCGCGGTCCTTGTCGCAGCGCGTGCGGTCCCGGCGCTTCGGGGGCGCGGTGCGGCCGCGGCGACCGGAAGTTCGAATCTGCATGCGACGGGCTGGACGACATGAATCTCTCGCATGTCAATGGAACGCCGAGCCTTCGCTGGCAATGGCTGCTCAGGCACAAGTCCGGAAGCCTGACCGTCCTGTCCAGCGGAGATTCCTGGAGCCTGAACAATCCCCGCGGCTGCAGGCAAGCGAGGCGCCTTGGCCCCTTCGGGCGGAAAGGAGACATTCATGTGAGAAGGCAGGTATGACCAAAGCGGCATAAATCTCCTCAAGTGAAGTCATTGGTTTCATGCGTGGCAATGCGGTTCACTCAATTCTGTGCGAGGGACGTCGAATTCACGGTCTTGGAGTTCGCGGCCTTGCAGGCAAGAAGCGGATTGAAGGGCTCCGAGACATGTCAATGACGCGAGTTCCGACCGGAGGCGCAAACATGCAAGTTGCCGATTGGTCCCATGCGTCGGTTTCGAAAAGTCGACACTTCTTGGGAACGCGATTTCGCCGGGTTGCGGTTCCGGCATCCTCGACTTTCTCATGCACCTGCATGATCGCTTCTGCAAGACCGCGGATTCGCATGCGTGCCGAGCACCGGGAGCATTGCGTGAACGGATGAATCGTCAATGGGGAAGATCATCCGCGGACATGAAATCGTGCCGCGTCAAGGAAGCCGAGGTCTACCGTCAGCCAATTTCGGGTCGGACAGAGTTTCTCTTCGTGCGCTTGCTCGTGTCCCGGGACGCAGAAGGATGGGGAGAGGCGTCGTTCAACTGGCTCAACGATCAGGTTGTCGTTGCGCTCCGGATCCTGTCAAACGAACTGCGAGGCATGACCGTCGACGAAGGGAGGAACTACCTTGCGCGGCAACCGGGCTGGAAGCACGGTCTCGCGTTCCAGATTGCGATGAGCGCGCTGGAGCAGGCGCTGCTTGACGTGGAATCTCGCCTTCGAGGTGTTCCGTTTGGCTGCATGTTCGGTCCCCGGATTCACGAACATGTCCCATGTTATGCCAACATCAATCGCGGCACTGTTGACCGGTCGCCCGAAGGTTGGGCCAGGCGCGCGACGCACGCAATTTCGTCGGGATTTTCCGCGCTGAAGCTGGCGCCGTTTGATGACGTGAAGAGCCGGGCAGCGGAAGCTCAGGTCGCTTCCTTTCAGGGCGGCATCGATGCCGTTGCTGCGGTCCGGAAGGCAGTCGGACCGGACGTCGACTTGATGGTGGATTGCCATTGGCGTTTCGAACGGGAGAGTGCATTGGCACTTGTACGCGCACTCGCCGTCCTGGGTCCGGCGTGGATCGAAGGACCTGTACATGAGGACTTCCTTTCAATCGAGGATCTGTGCCGAATTCGCCGGGCCGCGAACCGTTTCGAGATCCGCCTGGCCGGCGGGGAGTATCTAGACGGTCCACGGGCCTTTGCTCCGTTTCTCAAGGAGGGCGCATTTGACATCGTGAACCCGGACATTCGGCTCTGCGGCGTGGCGGGCACCATGGACGTCGCGATCCAGGCCGGTGCGCGTAGCATCGAACTGGCGCCCCATAACCACCTGGGGCCTGTCATGGCTGTTGCGAGCCTGCATCTCTTGTCAGTCGTGCCGGCGGCGCTGACGCTGGAACTCCAGTTCGAAGAAAGTGACGTGGCGTCCTGTCTGGTCGATCCAGACGTCCTGGCTCCAAGACAGGGCCGGCTTGAGGTGCCATCGGAACCTGGACTTGGCATTGAGATTGACACCTCATGCCTGTGCCGCGTCCGGCTCTAGCGGGGACCGAACATGCAACAGCAACCAAACTTCCTTGTGATCGTCAGCGATCAGCAACGCTGGGATTCCTTGGGTTGCAACGGAAACGTGTTTGCGCAGACGCCAAACCTGGATGCGATGGCCGCACGTGGGGCGAACTTTGAGTTGTCATTCACGCCATTTCCGGTCTGCACCCCGGCGCGGGCAAGCATGTGGACGGGAGTGCATCCGAACAAGCACGGCGTCACGTACAATCGCTATGGCATCGAAGATGTCATTTCCTACGAAAGCAAGGTCGACACCACGCTATTCGAGATCATGCAGTCCGCGGGCTACAGGACCGCCTACTTCGGAAAGTGGCATCTGGGCGAGACGAACAACGGCCGCTTCGACATCTGGAAAGGGTTCAATTCGCACGGTGGCCACTGGGAAGATGGCCGGCAGTCCTTTCAGGGAGGCAGATACAAGCCCGAGACGCAGACAGAGGAGATGATCAGGTTCCTTGAGAGTCCGCAGGCCCGGGAGAAACCCTTCATCGCCGTTCAGAGCTACTACCCGCCTCACAACCCGTTCACCGCCCCAGCCGAAAGCTACGCTCCATACCGCCGGAAGGGTGTGCCTTTTCCAGGCTACTACGCGGCGGTCACGGCTCTGGACGGATGCGTCGGGGCAGTCAGGGAAGTGTTGCGTCGAACTGGCCTGTCGGAGAATACGCTGGTCCTCTATGTCTCGGATCACGGCGAGACGTTCAATTTCGCGGAAGCGGCCCCGCACAAATGGGTCTGTCAAGACAGCTCGATTCGCGTGCCCTTCCTGATGGAAGGACCGGGAGTTCCGGAGGGAATTCGCCCGAAGGGCCTCGTGGGGCTCGAGGATCTCATGCCGACAGTCCTCGCTGCGGCAGGAATCACGTGTCCAGATTACATCGATGGCGCAAATCTCTTCGATCTGCTTGATGGAACAGCCACGGCATGGCGAGACGCCTATTACGCGCAGACGGAGCGACGGACGACCCGTACATTGCAGCGCTGCATTCGCACGAAGGACTTGAAGCTCATCCTCAGCTGGGACGAACAGCACGAGTTTTACGACCTCACGATCGATCCCGAAGAGGAATTCAACCTCTTCGACGTTCCACGGGCCGACAAGCAGAACCAGTACATGCATTTTGGAGACCAGTCCGGGCGAATTCTCTCACTGGCACGGATGATGCTCAGTCGAGCTGGCGAGCTGGACGATTTCGCGGGAGTTGAGTTGGCGAGCCGTCTTCTTCGGCAACGGGACGACTCGCCGGACCGGCGATAGGCGATATCGGCGGCTGGGAGGCCATGCATGACTGAAGCGTTCTTTCAGGGACTTGGAATGGTGCTCGAGCCGAGCGCGTTCTTCGCTCTTGCGGTTGGAATCCTGTGCGGCTTGGTCATCGGGATCATTCCGGGGCTTGGCGGAGGCATCGGCATCGTCCTGCTGCTGCCGTTCACGTTCGGGATGGACAGCACTTCGGCCTTCGCCCTGCTTCTGGGAATGTATGCGGTCACGATGACCGGGGATACCGTGACTTCGGTCATGCTCGGCATCCCGGGTACGGCAGCCAGCCAGGCTACGATTCTCGACGGATATCCGCTTGCCAAGCAGGGGCAGGCGCAGCGAGCGCTCGGTGCCGCTTTCGCCTGTTCCGCATTCGGCGGCCTGTTCGGCGCACTGATCCTGGCCTTGTCCTTGCCGTTGCTGAAACCGCTCCTGCGTTCCTTCACGAATGCGGAACTCTTCATGCTGGGGGTCCTTGGGATCAGCATGGTCGGCGCGCTGAGCGGAAAGTCCGTCTTCAAGGGGCTGGCCACAGGCGCGCTCGGAGTCCTGATAGCGACGATCGGGTACTCGCAGAACGAGGCTGTGCCCCGCTACTTCTTCGGCACCGAGTACCTGCTTGACGGAGCGCCGCTGCTCCCGATCGTGCTCGGTCTCTTTGCGTTGCCCGAGATGGTCGATCTCGCCGTCCGGAACATATCGATCGCTCGCGAGGGCATGATCAGGGATACGGGCGGGCGCGAACTGATGTGGCTGGGCGTACGGGACGCGATCCGGAATTGGTGGCTCGTGATCCGGAGTGCGTTCATCGGAACCTATGTCGGGATCGTGCCGGGGCTCGGAGGGTCCGTGACCGACTGGATTGCCTACGGCCATGCGGTCCAGTCGACGAAGAAAGATCCGAAGTTCGGCGAAGGCGACATCAGGGGCGTCATTGCGCCGGAGACCGCCAACAACGCGATGCGGGGAGGAGGACTCATCCCGACCATCGTCTTTGGCATACCCGGCACCACTGGCTATGCGATCCTGCTTGGTGGCATGCTCATACACGGCCTCAGGCCCGGGCCGTCCATGCTCACCACGGAACTCGCTCTCTCGTTCAGCATGGTCTGGATGATAATCATCGCCAACCTGATCGCCGCGACAGCTATGATGCTCGTGTCGAACCGCGTCGCCAATCTGGCCTTTGTTCCCGGTCACCTGATCGTGCCAGGCGTGATGCTCTTCGTGCTGATGGGGGCCTGGCTTGACACATCGACCTACGGCGACTGGATAACGCTGATCGTAGCCGGGATTGTGGGGTATCTGATGAAGCGCGGCGGTTGGCCGCGGCCGCCGATCATACTTGCGTTCATTCTTGGCGCCATCATGGAAAACTCGTTTCTCATCACGATGAACATCCATCAGGGTTTCGGCTGGCTCACCCGACCGATCGTGCTGATCATCATTACAATCGTTGTCGTGACGATCATTGCCTCGATGCGCAGAAACCAGATGGCGGTCGCGAAGACCGATCGGTCCGAGACCCAGCATTCGCTTGACGAGATTCCGGTCGTGTCGACAGGCCTTGGCCTTTTGCTTCTGGCCGTCTTCCTGACCCTTGGCGCATTGGCGCTTGACTGGAGCTACAGCGTCAAGCTCTTTCCTCTTGCAGCATGCGCGATTGGTGCGTTTCTCGCCCTGGCCGCATTGGTTCAGAACCGGATGCGCATGCGCGCCGCGGGAATTTCCTATCGTCTGGACAAGGGACAGCGCGACATCCTGCGAGGCATGGCCGTTTTCTTTCTGGTGATCTGTGCGGTTGTTCTCGCCGCCCCGGTCATCGGCCAGAAGCTCGCCATACCAGTGTTCATCCTGCTCTTTTGCCGGTTCTGGGCCAGGTTTTCATGGCCGTTTGCATCCGGCTATGCCGTTGCAGGCTGGGGCATGCTGGTCGGATTCTACGAGAGCGTTCTGACGATTTTCTGGCAACCGTCACTGTTGGGAGACATTGCCCGCGACATCCTTGGCCCCTCTCCCGTGCTCCTGCTGTTCTTCTGAGACTCGGAATGCCTCTCGCAGATGTGCACGGAACAGCCTTGCTCCCAAGGACAGCGTTCCCCGGCGAGGAGTCAGGATGCCCTTTGACAGAGTGATGCGAAACTCGTCCGTGAGGACATCGAAGTCTCCCTTTCCGCGAGTTCGAGCCATGAACTCCGGTGCCAGCGTGACGAAGTCGGTTTCGCGCACGATGCCGAGCAGGCTGGAGGTCGAATGGCATCTGACATGAATGTTCGGATCGTCGACGCCAAATCGCTTGCACAGGCCACGCAGCCTGTCCTCTCCGCTGGCGCTCGGCGTGATCGCCCAGACGAGAGACCTGAAGGCCTTCGTTGTCGTAAGCGCGCCCGTCAGGGGATGTCCGCGACGGCCAAGCACCACGAGCCGGTCGCGCAAGAGCTCTTCGTACTCGATGTCGTCCGAAGGAAGCAGTTCCATGCCAAACTGGGCGAGCCCGATGTCGATGCGTCCCAAGAGCAGGGCCTCGATCACCTCGAAACGGGGGACAAACTCGGCGTCAATTCGAACGCGCGGGTGCGTCGAGCTGAAGCTGGAAAGAATGCCTGGCAGGCGTTCTTCAAACCATGTCGCACCGGCACCGATCCTGACCCGGGTTCGCCCGATGCCCCTGAGGGCGTCAATTGCCTCAACCGTCCGTCTATGCGAGGCCAGCATGCTTTGCGCCTCCGCGTACAACACGTTTCCGTAGGGCGTGAGCGCAACGCCGCGCGGGAGCCGGTCGAACAAGGAGGCATGAAGCTCGGCTTCAAGCCTCTTGATGGTGCGGCTGATGACAGGCTGCGTCGTGCCCATGCGATCGGCGGCACCGCTGATCGACATCTCGTCCGCCACTGTCAAGAAGGCCCGCAACTGGTCAATGTTCATCAGCCATGCCCTGCCGGTCATGCATCTGTTGGAACCCTATCATGGCTCGAACTGGCGACCAACACCTAGACTTGCGGACATGATCAATTGGGAGGATGCGATGCAATTGCTCACTCAGTTTGTTCGCGGTTCTTTGCTGGCCGCCACCGTGGCGGTCACCATGCCCTCGGGCGCAATTTCCCAGGAATTCTACGAAGGCAAGACGATCGACGTGATTGTCGGCGCTTCCGCCGGGAGTGGCGGAGACGTCAGCGCCCGCACCTTGATGGTGGGACTTGCGGAAAGGATTCCGGGAAACCCGAACATCATCGTTCGGAACATGGAAGGTGCTGGCGGGGCGGTCGCGCTGAACTTCGTCTTCGAAAAGGCCGATCCGGACGGGCTCACCTTCTACTACGGAAACTGGGATCCCATGGCGGTCCTGGCGGGTGGCGAGGGCATCAGGTTCCTGCCTGAAGAGTTCGGGGTCATCGGCTCGGCTGCCAACGAACGCGGGACAATCGTCAGAACGGACGCGGGCGACGGGTTGAAGGCACCGTCTGACATAGCGAAGGTCACCGGTCTTCGCGTCGGCGGGCGCGCTTCGAGCAATACGAACGACCTGATCGGAAATCTTGCGCTGACGGTGATCGGCGCCGACTTCCGCTACATTCCCGGCTTCAAGTCGATGGGCAAGATGGCGCCCGGCATACTCTCAGGAGAACTTCAGGCCGGGCACACCGCTACGGGCGGCTATTCGCGCTTCTTTGCCCAGACGACCGCGGACGGGGAAACCATGATGCTCTACTATCATCCGTTCTTCGACGAGAACGGAGCGATCATCGTTCCCGGCGAGGCGCCGTTCTATGACGGGTTGCCCAGCCTCAGGGATCTCCACGTCGAGGTACATGGCGCGGAACCGTCGGGAATCGAATGGGAAACCTACAAATGGCTGCGGACCAATGTTCACGCGACGTCTCCCGCAATGGTTGCTCCGCCGGGCACTCCGGACGAGTTGCTGGACGTGCTTCGGAAAGCCTATCAGGACACTTGGGCTGATCCGGCCTTCCAGGAAAGCTGGCTCGCGCAGTTCGGCGATGCGCCGCATGTGAATTCGACGGCTTCAACGATTGCCGCGTTCCAGGACTACCGCTCGATTACGCCGGAGATGCTCGCCGTCGTGGAGCGAATGGTCGAACTCGGGAATTGATCCAAGGCTCTCAAAGGGGCGCCCGCGCGCCCCTTGTTTCCGGGTCGGAGCATGCGCCCCAACATCCTGCTGATAACCACTGACCAGCAACGCCGCGACTGCTACGGTTTCAGGGGGCGCGGCGTGCACACGCCGCATCTGGACGGGCTTGCAAGATGCGGCACCGATTTTCGCAATTGCATCACCCCGTCCCCCGTCTGCCAGCCCGCGCGGGGCGCGATTCTGACCGGGCTGCTGCCCTTCACGAACGGTGCAGCCGACAACGGCATCGACCTCGACCCTGAGATCGCGGAGGCCGGATTTGCGGGGCACCTGTCGCGCGCCGGATACCAGACGGCACTGGTCGGCAAGGCGCATTTCTCGACCAAGGCGACCTTTTTCCCTACCGGACGTGCGGAGTGCGCAACCTCTTCAGCTGACTTTCCCCCGGACTGGCACGGGCCCTACATGGGGTTCAACCACGTTGAGCTTGCCCTCTTCGGCAAGTGGTTTCCGGAACGTCCTCCCCTGAGGCCGCCACAAGGCCAGCATTTCGAAAGGTGGTTCTTCGATGCGGTCGGTGGCGACGAGGGCTATCGGCTATGGGCGGAGAAGGCCAAGCCGGCAACTGGCGCACACCAGACCTGGAGTTCGGCGCTTCCGGTTGCCTGGCACCCAACGACGTGGATCGGCGACCGGTCGGTCGAGTTCCTTCGAAACCGCAACCGGACAAAGCCGTTTCTGCTTTGGGCGTCCTTTGGAGATCCTCATCACCCGTTTGACTGCCCTGAGCCCTGGGCGTCCCTGCATGATGTCGCCGAGGTCGAACTGCCCCTGCACGGGGAACTCGACCTCGAACGCCGGCCATGGTGGCATCGTGCCGCGCTCGAAGGCGATCCGAAACTTGACGACCCGGTCCTCAAGCGCTTCAGGAAATCGGGCACGCGAGTGCTGTCCCAGACGGATGCGCAACTGCGCGAGATGACGGCGAACTACTACGGAATGATCTCTCTTGTCGATCACAACGTCGGCCGCTTGCTTGCCGCCCTCGCCGATTCCGGCGATCTGGAGAACACATTTGTGTTCTTCACATCCGATCACGGAGACTTCCTTGGAGACCATGGTCTCTACCTGAAGGGCCCCATGCTTTATGAATCCCTGATCAATGTCGGATTGATTGCGGCCGGACCGGGAGTGCCGAAAGGCCATCAAGTCAGCAATGTCGTCTCCAGTCTTGACCTTGCCGCAACCTTTGCGGAAATTTCCGGCTCTCCACCTCCGAGTGCATGGCACGGGCATTCGCTTCTTGACGAAGACCCCGACGCGCGGCCGACACAGGCATACTGTGAGTGGCGCGTCGGTGAATCCCGATGCGGGGTTCCATTGCGGCTGACCTGCGTTCACGATGGCACTCGCAAGCTGACCTTCGAGGAGGAGTCGGCTGCGGGCGAACTCTATGATCTGGAGGCAGATCCTCTTGAGATGAACAATCTCTGGGACACGCCCGAGGGAGCGCGTGACCAGGATCGCCTGATGGAGCTGGTCTCGGCGCGCATCGCGCAGTCCCCGCGGACCTTTGCCGAACCAGTTGGCATGACGTGAGTGACAGTCTTTCGGCTCTCTGGGAGGAAAGCCACCTGCATTCTGTGGCCGCAGAGTAATGCCGCGAAGTCATCGAGCCAGTGCCTCGGCTTTCTCAGGCCCGCCTCCGACACGTCACTGGCAAACCTTGGATGGATCAAGTCGCTGACGCCTGAGCCAAGCGCGAAATTCAATACTTCGGCCATTGCGACTTCCTCGGTCACATGGGGTCACGCAGGCCGGAACTCTCCTGAATGAATGCAATTTGACAGAAATTTCGAAAGAAACTAGGTTGTTTAGGGAAAAATGGATTCGTTTTTGAGGCATTGGTGAAGAAGGCCGAACAGCAGACGCTTGCGAGACTGCGCCAGATGATTCTGGACGGGGAGCTTCCGGGGGGCGAACGGCTGTCCGAGGTCGTGGTCGCAGGAATGCTGGGCGTATCCCGGACTCCCGCAAAGTTTGCCTTGACCCGCCTGGAAATGACCGGGTTGATCAAGAAACTGCCGGGCCGGGGATACGAAGTGTGCAAGGTCAGTCTTGGAGACCTTGAACTGGTCATCAAGCTGCGTGGAATTCTGGAAGGCGCGGCGGCCGCGGCACTGGCCTCGAAAGGTGTGCCGGAAACCACGCGCAAGGATTTGGCGCGCAGCATTGAAATGACCGCAGGCATTGTGCTCAGACGCCAGATCAGCATGGAAGACGTGGCGGTGTTCCAGGATGCCAACACGCTCTTCCACCAAACCATCATGCGCGACTGTGGCAATGACTACATCGCCTTGTCATACGAACCGATCCGTCATCTGCCAATGGCCGCCCTGGGCACGTATGCGCCAAACCCCGACCTGCTGGACAAGGAACTGCTGCGGATGTCCGTTGGCCATGCGCAACATGTGATCATCGCCAAGGCAATAGAATGTGGCGATGCCGCCAGAGCCGAGACCGTGATGCGTGAACACTCCAACGCCACGTTCGAGTATGCCCGCCTGTTTGTCGGCCAGCGTGAGGCCGACCATATTCCGATGCTGTTGCAAACGGTCTGATACCGTGAGCTGAAAAGGAAATGACCGAACCATCACTGCCGTTCAACGAGGACTTTGCCGAGTCCTGCCAGTCGAAGGGAATGTCGATCGGCGGCGCCTCGTGCTCCGCTTCGGACGGTACCATTGAGGTCTTCAATCCAGCCAGCGGCCAAGTGTGGGCCAAGGCCCCGGACGCCACCCGTGACGACGCAAGGGCAGCGGCCTGTCTTCCGTTGGGTGAGACAGTGCCGTCGGACCCCTTGAAGACCAGCATTGTCGAACGCCACCCTCTTGGCGTGGTCACCGTCTCCAGCCGCCGGAATGTCCCTCTCCTGCTGTCCGGCCGTGGCAAGGGGGCGGCACTTGCGGTTGGCAATGCGATTGTCCTGGATCTTTCGGAGGAAACTCCGGTTGCCGGCGGCCTGACGATCGCCGAGGTCTTCAAGGTGGCTGGGTTTCCGCCGGGCGTCCTGAACCTCGTGACGTGCTCGCGCGAAAATGTCGCAGAGGCAGGGGATGAACTTGTCCCAAACCCCAAGGTAAGGGCGATCAGCTTCACCAGTTCTACAGCCGTTGGCCAGTCGATCGCCGGCGGGGCCGGCAGCTTGTTGAATGAGGCTTGCGTTGAACTTGGCGGCAAGGACAGCTTGATCGTGCTTAACGACGCCGACCTCGATGCAGCGGTCAAGGCCGCCCGGCTCGGGGCGTTCTTCCATCAAGGCCAGATTTGCAATTCAGCCGAAAGGATCATTGTTGACCGCAAGCCGGAAGACGGATTCATGACCAGGTTCGTGGCGGCCACGAAAAAGCCGAAAGTCGGCGATCCCGCAAGGATGGAAAACCAGATCGGTCCGATGATCAACGAAACGCAAGCCCGAAGGGTCGACATGCGGCTGGCGCAGGCGCGAGTCGACGGGGTCGAGTTTCATGCGGGTGGCACTCGAGAGGGGCTCCACTGCCAGCCGACATTCATTACGGGAGCAGCCCCAGACATGGAAATGTACCATGCGGAAGCATTCGGCCCGGTCGCCAGCGTCATGTCTGCCGTCTGCGAGGATGAGGCGATCGCGCACGCCAACAGCTTCAAGTGCGGGCTTTCGGCGTCGGTGATCACGCAGGATGAAGAACGTGGACTGGCCGTTGCGCGCAGGATCGAGAGCGGCATGGCCCATGTTGCCGACACCACGATCCATGACGAACCCACCATTCCGTTTGGCGGAGCGAGGAGCAGCGGGCCGGGACGGCAAGGCGGCCGTCGGTCGGTCGAGACCTTTACTGCAACCCGATGCCTGACCGTGGAACGCGGCGACCGAAAACCCCGTTCTAGGAGGCCTCAATGGACGATTGGCAAGACAGGTTGCTGCTGCGCGAACTGATCGAGAACTGGGCCATCTGGCGGGAT
Source organism: Paracoccaceae bacterium (assembly GCA_965208685.1). GTDB lineage: Bacteria > Pseudomonadota > Alphaproteobacteria > Rhodobacterales > Rhodobacteraceae > JAJEFO01. Next base: position 2,692,777 of record CBDBPL010000007.1, on the reverse strand, counting down.
GCGGGCCTCTGGGACAAGTTCCGAACGGTCTGGCATGACGACGGCCGCATGATGGCCACCTGGACACAGGGCACGGCTGACGAGTTCATAGAAATGAACAAGCAGGGCTGGGCGCGCGGCGTGTCGATCCTGCACTTTCTGGGAGGATTCAATTGCGAGATCGCAGGCGACCGGGCAGTCACGCAAACCAAGATGACGATCTCGCAGCGCGGCGAGGTTCACGGCGTCCTGGTCGATGTCGTTTGCACGGGGCGCTTTTTCGACTTCCTGGAGAAGCGGGACGGCAATTGGGGAATGTGCCTGCGTCAGCCGATATATGAGAAGGACCGGATGGACCCGATTTCACCACGCGCGACGATTGAACTTGATCAAGCGGTCTTGGACGGGTTTCCCGTGGGATATCAGAACCTTGCGTACCTTCAGTCGCAGGTCGGCTATCCGGTCAAGAGAGACATGCCGGGCCTCAAGGGGCCCGAAGTTGAAGAGCTGTACGCCACCGGTGCAGACTGGCTGGCCGGGAAATCAATCACTTGGGCCGGACATGCCTGGGGCTGACCCCGGGACCGGCAAGCAATCAACTGGGAGGAAAACCATGACCAAACTTTCAAAGGCGCTCGCAATCTGGGCCGGTTGCCTGATGGCAAGTGGCATCGCGGCTTCAGCCGAGAACTTCAAGCTGACGGCCGGTTCCAGCCATCCCCCTTTCCTGCCGTGGGTCGAGGTCATCACGAAACACGTCGTGCCGGAAACCAACAAGCGGCTTGAGGCCATGGGCAGCGACAATCGCATTGAGTGGACCGAGGCCTATGCCGGCTCGCTGTTCAACGCGTTCAATGCGTTGGAAGGCGTGGAAAGCGGCTTGGCGGACCTTGCCTGGATCGGCACGATTTTCGAACCAGAAAAGCTGCCGCTTCACAACGTTCACTTTTATGCCCCGTTTGCAGTCAGCGGCGTGCATGACCTGACCGAAATCGGCAACCAGCTTCATGAAAAAGTGCCGGCAATGAATGAACAATGGGCCAAGTACAATCAGGTCCATCTGGGCGCGATGGCGGATGGCTCCTACCACCTGATCACCAAGGAGCCGATCAATTCGCTGGACGATCTGCAGGGGCTGAAGCTTCTTGCCGGCGGAGCGGTCGGCAACTGGCTGCAAGGCACTGGGGCGGTTGCGGTCAATGCAGCGTTTCCTGAATTCTACAGCTCGATCTCCACGGGCGTTGCTGACGGCGCCGTCATGACGATCAACGGCATGCTCCCGTTCAAGATCCACGAGGTTGCGCCCCATATCACGCTTGTGGACATGGGCGGCCCGATCACCGGTTCGTTGACGATGAATGCCGATGCGTTCAACAGCTTGCCGGAAGACGTGCAAGACGTGCTGAAGGAACTTGGATTGGAATACAGCCAAATGGTCGCCGATGCGGTTGGCGGTCGAGAGGCCGGCTTCCTGAAGACCATGGAGGAGCAGGGCGCCATAGTCTCGGAACTGCCGGAAGCGGAGCGCTTGCGCTGGGTCAACGGGCTGCCCGATCTGGCTGGTGACTGGGTTGCGTTGAATGCCGCGGCCGGTCTTCCTGCAGCAGAAGTCCTGAAGGCTTTCCTTGACGGCGGTCGCGAGCGCGGGTCCGAACCGCTGCGGGACTGGACGCAGTAGAGCAGGTCGTCTTGATTGCCTGAAACACCTGACACGCCCCCCCGGCGCGGCACTCCCGCGCCGGGGGCCTTTGACCGGGTCTTTGGGCCAGTGTCGGAAGCTGCAAGCGCCATTGGCACGGTGTGGTTCTTTGCGCTGATGGTCCTGATCTGCACCGAAGTGATCGCGCGCGAGTTCTTTCAAAGCCCGATTCGCGGTGTCACTGAAATCGTCGCGTATTCGCTTGTCGGTGCCACGTTCCTGCAAGTTGGCAGCGCGTTTCGCTCCGGGCGCATGACACGCGTCGATTTCGTGCTCGGCATCTTCGAGCGCCGCACTCCGCTTGTTCGGACGATTCTGGAAATCGTGATCTCGCTCTTGGGCGTCATCGTGATGATCCTGATGATTCAGGCGGGTTGGCCCAAGCTGACGCGGGCCTACCTGGAAACCGAGCTTGTCGGCATCCCGGGCGCTTTTTCGTTTCAGGTCTGGCCTCTGCGCCTCCTCGTCATCTTGGGCAGCGCAATGGCAGCCGTCGCGCTGATCCTTCGTGCCTTGAGTGTGCTGCGTACCGAGTTCAAGGAGGGCACAATTGCCAAGTCGCTGATCTTGGCTCTCTCGCTGGTTGCGATCTATGTCGCCTGGCACATTGGTTTCGCCGCCGCGATGGATGCTGGGTGGACCAGCTTTTCCATTGGGGCCGGCGCGGCGCTTGTCCTTGTCTTGATGGTGCTCATGGGGCTGCATGTCGGGATCGCCATGATCCTTGTCGGCTTTGTTGCGCTGTGGCTCATCAAGGGACGCATCGCGCTGCCCTACGCGATGCTGGGGATTGCGGGCAACGAATATCTCGCAAACTACTTTTTCAGTGCGGTTCCCTTGTTCGTGCTGATGGGCCTGGTGGTGTCCGCCGCCAACATCGGCCGGGAGACCTTTGTCGTCGCACGCTGGCTCACGCGGCCGATCCGGGGCGGTCTTGGCATTGCCACCGTCGCCGCCAACACGATCTTTGCCGCAATCACCGGATCCTCGATCGCCTCGGCTACCGTATTCGCGAAGATCGCGTCGCCCGAGATGATCCGCCACGGTTACGACAGGAGATTTGCGGTTGGCGTGGTGGCGGGCAGCTCGGTCCTGGGAATGCTGGTTCCGCCAAGCCTGTTGCTCATCGTCTACGGCTTCCTGGCCGAGCAGTCAGTTGGCCACCTTTTCGTCGCGGCCATCGTTCCGGGCCTGATCCTCGCTTTCGCGATGTGCCTCATGATCTGGATGCGCGCCCGGCTTTGGCCGCAGCAGATATTTTCCAATGCCGCCAAAGACGAGGGGCGCGCGGAACAGCAGGACATGAATGCGGGCCGCGCCGCCGTCCTCCTGGCGCCGGTCCTGGGGCTGATCGTCCTGGTGCTCGGCGGAATCTACAACGGGTTCTTTACGCCCACGGAGGGCGGCGCGGTTGGTTCGGCGGGAGCGTTGATCTATGCCTTCGCGCGTGGTCGACTGGACCGAACGGCGCTTTGGCGCGTGATGCTGGAAACCGGCCAGATCGCGACGACCGTTCTCTTCCTGATACTCTCGGCGAACATTTTCACGATCATGCTGGCGTCGTCGGGATTCGTTCAGCAGATCGGCGGCATGATCAACGGCCTCGGCCTTCAACTCTGGCAGTTTGCACTCGTCTACGTGCTGCTCCTGGTGGCCCTTGGCATGTTCCTCGAATCCGTTTCCATCATGTTGATTGTCGTTCCGATTGCGCTGCCAACCGCACTGCTTCTCGGGGGTGACCCGATCTGGTTCGGGATATTGACGGTCATTGCTGTGGAAATCGGCCTGCTTACGCCGCCATTCGGGCTGACTTGCTATGTCGTGAGCTCAACCCTGCGTGGCGCAGGCATAACGCTCTCGGACATATTCGTCGGGGCGTTGCCATTTGTATGGGTCATGGGAATCGTGACCCTGTTGCTGATCGCCGTTCCGTCACTGGCGACATTTGTGCCCTGACCGCCCGCGCGCAAGCCCCCCGATTCGAGGCGCTTGCGGGGGGCGGCACCAGGTTCAGTCGATGTCCACGATTGCGCCCCGCTTGCCGATGACCTTTAGCGCGAGGGCGTGCCCGGCCTCCATAGCCTGGATCGACGACCGGCCAGTGGCCGTTGCCGCGACGTAGCCCGCGTTGAAGCCGTCGCCCGCCGCCGTCGTGTCCACGACATTCTCGGCAATCGGCACGTTCAGGGCACGCCCGTCAGGTCCCAGATCCACTGGTCCGGCATCCCCGCGCTTGAGCGCCCCGCGCGAGACGCCCCATGATCGGAGCCGGGAAATGACGTCCGCGTCGTCCGCATCGCCGAAGAGCGCCATCTCGTCATCGACGGAAGGCAGAGCGATGTCGGTGCATCGCCAGAACCTCTCCGTTTCCGCGCGTGCAAGCTCGATGTCGTCCCAGAGATGCGGGCGGTAGTTGCTGTCGAATGAAAGTTGTCCGCCGTTCGCCCGAAAGCCTTCCAGCGCATCCCGCAGGCGGTCCCGTGCCGCGCTTGACAGAATCGCAAGCGAAATCCCCGAAAGCAGAACGAGGTCGTGGCCGGCGAGGACATCCGCCGGGTCGCGGCCGTCCGCGTCGAACAGCGTCCGTGCCGCGGAGGACGAACGCCAGTATGCAAAGCTTCGCTCGCCGGCGGCATCGGTCTCGATCGCGTAGAGGCCCGGCATTCGTTTCGGATGCCGGCCGACGGCCCTGGCGCCGATCCCCCTCGCCTCCATGTCGCTGAGGATTCGGTCGGAAAACCTGTCCCTGCCGAGAACGGTGACGTATTCGACGTCCAGTTCCGGGGCGATGCGCTTGAGATAGACCGCCGTGTTGTACGTGTCGCCCGCCACGTTCAGTTCAGCGGCATTGCCGTCGCCCGCGATGAGCTCGATCATCACTTCGCCGACGCATGCTATCCGGAAAGGGCGACCCACGAGTTTCACGGCACTTCGAAGGTCTGGCGCACCTGGTTCCAGGCATCGTCAAGATGGTCGCGGAGCGCGCGCTCGGCCGCGTCCGGGTCTCGGAAGAGTATCGTCTCGAAGATCCTGCTATGCGCGTTGAAGTTCACGTGATTGCGCTCTGGATCCCGCGGCATTCTCGTCCAGTGACTCGACAGCCAGTCCGTGTAGGCTTGGTGAATCGGCGGCAGCACCGGGTTGTCGGGAACTTCGTAGAGAACACGGTGGAAGGCAACGTCGGTTTCAAAGAAGCGTTCGGAATCGCCGAGCGCCGCTTCGTTGTCGGCCAGGGCCCGCTTCATTCGCGCGACATGATCCTTGTCGGCATGCAATGCCGCGTCGCGGACAAGCGCCGCTTCCATCATGATGCGAAGCTCAAAGAGGTTTCGCACCCCGCCCGGCACGGTCAGGAGACGGTTGACGACGGAACCAACGGCCTCGATGGCGGCATCGTAACCAGGCGTTCGCACGACAGGCCGGAAACGCGGCCGGGCTTCGACAAGGCCCTTGGCGGCAAGAGTCTGCACGGCCTCGCGAACGACGGTGCGGCTGACACCGAAGGACTGCATGATCTCGCGTTCGGGCGGCAACGGCTTTCCGACGGCGAGCGTGCCATCGATGATCTGACACTCGAACATCGAGACCAGGTTGTCCGCGGCGCGGGTGCGTGCGTCTTGTATCCTCACTTCCGTCATCTGCCGAAAGCCTGTTTAGTATGACAAAACTGGACGAAAATTGCTTGTTTTGCGGGCATGGCGAAAGAAATGCTGGACATGATTGTACGTTTTTGTCATACCAAATTGGAACGAGCCTTGCAATGATCAAGGCACATGCCGCTTGGGGACGTGCATGCCGATCATCTCAGACCTTTCCGTCAGGCGCTTTGCCGTTCCGCTCGCGGAAGTGCTGACCGATGCCAAGCATGGCGACCACACGGAATTCGAGCTCGTCACGGTCACTGTTCGGACAAGCGATGGCCAGGAAGGAACCGGATACACCTATACGGGCGGCAGGGGCGGAAGGGCCATCGTGGCGATGATCGAGCACGACCTCGCACCCTTTCTGGTCGGTCAGGACGCCATCCAGGTCGAGACGCTCCACGATGCCATGCAATGGCATGTTCACTACGTTGCTCGGGGAGGCGTCGCATCTTTCGCGATTTCCGCCGTCGACATCGCGCTGTGGGACGTCCGCTGCAAGGCTGCCGGAAAGCCCCTCTGGCAGGTGGCAGGCGGGGCAGGAGACCGATGCAAGGCCTATCGCGGAGGCATCGACCTGAATTTCCCGCTCGACAAGCTCATCCGGCAGACCGAGGGCTTCGTCGATGCGGGATTCAACGCGGTCAAGATCAAGGTGGGTCAACCGGAGCTGGCGACCGACGTCGATCGTGTCCACGCCGTTCGGGAGGTGCTTGGGCCGGATCGCGCATTCATGGTGGACGCAAATTACGCGTTCTCCGTGCCTGAGGCGATCAGGGCCGCGTTTGCATTTGCCGAGCATGACATCCTCTGGTTCGAGGAGCCGGTCATTCCCGACGACTGCGCCGGATATGCCCGGATTGCGGAGGCAACGGGCGTGCCGCTGGCGATGGGCGAAAACCTGCACACGGTTCACGAGTTCGAGCACGCGTGCCGCGAAGCCGGGTTGAGCTACATCCAGCCGGACGCCTCCAATTGCGGTGGCATTACCGGCTGGCTGCGGGTTGCGGAACTGAGTGAACGGCATGGCATCCCGGTCTGCAGCCACGGAATGCAGGAACTTCACGTCAGTCTTGTGTCGGCGCGTCCCAACTCGGGCTGGCTTGAAGTGCACAGCTTTCCGATAGACGAGTACACGCTTCGCCCGCTTGTCGTGGAGGATCACCTTGCCGTTGCTCCGAACGAGCCGGGCATCGGCGTTTCCTTCGACTGGGCGAAGCTTGAGGCCGCGCATGACGCTGCGGACCGCGATTCGAGAGCAGGCAAGGCGGCATGAACAAGGAGGTCACGGCAGCATTCTACCGAGGGAACAGGTCCTTCGCCGTGGAGACGAGGCGCGCAAGCGATCCTGGGCCGGGCGAGGTCGCGGTTCGCATTGCCTATTGCGGGATATGCGGGACCGACATGCATGTCTTTCACGGAAACATGGATCCAAGGGTCGGCCTGAATCGCGTGATCGGACACGAGATGTCCGGGACCGTCGCGGCTGTCGGAGAGGGCGTGTCAGACTTCTCCGTCGGGCAGAAGGTCGTGGTGCGGCCTCTGGTCCATTGCGATGAGTGCCCGGCATGCGAAGCGGGTCACAGGCATGTCTGCCACGATCTGAAGTTTCTTGGGCTCGATACGGATGGCGCAATGCAGGAGATCTGGAAGGTGCCGGCACGCACGCTCCATGCCTTGCCGGACGACCTGCGGATGGATCATGCGGCACTCGTCGAGCCCGTCGCCGTGGCCTGTCACGACGTGCGGCGCTCTGCACTGAGACCTGGCGAGGACGCGCTCGTCATCGGAGGTGGACCGATCGGGATTCTTTGCGCGACGGTTGCGCGCGAACGCGGCGGAAGGGTCGTGCTCTCCGAGGTGAACCCGAACCGCATCGAAGTTGCCCGCAAGCTCGGATTCGACGCGGTCAATCCGGAAGAGGAAGACCTGTCGGCAATGGTCAATGAACGCACCGGCAAAAAGGGCGCGGATGTCGTCTTCGAGGTTTCGGGCACGCAGGCCGCAGTCGATGCGATGACGGCTTGTGCAGCCACGCGGGCTCGGATCGTAATGGTCGCAATTCATGCACAGAATCCGCAGATTGACCTCTTCCAGTTCTTCTGGCGCGAGCTTGAGCTCTTGGGCGCACGCGTCTACGAGCCGGAAGACTACGAACAGGCCATCGCGCTCGTCGCCAGTGGCGGAGTTGATGCGGACACGATCATCACGGATGTCAGTCCATTGTCCGGCATCCAGGCTGCGTTCGAGGCCTTGGAAAGCAGTCCGACGGCGCTGAAAAGCCTTATCAAGGTCGGGGATGGCGCATGAACGTTCTTTCCGCATTTGACCTGACGGGGAAGACAGCACTTGTCACCGGCGCAAGGCGCGGAATCGGACGCGGCATGGCCGAGGCGCTTGCTTCTGCTGGCGCCGACATCGTTGGCGTCAGCGCCAACCTGGAGGGTGAGGGGTCGGAAGTCGGCGCGGCTGTTGCCGGGATGGGACGCCGCTTCGCGGCCTACCAGGCCGATTTTGCGGATCGGGCGGCCCTCAACGCGCTTGTCGCAGATCTGGTCCGAGACGGGGTGGAGCCTGACATTCTAGTCAACAATGCCGGAACCATCAGGCGCAAGCCCGCAGCGGACCATTCCGACGAGTGGTGGGACGAGGTGATCGAGGTGAATCTCTCCGCCCAGTTCGTCCTGAGCCGGGCAATTGGTCGCGGCATGATCGAACGTGGCCGTGGCAAGATCATTTTCATGGCCTCGTTGCTGTCGTTTCAGGGCGGGGTCACGGTGCCAGGATATTCCGCGTCCAAGGGCGGGGTCGGGCAACTGACCAAGGCTCTTGCGAACGAGTGGGCGGGCCAGGGAATCAACGTCAACGCCATTGCACCGGGCTATGTCGCAACGGACAACACCGAGGCGCTCAGGAATGATCCAGCAAGGCAGAAGGCCATCCTCGAGCGCATTCCGCAGGGGCGGTGGGGAAATCCCGAGGATTTTGCCGGCCCCGTGATTTTTCTCGCCTCGGAGGCGTCGAACTACGTGAACGGGGAAGTTCTTGTTGTAGATGGCGGCTGGATGGGAAGATAAGGCAGGGAATTTGAATGTGTTTGTTACCAGTGACTTGCCGTTTTGGGCATCAATCTCGTGCTCGGGCGATCGCATGGCCAAAGGAAGGTCAGTGAACGTCCGGGCGGAACACTCAAGGGAGGAATCCTAGAATGAAACTCACCAGAGGAATGATCCTCGCGGCGTCGGTTGCGGCGCTTGCAATCGGGGCCACTGCCGCTTCGGCTCAGACGAAGCTGCGGATCCAGACGCACTTCAGCCAAGAGACCCTCTCGGGTCAGATGGCTGGAAAGTACATCGATGACATCACCGCCATGTCGAACGGCGAGATAGAGATCGAGATGTTCTATGCCTCGTCCGTCGTGAAGTCGGCAGAAACCTTCGATGCGGCCGCGACCGGCATTCTTGACTGCGACATGACAGGCGGTTCGTACCAGACCGGCAAGAACCCGGCGTTCCAGTTCGCCGGCGACCTCATGGGCGGCTATGCCAATCCCTACCAGCAGATGGCCTGGCTCCTGCATGCGGACGGCCGAGCCACGCTCAACGAGCTGTACAACCAGCACAACATGGAGTTCGTGGGCTGGTGGATCCCGGGTCCCGAATCGCTTTCGTCAACCCGCCCGATCCGTGGCGTCGACGACTTCAAGGACTGGAAGTTCCGTTCGCCCCCGGGCCTGGCAACAAAGGTGTTCTCCAATCTCGGTGCCTCGCCGATCGTGATGGACTTCAACGAGATCTTCACGGCGCTTGAGACAGGCATCATCGATGGCGCTGATGCGGCGAACCTGACCAACAACATCGGTCTGGGTCTCTACGACATCGCAAAGCACACCAACTTCCCCGGCTTCCACTCCATGCCGGCCGACCACCTGACCTGCCGCAAGGATATCTGGGACGCGATGCCGGAGCATCACAAGCGGATCATGATCGTCGCGATGGACGCGCTGGCGATGCACAACGCTTCCATCAACGAGGTCAAGAATGCCCAGAACGCGGTCATTCTGCGCGAGAAGGGCGTGAATCTCTACGAGTGGTCGCCGGAAGAGCTCGCGAAGTTCCGCGTTGCCGTGAAGGCAGGCTGGGAAGAGTTCGCCACCACTCCTGAAGCCAAGGCGCTTCTGCAAAGCCATATCGACTTCCTGGTCGACATCGGCGCAATGCAGTAGGCAGTCGGCGCTTCGGACTGATTGGCGGCAGGGCTCGACGGGCCCTGCCGCATTGCGCTTCCGGATCCCATGAAGATCACCCGCATCTCAAGCCACGTCCTGTCCTGCGACATGCCGGACGTGCTCGGGTATTCGCAGCAGTACTATTCCAGGCGCACGGCACACCTCGTTGAAGTCGAGACCGACGAAGGCGTCAGCGGCTGGGGCGAGTGCTTCGGTCCAGGTGCGGTGGCACTGGCGAACAAGGGCATCGTCGAGGACGTGATACGGCCGATGGTCATGGGTTCCGACCCGCTTGACCGCGACGCGATCTGGCACAGGGTCTACAATCTCCTTCGCGATCACGGGCAGAAGGGAATGCCGCTCCAGGCCCTTTCCGGCGTGGACATCGCGCTGTGGGACATCTCCGGCAAGGTGGCGGGACTGCCCCTTCACAAGCTGATCGGCGGCGCTCACAGGAAGAACGTGCCCGTCTACGGCTACGGCATGATGCTGCGGCCCGAGCCGGCGTCCGAACTTGCCGCGCGATTCCGGGACGAGGCTGCTGCAATCAGGGAGGCGGGATTCGTTGCGGCCAAGATGAAGGTGGGCCTTGGGCCGGAGAACGACATTCGTCTTGCGGAAGCCGTGCGAGAGGGGGTCGGTCCCGACTTCCGCTTCATGGTGGATGCAAACCACTGCTACACGACCAGCGATGCCTTCCATGTGGGCCACGCGCTGGAAGAACTGGGCGCGTACTGGTTCGAGGAACCTGTGGCGCCGGAAGACCTGGACGGCTACCGCGAGCTGCGCGCCGGCCTCAAGGTCAACATTGCCGGCGGGGAAGCGGAGTTCAACCGTTGGGGCTGGCGAGCAATCCTGGAGAACAGGTGCCTCGACATCGCGCAGCCCGAGGCTTGCGCGCTTGGCGGGGTCAGCGAGTATCTTCGGGTTCTCGCGCTTTGCCATGCGCATCACACCCCGGTCGTCAACCATGTCTGGGGATCGGCGATCGCCGTAGCCGCGAATCTCCATCTTCTGGCCGCGATGCCGACGATGCCGGGAGGCCTGAACCCTTGGGAGCCGATGCTGGAATTTGATACCACGGAGAACGTCTTCCGCGACGGTCTCCTGGTCGAACCGCTTGATGTCCAGGGCCAGGTCAGGAGGAACGGCGGAAGGGTTGCAATCCCGTCTGGGCCGGGTTTGGGTGTCATGCCCGATCAGGCATTCATCAAGAAGTACAAGATCGCTTGAAGGGGAGGACGTCGTGAAAGACCAGACCGGAAGCTGGATGGAATGGCTGATACCGTTCTGCTTTGTCGTCTGCGCGAGCTGGGCCATATGGCACATACCTGCGTACATCATCACGCTTGCGCCGCACGAGAACCCTTCGACGCTGGCCCAGGTCACTGCGATTCACGAAACGAAGGACGTGACGCCCGGGCTTCCCGGCCTGTTTGGCGGCTTGGCCGACATCGTCGACTGGGTGGCGCTGGCGCTCATCCCCGTGTTCCTCGTGATCGGCATGCTTGGCGTGAGGGTGGCTCACATGGAATTCCAGCACTGGAAGCCCGTTGATCGCTTGGCGCTTTTCTTCGGGCGCGTGACCATGATGCTGATCATCTCGATGACAGGCGTCATGCTCTACGAGGTGTTTCTTCGCTATGCACTTGAGGCACCGACCCTGTGGGCCAACGAGCTGACGCTCTGGATCGGCGGTTTCGTGTTTCTCTGCTCGGGATTCTACGGCATGCAGCAGCGCAGCCATATCCGCATTTTCCTGCTCTATGACGCCGTGCCCCGACCGATGCAGCGTGCGTTCGACGTGATCTGGACGGCACTCTTCGTGCTGTTTGCGTTCTTCCTGGTCTTCGGCAGCTACAAGCAGGTGTTCCTGGTCAAGTTCTACAAGTGGGAAATGTTCGGCACGGCATTCGATCCCCCGATTCCGGCGACGATCCAGCCGGCGGTCCTGGTCATCATCGTCCTGGTGGCCGTACAGGCCGTCCTGAACGTGATATCGGACTGGAACCTCGAACCTGAGGTGCACACGGCGGCCGATGACATCGACGAAGACGAACTGGAAGCGATCAAGCGCGCGGTAGGAGAAGACTGATGGATGTCGGAACGATTTCCCTGGTTCTGGTCCTGGGCCTCATCGTCCTGCTTGCCATAGGCATGCCGCTCGGTCTGGCGTCGGGCTGCCTGGCGGCGCTTGTGCTGATCATGAAGTTCGAGCCGGCCTTGCTGACGAACCCTTTGAGTTTCGGCGAGGGGCTTCTGACGAAAAACCCTGGCACCGGGCCGCTGTACATCCTGACCCAGAAGATCTTCGACCTGATGACGGAATACGTCCTCTTGTCGGTGCCGCTGTTCATCTTCATGGCGGCTCTTCTGGAGCGTTCCGGCATCGCCAAGGCGATGTATGACTCTCTCGACTACTGGCTCTCGCAGGTCCGCGGTGGCATCGCGGTCGTGACCTCGCTCATGGCGGTCATCATGGCCGCCATGTCGGGAATCATCGGCGGAGAAGTCGTTCTACTAGGCCTCATTGCCCTCCCGCAAATGCTGCGGCTTGGATACAACCAGAACCTGGCGATCGGGACGATTTGCGCGAGCGGCAGCCTTGGCACGATGATTCCACCGTCGATCGTGCTGATCATCTACGGGCTGATCACCGAGACATCGATCAAGTCACTGTTCACCGGGGCCTTCGTGCCCGGATTCATGCTGGCGAGCTTCATCATCATCTACATCCTGGTGCGGGTGAACCTGAATCCGACGTTGGCACCATTGCCGGAGCCGCGCGAGGACGACCTTCCGGGCCACCAGAAGCTTGCCATGTTCGGCGCTTTCCTGTCGATCCTGCTGGCCGGATTCGCGACTCTCCTGCTCATGCGGGCTCTCTACTTCACGGTAACGGGCCAAAACGTCCTGGAAACGGGCGAAGACCCGATCGCCTGGGGCATGCCGCACCACATCCCTTATGTTGCGGCAGCGGTCGCGATCGGCATCGTCCTCGCCCTGTTCGTGTTCGGGCGGGAACGAAGCGCCAAGGCATGGGAGCATGGCAAGGGCCTTGTGCCCCCCTTCACGGTCATCGGGGTCGTTTTGGGCTCGATCTATGGCGGGGTGACCGGCATCACCGAGGCTGCGGGAATGGGTGCGCTCGCGGTATTCATCATTGCAGCGTTTCGGGGCGAGGCCTCGGTAGGTCTGGTCTGGGACAGCCTGATGCGGACATTGCGGTCGACCGGCACGATCATCTGGGTCACCATCGGGGCAGCGGCGTTGGCCGGCTCATACACATTGGCGGGTGGTCCGAGCTACATCGCGAACATCATCGTAGGGAGCGAGATGCCGACGATGCTCGTGCTGCTCAGCATGATGGTGATCCTGCTCTTCATGGGGGCCTTCATGGACTGGGTCGGCATCGTGCTGCTGATCATTCCGGTCTTCCTGCCGATCGTGAAGAAGCTGCCGATCGAGGAGATCGGTTTCATAGGCCAGCTTGAACCGCACTATGTCTCGATCTGGTTCGGCGTGCTGTTCTGCATGAACATGCAGGTGAGCTTCCTGTCACCGCCGTTCGGTCCGGCAGCCTTCTACCTGAAGTCCGTGGCGCCGCCGCACATTTCGCTGACAGACATCTTCCGGGGCTTCCTGCCGTTCATTTGCGTGCAGCTTCTGGCCCTGTCGGTGTTGCTCGTTTGGCCGAGCATCGTCACGGTTCTCCTGTAGGCCGGGGGACCGCATGCTCTCCCGCAATGATGTCGAGACCTTCGCGCGGCAGGGGCATCTGGTCGTGGAGGGACTCCTGGACGACCAGGTTCTCGAAAACGTCCGCGAGGAATATGCCGTGCTCATGGACCGTCTCTTCGAGCAGTGGCACGCAGAGGGTCTCGTGGATGCGTCGCGCCCCGGCATGGGCTTCTGGGACAAGCTCGACGCGGCGTACCGAGGCGGATTCGACTGGTACCAGCCGTTCGACATCAGCCTTCCATTTGGAGGCATCACCGAAGAGACGCCGTTTCATTTCGGACCTGCCGTGTTCGACATGGTCACGGACAGCAACATTCTTGACGCCGTCGAGACGCTGATCGGGCCCGAGATCACCTCGAACCCGATCCAGCACGTGCGCATCAAGCCGCCGGAACGGGCTGTGGCGAAGGATGAAATCCGGGCTCATGTCGTTTCGACCGACTGGCACCAAGACCAGGGCGTCACGTTGCCGGAGGCCGACGAAACAACATTCGTCACGGTCTGGCTGGCCATTACGGACGCGACCGTCGAGAACGGCTGCCTGAAGGTGGCGGCGGACCGGTACGACGAGATGATGCCCCATTGTCCCAAGGTCCAGACGGCGCTTGCGGACCCGTACGTTCCCGAAGACTCCGTGCCTGTTCCGGTCAAGGCAGGGGGTGCGGTGATATTCCACCCGATGACGCCTCACGCTTCCCTGGCAAACGAATCGGACGGCTATCGCTGGTCATTCGATCTTCGCTACAGCGTCACGGGCCAGCCAACGGGCCGCAGCCACTTTCCGGAATTCGTCGCGCGGTCCCGGAGCAATCCCGCGAGCGAACTGAAGGACTGGCGGGTCTGGAAGGACATGTGGGTGGAGACTCGCAGCCGTCTGGCCAATGCGCCGCATATCGCGCAACACAGGTGGGACGAATCCAGTCCCCATTGTGCCTGAGATGGCCGAGGTTCTGACAGGGGACCAGGAGGCGTTCTACGCCGAGAACGGCTATCTCGTGCTTGAGGACAGGGTGCCGTCCGACATCATCATGGCCATTCGAGACGAGATCCGGCGTTTCGAGGAAGTTGCACGCACGATGACCGAGTCCGACGAGAAGCTTGACCTTGAGGACAGCCACACGCCGGACGAACCGCGCCTGAGACGGATCAAGCTTCCGCACACGCAGTCCGAGGTCATGCGGGATCTCATGTTCTCGGACCATGTCCTGGCTCCGGCGCGCGACCTGATCGGCCCGAACATTAGGCTGCACACGACCAAGCTGAACATGAAGAAGGCGGGCTATGGCGCCGCTGTCGAGTGGCACCAGGACTACGCGTTCTATCCTCACACCAACGACGACCTCCTCGCGGTCGGAGTCCTGATCGACGACATGGGGGAAGAGAACGGCCCCTTGATGGTTTTCCCTGGCAGCCACGCGGGGCCTGTCCATGATCATCATGTGGACGGTGTCTTTGCCGGCGCGGTGCTGCCCGAGGCTGTGGGCATGGACTTGAAGGATGCCGTGCAACTGACTGGCCCTGCCGGATCCATCTCGATTCACCACGGGCGCATCCTTCATGGCTCGGCGCTGAATCGCTCGGACCGGCCCCGGCGGCTCCTGTTCTACGAGATGATGGCGGCGGACGCGTTCCCGATCATGGGATCAATGACCAAATGGGACGGCATCGAGGACTACGACAGCCGAATGCTGTGCGGCGAGTCGACGATCGAACCGCGCCTTGAGGACATTCCCGTCCGAATTCCGCAGCCGCAGCCGAACGTGGCGATTTCGATCTACGAAATCCAGAAGGGTATGCAGGCCCGCGCATTCGAGGCCATCGGTGCGGACGAGAGCTGATCGCACGGTTCGGGTTGCAGTCTGACAATGTCACGATTCGCGGCAATCTCCACCGTGGCCGTCCTGATGATGCTGTTCGCGAACTTCACGTTTGCCGTTGTGGATACATCCTCGAAGTGGCTTCTCGGCGCGGGTTACGTGGCGGTCCAGCTCGCGTTCTGTCGCTACGCGACACAGCTCGCGATCACGTCCGGCGTGCTGGCCGGCCTGCGCGGTCGGGGGCTTGCCGCCGCACGACCGTTGCTGCCGGCGCTTTGCTTGAGGGCATCGCTTCTGGTCGCGTCCACGCTCTTCGTCTTCGCGGCGCTGCAATCCCTTTCGCTGGCGGTTGCATCGGCAATCATGTTCTCGGCTCCGATCATCGTCTGCGGGCTCTCGTGGCCGCTTCTGGGCGAAAGGGTGGGGCGAGTGCGCTGGGCGGCCGTGGCCCTTGGCTTCGCGGGCGTGCTGGTCGTCATTCGACCCTTCGGTGAAGACATTGATCCAGCTGCGTTCCTGATGCTCTTTGCTGCCACCGGTGTTGCGCTCTATTCCATCATGACGAGGAAACTGTCGCGTGACGTGAAGCCGCTCATCATGCAGTTTCTTCTCGGCCTGACCGGCACGGTCGCGCTCGCGCCGTTTTGCTGGACTTACTGGATCGCGCCTGCCGGTGCTTTCGACCTCGCCCTGATGGTCTCGCTTGGCCTGTTTGCCTGGATCGGGCATGAATTCCTGATCCGTGCGCATCGGGTTGCCGAGGCAAATTTCCTGATGCCGTACTCGTACAGTTACCTGATCTACATGACGGCCGGCGGCTTCGTCGTCTTTGGCGACCTGCCGGACACGTGGACGATACTGGGTGCACTGATGATCGCCATGTCCGGTCTCGTGATTTGGCGTCGCGAAGTGGTGCTCATGCGCACAGACGATACTGGTCACCTCGCACGGTGACGTCCCGGGGCCGCGTTTCCCATTTTCTTTGACATTTGCGGGTTTGTGAATCGAAAGAACGACCCTTGATCACCCGGCTTCGGTCATTGCCGCATAGCAAGAATGGCACGGAATGTCGGGCGCGACCTGCAAGTGGTCTGAGTACAGGCATTGCGGTCATTCAGGCCGCGGGCTGCAGACCCATGTCTCGACATGGTGGCATGCTGGCGCGTTCGAAATTTGCCTGCATGGGTACATGTGCAGCATGAGACACGTAGCGCTTGAGCATGACTGGCGCGCCATTCGCATGAAAACAGCTGTTTCCATTCGCGACGAAGTCTTCAACGTGGCTGAACACGTCGCTTCGGTCATGGGCAATTCCAGAAGTCAACCCTACTCCAAGGCTGTCGAGGAATTTGTCTCGCGACATTCCCGCGAGCACGTGACCGGAGGGCTCAACGCCGTCCATGAAGTTGCCGATTCTCACGTTGGACGCGCAGTTCCTCAGCAAATGGTCAGGCCATGTCCCTGATGCTGTCGTCCGGCAAGTGGACGAAGGCCTGAAGCTCGCTCTTGGCTTGCGGGGAGAGAAAGAAGAAAGTGACTGACTGAATGCTCGTGTTAGATGCGGCGTTGCGCAACGCCCGATTGCCCGTCGTGGCGCGCTGCGAGGCTTTGCCTGGCCCGACCGTCAGGGGAGCACTTCAAGTTTGACGTGACTGAAGTCCAGACCATTGTCTGGCGCGTCGACTTTGTTGCCAAATCCAAAGGTCTTGCTGTTCACGTGGAAGGCCAGCATGCCGAAATTGTTCACTTCGCTGCCTTCATCAACCAGGCTGAACGCGCTCAACACCTCTCCATGCTGACTGAGCGAGCCTGAAATCTCCATGCCATTGCCCACCTTTTTCACGGCCATGGTGCCGGTGTAAGTCTGCTCGGCGGCAAACTGGTACGGGTCCCCTCCGCCGCCCAGGCGCTGGTAGCCCTTCGTCGTGCCCATCAGGCGCCCCTGCTTGTCGTTCTTGTGCTTGCGGACGTCGATGTTCGCCGCTGCAGCGTCTTCGAGATTGATATCGAAATCAATCATGTATCCAGGCAAGCCGTCATAGGTCTCGTTGTGTTTCTTCGAAGATGCCGACAGGTCGCCTTCCAGTTCAGCACGCTCCAGCTTGTCATGGAACCCGACACGGAATGCCGACTTGCGGTCCGCGCCGATCGTTGCCGGGGTGGCAAACGTGAAGGTCGCCAGCAAGGTTTGCCCGTCCGCCAAAGTTTGCGGCTGGAAAGTTGCCCGTATCCCGCGTCCCGAGTTTCCAGAAACAAGGCCAAGCTTGCCGACGGCAACTTCGATGGCCTTGCTCGCGCTGGTTGTCCACCAGTTCGCATCACTTGGGTCCGCACCGTCGTCCCGGCCACCATCGGCAAATCGGTCGTCGAAGATTACGCCAGGCACGGCAGGAGACGGCGGCGTTCGTTCCGTGGTCTCCTGCGCTTCGACAGTCGCCATCAGGGCACCGACGTCAACGCCCTCAGGTGCCGGGTTGTGCGAATGGTCCAGCTTGTAGAAGGTCACCATGTCGAAGTCCCGTTCGGGAATGGGGCTGGAATTGTTCTGCGAATAGGCGCCTGCCTTGAAGAACATGAACTCGTCTGCGACGCTGAAACCGCTGTCACGCATGTCAAAGGGTTCGGCAATGACCTCGCGGCCGTCATCCCGAATGATTTTCAAGTGCAGCATTGGAATGACCTTTTCGCCTTCCGGTATGCCCCTGACCTCGATTTCGTAGCCGAACACCTCGTCCAGCGCGATGCCGTCGTCCGGGTTCTGCGCTTGGTCGGCGCGACTGCCGATTACTTCGACCCACTGTTCCTTGCCGATGGCCGGCTCATGGGCGAAATAGATCGAACCGTACTTGTTCTTGGGCAACTTGCGATAGTAGAGCCGGATCGGCTCGTCGTCCTTGGCGTGTATTTGCCCGACAATCACGCGCCCGATCTGATAGGCCTTGCCCTGACGGGTAACCTGGTTGACGGCCAATGTCGCCTTGAGCACGCCATCCACGCCGGCGGCCTGTGCCTGCGCAGCCAACGGGGCAGACGAAAAGACCCAGTTGTTCTTGTTCGGAATGCCACCCTCGATCCTGGTGGCGATGCTTTCGTCGCCCCGGCGCAGCATGCCGCGCAATTCACTGCGCGTGTAATTCGTGTTTTTGGACGTCTTTGCACCTGCCGGGGTGGACCGGAACACCATGCCTCCGGTCACAGGGTCGGTGTAGAAGTAGCGCGGGTCGGTCCATCCGGCAGCCAGTTCGTTTTCGAAGACGCTGTCGGCCTTGCCATCGCCGTTGTCATCGGCCGGAGTGGTGACATACCAGCCGGTCAGATCGAAGTTTTCGCTGGGCGGCACGTCAACGCGCAGGCCGAAAAGTCCCCGTCCCTTGCGCTCGGTCAGCACCGGCTGGACTGGCTTTTCTACGGCAACGCCGCACCCGATGGCCGCCACTTCAACGATGCTGTTCCAGTCGTTGCTTTCGTTCCCGTTGCTGACGATGCGGACAAACTGCGCTTGGATCGCGTCCAGAAAGAAAGGTTCGAAATCCAGCGTCGTGCCACTGGTTTGTCGGACCGGGATGACGATCTGATAGATTGCGCCGTCGATTGATGTCTCGACGGAAAACTCGGCCTTGCGGCTGTCTCCCTTGTGCCAGGCGATGTTCAAGGAGTTCAGTGTTTGCCGCGCACCAAGATCCAGGAGCAGGCTCTTGGGAGCGCCCTGTGACTGGTTGGACCAGCGAGATTCCGGGTCAAGATCGCCGTCGATGGTGTTTTCAGGACCATGCGTCTCTTCGTAGAGGCCGTCATCTGTCGCGGCAACGATGGTCAGGCTGCGGTTTGCGTCACAGGCAGCGTTGGCAATCCCTTGCGAGTTCAGGACATACGCAAACCCAACACAAATCGCCTTCCAAAAATGCAGTTTCAGGGTGGCCTCCACGAGCAGCCTTGTCTGGCTGGTCCAGCTCTTATGTTAGCGCATGCCAATTCAGGAGACAATTGGGATCATCGGTTGGTGTCCGCAGCGGGATCGGCGCGAGAACGGATCGTCGAAGTCTGGGTTGCGAACACCACGCGCGTACCAGGGACGGCCGTGTTGATGATCTGGCGGATCTTTGCTCGGCACTCCCTTGGCGAGAAGATATTGTGCCACTTGATTTATTCCGCAACGAGCGCAACATCGTCGCCCGCCGCCCGAAAACGGCCCAAGTTGCCGTGAAACGTGCATGGCATGAAGCCGAACACGCAAACGTCCATCAACGCGATGATCCGACTTGGATTTCGACTTTTCCCCGCGTCGCGAAGCTCATACCCAAATCATCAAAACAAAGCAAGAACATTTTTGATCCGTGGCCGAGAAATGTTGCGTATGTTGCTTGATCGTGAGGCAGTCTTCGTAGCGCAGACGCAGGTCCGTGCGAATGATGCAACCCGCGAATCCCTTCATTTGGCCAACCGCACGGGACGAGGCCGTTCAAGGATCAGACACTCTCCAGCTGCGAGGCGCATCGCGGCCGTAACCATCAAAAAGGAAGCCGCCATCCGGTTCCAGAACGGCTTCAGCCAATTCAATGACTTTGGCGGTATCGTTTCTGGTGAACGCCGCCTCGAAGGCGTCCGTGAACCTGTTGCCGAATTCCGGATCAAGTGCCATGAGCCTTCCGGGCACGTGCTTTCCCTTCGCCGACCATTGGTTCCGCGACCGGCAAAAATGGTTGGCGATCGCAAAGTAGAGAATCGAGACGGCAGGACGAAGTTCGTCCGGACTGCGTGGTTCGCGAATGTCTGCCACGATATCGCTGATGGCATAGCGCGAGTCGTCACGCTCCGACTGTCCCCAGGGGACCGGACCTTCATCCAGAACTCGATTGGCCAGCTCCTTGATCATGGTCCCGCATGCGCTTCGGCGGGGAATCTCGATGCCTTCGCGGACCATGGTGGCGAGCGACGGCACGCCGGTCGGCCGGTCAACTTCCCTGAAGAAGTACTCGAGCGTTTGCGGATCGTGAATGAACGCCTCGACGGGCCATTCAGCGAAAGTGAAGGACTGTCGCTTGGCGTGCTCAACGCGTCCACGGACAACAACCAGATCGATGTCGGATGCGGGTGTTGCTTCCCCCCGAACGACTGATCCGGCGAGCAGGAACGCACGCGCGGACGGAAACATGACGGTGCGAATTCTCTCCGCTGCGGCGCGCGCACTCGAAATGTCTCGCTTCAATCGTCTACTCCAGGATCGCGTTTCGATTCGGTGCGGCTGGGGAGCCTGTTGCTGGCTGGGCCTGGCACGGAGCGTGTCAGTCAACGACCTTGGCGATGGCTACACCATGGTGCCTGTCTTGACCATGACGGGGCATTGGAACAAGTCAGTCTTTGAAGCGCAAGGATCCGCGGCCGGCTTCGGGGGCTCCGATCCCGGGCGCCATGGCGCATCGCCGCGACGGAAACTCTTCCCCCGAACGTGTAACGCATGTTGCTTGATCGCCGCTCAAGAAGGACAGGCCGATGTCACGACTGTTTTCCGCCATTTCCCCGTACTGGCTTTGGGCGCTCCTGGCACTGCCCGCTGCCGGGATGATCGCGGAGGTTGCCGAATCCCCGTCACCGCGCGTGTTTCACGAACTCCTGCACCCGACCGGAGAATTTGCCGCACGATTCATGATCATCGCGCTCATGGCAACACCGCTCGCAATGATCCTGAAGGAGTGGCGCGGTCCGAGATGGCTGAAGAAGAACCGGCGGTATTTCGGCGTGGCCGCATTTGGCTATGCGCTTGCGCACACGGTTCTCTACCTTGTGGATGCCGGAACGCTCGCAAGGATCCTCAACGAGGCGCTGCGACTGGACATCTGGACAGGTTGGCTTGCCTTCTTCATCTTCATCCCCTTGGCGGCGACCTCAATGGACTACTGCGTTCGCATCATGGGTCCACGATGGAAGGTGCTGCAACGCTGGGTCTACGGTGCCGCCATCCTGACGCTCTTGCACTGGGCCGCGCTGCATGACTGGGGCGGGCTGGGACCTGCGCTTGTGCATTTCGTGCCGCTGGGGCTCTTGCAAGCCTATCGCATCTGGGACCACTTTGCCCGTCGACACCAAAGGGCGGCCACCGGTTAGTCGCTTCGCTTTCTTCTACGCGGAGGCGTGTGAAGATCCGAGGTACGATTGAGATGCTAGGCGGTGCCCGTTCAACGACAATCGCCTGCGACGACCCGGCATCTTGAGCCGCACCGGACCGCTGCACTCAGTGCGGTCTTCAAGCCTCGACTCAGTTGTTCGGCAGGACGCGTGCTGCACCAATGGACGCGATCCGCGGACCGCATGGTCATTCAAGGACATCGCCGTACCTCCTGTGCGGCGCGCAACGCGTCGGCATTCGGACAGGAGTCCTGACCGCCACATGTTCAACTGCCGATGAAGCCGCGCCGCCGGCGAGCTTCGGCACGTCCGCGAACGAAGCGTACGCTGGACGGGAAACTCCTGCATCAAGGCCGATCGCCCTTGCAAGCGATGACGGAACCGCAGTAGCTCAAGTCCGGGCGGTGGCGCGAACCGGCGATGTGCGATGCCCAATCCAAGATCATATCGGAGCCATGACCGTGCCCAACATGCTGACCCCCGAACTGTTCCGCTTCCTGCGGGAACTGCGTAACAACAACAACCGGGAGTGGTTCGCAGACAACAAGCCAAGATTCCGTGAAGCCGTGCAACTGCCGATGATCGGCTTCATCGAGACAATGGCGCCATGGCTGGCGGAAAACGCGCCCGCTTTCGTCGCTGACACCCGTCTCAACGGAGGGTCGCTGTTCCGGATCTACCGCGACACCCGCTTCAGCGCCGACAAGACCCCCTACAAGACCAATGTCGGCTGCCATTTTCGCCATCGCGCGGGCAAGGATGCCCACGCCCCGGGCTTCTATGTCCACATCGCGCCGGACGAGGTGTTCTTTGGCGGTGGCATATGGGTGCCGCCAACATCGGTCCTGAACCGGATTCGCGACGCGATTGTCGAAGACCCCCGGCAGTGGCAGGCTATCCAGCGGGCGCCGGCTTTCACTGAAGTGCTCGGCGGATTGCGAGATACCGGCTCCTTGAAGAATGCTCCGCGCGGCTACCCAGGCGATCACCCCTGCCTTGAAGACCTAAAGCGCAAGTCGCTGTTTGCCTTTGCCAGTTGCACCGAGACTCAGGTCTGTGCCGACGATTTCCCCGAGCGCGTTGCAGAAGCCTTCGAAGCGCTGTCGCCCTTGATGAAATTCCTGGTCAGTGCCTTGGGCCTGGACTGGGAGCGCAGCCGAGACCCGATGTTCGCCTGAACCGCTCCGGGCGGCTGGATCCATTTCCTGACGCGCTGGCATTCGCGGAGTTCATCCGGAACGTCCTTTCAGGATTGACGCTTGAAAGTTCACTCGTCCAAGCGATCGCTTGAATTCTCCTGGTGGTTTCCTGGATCAAACTTGACGAAGAATTCGTACGCCACGTAGATCGCCAGGGCGCAGAACAGAATGAACCAGAAAGGGCTGTTCCAATACAGCTCGAGCAGACTCCAGCCGAAGCATAGGCCAACGATCGCGACTCGCCGCCATAACGGCCGGAATACCGGATTGTGCAGCCCGAGAGGATCCCGTTTCAAATTGCGGCTCCCCTGGGCAACGGCGCCGTAATTCCCGACCGGCTCATTCCAGGACCTCATCTATCGCAACCGCACGACTCTCGGCCACCGAGAGATTCGCGGCCTCGGCCAAAACAAGCGCCATCAGGCCGTCATTGCCGGACACTGGCGGGGCCGTCCCGGTTTCGACGACATGCACGAACGCACTGATCTCGTCCGAATAGGCAGCCTCGTAGCGTTCCATGAAGAAGTTCTGGAGCGGCGGGCGCACGTAGCCGTCCGACGTAGCCGTCTCGACACGCGTCTCGTGCACGTTCTCGGCGGATGCCATGCCGCGTGACCCCAGAACCTCGATTCGCTGGTCGTAGCCGTAAGCAGCGCGTCTCGAATTGGAAATCGCGCACTGCCGTCCGGAACCGGTCTTCAGGAGGACGTTCACGCTGTCAAGGTCCCCGGCTTCGGCGATTGCAGGGTCGACCAGGACCGCGCCTTGGGCAAAGACGCTTTCGATTTCCTCGTCCAGGAGCCAGCGCGCCATGTCGAAGTCGTGGATCGTCATGTCCCGGAAGATGCCGCCGGAGCGCCTGATGTAGTCAATCGGAGGTGGCCCGGGGTCACGTGACGTGATCGTCACCATCTCCACATCCCCGATGCGGCCTTCGGCGATCACCGACTTCAGCGCCCTGAAGTCCTTGTCGAAGCGCCGGTTGAACCCGATCATCAGTGTCGCTCCCTCCGCCTCGACCACGTCCAGGCAAGCGCGGACCCGGTTGACGGAGAGGTCAACGGGCTTCTCGCAGAAGACGGCCTTTCCGGCACGTGCAAAGAGTTCGATCTGTTCCGCATGCAGGTCAGTCGGCGTGCAGATCAGGATCGCTTCGATGTCATCGGCTTCCGCGCAAGCCTCGACCGTCCTGATTTCGCAACCGTATGCGGTCTGAATGGCGTCGGCTGCGGCTGCCACGGGATCATGGACAGCCACAAGCTTCGCCGAGTCGCTTGCGGCAATCGCGCGCGCATGCACCTGCCCGATCCGGCCCGCTCCCAGGATGGCAAGTCGCACCGCCATCAGCAAGATTCTCCCGCAGCCATGAACATGCCGCTCAGGCAATCCCGCCGCACTGCTGTCGTCAAGTCGAATCGCACCGTGCCCGGCGCCGCGGCTTTTCGGCAACGGCCCGAGAAGGTATGCACGTGATCATGGGCTTCGAACTCAAGTCGCTGGTCAACGGAGTGTCGGGCTTCGACATGGTGATCGACGTTAGGTCGCCATCGGAATTCGCCGAAGACCGCATTCCCGGTGCCGTCAGCATGCCTGTCCTCAGTGATGCGGAGCGGGCGCATGTCGGCACGACCTACACCCAGGAGAGTGCTTTCAAGGCCAGGAAGATCGGAGCCGCGCTGGTTGCGCGCAACGCCGCGCGCCACATCGAGGGGCCGTTGGCGGAGATGGGCGGCGGATGGAGACCTCTCGTCTATTGCTGGAGGGGCGGGCAGCGATCTGCGTCCTTTGCGTCGATCCTTTCCCAGATCGGCTGGCGGGCGGAGACCGTCGAAGGCGGCTATTCGAGCTATCGGCGACTTGTCGTGCAGCTGCTGTACGATACGGCGTTTCCTTCATCCGTCGTGCTTCTTGACGGAAACACCGGCACGGCCAAGACAGAGGTGCTCAATCGCGCCGCGGAGAATGGCGTGCAGGCCATCGACCTGGAAATGCTGGCGAATCATCGAGGCTCGGTGCTTGGAGGTCAGGGAGAGCAACCCAGCCAGAAGTGGTTCGAGAGCCGCCTGGCGGCACATGTGGCCGCCCTCGATCCGGACAGACCCGTCGTCATCGAGGCCGAGAGCAGCAAGGTTGGCATGCTCAGCATTCCTCCACGCGTGTTCGAGGCCATGAAGGCGGCGCGCCGCATAAGGATCGAGGCACCTGTCCCGGCGCGCGCTGGCTACCTCACGCGAGCGTATCAGGATCTGGTCAGTGACAAGATTCTGCTGCTTGAGCGGCTGGATCGTCTCCAGCGCATGCAGGGCAGGGAAAAGGTTGCACATTGGAAGGCGCTTGCCGACACCGAATCCTACCAGGAACTCGCTGAAGAACTGATCCGCGATCATTACGATCCGAGATACGCCAAGGTGCGCGGACGGCGCTCGACGGGACCGGAAACCGTCATCGCCGCGGAGAGTCTCGGCGACAAGGATCTGGACCGACTGGCAGGAAAGGTCGGGGAACTGGTCAGTCAACCCGGACCTTGACCTCGCTCTCGGGTTCGAATGCGCCAACGATCCTGGCATCGTGTCCCATTTCACGCACCGCGCGCAGGACGGCATCCGTGTCATCCGGAGGCAGCGCGGCAAGCAGGCCGCCGGCAGTCTGCGGGTCGAACAGCAGGTCGCCGCGGCTGCCGTCGCGGAGTTCGATGCTGGCCGTCGCGCGGTTTGCTGGCCAGATCGAGGATCTCGTCCCGGCCGCGCACAGTGCTTCGGCGCCGCCGTAAACCGGGACTTCCTCCAGAGTGATGCATCCCGTCAATCCAGACGCTTCCGCCATGCGGCCAAGATGCCCCGCCAGACCGAACCCCGTCACGTCCGTCATGGCCGAGGCGCAGCTGGCCAGCAGGCGCGCGGCGCCCCCTTGGGAAGTCGCCATGGTCTGGAGGGCGGCGGCGACATCGTCCCCGTTGGCGTCGCCTGCCATCTCTCCGGCAAGAATCGTTCCGGAGCCGATGGGCCGGGTGAGGAGCAGGACGTGACCAGCCTGTGCACCCGCCAAGGTGATTGCCTTGCCACGCGTCAGGCCAGTGACCGTGAACCCGATGACCATTTCGGCGCCGATCGTGCTGTGTCCGCCCGCGAGTGCGGCACCGGCGTCTCGGAACACTTCCGACGCTGCATGCATGATTTCGAAGAGCCATGATCTTTGCAGGTCCTCGGCCATGGGAGGCAGCGTGACCTGGGCGAACGCGGCTTGCGGTTCGGCGCCCATGGCCCAGACGTCGCCGAGTGCGTGAAGCGCGGTGATGCGCGTGAACAGCCAAGGGTCGTTCGAGAATGCACGCAAGTGATCGGTCGTGACGACTTGTCGTGTTCCGCCGGTGCCGAGAATGGCCGCATCGTCTCCGGGCCCAAGTTCAACATCTGCCCGATCATGTTCGGGCAGGTCGGCAAGCACCGAATCGAGCACACCTGATCCGATCTTTGAGCCGCAGCCCGTACAAAGCGGCTTCGGCCCGAGTGCCAAGTCCACGCCCTCGGCGCGCGTGCCAGGCAATTCCGGAGCCTTCATTTCCGGCAGCGTGTTCAGCTTGTCCATGAAGACGCGGTCGATCCGGTCCTTCCAGTGCCAGACCCAGTCTCCCGTTACGCTCACTCCCCACTTGTCGGCCAGCGCGGACTTGCGTCCCAGCGAAACGAGCTTCAGGTAATGCGACTGCGGTCGAAAGGCGCTCAGTTCCGTGCCGGAAACCGCGGCACGAAGGTTGGTTGTCAGTACAGGCGCAGCGCGAACGGCAAAAACCCCTGCCTTTGGCCTCGGCGCGTGCTCGAGATGCGCGCAATCCCCGACCGCGAAGATCGCCGGATCCTTGGCCGACCGAAGCGTTGCTCCAACCGTCACGAAGCCGTCCGTCAGGTCAAGCCCGGTTTCCTCAAGCCAAGGGAAGGGCCTCGCTCCGGCGGCGGCAACCGTCAGTTTCGTGGGCAATTCCCGGCCGTCGTCAAGAACTACCGAATCGGGCAGAACCTCGTTTACCCGGTTGTTCTGGATCAGCTCGATGCCCTGTCTCGTCAGTTCGGCCAAGAGCTTCGCACGGGAAGACTTGGCAATGCCTGCAAGCGGGACGTCTGCTTCGACAATACGAACCTCGTCACTGCCAAGGACGTGCCGCATGGCCATTGCAAGCTCTGTTCCGCCCACGCCGCCGCCGATCACCGTAACCGGACCGCCGCCCTGTTCAAGATGTCGGGTCCAGCGTGTGGCAAAGGGCCCAAGCGGCTTTGCGGCGATGCCATGCTCGGAGAAGCCCGGAATCTCGGGCATGTCCGACGTGATGCCTATGTCCAGAGACGCGACATCGTAGGCCACGGGCGCGCGACCCTCGATCGAAAGCGTGCGTTCTGTTCGGTCAATGCCTGTGACGTGTCCGAAAACCATGCGGGCGCCTGCAAACCTTGCCAGCCGGACAAGGTCGATCTCCAGCGCCTCACGTGGATAGTGACCCGCCACGAAGCCCGGCAACATGCCGGTGTACGGTGCGGTGGCGCATGGGTTGATGACGGTCAGGCGTGCGCCGGGCAGCGGATTCATGCCCCAGCTGCGAAGCAAGAGGGCATGAGTGTGGCCACCGCCAATCAGCGCGACTTCCTTGGTCAGGGGCAGGGGCAGGGCGTGCATGGGAATTTCCTAGCCTGATGCCAACGGCTTGGCGAGAGTTCAGTAGCCGCTCATCTCGAGATAGCCTTCGCCGGAATGGCTGCCGCTTGCCTGGACGGGACCCTCCCAGTAGGAGATTCCCGTGCCCATCCAGCTTTGCGGGTATATCGCCGCGATGCGGATCGCGATGCCTCGCGCCTCGTTCGCAATGTCCCAGGTTACCGGGACCTGTTGTCCGGCAACCTCTGCCCATTCGACCGGTGTCATCTTGAGAGAACCGACTCGAAGCGGCTCGGGCGATCCGTCTGCGGCAATCCAGGTTCCGACAACATATGCGCCCCTTGCAAGGTCGCGCAGACGGTAGGCCATCAGCTTTTCGCCGCCCGAAAGGTGAAGCGAGACCCAGTCCCAACCGGTCTGGTCCGGGGCAAGGGGCTGGGAGGACCACTCCCGGTCCATCCAGGCCTGTCCCGTGACGTGAACCTCGCCTTCTGGCAGGGTCAGCGTGCCCGTCACCGAATAGAACGGCTGCGAGTAGTAGTGGCTGGCCTGCCCCACGAACGACTTGACCGAGTATCCGTCTTCGCCCTGCGGCACGAACGGTCCGTTGCTCGACAGGTTGAGGTCGTATCGGAATTCATGGCTTTGGGCCGTGACGCTCACGGTCGCCAAGTCAGGGCCGGCCAGGCGCCACTCGTCGATGAACGCCTCGAACGGCGCCGCCTTCACGCCGGCTTGGCCGATGCCGCCGCGTGCCAGGCGCTCCGCAAAGAGGTGCCCCGCAGGCGTGGAAACGGCTGCATGCCCCATCCATGCCTGGTCTTCCGGCATGCCGCTTGGCGAAAGCGCGTTCCGGAAGAGCGTCCATTGGATGCCGTAGTCAGTGCCTTCGGCATCCTGAAGATTTGCGGTCACGTACCACCATTCGATGCGAAATTCCGGGTGCGAGCCGTGGTCGTCCGGAAACGTGAAGCGCGTCGCCGGGTCGGGCAGGGCGTAGCCCTCGGATGTCTGCCCAAGCCCGGCAAAGCCCTGGACCATGGCCAGGGACGGAGTGATGCAGAACAGCAGCGGCAGAAGTGCTCTAGCGTTCATGGCTGAACACCCTGGCGAGATCTGCGGGCGGACGCCTGGCGATCTGGTATGCAGGCCACATGCTCGCAAGCCCTGCCGCCCCGAGGGACAGCGTCCCAAGCAAGGCCCAGTCCAGCGGAAAGAGATGCATCGGCAATCGCCAGCCGAACGCCTCGACATTGATGATCGCCAACAGCATCCACGCGAGAACAAGGCCCACGGGCAGTGCGAACGTGAAGGTGAGTGCCGCGAGAACCAGTGCGCGGCAGAATTCTAGCCTTCCAAGAGTTGTCCGGGTGAGACCAAGCGCCCAGGCGGGCGCAAGTTGCGGCAGCCGCATCGAGGCGAGCGTGAGGAGGCTCGTCAGGATGGCCACGCCCGCCACGGCGAGGGTAAGGAAGTTGAGGGCACCCGTGACGGCAAAGGTCCGTTCGAAGACGGACAGCGAGAACTCCTTGATCGCGCCTTGGTCCGTGATCCTGTCCGCCGGCAAGCCGAATTCCTCGGTCAGCGCGGCCGTGAGGGCTTCCCTGCTCCGATCAGGCACGAGGATGCCAAAGTCCGAGCGGTCCGCGTCCGGGTAATGGCGCGTCAGGGCCTCGAGTGGCAAGACGACCTGTCCCAAGGGATTGCCGTAGTCGCTGTAGATCCCGATGACGGTCGACGTCCATCCGCCCGGCAGTGGCAGGTGGTCTTCAAGCGACAGTCCCTCGCGTCGCGCAAGTTGCTCGTTGACCAACGCGCCAGTGCCTGCGGCGATCCGGTTCCAGGTGTCTGGCAGGGCCGACAGCAGCGGCCAGTTGGCGGCATAGATCGGGTGGTCGACCACGCCGTAGATTTCGGCTGGTGCGCCCATCACTTCTGCGTCGACATGCCAGATCGGAAGGACGGCGTCGGACCTGTCTTCGAGAAACGCCATGAGTGCAGGAATGTCGGCTTCGTCCTCAACCGTGACGTAGAGGTCGCTGACAAGGCGCTGGTCAAGCCAGCCGGCAAATGTGGCGCGGAAGCTCGCGACCATGGTCCCCACGCCGACATTTGCCGCAAGCGCCAGCAGGAGCGCCATGAGCGCCAGCGAAAGGCCTGGCAGCTGCTGTCGCGTGTCCGCCCAGAACCATTGTCCGACAGGTCCGCTTGACCATCGCGCCATGAGGGCGATGAGCGACGACAGGATCATTGGAAGGAAGAGCGCGGCCGCAGCAAGAAAGCCTCCAACGAGAACGAAGCCGCTTACGAGCCCGCCGCCGAAGGTCACGGCGCCAAGGGCGCCAGCCAGGCAAACGGCTGCTCCTCCCGCCTGCCACCGCATGGCGCGGCCGCTGGCCATGATCCATGCGCGCGGACGGGCGGGCGCGAGGGGAGGCATTCTGGCGACGCGCCACAGCCCGTTTGCGGCGGCTATGGCAGTGCCAATGCACGCGATGCCCACGCCGCCCAGCCACCAGAGTGGCGAGAGCGTGAGCGCGTCGTTGACTGTTGCGCCGTAGAGACCGCGGAGGGTGGCGGCGACATCGGGAAGCAGCGCAGTTGCCATGACGAAACCGATGATGATCCCCAGCGCACCGGCAACCAGCGCCAGCGTCAGCAGCTCGAAGATCAGGCAAAGGACAATGCGGCGGGCGGAAACTCCGAGCGCCCTCAGCGTGCGCAGGACAGGACGGCGCTGTTCGAACGCGAGGCCCACGGAGCCGTGCACGATTGCGAGCCCGACCGCAAACGACAAGAGCCCGAAAGCAGTCAGGTTCAGGTGGAAGCTGTCCGTGAGGCGTCCGAGATCGTTTGCCGTGGCTGGTGGCTTGATCACGAGTTCGGGTGCCACGGATGCAAGATCGGGGCGAAGCAGCGGCTGGTCCGGCGCCAGGAACATCCTGCTGAATCCCGTCATGTCCAACAGCTCTTGCGCAGCCGTGATGTCTGCCAGGATCATGCTTGGAGCCAAGTTCTCGACTACGCGAAGCCTGTCCACGAGATCCGGCAGCCGGGCCGCTGTTGCCCGGTTGGCAAGGAGCATCCCGTTCTTCCCGACCAGTTCCGGATAGAAGCTCGGCTCGATGGTGGCGGCGATGCTTGTATCCCGAGGAATCGTGAACGGATCCATGCCCAGAAGCCGGACGCGGCCGCCTTCTGCGGACAGCCATCCGTCGACGAGCGGGCTGACAAGCCAGCCAGTCCTTCGAAGGGCCGCATAGGTCTCGACCTGGATCGCGCCTCCGTCGGTGCGGACGAGTTCGGAGAGCCCGCCGCCGCCAAGAATGTTGGCAGCCTCCCCATAGGACTTGCGCGCTTCTGCATTGATCGCCTGCACGCCGGACCAGAGCGCAGTGGCAAGGGAAAGCCCCAGCAAGAGGGTCGCCAGCTGGAACGGGCGGCGTCGCCAGTGGGACAGAAGCGCCGTGAGAACCGGTCCGATCACTGTGTCAGCTTTCCGTGGCTCAGGTGCAGTCGCCTGTCGGCGGCCCTTGCCAGGCGCATGGAATGAGTGGCGATCAGGAGCGCGGCTCCCGTTCTGCGGGCGAGCGCCAGCAAGAGGTCGAAGACCGCCTGCCCGGTGCCCTCGTCCAGGTTTCCGGTGGGCTCGTCGGCCAGTACCAGTTTCGGTTCGCTTGCAACCGCGCGGCCGATCGCAACGCGCTGCTGTTCGCCGCCGGAAAGATCCTCGGGAAACTTGTCGAGATGGTCCGCAAGGCCGAGCGAATCGGCGAGCGCCGGCAGGTCGACCGATGCGGCGCGTCCGGCCAGGCGGGCATGAAATACGAGGTTCTGGCGCACGTTCAGCGAGGGAATCAGGTTGAATTGCTGGAATACGATGCCGATCGACCTCCGGCGCAGCGTCGCCCTTCCGCCATCATCCATGCAGCAAACGTCTACGCCGTCAAACAGCACCGATCCGTCATCCGTTGGTTCAAGCCCCGCAATGATGTGCAGCAGCGTGGACTTGCCTGATCCGCTTTCGCCGGTCAGCGCCACGACTTCGCCCACGTCGAGTGACAGTGACACGCCATCGAGCACCGTGATCTGGCGCTCGCTTCCAGGAAAGCCCTTCTTCAGGCCGTGCACGTCCAGCAGCATGATGCCAACATATGTCGGAAAATTGCCGAAAGGACGAGACAAAACCATGGCGGGCTTTCCCTCCGGCAAAGGCGACCTTAAGGTCGCGCCATGAGCAGGACTGCCGGATTCGTTCATCTTCGCGTTCATACCGAATATTCGCTTCTTGAAGGTGCCATCCGTATTGGGGAACTGCCGGAACTTTGCCGCAAGGCCGGCATGCCCGCCGTGGCGGTCACCGACACGAACAACATGTTCGCGGCACTGGAATTCTCTGTCGCCGCGACGGATGCCGGCATCCAGCCGATCATTGGCTGCCAAGTCGCACTCGAGCTTGACAACGCGGGCTCAAGGGGCAGCTCGGCTGATCTGGCACCAGTAGTCGTGCTCGCGCAGTCCCGCGAGGGGTATCAGAACCTGCTGAAGCTGAATTCCAGGCTCTACCTTCGAGAGGCAGACGAACCGCATGTGACCCTGGATGACCTGGAAGGGCACGCAGAGGGTCTCATCTGCCTGACGGGGGGTCCGGACGGGCCGCTTGGAAGGCTCTGCAGTTCGGGTCAGCGCGGCGCGGCCGAGGCACTTCTCGAGAAGCTGGCGGTAACTTTCCCGAAACGGCTCTACGTCGAGCTTCAGCGCCATCCGACCGAATCCGGGCAGCTTCCGGAGCCTGAACGGCTTTCGGAGCGGCCCTGCATCGAAATGGCATATGAACGTGGCCTGCCGCTCGTGGCGACCAATGACGTTCACTTTCCCGACAGCGACATGTACGAAGCGCATGACGCGCTGATCTGCATCGCCGAAGGATCCTATGTTGATCAGCAGGCAGACCGGCGGCGGTTCACGCAGCAGCACTACTTCAAGTCCCCGGCGGAGATGACGGCGCTGTTCGCCGATTTGCCGGAGGCCATTGAAAACACGTTGGAAATCGCGCGCCGCTGTGCACATGTCGCAGAAAGGCGCGAGCCCATCCTGCCGCGATTCGCCGAGGACGAGGTCGAGGAGCTCCGGCGCCATGCAAAGGAAGGCCTCGAAGCGCGACTGGCAGTCATCGTGCCGGCGGCACCTCGAGAAGATTACGAGAGGCGGCTGGCGTACGAACTGGACACCATCGAAGGCATGGGATTCCCGGGGTATTTCCTGATCGTTGCGGACATCATCAAGTGGGCGAAGAACAACGCGATTCCCGTTGGTCCCGGACGCGGTTCCGGGGCCGGTTCGCTCGTTGCCTATGCGCTGACGATCACCGACCTTGACCCGTTGCGCTACTCGCTTTTCTTCGAGAGGTTCCTGAATCCCGAACGGGTGTCGATGCCCGACTTCGACATCGACTTCTGCATGGCCCGCCGCGAGGAGGTCATCAAGTACGTGCAGGAGAAGTACGGCCGCGACCGCGTTGCCCAGATCATCACGTTCGGCGCCCTGTTGTCCAAGGCGGCGGTGCGCGATGTCGGCCGGGTGCTTCAGATGCCGTATGGCCAGGTCGACCGGCTGTCAAAGCTGATCCCGGTCGAGGGCGTGCGACCGGTCTCGATCGAAAGGGCTCGCAGGGAGGAGCCTCGCCTCGAGGAAGCGGCTCGCGCGGAGGAGGTCGTCGACCGGCTCCTGAACTACGGCCAGCAGGTCGAGGGACTGCTGCGCAACGCGTCCACTCATGCTGCGGGCGTCGTGATCGGGGACCGTCCGCTCGACGAGCTAGTGCCGCTCTACCGTGATCCTCGATCCGAAATGCCCGCGACGCAGTTCAACATGAAATGGGTCGAGCAGGCGGGCCTTGTGAAATACGACCTCCTTGGCCTCAAGACCCTGACAGTGATTCAGAACGCGCTGGACCTGTTGTGCGCACGAGGGATCGAGATCGACATCGGGCAGATCCCACTCGACGACGAGAAGGCCTTCGACCTCTATTCCAAAGCAAGAACGGTCGCCGTGTTCCAGGTGGAAGGCTCGGGCATGATGGACGCCCTGAGGCGCATGAAGCCGACGTGCATCGAGGACATCGTGGCGCTCGTCGCACTCTACCGGCCGGGTCCCATGGAGAGCATCCCGGAATATTGCGACGTGAAGAACGGGCGTGCCGAGCGTCAGGCGCTGCATCCGCTGATCGACCACGTTCTCGACGAGACGCAAGGCATCATCGTCTACCAGGAGCAGGTGATGCAGATCGCGCAGGAAATGGCGGGCTACACGCTCGGGGGCGCCGATCTGCTGCGTCGCGCGATGGGCAAGAAGATCAAGTCTGCCATGGACGCGGAGCGGCCGAATTTCATGGAAGGAGCCAGGAAGAACGGTGTCGATGACCGCACCGCCCGCAAGATCTGGGACTTGCTCGAAAAGTTCGCCGATTACGGCTTCAACAAGTCCCACGCCGCCGCCTACGCGGTCGTCAGCTACCAGACCGCCTGGCTCAAGGCGAACTACCCGGTCGAATTCATGGCCGGCGTCATGAATTGCGACATTCACCTGTCGGAAAAGCTCGGCGTCTACGCAGAGGAGGTGCGTCGCGGCCTCGAGATCGAGATTGTTCCGCCGTGCGTGAACCGGTCCGAACCCCGGTTCGCCGTTTCTGGAGGCAAGCTTGTCTACGCCTTGGGAGCGTTGAAGAACATTGGCCTGGAGGCCACGCGGCTCATAACGGAGGCGCGGGGCGGCAAGCCATTCGTCAACGTCTTTGACTTTGCGCGGCGCGTTGACCTTCGGCAGTTCGGAAAGCGGTCGCTCGAGACGCTGGTCCGTTCGGGCGCGCTGGATGAACTGGACCGGAATCGCAGGCACGTTCTGGAATCGCTTGATGCGCTCGTGGCGTATTCGGCAGCGGTCTTTGAGCAGAGCAATTCCAATCAGGGTTCGCTCTTTGGCGATGCGGGCGAAGACCTGCCGGAACCTCGCCTCGCCTCGGTCGACGACTGGCTTCCAAACGAGCGCCTGGAAGAAGAGCGGGCGGCGATCGGCTTCTACCTGTCGGGCCATCCCCTGGACGACTATGCAGTGGCCCTGAAGCTGAAGGGCATGCTCACGCTCGCGGAGCTGCGTGAGAAGGCCGAACGCGACGATGGCGCCGTGGGCCGCGTCGGCGTCATTGTCAGCGGCCTGCAGGAGCGAAAGTCGAGTCGCGGCACGAAGTTCTTTCGCATGAACATCTCGGATCCGACCGGACAGGTGACCGGCATCGCGCTTTTCCCGGAGAATTTCGACGAGGTTCGCAGGGTCCTGGAGAGCACTTCGCGAGTCATCATGAGTCTGGAGGCGCGATCCAGTGACGGCCAGTTTGATCCTGTCGGGCGGTCTGCGGTGCCGGTTGACGGGGTCGTGACCGCGGGCGCTTCGGCCGGAATAGACGTCCTGATCGATGCTCCGAACGCGTTGGCGAGCATCGCGTCGATCCTGACGCGGTTCAAGGACGACGGTTCCATCAAGGGCCGGGGCCCTGTTCGCATCACCGCATTTTCGGTGCCATTGCCCGATGGCGCCACGCAGGACGTGCCGGTTGACATCGGGGAGGACTGGCCGATTTCGCCGCAGATCAAGGGAGCGCTGAAGTCACTTCCCGGCGTGCTGGCCGTCGAGGACTTGGCGATATAGGTGCTTGGCACGATTTGGGTGCAATGCCGTGGAAGCGGCTCGAGGCCTCGGCAACCCGGCGATCTCGACCATCCGCAGCACCGGCATGAGCGGTTCACGATCGGAATGCGGACGAAAGCCGTACCATTTGCAGAAGGTTCTGGCACGCTCATCGACAGCCTGCACGACGACGACGCCAGTTGCGGCCGGCGAGCGCCTCGCCGCGTCGACCATGAGAGGTCCGCGCCGAGACGGCGGCCCCGGCACGCTGCTGCTATTCCTCGCTGTGAGTCAGGGCAGGCACGTCTGCTGCCCCGGCAGAACCGCGTCCGGACAGGGACGGGTTCTCCATGAAGAACCGATGGCAACTGAATGCCGTCTCGTTCTCGGGCACTTCCGCGCGGGAGTAGCTGCCGTCGGGACCGAGAATCCAGCTTTGTGCGACGTCCGCCAGATTTGCGGCCATGATCTGCCTCACGATCTGCGCCTTGACCGTCGGGTTGGTGCATTCGACAAGCGTTTCGACCCGCCGGTTCAGGTTCCGTCCCATCCAGTCGGCAGAGGAGATGTAGACCCTCGCCTTCTTGTGCGGCAGGCCATGGCCAGCGCCAAAGCAGACGATCCGGCTGTGCTCAAGGAACCGCCCGACCACGGACTTCACGCGAATGCTCTCGGACAGCCCCGTGATTCCCGGCCTCAGGCCGCAGTTGCCCCTGACAACCAGGTCGACTTCGACACCGGCCTGGCTGGCACGATAGAGCGCGTCGATTACGTCAGGTTCGATGAGCGAGTTCATCTTGGCCCAGATCATTGCCGGACGGCCGGCACGCGCGTGTCCGGCCTCAACGGCAATCCGCTCCAGAAGCGTGTCCTTCAGGCTGATTGGCGAGATTCGCAGGTTCTCCATGCCTTCGGGCTGTGCGTAGCCGGACAGGTAGTTGAACACTTTCGTTGCATCGCGGCCCAGCGCGGCATCGCAGGTGAAGAGCGAGAGATCCGTGTAGATCTTCGCGGTGTCAGGGTGGTAGTTTCCGGTGCCGAAATGCGTGTACGTCACCAGTTCTCCGCCTTCGCGGCGCACCACGGTCGATATCTTTGCATGCGTCTTGTAGTGCAGGAACCCGTAGACCACATGGGCACCCGACCGTTCC
This sequence comes from Paracoccaceae bacterium, assembly GCA_965208685.1. Taxonomy (GTDB): domain Bacteria; phylum Pseudomonadota; class Alphaproteobacteria; order Rhodobacterales; family Rhodobacteraceae; genus JAJEFO01. The sequence goes on along the minus strand of CBDBPL010000007.1, from coordinate 2,656,872 downwards.
AGCCGCCGCGACTGCCGGATGTTGGCGGCCTCGTCGAACCTCGCCTTGAGCTCGACAAGTGCCATGACCGACTTTCCGTCTTCCGCCGCCTCGCAGAGCGCGTCGACGATGGGCGAGTTGCGAGACGTCCTGTAGAGCGTCTGCTTGATCGCGACCACGTCGGGGTCCCGCGCGGCCTGCGCAAGGAAACGAACGACCATGTCGAAGGTCTCGTAGGGATGGTGCAGCAGCATGTCCTTCTGGCGTATGGCCGCGAACATGTCGCCGTCATGGTCCTGCACCCGCTCAGGCACGCGCGGCAGGAATGCCGGCCAGAGAAGATCGTAGCGCTCGTCGAGAACGAGCTCGTTCAGATCGCCCAGACCCAGCAGCCCGGGCAGTTCAAGAACCTCGGCTTCGGAGGCCCGAAGCTCTTCCATGATGACCCGGCGGAGATCTTGCGGCGCGCCTTCCGACATGGTCAGCCGGACCACCTCGCCACGCCGACGACGCTTCAGCGCCACCTCGAATTCGCGGACCAGGTCTTCCGCCTCTTCCTCGAGTTCCAGGTCGCTGTCGCGAAGCACACGGAAAGTACAGTGTCCGACCATCTCGTAGCCGGGAAACAGCCTGTCGAGATGCAGGAGCAGCAATTCTTCCAGGGGAATGAACCTGTGCATGCCATCCGATGCGGGGAGCGCCACGAATCGTTGCACCTGGGCAGGCACCGGCAGCAGCGCACGCAGCGCCCGCTTGTCCGCCCGACGACGCAGTTCAAGCGCAAGCGAGTATCCCTCGTTCGCAATGAACGGGAACGGGTGCGCCGGATCGATGGCCAGCGGCGACAGGATGGGGAAGACCTGACCGAGGAAGACGTCCTCGAGATGCGCCGTGTCACCCTTCGCCAGTTCCTTGCGCGTCAGAAGGCAGATTCTGTGCCCTGCCATTTCCGTCCGCAGCGTTTCCCAGACCTCCTGTTGCTCGTTCTCCAGTCGACGCGTGTCGGCGTCGATCAGGACGAGCTGTTCCGCGGGCGACAGGCCGTCCGCCGCCGGTGTCGTGTTCCCGGCATGCGCGAGCTCGCGCAGCCCGGCCACGCGCACGGTGTAGAATTCGTCCAGGTTCGTGGCGGAGATCGAAAGGAACCTCAGGCGTTCCAGGAGCGGAACGCGCGGGTTCCTGGCTTCTTCCAGCACGCGCCGGTTGAAGGCGAGCCACGACAATTCCCGGTTGATGAAACGGTCAGGGCCGGAGAAGTCCTTGCCCCTCAACTCCCTTGGCTGGGGCATGGGGGCTGACAGAAAGTTGGTGAACGCGTTCATGGCACCCATGTGACAGTCGATGATTCAGCGGGATGACGATTATGGACCCTTGTCCCGGCACTTGTCCAGAACCTCGGCGGCGAGGTCGCGCGTGACCTTGCGACGTTCCGCAAGCGCGCGGGCGTCAATTGCGGCCACGATGCGTTGCGCATCTGCAAAGGAACGGTCCATATGCCTGGTCAGCCAGTTGATCGCCGATGGTGTCACGGCGTTCTGGCGATCAGCAAAGAGCTTCATCAACACTGCGGCAAGCAGGGCTTCGTCGGGTGCGTCGATGCGCACCACGTCCGTCGCTTCCATGCGGCTCCTCAGGTCTGGAAGGCCGACTTTCCAGTAGCGAGGCGCACGGCGTGCAGTGAGCAGCAGGCAATGACCCGACGCGGCAACCTGGTTGTGCAGATGAAGCAACGCCCTTTCGGCGCTGCCTTCGATCCTGTCTGCGTCGTCGAGGGCCGCGGATCCGTCGAACTTGCCAATGTCCAGCCTTTCCAGCTCCGGCGGCTGTATCAGGCGCGCGCCCTCTTGCTCCGCCCAGATATGGGCCAGATGGGTCTTGCCGGCGCTTTCCGGACCGACGAGAACCAACTTTCCGTTGGGCCAGGTCGCGGGTTCTTCCAGTCGGGCCAGAGCGAGTTGATTGACCTCCGACACAAAGAAGTCTCCCCGATCAAGGGAAGTCCGAACCGGCAGATCCAGGATCAGTTGCTGCGCCATGCCTCAGTTGTCGTCCCGTCCGGCCACACCCTTGTAGAGGCGGCTTCTCCTGTATTGCTCAATGCCAAACCGAGAAATCACGCCAATGGCGGCGGCGACAGGGACGGCAACAAGAAGCCCGACGAATCCGAACAGTGCGCCAAAGGCGGAAAGCGAGAAGATCAGCCAGACGGGATGCAGGCCGACCGAGGAACCGACGAGGCGCGGCGTCAGGATGTTGCCCTCGACGAACTGGCCGGACTGGAAGATTGCGTAAACCAGCAGGATCCAGAGCCAGTCGCCCCAGAACTGGAAGAGAGCGAGACCAAGGGCCAGCGCTCCGCCCACCAAGGCTCCGACATAGGGAATGAATGTCAGGGCTCCGGCAACCGCGCCCACCACCAGCCCGAAATTCAGCCCGACAAGCATCAAGGCAACGGCATAGTAGATGCCCAGGATCAGGCAGACGGTGCCCTGGCCGCGCACGAAGCCGGCCATGGTCTTGTCAATGTCGCTGGCAATGCGCCGGATTGTCGGCGCGTGGTCGAGAGGCAGGAGCGAGTCGATCTTGGTGACGATTCTGTCCCAGTCATAGAGCAGGTAGAACGCGACCACGGGAACCACGACGATCAGTACCATGAGGTTCACGATGCCTGAAAACGAGGCAATGACCGTGTTCAGGAGCTCGCCGCCCTTGTCTTGAACCGTCTCTCCCAGACTGGCAAGGGAGCGCCGAATCGTCGAGTTCGCGTCCCCAAGCGCCGGGAATCTCTCGAGCAGGAACGCCTGCAGGTCAGACGCGATCACGGGCGCCGCCGCCACGAGGCCGGCAGCCTGGTTCAGAAGCGTGGGAAGAACCAGGAGTATCGTGACGCAGAACGCGAAGATGGCCAGGAACGTGATGATGCCAGTGGCAATCGCCCGCGAGCATCCCAGCCGTTCCAGCCGGTCCGCGAACGGATCAAGGCAATAGGCGATGGCTGCACCGATGACGAAAGGCAGGATGACGTCGCCGAGAAGCCACATGACAGCCAGAAAGACCGCCATGGCGATGCCCCAGGCCGCTAGCTGCGTTCTTGCCGCGAGTGCCAATCAATCGCTCCCTTCGCGTTCTTGTTTGGCAGCCTGTCCGAGGCGGCGCAAGGCGAAGGGCGTCCATCTCTCTGTGTCGCATCTCTTGCGCCAGGCCGAGTCCGCGCATTCCAGCAGGCATCAATGGGTGCGTCGACCGCAGAGGCGGCATCTGCAGGCGTCCTTGCGATTGGCTGCTGCCAGCGTCTCTTCCGAGCGGCCGGGCGAGGGCCGTGGCGAACTGATAGCCGATAAGTGACATCTGACAAGCGTTCCTTGTCCAGCAAGGTCGCATGGCGTAATTCGAGGCTGCCATTTTGAGGATCACGCCCCATGCGACTTTCCCGTTACTTCCTTCCCGTGCTCAAGGAGACGCCCGCGGAGGCGCAGGTCGTTTCGCACCGCTACATGCTTCGGGCGGGCATGATCAAGCAGGCCTCGGCGGGCATCTACTCGTGGCTGCCTCTCGGATTCAAGGTGTTGAGAAGGATCGAGGACATCATCCACGAGGAGCAGCAGCGTGCCGGCCACATCCCGATGCTGATGCCCACGCTTCAGTCGGCGGATCTCTGGCGCGAAAGCGGACGCTACGACGATTACGGCGAAGAGATGCTTCGAATCCGGGACCGCCACGACCGCGACATCCTCTACACGCCCACGGCAGAGGAACTCGTCACGGACATCTTCCGTGCGCACGTCTCTTCCTACCGTGACCTTCCGCTGACGATGTACCAGATCCAGTGGAAGTTCCGGGACGAGATCCGGCCCCGCTTCGGCATCATGCGCGGTCGCGAGTTCTACATGAAGGATGGCTACAACTTCGACTTGACGAAGGAGGACGCCATGCATGCCTACAATCGTCACCTCGTCAGCTATCTTCGCACCTACGAACGCATGGGGTTGCAGGCCATTCCGATGCGAGCCGATTCCGGACCCATTGGCGGTGATGACACGCACGAGTTTCTCGTTCTCGCCGAGACCGGAGAATCAGGGGTCTTCTTTGACAACGCCATCACGGATCTGAAGATCGGCGACCGGGAGATCGACTACGGCGACAAGGCGCAGTGCCAGGCCGTGCTCGAGGAGTTCACGTCGCGCTATGCCCGAACCGACGAGACCCACGACGAGGGGCTGTTCAACGAGATTCCGGCAGAGAGACGCCGGTCCGCACGGGGTATCGAGGTGGGACAGATATTCTATTTCGGAACGAAGTATTCCGAGCCCATGGGAGCAACTGTCCAGGACGCGGACGGGAAAGATGTCGCGGTTCACATGGGCTCGCACGGCATTGGCGTCAGCCGTCTTCTCGGCGCGATCATCGAGGCAAGCCACGACGAGAAGGGCATCATCTGGCCCGAAGGCGTGACACCGTTCCACGCGGGAATCGTGAATCTCAGGCAAGGGGACGCAGGAACGGACGGGGCCAGCGAACTGCTGGAGGCAGCGCTGATCAAACGCGGGCTGGATCCGCTCTACGACGATTCCGCAGAGCGGCCGGGAGCCAAGTTTGCCACGATGGACCTGATCGGGATTCCGTGGAGGATCACGGTCGGACCTCGCGGCCTCGCAGAAGGGGTCGTTGAACTGGCGTCGCGGCGGACCGGCGAAAGCGAGAAGCTGTCCGTGGATGCCGCCGTGGATCGCGTGGCCCAGATCTACGGCGCTTGAGCTGCCGGTGCCGATGACGCCGCACGGACATGCTTCGGCAATGGTTGCCGGTGTCGAATTGCCCGCTTGGGTCCTTGCCGATCGAAACCGCGGTCGCGCCGCAATGACCGCAAGCCCGGGTCGGGAAAGGGCACAGGAGAGGAAGCAGGGGAGGAAGCAGGAATGACTGGAAGCGTCCTGATCACGTGGGGCGGTTGGGACGGACATGAGCCGGACCAGGTCGCCGAGATCTTTCGCGCCATGCTGTCCGAGGCTGGGCTCGCCGTAGCCGTGACCGACAGCCTCGACTGCCTGGACGAGGTGGAAGCCCTCGGCACATACGACCTGATCGTGCCGGTATGGACCATGTCGGAACTGTCTCGCGAAAGGGCATCAAACGTGTCGGAGGCCGTTGCCCGCGGTGCCGGGCTTGCCGGTTGCCACGGGGGCATGTGCGACGCCTTCCGCGACAACGTCCTCTGGCAATTCATGACGGGGGCAAACTGGGTTGCGCACCCGGGCGGCGACGGTGTTCGATACCGCGTGAAGATTACGGAGCCCGAGCACGAGCTTGTCTCCGGAATCAGTGATTTCGACGTCGAAAGCGAGCAGTACTACCTGCACGTCGATCCGGCGAACCATGTCCTGGCGACGACCCGGTTTCCGACGGTCAGGTGGTTTCACAGTCCAAACGGGCCGGTTGACATGCCTGTGGCGTGGATTCGGCGCTGGGGAATGGGTCGGGTCTACTACAATGCGCTTGGGCACAAGGCCGACGTGATTCGAAGCGGACCCGCCCACGAGATGCTCAGGCGAGGGCTGCTCTGGGCTGCACGCGGGCGTGAAGCCAGCGTTGCTGCCGGCGAGGGCTTCGAGGCGCTTCTGTCGGAAGGAAACCACTTCTGAATGGCGGCACCTGATCGCGCATGGCCCGACTGCCAGGAGCCCCTTGCGCGTGCCGGGTCGCGGTTACTTGAATGAACGTGTCCCCGATGATGCTATCATTGGTCTCGATGGAGGAGCCGCCGTGCATGAGAGACTGATTGCAATTGCTGTCGCGGCCGTCTTTGCCGGCGCGGCCCATGCGCAGGTTTCGCAGGGTCCAAGGAACGTGCCCGAATTCGAGCCGGCTTTCGAAAACCAGACCCGTGCTCCCGAAATCAGGAAGGCGCAGCGATTCGATGTCGAAGTCATCGCTGACGGGCTGGTGCATCCATGGGGAATCGAGGTGCTTCCCGACGGCGCCTATCTTGTCACCGAACGCCCGGGAGGGATCAAGATCATCAGGCGAGGCAAGGGCGTGCAAGCCGTGGCCGGCGCGCCAAGAGTGCGGGCCCGGGGCCAGGGCGGGCTTCTTGACGTTGCGCTCGCGGAGGACTTCGAGACCTCTCGCCGCATCTACCTTACCTACGCGAAACCGCTTGGCGGCGGCATGTCCGCGACGGCGGCAGCAAGCGCCGTGCTGCAGGAGAATCCTCCAAGACTGGCTGACCTGGAAGATTTTTTCGTCCAGACGCCTCCGTCCCGGTCCTCCAAGCATTTTGGCTCGCGGATCGTTCCTCATGGCGGGCACGTCTTCATCACGACGGGCGAACGCTCCTCGCGAAGGGCGCGAGTTCTGGCCCAGGACTTGGAGACGACCTACGGAAAGGTCGTGCGCGTCACGCCCGGCGGCGACATTCCCGATGACAACCCGTTTCTTGGGCAGGGCGATGCACTTGGAGAGATCTGGAGCTACGGGCACCGAAATCCGCAGGGAGCGGCCATCAATCCCCGGACGGGCGAACTCTGGACGCTTGAGCACGGGCCGGCCGGCGGTGACGAACTGAACCTGATCAAGCGTGGCGCAAATTACGGCTGGCCTCTCGTGAGCTATGGCGAAAACTACATCGGCACGCCCGTCGGCACCGGCAAGCCGCGTGCCGAAGGGATCACGGAGCCGCGCTACTACTGGGATCCGGTCATCGCGCCGGGCGGCTTCGCGTTCTACGAGGGCGACATGTTCGACTGGAACGGTGACATCTTGGCGGGCTCGCTCAATCCGGGCGGCATCGTCCGGCTGCAGCTGCGCGGCGTGCGAGTCGCGGGCGAAGCCCGCTATCTTGAAGAACTCGGCCGCATACGCGACGTCGAGGTGGATCGGGACGGCGCGATCCTGCTGCTTGTCGACGCCCGCGACGGCGCCCTCGTCCGGCTCACTCCCGCCTCGTGACGCTGGTTCGCGACGATCTGGAATACGGCTTGTGCACGAGTCCAGCGGAACCGTGCGAAACTTGGATTTCGAAGCGTGTCAGCCGAGAACCGAGAAGCTTGATTCCTTGTTGATCTCGCGCTTGCGGGAATAGAAGCCGACGTCGATGTCACGTTCGATGTAGGGGAGCCTGAACGTCAGCGGGTCGCGGTCGTGGTCGTTGCCCGCCTCGCAGTAATCCACGAGGGCCGCCATCATCTTGCCCGCGATCGGTGCGTTCTTGTACTGGTTGCCGCTGGTGCCGCAAGCCATGTAGTAGCCGCCGAGGCTTGTGGAGTCGTAGATCGGTATCCAGTCGGTCGAGGCGTCGTAAAGATCCACCACTCCCTTCGCCGTCGATGGAATGCCCAAGGCTGGCACGCGCTGGGCGTAGCGCATGGCCTGCGTTGTCCATTGATCTGTGAAGTTCCGGTCATATTCCGTGTCCGAGTCCACCCATACATGAGGGTCGCATTCCGGATCTTCGCTGCCCACCAGGATGTGGTTGCCACTTTCGGGCCTGCAGTAGCAGGCAATGTCGCTGTCGGAGACGATGGTGCCGTTGCGTTCGAAGTCAAAGTTGGCGGGTGCTGGAACATGCACGACTTCCTGCTTGAGCGGTCGGGTCGCGATGGTCATTTCGTCCGTGACACCCGCCATCGCGTTCACCGCGGCAGATCCCGGGCCGGCGACATTGATGACCACGGGAGCGTGGATCTCTTCGCCATCCGCCAGCCTGACGCCCTTTGCCCGGCCACCCTCCTCCAGGATGTCGGTGACTTCCACGCCAAGACGCGTTGCCGCTCCGTGCAAGGCGGCGGCGGCGGCGAGGTTCTGGGCGGACAGCGCCGGGTCGGTCACGTAACCCGCATGCGGCCAGAACACGCCTCCGGCGAGGCTGTCCCCGTTTGTTGTGCCGAAGCCGGCATGGTCGCTGCGTTTCGGGGGCGCGAAGCTGTCGAGCGAGTAGATCGGCAAGCGTTCCTCGATCTCGTCGGGGCTCCATTCCTCGAACGGGCAGTCGAGCAAGGAACTGAACTCCATGTGCCTTTCCAGGAATCCGTTCATCTCCGTCTTCATCACCAGACAGCCGCACTCCACGAATCTGGCCAGATCCTCGGACCCGGGCAAGCCAAGATGTTCCGCCCAGTCGCGCCAGTAGTGGTAGCCTTCCCAGGCAAAGGCCGTGCCGTCATAGGTTGAATAGTGCATTCGGATGATTGCGCAGGATCCGGCTGTGGAGCCGTGCCCGATCCTGCGGTTCCGGTCGAGCGACAGGACCGACTTTCCCGTCTTGGCGATCTCAAAGGCCGTGGCGGCGCCGATCACTCCGGTTCCGATCACGATGACGTCTGGCTGGCTCATGCAGAACTCCTCCTCCTTGACGGATGCCTTGGCACTCCACGCTACCGGCTGTCAAGACAATGGCGAGTGCCGACGATGGACAGGCCACGCACGAAGCGGTGCGGTGGCTGCGTTCCTGTGACATGCTCTCATCCGAACCGTGCCCGCCATGTCGGGAAGACGTCGCCTTTTGCAGGTCGCGCGTGAAAGACAGCGCGCGCGATCGCCCGTGCAAGGCATGTGCCAGCCGCATGCCCGAGATGGAGCCGGTCCTGCTCATCCGCTTCCCGGAGGCCCGTTGCCGCCCCGAAGACGAGGTCTCCGTCCAAGGGCGTGTGGGCCGGCACGACCGCACGTGCAATGCCGTCATGCGCGGCGGTCGCCATGCGCTGGGCATCGGCCTTGGCAAGTGCAAGGTCCGTCGCGACCACGGCAATCGTCGTGTTCGCGGGGCTGTCGAGCTTGGTCCGTGGCGCAGGCGCACGGCCGTGTGCCGGGCCGAGGCCGCCAAACTCGTTGTCCTGCTCGAATGGCGCCGCCCAGAAGTGCGGTCCTTCGCCCACCGTTGCCTGGCCGACCGCGTTGACAGCCACCAAGGCGCCGACGGTCGCACCAGAGGGCAGAACGGCTGATGCAGAACCCAGCCCCCCTTTCAACCCAGCCGTTGTCGCGCCGGTGCCGGCTCCGACACTGCCAAGTTGCATGTCCGGGCCGCGTGCGGAGTAGGCGGCACGCCCGAGGGCGGGATAGGGATTCTCGTCCCAGTCCTTCGAACCGCCGCTGGCAAGGTCGAAAATGATGGCAGCCGGAACGATAGGCACCCTGTGGCCTGCTGCCGCGAAGCCCCGCCCGTCGGCGTGGAGGCCTGCCGCGACACCGTCGGCCGCGGCAAGGCCGAACGCCGAGCCGCCGGCGAGCGTCAGCGCGTCCACGGCCTGCACGGTCTTGTCGGGCGCGAGGAGGTCAGTCTCCCTGGTTCCGGGCGCGCCTCCCATGACGTGAACGCCAGCGACCATCGGGGCGTCTCCAACGACGACCGTCACTCCCGTCTTGATGAGGTCGTCCTGCGCCTGGCCCACAGCGAGGCCGGCAACGTCGGTGAGCAGGTTCCGTGGTCCCGGTCGCATCTTCCTATTCCTTGTCGGTCGTTCCGCAGGCTTCGTCAGGCTGGCACGGACCACAGGCGCTGTGAAGCCCTTGCGTCCACCGGGCGCACCGCCGTATCTCGGGGCGGAAGGGGAAACGCCATGGCCTATGCAAGCTGGACCTTCCGCATTCTTGTCGCGCTCGCCGTATTCGGCGTCCTGCACTACAATTTGCCGCAACGTGACATCGTGCGGATCGTGAACACGTACGAAGAACGTCGGGATTTCGATAACTGGACTTCGGTGTTCTGGAGCGGCCGGGCCACGACGAGCACGACCAATCCCACCAAGGACGTCCTGTTCATCCAGACGGTCAAGGCAAACGGCAAGGCCATGGTGTATCGCAACCAGGACACCGGTTTCTGGCCGCCTTATTTCAAGTTCGACACCGCGGACCTGCAGACCGAGGCGGCCGATGCCGTTTCGAACCGGGAAGATCCCGAGTGGTATGTGGTTCGGCACTACGGCTGGCGGAACGTCTGGCTTTCGATCTTCCCGAATGCGCTTCGCCTGACACCTGCCGATGGTCCTGAAATGCAGTTGATCCCGTGGTTCAACATCGTGTTCCTGACGCTCCTGGCCATACTGTTGATCACCGTTTGGCGGCTTTGGCGAAATTTCCGCAGCCGTCGCATCGCTCCGTTGCTTGTCGACATCGGCGAAGCCACGAGTTCGGTGCGTGGCCGACTCGGAAAGCTGTTCGGGCGAGGCTGACCGTTTCGGCTCCTTGCAGGATCCGAGGTCGCTGCAACGATCTCGTCGATTCTTGCGGCCCGGAAAGGCTGGCAAGTTTGACCGATGGCAATCCAGGTACCTTGACCCGCTTGGCCAAATCAGGAACTTTCATCGAAAGGTGAAGTCCCTCGAGACAGAGTGGCGAATGGACAGATTGGCGGCGGACGAGATCCTGCCGATGCTGTCAAGACTGAGGCGGGACTTGGTCGACTCGCAAAGGAACGCCAGGAGGAAAACATGGGAAAGTTTGTCATAGCGCCACACATGCGCCTGCACGAGTGGGTCGCGGTCGAGAAGGGGTACTTTGACGAAGTCGGATTGGACTACACGCTGGAAGACCAGCTGTTTTCAGCGACCGGTGAACGGCACGACCTTGGCGACCGGGTTGGGGCATATCAGACCTTTGAGAAGGGCCGGACCTGTGACGTAAGCTCAGCCTGCCACTGGACCGTGAACGTGGCGGCTGCGTCCGGGCACGGGAAGCTATACGCAAACGCCTATTCCGTTTCCCCGTGCGGGATATTTGTTCCTGCGGAGTCCTCCATCAAGAAGCCAGAAGATCTGGCCAATGTCCCGATTTCCGTGGGCTATCAATCTGGCAGCCACTATTCGTCGATCCAGGCACTGGAGCCCTTCCTCTCGCGCGATGAAATCAACCTGTCCTTTGCTGACGGTCTTCTGTTCAAGCGGATGGAGCACATGATCGACGGCAACATTCCCGCCGTCAGCCTGTTCAGCGGCCCGTACTACTTCATGGAGCAATTGGGGTTCCGCAAGGTCTTGGACACGTCGTTCATGATGGCCGCGATGGTTGCCGAGGACGCTGACCTGGAAGACGTCGAGAGATTTTTCAGCGCCTTGCGCATGGCGCAGAGGGACATCGATCTCAGGCAGGAGCTCTACACCCACTACTACAGGAACGAGTTCCCGGAGCGTTTTCGCGACCAAATGGATACGCGGCTGTTCGGACCGGGAGAGCGGATCGTGTTCGAGCCGTATTCGCGTCAAATTTTTGATGAGTCACGCGAATGGATCGCCGAGCGGGACATCTTCGAGGATGGTTTGGGTGACTTGCCCTACGAACAAGCTGTGGTCGCTCCTGTGGCCGCCACTGCGGCCGAGTGAGCTACATGCAAGCCGGTGAGGATGAATTCCTGCGGCATTGGTCCTCTTCGACACACTGGCTGGCCATGAGTGGGCAATCCTACCCGTGCATTGAAGGCTGACTACGTTCCAGAAGAAGCGGGCATCATTGAGTCTCGCAATGTTCTTGTGGGAGGGCCACGCCGCATGAGGTCTCGTTGCGCGGCATTCTGCGCAACTTCGCGTTGAAGCGAAGCCAGGTTCCAGAGCGTGGCAACAGAGGCGTGTGACGGAATTGCGTCTAGACAACGCGATGCCGTCGAAGGCGGCCGAGTCGGGTCATGCGCATACGTGCGCACGTAGTCGACACAGCCAACGCACCGCACGTTAGTCGGCGTCGAGTCGCCTTGCCAAGCCCGGATGTTCGCCGCCACGGCCTGTGTCAGCTACTTGGCGAAAGCAGTAAAGTACCGAAACGGAGCATTGATAAATTTCACTATTTTGCCTATTTTCACCAAATGGTGAAATCACGCAAAATAGCGAAATCAATGGAGAGCGCGGCCTTGGACACGGTTCGTGCCCTTCTCCAACGCGTTCCGAACATTCAGATTGCCGCGGTTCGCCACAAAGAACATCTTGCGTCCGACTACCGGCTCGATGCCTCCATCGAATTCGGCCACGATGGAATTCGCTATGCGCTTCTCATAGAGTTCAAGCTTGATGGGGCGCCGCGCCATGTTCGTTCTGCCGTCTATCAACTCGAGAGTTGCATCGCACATTTGAATCGATCCAGACACAAAGGCTTGACCAGGCGGTTCATTCCTTTCCTTGTCAGCCCCTACCTTTCTCCAATGTCGCGCTCCATATGCCTAGACCACAATGTTGCCTACCTCGACCTCTGCGGCAACGCGCGCCTCGAATTCGGTAACGTCTATATCGAGCGATCAGTCCCGGACAGGCCGAAGTCCGAAGTCCGAGCTCAGCGGTCGCTGTTCACTCCAAGGGCCGGCGCGATCCTGCGAGTTCTCCTGCGCGACCCGGTCCGCGCATGGCGCGTCACGGATCTGGCCCTGGCCGCCAATGCCAGCATCGGGCATGTGAGCAATGTCCGCCGGACGCTGCTCGACAGGGAATGGGCAGAGATTCGGGGGGATGGTCTCGGCCTCGTCCAACCGGACGCACTGCTGAGGTCGTGGCGCGAGAACTATCGCCGATCGAACGGACATCACGTCAGCGGATACACGAACCTGCACGGGGACCAATTGCACGGGCGCTTGTCGGAGTTCCTAAGTCCAGGACCACAACCTCCACGTGCCATATGCGCGTCAAGCTCAGCTGCCCAGTGGTTTGCGCCATACGTCCGAGACGGCACGCACAGCTTCTATGCGGACGAGCTTGGGGCGCGGTTGCTGAAAGAGACGCTTCAACTGACCCATGCCGCACGGGGCGCCAACGTGATCCTGCGCATCCCTAGAGATGAGACTTTGTTCGAAGACGCCGTCCAGCCGACGCCGGGCATCTACTGCGCCAATCCGGTCGTCACCTACCTCGACCTATGGAACGGCAATGATCGGGACCGGGAGGCTGCCGACCATCTGGCCGAAAAGTGCTTTCCGTGGTTGTGACGGAGCCCCAGGCCGCCGGTGACTACGATGACCGGACGACAGTGGCGGTCAAGTCCGTGCTCATCGAGATCGGCCAGACTCTCGGCAGTTTCGAAGGCAGGTTTGCCATCATCGGAGGCGCCGTTCCCTGGCTGCTGCTCGGAGAAGTCGAGATGCCGCACATCGGCACTGCAGACGTGGATCTCGGCCTTGATCCAGCGGCTTTGGGTGACGGCGAATACGCCAGGCTCGTCGAAGCCCTCAAGAAACACGACTATCTTCAGCGGGACGATTTGCGGCGCTTTCAACTCGTGCGCACTGTCCCGGCCAGCGACGACGGGCCCGACATCGACGTTGTCGTCGATTTCCTGATGCCGCGGGATGCCGAGATCACGAAGAATGCACCGCCGCTTGTCAGCCAGTTTGCCGTTCAGCGTGCGGACGGCGCGGATCTGGCGCTCAGGTTCTATCAAATGGTGGCCATCGAAGGCCACATGCCCGACGGTGACCGCAACCGCGTCAGCATCGCGGTGGCATCGATCCCGGCCCTCCTGGCCATGAAAGGCTACGCCGTCGCCAACCGCTTGAAACGCAAGGATGCTTACGACGTCTACTACTCCGTAAGGAACTTCCCTGATGGAATCGACGCCCTTGTCGATGCAACCCTGCCGCTCCTGGACGTCGAATCGGCTCTCCAAGGATACCGTTACGTCTCTGACAAGTTTCGGAATGCCGAAGATTTCGGGCCGGCGAGCGTGAGAAAGTTCGTTGAAGGCTCCCGTCTGCTTGGTGATCGCTCGGCAGATCAGTGGCAGCAGGACGCCTTCGGGCAGGTCGACGCTTGGCTCAGTGGCATTGGGCTGAGGCAACCATGACCAAGGTCTCGAATGCCCTGGGTATCTCGGAAGGAATGGCCGGGAGTTGAAACGGGAGTGATGAATCCGGAAGTGCGTGGCCTGTTGGAGGCGGGAAACTGGATGACAGGCAGGCCGGGCCCATTGCCCAGTCGCTCGGAGGCGGCTATCTTTCAGAAAACAAGAGCAGGACATGACCGAAGATCTTCTCGCAGCGACCGTAGCGGAAACCTATGACGCAGCTTCGATCGAGGTCCTTGAGGGCCTCGAAGCGGTGCGAAGGCGCCCGGGGATGTACATTGGCGGCACCGACGAGCGCGCGCTGCACCACCTTGTTGCCGAGGTCCTTGACAACGCGATGGACGAGGCCGTTGCAGGCCATGCAAGCCGCATCGAGGTCGAATTTCATGACGATCACTCGGTCACGATTCGGGACAACGGTCGCGGCATTCCGGTAGAACCGCACCCGAAGTTCCCGGACCGCTCCGCGCTGGAGATCATTCTTTGCGAACTGCACTCGGGCGGAAAGTTTTCCGGCAAGGCCTACGAGACATCGGGTGGCCTCCACGGTGTCGGCATCTCGGTCGTCAATGCGCTTTCCGACCAGGTTCGCGTCGAGGTCGCGCGGGACAGGCAGGTGTACGTGCAGGAGTTCTCGCGCGGCATTCCGCTCTCGGCCGTCGAGAACGTGGGCGTCACCTCGAACCGGCGCGGAACCACCGTCACCTTTCACCCCGATCACGAGATATTCGGCGCGCTCAAGCTTTCGCCGGCGCGCCTCTTCAAGATGGCCCGCTCCAAGGCCTATCTTTTCAGCGGCGTCGAGATCCGCTGGAAATGCGCGCTTGAAACAGATGGCATACCACCTGAAGCCACGTTTCGCTTTCCGGGCGGCCTATCGGACTTTTTGACCGAGAGCCTGAACGGCGACACCACCTATGCGGAGCAGCCCTTTGCAGGCCAGGTCGACTTCAACGAGAAGTTCGGGCAGCCCGGCAAGGTCGAATGGGCGATCAACTGGACGGCGGCCCGAGACGGATTCATCCAGAGCTACTGCAATACCGTGCCAACGCCAGAGGGCGGCACGCACGAGACGGGATTCTGGGCAGCAATTCTCAAGGGGATTCGCGCCTACGGCGAACTGGTGGGCAACCGCAAGTCCTCGCAGATAGCACGGGACGACCTGGCGACAGGTGGGGTGGCGCTGGTTTCGATCTTCTTCCGCGAGCCGCAGTTCGTCGGGCAGACGAAGGACAGGCTCGCTACCGAAAGCGCGGCGAAATTGGTCGAAGGCGCGGTTCGCGACCATTTCGACAACTGGCTTGCCGCCGACACGAAGTCCGCAGGGGCCATTCTTGACTTCCTTGTCTTGCGGGCTGAAGAGCGGATGCGCCGACGACAGGAAAAGGAAACGGCGCGCAAGAGCGCGACCAGGAAGCTCCGTCTTCCCGGCAAGCTGACAGACTGCACGGCCAAGTCTCGCGACGGCACGGAGATTTTCCTCGTTGAGGGTGATTCCGCCGGCGGTTCCGCCAAGGCCGCCCGCAACCGGGAGTTCCAGGCGCTCCTGCCTCTCCGCGGCAAGATCCTGAACGTGCTTGGAGCCGCGTCGGCAAAGCTCATGCAAAACCAGGAGATCAGCGATCTCTGCGAAGCCTTGGGGTGCAGCATGGGTGCCCGCTTCGATGTCGATGACCTGCGCTACGAAAAGGTCATCATCATGACTGACGCCGATGTGGACGGGGCCCACATCGCCTCGCTCCTCATGACGTTCTTCTACACGCAGATGCGGCCGTTGGTGGACAAGGGGCATCTCTACCTTGCCTGTCCGCCGCTGTACCGGCTGACGCAAGGGGCCAATCGCGCCTACGTGGCCAACGATGCCGAAAAGGAGCGCGTTCTCGCGGAAGGCCTGGGCGGCAAGGGCAAGATCGACGTGCAGCGTTTCAAGGGCTTGGGCGAAATGGACGCCAAGGACCTAAAGGAGACCACGATGAATCCGGCATCGCGGACGTTGATCCGGGTCACGACCGACGAGGACCAGCCCGGAGAGACCGGAGATCTGGTCGAGCGCCTGATGGGCAAGAAGCCGGAATCGCGGTTCCGGTACATCCAGGAGAACGCACGGTTTGTGGAAGAGCTGGACGTTTGATTGCGCGAAACTCGCGGGCGCACCTGCATGATCTGAGGCCGCTCGGCAGTCATTGCGCGGGGATTGCGGATCAACGGAGCTTTCCGCCCTCCAGTCGCACGATCCGGTCCATGATCGACGCAAGCTCCCGGTTGTGAGTCGCGATGACGGCTGCCAGGCCGGTTTCCCTTACCAGTTCCATGAGAGCCGCGAACACGTCTTGCGAGGTTGCCGGATCCAGGTTGCCGGTGGGTTCGTCGGCCAGCAGCACCCTTGGGCCGTTCGCCAATGCGCGGCAGAAGGCGACCCGCTGCTGCTCGCCGCCCGAGAGCGCGGCGGGTCGGTGCTCGACGCGTTCGCCCAAGCCCACCCGCGTGAGCAGCTCCTCGGCACGTGCGCCAGCGTCCGGCGCGGGCACTGCGTTTGCGAGTTGCGGCAGGACGACGTTTTCGAGCGCCGAGAACTCGGGCAGGAGATGATGAAACTGGTAGACGAATCCGATGTCCTGTCGCCTTGCGGCAGTACGCGCGGATTCGCTTGCCTGCGTCATGTCGGCACCGCCGATGGAAACGGTTCCGGCCTCGCAGGAATCGAGAAGTCCGGCAACATGCAGCAGCGTGGACTTGCCAGCGCCGGAGGGTGCGACGAGGGCCACGACCTCGCCGGCTGCAAGGGACAGGTCGGTGCCTTCGAGCACGGTCAGCGCATTCGGCTTGCCCGCATTGTACGTCTTCTTGACGTCCTTCAGCGTCAGCACGTCACTCATAGCGGAGGGCCTCGACCGGGTTCATTCGGGCGGCACGCCGAGCGGGAAAGAGCGTGATGCCCCATGACAGCGTCAGCGAAAGCCCGACTGCGGCGAGCACGTCGCTCAGTTCGAGCTTTGCGGGCAGACGGTAGATTCCGCGCACCGAAGCTTCCCAGACTTCGCCGCCCGTGACCCCGTTCACGAAGGCGAGGATCGGGTCGAAGTAGATTGCGAAGAGACAGCCGAGAATGACGCCGAGCATCGTCCCGAGCGTGCCGATGAGCGCACCCGTCAGAAAGAACACCCTCATGACGGCGCCTTGGGTCAGCCCGATCGTCCGAAGGATGCCTATGTCCCGGCCCTTGTTCTTCACGAGCATGACCAGCCCGCTGATGATGTTCATGGACGCGATGAGGACAAGGACGCTCATCAGCACGAACATCACGGTGTCCTCGACCTCAAGCGCCCTGAGGAAGCCGCCGGCCGAATCCTTCCATGTCCAGACCCGGGCGCGCTCGCCGCCGGCCTCGCGAAGCACGGGCGCGACGGCCTCGATGGACTCCGGCTCGACGACGTTCACCTCGAGTTCGTCCGCCACGCCCTCCCGGTTGAAATAGGTCTGTGCCTCCGCGAACGGCAGGTAGGCGCGCGTTCGGTCGATGTCGTAACGCCCCGAACGGAAGATGTAGACGACTTCGTACTCGTTCACCCGCGGGCTTGTGCCGAAAGGGCTCTTCACGCCTTCGGGATTGATGAGGCGAACCACGTCTCCGACGGTCACGCCGAGCCATCGCGCCGCTTCCTGCCCGATCGCGACGCCCCGGTCGAAATTCTCGATTGTGCCCAGGGCCGTGTCTGGATTCGCGATGCGCGGAATCCGTTCAAGATCCTGCCTTGCAATGCCGAAGACGTCCATGCCGCTGGTCTTGCCGCGGTGCACCGCCATCACCTGGCCCCTGACCAGCGGTGCGACGCGGGTGACTCCCTCGACCGCGCTGAGCCGATCGGCCCAGTCAGCGTAGTCCGGAATCACGTCCGTGACGTTGCCGCTCTCGGTCACGTAGCTCCTGGAATAGACGGTGACGTGCGCATTTGCGCCGAGAATGGTCGAGACGAATTCGTCGCGAAAGCCCGAGCGGACGGCAAGGGTGATGATGAGCGCCGCAACGGCCAGCGTGATCCCGATCAGGCTGATCCAGGTCATGACGCTGACTCCGCCGTCGGCCCGCTTTGCGCGAAGGTACCGCCAGGCGATCAGGAATTCATAGGCTGCGAACGGCGTTGGGGTTGCCATGTCTGCTCCGATTTGCGCCACTCAATGGCCGGGCAGGGACGCGGGGTCAATCCGTTTCATGAACGCATCACGGTGACC
The DNA here is from genome assembly GCA_965208685.1 of Paracoccaceae bacterium. Lineage (GTDB taxonomy): Bacteria > Pseudomonadota > Alphaproteobacteria > Rhodobacterales > Rhodobacteraceae > JAJEFO01. The sequence continues at coordinate 2,638,914 of CBDBPL010000007.1, read as the reverse complement.
GTGCATGTCGATCAACTGGGTTCACGCTGCATTTTGCCTTCCGAAGCCGCATCGCGGCCTGACGGCAGCCACCCGTGCGCTGACCGCGTCCCTGCCCTGCAGGGGCGCAGCGTTTCCATGCGCGGAATCTTCCGGTTCGCGGAGATCTGGCGGATTCCCGCGTCGCCGGACCGGAAAAACCATGGAATTGTCCTTGAAATTTGGCGATCATTGACAAATTCTGGCATGGGCAAGTCGTTCACATGCGAGCTCTCACGCAGAAATTTGCAAGAGGATCGTTTAAGAAATTTTCCATAATACGGTGAGATTGACCATGCGTGAGTCTGGGACGCTGTTTCAACGCTTCTGCTTTGCGCAGGCCTCTTTTGAAAGTTCGCGCCATGTCTATCGGCGCGAGCATGGACCTGGCCAGGTGCGCCGATTCTTTAACACCAGTTTCACCGCGTTCGAACTGCGTCGGTACATGATGAACTTCTACTTCAGCAAGGGCAGTTTCACCATCTCTGAGCTTGTGGAAGTCTCTGAATTCAGTCGTCCAACCGTTACTTCAACGGTGCATGAAGCGCTTGAACTCGGCTATTTGGAAGAGCTGTCAGGCACGGGCGACCGTCGTCGCCGCGATTTTCGTCCGACGGAGCCGATGCTGGAGGCGTGGCGCAACTATTGCAACGCGCTTCTCGCAAACCCCGAGTTCTCCCGCGTGATGAAGCTCGCCCAGGCGCTGATGTCGATGCGCGAGCTTGAGACTCAGCCACCGGGTAAAGATATGTAAAATGTTTTAGGCTATTTTGTTGTCACCCTCTGTGCTGCAATTGAGCAACAGCGGGTGCCGGAACATCTCTGCCACTCCATGGCGCCGTCTGATGAAGTCATTGCCCAGAGGGCATCACGCGAATGTTGGATACGCCTGAGTTGCAGTTCATGTCCCACAAGGGCGGCCGCCTCGCGTATCGTGAAACCGGTGCGGGACACGCTCTCTTCCTGCTCCATGGCATGAATGGCAGCAGCCAGAGCTGGGCCTACCTGTTTCGGGCGCTGGGGACTTCATTTCGCGTTGTCGCCTGGGATGCGCCAGGCTTTGGGGCGTCCGATGCATTCGGAGCCGGCATCGAAGACTATGTTGATGCGGCCAAGGCCCTGTTGAAAGCGCTGAAGGTCAACGACGCAATCGTGGTCGGCCATTCGATGGGAGGCGTGGTTGCCGCACAATTGGCGGCTGATCAAGATACGTCAACCGCGGGCCTGGTGCTGTCTTCGACGCATTTGGGCTTTGCGCGCCCCGAAGGGGAACCGCTGATGGCGCGGTACGGGACGAGAGTCGACCGCATCCGGTCCGAGGGGGTCAATGCAGCCTACGGTCTGGAACGTGCCAAGCGCAGCACGCCCGAAGGAACATCCCAAACCGTCATTCGGTTCCTGGCCGAAATTGCATCAAGCGCGCGAATCGAAGGCATCCGCGATGGCGGCCGCATGTGTCAGGAAACCGACAACACGAAAATCAGCCATGACGTGAACGTTCCCGTACTCATTTTGTCTGGTGGCAAAGACACCGTGATCTCGCCCGAAATGCACGCGCTGCTGGTCGCGGCCTTTCCGAAGGCACAGCATGTCGAATGCCCCAAGGCGGGTCACGCCTCCTACGCGGAATACCCAGACTTCTTCAACGAGCAGATCAAGGAATTCGCGACGAAAGCCCGGCGGTGAATCCGGGCCGTCATCACCAAGGAAACGACCGAAAACCGACGAAAGGGAGAAAGAAATGAGAAAGTTCATCTTTGGTCCAGAGACTCTGCTGACCGCTGCGGCGACGAGTCTCGGGCTTTTGGCCGGACCAGTGTCGGCAAGCGACCTGACAGTGGCTCTGGCGGCCGAACCCACATCCATGGACCCGCACTACCAGAATCTGACCATCAACAACTCGATGGCGACGCAGGTCTATGATGCGCTGGTCCTGCAGGACGTGAACCAGAACCTCGTCCCAGGGCTTGCCGCGTCTTGGGAACCGATCGACGAGCGCACCTGGGAGTTCAAGCTGCGCCCCGGAGTGACCTTTCACAATGGCGCGGCGTTCACCGCAGAAGATGTGATCGCCACAATGCAGCGCGCGGCGAACGTGCCCAACAGCCCGTCCAGTTTCGCCACATTCATCAAGGGCAAGACCTTCGATGTTGTCGATGACCTGACCTTGCGGGTCTCGACCGAGAAGCCTTACCCCTTCACGCCGAACGACATGTCACGGATTTCGATCATCGACTCGGCGTTCGTCGACGCCACGACCGAGGACTTCAACACCGGCGCCGCCTCGTACGGGACGGGCCCGTTCACCTTCAACAAATGGCTGCCCGGCGACGTGATCGAATTGTCGCGCAATGGCGGCTATTGGGGGGCGGCAGTGGATTGGGACAATGTCGTCATTCGCCCCATTGGCGACGGCACAACCAGGGCGGCCGCGCTCATCGCCGGTGACGTGGATTTCATCGAGAGGGTCGCACCCGCTGACTTGCCCACTTTGGAAAGCCGCGACGGGCTGTCGGTCTTCAAGTCGGTGTCCAACCGCCTGCTCTACATGACGCTGCACATGACCGATGATCCGATCAAGCCCTATGTCACCGATCATGAAGGCAATCCGATTGTCTCGCCGTTTCGGGACGTTCGTGCGCGCGAAGCCGTGTCTCTGGCGATCAATCGCCAGGCCATTGCGGATCGCGTGATGGACGGGCTGTCCGCACCTGCGGGCCAGTTTTCGCCCGAGGGTTACATTGGCTACTCGGCCAATCTCGAACCGGATGCTCATGATCCGGACCGTGCACGGGAACTGCTTGCCGAAGCAGGCTATGGCGACGGGTTCAAGCTGACCATCCATGGACCAGCCGGCCGCTATTCCAACGACACGCGGATTCTCGAGGCGATCGCGCAGATGCTGTCGCGCATCGGGATCGACACCGATGTCGAGACCATGCCCGCCTCGGTCTTCTTCAAGCGCTTCTCGCGCGGAGGGCCGGGTGACACGCCTGAGTTCACCGCTGCCATGTCCGGTTATGCGAACGGCTCGGGCGAGCCTTCGCACCCGCTGCGGATCTTCATTCACACCAAGCAGAGAGAGCGCGGATATGGACCGGGCAACCGCAACGGTTACAGCAACCCGGAAGTCGACAAGCTGATCGAAGACGGGCGATCTTCGATGGACATTGCCATGGGCGAAATGGCCTTCATTCAGGCGACCGACATCGCGATGCGGGAATACGCGTTGGTTCCGATCCATCATGAGATCGCGACCTGGGCCGCACGCGACGGCATCGCCTACGAACACGGTGCCCTGGACAGCACCTTCATCCACAAGATCCGCCCGCAAGAATGAACCAGGGGCTGGCCCGCCGCATGTCCGCGGCGGGCCAGCCTGCGAAGGGAACCCCCGATGCTGGCCTTTGTCCTGAGACGCGTCATGCAAAGCGTGGTCGTCCTGTTCGTCATGTCCTTGATTGTGTTCTCCATGATCAATCTGGTGGGTGATCCCGTCGACATGCTCGTCAATCCGGAAAGCCTGCCCGAGGAAATCGATCGTGTGCGACGGGACTTCGGGCTCGATCAGCCGGTCCACGTGCAATACTGGAAGTTCCTGCTGGGTGCGATCTCGGGGGATCTGGGCAAGTCCTTCATCTTCGGACGACCGGCACTTGCGCTTATGGCCGAGCGTTTTCCGGCTACGCTTGAACTTGCGACCAGCGCGCTGGTCATATCCGTGACCGTGGGCCTGCCCCTTGGGGTCTACGCGGGCCTGCGGCCTGATGGATGGGGCACACGCATCATCATGGGTGGCTCGGTGCTCGGAATATCGATCCCGACCTTCTGGTTGGGCCTGATGATGATCATTGTCTTTTCTGTCGTGCTCGGCTGGCTGCCGGTGTCCGGCCGAGGCGAGACTGCGCGTTTCCTGGGCATCGAAAGCAGCGCCTTTACGCTGGACGGTTTGCGCCATCTCGTCTTGCCCGCCACCAATCTCGCACTTTTCAAGATCGCCATGGTCATCCGGCTGGCGCGCGCTGGAACAGTCGAGGTCATGGCGCTTGACTTCATTAGGTTCGCTCGCGCCAAAGGGCTTTCGCCAAGACGCATTGTGCACGCTCACCTGATGCCCAATATCCTCATTCCGATTGTCACCGTGCTGGGGATCGAGTTCGGGACTCTGATCGCCTTTGCAACGGTAACGGAATCCATCTTTGCCTGGCCCGGTCTGGGCAAGCTTGTCATCGACGCCATTGTCAATCTCGACCGCCCGATCGTGGTGGCCTACCTGCTATTCGTCGTGACCTTGTTCCTGGTGCTGAATCTGGTCGTGGACATCATATACGCGCTGCTTGATCCGCGCGTGCGCCTGCAAGGTGACGAGGCATGAGCGAGACCAAGGCCGTATCCGCCGCAAGACCGGAAACGGGACTGCTTTCCAAGTTTGCGCGGTCGGACTTGTCGCGCCCCACGACGCTGATCTCGGGCATTCTGCTTTTGCTCATTGCCGCCTCGGCGACTTTTGCCCCCCTCATCGCGCCCACTGACCCTTATGATCTGGCAACCGTCAGTGTGCTGGACGGACGTCTTGCGCCAGGCGAAGAGATGTTCGACGGAACGATCGCCTGGCTGGGCACGGATGGGGCAGGTCGAGATGTTCTGAGCGCCATCATCTTTGGACTTCGCACCAGCCTGACCGTGGCCATCAGCAGCGCCCTCATTGCGCTGATTGTCGGGCTCTCGGTTGGGCTGACCGCTGCCTTCTACGGCGGACGGATTGACGCGTTCCTGATGCGGATTGTCGACATTCAGCTGTCGTTTCCGGCCATTCTCGTCGCTCTCGTGCTGTTGGCGTTGCTGGGCAAGGGCGTTGACAAGGTCATCATTGCGCTCGCCATCGTGCAGTGGGCACTCTATGCGCGTACGGTACGTGCCGCCGCCATGGTCGAACGACGCAAGGAGTATTTCGAGGCGGCCATCTGCCTGGAGCTCAGCAACGCCCGCATCATCTGGAAGCACCTCCTGCCCAACAGCGTCTCGTCGCTGATCGTGTTGGCGACCTTGCAAACGGCGCACTCCATCTCGATCGAAGCTACGCTCAGCTTTCTCGGTGTGGGAGTGCCCATCACCGAACCATCGCTCGGTTCGCTGATTTCAAATGGCTTCGACTACATCCTGTCAGGTGCCTATTGGATCACCTTCTTTCCGGGCGTCATGCTGCTTGCGACGGTTGCCGCGATCAACGTCTTAGGTGACCAGCTGCGCGCTATGGTCAATCCAAGGCTTTCGAGATGACACGGACAGACCTCTTGTCCATTCAAGGGCTGCGGACCGAATTTTCAACCCCCGACGGGCCGCTGGCGGCCGTGAATGGCGTCGACCTTGAAATCGCGCGCGGCGACGTGCTCGGCATCGTTGGGGAATCCGGCTCCGGCAAGACCGTTCTTGGCCTGTCCATCATGGGGCTGGTGGACAGACCGGGCCGTGTCACAGCGGGGCGTATTGCGTTCGATGGCACTGATGTCACCACATTTTCCGAGGCGCAGTGGCAAGGCCTTCGCGGCAACAGGATCGCGATGATCTTTCAGGATCCGACGACGAGCCTGAACCCGGTGCAGCGCATTGGCACACAGATGATTGAGGCCATCCAGGCCCATCGAGACATCTCCTCCGGCGCCGCACGGCAGATCGTTCGTGAGGCGATGGTGCGCGTCGGGATCAACAGCCCCGATGAACGGCTGGCGGCCTATCCACACCAGTTTTCCGGCGGGATGCGGCAGCGTGTGGTCATTGCCATCGCGCTGCTGAACGAGCCGGACCTGATCATCGCGGACGAACCGACGACGGCGCTGGACGTTACCGTGCAGTCGCAAATCCTGCGTGACATGCGGCGGCTCTGCCGCGATTCGGGCTCGGCGTTGATCTGGATCTCTCACGACCTGGGCGTTGTGGCTCAGATCGCCCACCGCGTGGCCGTGATGTACGCGGGCCGCATCGTGGAACAGGGGGCAACGGCGGACCTGTTGAAGTCACCGTCCCATCCCTACACTGCGGGGTTGATGGCCAGCATGCCGGCGAACTCTCCTCGCGGACAACGTCTGATCTCCATTCCCGGCGGTCTTCCTCAGCTCTCGAACATGCCAAAGGGCTGCTCCTTCGCGCCGCGCTGCGCCCGCGCCACCGAGGCCTGCGAAGTGCTGCCGGACCTGTCCTTCACATCACCCGATCATGCCGTTCGCTGCGTCTTTCCGCTTCATGTTGGGGCTGCCCTTGCCGAAAGTGATTGAAATCAAGTCTGTCCGGCGCAGTTTTGGCAGGAAGCCAGACCTGGCGGATCGGATTGCAACCACATTTGGGGCAAAATCGACCGCCCATGTGTTGCAGGCCGTGGATGGTGTTGACCTGACGATAGAGCAAGGCGAAGTGCTTGGGCTTGTGGGCGAATCCGGCTGCGGGAAATCAACGCTAGGGCGTCTTGTGGCGGGTATCCTGCCGCCCGATTCCGGTGATGTCCTGTTCAACGGCGAACCGATGGCGGACAAGACCAAGGAGAAGACACGGACGGGTCTGGGCGTTCAGATGATCTTTCAAGATCCCGCCGCCGCACTGGACCCACGTCAGCGAATCGTTGATGCGATCACCGAAGCTCCCATTGCCCACGAGTTGATCCCAAGGTCCGAGGCACGCGCCTTCGCGGTCGAGGCGCTCGACCGCGTCGGTCTGCAAGAAGACTCGCTGGATCGCTATCCGCATCAGTTTTCCGGGGGGCAACGTCAACGGATCTGCATTGCGCGCGCGCTGGCTGTCAATCCGGGCGTCGTTGTCTGTGACGAACCCGTGGCCTCTCTGGACGTGTCCGTTCAGGCCCAGATCATTAACCTGTTTCTTGATCTGAGGGACAGCTTGAACCTGTCGTATCTGTTCATCAGCCACGACATCAGCGTGGTCGAGCATGTCTCGGACCGAATCGCAGTGATGTATCTGGGGCGGATCGTGGAACTTGCCGCTACCGCCGACCTCCTGGCGAATCCCATGCACCCCTATACTCGGGCTCTGCTGAACGAGGTTCCCACGCTGGACAGACCCTTGTCCGAGGAACACACGCTCGAAGGGGAGTTGCCCTCGCCATTTTCGCCCCCTACAGGCTGTCGCTTCCACCCAAGATGCCCCATCGCGATGGAAAAATGCCGGTCGCGGGCACCGCGACTGTTGCCCCTGTCATCTGGCCATCAAGTCAGCTGCCTGGCCATTCATGAAGAGGACTGAACGGTAGCTTGGCCGATTGCTTTCCCCTGACAGCACTTTGCGGCGAGCACGACTTGGCGAAAATCAGATCTTCCTGGATCCAGGGCCGATGTTGGGCCGGCGGGATGACCGTCGCATGAGAATCCGACTGGGCAATCATGGTCAGCTCGGACTCGTCGTCACCGTAGGGAATGTCGGTTCTGCGTGGATCGCGTTCAATCCGAGGCTGCGCAGTTCTTCGAAAGACGTGCTCCTTCCGGCTGTTCTCTGCGTTTGGCATAAGCGTCAGTTTCCGGGGATTTCATTTTTCGGTCGTTCTGTCTGGAGTGCGCCCCCTCGATTGGACAGCACAGGCTGCATTTTTTCGACGCATCCGGGGCGTTGATCTTCTCGAATCTGTTCGGGCTCAGATATCCGAACGCCGAAAGCCGGGGCGGCCGGGAGGAAAGCCGTGACTGTGCAGCTTTGGTTCAAGAACGATGGCGATGTGAATCTTGCCAGGGGACACTGCAGTCAGCCTCGCCTTTGCAGCACGATTGGACTGAAATATCTGATGGTCTTGAAATCGGATGGCATCGCGCTCGGCGTGGTGTCGACCAACGCCATGAACCAGTCAGGTTTCCAAGGCTGACCAGCAGCGCACCTCGAAGTTCATTCGGCAGCCTTGAGCGCGAATCCCTTTTTGATCTGGTCGGACGGTTCCACGGGGTACTCGCCCGAAAAGCAGGCATCGCAATACTGCGGGCTCTCGGAGTTCCGCCCCTCGGCCTCGCCAACCGCCCGGTAAAGTCCGCCTAGTGAAATGAACTTGAGCGACGTGACGCCGAGGTGGTGGCACATCTCCGCTTCGCTCATGGTCGCGGCGAGAAGGTTCTCCCGATCGGGCGTGTCCACGCCGTAGAAGCAGGGCCACGCCGTTGGCGGCGAGGCGATTCGAAAGTGAACCTCCTTGGCACCGGCGTCCAGGATCATCTCCTTGATCTTGAGCGAGGTGGTGCCTCGCACGACGCTGTCGTCAACCAGAACGACCCGTTTCCCGGCGACGAGCGCACGATTGACGTTGAGCTTCAGGCGTACTCCCATGTTTCGAATCTGCTCGGTCGGTTCGATGAAGGTCCGGCCCACGTACTGGTTCCGGATGATGCCCATGGCGTAGGGAATGCCGCTTTCCCGGCTGTAGCCGATCGCCGCGGGCGTTCCGCTGTCCGGCACGGGAGAAACCAGGTCGGCGTCGACCGGCGCTTCCTTGGCCAGCTCCTCGCCGATCGCGGACCTGGTCTCGTAGACCGAACGTCCGTTCAACTGGCTGTCGGGGCGCGAGAAATAAACGTGCTCGAAGATGCAGAAGCGCGACGCTCGCCGTTCAAACGGCATATGGCTGACAACATCGTTTTCCGCGATGACAACCATCTCGCCGGGCTCGACCTCGCGCACGAATTCAGCGCCGATGATGTCCAGGGCACAGGATTCGGAAGCCAGCGCCCAGCCTCCGCCACCGACGCGGCCCAGTACCAGCGGTCGAACGCCCAGGGGATCGCGGACACCGATCAGCTTGGTGCGGGTCATGGCAACTACCGAAAAGGCGCCTTCGACCCGCCGCAACGCATCCTTCATCCGCTCGGGCACAGACTTTTGCAGCGATCTGGCCATCAGGTGGATGATGCATTCGCTGTCCGAGCCAGACTGGAATATCGAGCCTCGCTCGATGAGCTCGCGGCGCAGCGCCTCGGCATTCGTAATGTTGCCGTTATGCGCGATGGCCGCCTCACCCATCGAGAATTCACCAAGAAACGGCTGCACGTCCCTGATGTCGGCGGGTCCCTTGGAGCCAGCGGTCGAATACCGGACATGGCCAATGGCCAGTTCTCCGCGAAGCGTGTCCATTACCGACTGATTGGTGAACGTGTCGCGCACGAGGCCCATGCGCCGTGCGGAATGGAAGCCCTTGTCGGGTTCGTAGGAGACGATGCCGCCAGCTTCCTGTCCTCGGTGCTGCAGCGCATGCAGCCCGAGCGCCACGAAGCTCGAGGCGTCCGTCACGCCCGTGACGCCAAACACGCCGCACTCTTCACGAAACTTGTCGTCGCCGAACGGATGGGTGGTCTGGGGGCGAGGCAGAATGGGTTCGGACATGCCCGTCTCGAATTTGCAGCAGCGCGATCCTCTCTTACCGCCTTGCGGCGTGCGTGTCACGCAGGCAATTCGTGCTGTCGTTCGGGATGGCTTGCCGCCAGGGCGGCACGCCGTGCCCGTGCGTTGCGTTCATGCCGCCGGCACACTGGCGGCTCGATCCCTTTGGACGCGTCTCTCGCGCATCCAGGGCGAGACGCGCGGGATCGGAATTGAACGCCAGCTCTTTGAACGGGATCTTACGCTTCGATGCCGGGGCTTCGGCAACTCTCGATCAACTGGTCGTACTGTTGCGCAAGCCAGTTCATCGCATTGACGGACGCTTGCGCGTCGATCGCGTCCGTGACCTCCGAGAAGACCGCAATTGAGCGGCTTTCATCCACGATGGGAATCGGTTCCGACACGACGACTCGCTGATAGATGACCAGGGCGACCGCGATCAGGACTGCGCCACGCAGGACGCCGAACAGGAAGCCGATGCCGCGGTCGACGCCTCCAACCGCCGAACGCTGGACTGCTCCTGCAAACAGCGGCGACAGGATCGACGTTACGATCAGGGACGCTGCAAAAACGGCAGCGAACGCGACAACCAGCGTGAGTTCACAGGAATTGCCCAGCACGTTGCGGACGAAAGGGATTTCCCTCACCAACGGCTCGACGGCGGGCGCAAGAAGATATGCCAGAACCGCAGCCAGAATCCAGCCGCAGACCGACAGCGTCTCACGAACAAACCCACGGTAATAGGCGAGGATCGCGGAAACGATGATGACCAGCGCAACGACGCCGTCGATGATGGTGAAGCCGTTCATGCCTTTGTCTCGTTGCTCCCTCGTGAGTGTCTATCCTGCTCCAAACACTTCTCCAACCAAAGTGGCAAGATCGGGCATCCCTTGAACCTTCATTCCGGCTGCCGTGCCGGTCTTGCTCCGGTCAGGCAGGATCACGGATTCGAATCCGAGCTTTTCTGCCTCCTTCAAGCGAGCTTCCGTCTGTCCGACCGGTCTCAGCGTTCCGGACAGGCTGATTTCGCCGAAGACGACCGTTTGCGGGGGCAGGTGCACGTCTTCGCGCGCGGAAAGCAGAGCGGCGGCGACCGCGAGATCCGCGGCCGGCTCCGTGATCCTGAGTCCGCCAGCGACGTTGAGGTAGACGTCAAGCCCGGCAAACGGAATGCCGCATCGTGCTTCAAGTACCGCCAGGATCATGGCAAGCCGCCCGCCGTCCCAGCCAACCACCGAGCGCCGGGCGCTTCCCGCTGGGGCAGGGGAGATCAGGGCCTGGATCTCGCAAAGGACGGGCCGCGTGCCCTCGATGCCTGCAAAGACCGTCGTGCCGGGGCTGCCTGCGTCGCGGCCAGAGAGGAAGAGAGCGGACGGATTTGCAACTTCAACCAGACCGGCGCCGGTCATTTCGAACACGCCGATCTCGTCAGCTGGTCCAAACCGGTTCTTGACCGCGCGCAGGATCCGGAACTGGTGCCCGCGCTCGCCTTCGAAGTAGAGTACCGTGTCGACCATGTGTTCAATGACGCGAGGGCCCGCGATTTGGCCTTCCTTGGTGACATGGCCCACAAGCACCACGCTGATGCCCTTGCGCTTGGCGAATGACGTGAGCTCGTGCGCCGCCGCACGCACCTGCGAAACCGAGCCCGGAGCGCTTTCGACCGTGTCCAGCCAAACGGTCTGGATCGAGTCGATGACCGCGACCGAGGGTTTCTCTTCTTCCAAGGTCGTCAGGATGTTCCGAAGGTCGGTTTCCACAGCGAGCTGCACGGGGGCGTCGGCGAGGCCAAGGCGCCTGGCGCGCAGCCTGATCTGGCTGGCAGCTTCCTCCCCCGAGATGTAGACCGCTCGCAGCCCCTTCCGCGCGTAGGCCGCGGCCGCCTGCAGAAGCAGCGTCGACTTGCCGATTCCCGGGTCGCCGCCCACAAGGACGGCACTTGCGGGCACGAGCCCGCCGCCGAGAACCCGATCAAGCTCGGCCATGCCCGAAAGATCCCGTGGAAGAGGTTCTTCCTCACCCGCAAGGTCGCTCAGCGGAACGACGTTGCCTCGCGCGTGGCCAAGGCCCTTGGATCCGGGGCCGGCCGACAGCGGTGCATCCTCGGAAATCGAGTTCCAGGCACCGCATTCGTCGCAGCGTCCGGACCACTTTGCATGCACGGCGCCGCAATGCGCGCAGGAAAGGCGCATGGACTTTGTCATGGCGTCCTTTTGCCTGTGCACAAGGGGCGAGACAAGCAGGTATCGAACCGGAAAGTCGCTTGGCGCGCCGTGCTCGGGACGCGATCTGACGCGATGAACGAATGTGCCGTCTCCCGAATTCTCAAGCGGGATGGTGGGCGTCGCTGTCCTTGCTTTCTCGCTCGACAGCGTGAGCGCCGGCAAGGCCTCAACGAAGCGTCTCGATCGGGCCTTCGGCGCTGCCGGAGATGAATTGTGCGACGCACGGGTCGCTGCAGCTGTCCAATTCGCGGACCGGGCCGGTCCACTGGATCACGCCGTCGTGGAGCATGGCGACATCGTCCGCGATCGCTCGGACGCTCGACATGTCATGGGTGATGGTCATTGCGGTCGAGCCCATTTCGCTTGTGATGCTGCGGATCAGGTCGTTGATGACGCCTGCCATGATCGGGTCGAGCCCCGTCGTTGGCTCGTCGAAGAAGATGATCTCGGGTTCGGTGGCGATGGCCCGGGCAAGGCCGACGCGCTTTTGCATGCCTCCCGAAAGCTCGGCTGGATACAGTTCCGCCACATCGGGCGACAACCCGACCCGGCGGAGCTTTTCGACTGCGATCTCATGCGCCTCGGTTCGCGGCTTCTTGAGGGATCCGCGCAACAGCCGGAACGCCACGTTTTGCCACACTGGAAGCGAATCGAAGAGCGCGCCGCCCTGGAACAGCATTCCGAACCGGGCGAAGAACGCGTCCCGTTCGGGCGTGCCAAGACGAAGGTTCGTGACATTGTTGCCGTCAACGCTGATCGTGCCCTTGTCTGGCCGGAAAAGTCCAAGCACGCATTTCAGGAGCACCGACTTGCCCGTGCCCGAGCCGCCGATGACCACCAAGCTCCTGCCTTTCCGCAGCGTCAGGCTGACACCGGTCAGAACCCTTTTCGTGCCAAAGGCCTTATGTACATCCGCGAGTTCGATCATGCCGAAAAGAACAGTTCCGTGAGCACGAAGTTTGCGGCGAGGATCAGCACGCTTGCTGCAACCACCGCGCCCTTGGTCGCCCGGCCGACGCCTTGTGCGCCGCGACCGGAATGCATACCGAAATAGCAGCCCATCAGGGCGGCGAGGAAGCCGAAAACGGCGGCCTTGGCGAGCGATGAGACGACGTCCAGCGGTTCCAGGAAGTCGATGGTGTTCCGGAGATACGTTTCGGCGTTGAATCCCAGGCGTTCGACACCGACGAGATAGCCGCCCATGATCCCGATGATGTCGCCGACGCCAACGAGGAACGGCATGACGACAGTTGCGGCGAGGACCCGAGGCAGTGTCAGGTACTTGGCCGGATTGGTCGAAAGCGTGATCAGGGCATCGATCTGCTCCGTGACCTTCATCGTGGCGATCTCGGCAGCAATCGAGGAGGTGACTCGGGCGGCGATCATGAGGCCGACGAGGACCGGTCCCAGTTCGCGGACGATGCCGATGGCGACGATCTGGGGCACGACGGCCTCGGCCGAGAAGCGCGCGCCACCGGCATAGATCTGGAGAGCCAGCGCGCCACCCGTGAAGATGGTGGTCAGCCCGACCACCGGAAGGGAAAAGTAGCCGATCTGCACAAGCGCGTGCGCGAACTCGCGGGGATAGTAGGGCGGGCGTCCCAAGTGGCTTACGGCATCGATTGCGAACAGCGTCACCCGTCCGATCGCAGCGAGCATGGCGAGCGCCGCCCGTCCGATGATGGCCAGGACTCTCATTGCGGCAAGTATACGCGCTCGTAGCGTGCTCCGAGGGATGTCAGTATCTCGTAGCCGATCGTGCCGGCGGCCTCGGCAAAGGCGTCAACCGGGAAATCGGGGCCAATGACCTGCAACGTGTCCGGGACCTTGTGCAGTCCGCTCACGTCGACGGTGATGAGGTCCATCGATATGCGCCCAACGACCGGGCAGGGCGTGTTTCCGGCAAGAACCACCGCTCCGGGCGCTGCCGCCCGCAGGAGTCCGTCTGCGTATCCGGCAGAGATCGTGGCAACCTTGGTCGGAGCGGTCGCGGTCCAGGCATTGCCATAGCCAACGGTTTCGCCGGGCTGAACCGTCCTTGTCTGGATCACCGGCACATCAAGTCGGATGACTGGCCGAGCCTCGCCAAACGGCTGGCCGCCATAGAGCCCGACTCCCGGTCGGGTAAGGTCGAAATGGTACTGCGGTCCGAGGAGAATCCCGCCGGTTGCGGCGAGCGAGCGACGGAGCGCAATTCCTTCGGTCATCCCGCGAAATGCATCGAACTGCTGCACGTTCATCGGATGACCGGGCTCGTCGGCACAAGCGAGGTGGCTCATGACGAGGAGCGGCCCGGAGTCCAGGAGTTCGGCCTTGCAGTCGTTCCATTCGGAAGGCTCGAAGCCCAGACGGTTCATGCCGGTATCGAGTTGAACGCCGAAGGGGTGGGCGGGAGCGTTCGCAGCATGGCGTGACATCTGATCCGGTGCATTCAGCAACGGGATCAAGCCTGCGGAAACCAGCGCATCGGTTTCGCCTTCCATATGGCCGGAAAAGACGTAGATGTCGGGCTGGTTGCCGAGCACGTTGCGAATCGTGACGCCTTCCTCGACAAGGGCGACGAAGAAACTCTTTGCGCCCGCTTTCGCCAGGACCTTCGCAGCCTGTGCCGCTCCGATGCCATACGCGTCAGCCTTGACGACGGCGGCCGTCTCTACCTCGTTGTTCGACAGGGCATCAAGGGCACGCCAGTTTGAGCAAACGGCGTCGAGGTCGATGGTCAGGTGCGCGGCTCCCATGTTCGAGGGTGTCGGACACGGGGTGTGCGTCGTCAACCCCGGATTGGTTGCATCCGCAGGGCGCGGCGCCGCCGCGTGGTTGTATTGAAGAGCTGGCACACCAGGTTTCTGGAGCGGTTGCTGCATCTGCTCGATGCGTTGGAGACACTGATGCCACGTGAGGAGGTGAAACCCGTCATCCTCACCAGGCTGCGCGCGAGCGGCGTTGTCCAGCCAGACAGGTCCGCAAAGTTTTGGGCGGAATCCTGCAGCAGTCGCGGCGACATCGGGAAATTCCGGATTCCGTGCTTGATCCCAAACGCGATCCGTCTGACAGTCCCCGGAACGAAGGGCTGCGGTCACGCTCGACCCAAGAACGACAGACTGGTAGGGACATCAAAAGGCCAGCATGTGTGACGAAGAAGACAGGAAAGGAACTGCCGTGATGGGATTGAAGGCCGTTCTGGCAGTTGCCCTTGCTTTGTCGATGCTGCTCGTCTTGCCGGGTGCCGTTGCTGCGCAGGAAGCGGGCAGCTTTCGCAGCCTGCAAAGCTATGTTCAGGACTTCACCACGATCGAACACGCGGGCGGCGCCTACACTGCCGGAACGCTCATTGGCACCAGCACTGTCTTGGAGAGCAGCGGCCCGCCCTTTGTCAAGGGCGCGACGAACATCGCGAGGTGTCTCGTGTTCGTGGGCACGTTTCGAGACGGTGTAGTTGACCTGGAGTCTCCATGCACGTTTACGGATGGCACAGGTGACGAGATCTATCTTCTGGCCCGTCGACGGGAAGGCGACATAGCTGAAGGCGGTGGCGGCGCAGGTCGGTTCGAGATCATGGGAGGCACCGGAAAGTTTGCCGGCATTTCGGGCGAATGCACTTACGTGGCACGATATCTTCCCGCAAACCACGCTGACTCTGCGAGCAAGTGCACGTGGCAAAGGCCGTGATGCGCCTGCCTGCCCCCTGCGCGGCACCAGCCTCCACTGATCGGGTGCGGAGTCCAATCACGTGAACGCGCGGGACGGAGGCCGCATCGCAAGGCGATCACCTGTTGGGATGTTCGGCGCCGTGCACGCAGCAACGGAGCGTGCCAGTCCGGGACGCTGCCGTGGCGGGGCCTTGGCCGAGGTTCGCAGGTCCCTGAATGCGTCTGGTCGGATTGCAGCTGCCGCGGCGCTTGCCTTGATGTCGTTGCGTCCGGGTGTTGCTGATGCGGGCGAATACTATCTGCGAGGCGGCATTGGACTCGACTGGTCCGGCGACGCGGCCTTCACCGACATCGACTGTTCCAGCACCGTTCCGGCGGCGCTGTACGGCTGCGGACGAGACCGCGACGGCGCGCCCCGTCGCTCGTTCGGCGATTTCGGGGAGATGGCAGTACTGGAATTCGGGCTCGGCTACGTGCCGGGAGGCGCGATGCGTTACGAGTTGATGGTGGAGCACCGGCCGCATTACAGCTTCGAGGGTCGTGCCAACTTTCTCGCGCCGGACCGACAGCAATCGGTGGCAGCGGACATCACTTCGGTGTCCGGCATGCTGGCGGCGTTTGCCGATTTTCCCGGGTTCGGGTCGCGCGGACGAGCGACGATCGCGCCTTACGTGGGAGCGGGCGCAGGTGTCGTGCGCAACCGGATCGGCGGAACCACCATGACGTTTCCGACGACGACGACCAGCGTGCGGGGCGGGAGCCGGACGGACCTGGCCTGGATGGTGACCGCGGGGCTCACGATGCCGCTGAGCGAGCGGCTTGGCCTGGACGTGGCGTGGCGCTACACCGATCTCGGCGAAGCCCGCACGGGCCGCGGCGAAGGAGGGGTGGCCTGGCACGACGGCAGTCGCGAGCCGATACCGCTGGATCTGGCCCCGACGCAGGCGCGAATCGGGAGCCACGGCATTCGGGTGTCGTTGCGGTATTCCTTCTGAGTCCCGTTGCACGCTCGAGCACTTGGCGTGACTTCGAACCAGGAACGAGCGAGGAAGAGATTGTCGATGGCCGAGGACGGGTGCTCCCGGTGAAATCTCCACGGTCGCCAAGCCGCTTCACGTCGCTTCACTTTCCGTTTGGGATCACCATTGTCCGGATTCGGAAATCGATGACCTGACAAATTGACCTACCTGCCGGCTCCATGGCCTCTTCAGCGACCTCGTCAACGATGCCAATCCAGACCAGGTTCTTGCGTCACGCCACCCGGTTCGACGGCTCTCCGCGCCAAAAGTTCTCCAGGTGATCAACCACCTGGTCCCAGAGCGTCTGCATTGCCTCGTCGCTGGCCCAGGCAGTATGCGGCGTGACGATCACGTTGGGACGGTCAATCACCGACAGCAGTGGGTTGTCCGGCGGAGGCGGCTCGCTGGTCAGAACGTCGAACCCTATCCCCGATATCCGGCCGGCATCGAGCGCCCGCACCAACGCGGCTTCGTCCACCAACCCCCCGCGGGAGGCGTTTATGATCAGCGGGCACTTGTTCATCATCGCGAACTCGCGGTCCGAAATCATGTTCCTGGTCGCAGGCAAGAGCGGCGCATGCATGGTCAGTACATCCGACTCCTCGATCACCTGATCGAAGGGCGTATAGAGCGGTCCCAGCCCCTCAACACCCTTATGTGCAGCGAAGAGCGGTTTCATCCCGAAGGCCTGCGCCAGCCTGGCTACGCCTTGACCCAGTACACCCTCACCAAAGATGCCAAGCGTCGACCCCGCCAATTCCCGGATCGGATGATTGAAGAAACAGAACTGCGCCGCCCTTTGCCATTCTCCGTCGATCACGTCCTGGCGAAACCCGACCAGGCTGCGCCGCAGCGCGAGAATCAGTGCAAACGTGTGTTCCGGCACCGTGTTCTCCGCATAGCCACGCACGTTCGACACGACGATGCCGCGCTCGCGGCACGCGTCGATGTCAAACGCGTCATGGCCTGTCGCGGGGATGCAGATCATCTTGAGATCCGGCAGCGCCTCGATGGCATCCCGCCGGATCGGCACCTTGTTCGACACCGCGATGTCCGCGCCCCGTAGTCGCTCGATCACCTCGTCAGGCGCTGTGCGGTCGTATTCCACCCAGTCGTGATCGAACGCTGGTTTCGAGACGTTCACGGAAGGTCCGATTGTCGACCGGTCAAGGAAGACTATCCGCATCTTGCCGCTTCCGCATGCTGACTGTCCCGAAGGCGCATCCGTCAAGTCGCGTTTCATTCCGCGGCCGTCCGGGCGACGTACAGGTCATCGGCAAAGTGACGCACGGCTGCTCCGACGCCTGCGCCCGGCTCGAACGGAATGCCCACGTCGCGCATGGCAAGCTCCACGCCGCCCAGGGACTGCAGCACCATGATTTCGTTCAGCCAGCCCAGGTGGCCAATCCGGAAGACCTTGCCCGCGACCTTGTTCAGGCCCGCGCCGAGCGACAGGTTGTAGCTCTGATAGGCGGTCCGGATGACGTCATCGGCATCAAACCCGTCGGGTACCAGGATCGCCGTGACCGTGTCCGAATGCCACTCGGGACCTTGTGCGCAGTTGCGCAGTCCCCAAGCTTCCACAGCGGCGCGCACGCCGCCGGCCAAGCGATGATGGCGTGCGAAGACGTTTTGCAGCCCTTCCTCCTTCAGCATGTCGACCGAGGCGCGCAGTCCGTGCAGGAGCGTTGCCGCCGGCGTGTACGGAAAGAAACCCTGATCGTTGGTCTTGATCATGTCCTGGAAGTCGAAGAAGCAGCGTGGAAGACCCGCCGTCGGCCCCATGTCGATGGCCTTCTGGCTGACGCCGATCACGGCCAGGCCGGTAGGCATCATGAAGCCCTTTTGCGAGCCCGAGACGATCACGTCCACGCCCCATTCGTCCATGCGGAAGTCGATTGAAGCGACCGAGCTCACGCCGTCCACGAACAGCAGCGCGGGGTGGTCCAGCTCGTCCAGAATCTTGCGAACGCCCGCCACGTCGGACGTCACGCCGGTCGCGGTCTCGTTATGGGTGACGAGCACGGCCTTGATCTGATGGCCCTTGTCCGCCGCCAGCTTCCAGCGATACTCGGCAAGCGGAACGCCCTTGCCCCATTCGACATCGATGGCGTCCACCTCAAGCCCGAACCGCTGACACAGGTCGACCCAGAGAAGCGAGAACTGCCCGAAGACGGACGCCAGGACCTTGTCGCCTTCGGAGAGCGTATTGGTGATGGCCGCCTCCCAGCCGCCAGTGCCGGAGCAGGGATAGATGAACACGCGACCGGTCCTGGTCATGAGTATGTCCTTGAGGTCTTCGAACAGCGGCAGGGTGAAGTCCGGAAAGTCCGGCGCCCGATGATCCTGAAGCGCCACTTCCATTGCCTGGCGGATCTGGAAGGGCATGTTGGTTGGGCCGGGAACGGCCAGTCCGTTGTAACCGATCTTCATGAGATCCTCTCCTCTCAAGCTTTGCCGGGATGGATGGCAGACGAACCGCATGGCTCCAGCGCAGCGGTGCGCAGGGCGGCTCCCGTCCGGGCGCTCCCGTCGGGGCCGTATGTGGCGGCGAGGTCGGGACCCGTTTCTGTCAAAGGGAACGCGAAGAACGCGTCTGCCGGGGAATTTCGGCCAGCTTGTCCGTCCATGGGAATCCCTCGCGTCAATGCCTTCGGCGGTGCGTGACTTGCCAGTAACACCTGTCGGACGCCTGAACACACAAAATCGGGTTTATGTGTTGTTAGTGTGCGTATCATGCTATCAAGTATGTAACTTTGTAAAATCCGGAGGAACCGAATGAAAAAGACCTTCGTCGGCCCGCAGTTGCGCCAGCTCCGCCGCGCCCACAAACAGACCCAGGCCGAAATGGCAAAGGCGCTCGGCGTCAGCCCGGCCTACGTCAACCTGCTGGAAAACAACCAGCGGAGCCTCTCGGTCCAAATGCTCATGGCCCTGTCCGACAAGTACGCCATCGACTGGCGCGAATTGGTGCAGGATCCAAGCTCCGACGTTCTGGCGGAACTGCGCAGCGTGCTTCAGGACCCGATCTTTCGCGACACGCCCGACCTCCAGGAATTGCGCGCTGCCGTCGATCACGCGCCGGGGCTCGTCGAGAACTTTCTGCAGATCTACCGGACGCACCGGACCACGCTCGACAAGGTGCTGCGGCAGGGTCGGGAACGGGTTCCGGAGAATCTCGTCTCGTCCTCGCCGGAAACGATCATCCACGATTTCTTCCGGAACCACAGAAACCACTTTCCGGAACTCGAAAGGACCGCGGAGAGGATCCGCGCCGAACAGCCCTGTGCGCCCGACGATGTCTACGCGATGCTGAAAGACCGCTTGCGGACGCGCCACGGGGTCGAGGTTCGCATCCAGACCGTCGAAGACATGAGCGAAGCCCTGCGAATCTTCGACAGGGAGAAGGCGACGGTCTTTCTCTCCCAGGCGCTTGACTATCCGAACCGGACCTTTCAGCTCGCCCACGTGCTGTGCCTTCTGGAGGCGGACCAGACCCTGGACGCGTTGGTCTCGGACAGCGGGATCTCCTCCTCCACAGGGCTTGCGCGCTGCCAGGTGGAACTCGCCAACTATTTCGCCAGCGCTGTCGTCATGCCCTATGCGGACGTTCTCGCCACCGCGCAGGCGACCAAGTACGACGTGGACCGGATCGCGGCGGCCTTCAGCGTCTCGTTCGAGCAGGTGTGCCATCGGCTGACAACGCTGCGGCGCAGGAACGCTAAGGGCGTGCCGTTCTTCTTTCTCAGGATCGACAAGGCCGGCAACGTCACCAAGCGATTCAACTCGACCACCTTCACGCTGGCCGAATTCGGCGGGGCCTGTCCCGTCTGGAACATCCACACGTCGTTCAGGACGCCCGGCGTGATCCTGCCCCAGTTCGTGGAACTGCCCGAGGGCGAGCGGTTCTTCACGATCAGCCGCACATCGGACCGACCGGTGTTCAGCCGCGAGTCGCAGGACCGGCGACTGGCGCTTGCGCTCGGCTGCGAGTTCCGCTTCGTCGACGAAATCGGATATGCGCGATCCTTCAATCTTGATCGCGAGGACCTGTTCAGCCAGATCGGGATCAACTGCCATCTCTGCCCGCGCCAGGCATGTTCCCAGCGCGCGCATCAGCCGTTGTTCGTGGAACTGCCGATCAGCCCCGACCGGCGAGGCAACACCCGCTACGAAAGCTAGGCGGCGGCCCTGAGGTTTCCCGCAATGCGCGAGGTCACTGTCGTCACGACATCATCGATTGCAGGATTGCCCATGCCAAGCTGGTCGGCGATGAGTTGCACCAGAAGGTCGACCCGCTCGATGTGCCGGGCGCCGCCGTCGATGGCGCGCGCTGCCGACGAGGGCTTCAGCAGACTTTCCGCGGCCTTGGCGTACTTCTCGAACGGAACCTGGCTGTCCGGCGTCGCCCCGAGCTTGACGACAAGATCGGTGACCGACCGGTAGATTTCCCGCGACGCCTCGATATCGCCGTGCACGGCCTCCTTGATCGAACGCATCCCGGTCGCCTGCACGCAGCGGTAGTTTCCCGCAAGGAGCATCGCCCATTTCGCGAACGGCACGAAAAGCGAGTCATGGGCGCGCAGCTTTACCGGCACCTCCTTGCCCTCGACGCGGATGGCGTCGATGCCCGCTTCCAGCTCTTTCAGCATCTCGTTGTGTTCGGGCAATTCAAACGGAGCGGCCTTGAAGTTGGTTGGCAGGCCCACGTGAAGCACGTTCGCGCCGGTGTCCGGCAAGCGGAACGCCTGCGGATCCGGGCTGCAAAGCGAAACCAGGCCGGGCTCGAAGTCGCGCCAGCCGTCCAGCGTCGTGAAGCACGCGGCAAGCCTGTCCGTTTCGAGACCGGGGATGCGCTTTAGATAGGGCATCGGCGGCATGTTCATCAAGGAAATGCACGGCACCCGGGCCCGCGCGATTCGCAGCAGCAGCGAGGGCACGTCTGCGCCGGCAAATTGCGGCTCGGACATGGCGAGCACCACGAGATCATACGCGTTGACCCGAACCTCGCCGGGCGCCATCGCGTCGAGCGTTCCCTTCAGGTCCCTTGAACGGAACGGGCGATGCAAGTCCTCGCCCCGGAGCCTGATTCGCACCTCGGTGCCCTTGTCGTTGATCAGATCAGCGGTCGCCCTGCGGCACACCAGCGTCACGTCGTGGCCCGCCATGAGAAGTTTCGTTCCGAGCAGCGACCCGTAGGAAGCGCCGAGGATCAGGATTCTTCGAGACATAATGCACCCAATTTGCGTTGTTTTGGGCAACATAATTGCGCACACAACAAAATTCCACGGAAATCGGGTGTTGGTGTATAGCGTTTACATTACAGATAGAAAATTTGTAACTTTGTTATTCCCCGGCGCATTCTCGCTCCGGATCAGCCCGTTCCGGGCGCGTGTCCGTCCGAAGGTCGCTCGCCGCCGCCACGCCCGCTTCATCTTGGCAATGACGACGATCCCGCCAGGAATTCGTCGACGGCGCGGGCGCATTGCCGGCCCTCGCGGATGGCCCAAACCACGAGCGACTGACCCCGGCGCATGTCGCCCGCGGCAAACACCTGTGGCTGTGTGGTGGCGTAGTTGTCCGTATCGGCGAGGACGTTTCCTCGCGCGTCCAGTTCCACTCCAATCTCGTCCAGCATGCCCTCATGGACTGGATGGACGAAACCCATGGCAAGCAGCACGAGCTCCGCTTTCAGTTCGAACTCGGTTCCGGGGACTTCCTTCAACCGTTGGTCCAGCCGGACGGCGTGGAGGGTGGAGACAGTCCCGTCGGCGCCTGAAAGGCGCTTGGTCGCGACGCTCCAGTCGCGGCCTGCTCCTTCCGCCTGCGACGAGGACGTGCGCAGCCGCAGCGGCCACAGCGGCCATGTGACGGCCTTGTCAGGCTTCTCCGGCGGCATGGGCATGATCTCGAGTTGCGTCACCGAGACCGCGCCCTGACGGAACGAAGTCCCGATGCAATCCGAGCCGGTATCGCCGCCGCCGATCACGACGACATGCTTTCCGCCAGCGGAAATCTCCTCCACCTCGCCGAGCGGCTCGCCACTGACGCGGCGGTTTTGCTGGGGCAGGAAGTCCATCGCGAACTCGACGCCGCGCAGATCCCTTCCGTCAACCGGCAGGTCGCGCGCCTTCTCCGCCCCTCCCGCCAGCACCACGGCGTCGAAGTCCCGGACGAGGTCTCCTGTCGCGAGAGCAACCCCGACATGCGTGTCGGTGCGGAAGGACACGCCTTCCGCCTCCATCTGGCCGACGCGTCGGTCGACAAAGTCCTTTGCCATCTTGAAGTCCGGAATGCCGTACCGGAGCAGCCCTCCCGGCCTGGCGTTCTTCTCGAACACCGTGACGTCATGCCCGGCGCGTGCCAGCTGTTGAGCGCAGGCCATCCCCGCCGGACCCGAACCGACGATGGCCACGCGCTTGCCGGTCCTGGCGGCGGGCCTGTCGGGAACCACCCACCCCTCCTGCCAGGCGCGATCGGCGATGGCGGACTCGATCGCCTTGATGGTCACCGGCGCGTCGTCGATGTTCAGCGTGCATGCCTCCTCGCAGGGCGCCGGGCAGATTCGGCCGGTGAATTCGGGAAAGTTGTTGGTCGAATGCAGCACATCGATCGCTTCCCGCCACTGGTCGCGGTAGACGAGGTCGTTCCAGTCGGGGATGATGTTGTTGACCGGGCAGCCCGTGTGGCAGAACGGGATGCCGCAATCCATGCAGCGCGCGCCTTGCTGCCGCAGCGTGTTCTCGTCCAGCGGTATCAGGAACTCGTCGAAGTGGCGGACGCGGTCAGCCACCGGTGCGTAGCGCTGCTCGTGCCTGTCGAATTCAAGAAATCCCGTGACCTTGCCCATGGTTCAGCCGCTCTCCGCCAGAAGCGCTGGGGGATCGGCCGGCTGGGCGAGCTCCATCTCCCGCAGCGCGCGGTAGTAGTCGACGGGCATCACCTTGACGAACCGCGGCAGGCAGGAGTCCCAGTCCTTCAGAAGCCGCCGGCCGCGTGCCGAGTCGGTGTAGCGGACGTGGTTTTCAATGAGGCTCTTCAAGCGCTCGCCGTCGAAGCGGGTCATGTCGCGCATCACGTCGACCAGTCCGTGGGCTTCAAGATCCCCGCCCTGATGCGCGAGGCGCTCAAGCGACTCGTCCTCAGCCTTGACGGGTGCGAGCTCGACCATGGCAAGGTTGCAGCGGCGCTCGAAATCGCCCTCCTCGTCGAGGACATAGGCGATGCCGCCGCTCATGCCGGCGGCGAAGTTGCGGCCCGTGTGGCCGAGGCACACCACGATGCCTCCCGTCATGTACTCGCAGCCATGGTCGCCGACGCCTTCGACCACCGCGATGGCGCCGGAATTGCGCACCGCGAAGCGTTCGCCCGCGACCCCGCGGAAATAGCATTCCCCGGAGATCGCGCCGTAGAGGACGGTGTTCCCGATGATGATGCTGTCTTCCGGGACGAGCGCGCTCTCGGGCGGCGGGTAGACCACCAGGCGGCCGCCCGACAGGCCCTTGCCGGTATAGTCGTTGGCTTCCCCGATCAGCTCGAAGGAGACGCCCTTGGCGAGGAACGCGCCGAAACTCTGGCCGGCCGTGCCTCGGAACGTCACGCAGATCGTGTCCTGGGGCAGGCCGGCATGGCCGAACCGCTTCGCGACCTCGCCCGACAGCATCGCGCCGGTCGTGCGGTCGATGTTGCGGATCGGCATCTCCGAGCGGACCGGCCGGCGCTTGGTCAACGCAGGCTGCGCCAACTCGATCAGCCGGCGGTCGAGGACTTCTTCCAGGTGGTGGTCCTGGCGCTCGCTGTTATGGGTGGCCACGCCTGGCGGGGCGTCGGGCTTGGCAAGAATCCGCGACAGGTCGATGCCCTTCGCCTTGTAATGCTCGATCGCGCGGCGCTGGTTGAGATGCTGGGACTCGCCGACCATGTCCGCGAAGCGGATGATCCCGAGCCGCGCCATCAGCTCGCGCACCTCCTCCGCGACGAAGAAGAAGTAGTTGATCACGTGCTCCGGCATGCCGGTGAACTTCTTGCGCAGTTCCGGATCCTGGGTCGCGACCCCGACCGGGCATGTATTGAGATGGCACTTGCGCATCATGATGCAGCCTGCGGCGATCAGCGGCGCGGTCGAGAAGCCGAACTCGTCCGCGCCGAGCAGCGCGCCCACGACCACGTCGCGCCCGGTCCTGAGACCGCCGTCGACCTGGACCGCGATGCGGCCGCGAAGCCGGTTGAGCACCAGCGTCTGGTGGGTCTCGGCGAGCCCGATCTCCCACGGCGAGCCGGCGTGCGTGATCGACGTCAGCGGGCTGGCCCCGGTGCCGCCTTCGAACCCCGAAATTGTCACGTGATCGGAACGCGCCTTCGAGACCCCTGCCGCCACCGTTCCCACGCCGACCTCTGACACCAGTTTCACCGAGACGTCGGCGTCCGGATTGGTGTTCTTCAGGTCGTAGATCAGCTGGGCGAGATCCTCGATCGAGTAGATGTCGTGATGCGGCGGCGGCGAGATCAGGCCGACACCCGGAGTGGAATGCCGCACCTTGGCGATGACCGCGTCCACCTTGTGCCCCGGCAGCTGGCCGCCCTCTCCGGGCTTGGCACCTTGGGCCATCTTGATCTGCATCATGTCGGAATTGACGAGATACTCGGTGGTCACGCCGAATCTGCCCGAGGCCACCTGCTTGATGGACGAGCGCATCGAATCGCCGTTGGGCATGGGCACGAAGCGGTCCGGCTCCTCGCCGCCCTCGCCGGTGTTCGACTTGCCGCCGATCCTGTTCATGGCGACGGCCAGGGTCGCATGCGCCTCGCGCGAGATCGAACCGAAGGACATCGCCCCGGTCGAGAACCGCTTGACGATTTCAGATGCCGGCTCGACCTCGTCGAGGGGTGCCGGCGTCTCCGCAGGGATCAGCTCGAACAGGCCCCGGACGGTCATCATCCGGTGGTCCTGGTCGTTCACCTGCTTGGCGAAGTCGCGATACTTGTCCGGCAGTTCGCCGCGTACGGCGTGTTGCAGGTTGGTGACCGTGTCGGGTGTCCAGCAATGCTCCTCGCCACGCAGGCGGTAGGCGTATTCGCCGCCCGGATCGAGCGCGTTGCGGTAGACCGGCGCGTCGCCGTAGGCGAGCCGGTGGCGTTCCACGGTCTCCCGCGCGACCTCCGGCAGCCCGACCCCGCCGATGTTGCTCGCGGTGCCGGTGAAATACTGCTCGACGAAGGCCGCGTCGAGGCCAACCGCGTCGAAGATCTGCGCGCCGCAATAGGACTGGTAGGTCGAAATGCCCATCTTGGACATCACCTTCAGGATGCCCTTGTCAATCGCCTTGATGTAGCGCCTGAAGAGTTCGCGGTCGCTCAGCTCCTCCGGCAGCTCGTCCCGCAGCGCCGCGAGGGTCTCGAATGCCAGGTAGGGGTTGATCGCCTCGGCGCCGTAGCCGGCCAGGGCGCAAAAGTGATGGACCTCGCGCGCCTCTCCGGTCTCGACGACCAGGCCAAGGAAGTTCCGAAGGCCCGTCCTCACCAGATGGTGATGGACCGCCGATGTGCCCAGCAGCGCCGGGATGGCGATGCGGTCGCGGTCGATCGCCCGATCGCTGAGCACCAGGATGTTGTAGCCTTCCTGGCACGCCGCCTCCGCGTCGCCGCAAACCGCATCGAGCGCGGCACGCATGCCCTCGGCGCCGTCAGCCGCGGGATAGGTCAGATCAAGGGTGATGGTCCTGAATGCATTGTCCGCGATCTCGCCGATAGAGCGGACCTTTTCCAGGTCCTTGTTCGTCAGCACCGGCTGGCGCACCTCGAGACGTCTTTGCGGAGTCGTGTCGTTGATGCCGAGCAGGTTGGGCCGCGGGCCGATGAAGGACAGGAGCGACATCACCAGCTCCTCGCGGATCGGGTCGATCGGCGGGTTCGTGACCTGGGCGAATATCTGCTTGAAATAGGAATAGAGCAGCTTGGGTCGCGACGACAGCGCCGATATCGGCGTATCGGTGCCCATCGAGCCGACGGCTTCCTGTCCGGTGAGGGCCATCGGGGACATCAGGAACTTGAGGTCTTCCTGGGTGTAGCCAAAGGCCTGCTGGCGATCGAGGAGCGTCAGCCGGTCGGGCTGCGCGACCGGGACGCTGGTCGCCGGCAGGTCTTCCAGCACGATCTGGGTGCGGTCGAGCCATTCCTGGTAGGGCTGGGCCGCGGACAGTTGCGCCTTGATGTCGTCATCGTCGACGATGCAGCCCTGTTCCAGGTCGATCAGCAACATCTTGCCCGGTTGCAGGCGCCACTTCTTGACAATGCGGCTTTCGTCGATCGGAAGGACCCCGACTTCCGAACTCATCACCACAAGGTCGTCGTCCGTGATGACGTAGCGCGCGGGCCGCAGCCCGTTGCGGTCCAAGGTTGCGCCTATCTGGCGACCGTCGGTAAAGGCCACGGCGGCCGGACCGTCCCACGGCTCCATCAGCGCTGCATGATATTCATAGAACGCACGGCGGCGTTCGTCCATCAACGGATTGCCGGTCCAGGCCTCCGGGATCAGCATCATCATCGCGTGGGCCAGCGAATATCCAGACCGTACCAGCAGCTCCAGAGCGTTGTCGAAGCTCGCCGAGTCCGACTGGCCCTCGGTGATCAGCGGCCAAAGCTTGTCGAGATCGTCGCCCAGGAGTTCCGACTTCATGAGGTGCCGGCGTGCCGCCATCCAGTTGATGTTTCCGCGCAGCGTGTTGATCTCGCCGTTGTGGCAGATCATCCGGTAGGGGTGGGCCAGCCGCCACGACGGAAAGGTGTTGGTGGAAAAGCGCTGGTGAACCAGGGCGAGCGCGGAAACCATCCTCTCGTCATGGAGATCCAGATAGTACTCGCCTACCTGGTGCGCCAGCAGCATCCCCTTGTAGATGAGCGTGCGCGACGACAGGGATGCGATGTAGAAGTCGTCGCAAGCCTCGCCCAACGCGTCGACCCGGTGTTCCGCCTGCTTGCGAATGACGAACAGCTTGCGCTCAAACGCATCCTGGTCGGCGCAGTTTTCGCCGCGGCCGATGATGACCTGGCGAACGAAGGGTTCGGTCGGAACGACGCTTTCGCCCAGCCCCGAATTGTCGACCGGCACGTCGCGCCAGCCGATCACGTGCTGTCCTTCCGACTCGGCCAGTTGCTCGACGACGCGGATGCACTCCGCCCGCGGCTCCTCGGCCCGTGGCAGGAACAGCATTCCGACGGCGTAGTCGCCGGGCGAAGGGATGTTGAGTCCGATGTCGCCGCAGACGGCGCGCAGATGGGCATCCGGCGTCTGGATGAGGATGCCCGCCCCGTCGCCGGCCAGCGGGTCGGCGCCCACCGCGCCGCGATGGGTGAGATTCTTGAGAATCTGCAAGCCCTGATCGACGATCCCGTGGCTCTTGCGGTTCCCGATGTTCGCCACGAAACCGATCCCGCACGCGTCGTGTTCGTTGCGCGGGTCGTAGAGCCCCTGCTGCCGGGGCAGTCCCTTGTGCCTGTGCCGAGCAGGTTCGGTCATGAATGCCCACATTCTCCCAAATTCTAGGCGGGACCGGGATGGCCTGGTCCGAGCGTCGTGAAGGCGTGCGGCACTAGACGGTTCACTTGGTACCAACACCGGCCAACTCCCGATCTTACTTGCACTGTTCAGGGAAAGTCAAACTGATCGCCGTCCGCTGCCGGCCGGAAGGGGGCACGGATCTGCACGATCAGGTCTGCTGCAAGGGATCCTGGGAGCGTCGGCGCCTGCGGCGACCGGTCGGCCCGTCGGCGCCTCTGCCTCCGCCGGGATTGAAGCTGACATCCGGGAGATCCGGCAGGTGCGGAAACAGGTCCGAGGCATGCGGTATCGCGTTTGCCGCCACGAAATGCTCCTGGAATCTCGGCTCGATCGCCGTTTCGACCTTCTGGACGCGAAGCACCTCGGCCTCGATCTTGGCACGAGCCGAAATGTCGCATAGCGCGATCCGCGCGCCCGTTCCCGCGGCATTCCCGACCGACCTCACCTTGGCGGGATCGCAATCGGGAATCATGCCGAGGACCATGGCGTGCCTCGGCGAGACGTGTGACCCGAACGCGCCCGCAAGCGCGATGCGGTCCACGCGTTCGACATCGAGCT
Organism: Paracoccaceae bacterium; assembly: GCA_965208685.1. Taxonomy (GTDB): domain Bacteria; phylum Pseudomonadota; class Alphaproteobacteria; order Rhodobacterales; family Rhodobacteraceae; genus JAJEFO01. The sequence continues at coordinate 2,610,527 of CBDBPL010000007.1, read as the reverse complement.
CGTCCATCAGCAGGCGTGCGCCCGCGTAGAGTGCGGACTTTGCCAGCTGGATGGCACGGATGTCTCCCTGCGTGACCGCAATGAGGGGGCCGCCGTCGTCACGCGCATCCCAGATGACGTATGCGTGCGTGCGGCCGTCGGGAATGCAGAGGTCCGATCCGGTCTGTGCCGCCGAGCCTATCAGCCCCGAAGCGTCAAGCAGTCCTGCCATGCGCATTTCCGCGACGGCCTCAATGATTCCCGACCCGCAGATCCCGGTGACGCCGGTCGCGGCCGTGGCCTCGGCAAAGCCGGCCTCGTCCGACCAGCGATCCGAGCCGATCACCTGGAACCGGGGCTTCTTCGTCTTCGCGTCGATCTCGACGCGCTCGATGGCGCCGGGGGCGGCGCGCTGCCCGGAGGAAATCTGCGCGCCTTCGAACGCCGGACCGGTCGGCGAGGAGCATGCAAGGACGCGAACCTTGTTTCCCAGCAATATCTCGGCATTCGTGCCGACGTCGCATATGAGGACCAGGTCTTCCGACTTGTAGGGCTCCTCCGAAAGGGCGACGGCCGCGCAGTCCGCGCCGACATGTCCTGCAATGCAGGGCAGCACGTATGCATTGGCGGAGGGGTTTATGGATGTCAGGCCGAGGTTGGCGGCATGCATGTTCACGGCGTCGGAGGTGGCCAGGGCGAACGGTGCCTGGCCGAGCTCCACCGGATCGATGCCCAGGAGAAGGTGGTGCATCACGGGATTGCAGACCACCACGGCCTCCACGATCTGGCGCAGCGGAACGTCCGTTTCGCCGGACAGCTCGACGGCGAGCTGGCCGATGGACTCGCGCACGGCCCGGGTCATTTCGACGTCGCCGCCCGGATTCATCATCGCGTACGAGACGCGGCTCATCAGATCCTCGCCGAAGCGGATCTGGGGGTTCATCACGCCTGACGACGCAAGGACCTGGCCGTCGCGAAGGTCACAGAGATGCGCGGAGATCGTCGTGGAGCCGAGGTCGATCGCGAGCCCGTAGAGTCGCCCCTCGAAGAACCCGGGCCATATGTCGAGAAGCACCGGGGCGCCGCCGCGATGATCGCGCCAGACCGCGACGGTGACCTTCCAGTCGCCGTCGCGGAGGGCGGGCTGCAGCGATGCCAGAAATGCCGGACTCGCCTCGGCATCCGAGATGTCCCAGTCGCGCTTGAGAGCCTTGCAGAGCCGTTGCAGGTCGCCAGAGGGTTCGTGCATGTCAGGCTGGCGCACTTCGACGTAGCGAAGCTGCGTTGCCGGATCCATCGTGATCTGGCGTCGGGTCGCTGCCTTGCGGACGACCTGCCTGTGGACCTGGCTCCCGGGAGGCACGTCGATGACAACGTCGCCTTGAATGCATGCCTGGCAGCCGAGGCGACGGCCTTCCTGCAGCCCTCGTTTCTCGTCATACCTTGCCTCGACCGCGTTCCACTCGGACAGCGCGCTTTCGGCGACCGTGACACCGTGCTTGGGGAACTTCCCGAAGCCCGGCGTGACCTGGCACTTGGAACAGATCCCGCGCCCTCCGCAGACCGAGTCCAGGTCGACCCCGAGCTGCCGCGCCGCCGTCAGGACCGGAGTCCCCACCGGGATGTTTCCGCGCTTGCCCGATGGCGTGAAAATCACGAGTGCGGTCTTGTCGCCCATTGAGTTTCCTGTCCTGCCCTCGGCAGCATAGCGATATGAGTGGCGATAGAAAGCGGAGCCGTCACGCGAGCGTCTGGCGGGTTTCGCAAGCCGGCATCCTTCCCTGTCGTGCCGCAGTGCCTGGGAAACGGGACCCTCGACAACGTCCTGACATTCGGTTCGCGCACGGAGACATCAGGCCCTCCGGCGGCGCCGTCCTTCGCGTCGGCCGCGACCGTTCTCCCCGCCCCCGGCCGGCTTGTTCATCCTGATCCAGTTGCCGCCCGAAGGATCGTTGTTGTTCAGGAAGTCTGCCGCCCGGATGGACAGGATCTCCTCCGAAGCGACCCCGGTCTTCGGGGAGAGCCCGAGCAGCGGAGCCAACCGGGCGGCGCTGGTGCCTTCCGGAACGGCGATTCCCAGTTCCGCCAGCCTTGCCACCCGCTCCTGGACCAGGTCCTCCAGAGGCGCCATCCCCAGAAGAGGGCGCAACGTGCGCAGGTCGACTTCATCGGGTGCCGTGACGCCCAGTGTCTTCAAGGCGTCAAGGCGCTCGCCGACAGCCTTGAGCGTGCGTGGCATTGCCACCGGGTTCATGATCGCGCTGGTCATGCCGTGCGAGGCAGCCATTGCCAGGAAGGCATTGTTTATGCCGTGCCGGTTCGGCAGCCCGAACGAGACGTTCGACGCCCCGCAGGTGGTGTTGACGCCCAGTTCCTCGCGCAGGCGTCGCACGAGCGCAAAGACCTGCTTGCCTGCGGTCGCCATTGCGCCGACCGGCATCACGAGCGGGTCGACCACGATGTCCTCCGCCGGGATGCCGAAGTCGGCCGCTCGCTCGACGATCTTCCTTGCGACCTCGAAGCGCACGTCCGGATCTTCGGAGATCCCCGTGTCGTCGTTCGAGATGGCGACCACCGGAACGTTGTACTTCCTGACCAGCGGCAGGACCATTTCCAGGCGTTCCTCCTCGCCGGTCACGGAGTTCAGCAGGGGACGCCCTACGGCGGTTTCGAGGCCCGCCTCCAGCGCGCCCGGCACGGAACTGTCTATGCAGAGCGGCACGTCGACAAGGCCCTGCACCAGCTCGACCATCTTCTGCATCAGCGGCGGTTCCGTCTCGTTCGGATTCGGGTTCGAGTTGTAGACGACACCCGCGTTCACATCGAGGACCTGCGCGCCGCACGCGACCTGCTCGACCGCATCCTTCTCCACGGTCGAGAAGTCGCCCGCCTCCAGTTCGGCGGCAAGAATCTTGCGTCCGGTCGGATTTATGCGTTCGCCGATCACGCAAAACGGTTCATCGAAGCCGATGACAACGGTCTTGGATTTCGATTGGAGGACTGTTCGCGCCATGGATTCGGACTTTCCGGAACTGTGAATTCGTCAGGCGGTCAGGATCGCCGGTTCAATCGCGCTTCGCGTCCGTGCCCACGTGGCAGCGGGCTTGATGCCGCCCAGCGGAAAGAGGTGCAAGCAGGAAATTGCGGAATCCGGTGCGGCCGCCTTGTGCCGGGCGAGGGCCTTCACGACCTCGTCCGGCTCGAAGGGAAGGAGCAGCTTGCCGACGTCTCTCGCGCGCCGCTGGAGCACCTTGAGCGACGGGCCGACTCCGCAGGCGATCGCGAACTTGATGAGCGTCTGCAGCTTTGCGGGCCCGGCGATTCCGACATGGACCGGCAGGTCGATGTCCGCGTCCCGAAGGCCGTTTGCCCAGTCAATGATCGGCCCGGCCTCGAAGGCGAACTGCGTGACCAGCGCCATTTCAGCATCGGTGCGCTCGTTGAACGCGGATTTCCAGTGCATGGCCGCGTCCACGTTCCTGTTGCTGCCATCGGGATCGATGTCCCGGTTGCCTTCAGGATGGCCCGCGACATGCAGATGCTTGAAGCCGGCCCTGTCGAAGGCACCGGACTCCAGGAGCTGCATTGAACTGTCGAAGCTGCCGGCAGGGGACGCGGGGCTGCCGGCAAGGATCAGGGCATCCTCGATTCCGGCTTCGCCCTGGTAGCGCGCAACCCAGTCCTCGAGCGTCGCCCTGTCCTTGATGATTCGCGCCGGAAAATGCGGCATGACGCGGAAGCCGTCGGAAGAAAGGCGCCTTGCGGTCGCCACCATGTCTTCAATGGCCGTGCCGTCGATATGCGCAATGTAGATGCGGGTTCCGGTCGGCAGGATCGCCCGGAAATCGTCGATCTTCTCTGCCGTGCGGGGCATGACCTCGATCGAGAAGCCGTTCAGGAACTCCGAGACCTGCGGGTCGGCCGGCTCGGCACGTTCGGGCCTGGCGCGCAAACTCATCAATGCCATCAGGTTCCCTCCGGCCCTGCACCCGCTGCAGCCCATCCATCGTTGTCAATCAGGGCCGCCAACCGATCGCGATCATACTCGCGCTCGATGCGCGCCGCCTCGGCCTTCGCGATCTCTTCGGCTGCGCCGTCGCGGTCGCCTTCGACGACTTTCCGCCACTCGGAAAGGTAGGCGTCGCTGTCCCGTGCCCCGACCTTCATGGCGGCGCGGTCGATCGCCTGTTCGAAGCGTTCGGGCAGGGCGGCCTTGGCCCCGCGCCGGCCTTTGCCGACGATGACCTGCGCGGGCATGTCCCGCCAGTAGACGATGGTGACCTCTGCCATTCGGCGTTCCTCTTTCCGCGCGTCTCTTACCGCCGCTTCGTCGCGACCAAAAGGCGAATATCGACTTCTTGCGACGGCTTCGCGACCTCCGTCATGGCGTGCGGCCAGCGGGCTGCCGGTCCTTCGCGGACGCCCTGGCCGCTGCTTGCCAAGCCAGAAACGCAGCTATAGGGTGCGCGCGAAATCGGGCGGGGCGCCCATCGCGCCTCGAATCAATGACAAGGACACATCCAATGTTCGTGACACCAGCCTTTGCCCAGGCCGCCGGTGGAGGCGGAAACGCGCTGCTGATGCAGCTGCCCTTCTTCATTCTGATCTTCGCAATCTTTTACCTGCTGCTGATCCGCCCGCAAAGAAAGAAGATGAAGGAGCACCAGGCCATGGTTGCGGCGCTGCGCCGCGGCGACCAGGTGGTCACCCAGGGTGGCGTCGTCGGCAAGGTGACCAAGGTCCGCGAGGACGGCGAAGTCGAGGTCGAGATCGCCGACGGCGTGCACGTTCGCGTGATCCAGAACACGATCCAGGCCGTTCGTTCAAAGACGGAACCGGCGAACTAGGGGCGCACATGCTGCAGATCGCGCTCTGGAAGCGGGTCCTGATTCTTGCAGTTTGCGCGTCGGGCCTGCTGTTCTCCTTTCCGAACGGGTTCTATTCCCGCGTCGAGACGCACAACGACGCCGTTGCCGCCATCGAAACCTTCGGCTCGACCTCCGAGCGCGAGGCGCAGGCCGCAACCTGGCCCTCGTTCCTGCCTTCGACGCTGATCAACCTGGGCCTTGACCTGAGGGGCGGGGCGCACCTGCTGGCCGAGGTCCATGTCGAGGACGTCTACGCCGATCGCATGGACGTCTACTGGCCGGAGGTCCGCCAGGCCCTCGTTGAACTGCGCGACCAGGTCGGATTCGTGGAGCGCGTGGACACCGCGCCGCACGGCACGTTGCAGGTTCGCATCCAGCGCTCCGAGGCGATCGAGGCGGCTCTTGGGGCGGTGCGCGAGCTGGCGCAGCCGGTCGTGAGCCTGACCGCGGGAATCGGTGCGACCGACATTGTCGCGTCGGGGCAGGGTGACGTCGTCACCGTCGAGCTTTCGCCAGAGGAAAAGGCGGCCACTGACAACAGGACCGTGCAGCAGGCGCTCGAGATCATTCGGCGCCGCATCGACGAAGTCGGCACACGGGAACCGTCGATCCAGAGGCAGGGCGAGAACCGGATCCTGATCCAGGTGCCGGGCGTCGGCTCGGCCGCCGAGCTCAAGGCCCTCATCGGCACGACCGCGCGCCTGACATTCCATCCGGTCGTCAGTTCCACGACGGATTCGAAGGCCGTTGCGGGGCCGGGAAACATCCTGGTGCCGCACCTGGATCGCGAGGGGGAGTTCTACATCGTTGAGCGCGCAGCCGTGTTGTCGGGCGAGGATCTCGTGGATGCGCAGCCCGCGTTCGACCAGAACGGGCTGCCGTCGGTCACGTTCCGGTTCAATCCCGCGGGCGCACGGATATTCGGCCAGTACACGAGCGACAATGTCGGGGCCCTGTTCGCCACGGTGCTCGACGGGGAGGTCATAACGGCGCCTCAGATTCGCGAACCCATAACCGGCGGTTCCGGCCAGATCACGGGCAACTTCACCGTCGAGAGCTCGACTGAACTTGCCATACTCCTGCGGGCCGGCGCACTTCCCGCCGAGCTGACGTTCCTCGAAGAGCGGACGGTCAGTCCCGGGCTGGGCCAGGACAGCATCGATGCCGGGCGCATCGCCTGCATCGTGGCATTCGCTGCCGTGATCGTCTTCATGGCCTTGTCCTACGGCCTGTTCGGCGTCTTCGCCGACGTGGCGCTCATCCTGAACGTCGCGCTGCTCCTGGGCATCCTTTCGGTGTTCGGGGCGACGCTCACGCTGCCGGGCATCGCGGGCATCGTGCTCACGATCGGCATGGCGGTGGACGCGAACGTGCTGGTCTTCGAGCGCATCCGGGAGGAACTCAGGACCGCGAAGGGGCCAAGCCGCGCCATAGAGCTCGGCTACCAAAGGGCGCTGTCCGCCATCATCGACGCCAACGTCACGACGGGAATGACGGCGGTGATCCTATTCGCGCTCGGTTCGGGGCCGGTGAAGGGCTTCGCCGTCACCTTGATGTGCGGCATCGTCACGTCCGTCTTCACGGCGATATTCGTCACGCGCCTCCTGATCGTGATGTGGTTCGAGCGGCGGCGTCCGCGGACCATCGAGGTATGATGCCATGCGCCTGAAGCTAGTTCCCAAAGAGACGAACTTCGATTTCTTCCGCTACCGGACCGTCACGATGGGCGCCTCGATCGCGGCGGTCGTTGCATCGCTCATCCTGTGGCTGGTGGTGGGCCTCAACTTCGGCATCGACTTCCGGGGCGGGACGACAATCAGGACCGAGGCGGTTCAGAACGTGGACGTCGGCGCCTACCGGCAGGCCGTTTCCGCGCTGGACCTCGGCGAGGTTTCCGTCATCGAGGTCTTCGATCCGAATTTCCGCGAGGACCAGAACGTCACCTTGATCCGCATCCAGGCCCAGGAGGGGCAGGAAAGCATAACGGGAGCCATCATCATCGACGTCGAGGCGGCACTGAAGGAAGTGGACCCGTCCATCGAGTTCACGTCCGTCGATTCCGTGGGGCCCAAGGTCTCGGGCGAGCTCGTCCAGACGGCGATCCTGGCCGTCGCCTCCGCGCTGGCCGCAATCCTGATTTACATCTGGCTCCGGTTCGAGTGGCAATTCTCCATCGGGGCCGTCGCGGCCCTGTTCCACGACGTGATCCTGACCATTGGCATTTTCAGCCTTCTGCAGATTCGCTTTGACCTGTCGACGATCGCCGCGCTCCTGACCATCGTGGGATACTCGATCAACGACACGGTGGTGATTTTCGACCGGCTGCGCGAGAACCTGAGAAAGTACAAGACGACGCCCCTGCAGGACGTCATGAACACGTCGGTAAACGAGACGCTGAGCCGCACGTTGATGACGAGCGGGACGACGTTGCTGGCGCTGGTCGCGTTGCTGGTCTTCGGCGGCGACGTCATCCGGGGCTTCGTGTTCGCGATCACCTGGGGCGTGATCGTCGGAACCTATTCTTCGGTCTACGTGGCCAAGAACGTCGTCCTGATGCTGGGCGTGAAGCGCGACTGGTCGAAGCCGTCCGATGGCGGTGGCGCAGGCACCCAGTTTGCAAACGTGGATGCTTGAGCCGTTCGCCATTGCCCTCCAGACGGACGGGTTGTGGCTCCTGGGACTGGGCGCGCTCCTGGCGGGCATCGTAAGGGGCTTCACGGGCTTCGGCACCGCCATGGTCTACCTGCCGGTCGCTGCGCAGGTCCTTGATCCGTTCGAGGCGCTCACCTCGATGATCGTGATGGACATCATCGCACCGCTCATTCACGTGCCGCGCGCCCTCAGGGACGGGCATCCGCCGGATGTCCTGCGCCTGGCATGCGGGGCGTTCATTGCCTTGCCCCTCGGCGTGCTTGTCCTCGCCATGGTTGAGCCCGAAGTGTTTCGCTGGGGCGTTTCGGTCGTGGCCTTGGGACTTCTTGTCCTCCTCGTTGCCGGTGTCCGGTACAGGGGGAAGCCGACGTCGGCCATGATTTACGGCACCGGCCTGATTGGCGGGTTCACCGGCGGTTCCGTCGGGCTGCCGGGGCCGCCCGTGATCATCCTGTACATGGCCTCCACGCTGCCGGCGGCGGCGGTGCGCGCAAACAACACGCTGTACCTGATACTGGCCGAACTGGCCTTGCTGGCCGTATTCCACTGGAACGGGTATCTTTCGATTCCGGCACTTGCGCTCGGAGGGGTCCTGATCTTGCCCTACGTCCTCGGCAACTGGAGCGGAGCGATGCTGTTTCAGCCGAACGCCGAGCGCTTCTACCGAAACATCGCCTACCTGGTCATTGCCGGATCGGCGATCATGGGTCTGCCAGTATGGGACTGAGGAGTGGTCGATGCGCATCACCGAAATCGCCTACACGGAAGCCCTGCCGGTCGACGGGTACGGACCGGGATTCTTTCGCATCGGCGGCGAGGCCCATGACGCGCCACTGGCGATTCTGCCGTCAGGCATAACGGCATGGGCCGGTCTCGACGATTGCGACTCGCTCCTTGGCGCGGCCGGCCGGATCGATGTCCTCCTGGTCGGAACGGGGCCGGAGCTCGAACGTCTCCCGGAGGAGTTCGGCGACCGACTTTCGGCGGCGAACATTGGCGTGGAGGCGATGGCATCGCCGCAAGCGTGCCGCACCTACAACATCCTATTGGGCGAAGGCCGACGCGTCGGCCTGGCGCTCCTTCCGGTCTGAGAGTCTCCATGAAACCACGGAGAACGCATCGACTGCAGGTCCATCGATCCGACGGTGCCCGCCGACGGAGATCTCCGAAGGCGATCGGCGCACGTGCCGCATCGGGCGCTGACCGGTTGCAGGTCGCATGACTGCCCCGTTGCTGACCCTGACCGGTCTTCATTGCAGCCGGGGAGGAGTCCCTGTCCTGGAGGACGTTTCGCTCACGTTGCATGCCGGCGAGGCGGTCGTCGTCAGGGGACCGAACGGGTCAGGCAAGACAACGCTTCTCAGAACCATCGCCGGATTGCAGCCAGCGACCGGAGGCTGGATGGTTCGCGACGGCGATGCGATCGCCTACCTGCCACATGCCAATGGCGTGAAAGGCACGTTGAGCGTAGCCGAGAACCTTGCGTTCTGGGCCGGGATTCATGGCGTCGACCGAGTGGATGCTGCGCTCGAAGCGTTTGCCTTGGGCCAGTTGCGAAACCGGCGCGCGCAGACATTGTCTGCCGGGCAGAAGCGCCAGCTTGCATTGGCACGGCTCCTGGTGACCGGCCGGCCGTTCTGGTTGCTGGACGAGCCCACGGACTCGCTGGACGAGGCGTCCGTGAGGCTCTTTGCGGATCTCGCGCGGGCACATCTCGCGTCCGGCGGCGCGGCTCTCATCGCGAGCCATGTTGATCCCGTTCTGGGCGCGCGCGTGATTGATGTCAGCGCCTTCAGGCCGTCAGGCGCGGGCGCACCATTCGCTGACGAGGCGTTCCTGTGATCCGCCTTGTGCTGAGGGACCTGCGGCTTGCCGTTCGCGTCGGCGGCGGCTTCGGGCTGGCGCTGGCCTTCTTCCTGATCGCTTGCGTGCTGGTTCCCTTCGGCGTGGGGCCCGAATCCGGACGTCTCGCGTCCATCGCCCCTGGCATGCTTTGGGTTGGCGCGCTGCTTGCCTGCCTCCTGTCGCTTGACCGGATCTTCGCGACGGACTTCGAGGACGGATCGCTGGACCTTCTTGCAACCGCGCCGCTTCCGCTCGAGGCTCTGGCGCTGTCCAAGTCCGCAGCCCACTGGCTGACGACCGGTCTGCCGTTGTCCCTCGTGGCACCGATCCTGGCCCTGCTGCTCAACCTGCCTTCCGCCGCGCATGGCTCGTTGGTCCTGAGCTTGCTGGTCGGCACGCCGGCGCTTTCGATGATCGGCACCTTTGGCGCGTCCCTGACGGTCGGGCTGAAACGCGGCGGGCTTCTTCTGTCCCTGCTTGTGCTGCCGCTTTACGTGCCGACCCTGATCTTCGGGTCCGAGGCCGTCAGCCGGGCCGCGGCGGGACAGGGCAATGTCGCTCCACTGCTCCTGCTGGCGCTGATCACGCTTGGCAGCCTCGCTGTCCTGCCATTTGCATGCGCCATGGCCCTGCGCGGCAACCTGCGTTGATCAGGGCGAGACAAGGCGAGGATGACCGCGAACGCCATGAATTCCACGACGGCGCGTCATGACGCCAGGGTCGCGTGGCCGCGCCGGGCCACGCAGCTCTCGGTGGCGGAGCTCTCAGGCCCGGGCGTCGCCCACCAGTTTCCAGAGGCCCGGAATGACGAGTGCGGCAAGCACGAGCTTCAGCCCGTCACCGATCAGGAACGGCCAGAGACCCCATGCCAGGATCGGCTTGTCCCAACCCAGGACATGGCCAAGCCACAGCAAGCCGGGGACGTAAATGATCGCGTTGCCGATCAGCAGCGCAACGGCCATCCACTTGATGTCCCTGTCCCATCCCTTGCGGGCAAACCAGCCAAGCGCCGTTGCGGCAAGGACGTAGCCGGCAAGGTAGCCGCCCGTGGTGCCCATCATGTAGGCCAAGCCGCTTGATTCGGCCGAACTGTTGGCGAAGACGTCAAACCCGAGCGCGCCCACGGCCAGGTATGCCAGTATGGTGGACAGGCCCAGGGCCGGGCCGTAGGCCGTGCCGATCGCCAGGATCGCAAAGGTGCCCATGGTGATGGGGACCGGCCACATCGGAACCTTGAGCTTTGCGGCTATTGCCAGGGCAAGAACGCCTGCGACAACGAGAACGAGACGCTTGATCCAGATTCCGGTTTCGGTCGTTTCCCAGAACGTGTCAGCGAGAACTGGACGGTCGGCGAGCGTTGTCATGAGCCTGTTCCTTTCTTCAGGATTCCGTTGGCGGGCGCATACCATGTCACGCGTTGAACGCGCAAGGCGACCAGGCGCAGGCAGGCGGCGCGGGAGTGCGCGAGAGGGCGGAATCGTGGCCACCGAACAAATGAGCGCGCCCGACAGGCGACGGTGTCGCGGCTGCCTTGCCTTTCAGGCTGGCGGCACCGCTTCGGGTCCAGGGGCGAAACGGCGCATTCGCCGCGGAACTGCGGGTGCAGGCATCAATCGGGCCGTCGCTACGGTCGCGCGCCGCAAGGGCACGGCACTGAACCTGCATCGCTCGCCCGTTCTTTGCCGCCGATCTCAAGCGGGAGTGTAGGTGGAGTTCATGATGTAGTCCTTGCGCGGACCGGTCACGGTCCAGACGCTGCCCCAGACCGGCCATTGGGCAAAGTCGTAGGTGACATGATACCGGTCCGGCGGGCAATCGTGGACTGCCTCGGGGTCGGTGACGCCGATCGGGATTTCATGAAACGGTTGCATGTCGGCGAAATGAACCTTCAGCATGGGTCCGTCCTGTTTCCAGACGAGGCGCTGGCGGGCCTCCAGGGCTTGGTCGTCCAGGCGCAGCAGCCCGGATTCTTCCTGGATCAATCGGGAGCCCGAACGGGTGAACACGGCCTTGCCGGAGAACGAGTTTTCGCGACCGTCGACGTGTCGGATGCGACGCGCCAGCGACCATTGGCCGGCGAGGTCCCAAAGCGATGCGAATTCGGCCGGCCTCGTTTCAGCAGGCAATGCCATTGGTCCTCCTTGTCCGTGCAACCGGCCAGGACAGCCAATGGTTGCAATCGTGCCGGAAGCGGCAGCAGCTTACCCTGAAGCGGCGCCTGGCTTCACGAGACCAGGATTCGGGCGTCCGGCAAGACGTCATTGGCGCAGAATGTCCAGAGCGGGGGCCTTGCGCAAGCGCCGTGGTCATGCCTGAAGCAGGCCGGCGCTGACGCACCGATCAATCTCGCGTGATTGGGGCTGTCATGTCGCGGGACCGGATGCCACTCTCAGCGGAGACTTGGGAGGCATGTCGGGAATGGGGAGACGGTCAATGCAAGTGATCCGCTTGTTCTGCGTCTTGGTGCTGGCTCTTGGGCTGGGCGCGGTCGGGCCCGGCTCGCTTGGCAACGGACCGGCGCGTGCAGATCCCGCGTATTGGAAGCACGAGTGGCCGAACACGGACTTCACGGTCACGAGCATCGAGAACTGGCGGGAGATCATGTCGGGGGGACCGCCAAGGGACGGAATCCCGGCACTCAGCGGGCCTGAATTCATTGCAGTTTCCGAAGAGGACAGGATCGGCGACCGGGAGCCCGTGATCTCGGTCGAGATCGGCGGTTCCGTGCCGCGAGCCTATCCCATACGCTACCTGACGTGGCACGAGATCGTGAACGACATCGTCGGCGGCGTGCCGGTGGCGGTGACGTTCTGCCCGCTCTGCAATTCGGGGCTGACCTTTGACAGGCGCGTTGACGGGCAGGTCCTGACATTTGGGGTGTCAGGCAAGCTCAGGAATTCCGACATGGTGATGTTCGACCGCGAGACGGAGAGCTGGTGGCAGCAGGCCATAGGCACGGGCATCGTGGGCGAACTGACCGGCGTCGAACTCGTGCCGTTGCCGTCATGGATGGAAAGCTGGGCAGAGTTCAAGGCCAGGAATCCGGACGGCCTTGTCATGGACCAGCCAAGATGGCCCCGGATGTACGGACGAAATCCGTACGTGTCCTACGATTCCTCGCTGCGCCCGTTTCTCTACGGTGGCGAACTCCCGCCTCACGGCATTCCCGCGCTTGCGCGCGTGGTTCGTGTCGGCGACCAGGCCTGGCCGGTGAGCCGGTTGCGCGAGGAAGGGCAGGTTACCGAGGCGGGCGTGACGATCTCGTGGACGAGCGGACAGGCCTCGGCGCTGGATTCGAGCGACATCGGAGCCGGGAAGGACGTCGGCACGATCCGGGTGCGTGACGCGCAGCTTCGGGACGTCCCGCATGACGTGATGTTCGCGTTCGCCTTTCACGCGTTCTGGCCTGACGGGCAGTGGATGCTGGGCGGCTGAACCTGCATGACGCAATCCTGTGCGTGATTGCGCCCGGCCCGGACTCGTGACGCCGCGGCGGTTCCAGGGTCCTGCTGCGAGCGAACCGCACGTCGGTGTCAGGAGTTCAGGCCGGTCCTTTCGGCTACGGGCGCCAGAGCCGCGAGAGAAGCGGGTGTCCGCATGGAAGTTGCCGGGCTTGGAGCAGCAATCGCGGGAAATGCGCAGCACCGTTGCCTTGTCCCTTTTGGACAGCACCAGCCACGAATCGATCGTGATCATGAGCCACGTTTCGGCACGGTGCGGGAGTTGCGTGAATTCATGCGCCGCTCCGGACACATGATCTCAGGATTCGCGCATAAGCCCTTGAAGATTCAACAAGACAGGCTCATCGGATGCGGCAGCTTCCGGCCTTGTCGCCATGTCCGCGTTTTGGCCGTGAACATGTCGTTCTGCCGATTGGGGACGAGGCGCATAGCCCTGGAATCTTGGCCCGCCTTTTCGCTCTGGCGGCCCGCGCCAAGTGCGACAAACCGCCTTTCGGGAGCTTTTTTGCTCGCAAATTCGTGCCTGATGGCGTATGGTCGAGTGGTTATGAGTTTGTCTGAAACGATTTCATACTCAGACGTTTGTCTAGGCCGGATGCGTTTGTCCAAGCCGGAAGGGCGGGTTTCCCGCCGAAGTTCGACCCGGCATTGCGCGGCACATGCCGTGCCGCAACCGTACGCGATGCGTGAAACGATACGAGGCGTCCGGGATCGGCGCATCTGCACTGCGTGGGGCGTTGGCCACCCCGACGAGCCGTGAATGCAGCCGTCAGGGCTGGAACGCGTTGCGCTTCAGTCGACGGCATGAATCCCTGTGGCCCGGAACATCGTGCCGGGATTTGGCTCGCCGACGCATGCATGCGCATTGCATGACCAGGTAGGCGTTGCCGCCGACATGTCAGTTGGCCGTGCCCTGCGCCGATGAAGAATAGAAGCAGCCACCGGATTGCCGCTGGAAACCCAGAATCGGGAGCATTGGAAGTATGAGTAGACACATTGGAAGGGAACAGCCGCACGGCCGGTTTCGTGCACTGACCGCAAGGCACCTCGACAGGATTGCGGAACATGGCAGCGTGAGAGGTGAAGACCTGTTCGCGATTCGCGTCGTCAGCAAGGTTCTGCCGTTCCGCACCAACCGATATGTTCTGGAAGAGCTGATCGACTGGGACAGGATCCCGGACGACCCGGTCTACCAGCTGGTGTTTCCGCAGAAAGGCATGCTTGCCGACGAGGACTTCCATCGCATTGCAGGCCTGATGATCCGCAAGGCGCCAGAGCAGGAAATCGACGGCGCAGTCGCCAAGATCCGCGCCCGTCTCAATCCCCATCCTGCCGCGCAGCGTGAACTGAACATACCCGATGGGGCGGACGGGGCATTGGAGGGGCTCCAGCACAAGTACCGCGAGACCGTCCTGTTCTTCCCGAGCAAGGGCCAGACTTGCCATGCCTACTGCACGTTCTGCTTTCGCTGGGCGCAGTTCGTCGGCGACAAGGAGATGAAGATCTCGTCAAACGATGCACGGAGCCTGCACCAGTACCTCGCCTCTCACAGGCATGTTTCCGACCTGCTGGTCACGGGCGGCGATCCGATGGTCATGAAGACGCGGGTGCTCGCACGCTACCTGAGGCCGCTCCTTGACAATCCAAGGCTGGATCACGTCCGGAACATCCGGATCGGCACCAAGGCACTTACCTTCTGGCCGCACCGTTTCGTCAATGACAAGGATGCCGACGACCTTTTGCGCCTCTTGGAGGACATCGTGCGCTCAGGGCGTCATGTCGCCATCATGGCGCACTTCAACCATTGGCAGGAAATGCGGACCGACGTGGTTCGCGAAGGCGATCCGCCGCATTCGCGACACCGGTGCGATCATCCGCAGCCAGGCGCCGCTTCTCAACCACGTCAACAACGATCCGAATGTCTGGGCGCGCATGTGGAGCACGCAGGTCGGTCTCGGCATTGTCCCCTACTACATGTTCGTGGAGCGGGACACCGGTGCGAAGTGCTATTTTGAGGTGCCGCTGGTGCGCTGCCACGACGTGTTCAGGCAAGCAGTGCAACAGGTCTCCGGTCTCGGACGCACGGTTCGCGGTCCAAGCATGAGCGCAACGCCCGGAAAGGTCGAGGTGCTCGGCGTTCAGCGTCTCGCCGGCGAGAAGGTCTTCATGCTGCGCTTCTTGCAAGGTCGCGATCCTGACTGGGTCGGCCGGCCCTTCTTTGCCAAGTTCGACGCGCAGGCAACCTGGCTGGATGAGCTCGAACCGGCTTTCGGCGAGAACGCCTTCTTCTTCGAGGACCGGGCGGCTCAGGTCATGCAGGCAGTGCGTGAGACCGAAGGCTAGGAGTTGCGCAGACCTCCGTGCAGGCTTCAGAACTTGGCGACGTGCTTCGTCGATCGAAGTCCGTGAGCCATTTCACGCATCCTCGAACCCGTGCCTGGCCGGACTTCGCATGTGCCTGCTGTCCGGATTCCGGGCGCTTCCACGCACGGACACATGACCTGTCTCAAGTCGGTGCCTCGGCCGTGCCTGCGATCCCAAACGGATGTGGTTGCGCGGGTGGAACCGCCTGCTGATGCGGAAAGTGAAAGCGCTTAGGCAGGTCCGCGGATGCCTTGCGCTTGGGCAATGACGCAATGATCGAATCCGCATTTCCAAAGGCTGCCATGGGCGACCTGGTCGCCGACGACTGTCTGGAGGACAGAGAACCACGCCGCAAAGTCCTATGCCGAAGTCCCGGCTTCATGGCGAACTTGCGGAAGAGGTCCGGCGTCGCTCCGCGCGCGATTGAGTTCGACGTCCTGACCACAGCGCGGTCCGGCGAGGCCCGAAGCGCGGTCTGGGCGGGAATTGACATTAAGGAGCGTGTTTGGACGATCCTTGCAGACCGAATGAAGGCCAGCCGGAAGCATGAGGTGCCACTGTCGGGTGCCGCGCTGGCCATCCTGGCGGATCTCCCGAGCTTCGACGGGAACGGGCACGTGTTCGCGGGAAGCGGCCGCGCCGGGCGCATGTCCGAGAACGCCCTGCTGAACGTCCTGAAGCGCATGGACCTTGGTCACCTGCCGCAGCACGGATTGCGCAGTACATTCCGCGACTGGGCCGACGAGACGACCTCCCATCTGTGCGAGGTCATGGAGCACGCGCTGGCGCACCGCCTGAAGGACAGGACGGAGGCTGCCTTCCAGAGCGGGACGTTTTTTCCCAAGCGGAGGGTCCTGAAGGGGGAATGGTCCGGCTACTGCGGCTCCAGAGAGACGCCGCCGTGAATTGTACGACCGCCAATTTTCGAGATCAGTCTCATAACCTGAAGGTCGTAGGTTCAAATCCTACCCCCGCAACCAAAATTAGACCTTATATTTCAAATTGTTAAATTGGACGTTGTTTTCGGAAGAGAACGTCGGAATTTACTTCGGAATGCATTCGGAACGGAAATTGCGGGAATGCAGGGGCATTCCGGTCCTCTTCCGACCGTGATCAACCCCGCCGAGCGGTTTGGCTGGAAATCACTCGGACGAACAATCCTGTCGTGAACGGACCGAAATGGGATGCGGTCGAATCGCCCGGAAGCCCGTTCCATTGCAATCCGCATGTGACACTGCATGGGCTGCTTCCTTGCTCGAAGGGCGCGGTGACCAATGCCCCATAACTGACCCAAGGATGCTGACGATCCAGAACTGGAACTCGTGCCCGCCTCGGGCTAGGCTCTGTGCAACCAGCGTGCGATGGACATCGCACGCGCAGTCGCGGACCGCCGCGCTACGGGCCAGCCCGCCGTCAGCCGTCCCGGCGCCGGTCTTGCCGGATGATTGTTCCCAGCTACAGGAGGCGGGCTTCGGCGCGTCGGCGGGGGCGAAGCTGTGCGACGGTCCGTATTCGGGACCGTCCCTGCCTCACTCCGGTCTCCGGCACGACGCGGCGTGCAGCCAGGGCCACACCCTGTTGCCGGCGCGGTCCGTGCGCTGCGCCACGACGCTGTCCGACAGGCTGTCGTCAATTGAATCCGCGAGGAAGCCGAGCCGGTCCACGATGGTCCTCCGGCTCTCGACGTCCCGCGTCCAGAGCAGAGCCTCCCTGCATTCGAGAACGGCCGTGCGCTCGGCCATGACCTTCGGGTGGGTGTGGAGCCAGCGCACGAACTCCGTCGCTCCTGGCGAGTCGTTCCAGAGGTCGCCGAAGAGACGCATGTAGTCCTTCGCGGAGTCCGGATCGGAGAAGCCCGATCCGTGCCAGATCGTCATGGGCATCGGGTCCGGGGTCCCGCAGATCATCTCCGCGATGTAGCCGTTCCCGCTGAAGCCGTGCCGCAGGCTTGTCGCGGCGGCGGCGAACTTTCCCTCGACCAGCCTCAGAAGCCCGAGCTCGTACTGGAGCGACGGGTCCCCGTCGCGGAACTCCACCAGGAGCGCGCGCGCCTCGTCCGGCCGTCCGGCACGCAGGAAGGCCGGGCCGAGAATGTAGCGGATCCCCTGGTTGTCGCGCGGGTTCAATGCGAGCATCGCGTTCATCCGGTCGATCGCCTCGTCCCACTGGCGAAGGTGCAGATGGCACAGGACGGCGCCGTGCGCGGCACGGAAGAAGGGCCGGTTCTCGATGCAGCTCCACTCGATCAGGCCGGCGTATCCCTCGGGGATGGCCGCCTCGCCCAGCGCGAGGCCCTTGAGGTACGCGTCAAGCGCGGGCCTCGTCCTGCCCCTGTTGAGCAGGGCGTTGCCGACATGGGCATGCGCGTCGATGAACCACGGATGCCGTCCGGCGAGGTCCTGAAGCCCGTCCATGTAGCGCTTCCCGCCGATCCTGCCGGCTTCGCGGTCGTCGAGAAGCCGGTCGAGCGCCTCCATGCATGCTTCGTGTTCCGGCGGATAGCGGAAGCGGGCGGAGTCTTCGAAGAGCTCAAGGCTGATATTCATGACGCTTCCCTGCGTTCCGGAGACGTGCAGGGACGTGTCCAGGAATTCGCGATGTTCCGCAAGGGCCAACGGGCGGAGTCAGGGCTTCCCGGGGCGATCAGGCCCGCCTGCAAGTCTCTCGGCATGCGCGTCCGCGACGGATCCGCGAACCTTGCGCGGCGTGCGGGCTTCCCGGAATCCCGTTCACGTCCGCAACGGATGGTAGCTGACGCGCCGGCCCGGTCCGGAGGGCCGAATCGCCCGGAGCCGGCACCTGATTCGCGGCTGTTTCGGCCCTTTCAGGGGGGTCGCCGCCGATGTGCCCGCCGCGACCTGTCATCGTCCCGTCGTCCCCTGTCCTCCAGGGAGCAAGCCTGGGGAGGTCGTTTTCGGAATCGAAAAACGACCATCCCCCCAAACCGCGATTCCTGCTCTCGTTGCGGGACCTGCGTCCGCGCCGTCCCGGCGCCGGCGCGACCAATGGAACTCAAGGAGAGGGGAATGACGGAACAGACCATCTACCTGGACACGCAGCGGGCGGCCCGGATTCTGGGATTGTCGGCGAAGACGCTGATGCGCTACCGGGTCTCCGGGGGCGGCC
Organism: Paracoccaceae bacterium; assembly: GCA_965208685.1. Classification (GTDB taxonomy): domain Bacteria; phylum Pseudomonadota; class Alphaproteobacteria; order Rhodobacterales; family Rhodobacteraceae; genus JAJEFO01. The sequence continues at coordinate 2,592,232 of CBDBPL010000007.1, read as the reverse complement.
CGGTCTTTCACAAGTTCGGCACGCTGATCCGGTACAGGCGCGAGGACCTGCAGGCCTGGGCGGAAACGCGCCGCCGCGCGTCCACGTCTGACGACGGCACCGCGCTTTCGGGGACGGGACGGTGAGGGCGCGGGCGACGACCAAGCCGCCCGCCTGCAGCTGCGGCGAGGCCGCAGCGTTTGGCAGGGCCGCCCTGGCGTGCCTCGCGGCTGCCCTCGTCCTGGCGGTGCCGGACATCGCGCAGGCGAGCACGGACACCACGTTCGACGCAGAGAACCGACAATTCGGCTTGACGCCAGTCCGTGGGGTGCGGCTCAATCGCGCAAAGAAGACTCGTCGACCCCTCCGGCAGGTGCTTCCGCAGGCTGCGTGGACCTGCACAGGGAACTGAATGTCGGAATGTGCCGCGCGGCCACTGCGCTTGCCTGCCAATGCGGGCCAAACTGCGCTCACTCGAACTTCCTGAGGCGCCCTGTCATTTCGAATGCGGCTTCAAGATCGTCCGTTCGCGTCCTGACGGACGCCCACAGCGTTTCCTGCACCGAGGCAATCACGCATTCGGTCAAGAGCAGGAGGGACGCAACCGTGTCCCAGGCCGAAGGCACTGCGCAGTCGGCAAAGGGCGTCAAAGTCGTCCTGGTCCACCTGGTCCATGGTGCGAAGCTGGTCTTCCAGCGCCTGCCGGGAATGGTGGTTCAGGAAATGCCCTTCGGAAAGCCGCTCCTTCCAGACATTTCTCTTGGCGACCGGCCCCGAGATCATCTCGCAAAGCTCGTCGCGCAGCTTCGCCTGAAACTGTCCGTCACCGGAGAAACCGAGCTTCCGGAGCATCCGCGCTACGGTGGGCGTAGGTACGTCCGCGTTCTCCGCCAACTCGGTTCTTTACAACTTCTATTGACATCTTCGGATCGGCGAAAAATCCTCGCGGCATGTTCATTTCGACAGCCCCCATGGATTTTGGCGAGGTCGTACGCGTTATCCCTGGCAGGAACAATTTCGAAACCCTGACAGTCTGCGAACATGCCTCAAACAGGATACCACGCGGCCTGCAGGGATTCGGACTGGACGAAGAAGCGCCAAACAGCCATGTCGCATGGGTTCCGGGCGCGCTTGACATTGCCCAGGACATGGCTCGCCGGATGGAAGCGCCTCTGGTGTTTGGGGCGGTCTCGCGACTCGCATATGGCAGCAACCGACCGTCGGATTCCCCAGTCGCGATGGCAACCAGGCGCGAGATCCACGAGATACCCGGATACCGGGACCTGTCGCGGAAAGCCCGCCTCGAGCGCATCGATGCTGTCTGCAAGCCCTTCCATGAGACGCTGGCGATATTGGTAAAGGCGGCGGCCAGCACCTTGAGCCTGCTGGTGACGGTCCACAGTTTCGCACGGACCACGATTGACGTCATCCCTGAAGGGTTCTCTTTCGAAACGCGCCCGAACGAACCGTACAGCGCCGCGGATGGCGTGGCGCTCACGAATGACCGTCGCGGCGCGGCGAACGGATTGTTGAATGTCATGATCGAAACCCGCAGCGACCTCATTCGCACGGGAAGGCGACAATTGGACATTGCGGACCGCCTCGTGGCCTGGACTCGGCAGGCAGGGGCGGGATTCGGCAGGGACGGCACTGCATGATCGAAGCGCTGCGTGGTTATGTTCGGATCGTCGATGCCATGAACCGTGGCGTTGGCAGGGCAGTCATGTGGGGCCTGTTCGCGATGATGGGCATCCTCCTTTTTTCGTCAATCTCGAAAACGTTTTTCCAGCCGTCGCTCTGGACTCTCGAAATGGCGCAGTTCTCGATGGTGGCCTACTATGTTCTGGGAGGACCGTATTCGATCCAGCTGGGATCAAGCGTGCGCATGGACCTGTTTTACCACCGTTGGACAGATCGGCGAAAGGCATGGTTTGACTCCATCACGGTGCTGCTCCTGATCTTCTATCTCGGCGTCCTGTTGTATGGCGGGCTGGGTTCGACCGCCTATTCGTTCGGCTACTGGGGAACGGAACCGGTCTCCTATTTTGCCGGACTGCTTACGGGGTCGGAGGAAATCGGGAGATTGGAGCGGTCGTCGACCGCCTGGCGGCCGTACATCTGGCCGATCAAGTTCATAATGGTGCTGGGGTTCTCCCTCATGCTCTTGCAGGCGGTATCGGAGCTCTTCAAGGACATTGCCCGGATTAACGGCCTTGAGTTCGAAGGGGCACGGACATGAGCCAGGAGTTCATCGCCGTATTCATGTTTGCCCTGATGATGGTCATGCTGTTCACGGGCCAAAGGGTCTTCGGGGCGATCGGCGCCGTCGCGGCAATCGCCGCGCTGGCGCTCTGGGGCACGGGCGGCCAGGACATCCCGTTTTCGGCCGCGATGAAGTTGATGAAGTGGTATCCGCTGCTGACGTTGCCGATGTTCATTTTCATGGGCTACGTGCTGTCCGAAAGCCGTCTTGCGGATGACCTCTACCGGATGTTCCACGTCTGGATGGGTCCGCTGAACGGGGGGCTCGCAATCGGCACGATCGGATTGATGGTGCTGGTTTCCGCGATGAACGGGCTCAGCGTTGCGGGCATGGCAATTGGCGCAACCATCGCGCTGCCAGAACTTCTGCGGCGAAACTACGACAAGATCATGGTGACAGGCGTCATCCAGGCCGGCGCATCGCTGGGCATTCTCGTTCCGCCGTCGGTGGTGCTGGTCCTCTACGCGATGATCGCACGCCAACCGGTCGGACAGCTCTGGCTCGCAGGCGTGGTGCCGGGGCTGATGATGGCCGCAATGGCCGCAATGTTCGTCGTCTACATTTGGATCCGGTGCCGGTTCCAGCCCCATCTCGGACCGGCAATGAAGGATGCCGGCGAGGTGGCGTTCGGCGAAAAGCTTCGGCTGCTCGGCGCGGGAGCGCTCCCGCTGGCAATATTTGCCGCGATGATGGTTCCGTTCGTCAACGGCTGGACCTCTCTCGTGGAAAGCTCGGCGATCGGAGCGCTGGCCGCCTTGGCCGCCTCGACGCTCAAGCGCCGCATGACCTGGACGATATTCGTGACATGCGTCAGACAGACGCTGGCGATCTCCTGCATGTTCATGTGGATCATTCTTGCCGCGCTTGGATTCGGGGCGGTGTTCGACGGGCTCGGAGCCGTTCGGGCCATCGAAAGCCTGTTTACGGAGCAACTGGGCCTGGGACCTTGGGCGATACTCGTCGTGATGCAACTGAGCTTCATCATCATGGGCACGTTTCTGGATGACACGGCCATGTTGGTGATCGTGGCACCGCTCTATGTGCCACTCGTCGGCGCTCTTGGATTCGACCTGATCTGGTACGGCGTCCTCTACACCATCACCACGCAGATCGCCTACATGACACCGCCTTTCGGCTACAACCTGTTCCTGATGCGTGCCATGGCTCCGCCTGAAGTCGCCCTAGCCGACATATATCGGTCCATCATTCCCTTCGTCGGAGTGATGGTCCTGGCGCTCGCCACCATCATGGCGCTGCCAGGGATCGCACTTTGGCTGCCGGAACTAGTTTACGGAAATCAGTGAGAAGGCCTCAAAAAAGGGGCACGGAAGACCACAACCTTGAAAGCGAGGAAAAAAGTCATGACCACGAGAAGAAACTTCCTGACGACTGCGGCCGTCGGCGCCGCCGCCGCGCCTCTTGCAGCCCCGGCGCTGGCCCAGAACACCATCACCTGGCGTATGCAGACATACGCGGGCGCCGCCCTTGCCGCGCATGTGATCAAGCCTGCCGTCGACATGTTCAACGTGATCGCTGGCGACCGGATGCAGATCGAGCTGTTCTTCGCTGACCAGCTGGTGCCGACGGGAGAGCTTTTCCGTGCCATGCAGCGGGGAACCATCGACGCCGTGCAGTCCGATGACGATTCGATGGCGTCGCCGACCGAAGTGACGGTGTTCGGCGGCTATTTCCCGTTCGCCTCACGCTATTCGCTGGACGTGCCGGTACTGTTCAACCAATACGGTCTCAACGAGATATGGGACGCGGAGTATTCCGCCGTCGGCGTGAAGCACATTTCGGCGGGTGCATGGGATCCGTGCCATTTCGCCACAAAGGACCCGATCCGTTCGCTCGAGGATCTCAAGGGAAAGCGGGTATTCACCTTCCCGACGGCTGGTCGTTTCCTGTCGCAGTTCGGCGTCGTGCCGGTGACGCTGCCCTGGGAAGACATCGAAGTGGCGGTCCAGACAGGCGAACTCGACGGAGTGGCCTGGTCCGGAATCACGGAAGACTATACCGTAGGCTGGGCCGACGTTACCAACTACTTCCTGACCAACAACATTTCGGGCGCATGGGCCGGGTCGTTCTTTGCCAACATGGATCGCTGGAACGAATTGCCAGAGGACCTGAAGACGCTCGTGCGCGTGTGTTGCGACCAGTCGCACTACTACCGCCAGTGGTGGTACTGGGGCGGCGAAGCCAATCTGCGCGTGCATGGCACCAAGATGGAGCTCACATCGATTCCCGACGACGAATGGGCAAAGGTTGAGCAGGCCGCCGTCGCATTCTGGGACGAGATCGCGGCGGAATCCGAAATCAAGGCAAGGGTCGTGGAGATCTTCCGCCAGTACAACGCCGACATGCAGAAGGCCGGGCGGCCTTACCGCTACGGCTGATCCGGGCGCGGGGCAGGACCTGCCTGCCCCGCATTCCATCGGAGGAGGCGCCCAATGACACTGGAAGAGCTCAGGGCACAGATCACCTCGGGCGACATCGACACCGTTCTGGTTTGCATGGTCGACATGCAGGGTCGACTGATGGGCAAGCGCTTCCACGCGGAAGCGTTCCTGGACATGGCTGAAGACGAAACCCACTGCTGCAACTACCTGCTTGCCACCGATCTCGCCATGGCTACGCCTGACGGATACGCGGCGACATCCTGGGCGGGCGGTTACGGCGACTACGTCATGAAGCCTGATCTCTCCACCCTGAGGCCAGTGCCCTGGCTCGAGGGAACCGCAATGGCGCTCTGCGACGTCCTGGATCACCATACGCGCGCGCCAGTGGCACATGCGCCACGCGAGATTCTGAGGCACCAGATCGCTAGGACGGAAGCGATGGGGTTCGTTCCGATCATGGCCACGGAACTGGAGTTCTTCCTGTTCCAGGGCACTCACGACGAAATCGCCGCCTCGGGATTCCGCGATCTCAGACCGGTCTCGCGGTACAACGAGGACTACCACATCTTCCAGACATCGAAGGAAGAACCGGTGATGCGCCCGATTCGCAATCACTTGCGCACCATGGGCGTGCCGGTGGAGGGCACGAAGGGCGAAGCCGAGGCCGGTCAGGAAGAACTCAACATCAGGTACGCGGACGCCATGGCGACCGCGGACCACCACACGCTGGCCAAGCACGCTGTCAAGGAGATCGCGCACCAGCTGGGATACGCCGCGACATTCCTGTCGAAATGGCATCACGACCGGGTGGGCAGCGCCACGCACGTGCACCAGTCGCTCTGGAAGGACGGGACGAACGCATTTCATGATCCGGCGCGTGCGCACGGAAAGTCTGAATTGATGGATCGCTACCTGGCGGGACTGCTCAAGTACGCTGACGACTGCACTTACTTCCTCGCGCCCTACGTCAACAGCTACAAGCGATTCGCAAAGGGAAGCTTCGCTCCGACGCGTGCCGTGTGGTCGGTGGACAACCGTACTGCGGCGTTTCGCCTGTGCGGCGACGGAACGCCGACCGTCCGCGTAGAGTGCCGTACACCGGGAGCGGACATGAATCCCTATCTCGCACTTGCCGCGATGCTGGCGGCCGGCCTGAAGGGGATAGACGAGAAGCTGGAACTGCCCGAGCCCTATGTTGGAGATGCCTATTCCGGCAACGGACATGGCCAGATTCCAAGCACTTTGCGAGACGCACGCGATGCGCTTGTTTCATCAAGGATGTTGCGCGAGGCCATGGGAGACGACGTGGTCACGCACTATGCGCGTGCCGCCGAATGGGAAATCGAAGAGTTCAACCGCGTGGTGACGGACTACGAAGTCGGACGAGGGTTCGAAAGGGCATGAAGGTGCCGGAATCCGTCGCTTTGGCTGGCGGACCTGTGTTCGCGCGCACGGGAGTTCGCCGCTTTCGGAGACGGCGATGCGCGTCAGCGCGGCACGGGTTGGCAGGCTGGAAGGAAGTTACATGATTTCGGGGACCGTTCGCGAAGTTGCCCCGGTTTCAGCAACTCGGCGAGCACATTGACAGAATCTTATGTCGGGCAGTCCCGGAGAAGGCTTCGTGCCGGCAGAGGCTTGCGATCGCTGCCCGGCATAAGAAGCTGCACTACACAAGGACTGAGATGTCGTATACGACATCTGAGCCCCAACAAAAGCCTGTCGTTGAACAACTTGGGATCGTAGACGCCATCGGCATCTCCGATCAGCGTATCAGTGTATCCGCACAGGTCGAGCAACTTGTACAAGTCGGTGTTGTTCCTGGCGAGCATCGAGACTTCGAGCCCGAGAAAGATGCCGACGCCGCCGAGGGCGACCTCGGCCGTCATGTGGGCGAATCCGCTGCGCCCGTCCGCGCAGGCACCGGACACGCCAAGATCCTCATCGATGACCGTGACCTGGTCGGCGTACCAGCCGAGATTGCGGGCGCGCTCGGCAAGGGCATATTGGCGGCGCGTCGATTCGCGATGGTTCTCGACTTGAGACGGCGTCGACTGGCGGATGCAGACCATGGCGCGGCGCTGAAGATGCATGGACGCGATTCTGCTGTCGGTCATTGCTCTTGCTCCCGGTCTCCCGGTGAACGGGCGCGGCCTGCATGATCAGCCTTGCCAGTTGTGCAATCGCCGTGCGGCGTGTTGCCTCGTCGAGGTGCTCCCACAGCTGGTCGTGCGGCTTCGGGATCTCCGGAAAGTCCAGGTGCAGTTACATGATGCTCCTCCGTGTCAGAGCGTCGAAGCAGAGCATTCACCACGGATCGCATGCGCAACAGGTCGTAGGGCTCAGCCACCAGTTCACGATTGCCGGTCGGGACGGACCCGTCCGTTGCCGCGTCCGTCCACTCGACGGGAACGATGCGGCGGCTGCCGTCGGGGAACAGCAACAGGAGCCGAAGACGTCCCTGGCGAAAGAGCTGCTTCAGAACAGGAACGGCCTCCCCTTCGAGGACGTGCGCCTTGCGCGCGATCCTGACCGTCGCCGGAAGTTCGCGGATGTGGGTAGTGTGTCGTACCGTCTTTTGACAATCTCGGGCGGGGCCATCTGGTCCGGATGATCGAGAGACGCATCGGGGACAGGCGGGTCATTCGGCTGATCAACATGTGGCTCGACGCCGGCGTCATGGAAGGGACCGACTGGTCGGACACGGGCAGGGGCGTTCCGCAAGGCGGGACGATATCTCCCTGCCTCGCCAACGTCTGCCTGCACTACGTGCTCGACGACTGGTTCCACAACACATGGCGCAATCGGATCGCCGGAGGCGACACGATCGTCGTCCGCTACGCGGACGACTTCGTGTGCGGCTTCCAGCACGAGGGAGACGCGAAGCGTTTCCTCCGGGACCTCGGCGAGAGGCTGGCCCGCTTCGGACTGGAACTGCATCCGGGGAAGACCCGGCTCATCGAGGTCGGCCGGTTCGCGAAGGCGGACCGCCGAAGGCGTGGGCAGGGCAAGCCGGAGACGTTTGACTTCCTCGGCATGACGCACTTCTGCGACCAGTAGAGGAAGGGCAGGTTCAGGGTCGGTCGCAAGCCATCCCGGAAACGGGTCAACCGCACCCTGCGGCGGATCAAGGAGAGGCTTCGCGAAAGGTGGCACGACAACCGGCATGAGACGGCTGCGTGGCTGGGCAGGGTCATCAACGGCAGGCTCAACTACTACGCCGTCCCCGGGAGCGGCCACTATCTGGGGAGGTTCATACGCCTCTGCCAGCGGCTGCTCTTTCGTGCCCTCCGGCGACGGTCCCAACGGGACTGCACGGAGTGGAAGCAATTCGACCTCCTGGTCGCAATCCACTGGCCCAAGGTCAGAATCCGTCACCCGTGGCCGAACCAACGGTTCGTTGCCATCACCCGATGGACGAGCCCGGTGCGTTAACGCGCACGCCGGGATCTGCGCGGGGATACCGGGGCAACCCGGTTCGCTACCGCGATAAATTCCGGCGGGTGTCCAAACACTTCGTCATAGAAGCGTTCGATCCTTTTTGTCTCTTCATTCGTCAGCGCCTCGAATTCTCTTTCTCGCGCCCGCCGCGAGAGGCGCCCGCCATTTTGATAGAGGAACCGGAACAGAAGATCGGTGGTGCGATCAGGCATATCGACGATTGCCTGAAGATGGCCTGTAAACTGGTCGTAGCGCCGGAGAAAATCCGCCTCGTTCGGCAGGTCTTCCTCGATTGTCGTGCGCACGCAGTCGAACAGGAACTCGGCATGCGGCGTGGCGTCGAAAAAGCAATAGAAATCGGCGGTGTCGCTAAGTACACGGACATTCCCGCGCTCCGTTGGCTCCCACTCGATGAGTGGCAGGAGCCGCCGCGAGTAGCCTTCCAGAACCGCACCATAAGCGTCGACCCGATCCAGGATCGCGGCGGATACCGGAAACACGACTCCTGGCGGGTTGAAGCCACGCTGCGCGAGGACGTGATGAATGAGATAGCGATGAATGCGCCCGTTCCCGTCATCGAACGGGTGGACGTACACGAAGCCGAAGGCCAAAGCGGCAGCCGCGATGACGGGATCGAGGGTGGTTGCCGGCCCCCGGTCGAAAGCGACCATGCCTTCAATCAGCAACGCGAGGTCTTCGTGCCGTGCACTGATGTGGTCGGGGAGCGGTGAGCCCGTGTCTCGGTCGTGCTCGCCCACAAATCCGCCCTCGATGCGCAAGCCCAAACGCACGAACCGGTCGTCGCCGATCACGATGTTCTGGAGCCGAAGTAGTTCATTGAGGTCGATGGGTTGCCGGCCGGCATCACCGATAGCTCGGCCCCAGCGCTGAATGCGATTGTGCGGCGGAAGCTCACCCTCAATCGCGTAGCTCGACTTTGAATCCTTTAGGAGCAGGAAAGCGGCTGTGCGGGCCAGCAAGTCCCCCGGCACCGCAGCGACGACCATCCGCGCTCGCTTCGCGAGATCAAGGTTGACGAATTCTTCGAGTGCTTCTGTGCGCCTTACAAGCGGGCAGAATTTTGGTGTGCCCGGCAGGTTGTTCCTGACGCGATGGCGCGCGGAGTTCTCGCCGGGGATGGCCCACTGCTGCTCTGGATTGACGGCCGGGACATAGTCGCCCCGTGTGGCGTCGGAAAGGTTCAGACGCTGCCCGGTGAGCCACTCGTAGAGAAACCAGAGGCGCCGAGCGTAGCTGCCCGTGGGCGTATCCCAGACGATGGATTCGATCTCGGCCGCATCCACCACGAGGAAGAGGCGCTTCAAAACGGCAAGATCGAGCCCCTCATACTTGAGGGCGAAGGTCAGGTGCCCCTCCAGTGTGGGCCGCGGGGCATGGCGAGGGGTGAGAAGGTGCCAGCCTCCCTTTTCCGAGATCCTGTGCCGTTCGCCTGTAGCGGATAAGGTCCATGGCAAGGGAACCTGCAAGCTGTACGCATCGATCAGGGCGGCATAACCGGCCAGCGTCGCCCGTTCCGGCAACCGTCTGTCCTGAAAAACCGTGATTGGCCCTGAAAATCTATGCTGGTCCACGATATTCATGAATTTTGATGATCCTAGCTGAAAAACGAAGCCAAAAACCGAAGTTCCCGAAATTCCATGATACAACGTGAAAAACAGATCCTCAAGGGGTTGTCAGTGACTTTTTATTGTAATTTTGACGGCAAACGTGAATTACTTTGACTTCGAAGCGCGTCGGGGCAGGCTGACTGGCCATCTTCGCCACCCTGCTGGCCGCGCCGCATGTCGGTCACTCCCCTGGCCAGCCACACGCGGACGCCGCCCGGAACCGGGATCATCGACGGCCCAAGGCCGGAAGAACCCGTCCCAGCGCCGTGCCGTCCACCTCGCGGTCGACGATCACCCGAGACCCGTCCTACAACGCCATCTCGATCCGGCCCGCCTTCGCCCCCGGAACGGGACTCTCATCCTGATTGACGCTGACTCTCAGCTTGATTGACGCGCTAGAAACGTCGTGGCATCCGTACTCAAGGCGCTGTCGAGTGGCATGAACACGTCCACGCCCGAAGGACGGCTCCACTTCCGCGTGACCGCGGCTCTCGACGAGATCCAGCGCGAGCCCGTCGTCGAGATCGCCCGGTCCGGCCTGGAGGCCGACAGGCGGCGCGGACGGTACGGCGGACGCCCGCGAGCCATCGACGACAGGAAGCGGAAGCTGGCGGAGCGCTGCGCAAGGACACGCTAAACTTCTCCTTCGTCGGGGATGTCATCGACCGGCTCGAGATCGGACGCACCGCCTTCCGCAGGCACTTCCCGTCCGGCCGGGTCCGGGAGCTCAGGCCGGGGCACGGGCAGTGACCTGCACTCCGGGAAGATGTTCGTTTCGGGGGCAGGATGGCTTTTGCCTGTTCGGGCCTGTATTGCAGGGGCGGACGACGAACGCGGATTCCAGGAGGAGGCTGCACATGTCACGTGAAGACGCCATCGCGCTCCTCGCCGAGGCCGAGGAGCGGTATCACCTGAAGATATTCGAGAACATCTCGGAGAGCACCGTCAAGGGGCGTCCGCTCCCGAGGCGTCTCCGCGCCGTGGGCAAGGCGGTCATGGAAAGGACCGATTACGCGGGATACGTTCTCGGACGCAGGCTCCTGGCCGCCGCGGACGAGCTCGACGGACGATGCTGACCGAGCTGCAGGCGCGCGCCGCGAAGCTCATGGCCGCAAACAGGTCGGAAGGAAGCTACTTCGCCGGCAGGGTTGTCCTCAACGAGCACTGGCAGCGGCTTTCGGATGATCTTGACGTCTTTCATGACGACGAAAAGGCGATCGACCCGCTTGTCAGGAAGGATGTCCGGGCGCTTGAGGATGACGGGCTCGACGTTTTCGTCGATCACGATCTCTGGGGCAGCGTCGAGGCCAGGGTCCGCGACGGATCCCGGCGCGAAACCATCGTCCAGTGGATGGGCGAGACCCGGATGCGCTACTTCCCGCTCGTGGCGGATCCGCTCTGGGGGGTCCGGCTGCACCGTTCCGACCTCGCGGTGAACAAGGTCATCGCCGCAGCGTCCAGGATGCAGGCCCGCGACGTGGCGGACATGGTCCTGGTCTCGCGGCACTACTGCCCCCTTGGCCCGCTGTTCCTGGCCGCAGCGGCCAAGCTCGGACGGACCTCCCCCCTCGAACTCGTCAACAGGGCCCGGCACAGGATGTCCGTGACGCCCAACGAGGAGATCGAGGAGCTTCGCGAGGCCCTGGACTGCGAGAACGAGGGCGAGATCAAGGCGTCCGCGTTCGTCGGTCTGGATTCCGCAGAGACTTTCCTGCTGAAGCTGCCGGAGCCGATGCTTGGCGGGCTGCCTGTCAACGCCGACGGCATCCCCGTGGACAAGGTGGAGGGCAAGGCCTCCCTCCGCCCCGTCCTGGACGGCGGGGGACGCTTTCCGGACTTCCCGGAAAGCCGGCCTGAGTTCGGCGGGGCCGGCGGCCTTGGCGACGGGCCGTAACCGGCCTCGGCAAACGAAGGCCTGCAGGATGGCGCGATCCATCCGATCCACTCGGGACGGCGGATGCGTTCCGCGGACCAAGAAAGCGTTGCGACTTCCGGGTCGTGGGCGTCTCCGCAGGCCCCCGTCCGGACATGCAACGGAACATGCAACAGCCCGTTTCATGACTGAAAAATGCAGCAAAAACAAAAGTGTCTGGCGGAGAGACAGGGATTCGAACCCTGGGTGGGCTTGCACCCACAACGGTTTTCGAGACCGCCCCGTTCGACCGCTCCGGCACCTCTCCGCGAGGCTGGGAGAGCCGGATACTTGAGAAGTCTGTCCGGCGCAAGGCATTTTGGCACGGCGGTCGTGCTTGAAGAGCCTTGCGTCGAATCTTCGGAGACACGGGGCGCGAGAACGGAAAGCTGGCGGAAGAAACGCGCTACGCGGGCTTGCCGGACACCTTTCGGCGGCAAGTACGCACCAGCTTCGGACATGTTCTTCTGACGCGGGAGGCAAAGGCTTGGTCACCGCGTCCGGGGAGCTCGATTTCTGGAATTGTGCGGGGAAGCCGGATGGGCCGAGAAGCCGCTTCGTCAGCTGGACGACGTGTTCACGGCCCGATCGTGTCGCATGAGGCGCACAGGGGCCGATGTGCCGCGTCTGTCGCGTGCCGGGCTGTGGTCTTGCCGGCCCGCTCGACGTCCGCACCGGACATGGCCATCGGCGGGAGAAAGCTCTTTCGGCAGCGATTGCATTGGGAATCTGAAATTTGAACGAGGGGCTTGACTTGCGAGACGTCGCCGACGATAAGCCGGGCCTCTGGCGGGCAATGCCCGCCATTGACGTTTGAATGACGCCCTCATCGGGCGCGCAGTTCGAGGCGGCAGATGCCGAAAACGCCGGGGTGACCGGGGCCGAAGAATGCGGGAAGATGGAAGGAAAGCACATGTTTGCGGTTCTCAAGACCGGCGGCAAGCAGTACCGGGTCAAGGCGGGCGACATGCTCCGAGTGGAGAAACTCGCGGCCGGCGCGGGCGAAGTGATTCAGTTCAACGAAGTCCTGATGGTGGGTGCGAACGTCGGCACGCCCTTGGTCGAAGGGGCCGCCGTGCAGGCCGAGGTCGTTGACCAGATCAAGGGCGAGAAGGTCATCAACTTCGTTCGCCGTCGCCGCAAGAGTTCCTCGAAGCGCACCATGGGTCATCGCCAGCAACTGACGCTGGTGCGCGTGACGAACATCCTTGAAGAGGGAGCGGGCCAGTCGGGCGTCAAGCCCGCAGTTGGAGCCGGATCAGCCGCAAGAGTGGCAGACGTCGCGGCGAAGCCGACGAAACCCGCCAAGAAGGCCGACGACAAGAAGGCCGGAAAGCAGGCTGCGGCAAGGCCCGAACCAAAGGCGAAGCCCGAACCAAAGGCTGAACCAAAGGCAGAGGGAACGGATGCGCCCGCGAAGACGGCGCAGAAGGACGATCTCAAGAAACTTGCCGGGCTGGGCCCGGCCCTCGAGAAGAAACTGAACGGGGCTGGCATCACCACGTTTGCACAGATCGCTGCCTGGAATGCCGGCGACGTCGTCGAGATCGACGAAAGGCTGGCCCTCAAGGGTCGAATCGAGCGCGATGACTGGGTTGGTCAGGCCAAGGCCCTGACGTCCGGAAAGGAGTAAGCGGGATGGCACACAAGAAGGCAGGCGGATCCAGCCGAAATGGCCGTGATTCAGCCGGACGCCGGCTCGGCGTGAAGAAGTTTGGCGGAGAGGCCGTCATTCCGGGAAACATCATCGTGCGCCAGCGCGGCACCAGGTGGTGGCCGGGCGAGGGCGTCGGCATGGGACGGGACCACACGATCTTTGCCACCGTCACGGGCAACGTGGCGTTTCACAAGGGTCTCAAGGGCCGCACGTTCATCTCCGTGCATCCAGAGGCTAGCCCCGCCGAGTAGCCGACGACACAGACAAGGCGTTCAGGGGTCGGCACATGCACCGGCCCCTTTGTTCTTGAAGTGACGGTTGCGCCAATGCGTTGGCAAGCCCATTTGACAAGAGGCTGATCGTTCAATTCGTCGCGGACGGTCTGCCTGAGACCAGGGAGGAGCGTCCAGTGAAACTCGACACGATCGCCAACCAGCCCGTGATTCAGACAGAGCGCCTGATCCTGCGCCCGCTGCGTCGCTCGGACGCGGCCTTCCTGGAACTCTTCGGGGCTGACGCCCGCGTGGCGAGAATGACCCGCAACATTCCGCACCCCCAGCCGCCGGGGGGCGCGGAGGCGTTCGTGGAGCGCGCACTGGCCGATGAACGGACGGAGGATGTCTGGGCACTGGACGGCAAGCCTGTCGGGCAGGGCGCAGTGCTGGGACTCATCAGTCTCGAGCAAATGGATCGCGAGCAATCGGAAGTCTCGTACTGGGTCGTGCCCGCGTTCTGGAACACCGGCCTTGCAACGGAAGCCTTGCAAGCCTTGATCGACGCGAATCCCCACAACGACAAGACAATGTTTGCCAGCGTGTTCCAGGACAACCCGGCATCGGACAGGGTGTTGCGCAACACGGGTTTCCAGTATCTCGGCGATGCCGAGACGTTTTCCGTGGCGCGCGGCACGACCGTGCCGACCTGGACCTACTTGAGGCGTCTTGAGTGATGCGGCGCGGCATGACGCCTCCCGCCGAAGGAGGCGTCTGAAGGATGCGATATGAAGTTCCTTGATCTCGCACGGGTGACGATCCGCTCCGGCTCAGGGGGTGCAGGCTGCGTCAGCTTCCGTCGCGAGAAGTACGTCGAGTTCGGTGGTCCCGATGGCGGCGACGGCGGCAAGGGCGGCGACGTCTGGGTCGAGGCGGTTGACGGGCTCAACACGCTCATCGACTTTCGCTACCGGCAGCATTTCCATGCGAAGAACGGCCAGCACGGCATGGGACGGCAGCGGACGGGACGGAACGGGGCCGACATCGCTCTTCACGTGCCGGTCGGCACGGAGGTCCTGGACGCGGACCGGCAGACGGTGCTGGCGGACCTCACGGCGGTCGGTCAGCGTGCATGCCTGGCCCGGGGCGGCAACGGCGGCTTCGGCAACCTGCGTTTCAAGAGCTCGGTCAACCAGGCTCCGCGACGGGCTCTCCCCGGCCAGGCCGGAGTCGAGCGCGAGATCTGGCTCCGGTTGAAGCTCATCGCCGATGCCGGGCTTCTCGGGCTTCCGAACGCAGGCAAGTCGACCTTCCTGGCGGCGACCTCCAATGCACGGCCAAAAATCGCCGACTACCCGTTCACCACGCTTCATCCCAATCTTGGCGTAGTTGCCGTGGATGACGACGAACTTGTCCTCGGTGACATTCCCGGCCTGATAGAGGGTGCCCACGAGGGACGCGGAATCGGCGACCGGTTCCTTGGCCACGTCGAGCGATGCTCAGTGCTGCTGCACCTGGTCGACGGGACCGCCGAAGACGTGTCGGGCGACTGGAGAACGGTTGTCCGTGAACTGGAGGCATACGGTGAAGGATTGGCCGCGAAGCCTCGGATCACCGCGCTCAACAAGGTCGACGCCCTGACGGAAGCCGATCGGGACGCGAGGCAAAGGGAACTGGAAGCCGTTGCCGGCCCCGTCATGCAGGTTTCCGGCGTGAGCCGCGACGGGGTGCAGGATGTGCTTCGTGCGCTCAAGCGCCAGATTGACGAAGGCAAGAGGGTCGCGCAGGACTCGACCAGGGAGCTGGCAGCATGGCATCCCTGAGCGAAGCGGGACGTGTCGTCGTCAAGGTCGGTTCGGCCCTCCTGGTCGAGAGCGGAAAGCTGCGCGTGCCGTGGCTGAACTCGCTTGCCGAGGATGTCGCTTGGTTGAAGAGCGAAGGAAAGGACGTCGCCCTGGTCTCGTCGGGCGCGATAGCGCTCGGACGAGCGACCCTTGGCCTTCCTGACGGAGCGTTGCCTCTGGAAAAGAGCCAGGCGGCAGCAGCGGTCGGGCAGATTCGGCTTGCGCGCGCCTACGAAGAGGTCCTTGCGCCATTCGGAATCTCGACGGCGCAGGTGCTCGTCACGCTCGAGGACAGTGCCGACAGGCGGCGCTACCTCAACAGCCGGGCGACGCTCGAGCAGCTCCTGGGCCTTGGTGCCGTGCCGATCGTGAACGAAAACGACACCGTTGCCACGGACGAGATCCGCTTCGGCGACAATGACCGTCTTGCCGCCCAGATTGCGGTCACGGTCGGGGCCGATGTCCTGGTGCTTCTTTCGGACGTGGACGGGCTTTATTCCGGCAACCCCAAGACTGACGCGGAGGCTCGGCGCATCGATTTCGTAGACAGCATTACGCCAGAGATCGAAGCGATGGCAGGCGATGCAGGAACCGGGCTTTCGAAAGGGGGCATGAAGACCAAGATTCTCGCCGCCAAGACGGCCGCCGCTGGCGGGGCTGCCATGGCGATTGCGAAAGGATCGGTGTTCAACCCCCTGAAATCGCTCGCCAACGGCGCGGCGGCGACTTGGTTCGCGGCCGAGACCGATCCTCAATCGGCGCGAAAGCGATGGATTGCCGCCATGAAGCCCAGGGGCGAGTTCCATGTCGATGCCGGTGCCGTGCCCGCGCTTCTCGGGGGAAAGTCCCTCTTGCCGGCGGGCGTAACAGGCGTGTCAGGCACTTTTGGAAGAGGTGAGCCAGTGGTGATATTGGGACCGGACGGCTCGCGGCTGGGTGTTGGGCTGACCAGGTACACGTCGGACGAGGCGGACCGGATCAAGGGCGAACGATCCGGCCGCATCGAGGCGATCCTGGGCTATCCGGGGCGAGCGGCCCTCGTTCACCGCGACGACATGGCAACCTGAGCGCTGATTGGACAACTGCATCGGGGACGTGTATCGATTGCCGATGCCGGAAAGGAGCGCGCGATGAAAGACCTTGCGGATGTCCGGGAAGTCATGACGGACATTGGCCAACGTGCCCGGGTTGCCGCCATGGAACTTGCCGTTGCGTCGCCGGAGGCAAAGCGGACCGCCATCGGAAGCGCTGCCGATGCCATCTGGCGGCGTCGTGAGGAAATCATCGCCGCAAATGCGGAAGACATCGCCTACGGTCGCGAGAAGGGCCTTTCTGCGGCCATGATGGATCGGCTTCTGCTGGACGCGGACCGAATCAAGGGAATTTGTGGCAGCCTCCGCGACGTGGCTTCCCAGCCCGACCCTGTGGGCGAGGTCATGGACGAGTGGGACAGGCCGAACGGGCTGCATGTCAGGCGCGTCAGGACGCCGCTCGGTGTCGTCGGCGTCATATACGAGAGCAGGCCCAACGTCACGTCGGATGCGGCCTCGCTTTGCCTGAAGTCCGGAAATGCCGTGATACTGCGGGGCGGCTCCGAAAGCTTCCACTCCGCGGGCGCCATTCACGCATGCCTGCTGGACGGCCTTGATGCCGCAGGCCTGCCCCGGGACGCCGTGCAGCGCGTTCCGACCCGAGACCGCGCCGCCGTGTCCGAACTGCTGCGCATGACGGATCATGTCGATGTCATCGTGCCGAGAGGGGGCAAGGGCCTGGTGGGCGTCGTGCAGCAGGAGGCCAGGGTCCCTGTCTTTGCTCACCTTGAAGGGATAGTGCATGTCTACGTCGATGCCGCCGCCGACAAGGACACCGCCCTTCGGGTGGTGCTGAATGCCAAGACCCGGCGTACCGGCATCTGCGGCGCAGCCGAATGCCTCCTGATTCACGAGGATGCCTTCAAGGAGGTTGGGCAGCCCGTCATCAGGGCATTGCTGGAAGCCGGTGTCGAGGTCAGGGGAGACGAGGCTGCGCAGGCCGTTGAAGGCGTCGTGCCCGCAACCGCCGAGGACTGGGGCCGCGAGTACCTGGACATGAAGATTGCCGCGAAGGTCGTCGAGTCGATTGACCGCGCCATTGAGCACATCCGCACCCATGGCTCTTCGCACACGGAGAGCATCATCACCGCGGACGACAGTGCGGCTGCAAGGTTCTTCCGGAATCTCGACAGTGCGATTCTCATGCAGAACGCGTCAACCCAGTTTGCGGACGGAGGCGAGTTCGGGATGGGAGCGGAGATCGGCATTGCCACCGGAAAGCTCCACGCGCGCGGTCCCGTCGGTGCCACCCAGCTTACCAGCTTCAAGTACCTGGTGACTGCCGAGGGTGCCGTCAGGAGCTGACCTCCATGCCTTGAGTGTCAGCGCGATTCCGGGCAGCCGGACCGGGCTGGCATTGCCGGTCGCTTCCCGCCCGTTGACCGTCCGTGATCATCGAGAGGGAAACGATCCGGGGATTGCGGACAAGCGGCGACTCCAGGCCGGCCCGAAGCCTGCGCGACGGTGCAGCAGGGGCGAGCGAAAATCCCGTCTCGGGCGTTTCTTGTGCGCGCAAGGGAATGTGGTATCGTCCCGGCCTGACATGGAAGGGCTGCGCACGCCGGGAGACCATGGTGCCATGACAGACGTTTCGTTCCCGCTTGCTCCCGGCAATCTCGTCCGGCACCCCCAGCGCCCGGATTGGGGGACCGGCCAGGTGCAGTCCAACATCGGCGGGCGCGTCACCGTGAACTTCCCGGACGAGGGCAAGGTCGTCATCGACAGCAGCCGGGTCGATCTGGTCCCGGTCTTCCACTCCGAATGACGGCAGGCTTTGCCTCCACGGACTGTCCGGCGCTCGGTCGTTCATCGGCGCCAGCCCGGCATTGTGCGCTTCCGGAGTTTCTCTCGACGCGGACAACCGGCGGTTCGAAACGCTCGGCGGTCCATGGAACTTGAAGCGGCACATCTGACGCTGCGCCTTGCCACGACCGAAGAGGATCGTCTGGCGGCCGAGCGCCTGCGCTACGAGGTGTTCGTCGAGGAACTGGGCGGTGACGGCGACATGGTCGATCACGAAGGCCGGTTCGAGAGAGACCAATTCGATCCGGATTTCGATCACCTGATCCTGGTGGACAGCAACCGGGACCGCGCGGCCCTCGATCACGTGGTTGGGGTCTACCGCGTGCTGCCGGGAGGCCTTCGGGACAGGTTCTATTCCGAGGACGAGTACGACGTCTCCCTGCTCGTCGAAAGCGGCAGGAAGCTTCTTGAGCTTGGCCGCTCATGCGTGCGCCAGGGGTACCGGGGCGGCATCGCGCTGCACCTTCTCTGGACCGGCCTCGCCGACTACGTGCGCCAACGGGACATCGAGATTCTCTTCGGCGTCGCGAGTCTCCATGGCACTGACACCGACGCGCTTGCCGAACCCTTGTCGCACCTGCACCACTCGTACCTGGCGCCGCCCGAACTCAGGGTGCGCGCGCGGGAGGACGTCTACCAGCCAATGGACTTGCTCGCGCCGGAAGAGATTGACAGGGTTGCCGCGATGCGAGCCACGCCGGCATTGATCAAGTCCTACCTGAAGCTCGGCGGATTCGTCGGGGATGGCGCTTTCGTGGACCACAAGTTCAACACGACAGACGTGTGCCTGGTGATCGACATCGAACGGATGAAACCCGCCGCACGCATCCGCTACTCGAAAGGCTCCGGAGGATGAACAGCCCGACCTGGCGTTCCGACGCGGCGCCTGAAGCGTCCATGCCCGGCCTTCTCGGCTGGATTCTCGTCGCCTTCAGGGGGGCGGCACTGGGCGCCCTGGTATTCGGCTGTTTCGGAATCCTGCTGCTGGTCAGGCTGGTCGAGCGTCCGCTCTTCGGCAGTCCTCGGCCCTGGACGCCGCAGATTGTCGTCTTCGTCTGCCGCAACGCGTTTCGCGTTCTCGGGATGCGCCTGGAGATCAACGGTTCACCGGTGAACCGTCCGGGCGTGATCGTGTCGAATCACAGTTCGTGGCTGGACATCTTCACGCTCAATGCGACGGGACCGCTCTACTTCGTCTCAAAGGCCGAAGTGGCCAGCTGGCCCGGAATCGGATGGCTGGCGCGCGGCACGGGAACCGTCTTCGTCCAGCGGGACAGGCGCGAGGCCGGGAACCAGAAGTCGACGTTCGAGGAGCGCCTCGCGGCCGGGCACCGGATCCTGTTCTTCCCGGAGGGCACGTCCAGCGACGGTCGGCGCGTCCTGCCGTTCAAGTCGACGCTCTTCGCCGCTCTCTTCTCGAATCGGCTGCCGGAACTCTGGGTCCAGCCGGTCACGGTCGTCTATCACGCGCCCGAAGGTGCCGACCCGCGCTACTACGGATGGTGGGGAGACATGGAATTCGGCTCTCACGTCGTGAAGACGCTCGGAACACGTCGCCAGGGAAAGGTCGCGGTGACGTGGCACGAGCCGCTGCGTGTCACGGACTTCGCGGAACGAAAGGCGCTTGCGGCAGAGGCTGAAATGCGGGTGCGGTCGGCGCATCCCCAGGGATCAGCCGAGGGCGCGGACGAATCCGGCTAGGGCCTCGGCAGGATCTTCCTGCCGCCAGATTTCCTCTCCGATGCCGAAGAAGTCGGTGGCGGGGGCGAGGCTTGCAGCAAGGCCAGTGTCGAGATTGCCTTCCGCCACGACAGGCAGCTCGATCATCTCGGACCACCAGGCAAAGAGGTCACGTTCGGCCAACGTGCCGTCACCAAGCGCCGACGCGCCGACAGGCCCGAAGGCCACGTAGCTGGCGCCGGCCTCGGCTGCGTTCATCCCGTCGTGACGGGAGGCGTGGCAATAGGCTCCGACGATGGCGTCCTTGCCCAGCACACCGCGTGCCTTCCTGACCGATCGCGCCCCGTCGACGAGATGGATGCCGTCAAGCCCAAGATCCCGGGCGAAGGCAAGATGCGATTCGATGACTATGGCCACGTCGCGGGCATGTGCCGCCTCTCGCAATGCATCGGCCGCGCGTGACAGCCGGACCTCGTCCCGCGTCGCCATGGCCAGCCGCAGGCAGGCGACCTCATGCGCGTCCATGACGGCGGCCAGCTGGTCCCGAAACGTCGGGAGATCAAACTCCGGCGGAGTCAGCAGGTAGATCTGCGGCTTGTCCGGTCCGGCCATCCGGCGTCTCCAAGGGTTCGCGCCCGAGCCTATAGCCGCTTGCCGCCTGCGTGGGAAGGTCGGCGGCCCTCTCTCGTGCCGTGTCAAGGCACAGGCCGGCCATGCACGCGCACCGCGAGCCCTGCCGATCTGCAACCGGCCTTCGCTGCCGGCTTGTGCCCGCGTCAGAGGCGTCCTATTTGCGCAATCGTGAGCCAACCCCTCTTTGTCCTTGTGGAGCCCCAGATGGGCGAGAACATCGGCGCCGCTGCGCGCGCGATGTGGAATTTCGGTTTGGAACGCATGGTGATCGTCGCGCCGAGGGACGGCTGGCCGAACCCCAGGGCGGTTGCCATGGCAACCGGTGCGGGCCGGCTTCTCGACGAAGCGAGGCTGGTCGGGTCGGTTTCCGAAGCGGTCGCCGATTCGATCTTCGTGTATGCGACCACCGCACGCAGCCGGGAGCTCAGGAAGGATGTCCTCCCGCCCCAGGCCGCGATGCAGGACGCGGCGGCCAGGATCGCGGGAGGGCAGGGCGTGGCCGTGCTGTTCGGACCGGAGCGTGCCGGTCTCCAGAACGACGATGTCGCGCGGGCAAACGCGATCATCTCGGTTCCCGTAAACCCGGAGTTCCCTTCCCTCAACCTTGCGCAATGCGTGCTTCTGACCGCGTACGAATGGCGCCGGGCGGCGGGCGGCGTTCCGCATCGGGAGCGCGATCCCTCCGATCCGGTGCCAGCCTCGCATGCAGAAGTGGAACGGCTCGCATCCCACTACGAGGACCGTCTCCAGGATGCCGGATTCTTCTTCCCTCCCGAGAAGGCCCCCGGGATGAAGCAGGCGCTCCGGAACCTGTGGTCGCGCATGCCGCTCACGTCGGCCGACGTGCAGGTTCTCCACGGAATCCTGCGCCAGATGGTTCGCTGGAAGGAGCGCGGCGACTGACTGGACGGGTCGGGGGTGCCGAACTACATTTCGCGCGAGGCAAGAGGTTTTGGATGAGCAGGAAACGCAACATCTTCGAGGAGGTCGGCGAAGGCGCGAAACGGGCCTCCGCACCCGCAGGCGGTGTCATAGACGGTTCCAGGAAGGGAGCCAGGCGCGCCATTCGCGTCTGGCTGTCTGCGCTTGGCGTTCTGGTTGTGCTGATGATCGTCGCGGGCGGGCTGACGCGGCTGACCGACAGCGGGCTCTCGATCACGGAATGGCAGCCGATCTCCGGTGCCCTTCCTCCCATGAGCGCCGAAGCGTGGGAGGCGGAATTCGAGAAGTACCGGCAGCTTCCCGAATACCGGCTTCAGAACGAAGGCATGACCCTTGCCGAATTCAGGACCATTTACTGGTGGGAGTGGGGGCATCGGCAGCTTGGTCGCGTCACGGGCCTCGTCTGGGCCGCCGGATTCCTGTTCTTTCTTGCCACGCGCCGCATTCCTGCCGGCTGGACGGGGCGCTTGCTGCTGCTCGGCATCCTTGGCGGCGTTCAGGGCGCGATCGGGTGGTGGATGGTTTCGTCCGGTCTTTCCGGCGACGTCCTGGACGTCGCTTCCTACAGGCTCGCCGTGCATCTCGGGCTCGCTTTCGTGATCCTCGGCATCATTGCGTGGCAGGTGATGCTTCTTGGCCGGAGCGAGGTCGGACTCCTGCAAGCGAGGCGGATGCGCGACGCCCGGCTCCTGTCGGCGGCCACGGGTCTGATGCACCTTGCGTTCCTGCAGATTCTGCTCGGGGCGCTCGTGGCGGGAATCGACGCAGGCCGCACGTTCAATGACTGGCCGGGCATGGCGGGGCAGTTCTTCCCGCCCGGCGCCTTCGACCTGGAGCCGGTGTGGCGGAACTTCCTGGAGAATGCCGGGCTGGTGCAGTTCATGCACAGGATCGCGGGCTACCTGCTGCTGGCCCTTGGCATCGCGTTCTGGCTGCGAGCCCGAAGATCGGGCCACAGGGCGACCCGCAGGGCGTTCGCGTCGGTGCTCGCGTTGCTGGTCCTCCAGCTGCTTCTCGGGATCGTGACCGTGCTCTACGTTGCTCCGCTGGAACTTGCGATTCTGCACCAGCTTGGCGCGGTGCTGCTGTTCTTCCTGATCCTTCGGGCACGTTTCCTGGCCAGCTATCCGCTCGATCAATCGGTAAGGGATGCGGGATGAGCGCATACGACGAACTGATGGCGTTTCAACGCGAGACCGAGGCGCTTGGGCAGGTCATGGGGCGGCTGTCCTGGGACCAGGAGACGGTCATGCCGCCCGGTGCGGGCGAGCAGAGAGCGGAGGAATTCGCCGCCCTCGAAGGTGTCCTGCACCGTCGGCGCACCGATCCCCGCATTGGAGCCTGGCTCGAGGAGGTGCGCCCGGCAGACGAAGTGCAATGCCGGCAGGTCGAGCTGATTCGCCGAAACCACGAACGCAGCCTGCGCGTTCCCGAGGAGCTCTCCGCGGCGCTCGCCCGCACCGGGTCGATTTCGCGGCGCGTATGGGCCGAGGCGCGGCGGACGGACGACTTCGGCCTGTTCGCGCCAAGGCTTGGCGAGGTCCTGGCGCTGGTGCGCGAGAAGGCGGCGGCGCTGGCCGACGGAGGCAACTCCTACGACGCACTGCTTGACGGGTTCGAACCGGAGATGACCGAGGTCGAGCTCGAGGGGATGTTCGGCGCGCTGCGCCCGCGCCTCGTGGACCTGCGCGACCGCATCATGGGGTCGGAGCGGAAGGTTCCGGAACTCGATCACGATTTCGACGAATCAGGCCAGCTCCGGCTTGCGGCCGAGCTTGCGGAAGTGTTCGGCTATGACAGGACGCGCGGCCGCATAGACAAGGCGGTGCATCCGTTTTCCGCCGGATCCGGCCTTGACGTGCGAATCACGATGCGGACGGATACGAGGGATCCGTTCAATTGCATCTATTCGACGATACACGAAGTCGGCCATGCCTGCTACGAGCAGGGAATCGACCGGGCCTATCTCCTGACGCCGCTTGGCGACGGCGTGTCGACCGGCGTGCACGAGAGCCAGAGCCGCATCTACGAGAACCAGATTGGCCGCAGCAGGGAATTTTCCGGCTGGCTCTTCCGGAGAATGCGGGACATTTTCGGGGACTTCGGCATCGCGGACGAAGAATCGTTCTTCGCAACCGTCAACAGGTTTTCTTCCGGCTTCATCCGGACCGAGGCGGACGAGGTCGATTACAATCTCCACGTGCTGCTCCGGTTCGACCTGGAGCGCGACCTGGTCAACGGGCGGCTCGAGGCCGTTGACGTCAACGAGGCATGGAACGAGAGATTCCAGGCGGATTTCGGGGTCGGCGTCGACAAGCCGTCCAACGGCGTCCTGCAGGACGTGCATTGGTCCGAGGGCCTGTTCGGCTATTTCCCGACCTACACGCTGGGCAATGTCTATGCGGGCTGCCTGCACGCCGCCATGAGGCGCGAGGTCTCCGGACTGGACGAAGCGCTTGCAGAGGGTGCGACAGAGCCCGCCCGCCGCTGGCTCGGCGAGCGCATCCACCGCTTCGGCGGCCTGTTGAAGCCCCTTGACCTCATGGAGCGCGCGATTGGGGAAGCGCCTTCGGAAGCCCCTCTTCTCGACTATCTCGACACGAAGTTCGGCGAGATCTACTGCACGTAGGGAGACCTTGCCGGACAGTGACGCCGGTTTGATGCGGACGTCGGTCTCCGGTCCTGGTCCGAACCAGTTCTTGCCTTGATTCCGTGATGTCGCAAAGTCCTGCGAGGCCGGTCCGGATCAGGCTGGCGAGCGCGATTTCGTCCGCCGCGCCGACGGACTTGATGCAGCCGCAGCGGCGTCGAGTCCTGTCAACCGTCTTCGGACACCCGTCCTGGCAGGGTCTCGGTCCGCATCGCTGAACATTGGGTGCACACGTCCGCTGGCTGGCGTGCATCGGCGATGATGAGCATGGCCCTGACCGCCTGTCATCAGGTCGAAAGGTCAGCTCGGTCGCTCAACCGCCCGTGTGGCTCATGTGACGGCTGACCTGTCCGTCCGCGCGCTGGCGCGAATAGTCGAAGTCGTGGCCCTTTGGCTTGCGCCCGATGGCCGCCCGAATCGCATCCTCCAGCGGCCTGTCGCTCTCCGAGGCCCGGAGAGGAGCCCGGAGGTCCGCCATGTCCTCCTGGCCGAGGCACATGTAGAGTACGCCGGTGCAGGTCAGCCGCACCCGGTTGCACGATTCGCAGAAGTTGTGCGTCAAGGGCGTGATGAAGCCCACTTGCTGGCCAGTCTCCTCGACCCGGACGTACCGTGCGGGCCCTCCCGTCCGGTGGGCCAGGTCGACAAGCGTGTAACGCTCTTCGAGACGGCCGCGCAGATCCTTCAGGCTCCAGTACTGGCCAACGCGGTCCTCGCCACCGAGGTCGCCCATTGGCATGACCTCGATGAAGGTCAGGTCCATGTCACGCGACGCGCACCATTCCGCCAGCCGAAACAGCTCGTCTTCGTTGAATCCCTTGAGCGCAACCGTGTTGATCTTGACACGCAGCCCGGCATTCTGCGCCGCATCAATGCCGTTCAGCACCTGGGGCAGGCGACCCCAGCGTGTGACGCGGGCGAACTTCTCCTGGTCCAGCGTGTCAAGCGAGACGTTCACGCGCCGCACTCCGGCATCGACAAGGTCATCCGCAAACCGTGCGAGCTGGCTGCCGTTGGTCGTGACGGTCAGTTCCTTGAGGGCGCCGCGCTCCAAGTGCCTGGTCATGGCGCGGAAGAACGTTAGAATGTCGCGCCTGACAAGCGGCTCGCCGCCAGTGATCCTGAGCTTCTTGACGCCCAGCCGAACAAATGCCGAGCACATCCGGTCCAGCTCTTCCAGGGTCAGCAGATCCCGCTTCGGCAGGAAAGTCATGTGTTCCGACATGCAGTACACGCAACGGAAATCGCAGCGGTCAGTGACCGAAACGCGCAAATACGTGATTGCGCGCTGAAACGGATCTATGAGCGGCGCGTCCGGCATGTAGTGAAGTTAGGTTGCATGACGCGTTTCCGCAAGCGTTAAGCGGGTGCCGGGCACTGCGGTCGCAGGCCTGCCCCGATTTTACCGGCGTGCGTTTTCCTCGGCGCGCCTCTCGACGATTTCATCGGCTTCGCGGCCATACAACTCCTGGAAATGCGCAAAGTCCGCTTCGTACCTGCCAAGACCTTGGGTTGCCGACCGAAGATTGTTGATCAGGCCTTCAAGGGATGTACCGGGCATGAGTGCGCGAACAACGTCCCAGCCCTCTGCACCGGCTTCACGGTCAAATCCGAGAATCTGGCCGCGCATGGACGAGATCATCGGATTGAGGGCGCCGGTGAAGACGGACGGCGCCCGGAACCGGACTTCAAAGATCGGTTCCAGCAGTACCGGCTGTGCCTTGCTCAATCCTTCGGAAACTCCGCCGCGGCCAGCGATCCTGAAAGCCATGTCGGACGAATCGACCGAATGGTGCTGGCCGTCGTACAGCTGGACCAGCACATCAATGACAGGGAATCCAAGCGGTCCTCGCGCCATGGCCTCCTCGGCGCCCAGCCGAACTGCGGGAATGTAGTTCCTGGGGACCGATCCACCATGAATCTTCTCCGAAAAGGCGAATCCGTCGCCACGCTTGGCAGGCCCGACAGTCAGCTTGACGTCGGCAAACTGTCCCGCACCCCCTGACTGTTTCTTGTGACGGAAATGTATGTCGGTGTTCCGGGTAATCGTTTCCCGATAGTGGGCGACAAATGGTCCGGTGTCCGTTTCGACACCGAAGACATCGGACAGCGTCTGCTGGACTCTTCGAAGATGCTGCGATCCTTGGGTGCCAAGGATTACTTGACCGCTTTCCTGGTCAAGAATCACCGTCAGCGAACGGTCTTCCGCGGCGATCTGCTGCAATGCTTCGGAAAGCTTGACGTCATCCCGGTCGTTCACCGCTGAAATCGTCCGGTTCCAGAGCGCGGGAAACGCCTTGTACCATTCGGGAGAGTCGATCTGACCGGTCTCGGAATACAGGCATCCGGCATTCAGATGATCCGATTTCACCGCCGCCGCGACCCCGCCGGCATCGATGGATGCCTTCGCGGCAGGCCTCTCGCCGAACGGCTCGACCAGCCCGCCTATCGAATTTCCGCCGACCGTGGCTCCCGAACTCAATTCGTCGGCAAAACTGCGCAACCAGACAAACTTGCCCACGTGCTTCCGGGTGCGGCTCATGAATGTGGATGCAACAGCGCCGTTCAGGCGGGAAGACGTGTCACCGGGCTGGGGAGCTTCATGGCGGAGGGCTTTCATCAACCGGCGGATGCCGTTTCCGGTCGCGGCGGATCCGAAAAAGGCCGGGACCGTCAGGTTCTCGGCAAGCGTCCGGGCGCAGATCCCGTAGACCGCACCTGTCGCGGGCGTTCGATCTTCAATGATCTCCTCGAGAAGCCAGTCATCATGTTCCGAAAGGGTCTCAAGCAGTTCTTCAAGGCCCTCCGCCTTCCTGTCCTGAAGGTCATCCGGCACCTCTATGAGTTCAGACGGTTCACCATCCCGATAGCGCCAGGCCCGGTCGGACACGAGATCGACCGCGCCAACGACACGTTCGCCATCACGAATGGGAACCTGCCTCAGGATGATCGGATGGGCAGAATAGGATTGAATGGCAGACATGATGCCGCGTGCGTCGTGGCGGCACTCGTCAATGCGGTTCACGAAAACAAAGCGAGGAACGTTTCCCGTCTCGGCGAGGCGAATCCAGGGAGCGGCAAGGACGGCCTGGTCGGGGTCGGGAGATGCCACGATGACGACGGCATCGACACAGAGAACGGCATCAAGCGCAGTTTGAGCAAACTCAAGCGATCCCGGGCAGTCCAGTGCGACCCAGTTCTCACCGAGGTAGGAAAACTCCGCGCAGCGCAGATCGACAGGCGGTGCGGCAGGCGGCCTTTTGCCCTCGAGCATGGTCATCTGGTCTACGAGTTCGGACTTGCCAACTCCTGACGGTCCGATGACAGCGATACATCTAGTAATCTTTGATCCTCCCATATCCGGAAATTTCCGATAGCGCGTCACTACTGTCTAATGAAAAGCTGGACAGATTCAATTGCTTGCTTTGGCAGTCCGGCGGAATCCGATGTCCCGTCGTGTCAAGCAGTTGATTCAACGAGGTTTTCCAGGAGATCGTGGAACCCAGAATCTGCAAGATTCTTGAAGGCCCTCCCGGATTTTCGGACGTTTGCGCATGATCGCGACGATCACGCAGACCGGCACGGCGATCCAGGTCCGGCTGTTCGCGGCGTTCTCCGATGTGCCGACGAGTGACTCGATCCGAAGGCCGCGCGACGTCGGCTTCCGGCAGGAAGCGCCGAAACGCCTTCCCGAATTGCCTCCAATCCCCCGTCGCCGTTTTCCAGGACGAGGAGGCTGCCTGTACCGATCTCGCCGTGACACTCGAAGGCGACGGCATGCGGACCGGACGTTGGCAACCGAAACTCAGGCGGTTCGGTCGGTGGCTGTCAATTTGGCGGCCGGGCGCGGTCCGGAGGCGCGGCCGTCGCTCCAGGCATTGCTTGCGGAGGCCGCCCCGGACCTGCCGCGAGACTGCGGTCTAGGACAGAACGGGGAAGCCGCGCGGTCTCAGCCGAATGGCAGGGCGTCGAACCGGTCTTCGACGGGACGCCGCGCCAAGCGCGTTCGTCTCAGGGGCGGGGCGACAGCTACCGGGTTGGGAATGCCCGGACCGGGACTTCGACGATGCCGGAAGTGACGCGAAGGAGGTCGGGAAAGAAGGAACTGACAGTAGTGGGCTTTTGAGCAAGAATACCTCTATGTCGTTGAGTCCACGCTGTTTTCCGAATTCCGGCCTTCGGGCATCCTGACCAGCCGGCATCCAGGCTGCTTGGCCCGCCCCCGAGGTTCAAGACGGTCAGGTTCACGCGGCGGCTTTCGTAGGTCTCGATCCCTCGCTCCACGTATTCCTCCCCTTGGGTGACCAGCGTGTAGAACAGGCACGCGAGATCCGTTGGGTGCCTGATCAATATTTTGGTTGGGCGCAGCAACGGGCGACCTTACGCGGGGATGTTCACCGGATTCAGGAAACCGAGTTCAGGAAGGGCAGGTCACTCACGGTGGATTTCGGCCCTGATCTTGCGGCACCCTCCCGTTGGTCAGGGCGGAACCAGTTGCGCGAAGGGCTCCTTCGGGTTTGACGTTGAGCGGCTGCCGCGGCTTCGTGGGTAGATCCAACCCGGTGAAGCCATCTCAAAGCGCCAGGAACTCGCCGTCTATGGGCAGCTTGCGCACCGCGCCTGCGTCACCCTTGATCAGGAGCGACATGCCGCACAGACCGATGTCTGAGACCGGCTCGCCGGTCGGCCAGCAAGCGGCGCCAATGATGTGCCTGACGTCCACGCTGCCGTCCCGATCGAGCGACAGCCCGCCAGGGCCGCACAGTGCCGTCTCGTCCGAGAGGCCCAGCATGTGCGATGCCGCGCCGTCCTCGATGCCCAGACAGCCGCGGTGGCGACCGTTCCACGGAGGGTAGTCGCGGCCGCCATTTGAGTGCCAAAGCATCGTCATCGGCAGTTGCCGCGGGTTTCTGAGCGAGAGAAACAGGTCGCCGCTTGCAGGGCGAGACACTGCCGTCCAACCAAGCTCGTGCCCGCCATCTTCGATGCCAATCACGAGATCCTCGTGGCGCGGGTGCCAGGGGTACGTGGTAAGGTCCACATCGCCCGTGAGACCCGGAAACGCTTTTGGCGAGTTGCTGTTCGCAGGGTATTTCAGGGCTGACCTGCCTCTGGCCGGATCGCTTTCCAGGGGGTTCTTCGGAGTTTCCCAGCATACTTTTGGCGATGTCCGGATGATCCCGCCCCGGGGCAGGGAAAGGTTTGCGTGATTGGCGACAGGCACGCGCCCGCTGCCACCAGTGAACTTGTGACTTTGGTAGACGAAAGGATGACCATCGCGCAGGATCAGTTCCTTGACCAGCCGGGCACCGTAAACCTGCTTTCCCAAAGCGGCACGAAGCATGCCGCCTTCCTGACATTCAATGTTCCAGACGGAATTTGCGGGCCAGCCATGTAGCGGCGAAACGCCTTCGCGGGCGGCAAACGGGGCGCAGAAGAAGTCGCCGCCAAGCGCAGCCACGTGCGGTGCTGCGTCGGGGGGCATGGCCTCGCCGGTATCCACCCATGGCGCACGATGAAGCGGCGCGACTTCGACACGGCCGTCCATGACGGCGAATCGTTCGATGAGCCCGGTTCGGCGGTCGAAGGATAGCTCTATGCCCTCCGCCGAAATCCGGGTCATGCCCGCAGTTTCTCGCCGGCGTTGATGTTTTCCGCGTCTCCAACGCCGGAAGCTCTCGGACCGAGGCAATCAACCACGAATTCACCGCGTTGCAAGACGTCCGTTCGGACAGAGACTTGAGATGCGTGGCAAATGTTGTGCATGTCTATGTCGCCCTCCGCGACTTCCTCGACGACGCGAGCATCAGGCCAAGTCACGGCGGCTCCATTCCCTCTGGAACGGCCCTGTCATCCTGTTGCATCCCGGAACGTCACGGACTGGTGCAGGTCTTCCCTGTAGGGCCGGGCAGTGGGTGGCAGCTCCTTTCGGACGTAGTAGCCTGGTTCGCGCCGCTGCCGCATCACGGCGGCCATCATCTCGCGATAGGCGTCCCAAAGCGACGTGTTCGGAGGCGGAAGGTCATCCTTGATCGCTTCGTGCAGCGCAGGCAGCGCGTGATAGGGCACCATCGGAAACATGTGATGCTCGATGTGATAGTTCATGTTCCAGTAGAGCCAGCGTGACACCGGATTGAGGTAGAGCGTGCGCGAATTGAGCCGGTGGTCGATCACGTCCTCGGCCAGCCCGCCGTGCTGCAGAAGCCCGGTCATCACGAAGTGCCAGCACCCGTAAATCCGCGGACCACCGATCAAGATAGGCGGGATGGCAGACATCCATCCCATCCCGGCCACCAACATCCCGAAGGCGACGGCTGCGACCACGGCGTAGCCGCCCATGTGAACGCGTGCCCAGAAAACCGCCTTGGGCCACTCGCTTTCCGGGATGTAGTCCCTTTCGTCCGGAGAAAGCTCGCCCGTCGCGTTTCGCGCCAGGACCAGAAGCGAACTCCATGTGTCCCAGATGCCGACATATGCAAGGGCCTTCAAGGTCAGGTTGATCGGATGCATCCACACGATTTCGGGGTCGCGCCCGACAATGATTGTGTCGGTATGGTGGCGGGCGTGACTCCAGCGCCAGTTCACCGGGTTCCGCATGATCTGAAAGGACGCAACGTGATAGACCGCGTCGTTCATCCAGCGGGTCCGGAATGCGGTGCCATGACCGCATTCGTGCCAACGGCTGTCGCAGGCCGAGCCGTAGATCACACCGTAGGCAAGCCAGAATGGCAGCGCGAGCCAACCGCCCCAGAAGTAGATGCCGCCGGTCGCGAAGACGACATGCAGCGCTGCCCAGACCAGCGTGTCCAGGACCGCGGGCCCGTCGCGGCGTTTCATTAGAGTCTTCATGGTCTTGCGCGAAAGCGTGCTGTGATACCACTCTGCCGCGGCAAGCCCCGCCTCGATGGCGTGTTTCGAGGACGGGCCAGTCAGCGAATAGTCCCTGGCCGAATGAGCGTAGTCCCGCGGTGATGCCGCTTCCGCCATTCTTCCCCCGATCTGGACAGGTGCCCTCGGCACCTCCGGTCGCCGGTTGCTCGAGAAAGGATCGCGACTCGGCCACCATGTCACAAGCGGCAACACCATCAGATTCCATCATGGGCACGCTGGCCCGCCAGACCTGTTGCTTGGCTCAAGATGCCATATGCCTCAATATACCATATGTTGCCGTGATTCTACCGATTGTGCCGACAGAAGCGCATCGTGTTGCGTGCAGTCATGTGCCTCCTTTCAAGTTCCTGATGCAATGAAACAAGCAGATCTTGCTCCGAACCTGCCGACATTGCGACCCACGTGATGGAATCTGATGTACGCCGTGCAGGACAACTCCGAATCTTTTTGAGACTTTCGAATGGCAGACACAGGATTTGGGAGGGGGGCCCTGTCGCATGGGCCGGGCGACGATTTCCGACATCGCAGAAAGGGCCGGCGTTTCGCCAGCTACGGTGGACCGTGCGCTCAATGGCCGCGCCGGCGTGAGCGCGCCGAACCGGCAGCGTGTCATGCGCGCCGCACGCGAGCTTGGCTATCTGCCGCTGGAAGGCATGGTGCCGCTGCCGTCCCGTGCCGCCCGGCTGGAATTCCTGATCCCGCATTCCAGGAATGCCTTCATGCGCGATGTGGCAGAGAGCATTCAGCTCTGTGCACAGACGCAGCCGCTGGTGAAGTGCTGCAACATACTCTGGCTTGACGGCATCGGGCCGGATTCCTTTGTCGCCGCACTGGATCGCGTCGGCCTCAACACCGAAGGCGTCGGCGTCATCACGACCGATCATCCGCGCACAAGGGATGCGATCCGGCGGCTCTGCGAATCCGGCGTCCGCGTCGTGACGCTGGCATCTGACGTGCTGTCGACGCCGCGGTCCTCCTACGTCGGGATCGACAACCGGATAGCCGGCAGAACGGCTGGCCAGATCGTCGGCATGCTCGTCGGTCGGCCCGAAGGCGCGGTGGCGGTGTTTTGCGGCAGCCGGGCGTTTCATGGCCATCAGGAGCGCGAGGCCGGCTTCGTCACCTTCATGGGTGAGCATCATCCCGGGCTTGAAATCCTGCCGACCGTCGAAACAGGCGAAGACAGTGCCAAATTGCGCACCGAGTTGGCCAAGCTGCTTCGAAACGTGCCGGATCTTCTCGCGGTGTATTGCGTGGGCGCTGGCCGGAAGGGCATCGTCGAGGCCTTGGAGGACCGACAGGACCGGCCCCGTGTCGTGATGCACGACCTCACGAAGAGTTCGCGATCCTGGCTGGTGGAGGATCGCATCGACGCAGTGATCGATCAGAACGCGCGCGCGGTCGGCGAGCAGGCAGTGTTTCACTTGCTCGGGGCGATTGCGTCTGGTCCATCGATCCTGCCGCTGACCCATATTGAACCCCGCATAATCCTGCGCGAGAACATTCCCAAGGGTCGATTGACATGAAGACGAGCCGTGACGGGCCGTCCGCCGCCGTCAGGACAGGGGAGGCGAAATGTGCGACTTCCGGCCGATCGTTGGCCTTGTCAACGCGGCCGGGATCACGATGCGCGCGAGCTTCGTGGGTGGCGGAATGCGCGTCCGGGACGCGTTCATTGCGATCAATGCATGCGCGGCTGCCCTTTGCTTCCCCGCCCCAGTTGGCAATGCCGATGTCGGCAACACGACGTCGAAGCGGGGAAATTGGTAAGTCGAAAATCTTCTTGCGAAGCGGTCACGTCGCTGAAAGGCTTGAAGGCGGAAGGGGATGGGATGCCAATTGTCGCCACCTATAGTTCTGCCGGAATGGACATTCCGGTGATCGGGGCGAGCCGGGACGGCATCGGAGCGGCCATTGCACTTGCCTGTCAGAATGCTGGCGCGAATGACGTCATCACCGGGGTCGAGATCGTGCCAGCAGTGGAGGACCGCCCGGTTCGAATTCGTTCAGTTGGACATGCGGCACACGGCCGCTGTCGCAACTCTGGCGGCGCGTATGGAGTGGACAGACGTGCTGGTCCGCTGCGCCGCCGACCTCGCGCACGGGGAGATGGCTGAATGACGATCGGTGTGGCGATCATTGGCACGGGTTTCATTGGCAGCGTGCATTTGGCTGCCGTCCGCAGATTGGGCTTGGATGTTCGTGGCATGCTGGGAAGCAGCGCGGACCGCGGCGCCGCCCGGGCGGCGGAACTCGGTGTGGGTCACGCCTATGCCGACCTGGACGAGCTTGTTGCCGACGACGGCGCCTCGGTCGTGCATGTCACTTCCCCGAACAATGCACACTTTCCTCAGGTGAAGGCGCTCTTGCAGGCCGGCAAGCACGTGATCTGCGAAAAGCCGTTGGCGGTCACGGCGGAGCAGTCTGGAGAATTGGTGGAGATCGCGCGGTCCAGCGGTCGCATTGCGGCGGTTTGCTACAACATACGCTTCTATCCGCTGAACCAGCACGCGCATCGCCTGGTGGCGGAAGGCGGATTGGGCGACATCCGGTTCGTGACGGGACATTACCATCAGGACTGGCTTGCCAAACCGACCGACTGGAACTGGCGGCTCGAGGCGGACACGGGTGGTGCTCTGCGCTCGGTCGGCGATATCGGGACGCATTGGCTGGACCTGACGACGTTCATTACCGGGCTGAAGCCGGTTCGTGTAATTTCGGACCTGACGACCCTTGTCCCGGAACGGGAGAAGCCGACCGGTCCGGTTGAGACTTTCTCATCCACAGCAGGGCAGACGGAGAAGGTCCGGGTCGACACCGACGATGCTGCCGGCATTCTGATACGATATGACACCGGAGCGCGGGGCGTGATGTCGACGAGCCAGGTCAATGTCGGCCGCAAGAACGAACTTGTCTGGGACATCGCGGGGTCTCTCGGGTCGGCGGCGTGGCATTCGGAAAACCCCGATCACCTGTGGCTGGGGCATCGCGATGGCGCCAACGAGGTCCTGCATCGCGACTTCACTTTGATGAACGACACGGGGATTGCAGCGGCGACCCTGCCGCCCGGGCATGTCGAGGGTTTTGCCGACAGCTTTTTCGCCTTCTTCCGGCAGGTGTATCGCGACGTCTCCGGGGGCGGCCGACAGGCGGACTCGACATGGGCGACTTTCGAGGACGGGCATCTGGAAATGCAATTCTGCGACGCCGTTCTGAAGTCGACGCGGGAAGGCCGTTGGGTGGATTTGAGCGAAGGATAGGGAGACGCAATGAAGCTGGGATTGCTGACCGCACCACTTGAAGACTCCGCCCTGACCGACGTGGCGTCCTGGGCTGGAGAGAACGGGTTTTCCGCTCTTGAAGTCGCATGCTGGCCGGCGTCGGGCGGCGAGCAACGACGCTATGCCGGGACAAGCCACATCGACGTGGACGGACTGACGGCAGAGGCAGGCGCGGACATTGTCGGCGGTCTGTCCGCGCACGGGATCGAGATTTCGGGCCTGGGATACTATCCGAATCCCCTGCATGCGGACGCGGGACACCGCAACGAGGTGATCGGGCACCTGAAGAAGGTGATCACTGCGGCTGGCGTCATGGGCATCCCTGTCGTCAACACGTTCATAGGCGGCGATCGAACCCTGAACGTCGACGAGAACTGGGCGCGCGCTAAGGAGATTCTCACGCCAGTCATAAGGCACGCGCAGAACGCAGGTGTCCGGCTCTGTTTTGAAAACTGCCCGATGATTTTCAGCTACGATGAATGGCCGGGCGGGCACAACATTGCCTATTCGCCTCGGATCTGGCGCCGCGTCTTCGAGGAATGGGGCGAGGCGGTCGGCATGAATTTCGACCCTTCGCACTTGATCTGGCAATTCATCGACCAGACCCGGTTCATCAAGGAGTTCGGTCCGCGCATGGCCCATGTCCATGCCAAGGACCTGATGGTGGATCGTGACGGCCTCTACGAGAACGGGACCATGTCCGCTGGCATGGGATGGCAGGTTCCGCGACTGTGCGGGCTTGGCGATGTCGATTGGTCCGGCTTCTTTTCGGGCCTCTATCGTGCCGGATACGACGGGCCGATCATCATCGAACACGAAGACAGGCTATTCGAAGGATCGGACGAGAAGGTGAAGCGCGGCTTCTTGCTGGCCCGCGACGTCTTGCAGCCATTCATCAAGTAGAAGGGCGCTAATGCCCCGTCCACAATTGTGCGAAACTAACCAGGAGGACTACTAATGAAGAACCTGATCTACGGCGCCGCCACGATTTCGGTAGCGGCATCGCTCGCCTCGGCAGCCTTCGCCGACGGCCACAATGCCTATACTATCGGTGTGTCCAACACCGTTCAGGGCAACGGATGGCGCGAACAGATGATCTGCGCAATGCGTGCGCAGGCCTTGGTGGAGGGCGAAGTGGCCAATCTGATCGTCGCGCATCGGAACACGGATTCTGCGGGCCAGCTCGAGGACATCAACAACCTGATCGAAGCGGGCGTTGACGCGATCGTGCTGAATCCGTCGAATCCGGACGCTTTGAACTCGGCGCTGGAAGCGGCCATGGCGCAGGACATCGTCGTCGTGGCGGTTGACGCCGCGGTGACCGCAGAGGGCGCTTACATCCTGTCAAACAACCAGGAGGAATACGCCTATCTCGGCGCCAAGTGGCTGTTCGAGCAGCTCGGTGGCTCCGGCGAAGTCGTCTACATGCGCGGGATCGCGGGAGTTTCGGCTGACACGGATCGCGACAATGGCTTCAAGCGGGCGCTCGCGGAGTTTCCGGACATCAACGTGGTGCACGAGGTCTTTACCGGATGGCAGCAGGATCAGGGCAAGCAACAGATGTTCGATTTCCTGGCCACCGGCATCCCGTTCGACGGGGTCTGGACCAGCGGCATCGACAACGTGATCGTGGATGCGTTCGTTGAATCGGGTGCCGAGCTTGTGCCGATCGTCGGAGCCGACAATGCTGGATTTGTTCAGTACCTCACGGAGGTGGAAGGCCTCAAGGGCGCAGCGGTCACGAATCCCGGCTCGGTGGGTGGGGCTGGCATTGCCTTGGCTGTCGACATCCTCAATGGCGAAGCTCCGGACATGACGACGGTGCTCGTCGACCCGGTGCTTTGGGAAAACGGCACGGACGCGGGCAGGGCAACGATCATGGCGGCGCAAAATCCCAACCTCGATCCGGAATGGCCGGTGTCGGTGACTGTGCCGGGCTGGACGGACTACACGATGGAGCAGATCATCGCATGCGAGGGTCCGGGTGACGCCTGATCCCGGCATCCGTGGCCCCCGCCGCAATGCGGCGGGGGCCACGTCTGGATGAACATGTCTTTCGAGCGGCATGAACGACGCAACCGGTCTTCTTGATGCCTCTGGCGTTGCCAAGAGCTTTGGTGCTGTCAGGGCGTTGACAGATGCGCGGTTGCGTGTGGCGGAGCGCGAAATCGTGGCACTCATGGGTGCGAACGGCGCTGGAAAGTCCACGTTCGTGAAGATCATCACTGGCGCGTTGAAGCCGGATGCCGGCAAGGTGCTGATCCGCGGCCACGAGGCGCATGTCGGCAGCCCGGCGGAAGCGCGGCGGTCAGGCCTTGTTCCGGTCTACCAGGAACCTTCGCTCATCCCCGACCTGGATGTGGCGGACAATCTGAAACTCGCGGACACGCCCGGCGACCCGTTCATCAGGTGGGTGGCTGAACTGGGGACGGAAGGTCTTTCGCTGAACGACATGATCGGCGACCTGCCCTTGGCAACGCTTCGCATCCTCGACCTGGCCCGGGCGCTTGCCAGCGAGCCCGATGTTCTGTTGCTGGACGAAATGACGGCGGCGCTGCCCACGAATCTGGTCGATCGCGTGCTGAAGGTGTTGCGTGCCAAGGCGGATGACGGGATGGGGGTGATCTATGTCTCCCATCGCTTCACGGAAATATCCGAGCTCTGTGACCGTGCGACGATACTCCGCGACGGGCGCACGGTGGGAGAACTTGAAATCGAGCCTGGTGTAGAGGAACGTGCGGTCGAACTGATGCTGGGCCAGACGATCGACCTCGGCCGCAGCAGGTTCGCGGCTGCCAGGCGCGCGGATGCCGCACGCCCGAGACTGCGTGTCACCGCGCTTGCGTCTGCGCCGAAGGTCACGGACGTGTCCTTCGATCTGTTTCCCGGCGAGGTGCTGGGCGTCGTCGCCCTTGAAGGGCAGGGGCAGGACGAGCTCTTCAACGTCTTGGCAGGCTTCTCGAGACCGACCGGGGGGTCCATTGAGATCAACGGCCATGAGGCGAGCTTCAACCATCCGGCGGACGCGATTGCGAAGGGCGTGGCCTTCGTGCCGGGCAATCGGGCCGAGGCGCTCTTTCCGCAGCGCTCGTTGACCGAGAACATCGCCTTGCCCTTTTCGGCCCGGGCCGGGTCGTGGGGCCAGCGCCAGACGAGGCGCGAACAGGAACGGGTGAACCATGCCGTCGACAAGCTGCAGATCGACACGCGCGCCCAGAGCGAAGTGCAGCGGCTTTCCGGCGGGAACCAGCAGAAGGTGACAATCGGCCGGTGGCTTGCCGTTGGAGTCGAAACGCTCTTGCTGTTCGATCCAACCCGCGGCATCGACGTACGGACCAAGCGCCAGATCTATCCGCTTGTCCGGGAATTGGCCGAGAACGGGGCATCCATTCTTTACTATACCTCTGAGCTCGAGGAAGTGGCGCTTGCCTGCGATCGGGCTGTGGTGATCTTCAACGGTCGCGTTGTCGATGTTGTCGACGCTGCGGAGGCGGATGAGCAAACCCTGATGCGCGCGGCCTACGGCCTGACGCCGGACGTGGCGTCGTGACGCGCGCCATCAGGAAGCACGTCTGGGTTCTGAGCCTCGCGGTTCTGCTGGCGCTGCTTCTTGCAGTCACCAAGATCATTCAGCCTTCCTTCGGCGCGTCCGGACTGGAGAGTGTCGCACGGGCCGCGCTGCCCTTCGCCTTTGCGACTGCTGGCATGGCGGTCGTGGTCATAGTCGGTGGAATAGACCTCTCGGTCGCTTCAATGATGGCGGTATGCGCCGTTAGCGCGGCGGTTCTGATGGAACGCATGGCGGGCGTTCCGGCGCTCTTCATCGTTCTCGCGGCAGGATTGCTGATGGGCGCCATCAACGGTGCGCTGATTGTCCTGACCCGCGTGCCCGACATTGTGGTGACTCTCGCCATGTTGTTCGTGTGGGAAGGAACCGCGCTGTTGATCCTTGAAACGCCGGGTGGGGCGGTCGCAGACTGGCTGGAGGCCGGCATTCGCGGCAGTTTCCTCTTCACGGGTCTGCCAAACGCGCTCCTGGCTACGGCGGTGTGTGTCGCGCTGGTGTGGGTGCCGGTTCGGCGCGCCAAGCTTGGCCTTTCGATCTATGCAGTCGGTTCGGATGAACGGGCCGCATTCCGGTCAGGCGTCTCGGTGGGGTGGACGAAGGTTGCGGCCTACGGCATCTGCGGGCTGTTTTGCGCGTTCGGCGGACTCAGCCTTGCCGCGCTCACGGGAATCGGCGAGCCGGTGCCGGGACCTTACCTTCTGGCTTCCGTCGCAGCCGTTGTGCTGGGCGGCGTCGTGCTCGGTGGCGGGAAGGGCGGGCTTCTGGGGCCGATCATTGCCGTCTTCATCCTTCGGATCATCCGGACCATCCTGACATTGCTGGCTGTCGACCCGAACGTCACCACCATCATCGAAGGCACGATCATGGTCGCGGTTGTCATGCTAGGCACTGCCGTCACCCGAAGAAGGGCATCGCAATGAGCACGTCGGCGACCGACGCGACCCTCCTGCGAACAGGACGTCTCTTCAGGGACAATCCGGTCATACCGCTCCTCATCATCCTGCTCTTGATGATCGTTGCGCTCGAAGTGATGCGGCCCGGGATCGTGACCCCGTTTCGGGCGGGCCGTGACGGCCTGATTTCCACCTTCTGGGTCGGAAACCTGATCAAGTTCGCCATTCCGCTGGCGATGCTTGCAGCCTGTCAGGTTCTGACGATGCTGACCGCCGGGATCGATCTTTCGGTCGGAATCGTGGCGACCGTTTCGGCCTTTGTTTGCGCGACGCTCAGCACTCTTTGGGGTGTCGGTCCCGCAGTTCTTGTCGCGCTTGCGACAGGGTTGGTCGTGGGGCTGGCAAACGGCATCGGCGTCGGGCACGTGCGGGTGCATCCGTTGATCATGACGCTCGGCACCGGCCTGATCGCAACAGGTTGCTTGCAGGTCTACCAGCGGCTGGTCATCAACGCGGGTTCCGAGATCCCGGGCTTTCTTGTCGCGCTGGGAACCGGGCGAACCGCCGGCATGCCGAACGGCCTCTTCCTGTTCGTCCCGTTCGCGGCATTCATCCTGTGGCTGATGCGCTACACGGGGTTCGGACGCCTGCTCTTTGCGCTGGGATCAAACGAGAACGCCGCGAAGCTCTCCGGCGTCCGGGCATGGCAGGTTCACTTGGCACTCTATGCGCTTTCGGGCCTGATCGCCGCAATCGCCGGGCTGTTGTATCTCGGCATGATCCGCCAGACGTCGCTCAGTCTCGCGAACCCGCTCTTGCTGCCCTCGGTGGCCGCCGCCGTGATTGGCGGCACCTCGATCTTCGGCGGGCGAGGCAGCTATGCAGGCGCCATTGTCGGCGCCCTGATCCTGCGCGTTCTTGATACCATGCTGACGCTGTTGCAGATGCCCGAGGGCGCGCGAACCGCGCTCTTCGGTCTCATCATTCTTGCCGTCACGGCGATCCATGTCAGGATTGCCGGTACGCGATAAACGGGAGGTTCGCATGACCAAGCTTCGCATCGTCGGGATAAGCTTCGATCACATGCACATGGGCGACTTGCTTCGAATGGTGCATGAACATTCGGGTGCCGAGATCGCCGGCATATTCGATCCTGACCGATCCAGGATGCAGTCTGCAATCGACGCGTTCGGAATGCCCGAGGATCGCGTCTTCACCGATTTCGATGCCTGCATGTCGTCCGGCCCCTATGACATGGCCATCCTTTGCGCAGCGACCGCGGAACACGCAGAATTCACCGAGCGGCTGGCATCTCACGGCCTCCATGTCTTTGTGGAGAAGCCCTTTGCCGCGTCCGTGACCGATGCACGCCGAATGATCCAGGCGATGACCGGCGCTGGCCGCCAGTTGATCATCAACTGGCCGCTGAGGTGGGTCGAAAGCCATGTGACAGCGAAGCGCCTGATCGACGATGGCCGGATCGGCAAGCTGCTGGAGGTGCATTTCTACGACGGCAATCGCGGTCCGCTCTACCACCTCGCCGACAAGGTCGAGGTCAGCCCGGAAGATGTCGAGCGACAGAAGCCGACGTCATGGTGGTACAAGAAGGCATCCGGCGGCGGGTCGCTTCTGGACTATCTCGGCTACGGCGCAACGCTTGGCACATGGTACATGGGCGGGGCGGCGCCCCTCGAAGTGACTTGCACAGTCGACGAAACTCCGGGCATCGAGGTTGACCAGCACGCCATTGCCGTTTGCCGCTACGCCACCGGCCTTTCGCGGATGGAGACCCGCTGGGGAACCTTTACCGACCCGTGGACAATCCAGCCGCAACCTGTGTGCGGCTTCACCTTCGTTGGCAGCGACGGCACAATCGCCTCTCCGG
Organism: Paracoccaceae bacterium; assembly: GCA_965208685.1. Taxonomy (GTDB): domain Bacteria; phylum Pseudomonadota; class Alphaproteobacteria; order Rhodobacterales; family Rhodobacteraceae; genus JAJEFO01. Next base: position 2,551,583 of record CBDBPL010000007.1, on the reverse strand, counting down.
ACTACGCGAGCCACGTCACCGTGCAGACCCGAGACCGGCCCGAGCCGCACGAAATCCCGGCCGACCCGCTACGGGAGGGGGAGCGGAACGCCATCGAATACGTGGTTCGCTGCCTTTCCAAGGGCATGCCTGTCGAAGGCCCGCTTGATCCCGCCTTGTGCCTGACCGCGCAGCGGATCGTTGATACCGCGGTCCGGTCCGCAGCCCAAAAGCGGACGCTCGAGCTGCTGCCATGACCGAAGGGCCGATCGACACCGATACCTATGCCTTGAAGTCACGTGCACTTGCGGAAGTCGCGGCGCCGGACCTGCCGTATCGCCCACCCATGCCAAGAGCCTACCGGCCCCGCATCGGCATGATCGGGACCGGCGGGATTTCTGCCAGCCATCTGGATGCCTACAGGGCCGCGGGATGGGAGGTTGCCTCGCTCTGGAACCGGACGCGCGCCAAGGCCGAGGAGCGGGCGGCCGAATACTGCCCCTCTGCGTCCGTGGAGGACGATTGGGAAGGGATCGTGGCCGACGACAGCATCGACGTGATCGACGTCACGCTGCACCCGGAACACAGAACACCGATCATTGAGGCCGCGCTTGAAGCCGGCAAACACGTGCTGAGCCAAAAGCCCCTCGTGACCGACCTGGATGAAGGGCAGCGCCTGGTGAAATTGGCGGAGGACCACGGCGTCAAGCTGGCGGTGAATCAAAACGGGCGTTGGTCGCCCCATATGGCATGGATGCGCGAAGCGGTTCGCGCCGGGCTGATCGGCGACGTACTTTCGGTTCATGCCAGCATTCACTGGGATCACGGCTGGACGGCCGGGACGCCGTTCGACGAGGTGCGGGATCTCGTGCTCTACGACTTCGGCGTTCATTGGTTCGACTTCGTGGTCTCCCTCGTGGGCGAACGAGTCGAACGCGCTTTTGCTACCGCGGCCATGGCCCGTGGCCAGACAAACAAGATGCCGCTTCTGGCGCAGGCGCTTGTGCGGATGGAGGGTGGGCAGGCGAGTCTGATCTTCGATGGCGGCGCCCCACATGGCGCGCGTGACACGACATACATTGCAGGAACAATGGGCAGCCTTGTATCCGAAGGCCCCGATCTTGGCACCCAGTCGGTGACGTTGACCACTGAAGACGGCGTCGCGAGGCCGAACCTCGAAGGAACATGGTTCAATGACGGGTTTCGCGGCGCAATGGGCGAGTTGCTCTGCGCCATCGAGGACCAGCGCGCTCCTGACAACTCCGCACGCGGAAACCTGGCGACGCTCGCCCTGGCCTTCGCTGCCATCGAGTCGCGCAGGACAGGCAGGGAAGTCAAGGCCGGAGAGGCGCGCAGGCTGTCGAACTGACCTGTGGTTGCGAAGCGTCGACCGTCGCATGCGCAGACTGGCGCACGCTTGCCCGGTGACAGCGGTGCTGACTTGCCTTCGGTTCGAATGCGACCGGAAGAACGCCTGTGACGCCTTCAGCGGACTCGGACAGCTGCCCGAGAGGATGATAGGCTTGAGGTCGACGGTTCATGGGTCGGTGGCCGCTTCCGGCTGCTGCCCGACGACGACGCCAAGCAAATCGCGGCCTGCTTTCCGGGAGCCTCGGGGACGAAGGTCGTCCGGCCGCCAGAAGTCAATTCATGTCAATGGGTTACAGCTTTACAGCTTGCCGAATACGCAAGTGCGGAGCGGCATGGAATCGTGAACTTGCCTGGCGCACTGCGCCATAACACAGTTTAGCAAAGTATCAAAATTGACATTTTATAGTATTGCATTTTTCTCAAATATGCCATATTAAAACATTACAATTAGGTTCCAGTATGCAAATCCGCAGGTAGGCAAATGTCCTTCTCTCGCACGAAACAAAGACAGGCCGAAGAAAAGATCAATCAGGCCGCCCAAGCGGCCCAGACTTTCGTCAAGCCAGTGGGTGGCTGGATCCTGACCTTTCAGGAAGCAATCGGCATTGGTGCTTCCACTGTTGCAGAGCGGTTGGGTGTGTCGCGCAACAGCGTCTACAGTTCAGTCCGGAACGAGCGGGCGGGGACCATCTCGTTGAACCAGCTCGAGAAGATGGCCGAGGCAATGGGCGGCAAGCTCGTCTATGCGATCATCCCGCGCGAGGGTCCGGTCGAAGAGATCGTCATGGCCCAGGCCCGCAAGAAGGCCAGACGCATCGTCCAGCGCACCCGCGCGCATATGGCCCTGGAAGAGCAAACAGAAGGCCTGCGCAGCAAAGAGGAAATGATCGAGGAGCTGGCCAGCGAAATCGCGCGGGAAATGCCGAGAGATTTCTGGAAGTGACCATGGAGCTGCACGAACCGACCGGCGCGACCCCACTTGCGCCAGATGAGCTGCAGGGACTCAAGACCAAGCACATTTCCACCCGCGGAGAATTGAATGAGTTGGAGGGCGACAACATCATCGAGGGCCTGAACTGGCTGGAGCGGCGGCCGAAATCCTTCGATGTCCTGACCGACGATGCCGCGCGTGAAGTCCACAGGCGCCTGCTCGGCAAGGTCTGGGACTGGGCAGGCGCCTACAGGCGCGCCGAGAAGAACATTGGCGTGTCGGTCTGGCACATCTCAACCGAGATGCGCACCTGCCTCGACGACGCCAGGTACTGGCGCGAGCACTGCACCTGCGAACCGCTGGAAGCCACCGCACGCTTCCACCACAAACTGGTTTGGATCCACCCCTTTGCGAACGGAAACGGACGATGGGCGCGGATCATGGCCGATGCATACCTGGCCACTGTCGATCCCGACCTTTTCCTCGATTGGTCAGGAGGAGGTACACTGATTGCCGACAGCGACCACCGCGCACGTTACATCGCGGCGCTGCGGTCGGCAGACGGGCTTGAGATTGGGCCGCTGGTAGAGCTGGTGAGAAGTATGGCTGCCTGAAACCGGCGAGAGGACACGGACTTCAGTCGAGTTCCTCGATCCGGCCCAGCGCGGTCCTGAGCCGGCCAAGCTCTTCAGCCTTGAGCGACGCCGCTTCCTCGGTCTCTGCAATCACGTCTTCGGCTGCATTTTCGCGGAACTTCCTGTTGTCCAGGCGACCCTGAAGCCCTGCGAACTCCTTTTCGAGCTTGCCGACCGCCTTTTCGAGGCGCGCCCGCTCTACCGCAACGTCGATCAGTCCCTCGAGCGGCAGGGCGAAAGTGCCGCCAAGCGCTGCGATCGTGGCGGAGCCCCTGGGAGCCGCTTCTGCGTCGGTCAGGGCCTCGATGCGCGCCTGGCGCATGATCATGGACTCGTTGTTTGCCCAGGCTGTCTCGCCCGCCGAATCCAGGGACAGCTTGAGCAGAGGGGTCTTCGTTCCAGCGGGGACGTTCATTTCCCCTCTGACCGAGCGAACCTTCTCGATGAGGTCGATGACCCAGCCGATTTCCGTCTCGGCCGAGGCGTCGACGAGTTCTTCGCCACAAGTCGCCCAATCCGCGTGAACGAGCATCTTCTCACGCGTCGGGGCCGAGAGAGCCCAGAGCTCCTCGGTGATGAACGGCATGAACGGGTGGAGCAGGATCAGGGTCTGATCAAGCAGCCACGCCATGGTACGTCGCGTTTCCTCGGCATGTTCCGTGTTGAACAGGGGCTTCGAGAACTCGACATACCAGTCGCAGAACGTGCCCCAAACGAACGTGTAGAGCGTGTTCGCGGCATCGTTGAAGCGAAATCCGCCCAACGCCTCGTCGACGGCGATGCGCGTCCTTGCGAGCTCGCCGATGATCCACTTGTTGACTGTCTGCGTGGCGTTCGGGATCCTGTCGTCCACTTCGAAGACGCCGTTCAACTCTGCAAACCGGGCCGCGTTCCAGAGCTTGGTCGTGAAGTTTCGGTATCCGGCGACACGGCTCTCCGACAGCTTGAGGTCGCGGCCCATGGCGGCCATCGAGGTGAGCGTGAAGCGGACCGCGTCCGCGCCGAACTTGTCGACCAGCTCGATCGGATCGATGACGTTGCCGAGGGACTTCGACATCTTGTTGCCCGCAGCGTCGCGCACGAGAGCATGGACGTAGACGGTGTCGAACGGGCGGTCGCCGACCATCGCGTACTGCATCATCATCATGCGCGCGACCCAGAAGAAAATGATGTCAAAGCCGGTGACGAGAACGCTGGTCGGGAAGTATCTCTCGAGTTCGGCGGTTCTCTCGGGCCAGCCGAGGGTGCCGATGGGCCAGAGCCCGGAGGAGAACCACGTGTCCAGCACGTCGGGGTCGCGGTGGAGCGGCGCCGTCCAGTCATTGCCGGACGCTGCCATTGCCGTGCTTTCCGAAACTGCCGCGTCGTATGCCATGGCGTCGGCGACGACGGCCACGTCCGCTGGATAATGCTCCTTGGCCAGCGCAACTGCATCGGCCTCGTCGGCTGCGCAGAAGGCCTTGAGTCCATCCGCGCACGGCTTGCCGTCCTTGAGTTCCGGACCGTACCAGACAGGGATCTGGTGACCCCACCAGAGCTGCCGGGATATGCACCAAGGCTCGATGCTCGTCAGCCAGTTGAAATAGACCTTCCTGTGCTGCTCAGGCAGGATTTCCGTCGTGCCGTCGCGGACCGCTTCCAAGGCAGGTCCGACGATCTTCTCCGTGTCGACGAACCACTGGTCGGTCAGCATGGGTTCGATGACGACCTTTGAACGGTCGCCGAACGGCTGCATGATCTTCCTGGCCTCCACGAGGGGGACGGGGGTGTCTTCGCCCGCGTCCTCCGCCGATGTCTGTTTGCCAAGTCGCGAATCGCCCGCAACGGTCATGACCGCGAGGCCGTCGGCGGCAATCTGTTCGACAACCCTGATTCGGGCCTCGAACCTGTCAAGGCCGCGCAGGTCGTCCGGGACGAGATTGATCGCGTCCGCGCGGGCTTCGGTAAGGCTCTCCTTGCCCTCGGCAACGCTGATCGCGATCGCCGCGGCTTCGGCATACGGGGCGCCGTCGTCGCGCATGTGCCCCTTGGTGTCCATGAGGCGGTACATGGGAATGTTGCCGCGCTTGGCGACGGCATAGTCGTTGAAGTCATGGGCGCCGGTGATCTTGACGGCGCCGGAGCCGAACTCGGGATCCGGGTAAGGGTCCGTGATGATCGGAATCAGGCGGCGGTGATCCTTCGGGCCGACCGGGATTTCGCATAGTTTTCCGATGATTGGCGCGTATCTCTCATCTGAAGGGTGAACCGCGACCGCACCGTCGCCAAGCATGGTCTCCGGTCGTGTGGTCGCGATCGAGATGTAGTCCCGGGTCTCGCGGAGGGTCTCGTTCCCGTCTTCATCCTTCTCGACGTATTCGTAGGTCGCATTTCCTGCGAGCGGGTACTTGAAGTGCCACATGTGGCCATCGACCTCGGTGTTCTCGACCTCGAGGTCGGAGATCGCGGTCTCGAAATGCGGATCCCAGTTGACCAGGCGCTTGCCTCGGTAGATGAGGCCGTCTTCATGCATCTTGACGAAGGCGCGAATGACAGCGTCATGGAAGTTGCCCTCTTCGCTGGCAGGTGCATCCGGCGCGCCCGACATGGTGAACGCGTTTCGGGACCAGTCGCAACTGGCGCCGAGGCGCTTGAGCTGCTCGATGATGGTTCCGCCCGACTCTTCCTTCCATTCCCAGACCTTCCCGGTGAATGCCTCGCGGCCCATTTCGCGCCGCGACGGCTGGCCCGTTTCGGCCAGCATGCGTTCGACAACCATTTGCGTGGCGATGCCGGCGTGATCCTGCCCTGGCTGCCAAAGCGTATCGTGGCCCCGCATCCTGTGCCACCGGACGAGAATGTCCTGCAGAGTGTTGTTGAAGGCGTGACCCATGTGGAGAACGCCGGTCACGTTTGGCGGCGGGATCATGATGCAGAACGGTGCGGCTCCGGGCCGCGCATTGGCGCCTGCCTTGAAGGCCCCAGTGCGCTCCCAGGCTGCGTAGATGCGGGATTCGGCCTCGTCGGCGTCAAAGGTCTTGTCCATGGCGTCGGTCCTTCCGTTCGGCGCACCGTTTATCGCCGCATTGCGGCGAGGAAAAGGCCGACCGGGAATTTGTCCCGATCGCGTGTCCGCGAGGGGAAGGGTCCGGTTCCGTCACGATGTGGCAGACGGTTGAGCAGGGCTCGTCCGCGCGAGCCGCAGAAATCCGCTCCGGACGCACTTGCCGTTGTTCACGCAGTGCCTTGGGCCTCTGGACACCGGTCGGCACGAAGCTAGGGTTCGCCCAGTGGCAACCTGGAATCTTCGATGGACAAGTTTGGCAAGTCTCAACCGGTCCGGCGGCTCGAGGATCGGCGGTTTCTGACCGGTGCAGGTCGGTATGTCGATGACATCGTTCCGGACGGCGCGCTCTACGCGGTCTTCGTGAGATCGCAGGTGGCGCACGGGCGGCTGGCACCCGTGGACCTTGAAGAGGCACGCGGGATGCCGGGCGTGGCACTTGCGATCGCCCGGGAGGATCTCGCGGCCATGGGCGTGGACTACTCGCTTGGGACGACGGTTGTCACGAACGGCGACGGCTCGACTCCGGCTGAACCGCGTCGACCGATACTGGCGGAAGGCAAGGTCAGGTTCGTGGGAGATCCGGTGGCCGTGATCGTGGCCGAGACGCAGGCGCAGGCAAAGGATGCCGCCGAAAGCGTTTTCGCCGACGTGGACGAACTTGGGGCCAAGCTGGATCTGGCTCCTGGCGGCGACTCGATCCATGACGAGGTTCCGGACAATGTCGCCTTTGATTGGCAGGCCGGCGATGCCGCTGCCGTGGAAGACGCAATTGCCGGGGCGGCGCATGTCGTGACAACGCGGGTCGCGGACAATCGCGTCATCTGCAATTCGATGGAGCCGCGCGGCTGCTTTGCGGAGTGGGACGGCGAGCGCCTGCACTTTTCCTACAGCGGTCAGGGCGTCTGGGAAATGAAGGAGGACCTGATCTCATGTTTCGGCCTCGGGAAGGAGGAGGTCAGGGTCACCACGCCCGATGTCGGCGGCGGGTTCGGCATGAAGGCCTTCGGCTATCCCGAGTATTTCGCGGTGGCGGCCTGCGCCAGGACGCTGGGCCGGCCCGTGCGCTGGATGGCCGAGCGCACCGAGGCGATGCTGGCCGACAATGCCGGTCGGGACCTGGTGTCCGACACCACGCTCGCCCTCGATGCCGAATTCAGGATCCTGGCATACAAGGTGGACACGACCTGCAACCTCGGGGCCTACCTTTCGGGATATGCGCAGCAGATCCAGACGGACCTGTTCTCCAAGGTCGCCATGGGCGTCTACGACGTCCAGGCGGTCGCCCTGAACTGCAAGGGCTTCTTCACCAATACCGTTCAGGTCGACGCATACCGTGGCGCTGGAAGACCGGAGGCAATGCTCGCTCTCGAGCGATCGATCGACAATGCCGCCCGCGTGCTCGGCGTCGATCCCCACGAGCTGCGGCGGAAGAACTTCATTCCGCCTGCAAAGTTCCCCTACAAGACCGCAATCGCCGAGACCTACGACGTCGGTGAATTCGACCGGGTTCTGACGTCCGCCGAGGAGAATTCCGATCATGCGGGCTTCGCCGCACGTCGCGCGGAATCCGAGGCAAGAGGACGTCTGCGGGGGCAGGGCCTCTGCTACTACATCGAATCCATTCTCGGCGACCAGATCGAGGGTGCCAGGGTTGTCTTCGAGGAGGACGGAACCGTCAGCCTCCACGTCGGCACGCAATCGAACGGACAAGGGCACGAGACGGTCTTTGCAACGTTCCTGGCCGATCACACAGGCATTTCGGCGGACGCAGTCCGCATCGTGCAGGGCGACAGCGATCTGGTGCCGAGCGGCGGGGGGACGGGCGGCTCGCGTTCGGTGACGATGCAGACCGGAGCGACGCTTGCCACCGTTGCCACGATCACGAAGCAGTTCGGCGAGTATCTTGCTGGAAAGTTCGAATCCGAAGACGTGGAGTTCGACGACGAACGCTTTCGAATCGATGGTTCGAACGAGACGCCCACGATGCTGGAGGTTGCCGAAATGGCACGGGCCGACGGCAGGACCGACATTCTGGACGTGAAGGAGGAGTGGTCGGTCGACAACATGTCCTTCCCGAACGGTGCACATGTCGCGGAAGTCGAGATAGATCCGGAAACCGGAACCGTGGTCGTGGACCGCTATTTCGTGACGGACGATCTTGGCAACCTGATCAATCCGCTCCTGGCCGAAGGTCAGGTGCACGGGGGCGTTGTCCAGGGCATCGGACAGGCCGTCTGCGAGCATGTTGCATATGACGAGGACGGTCAGCTGCTGACCGCCACGTTCATGGACTACGGCATGCCGCGGGCGGCGGACGTGCCGATGATCGGGTTCGATACCGAACCCGTTCCCTCGCTCTACAATCCCATGGGCATGAAGGGCTGCGGGGAGGCCGGGACGGTCGGGGCTCTTGGTGCCGTGGCAAATGCGGTTGCCGACGCCATGGCATGCCGTGGCGCGGAGACGGTCGACATGCCGTACACGCCTGCAAAGGTCTGGCACGCGCTGAATGCAGGAGGAGTTGCAGGCTAGAAGTGGTCGTCATGCAGATCCGCGAGTGCGGATCCTGTTCAAGGACGGGACAGCGCCCTGAACCTGCGTTGCGGGTCCCGGGTTCGCCACACAAGGAGCATTGATGAGTTTGAGAGCCCAGATTCGCGATCTGGCCGGCTTCCTCCGCCGGACCGAGCGATCTGTGCACCAGCACACGCGGGAACCGGTCGATCACGTTGTTCTTCTCGACGGCACCATGTCATCGCTGGCCGAGGGCGAGGAGACGAATATCGGCCTGATCTACAAGCTTCTGGAGGAAGTGGCCCGGTCAGGCAGGGTGAGCCTCTACTATGAAGCCGGAACCCAATGGTCGGACTGGTCGAAGACCCTGGACGTCATAGAGGGCCGGGGGATCAACAAGCGGATCCGTCGCGCGTACGGCTGGCTCGCCACCCGGCATCGGCCCGGAGACCGGATCTTCCTGATCGGCTATTCACGGGGCGCCTTCGCGGTCCGGTCGCTGGCGGGCGTAATCGACAGGGTCGGCCTCCTGCGGCAGGACGAGGCGATTGAGCGCTTGGTGCAGCAGGCCTTTCGCCATTACCAGATCAACAACGGGGGGGAAGCGCGTGAAGTGTTTTCGGAAGCGCACTGCTGGCGTGACGTGCCGATCGAGGTGATCGGCTGCTTCGATACGGTCAAGTCCTTGGGACTGCGGGCTCCCTTTGTCTGGAAGTGGTCGGAAATCAGGCACTCCTTCCACAACCATCAGCTGGGTCACCATATCAGGCACGGGTACCATGCCTTGGCCCTTGACGAGACGCGCGAAGCCTTTCGTCCGATCCTCTGGGAATGCGAGCCGGGCCGCGAGGGGACCGTGAAGCAGGTCTGGTTTCGCGGCTCGCACAGCGATATCGGAGGCCAGCTGGCAGGCAGCATCAAGGCGCGACCGCTCTCGAACATCCCGCTTACGTGGATGCTGGAGCAGATCGAGCGAAGCGGTCTGCCGTTGCCAGCGGGCTGGCGGCAGAGGTTTCCGACGGATCCCGACGCGCCTTCAGTCGGGACCTGGTCGGGATGGGGCAAGATTTTTCTTGCACGGAAGAAGCGGGTGTTCGGAACTGATCCTTCCGAGTCCGTGCACCCTACTGCGGCGGGCCGTTCGTTTCTTGCCACGGAGGTTCGCGAACCGGCTCGGTCCTAGCGATTCGCGCTCGAAGACAGGCTTGCCGATGTGTCGGTTCAGTGGCGTGATCTGGCCTGGAGTCAGTCCGGGACTTGTCCAGGCGCGTGGAGAGACCCGGCTGGAGCTTCTCGTCCGGGTGAGGAGGACGGAAGGCAAGGCCGGAATGAGATCACGTCACGCAAAGGAGCGAAATGGCGTGTTCTCGTCCACATGAGTGCCCTCGCTTTCCGGTTGATGGACCTGCGCAATCTGCCTAAACGCACCGCATGCAGGGCAGCGCCAATCTCAACGTCATGGTCAAGGCGGCGCGACGTGCCGGAAGAAGCTTGGCGAAGGACTTTCGCGAAGTCGAGAACCTCCAGGTGTCTTCGAAGGGTGCGGGCGATTTTGTCAGCCGTGCGGACATAGCTGCCGAGGGCATCATCCGCGAGGTGCTCAGGGAGGCCCGTCCGAACTATGGCTGGATTGGCGAAGAGAGCGGCGAAGAAGAGGGCAAGGACCCGACACGCCATTGGATCGTCGACCCGCTCGACGGCACCACGAACTTCCTGCACGGCATGCCCCACTGGGCGATTTCCATCGCGCTGGAACACAAGGGCGAGGTCATCGCGGCGGTGATCTTCGATCCTGCAAAGGATGAAATGTTCGTCGCCGAGAAAGGCCAGGGGGCCTGGCTGAACTCGCAGCGCCTGCGCGTCAGCAACCGAAACAGGATGATCGAGTCGGTATTCGAGACCGGCCTTCCGTTTGCAGACCGAGCCCACCTCCCGGACATGCTGCGGGAACTGTCCCGAATCCTGCCAATGACCGCCGGTGTGCGGCAGTTCGGAGCAGCGGCACTCGGTCTGGCATACGTCGCGGCAGGACGGTACGAGGGATTCTGGGAACGAGACCTTCGTTCGTGGGACGTCGCGGCGGGAATCCTGCTCGTGCGCGAGGCGGGAGGATTCGTGGACGGAATCGTCGCGAACACCGATCCAATTGCCACAGGCGACGTCTTGGCCGCAAATTCCGTGATTTACGAGGCATTTGCCAAGGCGATCCGAACAGCGTGACATTCGAGCTTGCCGCACTGGCGCGACACCCCTCGAAGAGGACGCCATTGCCTGCGGACCATGGGTGGCCTCACTTGTGCTTTCCTTCGCGAATCCGTCCCAGAAGCCGCCCGATGACGAAAGAGGTTCTCGGCGCGTAGACGTAGCGCGTGCGGGTCTTTGCGCTGCGGCTTTGCATCCGGATGAGGCTGAACGCGATCAGGGCCACATGTGCCAACGACACGAACGAGAACATGGCTGAGGGGCCGAACCTGTCGATCAGGGATGCCACCAGCCATGGCGAAGCGATGGCGCCCACGGCATAGTAGAAGATGAATGCCGCCGAAATGTCCACTCGTTCGTCCTGGCTGGCGAAGTCATGGGCATGGGCCGTGGCAACGGAATATATGGGAAACGTGATCATGCCGAACAGTCCTGCAGCGGCAAATGCCGAACCTGTGCCGTTCGCGGCAAGCGTGACCATCACGGCGCAGGAGAGTATTGCCAGCACTGAAAGCGCGATCAGCACGATGCGACGGTCGTAACGGTCGGCAGCCCAGCCCACCGGGTACTGGCTCAGCGCCCCGCCGAGAACAAAGGCCGCGAGAAACAGCGCGATTTCGTCGTTCGAGAGCCCGACTTCAACCCCGTAGATCGGTCCGACCATTCGGAATGCCGCGGCTGTCAAGCCGGCTGACACGACGCCCGCAACCGCAAGCGGCGAACGCTCCCATGCCAGCCCGGGCCGGAGACGCCGAGCCTTCGGCACCAGGGGCTGCTCGATGCGGGTCAGAACGAGAGGAACAAGCGCGGCGCAGCAAATGAGCGCAAGGATGTTGTACGAAACGTAACTGGCAGGTTCGAGAACCGAGATCATCAATTGGGCGGCCAGCGACCCGCTGATGTCGACGACACGGTAGACACCGATGGCCCGACCCCTTGTCGCGTTGGTGACCTTTGCCTGCAGCCAGCTTTCCACGACCGTGTAGCAGCCCGCGATGCAAATCCCCGAAAGCACTCGCATGACCATCCAGGCCGTTGCGTCAACGATCAGCATGTGGCTGAGGATGCCGATCGTTCCCGCAGCGGTGAAGGCCGCGAAGGTTCGCGAGTGCCCGACATCGCTCAAGATTCGCGGCGCCCAGATGCAGCCGACGAAAAAGCCGAAAAAATGTGCGGAGCCGAGGAGCCCGATCTCGGAACGCGTGAACTCGAGCTGGATGCCCGAGATGGCGTCAAGAGGCGCGAGTCCGCCCGATCCGAGCTGCAGCAGCAGGACGGACAGGAGCAGGGCCGCAAATGAAATCAGCATGCGCATTGTCGTCACTTTTCGTGCGCCCTGAATTCCCGCGATCGCTTGAATTCGACATCGGAAGGGCGATTTTGTGCGTGAATCGCGTTTCTTCGGGAGCCTGTGCAGCCTTCACCCGGCCGGCTGTCGCAAGGAGCGGTGGTCCCGCCCGGCACGTTTCGGTTGCCCAGGGACTCCCCACCTCCACAGGCGTGCAAGCGAAAGTGCCGCCGTACGGCCCTGAGGTCGGCGAGACCAGGGCTCGACCGCAGTGGTGACGCCCTGCTTGGCAGCGCCGGACAGCAGCAGGCAGGCCGGTGTCACATGCGGCGGCTTCATCGGGGAGTTGCGGAAGATGGGTCCATGTCCTGCGCTCGCGCCGCCGCGCACCTTGCGCTGCCGGCCGGTCACGGACCGAAGGATTCCCGGGGTCGCGTGAAGGACAGTCAGCCCTCGTAGTCGCTGAGCGTGAAGAACAGCGTGTCACCGATCTCGCAGAGCGCCGGAGTGCGCTTGCAGAACACCACGCCGCCCTTGTTGAAATGCAGCTCTTCCGGGGTTTCCCAGGGTTCCTTGAGGTTCCAGATGTAGCCCGCGAGCTGGCCGTCGCAGACGCTGTCGCCGAGGTTCACCACTGGCTCGAACATCCCGTCCTTGTGGGCAAAGACGTAGTGATCGCCGGTCTGCATCGCCTTCAGGGCCACCTTGTGCTCGGGCTCTGGCAGCACCTCGTCGGTCCGCAGCACGCCCAGCTCGCGCAGGCAGCGCTTCATGCCATTGTAGGCGAAGCTGCGGATCCACGGGCGGATCTTCCCCGCGCCCCCGAGTTCGGTGGACAGGTAGATCTTGTCGAGCGGCAGGACCTCTCCCGACAGCGTGGTCTCGTGCACCCGGTCGCCGACGATGCCGAGCGGCGCGCCAAAGAGTTCAAGGAACTTCATCTGCAGCGCGTCCTTCTCCGCGTCGCCCATCAGGCGGATCTTGACCGAGGGGTGGTGGTCGATGGACTTGCCTGCCGAATGCAGGTCAAAGAACGCGTCGCCGCGCGGCACGATCTGGGTGGTGATGAACCATGCGATCATCTCCGTGGGCGAGCCGTACTGGTTGCCGGGGAACATGCGGTTGAGATTGGCCTCGCCTGTCCAGTCGAGCGGCGACGTGCGGCGACCGGCATAGAAGGCGGGCGCGTTGGCGGCGGGAAGGAAGATGATCTGGCCCGCGACGTCTCCGGGTTCCAGTTCCTGGTAGAGGCCGTTGGTGATCGACACGCCTTCGTACTCGTCACCGTGGTTGGCGCCGATCACCACCGCGACCGGGCCGTCGCCGTTCCTGATCGACATGATCGGCAACGGCAGCCAGCCGTAGGCCGAGCGGTCGGAGCTGAACTGGATGCGCACGTAGCCGTGGTGCTTGCCGGTCGCGTCGAGGTCGATTTCGCACGAGGGCGCAAGGCTTGCCTTCGGACAGGGCATGGACGTCTTCCTTTGGAATCAGGCAGGCGTTGCCTGTGATTGCAGTTTCCTCCAGGCGACGCCAAGACGGGCGATGCCGTCGCGGATCTCGTCCGGAGCGGTGAAGCTGTAGGCCATGCGGATGAAGTGGCCCGGGTCGTCGTTGGGAAAGCTGAGCCGGCCCGAGGATATCTCGACGCCCTCTTCGATGCCCAGCGCTGCCAGTCGTTCTGCATCCGTGCCTTCGGGCAGTTGCGCCCAGAGGAAATAGCCGCCTTGAGGCGCGCGGACCTCGGCCTCGGGGACGTGCTCCGCGAGAGCTTCGATCATCGCGTCGCGGTGGATGCACATGTGGTGGATCATCTCGTCGATGTGCAGCGCCATCTTGTTCGAACGCATCAGCTGCACGACGATTCGCTGGGCAAAGGCGTTCGACCCGCCGTCGGCCTTCTGCATTGCCATGCGGCGAACCACGCCCGGATCGCCGACGGCCCAGCCGACTCGCAGACCGGGGGCGAGAATCTTCGAGACGGTGCCAAGGCTGATCACGTGCCCGGTCGTGTCCATTGACTTTATCGACGGGATCGCCTCGCCTTCAAAGCGGATGCGGCGGTAGGGGTCGTCCTCGCAGATCACGAAGTTGTAGCGCTGCGCCAGGTCCAGCATTTTCTTGCGCCGGGCATGCGAGGTGGTGACGCCTGTGGGATTGTGAAAGTCGGGCACGTCGAAGAGCAGCTTGGGCATCTGCTCGGCGTTCCGTTCCAGGTTGATCAGCTTGCGTTCCAGCCCTTCTGCATCGAGACCCTCGGCATCCTGGCCGATGTCGAGGAAGCGGACGCCATGCGTGCGCATGATATGCACCGCCGTCATGTAGGTGGGGCGGGTCACGATTACCGCGTCGCCGGCCTCGCAGAAGGCGCGAAGCGCGAGATCGAAGGCGCTCTTCGATCCGTAGGTCACAAGCACGTTTTCGCGCGCGGCCTTCACCCCGTCCTCGGCCACGAAGGTGCAGATCTCGTCGCGCAGGTCGTCGAGGCCCATGAGCGGCGCGTACTGCATCGCCTCTTCGCGCAAGGGGCCGACGGCCTCGATCGCCTCGCGCACCACGTCCGGCAAGCACGGAGGATATGCTGCGCCGGAACTGAGCGCGATGGTGCCCGGGACGTGGTCGAACACCGACTTGCCAAGGATGGCGGATCGGCGGGCGAACCTGAATTCAGTCATTGCAGGTCCCGCCAGGTTGCGGATGCAGCGGCTGGCTTCGACGTGGCTGCGGCCCCGCGCGCGGCGGGGTCTGCGCCTTCCGCGGCCATCTCCGGCTGTCCGGTCCGGAGACGAGTTTTGCCCGGGACAAGGGCCGCTTGGCCTCCGGGTCTTTCAGGGCTGGCATTTCTCGACTCCTGGAAAGATTTCACTTGCGTCAAATAATCTATTATCTAGTATCATCCGCAGGTCAACTCGGAAAACGGTCGTCGATGGCACCCCAGTACGCAGACTTCGCCAAGGAGGAGTTCGAGGCCCGCTACGCCAGGACGCGCGCGCTGATGGCGGAACGGAGCATCGACGCGATGTTGATCACGGAGCGGCTGAACTATCAGTACTACTCCGGCCACCGGTCCGAACAGTGCGCCGTCGACAAGATCCGCAGCTACGTGGTGATCCTGCCCAGGGACGGCGAGCCGACGCTGATAACCATGCCGTTCGAGGTCGCCCAGGTCGAACAGACCAGCTACATTGCCGACATCCGCACGACTGGCGGGCTGACGGGGCATCCGGACTTCATTTGCGGGGTGCTGAGGGACCTCGGACTGTCAAGGGCGTGCATAGGCTGCGAGCTGGGGCGCGAGCAGTATCTCGGCATCAGCTATCTGGGCCTGCAGGAAGTGATGAACGGGCTGCCAGGCGCCAGATTCGTCGATGCCGCCGACATCATCCTGACCGTGCGCAACGTGAAGTCGCCGCAGGAGATCGAGTATTGTCGCCGCGCCGCAACCATCAACGCCGAGGCGCAGAGGAAGACCTTTCGGGAGGTCCGCTCCGGCATGACCGAGAACGAGATTGCCCTGGTGCTGCGGCAGAACCTGATCGCTGGCGGGGCGGAAAGGCTCTCGCTGCTCTGCGTGCTGTCGGGCGCAAACGAAAGGGGCATCGTCCTGCTGCCGACCGATCGCGTGGTGCAGGAGGGCGAGACCCTTGGCTTCGACGTCGGCATCAGCTACCGCGGCTATTGGTCGGACCTGGCGCGAACCGCCTCGGTGGGCGAGCCCTCGGAAGACTTGGCGGAGTTCTACAACTGGATGATGCGCCTGCGCCACGACTGCGACAGGCAGCTTACCGCCGGCAACCGCCCGGCAGACGTGATCCGGGTCGTCGACGGCTATCTGGAAAAGCGCGGGCTGAAGACCATGGGAGTCGGCAGGGTGGGCCATGGCGTGGGTGTCGAAACCACCGAATACCCCTCGCTCGCAGCTTTCGAGGACATCACGTTCGAAGTCGGCAACGTCTTTGCCTGCAACCCCAATTTCTCCAATCACCTGGGTTTCATCAACGCAGAGGACAACTGGGCCGTCACGACTGGCGAGCCGGACCTGTTGTCGGCCCCCGCGGCCGATTGGGAGATTCCCGTGGTCGAGGCTTGACCGCGGGACGCATTGGTGCGTCGCGGGCGGTCCGCGGTGCACCGCACTATTGATCAAACCGGGAGGACACCATGAAAAACCACACTACCCGCAGAACCCTGCTGGCCACGGCGCTGGGGCTGGGTCTTGCCACCGCATCATTGGGTGGCGCCTTGGCCCAGGGATTGTTGGAAAAGGCGACCGGCGGGGGGCTGGACGTCGCGTTCTACAATTTCCAGCCCTACGCCTACATGGATGACTCGGGCAACCTGACCGGCACCGACGTGGAGATCCTGCGCACCGTTCTGGAAAGGATGGGGGGAAGCATCGCGGACGCAGGCGCAACCGAATGGGGCGCACTCATTCCGGGCGTGAAGACCGGACGCTTCGATGTCGTGGCCGCAGGCATGTTCGTGACGCCGAAGCGCTGTGCAGAGGTGATGTTCTCCGAACCGACGTTCGGAATCCAGAATGCGCTCCTGCTCGTGGAAGGCAATCCGCACGGCCTTTCGAACTACGAATCGGTCGCCGCCAACCCGGAGCTGAAGCTCGGTGCCGTCTCCGGGGCGGCGCAGGTCGACTACGCAAAGCTGGCCGGCATCGCCGAAGCGAACATCGTGCAATTGCCGGACAACGCGACCGGCGTGGCCGCCCTGCAGGCGGGCCGGATTCATGCCTACGCGGTTTCGGCGCCTGGCGTGCGGCAGGTCCTGGCCGCCCTGCCGGACGCAGGTCTCGAGGGTGGAGAGCCCTTCATCGACGTTGCGGGCGTGCCGCATGTGTCTCACGGGGCCTTCGCCTTCCGCAAGTCGGACGCGGACTTCGTCGCCGCGTTCAATGCGGAACTGGTGGCGTTCGTCGGCACGCCTGAGCACATCGCGATCATGGAAAAGCACGGGATGACGGTTGACGAACTTCCCGTCCGCTCGACGGCGGACCTCTGCGAAGGCTAGCCTGCCTTGAGACCGGCCCGCATGAGCGGGCCGGTCTTGCGGAGGGGAGGAACCGGAAGGATCCCAGTTGAACCGGATCGGAATCGTCGTCGCGCTGATTGCCTTTCTCGTGGGCCTGTCGGTTGCGACCTTCGCCGAGTTGAGGGTCTTCCTTCCCGCGATCCTGCGCGGCGCGGTGGTGACCGTGCAGGTCTCGGCGCTTTCAATCGTGCTGTTCCTGTTTCTGTCCGTTGTCGCCGGCATCGGGCGGGCCTACGGGGCGCCGCCGGTACGGTGGCTGTCCGTTCTCTACATCGAGGTGTTCCGGGGAACGTCGCTCCTGGTGATCCTGTTCTGGATGTTCTTCGTGATGCCCGAATTCGGGATATTCCTGTCGCCCGTTGCCGCCGGCGTCCTCGGAATCGGCCTCAATTTCGGTGCATACGGGGCCGAGGTCGTCCGCGGAGCCCTTGCCGCGGTGCCCAGGGGCCAGACCGAGGCCACGGTCGCGCTCAACATGTCGGCCTTCCGGCGCATGACGCGCATCGTCCTGCCTCAGGCGGTCGCCATCATGATTCCGGGCCTCGTCAACCTGACGATCGAACTGGTCAAGGCCACGGCGCTGGTGTCGGCCGTGACGCTCAGCGACATCACGTATGCGGCGGTCCAGCAGAACCAGCTGCACTTCCGCACGGTCGAGATCTTCTCGATCACGCTCATGCTCTACTACTGCTTGGCGCAGTTCGTCCGCTTCGGCGGAGCCGCTCTGGAAGACCGATTCTCCCGCCATCGGGCCAGGAGGGCTTGAACATGGACTGGAGATGGGACTTTACGTTCGAGGTCGTTCTTCCCCGCATCTGGCAGGCCGCTGGCGTCACCGTTTGGGTGACGGTCGCAAGCTTCCTTCTGGCGCTCGTTGGCGGCCTGATCCTGATGCTCCTGAAGACGCATCGCTCGGCCTGGATCAGTCGTCCGGCCACCGAGTTCATCGAGGTCATCCGCGCCACGCCGCTCCTGGTGCAGATCTTCTTCCTGTTCTTCCTGCTGCCCGAAGTCGGCATCACCCTGCCGCCGCTCACGACCGGCATCCTGGCACTGGCGATCTACAACTCGACACTCTGCGCCGAGGTCTACCGTGCCGGGTTCCAGGCCGTGCCGAGCGGCCAGTGGGAGGCCTGCGTCGCCCTCAACATGTCGACCTACCGCACCTTCAAGGACGTGATCATACCGCAGTCGCTGCCACCCATCGTGCCTGCGCTCGGCAACTATCTCGTGGCGATCTTCAAGGAAACGCCGCTCCTGTCTTTCGTCGCCGTGGCCGAGATCATGCAGGTTTCCAAGCTCATCGGCTCGGAATACTACCGCTTCACCGAAGCCATCACGGTCGCAGGCATCTTCTTTCTGGTCATGAGCCTCGTCGCCGCCTTCCTCATCCGCCTTGTCGATCAATACGTCAGAAGGAGCATCCTGCATTGAGCCATCCCATGATCCGCTTTGACAAGGTGCTGAAGGCCTACGGCGCGCTGGAGGTTCTCAAGGACCTGGATTTCAGCGTCGACAAGGGTGAAGTCGTGTCGATCATCGGGCCTTCGGGCTCGGGAAAGACCACTGTGCTGCGCGTCCTGATGACGCTCGAGGCCATTCAGGGCGGCACGATCTATGTCGATGGCGAGCCGTTGAACCGCATGGACGTGAACGGTCAGCTGGTCGAGGCGTCAAGGGCGCATGTGCGCCGAATCCGCGCAAAGCTCGGCATGGTGTTCCAGAGCTTCAACCTGTTTCCGCACATGACTGCGTTGCAGAACTGCATCGAAAGCCCGATCTACACGCAGGGGCTGTCGAAGGCCGAGGCTGTCGAGGAGGCGACGCGGCTCCTGGACATGGTGGGGCTTGCCGACAAGGCCAGCCACTATCCCAGTCAGTTGTCAGGCGGCCAGCAGCAACGAGTCGCCATCGCGCGCACGCTGGCGATGCACCCCGAGGTGTTGCTTTTTGACGAGCCGACCTCGGCCCTCGACCCCGAAATGGTGGGCGAGGTGCTTTCGGTGATTCGCGAACTGGCGAATTCGGGGCGCTACACCATTTTGCTGGTCACGCACCAGATGGGTTTTGCCCGCGAAGTGTCGGATCGCGTCTGCTTTTTCGATGCTGGCAAGATGGTCGAAGAGGGTGTGCCAGGCGACCTGTTCGGCAATCCCCAAAACGAGCGCCTGCGACAGTTCCTGTCCAAGGTCCTGGAAGCGAGCTAGGCGTGTTCACACGATCGCAAGTTGATCTGCCTTCCGGGATCTACGCCGATGCCGCCGCGCTTCGCCACGCAATGCTTCACGGCGCGGTGACCGCGCGCGAAGCGCTGGAGGCGTGCCTTTCGGCGGTGGATTCTCGAGGCGGCGAGGTCAACGCGGTGGTCTACGAGGCCCGGGACGCCGCGCGCGCCGAAGCAGACGCCTGTGACCGGGCCGCGGAGTCGCGAGGCGTGCTGCATGGCGTCCCGGTGACGATAAAGGAGAGCTTCGACTGGGCCGGCCATCCCACGACCTGGGGAGATCCGGCGCGCGCCGGACGGCTCGCATCCGAGGATTCCGATGTCGTCACCTGCCTGAAAGAGGCCGGCGCCGTGATATTCGGCAAGACGAACATCCCGGCCTATCTTTCCGATTGGGAAACCGCGAATCCGCTCTTCGGCCCGACACGCCACCCGCGCGATCCGACCCGCAGCGCGGGCGGCTCGTCTGGAGGGTCCGCAGCTGCGGTATCGAGCGGCATGTCATACATTGACGTCGGCACCGATCAGGGCGGCTCGATCCGGTATCCGGCCCACAATTGCGGAGTGCACGGCCTGAAGCCGAGCTGGGGCGCAATCCCGCTGAAAGGGCACAGCCCAATGGGTGAGCGCCGCACGCCCGACATGGCGGCCGCAGGTCCGCTTGCACGGTCTGCCGCGGACTTGGCCTTGGCCTTCGATGTGCTGGGGAAGGCGCCCGGGTCGCAGCCCGCCGTTGCGTTGCGGGACATCCGGTTTGCGAAATTGCCGGCCCAGTCCGGCTGCCCGGTCGACGATGAATGTCAATCGTTGGTCGAGGGCTTCTCGGAGTGGCTTGAACGGGCAGGTGCACATGTGGAGCTGGCGCAGCCCGAATTGGATTTCGATCGCGCAACCGAAGTGATGAACCTTCTTGTAAGGGCCGAAACCTCGCGCGTGGCTGAACTGATCGCGGAATTCCGGCAACGGCAGGGCTATCCCCGAACGGCCAGGAATTCCTTCGCGGAGCTGAATGCTCGCGGCACCAGTCTCAGCCACAAGGACTGGCTGGCCCTGCACGAGGAGAGGCTCGCGCTCTGCGAGAAGGTTGCCCGTTTCTTCGCGGCATTTGACGTCCTTTTCTGTCCCGCCGCCGCCGGTCCCGCGCCGCCGCTGCGACCGGATGTCGAGCCAAGCAGCCGAACCGTCCCCGTGAACGGCATCGAGGAACCGATCCTGAAGCAGCACATGTTGCACATGCTTGGCAGCCTGCTCTACCTGCCCGCCTATGTCCTGCCTTGCGGCTCTTTCTCCAACGGTCTCCCCGCCGGGATCCAGATGCTCGCCGCCCATGGGCGCGACCGCGTTCTGCTGTCGGTCGCAAATGCAATCGAACGATCCGCACGCGATTCAAGGGAAACCTTCAGCACATGAAGCAGCTCCTCAACTATGGCGAGGGACCGAAGGCGATCTACGAGGTCCTCAAGCGGCAGATCATAGCCGGCGAACTGAGGGCCGAGCAGGAACTCAAGATATTGCCGTTGGCAAAGGAGATGGACATCTCCATCGGTCCGTTGCGCGAGGCGATTCGGATGCTGGCCGCCGATCGGCTGGTCGAATTGCGGCCCCGACGCAGCCCGATCGTGGCCCGTCTCGATGTCCGCGAACTTGTCGAGATGAACCAGATTCGCGGAGCGTTGGAGCCCTTGATCCTGGCCGACGCCGTCGAACGGCACACCGTTGAGACGCTTGCCGAATGCGAAGCGGTGCTGGTCAGCACCAGGCGCGTGCGCGATCCGATGGAGATGGTCGAGCTCAACAAGGCGTTTCACATGTCGTTGCTCGGCCCGACCCGGCTGCAGCGCTCGCTTGACATCGTCGCCGACCAGTACGACGGAATCGCGCGGCTGACCCAGTATCGGGTGATTGCCCATGGCGACCTGCCGGGAAAGCTGATTGACGAACACCTGGCCATTTTCGCGATGGTGAAGGACCGCCTGACCGATTCCGCCGTCGGCCTGATGGCAGATCACATTTCCAGCGCCACGGCTCGCGCGAAGGCCGAACTTGCCCAAATCGGCACAAGGGACGGGGACGAGGCCGGGCAAGTCGAGACTGCAGCCCTCGCCTGAGCGCAGGCCCGCACGGGGAAGCCATGCAAACCGAATTCGACTACATCGTGGTGGGTGCAGGCAGCGCCGGGGCGATCGTTGCAGCCCGGCTGGCGGAGAACGATTCGGCGAACGTGCTTCTGCTTGAAGCCGGCCCGAAGGACCGGAGCCCCCTGCTGCATGTGCCAGCGGCAATGCGCCATGCCTACAATGCCCCGAAGTACAACTGGAGCTACGAGACGGAGCCGGAACCGTTTCTGAACAGCCGTACCCTCGTGCAGCCACGCGGCAAGGTGCTTGGAGGGTCGTCTTCAATCAACGGCCTGCTCTACCTGCGCGGCCACCCGCTCGATTACGACGGATGGGCGGAAGCCGGCGCGAAGGGCTGGTCCTACGCTGAGGTCCTGCCCTATTTCCAGAGGCTTGAAACGCGCGCGGACGGGAACTCGGAGTACCAGGGGCGCAAGGGCCGCATCGGAGTGTCGACCATGGGTGGCGACCACCCGCTGACCCGGGCCTTCCTGGCGGCAGGGCGCGAGGCCGGCTACCTGGCAACCGACGACGTCAACGGCGCCCAGCAGGACGGATTCGGCCTCTTGCCCAAGAACGTCGCGAACGGGCGCCGGTCATCGACGGCGCGATGCTACCTGCGCAATCCGCCCGCGAACCTCGACATCCGGACCAACTGCCAGGTGCGAACGATCGTGATCGAGAGCCGCACCGCCAGGGGCATCCGCTTCGTTCGGAGCGGCCAGGAGGTGGTCGCGAAGGCGCGACGCGAGGTCATCCTGGCCGCCGGTGCGTTCAACAGCCCGCTGATCCTGATGCAGTCCGGCATCGGCCCCGCAGCTCGGTTGCGCAAGCACCGGATCGAGGTGATCCACGACCTGCCCGGCGTCGGCGAAAACTTGATGGACCATCCCCTGACCTCACTTCAGGTGAAGTGCACCAAGCCGGTCACGCTCTATTGCCACCTGAATCTCCTGTCGCAGGCCAAGGGCGTGGTGGAGTGGGCGCTGACCCGCAAGGGGTTGCTGGCCAGCAACCACTTCGACGCGGTCTGCTTCATCCGGACCAGGGCGGGCATGCGTTTTCCAAATCTGCAGATCGCGCTTTTCCAGATAGCGGTGCCCGAAGGCAGCGACGACTTCGTACGGGAACATGCCTTCCAGTTGCAGTTCACCTGCCAGCGTCCACGGAGCCGCGGATACGTACGTCTGTCCTCGAACGACCCCTTCGCCGCGCCGCGCATTCGTTGCAACCTGCTGGAACATCCCGAAGACGTTGACGAGATGACAGCCGGTCTCAGGCTGTCGCGGGAACTGTTGGTTCAGCCTTCGCTGGCTGCGTTCACGGGAGAGGAGATCTTCCCCGGCGCCGATGTCCAGGATGACGCCGAGATCGAGACGTGGCTGCGCGACACCTGCCACAGTTCCTACCACCCGTCCGGTACGTGCAAGATGGGGGTCGATCCGATGGCGGTGGTGGATCCTGAGTGCCGTGTGCACGGCATGGATCGCCTGCGAGTTGCCGACGCTTCGATCATGCCGATCATCCCGTCCGCCAATCTCAATTGCCCGACCATGATGATCGGCGAGAAAGCCGCTGACATGATCGCCGGCAAGCCGCCGCTTCCGTCTTCGAACCTGCCCTACTTCAAGGATCCCCACTGGGACACTCGACAGAGGTGAGCCTCCTTTGTGCGCTCCCGTCACAGCCAGCTGTCCGATTTCGGAACCAGCCACCGGGCACCCTGCGCTGCACGTGCCGGCCGCGCGCCCTCGGCCTTGACGGCAACTTCACCGGCGCCGTTCAACCCGAACGTGACCGTGTCGCATGGCGGCGTGCCAAGCGAGGTCAGTGCCTCTCTCGGCTGGCGACGCGCCGCAATGACGTGCCCGTCGCAGCCATGCAGCGTTCGGCAAGATCGGGCGCACGAATGGCATTGCCCTGTACGTTGCGGGTCAGTTCCGACCTCAATGTCGATCCAGCAGTTCGATTCGATGCCTCGCCAGGGCGTCGGGATCCGGCCTGACCCCCAGGCCGGGACCTTGCGGCAATTGGACCTTGCCTTCCGACACCGGCAGCCCGGGTTCGGCGATGTCGGCACTGGCATAATAGGTGGACATGTAGAACTCGCAGCCAAGCGAGAGTTCAGGCAATGCCGCCGCAAGGTGCGTTCCTGCGGCGTGCGCAATGGACGTCTCGAACATGCAGCCGCCATACACCCCGATTCCTGCTGCACGCGCGATGGCAGCCACTTCGAGGCAGCGCCGGATGCCGCCGGACTTCATGATCTTGAGCGAGAATATGTCGGCGATCCTCATGCGTGCGCCTTCGAAGGCGTCGACCACGCCGAACACGCTCTCGTCCGCCATGACCGGCACGTCCACGGCTTGGGTGATCGCGGCAAGTGCTGCGCGTTCGTGACGCTTGACCGGCTGTTCGACGAAGTCCGGACGAAAGGACTCCAGGTCGCGCACGGTGCGAATGGCGTCATGGGCGGCAAGCCCTTGGTTGTAGTCGATTCGAAGGCCGATCTCGTCGCCGTAGAGCGCACGGAGCCGTTCGAGCCGCATCAGGTCGAATCCGTGATCCTTGAATCCGGTCTTCAGCTTGAAGAGGCGGACACCGTCCTCCCAAATGCGCGCCACGTCCTCGAGATCGGCATCGAAGTCGGGATTCGCGACGGAAAAGCTCAGCGCGACTTCGTTGCGGGAGATGCCGCCAACCATTTCCGCCATGGAGAGCCCTGCGACCTGGCCGGCAAGGTCGAGCAGGGCGCACTCAAGCGCCGCCTTGGCCTCGGCGTGTCCCACGAGGACTGAGTCGGCGACATGCATCAGCCGTTCGACCTGCACCGGGTCCGCTCCCAGTACATGCGGCCGCAAGTAGGTGTGGAGAGCCGCCGCCGATGCTTCAACCGTCCCGGTGAAGACGGGCCACGGCGAAGCCTCGCCCCAGCCAGTCAGTCCGGTGTCGGTGGAAAGTTCCAGAATGGCTGCGTTGATGCCCGAGACGTCGCCCGAACCGTGAGAGTGCGTTGTCCTGGCCGGAATGTGCACCACGTGGACCCGGAACCCGTCTATGCGGTGCTCGGCCACGGTCATCAGGCAATCCATTCGCTGACCGGTGCGCAGGCGTCCTGAAGCGGCTGGCTGATCACGTCAACCAGCGTGGGTCCCGGGTGATCAACCGCCTGGCGCAACGTGGCTTCAAGCGATTCCGGATCGTCGGCGCGAAAGGCGGTGACCCCGAACGCCTCCGCAACCGCGCGATGGTCGGTGCGGTCGAAATCGACCGAGTAGTAACGTTCTCCGAACGCGGTCTTCTGGCCGGCCTTGATCCAGCCATAGGACGAGTTGGAGAACACGATGAAGGTCACCGGCAGCCCCAGGCGCGTGACGGTCTCAAGTTCGCCGCAAGTGAAGCCGAAGCTGCCGTCTCCCATGAGGCTGACCACCTTATGCCCGGGTGCGCCGACAGCGGCCCCGACGGCCGCCGAGAGCGCGTAGCCGAGAGCGCCGTGCGCCCGGTTGGAGAAGAGCCTGCGGCCTGACGTGTTCAACTCATAGTACGCCGAAATGTAAGGGCAGGGCGTGCCCGGATCGCCAACGACAATGGCGTCGTCATCGAGAATCCGCCGCAGCGTCGCTATGGTCCGCTCCGGCAGGATTGGCGTGTCCGTGCTTTCTGCCAGGGCGTGAAATTTTTCCCATTTTCGGGCTTTTGGACCCGCAATGGCCGCGGCACCGCCGAATCCCTGCACGACCGCGCGCTCGGCGAGTGCGGCGTTCAGCGCGGCGAGGGCGAGGCGCGCGTCCGACACCACCGCCACTTCCGTCTTGTACGAGGCGCCGATCACTTCAGGGTCGCTGTCGATATGGAGGATCCGAGTCCCTTTTGCGGGATGGCGCCAGAGCTCGGTGGTCACGGACCCGGCCCTGCATCCAGCGAAGAGCACCAGGTCGGCACGCTCGACCACTTCGCGGGTCTCGGGAACGCCGCCGTTCGAACCGACGACCCCGATGCAGTTCGGGTGGGTCTCGGGAAGCGCGCCTTGACCGCTGATGGTTGTGGCAACCGCGATGTCTAGAGCTTCGACGAACGCCCGCAGCTCTTTCTCGCCACGCGCCAGAACCACGCCGCCCCCGCATATGATCAGCGGAAAGCGAGCGGAAAGCAGCGCGTCCAGGCAGGCATCGGTGGCTGCCGTGTCGGGGCCACTTGGAAATGCCGGAAACGCGGCATGCGCAGGATCTGACCAGATGTCTTCGGGGTTGGTCTCTCCACGCTGGACGTCGATAGGAAACCCGAGATGTGCGGTGCCGGGGCGTCCGGTGGTCATCTTTCGGAAGGCCGTGCGAACCGCGTCGGGAACCTGGTCGGCGTGCTGGATGACCTGGTTGAACTTGGTCAGCGGTCGCATGAGCCCTTCCTGGTCGAGCTCGGTCAACGGATAGTGGCCCTTTGCGCGGGTGCTGACGTCGGAAGTGATGGAGAGGATCGGTATGGAACTCTCGTTGGCTTCCACCAAGCCCGGCAGGATATAGGTCGCGCCGCCTCCTGAAGGACCTTCGCAAATTCCGGGGCGTCCGGTTACCCGCGCATAACCGTCGGCCATGTAGGCCGCCGAGCGCTCGTCACGTGTCAGAACATGGGATATCCCGTGGTCAAGACGGTAAAGGGCGTCATAGAATGGCAGCGTCGTATCCCCGCAGAGCCCGAACACGTGCAGGACTCCGTGGGCTTCGAGCATCCGTACCATCGCTTCCGCGCCCGACAGGGCATTCCTTGGCTCGCTCGGCATGTGTTTCCGTCCTTCCGAATCCAGATGTCATCACACGCCGGAACGAAACGGCACGCAAGATGCCATTGACGGACGTCATTGGGCGTTCCTTGCCGCACGGCTCGGCAGGCGACCGGGCCTCTTTCTCTGGACAAGATCATCCTGCAAGCTTGGCCGCTTGCGGAGACGAGACATCGGCCCCTGCGACCGTTTCTCGCAAGCGCTCCCTGTCCGTCGGCAGTCATCAGTTTGTCGGGTTCGCGGACGGAACCGGGCGGTTCCATTCAAGGCTCCGCGACTTCGCAGGTCCCGCGTGCAGCTCCATTCTGGACGCGGGACAGGGAACGCTCGCGGACAGCATTGATTCAGCAACCGCGGGCGCCTGAAGCCTTGGCGCCCTCTGCCGAAGGAATTCCCGGCGCTGCCGATCAAGAAGTCACGCACTTCGTTTTCGGTGATCGTTCGATTCAAGCGTTGCCAGTCCTGAACGTGGCACATTGGACATCGCTGCCGAACCTCCTGGCGCGACGATTCGCCTGAAATCGGAAGAGGCCGATGTACCAAGGACAGGCTTGCGCGGCAGAGTCCGGTTCGCCGGCGCATTGCCAATGCGAGCGTTGCGCGGCAGGCTGCATGCCAGTGCACAAGCCGACAAGTCTGGCTTCGGGTCGGCCTGGCGGAAAGGGCGGAGCCCGGCAACACGGGAACGGGACCATGAAAATCGCGGTCGTCTACAACCGAAGCAGCAAGAACGTCATCAACCTGTTCGGCATGCCGAACAGGGAGCGCATCGGCCTCAAGACGATCCGCCGGCTGGTCGACGCCCTGAAGAAGGGCGGCCACCAGGTGATCTCGCTGGAGGCGGACAAGGACCTTGTCGAGCGGCTCGGGGACTTCATGCCTCAGGTCGTCCAGGGCGAACGGCCGGGCATGGTGTTCAACGTCTCCTACGGTCTGCAGGGCCAGGCCCGCTACACGCACGTGCCGAGCATTCTGGAAATGGTCGGCATCCCCTATGTCGGGTCCGGCCCGCTCGGCCATTCGCTGGCCCTCGACAAGGTCGTCACCAAGATGCTGCTGCGACAACGCGACATCCCGACGCCAGACTTTGCCGTGCTCGATACGCCGGATGCAGAGCTGCCGCCCGACCTGGCCTTCCCGATGATCGTGAAGCCGAAGAACGAGGCCGTGTCCTTCGGGCTCAAGATCGTCGGCGACGTGGCAGAGCTGCGCGAAGCGTCGGGGGTCATCTACAGGGAGTTCCGCCAGCCGGTGCTCGCCGAGCAGTACATCGAGGGTCGCGAAATCAACGTCGGTGTCCTCGGCAACGACCCTGTGGAGGCGTTCCAGCCGGTCCTGCTCGACTTCGGCGACGGCGCCCAGATCTACACCTACGAGGACAAGACGGGCCGCAGCGGCCGGCAGATCCGCCCGGTCTGCCCGGCGCCGATCGGCGACGAACTGACGGAGAAGGCGCGGGACATCGCGATCCGGACCTTCGGAGTGCTCGGCCTGAACGACTGTGCCCGCATCGACATGCGGCTTGACGACACCGGACGGCTCTACGTCCTGGAAGCCAACTCGCTGCCGAGCCTGGGCGAGCACGGGTCCTACCTCGTCGGCGCCGATCATGCCGGCCTCGATTTCACCGGCTTCGTCAACCGGCTGGTTGACGTCGCCACCGCCCGCTACTTCGGCGTGCCGAGCGTGACGGCGCTGGAACGGGGCGCGACGGATGTCGACAGCCAGATCCTGCTCTACGTCACGCAGAACCGGGAGCGGATCGAACGGCGCCTGCGCGACTGGGTGCAGCTGTCGAGCAGCACGGACGACCCGGTCGGGATCGAACAGGCAGTCGGCAAGGCCGGGCGAATGCTCGAAGGACTCGGGATGAAACCTGTCCGGGAGCTGACCGACGGTCCCGAGGTGTGGACCTGGCAGACATCTGCGGGGCTGGACGGCGGCACGTTGCTGATCGCGCACCTGGACACGCCCGTGGACACGCAGGTCGCAAGGCAACCCTACCGGCGGGACCCGGAGTGGGTGTACGGCGAGGGCGTCGGCACGTCGCGCGCACCCGTGGTCATTCTTGAATTTGCGCTCCGGGCGATGCGCCGGATCCGCAGGCTGGGCCGGACGCCCCTGGGCGTGCTGCTCTATACCGACGAGGGCCGAGGCGCCTTCCACAGCGCCGAACTGATCCGCGAGGCGACGTCGCGGGCAAGTCGCACCATCGTCCTCAGCCCGGTTCAGTCGGCCGGCGATTTCGTGACCAGCCGGCGCGGTTCGCGGCGCTACCGCCTGACCGTGGAAGGCGAAGCGGTGAACCCGGGCAAGCGCACGCGCCGGGTTCCGGTGCTGCGCTGGACGTGGAACCGGCTTGACGAAATGATCGAATTGACATCTGCGAAGGCGAGGCTTGCGGTCGAGGTGCTGGACATCGATTCGGAGCGCAATCCGATGATGACGCCCCATCGGGTCACCGCCGAGATCGTCGTCGCCTATTTTGCCGCCAACGACGCCGAGAAGGTCGAACGGAGGATGCGGGAAATCCTGGGCAGGCGCGGCCGGCGCTGGAAGCTGACCCAGCTGTCGGACCGGCCGCCGATGAAGGAACGCGCCGCCGGCCTGCGCCTTGCGAGAGCCTTCGAAGAGGTGGCGGGCAAGCTCGAACTGGCTGCGGGACGCCATGCGTCGGTTTGGCCGTCGGTTGCCGGCCTCGTTCCCGCACGGGTCGCCGCAATCTGCGGTCTCGGCCCGGCTTGCCGCGACCGCGGCACCTCCCGGGAAGCGGTGCAGAGGGTCAGCCTGGTTCAGAGGGCCCTGTTGCTGGCGACATTCCTGAGCAGGCCTCGTCCGGCGAAATCGCGATGAGCGACGGTTCCGGAGACCGCGCCGGTGCCGTGCGGCGCGGCGGGCGCCGCGCCGCACGGCGGGCGCAAGCGGAGAGGGACGTGGAACCGCAGCGGATCGCCGTCTCCCGGAAGGGCATGGTCTCGACCCAGCATCATTGCGCGACCCGCGCGGGCGTCCGGATGCTGGAGGAAGGCGGCAACGCGGTCGACGCCGCCGTCGCCGCGGCGCTTGCGCTGGGCGTCTGCGAGCCCGCAGCCTCTGGAATCGGCGGCCAGGCCATGATGCTCGTCCATCTGGCCGAGCCGAGGCGCACCTTCGCCCTGGACGGCTCGTCCCGGGCGCCGTACCGGGCGGTTTCCGAAGTGTTTTCCGATCGCCGGAGCGAGGTCCGGCGGGGCTATCGCGC
The DNA here is from genome assembly GCA_965208685.1 of Paracoccaceae bacterium. Classification (GTDB taxonomy): domain Bacteria; phylum Pseudomonadota; class Alphaproteobacteria; order Rhodobacterales; family Rhodobacteraceae; genus JAJEFO01. The sequence goes on along the minus strand of CBDBPL010000007.1, from coordinate 2,522,212 downwards.
CGCGACGGTGCCAAGCACGCTGGCGACCTACCATTACGTGCTCAGCAGCTACGGCCGGCTCGGATGGTCAACGGTCTTCGAACCCGCCGTCGAACTGGCGCAGGACGGCTATCCGGTCAGCACGCTGCAACATGCGCTGACCCGGCGCGAGCGCCGGCGACTGCTGGAGGGCACGGCAGCGCCGTTCTTTCTCGACGAGGGCAGGGCGCTCCGTCCAGGGCGAACATTTCGGCAGCCGACGCTGGCGGTGACGCTCGATCGCATCGCCCGCCAGGGCATGGAAGAGTTCTACCTGGGCGAAACGGCCGAGATGATCCACCGGGACATGGAGGCGAATGACGGGCTGATCCGGAAGGACGATCTGGCCCAGATCCCTCATCCGATCGAGCGGCGTCCGCTGACCGGTCGTTTCGACGCAGGCCGGCTGTTCACGATGCCGCCGCCCGGCGCGGGGCGGACGCTGGTCGAAATGCTGAACGTCTACCAGAACCTGTCCGGCCGCGCCGCCGATCCGGACACGCCGCTCGGCGCCGTGTTCCTTGCGGAGACGATCCGCAGGGCGTCCCTCGACCGGCAGGACCGGCCCTACGACCCGAACTTCTATTCCCAGGTGTCGAGCCGCGAAATGATCGGCACCGAATACGCCAAGCGCGTTGCGCGGCAGATGGCCAGAAGAATTCAGAGCCACGGCGAGACCACTCACCTGTGCGTCATGGACGAGGCCGGCAACGTCGTCGCCCTGACCCAGTCGATCGAGAACGTCTACGGCTCCTGCTGCGCCACGCCCGGACTCGGCTTCCTCTACAACAACTACATGAACGCCTTCGAGTTCAGTGACCCGTCGCACCCCTACTACATGAGGCCGAATGCCGTTCCGTGGGCCAGCGTGGCCCCGACCGTGATATTCCGCGGCCGCAAGCCCTGGATCGCCATCGGATCGCCGGGCAGCGAACGGATCGCGCCGTCGATCCTGCAGGTCCTGCTCAGGATGCGGCATTCCTCGCCTTTCGCCGCCGTCGAGGCGCCGCGCATTCACTGTTCGCTCGACGGCAAGGTTTCGCTGGAAGCGTCCCGGATACGCGACGACGTGCCGTCGAGGCTCCTCAGGCACGGATTCGAGGTCGTGCCCCGGGAAGCCTTCAGCTTCTACATGGGATGCGTCCAGATGGTGGTTCGCGACCACGGGTCCGGGCTGTTGACCGGCGTCGCCGATCCGCGCAGGGACGGCGCCGCCGGCGGGCCGACGAGGTGACCCTGCCGTTCCTGCTGTCTGTGCCCCATGCCGGGCTGACGGTACCACCCGAGGTCGCTCCCTGCTGCGCGCTCACGCCGCGTGAGATCGCGGAGGACGGCGACGAAGGCGCGGCCGAAATCTATCTGGGCCTGAAGCCGTTTGTCGCGGCGTTTCACGCGACGGACATCGCCCGCGCCGTCGTCGACATGAACCGGTCCGAGGACGACCGGAGGCGCGACGGCATCGTCAAGACCCATACCTGCTGGAACGTTCCCGTCTACCGCACGCCCCTGTCCGACGACGTGGCCGGGCAGCTGGTCGAGCGCTACCACCGGCCCTTTCACCGACGGCTGACCGAACTGGCCGCTGGGAGGACCGCACGCCTTGCCGTCGACTGCCACACGATGGCTGCGAAGGGGCCACCGGTGGGACCGGACCCGGGCAAGGAGCGGCCGTGGGTTTGCCTTGGCCACGGCGACGGAACCTGTCCGCGGGACTGGATCACGGCGCTGAAATCCTGTTTCGAGGAGTTGCTCGGCCCGAACGTGACGATCAACGATCCGTTCAGCGGCGGATACATCACGCGCCACCATTCGACGGAAATGCCCTGGCTGCAGCTCGAGTTGTCGAGGGCGCCATTTCTTTCCAATCCGGAAAAGGGCCGGATCGTCCGCGCGGCACTGACGGCGCTGGCTGGGCGGATGTGAGGCATCGAACATGTCCGGGCCAGGACCGGGCGCATGAGCCGATTACGAAGGGCGGGCAGTGGCCGCTCCCGACAACGATCAACAGAAAGGACACACGAACGATGAACACACTCTTCTCAATACCCGACGGGAAACAAGCTTCAGGCAGTGCCTGGCCGGCAAGGGCACTGCTGACAGGCCTTTCCGTGCTTTCATGCGCACCGGCGTCCGTCGCGCAGACTGCCGCCGGATCGACGGCGGAAAGCGCGGGCGGCGATCCGCTGCAATGGACCGGGATCGCGGGGCTGCGCCTGCTCGAACTTGACCCATGGCAATGGCTCACTCTTGCGACGTTGCTCGCCCTTGCATGGCTTGTCAGCGCCGTCGCAGTCCGAACCGCATTTCGCGTGCTGCGGTCCCTTGCCGACCGCAGCACGACCGCGTGGAACAGGTCCTTGCTTGATCGGGTCATCGCACCGACCCGGCTCGCGGCAACGGTGGCCGTCTTCTATGGCGGGGCGTTCACGCTTCAGTTGCCGGCGCACGCAGCTGCGGTGCTTTCCGTCGTCTGCAAGGTCCTGATCTTCGTATCGGTTGCATGGCTGCTTTCCCGCCTGGTCGACCTGGCCTCGGGCTACGTGGAATCCAGGCTGGCCGCCAGCAAGAACACCGCGACCGCCACGCTCGTTCCGCTGGGCCGCAGGGCGGCAAAGGCGTTCATTGGCATTCTGGCGGTCCTGAGCGTGCTGCAGAATCTCGGTTTCAACATCGGGGGACTGCTGGCCGGTCTCGGGATCGGGGGCCTTGCCGTCGCTCTCGCGGCACAGAAGACGCTCGAGAACCTCTTCGGCGGATTCGTCCTGGTGGCCGACCGCCCGGTCAGGATCGGCGAATTCTGCCGTGCCGGAGACCACCTCGGAACTGTCGAGGACATCGGCATTCGGTCCACCAGGATCCGGACGCTTGACCGCACGCTCGTGACCGTCCCGAACGCGGAGCTGTCGACGATACGGATCGAGAACTACGGCGTACGTGACATGCTGCGTCTCCATACCGTGCTCCAGGTGGGGTACGACACCTCTCCGGACCAGATGCGGTACCTTCTCGTCGAGCTTCGGCGCATGCTGTATGCGCATCCGAAGACCCTGCCGGAACCATGCCGGGTCCGGTTCGTGAATTTTGGCGCACATTCGCTCGACATCGAGCTTTTCGTGTTCATTGCGTCCACGGACTGGAACGAGTTCACAGGCATACGCGAGGACATCTACCTGCGCATCGTCGAGATCGTTGCCGAGAGCGGCGCCTGTTTTGCTTATCCGTCGCAGACGCTCTACCTTGGACGTGATCCGGGCCGTGACGAGGAGCGCACGGCATCGACCGAAGCAACGGTGGCTCAATGGCGTGCCGCCGGAAGTCTCCCGCTGCCGGAGTTTCCCGACAACATGATCGCGGAGATCGCCGGGACGCTGGAATACCCGGCGCCGGGATCTTTGGGCGCGTCTCGTGCCGGAGGCTCGTAGGCTGCGATTCCAAGTCTCTCAGAGCTTGGCCCTAGGGTTGAGCAGGATCCCCAGATGCGGCAATTCCTTGCCTGACTTCCGCGCCAGGCAGGGGGGCCGCACGGCGTGGAACGAGACCGCACAGGAGCGCCATGGATGACCGACGGGCAGAGGACAAACCGGTTTGACGGACATGGACCAGGAACAACGCTGGAGTGTCGCGGACAGCACCGGGTCGCGGGCCATCCGTTGTTTCCGGAATCCCGGCCAGCCCCGTCGTAGCCGCCGGTCCGGATCCGAAATGACCATTCTCGTTGCGCGGATCGCCGCGGCCTCCTGGTCGCGGAACCGCACCTCCTCACCGTTGGAGAGGAACACGAACGGCGCGCCGAGCCGTTCGGCGTAGTGGCGGCCCCGGTCCAGTGCCCTGACCGGGTCGATGCTTGGCCATTTGGCCTCCAGCGCCGCCATGGGCCGTCCCTGCCTGTCGCAGTGCACGTAGTCCGCTTGCGTGCCGTCGGGCAGCGCGTGTTCGAACAACCCGCGCGACCCATCAGTGAGGTCTTAGCCTGCGTCCGCGAACAGCGCGTCGATCCTGACCCGCACAGAGGCCTCTGTCGTATTGCTCACTCCGCCGTCCAAGGGTTTACGGTCTCGACTCCGGTGTCTTCGAAGTCCCTGACATTGCGCGTGGCAACAGACATTCCGTGCGAGCGGGCAATCGCGGCGATCTGACCATCTCCCAGCGGGACAATGCGACCGATGGAACGGCGCATGGCGGCAATGTATGCATATTCCCGGGCAGCGTCGCTGTCGAAGGGAAGCACGCGATCCTCGAATGCGTTGCGCAACATGCGCTCAATATCTGCGACCAGAGTTTCCCGGCGTCGGCCCGCGGGCAGGATGGCCGCGCCGTAGCGCAACTCCGCTTCGCCGACGGCTGAGAAAAACAAGGATTCCAAAGGCAGTCCTGCGGCCCATCTTTCGACGGAGCGTTCCGGCTCCTTGCGGATCAACTCAGACACCACGTTGGTGTCAAGCAGCACGTTCATGGCCACCTGCCCATTCAATCGAAGGACAGAGGCTCACGTCCAGGTTCGCGCGCAGGCAATTCCAGATCCACACCGTTGTCCGGCCCGAAGTGCGAACGGATGATGCTCACGAGGTTCCGAGAACTCGGTCTTTGACCAACCGCATCCCGCAGGATCCGCCGTGCCTCCTCTTCCATGGATCGGCCGCGGTCCGCCGCCCGAACCCGGAGGCGAGTCTTCACATCGTCGTCCAAATTTCGAATCGTGATGCTTGCCACGTGCTTGCGCTCCATTCTTTTCGGGCAATCGGCCATTCGCGATTGCGGTGCAATCATAGTGCCGAACCGCGGGCGCAACGTCAATGCAGTCGTCCCTTGGAGGGCGTAGCCCAGCTATTTTGACTTCGGCATTTTTGTTCATTGTCTTGGGAGGCGTGTCGGCCGAGTGCCGCACGAATCGGCCGCCGGTGCGCTTTCGGGGGCATTGGGCAGGAAGCGCAAGTCATGACGCAGGAAGACGGGAACCACGTTCCTCGGCATCAGGGCGCGGTAGCGTATCTGGAAGGTCTCTGGGAGAGGAGGGCGCGGCGGTGGTCCGCACGCGCGAGGGCGGCTGCACCCGGTACCGGCTGCAGGACGGCGTGGTTCGGAGCCTCGACGTTTTGCGCCCGAAGGCATCACCCGGACGCCGAAGTCCTTCAGCTTCCCGTCGCGGATGTCGCGGGCTGATTTTCGCGGATTGAGCGCCCGGACCTGGGCGTCGGTGAGGGTGGCTGATGCCATCGTTCTGTTCTCCCGTTCAGTTGCAGCGGGGAACAGAAAGCCGTCATGGCACCTTCCTCCGCCGCAAGTTGGACAGGAAAAGAAACGTGACATCAACGATCTGAGAATCGCCTCAGCACCGAAGTGCGTTCCGGTGTGGGCGGTCTGGTTGCTCTTGGCGTGCAACGGGTGAGATCAGCGGACGGCGACCTGGCTGCGCGGCAGGGAAGGTCACTAGAATTCCTGGTCGGGTCGAGGCACCAACGGATTCCGGCAAGCCAGACGGCGAAGTTGACAACAGAATTGTTGCCAACAATTTCGTTGGAGGAGAGCCATGAACCGAAAGTGCGTGAGCAATTGGGTTGACGGAGAGAGCTTCTCTGACCGCAAGGCGGAGCTGGCAGCGCTGGCATTGCGCCTTTGGCAAGGAACGCATCCGCTGCTGGCGGCACGGCGACGGATGTGCGATACGATTCTCGTTGCGGAGCTGCAGCGCCGGTTGGCCAAAGCAGGTGACTTCGAAGGTCGTTTTCGGCGACCTGGAGGCGGTCAGCAATCCGGCCGACGCGATCGTCGCCATCGGGATTCGGGCGGAGTCCGTGCGTGCGGTCTGGAATCGGATCCGTACAAGCTTCGCCAAACTGATGAGGAGTGCCAGGGACCGGGATCAGTGCGGGAGAATCCGGTCACGGGGCGGGGATGCGATCCTTGCCGCCCTGCCGGACAGCGGACGGCGGATCGTGCTGGCGACCGTCGAGCTGCCGACGCTTGTGAAACGGTTGCTGAAGGACGAGACGGGACACGTGACGCCGGAGGGGAAACGGGCGGCGGCGGGTTCATCATTCCTTCAGAAGCGGCAATTCCGAGGACGTTTGGCGCTGCCCGGCGCCAGCTTCCTGCAGGATCGCCGGTGAGATGCCTCTAGAACGCGTTCACTTGGATTGCAAGGGCAAGCCAGCAAGCGCATTCGACGACTTTCTGGGTCGCGCCGAGCACGTCGCCAGTCTGGCCGTCGACCTGCCGTTTCGCGAGCAGGAGCATGAACACCGCAATCAAGGCCGTCGCGAGAATCAGCGCTGGCACCGTCGCGAGCGCAGCGCAAGCGGCGAATGCAATCGCAAGCCAGAACCTCCAACCCAAGGCCAGCACCGCAGCATGTCCGAGTCCGTCTGAGCGGGCGGGCCGCAGAAGTGCCATGGGAATGACCATTGCGGCACGGCTGCAGGCGCCGATGGCGGCGAACCAGGCAAGCGTGCGCATGTCTGCCGGCGCGGTTGCCATGGAAACGGCCGTAAGGCCGAATGCCGCAATCAACGCGACCACGCCGAAGCTGCCAACCTGGCTGTCGCGCATGATCCGGAGCTTGTCGTCCCGTGACGTGCCGCCGCCAAACCCGTCAGCCACGTCGGCAAGTCCGTCCTCGTGGAGCGCACCGGTTGCCAGAATCGCCGCGATCATGGCGAGAATCGCCGATGGCAAGGCAGGGAGCGCCAAGGTGGCGGCAAGGTAGACGGACCCGGAGACAAGCCCGACGACGATGCCGACCAGCGGGAAGGCCCATGCGGCGCTGCCGATCGCGATTTGCCCGCCTGGTACTGGACCACATGGCAATTGGGTCAGGAAGGCAAAGGCAAGCTTGGTCTCGATCCATCTCGCACGGACCATGTTCATGCCCCGGCCACTCCCGCCTCCGCGAAAGTCGCCATTCCGTTGTGGCAGGCCAGCGCGCTCTTGAGGATGCCAAGAGCCAATGCTGCGCCCGTGCCTTCTCCAAGTCTCATGGAGAAGTCGAGGACAGGGTCCTTCCCGAGGGCGTCAACGAGCCTGTGGTGCCCGGGTTCGGAGCTTCGATGCCCGATCAGGCAATGTGCCAGAAGTTCCGGGTCGACCGCGTGGAGTGGCGCCGTCGCGGCAGTGCAGATGTAGCCGTCCAGAATGACGGGGAGCCTGGATTCCCTGGCCGCTATCACGGCGCCGCAGATGGCCGCTTGCTCCCGTCCGCCCAGCGCGGCCAATTTGTCGAGCGGCGCCTTTCTGCCATGACGCGCCAGGCCTTCCTCGACCACGCGTGTCTTGCGGGCGATGCCTTCAGCATCCGAACCAGTCCCCGGACCAACCCAATCCCGAGCGTCGCCGCCGAATACCGCTGCAGATAGCGCAGCGGCGACAGTGGAGTTGCCAATGCCCATTTCGCCGAGAATCAGGATGTCCGCGGTGTCGTCCACGGCCTCGGCGCCTCGCTTCACGGCGTCGAGGCAGTCCGCCTCGGTCATGGCTGGACCCTGCGTGAAGTCTGCGGTGGGCCGATCCAGGTCAAGGGAGATGACCGACAGGTCTGCGCCGTTCGCCGTGCAGAGCTGGTTGATCGCTGCGCCACCGGCTTCGAAGTTTGCAACCATCTGCGCGGTGACCGCCTGCGGAAACGGGTTGACTCCCTGGGCGCATATGCCGTGGTTCCCCGCGAAGACGAGGGCCTGGGCGATCCTGATCTCAGGCCGGGGAGAACTCTGCCAACCGGCCATGAAGACCGCCAGGTCCTCGAGCTTTCCCAAGGCGCCGGGAGGTTTGGTGAGCTGGTCTTGTCGGTCCCGCGCCGCTGCGGCGCTGTCGCTGTCGAATGCGGGAAGTTCCTGCCCCAGGTCGCCGATCTGGTGCAGTGCTTTCACGCTAGCCAACGGCATCGGGCTTGACCTTCAATGGATGTCCGGCCACGGCCAGATACACCTCGTCGGAAGCAACGGCAATGGCTTGGTTCACGAGGCCCAAAGCGTCTCGGAAGTCGCGGGCCAAAGGGCGCTCAGGCACGATTCCCGATCCCACTTCGTTGGTGACAATTATGACCGGAGACGCCTGGCGATGAAGCGTTCGGACGAGGTCTTCGACGGAACCTTGCCAATCGTTTCCATCCTCCATCAGGTTTGCCAGCCAAAGCGTCAGGCAGTCGACGAGTCGCGTTCCCTGACCATCGGTTCTGTCAAGCACCCCGGCTAGGTCAAGCGGTTCCTCCAGGGTCTTCCATTCCGGACCGCGCCTGGCCCGGTGTTCGGCGATGCGATCCTTCATTTCCGAATCTCCGGCACGGCAGGTCGCAATGTAAATCGCGGTGCCGTCCTGCGTCGCCCAGCCCTCGGCAATCCGGCTCTTGCCCGAACGCGCCCCGCCGGTAATGAGTATCGACATTCCCATGGCGGCATGACATTGCAGAAATCCGTTGTGAAGAAAAGCGAGCGGGCGGCGTGTTTTCCTCCACCGATCTGGTCCTGATCCGCCATGCCGATGCCGACACCGGGGGACGCCTGTGCGGTCGCACGGATGTCGGGCTGGCGGACGCCGCAAGCAAGGCCATGGCCGCACTCGCTCAAGTGCTGCCTTCCGTCGACGAGATCTGGACCAGCCCGGCGCTGCGTTGCCGCCAGACCGCTTCGCACCTGTGGCCAAGGGCACGCCTGCGCGAGGACGGGCGGCTTCAGGAGCAGCACTTCGGGGCCTGGGAGGGATTGGCGAATGAGGACATTCCGGACCTGGGGGACCTTTCGCGCACCGAAACGGCCAGCCTGCGGCCGCAAGGAGGCGAGAGTTTCGGCGACCTCTGCGACCGGGCCAGTCCCGCCCTGCGCGCCTTGGCCGAGATGGCAGAAGCCGGGCCGGTTGTCGCGGTAACGCATGCGGGTGTCGTGCGCGCCGCGCTGTCGATGGTCCTGGGCGAGCCGACCTCCGGGCTTGCCTTTGAAGTCCGGCCGCTCTCGATCACGCGAATTCGCTGCGCGCGGGGTGCGCCGCTTTCGGTGGCCGAGGTGAACTGGAGGCCTGCGTGAGACCTGCGCATCGCGTCACGGGGCATTTCGGAGAGTGGCTGCAGGGCCGGCTCGGGCCGGAGGGCCCCGTCGTGCTCGTGACGCTGCCATGCGAGACGCTCGGAGCCGCCGTTTCCTTGGCAGGATCCAGCGGGAGGCGTCCGGACATTCCGTCGCCGCTGTCTCCGTCCGTGGTTGGCGCGTTCCTGCAGGCCTTGGATGTCGAACCACCAGGGGCGGATATTGAAGTGATCGCGGACGCGAGGTCGGGTGCTGGGGCCGGAATGTCGACGGCCGTGCTTCTGGCACTTGCAATGGCGATCGGGATCGACGCCTCACCGGGGGTCCTCGCGAGCGCCTGTCTTGAGGCCGAGGGAGCGGTCGACCCGCTGATGATGGACAGGCCGGAAACGCTTCTCTGGGCGTCCAGGGAAGCGCGGGCGGTGCGTTCGATGCCGCAACCGCCGACGCTTGCGGTGGTTGGCGGGTTTCTTGGACCGCCGATTCGGACTGTGCCGGATGACTCGCGCTTTGCCGACATTTCGGATCTTGTCCCGAACTGGATCGCAGCTGCAGGGGCGGGAGACAGAACTGAACTTGCTCGCATCGCCACGGTGTCCGCCGAGCGGACAACGGCCTTGAGGGGCCCGGCGGATGACCGCACGGCGAGCTTGGCGCAGGATCTCAACGCGCTCGGATGGTGTCGTGCGCATACGGGGTCTGCCAGAGGTCTCCTGTTCGAGCCGGGCGGCGTACCGGCGGGAGCGGAAGATCGATTGCGGACAGAGGGCTACGCCGACGTGCTGAGCTTTGCCACGAGAGGTGCCGAATGAGCGCGGTCGCGATGCTCGTCGCGCTTGTGCTGGACGCCGCGATCGGTTGGCCGGACTGGCTCTATCGCCGGATCGGACACCCCGTGGGATGGATGGGACGGGTGATTGCCGAGGCGGATCTTCGTTTCAATCGGAGCGAATTGCCGGACGCCGTGCGCAGGCGGAATGGAATCGCGGTGGCACTTGCCGTGACTGCAGCCACGGGCGGCCTCGCATGGTGCGTCACCTTGGTGCTGCCCGATGGGGTCCTGGGCATGGCGATTGCGGGCGTGCTGGCCTGGCCTTTCCTGGCGGCACGGTCGCTCGACGAGCATGTTCGGGCCGTTGCGGAATCGCTTGCGGACAATGATGTCTCCGGTGCGCGGGAGGCTGTCTCGAAGATTGTCGGCCGGGACCCGGCGATGCTGGATTCACCCGCCATGGCGAGGGCGGCGCTGGAAAGTCTTGCCGAGAACGCCTCCGATGGGGTCGTGGCGCCTCTATTTTGGGGAACATTCTTCGGATTGCCGGGCATCGCCGCCTACAAGGCGGTCAACACGCTCGACTCGATGATCGGACATCGAACCGTCCGGCACGAGGCGTTCGGCTGGGCTTCCGCACGGATCGACGACCTGGCCAATCTCGTTCCGGCGCGGATGACCGCGGTTCTGCTTGCCTGCGTTTCCGGTGCGCCGCGTCGCGTTCTCCGGATCGTGTTTCGGGACGCCCGTCATCACCGCTCGCCCAATGCAGGATGGCCCGAAGCCGCCATGGCCGGCGCGCTTCACGTGAAGCTCTCCGGGCCGCGAATCTATGCAGGTCATGCGGGGGTGTGCGGCGATCCCTTCCTCAATCCCAATGGCAGCGATCCGGGCGCGGCGGACATCGAGGCAGGGCTTCGTGTCTATCGCCGGGCGATGATTCTGGCGGCCGTGCTTTTGGTCTTGCTGGCGGTGCTGTAAAATCCGTCCATGCGCGATCACGGGGGCAATCTCGATACGGCCATGGCCAAGTGGGGCGGCAGCCCCGAGGAATGGATCGATCTTTCCACCGGCGTCAATTCGAGCCCCTATCCGTTGCCCGAGTTCGATGACCGGGCTTGGGCTGACTTGCCGATGCGCTCCGACATCGAATTGTTGCGCGAAACGGCCCGCATGGCCTATGGCTGCGCGGCAGGGGTGCTGCCCGTCGCGGGCGCGCAGGCCGCGATCCAGATGATTCCGGTGTCCTGCAAGCCCGGACTGGTTCGGGTGCTCGGCCCGACCTACAACGAGCATGCAGCGAGTTTCGCGCGAAGCGGATGGACGGTCGAGACCGTTGAGCGTCCGACCGCACTCGCTGGTGCGGACGCCGCCGTCGTGGTCAATCCGAACAATCCGGACGGGCGAGTCCTGGCACCAGAGCAGTTGCGAGCCATTTCAACGCGGGTAGGGCTTCTCGTCGTGGACGAAAGTTTCGTCGACCCGCGCCCGGACATTTCATTGGCCCGGGAGATTCCGGACAACACGCTCGTGCTGCGGTCCTTCGGCAAGTTCTACGGGCTTGCAGGCCTGCGTTTGGGATTTGTTCTCGGTGGTGAGGTCCGACTGGCGGCCCTGGCCGAACTGGCAGGCCCTTGGCCGGTTTCTGGGGTCGCGATCCGTGTCGGGCAGGTGGCGCTTGCAGATGGTGCATGGCGCAAGGCGACGGCAGCAAGGCTTGCAAGAGATGCAGGAAGACTTGACGACCTTGCCAAGACGGGAGGTTGGGAAGTCGTGGGCGGAAGCGAACTGTTCCGGCTATACCGGGTGCCGGACGCCGACGACGCGCAGGTGCAACTCGCGTCGGAGCGGGTCTGGAGCAGGACTTTCCAATACTCGAAAGACTGGTTGCGCCTGGGAATTCCCGGCCCGGATCACTGGTTGCGCGTGGAAGCGGCGCTCCTGTGAGGATTGGCCTTGAACTGCATGTCTTTGGAGTCAAGGAGGCAAGCGCCAGCAAGGCGCTTTTGTCGAGATGCACTCGCATGCGCGCGCGAACTCTTCCAGCTTGCCCTCCGCCATGTCGACCAAAAAATTGTCTTTGGCAGAACTGCCAAGGGGCCATTGGAAGAGTCCGTGCGGAATTCTGGGAGCTCTCCAACGATCGGAGATGCGCAACAATTCTGGTTGAAAGACGCATCAAATTCAGTCATTATGACGTTAAATAACGACACTATTGCCGATGGAGGGCATGTATGCAGATCTCGCAATTCGCTGAGGCCGGGTGTTTCGAACCTAGGAAAATTGCTGCCGTGCTTCGCACTTCGGCTGAGGAAATCGCCATGACGGTTGGCCTCGGAAAGGATGCGCTTCAGCGCCGTAGGCGGATCCAATCCAGCAAGACACAGCGCCGGCTGCGCGAGCTGATCGAGGTGCTGAACAAGGTGGAGCCTCGCTTTGGCTCGGAACTCATGGCCTATGCCTGGTATCGGTCACAGCCTTTGCCGGGTTTCGATGGGCGAACTGCCATGCAGCTTGTGCGGGAAGGCAAGTCGCAGCAGGTGCTGGACTATATAGATGCGGTGGATGCGGGCGTATACGCGTGACGCTGCTCAGGGATGGGCGATATCGGGGTCCGCTCTATCGTGCGTTGAACCCCGTATACGCGCGGGAACCGCTCTCCGGACGCGGGGCGCGGCTCTATGGCGGGCGGTTCAATCGAAAGGGAACACCTGCCCTCTACGCCGCGCTCGCCCCGACCACAGCACTTCGGGAAGCGAACCAAGTCGGCACGCTGCAGCCCACGGTCCTGGTCTCGTATCGCGCCGATCTCGGCCCTATCTTCGATTCATGCGACACCGCAGCAATCGCGGCCTGTGGCACGAACGTTGAGGCGCTTGCCGACCCCGGCTGGCGATCCGCCATGCTCAACCGGCGGCTCGCGCCGACTCAGGTTCTGGCTGAGTCGCTTGTCGCGGATGGTTTTGTCGGAATGCTCTTCAGGAGTTTCGCCGACGGGGCATCACGCGACGATCTGAACCTTGTCCTCTGGCGTTGGATGGCAGAGGACTGTGCATTGGAAGTGGTCGACGACGAGAACAGGCTGGGGCGGATGTAATGCCCCGTTTTGCGGAGGGAGATTTCTCGAAAGCGTTGTTGGACTGACTTTGCGTTCGAGACAGGCCTTCGGCCAATTGCAATCGATGGTCGGCAGAAGGCTCGGTTCTCATGTATGCGCACGACAATAGCCGTGTACAGATCAAGATCGGCGATACGGCTCCCGCTTCCGGCGGGTTGTTGCACTGGGGCGGTCCCGCTGCGGCCCCGTGTGTCGCCTTGGGCTCAGGCCGGCGGCTCTCCGGCTGCGTCAAACTCCCTTCAGCCCCATTGCCCGCAGACCGGGCATCGCCTTTGACCAGCGAACGGGCAGGGTGGCAGTGCAGTTTCGCAGTGAATCTGCGAGGCCTGTTTCTGAACTGTACGTTCGAAGAGCCTATCTAGCGAGTGCCAGGATGGCGTTCAGGTCGAGATGTGCTTCCATGAGCAGGGCGAGTTCGTCGAGCGTGCCGTCCACCGCGGCTTCATAGGAAAGGCCTGAAGACTCCTGCCCGAGACTGCCGAGAAAGGCGGCGCGAAAGCGGTCGCCGCGAAACATGCCGTGGAAGTAGCTGCCTGAGACCTTCCCGTCCGGGCTGGTGGCGCCGTCCGGTCCGCCTTCCGTAACGGCAAACGGGCGGGCGGTATCGGGCCCGGTGGTGCGGCCCTTGTGTATTTCATATCCCTGAAAGGGCGCGTTCGTCGCCACATGTCGCGCGGACGTCTCGGTGAGGCGCTTTTGCGCCGTCATTTCGGTTTCGACGTCCAGCAGGCCGAGGCCATTGGCTGAGCCTGGCGGGCCCTCGATCCCCGCTGGGTCGTTGATGGTCCGGCCCAGCATCTGGTAGCCGCCGCAGATTCCGAGGATCTGGCCGCCTCGCCGTGCATGCGCCTGGAGATCGATGTCCCAGCCCTGTTCCCTAAGGAACGCGAGATCGCCGCGCGCTGACTTGCTTCCAGGCAGGATGACGAGATCGGCGTCGCCCGGGATGGCCTGGCCCGCGCCGAGCATGGTGAGCCGTACCGACGCCTCCTGCGCGAGCGGATCCAGGTCGTCGAAGTTCGCGATTCGCTCGAACCTTAGGCAGACGACATGGAATTCGCCTTCTTCGGTGTCTCTGATGTCGAGCGCGTCCTCGGCTGGCAGTTTCCAGGCGTTCTGGAACCAGGGCAGGATGCCGAATCCGATCCAGCCGGTTTGATCTTCGGCTATCCTGTAGCCCTCCGTGAACAGGGCCGGATCGCCCCGGAACTTGTTGATCAGGAAGCCCTTGACGCGCTTTGCGTCACCGGGATTGAGGATGGCCATTGTGCCGACAAGCTGCGCGATGACCCCGCCACGGTCGATGTCGCCGACGAGCACGACTGGAACATCAGCCGCTTGCGCGAAGCCCATGTTGGCAATGTCGCCCTCGCGAAGGTTCACCTCCGCTGGAGATCCCGCCCCCTCGACCAGGACAAGATCATGCGCCGCGCGGAGTCTTCTGTAGCTTTCGAGAACGGGGGTCAGAAGTTCCGCCTTCAGCTCTCCGTATTCCCGGGCCTTGACGGTCGCATGCCGCCTTCCCTGGACGACGACCTGGGCGCCGGTTTCGGATTCCGGCTTCAGCAGGACGGGATTCATGTCGGTGTGAGGTTGCAGACCTGCCGCGAGGGCTTGAAGCGCTTGGGCGCGGCCAATCTCGCCGTCGTCTGCGGTGACAGCGGCATTGTTCGACATGTTCTGCGGCTTGAAGGGGGCGACGGAGATGCCCCGGTTCCGCGCGGCACGTGCGAGGCCTGCCACGAGGATGGACTTGCCGACATTTGAGCCGGTGCCCTGAAACATGAGCGCCCCGGTCATGTTCCGGCCGGTCGGCATGACGGATTGCGACGCGTTGCTGTCGTCGCGGCCCGGCGCGATGATCCGGAACGCGATGCGCGGGCTGGTGTCGCGCTCGGTCGCTGCGCCGTGCAATGCCGCAAGATCAGAACTCGATGCCCTTCTGGGCCTTGATGCCGTCCCGGAAGGGGTGCTTGACAAGCTCCATGCTGGTCACGAGATCGGCGCATTCGACGAGCTTGTCGTGGGCGTTGCGGCCGGTGAGCACGACATGGGTCGTTTCCGGCTTCTCGGTGAGGAGGAATTCGATGACCTCGTCGATGTCGAGATACGCGTAACGGAGCGCGATGTTGATTTCGTCCAGGAGCACGAAGCGGACTTCAGGGTTGCGGATCAGGGTTTTGGCCTTTGCCCAGCCCGCATGCGCCGCAGCGATGTCGCGTTCGCGATCCTGGGTTTCCCAGGTGAAACCCTCTCCGCTGGTCACCCAGGTCACCTTGTCGGCGAAGTGGTCGGCGAAGAAGTCGCGTTCTCCCGTGCCCCAGGCGCCCTTGATGAACTGGATCACGGCTGCAGGCATGCCGTGCGCAATGCAGCGGACGAGCATGCCGAACCCGGAAGACGACTTGCCCTTGCCCGGTCCAGTATGGACAATGATCAGGCCCTTTTCCCGGGTCTTCGTTTCCATCATCCGGTCGCGTGCCGCCTTGATCTTCTTCATCTTGTCGCGGTGACGGGTTGCCTTGTCTCTCATGGATGTCCTCCCCGCTTTCCTGCATCATTGCCCGACCAGTGGACCGGATTCCCCCCAGCTGGATAGATCTTGCAGGGGCAGACCCTTGACCTGGCACGATCCACACTTCCAAGGAAGTCAATTACACTACGCGCGCTGAATTTCGAAGGTCGCATTGGCAGGAATTTCCAGTTCCTGAAGGTTCCCGGAAGCACGGCTTGACGCCAAACCTGCTGCTGTTGCCGGGGCCACTTGATTTATTCCGCAACGAGCGCAACATCGTCGCCCGCCGCCCGAAAACGGCCCAAGTTGCCGTGAAACGTGCATGTCATGAAGCCGAACACGCAAACGTCCATCAACGCGATGATCCGACTTGGATTTCGTGCATTCCCCGCGTCGCGAAGCTCATACCCGAATCATCGATACAAAGCAAGAACATTTTTGGTCCGTGACCGAGAAATGTTCCGTATGTTGCTTGATCGTGAGGCAGTGCTCCGGCATTCGTTGATCAAGCGGATTGAGCAGACAGCAGGCGCAGAAATTTGGAAATTCGAGCCGCCTCTTGCTCAGGGTGATGTCGGCGCAAATCTGACAGCGGGCGGAATCAGGGGCCTCAGCCAGCCCGCCACAATGCCGGCAACTTGAATTTCTGCCTCAGGGCTCTTCGAGACCTGTCGCTTTCAGTCGAAATTCGTTGCCACGGGATGACACCAGGTTCCAATTGGGAATGATCCCTTGCCGCAACCAGTGCGTTGCAAAGCCAGGTGTTCCGACAACGAGATGATGATCGGGAGCCGGAACGACGAACATGTCCTCACGATCAAATTCCAGTAACTTTCCCCTTCGGAAATCCCGCATGTTTGTTGTGACCAGGATGTCAGCCCTTCCAGCTACCGCCGTCAGCAGGACATGCCGGTCGTCTTCGATTTCGTCGAAGATCCTTCCTGCCTCTTCGCCGCTTGCGCGGGACGCCCGGCCCCTTGCGGCAGCCTCGGCTTCCTGCTCGGAGGCAAACGGAACGAAGCCCGAGCCAACGACGACGAGTGTCGAGAAGGGAAGTGGTCCTTCCTTGGCGATGTCATGGAGCAGCCAAGCTGCCTCGGAGGCGTCGGAGCGGTTGTAGCCGAAATGCCTTTGCAGAACGCTTTCCCACTGCTCGATCATCGGTACCGAGATGATCAGTTGCGTTGCACCGCCCGGAAACCTGCCCGTTGTTGCATAGCTGACCAAGTCGGAACAGGCCGTCGGACGAAGACGCTGCACCTTGCCTCGGAGGTCTGCAAACAGGACGTTGACGTCCAGACAGAGCCTGGACGTTACGTCGAGCACAGACGGGCCGCTTCCGCTTCGATGTCCTCCTCGGAACAGAGGGCCGTGTTCGTTCCTTTATGCCCTTCGGCCTCACGGATCCGGTCAAGGTTCCGTTCCTCCAGGATGGCCTGATAGGCAAGAAGCGCCGCACGGCTGACGAGGCGGGCCAGGAAGTCGCGCTCCTCCTGCGTGGCAGATCCTTCCATCGTAATCGCCACCCGCCTTGCAGGGGGGGACATCGAAAGAAAGGTTCTCGCGCCCGTGCTTACGATCCGGGACGGTGCATGCCCGTCCGCCTTGCTTACTTCCTCAAGCAAGAAGGCCAGATCCTCGTCGAAATGGGACGAAATCGTCTTTCCAGGCATGTCGGCGACCTCCTGTAGAAACTATAGGTGACTTGGTTGTCTGGGTCAAGATCGCTGCGAACTGGATGCATGGCCAGAAGGCAATCCAGGTGCAGGTCGCTACGTTGATGGTCTCGGAATGTAACGGAAGCGCACTTTGGCTGGAGACAGGTTTCTTGGTCCGTTGGACGCGTGGACCTCATGAGCCGGAGCCTTGCGCGGCGCAAGAGGCCAAACTTTGATCGACACAATTACCTAACTCGCGTACAGCCAAAAACCCTAAGGAGTGACCTGAGCGAAGTTGCCGCGATGGCAAGTGCTGCAGAGAAGCTTGGAGAATCCCTGAAGGTGCTCAATGCCCTTCAATCCAAGGGTGTGGTTGCCGTCAAGTCCAGCGACATTTCCCGAACGCATAGGGAGCGGATCCTCAAGGCGGGGTTCATCCAGGAAGTGATCAAGGGCTGGGACATCGTGTCGAGGCCGGAAGAGGCCGTTTGCGAAAGCACGGCATGGTATACGTCCTATTGGGGCTTCTTCGCCCAGTATCTTGCGGAGCGTTTTGGTGAAGACTGGTCTTTGTCGCCCGAGCAGTCCTTGAAGTTGCATGCCGGTGACACCACGGTCCCGGTGCAACTGCTCGTCCGGGCGCCGAAAGCCGGCAACAAGAAGACGGATTTCCCGTACAACACGTCCACCTTAGAAACTCGTGCCACTCTCGCACAAGGGGATGAACTCGTCATAAAGTTCGATGACCGGCACGCCTACATGGATGAGCTCGAAGCGGCGACCGTTCGGGAGGAAGTCGTGCCATTTGCCAGGTTTCTTGGAGACGCCATGAAGGCTCAGGTCGGAAGTCGAGGCCTGTGAACAGAAGAAGTGTCTGGGGTTGGACCGCTACGTTGGCTGGCAGCGATGGTGGCAGATTCGTCCGAATTGGACTGATGCCTGCTGCCAGAGACGAGCATTCTTCGTTGCTTGCCATGGGCAAGGTCCTGATCGAGCAGGTTCCTGGCAACATTGCCGTCCTCCGGAACTCGATGCGCATCTCGAATCAGGCTGCAGTGTCATTGGGAGTCCCTGAAGAATTCGTGTGACGCGGACAAGCCTGCCTCACCGAGCGGCCCCATCGGCTCGCCGCTGGTCAGGAGATCGAGGCCTCGTAGATTGACGTGATCGTCTCTGCCAACGCGGTGTTGAATTCATCGTCGGACTGGGAGTCGGACAGCCCTTCGGTCAAGGCGCGGCTGAAGCTTGCGATCATGCCGGCATTTACCGCAAGGCGTCGGTTGGCCTCCTCCCTGGAATAGCCGCCCGACAGCGCGACCACGCGCATGCAGTTCGGATGCGCGATGCACGGCGCATAGAAATCCTCTTCGCTGGGCAGCGAAAGCTTCAGCATGACCTCCTGGTCGAGCGCATCAAGTCCCTTCATGATCTCGTCGCGCAGGATTTCCTCGGCGGCGGCCTTGTCCGCGATCGTGATGGTGACTTCCGGCTCGATGATCGGGACCAGCCCGTGGTCGAGAATCCGGCGACCGACCTCGAACTGCTGCGCCGCAATGGCCGCGATCCCGTCCGGATTTGCCGAATTTATGACGGAGCGCATCTTCGTGCCGAAGATTCCCATTGCATTGGCACGCGAGAGAAGGCCGTCAAGATCGCCCATGTCCTTCATGAGCTGTACGCCATCAACCTCGTTCTCAAGCCCTTGGTCGCACTTGAGGAAGGGCACCACGCGCTTCGTTTCCCAGAGGTAGGCGGCCGCGGCGTCGCCGCCAATGTCCCGGTCCATCGTCTGCTCGAACAGGATGGCACCGATGACCATTTCGCCCGAGAACGCCGGAGCGCGCACGATGCGCGACCGCATCTCGTGGATCAGGTCAAACATCTCGTCTTCGGAGCCGTATCGATCAGCCTCGATGCCGTAGAGGCGAAGCGCCTTGGGCGTCGACCCGCCGGACTGATCGAGCGCGGCAACAAAGCCCTTGCCGGTCCGCATCTGCTCAGACTGTGTCACTTCAGGCATCGAATCCCCCGTTCAAATGGCATTGCGCCCCTCTTAGGGCCGTCGTCCAGCGAGTCAATGGCGCGCATGCGGACGCGATCCGATTCAACCCTGGTCAAGGGCGGCCACTCCCGGCAGCGTCTTGCCTTCCATCCATTCGAGAAACGCGCCGCCGGCGGTCGAGACGTAGGAAAAGTCGCCCGTGACCCCGGCCTTGTTCAATGCCGCCACCGTGTCGCCGCCGCCGGCCACCGAACTCAGGCTGCCTGATTGCGTCAACTCGGCGACCCTTCGCGCAGCGGCGACCGTGGCCGCCCCAAACGGATCGGTCTCGAAGGCGCCAAGCGGGCCGTTCCAGATGACGGTCCTTGCGGATGCGAACACGTCCGCGATCTGCGCAACGGTTCGAGGTCCCACGTCCAAGATCATGAAACCTGGCGGGCAGGAGCCTGCATCGACCGTGACCGCCTCGACACCGGCTGCAAGCTCCGCTGCACAGACGACGTCCGTCGGCAGGACGATCTCGCAGGCGACCTCCTCGGCCCTGGCCAGTATGTCACGGGCGGTGCCGGCCATCTCGCGCTCGGCAAGCGACCTGCCGACATCGATGCCCTGCGCCACGAGAAAAGTGTTGGCCATGCCGCCCCCGATCACGACCGTGTTCACCTTGCGGACGAGGTTCTCGAGCAATGCGAGCTTCGTCGAGACTTTCGCGCCCCCCACGACGGCAACGAGCGGCCGGTCAGGGTCGGTCAGGGCGGAGTCCAGCGCCTTCAGTTCCGCTTCCATCAAGCGCCCGGCGGCGGACGGCAGGAGCCGGGCCAGGCCTTCGGTCGAGGCGTGAGCCCTGTGGGCGGCCGAGAACGCGTCATTGACGAAGACATCGCCAAGCGCGGCAAGCGCGGCCGCGAACTGCGGGTCGTTGGCTTCCTCGCCCGCGTGAAACCGCGTGTTCTCCAGCATGAGCACTTCGCCGCCGCCCAGCCCTGCGACCGCTGACTCCGCGAGGTCGGCGACGCAGTCTTCCGCAAACGTCACGGGCAGGCCAAGCACGCGTGCCACGACTTCCCGGATCTGACACAGGGACATTTCGGGCACGCGCCGGCCCTTTGGGCGCGCAAAGTGGGCCAGCAGGACGGGCTTCCCGCCCTTGGCGAGAATGTCGTGAACCGTCGGTGCGATGCGTTCGATCCTGGTCGTATCGGTCACCGATCCGTTCTCGACGGGAACGTTCAAGTCCGCGCGAGTCAGAACGACCTTGCCGGCAAGGTCAATGTCGTCCAGCGTCTTCCAAGCCATGCCGTGTCTCCTGGATGCATTTGCCGCCCTGAGTAACCCCCCGCCGTCCGACGTCAACCGGACTTGCCGTCGCGATCGGAAACTTCCCGTTGCAGGGCGATCGTGCTCGGACAGGCCGGCTTCGGCTTCCGAATGCCTGCGCGTCTTCCTGTCGAAATGCGGCAACCTGACGCGTGGAGCAGACGGGAGTGTCCGGGACTTCGGACACGTCCACGACGGAGGGAAAGACGACCGGACCGGCCATGCGACCGGGCCCGGGCTCGCGAAGTGCCGATGACAGCGACTGCCGGCATGTCTTGTGATGGCCGGAACCGGCCTTCGCGATTCGGCCTTCCTCGTTGATGGCGAACTCCTTCGGGCGCGTCAGAATCGGCCCGTGGCGACAAGAGTGATCCTGAAACGCCCGCGCTGCGTCGCAAACTGGAAAGACATGTCGGATTCCGTCCGGCTACGGGCGGGTTCAGGTGCGTCCAGGGGAGCTGTAGCCGATGTCCGACCGGTCAAGGGAAATCAGCGTTTCCTGCGCGGTTCTCGCGTCCGTCGCCTTTTCGCTCAACGACGCCTCGGTGAAATGGCTCAGCGGCGACTATCCCTTGCACCAGTTGATCCTGATGCGGTCAATGGTCGCGCTGTCGATCACGCTTGCAATCGTGGTGCCGCTGGAAGGCGGCTGGTCGAGACTTCGGACAAGGCGACCCATGATGCACGTTCTCAGGGGATTCTGCGTCGTGCTGGCCAACCTTGCCTTTTTCTGCGGAATCGCGGTCATACCCTTGGCGGAGGCAACGGCCGTGTTCTTCGTGGCGCCGCTCCTTGTCACGGGATTCTCGGCACTGTTTCTCAAGGAGCCGGTCGGGGTCAGGCGCTGGTCGGCGCTGGCGGTCGGGTTCGTCGGGGTCCTGGTGATCGTGCAGCCGGGCGCCGTGGAGTTTCGCTGGGCCATGCTGCTGCCGATTGCGGCCGCCATCGGCTATGCCACTTTGCACACGCTGACCCGAAACATGGGCCTGACGGAGCGCGCCTCGACCATGGCGCTCTACATCCAGCTGACCTTCATCGTTGTTTGCACGGTGATGGGCCTGGTCTTTGGCAACGGTCGATTTGCGGGGACGGGCAACCCCGCAATCGACTTTCTGCTGCGGGAGTGGACATGGCCGCCTACGGAGGACCTGGCCGTGATCTTCGGCCTGGGCGTGTGCAGCGCCGCAGGCGGCTACCTGATTTCGCAGGCGTACCGATTGGGCGAGGCCGGGCTGGTTGCACCGTTCGAATACGGCACGCTGGTCCTGGCAATCGTCTGGGGCTACGTCATCTGGAACGAACTTCCGGGGATGTCATCAGGGCTCGGAATTCTCCTGATACTCGGGTCGGGCATCTACGTGGCCGTCCGTGAAACGAAGTTCGGGGCCTTGCCGGGAGCCAAGCGGATTTCGGGGCGCCGATGACCGCCACGATATCAGGCAGCATCGGGCAAGCCGCGAATCCGGGTTGCAATTCGGCCGGCAGACTGCGCCCGGCTCGAGGCGATGCCGTACGTTCGAGAGCGGAGGCTCCGTTCGCCCGCCATGTCCCGGCAATGCGCGTCACCATGAGTCGCGAATCCAGGACATGGCGCCTGTTCAGGCCTGGTGGCCGTCACGCCTGGTGGCCGTCACGACGCTCGAAGGTCCCGCGCCCGGCGGCGACGGAACGCGCATTTCACGGAGATCGTGCCGGGTTGTACCGGTTCCTTCGACCTGGTCGACGATTCGACCGGAGTCCCGAACTCTTCCGTCCTGGCCGTGCCTCGGGTCACCGCTCTTCAATTGGGTCTCCGCCGTCGTGCACGAAGCCAGGGAGTCTTCCTGCCGCGATTGACCGGATGCTGCTCGTCGCGGGCTTTTCCTTTTGGCCCTCGCGGACTAGTGTCCGCGAGATTCCTGGACGAACGGAGGGTTCATTGGCAGATTTTGAGGATCCCGAAAACACGATCCTGATCGAGTTGAAGCAGGGAACGGTCGCAATCCGGCTGATGCCGGATGTTGCGCCGGCTCATTCGGAACGCATGAAGGAGCTGGCGCGCCAAGGCGCCTATGACGGCGTGATATTCCACAGGGTGATTGACGGATTCATGGCGCAGACCGGCGATGTCGAGCACGGATGCCACGGCGAAGGCATGGATCTGCGGAAGGCGGGCACGGGCGGATCGAGGCTTCCCGACCTGCCGGCGGAATTCAGCCGCATTCCCCATGATCGGGGCACGCTTGGTGCGGCGCGAAGCCAGAACCCGAACTCGGCCAACAGCCAGTTCTTCATCAATTTCAGCGACAACCACTTTCTCGACGGCCAGTACACCGTCTATGGCCGCGTGATCGAGGGCATGGAATTCGTGGACGCGATTCCCCGGGGCGAGCCTCCGGCGAAGCCGGACCGAATGATCAGCGTGAAGGTGGCCGCCGATGCTTAGGTTCCTGCTTGCCGTCGCGATTTCGGTTTCGCCCGCCTTTGCCGCAGACGACGGGCCTGGCCCCAATCTCGTCATCGACATCGAAGGCGAGGCGAATGGCCGCGTCGTCATCGACCTGTTCGAGGACGTGGCGCCCGCCCATGCGGAGCAAATTGCAGCGCTCGCGGAATCGGGTGCCTATGACGGCGTGTTCTTTCACCGCGTGATCGAGGGATTCATGGCGCAGACCGGAGACGTGGAGTTCGCCAGGTCCGACGGAGACATGCGTCGGGCCGGCACCGGCGGCTCGAACAGGCCCGACCTTCCGGCGGAGTTCAGCGACATTCCGTTTGATCGCGGAATTGTCGGAATGGCGCGTGCCCAAGATCCCGATTCGGCCAACAGCCAGTTCTTCATCATGTTCCAGGACGGCCATTTCCTGGACGGCCAGTACACGGTTGTCGGTCGCGTCATAGAAGGCATGGACGTGGTTGACGCCATCAAGCGCGGCACGGGTCCGAACGGTGCCGTGACGAGTGCCCCGGATGTCATGCTTCACGTATCGATCGAGCGCTAGCTTCAGGCGAGGAGCGGGGGTTCGGCGAATCCTTGCCGTCGGGGATGCGGCTTGCCGCGGCAGCGCCGATGCGCGTGCGTGCGGGCGGTAAATGCAGCACGGCACATCCGGCACTTGGGCGATCCTGCTGACCGTCATTGCCATGGCGTGCTTTGCGGTCGTTGACGCCTTCGTCAAGCTCGCCAGCGAATCCCAGGGCTCCGGACAGGTCATCTTCATCAGTTCGCTGGCGACCTTTGGCCTGTTCTGGATTGCAATGTGGCGGTCTCGCGAGCGGCTCTGGGTGCCGAATGCGCTCAATCCGGCGCTCCTGATTCGGACGGCGGGCGAAGTCGCGGGAAGCATCGGCATTGTCGTCGCGCTTGGCCTGGCGCCGCTCTCCTCCGTGATCGCGCTGGCGCAGGCGCAGCCACTCGCGGTGGTCTTCGGCGCGGCCCTGTTTCTCAAGGAGGACGTCGGATGGCGCCGCTGGGCGGCGGTCGTGCTGGCGTTGATCGGAGTCCTGATGATCCTTCGCCCAGGCTTCAGTGCATTTGACCCCAGCCTCCTTTGGGTTCTCGTCTATGTCTTTGGCCTCGCGATGCGCGACCTTGCAAGCCGTCGATTGCCGACAAGAATCTCGACATCGTTCGCCGTGGCCTGGTCCATGGTGCCGATGGCGCTCGCTGGGGCGCTCATGATGCGCTTCCAGGGGGGCTGGCAACATGTGAGCGTTGAGACGGCGGTCTGGTATCTCGGCATGATCCTGGCGCTCGTGGTGGCGTTGTGGACGTTGACCACGGCGATGCGGATCGCGGAAGTCTCGTCCGTGGCGCCGTTTCGATATTCGCGGATACTGTTCGCGCTCGTCATTGCATACTTTGTCTTCGACGAAATCCCCGACCTGATGACCTGGTCCGGTGTCACGCTGATCGTCGGTTCGGGCCTTTACGCCTTCTGGCGCGAGCGACGGCGCGCGGAGGCCGGTCAGGGCTGGCGGACGTGACGGAGCGCGCCGGTGCCGACAGCCATGCGCTGGAGGCAATTGCGTGGTGATGGCTCGAGAATGACCGCCACGTGAGCGGGTGACGACCGTGTCGCGGGCATGCGCGCCTGCCCGGCATTTCCATTGTCGTGAACGGCTGCTATGGACCGCGCGAGTCGTTCAAGGGAGCTTGGAATGAGCGTGATCATCGACGTATTCGCCCGCGAGATTCTCGACAGCAGGGGCAATCCCACCATCGAGGTCGACGTGACCCTGGGAGGCGGCCTGCAAGGCCGGGCTGCCGTGCCGTCGGGCGCGTCCACGGGTGCGCATGAGGCGGTCGAAAGGCGTGACGGCGACAAGAAGCGGTACCTGGGCAAGGGGGTCCTGGATGCCGTTGATTCCGTGAACGTCGAGATCGCCGATGCGCTTGTCGGGCTGGACGTGACCGAGCAGATGACCATCGACGAGATCATGGTCGACCTCGACGGCACGGCGAACAAGAAGCGTCTCGGGGCGAACGCGATTCTCGGCGTGTCCCTTGCCGCCGCGAAGGCCGCCGCCATGGTCACCGGCCAGCCGCTCTTCCGCTACGTGGGTGGCGCGGCGGCGCACGTCCTGCCGGTTCCGATGATGAACATCATCAACGGCGGCGAGCATGCCGACAATCCGATCGACATCCAGGAATTCATGATCATGCCTGTCTCGGCCACATCGATGCGCGATGCGGTTCGCATGGGATCCGAGATCTTCCACACGCTGAAGGGGGAATTGCAGTCGGCGGGGCTTTCGACAGGCATCGGGGACGAGGGCGGCTTTGCCCCGGACATCTCGAGTGCCAGGGACGCGCTTGATTTCATCATGAGATCCGTCGAGAAGGCCGGCTACAAGCCGGGCGAAGACATCATGCTGGCGCTTGACTGCGCCTCCACCGAGTACTTCAGGGACGGCGCATACGTCATGGAAGGCGAAGGAAAGTCCCTGAGCCCGGACGAGAACGTTGCCTATCTGAACGCGTTAGTCTCCGACTACCCGGTGTTCTCGATCGAGGACGGCTGCAGCGAGGACGACTGGGATGGGTGGAAGGCGCTGACCGGGGAACTCGGAGACAGGGTGCAGCTTGTCGGTGACGATCTCTTCGTGACGAATCCAGAGCGTCTTGCTCGCGGCATTGAAGAAGGGGCCGGCAATTCGCTTCTCGTCAAGGTCAACCAGATCGGAACGCTTACTCAGGCGCTTGGTGCCGTGGACATGGCCCACAGGGCTGGATTCACGACGGTAATGTCGCATCGATCGGGCGAGACCGAGGACGTGACCATCGCCGATCTTGCCGTGGCAGTGAACTGCGGGCAGATCAAGACCGGCTCGCTTTCGCGATCTGATCGCCTGGCGAAGTACAATCAGCTCATTCGAATCGAGGAAATCCTTGACGAGACCGCCGTCTATGCAGGCACGTCAATTCTGAAGTGATCTTGCAGACATTGCGGGCGGTGGTCGGGCCGCTGCCGCCTGCGAAGCCTGGACCTGCATTCTGGCAATCCCGCTTGCACGAACGGTGCCCCGGCGCTAGACCACGGTTTCGGCGGGTGATTAGCTCAGTGGTAGAGCGCTTCGTTCACATCGAAGATGTCGGGAGTTCAAATCTCTCATCACCCACCAGTTTCCCCCAAGGGCCATGTGCACTCAGGTCACCGAATGCATTGCAGGCCAGCGACCGCGTCAAGTTGCACGCCAGGCATCTGCCGGCGAGCCCTGTCCTGCGGCGTCCAGGGTTTCGGCCGATCGGTGGGTCGGGCGAGACTGCTTGCCGCAATCGCTTGGGTTGGCTAAAGGGGGCGCGGATGGGCGATTAGCTCAGTTGGTAGAGCGCTTCGTTTACACCGAAGATGTCGGGAGTTCGAGTCTCTCATCGCCCACCAGACCGCCGACACGACCGGAATCGAGACGGGCAGCCTCCTGCGACGCATCGCCGTCCGATCCGGGACAAGGCCGCCCGGACCTCCGGATTCGCCAAGACCGGGGTGCGTCATGCAACGTTCGGCCGGGATGGTCTCAATCGTCGTTGGCGGGACATGCAATTCTTCTTGACGGCCCGCAACGGCTTCACTAAGTGACGGCAACCGTGCGGTTGTAGCTCAGTCGGTTAGAGTACTGGCCTGTCACGCCAGGGGTCGCGGGTTCGAGTCCCGTCAACCGCGCCACTCCCATTTGCACCTTTGGCGGCATGACGTGTCTCCGAACAGGGGGCGAGTGCATGCCGACAGCGGTCGTGGAAGACGGCATCTCCATTGCCTATGACGAGGTTGGGTCAGGGTGCCCGTTGCTGCTGCTGCACGGCTTTCCCCAGACTCGCGCGATGTGGACCGAGGTCGCGCCCGTGCTGGCGGAACGCTTTCGCGTCGTGACGGCCGATCTTCGGGGGTACGGCGCGTCGTCAAAGCCAGCTGCGACCGCAGACGCTGCAAACTACAGCTTTCGCGCGATGGGCGCCGACATGGTCAGGCTGATGTCGTCCCTTGGACACGAGAGATTCCATCTCGCAGGTCATGACAGGGGGGCACGGGCTGCCTATCGGCTGGCGCTGGATGCACCCGGCAGGGTGGCGAGCCTGACTCTCATGGACATTGTTCCGACCGACCACTTGGTCGAGGCCTGGAACTACGATCTGTCAAGGGCGTATTTCCACTGGAGCTTTCTTGCCCAGCCCGCGCCCTTGCCGGAGCACATGATCGGGGCCGATCCCGATCACTTCTTCGAGGCCTGCCTTTCTGGCTGGGGCGGCGCGACGCAGCAGGCATTCGCCCAGATCGATGCCTATCGTGCGGCGTGGCGGGATCCTGCCGCAATTGCAGGCATGACGAACGACTACCGGGCCGCGGTCAGCGCGGATCTGGAGCTGGATGCAGCGAGCATGGGCCAGGTGCTTGAATGCCCCGCCCTGGTTCTTTGGGGTGCCGACGGTGTCATGGCAAGGCACTTCGACGCCAGGCAAGTCTGGGCCCCCCGGCTCTCGAATCTGGACGTCGGGCTGGTGCCTGGCGGGCACTTCTTCGTCGACCAGTCGCCCGGAGAAACCGCCGAGGCCCTCCGCAGGTTCCTTTTGCCGCTGGATGCATGAACGCATCCTGCGTCCGCAGGACACGTCCTGCGTCGGACGGGCCAAGGCAGGTGTTTCGCCGCGAGGGTTGCGGTTCGGCTCGATCGCCTCAGCGGGACAGCGCGTCGAGCACCCGGACCCAGCTTCTTGTGCCCTTGTGGAACGAGCGAAGGTCGTACTTCTCGTTCGGTGAGTGAATCTGGTCGTCATCAAGTCCGAAGCCGATCAGCATGGACGGAAGACCGAGGATCTCTCGGAAGTATCCGGCAATCGGAATCGACCCGCCCGAACCGACAAAGGCGGCGTCATTGGGCCATTCGTCCGAGAGCGCCCGCCGGGCGGCCTCGAAAGCGGGGTCGTCCGTGGACATGACCGAGGCCGGAGCTGCGCCATGGCCGGCGAACTCCACGCTGCAGTCGGGTGGCAGCGCGTCGCGCACCATGGCGCGAAAGCTCTTCCTGATCGCGACAGGATCCTGGTCGCCGACAAGCCGGAAGCTGATCTTGGCCGAGGCCTTGGACGGCAGCACGGTCTTGAAGCCGTCTCCGGTGTAGCCGCCGCTGATCCCGTTCACTTCGCAGGTGGGCCTGGACCAGATCATTTCGAGCACGCTGCGTCCCGATTCCCCTGCCGGCTCCGAAAGGTCTGCGGTCTTCAGGAATCCGCTTGCGTCAAATTCCAGCCCTTCCCATTGCGACTTGACGGCATCCGGCAGTTCATCAACGCCGTCATAGAATCCCGGGACGGTGATCCGACCGCTCGCGTCGTGCAGGGACGCGATGACGCGTGCGAGCACGCGGATCGGATTGATCGCCGCACCTCCATACATGCCGGAATGCAGGTCCTTGTCGGGCCCCGTGACCGTGACTTCCTCGCCGAGCAGCCCGCGGAGCATTGTCGTGATGGCCGGCGTATCGCGGTCAAAGAGCCCCGTGTCGCAGATCAGCGCCAGGTCGGGCTGACTCAGTTCCTCGGAATGCGTCTCGAGGAACGGGACGAGCGAAGGGGATCCGGATTCCTCTTCCCCCTCGAAGATGAACGAGAGTCTGCAAGGCCAGTCTCCGTTGACGGCCTTCCAGGCCCGGCACGCCTCCACGAAGGTCATGAGCTGGCCCTTGTCGTCGGACGATCCCCGTGCGCGGATCACCTTGCCCGCCGGCGTGTCCTCGACGATCGGGTCGAACGGGTCATGCTGCCAAAGTTCCAGCGGGTCGACTGGCTGAACATCGTAGTGGCCGTAGAACATCAGGTGCGGCCGGCCGTCGCCCGCATGGCCCACCACCATCGGATGGCCGGGCGTTTGGCGAGCCTCCGCCTCGACCCCGAGCGATGCGAGGTCTGCAACCAGCCAGTTCGCTGCCGCCTGGCAGTCGTCCTGGAAGGCAGGGTCGGTCGAGACTGACGGGATGCGGACCAAGGCCTTCAGGCGCTCCAGTGCTGCATCTAGGTTTTCGTCGACATGTGCGAGTACGGCGTCGATGGTCATGTTGCCTCCGTTTTGTGCCGGTCACGTAAGCCGAGTTCGGGGCGGCGTCCAGAGCATTCGGCCGCTGGCAGGGCTTGCAGTCGCGACATTTTTCGGCGATTCGGGCCGCGTCAATTTGTTATCTGTGCCCTTTGACATTAAGCTCGTATTCGCAGATTTGACCAAACCTGCCAAAGGGAGACGGAAGTGGACTATTCCGCGTGCCTTGATGACGCAATCCGGCGGCTTCACGACGAAGGCCGTTACCGGACGTTCATCGACATCGTGAGAAATCGCGGCCAGTTCCCGAATGCGACCTGGCGACGCCCGGACGGGACGGAGCGTCCGGTCAAGGTCTGGTGCGGCAACGACTATCTTGGCATGGGCCAGCATCCCGACGTGCTGTCCGCCATGCACGATGCAATCGACGATGCCGGGGCGGGCTCCGGCGGCACTCGCAACATTTCCGGCACGACACTCTATCACAAGAGCCTCGAGGCCGAACTGGCCGACCTTCATGGCAAGGAATCCGCGCTCCTGTTCACGAGCGCCTACATTGCGAATGACGCGACGCTTTCAACGCTGCCCAGGATTTTCCCGGGCCTGATCATCTATTCGGACGAGTTGAACCACGCGTCGATGATCGAGGGCATCCGCCGGAACGGCGGATCCAAGCGCGTGTTTCGGCACAACGACCTGGCGCATTTGCGCGAGTTGCTGGAAGCGGACGACCGCTCGGCACCCAAGCTGATTGCGATTGAGTCGCTGTATTCCATGGATGGAGATTTCGGCCCGATCGAAGGAGTCTGCGATCTGGCCGAGGAATTCGACGCCATCACCTATGTTGACGAAGTCCATGCAGTGGGCATGTACGGACAGCGCGGCAGCGGAGTGGCCCAGCGGGACTGGCAGGCTCACAGGGTGGACGTCATCAATGGCACGCTCGCGAAAGCATTCGGTGTCATGGGCGGCTACGTGGCTGCAAGTGCCAGGATGTGCGATGCACTCAGGTCCTATGCGCCTGGATTCATATTCACGACGTCGCTGGCACCGGCAATTGCAGCCGGGGCCACGGCGTCGGTCCGGATCCTGAAGTCGGATCAGGCCAGGCGAGACAAGCTTCAGGAACAGGCGAACATCCTGAAGACGCGGCTCAGGGCGCTTGGCCTGCCCCTGATTGACCATGGCAGCCACATAGTACCGGTCATCGTCGGGGATCCCGTGCATACCAAGCTTCTTTCCGACATGTTGCTCGACGATCACGGGATCTACGTGCAGCCGATCAATTACCCGACCGTGCCGCGCGGCACGGAGCGACTGCGCTTCACTCCGTCGCCGGTGCATGGCCCGGATGACATGGACCGTCTGATCAGGGCGATGGACGCGCTTTGGTCCCGTTGCGAACTCAATCGATCCGATCTGTCGGCCTAGCAGATAGGGCGATGCACGCCCTATCTTGTGTTTGGCAGTTGTAGATGCACAGCGATCTTGGTAATTTTGCCGCATTGCACTATACTTGAAGCAGACAGTCACGTCCGGATAGCGCATGGTCGCGGAGATGCAGGTATCAGCCGACGCTGCGGGCCCGTCGAAGCTCAGGGGTTTTGACGATTTTGAAACGCGTCTGGGGGATATCCTGCGAGGCGAGCGAGCGACCAAGGGAAAGTCGCTGCTCGACGTCCAGAACGAACTCAGGATCAAGGCGGAGTACATTTCCGCGATAGAATCGTCGGACCCGTCGGTGATGGACGTGCCGAGCTTCGTGGCGGGCTATGTTCGCTCGTACGCAAGCTATCTGGGCGTTGATCCGGACTGGGCGTTCCAGACCTTTTGCAAGGAAAGCGGGTTCTCTGTCGCGACCGGCCAAAGTTCGCAGATGCGGCACAACATGAAGCATTCCGTAAGGAAGGACGAGTTGAGCGCACCGGCTGGCCAGGCGCTGCGTTCCAGGCATCCCGTAGCGAGCCGTTACTTTGGATACCTGGTGGACCGGGAATCGCCGTTGTCGAATTTCGAACCGAGGGCATTGGGGTCAGTTTTCCTGTTGCTCATGCTGCTGGCCGGAATTGGCTACGGTGGATGGATCGTCCTGCAGGAAGTTCAGAAGGTGCGTCTCGCGCCGGCGGACCAGACACCGCAGGTCATTGTCGACCTTGATCCGGTCAATTCCGCGTTTCCTCTGGCGGAAGACGGAGGGGAGCAAGGCGGCATTTTGGCCACCGCCGTGTCGGGCGGGATTGACGGGTTGGCCCGGCCGGAACTCGTGGATGCTCCCGCGATCGTTGCGCGGGACGGTCCGATCGCTGCAATTGATCCAGACAAGTTCGGGGCATTGGCTCCGGAGTCCGTCGAGCGGGACTTGCTCGATGTTGTGGCGCCCTACGGCCGCTCAACGATTGCGGGCATGGACGCCGAAAGCGATCTGGCGCGTGCCGACCCGATGACTTACTTTCCGCCGGTCGCGGCAGTCGTGCCGCCGGTTCCGGAAATCGAGCCGAGTGCGCCCACCGTGGAGCTCCTGGCGGTGCGTCCGTGCTGGGTGCGCGTGCGCGGACCGGACGGAACGGTGATACTCGAGAAAATCCTTGATGCCGGCGAGAGGTTTGACGTTCCTCTCACGGACGTGCCGGCGCGCCTGCGTGCCGGCAATGCCGGCTCGCTCTACTTCGAGGTGAACGGCCGGCTGCACGGTCCCGCCGGCAACGGACAGACCGTGGTGCGTGACATTGTGCTGTCCCCCGACGCGCTTGCAGAGAACTATGGCGCGGCCGACGTGGCGTCGGATTCAGAATTGGCCCGCTTTATCTCGGTGGCCGAGGCCGCGGGCGGCGAATGATGGCGTTCGAGCGTCTGCCTGCCCGTGAATGTGTCCATGCAGTGGGAGATTCCCTGACATGTCGCTGAACAGCGTTCGTCCGTGGCGCAACATCTATCGCAGGAAGTCACGGCAAATCCATGTGGGCCCTGTGCCGGTGGGAGGCGACGCGCCGATCACCGTTCAGACGATGACGAACACGGACACCAAGGATGTTGCCGCGACCGTTGCGCAAGTTCAGGCGGTTGCGGAGGCAGGGGCGGACATCGTGCGCGTTTCGGTGCCGGACGAGCCGAGTTCCCGGGCGCTGAAGGAGATTGTTGCGGAAAGCCCGGTGCCTATCGTGGCCGACATCCACTTTCACTACAAGCGCGCCATCGAGTCCGCAGGGGCCGGCGCTGCATGCCTTCGCATCAACCCGGGCAACATTGGTTCGGAGGATCGCGTTCGTGAAGTCATCCGCGCGGCCAAGGATCATGGATGCTCGATCCGGATCGGCGTGAACGCGGGCAGTCTCGAGAAGCACCTGCTCGAAAAATATGCCGAACCCTGCCCCGAGGCTATGGTGGAAAGCGGGTTGAACCACATCAGGATTCTGGAAGACAACGACTTCCTCGAATTCAAGATCAGCTGCAAGGCATCCGACGTGTTTCTTGCGGCCGCGGCCTACCAGGCATTGGCCGACGCCACGGATGCACCTATCCATCTCGGAATCACCGAGGCGGGCGGACGTGTCCCCGGCACGATCAAGTCGGCGATCGGGCTCGGAAACCTGCTTTGGATGGGCATCGGCGACACGATCCGGGTGTCGCTGAGCGCTGATCCCGTCGAGGAGGTGAGGGCCGGAAGCGAGATCCTGAAGTCGCTCGGACTAAGGCATCGAGGCGTCAACATCATCGCCTGTCCTTCCTGTGCACGTCAGGGCTTTGACGTGATCAGGACCGTCGAAATCCTTGAAGAGAGACTGGAGCACGTGAAGACGCCGATGAGCCTTTCGATCATCGGCTGCGTCGTGAACGGTCCCGGCGAGGCGCTGATGACAGATGTAGGGTTCACGGGAGGGGGCGCCGGATCGGGAATGGTCTACCTGGCGGGAAAGCAGTCCCACAAGATGTCAAACGACGAGATGATCGATCATATTGTCGCTCAGGTCGAAAGGCGCGCAACCGAGATCGAGGCCGCCTCGTAGGCAGCTGCCTTGGTGCGTCTCCGTTCCACGCGAAGCGCCCGCCGACTTTTGGAGCGCCGCGCCTATCCCCGGTTCGCACGGATGTCCGCCACGATCTCGCGCATCTGCTCGAGTTCCAGGAAGCCGCGAAGGATGATGTCTCCAAGGATGAACCCGGGAGTTCCCTGAACATTCAGCGCCTGGGCCAGCGCATGGTTCTTGCCAATTGCCAGTGCGACTTCTTCGCTGTCCATCGCGTCAGTGATGGCATCATGGTCGAGTTCGAGTTCGCGGGAGGTCCGGACCAGGAAGCCCTCCGTTACCGCGCCGTCGTGCAGCATGAGAGTGTTGTGAACGCTCTTGTAGTCTGCGTCACCTGCCACGAGCTTGGTTGCAATTGCGTACTGCGCAGCCAGTGTCGACTGTTCGCCGAGAATGGGAAACTCCTTGATGATGTAGCGAATGTTGCCGTCGCTTGCGACCAGTTCTTCTACCGCTGGGAAAGCGCGCTTGCAGAATCCACAGCGGTAGTCCAGGAATTCGACCAGCGTGACATCCCCGTCCGGGTCGCCGCCAACATAGCTGATTCCGTCGTTGAAAATTTCGTCGCGGAGGCGTTCGATCTGTTCGCTGTCCCGGGCCACGGTCTCCCGCTCACGGCGTGCCTCGAGCACAGAGATGGCTTCCATCAGGACTTCCGGGTTCTCTAGCAGGTAGGCGCGGATTTCGGATCGAAACGCCGCGCGTTCGCCCTCCGACATGGCTTCGATGTCGAATGCAGCGGCCATCGGGGCCGCAAGTGTCAGGAACAGTATGCCTAAGGCCGTGGATCGCATTGCCGATCTCCAAGATTTGCTGACCGAGCATCTGCAGAATGCCGGTCGAGCGCAAGGGCCTCACCAATTCGTGTAGGCCACTGTGGTCCCGCTCGCATTCGAGCCGTCGATGTGCCCGGGCAGGCCGGAAAACAAGCCTTGCCCGGGCATCGCGTCGATCAACCGTTCCATGACGCAGTGAAATGATGCTGGCGGTTCGATGTTCGTCTCTTGGCTCTACGGCAGCTTCATGCACCGGTCCGCACCTGCCGGACGGACCTTGTCCTGGGCAGCCCTCGCAACGGACTCTGGCGGCGCTGCGACTCGAAATTCCGAAGACGAGGGCGCTCTTCCTCACGCATGCTAGATTGACGCGGTACGCCAACTTTGGCAGAGGACACTTCATCGCCAAGGACAGTTAAATGCGCCTTTCCCGTCGGTCCGAAATTGACCCGTTCATTGTCATGGACGTCATGGACGCGGCCGCGCGGGCCGAGGCTGAAGGTCGGCACATCATACACATGGAAGTCGGGCAGCCCGGCACGCCCGCGCCGAGGAAAGCCCGGCAAGCGCTCGCGGATGCAATGGAGAAGAGCGCTCTTGGATACACCTTGGCGCTGGGCATCCCTGCGCTGCGAGAGAGGATCGCCTCGCTCTACCGGTCTCGATACGGTGTCGACCTGTCGCCCGATCGGGTCATCGTCACGGCTGGATCGTCGGGGGCGTTTCTGCTCGCTTTCACCGCGCTCTTCGAGTCGGGCGACCGCGTGGCGCTCGGAGCTCCCGGATATCCCTCGTACCGCCAGATCCTGCGAGCGCTCAGCCTGGTTCCGGCCGATATCGAAACCCGTGCCGAGGATCGGTACCAACCCGTGCCGGACCTGCTGCCGGACGACATCAGGGGCCTGATCGTTGCGTCGCCGGCAAATCCGACGGGGACGATGCTGGACAGACGGGCATTGGCGGCACTGATCGATGCGGCCGCGAAAAGAAATGCCCATTTCATCTCGGACGAGATCTATCACGGGCTCGAATACGAGCGTCCGGCGGTCACTGCACTTGAAGTCTCCGACGATGCTTACGTCATAAACTCCTTTTCCAAGTATTTTTCCATGACGGGCTGGAGAGTCGGCTGGATGGTCGTCCCGGAGGCGCACGTGCGCACGATCGAACGCCTCGCCCAGAACATGTTCATCTGCGCGCCGCATGCAAGTCAGGTTGCTGCGCTTGCAGCGATGGGCTGCGAAGACGAACTTGAGCGGAACGTGGCAGTCTATCGGACCAACCGTGACCTGATGACCAAGGGCCTGGCAGCGTGCGGGTTTGACCGGATCGCTCCGCCGGACGGCGCCTTCTACGTCTATGCCGATGTCGCGCGCTTCACCGATGACAGCCGAGTGTTCGCGCGAGAGATTCTCGACGAGGCGGGCGTCGCGGTCACGCCAGGCGTGGACTTCGACAAGGCGAGAGGCGGACACACGATCAGGTTCTCTTACGCGCGCTCGACTCCTGACATCGAAGAGGGGCTCGCGCGCCTCGACCGCTTCATGGAGTCCCGTGATGCCGCCGCGTAGGGTCGAACCGCCGTTGCAGCCCAACTCGCGGGCCGGGGTTGGCGGGATGGATGACACCGGCTTGCAGGCAATGCGGTCTCAGCCAGAGACATCCCGGTCTGCCCGGGAATCCCGTCCCGGCCCTTTCCTTTTGTCGATGAAGGCATCATATAGGTTGATCCAGGCAATGGCGGGAAGGGGCGTGATCCGGTTCATCCTCTTGTTTGCAGGCGCGGCATTCAGCATGCTGACGCTTGGCTTGCTGGCGTTTTCGCTGCTGGTCTGGATGGTGTTCGCGGCCCACGAGGAGGGGCTGCCGGACGTTTCGTCTCTCGCGAACTATCAGCCGCCAACCCTGACAAGGATCTATTCGCCGGAAGGGCGGATCATTGACGAGTACGCCCAGCAACGGCGCATCTACATTCCCTTTGACGAGATTCCAGATCTCGTGAAGCAGGCTTTCACGTCAGCCGAGGACAAGAACTTCTACGAGCATGCGGGGTTCGACGTTCGGGGGATCGCCGCTGCTCTTTACGAGGCCGTCATGTCCCGCGGCCAGTCACTCAGGGGTGCCTCGACCATCCCGCAGCAGGTGGCCAAGATCATCTATTTTGGCAGCGAGCGTGCGATCCAGCGAAAGATCAAGGAACTGATCCAGGCAAATCGGATGGTTGCAACGATCGGTCGCGAAAAGATCCTGGAGATCTACCTGAACGAGATATTCCTCGGCCAGAATGCATATGGCGTGGCCGCCGCCGCCCAGACCTATTTCAACAAGACCTTGAGGGAACTGGAGCCTCAGGACGCTGCGTACCTGGCTGCATTGCCAAAGGCGCCGTCGACCTATCATCCGGTTCGCGAGACCGAGCGCGCGATAGGGCGGCGGAATTTCGTGCTCCGGGAAATGTGGCAGAACGGTCACCTGGACAGGGGCGCCTACGAAGCCGCCGTTGCCGCGCCGTTGCTGACGGTCCAGGCGGGGGACAGGGAGTCCTTCGCAACAAGGCTTCCGTCGCGCGACTACTTCACCGAGGAGATCAGGCGCCAGCTCAGCCGGGACTTCGGTGATGACGGCTTCAAGTCGGCGGGCCTCACGATCCGCGCGACGGTCGATCCCGAAATGCAGAGGAATGCAGCTCGGGCGCTTCGGCAAGCCCTGGAAGAATATGATCGTGCACGGGGCAGGTGGCGCGGGCCGGCCGCCACGATCGCGACCAAGGCACTGGAAGCCGACTGGCGTGCGGCACTCGCGGAGATTCCGAAGCTTGCGCGAGACGTGGAAGACTGGTCGCCTGCCGTGGTGCTCGGGATTGACGGAAATGCGGCCCGCATCGGCGTAGAGAAATGGGAAGGAGACGAATTCCTCCTGACGCCTGAAGACGTCGCGTGGGTCGGCAAGGCGAAGAAGGCTGGTGACATCCTGAACGTTGGCGACGTGATCTATGTGCGGCATGAAGGTGACACGTCATCCGGTCCGGACTTCTCGCTGCGACAGATTCCTGGCGTGCAGGGAGCCTTCATGGCGATGGACGTGAACACCGGTCGGGTGCTCGCGGTTCAGGGAGGATTTTCCTATCAGGAATCAAACTTCAACCGCGCGACGCAGGGCCTTCGCCAGCCAGGGTCCTCCTTCAAGCCTTTCGTGTACGCAGCGGCTCTTGATTCCGGATTCACGCCTGCAACGATCATCATAGATGCTCCGATCGAGGTGGAGATGGCCGACGAAACCGTCTGGAGTCCGAAGAACGCGACGGACAAGTTCTATGGTCCGGCACCCTTGAGGACCGCCATTGAGCAGTCCCGCAACTTGATGACGGTTCGCTTGGCCCAGGAGGTCGGAATGCCGGTGGTGGCAGGCTACGCGGAACGATCCGGCGTCTACGACAGGATGGAGCCGTATCTGGCCAATGCTCTTGGAGCCCAGGAGACCACGCTCTATCGAATGGTCTCTGCCTATGCGATGTTTGCAAACGGGGGCGAGAGAGTAACGCCGACTCTTGTTGACAGGGTTCAGGACCGGTGGGGCACGACGATCTATCGTCACGACCGCAGAAACTGCGTCGAATGCGGCTTGAAAGACCTTCCGGAGGATCGCGTGCCTGAAATCACGTCCAACCGGGAACGTGCGTTCGATCCCATCACCGCGTACCAGCTCACATCCATGATGGAGGGCGTGGTCGAGCGCGGCACGGCTGCCGGCGCAGTCAACCTGGACGTTTCGGTTGCCGGCAAGACGGGCACGACAAACGAAGCGCGCGACGTTTGGTTCATAGGATTCACGTCGACCATCGCGGCCGGCTGCTACATTGGGTACGACCATCCGGAGCCGCTGGGTCGAAGCGCGTCGGGCGGTCGGATGTGCGCGCCGGTATTCCAGAAATTCATGGAAGAGGCCGTGAAGAAATACGGCGGCGGACGCTTTGTCGTGCCGCCGGGCGGAAAGTTCATAAACATCGACCGTCGCAATGGCGCGCGCCTTCCCGACGACGCAGATGGCGACAGCGTGGTGGCCGAGTATTTCCGAGAAGGCGAAGAGCCGGTCTTCGGCGTTGCCTTTGACGGCGGATTTGCCCTTGGCGCAAACTTGCCGAACCTGGATGACCTGGAAGAGACCGATGAGGTGCAGGATCCTGCGTTCCTGGAGGCCGGGGGCGATGCGCCTCCCGCCTCCGACTTGCCGGACCAGGCGACGGAGGGAGAAATCTCGTCAGGCGGACTCTATTGAGGGTGTCGACACGCATATGAGGCGTGCGCATGCCACACTTCCTGCACAAGTGCAGGCAATCTCATTTTGGGTCGGACGTTCCGTCAGCCCGCCCTTGCTTCGTCCCGCTTCTTTCCAGAGACGCCGAGAGCCAGCGTTTCGGCCATGAAAGCATCAAGATCGCCGTCCAGAACGCCTGCCGTGTCAGACGTCTCGTGCCCGGTGCGAAGGTCCTTCACCATCTGGTAGGGTTGCAGGACGTAAGACCGGATCTGATTGCCCCAGCCAGCGTCTCCCTTGCCTTCATGGGCTTCGGTGATCGCGGCGCTTCGCCTTTCCAGTTCCAGCTGGTACAGCCGTGACTTCAGGGTTTTCATGGCGATTTCGCGGTTCTGGTGCTGGGACTTCTCGGACGAGGTGACCACGATGCCGGTCGGGATATGTGTCATCCTGACGGCGGAGTCCGTGGTGTTGACGTGCTGCCCGCCAGCTCCGGAAGAACGATAGGTGTCGATGCGGACGTCCGCCGGATTGACTTCGATCTCTATGTTGTCGTCGACGACAGGATAGACCCAGACGGAGGAGAAGGACGTGTGCCGCCGCGCCGCGCTGTCGTAGGGAGAAATGCGAACCAGCCGGTGCACGCCGCTTTCGGTCTTCAGCCACCCGTATGCGTTCGCGCCCGCGATCTTGAAGCACACCGACTTGAATCCAGCCTCTTCGCCCGGTTGCTGGGACTGGACTTGCACGTCATAGCCATGGGCTTCTGCCCAGCGTTCATACATGCGCGCCAGCATTTTGACCCAGTCGCAACTCTCCGTGCCGCCGGCACCCGCATTGATCTCGAGATAGGTGTCGTTGCCATCGGCTTCGCC
This sequence comes from Paracoccaceae bacterium, assembly GCA_965208685.1. Taxonomy (GTDB): domain Bacteria; phylum Pseudomonadota; class Alphaproteobacteria; order Rhodobacterales; family Rhodobacteraceae; genus JAJEFO01. The sequence goes on along the minus strand of CBDBPL010000007.1, from coordinate 2,483,367 downwards.
GTCCAGAAGCGCCTCGATTTCGGCCTGGGCGGCGCGTTCGGCGAGGGAATTCAGCGCCGCCTTCGCGTCCTCCAGGACTTCAGTGTCGTTTTCCTGCTCGCCGAGCCCGATCAGTTCGACGTTGTCCGAGAGTTCCTGACGCATGGACGTGAGGCGCTCCATCGCGTCGACGAGGTTCTGCCGCTCGCGCATGAGTGCCTGCGCGCGTCCGGGATTGTCCCAGAGATTCGGGTTTTCGACCATCGCGTTGAACTCTTCCAGGCGATGTTCCGCCGTATCCCAGTCCATGCGCTGGGCCAGCAGATCGAGCGATTTCTCGATGGCGGCGACCGTGCTTTCCGCCTCGGCACGCATGACAACTCTCCGTGGACAGTCCTTGGCTGGCGGGTGATAGCAATGCCCGTTGCGGGCTTCAAGGCAACCTCTTGCAGGAGCCAAGGCGACACGGCAGATTGATCTTGCAAGAGCAAGACCGGAACTTCTCGAGGCGCGATGCAATGAGTCAGGGTGTCCAGGGAGAGTCAGCTGCCAGCCCGGTTCCGGAAATCGCGGACGTCACTCCGGCCGAACTGTTCGTGTCGATCAAGGCGGGCATCCACGACTTCCGGAGAGCGCCCCTGTACGGAATACTTTTCAGCGGCGCCTATGTCGTTGCGGGGTGGCTGCTTGTCTGGCTCGGCGCCGGCACCTTTTTCTGGACTCTCGCCTTTGCGCTCGGATTCCCGCTGGTCGCTCCCTTCGCCGCCGTCGGGCTCTATGAGACAAGTCGCCGGATCGAGGCGGATGTGCCGCTGGAATGGGCCGGAATTCTCACGGTGGTCTGGAAGGAGCGGGGACGACAGTTGCCGTGGGTCGGGGCAATTCTTGCCTTCGTGTTCCTGTTCTGGAGCGTTTTTGCCCACATGAGTTTCGCGTTGTTTCTCGGTCGCACGGCCATGACCAATGTCCTGACCTCGTGGGACGTGTACCTGACTCCAACCGGCTTCTCGATGCTGGTGTTCCAAGTTGTCGTTGGCGGCGCAGTCGCATTCCTGACATTCGCGTTGACGGTCGTGTCGCTGCCATTGCTGGTGGACAAGGAGATCGACTTTGTGACTGCAATGCTGATCAGCGTCAGGACCGTCGCCAGGAACAGGCTGGTCATGTGCATTTGGGCAGTGATCATTGGCGTCAGCCTGCTCGTCGCGATGCTGCCCCTGTTCTTGGGGCTTCTCGTAGCATTGCCCATCCTCGGACACGCGACCTGGCATCTCTACAGACGCGCTTTACGCTCCGCTGACGTGAACTTTACGCTCCGCTGACGTGAACTTGATGCCGCGCCGCGGCGGGCAAGACCGGCCTGCACGGGCTCAGCGTCGTCCGGGCGCGCTACAACTCGCGCTCGGGGGTTCGGAAAATCGTGTCGCGGTGCCAAGCCAGGAAATTCTGCATTGGGCGATATTCCGAACTCTGGGGCTTTCTTAGCCTCTTGCCGTGAAACCCGATCAGCCAGTCCACGTTGGTCGAGCCGGAGAGCTGCTGGCTGCAGGCGATCGTGCGTCCGTCGCCCCGGACGGTGAACGCCCCAAGGTCGAATGCCTTGTGGTGAAGAACGCAAAGCGAAAGGCCGTTCGGCACGTCGTCGGGTCCGCCGTGCGTGTGCCACATGATATGCGCTGCCTCAAGCCCTGCCGGCCGGTCCCCGAGCCGCAGGTCGTAGCCGCACACGCAGCACCTCGACTCGTATGCCATCAGGACCTTTTGGCGGAACTCGGGATCTCGCCCCTTTCTCCCGGATGCCGTTGATCCTGCATCAAGGCGGAGCCCTGCGTCATCGAGGATCCCCTGATGCAGGGAGTCGGGAAAGTGCTTCTCCAGAAGATGTCGTGCCACGAGGCCCATGTTCCTTGGATCGGCATTCAGGACCAGCAGGATGTCGTCTTCAAACCCGCCTCTGGCACGTTTCTTGATCAAGTCAGGCCTGCTCGCATCGCCGCTCTTGGCATTGGTTCGGATCGGCCCGTCCGCCGTGACCTTCCACAGCCCGTCGTTCTGGAGCCTCCAGAATGGGTATTCTGGCCTGACTTTGCTTGGCGTTCGCGGGCCATATGTCTCCAGGAGCCTCTTCAACTTGTGCTCCAGGTCACGAAACGCAATCGTGTCATTGCCCTGGTTCATCTCGCCGAGCGCAAGCAGGATGAGCAAGGGCTTGTGCGCCGCCGGCTGCTTGCCGGCCTTGCCCAGCTTGATCCCGTCGAATCTGTCCAGGAGTGACTTCAGGTCAGCCATGCACTCGCGCCCGGAAGCCGCGCAACGGGCCTGCAGGATGCACCGGTTTCATTTTCTGCGCGGGCAAACAGCCTCGTGGCCACTTGCCGCGACCGAGGCAGGCGTTCCGCGAATGACCGCGACGGGCGTGCCTGCCAACGCAATGCCCCTCCCGCAAGGGCCAGCGAATCGTCAATCGTCGTCGTCATCCGGCTCCGGGATGGCCACGAACTCCGGATACGCCTCGATGCCGAGTTCCACGACGTCCTGGCCAAGCTGCTCCGCGCTTGGGGAAACGCGCAGGCCAATGAGCCGGTCGATCAGCATCCAGACCGCGGTCGAGACGGCAAAGACAAAGATGCCTATCGCAACGATGCCGGTCAGCTGCACGAACAGGTTTCCGCCAGCAGCGATGCAAACGGCCACCGTTCCCCAGATGCCGGCAAACAGGTGCGCCGGGATCGCGCCCACGACGTCATCGACGCGAACCATCTCCAGCAGCCGGGTTCCGGCAACCGTCACGGCACCGCCAATTCCGCCGATCAGGATCGCCCACTGGTGGTTGACGAGATCCGGCCCGGCGGTAATTGCCACGAGCCCGGCGATTGCTCCGTTCAGCGTTGCAAGAAGGTCCATGCGTCCCAGGATTGGCTTGGAAAGAACCAGGGCCGCAACCACGCCTGCAGAGGCGGCGATGTTGGTGTTGGCGAATATGTTGCTCAGTGCCAGCGCGTCCGTCGCCGAGCTGAGTGCCAGCTGGGAACCGCCGTTGAACCCGAACCAGCCCAACCAAAGGATGAACACGCCCAGCGTGACGATGGGCACGTTCGAGGGCGGCAATTGCCGAATGGTGCCGTCCTTGCGGAACCGTCCGCGTCGCGCGCCGAGCAGCATGGCGCCGGACAGCGCGGCCCATCCGCCGGTCGAGTGCACGATCGTGGACCCTGCAAAGTCCTGGAAGCCCATTTCGGACAGCCAGCCGCCACCCCAGGTCCACGCGCCCACGATCGGATAGATGCAGGCGGTCAGTATCGCCACGAACAGAAAAAACGACCACAGTCGTACGCGCTCGGCAAGGGTGCCGGAGATGATTGACGCCGTTGTCGCAACAAAGACCATCTGGAAAAACCAGTCCGACATCGTGGCATACCCGTCAGATTCCGCCAGCAATGTCTCGCGGGCTTCGCCGATCGCGTCTGGCGCGGCGCCCAGGAACGCGACCTCGCTGGCAGAATTGCCGCGGAAGAGCGAGAGGGAACCGAAGAACCCGCCGTCAACGTCGACGTACATGATGTTGTAGCCGATGACGTAGTAGGCCAGCCCGGCAATCGAGTAGAGCCCGATGTTCTTCATGCAGATGACGGAGGCGTTCTTCGTGCGCACCGACCCGGACTCAAGCATCGTGAACCCGGCACACATCCACATGACCAGTGCACCCCAGATCAGAAATCCAAACGTGTTGAGCACGAATCCCGTTTCCGTGACGGCTTGCGCCATGGCCGAGACCGGCAAGTGACCCAGAAACGTTGCGAGTCCCAGAATTCCAAACAGCTTTTGCATGATGATCGTGTCCCTGTCCTTCGTGAACGCATTGTGGCATGTCACGGCTGAGCCTAGAAATCAACGCTGAACCGACGAGGACAATTTCAATTGTGCCCTTGACACCGCGATGCATCGTCGGCAGACAATTGTCGGAAATCAAGAGCAGAAAGCCTTGCCTGCCGTTCTCGTGGCGAAGCCACGGCCGCGCAGGTCTTGGGTAAGGAGATTGAGATGGATTGCAGGGCCTCGAGGGACGGACACTCCGTGGTAGTCGAAGTCGAAGGACGCATCGATGGCGCCACGGCCGGGGCATTGGAGAACTCGATGATGGCCGAAGTCGAGGACACGGACAACGTCGTGGTCTGTGACCTTAGTGGTGTTTCCTATGTCAGCAGTGCCGGACTCCGCGCGATTCTCGTCGTTGCCAAGCGGCTCTCCAAGCAGTCGGTGGCATTCTCGATCTGCGGGCTGACCGGGCCCGTGGCCGAAGTGTTCCACATTTCCGGGTTTGACAGGATTTTCCAGGTTTACGAAAAGCGTGAAGAGGCACTGGCCGAAACGGCCGCTAATTCAGGACGGGCCTGAAATGTCCAAGGTGGAGCGCCTTGAAATTGACAGCCAGACCGAAAACCTCTCCAAGATCGAAGCCTGGATAGATTCATTCTGCGAATCTCACTTCCCGGCGGTCGAGTTCCGGCACAAGATGCATCTCGTCGTCGAGGAACTGTTCATGAACGCCGTCATGCATGGCTACGGAGGTGATCGCGACGACGGCCCGATCTGGCTGGCCCTGCATCCGCTGCCGGAAGGTGCGGCCCTCGTGATTGAGGATGACGCTCCGCCGTTCGACGTCCTGAAGGACAGCCCTGCGCCGGATACGCGGTCCGGCGTGGAAGACAGGCAAATCGGCGGACTTGGCATCATGCTGGTCCGAAACATGGCCGACCATGTGAGCTACGTCTACGACCAGCGCAATCGGATCACTACTGTCTTCGGGCGGGAATCGCCGCTCGACGGCGGCACGGCAATGGACGCGGAAGGATCGGCACGGGCTGCGCCGCAGGAGCCGTCGCCGTTGAAGTCCGGCAAGCCAAGGCAGTCGACCGATGCGACCCGGTAGGCTGACGATCGAATTCATTTTCGTTCTTTGCCTGTTGCCGATCATCGGGCTGTCGGCAGCGGCTTTCCTGAACTACCTGAAGTTCGAGCGATTGCTCACGTCGAGCGCTGCGGCCCGCTACGATGCCGTGCTGCGCGACCTTGTCCTGGCGATCGAAAACAGCCTCGAAGAGGGACTCACACTGGGAACGACCAGATCGACCGAACAGTTGATCCAGCGCTCGGTTAGCCAGTTTGAAGGCGCCTTCGACATCTTCGTGACGGACGGCGACGGAGCGCTCCTCTACACGACCCGTCCGTCCCTCGAGGAACAGAAAAGGGCCGGGTTTGACGAAGGGGTCACGGAACTTGTGACCCCAGTGCCGGGCGACGTTCTGCACACTTTCGAGCCCGGGCAGGAATTCACGACCCGGACGGCGGTCGTGCAGAACGGCAGGCCCGTCGGGATGCTGGTGCTGTCCCATGATAGCGGCGATGTCGCGAGAGATCTGGACGAGACCCCGTCGCATCTGGCCTTTGCCCTGTTCGGTTCGCTGCTGCCTGTGTTTCCGCTTCTGGTTCTCGGAACCGTGGCGGTCCTGGGACGAATAGAGGGGCAGATCGCGAAGCGGAGCGAAACCGTTCGGCGGGCGACCAGTCCCCAAGCTCCGAAGCCTGAGTCCTCTGACCCGCTTGTTCAGGCGGTGTGGAGGATCGGGCAGGAGATGGACAAGTCAGGGAGGGCTGGCTGACATGAAGTCCCGTCTCCCCGCTCTCTTCATGCTGACCCTCGTCCTGCTGACGCTGATACCGTTCCTGCTGTTCGGGATCCTGTCGATACGCATATTTGAAGCCCGCCTCCTGCCGGAAGTGGAAAGCCAGACAATCAATTCCGGCCTGGGTCTCCAGCGACGACTCAATCTCGCCATTGCGTTCTCCGGCGGCCTGGATGGGCTGCGAGGTGTCGAAGAGACACTTGACGCGACGCGGTCTTTTTCGGAGGGCATGGAGTTTCTGGCGCTGACGGACCCGGGCGGGGAAATTCTCCACCTTTCCGCGAAGGATCCGGGCAGCGTCGCCGAGACGCTTTCCAGGCTGTCCGATCCGGTCACGGAGACGATGGCCGACCGGCTCTCTGAAACGTGGGAGATGGTCACGGGCAGACCGCTATATTCTCCCATCGAGATGTCCGGTCGCCGGGTGGGCAATCTGCTTCTGTCAAGCCTGCCGCTAGGGCGCGATCCGGGCAATCCCGACGGCTTCCTGCATGCAGGCGTCAATATCGAGGTGATCGATGCGCTGACGCGAGACATCTGGTTTGACATCGTGACCGTGGTGATCGCGGTCGCGCTTGTGTCCATCGAGATCCTGATCCTTATCTACGCTGCCTTGATCGTCCGTCCGCTCTGGATGATCGAATTCCTCACGAAGAGGCTGTCGGCCATGGACCTGCGTTTTGTGCCGCATTCCCTGTGGGGTGGCGGCATGCAAGAGCTGGTTCGTCGGATCAACGAGGTGATCTGGAAAGGCATTGACGTCGTCGGAAGCCGCGCGGCCGAAATCGGGCTGCTGCTGCCCGGTGCCGACGGCCCGCGACCGATTCGGTCCCCTGCGGTCTCGTACATTCGTCTCCCTCTGTTCATGTTCTTCCTTTCTGAGGCAATCCTGCGACCGATCCTGCCCCAGTTTCTCGGGCAGTTTGCGCCGCCTGGCGCCGACCCGGGGCTGCGAATCGGGCAGATCATGGCCGGTTTCATGGCGGCATCGCTGATTTCGGTGCTTGTCGGCTCGATCCTTGCGGAGCGATTCGGTGTCCGGCGGATATTCTTCTTCGGCGCCATCCTGAGCGCCGTCGGCATAGCGGGCCACCTCGCCGCACAAGGCTTCGCGACGATCCTGCTTTCAAGGTCGCTTACTGGATTCGGCTACGGGCTGGTCTACGCGGCGGCGCAGATCTACATCAACCAGCATGCAAAGCTTGACCGCCGAAGCTCAGGATTTTCCGTGTTCTTTGCAGTGATTGTCTCCGCCGAAATCTGTGGCCCGGCCTTGGGTGGCGTGCTGGCGGACCGGCTTGGCCTGGCCTCTGCATTGGTGGCGGCCACCGTCGTTGCCGCGATTTCCGCGGTACTTTGCATGCTGTTCATTTCGCGCTTGGTGCCGGAGCTGACGGATGCGTCGGGCACGCCGGAGAACGCGGCCGAACAAGATGCCGAGGGCCAGATCGAGGGGCATGCGCCCAGCCTGCGATGGGACGCGTTCCGGACGGTCCTGCTGAATCCGAGATTCATGGTGGCGATGGTCTGCTTCGCGATCCCGTCCAAGGCACTTTTGACCGGCGGCCTGTTCCTCTTGATGCCGCTTGCCGTCGTGGGATCGGGAGGCAGCGCTTCTGACAGTGCCCGGGTGATCATGGCCTATGGCATCGCCATCCTTCTGCTCGCGCCGATCATGTCGCCGCTCGCCGATCGCTGGCGGAAGTTCCATCTCTGGGTGGCTGTCGGCTGCTGCATCGCGGGGATAGGGCTCGTCCTGCCCCACACCTGGGACACGCTCGGCCAGGGAGGATTGATCGTGCTCATGGTTGCCACGTTGCTCTTTGGCGTCGGCCAGACCTTGTCCATTCCGGCTCAGATCAGCTATCTCATGCAAGTATCAGAGAAGAGATCCTCCGAGACCAGTGCAGGCGCGGTGCTTGGCACCTTTCGCTTCATTGAGCGTCTGGGTTCGCTCTTCGGCCCGCTGGTTGCCAGCGGCTTGCTGCTTGCGTCAACGCCGGAGGAGGCGCTCATGTTGATGGGCATTGCGGCCGTGCTGCTGATGGCCTGCGGACTGGGCTGGTACCTGGCATTCGGAGATGAGGAGGAGGGAGATGCGATTCGTGCCTTGCTTTTCGAGACGTAAGCTTCTTGCCGGGCCGCTCGCCCTGGGATTGGTCGGTTCGATGCCCGGACACCTCCGTGCGAGCGCGGAGGGCAAGTCCGTGTTCATGGTTCTGTGGCGTGGCGAAACCGAAGTCGAGGAAGGCTTTTACGCACATTTCGCCGAAGCCGGAGTGTCGATCGACGTCACGGTTCGTTCCCTTGACCGGGACGTGAGCAAGCTTCCGTCCATCATCGCGGAGATCGAGCGCGTCCAGCCCGATCTCGTCTACACTTGGGGCACGTCGGTCACGCTGGGCATTGCCGGACGGGATCCGGAACTGGCCGAAGGTCCGGACGACTATCCGCCCATGATTCTCGACCGGCCGATCCTGTTCACGATGGTGTCGCAGCCCGTTCGCTCCCGCGTCATTGAATCGTTCGGCCCGACGGGGCGAAACGTGACCGGCGTCAGCCACATCGTGCCGGTGGAAACGCAGGTCAAGGCAATGCTCGCCTACATGCCTGTGGACCGCATCGCGGTCATTTTCACCCCCACTGAGACGAACTCGGTGCTGGCCGTCGAACAACTCGCTGCTTTCGGTGACCGTGAAGGCATCCGGGTCGACGAGTTTCCGGTTCCGCTGGATTCCGAGGGCAACCCAAGCCGGCAAGCCCTGCCGGAGCTCATCGACAAGGCCGCGGATGGCGGGCCGCAATTTCTTTATCTGGGACCTGACAGCTTCATCGGCGAGCACGCGAAGTACATCACCGGACTTGCGAATGACAGGCGGCTCCCCTCCTTTGCCTCGACCGAGCGCATGCTTGCCGCGTCGGATGCCTTGTACGGACTGGTGGCACCCTACCGGAAGGTCGGGCGCTTCACGGCCACGAAGGCCGAGCGCATACTTTGCGGCGAGGAAGCGGTGTCAGACATTCCCGTCGAGGTGATGCCGGAATTCTCGTACCAGATCCGGGCGGATGTCGCGCAGTCCCTCAACATCCTGCCCAATCTTTCGCTTCTCGACTACGCGGAAATCATTGGCCAATGACCGCGAACCCCCTCCCAGCAGGCCCAGGCAGCAGTGCGGGGAGGGGCAGGTTGCGCGACGTCGCCAATTCTTGCCTTGATGACCTGCAGGCAAGCGACAAGCCAGCCGGAACCGGTCTGCGGCTTGCCACCATGGCGGACATTCCGGCGCTCATCGAGATCACCGAATGGGCGACCAGGCAAACGGATCGGGAGGGTCTGTTCCTGCGCATGTCAAGGGCATTGCTGACCGACTTTGTAAGGGACGGGATCGTGCTGCTTCCGTTCTTGGACAGCAAGATCCTCGGATACAGCAATGCAATGCAGGCAAACGGCAACCACGCACCCTTCATCGAAGGGTCGTACCGTCATGCACCGGGGCTGCTCTTTGGCACCGTGCTCGGCCCCGAGGCGCGCGCCCAAGGCTGGCACGGCAGGCTGATTCGTATCCGTATGGACATCTTTCGCAAGGCTGGGTTTGCTTCCGTGCAATGCACGGTATCGCCCTACAACAGGATTTCCCTCGGCAACCTGCTGGCTGCCGAGTTCCGCGCTTACGGATTGAAGGACATGCTTGACGGACATCCTCGCTTTCTGCTTCGGCATGACTTTGAACAGAAGGCGCTGTCGGGCCCGTTTCGCAGGCTGGAGCTGCCGGTGTCAGGAAGCGTGGCGGACCACGAGGCACTGCTGGCAGACGGCTATGTCGGGGTTGGCCTGGAACGGGGCGAGGCCAGCGCCCTGTGCTACGCGGCCGACACCGGGTAGGGTCGCGGGGGCAAACGGTTCGGAAAGATGACGGCAAGCTCCACAAAGCACGGAACCCGAAAGGGACGAAGCTTGCGGCGCGGCATCACCTTGATTGCTGCGGCGGCCCTGCTGGCGGTGTCAGGGATCATCTTTGCTTATGCGGAATTCCGCCAGGACCTTGTGAGCCGGAGATACGAATCGGCATCGATCGAGGTTCAGTCGGGCTTGCTCGACACGATGCTGGCCCTCTATCGGGGGCGATTGCGGGACACTGTCAGGACAATCGTCCTGGATGCCGAGATTGACACTGCGGTTGGCAACGGCGGATCGGACGATCTCAACAGGTTGCTCGAGCGTGCCAGGAACACGTTGCTCGCCCGGCCCGCATTCGCCGTGCTTTCAGACTCTGGGCAGGTCTTGGCCACCACGGGCGACGAGGCGGGGCTCATTGAATCGGGAGCGGTGCAGGAAGGAGCCACGGAGGCCATCCGAAACCGCATCGTTGTTGCTTCAAGCGGTGCCCCGTACCTGGTGCATTACGCCCCGGTGCGGCGCGGCGACCTTGTCGTTGCGCAAGTCGTGGCGATTCTCGAAATCAGCAACGGGATCTCGGTCTTTTTCCCGGATCTTGTCGGGCTGGCATTTGCGCAGCCTGCCGGCGGGCCGGTCAGGCTTGCAGGAGACGTACCGGATTTCGAATCCGCCTTTCCGAAACCCGACGGACAGGCGCGGCACCAGGTCCTGGCCGGCATTGATGGCAGGCGATTCGAAGTGGTGACCCTGCCGCTCAGGGACGAAGACGGCAACTTTTCCGGCGACGTCATCCTCCTGAAGGACATCTCGAAGGCTCTGGAACGCGAGGAAGTGCTGGCGACGCTGGCGTTGTCGTCCGTGCTGGTCATCGTCCTTCTTTCGCTTGGGCTGCTCGCGCGGGCGCTTCGGCTTGGCTTCCGTCCCTTGGGGGCAGTCGTGTATCTGCTTGATGCCATGGCGCGGGGGGATACCGGCCTGCGCATGCGCGATGTGGCGCCGCGTCCGGAGCCCGAGAGTCAGGTCGAGGGGGTGCCTGAGCGATTCGCGTTCCATAGTGTCGCGAGGCAGGATCAGCAATCCGACAGTTCGGAGTCGACGAGTGTTGTCGCCCGACGGACGGTTGCGGAAATTGACACGCTTCTTGACACGGTGGAGCGGTTCCGTGCCAGCATCGAGGCCCGCAATGCCTTGATCGCCGTGCAGGAGCAGCTCGAGAGTGCAAGGCGGATCCAGCATTCGCTGCTTCCGGTGGATTTCGACCTGCATCCCGGCCTCGAGATCGGCGCGCGGATGCGTGCCGCCCAGGATGTGGGGGGGGACTTTTTCGATGCGTTTCCAGTGGACGACGGTCGTGTGGCGGCGGTGATCGCGGACGTGTCCGGCAAGGGCATCGCGGCGGCGCTCTTCGCTGCGCAGGCAAGCGTTGTCCTGCGGTCACATTGCCAAACGCCCGAAAACCTGCCGGAGCAGATAAAGGCGGCAAACAACGCGCTCTGCCAACGCAACCCTGAAGAGATGTTCCTTACCGCGATCGTGGCCTTCGTCACGCCGCGAACGGGAGAGGTTGCCTTCGTCAATGCGGGTCATTGCCCACCAATGATCGCTGGGCACGACGGAGAGGTCAGGCTGGAAATGAGGCCGCCGAATCTCGTGCTGGGTGTCCTCCCGGACGTGGACTGGTCGCTGCATCACCTGACCTTGAATCCCGGGGAGAGCCTTCTCTTTCACAGTGACGGATTCGACGAGGCGCAGACAAATGAGGGCGAGATCCTGGGTCGGGACAGCGCCATGGAGATGTTCAGCAAGGTGATTCGCGAGGCGGAAAGTCCGGATTGCCTTGATGCGTCTGACCGCATACTGGACGAGATCGACCAGTTTGCGGGGGATGCGCCGCAGGCCGACGACATCACGTTGATAACGATGAGACGGATTGTCTGAGCGCCCGTGCATTGGCGCTCCTTGTCATGAGGGCTGCGCCGGCATCCGGGCCGTTGAAGCACCGCCAGTCGGCTGAACCGGGTTTCGCGCATGGACCGTTCTGTAGGCGCGCGGTGTCACGCCGTAATGCGCACGGAAGAGCTTGTAGAAGTGGCTCATGTTCTCGATCCCGCAATCAAGCGCAATGCTGGAAATTGACTGATCGCTGGAGCCGAGGGCCATCGCGGCGTACTGCATCCGGATCCTGTTGACGTAGACCGATGGCGTGATTCCCAGATGACGCCTCGCCATCCGGCAGACGTGCTCGTGTCCGCGCCCGGCGGAGGCCACGAACCCGGCCGCGCCCCGGCGGAACACTTCCGGGCGCTGCGCCGCCTGGCAGGCCATCGCCAGCCAGGGCGGCATCGCTGCGTGACCCGTGACTGCATAATCCACGACCCGGGTCATCATCGCGAGCAGAAAGTCCTCGATCCGGGCGAGGCTGCGTCTTGCCGTCTGCAATTCCAGCGCCGTGTTGATGGCGCGCTCCATTCGCGGGCCGCGCATCAGGTGGACTTCCGGCATTGCGGCGTCCGTCCAGAAGTAGCGGCCGGCGAGGTCATCACCGTATCGTGCCACCAGATGGTCCGCGCTCTCGGTGCGAAACATCACGTTGATGATCCGGCATCCGGTGCGTCGCCTCGCGCGAAACCAGTGGCGGTCGTCGGGGCGGATGAACAGGAGCGCACCCTCGCTCAGGAGCGCCGTTTCGCCGTTGACCCAGTGCCATGCGGCGCCGCGCTCGATCAGGGAAAGTTCGTAATAGTCGTGCGTGTGGGCAAAGCGGGCCGGGGCGGTGTCGAGCGAGCTCCAGGTGAAGTGGTAGGCCGCCCCGTCTGACAGGCTGTTGGCGATCAGGAAGCGACGGGTTTCCATGAATGCCGATATTCCACAACTTCACCCTCCTTAAAAGGCAAAAAAGTCAAGATAACACAAGAAATAGTCAACCAGCGGACTCCGCATCGGCCGCGGAATGCGCAAGTCTCCGTCCGAAAGTTGACCATGATCATGTCGTTGACAGCACAGCCTCAGGATCTGTCGTTCCGGCCGGTGGAGAACGACGCGCCCACGCGGCTCAGCCGCGCGCAGGTCGAGTGGTACAACCGCTTCGGCTTCGTGCAGCCGTTCGACATTTTCGGACAGGAGGAAGTCCGGCGCATCAGGACATATGTCGACCGCCTGATGGCGGATATGGGAGAGGATGGCGCCTACGGGATCAACTGCTACCAGGCGCGTCTTGCGGGGCTGTGGGACATCGTCACCGATGCCCGCATCCTCGATCATGTGGAGGACATCATCGGACCGGACATACTCTGCTGGGCGACTGCGGTCCTGTCGAAGAAGCCCCACGACCCGAGACGGGTTCCGTGGCATCAAGATGCCTCCTTCTGGTCGCTCAGCCCCGCGCGCACTGTCACGGTCTGGCTCGCAGTTGACGACGCGGACGAGGAGAATGCGGCAATGCGGTTCATTCCTGGCAGCCATGACAGGGGTGCGCTGAAGGTCGGCGAGGCGCGGGGTGAATCGGTCTTTCACATCGAGACCGAAGGAGCCGGTGACTTGGGCGAGCCCGTCACCAACGCCTTGCGGGCCGGCCAGATTTCGCTGCATGCCGACATGCTGGTACACGGCAGTCTGCCCAATGAATCGTCCCGTCGGCGTTGCGGGCTGACAATGCGCTACTGCCCGCCCGCGGTGCGAATTACCGACCCGGATTGGGCCGAGGGCGTGGAAGCGATCCTGTGCCGCGGGTCCGCGGCGGACTGGAAGGTGCATCCACGTCCCGACAACGACGACATCATGATGACGGACACTCCCAGAAACCATGGAACGAACTGAGGTGGACCAGTGAGACTGAAGTGGTATGGCCACGCTGCCTTCCGCCTGGTCCCGCAGGAAGGCCCGACCGTGATCACGGACCCCTACACGCCGGAAGAGGTTGGGTATCCGGCCATTGCCGACGTTGCCGACGTGGTGATCCGGTCGTCCCATGACGACGACGCCCATTGCCGGTCCGATCTCATTCCGGGCGATCCGGCCGTGCTCGACGCTCTCGAGATCGCGTTGAACGGTGGTGCAGGTGAGGCGGCCGGCCTTGCGGTCACGGCCGTCGAGGCGGCCGAGTGGGACTTGCATCCCGATCATGACGTGCCGGGGCGGAACGGCATGTACAGGTTTGAGCTTGACGGTATCCGAATTGCGCACATGGGAGATGTCGGCAACCCGCTCAGCGAACGCCAGGTCGCCTTCTTCGAGGACGTGGACCTTCTCCTGGCCCTCGCGGGCGGTTATCTCACGATCGAGTTGCCCGACCTGATGAAGATGATCCATGCGGCGCAGCCCAGGCTGGTGGTCCCGATGCACTTTCGCACGCTGACCTACCGACCGCGAAACACGAAGTGGATCGAGAGTTTCCTGAGCAATTTCAAGGAGGAGGACGTGGACTTTGCCTGCGCGCACGAAGTCGAGCTGACAGCGCAGGACATTCCCGACGCGACGCGAGTCCTGGTGATGGACCATGCGCGCTGAGGGTCGATTCCCGGGCGGGCGACCGGCCCGGGGCCGCGTTCGGGGCGCTGCCGGTCTTGCAGGCTCCGACGCAAAGACCATTCCAGATCAACAGAGGAGTAAGAGATGACTATCAAGTCTACGGTAATGTTGGCCTCGTCGCTTGCACTGGCGGCAGCCGGCGGTGTCTTCGCGCAGGACGTTGCGCGCGAGGACACGGCGATTTTCGACCTTGATCGCACGATCAAGGATCCGGGCAACTTCAACTGGTTCACGCCTGGGACCAAGCGGATGCATGGAGCCCACCAGGCCATGTGGGAGCCGCTGTTCATCCTGAACTACGGATCGGGCGATCTCGATCCGTGGCTTGCGACCGGCTACACGCAGAATGACGACTCGACCGAGTTCACGATAAGCCTCAGAGACGGCGTCGCCTGGTCGGACGGCGAGGCGTTCAATGCGGACGACGTGGTCTTCACGGTGAACATGGTCCTGAACAACGAGGAGATCTCGAGCCGCGAGGCCTCCACGGTCCGTGCCCAGGTTGCGAGCGTTGAAGCGATCGACGGCCTGACGGTCAAGTTCATGCTCAAGGCGTCGAATCCGCGTTTCGTCGTGGAGAACTTCGGTGTGCGCATCTTCGGATCCTTCCTGATTATGCCGGAACACATCTGGAGCGGAGTGGACGCGGCGACATTCGCCAATTCCGAGCCGATCGGCACCGGGCCCTACACGTTCACCTCGGCGGCAACGAACCGCGCGGTGTGGGATCGGGACGACAACTGGTGGGGCGCCAAGACCGGGTTCATGGACTTGCCCGAGCCGAAGAGGCTGATCTGGCTGGAGTCGGGTGGCGAGGAAAGCCGCGCCCAACTCATGGCCACGAACCAGCTCGATGCGGCGCAAAACGTTTCGGTCGGGACCTTCGAGGCCATCAAGGGGCAGAACCCTGCCGTGATTTCGTGGCATGATGGCTATCCGTATGCGGCCGCCGACCCCTGCGCACGCCAGCTTGAGATCAACACGACGATCGCGCCGTGGGACGATCCCAACATGCGCCGTGCAGTCAACAATATCATCGACCGGACGCAGATCGTGAACGTGGCCGTGGAGGGCGCCACGGTGCCGTCACGCACCATGTTCGTGCAATACGGTTCAATGGCGCCGTTCATCGATGCAGCGGTTGCGGCGGGATACGAACTCTCGCCAACGGCGGACGTGGCTGCAGGCCAGGCATTGATCGAGGCGGCAGGCTACACCATGGGTTCGGATGGCATATACGAGAAGGGTGGCGAGGATCTGGAGGTCAAGATCCACGTGAACTCGGCCTCGATCGAGTACACGAGGACCATCGATGTCATCGTCGAACAGCTGAACCGCGCGGGCGTCAAGGCATCGTCGGTTCCGGTTGAGAACGGCGTCTTCTGGGGCGAGGTCCTGCCGTTCGGCGCCTACGAGATGTCCTACAGCTGGCTGTCTTGCGGGTCGGTGAACGAACCTTGGGCGTCCATGGGCCGCTACACCGTGAAGGACGTGGTTCCCGTGGGCGAGCGCTCGCCGAGCTTCAACAACACCGCACGGTGGAACTCGGAAGCTGCGCAGAAGTACTCGGCGATCGTCGACGAGATGGCTTCTCGGCCGCTCGGGGATCCGGAAGTGCCGGGAATGGTGGCAGAGGCCTACCAGTACCTGTATGGGGAAATGCCGTTCATTCCACTCGTTCAGTCGGCAAAGCTGATACCGTTCAACACCACGTACTGGACGGGCTGGCCAACGAGCGAGAACTTCTACAACCACCCGTACTTCTGGTGGAACCACACCCACCAGATCATCCACAACCTGGAGAAGGCGGGAGGCTGAACGCCTTGATCAGCCACCTTGCGGGGGCGCGTGAACCGCGCCCCCGTGCGACCGGAACGGAGCACGGAGCAATGCCGGAGATCCAGCGCTCGTTCGAGCAAGACGGATTCTATCACGCGAGGCGAGTCTTCCGTCCGGACGAGCTTGCTGTCCTGGAGCGCGACTTTGACCGTATCGTGGCGCAGCTTGCGGACAGCCGCGAGGACATCGACGCGACGTGGGACGGCGCGGAGGCCCAAAAGATTTCCCGTGCCTCGGACGTGATCCTGCACACGCACAACGTCCAGAAGTACTCGCGGGTCTGGCTCGACGCCTTCCTGAACGAGCGGTTTCTGGATGTCGTGGGGGCAATTCTCGGTCCCGACATCATCCTGCACCATTCAAAGCTGTTCCAGAAACCCTCCGAGCACGGCTCTCCCTTTCCGATGCACCAGGACTGGCCGTACTTTCCGACCGAGCAGGACCGGATGATCGCGGGCGTAATCCACGTTTCGCGCGCGACAGATGAAATGGGCTGCCTCCGGGTCTATCCCGGCAGCCACCGCCTTGGCCGGATCGAAGGCGCCGACGGGCGCCAGAAGGTCGCGATGCTCGATCGCTTCCCGATCACCGGAGCTGCCGTGATCGAGGCCGAGCCGGGCGACGTCGTGTTCTTTCACTACCTTACGCTGCACGGTTCGATGCCGAACCGCTCCAGGCAGGTGCGCAAGACCGTGCTTTGCCAGATGTACGCAGGATCCGATCGGGTCGTGGACGGAAACCTGCACCCCGACGAGCGCATGGTTCTGCGAGGCTGGAATCACTGCATCAGCCGAACGGCGGCGGGACAGGCGTCATGAACGCGGCTTGATCCCGGCTGCGAAGGACGCAACGGGCGACTGCAAGACCGGGCTTGGCCCAGGGAGAATTGCATGGGACGCATCCCGCGCTCATATCTCTTGAATCGCGTCGTGACGCTCTTGCTCACCGTGTGGATCGCCGCGACGCTCATCTGGATCATCCCGAGGCTTTCGCCGGTCGATCCCGCCGACATAATGCTCGGCCGCATGGCGGCGGGCGCCGGCGCGGTCGAGAACGCCGACCGGATACTGGAACAGCTGAAGGAGAATTTCGGGCTCAACGACCCTCTGATCGTCCAGTATGTCAAGTACATCGGGAACGTGGTGACATTCGACTTCGGCCTCTCGACGGCGACGTTCCCGACGCAGGTTTCGGCCCTCATCGCGCGTGCCCTGCCTTGGACTGTCGGGCTCATGCTTCTTTCGGTGGTCATCACCTTCTTCATCGGCAACGCGCTTGGCGCGCTCATGGCGTGGGACAGGTCGCCGAAGCTGGTCCGCGTCGCGATTCCGGTCGCGATGGTCTTCACGTCAATCCCGCCGATTCTCTCCGGGCTGCTGTTGATGTGGATACTTGCGGCAAAGCTCCGATGGTTCCCGCTGACCGGGGCCTACGGGCTGACCGTCGAGCCCGGCTGGACGTGGGGGTTCGTCCAATCGGTGATCCATCACGGCTTCCTTCCGGCGCTCTCCATCGTGATCGTGACCTTCGGATTCTGGGCGCTCGGCATGCGCGGCCTGATGATCACGGTGCAGGGCGAGGACTACGTGACGCTGGCGAAGGCCAAGGGACTGCGACCGCGCTACATTCTCTATCGCTACATGGTTCGGAACGCCATTCTGCCCCAGATCACGGCGTTTGCGCTCAAGATCGGGCTTCTGGTCGCGGGACAGGTGCTGGTCGAGCGCATCTTCGCTTACAACGGCATGGGAAAGCTCCTCTACGACGCGATCCTCGACCAGGACTTTCCGGTCATCCAGGGCGTCAGCTTCGTCATCATCCTGATGACGGCGGTGAGCGTGTTTCTCGTTGACCTGGTCTATCCTTTCGTGGACCCGCGCATCAGGCATGACGGGGGCGAGACATGACCGGTGCGCCTGACAGTCGCGCCGAAGGGCTCAAGGGGTGGCAGATGCGCCGCTTCGAGTCGCCATGGATCAACCCGAAGCTCTTCTGGGGCGCAGGGCTTCTGCTTGCCATCGTGGCGCTCGGGATTGTCGGGCGGGTGTTCTGGAACCTTGAACTCGCATATACGGGTGCGGCGCCGCTGAAGCTGCCGCCGGTAGGCTTCGAGAACCTGCGAGGACAGGAGGGTGCCTGGATCCATCCGATCGGCACCGACGGTTCCGGGCGCGACTTGCTGGCCCTGATCGTGATCGGGGCGCCGAATTCCCTCTTCGTCGGGCTGCTGGCGTCGCTCATCGGCATGTCGCTCGGCATCTTTCTCGGATTCTCGGCGGGATTCGTCGGCGGTCGGACCGACGACGTCATTCGGGTGCTTTCGGACGTGATGATCACCATTCCGCCGCTCCTCATTCTTGTCGTGGTGCAGTCTGCATGGGGCGACGTGTCGCTGACGATGATGGCGTTGCTGATTGCAGGGTTTGTCTGGCAGTCGCCGACGCGCTTGATCCGGGCGCAGGTGCTTTCGATGAAGCAGTCCGGCTACGTGCAGATGGCGCGTCTTTCGGGAGCATCGACGATGCACATCATGTTCGGGGAAATGCTGCCGAACCTCGTCCCGTATCTCTTCGGCTCGTTCATCGCCAATGTCACGACCTCCATCGTGACGGCCGTGGGCCTTGAGGTTCTCGGCCTGGGTCCGCAACGCGTTCCGACGCTCGGCCGCACGATCTACGAGGCGATCAATGCCGGGGCGCTGATTCAGAACCTTTGGTGGTGGTGGGGCATCCCGACACTGCTGCTCGGACTGATGTTCATCGGCCTCCTGCTCGTCAATCTTGGTCTCGACGAGGTGTCCAATCCGAGGCTGAGGAAGCTGTGATGACGGCGGTTCGTCTAGCCTTCCCGAATGCCGGCAGCGGCTGCAGGCATTGGCGTGCCGTCACGCGGGCCTTTGCGCTCCGCCGCCCTGCCGAACCTTCGCAACGCGAGGTGGCACGATGAACGCGCTGGACGTGACGGATCTCTCGATAGACTTCCCAACCGCGCGTGGCGTCGTTCATGCGCTGACCGACCTCTCGTTCGCCGTGGCGCCAGGCCGCCGACTGGGAATCATCGGCGAGTCCGGGTCGGGCAAGACCACGACGGCGCTCGCGGTCATGCGGATGCTGGCAAGTCCGGGATTCGTGAGCGGAGGCTCGATCCGCGTCGGGGAACTGGACGTGCTGGCAGTCCCGGAAGAGGAGATGCGCAGGGCGCGGCTTCGTCGAGTCAGCTACATACCTCAGGGTGCGATGAACTCCCTGAATCCGGTGATGCGGGTCGAGGACCAGCTCAAGGACGCGATCGTCGCGCACGAGGGCCGGATCGGGAAGGAGGTCATTCGGACGCGGCTCGATGATGCATTCGCGGGCGTGGGATTGCCGGGTCATGCCGGGTTGCTGTATCCGCACGAACTCTCCGGCGGGATGAAGCAACGGGTTTGCATCGCCCTGGGCGTGATCCTGACCCCGGAACTCATCATTGCCGACGAACCAACCTCGGCCCTCGACGTGGTCACGCAGCGTCAGGTCATGCAGACCTTGAAGGATGTCCAGGGGAGGATCGGCGCCGCATTGATCCTGATCGGGCACGACATGGGACTAATGGCGCAGTCGGTGGACGAGCTCGTCGTGCTGAAGGACGGCGTTCTCGTCGAGCACGGCGACGTGCGCAGGGTCATCGAGAATCCGCACCACCCCTATACCCGAGAGCTCGTCGCCTCCGTCCCGCTTGTCGGCGGCGAGAGCTTTCTCGGACGCCCTGCCGCTGCACCGGAGATCGCGCGGCCTCGCGAGGATCGCCCGCTTCTCGAATTCGAGAACGTTCGCAAGGACTATGGCGGGATCACCGCCCTGCATCCCATGAACTTCAGCCTCAACGGCGACGAGCCCAAGATCATCTCGATCGTTGGCCAGTCGGGGAGCGGCAAGTCGACAATGGGGTCGATCATGCTGGGCTTCAATCCGCCGTCGGCCGGGCGGGTGCTGTTCGAGGGCCAAGACATCGCCGGCATGTCACCGCAGCAGTCGCGCGACTTCCGCAAGAACGTGCAGGCGGTCTTTCAGGATCCCTATGCCTGTTTCAACCCGTTCTACCGCGTGGACCATTCACTCAGTTTCCCGTTCCGGAAATTCGGCTACGCAACTTCGAACGCGCAGGTTCAGGACAGGATGCACGAAGCCTGCCGTGCCGTGGGTCTCGATCCGGCACTCATTCTGCGTCGCTATCCGCACGAGCTTTCCGGCGGGCAACGTCAGCGCCTGATCGTGGCGCGGGCGCTCATGCTGAATCCGAAGCTTCTCATTGCCGACGAACCCGTCTCGATGGTTGACGCCAGCCTTCGCGCCACGATCCTGAAGAACATCTACGATCTGAAGGACGGCCACGGAATCTCCATCTTCTACATAACCCATGACCTGGCGACGGCCTATCACGTCTCGGACTACGTCATGGTGCTCTACAAGGGCCAGGTCGTGGAGGCCGGACCGCCGAAGGAGGTGATTGGTGATCCGCAACACCCGTATACGCAGCTGCTGATCGCCTCGATTCCGTGGCCTGACCCAGGTCGTGCATGGGGCGGAGCGACCACGGCAGCCGAAGACATCGCTGCACTCGATGCCATGGACCGCGACGTCCCGACCGTCTTCAGGGGAGACGTTTCGGGCTTCAGGCTGGAAGTTGGCACGCAGGAATGGGGCGCACATGAGCGCGACATGTGAATTCGGGCACCGCAGGACGCGGGCGACGATCGGTCCTGGCAGATTCGGCTGTTCGGGCTGCCCTGATCGCACAGGAGAACGCCCTTGAGTCACTTTCTGCGCTTCACGCCGGAGAAGATCCGGCAGCGGATCGCCTTGATTCGTCCCATGGTCCATCGTCAGCACGAACCGATTCCGGACTTTCGCCTCAAGGAACTGCCCGACGCCATCGTTGCCCCTCCACTGTCGGCCGACGCGTCGAACTGGCCCTCGGTTCCAGCAGAGACCCACTGGGGCCGCTGCGACCTGAACTTCCTGTTGAAGTCGGAGTTTCGCATTCCCGACGACTGGGCACCGGGCAGCGCCGCGCTCTTTCTGCCGCTGGGCGAGGCAGGCGACATCTTCACCCATCCGGAGGCGCTGGTCTATGTTGACGGCGTGCCCCGCGGTTCGGCCGACCGCTACCACCACACGATACGGCTGCCCGAAGAGATTCTTGCCGGCAAGACGCATGAGCTTGCCCTTCACGGCTGGACCGGGCTGGACGGATGGCCGCCAGATCCGGATGCGCGAGACATGCTGTTCATGGGCAGGCCTTCGGTCGTTGCGATCGATTCCGAGGTGCTTGACTTCTTGCTGCTGGCGGAGACCGCGCTCGACACTGCCGAGCAGCTCAACGAAGAGGATGTCACAAAGTACGGCATCCTGAACGCGCTCGACGAGGCGTTCCTGACCCTCGAAACGCGCGATCCGCTTGGCGCTGCCTTCTATGGCTCGGTTGCGAGAGCGAAAGACGAGCTTTCGCGGCGGCTCGCGGAGGCGGGTCGGCCGATTGACGTGACGCTGCACGCCATAGGCCACGCGCACATGGACATTGCCTACCTTTGGCCGATCAGCCAGATCCGCCGCAAGAACGGGCGCACCTACTCGAACGTCCTGCGTCTGATGGAGCGCTTCCCGGACTATCGGTTCAGCCATTCCCAGCCGCAACTCTACAAGTACACGGAAACCGACTACCCGCGGATCTTCGAGGAGATCCGGGAGCGCGTTGCCGATTCCCGATGGGAGCCCATGGGCGGAATGTGGGTCGAGCCCGACACCAACATCCCGGGTCCGGAGTCGCTTGTGCGCCAGATCCTGCTGGGACGCCGGTACTTTCGTGAACGCTTCGGGGACGTGGAGACACCGGTCCTGTGGCTGCCCGACACGTTCGGCTTCTCCTGGTGCCTCCCGCAACTCATGCGCCAGTCGGGGCTGAAATGGTTCGTTACCAACAAGGTGAACTGGAACCAGTATTCGCGCATGCCAGCCTCCACGACGTGGTGGCAGGGCATCGACGGCTCCAAGGTCATGGCGCATTTCCTGACGACGCCTCGGGATGTGCAGCACTTGCCGTTCCCGACAAACTACAAGTCCGACCTGTCCGCAGAAGAGGTGATCGGGACCTGGACCCATTCGACGTCCAAGAGCGGGGTGACCAACCTGCCGATATGCTACGGTTACGGCGACGGCGGCGGCGGTCCAACCGAAACGCTCGTGCGCAAGGCGCAGATCTTCGCGCACATGCCCGGAGCGCCCAAGATGCGTCTCTCGACCGTGCGCGAGTTCTTTGAGACCATCGAGGCGGAGAGAATGGACCTGCCTGTCTGGAACGACGAGATCTACCTGGAGGGCCATCGCGGCGTCTTCACGTCGCAGGGCTGGATCAAGCGGGCGAACCGGAAGTGCGAGCACCTTCTCGCCGAGGCCGAAGCGCTGGCGGTGCTGTCCGGCTTGCGGCCTGACCTGGGCGTGGCGTGGGAACTCCTTTGCCTGCACCAGTTCCACGACACGATGTCCGGAACCGCGATCCGGGAAGTGTTCGTCGATGCGGAGCGGGACTATGCGCGCATCCGCAAGATCGCCGAAGCGGCCATAGAGGAAGCCAAGGCGCCGCTTGGATCAGGAATTGCCATCAACTTGATCTCGCACCGGATGGACCGCGTCGGGCTGCTTGAGGGTCCGGCGCCGAAAGGCGCCTTGTCGCAGGCAGTCGATGGCGGTTGCCTGGTACACGTACCAGATTGCGCGCCGATGGCCGCGACACCCTTGCCGACCAAGGGGGCAAGGAAGACCGGGCTGAGCATCCACGAGGAGCAACAGCGGTTCGTGCTCGAGAATGACCTGATACGCGCGGTGATCGACCAAAGGGGCGATCTTGTTCGCGTCTACGACAAGGAAGTCGGTCGCGACGTTCTGGTTCCAGGGCGTCCAGGCAACCGGTTTCAAGCGTTCGAGGATCGCCCGATCAGCTGGGATGCCTGGGACATCGACGCATTCTTCGAGGACCGTGGCGATGTCATCGACGGAGCCTCGGAGATCGAGGTCGAGGAGAGCGGCCCGATTCGAGCCAGCCTGCGCATCGAGCGCCAGTTCCAGTCCTCGACCGTTTCCCAGCGTGTCCGGCTGCATCATCACTCGAAGCGCATTGACTTCGAGACGGAGGTAGACTGGCACGAGACGCATGTCCTGCTGAAGGTGGCCTTTCCCGTGAACATCCTGGCGACCATGGCAACCTACGAGATCCAGTGGGGCGCGATCATGCGGCCAACGCATCGCAACACGCCTTGGGACTATGCCAAATTCGAGGTGCCGGCGCAGCGATGGGCGGATCTCAGCGAGGCCGACTACGGGGTCGCGCTCATCAACGACTGCAAGTACGGCTACGACATTCGCGACAATGTCGTGAGGCTCTCGCTCATCAAGTCCGCGACGATGCCCGACGTTGCCGCCGATCAGGGGCGTCACGCATTTACGTATGCGCTGTTCCCGCACCACGGCGACTGGCGGCATGAGGTTCTGGCCCAGGCTGCCGATCTCAACCGCCCGTTGCGGCTCGTACCTGGCGAGCCGGGGCAGGGGGCGGCGCTCGTCGAGTGCGATGCGCCGAACATCATCATCGAGACCATCAAGCCGGCCGAGGATGGTGCGGGCTGGATTCTGCGATTCTACGAGGCCCATCGCCGGCGCGGACCGGTGACGTTGACCTTCAACCGTGCAGTGACATCGGTGCGCAGGGTCAACCTGCTCGAGGATCCAGGCGTCCCCTTGCCCGTTTCAGGTGGCCAGGTCACCATGACGGTCACGCCCTTCGAGATCGTATCGCTGCACGTAATCTGAGTCGCAACCGCACCTACCTCCGTGAACGGCAGTTCCTGAGACTTTGACTCGATGCCGGTTCGCGCGTGCCTTCGGATGCGGGCTGGCGTGCGCGCTCCTGGTCCTGGAGGGCAGGCCGTCCCGCTTCCAGTTCAAGTCCAGCGTCGCACGGCATCGCGCCTGGCAGCCAGCGACAGCGAAGGCGGCGGATGATCGGCACCGCCTTCCGGCCTGCCGCGGGACCCCGGTCGTCATGCACATGGCTTCACCGTCAGTTCATGCACCACTGCGCTCCGATTGCGACCGACATTGAAGTGCCTCGGGCCGCAAGAGACAGTGGCGCGCAGCGCGTTTCTGCCCGTCCGTGCCGCAGGCGTGACTCAAATTTTCTGGACAAGTGCCCCCGCCTCCGGCACTGCATTGCGCACCAGGTTTGCGGGGTCCAAGCGGCCCCCGGGTCGTTCAACATTGGAGCACGCCACACATGAAACACCTCGCAGCCGCTGCAGCGGCCATGACATTGGCTTTTGGCGCACAGGCCGCCAACGCTGCCTGTGACGACGGCGAGATCGTCGTCAAGTTCAGCCACGTCACCAACACTGACAAGCACCCGAAGGGGATTGCAGCGACGCTGCTCGCAGAGCGCGTGAACGAGGAAATGAACGGGAAGATGTGCATGGAAGTCTTCCCGAACTCCACGCTCTACAATGACGACAAGGTGCTCGAGGCGCTTCTGCAGGGCGACGTTCAGCTTGCTGCGCCCTCGCTGTCGAAGTTCGAGAACTTCACGCGCCAGTTCCGGCTCTTCGACCTGCCGTTCATGTTCAGGAACGTAGAGGCCGTGGATGCGTTCCAGGCTTCGGCGGCCGGACAGGCCATGAAGGACTCGATGCGGCGTCGAGGTCTCCAGGGACTGGAGTTCTGGCATAACGGCATGAAGCAGATGTCGGCCAACGTGCCGCTGTTGTCTCCGTCCGACGCCGAGGGGCTCAAGTTCCGGATTCAACAGAGCGACGTCCTGCAGGCGCAGTTCGAGGCCTTGGGCGCAAACCCGCAGAAGATGGCTTTCTCGGAAGTCTACGGCGCCCTGCAGCAGGGTGTCGTGGACGGGCAGGAGAACACCTGGTCGAACATCTATGGCCGGAAGTTCTTCGAGGTCCAGGACGGCGTCACCGAGACCAATCACGGCATCATCGACTATCTTGTGGTCGCCTCGACGGATTGGCTTGACGGTCTGGATCCGGATGTGCGTGGCCAGTTCCTCCGCATCCTGCGGGAAGTCACCGAGACCCGCAACGGCGAGGCGTTCGCGGTCAACCAGCAGGCTCGCCAAGGGATTCTGGACGCCGGCGGGACGATCCGCGAACTGACTCCGGAGCAGCGCACGGCCTGGGTCGATGCAATGCGTCCGGTTTGGGACAAGTTCTCGGACGACGTTCCTGCGGCGCTGATCGACGCCGCGCAAGACATCAACATGAACATGTAGGGCCTGATGCGGACGGGCTTCCGGGCCCGCCCGCAATTCCGCCATGTAGGAGCAGGAACGCGAGTCGCCGGCCCTGGCAACGCCTCGGCAGCGCGGCATCAGGCCGTATCTGCGGGCTCGATCCACACCCTGCGATCACGCGTTGCCCATCCGGAACCGGTCGCGGCTTCGGATGTTGGGATGACGCCTTGATGCAAGGCACGGGCAGCCGGCCTGTCGGTGCGGCCCTCGCGTGTCCGGAGAGCCTTCCTTTGCAGGGTGCAGACGATGTCCGGTTCAGGTAATGATCGCGTCAGAACAGGGACATTGGCAATGCGCGCGAGTTGGGCGGATGCGATCGAGGAAACGCTGATTGCGGCGTTGCTGGGCCTGATGACCCTCTTGACCTTCGCCAACGTCATTGCCCGATACGTGTTCAATTCGAATATCCTCTGGGCACTGGAGCTGACGGTCTTTGCCTTCGCCTGGCTTGTGCTCCTTGGAGCGTCCTACGCGGTCAAGAAGGGCATGCATCTGGGCGTCGACCTGATCATCAACGCTGTGCCGCCACGCGTGCGCCGCGCCCTCGGCCTGGCTTCGGTCGCTTGCTGCATTGCGTTCGCCTTCCTGCTCCTGAAGGGCGGCTACGACTACTGGGCGGTCTTCGCGGACCTGCCTCCGACGGAGGGACGCTGGTTGCCCATGGGATTTCCCGAAACTTTCCGCAGCCAGTCCTTCTACGAGGTGAACGACATTCCGCTGCCCGGCTTCCTTGGATTCGTCGAGGGCTGGCTGCTGTATCCGGGCGACCCGCCATTCGAGAAGGTGCCGAAGGCGATCCCGTACGTTGTGCTGCCCGTTTCGGCGGCGCTCCTGCTCTTTCGTTTCCTGCAGGCGGCATGGTGCATCTGGCAGGGCACGGCCGACCGGCTGGTTGTCAGCCACGAAGTCGATGACGAGCTGGCGGAGTTGCGGACAGGAAACGGAGAGAAGGAATAGTGGAGGTCGTCCTTCTGTTCTCAATGGTGATCGGGCTCCTCCTGCTCGGCGTGCCGATCGCGGTTGCGCTCGGCCTGTCCTCGACACTGTTCATGCTGGTCTATTCGGACAGTTCCCTTGCGTCCGTGGCGGCCACGCTCTTCGAAGCGTTCGAGGGGCACTTCACGTTGCTTGCGATTCCATTCTTCATTCTGGCATCGGCATTCATGACGACGGGTGGCGTTGCTCGCCGGATCATCCGCTTCTCGGTCGCTTGCGTGGGGCACTTGCCGGGCGGCTTGGCGATCGCGGGCGTCTTTGCCTGCATGCTCTTTGCGGCACTTTCGGGCTCTTCGCCCGCCACGGTTGTGGCAATCGGCACGATCGTGGTGGCCGGCATGCGTCAAGTTGGATACTCGAAGGAGTTCGCAGCAGGCGTGATCTGCAGCGCCGGCACGCTGGGCATCCTGATTCCGCCGTCCATTGTCATGGTCGTTTACGCGGCGGCGGTCGAGGTATCGGTGGGACGGATGTTTCTCGCCGGCGTCATTCCGGGCATTGTCGCGGGCCTCATGCTGATGGTCACGATCTACGTGATTGCCAGGGTCCGCGACTTGCCACGGGGCGACTGGAAGGGCTTTCGGGAAATTCTCGAAAGCGGACGCGAGGCCTGCTGGGGCCTGGCTCTCATATTTGTCATCCTTGGCGGCATCTATGGCGGCGTGTTCACCCCAACCGAGGCCGCAGCGGTGGCGGCAGTCTACGCTTTCGTCGTTGCCTGCTTTGTCTATCGCGACATGGGGCCGCTCGCGGCGACGTCGGAGGCAGCGAACATTCCGCTATACCGCAAGCCCCAGGCCTTGATCACGTCGTTCGTGCATCCAGACACCAGGCACACTCTTCTGGAAGCCGGGACGCTGACGATCACGCTTCTGTTCGTCATTGCGAACGCGCTGCTCCTGAAGCACGTGCTGACCGACGAGCAGATTCCTCAGGCCATTGCGGCCGCCATGCTGGAGGTTGGCTACGGGCCGGTTGCGTTCCTGATCGTCGTGAACGTGATCCTGCTGATCGGCGGGCAGTTCATGGAGCCGTCCGGTCTGCTCGTGATCGTCGCTCCATTGATGTTCCCGATTGCCGTCGAGCTTGGAATCGATCCCATTCACCTGGGCATCATCATGGTGGTGAACATGGAAATCGGCATGATCACGCCGCCCGTGGGACTGAATCTCTTCGTGACGTCTGGCGTTGCGGGCATGCCGATGATGGCCGTTGTGCGCGCCGCACTGCCGTTCCTGGCGGTCCTGGTCGTGTTCCTCATTCTGGTCACCTACGTGCCCTGGCTCAGCACCTTCCTGCCAAACTCGGTCATGGGCCCGGAGATCATGACGAGGTAGCGGCGCTTCCGAACATTCGGCCGTCCGGGAATCGGGCGTCACCCATCCGTTTCGACGCGCAGCTTTCCTTCCACGATCGTGCGCGTGAACACTTCTCTCACCGCCTGCGCGGTGACCTTCAGATGAGCCACAAGCGTGTCGAAGTCCGGAAAGTCGACACATCCGAGCATCAGCTCCCGGAACGCGCGGGGTGCGGTTTCCGGATCGAACCGTTCCTCAAGGCAAAGGCGGATGACTTGCTGGATCTGGGTATAGAGATGCAGCGCAGCGACGAGTGTCGCCGTCTCGTTCGCGCCGATCATCACAGGTCCAAGCGCTTCAAGCGTCGACCGCGTTTCGGCCCCTGGCGCCGGGACGTCGTCAAGGACATGCCCGGCATGCAGCCGCAGGAACTGCGCAATGAACTCGATGTCGATCAGGCCGCCCGGGACGAGCTTCAGGTCCCAGACATTCGCGGGAGGCTTCTCGTCCGCGATGCGCTGCCGCATCTCAGACATGTTCTTGGCGGACTTCTTCACGTCTCGAGCGGTGAAGAGAACGTCGTCAAGCACTTCCCAGACGTCAAGGGCAAGCGTTTGGTCGCCGGCGACGACGCGTGCGCGCGTCAGCGCCATGTGTTCCCAGGTCCAAGCTTCCTCGCGCTGGTATCTGCTGAAGGCCTTGATGTTGGTAGCGACCGGGCCCTTGTTGCCGGAGGGCCGAAGGCGCATGTCAACCTCGTAGAGCACGCCCTCTGCGGTTGGGGCGGAAAGAGCGGCGATCAGGCGTCGCGTCAGCCGAGTGTAGTAGCGAACCGGGTCGATCGGATTGTCGCCATCGGATTCCGAGCAGTCAGGGTCGTGCGTGTAGAGCAGGATGATGTCGACGTCGGAATCTGCCGTCATCTCAAGGCTGCCAAGTTTTCCGAGGCCGACGATCGTCACCTTGCCGCCAGCGACGCGGCCATGCGCGGCCTCCATTTCCCGCGTGACTGCTGCGAGCGCGGCCTGCATCGTCAGATCGGCAATGTCCGTAAATGCCCAGGCCGCACGCTCGCCGTTGATCGCTCCGGTCAGGAGCCGCACGCCGACGAGGAATTTCTGCTCGGCGGCGAAGATGCGCAGGCGGTTGAGAATTTCCTCGTGGGCGAACTCTCCGCTGAGGAAGGCGTCAAGGCGGTCTGACAGCACGCGACGCACCGGCAGCTCCGACAGCAAGGCCGGGTCCAGCATGCCGTCGAAAATGTTCGGCTTGCGGCCTATGACCGAAGCGAGTTTCGGGGCCGCTCCAAGAATGTTCACGAGCAGCGACATCAGGCCGGAATTGCTGCCGAGGACGGAGAACAGCTGAATGCCGGCCGGCAATCCCGAAAGAAAAGTGTCAAACTTGACGAGCGTCTCGTCAGGCTGCCCGGTATCGGCAAATGTCTGCAACAGCCGGGGCATGAGGTCGAGAAGGCGATGGCGCGCCGCATCGGTCTGGGTTGCACGATAGCGCCCGGACTGCCACGATCGGACGATTGACGAGACTTCGGACGGGCGCTTGAACCCCATCCTGTCAAGCGTTTCAAGAGTGTCCGGATCGTCGTCGTCGCCGGCGAAGACAAAACTGCCTTCCTCGACGGGGTGTTCCTTGTCCTGTTCGAAGAGACGGTCATAGTGGCTCTCGACCAGTTCCAGCGTTTCCCGGAACGTGTCGGCAAAGGCTTCGGCGTTTTCAAATCCCATCATCAGGGCGAGTTCGCCGAGCTCTTCCTCGTTGTCGGGCAGCAAGTGCGTCTGTTCGTCGCGGCGCATCTGAATTCGGTGCTCGACATCGCGCAGGAACCAGTAGGCGTCCCGGAGCAGGATCTCGGTCTTGCGGTCGATCCATCCTTCTTCGGCCAGCGCCGCGAGCGTCCTCTCTGTGGGACGCGTGCGAAGCGCCGGCATGCGTCCGCCTGCAATCAGTTGCTGTGTCTGGGCGAAGAACTCGATTTCCCGAATGCCGCCGCGTCCGAGCTTGACGTTGTGACCAAGTACGGTGATTTCGCCGAATCCCTTGTGCGCATGGATCTGCCGCTTGATCGAATGGATGTCCGCGATGGCAACGTAGTCGAGGTACTTTCGGAAAATGAACGGTGTCATTTCCCGGCAAAAGGCGCTGCCGGTCTGCAGGTCGCCCGCCACGACGCCCGCCTTGATGTAGGCAGCGCGCTCCCAGGTCTGGCCTCTGTCCTCATAGTAGCGCATCGCGATCTCGTAGGGCAGGGCAAGCGCCGTGGAGCCGGGGTCCGGTCGCAGGCGCAGGTCGGTCCGGAAGACGTATCCGTCGCCCGTGCGTTCCTGCAGGATCTTGATGAGACGGCGGATCATGCGGGAGAAGATGCGCGTGGCCTCTCCTTCATCCGCCACGATTCCCTCCTTCAGGTGGTAGATCACGACGAGATCGATGTCGGAGGAATAGTTCAGCTCGCCCGAACCGAGCTTGCCCATGCCGATGACGGCAAGCCCAGACGACCTGCTTGGCTCCTCTTCGTCGTTCAGGACCAGTTTGCCGGAATTGTGCGCGGCCTTCAGCACGTGATTGACCGCCGACGATGTGGCGGCTCGTGCGAAGGCGCTGAGCCACGAGGTGACCCGTCGTGTCTCGAGGATCCGCCTGAGGTCGTAGAGCGCCAGCGAGAAGGCAAGCTGGCGCTTGAGTTCGCGCAGGCGCCGCATGAGATCCGCTTCGGAAGGGTGGGATCGCCATGCCTCCCTTGCATCCTCGACCAAACGATCAAGCAACTCGTCCGGCGCTTCGAAAAATGTTGGCAGGATGCATTCCGGGTGAGTGGTCGCGATGCTGCGAAGATGCGGCGAAAGTGCAATCGAGGCCAAAAGGAGATCCCGGTTCCGCGATTCCCTGTTCAGGAACGCGATCAGCTCGGGATGGTCGGATCCGGCTTCGCGAAGATCGCTCAGAACCTCCCCCGCGATTTCCTCCGACACGGACCTTATCGGCCTGCAGATTCCTGCAAGGGAGACTTCGTCGGTTGAGTCGATGATCGTCGAATCCTGACGCGGCATGTCGAATGCCTTTCTTCGAACGCTGCCGCTACACTGCTTGCCCTGTTCACGATTGACAAGTTCCAGGCATGGCCGCGCGGAAGCGGGATGCCTCCGGGGCGGGTCCGGGAACTGCCTGACTCAAAGGCTGGCTGTGGCGGCTGCGCATGAAAAACCAGGGTGCCGCTGTCACGACCCCCTGGTTCAATTGCATGGGATTCAGGTCTTGATCGATGCGGGCTGCGCTTGGGTTCCGGGCTGCGCTTGAGTCCCGGGCGGCGGCGATCCAGGAGCCTTGGGCGCATTGTTGCCAGGCTTGACGCTGGGTGGATCCTTCTGCCGCTGAACCGATCCGTCAAAATGTGCGCCGGATTCGATTGCAATCGTCTTGTGGATGATGTCGCCCTCGACGCGCGCGTTGGATGTGAGACGCACCTTGAGCCCTCGCACCTTGCCGATGACACGTCCATGCACGACCACATCGTCCGCGTTGCATTCGCCCTTGATGGTCGCGCTTTCCCCGACGGTGAGGAGATGAGCGTGAATGTTGCCCTCCACCTCGCCTTCGATGTTGATGTCGCCGGATGTCTTGATGTTGCCGATGACCTTGAGGTCGGATGCCAGCACCGAGGGTGGCGGCTTGGCCTTCGTGGCTCGCGCAGGCACCTCGCTTACGGTCGGAACGTCTTCGCCAGCCTTGGCCTTGAAGGTCTCGCCGGAATTCGGTTTTGCGTCGGGTTCGTTTGTCTTGCTCTTAGAAAACATCTCTCGCTGCCTTGATGTAAATCAGTGGGTTGATCGCTTTCCCATGTGTGCGGATTTCGTAGTGCAGATGGGTCCCCGTCGAGTTTCCGGTGTTCCCCATATCACCGATTCTCTCTCCGCGCGAGACTCTTTGCCCTTCTTTCACCCGGAATCGCGAAAGATGTGCATATCGGGTCTCGAAGCCGAAGTCGTGCTTGATCTTGACCATCTTTCCATATCCTGCATCCCGTCTCGCAAAGGTCACGACGCCGTCTCCGGTTGCAAGGATCGGGGTTCCGGTCGGTCCCGCCCAGTCATGGCCCCGGTGCATCTTCCCCCAACGCATTCCGAAGCCGCTGGTCGAACGATGTACGCCTCGAATCGGATAGCCGAAGGGCATGCCCTGCACGGCGACCCTGAAGAGTTCGGCTTCACGAAGCTGTTCCAGGACTTCATTGGCCCGGAGCAGCTGGGGATCTTCCTCGGTTTCGCCGGAAGTCGAAAAGACCACCGGCGACAGCAGGCCACCTTGGCCGGAGTATCGCCGGCGCACTTGCTCGATAATGCTGTCGGTGGGCAGGCCGACGGCAGCGAACATGTCCTTGATCGGCGCCAGCGAGGTCTCAATGGCATCTTCGATCTGGCGGAAAACCCGTTCGTTTCGTTCGACCTCGAGCCTCTTCTCGTACGCGATCTCGTCCAGGCGATCCTTCGCCGCGTCAGCGGTCTCTTGCAGTTCGTCCCTTTCCTGCGCGACGCCGGTCAGCGCCGCGGTCAGGAATCCAAGTGTTGCGGCAAGCTCTTCCTCTGTTGTCTCGACGGCAAGCCCCTTGGCGTTCTCGTTGAGCTTGGCAAGCAAGGCCGCGGATTGCGAGCGCGCATCGTCACGCTCCTTCATTGACTTGCGCAGCGTGCCGGCCATCACGTCGACGCCTGTCTCCAACTCGCGGCGGCGATCTTCGGAACGGAGAAGCTGGGACTGGATCGTCGATATCTCTTCCAATGCGTCGGCAAGGCGTACGTAGGCGTCGGCCGCCTCCCTTGCGCGCGCATTGCGTTCGGTCGCCAGCTTGTTGAGGCGCGATTCATAAACGGCCTGATCCCGGAGGGCCTGTTCGTAGAGAGTGCCAGAACCGAATCCGTGCATCACCACCATGGCAGACGACACGATTGTCCAGCAGAGGACCAGCGCGCAGCCGGAAATTCCGGCGGCTTGGACGAAGGGTGTGAGCCGAATGAACCTGGTTTCGCCATCCGATCGCAGGAAGAGCGTTCTCTCTGGAAAGACGCGCGCGAGCGTTGACCTGAATGTCTTGCCAAACAGATTCACGTGGAGTCGTCCCTCCTTCCTCAGGAAAAGGGGTCGAGAATTCATCCCTTACCGGCACGCGTCGTGTCAAGGTCTGCACCGTGCTCGTTTGACGGCGATTACCTTACGGGACCTGCGACTGGTCAATTTGGGCGGAAACTTGCCGAAAGTCGGCGGTTGAGACACGGGAAGCGGCGTGCGCTCAGGATCGGCGTGCCGTGAATTCGGACCGGCGCTCAGGCGTGTGTCGCATTGGCGGTCCCGTCCGCGAGGAAGTCGAGGCAGCGTCGTGCGAGCGGCTTGCGGCGCCCATTTTCGGTCAGCGCGGCGCAAAAGGCGCAGTCGAAGCCGACGAACCTGTCGCTGAGCGCGACCTGCGCTGCCCTTGCCAAGATGTACGCGTCCGCAACCTTGCGGTGGTGCGGCTCCGCCCGTCGCGTTCAAGGAAGACCAGGCTGTCGCCGAGCGCCTGGTCCTGCGGGACGACCGGCGGTCCGCCTTCGCGACACACATGTGCCTTTGTCGGTCGGGCTGCCGGGGCACGGAACACACCGCCAGGCCTCGCGGTGCGTCCTGAACGGCGGTCAGGCAGCATGTACCAGGATTGACAACCGCTGATGTTGCTTTTCGGTTCCTTGCAGTTGCTGCTAGGCTCTGCCGCACGCAATGTGGAACCGTTACCATCGTAAGCGACCCCTGCCTGACGGGACAGGTTCGGGGGGCGGAGCCCCAAGGGCCCATGCTGACCGGCACGAGAAAGGAGACTTCCATCCGATCTGCCGTGAACCAAGCGTCAAGGACCGACACTGGGATGCTTCCTCGGTTCCAGGCTCTCGAAGGTTCGCCCGCTGACACGCCGGGTCAGGCACGAAACGGGGCGAACCGGAATGCGGGTGGTCTGGCTGAGCGAGGGGCGTCCGGCCCCGGCCGGCGTCGCCGAACAAGCTCGCGCGACTCCGGGGGCGCAAGCCGCGCCTCCGTCCTCGTCAGGCGGGGCGACGCGATGATGCCGTGCCATCAGGCGCGGGCGAGGACGCTCCCGAAGAGGGAGACAGCGACGATGCACGGAACACGAGACCCTGCATTCCTCCCCTTCCTGAAGGATGGGGTTTCCTGCGGGGCGGACAGATGAAGACTCCGGAGCCAGGCAGGAACGAGGTGCATCCCGAGACCCCGAGCGCCGCAAAGACGGGTGGACGCCTGCGCGCAGGTGTCGGAGTGATGCTGTCGCTCGCGGCGGCCGTTCTCCTGATCGTCGTGCTGGCGCTGGTGCTGTCAGGACGGCCGCTACCGCTGCCGGATTTCGCGCGCGTCATGGTCGAGGACAGGGTGAACGCCCTGTCCGAGGATGTCGTGATCAGTCTGGGTGGCCTGAATCTCTCAATCAGGCGCGATGGATCGCCGATGGTCCAGATGCGGGACGTCCGTGTGGCGCAACGTGACGGCAGTTCGCTTGCGCACTTGAACAGCCTTGGCGTGGGCCTGTCGCTCGAACGCTTGTTGCGTGGAAGCGTTGCGGTTTCGCGCATGCGCCTGGACGGCGCGCAGGTCACGGTGCGACGCGACGGCGAGGGGAGGTTCTCCTATCGTTCGCAGGAGGAGTTCTGGGAATCGGAGGCGGAAGCGCTTCCCGGAATTCTCGAGGAAGTCGATCGGTTCATCGGTGGCCCGGCGTTGACGTCTCTGGAAGAGGTGCGGGCGACGGGAATCGTGCTGACCCTCGAGGACGCCCGAAGCGGACGGATCTGGCAGGCCTCCAACGCATCGGCCGTGCTCCGGCAGGCCGAGGACTTGCTGACGGTTTCGATGAGTTCGGATGTCTTCAGCGGCACTGACGATCTTGCCCAGATGCAGCTTTCGATTTCGAGGAGCCGCGACACCGGGCGCGTCTCGCTCG
This sequence comes from Paracoccaceae bacterium, assembly GCA_965208685.1. Taxonomy (GTDB): domain Bacteria; phylum Pseudomonadota; class Alphaproteobacteria; order Rhodobacterales; family Rhodobacteraceae; genus JAJEFO01. Next base: position 2,448,822 of record CBDBPL010000007.1, on the reverse strand, counting down.
GCGCCCAGGTCACGGACATGCCGGCGGCTGACATTGCGCTTCAGTCTCCGGTCCTTTCCTTGCTGGGCGTTCTCGATGCGCCGATTTCGGGGTCCGTGCGAACGGAGCTTGGCGCCAACGGCGAGTTGATCTCGCTCGCAGGGACGCTGGATATTGCGCGGGGCGCGCTTCGCCCGACCAGGGACGTTCCGCCAGTGGAGTTCGAGTCCGCACGCGCCTATTTCACGTTCGATGCGGAGCGGCAGAGAATCCTGCTTTCGGAGGCATCATTTTCCGGTTCGGGCGGCGACGCCCGCGCCACCGGCCATGTCTACCTGCGCGATCTTGACGGGATTTGGCCCCGATCGTTCCTTGGCCAATTCAGGATCGAGAGGCTTGCCTATTCCGGCGACGTCTTTCAGGCTCCGCTGTCGTTCGAGGATGTCAGGATGGACGTTCGGCTGAGGCTTGAGCCGTTCTCAGTGGAACTGGCCCAACTCGTGGTGGACAACGAGGGCGTTCCTCTGCGTGCAAGCGGCAGCGTCCGCGTCCGTGACGGTCTTTGGCATGCGTCGTTCGACGCGACGACCGACAGAGTCGGCCCGAGGCGTATCCTGGAACTGTGGCCCCAGGCATTGGCGCCCAAGACTCGAAGCTGGCTGTCAGGCAAGGTGCAGGGTGGCGTGCTCCGCAACGCGTCGGCAGCAGTCCGCTACACGTCCGGGGGCACGGAGCCCGAGTATTCCTTGAATTTCGAAGTCGAGGACGGGGCCGCAAAGGTCCTGTCCGGAATGCCGACGCTCGACGGCGTAGGGGCCCTGGCCACAATTCGTGACAAGGCTTTCGTCCTGGCGATGCATCAAGGAGGATTGACGGTCGGAACCGGCGACAGGCTTGATCTCGCCGGCTCCGCGTTTCGGGTCGACGACGTGCGCACGAAGCCGGCGCAAGGCGTCATCGAGATTGATGCCACGGGGTCGCTTACCGCTGTCCTGATCGCACTGAACGGCCATCCGCTGAGGATCATGGAACGGGCCCGACAGCCTCCGGACATTGCGCACGCCGATGCAGAAGTGCGTGCGGTCGTGCGTCTGCCATTGAAGGACGGCCTCCGGCAGGACGACGTCACGTATCAAGTTGACGCGCGGATCCGGAACGTGCGTTCGGAACTGCTGGTGGAGAACCGGGTCTTCTCTTCGCCGGAACTGGTGCTTGCAGCGAACGAGTCCGGGATTGGCGTCGTGGGATCCGCGACGCTGGATGACGTTCCGTTGACTGCAAGCTGGCGTCAGCCCATCGGGGAGAGTGCATCTGACGGCGGCCGCATCAAGGGGACGGTGATCCTTTCGCCGGAAGCCGCGGCCGCGTTTGGCGTGCCCTTGCCGCCGACGTCGATCAGCGGAAGTGCCATTGCGCAATTCGACCTTGCGTTGCCGTTGACCGGTCCGGCACGGCTGGATCTCGCATCTGATCTCAAGGGGATTGCGGTGACGGTGCCCGAAATAGAGTGGAGCAAGCCGGCGGATGCCGTCGCCATGCTTGAAGCGGAAGCAACTTTGGGCGATGCGCCGGAAATCGAGCGCCTTTCCTTCTCGGGCGACGGCCTGTCCTTTGCCGGGTCGTTCGAGCTGTCTGATGGAGGTCCTGGGCGTGCGGCCTTCGATGAAGTCAGGATCGGCGACTGGCTGGATGTTTCCGCCGAGCTTTCGACAGGATCCGGCGGCGCGGTTCTCGCGATCACCGGAGGCACGCTTGACCTGCGAGAAAGCGAATTCGGCGACGAAGGAGGATCCAGCGGGACGGCGAGTGCGTTGATCGACATCACGTTGGACCGGTTGATCATGTCGGACAGCATCGTGCTGACGCCCTTCGTTGGTCAGGTCGAGAGGGAAGCCAGGGGTTTCTCCGGCGAAATCGAGAGTCGGGTGAACGGGCGCACGGAGATTGCAGGAAGCCTGGTGCCGACGGATGGCGGGACAGCCATTCGCATACAGTCGGATGATGCTGCTGGGGTCCTTCGTGATGCGGGCATAACGCCAAATGCCAGGGGAGGTTCGCTTGACCTTGCCATGGTTCCGGTTCCGGGCGCGGGTGGCAAGACATATGACGGCGAATTCCAGATCACGGACCTGCGCCTCAGGAAGGCGCCGGCAATGGCGGAGCTGCTCGATGCGATCAGCGTGGTCGGTTTGCTGGATCAACTCGACGGACCCGGAATCAAGTTCGCCAGGGTCGACGGGAGCTTTCGCCTGGCACCGGGCCGAATTCGCATCCGCGAGGCGGCGGCAGTCGGCGGGTCGCTCGGGCTCTCGGCGAACGGGATCTATCAGCTGGATACCAAGGAACTGGACGTGGAGGGCGTGATTTCACCTGTCTACTTCCTGAACGCGATCGGCTCGATATTCTCGCGCAGGGGAGAGGGACTGTTCGGCTTCAACTATCGCATTGCCGGCTCGACGGCCGATCCGAAAGTCTTGGTCAATCCCTTGTCAATCCTGACGCCCGGGATGTTCCGTGAGATATTCCGTGCCAGTCCACCGGCGGAGAACTAGATGGGAGCCACTTGCGTGACGGCACAGGCGGTCAGCGGGATCGATTCATGGCAAGGAGGACGGGCTTGCGGCTACCGCTCTTCGTCAGAGCATCATGTGGCATCGGCCATGCAGCGGCGCCCTGGATCGAAAAGGGCGGTACGCCGTGCCGCCACGCAAGTGATGTCGAGCTAGGTTTCCGTGCGTCTGTCCGATTTCGACTTTGATCTGCCCGAGCACCTGATCGCGATCCGACCGGCACGTCCGCGATCGTCCTCCCGGCTTCTGGTCGCGACGAAGAGCGACTGCATCGATGCACGTGCCATTGATCTGCCGAACCATCTGCGTCCGGGTGACCGCCTCGTGCTGAACGACACGCGCGTCATACCGGCGCGGCTGACCGGGATGCGGTTGCGCGAAAGCGCGGGTGGCGAGACCCGGGCAAAGGTCGAGACGACCCTGCTTGAGCCGTGCGCCGATGGAACCTGGGAGGCACTGCTGAGGCCGTTGAAGCGGGTGCGCGAGGGTGAAGCAATCGAATTCTCGGACGATCTCTCCTCCGTGGTCGAGCGCACGGGGGAAACGACCGTCCGTCTCGAATTCAACCTCAAGGGATCCGACCTCGATGTCGCGCTTGCCGAGGCGGGAGCCATGCCGCTGCCGCCCTATATCGAGAGCAGGCGACCGGCGGATGAACTTGACCGACATGACTATCAGGCCATCTGGGCGAGAGAGCTCGGTGCCGTCGCCGCGCCGACCGCTTCACTGCATTTCGACAACGCGCTCCTGACCGGACTTGACAGGGCAGGGATAGATCGCAGCTTTGTCACGCTTCACGTCGGTGCGGGAACGTTCCTTCCCGTCAAGTCGGACGACATATCTGACCACAAGATGCACTCCGAACGCGGCGTCATCTCTGAAGCCGCGGCAGCGGAGATCATGAAGACCCGGGAGTCCGGCGGGCGGGTCATCCCGGTTGGAACGACAGCGTTGCGGCTGCTCGAGTCCGCCGCAGACGCGGGCGGGAAGATCAGGCCATGGAAGGGTTCCACGGAAATTTTCATCACGCCAGGGTACCGGTTCCGAATCTCCGACGCGCTCATGACCAATTTCCACTTGCCGCGGTCTACGCTGATCATGCTGGTCTCGGCCTTCATGGGGATGGACCGAATCCGCGAGATCTACGTCCATGCGATTTCGCATGAATATCGGTTCTTCTCTTACGGCGACGCTTCGCTGCTTTTGCCTAGGGAGTGAAGTCATCGCGGCAAAGAACTGCCAATTGCGGGTCGAGGTCCTGCTGTCCGAAGCTCTCAGGTACCGAGTTTGGCCATGATCAGTGCTGGCAGAGGCGTTTGAGGTCCGGTCACGAACAGATGACTGACTTGACTTGTTCCGTAAGGAGTCCCGCAATTTGGAGCTGACGCAGCAGCCATTCGCCGCATTGGTCGCCGCCATGAAGACGGCTCCAGCGTCGGAAACTTCATTCAATTGAATGATCTCATCGACAGCGGGGCACGTTGGAGTGCGAACCCGCTGCGGTTGGACAATTTGGCGATTCAATTCCCCCCCCATCCGGGGCCTTCTGCAAGGAGGTTCCATGACCAAGAGACACCGAAGACACAGCATTGCGAAGAAACGCGAGGTGGTTGACGCCTGCCTGAACGGAGAGGAGCTTCGGACCCCGAGCCAACGTCATGATGTTTGCCGCAGCCTCATCCGCATCTGGATCGAGAAGTACGAGCGCGGAGCCCACGACGATGACGCAGCCGAAGCCGAGCTGTCGTCCGAGACCGTTGCCGCGCCGCCAAGGTGCCGGTCCACGAAGCCATCCCATGAGCGCACCCGCAGGCATGGGCTAGAGCGTGCGTACGGGCGGCAGCGTTCTCGAATGGCTGGGTACGGTTCCAGATCTCCCCAGGAAGGAGGCTTCCCGCTGTAGCCGGATCTCGGCGGAAGCCAGGAAGGCCGGATTCGGCGGCGGATGCAGTGCGTCCGGCAGCAGGGTTTGCGGGGAAAGCGGAGCGCCAAGATCTAAGGAGTTTCAGTCGTGCGGGCAGCAACTGCAAAGGCACGAAAGGGCGCTGAGGTTCGTAACCGTCTTTGAGCCGTGGGACGTTCCTGCCGTCAGGTGCGCGCAGGGTGAGTTTCCGACATATCTTCGTCGCAGATGAACGTTTGACACATTCCCGTTGCGTCTATCCGGAGAAAAAACGGAGCACACCGATGCTAAGGGTCATTGGCAGTGTCTGGGCGCTCTTGCTCGGCATGTTCCTCTTGATGGTCGGAAACGGCCTCCAGGGCTCGCTCATCGGGATCCGCGGCGCGATCGAGGAATTTTCGACCGCCGAACTTGCGGTCATCACTTCGGCCTACTTCGCAGGGTTTCTCATTGGCTCGCGTCTGGCACCTGCAATGATTCGCCGCGTCGGTCACGTCAGGGTCTTTGCGGCTCTTGGTTCGTTCATTTCAGCGGTGTTGATTCTTTATCCGACGATCACCTTGCCATGGGCGTGGATCCTGATGCGCGTGATCATCGGCTTCTCGTTTTCCGGAGTATACGTTACGGCCGAGAGCTGGCTGAACAATGCATCGCCAAACGAGAGCCGTGGCAAGGCGCTGTCGCTGTACATGATCGTTCAGATGTCCGGCATAGTGAGCGGCCAGGCGCTCTTGAACGTCGCGGATCCGGCCGGGTTTGAACTGTTTGTCATTCCGTCAGTCCTGGTCTCGTTCGCGTTTGTTCCGATTCTGCTCGCGGCAACGCCCACGCCTGCCTTCGCGGCGACGAAGGCGATGAACCTTGCCCAACTCTACCGGGTCTCTCCAACCGGGATCGTGGGCATGTTCTTGCTTGGCCTGGTCTTCTCTGCGCAATTCGGGATGGCTCCGATTTATGGAACGGAGGCAGGCTTCACCGTCTCCCAGATCGCGCTGTTTGTGTCCGCGATCTTTGTCGGCGGGATGGTCTTGCAGTACCCGTTCGGGTGGCTGTCGGACCGGATGGACCGCCGCGTGCTGATCTTTGCGGCTGCCGCGGGAGGTTCCATCGGCGGGAGCATTGGGTTCTTTTTCGGAGGGACCTTCGGCATGACGCTGGCGGCCGGCTTCGTACTGGGCGGTGTGTCCAATCCGCTCTATGCGCTCCTGATCGCTTACACGAACGACTATCTCGAGCCGGACGACATGGCCTCGGCGTCAGGCGGCTTGATTTTCGTGAACGGGCTTGGTGCCATTGTCGGCCCGATCGTTGTCGGGTGGGCCATGTCGACTGTCGGACCGAACGGTTTCTGGCTGTTCATGGCTGCCGTGATGATCGTGTTGACGGCTTATGTGGCCTTCAGGATGGCGCGGCGCACGTCGATATATGCGAGCGACGATGCGTCCGGCACAGTGAGCTACGCGCCTGTCCTGCCGACCGCAACGCCTGTTGCCGTCGAGGCGGCGCAGGAAATTTACGCCGAAAGCACGGAGGCGGAAGCGGAAGAGGATGACGACTTGCAGGGTCTTGCCTGAACGGGCGCGGCTGCCCGAAGGCCTCGCAATGCCGAATCCAGCCTTTTCTGGTTCCATGCCGGTAGCGACGCACGCGTCTTCCGCACCGCCCGCCGATGTGGCCAAAGTGCCATGCCCCGCGCAACAACGTTCAAGAATGCAAGAACTGTGTTGCGATAGGTGCCTGATCGAATGTAAAGCGGGTCTGACGGTGAGTCGTCCTTGGGGGGCGGAAACGAAGCGACCGAAGGTGGTGTTTCATGTCAACCCCCGAAGAAGTGCTTTCATTTTGGCTGAACGAGACCGGACCGTCCAGATGGTATGATGGCGGCGAGGATCTGGACCAGAGAATCCGAGACCGATTCCAGGGCGATCATGAAGACGCATGCGAAGGCAGGCTTTCGCTTTGGCTTACCTATCCGCCAGGGGCTCTTGCGTACATCATTGTGACCGACCAGTTCCCGCGGAACATGTTTCGGGACAGGGACAGTCCAAAGGCGTTCGACTCGGACAGGCTGGCCAAGGCGGCTGCCAAGATGGCGATCGCGAAGTGCTGGGACACACGGTTCGGCGAACCCGAGCGACAGTTCTTCTACATGCCGCTCGTGCATTCGGAGTGCCTCGAGGATCAAGATCGTGCGGTTCGCCTGATCATGTCGCGGTTGCCCGAGACGGGCCATCATTCATTGCCGCACGCGCGTGCGCATCGCGAAGTGATCCGTCGCTTCGGCAGGTTCCCCACGCGCAACGAAGCGCTATCGCGGGAAAGCAACGCTGCTGAGCAGGCCTATCTTGATGCCGGTGGCTACAGTGCTGTCGTCGAAGAGATGCAGGCGGCCTGAACGCCTGGACAGGATCGTCTTGTGCGGTGAGGAAGCCATGTCTTGAGGGCAGGCGAGGCGGGCAAAAGAGGCGGCAAGAACACCCGCCATTGGCGGAGCACGCAGCATGCTGCTTGCCCATTCGCAGGGTGTTGCCTTCACGTGCCTTCCTGCAATTTGGTTGACATCCAGGTCCGAATTGAATCGCTGCTCGACCTAGCCTTTTTCTCGGCCTGGGCCATCAATTCTAGCCGTGCACTCGCAATCGGCTGTGGTCGCGAAATCGCATGGCGGGCATTCCCAAGTTTCAATGGTCCATGGGTGACACCTGGCCGTGACTGTGGCAGATAGTTTAACGTCGAACAATTTATGTGCTGGAGAGCGGCATGGCTGAAAGGGCATTTGATGTCATCGTGATTGGCGCGGGGCCCGGGGGCTATGTTGCCGCCATTCGTGCCAGTCAACTGGGCCTGAAGACGGCGATCGTTGAACGTGAGCACATGGGGGGGATCTGCCTGAACTGGGGCTGCATACCGACGAAGGCAATGCTGCGGTCGTCAGAATTGTTCCACCTGATGCACCGAGCCGAAGAGTTCGGGCTGAAGGCCAAGGGCGTCGAGTATGACCTCAACGCAGTGGTCGAGCGTTCGCGTGGTGTCGCAAAGCAGCTAAACAGCGGCGTTGGCCATCTGATGAAGAAGAACAAGGTCGAGATTGTCATGGGAGAGGCGACAGTGCCCGCCCCAGGCAAGGTCGTGGTCAGGACCGGCACCGGAGAAGAAAGGCTCTCCGCCAAGTCGATCGTTCTCGCTACCGGAGCACGTGCCCGGGAATTGCCTGGTCTCGAAGCCGACGGGGAGCGCGTCTGGACCTACAAGCACGCGCTGATGCCTCCGCACATGCCGAAAAAGCTGCTCGTGATCGGTTCGGGCGCGATCGGCATTGAATTCGCCAGCTTTTATAACACGCTCGGAGCCGCGACGACCGTTGTCGAGGTGATGGATCGCATACTGCCGGTCGAGGACGCGGAAGTCAGTGCATTCGCAAGGAAGGCTTTTGTGAAGCAGGGCATGAAGATTCTTGAAGGGGCGAAGGTGACCAAGCTCGACCGCGCGAGCACCAAGTTGACTGCCCATGTCGAGATCGGTGGCGAGGTCGAAAAGCACGACTTCGACACGGTCATTTCTGCCGTGGGCATTGTGGGCAACACGGAAGGCCTCGGGCTCGAGGCGCTTGGTGTCAAGGTTGACCGGACACACGTGGTGACCGACGAATTCTGCAGGACCGGTGTCGAAGGTCTGTATGCGATCGGCGACGTCGCCGGAGCGCCTTGGCTCGCGCACAAGGCCAGCCACGAAGGAGTCATGGTCGCGGAACTGATCGCAGGCAAGAACAAGGTGCATCCTGTCAAGCCGGAGAGCATCGCAGGCTGCACATACTGCCATCCGCAGATCGCAAGCGTGGGACACACCGAGGCCAAGGCCAGGGAAATGGGCTACAAGGTCAAGGTCGGCCACTTCCCGTTCGTCGGCAACGGCAAGGCCATCGCGCTTGGTGAGCAGGAGGGGCTGGTCAAGACGGTGTTCGACGAGAAGACCGGCGAACTGCTTGGGGCGCACATGGTTGGTGCGGAAGTCACCGAGCTCATTCAGGGTTACGTCGTGGGCCGGCAGCTGGAGACGACGGAAGAGGACCTGATGGGCGCCGTCTTCCCGCATCCGACGCTCAGCGAGATGATGCATGAAAGCGTGCTGGACGCCTACGATCGCGCTATCCACATTTGATCCGGACGCGATTGCGACTCTCTGGCCTGCGATCGTTGCAAACGTAGCGGGGCACGCAGGAGGCTGAACCGCCGGAAGCATGTGCAGCCGAGTCGTTGCGGATGCCAACGCGCCCGTTGACCGATGCGCGCGTTCAGCAATGAACCCGGAAGACGGGTCGAGGTTCGCCTTGACGCCCGCTGCTTCCAAAGCGGCCAGGCGGCGAATCCGGCATGCCCGTCGAGTGCTGGTCCGAGGATGTCTTTCTGAAGACGGCACCACGTCCAGGAAAGCCGGATGGTTGCCGTGGCGCCGCTTGGGAAGGAATCGCCATTCGGTTCCACCACCTTGCGGCGTCCGGATTCCGCTTGAAGCGCCGACACGCCAAGATCGGTCGGAACGGAACAGCCTTCAACCGCCGAAATCAGTGAGATTTCCCAAGCCCGGCACTCGACAAAAACCGGAGGCTCTGGGCGCCAGGGTCCTTGGATGGAACGGCTACATGGGATGCATCGTCATGGACTGCGCAATCCGCGTCTCGATTTCCCGGACTGCCGTAACCACGGTGTCGGCAATCAATTCGAGTCTTCGTATCTGGACGATGCGATCGCGGACTCTTTCGCGCTCTGGCCGAGCAAGCAGATGCTCGAATATCCTGCACACGTCTGCCAAGCCTATGATTGCAATGTCGCGTGGCTCCGGAATCTCGTCGCTGAACAGCAGGGACATTATGCGGAGCTTCACTTCCCTTCGCTCGACCGCACCGTCGCGCGTCGGATACCGGCGGGACTTGAACACCCAGAGAAACAGGTTCTCCTCTTCCCTCAGGACGCCGTTGGCGCACAGGCGGTCGAGGGATGCTCTCTGGATGTCCACGGACTTGCGACTGAAGAACTCGACCCAGTAACGGGAATCATGCTGCTCCTCGGAGGCGCAGATGTCGCGCAGCGCCGAATCAAGCAGATCATCCCCGGTGGGTTCGGAGTCCGTGACAAAGAGCCTCTCTGGATCGGTGTCGATTTTGCCTTCAAAGGCAAGGTCCATCAATACTGCGCCGGAAAGAGCGAAACTGACGGAATGTTCCGGAACATGAACGAACTTTCCGCTCTCATCTTCCAGCATCAGAAGAACGATTTCTTCAGCGAGAGTCAGCAATGTCTCATCCTCCCCATTTTTCGGCAGTCCTGACCGGCTGGATCCGTCGCATTCGGCACCATGATCGCGAGAGGTGACCGGGAAATATGTGTTCTCTCCAGTGTGCCATCTTTCGGCCATGTGAGCAATGCCATGTCGAAGATCACGATAAGCCGCTACATGCAGCGCTTCAAGTGATTCCTAGGTCATTTCCGGCGCGAAGTACACGCAGGTCATTTCCCGAGGCATTGTCCGGAGCGTCGGCAAGGGCCTGGACCCGGCCCAAGATCACGCCGTGTGGCAGTGCCGCCGGTGACGCGGCGCTGGCCCCTTGACGAAACGTATCGGCAACGAGTCCTTGGCGAAGCCGACGCAGGGGGCATTGCATGCGCGGCGAACTCTGCCATGCCCCGCGCCTGCCGGCCGAAATTGCTCAATGTGCGGAACTTGCTCCAAGAGTTCAACAATGCAGCGGCTGCCGCAGTGTCGTCGTGTGCCACGTGCCGGACGTCGATCGGAACTGCAGGCCGGCCCATGGACAGAATGTCCAGGAAAGCAAGGAAGCCCGGGATTCACGGTGAAGCATTCGACATTGAATGGCGCGAGAAGTTGGCGGTGACGCATCGCTGCCTTGCCGTGAGGTTTCGTCCGCATCCGCGCACGAATCGCCCTTTTCTGTCCGTCGGGGTTGGCCTATCTATCGGGCGCGAAAGGGGGGGCGAATGGCCGAGCAGAAGAACATCGAGGTCCGAGGCGCCCGCGAGCACAATCTAAAGAACATCGACGTCGACATCCCGCGCAACAGCTTGGTGGTGATCACCGGACTCTCGGGATCCGGCAAGTCGTCTCTTGCCTTCGACACGATTTACGCCGAGGGACAGCGCCGCTACGTCGAGTCGCTCTCGGCCTATGCACGGCAGTTCCTCAACATGATGGAAAAGCCTGACGTGGATCATATCAGCGGGCTGTCGCCCGCGATCTCGATAGAGCAGAAGACAACCTCCAAGAACCCGCGCTCGACCGTCGGAACGGTCACGGAGATCTACGACTACCTGCGCCTCCTGTTCGCGCGTGCCGGCACGCCATACTCGCCTGAAACGGGTCTGCCGATCGAGGCGCAGCAGGTGCAGGACATGGTTGATCGCGTCATGGCGATGGAGGCGGGAACCCGAGCCTATCTCCTGGCTCCCATAGTCCGCGACAGGAAGGGAGAGTACCGCAAGGAGTTTTTGGAGCTTCGGAAACAGGGCTTCCAGCGCGTCAAGGTGGACAGCCAGTTCTTCGAGCTGGAGGAACCGCCGTCGCTTGACAAGAAGTTTCGCCACGACATCGACGTGGTGGTCGACCGCATAGTGATCAAGAAGGGCATCGAGACGCGGCTGGCCGACAGTTTCCGGACCGCGCTTGATCTCGCCGACGGCATTGCGGTTCTGGAGACCGTTCCGAAGAATGCCGATCCGGAGAGGATCACGTTTTCCGAGAATTTCGCCTGCCCGGTCTCCGGCTTCACGATCCCCGAAATCGAGCCCCGGCTCTTCTCGTTCAACGCGCCTTTCGGGGCCTGCCCGGACTGCGACGGGTTGGGCGTCGAGCTCTTTTTCGACGAGCGCCTCGTGGTCCCGGACGGGAACCTGAAGGTTTACGACGGCGCGCTTGCCCCGTGGCGGAAGGGCAAGAGCCCGTATTTCAGGCAGACCATCGAGGCCCTCGCGAAACACTACGAGTTCGATGCGAGCACAAAGTGGAAGGATCTGTCGGCCGAGGTCCGGCACGTCTTCCTCTACGGCTCCGGCGAGGAGCAGATTCTGTTTCGTTACGACGAAAACGGTCGCATATATCAGGTCAAGCGGCCGTTCGAAGGCGTGATTCCGAACATGGAGCGTCGCTATCGGGAAACCGATTCAAACTGGATCCGCGAAGAGTTCGAGCGCTACCAGAACAACCGCCCCTGCGGGGCCTGTGGGGGCCATCGCCTGAGGCCGGAGGCGCTCGCCGTCAAGATCGGCGGGCATCACGTCGGTGAAGTGGTGCAAATGTCGATTCGCGAAGCGCTCGATTGGGTCGAAGGCGCTCCGAAGCAACTTAGCAAGCAGAAGAACGAGATTGCGCATGCGGTGCTCAAGGAGATCCGTGAACGGCTCGGGTTCCTGAACAACGTGGGACTCGAGTATCTCACGCTCAGCCGGAACGCCGGCACGCTGTCCGGCGGCGAGTCCCAGAGAATCAGGCTGGCAAGCCAGATCGGTTCCGGTCTGACCGGCGTGCTCTACGTTCTTGACGAACCGTCCATCGGGCTGCACCAGCGCGACAACGGGCGACTCCTGCAGACGTTGAAGAACCTTCGCGACCAGGGCAACACGGTCATTGTGGTGGAGCATGACGAAGAGGCGATTCGGGCAGCCGATCACGTCTTCGACATCGGACCGGGTGCGGGAGTGCACGGCGGCCAGGTCGTGGCGGAAGGCGCCCCGGCGGAGATTGCCGCCAACAAGAAGAGCATCACTGGCGACTATCTGGCCGGAAGGCGTGCCATCGGCGTGCCGATTTCACGACGGGCCGGCAAGGGCAGGTCGGTAAGCGTCGTGAAGGCGACCGGCAACAACCTGAAGGAGGTCACGGCCGAGTTCCCGCTCGGCAAGTTCATCTGCGTGACCGGCGTGTCCGGAGGCGGCAAGTCCACTCTCACCGTCGAAACGCTCTACAAGACCGCCTCGATGCGCCTCAACGCTGCGCGCCAGACCCCGGCGCCCTGCGAGGGAATCAAGGGACTTGAGTACCTGGACAAGGTGATCGACATCGACCAACGGCCGATCGGTCGAACCCCCCGTTCGAATCCGGCCACGTACACTGGAGCTTTCACGCCGATTCGCGACTGGTTCACGGGCCTGCCGGAATCCAGGGCTCGGGGCTACAAGCCCGGGCGCTTCAGCTTCAACGTCAAGGGCGGACGCTGCGAGGCGTGCCAAGGCGACGGCGTCATCAAGATCGAGATGCATTTCCTGCCGGACGTGTACGTGACCTGCGAAACCTGCAAGGGTGCGAGATACAATCGCGAAACGCTGGAGATAAAGTTCAAGGGCAAGTCGATTGCCGATGTTCTCGACATGACGGTGGAGGATGCTCAGCAGTTCTTCAAGGCAGTGCCCTCGATCCGGGAGAAGATGGATGCGCTGATGAAGGTCGGGCTCGGTTACATCAAGGTCGGCCAGCAGGCCACGACGCTGTCAGGCGGCGAAGCGCAGCGGGTCAAGCTCTCCAAGGAATTGTCGCGCCGCGCAACGGGTCGCACGCTGTACATCCTCGACGAGCCGACCACCGGGCTGCATTTCGACGACGTGCGGAAGCTCCTGGAAGTGCTTCACGAACTGGTGGAACAAGGCAATTCGGTGATCGTCATCGAACACAATCTCGACGTCATCAAGACGGCAGACTGGATCATCGACATCGGACCGGAGGGCGGCGACGGCGGAGGGCAGATCGTCGCAGTCGGCACGCCCGAGGATGTGTCCAAGTCGCCGAAGAGCCATACCGGCCGGTACCTGGCAAGCTTGTTCGGAGCCGAAAGCGTCGCCGCAGAATAGTCGTGCGGGGAAGCCTCGCGGCGTCACCGGCTCACGATTGGCGCCCCTTGGGCCGGCTCAGGCGTCCAGCTCAATCCAGACCGGAGTATGGTCCGACGGCCTTTCGCGACCGCGCACGTCCGCCTCGATCCAGCAGTCGCTCATCAGGTCCGCTGCCTGCGGCGTCAGCAGCAGGTGATCGATCCGGATGCCGTCGTTTCGGTCGAAGGCGTTCCGCTGGTAGTCCCAGAACGAGTAGTGACCTGAATCCTGGCGTCGTGCGCGAAAGGCGTCGTAGAAGCCCAGGTTGAGGATTTCGCGGAAGGCGGCGCGGGCTTCCGGCCTGGCAAGCGCGTCCTCGCGCCACGCATCCGGCCGGGCCGCGTCCTCGTCCTGCGGAATCACGTTGTAGTCGCCGGCCATGACCGCAGGTTCCTCGGCAGCAAGCAGTTCCGAGGCCCTGTCCTGCAGGCGTCTCATCCAGGCGAGCTTGTAGTCGTATTTCTCGCCCGGGGCCGGATTGCCGTTTGGCAAGTAGAGACAGCAGACGCGAACCGGCTTCCGGTCAGTCACGGTCGCCTCGATCCAGCGCGCCTGCGCGTCGTTCGGGTCACCCGGGAGGCCGCGGCTGACATCCTCGAGCGGGAGCTTCGAGAGGATTGCCACGCCGTTGAAGCCCTTCTGGCCGTGGGTCTCCACGGTGTAGCCAAGATCCTCGAAGTGCTCGCGGGGAAAGGTGTCGTCCTGGGACTTGATCTCCTGAAGCAGGGCGACGTCGGGGGAGCTGGTGTCGAGCCAGTCCGTCAGGCCTTCGAAGCGCGCCTTGATTCCGTTGATGTTGAATGTCGCGATGCGCATTTGGTCCCTCCGAGTCAGGTTTTGGACCATTCGCCCAGACTCGGCAAGCGCACGGCAAGGGAGGTCCCCGGCTTCATCCAATCATCCCGCAGGAAACCTCGTCCTTCAGGGCGGGGAGGAATGCGGGCTCCCGTGTTCCGTGCATCGTTGCCGTCTCCTTCATCCGTGACCTGTCGACGTGATATCCGTAGCCGTCGCCGCGCTGGACGACGCGGCAGTGCCGGTGCGAGATCCCCTGCACCGTTCCCTGCGCCGTCTGGACGTTGAAGGAGCCTGTCCGGCGCACCGCGACGCGGCCCACGTGGACACCCCTCTTCTTTCCAGAGGGCACGGTCGCGCGCACGATGTCGCCCGTGCGGAAGCCGCGCACGGACTTCTCCGCCATCAGGTATCCGACCGGGAACCCGGACCGGTCCACGCGGGTCCGCGCATGCGAGCCCCGGCCCATGGCCCGGATCGCGAGCACGGGCTGCCTCCAGCCCTTCAGCGCCGGCGTCTCGCCGACGCAGGCGGCGTCGAGGGCATGCGACTTCGGGATCCCCAGCCGCGTGCGGTTGAACTTCGTCCGCCCGCCCGAGGCGCCGGCGACGGGCAGCCCCGTCCGCTTCAATGCCTCGAACAGGACGCGGCGGGTGGCGTTGACCGCGGCGGCGGCGGAGAGCGGCGCCCTGGCCTGCGCCAGCACCCTCCGGAGACGTTCCGGACGGCCTGCCAGGAAGGTCTCCACGGGCTGCGCGCCCTTGGCCTGGTTGCAGGACGGGCACGCGAGGGCCAGGTTCGAGACCCGGTCGGAGCCGCCCCTTGCCTTCGGACGCACGTGGTCGACTTGCAGCGGCGTGTCCGTGGCACCGCAATAGGCGCACGTCCGTCCCCACTTCTCGAGCAGGCATTCCCTGACCTCGTAGCCGGCGAGGGTCCCCTGCTGGTACTCCGCGCCCGCGATCTCCGGGTTCTCCAGCGCCTGGGTGTCGAACCGGACGACCTCGCACGCGATGGAGGTCACGGGCGCGAGCCTGCGCAGCCGCTCCGTCCACGAGGCCACGTTGTCGACCCGCGACTGCAGCGAGGGCGGGAGCTTTCTCCCGGAGCGCCGGTTCAGGAACCGCTTCTTCCGGTAGCGCAGGTTGGCCGAACGCCGGCGTCGCCGGTAACCGGCACGTTGCTGCATCGCCTTTCTGATTCTTGCTCCCCTGTGCTCGATCTCGGCCAGGAACAGGACCTCGCCGTCCTCCCGCACCAGCGCCAGGCCGGTGGTCCTCGCGCCGGGATCGATCTTCAGCCCGACCTCCTGGGCCTCGCCTCCGACCCGGTCCCGGAGCCGGATCGTGAACGGATGGAGCCGCACCACGACGGCACGGCCCTTCTTCAGGAGCTTTCTCGCCCGGGCCGGGTGGCACGGCATCAGCGCGTCGCCGCACCGGTCCAGGACGAAGACGCGGCTTGCGCCGCTCTCGGGGTCGCTCGCGCTTCCCCGGTGACGCCGGCCGAAGCCGGTCTCCCCTCGCACAACCTGACCACCCGCATCACGATTCGCCCCGTTTCGTGCCTGACCCGGCGTGTCTGCTGACGAATCTTCAAGAGCCCGGGACTGAGGAAGCATCCCGGGGTTGGTCTTCAACGTATGGTTCAGGGTGGATTGGATGACAGTCTCCTTTCCTGTGCTGGTCAGCATGGGCTCTCGGAACTTCCGTTCCTCAAGCCCCTCCCTTCAGGGAGGGGTCGCTGACTGCAGATGCCCGAAGTGGTCGCGATGCACCAGAGCGCGTCGCAAGTACGGGTTGTTCGGTCGACGACACTTGATTTATTCCGCAACGAGCGCAACATCGTCGCCCGCCGCCCGAAAACGGCCCAAGTTGCCGTGAAACGTGCATGGCATGAAGCCGAACACGCAAATGTCCATCAACGCGATGATCCGACTTGGATTTCGTCTTTTCCCCGCGTCGCGAAGCTCATACCCGAATCATCGAAACAAAGCAAGAACATTTTTGATCCGTGTCCGAGAAATGTTGCGTATGTTGCTTGATCGTGAGGCAGCAGCCGGTGCGCGTGAACCGGTCAGATCGAAAACGACGTACCGCAGCCGCAGCTGGATGTCGCATTGGGATTCTCGACGACGAAGCGCGCGCCGATGAGCTCGTCCGAGAAGTCGATGACCGCGTTTGACAGGAACGGAAGCGAAACTTCGTCCACGACGACCTTTTGTCCTTCGCCTTCAAGAACGAGATCCCCGTCCGTCGGCTCGTCGAGGTCGATGTTGTACTGGAAGCCCGAGCAACCGCCACCCTCGACCGCAACGCGAAGCGCCTTGGGATTCATCACGCCTGAATTGATCTCTGCCAGCCGCGCAAAGGCGCGGTCCGTGACCTGAGGGGGGATGGCGACGTCCACTCCGAACTCCGGCGTTTTCAATCAAGGCTCGTCTGAATATATGGGGCGCGGCACAGCCGGGCAAGAGAAGGTCGATTTTGCAACCCTATGCATCGGATCCGGTCAAGAGTCGCGGGCGCTTGCATCCTGAGGAGCCAAGCGCCTTTCGGTCGTGCTTTCAGCGCGACCGCGACCGCATCATTCATTCCAGCGCATTCCGCCGGCTCAAGCACAAGACGCAGGTCTTCATCGAACATGAAGGAGACTATTTCCGGACGCGGCTGACCCATTCCATTGAAGTCGCCCAGGTCGCGCGCACCATCTCCAATGCGCTCGGGCTCAACACGGAACTGACCGAAGCAGTCGCCTTGGCACACGATCTTGGCCATACGCCTTTCGGCCACACCGGCGAGGACGCCCTTTCGGAACTGATGGCGCCTCACGGCGGTTTCGATCACAACGCGCAGGCATTGCGCATCGTGACCGATCTCGAGCGCCACTACGCCGACTTCGATGGCTTGAATCTCACCTGGGAGACGCTTGAAGGAATTGCGAAGCACAACGGCCCGGTGACCGGCGAGCTGCCTTGGGCGCTTGCGGCCTACCAGCAGCGCCACGATCTCGAAACGGGCACTTTCGCCAGCGCCGAGGCGCAGGTGGCCGCGGTTTCGGACGACATCGCCTACAACCACCATGACCTGCATGACGGATTGAGGGCGAAGCTGTTTTCGACCGATGACCTGGCCGAATTGCCGATCCTGCGCCGATGCTTCGGGCACGTGGACAAGTCGCATCCGGGTCTCGACCGCTATCGCCGTCGCCACGAGGCATTGCGTCGGTTCTTCGGCGTCTTGGTCGAGGACGTGATTGGCGCTGCAAGGCAGAACCTGGCCATGCTCGCTCCTCGCACACCGGATGACATTCGCCATGCCGGGTTCCAGGTCATCCTGTTCTCGGATGCACTCCGTCAGGATCTGAAAGTGATTCGCGAGTTTCTGTTCGATCGCATGTACCGCGCACCGCCGGTGGTCGAGATGCGCAAGGAGGTGACGGGCGTGGTCAAGGACCTGTTTCCGCACTTTCTAGATCACCCGGAAATGCTGCCTCGCCGCTGGCGCGAGGACATAGAGAACGCCGACGGCAAAACCGAGCTTGCCCGGATCGTCTCAGACTATATCGCCGGGATGACGGACCGGTTCGCGCTCCAGTGTCACGAGAGTTGCATTGCCGGATCGGGGCGCTGACCTGGTGCCGTGTCTGGGACGCAGGTCGCTCCGCGTCCTTGTTTGACTGCGACCCGTTGGGTGGTAAACCGCGCGCATGAACATCTTCAGTGATATCCGTGCATCGGTCCTGGAAACGCTCGACGCCTTGGTGGCGGAGGGTGCGCTGCCGGCTGACCTCTCGTGGGGCAACGTAACGGTGGAACCGCCAAGGGACGCGGCCCATGGCGACATGGCAACGAATGCTGCGATGGTGCTTGCAAAGCTTGCGGGCAGGCGGCCGCGGGATCTCGCCGAGATGCTGGCCGAGAGGCTGATGAATGATCCGAACATCGTTCGCGCCGAAGTTGCGGGCCCCGGCTTCATCAACCTGCGGCTGGCTCCCGTGATCTGGCATGACGTGGTGGCGGAGGCGATCGATGCAGGACCGCAATTCGGTCATTCCGGCATGGGGGCCGGCGTCAAGGTCAATGTCGAGTTCGTGTCCGCCAACCCGACCGGGCCGCTGCATGTCGGCAACTTGCGGGGTGCGGTCTTCGGTGACGCGCTGGCATCGCTGCTGGAATTCACCGGCTACGATGTCACGCGTGAATACTACGTCAATGACGGCGGCACGCAGGTCGATACGCTGGCACGGTCGGTCTACCTCCGTTACCTGGAGGCGCATGGTCAGGAAGTCGCGTTCGACGAGGACGCCTACCCGGGCGACTACCTGGTTCCGGTGGCGGAGGCGCTCAAGGAAAGTGCAGGCGATGCACATGTCGGCAAGGAGGAAGGGGACTGGCTTCCGGCAATCCGAGAGTTTGCGACCCAATCGATGATGCAGCTGATCCGGGAGGACCTTTCGGCCATCGGCGTGACGATGGACGTGTTCTTCAGCGAAAGGTCGCTCTTTGGGACGGGCCGGATCGAGGCGGCGGTTGATGAGCTGAAGAGGCGCGATCTCATCTATCAGGGCACGCTTGAGCCGCCAAAGGGCAAGCTGCCGGAAGATTGGGAGCCGCGCGAGCAGGCGCTCTTCCGTTCCACGACGCTCGGCGACGACGTGGACCGGCCGATCATGAAGTCGGACGGTTCGTGGACATATTTTGCACCGGACATCGCGTATCACTGGGACAAGATCTTGCGCGGCTACGACGAACTGATCAACGTCTTCGGTGCCGACCATGGCGGATACGTGA
Source organism: Paracoccaceae bacterium (assembly GCA_965208685.1). GTDB lineage: Bacteria > Pseudomonadota > Alphaproteobacteria > Rhodobacterales > Rhodobacteraceae > JAJEFO01. Next base: position 2,429,910 of record CBDBPL010000007.1, on the reverse strand, counting down.
AACGCATGTCGGCCGCCGTATCGGCCCTTTCGGACGGCCGCGTGCCCCTGGACATCAAGCTGACCCAGTTGGTCAGGTTCTGGGAGAGCGGCAAGCCCTTGAGGATGTCCAAGCGGGCAGGCACGTTCATTGCGTTGCAGGACCTGGTTGAACGCGTGGGGGCGGATGTCACCCGCATGGTGATGCTGACCCGCAAGAATGACGCGCCACTGGACTTCGATCTCGCCAAGGTGACGGAGCAGTCCAAGGACAATCCCGTCTTCTACGTGCAGTATGCGCACGCACGCGTTCGCTCGGTGATGCGCAAGGCCGAGGAGATGCATCTCGACTGGTCTGACGGCGCCATGCTTGAGGACGAGGCCGAATTTGCCTTGGCACGCAAGATCGCCGAGTGGCCCAGGCTGGTCGAGACTGCGGCACGAAACCACGAGCCGCACCGGATCTTCTTCTATCTCTACGACCTCGCATCCGAATTCCATGCCCTTTGGAACATTGGCAATTCGAGGCCTGCGCTGCGTTTCCTGCACGAAGGGGACCCGAAGGCGACAGCGGGAAAGATCGCGCTTCCCCGCGCTGTGGGCATTGTAATTTCCAATGGATTGCGTATTCTAGGAGTGACGCCGGTCGAGGAGATGCGCTGAATTCAACAAGTGCCCGGACCGTGCGCGAGACGAGCAGGATGACCGCTGGAACAACCGGCGGCAGCAGTGAGGCACGGAAATGACGGCAATCGATTTCGAAGACCACGAAGAGTCCGCCGAGGGCGGATCCTTGGCGGCTGCCATGAATTTGGCCGGGGCGCTCCTCTCGTTGCTGCTGATTGCGGGGCTGGCGACCTGGGGATGGCAACTATGGGTCAGGGACGTAACGGGCGTTCCGGTCATAAAGGCCCTCTCGGGTCCGATGCGCGTGCTGCCGGAAGATCCCGGCGGGCTGGCAAGCGAAAATCAGGGCCTGACAGTCAACCGGATCGCGGAAGAACGAACGGACGCAACACCCGAGAGGCTGGTCCTGGTTTCCGAACCCGTTGTTCTGGACGAAGACGAGGATCTTGCCATGGGAGCGCTGCCCGGAGGCGCTGACGTTGGCGCGGGCGTCGCGTCGCCAGGCGACGAGATCGAAGTCGAAGAAGAAGTCGTGATGATCGGCGAGACTCCGAAGTTCGGACCGGAGAGGGCGAACGCCGTTCAGGAAATGGCGGAGCTTTCCGGAACTGACCTTGCCGTTCAGGAGGCGTTGGCGGGCATCGTGACGTCGGCCTCGAACGTGACGGGAGGCACGACCGGTGCCAGGCTGATTCCGGCGACCGTTCGGCTGCCGCCGCGTCGTCCGGAGGGCCTGGCTGCCTCGATTGCGCCAGCCGCGGAACCGGGTGCCGGCAATGTTCGGTCCTTGGAAATTCAGCCAGGCACGAGGCTCGTGCAGTTCGGCGCCTTTGGCGATGCGAGCGCTGCGCATGCTGAATGGGAGCGAATCACTTCGCGCTTTGGTGACTACATGGTCGGCAAGCAGCAGGTCGTGCAGGAGGTGGAGACGGATGACCGTACGTTCTACCGGTTGCGCGCAACGGGATTTGTTGATTTGGCCGATGCCCGGCGCTTTTGCTCGGTGCTGCAGGCGGACGGTGCAGACTGCATTCCGGTCGTGCAGCAGTAAGTGCCCAGGGGTGCGTATATCTTCGCGCCGTCCGGGCCCGAACTTGGCCGCCGGGAGGCGGACTTCTTCTCCGAGGCGGAGCCCTTCGGGTTCATCCTGTTTCAACGCAACTGCGAGTCGCCCGACCAGCTTCTCCGCCTGACAGGGGCGCTCCGAGAGGCCGTCGGACGTGATGCGCCGATATTGATCGATCAGGAGGGCGGCCGCGTTCAGCGGATGAGAGCACCCCATTGGCGCGAGTGGATGCCGCCGCTTGACCAGGTGGAAGCGCTTGCCGGCCATGGTTGCGTGCCGCCCGAAGCTGAACGGGTGATGTACTTGCGCGGGTTCCTGATCGGGACCGAGCTTCTTGCCCATGGGATAGACGTGAATTGCGCCCCATGCGTGGATGTCGCCAGGCCCGAGACCCATCCCTTCCTCAGGAATCGCTGCCTCGGCACCACTGCCCCGGTGGTCACGGTCATGGCACGTGCGCTGGCCACAGGCCTGACGGATTCGGGCTGCCTGCCCGTCCTCAAGCATGCGCCCGGCCATGGCCGGGCGATACGGGACAGTCACGATGCCCTGCCTTGCATCGAGGCATCTCTTGCTGAGCTTCTCGAGACCGATTTCGTGCCATTTCGCGAACTCGCAGACCTGCCAATGGTGATGACGGCTCACGTTGTCCTGCCGGAAATCGATCCTGAACGACCCGTTACGCTGTCTGCGTCCGGTGTGACCTACCTGCGCGAAAAGCTTGGGCTTTCGGGGCTGTTGCTGACAGACGACATCTCCATGGGTGCGCTGTCCGGCAAGGTGGAGGCTCGGGCCGAGTCGGCGCACGAGGCCGGTTGCGACCTGGTTCTCCATTGCAACGGCGATCTTTCCGAGATGTCGGCGATTGCGTCAGCCGTGGGTGGAATGTCGTCATCGGCTCGGAGATTGGCAGATATTGCGTTTTCGGGAAGACGGGACCCACTAGATGTTGACATTTGCGATTTTGAAGCCGAGTTTGCGGCACTGACACAGGAGGCGGGGAAAAATGCCGGACGGTGATGCGGAATTTGTCGAGATCGAGGCTCGCGTAGAGCCCGATGCGCTGTTCGTCGACGTGGACGGGTTCGAGGGGCCGCTCGACCTGCTCCTCCAGCTTGCGCGGAACCAGAAAGTGGATCTTCGCAAGATCAGCGTGCTGGCTCTGGCAGAGCAGTACCTCCTGTTCATCGAACGCGCAAAGTCCCTCAGGATCGAACTTGCGGCCGACTATCTGGTTCTTGCAGCCTGGCTGACCTTCCTGAAGTCGCGATTGCTCTTGCCCCGAGATCCAGATGACGAGGGACAGTCTGGCGAGGAACTGGCAGCGCATCTTGCGTTCCAGCTCGAACGTCTGGCCGCGATGCGGGACGCCGCGTCCAGGCTCATGGCACGGGATCAGAAGGGCAGGGACTTCTTTGTGCGCGGCATTCCGGAAGACGTGACCCGCGTACGCCGCGTTCGCTACACTGCGTCTCTCCTGGATCTCTTGCAGGGTTATGCCAGGGTTCGCACCCGGGACGAGTTTCGCCCGTTCACGTTCATAAGGGAACACGTGATGACGCTCGAGCACGCGCTCGAGCGAATGCGAGGCCTGATCGGGTACGCGGGCGAATGGACCGATCTCATGTCCTACTTGCCGGAAGGCTGGGAGGCGGACCCGAAACGGCGGCGCTCGGCCACTGCATCGCACTTTGCCGCGTCGCTGGAACTCGCGAAGGGCGGTGCAATTCAGATTCGGCAAAGCGAGATATTCGCGCCGATCCAGATCAAGGTTGTTCAGAGTGGTTGACGCGGCCGAGGACTTTGGGGCGCTTGACAGCCTGTTTGAAGCTCCGCCGCTGGACGAGCAGGAGCGGATGGTCGAGGCCATACTGTTCGCGTCGGCGGAGCCGATCTCCGTTGTTGACCTCAGTGCCCGCATGCCCCACGGAAGCGATGCAGCCAAGGCTGAAGGCACGTTACGAGGGGCGAGGCGTGAACGTGCGCAAGTCGGGTGATGGCTGGGCCATCCGGACGTCGCCCGATCTCGGATTCCTGATGACGAAGGAGACCGTTGAGACGCGCAGGCTGAGTCGCGCCGCGATCGAGACGTTGACGATCATTGCCTATCACCAACCCGCGACCCGGTCGGAGATCGAGGAAATTCGCGGCGTGAGCGTCAGCCGGGGTACGCTTGACCAACTCTTCGAGCTCGAGTGGATAAGGCTGGGACGCCGGAGGATGACTCCCGGGCGACCCGTGACCTATGTCGTGACCCAGACCTTTCTGGACCACTTTGGCCTTGAAAGCACCAAGGACCTTCCCGGCCTGAAGGAGCTTCGGGCGTCAGGTCTGCTGGATAGCCGCCCCCCTCCCGGCGCTGAGCCGGACGAGGGCGGCGTGGCGTCCGATGACCAGGCAGAAATGTTCGCCGAGGACGAAGAGGCGGACGCAACCGACGAATGAGGCAGGTCGTGATCAGAGGAGCCGCGCTGGCGGGCATGCCTGGACCGCCGGGGCAGGTGGTGCGCTCGGGCGTCCCACATGTTCGACTGTACGTTCAGGGTTGAAGGGAATCGCCCACTGCGCACCGGGACCGATCTTAGCACACTCGCTCCTCCTGGGAAGTTTTTCCTGAATGGTGCGGCGCATGCGGACAGTGCGCCGGGCTCGGGCAATGAGCCCCCTCCGGCCTGCCGAGCCGCAGGAAGCCGTTAGCGGCGGGCGGGAACTGACCTGCCCACTGAAAGGGCTGCAGTGCCCGCTGCGAGGTGCGCGCGACGTGCGGCTGAAACGGTGCCCGGAAAGACGCGGTCAGGGTCTGCACTGGCGGAAAATTGACGAGTTCGTCTCCAAGGAGGCCGGAGTCCAAGACGATCCCGAGTGGTTCCGCCACTTACGGCGGGGCGGGTCACTTCTTGAACCGGTAGAAGATCATCAGGCGCACCATGCCGCCCCGGTTGTCGAGCGAATAGGTGCAGGGCCTGAACTCGCCACCCCGACCACAGCGATTGTTGCCGGATTCGTTCACAAGATAGTTCTCCCGCCCGAAGTCAAAGTGCGTCCCGTCGAACCGCAACGACCAGCGGGAGGAGAGCGGCGCCTCAAGACCGGCTCCGACCGTCCAGCCGACCCGCGTTCCCTTGCTTTGGAACGAGTCGTCTTCGTCAAAGAGCAGGTTTCCTTCAAGACATCCGGGTCCCCCATAGTCAATGTCCGTAACGGAATTGTCGATCCGGGCCAGCGCCGGTCCGCCGACGAGAAAGATCCGGGTGCTGCCGACATCCATGTCGAAGCCCATGCGGGCGGTGGCCATCCAGCGGATGCGTGTCGACGCGGTTTCGTCGTTGCATGTCGGGTCCAGCTCGTCGGTGTCCGCGGACAGGCTGCCGGCCAGGGCGTCGATCTCGAACCGCAGTCCGGACGAGCCCATGTCAAGGCGGCGACCCGCCAGCACTCCGGCAAATGCGGCGGGACCGTTGAGCTTGTTCGTTGATCCCGGATTGCCCCAATCCGCGAACCCGTCGATGTCGACGATCTCGTTCGCCACCTTTCCGACGCCGAGGAACGCGCCCGCATAGTCCTCGCTGCCGCCACTGCCTGCCGCGCGCATCTCTGCGGCGCCGAAAGCCAGCATGGCGAGCGCGCACACGATGGCGGCCTGCAACCGCCCAAGAAATACCTGGCTCATTCGACTCCAGCCCCGCTCTTGCCCAAGCGATGCTACTGCGAAACGGGCACGCTGGCCAAGTGCGGTCTGCAGCAAGGCCGATTCCGCCGCGAAGGCAGGCGGCCCGTTTCGCCTCCGCTGAGCTTGGTACGCTGGCTCCGCCGAGCATGAGCTATCGAAAGGAACATTCCGGCGCACAGGAGCGCTTCGTCGGCAGGGCACCCAATGCCAGGCGACTGCGCGAGGTCGACCCGGACAGGTTGCGTGACCGTGTGCATCGTTCAACCCATGCGGAACTGTTTCGAGAGCTTGAGCCCTTGGCCTTGGTAGCTGGACGAGATCGCGTTCCCGTACAGCGCTGCCGGCCTTTCCGACATTCGTTCGTAGACCAGGCGCCCGACAATCTGGCCATGTTCAAGCACGAACGGTGCTTCGTGGCAGCGCACTTCCAATACGCCGCGGGAGCCGGCGCCGCCCGCCTCGGCCCAGCCGAATCCCGGGTCGAAGAATCCTGCGTAATGGACTCGAAACTCTCCGGCCATGGCAAGGTATGGCGCCATTTCTGCAGCGTGAGTCGGTGGAATGGTCACGGCCTCCCGGCTTACCAGGATGTAGAAGGCTCCGGGATCCAGGATGATCCTTCCGTCGCTGGTGTGGATTTCTTCCCAGAACTCGTCGGGTTCGTATCCAGCGACGTTGTCGAGGTCGATCACGCCGCCATGCGGCTTGGCGCGGTAGCCGACGAGCGTGCCGTCGGCCGGGTCCAGGTCGACCGAGAATCCGAGCCCTTCGGAAATCATTGCCTCGCCTGAAACCAGACCGACCTCGTCTTGGAGCGCGACAAGCGCGGCATCATCAAGGGCGACGTGCCCTTCGCGGAACCGGATCTGGTTGAGCCGCATGCCCGGCCGGACCAGGACCGAGAACGACCGAGGGCAGATCTCTGCATAGAGCGGGCCATGATAGCCGGCCGGGACACGGTCGAATTCCGTCGCGCCGTCCGTGATGGTCCGGGTCAGCAGATCAAGCCTGCCCGTTGAGCTCTTTGCATTTGCGACCGCTGAAACGGTCCCGGGCAGGGCCAGCCGTTCCATCAGCGGCACGACATAGACGCAACCCTTTTCGAGAACGGCACCGTCCCCGAGATCGAAACGATGCATTTCAAACTTGTTCAACCGATCCGCGACGCAGGAGCCGCCGGATGCGAGGAAGGATGCGCGGACACGACAGGCCACGTTGCCGAGCCGCAGGTCCAGCGATGCGGGCTGGACTTGCGCATCCGCGAACGCCATGTCGGCGTCAATCGAGCCGTTCCCGATCATGCCCAGGATTGCGGTGTCAGGCAGGACGCCGGTCACCGGCTGCACTTCAGGAGGAGTGGTGATCTCTTGAGGAGACCGCCTCGTTGACATCGGCCGGGCCGAATGGCTGCCAGACGTCCGGCACCACGGCGCGGCCGCTTCGTGCCGCTGCAATTCGTCGTGCAAGACAAGTCCTTGTTCACCTGCCGGGCCGGACAGGTGATGGTCGGGCTAGCAGGATTTGAACCTGCGACCTTCCGTCCCCCAGACGGACGCGCTAACCAAGCTGCGCCATAGCCCGACGTCCGGCCTTCTGTCGCAAATGGTGGCCGGTGGCAAGAGTTGATCCGGAGGCATTTCACGAATCCCTGGACCTGACAGACGACAGGATTCTCAATCTCTCGACAGCCTTCAACAGGTCGTTGCGATGGGCTCTCAGCCGGGCGCGGTCGGCCAGGATCACGCGTGCGGCGATGCCTGGCCCCCGAGCAAACTCCTCCGCATCGTCTTCAGGATCAGTGTCAAGGGTGCCGGAAGTTTCGGCCTCGCGGGCGGCTTCCAGTACAGGCTGCACGCCAGGACCTGCCTCTTCGGCGGCTTCGAATGCCTGCTCACCGGAGTCACTCCCGCCCGTCTTCGTGTCGGCATCGCCAGATCGGAATTCCGCCGAACCTGCTTCCTCCTGGGGCAGGCTGCCTCTTTCGCCCGCACCGGTCCTGATGGGTTCGACTTCCTCGTTGAACTTTGCCGGTGCGGCGTGGGCAGGGACGTGTCGGGCGTCTTCTGCAATGGACTCAACCTGGTCTTGGGTTTCCTGCTCCGGCGGTTCTGAAGCAAGCGGAATCGAGAAGGAGGATACGTGGCTCACGCCTTGTTCCCGGAGCAGCTTCTGCACCCCGCGAATCGTCATGCCCTTGTCACGCAGCAGCGTCTTTATTCCTCCAATGACCTGCATGTCGGCGGGGCGGTAGTATCGGCGTCCCCCGGCACGTTTCGTCGGCTTGATCTGCGCGAACCGTGTTTCCCAGAAGCGAAGGACATGCGCGGGCACTTCCAGCCAGTCAGCCACTTCGGAAATGGTTCGGAACGCCTCGCGGGACTTCTGCACCGTGGATCAAGCCTTGTTGCCGGCGGCCACTCGTTCTTTCATCAGATGAGAGGGACGAAATGTAAGGACTTTGCGCGGATGGATCGGCACCTCTTCGCCGGTCTTGGGGTTGCGGCCAATGCGGGGACCCTTTTCCCGGACGGAGAATGTTCCGAAAGAGGAGACTTTCACCTGCTCACCCCTGGCGAGCGTGTTCGAAATGTGCTCAATGACGCTTTCAACCAATTGAGCGGACTCATTGCGACTGAGGCCGACTTCCTGGTAGACGGCATCCCTTAGATCCAATCGTGTCAATGTCTGTTCGCTCATAAATCCCCCCGTTGCAAATTTGTTTTGTGACGGCAGAATGGGCGGGGAGAGTTGCCGAGTCAATAACGGGGCGGCGGAAAAGCGGGCTTGTCAGGACTACCAGCGGAGAATGACGGAACCCCACGCGAGGCCACCGCCGATCGCCTCGGTCAGCAACAGGTCGCCGGGTTGAATCTGGCCACGCTCAACCCCGACCGACAGCGCGAGGGGAATTGACGCTGCCGAAGTGTTTCCGTGTTCCTGCACCGTCAGCACGACTCTCTCCATTTCCAGACCGAGCTTCTGAGCGGTCGACTTGATGATTCTCAGGTTTGCCTGGTGCGGCACAAGCCAGTCCACGTCTGCACCCGTGAACTTGAGACTGTCCAGCGAGGCCTGCGCAGTGCCCGCCAGCTTTTCCACGGCATGCCGGAACACTTCACGTCCCTGCATGCGCAGATGCCCGATCTCCTGCGTCGACACGCCGCCGTCCACGTAGAGAATGTCGCGATGCCGCCCGTCGGAATGGAGATCCGTCGCAAGGATTCCGCGGTCCTCGCTGGACCCCTCGCACTCGGCGACCTCGAGCAGGACCGCGCCCGCGCCATCGCCGAACAGGACGCAGGTCGTACGGTCGCTCCAGTCAAGAATGCTGCTGAAGGTTTCCGCGCCGATCAAGAGAACGCTGCGAGCCTGGCCAGAGACGATCAGCGCGTTCGCCTGGGACAGCCCGAAGACGAATCCGGCACAGACCGCCTGCACGTCGAAGGCGTATCCCCGCTTCATGCCGAGCTTTGCCTGCACGATCGTTGCCGCCGACGGGAATGTCAGGTCCGGTGTCGATGTGGCGACGATCACTACGTCGACGTCATCCGCGGCGCGACCGGCCGCGGCGAGAGCCGACGATGCGGCCTTGGTAGCCAGTTCGGAGACAGTTTCGCCTTCGGCCGCAAAGTGGCGGGACTCGATTCCCGTCCGTGCCCTTATCCATTCATCCGAAGTGTCGAGCTTGTTCTCGAACCAGGAGTTTGGAATCACCCGTTCGGGCAGATAGTGCCCGACTCCTTGCACCACCGCGCGTGTCCTCATCATCCCCGTTCTTTGTCAGCCGCTTCGGCGGTTTCCCCATCGTCATCCTGCCTGTCGGGGTTGAAGGATGCAACCCGTGCAGCCAGGCGCTCGTTGAATCGGCTATCGGCCAGTCTACATGCAAGCCCCATTGCGGACGCGACGCCGATCGCGTCCGCAGACCCGTGACTCTTGACGACGGTGCCGTTCAGGCCGAGGAACACGCCGCCATTGACCCTTCTGGGATCAATTCGCCTCGAAAGGCGACGAAGCGATGTCACGGCCAGCAGCGCCGCAATTCGTGAGAGCGGCGTGGCGCGGAAGGCTTCGCGCAGGAATTCGCGGATGAGCAACGCCGTGCCTTCGCCGGTCTTCAGTGCGATATTGCCGGTAAACCCGTCCGTCACGATCACGTCCACGCGTCCGGACGGAATGTCACCGCCCTCGACAAAGCCGACGAACTCGAAATTTGCGTCGTCGGCTGCCGATGCGATCAGGTCGTGCGCTTCGCGAATCTCGGTGTGACCCTTGTACTCTTCGGTGCCGACATTCATGAGGCCGATGCGCGGCCGGGACAGTTCCAGACCGTTTCGCGCGTAGGAGGCGCCCATGAGCGCGTATTGAAGGAGATCCCTGGCGTCAGCCCGGATGTCGGCACCAACGTCAAGCAAGACGTTGAATCCGCCGGGACTCCGCGACGGCCACAGGCAGGCGATCGCCGGCCGGTCGACGCCGGGAAGCTTCTTCAGCAAGATCATGGAGACTGCCATCAGGGCGCCGGTGTTTCCGCAGGATACGACGGCATCGGCCTCGCCGTCCCTGACTGCCTTGACCGCCGCCCACATGGACGTTCCCTTGCCGTTGCGCAATACGTGGCTCGGCTTGTCTTCCATGCTGACGACGTCTTCCACGTGACGAATCTCGCAGCAATCGATCAACTGTCGCTTCTTGCCCAGCCTGTTCCGTCTGCGCACAAGCCTGCGCAGTTCGGGTTCTGGACCAAAGAGCAGGAATTCGAAGTTGCGGTCCTTCCGAGCGGCCCTGGCAATGCCGGCAACGACGGCTGCCGGTCCCCGGTCTCCGCCCATGGCGTCAACGGAAATCTTCGTGCGCCTGTTCGCCTCGTTCGATTGATCGGGGATATATGTCATCCCAAGCGTGGTTGAGGACGGGTTCAGGCCGCGTCTTCGTCCAGGTCGAATTCCTCGATCTGGGCAACGATTTCGCGGTCATTGTAGTGACCGCAAGCGGCGCAAACATGGTGCGGCCGTTTCAATTCGCCGCAGTTCGGGCACTCGACGGGATTCGAGGCGGTCAGAGCGTCATGGGCGCGGCGCTTGTTGCGGCGCGACGGAGTGATTTTGTTCTGCGGGACGGCCATGTCCTAGATCCTCGGTTCAGCTTGGAGTTGCCTGACCCCATTCAGGGTCTGCGCGGTCCTATTCGCTGGCACACTCCTTGTCCAATCTGTTGTCGTTCGTGCGGAGGCGGGAACATAGCGCGATTTCGTCCAAGGGCAAGGCCGAATTCACCCTTGGTTCCTGCCGGTGTCGGACGTCTTTTCCTGCAGCGATTTCAAGGCTGCGAACGGGCGGGCATCTTCTTCTGTCATCGGGGATATTCCTGGCTCGGACACCGAGATCCTGACCGGTTCAGCACCCTTGGTCCTCGGCCATGACGGGAGGGCGAGCGCGAGCGCCTCGGCCAGGACTTCCTCGAGATCAAGGATGGTCGGCAAGGGGTCGACGTTTTCGTCAGCTGCCATCTCGACCTCCTCGCCCTCGGGCTCCGGCAGGTCGTGCACGTAGAGACGGATCACCCGTTCCTCGATGCGGGTGGTCACCGGGTTGCCCGTGGCGACGCAATCCTGCAGGACCGTTGCGCCCAGCCTGGCGTCCAGCCTCAGATCCAGATCGCCGTCCGGTGAGAGTCGGCCTTCGAGTCTCACCTTTCGCAAGCCCCTGACGCCGAGCGACCGCGCGAGTTCTGCGCGTGCGTCCGCATCCGGCTCAAGCAAGAACGAGATTCTCTCTCTGACGGACTGGCACTTGATGACGCGATTGCCTGCACCTGCTGCCACGAGCAATTCCTTGAACCTGTGACCTTCTATGGATATGCCGACTAGGCGGAGGTCGCGGATTTAGCAAGAGGTTGGCGCAATGAAGGTTTCGCGTGGGACTGTCCTGGGGGCAGGGGCGCCAGTTGTCGCCCTTGTGTTCGTGTCCGCCTGTTCCAGCCTGGAGGACAGTCATGGCTACGTTCCCGAAGCCGGACTCGTCGAGGATGTCCAGGTCGGCGTCGACACGAAGGAGACGGCCGCCCGCATCCTCGGGCGCCCGGGCGCGGAAGGCCTTGTCGACGACAGCGGCTGGTACTACGTCAAGTCCGACTATGAGAGTCGCCTCTGGCGCGCGCCGGTCGAGGTGAACCGCGAAGTTCTGGCGGTCTCCTTCACCGACGACGGCGTTGTCGAGAATGTCGAGCGCTTCGGGTTGGAGGATGGCCGCGTCGCGCTCGTCGGATTCGAACACGCAGGGCATCAGCTTCCTGCGGCAGCTCTTCTCCAATTTCGGCAATTTCGATGCGGGCGCGCTTTTCGACGAGAACTAGGACGCGCTGACAATCGAGTTGCGTTTCGGGCGGACCGATGCCATCTGCGCCGCAATGCACTCCGAAATGGCGGCCCAGGCAGGACGAGCAGGTGGCAAGATGAATGCGGACAGGACGGTGCTGACCGACGCCATGTGGGTGCGGATCGAGCCCATGCTGCCCGGCAAGGCGACCGATCCCGGAATCACCACGCCGGGGACTCATCTCGTCGACGGCGTGATCGCGGCAACATGATTGTCAACGCGCCCTAGTCGCCTTCCGTTCCGGGCTCGAAGTTGAGTGCAACGCCATTGATGCAATAGCGAAGACCCGTCGGCTTCGGGCCGTCGGGGAACACATGCCCCAGGTGCCCGTCGCAACGTGAGCAATGCACCTCGGTCCTGCGCATGAAGAAACTGCGATCCTCGCGCTCGCCGATCATGTCGTCGTCGATCGGCCGGTAGAAGGACGGCCATCCGGTGCCGCTGTCGAACTTGTGGGCTTGGTCAAAAAGGCGTGATCCACAGCCCTTGCACCTGAACACGCCCGGATCCTTCGGGAAACTGTCATGCGTGAAGGCGCGTTCGGTCTTGTGTTTCCTGAGGACGTCGTATGCCAGCCCATCCAATTGGTCGCGCCACTCTTCATCGGATTTTGCGATCTTCTCCACTTGAGTTCCCCTTGTTGCGTTGCCGTCACGGTTGTGCGGTACCATGGCCCATGCGAAACTTAAGCTGGCGATCAGGATTCACCAAGAGGAGAACATGGCGCGCGCGAAGTACAGGACCCGCATCGCGACAGCACCAAAAGATATCGAGGCCGCACAGCGGCTTCGATATAGAGCCTTCATTGCGGGCCGGGATGCCATGGACCGTCCGAACGGGCTCGATGCGGATTCCTTTGACGGCATTTGCCGCCACCTCCTTGTCGACGATGTTGCCAGCGGTCGGGTCGTCGCCACGTTTCGGCTGCTGCGGCTTGGATCCGGGGCCGAGATCGGAAAGAGCTATTCGGCGCAGCACTACGGGCTGAAGGGCCTCTCCCGGTTCCGCCAGCCAATGGTCGAGATGGGCCGGTTCTGCGTGGCGCCGGGCGAAAGCGAACCCGGCATCTTGCGTGTGGCATGGAGCGCCCTTGCTGCGTTCGTTGACCGGGAAGGGATCAAGCTGCTCTTCGGATGCTCATCGTTTGACGGAACCGATGGCGGAAACTACAGAGACGCATTTGCCATGCTGAAAGCGCGGCATCTCGCGCCACGGCACTGGCTTCCCCGGATCAAGTCGCCGAACGTGTTCAGGTTCGCGCAGCGACTGCGGGCAGAGCCTGACCGACGCTTGGCGCTGTGTTCGATGCCGCCCCTGCTTAGAAGCTACCTGTCCATGGGTGGCTGGGTCAGCGATCATGCCGTCATTGACCGGGACCTGAACACGCTTCACGTGTTCACCGGCTTAGAGGTTGATTCCATCCCACCGGGGCGAGCGCGTCTGCTGCGCGCGGCCGCGGTCTCACCTTACGGGCGCGAATTCTGCATGGCGGATGACGCTCTTTCAAGCGCCCTGAATCCAAGCGACACTCGGGAGGCCCGATCCGGCGGCTGCCCCTGATCTGCGACACTGACCGGCAGCTCCCGTAGGGTTCACCGAGAGAACCGTGGTGCTCTTCCCGGGGCCGCACTGACGGGACGGACACCAAATCAACATTACATTCATCGAAGAATTGACACAAATTACATAGGGATGAGCTACGTTAGGCAGCGGACTGCCATTAGCCGAGACGGCGCGAAAGTTCCGTGAAGCCTGGATGGAGAGGCAAGCATGACGAAAGACGAACCGAGGCTGGAACTTGAAATCGCGAACCCGCGCTTTGCTGGCGCAACGCTGCAGATGGTGGCCCGCATCCGTTTTGCGACGGGACAGATGCCGGGCATCGCAGGCAACCGGGTCGGAGTCGCGCAGCGAACCTGTCGGCGACGGCCGGTGCCGGCAATGCATGCGATCTCCCAAGACAATCCCGCGCACATGCCCCGGACGCCCCTGTACGACGGCCGCAACCGGCGACAGCCTGATGTCGGGCTCGTTTCCACCCAACGCAGCATCACGGCAGTGCAATGAGATCGCCGCCCATGAACTTGATAGCCGAACTCCGCGCTGACGCGCTCTCGGACAACCTGTTCCCTGCGCTGTCGGTCGGCATGGTCGTGGGCGTGATCGGCTCTGCATACCTGATTTCCGTGGGGGCCCTCGTGTTCTCAGGCCCATTGGTGCCGTTCCTGTCCCAGGGCACGATCATGGTGCTGTTCGGCGGATTCGTCGTCTGCCTGTGGATCGCCCTGACAAGCGGCTACCGCGGCGCGATTTCGATGATCTCGGTGCCGTCCTCGATGGTACTGGTCATGATCGCGTCAACTATCGTTGTGGAGGGCGATGCGGTCGCGCGTTTCGTGACCACGGCTACGGTCGTGATCATCGGAGCAGTGGCGACGGGCATCTGTTTTCTGATGGTCGGGCGTTTTCGCCTCGCCAACTTGGTCCGGTTCATCCCCTATTCCGTTGCGGGCGGGTTCATCGCCGGGACGGGGGTACTGCTGTGCGTGGCCGCCCTGTCGCTGATGGGAGTCACGCCGGACGGGCAAACCGTCTCCTCTCTCCTGGAGCCTGGTGCGCTGTGGAGATGGACTCCGGGCGTCGTCTACGGTTTCGGCCTCGTTCTTGCCACGAAGCGTTGGAGCAATCATTTCATTCTGCCGGCGAGTTTCCTGCTCATCGCCATGTTCTATCATCTTGTCCTTGCCGGTCTCGGGGTTTCGGGGGATGAGGCCCGCGCAGCAGGCCTGCTGTTTGCCGGCACCGCGGAAGGAGGCCTGTGGCATCCCTTCCAGTCCGGCGATTTGGCGCGCGTGGACTGGGCCGCTGTGGCCGCCCAAGTTCCCAACATCCTGACCCTGATCGTGGTAACCCTGATCGCCGTGGCAGTGCACTTGAGCGCCCTTGAACTTGCCACGAACCTGGAGCTGGAGTGGAATGGAGAGTTCAAGGCGGCAGGCGGTGCAGGGGTGATCGCCGGCTTGGGCGCCGGTCCAGGTGGAAGCCTGATATTCACCTTTTCGATTCTCAGCGACAGGTTCGGAGCGGAAACCCGGCTGACCGGCATCGTGACCGCCTTGCTGATTGGCTCCGTCGTTCTCATGGGCGACTCACTCTTGAACCTGGTTCCCGTGCCGCTCATCGCAGGGATGTTGCTCTTCCTCGGCCTTGGCCTGCTGGATGAGTGGATCGTGAAAAGCCGCAGGCGACTGCCTTGGACCGAATACGCAATTCTCCTTCTGATCGCCGCCACCGTCGTGTCCTTTGGCTTTCTCGAGGGGGTGGGCGTCGGAATGCTGATCACCATGGTGTTCTTCGCCGTCCGCCTCAGCCGCGTGGACTTGATCGAAGCCGACTACACCGCCCGCGAGCGACATAGCAACAGGAGTCGCTCCATTCCCGATCGAGCCATACTGCGGGCGGAGGGAGAACGGATACAGGCGTACCACCTGCGTGGGTATGTCTTCTTCGGCAGCGTCGGTCCCCTGTTGGACCGCCTCAAGCAGTCCCTGGACAACACCCCAAGGCCGGCCTGCATCCTGCTGGATTTCGGAGCCGTGTCGGGTTTCGATTTCTCGGCCATCAACGGGCTGTGCAGGTTCATGCATGCCGCGCAGGCGGTCGGAGCCCGGGTGGTGCTGAGCGCAGCGTCGGAGAAGCTCGAGAACGGACTCGAGCGCAGTCTTCCGTCCGCCATTCACGAAAACCTGCTGTTCGAGCCGGACGCAGACCATGCCTTGGAGCGCTGCGAGGACATCGTTCTTGCCGCCTGGAGGCCCGACCCCGCCGCAGACGGGGATCCGGGTGACACTTTGCTGGAACGTGTCGTCGGCGACATGGAGCGCCATCTCGACAGGCAGGTCGTGTTCGAGGACATGGTCGATGAACTCCGCGACTGGCTGGAACCTTGCGAATACGACGCTGGCGAGGCCCTTGTATCGATTGGCGAGCCGCAGAAGGGCTTGCAACTGCTGACAAGGGGCCAAGCCTCCGCCTTCGATTCCACGGGCGCGCGGCTGTTTCAATGCGGGCCAGGCGATGCGGTCGAGCTGAGGGGCGCCTTCGGCGCGCATTCAGCCGAGACCGCCATGATTGCGGACCAGCCCTGCCGAACGATGATGCTGACCCCTGCCGCCCGGCTGTGGCTGGAAGAGAATGAAGAGCAGCTGATCGTGAAGCTCTATCGATATCTCCTCACCATCGAACTCGGACGGCACGCACACACGTGACGACTGGGGACCTGAAGCCCGGACGTGGTGCATGCCTGCCCACCTGGACGGAGCGTGATGGATGCGGTCAGGCGCGTCCCAGGCCTCCTGAACTCGGGGCAAAACGAGATTGCGGCCTGCGGCCTGTCCAAGTGCTTCGGCGATATTCCGCACGCCGGACCGTTGATGAGCATCGCCCGTCGTGTCGGCGACGGCAGGACGCTCGGGCTCGTCAAGGCAATGATGGAAGTCGCCGGACGGTCACGCTTGACCAAAACAGGAGACCCACGTAGCCCGCCGGCATGGCACGTGCACCGCTCCTGCAACTGACCGGCATCGCGCTGACATTCGGCGGCAACCCGCTCTTTGAGGATCTCTCGCTGATCATCCAGCCCGGAGACCGCATGGCACTGGTCGGACGGAACGGTTCCGGCAAGTCCACCCTTCTGAAGGTCATTGCTGGCCTGGTCGATGTTGACGAGGGCGAACGGGCGCTTTCGTCAGGCGACAGCGTAGGCTACATGGAGCAGGAGCCTGACATGCAGGGTTGCGTGACGCTGGGCGACCTGGCGACCCGAGGCGTTGAGGCCTCGGAGCATTGGCGTGTGGATGCGGCGGCCGACGGGCTGAAACTCGATGTCGATGCACGTGTCGAGGCTGCTTCAGGCGGCGCTCGGCGGAAAGCCGGGCTGGCCAGGCTCATTGCGCAAGCGCCCGAACTCATGCTGCTTGACGAGCCAACGAACCATCTGGACATCGAATCGATTGCCTGGCTTGAGGCGCACCTGAACGAATCCGGCCGCGCCTTCGTCGTGATCAGTCACGACCGTGCCTTCCTTCGTGCGCTCACGCGCGCGACGATCTGGATCGACAGGGGAGTCGTGCGCCGACGCGAAGGCGGCTTCGCAGGTTTCGAGGACTGGCGCGACCAGGTTTGGGCGGCCGAGGACGTGGTACGGCACAAGCTCGACCGCAAGATCCTGGGCGAAAGCAAGTGGGCGGTCGAGGGCATCAGCGCACGTCGGCGGCGGGACCTGGGGCGCGTGCGGGCTCTGGAAGCGATGCGGACTGAGCGCGCGAACCAGGTCTTGCGCCAGGAAACCGCAAAGATGGACCCGGTGTCCGGGCCGAGGTCGGGCAAGCGGGTCATCGAAGCGCGAGGGATATCCAAGAAATTCGACGGCAAGGTGATTTGTCAGGACTTTTCGCTGCGAGTGACCCGTGGAGACCGGGTTGCCCTGGTAGGTCCCAACGGTGTGGGAAAGACCGCAATGATCGAACTGCTTTCTGGCCGCGCCGAACCGGATGAGGGCAGAATCGAGCTGGGCACGAATGTCGAGCTTGCGGTATTCGATCAGCACCGCGCCGAACTTGATCCCGATGTGACGCTTTGGGAGAGCCTGACGGGCGACAAGGCGATGCGCCTTCCGGGGCGAGCGGACCAGGTCATGGTTCGCGGCCGACCGCGGCATGTCGTGACCTACCTGAAGGAATTCCTGTTCGACGAGACGCAGGCCAGGGCTCCGGTCCGGTCTCTCTCCGGTGGCGAAAAGGCGCGTCTTCTGCTTGCGCGCATCATGGCAAGGCCCGCAAACCTCCTGGTGCTGGACGAACCCACGAACGACCTGGACATGGAGACGCTGGATCTCTTGAGGAACCTTCTCATCGGCAGCGATGCCACGGTCTTGTTCGTCAGCCACGACCGGGACTTCGTCGAGCGAGTGGCGACCAGGACCTTGGCGTTCGAAGGAGATGGTCGAATCACGGTTCACGCAGGCGGCTGGATGGACTTTCCTCGCCCGGACCACGCGACCGCGCGTGCATCCACCCGTTCGCCGTCGGCGAAGGAGCGAAAGCCTCACAAGAGACGAGAGACGAAACTGGCAAGGACGCGGGGGCTGAGTTTCACGGAAACTCACCGCCTGGACGAGCTTCCCGGCATCATCGCCCGGCTTGAGGCCGAGATTGCAAAGTTGAGCAATCTCATGTCAGATCCGGAATTCTATGCCCGCGATCCGGTCAGGTTTCGGAAGGCTGCCGACGCGTTGACCGACAGGCAGGCGCAACTGGACGCCGCCGAAGCAGAATGGCTTGCGCTTGAAGAAAGGGCCGAAGGCGACTGACCGGTCGGAGGCGGATTGGAAGCTGATTCCGCGACGCGCTTTCGGAGGTGCCAGCACCTGGCCGGCGGGGGCCGGGCAGCGCTCCTCGGACGGATCGGGAGAGGCACCTGCCAAGGCTTTGTGCCACCCTTTCACGTCATTGTTGTCGCCCCGGAGGCAAGGAAAAAAACACGTTTGCCGCCCTTGACTGCCGCAAAAATACGCGTAGAACCCGCGCATTCACGAACTCCTCGAACCGGG
The DNA here is from genome assembly GCA_965208685.1 of Paracoccaceae bacterium. Taxonomy (GTDB): domain Bacteria; phylum Pseudomonadota; class Alphaproteobacteria; order Rhodobacterales; family Rhodobacteraceae; genus JAJEFO01. The sequence continues at coordinate 2,411,582 of CBDBPL010000007.1, read as the reverse complement.
AAGACACATGGGCACGTTCACCGCAACTCCGGCGGAGATTGACAAGAATTGGATTCTGATCGACGCCGAAGGAGTCGTATTGGGGCGCCTCGCCTCGATCGTCGCAACGCGCCTGCGCGGCAAGCACAAGGTGACGTACACGCCGCACATGGACATGGGCGATAACGTCATCGTCGTCAATGCCGACAAGGTTCAATTGACTGGCAAGAAGCGCGAGAAGCCGAACTACTGGCACACTGGTTATCCAGGCGGAATCAAGTCACGGACGACTGGCGAGATTCTTGATGGTGCGCATCCCGAGCGTGCGGTGATGCAGGCCGTCAAGCGCATGCTTCCCAGGAACCGCCTGTCTCGAAAGCAAATGACGAATCTCCGTGTCTATGCCGGGACTGAGCACCCGCATGACGCGCAGAAGCCGGAAGTGCTCGACGTGAAGTCCCTTAACAAGAAGAACACCCGGAGCTGAATCGATGGCCGAAGACGTCGCAGTGGAAAACCATCCGATGGAAACCGCAGGATTGGCCGAAGGCGTTCTTGCGGACATGCAGGTCGCGGCCACCGAGCCGGAACCTGCCCGCGAGCCCGTCCGCGACGAGTTTGGCCGGTCATACGCGACCGGAAAGCGCAAGGAGGCCGTGGCCCGTGTCTGGATCAAGCCGGGCTCGGGAAGGGTGGTCGTCAATGGCAAGGACATAGACGAGTATTTTGCGCGTCCCGTGCAGCAGATGATCCTGCGGCAGCCCTTCAAAATTGCTGGCGTTGACGGCGAATTCGACGTCATGGCGACGGTCAAGGGCGGTGGTCTTTCCGGGCAGGCGGGGGCTGTGAAGCACGGGATCTCAAAGGCGCTTCAGCTCTATGATCCCAGGTATCGCGCGGCACTCAAGGCCGCGGGTTTCCTGACCCGCGACAGCCGCGTGGTGGAGCGCAAGAAATACGGCAAGGCCAAGGCACGCAAGAGCTTCCAGTTCTCCAAGCGCTGACGGAGGACGGGTCACGGTCTTGACGAAATCGCTCGCGCGCAGGACAGTGCGGGCGCAATGCCGCGCCACGATGGCGTGCACGCAACGCGATTGCATGCCGGTCTCCAAGTTGCCAGCCCCAATTCTGCAGTGATCGAAGTGGCGCCGGGACGAACTGCCTTGCGCAACCCGAATCCAGGCGACCTCCGTGTGGCCGATGCGAGTAGTGCGGACCAATTTGTGCTCATCATGCACCACGAAGAAGACCAAGCCTTGGTCCGCTGCAGGGATGGCAACAAGACCGCGTGCAATCCCGTTTCGAAGAGAGTGCCTGGGCGGCGCCGCATGCAGCATCTGAATCACGGTCTCGACCCCATCACTCGTCCGTGGCGCGATTCCGGTTCCCGCACGGTTGACGAGATCATCCGCCATTCCAGGTGGCGGAGAAGCCCTTTTCTCTTCACTTTCGCTTCAGCCGACGACGGACGTCATCGAACTTCATGTCGCTTTCATCCTTTTCGATGAACTCGGAACGACGCGTCTGCATGCTCGCCCTGATTGCGTCAGCCATCCCGGCCTGAACGGCTTCACGCTCGCCGTCTTCCTGCATGCTCGAAGGGGACGGTCGATACGCACGTGCCGTGGCAGGTGGACTCCCTTGCCAAGAAGCCTGAATCCGGCCGAGCGCCACGAAGGCGGGCGACTGTTGGCTCCTGTTCTCCGGGGACCAGTGCAAGAGGCATTGAATCGCGCCGTGTCCTTCCGAAAATGCAGCAAAGGAAATGGTTGCATCTCTTCGCTTTCTCTTTACTTTCTCGCCCTGCATGGACAGGCATTCCTGTCTCTACAACTTTACGACGACACATCAGGAGGAAAGATACAAAATGCAACGTCGCAAGTTTCTGAGAGCCGCGGCACTCGGCACGGCAGGTACCGCGCTTGCTGCGCCGATGGTGAACGCGCAAAGCGCACGCAACCTTACCATCGTTTCGACCTGGCCCCGGGACTTTCCCGGCCTCGGCCTCAGCGCCCAGCGCCTGGCTGCGCGCATTACAGAGCTGAGCCAGGGCGCCATCCAGACCGAGTATTTCGCGGCGGGCGAGCGCGTTGGCGCCTTCGACGTTTTCGACGAAGTGGCCTCGGGCAACTCGCAGGCCTACATTGCCGCCGAGTACTACTGGATCGGGAAGCATCCGGGCTACGGCTATTTTACTGCAGTGCCGTTCGGGATGACGACCACGGAGTGGAATGCCTGGATCAAGTTCAAGGGAGGTCAGGATCTCTGGGACAAGCTTGCCGGCGATTTCGGACTGAAGGCCATTCCATGTGGTTCTACAGGCGCACAGGCCGGCGGCTGGTTCAACAAGGAGATCAACAGCCCGGACGACCTTCAGGGCCTGAAGATGCGTATCCCTGGCCTGGGCGGAACCGTGATGTCGAAATTGGGTGTCTCGACGGTCTCGCTGCCTGGCGGCCAGATCTACGAGAACCTCGTTTCGGGCGCTGTTGACGCCACCGAATGGGTTGGCCCTTACAACGACTACTTCATGAAGTTCTACGAGGCTGCGAAGTTCTACTACACCACTGGCATGCATGAGCCAGGTTCGTGTCTCGGGTTCGGCATGAATGCGTCTTGGTGGGGCGGGCTGAGCGACTGGGAGAAGGCGCTCATCACGGCTGCCTGCTTGGAGGAGCATGCCGCTCAGCCTGAGGAAACTTGGGCCAACAACGGAGAATACCTTGCCCGTCTCGTGAACGACCACGGCGTTCAGGTGCGCGCGTTCAACGACGATGTCTGGGATGCCTTCGGTGACGCCGCTGCCGAAGTGTTCGCCGAGACCCGGGATCACTCCCCGCTTGCGGCCGAGATCAACGATGCCTTCCAGGCTGCGCTCAGAGAAATCGGTACCTGGCAGGCTGTGGCGGAGATCGAGTACTCGAACCAGCGCAACCGTGTTCTTGGCCTGACTTGAGGCCTTGAACGGAACCAGTAGATAACCAAGGCAGGAGCCGGCGAAGCGTCGGCTCCTGCTTTTTCCATCGAAGCGCGTTCGGCACCGTGAATTCTGGTGCGCGCCACGCTACGGGACAGTCGGAGGGAGGCCGATGAGCACCGCGCCAGATCCAGACGTTCTGTCTCGTCACGGCACGCCTGCACCTGTAACGCGCGTGTTCGGGTGGGCGATGCTTTCCGTGCTTGCCGCGTTCATGATCAACAACGTGTTTATCGTGGGTTGGGGCTTTCCAAAGCCAACCCAGGCATTCGGCGGTGACGGTCGCGCGTTGCTGCTGGTCGCGATCTACGTGCTCCTTGTCGCCCTCGCGGTTTTCTGGGTGCTGCGCACGCCTGATCGAGCGTTGCGGTACGATGCGAGAGCGATCAGCGACTTCAACGCCTACCTCATTCGCGGTTGCTATTTCGCGGTGCTCTTCACCGGGATTGCAGATGCCACGATCGCGTTCATCCGGGTCGAGGGCCTCCTGCCCTACGTCTTTGGCGAAAAGCTCTCACACGATCTGATAAGGTCTCATTTCATTGGCCCGTGGATTCACCTCCCCTTGGCGGTTCTCGGTTTCGTCGTGGCGGCATTCTCGCGGTCGCTGGGCTTCATATGGCTGGCGCTGCTGATCGTGATGGCGGAACTGCTGATCGTCTTCTCCCGTTTCGTCTTCTCCTACGAACAGGCGCTCATGGGAGATCTCGTGCGCTACTGGTATGCGGCCCTGTTCCTCTTTTCCTCGGCCTACACGCTCCTCGAAGAGGGCCATGTGCGCGTCGACGTCCTCTATGCCGGTTTTGACGTCCGCCGGAAGGGACGGGTGAACGCAGTGGGATCGATCCTGCTGGGCATGTCGACCTGCTGGGTCATCATCCTGGTCGGCATGGGGTCGGCCAATGCCATCGTAAACTCGCCGGTCAGGAACTTCGAAGTCAGCCAGACCGGGACTGCGGGCATGTACACCAAGTACCAGATGGCTGCGTTCCTCGGGATATTCGCCATCACCATGCTGATACAGTTCGTGAGTTACATGTTCGAGGCCGTGGCCGACATGCGCGACGAACCCGGTCACCGTGATGCCGAACCGGTCGGGCATTGAGGATCAACGCAGATGGAACTGTTCTTTCTCGCACTGCTGATCTTCGTCATGGCCGCCGCCTTGGGCTCCGGATTTCCCGTCGCCTTCGCCCTCCCGGGCGCGGCGATCATTTCGATCGTTGCCGCGGCGGCATCCGGCTACGTCTTTGCCGACAACATGGACGCGTTCTTTCACTCTGGCGGGCCGTCGCAGTGGCTTACGGCGGGTGTGACGAACCTCAGGGGTGTCTACTGGGAGGTCGAGCGGGATACCCTGATCGCGATTCCTCTCTTCATTTTCATGGGCATCATGCTGCAGCGGTCGAAGATCGCCGAAGACCTGCTCGTGACCATGGCGCGCCTCTTCGGGCCGGTACCGGGAGGGCTTGGCATTTCGGTCGTCTTCGTGGGCGCGTTGCTCGCGGCCACGACCGGGATCGTGGGCGCAACCGTGGTTGCAATGGGGCTCATTTCCCTGCCGGCGATGCTGCGCAACAATTACTCCCAACCGCTTGCAACAGGAACAATCGCCGCTTCAGGCACGCTGGGACAGATCATTCCGCCGTCCATTGTCCTCATCATACTTGCTGACCAGCTGGCGAGCGCCTCGGACCAGGCGTCGACAGCGCGGAAGGCGCTGCACAAGGGTTCAACCGGGGAATTGACCATGCCCTCGGTCTACGACGTGGCTTCCACGAGCGCGGGCGAAATGTTCCTCGGCGCCTTCGTGCCGGGCATCGTGCTCGTGCTGCTGTACATGGCATTCATCCTCGGGCTCGCCTTGATCCGGCCAAAGCTGGCGCCGGCCGTTCCGTATGGCGGCGCGCGCGATGCAAAGTTCTTGGGCAATGCGCTGCTGACGCTCGTGCCGCCGCTGGCCCTGATTTTTCTTGTGCTCGGCTCGATCCTTTCGGGAATCGCGACCGTCAACCAGGCTGGTGCCATCGGTGCATCCGGAGCGCTGATCATGGCCGGCTACCGGCTGGTGGAGCAGAAACGCCTCACGTTCGCGCCCGCGCTTCTTGCGATGGTCGGGCTCGCCGTCATCGCGTTTGCCTTGTCAACCTTCGACACGAACGTCAAGGCAGTGATCGTCACGGGCGGAGACATGACAGGCGTCTGGCTTGGGGGTGTCGGTGTCACGCTCGTGATGATCGCCTTGGTCTGGTCGGGTGTCCGCGTCCTGCGGATCGAGAACACGTTGCGCAACGTGATGATAGAGACCGCGAAGACCACGTCGCTCGTGTTCATCATCCTTCTCGGTGCAGCCATGCTGACAGCGGCATTCCGCGCCTTCGGCGGCGAGGAACTGGTGAAGGACTTCCTGAACTCGCTGCCTGGCGGGTTCTGGACGCAGTTTGTCATCGTCATGGCCGTGATATTCGTTCTGGGCTTCTTCCTCGACTTCATCGAGATCGCGGTCGTGGTCGTGCCGATCGTGGCGCCCATCCTGCTGGCGGACCCCACGGCCAACATCACGGCGGTCTGGCTTGGCGTGATGATCGGGCTGAACATCCAGACCTCGTTCCTTACGCCACCATTTGGGTTCGCGTTGTTCTACCTGAGAGGCGTTGCGCCGCCGGACGTGAAGACGGTCCAGATCTACAAGGGGGTCGTGGCCTTCATCTGCCTGCAACTGATCGCGCTTGGAATCGTCGGCTACTATCCGCAGCTCGTGAACTATCTGCCAAACCGCGTTTCGCTTCTGGGCGAGACGGCTCCGCCTCCACGGAACCCCAAGCTGCAGCATTGCCTTGAAGACTACGTCCATGAACGGCTGGGCGAGACCCGTGGTGCTGTCTTGGCGTCCATCGAGAGGGCGCGCGAGCTTGATCTGTCCGTCCTGCCGCGCGGCGTTCGCAGCGACCTGGCGGACGCGTTTGACAGCGCTGAAGTTGCAATTGGCCACCTGGACAGTGCCTGGGTCGCCCATGACGAAGTGGTCGCGGCCACGGACTGGTATCGCCCGCAGCATCGGCGGGTGAGATTCATCGAAAAGCAGATCCGTGACCTTGATCACGAAATAAGGGAACTGAGCAAGCAGGCAAGCTTCCTGACATCCGAGGACCTGGCCGACCGAAAGGCGCGGCTGGAAGAGCGAGTTGCGGAATTGGAGACCGAGCGGGCGGAACTCGCCGCGACCGTTCCGGGGGGATGGGACGAAGTCTACGCGCGGTTCATCGCCCTGGTCCAGGCCGAGGACAAGGCACGCGCCGCCTATCGCAGGGCAGCGGACGGTTCGGTCGGGCCCGCGCGCGATTTCCTCTCTGTCGTGGAGGCCAACGACGCCTTCTTCGCGCTGGAAAGCGACTTGCGCAAAATGCAGAGCCTGGTGGCAGAAGGTGACAGGGCCATTGCGGAAGAGACGGCCAAGGCCCTCGGCAGCGCCTTCGGGGCGTTGGCCGGTGCCGACGACATTCGTTCGGCTCTGTCAAAGGTGCGTCGCTCACTGCGCGAAGGTCGGGAGGATCGCGAAAAGGCGGCGGAGAGTTGGGCTGATGCCGTGGCGGCGTTTGAGACCCAGACCGTGTGGCGTCGCGCTGCGGCGGGAGACCTTTCGACAGGTGTTCGAGCGTATCTTGAGGCCATCTCCGACACGGTGGGCTCGCGCCAGCAGGATCGCCTGAACCGCGACCAGGCATTGCACATTTCCGGTTGCAATGCCGCTCATCGGGACATCTCTCTGAACTTTTAGGCGAAGTCCGTCTTCAAGCGTGCTGCGCCTCGCCAGGGAGCAGGCGGCAAGTCCGTCTTCAAGCGTGCTGCGATCAGGCTGGCTCGCGCGCAATTTGCGCCTGTGACCTGAATTTGGCTTCGAGATTGCCGTTGCCGCTAGCGGCGACTTTTCCTCGATTGGCTTCCATGCTAGGCGACCCGGAAAATCCACCGGGACCTGTGACGCCCGGCACAACTGAATGACGAGGAATCCACATGGCGATCGAACGCACATTGTCCATCATCAAGCCTGATGCGACCGCGCGAAACCTGACCGGCAAGATCAACGCGAAGCTTGAGGAAGCCGGGCTGCGCATCGTTGCCCAGAAGCGCATCCGCCTGAGCAAGGCGCAGGCAGGCAAGTTCTACGAAGTGCATGCCGAACGGCCCTTCTACGACGAGCTTTGCGAATTCATGGCTTCGGGCCCGGTCGTCGTGCAGGTGCTCGAGGGCGAGAACGCAATCGTCAGCAATCGCGACGTGATGGGGGCGACCAACCCCGCCGAAGCCGACCCCGGCACGATCCGTGCGGAATTTGCCGAGAGCTTGGGCGAAAACTCTGTGCATGGTTCGGACGGGCCCGAAACCGCTGCGGTCGAGATTGCGTATTTCTTCTCGGGGCTCGAACTGGTCGGCTGACCTTTCGCGGCGATGCCGGACGGAAAGCGCACGGCAACTGGGCGACCTCAGATGTCCACCTCTATGGCACCATCCGGCTCGGCTGCGCGAGACTGGCAGAGGATGATGGAGGTCTTGCGCTGCGCGGCTGACAGCACGAAGTCGCGATGCTCAACCTCTCCGGCGATCAGGCCGCACTTGCAGACGCCGCAAAGCCCGTCCGAACACTTCACGTCTACGGCAACGCCGTGCTCGGTCAGGACATCGGTCGCGCTCTTTTCTGCAGGCACTTCGAGCGTGACTTCGGATCTGACGAGCTTCAGCGTGAACGGGTGGTTTTCGTATTCGGGAAGCTCGGGAACCGAAAAATACTCGAGATGGCGAGCTTCTTCCGGGAAGCCCTGCAGTTCGGCGGCCTCCATCACGGCGGACATGTAGCGATCCGGGCCACATGCGTAGACGTGTATGCCGTCCGAGTACGGCCCGAGAATGCCATGCAGGTCCGCCCGGCTGCCTTCGTCGGAGACGTGCAGAGTGACGCGCTCGGCCCAGGGCATGGCAAGCAGGTCATCGAGATAGGCGGCCTTGTCACGTGACGGCACCGAGTAGTGAAGCCTGAAGTCGCGACCGAGTTCGTGCAAGCGATGTCCCATGGCCACCATGGGCGTGACCCCGATTCCGCCGCCCATGAGAAGCGTCCGTCTGGCGCTTTCCTCCAGAGGGAAGTGGTTGATCGGCTTCGACAGGAAGACCCGGCGGCCTTTCGTGAATATCCGATGCATCAGCTTCGAGCCGCCGCGCCCGTCATCTTCTCGCAGGACACCGATCTGGTAGACCGAACGGTCTTGCGGATTGCCGGACATTGAATATTGCCGAAGAAACTCCGGCGCCACGACGATGTCCAGATGTGCGCCGGCCGTCCATTCCGGCAAATCGCGGCCATTGGGGTCGCGGAATTCATAGACCGTTATGTCGCCGTCACGGGCATCGACCTTCGACACGACCATCTGCAGGACCGGGCTGTCAGCATGGTCAAGAACTTCGTGCGCAAGACCGACGGTGTCGCCGCGTACCAGACGCGACTTGTACGCCTCTGGCGTAAGCATGGCCTCGTAGGCCTCGATTCCCGCTTCGCGATCCATCGGAAAGGGGTATGGCCAAGGCGGCGGCGTGAGATGGGCGGGATAGACGGCAAGCGTCTGGTCCTCGTATTTCAGGTCAAGCTCCCGCTGCAGGTCGCGGGCGTTCACCGCCTCGCGTGCCGGCCGGTAGCCGCCGTCTTCCTCGATCCCGATGTCCCACCACCACTTCTTGATCGGGTTGAGGCCGCCGTTGCCCAGACGGTCATCAAGGCGGGCAAGGGCGGGGGCCAGCGCCGGCACGTTCATGGCTGCCCAGCGAAAGGGCTTCTCGGCGAACAGTCCTTCAAGGTTCCACGGGCAGGTCTTCATGCACCTGCCGCACATGGCGCCGCCAGGCGTCGTGATGCGGTAGGTTGCGCACTTCTGGCTGTCGGACTTCCATATCTCGTAGCCGTTGAACATCAGCTTCGGGCCTGCCGTGATTGCGCCCGAAGGACACTCCCGCGCGCACTTGTTGCACGCCTCGCAAAATGCCTGGAGACCGAAGTCGATTGGCTTGTCATGGGCGAGCGGCATGTCCGTGGTCACGACGCCCGACTTGAGGCGAGGGCCGAGGAAGGGATTCAGGATCACTTCCCCGATGCGGCTCACCTCGCCGAGGCCCGACAGCAACAAAAGCGGTGGCTGGACGACTTCTCCATCAAGGACGGTGTGCGCCTTGGCCCCGTAGCCAAGGCTTCTGATGTGCTTTGCAACGACGCCTCCCAAAAGGGAAAACCTGAGATAGGCCCGCATCGACTGTGCGACGCTGATCCAGTCGTCTCCGCTGGCCCCCTCCATGGTTTCGTAGCCCTGGTCTATGATCATGCTGATCGCCTGATCGTGGGGCGGCTCGATGCGAGCGCCCGTCGCGTCATGGCTGTACCACGTCCAGTCCGGGCAGCGGCTGATCCCGACTGCATCGACGCCCAGGAAGTAGCTGGCCGCCTTCACGTTCGCGGCGTTGCGTTCGGCGTCCGACGGGCGCCTGCCGGCATCGGGAGTGCCGTCCTGCAGGAGCACGAAGGCTCCAAGCATGCGTCTCTGCGCCGATGCCGTCGGCGCCTTCCGTGCGTAGTGCCCGTTCTTTGCGCCGTCTTGCACAGTCTTGCCCATGTCGCCGAACTGGGCGCGCGCGAACATGTCGGTTCGTTTCGGAACGCGGGGTACACGCGGTTCGTCGATGAAGGTCGTAGGGTCGTCGACGCGCTTCAGGGTTTCAAACGGGTGCGGGCCGTCGACAAAGTTGCGGCGCCTGAAGGGGTCCTTGTTGAACGCGTTTTTCGCGGTTCGGTAGCCTGACCACCAGGCAGGGCCACGTGTGCCGATCAGCGGCTGCTTCGTCGCAAGCGGCAGGTCGGGCGTCATCTCGAAAGTGGTGGTCAGCGCAGCGAGGCCGAACCTGTCGCCGAGGAACGGATTGCGCAGAACGCCTTGCCTTGCGATCGCAAGCCCGGCCTCGACGGCCAGCCTGTTCAGGTCGACGTCCGAGGAGGTCGCGCTGTGCGCCTTCGCGTCATGGCCGAGCAGGCGAATGTAGTTTGCCAGGATGACCGCGGTTTCCGATGCACGAAGGCAGGCGGCATGGTCTTCGGCCCCCTCGATCCACTCCGTTCCCGGCTCGCCGTCCCGGATCGGCCGCGGGCGTGCATTGAGGAAGACCACGGCATGGGAGTGTCCGGCGATTGTGGAGGGCGGGGCTTCCATCGACTCCTTCAGGTCCGCCATGATCATGTCGATTCCGCTTGCCAGCGTCTTTGTCTGGCGTGTCTTCAGGTCGTTGGCCAACCTGTCGATGTCAGGATTTCTCCAAGGCTCCGCCAGTAGGGCGTCGTCGGGCAGGCGGCAGACGCCGACCATCGCGGCGTCCGAGAAGTACCCGAAGGACTTGACGTGACGAGCCCGTTCCGTCGGGTCGGTCGGGCACTCGGCAACTGCCCTGTTCACGAGGCCGTCCCTGATCGCGTCCATCATCGCCTGGTATTCCGCCATTGCGTTCACGATGCATTCCGGGGCGTCGGGTCTCCGGAATGCCAGCGGCTCGGGACGGGGCAGCTGCGCGACATCAGCCACCTCGGACCGGCGAAGGCGCTCCAGCGGATAGGGGCCTAGATGAACGGGACGGTTATTGTCTGTGAACAAGCGAGTCATTGTCGCGAAGCTAATCCGCATGTATTGAAATGCACAAGCGGCCGATGTGCCCGCCGCCGTCGACACTCGGATGCGGCTGACGCAAGGCGGGCAAGTCGGCAACGGAACCGTTGCGCAAGGGAGCTTTCAATGCGAGCAGCCATTTTCTGCATGTTTCTTGGCCTGACAGGTGCGGCCTTCGCCGAAAGCCATCAGGACACGATCACAAGTCACGGCATCTCGGCCTTTGGCGAACTCAAGTACCCGCCGGACTTTCCTCACTTCGACTACGTGAACCCGGATGCGCCCAAAGGGGGCACGATGAGCTTTCGGGGCTTCCTGGCCAGCCAGACCTTCGACAGCCTGAACCAGTTCATCCTCGCTGGCGAGCCGGCGCAGGGTCTTGGACTGATCTACGACTCGCTCCTTGTGCGTGCCTATGACGAGGCGGACGCGGTCTACGGCCTGCTCGCCGAAAGGCTGGAATACCCCGAGGACCGGTCCTGGGTCGTGTTCACCTTGCGTGACCATGCGGTCTTTGCAGATGGAGAGCCTGTGACGGCGTCGGACGTGGTCTGGACGATCAGGACGCTCCAGACCGATGGCAGTCCCAATTACAGGATCGCGCTCGAGGACGTGGCGAGTGTCGAGGCCCTTTCGGAACGCGAGGTTCGGGTCGAGTTTGCGGAAGGCGTTGCAACGCGGGACCTGATTTCCGAAGTCGGCCAGATGCCCGTGCTGCCGGAACACTACTATCAGGTCGTTGATTTTACGCGGTCCACGCTGGAGCCGCCCCTCGGCTCGGGACCCTACGTTGTCGACAAGGTCGATGCAGGTCGCCAGATCGTCTATTGCCGCAATCCCGGCTATTGGGGTGCCGATCTGCCCGTCAACGTGGGCGCGTACAATTTCGACTGCTTCCGCTATGAGTACTTTGCCGACAACACCGCGGCGTTCGAGGCGCTGAAGGCAGGCGTCTACCAGTTTCACGAAGAGTTCTTCTCGGCCCTCTGGGCCACCGCATATGACTTTCCGGCGCTGGAAAAGGGCTGGGTGAAGCGCGAAGTGCTTGACGACAGCCGGCCCTCCGGTGCGCAGGGCTTCTGGTTCAACATGCGGCTGCCCAAGTTCCAGGACCGGAGAGTGCGCGAGGCCATCGGGATGATGTTCAACTTCGAATGGTCGAACGAAACCCTCTTCTACGGATCCTATGCCCGGCTCGACAGTTTCTGGGAAAACGCGCCGATGCAGGCGGAAGGCATGCTGGAAGGCGAGGAACTCGCCGTGCTTGAGCCCTACCGCGACCGGTTGCCGGAGACCGTCTTCACCGAGCCGGCATTCGTGCCGCCTGTCAGCACAACGAGCAAGACGGACCGTGGGCTGGTTCGGGCGGCAAACGCCCTTCTTGAAGAGGCAGGATGGACGATCGGCGATGACGGTCTGCGACGCAATGCCGACGGCGAGGTCCTGAGCATCGAGTTCATCGATGACGGACCCGCCTTCGAGCGCATCGTCCTGCCATTCGCGGAGAACCTGAAGCTCCTTGGCATCGATGCGAGCTTCGAGCTGATCGACAGTGCCGAACTGGAACAGAGACAGGAAGACTTCGAATACGACGTCTACGTCGCCCGGTTCATCTTGCCCCTGAGCCCGTCGCTTGAATTGAAAATCCTGTTCTCGAGCGAGAGCGCCAATACGCCGGGAACGTTGAACCTGACCGGGCTTGCCGACCCCGTGGTCGACGCCTTGATCGAAGAGATCATCGGCGCTGGAACCCGAGCGGAGATGGAAGTGCGCGTAAAGGCGCTCGACAGGGTTCTGCGGGACCGCATGATCTGGGTGCCGAACTGGTACAAGGGGGCGCACTGGGTCGCCTATTGGGACGTGTTCGGACGGCCGGAGATCAAGCCAGCATACAGCAGGGGCATCGACTACTGGTGGTGGGATCAGGCCAAGTTCGAGAAGCTGCGTGCCGAGGGCGCGCTATAGCGTGCTCGATCCGCCCGGGATCAGTGGAAACGCGAATCCCTTCCGCGAAGGGAATCCAGGATGATGTGAAGCCTCCGTGGGCGGATCCAGAGACGGCACTGCATCGGAAGTGATTTCCGCCCGGGACGGCTTGTCACGGGCAGGCCTTGCGCCGACATGGACGTTGGGTGGCGCGGTCAGCCCGCCGACCCACCCAAGAAGCGGCATCGGCATGTACCCGACGCGTTCGGGAGCGATGGTCACGGGCGGGGGGAAGCCGCTGCAATCGGGGCATGGCGCTGCCCCTTCTCCGCCGTTTCCCGCCCCCGCATCGATGTGCTGCATGAAGCGCAATCGTCGTTGTGGCCGGCGCTGTTGAAGGCGCCGGCCTCGTTCACATTGCAAGGGGGCACGGCCATTGCCTTGCGTTTGGGACGCCGAGAGTCGGTCGATTTCGAATTCGTTGCAAGGCTGTCTCTCTCGCCGCAGGAACTGCCATCGTCCGTCCCGTGTCCGCGTGACGAGGAGCCTTCCCGTCCGCACGGCACTTCGGCTCGTGGCTGGCGCCAGGAACCCGGATCAGCGGCGGCAGTCCCCGCCGGGGCGCTCGCCCAAGGTGGTCGACAACGTGGCGCAGGCCCTGCGCATGGCCGCCGTGTCCGCCCGCAGGTGCCAGACGTTCATCGGCGCCAGGCACCGTGGGCGCCTCGCACGGAAGGATGCGCCGGTGGCAATCGCGGCAACCGCGCGCGAACTTGCATGCCTGATCCACACGCTGGTCACGCGAGGGGAGGAATGCGTGGAGCGCAGGTCGAGACCTGCGAGCGGCGCCGCGTGGACCGCACCGTCTCGAACCTTGGACGGCGCGCCAAGCAGTTCGGCTACCAGCTGGTCAGAATGCTCGAAGACCCGGAATCGGAACGCGGCGCGAAATCAATGGCCTAGGGAAGTCTTACTGAAGAGAGAGGAGGCCGCTCAACTGACTGGTCACGCACCCAGGCTGGTGAGTCCCGGCGCGTGCAGCAGCTACCGGTTCGTGGAACCAGATTCATCGATGCAAACGTTCGTCGAAGACCAGCCTGAATCCCTGATGTGCCGTAGTCGTGTCGGCCGTCGTGCCGGTTCGGGCCGCAATGCGATAGCGAAAACAGTAGCTCTTGTGACAAAGGAAGGAGCCACCCTTCATGACCTTGGTCCCTGGCTGGTTTGCGTGATGGGCCTTTGCCCGTTTCGACAACGAGCGGAGCTTGAAGGGGTCAGCGGTCCATTCCCATACGTTGCCACACATGTTGTAGAGACCGTGGCCGTTCGCCGCGAAGGACTTCGCTGGAGCTGTAGTTGCGTATCCGTCGGCACAGGCGTTCTCGTCCGGGAATCTGCCCTGCCATATGCTGCAGGGGAAGAAGGCGGAATCGTCGGGTTCCTCCTCGGGAAATCCTCCTCGCCCCATGGAAATGGCATGTCGCCAAGTCCGCCTCGTGCCGCGTGCTCCCATTCGACTTCGGTTGGGTGGCGTCCGCCCGCCCAGCCCGCGTAGGCCCAAGCGTCGTTTCAGGACACATGGACCGCCGGGTGATCGGGGTGCCAGGCATCCTCGGAATCCGGGCCGTTGACCAGTCGCCATGAAGCGCCATCGATCCTGCGCCACCACTGATCGCCAAGAACGGCCTGCGCCTCGGCGACAGTTTTCGAAGCGTCTCGATGGAACACGAAAGACCAGCCAAACCGTTCGGCTTCGGTCTCAAACCCGGTTTCTTCAACGAAGGCCGCGAACATCGCGTTCGTGATTGAGGCTTCCATCATGTGAAACCCGGATACGCGCTTGCGTCGAGCCGGACCTTCCTCGTCGACCGGAATCAACGGACGGTCGGTGCCAGGAAGCGCCTTGCCACCCGGAATTTCGCAGCAAACGTGCATGGCGCGCCTGTCAATCGCGGACGTCGGCGGAACTTCCCGCCCTTCATCGCGTCGGCCATCTCGCGCTGGCATGCAGCAACCCCTGTCCTTCAACTCGCCCTGCCGCGCTTCTATTGCGTCCGATTGAGAATGTGCCGGAATTCCAGGCTCCTGGCCACGCCAAATGCCCGGTTCGCTCTTCATGAGGAGCGCTTGCCGGCCGAGGTGCGTGGAAGCGCAGCCGGCATCGGCAATTCAAGGTAGTCTTTCGCATGTACCTTGGTGAGGTCGTTGAGGCAGAGCAAGCCCTTGTCGGCATCGTCCAGATCCTGGATCGCGTTTCGAAGCGCGTCGAAGACCATGCGCACGTCTTCTGCCTTGCCGGCGATGTAGGGCAGGGCTGGTGTGGGAGGCGTGTTGACGATTGTCTTGAGGCCCGTCGGCAGGCCATTGAATTCCTTTATGTGATTCCATGACACGGCATCAATGGCAGCAAGGTCCGCAACGCGATTCGCGACCGCATGGGCGCTCGCCGCGTGTGAACCGGTCATGACCGGCGTGGAGAAGCGGATCCCTTCGTCCTTGGCCATGGCATCAAGCGCAGCCCATCCCGACTGGGACAGCGGGTCGTTGATCGCTGGGCACGCGTCCGCGAAGTCGGACAGCGTCGACCGGCTGTCATCCGCCCGCGCAACAATGGTGCTGAAGTAGTGGCCTTCCGGGCACGGCAGGTCATGCGCCGGTGCGCCGACCAGTTGCACGGTTCCGTGCAGGCGTGCCCGGTATGGCAGGCTGCATGTTTGGGAAAGCAGGAGTTCGGGATGTCTCCAATGTCTCCACGGGTCGTCGCTTCGCGTCAGGGTTGCTGGTGCGCCCGGCCATGCATCCCGAAAGTTGGCCCAGAGCCGGTCGAGCGCGGCCGCTGTCTCCGGCCGGTCATACATGGGCAAGCTCGCGATCATCCCTTCTTCGCGGCGCGCTGGCGGGCAATGGCGCTGTCGCGGTCATTGATCCCGAGCATGGGGGCAACGAGGCGCATCAATGCATCTTCCTCGTGGTCTCGCGAACCGTCCGCAAGAGCGATCTCCCAGAGGGATTCCATGATCTGTTCGCGATCCTCGTGTGGCACGGCAGCCTTGATGGCGCGGGTGAAGCGCACCGTGTCCGGGGCTTCCGACTCGAGTGTCTCGGCATTCCTGCGAATCTCTGCGACTTCGAAGGGCGACAGGTCAAAACGCCGTGCCAGGACCTTGTTGATGCGCGATTTCTCTGAATCGTCATAACTCCCGTCCGCACGCGCGATCCGGACAAGCAGGGCAGCCAGCGCCAGCCGGGAATCGCCACCGGAAAGCGATTCGGGTTCAGGTGCCGTCATGCGGCGGAGCAGTTCACCAAACATCTCTTCAGCAACGGTGTGTTCCAGATTGGTCGGTTGTAGCGATTCGGGCCCTCGGGATGAAGTCGAAACGCATTTTCCTTCCGAGCGCATCAACTTTCATCGAGAACCGATTCAATATATTTGGAAGCATCTTCATTCCCTTCGCGAGCTCAGCCACGCGAATGGCGCTCTCTCCTTTGAGCAAAAGGGGAACCTATGCCGCTGACTCCTCGCAATTTCCCCAATCCGGGTCTTCGGGCATTCTGACCAGCGGCAGCTGAGCAGCCTGGGCTCCCCGACCAAGACTGGAGTCGGTCCGGCCGGGCTCCCGCAAACCTGGGGTTCTCATTTGACTGCAACAAGATCCTTCAAGAACGAAGGGTCAGGTCCGAACCCGGTCCTGAACGGGCGCAGGTTAGCATGTTTTCCGCCAAGGCACACATAGACGTGCGCATTTGACAGAATCTCGGGGCAAGAGGCTCAGGCGAAGCGATTGGCGCCTCGCACCCGACGCCGTGACGGCAGGCCCAGATCGAGGCCAGGTTTGAAAATGCTGGGATTGGTACTTCATCTGGCGCACTATGTGCGTGCTCTGTCGTCATCCAAACAATGGGAACACCGCAACATGAACACCAGGACGCGAAGAACCAGGACGCCGAAATCTGTCGTGCTTTGCTTTCTGCTGCTGGGCTTCGTCTTTGCCGATCCGCGGCCGGCCCTGGCACAGGAAGCCTGTCCCCTTCCTGCCGGCACGACCCCCGTTGCGCCACCGCCCGTGACGGCGCAGCAGGTTGAAGGCGACCGCGGACTCCTGAGGGACTTCGCACTGGCCTCGAGAGATCGGGCCAAGGAACGTGCCCTGCAGGCGACGACAGTGGAACAAGGGCTGTATGTCGGATGTCTCATAAGGCAGGAGGGGAGTGCCTGGCGTTCCGGTTCCATCTACATCGTGACCCTGACGCCCGACGGCAGGGTGTTCCTTCACGCGAAGGACATGACCTTGGCGGGCAGGCAGCTCAATCCCTTGATCTATGCGGAGATCCTTTCTGCTCTGGGCGTGCCGCCGGCTGCTCTGGCCGACGCGGCGTCTCCCGATCCCGATGCGCGCAACAGGGCATTCGCCGCGATCAATGCCACGTTGGCGCAGGAACCGGACGGCGCGTTCGATGCCAGCGCACCCTCGCCCGGTGTGCGGCCAGCAATACCTGGCGCTTCGGGCTACGCCAGCGTCTATGTCTCGCCCAATCTTGGGGCTCCGATAGTGCTGCTTGCGGGATTCGATCTCGGCGAGGCTCACCTGGTTCCCGTTGGCGCCGAAGCCATCGACTACGGCGACCCGGCGATCACGGCCAGTGACGTGGTGGACCGAACGACCCTGAAGGCCTTCGTCACGGAAGCCGGAAACTACATGCTCGGAATCCAGAGGACCGGCGACGTGGCCGCCTCTTCGAAGGCCAGGATAGCCTTGCGCGATCCGAACGGGCCGTGGCGGCACGGTTCCGTGTATCTCTACGTGCTGGACACCGTCAGCAACGTCATCACCTTTCACGCGGCGTTTCCGGACAGGTTCGAGAATCGGCCTCTGGTGCCGACCGTGCGGGACGCGGTGACCGGAGAGTTGATTCTGCCGCAGGTAATCGCCGCGGCGAAAAGCAGCCCGGAAGGCGGCTTCGTGGAGTACTATTTCGACGATCCCGACGACGCCACTGACAGCGCCGATGTTCCCAAGCTGGGCTATGCAAGGGAGTTCGCTGGCCAAATTCAAAGAACGGACGGGACCGTAATCCCGGTCAACTTCATCGTCGGGTCGGGCTTCTACGGAACCGCCGCTGCGCCGCCGGTCTCGGGCGACCGAAACGACGCCGGGCCGATCCCGCGGGCGTGGCTTGCACGGTTCGGTCGCACTGTCGCTGAGCAGGTGCTGGATGCGGTGGGAGACCGGCTGGCCGCGGTCCGGGTGTCGGGCTTCCGGGGCCGGATGGCTGGCCAGGTGCTGCCCTCCGGTGCGGGAACCGAGGCGGCGGAAATGGCAGGCGACGGGACCGGGGAAGATACCCTCGCGCTGCCTGCGTTCACGGATGAGGAGCGCGTCGCCTTTCTGTCGCTGCTAGCGTTCGAAACCGGGGAGAACGGCGACAACGGGGAGGAGGACAAGCTGGATGGCGCGGCGCGCGACCTGCTGGCCGGGACCTCCTTCGAGATGACGGCGGAGACATCCGCGGGCGGCCATGCCTCGTTCTGGGGCCGGGGTTCGCGCTCGAACTTCGACGGGCGCGAGGGCGGCCTTTCGCTCGACGGCGAGGTGGCGACCGCCATTGTCGGGACCGACTGGACTAGAGAGCGCTGGACCGCAGGGGTCGCGGTGGCCCGTTCGCGCGGGACAGGCGGCTACCGGAGCGGGTCCGGCGGGGGCGAGGTCGAGGCCGAGCTGACCGGAGTCTATCCCTACGGGCACCACGCGCTGAACGAGCGCGTGACACTGTGGGGCGTGCTGGGCCGCGGCGACGGCACGCTCACGCTCCGACCGGACGGCAAGCCGGAGGCGCGGGTCGGCATCGGGCTCTCTATGGCGGTTGCGGGTCTGCGCGGCGCGCTGATGGACGCGGCGGAGACGGGCGGGCCCGATCTAGCCGCGGTTGCGGACGTTCTGGCGGTACGCACGGCCTCCGCGGCCGTACACGCCGACGACGGCACGCTCGCTGCATCGGAGGCGAGGACGACGCGGCTTCGGCTCGGCCTGGCGGCGAGCTGGCGCGGAATGACTCTCGGCGGCGGCGCGCTGGTGCCGCGCGTCGAGATTGCCGCGCGTCATGACGGCGGCGACGCGGATGCCGGTTTCGGGGTCGACCTCGGCGGCGGGGTCTCCTGGCGTCACGCGGAACGGGGCGTCTCGGCAGAGGTGAGCGGGCGCGGGATTCTGACGCACACCTCGAAGGGCTTCCGTGACCGGGGCTTGGCGGTCTCGCTGGCCTGGGACCCGCGCCCGGAGAGCGAGCTTGGCCCTTCTCTTTCCATCGCGCGTTCGATTGGCGTGCAGGCGCCGGCTGGCATGGACGCGCAGCTCGGACGGAGGACGCTCGGAGTTCTCTCTGCAAAGAACGATGTCGGGAAATCCGGGGAGGGCGGAGCGAGTCCCGGTGACCGCCTCGAACTGAGGCTCGGCTACGGCCTCCAGGCCCTATCGGGGCGCTTCGCATCGGTCCCGGAGATGGGACTGGACCTGTCGGAAGGCGCTCGCGAACTGCGGCTCGGCTGGCGCCTTGCGGAGCGCGAGCCGCGCGGGCTTGCCTTCAACCTCGGTCTCGAAGCGACGCGGCGCGAACGGGACTACAGCGGCGCGGAGCCTAGGCATGGCCTCGTCGCTGGAGCGGGTTGGCGTCTCGCGGGCTCTGGGGCTGAGTCGCTGGAGCTGCGCGTCGAGGCCGAACGACGCCAGCGTGTCAGCGACACGCCAGAGAACGCCGTCGGCCTCAGCCTGATCGCAAGATGGTGAGCCACGACCATCCTGCGCAGCAGCAACATCCCCAACACAAGGCGAACGCGTGCTTCCCGTAGGCCGATCAGCCGACAACGCTCATGGTGACGAGCGCATTGGATCCAAAAAAGCCCGCGAAAGAGCCTCGTCCAGTAGCAACGTTGAATGCATTGGGCCTCCAGCTATTCTGCGAAGCCCTCATTGCCGGCCTGGTCAACGATGACGATGGGTCTTGGAACGGGCCTTGGCGCAACGACCAAATTATCCGTCACCGGAATGGTGCTGCCGCAATTCCGGCTCTGTGTTCTCGGATGCAAAGGGTTTGTCGGGGCTTCGGGAGCTTGTAGGCATTGGGCCGTGGATTCCAAGCGCAGTCGCGGACGCTGCAAAGCCCACGGCGAGTTTTTTCTGGCGTCTCTTCGAGTCTTCTTCAATTTCTCTGCGCATGTCCCGAAAGAGTGTATCGGCATTTTGCAGCTCACTGGACTTGAAGGTACTATCGAGAGACTGCACGTCGCCGCCATGATCCTGCGCCGCCGTTTCAAACGTGGCCATCATTGCGGCTCCCGTTTAGAGCGTGTCGGACCTAATTGGAATCATTGGGGTTTCCCATTGAGGCGGAGGACCCGTTCGATGCGCGCATCGCAATCAGGAGGCTTCCGAAATGCCCTGAGCCTACTCCACCGATCTTCGCACGCGCGTCGTCTTGGCCATGCAGGCCCGCGAAACCTGCCGTGCCGCGGCCGCCAGCTTCGACATCGCCCCGTCCACCGCCGGGAAGTGGAACCGGGCCTTCTCGGGGTCCGTGAGCCCGGCAAGGATCGGTGGCTACCTCGGGTCCGCCCTGAGCCTAGCGGGGCGTGGATCCGGAAACAGGTGCGGGGGCAGGTCCCGGGATCACGGACAGGGATTGGCGGGCGAACCAAGCCGTCGCCGCCTGAGCACCCAGTTCGGGCTACGACCCGGGCTGCGCGCGCGGCAAAATCAATGCAGCAGTCTTGCGGCCATAGGTCTCAGGCAGGCGGTGCAGCGCTGTACGTTGTGCGATACAGCAATCGCCGTGTTCCGTCATAATCGTTCGTTGCATAGTGCAGGGTGGTGCGATTGTTCCAAACAGCGACATCACCTGGCCGCCATCGCAGACGGCACGAGAAATCAGGACGTGTTGCGTGCTTGTAGATTTCGTCCAGGATCGGGCGACTCTCGCTGTCGGACATGCCGTCAAATCGCGTGGTGTAGATCGGGTTCAGGAACAGGGATTTGGCACCGCTGGCCGGGTCCATGATCACCGAAGGGTGCATTGTTTCGCGGTCGGCGTTCGGATCGCCTCGGGACATCTGCATTGATCCGTTGGCCTGGTCCTCTTTCGGCGGCGCATGCTTCACTCCGTAGGGCGCACCAACGTGGACGGCTTTTCGGTGATCGACAACAGCCTTCAGGTCGCGGGGCAGCGACGCGTAGGCCGCAACCTGGCTTGACCAAATCGTGTCACCGCCTACCTCCGGCACCTCAACGGCGTTCAGGACGGATCCTGCCGGTGGGCTTTCGAGAAAGCTGAAGTCAGAATGCCACTCGCCCCCAAACACGCCAGTGTTGACCTCATGCGCCTCCTTGAGGACGGCGATTACCTCCGGGTCGTCGTCGAGCGGCTTGACATAAGGTAGGCGCATGGCGGGGCCGAACACCGAGTTGAGACGTTTCTGGCCGTCAAGGGAAAGTTGCTGGCCACGCAAGACAATCATGTGATGGACTGCCAGAGCCTCCCGTAACGCGTGCGCCATAGCCTCGTCGATGCCCTTGGCGAGACTTGGACCGCACAATTCCGCACCGACGAATCCAGTGAATTTCCTGATTTCGAACATGCGAATAGTAAAGCTTGGCTATGCGGTCCTTGTCGATGCCTGAGGCAGGTCTATACGCACCCGCACCTACGCAGACTGTTTCGGGGCGCCCCTTGCGCCGTTAATCTCCCCGTTAGCTGACTGAAAAAAGAACTATCCCAACGTCCTCCAGTCGACCGAATGCGGCCGTTGGCCGCATGGCGACGATGTCTCGCATCTTTCCATTTCAGGCAAGCCGCAGCGAAAATCGGAACCACCAAGATCTCCGGGGTCAAGCAATCGATCGTTCCATTCCCTGATTCGAGCTGGCCGCGTTGAAGAGGCCGGGATGCATCTGCGACAGCGTTACGGCCACCGCGCCAGCCAGAAGACGGCCATTTGCACGACTGCCGTGCGGGGGTGTTGACAGGTGAGAATGGCGATCCAGTCGCCCTTGTCGCAGCCCCGCCGCCGCAATCCTGCGGCAAGGTTGGTCGACTCCCTCGCAACATCGGCACATGCCTGGCGAAAGAGAGATCCGTCGCCCGCCTCGAAGACCATGGCAATTCGACCGCGTTCATCCGGTCCGAGATGGCATCCCAGCGTCATGCGGCAAATGTTGGTATCATCAGGCCAGACGCTCCGGCACTCGCCTTCGCTGCGCACAAGATTCAGATTGTCCAGCTCCGGTCCGGACAGACAGGGCCGGGCTAGCGTCTTCCGCCAGCCAGCAATTCGGCCTCGGGCAATTTCTTGAGGGTGAGCATGGCCCAGGCTCCAACAACCGGGCCGGGAAGAAGGATCAGGAACGACCAGCGCCAACTGCCAAGCACTTCGGCCAGCATCGGCAGCAGCCAAACGGTGATCATGGTGATCCCAAATCCCACTCCCATCTGAAATGCCACTGTAGAGCCAACGAGGGTCTGATCCGCCAGTTCGGTCACCGCGGCGGTGTACTGGGCACTGTCGGCGATGATGATTGCACCCCAGATGGTCGCAACCACCAGAAACGCCCAGGCTGGACCGCCAAAGGTCACTCCGATCAGCAGCGCGGCGGCCCCTGAAGCGGCAGCGCAAAGCGCCGCCATGTTGCACCTGCCAAAGTGGTCGGCCATTTTCCCGGCGGCGACACTGGCCGGTGCTCCCATCGCAATTGCCGCAAATGCAAGAATCGCTGGATTGCCGACGGACAGGCCCGCCAGTTGCGCGGCAGCTGCATAGGCCATTATCCAGCCCCACATGGCGTAAAGGTCCCAGCAGTGGCCGAAATACCCGACGTTGGCGAGCATTACCGGTCGGTTCCGAAGGATTGCACCGATTTGGCGCGGGTCTACCTTTGTGCGCGAATACGGATGCGGACCCTCGTTGAGCACGAACCCGAACAGGAGGGCGGCGATCACGCAGGCTACGGAGCTTCCGACGAGAACCAGTTGCCAATTGGGTCCTGCGCCAACGCCGCGCATCAGATAGGGCAGGGCCGATCCCAGCGCAAGTGCTCCGATCATTACCCCCAAGGCAAGGCCTCTGGCCTGCCTGAACCACGTCGAAACGAGCTTCACCGATGGAGGGTATACAAGCGCCAACGCCGCGCCGGTGGCAAATCGTGCGGCAATGACTGACGCTGCTCCGGGTTCCAGCAGAGCAACCGCGTTGAAAGCGCCTGCGGCCAGGCTCGCCCAGGCCATGAGGCGCGTAATTGGCATGATATCGGAAAGAGACAATAGTGAGGAGACCAGCGCCCCAACCACAAAGCCTGCCTGAACCGCGTTTGTCAGCCATGTTGCCGCCGCTGGCGACATGCCGAGCGAGGCACGCAGCTCCGGCAGAATCGCGGTGGCCGAAAACCAGGTCGTGAGCGACAGGACCACGGCGCCTGCCGAGAGGGAAAGTGCAGTCCATTTGTTCTCAATCCACACTCAATTCCCCTTCGACGCGCTTTTCAGGTTCAGGCAACGCCACAGCGATTGAAGCCAGCCTTCAATCGCTCGGCACATCGATGCTGGTCTTGGAACGGAGCATGCCCGAGGCCACCCGAAGATCGGGCACATGCCCCAGTCCGGGGCCGGGCGGGGCTGGAAAGCGGCCGGCTTCCAGATCGATGCAACTTGGCGCGAAGAATCCACTCGACTCCCTGAACTGTCAGCTTCCAGCATCCCGCTTCCTCCGGCCGCCGCCAGCAGTCGTTCGAGTGCCGGGCCTCGAACCGGATGGCCGGTGCGGCCCTTCGCATGCGAGGATGGTCGAAGCGCCGGTCCTTGAGCCACCGGTTCACGGTCGAGCGCTCCAGAACGCCCGGTGGCGACAGAACATGCCCGCTCGGCGCTTGGACGCCGCGCTCCTCAAAAGGCTAGATGGCCCGGCTGGTCCCAAGGAGCCGCCCCTTCCTGTTGCTCGTCCGGATCTTCAGGGCCGCGATGATCTGGCAATGCGGGACCAGGTCCTGCTCCGGGATGCTGCGCGGCTTTCCCCGGTCCGCTCGCAGCCCGCGGCCTTCAGCGCGTCATGCTGCAGGTCGAGGTTCCGTTCCTCCTTCGACACGCGTGCACAGCCGATGAGCATGCGGGATCAGCCTGACAACCCGATCACAACGGACGAAGCCATACGATGTTTTCCGGACGCCGTAAACGGACAAGGTTCCACGTTCCACCGAAAGATCAGTCCCGGGAAGCCGTCGTGACAAGCCGTCAAGCAATGGGCCGTTTGCCGGACGGCCCCGTTCGCAGACAATGCGGATTCAGCCCTATAATTGCAGGTCGCTGCACCTGACGTAGACTGAAGGCGGGTGCCGGACTCTGCCGAGGTGCGGAGACAGAAATGGAAGTGACTCGTGACGCAGTTCCGAAAGCCATCGCGGACTGCCGCGCCCTGCGGCACCTGCGGGAAATGTAGCGGGAACAGCGCTGTGTGACACATGGATCGTATCGCATTGGCCTGTTCACAGAAAATCTGGGTTCAGTCCGATGATTGCAGGTCGAAGCGATTTTGGCTGCAGGCCACTGCACATATTCGCAGCTCTTGTCTGTTTGGCCCTATCGCCCGCATACCACTTCCCGCAGGAACGCTCGCGGTGTATTGACGCCGGATGAACGGGAACAACCTTTCGCTCGATACGCTGCTTGCCCAAGGCGGGCACTTCGTGGACCGCGAGACCGGCGCCGTCGTGCCGCCGATCCATTCCGCGACCACTTTTGCGCGAAACAGCCGTTACGAACTGACGGGCTACGAATACAGCCGGGTCGCCAACCCGACCGTCGCGCATGTCGAGCACGTGCTGGCAACGCTCGAAGGGGCGGAAGAGGCCCTCGCCTTTTCGTCTGGGATGGCGGCCATTGCCGCGTTCTTCGACACGGCGGGTTCAGGCGAGCATGTCGTGGCGCCACGGGTGATGTATCACGGCGCGGCGGATCTTCTGCGTCGCCTCGCCGAACGGCGCGGGGTCGAGGTCAGCTTCTTCGATGCGTCCCGGCCCGGTGCGCTGGAGGCGGCGGTGCGGCCCGGCCGGACTTCGATCGTCTGGGTCGAGACATGCGTGAATCCCACCTGGGACGTGATCGACGTGCGCGCCGCCGCCGGAGCAGCCCACAGCGCGGGCGCAGTCCTTGCCGTGGATGCCACCGCGACCCCGCCGGTGACCCTGAAGGCTCTCGAACTCGGCGCCGACATCGTCTTTCATTCCGCCACCAAGTTTCTCGGCGGGCACAGCGACCTGCTGGCGGGCGTGCTCGCGACCGGGCGCACCGACGAGCGCTGGAATGAGCTGAAGTCGGCCCGCGCGCGGATGGGCGGTGTCCTTGGCGCGTTCGAAGCATGGCTTCTGCTGCGCGGCATGCGCACCCTGCACTTGCGCTACGAACGCCAGGCGGCGAACGCGCTCGCCATCGCCCGGCATTTCGAGAACCGCGCCGGCATCGAGGCGGTGCTCTACCCCGGGCTCCCGTCCCATGCCGGGCACGAGATCGCAAGGCGGCAGATGGCGGGCAGCTTCGGCGCGATGCTCTCGCTTCTTGTCGATGGCGGCGCGGAGGCCGCCAGGCATATCGCGACGCGCACCCGGCTCTTCGTGGCCGCAACGTCGCTAGGCGGCGTAGAGAGCCTGATCGAGCACCGGGCGTCGGTCGAGGGGCCGTTGAGCGCCGTGCCGGATAATCTTCTCCGCCTGTCGGTGGGCATCGAGCGTGCCGACGAGCTTATTTCCGACCTGGAGCAGGCCCTCGCTTGACGCAAGCACCCTCAGTGCAGGACAACAGCTGAGGACAAGCGCTCCACTCGGAATTCGACAGCCATGCACCGCTGTCCCGAAGGTCGGAACGCCCTTCGCGAGAGAAATCCCGGGTTCGCCGCACTCGCCGCAGACGGCCGACTTGCAGGTCAGTCGCCACTTCTCTGCACATCCCGTTCATCCAGACCAATGAGGCAGGCGCCGCGCATGCCCGCCTCGTCCGCTCCCATCCCATTGCGCGGTCCTTCCACGCCACCGGCTGCAAATGGAGCGGCGATGGCGTCCGGCCCATGAGCCGACGCATTTCCGCTACACGAGCCTGCTTGTCTCCACGGCAGCCCGGACGAAGTCCGCGAACAGCGGATGCGGTTCAAACGGCTTTGACTTCAGTTCCGGGTGAAACTGCACGCAGACGAACCAGGGATGATCGGAGAATTCCACGGTTTCGGGCAAGCGTCCGTCGGGACTCATTCCGGAGAAGCGGAGCCCCTTCTTTTCGAGCCTTTCTCGATATCTCGTATCGATCTCGTAGCGATGCCGGTGGCGCTCCTCGATTGCGGTGTCTCCGTAAATTTCCGCGACCCTTGAGTCTTCCTTGAGGTGCGCCGTGTAGGCGCCCAGGCGCATCGTGCCGCCCTTGTTGTCGCTGATCTTGCGTCTTGATACATGGTTGCCCTGAATCCACTCCTTCAGGTGATAGACAACCGGCTCGAATCGCCTCTTGCCGGCCTCGTGATCGAATTCCTCGGATCCCGCTTCGGCAATGCCGGCAAGATTGCGGGCTGCCTCGATGACCGCCATCTGCATGCCCAGGCAGATGCCGAAATAGGGAATCTTCTTCTCTCGCGCGTACCTGGTCGCCCGGATCATGCCTTCGGTGCCCCGCTCGCCGAAGCCACCGGGGACAAGGATCGCATGGAAGCCTTCGAGATGGGGGGCTGGCTCCTCCTTTTCGAACAATTCCGAATCGATCCATTTGGCCTCGACGCGCGTGCGGTTGGCCATGCCGCCATGGATCAGCGCCTCTGCGATGGACTTGTAGGCGTCTTCGAGCAGCGTGTACTTCCCGACGATCGCGACCCTGACCTCGCCTTCCGCGTTGTCGATCCGGTCTTTCACGTCGCGCCAGCGATCCAGCTTGGGCGTGGGCGCCGGTGCGATCCGGAATGCGTCAAGAACCGCCTGGTCGAGGCCAAACTCGTGATAGGCGATCGGCGCCTCGTAGATCGACGCGAGGTCGTAGGCCGGAATCACCGCTTCCGGGCGGACATTGCAGAATAGCGCGATCTTCGCCCGTTCCTTTTCGGGGATCTCCATTTTGGAGCGGCAGACAAGGACATCGGGCTGGAGTCCGATTGCACGGAGTTCCTTGACGCTGTGCTGCGTGGGCTTGGTCTTCAGCTCGCGTGATGCAGCGATGTAGGGCAGCAGGGTCAGGTGCATGAAGATGCATTCATCGCGAGCCTTGTCCTGCGCAAACTGGCGTATCGCCTCGAAGAAGGGCAGCCCCTCGATGTCGCCGACGGTGCCGCCGATCTCGCAGAGCATGAAATCCGTTTCGTCCTCCCCGATGCTGATGAAATCCTTGATCTCGTCGGTGACGTGCGGAATCACCTGAATGGTCTTTCCGAGGTAGTCGCCGCGCCGTTCCTTTTCGAGGACGTTGGAATAGATGCGGCCCGACGAGACGGAATCTGTGCCGCGCGCATGAACGCCGGTGAAGCGCTCGTAATGACCGAGGTCGAGGTCGGTCTCGGCACCGTCATCGGTGACGAAGACTTCGCCATGCTCAAAGGGGCTCATCGTTCCGGGATCCACGTTCAGGTAGGGATCGAGTTTCCTCAGCCGGACCGAGTCCGCGTGCCTGGAGCAACGGCGCGGCGGACGCAAGCCCCTTTCCATCGGTGACGAAGACTTCGCCATGCTCAAAGGGGCTCATCGTTCCGGGATCCAGCCGGACCGAGTATCCGCGTGCCTGGAGCAACGCTCCCAGCGCGGCGGACGCAAGCCCCTTTCCAAGCGACGACACCCGCCGGTGACAAAGACGAACCTCGCCATCTTCTCGGATACCCCCGTGACTGCGCGTGGCCGCCCGATTCGTCTTTCGAATGACGCGGCATCACGGGGCTACACGATTAAAGGAATCACGGCAGTTTGCCAAGTGGGTCACCCTCAATATCTTGAGAAAAATTCCGCAAATGGCCGAAGTCTTGTGGATTCTTGCTCCGACAGAGCCAGCCAGAGCCGCTTCACCCGGTCAAGGAGTCACGCGAATTCAGGGTGTTGGACACGCTCCTGAACGTCAGGATGCAGAGAAGCGGCTGGCTGTGCAGCGGCTGCCCCTCCCGAACTTCGGCCGGATGGCGCGACGCTGGGACGATCGCGAACCTGCCTGTTGAACGGCGGTGTTCTGCAATCGGGATGGCTGCAGGCCCGTCATTCGTCCGCGCGGGGCAGGAGGCCCCCGCCCGAGCCGCCGTCGTCCACGGGAGGCAGCAGCGAATCGGCCTCCGGAACCTGGCCCGGTCCTGCGCTTGTCTCGGGAGACGAAATGCCGAGGCGGTCAAGCACGGAGCCGCTGGCCGAGTTCTGAGCGGCGATGATCGTCAGCGTGAGCGAGGTGATTATGAATGCAATTGCGAAAGCCCAGGTCACCTTGCCGAGCGCGGTTGCCGCGCCACGTGACGTCACAAGTCCGCCGCCTCCGCCGCCAAGGCCGAGGCCGCCGCCTTCCGAGCGCTGCAGGAGCACAACGCCAATGAGGCAGAGAGCAAGAATCAGGTGGACGATGAGAACGACGTTGTCCATGGCGGATGCGGCCCTGTTTGCGAGTGTGCGGTATCTATGCGACCCAATGTCACTTCGCAACCCCGCGCGTGCCTGATGGTCAGCTTCCCCATTCCACGATCACTGCGCCCGCTGCGATCAGGGCCATCAAGGCGAGTCGCCGGGGTCCCACTTTTTCTCCAAGCATCAGCCAGCCGAAGAGGGCGGCAAACACGACCGAGGTTTCCCTGAGCACCGCAGCTTCGCCGACCTTATCGAGACGCGTTGCAAGCATGATGCCGCCAAACGAGAAGTAGGCCACGAACGCCCCGAGGATCCCGAGGCGCAGCACCGGCGCGAACGGCTGGGGCAACTGTCCGTGACGCCACAGGAAGTACCCGACTGGAAAGGCAACTGCGTCGATAAGGAAAAACCACGCCAGGAACGTGAACGGGTTTTCAGTGGCGCGGATGACGTAGGCGTCCCAGGTCGTGTAGAGCGCAACGATGCCGCCGGTCATCAGCGCAAGGCCGAGCGCGAGCGGCAACCTTGACCGGTCGATCACGGTGTGGCGCAGGTTGTAGGCCGCAAAGCCAAGGATTCCCAGTGTGAGGCAAGCGACGCCAAGCCATTGGACCGACGTGAAGTGTTCGTTGAACAGGATGCCTGCTCCAACGACCGTGAATGCCGGGCCCGATCCCCGAACGACCGGGTAGACCACCGTGTAGGCACCAACGGTGTAGGCGCTTGCTTGAGCGATCTTGTAACCGGTGTGCAGCACCCATGCGATGCCAAAGAGCGGCCAAAGCTCGGGTTCGGGCATGGGAACGAGAAAGAGCGCGATCGGAAGCGCAATCAGGCCGTAGCAGCCATCAATCGCTGCGCGCATGGTCCATGGATCGGAAAGTGTCTTCTGAAGCGCTCCGAACAAGGCGTGAAGGAACGCAGCCTGCAGTGCGAGAACGAGCGCTGCCGTTCGGCCGGCTTCCGTACCCTCAATGGAGATCAGCCACTCGCTCATCGCTGCGGGTGCCGTCGCATGTCCGCCGCTATGCGATCCAGCACGTGTGGACTCGTCACGCTTCGAGCCCGGTCAGGGCCGCCGCAAATTCTCGCGGATCGAAGGGTGCCAGGTCGTCGATCTGTTCGCCGACCCCGATCGCGTGGATCGGCAGACCGAACCGGTCGGCCAACGCGACGAGCACGCCGCCCTTCGCGGTGCCGTCAAGCTTCGTCATGACCAGACCGGAGACATCCGCGACGTCCCGGAAAGTCTCGACCTGGGAGAGCGCGTTTTGTCCGGTCGTTGCATCAAGCACCAGAAGCGTGTTGTGCGGCGCCCCTGGATCCCTCTTTCGGACGACGCGAACGATCTTGGCCAGTTCTTCCATCAGGTCGTCACGGTTCTGGAGCCGACCCGCCGTGTCAATCAGGAGAATGTCCGCCTCATCCGATTCCGCTTGCGCCATGGCTTCGAAAGCCAGGCTTGCCGGATCCGAACCCTCCTGCGCTGTCAGGACGGGGACGCCGGCCCGCTGGCCCCATATCTGCAGCTGCTCGACTGCGGCCGCCCGAAAGGTGTCGCAGGCGGCGATCACAACGGACTTTCCGGCATCGCGGAACTGGGAGGCGAGCTTGCCGATTGTCGTGGTCTTGCCCGAACCGTTGACGCCGGCGACCAGCACGACCTGTGGCCGCTTCGGGAATATCGGCATCGGGCTCGCCACCGGTTCCATGATGCGGGCGATCTCGTCGGCCAGCAGTTCCTTCAACTCGTCCGTCGAGAACCTCCGTGCAATTCGTCCTTCGGCGATGTTGGCCGCGACACGCATCGCCGTCTCGACGCCCATGTCCGACGCTATCAGCAACTCCTCGATCTGCTCGAGCATGTCGTCATCCAAGGTGCGTCGGGCCACGGGTTCCGACGCGATGCGAGCCGGCGGTCGGTCGACGGCCTCGGTGCCAGTCGCACCTTTCTCGTCCTTTGCGTCGGGCGCGATTGGTGCCTCTGCGACGGTATCTGCGGCTTCCGTTGGCGGAGGTTCTGGCGCGACGGCGTCAGGAGCGGCGTCGACGCTGCCGCCGTCCTCGATGATCGCGTCGAGGCCTGCATCAAGTCTTGTGGACGACCTGAAGAGCCGATCCTTCAGTTTTGCAAAGAACGCCATGCCCA
Organism: Paracoccaceae bacterium; assembly: GCA_965208685.1. Lineage (GTDB taxonomy): Bacteria > Pseudomonadota > Alphaproteobacteria > Rhodobacterales > Rhodobacteraceae > JAJEFO01. Next base: position 2,381,264 of record CBDBPL010000007.1, on the reverse strand, counting down.
CGACCTAATCCCGGAAGCTCCAAGATGGAAGCTGGATCGTGATGCCAGTCAGGATTGCTTGTTGCGATCGGTCCTCGCCCGGCTCGGTCCTGGTTTCCTCGAAGCGCCAGTCGTGCCCGCAACCCTGATCCGCCCGTCCTGGAACTCGATTTCCAGCGATCGTGCACGCCGGGCCTCTTCTGCCCGGGTCAGCACGGACTTGCCGCTTCGAATGATCGCGTAGCCACGTGCCAGCGTCGCCTTGTAGCCAAGGCTGGACCGCGTCCGGTCCAGTGCCTGAAGACGACCGGCGAGCCTGGCCAGCCTGGCCTTGGTCGCCTTCGCCATTCTAGTGCTGACTTGCTCAAGATCTCCCCTTGCCCGCCGAATCCGCGTTTCGGCCTGCCTGACACGGAGGCGGGCGACCAACGCGGACAAGCGTTCGTTCTTGCGGTCGACTGCGTGCCTGAGGCCCCTTGCAAGGTTGTTCGTTCGGTGTTCGAGCAATTGGGTCTCGCGATCCAGTCTTGACTTGAAGAGCGTTGGCCGAAGGCCGGCCGCCGCCCTGACGAGGCCGCCTCGCTTGCGTTCCACCAGATGGTCGAGGCCTCTGGGCAGGGATTCGCTGGCCCGGTCGAGCCGTTGGTTCGGGTCGGCGAGGAGGGTCTCCGGCTGCGGCAAGACGCGGGCAAGCGCGGTGATCCCGTGGCGCAGGGTGTCCATGCTGCGCGCCATGCTGCGCGACAGCCGCGCCGCGAGGTCGGTCAGGTCCGCGAGCAGTTCCGAACGGACCGGCACCGAGATTTCCGCTGCTGCCGTCGGCGTTGGCGCACGGCGGTCGGCGGCAAAGTCTATGAGCGTGGTGTCGGTTTCGTGGCCGACCGCAGAGACCAGCGGGATTTCAGATGCCGCCGCTGCGCGTGCCACAACCTCTTCATTGAAGCCCCAGAGATCCTCGATCGAACCGCCTCCACGCGCGACGATCAAGAGGTCAGGGCGGGGTGGCGACCCGCCCGGCGGCAGGGCGTTGAATCCGGCAATGGCCCGTGCCACTTCCGGTGCGCAGGCGTCACCCTGCACGGCAACGGGCCAGATGACGACTTCCCGGGGGAACCGTTCTCGGAGCCTGTGCAGGATGTCCCGGATCACGACTCCCTGCTGCGACGTGATGACGCCTATGACGTTCGGCAGATATGGCAGGGGCTGCTTGTGCGCCTCGTCGAAGAGGCCTTCTGCCGCGAGCTTCTTCTTGCGTCTTTCAAGCATCGCCATCAGCGCGCCTTCGCCGGCAACGACGATTCGCTCGGCGTTCAGGCTGAATCTCGACTGGAACCCGGAGGCGGTCATCTTGCCCTCGGCGATCACTTCCATGCCCTCTTCGGGCATCATGGTGAGCGCAGGCACCTGGCTCTTCCATGTCATGCACGAGAGAACGGAGCGGTCGTCCTTCAGGTCGAAATACAGGTGCCCCGACCGCGCGAGCACCACCCGGCCGACTTCGCCTCGCACGCGAACCCAGCCGAGTTCCGATTCCACGAGGCGCTTCACGCGACCCGCGATCTCGCTCACGGTGAATTCGGGCGTGTTGTCTCCGGAAATTTGCTCGAATAGCTCCATTTTCGTGCCTGCGGCCGCCTTGTGCTTCGCTGGGCGGAACCCTAGAACGCCACCCGACGAAGGGGAAGCGGGGCGCTGATGAATATTCTCGTTCTTGGCGGTGGCGGACGGGAACACGCGCTGGCCTGGGCCGTGATGCAGAATCCGAAATGTGACCGGCTGATCGTCGCGCCCGGCAATGCGGGGATCGCGGCGATCGCCGAATGCGCCTCTCTCGACGTCGAGGACGGGGCGAAACTGGTGGAATGTGCCGAGGCAAATTCGATTGATCTCGTGATCGTCGGGCCAGAGGCGCCGTTGGCGGCTGGGGTGGCGGACGACTTTCGCGCCGCCGGCTTCAAGGTCTTCGGTCCGTCTCGGGAGGCGGCGCGGCTGGAATCCTCGAAGCGGTTCACCAAGGAAGTCTGTGACGCTGCCGGCGTTCCCACGGCAGCCTGGGCGCGGTTCACGGAGGCAGCCCCGGCCAAGGCGCATATTCGCGAGCGGGGTGCGCCAATCGTCGTGAAGGCGGACGGGCTGGCGGCCGGCAAGGGGGTCATCGTTGCCCAGAGCACGGCGGAAGCGGAAGCCGCCGTTGACGACATGCTCGGAGGCGCGTTCGGTGCCGCTGGCACCGAAGTGGTGATCGAGGAGTTCATGGATGGCGAGGAAGCTTCGTTCTTCGTGCTTTGTGACGGGACGGACGCCTTGCCTGTTGGCACGGCACAGGATCACAAGCGGGTGGGCGAGGGCGACACGGGACCCAATACCGGCGGGATGGGCGCGTATTCGCCCGCACCTGTGCTGGACGATTCCGTGGCTGCCCGTTCGATGGAGGAGATCATTCGTCCGACGCTTGCGGAGATGGCTCGGCGCGGCACTCCCTACCAGGGCGTGCTGTATGCGGGTCTCATGATTGAGAACGGCGCCCCGCGGCTGGTCGAGTACAACGTGAGGTTCGGCGATCCTGAGTGCCAGGCTTTGATGATGCGGCTCGGTGCGCAGGCCCTTGATCTCCTGCAGGCCACCGCCGAGGGAAGGCTCTCGGAGGCGCAGGTCAATTGGGCAGGGGACCATGCAGTGACGGTCGTCGTGGCTGCCAAGGGCTATCCGGGTGCCTACGAGAAGGGCAGTCCCATCGCCGGCCTTGACGACATTGTCGGCGATTCTCGCCAAATGGTGTTTCACGCAGGAACCTCGCGGACCGAGCACGGAATCGTCTCGGCCGGCGGACGGGTCCTGAACGCCACCTCTCGTGGCTCCAGCTTGCAGGAGGCCCGGGATGCAGCCTATGCGCTGGTAGACAGAATCGACTGGCGAGGCGGGATGTACCGTCGTGACATCGGGTGGCGGGCATTGAGGCGAGAGGCACAGAGCGATGCGGCGCAAGCGAATCGCTCGTGAATCTCAGGCGGCCGCTTTCGGCATGCTGGCGCGACGCGCCGCTGGCTACGGTGGCAATGCCTTGAGAGCGAGTTCCGCAGCAGGGGGAAGAGATGAGTGAATCCAGGTTGAATCCGGCAGTCAAGCAAGTGCTTGAACTGGGCCCGCCGCTGCTTTTTTTCGTGGCCTACCTGTGGATGCGCGATGACACCTACGTCTTCAGGGGTGCGGAGTATTCCGGGTTCATAGTGGCGGCCGGCCTGTTCGTGCCGATCCTGCTGGTCTCGATGGCAATCCTCTGGAAGCTGACGGGCCGCCTGAGCCGGATGCAGGCATTTACCATCGTGATGGTGGTGATCTTCGGCGGCCTCACGGTCTGGCTGAACGACGAGCGCTTCTTCAAGGTCAAGACCACCTTGGTCTACGGGGTCCTTGCCTGCATCCTGGGGATCGGGCTCCTGCAAGGCAGGTCGTACCTGGCTTGGGCCATGGCCGAGTTCCTGCCCCTGACGGACGAGGGCTGGATGAAGCTCACCAGGCGACTGGCGGGCTTTTTTGCCGGACTGGCACTGGCCAACGAGATCGTTTGGCGAACGATGTCCACGGATGCATGGGTCAAGATCGAGACGTTCGGGTTTCCGATTGCGCTGTTCCTGTTCATCTGGCTCCAGATGCTGACCCTGCGGCACGACCTGGTCGAGGAAGAGGCGGACGGACCGGAATAGGCGCCGCCCCGGCATCGTGCCAGGACCGTGCCCGTGTGTCTCCGAACAGGGATGATCGAGCCGAAATGTCGGCGACGCTCCGCAGGATGTCACCCCTTCTGCTCGAAGAGAATCCTGTCTGACGCCTCCTTTTCCTCGGGCGATTGCTGACGGTTGCGCACTTCATCCGCCACCGCCTTGCCCTTGCTGACCGCTGGACGGCTTCCCACTTCGTCCAGCCATCGCGCGAAGTGGGGCTTGTCGTCGATGTCCTGTTCCTGCCCTTCCCAGTTTTGCGCCCAAGGCCAGATGGCCATGTCGGCGATCGAGTAGTCACCGGCGACGAATTGGTTGTCCTGAAGTCTGGTGTTGAGCACGCTGTAGAGTCTCCCGACCTCGTTCCTGTAGCGATCCTGCGCATATGGAAGGACTTGGGGAGGAGTGCGCTGCGGCGCGTAACTTATGAAGTGATGCGCTTGGCCCGCCATCGGACCGACGCCGCCCATCTGCCACATCAGCCATTGATCTATGACGATCCGGTCGCGATCCGAAGATCCGTAGAATTGCCCCGTCTTGCGGCCGAGATACTGCAGGATGGCTCCGGATTCGAAGATCGAGATCGGGCGGCCGTCCGGTCCGTCCGGATCGATGATGGCCGGCATGCGGTTGTTTGGGGAGAGCTTGAGGAATTCCGGGTCGAATTGGTCGCCCTTGCCGATGTCAACCAGGTGCAGCGTGTAGGGCAGGGCCATCTCTTCAAGGGCGATGGTGATTTTCCAGCCGTTCGGGGTCGGCCAGTAGTGGAGGTCTATCGGGTCGGGCATGCAATTTCCTTTTCTGGGCCGCTTGGCGCTGCGGCACAAGGTGCCGCATTTTGGATCAAGATCAAGGGGGCCTGTGCCGACGTCCCACCTGCCGAAGTGTCAATGGCAGGTTCGCCTTGCTCCCCGGTGACGGCTGAGATGGTCCCGCAGCGCGGGCGACCAAGTCAAACTCGGGTTGAATGACAGCATGCACCGTCGCGGCACCTTGTGTGCCATCCATGGACGCCAGTGCCCGGAAAGCTGCGACAAGCGGACCCTGCGCGCATTTTCGCGAGGCCATTGAGAGACGGTCTCGAATGTCAAAATTGATGCGTGCCATGCCTTCCATCTCGGGCAGGACCACGGCAAGGCAGGTCACGGGCGTTGCATTCAGGCCTCCGCGGCCCCCTACGTCGCCCTTGACCCCGCTTCAGGGCGCTAGTACGCAATGCGGCACGTGGCGATTTGTTCACCGGATTGCGGGCCACGCAAAAGACACCGCTAAAGAGGTCTGGGACGTTCACGCCCTTGACGCTCATGCAGTCCGGACCAGGATTGAACGGGAGGCGTCCCAATTACCGAAGACTGGAAAAAGCGCACGAGACTCGTGCATGGAGGCATCCGACGGAGCCAGTACGGGGAGGTCGCCGAACCGATTTTCCTCACCCAGGGCTTCGTCTACGAGAGCGCCGAACAGGCGGCCCAGCGTTTCGAGGAGGCCGGCGAGGACGAATTCATCTATTCGCGCTACGGGAACCCCACGGTGCGGATGTTCGAGGAACGGATTGCCGCGATCGAAGGTGCCGAAGACGCGTTCGCCACGGCCTCCGGCATGGCAGCGGTCTATGCGTCCTTGGCCGCGATGCTGAAGGCGGGCGACCATGTGGTCTCGGCGCGAGCATTGTTCGGATCATGCCTCTACATCCTGGAAGAGGTCCTGCAGCGCTTCGGCGTAGATGTAACCTTCGTGGACGGCACCGATCTCGGCGCGTGGAAAGCGGCAGTCAGACCGGACACCAAGGCCGTGTTTCTGGAGAGCATCTCCAATCCGACGCTTGAAGTGATCGACATCAAGGCGGTTTCGGAAATTGCACATGACGTGGGAGCGAAGGTGATCGTTGACAACGTGTTCTCGACTCCCGTCCTGAGCCGGGTGCTGGAACTCGGGGCGGATGTCGTTGTCTACTCCGCGACAAAGCACATCGATGGGCAGGGGCGGGTCCTCGGCGGCGTCGTGCTTGGTACAAGGGACTATGTTCGCAAGACGCTGGAACCCTTTCTCAAGCACACGGGCGGCGCAATGAGCCCGTTCACGGCATGGTTGCTGCTGAAGGGCATGGAGACGCTGGATCTTCGCGTCAAGGCGCAGGCGGAGAATGCGCTGAAGGTGGCCGCGGCGTTCGAGGGTCACGCGCGGCTCGAAAGGGTCATCTATCCGGGCCTGCCGACCCATCCTCAGCACGAAACCGCGATGGCGCAAATGGAACGGGGCGGGACGGTTGCGACCTTCGTGCTCAAGGGCGGTCAGGAGGCGGCGTTCAGGTTCCAGAATGCGCTCCGGATATTCATCATTTCGAACAACTTGGGGGATGCAAAGTCGATCGTGACGCATCCGACCACCACGACCCATCAGCGACTCACCGACGAGCAGCGGGACGAACTGGGCATTTTGCCGGGTCTTGTACGCCTGTCCATGGGACTGGAAGATGTCGATGACTTGATTGGCGACATCCGGCAAGCACTCGAGGCCGCGTGATGGGGAGCCTGGCCACGTGTGGCTTGCCGACCCGTTTCCGCAAGCCCTTCGGGCCGAACTTGTGGAGCAGGACCGCGCCGCAATGACGTCGAAGCCTGTCCTCATTCTTCAACTGCGCCCGGAGGACGAAGCGTCAGATGGCGAGTTCCGCGCTTTCCTCGATAAGGGCCATCTGAGTGAATCGGAGGTTCGCCGGCACAGGATGGAGACGGGGCCGTTGCCGGAGGGCTTTTCGCTGGACGAGTATTCGGCCGTCATCGTCGGCGGCGGCCCTGGCTGCGTCAGCGACGACCCGGTTGCGCGCGATCCGGTCGAGGCGAGGGCGGAAGCGGAGCTCCTGGCATTGATGCCCGAGATTCTCGCCAGGGACATGCCGTTCCTCGGGTGCTGCTACGGAATCGGGCTTCTGGCGCACCACTTGGGAGCGCGGGTTTCGAAAGAAAGGCACTCGGAGCCGGTATCGGCCGTGCCGTGCGACGTAACGGAGGCGGGGCAGGCAGACCCTTTGCTGGCTGGGCTGCCGCTCAGGTTCAACACATTGGTTGGTCACAAGGAAGCGGTTCAGGAACTGCCCGACGGCGCGGTTCATCTCATGTCCTCGGAGACCTGCCCCTTCCAGATGATCAGGGCAGGCGAAAACGTCTATGCGACGCAGTTTCATCCGGAAGCGGACGGGCAGATCTTTGCGGATCGCATCCGAATCTACCGCGACTTCGGATATTTCCCGCCAGAGGAGGCCGCTGCTCTGACCAAAGCATGCCTGGCTGCGGAAGTGACAGAGCCTGAGCGCATCCTGAAGCGTTTCGTGGCGCGTTACGTATCCGTTGGACGGCCGCACCGCGCGCAGGGCGACGGGAACATGGCAGGGTTGCCTGCGGGCATTGTCCAGATGCCGGCTGCAGGCGGCATGGCGGGAGCGACGTGAGCGTCCGTGCGCCTCGATCCAGGCATTCAAGGGATTGAGCAGGCCGAGATCCGCTGCGGCCCGACCTGATAGATGCCCTGTTTCCTTCGGGCTTGTTGCTTCACGGCTTGAGGCGCTGCCAGATTCCCAGACCGGCCGGCCCCACGGATGCACGGTGTGCGGCGGCTGCTGCATGATCGAGCAACCATCGCAACATTTCACACGTACGGACCGAATGGGCTCACTTTTTTCTGCTTTGTTCCAATGATTCGGGCATGCATGTCGCGGCGCGGGGAAAGGACGAAATCCAAGTCGGATCATCGCGTTGATTGACGATTGCACAGTTGACTTGGACCGGTCCCGGGGCCAAGGCTCGCCGCATGGTTGACATCAGGCCCATCGGATACGTCATCGGCCTTCTTGTTGCCGCGCTCGGCGTCTCCATGCTGATTCCGATGTTCGTTGACCTTGCTCAGGACAATGACCATGCGGGAACGTTTCTGGAAGTTGCCCTGATCACGCTCCTGATCGGCGGACTGATGGCATTGGCGTCGTCCAACTCGGTGGCGGGCGGCATGAACCTGCAGCAGATCTTCTTGCTGACAACGGGTGTTTGGGTCGTTCTTCCGTTCTTCGGCGCGTTGCCGTTCATGTGGGGCGACCTCGGTGCGGGATTCACGGACGCGTATTTCGAAGCAATGTCCGGACTGACAACGACCGGCTCGACGGTGTTCAGCGGGCTGGAAGCGCTGCCATCGGGCCTGCTTGTCTGGCGATCCATGCTGCAATGGTTCGGCGGCATCGGGATCATTGTCGTTGCCATGGCCTTCCTTCCCGAACTGCGGGTCGGAGGCATGCAGATCTTCCGCTCCGAGGGATTCGACACGGACGGCAAGGTTTTGCCGCGGGCTGCCGAAATCGCGTCCCGCATCTCGATCATCTATCTGGTTCTGACATTTGCGTGCGCAGTGGCCTACCTGGTTGCCGGAATGCCTCTCTTTGAAGCCGCCAATCACGCGATGACCACCATCGCAACCGGCGGGTTTTCGACCCGTGACCAGTCATTCGGCAGCTTTCAGGGTGCACCGGAATACGTCGCCGTGGTGTTCATGATTTTGGCCAGTCTCCCGTTCGTGCGCTACGTGCAGATTCTGGCCGGTTCTTCGAAGCCGCTGCTACGCGACAGCCAGGTGCGGGCGTTTCTGGCGGCGTTGCTCACAATTGTCGCCCTGGTCGCAGTTCACAGGCTGCTGGCGCAGGGCACGGCGGCGCACTCCGCCCTGCGCGAGGCTCTGTTCAACATCACGTCGATCATGACCGGTACAGGTTATGCGAGCACGGACTACCAGCTTTGGGGAGCGTTCCCGGTTACGGTGATCTTTCTCGTCGGCTTGATCGGCGGTTGCGCGGGATCGACCAGTTGCTCGGTCAAGGTGTTCAGGTACCAGATTCTGCTGAAGGCCGTGGCGAACCAGATCCGCCGCATCCAGAGTCCGCACGGCGTCTACCAGCTCAAGTATGCCGGACGGCGCCTGAGCGAAGACGTGCTTTCCTCGGTCATGGTCTTCCTGACCATGTTTCTGGTAACGTTGGGGGTCGTGGCCGTGCTCCTTTCGGCGACGGGACTTGATCTCGTCACGTCCGTTAGCGGCGCGGCCACGGCAATTGCCAATGTGGGTCCGGGCCTCGGCGCCATGATTGGCCCGGAAGGGAATTTCGCCGGCTTGAGCGTTGCCGCGAAGTGGATCCTGTTGTCGGCGATGCTCGTGGGCCGACTCGAACTGCTGGTGGTGTTCGTGTTGTTCACGTCTCGGTTCTGGCGCGCCTGAGACTGCGGGCTTCACGTTCCAGCGACGTCTCCGACCCAGGCTAGACTTGTTGTCAAATTGCTGACCACTGGTTGGCAGCGGGCTGTCGGCATGCGGCTTGGAATTCAAGCCAGGCAAGCGTCGCGTCGTCAGCTCGTGCCGCCGCCGCGGTCGGTCCGGTCGGTGCTCGTTCAGGAATTCCTGCTGTCGAGATTGCGGCGACGTGCGGGACGGAAACTCAACCATTGGGAATTATATTCGTAAGTGACCATCAGGCCGCTCTCGCACTGATTTCACGGGTCGATGAGGTCGGCAACCCGAACGCCCCTCGCCGTGCAGACGCGCCAATCCCGGACGCCTCGTGCTCCGGGGCGCGGCCACGCGCCACGCCCCGGATTGTCCTTGCCGCATTGATGTCGGCATGTGCCGCGTGCCCGCAGTGCACGCAGGTGAAGTCGTCCCGAGTTCTGCGGCTGGCGGCTTCCACCGCCCCGCACTCGTGGCATGTCCTTGACGTGTTCCTCGCCGGAACGGTGATGACGTTCGCCGCCTTGCAGTCAAGCATCCGCTTCAGCGCGGTCCATCCGGTGTTCAGGATGACGCGGTTCAGTCCCGCCTTCTGCGGCACGTTCGTCCCCGGTTCCTCCATGGTCCCCTTGGCGGATCTGGTCATGACCTTCACGTTCAGGCTCTCGACGGCGACCGTGCCTGCCTTCGCCGCCAGGCGGCGACTGACATGGTGATGCCAGTTGCGACGGCGGCTGGCAATCTTGCGGCGGACCTTCGCAAGGTGCCGCTTCGTCCGCTCGCGCCGCTTCGACCGCTTCTGCTGCCTGGACAGTTTCCGTTGCAGGCGCCCGGCCCTGGCTTCGAGCCCGGACATGTCCGGCATGGCGTGGAGTTCGCCGTCGCTGTCCGCGACCTGCCCGCAATTCCGGTCGAGGCCGAGCACGTGTCCGTTGTCGGCAGGCTCCTCGATCTCGACCGCGAGGCAGACGGCGGCGGTCCACTTGCCGCCGGCACGCTTGAGCACGGCGGAGACGGGCCTGCCGTCGGGATGCGGGTTGCCGCCCTTGCGCCGGACCGTCATCGGACCGAAGCCGGGGATGTGGAGCGTGCCGTCGCGCACCTTGACGCCGGAGACGATGGTGATGCTGTCGAAGAAGCGGCGTCCCCCTGAACTTCGGGAAGCCCGCCTTTGCCCCCTTCCGCAGGCGGTTGAAGAAGCCCTTGAACGATCCGTCGAGCCGCTTGAGCGTCCCGCGCTGGATGGCGATCCCGCATTCGGCCACTTCAGGCAGCTCGCGCCTGCACTCGGTGAGCGCCTTGCACTGGTCGAAGCAGGTCCGTGACTTCCCCGTCTTGCGGTGGAAGTCGATCCGTTCCTCAAGTGCCGCGTTGTAGAGCTGCCGCTGGGCTTCGAGCGTGGTCTCCAGCCACTGCCAGGTTGCTCCGTGTCTGGGGAAGCAGCCGGTAGACAACCTGCCTGTGTGCCCGTATCAGTGCCATGTGCTCGCCTCCTGCAAGGCGCTTGGGGGTCTGGCGTGTCCAGCACCCGCCCACACATCATGACAATCCCGGAACGAAACAGCAACATCTTTCTGGCCAATGGTCACTTAGGTATATAGTCCCCCAACCATTCGCGGGAACTCCATGCCCCCCTTCGCCGGCGCGCGCCGGCGTTTCGCCTGATCGTCTCGTGCAGCGTGGCCAAGCCGGGACGTGTCCTTCGCCAAGGTCGTCACCTCCGACCCAATGAATCCCCCGAGCCCGACAGTTCACGTGAAGCGCTCCAGAAGATTTTCCTGGGATGCAAGCGATCTCAGTTCCCCGGCCATTGATTGACCGTTTGCGCGGCCTTGCCTATTGAGTGCGCAAGAGTTTTCCACCGGGAGCAACCCATGGATGCAGATGCGCGCCCGAAGAGTTTCCAAGAGATCATCCTTCGGCTCCAAGGCTATTGGTCCAAGAATGGCTGTGCGTTGCTTCAGCCATATGATCTGGAGGTTGGGGCAGGCACATTCCATCCGGCCACCATGCTGCGCGCCTTGGGAAGGCGGGAATGGTCAGCGGCCTACGTGCAGGCCTCGCGGCGCCCAACGGATGGCCGCTACGGGGAGAATCCGCATCGCCTTCAGCACTATTACCAGTTCCAGGTGATCATTAAGCCGTCGCCTCCTGATCTGCAGGAGCTCTACATCGGGTCGCTGGAAGCGATCGGAATCGACATGGAACTTCATGACATCCGGTTTGTCGAGGATGACTGGGAGAGCCCGACTCTTGGGGCTTGGGGCCTGGGTTGGGAGGTCTGGTGCGACGGCATGGAGGTAAGCCAGTTCACGTATTTCCAGCAGGTCGGCGGCCATGACTGCCACCCGGTATCGGGCGAACTGACCTACGGCCTCGAGCGCCTGGCCATGCACGTGCTTGGCATCGACCACGTGATGGAGATGCCGTTCAATGATCCGCAGTCCAGGATTCCATTGTCGTACGGCGACGTCTTCCGGCAGACGGAAGAGGAGTACGCCCGCTGGAATTTCGACGTGGCGGACACTGGCATGCTGTTCAGGCACTTCGATGATGCAGAGGCAGAATGCCGTCGAATCCTCGAGGCGGAAGAGCTGGACCCTAAGGCGAGAAAGCGGATCGTGATGGTCCATCCCGCCTATGACCAGTGCATCAAGGCCTCGCACCTGTTCAACCTTCTCGACGCCCGGGGCGTGATCTCCGTCACAGAGCGCCAAGCCTATATCGGGCGGGTGCGGTCGCTGGCGAAGGCTTGCGCCGACGCGTTCGTGACGACAGAGGCGGCGGCAGGCGCGTGACCGTGGCGATGCCTTGCAAACTGAGATCCAGTCGGGAACTCCGACGGGGCGCCCGGAGAAAGAGCCTGACCTCGTTGACATGCACGCCGCGCGGAAACCGGTTTTGACTGGAGCGGGACGTGGCATGAGCGGGCAGGTGATTGCCCTTGTCCTCGTGACTTGCTGCGCGCTTGCCGGCGGTGGCCTGTACTACCTGCAGGTGTACGGGTTCTACGATGAGATTCCGTCGAGCGGGGCGTCCGACGTGATGCTGACCACGCTTCATTCAGGAGTGACTGAGCCGATAATCCACGAAGAATTTCAAGCAATTGACGCGGAAAGTTCACCTCTTCGGTACCGAGCTTGCTTCACGACCAGCCTGAGTCTTGCGACACTCGCCGAGACCTATGTTGTCCATGACGATCCGGTGCCTAACGTGGCGCCGGGATGGTTCGGGTGCTTTGATGCGTCGGAAATCGGTGCGGCGCTGGAAAGAGGTTCTGCAGTCGCGTTTCTTGGCACAGGAAACATCGCTTACGGCTTTGACCGGGTTGTGGCCGTCTCCGGAGACGGGCATGGCTACGTCTGGCACCAGTTGAACCGCTGCGGAAAGAGATATTTCAACGGGGAATCCTTGCCGGAAGATTGCCCGCTGCCCCCACCGAGGGAACGCCAATGACCCAGGACGCGCTGATCCACTTGCAATCTTCCCACCTCGGGCGGTGCCGATGCAAGGAACTGATCCATGCCTGACCTGCTGATCGAGCTCCTGTCCGAGGAAATTCCCGCACGCATGCAGGCGACGGCGGCCGAGGACTTGAAGCGTCTCGTGGCTGACGGCCTTGCCGAGGCCGGATTGTCTCATGACGAGGCAACATCCCATGTCACGCCGCGACGGCTTATCCTGACGGTGTCGGGCCTGCCGGAGACGAGCCCGGCGACGCGAGAGGAGCGAAAGGGTCCGAGTGTCAACGCCCCGGAGAAGGCGCTGGATGGATTCCTTCGTTCAACCGGGCTCTCCAAGGAGGACCTTGAGGCGCGGGACGGCAGGAAAGGGCAGGTGTGGTTCGCGGTCATCGAGCGTGAAGGACGCCCCGCAAGCCAGATCGTGGCCGAGGTTCTGGACGCGGTCATCCGCGATTTCCCGTGGCCCAAGTCCATGCGTTGGGGTTCCGGAAGCCTCAGATGGGTGCGGCCCCTGCACTCGATCATCTGCCTGCTGCGCGACGCGAACGAGATCCAGGTCATTGACCTTGAAGTCGACGGCATACGTGCCGGCGACCGGACGGTGGGCCATCGTTTCATGGCCCCCGGACCGATCACCGTGACGTCTGCAGCCGACTACCTGGCGAAGATGAATGGGGCCAAGGTCGTTCTTTCCGCCAAGGAGCGTGAAGAAATCATCATGCGCGAGGCAACCCGGCTGGCGGATGAACGGGGCTTTGCAGTGGTGGAGGACAAGGGCCTTCTTGCAGAGGTCGCGGGCCTCGTCGAATGGCCGGTGGTTCTGCTGGGCGAGATCGGGGAGGAGTTTCTGGATCTGCCGCCCGAGGTGCTTCAGACCTCGATGAGGGTGCATCAAAAGTTCTTCAGCGCAAGGGACAGTTCCGGCCGGATCACGCATTTCATCGCGGTGGCGGACCGGGAGACGGCGGACAAGGGCGCAACGATCATGGCCGGGAACCAAAAGGTGCTTCGGGCCCGCCTTTCGGATGCCAAGTTCTTCTGGGAAAACGATTTGCGCGTGGCCAGGGACGGCATGAAGGCGTGGACCGACATGCTCGGCAAGGTCACGTTCCATAACAGGCTTGGAAGCCAGGCGGAGCGAATCGACCGGATCTCGGCATTGGCGGGCGAGATCGCGTCGGCATTGGGTGCCGACCCAGATCGTGCGATCTCGGCGGCACTGATTGCCAAGGCCGACCTGTCGTCAGAGATGGTCTACGAGTTCGCTGAACTCCAGGGGATCATGGGCGAACACTACGCTCGTGCCGCGGGCTGCTCCGACGAAGTCGCACGCGTTGCGCGCGAGCACTACCAGCCCCTGGGCCCGTCCGACGACGTTCCGAACGGGCATCTGTCGATCGCGGTCGCGCTTGCGGACAAGATCGACACGCTGGCAGGGTTCTGGGCGATCGACGAGAAGCCGACCGGCTCGAAAGATCCGTTTGCGCTCAGGCGCGCGGCGCTCGGGGTCATTAGGCTGATTCTCGAAAACGACCTCCGGCTTTCCTTCGTCGAGATTGCAACGAAGCCAGGCCTTCGGGCCGCCTTGGCCGTTGAGGAACATGACTCCGGAGCGGCAGGGCGGAGCGAGGAGGCAAGGGCCTTGCATGACAAGACAGGAGGTGACCCTGGCATCGGTGACGGGGACCTCGCCTTGCCGCGCGGGATCCTCGAATTCCTTCACGATCGCATGAAGGTCTTCCTTCGTGGCAGGGGCCTTCGCCACGATGTCATTGACGCTTGTCTTGCGATGCCGGGCGCGGATGACCTGACGCTGCTGGTCAAGCGTTCAACTGCCCTTTCCGCGTTTCTGGACACCGAAGACGGCGAAAACCTCACGCAGGGCTTCAAGCGTGCGCACAACATCCTGAAACAGGCCGAGGAGAAGGATGGCGTCGAGTACGCACGCGACCCGGACCCGGAATTGGCGGAGACAGGCGAGGAGCGTTCGCTGTTTGATGCGCTGGAAGGGGCGGAGGCCGCAATTCGTCCTGCCATGCGAGCCGAGGACTTCGAGTCGGCCATGTCGGCCATTGCCAATCTCAGGGGGCCGATCGACGGTTTCTTCGACGCGGTGCAAGTAAACGCTGCGGACGAAAGCCTGAGGCGAAACCGTCTCAACCTCCTGCATCGCATCAGCGAAACATGCCTTGCCGTGGCGGACCTTAACAGGATCGAGGGGTAGGATTCTTGTCAGGTCGCGCGCGGGGAGGGCAGACGCCCTCATGACGCCGCCGGAGATCTTCGTCCTTTCGTCCTCCAGCAGGTACAGGAGTTGCGCTTCGTTGGTTGGGCGGCGCTGTCGGCTTTTGCGTCTCGATTCCCGGGAGGAATGCCGCATCGGGATGCCCGGCGCCTCATGCGAAAGCCGTCCAGCCTCGGGTCGCATCGATTCTTGAACGTTGAGGTTTACTGCGTATGCTGCGGAGCAAAGGAATCGCCGCAGTGCAGAAACGCGTTGAAATAGAAGATTTTGTTGCTGTAGACGCCACCGCCCCGATCGCGACCGAGACGCATGGCGAACGGGCGAAGTGCTTGCAGCGGCTCATTCGGCTGGAACTGCCGGTTCCTGCATCGATAGCGCTGTCCTTTGCAACGGTGAGGTCTCTGGCATCCGGCGGCACCGTAGACGCGGCAAGGGTGCTGGCGCATTTCGGCGAGGCTCCGCTCGTTTCGGTGCGCCCGTCTTCCGGCGATCCGGAGTGGGGCGGTCCCGAGGCGATCCTGAACATCGGCATGAATGATGCCCGACATGCGGAATATGCCAGCCTCCTGGGACCGGAGGCGGCTGACCGACTCTACAGCCGCTTCGTGCAGACCTACTCGGTGCAGGTCGCGCATCTGGACCCAGATGCCTTCGAGGCTGCCCGTGAAGCGGACGCCGAGGTCCTGAGATCCATGCTCGATGCCTATGAAGCCGAGATGGACGAGCCCTTTCCGCAGGAACCAGAGCGCCAGCTCACGGATGTTCTCAAGTCCATGGCCCGGGCATGGGAAGGCACGTCGGCCCGGCTTCTGCGCCAGGCGCGTGGCGCGCCACCCGATGCGGGGCTCGGACTTGTCGTGCAAGCCATGGCCGCCGGTCTCGGGCCGCCGGAATCGGGTTCCGGCGCGATTCAGTTTGTTGCCGGCGATACCGGTGAGGCGCAGGTAATCGGACGATACCTGAGCCAGAGTCAGGGCCGCGATGCGTTGCGCAGCAAGGACGCGATCTGTCTTGCGCGCAGCTCCAGAGGAGCGTCGCTGGAAGATCTCTGTCCGGAAGCGTTTGCCAAGCTGGTCGGCTTTGGAGGGACCTGTCGTCAAGGACTGCACGAGGAAATGCAGATCGAATTCGCTCTGGTTGGAGGCGAACTGAACGTTCTTGACGCAATCCGCGTCCAACGTCAGCCCCAGGCGGAGGTCCGCATTGCCGTCACTCTCGCGAACGACGAAGTAATTTCCAAGGACGAGGCCGTTTCGCGGATTGATCCCGGACTTCTGACGCAACTGATGCATCGCCAAGTGGACCCATCCGCGCAAAGGGACGTGCTGGCCAAGGGAGTTGCTGCAAGCCCGGGCGCGGCAACGGGCAAGCTCGTGTTCACGTCGGCGGCAGCGCAGGCGGCCCATGCCAGGGGCGAGCCCGCTATTCTCGTGCGGCGCGAAACCTCGCCTGAGGACATTCGCGGCATGCACGCGGCAGTCGGCGTCCTGACCGAAAGGGGCGGCATGACAAGTCACGCCGCGATGGTTGCGAGGGGTCTTGGCCTTCCCGGCGTCGTCGGGGCCTCGGGAATAGTGCTCAACCGTCGAGACAGGAGCCTGACGGCCGAGGACGGGCGCGTCTTCAAGGCGGGAGATTGCGTGACCATTGACGGAACCACGGGAACTGCCTTGGCTGGCGACGTGCCGTTGCTTGAGCCTTCCCAGGGCGATGCGTTCCGAACGCTGTTGGACTGGGCCGACGAGGCGAGGGACATCCGTGTCAGAGCCAATGCAGACACGTATTCCGAAGCCAAGGTAGCCCTTGCGTTCGAAGCCGAGGGGATCGGGCTCTGCCGGACTGAGCACATGTTTTTCGAGGAGGATCGCCTTACCTTGATGCGCGAGATGATCTTTGCGGAGAACGCTGAGGGGCGGGCAGCATCGCTCGAGCGTCTCGTGTCGTTGCAGGTCGAGGACTTCACGCATCTCTTCGACCTGATGGAATGCAAGCCTGTCTGCATACGGCTGTTCGACCCGCCGCTTCATGAATTCCTGCCGAAGAGCCGCGACGGGCTGCGTGACCTGGCGGACGCGATGAACCTTCCGCTGTCCAAGGTGACGCGTCATGTCGAGGCGCTCGAGGAATTCAACCCGATGCTCGGGTTGAGGGGCGTACGTCTCGGCGTCACGATTCCCGAGATTTACGAGGCGCAGGCCGAAGCCATTTTCCTTGCGACGATCCACGCGAGCAGGCCAGAGCGTCCTGTGGTGCCAGAGATCATGATCCCGCTGGTCTCCGCAAGCCGCGAGGTCGAACTGGTGCGCAGCCGGATCGAGGCGGTGGCGGCCGCCGTGCGGACTCGAATGAGCGTTCAGTTCGACTACAAGCTGGGCGTCATGGTCGAAACGCCACGGGCCGCGCTCAGGGCCGATGAGATCGCGCCGCAGGTCGCTTTCCTGAGCTTCGGCACCAACGACCTGACGCAGATGACCTATGGTCTCTCCCGGGACGATGCGGGCCGGTTCATGGCGGATTACGTGCGCCTTGGGGTGTTTCCCGAGGATCCGTTCCATCAGCTGGACATGGACGGCGTCGGGGAGCTCCTGTCATTGGGGGCGGACCGTGCAAGAGGCTCCAATCCTGACCTTGTCCTGTCGATCTGTGGCGAGCATGGCGGAGATCAGGACTCGATCGCCTTTTGCCGTTCGGCGGGATTCGACTACGTGAGCTGCTCGCCCTTCCGTGTTCCCGTGGCACGGCTTGCAGCCGCTCAGATCGCGATTTCCGAGCGGGCTTCGAGGAAATGAGTTCGCGATCCAGAACTTGAGGCCGTGCGCATGCAGCGCTGGACGCGCGACCTGGAGTTCGGACGCGCGTGCCCTTGCACGTGGCAAGCGCCAGGGTGCAGGCTGCTGTTGCAGACGCCGCCGCCCTGTGGCGACATGCCACCTGTGCCGCGCGGCGCCGTACCGCTTGACATGATTCTCGTTGCGGAAGGGAACTCGCATGATCGGACAACTCAACCATGTCGCAATCGCGGTACCTGATCTTGATGCCGCAGTACGGCAGTACAGGGACGTGCTTGGCGTGGATGTCGGCACACCGCAGGACGAGCCGGAACACGGTGTCACGGTCGTGTTCGTCACGCTGCCAAATGCCAGGATTGAGCTTCTCCACCCATTGGGGGATGATTCGCCCGTCGCGAGCTTCCTTGAAAGGAATCCGTCCGGCGGCATCCATCACTTGTGCTACGAGGTCGAGGACATCCAGGTCGCGGCCAATGCAATGAGGTCTGCAGGAGCGCGCGTTCTGGGCGATGGGGAGCCGAAGATCGGGGCACACGGCAAACCAGTGCTGTTTCTTCATCCCAAGGACTTCAATGGTACCTTGATCGAGCTGGAAGAAGCTTGATGAGCGTCCTTTCGGCCATTGTTCTGCTTGCGGTTGTCTGGTTCATGGTCCTGTTTGTCGTGCTGCCAATTCGCCTGAAGACGCAGGGCGATGTAGGCGAAAGCGTCAAGGGTACGCATGCCGGCTCTCCGGCATCTTCATTCTCCATGCTTCGCAAGCTGAAGATCACCACGCTATGGGCGGTGCTGATCTGGGCGCTGATTGCCTCCGTCATACTTTGGGGGGGATTCACGGTCAGGGACATCGACTTTTTCGACCGCATGGGACCTGCTGAGAGTCCCGGATAGCTTCGGCACCCCTTCGATTCCAGACCTGACACTCGATCGCTTGGTCCACCTCGGCTTCGTCTGCGGGCGGGCGCAGAAAGCGCATGGCTTCCCACGCTCAGGAGACGAGCTCGTGATAGATGTGCGTAAAGGTCGCGGCACCCAGAACCGGAATCAGGAGATTGAACAGCGGCACCGTCAGCAGCAAGGCCATCAGCGCTCCTGTGATCCAGATCACGGGGAGATGCCTTCGGAACAAGCGCCCGGCATCCCTCCGTCCCAAGCGTCGTACGGCAATCACCCGGAAGTATTCGCGCCCGAGCAAGAAGCCGTTCAACCCGAAGAAAACGAACGGCGAAATCGGCGTGAAGTACAGCACGAGTGCCGCGAGATTGGCGACGAGCACGATGCCCAGAAAGCCGATCGACTCCCTCAGGCCGTCCATCGATCCGATGCGAGGTGCAGGAGAAAGCGTGGGGTAGTGCCTGGCCTCGACCGCGTCGGCCACATCGTCGAGGAAAATGCCGGTGAACGCGGCGGCGACGGGTACCATCAAGAATGTCGAGAGCACCGCCATGACAAGGAATGACCCCAAGGAAACGAATTGGCGGGGAACGGAAATCTCGCCCATCCAGGGCAACGCGATCACATCCGGAAGGATCCAGAGCAGGACACACAGGACTGCGACATGGAGCGTGAACAGAAACAGGATCGCCAGCAGCAGGCCCTTCGCAAGCACGGTGCGAAATCGGGGATCCCGGACCTGGCCGAGGGCAGCCAGAAACGCCCTCGGAATCAGGACGCCACCCATTCGGTGATCGCTTCGAGGTCGGGCCGCGGGCGATCCGGCGGAGCGCTTGTCTCGCTGCCGACGTGAATGATGCCGGCAATCCACTCGCCGGGTCCGAGTCCAAGATGCCGTTCCCGCCAGTCGCGATCATGGCAGGCCCAGCCAGTAAGCCAGTTCGCTCCCCACCCGGCAGCGAGACACGCGTTCAGGAGTTGCATGCAGACGGCACCCGCTGACAGGGTCTGCTCGATTTCAGGAATCTTTTCGGAAGGCCTTGGGCACGCAACCACGGCCACGGCGAGGAGCGACCGCGAATACTCGTCCACCGACTTGGCGATCTTTTCTGGCTCGATCCCAAGCTCCTTTCCCTTGGAGGGAAGCGTCGAGGCAAGTCGCTCAAGCGCCTCTTTCTCCAGGACAAGGAAGCGCCAGGGCTCCAGCTTCCCGTGATCGGGAGATCGGGCGGCGACGGTGAGCAGTCGGCGAAGCGAGTCGCGGTCAGGTGCCGGGGCAGCGAGCGTCTTTGCAGGACGCGACCGGCGCGTTTCGAGAAATCTCAGCGCCTCAGGATGGGATGCGGGCATGGGCTCTCCTTGGATGTCTGCGTCGACAGGCCGGACCGGAACGGACCGTCGCAAATCAGGCCCGCCTACGACGAATGCAGGAAATGCAACACATCGCCCTCCCTGACAACATAGTTTCTGCCTTCGGCACGGAGCTTTCCGGCATCTCGCGCGCCACTCTCTCCGCCGAGTTCAACGTAGTCCTCGAAGCCCACCGTCTCGGCCCGGATGAAACCCTTCTCGAAGTCGCTGTGGACGGCTCCGGCTGCCTGGTGAGCCAGTGCGCCCTTCCGCACGGTCCAGGCGCGCGCCTCCTTGGGGTTTGCCGTGAAGAAGGTTTGCAGTCCCAGAAGCTCGTAGCCCGCACGCACCAAGCGGTCCAGACCAGGCTCGTCAAGGTGCATTTCCGCGAGGAACATGGCTGCCTCTTCAGGCTCAAGCTGGCTGACGTCCTCCTCGATCCTGGCTGAAATCACGACCGACGCTGCATGCTGGCCTGCTGCCATCCGCTCCACGGCGGCGGAGTGTTCGTTGCCGGAAGCGGCCTCGTCTTCAGACACGTTGCAAACATAGAGCACGGGCTTTGCGGTCAGCAGCTGCAGCATTTTCCACGCGTTCGCCCTGTCGTCAGCGACCTCGACCGTTCGTGCCGGCTGGCCAGATTCGAGGGCCGCCCTGGCAGCCACCAGAAGGCCTTCCTGCAAGACGGCCTCCTTGTCTCCGCCCCTCACCTTGCGGGCAATGTTCTGCAAGCGCCTTTCGACTGATTCGAGATCGGCGAGCATGAGTTCCGTGTCAACCGTCCCTGCGTCCGCCAAGGGGTCGATGCGGTCTTCGACATGCGTCACGTCCTTGCCCTCGAAGCAGCGCAGCACATGCGCGATTGCATCGACCTCCCGGATATTGGCCAGGAACTGGTTGCCGAGACCCTCGCCCCTGGAAGCGCCTTTCACGAGGCCGGCGATGTCAACGAAGGTCATCCGGGCCGGTATCACGTCCTTGCTTCTCGCGATTTCCGCCAATCTGGGAAGGCGGTCATCCGGCACGGCGACTTCCCCGACATTGGGCTGAATCGTGCAGAACGGGAAGTTCGCGGCCTGCGCCGCAGCGGTTCTGGTGAGAGCGTTGAAGAGGGTGGACTTGCCCACGTTCGGCAATCCGACAATCCCGGTTCTGAAGCCCACGATGCATTCCCCTCGCGTGTCGTCACGGGGCAATATCCGGCACCTGCATTCCGTGCAAGATGTGCTAAGGTGGATCCAGATCAAGGGAGAATGCATGATGCAACTTTCACCGTACCTGTTTTTCAACGACGGCCTCTGCCGGGAGGCGATGACCACATACGCCGACATCCTGGGAGGCGAGCCGGGCATGGTTGTTGCGGCGGGCGACATGCCGCCCGAATTCCCCATCGACGAGGACAAGAAGAGTTGGCTGGCCCATTTCGAGGTGAACTTTCCCGAAGGCAAGCTGATGGGATCGGATTCCCTCGCGGGACCATCGGAACCGATGGCCGGGGCGAACGTGATGTTGAACTTCGAAACGAAGGAAGCTGCAGAGACCGCCTTCAATCGGCTCGCGGAGGGCGGGGAGGTCACCATGCCTTTCGCGGCAACATTCTGGAGCGCGGGTTTCGGCATGCTGACCGACCGATACGGCGTGCAGTGGATGCTTGGCTGCGAAGAAGCGCCTTGAGGCGTTGATCTTCCCCGGCCGATTGTGCACAGAGACCGGGACTGACGGAGTGGTTTCGTCAGCGACCCCTCCCTGAAGGGAGGGGCTTGAGGAACGGAAGTTCCGAGAGCCCATGCTGACCAGCACAGGAAAGGAGACTACGATCCAATCTACCTTGCACCATTCGTTCAAGACCCACTCCGGGGTGCTTCCTCAGCCCCGGACCCTGGAAGAATCGTTTGCAGACACGCCGGGTCGGGCACGGTTTGCTTACGAACCGCTTGCGGCGATCGGTCCGGTGGACCGATCGGGAAGCAAACGGGCGGATCGTGATGCGGGTGGTCAGGTTGTGCGAGGGGAGACCGGCTTCGGCCGGCGTCACCGGGGAAGCGCGAGCGACCCCGAGAGCGGCGCAAGCCGCGTCTTCGTCCTGGACCGGTGCGGCGCCCCGCTGATGCCGTGCCACCCGGCCAGGGCGAGAAAGCTCCTGGAGAAGGGACGCGCCGTCGTGGTGCGGCTCCATCCGTTCACGATCCGGCTCCGGGACCGGGTCGGAGGCGAGGCCCAGGAGGTCGGGCTGAAGGTTGATCCCGGCGCGAAGACCACCGGCCTGGCGCTGGTGCGGGAGGACGGCGAGGTCCTGTTCCTGGCCGAGATCGAGCACAGGGGAGAGAGAATCCGCAAGTCGATGCGGCAACGTGCCGGTTACCGGAGACGGCGACGCTCGGCGAACCTGCGCTACCGGAAGAAGCGGTTCGACAACAGGCGCTCCGGGAGAAAGCTCCCGCCCTCGCTGCAGTCGCGGGTCGACAACGTGGCCTCGTGGACGGAGCGGCTGCGCAGGCTCGCACCCGTGACCTCCATCGCGTGCGAGGTCGTCCGGTTCGACACCCAGGCGCTGGAGAACCCGGAGATCGCGGGCGCGGAGTACCAGCAGGGGACCCTCGCCGGCTACGAGGTCAGGGAATGCCTGCTCGAGAAGTGGGGACGGACGTGCGCCTATTGCGGTGCCACGGACACGCCGCTGCAAGTCGACCACGTGCGTCCGAAGGCAAGGGGCGGCTCCGACCGGGTCTCGAACCTGGCCCTCGCGTGCCCGTCCTGCAACCAGGCCAAGGGCGCGCAGCCCGTGGAGACCTTCCTGGCAGGCCGTCCGGAACGTCTCCGGAGGGTGCTGGCGCAGGCCAGGGCGCCGCTCTCCGCCGCCGCCGCGGTCAACGCCACCCGCCGCGTCCTGTTCGAGGCATTGAAGCGGACGGGGCTGCCCGTCGCCGGCGCCTCGGGCGGGCGGACGAAGTTCAACCGCACGCGGCTGGGGATCCCGAAGTCGCATGCCCTCGACGCCGCCTGCGTCGGCGAGACGCCGGCGCTGAAGGGCTGGAGGCAGCCCGTGCTCGCGATCCGGGCCATGGGCCGGGGCTCGCATGCGCGGACCCGCGTGGACCGGTCCGGCTTCCCGGTCGGATACCTGATGGCGGAGAAGTGCGTGCGCGGCTTCCGCACGGGCGACATCGTGCGCGCGACCGTGCCCTCGGGAAAGAAGAGGGGTGTCCACGTGGGCCGCGTCGCGGTGCGCCGGACAGGCTCCTTCAACGTCCAGACGGCGAAGGGGACGGTGCAGGGGATCTCGCACCGGCACTGCCGCGTCGTCCAGCGCGGCGACGGCTACGGATATCACGTCGACACGTCACGGATGAAGGAGACGGCAACGATGCACGGAACACGGAAGCCCGCATTCCTCCCCGCCCTGAAGGACGGGGTTTCCTGCGGGATGATTTGATGACCAGGATAGATGCCCGTTTCGCGGCCCTGAGAGCGGAGGGCCGAAAGGCCTTCGTCGCCTACGTGATGGCAGGGGATCCCGACTTTGACGCCTCGCTTGAGATACTGAAGGGCCTGCCAGGCGCCGGCGTAGACGTGATCGAGCTGGGCTTGCCGTTCACCGACCCGATGGCGGACGGCCCGGTGATTCAACTCGCGGGGCAGCGCGCCCTGGCTGCCGGTCAGACGCTCAAGAAGACGCTGGCTTTGGTGCAGGCGTTTCGTGAGGATGACGACGAGGCGCCGATCGTGCTGATGGGGTACTACAACCCGATCCTGAACCATGGAGTCGACGCCTTTCTGCGCGATGCAAAGGCTGCCGGCGTAGACGGCCTGATCGTTGTCGACCTGCCTCCCGAAGAGGACGACGAGCTTTGCATCCCGGCGCAGGAGGCAGGGCTGAACTTCATCCGGCTTGCCACGCCGACCACCGACGAGAGGCGCTTGCCAAAGGTCATGCAGAACACGTCGGGGTTCGTCTACTATGTCTCGATCACCGGAATTACCGGCGCAGCCAACGCGGTCGCCGGTGACGTCGGGCCGGAGGTGGACCGGATCAGGGCCGCGACGGACCTGCCTGTCGTGGTCGGGTTCGGGATCAAGACGCCGGAAGCCGGTCGCGAAATCGCCCGCGTCGCGGACGGTGCTGTCGTGGGGTCCGCAATCGTCGATCTCGTCGGAAAGGGGCGATCGCCTGCGGAGGTGCTCGAATTCGTGAGTGATCTTGCCGACGGCGCCCATTCGGCGTGAAACGTGCCGTGCGTTCACGCCATCCGTGACCGCACCGAGACAATGGGCGGGAAGAACGTCCCGAGCGTTTCGAGCCGACCGCACGCTGCGCGAGTCAGAGGCGCGAGCCCTCGATGACCCAGAGAGATGCCGGATAGCTCCAGGGAAGCGTGAGGCCCTTGGAGACAAGGAAGCGTCCAGAGAGCGCCAGGGGCCCGTTTTTCAGCGCCATTTTGCCCCGTGAGAGCCGTACGGCGTCGTCGCGGTTGGCGAGTTCGACTCGATAGGACGCATTCGGGTCGAGATCCGCGAAGCGGATGGGACGGGGCAGGATCTGGGCCGAAGTCGCCGCCTTGCCGATGAAGGCAGCGAAGCGGGACCGGTCTGCCGAGATGTGCATCTCGGCAATGATCGCCGGATCCGCGCTGTCAAGGCGCAGGATGTCTGCCTGCATCAACCAGTCGCGATTGGCTTTCCACCATGCAATGACCCTTGCGAGAACTCCCGTTTCGTCCTCGGTCAGTTCGCGGGGATCCATCTCGATGCCCATGTGACGGCTCGCGGCGACCCAGGCCCGGAACCGGATGTCCAGGCTCCGTCCGCTCGTGTGGCTGACGCGAGGCCCGACATGGCTGCCGGTCACGGCCGCCGGGAGGAAGAGCGCGGCGTTGTGCTGCATGGAAAGGCGCTCCAAGGCGTCATTCGAGTCCGAGAGCCAGGCCCGCTGGGTGTGCGAGAGGATGCCTAGGTCCAGGCGCCCGCCACCCGAGGCGCAGGTCTCGACCTCGACGTCGGGAAATGCCTCGCGGAGCCGGCCCATCAAGACGTGTGTTCCCTCGGCTTGCGCGTGATCGGGGACCGGGAGGACGCGATTGTGGTCCCACTTGATGTAATCGATGTCGTGGGCACGAAGGATTGCGGAAATTTTCGCGAACGCGTGCTCGCGTACAGCCTCGTTCGACATGTCGAGCGCCATCTGCTGGCGCCCCAGAATCTGGTCGCTTGGTCCGAATGCCCAGTCGGGATGCTTCCGATAGACGCCGCTGTCGGGGTTGATCATTTCCGGCTCGAACCAGATGCCGAACGTCATGCCGAGTCCGTGAACGTGCTCTATGAGAGGATCCAGGCCATCCGGGAACTTGCGCCGGTCGACATCCCAGTCGGGAATCGAGCTGGTGTCGTCATTGCGCGCGTCGAACCAGCCGTCGTCGAGCACGAAACGCTCTGCGCCAAGCCGGGCGGCGTGACCTGCTATGTCCTTGAGCACCTCGGGATTGTGGTCGAAGTAGACGGCTTCCCAGCAATTGTAGTGCAAGGGACGTGGGCGCCCCGGCCTTGGCCAGGTCACGACTTGGTCCCGGACGTGACGCTGGAATGACACCGCACATCCGTTCAGTCCGGTTCGGGAGTATGCGAGATAGAGCGGTGCGGTCTTGAACTCCAGGCCAGGCCTCGAGTCGATTCCCGTTGCGTGTCCGAACTGGACCTGCCGTCTCCCGTCCGGGAGTTCCTCGGCCACCATGCGGTGGCCACCGGACCAACCGTAGTGAAACGCCCATGCCTCGCCCTGGGTGTTCGTTGCGCCGCGCGCAGGCACGAACAGCCCTGGAAAGTGCTCGTGGCCGGATCGCCCGGTGCGGTTCTCGCGGAGACGGATGCCCGGGATCCATGGCGTGCGGTTCAATTGGAATTCGCCGCACCAACGGCCCGAGACGTCGATCATCTCGTCCGAGTGCTGTGCGGCGGGCATGACTGGAGCCGCCAGCCATAGCACGCGGATCGGCCTGTCCGATCTGAGCGTGGCGGACGCCGTGATGACACGCGTCGTGGAATCCATGGAGAGTTCCGCAAGATAGGTCATTCCGCTTGTTTCATCGTGACAGGTCAGGCGGATGTGGCCTTCGTCGGCGTCTGCAGAAACTAGCAGCAAGGTCCCGTGGATCGGCGTGCCGTCCACGTCATGCGCGATCAGTCCGGGCTGTCCCGGAAAGGTGCGGGCCGTTTCCGGGCATATCGAGAGATCCGGGTTTTCGTCAAGCATGCCGCCCGTGACGTCGAGACAGTTCGCGTCGACGAGCGCGTCCAGATCTTCTGAACCGGGGAGGGCTGCACCCCAGTAGACGACTTCAGGCAGGCGATTCCCGCGTGCGGCCAGGACCACGGTTTGGTGGCCGTCGTCAAGTCTCCATGCGTGCATTACTTGACGGCGCCAAGCGTAAGACCTGCTATGAAGTGCCTTTGCATCAGGAAGAACATCAGGACCGGCGGCAGGGCCGCAACGATCGAGCCTGCGCTCATCAGGTGATAGGCGGCGCGGTACTGGGCGTTGAAGGACGTGATGCCGGCGGTGACAGGCTGGCTTTCCGGTCCTTGCGTCAGTACGACCGCCCAGAAATAGTCGTTCCAGATGAAGGTGAAGATCAGCACCGACAGGGCGGCAAGGGCCGGCTTCATCAGCGGCAGGACGACGAACCAGAAGATTCGCCATTCGGCGACGCCTTCGACCCGGGCCGCCTCGATCAGCGGGAAGGGAAGCGCGCGGATGAAGTTGCGCATGAACAGGGTGCAGAACCCCGTCTGGAACGCGATGTGGAAGAGGACGAGACCCGTCTTTGTGTTGTAGAGGCCCATGTCCAGCGTAAGGTCTCGCACCGGAACCATGAGAATCTGGAACGGCACGAAATTGCCCGCGACGAACATGAAGAAGATCCAGAGATTGGCGCGAAACTTGTAGATGCCAAGGGCGAATCCTGTCATCGCCGACAGCGCGACCGCCCCGATCACCGTTGGCACCGTTATGAAGACGGAGTTCAGGAGGTAGCGTGGCATGTCGCTTTCGAGAAAGACCTTCCCATAGTTGTTCAGGCCCTCGAACGTAGTGGGAATTCCCCAATAGTTGCCGGTCGTGAAATCCGCATCCGGCTTGATCGAGAAGACCGCGACCGCGAGCAGCGGTGCCAGCCACATCAAGAGCGCGATCGGCAAGAGCGTCTTGTAGGCGGCTTGAGTGGTTCGGGCGGTGGATTCGATCGGTCTCGGAAACATGTCAGCGCGCTCCCTTCTCTTCCTTCCACATCGACCAGAGGAAATAGGCGATGAAGCAGAGCATGATCAGGAAGAGGACCACGGCGATGGCTGCGCCGTATCCCATCCTGAAGCCGTATTCCGACAGCGCGACCTCGAACATGTAGAAGGCGAGAACGCGTGACGAGCCGAAGGGCCCGCCCTGGGTCATGATCGAGATCAGGTCGAACGAGCGAAGCGCGCCGATGATTGTCACCACGAAAGCGATGAAGGTTGCGGGTTTCAGTTGCGGGATGATCACGTGCCAGAGCATTTTCCAGCCCTTGGCTCCGTCGAGACGGCCCGCCTCGACCTGTTCGGGATCCACCGCGTTCAGGCCGGTGAGGTAGAGGATCATGCAATAGGCGGTCTGGGGCCAAAGGCCGGCGGCGATGATCCCGTAGGTCACTAGGCGCTCGTCGCCCAGGACGTTGATCGGCCCGAGGCCGACCCAGCCGATGATCGTGTTCAGGAGCCCGAAGGTCGGATCGTAGAACCAGGTGAAGACCAGCCCCACGACAACCTGGCTGATGACGAAAGGAAAGAAAAAGAGCGACTTGTAGAGCCTGATGCCCCAGACGTTCTGGTTGAGAAAGAGAGCGATCAACAGGCCCGCCGGAATTGCGAGCAGGTAGAGAATGAGCCAGATCACGTTGTTCTTGAGAGAGACGAAGAACGCGTCCCGGTCGACGAATTCCCAGTAGAGATCCTGGTAGTTCCTCAGTCCGATGTATTCGGCCTCTCCGAGCCCGTCCCATTCGTAGAGCGAGACGTTGAAGGACTGGAAGATCGGGGAAATGACGTAGAAGATGAAGAAGAGAACGCCGGGTGCAAGGAAGAGCCAGGGCGTGATCGCGATCTGGTTCCGGTGAAACCACGAGCCGCCGCCATTGACCGCGCGGACATCTTGAAGGCTGGACTCGCTCATTGCCTTGCTCCCGCAGGAAACCGTTCAGGAAACAGCAATCAAAAAAGACTGGAAATGAACTGTCGTTGTCAAGGGGCACCCCGTGAGGGGTGCCCGCACTGGTCCGGACTATCTGTAGATCCGCTGGCGCGCACGCTCGAGCTTGGCGAGAATGCGATCGAGGTTGTCAGGCTTGACCATGAACTCCTGGAAGCCCTCCATCGAGACCTTGGCCATTTCAGCCGGAGCATCGCGGTCCCAGAACTGGGCGACGCCGCCGGGGCTGTTTGTGGACAGCATGGCGAAGCCTTCGTTCAGGAACTTGTCGTCGTCGACCGACGACATCGCGTTGACCGGAAGCTGGCCCAGGTTGCTGCCGTTGTTGATCTCGGTCTGCTCGCCAGGCGAGACGACAAAGCGCAGGAACTCTCGCGCCGCTTCCTTGTTCGCGGCATTTGCCGGAATGTGGAAGGTGTCGGTTGGCGCGTCCTCGGAAAGCGCGACGCCTGGGGTGATGACCGGAAACTGGTAGAAGTCCAGCTGGTCATCTGTGAGACCGGCATCGCGCAGCGGTGCCACGGAGAAGTTGCCCATCAGGTAGTGCACCGCGTCGCCGTTGACCATGAACGGAAGCGCTTCCTGCCAACTGTAGGTCTGGTGGTTGTCGATGAACCCTCCCATGTCGATCAGTTCACGCCAGTTGGCGAAGGTCTGCTTGACGCGGTCGTCTTCCCAGCTGATCTCGCCGCCGGCGAGCTGCATGTGGAAGTCGAAGCCGTTGGTGCGCATGTTCAGGTAGTCGAACCAGCCGCCGGCGGTCCACAGGAACTTGGTGCCGATGGTGAAGCACTTGCGGCCCGAGGCGAGGATGGCCTCGCAGTTTGCCTTGAACTCGGCCCAGTCGGCCGCTTCGTTCAGGCCGAGTTCCTCGTAGATGTCCTTCCGGTAGTAGACGCCCCATTGGTAGTAGGTATAGGGCACGCCCCACTGCTTGCCGTCGATGGTCATTGCGCCCTTCGTCGAGGCGAGGTTCTGGGCGATTTCCGGCTCCGTCCAGAGATCCGAGACGTCTTCGAACAGACCCGCTTCCACGTAAGGACGCATCCGGTTCGCTGCATACCAGGTTGCAACGTCGGGCGGGTTGGCGGTCAGGAAGTTCCTGATCTGGGTCTTGTATTCCTCTCGATCGATCACCGTTGTCTCGATGTTGAGGTCCGGATGCTTCGCCTGGAACCGGGCGATCACGGCTTCCATGGTTGCGCGCGGAGCGGGGTTCGAAGTGTCAAGGAAGATCTTCAGGTCTCCTGACAGCGACTGACCGCTGGCAGATGTCCCGCCGACCGTCATGGCGGCAAGGCCAAGCGCCGCGATGGACGCCTTTAGGATGGAACGCATGCTTTTTCTCCCAGTTTGTCCCATGTTTTGGTTCCAAATAATGAAACCCAGTTTTGCATATTGAAATCCTAGCACGAGTCGGGTTACCCTTGTCAACACGGCATTGCGATTTCCTTGCATGCCGTGCGGAGAACGGAAACGAGTGATGGAGAGAAACGGCACCGTAGGCAAGGCACTTGAAGTGCTCGACCAGGTGGCGGAGCACGGCCGCCCGGTCCGGTTTTCCGAACTTCTGGACGAATCGCGGTTTCCAAGGGCGACGCTGTACCGGTTCCTGCAGTCCCTGGCAGGTCAAGGAATGCTTTCCTATGATGACGAGCGGCAGACCTACATGCTGGGCCTTAGGCTGGTGCGGCTCGCCCATGCAGCCTGGCAACAGTCGTCGTTGGCTCCGATCGCGCGCCCCCATGTAGATGCCTTGGCTGATCTGGTGCGGGAGGCGGTCCACCTGGCGCAGATCGATCACGGGCATGTCATCTTCGTGGACAAGCGGAAGACAACGAATCTCTTTGACACCCTTGCTCAAACCGGCCTCATCGCGCCCAGCTACTGCACGGGTGTCGGCAAGGCCATCCTGGCATTCCTTCCCGAGGAAACCCGCAGCGAGGCTTTGAAGATGCAGGCCTTCGTGCCCTACACTCCGCACACTCACAGGTCTCCAAGGAGCTTGTGGCCCGAACTTGACCAGATACGGGACGAGGGCATAGCATTCGACCGGGAAGAGCACGAACAGGGCATAATTTCCGTGGCTGCGCCCATCATCCCCGACCAGAGGCGCGTCGTCGGAGCGATTTCGATTGCGACCTCGACGTCACGGCGGTCGCTCGACGAGTTGAGGACGTTGAGTCCCACCCTGCGCGAGACCGCGTCGAAAATCGCGGCTGAAGTCCAGCCCTGGCAATTCCCCAACTAGAAGGAGCTCCTGATGTCCGGCGTTTCCCTATCCAAGGTGATCAAGCGATACGACGAAGTTCAGGTCATTCATGGTGTGGACCTGAACATCTCGGACGGCGAGTTCTGCGTCTTCGTGGGTCCGTCTGGCTGTGGCAAGTCCACGCTGCTCCGGATGGTCGCGGGCCTCGAGGAAACCACTGAGGGCACGATCAGGATCGGTTCGCGGGACGTGACGCGAATGGATCCCGCCGAGCGTGGCGTCGCGATGGTGTTCCAGACCTATGCCCTCTATCCGCACATGACGGTCGAGCAGAACATGGGTTTCGGCCTGAAGATGAACGGGCACCCGGCGACCGAGATCAAGGACAAGGTCGCCACGGCCAGCCAGATCCTGCGGCTGGACGAGTACCTGAAACGCAAGCCGGCGGCTCTTTCGGGGGGGCAGCGCCAGCGTGTCGCGATTGGGCGCGCCATCGTGCGTGGCCCGGAAGTCTTCCTCTTCGACGAGCCTCTCTCGAACCTCGACGCCGAACTGAGGGTCGAGATGCGGGTCGAGATCGCGCGGCTTCACAAGGAGATCGGCGCGACGATGATCTACGTGACCCACGACCAGGTCGAGGCCATGACCATGGCGGACAAGATCGTGGTGCTTCGGGACGGAATTGTCGAGCAGGTCGGTGCGCCTCTTGAACTCTATCGCGACCCCGACAACCGCTTTGTCGCCGGATTCATCGGGTCACCCTCGATGAACTTTCTCGGCGCAAGCGCCGAATCGGGCGGAGTCGCGGTGCCCGGCCTGAAGCAGACCATTCAGACCGGCGTTGCCCTGCCGCCGGCAGGAGAGGCCATGACTGTCGGCCTCAGGCCTGAACATGTCGAGATCGATCTTGATGGCGATACACACCAGGTCGAGCTTACCGAGGCCCTGGGCGGCGTGTCCTATGCCTACCTGACCTGCGACTCGGGCGAGAAGATGATCATCGAGGAGCGTGGCGACACCCGAAGCGGTCCGGGCGACCGCGTCGGCCTTCGGTTCGAGCAGAGACGGGTCTATTTCTTCGGCCAGGACGGCGCCAGGTTGCGCTAGCGCGGACACGCCTGCGGCCTTCCATGGTTCCGGCGAATTTCCGGTGTCCGGGACGAATTGATGGAGCAAGCACCCGATCTGAAAGTGTATGACGGATTCGACGAGTTGTTTTGGGAGCTGGATGCTTGCGACGAGACGCTTGCGACTGTCACGAAGCGCCCTGACATGGCTCCTCGGTTCTTTGTCAAGCGGCACAAGTGGCCGATCAGGATCGTGATTGAGTACCATCAAGCAAAGTGACAGAAGCCCGATCCGGAGGCTTTGACGCTGGCCACGCGCAAGGCGGACGTCGAATCCGAAAGCACCTTTCATGTCGGGGACAGCCCCGAGGAACCTGAGGCCTCCCGTGCAGCCGGTGTGACGGCATTGGGAGCGGGATGGGGACTGGGCGATAGGCGCCTTCTCGATGCGTGGGAGCCCGATAAGCTGTTCACGTCGGTCGAGGAATTGCAGAGGTTCTTTCTGGAATTCTTCCCGTTGCCCCGGATGTTCAGGAGGAGCGGGGGATAGCCATTGGATTCGGGGGCCGTCGGTCCCGCAATGCACGCTGTCGACGATTGGCGCCTCCTTGGCGGTTCCCCATGACCAAACGGCAGTCCTCTTGCTCGCAAGATCCGGACGTGGACCCTTCGCGCAAATGCAGCCATTGTCTCACGTGATCCCCGGCGACTTTCGGGGTCCGCGCGCGGGATTGCCAAGTCGCATGTGTTTGCCGCAAGGACGGCACGGAAGTCACAAGGGCGCTATGGATCCCGATGCCGTCCCTTCCAGGTCTTCCCCGCGTGCGCGGGGACAGTCCTGGAAGTTGCTGATGTTTGAGGGTCGAAGACCTGCAATGCGGGATCCTTTCGTAGTCTCCTTTCCTGTGCTGGTCAGCATGGACTCTCGGAACTTTCGTTCCTCAAGCCCCTCCCTTCAGGAAGGGGTCGCTGACGCGGGAGTTCTCTCAGCGCTGAGAATCTCGATCACCATTGCGGCGGTCCAGGTGAAATTGCTGCCGCCGCAGGGTTCGCCAGTGACAGGATCGTAGTATTCGGCAAAGCCGCTCTTCTCGATCAGGCGGATGCTGTCGCTGTCAATGCGTTGAGCCACACAGTCCTGACCTGCGGCCTTCAGCCCGTCCGAAATCATGTAGTTCACGATCAGCCAGACGGGGCCGCGCCAGTAGCGCAGGCCGTCATATTCCGGCGCCGTCGGATCGTGGCTCGGCACCATGA
This sequence comes from Paracoccaceae bacterium, assembly GCA_965208685.1. GTDB lineage: Bacteria > Pseudomonadota > Alphaproteobacteria > Rhodobacterales > Rhodobacteraceae > JAJEFO01. Next base: position 2,348,796 of record CBDBPL010000007.1, on the reverse strand, counting down.
ACGTCGCGGTTTCACCGAGCCTGGTCATGCGTGCGGCCAAGGCTTTCGCACGGGGTTTCGGGACAGCGCAGAAGACGGCCAGAAGTCCGCCGATGGACGGGCTGTCGATCAGCTTTCGCGCCGCGCGGTCGTAGCACACGTATTGGCCGAGCCCTTCGTGCCAGAGGCCGTCCATCGCCTCGATGCCCCGTTCGGCAAAGGCGCGCGATTCCGCGGCGATTTCGGACTCGCCCAAGCGTTCGGCAAGATCGGCCAGATCGCTGCACGACCGGATCAGGATCGCGTTGAAGTCCGGATCGACCATGCGGAAGGGCGACGCGTCGTGCAGCTTCGAGTCGTCCCAGCCGAGGCCGCGAAAGTGCTGGACCAGCCAGATGTAGCGCCTGTACTCCTCGTCCGTGGGTCGATGCGCGGGGTTTGCGTGACTTGTGTCGCGACGCTGGAATTCGCCGACACCTTCGGTCGGAACGCGGGCGAGGGCGTCGTCCCAGTCGACCGAATTGTCACGGCCCGATTCCCAGGGGTGTATGACTGCCACAAGCCCGGTGCCCTGTGGATCCCGGTCGCGGTAGAACCACTTGTGCCAGCCATGAATGCGGGGCAGCAACGCACGGGCGCGCCTTTCGGCCATCGCCTTGTCACGAGCACGATCGAAGATGCGCCTCACCGCAAATCCGGTGACCGGCGGCTGGGTGATGCCCGAGGTCGGGACTTTCCCTGCCGTGCCCCAGACATCCGGACCTGGAAAGTAGCCGTCATCCAGTTCGTGAAAGACGATGTGCGGGACCTTCCCGTCCTCCCACTGATGCAAGAACAGCGTCTCGATCTCGGTCCATGCGCGAGCCTCGTCGAAATGGGCAATGCCCAGGGCGCTCAGGGCGGAGTCCCAGTTCCACTGGAAGGGATAGAGCCCGTGTGTCGGCACGGTGTAGTGGCCGCGATCGTTGCGCGCGATCACGGCGCGGGCCTTCTCGATCAGATCCTGTCTCACTGGCAGCCCTCAGGCGACGGCCAGCGTGGTTTCGGGGTCGAACCAGCGCATTCGGTCGGGTTGCGGAGCAAGTGTCAGTTGATCGCCCGGCTTGACGCTCATGTCGCTGTCGAGCACCGCACGGAACATCGACCCCTGGACCTCGCAGGTGATCAGCAGATGCGCGCCCAGCGGCTCCACAACCTTGGCCGTCGCGGTCAGGCCCGTGTCGGCCGGGCGCATGTCTTCGGGACGAATCGCGAACTTGAGCGGCTTGCCGCTGCTCGGCCCTTCCACGACCTGGCCGGCGACGGACCACTTTCCGTCCCCTGTCGGCGCGGCGGGCAGGAAATTCATCGGCGGGTTGCCGATGAACCCGGCGACGAACTCCGCCGCCGGATTGCGGTAGACCTCGATGGGGGAGGCGGCCTGCACGATTTCGCCCTCGTGCATCACGCTGATCCGGTCGGCCATTGACATGGCTTCGACCTGATCGTGAGTGACATAGATCGCGGTCGTTTTGCTTTCCGCCAGGACGCCTTTGAGCTCGGCCCGCATCTCCATCCGCAGGAGCGCGTCAAGATTCGACAGCGGCTCGTCCATCAGGATCACGTCTGGTTCCATCGCCAAGGCACGGGCCACTGCGACACGCTGCCTCTGGCCGCCTGACAGTTCGCCCGAGTAGCGTTTCAGAAGCTGCTCGATATGCATCAGCTCCGCGGTGCGTTCGACGCGGCGTTTCACCTCTTCGTTGGGCAGCTTCTGCATCCGTAGGCCGAAGCCGATGTTCTCGAACACTGTCAGGTGCGGAAAGACGGCGTAGTTCTGGAACACCATCGCGATTCCGCGATCCTTGGGGGCCAGGTGGTCCACCCGGCGCCCGCCAATGGAGACTTCGCCGGTCGTCGCGGTTTCCAGCCCGGCGATGATTCGCAGAAGCGTGGTCTTGCCGCAGCCCGAGGCGCCGAGCAGCACCATGAACTCCTGGTCCTGGATGGTCAGGTTGATGTCATGCAGCGCCTGGTACGACCCGAAACGCTTGGCGACGTTCTTGATCTCGATCTGAGCCATTTTCGTTTCCTTTCTGATGCGCCCCGCTTCAGCGGTTGGCGATGCCCCACATGGCAAAGAGGTACTTGCGCACGGCGAAGATGAAAATCAGCGCCGGCACGACGAGGATGAACCCGCCCGCGAATTTCAGGTGCAGAGGCGAGGTGTCGAGGTTCTGCAGGAGGAACGCCGTTAGCGTCCTGTTCTCGATGGTCAGCACCGCGGCCGCGAAGACCTCGTTCCACGAGATCACGAAGGCGAAGATCGCGGATGCGGTGATCCCGGGCAGGATCAGCGGCAGCACGACCTTGTAAAATGCGGTGAGCCGCGTGCAACCGAGGGTCCAGGCGGCCTCCTCCAGTTCCAGGGGAATGCCAGAGAAGAGCGCAAAGGTGATGAGCACTGCGAACGGGATCGCCAGCGTCGTATGGACGAGCGCGAGGCCGAACACGGTGTCGTCGAGCCCGGTACGGATGAACATCACCGCCAGGGGGAGCGCCAGAAGCGGCAGCGGAAACGCCCGGGTCAGCAGGATCAGGAGCCGAAACAGCTCCTTGCCGTGAAAGTCGAACCTCGAGAGGGCATAGCCCGCCGGCGCCCCGATCGCGATGGACATGATCATGGTCAGCGCCGCCACGAGGATCGAGTTCTTCAGGGCCGTCAGCATCCCTGCGAAGTTGGCAAAGAAGGTCAGGCTGCCGAGGTCGAACTCAGGGATGAACGGCTTGGGAAAGCTGTTCACCGTTTCCGGAGAGCTGAGCGTGTTGATCAGCAGGAAATACAGCGGAACAATGACCCAGGCGCAGAGCAGGGCAACCGCGCTGACGTAGACCCAGCGGCCCGCCTGCCGCGCGTCAGGCGCGGCGATGTCGGTGGTGACGGCGGTCATATCGTGGCTCCTTTCGGAACGCGCAGAACGCGCAGGATGATCAGGGTGAAGGCAATGGAGATGGCCAGGATGATCAGGGCCATCGCTGCCGCCGCCCCGCTGTTCAGGAGGTCGAACTGGTAGGCATAGGTCTCACCCATCAAGACGGGGAAGAGCGTGCCGCTGAGGGCGGCGACTACCGCGAAGATCTCGAAGGCCAGGATGACCCGCAAGATGAGCGCGGTTTGCAGGCTCGGGCGCAAGAGTGGCAAGGTGATTCGCAGGAACCGCTTCCAGGGCGATGCGCCAAAGACCTCTGCCGCCTCGTAGTACTCCTTGGGGATCAGCCCGATGCCCGCCACCAGGATCACCAGCATGATCGCGGTCGCGCGCCAGATCTCAGCCAGCATGATCGCCAGGAACACGATGCCGGGATTCTGGAAGGTCAGAAGGTTCACCGGCTTTTCGACGAGTCCGAGACCGCTCATCATCGAGTTCAGGAACCCTGACTGTTCGAAGATCGCCAGCCAGATGATGCCGGCGGCAAGGTCCGAGATGCCAAGCGGAATGGTCCAGACGTAGAGCACAAGGTCGCGGCCTTTCTGCATCCGGTTGACCATGGTGGCCATCAACAGTGCAAGCGCCAGCTGGATCGGCACCACCGCGGCCGCCAGGAGCAGCGTGTTGCGCATGGTGATCGGGAACTTCCAGTAGCTCGTCACCTCACGGAAGTTGTCGAGCGTGAAGCCAGCGCCGGTACTGAACGCCTGTTGCGAGACCAGCAGGAACGGGTACAGGAAGAACAGGCACAGGAACAGAGTCACTGGCAGGATCAGGACATAGGGCAACAACCGAGCGTTCATCGGACCGCTCCTTTCTTGGCGCGAGGATGCGCCGTTGTCGGATTGTCTTCGGAGGATGTGCCCGGACCCAATTTGCGGGTCCGGGCTCCGGGATACAAGGCCCAGACGGCTCTATTCGACCGGGCAGGCCCCGTCGGAAGGTGCGTCGGGAGCCCAGCACGGTGCGCCGGTCTCCTCCATGATTGCGGCCAGTCGGCCCTTCTGGTCGTCAAGGACGGCGCGGATGTCGTGACCAGCCAGCACGATGCGCTCGAAGCTGTCGACGAAGATGCGGTTGAAGTCGCCGCCCTTGTCGCCCAGACCTGCGGGCAGCAGGCCCGGGTTGGCATCCGCCGAAGCGCTCATTTTCGCAACCGCGTCACCTGCAGCCTTCACCGACGGCGGCAGATCGCCGGGCAGGTCCACCTCGACGACAGGGAAGAAGTTTGTCGCACGCAGCGTCGCGATCTGGGTTTCCGGCTTCAGCATGTACGCAACCAAGGCACTTGCCGCGTCCATGTCAGGCGCTGTGCGCGGGATGGCGACACCGGCCAGAACCGGCATGAATCCGCGCCCGGTCGGGCCCGCAGGCGCCGGGAAGGCGACGAAGTCGTCCGGCCGCTCGTTGAACGCCTGAGCAAGGCGCGACGTGTGGTCGAACACGATCCACGCGTCGCCTGAAAGCAGCTGCTCCTGCATGAACGAAAAGTTGGTCGAAGCCGGGTTCGTGTGCTCCCAGAGTTCGCGCATCTTTTCCCACGCGGTCACGGCTGCGTCGGAGGCAAAGGTGCGCACCACGCCATCGGTGAACGAGGGGTAGAGATAGCCCTGGAAGAAGCGATGCTTCAGGCCCTTCGGACCAGCGGGGAAACCGAACTTGGGCTCGCCAGCCGCTTCATGCGCGTTGGCCGCCCACTGGATCAGCTGGTCGTACGTGAGGGCGTCGATGTCGGCGCCTTCGGGCAGGTACTGCAGCGCGTCCTTGCTGGCCGCCATGATGTAGCTGGCCTGCATCCAGGGAACGTACTGCATGCTGCCGGTGCCGAGCTTGGCAAGATCGTTGAACGTGCCCGAAGCACTCATCACGCCAAGGCCGTCAAGGTCGACCAGGTCATCGGGATTCATGGCGGAGAAGTCGCCATGCAGCGCGCCCAGGACGCCGATCGTCCCGGAACCGGCCTGGAGTTCGGCCTGAAGCCGGGTCAGCCAGGGGCCGCCGTCGTTGGGCTGGTAGTCGACTTCGCCGGCACCGGCCAGGACCTGCTCGCGCATGGCTTGCGCCTCTTCGACAGGCTTTGCCTGCGTGGACCAGAACAGCACTTCGGCCTGGGCCGCGAATGCGGTGCAGGCAATGGCAACGCCAGACGCCGCGCCAAGAATTCTCGAATTTAGGGTCATGCTTCCTCCCTTGAGTGTCGGTCGGGCCCGGCGTTCTTGCCGACGCCCATCTGAAATCAGCCTCGCCTCGACCAGCGGTCGAACGGTCAGCCCTGTCGGGCGGCAAGCATTGGTCCGTGGAGCCGGCCGTTGCGAATCACCTCCCTTGGCTGCAGGTTGATATATCGTTATATCTTCTGTCAAGGAATTTTTTGAAACCGGCTTGACCTTTTTTACTGGAAAGTCATGAATCCTCTTGCATATTTGAGCCGCAGCACACAAAATCAAGCCTAAACGTTATATCTAAATCGGAAGGTCCAGCCGTGTCCGGCAAGCCAACACTGGAAACCGTCGCCAAGGAGGCGGGCGTTTCGGTTCCGACCGTGAGCCAGGCATTGCGCGGCACTGGGCGTATCTCGGTCGAAACCCGCAAGAAGGTCCTGAAGGCAGCAAGCAAGCTGCACTACGTGAAAGACTCCCGTGCCGCCGCCATGCGCTCCGGCGAAAACCACGAGATCGGCTTCGTCATCAACCAGCTGCAGAACCCTTTCAATGCAGAGGTCATCAGCGGCGCGGTGGATCTGCTGGAAGCAAAGGGATACCTGGTCTCCGTCGTGGACACGCGCGACGACTCCGATCGGCAGAAAAGGCAGCTCGAAGCCTTCATCCGGCACGGTCGCGGCGGACTGCTTTGGGTTCCGGCTGCGGACACGCGATCCGAGGCCTTGGAATTGCTAAGCGCGCAGAGAATACCCACCGTCACCTTCTTGAGACCCGTGCACCGCGATTTTGATCATGTCGGCATCCGCAATGCCGAGGCGACCGCAACGGCGACTGGCTACCTGGCAGACCTGGGTCACAGGCACATTGCCTATCTCGGCGGAACCGAAATGACCCATGTGCGCAGGGAGAGGATCGAGGGGTACGAACGGGAGAGGGCGCGACGCGATCTTGCGCCGGGCGTGGTCTGGGACTGTGAGGACTACAAGCTGGCCGGGCTCAATGCCCTGTTGGCCTTGCGTCGGGCGCATCCAGAGGTCACCGGCGTGGTCTGCAATGGTGACGTGGTGGCTCTCGGCGCCAGCCTCGCGCTCATTCGGTCGGGCCAAAGGCCGGGTCACGACGTTTCGATCATCGGCTTTGACGACATTCAGGACGCAGCCGCCGCCACGCCTCCTTTGACCACGATGGCCGTGCACCCCCAGAAACTGGGTCGCAAGCTTGCAAGGGTGTTGCTGGATCGCATCGAGGATCCCAGCATGCCAGCGACCGTGTCCGAGATTTCTGCGGAACTGGTGATCAGGGCAACGACGGGTGCACCCAATGATCCCGCCTAGGATGTCCGACTCGGCTCGATGCCGGCTTCAGAGGTCCTGCCGACACAGTGGCGGTCTCCCGCCTCCACGGTGGTGCGGATCTCGCCTGCACATGTCGGTCGCTCGGGCGCACGGTGTTCTGAGTCACCCGTGACCAGGTCGAAACAACGACGCTTGCCGACCGGACCGGAGATGTCAACCGGAGGACCGGATGCCCTTCCTCGCTGCGTCAGAAAGACCGCCTGATCGCTGTCAGACTCGAATCATGTGAACAGGGCCTAGCGTCCCCAGGTTCGAACGGGGCCGCAGTCCATGTGGACAAAGCCGGAGCGCGAGTATCTGCCAACGCCGCCTGCGGAGCATGACACTGCCGCCCTCGCGACCTGCGCGACGCTGCGCCCGTGCAGCCGGACGTCTGCTGCCTGGCCTTTCATGTGCAGCGAGTTCCGGGAGACGGCCCGGGAGCGTCGTCTCAGCATCGCGTTGGTCTTGGGCGACCGATAGCCGGAAAGCAGGAGGAAGGGTGCATCCGCATCCAGCACCCGATGGGATGCCGCAAGGATGTCAATGGTGCGCTTGTCGATCCGCTTGACCTGGTTGGTGCGCACATCACGCATGAACTTGTTGATTTCCTTCAGGGCCTCACGGATGTACTCGCCTTCGATCCAGTAGACGGTGTCGATGCTTTCGCCGGTCCGGCCGGAATACATCTTGATCTTGCGGATGTCGCCTGCGCCGCGCAGAAGGCCGGACACGTTCGCGTAACTTGGCGCCGCAACCAGCGCCGTGGCGCAAAACGCCCCAAGCAACCCACGTCGCGTCAAGCCATTCGGATGGAAAGTCTCCATGCTACAAGCTTACGTCCCGCATTTTTCGCCCTGCCATACTCTTGCCGCACCGACAGGTGCACCTTCGTTCACCTCCCAGGCACCGCGCCTTTATAGTCCAGATGCGCACTGAACGGAACCGTTTTGTCTCATGTATTGCGTGTACGGCCACGAAATCGGCAAGAAACCGCGCATTGACACATCAGCTTGTGCCATTCGGCACTGCTGGACACAAGATGAGCGAATTTTCTGTGGAAAGATGTGACTTTTCCGCCCACGTGAATTCGAAAAACGCCCGAGGAATCGCCTTGCCGCCCTGGATCACCGGGTGCAGTCTGAGGACTGGCTCATTGCAGAGGAGGCCTCGAAATGAAGACAGCGCTGACAGCCGTAGCACTGGTCTGGACAATTTGGGCGGGAACCGCGTTCGCGGAATTGCCGGATCTGGAGGGGCGCGAAGTGGTGGTCGTGACGGAGAACGCCTATCCGCCACTGCAGTTTGTGGACCCGAAGTCCGGAAAGGCGGTCGGATGGGAATATGACGCCATGGCAGAAATCGGGAACCGCCTGAACATCAACGTCGTCTATGAGAACATCAGCTGGGACGCGATGATCGCCGCGGTGAGCGAAGGCCAGTATGACCTGGGCATGACGGGCATCACCATTCGGGAGGATCGCAAGGAAAAGGTCGATTTCTCGGACTCCTACATGGTTTCTCAAATGATGATGATCGTCGCGGGAGACGAGTCCCGCTTCGACGATGACGAGAGCTTTGCCGCCAATCCCGATCTGCTCGCGGGTGCGCAGCCTGGAACGACTCCGTTCTATGTCACGATCTACGACATTCTTGACGGCGACGAGGCGAATCCTCGGGTCATTCAGTTCGAGACCTTCGGAGCTGCCTTGCAGGCGTTGCGGACGGGCGATGTCGATCTGGTGCTGTCCGACAGCACGGCGGCGAACGGGTATGTCTCCGCCTCGGAAGGCAAGCTGAAGATCGTGGGTGAGCCCTTGGGAACCGAGGAATTCGGGTTCATATTTCCCAAGGGCAGCGACCTGGTCGGCCCGTTGAACGCTGCGATCGCCGAAATGCATGCGGACGGAACGCTCGAAGCGCTGAACACCAAGTGGTTTCTCGAATACAAGATGGGTCAGTAAGCGCGCTCCGTCCCTCCGGATGAAGCGGCGGCTCCGGCCAGGTTGACGAATGGACGCTCCTGCGCCTCAAGACGACGAGTTTCCGTGGTGGCTGGTAGCCGTGCTGGCGCTTGGGGGATACGCTTTCTGGCAGGTCCTGTCGGACAGCCTGCACCGGCAGATACTCGTCACGCTTCTGAAGGGCGTGAAGATCACCGTGTTCGTCACGTTGGTCAGTTTCGCGCTGGCGTCCGGCGTCGGGCTGCTTCTGGCCCTTGGCAGTTCGTCGAAATGGCGGCTCGTGCGCCAGTCCGCACGCTTCTATGTCGAAATCGTGCGCGGCGTTCCGATACTGGTCCTGCTGCTCTACGTTGCCTTCGTGCTTGCGCCGGCACTGGTGGAGATGGCCAACTGGATCAGGGGCGGACTTGGATTCGACCCTGTCCGGTCACGCGACTTTCCGTTGTTGTGGCGTGCGGTCCTTGCCCTCGTGATTGCCTACTCGGCATTCATCTCGGAGGTATTCCGCGCAGGCTTCGCGTCAGTTCCTGCAGGACAGATCGAGGCTGCCAAGGCATTGGGGCTGTCAGGCCTGCATCGATTTCGGTTCATTGTGTTTCCGCAGGCCATCAGGGTCGTGTTGCCGCCCCTGGGCAATGACTTTGTCGCGTTGGTGAAGGACAGTTCCCTGGTGTCGGTGCTTGGCGTGCTGGACGTGACGCAGCTGGGCAAGGTGACTGCCGCGAGCAATTTTCGCTATTTCGAAACCTACAATGTCGTCGCACTCATCTATCTGGCAATCACGATCAGCCTTTCCCTCGCATTGCGGCGGCTGGAGCACCGTTGGCGGAAGCAGGCCGATTGAGCGTGACCCGAATGTTCCAAGAAGTTACCAAGGAAGGGTTCAGTCGCACCCCATTCTGTGTTATGATTCAGTCACCTAAGCAATCTCCGGCTCAGGGCGCCGACGGCGACGAATCGGTATCTTGAAATGGAATTACACAGATGTGAATGGACAGCGTCGGAATAATTGGAAAAGTTGGGGGACGTTGAGTTCTTGGCGCGGTCAGGTGCAGGTGCGTTGCGAATGATGGGAACTGGATTCTTCCAATTGAGGTACGCTGTTCTTGGCGCGCTTGGCGCCTTGTTCTTGATTGTGGGTGCCGTGCACCCGGTCCTCGCCCAGAACAGGGCTTCCGAGTTCGCGCAGGCCGTTGCCGAAGCGGCGGCCGGTGACCGTGTCATCGCCGAATTCTACGAGGCCACGGACTACAGGCCGATCTGGACTGACAGGAACAGCAGGGCGTGGCAGCGACGATCCGCGTTCCTGAAGGCGGTGAAAGACGCACCATCCCACGGACTTCCGGCGGAACGCTATCGGCTCGATATTCTGAACATAAATCCCCGCCGAGTGCGTTCCCAACAAGATCTCGGCCGGCTCGAAGTCGAATTGAGCCGTCTTTTCCTACGTTATGCGCGCGATGTGCAGACGGGCATTCTGGAGCCAAGCGAGGTCGATGATGAAATCGGGCGAAAGGTGCCTCGCAGGGACGGCGCGACGATCTTGTCGGCGTTTTCGAGTTCGTCGCCTGACGCCTTCATCCAGGCGTTGCCGCCGTCCAGTCGGGAATATGCGCGGCTCAGAGAGGAGAAGGAGCGTCTCGAGAGGCTGATCGCCAGACGCGGCTGGGGGCCCAAGGTGCAGGCGAGCTTGCTGAAGCCCGGCGCCGAAGGCGAGGAGGTCGTGCAACTTCGCAACCGGCTTGTCGCCATGGGATACCTCAGGCGAAACGCGAGCAAGGTGTATGACCTGAGGATGCAGCAGGCCGTGGCGGTGTTCCAGTTCGATCATGGGTTGCTGCCCGACGGAGTGGCAGGTCCGGTCACGCTGCGCCAAGTCAATGTCTCGCCGACGACGCGACTCTCGCAAGTCATGGTTGCCATGGAACGCGAGCGCTGGATCAACATGCCGCTCGGTGACCGTCATGTCTGGGTGAACATTCCGGACTTCCACGTGCGGATCGTGGATGACGGACAGGTCACCTTCGTGACCCGCTCCGTGGTGGGAGCCAGAGGCGACAATCGTCGGACGCCCGAGTTTTCGGACGTGATGGAGCACCTGGTGATCAACCCCACCTGGTACGTGCCACGCTCGATCACGATCAAGGAGTATTTTCCGAGGTTGAAGGTCGATCCGGGTTCGGTGGCTCACCTGACGCTGTTCGACAGCGTCGGCGAGGTGGTGCAGCGGGACAGCGTGGAGTTTTCCCTGTTCGACGAGAAGACCTTTCCCTTCGAGATGAAGCAGCTTCCTGGCGAGAGCAATGCGCTAGGCGTCGTCAAGTTCATGTTTCCGAACCTGTACAATGTCTACCTTCACGACACGCCGCACAAGAAGCTGTTCAGCGAAGGCGCCCGGGCCTTCAGCCACGGCTGCATCCGTCTCGGCGATCCCGTCGACTTTGCCTACGCACTCCTGAGGAGGCAGGTTGCAGATCCGGAAGTGTTCTTCCAGGATCGCTTGGCAACCGGCGAGGAAATCGTGGTCAGGCTCGAAGAGCACGTGCCGGTCCACCTCGTGTATCGCACCGCGTTCACGCAGGCGGACGGCAGAATCCAGTTTCGGCGCGACATTTATGGGCGCGATGCACGCATCTGGGAGGCGCTGAAGAGTGCCGGGGTTTCGCTCCAGGACATCAGGAGTTAAGGCCCGGGTCGAATCAATGCCGGCGACTTGAAGACGGGCAGGGCGGATTCGGCATCGCAAGCTCGCGGGTCCGACATGAATCAGACAGTCGAAAAAATTGCGGCAGCGCTGGGTGCTGATGCCTTCGGTGACGTCCACATTTCCGTCAAGGGCGCCGCTGAGCCAGGCGAGGCCGCAGCGGACGAGCTCGCATTGGCCATGACCCCGAAATACGCTTCGGCCCTGACCGACGGCAGCGCGCGTGCCGCGATCGTCTGGAGTGATGCCGACTGGCAGGCTCTCGGCCTGGAGGCCGCCATCAAGGTGAAGCACCCGAGAGTGGCGATGGCGGGCTTGACGTCGTTGCTGGATCAGGGGCCCGAGATTGCGCCGGGCATCCATCCATCCGCAGTGGTTGATCCGAGCGCCGAAATCGGCAAGGGCGCGTCAATCGGCCCCTTGGTCGTGATAGGAGCCCGGGCGCGAATTGGCGCAAATTCCCGGATCGCGGCGCATGTCAGCATTGCAGAGGACGTGGAGGTTGGCCGGGACGCGCTGCTCCACGCAGGCGTCCGGATCGGAGCCAGGGTCAGGATTGGAGAACGCTTCATTTGCCAGCCGGGCGCGGTCATCGGAGGTGACGGGTTCAGCTTCGTGGCAGGAGAATCGGATCGGGTCGAGCAAGTGCGCCGTTCGTTCGGAACCGAATCCGGCGAAATGACGTCCGGCTGGATTCGCATTCATTCGCTCGGTTCGGTCGAGATCGGGGACGACGTGGAGATCGGGGTCAACACGGCTGTGGATGCCGGAACGATCCGCGCAACCCGGATTGGCAATCGCACGAAGATCGACAACCTCGTGCAGATCGGTCACAATGCGCAGATTGGCGAGGACGTCCTGATGTGCGGGAATTCGGGCGTCGCGGGATCGTCCAGGGTGGGCAATCGGGTCATCATCGGCGGCAAGGTGGGGATCACCGACAATGTCACGGTAGGTGACGATGTCGTGGTGGGCGGTGGCGCGATCGTGCTGTCGCGGGTTCCGGCCGGCCGGGTGCTTCTCGGCTATCCGGCCATGAAGATGGACCAGTACATTGCAGCGTCAAGGAACTGGCGCAGATTGCCCCGGCTCTTCAAGGAAATAGAAGCGCTCAAGAAAGCAGTTTCATTAGGTGGCAAGGGCGACTAAACATCTGCCAACGGTTTCGGATTGGCGGACGAGGGGACATGAGCGGCGTCAAGGAACGGGTAATCGCAATCATTGCCGAACAGGCGGTTCTGGAGCCGTCAGACGTTTCGCTTGATCAGTCTCTCGAAGCTCTTGGCGTGGATTCCATGGGCCTTGTCGAGGCGATCTTCTCGATCGAAGAGAGCTTTGACATCCAGGTTCCATTCAACGCGAACGAGCCCGAAAAGAGCGACTTTGACATTTCCTCGGTGTCGGCAGTCGTGGCCGCCGTCGAAAAACTTGTCGCGGAGCAAGCCGGCTAGCGGTGCGACGGGTTGTCATCACCGGGTCCGGGACGATCAATTCTCTTGGCCATTCAGTGCCCGAAACCCAGGAAGCCATGCGAGAGGGCAGGTGCGGAATTGGCGAACTGGAGATTCGTGACGTCGAGCGCCTTTCGATCCGGATCGGAGGTCAGGTCAAGGGGTACGATCCGGATCGGCGCTTCAATCGCCAGCAGCAAGCCCTGTATGACAGGTTCACCCAATTCACGCTAATCGCCGCAGAGGAGGCGATTGCACAGTCCGGGCTCGAGTTCTCTGGCCGCGTCGCCGCTGAATCAGGAGTCGTGCTAGGCACCTCCGGCGGCGGTCTCAACACGCAAGACGAGAACTACAGGGCCGTGTACGAGGAAGGCAAGAACCGGGTTCATCCCTTCATCGTGCCGAAACTCATGAACAATTCCGCGGCGAGCCATGTATCGATGAACTACAATCTCAAGGGGCCGTCCTTCACCGTCGCGACGGCATGCGCGTCGTCGAACCATGCCATGGGCCAGGCATTCTGGCTGATTCGGTCGGGCGCGGCCACGGCGATGGTGACCGGCGGTTCGGAAAGCATGCTCTGCTTCGGCGGCGTGAAGGCCTGGGAAGGTCTCCGCGTCATGTCCAAGGACGCATGTCGCCCTTTCTCCGCCAGCCGGAGCGGCATGGTGCAGGGAGAGGGGGCGGGCATATTCGTGTTCGAGGAATTTGAGCATGCGAAGGCGCGGGGCGCGAGCATTCTCGCCGAAGTGGTGGGCTTCTCGATGACGTCCGACGCGGCCGATATCGTAATGCCCTCCCAGCATGGCGCAACGCGCGCCATCACGGGAGCGCTACTGGATGCGCGCATCGACGCCGAAAAGGTGGGCTATATCAATGCGCACGGTACAGGCACGGCGGCAAACGACAAGACCGAGTGTGCCGCGGTGTCCAAGGCCTTCGGCCGTCACGCGGACGAGATCATGATTTCGTCGACCAAGTCGATGCACGGCCACCTGATCGGGGGCACAGGTGCCGTGGAACTCCTTGCCTGCCTCATGGCGCTCAATGACGGGATAATTGCACCCACGATCGGCTACGAGGAACCGGATCCGGAATGTTTCCTGGACGTGGTTCCCAACGAAGCTCGCGAGGCACAGGTCTCCCATGTCCTGTCGAACGCGTTCGCCTTTGGCGGGCAGAACGCGGTGCTGGCACTCAAGTCCCTGTAGGAGCCGGCGCAGGACGGTACGCACGCCGCGCGGGTCCGTCCGGAATCTTGAAGGAACGGGCGGGGCAGAGGGCGCCGCATTCGGCCTGTCGCATTGCTACCCGTCCTTGCGCCGGACTCCATAGAGTTCCAGTCGGTGCCCTTTCAACTGGTAGCCCAACCTTGCAGCGATCCTTTCCTGGAGCGCCTCGATTTCGGCGTCAACGAACTCGATTACTTCGCCGGAGTTCAGGTCGATCAGATGATCATGGTGGTCGCGTTCGGCATCCTCGTAGCGCGCGCGCCCGTCCCGGAACTCGTGCTTCTCGAGGATTCCCGCCTCTTCGAAGAGCTTGACGGTCCGGTAAACCGTGGCCAGCGAGATCCCTGGGTCAACGGCGCAAGCACGTGCATAGAGCCTTTCGACATCAGGATGGTCGTCCGCCTCTTCCAGAACGGCCGCCACGATGCGGCGCTGGTCCGTCAGGCGCAGTCCCAGCGCCTCGCATCTCTGGAGTATCGTGTCCACCATGCCCGTCTTTCCGTTGCGGCACCCTGTTCTATGCGAAGCGATCCCGGAGTCAAAGCAAATGGCCTGTCGGGACCCTCCGAAACGCGCTCTGACTGTCTTCGATCCCTTTCCCGCAGGAGACCGCGCAGTTGAGCAAGCCATCTTGGACGAAAGGATGATGGCAAGCCACATGTGACTTCCAGTCAACGTCACGGACCGGAATGACCTGCACAATGCCCGCAGAACAGCCGTCCGCTCCACGTCGAGCCCAGCCTTCGGGGCACACGCAAGGCACGGAGTCCGAAGTTCGTCAAGTTGCGAGAGCGCAGCAACTTCAATTCATGTGACGACGCTCAGTTGGTCACCGCGAAACGCGCTGCCGTCTCCACCGGGCTTCGGTCGGGTCGCTGGCACTTGTCACACGAAGTGTCGCGGAGCTCGTTCGGGTGGATTGGCTTGCCGTTGATTCCTGGCGGCACCTTGCTGGCGGGAGGCGCTGGCCGCTCATGATGGTGCCCCGCAACCCGCAGTGTCTTGTTTGCGAAGCCGTTCAGTCGACGGCCCGCATAGCCATTGTCACGTTCAATTCCACTTTGTCTCCGACCAGGGACCTGTACCCGGATGCACCGAAACTCGACCGGCTGATCCGGCCGGCCAGGCGGACCGTCAGGCGGCTGAGATCATCCGGCGCGCTGCCTTCGCGGCGCATGAAGTAGGCGTCGAAGTTCACTGCCTGCGTCACATCGCGTATCGTCAAGTCTCCGCGCAGCTTCACTCCGTCCGTCAGTCGACCGGACGGGGCCGGCCTGACGGCGGTGGAGACAAAGCGAATGGTGGGGTAGCGATCGGTGTCCAGCATTGAGGCACCTTTCAGGATGCCGGTGACAAGGAAGAACCCGGTGCGCACCTTGTCTGCACGCAGGGTCACGTCGGTCGAACTGGCGGCCAGATTGGACGGATCGATTTGGAAGTCGGCGTGACCGATCGGCATTTCGCCTTGCCGCCTGACCCCTTTGAACCAGTAAACGAATCCTGCACGCGAGGCGCGGGGCTCCAGTTCGTAGCGCCTGAGCGATGCATGTGCAGGTAGCGGCAAGGTGCAGAGGCCCACCAGGATCAGTCGCCGAGACAACATCGACGCAACGTGCCGCAAGCCCCATGCACCTGTCAAGACCAGCGCCATGAAGGGTCAACTTGCCTTGGCCATTCGGTTGGCCCTGAACGCAATTTGCAATGAGGGTGGCGCGCCGCCGGAGCGCCGGAGTGTGCGACAAGGCGTGCTGCTTGCCCGCGTTTGGCCGGTTGCAACCGAATGGACTTGCGCGACCGTCGGCGGCAAGCACGGTCGGGTCGCGCAGCCTCAGGTCGAATTGCAATCAGGCCTGCACGACACTGACCTTCGCAGGCGTCATCCGGGCGCGTCCGTGTCCCATGCCTTCGCGTCCAGGAGGCCAGCCAGGGCGGCGAGGCAGCAAGGCAAGGGAATCATGTCCGAAAGTCACAACGTGGATCCCGGCCTGATTTCACGGCTAAACGGGGTCGGCAAACCGAATGCCCTCGCCGTGCAGATGCGCCAATACCTGACGCCTCGTCGTGTTCCCGCATTGCGGGCCGTCAGCCACGCGACTCCTTCTTGTCTCTTCGCCGGCATGGCAATACGCCGGGCGTTGACGGGCCGGGGCGCTTCCTGCGGGCCGGTTCATCCGTCAAGGCGCAGAGTGCGCCAAGCAAGATGTCTTCCGGGCTTGGTCACGGCAAGGCGTTCCGCGCAGCGGAACTGCACGATCCGCTTGCGCGAACAGGAGGGATGGCGGAATGACGCGAAAGGACCGGATCGATGCGGCGGGAGCGTTGGCGCTAGTCGGATTCTCGCTGCTGCTGGCCTTCAACCAGGTTGTGATCAGGGTTGTCAACGAAGGGCTGCAACCGGTCTTCTTCGCCGGCGTGCGGTCAGTGGGTGTCGTCCTCTGCCTCTGGCTCTGGTTTGCAGTTCGGCGTCGGCCCTTGGGGCTCAAGCGCAAGGACCTGTTCTTTGGCTGCCTCATGGGAACGCTTTTTGCGCTCGAGTTCGTCTTCCTGTTCGTTGCACTGGACCTCACAACAGTTTCGCGGACATCGGTCCTGTTCAACACGATGCCGTTGTGGATGGCGCTCTTTGCTCACATGTTCATTCCAGGCGAGCGAATCACCCGCATCAAGGCTGCCGGTCAGGTTCTGGCATTTCTTGGCGCTGTCGTCGCGATTGTCTGGCGTGGTGACAGCGGGGAGGGGGCGCTGCTTGGCGACCTGCTGGCCTTGCTCGGAGCCATTGGGTGGGCTGCGCTGGCGCTGATTGCACGCACGGGGCTCAAGGACGTCTCGCCCGACCGGCAGTTGTTCTGGCAGGTACTTGTTTCCGCTCCGATTCTCCTCGTTGCAGCACTCTTCTTTGGTCCCTTCGTGCGCGAACTTGAACCGTTGCACCTCTGGGGGCTGGCGTTCCAGATCGTGGTCGTGGTGACGTTCGGGTTTTCGTTCTGGCTCTGGCTGCTGACCATCTATCCGGCGGCCAGCGTTGCTGCATTCAGTTTCCTCGTGCCTGTCTTCGGCGTGCTCTTGGGATGGTGGCTGCTGGACGAGGCGCTGGGGTTGCCGATCCTTGTTGCCCTCGTGCTTGTCTGCATGGGCCTCGTGCTGATCAATCGTCCTTCTCAGGTGCCGCAGAAGGTCTGACAGACGACTTCGCTTTCGGTCGGTGGCTTTGCAAGATCCGCGAACTCTCCCGGATCGGAATACGGTGCCTGGAGGGCGGCGTTCAGGTTTTCGAAGGGGCACAGGTCGCCTGCGACAGCAGCCTGTATCGCTTGCTCGATCCGATGGTTGCGGGGAATGAGTGCGGGATTCGCAGCATGCATGGAGTTGACCCGGTCGTACGGCACCGCGCATTCCGCGTCCAGTCTCTTCCTCCAGGAATTCTCCCATGCACGATAGAGTTCCGGGTCAGAGAATGCGTCTCGTGCATTGGGGGCGCCAATGGACCGGAACGTGTTGGTGAAGTCGGCCTTTCCATTTGCCATCGCGTCAAGAAGCGCGAGAATCAGCTCGTAATCTCCGTCTTCCTCGGTTTGCAGGCCGAGCTTTGCGCGGAAGACCGTCAACCAGGCGTCACGGAAGAGCGCCGGGAACCGGTCGAGGGCAGCCTGCGCGTCCTTCGCTTTTCCAATGAGCGGAAGAAGCGCAGTTGCAAGTTGCGCGAGGTTCCACATCGCGATGTCAGGCTGACGCGAATATGCATACCTGCCTTGGTGGTCGATCGACGAAAACACGCGCATCGGGCTGAAGTCATCCATGAAAGCACAGGGCCCGTAGTCGATGGTTTCGCCCGAAACAGTCATGTTGTCCGTGTTCATGACGCCATGAATGAATCCGATGCCCAGCCAGGCCGCCACCAGCTTCGCCTGGTGTTCGACGACATGGTTCAGAAGGCCGAGCGGACCGTCTGCTTCATGGGCATGACGTTCGATTGCGTGGCTGACCAGCGCTTCGAGCGCGTCGCGGTCGTTTCTCGCGTAGAAGTACTGGAACGTGCCGACCCGGATGTGGCTGGCGGCTACACGGGTCAGCACCGCGCCGGGCAACGGTGCCTCGCGAAAGACCGTCTCTCCCGTCGTCACGGCAGCGAGCGCCCGCGTCGTCGGCACGCCGAGGGCCGCCATTGCTTCCGAAACGATGTACTCGCGCAGAACGGGTCCGAGCCACGCGCGGCCGTCGCCCATTCGCGAATACGGCGTTCGGCCCGAACCCTTGAGCTGGATGTCGAAGCGGGCCCCGTCGGGCGCGACAATCTCGCCGAGCAGGATGGCGCGACCGTCGCCGAGTTGCGGAGACCAGCCGCCGAACTGATGGCCGGCATAGACCTGGGCCAAAGGGTCGGCCCCTTCGGGCACCTCGTTTCCGGCCAGGACAGAGACGCCTTCCGGCGTTGCCAACGCGTCCGCGTCAATTCCCAGGCGTCCTGCAAGCGGCACGTTCAGGGCCAGCACTGCCGGTGACGCCACGGGCGACGGCGCCATTCTGGTATAAAAGCGGTTCGGCAACCGTCCGTACGAGTTGTCGAAAGGCAGGGCGAGGCTCACGGGTCCGGGCCTGCAAGACGAGTCAGGCGAGCGGCCCCGCCGCCCCTCCGGGCCTTGGTGGCGGGCAAGGCGTCAGATGCGGGCGATGCGCTCTGACAAGAGGTCAAAGTAACCCTTTGCATCCAGGTCTCCCATGAAAGTGGCGTTGACGGCACGATCAGTCACGCGCCACCAATCGGCGACTGTCATGCCGCGCGTAAGTTCGGATTCGGTCTCAATCTCGACGTTGATGTGCCGACCGGAAAAGAGTTCGGGTTCCAGAAGGTAGGCGATCGTGCACGGATCATGAAGCGGCGCACCCGCCGAGCCGTATTTCTCCTTGTCAAAGCGCTCGAAGAAGTCCGTCCACGCGGCGACCATCCGCCCTGTCCTCGTGCCCATTTGACGAAACGCCTCGACCCGCTCCACCGTGACCAGCGCCTTGTGCGTCACGTCCAGCGGCATGACGGTGAGCGGCACGCCCGACTTGAACACGATTTCCGCGGCCTCCGGGTCGACATAGATGTTGAACTCGGCCGCGGGCGTGATGTTGCCGACCTCGAAATAGGCACCGCCCATCAGGACGATTTCCTGAACGCGCGGCATGATGTCAGCCGCGTCCTGAAACGCGCGGGCAATGTTGGTCAGCGGCCCGATGGGAACGAGCGTAACCGTTCCGGCCGGTTCGCTGCGCAACGTGTTGACGATGAAGTCGACGGCATGGCCCTCTTGAAGCGGCACTTGCGGGTCCGGAAGAGACGGTCCGTCGAGCCCGGTCTTGCCATGGACATGTTCCGCCGTGACCAGGGGCCTGGAAAGCGGCCTGTCCGAGCCAGCAAAGACGGGAATGTCGGCGCGACCGGCGAGTTCGCAGACGACCCGGGCGTTTCTTTGCGTGAGCGGGAGCGGGACATTGCCCGCAACGGCGGTCACTCCCAGCACTTCGAGTTCTTCCGGCGAAGCAAGGGCCAAAAGGATGGCCACCGCGTCGTCCTGGCCGGGATCGGTGTCGATGATGATCTTGCGCCGCGCCATTGTTCTTTCTGGAAGAAAGCTTGAACACGTCGCGGCCACCGTGTCCACCCGCCCCTGCGATTCCGGAGAAACGCAGGGGCGGATCCGTGTCCGTGCATGGCTGTCGCCGTGGGGCGTCCTTCAGCCGTCGTAGTCGACCTCCTCGGTGATGCGCAGGGCTTCGTCTCTGAAGTTGGCGATGGTCTGAAGATTTGCATCATCCGCATTGAACTTGCCGAACGCCTCGACCACCGCGAGCGCCGAGACATTCGGGTTGACGGGGTATTCGCTGTTGATTTCGGCATAGAGCCTCTGGCCTTCCTCCGATGCCAGGAACTCGACCAGCTGTATGGCGGCATCCCGGTTCGGCGCCGCCTTGGTGAGTGCTACACCCGAGACATTCACGTGCGTTCCACCATTCTCGAATGTCGGGAATACGATGCGGACACTGTCGGCCCAGGCCTTCTGCTCATCGTTCTTCAGCATGAGGGCCATGTAGTAGGTGTTGCCGATCGAGATGTCGCATTCCCCGGCCCAGATCGCCTTGACCTGTGCGCGGTCGTTGCCTTGCGGCTTCCTGGCCAGGTTGGCCTTGAGAGCCGCCAGCCAGTTCCGGGCAAACTCTTCGCCGTGCTGCTCTATCATGCCCGCGGTGAGCGCCAGCATGTAGACATGGGTGCCGGAACGCGTGCAGATCTTGCCTTTCCACTTGGGATCAGCCAGGTCTTCGTAGGTTGTCACCTGTCCGTCTGCGACACGTTCCTTCGAGGCGTACACGATGCGCGCCCGGGTCGTGAGCGCCGTCCACGCGCCGTCCGGGTCACGGTATTGTTCCGGCACGTTGGCCTTGATGGCGTCGGTCGCGAGCGGGTCGAGCACGCCGGCGGACTTGAGCGCGTCAAGCCGGCCGATGTCGACCGTGAAGGCGAGGTCGGCGGGAGAGCGTGCGCCTTCCGCCTTCAGACGCTCGGCCATTCCCTTGTTCAGGAAGGCGACATTGACCTCGATGCCCGTCTTCTCCGTGAAGACGTCGAAAAGCGGCTGGATCAGTTCGGGCTGCCGATAGGAGTAGACGTTGACCTGATCGGCAAGCGCCGGTGCAGCCGTGGTCAAGGCCGCGACGGCGAGGGCTGTCATGCGCATGGCGAAGTTCCTTTCATGTGATTCGCAAGGTGCAAATACCTGAGTATTTTACTAAGATCAATAGACGACTTTTTTGGTCGGAAATCAAGAGGTGGTCGCGAACGCATGTCCCGGAGGCTTGCGACGCAGCGCAACGGCAGGGATTCGGGGTCCGGCGAGCGCACTCTTGCTTCGGTGACCGTCCTGCGAAAGGGTCGAAGCGTGCGGGAGGTCAGGTGCCGGGCTCAGGTCGCGTTGATCGCGCCTTCTCTTCCAGCTTGATCGCTTCCCAGAGTTCGTCCATTTCGGCGAGCGTGGCTTCCGCGGGGAATTTGCCGGTCGTGGCCAGCCGGTCTTCGACGGATGCAAACCGCCGCTCCACCTTGGCGTTGGCGTGCCGCAGCGCGCCTTCTGGATCAATGCCCCAGTGTCGAGCAAGATTGACCAGCGAAAACAGGAGATCGCCGAACTCTTCCTCGATGCCGCCATCCGCCGTGCAGAATGCCGCGTTCAATTCCGCAAGCTCTTCCGCGATCTTGTCCAGCACGGGACGGGGGTCTTCCCAGTCGAAGCCGACTGCAGAGAGACGCTTCTGCAGTTTCGCGGCTCTGAGCAGGGCCGGGAGCCCGAGCGCGATGCCGTCGAGGGTCCGCGTCTCGCCCGATGCCGTGCGTTCTGCCGCCTTGGCGGTTTCCCAGTCCTGGGCCTGTTCGCTTGCCGACTTGTCGCGATTGTCGGAGCCGAAGACATGCGGGTGGCGGTCAATCATCTTGGCGCAGATTCTTCGCGTTACGCTGGCGATGTCGAAATGCCCCGCCTCTCCTCCCATCTGGCAGTGATAGACGACCTGCAGCAGCAGGTCGCCAAGCTCGCCTTCGAGGTCGTCCCAGGCTTCGCGCTCGATGGCATCGGCAACCTCGAAGGCTTCCTCGATCGTATAGGGCGCAATCGAGACGAAGTCCTGCTCGATGTCCCAGGGGCAGCCGGTCTCGGAATCCCGGAGGCGGCGCATGACCTCGATCAGCTTCAGTGTGCCATCTGGCATGTCGTGGATGGGATCGCTGTCAGCCATGTCTGCCCTTTTCCCGGATGTCTGGCGGAACCAGCTTTCGCCGGAAACGCGAAGAGGTTCAATGCCGCCGGCAGTCGCCAAGGACGAGGTTGTCGGGGCAATCGGGGACTAGGGAATTTCTTCGAACGTGATTGCCCGGGCAGCGGCGCAGGTGGAGAGGCGGGACGCCTTGCTCGAGATGGTGCTTCAGCAGCATCCCGGTCTCCCATCCTTCATCCGTACCCCCTGTCTGTCCGAGGTGACTTCATCACCACAGCAGCCCCGGGGCTTCATGAAACGACAAGCCAAGACCATTGCATTTTCGTTTGCCACAAATGCTGGATTCACGGTTGCCACCTGCAGGCGCCGGATCCGTGCTGCCCATCCAGGCATCAACGTCCTTCTTCGCCGGACCCCTTCGGTCGCTCATGTCTGCGTCGCACCCACATGGATGACCTATCGACGGGCCCTTGGACTCGTGCGTCAGGTGCGACCCGGACTCCGAAGGCCGAATTGCGATGTTCCGAGTCGAGGTTGCGCCGTTGCTCGTCCACGCCTGTGCCACGCGAATTGCAGCCGAGCCTCAAGCCGGTGGTGGATCAAGGCGGCGCAGGCGCTCGAGAGGTGTCGGCTGCAGGTCCGAAGACAGGCAGCTCTGCCCGGTGTCGCGCCAGGTCGGCACATTCAGCGACATGTCGCACTGCGCCATGAAAGACCTGCCGTTTACGGTGAGGCAGATGGTCTCCCCTAGCGATACACGCAGTCCCTGCGTGTCCGTGCAATAGCACTCGACGGTCATGCCACTCGGGGTCTTGACGTCGGCCATGGCAGGCGTGGCCAAAAGGGCCATGAGAATTGCGGCGCGAAGCATGTCAGGATCATATCCGAATTCTAGCCGATTTGGAAGACAGTCCACGCGGTCGTGAAACAACTCTGTGCTTTGGTTGCCGGCAGCCGGAGCGGTTGCCAATCTTGACGCGGCACTGCCAATGCGTGAGACGAGGGCATGGTACCCCTCGAAACACTTGAGCAGATCCGTGAGCGCTTTCAGTTCCTGGAAGCAAGAATGGCAAGCGGCGTGCAGGGCGGCGAAATCGCGGATCTCTCGCGGGAGTATGCCGAACTTAAGCTCCTCGTGACCGAGATTGACGCTTATTTTGCGTTGCTTGCCGCAAGGGATGAAGCCGAGGCGATGCTGGAAGATCCCGAAATGCGCGGGCTCGCCCAGGAGGAGCTTGCCAGGGTGAAGGACGAGCTCCCGGCACTTGAACAGCGCCTGAAGATTGCGCTTCTGCCCAAGGACGCCGCCGATGCGCGACCCGCAATCATCGAGATTCGCCCCGGCACCGGTGGCGAGGAGGCCGCCCTCTTTGCCGGGGAACTGCTGCGGATGTACCAGCGTTACGCGGAAGATCGGGGCTGGAAGTTCTCGATGATCGAGTTGTCGGAGTCCGAGCTTGGCGGCGTCAAGGAGGCTGTCGCCAATGTCGAGGGGGACGGCGTGTTTGCACGCCTGAAGTTCGAGAGCGGCGTTCACAGGGTCCAGCGCGTGCCGGAGACGGAATCCGGCGGGCGAATCCACACGTCCGCCGCCACCGTCGCGGTACTGCCGGAAGCCGAGGAGGTCGATGTCGACATTCCTGCCGGCGACATTCGCATCGACACGATGCGGGCAAGTGGATCGGGAGGCCAGCACGTGAACACGACCGATTCGGCGGTCAGGATCACCCATGTTCCGTCAGGCATCGTGGTGACGTCCTCGGAAAAGTCCCAACACCAAAACCGGGCGATCGCCATGGCCCGATTGCGTGCAAAGCTCTACGACATGGAGCGGCAAAGGATGGCGGAAGAGCGTGCGAGCGACCGGAAGGCCAAGGTGGGGTCGGGGGACCGCTCGGAAAGAATCCGGACCTACAACTTCCCGCAAGGCCGGATGACGGATCATCGCATCGGGTTGACCGTCTACCGGCTTGCCGAGGTCCTTGGCGGCGATCTCGACGGAGTCATAGATGCCCTGATCGCTGCGGACCAGGCAGAGAAGCTGGCGGAGCAGGGGCTGTGATCCACGGGACAAGATGTCGCGATGTGGCCGCAATCCGTGTGCCGGACACCCCGTGATCGTGCAGGAAGACTGGATTGCCCGGTTGCGCGCCGCGGGCGTGCCAGACGCAGCGGGCGACTTTCGGCGGATTTTCCGCTGGGCTTATGGCGTGGGCACGACCGATCCTGAACCGCAGACCCGTGATGCACCGAACGCGCTGGCGCTTCGGATGCTGGACCTTGGGGTTGCCGAGAGGGAAACGAGGCGGCCGGTATCCCAGATCATCGGCAAGCGGGAATTCTGGAAGGGTACGTTCAAGGTCACGCACGACGTGCTTGATCCCCGTCCGGAGACGGAACTGCTGGTCGAACTGGGCATTCGGGATCCGTTTGACCGCGTTCTGGATCTCGGAACCGGATCCGGCTGCATCGTCGTGTCACTCCTGATGGAGCGTCCGAACGCACTCGGCGTCGGCACGGACATTTCGGAGGAGGCATTGCGGGTAGCCGGGGAAAATGCCGAATCCATGGGCGTGGCTGAACGCGTGAACCTGCGGGTTTCGGACTGGTACGACGATGTGGGCGGACGTTTCGATCTCATCGTGTCCAACCCACCCTACATCGCGGAAGACGAATTCGGGGATTTGCCGCCGGAGGTCAGGAACCATGAGCCGCGTGCAGCCTTGGCCGGCGGTGCCGACGGGCTGTCGGCCTGTCGCGCAATCGTGTCGGGGGCGCGGAACTACCTGACCCCGGGCGGGAGGCTGTTGGTCGAGATAGGGTCAACCCAGGCCGATGGAGTCCGGGATTTGCTGGCGAAAGCCGGTCTGGAGAGCGTGGCGGTTCATGACGACCTGGATGGCAGGGACAGGGTCGTGGCGGCGCGGAATCCGGCGTGATCTGGCGCCGGAAGGGTCGTGCGGTGCCGGAAGTTTTCGCGAATTCCTCGAAAAAAGCTCTTGGCAACCGCGTCTTCACTGGATAGACAATGGCTTGCGGACGGCGGGAGCGCCTGTGTCTCCCCTGATGAATCTGCCAAATCCATGCAAGGAACTGGGCCCGAGGAGCGGGCAGACCTTTGGAACCTCCACGCATGACCAGACAAGAAGCTGGACAAATTTACACATGAGAACTTCCAAATCACGATCGCGGTCAAAGTCGAACCGCAACCGTTCGATGGGCAATGTTGTCAATCGGGTCTTCGATTCGTCGGGGCCGGAGGGCAAGGTGCGCGGGACCCCGCAGCAGATCATCGACAAGTACAACCTGATGGCGCGAGATGCGCAGCTGTCGAACGACCGCGTTGCGGCGGAGAACTTTCAGCAGCATGCCGAACACTACCTGCGCATGCTGGCGGAGGCCCAGCGCGAGCAGGCGGAGCGCCAGGCGCAGCAGCAGGAGCGTCGAAGCTCGCATCAGGGCGCGAATCAGCGCTCGGAGGAAAAGGGCGAGGATGCCGCTGCAGCCGAAAGCGGACAGGTCGGCGTCCCCGCACCGGAGGTCGCCGCAGCAGCTGTCGCAAGCGACGTCATGGGTGTTGCACCCGGGGACAGCGAGTTGGTCGATACACCTGAAGAGAGCGTTGTTCCGCCACGGAAGCCGCGCCCGCAACGCAACCCGACGCCCTTGGATGAACCGGCCTTGGCGGCATCCGACGCGGCGGAATAGGTCTTCGCGAGCGGCAATTTGCCGCCGCCTGCCCGGCGACACGGTACCGCAGTCAGCCTTTGCCGAGAATTTCCGACAACGCGCAGAATCGCTCGATGTCGACGGATTCGGGTCGGTCGGTCGGCCTGATGCCGGCCACGCGCAGCCTGTCCTCGATGTCGGGAGCCAGACCCTTCAGACTGGAACGCAACATCTTTCTGCGATGACGGAAGGCGGAGGCAACAACGTGCCCTAGTGCCTCGGCGTCGGCGGGGAATCGCGGTGCAGGCAAGGTCTCGACGTGAACCACTGCTGAATTGACCTTGGGTTGCGGGGTGAATGCCCGGGCGGGAACGTCCATGACGATTCGTGCCTGGCTGCGCCACCCGGCCAGGATCGAAAGGCGACCGTAGGACTTGCTGCCGGGCCCGGCGACTATCCGCTCCGCGACCTCGCGCTGGAACATGAGCGTAAGGCTTTGCCAGAACGGTGGCCATTCGGGACCCGACAGCCAGCGCGTCAGCAGTTCGGTGCCGACATTGTATGGCAGGTTGGCCGTCACTTTGACGGGGGGCGTCAGACGCTCTCGCGGGTCGAACTTCAGAGCATCGGCATTGACGATTTCGAGCCGGCCGGGGCAGGCCCGAGCTATTTCTGCAAGGGCAGGAATGCAGCGCCGGTCCCTTTCGATCGCCAGGACCCGGCGGGCGCCTTCGGCGAGGAGACTCCGCGTGAGGCCTCCTGGCCCGGGACCAATCTCGAGCACGTCGGCATGCGCCAGGACGCCTGCCGCCCGGGCGATCTTTGCAGTCAGGTTGAGGTCCAGGAGAAAGTTCTGGCCCAGGGACTTCCGCGCCGCGAGGCCGTGCGTCGCGATTACGTCGCGAAGTGGCGGGAGATCGTCCAGCGCGTTCACGGGCGACTGTTCGCGAGACGTGCCGATGCGGTTTTCCGGGCTAGCCGGAGGGCCGCGATCATCGAGGCCGGATCGGCTTGGCCGCGCCCCGCCATGTCGAAGGCGGTGCCGTGATCCGGTGACGTGCGAACGAAGGGAAGCCCGAGGGTCACGTTGACGCCCCTGTCGAAGGCGAGCGTCTTGATCGGTATCAGTGCCTGATCATGATACATCGCGATCGCGGCATCATAGCCTGCCCGGGCCTGCGCATGGAACATCGTGTCGGCGGAAAGCGGTCCCGCAATCGACATTCCTTCGGCGCGAAGGCGGTCGCATACCGGCGCAATGATGATTGCGTCCTCGTCTCCCAGGACACCGTTTTCGCCGGCATGCGGGTTGAGTCCCGCAACGGCGATCCGTCGCGGTTCGGGAACACCGAAGTCTTCATGCAGGGCGCGGTCGGTGATCCGGATAGTCCTTTCGAGAAGATCGGCGCTGAGTGCCTGGGGAACTTCCGAAACCGGAATGTGCGTCGTGACGGGCACGACTTTCAATTCTTCGCTGGCAAGCATCATGACGGCTTGCCTGGCCCCGGCAAGATGGGCAAGAAACTCGGTCTGCCCCGGAAAGGCAAAGCTGGCGTGGAACACGAGCTCCCGTTTCGATACCGGTGCCGTGCAAAGGGCGGAAGCCGCACCCTCGACAACCAGTTCCACGGCCCTTTGGATCGCCTCGACCACGCCGGGTGCGTTTTCCGGATCAGGCTGGCCCGGCCTGGCCGGTTTCGGGAAAGCAACCCGCAGCACCGGAAGGCCGTCTGCCATGGCCAAGGGGGCATCGGCGGGCGTGTCGATGACAACCGTCTTGGTGCCTGCGGGCACATGCTGCGGATCGCCGATCATGAAGAACGGCAATTCGTGTCGCAAGGTCGCCCATGCCGCGACGATGATTTCGGGGCCGATGCCGGACGGGTCGCCGCAACTGACTGCGACGGGAAGCAGGTCAGGCCCGGTCATGCGTCAATTCGTGAGATCGATCACGTTGGTCGATGCGCGAAGTTCGGCCAGGTAATGCGCTGCAGTGTTGTTGAGCCGCTGGTTCAGAAGCCGCCCGCCTACAACGTCGAAATCGATGTTGCTCTTCAAGGTCGGGCGGCGCTCGCAGAGCATCAGCACGGCCACGCTGCCGTCACGAATCAGTGCCGTCGAGACCTCGTTGTCATCAAGATTGGCAACAGCCGCACGCACGTCCGCAGGAAGTTCTGCAGTCGGCACGGCCTCGCGGACAAGCCTGTCGCCGGGCAGGTCGCGGGCCACCCGGTAGAGGTCATCGCATTCGTTCACCGCTTTCGCAATTTCCGCAGCTTCGTCGGTGCCGCCTTCGAGACGGAGAAGCGCGTAGTCGACAAGCAGGGCTTCGTTGGTGCCTTCCTGAACACGCTCCATGTCTCGAAGCAGGAATATCGCGATATTTCCTTCGTAGTCGATTGGGCTGCTGATCTTGCCGATCTCGAGCGCGGAAACGATGTTGCCGATGCTTTCCGGCAGTGCATCCAGCGCCTGCCAGTCGACTTCGCCGCCCCGGTTTGCCGACGCGGCCATGGAGTAGCTTCGGGCGGCTGCGGCAAACTCGCCCTCGTCTTGAAGCGCAGCGATTCGAACGGCGCGCTTGCGTGATGCGATGGCGGTGTTTGGATCACCTGCAGGCAGAATGATCTCCGAGACAAGTACCCTTGTGCCGCCTTCGGTTCCTGTCGTTGCAAGCGCACGCCGGATCTGTCGATCGGAAATCGAAGCGCGGACGGACTCCCCGAACTGACTTCGGACAAGCTGGCGCCATGCAACGCCGGCCTCTATGAACGCCCGGAAGGACTCGCGTTCAATGCCGGCTTCCTCGAGGATGGCCATGACGTCTTCGACCAAGAGGTTGACGCGTGCAGCGAACTCCTCCATGTCGGCGTCGACCTGTGCAGGAGTGACGCGAACTCCGGCTTCCTGCGCCGCGATTCGTTGCACGGTTTCGTTGATCAATTGCTCCCGTGCATGCCGACGCACGTTGCCGCTTGCGCCAAGAAGCGCGAGAAACCGTTCGCGCTGGTCGATCTGGTAGCGCGTGATGACCTGGTCACCCACCTGAAGTTCCGGTGCGAAGCGTCCCTGGGCACTCGCCGGATCCGAAAGCTGCACAGCAAGCGCGACAGCTGCTGCAAGAAACCAACGTCCCATCAAGGTTCTCATCCCCTGCAAACGCGCCGCCCTGCGCGATCATCATCTCGGCCTCCGAATCCCAGCAGGGAGACATGGAAGCCTATTTCGGTCGTTGAATCGACACTAGTCGAATTGGCGGAACGACGCGAGAGCGAAAGCGCAAGGTTCATGCATTCCGTCCGATAGTCAAAGCCCAGTTCGGTGCGCGCCACGCGGTTGGCGGCGAAGTCGTAACGCCAATCTGCCCGCGCGGTCCAGCCGTCGCTGATGTCGTAGGCTCCCTTGAAGGACCACTCCGAAAGGCGGGTGTTCCGGCCCTTGGCGGCATCCGGCTCGACATGGAAATAGCTGGATGAGAGCGAATGGCGGGCTGCAGCCCAGTCAAGGCGCGCTTCGGACAGCGTGATGTCCAGCCCGCTGTTCACAAGCGATCGCGAGAAGATCGAGAGGTCGCGGCCGATGCCGAGCCGGCCCGAAACCAGCCACTCGGAATCGTCAGGGCCCGGATCGCCGGAAACTCTGAAGACGCGCCCCAGGCCAAGGTCAATGTCCCATCGTTCAGGACTCTCGTGACTCCAGGCGCCGCCGACAGCGACGCGGACGCCGTCGTCGCTTCTGTCGACGCCGGGATATCGGGTTGGCGCAAAGAGGTTGGCTTCATCGGTTTCGACCACACGGCTGTCTTCGTTGGGCACTGCATCGCCTGTCGTGTCGGAAGCGTCGATCCTCAAGATCGGTTCGAGAAAATCGCGACGGCCACCGAGCATCCTGCGGGCCATCGGGAATCGCAACTCGAGTGCGGTCCGGGATGTCAGGCGCGAGAGGTAGCTTTCGAGCTTGCGGTCCTGAGCGATCGTGTATGCATCTCCGCGCATTCCGAGTTCAGCCTTGGCGACGAGACCGGACGAGAACGTCAGCGAACGCAACCACTCGACGGACGCACCGAGGCGGTTGACGTCCCGGCCGTGGCCTTCTTCCGTGCTTTCCGACGACGGTCGGACGAGGGAACTGGAAGAAATGCTTGCAAATGTGCGTCCGCCAAAGGAGAGCTTCGGCAACTCGCGTTCGTAGTAGATGTTGAGCAGGCGGGCAGGCAGCGTGCCGCGATTGGCGATTTCGGATTCCCTGAGCGTTCGGTACTCGGTGAATTCGGATCGAAAGACATCCTTGTTCCGCACTCGCGTCACGGCCATCTGGTTGGTCAATCTGTCCCGGTCCGCATAGCCGTAGGTAAAGAGATATCCTGGATCTGACGCGTACTCAGCCTGCGCCTCGAACAGGAAGCCGCGTGGCAGGAGACGGCTGGCGTTGCCCAGGAGATACCTGCGTGACCCTTCGATGTCGTCGTCTGAGACGGCGCCGACCGCCTCGATGTGCCCGCGTTCCAGCTCGTGGCGATATCGAAACTCGAGAGTCGTTGTCGAACTGGAGAGGTAGGGAGTCAGCGTGAGGTCGCGATGGTTTCCGTAGGCGAGAAAGTAGGGAAGCTTGACTCCGGTTCCGAGATCGGACGTGGCCTTGATCTGCGGAATGAGGAAGCCGTCGGCGCGGTCAAGGCTGGGGTCGGGAAGCCGGAGCCGTGGCACGTACAGGATTGGTACGCCCGAGAAACGTAGCCGGGCATTCGTGAAGTAGAGCTGGTGCTCAACATCATCGTGCACGACGTCTGTGGCACGGATTTCCCACAGCGGCACCGGGTTGGCCGCGCAAACTTCGCAAGACGAGGCGACTACCCTGTCGAGACGCGTGTAGCGATCGCTGGTGCGCGCAATGCGATTTGCCGCGATCTGGAAATGCTGCTCCAGCACCATCCTTGCGGACACCAGCAGCCCGTCGCGCAAGCTCCCGTCGAGATCGGCGTGGTCGGCCAGAAAGACCGTGCCGTCTTCGTCCGTGACGCGGATCGGGCCGGAAATGGTCAACTGATCGCCGTCGCTTTGATAGGAGACGGAATCCGCCGTAAGGCGCGTGCCCTGGACCAGGATCTCGACATTTCCCGTGGCGGTCAGGCGCCCGGCCGGATCAACCGAAATTGAATCTGCAACGAGCGAGGCGAATTCCTGTGACCGCAAGGCGCCCGCGCTGATGCACAAGACAAGTGCGGCCAGCCATGCGGCGAGATGCCTCGTCATCCGTCCTCCAGGTGCAGGAGCAGTGCGAGCGGCAGCAGCAGCGTCGCGATTGGCGGCAGCCATGCCGCCATGACGATCGGGATCTGCCCGTTTTCGCCCAGAATCGCGACGAAGTTCCTGATGAAATAGAAGAGAAACCCGAAGCCAAGCGCCAACATGACCATGAGCCCTGTGCGTCCCATTCGCGTGTGGCGCATCGTGAATCCGGCGCCGACGAGCACCATGGCGGTCAGCAGAAGCGGCAGCGCAAGTTCCATATGGAAGAACGTCCGGTGCTTTCGGGCCGAGAAGCCGGCCGCGTCCAGCCGGGCGATGAAGGCAGGCAATTCCCAGATCGGAACGGCGCTCGGCGTGCCGAAGCTGTCGAGAATCTGGTCGCGCGTGAGATTCGATGCGAGGACCATTTCCTGCATCTCGACGCTTTCGGTTTCCGGGATGGACGCTCCGGTATCAAATCGCCATTCCTTCGCGCCGGAAATCCGCCACGCGCCAGGGACGAGCAACGCGCGTTCCGCCTCGATGCGGTACGTCGGGTTGCTGTCGGGCGCGTAGCCAAGAAAGGTGACGCCGAAAAGGCTTGTGCCGTCGAGGTTCGAGCTGTTCGCGCGAATGACCGTTTGGCCTTCTCGCGAGCCCTGGCGAAGCCAGAATCCGTCCGGTGTGACCGAGAGAGTCGATGAGGCGCCGGAAATGCGGGCCACTGCGGTTTCATGCTGCCTTTGGGTCGCCGCCACGATCGGGTTCATGGCTGCCACTGCGGCAACGCCGATTAGGAAGGCCAGCAGGACCGGCGCCGTCAGGCTCTTGAGCGCCGGGCGTCCAGCGGCACGGGTGACCACGAGTTCCGAAGACCGGGCAAGCCCGAGAACCATGCTGACCGTCGCCAGGATCATGATGAGCGGCAGCACCTTGTAGAGGTCTTCGGGCACGCTCAGGAACGCGAGCACGAGCAGCGTGCCGAATCCGGCGTCGTCGAAGCCGCCGAACCGCCGGATCTGTTCGATGAGAGCGGTAAGCGTCAGAATCGCAAGGAGGATGAAGAAGACAGAAACAAAGTTCTTCAGGAATTTGCGCGCAAAGTAGAGGTGGAGCGTCATTGTGCTGACTGCCTCGATCGAGCCAGAAGCCCTGGCCGTGCCGCGATGAAGAGAAGCCCGGATGTCGCGATCAACCCAACCAGAGGGCCGGAATAGGCAAGCGGCCAGTTTTCCGCGTCTGCTCGAACGGTTCCTTGGCCCACTTGCGTGATCATCTGAATCAGAATCAGCCCGATGACTGCGCCGAAGCTCTGTCGCCAGACGCCAAATCGGGAGAACCCGCCCACCATCAGCACGGCAAAGCCGAAGAGCGGTGCGACCAGCCCGTTCAATGCGTCGCTGAATCGATCATGCGCCTCTGCGACAAGAGCGGAACGGGCCTCTCCGGTAATGGCCTGGACGTCTTCGCCGGCAGCGATCAGCGCGGACGTGGGAAGCTCTCGGGGACTGCGTTGAGTCAGGGCGCTGCTTTCGACCAGGTCTGAGAGGTCAAAGGCGAAATCGTCGAATCGGGTGACCGACAGCCGCTTGCTGCCGACACCGTAGCTTTGCACCATGCCGTCAATCATGACGAGGCTTGGTTCTCGCTCGCCGCGGATCAGAAGGGCTTCCCTGGCTGAATAGGCGACCGGACGGTCAGGGTTGCGCGCGTCGAACAGGAACACGTCCTGAAGCGCTCCTATTCTCGAGACCTCGCGGATGTAAAAGGTGACTCCGGCTGCGGGATGCAGGAACTGGCCCTCGCGCAGAAGCCTGGTGGTCATGTTTTCGGCTATCTCCGCGCTCCGCTCGCTAAGGCGGGCTTGGCTGGCAGGCACCAGGACGTGGGCGAGAACCGAGGACATGACGAACACGATGCATCCGAAGATCAAGATCGGTCGGATCAGTCGTGCCGGGGAGTGGCCGGTTGCCTGCACCACGACCAGCTCGCTTTCCGACATCAGCCGGTTCGTGACGTAGAGCGAGGCTGCAAAGGCTGCGACGGGCAGGACGAGCCGAACCACGTTGGGCAGGGAAAGGGCCGTGAACTCCAGGAAGACCACGGCTGACTCGCCGTTTGCAATGAGCTGGTCGAAGAGCACGACCGCCCGATTGATCCAGTAGATCAGCACGAGCACCAGCGCGAAGAAGCCGAACAGCATCAGCAACTGTGCAAGCATGTATCTGTCAAATCGCCTGAGCATGAGGTCCATCTCAGTCCGCTCGGAGTCCAGACCATAGGCCGGGCAGGTAAAACATGGTCGGTTCGTTCCCGTTTGGCAAGAACGCGCCATTGAGCCTTGGAAGCATTCGCATCCATCGGGCGACCGCCGATTCCAGCTCATTGGCTGACGAGTTCTTGTACCAAGCGAGGCGGCTCGCCGTCCGTCAAAAGCGGTTGAACTTGTGTGACGTTCACGGGCCTGGTCAACGCCAATGCGCTGCCCTAGCCTCAATCTGTCATCGAAGTGCAGAGGCGTGACGGACACCTCTCACGCGTTTTCGGCTCCAATGCGTTGATATATATAGTCTCTCTTTCTCCCACGATCGCGATTTCGGGCGGACCCGGCCGCTTTTTGCTCCCATGTTCGCAACTGCACGGGAGAAGAGAATCACTTCCAGATCACGGCTTGCCGAGCCGAGGGTCCGCAACCTGACACCGGAATGGGCCGCCTGGATCAGCCGGGACACCGTTGTCGTGAGGTTCTGCGTCCGGGTCCTTCCCGGCGGGAGGAAACGGTTCCTTCTGCAGAACCGGCAGCCAGATCGGCTTCGGCTGACCGCTTCGGAAGCCGTTCAAAATCTAAGATTCCACCTGCGCGCGAAATCCTGTAGGAAGGAGCGAACCCGAGCGAGAGTCGAATTCGCCATGAGCAGCCGTTCCGTGCCCGTCGTCGTGGCCACCAATGAGTGCACTTCGCTCAAGACAGGGCGAATCTCCGGGGCACCCGGCGGGTTGGGAAATCGTGGAGGCCGCTGATGGGTGCGGCCTATTTCTATCACCTGACCAAGCGTCCGCTTGAGGCGACACTGCCGGTCCTGATCGGCAAGTCGCTTGAGGCGGGTTGGCGGGTTGCAGTTCGCGCACGCGAGGAATCTCTTCTTGAGCGACTGGACCGGCAACTCTGGCTCGGCGACGGATTCCTGCCGCATGGTCTCGCCGGCGGTCCGCATGACAGCGAGCAGCCTGTTCTCCTGACGACAGGAGAGCCAAGCAACGATCCGGACTGTCTGATCAGCGTGGACGGGGCGGATGTCAGCGTCAGGGAGGTCGAAGCGAAAGAAAGGGTCTGCATCCTGTTCAACGGTGCCGATCCCGCGGCCGTCGATCATGCTCGCGAGCAGTGGCGGAAACTGACCGAGGCAGGTGCAGAGGCGCAATACTGGGCGGAGGATCAGGGGCGCTGGACCAAGAAGGCAGAGAGCACTCCGGAGCAGAACTAGCGGCGTGCGGCGATTGTCGCAACTAGAGGAACATGCCGCTCATGGCGTCAGGATCAAGCCTTCATCGGATATCTCAAGCCTTTCGAATCGCGAAAGAAAGCTCATTCCGAGAAGCGAGTCGTCCATGTCTCCGCTGTTCACCGCCACGCGCACGCGCTCGAATCGAACCGGTCCCAAGGACATGACGTCCGCCGTGGCAAAGGCGGTCTTGACCGGCCCGTTCGCGGTGCGAGCCGTGCCCAGAAACGCCAGGTTTTCCGGGTTGAATCCCGCACGGCGCGCGTCTTCGAGCGACAGGACCACTTCCGTGGCGCCCGTGTCGACGATGAAGTCCACCGGCGTGCCGTTCACGTCGACCTGGAGGAAAAAATGTCCGCCACGACCGCGAGGGACGTGGATCGCAGATCCGTCCGAGATCACGGACTGGCGGGGGACGATGTCGCGACGGATGTCGTCCCAGAGACCGTAAACGGCCACGACACCTAGGAATATCAGCCCCCATGCCAGGAACATGCGCAGCGACTTGCCGATGGCTGTCCTGTTCTCCGCAATGAACCACCCGCCGACGGCTGTCAGCAGGAGGAGCAGATAGACGAGGCGAGGGAACTGTTCAGAGTCCATGTCATGTAGATAGGTAGCGACGGCGTTCTTTGCCAGCCCGTCCGCCGGCACCGCTGCGATGCAGAACGTGATGATTGGCGGCTCGGCGATTTGGCGGCTCCCGTGATGGCACTGAACTAGGTCCTGCGGGTTTTCCAGGCACGTGCGACCGGCAATCGCCAGGTTTCGAGGACCTTGCGCGCGCGCCGGATCGTTTCAGTCAGGCAGAAGCGGGTTGTCCTGCTTGCGTGGCATGTACAAGTTTGGCGCGCGGTTCAGACAAGGGGGACGCGCAAAATGTTGAGCAAGCTTGCCGTCAAGAGCCATGGCATCCTGCTTGAGCTCGCTTTGTGGATACTGCTGGCCATTGGCGCGATTGGCGGAATTGGCATTGGGGCCACGCTCGGCCAGTGGTCGGTTGGTGCTCTTGCAGGCGGGGTCTTGGGCGCCGCCTTCGGCATTGCCGTGTCTTTCGTCGGCGCGGTTTTTGTCGTGGCTCCGGTCATCTTCGTTCGGGACATTCGGCAGTCGGTGAGAGCGCTTGAGGAGGCAGGAAGCGGCGACAGTGCCGCGTGACAGCGAACCGTGGCACTGTGGTTGAGCGGTCCGGCTGGCGTCGCTGCACCCTCATTGACGATTTGGTCCTTGTTGCCGCTGCCGTTCGCCGCCGCCAGTCTCGCGAAGCGGCCTCACTGTGCCGGAGGGGCCATATGCCGTGGCCTGGGAGTGCGGGCGGGGACAATCCAATTGGGAGTTCGCGGGCTGGGGGCATGTCCACGGCTGACCGTCGAAATCACGCCATCCGGCCAACGGACGGTCACGAAGTCGACAGGTCAGCGCCTCCAGCCGAACCATCGCCCTGCAGCCGGCAGCCTGCCTGCCGGTGCTCGGCTCTTGCCGTCCTGTCAGTTCGCGGCACCCGTTTCACATGGTCAACGCCATCGGCGGCCCCCGGGGAACCTGCGTGTCCTGGCATTGCACGTCGACCAGGATCGCCGGCGGGAAGAGCCCGTGAGCCTCCGCGATCACTCGTCCCGGTCGATCAGCCCGAGACCGCGCAGGTAGATCCCGATGCCGGCTTCCAGCAGGTCTTCAGGCGGAAAGGGCGACTTGGTCCCGGGCGCGCCGCGCGCAAAGAGCTCGACGACGCCATGGCTCAGCGCCCAGACATGTGCCGAGAACATCTGTGGCGGCGGGCGCTTGTCGGGAGGGATGTTCTTTGACAGCTCGGCAGCGGCCTTTTCAAGAACGCCGAAGGCACGTTTCGCGCCCTGAGCGAGTTCGGGAGTGCGGTTGATCGAGATCCCGCTCTCGAACATTGCCACATAGTGCCCGGGATGCCGGCGCGCGAAGGCGAGATATGCGTGGCCCGTCGCCTCGAACGACGCAAGGGACGAGGGCTGTCCGGTGTCGTATGCATACTCCATGAGATCTGCAAAGGTCTCGAATCCCTGCCGGGCAATCTCGGCGATCAGGTCATCGCGACCCTCGAAGTGACGGTAGACGGCAGCCGGTGTCACGCCCGCCAGTTTTGCCGCTTCTGACAGCGTGAAGCCCGTCGGCCCCTTTTCCTCGATCAGATTCAGCGCCGCGTCGACGAGGGCGCGGCGGAGGTCGCCGTGATGATAGCCGCGCTTAGCCATTCCGGTTGATTGCGGATCTGAAGTGGTCCAGCCCGATCACGTTTCGAGACGCATGGCAGCGCAAGATCCTTTCGATGCCGGGTCCAGTGCCCGCAGTGCAAAGACTAGTGCCTTCATGGCGGCCGGCATTTCGGAAAGCCGGCATGCTTCCTTCCCAAGGACGGAACATGTTAAGCGCCTTTATTTTGTCCAATATCTAGGCAAGGAGCGCCACGGGCGCAATCCGCGTGGGTGCTCGACGGCCGCAGGCATCGGCGATCGGGTCGCGAGGGCCCATGTTCCGCAAGGCTGGAATTCCTGACGGAACGTCTCACGCCTGTCCGGAACCGGGTCTCCGTCAATTGCGGAGATCGGTGGATTCCACGCCGATGAGATTCATGTCGAAAGGTGTCGTGAGGTAGATTTCCGAGACCCAGTTGCCGAAAAGGAGATGCGCGTGGCTTCTCCAGCGGTTCGTCGGTTCAGCGCCCGGGTCGTCGTCGGCGAAATAGTTGACCGGCACGTCAATCGGCGTCCCGTTTGCGACGTCGCGCTCGTATTCCTCCCTCAGGGTTTCGCTGTCGTATTCGAAGTGGTTGAAGATGTAGAGGGCCCGATGCGCCTCGTCGGCCACAAGGCAAGGCCCGGTCTCCTTGCTGCCAAGCAACGTCGTGAGGCCGGCAGCCCGAATCTCGTCCTCGCGCATTTCGGTCCAGCGGCTGATGGGAATGTAGCAGTCGTCCGAGAAGCCGCGAAGGTAGGGCGAGGCCGGGTCCATGTTGGCCTGCCGATAGCAGCCGAACGTCTTGGCCTCGAGCAAGTGCTTCTCGACGCCGTGGAAGTGCTTGATCATGGCCATTCCGCCCCAGCAGATGCCGAAGGTGGAATGCACGTTCGACTGGGTCCAGTCCATGACCTCCGTGAGTTCGTCCCAGTACGACACCTCCTCGAACGGCAGGTGTTCGATCGGCGCGCCAGTGATGACGAGGCCGTCGAACTTCTCGTCCCGGATTTCCTGAAATGGCCGATAGAACTCGGCCATGTGCTCGGCGGCCGTGTTCTTGGTCTTGTGCTCGGACATTCGGACAAGCCGGAAGTCGATCTGCAGCGGCGTGGCGCCGATCAACCGGGCGAACTGGTTCTCGGTTTGAATCTTCTTGGGCATCAGGTTGAGAAGGCCGATTTTCAGCGGCCGGATGTCCTGATGGGACGCCAGCTCCTCATCCATCACCATTACGCCCTCACGCGAAAGGACCTGGAATGCGGGAAGGTTTGAAGGCAGCTTGATCGGCATTGGCGTCTCCGGTTCAGACATTCCGGGATAGCGAGAGGCCGGACGATTTACAAGGCGGGGAACTTTCTGTCACGCGGCGCCAGGCGTCGGGCTAGCCGAGCGCTTCCGCAACGAGATCAACCATGTCGTCTTCGGTTTCGACGGCAGCGATCGCGTCGGCACTGACGGTCACGCCCCAGTTCTTGGCCATGGCGCGATAGCGGGGCTGGCGGTGCGCAAGCGCTTTCGCGTATGCCCAGCGCACGAAGGCGTCCGGGTCCACGGTTTCGGGAGTGTCGCCGGCCTCGGCGAGGTAGGCGTTCCAGATTTCCTCAAGGAAGTCGTCCGTGAAGCACATTGGCTTCGGGGCCTTGTCGAAACGCCTTGAAAGTTCGTCAGCATGGTGATCGGAGCCCTCGATCCATATCATCAGGACCTGGTCTCCCAGCGCGTTCAGGATCGGGTCCCGGGGATCTTCCGGCGCCACGACTTCGCAGATCGAACCGGACGTGTCGCAGACGAAATTCGGGTAGCCGTAGATCTCGGCGGCGCGCTCGGCGAAGTGGCCGGTATCCAGCATGGCGGCGCGTTCCGCATCGCGATGCAGCCTTTGCCGACGCAGGTACTCCTCCCATGGCACGCCGCCCTTGTCGGGATCTCCGGGCTTGCCGAGATAGGCGGAGAGCGGCGCGAGGTTGCCGAAGGTGATGTTCGAGCGGATCCGCACCGAGTCCGTCATCAGCAGTTCGCGAAGCAGCGGGCTCTTCATCGCCTCGCGCTTGAGGTTGTCGGAGATCGCCTCGCCCACGTAGCGGGTTCCGATGCGGTAGTCGACCGAGTAGTGGAACCACTTTCCCGTTGCCCGAAGCAAGTCGGAGACGTGAGTCTTTCCGAGCCCGGACATGCCAAACAGCAGGATCCGCTTTTCGGGCGCATCGCGCCATTCCTCGGCGCATTCGTAGAGCATGTGTTCCGTCCCTTTCCTCGGCTTGGGCATTAAGGGGCGAGACAGGCTCGGTCAATCAGCGGGACAGGCTTTTTCTGACGGCGTTGCCGATTCGCCCGTCAAGAATGAGGAGCCCCGCCCCCAGGAGCGCGAAGCCGAGATAGGCGCCGGATGTCAGGGCCTCATCCCTTGCCCAGGAGCCAAGCAGGATGGCGACGGGAGGAATCATCAACGTCACGAGAAGCAGGTTGCCTGCTCCGGCTGCCGCCAGAATGCGGTAGTACAGTATGTAGGCTGCCGCCGTGGCCGCCAGCGCGAAGTAGGCAATTGCGGCCCACGTGGAAAGGCTGAGATCGACTGCAAGCGGTCCTTCGACCGCGCGCGACAGCGGCAGCATGACAAGGGTGGAGCAAGTGAGCATGCCGGCCGCCGCGACGAGCGGCGACTGGTCCTGCAGC
Source organism: Paracoccaceae bacterium (assembly GCA_965208685.1). Taxonomy (GTDB): domain Bacteria; phylum Pseudomonadota; class Alphaproteobacteria; order Rhodobacterales; family Rhodobacteraceae; genus JAJEFO01. The sequence continues at coordinate 2,309,971 of CBDBPL010000007.1, read as the reverse complement.
CTGGCGCGTGCCCAGCAGCCCGCGAAGGCATAGCTGATCGTTCCTCCGATGACAGCCAATTGCGCCAGGGATCGCAATTCGAGGCTTGCGAGATTCTGAAGTCCGATCGCGCTGGAAACGCCCAGAAAGCCGATCAGGACTCCGATGGCGCGCCGCATGGTCAGGCGTTCGTCGGCAAAGAACAGCGCCGCGACAAGAACGGCCCAGATTGCCGACGTGGCATTCAGAATCGCCGTCAGTCCGCTCTCAATGCTGAGCTGGCCCCAAGCCATCAGCGTGAACGGGATCACGTTGTTCAGGCATCCCATGACGAACAACGCACCCCACGCACGAAGTGATCGCGGAACGGCAAGGCGACGCACTGCCACGATGATCCAGAGCATGATCGATGCCCAGGTCACCCTGTGCGCAACGGCGGTGAGGAATCCGATTTCGTCGAGCGCCTCGCGAATCGCGAGGAACGAACCGCCCCAGAGAAGGGCGAGCAGCACGAGGTCGATCCACGCACGCACGGGAATTCGGTCTTCGGTCACGCGAGCCGCCTATCTGCCGGAACTGTTTAAAGCGACCCGAAAGTTGCTGAATTCCGTCCTGTCCGGATTCGGCGCGGGCGGCCATGCCCGCCTTGGTCCAGAGCGGGGCCGCTGCCAACGTCAGGTCACGCGCACGCGTTGCGGCGTGGTGATCGCCGGTTGCACGTTGTCGCGCCTCGGGCTCGTCAAGCCCGGCGCCTGCCCCTGGTTTCGTTCAGCAGGTTTGCGTAGTTGCCGCCGAAGATCAGTGCGGCGCCAAGCAGTACCCAGGCATCCAGCGGCTCGGCGTAGAAGAATGCGCCGATGATCGCTATCGCGGGGAGGCGGACGAAGTCCATTGGCGTGACGACAATGGCGGGCGCGACCGCGAGCGCGTTGGTAATGCATGTATGTGCCAGGAGGCCGCCGCACCCGAACAGCACCACCCAGGGCCAGGTCTGCGCCGACGGCCAAGCGATGTCACCGTCCCAGCCCGCGGTCAGGATCCCCATGACCGCCTGCATGACGGTCAGCCAGAAGAGCACGCCCAGGACGGATTCGGTCCGCATGAGGACCTTGGTCGCGACGATCGAGCACGCAAACCCGATGGCAGCGGCCGCGGCGATCACGAGTCCCAGTGTGTCCGCTCCGCCTTCTGGGCGGGCTACGCAGAGAACTCCGGCGAAGCCGAGAGCGACGGCCATCACGCGGGCGCTGGTCAGTCGCTCGCCCGCAAAGACGAGCGCGAAAATCACGACCCAGATCGGCGTCGTGAACTCCAACGCGAAGAGTTGCGCAAGCGTGACCAGGGACAAGGCAGAGAACCAGAGATTCTGGCCCGCGAAGTGCCCGACGTTGCGCACAAGGTGGAGAGGCAGCCGATCGAACCGGATTTCACGGATCTTGCCGGTTGCGACGCCCACGGCGAGCACGATGGCAAGACCGATGAAGGAGCGGTACATCATCACCTCGAAACTGTCGAGTTCGACAGCAGCGGCGCGGCCCGCGACCGCCATGGTCGAGAAGCTGACGACGGCGCCCGTCATCCACATGGCCGCGAGCAGAGGTCTTGACTCGTCTGTCACGCGGAGCGGACCCGCTTGGGTTCGGACCGGACCCCGTCGAGCGTGAGCCGCCTTTCGCAACGGCTACTGCGGGGCGCCTCGACTTCCGGGAGGCCAGGTCGATCACGGGATGCGGCCTGCGGCGCGATTTCGCGTCTTGATCTGTTCGCGGCCGCTATTCCCATTCGATTGTTCCCGGCGGCTTCGAAGTGATGTCGTAGGTCACCCGGTTGATGCCCTGAACTTCGTTGATGATCCTGGTCGCGGTCTCTCCGAGGAATTCGTGGCTGAACGGGTAGTAGTCAGCGGTCATGCCGTCGACAGACGTGACCGCCCGAAGGGTGCAGGCATGGTCGTAGGTTCGCCCGTCGCCCATGACGCCGACCGTACGCACCGGCAGGATCGCGACAAAAGCCTGCCAGATCTCGTCGTAGAGCCCGTGACGGCGGATCTGATCTATGTAGATCGCGTCGGCTCGCCGAAGAATGTCGAGCTTGTCGCGCGTGATCTCCCCGGGGCACCGGATGGCAAGGCCGGGGCCGGGGAATGGGTGGCGGCCAATGAACTCTTTCGGCAACCCGAGCTCGCGGCCAAGCGTGCGGACCTCGTCCTTGAACAGCTCGCGGAGAGGCTCGACGAGCCTGAGACCCATCCTTTCCGGCAGGCCGCCGACGTTGTGGTGCGACTTTATTGTGGCAGACGGTCCTCCGGAAAAGCTCACGGACTCGATGACGTCGGGATAGAGCGTTCCCTGGGCCAGGAATTCGGCACCATCGATCTCGTCGGCATGTTTCTGAAAAACGTCGATGAAGAGCGCGCCGATGACCTTTCGCTTGGTTTCCGGGTCGCTCTGGCCTTCAAGGGCGGAAAGGAAGAGTTCGGCTTCGTTCGCGTGGATCAGAGGAATGTTGTAGTGGTCGCGGAACATCGCGACGACCTCTTCGGCCTCGTTCTGGCGAAGCAGGCCGTGATCGACGAAGACGCATGTGAGATGGTCGCCGATCGCCTCGTGGATCAGCACCGCTGCGACAGAACTGTCGACGCCTCCTGAAAGCCCGCAAATCACGCGCGCATCGCCGACCAGCTCGCGGATCTTCCGAATCGCCTCGCTCTTGTAGCTTGCCATCGTCCAGTCGCCCGTGAAGCCTGAGAGCCGAACGAAATTCTCGAGGAACCTCGCGCCCTTCGGGGTGTGGTGCACTTCAGGATGAAACTGGACCGCGTAAAAGTCCCTGGCGGCGTCCGCGACGATCGCGAACGGCGCATTCGGCGACGTGCCGAACGACTCGAAGCCCGGCGCCAGCCTGGAGACGTGGTCTCCATGACTCATCCAGACTTGTTCGCGGCCGCTGTCGAACCAGCCCTCCAGAACCGGAAGCGTGCCTCGGGGCTCCACGAATGCGCGACCAAACTCGGCGGTGCCCCCTCCGCCCGAGATCTTGCCTCCCTCGACGGTGCCGCCGAGCATGTCCATCATGACTTGCTGTCCGTAGCAAATTCCGAGGATCGGCACGCCGAAGTCAAAGATGCTCGCGGGCGGGCGAGGTGCTTCGCTGTTCAACACGCTGGCGGGACCGCCCGAGAAGATCACCGCCTGCGGTGCGAATCCCTGCAGAAATGTCTCGGTCACGTTCTGGAACGGATGGATTTCGCAATAGACGTTCAGTTCGCGCAGCCGTCGTGCGATGAGCTGTGTCACCTGACTGCCGAAGTCCACCACGAGAAGGCGTTGGTGAGGGGAGACGGGCATGGCGTCGGAATAGGTCCGCTTTCGGAAAGTGACAAGGGGCGGCCGGACCTCGCGAACGGCGGCAGGGGTGCAGGCAGTGTCGCCACGTCCGAGGGTCTGACATGTCGCATTCCTGTGGCAGAGGACGCAATTTGCCTTAGTGCTCAGGCCGCTTCGTGCGAAGTGACTGAGTGACTTGGGAACTGGAGCGGACCCGGTCAGCGACCCCTCCCTGAAGGGAGGGGCTTGAGGAACGGAAGTTCCGAGAGCCCATGCTGACCAGCACAGGAAAGGAGACTGTCATCCAATCCACCCTGAACCATACGTTGAAGACCAACCCCGGGATGCTTCCTCAGTCCCGGGCTCTTGAAGATTCGTCAGCAGACACGCCGGGTCAGGCACGAAACGGGGCGGATCGTGATGCGGGTGGTCAGGTTGTGCGAGGGGAGACCGGCTTCGGCCGGCGTCACCGGGGAAGCGCGAGCGACCCCGAGAGCGGCGCAAGCCGCGTCTTCGTCCTGGACCGGTGCGGCGCCCCGCTGATGCCGTGCCACCCGGCCAGGGCGAGAAGGCTCCTTGGCAAGGGCCGTGCCGTCGTGGTGCGGCTCCATCCCTTCACGATCCGGCTCCGGGACCGGGTCGGAGGGGAGACCCAGGAGATCGAGCTGAAGATCGATCCCGGCGCGAAGACCACCGGCCTGGCGCTGGTGCGGGAGGACGGCGAGGTCCTGTTCCTGGCCGAGATCGAGCACAGGGGAGCAAGAATCAGAAAGGCGATGCAGCAACGGAGCAACTACCGGCGACGCCGGCGTTCGGCCAACCTGCGCTACCGGAAGAAGAGGTTCGACAACAGGCGCTCCGGGAGAAAGCTCCCGCCCTCGCTGCAGTCGCGGGTCGACAACGTGGCCTCGTGGACGGAGCGGCTGCGCAGGATCGCGCCCGTGACCTCCATCGCGTGCGAGGTCGTCCGGTTCGACACCCAGGCGCTGGAGAACCCGGAGATCGCGGGCGCGGAGTACCAGCAGGGGACCCTCGCCGGATACGAGGTCAGGGAATGCCTGCTCGAGAAGTGGGGACGGACGTGCGCCTATTGCGGTGCCACGGACACGCCGCTGCAAATCGACCACGTGCGTCCGAAGGCAAGGGGCGGCTCCGACCGGGTCTCGAACCTGGCCCTCGCGTGCCCGTCCTGCAACCAGGCCAAGGGCGCGCAGCCGGTGGAGACCTTCCTGGCAGGCCGTCCGGAACGTCTCCGGAGGGTGCTGGCGCAGGCGAAAGCGCCGCTCTCCGCCGCCGCCGCCGTCAACGCCACCCGCCGCGTCCTGTTCGAGGCATTGAGGCGGACGGGGCTTCCCGTCACCGGCTCTTCGGGCGGGCGGACGAAGTTCAACCGCACGCGGCTGGGGATCCCGAAGTCGCATGCCCTCGACGCCGCCTGCGTCGGCGAGACGCCGGCGCTGAAGGGCTGGAGGCAGGGCGTGCTCGCGATCCGGGCCATGGGCCGGGGCTCGTATGCGCGGACCCGCGTGGACCGGTCCGGCTTCCCGGTCGGATACCTGATGGCGGAGAAGACCGTGCGCGGCTTCCGCACGGGCGACATCGTGCGCGCGACCGTGCCCTCGGGCAAGAAGAGGGGTGTCCACGTGGGCCGCGTCGCGGTGCGCCGGACAGGCTCCTTCAACGTCCAGACGGCGCAAGGGACGGTGCAGGGGATCTCGCACCGGCACTGCCGCGTCGTCCAGCGCGGCGACGGCTACGGATATCACGTCGACACGTCACGGATGAAGGAGACGGCAACGATGCACGGAACACGGGAGCCCGCATTCCTCCCCGCCCTGAAGGACGGGGTTTCCTGCGGGATGATTAGATGATGGATGGCAGAGCAAGGCGCGGCCGCGGTGGCGGCGCCGCCCGGAGAGCGGAGCGAACGGCTGTTCGGACAGAGGCGGCGAGGTACATCGAGCGCCAGGTGCCGAACTTCGAGATCCTGCACGAGGAAGCGCTTCAGATCATCGAAGCCAATGCAGAGGGGATCCTGGAGGAGATCGGGGTTGTCTTCGCGGAAAATCCGGTGGCGCTCGAACGCTGGCGCGATGCGGGCGCCGACGTTGATGGCGACCGTGTGCGCTTGCCGAAGGGCCTGGCCCGCGAGCTTTGCGGCTCGGCGCCTTCAAGCTACGTCCAGCATGCCCGCAATACCGAGCGCAACGTAGAGATCGGCGGCGACAATCTCGTGCTGGCCCCCGTCTACGGTCCGCCTTTCGCGCGGGATGCGGCAGGCGGGCGCCGCTACGCGACAATAGAGGACTTCAGGAATTTCGTGCGCCTGGGTTACGTCTCGAAGTGGCTGCATCATTCGGGTGGCACGGTTTGCGAGCCTACCGACGTGCCGGTCAACGTCCGCCATCTCGACATGCTTCATGCCCACATGACGCTTTCCGACAAGCCGTTCATGGGTTCCGTGACGGAACCGCATCGGGCACGGGATTCGGTCGAGATGTGCGAGATTCTGTTCGGCAAGGAATTCGTCGCTGAAAACACGGTGCTGACGTCCCTCATCAACGTCAACTCGCCGCTCACCTTTGACAGCACGATGATGGGGGCCATGGAGGTCTATGCAGCGGCAAACCAGGCCTCGATCCTCTCGCCGTTCATCGTTGGTGGCGCGATGTCGCCCGTTTCCGTGGCAGGCACGTTGACGCAGGTGACGGCGGAGGTGCTGGCGGGTGTTGCCTACAGCCAGCTTGTTCGCAAGGGAGCGCCAGTCATCGCGGGAACGTTCGTCACCTCGATCGACATGAATTCCGGAGCGCCGACCTTCGGCACGCCCGAAGCGGCCCAGGTCACGCTCGGCATGGGGCAGATCGTGCGCAGGATGAAACTGCCCTATCGTTCGGCGGGAGCGTTTTGCGGCTCGAAGCTGCCCGACGCCCAGGCGGCATACGAAAGCGCGAACAGCCTCAACATCGGTCTTCTTTCAGGCGTGAACTTCATGCTGCATGCCGCCGGCTGGCTGGAAGGCGGTTTGGTGGCCAGTTTCGAGAAGTTCGTCATGGACGTCGACCAGTTGGGCATCTTGCACAGGCTGGCACGCGGAATCGACGTGTCGGAGAACGGTCAGGGAATGGACGCGATGCGCGAGGTTGGGCCGGGAGGGCACTATCTTGGATGCGCCCATACCCAGGCCAACTTTCAGACGGCGTTCTGGCGCAGCGACCTTCTCGACTACAAGCCGTTCGAGACCTGGGCGGAAGAGGGTGGGCGAGACACGCAAGAGTTGGCGTCCGAGCGAGTTGCGACGCTCCTTGAGCAGTATGAACAGCCAGCAATCGATCCGGGTGTCGCGGAGGGACTGGAAGCATTCGTTGCGGAGAGGAAGGAATCCGCGCCGGAGGCATTTTCGTGATCCGTTGCCTCGTCTCAAGGGGGCAATGACGCGACGCGCGCGTTCATGACATTTGCGCCGATTGCTCGCCTGCGTGAGATGCGCACTTCCCAACCGCAATCATCTTCGAGGGACTTCAGTCTCCGCTCTTGCCGGCGATAGGCGCGCTCTTGGAAACCGTTGCGGGACGGCGGCGCGCCAGGCGACCCCGAGACCAGCTTCGGAAGAGGACGGCGATCGCCGAAGAGGGAACGGTGTGGCGCAAACGCCTCACGCCATGACGGCTGTTGCGGGTCCGGGACTTTCGTGCGATTTAGGGGCCGCGTTATCAAGTCGTTGAATCTGTCACCGCTGCCTTGCAGGCCGGATGGGCAGGAGAATTCCCGACATTGCAGACGTTGCCGGGGAATGCCGCATGGGGCGGCGCTCCCCCAATTGCCTTGAAAGGAAGCGATCATGCCCAAAGGAACGGTGAAATGGTTCAATCAGGCGAAGGGATACGGGTTCATCCAGCCCGAGGACGGCTCGGGGGACGCGTTCGTCCACATAAGCGCCGTCGAGAGGTCCGGCCTCACGACCTTGAACGAGGGACAGACGGTGACGTTCGATCTCGCGAGCGGACGGAACGGCAGGACGGCCGCCGAGAATCTCCAGCTGGCTGGATGACGTCATCGTCCCTGTCTGGCTGAAGGAATGCCAGACAGCCAGTCGAACAGTATCCGGGCCGCGTTCGCCACGATCGCCGGCGGACCAGCGTTGAACGCGGTTGAAGGGCCGGCGGGACAGCCCTGGCCCCGTTCCGGCCGGAAGCGATTGCTGCCGGTCGACAATGGGTGACAGCGGATGACACGGGTTGGGGTCAGCCGAGAGTCCATTTGATTGCGGCGTCGGGTAGAGCCGGATGCGCGGATCGCGGAAAGGCCAGCAATGCAACGCCTTGGGCATCTCATCAGGGTTTTCCAACACGAAAGCGGAAAGAAGAAATAACGGGAACGTTCCCATTACAGGATTGGTCAGCCTCCCAAGGCTGACCAGTCTCAAAACGAGGCTGAAGCGGGCCCTTCGCGGCGTCGATGTCGATGGGGAAAGCATGGCCGGGCGCTTGCCCTGAGACGGCGAGATCCGGTTGGTCGCGGTCCCGGGGACGTGGATCGGTGGCGGTGGGAAGGGTTCCGCGGTCGGCGGAACGCATGCTTCCGCCGGGTTTTCCGACGTGTCTGGCAGGCGGCCCCGCGCCGGCACGCGAGCGACCGTCCTCCGCGTTCGCGGCGGCGTGGGCTTGTCCCGGACCGTCATGTGGCCGTTCCCTCGACCGAAGCCGCACGGGGCGGACCGCGGGACGCGTGGGCGGTGCGCCGCGGCCTGGAAATCGCCTCAGCCTTCCCGAGGATGCCGCCGCAGTGCCGGCAGGCGACGGGCGCGACGCCCTGGTCAAGGTCGTCCTCCCCGCCGTGCCGGCCTTCGGCGCACCGGTCCGGCGACGGGAGATCCGCGACGCCGAGCGCGTCCTGGATGACGTCGATGCTGCCCCGCGTTCGTGCACCTGGGCGGCGAAGCTGTGTCTCGACCACCTCGCGCAGTCCGGCGGCGGCTCCATCGATCTCGTCATGCATGTCTCCCGCTGCGGCTTCGCCGACGCCGTCACGCTCCTTGCCGGAAGCGCCGGGACGCGCGGACCGCGGCTCCCGCCGCACTGCGAGGCGGCCTGGCCTGCCGTCCGCCGCCACCTCGCTGAAGCCCGGAGCCTCCGGGACCGATGCGTGGACGCCTGCAGGCGGCGCGGCCTCGTCGCGTTCGACGCCGATCAGGCCGGAGACCCCGCCGCCGAGCGCCTCGTCAAGGAAGACCGGAGAGCGTGCCGAATGCGGCCTCCCGACGGCCGGAAGGACTGGAACGTCTTCCTCAAGGCACGCACGCCCAATGAAGTGTTCCGAGCAATGAGATCAATGAGACAGCCTCGTGTCCAACCTTGGACACCGCTCTTGCAGCGGGTCATCAGGCCGCCTCCACGGTTCACACGGGGCGCCGGTTGCGATACCCCGGCGCACATGTCCCTTCCCCGATTGTCCAATGCCCAGGCCCGCAACCGCTTCCTTGCTTCCCACGCGCTTGACCGGAGCGCATCCGGGCTCGCACTGCCGGATCTGATTGATCGGCTCGGTTTCGTACAGGTCGACAGCATCTCGACCGTCGAGCGCGCCCATCACATGATCCTGTCGGCGCGGTCGCGCCCATACAGGCCGAAGCACCTCACCCCGCATCTTCATCGCCACCGAACCGTTTTCGAGCACTGGACACACGACGCTTCGATCATTCCGACCGCCTTCTTTCCACACTGGCACCTGATGTTCCGCCGAGAGCAGGCGCGTCTCGCCACCCATTGGCGCAAGTGGCACGGCGAGGATTTCGAGCGGAAGCTTGACGCAACCCTCGATCGGATCGCCGCGAACGGCCCCTGCATGGCCCGCGAAGTCGGCGAGGACGAGACCGGCTCCGGCGGCGGATGGCGGGAGTGGAACCCCTCAAAGGCCGCGCTCGAATTCCTCTGGCGAACGGGCCGGCTCGCGGTCAGTCGGCGAGAGGGTTTCCAGAAGGTCTATGACCTGACGGAACGCGTGATACCTGCCGGGCACCGCAGGGACACGCCTGACGAGGCCGAAAGCATCGACTGGGCCTGCAATGCCGCGCTCGATCGCCTGGGCTTCGGGACCTCGGGCGAGATCGCAGGCTTCTGGGACCTCGTGCGCCCGGAACAGGCACGTGACTGGTGTCAGGCGAATCTCGGCTCCCGATTGATCGAGATCGAAGTGGAGGGCATCGACGGCAAGCCGCGCAAGTCCTTCGCCCGGCCGGACATCGTGGACCGGCCATCCGCCGCCATTTCCGGCGGCGTGCGGATTCTCAGCCCGTTCGATCCCGTGCTCCGGAACAGAAACCGTGCCGAACGGCTGTTCGGGTTCCACTTCCGGATCGAGATCTTCGTCCCGTCCGCCCGTCGCCGCTATGGCTATTACGTATTCCCTGTCATCGAGCGCGACCGCCTGATCGGGCGCATCGACATGAAGCGCACGGGCACGCCGCAAATGCTCGCCGTCACCGCCTACTGGCCCGAAGCAGAGGTCCGCCCCAGCCGCGGCCGGCTGGATCGGATCGAGGCGGAGATCACCCGCATCGCCCGATTCTCCGGCTGCGAGGGCGTCACGTTCGCCGATGGCTGGCTGAGAGAACCGGGCTGATTGCACGATTCCGGCCCCTGCATCCGGCCGATCGGGCGATAGCGCGGATCGGTGGCCATGCGCTCGCGAATCGACAGGTGCAGCAACTCTCCGTCGGCTTTGCCGACCCGTCGCGGCGCGCGCAGCAGGAAGAAAGTCCCGAGTCCACGCGGGGCGCCCAGCATCGGTGCACCGGCGCCCTCCGGGAAACCTCACCCCAATCGCCGGGCAACGGAAGACCATGGCGGACGGCGTGGCCGAGCATCCAGTTCAGCGGGACATTTGACAGCGGCCATGCCGCCGGGCCATGCGAATCTTGCCACCGACATCGCCATGTGTGCCCGGAAACCAGGCTGGCGCCTCCCGCGCCAGTCGTCGTGCCCGGAAACCAGGCTGGCTCCAGCCTCCCGCGCCAGTCGACGCTGCGATTCCACAGGATCGGCGAACAGGCAGTTCGATTCTCGTCAATGGCCAGACCGTGGCAATCATGGCGAACATGTCGGTCCAGACGGTCATCGCGGAATTCCGTCGCCATCGGCGCCAGCCGCGACAGGACCGGACAGGGCAGGAGGTCCAGGGAGTCGACAGCGTCCCGGACACCCGGCGTCTCGATCTGCGCGGGAGCGAGGCAGCGATGGCGCGTGAGGGCTTGCCGCGCCTTCGTGTTGGATGCGGTCTCTTAAGATCGGTGCACGACATCGCGCTCTCGGCAAGACCTTGCGACGCCTGGTGGGCCGGGCGGATGCAGGTGCACGGGGCCTCAATCCGGCAGGTCTCTTCGGGGCTGTCACCAGGATCCCGTTCCGCCTGGCGGCGCTTTCAGCCGGACGCGCCACGCTTCGTCCCGAGGTCACCCGTGCGGCCTCACCTTGCCATGCCGCCTGCGCCCTGTCACCCATTTCATGCGGTCGGCTCCGGAAGTTGCGGGCGGCTGAATGCGACAAAGGAGATATCCGGGATGACAGGAACGAGCGAGCAACGAATCGCCGAGGCGCTGGAGCGCATCGACGGCAACTTGGGACGCATTGCGGACGTCCTTGAGGAGGGCAGGTTGAACGACATTGCCGACGCGTTCACGATCATCGCCATGGCGGTCTCGGGCATGGAGCCCGAACTCGAGGACGATGACCTGCCGGAGCATTGAGGGCGCGGCGTGCCGGTCGGACTGGTCCGGGCCGCCGGACGCGGAACCGTTCGCGACCGGTCGTGCTGACCATGCGGGCACGCTCGGAAAAGGGCCCGGTGCCCTCACCTTGTCAACACGCGGAGAGTGGCCGGGAGGCCACGCAGGGCCGGTTCCGACCACGTCTCCGAGCGCCTCCAACGAGGATTGTTGACAAGCGCCAGCGCGGCGCAGGACAGACCGGAACACGCCTGAACGGGCAGTGCACCAAGGCCACCTTTCCATGAAAATTCCAGCTTCAAAGGCGTTCAATTTATTTGACGCTTCGGTATGCGGACTTTCGCTGCCCATCTTTGGCGGCGCGGGAAGAACCGCCACGGGGCATGCAACACTGCGCGGGCAATTCATGCCAAGGAAACTTGAGTGACGGCAAGCCTGCCAACGCTGAAGTCGCAGGTCGAGTTGCTCTGCGCAAGGGGTTCATTCCGGGCGAGCCTGACGGCGTTCACTGACGCTCCGCTGTCCTGGCCGGGAGAAGAACGGATCTTCCGCATCCTTCAGTTCACAGGCATTGCCATCGGGGTCGGTGAAAGTGGCCACCTGGCCCCAGTCGAAGGACTTGCGCTGCACCGGAACGCCGCGTGCTTCCAGCAGGTCAGCGGCAGAATCGACATCCTTGACGTTGAACCGCAGCATGGTCGGGTTCTCGGCATTGCTCTTGCGGCCATCGCGCGCATGCCCGCCTGTCTCGATCATCAGGTACCCGTCGCCGAAATGAAGGCAGCACAGCCCTTCCTTTTCGAACCAGACCGGCAGTTCCAGCACGTCGCGGTAGAACGCGAGACAGGCCTCGTACCGTTCGGTGCCAAGAATGATCCCGTGGGTGCAGATCATTTCACCAAGCCCTTTGCCGATGCCGTGGGCCATCAATCCGCCCCCACAGGAATCGCTGCCGATGCCGCAAGGAGCCGTGCGGCGCCATGGATTGCGGCCTCGCGCATTGGCGCCGACACGCGCTTGTGCACGTTCGAGTGGCTGAATGTCGCCAAGAATTCCATTTTGCCTCCCCTTGCCGATCAGATGCCGGATCTTCCGAAACGTCGACGGCGAGATGCTGCCGTTCGAATGGCCGGCTTCCCGGAGGATGAATCCGGCGGCGTTCATCCCGGGCCAAGTGACGGCGGCAAAGTGCCATGACGTGCTCCCCAGGTTCATCCGAGAGACCGTGACCCCGCATCATCCTTGAAGCAGCTTCCATCATGCACCGTGCCATAGCTTCCTGACCCGGCATATGCCAGCAACGACATGACGGAGATGCGAGAACATGATCTCATGAAACAGAAGAGCGTTGCCCGAAGCGACACCTTCCCAAAGTCTCCCGATAGGAGCAGGCAAGACCTACGGCAGCAGCATCGCCGCTGATCCCATGAGCAGAACGCCCATCACCGTGTCGAACATGCGCCTGGAACGCCGGTCGACCAGCCAGCGGGAAATCAGCTGGCCCGCCACGGCCCAGATCGTGAGGCAGAGGCCCATGACCGCCGCGAAGATCACGGCCAGCGAGGCCATTCCGGCCAGGGTTCCGCCTACGGCGGAGACCGCGGTGACCACCAGGACCCAGCTCTTCGGATTGAGCAGCTGGAAGCTCGCGACCCCCCATGCGGTTTCCGGCAGGGCCTGGTCATCGGTGCCGTCGGCTGGTCCGCTGGCCCTCCGTACCAGGCAGGCGCCAAGCCAGATCAGGTAGGCGGCCCCAGCGATGCGCAGGACCGGCTGGATCTCCGTGACCAATTCGAACAGCGTTCCGGCACCGGCCCAGACCAGGACCAGCAACGCGATCGAGCCGGCGATCACGCCCGCAATTGCCGGCAGGGCCGCCGCGACGCCACCTCGCAGCGAGGCGGACATGACGATGAAATTGTTCGGGCCCGGCGTGATGGCGGCAACGGCCACGATGGTCAGCACTGCAAGGAACGATGTCACTTCGAGACCTGTTGACTTTCGTTCGGACGCCTTGCCTGGGGTTCGAATTCAGCCACACCGCCGGCGCGCAGGCTGAGCAGCGGGGCGCCTAACGCGTCTCGTGCATGCGGTGCTGTCCAGTCGCAGTCCGGACGTTCGGAAATGATGCCATGGGGATTGAGGTCGCCGTCGTTGAGGAAGTATCCGGACTGGATGGCGTCGAAGTCCACGTCAGTCGCAAAGGGCTCGCAGCCAATGAGATCGCGGGCGTAGGCCCAGAGCATCGGGTAGTCCGCCAGCCGGCGTCTCGTGCACCGGAAATGCGTGTGATAGACGACGTCGAATCTCAGCAGCACCGGAAACAGAACCAGATCCGAGAGCGTCAGCCGCCGGCCGAACATCAGCCGGCTGCGGGCGAGACGGGTCTCGAGCTGGTCAAGCGTCCCGAAGACGTCCGCCACGGCATCGTCGTAGGGACGCTGGCTTCGTGCCAGGCCGGCGCGGTAGACGCCGTTCGCAAGGCCCAGGAATATCCGGGCATTGAGTTCGTCGATCTCCGACCGGAGATCCTCGGGGTACAGGGTGACGTTGCCAGTGGAAAGGCAGGATTCGACGCGGTCGAAGGCCTTCATGATTTGCAGGGAATCGTTCGAGACGACACGGCGATTCACGCTGTCCCACAGCAGGGGAACGCTCGCGGTGCCGGTATAACTCTCGTCCGAGGCAGTGTAGACCTCGTGCACGTAGGTGACATCCCGCCCGGTGCCCGGAAGGCGCCAGACGCGGTTGTCGTTGACCGGATATCCCTCGTTCCGTCGGCCCGACGCGACCTTGACCGGCACCGCCGCGTCCAGGGCCTTGATCCGGTGCATGATCAACGCGCGATGCGACCAGGGACAGCTGAGCGATGCGATCAGGAAGAGACGACGGGGCTCCCCTGTCATGGCCTCAACGACCTCGTCAGGAATGCCTTCGTTGTAACGGGATGCCAGACGCACGAACCCGTCATTCCGAAACAGGTCCCCGTCGTCTTCCGTCCATTTGCCGTCGACCACCCTGCCCATTTGCCCTGCGTCCAGCCTCTGAAGCAAGTGTACAACAATGACGTCTCGCTGGTGGTCTAATGTCTTGAGGAAACGGTCTGATTTTCCGACCATGCTCCGGGCTTGGCGCATTCCTCCCTGAGCCACTTCACGAAGGTCCTGACTGCCGTCCGGTCCGCGCTGTCCGGTTGCACGAGCATCCAGTAGGCGCCGGGGATCCTGATCTCCCGGGGGGCGCCAAGGCGCACCAGGCGACCCTCGCGCAGTTCGCCTTCGGCCATCCGGCCACGTGCCAATGCCACGCCCAGCCCCTTGGACGCCGCATCGAGCACCATGTCGGACGAGGCGAACCGCGGCCCCGGCGTCGGGTCGAACCAGTCCAGCTCGAACGCCTCGCGCCAGGCTTGCCACGAAGTCTGGGAATCCCGGTCGTGCAAGAGCCTGGCCTTTCTCAGGACCGCGGGATCACTGGCGTCCCCAAGCCGTTCCGCGTAGCGCGGGCTGCAGACCGGGAACAGGGTCTCGTCCATCAACAGGCGGTATTCGCTTTCCGCCCATGCTCCGTCGCCGATCCGGATCCCGATGTCGGCGCCAAGATCGGACGGTCTTGTCAGCTGCTGGTCGACCAGGACCGAGATTTCGATCCACGGATGCCTCTCGTTGAACCTGCGGATCCGCTCCATCAGCCAGCACGACGCGAAGCTGGGCGCGGTCGAGATGACCACCGAATTCCGCTGACGGGTTTCGCGGATGCTGACGATCGTGTTGCTCAGCATGGACATGGCCTCGACGGATGCCTGGCCCAGCCGTTCGCCCTCGCGCGTGAAACGAATCTTCCTCTGGTTCTGGTCACGGTCAATCAGGGCGACTCCAAGCGAGTCCTCCAGAAAGCGCAGATGGCGGCTGACCGAGGAATGGGTGACGTCCAGCGCCCGCGCGGCCGAACGGATCCCACCTGTCTCATGGACCGCCGCGAAGGCGCGCAACGCGTTCAGGGGGAGAAATCGTCTTTGCATGTGGCGCCCTTGCAGGAGTCGCGACCTGAGAAGCTCTCGGGTATACCGCCCGGTCCGGAATGCGACACGTTGACTCGTCCGCCCGTTCATGACGGCCACGAAAGCCTCGATGCGGCAGTCCGAATCTTCCCGGAAGCCGGGCCCGCACGAGGCACCACTGATGGGATTGTCCCTATCACCGCTCGCCCCGTGCCTTCAACGGCACTTCCGGGCAGACTCGCCGACGAGGTCGGATCGGCGACGGAAACGGCTTTGCGCCGTGCCTGGTCCGGTCGATGACCTTCGCTTCGGTCATGCCTGTGTCGCCATTCCTTGCCAATTTCGCGTCGCTCGGTCAGTTGGAGCGGACAGCAAGAAACAGCCCTCTGTGACAAGGTTCGGCCTGGAGCCCGGATTCTGGCAACCGTCAGCGCCGCTTCGGGTCGGCGCCGCGTGCCGACCTCACTCGGAGGAACCTGCCCGGTTTCTTGCCAGTTGACGCTGCGCGGCCGCCCGGAACGCCTTTCGGAAACTGCGTCCCACGGGAACCGTCTCGTTCGAGGCCATGACCAGTTCCGGACCGTTCGGGCCTGCTCTCGTCTGGACCACGTGGGAGAGACTGATCCACCAGGAGCGATGCACCTGAAGCCCGTTGAGCGGCTCCAGGTCTTCAATTGCATCGCCCAGTCGCATCAGCACCATGGACGACCCCTTGGGCGTGGTGACCTCGACATAGTGGTCCCGCGCCCTGACAGAGATGATGTCGTGACCCAGATGACGCGGCATCCTGCGCTGCAAAACGGTGGGCGTGAGCGCATGTAGCTCATCCTCGGCCATGGGACCGCCCGACGCTTCTGCAAGCCCTCGCTCTCGGAACACGATCAGTGCGTTCACGATCAGGGTCACCGCGATTGCCGACAGCGCGACATGCGAAATCAGCGTTGCGGACCTGTACGACGTCAGCCATCCCGGTGCAAAGCCCGTGACCAGCCCTTCGGCAAGATAGACCGTCGCGACGATCGGCAAGACGCCTGCAATGCCTGCGAGCGTCGCCACGAGGCTCCAGTGAAAGGCACGGGTCTCTGCCAGCCTGTGGGCGTAGACGGAGAGGAACGTCATCAGCATCGCCGAGAGGGTCAGCGACGAGCCCCAGTACACAACGCGCTCGGGAAAGCTGAACCGTGCCAGCGTATGGTACGGTCCCGCCATCGACGCGAGCAGGATCGCCGCGCCAAGCACCATCCAGAAAACCGGGCTGCTGACGATCTCCCGCAGTTGACGAAGCGTCAACTGCATGGGGGTGCAGTTCGCGGGATTTTTCAAGTCAGACACGCATCCTGCCTCGGCGCTGGACGTTGCGCCGAATATATGCGGTGGCCGTGAATTCTCAAGATTCGGAGCCGCACATGCCGCAGGCCTGCCTCAATGATCCAGTTCGTGCCCGTGGGCTGGCGAAGCGCTTTGGAACCGTCCGCGCCGTGTCAAGCATCGACCTCGACGTCGCCCCGGGCGAAGCGCTCGGATTGCTGGGTCCCAACGGCGCGGGCAAGTCCACCACGCTGTCAATGCTGACGGGACTGCGCGCGCCTGATGCAGGCGAGGTCCTGATCTTCGGCCACCGCGCCGGCAGTCCGCAGGCTCGTGCGCTGACCGGAGCGACACCGCAACTGGTCGGCTTTCCCGATCAGCTGTCGCCGCGCGAGATCCTCGGCTACGCCGCGGCTCGCTACCGCGTGCGCGCCCGGACCGACAAGCTTGCCGCGTGTTTCGGACTTGAGCGGCTCATTGACCGCCGCGTTGCCGGGTTCTCGGGCGGGGAAATGCGTCGCCTGGCGCTTGCGCTTGCCTTCGTCGGGGGACCCAGGCTGGTGTTCCTGGACGAACCCACGACGGGTCTGGACGGCGCTGCGCAGGAGGGCTTTCAAGAGGTGACCCGTGACTTTGTCGCCAAGGGCGGCTCGCTGGTTCTCACCTCCCACCACTGGGACGAAATCGAGGCGGTCTGCGATTCGATCGCGCTTGTCGACCGGGGCGAGACGGTGCTGGAGGGGCGCATCGGCGACATTCGCAAACGGGCCAACGTGAGCCGTCTGACGTTTTCGCTGCCACCGGCAACCGTCCCGCCCGGGTGGATGCACGCGGTCCACGACGGCGCGAGGTGGCACTCGGAAAGCGCCGACAGCGACGGGATGTTGCGTCGCATGGTTCATGAGGCGCTGCCCTTTCAGGGGCTGGCCGTCGCGCCGCTTGACCTCAAGGACCTGATTGACCGAATTCGTCGAGAGGAGACAGGTCCGTGACCGGTCCCTTGCGCGCGGAGTGCGCCCTCACCTTCAGGACTCTCGGTCGCCTGCCCGGTTTCTGGGTCCCGACAGTCCTCTTCCCGGCAATGCTCTACGCGTTCTTCGGCGCGCAAGGCGCCGAGGAGTGGGCGGCCAACGCCATGGCGTCATTTGCCGTCTATGCGGTTCTGGGCGTCGGGTTCTTCCAGTTCGGTGTCAGCGTCGCCCAGGATCGCGAAAGCCCGTTCGCCAAATGGCAGCAGACCCTGCCCGGCCACGCTGGCAACCAATGGATCGCAGGCGTTCTGGCGTCCCTGGTCTTCGTTACCGTCGCGGTGGCGCTTGTCGTCGCCCTGGCCTTTGCGCTGGATCGGGTCGAGGTCGGCGCAGCGGCGCTCCTTCGCCTTTCCCTCGTGTGCCTGATCGCGTCTTTCACGGCAACATTCATGGGAATCGCGCTTGGGTCGCTGGCTTCCGCCCGCGCCGCGGTCCCGCTGGCCAACCTGATTTTCCTGCCGCTCGCCTATCTGGGCGGGCTTTGGGTGCCGCCCATGGCCCTTCCATCGGCCGTCAACGTCGTTTCGCAATGGACACCGACAAGAGCCATGGGAGAGCTCGGTTGGGCCGCCATTGCCGGCACCAGGTGGGACCCCGGCTACCTGGCCGTGCTTGCGGGCTGGACGGTGATCTCGGTGGCGGTGGTTGTCGTGGCGCAGGCACGTCACAGGCGGTACGAATAGGCCAGTTGCGTTCGTCAGAACGCCGATCGCACGTACCAGCCACTCCGTGCCCAATTCATGCCGACTGTCGCCGGTGCGACTCACGGCGTTTCGGGGCCCGAGAGGGTGTTGCGTGTGCCATTTCACGCAAGACCGAGGCCTTCCTGTGCTTCCATCTTGCCGTTTGCTTTCCGGACAATTGGAGGTCGACTTGGCCAGCGGCAATCCATTTCCCGTCACCCGATTGCGCAGACACCGTCAGCGACAGGGCTTCAATAGTGTCGAGGGCCAGGTCCGGAAGGACGGCGCCGCGCCAGTGGTGGACGTTGCCGCGGCTCTGGTCGAACCTGAACAAGCGAGCGAGACGCGCGGCATCTTGTAAGAGAAGATTGTCGCGCGATGATCGGGTCCGCCAGGCCGAGCAGCGCGCCAAAGCTCCAGGTCAATGGCGATCCGGTGGATCACGCTCTGGTGGTGCGCCGCCCGATCGCCTCGGTCCGGATCGGTGCAAACCGGATCGTCGTTCACTTCCTTCAGGATGGCGGCGCCGGCAGGCTTGCAGAGCGGCAACATGGAGTAGTGCCAGGCGGGGATCAGCCGCTCGACGGAAGCGTGCGGTACCAGGTCGACGAAGCCGCTGGCATCGAAATCCGTGGCGACCAAGCGGTCCTCACCCTGACCCAGGCCGAAAAGCGTCACGTTGTCGACCAAAGTCTCGGTGTCAGTCCTTTCCTGGCCCCAGACAAGAGCCGGGTCGATGGCGGTATTTTCTGGATGAAACCGAGCTGCGGCGAATCGGCCCACACAAAATTTGTATATCGCCAGTTCGCGTCCCTCGATGAGGTGTCCGTTCTTTCGCGCCGACCAGGTGATGAGGGCGGCGTCATTGCTGGCCGTCTCAATCGCATCCGTCACCCGGAGGTCGAACGTGCCCCCGGTCGTCGCCAACGCACGGTGGCAAATGTCGAGCACCGACGCGCGTCGTAGAACGTGCAGGTCAGCTGGCTGAATGGCGCGGGCGAAGAGCCGTCGCTCTTAGTGGATTCGGTCGCGAAGGCAGTCCTGTCTGTGATATATGGGATGGGCCGCGACCATGGGCCAAGCGCGGCCTCGCCGTCAATCAAGCATTTGCATCGCGACCGCCCTGACACCGAATCCCCGCTCAGTCGATTCACCGTTGGCGCGTACGAAGCCCAGAGCCCTTTCGATTGAAATCCGTCCATCCGCCCATTTTTGTCGACGCGACGCCAGCGGCAGACTTGATCTGGAATTCGGTGCATATCGTCCACGAGAAAACGGATCAGCCGCTGATTCGTACCTGCGGTCGTCGTCGGCGCATCTCGCATGGTAGCCAGGACTGGAGCCACGTCGATCAAGGTTCCGTCCTCGATGCGCGGTAGCGACGATCATTCGGCGTCTGGCCGAACGAGTCGTTGCCTCGTTCTATCAACCTGTCTCAGTGCGGCGTTCCGCCGTGCTTCAAACTCCAGCGCGGCATTCCGTTTCGCCCGGTTGACGACTTGGCAGCGGTTCCATTCCAAGGGCGCTTCGCATTCGGCCATTTCAAGCTCGCGTCCGACGGTGCGCCTCGCCTCGCACGTAAAGCCTCAGGAACCTGACGGCAGCCTGTCTTGCCAGTGCCTCGATTTCCCTAGCGTCCGGGGCATCGACGACCCCGAGCAGGCGTCGGACCTGCTTGTCTCCCAGCAGCAGTCCCAAGAACGTCTCTGCCGCTTCCCAAGGGTCATCGAAGTCCATGAGGCCGCGTTCGCGACATCGTTCGAGATACCGGACGAAGAACGGCAGGGTCGCCTCGCGACCCGTTTCCACCAAGATGCGCGCGAGAACCGGCTCCGTGCGCGCCTCGGAAATTGCGGCGCGGTTGATTGCGACCGCGCTGTCGCCCAAAAGGAGGCTGGCGAGCGCCCGGCCGACATCGGCAAGAGCCTCGTCCACCGGTGCGTTGCCGTCCAGATGCGCTTCAAGCACGGTGCGCACCGTATTCGCGTTTCGGCGAATGACGGCCTGGAAGAGCCCGGACTTGCTTCCGAACCAGGCATACAGCGTTTCCTTCGAGGCCGAGACCCGCCGGGCGACGTCCAGCATCGTGGTGTCGCGGTAGCCCTTTTCGTGCAGGATGGCAGTGGCGGCATCGAGAATGGCGTCGCGTCGCAGCGCGCGGTCAGGCTCCTTCATGTTCGAACATCTGCAATTTCCTTGTTGACATATCCGAACCCATCGGTACGGTCTTGTCAAACCGTACCGATGGGTTCGGATATGATTGTGAGGCGCAGAATGCAGGAGCAGGCAAGCAGGAACCAGGCCGGAGACGGCTATGCCGCGGCAGCAGTCGCAACACTTCTGGTGCCAACGGGTGCCATGCTGCAGGCCATGTTCACTCGTACCGAGCCGCACCCGCCGCTGGAGGTCGAGCCCTTCGCGCTCGGGCCTTTCCTTGCCGCGTCGCTGGCGACAGGGGCAGCAGCCTACGGCCTCGCGATCCGCGGTGCGCGGTTCGCCATGGCGGTCGCGCTTCTATTCGCACTGACGGCGCTGGTGTCCTACGGACCGCAAAAGTATGTCGATCCTGCGTTTCCCAAGATCTGGCCGGCGGTGATCGTGGCCCAGGTCGCCATTGCGGTCATCTTGGGTCGTGCGGTCTGTCGGGCGATTCGACAGACGGGTTCGTCCGGCGGGGGCGGCGCGTAATGTCGAAGTCCGATCGGCAAGTCAGCGGCGGCGCGGTCGGCCCGGTCAAGCCGCTGGCTCTCCTGTCACTCCTGTTCTCCGGGGCGATGTTCGGCTTCTTCTTCGCCTGGGTCTGCTCGACCATGTGGGGGTTGGACGCGGCGGATCCGAATGTCGCCATCCCCGCCATGCAGGCAATGAATGCGAGTGTGCGCAACTGGGTCTTTGCACCGGCATTCTTCGGCACGCCGGTGCTGTTGATGTTCACGGCGCTGGCCGCCACAAGGGCCCGGGAGCGGCCGGTCGCGACCCGCTTCGCCCTGGCCGCCCTCTTCTACGTTGTGGGCGTGATTGTTCCGACGATGACCGCCAATGTGCCGTTGAACGAGGCGCTGGCGCTGGTCGAGACGCCGCTCGGTCCTGCGGAAGCCAGCGAAGCGTGGCGGGCTTACTCCGGGCCTTGGCAGTACTGGAACGTGGTTCGCGCCGTGGCCGCGGGCTTGGTCCTTGCGCTGGCAGGCTGGGGCCTGTCCGGGACCGGCTCCGCTCCGCCAGGTGTCGGGCGGCGCGGAGCTTCGACTCCGAACGGCGCCACGAGTCACTGATGGCATCTGAATTTCTAGCCCGACTTCCGCAACTTGAGGGTTTCGAGGGCCGTAACCCATTGATATTCCGGAATCCGACCCCCAAAGGTCGGCACTACACGGCGACCGATTGACCCGCCAGGCATCTTGTCTTGCGATGTCCGCATCGAGATGGCCTGCGGCGCGGATCGGGCCGCCAACCCGCTGCGCGGTCTGGCCGTCGCCCGTGCATGTCGTTACGCGGCAAGCCCCTTTCGTCCTGTCCCCGGTGGACCAAGTGCGATACCGTGCGAAATGACCAGGCCACGCGCGCATGCTGATGTCACGGATTCCGCCCTCTGCCACGAGAAGCGTACCGCCCTCGCCATCGGGGCACGCCGGGAGTGGACCCGACGTTGGCGGGACGACGTACGCGAGCGCTGCGAGTCGGTCGCCTGCCCCGCTGTGACCGACGGCAGGCATGTCACCACCATCCATCACGTCAGCGGCTAAGGTCGCTTGGAGCCCATCGGGAAGCGGACATGCAAGCAACCGACATCTCTCAGCGAACCTTCGGAGCGGTTGCGCTTCTGGTCCCGGACTACCAGGAGGCGATCGACTACTTCGTCGGCACGCTCGGTTTCACCCTCGTCGAGGACACGAGGCTTTCGGATGGCAAGCGTTGGGTCCTGGTGTCGCCCGGGGCTGGCACGCCCTTGCTTCTTGCCAAGGCGAGCGGCGAACGCCAACAGGCCGCGATCGGGGACCAGTCGGGCGGGCGCGTGTTCCTCTTCCTGACGACGGACGACTTCTGGCGCGACTACCAAGACTACGTGAACCGGGGTGTCGAGTTCGAGGAGGAGCCGAGGCGCGAGGCGTACGGCACGGTGGCTGTGTTCACCGACAGGTACGGAAACCGATGGGATCTCATCGAACCAAGCTCCTTGTGAGGCGTCAGCGGTTGCAGCATCGGCGAAGACCGCTTCTGGGCGATGGGGGCACGGACTGGACCTTCACGTCGGTCTGGTCGAGTATCCAGTCTCGTCGAGATAGCGACGCGGGCATCGGCCTGGATCATCTCCCGGCATTCCGAAGGGACGTGGATGTTGGTGAACCTGGTCGCCATGGTGGTTTCTCCCGGCTGGCGGTGCCGGGGCCGCTCCATGGTTCCGGCTTCGTCTTGGGACCGCTGGCCGCCGACTCCGGGAGGCGTTCCACCCGGAACGGGCAGCCCGCAGATTTCGGCGCGGGACGGGAGTCTGGTGCGACGGCGAAAGGCACGAGGTTGCACCGGGCCGGGCTGGCTGCAATGACGGAAGGCTGAGGGAGCATCGGCGATGGTCTGAGGCGGGAACTGTCGGACTGGCCGGGCGCGGTGGAATCGGTGTGGCCAATGCTCGAGGAGGACAGCCTCTGCGAGCTGCCGGACGGCGTGCCGCCGGAAAGCCAAGCGTTGCGGCTCTCGTCCGGTCTCGCGGACGGGGAGTTGGCCGGATCCGCCTTCGCGCGCAATGCGACGGTACTGCTTCGCGCGGCCGCGGAGGAGGGCGAAGGCCTGCGTGTCACGGCGTCCGGCACGCTTTCGCTTGCGAGCGTCGCCAGGATGAGGGCGGAGACGGCCTGGCCGGACATGTGGGCGACGGAGCATTTCCGCAAAGGGACGAGGTACCGGGAACGGGACATCTGGGAACTGCGCTTGCTGCGGGCGATGGTGCAGGATGCGGGGCTGGTCGAGACCGGGGCCCGCGCACTGGAGCCGACGGCGCTGGGGCGCAGGATGCTGGAGCCGGGCAGCCTCGGCGCGCTTCAGGCGTCGTTGTTCCAGGCGCTCTTCTGGCGTACGGACCTGTCGCTGTCCGTGGGCTGGCTGGTCCGGCGCGTGCCGGGACGGTGGCCGCAGCACGACATCGGGCCGATCCTCTGGGCTCTCTCCGGCGTGGCCGGCGAATGGCATGGCGCGGACACGCTGGTCGTGTCGTGCACCGATCCGGAGACCCCGGCCCCGCATGGTTTCAGGGCCTGGCCTGCGCCGTTGTTCGCGTCGCGGGTCCTCGTGCCGCTCTGCTGGTTCGGGGTCATGGAGTGGAGGGAGATCCAGGACATGCACGACGTCCGGCATTGGCGGAAGACCGCCCTGTTCGACCGGATGCTGTCATTCGACGTGCGGCTTGCCGACGGACGGCGGGGCGGGCATTGACGGTCGCGGAGGAGAACGAGCGGGCGACGGTCGCCCGCGCGGCATCGGCAGTCCGGTACCGTTCCGGCCAGCAACGGAGGGCTCCGGAGGGCGGCGGGAGACAGAGGGTTGAATCCAACCGATGACGGTGCGATTACGGCCTTGTAAGTGGCCGCAAGAAGGAATCTCGGAAAGGGCAGGGAATACAACGACTTGGAGACGTGCGGACAGGCAGCTTGGCGCTGATGTCACGAAAGGGGCAAGAAGGTCGTGGATCAACAGGCGTTCGATTACAAGTGAACAACAGTATGGGCATGGAGGAGGTTTGTTGGCTGCACCGCAGAATGGAATTCGAGGCTCTTCTGACTACGGGTCCCAAGTAATCTTGGAAAGCTCGATGTCCCGATTTGCCCGCACTTTGCTCTTTGAGATGTGCTCGAACAGTGGTGCCCCTACTGGGCTAATGGTGCTCTACACAGGATCTGGTTTACCCGACTACTGTTCTGCAATGACCCGGGATCCGCTGCCAGCATGCGGTCACGTAATTGACCGTGGATTTGCATCGAAAGTTCAATGGGCGCTGCGATCAAATCCGTCAATTCACGATGGGGCGATTATGTGTGGGCGGGAGACTGCCAAGAAAAAATACAGGGTAACGGGTTGGTCGTACCGATTATATCCGCCCGTCTTTGATGGGCCCTCCTTCCCGAACAAGGGATCGGCGTTTAACAGTGGTTTGGCCATGTCTTGCGTGGAATCCGTGGATAGGGTGTTGTTCTGGTCATCGGGGAAAGGCTGGTGCTTTGAGCGTGGTTGCGTCTTGGGACCGGTAGAAAGATGAAGCGTCCTTTTGTGGTTCTTGTAGTCCTGGTCGTAGCGGTGACGTGGGCGGCGATGGCAGCCGTGAAGGGATTGCCAGACACAGTCTGGGATGGGGTGATTCCGATCTTTAGCTCGATTGGCGTGGCAACCCTTGTCTCGCTCTTCTACCAAAAGAAACTGTGGCGCTGGCGGCTGGCGCAACAGCTGTTGGCTAAGGTGCCAGATTTAAGGGGAGCGTGGAAGGTAACGATTCATCCCGCTTGGACTGATCCAAGCGGCAATCGTGAAGTTAAACCGGTTGAAGGATACGCGCAAATTGATCAGACAGCATCGTCACTTTGTATGCGGCTGTTTACAGATGATTCTCGTTCCGAAACGTTTGCGTATTCAATAGATGAGATTGAGGGGGAGTTCCGTTTGACGGTGGCTTATGAGAACAGGCCGAGGATGAAGGACAGAGAGAGGATCGGAACGAGCCATCTGGGTAGCGCCATTTACAGGTTTAGAGAATATAGACCGAAATAGGTGAATGGCGAGTATTGGACGGCACTGAAGAACGTGGGCGAGATTGAACTCAGGAACAGAAGGCAGCAGGGGATAAGCTCGTTTGAGGATGGCAAGCAGGTTTTTTCTTGATCGATGTCGCTATGCGACCGTCGCGTTCGGCTAGGGCCGTTCAGCTAGCGGGATTGGAAAAGGCAAGATTCGGTATGTCGACGCAGTCTACTCCAACAAGTCGCCGAAGCTGTCGAGATTGAGGCGAAAGCGATGCCGATCAGACCATTCGTGCTTTAGGCGATTGGCCTCTTCAACGCCAAGCAAGTTCTGGCGGATCATCGATACGACCAGATCCTGCGTTGTCACGATGTGGAGCGAAGGAGCGAAGCGGCGTGCCTGCCGGCTGGCGACACGGTCATCAATGGCCAATGTGTATCCACGCTGGACTGCGACGACGATTGCGGAACACTCGCCTGCGCCTAGGCGTGCGGTGGCTGACAGGGCGGCGAAGTGGCGGAGTTCTTCAGCGGCGGCAACGGGAATGAGTGTCAAGGCCCCGGAATCAAGCGCGGAAGCGAAGCGTCGTTGTTGATCGGGATATCGGTCCGATACTTCGTTGGCAACGTGGTCGGTGGCGAGAAGGGCATGGGAGTGGCCGGCGATCAGGTCGATCCTGTCTATGCGCAGGAAGTTGATCAGTACCGAGGCATCCGTGACGACGATCGCGGGGGGATCAAGTTCTGGGGAATCACTCACTTGCCTCGAGCCACTTCCGCAAGGCTGAGCAGAATGTCGCGGTCGATTCTCAGCATCTTGCTCATTTCGAGGATGCGTCCGCGCGAAATCTCCTCGCGGCGGTAGGCCTCGATTGCGAGGTGGGCAATTTCACTTCTGAGTTCGCGATCCCAGAATTTCCGACTTTCCGGCTCCCCTACCTCGCTGAACATGCTGAGTGCCTTCAGGTATTTTCGGCCGAAGGACTCTTGGTCAAGGAGGCTCTGACACTCCCCATAGGAGATGTATCGGAGGCTCTTGAGGCGGTAGGACGCGGCTTGATAGCTCACTCCGAAGTGGTGGGCGAGCATGGCGTTGTCCTTGTAGGTAATGCGTTGTGAGCGTGCCGGAGGGCGCTGCGCCGCTTCGATGTGGCCGCCGCTTGCGGCGTCGAAGATGGCGTGATCGAGGCGACTCGGCATACCCTTGTCGAGGGTTCGCAGGAATTCACGAAAGCCGCCCCTGGGCATGAGAAAGGCAGCGGCAAAGGCGTTTGCGCGCTTTTCGACCAGTTGGGAAGAGTTGTCCGTGCTGGAGATCGTGACGTCGCGGTCCCGGTCGAGCAGAGCGTGCGCGTATTCATGCGCGTAGGAAAAGCGCTTTCGGCCTCTGGGATGGGTGGAGTTGACCAGAATCGCAAGGCCGATACTGGCATGACGGAGGAACAGGCCGGACATGCCATCCGGCAGTGCGACCCCGGTTGCCCAAATGCCTTGGGAGGCGATGAGCTCGGAGACATCGGCTATGGGGGCGTTGCCGATGCCGAGGCGCCGTCGCTCTTGTTCCGCTGCTTGCTCGCCGTGCGAGATGGCTTCTCCTGGAGAACGTCGCATGCGCGACTCGTATCTCGGCGGGCCGGAGCGAGGCTCGGCTCCGAGCAGACGTTCGAGCATCACGCCTTCCCGGCAAAGATGGATACAGCGCGCCACCTGCTCTTGGGTTGCCGGATCCTGCTCAAGTCCGGGGGCCGCACGATGCAAGGCAACGAGAAAGTCGTCGTCATCGTCTTCCGCCGGGCCTTGCAGGAAATCGGCGACGCGGCGCAGGTAGAGTTCTGACAGTGCGGCCAGTTCCAGAGTAGAGACCGACCGGTTGCCCGCCTCCAGTTGGGTGATGGCCGTTCGAGAAAGGCTCAACGCCTGTGCGACCTCCTGCTGACTGAGGCCGCGCGCTTTGCGGGCCGTGCGCAATCGGCGTCCCAAGGTCTCCGCATCCATGTTTCTTCCTCCCGCGACAGTAGCCGCCACAGACGGCGTGGCGATATCACACTCCCATAATGAACACAAAATGTCAAAATCAAGCATTTATTGTTCGATATTCTGACCTAAATTTACGCGGTGTGGGCTGAAAATGCGTGCGGCGCGGCTCGGGTGCAGGTGATTGAAACGGGATGCAGGCAAAGACAAAGAGCGAATTCCCCGGACCCCCTTTCAGGGCTCTGAGCCTGGACGGCGGCGGCATGCGCGGAATATACACGGCGGCATTTCTTGACCGTCTGCTGTCACAGCACGCCAAACGCACAGGGCAGGGGCAACTGGATCTGGGCCGCGGAATCGACCTGATTTGCGGGACAAGCACGGGTGCGATCGTCGCTTGCGCAGTAGCGGTCGGTTGTCCGCTTGATCGCGTGGTGGATCTCTATCGGAAACACGGGGCGGCGATATTTCCTCATCGCATCACTGGGTACCGGAGCATTGCATACCGCGCCTTCAGTGGGCGGCGGTTCGTACGAGCGGGAGACCAGGCTCTTCGATCCGCCTTGACCGAGGTGTTGGGGGACATCACGGTGGCTGATGTGTTCGACATGTCAAGTCCAGTTCAAAACTGACCCAGGAATTGGAGTGCGCCCTTTCGGTTGGACAGTTCAGCCTGCACTTTTTGACCCATCCAGGGCGTTGATCTCCTCGAACTTGTTCGGGCTCAGATATCCGAGCGCCGAATGCAGTCGGGTGGCGTTGTAGATGTCTTCAATGAAGTGTGGCAAGTCGGCTGCGACGTCCTCGAAGGTCTCGTAGTCGCCGACGTAGACCCTCTCGACCTTCAGGGTCTTCAGGAAGCTCTCGGCCTGTGCGTTGTCATAGGGATTGCCGCGCCGGCTCATGGACCCGACGAAGCCCCGTTGCTTCAGTATGCGCCGATGCCGGAGCGCCGCGTACTGGACGCCACGGTCGGTGTGACAGACGCAACCGGGCAAAGGCCGCCGGTGTTCGATGGCTGCCGTGAGCGCCGCCGTGGTCAGGCGCACGTCAACGTGGCGGCCGAGTGCGTAGCCGACCACCTTTCGCGACCAGGCATCGAGGATGACGGCCAGGTAGGCGAAGCCATCTGCAATGGCGATGTAGGTGATGTCGCCGACCCAGAGCTGGTCCGGTCTGAGGACCTCGTAGTTCAACGCCACGTTCGGGTAGATCGGACTGTCGTGATCGCTGTCGGTCGTCACGGCGTACCGGCGTTTCTGCCGTGGATTCAGGCCGTTCTCGGCCATGATCCGCCGCACTTTCTTCGCGTTCACCCGCAGGCCGCGGTGCCGAAGCTCGGCTGTCACCCTTCGATAGCCGTAGCCGTGGCAGGTCGACGTGATGTCCAGGATCTCGGTGACGGCGGGGTCATCCGCGGGACCGTCGGGCTGGTGACAGTATGTGGAGCGCGGCAAGGTCATGAGGTCACACCCGCGTCCGATCGTGATGCAATCGGGCCGGTGATCACGGATCCAGACCCGTCTCTCTGCGACTGTCCGCGCACTCGAGCCCCCTTTAGAAACTCGATCTCCAATGCCTGGCGGCCAACCAGCCGCTCCAAGGCCGCGATGCGTGCCTTGCACTCGGACAGCAGGTCGGCCTCGACTGCGTCATCGTCGTAGGATCCGCGCTCGTACTTCTCGATCCAGATGCGGATGAGGCTGCGGCAAACATCATGACGACGGCTCAGGGCCTGGAGCGCCTCTCCATTCAGGTAGGCCTCGACCACCTCGCGTTTCTTCGCGGTGCTGTGTCTTCGGTGTCTCTTGGTCATGGAGCCTCCTTACAGAAGGCCCCGGATGGGGGAAAATTGAATCGCCAAATTGTCCAACCGCAGGGGCGCACTCCAAATCGCGTTCAATTTTGACCCACCTTCCGCCTCTTCCCTTTCCAAGTAGCAATTGTCCTGCCGGGCATTTCGCTCCGGCGTTGGGTTTTGGCTCGGGGAGAACGGGAAGATGGGAACGCTTGACCAGGCTGACTGGCCAGCTCGCCGCGCCTGCACCGCCAGGCCTCCGTCGCCGGGAAGTCCGCCTGCCACCATCGGCGCCACCGGCGCAGCGTCACCGCCGGAATCCCCCAGATGCGGCTGGCCGTCTCGACGGGAGCGCTGCCGCTCAGGATCATCAGGCACGCCGCCAGGAACACCGGCGCAACCCTGTACCTCCTGTCGAAGAAGCGCACCGAGGGCGGGGTCTTGCGGAGGCGACACCCGTCGCAGCAGAAGCTGTGGCGGCGGACGTCGTCGCGAAGGCCGGACGCAAGGGCGTGCGGCTTGCGCGGCTACTTGGCGCTGTGAAGGCGGCCCGGGCAGTGCTCGCATCCTTCGGAACGGGACCGGGCGGCCTCGGCCGCATCGATCCGCTCGAGGACAGCCCAGACGCGGGCGCAGGAAAGCGTGGAACCCGGGAACGGAATGTGCGACATTGACCTGTCTCTGTTGATTACACCGTCACCGAGACAAGCCCCTCAGCCAGCTTCTTGCAAGCTGGTTGAGGGGAACACGCACATGTCCATCACGAAGTTCGAGCGGATTCGACCGAAGCCCCGTCAGAAACTCTGGCGACGCTCACCTGGAGCCGGGCGCGGAGCCGCTGGCCCAAATGGCCGCCGACGGCGGCTCGGTCGAGGGGCTCCGGCTCCTCACGGGCGACCTGGTGGTCAAGGTCGAGCGCGGCGGCGCGGCGGTGCAGGTCCTGCTGCGGGGCGTGGAGAGGTTCCCCGGCGACGCCGGTCTCTTCGTCAGGATCCCTTTCGGGCTCAGGATGCCGCAGTCGATGCGACGCCTTCACGACTTCTGGAACGTCGCCGGCCATGCGGCCCCTCGCAAGGGGCGGGCCGGGGTGGCGGGGTTCGCGAGGCCGGCAGGCTGCTGACGGTGCTGGACGGGCTCGCGGCGGGCAGGAGCGCGCGCGGGATCGCGGAAGACGTCTGGGGCGCGGAAGCCGTTGCCAGGGAATGGACCGCCGACGGCTGGATGCGCTCGCAGGTGCGGCGCTGGATCCGGAAGGCGCGGGCGCTCGCCGACGGCGGCTGGCGCGACCTCGTGCCGCGGTGACGGGCAAGGGAGCGACGGGGCGGACGGTGCCGGTGCGTTCCGTTCGCGTTCCGGGACACGCGACCGGCTGTTCCGAGGACATGCGGTCACCGCCTCCGGCACGACGTGATCGCAAGAGGCGGCTTGACCGAATGGCTCGACGCTTGCGCAGGACGCGCGTTCGGGGCAGGACATTCGGCGCACCTGCGGGTCCGGGCATCGATTCGGTGACTATATGATTACGGATCGGCAAATGCCGAAACCGGGGGCTGGACGGCGTCATGAAAAAGGTCAACGATTCAACGCCTTGCAGGAACGATCCCGGGACTTGAGCCGCAAGTCGATGTCTAAGTGAAGGGGATGAAATGTCCGCCTTTGTCGCTCTTGCCTTCCAGAAGCCGGTTCAATATCGGATCATTGTTGCCCGTCGGCATGGAGTGCGCATATTCTGGCTCCGCCGCGATTTGGTCGGCTGGCCGGCGCATCCGGGGCCCTGCCCATGATGCGGTCGGGCACCGGTCGGCGGCGCTTCCGTTCCGCCCGTCCGGTCCCCGAAGCGGGGATTCCGAGGCAGGGAAACAGAAGGGGGCCCGCAGCGGTCCAAGCGGGAATGGAAACGCATGAAGCCGCAATTCCTCGCCATCCTCGCCTGCGGCGGCGCTTGCGGCTCCCGTCGCGTTTCTCGTCCTTGAGGACGAGCGACGAAATGGGGTCTCCGCGGTTCACGGGACGTTGCACTGGTCGACTTGACCGGCGGGACGGCGCAATGGTCCGTTTGCGAACTGCATGCCGCGCGGCGACCGAGACCGCCTGGTCCGGGTCAGTGAGCCGGATGTGAGTCGCTCGACCGCAAGCCTGATCGCGCAAGCAGTGCGGAGACTGGAGTCGCGGCTTGGCGGCTGGGCCATCGAGCGACGGCGCACAATCATCGTCGGCGCCTTCGCGCTGTCAGCAGTCGCGGCCAGCGGCACGGCATTTCTCGAGTTCTCCGCAGACGACCGGATCTACTTCTCCAGGGACAATCCCCAGCTTGTCGCGGCCGAAGCGATGGAGAACACGTTCGGCGAGACCAGCAACGTCTTTTTCGCCGTCGCGCCCGAGGACGGCAACGCCACCTCGGCCCTCGCGCTTGAGGCCGCCCTCTGGCTCACTGATCGAGCGTGGCAGGTTCCGTTTGCCACCCGCGTCGACTCGCTGACCAACTTCCAGCACAGCATGGCCGAGAAAGACGACATCGTGGTTCGCGACCTTGTGGACAGCAGCGCTTTGGGCGATGCCGACGAGAGGGCCCGGATCCGTGCGATAGCGCTGGCGGAACCGCTCCTGGCTGGGCGCCTGATCGCGCGCGACGGCAGGGCCAGCGGCGTCAACGTCACCGTGGCGCTGCCAGGCGAGGACCAGATGCGCGAAGGCGCCCTGGCAGCCGAGTTCGCCTACGGGCTCGCCGACGAGGTCCGCGAGCGGTTCCCCGGCATTGACGTGCGCGTGACCGGCCTCGTGATCTTCAACCAGGCGTTCATGCAGGTCTCGCTGAGCGATCTCCAGACGCTGGTCCCTGCGAGCTTCGCGGCCATGACGCTTGCGCTGCTGTTCCTGACCGGGGGGTTGGGCGGGACGTTCGCGATCATGCTCGTGGTCGCGCTTTCGGTGATGGTCTCGGTGGGACTCGGCGGTTGGGTGGGGCTGCCGATGACGGCGCCGTCTGCCATCGCGCCAGTCGTCGTGCTCACGGTCGCGATCGCAAGCTGCGTCCACATCTTCTCGAGCCTTGTCCATTCCATGCAAAGGGATGCCTCCAGAACGCTGGCGGACCGTGGCGCCGACGGGCCGCTTCCGCTGCCAGGAGATGACGCGCTCAAGCGGAACGCCATCATCGAATCCATGCGGGTCAATCTTCAACCGGTGTTCCTCGCCTGCCTGACCACCGCGCTCGGCTTCCTGAGCATGAACGCCTCCGAAGTGCCGCCGCTGCGCCACCTGGGCACCTTTGTCGCTTTCGGGGTCGGCGCGGCGTTCTTTCTGTCGGTGACCCTGCTGCCTGCGCTGCTTTCGGTGCTGCCGGTTCGGGTGCGCGAAACCGAAGATCGCCGCGATGCCGCGATGGCCGCGCTCGGCGAGTTCGTGATTCGCCGACGCCGTGTCCTCGGGTGGGGCTTCGGAGCGGTCACGGTGGCGCTCGTCGCCTTGGTGCCCCGCAACGAGCTGAATGATGTCTTCCTCCACTATTTCGACGAGAGCGTCGAGTTTCGCCGGGACGCGGACTTCACCGTCGAGAACCTCACCGGCCTTTACACCATGGAGTACGCGCTTTCCTCGGGTGAGCCGGGAGGCATCAGCGACCCTTCCTACCTGTCAGATGTCGCGGCGTACGCCGAGTGGTACCGGGCACAGCCCGAGACCGTCCACGTCAACGTCATCACGGACACTTTCCGCCGGCTCAACAGAAGCATGCACGGCGACGACCCGGCAGAGTACCGGCTGCCCGCGAGCCGGGAGCTGGCCGCGCAATACCTGCTGCTCTACGAGCTGTCGCTTCCCTTCGGCCTTGATCTCGACAACCAGATCGCAGTGGACAGGTCGGCCACCCGGATGACGGTGGCGACGCGGACGCTCTCGTCCAACGAGGTGATCGCGCTCGACCGGCGCGCCCTGCGGTGGCTGGCCGACCACGCGCCCAGCGTCGTGCGTGCCGAGAGTGCCGGCGGCACCCTGATGTTCGCCCATCTCGGCCGACGCAACATCGTCGCGATGCTCGTTGGGACCACGATCGCGCTCGTTGGAATCTCCCTCGTCCTCGTGTTCGCACTCAGATCGCTGCGGCTTGGGCTCGCCAGCCTCGTTCCGAACCTGGTTCCTGGTGCGCTGGGCTTTGGCATATGGGGGCTGACTGTCGGGGAGGTGGGGGTTTCGCTTTCGATGGTGTCCGCCATGACGATTGGCATCGTGGTCGACGACACGGTGCACTTCCTCAGCAAGTATCGGCGCGCCCGACGCGAGCTTGGATGCGCGCCCGCCGATGCGGTGCGCGTCACGTTCCGCACCGTGGGCCGGGCGCTGCTCACGACATCACTCGTGCTAGTAATCGGCTTTGTCGTGGTCAGCCTCTCCAGTTTCGAGCTCAATGCGGGGATGGGCAGGCTCACCGCGCTTGTCATCGTCCTGGCGCTCTTCGCCGATTTCTTCCTGCTCCCCCCGCTGCTCATGAAGATCGACACGGAATCGGATTCCGGCGCGTCCTCTCCCGGCGACGCTCCCGGACGTGCAACCCGGAACGGGAGAAATCGGACGCCGCAATGAATTCCGCGATGAGGGGGCTCCGGGATTGGCCTTGCCGAATGCCCGGCGATGTCCCGGTCGGGACATCCCGACAACAAAGACCGTCGTTGTCATCGCCAACTCCGCGTGCCGAGCAAGCCGTTCGGCCAGGCGGGCGCAGCACCGGCCGTGCCGCTCGCGCAGGAATCGAGCGGAACGATACTCGCTCGTGTCAGCCATCGCTGTCGCCGAAGACTTCTTCGCAAATGGCTTCTATTTGCGCCGCCTCTTCATCGGTTAGAGCCACGAACTCCCTCTCGCGACGCCTCTTTGGCAGTTTGCCGTCGTTCTGCCGGATAAACATGATCAGATCCTGCGCGAGTCGGTCGGGCATTTCCACCATCTCCATAATGCGCCGTTGCGCTTCGTCGTGGCGGCGCAAGTAATCGATCTCTTTCGGCAAATCGTGTTCGACCGTGCGGGCGACACAGGCATAAAGAAACTCGGCTTCAGCCGTGCAATCGAAATACCGGTATAGATCGGCTGTTTCATTGAGGACCTCGACATTCCGGTTCACCGTCGACCGCCAGTCGATGAAGAGCATTAGCGGCCCGGAATGGTCTTGCAGCGTGCGGCGGTAGTCACCGATCCGCTCCAGCATCACCGCAGAAACGGGGAAGATCATGCCCGGCGGTGTGAATTCGCGTTCCGCCAACACATGATGGATCAGGCAGCGGTGCAGGCGGCCGTTTCCATCTTGATAGGGGTGGACATAGACGAAGCCGAACGCTGTGGCGGTTGCCTGAAGCACCGGATCGATCGCGCTGGCGGTCATTCGCACATTGGCCGCGAGCAGGCAGTCCAGCAGGGTAGGCAGATCTTCCGGCCGCGCGCCGACGAATTCCGGCAGGGGATCGCCATTGTGATCGCGTTCGCCGAGGAACACGCCGTCGGGGCGCAGACCGGCCCGGATAAAGCGGGTGTCCTCGATCAAGATACCGTGCAGGCGGTTGAGCTCATCGAGTGTCAGTCGATTTTTGCCGGCCTGGAGGACCGCACGACCCCAGCGCTCGAGTCGGCTGCGCGGCGGGCGTTCGCCTTCGATCGCGAAGCTGGCACGGCTATCTGCCAGCAACAGAAAGCTCGCGGCCCGGGAGATCAGTTGACCGCTGACTCGGCCTACGGTTTCTGCAGCTTTGTCGGCGAGGCGGCGTTCTCGATAGTCTTCGAGAGCCTCGGTGCGGCGAATGACTGGGCAATAGCCGCCCGTGCCAAGCAGGTTATCCCGGACGCGGTGGCGCTTCGAAAGCGCGGCATTGCTGGTCACGTAACTCTTGGGATCGAGAGCCTCGACGGCCGTCACCATCGGCGCGTCGTCGATCGGTAGCCGCCGGCCAGTCATGCTCTCATAGAAGAACCAGACCCTGCGGGTGAGCGTCCCGGTCGGCGTATCGCGCACGAAGGCCGAAATCGTGTCCGGGCCCAATGCGTCGAACACACGCTTGAGGACGAGCGGGTCGAACCACTCATGGCGAAGGGCGAAGCCGATATGATCCGTGACGTGGTGGCCCGGCCAGTACCGCTTGTCGAAAACGGTCCAGCCGGCTTCTTCGCGTTGGCTGCCTTTGATGTAACCGCCGGCAACGGCGCTCGCTGCCCGGACCGGGGCCGCGATTCCAAGGCCATGAACCAACGCGGCCCAACCGGCCAGCCTTGCCCCCTTTGGGACAAGGCGATCCTGGAACACCGGGGGCGTTTCGAGATTTAGTTCCATCGGTCGATGTGCTTTCACTACAGTCGAAAAAAACTCGACGTTTTCAAGTTCCGTCGAAATCGAATATACACGAATGCCGCCGAAAATCATTCATGAAAATCGAAATGACATCCAAATTCATGCCATGGGTCGAAAACCGTCTGATCACGCCCGGTAAACGTGCTGATCCAGCGACCACCGATGATGATGCGGCGCCTGCGGCGCACAACGCGTTACGGAGGTCCGCTGGCTGGATTGACCGAGGCTGGAGCGGACGGACGGG
This sequence comes from Paracoccaceae bacterium, assembly GCA_965208685.1. Lineage (GTDB taxonomy): Bacteria > Pseudomonadota > Alphaproteobacteria > Rhodobacterales > Rhodobacteraceae > JAJEFO01. The sequence goes on along the minus strand of CBDBPL010000007.1, from coordinate 2,274,855 downwards.
AACCGGGCCCCCGTCCCGTGCCTGGATGGCCCGCGCCCTGCCACCGATCTGCACCCGCAGCGCGATGGAAAGCTTTCGATGCCGGTCAGGACGGCGTGGCTTGCACGGCAGGGCGACTCGGGGCAATGGTGCGGCCTGACCCTCCGGTTCGGATCTGGAGGCCGGGAACTGACGGATTCCAGGCCCGGACCGTGCAGTCCGGGACCGCAGGACGGCGAAAGGGGGCAGAGATGAAGGATTGTGCGGAGGGTGCGATGAGGCTGATCGAGGACGGAGGCCGTGACACGGTCAGGGTCGAGCTTCCCCGGGAGGCCTGCGACGCCATTTCCGACATGTGCGCGTATCTTGCGGACACGATCGCGGCCGACGGCTGCGGGTGCGAGGATTGCGCCGAGCGGCTCGCGCAGGCGGAGGCATGGGAAGACGTCTTTCGCGGCATGGCGGAGACCGAGCCGGGCATGACGCACGAGGTGGTCCTTGGGCAAGACGGGTACGTCCATTGAGGGGCCTAGGACGGTGGCCGCGCTGACGGCCATGGGCCATGACCCCTGACGGAACTCCGCACCGACGGAGGCGTGAGGAGAGGCAAGCGTTCCCGCATGGCGCGGCGGGCTGAAAGGCCGTACGGGGGTCCGTCAACGACGACGAAACGGCTGGAATGGCGTTGGCAAGTCGACGCCTGAAAGGAGCGACCAAGCCAGAAGGGCGGAACACGACGAGACTCGCCGTCCTGATCGACGGCGACAACACCAGCGCAAAGCACGCGCAGGCCATCTTCGACGAGATCGTCAAGCTGGGGGAGGCCACCGTGCGGCGGATCTACGGCGACTTCTCGCACGGCAGGCTGTCCGGCTGGGACGGGGCGATCAAGTCGCTGGCGATCCTCCAGCACCAGCAGCGCAGCAACTCGCGGGGCAAGAACGCGTCCGACATCGCGCTGGTCATAGACGCTGTCGATCTCATGTACAAGCGGACCCTCGACGGGGTCGTGCTCGTCAGCTCTGACAGCGACTTTACGCGTCTGGCCCAGCGCCTCCGCGAGGAGGGCCTCGTGGTGTACGGATTCGGCGAACGGCAATGCCGAATTCGGCATTGTCGCTCCCCGAACACCAATGTGGGAAACCGGGCGTCCAACCAGTTCGCAAGAGCAACAGCCGACACTTATCTGAACGGCACACCCAAAGATCCACCGCCGGTGAGGGTCGCAGATCAAGTCTTCACCCAATTCGCTGACGAAGTCGCTCGGGCATCGGGCCCAGAGAAGCGAGAGGAGTTCATAGCCAGCTTGCGGGAGACGGTCCGTCAGCAGCCCGACTTCACGACTTTTCCATCATCCCGCCGTAGTGGCTCATACGAAGAGGCAATCCATACCCAAGTGATGGCGCCATTGATCCCGTCGGAAAGCGACAGAAGCCGCAAGAGACAGCCGACACCACCAACCAGTTGCAGCGGCAACCCGGCGAGCCTTGTCAGCTTGGCCATGAAACTGTCCGGGAAGCTGCCCCACGAGTTGACCGAAGACGACATTATGCTTGCTGGCCAATATGAGGGCAGCATCATTTCCAACGTCATCAGTGAAGTCTTCGCAACCTACAAAGTCGGTCAGTTCATTTGGGCGCACAAGCGAATTGAGACAGAGGAAGTCCCGTATGCCACTGTCCTCGCTGAATGCCGTAGAGAGTACCCACCACCGTGGGAGACATCCTTCGGGACGCCCTGGCAGCCATGCGGACCGCAGCTGGCGACGACGGACTGTTCGACTTCGAATTCTCTGACCCTGACCAGCACGAACTGAACATGGCGAATTATGAGCAGTTCCAGTTTCAGACGCGAATGACGAACCGAACATCTGGGGCACAATACGATCTCAACTCACTGTCCTCGGGAGAAAGGGTGCTGATGGCGCTGTGCCTGTCCTCGTTCAACCAACAGATCGGACGACGGCGGCCCAAGCTCCTCCTGCTCGACGAACTTGACGCCGTTCTGCACCCGTCCATGGTTTGCGCTCTCGTTGCCACCTTGAAGGAGCTGTTCGTTGCACGAGGCACAAAGGTCCTTTTAACGTCACACTCGCCGATGACTGTGGCAGCTCTCGCCGAAACGGAGATATTCCGCGTAGAAAGGACAGGTGGGCGAGTTCGCATAGGACCGACGACCAAGACTGACGCCATTGACGAGCTTTCGGAGGGGATCGCGACCGTGGATGCCGGACTGCGCATCGCCGCGTTTGACGACGCTCAGGTAACCATCCTGACCGAGGGAAACAATGCAAGGCATCTCAAACGATGGGTTGAACTGCACTTCCCAGATGGTGTTCGCGTGTTCGACCAACTGAACCAGCACACCAGCAAGAGTCAGTTGGTTGCGTATGGCCGCCTCCTCGGCTGCATGGACTCTGCTACCCACTTTGTCATTGTTTGGGATTGCGACGCGACCGGGGAAGCTCAGAAACTGCGTGACGAATTGCGGCAAGGCGCCAAGGTCACGCCGTTCGCGTTCAGGAGACTCCAAGGCAACCAGATCGCCCGCTGTGGCATAGAGAACAACTACGAGGATTGTGTCTTGAAACCGTACGCCATCGCGAAGACCGATAGCGATGGCCACGTGTTCGCCTACGAATTTAACGGTAGCCGAAAGAAGGAATTCGCGGAACACGTTCGACAGCACGCAACGAGTGAGTACTTCGTCCACTTTGAGGAACTGCGCAAAGTTGCAAGCGACATCCTGGCTACTGCATCGCCCGCCGGGATATCTGAAGAGTGATTTTCGGGGCAGACCTGCCCGTAATTTGGTGCAACTGCCGGACCCCTTTAACAGGGTCCAGGCCATCTTTGCCGCGCCCATGAATTCGTCCTCAGCCGAAACTGGCGTCCTGGATTTGGCAGCGTCAGTGAACACGGTGCCGAAGGATGCGATGCACTGGTCGGTTCGGAGCATGGCCGAGGAACGCTTTCCGCTGCGCCTCGAGCTCCTGTGCGCAGGTCGAGCAGCGGGTGCATCCGATCTTGACTGCCATGTACGAATCGTACGAAAGGGCTTCGCCATTGCAACTTTCAACGCACCAAGAAATGGAGACGCGTTCCCGCCTTGTTTCGCGCGGTCGGGAGTTCGTCATTGAACCGTCCGCTGCACGATTGTCTATCGGGCGGTCGCAATCAAGAACAAGAAGGCACCGGCACCCTGTCCGAAACATCTGGAAATGCATGGCTTGCAGATTTGTCCTGAGGACGGCCCTCAAGGCAGCAGCCTGACGCCGCGCCCAAAGGCTTGACTGACGCGGCGTGCGGGCGCACATCCGAAGGTATGGCTGACGCATCCTTCGATACTTTGGCGGTGACGCGCCAACTCAAGGCCAAGGGCTTTGATCCCGACCAGGCTGAGGCGATCACCGAGGCTGTGCGGACTGGCGTGACCGGTGGAGTAGCGACCAAGGCCGATCTGGCGGAGCTGGAGACACGACTGAAGTGGCGCATCATCATTGTTGGACTCGCATTGAACTCCGTCGCCGCCGCCGCCGTAATCGCTGCGGTGGGCTGGATGCTCGCAGGCGGCTGATGCCGTGCCGATCCAGCGCAAACTCCATGGGTAAGCTGGAGGACGACCTCGAAAGGTTAGTTGCTGCAACGAGGGGCAGTGGTTTCGGCGATCCTGATGCTCTCGAGCAGCATCTCAGAGAGATAGACCACGCAAGGTTCAAGATCACTCAGCGTAACAATAAACGGACTGCTTTGCTTAGTGCCGTCATTGGCGCCGCGGTGGGCGGTGCAGTTGGTGCGCTCGTTTCACCGGTTTTCCTCTAGTCATAGGGTTGCGCTGCCAAGCAAGTCCGCGTGCAACGTGCGCTGCGTCCGTCGGCCATTGCTCGTCGTGCACGCGCGTGTCTGTTCCCGCATCGACTAAGTTCCAAAAAATTGAGAGGTTTGTTGAATTGGTAGAGGGCGAATTCAAGGTCCAGTCTCTCGAAGAGATCGACACCTTCAATCAGGATCTGGATGTTGGAGTCATTCGGGTTGCCGGACCGCGTCTCCAAGAACTTGGGGGTCTAAGCGCACTGGTGCGGGTTTCCACAATCCGCAACAGACGACGAGTGAAATCGCTCATCCGGATCGTGAGAGCCAAGACGACCAAGCCGACCCTGGCAATGGACGAGATCGCTCTTCAGTATGATGATCGTCTTGAACTCGGCATCAAGAGCGTCGGCGAGCGGCACGAGCTTTCGATCAAGAGGGTGCGGCAATGGCCAGCGCTCCCGTGTTTCCTCTTACTTCACACTTCGCCGTTGATAAAGAAGGAAGCCGCCTTCGCGATTGCATTGCTGTTTGTAGGGTTCCTGTTGGGATTCCTCGTTCCTTCAGACGGGTGGTGCTATGGAAGCGGAAACCGGGCAGTTTTGCCACGAGAGCGCAGATGACGATGCCGACACTGCAGGCTTTGTTGAGGGTGCCGGGCCGCTGGACTTTCGACACACCTCCGGGCCCGGCGACGCCGTCGATCTCGTGAAGCGCTTGCAGCGAGCCTCAACTCGTCAGCACCACGCAAGTTCCACTTGAGCAGGCTCCGATGACACTTCGAATGATCAACCACTGCGGTGGCGCTGCGACGAGTGCACCGACCTCTTGCCCGCCGACGCCAATATCTCGCCCGTTCCTTCGACACAACCTCCACCTGCAGTCGCGCCTATCAACCCGGAGAATTGTCGCTATTGCGAGAAATCATGCTTTACCCGGACAATACCCAGCCATCGGATTGGGCTTGGTGAACAATACTCTTCTGTTGCTTACCTTGCGAAAACAAATGGTTGCAACGATTCAAATGGAGACAGCCAGCGAATGTCGGTCTCGGTGGTTGCGAGCCCGCGCAACGAAATCAAGCTCCTGAAAGAACGACGTTCTCAGGGCTTTCACTTCCTGGAGGCAGTCTGATGTGGACCTTTGTTGGCCGGATGACCTGTCAAGGCGCCGTGTAAAGTCCGAGAAGCAAAGATCGCCGCGCAGAATGTATACGTTTACATGTCAAATGTATTCGTATACATAGTGACAGATTGAACTGCTCGATGGGAGAAGAATCATGAAGAACATTGCAGGCGCAGTCTTCGCAGCGTCCCTGGCGTTTCCGGTCATGGCGATTGCGCAGACGGAAGTGGTGGTTTGGGTTGCCGGCGAACCCGGGCAAACGAACGTCTATGACGATCTTGCCGAGGCGTACAACGCGCAAAACGCGGACGTGACCATCACCGTGGTCAAGAACACGTCCGATCTCTTCAATCCGGCGCTGATACCAGCGTTGTCCGCGGGCGAGGGCCCGGACCTGTTCTCTTTCGGGACCGGACCTGGGCAACCTGCGGCGCTGATCAAGGGCGGCCTTGTCGCCGACCTGACCGACGCATATTTCGAGCACGGCTGGAGCGACACGATCCCCGAAGGCATCGTGATGCAGACGTCCAGCGATGGAAAGCTCTGGGCCTTCGGCAACGAGGTCGAGACGACGGGGATGTTCTACAACAAGGCCATTTTCGCCGAGCATGGGATTTCGGTGCCGACTACCTGGCCGGAGATGGAAGCCGCTGTCGCCACGCTCATGGAGGCGGGCTATGACACGCCCATCGGCCTGGGGGCTGCGGACAAGTGGCCGGTGTCGCATTGGCAGTCGATGATGTTCGGGCGCTACGCCGGGCCAGAGGGGATCGCGAACGTTCTGTTTGGTGACGGTGCGTGGACGGATGCGCCCTTTGTCGCCGCAGCGACCAAGCTGCAGGACATGGGCAAGTCGGGGTGGTTTGGACCCAATCCCGTGGCCATCGGGTATGGCGAGCTGATGGATCGCTTTTGGGCCGGAGAGGTGCCGATGACCTTCACCGGGCCTTGGGTGATCGGCGGCGGGATAGCGGCCGCCGGGGATCGGGTCGGCGACTACAGCGTATTCGCTGTGCCACCCTTCGAAGACGACCAGCAGATCCACCCGACAAACTCCATCGGCAGCGGCTGGTACATTCGCGAGAACTCCGAGAGCATGGACGCGGCCATTGACTTCATGAACTTCATGTTTGTGTCCGTTGCGGGGCGGGTCTCCCTGCTGAACGCCGGCACCGTCCCGGTCGGCCCGTTGGATGCAGCACTCGCGACCGCGAAAATGCCGCCACTGGCTGTCGACATCTGGAAGACGTCGGATGATCACGCGGCCAACGGCACCGTCCCTGCATTCCTGGACACGATCACGCCCGGCAGCCTGACGACCGTGTCCTATGACGGCCTGCAGGCCCTGCTGATCGACTACATGACGCCCGAGGAATTCACCGCCGAGATGCAGGGCGCATGGGCCGCCTCAAAGGCAGCGGGCGAAATCATGCTGCCCGGCGGCATCGCGGAGCGCTAACAGTCAGTCGCATGCTCCCGAATTGCTCCCGGCGAGGCCCAAGTCTTCGCCGGGGGCGGGTCTCAACGACCCGGCAATCATCCAACCACCGGGAGTGGCGAGATGTTCCTTGATCCCGAGTCCAGGTGGGCGCAGCGGCTGAACCTGTTTCTGTTTCTGCTGCCCGCGCTGACGATCTACATCCTCTTTGCAATCTACCCGACAATTTCGGTGGTGGAGTATTCCTTCACGGATTGGGACGGTATCAGCCGGGAACGCAACTTTGTCGGACTTGCGAACTACGAACGGCTGTTCACCGACAAGATCTTCTGGGCCGCCTTTCGAAACACCTTTGTCTGGTCCGGGGTGGTCATCGTGATCAATGTCGGCCTCGGGCTGGTGATCGCCGCAATGCTGGCACGTGTCTGGAAGGCGCGCCTGCTCATACAAACCTGCATCGTGCTGCCGGTGGTGATCTCTCCAATGGCGGTCGCGACGATCTGGCGTTGGCTGTACCAGCCGACGGGCGCAATCAACCAGGTCCTTGAAGTCGTCGGCCTTGGCGGTCTTGCGACGCCATGGCTCGGCAGCCCGGACGCGGTGCTGTACGCGCTCGCGCTGGCGCATAGCTGGTCAACCATCGGGCTGAGCGTTGTCATCTTCCTTGCGGGACTTCAGGCCGTTGACGAAAACCTCTATGAAGCGGCCCATGTGGATGGCGCGAACGCCTTCCAGTCCTTCCGCCATGTGACCTTGCCGGCTTTGCGCCCGGTCACGGCGGTCGTTTTCATCCTGACGCTGACGCAATCCTTCAAGGTGTTCGACATCGTCTGGGCAACGACGCAGGGCGGACCCATTCGTTTCAGCGAGATTCTTTCGACCTACATGTACAAGCGCGGCGCCCTGGAGAACCAGTATGGCTACGGCTCGGCAATCGGCGTCGCCTTGCTCGTCATCGTCAGCCTCGCCACGGTTGTCTACATGCAGATCCAAAGCAAGGAGAACCGCTAGATGGGACGCTGGCTCCTTCTCTTTGTTCTTGGCGTGATCGCCATCCTGATGGTCTCGCCCCTGATCCTGACGGTTTTCACCTCGCTCAAGCCCACGACCGAGTTAGGGAACCCGCCCTGGGCGCCGCCGGTCAGCCCGACCCTCGAGCACTATGTTCGCGTCTGGATCGACGGCGGTTTCAGCGGCTACTTCTTCAACACGTTGATTATCTCGGCAGTGGACGCGGTGGTGATGATCGCGATCGCTTCGCTGGCGGCTTATGCCATGGTCTTTATCGAGTTCCGCGGCAAGCTCGTGCTGCAGGTGCTGTTCCTGATCGGGCTCATGGTCCCGGTGACGGCGATCGTGCTGCCGCTCTTCCAGATCGTGCGGGGGTTCGGCCTTGTGAATACGCATCTCGGCGTGATCTTCGCTGATCTCGCGCTTGCCGTGTCGGTCTTTGTGTTCTTGTTCTCGTCCTACTTCGTCGCGGTTCCCAAGGAGTTGCACGAGGCCGCCCGGATCGACGGTGCCACCGAGTTTCAGATCTATCGCCGCGTTGTCATGCCGATTGCCACGCCCGCCGTGGTGACAACGGCGCTGCTGGAGTTCCTTTGGAGCTGGAATGACTTGCTGCTGCGCCTGCTGTTGTTGACGCGGGACGAAATGCGCACGCTTTCAGTGGGGCTCTTGAACTTTCAAGGCACGTTGACGCGGGACGTCACGGGGCTCTCCAGCGGGACAGTGATCATGGCGATCCCTGTGGTTCTGCTGTTCCTGTTCTTCCAGCGGCACTTTGTGCGCGGGATGACCGCGGGCGCCGTGAAATAGAGTTCGACATGTCAAAGCCGGTTCTCATCATGGATCAGCACTTCCGCCAGGTCGAAGAGCTGTTTCGTCCCAGCGCATATGCCGAGCTTGGAACGCTCTGCAAGATCCACGGTGGCGTGAACTGTCCAATGGATCGCGACGCGTTTCTCGGTGCGCTGCCCAAGGCAGAGTTCGTGATCGCGGCAAGACCGGAATTGACGCGGCTGGAGCTGGACAGCGCCCCCGAACTCAAGGCCGTGATCGAGGTGTCCGGCACCTTTCAGGCGGGCCTCGACTATGACGCGTGCGTCGAACGCGGAATAGAGGTGTTGTCCTGCGCGCCGGGCTTCCGCCGCTCGGTGGCCGAGATGGCGCTGGGCCTCATGATTGCGGGCGGGCGCGGCATCGTGGACGAGCATGAGCGGTTCCGGGCCGGTACGGAGCGTTGGTTCAACGACAACATCGGCACCGATTTCTCGCTCTATGGGCAGACCATCGGGTTTGTGGGATTTGGGTCCATCGCGCAGGAGTGCATGCGCCTGTTGCAGCCCTTCGCGCCGCAGGTCCGTGCGTTCGACCCTTGGCTCAAATCGTCGGGCGCGTCATTTGAAGGCGTCAGTTTCGGCGAGTTGGAGGAGGTGCTCACGACCTGTCGTTGCGTGGTGATCGCGGCAGTGCCTACTGACGAGAACTATCAGCTCGTGTCTCGTGGCCTGATCGAGAAGATTCCGCGCGGAGTCCTGGTTGTCGTCATAAGCCGTTCGCACCTGGTGGATTTCGATGCCCTGGTGGAGGCCGCCGAAGCCGGGCACATCCGTCTGGCCAGCGACGTCTTCCCCCGCGAGCCCGTTTCCAAGCGTGCCACATGGCGACAAGCCCGGAATGTAGTCTGGTCGCCTCATCGGGCGGCCGCAGTTGAAGGCGGACGCCACCTCATTGGAGACATGATCGTCCATGATGTGCGGGCGATCCTTTCCGGCTCACAGGCGAGGCACCTTCAGGTTGCGTCGTTGGACACGGTCCGCAAGATCATACGCGCGCCGCAGGCGGCAGGATAGGAGGGGAAGAAGTGGCCGGTGTTGAATTGGTCAATTTGTCGAAGGCCTATGGCGACGTCGAGGTCCTGCACGACATCAACCTGTCAATTGCGGATGGCGAATTCGTCGTCTTCGTCGGACCTTCCGGATGTGGAAAATCCACTCTGCTGCGCATGATCGCAGGGCTGGAGAAGGTAACCGGCGGAGACGTCATGATCGGCAACAAACGCGCCAACGACCTGTCGCCGCGCCAGCGCGACATCGCGATGGTATTCCAGTCCTATGCGCTCTACCCGCAGATGACCGTGGCGCAAAACATGGGTTTCTCGCTGAGTCTTGAGCGCCGCCCGAAGGACGAAATTGCGCAAAAGGTGAAGGAAGCGGCCGACGCGTTGAAACTCGGCCCGTTTCTGGATCGCAAGCCCGGGCAGCTCTCCGGCGGGCAGCGCCAGCGCGTAGCCATTGGCCGCGCGATCGTGCGAAACCCGCAGGTGTTCTTGCTGGACGAGCCCTTGTCGAATCTCGACGCCGCGTTGCGTTCGGAAACGCGGGTCGAGATCAGCGAACTGCACCAGCGCATGAATACAACGATGGTTTACGTGACTCACGATCAAGTGGAAGCGATGACCATGGCGGATCGGATCGCGGTCTTGAACGACGGCAATGTCGAGCAGGTTGGCAGCCCGATGGATTTGTACAATCATCCGGAGACAGAGTTCGTGGCAGGATTCATCGGCTCTCCCAAGATGAACTTTATCAAGGGCCGATACGCAGGGGCCGTTGGCGCCAAGACCTTGGGCGTTCGCCCCGAACATTTCGCCATTGGGCAGGGCGACGACGCCTGGGAGGGCCGCGTAACCCTGGTCGAGCGGCTTGGTCATGACACGATCCTCCATGTGAATGTGCCTGACGCAGGTGCTCTGACCGTCAGCCTGGACGGTCAGCACGCGCATCAAGTGGGCGACATCGTGCACCTGCGGCCGCAGCTGGAATTCATCCATAGATTCGACGAAGTCGGACGGCCGATTGCGGCCTGACCGAAGACAGGCAGCGAGAAGATGAACGCCAAGAGACCAACTGTGAACGATGTTGCGCGCGTGGCGGGAGTGTCGAATGCCACGGTGTCGCGCGTGATGTCGCGGCCTGGCAGCGTGAAGGCCGAGACCCGCGACCACGTCATCGGCGTGATGAAACGCCTGGGCTATCGGGCCAACCGCGCCGCCGCTGAATTGCGACGCGGCAGAAGCAGGAGGCTGCTCGTTCTTGTGTCCGAGATCACAAATGCATTCTACGCAGAGTTCTTCAAGGGCATCGAAGAGGAAGCGCGGTCGCATGGATATGTGCTGCTGATTGGCGATACGTCCGAGGATGCCGACTCCGAACGCGCGTTCTCGGACATGCTGCTGCTGAACCAGGCGGATGGATTGATCCTGAACACAAACGGTTTCCTGGAGGGTCTGCTGCCAAGCGACGCGGATGGTGCGTATTTCGGACCGCCTGTGGTCTCCTGCGGAGGCCATAAGGAAGTCGAGCTTCCGACGGTGCGGACAGATGACGTTCTGGGCGGACGGTTGGCGGCGGAGCATCTTGTCGAGCTGGAGCACAGGGATCTCGTTCAGGTCTGCGGGCCCTTGCACATGAATGGCTTCGAGCGCCGGTTTCGCGGGTTCAACGAGGCACTGATCGACGCGGGCATTCCGCGCCGAGGCGATCGCAATATCATCGGTGCGCTCTCGGTCGATTTCGGGCTGCAAGCGGCAACGAAATTGATCGATGCTGGCGATCTGCCGACCGCGGTGTTCGTTCACAACGACGAGACGGCCACGGGTTTGATGCATGGGCTCGTGAGAGCTGGAATTCGCGTCCCGGAAGACATCTCGGTAATCGGCTTTGACGACATGCCCTACGCGGCAGTCTTCTATCCAGGCCTTTCGAGCGTCCGGTTGCCCCGCCGCGAATGGGGCCGCCTGGCGTGCAAGAAGCTGATCTCGATTCTCGACAACGAAGCTGACGCCAGCGAGCCTGAGATCATCCCGCCAATGCTGGTTGCGCGGAGCAGCACCGCCGCGCCGCGAAGCTCAGAGTGACAAGGAGGGTCGCTTGTGATACGCGCGGTCGTCTGGGGCGAAAATGTCCATGAACAAACCAACGAAGCGGTCGCCGCGATCTACCCGGACGGCATGCACAATTGCATCGCGCAGGCGCTGAACGCGGACACGGAAATCGCGGCCACGACGGCAACATTGCAAGAGGCCGAGCACGGGCTGCCCGCCGCGCGGATTGATCAGACGGATGTGTTGCTTTGGTGGGGCCACGCCGCGCATGGCGAGGTCGCCGATGCTGTCGTGGATCGGGTCGCCGATGCCGTCTGGAGTGGCATGGGGCTGATCCTTTTGCACTCAGCGCATTTCTCGAAGATCTTCAAGAGGCTGATGGGCACTCCGTGCAATCTGACCTGGCGGGAGGCCGGCGAACGCGAACGGATTTGGGTCACGGCGCGCGGTCATCCGATCGCGCGAGGATTGCCCGATCATTTCGACCTGGAAAGCGAAGAGATGTATGGCGAGCCGTTCGCAGTGCCCGAACCGTTGGAAACGGTGTTCATAAGCTGGTTTCAGGGCGGAGAGGCGTTTCGGTCCGGGCTGACCTATCGTCGCGGCGCCGGAAGGGTCTTCTATTTCCGGCCTGGGCATGAGACCTATCCGACCTACTACGACGAGAACATTCGCCGTGTCCTGGTCAACGCCGTTCAGTGGGCAAATCCGGCCGTGGCACGCATCGCCAATGTACACGACGCCCCCAGCCGGGACGTTTCAGATGCGCTGGAACCCATCTCCGGGCGCGGCCCGAAACTTCATGCTCCCGGGGAAGAGGGCCTTCGCTGAACTTCCAGGCCTCCGGGTCACGACAGAATGCCTACGCAACTTCGGCCTGCGACATGGCGTAGATGTCCTGGATGTCACGCACGGCCGGATCATCGCTGACGCGAATGCCGAACGGGTTCGACAGCACCAGCGTGCTGATTCTCTCGCAACTCCAGCTGGCCATCAGCTGCGATCCAACCACCGAACGAAGTGTTGACGACGACCACCTCTTCAAGGTCCTGTTCCTCCTGCATGTGTTGGTAGAACTTGGCAAAATTCCCGATCTCCCGAAAGTCCAGCGGCAATTCGGCATTCCCGAATCCAGGATTCTGCAGAAGGAGCACTTCACGTGAACTGGCCAGCGGTTCAGAAATCTCCTCGTCGCGAATCCAGCCTTCGATGCCCTGCAGAAACAGCCTCGACCGCCCCTGTACCTTTCGGCGCATGTCGGTCTTGACGCCGTCCACCACGACGTTGCGCACGCATGGTTCGAACGGGAAGCTTCGCCGGGCCGGGCGACCTGTCCGTTGACCCAACCAGGGTTTGTCAGGCTGTCATTCAATCCCGCGTTCACGTCCGACGCGGTTTCGCCACCCGAAGCGCTCATCCTGCTGCCGGCCATCACCGCCATGGACGGCCACGAATTCTGGCCCAACTATGTCGATTGCGTGTCGGCATCGTTTGCCGACGACTTGCGGAGCACCGGGCGGCCCCAGGTGTCCGACGCGTACCCACTGTCGCTCGCGCGGGAACGGTCGGGATGCCTGGCGACGCTGGATTGCCAGATTAGCTGGCTTCTGCCCCGAAGCGATCGACCAGGCCCGCATCTTCGCATCGTCGAATCCCGCTGAGCCGGCGCCGCGGAGTTGGCGATGCCCGGCACGATCCGGGGTGTGGGCGCGCAGCATCATGCCGGCATCTGCCGGCGGTCGTGCTGGCAGACGTGCGTAGGACTGTGGGCCGGGATCCTTCACTTGTGTTCAAGAGACGCTTTTGCGTCCTTGGTTTCCCTGTATGCTGACTTCAAATGGCGCCCCAGTTCCATCAGTCTTTGTCGATCTCAAAGTGCTCAGGTGCGAGTGCGGCGGAGCGCTCGGCTTACCGGCATGCGACGAATAGGGACGGTCCGGACGGGAACACGCAGAACTACGTATCGAAAGCTGCGGAGCTATGGCGCTCCGAAACCACGCTTCTGGGAGACACCCCGACATGGGCGGTCCGGGCATTCGGCGAGGCGGCGTTCCACGGCGCTCGTGAGGAGGTCCAGGCCGACGCGACGCAGGGCCGGATCGCCGTTGCAGGCAATGGATTCAAAGGACCGACAGAAGTCTCTGGGGTCGAGAGAAACGTCCTCACCGGAGCCAGCCCGCCGCGATGGACACCGCAGGACAAATGGCCCAGGAGCGGTTCGCCTGGCGCCTCCGGAGCGACTTTGAGCGTGTCAACGAAACGCGGAACAAAGGCAATTTTCCCGAAAGTTGCATATTCGCCCGCGAGATTGGCATCGCGCTGCCGAAGCGTGTCCGACCTGTCCAGGTTCATCGGAGTGCCGCATGGCCGCGAAGTCTTGGCAGATGCCGCGACGGCCGGGCACCGGAGAGGGTGGCGGCCGGCTCGGCGGGGGAACACGGATTCCGGCCAGATTGAGCGAAAGGAGGCGATGACTTGAAGCTTTTCGCGCCGGCGACAGTTCCCAAGCCCATGGAATTGGAGATCGGGGCGCTGGTCTCTGAGCTCGTGCTCGGCCACGGCTACATGCATTACGGCTATTTCCCGGAAGGCCTGCCCAAAGAGTTGTCGTTGCAGGCGCTGGCGGAGGCTCAGCATGCGTATTTCGAGAAACTGCTCGAGACCATCGGGACGGTGCCTGGTGACGTGCGCAGGATACTGGATGTCGGATCGGGGACTGGAGCAAATGCAAGAGGCCTGATCGGGGCGGGCTTCGATGTGACTTGCGTTTCGCCTTCAACGCAGATGAACGAGATGGCGCGAGCGAGTCTGCCGCAAGGCACGCCGGTGATCGATTCCACTTTCGAAGACCTTGCCACGAGTGACCGGTTTGATCTCTGCCTATTCGCGGAGAGCTTTCACTACATCGAGTTGGAATCAGCGCTGGCGCAAGTGGAGAAATACGCCGAACGGGGTGTCGTGATTTTCGACTACTTCCTGCGCAATGCTGCTGAAAGGGATGCGCCGGAAAGCAGGCGAAGCACTCATGCGGCATTCCTGGAGGCCGTTGCGCGGCAGCGGCGGTTCGAAGTGCTGGTCGACAAGGATGTAACCGCCGCGATAACACCGACATTCATTGTCTTGGAAAGCCTCAAGGAAGAAAGGCTGGCGCCTTTCGTGCGGCGTTTCCGTGCCGTGCTGAAGCAGCGCTATCCTTTGCGCGCGACGGTCATAGAAATGGTTTTCGGCCGTTCAATGGACAAGCTGGTCCGCAAGTCGGGAAGGTCGGAAAAGTTCGCGCGGTCGCACGAATATCGTCTGATCGCTCTGCGGCGGAAGTCAGCAACCACATGAGGCCCGGCGACTGCCAACGTGCCGTCCGGGTATCTGCTCACCCCGTTTGGGGAAGTGCCATACGCCCTTGCAGGACTCCTCGACGGCGATGGCAACGTCGGTAGCCTGCATTTCGGGATCGGGTTCGGGATGGTCCATGTGAACTTGGGTGACGTATGCCCGGGATCCTTGGGCATCCAGATCCTGGAAGTTGGCCTGAAGGTCGATGAGGGCGGTTTGGAGTGCGATGATCTCTCCCGCTGAAGTGCTCCCTTGCCGTGGAGTTTGCGGCCGCCGTGGCCGCCTGCATCGCCAGAGCCATGTCTGTTCCAGTCCTTGGGCTTGCGGCGCGAAAGTGTGGCAGCGGTCTTGGCAAGCAGGAATCCGGCAAGGCCTGGGACGTTCACCTCTGCCGTGTGGGCGGAAATGCCGTCTCGCATGTTCAATTTGCGAACTTCGAAGTCGCGTGCCGAGAATGTACTTCCGCCTCCGGGCCTCGACCGCCGCGACCTGCCGCTTCGAGAGCATCCCGGCGTCGGCGACGAGGCACACCCGCCTCATGCCGTCCCGGGACCGGAGCCCCAGGACGCTGATTTCATTGGGCTCTGACTGCGGAATGCTTCAAGATCGAGGATTCACTGTCGAAGACGGGCTAGGCGACACCAATGGGTAACGGGTAGGGCGCGGCTTCGTGCGTGTTCCTTGTTCTGCGAGGGATCCGGGCACGCGATTTGGGAATGACATTCAAATCTTGAACGCGAGTTCCGGCATCGACGAGAAACAGTGGCAAACGAAACAGGAAGATGCAATTGAACCCGCGCCCGACTCCTTTGCCCTAAGGCGCTCACGGCGAATGATCGGAGATCTCGGGCGACAGGCGAATGCTGCTCGACTTCAAGTGCAGGTCGCGCTGCGGGAAGGGTATCTGGATGCCGTGTTCGCGGAACAGGTCCCAAACGAGCAGCAGCAACTCGCTGATGACGTTGGCACGTCCATCGGCCGGATCGTTGATCCAGACTCGCATCTCGAGGTCTATCGCGCTTTCTCCGAAGCCCCTGAGCAGGCATTGAGGCGGCGGGTCGTCCAGCACTCGCTCAACCGCGGCAGAAGCCTCGCGGCACAGGTCCATTGCGAGCCGCACGTCGCACTCGTAGGAAACTCCGACCGGGATGCAGAGCCGCACCGCACTGTCACTGTGTGACCAGTTCTCGACACGTTGCGTTATCAACTCTTCATTCGGGATGAGGTATTCGACGCCGTCGCGCGTTCGGACCGCCGCGTAGCGCGCGCCGAGCGATGCGACCCAGCCATAAGTGTTGCCAACCGCAATGACGTCATTGGGCTTGATCGACTTGTCCATCAGCAGCAGAAGGCCGCTGATCAGGTTGGACACGATTTTCTGCAGGCCGATCCCCACGCCAATGCCAAGCGCACCTCCGAACACCGTCAGCGCCGTGAGGTCGATTCCCAGGCTGCCGATGGCGACCAGGAAGGCAAAGGTAACGAGCACGATCTTGACGATCTTGGAAATCAGCACCTGGACCGTCGGTGTCAGGTTTTCCGATCGCTTGATCTGCCGCTCGAGAAGGTTGGAAAGCACCAGCATCATCCAGAGGAGAACCACCAGGGCCAGAGTGCCTTTCGCTATGGCGAGCAGCGAAATTCGCACTTGCCCGAAGGTCATTCCGATGCCGTCGAGCAAGGTGACCGTTGCGTCGAACAGCCCCATTGCGACCAGGGCCGCCAGGATCCAGGCGATCCAGGCGACCGACCGGGCCACCAGGTCGTTGCTGATGAAGCCTGACGCCAGCCGGATCGCCACCCAGGCACCGGCCAGGCTCGCTGCCACCTGCGTCAGGCGATGGCCGAACAATTGGGTTTGCGCCCCTGCTTCGACTGCAATCCACAGAAACACGAGGATGACAATCTGCGTGGACAGCGCAGAGAGACGACCGACGAAGCCCTGCAGCTCGGCATGTCGAGTTTGGAACATCGATGCCGCAGAGATGGCACGACGCAGTCGCGGACCCAGCAAACGGCCAAGCAGCAGCGCGAGCAGGATCAGCCCCACCTGAACCGCGTTGTCGGCCGACAATACGTGGGTTGCGAACCACTCTTCCAGGCCGGCCCGGAATTCTGGCAGATTCAGTCTGTTGATAACCTCGTCCATCGAGTCGACCCTGGCACCCGCACCCAGTCTGGCGGCTGACGAGGAGAAATTCAACAACCGCTGCTGTCCGGCGTTCGGCCATGCCGGTCAGTCCCAAAGGCGAAAGTCAGAAGTGATAGTTGAGCGTGGCGAACAGCCGGTCATTGTTCCCGATTCCCCGAAACGGCGCTTGCCCGCCCGACCGGTAGTCCACCAGCCCGGTCGACAACTGAAGCGCGTCGGTCCAGGCGTAGTCGAACTGGAGCCTGCGAACCGCGCCGAGTTCGCCGGTCTTCCCGAAGGTCAGCGCAAGGAACGTAACGTCAAGCGTGTCGTTCAGGAAGGTGCGCTGGACCCGAAGAGCAGTCGCTGTTTCATTGCGCCTGCGGTCATCGGGCAACAAGGCAAGGCGGTCGTCGAAGTCCGAAATGTGGTCATTCCTGGCTTCAAGTGCGATGGCAGTGTCGGCAAATCCGGAGTATTCGACCCCTGCCAGGGCCGTCAGGCGCGAGAACGTCCGTGCGCCCGCATTGGAAAAGCGCAGTCCGTTGAAACGTGCCGCCTCCGCCTTGATGAGCCAGCTTCCGCGCACGAGATTCCCGGCCGCGCCCGACATCGTGATCCGGCCGTGACGCAGCTGCGGCAGTCCAGAGGGCCCAGGTGCAATGTGCGGCCGGTCGTCGAACATTCGTGCACCGTAAATGGAAATGTCCCACCCCGGGAACGTGCCGTTCAGTGCAAGCGCCAATTCAGGAGCGCCGAACGCATCGTCCGGTGACGTGCGTTGCGGCGGTGCTTCCGCTCCAACGAAGAAATCGCTGCCGGGCACTGGAAGCTTGTTGAAGCGGCGTTCGGGAATGGCGATCATGCTGAAGGACCAGGAGCCCGCGTAGCGGTCCAGGCGGAGTGCCGTGACTGGCAGCCGGTGGTCCTTTATGTCGGTCAGGCCCGGAAGGCGGCTGTCAACGGGATTGAGCGCGTCCGTCACGCGAAATAGGTCCGATCTGCCCCAGGCCAGGATTTGGCGGCCGACAGTGAGGTCGAGGTTCCCCGAAACCGGCCCCTGAAGGAAGAACTCGTCGATTTCCGCCTCGCGTCCGTAGGCGTCGGAGAATTCCGATGAACGCCTGGCTCCGCCATTCGCTCGGTCGGCCGCAGGATCAAGCCAGAAATGCCCTTCGAGGCGGGCTTTCCAGGCAGATCCGAGCCTTGCGTCCGCTTCGAGATCCAGCCGCGACTGCATCGAGGACAGGCCGCGATGATCAATGCCGGAAGGCGGCGGGGCGTCATGGGCGACATTGATCACGAACCGCTGGCTCAGTCGTCCCCCGAACTGAAGCCGGGCGGGGGGCTCGTCGGGAGGGGGCGGCAGCCGCGACGCCGGACTGGCGTCGGTGTCGAAGCCCTCCAGGGCAGTCAGGATGTCATCCGGCGGTTGAAACGCCGGCGCGTCGTCGAATCCCTCCAGCACCCGGTCAATGTTGCCCTGGGCGAGGACAGGGCCAGCTGCCAGGATCAGGACAAGGACGGCTCCCAGTGTCATGACAACGTTCAAAGACCCCGTTCAAGCTGCCGCAAGGTGAAGAGATCCTCGTCCAGGTCCTGGTTGTAGCGGACGTCTTCGAAGCGCAGCACGGTGCGATGCTGCGTCTTCTCGTTCCTCACGGTTCGCATGTCGAGTTCGACGCGCGTCCAGATGCCATCGATGCGCGCCAGCCCCGTGATGTCCAGGTATTTCAGCTCGCCGCCCTTCGTCAGCCAGTGGACCGCCCGCACCACCACGTCGATGTCCTTGCGGACGAACATCACCGATTTTGCATAGCCGTAGCGCTCCCTGACAGCTGCCGACGCGGGCGTCGCCTCGATGAGCCAGGCGGGATCGCCGCGAACCTCGCGTTCGCCGAGAAGCCGGTAGTTCCACTCCTCGGTGACGCGCCGCGTCATGTCCGCGTAGGAGAGGTCGGTGCCCATGAATGACTGTGACTTGCTGGCGCCGGCGATCCGCTTCGTCTTGCGCAGCTCCGGCAGATAGAGCCATTGGTCGTCATCCCGGTTCGGGTCGTGGAAGTCATGGGTCAGGAATCCCGTGTTGCGCACGTTCGAGGGCGAAAGAAAGAACATGAGGTTGAGCGTGTCCTTGCCCCGATCCTTCATGAACGTCTGGAGCTGGCGTGTCCTGGTGCTACCGTCACGGTCGATCAGCGTCATGGACATGCGGGCCGTCCGGTTGTCGCCGTCATCGACGGCATCGACCCGACGCATGATGTTCAGTGCCTGATCGTCGGCCGCCTGTGCTGCAGGCAGCGTCAGAAACATGCAGGCGATCAGGACAAGTGCAGTCTTCCTCATTCGGTTTCTCCCTGTTGTGGGGGTGTTTCCGGACGCCGCAGGCTGCGGTAGCGAAGGGCCATGAGCGCCGGCGCAAGAACGAAGTCGGCGGCCAGCGCGGTCACTATGGTGACGCCGGTCAGGAACCCGAAATCGACCAGGTTCCTCATGTCGGCAAGGCAGAAGATGAAGAAGCCGGCAGTCAGCACGGCGGATGTCAGCAGCATCGCGCGGCCCGAGGTCTGCAGCGTCTCGTGCACGGCACGCTCCACGGAACCCGTGCGCTCGAGATACCTGTGAAAGTGATGCATGAAGTGGACCGTGTCGTCCACGGCGAGGCCGATGGCGATCGAGCCGACCAGCATGGTGAAGAGATTCAGGGGGATCCCGGCGACCTGCATCAGCGCAAGCGTAAGGAGTATGGGCGTGAAGTTTGGAAGCATGCTGATCAGCCCTGTGCCGACGCGCCCAATGAGCGCGATCATCATCAGCGTGATCACGACACCGGCGATGAGATAGCTGCGGGCCGCGGAGCGGATCGTGTTCTCGAGGGTCCTGCTCAGCAGGCTCATGATCCCGGTCACGGTCACGTCGGCGGGGCTTCCGAAGGCACTCGCGAATCGCTCTTCCACGTCCCGGATGAACGGCGGGTAGTTCAGGGTGTCCTGCCAAGGGACGCGCATGCTGAAGCGTGCACGGCTGAACTGGAAATCGACGAGATCCTCCAGGTCATCCGAGCCGGAATTCTCGAAGAGCAGGAATTCCTGTGGAATCAACGCGGGATTCTCCGGGATGCGATGGAATTCCGTGCGGTTCTCGTTCAGCGCCTGGTGAATCTCCTTCAGCAGGTCGGCCACGGACAGGACCGCGCCGACCTTGGTGGGTCCAGACGACTCCGACTCGATGTCCCTCTTCAGGGCATCGAGCTTGAGCAGCGTATCCCGGTCGTGCAGACCGTTGTCGGTCCCGGTGTCCAGCACGACCTCGAGCGACACCGATCCTCCGAGATCGCGATCTATGGCGCGGGTTGACTGGTGCACAGGCCAGTCGTCGGGCAGCCATGAAAGGACGTCGTGCGAAAAGCGCAGCTGCACCGCGAATCCGAACGCGACCGTTGCCGCCACGAGGAATGAACAGACGATCGGCACGGCATTGCGAACGCCGAATCTCGCGAATGCGGCCAGCACCCTGTCCGTCATGGCTGACGCCCTTCCAGCCGATGCAAAGGCCTGCATGGCCCTCGACGGAATCAGTGCAAGCCCGGCAGGCAGCAAGACCAGGGTGTAGGCGAGCGCGATCAGGATCCCGATCGCGGAATATCGCCCCAGGTCGGCGATCGGGGCGACGTCGGCGACGGCAAAGGAACCCAGGCCGACGGCGGTGGTCAGGCTTGTCAGAAGGACCGGCAGCCCGGCATGGCCAACCGCTGCGACAATCGCCTGTTCCCGGTCAAGTCCGGCTCGGATGTTCCTGAAGTGAATGGCCAGCAGGTGAACAGCCGCGCCGACGCCCACGGCAAGCAGGAATGACGGGAGAATGACGATCGGCAATGTCACGGGGGTGGCGAGGTGGCCCATGAGTCCGAGCGTGCTCAGCAGCGCAAGCACCACCACTCCCAGGGGCAGCACCACGGCCGCAACGGAGCGGAACATTGCGAACAGGAGAGTCGCGATGACGGCTATCGCCAGCAGCACGGATCGTGCAACGTCCTTCTGAAGCGCCGCCTTCAGGGATTCCATGACTGCCGGGGTTCCCGCGACATGCAGGACAAAGCCGTCCCGTCGATGCTCCGCCACGATTTCGTCGACGGCTTCGAACACCAGTTGGGTCTCTTCATCGCTCAGCCGCTCGCGGGGACCGGCGTCAGGGGGAGCCTCGTCGAACAGGGCAAGCGCATCATCCACCGACTGTTCCTCGATGCCGGCGAACCTCGCCAGCTCGAGCACGATCGTGGTCACCGTGCCATCAGGCGAGATCAGGAGGTTGCGGTACAGGGGATTTGCCAGGACGCGGGACCGAAGGGCCGCAAGATCCTGTCCTGATTCCGGCCAGGATTGCAGGAGATCCTCGACAATCAGACGGTCGCCTTCCCCTCTTGTGCTGCGCGCATTGATCATGGAGGTGATGCCCGCAAGGCTGGGAACTCCGGAGGCGAGCGAGTCATGCAGCTTCTTCAGTTCGGTCAGGGACTCCAAGGTGAACAGTTCATCCGGCGTGACGGACACGATGATCACGTCGTCGCGGCCGAATTGGTCCCGGAACTCTTCGTATCTTTCCAGAACGGGATCCCCCGCCCGCAGAAAGGACTCGGTCGACGTGTCGATGACGAGGTTGCGCAGCCCCGTCGCGGCAGCAGCCGTGGCAAGCAGCACGACAATGATTGCAGGGAGTCTCTTTCGGCAGAGATAGGCCGCCGACGCTTCGAACCACTTCTCCACTCGCGCCTTGATCCCTGTCACGATCGCTACCCGTCTCGTCCGCGGATCGGCGGGTCGGAGCCGCGCACTTCTTCCGCATCGCCAGCAGGAAGACCGACTCTGAAGGTGATGGTGAGCATCGGCAGTCCAGTGAAGCTCGTGTAGACGCCTTCAAACCCTACTTTGGCGCATCGCGACAAGTCAAACCGGCATGAATCGCCCGATTCAGCCTCAAGTCTCCGGGCCGAACGCGGCCTACGCAGCAAGCACCGCCGTGAGCTTGTTGGGTTCCACGCCGACATTGTCGGCCCGCCATCGGCGGCGCCAACCCCGACCCAAGGACGTGAAAGGGGAAAGCGTTTTGCAATCTAAGGTCATCCACAGAAGGCCGCGTTCAACAGCTTGTGGACGACGGGCCCCTCAAGTTCCGGGTGATTTTCTCGTACGAGCGACTTTCTGAAGACTGGCCAGAACATCGATACCCTGGTCCTTCAGGAAATGCAGCATGTCGATGAAAATCCAGTTTTCGGCCAGTTTGTCACCGTCGCGGCGATAGACATCGACGACGCGCATTTCGGCCAAGGCGTCACTTGCGGGGACGCCCATGTAGTCGCCCGTGTTGCGCATTCTGAGACAGGGCCACCACATGACAGCGCTGAAATTGCCTTCTGCTGCGGTCACCTCTTCATGCAGGATGTCGACCGTGTCGAGCTTGTGTTCAAACGGGTCTGTATGGCCGCGCCGGTACCCGGCGAATCCCAGGCTGGCTCCGATGCCGGTCGGGCCAAACCAGTTCATGTCCTTGTGCCAGTAGCGCCTGATGTGGTCGGCAGGAGAGGTGTAAGTCTTCGCCAGGTCCGCCAGCATCTCATGCGTCAGCGCGAATGTCTTCTCGGTCGCCGCGGCGTCCTGCGGGCCGTAAAGCAGGCCGTCATGGGTGCGCGGCCCCGGCGACATCATGAATCCGCCTGAGTGATCTTGCAGCCAAGGGTTCAGCCCGGCTTGGGTCACTGCTGCGAGGACGTCCAGGAACTCGACCATCTCGACGATCGTGCCGTCCTCGATCCGGTAGAATGACACGTAAGGCAGGTATGTGGCTTTCCCGGTTGCCGGGATGCCCAGCCAGTCTTGCGTGAAGTCGCCCAGCAGGTTGCCCATCTCGACAACCCAGAGACCCGATCGCCCCGGCAGGCTGTTGTGGCCGCCGAGAAAAATGTCCCTGCGCCTCTGCAAGAGCGGCATGGCCGCTTTCAAGGGTGACCAGACACGGTCTGCCACGCTGTCAGCATGCGTCAGCACGTTGAAGGGATGCACCCCGCGGTAGGCGAGACCGTCCGCGGCATGTTCGCGAAAGGCCGCCCGCGTTGCCTCGCCCGATGCCGCAGCATCCAGGTCGTCGGCGAACGTCCTGATCAGGGACTTGGCACCTTGTATCTCTCCCATGTCCGCGAGTAGTCCCTGAAGCGTGCAAGAATGTCCACTCCCCGCTGGCCCTGGAAACGCGGAAGGTCGATGAAGATCCGGTCTTCGGACAGCTGGTCACGTCCGACGCAGTGCACGCTGATCGCCCGCATGTCCGGGTGTCTTCTCCTCGCAGTCATTCCAACAAGGACTTCTGTGAGCAAGAATGTCATGCAGTGTCCGCCGAAAGAGCTGCTGAAATCGCCCGTGGCGAGCCGGCAAGGATGGCCGTTGAATGTCGCTTGGCCAAGGCGGCCGCGAAGCTGTTCCGGGCGAGATGCACCTTGTCCTTGGTTCAAGGGCTGGATCGCTGTGGAAGGACCAGGAACGGCGACCTTGAAGATC
Organism: Paracoccaceae bacterium; assembly: GCA_965208685.1. GTDB lineage: Bacteria > Pseudomonadota > Alphaproteobacteria > Rhodobacterales > Rhodobacteraceae > JAJEFO01. The sequence continues at coordinate 2,251,601 of CBDBPL010000007.1, read as the reverse complement.
AGGTCATGCCTCTTCAGCGAGAGCGGCAAGCGCGGCCCCGAGGTCTCCGTAGCCCGTAGCGCGATGCTCGAAGCCCAGGCCTAGTCGCTTGGCGCAATCCCGGGCCTTCTCGACAAGCGCGGGGTCGTCGGTCTGGGCTTGGTACACGAGCGTTCTGTAATGCCCGAAATAGCTGTCCCGCAACTCGGGATGCCGGTCGAGGCCGAGAGGCTTCCAGACAAACGCGTCGAATTGCCGGACCAGGAAGTCCGTGAGGTAGAATGACGTGAATTCCTGGTCTGCCCGCTCAAGGAAATCCTCGGTGCCTTGGTAGAAGGCGAAGCAATGGGGCCCGGCCATCATCTCGATGCCGAGTTCCTCGGCGGTTCTCGCGAGTTCGCCGCCGGTGCCGCAGTCGGCGTATGCCAGAAAGATGCGATCGTAGCCGGCCGACCTGGCCACGGCGTTGCGCACGGCAGGCACGATCTTCTCAGGATGGTTGTGATAGATGGCTGGCAGGCAAAGGAGATCAATGTGATCGAACTTGCGGGTCAAGGCCAGGATTTCCCGGGCGAGGGCGCCGCAACCGAGCACGAGGATCCGGCCGTGGCCCATCGGGCGCAGTCCGTGTTCGGTCAGTTCACCGTCACTTGGAATGTCCATGGCGTTGCCACCCGCTTTGGCACTGGTGGAAGAATCCGCGACGAAGGTGCAGAATGCAAGCTCGGATGTCTCGACCTTGCGGGTCGAATTCGCGCGCTCCGAGCACGGAACATTCAAGCATGCCGCATGGCCCCGTCCCTGGCGGTGAGCAGTCACGGCTGGCCCGGATGTCCGGCACCGAGTTCGACCCAATGGTCGATCGAGGCGCCTGCCAGGCGGGTCGGGCCCTGCCGAGTGTTCTGGTCCCGGGCTCCGGATCGCGCTTGCGGTCCCACATCCGCGGAGATGGGCGACGAGGCGAACCGCACCGCAGGACGGGCCTGGCCAGCAAAGCAGGCGGCGCACCGCTCCCGGTGCCCGGAAGGTTGCACCTGAACGGCCTGCTGCATTGCTCCTGGAAGTCAGAGCACCCGGTAACTTTCCCAGACATCGCGAAGATATCCGCCTTCAAGCAGAAGCTGGCGTGCCTCCGACTCTATGCTTGCCTTTTCGAGGGCGCGCGGGACGACTTCGGGTATGTGCTTTCCTGGTACGATTGTCACACCGTCGCTGTCACAGACCACGAGGTCACCGGGAAAGACTGTCAGTCCGTAGACACAGACCGGCACATCCCATTCGCGTATCGCGACCCGCCCCAGCGCATCGGTTGGACGGGCACCGCGGGCGAAGACCGGAAACCGGTCCAGTTCGTTGATCTTCGCGACATCGCGGGTCAGCCCGTCGATCAGTGCGCCGCGCGCACCTCTGCCGGCCGAGGCTGTGGAAAACAGTTCGCCCCAAGCTGCAGCCGGCGCGCGTGAGCAGTCGAGCACTACGAGATCGCCATCGCCGAGCGAATCAACGAAGTCGATCTCGCCGCCATAGGGGCGTTCCGGAATCTCGTCTGCCGGCATGGAGATTGCCGTGCGCGCATGCCCGATCAGCACGCAATCCGGCCCTGCGATGTGGCGCGCACCCGGCTCCAACGTCCGAAAACGCATGCCGAGCGCGTCGCAGACGTCGGAGTAGACGGCCGAGTAGGTTTCCTGTGCCAAAGCGTCGAGATCAAGCGTGTTGCCTGCGGGAGCTGTGTCTGATGGCATCGATTGCGCCTTCCTTGTGAGCCCGTGGAGTTGGGTGTCGACGGGGCTTCGGGCCCGGGATCAGAACGAGGCCAGCAGGCCTCCATCAACAAGATGGTGGGAACCGGTAATGAATGAAGCGTCGTCGCTCAGCAGGAAAGCTGCGAACCGGGCGACTTCCTCGGGCTTACCGACGCGGTTCAGCGCGTGCAGCCTGCCCCAGTCGGCAAGCTGCTCCTCCGGCGCTTCGGGCCGGAAGTGCCTGGCATTCGCTTCAACCAGCGGCGTCTGGATCGTGCCAGGGCAGATCGCGTTCACGCGAATGTTCCTGTGCCCGTGGTCCAGCGCCATGACGCGGGTCATGGAAATTACCGCGCCCTTGCTCGCTGCGTAGGCGGCAACATCCTGTTGAGTGGCCAGTGCCTGGATCGAGGACATGTTGACGATCGACCCGCCGCCTGCGGCTTCCATGGCTGGCACCGCGTGCTTGCACATCAAGAAAATGGCCTTGAGATTGACATCGATCACCGCGTCGAAATCCGTTTCTGACATGGTTACAACCGTGCCGTGCAACTCCTGTCCGGCGCAATTGAAGACGCCTCTGAGTGGTCCGCATGACGAGGCGGTCTCGACAGCCTTCAAGCACTCGGCTGATTGCGTGATGTCTGCCTCGATCTTTGTGATGTTGTCCGGAAGGCTCGCAAGACCGTCGCCATCGCGGTCCACGCCGAAGACATCTGCGCCGAGCTTCGCGAAGACCACCGCAGAGGCGCGGCCAATTCCCGAGGCGGCCCCCGTCACGATTACACTGTCGCTCAATGAGGTCATTGTCGTCCTCCACCGGCGCTCGACTTGTTATTGACAAATTCTGTTTGGCATTATTAAACTATTTCAAAGCGACGCAGAGGTCAAGCAACACTTGGTTCACTTAGAATCCGCACATCTGCTCACTCGAGAGGGCAAGCCCCTGTCGCTGGCGCAGCGAATGAGGATGCCAACGAAAAACTTGCAAGACTTGCAAAGAGGAAGGAATCTGCGTGCCCGATGAACTCCGGGACAGAGAGCGCACCAAGTCAGGCGACGAGATGCCCCGGACGAGCATGCCGAGCATCGACAAGGCGTTGCGGGCGTTGCTGACACTGGCCGATGCGGGCCCGGCAGGTCTGCCGCTTGCCGACATCGCCAGCCGTCTCGAGCTGAACAAGTCAAGCCTGCATGTCACGCTTTCGGCGCTGCGTTTCAGGGATTTCGTGGAACAGTCGCCTTCGACAGGATTCTACCGTCTGGGACCGGCGCTGGAACAGCTCTCGCAGACCTACTTGAGTTCGCTTGACATCCGCGCAACGCTGCGGCCGGCGGTGCAGCGGCTGGCCGAGCAGGTAGACGAAGTGTGCCACATTTCGGTGCTCGACGGGTGCGAAATCCTGTACATCGAGAAGATCGAGTCCACCAAGGCGATCCAGCCTGGCACCAGGGTAGGCGGACGTCTGCCCGCGCTCACAACCGCCATGGGCAGGGCGATGATCGCGCACGAATTTCCGACCTACAGATCCTTTCGGGCGCGGTTCGAAGGAGCGTTGATCCCGCGCACGCTCAATGCGCCAAGTGACCTGGATGAAGAATGGAAGTGCATTTGCGACGCACGGGCACGCGGCTACGGCGTCGACAACCAGGAAAATGTCGAGGGACTTGTTGGCGTTGCAGTTGCCGTGCTACGTGGTGGCCGGGCAGTTGCCGCCGTCAGCGTCGTCTCCCTTGCGGATGACTGTGTGAATGTTGAACGAAACGTGCGGTTGATCAGGGATGCGCTGGCAAGCGTGATGGTTCCGCCGTTGCATTTGCCTGAGCCGGTAATTCGATCGACAATTCTGTAGGGAGGACCAAGGTCATGCCACCAAATGGTGATCTGCGCGCGCTGCAAGGACCACGCTGGGTCGAACAATCCAGTCACCGTCATTGGCTGATGGGCGAGGCGACGCGATTGTTCGATTTCTACCAGGCGGGCTCAATCGACCCCCGCGGCGGGTACTTCGATCTGGACGACCGCGGCGACCCCCTGCCTACAGGCTGGCCGCCGGCACCAGAGCCAACCCGCAACCTCTTCACCACCACGCGCTTGATCTACTGTTTCGCCATCGGACATCTGATGGGCCGACCGGGCGCGGCCCGGATCGTGGACCATGGCGTCGAGTTCATGTTGAAGGGACATCGCGATCAGGAGCACGGTGGCTATCACTGGGCGACGGGTCACAACGGACCGACCAACAGCGCCAAGGTGGCCTATGGACATGCCTTTGCCTTGCTGGCGGCCGCCAGCGCAAAGGCTGTCGGGCATCCCGACGCCGACGAGCTTCTGGCGGACATAACCGACATTCTCTTCAACCGCTTCTGGGAAGAAGAACATGGCGCGATCCACGAAGACTTTCATGCCGACTGGACGCCGGTTGAATCCTATCGCGGGCAAAACTCGAACATGCATCTGACCGAGGCGCTCATGGCGGCGTACGAGGTAACAGGCGACGGCGAATACCTCCGGAAGGCGGAAAGGATTGCCGCCCTGCTGATTCAGAAGATCACGGCGAACAACAACTGGCGTCTCCCCGAACATTTCAGGTCCGACTGGTCGATTGACGTTGACTATGACCGCGACGTGTTCCGCCCCTTCGGATCGACGATCGGCCACTGGCTCGAGTGGTCCAGGCTCCTGCTGCAACTCTGGGTCACATGCGATTCCGAGCACGGCTGGATGCAGGACGCCGCCCGGACCATGTTCCGCCAGGCAACAGAAGAAGGTTGGGCCGACAATGGCGGAGGATTCTATTTCACGGTGGGTTGGGACGGCAGTCCGATGGACCGTGACCGCTACTGGTGGCCATGCACCGAGTGCATTGGAGCCGCCCACTGGCTGGGCGAGCATGTCGGTGGCGACTTCCATGAATTCTGGTATCGCCGCGTCTGGGACTGGTGCGAGACGCATCTGATAGACCGCGAACTGGGCTCTTGGCACCACCAGCTCAACGATGATCTGGTGCCGGTGACCGACCCCTGGTTCGGCAAGCCGGACCTGTATCATTCACTTCAGGCGACGCTGATTCCGCTTGTGCCGGCAACCGGCTCCATCATCAACGGCCTGAAGACCGGCGGCATCAGGATCTGAGAGGTTTCATGACGTACGACATCCGGTGTATTGCCCCTGCGGGCGACGTGTGTGGCGAAGGCGCACTCTGGTGTGCTTCGGAAGCTGCAGTCTACTGGACCGACATCAACCGCTTCCTGATTCATCGCCTGAATTCCGAGACGAACGCCGTTGAGAGCTGGCACTTCGACGAGCCGGTAGTGGCGCTTTCCCTGACCACCGAAGAGGGACGCCTCCTGGTCGCGCTTGCCTCGAAGCTGATCTGGTGGTGGCCCGCGACCGACAGGCGTGCGGATCACGGATTTGTCCTGCAGGGCTCGCCCGAAGTGCGCTTGAATGACGGACGCGCTGACCCCGAAGGCAATTTCTGGGTCGGCTCGATGAAGAACAACGTCCTGCCCGATGGCGAGGCCGGAGAGGCAGGGGGCACCGATGGCGTCCTCTACAGGATTGCGCCCGACGGGTCCGCGAGCGTGCACATGGACGGTCTGGGCATTTCCAACACGCTCTGCTGGAGCCCCGACGGCAGCACGTTCTACACCGCGGACACGCTGGCAAACGAAATCTACGCATTCGACGTGACTAGGGAAGGGATCACGAACCGGCGGACGTTCTTTGGCGCCGACGATCACGGACTTCCGGACGGATCCGCCATGGACGGGAATGGAGATCTCTGGAACTGCCGCTTCTTCGGCGGAGCGATTCTGCGTATCTCCTCCGACGGGACATTGCGCGAAGTCATCGAAATGCCCGTCCGCAACATCACCACCGCGACGTTCGGCGGTCCGGATCTGAAGACGCTCTACATCACTTCGGCGTCGGCGCTTCGCAACCCTGGCGACAGGCTTGCAGGATCCCTCTGGGCCATACGTACCGGAGTTGCCGGCCAGCCCGAGAATCGAGTGAAGGTCGCTTAGAATTCAGTGACGGTCGGAACGGAATGGCGGGCTAGTCGACGACATCGAGCAGCGCCTTGGCCGTCGCACGATCTGTCAGAATCGAGTTGCAGTACTTCCCTCGGAGGATCGCGAGAATTGCAGCGACGCGGTCAGTTCCCGTCACGGCCAGCACCACATTGGGGATCCGGCGCAAGTCCTCGGGCAGGATCCCGATAACCCGGTGATTGATCTCGACGTCGAGGAATTCGCCGTTCCGGTCAAGATGGAATCCGAGAATGTCCGCCGCCGCATTCTTTTCCCTCAGATCGCGCAGGTCGGCTTCGCTGAGATAGCCGGAACGGGCTAGGCCTGACGAATCGGAGAACGGCGCGCCTACGCTCGTCAGAAGAACGTCGGCGCGCTTGAGCAAGTCCAGAACCGAGGTGATCGACGCCGAATTTCTCAATACTTCGGCAACATGGACCGTGTCGACGATCAGCGGCGACGGCAACAACCGTGCGGAACGACCCAGCCGGTCAGCAAGTCGTTGGGCAATCCGGGCACCGTCGTGATCATCTCCCAGGGCGCCTGAGGCCCCGCTTGCCTGCACCACGGTGCCTTGCCGATCGGTTGGGCCCGCCGAAATATTGCCGACAATGGTATTGACGTGGCGCCCCCAGCTGACCGCGATGAGATCAGCCTCGCGCAGCGCCCTCTCAATCGACGCTGCACACAGGCTGCCGTATCGATAGAGTTGCTCGCCACTGTCGATGCGCGACGGCTGCGTAAAGACATGCGCATTGTCGATGCCGAATCGCTCTTCGATTTCCGCTTCCATGTCCGACAGTCGCGTCAGTGGATAGTTGATGCGAATGTCCACAAGGTTCCGGTCCCGTGCTTCCTGCAGGAGCCGCGACGCCATCGAAACCGACCGACCGAGTCTCTTGGCGATCTGGCTGAGCCCTTCGCCTCCGAGATAGTAGGCGTAGGCAACCTGGGCGAGCAGTTCGTCGCGGTCCGAAACCATGACGCCACTGTCCCTCATCAAGTCCCGGGATGCAAGTTTTCCACTGGCAAAGAAAATATTGCAAGAATTTTTGATTCATCCTAAAATAATTGCATTGCGCCTCGGCGACCAAAGAACTACGGCCTTTCGATGGGTGCCGCGAAAGGCTGGCGTCATCCGGAGAATTTTCATGGCCCAGGCCCCTCGACCAAATGACCGCTGGATTGCGGAATGCCAGGCTCTTGCGGATGGCATTCGACGGCGCGTGCTGAGCCATACGGTGACGCATGGAGGGTACCTCTCCCAGGCATGTTCCTCGGCCGAGGTGGTCGGTTTTCTCTATGGTCGGGGCATGAACCTCGGGCCCAGCGAGGGACCGCTGGTGCCGCCGCCCTATTCCGTCGCGCCGTCAAAGGGCAATCCCGGCTATACCAGCGGGATGCTCTACAACGGATGCCGGGCCGCGAACAAGGACCGGTTCTTCCTCTCACCGACCCATTACGCGATGACGCTCTATGCCGCGCTGATCGAGAGCGGGCGGCTGGGACCGGACGGGCTGTCGCAGTTCAACACCGATGGCTCGACGGTCGAGATGATCGGCGGCGAACACTCGCCGGGGCATGAGACCAACGGCGGCAGTCTAGGGCAGACGATCAGCCAGGCGGCCGGCGTGGCATGGGCTCGGCGAAGGAAAGGCGACGCCGGAAAGGTCTGGGTCTTCCTGTCGGACGGCGAATGTCAGGAAGGTCAGGTCTGGGAGGCGATCATGAACCTGGCTTTCCAGAAACTCGACAACATTCACATCGTGGTGGACAACAACGGCCAGCAGGTGGATGGGCGCACAGAGCACGTGATGGCACTGGAGCCGCTCGATGCGAAGTTCACCGCTTTCGGTGCCCGGTGCTTGCGTGCCGACGGACACGACCTCGCCGCGCTCGACGCCGCGTTTGAAACGCCACATCCCGGCAAGCCCCTGGTCGTCATCGCCGACACGGACCCGACGCGCGGCATTGGGCTGTTGAAGGAGCGCTGGCCCAACCTGCACTACATCCGCTTCAAGGAAGAGGACGAGCGCGCCCGATATGCTGAAGCTCTGAAGGCGATGGGAGACTAGGGTGGAGACGGTCAGCCGCGTTCACGCCAAGGCCCTGGTCGAGTGGGGCGAGACGCATCCAGATGCTGTGGTTCTGTCGGGCGACCTGACGGCCTCCTGCGAGGCGGACGGGTTCCGCGATGCGTATCCGGACCGGTTTCTTTCCATGGGACTTGCCGAACAGAACATGATGGGATTTGCCGCCGGGCTTGCGCGCGAAGGGCTGCATCCGCTGGTCCATACCTTTGCCGTCTTCATGTATCGCCGGGCACTGGATCAGATCGAAATGTCCATTGCCTATCCCAATTTGCCGGTGTGCATACTGGGTTTTCTCCCGGGCGTCACGACACCGGGCGGTGCCAGCCACCAGGCGATAAATGACATCGCGGTGCTGCGCTCTTTGCCAAACATGACGATCATCGAGGCCGGGGACGCAACGGACGTGGAATCGATGCTGAAGGTGGCCGGCCAGGTGGAGGGACCGGTCTATTGCCGAATGTTGCGCGGCGCCCTTCCACGACTCTTTCCGGCCGGCCAGCGGATGCGGCTCGGTCATGCCCGGTTGTTGAGCGACGGAGCTGAAATTGCGCTTCTCAGCAGCGGAATCTGCACCGAAGAGGCGTTGCGCGCAGCAGACTTGCTGCGCGTGCGCGGCGTGGGCCTGCGGCACCTTCATGTCACGACGCTGAAGCCCTTCGACGACCCACAGGTCCTTGACGCGTGCCGCAGTGCAAGGATGGGCGTGATCACGATGGAAAACCACACGCGCCTAGGAGGGCTCGGCACCTGCGTGGCCGAACTGATGGCCGACCATGGGGTCGCCAAGCGGCAAATCCGCCTGGCGTTGAACGACACCTACCTTCAGGGAGCCAGCCCCAAGTTCCTGATGGCCCGTCATGGCATTGACGCGGCTGCGCTTGTCCGCGCGGTCGAGGAGCTTGCTGATCGATCTCTCGACATCGACGCTGAAGACCTCGGCACCCAACGGACCGGCACCTACTTTTCCGATGTCCAGCAGGAGGCCCTGTAGAACATTGATGGCATATGTGAAGCTGCGGATAATCGGTGGGCCCTGTGGCAGGGTCGAGATCCTGCACGAACGTGATCAGCCTATTGCCGGCAGCGAGTTCGTTGGCACGGTTCTGCCTGGCAAGGAGCAAGGCAGCTTGGATGCCCCCCGGTGCCGCCAAATTCGGTTCGCACGCTTGCGCGCCCCACCTCGCCCTGAGCGGGCGATCGACGGCAATCGCCGTGAACTGGAAGGACTCGACCGTGCCGCTGGCACCCAGGCGGCACGGACTGCTGCCCGGCAGCGAGCGCATCATTCCGGTCAGGCAGCCGGGTCGCGGCTGATCGACTGAGGGGGAAGGGGAACCATGGCCGACTATCTTCTCGGGATTGACATCGGTTCCTACGAGTCCAAGGGCGTTCTGACCGACGCGCAGGGCAAGATCCACGCACAGCACGTTGTGCGGCACCAGCTCGAGTTTCTGGGTGACGGCCGGGTGGAACATGACGCCGAGTCGATCTGGTGGGGCGAGTTTTGTGAAATCGCCCGTACGCTTGCCGCCAGAGTCGATCCGTCGGAAATTCGCGGGGTCGGCGTTTCCTGCGTCTTTTCCATGTTGCCGGTCGACGCCAACAACGATCCGTTGCGCCCCGGCGGCATTCTCTACGGGGTGGATACCCGGTCCGTGTCCGAGGTCGAGGCAGTCAATGCCCGCTTCGGTGAGGATTCGATTTTCGAGGCGTCGGGAAACACGCTCAGCACCCAGTCAATGGGCCCCAAGATCGAGTGGCTCAAGAACCATGAGCCTGAAGTTCATCGCGATGCCGCAGCATTCATTCACGGCGCCAGTTTCATCGTGGCGCGCCTGACCGGCGAGCGTGCAATGAGCCATTTCGACGCGGCATTCTATGCGCCGATGTATGATCCATCGGCACAACGATGGAATGCAAAGATGTGCGCGGGGATCTGCGCGCCCGAACAGCTGCCGACACTGAATTGGACCAGCGAGATCGCCGGGAGGATCACTGACGCAGGCGCAGCGGCCACCGGACTGGTTGCGGGAATCCCGGTCACCACGGGCGTGTCGGATGCCGCTGCAGAGGCTCTCTCGATCGGCGTCGTGGATCCCGGCAGCACAATGCTGATGTATGGTTCCGCCGCCTGGATGACGCTCATAACCAACCGACCACTGCGGGACCGTGCACTCTGGTCCTCGCCGTACCTTTTTCCGGGCACCTTTTGCCTGCATGCTGGAATCCTGACCAGCGGTTCGCTGACGAGATGGCTTCGCGACCTGATGGGCCGCGACATCGTACAGGCCGACGGATCGGGCGGGGATGAGGCATACCAGGCCATTTCCGACGAGGCGGCCGCGGTCCCGCCCGGGTCTGAAGGCGTCGTCATCCTGCCCCATTTTTCCGGTGCCTCATCGCCGCTTCACAATCCAAGGGCGCGCGGCATCATCTTCGGACTGGGACTCGGCCACACGCGCGGGCACCTCTACCGGGCGGCCCTCGAAGGCGTCAGCTGTTCCATAGCTCACTGCCTCGAGGAAATGCGCACGGCTGGCGCCCAAATCGAACGGCTCGTCGCCGTTGGCGGTGGAACCAAGAACCCGACATGGCTCCAGGCGACGAGCGACATCGCTCAGGTGCCGCAGGACATCTGCGCCACCACGATCGGTGCGTCATACGGGGATGCCTTTCTGGCTGGTCTTGCATCGGGCCTGATCCAGGTCCGCGGCGCTATCGGTGATTGGATCACCATCGGCGGCACCGTCGCACCGAACAGTGAAAATCGCGCAACCTACGCCGCGCTTCAAAGGAAGTATCGTGCGCTCTACGAGCAGACAATTGCCCTCTTGTAGGCGGCACCGACATTCCGAACGAGCAGGACCAGGCCTCGGTCCGGAATGCCGACCGACAAATGCACAGGGAGACACCGGATGACCGAAACCGCAAATTCAAGCCAATCCGCAGAGAGCAAGGGGAAAATTGACCCCGCGAAGACGGTTCTGCGCAACATCAATACGGTAGTGTACCCCACCATATTGTGCGTCATTCTGCTTTCCCTGTTTTCCGACAAGTTCCTGACGGTCGAGAATCAGCTGAATATCCTGCGCTCGGCGGCGGTCGCGATGATCGTCGGCGTCGGTCAGGTCTTTGTCATCTCCGCGCGACAGATCGACCTCAGCGTCGGATCGGTCATGGGTCTGACCGCCTGTCTGACCGGGTTCCTGGTTTTTGATGGCTATCCCGTCATCCTCTGTTTCATGTTTGCAATCGCCGTGGGAGCGGGCCTCGGATTCTGCAACGGATTGATTGTCGGGTATCTCAGGGTTCCTGCATTGCTCGGCACCCTTGGCATGCTTGTGCTGGCGCGTGGAATTGTTCAGGAAGTGATGTACGGCACATATCATGTCCGTTTTCCAGCCAATTTCGTCGTTCTGGGCCAAGGGAATACCCTCGGAGTGCCGAACCTTGTCTGGGTCGCTGCCGTTGTGGTCATCGTTGGACACTTCGTGCTCACGCGCCTGGAATACGGGCGCTACATCCTGGCCATCGGGGGCAATCCCGAAGCCGCCCGCATTGCGGGTATCAAGGTTCGCAGGTACATCATCATCGCCTTCGTGGTGCAAGCCGCCCTGGTCGCACTGGCCGCGTTCCTGCTTATGGGTCGCATGAACAGCGCGCATCCAACGTTGGGACAGGGTCTTGAGCTTCACATCATCGCGGGCGTCATCCTTGGCGGGAGCAGCCTCTTTGGCGGGGTCGGTCGCATCTGGGGAATGGCGATCGCAATGTACCTCATCGCCGTTCTTGAGAACGGCCTGGTGCTGGCAGGCGCGAGCTTCTTCTGGCAACAGATCCTGCTCGGACTCCTACTCATCATATCCGTCGCGATCCAGGTTTATAGAACGCGCGGCAACCGGACCGGTCTTTGATCCGGTCCACAACCCGAAGGAGAATACAATGCACTTTAAACAGCTAACCATTCTGGCGGGAATAGCGGGGCTTTGCGCAACGGCGGCCACTGCCGAGACGACGGTGTCCTACATCACGCCAAGCGCCGACATCACGACCGGACCCGGCCAGACATTGATTGGCGTGGCCGAAGGTCTGGAGGCCATGGAGGGGGACTTCAAGTTCTTCAGCGCCGTTCCGCCCGCGCATAACGACCCTGCCGCGTACGACCGGATCCTTTCGGACCAGGTCGTGCTGGCGCCGGACTACCTGATGGTGACCCCGGCCACGAGCATGGACGACATATATGACCGTTTGAACGAAGCGGCGGCCAAGGGATCGAAACTCATCCTCTTCGCGCCACCCATCGGGCTTGACAAGCACCCCGTCGATCCGCTGGCATATATCATCGTTCCCGAGGACGTTATGGGTCAAATGGCCGGCAACGACATCGCCACGATGGCTTGCAACGAGAAGCGTGATCCTGTCAATCTGGCGATGTTCCATGGCATTCCGACCAGCGAAATCGGCAAGCTGCGCAGCGCCGGGTTCCGTGAAGCGATCACCAAGGGGCTTGAAGAGTGCGGCATCACGCTGAACATCGTGCGTGAGGAGTTCACCAATTTCAGCCGCGAGCTTGCCTTTCGCACGATCGACCCGGTCATGACAGCGCATCCCGAAATCAATGTGGTGTTCGGGGCAAACAGCAATACCGCGCTTGGCATCATGGAAGGGCTGCAGGCGATCGGAAAGGCGCCTGGCGCCGACGGAATCTGGATTGCTGGTCAGGGTGGCCAACTCGACGAGCTGGCAGCGGTTTGCCGCGGCGAAATCATGACCGTGCCATTCCGCGACCCGCGGAAGATGTCGGACATCGCGCTGCATGTCGTTCAACTCGACCTCGCAGGCAGGAGTTCAGAAATCCAGCCCGTCTATCAGACGCAGCTGGTTCCGATCACCAATTGCGACCAGATCTTCGAAACCGTGCCGCGCGCAATGCTGGAATCGAAAGGGTTCCGACCCCTGATCCCCGCAGAGATGTGGCAGGAATGATGTGTCGGGCGCATCTTGGGTTTCCTGGGTGCGCCCCCAACAGCAGAGGGCAAAAGGTCAGTGATCCATCCCCGCGGGAAAGGGCTTGAGGGGCGGAAGCCTCAAAGGTTCATGCTGATCAGAATGAGAAAGGGGACCATCATCCGATCCACCCTGAACCATGCGTCCAAGATCGATCCCGGCGTGCTTCCGCAGCAACGGGCACATACGCCACCTCGACACGTCACGGCAAAAGGAGACTGAAAAAATGCACGAAACACAAGACTTTGCATTCCTCCCCCACCTGAAGGAAGGGGTATCCTGCGAGGTGGACAGATGACAGCGACGACACCCGTACTCGAACTGGTTGAGGTCACCAAGCATTTCGGGGCCATCAAGGCCGTCGACGGCGTTTCCTTCGCGGTGATGCCTGGCGAATGCGTCGGGCTGGTCGGCGACAACGGGGCTGGAAAGTCCACCCTTGTGAAGATCATCTCGGGGTATCATCCGCAGACCTCCGGCAGCATGCAGATCCAGGGCCAGAGAGTGTCCTTCGCCTCGCCCAGCGACTCTCGACAGCACAAGATCGAGACCGTCTATCAGGACTTGGCCTTGGTCGAGCAACTGGATGTCGCGGCGAATTTCTTCCTTGGCCGCGAAAAATACACCGGTTGGGGGCGCTCGCTCCGGTACCTTGACAGGAAGGTCATGCGAAGTCAGGCGCGCGAAGAGTTGCAGCGAATCGGCATTTCGATCCCGAGGATGAGTGCGACAGTCAGCGAGTTGTCCGGCGGACAACGCCAGAGCATCGCGATCGCGCGGAGCATCTTCTGGGGCAGCGAGTGCCTGATCCTGGACGAGCCGACGGCCGCCTTGGGCGTCAAGGAGACGAACGCCGTGGCTGAACTCATCGTGCGTGTCATTGCGTCGGGTGTCGCTGTCGTCGTCGTTGCCCACGATATCGATCTCATCACCAAGCTCAGTTCGCGCATCGTCGTCCTGCGACAGGGCAAGGTCTGGTCGCGACTGAAGACGGATGAGGTGTCGGCCGCCGACATCGTGCATCACATCACCGGAATGGCACGCGCGGCATAGGCCTGACCCTGATCCCGGGATGTGTCCGGGCCTGTTTCCGGCTCCGTTCCCCGTGAGGATCAATGGCGAACCTGAGGACGCCGCCGATCCTTGCCAGGCTTAAGGATCCGGACCTCGAGAAGGCCCGATTCCACTTCCCGGCCGCGGACGGAGCGACGCCAAGGCCGGCGGCTGCTGCGCGGCAGGTCTCGCTTGCCCGCACTGCCGCGAAGACACGCATGCGAAGACCGGTCGATTAGGCTTTGGGCATTCCGGGGGGTCTCCTGACCGCGATGCGCACATTGAATCAGACCTCCGGCCCACAGGGAATTCCGAATGGTTCCAAGTAGGTCGGACACGCTCCAAGGACTCCGTCCCTGGCCGGACGGGTCCGAGGACGTCGCCGGGGTGTTGCTTGAGGTGGGTAACAAGACGCGGAGATCAGGATGTCCGAAGCTGCCTGATGTCCCAGGACAGGACAAGATCAACGCGTAGTGCGCCCGGCGACCCATACCTGCGCGACCGCTCGATCGTCTCCCATCATGATCGTCGGAAACAGCGCTTCCCAGATGTCTTCTGCACGATCGGCGCGTTGCGCGATTGCCGGTGTCGAGGCAAGGTCAAGGGCTACCAGGTCGGCCTCGAAGCCAGGGGCAAGCCTTCCGATCTTCTCGTCGAGGCGCATTGCCCTGGCGGACCCAGCCGTGGCCAGCCAGTAGAGCTGTGCCGGATGCAACGCTGCGCCACGGAGCTGCGCGACCTCGTAGGCGGCCGCCATCGTGCGCAGCATCGAAAAGGATGACCCGCCGCCGGTATCCGTCGCGAGCGCGGTCCAGACGCCGCATGCAGCAAGCCCGACCAGGTCAAGGAGGCCCGAGCCGATGAACGTGTTGGACGTCGGGCAATGTGCTATCGATGCGCCGGCTTCCGAGATTCGGGCGCATTCGCGTTCGGTCAGGTGGATCGCGTGACCGAACAGGGCGCCTTCTCCGACCAGCCCGTGCATCTCGTAGGTCTCAAGATAGTCTCGGGCGTCCGGATGGAGGCTGAGCGCCCACTCGATCTCGTCGGTCTGCTCCGAGAGGTGGGTCTGCATCAGGCATTCAGGATGCTCGGCCCACAGGGCACCAAGCGCTTCGAGCTGTTCCGGCGTTGACGTCGGCGAAAAGCGCGGCGTGATTGCGTAGCCGAGACGATCCACGCCGTGCCAGCGCTGGAGCAGCCGCTTGCTGTCGTCATGGCTTGACTGGGCCGTGTCTCGCAGGTCTTCGGGCGCGTTTTGGTCCATGCATGTCTTTCCGGCGACGGCGCGGAGCCCGCGCTTCCGGGCTTCGACGAAAAACGCTTCGACGCTTTCGGGGTGGATCGTGCAATAGGAGCAGACAGTGGTGGTGCCGTTCATGAGCGTCAGGTCAAGATAGCGCTCGGCGGTCTCGCGGGCGAACTCCGTGTCGAAAAAGCGTGCCTCCTCCGGAAAGGTGTAGGTGTTCAGCCAGTCCACAAGCCGCTTGCCCCAGCTCGCGATGATCGCGGTCTGGGGATAGTGCGCATGGGCGTCGACAAAGCCGGCAGTCAGCAGACGTGAGCCCATGTCGGTGACGGTCGCGTCCGGATGAGCGCGCAGAAGGTCATCGGCTGGCCCGGTGGCCGCGACCAGCCCGTCCTCGACGAGCACCCCTCCACGTGGCTCGTGCAATGCGGCCTCCGCCACCGGCACCTTGAAGGGATCGTCCGTAAAGGTCAGCGTCTGGCCCAGTATCAGCGTCCTGGCCGTCACGACGCGGGCCCGGGCATTGCAATGCGCCTGGTGCACGGCAGCGATGGCCGGGCCGTGCATCCGCGCAGTTGCCGGCGGAATTCGGTGCCAGGCCGCCGACCACGGAAGCGGAGCTTGGCAGCGCCGGGAAGTCGCTGGCAGGTCGGCGCCGCCCCGATCACGCCTTGGCCTCCACTTCTGCTTCCGCCGCCGAAGAATCCGACAGCCATTCGGCGGCAAATCCAACGGCAACCGCCTGCGGGTGCTTCCCCAACGCCGGGTCGCCGATCGGGCACTTGATTCGTGAGATCCGGGCGTCCGGGTGCCCGAGCGACCTGAGCCGTGACCGGAAGCGCGCCCACTTGGTTGCCGAGCCGATCAGTCCGGTCGCGCGGAAGCCGTGGCCGAGCAGCTGGTGGCAGACTTCGAGGTCGAGCGCATGGGAATAGGTCAGTATCAGGTGCTCGGCATCGCGGGGAGCGTGCCGGACGGCGGTCGCAGGGTTGGCAGCCAGGAGCTTCGTGACGCTGTCCGGGACTTCGTCGGGGAACCGGTCGGCCTTGGTGTCGACCCAAGTGATGGCAATGCCGGGGAGGGGCGCCATCACCTCGACGATCGCGCGACCGACATGGCCGGCGCCGTAGATCCAGAGCGGCCGGAGGCGCGGCGCGACCGGCTCGATCAGCCACCCCGACTGGCATTGCGTTTCGGCGGGCGTGCCTGCGTTGCGGCTGCAGGCGGCTGAACGCTGCAGCGCGAGCGGCCGGTCCGCCTGTCCCGTGACGCGGCGCAGGTAGACGTCACCGGGCAAGATGGCGAGACGCGCCTTGTCATAGATTTCAGTGGCCAGCACGACAGCACCGCCGCAGCATTGGCCGAGCGCAGGACCGAGGGGCCGCGAGACGAGCGAGTCATTTCCCTCGGCAAGGGTCTCGCGCGCATGGGCCAACGCCTCGAATTCAAGGGCGCCGCCGCCGATCGTGCCCGATTGCCCGTCCGGCCAGACCAGCATCGCGGCACCCTGCTCGCGTGGGGCCGAACCCTCGACGGTCGCCACGACGACACGGGCAACACGGCCATGCTCCGCCACTGCTCGCTCGAGACCTTGCACATCCATGCTCATTGCGCGCGCACCCGGTTCACCGCGTTCAAGAGGCGTTCAGGCGTTGCCGGCGCGTCGAGCGCCGGATAGGCGCCGCCGCAAGCGGCGACCGCATCGGACAGCGCAAGGAACGCCGAGATTCCCAGCATCAGCGGTGGCTCACCGACCGCCTTGGAACGATGGATCGTGTCCTCGGCGTTCCGGCCCTTGGACCACAGCGACACGTTGAAGACGTCAGGCCTGTCGGAACAGGCCGGAATCTTGTAGGTCGAGGGCGCATGCGTAAGGAGGCGGCCGTTCGGGTCCCAGACCAGTTCCTCCATGGTCAGCCAGCCTGCGCCCTGCACGTATCCCCCTTCGATCTGCCCGATGTCGATCGCGGGGTTCAGCGAAGAGCCGGCGTCATGCAGGATGTCGGCGCGCAGGATGCGGTTTTCGCCCGTGAGCGTGTCGAGCACGATCTCGCTCACCGCGGCGCCATAGGCGAAGTAGTAGAACGGCCGGCCCTTTCCCCTGATCCGGTCCCATTGGATCCGGGGAGTTTGGTAGAACCCGGTGGCCGAAAGGCTGACGCGCCCTTCGTAGCACTCCCTTGCCGCTTCGGCGAAGCTCATTTCGCCGGCGCCGGCCTGAACCCGTCCCGCGCGGAAATTCACGTCCTGCGGCTTGATCTGGCGCGTTTCAGCCAGATGCGCCGCCATGCGCTCGCGGATCTGGTCGCACGCCGCCTTCACCGCCATGCCGTTGATGTCCGAGCCGGACGAGGCGGCCGTGGCGGACGTGTTCGGCACCTTTGCCGTGTCGGTGGCAGTGACCTTGACGCTTTCCAGCGGCACGCAAAAGCTGCTTGCAGCGACCTGCGCCACCTTCTGGAACAGTCCTTGACCCATTTCCGTGCCGCCGTGATTCATGTGAATCGAGCCGTCATGATAGACATGCACGAGCGCGCCGGCCTGGTTGAGATGAGTCAGCGTGAAGGAGATGCCGAACTTGACCGGTGTCAGGGCGATGCCTTTCTTCAGCACGGAATTCGCGGAATTCCATTCAGCGATCGCGGCGCGTCGTGCGTGATAGTCCGATGTTACCTCCAGTTCCTCGATCATGTCGTGCAGCACGAAGTCCTCGACAGGCATGTGGTAGGGCGTGGTCTGCGGCGGCTCTTCGGCGGGATTGCGGGCAGGCGTCGCGTTGCCTGGCGGGACCTTGTCGGCGGCGGCGTAGAAGTTGGTCCGGCGCACCACCAGCGGGTCGATTCCGAGGTGGTGGGCGACATGATCGATCACCCGCTCAATGCCGACCATTCCCTGCGGGCCGCCGAATCCGCGGAACGCGGTTGCTGACTGGGTGTTGGTCTTGAGCCGGTGCGACGTGATCCGCGCCGTCGGCAGGCGATAGGCGTTGTCAGCATGGAGCATTGCACGGTCGGCAACGGGCAGCGAGAGATCCTGAGCCCAGCCGCAACGGCAGTA
This sequence comes from Paracoccaceae bacterium, assembly GCA_965208685.1. Taxonomy (GTDB): domain Bacteria; phylum Pseudomonadota; class Alphaproteobacteria; order Rhodobacterales; family Rhodobacteraceae; genus JAJEFO01. Next base: position 2,233,380 of record CBDBPL010000007.1, on the reverse strand, counting down.
CTGGGTGAAATCGACACCGGCCAGCCGCCCGCTGTCGTCGAATCCTGCCCGGTAGTCGATGCGAAAGTCGTGGCGCTTGCCCGTGATCATGAAGTCATCGTCCCGGTCGTAGCGCATCTTGCAGGGACGCGCCGTTGCACGTGCGGCGACGGCGCACGCGACGGCGACCGCATTGGCCTGGCTTTCCTTGCCGCCAAAGCCTCCCCCCATGCGTCGCACCACGACCTGGACGGAATGCATCGGCACGCCAAGCGCGTCGGCGACCTTGTGCTGGACTTCGCTCGGGTGCTGCGAGGAGCAATGCACGATCATGTCGCCGCTGTCTTGCGGCAACGCCAGTGCGGCATGTCCTTCGAGGTAGAAGTGTTCCTGCCCGCCGATCTCGACCGAACCCTCGACGACATGCTCGGCTGCGGCGAGCGCGGCTTCGACGTCACCCTTGAGATAGACGCGTGGACCCTCCTCGAATCGACTGTCGGCGGCGAGCGCGTCGTCTATCGAGAGAATTGCGGGCAGTTCCTCGCAGTCGATCGTGCCAAGGCGCGCCGCCCTGCGGGCTGCCAGATGCGTGTCGGCGGCCACGAGAAAGAGCGGTTGCCCCAGGTAGTGGACCTTGCCGTCGGCGAGAAGCGGTTCGTCATGGACGGACGGCGAAACGTCGTTGGCGAACGGCAGGTCGCTCGCGGTCAGTACCGCGACCGTTCCCGCTGCGGCGCGCACGTCCCCAAGCTCCATTCCCGTGATGCGCCCGTGTGCCATCGAACTGATGCCGAAGGCGAGCGAGAGCGTGCCGTCCGGCACCGGGACGTCGTCCACGTAATGCGCGGCGCCGGTGACATGCAGGATCGCCGCGTCATGGGGCAGGGCGGTGCCGACGCTCATGGGGCGACCTCCAGGACATTCGTGTCGGTGCCCTGGTCTTCCAGGAAGGCGCGCGTGAGCATGTTGCGGGCGGCGTCGAGCCGGTAGGCGGTCGACGCACGCAGGTCTGTGAGCGGCGTGAAGTCCTGCTCCCACGCGTCCCGTGCAGCCTGTATGGCGGTCTCGCCCCATTCCAGGCCGGAGAGCGCATCCTCGACGTGCCGCGCGCGTTTCGGGACGCCTGCCATGCCGCCGAAGGCGATGCGCGCATCGTCCACCCGCCCGTTCCGGACGCGGATGTTGAAGCAGCCGCAGACGGCCGAAATGTCCTGATCGAACCTCTTGGACAGCTTGTAGCATCTCAACCGGTCAGTCTGGCGCGGGAAGCTCACCGCTTCCACGAATTCGCCGGGCGCACGATCCTGCACGCCGTAGTCGAGGAAGAAGTCCTCAAGCGGCAAGTCCCGGCGATCGTTGCCGCGCCTGAGGTGCAGCCTTGCGCCGAGCGCGATCAGCGCCGGAGGGAGGTCTCCTACGGGCGAGCCGTTGGCGATGTTGCCACCGATGGTTGCGGCATTGCGGACCTGCACCGAGCCGAAGCGCCGGATCAGTTCGCCTAGGCTCGAATGCAAGTCAGATATCGCGTCACCTACCTCGGAGAGCGTGGCCATGGCTCCGATGCGGATCGCCTTCGGGCCGACATCGATGGCCTTCAGGTCCCGGATGCCGCCGAGAAAGAGGAACCTGTCGGGTTCCTGCAGGGCCTTGGTGACCGTGAGTCCGACATCGGTCGCGCCGGCAACGAGCACGGCGTCGGGCTGCGCAGCATAAAGGGCCGCCAGTTCGTCCGCGCTTTCTGGTGCAATGCCGTACACGTCACCTTCGGAGGCCGTCGCAATGGCCGCAGGCAGCGTGCCGTCTTCGGCGATCCAGTCCGGGACGGGCTCCGATGCCGCATCCTCGGCAGCGCGCACGATGGGAGCGTAACCGGTGCAGCGGCAGAGGTTGCCGGCGAGCTGGACGTCGAAGTCGCGCCTCCCGTTCCTGTGCGCGCAGGCCATGGACACGACGAATCCCGGCGTGCAGAAGCCGCATTGCGATCCGTGGTGCCTGACCATGGCCTTCTGGACGGGATGAAGCGATCCGTCCGGCCCGGATACGCCCTCGACGGTGCGCACGGCCTTGCCATGGAGCTGCGGCAGAAACAGAACACAGGAATTGAGGGTTCGGGTGCCGCTCCCGTCGGACACCATGACCGTGCAGGCCCCGCAGTCACCTTCGTTGCAGCCTTCCTTCGTGCCGGTCAGGCCGCGGTCTTCGCGAAGCCAGTCAAGCAGCGTGCGAGTCACGGGGACGTCGCCTAGCTCCACCGGCTCTCCGTTCAGGAGAAACACAATTTCGCGCATCGCATGTCCGACGCCGCTTTCTGTTCCTGCGGATGGTCCCGCACGCCTCCGTCCCGATGCGGCGTAAAGCCGGAGGATTCCTGTCGGCCACCAAGCAAAGCCGTGAACGCGCTGCATTGCAAGCGTTGATTTGGTCCATTGCTGACCTGACGTTGCTCAATGGCGCAGCGGGTTGGGTGCGCCGGACTTGCCTTACGGGTCGTGCGGAATGGCCCCGCTCGCCGAACCGGACCTGCTATTCGTCAATTGCGCGCAAGAAGGTCGTTGCCGGCAACCCCGCTTCCTCCAGCATCGTCGCTCCGGCCCGGAAACTGTCGTCCAGGGCGCCATCGGCATCCGGAATTGGCGGGCAAACCAGGGCGCCAATTCCGGACTGGATGATGGCGCGGCTGCAGTCCGCGCACGGAAAGCGGTTCACGTACAGGGTGGCTCCTGACAAGGAGACGCCGACGCTTGCAGCATTGTAAATTGCATTGCGCTCGGCATGCTCGAACCAGAAGAACTTCTCGCCGCTCTCCCTGTTGAACCGACGACGCTCGCGGCCCTGCACGCCTCGCGGAAACCCGTTGTAGCCCGTCGAGAGAACCACATGCCTTGCATTGACGATGACGCAACCGACTTGGAAATGGGGATCTTCCGACCATCCGGAGACATGATCGCACAGTCCCATGAACCGGGTGTGCCAAAGCCGCGAGTCCGCCATCCTGGGCTATCTCCCGAAGCTGCTGGCCGCCATCGCGGCCAAGCGGATTTTCGGAGCGACAGCGACAGGATCCTCGCTTCCTTGTCTGCCGCACAAGAGAGGCGAGGGAGCTGGCGGGTCAGGCCGAATTCCTTCTCCGCCCATGACAGCGGTCAAGTTGCGCCAGGCCTGCAGCGGAGTGCCCGTCATCGGGACGCGCTCGGCCGCGCCTGGCCAGCTCTCGGAAAATCCCGAACCTCTGCAGGGTCCCTTAGCGGCGCGTCGCTTCGTGACCAGCCGCCGGGCTGGTCCAGTTCACCGTCCGCATTGCGAAAGGGATCGCCATTGAGCTTGAGAAACTGCGCGTCCGCCGGAGCGACCTCGTCATCATATCGAATCGCGTCCACGGGGCAGATGCTCTCGCACAAGGCGCATTCGATGCATTCGGTAGGATGGATGTAGAACATCCGCTCGCCCTCGTAGATGCAGTCGACGGGGCAGACTTCCGTGCATGTCCCGTCCTTCACGTCAATGCACGGGGAAAGTATGACAAGCGTCATTTCCTACCTTCCGCGCCAGACCGGGGTGCGCTTCTCACGAAAGGCCGCCACTCCTTCGATGGCATCCTCCGATGAAAGCGCAACCAGCAATTCGTCGCTGTGCCTTGCATAGGCTTCGTGGAGCGGCAAATGTGCCGTCCTGCGGGCCACCGCCTTGATCGCCTTGACGCTGAGCGGGGCACAGGAGAGGACATCTGCGACCCAGCGCTCGGTTTCAGCGTCCAGGTCTTCAGGACGAACCACGGCATTCACCACGCCGTGGGCGGCCAGTTCCCTTGCGGAAGCGCGCCGACCGGTCAACATCATCCCCAGCGCAATGTTGCGGGGCAGGATCCGTGGCAGCATTACCATTCCGCCATCAAGGGGGACGCGCCCGACCTTCGCCTCCGGCAATGCAAACGAAGCCGTCTCGGACGCGATCACGATGTCGCATCCGAGCACCATCTCGAATCCCCCGCCCAGAGCGAGTCCGTTGACACGAGCGATCACCGGCACGGACATCGACGCTCGCAGCGAGATGTCGCGGAACTGGTCCTCCATTGTCTTCCGCCAATACTCGACACCGCTTGGTCCGCCGGCATCCTTGAGGTCGGCTCCGGCGGAGAAGGCCTTGTCGCCTGCTCCGGTCAGCACGACGCAACGGATGTCGGCATTTCCTTCGATCTCGTCCCAGATTGCGGCAAGCCGGTCCGCTGCCGCCCGGTCGATCGCGTTCATGCGCTCCGGGCGATCGATGGTCACTCGGGCGACATGGTCGGAAACGTCCAGTTCAATGCTCACTGGGCAGGCTCGCTTTGCGAAGCAGTCGCCGCCAGTTCTCCCAGAACGTCGTCCGTGTGCTCTCCGAGGAGCGGAGGCTCGTGTCGAACGATCAACGGAGCGTCGCTCAGGTGCACGGGCGATCCGACGAAATTCACCGGTCCATGGCAGTGCGTCTGGACCGTGACCAGCATCTCGTTGATTGCGGTCTGCGGGTCATTCAGCGCTGCGTCGAGGTCACGCACCGGCGCGCAGAGCAGATCATGTTCCTCAAGCCTGCCCAGCCAATGCTCGGTCGTGTTCGTTGCCAGGGCCGACTGGAAGCGCTCGTGGAGAATCGCCTTCGCTTTCCTGTGGCTTGCCAGGTCCGGATATTCCAGGGAAAGGTCTTCGATGCCCAGCGCGCTGCAAATGTCCTTCAACGGATTTGCCTTGAATGCACCGACGATGACAAGCGCTCCGTCCGTCGTTTCGAACAGTCCTGTCAGGGGCATTGCGGCCCAGTTCAGGACTTCGCCATGCGCGTTCCACTGCGCGGCTTCCTGCATCTGCATCGCGATCATGCTGTCGTAGAGCGAAACCTGGACCTTCTGGCCGCGTCCGGTCCTTTCTCGCTGGAGAAGCGCGGCCAGCACGCCCTGGACGAGGTGCATGCCAGCCGTGTAGTCGCACAGCGTCGTGGGATAGATCGAAGGTGGAACCGAGGGGTCCGAGGTCTTTTCCATCACGCCGGTCAATGCCTGGGCGAGCACGTCCTGCCCGCCCTTGTGCGCATAGGGACCGGTCGAGCCAAATCCTGTCCCGGAAGCGCAGATGACGCGTGGGTTGATTGCGCTGAGGGCCTCGTAGTCCAGGCCCAGCCGTTCCATGACCCCGGCACGAAAATTGTCGACGACGACGTCTGCAGTCCGCACGAGTTCGTGGATTGCCTTCCTCCCCGCCTCGGACTTCATGTCGATCACGACCGATCGCTTGTTGCGGTTGAGCGAGCCAAAGACGACGTTGTTCTGGTCTTGCTCCGACCTTCCGCCGAAGAACTGGCGCGACAGGTCGCCCGAGCCCTGGCGTTCGATCTTGATCACGTCGGCGCCGAAATCGCCCAGCATCTGCGTTGCGCAGGGGCCAAGCATCACCTGGGTGAAGTCAATGACACGCACGCCGCTCAAGGGAAGCAGGCGAGCGCCTGAATCTGGCGGAGACTTCATTTTGCCACCATTGGTTCTTCGACTGACGCGTTCGGGGAAGGGATGTCGCCCGGGTCGGCCCCCTGGGCCCGCATCCTCTTCTGGATGTCGCGATAGTTCACGTGCCGCAGTGTCGTGTCGCCCTTGATCGCCAGCGCTGCGGCAATTCCTGCGGCCTCGCCCTGCGCCATGCAGGGCGGGATCTCGCGCGAGAGCTTCTGGGCTTCGCTTTCGACCGAGTAGTGGCGACCTGCCACGATCAGGTTGTCGATGCCCTTCGGCAGCAAGGCGCGGTAGGGCGTGTAGTAGTCCCGTCCGCGACAGACCGTGTCCCGAAAATGGCGTCGCGACGTGATGTCATCCTTTGTCACGACGTGCTCGCCCTGAAGCAGGCGGGTCTGGCGTATGCCCATTTGCTCCGCCGCCCCCAGCATCCTGGCGCTCTCGAAGCCCGGCAGGTTCTTGCGGGCGAATCTCAGGAGGTTCATCATGCGATCGCGGCCTTCGTACTCGGCTGCGACCATGTGCTCGACCGAGATGCCGTCGTATCCAGGCATGTGCGGACAGTTGCACCAGACGACGCCCGGCAGCGGGGTCTTCAGCCACCACATGCCCCAGGCTCCGCCGATTTCCCGCCGCGCGGCGCGGTCGAGCCTCTTGTACTCTTCGGGGTTGGCGTATTCGAATGCCTCAGCCTTGTCGGTATCCACGTCGCAAAGCCGGAACACGGTCGTCACGATGTACTGGCCGTCGACATGGGACGCACCCGCGGCAACGCCGACATCAAGATCGCCGGTTGCATCGACCACCACTGCCGCGCGGATGACCTGGCGGCCGGCCTTTGTCTGGACAATCACGCCCTCGATCCGGCAATCGGCAACAAGGGTGTCCGAAAACCAGGAATGCAGCCTGAGATTGACACCCGCATCCCGGACCATGTCCAGGCTGATTCGCTTCCATGCGTCGGGATCAAAGGCCACGGCGTGGATGATCGGTTGCGGCATGCCTGACTTGTGGAAGTCTATGCATCCCCAGCGGGACCACTTTTGCCACATCTCCCAATTGGTCTGGCAGTCCTCTGGCGGAGGATAGACCGCGGCATCCTGCCGTTCCAGGCGCTCCACGAATTCGGTGACGAGGCCGGTGGTGACGATCTCGTTTCCTTCGTTGACCATGTCGTCGAGAACCAGCACCATGCCGCCCGACGCCATTCCGCCCAGGTGGTGATAGCGTTCGAGAAGCGTGACACGGGTGCCGTTCCTGGCTGCGGAAACGGCGGCGCACAGTCCGGCCGGCCCGCCACCGACGACCAGGACGTCCGTGTCGTCCACGACTGGAAGCTGCTCGCCCTTGATCTGTACCAGGGTGTGTTCGCGTTGCGTCATGGGCTTGCTCCCTCATTCACGATTCGAAGGTTCGGCATCTACCAGCGCACCACGAGTTTCTCGGCGATGGTAACCAGGGCAAAAAGCATCACGGACAGCCCGGACGACAGGAAGACCGTCGCGTAGAGAAGCGATGACCGAAAGTTGAACGTGCTGTCGATGATCAGCGCTCCAAGGCCCAGGTTCGCGCCGACCCACTCGCCGACGATGGCTCCGATGACACAGGTCGTCGCGGCAATCTTCAGCGCCGAGAAGAGGAACGGCAGCGAAGAGGGCAGGCGGATCTTCCAGAAGACCTCGGACTTTGATGCCGAAAGGATTCGCGCCAGTTCCAGCGTCTCCGGGCTGACCGCCTGCAGGCCGCGCACCATGTTCACCAGCGTCGGAAAGAAGCAGATCAGCGCGGCGATCACGACTTTCGCCGTCAGTCCGGCGCCGAAGATCAGAACGAGGATCGGCGCGATGGCGAGAATCGGGATCGTGTTGACGAAGACGGCGATCGGAAAGAACGCCCGTTCGACGGTCCGGCTATGCACAAATGCGACCGCAATCAGGATTGCGGCCATGTTGCCGAAAAGGAATCCCATTATGCTCTCGTAGAACGTGGGCCAGAAGTTCCTCATCAAGAGAGGCCACTGCTCGACCAGTGTCCGGCCCACGTCACTGGGGGCCGGGGCAATGTAGGTCGGCACCTGGAACATGCGCACTCCCGCTTCCCAGATCAGGAAGATGCCCATCGCGGTGCCGACCGGGATGGCATGTGCCAGCAGACGCCGGAGGGCGGGGTCGGTCACTCCTGTCTGTCGAGGAAGTCGGAAAGCGCCTCTTTGCGGCACGACAATGGCGCCGTAGCGTCCACGAACCGTGACCATCAGGAAAGCTGGGCTAAACCAACGCCGGAATTTCCGGTTGCCTGCGCTTGCTTCGGGAGCCCGCGAGTCCCTGTCGTCCGCACCAGACATCAGTCCGCCTCCAGCAGTCGGCGCAAGTAGGCCGTGTACTTGGTGAATTCCTGGGTGTCGCGGATCTTGATGGCCCTGGGCGAAGGGATGTCGATGTCAACGATTTCCCTTAGCCGGCCGGGGTTCGCCCCCAGCATCAGGACCTTCTGCCCAAGGAAGACGGCTTCCGGAATGGAATGGGTGACGAACAGGATCGTCACGCCGGTTTCCGCCCAGATCTGAAGAAGCTGCAGGTTCAAGTGATCGCGCGTCATCTCGTCGAGCGCGCCGAACGGCTCGTCCATCAGCAGCAGCTTGGGCTGGCAGACAAGCGCACGTGCGATCGCCACGCGCTGCCGCATGCCGCCCGACAGTTCGCGGGGCAGGGCCTCCTCGCGGCCCTGCAGGCCCACGAGTTCCAGGAGCTCCCTGGGTGATCGGTCGCTGACGGGGATCTTGATGTTTCGTCGGCGACCGATCTCCAGGGGCAATTCGACATTCTTCAGAGCCGTTCGCCACGGGAGGAGAGTCGCGTCCTGAAAGACGAAGGCGAACTCGCGCGCCAGGCGCGCCTCTTGCGTCGACTTTCCCAAGACGGAGACCTCGCCCGACGCAGCCGGAACGAGGTCGGAAACAAGGCGCAGCATTGTCGACTTTCCGCAGCCCGAGGGGCCGAGAATCGTCCAGAAGGCGCCTTGTTCCAGTTCAAGGCTGATGTCCTGCAGTGCAGTGAAGCTGCCGAAGCGCACCACTGCATTGCGCAGGACCGCCGCGTGATCGCGCGCAGCGCCTGCAGGTTCAGCAGCGACCGACAAGGCTACCCGAGCTTCGGCCGCGCGTCGGCCGTCGCATCGAGGATGTCCAGCGTCATGACATCCTCGAGTGCAGGCGCCTCGTTGGCAAACTGTCCCAGCTGGTTGTAGATGTCGATCTGAGCCTGCCAGTTCTCTCTGGTCATGGTGCCCCAGCCGTTTGCTGCCGTTCGGTCATTGAAGGAATAGCCGATCACGAGGTCAACGGCCTTGAGTTCCGAATCGCGGTCAAGATTGGGATACCGTTCGACCAGGTAGTCAACCGCACCTTCCGGATTGTCGTGGGCCCAGCCCCACCCGCGCGCGATCGCCCGGATGGTTGCCTCCACCATGTCACGACTCTCCGAGAGCACCGAGTCCGTGGTGTAGTACGGGTTTGCGTAGAGCTGGATGCCGGTGTCCCAAAGTGCCATGTCGACCCTTTCGTCTCCAAGGATCGACAGCGCGTTCACGTTCGTCTTCCAGCCGGTAACGACATCTACCTGTCCGGTCATGAGCGGCCCCATGTCGCCACCCATGACGGACACCTCGATGTTGTCCTCGGAAATGCCGTTCTTGGCGAGAAGCGCCCGCAACAGGATCCGGGCGGTGCCCTGCGTCGCCACCTTTTTCCCGACAAGGTCGGCAGGCTCGCGAACCGGCGCCCGTTCCAGGGAGAAATACGTGAACGGATGCTGCTGATAGCCGGCCGCGACGCACTTCACCGGGATGCCTGCCGACCTTGCAAGCATCAAGGACGGGCTGGAGGAAATGGATCCGAAGTTGTTGGCGCCGGACGCGACGGCCGCGACTCCGTCGATGTTCGGGCCACCGGGCATGATTTCAAGTTCGAGCCCTTCTTCAGCGAAATAGCCCAGCCTGTCGGCGGCCACCTCGCCGAGAATGCCGTTCGATGCGAGCCAGCCAAGCTGCAACCGGATCTTGCGGGTGTCGGCCGCTCGCCCAGGCGTCACCGAGATGAATGTCCCGGCGCCCGCCAGGCCGCCCAGTGCAGCCAGCCCGCCCAGCACGCTTCTGCGTTCAATCATGTCCTGCGAATTCGCCATCGTGAGGTCCCCTTCTGTTCGGTGGTCGCTCGCCGGCGACCATTGACATGCAGAAGGCTAGCAGTGCATAATTTTTTGTATATGCAGCATGGCAGTGCATTTTTTGCATCGGCCGCTGAATCCGGATGTCCACATGATCCATTCAAAGTTCCTCGGGTATTTCGACGCCGTTGCGCGCCAGGGGTCGATCCGCAGGGCGGCGGCCGTCCTCAACGTGTGCTCGACCACGGTCACGCGGAAGCTGAAGGACGTTGAACGGGACCTTGGCGTCAAGCTCCTGGACCGCACGCCCGACGGCGTGGTCCTGACTGCCGCAGGTTCCATTGTCGTGGAACATTGCCGGAAGACCCTGTACGATTTCGAGCAGCTTCGCGCGGTCGTGGACGACATCCGTTCGGCCCGAAGCGGGCACATCCAGCTGATGGTCATCGACTCCGCCGCGCTGGGACTGGTGCCTGACGTCCTGCGCGAGTTTTCAGCTGACTACCCGGGCGTGACGTATTCGGTGACGACCGGCCAGCCCGACGAGATCGTTGATGCAGTTGCCGAGGGAGCCGTTGACATCGGCCTTTCCTTCTCGAACGAAAATCACCCGAGCATCAGGTCCATGTTCGAGAAGGCGGCACCGATCGGGGCCGTGATGCGATCGGACCATCCCCTGGCGGAACGCGCCGAGCTCACGATCGGGGACCTGGAGAACTACTTGCTCGTGCGGTCGATCGATGGACGGGGCCATCACTCCCTCCTGGACGAGGCGATAGCGGGCGCGACCGCGAGCCTTTCCACAAAGGTGTTCACGGATTCCCTGCCGATCGCGAAGAAGACCATCGAAGGCGGCCAGGTGATCGGGCTCTACACCAAGCTGGGGTTCAGAGACGAAATCGATGCCGGCGCGTTGCGTTACCTGCCTGTGGCCAACGACTTCCTGAAGTCCCTCAGCGTCGGGATACTGATCTCGGCGAAGCGTTCGCTTTCGCCAATGGAGCACATGCTCGCCACGCAGATCGGGAAGGCGCTCACGCGCGTCCAACTGGACTACTGATCTCCGCGCCCGCGGCACGGCGTTCCTGTTCGGCCCGCGTTCGCAGGATCGGGCGCGCGCGGCCGCTCCGCCTAGCTCGCGGCCATCAGGTTATGCTTGCGGGCAATGAACTCCTTCGCGGTTTCGACGGCCACGGCCGCGTCGCGGCAATACGCGTCCGCTCCAATGGCCTTTCCGAACTCCTCGTTCAGGGGTGCGCCGCCGACGAGCACGATGTAGTCGTCCCGGATGCCCATCTGCACCATGGTGTCGATCACCACCTTCATGTAGGGCATCGTGGTCGTGAGAAGCGCGGACATTCCGAGAATGTCGGCCTCTTCCTCCTTCAGGGTCTCGATGTAGTTTTCGACGGGGTTGTTGATGCCGAGATCCACGATCTCGAACCCGGCCCCCTCCATCATCATCGACACCAGGTTCTTGCCGATGTCATGGATGTCCCCCTTGACGGTGCCGATGACCATCTTGCCCATTCGAGGCGCACCCGTCTCGGCCAGGAGCGGCTTCAGGATCGCCATGCCAGCCTTCATTGCGTTGGCTGCCAGCAGCACTTCAGGCACGAACAGGATTCCGTCCCGGAAGTCGTCCCCCACGATCTTCATGCCACCCACAAGGGCCTCGGTCAGGACGCGGTAGGGCATCCAGCCGCGATCAAGCAGGATTCGAGTTCCTTCCTCGATCTCTTCCTTCAGTCCGTCGTAGAGGTCGTCATGCATCTGGAGAACGAGCTCTTCGTCGTCGAGTTCGCTCAGGACGATGTCGTCGTCTTCGTCTGCCATGACCCCATGCTCCGCAAAGAATCCTCAAGTCTTTCTGGTCTATTGGGGAATCGACGGCAATTGAACGCCAAATTGCGACTTAATGTTCTGCGCCTGCGACCTGCCGCCGCTGCATGATGGCTGGCGGATCACTTTCGAATGGCACGCGCCTTGCTGCAACTTGGCGTTCCTTTCGGGACTCATGAACGAAAGTCACGATGTGGCTCCCGGACCGATTTCACGGCTCGTCCGGGTCGGCAACCCGAACGTCCCTCGCCATGTTCCCGCATTGCGGGCCGTCAACCTCGTAACGTTGTCGCGCAAGCCCAGTTTCCGCAAGTGCGGCAGGAGGCAGGTTCCGACTTTTCGGCAAGTGCCGCCTGACGGCTACAGCGAGAAGCCGCTCGATTCCGGTGCGCACAATGCGCAAGGCAGGGAGCAGGAGCATCGTCGTGCCCGCGACCTGGATCTGGAAGAGCAGAATGATCATGTCGCAACGCCCAATGCAATGATGCCGAAAGACACAATGCAGGCGGCGGCAAGACGGTTGGATCTTGGCCCTTCCTTGAGCCAGGTCACGCCAATCAGCGCCGCAAAGATCACCGAGGTTTCGCGCAATGCGGATACCGCCCCCAAAGGCGCGAGGGTCTTGGCATAAAGCACCAGCGCGTAAGCCGAGCCGGAGACGACGCCGCCGACAAGTCCCAGCCAGATCGTGCGCGAGGGCAGTGCGCGCAGCCGATCCGTTCGGGTGGCAAAGATGTACCCTGCCACGAACGCCTCTGCCGTGAACAGGAGCGCGATGTAGGCCAGCGCATCGCCAGAGACGCGCACGCCAACACCGTCGGCCAGGGAATAGGCGGCAATAGTCATCCCCGTGAGAAGAGCGGCAGCAATGCCCGCCCAGCTTGTAGTGGCTTCACGCCGCGCGAATGACAGGATGCCGACACCGAACGACACGGCCAGAATGCCGGTCCAGGCCGCGAGCGGCAGGGTCTCTCCGATCCAGACCTGCGCACCAAGCGCGACCAGCACAGGCGCGATGCCGCGCGCAATCGGATAGGCGACCGAAAGGTCCCCGCTGCGATAGGCCACGTTGAGGCACCAGTAATATCCCCAGTGAATGACCGTTGAGGCAATGATGTAGGGGTATGAGGCTGGCCCGGGCAGGCCGGCAAAGGCCAGGATCACAAGCCCTGGCAGCACGTGCCCCAGCGCGATCAGGCCCAGAACCATCAACCGGTCTTCCGCGCCCTTCACAAGCGCGTTCCAGGTCGCGTGCATCAGCGCGGCAGCGAGAACGATGAGAAAGACCAGGAGACTCATGGGAGAGAACCGTGGCCCGGCGGGCCACGGTCAAGTGAGTGCCTTGTTCCCAACGGGATCAACGCGGCCAAGGCAGGGAGAATGTCTTGACCGTAGTGAAGAACTTCATCGCTTCGATGACGCCTTCCTTGACGCCATTGCCGCTGTCCTTGATGCCGCCGAAGGGTGACATTTCGATACGGTAGCCCGGCTGTTCCCAAATGTTTACCGTGCCTACGTTCAGTCCTTCAATATAGGCGTGCATCCGGTGGAAACTGTTGGTGCAGACGCCCGAGGACAGACCGAAATCGGTGCCGTTCGAGATTGCCATCACCTCTTCGTCACTGTCCGGCACGCGCACGATGGGCACTACGGGCCCGAAAGTCTCCGCCATCACCAGTTCCGAGGCGTGAGGCACATTGTCCACCACGATGGGCGGCAGCAGCGCGCCCCGCCGCCCCGGGTGGTAAAGGATCTCCGCCCCTTCCCGTTCAGCCTGCAGGACGCGGCCTTCAATGACCTCGGCAGCTTCCTTGTGAATGACGCAGCCAAGCTCGGTTTCCGGGTCTTGCGGATCGCCGAACTTGATCTTCCTGGCCTTCTCCAGCACCAGCGGCACGAACTGGTCCGCCACGCTTTCCTGCACGAGGATCCGCTTCACCGCAGTGCACCGTTGGCCCGAGTTTCCCGTGGCGCCAGCGACAGCGATGGTCGCGGCCCTGTCGAGATCCGCCTCGCTCAGGTCATTGCAGATGATCAGCGGGTCGTTGCCGCCCAGCTCGAGCGCGGAACGCTTGTACGCGGCCTTCGCAGCTATCATCTTGCCGACCGGCACGCCGCCGGTGAACGTGATGATGTCGATGTGCTCGTTCGTGATCATCTCGTCGCCGATGTCCTGCGGCCAGCCGGTCACGATCTGGAACATCTCGTGCGGAAGGCCGGCATCATAGAGAATGTCGGCAAGCGTGATTGCCGTGAGTGGCGTCAGTTCCGTTGGCTTGCAGACCATGCAGTTGTTCGTCGCGACGGACGGCGCAATCTTGTGGCTGACCATGTTCAACGGGTGGTTGAACGGCGTGATCGCGCTTATTGCGCGAACCGGCTCACGCTTGGTGAAGATCTTGCGGTCCTTGCCGTTGTGGGTCAGGTCGCAGGAGAAGATCTCCCCGTCGTCCTTCAGCGCTTCGGCGGCGGCAAACTGGAACACGTCCTGCGCGCGCCTGGTCTCGTAGATCGCGTGCTGGTGGCAGATGCCCAGTTCCAGCGTCAGCCACTTTGCCAGATGCTCGCGTCTCTCCCCGATGATCTCGCCTGCACGTTTCAGGATCTCGCCGCGTTCGTAGCGTGTGAGTTTCGAATTGTAATTCGCCGCGATTTCAAAGGCTTTTGCCGCGTGGCTGGCGTCACCGGCGGGCACGTATCCGACAACCTCGTCCGTGTAAGGGTACTTTACCGGCACGGTGCCGTCGGTGAAGACCGCCTCTCCGCCGATGCGCATGCCTTCGTTGCGGATGTCCAGATTTGCCATCTCGTTCATCTAATCATCCCGCAGGAAACCCCGTCCTTCAGGGCGGGGAGGAATGCGGGCTCCCGTGTTCCGTGCATCGTTGTCTTCTCCTCTTTCCGTGACGTCTCGACGTGATATCCGTAGCCGTCGGCGCGCTGGACGACGCGGCAGTGCCGGTGCGAGATCCCCTGCACCGTCCCCTGCGCCGTCTGGACGTTGAAGGAGCCTGTCCGGCGCACCGCGACGCGGCCCACGTGGACACCCCTCTTCTTGCCCGAGGGCACGGTCGCGCGCACGATGTCGCCCGTGCGGAAGCCGCGCACGGACTTCTCCGCCATCAGGTATCCGACCGGGAACCCGGACCGGTCCACGCGGGTCCGCGCATGCGAGCCCCGGCCCATGGCCCGGATCGCGAGCACGGGCTGCCTCCAGCCCTTCAGCGCCGGCGTCTCGCCGACGCAGGCGGCGTCGAGGGCATGCGACTTCGGGATCCCCAGCCGCGTGCGGTTGAACTTCGTCCGCCCGCCCGAGAAGCCGGCGACGGGCAGCCCCGTCCGCTTCAAGGCCTCGAACAGGACGCGGCGGGTGGCGTTGACCGCGGCGGCGGCGGAGAGCGGCGCTTTCGCCTGCGCCAGGACTTTCCGGAGACGCTCGGGCGGGCGGCCAGGAAGGCCTCCACGGGCTGCGCGCCCTTGGCCTGGTTGCAGGACGGGCACGCGAGGGCCAGGTTCGAGACCCGGTCGGAGCCGCCCCTTGCCTTCGGGCGCACGTGGTCGACTTGCAGCGGCGTGTCCGTGGCGCCGCAATAGGCGCACGTCCGTCCCCACTTCTCGAGCAGGCATTCCCTGACCTCGCAGCCGGCGAGGGTCCCCTGCTGGTACTCCGCGCCCGCGATCTCCGGGTTCTCCAGCGCCTGGGTGTCGAACCGGACGACCTCGCACGCGATGGAGGTCACGGGCGCGAGCCTGCGCAGCCGCTCCGTCCACGAGGCCACGTTGTCGACCCGCGACTGCAGCGAGGGCGGGAGCTTTCTCCCGGAGCGCCTGTTGTCGAACCGCTTCTTCCGGTAGCGCAGGTTCGCCGAGCGTCGCCGTCTCCGGTAACCGGCACGTCGCCGCATCGACTTGCGGATTCTCTCTCCCCTGTGCTCGATCTCGGCCAGGAACAGGACCTCGCCGTCCTCCCGCACCAGCGCCAGGCCGGTGGTCTTCGCGCCGGGATCAACCTTCAGCCCGACCTCCTGGGCCTCGCCTCCGACCCGGTCCCGGAGACGGATCGTGAAGGGATGGAGCCGCACCACGACGGCACGTCCCTTCTTCAGGAGCTTTCTCGCCCTGGCCGGGTGGCACGGCATCAGCGGGGCGCCGCACCGGTCCAGGACGAAGACGCGGCTCACGCCGCTCTCGGGGTCGCTCGCGCTTCCCCGGTGACGCCGGCCGAAGCCGGTCTCCCCTCGCACAGCTTGCACCACCCGCGTTTGGAATCGCCCCGTTTCGTGCCTGACCCGGCGTGTCTGCAAACGATTCTTCCAGGGTCCGGGGCTGAGGAAGCACCCCGGAGTGGGTCTTGAACGTATGGTGCAAGGTAGATTGGATCGTAGTCTCCTTTCTTGTGCTGGTCAGCACGGGCTCTCGGAACTTCCGTTCCTCAAGCCCCTCCCTTCAGGGAGGGGTCGCTGACGAGGGAACCTCTTCCAATGCGGCGGCGGCGGTGGCGTAGTGGAACGCGTCGAAGTTGCGCAAGGTTGGCGCGTCGGGTACGTCGATCACGCGGTTGACGACAAATGGCACTTCCTGTTCGGTCAGCCCGCCGTGACTGCGCAAGGGCTCGCCCAAAGCGGCCAGGTCGTGGCGGTCCTCAGCAGTGCCGATAGTCATGTTTTCGGTGCAGACCATTGTCAGGTCACCGATGCGGTCGGCGGGCAGCTCGTATTCGGCCACCGCCTCTTCGCGGGTCAGCACTTCGAGCATTTCCGGCAGCGCAGCGACCCTGGCCTTGATCTCGGCCCGGTCGGCGTCTTCAGGGAGATATGCGGTCGCAAATGAGCCAAGGGCACCATGGTGAACGACATAGGGGTCGGTGATCGGCAGGATCACGCGGGCCGCGGACTTGCCCAGCCATTCGTCGAACACGTCCTGCATGTAGATGACGGACGGTTCCTTGGTTGTGGCGTCATGCTTGGGCTTCATGCCGTGATCCGCAGTTGTCACGATGACCGCGCCGAGCGCGTCCAGCTCGCCCAGGTAGCGGTCGAACATGGCGCAAAAGTCCTTTGCGCCGCGTTCGTTCGGCGCAAACTTGTGCTGCACGTAGTCTGTTGTCGAAAGGTACATCACGTCAGGCTTCATCTCTTTCAGGAGCTTCACGCCAGCTGCAAAGACAAATTCGGACAGATCAGCCGAGTAGACCTCAGGCACCGGCATGCCCAGCCAATCGCTCGCATTGTCGATCCCGTGCTCGGCCTTGGTGGTGTCGCCAGACCGTTCCGCCGAAAACGCCACGGCACGACCGTCATGGAATTTCAGGCCTGCGCCGAGCAGGGCGCGCAGCTTGTCCTTGGCGGTGACCATCGCGACGCGAGCGCCAGCCTCGTAGAACTTCGAAAAGATGGTGGGCGCACGAAGGAAGCGGACGTCATTCATCATCACTTCCTCGCCTGTATCCGGGTCGAACAGGAAGTTGCCGCAGATGCCATGCACCGCCGGCGGCCGGCCCGTGGCAATCGACAGGTTGTTCGGGTTGGTGAAGGACGGGATCACCGAATGCGCCAAACGGTCGGTCCCGGTTTCGCGGATGCGCTTGAGGTTCGGCATCAGGCCTTCTGCGATGGCGACCTCCAGGTATTCCGGTTCGCACCCATCCAGGCAGATGGCGATGGCACAGGTCTTCGGCACCGGGTAGGTGCGGTCGTTTGCAACGACAGGAGAATCGATAGGCATTTCCTTCCTCAAGCGGCGAGTTTCCTGCGTTCTTCCAGCGCGGCTGCCGGGGGAGCCGCGGAGACGACGCCCATGTGTTCGAGCGCCTTTTCCGCAGCGGCGACGACCGCCCGCATGACGGTTTCGTCCATCTGCCCGATACATCCGATGCGGAACGATTCCACAACCGTCAACTTGCCGGGATAGATTACGAAGCCCTTGTCCCTCAACAGATTGTAGAACTGATCGAAGCTGAAGGCCGGGTCGGCGGGGCAGAAGAATGTGGCGATGACCGGGCTGTGCCAGCGGTCGGACAGCAGGGTTTCAAAGCCCAGGCTGCGCATGCCCTCCACCATGACTTCGCGGTTGCGCCTGTAGCGGGCGCCACGTCCTGCAACGCCACCCTCGGCCTCGTGCTGTTTCAGCGCTTCGACGAATGCCGCGACAACGTGCGTTGGCGGCGTGAACCGCCACTGGCCGTTCTTCTCCATCGCGGCCCATTGGGCATGCACGTCAAGTGACAGCGAATGCGAGTTGCCCTTGGCCGCCTCGATCTCGTCCTTGCGCGCAATGACAAATCCAAAACCGGGCACGCCCTCGAGGCACTTGTTGGCGGAGGAGACAAACGCCGCGCATCCCAGTTCTTCCGGGTGCAGAGGGAGTGCCCCAAACGCGGACATGCTGTCGATCAGCAGCTTGCGGCCGCCGGCACGCGTGGCCTCGGCGATCTCTTCGATCGGGTTCAAGATGCCGGACGAGGTTTCGCAGTGAATGGCAAACACATGGGTGATGTCGGGATCGTTTGCCAGGATGGCGGCAACCTCTTCGCCACGAGGCGGCAGATAGTCACCCTTGTCCAGCAGCACCTTCGCGCGCCCAAGATAGTCCAAGGTTGCCGAACCTCGCAGGCCATAGGCTCCATTGGCCAGAACAAGGACCTTGCCGTCCTTCGGCACAAAGGAACCCAGCATTGCCTCGACGCAATAGGTGCCCGAGCCCTGGATCGGGACGCAGTCATACGAGTCGGATCCGTGCCCGATCAGGCCCAGCAGCCGAGATCTCAGATCGCGCGTCATGGCACGGAAGCCGCCATCCCGGCTGCCCCAGTCCTTCAGCATCGCCTCTTTGGTGGCAAAGGACGTGGTCAGCGGCCCCGGGGTGAGCAGATATGGCTCTCCCAATCGCGGTGATTCAATTTGCGGCGCTGTCATGGCATCAACCGTCACTGTTTCTGTTCCCTTATGGCAAGCGTGCTTGTTCCCTTATGGCAGGCGTTCTTGCATAAGAAAAATCGTTATATATTATTTCGTGATAAGTTGAATCGATACATGAGTCGTGCATGACGCATGCCCAGATCCGCGCGTTTCACCATGTGGCCATGCTGGGAGGGTTCTCTCTTGCCGCCGAGGCGCTTGGGCTGACACAACCCGCAATCTCGGATCAGGTGCGAAAGCTGGAAAGGGACAATGACGTTCTGCTGTTTTCCCGCATCCGGAAAAAGGTTGTCCTGACACAAGATGGCGAAGAGCTCTTTGCCAAGACCCGTGCATATTTCGAACTGGAAGGCGAGATCAAGGGCCTCTTGTCGGAAACGGCGAACCGGATTGAGGAAGAATTGCGCATCATGGTCGACTCTGCCAGCCACATCAGCAGTGTCATTCAGAGGTTTCGGAAGACCCACCCTGGCGTTCGGATTGTCATCGCCTCTGGCAATACCGAAGAAATTGTACAAAGGTTGCGATTCTTCGAAGCCGACATCGGCGTTATCGGCAGTGGGGAATCCCACGATGACTTTGAGGCGCTGTCCTTGTCAAAGAGCAAGTTGGTGGCGTTTGCACGCAGGGACTTTTTCCCGACCGGAAAGAGGAGCATCTCACTGGCTGAGCTTGCCGATCTGCCGCTCGTTTTGCGTGAACCCGGCTCAAAGACCCGGCAACAACTTGAAGAGTTTGCCAAGGAGCGAGGCGTGACGCTTGATCCCGCGGTCGTTGCGGAAGGACGCGAAGCGGTCCACGAAATCGTCGCCGCCAACGACGGTGTCGGCATCGTATCCCGTGCAGAATTGGGCGAAGATCAGCGCATTCGCGCTTTCGAACTTGAAGACATTGGTCTGGAAATGCGGGAAACGGTGGTCCATTTGCGCCAGCGTCGCGATGTCAGGGTCATTCGCGAATTCATGCAATTGTGCAAGTCCAGCAGAAGTGCAGACCTGTAGGGTCCTTCAGGCGAAATCCAGGCCTGGCAACCCCGACGCAGTCGGGAGGCCTCAGGTCACAGGAAGCAAGAAGAGTGTCCGTCTTCGCCGGAATCGGGAGAACACCCTTGTTCAATCTCCAGCGGTGAGTTCTTCCGCCCGGCCGTGCGGCAAGTGCTGCAGTAGATCGTCTCGGTGGAAGGCCTTCCGGTTGCTCTGGACAACCGGCACATCCCCTGCCATCCGTTCAGGCCGTTCGCGCGCGGGGATGACCATGATCCGCACGGTCTGCAAAGTGGCCCGTTACGGAGGTGCTTTCGTCGCATTGCTGCCTGCGCAGGCCCGAACCGCGTCTGCCCGGTTTCCATTGCCGCCGTCGGCCTGGCGTGCCGCGCCCTTGCATCGGGCGGACTCATCCTGTGGCGGTTCCATGGGGGAAATCTTGTGCTACGTTGCTCCAATTCGCATTTCCGACGAGACTGCCAGGAGCCTCCGGTCGCGCATCCAGAGACGGGTCCCGGGAACAATCAGGCACGACGCGATCAGCGCCGCATCTACATGGCCGATCCCACGGCTGCATAGCTTGCGTGCCGCGATCAGCAATCGCAATTGCGAGATTGCCGTCGTTCCTGAGCAGGTGATCGATCCAAATCGAAGTGTCCGCAAGATTCAAGATTCATGCATTCGGCCGGAGCCTGGGTGGTGCGGAGGCGTCCGGGTCGGAGCCGCCCAAGCGGGCAAGACGCTTAGCGCTCTTACGCTCAATCAGCGCGTTGGGCGCCTCTCGCAGCAGCGGGCCGCACTCGCGCCACCCGGTGAGGGCAACCGCCCTTTCAAGAAGCTGATCGTCCAAGGTCACGGTAGTTCGCATGTGGACCTCGCGCCTTCGCATCGATGTGCGCATCGTGCAATGCAGTTCTTGGTTCAACAACGCAGGCTCTTGCAGTGCATTTGACCAGGCGCCCGGATCAGCGCCTTGACGGCGGAATTGGCTGCGCATGCCCACAGGCGGGCTCCGGAACAGCCACTCACGGTCACGATGAGCCGGGAGCCAGCCAGTTCTCCAACTGCAAGCCGGGAACGCGCTTGAACTCTCGCGAATTTCCCGAAACCAATACCGCTTCGCGACTGATCGCATGGGCGGCGATCCACAGGTCGTTTCCGCCAGTCATTTGTCCGCGCGCCTCCAGATGCGCACGGATTCGTCCGTACTCCGCTGCCGTTTCGACATCGACGGACAAGACATTTATTTCGGCCAGCAGCGCCTCGACACGCTCTGTCAGCCGATGCGAACCATTCTTGTGACAGCCGTAGCGCAATTCACCCGCGACGATCACGCTGGTTGCAACCTTCGTGTCGTCCCGTTCGGAGAGAGCCGTCGCTGCAGACCCGCGCGGATTTCGCACCATATCGCTTATGACATCCGTGTCGAGCAGGTAGATCATCCGAAGATGTCTTCACCGCGCGGGGCCGGATCGTCGATGTCCGGGACCGTCTCGTTCAGCCGTTCCCATTGTGACAGAAGTCCGAGCAAACCCGCCTTTCTCTTGGGCTCGATAATCAGCCGCTCTCCTTCCTTGCGCATCAAGGCGCGGTCCCCCGGCAACTCGAATTCGACGGGAATTCGGACCGCCTGGTTGCGATTGTTCCGGAACAAGCTGACTTCGCGAACATTTTGCTGCATGGGCACCTCCGCGAAGAATGGCATATGGCATATGTATATGCCAAGCATGCACGTGTCAATCCGTCGTGGAAGGGCGCGCATTTTCGGCATGACTTGCATTCGCGCCCATTCTCGAGGATCCGGGAGCGGGCCTGCCCCTGCGGATGTCTCTGGAGAGCTTCGGAACAACCATCCCCATTGAATATGTTCGCTTTGTGTTCTATCTTGGCGACATGTCGCGAATTGACAAGCTAACTGGATTCCGTGCGGTCGGCCGAGCCGCCAGGACGAACCCGGCCAACCGGTTCGAATCGCAGGCGCGCGAGGCCTTTCACGACGGCTGGCCAGACGATGAAACGCTTCCTCCGCTGCGCACGGAAGTGACGGTCGAGAGGCCGCGGCGCGTGATCACGCGCAACAATTCGCCGGACATCGGTTTCGATCAGTCGATCAATCCCTATCGGGGGTGCGAACATGGCTGCATCTACTGCTTTGCGCGTCCGACACACGCCTTTCTCGGGATGTCGCCAGGGCTCGAATTCGAAACGCGACTCGTCGCACGACCGGAGGCTCCCGAGATTCTGGAGCGGGAACTCCGGGCCAAGTCCTACCGCCCGGCCGTCATTGCAATGGGAACGAACACCGATCCGTACCAGCCGATCGAGCGCGCGTATCGGATCGTGCGTGGGATCTTGGAGGTGCTGCATGAATGCCGGCATCCGGTGGCCATTGTGACAAAGGGGACGCTGATCGAACGGGACGTGGACCTCCTCGGCGAAATGGGTCGCCTCGGCCTGGCTCGGGTCGGAATAAGCGTGACCACCCTGGATGCGCGACTGGCTCGCAAGATGGAACCGCGAGCACCAGCGCCGAAACGTCGGCTCGAGACGATTCGACGCCTTGCGGAGGCAGGGTGTCCCGTGCGGGTCATGGTGGCGCCCGTAGTGCCCGCACTCACCGACCACGAGGTCGAGGCGATCCTTGCGGAGGCCGCAGAGGCCGGTGCAATTGCCGCGAGCTGGATCATGCTTCGCCTGCCCCTCGAGGTCTCTCCCTTGTTCCAGGAATGGCTTGCCGAGCACTTTCCCGACCGCGCGAAAAGGATCATGGGTCGCGTGCGAGACTTGCACAATGGTCGGGACTATGACCCTGAGTGGGGCAGGCGAATGACCGGTCACGGGATCTTTGCGGAAATGGTCGCGCACCGTTTCTCGATTTCTGCAAGGCGGCTGGGTCTTGCGACGAAGCTGCCTCCCCTGCGAACCGACCTCTTCAAGCGACCCGTGCGGGTGGGAGATCAGCTTTCTCTCTTTTGAATTCAACGCGGTGCCGTCTGCGTTGATCGCACCGTCACTTGGATTCTGTCGTGCCGGACGGCGACACACCTCCGGTTTGTGCTGGTCTTGAATCGGGTGCAGTGCTAGCTCCGGCGCGATGGTTGGCGTGGACGGAATAGATGTGCGCGGGCGGCTTGTGCCGGGCTACGACCTTTCCGGGTTGACCTGGCTCCGCGTGGGCGGACCGGCGGACTGGCTGTTCCTGCCCAGGGACACTGATGACCTGAGCACCTTCCTTGAGGTATTGCCGGAAGACGTGGCGGTCTTCCCGATGGGGGTCGGGTCGAATCTCATCGTGCGCGACGGCGGGCTTCGCGCCGTCGTGATCCGCCTGGGTCGAAACTTTGCCGACATCTCCGTTGACGGCGACATCGTGACCGCAGGGGCGGGCGCCCTGGACCTGCAGGTTGCAAAAGGAGCTGCGGAAGCGGGACTTGACCTTTCGTTCCTTTGCACCATCCCTGGCGCGGTCGGTGGCGCCATCCGGATGAATGCCGGCTGCTACGGCAGTTACGTTTCAGACCATTTCGCGTCCGCCGAGGTTGTGTTGCGCGACGGGAGCCGTGCGAATCTCGGCCCTGAGGACATGAATTTCGGATACCGGCAATGCGACCTTCCGGAGGGTGCCGTCATCACTTCGGCAAGGTTCCGTGCAGGTCCGGGGGACCCTGAGACCCTGGCCGCGAAGATGAGAACGCAAATCGCCAAGCGAGAGGACACGCAGCCGATCAAGGCGCTGACGGCGGGATCGACGTTTCGGAATCCGGTCGGCTACAGTTCCACTGGCAAGGCGGATGACACGCACGAACTCAAGGCTTGGAAGATCATTGAGGATGCCGGCTTGCGCGGCGCGCGTCGCGGACAGGCCCAGATGTCCACGATGCACCCGAATTTTCTCGTCAATCTCGGAGGCGCCACCGCGGCCGATCTGGAGGCGCTCGGCGAAGAAGTGCGCACAAAAGTCTTTCAACACTCGGGAATTGCATTAGAATGGGAGATTGCAAGGGTCGGGGAACCGGCCTCGACGGCATGAGGCAAGCAATCGAGGGCGGAAAACGCCCAGAAAACAGGCGTGGAAGGAATGTCGAGCAGGGCACTCCCCAAAGTCGCGGTAGTCATGGGCGGACTCTCGGTTGAGCGCGAGGTGTCCCTGTCCTCTGGCCGTGAATGTGCCAGGGCCCTTCGCGAGATGGACTACGACGTCACCGCGATCGACGCCGGACCGGACATCGCGGAGCGGCTGGTGGAGGCGGCTCCCGACGCCGTCTTCAACGCGTTGCATGGGCGATGGGGCGAGGACGGTTGCGTCCAGGGAATTCTCGAATGGCTGCGGATTCCCTATTCGCATTCCGGTGTGCTGGCATCGGCTCTTGCCATGGACAAGACGCGAGCGAAAACGGCCTTCGCCGATGCGGGCGTTCCCGTGGTGGAAGGCGGACTGTTTTCCAGGACGGAGATCGAGGCAGCGCACGTCGTGACGCCGCCCTATGTCGTCAAGCCGAACAACGAAGGCTCCTCGGTTGGCGTCTACATCGTTCCGGAACGGGCGAATCGACCGCCGGAGATTGCGGAGGACATGCCCGAGACCCTGATGGTCGAGGCTTATGTGCCGGGCCGGGAACTGACGGTTACGGTGATGGGCGACAAGGCGCTCTGCGTTACCGAAATCGTGACCGACGGCTGGTACGACTATGACGCGAAATATGTGCCGGGTGCGTCACGGCACATGCTGCCGGCGAACGTCCCGAACGAAATCGCGGAGGCCTGTCTCGCGCATGCCAAGACAGTTCATGACGTGCTCGGATGCCGGGGCGTCAGCCGGGCGGATTTCCGATGGGACGACTCGAAGGGGCTGCAGGGCCTGTTCGCATTGGAGACGAACACCCAGCCCGGAATGACGCCGACATCGCTTGTGCCGGAACAGGCAGCACATCTTGGCACCAGTTTCCCCGAACTCTGCGACTGGATCGTGAAGGACGCGTCATGCGTGCGATGAAGGATCCCGCTCCCTCCCGCCTGGAATACAGGATGAATCGGCTGATGCTGCGCCCGTCGACGCGATCGTTCCTGCGCTACGGGCTGCCCGTGATCGCCTTGACGGCGCTGGCCGTGCTCTGGTCGATTGACGAGGACCGGTGGGAAAGGACCGTGGCGCTTGCTGCCGAGCTTCGCAGGGAGATCGGGGAGCGCCCGGAATTTACCGTGAAGATGATGATTGTCGAAGGCGCGTCTTCGGAACTGGCAGCGAGCATTCGAGAGTCCCTGTCCATCGAGTTCCCGGTGTCTTCCTTCAGCCTGCAGCTTGCCGAATTGAAGGAAACGGTCCAGGCGCTTGATGCCGTCGCTCGCGTGTCGCTTCATGTCCGGTCGAGAGGTGTCCTCATCGTTGAAGTCGATGAACGCGTTCCGGTTGCGGTCTGGCGTTCCGGGGACGGCCTGGTGCTTCTGGACAAGACCGGGCACAGGACCGCAGCCGTGCCGTCGCGAGTCTCCCGGCCGGATTTGCCCCTGGTCGCGGGACTTGGCGCAGATGCGGCGATTCCGGAGGCCCTGCAGCTCTTTGATGTTGCCGGTCCGATCAGGAAGCGTCTGCGCGGCTTCGTTCGGGTGGGCGATCGCCGTTGGGACGTGGTCCTGGATCGTGGGCAGACGATCAAGCTTCCGGAAGCGGAGCCGGTGACAGCCCTCAACAAGGTCGTTGAGCTGAATGTGGCGCAGGATCTGCTGGAACGGGACGTGTCGGTGGTGGATTTCCGCAACCCGCAGCGACCGATCCTGCGTCTCGGCCCGACGGCGATCAGGTCGTTTCAAGATGCGCAAGCGATGAGCCTGACCGATGATGGGTGACCTCTTTCGCAACCATCGGGCAATGCGGGCGATGCGGCAGGCCGCCATTCAAAAGGGTGTCATCGCGGTGCTGGACGTCGGAACGTCCAAGATCACGTGCTTGATCCTGGTCTTCGACGAGAACGCGCATGCCGCAAGCGATGAGGGCGTCGGCGATCTGGCAGGGCAGGAGAGGTTTCGGGTCATCGGGGCGGCGACCACGCGGTCACGCGGCGTGGAATTCGGGGAGACGACGGCCACGTACGAGACCGAGCGTGCGATTCGAACCGCCGTGCAGGCTGCGCAGAAAATGGCGCAGTGTCGCGTCGACCACGTGATTGCCTGCGTTTCAGGGGGGAGGCCTCGATCTTATGGCCTCGCAGGGCAAGTGCAGGTCGAGCGGGAGATCGTGACCGAATCCGATGTCGCTGGCGTTCTCGCATCCTGCGACATTCCGGACTACGGGGCGGAGCGGGAAATACTGCACGCGCAACCGGTCAACTTCGTGCTGGACCATAGGTCGGGCCTGACGGATCCGAGAAACCAGATCGGACAGCACCTGGCCTGCGACATGCACATGCTGACGGCGGACCGGGCCACGATCGGCAATCTCGTCCACTGCGTTCGTCGCTGCGATCTGGAACTGGCCGGGTTGGCAATCTCTTCCTACGTGTCGGGGATTTCGGCACTGGTCGAGGACGAGCAGGAACTCGGTGCGGCATGCGTTGACATGGGAGGAGGCACCACGGGCATCTCGATCTTCCTCAAGCGCCACATGATCTTTGCTGACGCAGTTCGTCTCGGTGGCGAGCACGTCACGCATGACATTGCGATGGGCTTCAAGGTTCCGGCGAACATGGCCGAGCGGATCAAGACGTTTCATGGCGGCGTTGTCGCGACAGGCATGGATGACCGAGACATGATCGAGATCGACGATGCATCTGGGAACTGGGGTCGCGAAAGGCGGGCAGTTAGCCGGGCTGAATTGATCGGCATAATGCGTCCCAGGGTAGAGGAAATCCTTGAGGCTGTACGCGAGCGCCTTGATGCTGCGGGATTCGAGCACTTGCCGAGCCAGCAGATCGTGCTCACAGGCGGTGCCAGTCAGGTGCCCGGGATCGATTCGCTGGCGACTCGGATTCTCGGCCAACAGGTGCGGATCGGCCACCCGTTGAGGGTGCGCGGCCTGCCCCAGGCCGTGACCGGCGGCGCATTTTCGAGCGTCGTGGGGCTCAGCCTCTTGGCGGCCCATCCCCAGGACGAGTGTTGGGACTTCGAGATGTCGCATGAATTCGGGGCAGCGCGTCCGCTGAGACGTGCAGTCAGGTGGTTCAGGGCCAACTGGTAGACAGGACGCGGAATCGCGCATGATTCTCGACTTGGCGCTCGCGGTTCCGTCGCTGCAGGCATGGCAGCAAGCCCAGGATCCGAATCTCGAAACGAAATTCCGTCGTAATCTTGTTGCATTATAGCGGGTTACGCAATTCCGGCCGGGGAATGACATGCCTGCCCCGAAATGCAACGCTCGCCAAAATAGTGCGCGACCTCGCGAAGCGAATCTGGTAAGTTGTCCACAAGGCCGGGAAACGGCCACGAGCAAAGGCAGAGCAGATACCACGCAATCATGTCGCTCAACACGGGCGTCTTGGCGCAGCCAAGGTCGGCAAGACGCGGAGCTTGGTGGATTCTGGCGGACGAGCGCCAACCCACCGCAATATGAAGGGCCGGGCGCGACATGATGGGGAAACCGCAAAATCGCTTGCCATATTTCGTGGTATGGGCCACAAACCGAATGATTCACTGGCCGTTCGGGGGCCTGAGGCAGATGGACAAGGCAGACGAGTGAGGCAGACGACAGGGACGACCGCAAGAGCGGCGCTTCAACAGGCACTAGAAAATTGAGCAGGAGGGCACTCCAATGACATTGAATCTGACAATCCCCTCGCATGAGGATTTGAGACCTCGAATTACGGTGTTCGGCGTGGGCGGTGCAGGCGGCAACGCGGTCAACAACATGATCGACATGAGTCTTGAGGGCGTCGAGTTCATCGTTGCAAACACGGACGCGCAGGCGCTGCAGCAATCGAATGCGCCGACAAAGGTCCAGATGGGGTTGCGGGCCACGGAAGGCCTGGGTGCAGGCGCACGCCCTTCGGTCGGGGCGGCTGCAGCCGAAGAGGCGCTTGAGGAGATTGTCGATTGCCTGACAGGCGCGCACATGTGTTTCATCACGGCCGGGATGGGTGGAGGCACCGGAACCGGTGCGGCACCGATCATCGCGCGTGCAGCTCGAGAACTCGGAGTTCTGACGATCGGCGTGGTGACGAAACCGTTCCAGTTCGAGGGCTCCAAACGGATGGTGCAGGCGGAAGAGGGCGTCGAGGAACTGCAGAAGGTGGTCGACACGCTGATCATCATTCCAAACCAGAACCTGTTTCGGATCGCCAACGAAAAGACCACCTTCACCGAGGCGTTTTCGATGGCGGACGACGTCCTCTACCAGGGCGTGAAAGGGGTCACGGACCTGATGGTTCGCCCGGGTCTCATCAACCTTGACTTCGCGGATGTCCGCGCTGTCATGGACGAAATGGGCAAGGCGATGATGGGAACGGGCGAAGCTGAAGGCGAGGATCGAGCGGTGAAGGCCGCAGAGATGGCCATAGCCAATCCGCTTCTTGACGAGATCAGCCTCCAAGGCGCCAACGGCGTCCTGATCAACATAACCGGTTCGGATGACGTGACCTTGTTCGAGATTGACGAGGCCGCAAACCGCATTCGCAGCGAGGTGGAAAGCGAGGCCAACATCATTGTCGGTTCCACGCTGGATACATCCATGCAGGGCACGATGCGCGTGAGCGTCGTGGCGACGGGAATAGACTGCGTGTCGCATGTCCAGACCGATCCAGGCGCGTCGGTGGAGGAACTGGTTCCGGCCGCAGCCGTGCCAGAACCGGATTTCGCGCCCGAACGGGACTTCGAACCCGAGTTTGCGGCGACGGAATCCGCCGTTCGCGACGAAGAGCGGAGCCTGTTCGGAGAAGCTCCGCCCGACTCAGTGGCCGAAGCGAGACATGTTGAAGTCGAGGCGCCGCCCTTCACGGCAGAGCCCGCGCCTCCGGCGGTCGTGCAATCGGTGCCTGGTGCGCCGCCTCCCGAGGTGATCACGCGCCTTGAGAGAGTCGCGGGGCGCGAGCCTGGCTCGATGGCGGGTCACGTTCCCGGAGAAGCCAGCTATGGCAAGGAAGTCTCCGAGGAATCCGGCACCGTCGAGCGACAGAAATCCGGAATAAACAGGCTCATCGACCGGATGGCGGGTCGCGGAAACGGAAGTGCGACGCCACCGCCCGCGGAGACGCGGTTCGGCCACGGTGCACATGACGAGGGCATGGAAATACCGGCCTTCCTCCGTCGCCAGGCGAACTGAAGGTCCGGGTTCGCCCCGACCGGTCCGCCTTTGTGCCGACCGGCGATGCCGGAACGTCCTCGCTTGAGAGTTCTTGCAGGGGCCTCAAGTCCTCTTCGCCTCGATTGGCGCCGGACATGTCCGCTTGACGTCGCGCCGAGACAAAACATATTCAGTGGCATCGACAGATGGCGTGTTTGGTGTCGCTGTATCGGTGGCATGCCGCAATCCGTCAAACTTCGATGCCGCGAGAAGTTGAGGTCGCAAGATGCTGTATTCCGCGCCTGATCTGCACTCGTTTCTTGAAGAGACCGCCCCGCGCCGTGGCTTGCCCTCGGAGGCCTACACGCAGGAGGACTTCTGGTGCGCCGAACGACACACCGTGTTTGCCAGGAACTGGGTCTGCATCGGGTTTGCGCATGACCTCAGGAATGTCGGCGATGCGGTGCCTGTCACGATCGCCGGGCACCCCTTGGTGATGGTGCTGAATCGGGTCGGTGAGATCGGAGTGTTTCACAACGTCTGCCGCCATCGCTGCCTGATGCTGGTGGATCGCCCCAAGAATGTCGGCAATCTGATCCGCTGCCCATATCACGCGTGGGCCTACGATCTCGATGGCCACCTGCGCGCTGCGCCGCATTTCGGTGGAATCAACACCCAGGAGACCGACGGATTTGATCGCGCGGAGAACGGTCTGGTTCCGGTGCGTGCGCAGGTTTGGCATGACTGGGTATTTGCAAATCTCGACGGCTCTGCCGAGCCCTTTGACGACTACGCAGCCTCGATGATCGCACGGCTCGACGGCATTGACTGGAACAAGGTCGATTGCATTGGCCAGCTAGATTTTGGCGAGATAGCCTGCAACTGGAAGCTCATCATGGAGAATTTCATCGAACCCTACCATGTCCAGTTCGTGCATTCCTCGACAACCGACCAGCCGCTTGAGGAACACTATACCATCGTGGACGGCAACTGTCTGGGCAGCGCGGTCGATCTGGAGGAGGAATCGGGAACCGCTGGCAGCCTGGCCGTCAGTTCGCGCTATCTGACGCTCTATCCGAATTTCATCCTCGGGCGATATTTCCCCGATCAGATGGGCGTCTATCTGAACATCCCCACCGGGCCAGGCGCGGTCTTGCAAAAGCGCGCGCTCTACACGACCGAAGGCCAGACGCTGTCCGACGACGAAGTCGCGGCGCTGAAGAAGCTGTGGTGGGACGTGCATAAGGAAGATCACGAGATGACCGAACGGCTGCAACTGGGCCGCAGTTCGGTCATCGCGAACGATGGCGGCGTGCTGTCCCCCGCGTGGGAAGACAGCGTGCGGGCGTTTCAGGAGAAGATCGCCTGCGATGTCACCGGGGTCAAATCAACTGGACAGGAAAAAGGGCATGAGTGACGGCATCAACAAGGGCTTCCGCCTGGCGCATACGATGATGCGCGTGAAGGACACCGACAGGTCCCTGAAGTTCTACTGCGACATTCTGGGGATGCAGGTCCTGCGCCGCACCGACTATCCGGAAGGCAAGTTCACGAACACCTTTGTCGGCTACGGGCCCGAGGCAGAGTTTCCGACGCTTGAACTCACCTGCAACTGGGACCAGGAGGACGAGTATGACAAGGGTAGCGGTTGGGGCCACATCTGCATCGAGACCCCGGATGTCTACAAGGCCTGCGAGGATCTTGCCGCCGCCGGCGCGAAAGTCACCCGGCCTGCCGGTCCCATGAAAGGTGGCACCCGGGTGATCGCATTTTGCGAAGACCCCGATGGCTACAAGGTTGAACTCAATGAATCCATTCTGAAGCACATGGCCAATGAAGACGGCTGAGCCATGGGCAGCAAGCCACACGCATTCGAGTTCAACCTGGTCCAGAAGCGCCACGACGAATTCGCCGAAGTGCCCGGCATCGATCCGGACGAATTTGTGTCGGGCTGAACTTTCTGCGAGGAGGTGAAAATGTCCGAAGTCTATCTTGAGAGCTTTGCCCAGGCGGTCGATCGAAATCGCCCGCGCATAGCAGAAGTCAAGGAGCAGCTTGAAGATTCAGGCGTCAAATACGTGATGGCCGCCTGGATCGACCTGCATGGCATCCCCAAGACCAAACCCGTTCCGATGTCGGAATTCGAGCAGCTTTGCCTGGGCGAGGGTCCGCAGTTCGCGGTGCATTCAGTTTCCTACGTCCCGGAGTTGGGCCCCGCCGACAGCGATCAGGTCGTCGTGCCGGATCTCGACGCGGTCTATGTCTGTCCGTGGGATGGCTCGATGGCGATTGTCTTCTCTGATCTCTTTTGGGAGGACGCACCCTACAATGTCTGCCCACGCCAGGCGCTCAGACGCGCCATGCAGGAAGCCGCCGGGGACGGATACGTCGGCTATGCCGGGGTCGAGCCCGAGTTCATCGTCATGAAATACGACGGGGCCGGTCAGCCGGTAAAGGCCTTTGACAACGACCCGGCGCACGGGATTCGCCCGCGCCGCCAGGCGTTCGGCTATGATGTCGAGCTCTCCATCGATTCCATGCCCTTCCTGAAGGACATGATCGACATTCTCGAAGGACTGGGCTGGAACCTGCATGACGTGGTTGCCGAGGGTGGCTATTCCCAGTTCGAGCTGGACTTTCACTATGCCAACATGCTGGAGATGTCCGACCGGTTTGTCTTCTTGCGCCTCACGCTGAAAGAGGTTGCCAAGAAGCACGGCATGTTCGTGACCTTCATGCCCAAACCCACGATCGGAGACTGGCGCTCAGGCGCGCATGTCAACATGTCGATTCAGCACGAGAGCCGCCCCGGCAAGAACATTTTCGAGACCGCCGACGGCGACTGGTCACGCGAAAGCCGCTGGGCCTTGGGCGGCTTGATGCGGCACGCCGAGGCGATCACCGCGATCACCTGCCCGACCGTGAACTCCTACAACGGGCTTGTGCCGCGGGTGGGCGGGTTCGAAGGCGGGACCGTAACGTGGGCGCCGACCAGCATCGCCTATGGTTTCAACAACCGTTCTGCCCAATTCCGCTTGCCGCAAAACCGCCATTGCATCGAAAACCGAGCCTGTGACATGACGATGAACGTGTATCTGGCAATGGCGATGCATCTCAGCTGTGCCGTGGACGGCATCAAGAACAAGATCGACCCCGGAGAGCCCGCGGACTTCGATCTCTACGCGAAGTCCGAGTCCGAGTTGAAGGAGGTGGGCGTCCGCCGCCTGCCGCGCACGCTGTGGCACGCGACTCAGGCGCTGCGCGACGATGACCTGGCTGAACATGTCATGGGGCGGGTCATGCGCCACTCCTATGTCGAATACAAGGAGGACGAATGGGAGAGGTACCACCAGGCCGTCACCGACTGGGAGGTTCAGGAGTACTTGCGCCTCTACTAGGAGAAGAGAGGTCAGGATCGATCATCCGCGTCGGCGCTGTCGCTTGACGTGCAGAGCGCGCATTCGGAAAGGACGCCGTCTTGCCCGATTACCAGGTCTTCCCCCTAGGTGACTTCCCGCTCTTGTCGGGCGAGGTTCTGATGAACGCCCGTTTGGCCTACCAGACCTATGGAACCCTGTCGCGGGCGCGCGACAATGTCGTTGTCCTCCCGACCTTCTATACCGGCACA
Source organism: Paracoccaceae bacterium (assembly GCA_965208685.1). Lineage (GTDB taxonomy): Bacteria > Pseudomonadota > Alphaproteobacteria > Rhodobacterales > Rhodobacteraceae > JAJEFO01. The sequence goes on along the minus strand of CBDBPL010000007.1, from coordinate 2,201,184 downwards.
AACAGCCGAAACGAAGGCTTTTTCGGCCCAGGGCGCGCACTTGATCCGGCACGCCATTTCATCGTCAGCCCGAACCTGTTCGGGAACGGGCGGTCTTCGTCCCCGTCCAACGCGGCCGCACCACAGGACGGACCCCGGTTTCCGCTGGTCCAGATGTGGGACAACGTCGCCGCCCAGCATCGGCTGATCCACGATCACCTCGGCATTGACAAGATCGCGCTGGTTGCAGGTTGGTCCATGGCCGGTTGCCAGGCCTACCAATGGGCCGCGCAATATCCGGACATGGTTGAGGCCATTTTGCCGTTCTGTGCTTCGGCCAGGACCTCTCCGCACAATTTCGTCTTTCTCGAAGGGGTGAAGGCGGCGCTTTGCGCCGATGCGGCCTGGAAAGGCGGCGACTATGGCAGCCCGCCTGTGGCCGGGCTCAAGGCCTTTGGCCGCGTCTATGCGGGATGGGCCTTTTCCCAATCCTTCTATCGCGAGGCGCTGTACGAGGACCTTGGATTTGACACGATCGAAGACCTGCTGGTGGATTGGGAGATCGACCATGTCGAAGGGTGGGATGCCAACGATCTGCTCGCCAAGCTTGCCACTTGGCAGGCAGGGGACATCTCGGCAGGCCCGCTGTACAATGGAGACTTCCGCGTAGCGCTTGGCGCGATCCGTGCGCGCGCGATCCTCATGCCCTGCACGCAGGATCTCTATTTCCCGCCGGAAGACAACGAGATCGAGGCCCGGCACATGCCGAATGCCGAATTTCGGCCGTACGCGTCCCCTTGGGGCCACTGCGCCGCCAGCCCGGGGAATGATGCAGGATTTGCGGCTGCACTGGATGCCGCCATCCGTGAGCTTCTGGGGCAGACGGCCGCCGAGACCAGCAAGGAATAGGCACCTCACCGAAAAGCGACGGTTCCGATTCTCGCAACTTCCTGCGACTTGCTCGTCTGAGGTGCAAGTTTGGGCCGGTGATTCCGTTTGACGGTTTCGCCACGGCAGGCAGCTGAAACTCGGTTGACGGCGGGCTTGCTAGGTCGGGGCGCGTTCGGCCCATCCGGCAAAGACCCTCTCCAGAGCCACGACCACGTAATAGAGCAGGATGCCCATGAGCGCCAACGCGATTAGAACGGCGAACATCAGGGGATAGTCGGCGCTGATCTTGCCACTGTCGAACAGATGGCCGAGCCCGCGGCCATGTGGCTCGACGATCTCCATCAGGTTGGTGCCGATGAAGGCGAGCGTGACGGCCACCTTGAGCGCGCCGAAGAACTCCGGCAAGGTCTTGGGCAGCGCGATCTTCCAGAAGATCGTGAAGCGCGACGCGCCGAGCGAAGCGAGGATGTCGCGGTATTCCGGTTCGAGCGTCGACAGGCCAATGGAGACGGACACGGCAATCGGGAAGAAGCTGATCAGGAAGGCGATCAGGATGGTGTTCATGTCGTGCTGACCGACGAAGAGAAGCGCGATGATGGGCACGACGGTGGCCTTCGGGATCGCGTTGAACCCCACGAGCAACGGATAGAGCGCATCACGCATGGTGCGTGAAAGCCCCATGATCATGCCCAGGAACACGCCGCAAAGCACTGCCAGGACCAGGCCGGCGACAGTTCGCCAGAGGGTGTCCCACCCGTATTCGAGGAAGAGCCAGCGGAATTTCCAGAAGGCGGGCCAGAGATCGCTGGGCGAGGCCATCTTGTAGTTGGGCCAGCCGTTGGCCCAGACCAGCAGTTCCCAGAAAAGGCCGAAGATGGCCAGTGCGGCGACGGGGACGGCGACCTGTTTCCAGTTCATTGGTCGGCCTCCTCCGCCGGAGCGCGGCCCTGGGCGATCTGGATCTGGTGGCGCAGGATGTTGAGCGCATCGGCGGTTCTGGGCGTGTAGAGATGCTCGATGTCGCGCGGGCCCGTGAGGTGAACCTCCATCACGTATTGCGTGCGTGCAGGGCGGCCGGAGAGGACGACAACTTCGTCGGAGAGAAAGATCGCCTCTCTCAGGTCATGAGTGATGAGGACGCCTGTGAACGGTTCCTTCTCCTTCACGGCATGCATGGTTTGCCAGAGATCTTCGCGGGTGAAGGCGTCGAGCGCCGCGAAGGGCTCGTCAAGGATCAGGACTTCGGGCTGGTGCACGATGGCACGGCAGAGCGAGGCGCGCTGGCGCATGCCCCCGGAGAGCTCGCTCGGGCGCTTGTCCTCAAAGCCCTCGAGGCCGACAAGGGCAAGAAGATGGCGTGCGCGGTTCTCCTGTTCGCGTTTCGACATCCTGGTCGACACGATCTCTAGCGGGAGCATGACGTTTTGCAGGACAGTACGCCATTCGAGCATGACCGGGTTCTGGAAGGCCATGCCAACGATGGACTTCGGGCCCCTTACGCGTTCTCCGTGCAGCCAGACCTCGCCCTCTTCGGGCTTCATCAGGCCGGCGATCAGTCGAGTCAGCGTGGACTTGCCGCAACCCGAGGGCCCGACGACGGCGGAAAAGCCGCCTTCGGGCACCGAGAGCTGCAGACCGTCCAGCACAGGAAGCCGCCCTGACTGGGTTTGGTAGGCGTGGCGGACGCCCTTGATCTCGATGAGAGGCCTGGCCACGCCTTGGGACCTACTTCAGCATTCGCTCCGCTTCGCCGGGAAGATAGGCATCTGTGAAGTAGAGGCTGGCGTCGGGAGCGGACTGGAAGTCATAGGTTTCCGCCAGCTGCTCAAGCGCCTTGGTCATGCGTGCGTCGTCAATGCCGCCCATGCCGTTGGCCGAGGTGTAGTCTGTGACCACGTTGGCATCGATGGCGAGTTGCAGGCGGCGCTGTTCGAGTGCGGCATCGGCGGCCGGGTTGCGCTTGACCAGGCTCTCGATGGCCTTTGCCGGGTCGGCTATCGCATCTCTCCAGCCGGCGACGATGGCGGTGAGAAAGCCGCTTATGATGTCCGGATTGGCCGCGGCGAAGTCGGTGTTCACGATGATCGCATTGCCGTAGAGTGCAAGCCCGTAATCCGCCATCAGGATGGTCGAGATGTCCTCCTCGGGCACGCCGAGGCGGACGAGATTGAGGAACGAGGAAAAGCTGAAGCCCGTGACGGCAGCGACTTCACCTTCGGCAAGCATCGGCTCCCGGGTTGGGAATCCGACAGGCTCGACGGTGATCTTGCCAACGTCAAGTCCGTTGGCGCTGGCGAAGGCCGGGAATTGCGCCCATGCTCCGTCGGGGGGCGGCGCACCAAGGATGCGGCCCTCCAGGTCCTTTGGCTCGCTCACGCCGAGCGACTTGCGCCCGACCACGGCAAAGGGCGGCTTGTCGTAGACCATCATCACGGCGGTGACGGGCGCCCCCGGGTTCTGGTCGAGGAACTTGATGAGCGAGTTGATGTCGGCGAAGCCGACGGGGAAGGCGCCGGTGGCAACCTTCGGGATCGCGTCGAGTGATCCCTGTCCGGCGGAAATCTCCACGCTCAGGCCCGCAGCTTCGAAATGGCCGTTGTCAATTGCGGCGAAGTAGGGCGCGGACGGGCCCTCGAATTTCCAGTCGAGCGCGAAGGGCAGGTCGGTTTCGGCCGACGCCGTGCTTGCAAAGGCCAGCGTGGCAGCGGAGGCTATGATGGCGTGTTTGAACATTTGTCTCTCCTGAATTGTCTGGCGCCGCGAGGCTGCAGGCCACGCCGCAATAGTGGAACGCCGTGCGGGCGAGTACACGGGTGGATGCACCGCCGCCCGCGCTGGCTTGCCCGAATTGTGCAATCTGCTCAAGAAATTTGCAATTGTGAAATCGCTTGGGCACGTGACGTGGTGCGGCATCCCTGAATGCCGTTCGACAGGGCGACGGGAAATGGCGCCGTTCCCCTTGTCCTCGTGCCTCTCGCGCGGTCGGCAAGGCGCTGCGAGAGGATCGTCGAGGCGCCTGCAAGAATCACGCGCCGATCCCGCGCGCGTTGAGCTGAGGCGGACAGGACTCTGCGCAGGCCATGCGGACGGTGCAGCGTCGAAGGCGACCCGAGCGCGGCACGCTTCTCCCAAGCCGTGCGTGTTCAGAAAGTCAAGGAATTCGGAGCATGTCCCTGTCTGGGCGACAAACCGCCGAATTGCCGCAGTCTTGTTTCAGGATGTTGCAATGATTGTTTTGAGGCAGTCGCTGCGCCCGTGTAACGTGCACGTGTCGGATGGGGGTCCGATGCTGCATTCAGGATAAATTTTTGCAGACAACTGTCAGATCTTCCGTGGTTTTCGCTGGTGCCGGACTGCACACGGGACAAGTGTCTTGCGTGACCGTGCTGCCCGCGTCTGCCGAATACGGCATCTGGTTTCGTCGCACGGATGTCAGCGGTGTCGATCCGCTGATCCCCGCCCGCTGGGATCGAGTCAGCAACACGGAACTCAATACTCGCGTCACCAATGCCGACGGCGTCAGTGTCTCGACGGTCGAGCACATCATGGCCGCTTTCGCAGGATGCGGACTGCACAATGCCATGGTCGAGATTGATGGTCCCGAGATTCCCTTGCTGGACGGTTCGTCCGCGCCGTTCGTCGCTCGAATCCTTTCGCGCGGCTTGCAGATGCTCGATGCACCGGTGCGCGCCATTCGCGTGCACCGGCCGGTAGAGGTGACGCACGGCGATGCAATGGCCGCCCTCGTGCCCTCGGACGACCTCAAGATCGATTTCGAGATCGACTTCGCCGACACGGTCATCGGCCACCAGAAAAAGAGCCTCAACATGGCGAACGGCGGATTCGTGCGCGAGCTTTGCAACAGCCGCACGTTTTGCCGGAAGGCAGATATCGACGAAATGCGTGCCCGTGGCCTGATCCTGGGCGGATCGGTCACCTCGGCCGTTGTCGTGGACGGTGACAAGGTCGTGACCCCGGGCGGATTGCGTCATGCGGACGAACCGGTGCGCCACAAGATGCTCGACGCGTTCGGGGATCTTGCGCTCGCCGGATTCCCGGTTCTCGGTCGCTACATCGGTCGGCGCTCAGGCCACGCCATGACCAACCAGTTGCTGCGCAGGCTATTTTCCGACCCGGATGCGTTCGAGGTGGTCGAGTGCGATGCACGGACGGCCGGCCGCCTTCCCGGGGCCGGACTCCTGCGCGAAGACGTTCTTGGCATTGCGGCCTGAACGCCGCCTGCAAATCCCGTTCAAAACCAATTTGCACCGCTATCCTCCCGTGCTACCAAGCAGTCCGTTACCGAGCTGGCTGGGGCATGACGCAAATGAGAAAGTGGACAGGGGGTGCGCAACGGTTCGCCGTGACCGCGACATGCCTTTTGGTGATGGCAGGGTGTGCTGCCTTCCAGCAGTCGGAGGATGCCGAGTCGCCCGAAGACCTCACTGCCGAAGAGATTTACCAGAGAGCGGAATTCACCCTTGAGTCCGGCGACGGCGAAGAGGCGGCCAGTCTTTTTGGCGAGGTTGAAAGGCTTTACCCGTACTCCGAATTGGCGCGGCGCGCGCTCGTGATGCAGGCCTATTCCTACCATGTGGATCGCGACTACGAGGCGGCACGGGGCGCGGCCGAGCGATTCCTGGCCAACTATCCGGCTGACGAAGACGCGCCTTGGGCCCAGTATATCGTGGCGCTGTCCTACTACGACCGGATCGACGACGTAGGACGCGATCAGGGCTTGACGTTTCAGGCGCTTCAGGCGCTTCGAAATGTCCTGGAGGGATATCCGGAAAGCGAACATGCGCGATCGGCAGCGCTCAAGTTTGATCTGGCCTTTGATCATCTTGCCGCCAAGGAAATGGAAGTGGGACGGTACTATCTGAAGCGCGGCCATTACCTTGCGGCCATCAACCGCTTTCGGGTCGTCGTCGAGGACTTCCAGACGACGAGCCAGACGCCGGAGGCCCTGCACCGGCTGGTTGAGAGCTATCTCGCTCTTGGCCTGGAAAGCGAAGCCCAGACGGCCGGAGCCATCCTTGGCCACAACTTCAAGGGCACGGAATGGTACGTGGCCAGCTACGCATTGCTGACCGGCAGTGGCCTCGAGCCTGAGGCACAGGGCGAAAGTTGGCTAAGGCGAGTGCTCAGGCAGACGCTTCGCGGCGAGTGGATTTGACGCAAGCGCCATGCTGAGAAGTCTCGACATCCGGGACCTTCTGATCATTGACAAGCTGGAGCTGACGCTGTCTCCCGGCTTGAACGTGCTGACCGGTGAGACCGGGGCCGGCAAGACGATTTTCCTGGATGCGCTTGGCTTCGTGCTGGGCTGGCGCGGTCGCGCAGAACTGGTTCGGGAGGGCGCGGAACAGGGCGAGGTCATAGCCGAATTCGACGTTCCTCGTGATCATGCTGCTCGAGAGGTGTTGAGAGAGGCCGGCCTCACTGCGGAAGGCGGCCTGATCCTGAGGCGGGTGAACGCGCGAGATGGGCGGAAGACGTCCTGGGTAAACGACCGCCGGGTGTCTGGCGAGATTCTCAGGCAGCTCTCGGATGCCTTGGTGGAGGTGCATGGACAACATGATGACCGTGGGCTCCTGAACCCAGGCGTTCATCGCCAGTTGCTGGACGCGTTCGGCGGGCTTGAGCAGAAGGTGGCGCGTTGCCGATCGGCGTGGCGCAGCCTCAGGGACGCGGGCTCCGCGCTTGCCGAAACGGAAGCTCGGCTCGTGGCGGAAAGAGATGAAGAGGACTTCCTGCGTCATGCGGTCGATGAGATGGACCGGCTGGCTCCCGAGGCAGGGGAGGATGTCACGCTGGATGCAAGGCGCAGGCTCATGCGGGCCTCTGAGCAGATACGCGAGGATGTCGTGCGTGCCCGTGCAGCGCTTGGTTCGGAAGGTGCGGAGGGCATGCTGCGTGATGCTTCGCGATGGCTGGAAGGTGCGGCGGCGAGCGCCGAAGGCGGGCTGGACGAGCCGATGGCGGCCCTGTCAAGGGCGCTGGACGAAGTCGGCAATGCGGAGCAGGGCGTGAACAGGATTCTCGGTGCCCTGGAATTCAATGCGGCCGAATTGGAGCGGATAGAAGAGCGGCTGTTTGACATTCGGGCGCTGTCGCGGAAGCACGATGTGCCGGCAAGCGATCTTCCTGGTCTCGCGGACGAGCTTCGGGCAAGACTTGCTGCGCTTGATGACGGAACGAGCGGCCTCAAGGAGCGCAGGCACGCCGTGGCCTATGCCCAGAAAGCGTATGATGCTGCTGCGGCCAAACTTGGAAAGGCGCGGGCAACGGCGGCGAAGAAGCTGGACACGGCGATGGCGAGAGAACTGACTCCGCTGAAGATGGAGCGAGCGAGTTTCTGGACGCAAGTCACCAGGGCGGACCCCGGGCCGGAGGGAGGAGAGCACGTCGCATTCACGATCGCGACGAATCCGGGAATGCCTGCCGGTCCCTTGAACAGGATTGCTTCGGGAGGAGAGCTCAGCCGATTTCTCCTTGCACTCAAGGTATGCCTCACCGCCGGTGCCGACGACCTGACGATGATCTTCGATGAAATAGACCGTGGCGTTGGCGGCGCCACGGCCGATGCGGTTGGCAGACGGCTCGAAACCCTTGCGAGCGGATCACAGGTGCTGGTTGTGACGCACAGCCCGCAGGTCGCAGCCCGGGCGACGCATCATTGCAGGGTCGAAAAGTCGGTTGAGGATGGCATGACCGTGAGCCGGGTGACGCCTTTGTCGCAGGAGGATCGCGTCGACGAGATTGCCAGAATGCTCTCCGGCGATACCGTTACCGATGAGGCAAGGGCGGCGGCAAGAGCGTTGCTGGCCACTTGAGCGGGCCGTCAGCGTCGTCGCCTGCGCCGGGTTCGAGCGGCAGGGGCTTTTTGGGAACTGCCGTCGTCGACCGATGAGAATCCACCTAGTCGCTCGGCGATCTCCTCTAGCGTGGGGCGCTCTCCTTTCGGCCGAGTTTCCAGCGCTTCGCGCATGAGCCGCAGGTGTTCAGGAGTCGTTCCGCAACAACCGCCGATGATCGTGGCGCCGGCATCTCGAGCCAGAGCGGCGTAATCGGCCATCAGATTCGGAGTGCCGTCATAGTGGATTTGTCCGTCGACGTATTTCGGTATGCCGGCGTTTCCCTTTGCGATCAGAGGCAACGTCTGTTCGGTCGCGGCAATGCCCAGAACCGTTCGAAGCAGGTCTGACGCCCCAACGCCGCAATTTGCGCCGAAGGCGACCGGGGGCTCGTCCAGCGACTGGACCAACTTGACCATGTCTGCACTGGTTACGCCCATCATGGTTCGGCCTGCCGTGTCAAAGCTCATTGTTCCGCACCAGGACATGCCGGCCTTTGCAGCTGCTTCGGCCGCCGCACGATACTCGTCCGGGGCGCTTATCGTCTCGACCCAAAGCACGTCCACGCCGCCCTCTTTCAGGCCTTCTGCCTGCTCGTGGAACATCTCGACGGCATCGGCGTAGGAAAGCGTACCGAGCGGTTCCATGATTTCGCCCGTCGGACCGATCGAGCCGGCGACGACAATCGGGCGACCCGCTCCGTCCGCTACGTCGCGGCCGATTTCAGCCGCCGCCCGATTCAGTTCGCGAACGCGACCTTGGCCGTCATGGAGCTTCAGCCGCGAGGCGTTTCCTCCGAAGGAATTCGTCAAGAAGAGGTCACTGCCAGCGTCAACCGAGTCCTGGTAGAGTTTCCGGATGTCGTTCGGTCTTTCAACGTTCCAGAATTCCGGCGCCTCACCTGCGGACAGCCCCATGTTGAAGAGGTTTGTGCCGGTGGCGCCGTCGGCAAGCAGCCAGTCACAGGTTTCGAGATGGAGGTTGAGGTGGTCGCTCATGAATCGACGCCTCCGTTGGTGCCTGCGGAATGCCACAGGCCACTCCCCCACGCAAATCGAATTCGTCTTGTGGCAGCACGAGCGTCATTGAGAAAATGGCCGGGCAGAGCCCGGCCAGTCCAACAGGGAGGTGTGAATGCTCCGGTCATGCCGTAGCATTCGAGACAAATGTATGCCGCGAGCGGCGTTCGATCAACCTTCGAAGCAAGGAGATTGGTCAATGCAGGGTTGTCCCTAGTGCATAGCTAATTGACGAGGCCGGCCTTCAGTTTCCTCCGGTATGCGATGATCTCTTCGGTAACGAAGTCGCGAAAGGCCGCGATCCGGCGGGACTGGCGAAGCTCTTCCGGGAAGGCGAGAAACACGGGGACGTCATTCGACTCGATGTCCGGCAGGACGCGCTGGAGGTCGGGAAAGTCCTGCGTCACGTAGTCGGGCAGGACCCCGATTCCGAGATTCGCCAGAACGGCCTGCAAGACACCGAAGTAGTTGTTCACGGTCAGGAGAAACGGAACGTCATGGGCCAGCAGTTCCTGAACGAGCTGCGCTCCTGCGCTCACTTGCGTGGCGTTGGCGCTCTGGCTGATGAGCCGGTGCTCCTTCAACTGTGCCAGATCCTCCGGAACGCCATGTGTGGAAAGGTATTCCGGACTTGCGTAGAGGCGCATCTTGACTGCCATGATCTTGCGGCGAACCAGGTCGGCCTGGCTGGGTTCCTTCATGCGTATGGCAACATCCGCTTCCCGCATCGGCAGGTCCAGCACGCGCTCTTCGAGCATCAGGTCTATCTTGAGATCGGGGAACTTCTCGTAGAGCTTCGGAAGGCGGGGCGCGAGCCAGAGCGATCCGAAGCCGGTCGTGGTCGTCACGCGCAACTCTCCGAAGACCTCTTCCTTGCTGTCGCGAATTCGCGCCTCGGCGGTCTCAAGACGGCGTGACATGGCCGACGTCGCATCGAACAGGAGTTCGCCCTGCTCGGTGAGAATCAGGCCACGAGCGTGGCGATGGAACAACGTCGTGTTCAGGCTCACCTCGAGTGCGCGAATCTGCCTCGACACGGCGGATTGGCTGAGATGGAGCGATTCGCCGGCATGGGTCAGGCTGCCGGCATCGGCCACTGCGTGAAAGATTCGAAGCTTGTCCCAGTCCATGATGCAACCCTGCCTCCCCGATTGCCCTCTTGTTTTCTCCATGAAGTAACCCCGTCATGACCGGGATTGCAAACGCGCTCGTGACAAAGTTTGAGTTTGTAGGTCAGCAAATTTGACCTATAGTGGGGCGAAACTGCCGGGTATGGAAAATGTCGATCCGCGAGGTCACGTTAGGCGACAAGTACGACCTTGATTGCGGCACGGTCCTGATGAACGGAACCCAGGCCCTCGTGCGCCTTGTTCTGATGCAGGCGGCACGAGACAGGACGGCGGGGCTGAACACGGCAGGATATGTTTCAGGATATCGCGGTTCGCCGCTTGGAGCGGTCGACCAGCAGATGGCTGCCGCGGCGGACATGCTGACGGCAGCAGGAATAAGGTTCCAGCCTGGCTTGAACGAAGACCTGGCTGCCACGGCAATCTGGGGCACGCAGCAGGCGGAACTGCGCGGCGAGGGGACGCATGACGGCGTCTTCGCGCTCTGGTACGGCAAGGGCCCGGGCGTGGACCGTTCAGGTGATGTCATGCGACATGCAAACATGGCCGGAACGTCCCCGCGCGGCGGCGTGCTCATGGCGCTTGGAGACGATCACACGGGCGAGAGCTCGACCGTTTGCCACCAGTCGGATTGGGCACTGGTCGACGCCTACATGCCGGTTCTGTCACCGGCGGGCGTTCAGGAAATCCTTGATCTCGGGCTTTACGGCTATGCGCTGTCGCGCTTTTCCGGGACCTGGTGCGGACTGAAATTGATGAAGGACACGGTCGAGGTGACTTCGGTCGTCGACGGCTGCGTTGACCGGATGTCATTTGTCGAGCCCGAATTCGCAATGCCGGACGGTGGCCTCAACATACGGCTTGGCGACAACTGGATCGATCAGGAAGCACGAATCATCGACCACAAGCGCTTCGCGGCGGAGGCGTTTGCTCACGCAAACCGGATCGACCGCCGGGTCTGGGGCCGCCCGGGCGCCAAGATCGGCTTCGTTGCGGCAGGCAAGAACTGGCTGGATCTGAATCATGCCTTCAACCTCTTGGGCATTGACGGGGGGAGGCCGGACGCCTTGGGCTGACGACCTACAAGGTGGGCCAGACATTTCCGCTCGACATGAAGGGCTTTCATGACTGGGCCGAAGGGCTCGACCTGATTGTCGTGGTTGAGGAAAAGCGCAAGCTGATCGAGGTGCAGATCAAGGAGGCGATCTTCGATGATCGCCGGGGCCGCAGGGTCTACGGCTGGTACAAGGGCGGCGCAGGCGGCATGCACCAGGAGGAACTGTTTCCGACCAGGTTTGCACTGGACCCTGCGATGATCGCCGAGAAGATCGGCAGCATTCTTGTTGAAGAGGGACGAGGCACGGACAGGATCAAGGCTGGCCTCAAGATGGTGGCAGCTGCGCGTGCCGGCGACAATGCCCCGGACATGGCGGCGCGACTGCCCTATTTCTGCTCGGGATGTCCCCACAACACGTCGACGAAAGTACCTGACGGCTCGCGGGCCTATGCAGGCATCGGCTGCCATTTCATGGTGCAATGGATGGATCGGGAGACCACCAGCTACACGCACATGGGGGCCGAAGGCGCGAACTGGATCGGCGAGGCGCCGTTCTCCAGCCGGAGCCATGTATTTCAGAACCTGGGTGACGGAACCTACAACCATTCCGGCATTCAGGCGATCCGGGCCGCTCTCGCGGCCGACGTGAACATCACGTACAAGATTCTCTACAACGACGCGGTCGCGATGACCGGTGGCCAGAAGAATGATGGCGACCTGCCGCCGGAGCGGATTGCGCACGAACTGCTGGCCATGGGCGTCAAGAGCGTGGCCGTCGTCTTCGACGCCAAGGAGGCTCCGGACCGGTCGGCGTTTCCCGGGGAGGTCGGGTGGCATGAGAGGGCGCAGCTGCCGGACGTCCAGGCACGCATGGCCGAAACTGCTGGGGTCAGCGCGATCATCTACATACAGACATGTGCGGCCGAAAAGCGGCGCCGCCGCAAGCGAGGCACGTTCCCGGATCCGGACCGGCGCGTGTTCATCAACACCGACATCTGCGAGGGCTGCGGCGACTGTGGAATTCAGTCGAATTGCGTTTCCGTCATCCCGGTCGAGACCGAATTCGGGCGCAAGCGCGCGATCGACCAGTCGTCCTGCAACAAGGACTATTCCTGCCTGGACGGATTCTGCCCCTCCTTCGTGACCGTCACGGGCGGGCAGCCTCGAAAGCGTGCCGCGGTGGATCTCGAGATCGGAGAATTGGCCGCCCCGAAGCTTCCGTCCATCAATGGCACCCACAACGTCGTCATCACCGGTGTCGGCGGAACCGGCGTTGTGACGATCGGCGCGCTGCTTGCGATGGCGGCGCATCTCGACGGCAAGGCGGCCGGGATGATGGAGATGGCGGGCCTCGCGCAAAAGGGCGGTGCGGTCCACATTCACTGCCGTATCGGAAATGCGCCAGAGGACATTACCGCCATTCGCGTCGCGGTTGGCGAGGCGGACACGTTGATCGGAGGGGATCTTGTCGTTTCCGCAGGCCAAAAGACTCTCCAGCTGCTCAAGGCCGGCCGGACCGGCGGCGTGGTCAATGTGCATGAGACGGTCACGGGAGATTTCACGAGGGATCCCGACTTCCGCATTCCCGGAGACCGACTCAGGCTGTCGCTGGAGGCCGCGCTGCGGGATGGACTGGCTTGCCTTGACACGTTCGCGCTTGCCGAGGCCACGCTAGGTGACTCGATCTACTCAAACATGGTTTTGCTGGGAGCGTCCTGGCAGTTCGGTCAACTGCCACTTGGCCGGGCAGCCATCTTGCGGGCCATTGAGCTGAACGGTGCCCGGGTGAATGAGAACGTGCGCGCTTTCGAGATCGGCCGGTGGGCGGCGGAGAACGCGGACAAGGCAATGCGCCTTGCAATGAGCGACGTGACGCGCTTGCCGGAAACGCTGGCAGAAAAGGTCGATGTTCGCGCCAGGCACCTTGCCGCCTACCAGTCCCAAGGGCTGGCCAAACGGTACCGAGATCTGGTTGGTCAGGCTGACGATCCCGCGCTGCAGGAGGCGATTGCCAAGGGCTATCACAAAGTGTTGGCATACAAGGACGAATTCGAGGTTGCGCGGCTTCTTTCCGAGACTCGCGCCAAGGCCGAGGAGGTCTTTGACGGGAACCTGAAGCTCACGTTCCATCTGGCACCGCCCGTCCTGTCAGGACGCGATGCGTCCGGGCGAGCCAGAAAGCGTGCCTTCGGCGCATTTGCGGAACGGGTGTGGCCGCTGCTGGCTCGCCTGAAGTGGCTGCGCAGCACACCGTTCAATCCCTTTGGCTACAGTGCCGAGCGCCGAATGGAACGAAAATTGATCCAGCAGTACGAGCACGACATGTCGGAAGTTCTGGCGGACCCGGGTCGCAACATTGACGCCGCCATCGCTCTCGCCGAATCGCCACTGGACGTGCGCGGGTTTGGCCCGGTGAAAGAAGCAAACGCGCAGAAGGCAGCCGAGCGTCGGGAGACGCTGCTGCGAACCTTCCGGGACGGGGTGGCCGCAGCCGCAAGCACCGCCGCAGAATAGCGCGCCCTGCCGCGTTCGCCACCGAACGGTTCTGCATCGGCCTTGTGCGAGCCAAGTTGTCGGCAATGGACTTTCCTCAGTGCTGCACGTATGCCCTGCCGCCAAGGAGGGTCGGGCCTCTGGTCGGGGCGCAGGATGAACGGGACACGGACGGGCAGGCGAAAGTGGCGGTAGGACTGTTTGACAGCGGGCTGGGTGGCCTGACGGTCCACAAGGCCGTGGCGCAGCGGCTTCCCGACGTGCCTCTCGTCTATTTTGGCGACAACGCGCACACGCCATACGGGGTTCGTGACGTCGACGACATCTACGAGTTGACCACTCAGGGGGTGTCCCGGCTGTTTCAGGCTGGCTGCGATCTGGTCGTACTCGCCTGCAACACGGCGTCGTCGGCCGCGCTCCGCCGAATTCAGGAAGACTGGGTTCCGTCGGACAAGCGGGTGCTTGGCGTCTTCGTGCCGTTGATCGAGGCCCTTACGGAACGGCAGTGGGGTGACAATTCGCCGCCCCGCGAAGTCGAGACGAAGAACGTGGCGCTTTTCGCGACGCCCGCCACGGTCCGGAGCCGTGCGTTCCAGCGCGAGCTGGCATTCCGTGCGATCGGCGTTGACGTGGAGGCGCAAGCCTGCGCGGGCATTGTTGATGCCATCGAGGAGGGCGACATGATCCTGGCTGGCGCGCTAGTACGGAGCCATGTCGAGGCGCTGAGGCGGAAGATGCCAATGCCGGAGGCGGCAGTTCTTGGGTGCACACACTACCCGATCGTGGAGGATGAATTCAGGGCGGCGCTGGGACCTGGCGTCAAGGTGTTCAGCCAGCCGGCCCTGGTGGCCGACAGCCTGGCCGACTATTTGCAGCGGCATCCCGAAATGCGCGGTACTGGCGAGATCCCCATGTTCCTGACGACAGGCGACCCTCAGCGCGTCACCGATCAGGCAACCCGGTTCCTCCGGCGGAAGACGGAGTTTCACGCTGCGTGATTGCCGCGCGACCCCTGTCGCGCTAGATATCCATGATTTCCCGAAGGAGGGCCCCGATGCCCCACGACGTCGCCATTCTTGGTGCCAGCGGATATACAGGCGCCGAACTCGTTCGGCTGATCTCGACGCATCCGTCGATCCGGATCGCTGCGTTGACCGGAGACCGGAAAGCGGGTCAGCCGATGTCGACGGTGTTTCCGCATCTAGGTTACATGAAGCTGCCTGACCTGGTCGCCGTCGATCAAGTGGATTGGTCAGGAATTGACCTGGCATTCTGCGCGCTTCCGCACGCGACAAGCCAGGCCGTCATTCCATCCGTTCCCAGGCACGTGAAGGTCGTCGACCTGTCCGCCGACTTTCGCCTGCGCGACCCCGGTGCTTACGCAGCGTGGTACGGCAAGCCACATGCGGCAACGGAACTGCAGGAAGAGGCGGTTTACGGGCTGACCGAGTTCTACAGGGATGACATCCGGTCGGCGCGGCTTGTCGCGGGCACTGGCTGCAACGCAGCAGCCGGCCTGTACGGCCTGCGGCCGCTCTTCATGGAAAAGTGCATAGATGTCAATGATATATATCTGGACTTGAAGGCGTCCGTTTCCGGCGCAGGGCGGTCGCTGAAGGAACACCTGCTGATGGCCGAGATGGAAGACAACGTGATGCCGTATTCAGTGGGCGGCACGCATCGGCATCTTGGGGAATTCGACCAGGAATTGGCAAAGCTGGCAGACGGCGAGCCCAAGATCACGCTGACGCCGCACCTTCTGCCCTCCACGCGGGGAGTTGTCATGACCTGCTACGTGAAGGGCGTGCCAGAGCAGGTCCATGCGGCACTGAACAAGGTCTACGGCGACGAGGTCTTCATCCATGTCCTGCCGTTCGGCCAGGTTCCGCAGATGAAGCATGTGCGAGCCTCGAACTTCTGCCACATTGGCGTGGTGGGAGACCGCCGCGAGCGGGTCGCAACC
This sequence comes from Paracoccaceae bacterium, assembly GCA_965208685.1. GTDB lineage: Bacteria > Pseudomonadota > Alphaproteobacteria > Rhodobacterales > Rhodobacteraceae > JAJEFO01. The sequence goes on along the minus strand of CBDBPL010000007.1, from coordinate 2,185,798 downwards.
GTGATTGTCGTGCTTGACAACCTGACCAAGGGATCGAGCGGGCAGGCGATTCAGAACGCGAACCTGATGCTCGGCGAAGACGAAACATCCGGGCTCATGGCTGCGCCCGTCTATCCGTGAAGCATCGGCCCCCTTTGGTGCCGCCTGCGGCCATTCTGCAGTTACAGCTCGGCCTGTTGCCGCTGCGCCCTGGACCGAGAATCAAGAATTCAACTGAGCGCTGTTGGTCCTCCGGAAAGTCGCGGAGTCAAATTGCCAGTCATCGGATCGGGATTCACCGATCGCGTCTCTCGCACGGATCGTGCGGATGAAAGGCCTGAAGAAGCAGCGGCGCATACAGGTCCTTGCACTGGCGGGCGCATGCCTTGTCGGCGTGCTGTTCGTGCTGTGGTTCTTGCCGAAGGATGCGTTTCAGTTCTTTCGGTCCCCGAGCGAAATTCTGGCTTCACCGCCCGCGGAGGATGAGTATTTCCAGTTGGGCGGACTGGTGAAGGACGGCTCGATGACCGGAGTTGACGGCGTGCGGTTCTCCTTCGTGGTCACCGACGGCGCAGCGGAGGTTCCCGTGACATATGTCGGAGGAGATCCGGCCCCGGACCTGTTCGGGGAGGGGCAGGGCACAATAGCAAAGGGATACTACGTGGACGGCGTGTTTCTGGCCCATGACCTCCTCGCAAAGCACGACGAGACCTACATGCCCGTAGAGGTGATCGATGCCCTGAAGGAACAGGGGGTATACCGGCAGCCGGAAAGTTAGCGGGATTATATGCCTAAGTGACCATCGGCCAGAAAGATGTTGCTATTTTGTTCTGGCCGGTTATGATGCGTGGGCGGGTGCCGGAAGCGCCCGATCCCCAAACGCTCACGCAGGAGCGAACACGTGGCCCTGACACAGACGCACAGGCAGGTTGTCTACCGCTGACGCGGAGCAACTGGCAGTGGCGGAGACCACGCTCGAAGCCCAGCGGCAGCTCTACAACGCGGCACTTGAGGAACGGATCGACTTCCACCGCAAGACGGGGAAGTCACGGACCTGCTTCGACCAGTGCAAGGCGCTCACCGAGTGCAGGCGCGCGCTGCCTGAAATGGCCGAATGCGGGATCGCCATCCAGCGCGGGACGCTCAAGCGGCTCGACGGATCGTTCAAGGGCTTCTTCAACCGCCTGCAGAAGGGGGCGAAGGCGGGCTTCCCGAAGTTCAGGGGACGCCGCTTCTTCGACAGCATCACCATCGTCTCCGGCGTCAAGGTGCGCGACGGCACGCTCCACATCCCCGGCTTCGGTCCGATGACGGTCCGGCGCAAGGGCGGCAACCCGCATCCCGACGGCAGGCCCGTCTCCGCCGTGCTCAAGCGTGCCGGCGGCAAGTGGACCGCCGTCGTCTGCCTCGCGGTCGAGATCGAGGAGCCTGCCGACAACGGACACGTGCTCGGCCTCGACCGGAACTGCGGGCAGGTCGCGGACAGCGACGGCGAACTCCACGCCATGCCGGACATGTCCGGGCTCGAAGCCAGGGCCGGGCGCCTGCAACGGAAACTGTCCAGGCAGCAGAAGCGGTCGAAGCGGCGCGAGCGGACGAAGCGGCACCTTGCGAAGGTCCGCCGCAAGATCGCCAGCCGCCGTCGCAACTGGCATCACCATGTCAGTCGCCGCCTGGCGGCGAAGGCAGGCACGGTCGCCGTCGAGAGCCTGAACGTGAAGGCCGTGACCAGATCCGCCAAGGGGACCATGGAGGAACCGGGGACGAACGTGCCGCAAAAGGCGGGACTGAACCGCGTCATCCTGAACACCGGATGGACCGCGCTGAAGCGGATGCTTGACTGCAAGGCGGCAAACGTCATCACCGTTCCGGCGAGGAACACGTCAAGGACATGCCACGAGTGCGGGGCGGTGGAAGCCGCCAGCCGCAGAACTCGGGACGACTTCACCTGCGTGCACTGCGGGCACGCGGCACATGCCGACATCAATGCGGCAAGGACAATCCGGGGCGTGGCGCGTGGCCGTGTCGTGGAACACGAGGCGTCCGGGATTGACGCGTCTGCACGGCGAGGGGCGTTCGGGTTGCCGACCTCATCGACCCGTGAAAGCCGATGGTCACGTTACGTATATAGATGCCATGAGCCGTGTCGGGCTTTTCGCTTGCGGCTGATTCGCCTCGCGTGAACAATCCGCACAACATCGATGGTCACTTACGTATATAATTCCCATGCATCTTGACAACCGGACCACCCGGTCCGAACTTCCCCTTGTTGTGCGAGCGCTGACTTGGCAATCGCGCAAGACCACGAACGGGCTCGCGATGTTACAGGCTCCCTTCCGCCGATCGGTCCTTGCAATCCTGCTTGGCATGACTGTCGCGCTTTCAGCGGGCGCTCTTGTTCCGAACATTGCCGCGGCTCAGGACGCGAAATCGATCCTGCGGGCGACCTTCGACAACTGGCGCGCAGACAGCAGCCATACGACGATATCGATGACGATCATGCGCCCCTCGGGCACGCGCAACCTGACCATGAAGAGCTGGACGCAGGGCGAAAAGAAAGCACTTGTCCGTTTCACCGCACCGGCCCGCGCCGCAGGCAATGCGACCCTGCAGGTCGGCAATTCGACCCATGTCTTCAATCCAAAGCTCAACCAGGTCATCAAGCTGCCAGCCAGCGCCATGTCACAAAGCTGGATGGGATCAGATTTTTCCTATGACGATCTGGCCCGGTCGGACAAGGTGATCGATGATTACACGCATACGCTGAAAGGCATGGTGAGTGTCACCGGCGGCCGGGCGCATGTGATTGAATCGATTCCGAAACGGGGTGTTCCAGTGGTCTGGGGCAAGCAAGTTCTGACGATCCGCACGGACGGCGTGTTGATGGAGGTCGAATATTACGATCAGGTCGGCAAACGCGTCAGGGTCATGACGACCGACCGCGTCGGCATGATCGGCGGGCGCCCCTATCCTGTCGTGATGACCATGCGGACGGATGCAAAGCCCGGGCAGGTCACGCGCATTACCACTGAATCGGCCGAGTTTGACATCCCCATCCCCGCATACCTGTTCACCAAGTCCAACCTTCAGAATCCACGGGACTGACCCTTGATAGCCGCGCTCGCCTGGCGAAACATCTGGCGCCAACCAATCCGAACCTCGCTGTCGGTCATCGGCATGGCGTTCACGTCGATGCTTCTGGTGTTCATGCTGTCCCTTCAACTCGCCGCCTACGACACGATGAAGTCCAGCATGCTGCGCATCGCCGACGGTTTCGGCCAGTTTCAGATCGAGGGCTACAAGGACGACCCCGAGATGGACAAGGTCATTGCCGATCCGGCGGCGCTCCTGGCCGACCTTGAGCGTGTTCCCGGTGTCACGGTGGCAACGGCCCGCGCGGCCGGTTTCGGGCTCTTGGCGAGCGGAGAGCGCAGCTTTGCTGTCGCCATCCTCGGGATCGACCCGGCACGTGAGCCGGATGTTTCGACATTGTCCGGGCTGGTCGAGCAGGGCCGCAGCCTCACGCCGGAAGACAACGACGCGATCGTGCTGGGCGACGGCCTGGCGCGCAATCTGCGGCTGGGTCTTGGCGACCGCGTCGCACTGTTGGGTTCGGGACGCGATGGCTCGGTGGCCGTCGACGTCCTGGAAGTGGTCGGGATATTCAAGTCCAAGGTGCCCGAGCTTGACCGTGCCTTTGCGCAGATGCCGCTTGTACGGTTTGCCGAGACCTTTCTGATGGAAGGCGGCGTACATGCCGTCGCGGTTGCCGGAGAGGATCTGCCCGACGTGGTGCGGGCAGAGCGCGAGCTGCGGGAGGTGGCCGCGCGCCACGGGGTGGTGTATCTCAACTGGGCCGAGTTGCGCCCCGATGTCGAAGAGGCCATCGCGGCAGACATGATCACCGCCGTGTTGATTTACGTCACGCTGGTGGTGGTCGTTGTCTTCATCACTCTCAACACGCTTTACATGTCGGTGCTGGAGCGTACGCGAGAGTTCGGGGTGCTTCTGGCGATCGGGATGAAACGGCGCTGGATCGGTCGCATGGTCTGGATGGAAATGATCTTCCTTTCGCTTTTTGGCAACGGGCTGGGCATCCTGCTTGGCATGGTCCTGACCTATTGGGTGCAGCAGGTCGGCATCGGCATTGAAGGATTGTCCGAGATTTATGAATCATGGGGAATGCCGGCACGGTTCTATCCGGCGATGACGCCGTTTCGCGTGCTGTTCGGGCCATTTGCGATTGTTCTGTCCATCGCGGTTCTGGGCATTGTGCCCTATCGCCGCGTCCTGGGGCTGGATCCGGTGAAGGCGATGGCGTCGTGATCGACGGTCTCAAGACCATGCTGCCGCTTGCCTGGCGCAACCTGTGGCGGAACCCGCGTCGCACCGGCATCACGCTGATCGTAGTGGCCATCGGGTTGTGGTCGATCCTGTTCTTCAATGCGTTCATGACTGCCTGGGCCAAGAGCTCGAAGGAAACGACACTTCAACTTCTTCTCGGGTCAGGACAGATCCATGCCGAAGGTTTCATGGACGATCCTTCGATTGAGGCGCTTATGGATCCGCCCGACCAGGACCTCGCCTCGGCGCTGGATGCACCTGCGGTAGCCGACTGGACAACCCGCGTTGTCGTGCCGGGGGTGATTCAAAGCGAATACAAGACCTTGCCTGCTACAATTGTCGGCGTGGACCCCACGGCAGAGGCACGGATCTCGTCGATCCCAGGCAGGATCGCCGAAGGGCGATATCTGAACGGCAGCGATGACGACTCGATCATTTTGGGGCTGCATATGGTCGAGCGGCTGAAGACCGGTCTCGGCCGCCGCGTGATCCTGATGTCGCAGAACGCGGAAGGCGCGATGTCCGAACAGAGCTTCGACGTGGTCGGGATCTACGACGCCGACAAGGCGACTGAAGATCTTTACGTCTTTACCGGACGCGCAGCGTCTCAGAGATTCCTTGGCCTTGAGGGCGAAATCGCGCAGGTCGTCTTCGTTCTGGACGAGGAGACGGCATTGGAGGACGCACTGGCGGCGCTGGCCGACGCGGCGCCCGCCCTTGACGTCCGCGGCTGGAAGGACCTCAACCTGTTCCTGGCCTCGATGGACAGCTACATGGGTGTCTTCGTCCATGTCTGGCTCAGCATCGTTTTTGCGCTGATGGCGATCGGCATCGTCAACACCCAACTGATGGCGGTCTTCGAGCGCACGCAGGAATTCGGACTGCTGCGCGCGCTTGGAATGAAACCGCGCCGGGTTCTCTTCATGGTCACCATCGAAAACGCACTGCTGATCGGCATTGGGGTGCTGCTGGGCATGGCGCTGGCAGCCGTGACCATCTGGTCGCTCAGCGACGGCATCGATTTCTCGGCATTCGCCCGGGCCATGGAGATGGTGCAGACCGGCGAGATCATCTACCTGGACTACGAACCGGACGCTTTCATCCTGTTCCCGGGACTGATCTGGCTTCTCGGCATATTGGTTACGCTATGGCCCGCGCAACGGGCCTCTAAGTGCCGCCCGGTGGACGCCATGCGGCGAGAGACCTAGAAGGGAACGAGGCATGCCACCGATCGTCACCTGCCGCGGCCTGTCCAAGACCTTTGGAAAGGGCGAACTGGCCGTGCACGCACTCAGGGATGTCGATCTGGACATCATGCCCGGCGACATTGCGACGCTGGCCGGGCCGTCTGGGTCGGGCAAGACCACGCTTCTCAACATGATCGGCGCCCTTGATGAGCCGACTTCGGGCGAGGTGTCCGTCGACGGGCGGCCGCTGAGCGGGCTTTCCAGGTCCCAACTCTCGGATCTGAGGCTGTCGAAGATCGGATTTGTCTTCCAGTCGTACAACCTTGTTCCGGTCCTGTCGGCGCGCGAAAACATCGAATTCGTGCTGCAATTGCAGGGCGTGTCCTCCGCGGAGCGCCACGACCGAGCGATGGACGCGATCAAGGAGGTCGGGCTTTCCGGCATGGAAGACCGCCGACCAGGCAAGATGTCGGGCGGGCAACAGCAACGGGTTGCCGTCGCCCGCGCGCTGGTGTCGCGGCCGAAGATCGTTCTTGCCGACGAGCCCACGGCCAACCTCGACTCAAAGAATGCGCTTGAGCTTGTCGACCTGATGCGCAACCTCAATCGCGAGCACGGTACAACCTTTCTGATCGGAACCCACGACGTCAGGGTGATGGAGCACTCGATGCGTCACATTGAAATGGTGGATGGAAGGATCGACAGCGATGCGCGCGGCAGCACTTAGTGTGGTTCTCCTTGCCGCAATCATGGCGCTTCCGGTCGGGGCCGACGGTTTTCGTGTGCGGACCGAAGCTGGGCTGGCGTCAAGCAACGCGGACGCGACAAGTCTGGAGGCTGACCTGGGTTATTCTGACACCCGGGCGCTGACCGTGGCCGCGCGCGTCATGTGGGACAAGTTCGAGGGACCCTTTCGCTTTGAGGTGCACACGCAGTTCAAGGCTGCGCATGGCAGCCAGATTGCCCTGGCGTCCGAGCTGATGCCTGCCGAAGGTCCGCCACGGACATTGCTGGATCTGAGTGGCGACTGGTCGCACGATCCGGATCAAGCCGTTGCCGGCGCCATCGACCGTGCCTCGGTCGCCTACACCGGTGAAAGCTTGGTCCTGAAGGCGGGGCGGCAAGCCATCACATGGGGCAGCGGGCTGTTCTTTCACCCCTCCGACATCGTGGCCCCGTTTTCGCCCGATGCGATCGACACCAGTTACAAGCCCGGCATCGACATGCTCTACGCCCAATACCTCTTCGACAATGGCGCGGACATCCAGGCCATTGCCGTCCCACGCGCCGAAACGCACGGCGGGTCAGTCGCTTTGGACCAAAGCACCTTGGCAATCCGCGGCAGTACGACTCTGGGCAACCTTGACGGTGTGCTTCTCTATGCCCGCGACCGGGGTGACAAGGCGGCAGGGCTGAACCTGAGCGGGCCATTGGGCGGCGCGTCCTGGAACGCCGAATATGTCCATTGGCGGCTCGCAGACGGCACGACGCACCCGTCTTGGCTCTTCAACATCACGAACTTCGGCACATTGGGGGATTGGAACGTCTCCTACTTCGCGGAGTACTATCACAACGGCTTCGGCGTGAATGCCTCGCTGCCATTGGACGCGCTGCCAGCAAGCCTGGCAAAGCGGATGTCCACCGGACAGGTCTTCTTCGGCGGGCAGGATTTTCTGGCGCCCGGGGGCCGGTTTCAGGTGTCACCTGATCTCTCGATCAGCCCCAGCGCAATCATCAGCCTGAACGACGGCAGCAAGCTTGCCACGGTCGGCGTCAACTACGCGCTTGGCGACAACACCGATCTGGCACTCGACTATTTCAGTCCGTTCGGTGCCGATGGCACGGAGTTTGGCGGCCGCGAAACGTCAGCCGGATCTGGGGCTTTTGCGGGCCCTTCGCAATCGGTGACCCTGCGCCTCATTCATTTCTTCTGATGTCATTCGGACGCGTCTCGAAAAGTTGGGACGGCTTGCTACAACAATGTATCGGCTACGCGGACGCCTCTGGTTGGTCACGATCCGATTCTCCAATTCCAGTCTGCCGTGGACCGTTCCAAGCAAATGTCGCGTGGTCAGTTCCTTCCGGTGCATTCACGATTGTGGCGGCAATGCCGCAGCGTGCTTGAGGCCGCGCGAGAGTCATGCCAGCAGTCCTCGCTTCCGCGGATGCCGGATTCCTCAACAGAATGGAAACTGGCCGCGCGCCAAGTCAGCGCATTGCTTGATGGCCGAAGATTCGGGGGAAGGCTCCCCGTACATTTGGGGCGACACTGGGCGAACATCTTTCCGTTGACTGCCCGCGACATGAGAACAAGGCGACCACGCCAGTGAGGCAAGCCTTCCGAACCAGACCTGCCCTTGACTATGGGTACGCCCGTCACCCGACGACTCTGTCCTCAGGCTTGTGCCTGTTCCTGGCCGTCGACCTCAAGCAGCCCGTAAAGGATCACGTTGGCAATCTCGGACGCAATGTATTCTGCATTCAACGTGTCCGAATCTCCATGCTCGAGAAAGAACCTCACCTGCTTGCCCATGACGGCGTAATATTCTGTCATCGCCCAGATGTGGAACAGCAGCAAGACTGGATCGACAGGACGCACGCGTCCGTCGGCAATCCAGCTCTCGATCAGCGAAGCAGAGCGTCGGACGTCCTCGCGCGACCGTATCCAGTGATCCTGCAACATGCCCGCGTCGCGCATGACTTCGTTTGCAAACAGCTTCACCTTGTTGGGGTGTTCGAGCGAGAACCGGACCTTGCGGACGACATAGTCCTTCAGCACGGATTCTGGATCCCGGTTGATGGCGCTTCCGTCAAACAGATCGGCCCAGATCCCGATGATCTGGTCGATGACGTCCTGGTACAGTTCTTCCTTGCCGCTGATATGGTAGTGAAGCTTGGTCTTTGTTAGCCCCGCGCGATCAGCAATGGCTTGGGTGGTGGTGCCGCGCAGACCATGCTCTGCGAATTCCGCAATAGCGGCCTCGCGGATCTTCTCGTTGAGCGCCTCGCGTTTTTGGGCGAAATCTGAACGTGATTTCATGTGCTGACCGGGCTGCAAGCCGTCGCACCGACCGGGAAGTCGTCGGTGGGCATCATCGCCGCAACCTCGACTACGCAAAAGTTCGGCGGTTCGTCTTTGGTATGCATCTTCCTTACCCGGTTGAGACGTGGAAAATCAGACAGTTTCCGAAGACGTCGTACCAACTTGAAGACGTCTTCCACCCCTGTTTCCGGCTCCTGTCAGGGTCATTCTGATCTGGTCGCAAAAGAACCTTGCCTGTGCCAAAGCCTGACCGTTTCCGGCGTCAAACGAGAATTCGCCAGCCTGCCCTATAGTCCGGCCTGCGCATTCGGGCAAGCCGCGTAAGCCGAGTTCCAGAAGTGCAAGGTCTCATTGTCATGTCCAGGCGGAACAGCGTGCAAGCAGAGCGGCGGTCACGGCCCGACGGGTATGCGCTGCAAAGTCCTTTCGACGCGGGCGAGAAAGCCGGTGCGGTCCTTCTCGGTCGAATTGTTCATGTCGTAGAGCTGGAGCCAGATCACCTTGCACTTCGGCGAAAACAGCGGGCGCAGACCCCTTGTCCACAAGCTGCGTCCGGGATCGCGTATCAGGCGGATCCACCACCATGGCGAGCCCGATGTAGTTATCCCGGCAAAGAGCCGGATGTGCCCAAGTCGCCCCTTTGTGCGCCTCAGTCGGGCATCGGCCACTTCAAACGCAATTCCGGGAAGCCATACCCTTTCGAGCCAGCCCTTCAGCATTGCCGGAGGTCCGTAGTACCAGGTCGGGTAGATCACCAGCAGCCCCTCAGCCCATTTCAGGTCGTCAATGTGCTCTGGGTGCTTGTCGATGATGGCCCGGGTGTGCGGCAGGTAGTCTGACCATTCCTGCTCGCTCAGGACCGGCTCGAATTCCTCGCGGTAGAGATCGCGGACACGCACGTCATGGCCTGCCACACGCAAGGTGCGGCAGGCGGTGTCGAAGACGGCGGCGCCAAAGCTCTCACGACTCGGGTGACAGAATACCACAAGCAGTCGCATGGCCCCGCGCACCTACGGCTTGAGGTCCATTCCGACCATCTTGTTCACGAAGCGGTCGGTTGCGACCATTTCGACATCGACCGAACCGGCCACGATGATCCCGGCCTCCACGGCAAGATCGTGAAAGGCCCTGACCCTCTGCAGGTCTATCGCGCCGATTCCGGCCTCGAGCTGGTAGCCGCTGTCAATGATTCCGAGCGCCTTCATCTGCGCGACCTCGGCGGCGAGCTTTTCGAGTGTCTGGTCCGGATTGGCTTCGATGATTGCCGCGTTGCCTGCGGCATTGTCGCCGTAGAGGTAATTGTACCATCCGATGGTGGACGCATCGATGAAGCGCTGCACGAGGTCGGGATTGCTTTCAACCAGTTCGACCCTGGTTTCGACGGTGGTCGAATAGGTGCTCCAGCCATAGTCGGCCAGCACGAAAGTCTCCACCTCTGCACCCGCGCTTGCCGCGTAGAGCGGTTCGGCCGTCGCGTAGCCCTGCTGCACCATCTTCTCGTCATTCAGGAATTCGGCGAGGTTGTAGCCGTAGGGACGAAGGCTCTCGTCGCGGAAGCCGTGCGCAGCCGTCATCCACTGCCAGAAGCTGAACTGCCCATCCTTCGAGATCAGGATCTTCGGCGCGTTCACAAGGTCATCCCAGCCGCCATACTGGCCCTTGTGGGCGATCAGGACCTGCGGGTCCTTTTCAAAATAGGACGCTACGACGATCGTGGGAATTTCGTTGCGGACGTTGTCGATCGACAGCAGCAGGTTCCCGGTCATCAGGAAATCGATCTTGCCTGCGGCCAGGAGCGGGCGGTTGTTCAACTGAGGTCCGCCCATCTGGATTTCCACGTCCAACCCGTGCTCCTCGTAAGTTCCGTCGGCGAGCGCCTGGTAGAAGCCGCCATGACCGCCCTGGGCCAGCCAATTGGTGGCAAAGACGACCTTGTCGGCGGCCGTGGCGCCGCCCGCGACCAGCGTTGCCGCCAGCGCGGCGAACATTCTCTTCATCATGGTTTCATTCTCCTTTTTGCATGACAGTTCGGGTTACGCCCTTTCCATTTCGGGCAGCCAGCCCCGGGTTTTTCCCGGGTTCATCAAGCCGTAGGGATCGGCTTCCTTCTTGAATTCGATCTGCACCGTGTCGATCTCCTTCATGCCCCCGTCTTCAATCGTGATCGCGTGGGGATCGAAAATCGTGCAGCCGTCGATCTCTTCCATTTCGTGAATGATCTCGTACATGCGCTCCCGGCCACGCCACCTCACGAGCGGCAACGCGAAGACCTGGATCGCGCCGTCCATGCGCGCCATCTCGTGATGGAAATGGACTTCGTCGCCATAGCGCTCCTTCTGGCGCACGACGAGACCAGGATCGAACGGGCGCGGATAGGCCACCTGCAGATAGGACCAGATGCCCGGTTCGAATTTCAGCGCCTGCAGCGTGGTGTGGTTCCAACCGCATTCCCAGGCCGGAGGCAGGTTTGCGGCCTCCACCTCGTGGAGGGACTTTTCAAGGCTGACCGTTCCCTGGAGGCTTTCCACGCAAGCACGGAATTCCAGCATCGCGTCCGGCGCCATCATCGAGAAGACCGCATCCCTTCCGGCGGGAAAATGGTCGGTGAGGCGCCGATAGAAGCGGGCGAATCCGCGTTCGACGACCGTCAGGAGATAGGCGTCGAGACCTGCGTCCTGTACCTGTACGGCGAAGTCGAGAGCCGTCCGATAGCCGTCGAAGAGCGCGATCGCATGAATCCAGTCGGTGGCCGGCGCAAGCGCATAGTCCATCTCGGTGATGATGCCGTTTGTGCCGTAGGCGTGCTGGGCCTTTAGGATGTCCTTGCCGCGGAGCTCGATGATCCTTGGCTTCTTCTCGACGGTGACGATGCGCAGGTAGGTGATGTTTCCTCCGTCGCGCAGCATTCCATGACGCAGCGAGCCGATGCCACCCGAGCCGCCGGCCACGAATCCCCCCATCGTGGCGATCCGCTTGGTCGAGGGAAACATGGTCAGCATCTGCCCGGTTCGGGCCACTTCGTTCTCTACTTTCCCGATGCGAGCGCCTGCCCCGCAGATCACGCGCCCGTCGGAGATGTCGCGTATGGCGGACAGGCCGGTGATCTCCAGAATGACGCCGCCGTCGATCGGGACGCACTGCCCGTAGTTGCCGGTGCCGCCACCCCTGACAGTCAAGGGAATTCGGTGCCGCGCCACAGACTCGGCAATGGTCCTGACCTCCTCTTCGGTCTGCGGACGCACCAGCAACTGGCCTAGGCAGTGATCGAGCCGCTCCTTCAGGATCGGCGAGTACCAGTAGTAGTCACGTGATTTCGTCTGCAGCAGCCCTGCGTCGTCATGGCACGGGATGCTTCCGATTTCCTTTCGGAATGCCTCCAGCTGCTCGGCCGTTGCTCTCATGCCGCCGCCCTGTCGTCTTGCCCGATCTCGCCAGTCCGCACTACCAGTCGGCGGGCACGCGGGCTGCGCAGCGCCTCGTTCCAGTCGTGTCCTTCAATCAGCAGGAAATCTGCCGGGGCACCGACCGCGAGTGGCGGCCGATCCAGCCCCAGCGCCTCGACGGGTCCGGTGGTTATCGCATCCAGCCATCCCGCCGGATCGAACTGCGCCGAAACCGATGCCAGTCGCAGCACTTCGATCGCGTCGTAGCTGCCAAATGGATAGAACGGGTCGGCGACGTTGTCCGATCCGAACAGGACGGAAACCCCGGCGGTGCGCAACTCGTGCACCGGTGCAAGCCCGCGCATCCTTGGGGTCCGGTCGCAGGAACTGTCCTGCAGCCAGAGATTGGCCGTTGGTAGCACGACCAGCGCGACGCCGGCTTCCGCGGCTGCGGCGGCGGCGCGGGCGACTTCCCGCTCGGGCCGGATCGAAAGCGAGCAGGCATGGCCGCAAAGGACCCGCCCCGCAAGCCGGTGCCTGGCCGTCAGAGCCACGATGCGGTCAAAGGCGTTCGCCTCCGCGTCCAGTCCTTCATCGACGTGAAAGTCGAGGTGCAAGCCATGTCTTGCGGCCAGCGCGAATACTTGTTCCAGCCACTCGTCGATCCGGGAATTTCGATAGACGAAACAGCCCAGAACCTCGCCGTCATTGGCCACGCGTTCGGCGATGCCCGGCCCGTGGTCCGGATCGCCCAGCAGATCTAGCGGTGTCAGCGAGGCTCGCTGCACGCGGACGCGGTTGCACCAATCCTGCGCCAATTCGCCGAGCACGTGCCACGCGAGCGGCGTCTGCGCCCCGGGCCAGTCCACGTGGCTGCGAAGCGCGCATATCCCGTTGTCGCTGGCTTCCTTCAGCGCCCGGCCCATGCGGGAACGCAGATCCTCTTCGCTCCAGTTCGCGAGATCCGATTCCATTGCGTCAATTGCGCCAAAGAGGCCGGGCCGGGCAGATTTGCAGCGGCCGGCAGTGAAGGTCTTGTCCAGATGCACATGCGGGTCCACGGGCAGCGGGATGGCCACGTGGCGTGCCGGTTCCGGCCGCGGTTCGATCGCGACTATGCGGCCCTGCCGAAGGCCGAGCGCAACCGTCCGGCCGTTCAAGAGAACATGGCTGAACTCAGTGTTCACGACGAATCTCGCTTTCGTGCCAGTGCCCCAGAACCCGGTGCGAGGCCCAGCTGGTCAGGAGAAAGATCACGATGCCCAGCAAGGACACCAGAAACAGCGCAGCGAACATGCGGGGGATTTCGCTGCGAAAAGAGCTCTCTATGATCCGGCTGGCAAGCCCGGTGTGCTGGCCTGCCGTCCCGGCCACGAATTCCGCCACTACCGCGCCGATCAGGGCTAGACCGCCGGCAACGCGGAGCGCAGCCATGAAGTAGGGCAGGGCGGACGGAGCCAGAAGGTATCGCAGTTTCTGCCACGGCGTTGCGCGGTACATGGTGAAGAGGTCGCGCAGGTTGTGATCGGCGGATCGAAGGCCGACCACCGTGTTCGTCAGGATCGGAAAGAATGCGACGATCCAGGCACAGATCAGAAGCGCTGCAAACGTACTGTCGACATAGATCAGAATGAGCGGTGCGATGGCCACAACCGGCGTGACTTGAAGGATCACGGCAAACGGGAAGAGGCTCAGTTCCACGGGTCGTGACAGGGCAAACAGCGCCCCCAGCAGCACACCGCCGACGATCGCCAGGGCGAGCGATAGGAAGGTCAGCTTCACCGTGAACCACGAAGATGCCATCAGCGACGCGAAGTCCCTCACCAGGGTCTCGGCAATCAGGCTCGGGGCAGGAATCAGGTACTTGGGAATCTCGTGATACCGGACCAGGAATTCCCAGATGCAGATGGCGACGACAAGCAGCGTGATTGGCATGACCCAGCTCAGGATCCGTTCGCGCCTAGCGCGGCGCAGATGTCCGATGTTGATCGGGGCACCGCCGTCTTCGTGGACACCGCGGGTTCGGTCAGTGGTCGATTTCGTCGACATGAAGCGTGCCTTTCAGGGTTGCTGATACGCGCCGGGCCTCGTCCGTGAACTCGATCGACGTGCGATAGTCCTCGCTGCGCGGCCAGGGGGCATCCAGGGGCATGTCCGCCACCAGCCGTCCGGGGCGCGCCGCCATCACGATGACACGGGTGGAGAGGTAGACGCTTTCGAAGACCGAGTGCGTGACGAAGACCACTGTCAATCCATGGTCGTCGGACAATTGCATCAGGTCGTTGTTGAGCTTGGTGCGGGTCATCTCGTCGAGCGCGGCGAAAGGTTCGTCCATGAGGAGAATTCGCGGCCGGGAGACCAGGGCGCGGGCGATCGACACCCGCATTTTCATTCCACCCGACAATTGGCGCGGGTAGGAGAGCGCAAACCGCGACAGGCCGACTTCCTTCAACGCCTCGCGCACCCTGGGCTCGCCGTCGCGGCGTCCAACGCCGGCAAGCCGCAGTGGCAGGTAGACATTGTCGAAGACTGATGCCCAAGGCTTCAGAGTGGGCTCCTGGAACACGAAGCCAAGGTCGTGTTCTGCATCGCCCTTCGCTGGCGAGATCGTGATCTCGCCGGCAGTCAGCGGCAAGATACCCGCGATCATCTTCAACGCGGTGGACTTTCCGCAGCCCGAGGGGCCGAGGAAAGTGACGAATTCTCCCTCGCGGATGCTCAGGCTCATGTTGTCGACCGCCAGTACGTCACCGAATTCCTTGGAAACGCGGTTCATCATGATGATCGGATCACCGGTCATCTGGCGGCATCCGGGTTGGCGGCGGTGTCGAGAATCGACAGCGGCATGCGGTGAACCTCCTCCAGCAGCGAAACCAGCTGCCGTGCTGCATGTTCAATCACCGCGCGGCCTTTCTCCGCTGTGGCCGTCGCCGCGTTGCCGCAGGCACCGGCAGCGTTCATCCAATCATCCCGCTGGAAACCCCGTCCTTCAGGGCGGGGAGGATTGCGGGCTCCCGTGTTCCGTGCATCGTTGCCGTCTCCTTCATCCGTGACCTGTCGACGTGATATCCGTAGCCGTCGCCGCGCTGGACGACGCGGCAGTGCCGGTGCGAGATCCCCTGCACCGTCCCCTGCGCCGTCTGGACGTTGAAGGAGCCTGTCCGGCGCACCGCGACGCGGCCCACGTGGACACCCCTCTTCTTGCCCGAGGGCACGGTCGCGCGCACGATGTCGCCCGTGCGGAAGCCGCGCACGGACTTCTCCGCCATCAGGTATCCGGCCGGGAAGCCGGACCGGTCCACGCGGGTCCGCGCATACGAGCCCCGGCCCATGGCCCGGATCGCGAGCACGCCCTGCCTCCAGCCCTTCAGCGCCGGCGTCTCGCCGACGCAGGCGGCGTCGAGGGCATGCGACTTCGGGATCCCCAGCCGCGTGCGGTTGAACTTCGTCCGCCCGCCCGAAGAGCCGGCGACGGGCAGCCCCGTCCGCTTCAAGGCCTCGAACAGGACGCGGCGGGTGGCGTTGACGGCGGCGGCGGCGGAGAGCGGCGCTTTCGCCTGCGCCAGCACCCTCCGGAGACGCTCCGGGCGGGCGGCCAGGAAGGCCTCCACGGGCTGCGCGCCCTTGGCCTGGTTGCAGGACGGGCACGCGAGGGCCAGGTTCGAGACCCGGTCGGAGCCGCCCCTTGCCTTCGGACGCACGTGGTCGACTTGCAGCGGCGTGTCCGTGGCACCGCAATAGGCGCACGTCCGTCCCCACTTCTCGAGCAGGCATTCCCTGACCTCGCAGCCGGCGAGGGTCCCCTGCTGGTACTCCGCGCCCGCGATCTCCGGGTTCTCCAGCGCCTGGGTGTCGAACCGGACGACCTCGCACGCGATGGAGGTCACGGGCGCGAGCCTGCGCAGCCGCTCCGTCCACGAGGCCACGTTGTCGACCCGCGACTGCAGCGAGGGCGGAAGCTTTCTCCCGGAGCGCCGGTTCAGGAACCGCTTCTTCCGGTAGCGCAGGTTCGCCGAGCGTCGCCGTCTCCGGTAACCGGCACGTTGCCGCATCGACCTGCGGACTCTCTCCCCCCTGTGCTCGATCTCGGCCAGGAACAGGACCTCGCCGTCCTCCCGCACCAGCGCCAGGCCGGTGGTCTTCGCGCCGGGATCAACCTTCAGCCCGACCTCCTGGGCCTCGCCTCCGACCCGGTCCCGGAGACGGATCGTGAACGGATGGAGTCGCACCACGACGGCGCGGCCCTTCTTCAGGAGCTTTCTCGCCCTGGCCGGGTGGCACGGCATCAGCGGGTCGCCGCACCGGTCCAGGACGAAGACGCGGCTCACGCCGCTCTCGGGGTCGCTCGCGCTTCCCCGGTGACGCCGGCCGAAGCCGGTCTCCCCTCGCACAACCTGACCACCCGCATCACGATCCGCCCCGTTTCGTGCCCGACCCGGCGTGTCTGCTGACGAATCTTCAAGAGCCCGGGACTGAGGAAGCATCCCGGGGTTGGTCTTCAACGTATGGTTCAGGGTAGATTGGATGACAGTCTCCTTTCTTGTGCTGGTCAGCATGGGCTCTCGGAACCTTCGTTCCTCAAGCCCCTCCCTTCAGGGAGGGGTCGCTGACGCTCGTTTCCATGTCACCTGCGTGAATGCCGAAGCGCCGCTCGTATTCGGGAAACAGCCCGTCTGGCACGCCGTGCGCGAACCAGTTTGCGGCAAGGGTCAGCATCCGGTGCTTGACGCGCAGGTCGCGCGCTGCAATGTCCATCGGCGCGATCTGGCCGCCATGGGAGTTCAGGATCACCAGCTTCCTCACGCCTGCAGCAGCAACGGAGTCGCCGATCTCCATCAATAGGGAGATGAGTGTCTGCGCGGAAACGGTCAGCGTGCCGGGCCACGCGTTGTGCTCGTTGGACTTGCCCACGGGCATGGTAGGGAGAAACAATGCCGGCAGGGTTTCGGGGATCTGCGGCACGGCGGCGGCCATGATCCCGTCGAGTATCGCTCGGTCAACGGAAAGCGGCAGATGCGGTCCGTGCTGTTCGGTCGCGCCTATCGGCAGCACGGCAATGAGGTTCTCACGCTCCAGCGCCGCGAAGTCACGCGCTGTGAAGTCGGCCCAGAACCGGTGCATCATCCCAATCCTCCAACCGCCCGCAGTGATCGTCCGGGAAAGAGGCTCTCGATCGCTCTCAGGATCGAGTTCCGGTCAATGCCGAAATGGCGCCAGGGGTCCGAGACGTCTTCAGCCTTGCCGGAATGCTCCACCCCGAGGCCCGCCTCCCGGTGCCCGTGCACGGCGCCGGGCCTGGAAGACGCAACCACGCGGCCTTCGGGACTGTCGTTCCGTCCGCGAACCCTGACATAGTCCTGAACGAGGCTGGCAAACGCGTTGATTGCTACGCCCAGACCAATCGAGCCAGTCAAGCAGTCCACGTTGGCGCTGTCCTTGTTGCGGCTGGGGCAGCCCTGGATGTCGCCAAATCCGCGGAAGTCCCAGGATCTTCTCCAGTGTCTGGTTGCCGGCAAGACATTGCGGTGCGTGAAGCGACGGCCCAGCATGCGACTTGAGCGCAACCCCGTCCTGCGGGCGAAGTGCATTGCAAGAGAACACGGTCGCTTGGGTCGCCATCGGGGCGCATCTGGGTTGGTGCCCGCCGACCTTCAGCCCGTCGGTGCCGCAGCGCAGGTGGTTGGCGACGTGGACCATCCAGCAGAACAACCAATGCAACCGGTCCTGGATGAGCTTCAATTCGGGTTGTGACAGCATGCCCGAAGAATCCCTGACCTGTCGCATGGTGTGGCGGCCAAGCCTTGAAAATCAATTGATCAAACCAATAGATCAAAGCAAATGGTTTGTCAAACTCGCGATGCAGCGTTGTCGGTTGCAGGCCGTATGTCCGCTGCAGGTGACAAGCCATCTGTTCGGTCCCAAGGAACTCGCGCAGGGGACTCTGACAGCTGCACCCAATATGGGCGGTGGTCAGACCCCTGTGCCTCCGCGTCAACCCACCTGCCAGTTACGTGCGGGACCAGTTCCGGGGACAAGAAACAATAGTCCAGCCGCAGGGGCCTTCCGGGTGCGCGGTCCGGAGGGTCCGGCCACCATGTGTGACCGGGGTCGTCCTTGTCGGCGGGCGAAGCCAGTAGCCAGCTGTCCGCAAGCCCGTCCGCATGCAGCAGGCGTCCTCCGGTTGTTGGGTCGAATTCACCTACGATCCGACAGTATTCCGGTCCCTCGGGGACGGAGTTGAAATCCCCCATCCAGACGGTCTTGTCCGCCACGTCCGGAACCGGCTCCCCGTTGTTCCAGTCGTGGCGCAGGAACTCCTGCCGCTCGCTTTCGTTCTGGGCCGGCCCTTCTCCGGTCCATGATCCGCCTCTGGCCCGCGCGTTTCGGTGGAGATCGAGGAGATAGTCGATTTGCAGCAGGCGCTCACGTATCGAGATCGCGGACAGATGAATGGAAAACACGCGAATTGGCCCGCCGCCTGAGGCGATGACGCATTCCAGAGCGCCCGTATCCATGTTGAAGGCCTGCCTGGTCGCAAGTTTGGGCAGAATGTGCGCGCGCGCTTCCCGAATGGGCCAGCGTGACAGGATCATTGTGCCGAACTGGCGGCGCCGTCTGGTGACATGCCCGTCCGGCGCGGTCTCGCTTGCATCCACGTCAAATGCCGGGCAGTAGCATGAATGATGTTGCGGCAGCCTCTCCTCAATGAGCGCAACCTGGTCGGCCATTTCGCTGCGCCGCCAATGTCGCTCGACCTCCTGCAGCGCGATTACATCGCCGCCAGCCACGGCCTGCGTTACCCGGTCATAGTCGTGTTTTCCATCAAGTCCGAAGGCGTAACGAATATTGTAAGTGACTAACTTCATGAGCTTTCCGCCAAATTTGCTCCCGAATGGACACACGCGGATGCAAGCGGCTAGAATCCGGCGCTTTCCATCTTCCTGTTCTGCACGACGCCTTCCAGCCAACCCAGCCTGAGTTCCGGGACCGAAGACAAAAGCAGATCGGTATAGTCATCGAATGGCGGCGTCAGCACCTCGGATTTGGGACCATATCGCACCAGTTGCCCCTGATACATCACCGCGATTGAGTCCGAGATCGCCTCGACCGTCGCCAGATCGTGCGTGATGAACATGTAGGCAACGCCTTCTTCCGTCTGCAGGTTCAGCAGCAGCTTGAGAATCCCGTTGGCCACGAGCGGATCAAGTGCGCTGGTGACTTCATCGCAGATGATCATCCTGGGCTTGGCCGCAAGCGATCGGGCAATGCAGACCCTCTGTTTCTGGCCACCCGACAGTTCGGCCGGGTACCGGTCGATGAAGCTCTCGCCCATTTCAATCTGGTCCAGCAGCTCGATCACGCGCTTGCGCTTTTCCGCGCCGCGGATGCCGAAATACATCTCCAGCGGCCGACCGATGATCGTGGCAACTGTCTGGCGAGGATTCATCGCCACATCGGCCATCTGGTAGATCATCTGCAATTCGCGCAGCTGTTCCAGGCTCCGGTCCGCAAGCGCCGGCGGGAGCGGCTGATCGTCGAAAAGGACACGCCCCTTGTCGGGCGGCAAGAGCCCCGTCACCACCCGCGCCAGCGTAGACTTGCCGGACCCTGACTCACCGACCACGGCCAGGGTCTGGCCGGGATGGATTTCGGCAGTGACATCTGTCAGGACCTGTACCTTTCCGCCATAGGATGCCGTGATGTTCTCGAGCTGCAGGACCGGACTGCCTGTGGAGGCCTGTTCCTCATGCGGGATCGAATGGGCCGACACCAGTGCCCGGGTGTAATCCTCCTTCGGCGCTTCGATGATCTGCTGAACGGTGCCATGTTCCACGATCTTGCCGTGACGCAAGACCAGGATTTCATCGGACACCTGCGCCACCACGGCAAGATCATGGGTAATGTACAGCGCCGCCACTCCCGTGTGCTGTATCGCGGTCTTGATTGCTGCCAGCACATCAATCTGCGTGGTCACGTCCAGCGCCGTTGTAGGTTCATCAAAGACTATCAGATCGGGCTTCGGGCAAAGCGCCATGGCCGTCATGACGCGTTGCAACTGCCCGCCGGAGACCTGATGCGGATAGCGGTTTCCGATGTTTTCGGGATCCGGCAAGCTCAGCGCACGGAACAGTTCCACCGCGCGTTTTCTTGCCTCTGACCTGGACATTATCTTGTGCAGGATCGTCGCCTCGATCACCTGATCCATCAGCCTGATGGACGGGTTGAAAGAAGCGGCGGCGGATTGCGAGACATAGGTCACTTCGCGCCCGCGCAGGTCCCGCAACTGACCTGGGCTGATAGTCTGGATGTTGCGGCCATTGAGCCAGATTTCGCCGTTCAGCCGCAGGCCGCCGCGCCCATAGCGCAGCGTTGACAGCCCCACGGTGGACTTGCCTGCGCCGCTTTCCCCGATCAGGCCCATGACCCGACCGGGCGCCAGCGTCAGCGAAACGTCCTTGACGATGTTGATGTCTGACGGCTTTTCGCCCGGCGGGCGGACCGTTCCGTCAATTCTGAGGTTGCGGACCTCAAGGAGGATGTCTGACATCAGCTCCGGCCCCCCTTGAGGTCACTCGTGCGCCTCAAGATCCAGTCAGCCACCAGATTGACGGAAATCGCCAGCACCGAAATGGCTGCCGCAGGGATCAACGCCGCGGGGATGCCGAATATGATTCCATCCTTGTTTTCCTTGACCATCCCGCCCCAATCGGACTCGGGCGGCTGTACGCCAAGCCCAAGGAAGGACAGGGACGACAGGAAGAGCACCATGAATATGAAGCGCAGCCCCAGCTCCGCCACCAGCGTCGAGAGTGCATTGGGCAGGATTTCCCGGAACACGATCCAGTTCAGGCGCTCGCCGCGCAGGCGCGCAGCCTCGACATAGTCCATGACATTGACGTCGACGGCAACCGCCCGCGCCAGACGGTAGACCCGGGTGAAGTCAAGGACAGCCATCACCAGGATCAGGATCAGTACCGTGCTCGGCAGGACCGACAAGACCACAAGCGCGAAGATCAGGCTCGGGATCGACATCAACAGGTCGACGCTGCGTGACATCGCCTGATCGGTCAGGCCGCCGGCCACCGCGGCTGCAAAGCCCGCGACTGCCCCGACGCAGAACGACAGGGCCGTGGCGGCAGCGGCGATGAAGATGGTGATGCGGGCACCGTAGATCATCCGCGACAGCAGGTCCCGGCCCAGGTTGTCAGTGCCAAGCCAGAACTGGTCCGAGGCGGGTTCCCAGACATCGCCGACGGTCTCCGCGGGGCTGTAAGGGGCCAGCAATGGCGCAAACACGGCGACGAAAATGGACACTCCGGTCAGGATCAGCCCGATCAGCGCACTCATTGGAATTCGGCCAAGCGTCATGACGCCCCCTATTTCGGGTGCCGCAGGCGCGGGTTGGAGATGATTGATACAAGGTCCGCGACAAGGTTCAGGCCGATATAGACGGCTGCGAATATTGTGCCGCAGGCCTGGACGACCGGCACGTCTCGTTTCGAGACGTGATCGACCATGTACTGTCCCATTCCCGGATAGACGAATATCACCTCGACGACGACGACCCCCACCACCAGATAGGCCAGGTTGATCATGACCACATTGACGATGGGTGCGATCGCGTTCGGAAAGGCGTGCTTGCGAATGACGTTGAAGGGTGTCAGTCCCTTGAGTTCCGCCGTCTCGATATAGGCGGACTGCATCACGTTCAGTATGGCGGCCCGGGTCATGCGCATCATGTGCGCCAGCACCACCATGGTCAGGACCATCACCGGCAGGGCGATCGTCCGCAGCTTCTCGCCCAGGGACATGTCTTCGTTCAGCGTGGCGACCGACGGAAACCATTGAAGCTTTACCGCCAGGAAATAGATCAGCAGGTAGCCGATGAAGAACTCCGGCAGGGAAATCGAGGCCAGCGACAGCCCGGAAATCACCCGGTCCGGCGTCCGGTCCTGGTAACGTACCGACAGCAGGCCCAGGAAGATCGCCAGAGGCACCGAGAATGCCGCCGCCCAGCCTGCAAGGAACAGCGTGTTGCCAAGCCGCCCGGCAACAGATTCCCCGATGTCCTTGCCGTTGGAAAGTGCCGTCCCCAGATCGCCGCTCAGAAAGGCGAGGAGCCAGTCTAGGTACCGCTGAACCGCAGGCTTGTTCAGTCCCAGTTCTTCGCGCAGGCTGGCCAGGGATTCCGGCGTCGCGCTTCGGCCAAGAATCGACTGCGCCACGTCGCCGGGAAGAATCTGCGTTCCCGCAAATATCAGGACCGACGCCGCGACAAGCAGCAGGCAGCCCAACGCCATGCGTTGGGCTGCCAGCCGGATCATCGGGTTGATCGGCACGTCAGGTCAGAGCAGCCAGGCCTTGACCAGCGCACCATCGAACATCGAGCCGCCGCCGGGATCGCCGACCCAGCCGCCAAGGCTCGTGCTGACCGCATCGATGAAGTCGTTGAACATCGGAACGATGACGCCGCCTTCGTCACGCAGGATGACGGACATCTGGCGATAGATCTCCTTGCGCTTGGCCAGGTCGAGCTCTGCCTTGGCCTGTGCCAGCAATGCATCGAAATCGTCCCGGAAGAACCGGGTGTCATTCCAGTCTGCATCCGACTTGTACGCGGTCGAGAACATCTGGTCCTGCACCGGGCGTCCGCTCCAGTAAGAGGCACAGAACGGTTCCTTGTTCCAGACCTCCGACCAGTAGCCATCGTTGGGCACCCGTTCCACTTGCAGCGGGATGCCGGCCCTCTGCGCGCTCTGCTGGAAGAGCTGCGACGCGTCGACCGCGCCCGGGAAGGCTGCCTCGGACACTTTCAGGACGATCGGGCTGCCATCATGGCCGGACCTTTCGTAATGGTGTTTGGCCTTTTCGACATCGTAGACGCGCTGATCGAGATCGTCGGAAAACAACGGATAGGCCGCGTTGATGGGCGTATCGTTTCCGACGCTGCCGTAACCGCGCAGGATCTTGTCCACCATTTCCTCGCGGTCGATGGCATATTTCAATGCCAGGCGCAGGTCGTTGTTGTCAAAGGGCGCGGTGTCATTGTGCATGATGAACACATAGTGGCCCCGGCCCGAGATGCTCTCGATGTTGATGTCGGGGGAACGGCCCAGCAGTTCGGCAACCTTGGGATCGACCCGGTTGATGTAATGGACCTGTCCGCTTTGCAATGCAGCCGCCCGCGCCGTGTTGTCATTGAGCACGACAACCTCGATCTGATCCGCATGACCGCGGCCGTCGTCCCAGTAGTTCGCGAACTTGGTAAAGCCATGACGGACACCCGGTTCGTCGAACTCCAGCACGTAAGGACCGCATCCAATGCCGGCGGCCGGATCGTCGAAACCGCCTCCGGGCTGGATCACGAGGTGATAATCCGCCATCAGGTAGACCAGGTCGGCATTTGGGGTTGAAAGCGTCACGCTGAAGATGTCGCCATCAGTCTTCATTGACTCGATGCCGCGCATGACGCCAAGCGCGCCGGACTGCGAGTCATCAGCCGAATGACGCTCCATGGTCTTGAGCACGTCATCGGGTGTCAATGTCTTGCCGTTGTGGAATTCGACGCCCTTGCGGATGCGGAAGTGCCAAGTCTTGGCGTCGGCGCTGGACTCAACGCTCTCGGCCAACCGGTTCACGATCTCTCCCTCGGGGCTGACTTCCACGAGAAGGTCGCCGAAGGCCGTCAGATTGTGTGACGGGACACTGCTGGCCGACAGGGCTGGATCAAGGCTGTTCGTGCTTTCCCCGCCCTGAATGCCGGCCTTGATGGTGCCGCCCTTGTTCGGACCCATCGCCCTTGCGGAGGTGGCCAGCAGGCTTCCTGCCATGGCGGTGCTCAGGCCCAAAGCCGTGGTCCTGCCAAAGAACTCCCGTCGGCTTATCTGCCCGGTCGTGGTACGTCTCACATAATAGTCGATCTGTCTGGACATCACTTTCTCCCTTTTTTGTTCCTGCCGAATCCCGGCAACAGGTCACAACGCCCAAATCACTCGATCCCATCGGGGATCCGAACCCTTGAGCTTCCGGCAAAACCCTGAGTGAACGACCGCAGGTGATCGACTCACCCATGTCAGAGTTTGCCAATGCTCGCCGAAAATCAAGGGAATTGCGGCGGTTTTCCGGTCCTGCGGTTCCGGACTCCGCCAAACGTCCGCGCCGCACTTTCGATCGCGGCGATCGGATGGCTCGTACTGCTTGTGCTGAATCGCGCCGGCGTCATGCGGACCACGCCCTACGTGCTTGTCGGGGTCGTGATGTGGGCCGCGGTGCTCAAGTCGGGTGTCCACGCGACCCTTGCGGGCGTGCTGTCGCCTTGATGGTCCCCATCAGGGCGCGTGACGGCACCTCGCCGCTCAAGGTAACGGAACACGACCTGCACCCTTGGGTGGCGTTTCTGGTGCTTCCGCTGTTTGCCTTCGCCAATGCGCGTTGCCCGCGAAGGCATCTCGCTGAGCGCGCTGGCAGAGCCCTTGCCGCTCGGCATCGCGCTTGGCCTGTTCATCGGCAAGCAGGCGGGTGTTCTGACCTTCTCCTGGCTAGGGGTCAAGATTGGCCTCTGTCGTCTGCCCAACGGCGCAACCTGGCTGCAGGTCTACGGCATCGCCTGTCTCACGGGCGTTGGGTTCACCATGAACCTATTTGTCGGAACCCTGGCGTTCGACACAGCCGGACAGCTCGACCAGGTTCGGCTCGGAGTCCTGCTTGGCTCCGGCCTCTCGGCCCTGTTCGGCTTTGCTGTCCTCAAATACGCCCTGCGTCCGACGCCAGGTGCCTCCGGTGCCGCCAGCGGGCGTGCCGGGCCTTGAAGCGCCGCGGCCTGAGCATGGTCCGGCCAGCGCCTGCTGTTGGCTCGGGCATCACCGGTCGCCAAGACCGTGATTTCCGTGCCGAGGCCAAGGCCACGAGCGAGTATTTCACCGAAGACGATGCCGAGAGAAGTTTCGCGCCGCTGCTCGCTGTTCTTTTCGGCGCCACTCTCAATGACGGGATTCGGCCAGCCAGCGCGCAATGCGGCATGCCGGTGACGTGCAGCGTTCACCGCCGCAAGGTCGGCAATTCGGCCCGCCATCGGCAGTGCCATTGCGTGCCCGTGGTCCGTTTCCAACCAATTCGCCGATCCATCATTGGTGCAGATCTCGCAACCGCGCGCATTGCCGGTCAGCTCCGGGCCATGCTGTCGCCAGATTGCAAGCGGCCTTCGAGACGTTCAGGCGCCGGCTTGGGTTGGGAATCTGAACCTTGTCCGGAAGAATTGCTCAGGGGCACCGCCACGCAGGCCACAATGACCTTGCCCTGGGCGGAGGAAATTCCAGGAGACGAAACATGATCTCAGGCGCCTGCAACCAGGCAGCACCGAGACGCGTTCCGCCGCATGCACTTGGCGTCCCGCCTGAGGCGCATTAGGTTTTGGCCATGGTTGTCGAGATCGGACATTTTGCCCTGATACTGGCGCTTGCCGTTGCCTGCCTGCAGATGGTGCTGCCCCTTGTCGGCGCCCAAAGGCGCTGGAGCACATGGATGGCCGTGGCTGAACCGGCTGCGTTGATGCAGGCAGGGCTCCTTGCTGTCGCGTTCGCTGCCCTGACCTACGCATTTGTCACGTCGGACTTCTCCGTTCGATTGGTGGCGGCGAATTCGCACACGCTGAAACCGATGATCTACAAGGTCTCTGGCGTTTGGGGGAACCACGAAGGCTCCATGTTGCTTTGGTGCCTCATCCTCGCACTCTTCGGAGCCCTTGTTGCCCTGTTTGGCGGCAATCTGCATGACGGGCTTAGGGCGCGCGTGCTTGGAATCCAGGCCTCCATTGGCGTTGCCTTCCTGAGTTTCCTGATCTTCACGTCGAACCCGTTCATCCGCCTCGAAGTGCCGCCAATGAACGGACGCGACCTGAATCCGCTGCTGCAGGATCCAGGCCTCGCGTTTCATCCACCCTTTCTCTACCTGGGCTATGTCGGCCTATCCACGTCGTTCTCCTTTGCCGTCGCGGCCTTGATCGAGGGTCGCGTGGACGCGGCTTGGGCCAGATGGGTCAGGCCGTGGACCCTGTTGGCCTGGCTCATGCTGACCGTCGGCATCGCTCTTGGTTCCTGGTGGGCCTATTACGAGCTCGGCTGGGGCGGTTTCTGGTTCTGGGATCCCGTCGAGAACGCTTCGTTCATGCCTTGGCTGATTTCCGTGGCGCTCCTGCATTCCGCAGTCGTCGTCGAGAAACGCGAGGCGCTGAAGAGCTGGACGGTGCTTCTCGCGATTCTCGCCTTCGGGTTTTCGCTGATTGGCGCGTTCATTGTGCGCTCAGGTGTACTGACAAGCGTGCATGCATTCGCGAATGATCCCGAGCGCGGCGTCTATCTGCTGGCCATTACCGGCGTCTTCATGGGCGGTGCGTTGCTGCTCTATGCAGCGCGCGCCAGCGCAATCCAAGGTGTCGGCGTCTTCGGCACGGTCAGCCGGGAAAGCGCCCTGGTACTGAACAATGTTCTGCTGGCGGTTGCCGCACTCGTGGTGTTCATTGGCACGATCTGGCCGCTCGTAGCGGAGCTGGCGTTTTCGCGAAAGGTGTCGGTCGGGCCACCTTTCTTTGATGCATCATTCACGCCGTTCTTCGTGGCGCTTGCGGCTATCCTTCCCATTGGAGCCGTAATGCCCTGGAAACGGGCGAGGCTTGGGCGAATCGTCCGGACCATATGGCTTGCGGCGGTGGGAGCCTTCGGCATCGCGGCTTTCATTTGGGTGATCGGAACAGGGCGATCCTTGTTGGGTCCGGCCGGGGCATTCCTGGGCAGCTGGGTCATCCTCGGTGCAGTTTCGGATCTCTGGGCGCGAACGGGACAGGAGCGTTCCGGAACCCTGCGACGCGCCATCAAGTTGCCGGTTTCCGACTGGGGCCGAGTCGTGGCGCATGCGGGTCTGGGAATCACGATGATTGGAATCTCGCTTTTGTTCGCCTGGGAGGTTGAGGACATACGCATAGCAAGGGAGGGAGAGACCTATTCGGTTGGTCGCTACGAACTCACTCTGGCCGACGTTCAAGAGGTTCAGGGGCCGAATTACCTCTCGACAATGGCAGTATTCCGGGTGGCCCGAAACGGGCGCACTGTGGCGGTGCTCCGTCCGGAAAGGCGAATCTATCCCGTTGCCGGGATGCCGACCACGGAGGCCGCCATCGACAACGGTGTCTTCCGGGACGTCTACTTGGTGATCGGAGAACGGCAGGACGGCGGCGGCTGGGCTGTACGGACCTACATTAAGCCGTTCGCGAACTGGATCTGGTCAGGGGCGGTCATCATGGCGCTTGGCGGTGCGCTGTCGCTGAGCGACCGGCGATTCCGGGTGGCCGCTGGCGCGCGGCGGCGAGCAATTCGCGTGGCTGCGGAATGATCTTTCGAGCGCTTCTTCTGATCCTGATGGCCGGGACTGCCTTGGCCGTCGAACCTGGCGAGATTCTGGATGATCCGGCCCTGGAGTCTCGTGCACGAGACATTTCGAAGGGGCTCCGCTGCCTGATCTGCAGGAACGAATCAATTGATGAATCCGATGCGGGCCTTGCCCGCGACCTGCGCCTTCTTGTCCGGGAGCGGCTGGTCGATGGGGACAGCGACGACCAGGTTGTCGCCTTCGTCGTCGAGCGCTACGGGGAATACGTGCTCTTGAGCCCGCGGCGGGACGGGATCAATCTCGTGCTTTGGGCTGCGGCCCCGATCCTGTTGCTGGCGGGGCTTGGCGCTGCCGGGATCCTCTTGGCTCGTCGTCGGCGATTGGCGAGTCCTGATGCGCTCACGACGGCTGAAAGGGCGCGTCTTGCGGAGCTGATGGACGAGTAGGCGGCGCGGAATGCCGAGGCCGGCATCTACAAATGACTCTTTCACCGGAGTGCCCGTTCACCTATTTCGATGGCATCCACCCAGGAGGCGCCCATTCCATGGAGTATCAGACCATTCGCGTGTCATACGCTGGCGATTGTGCGGAAATCACTCTCGACAGGCCCGACGTAAAGAACGCGCTCAACGGCCAAATGCGCGCAGAGTTGCTCGACGCCATCACGGAGGCGTCCGACGCGGCGCGCGTGATCGTGCTGTCCGGGGCGGGAGATGCCTTTTGCTCGGGGCAGGATTTGACGGATGCGCAGCATTCGTTGTCGAACGCCAATCTCGAGCGAACGCTCAGGGATGAATACATGCCACTCTTGCGCGCGATTTTCGACTGCAAGGTGCCGACGATCTCGGCGGTAAACGGCGCCGCTGCCGGCGCGGGGGCGAATCTCGCATTGGCATCCGACATAGTGATTGCGTCCGAGCGGGCGGTGTTCCTGCAGGCATTTGCCAGGATCGGTCTCATTCCCGATGCGGGTGGAACCTATTGGCTGCCGCGCCAGGTCGGGTTTGCCCGCGCCATGGGGTCGGCGCTCTTTGCCGAGCCGGTGCCTGCGCGCCAGGCTGCGGAATGGGGCATGATTTGGGAAGCGGTCCCGGACGGCGAATTCGAGGCGCATTGGCGGAGACGGGCAGCGCAGCTGGCAACGGGGCCGACCGAAGCCTATCGCCGCTCCAAGGAAGCAATCCGGGCTACGTACGAAAACTCGCTTGAGGAGCAATTGATCCTCGAAGCAAGGCTGCAAGGGCGTTGCGGCAAGACCCGCGACTTCCGCGAGGGCGTGATGGCGTTCCTCGAAGGTCGCCCTGCAGAGTACGAAGGGCGTTGATGCACGCTGCGCGGTTGGCGCTCAGCGGTTCTCCACATCCACGTAGTCGCGCATGCCCGCGCCGACATAGAGCTGTCTCGGACGACCGATCTTCATCTGCGGGTCGGCGATCATTTCCTTCCATTGACTGATCCAGCCAACCGTACGGGCCAGCGCGAAGATCGGCGTGAACATCGATGTCGGGAAACCCAGGGCATCCAGGATGATGCCGGAATAGAAATCGACATTGGGATAGAGCCTCTTTTCCTTGAAATACGGGTCCTCAAGGGCAAGCCTTTCAAGTTCCATGGCTACCTGAAGGGTCGGGTTGTTCTCGATTCCAAGGAGACCCAACACCTCGTCTGCGGACTGCTTCATGACCCGTGCGCGCGGGTCGAAGTTCTTGTAGACCCGGTGACCGAAGCCCATCAGGCGGAACGGGTCGTCCTTGTCCTTGGCGCGATCGATGAATTCCGGAATGCGATCAACCGATCCGATTTCGCGCAGCATCTCGAGGCACGCCTGGTTGGCTCCCCCGTGCGCCGGGCCCCAAAGGCAGGCGATGCCGGCCGCAATGCAGGCGAACGGATTGGCGCCGGACGACGATGCCAGCCGCACGGTTGAAGTCGAGGCGTTCTGTTCGTGATCTGCATGAAGCGTCAGGATCCTGTCCATCGCCCGGCTGAAGATCGGGTTCACGACATAGTCCTCGGCAGGAACGCTGAAGCACATGCGAAGGAAGTTCGAGGCGTAATCGAGATCGTTCCGAGGATAGATGAAGGGCTGTCCGATGTGGTACTTGAAAGCCCAGGCCGCGATCGTCGGCATCTTCGCCACAAGCCGAATGGAGGCGACTTCGCGTTGCCAGGGGTCGTTGACGTCCGTCGAGTCGTGATAGAATGCCGACATTGCTCCGACCACGCCGACCATGATCGCCATCGGATGGGCGTCGCGACGAAATCCGCGGAAGAAGTTGACCATCTGCTCATGCAGCATGGTGTGGGCGGTCACTCGGCCCTCGAAGTCCTCGAGTTGATCCGCTGAAGGCAGTTCGCCGTACAGGAGCAGGTAGCCGACTTCCAGGAAATGCGACTTTTCCGCAAGTTGGTCAATCGGATAGCCGCGGTGCAGCAAATTGCCCTCTTCGCCGTCGATGAACGTTATCGTGGAGTTGCATGATGCGGTCGAAGTGAATCCCGGATCGTAGGTGAAGACATTGGCGTCACTGTACAGCCTGCGTATGTCGATAACGTCCGGCCCGCAGGTTGGCGAGAACATCGGAAGCTCGAGTTCCTTGCCGTCGATGTCCAGCTTCGCTGATTTCGAAGATTCTCTCATGGTCTTCGCTACCCCTTATTTTCTTGTCGATCAGACGCTCTGCATCCGTCAACGTCAACGGTCAGGATGAGGCGTCGGCCAGCCTGAGAATGGTTTCGCCACGTCCAAGCACCAGCATCATGTCAAATATGCTGGGAGAGACACTGCGTCCGGCCAATGCAATCCGGATGGTGCCGGCGAGCTTTCCGAGCTTGATGTGGTTTGCCTCGGCGAGCTCCCGCACGATGCTCTCCAACGTGCCGCGCTCCCAACTAGCATTTTGCAGGTGCGGCGTCAATTCTGACAACATGCGATTGCAAGTCGCATCCTGCTCTCCAGAATTCGCGGCATCGGGGATGACTGGTCGGGATGTCAATACGAAGCGAGCCATCTCAAGCAGGTCGGGATACGTTCTTGCCCTGTCCTTCACGCAGTACATGGCGCGTTCCAGATCCGACTTCTGCGAGGCGGTCAGCGCGTCCTTGCCCGAGAACGCGAGGTAGTCCTGGATTCCTTTCACAAGTTCGGCATCGTTGGACATCGTGGCAATGTGCCTGCCGGAAATGTACTCGAGTTTCTTGGTGTCGAGGCGCGCAGGCGACTTCTTGAGACCGGTCAGGTCAAACCAGGCCTGCGCCTCTTCCATGGTAAAAAGTTCGTCGTCCCCGTGGCTCCATCCGAGGCGCAAGAGGTAGTTCCGCATGCTCGCGGCAGGATATCCCATGGCCGCCCAGTCCTGGACGCCGAGTGCGCCGTGGCGCTTGGACAGCTTCTTGCCGTCTTCCCCATGGATCAGCGGCACGTGAGCCCAGACGGGCGGGTCCCACCCCATGGCACTGTAGACCAGCATCTGCCGGGCCGCGTTGTTCAGGTGGTCATCGCCCCGGATGACGTGGGTGACGCCCATGTCGTGGTCGTCGACGACGACGGCCAGCATGTAGACTGGCGTTCCGTCGGAGCGGAGCACGATCATGTCGTCGAGCTGGTCGTTCCGGATGGTGACATCACCTTGAACCCGGTCTTGAACGCTCGTTTCGCCGTGGTTCGGGGCCCTTATGCGGATAGCGTATCGTGCATCCGGGTGACTGCTCTCGTCCGCATCCCGCCAAGGAGACCGGAATGCGGACGAGTCGCCTTGCTCTCGAGCCTCGCCACGAAGCGTGGCGACCTCTTCCTGGCTCAGGAAGCACTTGTAGGCCGAACCTCGGGCAAGCATTTCGTGCGCCACTGCAGCGTGACGACCTGCACGCGCGAACTGGCTGACCGCGTCTCCGTCCCAGTCAATGCCGAGCCAATTCAGTCCGGCGAAAATGGCTTCCGTCGCTTCGGGTGTCGAACGTGCGCGATCAGTGTCCTCGATGCGAAGGCGGAAGGATCCGCCTGCATGGCGTGCATAGAGCCAATTGAACAGTGCAGTGCGAGCGCCCCCGATATGAAGGTTTCCGGTGGGCGATGGCGCGAAGCGGGTGACAACAGGCAAATCGGTCATCGGCGGAAAGGCCTCGCAAGACTCAACGGAAGGACGGGTCCGCATGGCGTGTATTCAATGCGCCATTGGGTGACAAGGGCAGGCCCGTTCTGTGGACAGGGCCGATACCGCAACAATGAAACTGGGCGGCCCACCCAAGTCTTGCAGGAATCCAAGCGCCCGAAGCCGAGATGGCCGTGCCGGCCAGGCAAGCTCGTGGCGGGCTGAGCCAAAGTCGGGCGTGCCTGACGTGGCGACGGTTCTTGGAGGAAACGCGGGGACGCAACGAGGCCGTGACTTTCGACCGTGAACCGGGCCGTCACGCATTGGGCCATGTCCAATGAACGCGACCGCCCGGAAAGGCTCAATAGCTGCGCATCAGGCCAACGAGGCGTCCTTGTACCTTGACCTGATCGTCGCGGAGCAGCCGGGTCTCGTAGGACGGGTTTGCAGCCTCAAGCGCAATCGTGTCGCCGGACTTGCGGAACCGCTTGAGCGTGGCCTCATGATCATCGACCAAGGCAACCACGATGTCGCCGTTGTCCGCCGTGCTGGTTTCCCGAATGACAACGACGTCGCCCTCGTTGATGCCGACATCGATCATGGAATCGCCCATCACTTCAAGCGCGTAGTGACGACCCCGGCCCATCATTTGGTCGGGCACAGCCACATTGTGGCTGACCTCGCTGATCGCCTCGATCGGCACACCCGCGGCGATCCGGCCCATGACCGGCACCTCCATTGCATGCCTTTCTGCGTCGGCAGCCTCGACGGGAGCAGCAGCCGTGCTCTTCTTGTCGCCTTGGATCACTTGCGGCTCAAATCCTGATTCTCTTTCCAAGGCTTCGGGAAGTTTCACGATATCGAGCGCACGGGCCCGGTGCGGCATGCGGTGGATGAAGCCGCGTTCTTCCAAGGCCGTGATCAGCCTGTGGACTCCGGATTTCGACTTGAGATCGAGTTCCTCTTTCATCTCCTCGAAGGATGGTGGAACTCCCTCGGCCTTTATGCGATCACGTATGAACCTGAGCAGTTCAAGTTGCTTGCGGGTAAGCATTCGCTTCGTCTCCTCTACTCGATTTTGCAGCAATTCGGCCGCGTTCGCTGATGTTCTACCCGTGTTCGCTTTTTGTGTCAAGCATTGCGCGTCGCCAGCTCGGCTCGCAAGTCAGTTTTGTTCATGATATGTGCCAGCGCAGTATGGAGAAAAAAGAGAAGGGGACTGGACAACGCCTTTCAGGACGTAAGCGAATTTCCTTGAACTTCCGGTGGGCGATGAACGATTTGGCGATGCTGTCCAAGAGGCGTGGATCGGAATCTCCTACGGGCATGATGCCGGTCGCGCCACACGGAAGCTTGATCTGGCCAGACCCATTGCGGCCAAATGAACTTTTTGGCCGTGCTATGCGCCATGTCGAGCCAAATGCCAGGGTCCGCATTCCCCCGAATTCATGAGCTTGATCAAAAGTGAAATCGGAGAGCCGAGATTTCCAGCGCCTTGTCTTCGCCCTTCCCTGAGGCACGATACACCATTCTGTGCTCGCGCGTAATCCGTCTCGACCACCAGCCAGACAAGTCTCCCCTGAGCGGTTCGGGCTTGCCAATGCCCTGAAATGGCGTTCGCTTCGTGTCGTTGATCAAGTCGTTGACCCGTCGGAAGATCTTCTCGTCAGTCTGCTGCCAGCAAGGGTAATCTTCCCAGGCCCCGTCAGAGAGTATCAACCTCATCTTCAAATAGCTCTCTCTCAATGCCGTGCCCTGAGTCCAATTGGGCGATAGACTCTCGCAGCCGGGCGGCGTTCGTACGAGAGGAAAGGAGGTGAAGCGTCGACTGGATTGAATCCCACTCATCCTTCCCAACGATGACCACAGCTTCCCGACCCGAGCGGGTAATTGCGATTTCTGTCTTGTCATGGATTGCTCGATCCATAACCGTTTTCAGGTGCTTGCGTGCGTCGGTGTATGTCAGAATTTCCATAATTTCGTGCGATCGGTTTGCCAGTTTGTTGAATTTGTACAGCATCCTGTGCATGTCAAGGGGTCTTTCTCGGCAGCCAATCACCTTGGTCGCGTCCAACGGAACGATCGCGGTCTTTGTTTCCGACTCGCGAGTCTCCCGGGGATCTTCGCTGCCTTGCGTGCCGTCGCTCTGAATCGTCCGCCACCGCCGTTTCGCGCCTGGCCTGCCAGATTGCGATCATGCAGTCCTCCGATTCGATCCTCACCTTCTCGTGGCAGGAGCCCATTGCTGTTCGCAATGATCACAGCGCGCGGAAAGGGAGCAGGCCCCTTCGTGCACGATACTGCTCCCCTCGCGCGGGCACGCGCCAGGAATTCGAGTGTGAAGGCATGCTTCCCCTTATCCGGGTCATGCTTGCGTCAAGAAGATTGGCTGCACTCTCTATGCGCAACTCGCCTTGAGTTGCGTCGCGAGGTCTATCCAAGCGCCCTCATTGCAATTTTGGCGCATGCCTCTGCGTCACTGAGCGCATCATGATGCTCCAGCGCGATCCCAAGGTGCTGACAGACGACCGGGAGCCTTGCCGACCGCAGTTTCCACATTTTGCGTGCCATGCTGACCGTGCAGCGAAACCGGTAACGGGGTGGAGATATGCCTGCACGCCTGCAGCACGCCCCCAGCACCCGGGAATCGAACGATGCGTTGTGCGCGACCAGGAAGTCCGCCCTGTCCAGCAGATGCCGCAGCTCGGGCCACAGTTCGCCGAAGGACGGGCTGTCACGGACATCGTTCCACGTCAGGCCATGGATGTACGTGAAGACGAACTCTCTTCTCGGCGGTCGGATAAGCCGATGGTAGCGTTCTGCAATGCTATTGTCCTTGACATGCACAACACCGACTGAGCAAGCGCTGTCGGAGTGGTAGTCTGCCGTTTCGAAGTCGATTGCCGCGAAATTTGTCATGCGCCACGAGGGGTAGCACCTTTCCGGGCCGCCGTCACCACCGCGTGGAGTGACATGGATGGCAAACCGCGTCCGTTCCCGTGGACCGGCGCCGCTCCGGATTCTTCCTGAACATTGGACGTGCGTCGGACGGTCGTTGTTCGCAATGTCTTGGGGCCCCTGAGTTCGACAAGAAGGTCAAGCTGCATGCGAGATTCGCCAAGGATTCGAGAGGGAAGTTGTCCACAGGCTTGGTTGGTCCCGCCGTGCTTGCCGCCGAAGAAAGAAACGACCGCCCTCGGCAATTCATCAAGTTCCGGTGCGAGGATTCCGGATGCCTCCTGATGTGACTCTTCGAAGAAGTTCTTTTGTGAACGATCGCTGCACAGAGGCGCGAGTGAATCCCCGGCCAGGCATCGTGGCGTGGGCGCCCCGGTTTCGTGCAGATGCCCGAGGTGACAATCCCTTGTCCATGCGGCGGACGCTCGAAATCTTGGTGTCGTTGCCGTCGCGCAAGGCAGTCAGAATTCGATGAACGGCACCGCATCACCGGCATCAAGAGCCGACGCTCTCGGCGGGCGAACGATCAAGGCGTTGGCACCGGAAAGTACCGTCAGAAGAGAGCTGTCCTGGCGCTCCGCCGGCGCGATCAGGTCGTCGTTGACCTTGGCCCGCATGTAGTGTTCGCGCGGGCCGTTGGCGCCGACCGTTACGGACAGTCGCGCCATGCGCTGCGCGAGGGGTCGTGCCTCGAGCCCTTGCATTGCCCGCAGCATGGGCCTGAGGAAGACATGACCGCAAACCAGCGAGGAGACCGGGTTGCCTGGCAAGCCTACCATCGGTGTGCCGTTGAGACGGCCAGCCATCATGGGCTTCCCGGGGCGCATCGAGACCTTGTGAAAGGCGCGTTCCAAGCCCATCCCGTGCGCAGCGCTTGCAACGAGATCATGGTCTCCGACGGACGCGCCTCCGATCGTGACGATCAGGTCTGCATCTCCTGCCATGCCGAAGGCGGCTTCGAGAGAGCGAGCGGCGTCGGCGCAGATCGGCAGCATGCGGGCGATGCCTCCCTCCGATTCGACCATGGCCGCAAGCCCGAATGCGTTCGAAGCGATGATCTGGTCCGGACGCGGGGATTCGCCGGGCACGACCAGTTCATCGCCCGTGGCGATCAGCGCAACTTGCGGCCGGCGGGCGACCACGATCTCGGGCACGTTCATTGATGCCGCAAGGGCGATGTCCGCTGGCAACATCCGGCGCGGCGGGTCGATTCGGAACCCCGCCGCAAAGTCTGCGCCGACTTCGCGAATGTATGGTTCCTGATCTGCCCCGCCCGCAACGCGAATTCGCTCGTCCTCGCGAGTCACGTCCTCCTGGATGATCACGCGCGTGGCATTTTCGGGGACCGGCGCACCCGTGAAGATGCGCACGGCATCTCCCGGCTCGATCGCGCCTTCGAAACCTCGTCCCGCCGCGGACTCGCCAACCACGGAGTAGATCTCCGCATCTCCCGCAACCGCGTAGCCGTCCATGATCGAGGCGCGAAAGGGCGGTTGGCTGCGGGTCGCGAGCAGGGGCTCCGCAAGGACCCGTCCGGATGCGGCGCGCAGCGGAATCGCTTCCGTTCCCAATGGCCTCGCAAGCTCGAAGATGTGGCCGAACGCCTCGTCGACCGAAATCACCGGGGTGCCTCGTACCGGCCCGACTTTCCGCCGTCCTTGAGAACAAGGCGGATGTTCTCGATCACCATGGACTTCTCCACCGCCTTCACCATGTCGTAGACCGTGAGGCAGGCCGTCGCCACTGCGGTCAGGGCTTCCATTTCGACGCCGGTCTGGCCCGAAGACTTGACCTTCGCCTCAACGCGCACGCCAGGAAGGTCGGGCATTACGGCAAGGTCTATTTCGACCTTGGTGAGCTGCAACGGGTGGCAAAGGGGAATCAGGTCCGGAGTCTTCTTTGCGGCAATGATGCCGGCGATTCGCGCAACGGACAGCACGTCTCCCTTGCCCGCACGACCGTCCGCGATCACCGCGAGGGTCTCTTCCGTCATGCGGACAAACCCTTCCGCCACCGCAATCCTGTCCGACGCGGGCTTTTCGGAGACATCGACCATGTGCGCGCCACCCTTGCTGTCGAAATGAGTCAGTTCAGGCATCATGCGGCTCCTTCGGCCGGGATCGGCATGGCGAGAAGGGACTTGGTGGCGACGGTCACGTCGTTCTCGCGCATCAGGCTTTCGCCAACCAGGAAACTGCGTGCGCCCGATCGCGCGAGGCGGGCGAGGTCGTCCGGCGTGGAAATTCCGCTTTCGGCGACGACGTGCCGGTCAGCCGGGACGCGTCTCGCGAGCCGTTCGGTGGTTGCAAGATCCGTTTCGAAGGTCTTCAGGTCGCGGTTGTTGATGCCGAGGAGGGGGGACTCGAGGGCGATGGCGCGCTCGAGTTCGTGCTCGTCGTGGACCTCGATCAGGACATCCATGTTCCAGGTGCTGATTGCGCAGTCCTCGAGCTCACGTGCCTGCGCATCGGAAACGCTGGCCATGATGATCAGGATGCAATCGGCGCCCCACGTCCGGGACTCGGCCACCTGGTAGGTGTCGTAGAGGAAGTCCTTGCGCAGGCAGGGCAGTCCGCTTGCCGAGCGTGCCTCGCCCAGAAATTCCGGTGCACCCTGGAAGGACGGAGCATCGGTCAGAACGGAAAGGCAGGTTGCGCCGCCCGCCTCGTAGGCGCATGCAAGCTTCGCCGGATCAAAATCAGCCCGGATGAGCCCTCGCGACGGGCTTGCCTTCTTGATTTCGGCAATGAGGCCGTAGCCGGTCCCTGACAGGTCCATGAGCGCGGAAGCAAAGCCGCGCGGCGCTGGAGCTTCTCGTGCGGCCGCTTCAAGGTCGTGCAGGGGCAGGCGCGCCTTGGCGGAAGCCACTTCCTCAAGCTTGTAGGCCTTGATCCTGTCGAGCACGTTCGTCATGGCATTCGGATATCCCTTTGGCGGCTTCTTGGAAAGCCGATGCTCCGCCACTTGTCTTCGTCGCCACTTCGGGGATCCTGTGGCGGCGAATCCGAACTGTGCCGGTCCGAGCCGGGTCATTGATTTGGGCGTTCCCGCGGATTCTGCCGGACAGTTGGTCTCAAGCCCATGGAATCGGTGCATGTCCATGCACTTCCAGCCAGGAATTGACCCGGCTGAACGGACGCGAACCGAAGAACCCGCGATGGGCGGAAAGAGGAGAGGGATGGGCCGACTTGATGATCAGGTGCTGGCGGCCCTTGATGTATCCTGCGTATCCTTCCGCATGCTTTCCCCAAAGGATGAATGCCCGCGGAGACTCGGAAAGTCGTTGAAGCACCTGGGCGGCAAGCGCTTCCCAACCCAGATGCAGATGGCCGCCTGCATCTCCTTCCGGAACCGTCAGCGAGGTGTTGAGGAGCAGCACCCCCGCATCCGCCCAGCCGGCAAGATCGCCCGTTGCGGGAGAGCGTCCGACATCGTTGTCAAGCTCGCGGAAGATGTTTCCGAGCGACTTTGGCAGGGCCGTTCCGGCGGTCACCGAAAACGCCAGCCCGTTGGCATGTCCGGGCGTCGGATAAGGATCCTGGCCGAGTATGACCGCACGAGTGGCGGTCGGCTGGCAGCGCTCAAGGGCGGCAAATCGCAACTCTTCCGGTGGCAGGATCCGGCGCGAGTCGGCCGAAATGGCGGCGGCAACTTGGGGCCAGTCTTCCGTGAAGAAGGGCAGTTCCGCCCATTCGCCGAGGCTTGCGGTCAATTGTCCGCACGCGGCCTGGCTTCGCCCCGGTGCGGGTCAGGACCCTGAAGTGACATGGGCCAGCCCTTCGACCTTGGCGCGGGCGGCACCGGAGGCGATGCTCTCGGCGGCGATCTCGACACCTTCCTTGAGGTCGTTCGCCTTGCCCGCGATCACGAGCGCAGCTGCGGCGTTCAGGAGCACCGCGTCGCGATACGCTCCGGGAGCGCCGTCGAGAAGGGCGCTGAAGGCGGCGGCATTCTCGTCCGGCAAGCCACCGAGTATCTCCTTCAGGGGGTGAACGGGAAGCCCCGCATCTTCTGGGTGAATCTCTGCTGACGTGATCTTGCCGTCCTGCAGGATGGCAGCCGAAGTCGGGCCGCAAATCGAGATTTCGTCGGTGCCGTCGGCCCCGTGAACCAGCCACACCACCTCGCTGCCAAGTTCCATAAGGACCTCTGCCATCGGGAAGATCAGGTCGATCGCAAAGGCGCCGGTCAACTGGCGCTTGACGCCTGCGGGATTCGTCAGCGGGCCGAGAATGTTGAAGATCGTCTTGGCGCCAAGCTCCATCCGGACCTGGCCGACGTGCTTCATCGCCGGATGATGCATTGGAGCCATCATGAAGCCGATGCCAACCTCGGCGAGCGCCCGTTCCACGACGTCCGGCCCGACCATGACATCGATCCCCATGGCGCCTTGCACGTCTGCGGCACCGGACCTGGAGGAGAGATTGCGGTTTCCGTGCTTTGCGACAGGAACGCCCGCCCCGGCCACGACGAACGCCGTGGCGGTCGAGATGTTGAGCGTGCCCATTCCGTCACCGCCCGTGCCCACGATGTCCATGGCTCCGGGAGGAGCGCTCACGGCAGCGCACCGGGCGCGCATCACGGCGGCGGCGGCCGTGTATTCGGCGACCGCTTCGCCACGCGCTCGAAGCGCCATCAGGAAGCCGCCCATCTGCGCGGGCGTGGCCGTTCCATCGAACAGGATGTTGAACGCCTCCTCTGCCTGCGTTCGGCTCAGCGGCCCTTCCGAGGCCGCGTAGATCAGGGGTTTCATCGAATCGCTCATGCCGGCTCCGGAACGGATTTCAGGAAGTTTTGCAGCATGGCATGCCCATGCTCGGAACGGATTGATTCCGGATGGAACTGCACGCCCTCGATCGCGTGGTTCCGGTGGCGAAGGCCCATGACGGTGCCGTCTTCCAGCTCGGCGGTCAATTCGAGGCAGTTCGGAAGGCTGGCCCGGTCGACGACCAGCGAGTGGTAGCGCGTCGCCTGAAACGGTGACGGCAGGCCCTGGAAAACGCCGAGGCCTTCATGTTGAATCACGCCGGGCTTGCCATGAACGATGTCACGTGCACGCACGATCTTGCCGCCGAACGCCTGGCCGATGGCCTGATGCCCAAGGCAGACGCCGAGCACGGGCACGCCGGCCTTGGCCGCAGCCTGCACGAGAGCGAGGCAGATGCCCGCCTTGTCCGGGTCGCATGGTCCTGGAGAAAGGATGATCCCTGACGGTTTCAGCGCCAGCGCCTCCTCCACCCGCAGGGAATCGTTCCTGCAGACGCGACATTCCGCCCCCAGCTCACCCAGGAAATGGACGAGGTTGAAGGTGAAGCTGTCGTAATTGTCTATTAGAAGCAGCATGACGGGTGTCTTGCATCCACAGTTCAGGCGATGGTCGTTCCCTTCGGAATCGCCGGCACAATTGGGCAGAGCGATCAGGGAACGTCAAGCCATGTCCCGATTCGCCTGAAGTTCGGCAGTCGAGCAAACGATCTCTCCGGCAGGCAGCTCCTCCAGAAAGTCGCAGACCCCGTGGACCCTGGCGGCGCCCTGGGCGCTTGACGTCAATGTGCCG
This sequence comes from Paracoccaceae bacterium, assembly GCA_965208685.1. GTDB lineage: Bacteria > Pseudomonadota > Alphaproteobacteria > Rhodobacterales > Rhodobacteraceae > JAJEFO01. Next base: position 2,145,875 of record CBDBPL010000007.1, on the reverse strand, counting down.
GGGCGTCGGGGCCATCCACAAGGGTTCTTCCGCCATCCGCCGTGAGAATCTGTCCGGTCACGAAGTCTGACCCCTCGGAGGCCAGGAACTGCGCAACTTCCGCAAGTTCGGTCGGACTCGCAATGCGCCCAAGCGGAGTCGAGGAGACGATCTCGTTGCGCATGCCATTGTTGCCGTCCAGGGCAGCCTTCAAGGAAGCGCTCATGACCGAGCCGAACGCGATGGCGTTCACGCGAATGCGGTGCGGCGCGAGCACGACAGCGAGGGCACGAGTCATCTGGTCAAGCGCGGCGGAACTCACGGAATAGGCCAGAAGCTTGGGCTGGAAGCGCCGCGCCGCGATAGAAGACAGGTTGATTATTGACCCGGCAGGCGTTTCGCCGTTGCCACCCTCCGCCTGCTTGATCATGCGCTTCGCAAATATCTGAGACACCCGCAGGGAGGTCATCAGGTTTTGCTCGATGAGCATCTGCACGCCGTCGTCATTGGCGTTGAGCGGATCCCCCGTCACCACCTGCCGGGACGCGTTGACGAGGATGTCCACCCGGTCGAAGCGGTCTATCGTTGCGGAGAGCAGGTTCGCAACGGTGAGCTTTTCGCGCAGGTCTCCTGCAAAGCAGGCTGCCCTTTCGCCGCCTTCGTCGATGTCATTCACTTCCTCCGCGAGCCGTGTCTCGTCCATGTCGGCGAGCATCACCTTGGCGCCTTCCTTCAGGAAATGGAGCGCGATCGAGAGGCCAACCCCATTTGCGGCCCCGGTGACAACGGCGGTTTTTCCGGCAATCGAAAGCGACATGCAAACTATCTCTCGCGGATGGGTCGGGGCCGCGCGGCCTTGAACAGCTTGTACTCGGCGTGTTGCCCCAGGGTGCGAACGTCACGAAAGACTTCTACAAGGGTCCATTCGTAGGGCAAATGCCTGTTGGCGACAAGCCAAAGAGTCCCCTTGCGGGCCAGCATCCTTGCGCCGGCTCGAATGAATCCCTGTCCAATGGAGGCATCCGCGTTCCGGCCCGCGTGGAAAGGCGGGTTCGTCACGACATGGTCGGCGAGCGGATCGGGACGGAACGTCAGCGCATCGGTCCAGTGAAACCGGGCACGGGCATCATCCAGATTCGCCCGGGAGGCTTCCAGCGCGGCAAGATCGTCTTCGACCAGGTCCACCGAGGTTGCGCCGCGTTTCAGGACCGCGTCCGCCAGGTAGCCCCAGCCGGAACCCAGATCGACTGCGTGTCCTTCCATCCTGTCTGGCAGGGCCTCCGCGAGAGCGCGGGATCCGGGGTCGACTCCGTCCGAGGAAAACGCACCGTGCGAAGTCCTGTAGATGCCGCCATTCGGACGCGCCACCTGTCCGGGCACGGCGTTCCATCCGGCGCAGTCGATTTCGGTCGCGGCAAACATCCTGCCATGCGCCTTGACGAGCACCTCGCCCACGAGCGCGCGTTGCCCGAGTTCCCTTTGGAGACTCTCCACGCCGTCCGTCTTCTGCCCGTCGATCAAGGTGGGCCCGCGCGTGACCGGGACGACTTCGGCAAGGGCGGCCTTTGCTGCGGCCTTGGCGCGAGGCAACGAGAGGATCGCCAGCGCGTACGGTCCTTCCGGCGCCGACAGGACGCGGTATCCCGATTCCGAGAACGCCCGGTGGACGCGAAAGCTTTGCGAGACCACCTCGGTTCGTTCACGCGGCAGGGCCGAAAGGTCGGTTCCAGCTGCCGGCAGCACCACCGCGATCTTGCCGTCCCTTGGCAGGTTCACGATCCCTCTTTCAAGGGCGAGCGAAAGTCGTTGGGCAAGCATGCATGCAAGAAGCGGGGCGCGCGGGACCCTACTCCTTCTCCAGCGTGCATTGGAGCGGGTGCTGGTGGCGCCTGGCGAAGTCCATGACCTGCGTGACCTTGGTTTCCGCCACTTCGAGCGAAAACACGCCAACCACGGCGAGCCCCTTCTTGTGAACCGCCAGCATCAGTTCGAAGGCCTGCGCGTGGCTCATGCCGAAAAACCGCTCGAGCACGTGAACCACGAACTCCATCGGCGTGTAGTCGTCATTCAGCAGCAGGACCTTGTAGAGCGGGGGGCGTTCCGTCTTTGGCTTGGTCTTGACAAGGACGTCAACACCGCCTTCTGGCGTCTCGTCGCGGTCGGCCATCGATCGCAAGGCAGATGAAGTCATGGCGAATCCGGCAACAGGAATGGACTGGCTGCAGAATACAGGCGATCCTGCAAATGTGCAAAGGGGGACGAGCCATGCTGACGACGATCTGCCTGGATGCAGACGACACGCTTTGGCACAACGAGCGGCTGTTTCAGTTCACGCAGGAAAGATTCGCCAATCTGCTGTCCGACTACGCGGCGAGCGATCACGTCGCTGATCGCCTTCGAGATGCCGAGCGGCGGAACATCGAACGATATGGCTACGGAATCAAGGGTTTCACGCTTTCGATGATCGAGGCCGCCTTGCAGGTGACTGAGAATCGGGTGCCGGGCGAGGTCATCGCGGAACTGATTGCCTGCGGCCAGAAAATGCTGCGTGAGCCCATCGAGCTCCTGAACGGGGTGGAAGAGACCGTGCGAACCCTTTCGGCGGACTTCACGCTGCTGCTGATCACCAAGGGAGACCTTCTGGACCAGGAACGGAAGCTCGCCCAGTCCGGGCTCGGCGAACTCTTTGACGGCGTGGAAATCGTCTCGGAAAAGACAAGCGAGGTATATTTGGGCATTTTGACCGGGCGCGGGATCGAACCGCGACATGCGCTGATGGCCGGCAACTCGCTCAAGTCCGACGTGATTCCCGTGATTTCGGCCGGCGGCTGGGGCGTTCACGTGCCCTGCAGCCCGGCCTGGGAACTCGATGCCGCTGATCCGCCGATGCACCACAGTCGGTTCCGCGAGATCGCCGCACTGTCCGATCTTCCTGGCGTCATCGAAGAGATCTGCAGCAACATGTAGTGTGTGAAGCGGACTCGGCTACCTGATCTGGTGGCAAGCAGGCGCTTTTGGCAATTGTCCAAGATTCATCTTTTTTTGATATATTCAAGTGTGTTAGGCTGCCCGAAACAAGAAAGGCCCGGAACATGAATGGGCTGAGGCAAGTAGGAGGGGCAGTGTCGTGAGGATCAGTCGAGCGGCATTCCAATTTGCGCTCATCGCGTGTTTCCTTCTGCATCCGGCTGAAGGAAGTGCCGCGCCGTATGCGGCCATGGTCATGGATGCGCGAACGGGAAAGGTCCTGCATTCGAGGAATGCTGACACCAGGCTTCATCCGGCGTCTCTCACGAAGATGATGACGCTCTATGTCGTCTTTGACGCAGTGGAACGCGGGGAGATCGATCTCGACCAGAAAGTGCGGATCTCCCGACACGCGGCGAACGAACCGCCTTCGAAGCTCGGCCTCAGAGCCGGCCAGAAGGTCAGGCTCCGCTACCTTATCCGGGCGGCAGCCGTGAAGTCTGCCAACGATGCGGCGACGGCCCTCGGCGAGGCCGTATCCGGCAGCGAGGCAAAATTTGCTCGGCGCATGAACGACATGGCGAAGGCCATGGGGCTGAACAAGACAACGTTCAAGAACGCGCACGGACTGACGGAGCGCGGGCATCTCTCGACTGCGCGCGACATGACAGTCCTGGGACGTCAGCTGTTCTACGACTTCCCTGACTACTACAATCTCTTTTCCCGCCGTTCGACCAACACCGGAGTGAAGACGGTGAGGAACACGAACCGACGCCTGTTGAATGCATACAAGGGGGCGGACGGCATCAAGACCGGCTTCACGCGGGCGGCTGGCTTCAACCTTGTCGCTTCGGCGGAGCGAGGCGGAAAGCGCGTGATCGCGACGGTGTTCGGGGGTCGGTCCGTGGCATCGCGGAACCAGCGCGTTGCCGAGCTGCTCGACATGGGATTCTCCCGGTCTCCGAACCGCGTGGCGGTCAAGAAGCCCCGGCGTCCGGCCCTCGACCTGCCCGCAAGCATCGTTGCACAGTCCGGACGCGTAGTGCGTTCTTCCCGACCTCCCCTGAGGCCGATTGTCGCCCCGACGGCTGAAACCTCCATCGCCATTGCCGAAGACATTTCCGACGTCCTGGTCGAAGTTGCGCTCGGCGACACGACGATTCCGGCTCTCGCTGAAATTGCCGCGGCCACGAACCTGGGTGCTGGGCGGACCGGCATCGACCAAAGGCCTGTTCTCAGGCCCCTCGTCGCGCAGGGCTCCGCTCAGGAGGAACCGGATTCCGAACTTGAAGAGGGGCTGGTCGTGTTGCGGGCTTCTGCCGACGGCGAACGTCATTGGGGCATCAATGTGGGCCTGTTCAATACCCGTGGAGAGGCGGAGCGCGTGCTCCTGCAAACGGCCCTCGTCGAGATTGCGACCTTGGATGCCGCCAAAAGGTCCGTTGTTCGTGGACCCGGAGGGTGGGAGGCGAATTTCATGGGCTTGAGCGAGGACGGCGCCGCGTTGGCGTGCAGCCGTCTCCGTGCGCGGAGCCTGCCTTGCACTCCAAGGGCGCCTGGCTGAATTGAAGGGCGCATTCCGGGCTCTTGAAGGCATTCACCTCGTTTGCGCGCCGTCTTGTGCAAGAGTGACCGTTCGCGCCCATCAGTTGCCGGTTGGAACCGGTGCGCCCCCAACGGCCTAACGGCGCAAGCGGACCGACTTCGTGCCGCATGCGACAGACGCAAGCAGCATGTTCGATCCTGTTCCGTCCGGGGTCAATCACGAGAAAGGGCTTGCTCCCGCCGACTGTCCTTGGCGGCGTGGCGACCAGGGGTCCGGGACCGGACCGCATGTTGCCCGAACGATCAGTTCCGGCGGGAAATGCGCGCTCGCCTGCGTCCGTTCGTCTGAAATGATGATCCCGGCGATTGATTTCGCCGCCTTCGATCCGATTGCGCGTGCGGGTATGCGAACCGTGGTCAGGCTGGGTTCGAATTCCCTTGATCCGTTGAAGTCCCCGATGCCGGTCACCGAGATTTCGCCAGGCACGCCGACGCCGTGACGAACGAGGGCGTGCAACGTGCCCCAGGCGAGCACATCGTTGCCGCAGATGATGGCCGTCGGGCGATTTGCCGATGCGATCAGTTTCTCGACCGCCGCTTTTGCCGCGGCGACGCTGTATGGCGTCTCCATTCGCCAATCTTTCGGAATGTCGCATCCGGCGGAAGCCAGGGCATCCGCCACCGCGGCGAATCTCTGGGACGCGCGGTCGTTGCCTGCCATTGGAGGAAACACGGCCGCCACCTTTCGGTGGCCAAGGCTGACCACGTGTTCGCCGATCAGGCATCCTGCCATGTAGTTGTCGGATCCGACGCAGGGAAGCGGCGCATCCTCAGCGTAATTCCACAGCAGCAGTGCCGGCATGTCTTGCTGCGCCAGGAGTTCGTACGTGTCGTCGGAGTGATCCATCCCGATCAGGGCAATCCCGTCGATCCGATGTTCCAGCATCTTGCGTGTCAGCGCGTATTCTCGATCCAGGCTGTAGCCGTGCGACGCGAGGAGGATGGTGAAGCCGAATTCCTCGATGGCCTCGGAGAAGCTCTCGATGAGTTCGGCGAAGATCGCCTGGTCCACCGTCGGAACGATCAGGCCCACGGTGCCGCTTCGAATGCCGTGAATCGTCTGTGCGGCGCGGTTTCGAATGTAGCCGAGCCGCCGCACGGCGGCGTCGATCTTCTTGCGGGTCGACGCCTTCACCAGTTCTGGGTGGTTGAAATTGCGCGACACCGTTGACGCCGATACCTTGGCTGCCTTTGCCACGGCGATGATGTCCGCTTCATGCGGCCAATGACAGGGAGACAGGAGCAATGGGCAGGAAGTCGACGCGACAGGAAATCGAACTCTCGGCCGGAGACCGCGAGCGCCTCGAAGGGATCGTCAACAACCCGCCGCAGAAGCACGTGTGGCGGGCCCGCATCGTCCTGGCGCTCGGCTCGGGCCGCGGGCTTGCGGAGACCATGCGGCGGACGGGCATGTCGAAGCCGACGGTCTGGCGCTGGTGGGAGGCCGAGGGCGTCGACGGGCTTTTCGTTTTCTATCAGTCATTTGAATCCTATTTCTAAGCAAAAAATGAAAACATTTGCAAAACTATTTTCATGGCCTATCCTGATTCGTCAACTGCCAAAGGCGCCTAGGGAGGGCTGGCTTGGAGTTCCTGCTCTATTTCGGTGACGTCTTCACGCCGTTCAATTTCGGACTGCTGCTCATAGGCACAATCGGCGGGTTGATTCTTGGCGCGACGCCGGGACTGTCGCCGACAATGGCGGTGGCGCTGCTCATTCCCTTCACCTTCCGACTCGAGCCTGCGCAGGGTCTCATCCTGCTTGGAGCCGCCTATACCTCGACGGTAGCGGGCGGCGCGGTGAGCGCGATCCTGTTGAAGATACCGGGTGCGCCCGCAAACATTGCGACGACGCTGGACGGGCACTCGATGGCGCAGCAGGGTCACGGCGCTCGCGCACTTCAACTGTCGTTCCTTGCTTCCGCCGTGGGTGGTGTCTTCGGCGTTCTGCTGCTGATTTTCCTGACACCGGTGCTGGCGCAGTGGGCTCTGGCCTTCGGGCCGTCGCATCTGTTCTGGCTTGCCATTCTCGGCGTCACGGTGATCGGATCGCTCGATTCCAGTTCTGTCGTGAAGGGCCTCTTGTCGGGTTGCATCGGGCTCTGGCTCGCGACGATCGGCTTCGACGACATAATGGGCGCGCAACGGTTCATCTTTCATTCCAGCGTGTCGGGCGGGATCAACGTGATCCCCGCGTTGATAGGGCTGTTTGCCATCCCGCAGGTGATCGCGATGTTCGCCAAGGGGCGTCGGCAGTTGGACGCCGAAGTGCTGAAGGTCGAACGGCACCCGATTTCCGAGGCCTTCCGCGAGGTTTTTCGCCGTTCCCGGGCGCTCAGCATCGGAACGCTTACCGGCTCGATCATCGGACTGATCCCCGGTGTCGGCGGGCAGATCGCCGGGCTGGTCGCCTATGACCAGTCCAGGAAAATGAGCCCGGAGCGCGACAAGTTCGGCACTGGCCACAGCGAGGGCGTGATTGCGGCGGAAAGCGCCAACAACGCAATGGTCGGGCCGTCACTGGTGCCGCTTCTGACGCTGTCAATCCCCGGATCGCCGACGGCAGCAGTGCTGCTTGGCGGACTCCTGATCCACGGGATCTTTCCGGGCAGCGACCTCTTTGACAACTACCCCGACGTGGCCTGGACCTTCATCAACTCGATGCTGGTTGGCCAGATCCTGATGTGCATCTTCGGCCTTTATGTCGCCGGGCTGGCCGCGAAAGTGGCGCAGGTGCCGAACGCGGTGATGGGTGCGGTGGTACTGGGGCTGGCGGTATTCGGCAGCTATTCGGTGCAGCACTCGATGGGCGATGTCTATGTCATGGCCGCACTTGGCACCGGCATGTTTTTCCTGGAACGGTTCGGCTTTTCCGCCGCGCCCCTGGTGCTGGGCCTGATCCTGGGACCGATTGCCGAGGCGAACTTCATTCAGGGCAGCATGATCGCAAACGCCACCTCGAGCATGGGCGCATACTTCCTGACCGGGACACTCAACCTGGCGCTGATCGCGATTGTCGTCCTGTCGATTGGCTATTCCGCCTGGATGGAACTGCGGCACCGCCGCCATGTCACCGAGGACGACGCGATCCGGAAAGAGGGGGCGCTGTCATGACGGGCCTGCCGCGCACGCAGCATGTCGTCGCCAGCGGACTGGTTGCCGTCGTCGGCATCTGGGTGGCCTATGTCAGCTTTACCCAGGAACCGGCGGACGCCTTCCTGTTTCCGCGCCTGATTTCCTCGTTCTTCGTCGTGCTCGCGCTCCTGACTTTCGGAAAGGCGGTCCTGGGCCGTTCAAGGGTCGGCAATGGGTTGGATCGGCAATCCATGGTCAACATCGCGCCAGGTCTTGTCGTAGCGTTGATTTTCGTCTTCTGGGCGGCCAAGTCGCTGGGATTCTATACCGCCTCGACGATTGCGTTCTTTGTACTTCTGTCGCTCTACGATCCCGCACCGCACCGGGAGGCGAAGAGCTGGATCAAGCGCATCGCAATTACCGCCGGGTTCCTGGCGGTCATGTACGGTCTCTTCGCGAAGCTACTGAACGTTTTCACTCCGCGAGAGATTCTCTTCTGAGCCGCAATGGCGGCAGACCAAACCCAAAAGGAGGACGAACCATGAAGAAACTACTTGCAGCGGCTTCCATCGCAATGGTGGGATTGACCGGCGCGGCCACGGCCGACGAGAACTATCCTGAACGTCCGATCTTGCTGATGATCAGCTATGGCGCCGGCGGTGCCACGGATTTCCAGGCGCGGATAGTGACCATGACTGCTGGCAACGAAGACGCGCTTGGCATGCCGATCGCCATCATCAACAAGCCCGGCGCGGGCGGCCGCGTCGGCTGGAACTGGTTCGCGACGCAGGCCGATGCCGATGGCTATACGCTTGGCGCCTACAACATTCCGCATTTCATTGCCCAGTCGATCGAGGGCGGCGTGGAATACGGGGCCGACAGTTTCGAGCCCATCGCCAACTGGGGCGCCGATCCGGCGGTCTTCGTTGTAGCCGCCGACAGCGAGTTCGATTCGATGGCCGACGTTGTCGACTATGCCAAGGCCAACCCCGGAAAGCTGACGTTTTCGGGCGCAGGGCTCTTCGTCGGGCATCACATCGCGGCGCTTCAGCTTGAAAAGGCGGCGGGCGTGAAACTGGCCTATATCCCGAACAGCCAGGGCGGTGCAGGTGCCATGAAGGCCGTGATCGCGGGCGAGGTCCTGGGCGGTGTCAACAACCTCTCGGACGCCTTCCGCGCGCGCGAGGCGGGCAACGTCAAGATCCTTGGCGTCTTTGACCTGGAGCGGAACGATTTCCTGCCCGACGTGCCGACGCTTGGAGAGCAGGGCTTCGACATCGACAACGCATCCGTGAACTTCCGCGGCGTGATGGTGCCGAAAGGTACGTCGCAGGCCGTGATCGACAAGCTGGCCGAAGTCTTCCCGACGATGTTCGAAAACGGTCGTGTGCAGGGCAGGATGAAAGCGGGCGGCTCGCCCATGCACATCATGACCCGGGCCGAAGTCATTGAGATGTGGAAGGCCCGAGAAGCCACGCTGAAGGAGCTCTTGGCCGGGCTTTGACGGGAGGCTTTGCCACCTTCCAAGCGGGAACCTGCCGGGAGGGGTGCGCCCCTCCCGGATCCGTCTCGGGGCACATTTGCCAATGAGAGAAGGCAGGAGCGCCATTAGATGAATGCCACCGACCCGATTGGCGAACTTGACGCGGTCATGGCGCGTGCGCGGGCTGCGCAGGCGGGTTACGAGGCGGAGGGCAGCCAGCGTCGCTACGACCGCGCCGCCCAGGCCGCGGCCTGGGCGATCATGGAGCCGGGGCGCAACCGGGAACTGGCGGAACTGGCGGTCGAAACGACCAGCCTTGGGAACGTTTCCGACAAGATCATCAAGAACTACCGGAAGACTCTGGGATTGATGCGCGACATCAAGGGTGTGCGGACCTTTGGAGTCATCCGCGATGACGCGGCGGCGGGCATCACCGAAGTCGCGCGGCCGATGGGCGTCATCGGGGCCATCGTGCCCTCGACCAATCCGGCAGCCACGCCTGCGAACAACATAATCAACGCGTTGAAGTGCGGAAACTCGATCGTCGTTGCGCCGTCGCCGAAGGGTCTGGCGACCTGCGAGCGGCTGCTGGAGTTCACTCACGCTGAATTCGCCAAGATCGGCGAAGACCCGGATCTTGTGCAGATGGTGCCCGCGCCGGGATCGAAGGAGAGGACCCAGCGGCTGATGGAGACCTGCGACAGGATCGTCTGCACCGGCAGCCAGGACAACGTGAATCGCGCGCAGACTGCCGGGACCCCTTCGGTCGCGGTCGGGGCGGGCAACGTCACCGTCATAGTCGACGAGACTGCCGACTTGGCGGCGGCGGCAGCGAAGATCCGCGCCTCCAAGACATTTGACAATGCCACCAGCTGTTCGTCGGAGAATTCTGCGGTCGTGGTGGACGCTGTCCATGACACCTTCCTGGCCGAGTTGGCGAAGGCAGGGGGCGCGCTGGTGGATGACGAGGCCGCGGTCGTCTCGGCGCTCTGGCCCGACGGGAAATTGAACGGCGAGGTCATCGCCCAGGACGCCGACAGGATGATCGCTGCCTTGGGTCTGGAAGGCCGGGTGCCTGAGGGCACGGAATACATCGCGGTCCCGACAAGGGGCATTGGCCCTGCCCATCCGCTTTCGGGCGAAAAGCTGAGCCGGGTGCTGGCGCTGTATCGGGCGCGCGACTTTGCGGAGGCAGTGCAGATCACCCGCGCCATTCAGCTTCACCAGGGTGCCGGTCACTCGGTCGGCTTGCATACGGCAATGGCCGACCGCCCGATGATGCTGGCCCGTGCCATCCCGACCAGCCGCGTGATCGTCAACCAGGCGCACGCGTTCGCAACGGGCGGATCGTTCACCAACGGGTTGCCGTTCTCGCTGTCGATGGGCTGCGGCAGTTGGGGCAGGAATGCCATGGACGACAACCTGCACTGGAGGCACTTCCTGCAAAGCACCAAGATCGTTCGGGAAATCCCGTCGCGTGAACCGGCGCTGGGCGATATCTTTGATGACTATTGGGGCGTTGCGGGGAAATGAAGCTCTCTCGCGAGGCTCCTCCCGAAGGCACGGTTCGCGACTGGCTGGCAGCGCGTGCCGAGTGCAGGGGAACCGCGATCGTGTTTCCGGAAACCGGCGACGCGATCGACTGGGACACGCTTCAGGAAGAGGCGTTGGACTTCGCCCGTGTGCTGACGGCGCATGGCGCGAGGAAGGGCGAAAGCGTGGCCATTGTTGCACCCAACGGCCGGGAGGGCGTTGTCGCGCTCTACGGCGCGCTGGCAGGCGGGTTCAGGGCGACGATGATCAACCTCGCCGCGGGCCGCGACGCCATCGCTTATGCACTGGAGCATTCGGAGGCCCGTTTTGGCTATGTCCACCCGGACTGCCGCGCGCTCTTTGAGGAGGCGAACCGGTCGGGCGTGACACCGGTCGGGCTCGCGAATCGCGTTGAGGGCAGGCTGCACGACATTGCACCGGGCGACCACGCGCTCCTGATGTACACCTCAGGCACCACCGGGCGGCCCAAGGGCGTGGTTCACAGCCATGCCAGCCTGCTGGCGGGTGGGTGGACCACGGCAGTGGCGCATGAATTGACACCGGGCGACCGCGGTCTTTGCGTCCTGCCGATCTATCACATCAATGGGCTTTGCGTGACGGTGATGGGCAGCCTCGTGTCGGGAGGGTCGCTGGCCATGACATCGCGGTTTTCGGCCTCGCAGTTCTGGCAACAGGCATCGGAATGCCGGGTCACCTGGTTTTCGGTCGTGCCGACGATCATATCGCACCTGCTGCACGGGGGTGCCGGGCCCGATGCCGAATGCCGTGGCCGGCTGCGGCTCGGCCGCTCGGCATCATCTGCACTGGCCGTGGAAACGCAGTCGGCGTTTGAGGCACGCTTTTCGGTTCCGATCATTGAGACGATGGGCCTGACCGAAACCGCCGCGCAGATACTGTCGAATCCGTTGCCGCCCGCGCCTCGCAAGATCGGGTCGCCGGGCATCGCCTCCGGCTGCGAAGTCGAGATCCAGGATGGCGAGGGCAAGGCCGTCCCGCGTGGCACGACAGGAGAGATTGTCGTACGCGGTCCGAATGTCATGCTGGAATACCTGAAGAACGCGAAGGCCACGGGCGAGATCTTTCGCGGCGGCTGGCTGCGAACCGGAGATTTGGCGCACATGGACGAACAGGGCTACGTCTTCGTCACCGGTCGCCTGAAGGAACTGATCATCAAGGGCGGCGAGAACATCGCGCCGCGTGAGGTCGACGAAGCGCTCTATGGCCACCCCGACGTGGTTGAGGCGGCTGCCTTTGCGCGCAAGTGCGCCAGGTACGGGGAGACGGTGGAGGCGGCCGTGCGCGTGCGTGCCGGTTCAGCGCTGGACGCTTCTGAGTTGCTGGAACTTTGTCGGCGGAGACTTGGGGACTTCAAGGCTCCCGATGCCATCCACTTCCTTGATGAACTGCCGAAGGGACCATCAGGCAAGATCCAGAGACTGAGGCTTGCGAGCGTGCTGCCGGATGGCTGAAGCCGGCTCTGCAAGCGTTTGATCGCGCTTTGGGAACCGGTGTCCGGTTTGCGGCGACCGCCTTGGTTGCGGCAGGCCGGACCGCGACGGCGATGTCATCCGCCAAGAGAGAACCGTCAACCAGGGATGTCGTCAAGCCTGCACCGGACCCGCGGGATGCGGCGGACCATGGCCAACGCGTGAGGCGCATCCCTGTCGACATTCCCGTTGTCGCGGATGCCGAGGATCCGTGTCCGGAAACCGGCCCGATGCCGTCGATCGCAGGTCTCCTTGGCCAGTTCGTCCTTCGCGATTGCAAGCTCGCGTTTGCATGTGCATTGGTGAATCACTATCCACAGGAGATCGGAGCCACTTGGGACGCATGGAAATGAGGAACGACGCAGCGCATCAACTGTGGGAACTTGATCGCAGGCATTTTCTGCATCCGTTTACACACTTCGAGAGTTACGAGGATTCGGGATCACTGATCATGTCCCGGGGGTCGGGCTCGGAGATGACGGACTCCAACGGCCAGACCTATCTCGACATGATCGGCGGCCTCTGGTGCAACAACATTGGCCTCGGCCGGCAGGAAATGGCGGACGCGATCGCGGAACAGGTCACGAAGCTGTCATACAGTTCGACGTTCACCGACATGTCCAACGAGCCGGCGGCCCGGTTGGCGGCCAGACTGGCCGAACTGGCGCCGGGCGACCTCAACCGCGTGCACTTCTCAACCGGTGGGTCGACGGCGGTCGACAGCGCATTGCGCCTCGTGCACTTCTACCAGCAATGCGCAGGCAGGCCCCAGAAGGTCCATGTCATCGCACGCCGTCAAGCCTATCATGGATCGACCTATGCCACGATATCGATCGGCTACAAGGAGGCGGATAGGCAGCACGGGTTCAGGTACATCGAGGACACCATCCATCACGTCTCGGAACCGGACCTTTACCGGGCTCCGAACGGCATGGGGGAGGACGAGTTCTGCCAGCATCTGGTCAAGGAATTCGAAGACAAGATCGCCGAGATCGGCCCGGACAGGGTGGGGGCCTTCTTTGCCGAGCCGGTCATGGGCGCTGGCGGCGTGCTGGTGCCGCCCGGCGACTATCTCAAGCGGATGCACGAGGTCTGCAGGCGTCACGACATCCTTTACGTATCCGACGAAGTGGTCACCGCATTTGGCCGCCTGGGGCACTGGTTCGCGTCGGAGGACGTGTTCGGAATCGTCCCAGACATAATTTGCTCCGCAAAGGGGCTCTCGTCGGGCTACTTGCCGATCGGCGCGACGATCTACTCCGACCGAGTTCATGAGACCATCTCGTCCGGTGATCCTTCGCGCGTCTACACCAGCGGTTTCACCTATGCCGGGCACCCGGTCTGCTGCGTGGCGGCATTGAAGAACATCGAGATCATGGAGCGCGAGAACATTCTCGAACATGCCCGGGAGGTCGGGGACTATTTCGGCGAGAGACTCCGCGACCTTGAGGGCATGAAACTGGTCGGCAACGTGCGCGGAATCGGCTTGATGCGCTGCCTGGAAAACGTCCTTGACCGAACCACCAGGGAGATGCTTCCGGAAGAGGTCAATATCGGCAAGCGCATTTCCGACGCAGCGGAATCGCTCGGTGTGCTGGTGCGTCCCATCGGACGGCTGAACGTGATGTCGCCGCCGCTGGTCGTCACCAGATCGGAGATCGATCTCGCCGTTGATCGCCTGGGACAGGCGATAGAGCGCGTGCACGACGACCTTGTCAGGGAAGGGTGGAGTCCGGTCTGAGGCTGGACGATTCCACCATCGTTCAGCGGTCAAGGACCAAGGTGTCCTCCGCCCGCCAGCTGAGCCAGACCTGGTCGCCCACGTCTCCGCTCTCGATGGTTGATCGGGTTTCGTTCTGTACGGTGACCGACATGGGCGGACCGCTGGCCGGCTGCACGCGGATGTGCGACGCATCGCCGTAATAGGCCCAATCGACGATGCGGCCCTGGACGAGGAGGCTGGAATCCGGCCTGTTTGCCGTCATGCGGATCTTCTCCGGCCTGACCGCCAGCGAAACCCCGCCTTGCGCATGGCCCGAATGCGGGATCGTCACCCTGCCGAGGTGCGCGACGTCAACCGTCACGCCTTGGTCGGTGGCCCCGGTGACCTGCCCGTCGAGAAGGTTCACCCTTCCGATGAAGTCGGCGACAAAGCGCGAGTTTGGCGATTCATAGAGCAGTTCAGGGGTTGCGATCTGCTCCACGCGCCCTGACTGCATGACGGCGATGCGGTCGGCCATGGACAGGGCCTCGTCCTGGTCGTGGGTGACAATGACGAACGTGATCCCGACCTCCTCCTGCAGGCGTGTCAGCTCAAGCTGCATCTGTTCGCGCAGCTTCGCGTCGAGCGCCGACATCGGCTCGTCAAGAAGCAGCACCTTTGGGCGCTTCACCAGCGCCCGCGCAAGGGCGACACGCTGACGCTGGCCGCCGGAGAGCTGGTCCGGCTTCCGCCCGCCCAGGTGTGCCAGCTGGACCATCTCCAGGGCTTCCTCCGCCCGCTGCCGGGTTTCGGCAGCAGGAACTCCGGTCACCTTCAGCCCGTATCCCACGTTCGCCAGCACCGTCATGTGCGGAAACACGGCGTAGGACTGGAAGACCATGTTCACCGGCCGCCTGTTGGGGGCCATCGTGCTGACGTCAACGCCATCGATCAGGATCTCCCCCGTGGTCGGCGTCTCGAATCCTGCAAGCATGCGCAGGAGCGTGGTCTTTCCGCAGCCGGAGGGGCCGAGCACCGCAAAGAACTCGTTTGCCGCAATCTCGATGCTTGCATTGTCGACGGCGGCGATCCCGCCGAACTCCTTGGTGACGTTGCGAATGGAAATGATGCTCATCGAGTGCCTGCCTCGCCCGGACGCTGTACCCGCAGCATCAGTGCCGCGACGATCAGCGTGATCACCACCAGCACGGTCGAAGCGGCGTTGACCTCCGGCGTCACGCTGAAGCGGACCATGGAATAGACCTTGACCGGGAAGGTCACGGTTTCCGGGCCCGACGTGAAAAAGGTGATCACGAAGTCGTCAAGCGAAAGCGTGAAGGCCAGCAAGGCGCCGGCCACCAGGCCCGGTCGCATGTAGGGGAAGATCACGTGCCGGAACGTCTGCCATTCCGTGGCCCCCAGGTCGCGTGACGCTTCCTCGAGTTCGCGATTGAATCCAGCCATGCGGGCGCGAACGACGATGGCCACGAAGGGGAAGCTGAAGGCGACATGGGCGACGGTGATCGCCGAGAGGTTGAGAGGCCAGGGCATTCCTGTCGGCCAGCCGATGCGCGAGAAGAAGGCAAGCATGGCCACCCCCATGCAGATTTCGGGAATCACGATGGGCAGGGCCATGAATCCCTCGTAGGCACTCTTGAACGGAAACCGGAACCTCCACAACAGCAATGCCACCATCGCGCCGAGAACGGTGGCGACAACGGTGTTGATGGCCGCAATGGTCAACGAATTGATGAAGGCCTCGATCAACCCGTCGTTGTTCCACGCCTTCTCGTAGTACTTGGTGGTGAATCCCCTCCAGACGATGTTGCGCCGCGAATCATTGAAGCTGAATGCCATCATCAGGATCACCGGGGCATAGAGCAGGGCGAACACCATGCAGAAGAAGGTCCTCATCCAGATCCGTCCGGCATAGTCCAGCGGATCGACCCGGCGGCGCAGCATCCTCATGCCTGCATCTCCGCATCGCGGGTGAGCAGCGCGCGCAGCGCAAGGACACCGAACGTGACATACATCAGCAGGAAGCTGAGAGCGGCGCCAAAGGGCCAGTCGTTGGCGGCCTTGAACTGCCGCTCGATGACATTGCCGATCATCGTGGCATTGGTTCCCCCCAGCAGGTCGGCGGTCAGGAACGAACCGAGGCAGGGGATGAACACCAGGATCACGCCGGAGATGATGCCGGGCATGGTCAGCGGGACCGTCACGCGCAGGAAGGTGGCCGCCTGCGACGCGCCAAGGTCGAGGGACGCCTCAAGCATCGATCGATCCAGGCGTTCGATGGACGCGTAGAGCGGCAGCACCATGAAGGGCATGAACACGTAGACCAGGCCGGCGACGACGGCGAAGTCGTTGTAGAGCAGCTCCAGCGGCTCAAACGGGCCGAACAGCCTGTCGAGCCAGAGCGTGTCGTAGGTCCATTCCAGCACGAAGTTCACGTAGCCCCGCGTCCGGAACACCGCGATCAGTGCATAGGTGCGAATGAGAAGGTTGATCCAGAACGGCAGGATCACCGCCAGCAGCAGCCACGGCTGCCAGCGCGGGGCGGCGAAGGCAATGACAATGGCGACCGGGTAGGCAATGGCCAGGCACAGCATCGTCGCCAGCGCCGAGATCCAGATCGATTTCCAGATGATTACCAGATAGACCGGGTCGGCCAGCGCCCGGACGTAGTTGGCCAGGGTCCAGGTGATTTCGGTTTCGGTGATCGAGACCTTGCCGTCGATGACCGCCTTTTCGCCGAACGACAGGATCCACACGATGCCGAGCGGCACCAGGAAGAAAAGCAAGAGCCAGAGGGAGCCGGGGCCCGCGAGGATCCAGAAGACCCTTTGATTCTGGCGGAAGCTCTCCATGCGGGGAACGGGTCAGGGCGGGCCGACCGGACCCGCCCCGACTGCGGTCAGGCGGCTTGGACGCGGGTCCAGGCGTCGTTGATGTTCTTCACATGCTCTTCGCCCAGATAGAGCTGAAACTCGCATTTGGCGACGGTTTCGTCGGGCGGAAAGATCGCCGGGTTCTCGTTGTATTCGGGTCCGAGCTTTGCCCTGGCAGCCTCGTTTGGCGTCGCGTACTGGATGTAGTCCGCGATCGCGGCGCCGGCGTCGGCATCAAGGATGAAGTTGATGAATGCGTGCGCATTCTCCGGGTGCGGCGCCCCCTTCGGCATGCAAAGGCAATCCTGCCATATCAGGCCGCCCTCGTCGGGTACGTAGAAAGAAAGGTCGTCGTCTTCCGCCATGACCTGCAGGATGTCGCCGTTCCATTCCTGGGCGATCACGACTTCGCCCGACACCAGCAGGTCCTGGCCGTTGTCGTCGGCAAAGACCTTGATGTTCTCCTTCTGCGCGATCAGCAGCTCCTCTGCCGCCTTGATGTGCGCAAGGTCGGTCGAATTCAGCGAATGGCCCAGGTACTTCATTGCGTGGCCGAGCACGTTCGGTCCGTCGCCAAGCAGCGATATCCTGCCCGCGAACTGATCGGAATCGTAGAGATGCTTCCAGGACTTGGTGATGTCCCCGGTCCGTTTCGCGTTGTAGCCGACCCCGATCGTCCCCCACATGTAAGGGATCGAGTGCCTGAGGCCCGGATCATAGCTGGCATCGCGGAAATTGGCGCCGAGATTCGACATGTTCGGGATCTTGTCGTGATCCAGCGGCAGCAGCATGCCGGCGACCAGCATGCGCTCGACATAGTCATTGGTCGGAACGATCAGGTCGTAGCCCGGATTGCCCTCTCGCAGCTTGGCGAACAGCTCGTCGTTGTCGGCAAAGAGATCCATCTTGACCTCGATGCCGGTGGCGGCGTTGAAGTCTTCCAGCGTGGTCTCGCCGATATAGGTGTCCCAGTTGTAGAAGTTCAGCTTCATTTCTTCGGCAGCCACCGTGCCCCGCGGCAGGAAGCTCAGCCCGGCCAATGTTGCTGCGCCGCCCAAGAGGCTGCGGCGGTTGGGGCGGAACTTTGGCGAATAGGTCCTCATGTCTGGTTCCTCCTTTGACGAGAATTCCTGTCATTCCTGAGAACGATTGCGCAGTCGCCGCTTCTTGACAACCGGAATTTCCGCCGCTGCGCTTCCAGGCTGACGCTCTTCCTGCGTCAAGAAATACATATAATAAGTCTGATTATAAAAGTTATTTTATCCAGATTCCTTGTCCCTCCTGCTCGATCGTGAGCCAAGTTGCCGACTGCGCCGACCGTGGTGGCCGACCAGAATGGCAATGCAGTCGCTGGCTTGTATCGATTGGCATCGATGACGTTCCAACGGGGCGGGAAGTTCGGTGACTGCTCCGCGCCAGCTGGCCTCACGTCGCCGAAGATTTGACTCGCCCGCGCGAGTTCGGTGCCGTGCCGACCAGTCCGGCGGATCAACGACCGAGTCCGGGTGCATTGGCTCGACGCCCGTCGGCCCGTGAGTCCAGCGACCGGCAGCCGGACGCGAGGGCCAGGCGAATTGACCAGCCCGGCGGTCGGCCCTACCTTGGATGCATGAGCGGGTGCGGGACGTCGGGATCTCGAATTGCGAATTGAGCACTTGAAGAAAGACCATGGCGTCATGCATGCTAACGTGAATTCGACTCTGAACGAGACAAGGCTCGAGATGGCAAATCGGTATTCGGCGCATCCGGAGCAGGACGCAACCGCACGCAGGTGGCAGCCGACGATCATCAAAGGCGCTGTCCCCGTTGCCGTGTCGCCGGGGACCTCCACGGCCGGATCCGTCGCTGGCGCCAGAGTTCCTCGTGCCGCGTTCGCTTCGGTTCGTGGCGGCGTCTGCTGTCGCTCGGTTGGCCACGAAATGGTGCTCGCCGACGGGTGCAGGCAGGCGCCTGAGTACCGCCGGACTCTGCAAGCGATGGAGGTCGCACGATGATTTCAGGCATTCGCTCCGGGTTCTTGGCCGTGGCAGCGGTCCTTTTGCTTTCCAGCTGTGCGCAGTTCGAGCGGGCAGTGGTCGGGAAACCGCAACTCGTGGCACAGCCGCTTGCGCCATCCGCGGCAAAGACCGTCGAGGAACTTGACACCACGACCGACGCTGAGCGCGATGCGGCTGCCGTGCCCGGCGCCACGGGGCAGCTTCTCGGTGAATCCGTTGCGTCGCTTGGCGATGCTACCAGGTCGGGCTTCTGGATTGAGACGCCGCTCGCCAAGGCGGAAGGGCCAGGGCGATTGGTGTATCCGGCCAACGGCAGGAGCGTCGAAGTCACGTTGATGCCGTCGGACGGCGGTTCAAGTCGCGTTTCGCTAGCGGCAATGCGGCTACTGGATGCGCCGCTTGCGGGCCTTCCGAAACTCGAGGTCTATGCGCTGCCTTGAGGGCGGCTGATGTCCCGGCTATTCCACGGTCACTGACTTTGCCAGGTTGCGGGGCTGGTCCACATCCGTCCCCTTCGCGACCGCGGTGTGATATGCCAGAAGCTGTGCCGGAACTGCATAGAGGATCGGCGCCATCAGTTCCGGCGCTTCCGGCATTTCGATGACGCGCCACAAGCCGTCGCCCTCCGTTCGCCCGCCCGTTCTGTCGGTGATCAGGACGATCCTTCCGCCCCGGGCCAGCACTTCCTGCATGTTGGACACGGTCTTGTCGAAAAGAACGGTTCGTGGTGCCATGACGATCACTGGAACGCTCTGGTCGATGAGGGCGATGGGACCGTGCTTCAGCTCGCCCGACGAGTGACCTTCGGCGTGGATGTAGCTGATTTCCTTCAGCTTCAGGGCGCCTTCCATGGCAAGCGGGTACATTGCGCCGCGCCCAAGGAACAGGATGTCGCGATACTCGGCCAGGGCACGGGCCGTCTCCTCGATCTGGCCTGAACGTCCCAGGGCCTGTGCTACAAGTCCGGGCAGGGTCTGAAGCGCGCGCAGGTGTTCCGCCAGCGCGTCGGCATCCAGTCGCTTGCGGTCGCTCCCCGCCCGGAGCGCAAGAACAAGGAGCGCGAAGAGCTGGCAGGTGAACGCCTTGGTGGATGCAACGCCGATCTCTGGACCAGCGTGGATGGGCAGGACAACGTCGGACTCGCGCGCAATCGAGCTTTCCTGGACGTTTACGACGGACAGGGTCCGGGCCCGTTCCGTCACATGCCGAAGCGCGGCGAGCGTATCGGCGGTTTCGCCGGACTGGCTGACGAAGATCGCCAGGGTGCCGGGGCCGACAGGCGTGTCGCGGTAGCGGAACTCCGAGGCCACGTCCACCTCGACAGGAAGTGCCGCGAGCGACTCGAGCCAGTACTTCGCCGTCTGGCAGGCATAGAACGCGGTGCCGCACGCAACCATGACGATCCGGTCAACCTTGGCAAAGTCAGGACATGCATCGGGCAGGAACAACGCTCCGTCCCTGACGTAGTGCTGAGCCGCATCCGCCAGAACGCACGGCTGTTCGGCGATCTCCTTGGCCATGAAGTGCTGGTAGCCGTCCTTTTCGATCTGGCGCGGATCGATCCGGACCGTGCGGACTTCGCGGTTCGCGCGTCGTCCCTTCATGTCGCGAATCTCGACGCCCGCCCGCGTGAGAAACGCGCAATCGCCTTCCTCAAGGTAGCTGATCTGGTCGGTCAGCGGGCTCAGCGCGACGGCATCCGAACCGAGATACACTTCACCGTCGCCAAAGCCGAGAGCGAGCGGCGATCCCTTGCGTGCCGCGACAATCAGATCGCCCTCGCCATCGAAGAGGAATGCCAGTGCGAAGGCACCCTCAAGGCGTGCAATCGTCTTCGCGGCCGCGTCTGGAGGCCCGCAACCCTGATCAAGATGAAACTGCGCCATGAGCGACACGGTTTCAGTGTCGGTCTCGCTCTCGGCGGCATAGCCCTTGGCGGCGAGTTCCTCGCGCAGTTCCCGGAAATTCTCGATGATCCCGTTGTGGACGACCGCAACGCGCCCGGACCTGTGGGGGTGGGCGTTCGAAACCGAGGGTGCGCCATGCGTGGCCCAGCGGGTGTGCCCGATGCCGGCCTTGCCTGGCAAGGGGTCGTGAATCAGCATGTCCGAAAGATTGACGAGCTTGCCAACCGCGCGGCGGCGATCCAGCGTGCCTTCGTTCACGGTTGCAATTCCGGCGCTGTCGTATCCCCGGTATTCAAGACGCTTGAGCGCTTCGACCAGGGTTGGTGCTACCTCGTGGTTGCCGAGGATGCCTACAATGCCGCACATGGCGTCAATCAGACTTGGCCGCGCCCTTGATCGCGCGCAGCCTGGCCAGCAGCTTGGGGGCAAGTCCCGGCATGTTCCTTTGCCGACCCCGGGCGATCGCGAGATCCCCGCCGGGAACGTCGCGGGTGATGACTGAACCCGATGCCGTCATCGCCTCGTCGCCGACCGAGACTGGCGCGACCAGCATGGTGCTGGAGCCGATGAAGGCCTTTTCGCCGATTTCGGTCCGGTGCTTGGAGACGCCGTCGTAGTTGCATGTGATGGCTCCCGCGCCGACATTCGCGCCCCGGCCCATCGACGCGTCGCCGATATAGGACAAGTGCTTGACTTGGGCGCCTTCTCCTAATTCGGCATTCTTGACCTCGACGAAATTGCCGACGTGGGCGCCTTCCCCGAGATTGGCGCCGGGTCGGAGACGCGCATGAGGCCCGACGACGGCGCTGCGGCCGACATGGCAGCCTTCCAGGTGGCTGAATGCCCGGATGCGGGCGCCGGACTCGATCACGACTCCCGGGCCGAACACGACATTCGGCTCCACCACGACGTCGCGTTCAATGTGGGTGTCGAAGGCAAAGTGCACCGTGTCCGGTGAACGAAGCGTCACACCGCCTGCGAGGGCGGCCTGCCGCGCTCGCGCCTGAAACACCGCTTCGGCACGAGCCAGGTCCGCGCAAGTGTTGATGCCAAGCGCTTCCTCTTCGGTGCAGGTCACGACCCGGACATCGAGGTCCTCGGCACGGCCCAAGGCGGCGATGTCGGTCAGGTAGTGCTCTCCGGATGCGTTGTCCCTGCCTGCAGCAGCAGCGAGACGAAGGAGCGTGCCGGTCTCGGCCAGCACCAGTCCCGCGTTGCAAAGCGTTGTTGCACGCGTCGCATCATCAGCGTCTTTCCACTCGACGATCCTGAGCAATGATGCTCCTTCTGCGACGATGCGCCCGTAGCGCCCGGGATCCGATGCCTCAAATCCGAGAAACGCGATGTCGGCGCCGTCTGCCTTGGCCTTGCTCAGGGCAGTGATTGTTTCGGGGCGAATGAAAGGCGTGTCGCCGAGAAGCACCAGCGTGTCTCCGCCCTTGCCCTCAAGCTCGGGAGCCGCCATCGTGACGGCATGCGCCGTCCCGCGCTGCTCGGATTGTTCGACGATCCTGATCCTTTCGTCGGTCTTCAACGCTTTCTTGCTGACGGAGTCTCCATTTCGACCGACCACGAGGACACGCTCGCCGTCAAGCGCCTTCGCGGACGCGAGCACATGCGCAAGGATTGGGGCACCAGCGATTTCATGCAGCACCTTCGGCCCATCGGACAGCATCCGCGCACCTTCTCCCGCGGCAAGAACAATCAGGTGGGTTGGCATCTGCTCTTTCCTTTTTCGTTGCGACCTTTTAGCCGCGAGCGCGAAGGCCCGAAAGGTTGGGGCCATCAACTTGTGTTGCCGCAAGTTACATCTACGGCGGGGACTTGCCGAAGGAGGGAAGCATGAGGTGCGTGATTTTCGACCTGGACGGGACGCTGGCAGATACCAGCGCCGACCTGATCGAAGCTGCAAATGCCTGCTTTCGGGCACGTGGCCTCGGTGACCTTCTTGACGAGGCCGAGGACCGGCTGACGGCCTTTCATGGCGGGCGCGCGATGCTGAGGCTGGGATTTTCGAGGTCCGGCAAGGATGACGCGGAGGTTGTGGAGCATACGTTTCCGGAGTTCTTGAAGCGATACCAGGAATGCATCGATGTCAGGACCGTCCTGTACCCGGACGTGGTGGCGGCTGTCGATGCATTGCGTGACGCGGATTACCGGGTCGGCATCTGCACGAACAAGCCCGAGGCGCAGGCTGACCTCCTTCTCCGTCGGCTGGGCGTGCGAAACCGGTTTGCATCGCTTGTCGGCGCCGACACGCTGCCAGTACGAAAGCCTGACCCGAAAGCCTTCCTCGAAGCGGTGATCCGGGCTTCCGGCGATCCTGGCGCGATCCATGCTGGTTGGAGACACGGAAACCGATGTCAGGACGGCCCGGGCCGCCGGCGTTCCGGTTGCGATCGTGTCGTTCGGGCCAGAGGGCGAGGGCGTGGCCCGGCTGGCGCCTGATGCGCTCTTGCCGGACTTCAAGGCGCTGGGCAGGATCGTGACCGAGCTGATCGGGTAGTCGACATGGTGCATCGTTTCGAGGGCAGTTTCACGCAGCAGGAGCCGATTCCGGAGGCGGCGGTGGATGCCGCGACCGAAGTCCTGAGGCATGGAAGGCTGCACAGGTACAATCTGGCCGAGAGCGAGGTCGGCGAGGCTTCGCTTCTGGAGCGCGACTTCGCAGCGTTTACGGGCGCACGCTACGTTCTGGCAACGACTTCGGGAGGTTACGCGCTTGCGACGGCGCTCCGGGCTCACGGCGTGCGACCGGGCGACGCCGTCCTGAGCAATGCATTCACGCTGGCGCCGGTGCCGGGCGCGATTGCGAGCGTGGGCGCGCGCGTGGTCTTCGTGGAGACGACGGAGGCCTTGACGATCGACTTCGCTCACCTCGAAGAGATGGCAGGGATGTCCGGTGCGCGGGTTCTGATGCTGAGTCACATGCGAGGCCATCAACCTGACATGGACCGGGTCATGCAAATCGCGCGGGATCGGGGCATCGTGGTCATCGAGGATTGCGCCCACACGATGGGCGGTTCCTGGCGGGGCGTGGTCTCGGGGCGGCACGGCGCAAGCGCGTGCTACAGCACCCAAACCTACAAGCACATCAATTCCGGCGAAGGCGGGCTCCTGGCAACGGACGATCCGGAAGTGGCCGCACGCGCCACGCTCCTGTCCGGGAGCTACATGCTCTACGAGCGGCATGGCGCCGGTCCCGACACGGACGTGTTCGAGGAAATGCGGAACTCCACGCCGAACATCTCGGGACGCATGGACAACCTGCGGGCAGCCATCCTGCGTCCCCAGCTAGCCGCGCTTCCTGAACGCGTGAAGCGTTGGGCAGACCTGCATGACGCGATGGAAGACGGCCTGCGCGACCTGCGCCGTCTCAGCCTGATCGAACGGCACCCGGACCTGATGCGGGTCGGGTCGTCGTTCCAGTTTCGGTTGCCGGACCACGAAGCGAACGAGATCGAGGGCCTGGTGGAGCGTTGCGCGCGCCGCGGAGCAGAATTGAAATGGTTTGGCGCTGCGCGGGCGCACGGATTCACGTCTACCTATCGCCACTGGGCTTATGCGGACGTCCCGGAATTGCCGCAAACCGACCAGGTGATGGCCGGGCTTCTGGACATGCGCCTGCCCCTGACGTTTTCGAGAGGGGATTGCGAGATCATCGCCGGAATAATCCGCGAAGAGGTCACTGGAAGGCGGGGCTGAACTCCCGTCAGCTGCAGTCAGGTGCCGGTCTTCCGGGCCGCTCGTCCTTGGGCGGCGCGACGCCCGTCACGCTTGACGCACCGATACGGCGCAGCTAGGCAATTGAACGTTCGTACATTTCCGGAGACCCAGATGTTCGACGCATCCATGCGGTTCGATCTCGGCGACGACATGGACGCGCTGCGCGACGGCGTGCAGCGCTGGGCCCAGGAACGGGTCCGGCCCATGGCGGTCGAGATAGATCGCTCGAACGCCTTTCCGTCGGAGCTTTGGCGGGAAATGGGTGAGCTGGGCATCCTTGGCGTCACCGTTGAGGAGGAATTTGGCGGCGCCGGTCTGGGGTATCTGGCCCACGTGATTGTCGTCGAGGAGATTGCGCGGGCGTCAGCCAGCGTCTCCTTGTCCTACGGGGCTCACTCGAATCTCTGTGTCAATCAGATCAGGCTGAACGGGAACCAGCGGCAGAAGGCGAGGTTCCTGCCCCGGCTTGTCACTGGGGAGCATGTGGGAGCGCTCGCGATGAGCGAGGCCGGAGCCGGCTCGGATGTCGTTTCAATGAGCCTTCGTGCCGAGAAACGGAACGATCACTACAGGCTCACCGGAACCAAGTACTGGATTACCAACGGGCCGGATGCGGACACGTTGGTGGTCTATGCCAAGACCGATCCCGATGCAGGATCGAAAGGGATCACCGCCTTCCTCGTCGAGCGCGAAATGACCGGATTCTCGACGAGCGCCCATTTTGACAAGCTGGGCATGCGGGGTTCGAACACGGCAGAACTGATCTTCGAGGACGTGGAAGTTCCGTTCGAGAACGTGCTCGGAGAAGAGGGGCAGGGCGTTCGCGTGCTGATGTCCGGTCTGGACTACGAACGCGTGGTGCTGGCCGGCATCGGGCCAGGAATCATCGCGGCCTGCCTTGACGAGGTCATGCCCTACATGGCCGAACGCAAGCAGTTCGGGAAGCCGATCGGGTCGTTTCAGCTCATGCAGGGCAAGATCGCGGACATGTACGCGGCGATGAATTCGTCGCGCGCCTATGTCTACGAGGTGGCAAAGGCCTGTGACCGGGGCGACGTGACGCGGCAGGATGCCGCCGCGTGCTGCCTGTTCGCGAGCGAGTCGGCGATGCGGCAGGCGCATCAGGCCGTCCAGGCGATGGGCGGTGCAGGCTTCATGAACGACCATCCCGTGTCTCGGCTCTTTCGCGACGCGAAGCTGATGGAGATCGGGGCGGGAACAAGCGAGATCCGGAGGATGCTCATCGGTCGCGAGCTGATGGGGCAGGTTGCGTGAGGACGGCGATTGCCGTGCCTTGAGCGCGATCTCGTTCCGGCTCTGATTGAACCCTCCTTGCGCCGCAGCAGAACCGCGGGCGGAACTCGTCAGATCAAGCGGCGGAAAGTGCCGAGTCGATGCTCCGCGTCAAAGTCAACGCCTGCCAGGCGAACTCGTGCAGGTCGACTTCGCGGACGCGGCTGTCGGCGCGGCTTGGTGCGGCACCCGGGCTTGCTGACCAGGTCATCGGGCCACCTCACCGCAACTCCTGCAGCAAAGCCCCTTCCGGCACGCGGGTTCCCGGCCGTCGAATTTCGGATGTCCCTTGGTCAGTTCGGTTCCGGTGCCTTGACCTTCACCGTCACGACTTCGGTGTCGTGATACTGCTGATGGTGGACTGATGATGCCAGATGTCGCAACAGCCGAAGCGAAGCCTCATGGCCAAGCGACGTGCCGGTGGTGTGTTCGCCAAGTCGCGAAATCCGGTCCTCGAGGTTTATCTCATCCCCGGAGGCGACAACGAACTCCAGAACGGCCCCGCCGTCGTCGCGGGAAACGGAGAGGCGGAGGCGGCGGGACTGCGTGCCATCCTGGTTCTCAAGAAGCGTCAGGATGGTCTCTTCGCCCACGGCGTCCAGTCGCTGCGCCATGGCCGCGCCCCATCCGCTGCTCGTGGCAAATTGCCTCAGGAAGGCGCTTACCGGGCGAATCGCGTTGTCGTCGAACGGGGCTTCCATGTGTCTGCGCCGAGGCTTTGCCACATCCAGAAACACCGTCAGCAGGATGGCCGTGGCGCCGCCTGCCGTCATGCCGTTCTGAAACAGGCCTTCCGCGAACTCCGCAAAGAACTCAGGGTAGATCGCGCCGCTCTGGAAGCCGACGCCAATCCAGAAGGAAACGCCCACCACCACCCCTTTGCGATAGTCCAGCCCATCCTGCACAACCATTCTCATGCCGACGACGAACAGCGTCGACAGCAGCAAGGCCGCGTAAGCGGCCACGACCGGCCCCGGAATCGCCAGGATTACCGCAAGCGCCTTGGGCAGAAGGGCCATGACGAGGAAGATGATGCCCACGGCGACGCCGACGCGCCGCGCTGCCACCCCGGTCAGTTCGGTCACGGAGATGCTGGTGGAGTAGGTCGTGTTCGGAACTGTGCCAAGGAGGCCGGAAAGCAGGTTGCCAAGCCCGTCGGCGGCGACCGCGCCTTCGACCGCCCGGTAGTCCACCGCCCGGCGCTCGCGCCACGAAACGTGCTGGATCGCCATCGAGTCGCCGATCGTCTCAATTGCACCGACAAGGGTCACGATCACGAAACCCGGGAGCAGGCTCCAGAACGCCGGGCCGAAATCCACGTCGAAACCCGGCCATCCCCCGCTCGGAAGCCCGATCCAGGCTGCCTCGGCCACGCGCTCCGCTTCGTAGATGCCAAACGCCCAGGCAACCACCGAACCTACGACGACCCCGATCACCGGAGCCCAGAGGCGCCAGACCCCGGTTGCGGCAAGCGCGATGCAGATGATCACCGCAATCGTGGCGGCCGCCGAAAGCGGCGACGCCAGATGGTGGGCGTCATCCGGCACCTGATCCAGCATGCCGAATACAATCGGCATCACTGTCACCGCGATAAGCATGATGACAGTCCCGGCCACCGTGGGCGTGAAAATTCGGCGCACCCAGACGAGTTTCGTGGCGAGGACGAACTGGATCAGGGACGAAATGATGACGAGCGTGGCAAGCAACGCCGGGCCTCCTGCGGCAATCGCTGCAATGCTGACGGCGATGAACGCCCCGGAGGTTCCCATGAGGAGAACGTAACCCGCCCCGAAGCGGCCGACTCGAACCGCTTGGATAATCGTGCTGACCCCGCTGACGGCAACCACCGCGAACGCCGCCCACGACAGGTAAGGATCGCCTTCGCCGGCGGCACGGACCACGATCAAAGGGGTGAGCACGATCGCGGCAATGGTAAGCAGCGCCAATTGCAGGCCGAGACCGAATGCCAGTGGCGTTGGAGGATTCTCGTCCGCAGCATAGCGAATATGCTTGCCTTCCCCGTTCACTTCCATGCCTTTGCCTCCAGACACCGACCGCAAAATGTGCATGCCGGCTAAGCTGTCACGCGGCTGCACCGCTAGCAACAGGACCGCAAATCCTCCGCGTGTCAAGCCGAGTTCGGGATACAGTGAGCACCTGGCGACACGTCGTGCGTCGCAGGACGGCACGGAGCTGAGGCAGTCCAATGGCCGCCCGAACGTGGAACGCGTGAAACCGCGCCTTGCGGTCAGGCTGCGGCGCCCCACGTGCCCCCGCAACGCAGGAGCACGGCCTCCCGGCGCGCGGAATCCCGTGGTCCGGGCGGATAGGCCCGACTCCGGCGCCGCCGGATCGGCAACCCGTTCCATGCCCTTGAAGTCCGGCGAACATTGACAAGACCTGCCTTGGGTGAGTCGGTAAGCTGCAGGCACTCACGCCTGAGTTTGGAGAGAGGCTCTCAAGCCAAAATGACTCGCTTCACGGCAATGCGGCTGGGGAAAAAGCCGATCATTCATCCCGGTCTCGCAAAGACAATCGGGACCAACATCAACGGGCCGTCCGCGATTCGCGTGCCGGATTGGATCAAGGCCCCGCTCGGTCGGTACTATCTCTATTTTGCTGACCATCGCGGCGACCACATTCGCCTGGCCCATGCGGACGCGATCACCGGCCCTTGGCGGGTTCACGAACCGGGTGCGCTTTGTCTCGAAGGCTCCGGCTTTCCGACGCTGTCGTCCGAACTCGATCCGCCGGAGCGGTTTCAAAAGAGCGTCGCCTCGGGTGACCTCCGCCCGCACATTGCTTCTCCGGACGTCCACGTCGACCACGCCCGCCGGCAGATCGTCATGCACTATCATGGGTTGGAAGCCGACTGCAGGCAGACCACCAGACGCGCGGTGTCCAAGGACGGCCTTGAATTCCGCGACCCGCAGCCGACCGGTGCGGACTTCTATGCCCGAGTCTTCGAGTGGCACGGCGCGACCTATGCCGCGGCGCTGGCAGGCTGGCTGTATCGCTCGCCTGACGCCGGCCTGTCGTTTCCGGACAGGGTGCGCCTCGGCGATTCATCCACGCGGCACGTCGCCGTCTTTTCGTTCGAGGATGAACTGTTCCTCGTCTTCAGCCGCATCGGTGATGCGCCGGAGCGAATTCTGATCTCGCGCATTCTCACGACCGGGAGTTGGCGGGACTGGAGCCTGTCAGATCCTCTGGATCTCTTGCGGGCCGAGACGTCATGGGAGGGTGCCGGGGAGCAGGTTTCGCCTTCGCGAATCGGACCGGCCGATCGACGAGTCAACCAACTGAGAGATCCGTTCGTATTCAGTGAAGACGATCGCCTTTGGCTGTTTTACGCGTGCGCCGGTGAATCCGGCCTGGCACTTGCGCAGCTTCACAGTGGGTGAAAGGTGGGGCAAGTGAACCTGTCGGCTCTCAATTCCCGGAACTTTCGCCTGTACCTGGCCGGCAATCTCTTTGCGTTGAATGCGATGTGGATGCTCCGCATCATCGTCGGCTGGCTGGCTTGGGACCTGACCGGGTCGGCCAGCTTTGTCGGATTGATAGCGTTCGTGTACTTTCTGCCGACCTTGTTTCTCGGCCCTCTCTTCGGCGTCTTGATCGACCGGTCGGACGTGCGCCGTGCTGCAATCGCGGTCCAGGCACTGTTCCTGAGCGCCGCTCTGGGCCTGTGGTTCGTTCAACGCCTGGAGATCCTCGGCGCACCGCATCTGCTGACATATTCGCTCGCCTCCGGCATGATAATGTCGGCGCACGGACCGGTGCGGATGTCGATGGCGCCAAGGCTGGTCGTATCCAGCGACATTCCGTCGGCGGTCAATTTCGCCTCGCTCGCCTACAATGTCTCTCGCATGACCGGTCCGGCAATCGGGGGCTGGGCAATTGTGCAAATCGGCACAGGGCCGGCAACTCTCGTAACCGCGCTCTGCTACTTGCCATTCCTGGCGGCACTGTCGTTGTTGCGCGTCCGGCAAGCGGCCACCATGCCTTCGAAGCCTGGCTTTCTTGGCGATCTGGCCGAAGGCGCCAGATACGCCTTCGGCGATGCAGGCATTCGCGCCGCCCTCGCCCTCGCGGCGATCGCATCGATATTCATAATGGGAACGCTCGAGATCCTGCCGGTGATCGCGGATGGCGTCTTTGCCAAGGGAGCTGCAGGCCTGGGACTCTTGACCGCTTCTTCCGGGCTGGGCGCGATTGTCGCCGGCCTTGGCCTCGTATTGCTGCCGTCGGCGTTTGGACTCGACCGCCTGCCATTGGCCGCTGCCATCAGCTTGCTCGGGGCGGTATCCATTGCGGGCCTCGGACTGACCGCTTCCTGGCCAGCTGCAATCGCACTGGTCGCAGCCATGTCGGCCGCCGCCGCCGCATCGGGCATTATCTGCCAGTCAGCCATCCAGACCCGGATCGGCGACGGGATGCGCGGCCGCGTGATGAGCATGTGGGCCAGTGTTGCCATCGGCAGCAGCGCGATGGGTGCCGCTGTCCTGGGAATCGCGGTCGAATTCCTGGGCCTGGGCGCGACAACGACTCTCAGCGCGATTTCTGCAGGTCTGCTGCTGGCCGCGGGCCTTGTTCGTCACTACTGGAAGTCTTGACCGCCAACGAAACTTGGCGAATTCGGTTGACCCGGGCAAGGGCCGGATCGGCGCACGGTCAATTGCGAACTCGCAGATTCCCGCCCGCCACTGGCAGCGCATTCGACCTTCGGGCCCGCCACCGGTTCGGCGCAGGGCCTGCAGTCGCCGGGCGCTGATGCAGTGCAGGACGTCGTTGGTCCAACGGTACGCAAGTCGACCTCTTCGCCATCGCTTGCCGGACCGCCGTTCCTCGAGACCTCATTTCCCGGCGCGGGTTCGGCCGCCGGACGGAACGTGGTCAGGAACCGCGCACATGCGCTGATCCCGGAAGAGTTGATGGTCGCGGCCATGACATCAGGCTCTTGAATTTACTGCAGGACGCACCCAGATGCAGTGCGCGAAATGCGGCGAGCAAGGCACATTCGCTCCGGCGCAAATTGCCGCGGGCTGCCACGTGATCAATCTCGAGCAACTTTCGGATCATTGCCGGTGCCGCCTGCGGGTCGCGGGCGAAGCCCGAACGGAACGGTGCCCAGGGAATGCGCTGGACAGGATCGAATGACCGGACGCAACGAAGTGATGCCCTATGTCCAAGAGGTTCTGGCCGAACAGGATGCCTATCGGCAAGCAGGCCCGTCCGTGCTTCCCAGGGTTGTCCGGTCGGTTGCCGCACCGATCGGGCCGGTGGCCGACAGGTTGATTCCCGCCAGCGCCGTTGAGGCGGCAATCCGGGGCGCGGACTGGGTTGCCTCGTCGTCGATCCGAACCGCGGCCATCTCCCATGAGTTCGAGGACATCGCGGCCTGCGATGCGGCGGCGGCGGACGTGCGGCGCTGGGCCCTGGGCTACGCGGCTGCAGGCGGTGCCGCCGCGGGTGTCCTGGGAGTGGCGGGACTGGCATTTGACATCCCTGCAACCGTTGCCCTGGCACTCAGGACGGCACGGCTCACAGGCCTCTGTTATGGATTTGGCGGTGTCGGAGAGCAGGAGCGCGTCCACATTCTCGATGTCCTGCAGCTTGCCGGGGCGAATTCCGTGGAAGAGCGTGACGCGACCCTGCAGCGTCTTGCCGAGTCCCGCACGCATTTCGGTCGCGACGACTGGCAGAAGATTGCGGCGATGACCGGGCGGGCAACCGGTTCGGTCGTGGCGATTCAAAGGCTGGCGGCGACACTCGGGGTCAATCTTTCGACCCGAAAGATGGCGCAGGTCGTGCCGATCGTGGGTGCGGTGATCGGGGCCGGCGTGAATGCGGCCTTTCAACACGACGTTGCGTCGGCGGCGCGATTTGCGTTCCGGGCGCGCTGGCTTGAGGTGAACGAGGGCATCGTCGAGGGCCGAGTGAGCATCCCGGGGCCGGAAGACACCTGAATGCCGCTGCACTCGGCGTCCGACCGCCATGCATCCTGCGCGCTCACGGCGCCTTGGCATCGCGCCATGCCGCCTGCCGCGCCGCCCGTTCAACATTGACCACGGCCGGCCCGGGCTGTAGGGAGGGCGCGTCGACGGCAATTCATTCGGAGGCTGCCTTGGAAGATCTGTTGAGGGAGTACTTGCCGATCCTGGTCTTTCTCGTGATCGCGACCGGGCTTGGAATGGTCCTGATCCTCGCGGCCGTCGTCCTGGCGCCGAGCGATGCCGACCCGGAGAAGCTCAGCGCGTACGAATGCGGTTTCAACGCCTTTGACGATGCCCGGATGAAGTTCGATGTCAGGTTCTACCTGGTTTCCATCCTGTTCATCATCTTCGATCTCGAGATTGCCTTCCTGTTTCCGTGGGCCGTCGCTTTCGGCGACCTGGGAGACGCAGCGTTCTGGTCTATGATGGTTTTCCTGGTGGTGCTGACGGTCGGATTCGCCTACGAATGGAAGAAGGGCGCGATGGACTGGGAGTGACCCCGAATCGCGGGGTTCCGGGCGTTGCCGCGTTTCGTCGCAGGATGCGCCCGGGCTCGCGATTCATGGCAATGCACGTGTGAGTTGCAGCATTGGGTCGCGTTGACGCTTCACGGGGAGCGGGTAAACCGCGCACTCAGGAGGTGAACCCGTCAGCGACCCCTCCCGGAAGGGAGGGGCTTGAGGAACGAAGGTTCCGAGAGCCCATGCTGACCAGCACAGGAAAGGAGACTGTCATCCAATCCACCCTGAACCGTACGTTGAAGACCAACCCCGGGATGCTTCCTCAGTCCCGGGCTCTTGAAGATTCGTCAGCAGACACGCCGGGTCGGGCACGGTTTGTTTCCGAACCGCTTGCGGCGATCGGTCCGGCGGACCGATCGGGAAGCAAACGGGCGGATCGTGATGCGGGTGGTCAGGTTGTGCGAGGGGAGACCGGCTTCGGCCGGCGCCACCGGGGAAGCGCGAGCGACCCCGAGAGCGGCGCAAGCCGCGTCTTCGTCCTGGACCGGTGCGGCGACCCGCTGATGCCGTGCCACCCGGCCCGGGCGAGAAGGCTCCTGAAGAAGGGACGCGCCGTCGTGGTGCGGCTCCATCCCTTCACGATCCGGCTCCGGGACCGGGTGGGAGGCGAGACCCAGGAGGTCGGGCTGAAGGTTGATCCCGGCGCGAAGACCACCGGCCTGGCGCTGGTGCGGGAGGACGGCGAGGTCCTGTTCCTGGCCGAGATCGAGCACAGGGGAGAGAGAGTCCGCAGGTCGATGCGGCAACGTGCCGGTTACCGGAGACGGCGACGCTCGGCGAACCTGCGCCATCGCAAGAAGCGGTTCGACAACAGGCGCTCCGGGAGAAAGCTCCCGCCCTCGCTGCAGTCGCGGGTCGACAACGTGGCCTCGTGGACGGAGCGGCTGCGCAGGCTCGCGCCCGTGACCTCCATCGCGTGCGAGGTCGTCCGGTTCGACACCCAGGCGCTGGAGAACCCGGAGATCGCGGGCGCGGAGTACCAGCAGGGGACCCTCGCCGGCTACGAGGTCAGGGAATGCCTGCTCGAGAAGTGGGGACGGACGTGCGCCTGTTGCGGTGCCACGGACACGCCGCTGCAAGTCGACCACGTGCGTCCGAAGGCAAGGGGCGGCTCCGACCGGGTCTCGAACCTGGCCCTCGCGTGTCGGTCCTGCAACCAGGCCAAGGGCGCGCAGCCCGTGGAAGCGTTTCTGGCCAGGCATCCGGAACGTCTCCGGAGGGTGCTGGCGCAGGCCAAAGCGCCGCTCTCCGCGGCCGCCGCGGTCAACGCCACCCGCCGCGTCCTGTTCGAGGCATTGAAGCGGACGGGGCTGCCCGTCGCCGGCGCCTCGGGCGGGCGGACGAAGTTCAACCGCACGCGGCTGGGGATCCCGAAGTCGCATGCCCTCGACGCCGCCTGCGTCGGCGAGACGCCGGCGCTGAAGGGCTGGAGGCAAGGCGTGCTCGCGATCCGGGCCATGGGCCGGGGCTCGTATGCGCGGACCCGCGTGGACCGGTCCGGCTTCCCGGTCGGATACCTGATGGCGGAGAAGTCCGTGCGCGGCTTCCGCACGGGCGACATCGTGCGCGCGACCGTGCCCTCGGGCAAGAAGAGGGGTGTCCACGTGGGCCGCGTCGCGGTGCGCCGGACAGGCTCCTTCAACGTCCAGACGGCGCAAGGGACGGTGCAGGGGATCTCGCACCGGCACTGCCGCGTCGTCCAGCGCGGCGACGGCTACGGATATCACGTCGACACGTCACGGATGAAGGAGACGGCAACGATGCACGGAACACGGGAGCCCGCATTCCTCCCCGCCCTGAAGGACGGGGTTTCCTGCGGGATGATTAGATGAGCGTTGCCACGTCGCCCAATGCCGCAGGTCCTGATCTTGATGTCGATGCACGGGAGTTCAACAGGCAATTGCAGGACAAGGGCTTCCTTGTCACCTCCACTGCGGACATCATCAACTGGGTGCGAACCGGAAGTCTCCACTGGATGACGTTCGGGTTGGCGTGCTGCGCCGTCGAGATGATGCACACGTCCATGCCGCGCTATGATCTCGAGCGTTTCGGCACGGCGCCCCGCGCGAGCCCGCGCCAGTCGGACCTGATGATCGTGGCCGGCACGTTGACGAACAAGATGGCTCCCGCGCTGCGCAAGGTCTACGACCAGATGCCGGAGCCGCGCTACGTGATCTCGATGGGATCCTGTGCAAATGGCGGCGGCTACTACCACTACAGCTATTCGGTTGTGCGGGGCTGTGACCGGATCGTTCCTGTCGATGTCTATGTTCCGGGCTGCCCGCCGACCGCGGAGGCGCTGCTCTACGGCATCCTTCAGTTGCAGCGCAAGATCCGCCGCACGGGCACGATCACGCGCTGAGGAGACGGCGATGTCCGCAGAACTCACTGAACTTGCAGCCGGGATCGAGGCGAGGCGGCCAGACAGCGTGGTCTCGCACGTGGTGGCCTTCGGGGAGCTCACGATCGAGGTCGCGGTGTCATCCCTGGTCGGCTTCGTCGACTTCCTGAAATCGGACAAGAGCTACCGGTTTACGACGCTCGTTGACATCACTGCCGTTGACTATCCGGAACGGGACGCGCGCTTCGACGTGGTCTATCATCTCCTTTCGATGCACCAGAACCGGCGCGTTCGCCTGAAGGTTGCAGTGCGCGAGGATGAGTTCGTGCCGTCCTTGACGGATGTTCACGCGTCGGCGGGCTGGTTCGAGCGTGAGGTGTTCGACATGTTCGGCATTCTCTTTTCCGGCCACCCTGACCTGAGACGCATCCTTACCGACTACGGGTTCCAGGGTCATCCGCTGCGGAAAGACTTCCCCACGACCGGGTTTGTCGAGGTGCGGCACGACGAAGAGTTGAAACGCGTCGTCTACGAGCCCGTCAAGCTCGTGCAGGAGTATCGCCAGTTCGATTTCATGTCCCCGTGGGAGGGAGCGAACTACATCCTGCCCGGAGACGAACGGGCCGAGGCGAAGGACTGAGCCGTGACCATGACTTTTCGCATGAATTGCATCGCAAGCGCCTGGCAGGTGCCGGCTGACGGCACTGGCGTGCTGTCCGGCATGCCCATGACTGGCGAGGCGACGCGTGGCCATTTCGGCAATTTGCCTGAACGGCCGGGGAGGGCGGAATGATGGACGGCAAGCTCGACGATGCCCTGGCCGGCGAGAAGAAGCTCCGGAACTTCAACATCAATTTCGGGCCGCAACACCCAGCTGCCCACGGCGTCCTGCGGCTGGTGCTGGAGCTTGACGGCGAAATCGTCGAGCGCTGCGACCCGCATATCGGCCTGCTTCATCGCGGCACCGAGAAGTTGATGGAGAGCCGCACCTACCTGCAGAACCTGCCGTATTTCGACAGGCTGGACTATGTGGCGCCGATGAACCAGGAACATGCATGGTGCCTCGCGATCGAAAGGCTGACCGACACCGAGATTCCGCGCCGGGCGTCGTTGATCCGAGTCCTGTATTCGGAGATCGGGCGCATCCTGAACCACCTGTTGAACGTGACGACGCAGGCACTGGATGTCGGGGCCCTGACCCCGCCGCTCTGGGGGTTCGAGGAACGTGAGAAGCTCATGGTGTTCTATGAACGCGCTTGCGGGGCGCGGCTGCATGCCGCCTACTTTCGTCCTGGCGGCGTGCATCAAGACCTTCCGCCGGAACTCATCGACGACATTGGCGAGTGGGCGGAGGCGTTTCCGAAAGCGCTTGACGACATAGACGGCCTCCTTACGGAAAACCGGATATTCAAGCAGCGGAACGTCGACATCTGCATCGTTTCCGAACAGGAAGCCCTGGACTGGGGATTCTCTGGGGTAATGGTGCGCGGCTCCGGCATGGCATGGGATCTCCGGCGGTCGCAGCCCTACGAGTGCTATGACGAGTTCGAATTCCAGATTCCCGTGGGAAAGAACGGCGATTGCTTTGACCGGTATCTTTGCCGCATGGCCGAAATGCGCGAGAGCCTGAAGATCATCAAGCAGGCATGCGAAAAGCTGCGGGCGGAACCGGGCGAAGTGCTTGCGCGGGGGAAGCTGACACCTCCTTCGCGGGGAGACATGAAGACTTCGATGGAAGCATTGATTCACCATTTCAAGCTGTACACCGAGGGATTCCGTGTGCCTGAGGGCGAGGTTTATGCCGCCGTCGAGGCCCCCAAGGGCGAGTTTGGAGTCTACCTTGTGGCCGACGGCACCAACAGGCCCTATCGCGCGAAGATCCGGGCGCCGGGATACCTGCATCTTCAGGCCATGGACCATGTATCGAAGGGGCACATGCTGGCGGACGTGTCCGCCATCATTGGAACGATGGACATCGTGTTCGGGGAGGTGGACCGATGACGGGTACATCCCTGGCGTTCGTCCCTCGCAGACAGGATCAGGCCGTGAAGATCCGGCCTTCGCGAACGAAGTGAGGAACTGATGCTGCGTCGCCTTCACGCCGAACAGCCGGAGAGCTTTGCCTTCACGCCTGCAAACCAGGCCTGGGCGGAACGCCAGATCGCGAAATTCCCGGAAGGGAGACAGGCCAGCGCCATCATCCCGCTTCTCTGGCGCGCGCAGGAGCAGGAGGGCTGGCTCAGCCGCGCTGCGATCGAACATGTTGCGGCGACGCTGGACCTGGCCTACATCCGGGCGCTCGAGGTTGCGACCTTCTATTTCATGTTCCAGTTGCAGCCGGTCGGAAGCGTTGCCCATGTTCAGGTCTGCGGCACGACCTCCTGCATGATCTGCGGAGCCGAAGACCTGATCGCGGTCTGCAAGAAGAAGATTGCCGAGTTCCCGCACAAGGTTTCCGAGGACGGGAAGTTCTCCTGGGAGGAAGTCGAGTGCCTCGGAGCCTGTTCGAATGCGCCGATGGCGCAGATCGGCAAGGACTATTATGAAGACCTGACCGTCGAGCGTCTGGCGGAGATCTTGGACGAATTCGCCGACGGCAAGGTTCCGGTGCCTGGTCCGCAAAACGGCCGCTTCGCCTCGGAGCCGATTTCGGGGCTCACCAGCCTTGATGTGCCGCAGGGCGAGAGGCAAAGGCACAACGCGAGCGCTCATCTCGCGGTCACGTTGAGCGACACGGTCAAACGCATCGACGGGACCTAGACATGCGCGAGCCTGCCCGCAGCATTGGATTTGGCCGTGCTGACGTCATCAGGAAGCCGGCGCTGGCATGTCATTGCCGCGGGGCTTCAGTTTTCGCTGCCAGGTCTGCCACGTTGCGCAGATGTCCAGCTGGTCAAGACGCCCCCCAAGACCATGTCGGCTGGCCGTGACTGAGGGCCATGACATGGATCGGGTGCTTGCGCGTCAAGGGCGCATCGTCGCGCTCGTCATTGCACTTACGATGATCCTTTGGTTCGTGGCCCAGTCGGCAGGTGACTGGCTTGGGCTGCCTGGTCGATACGCGTTTCTGGTCGACCTGTTCGCCCTTGCGGGTTTTCTCTGGGCGCTAATCGTGACATGGCAGATTTGGCGCAAGCGGCGCAAGATGCGCTGACGCTTGACGGCCAGCTGCAGGACGGAATGGGCAAATGCTTGAGGACAGGGACCGCATATTCACGAACCTATACGGCATGCACGATCGGACGCTGGCCGGGGCGAAGGCGCGCGGACACTGGGACGGAACCGCCGCGCTGATCGAGAAGGGTCGCGACTGGGCCGTCGAGCAGGTCAAGGAGAGCGGGCTGAGAGGCCGCGGGGGCGCAGGCTTTCCGACCGGCCTCAAGTGGAGCTTCATGCCGAAGGAATCGGATGGTCGCGCGTCCTACCTGGTCGTCAACGCGGACGAGTCCGAGCCTGGCACCTGCAAGGACAGGGAAATCATGCGCCACGATCCGCACACGCTGATCGAGGGCTGCCTGATCGCCAGCTTCGCCATGGGCGCGCATGCCTGCTACATCTACATTCGAGGCGAATATGTTCGCGAACGCGAGACGCTGCAGTCCGCGATCGACGAATGCTACGACGCGGGCCTTCTCGGCAGGGACGCTGCCGGTTCAGGCTGGGACTTCGACCTGTATCTTCATCACGGTGCCGGGGCCTATATCTGCGGCGAGGAAACCGCGCTTCTCGAAAGCCTGGAGGGCAAGAAGGGCATGCCGAGAATGAAGCCTCCGTTTCCTGCGGGGGCCGGTCTCTACGGTTGTCCGACGACGGTCAACAACGTGGAGTCCATTGCCGTGGTTCCAACGATCCTGCGGCGGGGCGCCGACTGGTTCGCCGGATTCGGCCGCCCGAACAACACCGGGACGAAGCTCTTCGCGGTCAGCGGTCACGTGAATGCCCCATGTGTCGTTGAAGAGGCGATGTCGATTTCCTTCGTGGAACTCATCGAACGTCACTGCGGCGGGATCAGGGGCGGCTGGGACAACCTCAAGGCCGTCATACCCGGCGGATCCTCGGTGCCTTGCCTGCCGGGCAAGCTGATGCAGGAAGAGTGCATCATGGATTTCGACTGGCTGCGTGACCAGAAGTCGGGCCTCGGCACCGCCGCCGTGATCGTCATGGACCAGTCGACCGACATCGTGAAGGCGATCTGGCGCCTCTCGAAGTTCTACAAGCACGAGAGCTGCGGCCAGTGCACGCCTTGTCGCGAAGGAACGGGCTGGATGATGCGGGTGATGGACCGGCTGGTCACGGGCGAGGCTGAAGCCGAGGAAATCGACATGCTTCTCGACGTCTCGACCCAGGTCGAGGGCCATACGATCTGCGCCTTGGGCGATGCGGCGGCGTGGCCGATCCAAGGGCTGATTCGTCATTTCCGCGACGAGATCGAGGATCGGATCAAGGCCGCACGCACCGGCAGGGTGAGCGCTGTGGCCGCAGAGTGAATCCGCGCGCGGGGGCCGTGCCCGGTCAAGCTTCAACGCGTTCCGCAAGGACGTCCACGGGTTCCAGCGCCGCATCTTCAACAACGCCCATTCCCTCGCGAGCTGCGAACGGAGCCAACGCTTCATGGAGCGAACCTCGAACGCGATCGTTGAGTTCGCGGTCAACCCGGCCGCAGGAAATCGCTCTCCATGGAGTAAGCGACCTGACGCCGCTGACTTTGACGGCCCCTGCATAGTTTGGTCGCAAAAATCCGGATTGTTGTGTTATCGATAACTTTTTCCTTGACAAACGCCGCCTCTGGCACAAACCTGACGGAACGTTGCGGATGATTCAACCCTGTGAGGCCGTCATGTCAGACACGCCCTTGGTAGAGATGCGCGGCATCACCAAGCGCTTTGGCGGCGTTACCGCGTTGTCTGACGTCGACCTTGACGCCTACGCAGGCGAGGTCTTGGCCATCGTTGGCGACAATGGCGCCGGAAAGTCGACACTCATAAAGATCCTCACGGGAGTCTACCAGCCGACGGCAGGCGAGATGTTCCTGGCTGGAGAGCCGATTTCCTTTGCCGGGCATGCCGAGGCCATCGCCAGCGGCATCGACGCCGTTTACCAGACGCTTGCGCTCGCCGATCATCTGGACCCTCCGGCGAACATGTTCCTGGGCAACGAACTGACGAAGAAGGTGATGGGCGTGACCGTGCTCGACATTGCTCGCATGAGGACGGAGACCGAGCGCGTACTATTGGATCGCCTCGGCGTCACGCTGAAGTCCCTGGATTCGCCGACCGAGAGCCTGTCGGGCGGTCAGCGTCAAGCTGTAGCGATTGCCAGGGCCGTCTATCACGAGGACCTGCGGGTTCTGGTCATGGACGAACCGACTGCGGCCCTCGGCCCCCAGGAGACCGCCCGCACACTCAATCTTATCGAAGCGCTGAAAGCGCAAGGCCTTGCGATCATCTTGATCAGCCACTCGCTGGATGAAGTGTTTCAGGTCTCGGACCGCATTCACGTTCAGCGCCGAGGAAAGAGAGTGGGTTTGGTCAAGACCGCAGAGTCCAGCAACCAGGAAGTGCTCGGAATGATCATCGGTGCGAAGGAGGCCGCGTGATGGCTGCCGGTGACACCCATGCCGCCCGGACGCTGAACGAACGAATCGAACCTTATTTCGCGATCATCGGCCCGATGGCGATGATCCTTGCGCTGCTCCTCTTCATGGCGATCGTCGAACCCGCACGGTATTTTCGCTGGTCGAATGTCAACTTGATCCTCCTTGACGCAGCGCTCTACATGCCGATGGCAATGGCAATGACGTTCGTCATTACCCAGCGTGGCATTGATCTATCGGTCGGTTCGATTGCGGCGCTGTCCGCCATCATAATGGCGTTCCTGATCAAGCAATTCGGATTCTCGGTCTATTTCGCGCTGCCGATCGCCCTGGGACTTGGCGCGCTCATGGGTCTCGTCAACGGGCTGATCATCACCCGGTTCAATGTGCCCGATCTCATTGGCACCTTGGCGATGGACCTGGTCTATCGCGGCTTTGCGCTGGTGATCGCGAAGGGGCTTGTGTTGGCCCGTTTCCCGGAACTCATAACCGAAATCGGGCGCGGGCGGCTTCCCGGGCTCATACCGATACCGGTAGTCATCGGAATCGCGACCATGATCGCAGGCTATGTTCTGCTGCGCCGCAGCCATTTCGGTCGCTACACCATCGCCATCGGATCAAACCCCGAAGCTGCGGAACTGACCGGCATCGCGGTAAACCGCCACAAGGTCTATGCTTACGTTCTCTGCGGT
The DNA here is from genome assembly GCA_965208685.1 of Paracoccaceae bacterium. GTDB lineage: Bacteria > Pseudomonadota > Alphaproteobacteria > Rhodobacterales > Rhodobacteraceae > JAJEFO01. The sequence goes on along the minus strand of CBDBPL010000007.1, from coordinate 2,105,067 downwards.
GCCTGTGCGGCGCTTGCCGGGGTCATGCTCACCGGCAAGCTGAACGCAATCCAGGCTACCTCGGCACCCTACTTCAATCTCCATGTCATCGCGGCGGTCGTTGTGGGCGGTACATCGCTCTTTGGCGGCCGCGCGTCCATGATCGGTTCCTTCGCGGGAGTGCTGCTCCTGTCGATGATGATCAACGCGCTTGTGACGCTGAGGATCGAGTTCTTCTGGCAGTCGGTTGCGTCGGGCGTCGTGATCGTCTCGTCGGTGGCGCTCTACTCCTGGATGCAGAAAAAGGACCGTGACGGAGCAGGCGGACTGATCGCCGGGCTGATGACATCGGAAGGCCAGAAACTGACCCGGCTTTCGGCCGTCATCATCGGCGCGCTGATCCTGCTCCTGGCGATTGGAGCAATCTTTGCCGGCAATCCGCAGGCAAGCGGATGAGCCGGTGTCATTGCGGGATGGTGCCACCGGGGGTGCATCCCCGGTGGCACCGCTGGTCCCGTTCTCATGCAATAGAAGGAGAACCAACATGAGAAAACTAGCAGCAACCACATTGGTGGCAACCATCGCGGCGGCCGGGGTAGTTTGGGCAGCGGACGAACTGCCGCTGAGAGAACTGCCCGGGATCGAGGACCGCGACTACTGGATTCCCGGCGAGGTGAATGCCGAGGGCAAGCTTGAGGCCCTGCAGGAAGTCGTCGGTTCTGCCGCAGTTCCGTTTTCCGGAAGCCAGGACGGGCCAATCCAGATCGCGTTGATCTACCCGTCTGCGGACGTTTCGGACTTTTGGGCCCGCAACTACCTGGCCATGACCAGGCGTCTGGACGAGCTGGGCATCCAGTATGAGACGACCGAATTTGCCTCGCGCCAGATCGAACACTCGCTGCAATCGACCTACGCCAGCCAAGTGGAGCAGGACGCCGATCTCTATGACTACGTCATCTTTGGGCCGTCCGAACTGGCTACCCAGGCCGACAACATTTCCAAACTTGCCGGCAATGATGGGTTCACGACCTATGTCTGGGCATTTCACACACCACTAAAATACCTTGAGAACCAACCCGACGCCTGGTTCGACTTTTCATCTGCCGCAGGTGCGCTGACCATGTGCGACTACATGCTCGGCCGTCTGGGCAATGACGTGACCATGGCGTTGAACCGCGGCATTCCCGGGATCACGGACAACCAGCGCTCGGGCGACTTCAAGGCATGCGTCGAGGAGAAAGGCAACTGGACCACGGTTTACGAACACTATGGCGAATATCAGCGTGAAGGCGGCTTCGAGGGAACCTCCCTGATCTTGCAGGCCTATCCCGAAGCCACGATCATTCACAACGCGAATACGGCCATGGCCATGGGCTCGGTCGAGGCGCAGGTCGCGATGGGCAAGGAGAAGGAGATCTTCTCGACCGGCTGGGGCGGAACGGGCCTCGAACTCGACGCGATTCGCGCGGGCACCCTCGACGCGACGCCGATGCGCATGGGTGACGATGTCGGTGCCGCGACTGCCGAAGCCATAAGGGCCGACATGGAGGGCCGCGCGGATGACCTGCCGCTGGTCTTCCTGGGCCGGATCACCGTGGCACATGATCAAATGAGCGCCGAGGAACTGGACGCACTGCAGACGGAGGCGTTCAGGTTCTCCGGTGTCGGCGCACTGGAGCGCTGACACGCTGAGCCGGCCCGCACGCAAGCGGGCCGGGCCTACCGCGAAACCGTGGAACCCGAAATTCGCAATGTGGGTTCGATATGCGAAACCTTCTTCGCGGCGGCACCTTCGGTGCCGTCGCGGAGCAAGGCGACGAGAAGTTCTCCAGTCCTGCTTCCGATCGCCATCGAATGTGCGTCCATCGTCGTAAGGCCGGGCAGGGCGACCTCGGCGATGTCGTACGCCCCGAAACCAGCGATCATGACTTCGTCAGGCACCGAAACGCCGCGTCGCTGGCATTCTGTCAACGCCCCGAAGGCGGCAAGGTCAGAGACGCAGATGACGGCGTCTACCGGCTGTTTGGCGTCAAGCACTTCGACCATCGCCCGGGCACCTTCACGCATCGAAATCGGCGGCGAACCCAGAGAAATCAGCTGATATTCGAGCCGCAGCCGTTCTGCCGCCGCAACGAATCCGCTTCTCCGGTCGGCGCCGCGGGTGTCGCCCTTGTCGTCTCCGCCGATGAAGGCGAGCCGCTGCGCGCCTGCCGACTGCAGGTGGTCGACCATCCGACTCATCGCGTCCGCGTTGGAGAAGCCGACCGTATAGCCCACTGGCGACTTGGGTATGTCCCATGTTTCAACCACCGGAATGCCGGCGCCCTTGAGCAGCCGCCGCGCGCGATCGGTATGGCGCCCTCCGGTCACCACAATTGCTTCGGGCCGCCGCCGCAGGAGCTGTTCAATCAAGCGCTCCTCTTCGTCCACATCGTAGTTCGTGTAGCCGAGCAACACCTGCAGACCGGCCGCCTGCAGGACTTCGTTGAGTCCGCGCACAGTGTCGGCGAAGTTCGAATTGTTCAGCGAGGGAATGGTGATGGCGACGAAGCCGGTTCGTTGCGATCGCAGATTGGACGCGGTGCTGTCGAAGACATAGCCCATTTCCTCGGCGATCTGCAGAATCTTCCTGCGAGTTGCCTCGCCGACGGAAGTGTCCCTCCGGAACGCCCGCGATACGGTCATCGGGGAGACACCGACGGCCTTGGCGATGTCCGCCATTTTGGGTGGCTTGTGCAAAATGGTTCTCTGGTCTTTACCGCTAACATTTTGTTTTCGGGGAAGCCTGAACATATTGCAAGCATGTCCACGCACTCTCGACCAATTTCCATGGTAGGCGAATCCATGCGTTTCGGCGCGAACCTGCTGAATCGAAGCGGCAAGCGCACGTGCGCCTGTGGCACAAGCCGGCACTGGCTCTCCGCCGGTCTCGACGGCACTTGCGGGACGGCCGTGGTTCCTGTGAAGTTGAAGCCGAACGGACGGCAATCGCAGAGGCAGTCCAGGTCTCTGTCGAGGCATGGTATCGTCGCGTTGAACGCGTGTTGTCCGCTCGGCATGAAGCCAGCGGCCAGCCATTAGGGACAGCGTGGATGCAGCAACTTGCCGGGAAACCTGGCGCCACGGGAGGTTCGACCCCGAAGCCGCCCAGATTCCGCATGCCATCTCGATTGCCACGCAAGAGCCGCGATGCGCCAGATCATTGAAACATCGTCTTGTCGGGACCCTTGAAGAATTCCATCAGCGAGGCCTGATCCTCGCCTCCGAGCCCGGCCGCGGTGAGCATCCGGTGAATCTCGGCACACGCAGCAGTGAGCGGCATTGCGGTACTTGTCAGCCGTGCGAGATCTCGTGCGCCGTCGAGGTCCTTTACCATGTTGTCTATGCGCCCTGTCCGACGGTAGTCCTTGACGGAAAAGCGAGGCATGTATTCCTGCAAAAGCACGCTGTCGGCTCGTCCCCCTTTCAGTGCCTTCGGGATCTTCGCCACGTCGATGCCGCAGTCGGCTGCAAGTTGGGTGGCCTCGGCGATGGCCATGAAGCCCAATCCGCACAATACCTGATTGATGAGCTTGGTGGCCTGGCCTGCGCCGGACGGACCCATGTGGGTGTAGTTGGACGAGACGTGTTTCAGGACGTTGTGCGCCTCTTCTACGTCGGCAGCCTCGCCGCCAGCCATCAGCGTGAGTTCGCCGGTCAGTGCCTTCTGCGGCCCGCCGGACAACGGGCTGTCGACCCACCGCAGGTCCATTGCCGCAGCTCTCGCTGCCAGGGCCTTCGTGGCCGGGGGGTCGATCGAGGACATGTCGATGATCAGCGTTCGGGGCTTGGCACCTTCGGCGACGCCTTCAGGGCCGAAGACGGCCGCGTCAACAACCTTCGGAGAATTGAGGCTTGAGACAACAAAGTCGCTGACCGAGGCGGCTTCCGCCGCCGAACCCGCCGGGCGAGCGCCCCTGGCGACCAGTGCCTGAACCCTTTCGGCATCGAGATCAAACACGGTCAGCATGTTGCCGGTGTCGGCAAGCCGAGTGCCGATGGCACCGCCCATTGCACCCGCACCGATAAGCGCAATCTTCTGGGTCACGAACTTTCCTCCCTGATTCTCGCCACCAGCGCGTCGACCAGTTGGTCAAACGGCTGGTCGATGTCTGCAGTGATCGCCCTCTCGTCCAGGCCCGGCGGCTCGAGCGTGGTCAACTGGCTTTCGAGCAGCGAAGCGGGCATGAAATGGCCCGAGCGTTTCGCCATGCGTTCTGACAGCGTTTCTCTGCTGCCCTCCAAATGCAGAAAGCAGACCGACTCGCCCGCCTTGTCGCGGACAATGTCGCGATAGGTGCGCTTCAGCGCGGAGCATCCGATGATGACGGGTCCCTCACATTCTGCGAGCCGTTCGCCGACCCTGACCAGCCATGGCGCACGGTCGGCGTCGGTCAGCGGCACGCCGCGTGACATCTTTGCAATGTTTTCAGGCGGATGCAGGTCGTCGCCATCAATGTAGCTCATGCCCAGCTCTTTGGCGACGGCAGCGCCGACCGAACTCTTGCCGCAGCCTGACACCCCCATGACCACGAACTTGCCGGCTAGAGGCACGCGGTTATTCCGCCGTCGACAAAAAGGGTGTGGCCATTGACGAAACTGGAAGCGTCGGATGACAGGAATGCTGCCGCGCCGACCAGTTCTTCGACCTTGCCCCATCGTCCTGCGGGCGTGCGGCTCTTCAGCCAACGGGAAAACTCCGGATCACTCACGAGGGCTGCGTTGAGAGGCGTGTCAAAGTAGCCTGGCGCGATGGCGTTGCAGTTGAGCCCATGCTTAGCCCAGTCCGTCGCCATTCCCTTGGTCAGGTTGGCTACCGCCCCTTTCGTGGCGGTGTACGGTGCGATGCCGGGACGTGCCAGTGCAGTCTGCACGCTGGCGATGTTGATGATGCGTCCAGCGCCGCGGTCGATCATGTGCCGCGCGCAGGCTTGCCCGACATTGAACGCCGTCACGATGTTGCTGCGCAGAAGCATCTCGAACTTTTCCGCGGGGAACTCCTCGAGCGGTGCGCGGTACTGCATCCCGGCATTGTTGATCAGGATGTGAACGGGACCACTGTTGCTTTCGAAGCGGTTGATCGCTGCTTTGACTACGTCATTGTCGGTCGCGTCAAAGGCCAGCTCGTGGACGTTCGCGCCGTCGGCTCGCAGCTTGTCCGCAGCATGGGACAACTTTGCCGTGTCACGCCCGTTCAACACGATTGTCGCACCGAATTCGGACAGCCCCCTTGCCAAGGCGAAGCCGATCCCCTGCGAAGACCCGGTGACAAGCGCGGTCTTACCGCTGAGGTCGAACATCGCTGTGCCAGTGGTCATGATGCGCCTCCCAAGATTTGACTCGACAAGACCTGATCCCTCCATCTATGTTATCGATAACATGCCTGTCAACACGAGAAAAGAAATGCCGAAGCCCGAGATTCTTCAGGTTGGCCCTTATCCGGAGTGGGATCAGGTTCCATTAGATCAAGCCTTTACAATGCATAAGTTGTTCGAGATGGCGGCACCGGCATCATTTCTGATCGAGCGCGGTCGTGCAATACGTGGCATCGCGACGCGGGGTGAACTGGGCGCAGACCGAAAGATGATCGAGGCCTGCCCGAATCTCGAGATCATTTGCGTCTACGGCGTCGGATTCGATGCGGTCGACCTGGATGCCTGCCGGAAGCACGATGTGAGGGTGACGAACACACCGGATGTCCTGACGCGCGATGTTGCCGATCTGGGTGTCGCAATGATGCTGTGCCAGGCACGTGGCATGATCGGAGCCGAGGCCTGGGTGCGCAGCGGAGACTGGGCGCGGAAGGGCCTTTACCCGCTGAAACGTCGCGTTCATGAGTCCAAGGCAGGCGTGCTGGGGCTCGGGCGCATAGGCCGTGAGGTCGCACGTCGACTGGCCGGGTTCGACATGGAAATCGCCTATTCCGACCTCGCGCCAAAGGACTGCACGACAGACTGGACCTTCATTGCAGATCCAGTTGAATTGGCGCGCCACTCCGACTACCTGTTCGTGACGTTGGCAGCTTCGGAAGAAACCCGCAAATTCGTGAGTCGCGAGATGATCGAAGCCGTCGGGCCAGAAGGCATGGTGATCAACATCAGCAGGGCATCCAACATCGACGAAGCTGCACTGCTCGATGCGCTGGAAAGCGGCGCGCTCGGTTCTGCGGCGCTCGACGTGTTCGAGGGCGAACCCGAACTGAATCCACGCTTCCTGAAGCTCGAAAACGTCCTTCTTCAGCCGCATCACGCATCAGGCACGGTAGAGACCCGGAAAGCCATGGGCAAGCTGGTGCGCGACAACATGGCCGCGCATTTTGCGGGTCGACCGCTTCCGACGCCCGTAATTTAGGTGTCTTCATGAAGTCTGTCGTCATTCACTCAGCAAAGGATCTTCGGATTGAGGACGGGCCGTCCGAGGAACCCGGCGCGGGCCAGGTGGAGATTCGCCTGTCCGCCGGCGGCATCTGCGGATCCGACCTTCACTACTACAATCACGGCGGCTTCGGATCCGTTCGGCTGAAGGAGCCAATGGTCCTGGGCCACGAAGTTGCCGGGCACGTCACCCGCCTTGGGGAGGGCGTGACCGGTCTGCGAGTCGGACAATTGGTAGCGGTGTCGCCATCGCGCCCCTGCCAGGACTGCGCCTATTGTCGTGAGTCAAAATACAACCAGTGTCTCAACATGCGGTTCTACGGTTCGGCAATGCCGTTCCCGCACATCCAGGGCGCGTTCCGGGAGGTGTTGGTGGCAGACGCCACGCAATGTGCCCCTGCCGACGGGCTGTCCGCCGGTGAGGCCGCGGCGGCCGAACCACTGGCCGTCTGCCTGCACGCTGCTCGCAGGGCCGGCGACCTCCTGGGCAGGCGCGTGCTTGTAACCGGCTGCGGGCCGATCGGACTCTTGTGCGTCCTCATTGCCCGACGGTCGGGTGCGGCAGAGATCGTGGCAACAGATCTCTCGGACTTTACCCTGCGTATAGCCAGGCAGAACGGCGCCGACAGCGCCGTGAATGTCGACCAGACGCCGGAACGCATGGCCGCCTACGAAGCAAACAAGGGGTATTTCGACGTGCTCTTCGAGTGCACCGGTGTTGCGCAGGCGCTGGCCGGTGGAATCGCGGCACTGCGCCCTGGCGGGATCGTGGTGCAGCTAGGGCTCGGCGGCGACATGCAGATCCCGGTCCAGACCATGACAACGAAGGAAATTCAGTTCAGAGGCTCGTTCCGTTTCCACGAAGAGTTTTTCACAGGCGTCGAACTGATGCAGAAGAGCCTGATTGATGTCAAACCGCTGATCACTCACACCGTGGAACTTGATGACTCGGAAAGCGGGTTTCAGCTCGCCTCCGACCGGAGCCAGTCCGTGAAGGTGCAGATCGCGTTCTGAACGGTCACCGATCGCGTTTCGGCGATTCGTCCTCGTCTGCGCCAATTGCTGCCAGCGCCGCTCGCACAACCGTCAAGTCCTGCTCAGGCGAGCCGGACCCGACGCCGATCCCGCCAAGAAGCTCGCCGTCAATCCGGATCGGCAAGCCGCCGGCGAGCCCGGTGACCTCGCCACCGGTGGCCGCAGCGATATGCGGCCGCGCCGCTTCGGGGACCGCTGTGCTTGGGGCGCCGATCGAGGCCGCCGTCCGCGCCTTCGCTCGTGCCGACCTCCGGCTGAGAAACTTCGAGCCGGTCATCCGAATCTCGCCGAGCAGTTCACCGCTGGCATCCACGATCACGATGCATTGCGGCTGACCGACGGCCTCGGCCGCCTCCACCGCGGCGCCCAGCATTTTCAAGGTGGCGCGATGGTTCAGAATGCGCGCGCATGCAGTGAATTCCATTGACCGGTCTCCCCTGTTAGGTTGCAGTTCATTGACGCTTTCGAATGGTATCGATAACAGCCACGCCTGAAAAGCTTGGAGCCGCAAAATGTCCTTCCATGAATCCCGCAGCCCCGAATTTGCCAGCTATGTTCTGGGCAACGCTCCGGTCAAGCAGCTTGCCACCGGGTTCGACTGGGTCGAGGGGCCGGTCTGGTTCGGCGATGCGGGCTGTCTGCTGTTTTCCGACATCCCGAACGATCGCATCATGCGCTGGACTCCGGGCAGTGGCGTCACCACTTACCGACAACCGTCGAACTACAGCAACGGTCACACGCGCGACCGCGAGGGTCGGCTGGTCTCGTGCGAACACGGCACCCGACGGGTGACACGGACCGAACATGACGGAAAGATCACGGTCATTGCGGACTGCTTCGAGGGCAAGCGGCTCAATTCACCCAACGATGTGGTGGTGAAGTCCGACGGCACGATCTGGTTCACGGACCCGCACTACGGGATCATGACCGACTACGAGGGCTATGCAGCGGAGCAGGAACTTTCTTGCAACCTTTACCGCGTCGACCCGGCCACGGGAAACATGGACGCGATGGTGACTGATGCAAATTGCCCCAACGGCCTGGCTTTTTCGCCTGACGAATCTCGGCTGTACATGGCCGATACCGGACGCATGTTCAGCGATGATCCACAGCACATCCGGGTCTTTGACGTTGGCTCTGACGACAGGTTGGCTGGCGGTGACGTATTTCACGTGATCGATCCGGGTTGTGCCGACGGACTGCGTATCGACGTCGACGGGAATCTCTGGTCCTCCGCTGCCGACGGCGTCCACTGCATTTCCCCGAACGGCGTTCTTCTGGGCAAGATCCTGGTGCCCGAACTGGTCTCGAATGTCTGTTTCGGCGGACGCGCAAAGCACCAACTCTACATTACGGCGACCACTTCAGTCTATCGTGTCACGCTGAACCGAAGAGGGTGCCAGCACCCGTGAAGTCTGGACGTGATCGGGGCTGTCGTCCAACTTCCCGAAATGCGGTGACCCGCACTGAACCTGAGCGCCGTTCTTTGTCGTCCTGTCAGCTCCGCCGCAAGACCCTGTCCGTGCATGTCCGGGAAGCCGGATATCCTGGCTCGCCTGGCGCGTAAGGTTGCGGTCGAGTTCCGGAAGGCCGCAGCAAAAGGTCGTGCCGTCTTTCCGGCGGCTCGATGACAGGCGCGTCGATCTCGATCAACGCGAAACAAGGCTCCTGGCGTGGCCCTCTTGGCCCCCGTTTAGCCGGTCGTTGGGCGGCGGCAGCATCATCAAGCATGGCTGTTAGTCCTTTCGCGCGAGTTCAGGGCCATGGCCCAGAATTATCGAAGCCAGGTAGGTGCAGTGACTGGGAATACGTGAAAAACAGATGTGCAGTATGGCCAGGAACAGGAGCAGCATCGCTCCCAGCCCTTGAATGATATAAGTCACGCCCCAGACGGGTTCGGGGAGAAGCGAGGGATCACGCTTCCTGAAGGTGGTGGCGATCATGGCCAGCATGATCACCCCGGTCACCACCGTCGCAAGTACGGTGACTGCGGCGGTCCAATGACAGGATTTCTGGAATGCGTCATACTTTGCCGGCTGCAGGCCCTCCGTGCTTCGATTCAAGGCGACCTTTAGGGTTTCTCTCGCGTCATCGGCTACGGGCAGCATCATTCCCTCTTGAAGAGCAACGATCTGGGAACAGGCATGAGCCTGGCAAAGGAAAGGCGTCGCACAAGTGTTGACGGATGGAAGATCACCGGACCAGCTACGCGACCCGTCACGATCTCCGTGAAATGTTGACGGTCGTGTTTCCTTGCATGTCTTGCGGTGGCTGGACATGCACGGACTTGGAGCCATTCGGGTCGTCCCGGCGCGTCCCAAGGTGTTCCCGAACCACATGTCGCCGGGTTGTCGGGGCAGGACGCGGAACGGATTACGGCTGACTGATGGTTGGTCGCGTATGTCAATCCCGTTGGAAAGGCTTCAATTGCCGTGGTCTTTGACGTATGGACAGAAAGAGGCTGGCAAGGACGAGCGTTATGAAATTTGTAAAGTATTTTCCTGTCGTGGCAGTGGCCTTGTCCATTGCTGGCTGCGGAAACAACGGATGGTTCGGCGGACTTTTCGGCGACGACGGCTCGAATGCCGGACTGCCGTATCGTGCAATCCTCTCGCGAGCGGAAGAACCGCGGAGTTTCACAGTCAGCGTGACGGCCAGCGAGACATCGGTGGGCGCGGTGCGGGAGTCTGCACGCATGCCGGCAACGCGGCATTGCCTTGAGTCTTACGGCGGATCGGACGTGGACTGGGTGATAGACCCTGCCTCAGGAGACTGGGCATTTGCCCGTGACGGCGACTTCATGGTGTTTTCCGGGCGCTGCACGATTCGCTGAACTGCGAGATCAGGCGGTCCCGTCGCGGCCGGTGTCGAAGGGGCGTTGTTGCCCGGCTGCGCGGTTGACCCGGGCAAGATGTCCACCGCCCTCTCGCAGAATCGAACAGCGATGACTATCTTTCCACGCGTCGGGCCGCATTCCCGCCCGTCGTGATGCTCAAACGGACTGGCAGATGCTGAGAGCCCTGGGAATCTTCCTGCTGATTTGCGTCGCCAACCCGACCTTGGCGCGTCAGCCTCTCCATGAGAATCCGCCCGTCGTCAGCGCTTTCTATTCGCTTGGATTGGCGGATGAAGTGCGCAGGAACTGTGCGGTGATCGACGCACGGGTGTTCCGGGCATGGAGATTCCTGAACTCAATCGAGCGCTATGCCCGGAAGTCGGGATACTCGGAAGCGGAAATCGATGAATTCGTGGAAAACAAGGCGGAAAAGGAGAAGCTGAGGGCACGAATCCGCGCCGATCTGGCAAGGCGGGGTGCGACGCCAGGAACGCCGGAAGGCTATTGCACTGTTGGCCACGAAGAAATAGCCAAGGGTAGCGTTGCAGGACGGCTTCTGCGCGCAAGGTAGCGTCTGCCATTCATGGGCGGCGGAACCCTGAGGAACCGGAGTTCATGTCCGAACCCAGAAAGCTCATCATCGACGACACGGAGATCGAGGTCGATTCGGACCTGACGATCATCCAGGCCTGCGAACAGGCGGGGATCGAGATCCCGCGATTCTGCTATCATGAGCGATTGTCGATCGCCGGCAATTGCCGGATGTGCCTGGTCGAGGTCGTGGGCGGGCCGCCAAAGCCGGCAGCATCCTGCGCGATGCAGGTTCGTGACCTGCGGCCGGGGCCAGAAGGGCAGCCGCCGATCGTGCGGACAAACAGCCCGATGGTCAAGGAGGCCCGCGAGGGCGTCATGGAGTTCCTGCTGATCAACCATCCGCTTGACTGCCCGATCTGCGACCAGGGCGGCGAGTGCGACCTGCAGGACCAGGCAATGGCCTACGGGGTCGAATTCTCGCGTTTCCGCGAACCGAAGCGCGCTGTTCAGGATCTGGATCTGGGGCCGCTTGTCGGTACCGCCATGACCCGCTGCATTTCCTGCACGCGCTGCGTCCGGTTCATCACGGAAGTGGCGGGAATTCCCGAGCTTGGGCAGACCGGGCGTGGCGAAGACGCGGAGATCACGAGCTACCTCGGCCGGATGCTCGACAGCGAGTTGCAGGGCAACATCGTCGATCTTTGCCCCGTTGGCGCACTGACCAGCAAGCCGTACGCCTTCACTGCACGGCCCTGGGAACTGACCAGGACGGAGTCCGTGGACGTGATGGATGCGCTGGGATCGAACATCCGCGTGGATGCCAAGGGGCGCGAGGTCATGCGGATCCTGCCCCGAAACCATGACGGCGTGAACGAGGAATGGCTGTCCGACAGGTCACGATATGCCTGGGACGGCCTGCGGCGGCAAAGGCTCGACAGGCCGTATCTGCGCCGCGAGGGCAAGCTCGTGCCGGTGGAATGGGCCGAAGCGCTGTCCGCTGCGGCGAGAGCCCTTGGGGACAAGGGCAAGGTGGCCGGGCTCGTGGGCGACTTGGTCCCGGTGGAGGCCGCCTTTGCGCTGAAGGAACTGCTTGAAGGGCAGGGCGGGGTCGTCGAGTGCCGGACCGACGGAGCGGAATTGCCGGCGAACAATCGTTCGGCCTACGTGGGCACGGCGCTGATTGAGGACATCGAGCGCGCTGAAGCCGTCATGTTGATCGGCACCAATCCGCGCGCCGAGGCACCGGTCCTGAACGCGCGCATTCGCAAGGCGTGGACACGCGGTGCGCGGATCGGGCTCGTGGGAGAGGCGGTGGACCTGACTTACGACTACGCCCATCTCGGCACGGATCGCGACGCGCTCGTCAGGCTCCTTGACATGGGTCCCGACCACGCGCGCGGAAAGGAGACGGTCGTCATCATTGGCATGGGTGCGCTGGCCGGTTCCGGAGGGGCGCATGCACTCCGCGACGCGATGCGATATGCGGAAGCCACCGAGTCGGGATTCCTGGTGCTGCATACGGCGGCATCCCGGGTCGGCGCCCTGGATGTCGGCGCCGCCGTTGACGGCGGCGTGAGCGCCGCTCTCGAAGGCGCGTCGGTTGTCTTCAGCCTGGGAGCCGACGAGGTGGACGTTTCGGACGGGCCGACGGTCATCTATCAAGGCAGTCACGGAGACCGGGGCGCGCACAGGGCCGACATCATCCTGCCCGCGGCAGCCTGGACTGAGGAGAACGGGCTCTTCGTCAACACGGAGGGCCGTCCGCAACTTGCCATGAAGGCCGGATTTCCGCCGGGAGAAGCGAAGGAAAACTGGGCGATCCTGCGCGCGCTTTCCGCGGAACTCGGCGCGCCTCTGCCATATGACACACTTGCAGGGCTGCGGCGGCGGCTGATCGAGGAAGTGCCGCATCTGGAAGGCATCGATCAGGTGCCCGAGAACGCGTGGCAGGTTGCCCGGGCGAGCGACAACGAGGGCGAAATTCAAACGGAATTCGGGACCGCGGTCGTCGATCACTTCCTGGTCAACCCGGTATTGCGCGCGTCTCCCCTGATGGGTGATCTGCAGGCGCGCGCGCGTGCCAGGACGACAGGGAAGCTGGCGGCCGAGTAGAGTGGCCGACGTGTCCGGCAGGTGCCTCCCCGGGGGCTGGCGCTTGCCGCCGAAACGGGATTAGAACGGCCCGGAGCAAGGGCTCGAGACTGAGAGACAAGAAGGCGAATGGCTGAGTTCCTGACTACACCGCTGGGCACGCTTGCCATCGTGATCGTGCAGGTGCTCCTGATCGTGGCCTTCGTGATGATCAGCCTCCTGTTCCTGGTCTACGGAGACAGGAAGATCTGGGCTGCCGTCCAGATGCGGCGCGGTCCCAACGTGGTCGGACCGTGGGGTCTCTTCCAGACGGTTGCGGATGCGCTGAAGTATGTCGTCAAGGAGGTCGTGATCCCTGCCGGGGCCGACCGGACTCTCTTCGTGCTGGCGCCGTTGATCTCGTTTGTCCTGGCCATCATGGCCTGGGCCGTGATCCCGTTCGACGACACGTGGGTCGTGGCGGACCTGAACATCGCTGTCCTGTACATCTTCGCGGTGTCGTCGCTGGAAGTGTACGGCGTGATCATGGGCGGATGGGCGTCGAACTCGAAATACCCGTTTCTCGGTTCCCTGCGCTCGGCGGCGCAGATGATCTCCTACGAAGTCTCGATTGGCCTGATCATCATCGGTGTGATCCTCACCACCGGGTCCATGAACCTGGGCGACATCGTTCGCGCCCAGGACGGAAGCTTCGGAATCTTCAGCTGGTACTGGCTGGCGCACTTCCCGATGCTGGTCCTGTTCTTCGTCAGCGCCCTCGCGGAGACCAATCGTCCGCCCTTCGACCTGCCGGAGGCGGAATCCGAACTCGTGGCGGGCTACCAGGTCGAATACTCGTCGACGCCGTTTCTCCTGTTCATGGCCGGCGAGTACATAACGATCTTCCTGATGTGCGCCTTGACGTCACTGCTCTTTTTCGGCGGCTGGCTGAGCCCCGTGCCGTTCCTGCCGGACGGACCGCCGTGGATGGTCGCCAAGATGGCGTTCTTCTTCTTCATGTTCGCGATGGTGAAGGCCATCGTTCCACGCTACCGCTACGATCAGTTGATGCGGCTGGGATGGAAGGTCTTCCTGCCCCTGTCGCTGGCCTGGGTGGTGATTGTCGCCTTCCTGGCGAAGTTCGAGCTCCTCGGCGGTGCGTATGCCCGCTGGGCGATGGGGGGCTGATGGCGAGGCCCCGGAACATCATGTCCGAACAGGACTTGGTCAGATCGGAGGTGTCCTGATGGCGCAGATCGACTGGAACCGTGCGGGCAAGTATTTCCTGCTCTGGGACTTCATCAAGGGATTCGGCCTGGGCATGAAATACTTCGTCTCAGGCAAGGCCACGGTAAACTACCCTCACGAGAAAGGCCCGCTTTCGCCGCGCTTTCGCGGCGAGCACGCGTTGCGGCGCTATCCGAACGGGGAAGAGCGATGCATCGCTTGCAAGCTTTGCGAGGCGATCTGTCCGGCGCAGGCCATCACGATCGACGCCGAGCCCCGGGAAGACGGCAGCCGCCGCACCACGCGCTACGACATTGACATGACGAAGTGCATCTACTGCGGATTCTGCGAGGAGGCCTGTCCCGTGGACGCCATCGTCGAGGGCCCGAATTTCGAGTTCGCCACGGAGACCCGGGAAGAACTCTTCTACACCAAGGAGAAGCTCCTGGAGAACGGCGAGCGATGGGAGGCGGAGATTGCCCGCAACCTGGAAATGGACGCACCCTACCGATGAGTGATCAGAACAATCCTTTCGAGGCGATGCTCTCGATGAGCCGGGACTGGGCAAGGTCGATCAATCCCGCGCTCGAGTCCTTCTCTCCTTCGGCCTTCGAGTCGTTGTGGCCGACGATGCCCAAGGAGGCGATGGAAGCGGTGATGGGAAAGACCTTCAATCCCGACGGGCTGGACGCGAAGACGAAGCTGCTCTTGACCCTGGGTGCGCTGACAATGCTCGGTGCCCAGGCAGAACCCCAGATCCGGCTGACCGTGCGCCACGCCATCGAGGCAGGGGCCACGAAGCAGGAAATCGCGGAGACAATCGCTGTGATGGGCGTCTTTTGCGGCGTTCCCGCCATGTCGAGGGCGATGGAACTGGCGAACGCGGCAATGAAGCCCGACGCGGAGGCAGGCGAATGACGGCCCAGGTCCTTGCCTTCTACCTCTTTGCCATCGCCTGCATGGTCGGCGGCGTCTTCACCGTCGTTGCCCGGAACCCGGTCCATTCGGTGCTCTGGCTGATCCTGTCCTTTCTGTCGGCGGCCGGGCTGTTCGTGCTTCTGGGCGCGGAATTCGTCGCGATGCTGCTGGTCATCGTCTATGTCGGCGCCGTCGCGGTACTGTTCCTGTTCGTGGTCATGATGCTGGACGTGGACTTTGCCGAATTGAAGGCGGAACTGGCGCGGTACATGCCGCTGGCGCTCCTGATCGGCGTCGTGATCCTGATGCAGCTCGGCATGGCCCTGGGGGTCTGGACCACTGCCGAGGGCGTGGCACTTGCAGATCGCCCGGACGCTGTCGCGGGCGGGGGCAAGCACAACACTGACGCGCTCGGACGCGTTCTCTATGACAGGTACTTCCTGCTGTTCCAGCTTGCAGGGCTGATCCTTCTGGTGGCCATGGTGGGCGCAATCGTGCTGACGCTGCGCCATCGCGAGCACGTCAAGCGGCAGGACGTGGTTCGGCAAATGCATCGGGATCCTTCGGCGACGATCGAACTGAAGGACGTAAAGCCGGGGCAGGGACTGTGATGCGCGCCGCGATCGACACCGGCACCCTCCGGGCCGGACTGCATTTTGCGAGGGACGAATGATCGGACTGGAACACTACCTGATCGTCGCGGCAGCGTTGTTCGTTACCGGAATCTTCGGCATTTTCCTGAACCGGAAGAACGTGATCATCCTCCTGATGTCCATCGAGCTCATGCTGCTTTCGGTCAACATCAACCTGGTCGCGTTTTCGGCCTATCAGGGCAATCTCACGGGGCAGGTCTTCGCGCTCTTCGTCCTGACCGTTGCCGCGGCCGAGGCCGCTATCGGGCTCGCGATTCTCGTGTGCTTTTTCAGGAACCGCGGCACCATTGATGTCGAAGACGTCAACGTGATGAAGGGATAGGCGCGTGATGGAAACGGTCATCCTCTTCGCCCCGTTGGCAGGAGCCCTGCTTTGCGGATTCGGCTGGCGCATCATGGGGGAAACCGCCGCGCAATGGGTGTCGACCGCGCTTCTGTTCGTCGCCTGCGTGCTGAGCTGGGTCGTGTTTCTCGGGTTTGACGGCGAGACCCGGTTCACCCACATCCTGCCATGGGTCGAAAGCGGATCCCTCGCGACGGACTGGGCGATCAGGCTCGATCGGCTGACCGCGATCATGCTCGTGGTGATCACGACCGTCTCCGCCTTGGTGCACCTCTACAGCTTTGGCTACATGGCGCATGACGAGAACTTCGACGAGGAGACGGAATCGTATCGTCCGCGCTTCTTCGCTTATCTTTCGTTCTTCACGTTCGCGATGCTGACCCTGGTGACCGCGGACAACCTGGTCCAGATGTTCTTCGGATGGGAGGGCGTGGGCCTCGCCTCCTACCTGCTGATCGGGTTCTATTTCCGGAAGCCGAGCGCCAACGCGGCGGCGATCAAGGCGTTCATCGTCAATCGTGTCGGCGACTTCGGGTTTGCGCTGGGCATCTTCGCGCTCTTCTTCCTGGTCGACTCGATCAGCTTCACGGACATTTTCGCGGCCGCCCCGGACCTGGCGGAAAGGGAGGTGACCTTCCTCTGGACGACCTGGCCCGCGATCGAGCTGGTCTGCTTCCTTCTCTTCGTGGGAGCCATGGGCAAGTCCGCGCAGTTCATCCTCCACACGTGGCTGCCGGACGCCATGGAGGGCCCGACCCCGGTCTCCGCGCTGATTCACGCCGCGACGATGGTTACGGCGGGCGTCTTCCTTGTCTGCCGCATGTCTCCGCTGATGGAATTTGCCGACTGGACGCAGGGCTTCATCGTCTACATCGGCGCGATCACGGCGTTCTTCGCAGCGACCGTGGGCCTCGTGCAGAACGACATCAAGCGCGTGATCGCCTACTCGACCTGCTCGCAGCTCGGCTACATGTTCGTCGCGGCCGGGGTCGGCGTATACAGCGTCGCGATGTTCCACCTTTTCACGCACGCCTTCTTCAAGGGGATGCTCTTTCTCGGCGCGGGCTCCGTCATTACCGGGATGCATCACGAGCAGGACATGCGGAATTACGGCGGTCTCAGGACAAGGATGCCCTACACGTTCTGGTCCATGATGATCGGGACGCTGGCGATCACCGGAGTCGGCATTCCGCTGACCGGGATCGGGTTTGCGGGATTCCTGTCGAAGGATGCGGTGATCGAAAGCGCCTTTGCCGGCGGAACGGATGCCGCCTCGTTCGCTTTCTGGGCGCTGGTGATCGCCGCGGCGTTCACCAGTTTCTACAGCTGGCGGCTCCTGTTCATGACGTTTTTCGGCGAACCGAGGGGCGACAAGCATGCGCATGAACATGTGCAGGAAAGCCCTGCGAGCATGGTTGTGCCGCTGGCCGCCCTCGCGCTGGGTGCGGTCTTCGCCGGGATGGTCTGGTACAAGCCGTTCTTCGGCAGCGAGCAAAGGGTTCAGGAATGGTTTGGAATCGCCGGTGGCGAGAGACATGCCCAGGTCCTGATGATTGGCGCGGCTCGTGCGGCCGACGAGCAGGGCGATGCCGGCGGAGAGGGTGACGGTTCCGACGCGGAAGCGATGCCCGGACAGGGCGCGATCTACATGGCGCCCGACAACAGCGTGCTGCACGATGCACACTATGTTCCGGCCTGGGTGAAGCTCTCGCCCTTCTTCGCGATGCTGATCGGGTTCGCCCTGGCGTTCCTGTTCTATGTCCGCAGGACCGACCTGCCCGCGAAGCTCGCCGCGAACCAGGCTCCGCTCTACAGGTTCCTCCTGAACAAGTGGTATTTCGACGAGCTGTACGAGCATTCCCTTGTCCGGCCCGCCAAGACCATCGGCCGCTTTCTTTGGCAGCGGGGGGACCTTGGCGCGATCGACGGCTTCCTGAACGGCGTTGCAATGGGCGTTGTGCCCTTTTTCACGCGGCTCGCGGGCCGGGCCCAGTCGGGATACATCTTCACCTACGCATTCTGGATGGTGCTTGGCATCCTCGTGTTGATCACCTGGATGACCATGGCGGGAGGGCAATAGGCGATGCTCCTCGACAGCCTGCTATCGATCATCACATTCGTCCCGCTCATTGGCGCCGCGATACTGGCGTTGTTCCTGCGCGGTGATGACGCGCCCGCGAGACGGAACGCGAAATACGTCGCGCTGGCGGCGACCTGCACTTCGCTTCTGGCGTCGCTCATCCTCATCGCCGCGTTCGATCCCTCAGAAACCGGGTTCCAGTTCGTGGAAGAGGGCAAGTGGATCCTGGGTCTGACCTACAAGATGGGCGTTGACGGCCTTTCGGTGCTGTTCGTCATGCTGACGACGTTCCTGATGCCGATCACCATCCTTGCATGCTGGGACGTGACGCATCGGGTCAAGGAATACATGATCGCGTTCCTCGTGCTCGAAACGCTCATGCTGGGCGTCTTCTGCGCGCTGGATCTCGTGCTCTTCTACCTGTTCTTCGAGGGTGGCCTGATTCCGATGTTCCTGATCATCGGCATCTGGGGCGGCAGGGACCGCATCTACGCGGCGTTCAAGTTCTTTCTTTACACGTTCCTTGGATCGGTCCTGATGCTGGTCGCGATGATCGCGATGTATGTCGACGCGGGCACGACGGACATCGTTGCGCTGCTCGGCCACAATTTCGGCTCCGAGACCATGGAGATCCTGGGTTTCCACATCCTTGGCGGTTTCCAGACATTGCTCTGGCTTGCCTTCTTCGCGTCCTTTGCGGTGAAGATGCCGATGTGGCCTGTACATACCTGGTTGCCGGATGCGCATGTGCAGGCCCCGACGGCGGGCTCGGTCATCCTGGCCGCGATCCTGCTGAAGATGGGCGGCTACGGATTCCTGCGCTTCAGCCTTCCGATGTTCCCGGTCGCTTCCAGCCTGCTGGCGGACTTCGTGCTGTGGCTGAGCGCGATCGCGATCGTCTACACCTCGCTCGTCGCGCTGATGCAGGAAGACATCAAGAAGCTGATCGCGTATTCGTCGGTGGCCCATATGGGATTCGTGACGGCGGGAATATTTTCCGCGAACCAGCAAGGGGTCGACGGGGCGATCTTCCAGATGCTGAGCCACGGGTTCATTTCAGGCGCCCTCTTCCTTTGCGTGGGCGTTGTCTATGACCGGATGCATACGCGCGAAATCGACGCCTACGGCGGCCTCGTGAACCGGATGCCGATGTATGCGGCGGTCTTCATGCTCTTTACGATGGCCAATGTCGGCCTGCCGGGCACGTCCGGGTTCGTGGGCGAATTCCTGACGCTCGTGGGCATGTTCCAGGCCAATACATGGGTCTGCGCCGTCGCGGCGACCGGCGTGATCCTGAGCGCGGCCTACGCACTCTGGCTTTACCGGCGGGTGGTCATGGGGGAGCTTGTGAAGGAAAGTCTCAGGTCGATCACTGACATGAACCGGCGGGAGCAGGTGATCTTCGCGCCGCTTGTCGTGATGACGATCCTGCTAGGCGTCTATCCCAGCCTTGCGACGGACATTGTCGGCCCGTCGGTCGGGGCGTTGCTGGACGGCTATGGCGAGGCCGTTGCCCAGTACAACGGAACGACCCAGTTCGCTCAGCACGGAGGCCACTGATGCAGACGGGGGATCTTTCCATCATACTGCCGGAGATCGTGCTCGCGGTCTTCGCGATGGCCGGCCTGATTGCGGGGGCCTATGGCGGCCGCGACCGTCTGGGACCGGCGATGATCTGGACGACCTCGGCGCTGTTCGCCGCAATAGCGGCCTGGATCGGGCTGCAAGGGGCGGGCACGGCAACGGCCTTTGGCGAAATGTTCACTGATGACGCGTTTGCCCGGTTCGCGAAAGTGACGATCCTGCTGTCGGCGGCGGCTGTCCTTCTGATGGGCAAGGGATACATGGCGCAGTGCGACCTGATCCGCTTCGAGTACCCGTTGCTTATCGCGCTGGCGGCGGTCGGCATGATGGTGATGGTCTCGGCGAGCGACTTGATGGCGCTCTACATGGGGCTCGAGCTGCAATCCCTTTCGCTCTACGTGATAGCGGCGCTGCGCCGTGACAGCGTTCGGTCGACCGAGGCCGGCCTCAAGTATTTCGTTCTCGGGGCGCTGTCGTCGGGTCTCCTGCTCTTCGGGGCGTCCCTGGTCTACGGATTCGCGGGCACCACGGGTTTTGCCGGGATATTCGAGGCGGTCCAGGGCCGGGCTCCTGTGGGCCTCCTGATCGGGCTGTCGCTCGTCATCGCGGGGCTGGCGTTCAAGATTTCTGCGGCACCGTTCCACATGTGGACGCCGGACGTGTACGAAGGCGCGCCGACGTCGGTAACGGCGTTCTTTGCCACGGCTCCCAAGATTGCGGCGATGGCGCTTCTTGCGCGCGTCGTCTACGGTGCGTTCGGCGGCATCGTCGGCGACTGGCAGCAGATTCTCGCGGCGCTTTCCGTTGCATCCATGTTCCTTGGTGCCGTTGCAGCGATCGGGCAGCGCAACATCAAGCGGCTGATGGCCTACTCGTCGATCGCACACATGGGATTTGCGCTGATGGGGTTGGCGGCCGGCACGGTGGCCGGCGTCGAGGCGATGCTGATCTACCTGGTGATCTACGTTACCATGAATGTCGGAGCGTTTGCCTTCATACTGTCGATGGGAAAGGACGGTGCACCGGTGGTCGAGATCTCGGCGCTGTCGCTCTATTCGCGACGCAGCCCGACAAGGGCGCTGGCGATGCTCGTGCTCCTGTTCAGCCTTGCGGGCGTTCCGCCGCTTGTCGGTTTCTTCGCCAAGTACTCCGTGCTGCTCGCGGCCGTGGAGGCCGGCCTTGTCTGGCTGGCCGTGCTGGGTGTCATCGCGAGCGTGATCGGGGCCTTCTACTACATTCGAATCGTGTACATCATGTATTTCGGCGACGAGGAGAGCGAACTGGACGCCGGTGGTTCGACCGTGCTTGCGAGCTTTCTGGTCGTGTCTGCAGCGTTGATGCTCTTCGGGCTCTGGAACCTCGCCGGCATCGAGGGGCCTGCAGCGGCGGCCGCATCGACGCTGGTCCGGTAGCGGCTTCACGTCCCGATGAGCGCCGGGCCACGGAGCAGTCCGACTTCGACGTGCATTCCGTGACAGGAGAACGGACACCGACAATGATCCCGAAATGGCCGGATGGAAGTGATCGCGTCGTCCTGGACGAGGTCGACAGTACCATGGCCGAAGCGGCGCGGCGAGCCGGAGATCTTGAGCGACCGACCTGGATCATGGCGCGACGGCAGACGGCCGCCCGAGGTCGTCGGGGGCGCGCATGGAAGAGCCCGGCAGGCAATTTCGCGGCAACGCTGATCTGGCGGCCTGACGCGACTCCGGCAGAGGCGACGTTGCGGACTTTCACGGCGTCGAACGCGCTCTACGTCGCGTTGGCTGACAAGGTTCCGGAGGCGCAGCTTGCGCTAAAGTGGCCAAATGACGTTCTGCTTTCGGGCGGCAAGGTGGCTGGCATCCTGCTCGAGAGTTCAGGGGTCGGCGAGCGACTCGACTGGCTGGCTGTCGGCTTCGGCGTCAACCTTGTCGTAGCCCCAAGGGACCTTCATGACGCGCAAGTGCCTCCGGTTTGCCTCGGGGATGCCGGAATAGACTTTGCGGCAGATGACCTGCTGGCGCGCCTCGCAGATGCCATGGCAGAAGGCGAGGCACTCCTTGAGCGGGAGGGCTTCGGACCGGTTCGGGATGCCTGGCTCTCGCGGGCGGCGAGGCTTGGAGAGATCCTGACTGCGCGTACGGGGACGGCTGAGGTCACGGGCGTCTTCGAGACCTTGGACGAGGCTGGCCAGCTTGTGCTTCGGACCTCAAGCGGTCAAGTCGCGATACCGACGGGCGACGTCTTTTTCTGAGCAGCCTGGTCCATGGTTCGCTCACATGCGCGTCAGCGCATTCGACGGGTCGTAGGGCGAAGGCGCAATGACCTCGGCCCCGATCAGGTCGCCACACAGATCCAGCTGCATGGTAATGCCTTCGCTGGCCAGCCTGGCGTCGACGAAGGCAAAGGCCAGGTTCATGTCCACCCGATGTCCCCAATCGCCCGAGGTGATTGTTCCCACTACTGCATCGCCTTGCATCAGCGAAGCGCCGCCATGTGCCGGTGCATGGGTTGCGTCTATCTTCAGTGTCACCAGCTTCTGGCGCGGTCCTTCGGCCTGGCGTTTCAACAGGGCGTCCTTTCCGACGAAATCACCCTTTTCCAGCCTTACGAACCGGCCCAGCCCGGTTTCGAACGGATCGAATTCGGTGATCAGGTCGGCCTTCCAGTGCATGTACCCTTTTTCCATGCGCATTGACTCGATCGCGCGGGTCCCGAACAGCTTCATGCCATGTGCATTGCCTGCATTGCACAGCGCCAAGTAGGCTGCGTAAAGCGAGGCGTTTGGAACATGGATCTCGTAGGCCAGTTCACCCGAGAAGCTGACACCCAGAACCGTCGCCGGCGAAAACCCGACGAGACATTCTCGCACGCTGAGCCAAGGGAACGCCTCTCTCGACCAATCGCCGCGGGCACAGGCTGACAGCACGTCCCGAGCCTTGGGGCCAGCAAGCACCAGAATCGTCTGATCGTTGGTCAAGGACTCAATCTGAACGTCTTCGTCGGCCCTGACGTGAGCTGTCAGCCAGTCCATGTCGTGGAATTCGCTGGCCGCGGCAGAACCGTACCAGACACGCTCTGGCCCACGGTCAGAGGCAGGCAGGTTGGCAACCGTCGCCTCGCACTTGACCATGCCAAAATGGTTCAGCAGATATCCCAGCCCAACGCGACCTTCATGCTTCGTGACATTGCCGCAGAACATCCGGTCAAGGAAGGCGTGGCGGTCGTTGCCCGTGATCTCAAACCGGTTGAAGCCGTTGACCTCGGCCAAGCTGACGTTTTCCTGAACGTTCCTGACTTCGGCGGCAACGACGTCGAATGCCTCGTCAAAGTTGAAGCTGAGCGAGGGGCGAAAATCGGGCGTGGGCTTGATGTAGTCGACCCGCTCCCATCCATTCACGACGGTGAACTCGGCGCCTTCGGCCGCCATGACCGGAGTGAGCGGCGTGGTCTTTGCGGGCCGGCCTGCAGGGCGGTGTTCGTGCGGGAAGTGGAACCGGAACTCATTCTGGTAGTCCTCGATCGCCTTCAGAGCGGTCAGTTCAACGTTGGCGTGGCCGGTGAAGCGGCGCGGGTCGATGCACCAGGTGTCATAGCAGGATTCGCCATGGACAATCTGCTGCGCCAGCAGCCAGCCGTGCCCGCCGCCCTCGCCCAGGCCGGCACGCAGGCCGATGATGCAGAACGCATTCCGTTTGCCGGGGACAGGACCGACCAGGGGGGCGCCATCCATGGTGTAAGTGATCGGCCCGTTCACGATCGAGCGGATGCCGGTTTCCCGAAGGGCGGGCACTCGTTCAAACGCCCCTTCAAGCACATCCATCACGCGCTCCAGGTCGTCGGGGCACAGGGCGTTGACAAAGTTCGGGTCGATCCCGTCCATGCCCCAAGTCTTGCAATCCTGCTCATAGAATCCGACCAGCAGGCCGCCCATTTCCTGACGGCTGTAGAAGTCGCTGATCGGGCAGCGCAACAGCGGCATGCGGTGGCCGGCCTCCTTGATCGCGGGAATGTCCTCGGTCAGGAAATACTGGTGCTCCATCGCAGCGACGGGGTGATGCACATCCATCATCGCGCCCACTTCGTTCGCCCGATATCCGCTTGCATTGACCACGATGTCGCAATCGATGTCGCCCATTTCGGAATGCACGGTCCAGGTGCCGTCCTTGTGTTGGGTCAGATCGGTTACGGTGGTGTTGCGATAGACCTCGGCCCCTGCCTTGCGCGCGTGATAGGCCAATGCCTGGCACAGCTGTGCCGGGTCGATGTCACCGTCCAATGGATCCCACAGGCCGCCCAGGAGGTTGGCGGTTGAGATCAGAGGGTGGCGAAGAGCGCATTCCCTGGCATCGATGACTTCCAGATTCACGCCCATGCCGCGCGCCATGGAGGCAAAGTGGCGATAGCCCTGCATCTGCTCTTCGGTGTTGGCCAGCCGGATGCCTCCGTCCGCGTGGTTGTAATTGATCGGGTACTCCGTGTTTTCCGACAGTTCCTTGTAGAGATTGATCGAATGCGTCTTGAGTCCGACCATCGTCTGATTGGTCCCGAAATTTGTCACCTGTGCCGCCGAATGCCAGGTCGTGCCGCTCGTCAATTCGTTGCGTTCGACCAGCACCACGTCGCCCCAACCTTGCCGGGCCAGGTGGTACAGCGTTGAACAGCCGGCGATGCCGCCGCCGATTACAACAGCCTTGGTCCGCGATTTCATTGGCCACGCCTCCGATGCGATCTGGTCGCATGAGGTGCCGACCCGGCCAAAATTCGCAATCGCTTCGCCTCATTTTTCAAAATTTCGAAATCTATTGTTGGCGAATTGATAGTAAGCGACATTCTGTTGCGATCCGCCCGTCCAGAATCCTTCATTGCGGAGACAGCAGGTGGGCGAGCGCCATGGTGCAGCGTGGAAAGCGAACTGGTCGACGTGCTATGCAGGCGATTCGGTCTGCAAGGCCCGAACGGGACCCTTGCCCGCCGGGCCAGGCCGGCGGCAGCTACAAGCCGTTGCTGGAATTCGAGATGCGGCGCATCCATGACACGGCGCTGGATCTCTTGGAGAAGTTGGGGATGGGAGACGTCCCGCCCCGCCTGCATGCAGACCTGTTGGCAGTCGGTGCCATCGACAATGGTTCCGGAAGGGTCCTGTTTCCGCCGGATCTGGTCGAAAGTGCCGTGGACAACGCGGCCAAGACATTTGTCCTGCACGGGCGTGACCCGGATCGTTCGATCGAGATCGGTGGCAACAAGGTCTACTTTGGTACGGGCGGAGCCGCCGTTCAGACGCTCGACCTCGACAGCGGCGTGTATCGTCCTTCGACGCTGGCCGATCTGCATGACTTTGCCAGGCTTCAAGACACGCTTGCCAACGTCAGTTGGTTCACCCGATGCTGCGTGGCCACGGATGTGCCCGACAGTTTCGATCTGGATGTGAACACGGTCTACGCACTCCTGAAGAATACCACCAAGCCGACAGCAACGTCGTTCACGCGGGCTGAACACGTGGCGCCAATCGTCGAAATGCTGGACATCGCGGCAGGCGGCCCCGGGGAGTTTTCAAGGCGACCCTTCATGAAGGCGCATGTCAGCCCGGTGATCTCGCCCATGCGCTACGGTGCCGACGCGGTAGAGGTCGTTTACGAGTGCATCCGCCACGGCATCCCGATTTCCTGCATCACCGCCGCGCAAGCCGGCGCAACCGCACCGGCAACGCTGGCCGGGTTCCTGGCTCAGTCGCTTGCGGAAACACTGGCCAGCCTGGTGATGGTCAACGCCATCCAGCCGGGATTCACGATGGTGTTTTCGAACTGGCCACTGGTGATCGATCTGCGGACCGGCGCCTTTTCCGGAGGCAGTGGCGAGACAGCCCTGTT
This sequence comes from Paracoccaceae bacterium, assembly GCA_965208685.1. Taxonomy (GTDB): domain Bacteria; phylum Pseudomonadota; class Alphaproteobacteria; order Rhodobacterales; family Rhodobacteraceae; genus JAJEFO01. Next base: position 2,079,543 of record CBDBPL010000007.1, on the reverse strand, counting down.
GAACGCCGCGTCCGCCCAACTCTCAAACTGGCTGGGGCTGCCTTCGGGGGTCGCCTGTTCCATGACCGATGCCAAGGCGATCGATGCTCAATACGGAATGGAGAAGGGCCTGACATCGATGGCCGCCGCACTTGCCGGAGGCAACCTGATCTACGAAAGCTCGGGCATGACGGCGTCGCTCCTGGGGGCCAGCTTCGAAGCATTTGTCCTGGATGATGAAATGCACTCCAACACCTACCGCGCGCTGCGTGGCATCGAGGTGACCGAAGACAATCTGGCATTTGAAACCATCTGCGAGACGGTCCTGGGCGCGGGGCATTTTCTGGGGTCCCAGCACACATATGCCGCAATGGAGCGCGATTACTTCTACCCAATGCTCGCGGACCGGGATGAACCGCGCACCTGGGCCGAGAAGGGAGCGCAGGATGCCTGGAGCCGCGCCCGGTTCAATGCCCGGGCCATTCTGCGCAACCATCAACCCAACTATCTGACGGACGCGCAGGACAGGGCCATACGCAAGCGGTTCAAAATCATCTGAACCAGCTGCATGCGCTCAGCTGAGCAGCATGAAGCTGTCCGCGAGCCAAGGTGTGCTGAGACGGGTAGGTGAAATCGCGTGGTCATCGATCAAGCCGCGAATCTTGTTGTCGACCAGTTCGATCATGGATCGGGAGCAGTCAGGAGTGGCCACAAGGGCCAGTGTGCGAGCAAAGCCCTTTCCGGGAAACCGGTGCATCTTCAGCCTGGGCTGAAAGCGCTTGGCGCGCAAATGCAGCAGCGGCGTCGTGATCGTCCAGCCCGCTCCCGCCGCGACCATCGCCATCAGCGTCTGGCTGTTGCTGCATTCGAATGTATTCGGTGCCTTGACCCCGATGCGGCGCAACTGGGATTCGATCTGGCGAGCGATCATCAGGTTGCTGGAAAAGCGTAGAAACGGAAGTTTCGTGCGGTTCTCAACGATGTCAGACAATGACTGTTCGCAATGTCGTGGCAGCACGATGACGAAAGGGTCCCGCAGCAAGGGGCGGTCCTGGAGCTCGCCGAGTCTTTCTCCCGGCGTGGCGGTGATGCCAAGATCCAGCTGACGATTGCGGAGCATCTCTATGATCGCGTGGCTGGAATCAGTATGGTACACGAAATCGCACGACGGCATGGCTTCCGAAAGGAATACGGCCAGTTCCGGCGTGATGTCACTGTCGAAATCCTCGATCGCCCCCAACCTCAGGTAGCTGGCCTCCGAGATGTTCCCTGCCGAGGCCTCGGCCTTTGCCTTGCGGATGGAAAGGAGCGCGTCATCAATGTTCCGCAAGAAGACCCTTCCCTTGGGCGTCAGCACCATGGGCCGGCGGGAATGATTGAAGAGATCGACCCCCAAGTGGTCTTCCAGTTTTCGAAGGTGGTGAGAGACGGTGCTGATGGTCAGGCCGGATTCTTCGGACGCGGCGCGAAGCGATCCCTTCTGTGCGCAGATCTGAAAGAGCTCAAGCCATTTGAGACTGAGGTCTTGGCGGGCGTATTGCCGATGAAGCATTGGCTGCAGTTCCGGATCGGGTGGCTCGGGATTCTCCTAATTTTTAGGAATAATGATGTCAATAAAGCGTACTTTGTCGCTCTCTCTTCTTTCGGGTCAGAAATTGTTGCACACTCTTCGGTGCAGCTGCTCGAGCAAGATGCGGAGCGGCGGTGGATCGGAGTTGGGACACACACGCATGCGAGTGAGTCACGTGCGTGCCTTGCGGGACCTGCGACACGCACTTGTGCGGATCTCCGCAACGGTTGTACCATCGCCTGATTGGGTTGGACCGCTGCCCCTGTGGAGACGTCAATGCCTCGGGTCGCGCAAGCCAAAGGGAATGTCTCGGCGAGTGCATCGCCGAGACTGACATGAAGAACAGACGAGCAATCGTCCCGGGAGTCACCAAGGAGAGAGAAATGAGAAAATTCACCACAATTGCCACTGGGTCGGCAATGCTGTTTGCGGGGCCGGCTCTGGCCGCCGATGTTGTGATCGGTGTTCCGAACTGGCCGTCTGTCAATGCGACGGCGCACATTCTGAAAGTGGCCATCGAACAGAACCTTGGCCTTGAAGTCGAACTTCAGAACGGCACCAACCCGATCGTGTTTGAGGCGATGGATTCGGGTGCGATGCATGTGCATCCGGAAGTCTGGCTGCCGAACCAGCAGAACCTGCATGACACTTTCGTGAAGGACAAGGGCACGGTTGTCATGAACCCGAACGGCGCAGAGGCCTTTCAGGGGATGTGCGTCGACCAGGCGACGGCCGATGCCAACGGCATCGTCTCGATCGACGACCTGACGAATCCGGACATCGCCAGCCTGTTTGACTCCAATGGCGACGGGAGGGGTGAAATCTGGATTGGTGCTCCGGGGTGGGCCTCGACAAACGTCGAAAAGGTCCGAGCGAAATCCTACGGGTACGACCAGACGCTCGACCTTGTCGAAATTGACGAGACGGTGGCTTACGCAAATCTCTCCAATGCGATCGAAGCGGGAGACGCCTGGGTCGGATTCTGCTATACGCCGCACTATGTCTTTGCGCTGCATGATGTCGTGGTTCTTGAAGAGCCGCCCCATGACGCGTCAAAGTGGATGGTCATTCAACCGACCGACGATCCGGAGTGGCTTTCCAAGTCGGACGCTGGCGTGGCATGGGACAGTGCGTATTTGCACTTGCACTACGCCAAGGAACTCGAGGCCTCTCACCCTGAGGTCGCCTCGATGCTGGCCAATATGGCGTTGACTGCCGATGAAGTGTCGGCCATGACCTTTGCGCTTGTGATCGATGGAAAGGAGCCACTTGCCTATGCTGAAGAGTGGGTGGCCGCAAACGAAGACAAGGTGCTTGGCTGGCTCAGCAACTGAGCGCTGGCATGCAGCCTTGATTTCACCAAGGGCCGCCGGATGTCACCGGCGGCCACTTTGTTTCTGTTAGGGGACGGGGAATGAGCGAGGCTGTCGTCAAGCTGACAGACGTCTGGAAGATCTTCGGCGAAAGTGCGGAAGAGGCGATGTCGGCGGTGAAGAGCGAGGGAATCGGAAAGCCAGAAGTTCTTGCCAGGTTTCAATGCGTTGTCGGGGTGCAGGGCGCAAGTTTTGAAGTGTCGAAGGGCGAGATCTTTTGCATTATGGGGCTCTCGGGATCGGGCAAATCGACTTTGGTCCGCCACATCAACCGGCTGATCGAGCCAACCGCGGGGACCATCGAGATCCTCGGCAAGGATGTGTCGTCAATCAGCGACAACGAGTTGCGGCGCATCCGGGCGCAGCAAATCGGCATGGTGTTCCAGCACATGGCGCTAATGCCGCACCGGTCCGTGCGCGACAATGTGGCCTATCCCCTGGAGATCAGGAAGATCTCGAAGTCCAAACGTTGGGCGGTTTCCGATCACGCGCTGGGCCTCGTTGACCTGACCGGCTATGAGGACCGCCTGCCAAAGGAGTTGTCGGGCGGCATGCAGCAGCGTGTCGGGATCGCCCGCGCTTTGGCGTCGGACCCGGAAATCCTGTTGATGGACGAACCGTTCTCGGCGCTCGACCCGCTGATCCGGTTGCAATTGCAGGACCAGTTCAAGGCGCTTGTGGCACAGCTTCAGAAGACGACGCTGTTCATCACCCACGATCTCGACGAGGCGATCCGCATCGGGCACCGCATTGCCATCATGAAGGATGGCTTGATCGTGCAGATCGGCACGCCTGAAGACATCGTCATGAACCCGGCCGACGACTACGTGCGGGAATTCGTGCAGGGCATTTCCAAACTGAAGCTGGTGAAGGCCCATTCCATCATGGAGTCTCTGGAGAGTTACCAAAAGCCGCTCGACGGTGCGCCGCGCGCCGATCACGGCGCCGATCTCGATCAACTGATCGACATCGCGGTCCGAACAGATCATCCGGTTGTCATCACCGACCGAGGGGCGGATGTCGGGATTGTGACCAAGCCAACATTGTTGCGCGGAATTCAGGGGGGCAAAGATGACTGATGCAACCACCGAATTGAAAGTCACTGCCGCCTCGGATATCGAAGTCGACCGCGATGCGCTGGACGCCTCGATCAAGGAGTTCGCCGGAGCGAACGGCGAGTACTACGTCCAAAGCTTCCACAAGATACACGACACCACCAACTTGATCCCCAGCACGTTCCACCTTTGGGCCGCCATTCTCGGCCCGTTCTGGGCGGCGTCGCGCGCGATCTGGGGGATGTTCTGGAGCTTCCTGATCCTGGAAGTCATCGCTTGGGTTCAGATCGGCCGTGGGGCCTGGGGCAATCCAGGCGCCGAGATCGGTGCGCGGGCCGAGCGGCAGTTGGCGCGCGCGGAGCAGTTGCGTCAGCGTGCTGCGGATGCGACCGAGCAGGCCGACATTGAACGCTTCACGAAGCTTGCGGAGAACATACAGAAAGCCGCTGATTCCAGCCTGGAGCAGGCCGCAGCGGCTCAGGCGGAGGCCAGCAGCATCATGCTGACGGGACTTGCCCTGCTGCTCGTGTTCAAGCTGATCCAGGGATTTTATGCCAACCAGGTCTATGAAAGGCAGTATTCCCGCTGGCGGGTCGATCCGGAGCGCACCGAAAGCGGACGCAAGAACCAGAACACGGTACTTGGCGCGATCCTGACAGCCGCAATTGGGCCGCTGATCGTTTACAAGTTCACGGTCGCTTCCTCGCTGCCGCTCTTGGATGCATTCCCCGAGAAGAGCGTCTCGGAGATGATTCTGGGCGAAGGCGGCGGGACGCTGTTTTCCTCGATTGCCAACTGGCTTGAGGCCAGGATCGACCGGGCAGCCGCTGCGGGCGGTGATGTCTTCGACGGTATCGTGAACGGGGTTCGGACGGTTCTGGACGCGCTGACGGTGGCGCTGAACGGATCGCCCTGGCCGGTGGTCATGCTGGTGATCGTCGTGACTGCATGGCGGGCGGCCGGACCGCGCGTGGCCATTTTCACGGCCGCTTCGCTGGCCTATATCGCATTGCTTGGCTACTGGGCCGTCGCCATGGAAACGGTTGCGCTTGTGGGCGCAGCGGTGATCCTCTGCGTGGTCTTCGGCATTCCACTTGGCATCTGGTTCGGCAAGTCGCGCCGCGCCTACAACATCGCCGAGCCAGTGCTTGACCTGATGCAGACGCTGCCGGCTTTCGTCTATCTGATCCCGATCATTGCCTTCTTCGGCACCGGCAATCCTCCGGGCATCCTGGCGACAATCATCTTCGGCATGCCGCCGGTGATTCGCCTGACGGCACTGGGCATGCGCGGGGTCCCCGGCAGCATCAAGGAAGCAGCGGTGGCCTTCGGTGCGTCGCGCTGGCAACTGCTGAAGGACGTGGAAATTCCGCTCGCCTTGCCTTCGATCATGACCGGCGTGAACCAGACCATCCTCATGTGCCTGTCGATGGTCGTGATCATCTCGCTGATCGGTGGCGGGGGCCTGGGCAAGGAAATCCTGGAGGCACTGCAATACGCCGCCAAGGGACCGGGCCTTCTGGGCGGCTTCGCCATCCTCTTCGTGGCCATGGTGCTGGATCGGATCATTCAGGGCGCGTTCCGTCGTGAAGACGAGAAAATATGATGTGAATCCGCACCCGGCGATTGTCGCCGGGTGCCGCCGAGGTTCAAGATGAGCGACCCCTACCAGACGTCCATGATGGAAAACCTCTACTGGTGGGGTATCCCGACGCTGTTCCGGTGCCCGCACGAGGGACCGGAGGGCAAGGATATCGCCCTGGTCGGCGTGCCACACTCGACCGGCAACGGGACGACCGAGCGGGACCAGCACCTCGGTCCCCGCGCATTGCGCAATGTCTCGGCCTTATCGCGGCGGACGCACGGGGGGTTTCAGTTGAACCCCTGGGAGGTGGCCAAGATCGTGGACGTGGGCGATGTCCCGTTCCCCCGCGCCAATGACAACGAGCATTGCATCAAGCAGATCACGCGCTTCTTCGCGGACATTGACGCCGCCGGTGCGCGACCGATTTCGGTCGGCGGCGATCACTCAATAACAGGAGGCATCGTGCAGGCGCTTGGAGGCGGACAGATCACCGGCGGCGAGCCGGTGTGTTTCCTGCACTTGGACGCCCATACGGACGTGTTCACCAAGGTGGATCATTTCCTCGGCGCCAAGAAATCTGCGGCGCATTGGGGCGCCTATCTGGCGGATCAGGGCGATGTGGACCCGAGCCATTCCATGCAAATCGGCTTGCGCGGGCATCCGCGCACGCTGGATTGGCTGCAACCGTCATATGACTATGGCTACAATGTCGTGACGATGAAAGAGTTTCGCAAGCGCGGGATCGATGACGTGGTCGCTCAGACCCGGGAGATTCTGGCCGGAAGGCCGGTCTACATCACCTTCGATCTGGACTGTCTCGACCCGTCGATTGCGCCGGGGGTGGCGAATATCGAGGCCGGTGAAAGGGGATTCGACATCGACGAGGCGGTGGCGATCCTGCACGCGGTTCGGGGCATGAACATAGTCGGCGGCGATGTCGTTTGCATGATGCCCACCAAGGACAGCCCCAACCAGATCACCGCGCTGACCGCGGCTGCGGTAATGTTCGAAATGATCTCGATGGTTGCCGAGCATGCCGCCAAGGCGGCCAGCGCATGAGCCTTCAGGCCGATCAGTTCCTTTGATCTCGCCGACATTCAGATGGGCCGAAAGGCGCTGGCTTCGGCCTCGGGAAGAACCGGGCAGGGCGCGGTCCCTGACACCAGCTCGATGACACCAGGATCTGCCGAGCCTGGCCAAACAGGAAGGGCGCGACCATGACATCAACCGTTTCAAGGAAACGTGACCTGATTGAAGGGCGCTCAGCCCTGATTGTCATCGATATCCAGAAATCGACCTTTGCGCCAATCCCGGATGACGAGCGCGCGATTGCACATATGCCTGACTATGCCGAACGCATGGCGCGCACGAAGGTGGCCATTGACAAAGCGCGGGAGGTCGGCATGCCGGCTGTGTTCATTCAGGAAGTCCACCGCGCCGATCTTGTCGACATGGGTCGCGAGACCGATGGCGATGAAGACGTGCATTGCCTGGATTCCAACCCCCTCACCGAACTCGCGGTCGAAGAGCTTGGCATCCGACCCAATGACTACAAGATACAGAAGCGCCGTTATTCGGCACTCTACGGGACGGACCTGGAGATTCTGTTGAAGGGACTCAATGTCGAGACCTTGATCCTGACCGGCGGCCTGACGGATGTTTGCGTCCACTACACATTTGTGGACGCGCATCAAGGCGACTATTTTTGCCGTGTCATCGAAGACTGCGTGGCCGGATCCAACCTCGCGGCGCATGAGGCAGCGCTGAATGCAATGGAATACCTTCAGCGCGGCGCGGTTCGGTCCCTGCATGAGGTTCTGGCGGCGATGGACCTGACCGCCGCAGCCTGAAGTCGCCGCTTCCATGCATTCAAGTCGAAATGTCCAGGCGGTCGGGTTGGCCATTGCTGCGTCGGCAATACTGAGTTTCGTCGACAATTTCGTCGGACTCGTCGCCGAGGAGGCGGGTCTATGGCAGTTTCAGGTGTTCCGCGCATTGATGGCATTGCCGATCCTTTGGGTGATCGGCCTGGTGACCCGGAGAACCATTCGGCCGAAACACCTTTGGCGCTGGTTGGGGCGGAGCCTGGCGGTCTCCGCTGGTCTGCTGATCTACTTCGCTTCGCTTGGAACACTTCCGGTCGCGCAGGCAGGTGCGGGGCTGTTCAGCGCGCCTCTTTGGGTTGCGCTCTTCTCGGTCGCCTTGTTCGGTCAGCGACTTGGCGGACTTGGCGTTTTCGCCATATTCGCCGGATTCGGAGGCGCGCTGATGCTCTTGCAGCCAGACGTTGCAAGCCTGTCGGCGGCATCCCTGTTTCCTTTGACGGCGGGGCTCTTCTACGGGTTCGGGATGATGCTGACCGGGCGATTGTGTGCCAGGGAGAGCCCGCTTTCGCTGGCTTTTGGGGTCTTTCTTGTGATCGGAGTTGCCAGCGCGGCCATGCTGATCGTTACATCAATGGCGCCGGGCGAATCATTCATTAGCCGCCCCTTTGTCCCGCCGAGCCTCCGGTTTCTATGGCTTACGGCAATTCAGGCGGTTGGCGCTGCCATCGCCGTTATCCTGATCGCTGAAGCCTACCGCACTGGAACGGCGGCCCTTGTTGCAGTCTTCGAATACTCCTTTCTGATCTTCGCTTGCCTCTGGGCATTTCTGCTTTGGGACCTTCCCACCAACTCCATCGCCGCAACCGGAATCGCCATCGTCGTTGCGGCCGGCATCCTGATGGCGATCAACGAGAGGAGACGTGAGAGTGCCTCCACGGCCGTCTGAGCGTGCCCCCGGTCCCATTTGTTTGGGAATTATGCCGTTGACTGAAACGTGGCAGTTCCAGCCCCGGCTGACTTCACGGGTCGGTGTGGTGGGCAACCCCAATGCCACTCACCGTGCAGATGCGCCAATCCAGGACGCCTCGTCATGTCTTTCCGCCCACGCGGCGGTCTTTCACGGGGCCATTGGCCCAAATCCTGATGAAGATCGGCGGGAAACCCGCCCTTCCGGACAGCCTCGCACATGGCGCGTTCCGCAGTTTCAGTCAACGATATGATCCCCATTTGTCTCTCCCGAACTCAAGATGGGATTGGTGCATCACATCGGCGACGAAACTGCATTGCGCGATCTGGCCGATGAGATTGAGTCCGATTTCCGTTGCTGGGAATGCATAGAGCCGGTTCGCTCCCGAGTGGTCTTGGTCGGGTAGCGAGCGAATGGGCCAAAGTGCCCGGGGCCGTGTCGAAGGACGACGCGTTAGACGAAATACAGCCGCCTAAAGAACAACTTGGGATGAAGAGCTCATCCCGTTGGCGAAGGCGCCACAAGTTGTTGTGGCGACGCCCGCGCGGCTGGATCCCCGGATCGTCGCGAAGAACGCGCCAGCGCCGCCGCAAGGCGGCCCTGACGTCGGGGAAAGGCGGGAATTCCGGGATGGCAGAGGCGTCCTGCGGGAGCGCGGACGGACCGCGGGCACGGGGTTCCGGCGCTCTGGCCGCGCCAGGTGCGCCCGTCGACGATGTCACGATACGTGGCAGGCGGCAGTGCCAGGCCGATGCCGAGCAGGCTGTCGATGGAGGCCCGGCGGTGGCGGATCCGGTTCCAGCGGAAGGCGGACTCGTCCACGTGGCGCTGGACGCGCTTCCGGTGCAGCCCGTGGTACACGCCCTTCGTCCAGCGCTTGAAGTCCAAGAAGACGCGGTGGCCCACGTCAGGACCTCGTGTTCCTTGCGGTCGTAGACCAGCCTTTTCTCACGCGGGTCGATGGGAGGGCCGCTGTGCCCGACACTTCGACTTGGACGCCCCGACCGTCGAAGAGGACATGAATGTCCGGGTTTCCGGGCGTGTCGCTGGCGACAAGGCACGCAAGCTCGACGACGAGGTCCACGAAAGGCCGATCCCTCTGCCACGCGGTGCATCCATGGCGCCGGCACGGCAATCCATGCATTGGCGGAACGAGCGGATGCCAATGGGCGTCGTGCGGTGAGCGATGGCTACATGGCGATCTCCGGCCATGATGCGCACCGCATTGCCGCGACTGCCATTCCTTGTGAGCGGCCGAGTAGGGGTCACTCCGTCGATGCCATCCGCCGCAACAACCGCCACCTATGGCCCTTGCTGAACTGGTCGTCCGCAGCAGGGCGACGGCGAATCGTGCGGACCGGCCATTCCTGCCTCAAGTCGCCGGCGGACCACGTTCGGCCGAACTGGACGGAAGGCAAGAGAACGCCGTCGTTCTGCGTCGAAAGGCCGCCGGACATCATCCCGTACGGGAAGGGGCTGCGGAAAGGGGCTGGGAAAGACAGCTGTTCCGGACTGTCCACGGATTCGCCGGAGAAGCCCGTGGTCGGGAGCGCGGGAGGAGGATCGTTGGCTCAGGCCCCGTCAATGTGACTCCCAGCGCAGCGCTGCCGGAATCCTCGGAACGCTGCGTGTTCAAGCCTCCAAGTTCCAAGACCATCAAGTTCGGTCGATGGAGTGCCGACCGGACCTGAATTGCTGCTTGCGGCGAATTTCAAGTCGCTGCGTCCACTCGGAAATGGTCCTGCAACTTGACCGAGTTCCCCGCTCGGCGGGCTGCGGAGCAGCTGGGCCGGCACGAGCCGATGGATGACTTTGACGGGGGTACCCGACGTCCCGATCCCGGGAACGGCAAGGATGTCACCGAACGGTCGTGGACATGCCGAAGCGAGACCTAATTTGCCGAGAAGAGCGATACATCCTGACGGACTTGCAGGAAGGACCATATGGACCTCGTCGCTCGATTGGAGTGTTGAAGATTCCTGAACAGTCGGATCTCAAGGTCGATTTCCCAGTCAGGATCGCCGGTGCGGACCAGCAATCCGGCTTCGAGGTCGGGCGCGACGAGGCTCTTTGGCAACCAGGCGACTCCGTCGCCCGCACGCGCCCGGATCCGGAGCGCGCCGGCCATCGAGTTTTCGTAGACCGTGCGCAGCCGGTTGGTCAGGTCCTTTTCGGCAAGCAGCGGTTGCAGGAGTTGCCCAATTGGCGCGGCATCGCCGAAACGCAAGTACGGCATCTCGATGCCAGACGTGTCGAAACGGAAAATCGGGCACCCGTCGACGCCGGGCTTGCACACCAGGATGAGTTGGTCGCCGCCGATCAACACCGAGTCGAAGGAGCCGGTCGGGGGGGTGTCCGCTCGCTGGTATGCAACTACGAAGTCCACGTCGCCTCGCTTGAGATCGCGCAGGCAGTTTGGCAGATTGTCGGCACGCAGCCTGGACAGGATCGGGCCGTAGGCTTCCTCCAGCGCTTGCAGCCAGGCGGGATAGAAGCGCCAGCCGATGGAGTGCTGGGCTCCAAAAGTCACGACATACTTGTCGGGCAGCGATTGCGCCTCAAGGATCTGGCTGCGCTCGTGCTCGATCCTTGCCAGCGCGTGCAGTCCGGCCTCCAGCATCTGCACGCCGGCTTCGGTCAGCTCGACGGGTTGGTGCGAACGGTCGACCAGCACGGCGCCAACCCAGCTTTCCAAGGACTTGATCCGGCGGCTGAAGGCGGGCTGGCTGAGATTGCCCAGGGCGGCTGCCTGAGAGAAGTTTCCGGTCTGGCGCAGGCGGTCGAGGTCGCGGAAGAGAGATACGTCCATGGCGGGCAACATAATGCAAGATTCACATAATGTCATTCAAACATAACATTGGATGGTTAGCGACTCTTGGGGCAGGCTGTACCGGCCTGAATCTCCTTGGATGCTGCCATGGCCGACGTTGAATTGTTGACGCGAAAGGCGTCGCGGATTGACTTTGACCGCTTCCCGCGCACCAGCTTGTGTCACCAGCCCACGCCGACCGAGGCGTTGCCGCGCTTGACCGAACTTCTGGGCGGCCCGCGCCTGTTCATCAAGCGCGACGATTGCACGGGGCTGGCCACCGGCGGCAACAAGACGCGCAAGCTGGAGTTCCTGGTGGGCGAAGCGATGCGCGACAAGGCGGACATGCTGGTCACCCAGGGTGCGGTACAGTCAAACCATGTCCGCCAGACGGCGGCGGCGGCCTGCAAGGTCGGCATGAAATGCCACGTCCTTCTGGAACGCCGCGTGCCAGGGCGCGATGCCTCGTACGAGGAGACCGGCAATGTGCTCCTGGACAACCTGTTTGGCGCCACGCACGAGTTCCGCCCCGCCGGGCTCGACATGAATGCAGAGGCCGAGGCGGTGACCAGGGCGCTCTGCGCCAAGGGGCATCGCCCGTATTTCATCCCAGGCGGTGGCTCGAACCCTACCGGTGCGCTTGGCTATGCAAATTGCGCCCAGGAAATCGCCGACTTCAGTCGCGGGACCGGGCAGAACTTTGACTGGTTGGTCATGGGCACCGGGAGCACCGGCACCCAGGCCGGGCTTGTTGCGGGCTTTGCCGCAATCGGGCACGACCTGCCCGTGATGGGCGTCAGCGTTCGCCAGCCACGCGAACGGCAGATGAACGCCGTTCACGGGTTGACCCGAAAGACCCTGGAAAGACTCGGCGCGGACGGCGTGCCGCTGAGCAAGATCCTCGTGGATGACGGCTATGTCGGTGAAGGCTACGGAATTCCCGCGGAGTCGACCCTTGAGGCGATTCACCTGACCGCTCGGCAAGAAGGCATCCTGCTTGATCCTGTCTATTCGGCCAAGGCCATGGCCGGACTCATCGGCATGATCCGGGAGGGCTTTTTCAAGCCCAGCGACACCGTGCTGTTTCTGCATACAGGGGGGGCTTCAGCGCTGTTCGCGTATCAGGAGCAACTCGTCGAATCAATGAACTGACCAGACGCCGGGTGACGGCGCGAAACCAACTATGGAGGAAACCATGCATACCACTTTGAAGACATTCGGCCTCGCCGCGGTCGTCAGCATCGGGGCCTTGCCCGCACTGGCTGCCGAAGAGGTCAAGATCGGCTTGCCATCCTGGACCGGCGCGCAAGCGATCGGGCACCTGTTGGGCGAGATCGTGACCTCGCGCATTGGCGGAAAGGTCGAATATGTCCCTGGCAACAACGCCACGATCTTCCAGGCGATGGACCAGGGCAAGGGCGACATAGACGTGCACCCGGACGTTTGGCTGCCGAACCAGGAGAGCTTTACGAACAAGTATGTCGTAGGCGCGGGCACCGTAGTGCTGTCGTCCAACCCCTATGAGGGCAACCAGGGCTTCTGTGTCTCCAAGGACTTTGGCGAGGCCAACAACATCACCGACATCGCCGACCTTGGCCGTCCGGACGTGGCTGCCCTGATGGACAGCGATGGCAACGGGAAGGGCGAGATGTGGATCGGCGCGCCGGGATGGGCCTCCGCCAATGTCAACGAAGTCAAGACACGCGACTATGGACTGCTTGACTTCATTGAGCCGATCCGGGCTGAAGAAAGCGTGAAGACAGCGCGTATCCGCGACTCCATCGCCAAGGGCGAAGGCTATGCGTTCTACTGCTACAAGCCGCATGCGGTGTGGTTCATGTTCGACGTCCAGATGCTCAGCGAGCCGACCTACGACCCGGCGAAGTACATCATGGTCCAACCGTCGGATGACGCCGATTGGTACAACAAGTCCATGGTCGCCACGAAGGACGCGCTGAAGGACGTGCAGATCGCGTGGTCGAAGTCGCTCGAAGAGCGCTCGCCCGCCATCGCGGAATTCTTCGCGAACTTCGCGCTGACCGCAGATGACGTCAGCGGCCTGGCGTTCGAGGTCAGCGCCAATGGCCGTGATCCTGCCGACGTCGCAAAGGACTGGGTTGCAGCCAACTCCGACCGCGTCGACGCGTGGCTGGGGCTCTGACACCAGGCGGCTAAAGACATTGGCGGCGCCGGCAATGGCTGGCGCCGCCTTGCACTTCCGGTTCCGGATTCGCAAGATCCTGTCGAGATGACCGACGACGCTGTCATAGAAATCTCCAACGTCTGGAAGATATTCGGCGACAATGCCCAAGCCGCGCTGAAGGCGATCCAAGACCGGGGACTGGGCAAGGCGGAAGTTCTGTCCGAGTTCAACGCCGTGGTTGGCGTGGCTGATGTCAGCCTGTCGGTGAACCGGGGCGAGATCTTCTGTGTCATGGGCCTCTCCGGCAGCGGCAAGTCCACATTGGTGCGCCATTTCAACCGCTTGCTTGAACCGACATCGGGCAGGATCGAAATCGAGGGCACCGATGTCATGGCGCTTGGTCCCCGCGAGTTGCAAAGGTTTCGCAACCAGCAGATCGGCATGGTCTTTCAGAACTTCGCGCTGATGCCGCATCGCTCGGTCCTGGACAATGTCGCGATGCCCCTGGAAATCCGGCAAGTCGCGAAAAATGAACGGATGCGGCAAGCCGCCGCCATATTGGACATCGTGGAGCTCGGCGCCTGGGGATCCAAGTTCGCTCACGAGCTCTCCGGCGGCATGCAGCAACGAGTCGGCCTTGCACGCGCCCTCGCTGCGAACCCGGACGTTCTGTTGATGGACGAGCCGTTCTCGGCGCTCGACCCGCTGATACGGCGACAGTTGCAGGACGAGTTCATCAAGCTCTCCAAGATCCTGAAGAAGACCACGATCTTCATCACCCATGACTTGGACGAAGCCGTTCGCATCGGCGACCGCATCGCGATCATGCGCGACGGGCGCATGGTGCAGATCGGCACGGCGGAAGACATCGTGATGCATCCCGCCGACGATTACGTGGCCGACTTCGTGGCCGGCATCTCGCGGCTCAAGGTCGTTCATGCCCACGCCGTGATGCAGCCGATCAACGGGCCCGTCCCCGCCGACGCGCCGCGCGTGGACGAGGCCGAAACACTCAGCACGCTGATCAACCTGGCCATCGACGACGATCACCCGATCATCGTGCAGGATTCGGGCCGCGATGTCGGCGTCATTACGCGTGCGGACCTGCTGCGCACCGTGATCGAAGGGACGGAGGTATCATGACCGAAACCGCAGTCAACCCGCTGGAGGCCACCGACACCGAGGTCGCGCGCGCCTACGCCGCCGAGCGCAAGGACAATATCCGCACCTTCGTGCGCACCAGTCCCGACTACTACATCAAGATGTTCGACAAGATCGGCGCCTCGGCCAGATTCACGCCGACGCTGAACCTGGCGGCCGGTCTGTTGGGCCCCGTTTGGTTCGGCGCGCGCGGGCTCTGGAACTGGGCGCTGCCGTTCCTGATCATAGAGGCTCTTGCCATCGTGCAGATCGCACGCGGGCTCTTTGGCGACCTTGCTGCCGACGCGATGGCGCGGATTGCATCCATCGAGGGCACCTTGGAATTGCGCCGCAGGCAGCTTGCCTCGGCGATCGAGAACAACACCGACAAGATTGACGTCTACCGACGCACCGTCGACTCGCTGGAGGCCAACATCGGCGGGATCCGGGACGAGGCCGCGGCCCTCGCCGCGCAAGGGCCGGCGATTGCGCTCACGGGACTGGGAATCCTTGTCCTCGCCAAACTTGCGCAATCGATCGCGGCCAACACGGCGCTGGAGGCGCGGTTCTCCGACTGGATCAGCGACCGCTCGATCCGCTCGGGCATGCCGATGCTGCAGATCGCGTTCAGTGCGATCTTCATGGCGCTGATCGTGGCGGCGGCGGTGCTGCACTACTCTTTCCCGGGCCGGTTCACGTTGCTCAGCGACTTCCCCACCGATCCCGAAGTCCGTTTGACAAGCATCGCGGGGGTCGAGGGGTTCTTCAACTGGGCGGTGCTGAACGGAGAGGCGCTGTTCGACGCGATCACCTATGGCATCCGCCTGGTGCTGGACGCGTTGGAGATCGTCTTTGTCAGCACGCCCTGGATCGTGATCGCCTCGCTCATCATCCTGTTGACGTGGCTGACGGCAGGTGTCCGGATGGCGATCTATTCTGGCGCGTTCCTCGCCTACATGGGCCTCCTGGACTTTTGGGAAAAGGCGATGACGACATTGGCATTGCTGGGCACCGCAGCGTGCCTGTCGATCATCATTGGCATCCCCTTGGGCATGTTCGCCGCACGCCGTCCAAGATTCTACAGCTTCATCCAGCCGATCATGGATTTCATGCAAACCATGCCTGCCTTCGTCTTCATGATTCCGGTCATCGCCTTCTTTGGCACCGGCAAACCGGCGGCGGTCGTGACCACGATGATCTTTGGAGGCACCCCCGTGGTGCGCCTGACGGTTCTGGGCCTGCGCGGCGTGCCCGAGAGCGTGCGGGAAGCCGCAATCAGTTTCGGCGCGAACAAGTGGTACCTGCTCACAAAGGTGGACCTGCCGCTCGCCAGCCCCTCGATCCGTGCGGGCATCAACCAGACGATCATGCTGTCGCTCGCCATGGTCGTCGTCGCCTCGCTGATCGGCGCCAAGGGCCTCGGCGAAGATGTCCTTGAGGCACTGCAGTACGCCAATGTGGGGCAAGGGATACTTGCCGGATTCTCGATCCTCTTCTGCGCGATGATTCTTGACCGCATCGTGCAAGGCGGCCGTCGATGAGGCCACTGGTCCTTGTCCATGGCTTCATGGGCGGCAGCGACCAATGGGCCTTGCAAGCCCCCCTGGCGGAGGGACGCGACCTGATAGCGGTCGACCTGCCGGGCTTTGGCAGGAACTCGCACATGCCACCCGTCGACACGATCAAGGGACTTGCGGAATGGGTGCTTGCAGAGATTGCGCCCCGAGAATTCGACCTGCTTGGCCACTCCATGGGCGGCATGATCGTGCAAGAGATGACACGTCTGGCTCCTGACCGTGTCTGCAAGCTGGTGCTCTACGGAACCGGTGCGACCGGCGATCTGCCAGGGCGGTTTGAGACGATTGAAACCTCCATGCAACGCGCCCGCACGGAGGGCGCGCGGCGCGCTGCCCGTCGGATCGCCGCGACATGGTTTCTCAAGCGCGAATCCGCACCCTTGTACCACGCTTGCGCCGCCATCGCCGAGCAAGCCAGGCTGACGGCGATCATCGCGGGGCTGGAAGCCATGCGCGGTTGGTCCGGCCTTGATCACCTCGCCCGTATTGCGGTGCCTGTTCTTGTCCTGTGGGGTGACGGCGACCGCACATACGAATGGACTCAAGTCGAGACGCTATGGCGGACCATCCCCGGCGCCAACCTCGCGGTCGTGCCAGCCTGCGCGCATGCTGTTCATTTCGAACGTCCTCAACATTTCAACGCGTTGATCGTCGATTTCCTCGACGAGTCTTGAGCCGGACCTCCGCGCAGCGCTGACTCTGCCGCTGCAACGAGACTGGCGGAACCTGCCGATGCAGGATCGGTGGCGTGAATTCGCGCAAGGCCGGAGCATTGGGGCCCGCTTTGCATTGTTGCGCCAGACACCTGGACTTGAGCCTGGCTCGAACCATGACCGGTATCCTTCACTGCTGGCGCGGTTCCCTTGCGACTTCGTTCAACGGACCGGGAATTCGCCGTGGTTCCTCCCTGATCCAGGCGAAGGGACAGCCAGAGGACGAGTGTCCGTGCCACGCAAGCGAAGTCGGAACGCCGAAATCCTTGACGCGTGCCTCGGGGCTGCACGCATTCCGCACCGGCCTGCGGCCCACCGTGCGCCGCCTCACGTGCACGGATTCCGGCGCTCCGGACAGGCTCGGCGGATTCGGGCACCGTCGGAACCGAGCACCGCCCCATGCCATTGAAGTCTGGCGAACGTTGACAAGATCTGACATGGGTGCGTTGATCAACTGCGGACACTCACGCCCAAGTATTGAAACGGGGCCTTGAGGGGAAACATGCTTCTTTGCATCGATACGGGCAACACCAACTCTGTCTTTGCAATCTGGGACGGAACGTCGTTTCATGGCGTCTGGCGCGCCTCGACCGAGCACCAGAGGACTGCGGACCAGTATTTTGTTTGGCTCTCGACGCTCATGGAGGCCCAAGGTCTCGCGGACGTGGAGATCGACGAAGTCGTGATTTCCTCGACGGTCCCGCGTGTCGTGTTCAATCTGCGCGTCCTCTGCAACAGCTACTTCAATTGCAGGCCGCTGGTCGTGGGCAAGCCGGACTGCCATCTCCCGGTCCCTTCGAGGGTCGACGCGGGCGTCACGCCAGGCCCGGACCGGCTCGCCAACGCTGCGGCAACGTTCGATCGACATGGCGGCGATGCGATCGTCGTTGACTTTGGCACTGCCACGAATTTTGACGTCGTGGCGCATGACGGGGCCTATCTTGGCGGCGTCATCTCGCCCGGAGTGAATCTCAGTCTTGAGGCGCTTCATGCCGGAGCGGCAGCACTTCCGCACGTGGACATCACGAAACCTGAGCGGGTGATCGGCGCAAACACGGTGGCCTGCATCCAGTCAGGCGTCTACTGGGGCTACAGCGGGCTGATCGAGGGCGTGGTGGCCCGCATCAAGGCGGAGTACGGGCGGGACATGAAAGTCATCGGCACCGGCGGGCTGGCACCGCTGTTTGCGCAGGGTGACATTCGGTTTGACTCGATTGACGACGACCTGACGATCTACGGCCTGGCCGTGATTCATCGATTCAACAAGGGTCGTGCATGACCAAGGACAGGCTGTTCTATCTGGCGCTCGGCGGCGCGGACGAGGTTGGCATGAACACCTATGTCTATGGCTACGGTCCACCGGACCGGGAGCGCCTGATCGTCGTGGACCTCGGCGTGGCCTTTCCGGACATGGAGAGCACGCCAGGCGTTGACCTGATATTTGCAGACACAAGCTGGCTTGCCGAGCGGGCCGACCGAATCGACGCCATCTTCATCACCCACGGCCACGAAGATCATGTTGGTGCGCTTGGTCATCTCTGGCCGCAGTTGCGAGCGGCGGTCTTCACCCGGGCCTTTACCGGACACATGGCGCGGCGCAAGATCGAGGAACAGGGCCTTGACGGCAACGTCGTCAAGGTCGTGCAGCCATGGCCGGAAGCTGTTCCTGTCGGTCCGTTTCAAGTGGGGTTCGCGCCTGTCAGCCATTCGATTCCGGAAAGCTCGGCCCTGATCATCGACACTCCCGGTGGCCGAATCGTGCATACGGGCGATTTCAAGCTCGATGCGACGCCGGTTGTGGGCGAGGCCTTCGACGAGGTGTTCTGGAAGGGAATCGGGGATCAGGGCGTGCACGTCCTGACCTGCGATTCTACGAACGTGTTTTCGCCCTTGCCCGGCAGATCCGAAGCCAGCATCGAGGCCGAGATTCGAAATCTGGCGGCAGCTGCGTCCGGCACCTTTGCCGCGACGACCTTTGCCTCGAACGTGGCCAGGCTGAAGACGCTCGCTTCGGCAGGCGTGGCGGCCGGCCGTTCCGTGTGCTTGCTCGGCCGGGCGATGCGACGAATGGTTGAAGATTCCGTCATGACCGGAATCCTTGCCGATTTCCCGAAGACCATCTCGCCGGACGAGGCCAAGAGCGTGCCTCGCGAACACCTGATGCTGCTCGTGACCGGCTCGCAGGGCGAAGGACGTGCCGCATCTGCCGCGCTGTCCCGTGGCAAGTATCAAGGGCTGGAACTGTCCGAGGGCGACACCTTCCTGTTCTCGTCAAAGACCATTCCCGGCAACGAGAGGGCCGTGCTCCGCGTCGTGAACGCCTTGGCGAAGAAAGGCGTCGACGTGATTGATGACACCTCGACTCTCTATCACGTGTCCGGGCACGCGAACCGACCCGACCTGGACCGGATGCACAATTTGCTCCGGCCCGACATCGTGGTTCCGATGCACGGAGAGTGCCGTCATCTCAAGGAGCACGCGCGCGTGGCCGCAAGGAACGGCATTGCCTCGCTCGTCGCCGGAAATGGCGCGATCGTCGATCTCACCAACAAGGTGCCGGAGGTCGCGGATTACGTAGAGCCGGGACGCATCTACCTTGACGGCAGGGTGCTGGTCGGGGCGTTGGACGGCGTAGTCCGGCATCGGACGAGAATGGCCATGAACGGTCACGCTGCGGTGACCCTGATTCTGGAGGGGGACGAAGCTGACGGCGGGCCTTGGGTTGACTTGACGGGTTTGCCTGGAATTGGCGTGTCGGGGAAGTCCCTTGAAGCAGTCTTGGAAAAGGAACTGGATCGGCAGCTCCAGCGCTCGGCGGCGCTTGGTGCGTCGGATGATGAGGGGCTTGACGACAGGCTTTCAGACGAGTTGCGAAGCGTTGTGCGCAGGATCTGTGACGCGGAAGTCGGCAAGAGGCCGGAGGTCACGGTCCTGATCAGTCGATCGAATTGAGCGGCAGGAGCCCAGTGTAGCGCGGCCTTGGCGTCGTTCGGGCCTGTTCAGCCTGCCGCGCGCCCTTTGAAGCTCGTGTCGAATGAGCTCTGCAGGTGATCTCCGTCGCCGACGGTGCCCCGCTCCTGTTCCCGCCGGTCGACGAAATCAGAGCGCGAAGTTTCCCTGCTTGCCGAGGGGCGAGCTTGAGAGCGGCATTGACCGGGGCTGCGCGGGATCGAGATCCCGCTCCCAAAGAGACCGAAGTCATCGTCCGCGGGACCGTGCCTCAAAGGCCGCAAAGTCCCGTGCGATCGCCTTGGCAGCAACACCCAGCAACCGTTCGCCGTCTTCCGGAGTGGCAAGCGCCGAGTGGGAACCGACCCTGCCATCCGGGAAGGCCGCGCGATGTTCGTCCGGCGGACCGTGGCGATCGCCCTTGTGCGCGTGCAAGAAGGCCGGGCTCAGCCGCTCTGGCGGTTCAGATGCCTGGTTGGGGGGCAGAGGTCCCAGGAGGCTCTGGGTGATCGCGATCTCGGACGGTGTCGCGTGCATGCCTTCCCAATCCCCGTAGAGATCCT
The DNA here is from genome assembly GCA_965208685.1 of Paracoccaceae bacterium. GTDB lineage: Bacteria > Pseudomonadota > Alphaproteobacteria > Rhodobacterales > Rhodobacteraceae > JAJEFO01. The sequence goes on along the minus strand of CBDBPL010000007.1, from coordinate 2,059,294 downwards.
TGCGCATGTCATTGACGGGTGCCGGCTCCCACCAGCTGCGGATTCGCAGCCTTCCGGGCGCGACGGTGCCGGCAACCAGGTTGAGCGGTTCAAGGTTGGCGCCATGCCCGTTCACCACGTACACACCGGAAAACCCCTGTGCCAAGAGCGCGGTGATGACTTCTTCCGCCAGGCCGCGGAAGGTGACTGCGGACACCGAGACCGTTCCGGGAAACGCGCAATTGAAGGGCGCAGGCGTATAGGTCAGCGACGGCGCGACGATGGCATCGCAGATCTCGGCGGCGGCCAGTGCAACGGCTTCGGCGCAGATCGTGTCGGTGCCGATGCGGCCCATGGGCCCGTGCTGCTCGGTCGAGCCTGCAGGCAACATTATCGCCGCACCTTCCGCTATGCGCCCGTCAACTTCGTACCAGGTCATGTGCTCAAGTTTCATCACGTGCCCGCCCAAGTGCTGCGCGGCATCCTGAGTAGTGCTTTTCCTTTTTGCAACTCGCCGGTACTCTGAGCCCATGGAAGACACGCCTGCCAAGAGTGTTGACAGGCCGCCGCTGGATCAACTGATCGGGTCGGCGGTCAAGACACATCGAGTGCTGGCGGGGCTGACACTTGCAGAGCTGTCCGGTCGTTCCGGCGTTTCCACCGCCATGATTTCGAAGATCGAGCGGGGCCAGGTCTCGGCCTCGCTTGGGACGCTTGAAGCGCTGGCTGGCGGGATCGGCGTGCCTCTGATCAACTTTTTCGCTGGGACGGTTGAGCGCTCGGATGTCTCATTCGTGGCTGCGGGCGAGGGTGTGACGGTTCAGCGGCAGGGCAGCGGCTATGGTCACAGCTACAAGCTGATCGGCAGGGCCGCGGCAAGGCATGTGAGTTTCGAGAGCTTCAGCGTCACGCTTGAAGCGCCTTTGGGCCCGAGGCCGCTGTATCAGCATCAGGGTGTTGAGTTCATCCATGTCACCGAAGGCGAGATGGTCTACAGCTGCGGCGAGCAGGCGTATGACATGCGCCAGGGCGACAGCCTGAGTTTCGATTCAAGCGCCGCGCATGGCCCGGTTGAGCTAAAAACGAACACGGTCAGCTTCGTGACGGTGATTTCGAAGGCGGTGTCGAGCGGAGATTGAAGCGCCCGACTGCGGAAGCCGGGCGCCTGTTTCGCTTTAAGGTCACAGACCCCACTTTTCCCGGTTCTGCTCAAAGAAGCCTTGCGCCTTCTTCACCTTGATCCAGTTGTTCACGTAGTTGATCCAAACCTGATCGCTCTGTGGCAGAAGCATGGCGATTGGAGAGGGAGCCCGGGGACCGGCGTTCTTGACACGCACGACCGGGAACTTGGCCTCGAGCGTAGACCCTTCGATGTTCGAGGTGATGAACACGTCCGCGCGCCCGGCCAGAACCTCCTGGAATCCGCGCGCCGGAGCCTCGACCACCTTGATGTCGGCATTCGGGAACCATTCTCGGACCCGCTTTTCGAAGGTAGTGCCCAAGGTTGTGGCAACCTTTACGCCCTGTTGGTTGATCGAATCATATCCGTCGAACCTGTCGGCCTTGTCACTTGTCGTGAAGGGGAACAGCTCGACGGCGATGTAGCTGTCCGAAAAGCCCGCGACCTTCATTCGCGGCGGTGAAATCGACGCCGAACCCGTGACGTGGTACTTGCCGGCGACCACGCCGTTGACCAGCGTCTTCCAGTCTGTCGGCACATACTCGACCTCGACGCCGAGATCATTGGCCAGCTCGGTCGTGATGTCGATGTCGTAGCCCTTGTAGTTGTTCGTGGCCGGGTCGCGCAGGGTCATCGGGTTCCAGTCGCCCGTTGTGCCGACCTTGAGCACGCCCGAATCCAGGATTTCGTTCAGTGCCGACTGCGCCGTCGCGGCGCCCGACAATGCCAGACCAAGCACTGCGGCGGCCGCAGCTTTCCAAAACTGATTCATCTAATTCTCCCGTTGGTGGCGGTTGAGTCTTGTCGCCATATCGCTCCTTGATCTGAGCACAACGGCAAGATAGCCTCAAGAAAATATTCTACTGAGAATAGAATAAGGGCGGTCAGCTGATGCCAGACGCCGTGATCGAGCTTGTCGACGTGAACAAGTGGTATGGCACGTTTCATGCACTGAAAGACTTCAACCTAGAGGTCGGCAGCGGCGAAAGGGTCGTCATCTGCGGACCGTCCGGTTCCGGCAAGTCCACGGTCGTGCGCTGCATCAACCAGTTGGAAAGGCACCAAAAGGGCACGATCCGCATTGACGGGGTCGAATTGACCGACGATCCGAAGACTGTGGCAACGATCCGGTCCGAGGTTGGCATGGTGTTCCAGCAATTCAACCTCTTCCCGCACTTGACGGTGCTCGAGAACCTGACCCTTGGTCCGATCAAGGCGCGCGGGCTGAGTCGGAATGAGGCCGAGGAAAGAGCCCGCCACTATCTTGAGCGCGTGCATATCCCGGATCAGGCCGACAAGCGCCCCATTCAGCTGTCGGGTGGTCAGCAACAGCGCGTGGCCATCGCCAGATCGCTTTGCATGGAGCCTCGGGTCCTGCTGTTCGATGAGCCGACGTCAGCGCTGGACCCGGAAATGATCTCCGAAGTGCTGGATGTAATGGTCGAGCTGGCCGAAGACGGCATGACCATGGTGGTCGTGACGCATGAGATGGGGTTCGCCCGCAAGGTAGCCGACAACATGATCTTCATGGACGAGGGCGAGACTGTGGAACGGGGCAAGCCGGAGCACCTCTTTACCAATCCAAGGTCCGAACGGTGTCGGAAGTTCCTGAGCCAGATCTTGCAGCACTGAGTGGATCCCATGAAAAGAGCGTTTCTCCCTCTTTCCGTTCTCTTGCTGGCTGCCGGCTGCTCCTCGTCCCAGAACTGGGGTTGGTACGTTATCGATCCGACCACCGAATCCGGGTGGACAAACGTGAAATTCCTGGTTTCGGGGATGGGCGCGACCATCCAGATCTCGCTGATTGCGGCAGCCCTTTCGATTGCCATCGGCCTGATTGTCGCCCTTCCGAGCCTGTCTGAGAAACGCGCCTGGCGCTTGGTCAACCGGGTCTACGTCGAGTTCATCCGCTCGATCCCGTTGCTGCCCATGCTGTTCTGGGTGTTTTACGGGATGCCGATCGTGTTTCGGTCGATGGGCTTGAACATCCCGATTGACCCGTTCTGGGGGGCGATCATCACGCTGGCCGTTTCAGACAGCGCCTTCACCGCCGAAATCTACCGCGCCGGCATACAGTCCATAGCTCGCGGCCAAAGCGAGGCGGCGCAGACAATCGGGCTGAACTACTTTCAGACCATGCGCTACGTGATCCTGCCTCAGGCGATCCGTCGCATCCTGCCGCCGCTGGCCAACCAGTTCATCTACATCGTCAAGATGAGCGCATTTGCCAGCGTGATCGGGATGCAGGAACTGACCCGCCGTGCCAATGAACTGGTCGTGACGGAATACCGTCCGCTGGAAATCTATACCCTTCTGATCTTCGAATACCTGTTGCTGGTCCTGATCATCAGTGCTGGCGTGCGCTGGCTGGAACGACGCATGGGCTCGGATGAGCGCGGCCAGTGAGGCGAAGGCAATGTGCGGGACGCGCGGGAAGACCTGGTCCACGATTCCGTTGCCTTGGCTGACATGGCGCCGCCGTCGAGTTCATGGTGTCCCGTCAAGAGCAATGGGCTTGCTCAGACCGCCGCCCGCTCCTTGAAGCTCATGGCAATGAAGCTGGGCAAGTGGTCTCCCATGCCGACCGTGCGTCCGCTTCTGCGTCCGACCGTTTCCAGGGAAGACGTCTGTGGCTTCTTGCGGTCACGCGTGCGTTTCGGCTGTTCGTTGCCCTTTGATGCGGCCTGCATCGGGCTTTCGACGCGCGGAATGTCCTTGGCAATGAGTTTCTCTATGGCGTCGACCAGCTTTTCGTCCGCCGGGAGGGATATCATCACCGCCTTGCCTTCGCGTCCCGCGCGCCCGGTGCGTCCGATCCGGTGCACGTAGTCTTCAGCATTGGACGGCACGTCAAAGTTCAGGACATGACTGACCCTCGGAATGTCGAGGCCTCGGGCCGCCACGTCGGAGGCAACGAGAAACTTGAGGTCGCCGTCTCGAAACCTGTCGAGGGTCCTGGTGCGTTGCGGCTGGTCGAGATCGCCATGGATCGGTGCGGCGTCGAAGCCGTGTTTCTGCAGGGACTTTGCCACGATGTCGACGTGGGTCTTCCTGTTGCAGAAGACGATGGCATTGCGGCAACCCTCGCCTTCACGCTCGATGATGGCACGGAGCAGTCCGCGTTTCTCCTTCGCGGCCCGGTCGCGGCGAGAGGGTTTCAACTGAACGACTTCCTGGGCGATCGTCTCGGAGGCAGTTGCCGGGCGCGCGACTTCGATGCGAGCCGGATTGGACAGGAACAAGTTGGTGAGGCGTTCGATTTCGGGGGCCATCGTGGCGGAGAAGAACAGCGTCTGGCGGGTGAATGGCGTCAACGAGAAGATGCGCTCGATGTCGGGAATGAAACCCATGTCGAGCATGCGGTCGGCCTCGTCCACCACCATGATCTCGATGCCTGTCAGCAGGAGCTTGCCACGTTCGAAATGGTCGAGAAGACGACCTGGCGTCGCGATCAGCACGTCGACCCCGCGGTCGATCAGCGCGTCTTGTTCCTTGAAGCTGACCCCGCCGATGAGCAGCGCCTTGGAGAGCTTGATGTTTCGTGAGTAGGTGTCGAAGTCTTCAGCGACCTGAGCGGCAAGTTCCCGTGTCGGGCAGAGCACCAGTGAACGCGGCATTCGGGCGCGTGCGCGGCCCGATGCGAGCATGTGGATCATCGGAAGCGTAAAACTTGCTGTCTTGCCGGTTCCGGTCTGCGCGATGCCGAGCACGTCGCGTCCTTCCAGCGCCGGCGGAATGGCGCCGCTCTGGATCGGGGTGGGGGTTTCGTACCCTGCGACTTCGACGGCCTCAAGGATTTTCGGCGAAAGTGCCAGATCGGAGAATCTTGTCATGTGCTTCCATGTTTTACGGACCTTGCGTCGGTCCGAAGGCAGCGCGGCGGCGGTCCCCAGATGACCACGACTTTTCCACAAGCCGCCACATATTCCGAAAGACCTAATGCATTGCGCATTTGGCGTCAACGCCGGATCCAATTCATTGAACAAGCGGAAAAAATTCAGGCTAGTCGACATGCGTCCGGAATCTGTCCCCAAAACGCTCCACTGTCTTTGGCCGTTTTCGGCACAGCCCTTGCACGACCTTGCCGATGTGGTGGCGCCGGGGTCGCGGCGGGTTGGAGCGCAATCCTGACGCGGCATGCCGGCGGGCAATGCGGTGAACTTCCCCCGACTCGCCGACATTTCCTCTTCGGCGCATGAATGCGGATCTTGCGGTGTCGGAACCTGGTGCCGCGCGGCTGGAGTTTCCGGTCTGCCGACGGGCCGGACACGCGGCTATGCGGCCTGCATTTCCTTGGTTTCCGAGAGTGCAAGATCGGGGTAATCCCTTGCGACGCGGTCTATGTCCCACTGGAGGCGGGTGAGATAGACCACGTCGCCGTCATTGTCATGCGCGATGTGACCCTTGTTGGCGTCCACGAATCCGCTCATCACTTCCTTCGGCCCGGTGACCCAGCGGGCGGACGTGAACTGCGACGGCTCGAAGCGGACCGGGATCCCGTATTCGATCTCGATCCGGCTGGCGAGGACGTCGAATTGCAACGGTCCCACGACACCGACGATGAAACCGATTCCCGTCGCCGGCTTGAAGACCTTCGCGGCTCCTTCCTCCGCGAACTGCATGAGCGCCTTGTCGAGATGCTTCGCCTTCATGGGATCCTCGACCCGAACGCCCTGCAGCAGTTCGGGCGCAAACGACGGCAAGCCCGTCACGCGCAGGGCTTCGCCTTGGGTCAGCGTGTCGCCGATTCGGAGCTGTCCGTGATTCGGGATGCCGATGATGTCGCCGGCCCAGGCTTCTTCCGCGAGCTCGCGCTCCGAGGCCAGGAACAGGACCGGGCTGGAGACCGACATGGACGCCTTTGCCCGCACGTGATGAAGTTTCATGCCCCTTTGAAAGTGTCCTGATGCCAGCCGGACAAAGGCAACCCTGTCGCGGTGTTTCGGATCCATGTTGGCTTGAACCTTGAAGACGAACCCGGACACCTTTTCTTCGTCGGGGGCGACCAGTCGCGGCTCTGCAGGCTGAGGCTGTGGCGGCGGACCGAAATCGCCGACGGCATTCATCAGGTCCTTGACCCCGAAGGAGTTTATGGCGCTGCCGAACCAGATCGGCGTCAGCGCGCCGTCAAGAAACGACTGCCGGTCGAACGGCGGCAGCAGTTCGCGTGCCATCGCGACTTCCTCCCGGAAGTGCCCCAGGAGAGTGTCCGGCACGTGCTCGGCCAGCTTGGGATCGTCCAGCCCGTTTATCTCGATGGAATCGGCCACCTTGTTGCGATCGGCGCGTTCCATGATGTCCAGCCGGTCATTCAGGATGTCGTAGCTGCCGATGAAGTCGCGCCCCATCCCCACGGGCCATGAGGCGGGCGTGACATCAATGGCGAGGCATTCCTGGATCTCGTCGATGGTCTCAAACGTGTCCCGGCTCTCCTGATCCATCTTGTTGCAGAATGTCAGGATCGGAAGATCCCGGAGGCGGCATATCTCGAACAGCTTCCGGGTCTGGCTCTCCACGCCTCTTGCCCCGTCGATCACCATCACGGCGGCGTCCACGGCCGTCAGCGTCCTGTAGGTGTCTTCCGAGAAATCCGAGTGTCCGGGCGTGTCGACCAGGTTGAACCGGAAATCGCGATAGTCGAACGACATGGCCGTGGCGCTGACGGAAATGCCCCGGCTTCTTTCGAGTTGCATGAAGTCGGAGCGCGTCCGCCGGGCCTCGCCCTTCGCGCGGACCTGCCCGGCCATCTGGATCGCGCCGCCGTAGAGCAGGAACTTTTCGGTCAGCGTCGTCTTTCCGGCATCCGGGTGCGAGATGATCGCAAAGGTCCGGCGCCGGGCGATTTCCGGCGGCAAGGGAGCGGCATTTGAGGCGCGGTCGATCATTGGCGGCGTATAGCCATCTCGCTCCGTTCAGGCAATCGGGCGAATTGGCCGATTGACGACGAAGGGTCTCTTTGGCAGTATTGGAACATAAGACGAACGTTGCTCGCGACCCAAGTCCGGGCAGATTGAGCCAGAAAAGGGGAAGGCCGTGACGATGACGACCCAGGAAGTTGCCGAAAGGCTCTGCCAGCATTGCCGAGAAGGGACGGAGGAACGAGGCATCGAGGAGCTGTATTCACGAGACATCGTTTCAGTCGAACCGATGGGCGGTCAGGGACGGGATCCCGTCAGCAAGGGAGTCGATGCCCTCAGGGAGAAGCACAAGTGGTGGGCCGATAATTTCGAGGTGCACAGCACCGGAGTTGAGGGCCCGTTCATCAACAATGACAAGTTCAGCGTGGTTTTCGATGTCGACGTGTCCGAGAGGGCAAGCGGTCAGAGATGGAGGGCGAAGGAAGTCGCGCTCTATGAGGTCGAGAACGGCAAGATCGTGCGCGAATCCTTCTTCATGGCGCCGATGGAATAGGCAAGGCTTGTCGGCCGTTGCTTGGGCAGGGCCGTTCGGAATGCCATGCATTGCCGTTCTGCTTGTTGCGGGGAGTTCAGCGTCGCGCGCGTGGCGCATCCTGCCGATCACGTTGCCTTTGCGGCCCCGGCTTTCAGCATCGCGCGCAGGCGCTCAGCCTCTACGGCGAATCCGTCCTGGCCAAGATCCGTTTCCGCCCGTCGGTCCCAGTAGCTTGCGTTGAAACGGTCTCCCTCGATGCGGTGCAGCAGCGCATGGATTGCGTCGAAGATCGCTTCCCCTTCGTGGGCCTGCGCAATCTGGTGGGCCCTGTCCCAACCCGGACCGGTCTTGAAACCGGCCTCGGAGATCAGGCGGAGGGCTTCGGCTGCTTCAGCTTCGACGGACATGGTCGCCCACTATCATGGTTTTGACGGTCCCTCCACTCTTTCGCCGCACGGGCCGGGATGGTAAGCGCGGGAAAACAGCGGAGGATCGACATGGATCTCGGAATCAGGGGGAAGCGCGCGCTGGTCTGCGCCTCGTCGAAAGGCTTGGGGCGAGGCTGCGCCGAGGCATTGGCCGAGGCCGGGGCGGACCTCGTGATGAACGCGCGCGGTGCGGAGGCGCTTGAGGCTGCCGCAGAAGGAATCCGCAGGGCGCATGGCGTTGACGTGACGACCGTTGCCGCCGACATCACGTCTGCAGACGGGCGGGAGAAGGTGCTCGCCTCATGCGGGCAGATCGACATCCTGGTCAACAACGCGGGCGGACCGCCGCCGGGCATGTGGCATGACTGGGAACGGGACGACTTCATTGCTGCCCTGGACGCCAACATGCTCGCGCCGATCGCCCTGATCAAGGCTTTGGTGCCGGACATGATGGAACGAGGCTGGGGTCGTGTCGTGAACATAACCTCGCAATCCGTGCGTGCACCGATCGCCGTGCTTGGCTTGTCGAATGCGGCGCGTACCGGCCTCACGGGCTACGTTGCGGGCACCTCGCGGCAGGTGGCCGCAGCTGGCGTCACCATCAACAACCTCCTGCCGGGCATACACGCGACGGATCGCGCGGATTCCCTGGACGGAGGCGTGGCCAAGGCTGAAGGCATATCCCTGGAGGAGGCGCGTGCCCGTCGCCAGGCGACGATTCCCGTCCGGCGCTACGGCACGCCACAGGAGTTCGGGGCTGCATGCGCCTTCCTTTGCTCGCGGCATGCGGGCTTCATCGTCGGCCAGAATTTCCTGATCGACGGTGGCGCAACGAACCTGACCGTGTGACGGCCACCGCAACGAGGGCTTGTCGGCACGACAGTGCATTGCTATCCCGATCCAATTCCGAGGGCTTTGCTCGGGATTGAGGGTGAGTCGCCGTGGAAGACGGTCTTGATGGCCTGACGATCGAGGGTTTGACCCGCCGTCTCGGCGGCCGCACCGTCGTGTCCGACGTGTCGCTAAGGGTGCGTCCCGGCCAGGTGACATGCCTGCTTGGGCCGTCGGGCTGCGGCAAGTCAACGACGTTGCGGCTGATTGCCGGGGTCGACCGGCCCGACGCCGGTCGGGTGCTTGCAGACGGGGAGGTGCTGTCTGACGAGACCCGGCATGTTCGACCGGAGAACCGGCGCATTGGCCTGATGTTCCAGGACTTTGCGCTTTTCCCGCACATGACGGTGGCTGAAAACGTGGCCTTTGGCCTGAGTGGAACGGCCTCGGAAAAAGGGCACCGCGTGACCGGCTTGCTGGAACGGGTCCGGCTCTCTGGATTTGATCAGGCATATCCCGACCAGCTGTCAGGCGGCGAGCAGCAGCGCGTGGCGCTGGCACGAGCCATGGCGGCACGGCCGCGGATCATGCTGATGGACGAGCCGTTCTCGGGGCTGGATGACCGGTTGCGGGACGGCATTCGGGACGAGACCATCGATTTCCTGAAGGATGAGGTGACCGCTGTCGTGATGGTCACGCATGACCCCGAGGAAGCGATGCGGATGGCCGACGAGATCGCGTTGATGCGGAATGGACGCATCGTGCAGAGCGGGGCACCCTACAACATCTACAACGCGCCCGTTGATCGCGAAGCCGCCGCCTTCTTCAGCGATGTCAACGTGATCAGCGGGACAGTCCAGGGCGCGTTGACGGACACGCCGTTCGGCGAATTCCTGATTCCCGGAGTTCCTGACGGAACGGACGTCGAGATCGTCATACGCCCGCAACACCTGAGAATCGACTTTGATCGGGGCGGCAAGGGGCCGAATCCGACCCGGGAGGACGGTGTCGCGGCGAAAGGCAGCGTTGTCCGCGCAAGATACATGGGCAACGAGAGTCTCGTGGAGTTCCGGATGGAGCATGATGGCTCGACGCTGACGGCGACGGTGCCGTCCGTCTTTCTGCCCAGGCCAGGCACGCAGCTTTGGCTCATGATGCGGCGGAGACGCTGCTTCGTCTTTCCGAAACGGTAGGTTTCGGCGTTTTGCGGAGGATGCGGGGGCAGGCGCCGCGCGGCCTTCCGGCACGGTCTCGTCAATCCCTGTCGCCAGGCATCGATGTCGCCCGTGAAGCACGGCCAAAAGCCCGATCCGAAAGAAGAAGGCATCATCAATTGCAATATGTTGAGGTATTTTCTTGACTTGTCTCGAATCCCTCCACGTTTCCATTCGGCGCCTTGGTCAGGGGACAACACTCGCTTTCCGGAAAGACGACCCGCCTACTGTTCCCGTTTGCCGGCGTAGAATGCGCCGACGAAGGTAATGCCGTCTCCGCCCGCGGTTGCGGCCTTCGCGCCATATGTGCCGGCGACAAGTCGGGGATCTCCGGCGGCATCCGGAACGTTCGAGAGCTTGCCGCCCCAGGAACCGGAGTTTTCGGAGTAGGTCATGCCGGGCGTGACCAGCGTTACTTCTTGATTCCTGAAGCTACCATCGGATCCGATCGGGGCCGGGCCGAGCCGCAGCATGGTGTCGCTTTCGGAAATGGAGTCGTCTTCGAAACTGGACAGTTCGATGGAGCCGGTACAGCCGACGCAGCCAGAGACCCTGTTCGAACCGAAATTGGCGGTCAGCTCGAAGATTGCGGTAAAGGCGCCGATGTCGGTCCGGGCGTTCCGGTTCTGCACATAGAACCCCTGCGTGGCCTCCAGGTAGCTCGCCGTGCGGTCAACCGGCAGGCTCGTCGAACCGTCCAGTTCGGGACCGTCGACGAATGCGCCAATCTCGGTGCCGGTGACCGTGAACCCTGACGCGTCGCCCTCAAAGTCGTAGTGCATCCAGTAGCCGGCCGCGAGATAGTCGAGCGGGTCGCTGTCGTTCCAGTTCACGTAGGTGACGGCGGCCGAGACGGCATTGTCCGCGATGCGCGCCATCACGATGTCGCGTCTCCGGTCGAGGCCCGGAATACCGGTATAGGTGCCGGGGATCGATTGCAGGGCATTGTCCGCCGTGTTCAGCTGAATGCTCGATCCGTCCTGGCGCTGTATCGTCAGGTCCAGGTTCTGCCCGTCGAATGCCGCCGACGCCCTGTCACCGGTGATGCCCGGGACGGATCCGGAGTTCGAGGATTGAGTGAGGCTTCCGAAGAACGGAAGATTGTCCGCCACCATGTTCGCGGCGGCTTGGGTTCCTCCCGGATCGGCAACCTGAACGCTTTCGACCGTTGGCACGGTCGGAACGGGATCTTGGCTGCAGGCGGTGACGAGGGTGACACAGGCGGCCGCGATTGCCAGTTTCAGCATCTCCATTGCATCCTCCTTGGGAGTGGGGCGCTTGCCACTTAGCACGTGAGTCTCGGCGCCATTTGATGGAAATTTTTGCAACACTTGGTGGCAAATCCAGTCGCATCCTTCGGTCGGGGCCGGCACTTTGACCATCGCTTTCAGACCTCAGCCAGACCAGGCCGCGAGCTTTGGTGCGGCAATTGGTACCGGCTGGCGCAGCCGCACCTTCGAGGCATTGCGCACGAATGATGTTTCGGGCCGAGAATTCGGGATTGTGGACCTGGGCAAGCACCCCTTGTCCCTGCATCGCCGCGAACCTGAAAAATCGGTGTGCCTGCGTCCATTGCGGACGAGAGACGATGATGCCCGGCGGCACCGAATGGCGCTATCGACCCGAAACCACGGGGAGATGCCGGTTGCGGCAACGGGAAAGTCCCACGGGCAACGGGTGCTGCTCCAGCTGGCCGTCGCCAGCAATGATCTGGCGTCCCGGTTGCCGCAGGTGCAGGTACTTGCGTTCTTGACCGAGAGTCTTGCGACATCCGAATGCGTCGGAGCCGTCGATCTTGTCATGCATGCCCGCCGCTGTGTCCGATTTCGCCAATTGCTTCCCGATGGTCGCCCATGGAAGCCGACCCGTGCTGCCCGGGACGGCCACCCGGTCTCACTCAATGCGGACGCGGTCCGGGGCAGGATTCCTGCGGGTTCATTGAGCAAAACGGAAATTACATCGAAGTTGCGCAATTTTGCATTTTTCAAGCGGCGCGGCGCGGCGGGTTTTTTGGCACCGGAATCCGGCCCTTTGCTGCCAGAAAGCGGGATGGGAAAGCTCGTTTAGGATTGCGTGTTTCAGCCCGTGCAAGGTGCGGTCCAGCCGATGCTGCAGTCGCCAAGCCATGTTCAAGTGCATCTGGGAATCGGCCTTGAATTCCGATTTGCCGCTTTCACTTGGCGATTCCCTCACCTACATAGCTCTCGACAGACTGAGGAGTAAGTCAATGTTGAACAATATCGGACTGCCAGGCCTCCTTCTCATCACCATTGTCATTCTGATCCTGTTCGGACGGGGCAAGATCACGTCGCTGATGGGCGAGGTCGGCAAGGGAATCACCGCCTTCAAGAAAGGTGTCGACGAGGGCAAGAAAGAAGTTGACGAAGCAATCGAGGACAAGGCGGCATCGGTTGCCCGTGACGTGACGCCCGAAGAGGAAAAGGCCCAGGACACGGAAAAATCCAAGGACGAAGCCAAGGTCTAAGGCGGTCTCCGAACCATGTTCGATCTGAGCTGGGGTGAACTTCTTGTTGTCGGCGTTGTAGCGCTGATCATTCTGGGTCCGCGGGACCTGGTGGGCATGTTTCGTACCCTGGGCCGCTTCGTCGGCAAGGCGCGCAGGATGGCTCGCGAGTTTCAGCGTGCCATGGAGGAAGCCGCAGACGAGGCCGGGGTGAAGGAAGCGGCCGACAACCTCAAGGGATTCGCCTCGCCTTCGAAGTCAAGCCTCAACCCGCTCAACCAGGCAGCGAAGAGGTTCGAGGACTGGGATCCTACCAAGCCGTCCAGAAAAGCGAAGGACATCGGGCCCGAGACGGAGAAGCTCTCCGAGGAACGCGCCGAGGCGGCCCGGAAAATTCGGGAATACTCGACAGAGAAGGCTGCTGCGGCACGGGCCTCGGAAAGTGAAGCCGCCGAGGCAAAGGTCGAAACGGAGACCGCAGAAGCGGAGCCGGAGGTCGAGGCTTCCGAAGCCAAGCCGGGAGACGGCGCATGAGCGAATCCCAGGACGAGACCGAAGCGGAAGACGAGGTCGAAAGGAGTTCCGCGCCGCTTCTCGAGCATCTTGCGGAGCTTCGCACCCGCCTTGTCCGCTCGGTCCTGGCCCTGGTCGTCGGCATAGTTGCCGCCTTCGCCGTGTCGGAGCCAATCCTGCAATTCCTGCTTGCACCGATCGAGGCGACTCTGCGCGAACTTGGCGATCCGTCGCCAACGCTGCAATACACCAGCCCGCAGGAGTACCTCTTCACGCTGTTCCGGATCTCGATGGTCTTCGGGTTCGCGCTGGCCTTTCCGGTCATTGGCCACCAGATGTGGCGATTCGTGGCACCGGGGCTGTACCGAACCGAAAAGTCGGCCTTCCTTCCGTTTCTCATTGCCTCCCCGGTCATGTTCCTGCTGGGCGCTATATTCGCGCAATACGTCGTCACGCCATTGGCGATGAACTTCTTTCTCGGATTTGCGGATGTTTCGTCGATCTTCGCCAATCTCCTTTCCGGCACGCTCGAGAACCTCCCCGACTCCGCGGCGGTCGTTCCCGAAACCCAGGAGGGCGTGAGGGTCACGTTCTTCGGGAAAGTGAACGAGTCGCTCGACATCACTCTCAAGTTCATCATGGCATTCGGCCTGTGCTTTCAGCTTCCCGTGCTCCTGACCCTCATGGGCAAGGCTGGCCTTGTGTCGGCGCGCGGCCTCGCGCAGGTCAGGAAATACGCGATGGTCGGGATACTTGTTCTCGCAGCCCTCGTGACACCGCCCGACGTCGTCACGCAGATGATCCTGTTCGTGGTCGTCTACGGCCTTTACGAAATCTCGATCCAGCTCGTGAAGCTGGTCGAGAAGAAGCGGGTCGAAAAGCTCCGTGAAGAGGGCATCCTGGGCGACGACGAAGATCTCTATTCCGAATTCGAGGACGACGACGGGAGTGAAGAGGACGTGAAGACGTGAAGATGCCGCGCGCTGCTGCAGGCCTTGGCAGTTCCCGGGCATCGTTCCGGGACAAGGCGCCGCCCACCGCGCTTGGAATCCTCCGCAGCAGGTCAGGACCGGTCTCGACGAGCGTGGCGGAGACCTTCGCGCCATGAGCGATTCCAGGCAGGACGGCGATTCCCTGCAGCGCATTGCCGCCGCAATGGACAGGATGGCTCCGGGACCGGTCCAGGCGCCGGACCTTTCAAGTGCGGACGCGTTTGTCTGGCATGTCTCTCCGGATCGTCTCGTGCCGGTGAACGAGGTAAACCGCATAGGCATCGAGTTGCTGGTGGGCATCGACAGGGCACGTGACACTCTTCTGGAGAACACGCTGCAGTTCGCGAAGGGATTCCCGGCCAACAACGCGCTGCTCTGGGGCGCGCGCGGAATGGGCAAGTCAAGCCTTGTGAAGGCCGTGCATGCCGCCGTGCAGGACGACGGGCACGAGTTGAAGATCGTCGAGATCCAGCGCGAGGACCTGCCGTCGGTCGGACGGCTCCTGGGCCATCTCAGGGATGCCGATGCACGGTTCCTGCTCTTTTGTGACGATCTTTCGTTCAGCCATGACGACCATCACTACAAGTCCCTGAAGGCCGTGCTTGACGGCGGCATCGAAGGGCGGCCGGACAACGTCATTTTCTACGCCACGTCGAACAGGCGTCACCTGATGCCGCGTGACATGATAGAGAACGAGCGTTCGACCGCGATTCTCCCCTCGGAAGCGGTGGAGGAGAAGGTGTCGCTCTCGGATCGATTCGGGCTTTGGCTGGGCTTTCATCCCTGCAGCCAGGACGAGTACCTGGCCATGATCCGCGGGTATTGCAACGCATACGGCATCAAGGTCGACGAAGACACGCTGCGAGCCGAAGCGGTCGAGTGGCAGGCCACGAGAGGTGCGCGCTCGGGTCGGGTTGCCTGGCAGTACTTCATCGATCTAGCAGGGCGGACGGGCGCGAAATTGTCAGTCGGCCGAATTCGCAGGCCAGTCAGGAATCGATCTGCTTCCTGAAGCTGTCTAGCTTGACGACTTCGGCTTCGCTTTCCTGAGTGTCGGCCGGTTCGATTTCCACCGGTTTCGGCGTCGAGTCCTCGTCCGCGGTTTCGAAGCGGATTCCGAATTCGACCGAAGGATCCACGAATGTGAGCAGCGCGTCGAACGGGATGTAGAGCGATTCCGGCACGTTTCCGAAATTCAGTGTCACGGAGAAGCCTTCGTCAGTCACCTCAAGATCTTCGAACCAGTTCTGGATGACGATGGTCATTTCCTTTGGATGACGCTCCAAGAGCCAGTCGGCCAGCCTTGCGTCGGGATGCGAAGTGTCGAACGAGATGAAGAAATGGTGCTGGCCGGGCAGGCCGTTGTCCGCCACTTCACGCAGCACTTCCTGGAAGAGGCCCCGCATCGCGCGGTGCATCATGCTTCCGTAGTCAAGCGTTCGGGCCATATCGCATTTCTCTTTGCCGCATCCAGAATAGAGGATTCGGCTTCAAAAGATAAGAACGACATTTCGAGGGGCCGTTCAATGCCGCCCGCGAGCGGCCGCAGCCTGCGTCGCATGCGCTGCGGAGGGCCGAATCCTTTGGCAAGGCGACGGGCAACGATCTCGCCGCAATTGAACCGTCGTGCCCATGGCAGTGCGGCAGGATCCGGATCGCCTGCAATTTGGAAGTGCCGGATTCTGTTGCCAGGTTCCGGCGGACCCCGCCTTTCGCGGCTAGGCGGAAGGACTTGGGTTTCGGATTTTCGCACCGCTTACGCAGCGAGAAGCACCGGAGCACGGTTGTCGTTGGCAACTATGCAATTTGGACCGATGTCGGTGGTACCTCACCGGGACAAAGCAAACCCCTTTAGACGTCCGTCGATCCTGTTTCGGCCCCGCACTCCCTTCCAACGAAAGGGTTCATGGTGGAGCCGCCGGGTACCGCCCCCGGGTCCGATCCGCTTATTTCGAGCGCGTTTATGTCCATAGTTCCGTTTCCGGAACACTGCGAATATAAGAGACGCGAACCGGAATTGGAAGGGCTTTGTCAATGATCGCGGTTGCACACGGGTGGCCCTTCCCCTTGTGCGCGGCACACCCGAAGAGTTCGGGCAAACGAGCGGGAGGCGTGAAATGCGGGCACTGGTTGTCGAAAGGAACGAGGAAGGGCGGACGTCTGCCTCGGTGCAGGACATTGACGAGAATCGTCTGCCGGAAGGGGACGTGACCGTCGCCGTCGAGTACTCGACCCTGAACTACAAGGACGGCCTGTGCATCGGTCCTGGCGGAGGCGTCGTGCGAACCTACCCCCACGTTCCCGGCGTCGATTTCGCAGGAACCGTCGAGACGTCAGACGATTCGCGCTATTCCCCCGGCGACAAGGTAGTCCTGACAGGCTGGCGAGTCGGTGAAGTGCACTGGGGCGGATATGCCGAAAAGGCGCGAATCAAGGCCGACTGGCTCGTGCCGCTGCCCGAAGGCCTCTCGCCGCGCCAGGCAATGGCAGTGGGAACGGCCGGACTGACCGCCATGTTGGCGGTCATGGCCCTAGAGGACCACGGCCTTGCACCGGGCAGCGGCGACGTCTTGGTTACCGGAGCCGCAGGCGGCGTGGGATCCGTGGCTACGGCGATTCTCGCGCACCTGGGACATGAAGTTGCGGCCGTGACCGGTCGCCCGGAGACTGCGGAATACCTGACAGGCCTCGGCGCGAGCAGGATCGTGTCGCGAGAGGAACTGGCCGAAACCGTGAAGAAGCCGCTTGAGACCGAGACCTGGGCAGGTTGTGTTGACGCCGTTGGAGGCGCGATGCTCGCTCGCATCCTTGGACAGATGAAATACGGTGCGTCGGTTGCTGCCGTCGGACTGGCTGCTGGCGCGGCCGTGCCGGCGACGATCATTCCGTTTCTCCTGCGTGGCGTGAACCTTCTCGGCATCGAGTCCGTGATGCAGCCCAGCGAAAACAGGATCCGGGCGTGGCAGCGGATTGCGCGCGACCTGCCGATGGACAAGTTGGAAGCGATGGTTCAGATGGCCAGCCTGGAGGACCTGCCGCAATTGGGGGCGGACATCCTGAAAGGCAAGGTCAAGGGCCGAGTCGTGGTTGATGTCGGCGCCTGAGCTTCGGTCACGGCCTTCACCGTGGGTCGTGATCCAATTGTCGTCTTCCTGGCGGAGTCCCTCGCTCAAATTCAGACGCAGCGACGGTCAGCGACCCCTCCCTGAAGGGAGGGGCTTGAGGAACGAAGGTTCCGAGAGCCCATGCTGACCAGCACAAGAAAGGAGACTGTCATCCAATCCACCCTGAACCATACGTTGAAGACCAACCCCGGGATGCTTCCTCAGTCCCGGGCTCTTGAAGATTCGTCAGCAGACACGCCGGGTCGGGCACGGTTTGCTTCCGAACCGCTTGCGGCGATCGGTCCGGCCGATCGGGATCGTGATGCGGGTGGTCAGGTTGTGCGAGGGGAGACCGGCTTCGGCCGGCGTCACCGGGGAAGCGCGAGCGACCCCGAGAGCGGCGCAAGCCGCGTCTTCGTCCTGGACCGGTGCGGCGACCCGCTGATGCCGTGCCACCCGGCCAGGGCGAGAAAGCTCCTGGAGAAGGGACGCGCCGTCGTGGTGCGGCTCCATCCGTTCACGATCCGGCTCCGGGACCGGGTCGGGGGCGAGGCCCAGGAGGTCGGGCTGAAGGTTGATCCCGGCGCGAAGACCACCGGCCTGGCGCTGGTGCGGGAGGACGGCGAGGTCCTGTTCCTGGCCGAGATCGAGCACAGGGGAGAGAGAATCCGCAAGGTCGATGCGGCAACGTGCCGGTTACCGGAGACGGCGACGCTCGGCGAACCTGCGCTACCGGAAGAAGCGGTTCGACAACAGGCGCTCCGGGAGAAAGCTCCCGCCCTCGCTGCAGTCGCGGGTCGACAACGTGGCCTCGTGGACGGAGCGGCTGCGCAGGCTCGCGCCCGTGACCTCCATCGCGTGCGAGGTCGTCCGGTTCGACACCCAGGCGCTGGAGAACCCGGAGATCGCGGGCGCGGAGTACCAGCAGGGGACCCTCGCCGGCTACGAGGTCAGGGAATGCCTGCTCGAGAAGTGGGGACGGACGTGCGCCTATTGCGGTGCCACGGACACGCCGCTGCAAGTCGACCACGTGCGTCCGAAGGCAAGGGGCGGCTCCGACCGGGTCTCGAACCTGGCCCTCGCGTGCCCGTCCTGCAACCAGGCCAAGGGCGCGCAGCCCGTGGAGACCTTCCTGGCAGGCCGTCCCGAGCGTCTCCGGAGGGTGCTGGCGCAGGCGAAAGCGCCGCTCTCCGCCGCCGCCGCGGTCAACGCCACCCGCCGCGTCCTGTTCGAGGCATTGAAGCGGACGGGGCTGCCCGTCGCCGGCGCCTCGGGCGGGCGGACGAAGTTCAACCGCACGCGGCTGGGGATCCCGAAGTCGCATGCCCTCGACGCCGCCTGCGTCGGCGAGACGCCGGCGCTGAAGGGCTGGAGGCAGGGCGTGCTCGCGATCCGGGCCATGGGCCGGGGCTCGCATGCGCGGACCCGCGTGGACCGGTCCGGCTTCCCGGTCGGATACCTGATGGCGGAGAAGTCCGTGCGCGGCTTCCGCACGGGCGACATCGTGCGCGCGACCGTGCCCTCGGGCAAGAAGAGGGGTGTCCACGTGGGCCGCGTCGCGGTGCGCCGGACAGGCTCCTTCAACGTCCAGACGGCGCAAGGGACGGTGCAGGGGATCTCGCACCGGCACTGCCGCGTCGTCCAGCGCGCCGACGGCTACGGATATCACGTCGACACGTCACGGATGAAGGGGACGGCAACGATGCACGGAACACGGGAGCCCGCATTCCTCCCCGCCCTGAAGGACGGGGTTTCCTGCGGGATGATTAGATGAATGGAACACATGGTCCAGGACATTTTCCGCAGCGGGCGAAAAGGGTCGTTTGCGGAGCAAGGGGATGAGTCTTGCATTCGTATTTCCCGGCCAGGGGGCGCAGACGGTCGGCATGGGTCGAGACCTTGCCATGGCGTGCCCGGCGGCCAAGGCCGTGTTCGAGGAAGTCGACGAGGCGCTTGGGGAGAGGCTCTCGGCACTTGTCTGGGAAGGTGACGCCGAAGTCCTGAAGTTGACCGAAAATGCGCAGCCTGCGCTGATGGCGACCTCCATGGCGGTCGTCCGGGCCTTGGAAGCGAAAGGCGTCGACGTCACCGTTGCGGACTACGTGGCCGGGCATTCGCTCGGCGAGTACTCGGCGCTTTGTGCGGCCGGCGCAATCACGTTGGCGGATACAGCCCGGCTCCTGAGGCTGAGAGGCATGGCAATGCAGGCGGCCGTTCCCGTTGGCGAAGGCGCCATGGCGGCGGTTCTTGGCCTTGGCTGCGACGCGGTGGCGGAGGTCGCGGAACGTGCGGCGCAGGGAGGCGTTTGTCAGGTCGCCAACGAAAACGACCCGATGCAGAACGTGATTTCGGGCAGCAGGGAGGCCGTGGAACGCGCTGTCGAGCTTGCCGAGGAGGCGGGTGCCAAGCGGGCAGTAATGCTGCCCGTGTCTGCGCCCTTCCATTGCTCGCTCATGACCCCGGCTGCCGCCGCGATGGCGCAAGCTCTTGGCGACATCGAGATTGCCCAGCCGAAGGTTCCGGTCGTGGCAAACGTGCTCGCGGCCGAAGCGACGGATCCTTCTGTCATTCGTTCGCTTCTGGTCGACCAGGTGGCAGGCCGGGTCAGGTGGCGTGCGAGCGTCGAATGGATGGCCGGGCACGGAGTGACGGAGTTCTGGGAGCTTGGCGCGGGCAAAGCCCTCTCCGGAATGATCCGCCGGACCGCCCGGGAAGCAAGCACTCGCGCCCTAGGGACGGCCAGAGAAGTGGCAGAGGCGGCGGCTTCGCGGTAGGATGCCTGCAAGACAAGCAGCAACCGAGGAAGAGGACATGTTTGATTTGAGCGGACGCACGGCGCTTGTCACCGGGGCTTCAGGCGGAATCGGGAACGCCATCGCGCGCGCGCTTCATTCAGCAGGTGCCGCCGTGGCGCTGTCCGGCACCCGTGTCGAGCCCCTCGAGGGTTTAGGGGAGGAGCTGGGCGACCGGGCTCACGTGCTGACATGCGATCTGTCTGATGCCGATGCGGTTGCAGAACTGCCGAAACAGGCGGCAGAGGCAATGGGCACAGTCGACATTCTCGTCAACAACGCGGGAATCACGCGTGACAACCTGTTCATGCGCATGTCCGAGGAAGACTGGGACGTCGTGCTGCGGGTCAACCTGAAGAGCGCAATGGCGCTGTCGAAGGCGGTCCTGCGCGGGATGATGAAGGCACGTTGGGGTCGGATCGTGAACGTCACTTCGGTGGTCGGCGCGACAGGCAATCCCGGTCAGGCGAACTACGCGGCTTCGAAGGCCGGACTCGTCGGCATGTCCAAGAGCCTCGCATACGAAATCGCGGGCCGCGGGGTCACGGTCAATTGCGTGGCTCCCGGTTTCATTTCTACCGCAATGACCGACAAGCTCACCGAAGGCCAGAAGTCCGCGATTCTGACTCAGGTGCCGGCTGGCCGGATGGGAGAAGCGGACGAAGTGGCGGCCGCGGTTCTTTACTTGGCAAGCCCGGAAGCAAGCTACGTGACGGGAGCCACGCTGCACATCAACGGCGGAATGGCCATGTTGTGAGCCGGGAGCGGTGTGTGCCGAGGTGATGAACTGCGAGAGCCTCACCGACTGGACCGCGCTCCGGCTGATCGATCAGGACCGGGTGCTCCTGAAATAGCTTCCGCCGATTAGCTTCCGCCGATCCAGCGCTTCCCGAATCGGGTTCTGGCGCTGCGGATTCATGTGCAGAACGCGCTCTGCTCACTACGAAATCGACGAACGGTGTCGCCGGGTTCGGCTTCAGGTCTGCGACATGCGCGTCGAACCACTCCGCCAGCGTCTCCGCATGTCGCCGGGGTCGCCGCAAGCACGATGGTCTTTCCCCAGGCGGGCGACGGCTGAACGCCGTCCCGGCCCGTGAAGCCCTTCTCGTGCGCGTCACGGAATTCCCGGGCAATTGCGCGGTTGCGCTTGGGGATGGTGTACGTGCGTTCCAGCGCCTTCGGGTCCGCCGCGATCGTGTCCTGCCTCGCGAAAAGGTACTGGATTTCCGCCCGCGCCTTCCGGTCCATCACGCTCCAGTCGAGTTCGTCTCGACGGACCGGAAAGCCGTCTCCTGCCGCGGTCTTCACCGTCATTGCCTTGCATATGGGGCAGGGCAAGATACGGCCGTCCTCGATGGCTTCTCGCAGCGCGTACCTGAAGGCGGGTTCCGCGAGTTCGAAGACACGAGGCTCGGCCACGCGGTCCCGGGCTACAACGCCAGGGCGGCGGCGAGCCTGGAGGCGCGGTCGTCGACGAACGCGGAGATGGGCACCACGGCGAGCTTCCGCGCGCCGTTCGCCTTGCGGCCGAGAACGCAGGCCAGGTCAAGCGGCCGGAACGACTTCAGAACCGCCACGACATGTCCGTGGGGGAGGGATCGCCGGATTGTGAGCAATTCCGCGGGACGAGCGATAGCCAGTCCACCCAAGAGAAGTCGCTTTGCCCGTTTGACCTTGCATGGTTGCAGGATTTTTTTCCGTGAGCTTTACGGGACAATGGTGAAACCAAGGCGCAATCAGACTGTTTCGGCCAAAAATCCTTGACTTTGGGATCCTGAGAAGTAGATTTGGGATCCTAAGATGTGGCAGTGTAGTGAAATCAACAACGGCTGCTGTGCGAAAGAGATGTCGGCCGCCGAAGAGCTTGCGGAGCGTCTGCTGGCGAGCGCCGGGAGCGAGGAACGATGCGTCAGAACTTGACCCGAAAGGGTCGCGCACTGTTCCCGGAAACTCGCGATCCGGCCGCAAGGAACTGGAGCTAAGGGAGGACAAAATGCTCAGGAATTTCACGGCGGTTGCAATCGCTGCGGCTTTCGCGTTCGCCGCTTCAACGGTGAACGCACAGGTCAATCTGACCTCAAACGCGGCCGGGGCCGGCACGGCTGGCGCTCTGTCCGCGACTTCACTGGTTGAAAACGCTGCCGAACGCGGCATTGCAAACATTCAGCTCAAGGACGGGCAAACAGGAACCAAGTACACATTGGCATTGGCGGAACGCAAGATCGACTTGGCAAGCGCGCCGTTCGTCTTGCCGTTCCTGTTGTCTCGGGCTGCTGGGCCGTTCTCGAACCTGGACAAGGACACGGCCAAGGAACTGGGGCACAGCATCCAGATGCTATACCCCTATACATTCTCGATTTTCACGCTCTACGCCTATGACGCCAAAGGCATTGGCGGCTGGGAAGACTTGAAGGGACTCAAGGTCCTGAACGGTCCCCCTCGCGGCACTGCTGCGTTGAACTCGCGCAGCCTGATTCAGCTCTTTACCGGCATGAAATCGGAAGAGGACTATGAAACGGTAACCGTCAGCTGGGGTCAGATGGCGGCAGCAATTGTCGACGGAACGGTCGACGCGGCAGTCATCCCGGTCATGTTTCCGGGTCCCAGGGTAACGCAGGCTTCAGCGGCGGGCGACATGACGATGTATTCGATGCCGAAAGAAGCGTTTGAAGCTGAAGCGACCCAGAAGTTTCTCAACAAGCCTGGTTCCACTCCGTTCATCGCGCCGTTGGCGGATATCCAGGCCGCTATGGGTGACGGATGGACCATCGTTTCCGATGACGACATGTTCCGAGGCAAGGCTGTGCCCGGTGGCGATTTTGTCCACAAGGCCATGGACGAGGAGCTTGCCTATCAGCTGACCAAGTCGCACATCGAAAACCTTGACGAGATCAGGGCATTGGCGCCGTTCATGGCAACGCTCAATTTCGGTGACGTGTCTGAGGAGGCAAATGGCCTCTGCGGGGCAAACATAGTCAAGTTCCATCCGGGCGCTGTCCGTGCTTGGGAAGAGGCCGGCTATACGCTTCCAGACTGCGCGAAGCCGTAAGCCGACGACCCAGGTCCGCTTAGGTCGGTAGATCCGAATGTCCGAGCAAGGCGACTCGCAGTCGACGACATCGCCGGAGCATCCGGTGCTCGCGGATCGACTTGTCTACATTTTGGCTCTGCTGTTCGTCCTGTTGGGTCTTGTCAACGTGACCCCAGCAATTCCTGGTTGGGATGGCTTTTGGAAGGACCTGACAGGGAACGAGTTTCTCAGGGTGCGGCGGTTCTCAACGGAGTGGCTTTTTCCAATAGCCTTCTTCTGGATGATGCTGATCGTCGCACTGAAACACTCGATGTGGCGGAGTTGGGTCGACAAGGGCCCTGGCATCAGACGCTTGGGGTTGTTCTTTGACTTTGCGCTGGTGTTGGCGGCCGCGTCCATTTCGCTGACCTACCTGGCCGAAATCGAAGCCGTTTGCCTCATAGATGTATTCACGGGCGACCGCGAACGCCTGATGGCGAAGGCGCTGCAGGCGGAAATGGAGTTTGCAAAGCTCTATGGGCTGCCTGTCCCCGACACCGCAGACGATCCAGGTTGCCTGAACACGACCGGCAGCTGGCTGATATCGATAATGTTCGGAGCGATCGTTGTTTTCCTGGGTTACAACGTCAAGGTCTGGGGTTTGCCACTGGTGCTGGTCTCGATCTTGATTGCATCCTACACATGTGCCACGGTCCTGAACTGGTACTTTTTTGGCGCCGAGGATCAGAACAAGTACCTGATTACGATCCTCAGCAGTGAAGAGCCCAGAAGCCTGGCCGCAAGCGTAGGGTTCTTTCACGATGCTCTGGTCAATCAATCGTCAGGTTTGCTGGGCCGATTCATCAATGTTCTCCTGATCCTTGTCTTTCCCTATGTCATTCTGGGCGCACTCTTCGGAAAATGCGCGGGCGGGCAGTCGCTGATCAAGTTGGCGTTTTCCGCGACCCGCAACCTGCGTGGCGGACCCGCCCACGCCGCAGTGGTTTCCTCGGCATTGTTCGGGACGATTACCGGCGGACCGGTCGTCAACGTTCTGTCGACCGGTGTCCTTACGATCCCGATGATGCTGAAGCGCGGTTTCTCGAAGGTCTTTGCGGGCGGGGTCGAGGCAGCGGCGTCTTCTGGCGGGTCAATCATGCCACCGATCATGGGAGTTGCAGCCTTCGTAATGGCCGCAATGACCGGCGTGCCTTATCGCGAGATCATTATTGCGGCAGCGATTCCGGCGCTTTTCTATTTTTTCTGCCTCTTTCTTTCGGTCATATTCCAAGCCCGAAAGCAGAACATTCAAGCTTTTGGTGAGTCTGCCGAAGACATGCGCCTGACGGGCGAGGATCGGCTCCACCTCTTGCAGATATTCGGGCCGGTCCTCCTTGTTCTGGTCCTGCTCCTGACGCCTAAGGACGCTGTTGGTTGCAGCTGGTATTCGATCATGTTGGGCGCTGTTGTCGAATGGAACGGCGACGCCTGCAAAGTCATTTCCCTGCCGTGGGTCATCGAGCTGTTCCAAAATGCCGCGGGAGACGCCAGCGCGGCAGGCTGGTGGGCGGTCATCTTGCTCCTGATGTTGATGTTCGTTGACAAGGAATTTCGCGCAAGACCCGGGAAGATCTTTGACGGTCTATCAAAGGCAGGTGTGACAATATCCACGCTGTTTCTCATGTTCATGGCGGTCACGGTGATCGATGTTTGCTTGAATTTCACCGGTCTGGCAAAGTTCGTGGCGGTGGATGTTCTGGCTTTCTTGAACTCCTTCAACATTTCGGCAAGCTCAGCAGGTTTCCAGTTGTTCGCGTTGTTCCTGACGATGCTTCTGGCAGTTTTGCTGGGTATGGGAATGCCGGCGGTACCGGCCTATATCAACGTCGCCCTTTTCATGGGTCCGATGCTGGTCGGCCTTGGACTGGCGACATTCACCGCACATATGTTCATTTTCTACTTCGCGGTAGCTTCCGCCATAACCCCGCCGGTCGCGCTGGCTGCCTTCGCGGCGTCGAGCATAACCCACGCCGACCCTATGAAGACTGGCTTTTCTGCAGTGAAGTCGGGCGTAGTAATGTTCACCATCCCGTTTGTCTTCGCGACTTATCCTGAACTCTTGCTGATCGACAAGGCTGTCATCGACCCAAGCAATGGGCGCTTCCTTCCAGGTCACGACGGCAGCATCGAGTTCGTCTGGCTCGTCTTCCTGATGGCGCGGCTGGGATTGGCGCTCTACCTTGTATCAAGTTCGCTGGCCGCCTTTGATCGCAAGGCCTTGGGGGCTGTCGAGATAGCCATTCGCCTAGCGATCGCAATTCTCATCCTCGCGCGCCCAATGGAATTCTACGGACCGGCGATCGCGGCGGGCGTCGCTGTCATTGGTCTGCACGCCTTTCGCAACAAGGGCGGCCTACCAACCTGACCAGGCGCAAAAAAAGGGGGCAATATGCGACCGGACAACCACGTGACGGAACGACCTAGCTACATTCTCTTCATCACCGACCAGCAGCGCTACGACCATCTTGGCTGCAACGGGCATCCCGTCCTGCGCACGCCGAACATCGACGAGATGGCTGCCGAGGGCGTGAACCACAGTCGATTCTATGTTTCGTCGCCAGTGTGCATGCCGAACCGTGCAAGCCTGATGACTTGCCGGATGCCGTCGAGTCACGGGACGCGGTCGCTTGGCATTCCCTTGGCGCACCACAACGTCACGTTCGTCGAACTCCTGCGGGCCGCAGGGTATGACACGGCACTCATCGGGAAGAGCCATCTGCAAAACGTCTGGGACGGCGACATGAAGATCGACATTCCTGAAGCCCGAGAAGGTTTCAGTGCACCCCCGGATGAATTGGCGATCGCCATTCGGTCTGACCTGAACGACGAGCGCTATAGCTACGAGAAGCGCAAGTTCGTCGATCAACATAACGCGGTTGTACCGAAGCCGTTCTATGGATTTGACCATTATGATTCCGTTGTGCGTCACGGCACCATGAACGGTGGCAACTACGAGTACTGGTTGAGGGAGAACGCGCCTGAGGTCCTGCGTCTTCGTGGCCCGAACAATCAATTTCCGCATGATTACTCCGTTCCACAAGCAATTCGCACAAAAGTCCCGGAGGAGTACTACGCTACCAGCTACATTGCCGACCGAGCCGCCGAGTGGATCGAAAGCCGCAAGGACAATCCGAAACCCTACTTCCTGATGGTGTCCTTCCCGGACCCGCACCATCCGTTCAATCCGCCTGGCAAATACTGGGATATGTACAAGCCCGAGGACATGCCCGTGCCAGCGGCATATGAGGCCAACGACTGGGATCCCCCTAATTATGTCAAGATCGCCGAACGCGATCGCGCCAACGATCCCTCGCTTGGACAACGGACAGGGTACACCCTTGCCGTTTCAAAGGAAGAGGCACTGGAGGCTCGCGCGTTGACTTGCGGCATGATCGCGATGGTCGACGATGCCGTGGGCAAGGTGCGGAAGGCGGCCGTCGATGCAGATGTTGCAGATGCAACGGTGCAGATATTCACTTCTGACCATGGAGACCACCTTGGGGACCACCGGCTTCTGTTCAAAGGGGCCGAACAATATGATGCGTTGACTCATGTGCCGTTCATTTGGGCCGATCCGAGGGGCGAGCAAGGGGTCCAAACGGACAAACTTGCGCAGACCCACGATATTGGCACAACAATCCTTGAGCATGCGAAGGTCGAGCCCTCGTTGGGGATGCAGGGTGCCGTGTTGGGCGTCGCTGGCGGCGACGCGCGTGAGTCCGCGCACATTCAGTATGAAACCCAAAGAACGCAGGAAGCCTTCGGGACGCGCCCAAGGGTACACACAGTGATTCACAAGAAATGGCGACTTTCCATGTACCTCGGGAAATGTCCAAATGAGCTCTTTGATCTCGAATTGGACCCTGGCGAAATGGAAAATCTCTGGAACAGCCCGGATCACTCGGACGTCAGGTCCCAGTTGCTCGAAATACTGGCGCAACTGGAGATTGCGGGCGTCGACAGGGTGCCGTTGCCCACAGATCAAGCCTGAGACGCGAATTTCGGACGCAAAACGACAGACAGCAGGGACAAGCCACGATGAGCGCAGCGAAATACGAGAATCGCCAGAACTTCGAGATGAGCCATTGGCCCGAATTGCGCCAAGCATGGAACGACATGTTGAAGCTGATTTTCCCCGGGCGCGAGGTTTCCGGCGAGCTGAAGCAGATGGTCTTCACTGTGGCAAGTCTCGCAAGCGGCTGTGTCCATTGTCAGTCTCATGGTTCCTATCACCTTCACAAGATCGGGATGGCTGATGAGAAGATCCAGGCGCTGTGGAGTTTCGAATCCTCGGATCTTTTTTCCGATGCGGAGCGCGCCGCGCTCAGTCTGGCCCTTGCTGCGGGCGCCGCGCCCAATGCATCCGGGCCCGAGCACTTTGTCGAGCTGCGCAAGCACTTCACAGACAGTCAGATCATTGAAATCCTTGCTGTAATTGCGGCCGGTGGCTATCTGAACCGTTGGAACGACACGATCGCAACAGTGACCGATGAGGAATCTATCGACTGGGCCGAGCAGGTTCTCAAGCCTGTCGGATGGGATGCCGGAAAACACGTCGGCGAAGCGCACGAACAGCGAAAGGCTCACCCGATCACGCTTGGCTGGACCAACAAATAGGGGTCCTGGAGCGGAAGTAGAGCTGGCGGCCTTGCCCCCGGTTCCCGGACGTCTTGGATGTGGTAATGGCGGGTCGGGCAGTCAATCTGTGCAACCCCGCGATCCCGCAAAATGGCCGCCTAGGTATTGCGCGCCTCTTTCGTGGCCTAGTCGGCATTGATCAAACGGTCGATCAATTGCAGGGCCCACCGGCGGTCCCCGTCCGAACGCGCGGTTCCGGTCTCTGCACGAACCGCGTCCGCCCCGTCGGCCAGCTTGATGAATCGCTCTGCCTCGTTCCAGGGAGACAGCGGTCCAAGCGACGTCGGGATTCCGTCAAGCCAGCTCCTGGCTCCGACGAAATAGGCCCTCACGGCAAAATTCATGCGGCCGCAGCATTCGCGAAGGTAGAGATTCTTGGCCGGTCCTTCGGGCAGATTCACGGCGTGAGTGAGCTCATCGATGGTCATCACTCCATCCATGCCGTCGCGCGTGGCATCGACGACATTGCGGATCGCATCGCGACAGCAGGTCAGCACCTCCTTGATCGCCCCCTCACCGATAAGCGGCTTGGCGTGGCCTGGGCCGAGGATCTCAGGCTCAAACGCCAAGAGTTCATCCATTGTGTCCGCCAAGTATCAAAGTCCCGGCAGATGCCGTAATGGGGCGGCGAATCAGGCTGGCGCAGGTCGGGTTCGAAAGGTCGTTGGTCTGGTGTCGTTGTCCTTGCCGCACACAACATGTGCTATTGTGAGCGGCGGAGGCGTTCCGGAGGGAACGCTTCTCGATCACATTGCAACAGAAAGGACAACGACAATGGAAATCTTTGTCGGACTGGACGTGTCGCTGGCAAGCACGTCGGTTTGCGCGATCGGCGCCAATGGGAAGACAGTGAACGAAGCAAAGGTGCCTTCCGATCCCGGATCGCTCGCCGGGCACATGCGCGGGCTGTCTGGAAACATCGTCGCGGTCGGCCTGGAGGCCGGCCCTCAGTCGCAGTGGCTTCACAAGGGACTCAGCGAGGCCGGCTTCGAGACCGTGTTGATGGAGACGAAGCGCGTGAAGTCCGCGCTGAAGTCGGCCCCGGTCAAGACGGACCGGCGGGACGCTGAAGGCATCGCGCAATTGCTGCGCATGGGCTGGTTCCAGCCCGTGCACTGCAAGTCGGTCGCGTCCCAGGAGAAGCGGGCCCTGCTGACCTCGCGCAGCGCGCTGGTGGAAGGCCTGACGCGGCTCGAGCTCTCCGCGCGCGGCATACTTCGGAACTTCGGCCTGAAGCTCGGCCGGGTGTCGAAGGGCCGCTGGGAGGAAAGGGTCCGGGAGCTGACCGCGGACAACGCGATGCTGGCGGACGTCGTCGAGCCGATCCTGCGGCTGCGCGCGCAGATGCGCGACGAGCTGGCCATGATGACGAAGAAGGTCAGGAACCTCGCCCAGTCGGACGCCACGTGCCGGCTGCTGATGACGATGCCCGGCGTGGGCCCGGTTATAGCGCTGACCTTCGTCACGGCGGCCGACGAGCTGACCACGGACGGAAGGAAGATGCCCGGCGGCGGACGCGACGTGGACCTTCCCGGAAACAGGAGGCAAGGCCTTGGACGAAACCTGAACGGCTTCGACCCCGCCGGGGATTGCCTGGTTCGCCTCGCCAGACTCTTGAGGTCGCTTCGGCGAACCAGGCAATCCCCGGCTCCGGACCAAAAGCCAACGCCGCTCCCGGCATGACCGCCGCGCCCCTTGCCGCCGGCGCCGGAACATTTTTTGCCAGATTCGGGCCTTGTGGCCGCTCATGCACAGGATTCGGTGCTTGACGGTGGGGCCCCATTACGGAAGGCCGTTCCTCGAATGGCGTAGAGGTTGGGGAATGACCGGCAGCAATTGTCGCCCTAAATCGGCACATTCATTTCAGGATGCCAGACGACCACCGAACATGAGCGGAGACTCCGTCGCGGTGGCCTCCAGATCAAGTGGGCAGGTCGGCACTACACGTGATTTCTGGGGGACGGGCCTTTGAAGGCAAGGCGTTTCCCGCGCCGAAATTCGCCAAATTGGTCAAGACACACGTCGAGTTACCGAAGTCGGGTCAGCAGCCGTTCCGAAGTCTCCCGAGGAGATGTGAGTCCGAGTTGAACATAGGGGACGCCATCCGTTTCGAAGAGTTGCGCCCGGCCCGCCATGGCAAGTTGGTCGTCTGCAACACTGACGGAAATGCTCCCGCAACAATCGCGACCGCTGTGATTGGGCTAAGCGCCATCCGGCTTGCGGAGAGCATGGAGGACTTGCTCCCGATGCTCTTCTCGGACTTGCCCGGCTTGGTCAGTGGACTACTGGGCAGGAACCGCAGACGGTTCGGCTGCCGAAAAGGCGATCAGATCGGCGACGGTCAAATCGCCCCCCTGCTTTTCAAATATCTGTATGTACTCGACCATGGTGTGGGAATGCTCGCGCATCATTCCCTCTGCTCGGACGGGATCACCTTTTTCGATGGCTTCATGGATAACCACATGCTGGGCAATCCCCAACCGCATTCGAAACAAGCCGCGTTCGAAGTGCTCAGGCGTGTCATCGACCGAGCGGTCGAACACCATTGACCCTACCGCCAGCATCGGCAGGTGGCTGATTTGCTTGCAGGTATATCCAACATAGTCATTTCCACACCCGGCCAGAATTGAACCATGGAAGATCTTGTTGGCGGCAAGCGCTTCCTTGAGCACGGAACTGTCTTGTGCCCCGATCTCTATGAGCTTCTCAATCGCACCCTCTCCGGACTTGATCGCAGCATCCATGGCAGGCAAGAATTCATGCCGATTGGGGTTTTGCGCCATCAGCCGGGCAGCAAGGCTTTCGAGATGTCCGCGGACCTCGACCGCCTGAAGGATGTCTTCCACCGTTGGGCTTTGAACGAGGTACCCGCGGCCCTCGCCCCTGCGGATGACGCCTTCTCGCTCCAACAGGCGCAAAGCCAGCCTGACGGGCGTCCTTGATACCTTGTGGGTTTCGCACAGCTGTGCCTCGGACAGGCGCTCTCCGGATTCGTAGGCGCCCAAAATGATGTCCTGGCGTATGCGGCTGGCAATTTCGGTGTCGATGGATTCCATTCCTCTATAGAAAAATTTTGGGATCCCAATGTCAAGAAGATCGGGAATTTTGCCGAATTTCCACAAGAATGACTTGAAATGGGATCCCGTATGTGCAGACTAGTGCACATGTCGTGAGTCTGGGGGCCGCCGCGATTCTTCTTGGGATCCCAAATGAGTTGTCTGACTTGCCTCATGTTGGGGGGAAACAAGCTTGACCAAAACGAGATTCAGCGTTGCGGCAGCTGTATGCGCAGTGCTTGGACTAACCGCTCAGTCGACCACGGCCGAAGAACTCAGCGTCGCGACCTTCGTGCCGCCGCAGCACCATACCAATACTGGCATGTTTGCCTGGTTCGGAGAGGAGATCGAGAAGCGATCTGGTGGCAGCCTGACAATGAAATTGTACCCGGCCGGGCAACTTGGTGCTGGCCCGGTCCAGCAGTACAAGCGGGTGCTTGAAGGTGTTGCCGACGTCGTCTTTGGTGTAGCCGCCTACACGCCTGCGATCTTCCCAAAGTCGATGCTGGCAATCCTGCCTGGCAAGGCAGAAACCGCTGATCAATCGACCCGTGCGATCTGGGAAGTTTTCGACGAGCACCTCGCCGGCGAATACGACGATGTGAAAGTGCTAGCTGTCGGAACCGTTGCCGGAAACCTGTTTGCTGCGACCCGTGACGTGTCCACCATGGAGGGCTTGAAGGGTGCCAAGCTGGTTCCGTTTGCCGCCATGACAACACCAATTGTCGACGCGCTTGGCGCGGTGCCGGTGCAGATGCCGGTGACAGAGATGTACACTGGGCTATCGACCGGCACGATTGATGCAACAACGGCCTCCTACAACAACATTACGCCGCCTTGGAATTTCTGGGACGTGTCTACTTACGTTGTGGAGAATGTTCCTGCCACTTTCGCGGTTACCTACGCGCTCATGAACAAAGAACGTTACATGAGCCTTTCGGACGAGCATCGTGCCATAGTCGACGAATTGGCAGGTCTGCCGATGTCTCTCGAACTGGCCAAGTCATTCGACGGTGCCGACGACCGCTCCAAGGAATTGATTGCAGAGGCAGACAAGGGCTACCAGTGGATCGTCGTGTCGGACGAAGAGCGCGCCAAGATGGATGCTGCGGTACAGAAAGGCCTGCAGACCATCTTCGCAGACTACGAAAGCAAAGGCATCGCCGACGCCCGAGAAATCTACGAAGCATTGAACAAGTAGGAAATTGGCGAGCGCGCTGGCAAGAGTGTCCGCGCCCCAACAACAAGGGAGAATGAAGATGACTAAACGGCTTACTTTGGTCGCAGCGTTGATCTGTGCATTGGGGGTATCTGTTCAATCCGCGACAGCGGACGAGCTAAGCGTCGGAACCTTTGTGCCGCCTTCCCATGAAACCAATGTTGGAATGTTCAAGTGGTTTGGCGAAGAGATCGAAAAGAGGTCAGGCGGAACGCTGACCATGAAACTCTACCCGGCTGGACAGCTGGGTGCCGGTCCTGTCCAGCAATACAAGCGCACGATCGAAGGCGTCGCCGACATCACATTTGGAGTCGCGGCGCTGACTCCTACAATCTTCCCCAAGACCATGCTGGCGATTCTTCCGGGCAAGGCCACGACCCCTGTGGACTCAACGGAACGCCTGTGGGCAATCTACGACGAATACCTTGCAGACGAATGGTCCGAGGTAAAGGTTCTGGCGATCGGCAACCCTGCAGGCAGCCTGTTGGTTGGAAACAGGAACGTCTCAACCATGGAAGGCATGAAAGGCGCAAAAATCGTTCCTTTTGCGGCGACGACGACCCCTGCGATTCAAGGGATGGGAGCTGTCCCGGTCGCGTTGCCAGTTGACGAGCACTACACGGGGCTAAGCACTGGCTTGATCGACGTGGTCGTGACCTCGGTCAACAACCTGATGCCGCCCTGGAACCTGGACGAGGTTGCCGACTACGCGATCGACAACACGCCCGCAACATTCCAGGTCACCTTTGCGATCATGAACAAGGAACGTTACGAGGGTCTTTCGGACGAACACAGGGCGATTATCGACGAACTGGCAGGATTGCCGATGTCGCTTGAACTTGCCAAGTCGTTCCAGGGCGCAGACGACGTTGCAAGGGTATGGATCGAGGATAACCTCTCAACTGGTGGGCTGGATTTCGAATGGATCGTCACCTCAGACGAGGAACGCGCCAAGATGGAGGCTGCCATCGCGGCCAGCATGGACGAAATCTACGCCGACTACGCCGAGAGGGGCATTCCGAATGCAAGGGAAATCTACGAGGCGCTGAACCAATAGCGCCGCTGGAAATCTGACGCCTCGAACCTCAGTTCGGGGCGTCAGGGCCAAGTTCACCGCTCGCTGCTCCTGGAGGTCCTCATGGTCGTTATCGTTCCCGCCAACAAGTCAGTGGAAGCCTTCGAAGGTCTTCATCTCTATCATGGCGCGATATCAAACTGTTCAATGCGCGTGCGCATGACCCTGATCGAGAAGGGGCTGGACTGGACCAGTCACCACATCGACCTAAAGAAGAAAGAAAATATTTCGGAAGAGTACTTTGGGATCAATCCCAACGGGTTGGTGCCGACTCTGGTCGACAATGGCGTTGTGCACATCGAGTCGAACGACATCATTGACTACCTGGATGAAACCTATCCCGAACCGACCCTGAGGGCCGAAAACAACGACGAAATGATGGAGTGGCTCCACTTGGCCGCGGGTATCCATGTGCCCGCCTGCAAGCCGTACGTTTACGCAACGAAGATCGCCGAAAAGCTGAAGAAAACGCCGGAAGAGCAGGCAAAATACGACGCCTTGCAAAAGAACCAGGAGCTCAAGGAATTTCACGCCAAGCACGCAGGCGGCAAACAGTTCAGCGCAAGCGATTTCGACAAGGCGAAAGCGATCCTTGGTGCCTGTTTCACGAAACTGGAGGTCACCCTCGAAGATCGCGAGTGGATCATGGGCGACAAGTTCACGCTGGCCGATATTTCATGGATACCCTTGTATTTCGTGATTTTCGGTTGCGGCTTCTCCTTTGACAAGTATCCGAATGTCCGCAGATGGGCCGCGGCTCTTGAGGTGAAGCGGAGCTACGAAGAGGGAATTCTGAAATGGTGCCCTGACTTTTCCAAGGTCTAGGCGCGGAATCCCGGAAAGCTGATGAGCAGAAAGGAAACGGGATGAACGAAGTCCGGTCAGGGACACTGTTCGCGACTTGAAGTTTGTGGACACTCTACGGCCAAATGGGCGTCTTGCTGCCAGTGGCGCCCGAATCCAATCCGCGCCTGCCTGGCGTTGAATTTCGAAGGCCCCATGGAGCAACACTCGAACTCGAAGGATCAAAGAAATGCGGTATCGTCGTCTCGGCCAAAGCGGCTTGTTTGTTTCGGAACTTTGCCTTGGCACAATGACGTTTGGTGGTTCCGACGACGTATGGGGCCAGATCGGCCAACTTCAGCAAGAGGCGGCCGACGATCTGGTTCGAACGGCTCTCGATGCCGGCGTGAACTTCTTCGACACCGCGAACATCTATGCCGGCGGAAACAGCGAAAGGATCCTGGGACAGTCTCTGAGAAACACCGGCGCCAACAGGGACGAAATTGTGGTCGCGACGAAGGTGCACGGCCAGATGGGGGAAGGTCCGAATGCGCGTGGCACATCCCGCTACCACATCTTGAGCCAAGTCGAGGCCAGTCTGGAGCGACTGCAGGTGGACCATGTAGATCTGTATCAGATCCACGGCTTTGACCCCGCAACTCCGATCGAGGAAACGCTGGATGCTCTGGATTCCCTGGTCTCCAAGGGCACCATCCGATACTATGGATTGTCGAACTGGGCCGCTTGGCAAGTCATGAAGGCCATCGGCATCGCAGCCGCGAAAGACCTCCCCAACATAGTTTCCCTGCAGGCATACTATACGCTGGCAGGACGTGATCTGGAGCGTGAGATCGCGCCAATGCTGTTGTCGGAGGGTGTTGGGCTGATGGTGTGGAGTCCGCTTGCCGGTGGATTCTTGTCAGGCAAGTTTGACCGAGAGGGCAAGGCAGCGGAAGGGCGCCGAGTCAATTTCGATTTCCCGCCGCTCAACAAGGAACGCGCGTACTCAGCCATTGAAGTAATGCGTGAACTGGCCACGGACATTCGTTGTACCGTGCCCCAAATTGCCATCGCGTGGCTGTTGCATCAAAAGGTGGTGACGAGCGTCATCGTGGGTGCAAGGCGGGTCGATCAGCTCTCCGATACGCTTGGATCAGTCAACGTTTCACTTTCAGATGACCACCTCGGCGCGCTCGCCGCGGTTACCGACATGTCGCCAGAGTATCCAGGATGGATGCTCGCGTTTCAAAACGAATACCGTTCGAAGCTGATGCAAGATCAGTTGCGATGACGCGCGATATTCTGACGCGCCAACACTGACCGCAATGCGCTTGCTGCCTACGCCGGGGCTCCTATGGGAAGGTTCTGGTTCGGCTTCACTCCGGGCAGCTGGAAGGGCCGTTCCCGGGTCAAGTTTGGCGCAGCCGCCCCTCCCGGCAGACGAAACCGTCTCCGACGCGAGTCCGCGCTGCGGAAGCGCGGAAAGCCCGGCGCCTCGCCCGCCTTCACGCGGTGGAAGAGGGCGGCGAAGTCCTTGTCGAGCCGGCGCAGGACCTGCTGCCCGGCGCTGAATCCGTATCCGGCCAGATCCGGGACCGCGTCCCGGACGGCCTTCAGTCCGTTCGCCTGGTCCGTGCAGCGCAGGCTGACGCCATGCCGCCTCCATGCCTCGATGCGCTGCTGGAGGCCCGCGTTGCAGGGGCCGCGGACATGTCCGGGAGGGCCGCATCCTGCGCCCGGTTCGGGCAGGACCGGCACTTGTGGCTCCTGATCAACCGACTGTCCATGCTCGCCATTCGTTCCTTCCAAGCCAGGCCGGCCGTCATTGCGAGGGGCGCGCATTCCCCTGTCGCCTGAAGGCGGCAGTCCCCTGAGCGGATTCTATGGCTCTCCGGTGTTTCGCTGTGGCGCACGATGTCGTGACAGTCGGCATTGCGTCGGATCACTTTTTTTGAGAGCAACACCGGCAGCAAGACGTGTGTGCGAGAATACGACGGCGAGCTTTTGGGCATGTTCAGCCACAGCCTTTTCTCGCCCATGCACCACGTGGAATGCGCTTTTCATTTAGCCCAGTTAAGCACAGAAGAGTCGTATGCCCATATTGGCCTTTATGCGAGATAACGCCCGATATCTGGCGGCAGGAGGTATTCTGTCATTCTCCTCGAGTTACGGTCAGACCTTCTTCATTGCGATATTTGCGGCTCACATCATGGGCGCCTACGACCTTACCGACGGCGAATGGGGCGTGCTCTATACGCTCTGCACGACTGCGTCGGCTTTGGTAATGTTCTGGGCCGGTGCGCTTGCCGACCATTTTCGGGTGCGGGCGCTTGCCTGGATCATTATGCCTGGCTTGGCGTTGATCTGTCTGGCGATGGCAGCCAACACGTCGGTCCTAGGGTTGATCGCAATCGTTTTTCTACTGAGGCTTCTGGGGCAAGGCTTTATGAACGAGTTAGCCGGTGTGGCAATGGCGCGCTGGTTCGTGGCGCGGCGCGGCTTGGCGTTGTCGGTTTCTGCCTTGGGGCTCGCAGCGGGAACGGCTACCTTTCCGGTTGTAATCGCGTCATTGTTCGAGCTTTTTTCATGGCGGGCGGTCTGGGTGCTGTCCGCCGTGGTTCTGACGCTGACATTCCCGGTGATCTTGTGGCTCTTGTCCGCAGAACGCACACCGGGTTCGCACATTGAGGCAGTCAACTCTGCCGGAATGCATGGCCGGCACTGGACGAGATCGGAAGTTTTGAAGTCTCGGTTGTTCTGGATGCTTATTCCGATGCTTCTCGGCCCTCCGGCCTGGGGCACTGCATTGTTTTTTCAACTGGTGCATATTGCCGACGTTAAAGGCTGGCCGTTGGCGGAATACTTGGCATTGATCCCCCTGCTCGCAGGGGTGTCCGTGGTCGCAACCATGTTTTCGGGGCAGGCGATCGACCGGTTTGGCTCAGCCAGCCTAACAACTGTCTATCTTCTGCCCTTTGCATTGGCGTTTTTGACTATTGGGCTTGCCGAAACACTTGCAATGGCAGCGTTTGGCATGGCCCTGCTTGGTCTTGCCCACGGAGTTCAGACGACTCTGCCGACCGCGTTTTGGGCAGAGTTTTTCGGAACGCGTCATATTGGTGCAATCAAGGCTGTTTCAGCCAGTGTCATGGTTTTTGGTTCCGCCGTTGGCCCTGGCATCTCGGGGGCTCTGATTGATCTGGGCCTTACGTTTCCTCAACAGATGATCGGAATAAGCGTCTATTTTGTTGCCGCTAGTATACTGGTCGCGGTCGCCGTGAGGGACGCGCTGCAGCATCTGCCTTCAACGCAGGTTGAGATGATTGGCGAATGATCCGCCATGCCGCCGATGTGCCTCCGGCGCAGGATTGATGCTTGATTGTGGCGCCATTGATCCGCGCAGGGCGCTGTACAGAAAGGGCTGACGCGCAAATTCGGCGGCGGGCTGAAATGATCGCGGGCAGGGGCGATGTGCCGCGACTCGGTTGCCGGCACGACGGCGCGGCAGGACCTTGTCACCGCAGCCGAGCCGAACCGCGCTGCATTCCTTTCGGCATAGCGGCCGGCCGCAGGCGGGCAAGGCGCCCGGACGGCCTCCGCTGCCAAGGCAGAAGGCCGAGGCGCTGCAGCAGCCTGTCCCCCGGCTCCAGAGACCGGCGCCTGTGGGTCCACCTCTTCCGACAGCGGAACCGTCACGCCGTCTCCAGCGGTTCGAAACCAGGGTCAGACGGCCAACGGAGTCTTCACGCTGCCTGAAAGACACATGTCCGGGAAGCACTGTGTCCTCGACGCCCCTTGCAATGCCCGCCGCCCTGGCCCTTGCCCGCGCTGCGCGAGGGGGCCCGCCAGGTCGCGCGCTCGCTTCTCGGCGCGGTTTTCTTCACAGGGAAGGAGGGTGCGGGGCACGGCGAGACAGACAATCCGCCGTGCTCGCCCGACACATCGCATTTCGGCACAGGAAAGGTGTCGAGCTGGTCGTTGCAGATGCTGCGGATGAACCGGGATGTCAGCCCGCGACGGTTTCGGCCTTCATCGCGAGAGGCTGGATGTCTACGGCCTGCAATGCCGCCAACGTCGTGAGCAGCTACTGTTCACCGCGCCTTGACAACTCATTGTAATCTGTCGTTGTTCCGTCTCGAAGTCGCGATGGAAGTAATTTCGCTCGATCATTGGCTGGAATGAACAATCAAATGGAGAAGTGTTGTCAGTGAGCACGCGAGGGCATTGTTTGTGCCGAGAAACGGGCTGGGAGATTCACGGCGAGGTAACATGGGCTTGCTATTGCCACTGCGATGACTGCCGTCGCAACTGTGCGGCACCCGTCGTGGCATGGCTTGGGGTGCCGCTCAGGAACTTCAGGTGGATAGGAATGGCTCCGAGAACGTTTGAGAGCTCCAAGGGTGTTCGGAGACACTTCTGCGAGAATTGTGGTTCGCCCCTAGGATTTGAGGCAGACCACTACTCAGGCGGTATGCACCTTTACGCTGCATCATTGGATGATCCGCGGCAGTTTGAGCCAAGATTTCATGTCAATTTTGAAAGCAAGCTACCTTGGCTTGAAATGAACGACAACCTTCCGAAATACGAAGGGACTCTTCTACATGCACCTGAAGACTTGAGCGACTACCAATGAGTGGTCAGCCGTTAGACCCATCTTGAACAGCAGATTCGGACGAGTGACCACTCCGTCGCCCGAAGACGACGGCTTTCGGCCAAGCTACGCGGCAACCCGCACGCTTCGCGGCCGAAGGCCGGTTCTCCCGGCCCCTGGACAAGCTGCAGCACGTTGCGGGCGGCGTTGACGTCGCGGTCGAGGCCGAGACCGCAGCCGTCGCAGCCGTGCACCCTGTCGCCAAGCGTCTTCGGCCTGTCCGGCTCCGCCCCGCATCCGCTGCATCGCCGGGAGGTGCCGCGCGGGTCGACCAGGACCGCGGAGCCACCGGCGCTTCCAGCCTCGAGCCGGTGGAGGACCTGCTGCCCGGCGCTGAAGCCGTATCCGGCCGGTTCCGGGACCGCGGCGTCCCGGACGGCCTTCAGCCCGTTCGTCTGGTCCGTGCAGCGCAGGCTGACGCCATGCCGCCTCCATGCCTCGATGCGCTGCTGGAGGCCCGCGTTGCAGGGGTCGCGGACATGTCCGGGAGGGCCGCTTCCTGCGGCCGGTTCGGGCAGGGCCGGCACTTGTGGCTCCTGATCAACCGACTGTCCATGCTCGCCATTCGTTCCTTCCAAGCCAGGCCGGCCGTCATTGCGAGGGGCGCGCATTCCCCTGTCGCCTGAAGGCGGCAGTCCCCAGAGCGGATTCTATGGGGCAGGATAAGCGTCCTATGGGGCAGGAAAAGCGCACATCGATCGGTACCGGTGATCGATGTGCTCTCAGCCGCAATGGCCAAGGTCAACGGCCTGACCCTCGTGACGCGCAACCTCGTGGACGTGGCGGGGTTGGACGCGGACGTCCTGAATCCGTTCGAAGCGTGAGGTGGCGCAGTGCGCGGAAGATGGCTTCTGGCCCCTTGGTCAGGCCGGACGCATCGACATCAAGCGCACATCATATTGTTTGCGTTTCCGACGAATATGGTTTAGGCGGCGCTAATCCCAGCCGGGAGCCTGATCGGCCCGGCTGTTTTTCGTCCCTCGGGGGCGGCAGGAAAGTACCGGGCCTTTGGATCCCGAGGAACAGGTGAGGAATGGACATGAGCGACATCGCAGAGCGCACGCGCAAGATCGTGGTCGAGCATTTGGGCGTCGAGGAGAGCAAGGTTTCTGACAGTGCCTCGTTCATCGACGATCTCGGTGCCGACAGCCTTGACACCGTGGAGCTTGTGATGGCTTTCGAGGAAGAGTTCGGCATCGAGATTCCAGACGATGCGGCCGAAGCCATCCAGACATTTGGTGATGCCGTTAAGTTCATCAAGGATGCCACCTAACCACCTGTCTTGACTGCGAGGAAGTTCGGCTCCTGACGATTCGGGGGCCGTTTTCTTGATTCGATGACCGTTCCTGTTGCGGTCCGCGGCGGAGACCAGCGCAATCGACCGGCCGGGCACGACAGAGGGTGCATAGCCCAAGGAACGGTCCATTCACCTGCAGCCGCCGATGCGGGGACCTGGGACGGTTCCGCAGAGCCGGACGGCATCGCTCGCACGTTCCTTTTGCGAGCCAGGCCTCGATCATGTCGTTGGAGGCTCGGCTCCAACTCGTCGAATTCACGGAAGTGCATTTTGCCGACGGAGCGTGTCCGTGCCCGGTCCTTGCCGCAGGTTCCAGCTGTTCCGGGTGCATGCGGAACCCTTGGTCGATTGCGGAGCAATGGGGGCGCATGTATGTCTCAACCCGAGAGCAGCGAATTGAGGATCAGGCATGCGTCGGGTAGTCATAACGGGCATGGGGATTGTCTCGCCACTGGCGTGCGGAATCGAGGAGACTTGGTCCCGTCTCCTGGCTGGCCAGTCTGCCGCAGGCCCAATTTCAAGATTTGATGCGCAACACCTCGCGACCACCTATGCCTGCGAAATTCCAAGGGGAGACGGCACGGACGGTACCTTCGATCCGGATGACTGGCAGGAACCCCGGGAGCAGCGCAAGGTCGATGACTTCATCACCTACGGGATGGCCGCGGCCGAACAGGCGGTTAAGGATTCTGGATGGGAACCTACGGAGGCAAGGGACCTTGAGCGGACCGGCGTGATGATCGGCTCAGGGATAGGCGGTCTCCAGTCGATCGCCGAAACTGCTGTCATCCTCAAGGAACGGGGTCCGCGAAGGGTGTCGCCGTTCTTCATCCCCGGTGCGTTGATAAACCTGGTTTCGGGACAAGTCTCGATCAGGTTCGGGTTCAAGGGCCCGAATCACTCCGTCGTTACGGCTTGTTCAACCGGCGCTCACGCAATTGGAGACTCGGCACGACTGATCATGCATGGTGACGCAGACGTGATGGTGGCAGGCGGGACAGAGAGCCCGATCTGCGAGATTGGCATCGCCGGCTTCAATGCGTGCAAGGCGCTTTCCACGAAATGGGGCCACGAGCCGGAGAAGGCCAGTCGTCCCTACGACGCCGACCGGGACGGGTTCGTCATGGGCGAAGGCGCCGGGGTCGTTGTGCTCGAAGAACTCGATCACGCCAGGGCGCGCGGCGCGAAGATCCATGCGGAAGTCCTGGGCTACGGCCTCTCGGGCGACGCCTATCACATTACGGCGCCTTCCGAGGACGGAGATGGCGGGGAGCGGGCCATGAGGAACGCGCTGGATTCGGCGAACCTGCAGGCCGGTGACATCGACTACATCAATGCGCACGGGACCTCCACCATGGCGGACACGATCGAGCTTGCAGCCGTCGAGCGGGTGATGGGTGATGCGGCTCGCAAGGCAACGATGACATCGACAAAATCCTCGATCGGCCATCTGCTTGGCGCAGCGGGTGCCGTCGAGGCGGTGTTCTGCATTCTGGCGCTGCGCGATCAGGTTGCGCCACCTAACATCAACTTGGACAATCCGGACATCGAACCGGTGCTCGACCTGGCACCCAATGCGAAGCGCGAGCGGGAGATCGGCGTTGCGTTGTCGAACAGCTTCGGATTCGGCGGCACCAATGCCTCGCTGGCAATGGGGCGGATCGATCGCTGATGTTGCGGAGCATCGCCTCCAACTTCCTGACCTTCCTGCTCGTCGCCTTCTTGCTGGTTGTGGTGATCATTGACTGGGGGCAGGGCAAGTTCGTCGGTCAGGGCTCCCTGGCCGAAGCCATTTGCTTGAAGGTTCCTCGCGGAGGATCAATTGCAGGCCTGGCGGAGGAACTTGAGGCAAGGGGCGCGATATCCAATGCAACGATCTTCCGGATCGGCGCCGAGTATTCGGGGCGCGCATCACAGGTTAAGGCGGGGTCTTTCCTCATTCCGGAAGGCGCGTCCATGCAGGACATCGTGGCGGAAGTCACAGGCGACGGCCAGTCGACGTGCGGCATTGAAGTCGTCTACCGAATTTCGGTCAGCGGGCAGGAAGTCCGCGTGCGAGAGATGAACGCGGCGACCGGCGAATTTGCTGTCACCGCGGAATTCGATCCGGCATCAGGGTCCGACTTGCCGGCCCCGTACACGGCAGCCCTGGATGACGTGGCGACGAGGTTTCGCATCGTGGTGGCCGAGGGCGTGACAAGCTGGCAGGTCGTCGAAGCCTTGAAGGCCAGCGATCTGCTGGACGGCAAGGTCGACGAGGTACCCGACGAAGGTTCTCTGGCACCGGACGGGTACGAGATTGTTCCGGGAGCCGACCGTCGGACCATTCTCGAAATGATGCGCATGAAGCAGGCAGAGCGCCTTGATGCGGCTTGGCTGGCCAGGTCCGAGGAGGCACCGGTCGAGACGCCCGAGGAGGCCCTGATCCTTGCCTCGATCATCGAGAAGGAAACCGGGCGTGCGGACGAGCGCCCGCTGGTTGCGAGCGTGTTTGCGAACCGGCTTCGGAAGGGAATCAGGCTCCAGACCGACCCGACGGTCATCTACGGGATCACCGAAGGCCGTGGCGTTCTCGGCCGGGGGCTCAGGCAAAGCGAATTGCGCCGCGAGACGCCTTGGAACACGTACCTGTTCGCAGGCCTGCCGCCGACGCCGATCGCGAATCCCGGCAAGGCGGCCATCGAGGCGGCACTGTCGCCCGCAGAGTCGGACTACCTGTTCTTTGTCGCGGATGGCACGGGCGGGCATGCATTTGCGGCAACGCTGCGCGAGCACAATGCAAACGTTGCCCGTTGGAGGAGATTCCAGGCCGAGCAGGCCGACCAATAGCGGTCTTCGGGTGCCAGGCTCCCGAGCGGATGCGGGGAGAGGCCCGAAGCATGCTCCACCCTGACAGTTCGCCTGCTCCTGCATCCGGACGAAGGACCGTCGCTACCCGGATCTCAATCGCCTGTCGCGCAGGCGACGCAGGTAAGGGCTGTCGCGTCGATGTCGAGACGCGCTTGCGCGATGTCGTCGCCGCATTTCTGGCAAAATCCGAATTCGTCTTCATCGATGCGCCGAAGGGCCGCGTCGATTTTCGCGCGTCGTATCGCGCGTCGGCGCATTGTCGCCTGCGCCATGGCCTGGCGCTGCATGGCGTCCATGCGACTGAGGCGGCCAACCGATTGCTGGTCCAGCATGACCGTGCCGCGGCCTTCGGCTGACGCCGCGTCCTCGTTGG
This sequence comes from Paracoccaceae bacterium, assembly GCA_965208685.1. Lineage (GTDB taxonomy): Bacteria > Pseudomonadota > Alphaproteobacteria > Rhodobacterales > Rhodobacteraceae > JAJEFO01. The sequence continues at coordinate 2,016,392 of CBDBPL010000007.1, read as the reverse complement.
CAAGCCGCGAGCGTTCCGCCAGCAGCGCGTCGCGATAAGTCTTTGACTCCAGGGCGTTCAGTGGTATTTCTCCGTAGCAGGTCAATTGTTTCCTGGTGCGGCACCGTATCTGTTCCGGGGTCGCCGGACCAGCCAAGGAGTCAGTCATGGCAAGGGACAAGCCGCAGATTTCATCGCTGGATCCGGTTTGGGACCGAATCAAGGAGGATGCGCATGCCGCGATCGCCGCCGAACCGCTGATCGGTGGAATGGTGCATGCGACCATTCTGCATCACGGTTCGCTTGAGAGCGCGCTGGCCTATCGCTTTGCGTTCAAGCTTTCCTCGTCGGAAATGACCGGGCAGCTCATGCGCGAGATTTCTGAGGAGGCATATTCCGAGGATCCGTCCTTGGGCGAAGCCGCACGGGCCGACCTGGTTGCGATCTACGAGCGCGATCCGGCGTGTCATCGCCTGATGCAGCCGCTTCTCTTCTTCAAGGGTTTCCAGGCCGTCCAAGCCTTTCGAATAGGGCACTGGCTGTGGACACACTCGCGCAAGGACCTGGCCTATTTCATTCAGGCCCGCGTGAGCGAGATTTTCGGCATAGACATTCACCCGAATGCCAGAATCGGCAAGGGGCTGATGATCGACCATGCCCATTCCATCGTGATCGGCGAGACGGCAGCCGTCGGCGACAACGTCTCCATGCTTCATTCGGTCACGCTGGGCGGCACCGGCAAGGAGGATGACGATCGGCATCCGAAGATTGGCGACGGTGTCCTGATCGGGGCTGGCGCCAAGGTGCTGGGCAACATTCGGGTGGGCGACTGCAGTCGAATTGCCGCAGGTTCCGTGGTCTTGCAGGAGGTGCCACCTTGCAAGACGGTGGCTGGCGTGCCCGCCAAGATCGTCGGCGAGGCTGGGTGCGACCAGCCATCCCTTACCATGGACCAGATCCTGAACGGGCTTGTCGCTGACTGAACCTTCGCGGCTTGCGACCGAGCGGAAGCCGTTGCCTTGCGGGCTATGCCAGCATTCCGATCGGGTTCTCGAGATTCGTCTTCACCTCTGACAGGAATTCGGCGCCGAGCGCGCCATCGATTACCCTGTGATCGACCGAAAGCGTAACCGACATGACGGTGGCAACGGCAATTTCGCCGTCCTCGTTGACGATCGGCATTTTCTCCCCGGCCCCGACGGCCAGGATCGATCCATGGGGTGGATTGATGACGGCGTCGAAGTTCTTGATGCCGAACATGCCCAGGTTGGAGATCGCGAAACTGCCCCCCTTGTACTGGTGCGGCGCCAGCTTGCGATCGCGTGCGAGGGCGGCCAGTTCCTTCATTTCGGTGGACAGGGTCGAGAGCGTCTTCAGGTGCGCGTCCTTGAGAACCGGCGTGAAGAGACCTCCCTCAATGGCCACGGCGACAGCGACGTCGGATGGCTTGAGCTTGATGATCCGGTCACCCGCCCAGACCGCGTTGGCGTCAGGTACCGCCTGGAGGGCCAAGGCGCAGGCCTTGATGATGAAGTCATTGACGCTGAGCTTGACGCCACGGGTTTCGAGTTGCTTGTTGGCTTGCGAACGGAACCTGAGGAGTTCGTCCAGCAATATGTCTCGGCGAAGATAGAAATGCGGGATTGTCTGCTTGGCTTCGCCGAGGCGCGCTGCAATGACCTTGCGCATTCCGTCGAGCGGGATTTCCTCGAATTCCCGATCCTCGAACATCGCCTTGATCGCTTCGGCGCCGGGAGTGTCTGGCATGGGCGCCGCTGAAACGGCCGCTGGTTGCGCCTGCACGTTTTCCACGTCGGCCTTGACGATCCGACCCTTGGGTCCCGAACCTTTGATCCGGCTCAGGTCAAGGCCCTTGTCCGCGGCGATCCGCCGGGCGAGCGGTGATGCGAATATGCGATTGCCTGCGGAACTTGCGGCCGGAGCTGAAGGCGGTGCGCTCGTCGCCGGTGCCGGTTCCACGCTTGCCGGCGCAAGGGCGGGAGCCTCGGCGGCCGGTGCCGGCGGCACAGGTTCGGCAGTTGCCGTTGCGGCACCGATGTCGGCCGCGCTTTCGCCCTCGGCGAGGAGGACGGCAATGGTTGAATTGACCTTTACGCCCTCGGTTCCTTCGGGGATGAGGATCCGTCCCACGGTCCCTTCGTCGACGGCCTCGAATTCCATTGTTGCCTTGTCCGTCTCTATTTCGGCAAGCAGGTCGCCGGCAGACACGGCGTCGCCTTCCTTGACCAGCCACTTCGCCAGCGTGCCTTCTTCCATGGTGGGCGAGAGAGCCGGCATGAGGATTTCAGTGGGCATCCTTCCCTCTCCTTACCTGTAGGTCACGGCCCTGACGGCATCGATCACTTCCTTGACCGACGTCAGGGCGAGCTTCTCGAGATTGGCCGCGTAGGGCATTGGCACGTCTTTGCCCGTGCACTTGAGCACCGGCGCGTCGAGATGGTCGAACGCCTCGCGCATGATTTCCGAGCCGATGTGATCTGACAACGAGGCGACTGGCCAGGCTTCCTCGACCGTCACGCAACGATTGGTCTTTTTGACGCTCTCGATCACGGTTGCCATGTCGAGCGGGCGTAGCGTTCTGAGGTCGATGACTTCGGCCGAGATCCCGTCCTTGGCAAGTTCATCTGCTGCCTCGAGAGTATGGCTCATGCCGATTCCCCAGGACACCAGCGTGACGTCCGTGCCTTCCAGCCAGACGCGGGCCTTGCCGAAGGGGATCGTGAAATCATCGAGCTTCGGCACGTCGAAAGTGCGCCCGTAGAGGATCTCGTTCTCCAGGAACACAACAGGGTCGGGATCGCGAATCGCCGTCTTGAGGAGGCCCTTTGCATCCGCTGCGGAGAATGGCTGCACGACCTTGAGCCCCGGAACGGATGCATACCAGGCGGCATAGTCCTGGGAATGCTGGGCGGCCACGCGGGCGGCCGCGCCGTTCGGACCCCGGAAGACGATGGGTGACCCCATCTGGCCACCGGACATGTAGAGCGTCTTGGCGGCGGAGTTGATGATGTGGTCGATCGCCTGCATGGCGAAGTTCCAGGTCATGAATTCCACGACGGGCTTTAGACCGCCCCAGCTTGCTCCAACGCCCAGGCCTGCGAAGCCATGCTCGGTTATCGGCGTATCGATCACGCGCCGTGCCCCGAATTCCTCGAGAATGCCTTGCGTGATCTTGTAGGCTCCCTGGTATTCCGCAACTTCCTCACCCATGATGAAGACGGTCTCGTCGGCCCGCATCTCTTCGGCAATGGCATCGCGAAGGGCGTCTCGCACCGTCGTCGAGACCATTTCGGTGCCAGCGGGACAGTCGGGCGAACGGTCGACAGCGGGCCGGGCCGGGGCCGCGCCGGCCACGGCGACGGGCGCAGATGCGGGATCCTCGACTTCAGGGACCGCCGCTGGCGCGGCGGGTGCCTCGATGTCGCTTGCGCTTTCGCCGTCTTCGATTATGACCGCGATCGGCGTGTTGACCTTGACGGATTCGGTGCCTTCGGCGACGAGAAGCCTGCCCACGATGCCGTCGTCGACGGCTTCGAACTCCATTGTCGCCTTGTCAGTCTCGATTTCGGCCATGATGTCGCCGGCCGAAACTGTGTCGCCTTCCTTCACCAGCCATTTTGCCAGTGTGCCCTCTTCCATGGTGGGCGAGAGGGCCGGCATGAGAATTTCCGTTGCCATGTCTTGCTTCTCCCTCAGGCGCTCACGGTGATGTCCGTCCAGAGTTCCGAGGGGTCGGGCTCCGGGCTTTCCTTTGCAAACTCGGCCGAGGCGTTGACGACGTCCTTGATGTCCTTGTCGATCGCCTTCAGTTCGGCTTCCGTGGCGCCTGCATCGAGGAGGCGTCCACGCACCTGCTCGATCGCGTCGCGCTCTTCGCGAACCTTCTGCACTTCGTCACGGGTCCTGTACTTGGCCGGGTCGGACATAGAGTGGCCTCGGTAGCGGTAGGTCATGATCTCGAGGATGTAAGGGCCCTTTCCGGCGCGACAGTGCTTGACGGCCTTCTGGCCTGCGGCGCGCACAGCCAGCACATCCATCCCGTCCACCTGTTCCCCGGGGATCGAGAAGGCGGTGCCCCGCTCCCAGAAGGAAGACGACTTGGTGGCGCGCTTGACGCTCGTGCCCATGGCGTAATGGTTGTTTTCGATCACGAAGATCACGGGCAGCTTCCAAAGCTCGGCCATGTTGTAGGTCTCGTAGACCTGGCCTTGGTTGGCCGCCCCGTCGCCGAAATACGTGAACGTGACGTTCTTGTTGCCCTTGTACATGTCGGAGAACGCAAGACCCGCGCCGAGGGGCACGTTGGCTCCGACGATGCCGTGCCCTCCGTAGAAGTCGCGTTCCTTCGAGAACATGTGCATGGAACCGCCCTTGCCCTTGGAATATCCGCCGATACGCCCTGTCAGTTCCGCCATGACGCCGTTTGGATCCATGCCGCAGGCGATCATGTGGCCGTGGTCGCGATAGGTGGTTATCCGCTTGTCGCCTTCAATTGCTACGGATTCGAGGCCGACGACGACAGCCTCCTGTCCGATGTAGAGATGGCAGAATCCTCCGATCAAGCCCATGCCATACAGTTGTCCAGCCTTTTCCTCGAACCGCCTGATCAGCAGCATGTCCCTGTAATACTTGAGGAGTTCTTCCTTCGTGGCGGCTTGTTTCTTGGTTGCGCGTCGAGCAGCCATGGGCGCGATCCTTCCCATTCAGGAGCAGATTGTTCAACGTTAAACAATCTCATACACCAGCACTTTTCGAATTGCACGGGCAAATGTCGTGTACTCGGGCAGAGCCGCCATGCACTTGGCGCAATGCTTGTGCGGTCTGAGAGCTTGTATCAAAATACCATATGTTGCGCCATGTCGGCACATTTTGCGACCCTTGGCATGGCATATCGTGAATGAACATGGCTTTTGGCAGGGCTCTGAGGTCAGTTCAGGACGATCTCGTCGGGGCGGATGAGGCCGAGCACGTCGCGGGCCTGGCTGTCGAGAAGATCCAGGTCAAGATAGGTGTCCGACAAGCGCCGGGTCTTGTTTTCCAGCGCCGAGACGTCCGTCGCCAGCCTGTCACGCTCGTTCTTGAGGGAGATGAGTTCGGCTTCTATCTGTATGCGGCGAAACAGGCCGAAATCGCCCTGCACGCTGGCGAACATGAAATAGGCCGCGAGCAGGAACATGACCGTGAAGTAGACGAAGTCGCCGACGCCGGTTCGCTTGCTGGTACGCATCAATGCCTCTTTGCTGCCATCTTCGTGGCACCTTCAGGCAGTTTGGCGCATGTGGCATGCGATCGCAAAGAGATTCTTGCACGTCGTCGTCTGCAGCCTCTTCATGGTGCGCCTCCCACGCTGCGCTTCGCGGTAGCATTCGGCGCGTCGGAGTCCGGCCGTTCCCCAGCCACCGGGCATCCGACTGCAACGAAGCCGCGGTTCCTGCAGGCCGCGGCCGGTCTCTGAAATCTCAAGCAGGAAATTGGCGCCTTGCCTCGGCAGGTTGAGGATTTGACCGATCTTGGTCGGGAGCGCACAAGCCCCTTACGTCCGCATGCGAGTTGTGAGATATTCGTTGCGGCCCGATTTCGTGGAGGAGGCTGCGCACCGTCGTGTTCAACAACCCATTCGGCTCATTCCAGGATTCTGTTGCCGCAGCGAAGGAAGATCGCGAACAACTCGATCGGCTGCTCACAATTTCCACACCGCACGAACGTCTGCTCGTCGCCGCGATCGGCGTCTTGTCCTTGCTTCTTGCGGCATGGCTCTTCTTTGGCGACGTGGCCCGGAATCTCACGGTAGACGCCGTTCTTGTCGAGTCCGGCGAAAGCCAGCGGACGGAAGGCCGTGCAATACATGCGCTTGCCTGGATCGACAGGGACTTCGAATCTCAGGTCAGGGCTGGATTGCCGGCGGTCGTGAGGCTGACGGGCACGGAAGGCGAAGTGGCAACGATTGGGGCAGAGATCCGGGAAGTCTCCGCGGTGCCTATGACCGGGCGATGGGCGCAGTTTGAGCTGTCGGCACCGATTTCCGTGCACCACGTCAAGATTGTCCTCGACAAGGACCTGGATATCGAGATTCGTGCAGGCACGAAATTCGAGATCGCAATTGACGTCGGCAGGCATTCGCCGATCGCACTGCTGCGCATGAGGTAGACCAGGGATGCGGCTGCGCACCTCAAGAAGGGCTACTGACAAGGCTGAATCCGTTCCCGCAAGTCAAAGAGCACGGACGCCAATTCTGTTGCAGATGCACGCGTCGGAATGTGGTGCTGCCTGTCTCGGCAGCGTGCTGGCCTACTTCGGAAAATGGGTGCCGCTGACCGAACTGCGCGAGAGATGCGAGGTGAGCCGAGACGGCAGCAGCGCCGCGAGCATCATGCGCGGCGCCAGACACTACGGCCTTGAATGCAAGGGATTGAACGTACACGCGGATCAACTGAGCAAGCTGCAGTTTCCTCTGATCCTGTTTTGGCAATTCAGCCACTTCGTCGTCCTCGAGGGATACGACGGCAACAGCTTTCACCTGAATGATCCGTCCACGGGGCGACGCAGACTGTCCCCCGAGGAGTTTTCCAAGGGCTACAGCGGCGTTGCGCTTCAATTCAAGCGCGGCCCCGGTTTCAGCCCTGGCGGCGAGCGTCCAGACCTGTTCAGGCGATTGCACGCACTTCTCGCCGGGACAAGGAGTGCGCTAGCCGGAGTGATTGCATGCGCATTCATGCTGACTCTCCTGACGCTCATCATTCCCGCCTCGCTCAGCGTCTTCGTGGACGACGTGCTGGAGAGCCACGGGCCGTGGCGCGGGATTGTGGCGGCGATGCTTGGCGGGGGCGCACTTGTGTACATTCTGACCTTGCTCAAGCACAGATTCCTCAGCCGGCTCGCAACCCGGGTTTCGATCGTGGGCTACAATCGGGGCCTGACTCGGCTGCTTCGCCTTCCGGTCGAGTTCTTCGATCACAGGTTGGCAGGCGACTTGACAGACCGGGTCTCATCCATCGACCGAGTTGCAAAGAACCTGGTGGATCAAGTATTGGTGCGTGTCGTCGAAATGGCGATGAGTGCAGTGCTGCTTGCAGCAATGCTGGTCCTTGACTTCCGTCTCGCGCTGATTGTCGTGTCGTTGGCCCTTTTGCACGGACTCCTGGCTCATTTCCTGAACGGGCTCCGGGTCGTCCGTATCCAGGCAATGAGGCGGGAACAGGGATTGCTGATCGGCTACGGCATGCAGATGCTGAGTCACGCGGACAACCTGCGCCTGACGGGATCGGATGACAGGCTTTTTTCGCGCTGGACCGGGCAGCAGGCACGCGAGCTTCAGGCGCGCCAGAGCTATGCTGAGCTAGGGGCGATCAATTCCGCGCTGCCGGTTCTCATCACGGGATTCCGCGGTGCCGCGATTCTGGGCTTCGGGGGGAGCTTGGTATTGGCGGGAGACCTGACTCTGGGGACATTGGTCGGTTTCTACATCCTGGCCGAGATGTTCTTGGCACCATTCGGCCGCTTCATGGAGTTCGCCAACAGGCGTCATGCGCTTGAAACCGATCTGCAGCGACTCGACGATGTCCACAAGGCAGAGGAAGCCCCAACCTTTACGCGCCGAAACCAGGACTCGGCAACGATTCCGACGTTCAAGGGCCGGCTCCAGCTTGCCGGGCGGCTCGAACTGCGAGACGTCACGTTCGGCTTCAGCAGGAGCCGGCCGCCCCTGATCAAGGATTTCAGCCTCACGATTGAACCGGGGCAGCGCGTTGCCGTGGTCGGCCCAAGCGGGTCCGGCAAGTCGACCCTGACGCGCCTGATAGCAGGCGTCAATCAACCCTGGTCGGGCGACATCCTGTTCGACGGCCATCCCAGGGAAGAGATTCCGGAGGAAGTGCTTCGGCAGTCCATATCGATGGTGGATCAGGAGGTTGTGCTCTTTTCCGGCTCCGTGCGCGACAACATCACCTTGTGGAATCCGGCCGTTCCGGACGAAGCCATATTCGCGGCCGCGCGAGATGCCCGGATCCACGACGAAATTCTGCTCAGGCCCGACGGTTACGCGACTCGCGTCGAAGAGGCCGGAGCGAATTTCAGCGGCGGACAGTGTCAGCGCCTGGAAATCGCCCGTGCGCTGGTGGGCAACCCGACAATGCTCCTTCTGGACGAGGCAACCAGCGCACTTGACGCTGCAACGGAGGAGTTCGTCGACGAAGCCTTGCGCCGACGCGGCGTCACCTGCCTGATCGTGGCCCACCGGTTGAGCACAGTGCGCGACTGTGACGAAATTGTTGTTCTGGAAAGGGGCGCTGAAGTGCAGCGAGGCACGCATGACCAGCTGATCGCGGATCGGGACGGAACGTATTGCAAGCTTGCAAAGTCGAACTGATGCAGGACGGCACGCAAAAGCGCGTTACGATTTCCGAGCTTGCCGCTCGTTCGGGTACGTCTGTGCCCTGCGCCGGCAACCTTCCGGTGAAACTCGACGATCCGGACAGTTTCTGGTTCATTGACCACGGCGCAGTCAACCTGTTCCTGGTCGAGGTCGAGGACGGTGTGGAGACGGCCGCACCGCAGCATCTTCTGTCCCGCGAGTCGGGCTGGTTGCTTCCCGGCGTCGCACCCGATGAACCGCGCGATGGCAAGGGCAGCACGCTCAGCCTGGTTGCCAAGGGTTCGCCGGGCACCGTCCTGCGGCGTCTGCCGGCATCGTCGCTGTCCGAGGTGCACCCGTCGGAACTGGCTGGTCACGTCGATACTTGGCTGACGGCCATTACGGACACGCTTTCACGCTTTGCGGGACGCATTTCGAGGCCGACAGCCCTTGCCGAACCCGGACAGAGCAAGACCTATGCCAAGGGCACGCTGTCGGTGCGGCGCGGTGTGGTTTGGGTATCCGCACCACAGCAAGGTGCGGGCGCTTACATGGACATGGTCGACCGGGCGGAAATCGACGACGCAGGCAGGACAGGCGAAGTGGCCATTCCGCTGACGCGGACGAGCTGGTTCACCTTGTTCGACGCGGCAACGCTGTCGGGGCAATCATCAGAGGCACTGGCGCGACAAGGCACGCTGCTGCCGGCGCTCGCCACATTCCACAAGGTTGCCTTCGGTCTGGAACGCGTGAACCGCAGACTGGCGGTGGTCGATGACGCAAATCTTGAGCGCGCGCTTACAAGGAGCCGGCGTACGGCAGAAACCGCCGCACGGCAGAAGCTCTTCAATATCTATGACCTGCCCTTCGACGGGGATTCCGGCGCCGAGGGCACGGCTCTCGCGGATGCGCTGCAGATCATTGGCCGTCGCGAGGGCATCGAATTCAAGATCCCGGCGCGTCGGGATCCGTCAGCGACTCCCGTCGGACTCGTCGACATTCTTGATGCATCAGGGGTGCGCGCGCGTCGCGTGCGGTTGAGGCAGGAGGACAGGTGGTGGCGCGGCGACAGCAACGCGATGCTGGCATTCCGCGCCGAGGGCGGCGAACCGGTGGCGTTGCTGCCGGGCTTGTTCGGAAGTTACCGGCAGATTGATCCGGCCAGCAAGCGCGGGACCAGGATCACCGCGGATCGTGCCGATGCGCTGACGGACGAAGCCTGGATGTTCTATCGTCCGTTGCCGCCGGAGGACGTGCAGCCGTCAGATCTGCTGTCAATCGCTCTCCATGGATCCGGCGCGGACCTGGCGCGGCTTGTGATTGCCGGGCTTCCTGGCGGACTGATCAAGCTGCTGCCCGCGGTAGCCCTCGGATTTGTCGCATCTCAGGTCGCGACGGGCGCAAATGCGGCAATTCTCCATGCCGTGGCCGTTGCGCTTGCAGGTTTCGGCCTGCTCGGCGCTTTGCTGCATCTGCTTCAAAGCACGGCGATGATGCGATTTGAAGGACGTTCCGCAGCGCGTCTCGAAGCCGCCTTCTGGGACCGCCTCATGCGCCTTTCGCCAAAGATCCTGCACGGCCGCCCTGCAGGCGATCTGGCGACGTCGGGAATGACATTCCAGAACTTGCGCGACGGTGTCCAGGAAGTCGTCGCCGACGGCCTGCTGTCGCTTCTCTTCCTGCTTCCCGTCCTGGGCCTGATCTTCTTCTACGACGCCACTCTCGGGATGATTGCCCTCGTCTTCAGTCTGGCTTCGCTGCTTTTCACCGTGGCTATTGGGCTGCGCCAGATCTCGCCATACGGCCACGCGATCCGCGCGTCGCGACGAGTCGCCGGGCGGCTGTTTCAGATCGTGGGCGGCATCGCCAAGTTGCGTGTGGAAGCCGCGGAGGGATCGGCGTTCGCAATCTTGGCGCGAGACTACCGTGAGCAGAAGCGAGCGGAGCTCGAGTTGAATTCACTGGAGGGACATTCGCATGCGTTCGGTGCCGCGCTGCCCTTCCTGGCCGGTGGCGTTCTTCTGCTTGCGGTGGCCGTGGGTGACGGAAGCGTCGGAGTGAGCGAGTTTCTCGTTGTCTATCTCGTGTTCATCACCTTCCAGTCGGCGATTGCCCGGCTTGGCGAATCCCTGGGTGCCGTTGCCGCCACGCTGCCGGCTTTCGAGCAGATGCGGCCACTGCTCGCGGCAGTTCCAAAAACCGAAGTCGAAGGGGATCCGGTAGAGTTTCTGGGTGGCGACATATTGTTTGACCGCATTTCCTTTCGCTACGATGCCGATGGACCGTTGATTCTTGATGACGTCTCGATTCATGCCCGCCCGGGCGAATTCGTCGCGATCGCGGGCGAGTCAGGTTCCGGAAAGAGCACGCTTTTCCGTCTCGCGCTCGGAATCGATCAGCCGGTTGCCGGTGCCGTGTATTACGACGGTCGTGACTTGAGGCATCTCAACCTCAAGCAGTTGCGTCGGCAAATCGGGGCAGTGCCGCAGTCGGTCGGACTCTACCCCAATGATCTTTGGGACAATCTGGTCAGTCACCGCGAAGGAGTCGCGGTCGAAGACGTGTGGAAGGCGATCCGGACCGCAGAAGTGGAAGACGAGATCAGGGGCATGCCCATGGGCCTGATGACCATGGTCGGTACCAGCAGTTCCGGTCTGTCCGGCGGCGAGAGACAGCGCGTCACGATCGCCCGCTCGATAATCGAAAGCCCGCGGGTCATGCTGTTTGACGAGGCCACCAACTGGCTGGACAACGAGAGCCAGGCCAACGTGATGCAGAACCTTACCGCGCTGACATCCACGCGGCTGGTCATCGCGCATCGCCTGTCCACGCTGGAACAGGCCGACTGCATCTACGTCTTGAAGGCTGGAAAGGTCGTGCAAAGGGGTTCGTTCAACGAACTCGTGGAAGTTGATGGTGTTTTCAGGGAACTTGTCAGACGGCAGATCGCCTGATCGGAACCCCCCAACAGTTTCCCGGAACCTTGGTGTTCTTCCGTGAGCAACCGGGATTGCAGCGACGTTTCCAGGCAGGAGAGAGCGGTCGGCGATCAAGGGCAGCAGGACAGGCTGTGGCATGTTTTCCGGAGCTTGCGGAGATTGGAGAGCGGTTCGCATCGCTGGCAATCGCGTTTCTGGTGGAGGAAAGACCCGATTCGGGTTCGTTGCATCAGGGGCGATCCGCCAGTCGACCGGGCAGGTCGTCGGAGAGCTTCCAGAGCAAGGTTGTCAAATCAGGGAGAAGTGAGAAACTTGGTCCCTGCACCATGTACGCTCAAATCGGTCGATCTGCTGAATTTCGTGCTGATGGCCCGACTAGCGATGACGGAGTATTTCGATGAAGCAACCAATCGACGCGGCTGGTCTCCTCGCGGCCAGGGCGGACGAGGACAGTGAATTCCGTGAACGTCTGCTCGCGAAGCCCAGGGAAGCGATCGAAGAGGAACTTGGTGTCACGCTGGCCGATGACCACGAGATTCGCGTGCACGAGGAGACCTACTCCAGGACGCATCTGGTGCTGCCGCCGCGCAGCAAGTTCAACAAGGGCGAGAGGGAGGCGGCGAAGAAAGGTGCGACGTCGCTCGAGTTTCTGCGCAAGACAATGCACGATCCTGCGCCACCCTTGCGTCCTGCCGCACCCGGAACGGCCCGCGCAATCGAGGAGGGCGCCAGTGCCGAGGCACTGGCAGGTGCGGGCAGGGAGAGCATCCGCAAAGGACTGATGTTCCTGAAGGGCACGATCGACGACAACGGTGCATGGCGCTGCATCCGGTTCAATGTGGGCGACCCCGAAGTTCCGAGACACTTCGAGAGACCCCCGTTTGTTTCCGCTCTCTGCGTGCTTGCGCTGGAGAATTCGGGCGACGCGCTGGCGTCGGAGATGTGTGCCGCCACCCGGGCATATCTTTCTGACACGATCGAATATCCAGGTCTTTGGCGCTACTATCGCCATCTTCCACTGGATCTCGACAGCACTTCGCTCTGTTCGCTTGTCGTCGGGGATCACCCCTGGATTGCGCTGGGACGGAACGTTCCGCAGTTTCTGGACAACCGAGACGAAGAAGGTCGCTTCATGACTTGGGTTCTTGTGGACGGAGAACCCGATGTCGTGTCGAGTTTCCGCATCGAAGCCGATCCCGTGGTCAACGCGAATGCCATAGCCTTTCTCGGTGACCGTCCTGCAACCCGGAATGCCCAGAATTGGCTGGAGGCCCTGATTGTCGAGGGACGTCTTGAGGGATCGTCCAAGTGGTATCCCGACCCGGTGTCGATTTGCTATGCGGTCGCTCGCGCCATGAATCTCGCGAGACCTGCCTTGGCGCGGCTGAGCCCCGTACTTGCGGATCGAATCCTGGGCCTGCGCGACGAGAAAGGAGACTTTGACAACGTCCTTCAGACTGCCCAGGCAATTTCGGCGCTCCACAAGATTGGCAGTCTCGACAGGATCGACGCAAGGCACCGGATCGAAGAACTCGTTGGCTCGCAACGCGAGGACGGCAGCTGGCCGGAACTCCTCGCCTTCGGAGACCAGACGCTGAAATGGGGCGTATTCGGGCAAATTGGGCATGGTGCCGAAGCGGTGACTTCCGCGTTTTGCATCGAGGCACTGGAGCATCTCGTGGAGGCCGTTGAACCCTGAGCGGTTTGCAGGTCGGCATGTCGGATGGTATGAAATGCCAGCCTGTTGTGAAACAACTGTTCGCTGGGGATCTGCCATGCCGCAGGATGCACTCGTAGGTGGTGACTCGGGATCGAAGAACGCCGGCATGAGACCGCGTGTCGAACCGTCAATTCTTAACGCGATTCCTCACTATCTGCCTTTGGGCATATTCCCGCTGATCGTGCTTGCCGCAATCTATGGCGGATGGTGGCTGTTGCCTCCACTCCTCTTCATGAGCGTGGCAGGACCGCTTGATCGGGCGCTGGGTGTCGACGGCCGCAACATGGACCCGGCGAAGACACCTGAACGCCGGCTGATCTGGCATAACTTGCCGATCTGGACCTGGGCATGCCTGTGGCCGCCGACTCTCATCTTCGGCATGTGGCAGATCCTTGCAGTGAATCAATTCGCGGTCTGGGAAGCGGCGCTGCTGGTGATCATCCTGACGATGGAGGGCCAGGCGGTGTTTGTCGTCGGTCACGAGCTGATTCATCGCCGCACGACCTGGGAACGTCGGATTGGTGAGTTCCTGCTCGCCTCGGCCTCGTATCCTCAATACGCCACGGAGCACGTCTACATCCATCATGCCTTGGTGGGTACGCCGCACGACGCGGGGTCCGCTCCGAAGGGCGAGAGTTTCTGGCGATACTTTCCCAAGGAGGTCGTGTGCAACCTCACAAATTCCTGGAGGGTCGCCAGCGAACGGCTGGCGCGGCGCAGGCTCCCCGCATGGCATCGCAGCAATCCGTTCTGGCGCTACGGTCTTGGTGTCGCGTTCTGGTATGGCCTGGCATTCTGGATGGGCGGAGTCTGGGCGGTTCTTGTCTTTATCTTTCTTGGGTTGAGCTGCGTCTTTTCAATGAAGATCAGCAACTACTTCCAGCACTACGGCCTGCGCCGCGTCCGTCTGCCGAACGGCCGCTGGGAAAAGGTGATGCCGCGCCATTCCTGGAGTGCCGACTGGAAATTCAGCAACTGGATGTTCTTCAACATGCAGCGTCACGCGGATCATCATGCGACGGCATCTCGGCATTATCCGTTGCTTCAGGTTCACGATCCCGATGAATCTCCGGAGTTGCCCGGAACCTACGCCGACATGATGAACATCGTGCTGCGGCCGAAACGCTGGTTCGAGAAGATGGATCCGCTGGTGGATCAGTGGCGCAAGCACTTTTATCCGGAAATCGATGACTGGAGCGCCTACGACAGTCCGGTTGCTGCAGCTCGGCCGGATGCATTTGACGCGATCGTCGAGATCTTCGGCGCCTCGCCGCGACTGGCCAAGTGGATCGAGCGCAACGCGGAACTCCTCGACAACCTGCAGGACCGGGAGTTCACGGATCTCGACCTGCCAAAGGGATTCGGACCTGACGCGGAGTCCGAAGAGCTGGCGCGACGCGGGCTGACGCGGGTCTACTGGACCCATGAAATGGACGTCCGGGAAATGAAGGGCCTGATTGCCGAATTGCCGACGGCCGATGCAAGGGAAAGCGCCGAGATCGTGCGGAACTGGTCGAACGACAAGGCGTTTCAGATCGGGATGCACGTCGTGCGCGGGAACCTGTCGCCGGCGGAAGCCGCGGTTGCGCTCTCGAACCTCGCCGAGGCATCGGTTTCGACCGTGCTGGCCGCCGTGGTTGAGGACTTTGTCGACTGGTTCGGGCCGATGAGCAACGGTGGGGTTGCGGCGATGTTCCTGGGCGATCTCGCAAGCAGGGAAGCGCACCCTGGCGTCGCTCTCGAAATGCTTTTTGTCCATGACGGCAGCCGCACGGACGACCATGAGCGCCTGTGTCGGCAATTCCGCGGGGCCTTGACCGACCTGGCGCAGGGCAACCTGTTGTTCTCTCCGATTCCGCGCAGGCCGAAAGCCGTTCTTGCGCTTCCGCTATCCCGGCTTGAAAGGCACGTCGGGACTCGGGATCCGGACAAGATCCCGGCCCTGACAAGGGCACGATGCGTGTTCGAATGCGGTGATGGGGAGATTGGCCGTCGGTTCGACGAAGCACGAAGCGCAATCCTGTCCGATTGTGGCGACGACGAAGCCCTTGTCTCGGGCCTGCGCGAACGACCGGAAGGCCCAGCCGAGACCGATCTGTCGACATTCGTCGACGCACGTGGCGGGCTGGAAGATGTAGAGAGGGTTGCTCGCTTCCTTCAATTGACGCAGCCCGGACTTGATCTCGACGATCCGGCGCCGACCGCTGCAGCGGTGTTCGGTGCCGCCGGCGCCGAGCATCTGGAACAGGCCGCGGGCATGTGGCGGACACTGCAAGGCGTAGTGCGCCTCGTCGGAGAGGACGGATTTGACGTGGCAAGGGCTGGAAAGAACGTCAGATCCCTCGTTGCGAACGCATGCGGTCAGGAGGATGTCGCTGCGCTGAACGCGGCGATTGCCGAAACCGCACGACATTCCGCCAAGGAAATCGATAGGTTGTTGTCCCGCAAGTGAAAGTACCTGTTCGACCGGCACGGAAACCCGAGATGTCGCCGCAGAAGTCCACGATTCCCCGGAAGGGGCTGCTTACGCGAGTCACGCCGGAGGACCAGGGCCTGGTCAAGCTCCCCGCGCTTGCTCCGCACATGCAATCGCACACGATCGGGGAAGCGCAGACGCTGCTGGTTTCGGAACGGTTCAATACGCTGCTGCACGGCGAGCTTTACTGCAGTCTGCTGCCCTTGCTCGACGGCCGGCACGCGCAGGACGACGTTGTTGCGCGCCTTGAAGGCTCGCATCCCGCCACCGAAGTTCTTGCGGCCATTGGCTCGCTTTCCGCCAAGGGCTATGTCGTTTCAGCCGATCATGGCATGGAGCGGCCCCGGGCTGCCTACTGGTCGTCACTGGGTGCTTCGCCACGCTGGGTCGAACTCCGGCTTTCGGAATCAAGTGTCGCGACTGAAGGTGACGACGGGCGACTGGCCCGGCACTTGAAAGAGCAGGGCGCCTGCGTGAAGGACTCCAGTCCGAGGCTCAAGGCCGTTGTGTGCGACGATTTCCTTGCATCGAGCCTCGGGAACCTGAACCGGCGTCAGCTGGAATCCAGTGCACCGTGGATGCTGGTGAGGCCGCGCGGCATGGAGGCACTGTTCGGCCCCGTCTTTCGCGCGGACGGGCAAGGGCCCTGCTGGGACTGCCTGGCCTATCGCCTGCGCAGCCATGAAGAAGTTCACGGCTTCCTGCGCAACGTCGCCGGCGAAAGAGCGGCCTTCAAGCCGTTTGCAGTTCAACCAGCCTTGCTGGAGGCACTGTATGGCTTGATCGCGGCAGAAATCGTCAAGTGGCTGGTGCTAGAAGAGTCTGCGCCGCTTCACGAAAACGCAATCGCCATGAATGTCGGCACGTTTGCAAGTTCGCGGCATCGGGTCATGCGCCGCCCCCAGTGCTTCACCTGTGGCGACGAAGCGCTGTATCGTCCGGATCGACCGCCGATTCCCTTGTGTCTGCAGAAAAGTCCCAAGGCGCATCACGGCAGCGGCGGCGGCCGCGCCGTGGCTCCGGAGGTCACGTTTGCGAGATATCGCCACCTGGTGAGCCCGGTAAGCGGAGTCGTGACCTGGGTGTCACGCACCTCTGATGAAACCGATTCCTGGCTGCATGTCGACTGGGCCGGAAGCAATCTCGGCATGAGAAGCCGGACCTTGAGCTCGCTCCGACGCAGTCTGCGCAGCAAGAGCGCGGGCAAGGGAAGCACCCGCGAGCAATCCAGGGTCAGCGCGCTCTGCGAGGCGATCGAGCGCTATTCGGGCGCCCGCCAGGGAGACGAGATCCGGGTCCGCAGGCGGTTCGTCGAGTTTCTCGGGGACGGGGAGGCAATTCATCCGAACGACGTGCAACTGTTCAGCGACAGGCAGCTCGATGATGCCAAGAGCATCAACGCCAAGGGACACCCCTACAATGTCGTGCCGCCCCGTCTCGATCCCGAGGCCGAGATCGACTGGACGCCTGTGTGGTCGCTCACGCAGCAGCGGCATCGCTACTTTCCGACCTCAATGCTCTTCAGCATGGCGCCGGAACAGCGGGCCCCCATGGACCTGATCGCCGATTCCAACGGCTGCGCCGCGGGCAATACTCTTGAAGAGGCCATCCTGCAGGGATTCTACGAACTGGCGGAGCGCGACGCGTTCGCCATCTGGTGGTACAACCGGCTGCAGGTGCCAGCGGTTGACCTTGCCAGTTTCGATGACGAGTACCTTGCGGCGGCCAAGGACTACTACGCCAGCCGCGGCAGGGAGTTCTGGGTCCTCGATGTCACGTCGGACATCAAGATTCCAGCATTCGTGGCGCTCTCGCGCAGGACGAATGCGCAGAGTGAGGACATCATCTACGGTGCCGGCGCCCACGCCGATCCGCGCGTCGCCGCCCTGCGCGCGGTGTGCGAACTGAACCAGTGCCTCAGCTGGCTGCCGCGGCCGGATCGGAGCGGTGACAGGCCCGTGATCGATGACCCGCTGGCCCTCTGGTGGTGGAAGACCGCCCGTCTCGCCGAGTGCGATTGGCTGGCGCCAGCGGAAGGAGAACCGCACCGCAAGGCTGCCGACTACCCGACGATGGAAGCTGCCGATGCACGTGATGACGTGGATGCGTGCCGCGCCATCGTCGAGGCCAAGGGCATGGAATTCCTCGTTCTGGACCAGACTCGGCCTGACGTCGGCATGCCGGTGGCACGTGTCATCGTGCCGGGCATGCGTCACTTCTGGGAGCGGCTCGCGCCCGGCCGGCTGTATGATGTGCCCGTGAGCCTGGGCCGGCGCACGCACCGGCTCGCAGAAGCCGATCTTAACCCCTCACCCGTGATTGCTTGAGATCTTCCCCGTCCTGAAGGCAAAGGGCTTTCAGCGATTCTGGAGAACCCGAATGCAGGCCAGAGGGTCAGCGCTGGAAAGGCAAGAGGCGGCCTTCGGCATCCCGGAAAGGAGCGGCGTTCCCGCACGGCTTCCAGACGGGACACCGCCTTTCAATCGGAAGATTCCGAACTTCCCGCAGGTCGGCAGCAGCTGTGGACAAGTTTGATTCCCTTGATTCCCGGACATACAAGGACAGAATTTCCTGCGGAGTGGGCAGATGAACATTGACGAAGCGGTCATGCTGACACAGGACAGGCTTGCCGAAGAGGGCAACACCATGGGTGAATTGCTCGGGCACTTTCGAAACAGCGTTTCGCGAAGCCTCGTTGGAGACGCGGAATGGGAACGCATACTCCGCTGCGCGGAGCATCTTCCGATCACGATGGGAGCCCTTCCTTTCGGATTTGAACTTCCGTTGCAATCGCGCAGTCCAGAGGCGGACTTCGGAGCCTCCCTGGCGAGCGGAACCCGTGCGGCGAAGGTCTTTGAGCAGCGTGCACGAAGCGACGAAGGTGACGAGGTTGCCCAGGCACTCACGAAATTGTTCGGACAGATGGATGAAGAAGGCTCGGCCCTGTGTCAAATTGTCGGTCGCAAGGTAATGCTTGAATATGACATCGGTTCGGCCAATGAAGGAGACAACTCGTTCCCAGGAATGTTCCTGAGGCCCGGTGAACGTCCGATCCTGGGTGCTTGCGGACAGGTCAGAGATGTCGTTGACGTCGTTGACGCACTTGTGTCCTGCATCGGCTGGACGTTGAGCGACGCCGAGAAGAAGCACGTCGAACGTGCCTATCTGGCCCAGCCGGAAGACACGCGCATGGATTCGTTCGGCATCTTCCCGTCGCGTTCACGGTCAATCCGCCTGGCGATCATGGGCTTCAAGTCGCGGCAGGACCTCGGGTCCTATCTTGGCGACCTGGACTGGCCCGGCCAATTGCCGGTCGTAGAGTCAGTGATTGCCCGCTTTGGCGAGCGCGTGAACATCGTCAGGACCGGAGTGAACATCGACGTAAGGGAGAGTGGCGTCGGCTCGACGCTGGGTCTCACGCTCATCGTCAAGCAAAGGTACACGAAGGACTCTCGCTATTGGCTCGACGGACTGACCGACTGGGATCCTTTCCTGCGGGCCTTGGGCCATGAGGACATCGTTGTGCACGAAAAGCTTGCGGCGCTTGCCGACTGGGTATCGAAGCCGACTACGCTCTTCGGGAAGTCGGGACGGTTCATACTGCTGCGAGGAATTCACCACATCAAGCTCGTCATCTCCGAGGATCAACTCAGACAGGCAAAGGCGTACGTGTTCATGGTCCTCTCGGGAGCGGTTTCCACCTAGTTCCGGCAGCCACGGTGTCCGGCACGGGCGGCACTCGTTGCGGGCACGCAGTCAGGTCCGGCGACAGCACGGCATGCAATCCCGCTGTGGCGGCTCGAGACTCGTGGCACCCGAATTTGCACGATGGGTGGTTCCGGCCAAGTCTTGCGGCCTCCTGGCAGCGGCCCGAAATGCATTTCGCATGGATGTCACCGCCGCACGCAGCATGGTTCATCGAGATTGGTCTGCCTTGGAAGGCATTCGGGCGCGAGCCTTTGCCAAGGCATGTTGGCGGATCTTGATCTTGCCGACGGTCAGCGGCGACGTTCGGACACGGCCCTCTCATCGCAATCCGGATCGCGCTTGCCGGCACGGCCACCCACATGATCAAGCTGGGCTCCCCGCTCGTGATCAAAGGATGGCGAGAGCGGCCAGACAATGAACCAATCAGATCCCGCCACACAAAAAAACCCGCCCGCGGTCACGGGCAGGGGCCGTTCAAGCCAAGTAATCAGTCAGACGCGGACCATTCCCCACAATGGTGCCACGTCGTTCGGTGCCGAACCTACCAGCAGCAGCAAAGTCCGGCGGATATGGCTTCGAGTTGCTCCTCGGTGATGTTTGGATCGGGAGGCAGCGCAAGATGCACCGTCTGCATGTCGCTCTCGTGGACCTCGATATTCATCGAGTCCGGAATCGTGATGCCCAATTCACCGCTGATGGTAGATTTCGGATCTGCAAGAAGCTGTTGCCTGAAGTCCGAATCGACGGCGGACTTGTCGACAATTTGCTTCAGCATTTCGTCGCCACTTCTCATGGCATCTCTCCTTTTCTGTACGCACAGCACGGCTTCAATGCGTGCATCATGAAACCTAAGTCAGCATTTGTTTTGCGTCAAGTCTGGGCTGCACCGCAAGCAGGACCCTCTGTGCAGCTCTCCCGGCTGTCTCGTCTGGCCCAGGCGGTTCGCGGACGCCTGTCGATGCGGAGGCCGCCCAATGAACTCTTGAGCGGCGCTTGATCCCGGAGACGTCACGGTCTCGGCACGGACCGGCACGCCACCGGAAAGCCGCGCATGGAAATGCTGCTGGCGCGACGCGGCGCGACGACGGCTTTCGCTTGATCACCGTCTCGGGCGCTGGAAGCGGCCAGGGCATCAACTGCATCATGTCGAATCGCGGTGGCGTCGGCGACGCCTTTCATTGTGTCCGATTCCGGGACCGGAAGACGGTCTTGCGCGCACTCGGGACAGGCCACGGAGCGCCGATCCGGTTCAATGGCGAAGGGGCAGGGGCGAACCGTGTCCCCGGACGGTGAATGACCGTGGCAGCCGGTTCAAGGCGTTCCTGGGGTTGCACAGGGATTTCGCCCCGCTGCATCTCGACAACAGACCGAACTGGGCTAATCTGGCCGGACGAGGCGGTGCCGGCGCCCGCTCCTGCATCTCCGCAATCATCTTGCGCGACTGCGTACGGTTTGCGAACTGGGCTTTCTGGCAAGTGCGTCCGACTGGCATCAGCGAAGGGCATGTGGGATGATACACCCGGGCAGCGAATCCTTGAGAAAGGTAGCGGTCGTCGGGCGAGGAACGGCCGGGTCGCTGGCAGCCGCCAGCGTTTCGCGCACGCATCCCGACAGCGATCTCGAACTGCACCACATATACGACTCGCGCATTCCGGTCATTGGAGTGGGCGAAGGCAGCTGGCCGAGCCTGGTCCAGGAACTGCAGCAGTTGACGACCTTGTGCCATCAAGTCGTGCAGCAGCGCCTGACGGGAACGCGCAAGTACGGCGTCGCATTCGAAGGCTGGGGTCGGCGCGGTCGAGACTTCACCCACTACTTCACGCCGCAGCAGGTATCATATGGATACCATCTGTCCGCGGACCTGATGGGCGATCTGCTTCACGAGAGCACGCACGCCCGTCACATTGATGCGAAAGTGAAGAAGATCAAGCGCGTGGAAGGCGGAGCTGAAATAGAGTTTGATGGCAGGGAACCCGAACGCTACGATCTGGTCTTTGATGCACGGGGATTTCCGCGAGAACTCCAGCCTGCGCAGCACATCGACATTTCCTTCATTCCGACCAACACGGCTGTCATCCGCCGTTGCCCGGCAACCGTCAGGAGTGTCAAGGATGGACCAGTTACCGAGCATACATACACCCGTGCCGTAGCGCGGCCGCACGGCTGGATATTTGTGATTCCACTCACGATTCATACCTCTTACGGGTATATCTTCAACAAGAACATATCGAACGTTGATGAAGTCGAAGCGGACTTTGACGAGTTCCTCGAGACCGAGGGCGTCTCGGAGTTCGAACCACGCGCCGTCATTTCGTTTCCAAACTTCGTCCACAGACAGATCTACGACGGCGCGATTGCGCGCATAGGCAATGCCGCCGCGTTCATGGAGCCCCTCGAAGCAACGGCGATCGTGGCCGCTCAGTTGCAGATCGGCATGGTTCTCAACATGCGGCTCAACCGTTCGATAGAGCATCTCGAGCGTGACGCACCAACGGTAAACCGGTTTCTCGTCAAGCGCATGCTGAGCTACGGACTGTTCGTCGGTTGGCATTACTCCTGTGGCTCCAGGCATGAAACCGACTTTTGGCGTCACGCGCGCGAACGCGCCTGGCCGACACATCGCAGGGCGGCTGGTCCGGAGAAGACGGGCTGTGATGCGCTCCACGGTTTCGACGAGATGATCAAGCTGCTGAACCAGCCGGTCATTGACAAGGCTGACTGGAATCGGATGTGCGCGGTTCCCCTCACCAGCTACGCCCAGATGTCCCAAGGTCTCGGCTGCACGTGACGATCAAGGACAGGACGGACATGTACAAGGGAAGATCTGGCTCGGTTCGCGCCCGTCATGAGCGTGCGGCCGCAAGCCGGAGGAAATTGCTCGTCGCGCTTGTCCGGAAGTTTCGGAACGTCGAGACGAGGTCGGCCCAGGCGAATTGGTTCCCGAAGCCGTGGTGATCGCGGACACCTGCTTGACTTGGCTGCGAGTTTCGTCGAAGTGTCGTCAAGTGCTGGTGCCTGCCCGTTCATGCAGGTGAAAAGGGAATGCGAAAGGGTCAGTGACCCCAATGCAGCCGCCCCCGCGACCGTAACCGGAGAGGGGATCCATCGCGCCACTGGTCCTTGAGGCTGGGAAGGCCGGATCACCCGCAATCATCCGCTAGCCGGGAGACCTGCCAGCCGACTGGACGTGACCGGACGGGGGATTCCGGGGCGGGGCCGCCATTGCGGTGCTCTCGTTTCCTCCCCCTTCCACAGCAGGAACGAGGGATCCGTGGACGACTGCGCGCCGGTTGAACTTCTTGTCTGCACCACGTGCCGCAGGGGGCGGGAGCTGTCTGACGACGACGAGCGTCCCGGAGCGCTCTTGCATCGTGCGTTGGCGGCCAAGGAGTTGCCTGAAGGCGTCAGCCTTCGCGGCGTGGAGTGCTTCTCGAACTGCGACCATGGCTGTTCCATCGCCCTGCGGGGAGGCTCGCGGCGCTGGACATATGTGTACGGGAACCTCGACCCGTCGAGCGCCGACATGATCCTGGATGGCGCAGCAAGATATCGCGCAACGTCGGACGGGCTTGTCCCGTGGCGGGAACGCCCGGAGCATTTCCGCAAGAACTGCATTGCACGGATGCCGCCGATTGTACCAGTGGAGACTGCCAAATGACCGATCTCGCAAAGATTCCCGCCACAGTCGTTACCGGCTTTCTCGGGGCCGGGAAGACGACGCTGATCCGCCACCTCATCGAATCCAGCAAGGGTCACCGGTTGGCGGTGATCGTGAACGAGTTCGGCGACGTGGGCGTTGACGGAGACATTCTCAAGACCTGCGCCGTTCCCGACTGTCCGGCGGAGAACATAGTCGAGCTGGCCAATGGCTGTATCTGTTGCAGGGTTGCGGATGACTTCATTCCTGCCATCAGCGCACTGCTGGAGCTAGACCCCGTGCCCGATCACATCCTGATCGAGTCCTCCGGGCTCGCTCTTCCCAAGCCGCTCCTCAAGGCCTTCGACTGGCCGGCGATTCGCAGCAGGGTGACCGTCGACGGCGTCATCGCGCTGGCCGATGCCGAGGCCGTGGCCGCGGGAAGATTCGCGCCCGACATCGACCGCGTGGACGCGCAGCGGCTCGCCGACGACAACGTCGACCACGAAACGCCGCTGTCCGAGGTGTTCGAGGACCAGATTGCCTGCGCAGACATCGTGCTGTTGACCAAGCCCGATCTTGCGGGGCCTGACGGCGTGGCGCAGGCGAGGGCGATCGTCGAACGGGAAGCGCCGCGTGCAGTGCCGATGATCGAGGTGTCGGAGGGCGCGGTGGACGCGCAGGTGATTCTCGGCATCGGAGCGGCAGCTGAAAACGATCTGGCAGCGCGTCCGTCGCATCACGACGGGGTGCCCGAGCACGATCACGATGACTTTGACACGATCGTCGTGGATGTTCCCGAGACTGAGAGCGCCGATCACCTCGTGGCACGAATCGAGACACTTGTCCGGCTGCAGAACATCCTTCGCGTGAAAGGGTACGCCTCGGTGCGTGGCAAGCCGATGCGTCTGCTTGTCCAGGGAGTCGGGACACGGATTCGCCATCAGTTCGACCGGGCATGGGAACCGGGCGAGGACAGGCAAGGACGCCTGGTCGTCATTGCGGAGCACGAAGACATCGATCCCGAAGCGATCCGGTCGATCCTGGTGCCGGAAGAACTCGTGCAGTGACAAGCAGCGCGCAGAATGGCGGCCGGCCGCCCAAGATCGGCGCGCGGCACATGCTCCGCCCGCCGCACCTGCAGACTGCGCGCAGTCGGACCGCGTCGGCTGGGAGATCCGGCACATGCACGTGATCTTTCGCGAGAGCTACGGGCTCGAGGAAACCGAGACCCCGACCGACCTTCAGCAGGAACCGGCCGATCTCGTGGTCCTGTCATTCTCGGACAGCGATCTTCAAGCCTTCGCGGCCGGATGGCATCGCGCAAGGACGCAGGGCACGCCGCTGCCGAGCCTGAGGCTCGCCAACCTGGCCGCACTCAGGCACCCGGTTTCGGTTGACACCTATGTCGAGCAAACCCTTGCAGGCGCCCATGCCGTTCTGGTCCGCGTGATCGGCGGGATTCCATATTGGGAGTACGGGCTGGCTCAGGTGAGTGCTCTGGCTGCATCCAAGGGGATGACGCTGGCCGTGCTGCCGGGCGACGGCAGGCCGGACGCGCAGCTTGAGGCGATCTCGACGGTCCCGCATGCGACCTTGGCGCGCCTTGACGCGCTGGTGCGTGAAGGCGGGGCAGTGGCCGGGCAGGCGGCCTTGGCTCAACTGGCATTGGCGGCCGGTCTCTATGCCGGTCCGGTGGACGGCATCAGGTCAATCCCCGCATGCGGGTGCTGGACGCCGGAACACGGCGCGCGGAGCGGGAAAGCGGGATCCGTTGCCGGATTCGCCCGGGACGGCGCACCCGTGCCCGCCTCGATGCGCGAGTGCGGCGCGTCCTGTCGCGCGGAATGCCTTGGCGACCCGGTTCAGCCCTTGGTCGCGGTCGTGTTTTACAGGGCCTATCTCGCGGCCGCAGACACTGCACCGATCGAGCAACTCCTGCAGGCGTTCAGGGATCGCGGATTTTCGACACTCGGCCTTTTTGTCCCGTCGCTGAAAGATCCGGGGGCGGCACGCTGGCTCCGCGAGCGAATTGCCACCCTGTCGCCGGCCGCCATCGTCAACGCGACGGCATTTTCCGGCAAGGGCGCGGACGGCAGCTCTCCGTTGGACGTGGCCGGCGTGCCGGTCTTCCAGGTGGCCTTGGCCACGTCAACCCGATCTGCCTGGCAGGATGCGGAGCGTGGCCTGTCGCCTGCGGACCTGGCAATGCACGTCGTGTTGCCGGAAGTGGACGGTCGCATCTTTGCAGGTGTCGCATCCTTCAAGGAGCCGTGCGATCGGGACGCCGACCTGCAGGCGAGGCTCGTGGCGCATCGACCGGACGCGGACCGGATTGGCGCGATAGCTGACCGAGCCGCGGCCTGGGCCGCTCTCGCGGCGAAGGCCCGTGGCGACGTTTCAATCGCCATCGTGCTCTCGACCTATCCGGGCAGGGCCTGGAGAATGGCCCATGCGGTCGGCTTGGATGCGTTTGCTTCGGTCGAGGCAATCATGGATGACCTCGACTCGGAGGGCTATGCGGTCGGATCGGGGGACGGGCTGGAGACGGCACTGTCCCGGGACTCGATTTGCTGGTCCGTCGCGGATTACAAGGCTGCCCTGACCGAGTTGCCCGCTCGCCTTGTCGCTGACCTTGAGGCAGCCTGGGGCATGCCCGAGGAAGACGCCGCCGTTCGAGAAGAAGCGTTTCATTTCCGGGCCGTTCGGCGAGGGCGGATCTATGTCGCCCTGCAGCCCGAGAGGGGCCAACGCGAGAGGCGCGACGACGAGTACCACGATCTGTCGCGGGTGCCGCGCCATGGATACGTCGCGTTCTATCTTTGGCTGCAAACGGTCGCCTGCATAGATGCACTGGTCCATGTTGGCGCCCATGGCACATTGGAATGGTTGCCCGGCAAGTCCGTGGCGCTTTCCGACCAGTGCTGGCCTGAGGCATTGGTCGGACCGATCCCGGTCATTTATCCGTTCATCGTCAACGACCCTGGCGAGGCGGCCCAGGCCAAGCGCCGGATTGGCGCAGTGACACTCGGCCATTTGCCCCCGGCGGCCGTAAGGAGCGAGACTCCGGGCAATCTCGCACGGCTCGAGGCGCTGCTGGACGAGTTTTCCAATGCCGACGGGCTGGATCCTCGCCGCCGCGACCGTTTGCAGGACGACATCCAGAACGAAGCGAAGGCGATCGGACTCGACTCGGATCTCGGCCTTGACAGAACCGAAGGCGCGGCCGAGGCGATCACACGCATCGACCGCTTTGTCTGCGACGTGAAGGACAGCCAGTTCGGTGACGGGTTGCATGTGTGGGGACGGGAACGTGCCTTTGATCGGAGCGATTCCGGGGACAGCGACCAGGTCTCGATGCATCCTCTGGGTCGCACGGATGTCGCGGCGTCAGCAAATGCGGAGAGACGGGCATTGCTTGACACGCTTGCAGGACGGCGCATCGAGGCAGGGCCGGCCGGTTCTCCGTACCGGGGACGAACTGACGTCTTGCCGACCGGGCGCAATCTCTTTGCCACGGATCCCCGGGCCGTGCCGACACGGGCAGCCCACGCGCAGGGCGTCAGGCTCGCACGGGAGCTCGTGCGGCGCCATCTCCAGGAGCAAGGTGAGTATCCACGGGGCCTGGTCGTGGACCTTTGGGGTTCGGCAACCATGCGGACCGCCGGCGAGGAATTTGCAATGGCGCTGCATCTTCTTGGCGCACGCCCGATCTGGGACGAGGGGAGCGAGCGGGTTTCCGGCATCGAGGTGCTGCCCATCGCCGAACTGGAATGGCCTCGACTGGACGTGACTCTGAGGGTGTCCGGATTGTTCCGGGACGTGTTTCCCACGCTTTCCGCGCTCTATTCGCAGGCCATACGCGCCCTTGCGGTGCGAGAGGAGGCATCGGACTGGAATCCCTTTGTCGGAACCGAGCCGGGATCCCGCGTCTACGGACCGGAACCGGGAAGCTATGGCTTGGGCATGGCGCGCTTGCGGGAGGATCTCACCGAGGAAGCGCGCCGCGAGGCGGGCGCGGCCTGGCTCGCCGCGAGCGCTTGGGCCATGGACGGCGGTGACGCCGTCGAGGATCCGGACGGACTGGCGGCGCAGGTGGCGGGAGCTGACGCGTTTGTCCATCTTCAGGACCTGCCCGAGACCGATCTGCTGCTGGCCGCAGACTATGCAACGCACGAGGCCGGATTCGCAGCTGCCAAGGCGGTGGCGGGCGGCCACGACGCCGCGCTCTATCATCTGGACAATACCGACCCGGCGCGTCCGCATGCGCGAACGCTGACGGAGGAGGTCGCGCGGGTCGTGCATGCCCGGGCGGTGCAGCCGGGATGGCTGGCGGGAATGAAGCGCCACGGGTTCCAGGGCGCTGCGGAGATTGCTGCGACGCTCGATCACATGGCTGCGTTCGCGAATCTTGCAGACGTCGTGGGCTCGCATCTTTTCGATGCGTACTACGACGCCACCCTCGGCGATGCCGCCGTCACCGCTTTCATGCAGGAGGCGAATCCGGAGGCGCTGTCCGCAATGCGCGCGCAGTTCAACGGGCTGCACAGATCGGGATTGTGGCGCACTCGAAGGAACTCGATCCGAGTCGGTCTGGAGGTGGCAGAATGAACGCGCCCGAACCCCGGGGCTGGTGCCCGACCGCGCATCGTCCGATGATGTCCGGCGACGGACTGTTGGTGCGAATCAGGCCCATGTCCGGGCGGATGACGGCGGACAAGGCGCGCACCGTGGCCGACCTCGCGCACCGTTTCGGAAACGGCCTGATCGACCTGACTTCGCGTGCCGGACTTCAGGTCAGGGGGGTTAGGGACGACGCGCATCCCGAACTGCTGCACGCACTTGTGGCCGAGGAGCTTGTCCACGCCGACCCGGACATCGAGGCGCGTCGAAACATCGTCGTGGCACCATTCTGGATCTCCGGCGACCTGACGAATCGATTGGAGCGCGCGCTGGCGCCGCGACTGGCCGATCTGCCGCGATTGCCCGCGAAGACGGGCATTGCAATCGATACGGGGACCGAGCCGGTCCTGCTGGACGTCTCGGCGGATTTCCGGTTCGAACGGGATGCAAGTGGGGTGCTGCTGCTGCGTGCCGACGGCGCGGAGCACGGGTGGCGCATTGACGAGGCCGACGCTCTTGACGCGTTGAAAGAGATGGCGGACCGGTTCGTGGACACCGGCGGCCGCGAGAGCGGGCGAATGAAGCGGCATGTCTCGAAGATGTCCTTGCCCGAGAACCGGCAGCTTGCCGAACCGGCAGATGGCGGAAGCCTGCCCGGACCAGGGCGTACGAAGGGCGGCGTGATTGTCGGCGTGCCCTTCGGTGCGATGTCGGCGGATGCGCTTGGCGGGCTCCTTGCAGAAGCGGATCCTGGTTACGTGCAGGTCATGCCGCGACGATGCCTTTACCTTGAGGCGGCGAGTCCGGTGACGCATCCGGCATTCGTTCATGATCCGTCGGAATCCATGCTTGACGTTGCCGCCTGCCCAGGCGCCCCCCGGTGCATGCAGGCGACTGTGCCGACAAGATCGGTCGCTCGACGGCTGGCGGAGCGCGGCCTCGGGACGCTGCATGTTTCGGGCTGCGCCAAGGGTTGCGCAAGGCCCGGGCCTTCCGACGTGACGTTGGTCGGGCGAGACGGGATGTTCGATCTAGTCAGGAGCGGCTCGGTCGGCGACACCCCGGACAGGACCGGCGTTTCCGAGGCCGGACTTCTGGAGCTCTTCTCCTGATGCCTTACGCCTACGAAAAGGACGGTGCCGCAATTTATGCCCGGTCCTTCGCGACCATACGGGGCGAAGCCGATCTTTCCCGTTTCGACGCGGATGAAGAGCAGGTCGCGGTGCGGATGATCCATGCGTCGGGAATGGTGGAACTCGCGCGGTTCCTGCGGTTTTCCGACGGCTTGGTGATCCGGGCGCGCAAGGCGCTGGAATCGGGAGCGCCGATACTCTGCGACACCAGGATGGTCAGCGAAGGCGTGACGCGCACGCGCCTTCCTGCGGCCAACGAGGTGGTCTGCACGCTTCAGGATCCCTCGGTTCCGCAACTCGCGGTCGAGATTGGCAACACACGCTCGGCCGCCGCGCTGGAGCTTTGGCGTCCCCGGCTGGAAGGCGGGCTCGTGGCGATCGGAAACGCCCCCACGGCACTCTTTCACCTGCTGAACATGCTGGAGGACCCGGATTGCCCCCGACCCGCCGCGATCATCGGCTGTCCCGTTGGATTCGTTGGTGCCGCGGAATCGAAGGCTGCCCTCTGGAATGATCAGCCGGCGCCCTGTTGCGTCGTCGAAGGGCGCCTGGGCGGAAGCGCCGTCACGGTGGCGGCCATCAACGCGATCGCGAGTTCGGCGGAATGACCGGAACGGTCTACGGAGTCGGCCTGGGGCCCGGAGAACCTGATCTCATGAGCGCGAAGGCACTCAAGCTCCTGGCACGGGCCCGTCACGTGGCGTTCTTCCGAAAGAAGGGGCGCACAGGACGCGCCCGGACGCTGGCCGGTGACCTGGTTCCTGCGGACGCGGTCGAGTTTGCAATGGAATATCCCCTGACGACGGAAGTCCCCCTGGAAGATCCGCGGTACAACCGTACCTTGGCGGAATTCTATGACGGCTGCACCGCGCACGTGGCCACCATTGCCGCCGGTGGCGAGGATGTCGTTGTTCTCTGCGAGGGCGATCCGTTCTTCTACGGCTCCTTCATGCACTTGCATGAGCGCCTGATCGCCCGAGTGCCGGTCGAGGTAGTGCCGGGCATTCCAGGCATGGCGGCGGCCTGGGCGGCGAGCGGTGTGCCCATCGCCTGGGGCGATGACGTCCTGTCCGTGCTGATGGGCACGCTCGACGAGGATGTTCTGGTGAGGCACATGGAAGCCGCCGATGCATTGGTCGTGATGAAGGTGGGGCGCAACCTGTCCAAGGTCCGGGCGGCGCTTGAACGGGCCGGACGCGCTCAGGATGCCTGGGTGATCGAATGTGCCGCGATGGCGGACCAGAAGGTCACTCGGCTTGCCGAAGTGCCGGAAGGCCACGTGCCTCCGTACTTCACGATTGTCCTGGTGCACGGACAGGGACGGCGGC
The DNA here is from genome assembly GCA_965208685.1 of Paracoccaceae bacterium. Classification (GTDB taxonomy): domain Bacteria; phylum Pseudomonadota; class Alphaproteobacteria; order Rhodobacterales; family Rhodobacteraceae; genus JAJEFO01. The sequence goes on along the minus strand of CBDBPL010000007.1, from coordinate 1,986,478 downwards.
CGTGATCGGGTGGGTTGCGGTTGCGGGTCTCGGGCCAGGAGGCGACGCCCTGGTCACGCCCGAGGTCCGGGCGGCGCTGGCTGAGGCGACCGACGTTGTCGGATATTCCCGCTACGTCGACTGGGTTCCCAAGCGTGAGGGGCTTTGCCGGCATGCGTCCGGGAACCGGATGGAGGCCGAACGGTCGCGCCAAGCGTTGGCACTTGCTGCAGAGGGTCGCCGGGTGATCGTGGTTTCGTCGGGCGATCCGGGCGTGTTCGCGATGGCGTCTGCAATTCTCGAGGCGATGGAGGCCGGGCCGGACTCTTGGCGGGAGCTGGATGTCCGCGTTCTCCCAGGCATCACGGCAATGCTTGCCGCGTCCGCGCGGGTGGGCGCTCCGCTGGGCCATGACTTCTGCGCGGTCAACCTCTCTGACAACCTCAAGCCGTGGGCCCTGATCGAGAAGAGGCTGCGGCTCGCGGTCGAGGGCGATTTCGCCTGCGCCCTCTACAATCCTCGTTCCGAGGCTCGCCCTGACGGGTTCGCCCGCATCCTGGAACTGCTGCGTGAGCTCTGCGAACCTGAGCGCCTTGTCATCTTTGCCCGCGCCGTGACCACATCGGACGAGACTGTCAGGACCGTGCCGCTGTCCGAAGCGGCTCCCGAGATGGCAGACATGCGGACCGTCGTGATCCTGGGATCGAGTCTCACCCGCAGGATCGATCGGGACGGGCTTCCGCCGCTCGTCTACACGCCACGGTCGGTGACGGAATGAGCAATCCAGTCCAGGACCTCTTCGACGGTGCCGGCTTCGCGTCGCTGCGGCGGGTTGGGCCGATCGATCATGAGTATCGGCAGGCCGAGTTCCCGGGCGGCATCGATCTTGGCGCGTGCGCCCTCGCCGCCGGCATTTCTGGATACCAGAAGATCGATCCTGTGCGATTCCAGAAGATTGCGCTCTGTCGCTTCCGCAAACGGCCCTCGATCAACGATGACGTCGTGACGTGGCAGCGTCGGGCGCTCCTTCGGGATGTCGACGAATCGCAAGAGATAGTGATGCTGCGGCGCGACCTCGAAGACCGGGACTTCCGTTCGCCCAATGGCAAGGAAAACGCGCCGGGGAGTGCTGCCAATCGACTTGGCGGCTCCGACCGTGTCCGGCACACGAGTCCAGCGATCTCCGGGGCGGGGCGTCCACGGCGGTCGTGCAAGCGCGATCAGGGGCACGCCAGCGGTTGCACAGGCCGCGACCGCGTTCCGGCTTATCTGCGCGGCGAACGGGTTGGTGGCGTCGATCAGGTGCGTAACGGAATGGTCCTTGAGATAGTCGACCAAGCCCGTTGCGCCGCCAAACCCGCCGACTCGAGTCGGCAGTGGCTGTGCGATGGGTTTCGCCACGCGACCGGCGTAGGAAAACGTGGCGCGCAGCCCCAAGGCGGCGACATGCGCCGCAAGGGCGCTCGCCTCGGCGGAGCCGCCCAGGATCAGGAGGTTTGCCTCCATGTCTGAAGCTCGCTGGCTGACGATCATCGGTCTCGGAGAAGATGGACCGGAGGGCTTGTCGCCTGCAAGTCTCGAAGCGTTGGACGCGGCGGAAGTGATCATGGGATCAGAACGCCATCTGTCCCTGGTGATGGACAACGGTGCCGAACGTATCACGTGGCCGATTCCGTTCGAGGACGGATTGCCCTTGCTTGAAGGCCTTCGCGGTCGCAACGTGGCCGTGCTTGCGTCTGGGGATCCCTTCTGGTTCGGAGCGGGAGGCGTCATTGCCCGGCGCCTTGCCCCGGAAGAGTGGCATGCCATTCCCGGTCCTTCCGCGTTCTCGCTGACGGCGGCAAGATTGGGCTGGCCGCTGGAACGCGTGGCCTGCCTAGGGCTTCACGCCGCCCCGTACGCCCGGCTCAGGCCGCACCTGGCAGCGGGGCAGCACGCGATCGCAACGGTTCGTGACGGTGCGGCGGTCGGTGAGCTGGCTGCCTATCTCGACGGTCTCGGTCTTGGCGAAACGCGAATGCATGTCCTTGAAGCTCTTGGAGGCCCGCGCGAACGTTGCCGTGAAGTCACCGCAGGCGCCTATGCACTCGAAGACGTGGCCCATCCGGTTACCGTGGCGGTCGAGGTTGCGGGATCGAACGCGAGCCTTTCGGCAGCCAGCGGGCAATCTGATGATGTATTCGAGAGCGACGGGCAGATGACCAAGCGGCCCATCCGCGCGATCACGCTTTCTGCCCTCGCGCCACGGCCCGGTGAGCGGCTCTGGGACATCGGTTCGGGTTCAGGTTCGGTCGCGATCGAGTGGCTGATGGCACATGTCTCGACCCAGGCTGTCGCCATTGAGATGAGGGCTGACCGCGCTGCGCGAATTCGGAAGAATGCCGGGGCGCTTGGCCAGGACCGGCTTGTGGTGGTCGAGGGCAAGGCACCTGAATCGCTGAGTGGACTTGAATTTCCGGACGCCGTGTTCATTGGCGGTGGCCTGAACCGTGGTCTCCTTGACTGGATCTGGAGCAACCTTGTCCCCGGCACGCGGGTCGTCGCAAACGCCGTGACGCTTGAGACGGTCGCGCTTCTGACCGAAGCGCAGGCCGAATCCGGAGGCGCGCTGACCAGGGTCGAACTGGCCGAAGCCGCTCCCGTCGGACGGTTTCGGGGCTGGAAGACTGCCTATCCTGTCGTGCAATGGTCTGTGGTTCGATGAATAGGTTGTTTCCAACGATCGACCCGCGACTGCGGGAGAAAGGCCGTAGCCCGCAGTCGGGCGCGAGCCGAAAGAGGCAGAAGCGCGTCGACTCGTTCATCGGCCCGGGCGTTTCGAAACTTCTCGGCGGCATGGCGATGGTCAATGCCCGCCACGCCTGTCCTATTGACGACGTCGTCGGTCCATGCTGCCTCAATTCGGGGAATTGGCCTGGAAATATGACTCGATGCTCAGCAAATCGCTCCGGCAAATTGAGATGGTCCGGAGGTGCGGGGTCGAGGCAGACTTCTGGTAGTACCGCCGTTCGATCCGAAGGGCGCATTCTCCAAGTGGCCTGTCCAGCATGCCGGCGGCAACAGTGTCCAGGGCGCAAGCCGACACGTTCTGCCGAATGACCCCTGTCTCGAGCGCAAACTGCCGTTTCATAACCTCGACGATCGCGTCTCGCGTCGTTCCGTCTTCAATCTCCAGCAAGTTGGCGATCGATTCGAACATCGGATCGATCCAAACCGTAAGGAACACGGCAGGGACCGCGGTGTCTCGGACGACGTGGCGAAGGTATCGCGTTTCCAGGAGCTCTCGTCCGGGGCTGCACCCAAACGCTTCGGCCAATGCACCGTTTGCCAGAACGATGCGTTTCTCGACAAGTCGGCGGTCGAGGCTGGCCCCCTTGTCGACGAACTCCTCTATGCTGGGGGCCCTCTCGATAAACGCCGTCGACCCAGGCCTTGAGACCACGATCGATCCCTTCCCCTGGCGGGCTTCGATCACGCCCATCTGCTTGAGGGCCTGCGTCGCCCGTCTAACCGTGTGCCGGCTTACACCATAGGCGGTCATCAGCCGGTGCTCGGTCGGCAACATGTCACCAACTACGTAGGTGCCTTTTCGCATCTCGGATACGATCTGATCGGCAATCTGCCGGTATTTCGGGCCACCGGCGGTCACTGGTTCGGGCCTCGCTTGATTGGACTTGGGCGCTCGGAAAGTCCGAAGGCCGGTTGTTCCCAAATGAACGGTTGTCCGTACAATTAGTCTGAGGTAACCTCCGTAGTCAAGGACTGGCGTGACTCGTCGGCACGTCGATCTCGGAACACGAGGCGGTCTGGACCAGATGGAGAATGGCTGCTTGGACAAAGGGGAGGAAAAATGAACAAGCTCACTACAGTTGTCGTTGGCGTCGCATTCGCCGCGACCGCAGCACTCGCTTCCGCAGCCGGAGCCGATACGCTTCGGATGGGACTCTTGGTGTCGAACAAGTCACTTGCCTTTCGTGCGGCCGAAAAGTTCGCCGAGCACGTGAACGAGGCGACGGGCGGCGAGTACACGGTTGAACTCTTTCCGGCGCAGCAGCTTGGCAGTGGCCGCGAGATGATGCAGATGCTGAAGCTCGGGACGCTGGATTTCTACCAAGGCACGGCAACGCAGCCGACCTTCTTCGAGGAAGGACGCAACTTCAACGCCCTGTCGGCACCGTACGCATTCCAGAATCAGGACGAGTTTCTGAAATTCCTCGCGAGCCCGCTATTCGACGAGATGTCGGCGCAGTTCGCCTCGGGCGGGGCGCAGATCGTCGGCTACATGGGTTCCCGGTCGCCGCGGGCGATCACCACGGCGAACACGCCGGTCCGGACACCGGAGGACTTGCGCGGGCTGAAGATGCGCGTGCCCGGTTCGCCGCCTTTCGCTGCGTTCTTCGGCGAATTGGGGACGGTTTCAACGCCCATGCCGTTCTCGGAGTTTTTCACCTCGGTAAAGACGGGCTTGGTTGAAGGCCAGGACAACGGAATTGAAGTGGTCCACCCACGCGGACTTTATGAAATCCAGAAGTACTTTTCCAAGACCGATCACGCCTTTGGAGCATGGATGCTGTTTTCAGGCAGCACCGCGATGGCTGGCTGGCCGGACGAGTTAAAGAGTGCAGTCGCCGATGGACTGAAGATTGCGGCGGAGTACAGCGACGCGGAACTGTCTGCCTCAATGGAAGAGGGATTCGCGGTCGTGCAGGAGAAGGGCATGGAGGTGATCGAGATAGAAAAGGGTCCGTTCATCGAAATCGCCAAAGTTGTCTGGGAGAGGCTGGAAGCCGACGATCAATGGGATGCCGGCATGATGGACCGCATCCAGGCGCAACTCGAAGAATACCGAAACTGAGCCGGGTCGGGCCGCCCGTTGCGTTGAGGGCGGCCCGTTCAACAAGCTGCAGAGCCTCGGATGGCTGCCTTGAAGCGCCTCATAGTTTTTCTCGACCGCAGCCTCGACAATCTTGGTGCACTCGCATTCATGGGCATGATGCTGGTGCTATGCCTTCAGATATTCTTTCGCTACTTCTTGCAAAGCCCGATCGTCTGGGCGACGCCAATGGCCATGTTCCTGTTCGTCTGGGGCATTTGGTTCGGCGGTGCGGCCGCAGTTCGAGACGAGAATCAGATCCGGGTTGAGTTCACCGAGCAGTTCCTGCCGGTCTCGGTGCAGCGTATCCTGCTGCCGCTGACAACCTTGGTCTCGGCAGCCTTCCTGATCCTGGTAATCGTGAAGAGTCCGGTGATCATCAAGCTGCAGTCAACGGCCGTTTACGACACTTTGCCATTCAACCGAGATGTGCTCTTTGTCGTGGTGCCGATCGTCGGCAGCATCATGGCATTGCAGTGCCTCCGCGTTTTCGTGCGGCAAGTGCGGCGTTTCTACTTTCCTGGAACGCTTCGGCAGCAAGCGGGCTGACCGGGATGGATATTGTCATCCTTTTTTCGTCGCTGTTGTTCCTGATGCTGATTGGATTGCCCGTCACCTTTTCAATGGGAATTGCGGCAACCTCTTTCCTTTATGTATCCGATCAGTTTCGTCTCGTAGCGATCCTGCCTTTGCAGATGGTGGTGGGACTTGAGCATTACGGGCTGATGGCCATCCCCATGTTCTATTTTGCCGGGGCGGTGATGACGGCCGGCGGGCTGACGAACCGGCTTTTGGATTTCGCCCGCGTGCTGATCGGGCGTGTGCCTGGCAGCCTGTCAAAGGTCAATATCGCCGGCAGCATGTTCTTTGCCGGCGTCTCGGGGTCCTGCACCGCGGACACTTCGGCCATCGGCAGCGTATTGATCCCGGCGATGAAGAAAGAGGGATATTCCGGTGCTTATGCCGCTGCGGTGACGGCGTCGTCGTCGACCATCGGTCACATCATTCCTCCGAGCATCGTGATGATCATCATCGGCGTGATGATGGAACTGCCAATTGGGGCCCTGTTCTTGGCCGGGGCTGTCCCGGGCATTCTGCTGGGCCTCGCGCTGATGGCGATCTCCCTTTGGCTCAGCGTAACGCGTGGCTACCCTCGGGCAGACCGGATGGCGACCGCGAGAGAGGTCGTGCAGGCGACCGTCCGGAGTCTCTCTGCCCTGGCCATGCCCGTGATCGTGATCGGCGGCATTCTGTTCGGCGTGGTCACGGTTACCGAGACTGGCGTGATCGCGTTTCTCTATGCTCTTGTCGTTTCGCTGACCTATCGCGAGATGTCACTCAAGCAACTCTGGGAACTGATCGTCCGGACCAGTCAAGACGCTGGCACGCTTCTGATCCTGATCGCACCCGCCTCTTTCTTCAGCTGGGTTGTCGTGACCACCGGAATGGGACACGACCTGGTTGACCTGATTACCTCGATCACCACGAACCCACATCTGGTGATGCTCTTGGTCGTCGTCTTCCTGCTGATCATCGGATGCGCGCTCGATACGGTTGGCATGATCTTCATATTCGTGCCGGTCCTGTTCCCGCTGATCGAGGCGGTCGGGATCGATCCGCTGCATTTCGCGCCTGTTTTCGTGCTTTGCCTTGGGATGGCGTTGCTGACGCCGCCCGTCGGCATCATCCTGTTCATGGTTTCGAATATGTCGGAGGCCCCGTTGACCGAAGTGATCCGCGAAATCATGCCGTTTTTCCTTGCACAGATCGTGGTCCTCGGACTCGTGGCATACGTCCCGTTCCTCTCCACCTGGCTGCCGGGCCTCATGTCCAAATGACAATGGAAGTTCCTATGAAAGAAGTACGCGTTCTCACTCCTTGCGGTGGCCTCGGCTATGGGTTCCCCAGGGCATCGTTCGACGAGGGCATGCGGCGTGAGCCCCATGTCATCGCCGTGGACGCCGGATCCACTGATCCGGGTCCACATTACCTGGGCAGTGGCGAAGGGACGCTGAGCCGAGACGCGCAGAGGAACGACCTGAGCGTCTTGATGGAGGCGCGCCGTGACGCGGGCATCCCGCTTGTGGTCGGAACCGCCTTTACGGCCGGGGCAAGACCGCACGTCGACAAGACCGTCGACATAATCAAGGAGATTGCGCGGGAGAATGGCTACGCGATCAAGTTGGCCGTTGTTCCCGCAGATGTCGACAAGTCCTTGCTCAAGGAGAGCCTGCGAAATGGCCGGATCCACGACTTCGAGCATCCGGAGAGCCTTTCGACCGAGGCGATCGATCGCGCCCGTCATATTGTTGCGCAGATGGGCGTTGAACCCTTGATCGAAGCGCTCAAGTCTGGCGCCGATGTGATCATCGCCGGTCGAAGTTACGATCCCGCGCTCATGGCGGCACTGCCCATCTTGCACGGATTCGACAAGGGGTTGGCCATCCACATGGGCAAAATCCTGGAATGCGGTGCTTATGCCGCCGAGCCTCAGTCCGGCTCTGACGTGATGTTCGGGACCATCCGCGAGGATCACTTCGAGGTAGAGCCGACCAATCCCGCGCTTTGTTGCACCGTAGATTCGGTCGCTGCCCATACGCTGTACGAAAAGGAAAGCCCAGTGGAACTTCATCTGCCCGGCGGCACAATCGACCTGAAGGAGACGACCTTCGAGGCCATCAGCGATCGCGCTGTGCGCGTGGCCAACACAAAGTTTCATGAAGCGGCAAGATACATGCTCAAGCTGGAGGGTGCCGCGGCGGTGGGGTACAGGTCCCTTTTCATTGCCGGTGTCCGCGACCCGATCTTCATCGACAAGGTTGACGAAATCATCGCAGATGCGGAGACTCGGGTAAGAGCCGGCGTTGCCTATGGGGTGGAAAGCTATCGGCTCAATTTCCGGGTGTACGGGAGGAACGGCATCCTGATGGGTCAAGAGGTCAACGGCGCAGCGCCTCCCGAACTCGGAATCGTGGGTGAGGTCCTCGCCGATACGCAGCAAATCGCCCATTCCGTCTGCAGCTTCGCCCATGGGGTGCTCTTGCACCATCCCTATCCGGGTCGAAAGGCCGTGGCCGGGAATCTCGCCTTTCCCTATTCGCCGTCGGATTTCGACTTGGGCGAGGTGTTCGAATTCAGCATTTATCACTTGCTGGAGGTCGACGATCCGGTGAGCCTCTTTCCTGTAATCGTGGATCAGATTTGAGTGTGTCGGATGTCGTACAGAAAGCTGGGTGAAATCGCGAAATACGTTCGAAGCAAAAACGCAGGACCGTTCAAGCTCACACTCGACGTCTTCTTTCATTCCAGGGAAGACTACGAGCGAGTAAAGGCCTCGGGGGCAATCACCAACGAGAGAATCGCGGACATTTACGGATTGCCCGACACGCAGAAGATATCGGTGTTCGAGTATGACAGGGTGGGCGCGATCAAGGTGACATTTCCGCGGCTGATCCCGTCTGGTTCGTTCCGGGACAAAGACATCTACGGAGCTCAGCAGCATTCACCGCTCTATGACCTCCTGATCCCGTGGGACAGCGAGGCGTAGTCGTTTCCCTGGATCAAATTGAGGCGGTCTGTCGGCGGATCGCCTCCGCCCTGTCTTTCCGGCATGGCTTGAATCGAATTTGCTTTCGCGATCAGCCTGCCCGGAACCACCGAGCGGACGCACTGATCCACATGCCTTGGTTTTGAAAGCGCTGCCTGCCGGTCTCGACCTGCCATCTCGTCCGAACTCATGCTCTGGGATGGACACCATGCTCAGTTGGAATGAGTTGCCAAAATCCGGCGCAAGGCTATTCTGCGCATGCAAAAGGAGACGCATGGCATGAACGCCCAGACGGGACCGACTGGCAAATCGCTTCGCAGGGCGACCTACCAGGATGTGCTTGATGCACCGCCCCACATGGTGGCCGAAGTGCTCGCAGGCACGCTTCACACCCATCCGAGGCCTGCCGCGCGACATGCCTGGGCGAGTTCACGTCTTGGCGGGCGATTGGATGGGTCATTCAATCCAGGGGCCGGAGGCCCCGGCGGGTGGTGGATCGTGGACGAACCGGAACTGCACCTAGGCGACGACATCGTGGTGCCGGACCTGGCCGGATGGAGGCGCGAGACAATGCCCGAGTATCCGGATGCGGCCTATTTCGACATCGCGCCCGACTGGGCCTGCGAGGTGCTGTCACCCGCGACCCGCCGGATCGATCAGAACGAGAAGCGGACGATCTACGCCCGGGAGGGCGTCTCGCATCTCTGGTTCGTGGATCCCGTTTCGAAGACGCTTGAAGCGTTCGAACTCCGCGACGGTCACTGGGTGCTGCTGGTCACGCTGGCGGACGACGCGCCGGTGTCGTTGCCACCCTTCGAGGCCATCAGTTTCCCGCTTGATGCGCTCTGGCCGGACGGCGCCGCTGCCGGCGGCGGCGAGTCCGGCTAGCGAGTCCGGCGACGGCGACGACGGAACACGTCCATGGGTCTTGGCGGTGGGCCATGAAACACGATTGACGGGGAGCCGGAGCATTGATGAGCCTGAACGCAACGACGTCGCTAGGGCGATCAAGCTCGGCAGAGCGCTCAAGGGCCTGAAGTGACGGTGCATTTTATAGGGGCCGGACCCGGAGCGGCCGACCTGATCACGTTGCGCGGCCGTGACTTGGTCTCCTCGTGTCCGGTGTGCATCTACGCGGGGTCGCTTGTGCCGACGGAAATCCTGTCGCATTGCCCCAAGGGCGCACGGATCGTGAATTCCGCGCCGCTTGATCTCGATGCGATCATCGCCGAATGCCGTGCGGCGCACGATGCCGGCCATGACGTGGCACGCCTCCATTCCGGCGACCCTTCGGTCTGGTCCGCAATGGGCGAGCAGATGGAAGGGCTCCGGAAGGCGGGGATCCCGGTGTCTGTCACGCCCGGCGTGCCGGCATTCGCGGCAGCGGCAGCCACGCTCGGAGCGGAGCTGACCTTGCCGGAAGTTGCCCAGTCCGTTGTCCTGACACGCACCTCCGGGCGCGCTTCCGCCATGCCCGAGCGCGAGACGCTTGCGGGTTTCGCGGCCACTGGCGCGACGCTCGCCATCCACCTTTCGATTCACCGTCTGTCGGAGGTCGTGGCGGAACTGCTGCCCTTCTACGGTGAGGACTGCCCCGTGGCCGTGGTCTTCCGGGCGAGCTGGCCTGACGAGAGAATCGTACGCGGCACTCTCGCCACGATCGAGGGGGCGATGGATGGAGGCATTACCCGGACGGCAGTGATTCTGGTCGGTTTGCCCCTGGGCGGCGAGTCTGGGGGGCGGAGTGCGCTTTACTCGTCTGGCTACGATCGGCGTTACAGGCCCCGCTTGGCGGCAGAAGGCCGGCCTGGCCCGATCGATCATGACTAGGCCGGAACAGTTCCACTCCATGTCATCGCCATCGCAGCCGGCATTAGGGTGCCGGCTCTTCGCCTCCGGCGCCGGCAGCATCTCGTGTTCCGCGGCCGGGATGCCCTTCTACTGAACGATCCGCCACGAGCCGTCAGCCTCCCGGCAGGCGACGCCATAGGCTTCCTGGCTCTCACCGGCGATCATGACCGTGCTGACATATTCCCGGCAGGGCTGTCCCGCAGAGTTGCTTCCCGCGCGCGTGAAGTTGACCTGCCCGGCCGCCGGACCGCCGGAATTGGCGGGATTTTCCCAAGTATAGGTGTCTGACGAACCGGATGCCACCGCCTGAATGCCCTGGTAGGCCATGGCCCGGGACTGCTCGTCCAAGGAACGTCCCAATGCGCCGCCGACGCTCGCGCCGACGACGGCACCCAAAGCGGTGGCGGCGACCCTGCCGTCCCCGTCACCGAACTGGTTGCCGATCACGCCGCCGGCAATGCCTCCCAATGTCGTGCCGGCCAGTTCGTTGGATCCCATGCAACCGCCCAGAGTGACGGCCAGCGCCAGGGCGGCCGCTGTCCTGATCGTTCCCTTCATCGCGTTACTTCTCCACGTCATGTGACTCTCCTTTGCCTTGCGTTCCCCGTTCAGCCCGTCATTCGCGCTGGAATCTCCCGGCGTGCAGGCCGTGAAGGAATGCGCCTTCCCTTTGTTGACGCTACGAATCGTGTGTGGCAGTTTAGTCTACGGGTTGTCCAGACCTCCCGGAAATCCTCATCCTTCAGGGCTGGCAATATGTTGAGTCGCGGGGCCTTGCAACGGTCGGTTCGACGTGAACCAGGGCTTGAAGCCTTGCGCTCGTGCCGGTTCGCGGACCCGGTTCCGGCCGGATCCGAAGACGGGAGACGCTTGCCGTGAACCTTGTTCAGCTTCCGCCCGGGCTTCTCGTTTCCGCTCCCGCGTCCGGGACCGGCAAGACCACAGTGGCATTGGGCCTCCTGCGGGCGCTTCGTGACGAAGGGCTTGCCGTCCAGCCATTCAAGAGCGGACCGGACTACATAGATCCCGCATTTCACGAGGCGGCGGCTGGGCGGCGCTCCTTCAACCTTGACAGCTGGGCCATGGACGAAAGCCTGTTTGCCACCATCGCGGCTGAGGCGTCCGGCGCGGACATCGTCGTGGCCGAAGGCTCGATGGGCCTGTTTGACGGCGTTGCGGGACGGGGCGCTTCCGGGTTCGGGTCAAGTGCCGAGACCGCCGGGCAGGCGGGCTGGCCGGTTGTGCTGGTCGTTGACGTCGGCGGTCAGGCACAGTCTTCGGCCGCAACTGCGCTCGGGTTCAGGACCTATGATCCGGCACTGCCCTTTGCGGGCGTCATCCTGAACCGGGTCGCGAGTCCCAGGCATGAGCGCTTGGCGCGGTTTGGCATGGATCGTGTCGGCATCCCGGTGCTGGGCGTTCTTCCAAGGCGCGGGGACCTGCAACTGCCCGAACGGCACCTGGGCCTCATCCAGGCGGTCGAGCATCCCGATCTGGAGCGCGCAATTTCGGGCTATGCATCGTTTCTTCGCGAGCATGTGAATCTGGATGCGCTCCGCGAGATCGCCTCATCGACCGGCCTGCCTGCGCCCGGCACCTTGCCGAATCCGCCTGCGCAACGGATCGCGCTAGCGCGGGACGCGGCGTTTTCCTTTGCCTATCCGCATCTCCTCGAAGGCTGGCGACGGGCTGGCGCGGAGGTAATGCCATTTTCACCCCTCGCGGACGAGGCCCCCGATGCTTCGGCCGATCTCGTGTGGCTTCCCGGCGGATATCCGGAGCTTCACGCAGGACGGCTGGCTGACTCTTCACGGTTCATGGATGGTCTGCGCAGGCATGCCGCAGCACGGCATGTCCACGGCGAATGCGGAGGGTACATGGTGCTTGGGGAGGCGCTGGTCGACAAGGATGGCAACAGCCATCGGATGGCGGGCCTGCTCGGACTCGTGACGAGCTACGAGCAGCGCAAGTTCCACCTGGGCTACCGGCGTGCGGTCCTTGTGGCCGGAATGCCTGGGTTCGCGCCCGGGTGCGCGCTTAGGGGACACGAGTTCCACTATTCGACAATACTCGATCAACCCGACCCTCCCTTGGCCGAGGTCTTTGACGCCGATGGCAAGAGCGTGCCCGAGACGGGATCCGTTCGCGAACTCGTCACGGGCACGTTCTTCCACCTCATCGCGGGCGAGGCATGAGCGGCTTCGTGAGTTTCGTGGGCTCAGGGCCGGGCGATCCGGAACTGCTGACGCTCAAGGCAGTGGACCGGCTGCGGCGCGCGGATGCAGTCCTGTATGACGACCTTTCATCCGGCCCGATCCTGGAACATGCTGGACCCGATGCGGACTTGGTAAGCGTTGCCAAGCGTGCAGGCCGGAAGTCGCCGCGGCAAGATCATGTCAGTCGCCTCCTGGTCGACTATGCGAAGCGGGGAGGGCGGATCGTGCGGCTGAAGTCGGGCGATGCCGGCATCTTCGCACGGCTGGAAGAGGAACTGGAAGCGCTGCGAGCAGAGGCGCTGGAATTCGAGATCATTCCGGGCGTGCCATCTGCCTGTGCAGCGGCGGCGGAGGCAGGAATTCCGCTGACGCGGCGATTGGCCGCGCGCCGCGTGCAGTTCATCACCGGTCACGATGTGGCGGGGGAGCTGCCTGGGGACTTGAACGTTGCGGCGCTCGCCGACTCTTGCGCAACGACGGTCGTCTACATGGGGCGCCGCACCTTTGCCGACCTTGCCGAGATCCTGATGGCGCACGGCCTGCCCGGAGAAACGCGGGCGCTGATGGCCGAGGGAGTGACAACCAGCGAGCAGAATATCGGCAGGTACACGGTTGCAGAACTCGCAGGCCGGCTGCGCGAGCGAGACCCGGACCATGCACCGACACTCATTCTCTATGGCGCGTTGTCCGATGGATGAACTGGTCCTGATTGGAATCGGCACTGGAAGCCCTGACCACCTGACGCGTGAGGGCGAGGCGGAGATTCGCGGTGCGGACTGCATCCTGGTTCCGAGGAAAGGAGCGGCGAAGGCGGAGCTGGCGGAACTAAAGAAGGGCATCTGCGCGTCCGTTCTGGGCGTAAGGGCGGAATCGCGAATCCTTGAGTTCGACATGCCGGTCCGAGCGTCTTGCCCCGACTATCTCGAGAGCGTCGACGCTTGGCACGGCGAAATCGGCAAGGCCTGGAACGCGGCTCTTGAGGCCAGGGTTGTGCAGCGCGTGGCGTTGCTCGTTTGGGGCGACCCGTCGCTCTATGACAGCACGCTCAGGATTGCGGCGCGACTTCGTCCTGCACCGCAGGTCAGGGTCGGAGACCGTTGCGGTGATGCGGACGGAGAACTGAGCTTTCGGCACCTTGATCCGACATGTCGGTGGGGCGCGTATCTCGCAAGTCGCCGAGCGGATTGCCGAAACTCGGGCAGCAGCGCGCGACATGGCTGGATCATGGACACCTACCTCCTGAAGCGTCGCAATCGGGGTGTGACGCGACTCGTCGGCGAGTTGATGCGGGCGCATCACTGGCGAAGTCCACAACGCGATGACCGCCGCGCATGCAATTCCGCTCAATGACGTCAACGCGCCGGTCACGATCACGACCGGGCGTCGGTTGCGCGAAGAAGGATGGCCCGAAGGGGCGGATTTTGACATCGACCTTGCGGAGGGCGACGAGGCCCTGTTGCACGGTTCCCGTCGTTTTGAACGCGAGCCGCCCGACTGGGCGTCCCTGCTCAAGGAGACTCGATGAGGAACGGGCGCGCGCAAACGTGGCGGAGCTGCGCCGCGAGGAACTGCGCCGGTCGGAGCGCGAGGCACGATCTGTTGCAGACTCGCTGACGAGGCAGCTGGAGACCTGCCGGGCCAAGCTCAAGATGGCCGCGCCGAAGACCCTGACGGGGACCGTCGGCACCTTGAGCGAAGGTCCTGGGAGGATGCGGAACCAGCGCGCCACCAGGACGAGATGGCATGTCGCAGATCGTGGGGCGCGTATCTCGGAATCGGGGCGGATCAGGTCCTGGCAAGCCCCCTTGGGAGGGGACGAAGTCGCGTGAGCGGATTGCCGAACGGCCGGCTTCGGGCCGGGGTCGCGCGGGCCACGGCGCTGATCGCGTCGCAGAGCAGCGGGCGCGACCGGGACGCATGGCTGGATCATGGACACCTACGCTCCTGAACGCGTCGCAATCGGGGTGTGACGCGGCCAACTCGTCGGCGATGTTGATGCGGGCCCGACCTGCGACTGCGCCCCGCCGCAGGAGGTGCACGCGGCTGTTCACTGGCATCAGCGTCTGGAATGCTCCGAACGCTTCGTCAGCCGGGTCGCGGCATGGCGGTCCTTCCGATGCCGAACAGCATGCGCTTCGTGTCTGCAGCGATCCTGCGGCGACGCTGCGCCACCGACGAGACGTCCTGGCGCGTCCAGGAGTATCGCAGGCAGGGCTGCCTTTCCGATCAGCAGTCAGTCGACCCCTGCTCCCCCCGCGACCGGTACAGCGCTTATTCGGCCCTTGCCCGCGAACTCGCCGGCAAGGTGATCCTGCAGTGGTGCTGGAGTCACCAGAGACGAACGTTCCTTGACTGCGCGGCCGGGCATGTGCAGCTCAGGCGCTGGTGCGAGCGATGGATCGAGCGGATCGCGGAGATCTACCGGCTTCCACGACCGCGACAGCCCTCCCGAACTGCCGGCGTTCGACGCTCGCGGTCGTGGCGGACGCGGAGACTTGGCCGGACAAGGCGCTTCTCGCCGCATGCCGGACACACAACGTCCGATGATCCGGGTCAGGGCGGCGGCTCAAGGAGGCAGGCATCGCTCCGGAAGGACACGCGATGACCGCCTGTAGGCCGCCGGAGGACCTGTCGCCCTGGCTGCCGTGGTCGAAGTTGCCGCAGTGGTCAATGCCGCTAGTTCACCGTCGCTGCGCGAGCTGGCCGCCACGAAGCCGAGCCGGGCGGCCATCCGCGTTCTGCCGCCGCACCGGCTGGCTGAAGCCGGACGGCGGCCTGAAGACCAATGGCTCGTCATGCTGAAGATGCACCGCGACGGGATCATCGAGCTGCCGCCGCCCAAGTCGGCTCGTGTTCGGACCCGACACCGAGCCGCCGCTCTTCCCGGTCCCGGCCACGCTCGACGAGGCCCGGCCGCTGGAGTTCCGGATCGTGAAGAGCGGCACCCGCGAAGGCAGGCTGTGGAACGAGTTCGTCGCCCGCTGGCACTATCTCGGCTACACGCGCCTGGTCGCGCAGATGCGCTACGCGGTCCATGACCGCAACGGATGGCCGCTGGCCATGCTCGGCTTCTCCACCGCCGCATGGAGGCTCGCGCCGCGCGACAGGTTCGTCGGATGGACGCCGGAGCTGCGTGAAAGGAACCTGCCTCTCGTGGTCACAACCCAAGATTCCTGATCCTTCCCTGGGTCTCGATCCCGAACCTGGGGTCCCACATCCTCTCGCTCGTCCGCAGGCGGCGCCCGAGGACTGGACCGTGCGATACGCCACGACGCCCGTGCTCTGCGAGACCTTCGTCGAGATTCCGCGCCACAGCGGCGGCGTCTACCGTGCCTCGGGCTGGATCCGGGTCGGAACCACCCAGGGGCGCGGACGCTACGACCGCTGCAACAAGGCCGACAAGCCGAGGAAGGACATCTGGCTCTGCCCGCTGAGGCGGGACTGGAAGCGCACCCTCAACCGGTAGAATCGCGCCCGGACGCAGCCGGAGCGACCTGCGCACCAGCATCCGGAGAAGTGGGACGCCACCCCTTCATCACTCTAGAACCGAACGGTTACGCACGTCCGGTTGTTCCGGTCAACTGGAATCGAGTTGCGCTCCTGGAAAGACGACATGCAGGACAGAGTGCTGAACAGCGGCGCGCTTGTCGAAGGTGGCGGTGGGGCCCTGCCGGTCGTCAATCCCTTGACTGGTGCAGCCGTCGCCAACGTCGCCGAAGCGACGCCTGATCAGGTCGAGGCTGCCACAGTCGCCGCACACGAGGATTCTGAGAGCTAGCAGGGATTGAACGCAGTGAGCGAGCAGCCGTTTCCGAACCTCTTTTCGCCGGTCGACATCGGAGACCTCACGCTCCGCAACCGAATCGTGTCGACGGGCCATGAGACCCATCTGAACGAAAGGGGCCTGATCGGCGACTCGATGATCGCCTATCACGAGGCGCGCGCCCGTGGCGGTGCCGGGCTTATCGTGACCGAAGTTGCGCTGGTTCATGCCAGCGCCGTGTTCGTGGCAAATCCCATCCGGGTTGATTCCGACGACTGCATTCCCGGATACCGCCGGCTGGCGCAGGCAGTACACGGTCACGGTTGCGGCCTGATCGCCCAGTTGTTTCACCCCGGGCGCGAGATGGTGGCTTCGGAAGACGGTACTGCACCTGTTTCCTACAGCGCTTCGCCCACGCCAAACGAGCGTTTCCACGTCATGCCGCGCCCGATGCCTCGAGAGATGATTGCCGAAGTCGTCTCGGCCCACGGCGATGCGGCCCTTCGGATGCGCGAGGCCGGCCTCGACGGGGTCGAGATCGTTGGCTCGCATGGGTACCTTCCGTCGCAGTTCCTGAACCACCGGGTCAATCGGCGCAGCGACGAGTACGGGGGCTCGCTCGAGAACCGCACCCGCTTCATTCGCGAAGTCGCGTCCGACATTCGCGCCAAGGCAGGCGAGGATTTCGTCATGGGCCTGCGGCTTTCCGGGGACGAGCGCAGCCATGAGGGCGTCGAGCAGACCGATGTGCTGGACGCATGCGAACTTCTTGCCGGAGATGAATCGCTGAACTACTTCAGCGTTGTTGCCGGATCGTCCGCGACTGTCGCGGGCTCGGTTCACATCGTGCCGCCGATGACCGAAGAGGTGGGTTATACCGCGCCATTGGGCCATGCAGTGAAGGCGCGGACGGGCATGACAACGATGGTGACGGGCCGGATCAACCAGCCGCAGGACGCCGAACGCATCATCGCTTCGGGACAAGCGGATCTTTGTGGCATGACACGCGCAATGATCTGCGATCCGGAGCTGGGCGAAAAGGCGAGGACGGGACGTGGCGATGACATCCGCGCGTGCATAGGCTGCAACCAGGCCTGCATAGGCCACTTTCACGCGGGCTATCCGATTTCATGCATACAAAACCCGGTAAGCGGTCGCGAGACCTCGCTTGGTCGACTTGAATTGGCGCGCACGAAGCGGAAGGTCATGGTGATAGGTGGCGGGCCCGGCGGAATGAAGAGTGCTGCGGTCGCCGCAGAGCGCGGTCACGACGTCACGCTGTTCGAAAAAGAGGTCCAGCTTGGCGGCCAGGCGCGGCTGGCGCAAGCCTTGCCGCATCGTGCAGAATTTGGCGGGATCATCACCAATCTGACACGCGAAATGGAACTCGCGGGTGTGGAAATTCGCAAGGACATCACCGTTGACGAGGCGGCAATCAAGGAATTTGCCCCGGACACGATCGTCGTTGCGACCGGTGCCGAACCGAGATGGCCGGACTTCGAGGGCCGCGATGACGCCCATGTCGTAGATGCCTGGCAGGTTCTTCGCAACGAGGCGAATGTCGGCAAATCGGTCGTGGTGGCAGATTGGCGTGCCGACTGGATTGGGATCGGCATTGCCGAGCACCTGGCTCAGCGAGGCCATCAGGTGAAACTGGCGGTCAATGGCTACATGCCCGGCCAGACGATCCAAATGTATGTGCGTGATGCAGGCATCGGACGCCTGCAGAGTCTCGGCGTTGAAATGGTGCCCTACGTTCGATTGTTCGGAGTCGATGAAGATTCGGTCTATCTGCAGCACATCATGAACGATGAACCCGTGATCTGCGAAGGTGTTGACACACTTGTTCTGTGCCAGGGCCACAATCCGCGGGACACGGTAGAAGAACTCGTGCGCAGTCTCGGCATCGAACATCACCTCGTCGGTGACTGCGTCTCGCCACGCACCGCAGAAGAAGCGGTTCTGGAGGGATTGCTTGCAGGCCGCGCCGTGTAGGATCAAAGGCGCCTTCCAGTGAATTCCAGTCACGGTCTCGACCGGACGGCGGTTGCGTCAAGCAGGATGGTCCGCGGTCCCGGAACGGATTGCCGAGACCAGGACGGCCGCGCGTGAAGCGCACGGGCGGAGGATGGAAGCCGATTCTCCGAGACGTCGCAAATGAGACATGTCTTGCCGCCGAAAGCCGTTGCGCTCGGAACGCTGCATGGGCTACATGTGCATGCCTGATCCTGCCGGGCGACCGGCAGGCTGGAGGGAATGCGGTACAGCCAGATGGCCCACGCCGCAGCCGCCCCCGCGACTGTATGCGGAGAGCGCCGCCCGGAATCCACTCCCGGACTGAAGGGGGGAAGGAGGGCGAGGTGCATTGACCCGCGAGCCAGGAGACCTGTCAGGCTTGGATCAACCGCCGTCGGGCAGGGCGGCAAGGAGGTAGACATGACAACACGTGCAATCGCCGAACCGCGTTCCACATCGGCTTACCTTGGAGTGCTCGTGGCGGCTATTCTGGGTCTCGGGATCGTTGTGCTGGCAGGCCACGTCCAGGCCGATGCATTGCACGCCGCCGCCCACGACGTGCGTCACGCCAACGGCTTTCCCTGTCACTAGCAATGCTTGGCAGAATCCTGACCAGCGGGTTGATCGCTGGAGCTGCGGCAGGCCTTTGCGCTGCCGTTCTTCAACTCTTTTTCATTCAGCCGGTTCTCCTGCATGCCGAGCTCTACGAGGGTGGAGAACTGGTGCATTTCGGGGCGGCATCCGGTCCGGCTGACCGGCCTGAGTTCGGACTGGATCCGGTCCGAGACGGGCTGAGCGTGATTTTCAGTATGCTGACCTACGCAGGCTTTGGTTTGATCCTGGTCGCGCTCATGGCGCTGGCCGAAGGGCGAGGGGCGGTCATTTCCGCGCGTAGCGGCATGCTTTGGGGAATTGCCGGCTTCGTCGCGGTGCTGCTTGCGCCCGCATTTTCCCTTGCTCCGGAAGTGCCTGGAGTCGCGGCAGCGGAAATCCTGCCGAGGCAGGCATGGTGGTTCGCGACCGCATTTGCTGCAGGAGCAGCCATGTGGCTTCTTGCATTTGGGCGAAGCTGGCTGGCCTGGGGTGCCGTCGTTGCTCTGTTGCTGGCGCCCCATGCCATCGGTGCGCCCGAGCCTGATAGCTTCGCGGGTCCGGTGCCGACCGAACTTGGTGCCCTGTTTGCGGCCCGTGTCCTGGGAGTCGGCCTTGTCGCCTGGGTGCTCCTCGGGCTTTTCTCCGGGGCGCTTTGGTCCAGCGACGACGAGACGGCTTCGTGAACCGCGCGTTCGCGCTGTTTGTCATCGGACTGGCATTCGGCGGCGGGATTGGTTTCGTGCTGGCGGCGACCAACGGCGTGACGCTTGACGGTCACGTTCACGCTGACAACCGCGAATTGGCGCATCCTGGCATTGGCGGCGCTTCCGGCGATGGCCACAACCATTACCAGAAGCTGAATCTGGTCGGGACGAACGCGCCAACGCTTGACGTCCGGGTGACGGAGGACCCGGATCAAGGCTGGAACCTGCGCGTGATGACGACCGGCTTCACGTTTTCGCCCGCCAATGTCGGTCGATCCCATGTGCCGGGCGAGGGCCATGCGCATGTCCACGTCAACGGACGAAAGATCGCGCGGCTCTACGGGCCGTGGATGCATATCGCGTCATTGCCGGAAGGCGAGGTGGAGATCCTGGTCACGCTAAACGCGAATGATCACCGGTTGCTGTCGGTGGACGGAATTCCGGTCGAGGCAAGGTTCTTGCTGCGGCAATAGGGCCTGATGCGGACATTGGAGCTTGCGAGGGGGCCGAGCGCATCAAGCGATCCCTGCATGTCTTGGCTCTTCAAGCGTCTCCCGGACCTCATGTGCCCGTATTTGGCAGTGTCGAAGCGGCGGCAATCTTGATTGTCCTCGCCCCAAGTGTCGTCGGCGCGGAGCCGTGTCATGCGCGACTTGTGACAGCACTGGAATTGGCGGCCCTTGGTTTGGGCGCAACTCTGGGCGAAAATGCCATAGGTCACAATCCGGTCAACTGCCAAGGCGCCGATCGAAACGGTTTGGCGTGCTTGCGCATCGCCTGAACACGTCATGCGCCGGAACATTGCTTCTGAAGATCGGCATTGTGCACGCAATGCATGACGATATGGCATTTCCGTTCGAAGTCAGTCAAACGACACTCAGCTTTGAATCAGGACGGGATGGATCGTGACCGTAGAGGCGATCGTTTTCGACAAGGACGGGACGTTGTTTGACTTTCAGCGTTCATGGGGTGACGCGATGAAAGATCTGCTGGACGCAACGGTGGCGCCCGGCCGCATCGAAGCCGCGGCGCGTGCCCTTGGATTTGATCTCCGGCGGGCGAGGTTCGTGCCCGGCAGCGTGGTCATCGCCGGAACCTCAATAGATTTGGCGCGTGTCCTTGCGCCCTACATGCAAAGGGACCAGCAGGAGGCGCTTCGCCTGATCGACGCGGCGGCGGAACGGGCGCAAATGGTGCCCGTGGTGGATCTGGCGTCCTGCCTCGGCAGCCTTGGTCGGGAGTACGTGCTCGGACTTGTCACGAACGATTCCGAGGCTCCCTCGCGCCGCCAGCTCGAGGCTGCCGGCATCGCTGACCGCTTTGCGTTCCTTGCAGGCTGCGATTCCGGGTACGGGTCCAAGCCCGCGCCGGATCCGTTGCTCGCCTTCGCCAAGGCCACCTCGATTGCGCCGGAGCGAACGCTGATGGTGGGGGACAGCCGAACGGACCTGTTGGCCGCGAAGGCCGCCGGAATGCGACCCGTTGCAGTGCTGACGGGCGTGGCGGAGGCTGAAGAACTGGCAAGCGATGCCGAGGCGGTGCTTTCCGATATCGGACAACTTGCCGAGTGGATCGCCGACTAGCTCCCAGCGGCACGAAAAACGACAACAGGTGTCGGAAACGTTCATCCAAGCCGCGGCGCTTCGACCAAGACTCCCGGTGAAACGGGAGTCTTGCAATGGTCAGGCAGGAACAAAGGCGACGCGCGGGCGGACGCGCGGGAAACCGCGACAGGCGATCGGGCGAAATTTTCCCGCAAATGCCCTGGCGCATTCCCGTCAATCTGGATGCACCAACCGAACCGCTGGACGAAGACGGCATCCAGGCGATTCATGCAGGGGCAATGCACATCCTGGAGGAGATCGGCGTCGAGTTCCTGAACGAAGAGGCCTTGGAGATCTTCAGGGAGGCAGGCTGCAAGGTCGACGGCACGAATGTGCGGATGGGTCGCGACTGGGTAATGGAAATGGTCGGCCGCGCGCCGGCTTCATTCACGCTCCTGCCACGCAATCCGGACCGAAAGTTGACGATTGGCGGAAAGCACATCGTCTTTGGAAACGTTTCGTCACCGCCGAACTACTTTGACCTCGAGCTCGGAAAGAAAGTTCCCGGAACCCGCGAGCAGTGCGTGAGGCTCCTGAAGCTCACCCAGCATTTCAACTGCATTCACTTTGCGGGCGGCTATCCGGTCGAGCCCGTCGACATTCATCCAGGCGTTCGGCATCTGGACATGCTCTACGACAAGCTGACGCTGACCGACAAGGTGCTGCACGCCTACTCTCTGGGCAAGGAGCGAGTCGAAGACGTGATGGAGATGGTGAAGATCGGCAGCGCCCTCTCTGAGGAGGAGTTTCAAGAGTGCCCGCGAATGTACACGAACATCAACTCCACGTCGCCGCTGAAACACGACCAGCCGATGATCGATGGCTGCCTGCGTCTGGTGCGCCGAGGTCAGGCCGTGGTGGTTTCACCGTTCACGCTGGCCGGCGCGATGGCGCCAGTCACAATGGCTGGCGCCGTCACCTTGTCGATCGCCGAGGGCCTGTCAGCCATCGCCTTGTTCCAGCATGTCGCGCCCGGCTGTTCCTGCGCGCTCGGGACGTTCACTTCAAACGTGGACATGCAGTCGGGCGCACCAGCCTTCGGGACACCGGAATACATGCGTGCGACCCAGATGACGGGTCAGTTGGCGCGCCACTACGATCTGCCCATGCGCTCTTCGGGCGTCTGCGCGGCCAACGTTCCAGACGGACAGGCCATGTGGGAGACATCGAACTCGCTCTGGGCGGCAGTCCAGTCGGGAACCAACATGGTCTATCATGCCGCGGGATGGCTTGAGGGCGGACTGATCGCGTGCCCCGAGAAGTTCGTGATGGATTGTGAAGTGCTCCAGATGATCCAGCGATACATGGAACCGGAAGTCGTGGCGACGAACCCTGAAGACATTGCCTTGGACGCAATCCGGGAGGTTGGCTCCAGCGGCCACTACTTTGGGATCCAGCACACGCAGGATCGATACGAGACCGCGTTCTATCGCCCGTTCGCAAGCGACTGGACGAATTTCGAAGCGTGGATGATCAATGGAGGCACCTGGACGGCGGAACGTGCACATGCACTCTACAAGCAGATCATCGAACGGTTCGAGCCGCCTCCGCTGGATGACGACAGGCGCGAAGAACTTGAGGCGTTCGTCGAACGACGCAAGCGGGAAGGTGGCGCACCGACCGACTTCTGATCGTGTTCTGGTTCCGGGTCGCTGCCCTCGAAGGAAAGGGCCTCTACCGGCATTTCTCGCACGGCGCTTGACCGTTGCCTGCAGCATGCCCTTTCACTTGCATGGCACTGTCAGGGCAGATGGTGGGCGACCTAGGAATCGAACCTAGCATGCGTCTCCGCGAGGGAGTTACAGTCCCCTGCCACACCTTGCGGCCTGTCGCCCACTTGACGATGCCGTCATCGGCATGCCGGCGTCAGATAACGGTGCGGCCGCGACCGGTCAAGCGGGAATGCGGGTTGCACTCCCGCCCGCAGAAAGGGATAGCCGGGAAATGAAGAAGTCGGACAGGCACGCCAGGCACAATGGAAGGAAACGCGAATCCAGGCGGGACACGGTCTGGCTGTTCGGGCTTCACGCGGTAAGGCATGCGCTGTCAAATCCGGCGCGAAAGAAGCTGCGCCTCGTGCTGACAAGGAACGCCCTTGATCGACTATCGGAAGTTGTCGCGGACTCCGACATCGACCCCGAGATCGCGGATGCCAGAAAATTCCCGGCACCCTTGGATCCCGCTTCGGTCCATCAAGGTGCCGCGCTTGAGGTCAAGCCTCTCGATTGGGGCGCACTTGAGAATCTCTTGCCGGATCATCGCAGCCTTGTCGTGCTTTGCCTCGACCGGGTCACCGACCCCCAAAACGTTGGGGCGATCCTTCGGTCGGCCGAAGTCTTCGGCGCTAGCGCAGTGATCGCGCCCCGGCGGCACTCCGCACCGGAGACCGGAGCATTGGCCAAGTCGGCCAGCGGCGCTTTGGAGCGGCTGCCGTACGTTCGTGTGCGCAACCTGGCATCTGCACTGGAAGACCTCAGAGAGCACGGGGTTTTCCTGATCGGACTGGACGGCGAGGCCGACGTAACGCTTGAGGAAGCGCTGGCCAGGGCGCCGGGGCGCATCGCGTTGGTCTTGGGAGCGGAAGGGCAGGGGCTTCGAATGAAGACGAGGGATGCCTGCGACCGTTTGGCGAGGATCGGGGCTGCTGGCGGCTTTGACTCGCTCAATGTCTCCAATGCTTCGGCGGTCGCGCTGTACGCAGCGACGCGGCGGCAGACTGCCGGTATTGACAACAAAATTTGATGCCGTTCGGGTTGCGTTTTCGAAGCCGGCAACGAACACTGTCGAGCAGGGACCAAAGACACCGTGGGAGACACGTACATGCAGACTCGTCGGCTATTCCTGAGCCTTTCCGCCGCGGCATTCCTGGCTGGCTCGATCGGGGCTCTTCCAGCGCATGCGGCTCAACCGCCGGTCTTTGCAACCAATGGCGTGGCGATTCACGGCTATGATCCGGTTGCGTATTTCACGATGTCGAAGCCCGTGGAGGGCGACGCGGCCATAACTTCGGTCCTGGAGGGAGCGACGTTTCGCTTTGCCAGCGCGGAGCACAAGGCGCTGTTCGACGCGGACCCCGAAAAGTATGCTCCAAAGTACGGCGGCTACTGTGCCTATGCCGTGTCGAAAGGGGCCACGGCAACAACCGTGCCGGAAGCCTGGTCGATCCATGACGGGCAGCTTTACCTGAACTATTCCGCCGGAGTGCACAGGACCTGGCTCAAGGACGTGGAAGGCAACATTCAGCGCGCTGACGCCAACTGGCCTGGTGTCCTCGGACCTTGAGGCAGGCAATTCAATCACATCTTTGCGATGTGCCTTCACTTGGATGCACATCGTCTCCACTTGGATTGCGTGGGTTGGAACTCGGAACGCCTGACCCTGACTTACACTGTCCCTCGTTTCGCAACTGGGCGTCTGTTCCCCGAACGGGCGCCCTCTTGCGCCTTTTGGCATGGCGAAATATCGGAGGCACGTTCATCTGCCGCCGCCTTTTGCGACAAGGAGCGTTGGCTTGAGTCGAGAATGGGACGGACTCGCTCCAACTGACTTGCTGCGGGACGTGTGTTCGGAGATTTCGGCTATCTGTAACGATTTGCATGTTTCTGCAAAAGTGATCTGGCGACTGCGATTCGACCAGGAATCCCGTGATGCTCTACGAACTCTATGACATTGAGATCAATCCGGTATTTGCCTCTTGCCTGCTTGGCGTCCTGATTGGCCTGGTCTTCGGCGTCGCTGCCCAGATGTCGCGCTTTTGCCTCAGGCGCAGCGTGGTCGAGTTCACGGCTGGACATTTTCCGGCGTTCGGGGTCTGGCTCATGGCATTCCTGGTTGCGATGCTTGGCACCCAAGCGCTGGTCCTCGAAGGCCAGCTGAGCTTCGTCGAGCACAGGTATCACGTGAGCTCGCTGCCAATCCTGACGGTGCTTGCCGGAGGCGCCTTGTTCGGCACGGGAATGGTCCTGACGCGCGGCTGCATTTCGCGGCTGACGGTCTTGTCCGCGACCGGCAACCTGCGCGCTGCCGTTTGCATCGTCGTTTTTGCCATCGTTGCGCATGCGGCGCTGAAGGGTGTTCTGGCGCCGCTCCGGACAGGTCTCGGGACGGTGACCCTCGATGTCGGCGAATTCGCCAATCTTGGCAATCTGCCAGGCGGTGCGCTTCCTTGGGTGTCCGTTGCGCTCGTGGTCCTTGCTGCCGTGATCTTTCGTTCAGGCGCGCACGTGACTCATCTGCTGCTTGGCGCCGGAATCGGCTTGCTCATTCCTCTTGGATGGTTCGGGACCGCCGTCTTCCTGCAGGACGCGTTTGACCCGATTCCCGTGGCGTCGATTTCGTTTACCGCTCCGTGGGCGGATACCCTGTTCTGGAGCGTAGCCTCCACCTCGATTGCAGCCGGATTTGGCACTGGCCTCGTAGGAGGCTCGCTGCTCGGCAGTTTCTTGGCCGCCGCATCGCGCGGCGAATTGGCGCTTCAGAGCTTCGAGATGCCCGGGCAAACCATGCGCTATCTCCTTGGCGCGGCGATGATGGGCCTTGGCGGCGTGCTTGCCGGTGGATGCACCGTGGGTGCCGGGCTCGCGGGTACGGCATCGCTCAGTCTTTCGGCCGTGCTGGCGCTCGCGGCCATGATTGCCAGTGCGTGGCTGGCCAGCCGCCTGATTGACGAGCCGCCGGTTCGCCTTTGGAAACCGCCAGGGGAGTAGCTGCAACGTGGAGTTGCAGTGCCGCGCGCGAATGCGGCGGGGCTGTTGACGCTGAAGTCTCTCTGCTGGTGGTTGGAAGCGACGCGTTTCCGCTGTTCTTGTGGCATGTTGCATTGTGCCGGGTTGGACCACGATCGCGTTCGGCATTCGCAACCCAACTGCTGAATCGGATTTGCGGTGGAAGAAGGAACTTGTCATCCAGACGCTTCGCAGCGATCCGGCCGCAGAGGTGAAGGGCATCTCTGAACCGGTGGATTGCATGATCGAGGAGCGGTCGTGCTGGCTTGACTGTCTGGGCGGGCCCGAGAGTCTCTTGAGCTGCGTTGTTCCGGATGCATCACATCGCACCGCACTCCATGCGCGCGCCTTGCGGAGGCGTCCGGGTCTCCGTGGATTTCTCGACAATCGGCTGCCGCCTGGATAAACCTGAACGCGACTGGCCACGCAGGGCTGCTTGGATGAGCCTGTTTCAGATTCTCAGAGTTTTCGTCGTCCTGCTGGCGCTGCTGTCGCTTTGGGGCTGCGGCGCCAGCCCTGCACGACATGGCCCTCCAAGCGAAAGTGACATCGCGTCACTTGAAAGCATGATCCTTGCGCTCGGACCTGGAGTCAGCGCCGAGGAGGCCGAGCGTGCTGCGCGGGTTGCAGTTCAGCATTCACGCGAGCTCGCCGTGTCCTACCAGATCACGGGTTCGCCCTTGTGGCACAACACGCAGGTGAATCTGGGGATCAAGGAACGCGGTCTTTGCTGGCATTGGGCCGAAGACATGGAGGTGCGCCTGCTTGCCGAGGGCCTGGAGACGCTGGAAATCCACAGGGCAATCGCGAACGCCTTCAATCCGCTCCGCATCGAACACAGCACCGCGGTCATAAGTCGGAAGGGCGACGGTTTCGAGCGTGGCATCGTGCTTGATCCTTGGCGTTTGGGCGGCACGCTGACCTTTGTGCCGACCCTGGAAGATCCCGAATACAAGTGGGAAGAACGGAAAGAGGTGCTCGCGAGGAAACGGAAGCGAATGGCGGGCAGGTCGGCGGTTCCAGGCTGACCTCTCACTGGCCTGGGTGCAGTGCGAGACAAGCACTCGCAGGCTTGGGGAGCCACCTTGCTGTCAGAGCATGCCGGAAGTCACGGGCGAGTCATGGCCTGTGGCGATCATCCGTTCCAGGACGTCATGAGATGATGCGGGTGGTTCCGAATCCGCTTCATTGCTTCTCGCCAGGTTGCGGGCCCGGAACGCCACAGCCGGAAGGATCCCAACCGGCGCGTCCCAAGCGTCAGCGACGTTCGCCAGCGTGACGCGGATTCCCTGACATGAAATGTCATTGCCATCATCCCTCGAGGCGGTGCGCCAGCAGAAGAGCCAGCGCCGTGAGAACGAATGTTGCTGAAGTCAGTGGCACGAGGGTTCCGTCAAACGCCTGGCCAACTGGCGCTGCAATCAAGATCGACGCGATCGTTGCGACAGAAGTGATGATCGATGCGGCAAGCCCGGCCATGTGGCCCATTGGCTCCATGGCGATCGCATTGATGTTTCCGAGCGTGAAGCCCGCCAGTTGAAAGACTGACGTGCACCAGAGAAAGCCAACCGGAAACAGCCATGAAGCCGGCAGCACGCCGGTGATCATTGCAAGCAGGAAAATCCCGGAACAGCTGCTGTGAACGAGCAGGGCGACGCGGACCACCTTTCGCATCCCGACGCGCACAACGATTGCTGCGTTCATTACGCTTGCTCCCGCTGCAAGAGCCGCCATCAGTGCAAACCAGAGCGGAAAGCCTGCGCCGCGGTCGAAGACCTTGTCGAAGACTTGCTGGCTGGACAGCAATGTTGACATCAGCACGGCGAAGACCAGCGACTGGCAGCCGATCGCCAGCATGACCTGGCGATTCGAGAACACTTCCAGCAAGCCGTCGACAAGCTCTCGGACGCGAAGTGATCGACGGTCTTCGCGGGCCAGGGTTTCGGGCAACCGGAGCAGCAGCCAGCCGGTCGAGATGATCGAAAAGACCGCAAAGGAGACAAAGATCGAGCGCCAGCCGAATCCCTGGGTGAGGAGCCATCCGATCGATGGTGCGAACACCGGTGCGAGCGTGAATACCAGTATGACGAAACTCAGGATCCGTGCCATTTCGCGGCCCCGGAACAGGTCGCGCACGATGGCCATGCTCGCAACGCGCGGTCCGGCCGAGCCAACGCCCTGTAGGCACCGGGCAAGAAGCAGCAACTCCAGACTCTCGGCCAGCGCCGACACCGTCGCGAAGATGATGATCATCACGGTTCCGCCGATCGTGACGGCTTGGCGACCAAAGGCATCGCAGAGCGGTCCGGCAAAGAGGGTCCCCGCGCCAAGCCCGACCATGAAAGACGCCACGACAAGCTGGGCACGATTCGGGTCGTACGGGCTGAGGTCGGCGCTGATGTCCGGAAAGGCGGGAAGCATGGCATCCGTCGCAAAGGCGACCGTTGCTGCCATCATGGCTATGATGGCGATGAGTTCTGTGCGGGACGCGGTGATCGACGCGCGATTGGCCGCTTCCCGGTCCACACCAGTCACGAAGATGCCTCGGCTTGCTCGGACAATTCATCCATGACCCTGAGCCAAAGGTCCTTTGGCTGCGCACCCTGTACGACGTGGCGGTCTGCAACGACGAATGTGGGCACGCCAGCCACGCCGCGACTCCTTGCATGCGCATCCCTTGCGCGCGTTTCCTCGATGTCTGCATCGCTGCCTAGCAGCCGTTCAGTCATGGCGCGACCAAGGCCGGCGACTTCCGCGATATCAAGCAGTTCCGAACGGTTCCCAATGTCCCTGCACTCCTCGAAATACGCCTTGAAGAGGAGGGTGACTGTCGCACCTTGGCACCCCTCCAGACCTGCCCAGTGGATCAGGCGGTGGGCGTCAATCGTGTTTGGTGTCCGCTTGATCCCGTCGAGGTCGAGTTTCAGGCCGGCGGCCTTTGAGGCCTCGGCAATTCGGCCATAGACCTGTTTGGCGTTCTCTTGTCCGCCGAACTTCTCGTCGAGATAGGCCTGCCGCTCCATGCCGCCGGGCGGCATGTCGGGATTCAACTGAAACGGATGCCAGTGAACTTGGAACGGATGACCCGAGCGGGATTCAAGCGCATCATCGAGGCTCGTCTTGCCAATGTAGCACCAAGGGCAAATCGGGTCGCTCAGGATATCGAGCTTGATCGTCATTCGCCATCGTTGGCAGCCCTTCGCGACATGTGCAAGAGACTGCACTTCGGATGACGGCGGACAAGCCTCGCAAGTCGCGCAGGAAATCCGTCAATGCCAAGTTCCCTGGCTCGCAATGTGTCCGCGGCAACTCAGGTTGCTGGATTCGCTGGAAAGGCACGTCATGCCCGCGGTTCCTTGACGTGGGCGAGGCTTCGCCTGCGGGGTCGGCCAGAGTTCGCGTCCGGCCGGGTGTCGCCTTCCTGATTCGAGGATCAAAACTCCTTGCGGGCCGCCGCGTGCAACAGGCCGCGCCGAATTGCGATGCCGATGTCCAGGAAAGGACGAGGCGGCAGACGACTGGCACTGGGAATTTCCAACTGAAGGCGCAGCAGTTCGCTGTCTCTGCCTTCCATGAGATCGGCCAGCAGGCGCCCAGCGGCGGCGCCCCGCGTCATTGGGGACACGTCGTTGGTCAGGACCGCGTACAGCCCCGGCGCAAACTCTCCAAAGACCGCGCCATCGTTCCAGGTAAACGCCATGGTGCCACCCCAGCTATGGGAAAAGCCGGCACCCTTTAGGCCTGGCCAGCGATTCAGCATCCCCTTGCGGTGCAACTTGCCGATCTCGCAAACTCTCGGCGCCGGGGTCGGTGAGTTCGGGTTGAACTTGAACAGGTTGCGCACGAACAGACGATTGTCATCGGTCAAACGGATCGTGGCACCATTTTCGGAACTTGCCAGGAGGCCGAACGGCTTTCCAGTTCCCAGCAACGCAAGAGCGTCCTCGGCAAGCGGGTCTGTCATGCTGGCATAGGTGGTCATGGGCACGTAGCGGCCTGGTGCGATGCCGAACTGACGCAGGTAGACTCCAGCGGCCAGGACCAGTCGGTCCGAGAGCATGCGTCCGGCTTCGGTCTCCACCACATATGCGTGCGTCTCGGTCTCGAATCCAACTACAGGCGTCTGTTCGTAAAGGGAAACATTCAGCGGCAGGTGCCTTGCCATGCCACGCATGAGCGCGGCCGGGTTCACCAGCGCGCTGCCGGAAGTATAGAGTCCTCGCTTGTAAAACTTCGTGCCGATGCGCTCCTCCATTTCGTCCCGGCTCATCCACCTTCGGTTGAGACCAAGTTGTTCGAGCGTCGTCGCAATCCGTTCGATGTGCCTTTCGCCGTCGGGCCCGGCGGAACCGTAGATGCGGCCAAACTCATGCCACCCGCAATCGATTTGGAACGCGCGCACCATCCCGCGCAGGTCCGAAAGCCCGCTTTCCCAAAGCCTGATGTTGCGGCGCAGGATGTCAGTCCGCTTCGGTGGCCCGTGGGAATGGACATTCAGCAGAAAGCCCGCATTGCGACCGGACGCGCCGAAGCCCACACGCTCCGCCTCGACAAGCGCAATCTCGGAATCAGGGCAGTGCCGGCCCAGCTGGTGCGCCACGGCAAGTCCGCACACGCCTGCACCAACGATCACGGTATGAACGCGCCGTTCACCTTTGAGGACGTTGGCAGGTGCGGGCGGTGGCAGTGTTTCCCACCATCCGTTTCTGTCTTCATGTTTCGGGACGATCTTGAGCCTTGGCATTGCTCAATATCCGCGGCTCAGGTCAACGACAGGCGCAGGCCTGCCACCATCCATGGCCAAGCGAATCTGGGCGGCGATGAACTCGGCCGCCGACCGTTCATTGGTTGGCGCTGCTGCATGGGGCGTGATGTGAACGCGCGGATGATCCCAGTACGGGCTGGCATTGGGCAATGGCTCTTCTCGGAAAACGTCAAGCGCGGCGCCTTCGATGTGACCGCTTTCCAGCGCGTCCAGGAGATCGGCATCACGCAGACTGCCACCGCGGCCACAATTTATGAGGAAACTCCCACCCGGCATGCGATCAAAGACGGTGGCATCCAGAATGTTGGTCGTCGCATCCGTGAGCGGCAGGAGGTTCACCAGTATGTCCGCATCGTGCACCACCGTGTCGAAGGTGGATTCGCCCGCGAGGCAGCGAACGCCCTTGATGGATTTCTGGCTTCGCGCCCACCCGGTGACCGCGAAACCCAGGTCGCGCAGCCGCCGGCAGGCGTCCAGTCCGGTTTGCCCCAGTCCGAGGACCGAGATCCGGCGATCGGCGTTCTCAGGATAGCGGTGGCGCAGCCATTGCCGTTCCGCCTGCTGGCAGGCGTAGCGTGCATAGTGACGGTGGAAATGCAGCACCCAATGAATGATGTGGCAGGACATGTCCAGCATCAGGAGCCGGTCCTGCAATCGCACGATTGGCACCTCGGCCGGCCATTCTGGATCAAGCGTGATGTGGGTGACGCCGGCACCGATCGAGAAGATGTACTTGAGTCCAGGGAACGCCTTCAGTTGTCCGGACGGCGGAGCCCAGACAACGGCAAATTCGATCTCTGCGCGATTGCCCGGCGACTCGAATGTACGGATGTCGGTTCCGCAACCCGCGGTCTTGAAGGCGTCAAGCCAGATTCCCGGTGTTGCGTCGCTCCAGTGGAACAGGATGGCCATCTCGGGCAGCCTCGGTCGTCGCATGGACTGGCCGACACGCGCGGCCGGCCAGTCCTTTTGGCGTCTACTCTGCTGCCATCGCCTCAGCGATCAGCGCATCCCAGTCGACCTGGTTGGCCGCGATCCAGTCCTTCGCAATCTGCTCGATCTGGTGCGGTTCCTTCTCGCCGTCGTTCATGCGCAGCATCATGGCGCTGAGGTCACTGATCGGGATCCTCAGGCCGCTGAAGAAGGCCATTGCCTTCGGGTTGGACTCGGCGAAATCCTTGTTCACGAGAATGAAATTGTCATTCGCTCCGAATCCTGGGTTGCGCCCGTCGGGCCATGCCGTGTCCGCGTCCGGGTTGCCCGGCAAGGACGAGAACGGCGCGTTCAGGAATACAACGTCCCGGCCTTCCTGCAGCACTCCCATGATCCAGTTCGGTGCCCAGGTCGTGTAGAAGATTGGCTGACCTGCCTTGTAACGCTCGATCGTGTCAGCCATCAGCGCAAAATACTCGCCCTTGTCGTTGTTGACGTGATCGCGCAATTCGTATGCATCGAGGTGATGTTCAATCACCTTTTCGCAACCCCAGCCGGGATTGCAGCCGGTCAGGTTGGCGAGCCCGTCGCCATCAGTGTCGAACAGTGACTTGACTGCGTCCACTTTCATCTGCTCAAGTTCGCTGATGCCGTGGGCTTCGGCGGTGTTCACGTCGATGAAGTACCCCTGCATGGCGTTGGTATACATCGGTCCCGCTCGCACCAACGCATCATCGCCGCCGGAATTGTTGTAGAAGTCATCGTGAAGCGGCTTCCAGTGCACTGCCGTGTAATGCGCGTCGCCCTGACCAATGGAGAGGTGAATCGCCGGGTAGTTGCCCGTCAGCATTTCGCCGTTCTCGTAGCCCAGCGCAGCAAGGCCTTCTTCGATCACTTCATAGATGAGCTGATGGTCCGTGCGCCCCGTGCTTATCGCGGTCACCTCGGCGGCGGTCGCGGTGCCGGTCAGCATTGCGCTTGATATGGCGGCAAGCGCCAGTCCTGTACGCAATTCAGTCATGATTTCCTCCTTTGTCAGGTTGTCAGTTGGTCAGTAGTTTGCGATTGGAGACTTGCGTCCGCAGCCAGCCGACAGGCCCGTGCTCCCACAATCCGCGGTTGCCGCGGTCGCGACGCGTGAACCCAAGCCCCTGCGTGACGCGGTCGAAGACCACGGCCAGCAGCACGATGCCCAGCCCACCGACGGAGGCACGGGCGAGATCAAGTTGGCTTATGCCTACCAGCACAAGCCGGCCGAGCCCTGCAACCGAGATCATCGATGCAATGACGCTCATTGCCAGCGACAGCATCACGGTTTGGTTGACACCGGCCATGATTGTCGGGCGGGCGAGTGGCAGTTCGATGGACCAGAGCCGCTTCAGCGGCGACGCACCGAATGCATCCGCGGCCTCGACCAAGTCGGCACGTACCTCGCGCAGGCCGAGATTGGTCAGGCGCACGAGCGGCGGGGTGGCGAAGAATGCGGTAACGATGATGCCGGGCACGTTGCCGATGCCAAACAGCAAAATCACCGGAACCAGGTAGGTGAAGGACGGAATTGTCTGCATGAAGTCCAGGGCGGGGCGGACAATCGCCCAGACCCAATTGACGCGAGAGCAGAGGATTCCAAGCGGCAGCCCGACCAATGCGGAAATTGAAACGGCCGTCGTCAGCACGGCCAGGCTGGTCATCGCCGCATCCCATGCGCCAATGATGCCGATCAGGACCAGAGCGGCGAAAGTCAGAATCGCTGTCGTCCGGTTCACCACTTGCCAGGCAAATGCAGTGGCGAGGACCAGCAGCGCCGTCTGCGGGGCGCCGCGCAGCCCGTCCTCGACTAGATCCAGCAGCCACTTGACCGGTGCCTTAACGGCCTGAAAGACGTCGCGGTAGTTCGAGGTCAGCCAACGCATGCCGTCGTTGGCCCAGTCCGCAAGTGGCATGTTGATCGTGGCGAAAGGATCGAGAAGGATTGACCAGTCCATCGATCAGGCTCCCGCTCGGGAGCGTGTCTTGCCTGCACCCAGGGCCTGCACGTAGCGATCAACCGCTATGGCCGTCAGCACGATGCCAAGGCCGCCCACGGTGGCGGAACCAAAGTCGAGCCGACCGATGCCTTCCAGCACGGTTCGGCCGAGCCCCGCGACTGAAATCATCGACGCAACGACGGCCATGGACAGCGAAAGGAGGACGGTCTGGTTCAATCCTGCCAGGATGGTTGGCCGTGCCAGCGGCAACTGCGTTCCGAACAGCAACCGTGTCTCGCTGGCGCCAAAGGCCCGTGCGGCTTCGACAAGGTCTTCTCGCACCTCGCGAATGCCAAGATTGGTCAAGCGAATGAGAGGCGTGATGGCGAAAAAGCATGTCACGATCACGCCCGGCGTGTCGCCGATCCCGAACAGCATGACAACGGGCACCAGATAAACGAAGCTCGGGACCGTCTGCATCAGGTCGAGGATCGGTCGAAGCACCCGAAAGAACCGGTCGCTGCGTGCAGCCAGCACACCGATGGGCAAGCCGACCAAAACGCAGATTGAAACCGCGGCGATCACGATTGAAAGTGTCGTCATCGCATCATGCCATGCTCCCGTCAGACCGATCAGCGTCAAGCAAACGGCCCCGGTCAGCGCCAGCCGCCAGCCTGCCAGCAGCCAGCCGATGATCGACATGCCGAGAATCCCGGCAAGCGGCGGCACCGCCTCAATGCTGTCTCGGACGAATTCCAGAAGTCGCTGTACCGGAACCTTGGCCGACAGCAACGTGCCCCGGCTGTGTCCCACGAACCAGTCCAGCGTGCGTTCAGCCCAGAATCCGAACGGTATCGTGAAATGGTCGAATGGATTGAGGAGCAGGTCCAATGCCTCACCTCCTGGCCAGATCACGACTGACCGCCGCAAGAATCTCCGGGCGATCGATCCGGCCGATCAAGTCCGGTCCGTCCCTGACGGCAAGGTGATCGACGCCGTTGGCGAGTTGGTCAATCAGTACCGGCAGCGGCGTGTCGGGACCAATGGTTGGTGCGTCCGAAGCCACTTCTCCTGCGACCGCGATTTCTGAGGCTGAGAGATACTTCAACGTCGAAATCGAGCTGACGAACCGCGCCACGTATTCGGTTTCGGGGTACAGCACGATGGACTCCGGTGTGCCGATCTGATCAATCCTTCCGTCCTTCATGATCGCGATCCGCTGACCCACCCTCATTGCCTCGTCCAGATCGTGAGTAACGAACAGCGTCGTCTTGTGCGCCTTCTCGGAGAGGGCGAGGAATTCGTCCTGCAGTTCGCGCCTTATCAGCGGGTCGAGCGCACTGAACGGTTCATCCATCAACAGGATGTCGGGGTCGGCGGCAAGTGCGCGGGCCAAGCCGACCCGCTGCTGCATGCCACCAGACAATTCGTCAGGATACCGGTCGCCCCAACCGTCAAGACCCACCATTTCCAACGCTTCCTCGGCGGAGTCCCGGCAGGCTTTCCCGTCGGCTCCCTGAACCTCCAGCCCGAAGGCGACATTGTCGGCAATCGTCTTGTGCGGCCAGAGCGCCATGTGCTGGAAGACCATGCCGATCTTGTGTGCCCGGAGTGCGCGCAAATCCCCCTTGGAAAGCGACATCACGTCCTGGCCGTTGACCAGGACCGAACCCGCGGTCGGCTCGATGAGTCGATTGACGTGCCGCAGTATCGTGGACTTGCCGGAGCCCGACAGACCCATGATGCAGAAGATTTCGCCCTTGGCGACGGAGAAGGTCGCGTCCGCCACGCCGACGACGCAGCCGAACTCCGCAAGAATGGCGTCCTTCTCGACCCTTCCGGCACGGGCCGCAGCAAGCACTTCCATGTGGCGTTGTCCGAAGATCTTCCAGAGATTTCGGCACTCAATGGCGCTTGCATCGGGCGAATGATCGTCCATGTGTCCCAGGCTTGGATTGGTCCCGGCAGCAGTCTGGCACAAAACCGACCCCTTCCATATTGAAAAAACCTGACTCGGAGCGTAACCTGACGTTACGCGCAGCTCATTTCTGGCTCATGCGCAATGCGTTGGATTGGAGCGAAGTCTGGCACAAGGATTCCAAAGGCTCCCGCCGGCCAAGTCGTTGATTGCGTTCGAGGCCGCGGCGCGGAATCTCAGTTTCACCGAGGCCGCCAAGGAACTCAACGTCACACGTGTGGCGGTATCGCGTCAGGTGCGTCAGCTGGAGAATTTCCTGGGAGTCGAACTGTTCGCCAGAGGCCGGAGCAGCATCACGCTGACTCGTGTCGGGCGCCACCTGTCACGCACGATTCACGACGGGCTTCGATCGATCGTCGATGAGGTCGAGTCCATCGAGAACACCAGGGAAGACAGGCTAATCACCGTCGCGACGACATCCGGGGTCTCGACCTACTGGCTGATGCCGGTGATCGGCCGCTACAGGCAGATCGACCCCAAGGCCGACTTCCGGCTTCTGGTCTCCCACGACTTGGTGAATCTGGTGCAGCAAGACGTGGACCTTGCAATTCGATACGGAACAGGGAACTGGACCGGCACCACCAGCGTCCTGCTCCAGCGCCAGATGATCCTGCCGCTGTGCAGCCAGGCTTTCTACAGCCGACATGGACCGTTCCGGACAATTGACGAATTGGCCGGGGTGCCTCTGCTGGAATTCGAGTCAGCCTTCGATCCGTCTTCGATCTGGACCAACTACTTCCGCGACAAGGGGAGCGTAATTGGCAGCCGGATCCGCATGAGTTTCTACGATTCCTACATCAATTTCGTGCAGGCTGTCCTTGACGGTCAGGGCATAGGTCTCTTGGGAGCGCCATTGATGCAGCAATTCATCGAAAGCGGCGTTCTGGTGCCCGCCATGGAAACCGAGGCGTTGCCGCAACATGGCTACTACCTGTGCCAGCCCGAAGGGGCTTCGCCGTCGCGTACCGTGTCCGGATTCCGCGATTGGTTGCGCACCGAGCTTAGCAAAGGCGCGGAGCAGGATCAGGCGGGAATGCACCCGCACGATCCGGCGTAATCTCAAGTTTCGCAACCGGGAAAGTATTTGTGAGATTGTGCAGGCAGTTCCGCTAGCCGATAGTCTGCTGCGAGGAGCTTGCCCGTGGAAGAACAAGTCAGGTCCGACCGGGACACGCAGAGAAGACGCACGGGCGGCGCGGCCGGGCGCCGTCTGGCAAGGTTGCACGCGCCAGTCGTCTATCCTTCTGCAACGCAACGCAATATTCCGACCTACGATGTGCTGCACGTCGACGGCCTCGAAGCGATCGACGATCACGCCCTGCGGATTCTCGAAACCATTGGCATCGAATTTCGCGATGATGCATCAGCCGCCATCTGGCGGGACGCCGGCGCGGAAGTGAACGGCCACCGCATCCGGATTTCGCGTGAGCTGGTCCGCAAGCTGATCGCCACGATTCCCGGAGAGTTCTCCTATCACGCCCGGAACCCGCAACGCACGGTCCAGGTGGGAGGAAGCAACATGATATTCGGCCCCGCCTATGGCACGCCCAACCTGATTGATCTTGACGGCGTGCGTCGCCAGGCGACGGCAGCAGACATGGCGATGCTGATGCGTCTGCATCATGTGAACCCGGCACTGCAGTACAATGGCGGCTATACGCTGGAGCCGATGGACGTCCCGGTGCCGCACCGTCACCTGCACATGCTTGAGCAGAGTTTCCTGAACACCGACAAACCTGTCATGGGATCACCGCAGTCCCATTTCCAGGCCCTTGACAGCATCGAGATGGCGCGGATCGTTTTCGGTTCCGACAGGCTGGATGCAGGGGTGGTGATGAGCGCAATCTTCAACTGCAACTCACCGCTTGTATGGGACAAGTCGCAACTCGATGCCGTCCGGGTCTATGCCAAAGAAGGACAGGCGCTGCTGATGTCGCCCTTCGTGCTTTATGGCGCATCGACCCCCGTGCACGCACTTGCGGCCACCGCACAGATCATCGCCGAGGTCCTGGCCGGGCTCGCCTTCACCCAGATCATCCGCCCTGGATGCCGCGCAGTAATGGGCGTAGCGCCCATGGGAGTCTACATGAAGAGCGGTGCACCGGTCTTCGGGTCGCCTGAAGTTTCCCTGTTCATGTTCATCTTTGGCCAGATGGCGCGCTACTACGGTGTGCCATGGCGCACGAACGGGGCCAAGTCAGGCTCGAAGCAGGACGATCTGTACGCCGGTTATGATTCGATACTTAAGGTCTACCCGGCAATCCTTGGAGGCTGTCACCTCCTGACCCATTGCGGTGGCACCATTGAAGGCTCCCTATGCGTTTCGATGGGTAAGCTCGCCGCCGATGCGCAACAGATCTTGAGCTTCCAGACGTTTCTGAAGGGTGCGTCATTCGAAGACATGGGAACCGCGCTTGACGGGCTCGCGAAAGTTGGGCCTGGCGGACACTTCTTTGACGAGGACTATACTCGTGAGAATTTGCCTTTCCTTGACGAAGTGCAGGACAACGAACGTTACGAGAGCTGGGTGGCCGGCGGTTCCAGAACGGTCAGCGAGCGAGGCAACGATTGGTGTCGCAAGATGCTGAAGCGTTACGAAGACGACCCGCCGGTGCTGGACGAGAGCGTCCGAGAAGCGCTGCGCGCCTTTGTGGTCCGGCGGGAAATCGAGATTCCGGAAGCCCTGACGTGATAGCCGTCTGACGCAGCACGGCGCTTTCGCAATTCCGCTGGATGCGCCAGGGACGGACCGTGCCGCCACGGAATACGCTCCGGCTTTCCGCGCTCGCACCTGCGTGTCGGAATGGACGTCTACGACAGCACGTCGCCTATGGCGCGAGCGCCTGCCGACACGTCGCTTCCGATGCCTTCGACCGTATTGCACGCGGCAAGACCCAGCAAGAGCACCGCAAGCAGCATGACCATTCGCACTTTCTCACTCCTCATACCACCAGACATCGGGCTGGAATCCGATCCAGTCCCCATACATCGGCAGCCTGTCCGGGTGTCGCAGCTGCCTCGCATGCGCGATCCGTGAGACCGGTACATGCCAGATGGGAATCACATAGCGACCCGTTGTCAGTATCCTGTCAAGAGCCTTGGTCGCCGCGACGAAGTCGTCCTGACTCTTGGACGTCAGAAGCTGTTCGATCATGGCTTCCACAGCAGGACTCCGGACTCCCATCCAGTTCCGGCTTCCCTCGGTGTCCGCAGCTTCAGAACTCCAGTAGAGGTTCTGCTCGTTTCCAGGCGAGAGCGACATGCCTCTTGCATACCACGTCATGTCGAAGTCGAACTTGTTCGTGCGCTCCTTGAATTCGGCGGCATCCACCGTCGTGACGGTGAGGTCGACTCCCATGCGTTCCAGCGCCGACGAGTAGATGTCCACGATCTGGTGCGTCTCGCTGGACCCGGAAGAAAGGAGAATCTCGAAGCCGAAGGTCTCGCCGGCCTCGTTCCTCAACTTGCCGTCCTCAAGCGACCAGCCGGCTTCGTCCATGAGCGCAAGCGCGACTCCCAGGTTGCGTCGATTGCGCTCGGTGCCATCGCCTTCGGGAAGTTCATAGCCTTCAAGCGCGCCGGGAAGGAGGTCGCTTGCATAGGGCTCGAGCAGATCTCTCACGCGTCCCTCTGCAGGCCCGCCGCTCATGCCAAGGACCGAGTTTGAAAAGTAGGACGTGATGCGGGGCTGAGGCTCGCCGTTGATTGTCTGGTTGATGAACTCAAAGCTGAAGGCCGTGATCAACGCCTCGCGAACCCGCCAGTCTTGAAGCCGGGGTCTCCGCGTGTTCATCACGAGACCGCGTATTCCGGACGGACGCTTGTGCGGGATGAGGGACTTGACCACGTCTCCCGACTGAACGGCCGGGAAATTGTACTGGCTGTTCCATTTTTGCACGCTGGTTTCGCGCGAGGTGGTCAGCAATCCGGCCTT
Source organism: Paracoccaceae bacterium (assembly GCA_965208685.1). Lineage (GTDB taxonomy): Bacteria > Pseudomonadota > Alphaproteobacteria > Rhodobacterales > Rhodobacteraceae > JAJEFO01. Next base: position 1,947,030 of record CBDBPL010000007.1, on the reverse strand, counting down.
GAAGGCCTCGAACATCGCGGTGCCGTCGGCAAAGAACTCCATCCTGATCTCGTCCAGGTTCGCCGTTCCGCGGCGAAAGGGGACGACGCCATCACCCCAGTAGTCTGGATTCCGGGACAGGACCACGTAACGCCCGTGCTCGAAGCCGGAAATCACGTAAGGTGCGGAGGAGATCGGAATGACGTCGGTGCCCGATTCGGCGAAGTCCTGGCCGTCCCATTGCGCTCTCTTGAGGACCGGGCGGAGACCGAGAATCAGCGGCAGTTCGTCGTCGCGCACGTTGAAGGTGAATCTCACGCTTCGCTCGCCCGTGCGCTCGGCGCTGGCGACCTTTTTCCAAGATCCGCGGTAACGCGGATGACCTGCGGTGCCGAGTGTCTCGAATGTCCAGAGAACGTCATCGACGGTGACCGGCGTGCCGTCAGAGAACCTGGCTTCCGGCCTAAGCGTGAACTCGACCCAGGAGCGGTCGTCGGGCACTTCGATTGATTCGGCAAGGAGGCCGTAAAGAGAGAACGGTTCGTCGTAACTGCGACCCATGAGGGTTTCGTGGGCAAGGAACCTGAGTTGCCATGGAACCCGGCCCTTCAGGATGTGCGGATTGAGCGAATCAAAGCTCCCGACCTCTCCCTGAACGATGCGTCCGCCCTTGGGAGCGTCCGGGTTTGCATAGGGCAGAGACACAAAATCCGGTGGTAGTGCGGGAGTGCCATACATAGCTATGCCGTGCCTTGGTTCGGCATGCCCGGATCCGGCCGCCACCAAGAATGCCGCTGCAAGCGCGAGTCTGCGATATGGGTTCATCGTGAGTCGTCCTTCCTTCATCGTGCCCATGGGCAGCCTACAAGGCGCTGCCGGGGCTTTCAAACTTTTGGCTTGGAGTTTGGGGAATTGTGGCGTATAAGCGGGGCACTGCTCGATAGGTTTCTTGCCTGTATGAAACCTGCCTCAATAACTAAGCGCCCGCCTTGTGCGGGCGTTTTTTTCCTTTCCGCGGCGCCGGGCCTCTTGGTCGCCGCGGTCAACTCGTTGCCCGGCCTGGCGTTCGGCGCACAAGCGTCAACCAGAGCAGGGCGCCTCCCGCCAGCGCCAGAAACGGAGCCATTGCAAGGTTCACCGAGGTCCAGCCTTCCACCGCCGAGCCGCCGGTGCAGTTCATCAGCCCGCCGGACGAAAGCGACGCCAGCGTCACGCAGCCGAACACGATCGTGTCGTTCAGGCCTTGGACCCGGCCGCGCTCTTCGGGCGAATGGGCGTTCGAGAGCATCGCGGTTGCACCGATGAAGCCGAAGTTCCAGCCCAGCCCCAGGAGAATGAGCGTGCCAAAGAAGTCGTTGAGATCGGTCCCCGAAAGGCCAACGCCTCCGGCTGCCGCGAGGATTGCAAGTCCGATGGCAACGATCCGTTCCGCGCCGAAGCGCGCAATGAGATGCCCGGTGAAGAACGAAGGTGCGAACATGGCCAGGACGTGTGCGGAGACGACGTCGGCGGCGTTGTTCTTGCTGAAGCCGCAGCCCACCACCGCGAGAGGGGTGGACGTCATCACGAGATTCATCAGGGCATAGGAAACCATCGCGCAGATGATCGCAACCAGCACCTTGGGCGACTTCAGGAGTTCAAGGCGGGTTCTTGCATTCTCGGAAACCTTGACGGCCCTTGGCTTCGGAATGTCCAGAAGAAGGAACAGGAATGCGCCGGTTGCATTGATCACGATGATCGCGAGAAACGTGCCGAGAAACGGGACTGCCGAGGCATCGGCGGTCACCTTGACCAGCTGCGGGCCGATCACCGCGCTCGCCAGCCCTGCCGCGATGACGTAGCTGATCGCCTTCGGGCGAAACGCCTCGGGAGCGGTGTCGGCCGCCGCGAATCTAAAGAAGCCCTGCGACGACATGTACATGCCGGCGAATGCCGAACCGATCAGGAAGAGCGCGAAGCTTCCCGTGGCAAGGCCCCAGGCTGACAGCGCCGCGCCGATGGCGCCGCCCGTCGCCCCGATAACGAAGCCGAGCGTGCGTCCGTGCCGTTGCATGATGCCCGACAGCGGCGTGGCGGTCAGCATGGATCCCAGCACGATCAGCGAGATCGGCAGCGTGGCGAGGCAGGCATTCGGCGCAAGGGCCTGTCCGGCAAGCGCGGACACGATGAACATCATCGGCATCTGCGAGCCGAGATAGCCTTGGGCGATCACGAGTACCGTCAGGTTCCGTCGCGCCGTGGAAAGGACCGATGTCTCCGGCATGCAAGTCCGGTACTCCGTTCCGTCGACGTCGGCAAGGTCGGGGCTTCCGTTTTCGCGCTGCTGCAACTACCGTCCGCGCGCCGTGCGGGAGGACATCGTGTCAAGGGGAATAGGCCGCATCATCGAGACTCCCGCCTGCGTTGCCGAGGGAGCCGACTACCTTTCCAGGCGTGAGCCGCGGTTTCGCAAGGCCCTTGCCATGACCGGGCCGTTGCCGCTCCGACGGCGCAAGGACGGATTCGCGCCGCTTCTCGATGCGATCGTCAGCCAGCAGGTTTCCGTGGCGGCGGCCGACGCGATCTGGGGGCGATTGAAGGCCGCCGGGCTGACCGGCCCGCGCAAGATAGTTGCAGCCAGCGACGACGAGCTGCGGGCGTGCGGCCTGTCACGCCAGAAGATGCGCTACGCCCGTGAACTCGCAACGTCGGGCATCCGCTTCAGCCGGTTGCGGGACCAGCCTACGGAGGACGTCATCGAGACGTTGGTCCAGGTGCCTGGAATCGGGCGCTGGACGGCCGAGATCTACGCGATGTTCTCGCTTGGCCGTGCCGACGTCTTTGCGCCCGGTGACCTCGCGCTTCAGGAAGCGGCCCGAATCCTGTTCGACATGCCGGACAGGCCCATGGAACGCGAGCTGCGACAGATGGCGGAGGCATGGTCGCCGTGGCGCGGCGTCGCTGCGCGGCTGCTTTGGGCTTACTACCGTACCGCAAAGCAGAGAGAGGGCATCAGATGAGCGAGTTGAATCACAGGCGTCGGGGCAGCAAGTCCGGCAAGGACAGTTCGCTCGTCCTGTTCCTTCACGGATATGGCGCTGACGGCGCGGACCTGCTTGGAATCGGTGAGCATGTTGCGCCGGTGCTGCCCGACTCCGTCTTCGTGGCCGTCGACGCGCCGACTCCATCGATGGCGAATCCGTCGGGCTTTCAGTGGTTTCCCATTCCGTGGCTAGACGGTTCGACCGAGGCCGCGATGGTCGAAGGGCTGGTTCGGTCCGCGAAACTGCTTGATGCGTTCATTGACAAGGTGCTGGCGGACGAAGGCCTCGATCCGGATCGCCTTGTGCTTTTCGGCTTCAGCCAAGGCACGATGATGGGCCTGCATGTAGCCCCGAGGCGGGCCGATGCCGTGGCCGGGATCGTCGGTTTCTCCGGCCGGTTGATGTTTCCAGGCTGCATCGCCGACGAGGCGAAATCGCGCCCGCCGACACTGCTTGTTCACGGAGACGTTGACGAGATGGTCCCTTTTTCCGAGCTTGGGGCGGCGACGGAAGCGTTGCGAGCTGCGGACTTCGAGGTTTCAAGCCACGTGATGGAGGGAACGGGGCACGGCATTTCGCCCGACGGGCTCTCGGTGGCGCTGGCTTTCATTCGAACGCGGCTGGAAGTCGAGGCGGCCGAAAACTGACTGTCCGCGCCCGTTGGCAAGTCTGCGGAAGACCCGTCGTGTTCCTGTTACGTGCCCCTGCGAGAGCACCCAACATTCATGGGGCTTGCCACGCGGACACCGCCATATATAGTCGCCCGGAATTCGGGCCGCATGTGGAATTGCATTGCGCGGCGCCGGGATAGGGATGAAACGGCAAATGAGTGGAAGTTTCAGAACGAGTTTCGTGCGGGAGCCGAAGGGCCTGAAGCATCATCCTGCGTTGGTGTTGAACGCCGACTACAGGCCGCTGAGCTATTTTCCGCTGTCCCTGTGGCCGTGGCAGGAAGCGGTCAAGGCCGTGTGGCTGCATCGGGTTGAGGTTCTGGCGCGGTATGAAGAGGTTGTCCGCAGCCCGTCCACGGAAATCCACATCCCGTCCGTAGTCGTCCTGAAGGACTATGTTCACCCTCAGAAGAGGGTTGCCTTCACGCGCTTCAACCTGTTCCTGCGCGACGAGTTCCGGTGCCAGTACTGCGGTGCCCGGGGCGAGTTGACTTTCGACCATGTCGTTCCCCGGTCTCGCGGCGGAACGACGAGCTGGGAGAACGTGGTTGCGGCCTGTGCGAAGTGCAACCTTCGCAAGGGCGCGAGCTCGCTCGCGCGGGCTGGCATGTCGCTGCGTCGTACGCCGCGGCGCCCCGATGCGGTCAAGCTCCGGAACCAGGGCAGGAAATTCCCGCCAAATCACTTGCACGAAACCTGGTTCGACTTCCTGTATTGGGATGCAGAACTGGAGGCATGACCCGAACCTGGCGACCGGGCGGGGCGCACCGACGACTCCGCCCCGTTGATTCGGGCATGCACAAGCGATCACGGCGGCGTTTCGGTGTCATCCCAGCCAAGTTCGAATCGGCGCGAACATGCGCGGCGCGACCCGAATCTCGCCCGGCTTGCGTCCTGTCCTCTACCTGCGCCGCAGGTCGTCCAGGTGAACGGCCAGACCGGACAACGCCGCAAAGTCGTCCTCGACGACGCAGACCGGAAACCGCTCCATGTACCCGGACAATCGACCCTTGCTGCGAAGGCTTTCCACGAAGCCGAAGTCTCGAAGATACGGGGCGACGGCACGGGCCACGCCCCCGACCAGATAGATCCCGGCGAACGGCAGGTGAATCAGGGCCAAGTCCCCGCATACCGATCCCATGATCCGGACAAATGTCTCGAGGGTCCTGTTGGCGACGTCGTCGCCGTTCTTGATGGCCGTCAGGACATCCGCGGACGACCGCGTCTCGCTCTTGCCGCACCGGGATGCGTGCCAGGCATGGATGTTCTCGAGACCGCGGCCAGAAAGCGCATCCTCCACCGAGGCAAACCCCTCGGACGCTACAATGAACTCTGCAAGCTCAAGGTCTTCGGAATTGCCGGCCGGCAAGAGGACATGGCCGCACTCGGAAGGCGTCACCATCAAGGCCGGGCCGTTCGGGATGGCAAGGGCGGAGTTGAAACCGGTACCGATTCCGATCACCAGCCTGCGGGATCCAGTTTCCTTGGACTCGACAGTGACGACGGGTGTGAGGTGGCTGCGCGGCATCGCGTGAAGCGCGTGAGCCTGCGCCTGCAGGTCGTTGAGCACGGACACGGTTCGTGCGCCGGTGACATTCGCGAGAGCCTCGGGGTCGACCGTCCAGTCCAGATTGGTCAGCGTGCCGCGTCCGTCATGCACCGGTCCGGCAATCGCGACGGCAGCTGCGTCGCATGTGAGGCCGACATCGTCTTCGAACTGCAGGAGCAGGGATTCAAGGCTTTCGAAATCCGAGTTGCGGAATTTCCGAACAGACTCGTCCCGGAGCGCCCGCCCTTCGGCAAGAGCCACGCGCGTGTTCGTTCCGCCGACATCCGCGACGAGCGACACTTTATCCCCGTGGTCAGGCATGTGCAGCAGTCCTGCTTGCCCCGGCGACCTAAGTCAATGCTTGCGGGCGGCGCAAGGCTTCAGTCCGGTCACGGTCAAGCAGATGACGCATTGCCGGTGCCGGGCCGGTGGACTGTCCAACCGTGAGGTCCGCCTCAAGAAGGACATGTCGGCGCTCGTCCTGCGCGCCGCGGATCGTGTCGAGAAGGATATCGGCGCAGAGGCGCCCGGCTTCCCGGACCGAGGATCGCGTGGCGGTGAAGATCGGAACGTCCCCCTCGTTCCGGAAATAGGACAGGTCGTCGTCATGGATCACGACGGACACCTCGTTTCCGAGGCCCATGCCCAGGTCATGAAGCGCTCTGCGTGCGCCCATCGCGGGGATGATCGAGGATATCAGGATTGCCGTCGGCGGATTGCGCGAATCAAGCATCTGCATGGTCGTGGCGAAGCCGTAGTTTTCGGTCATCTCGCCGCCGAAGACCAGTTCCGGATCCCGGGCAATGCCGTGCGCCTCGAGCGCGTCACCGTAGCCGCTCAGCCTGCGGGTGGCAAAGTCCATTCCGTCGAGGCCGTTGATCAGGCCGATCCTGCGGTGCCCGAGGTCAAGCAGGAACTCCGTCGCGCGAAAGAACGCTCGCCGGTTGTTGACGTCGACCCAGTTGTATTCGCCGTGCACCCTGCTTGACCGTCCGTGCACGACGAAGGGCAGGCCGAGTTCGCCGAGCAGGCTGATGCGGCGGTCTTCCACCTTCGGACCATGGATCACGACGCCGTCGACCACGCCTCGCGTGGCGAGATCCCGGTAGGCTTCCGCCTCGTCTTCGTCCCGCACGACGGAGAGCGAGAGGTCGTAGCCCGCCCTGGAATACTGCTCGCCCGCGCCCGCGATGAAGTCCGAAAAGATCGGGTTCACCATTTCATGCTCCTTCGACAGGGGCAGGATGTGGCCGATCGTCATGGCACGGCCCGTTGCCAGGCGTGCCGCGCGGGAATTCGGGGTGTAGCCGAGCCGTTCCGCGGACTCCAGGACCTTCCGCCTGGTTCTCTCGCTGACTTCAGGATACCCGTTCAGCGCCCGGCTGACGGTTGTGGGAGAAAGCCCGATGCGGTGTGAGAATTCTTTCAGGTTCATCATTCAAAGCGATTTCAAGTTCCGTGTGAGCATACGAGACGGGAGCAAGTTGTCAAAGATAAATATTTGTCAAGATTCACGTTGACATGAGGAGCAAGTTAAGGGATGTTGTGTTATCCAAAGCGCTTTGAGAAACTCATCGCAGCTACCATCGAATGGGCCTTCGGGTTCGGATATAGGGAGAGCTTCATGAACAGATCACTACTTGCCGGCGCGGCCGTGACGGCACTGGCCACGGGCGGCGCGGGTGCCGAACAGCTGACCGTCTTTGGTCCTTGGCTTGGCCCGGACCAGGAAAACGTCGAGGCGGTGCTTGCCGACTTTGCCGCGAAGTCCGGCCATGACGTGAGCTATGTCGGTTCCGACAGCTTCGAGCAGCAGATCCTCGTGGACGCGGAGGCAGGCTCGGCGCCGAACATTGCGGTCTTTCCGCAACCGGGACTTGCCGCCGACATGGCGAGCCGCGGTTTCCTGACGCCCCTCGACGGCGGCGTCGGCGACTGGGTGCGGGAAAACTACGCCGCAGGGCAGTCCTGGGTGGACCTCGGCACCTACGCCGACGAGAACGGCAACGACCAGCTCTTCGGCTTCTTCTACAAGGTCGACGTGAAGTCACTCGTTTGGTACATCCCCGAAAACTTCGAGGATGCGGACTACGAAGTGCCGGAGACCTTGGAGGAACTGAGAACGCTGTCCGACACGATCGTCGCCGACGGCGAAACGCCTTGGTGCATCGGACTCGGCTCGGGCGGCGCGACGGGCTGGCCTGCAACGGACTGGGTCGAGGACATGATGCTGCGCACGCAGCCGCCGTCCGTCTACGACCAGTGGGTCACGAACGAGATCTCCTTCACCGACGATGCCGTCGTGGGCGCGATCGAGGAGTTTGGCGCGTTTTCCCGCAACGACGACTATGTCGCGGGAGGAGCCGCCGCCGTTGCCTCGACCGATTTCCGCGACAGCCCCAAGGGAATGTTCGACAGCCCGCCCCAGTGCTACTTGCATCGCCAGGCCTCGTTCATTCCGGCCTTCTTTCCGGAAGGCACCGTGGTCGGCGAGGATGTCGATTTCTTCTACTTTCCGGCCTACGCTGGCAGGGATCTCGGCAAGCCGGTTCTGGGCGCCGGAACGGTCTGGGCCATCACCAACGAAAACCAGGCCGCGCACGACCTGATCGAGTATCTCAAGGATCCGGCAGCGCACGAAATCTGGATGGCGCGCAAGGGCTTCCTTACGCCGCACAAGGGCGTGAACCCGGATGCGTTCGGTGATCCGACGCTCAGGAAGATGAACGAGATCCTCCTGAACGCCACCACCTTCCGGTTTGACGGCTCCGACCTGATGCCCGGCGGTGTCGGCGCAGGTTCGTTCTGGACCGGGATGGTCGACTATTCGGGAGGCAAGAGTGCCGCCGATGTCGCCCAGGAAATTCAGGACAGCTGGGACGCGTTGAAGTAGTCGCGCAAGGACGGGGCTCGATCTTCGGGCCCCGTCAAGTCCAATTGACCTGACGCGGGGAGGGCGCTCCATGCATCCTGCATTGCTCGGACTTGTGACGATCATCATCGGCGTCGGCGCCTGCATCGGGTATTTCTACCTTTCGAACCTGTTTCTGGACAAGGTGCTCTTTCCGGGAAAGGGACCGAACGCGGGACGGAACATCAACCGGGCCAACCAGGTGCGGCCGTGGCTGTTCCTCGCACCGGCCGTCTTTGCGCTTGGCCTCTACCTCGGATACCCGGTGATCGAGACGTTGCGCCTTTCGCTCACCGACCGAAGCCAGGACGGCGCCTTCGTGGGCTTCGCCAACTACCAGCAAATGCTGGCCGAGCCGAAGTTCTGGGAGGCCATGCGAAACAACCTGCTCTGGCTGATCGTGGTGCCTGCCGCTTCGACGGCATTCGGCCTGCTGGCCGCGCAGCTCACCGACCGAATCGCCTGGGGCAACCTCGCCAAGTCGCTCGTCTTCATGCCGATGGCCATATCGTTCGTGGGCGCCTCGGTCATTTTCAAGCTGATTTACGATGCGCGTCCCGAGGACAAGGCGCAGATCGGCCTCCTGAACGCGATCTGGACCCAGTTCGACGGAGGCGCCTTGTCGGTGCTCTTCCTGCAGGTGCTGCCGGTCGCGATCGTCGTCGTCTTTGCGGCCCTGGTCGCCTATGCAGGCTACGTCATCGTCCGGCCCGCGCTCTCGGGCGGGAGCGGCGGCAGCTTCCTGCTGGCCGCGCGCGCCGCCGCCGCAGCATTGGCGCTGTACCTGATCTGGCTCTCGGCCGGGTCGATTCTCGGCCTAGCCACGGCCGAACTTCCCTACGGCAAGCCGCAGGCCTGGCTGACGCTTCCCTTCTTCAACAACTTCTTCCTGATGGTCGTGCTGATATGGATCCAGACGGGATTCGCCATGGTGATCCTCTCGGCCGCCCTGCGCGGCATCCCGGAGGAAACCATAGAGGCCGCCATTGTAGATGGCGCGAACCCCCTGCAGATTTTCTTCAGGATCAAGGTGCCGCAGATCATACCTACCATCACGGTCGTCTGGACGACGATCACGCTCGTTGTCCTCAAGGTGTTCGACATCGTGTTCGCAATGACGAACGGGCAGTGGCAGACGCAAGTGCTGGCGAACTACATGTTCGACAAGCTGTTCAGGGCCAATGACTGGGGCGTGGGATCGGCTTCGGCGATCGTCATCATGATCCTCGTCTCGCCGATCCTCGCCTGGAACGTCTGGAACGCCCGAAGGGAGATGCGCTGATGCAATCCATTGCCGGCAGCAAGTCGTCGCTCACCTGGGCGGTTCACATCTCGGTCGTCGTCATGGTCGTGCTTTGGCTGATTCCGACCGTCGGGCTCTTCGTGTCGTCCTTCCGCACGGCGGACCAGATATCGACATCCGGCTGGTGGGCCTCTCTCTTCCCGGCGGAGCAGAACGTGGTGGCCCGGGCGGCCGATCCCGACGAGAACCGCGTGGCGGACGGGAGCACGTTCATCGTCTCGGGAAACCTCTTTGAGGGAGAGGACAAGACGATCAGCGTCTGGGGGACCTCGTCGCGCGCCATCGACATCTACGTTGCCGGCGACACCGCCGACCTGGGCGACGGAGAGACGATCACGGTACAGGCCAACGGCGACTACGAGTGGCGCGGCAACGACGAGCAGATTTCTGGGCGCGGACAAAGGGTCTTTGCGACCGTCACCGCGCAGCCGGAGTTCACGATTGCCAACTATGACAAGATGCTTCTTGACGAAGGGAACGTCGACGGCATGGCCAAGGCGTTCTTCAACACGCTGACCGTCACCATCCCCGCCACCATCATACCGATAGTGATCGCGGCCTTCGCTGCATATGCGCTGGCATGGATGGACTTCCCGGGGCGCGCCCTGCTGATTGCGTGCGTCGTGGGGCTGCTGGTCGTGCCGCTGCAGCTTGCGCTGATCCCGCTGCTCAAGCTGCATCTCGGCATCGGGATCGGAAAGGGGTATCTCGGCGTCTGGCTCGCCCATACCGGATTCGGCCTGCCGCTCGCGATCTACCTCTTGCGGAACTACATGGCCGGCCTGCCACGCGACATCATAGAGAATGCAAAGGTGGACAGCGCCACGGACTTCCAGATCTTCGTCAAGATCATCGTTCCGCTCTCGTTTCCCGCCTTGGCGTCCTTCGCGATCTTCCAGTTCCTCTGGACCTGGAACGACCTTCTGGTCGCAAAGGTCTTCCTGATCGACGCAACCGGCCAAACCACGGTCATGACCAACCAGATCACCGACCTGCTGGGCACGCGCGGCGGCAACTGGGAGATCCTCGCCACTGCAGCCTTCATCTCGATCGCCGTGCCGCTTGCCGTCTTTTTCGCGATGCAGCGCTACCTCGTTCGCGGCATCCTGGCCGGATCGGTGAAATAGGACGTCGCCCGTGAGCCTCGCAGAAGCAATCCCCGCCGAGACCAAGGGCATTCTCGCCTCTAACCCGGACTGGTGGCGTGGCGCAGTGATCTACCAGGTCTATCCCCGGTCGTTTCAGGACACGAACGGGGATGGCATCGGAGACCTGCCAGGCGTCATCGACCGGCTGGCCTACATCGCTTCGATCGGCGTGGATGCGATCTGGCTCTCGCCGTTCTTCACGTCGCCGATGCTGGATTGCGGCTACGATGTTTCGGACTACCGGGACGTTGACCCGATGTTCGGCACGCTGAGTGACTTCGATGCATTGATCGATAGAGCTCATCAGCTCGGATTGCGCGTCATTATTGATCTCGTGCTGAGCCACACTTCGAGCGAGCATCCTTGGTTCCGGGAGAGCAGGGCCGACCGCACCAATGCCAAGGCCGACTGGTACGTCTGGGCGGACCCGAAACCGGATGGAGCGCCGCCGAACAACTGGCTGTCCGTCTTCGGCGGACCGGCATGGCAATGGGACGGCGAGCGCATGCAGTACTACATGCACAACTTCCTGCGCGAGCAGCCGGACCTGAACTTTCACAACATGGACGTGCAGGACGCGCTTCTCGACGTGGCGCACTTTTGGCTGCAGCGCGGCGTGGACGGGTTCCGCCTGGACACCGTGAACTTCTACCTCCACGACGCCGAACTCAGGGACAATCCGCCGCTCTCGAACGTCGAGGTCACGGGAATGACGGCGCCGTCCGTCAATCCCTACAGCTTCCAGAGCCACATCAACGACAAGTCCCGGCCCGAGAACATCGAATTCCTGAAACGCCTTCGCACCGTCATGGACGAGTTCCAGGACATCACGTCTGTCGGCGAGGTGGGCGACGATCAGCGCGGGCTGGAGATTCAGGCCGAGTACACGCAGGGGCGGGACAGACTGCACATGTGCTACGGTTTCGATTTTCTCTCTGGCTGCTACCCGACAGGCGCCCGCATCGCCGAGGTGCTGGAGCGATTCCAGCGCATCGCAAGGGACAGCTGGGCCTGCTGGGCGTTTTCGAACCACGACGTGGTGCGCCATACGACGCGCTGGTCGCTGGCGCCCGAAGCGCATCGGGCATATCTTGCGGTGCTGCTGTCAATGCGGGGATCGGTCTGCCTGTACCAGGGCGAGGAACTGGGCTTTAGCGAAGCCAACGTTGCCTTCGAGGATCTCCACGATCCTTATGGCATTCGCTTCTGGCCGGCTTTCAAGGGACGCGACGGCTGCCGAACGCCAATGGTCTGGCACGCGACTCGTCAGCACGGGGGCTTCAGCGACGTCAGGCCCTGGCTGCCCGTTGCGGAGGAACACGCGTCTCGGGCGGTTGACGCGCAGGAGCGCGATCCGGACTCGATGCTGAACTTCTATCGCCGGATGATTGCCTATCGCGCCTCACGCCCGGAACTCGTCAAGGGCGCATTCGAAGTCGTCGAGGCGGACGAGGGATTCCTGTCGGTCATCCGGACCCATGGCGGGAGCCGCCTTTTCACTGCATTCAATCTTTCGGGGCTGCCGCGCGAGGTGGTCCTGCCTGCCGGTGCATGGACTACCGACCACGACGCACCGTTCGACTCCGATGACGGCACCATCCTGCGGCCGTGGCAGGCAACCTTCAAGGCAGCGATCTGAGGAGGGAACGGCATGGCCAATCTTCTACTTACGGATGTCGCCAAGTCCTACGGCACCGTCGACGTTCTTCAGGACATCAACCTGAACATCGAAACCGGCGAGTTGGTCGTCTTCGTCGGACCGTCAGGATGCGGCAAGTCGACCCTTCTCCGCATGATTGCCGGCCTGGAGAAGATCTCGGGCGGCACGCTCGAGATCGACGGCATGGTGGTGAACGACGTGCCACCCGCCGAGCGCGGCATTGCCATGGTGTTCCAGTCATACGCCCTCTATCCTCACATGACGGTGCGCGACAACATGTCGTTCGCCCTGAAGATCGCGAAGATGAGCCGCGAAGAAATAGACGAACGGGTAGAGGCCGCCGCAAGGACCCTGCAGCTGCACAATTTGCTGGAACGGCTTCCGAAGGCGCTTTCCGGGGGCCAGCGTCAGCGGGTCGCGATCGGCCGCTCGATCGTGCGCGACCCGAAGGTCTATCTCTTCGACGAGCCGCTCTCGAACCTTGACGCCGCGCTGCGCGTGGCAACCCGGATCGAGATCGCGCAACTGAAGGAGTCGATGCCCGAATCGACGATGATCTACGTCACGCATGACCAGGTCGAAGCCATGACTCTCGCGTCGCGCATCGTGGTCCTGGCAGGTGGCGGGATTGCTCAGGTGGGCACGCCGCTGCAGCTCTACGAGCGGCCGGAAAACGAGTTTGTCGCCCAGTTCATAGGCTCGCCCGCCATGAACCTGCTGCCGGGCAGGATTTCCGGGACAGGTGAGCAGACCCGAATCGAGCTTGCCGACGGGGGCGAGGCCGTCTCGGACGTGCCGTCGTTGCCGGAAGATTCGGGAAAGAGCGTGAATGTCGGGGTGCGTCCCGAAGACTTCGTGGCGACCGACGGCCCGCACATCTTCAGGGGCGAGGTCAGCATCTCCGAGGCACTTGGCGAGGTGACGATCCTGTATTTCGAGCCGGCTGAGGAGACCGACCCCGTGATCGCGAAGCTGGCGGGCATACACCGGGACCAGCGAGGGAACAACGTCGCGCTGACCGCCGACCCGTCCAAGGTGCATGTCTTCCACGACACCCAGTCGCTCCTCTACCGGGACCATCCGACAAAGCGCATTCCCGTCAAGGCGCATTGACGGCATCTTCGACGTCGCCGCACAGCTCGCGCATCTGGCTTCCGCAAGGTCGAATCCGGGCAGGTTGGATGCAACTCGTGCAATCGGACTCGACCTGGGTGCGGGAAGGCAATGTTGTCGGGACGGCTTGAGGGCACGCAGAAGTCATGGAAGCAGGCGTTGGCTCCTGCGAAATGCCATGGGTGCCGACATTTGATCTTTTGTTTCGGACAGGACATGCAATAAGGGGTCGTCAAACGAACCCTCCCAGGGAGATGCCGATGGAGATTCGTGAGGCGCTAACCTTTGATGATGTCCTGCTCGTGCCTGGAGCCTCCAAGATTCTGCCTGCCCAGGTTGACACGCGAACTCGGGTCACGCGCGACATCTGCACCAATATCCCGCTTTTGAGCTCTGCCATGGACACGGTGACCGAGGCCCGCATGGCGATCACGATGGCACAGGTCGGCGGCATGGGTGTCATTCACCGGAACCTGGACGTTGATGAGCAGGCCAGACAGGTTCGGAGCGTCAAGCGGTTCGTCTCAGGCATCGTTTACAGTCCAGTCACGCTGAAGCCCGACCAGACGCTCGCCGATGCCAAGGCGCTGCAGGAACGATACAATGTCACGGGATTTCCGGTCGTCGACGACAAGGGACGGGTGCTTGGAATAGTGACAAACCGCGACATGCGCTTTGCAGAGAACGATGCCACTCCTGTCAGCGTGATGATGACGACCGATGACCTCGCCATCTTGACGGAACCCGCTGATCTCGACGAGGCGCGAAGCCTCATGAAGGCACGCCGGATCGAGAAGCTGCTGGTCACCGACGGGAAGGGCAGGCTCACCGGCCTTCTGACCCTCAAGGACAGCGAACAGGCAGTTCTGAACCCTCAGGCCTGCAAGGACCGCCTTGGCCGCCTGCGCGTAGCGGCGGCCACGACAGTCGGTGATGCCGGGCATGAACGTTCGGAAGCCCTGATGGATGCAGGCGTCGACATTGTTGTCATCGACACGGCGCATGGACATTCCGAAGGGGTCGTCAAGGCGGTCGCGCGCGCAAAGAAGCTCTCCAACGAGGTCCAGATCATCGCGGGCAACGTGGCGACGGGCGAAGCTGCGCAGGCGCTCATCGATGCCGGAGCGGATGCGGTCAAGGTCGGAATCGGACCCGGTTCGATCTGCACGACCCGAGTCGTGGCCGGCGTCGGGGTGCCGCAGCTCACGGCGATCATGGACTGCGCGGAGGCTGCAGGCGACATACCCGTGATCGCGGATGGCGGAATCAAGTTTTCCGGCGACTTTGCCAAGGCCATCGCGGCGGGTGCGTCCAGCGCCATGGTTGGCTCCCTGGTTGCCGGAACTGACGAATCGCCTGGCGAGCTGATTCTCTACCAGGGCCGAAGCTTCAAGTCCTACAGGGGCATGGGTTCATTGGGTGCCATGGCCCGAGGCTCTGCCGACCGCTACTTCCAGACTGATGCCGCCTCGGACAAGCTCGTGCCCGAGGGAATCGAAGGGCAGGTGCCGTACAAGGGACCCGCGTCCACCGTCATTCATCAGCTGATCGGAGGATTGCGCGCTGCCATGGGGTACACAGGCTGCCAAACCGTCGAGGAAATGAGACAGAACTGCACGTTCGTGAAGATTACCGGGGCGGGCCTGAAGGAGAGTCACGTTCACGATGTCCAGATCACTCGGGAAAGCCCGAACTATCGAATGGGTAATTGAGCGGCGCCGGGTGCCTGGAGCGACCGGGGCAATGTGCCGTTCGACAGGGGGTGGAAGGATTCGGCATGACACCGTTGGCGCATGTGGCGGCAGCCGTGGAAATTCTGGACGCGATACTCTGCGGCGCCGTTGCCGAACGCTGCTTGGGTCGCTGGGCGCGAAGGAGCCGCTTTGCGGGTTCCCGCGACCGTGCGGCAATACGGGACCTGGTCTTTGGCGCGCTCAGGTGTCGCCGCTCGCTTGCCTGGATGGGCGGCGCGGAAGACGGCCGGGGCCTGATGATCGGCCATTTGCGCAGGTCCGGGATTGATCCGGGCGAGGTCTTCACTGGAGCGGGATACGCCCCTGGCCCGCTGAGCGAACGGGAAGCGCGGACCGCTCGCCGCCTTGAAGATGCACCCAGCGCGGTGCGACTCGACTGCCCGGACTGGCTTTGGTCGCACATGAAGGAATCACTTGGTGACGAGGCGGAGCCGATCCTTGCTCTCTTGCAGAGGCGCGCACCTGTCTTCCTGCGAATCAACACGGCCCGTACCGACTTGGCGACCGCGCAAAGGGCACTTGCTGCGGACGGGATCGAAACGGAGTGTCATCCGCTTAGCGGAAGTGCGCTCGAGGTCACGGGGAACGCCCGCCGCGTGCGGCAAAGCAAAGCCTTCAGGACTGGCATGGTCGAGCTTCAGGACGTCGCGTCTCAGGCGTTGATTGAATGCCTGCTGCCTCATGCAAGGGAACGGCGTGTGCTGGACTATTGTGCCGGTGGAGGCGGCAAGGCGCTGGCGCTTGCGGCCGGCGGGGCAGCAAACGTCACGGCACACGATTCGGATGTTTCGCGCATGGAGGACATTCCAGTTCGCGCCAAGCGGTCCGGAACCCCGATAGACGTCTCGGGTGCGCCGCAAGGCATGTTCGACGTCGTGCTCTGCGACGTGCCTTGTTCCGGAACAGGTGCGTGGCGGCGAAAGCCGGAAGCCAAGTGGACACTCACCGCCTGCAGGCTGGCCGAGCTATGCAGCCTCCAGGACGGGATTCTCGACACCGCAAGCCGATTCGTTGCGCCGGGCGGGGTGCTGGCCTATTCGACCTGTTCGCTCCTCAACGTCGAAAATGACGACAGGGCAGCCGCCTTCGTGGAGCGTCAGGGCACCTGGCGGCAATTCGGCTCGGAGCGCTTTACCCCTCTTGACGGGGGAGACGGGTTTTTCCTTGCCCTGCTTGACCGCAACGGTGAGCGCCAATGCGCAGGTCCCGGGACGTGAATGGCAGTGACCGGCCGGTTGCCGGCACCTTTGAGCATGCGCGCGTGGGATCGATTTGCGGACCGGTCGAAAAAAAAGCCCTTGCAATGTTCCACTTTTGATCTCATAAGGCCATAAGGGAACATAATGCAAACTCAAGCATCGTTGCCGCCGACCGGCAGAGGTGAAATAAAGGAGGCAAGAGCAATGGCCACGGCAGAGCTTCTCGAAATGACATCCAGAAAGCAGGACGAAAGGCAGAAGGCGCTCGATTCGGCGCTGGCACAGATCGAACGCCAATTCGGCAAGGGTTCGATCATGAAGCTTGGCGGTGACAACGAGATGCCCGAGATCGAGGCGACGTCAACCGGATCGCTGGGTCTCGACATTGCGTTGGGGATCGGGGGGCTTCCCAAGGGACGGGTTGTCGAGATCTATGGCCCTGAATCTTCCGGCAAGACCACGCTTACGCTGCATTGCGTGGCCGAAGAGCAGAAGAAGGGTGGCGTCTGTGCCTTTGTCGACGCAGAGCATGCCCTGGACCCGCAATACGCCAAGAAGCTTGGCGTCAATCTGGACGAGTTGCTGATTTCGCAGCCGGACACGGGTGAACAGGCACTTGAGATCACCGATACGCTGGTGCGCTCTGGCGCCGTCAGCATGGTGATCGTCGACTCGGTTGCGGCGCTCACGCCGAGATCGGAGCTTGAAGGCGACATGGGCGATTCCTCGGTGGGCGTTCATGCCCGCCTGATGAGCCAGGCGATGCGGAAGCTGACAAGTTCGATCGCCCGTTCGAACTGCATGGTGATTTTCATCAACCAGATTCGCATGAAGATCGGTGTCATGTTCGGCTCGCCCGAAACCACCACCGGCGGCAACGCGCTGAAGTTCTATTCCAGCGTTCGCCTCGACATCCGCAGGATTGGCGCGATCAAGGACCGCGACGAGGTCGTTGGCAACACCACGCGCGTCAAGGTCGTAAAGAACAAGGTCGCGCCGCCGTTCAAGCAGGTGGAATTCGACATCATGTACGGGGAAGGCATCTCCAAGACGGGCGAACTCATAGATCTCGGCGTCAAGGCCGGTGTGGTCGAGAAGTCCGGATCCTGGTTTTCCTACGGCGACGAACGGATCGGCCAAGGCCGGGAGAACGCCAAGGCATTCCTGAAGGAAAATGCCGACATCGCGCATGAGATCGAAGGCAAGATCCGGACCGCACATGGCGTCGAATTCGATGCTGAAATGGAAGACGGTGACGGACCTGACGAAGTGGCTCTCGAAGCATAGCCGACGACGTGGATGGGAGAAGCGTGCAATTCCGTGACACGCCTTTCATTTGAGGGGTGACGAGCAGGTGAATGTGAGTCCACGCTTCTCCGCACCTTTGTGCATTCGGCGAGTCACAAGCGCACGAGTATGAGATGCCAATGATTGTCCGTCCCTGTCTGGTGGACAGTCTGGACGGCGATGGATAATCAGGCGCAACATGCCGATTTCGGATGCCGCCCATGACTAGCCTGAACGACATACGTTCGACCTTTCTCGACTATTTTGCGCAAAACGGCCACGAAGTCGTCGAGAGCTCGCCGCTTGTTCCGCGCAATGACCCGACTTTGATGTTTGTCAACTCGGGCATGGTCCAGTTCAAGAACCTGTTTACGGGCCTGGAGACCCGCGAATACTCGCGAGCCGCAACGTCCCAGAAGTGCGTACGTGCCGGCGGCAAGCACAATGACCTCGACAATGTCGGCTACACTGCCCGGCACCATACTTTCTTCGAAATGCTCGGAAACTTCTCCTTTGGAGACTACTTCAAAGAAGAGGCCATACCTCTCGCGTGGAACCTGCTGACGGACGACTTCGACATCGACAAGAAGCGTCTTTTGGTCACGGTCTATCATACGGACGACGAAGCCGCCGGCATCTGGAACAAGATGGGTCTGCCCGAGGACCGGATCATCAGGATCGCGACAGACGACAATTTCTGGCAAATGGGGCCAACCGGTCCATGCGGACCTTGCACCGAAATATTTTTTGATCACGGCGATCACATCTGCGGCGGGCCTCCAGGGTCTCCGGAAGAGGACGGCGATCGATTCATCGAGATCTGGAACATCGTCTTCATGCAAAACGAGCAGTTCGAAGACGGAACGATGCGTGAGCTTGAGATGCAATCGATCGACACGGGCATGGGACTTGAACGGATCGGAGCGCTTCTGCAAGGCAAGCACGACAACTACGACACCGACACGATGCGCGCCTTGATCGAGGCCAGCGCCAATGCCACGAATGCCGAAGCAGATGGCCCGGAGAATGTGCACCACAGGGTCGTGGCGGATCACCTGCGTTCGACATCATTCCTGATTGCCGATGGCGTCATGCCGTCAAACGAGGGCAGGGGCTACGTCCTTCGTCGGATCATGCGGCGGGCAATGCGTCATGCACGCATGGCCGGCGCAACGGATCCTGTAATGCACCGTCTCGTGCCTGCGCTCGTGACCGAAATGGGTCAGGCCTATCCCGCGCTCCCCCGTGCGCAAGCCCTGATCGAGGAAACACTGAAGAACGAGGAAATCCGCTTCCTGAAGACTCTGGATCGGGGATTGCGACTGCTGGACCAGGAGCTGGAGAAGCTGCCGGACGGCGCCGACCTGCCGGCGGACGCCGCGTTCAAGCTCTATGACACGTTCGGCTTTCCGCTGGATCTCACGCAGGATGCCCTGCGCGAAAAAGGCCGCGGCGTCGATACGGATGGCTTCGATGCAGCCATGAAAGAGCAGAAGGCGCGAGCGCGGGAGGCATGGGCGGGATCCGGAGAATCAAGAGACGCGGCAATTTGGTTCGACATTGCTGGAGATACCGAAGCCACGGAGTTTCTTGGTTATGAAACCGAGGTCGCCGAAGGCCAGATCGTTGCGATCGTGTGCGACAGTGTCTCCGCCGACTCGCTCAGTGAAGGCGAATCCGGGTGGATCGTTACGAACCAGACACCCTTCTACGGCGAGGCCGGCGGGCAGGTCGGTGACACCGGAACCTTGCGAGGCACGGGTGACGCCACGGATCTGGCAGACGTAACTGACGTGCAAAGATTCGCGGGCGGCCGCATTCTTGGCCACCAGGTGACCGTCAAGAAGGGGAAAATGGCGACGGGCGATCCGGTCGTGCTGCAAGTCGACCACGCGCGTCGATCTGCCATCTGCGCCAATCATTCAGCGACGCATCTGTTGCACGAGGCCCTGCGGCAGGTTCTTGGCGAGCATGTGGTGCAAAAGGGATCGCTTAACGCGCCTGATCGGCTTCGATTCGATTTCAGCCATCAGTCGGCGCTGACGCTTGACGAATTGAAAGCTGTCGAGACAGAGGTCAACGCGTACATTCGCCAGAATTCGCCTGTGGACACCCGGATCATGACGCCCGACGATGCCCGTGCCATCGGAGCGCAGGCCCTCTTTGGCGAAAAATACGGCGACGAAGTGCGCGTGGTCTCGATGGGTGTTGCAAGCACCGGCATGGGAATCGATGGCAACACCTGGTCAATCGAGCTTTGCGGCGGCACGCATGTGTCGCGCACGGGCGACATTGGCGTTTTCGTGACACTTGGTGACGGCGCGTCTTCGGCAGGCGTTCGCAGAATCGAGGCGCTGACGGGCGAGGCCGCATTCAGGTACCTTTCTGACCAGGACCATCGGCTTGCGGAAGCGGCATTGGCGCTCAAGGCCCCGCCAGGGGAGGTTGCAGCGCGCGTGAAGGCACTGCAGGCCGAACGACGCGCCCTCAAGGACGAAGTCGCCGAATTGCGTCAGAAGCTAGCCTTGGCCGGCGGGGAAGCCGAAGCGGAAGCGGAGTCTGTCAACGGCATGATGCTTCATGCCAGGACGCTCAAGGGCGTGGATGGCAAGAGCCTTCCGTCGCTGATCGACGAATACAAGGCGCGCCTTGGTTCGGGAGCCGTGCTCTTGATTGGGGACACGGGAGGAAAGGCCGCCGTGGCCGCAGGGGTCACCGAAGATCTGATCGAGCGTCTTTCGGCCGTGGACATGGTACGCGCCGCAGTTGCCGAGCTCGGGGGCAAAGGCGGCGGAGGACGCCCGGACATGGCACGAGGCGGAGCGGCCAGTGCAGACAAGGCCGAGGACGCCATTGCCGCCGTCAGGAAGCTCATGGGGGCGTGAGACTTCGCGTTCAGGAGCTGTGGAATCAACGCAGTTGATGCGGCTGCAGGTATGCAATGCCGAGCGCCGGGACCAACTGATCAACCGGACATTGCGGCGGTTCGCGTCATGCCTGCGCGATTCCAAAAGAACTCGGCGATGACCGCTGCGGCCTTCACCAGGGCGGCATCATCGACCGTCAATGCAACTCGAACATGTCCGGCTGCCGCCTTCCCGAAGCTTTCGCCGGGCATGACGGCGACGAGTTGCTCGTGCAGCAGCGCCTCTGCAAACTCGATGCCGGTCATTCCGGTCGCCCTGATGTCAACCATGACGTACATCGTTGCCACTGATGGTACGACGTTCAGGTCTTCCCGCGAAAAAATGGCATTCACCGCCTTGTGGCGTCGTCGGAATGGCGCTGCGATGATGTCTTCCAGCGCCGGACCCTGCTGCAAGGCAAATTCGCCAGCGTCCTGCAGGAATCCGGGCAAGCCGTAGGTTGTGTGCGTGGCCAAGTTGATTGCATGCCCAATCGCCTCTTCCGGCCCGACAAGCCAGCCAATCCGGCTCCCAGTCATGGCATGGCTCTTGGACAGGGAACCAGCCACAAGTGTCCGGCTCTCCATTCCCGGCAGCGCGCGCGGCGAGAAGTGCTCACCCTCCCAGACCTGGGTGTCGTAGACTTCGTCCGAAATCAGCCACATGTCCCTTTGCCGGGCGAATTCAGCGATCTCTCGCAGCTTCTCGCGGGAATAGACTGCCCCTGTCGGGTTGTTCGGGGAGTTGATCAGGAGCGATCGGGCCTCGCAGGTTTGCTCAAGATCCGCGAGAGAAGGCTGGAATCCCCTTTCGGCACGCGCTGTGACGGCCACGGCTGTCGCTCCGGTGGCACGGATCGTGCCAGGATAGGTCGCATAGTAAGGGTCGATGTAAAGCGCCGTGTCTCCCGGGTCGCACGCCATCATGTGAGCGGCAAGGAGCGCCGCCTGTCCGCCCGCCGTGATCACGACGTTGTGCCGCTCCGTTGCCACGCCCGTCATTTCGGCAATTCGCCTTGCGACGGCATCGCGAAGCCCGTCAGTCCCGGGAATCGTCGAGTAGCCGGTGTGCCCACCTGTCGCGGAGTCGTGCATCGCCTTGAGGATGGCCGGGTCCGTTTTTCGATCATGTTCGCCGATCGTCAGTTCGATGACGGGCACGCCACGATCCTTCATGGCGCGGCTCTTGCGGTAGATGTCCCACCCGTCCGAGCCACCGCCGGTCAGGGTCTTGATGCGATGCGAGAGTCTGGTCATGCGTTACAAGGGCGGCAACTCGAGCGGCAAGTCAATCGATTGTTGCAAGGAGACTCCGGCCGTTTGCCGACATCTGTGCGAAAACCCTTTGCACTCTTTGCGGACCGCCGTTATCGTAGGGGACATGAACCGCATCTGCATCATCTGCTGCATTATCCGCTGACATCGTTCACGCGGGCCGGTTCTTCTTTATCTTGAAATGACCTTGTCGGAGCCCGCGCGGGACTGGTTTGCCCCAAAAAAGGTTGGCTCATGACGAACATCCAGCTCCATGACACGGCAACACGGACGAAGAGACCGTTGGAACCCCTGGTCACGAACGGGCGTCCGACGATGTATGTCTGCGGGCCGACGGTCTACGACAGGGCCCATATCGGGAATGCGCGACCCGTCATTGTCTTCGACATGCTCTTTCGGCTTCTCCGCCATGTATACGGACCTGATCGGGTAACTTATGTTCGGAATTTCACGGATGTTGACGACAAGATAAACGCTCGCGCCGCGGCGGAAAAACGCCCCATTCGCGAAATCACCGAAGAGACTACGCAATGGTATCTCGACGACATGGCCGCCGTTGGCGCGCTCGTGCCGGACGCAATGCCCCGCGCAACCGAATGGATCGAGGAAATGGTCGAAATGATCGTTGCCCTGATCGAAAGGGGCAATGCCTACGAGACCGAAGGCCACGTGCTCTTTCGGGTACGCTCCTGCCCTGGGTACGGAGACCTGTCCGGTCGTTCCGTCGACGACATGATTGCCGGTGCCCGTGTAGAGGTGGCGCCTTTCAAGGAAGACCCGATGGATTTCGTGCTTTGGAAGCCCTCGGACGAGCAGACACCAGGGTGGAACAGCCCATGGGGTCGCGGAAGGCCCGGCTGGCACATCGAGTGCTCGGCCATGGCAGCGGGTCTGCTTGGAGAGCGATTCGACATTCATGGCGGTGGCAACGACTTGGTCTTTCCGCACCACGAGAACGAGATCGCGCAATCGAGATGCATGGGTCATGAATTCGCAAGACTTTGGATGCACAACGAGATGCTTCAGGTCGAAGGGAAGAAAATGGCCAAGTCCCTAGGCAATTTCTTCACCTTGCGCGACCTCTTGGACGGAACCTGGAGCGGTGGCTGGAACGTGCCCGGCGAAGTGATCCGGTTCGTGTTCCTCTCGACGCACTACCGAAGGCCGATGGATTGGACCGAAAACAGGGCCCGTGAAGCCGAGGTGACGTTGCGGAAATGGTACGCGATGGTCGAGACTGCGGAAGCGGGCTCGCAGAGAAATGCAGATATTTCCCTTCTTTTGAATGCATTGTCGGATGATCTTAACACGCATGAGGCTCTGGCATCATTGCATCGGTTCGCGGCCAAGGGGGACGTCGCTGCATTGGCAGCCGGATTGGAGTTTCTTGGCTTGATGACTGACGGCGTGCCGGATTGGGCCCGAGAGGCGGTGCCGTCAGAAGGCGTGACCGAACTGGTCAATGCTCTGCTCAAGGAGCGCGCAAATGCGAGGGCGGCGCGGGACTTCGTGCGGGCGGACAGCCTTCGCGAAGGCCTTGCCGAGGCCGGCATCGTCATCAGGGACACGTCAGAGGGCGCGGACTGGCACATTGGTCCAGGATTCGACCACGACAGACTGGAGGAGCTGAAATGAAAACGGAAAGACTCTTTCTGTTCGACACGACACTCCGGGATGGTCAGCAAACCCAAGGCGTCCAGTTCTCGACGGAGGAAAAGACGGAGATCGCGCATTTGCTTGATGCACTCGGCCTGGACTATATCGAGGGAGGCTGGCCCGGGGCGAACCCCACAGACGACGCCTTCTTTGACAAGCGTCCGGAGACCCGCGCGACCTTTACTGCATTCGGCATGACAAGGCGGGCAGGGCGCTCAGCGGAAAACTGCGACGTCCTGGCGGCGGTGCTGAATGCGGGCACATCCGCTGTCTGTCTCGTTGGCAAGGCCCATGACTTCCATGTCGAGAGGGCGCTCGGAATCTCTCTGGACGAAAACCTGCGCGGCATTCGCGAAAGCACTGCGCATCTGGTCAACATGGGCCGCGAGGCGATTTTCGATGCCGAGCACTTCTTCGACGGCTTCAAGGCAAATCCCGGCTACGCGCTCGACTGCGTGCAGTCAGCCTTCAAGGCAGGAGCCCGCTGGGTGGCGCTCTGCGACACGAACGGGGGCACGTTGCCTCTCGAGATCTCGGAGATAACGTCGGCTGTCATCAATGCCGGAATCCCCGGCGGCAACCTGGGCATCCATACCCACGACGACACCGGAAATGCAGTTGCAGGTACGCTGGCGGCCGTTGATGCGGGCGCGCGCCAGATTCACGGTACGCTTAACGGGCTTGGCGAGCGCTGCGGAAACGCAAATCTCACGACGCTGATTCCGACGCTCATGCTCAAGGAGCCGTACGCAAGCAAGTACGAGATCGGCGTCAGCAAGGAAGCTCTTGCGCGCCTTACTCGCACAAGCCGCGTCCTGGACGACATCCTGAATCGTGTACCGCTCCGGTCCGCTCCCTATGTCGGGGCGTCCGCCTTTGCCCATAAGGCGGGGCTCCACGCCTCCGCGATCGCGAAGGATCCGAAGACCTACGAGCACGTTGAACCGGCGTCGATCGGAAACGTCCGCGTGGTTCCCATGTCCAACCAGGCTGGCCAGTCGAACCTCATCAAGCGACTGTCCGAAATGGGCATCCGGGTCGAAAAAGGAGACCCGGCTCTCTTGGCCATTCTCGGAGAGGTGAAGCGCAGGGAGGCGCTCGGCTATGCCTATGACAGCGCTCAAGCAAGTTTCGAACTGCTTGCGCGCGCCGCGCTTGGCCTCTCGGCTGAATTCTTCGAGGTTGAGCGTTACCGCGTGATATCCGAGAGGCGGCGCAATGCACGCGGCGAGATCGTTGTCGAGTCCGAGGCCGTTGTCACGATTTCGACGGAACAAGGGCAGCAGACAAGCTACTTCAAGAACGAACATGCCCAGGACCTGCATGATGACGGGCCTGTCAACGCACTTTGGCAGGCGCTCAAGTCAGACCTCGGACCGTTCCAGTCGCAGATCGAGGACGTGCGCTTGACCGACTTCAAGGTGCGAATCACTCAGGGCGGCACGGAAGCCGTGACCCGCGTCATCATCGACTTTGCGGATGATTCAGGGCGGTTCTGGTCAACGGTCGGCGTGTCCGCGAACATCGTTGATGCCTCGTTCGGGGCTTTGCTGGACGCCGTGAACTGGAAGCTCGTGCGCGACGAGGGCGAGATGGACAACGCAGCGGAGTGACGCAGGCCGTGCTCTTGCCATTCATGACGATTCGATTTGGCAAGGCCTGCGCATCGCGCCTGGCGTGTCTGAAATGAGCCTTCAGGCGATGGCGGACATCGTCGCCAAGGGTGATCCTGATCGATTCGATGCCTGCATGGCAGCACCGGTGGCGGCACGTGCCGTGCTGTTCCCGATTTACGCCTTCAATGTTGAGGTCTCTCGTGCAACCTGGGCGGTATCCGAACCAATGATCGGCGAAATGCGCCTTCAATGGCTCCAGGATGCACTTGACGACATTGCGAACGGCAAGGCTGCGCGAAAGCATGAGGTCATCACGTCGCTGGCCGATGTCCTGGACAGCGAAGGCGCGCAAATCCTTGATCAATTGGTGCGGGCGCGACGGCGCGATCTTCATTCGAAACCCTTTGGAGACGTCCGGCAATTTCAAGAATACCTCGATGCGACCGGCGGCACCTTGATGTGGGTCGCCGCACGTGCCATCGGCGGCGAAGACGAGGCCGGTTACCGCACGCTTGGCAGGGTCAGCGGGCTGGCCAATTTCCTTCTTGCCGTACCACGCTTGACGGCACGGGTGGGGGGGCCGCTGCCTGACGACGGTCCGGAAAACGTTCGAACACTTGCAAGGGATGCATTGGCGGAACTCCGGTCCCTGCGCCTTCCCAAAGCCGGTTGTGCCGCCTCCCTCGCGGCCTGGCGTGCCGGAACCATCCTGCGGCGCGCAGCGGTCGATCCCGACAGGGTGCTGAACGGTACGCTTCCGGAAAGTGAGTTCCGTCGGCGTCTTTCACTGATCTGGGCCCGCTACAGGCTCTGATCCTGTTCTGAAACCTCTGGAATTTGCCCTCGCCTTCACGACGGGAACGATAGTCACGGTCGATTCGGCGCAGACGGCGCGAGTCCTGCGGACATCCTTGGGGCTTGCTAC
The DNA here is from genome assembly GCA_965208685.1 of Paracoccaceae bacterium. Classification (GTDB taxonomy): domain Bacteria; phylum Pseudomonadota; class Alphaproteobacteria; order Rhodobacterales; family Rhodobacteraceae; genus JAJEFO01. The sequence continues at coordinate 1,921,056 of CBDBPL010000007.1, read as the reverse complement.
GGATGCAGTGCAAGCCTAAGCACTGTTCGAGCGGGCGTGGCGGAATGGTAGACGCATGAGACTTAAAATCTCTGGGGCAATGGCCCGTGCCGGTTCAAGTCCGGCCGCCCGCACCAAGCAGCGTCAATGTCGAAAGCGATAGTGCGTCCTTTGCGCCTGAAGATTCAAGATTTCGAGACGGAGAAAGCCTTGCCGCAACACCAGCGATGCACGTTCGGCGCTGTCGGCCGGAAGCTCCGCTAGCTGCGTGTTGATTTCCCGGATCTCCTGCCTTGTCTTGTCGATTTCTCGTCCGATCTTGTGCCAATTCAATCCGCGCAGGTTTGCGAGTTGCAGGGCGTTCGCGTCCTCTTCGCGGCAGACGGGCGAAAGACGGGTGCCGGTTGTGCCGACATAATAGGCATTGGCGGCGGTGCAGTATTGGTTCAGCCCGGCTTCGCGTCCGCGATGCCATTCGTGTGCATCCGGAGTGATGCCGAACTCACCGCAAGCCATGGAATGCTCTGCAATGTAGCTTGACCTCTGCCCGCGCGCGCCGTCGGTAAGGCCGATGTCGTACCACGCCCCTTTTCGGCATTCGGATTCGGAAAGCGAGGCGCAGCTTGCCAGGACGGCGAGCGCTGCAAGTGAGACAGTGAGCCGCATGCTGTCCATGGTAGCGTGCAGATTGCACGGAATCCACAACGGTCACGTGTCATTGATGACATGGTCCTCCCAGTCCTCCGCTTCGACTTCCCACTCAGGCACGGTCCCGCCCCGGACCGACACGCCTGCTTCATGCACGGTCTCGGGAGTGCCGGAAATCAGCGGATGCCAGTCGAACAGCGACCTGCCCTCCCAGATCAACCTGTATGCGCATGTGCGCGGCATCCAATGCGCGACCTCCGAGATGTTCGAAGGCGTCAGGACGACACAATCCGGAACCAGTTGCTTGCGGATGTCGTATTGGGAACACCTGCAAGCCTCATCGTCAAGAAGGCGGCATGCAATGCGCGTATAAGCAATCTCGCCCGAGTCCGCGTCTTCGAGCTTGTTGAGGCAGCAGCGTCCACAGCCGTCGCAGAGCGCTTCCCATTCCTTCCGGCTCAGACTTTCGAGAGGAACGTGCTCCCAGAAGCGGTCGCGCAGCCCGTCGCGGTCTATCGGGTCCGGTTCGCTCGCGACAGCTTCGACACGGGACCTTGCATGGATTGTTTCATTCATTGGTGCCAGCCAGAACGGAGCGCGCCTTTGCGCTGTCATCATCCATTGCTGCGACAAGCGCATCAACGCATTCGAATCTCACTTCGGGGCGCAGGTAGGACACGAGAGCGATGCTCAAGCTGATTCCGTAGAGATCTCCGGAGAAGTCAAAGAGATGTGCCTCAAGGTTTGGCGCATTCTCGCCAAACATCGGCCGGACGCCCAGAGATGCGACACCCTCGTAGCTGCCCTTGGCGGAGCCGTCGAGGACGTCGACCCTTACCGCGTAGACTCCGAACTTGGGAGGATGCAGCCCGTCCAACGAGATGTTCGCCGTCGGGTAACCCAGTTCACGCCCGCGCTGGTCTCCGCGAAGCACTTCACCTTCGATCCGGTGCAAGTGCCCCAGCATGGCGGCCGCGTCTTCAGGTTTGCCGTCACTCAGGGCCTTTCGAATCCGGGTCGAAGAGACTTCGTCTCCGTTTTCGGCAACCAGTTCGGCGATCGTGACGCCGAATCCCATTTTATTGCCGTGTGCTTGCAGGGTCGCAGCGTCGCCGGCGCGACCCTTCCCGAAACAGAAGTCGGCCCCCACGGTGACGTGCACGAGACCAAGGCCGTCGCGGATGACGTCCTTGGAAAAGGCCTCCGGGCTCAGGGAGGCAAGGCGGTCGTTGAACGACATCTCGTAGAGGAGCTCGACGCCAAGACTCTGCAGGCGGTGCGCCCTTGCCGCAGCGTTCATGAGCCGGAAGGGCGGGGCGGAAGGCGCGAAATACTCCCTGGGATGCGGCACGAAAGTGAGAACGCCCAGCGGCGCGTTGGCAGCCTTCGCGGCGACGCCAAGGACCGCCTGGTGGCCGACATGAACACCGTCGAAATTGCCTATTGCAGCGGTGGCTCCCCGGTCCTGCGGTCGCACATACGTAGTGTCGCGAATGATGCGCATGCGACGGGGCGTATCCTGCCAAGTGCCTTCCTGCAAGGGTGGACGACGCCATATCGAGCCCGGTTCCGCGGTACGCTGGAATCCATCGCGAATGCGCGCTTGGGGAGCCCGACCGCCTGCCCTTGAGCCGCGTCCGGCATGATTCAAGGACGCGCCAACGGACGCAATGCGGAATCCCGGTCGTGCGGCCGCAGACCTGGGAAACTACGGAGAAACGGCATCTCCACGTGCCCCTGAAGGAACCACTGGGACGATTCCTGAACGCAGCGGGTCAGCTTGAGTACATCCCGTCATAGATCGGTTCCAGCATCGTGGCGCTGAACAAGTTTGACACGCTGGTACCCTGCCAGATGTTCTGGATCGCCTGGGCAAACACCGGCGCGGTCGGAATGACCCGGATGTTCTCTGCATTGACAGTTTCATGCGCCGGCTCGATCGTGTCGGTGATCACCAGGCTCTTCATGACGGATCCAGTCACGCGTTCTATTGCTGGTCCCGAAAGGACGCCGTGCGTGATGTAGGCGTGAACCTCCTTCGCCCCTTCGTTGATCAGCGTTTCGGCCGCCTTGCACAATGTGCCTGCCGTATCGACGATGTCGTCAATGACGATGCAGACCCGATCCTTCACTTCTCCGATCACGGTCATTTCCGCGACGTCGCCGGGATGCTCGCGTCTCTTGTCGACGATTGACAGCGGCGCCCCGATGCGCTGGGCCAGTTCACGCGCTCGCGCGACGCCTCCGACATCCGGAGATACCACGGTAACCTGGTCCAGCTTCCTCTTGAACGCATGCTTGATGTCGAGTGCAAAGATCGGCGATGCGTAGAGGTTGTCGACAGGCACGTCAAAAAAGCCCTGAATCTGTGCCGCGTGCAAATCCATGGTCAAGACGCGTTCGATGCCGGCACTCACGATCATGTTCGCGACCAGCTTCGCCGAGATGGGAACGCGAGACTTTGTTCGCCGGTCCTGCCGTGCATAGCCGAAATAGGGAACGACGGCCGTCACGCGCTGGGCGGACGAACGCCGCAGGGCATCGGCCATGATCAGCAATTCCATCAGGTTGTCGTTGGCCGGGTTTGACGTGGACTGCAGAATGAAAGTCTCTTCGCCGCGGACGTTTTCAAACACTTCCACGAAAATTTCGCCGTCGTTGAAGCGTTCAACTCGTGCCTTGACCAGATCGACGCTTGTTCCGCAACGTATCGACATCCGACGGCAGACAGCCGACGCCATGGAGGGGTTCGAATTTCCGGCGAGTATCTTCGGACCTTCAATCTGGGGCATTGCCAATGGTGTCCCTTCTGGTCAGTGCGGACTGCAGAATCAAAAAAGTTGACACCGCTTAGCACGGGCATACGGTCAGGCAAACTGACTTGTGTGAGGGAGGCGAAAATGGCGCATGTCGACTACTATCTCGGGGTGTTTTCGCCCAACTGTTACTTGGCCGGCACGCGGCCCGGCGAGATTGCGTCCCGGCACGGCGCCACGATGACCTACAAGCCGTTGGACCTGATGGCGCTGTTCGCGCGCACGGGCGGCTTGCCGCCTGCGCAGCGACACGTTTCGCGCCAGGAGTATCGGCTGATCGAGATGGAGCGGAACGCGAAGATTGCCGGCATGCCGATCAACCTGCATCCGGCTTGCTGGCCGACCAATCCTGCACCCGCATCCTACGCGGTCATTGCGGCGCAGAAGGACGGCAACGGCGACTTGGCATCACTGGTTGCAGCCATAACACGGGCTTGCTGGGCGGAAGAGAAGGACATTGCCGAAGATTCCGTGATCAAGTCCTGCCTGGAGTCCGCAGGATTCGATCCCGGGCTTGCGGACAGCGGACTTCTTTCTGGTGCGGAGACCTATGAAGCGAATCTTGAGGATGCGGTGAATGCCGGAGCCTTCGGAGCCCCCTTCTTCATAACCGACGACGACAACCGATTCTGGGGCCAGGATCGGCTGGACCACCTGGAGGCGCATTTGGAAACGAGCGGGGCATAGCGGCCACAAGGGTTGTCCACGCAGGTCATCAGTTTCAATCTCTGCAGGAATCCAGGCCGTCGCCAAATTGGACGTTACGCCCGCTCCAGTTCCGCAACGATCGCGCCAAAGTCATCCGCTTTCAGGGACGCACCGCCCACAAGAGCGCCATCCACGTTCGGGACACCGAATATCTCGTGCGCGTTCGACGGCTTCACCGAGCCTCCGTAGAGCAAGCGCATTTCTTGCGCTGCAGCTCCGAAGCGCGCGATCACTTCCTTGCGAATGTCGTCGTGCACTTCCGCGATCTCTGCAAGCGTGGGCACCTTGCCGGTTCCGATCGCCCAGACCGGCTCGTAGGCCACGACCGTGTTCTGTCCGGTTGCGCCATCGGGCACCGAGCTGCCGAGCTGGCCGCGCACGACGTCAATCGTTCGGCCGTCCTCTCGTTCCCGCAGGGTTTCCCCGACGCAGATGATCGCGGCAAGTCCGGCAGCCCAAGCTGCCGCGGCCTTTGCGCGGATCTCCGCATCGGATTCACCATGGTCGGAACGCCGTTCGGAGTGGCCGACGATGACGTAGATGCCGCCAGCGTCAGCGATCATTTCGGCCGCGATGTCACCGGTATGCGCGCCCGACGGGTTCGTGTGACAATCCTGTGCGCCAACCGCGATGGCGGTCCCTGCCGCAGTTTCAGCCATACGAGACAGCAATGTCGCCGGCGGGCAGATCAGGATGTCGCAGTCCGGAGACGGAAATGTGGAGGCAAGAGCCCGGACTTCATCCAGACTCTCGCCCGTTCCGTGCATCTTCCAGTTGCCGGCCGCCAATCTGCGCATCACTCAATGCCGATCTTCGGGATTGTCCTGCGATGACGATTCATTCTTTCGAGCCGACTTCCCGTTCGGCCGAAAGCTGGTCGACGTCCTTGAACTTTATGGATTCGCCACAGCCGCAGGCATCTTCAACATTTGGATTCTTGAACGTGAATCCCGACTCGAGCAGCGAATCTTCATAGTCGATCTCGGTCCCAAAGAGGAACATCTGCGCCATCGGTGCAATCATGACACGGGCGCCATCTTTCTCGACCACCTCGTCCAGCGGGTCCACGTCATCAGCATAATCCATGGTGTATTCCATGCCCGCGCAGCCGCCTTTCTTCACGCCGATTCGAAGTCCGGCGCGGCCATCGCGTTCCATGAGCTTCGTGATCTGGCCAACTGCCGCAGAGGTCATTGTCACGGCCGCTTTTTCGGGAACTCCGAACATCACATGAATCCCAGTTCGAGCCGAGCTTCGTCGGACATCATGTCCATGCCCCAGGGTGGATCCCACGTGAGAGTCACATCGACCTGCCTGACACCGGGCAGGGGCTCGACGGCCTCGGCAACCCATCCAGGCATCTCTCCGGCAACAGGACATCCCGGCGCGGTCAGGCTCATCAGGACCGTAACGGCTCCGTCGTCAGAAATGTCGATCGTGTAGATCAGGCCCAGATCATAGATGTTCACCGGAATCTCCGGATCGTACACAGAACGGCACGCCGCCACGATCGAGTCGTAGAGCGGATGGTCAGTGGCCGACGGCGCAATCAGCGGCGCGCCCTCAAGCTGTTCGCTCAACTCAACTGTCATGGCTGCCTCGCTGTTGCCGCAATTGACTGAGTGATTATATAAGGAATAAGCGCCTGTCAGTAAAGACGCCTGCCAATTCGCCGGAACCGCTCCGGTTCCTCCGCGTTCCGCCGAGCGCCCCCTTCATAGAAGGCGTTGTGCAGCGGCGCACGCAGATGCAGAACCTATTTCTGGAGCTTGACGAGAGCGTGTCGCTTTTTGCCAGCCGAGAGCTTGATGGGTGAACTCAATGCAGCAAGGTCAAACATCCGCCCTGCATCGGTCAGTGGCTTGTCGTCGACCCGTGCCCCGTTCTCCGCAATGAGGCGCTTGGCCTCCTTGCCGGACTTGGCGAGTCCTGAACGCACGATGAGCTGCGCGGCGGCAATTCCGTCGCCAACGTCTTCGCGCGCCAGTTCCAGCGTGGGCAGGTCATCACCTACGCCGCCTTTCTCAAAGACTTCGCGCGCAGTCTGCTCCGCTGCACGAGCCGCCTCGGTTCCCCGGCAAAGCGTGGTCACTTCGTTTGCCAACCGAATCTTCGCCTCGTTGACTTCCGAGCCGCCAAGCGCCCCAAACCTGTCGCACTCGTCGACAGGCAGTTCCGTGAACAACTTCAGGAACTTCCCGACATCTTCGTCAGGCACGTTCCGCCACCACTGCCAGAATTCGTAGCCCGACATCATTTCCTCGTTCAGCCAGACGGCACCCTCTGCCGATTTGCCCATTTTCCTGCCATCTGCACGGGTCACGAGCGGAGTCGTGAGGCCGAAAGCATCGGCCCCTTCCACACGCCTGATCAGGTCGGTGCCTGAGACGATGTTGCCCCACTGGTCCGACCCGCCCATCTGCAGCATGCATCCAAAGCGTCGGTGCAACTCGAGAAAGTCGTAGGCCTGAAGCAGCATGTAGTTGAATTCGATGAAGGAAAGCGCCTGCTCTCGGTCCAGTCGCGACTTCACGCTCTCGAACGCGAGGAGTCGGTTGATCGTGAAGTGCTTGCCGACATCTCTCAGGAAACCGATGTATCCCAAATCGTCGAGCCACTCCGAATTGTCCACGAGAGGCGAATCCTTGGGCCCGTCGCCGTAGGAAATGTAGCGCAGGAAGACCTTGCGAATTCCCTCGGCGTTTTCCCGAATTCTCTCGACGGATAGCATCTTGCGCATTTCGTCCTTGCCGGAAGGGTCGCCGACCTTGGTCGTGCCGCCACCCATCAGCGTGATCGGCCTGTGGCCGGTCTTCTGCATCCACCGGAGGAGCATGATTTGCACAAGGTTGCCGATATGCAGCGACGTGGCCGTCAGGTCAAAGCCGATGTAGCCCGTGACGGAGCCCTTCCGCATTTCATCGTCGAGGCCGGAAAGGTCGGTGCAATCGGCTAGGAACCCGCGTGACTTCACGGTGGAAAGGAATTCCGATTTGGGGTGAAAGGTCATCGCCGTCCCGTATATTCTTGCGTCCATGCGGCGACGACTCCTATACGCGCGCGGAAGGCAACGCAAACTCCATGCCTGAAGATGGCTCGATTTGGGTGGCCGGCACTATGTCCGGCACGTCCCTGGACGGTGTGGACGCGGCAATGATCCGGACAGACGGGACTCACGTCCTGGAGTTCGGTCGGACGGGATATCGACCTTATTCGCCGACCGAGCGGGAGATCCTGCGTTCCGCCCTGGGGCATGAACAAGGCCGCGAAATCGATGCCGCCGCCAAGGTGGTCGAAGCCGCGCATGTCGAAATCCTGTCCGAGTTCGACGGTGCGGAACTGGTCGGATTCCACGGCCAGACGACACTCCATCGTCCCGACGAAGGCCGAACGCGCCAAATCGGCGACGGCGAATCGCTGGCCGGTGCCCTCGGCGTGCCGGTGGCCTGGGACTTCCGCTCCGAAGACATGCGGCACGGAGGGCAGGGCGCGCCACTGGCGCCGTTCTATCACTTTGCACTCGCTCGAATGCTAGGCGTCTCCGGACCGGTCGCCTTCCTCAACTTGGGTGGCGTCGCGAACCTCACTTGGCTGGACCCGTTGTTGCCAACGCCCGAGTCTCCGGGCGCCTGCCTGGCCTTTGACACCGGCCCGGGCAATGCGCCGATCAACGATCTCTGCCAAGTCCGGCTCAACGCTCCGATGGATCAGGACGGTCGGTTGACGTCGGCGGGCAATGTCAATGCGGGAATCCTTGGGCGCCTGGTGGAGCATCACGAATATTTCTCAAGACCGCCTCCGAAATCACTGGACAGAAACGAGTTTTCAGGATGGCTGCCGGAGGTCCATGCATGCGCGCCTGCCGATGCCGCGGCGACCCTCGCGGCCGGCGCGGCACAGGCGGTCGCCCTGGGAGTGGCGCATTGCCCACAGGCGCCCATCCAGGTCCTGGTGTCCGGTGGGGGCCGCAAGAACCGCGGCCTCATGGCATTGCTGACCGCGGGGCTTGATAGTCCGGTCATGCCGGTGGAGGAGGTCGGGCTGGATGGCGACATGCTGGAGGCACAGGCATTCGGCTATCTCGCGGCACGAGTCCGCCTGAAGTTGCCGACATCCGCGCCGGGAACGACCGGCGCAGCGAATCCCGTCTGCGGCGGAACCGTCAGCGCGCCGTGAGGGGCCCGTCGAATCCGGAGTTCCGTGACAGTTGAGGCGACCCGGGACACTGCGCCGGCGAACATGAATGCGACGCCGCGTCAAGAACCGGCCCGTCCAGCCGGATTTCAAGTAGAATGGTCGTCTATGAGAGGGTCGGGTTTCGCGAAGCGCACGAGGTCCTCGGGGTCGGCAATCCTTACGCGGTTGCCTTCGATGGTTACGCCATAAGGGCGAAGGGCCTTGAAGGCCCGACTCAGATTCTCGGGTGTCATGCCGAGCATGGACGCGAGTCGGCGTTTCTCGAACCGAAGGTCGAATTCCGCAACGTCATCCGAGTGCACCCGTTGTTGCAGCAGGTAGTTCGCAAGCCGTTCGAGCGACGTCCTGAGCTTTAGGTTCTTGTGTGCCTTTATCACCGAACGGTAGCATTGCGCGAGTTCCGACACGATGGCGCGTGCAAAGCGTTGGTCGGCATCAAACGCGGCCCTGACGTCCTGGCTGGGAATCAGGGCGATGCGGCTCTTTTCGAGAGTCCTTGCCGACATCAGGTAGGGGGCGTTCTTGATCGTTGCGGCGAGAATGAAGGTGGAGACGGGACAGACGGTTTCCATGCTTGTCTCGCGCCCGTTCCACGTCGAGAACAGGTCGACGGAACCAGACGTGACGATGTGCAGGAAGTCGCTCGGGTCGCCTTCGGCGATCAACTCGATGCGTGGCGGAAAGTTCTGAACGTAGGCGCCGCGCATGAGCGTCTGGAACTGGTCGTTCGCCATGTCCGAAAACAGGTGCAGTTCCCGAATGTCAGGGTAGTCCGATTCGGACAGTCCCAAGCGCACCATTGAAAACCTCTTTACGATGAGCGGCCATGCGCTTGACGGATTTCAAGCGCATGATTGTCCTGTGTCCAAGTTCGACTTGACGGTTCATTGTCGGCGACAAGAAGAACTTTGACAACGCATTTGTTTTGCAGTGCATTCCCAGTTTTCTTGATCTGAATCAAGTCATCGGCGTTCCCGATGCCTGCACACTCACCGGCGAGCCCGCCATGGGTTCTTGGTCCTGACGCGAATACCGGAGAAGCAACACATGCAGGCACAAGACGAAATCCCGCTTTCAGATCAATACCGTGCACTAGGACTGAGCACGTTCGCGTTCACGGTCTGCTTTGCAGTGTGGACGATTTTCTCGATCATCGGGGTAAAGATCAAGCAGGACCTTGGCCTCAACGACACGCAGTTCGGCTTGCTGGTCGCAACGCCTGTATTGACCGGCTCTGTAAGCCGCATCTTCCTCGGCGTCTGGACAGAGCAGTTCGGTGGCCGGATCATGTTTCCCCTGCAGATGCTGATCACTGCGGTTGCGGTCTGGCTGCTGACCAGCGTGCAGACCTACGAGGTGTTCCTGCTGGCGGCCCTCGGACTTGGTCTTGCCGGCGGCTCCTTCATCGTTGGCGTGGCCTATACGTCTCGCTGGTTCGACACGGAGCACCAAGGCACTGCGCTTGGCATCTTCGGGGCCGGCAACGTGGGCGCCGCAGTCACGAACTTTGCGGCTCCGTTCCTGGTGGTCGCCCTTGGCTGGGAGGGAACGGCACGGATCTATGCCGTCGCATTGGCGCTCACTGCCGTGCTGTTCTACGTTCTCGCGAAGACCGACCCGGTTCACGAGGAGCGAAGGCGCACCGGCCAGCGACCGATCTCGGCCAGCTCGCAGCTCGAACCGCTGAAGAACTTCCAGGTCTGGCGCTTTGCCACCTACTACTTCTTCGTGTTTGGGGCCTTCGTTGCCTTGGCGAGCTTCCTGCCGCGATACTACGTCGGCGCTTACGGTCTTGAACTCACGATGGCCGGTGTCTTTGCGGGCCTCTACTCGCTCCCGGGTTCGGTATTCCGCGCCCTCGGCGGGTGGATGTCGGACATTTGGGGCGCCAGGTTCGTGATGTACCTGACCTTCATCGGTTCGCTCCTGGTGCTGTTCATCATGAGCTATCCGCAGACCAGCTACATCGTGCAGGGAATCGCAGGCCCGATCGAGTTCAACTTTGGCTTGAGCGTTGGAGTCTTTGTCGCGCTGACGGTGATTCTCGGCTTTCTCATGAGCCTCGGCAAGGCCGCGGTCTACAAGCACATCCCGGTCTACTACCCTCATCACGTAGGCTCGGTCGGCGGTCTGGTCGGCATGATCGGCGGACTCGGCGGCTTCTTCCTGCCCATTGCGTTCGGCATTCTGCTGGACACCACGGGAGTCTGGACCGCACCGTTCATGCTGCTCTTCGGCATCGTTCTGGTTTCAACGGTCTGGATGCACGCCGCCATTCGCCGCATGGAGCATGCCCGCCACCCGGCGCTGGCCGAAGAGATCTACCTCTCCGACGTGCCGCACGAACCGCTGCCGGCACCGGCCGGCCATTGATCTGGCAAAGGGGCCGGGCCACCAGATTGACGGTCCGGCCAACCAAGCACAGCCGAAAGGATCGAACACATGACGTTCCAGGACAAGGAAGGAGGCCAGAGAGGCCGCACGTTGGTGGACTGGCGTCCCGAAGACGAAGCCTTCTGGAAGGACAGGGGCCACGCCATTGCAACCCGAAATCTCTGGATCTCGATTCCCTGTCTTCTGCTTGCCTTTTCGGTTTGGATGGTCTGGTCGGTCGTGGTTGCCAGGCTCCCTGCCATCGGATTCGACTACACGACCGATCAGCTGTTCTGGCTTGCCGCGCTTCCCGGGTTGTCAGGGGCGACACTTCGAATCTTCTACAGCTTCATGATCCCGATCTTCGGCGGGAGGCTCTGGACAACGATGTCTACTGCATCGCTTCTTCTGCCTGCCGTGGGCATCGGAGTGGCCGTTCAGAATCCCGACACGAGCTATCTCGCTTTCCTGGTCCTGGCGCTGCTTTGCGGATTTGGCGGCGGGAACTTTGCGTCTTCGATGGCAAACATCGCCTACTTCTTTCCGAAGAAGACGAAAGGAAATGCGCTCGCGTTGAATGCGGGGCTGGGCAACCTGGGCGTGTCCGTCATGCAGTTCGTCGTGCCGATCGTCATCACGATCGGAGTGTTCGGCGCAATTGGCGGCGGGCCTCAGGAACTGGCCGATGGCAGCCGGCTCTGGCTTCAGAACGCCGGGTTCATCTGGGTGCCGTTCATCGTTGTTTCCGTAATCGCAGCCTGGTTCGGGATGAACGACATCGCGGATGCCAGGGCTTCGCTGTCAAACCAGTTGACCATCCTCCAGCGCAAGCACAACTGGATCATGTGCGTTCTCTATACCGGCACTTTCGGGAGCTTCATCGGCTACTCGGCGGGCTTCCCGCTCCTTATGAAAACACAGTTTCCGGAGGTGAACGCCCTGCAGTACGCGTTTCTCGGCCCGCTCGTCGGCGCATTGAGCCGTGCCGCGACGGGATGGGTCTCCGACAGGTTCGGCGGCGGCCGGGTGACCTTCTGGGTGTTCCTCGGAATGGCCGTTGCGGTCTTCGGCGTTCTCCAGTTCCTGCCGCAGAATGGCGGCGACGGCAACTTCTGGGGCTTCTTCTCCTGCTTCATGGCCCTGTTCTTCCTGACGGGCGTCGGCAACGCCTCGACGTTTCAGATGATCCCGTCGATCATGCTGCAGGAAATCCCCCGGCTTCATCCGGACATCGACAAGGCTGGCACGCATCGGCAAGCCGAAATGGAAAGCGCGGCCATCATCGCGTTCACAAGCGCGATTGCCGCCTACGGCGCCTTTTTCATCCCCAAGGCCTACGGCACGTCGATCAGCATGACAGGAGGGCCAGCGGCGGCACTTTGGTGCTTCCTGATCTTCTACATTGTCTGCTTGGTCATCACGTGGACGTTCTACACGCGCAGGAATGCGCCGGTACCATGCTGAACGACAGGTCAAGGGGACCCTTGCGCGCGCACGCACGATCCTGGGAGAAATGACATGAGCCACTTGCTCGACAGAATGAACTTCCTGCAGCCAAAGGAACTTGAGCAATTCTCGGACGGCCACGGCCAAGTGACCCGCGAGAGTCGCGACTGGGAGGACGTCTACAGAAACCGCTGGCGGCATGACAAGGTTGTCCGCTCGACTCACGGCGTGAACTGCACCGGGTCCTGCTCGTGGAAAATCTACGTGAAGTCCGGGATCGTCACCTGGGAAACCCAGCACACCGACTACCCGCGCACGAGGCCCGACCTGCCGAACCATGAACCGCGCGGCTGTGCGCGTGGCGCCTCCTACAGCTGGTACCTTTACAGCGCCAACAGGGTGAAGCATCCGCTCGTGCGGGGGCGGCTCATGAAAGCATGGCGAGAGTCGCGCGCGACAATGACGCCTGTTGAGGCCTGGACCAGGATACAGAGCGATCCGGAGCTTCGCTCCTCCTACGTCGCGACTCGCGGCAAGGGCGGCTTCGTTCGCGCATCCTGGGACGAGGCAACCGAGATCATTGCGGCGGCCAATGCCTGCACCGTAAGGACCTACGGTCCTGACCGGGTCTTCGGCTTTTCCCCGATCCCCGCAATGTCGATGATCTCCTACGCCGCCGGGTCACGCTACCTCAGCTTGCTAGGCGGAGTCTGCATGTCGTTCTACGACTGGTATTGCGACCTTCCCCCGGCGTCGCCGATGACCTGGGGCGAGCAGACAGACGTGCCGGAGAGCGCGGACTGGTACAACGCCGCATACCTGATCCTGTGGGGATCAAACGTGCCGCAGACCCGGACCCCGGATGCACATTTCTACACGGAAGCACGCTATCGCGGCGCCAAGTCTGCCGTGATCTGCCCGGACTACTCCGAGGCCGCCAAGTTCGGCGACGTCTGGCTGAACGTGAAGCAGGGCACCGATGCCGCGCTGGCAATGGCGTTCGGCCATGTGATCCTGCGCGAGTTCCACCTCGACCGGCAAGCAGAGTACTTCGAGGACTACTGCCGCAAGTACTCCGACTTCCCGATGCTGGTGAGACTCGACGAAGTGGACGGCAAGCTCGTCCCGGGGCGATTCCTGCGGGCCGCAGACCTGGATGGCGCCCTTGGCGAGGACAACAATCCCGAGTGGAAGACCGTCGCAATTGACGAGAGTTCCGGGACGCTTGTCTCGCCAAATGGCTCCATCGGCTACCGCTGGGGCGAACAAGGCGAGTGGAACCTGGAGGAAAGGGCTGCGGGTACGGACGTCTCGCTCATGATGTCGCTCATACTCGATGATTGCCATGACGAGGTGGCAGGCGTCGACTTTCCCTATTTCGGCGCGGATGCGACCCAAGCCTTCTCGACCGGCGACGACCGCCCGAATGTCCTGACGAGAAACGTGCCGATCAGGCGCATCAAGACTGCTGAAGGCGAAACTGCGGTTGCCACAGTCTTCGACCTCTTCTGCGCCAACTACGGCCTTGACCGGGGTCTCGGCGGCGACTGGGTGTCGGATTCCTACGACAAGGACGTGCCGGGCACGCCTGCCTGGGCCGAGAGGATCACGGGCGTGTCAGCCGACAAGATCGTCCATGTCGCTCGCGAATTCGCGCACAGCGCCGAGAAGACCCGGGGCAAGTCGATGATCATCATCGGCGCGGCAATGAACCATTGGTATCACATGGACATGAACTACCGCGGCGTCATCAACATGCTGGTGATGTGCGGCTGCGTAGGTCAGTCGGGCGGCGGCTGGGCGCACTATGTCGGGCAAGAAAAGCTGCGGCCGCAGACTGGCTGGCTGCCTCTTGCGTTTGCGCTCGACTGGGCCCGCCCGCCCCGGCACATGAACTCGACGTCCGCCTGGTATGCACATACCGACCAGTGGCGTTACGAGACGCTGACGACGGACGAAATCCTGTCTCCGACTGCGCCAGAAGGCGATTGGGATATCGCCATGATCGACTACAACATTCGTGCCGAACGGATGGGATGGCTCCCTTCAGCCCCGCAGCTCCGCACGAATCCGCTCATGATTGCCAAGTCTGCCAGGGAGGAGGGCAAGGAGATTCCTGACTACGTGACCGGGCAATTGAAGTCCGGCAAGCTGAGCATGTCTTGCGAGGATCCGGACGCGCCCGAGAACTGGCCACGCAATCTCTTCGTCTGGAGATCGAACCTTCTCGGTTCGTCCGGCAAGGGACACGAGTATTTCCTCAAGCACCTCCTCGGCACCGATCACGGCGTCCTCGGCCGTGATCTGGGCGAGGAAGGGCGTGAGCGCCCGAAGGAAGCGAAGTGGCACGAGGAGGCGCCTCGCGGGAAGCTCGATCTTCTGGTTTGCATAGACTTTCGGATGTCCACCACGGCCGTCTATTCCGACGTCGTGCTGCCAACGGCCAGTTGGTACGAGAAGAACGACCTCAACACTTCGGACATGCATCCATTCATTCATCCGCTGCAGGCCGCCGTGGACCCCGCGTACGAGAGCAAGTCGGACTGGGAGATTTTCAAGGCCATCGCCTGCAAGTTCCAGGAAGTTGCGCCGGAGATCCTCGGTGTCGAAACCGACGTCGTTACGTTGCCGATCCTGCATGACACTCCGGCCGAGATCGCCCAGGACCAGGTTAAGGACTGGAAGAAGGGGGAATGCGAACTGATCCCTGGCAAGACGGCACCGAACTTCGTCGCGGTTGAACGAGACTACACTGCAATCGGCGACAGGTTCTGCGCCCTCGGGCCGCTCATGGACAAGATAGGCAACGGCGGGAAGGGAATTTCCTGGGAAACGGGACAAGAGGTCCAGCATCTGCGCGAGTTGAACGGCGTGTGGGAGGATGGCCCGGCAATGGGTTGCCCGAAGATAGTCACGGACATCGATGCGAGCGAGGTCGTGCTGATGCTCGCGCCTGAATCGAATGGCGAGGTTGCGGTCAAGGCGTGGGCAGCGCTCAGCAAGACCACTGGTCGTGATCTTGAACACCTGGCACGGCCGAAGGAAGACGAGAAGATCCGCTTCCACGACATTGCCGCGCAGCCAAGGAAGATCATCTCGTCACCGACCTGGTCCGGCTTGGAGAGCGAAGACGTCTGCTACAATGCCGGCTTCACCAACGTCCACGAGTTGATCCCATGGCGTACGCTGACCGGCCGTCAGCAATTGTATCAGGATCATCTGTGGATGCGAGCCTTCGGCGAAGGACTTATGTCCTATCGTCCTCCGGTCGATCTCAAGTCGATCACGAAGGAGATCAACCTGGATGCCAAGGACGGGTCGCCGCACGTGGTCCTGAATTTCATAACGCCGCACCAGAAATGGGGCATCCACTCCACGTATTCCGACAACCTGCTGATGCTGACGCTGAACCGGGGGGGGCCCGTGATCTGGATCTCCGAGAACGATGCGGCGGAAGCCGGAATTGTCGACAACGACTGGGTCGAGCTCTACAACGCCAACGGCGCCTTGACGGCCCGCGCGGTCGTGTCCCAGCGGATCAAGGACGGTACGACGTTCATGTATCATGCGCAGGAGAAGATCGTGAATACACCCGGTTCCGAGCGAACTGGCAAGCGTGGCGGCATCCACAATTCAGTCACACGGGCGGTCGTGAAGCCAACTCACATGATTGGCGGCTACGCGCAGCAGTCCTACGGGTTCAACTACTACGGCACCGTAGGCGCGAACCGGGACGAGTTCGTCGTTGTTCGCAAGATGCGGAAGGTTGACTGGCTCGACGGCAAAGCAAGGACGAAGGAGACCGCAGAATGAGAGTGCGTGCACAAATCGGCATGGTGTTGAACCTCGACAAGTGCATCGGGTGTCACACCTGTTCCGTCACCTGCAAGAACGTCTGGACGAGCCGCGACGGCGTGGAATACGCGTGGTTCAACAATGTCGAGACAAAACCGGGCACCGGCTACCCGACCGACTGGGAGAACCAGGCGCGTTGGAAGGGTGGCTGGGAGAGGACGCGTTCCGGAAAGCTCCAGCCAAGGCAAGGGTCCAAGTGGCGAATCCTGGCAAACATCTTCGCGAATCCGGACCTGCCGGAAATCGACGACTACTACGAGCCGTTCGACTTCGATTACGACCACCTTCAGTCGGCGCCGGAATCGGAGGCATTTCCGACGGCGCGCGCTCGCTCTCAGATCACCGGGAAACGAATCGAGAAAATCGAGAAGGGCCCGAACTGGGAGGAGATCCTGGGCGGGGAGTTTTCCAAGCGCAGCCAGGACTACAACTTCGAAGGTGTGCAAAAGGAGATCTACGGGGAATACGAGAACACTTTCATGATGTATCTCCCGCGCCTCTGCGAACACTGCCTGAACCCGTCCTGTGCTGCATCATGCCCCTCCGGCGCGATCTACAAGCGCGAGGAGGACGGGATCGTCTTGATCGACCAGGAAAAGTGCCGGGGCTGGAGAATGTGCGTCTCGGGCTGTCCCTACAAGAAGGTCTATTACAACTGGTCGACCGGAAAGTCCGAAAAGTGCACTCTCTGCTACCCGCGGATCGAGAGCGGCAATCCTACCGTATGCTCGGAAACCTGCGTGGGTCGCATCCGCTACATCGGCGTGATGCTCTACGATGCCGACAGGATCGAGGAAGCCGCGAACGTGGCCGACACGAAGGACCTGTACGACGCTCAGCTGGGGATATTCCTTGATCCGCATGACCCGGAGATCGTGGAGACGGCCCGGGCCGACGGCATTCCCGGCGACTGGATCAAGGCAGCGCAGGAGAGCCCGATCTGGAAGATGGCGATGGAATGGAAAGTCGCGTTTCCGCTGCATCCCGAATACCGGACGTTGCCGATGGTCTGGTACATCCCGCCGCTCTCGCCGATTCAGAATGCGGCCGAAGCAGGCGCGATCGGCATGGAAGGCGCGATGCCTGACGTGCGCAATCTCCGAATCCCGCTGCGCTACCTCGCCAACATGCTCACGGCAGGAGACGAAGAGCCGATAGCACGGGCCCTGGAACGGATGCTGGCCATGCGCAGCTACATGCGGGCCAAGACCCTGGACGGCGTGAACGACGAGGGCATAGCGGCCCGTGTCGGACTGTCGGGTCGCGTGATCGAGGACATGTACCGGATCATGGCGCTGGCTGACTACGAGGATCGCTTCGTGATCCCCACCACGCATCGTGAGGAAGTCGAGGACGCGTACGATCTCCGCGGCGACTGTGGCTTCACCGACGGCAACGGATGCTCGACGGGAATCTCCGGCGGATCGTTGTTCGGCGGCACTCGCAAGCCCTTGAAGATGCCTGAGGAGGTGAAGTGATGGATCGCACGCTCAAGTCCCTGTCTCTGACGCTGAGCTACCCGACGCAGGACCTGAAGGCCGCCATGCAGGAAATCGGGGACGTTTTCGACTCGGACCGTCGCCTGAGCGGCAGCACGCGCAAGTCCTTGCGTCAACTGGCGCAGGAACTCCGGTCACGCGACATCTACGAATTGGAGGAGCGGTACGTGGGCCTCTTTGATCGATCGCGCACGCTTTCCTTGAACCTCTTCGAACATGTCCATGGCGAGAGCAGGGATCGAGGCGGCGCAATGGTGTCGCTTCTCGAGACATACCGCGCAGGGGGGTTCGATCTTGCGACGACGGAATTGCCTGATCACTTGCCGGTAGTCCTGGAGTTCCTTTCGATGCGTCCTCGCCGGGAGGCGCAGGAAGTCCTTGCCGATGCAGCGCATATTCTTGAGGCTCTGAGCATCAGGCACTCTCGGCGGAAGAGCCCGTTTTGCGGGGTGTTTGCCGCCCTACTGGAGCTTTCGGGAACGAAGGCCGATCGCTCGGCCGTCACGGAACTGCTCGGGCAACCCGAAGTCGATCCTGACAACCTGGATGCGCTGGACGAGATCTGGGAGGAGAGCGAGGTCCGCTTCGGGCCCGACCCCGGGGCCGGGTGCCCGCAGGCGCGGGACATTCTTGCTCGAATCGATGAACCGGGCCGCCAGGCGTCCGGTGCAGCAACTCAGTGACGGAGGCCCAAATGCACGATTTTCTGTTTGGAATCTTCCCCTACATCGCGCTTGGGGTAGGGATCATGGGCACCATCGCGCGCTACGAGCGCGACCAGTTCACCTGGAAGACATCTTCGTCACAGTTGTTGCGGCGAAGGCAGCTGGTGATCGGTTCCATTCTGTTTCATGTCGGTGTGCTGGTGATCTTCTTCGGGCATCTGGTGGGCCTGCTGACACCGATCCGGGTGTTCGAACTTGTCGGCATCAGTCATGGCGCGAAGCAAATGCTTGCATTGGTCGTGGGCGGGATTGCCGGCGTGATGGCGTTGATCGGCGGCGGCATGTTGTTCCATCGCCGATGGACGGACCCGCGCATTCGCCAGACCTCGAGTTTCTGGGACATCGCAATTCTCGCATTGCTGCTGGTGCAATTGGTCCTGGGACTTGGCACGATCCTTGTTTCGGTCGACCATCTTGATGGGCATGAGATGGTGAAGTTCATGTCCTGGGCGCAGGGCATCTTCACGTTCGACGCGGCTGCGGCGAGCTACATCGCGGACGCGGCACTGGTCTTCAAGCTTCACTTGGTGTTGGGGCTGGTGATCATCCTGGTGTTTCCGTTCACGCGACTCGTCCACGCCCTGTCGGGCTTTGCAGTGCCGTTCCGCTACCTGCTGACGCGCCCGGGCTACCAGGTGGTGCGCTCACGCCGCAGCACCCCGCTGCCGAGCCGCACCGGACCGGCATCTCCGATGCAAGGCGCTGCGAAGTCCAAGTCTGCAACGTCATCCGGCGCAGCTGCCGGCCCGGCCGAGTGACAGAGATGGCCGCATCCTTGTTGCCGCCTCTCGTCGTGAATGGCGATCCCTCAGGCAGCCATTGCCGCAGAGGCACAGAACCACCCCGTTCCCAAGGGCAAGCCAGGGTTGGCTTGGCGCAAGGCAGCCAACGCCGTGGCCGTGCGCACGCTCCTCTTGCAGGAAGCGAATCGGCAGGGGCTCGTGCCCGAACCGGCGAGACTCGGAGCGGATCGATTCGAAACTGATGAAGAGGCACTGATCCGGCAGCTTCTTGAGACCGTTCTTGAACTCGACTCTCCGACCGCGCAGGCCGTCCGCGCGGAATGGGAACGCGATCCATCACGTTTTCGTACGCCGCCCCTATGGGAAGTGTCGCATATCCTTGTGGCTTGTGATCCGAGCGACGAGAGCAGTCGGGCCATGGCACAAGCCCGGGCGCATGCGCTTGCGGCACGCGTGCGTGACAATCCGCGCGACTTTGCCCGAATCGCCGCGTCGGACAGTGATTGCAACTCACGGGCGACTGGCGGGAAGCTTGGCCAGTTCGGGCCGGGAGAGACCTCGTTCGAGTTCGAAGCCGCTTTGCGCCAGCTTTCCGAAGGCGACGTCACGGCCGAGCCTGTTCTCACGCGCCACGGCTGGCACATCATCCGCATGGACGCTGTCGACGAAGGCGCGGTGCTGCCGTTCGAGGCCGTTCGCCAGAAGATATCCGATGCCATGGAAAAGGCGGCATGGGCCTGCAAGGCTCGATCATACGTCCAGGAACTGGCCTTGTCTGCCGAAGTGTCCGGCGCGGACCTGCCGGTGTTCCGGTCCAAGGCTGACGTGCCGAGCAACCCAAGTTGACGTGCGTTGCGGCACGATCGATTCGCCAGTGCCGCAAGGGACGAGATTGCAGGGTGTGTGTCCTTTCGACTGAACTTGCGCATGCGTGTCACTGAGTGACGGAAAGAATGTCGCGCCCGCGCTCTGGCGGACGGGCTCAGCCTAGCTGGTTCAGTGGGTCATGACCTCGGATTCACCGGACCGGGCCGCCGCCGCACGTTGGGCCAGCGCGGCATATTCGGCCTCTTCGTCCCATTCGATGGGTTCCGGTTGCCGGACAAGCGCGTGCTCCAGGACCTTGGAAACCGTCGAGACGGGAATGATGTTCAATCCGTCCTTCACGTTGTCGGGGATTTCCGGCAGATCCTTCTCGTTCTCTTCGGGTATCAAGACCATCGAGATCCCGCCGCGGCGGGCCGCCAGCAGTTTTTCCTTCAGGCCGCCAATTGCCAGGACATTGCCGCGCAGCGTGATTTCGCCGGTCATTGCAATGTCCTTCCGGACCGGAATCTGCGTGAGCACCGAAACGATCGAAGTGACCATTGCCACACCCGCCGACGGACCATCCTTCGGCGTAGCACCTTCCGGCACATGAACGTGGATGTCCATTGTGTCAAACCGGGTCGGCCGCACGCCGATGGACGGTGCGATTGACCTTGCAAAACTCGAAGCGGCGTCGATGGACTCCTTCATCACGTCGCCAAGCTTTCCGGTTGTCTTCATTCTTCCCTTGCCGGGCAGCTTCAGCGCCTCGATCGACAGGAGATCGCCCCCGGTCTGGGTCCAGGCGAGGCCCGTGACGGCTCCCACCTGATCGGACTTTTCGGCCAGGCCGTAGCGGAATTTCTTGACGCCGAGGAAGTCTTCAAGCTTCTCTGGAGTCACCACGACCTTCTTGTCTTCCTTCCGTACAATCCGAGTCACGGCCTTGCGCGCAAGCTTGGCGATCTCGCGCTCGAGGTTCCTGACACCGGCTTCGCGCGTATAGGTGCGGATGATCTCGGTCAGAGCCTCTTCCGACAGCTCGAATTCGGACGCCTTGAGGCCGTGTCCCTTGATCTGCTTTTCGAGCAGGTGCTGTTTCGCGATTTCGCGCTTTTCGTCTTCCGTGTAGCCCGCCAGCGGAATGGTCTCCATCCGGTCCAGAAGGGGGCTAGGCATGTTGTAGGTGTTCGCGGTCGTCAGGAACATGACGTTCGAGAGGTCGTACTCGATCTCCATGTAGTGATCGGTGAACGTCGAGTTCTGCTCGGGATCCAGCACTTCCAGCATCGCGGACGCAGGGTCTCCCCGAAAGTCGTGACCCATCTTGTCGATCTCGTCGAGCAGGATGAGCGGATTGACGGTCTTGGCCTTTTTCATGCCCTGGATGATCTTGCCGGGCATCGAACCGATATAGGTTCGCCTGTGTCCGCGGATTTCGGCCTCGTCGCGCACGCCGCCCAGGCTGATGCGAATGAACTCGCGGCCGGTTGCCCTTGCCACCGACTTGCCGAGCGAGGTCTTGCCGACGCCCGGCGGTCCGACGAGGCAGAGAATCGGCCCTTTCAGCTTTTTGGATCGCTGCTGGACCGCAAGGTATTCGACAATGCGCTCCTTTACCTTTTCCAGTCCGTAATGGTCGCTGTCGAGAATTTCCTGCGCACGCCCCAGATCCTTCTTGACGCGGGATTTCACGCCCCATGGAATCGTCAGCATCCAGTCCAGGTAATTGCGAACCACGGTTGCCTCGGCGCTCATAGGTGACATGGACTTGAGCTTCTTCAGTTCGCCTTCGGCCTTTTCGCGGGCTTCCTTGGAGAGCTTCGTGTTGGCGATTTTCTCCTCGATCTCGGTGACTTCGTTCGTCCCGTCCTCGCCGTCGCCAAGCTCCTTCTGAATGGCCTTCATCTGCTCATTCAGGTAATATTCCTTTTGCGTCCGCTCCATCTGGGACCTGACGCGCGTCTTGATCTTCTTTTCGACCTGCAGTACTTCCAGTTCACCTTGGATAAGGCCGTAGACCGCCTCGAGCCGTTCCGCGACCGAGAGCATTTCCAGGAGCTCCTGCCTCTTTTCGACTTCGACGCCGAGATGACCTGAGACGAGGTCGGCCAGCTTCGACGCGTCCTTGCTTTCCGAAACTTGATACAGCGCTTCTTCGGAGACGTTTTTCCTGACCTTCACGTAGCGTTCGAACTCCTTGGCCACCGAGCCCACAAGGGCCTGGATGGCAGCCTGGTCGCCGAGTTCCTCTTCCAGCTCCTCCGCGCGTGCCTCGAAGTAGCTCTCGTTGTCCACGTATTCCGTGATGCGTACGCGGTTTCGCCCCTCAACCAGCACCTTGACGGTCCCGTCGGGCAACTTGAGGAGTTGCAGAACATTGGCCAGCACACCGACCTTGTAGATGCCGTCAATCTCCGGATCGTCGATGGAAGGATCAATCTGGCTTGAGAGCAGGATCTGCTTGTCTTCCCGCATGACTTCGTCAAGCGCACGCACCGATTTTTCACGCCCAACGAACAGCGGGACGATCATGTGGGGAAACACGACAATGTCCCTGAGGGGAAGCACCGGGAAAGGCGTTGGCAGAGGCTTGGTCATGAAGTTGTCCCGTTCTGCAAGAAGGTCCGGTCGCAGTGACGGCGGTTCGGTCCTTCTCCTGATTGCGACTTCTGTACTTGGTGATTGGTCAGGCGACCTTCAACCGCAGCTCGTGGTTCAAGTCTGCATTTCGCGACCGTCAAAAGCAAGCAGGTCGGCGCGAACAAGCCGAATTGAGAGGTGCCGGCATCCGGAGTCTGCTGCAGTCAAGAACGACGGGCCGGCGAAAGGACCGGCCCATCACGACAATTCCCCACCGCCGCTATTCGCGGCTGCCCATGAACTGCAGCAGGAACATGAAGAGATTGATGAAGTCCAGATAGAGGCTCAGCGCCCCCATGATTGCAGACTTCTCGAGCCACTCCTGATCCATGGCATGGGCGTGGGCCAGGTAGTCCGTCTTGATCCTTTGGGTGTCATAGGCGGTGAGACCGGCGAATATCAGGACGCCGATCACGGAGACGGCAAATGCCAGCGCGCTCGACGCCACAAAGAGGTTGATCACCATGGCGATGATCAGGCCGATCAGGCCCATCATGAGGAACGACCCGAAACCCGAAAGGTCGCGCTTTGTCGTGTAGCCCCAAAGGCTGAGAGCCGCGAAACCGGCCGACGTCGCAACGAAAGTCTGGGCGATCGATATGCCGGTGAAGACGGCAAAAATCCAGGAGATCGAGAGGCCCATGGCCGCCGCAAACACGTAGAAGAAGGTTTGCGCGGCAGCTGCCGAAATCCGGTTGATCATGCCGCCGAAGAGGAAGACCATTCCCAACGGGAGAAACATCGCGACCCAGCCCAGGATATTCGGGCTGCCGGTAATCGGATCGCGGAATATCGCCGAAAGTGCATCGCTCGTGCCAACGCCCCAGGCCACGGCTGCCGTGACCAGCATGCCTACGGACATGATGCCGTAGACCTTGTTCATGTGCGCGCGCAGACCTTCGTGAATCTCGGCCGATTGCGCGTCCGTCGCGGTCGTATGGATGGTGTCGAACCTGGCCATCAATTGTGCTCCTTCCTGTCTCAACGTGCCGGGATACGGCTTTCGAAAGGCAATATGGCGAAATCGGCGTGAATTTCAACCTTCTGATGGCAAAACCCGTCGCTCTCGTTCAGGTGTCACGTGCATGCGCGCGCTTGGCCAGATGCCGCGTCTGCGCGAGATCCTGCAGTTTCGTCATGCGGTGCGGAAGTTCCGGAAGCCCTCGCGGCTTGAGCGCGCATCTGGGGACATCGATTGACAATGAGCGAGCCGCCATTGCAATTTGTCAGCGCGTCTGCGGGTCTGGCGTGAGGCCGGGTGGATGGGGCGTTACCGTCCGTGTCTTCCCGGAGCCACAAGCAAGGTGCGATTTGACCAGTTGAGTTCATTCACCGATAGGACGATCTTTGCGCTTCACCCGTTCCGGAAAATGTTGACGATCAGAACCGCCAGGGTTGCTGCATTCTTGCTGGGCGGCACCGGCGGTCTGGCTTTGTCCGGGGTGTATTCCCGGGCTTCTGAGACCTGAACCATGTTGGGTCGAGTCTCATGACCCGGGATCAAGTCGCCGAAGCGCTGGTGCCATGCGCGGGACCCTGCCCGTTGCCAGATCCGGTCATGCATGTTCTGTCGCGCAAGATGTGGACCGGGAGTCGCGTTTCATGGATGTAAATCTCGTCGTCATCCTGACTTTGGCGATCCTCGCCGGACTCTATATGGCCTGGGCCATCGGCGCCAACGACGTAGCGAATTCGATGGGGACGTCAGTTGGATCTGGTGCAATCACGGTCGGTGCGGCCATCGTGATCGCTGCCGTGTTCGAGTTCCTCGGGGCGTTTCTGGCCGGTGGCGAGGTGACTTCCACGATTCGCAAGGGCATCATCGACTCCGAAGCGCTTGAGCACGACCCGAATCTCCTTGTTGTCGGCATGCTGTCCGCGCTTCTGTCGGCCGCCGTTTGGCTGACGTTCGCGTCGGCGTTTGGCTGGCCGGTGTCAACTACGCACTCGATCGTCGGAGCCATTATCGGATTTGCCGTGGTCGCGATCGGCTTCGACGCGGTGCACTGGTGGGATGTGGCGGCCATTGCCGCAAGTTGGGTGGCAACCCCTGTTCTTGCCGGAGTGATCTCGTTTTGCCTCGTGCTGAGCGTGCAGCGGCTAATCTTCGACAAGAGCGATCCGGCCTACTATGCTTGTCGCTACGTTCCCGTCTACATCTTCGCGGCAGTGTTCATCACTTCGGCCGTGACCTTCGTCAAGGGCCTGAAGCATGTAGGACTGGATCTGAGCATGCCGGTCGCTTTATTCTATTCCATGATGGTTGCTGGCATCGTCGCCGTGGCCGGCCGCCTGTTGGTCTATCGGCTGGGCTTCCCGAGTCTTGAGTTCCCCACGGGAAGACAGTCCCGCTTTGACGACGTGGAGAGGGTTTTTGGCATCCTGATGATCGTCACTGCGTCTGGCATGGCGTTTGCCCACGGCTCCAATGATGTCGCCAACGCGATCGGACCCGTCGCGGCGATTATCGGAGTGGTGTCGACAGGCGGAGTGGCCGCCAAGTCTGTGATTCCGGTCTGGGTCCTGCTTCTGGGCGCGGGCGGGATCGTGGTCGGGCTGGCAACATTCGGGTACCGGGTAATGGCCACGATTGGCCGGAAGATCACTGAGCTCACGCCCAGCCGCGGATTCGCCGCCGAACTTGCGGCCGCGTCCACGGTCGTTGTGGCCAGCGGCACCGGCTTGCCGGTTTCGACGACGCAGACGCTCGTGGGCGCCGTGCTGGGTGTTGGCCTGGCGCGCGGCGTCGGTGAACTGCAATTCGGCGTGGTCCGCGCGATTTTCGTGTCATGGGTCGTCACGCTTCCCGTGGGTGCGGCGATTGCGGTGATGTTCTACTACATCTTGGCGGCAATGTTCCTGGGAGGTTCAAGCTGATGAGACTAGCCGAAGAGTTCCTGCTTTTGCTGCGAGGCGACGACGGGGCGCTTTCGCGGGCACCTGAGTGGTCTGTTCGGTACGCGCTGGGCGGCGCAGTGTTGATGGATCTGGCGCTGGAACATCGCATCGATACGGATGCCCAACGGCTGTTCGTGATCGACTTCACGCCCGTGGGAGATCAATTGCTCGATCCGATGCTCGCCGAGATTGCTCGTGCCGACCGGACTTACGACGCTCTCCATTGGGTCAGACACGCGACCCGGCGCGCTGACGAAATACGGAACACCGCATTGGCGCGGTTGATCGAAAACCGCATCCTGGAACTCAGCGACGATCGCTACCTGCGAATTTTCGGGGCACGGCACTACCTGCTCAAGGATGAGGCAGCGGAACGAAGGCTGACCGGGCGGATCAAGTCGGCGCTGCTCGCCGATTCGATTCCAGATCCGAAGGATGCCATGATCGTGACGCTCGCCGACGGCTGCGGGCTTGTTTCCCATGTTCTGTCCGCGCACGAACTGGATGCGGCGAAGGCACGCATCGATCTGTTGCGCAAGGTCGAATTGATCGGTCGGGTCTTCATTGAAGCAATTGAGGTGGCCGTCCAGCCCGCCGCGGCCAAACTCGACAAGGACTGAGTCCGCATCCGTTCGTTACCCGAAGGCACGTCGCCTGGCCGCAGGTCCGAGTCAGGATCTCATTCGCCAACGGTGTGGCGGAATTCAGTTCCTTGGCGTTTCAGTGACGCCGTGCCCGTTCGTCGAGAAACGTCTTTGGTGGGTCGCCATGCACGCGCATCTTTCACATCGCCTCCTTTCGTCCAGCGACTCCGCTGCTCGCCGGGACCGACCCCTCCACGGCGCGAGGCTTTGCGTGACCCTTCGCAGGCGCGTCTGCTTGAAACAAGCAGGAGGCATTTCTGGCCCCGTTGCCTGGCCACGCGGACGCTATCGACACACGACAACGGCGCAATCGCCTTCGCGTTCCGTGCGGGACCTTCGACCGCCAAGATCCGCGACGAGGCGGCCATCGTCGAATCCGAGAACACCGAGACGCTCGTCGCTGCGCCTCCTTTCGGCGAAGAGACCGAAGCAAGGCGGGTGCGTGCGCGCTCGTTGGTGCGAAGACCTGGTGGATGAGTTCGCGCAGGTGATTCCCGACCCGCAATTCCACGCGGCGGCCGAACTGCATCACCTGATGATCAGGGGCGGGCCCGGCACGGCCGTTGGTGCCAAAAGTTGAGGGAAGCGTTCAAGCGCCAGGCGCATCGCGGTCTATCATGCATGCCGTCGTGAAATCTCTCGCTCTTTGCAGCGGGCCTGAGACAGGTCGCACCGTGCCGACGTGGGGCGTGGTCGTGACTGCTCCCCGCCCTGAAGGGCGGGGCTTCCTGCTTCAGGCTGCCGCGGGCAATGTGCCCGTCTAACGCAAGCCTCCACAGGCAGAGACGGACAGCCCTTCCGCCTTCAGTGCCAGGATGCCGTGCCGCCGCAGGTTCACGGCCGCGTTGACGTCCCTGTCGTGCTCATCCCCGCACGCGGCGCAGGTCCAGCGCCGGACCGAAAGCGGCAGCTTCCGGACCCTGGCGCCGCAACCCGAGCAGATCTTGCTGGACGCGAACCAACGGTCCGCCTTCACAAGGCGATGGCCGGACCATACGCACTTGTACTCCAGCTTGCGGACGAACCCTCCCCACGCCGCGTCCTGTATGTGTGCGGCGAGAGACCGGTTCCCGAGCATGTTCCTGACCCCCAGCGTCTCGACGCAGATTGCTTGGTTCTCGTCAACCAGTCGTCTCGACAGCTTGTGCTGGAAGTCGCCCCGCGCGTTCATCGTCCTTTCATGTGCCTTGGCCACCAGCACGCGCGCCTTCGCACGGTTGGCCGATCCTCTCCTCTTCCTGGACAGGTTTTTCTGCTTCCGTCGCAGGTTGGCGGCGGTGCGTTTCACGAAACGCGGGTTCGGGGTCTTCCGCCCGGAACTCTCCACCACGACGTCCGCGAGGCCGAGGTCAATCCCCGCCACACTCTCCCCGTCCATGACCTTGAGCGGTTCGGGCAGGTCCCGGCCGTCGTCGACGAGGATGGAGGCGTAGTGCCTGCCCGTCGGCGACCGGGACACCGTGACGGTCTTGATCCGGCCCTCGATGGCGCGGTGAAGCACGGCACGAACCGTCCCCACTTTCGGCAGGTACAGGGCGCGGCCGTCCACGACCTTCACCCGCTGCGGATACGACATCGACTGCCGGCCATGCCGGGTCTTGAAGCGCGGATGACGCGCCCTGCGGCCAAAGAACCGCCCGAAGGCGTCGTCCAGGTGGATCACTGATTGCTGAAGAGCCTGGCTGTCGGCGTCCTTGAGCCAGCTTGTTGCCTCGACGGACTTCAGCTCGACCAGCTTGTCCAGGGTCATCCGCTTCGTGACGCTTTCGCCGTGGTCTTCCCACGCCTTCATCCGCCACTCCAGCGCGAAGTTGTACGCCCAGCGCACGGCCCCGAACTGGAATGCCAGCGCCTCGCGCTGTTCCACCGTCGGATGCAGCCTGACCTTGATTGCCTTCAGCATGGTCCCATGGTACGGTTGGCCTGTGGACGAGTCAACGGGATACAGGACGGGCAGGCATTGCGTCTTCGCGCTTCATGTCCATTTGGTCTTCGTCACGAAGTACCGGCGCGGCGTGCTGTCCCGGCCGGCCGTGGAGGACCTGCGGCACGTCTTCGCGAAGGTCTGTCACGACTTCGAGGCCGAACTGGTCGAATGCGACGGCGAGGACGACCATGTCCACCTGCTTGTCAACTATCCTCCCAAGGTGCCCCTCTCCAGGCTGGTCAACAGCCTGAAGGGCGTGTCCAGCCGCCGCCTGCGACGGATGCGCCCCGAAGTTTCCGGACGTTACCGGAGGGGCGTCCTCTGGTCGCCGTCCTATTTCGCCGCATCCTGCGGCGGTGCGCCCCTCGACCTCGTTCGAAGGTATGTCGAAAACCAACGATCCCCAGGAAAGTGAAATGCCCGCGCCTAATATCCCCGCCCTGAAGGACGGGGTTTTACGGCGCACTGGATAACTTGAGGCAGAAGCGCAGGCGGAGCAGCAAGCCTTGACGGCGTAGGCTCTGCCGCATACGCCGCATTGGGCGCGCGCATAGGGGATGGCCGATGACGGATGGCGACACGGAAAACGTCGAGCTCTGGTCCGTGGCCGAGCGTTTGGCAGATGCCGCGCGAGAGGAAACCCTGCGCCATTTCCGCGCACGGAATCTGACTGCCGAGAGCAAGAGCGAACATTTTGACCCGGTTACGATTGCCGACAGGAATGCAGAGTCCTCGATGCGCGCGATCCTCGGAGAGCTTCGGCCGGAAGACGGCATATTAGGCGAGGAGTTCGGGCCAAAGCAAGGCGTCAGCGGCCTGACGTGGGTTCTTGATCCGATTGACGGCACGAGAGGGTTCATCAGCGGAACCCCGACCTGGGGGGTCTTGATTGCGCTTGCCGATGTCGACGGGCCGATTCTTGGACTGATCGACCAACCTTACATCGGTGAGCGTTTCATGGGTGGTCGAGGCAGGGCGGTTCTTGAGGGACCGCATGGCAACCGCCGCTTGAGCGCAAGCGGAACGACATCGCTGGCCGACGCCACGCTGTTCACGACATTCCCGGAAGTCGGCACGGCTGCCGAAGCCGCGGCATTTCGACGAGTGTCCAGAAAAGTGCAACTTACCCGCTACGGTTGCGCCATGCGATTGCTACGCATACGCGCTGCTCGCGGCTGGCCAGGTCGATCTCGTCATCGAAGCTGGCCTCGAGGCCTACGACATCCAGGCGCCCATTGCCGTGATCGAGGCAGCAGGCGGAATCGTCAGCGACTGGGAAGGAAGGCCGGCTCACGACGGGGGCAGGGCGCTGGCAGCGGCCACGCCCGAATTGCACGAGGCCGCCTTGGAAGCGATCGCATGACCTGCCGCCATGGCGATCCAATCGTGCTGTCCTTGCCCGCATGGGACTGGATCCATGTACTGACTCCGTGCCCTCTGTCGCCCCGCATGCACGGGGTCCGTCCCTGCGGTCGGCAGCGGAGCAGACTGGCACGGCGTACCGCGTCTTCGTCTGAGGGAGATGCCTGACATCCTGTCTTTCCTGTCGACTTTGAACGCGCTACCGTCGCTGCAGTCAGCAATTCACCTTGGAACCACTCGCCTGGAGACATGACAGTGCAGCTTGGCGCCTTCTCGATCAGCCTTGCCGTTCAGGACCTTGCAGTGTCACGGTCCTTCTACGAAAAGCTCGGTTTCCACGTGACGGGCGGCGACGAAAAGCAATACCTGATTCTGGTGAACGGAACGACGGTCATCGGCCTGTTTCAGGGGCTCTTCGAGAAGAACATCCTCACGTTCAATCCGGGACTTGCCCAAGACATGTCGCGGATCGCCGATTTCACAGATGTGCGCGACATCCGCGCATCGCTGTTGGCCGGCGGGATCGAGATGGAATCCGATACCGACCCGGAAGCGACCGGGCCAGCGAGCATCATCATAAAGGACCCCGACGGAAACCCGATCCTCGTCGATCAGTTCTTTCCGAAGCCGGGCAGCTGATCGCTATCCGGAACCGCGGTTTGGTCCCGGAGTCCTTGACGCTGGGGGCGAGTGCGCCACACTTGGTTCATTCCGAAACGAGCGCAACATCGTCGCCCGTCGCCCGAAAACGGCCCAAGTTGCCGTGAAACGTGCATGGCATGAAGCCGAACACGCAAACGTCCATCAACGCGATGATCCGACTTGGATTTCGTCCTTTCCCCGCGTCGCGAAGTCCATGCCCGAATCATGGAAACAAAGCAAGAACAATTTTGGCCCTTGTCCGAGAAATTTTGCGCATGTTGCTTGCTCGTGAGGCAGGGCGAATTCGTGTCATGGGGCATTCCCGACCTTTGCTGCACTCGTCATGAGCAAGCAAGATGCAGGACGAAGCTGCCGCTTCCCAAGGCCGCCCCAATGACTGCTTCAGGAAACACTCAAAGCCGCCTTGCGTTCTTCATGCGCTTCACGGATCATCGTGACGAGCCTTGGATTGTCGCACGCTTCGATCGAGCGGACCTTGATGTGCCGCATCCTGGCCCCAGTCCCTTCGAGCAGCTTGTCGGGGTCGGAAATGTCAACTCCGCGATAAAACCCGAGATTGACCCAATTCCTGTAAGGCAGAATGTAGCAGTAGCCTTCGCTCATCTTCTTTGGTCCGATGCCGAAGGTCGCCGCCCGGTCGCCCAGCCGTACGACAATGCAAGCATCAGGGTCTACGGAAAGCAGGAGTTCCTTCAACCGGACCGTGACCGGCCGAAGCGGCGCTGGAGTCATTTCAACAAGGTCATCGAATTCGCCAAATTTCTGATCCGGCATAGCCCCATCCTGAACTTGATCACTCTGACTTGATTCCAGGTTACCATTTGAAGTCCAGCAAGCAATCACGGCAAGGTCGGCATTCATGCACGGTTCAGAAGCAGTCGCGTGAAGGCGTGCCAAGAGTCGTGAACCGCGTGAATCCGGGCCCAGGCGTGAGGAACGTTTGCGACCAGCTGGCCGTTGCACACGCATGGCCAGTGGCCATGCCGGTCGGACAGATCCTCGAACGCGGGGGCCAGCACGGGTCGACGAGAGCTTGTCGTGGCGGCCTTGGCAGGCAGGTGACATTGCCTCGCTCCGTGCACAGTGACGAGCATCAGGGCAAGGCGCGGTGTATGGGCGGCCAAGTCAGGCAAGCGCGATCCTGGCAGACCACTTGCGGCCAAGGTGCCAGTTTCATTGTCCCTTTGCGCTCATTGCTCAACCTTGGGGCGCGAGGGCCGCCAACGCCACTACGGCAACCATCGCAACCGCCATTCCCATATTGATGCCTCGTTGCCACCTCTCGGGCAGATCCATCCGTCGAACCGTCACCCCGGCGCGCAGCCATGTCACATGAATTACGATCCATAACACATTTATAATAAGCAACTTAATTACAATCTCAAAATAAGGATGTTCGGCCATGAACGCGAACCCGGAAAACAATGTCGTGTTCACCACATAGGCCTTCGGATTGACCGCCTGAAGCAGGATGCCGCCCCGAATTCCGGGCGGGCTCGGCTGCTCGATGAATGCAATTCTTGTCCCGGCAAAGGCGATACGGAAGGCCAGCCACAGCAGGTACGCCGCCGATGCCATGGTCAGGACCACCCGGATCCTGGGCTCGGCAAGCACCAGCGCCGCCAATCCGCTGATCACCGCAAGGCACACGAGGTTCGTGCCGACGAAGAGGCCCGCCAGGTAGCGTAGGCCCTGCGAATGTCCGAATGCCGACCCGACGCCCGCGAGAGACAGGACACCGGGGCCGGGCGTGACGATCAGGAAGAATACGGCCAGAACGAAACTTGCCATGGCCGCTCATTGCCCCGGGATTCCAGGGGAGTGCAAGGAGTCAATTTCTGCAGGAAGGCATGAGCGACTCTCTGGCACTGCGAAACGTGTCGAGGCTACTCGAGCGCCTTTATGTAGCGTGCGATGGCCAGGCGGTCCTCGGGTGAAAGCCTGCCTATTGTTGCGACAACCTCGGCCATTTCGCCGCCCGCACTGTCGAAGTCCGGCGTGAATCCGGTTTCAAGGTAGTAGGCAATGTCTTCCGCGCTCCAGTCCAGGGCGTTTGGCACCAGCCCGGGAATGCGTCCCTTTCCGGCAGGATGCGGCGCGCCCTCCATCCAGGCCGAAGCGATGCTGCCCCCCAGGAAGTGCCGTGGAGTATGGCACTCGGCACAGTGGCCCAATGCTTCCACCAGGTACCGCCCGCGTTCCAGTTCGGGCGTTTCGGCAGGCCGCACCCAGGCAGGCTTCAGGAACAGGAATTTCCAGGCTCCAAGCGTGGCGCGGACATTGAACGGGAAGGTCAGCTCGTGCGGCTGGCTTGCCATGGGCAAGGCAGGCAGAGTCTGCATGAACGCCCAAAGATCGGCCACATCCTGGTCATTCATTCGTGCATAGGATGTGTACGGAAACGCCGGGTAATAGTGGCGGCCTTCGGGCGACGTGCCATGGAGCAGGGCAGAGGCGAATTCCGCCATTGTCCAGTCACCAATTCCGTGAGTCGGATCAGGGGAGATGTTGGGTGCGGCGAAGGTGCCGAACCGCGTCACGAAACGCCGGCCGCCAGGCAGCGCCAGGTCGTCGTCGCTCGTCTCAGCCTTGTGGCACGACGAGCATCCACCTGCCCAGAACACCGCTTCGCCCTGCGCGGCAATGCCTTGGAGCGACGCAAACCGCGTGGAATCCACGATTGCAGGGCGGGTCAGCCAGAGCGCTGCGACAATGCCGAACACTCCAAGCAAGGACACCCACGTCAGGGCACGTTTCATCACCTCATTCACCTCGGCTGGCAGGTTGCCCTCATTTCGCCAGATTCAGCGCTGACGAGAGTTCCTGTGGCAGGCGCTGCAAGCGCCGCCGACACCGCGAATTGCGCCGCGCAGCGCGTCTTGACCTCCACCTGCAGCCGCAGCGAGCTGGCTTGCGGCCTCGATCAGTTGAGCGCCAAAGTCTTCCAGGCGCGATCCTTCCTCCCAGATCGAGGGCAGGGCCCTGGTCGCATTGCCCAGTTCCGCCGTCGAAGTGCCGGGAGCCCAGTAGGCGTCCTGATTCATCGTCGCGAGCGCCAGGAGATTGTTCGCAGTCGCCTGCGCCGCATCCGCATCGTATTCGACTTCACCCTTCGCCATGGCTCCAATCACGTCGAGGTTGAACGCATAGAGCTTCATGTGCGCTTGACGGGCATTTACGGCGGGATTGCCGTCGTGTCCGCCTGCATGTGCGAGCGTCACTCCCGCAAATGTCAGTGCGGCGGCAATGAGAGCAAATCGTTTCGTGAAATTCATCTGCATCTCCTTGTACATGCGAGGGACGTTGTGCCTTGCACGTTACCTGAAGACTCAAGGAATGCCACAGCTCGCGGGCGCTGAGGACCTTGCGGGAGCGTGCTCGTCCAGTTCTGACTACGACCCTTCCATCACGTCATCGCTGATCTTGCCGTCCGAATCCGCAATGCAAACGCGCCCGATGAACGGCAGGTTCCTGTTTCTCTGCGCGTAGTCGATTCCGTAGCCGACCACGAATTCGTCGGGAATCTCGAACCCGGTCCAGGTGGCGCAGATGTCGACTTCGCGACGTGACGGCTTGTCAAGCAGCGCGATCGTTTCGAGCCTTCGCGGGTTGCGCGACTGCAGGAATCTCACGACGTGGCTTAGCGTGTATCCCGTGTCCACGATGTCCTCGACAACGAGAACGTCCTCGCCCTCGATTTCGCCTCGGAGATCCTTGAGGATTCGCACCTCGTGGCTCGAAACCATCTCGTTGCCGTAGGAGGAGACTTCGAGGAAGTCGACCTCGACATTCATGTCAAGCTCGCGCACGAGATCGGCAATGAGCACGAAGGAACCGCGCAAGAGCCCGACCATTATCAGCTTGTCTGTATCGTGAAACGTCGCATGGATTTCACGGGCGAGCTCCTCGACCCGGTTCGCAATGGCCTCTGCCGAAATCAACTCGACAATCGCGTATGGTCTTGTCAAAGCGCGTCCCCCCCCTTGACCCCCGTTCCCGCTCCCTACACGTAAGGGACAGGAAAACTCCAGACCCGAGCACATGCCCTCCCATACCGAATGCCGTCGCGTGCCTTACAGTGCCAGACAGATGTACGAGCTTGTGGCGGATGTGGAACGCTATCCGGAGTTCTTGCCCTGGACCACTGCCGCGCGCATCCGCGAGACGCGCCGCGAGGGCAGTCACGTCGTGATGCTCGCCGACCTGGTTGTTTCCTTCAAGGTCTTCAGCGAGAAGTTTGGCAGCCGGGTCACGCTCTGGCCCGACTCGAACAGGATCAACACCGAATATCTTGACGGCCCTTTCCGCCGAATGAACTCGGACTGGGAGTTCGCTGACGCAGAGGAGGGCGGATCCGAGGTGAGATTCCATGTGGAGTTCGAGTTCAGGAACAGGCTCCTTCAGACCACGGCCAAGCTCTTTTTCAACGAAGTGACGCAGCGTGTTGTCCAGGCCTTTGAGCGCCGGGCGGCAGATCTCTACGGGCGCGACTAGACGAGGGCGGGTGACCCCTCCTTGAAGGGCGCGGCTTTTTGCGGAGCGGACAGGAGACAGGCGTGCCGCTGCAATGGCTTCCTGTACTGAATTGGACATTTTATTGTGTTTATTCAGAAGAATACATTGCTTCTTTTCCTTTAATTTATAGCGTTAAGTGACAACATATTGATTTAATGCAATTTAAATGGGTTTGAATCCGAATCCGTGAAATTGTCTGGCGACACATGCCCTGATTGAACCGTTTGCGGATGATCGCCACCCTGGCACGGACGGGAGTCGACCGTGATCGGCACGTCGTGGATCGGGCATGCAATCAGGATGTCGGCGGGAGTCGGCTCGGCTTAAGGAATGGACGTTCCTGGGCGGTCAGCTGCCGCGCGCCGCCTTTTCGTCGACTCCCGAGATGCCTTCGCGCTCTTCCAGCACCTTCAGCACCGCATCAAGTTCGACTTCACGCGCTGCCAGCATTACGACTAGATGATAGAGAACGTCCGCCGCTTCCGCCGCAAGCCGGTCGCGGTCACCCCGAACCGCCTCGATGACGGCTTCGACGGCCTCCTCGCCAAATTTCTGGGCAGCCTTCTCTGGACCGGCCGCAAGAAGTTGCGCAGTCCAGGAACTCTTGGGGTCAGCTGCCCTCTTCTCAGCGACGGTCCGGGCAAGCCGTTCCAGAATGTCGGTCATCTGAACTTCGCGCTGGAAGTCCCCTCGACTTGGCCGGGACGGAATGCGCGCTCCCTATGTAGACGCCACGATGCGGGCGTGGCTGATTGGCGTCGTTGGAACTCTCCCGCAGGAAATTTCGCCGCAACGCGTGGATGCTTCTCGCGAAGACGTGCTGGTGAAGTGCAAACGTGATGGGAACCTGGAAGATTCTCCTGATCCAGAGAATGCCGAAGATGCAAGTTTCGCGCTCGAAAACAAGGCTTTGCTGGATGGCCCAAAGCCCGTTTCCTGCTCCTTTGGTGTCGGGTCTGCATCATGCACTTGGGCCTTCCAAGTTCGCCGAAAGTCCTCGCAGTTGAGGGCGGGGGAGAGATCAAGTGGGGGATTGTTTCGTCGACTGAAACTGCGGAACGTGCCATGTCCGGGGCTATCTGGAAGGGCGGGTTTCCCGCCGATCTTCATCAGACTGAAACTGCGGAACGTGCCATGTCCGGGGCTATCTGGAAGGGCGGGTTTCCCGCCGATCTTATCAGGATTTGGGCCAATGGCCCCGTGAAAGACCGCCGCGTGGGCGGAATGACATGACGAGGCGTCCGGGATTGGCGTATCTGCACGGCGAGAGGCGTTGGGGCTGCCCGCCTCACCGACCCGTGAAATCAGCCGGGGCTGGAACGAACACGTTTCGGTCAACGGTATAATTCCCATCAAGTGAGCCTCACGGAAACGCCGTGCGCTGACATATGTGCCTTCGCCTCGGCAATTGAAAACTCTCCGAAGTGGAAGATCGATGCGGCCAATACAGCACTGGCCCCGCCCTCCGTCACGCCCGCGACCAGGTGATCCAGTGCGCCGACGCCGCCGGACGCGATCACAGGGATTGACACGGCGTCCACAATCGTTCGGGTCAACGGGATGTCGAATCCTGCTCGTGTTCCGTCCCGGTCCATGGAGGTGAGCAGGATCTCGCCCGCACCTTTCGTCTCAACGACTTGCGCAAACTCCACGGCGTCGATTCCGGTCGCGCGCCGCCCTCCATGCGTGAAGATTTCCCACCTGTGCGGTTCCGTTGACTTCGCGTCGATCGCAACAACAATGCACTGCGAGCCGAACCTCTCCGCTGCGCGCGCCACCACGTCGGGATCTGCCACTGCGGCCGAATTGAAGGAGACCTTGTCTGCCCCGGCCAGCAACAGGGCACGCACGTCCTCGACAGTCCGAACGCCACCGCCCACGGTCAAGGGCATGAAGCAGTGTTCTGCCGTCCGCGTCGCAAGGTCATGCATCGTGCTGCGGTTTTCGTGCGTTGCATTGATGTCGAGAAAGCAAAGCTCGTCAGCCCCGGCCGCATCGTAAGCGATTGCCGCCTCGACCGGATCTCCGGCGTCGACGAGATCGACGAAATTCACGCCCTTCACGACACGGCCGTCGGCCACGTCCAGGCATGGCATGATCCGGGTCTTCAACATGCGGGATCTATCGGCATTCCTGTCCGAAGGGGCAAGACGAATCTGCAGTCTGAGTGAGCGTGAACCACGAGACGCGCCTGTCCGTTCCACCGTATCCGGATCCCGGAAGCCGCCACGGGCACGCGACGCCACCTTTCTTCGCTCGTGCTGCAGGCAATGCCTGGAAACTCCCGGGTCTCCGGTCGGCGTTGCCGCTCACTGGGCAAGTGCCCGAGCGACATCCATGGCAAAGTAGGTCAGAATGCCGGCGCAGCCAGCCCGCTTGAAGGCGGCGAGGCCCTCCATCATGACCCGGTCGCCATCGACCCATCCGTTTTCGGCAGCAGCCTTGATCATCGCGTATTCGCCAGAAACCTGGTAGGCGAAGACTGGCGCGCCGAATGCGTCCGACGCTCGGCGGCAGATGTCGAGATACGGCAGTCCCGGCTTGACCATCACCATGTCCGCGCCCTCGGAAAGGTCGCGTTCGATCAGGCGCAGTGCCTCGTCCGAGTTGCCGCAGTCGAGCTGGTAGGTCTTCTTGTCACCAACCAGCAATCCGGAAGCTCCAACTGCGTCGCGAAAGGGGCCATAGAAGGCGCTTGCATACTTTGCCGAGTAGCTCAGGATGCACGTGTTCTTGTGGCCGGCGGCTTCAAGTGCCTGCCTTATTGCCCCGATGCGCCCGTCCATCATGTCGGACGGACCAAGCATGTCGGCGCCGGCCTCGGCTTGCGCAACCGCCATCCGGACGAGGGCGTCCACGCTTTCGTCGTTCACGATTTCGCCGTCACGCACGATGCCGTCATGGCCGTTGATGTTGTAAGGGTCGAGCGCCACGTCGGTCATGACCGCGATCTCCGGCACGGCCTCCTTGACGGCGCGCGTGGCGCGGTTCGACAGGTTGTCCGGGTTCCACGCCTCTTCACACCGCTCGGTCTTCAGAGAAGTGTCGACGTACGGAAACAGGCATATTGCCGGGATGCCCGCTTCAGCGGCCTCACGCGCCGACTCGACCAACCGGTCCACAGTCAGCCGCGCAACGCCCGGCATTGCAGGTACCGGCGTTTCGCCATCCTCGCCCTCGCGCACGAACACGGGCCAGATCAGGTCATCGACGGAAAGCGCGCTCTCGCGGACAAGCCGCCTGAGCGCCTCCGTTCGCCGTGTACGCCGGAAGCGTCCTGCCGGATATGGTGCGACCACCACTTCTTGGATCCCTTGCGTGCCACCTCTGACGACATATGCGGTAGTGAAGCGGCGGCGCGTGGTCAAGGTTTCTCGCTCGTGTCCGTCACGCATGATTGCGTTCCCGGGCGCACAACTGGTCATTGCAGATCTCCTGCTGTCGGAACGGCGCAACGTCTCCTGGAATGTCCCTCGTTGAACTCCATCGAATCGCGAGGTCCCATGATCTGGCAAGCCATTCGCCCTGGCGTCCGCTGCCGGAAGAGTCGCGGAGAGGATCTGGACCAAGGACGATGGGCTCCATGGCGAGGCGCCGGCGCAACCGGTGGCGCGGGATTCAGCACGAGTTGACGCCGACCCGCAGTCTTCCGGCCGGACCGTCCGCGCCGCGCCATGGAAGAGGCCCTCTGGCGTGGCGGCCACTCCCGCCCGGGCGGACGAGTTTCCGAGTTCCAGTCGTTCGCAAATTGACTGGTGCCGTCCAGAAAACGCGGTTCGCTTGCGGCCCCGCTGAAATATCCCGTTGACACGCTCGCTAGTGGGACCATAGTGGGCAAAGCAGGCACGAGTGTCCGAGGGGGATCGGAAATGTCCTACAAGGCGTACGCAGCCACCATGCAAAGCGTCTGGTTCAGCGAGGACGAAGGCGTCAGCTGGAACCGCCTCCTCACCCCGACCGGAGGCTTCTACAACGAGGCGCGCACCTGGGCCGTGTGCACGCATCCGAACCGGCCGGGCGAACTGCTCGCCGGTTCCGATCAGGGTCTCTATCGCTACAGCGAGGCAGCCGGACGGTTCGACCATGTCCCGTCACCGATGGAAGGGCTTCACATCCTGAAGATCGCCCAATGCCCCGCTGACCCGGACTGCATCGTCTGCGGGACGAGGCCTGCCGAGATCTTCATCTCGGAAGACAACGGCGCGACCTGGATGCGCTCGAAC
This sequence comes from Paracoccaceae bacterium, assembly GCA_965208685.1. Taxonomy (GTDB): domain Bacteria; phylum Pseudomonadota; class Alphaproteobacteria; order Rhodobacterales; family Rhodobacteraceae; genus JAJEFO01. The sequence continues at coordinate 1,882,385 of CBDBPL010000007.1, read as the reverse complement.
CTCGACGCCTCGACGGAGTGCTGGTTCATCAACACGTCGAGAGTGACGTCGGTCCACTTCGACCCCAAGGACGCCGACACAATCTGGATCACGGTGGAGATCGACGGGGTGTTCAGGTCGGGCGACCGTGGCCGGACCTGGGAGATGATCATCCGCGGCCTGCACGACAACGACACTCACGACCTGGTCTTCCGCGACCGTGAAGACGGGAGTCGAACCGTGCTGTGCTCGACCGAAGACGGGGTGCACCGGTCGGACGACAGCGGCGCGACCTGGGAGCAGCTCGTCGTGCCGCAAGCCAGGTGGGACTACTTTCGTTCGCTCAAGCAGCCGGCCGAAAACTCGGACACCGTCATCGCCTCGGTCGGCGACAAGCCGTCAGGGGAGGCGGGACAGTTGCTGGTCTCGAAGGACTTTGGCGAGAGCTGGGCGGAATGCGAGATGTCGCACCCGGCAAATTCGACGATCTGGTCCATCGGGACGAACGCCGCGGACACGAGCCTGCTCTTCGCCGCAACGATCTTCGGGCAGATATTCAGGAGCGTTGACGGCGGCGAGAGCTGGCAGAAAATGGAGCGCGAGCTGGGCGAGATCCGCATGATCACGTGGGCGCCAGTCTGAGGAGTGTGCCGATGTTCCTGTTGAAACCGCATGTCACCGGTCCCGAGGGCCAGATCACGACTCCGGACATCGTCGTCGACACCCTCCTGGTCGACGGCAAGAGGCGACCGCTCGGGCTCCTGACCCACGACTGCTGGCAGGAGGTCGGGGCGGACGTGACCACCCGTCCGGCCTATGCGCTGATGGCGCTTGGCGGCGGCGCGCTGATCCTGCCCGCGCAAGTCATGTCAAACGGCATGGTCGTCGCCGCGCGAACCGCCTGGCGGCTCAACAATCTTGATGATCATGTCGGAGACGTGACACTGAACGGCATTCCGCTTTCCGATCTGGAACTGCCTTCGGACCTCGTTGCCGCCGCCGGTGGCGCCGAAGACGCCCTGCCGCGCGGCTTCATGCTGGTGCGGACTCTGGAAGCTGCCGCAACCGAGGCGATCCTCGCCGATCCGGCCTTGGGCCGGAAACTGCGCCTCACGCTGCACTTGCAGGCGCTGGATGCCGACCGTTGGGGCGACGCGAGACCCAGGCCGCGGTATTCCGTGGGGCCGACTCAGAGAGAGGTGCCGCATTTCATCTGACGAGCTGGCGGGATGTTCGAGGGCGATTGGGACTATGTCGTGGTTGGGGCAGGAACCGCCGGTTGCGTGCTGGCGAACCGGCTGAGCGCCGATCCGTCCAGCCGAGTGCTGCTGCTCGAAGCCGGGGGTCGGAACCGGAACCCGTGGATTCGGGTGCCGATCGGCTATTTCAGGACCATTGGCGACCCGCGTTACGACTGGTGCCTGCAAACCGACCGGGAACCGCACCTGAACGGACGCCGCCTCGCCTGGCCGCGCGGGCGGGGACTGGGAGGGTCCTCGGCGATCAACGGACTCATCCATGTGCGCGGTCAGCGCCAGGACTTCGACGAATGGGCAAGCGTGGCGCCGGGTTGGTCCTTTGCAGACGTGCTGCCCTATTTCAGGAAGCTGGAACGGCAGGAGCGGGGCGCGGACGATTGGCACGGGGCTGACGGGCCGATCGGAGTGTCCGACGGGCGAGCCCGCTTCCCGATCACGGATCAGTTCATGGCCTCTGCGGTTGCGGCCGGTTTGCAGATGAATCCCGATTGCAACGGAGCGGAGCAGGAGGGCGTCGGATACTACCAGACTTCTACGTGGCAGGGCCGACGCGTAAGCGGCGCGCATGGGTACCTTCATCCGGTCCGGCGTCGGCGGAACCTCAAGGTGGTGACCGGAGCACATGTTCTTGGGCTTGAAATCGCGGAAGGCCGAGCCACCGCAGTGCATTTACGGATCCATGGGAGCCAGCGACGGGTTCCCTGCCGGGGCGAGACCTTGCTCTGTGCCGGGGCGGTCGGATCGCCGCATCTCCTGCTGCTGTCAGGGATCGGGCCGGCGGAGGAACTTGCAGAGTTCGGGATCGCCACGAACCTGGATGCCCCGCGAATCGGCAAGGGGCTCCAGGATCACCTGAAGTTCCACAACACGTATCGGGTTCGAATCCCGACCCTGAACCAGCAGCTGAATTCTGTCTGGGGGATGCTCCGGATGGGGCTGCAATTCGCTCTCGCCAGGTCGGGACCGCTCACGATGGGCGCGGCGCCGGTCTTCGCGTTCCTGAAGAGCCGCCCTGAGCTTGACCGGCCGGACATCCAGTTCCACGTGCTGCCTTGGTCGAGCGACAATCCCGCCGCAGGCTTCCATCGGTTTCCGGGGTTCTCGATCTCAATCTGCCCCATTCGCCCGGAAAGCCGGGGGGAGATCAGGCTGTCATCTCCCGATCCCATGGCCGCGCCGTCAATACTGGCAAATTACCTTGCGACCGAACGGGACCGCCGGACGATCGTTGCAGGACTTCACCGGGCGCGGGAGATCTGCGGATTCCAGCCGATCAAGGCGCAGCTCGAGGAGGAGCTTTGGCCAGGTACCGAGCTGGCGGCGCAAGGCGACGAGGCGCTCCTGGAACAGATCAAGGACCGGGTCACGACGATCTTCCATCCTGTTGGCTCGGTTGCCATGGGCGCAGGGGGCCCATTGGACGAGCGGTGCCGGGTCAGGGGAATCGGCGGGCTAAGGGTGGTCGACGCTTCCGTGATGCCTATGATCGTCTCCGGCAACACGAATGCCGCCGTCAACATGATCGCCGAAAAGGCGAGCGACATGATTATCGAGGATGTACGCACCCGCGCTCGAACTGCAGCGCTCTCCTGAACCGTCGGCACTGCAACGAGGCGCCGAAACGCGCCCGCGTCTTCGGACCTGGATGACCGGAAAGTCGCTATTGGCATTCGAGCCGGTTCCGGCGTTCCTTCAGTTGCCGTTCCATGGCCGCAAAGACTGGCGTTCCCGGAGTGCCGATCTCGATGATGATCTCCATATGATTCTTGCCCGGACTCTCAAAGCGGTCGACCGGATTGCCGTTTGCCTTCAGAGTCTCGGCAAATTTACGCGTCTGCGACCTGAAGACCTCGGATTCGGCTCCGCCGCAAGTGACGACGAAGGGCAGTTCAGGTGACGGGAGATGATGAACCGGACTCATGGCGCGGGCAGTTTCAACGTCGAGATTGAGCCAGCTGTTGGGCTCTTCGTCGAGGAGCGGCAGCAGGTCGTAGAGACCGGAGATGAGCGTGAGCGAGGCGACTCTTCCGGGTTCGGTCTGCGCGGCCACCATGGCGGCAAGTTGCGCCCCGGCAGAGTTGCCGCTGAGATGGATCTGGGTCCGGTCGATCCCGCAGGCTTCGGCATTCGAGATGACCCAGTCGAGCGCGGCTTGAGCGTCCTCAAGGATGTCGGGCAGGGACGTCTCCGGCGCAAGGCGATAGTTCGGCACGATCCATGCCGCCCCGCGCGGAACCCAGGCGGTCGCGGGAAAGCGGCGATCTTCCTTTTCGCCCAGCTTCCAGTAACCGCCCCGAAAGAACAGGTGCGCAGGCGTGCCCGACCCTGCGGGAAACACGTCAAGCCGCTGGCGCGGCAGCGGACCGTAGGCGACATCGAATCGCGCGCCGGGGAAGGTCGCCACCTCGCGGGAACGCATGGACATCTCCGCCTGCGCCTCGGCGAATCCGGGCATGTCCGCGGGAAGGTCGTAGCCGCCCGGCATGCCGTCAGGACTTGTAGGTCTCGCGCGCAGCGATGGAGATGGGGCAGGGTCCGACCGTGCAGGCGACCGTCGTCTGGACGTGGCGTTCCACGGTTGGCTTGCCGGACCCGCCGCCGGGTTCGCCCCAGGTGACGGCGACTTCGGTTCCCGGCTCCGCCACGCTCTCGTCCAGCAGTGCAAGCGAGATCCAGTTCCGTACGTTTGAGGTGTAGACCGGATAGTGGGATATCCCGACACGCTTGCCGTCCTTCCGCACCTCGTCATAGGGGCAGGTCGCGTAATGGGAGGCAGGCATGTCCATGAACTTGCACCGTTCGCCGTCGCCGAGCTGGGACGCGAAGATCCTGACCACGTCGTCCTTGGCCCAGAGAAGGGTGCGCTTGTGCCTGTGCGGTTCCCCTTGTCGCCCTTCAAGAACATCGCGGCCAATGAATTCATGGTCGAATTTCACGATATGGCCATAGCCGATGTCATAGGGGGTGAGATAATAGTCCTCCACCGAGGTCCCGATGTACGAACCGCCCAGGGAGAGGTTGGCTTCAAGGCTCGTGGCTGGCAGCCATTTTCGGTAGTCGGCGAGCGCGTCGCCCGTGTAGATCGCCGGCAGCGGGGAAGGGAACCAGCCGCTTTCGTGGGCGACTGTCGAGTAGGTCTTGGAACCTGCCGCGAGGAGACCTTCGGGTGTGCCGGCTTCCAGGATAGCGTCGCGGATCAGGTCGTAGTCATCGAAGGGGCCGAAGAGCTCCAGCCCGGCAGCGCCTGCCATGCCGTGGCGCAGGGCCCGAACGCGGCGACCGGCAATGTTGACTTCACCCATGCCGAAGAACTTGAAGCCTTCTATCGGCCCGCCGTTCAGCCTTTCGAGGATTCCCCAGGCGTTCGGGCCCTGGACCTCGAACCTGTATCCCTTGCGGCGGCCCGTATTGTCGAGGGCGCGGGAATCCAGTTCGAACTCCACGTCAAATCCATGCTTCTCGGCATGGTACATCACCCAGTTGGCGTTCATCGGCTTGTTGACGATGTTGGCCTTCTCTTCCTCGAGGATGAAGATGATCGCATCGCCGACGACGTAGCCGTCTTCCGTGCAGTGGACGAATTGCTTGGCAATGTCGCGCCGCCAGTTTGCCATGGAGTTGACGGCGAGAAACTCGCAAAGCCGTCTTGTGTCCGGACCTTCAATGTAAAGGTCCGTCATATGGAATGACTGGTCGAACAGGACAGCGCCCTGGCGCCAGGCTTCCTGCTCGTCCCGCCAATTGGTGAATTCCGCCTTGATCGGGAACTGGTAGGGGCCAGAGGGCGCGTTCCTGAGCATTGCCAGCGGGTCGCCGGCCTCGTCAATCCTGTCCTGAAGAGTCGAAACTGACATTCCCGATCCTCCCGTTTCCATCGCCGCCATTAGTGGGCAGAAAATGGGCAGAGTGCAAGGAGAATCTCGTCCTGGAAGAAGGACGGGCCGAATCGACGGACGGCAGGACGAGACGGGACACGAGTTGCCCACGGCCTTGTTGCAGTCTTGCCCGAATCGGACCTCCGCCGTGTTCGGGCACGGCGCGGCATGGGAGTTTCCCGGCATTGCGGAAGAAGGCAAGCCAGAATCCCGTTGACTATTTCGCTTAGTGGGAACATGGTGGGCAGATCATGCTGGGGCTGGGGAAAATTGCCACATGGCGTCGAGATCCCGGACTGCGTGACCGAGTGAATCATGGCGAAGTGCGGCATGCTTAGGGTCTTTCATGACTAAGTAGGCGGGCCAATCTGCCGTCAATCCGCCCGCATGGGGCAATTGGACAATGGGGAGTTCCAACATGAAACCAAGACATATCCTGCTGGCAGGCGCGATGGCGATGTCGGCCAACATGGGCTTCGCCGATTGCACGAACACCGTGCCGGTGAAGACGATCTCGAACGCCTTTCCGGCCTACGAGATCATGACCGGCGTCATGGCCGGCTGCGGAAACGTGGAGAGCGAGCTCGACAAGGATCACCGGCTGAAGATCGTCGATGCGTTTTCGGCCAATCCGTCGCTCTACTCGATGACGTCGCTCACGAACTCCACGTCCGTGCCAATGATCGACGCAGACCTGCTGCGCCCGCTCGACGACCTGATCGCAGCGCACGGGTCCGGATTGAATCCCAACCAGTTCATCGAGATCGATGGCAAGACAATGGCGGTCGCCGCGTTCGCGAACACGCAGCATCTCATGTATCGCGAGGACATCCTGAGCGACCTTGGCATCGCCGTGCCGACGACATGGGACGAGTACATCGCGGCGGCCGAGAAGATCCAGGCCGCCGGTGTGGTTGACTATCCGATCGGCCACTACATGAAGGACGGCTGGAACCTGGCCTTCGTCTTCGTCAACCACTACCTCGGCGAGGGAGGCGAGTTCTTCAACGCCGACTGGACTCCTTCGATCAACAACGAGAAGGGCATCGCTGTCCTGGAGCGGATGGCGAGGCTCGCGCCTCTCATGGATCCCGAGTACCTGGTCTCCGACACGACTTTCGTCACCAAGCAGATGCAGCAGGGCAAGATCGCCATGGCGAACCTCTGGGCGTCACGCGCGGGCGCAGTGAACGATCCGGCCGAATCCACCGTCTCCGGAAAGGTCGTGATGGCAGCTGGCCTGCGCGGCGCGGAGCGCATTGCCTCGACGATCTGGTGGGACGGCTGGGCGATCGCCAAGAACATCTCAGACGAGGAGGCGGCGGCCGCAATGAAGCTGATCGTCGCCTCGATGGCCGAAGACGTGATCCAGGCCAACAATGACGACGCGATCTGGCTGGCCAAGGGCTTCGTGCCGGGCGCCGCGGCCAAGGGAGCATTCGATACCGCTGCCGGGGACGCCGTGCCCTATCCGATGAACAAGTACATCGGGTCGATGCACAGCGCGTTGGGATCGGGCCTTGCCGCCTTCATGACGGGCGACAAGGACGCGGCGACGACGCTTGCCGACATCGAGGCCGCCTATGTTTCCGACGCCAAGGAAAAGGGCTTGCTGAAGTAAGGCGGCGACGCAAGAATGGTCGGGTGCCAGGTTGGACATTGGCACCCGACCTTCACGGCCGAGGCGGGGCAGATGAAGAAAAAGACCTTCGCGTTTTTCGTGGGCCCTTCGGTCTTCATGATGGTCCTCTTCATCGCCGCCCCGCTCATCTCGATTCTCTGGCTTAGCGTCCATGTCACGCAGCCTGTCTACGAACAGGTAGAGGTCGAGACCTGCACGCCGGGTCTCCTGGGCTCGGTCTGTTCGACCGAATTGAAGACCCGGCCGCTCCTGGACGAAAACGGAAGGATCCTGACACAGACGACCTTTGTCGGGCTGCAGAGCTACCGCAACGTGATCGAGCCCGAGAAGCTGCGCTCCGCGATCTCGAATGGAAGCTGGCGGGAGCTGATGAACATTCGCTTCTGGTCGGCGCTGCGGTTCACGCTTGTCTTCACGATCCTGACGCTGCCGCTTGTGCTGGGCACCGGGTTGCTCATTGCGCTTGCGGTCAACAACACGCTGCAGCGCATCAAGGGGCCGGTGATCTTTGTCTCGCTCCTTCCCTTCGTCATCACGCCGGTGATAGGGGCGCTGTCGATCCGCTGGCTTTTCATCGGCGACGGCATCCTTACGGCAGGGCTTGAATGGTGGCTGGACAGGGACATCGCCATGTTCGCCCAGGCCTGGACCATAGAGTTGATGATGTACATGTACAGGGTCTGGCACGTGGCGCCTTTCGCGTTCGTGGTCTTCTACGCGGGCCTTCAGACCGTCAACAACGACTCTGTGGAAGCGGCAATCATCGATGGGGCAACGCGGTGGCAGCGGCTGCGATACGTCATCATTCCGCACCTGATGCCGTTGGTGATTTTCCTGACGCTCATCCACCTGATGGACGCCTACCGGGTGTTTGAGGAGATAGTCGGCTTTTCCGCCTCCGCCTACGTCATCTCGCTGCAATGGCTGACCTACGAGTTCCTGCTTCAGGACGGCACCGGCGCGCGCGCAATCAGCCGTGCTTCGGCGAGCGCGATCCTGACGATGATCGGGGTCGCGGTCCTGCTCGGGCTTCCGCTGCGCCGGGTCTGGCGTGACCGGCAGGGGAGCTAGCACCGTGTCGAGCGCCGCCCTGCGCCAGCCGATGAGCCTGAAGGTCCTGTCGAACGGGTTTCTGGCGTTCTGGTGCATAGTGGCCGCATTCCCGATCGCCTGGATCGCGGTCATGAGCTTCAAGACGCCCATTGACGCCTTCGATTCAAATCCTTTCCGGGTGATCTTCGGGCCGCACACGCGTGCCAACATTGGCGGACTGTCCCTCATCGATGTCCTCTTGGGGCTGGCGCTTGCGGGGATACTGGTTCGGCAGGCGATCCGCTGGCTTCCCCGCAAGGTCGTCGAATACGCGCCCAATGGCCGGACCGGGATATCCTGGCTGGTTGGCGGCGGCGCCTACACCCTTGTCTCGCTGGTGTTGCTGGTTGTCGTGCTGCCCGCGGTCCTGGGCGTGCTGAACCCGGTGCTGGGCCCGCTTGGAACCAGCATTGTGGGCCTGACGACGGAGCACTACGAGGCCGTCTGGATCGACCGCGGCTTCACCCGAAACTTCGCCAACTCGATGATCGTGACGAGCGGCGTCGTGCTGGTCTCCCTGACTGTCGGCACGCTCGCGGGCTATGGTCTCGCGCGATCGGATTCGGTCATCGCCTTCTGGCTGCTGGTCGTCGCGCTGGTGTTCAGGGCGCTTCCGCATTCGGTTCTTGTCGCAGGCTACCTGCCGTATTTCATCACGTCAGCGGAGTGGCTTGCCCCAATCTTCGGCGACGCGGCACCGACACTCTACGGAAAGCCCTGGGCGATCATTGCCGTCCTTGTCGCCATCAACCAGCCTTTCACGATCTGGATGCTGAGGTCATTCTTCCAGAACATCCCGGCAGAGCTGGATGAAGCCGCGCGGGTCGACGGATGTTCTCACTTCGGGGCGTTCAGACGCGTCATCGTGCCGGTCATGTGGCCCGGCGTGATCACCACGGGGTTGTTCAGTTTCCTGTTGGCCTACAATGATTTCCTCGTGACATCCCTGCTTCTGGATGCTCAGAACATGACCATGGTGCCCGCCATCGCCAACATGTTCAACAGAGAGACCACGGCGTCGGACGAAGTGCAGGCAATCGCCGCAGCCGTCTCCATCACCGCACCGCTGTTCGTGCTCGTGCTGGTCTTCCAAAGGCAAATCGTGTCGGGACTGACCGCCGGCGCCGTGAAGGGGTAGTCGGCCCAGCGGCGCGAGGCACCATGGCGACATCGGTCCCGTTGGGCTACGTGCATCGGTGTCGTCGCATTCCTGGATACAAGGAAGAGTCAGACCGCAGTGCCACGCCACCTCTCTCATGCCGGGCTCACCGAGAAGCAAGGCCAATGCCTGGCGTTCGTCCGCACCTATGCCAAGATCAACGGCAGACCGCCCGCCAGGCCGACATGCAGGGATGCTTCCGCGTCACCCGCCAACCGCACGTCAAAAGGTCATGAATCTCGACCTGAAGGGGATGATGGAAGGCATCCCTGAACAATCCCGAAGCATCCGAGCGCTCGTCAACCTGACAGTCTGCCGGCGCTGAAATGAACAGCCTTCGGTTCGCCAGAATCACTGTGACAAGACCCCGGGCTTCTGTTACGGATTCGGCCAAGGCAGCGGAACTGTTTCCCTGCATGTCGCGGACTTGACGTTGTCGGCATGCCCGAGGGACGCTTCGATGCCTTGACCGGCCTCCTTTTCCGGCCGGACCAAAAAAGAAGTGAAATTGCATGAATGCAGAGTCCCGCAAGGCTCAACAAATTGGAGGAATCAAATGCTTAAGAGACTAGCTGCCGCGGCCGTCACCGCACTGATCGCGCTGCCGGTTCATGCCGAAACCTATGGCGTGCTCATGAAGACGCTTGCGAACCCGTTCTGGGGGGCGATGGAACTGGGCGTTCGTGAAGGCGCCGAGGCCGCCGGCGTGGAGTACTACCTGCAGGCGGTCGAAAGCGACCAGGCGGCCGAGCCGCAGCTAAACGTCTGCAACACCATGCTGGAGCGTCAGCCTGACGCGATGATCACTGCCGCGATCAACTCGACCATCCTGCTGCCATGCCTCAAGCGGGCCAACGAAATGGGCATCCCGGTCGTCGACCTTGACGGCAACCTCGACCACGCGATTGCCGCCGATGCCGGAGTCGAGATCGCCTTCTCGATCGGGTCGGACAACGTCGCCGCCGGCGGCCAAGGCGCCGAATGGCTGGTCGGCCAGCTGGGTGCCGAAGCGAGCGGCCCGGTCCTGGTGATCGAAGGCCTCTCGGGGAACATCACCGGCCAGAAACGCGCCAGAGGCTTCGCCGAAAAGCTGGCCGAGCTGGCGCCGGGCCTTGAAATCGTGGCCTCGTTGCCGGGCGACTGGGACCGCGGCAAGGCGGCCAACATCACAAATGACATCCTGACCTCGCATCCCGACCTGGTTGCCATCTTTGCTGCCAACGACGGCATGGCGCTGGGCGCGGTGGAGACCGTCTATGCCGCGGGCAAGGGCGGCGACGTGATCGTGATCGGAGTCGACGGCAACTCGGACGCCGTGAAATCCATCAAGGCGGGCCGATTGAACGCCTCGGTGGCCCAGCTGCCGTACCTGGTTGGCAAGCAGGCGGTCGAGATGGTGAAGGCCGGTGGCGACTACGAGGACTGGATCTTTGTGCCCACGATGGTGCTGACCAAGGAGATCCTGGATGCCGGCACCGACCCGATGCTGGAATACGTCAAGTAGCGTGACACGGCGGCCCGGCTCGCCCGGGCCGCCAATCCCGAGGCAGGGCAGATGCTGAAGCTTCTGGAACGGACTCACGTGCGACCGGAATCCCTCGCCGTGCTTGTCGGTCTGGCCGTGGCGATGGCGATCCTTTCGCCCGTGACAGGCTCGGGCGTGCGGGTCTTCCTGACCGCGAACAACTTCTTCAACATCATCCTGGCCTCGGCGACCTTCGGCATCCTTGCCATCGGCGCGACCTACGTGATCAGCGCCGCCGGGATCGACCTGTCCCTGGGCTCGGTGCTGGGCCTTGCCTCCGTCAGCGGTGCGGCGCTTGTCGTCACCCTGGAATGGCCTTGGTACTTCGCGATCATCGGATCCCTTGGCGCGGGGGCTGCCGCTGGAGCGGTGAACGGGTTCATCATCACCCGTGGGCATGTGCCCGCCTTCATCGTCACGCTGGGCATGCTTGGCATCGCCCGCGGCCTGGCGCTGATCATCTCGGACGGGCGCGGAATCTATGGCCTGCCGCCCGAGATCCTGTTCCTCGGCCAGGCCCGGCCCTGGGGCATCCCGACGCCGGTCTTCATACTGGTCGCCGTCGCACTGGTTGCACATTACATCCTGGCCCACACGCCCTTCGGGCACCACACGCTGGCCTTGGGCGACAACGAAAACTCGGCACGCGCCACCGGCATCAACGTGCGCCGCCAGCGCATGATGCTCTACACGATCTCGGGCCTCATGGCAGGGATTGCCGGACTCATCTTCACCGCACGGGTGAATACCGGCGATCCGACGGCAGGGCTGAGCTACGAACTTCTGGCCATCACTGCGGCAATCATCGGCGGCACCAACCTGTTCGGCGGCCGCGGGTCCATCCTCGGCACAATGATCGGCGCACTGATCATGGGCGTCCTGCAGAACGGGCTGAACTTGATGGCCGTGCAGGCCTACTACCAGCAGATGGCCATCGGTGCCGTTCTGATTGCCGCGGTCTGGCTCGACCAGATCCGCACCAGGGGGAGGACGCTGCAATGAGCATCCTCGAACTTTCCGGCGTCGAAAAGAGCTTTGGCGCGGTTCAGGTGCTGCACGGAGTGGACCTGAACGTCGATGCCGGCCAGGTACTGGGCCTGGTCGGCGACAACGGCGCGGGCAAGTCCACTCTCATGAAGTCCATCACCGGCGTCTATTCCACCGACAAGGGCAACATCAGCTTCGACGGCACTGACGTCACCCGTCTGGATCCAGGCGAGCGACGCGAGATGGGGATAGAGATGATCTATCAGGATCTCGCCCTGGCCGCGCAGCAGGACGTGGCCAACAACATCTTTCTTGGACGCGAACCGACAAAGCGGATGCTTGGATTCATCCCTTCCTTCGTCGACAAGAAGAGGATCGACCGGCAGGCGCAGGAAATGCTCGACCGGCTTGGCGTGCACGTGCCTTCGGTGCACATACCGGTCGGCATGCTTTCGGGCGGGCAGCAGCAGACCATCGCCATTGCACGCGCGCTTACGTTCAAGCCCAAGCTGGTGATCATGGACGAACCCACGGCGGCGTTGGCGGTGCGTGAGGTCGAGAGCGTCCTGAAGCTGATCGAACAGATGCGCGCCGAGGGCATCGCCACGATCCTGATCAGTCACCGCCTGAACGACGTCTTCGAGGCATGCGGGCGGATCGTTGTCCTGCGCCGGGGCAACGTGATTGCCGATCTCAAGCGCGACGAAACGGACATGGCCGAGGTCGTGTCCTACATCGTCGGTGCCCACGGTTGAGGCTTCCCATGCCAAGACTTGGATTGCACAGTCTTGCCTTTGCACCTCTCTGGAACCCTGCCGAGGCGGACGCGCTCCTGCCGCAGATCACCGCTCACGGGGTCAGCGTGATCGAAACGCCGCTTCTGGATCCGCAGAACTACGACAGCGCCGGCACTCGCCGAGCCGCAGAGCGCAACGAGGTCGAGATCGTATGCTCGCTGGGCCTGCCCGCCGAAATGGACGTGTCGATCCGGCCAGACGAAGTCGCCGACTATCTTGGATTCGCCCTGAAGGTCGCCCGCGATGCCGGGGCCGGGGCGCTTTCAGGCGTTACATATGGCACCATAGGCAAGCGCTCGGGCGCGCCGGTGACCGCGGCAGAGCTTGACGCGATCTGCCGCCTTGTCGAAAGGGTTTCCGGCAAGGCGCGTGACCTCAACATGAAACTCGGGATCGAGCCCTGCAACCGCTATGAGACCCACCTTCTGAACACCGCGAGGCAAGGTGCCGAGCTGATCGAGCGTGTGGGTGCGGAGAATGTCTTTGTCCACCTCGACACGTATCACATGAACATCGAAGAGGCCGGCATGGCGCAGGGATTCGCCGATGCAGGCGAGCATCTGGGTTACGTCCATCTCTCCGAATCCAACCGCGGCGTGCCGGGACGCGGAACGTTGGACTGGAAGGGCACATTCACTGGATTGAAGGACGTCGGCTACGACGGCACCTTGACGCTGGAGAGTTTCGTCCACCTCGCCCCCGAGATCGCTTCGGGCCTTGCCGTTTGGCGCCCGGTGGCCGAACGACCGGAGGACGTGATCGAGGTCGGTCTGCCGTTCATTGTCGAAAGTGCTACCGATGCCGGGCTTTCCATGTCCTGAGCATCGTCCAGGAGCCTGTACCCATCGATCCGCACGTACAACCGGTACCGGACGGACCGTGGCGCGTCGGCACGAAGCTGCACGGAGACAGTGCGCCGCCGGGATCGGGGTAGTTGGCGCCATCTGCCAGTGCTGACCTTCCAAGGGTGTAGATGCGTCACGACCGACCGCCGACACGGCCGAAGGTCTTGCAGACTGGCCCGCATCAGCATCTTGTACAGCCGGCATGGCAATGAGGGAGCTTTCGCACGATTGGCCTTGACAGCTCGGCGGCCGCAGCGCCTGCATCGCATCGCGTTGTTCCGAGGCGTACGACATGCCTGCATCGCATCGCGTTGTTCCGAGGCGTACGACGCGGCCGCAGGCGCCGCGCAAACACCCGAGGGTCGGCGTGATCTCGCCTGCGATGATGTCGACCACAGTTCCGTGGCGCACTGAAGCGATGCAAGTGGCCTCGATTCCCTGCTCTCTCCTTGGCCAACCTGCGGGAGTGGACCATCAGGCTTGCACGGAACGAGGCTCGAACAGACTTCTGGCTGGCCCGTTGAATCGGCACGACCCGTGCTTTCAGGGAAGCTGGCAAATTGCCGAATTGCCGATCACGTCTTGACATTGGCAGAATTAAGACTAGATTAAAATCTAGTTGGAAGAAGATCATGCGCGAAATCGGTGCATTCGAAGCGAAAACGCACCTCTCTGCCCTGCTGGAATCGGTCCAGTCGGGTGAACGCATCACCATCACCAAGCGTGGAAGACCCGTCGCTCAGTTGGTGCCGATCAATCAGGATTCGACCAGTGACCGCGCCGACCTGGCATTGCGTATCGAGAGGTTGCGAGGCCGAATTGCCAATGAATGCGGGATGTTCACCACAAGTGACATTCTTTCCGCCAGAAACGAAGGGCGGAAGCCGGCAATCCCTCCCAAAGTGGACGACCCCCGCACGGGCAGTTAGATGACCAGCCCTCCCGCCATGGTCATTGACGCCTCGATTGTCGCATCCTGCTTGCTCCCGGATGAATTCCAGAGCACTTCACTGGCAGATCTTGGATCATCGGAACTGCATGCGCCAATGCTGTTTTGGGCCGAGACGCGCAACATTCTGGTGGTCTCGGAGAGACGCAGGCGCCTGACGGTCGACACGCTGTCTGAAGCACTGTCAATCCTTGATGCGATAGCAGTGAGACTTGATGAGGCACCGGACGGCAGCAGAGTCGTTCAGCTGGCCCGAAGTCATCAGCTCACGGTCTACGACGCGCTGTACGTTGAATTGGCTTTGCGGTTGCAGACACCCTTTTGGACACTTGATCGCAAGCTTTCAGCCGCCGCTCAACGAGAAGGCGTACCCACCCGATGGGCATCGGCGTGACGAAGGTCATGGCGGCCAGGTCTGACTTGGCCCGATGATCAGTCTGCACGAACGGCAACCTTCCTTCGGCGGTACCCGGCATTGCCGTCCGACGCCCGTTGCCGATTGCGTCGATTCGGCGACCTTCCGGCTGCGGGCGCTTTGGTCATGCCGACCTTCATGCCAGGCAACGGCGACTCGGCTGTCAACATGGTCAGAGAAAGGGCGGCGAACATGAACCATGCCGACAAACGGGGTCTACAGCGTCATCAGGTCCTGACCGATCACCAGCGGACCGGAGAATTCCTGCCGGATCTGACGATGCAACTCGTCAGGCTGCGACGCCGCCAGCATGTGCGTCGTTACGCAAAGCCGGGCCCTGGCCTCGGTCGCCATGCGGCCCAGCTCGGCAGGTGGCGTGTGCGCACGCTGCATGTGGTCCTTCGCGATGTCGGTGGCGGTCCAGGCACCGTATTCGACGCATTCATGGATCAGCGCATCTGCGTCCAGCGCATGCCTGATCAGGTTGTCGTTGGGACACGTGTCGCCGGAGAAAACGATCTTGCGGCCCCGCGCCTCGACCCGGAATCCGAAGGGCTGACCGATCGGGTAATGTGCGACATCGAACGGCGCAACGGTCAGTCCCTGATGGTCAAAGACGAATCCCTCATCGATCTCGGTCGCCACGACCTCGGGCAAGTCCGTCGGTTCGGTACGTATCTGCCTTCGGTATTCGAGGTCGCGGCGATGCAATGCCAGGACGTTGCTGACAAGCTCTTGCAGCCCGGCGGGGCCGTAGACGCGCAACGGAGTCCGGTTTCCTCGTATCCACCGATTGACCAGGAACGGCCCGAAATCCGCCCAGTGATCGAGGTGGTAGTGGGTAAAGAACATGTGGTCGATGTCGCTGGCGTTCGCGCCCGCCTGGCCCAGGCGCAGCAGCGCCCCTGGACCGCAGTCGATCATGAACCGGAAATCGGCAGCCCGGAACAGATAGGACGCGCCGGCCCGGTCGGGATTCGGGTTGGGCGTGCCGGTTCCCAACAGGGTGACGTCAAGAGAACCCATGGCCGACGCTCCTGGCCGGTCGACGACCGCTCAACTTGCCACCTGGACTTCAGGGCCTTCCACGCCTTCCCCGAATACTGCCGTCCGGCGCATCACCCTGCGCTCGGTCGGGTCGGCAGGCCGGCCGCGATGGAGCGTCGAGCGGTTGTCCCAGACGATGATGTCTCCCGGCGTCCAGACATGGCTGTAAACGAATTCCGGCTGACAGCAATGCGCCGTCAATTCGGCCACCAGCGCCTCCGTCTCCGCCTCGTTCATTCCCTCGATTGCGCTCACGTGGCTGCCAAGCAGAAGCGCCTTCCTCCCCGTCACCGGGTGCGTTGTCACCAGCGGATGCGGAACCGGAGGCGTCAGCTTGTAGTCTTCCTCGGTAAAGTCCGTGAAGCCGTTCTTGATGCGCGAATGGAACCGGTCGTGCGTTGCGGTCAGCCTTGAAAGTCGCGCCTTCTCGGCCTCGGGCAGGGCGTCATAGGCGGCCTCGGTGCTGGCCCACTCGGTTTCGCCCCCTTCGCTCACCGCCTCCAGCGCATAGAGGATCGACTGCGCGGCCCAGTCCGCGGTGTAGGAATAGTCCGAGTGCCACATCATGTTGCCCTTGGAGAACCGGATCATGTCGTTGCCGGGCGGCACGATGTTGCCGTCTGCGTCGACGTTGGAGATTTCCACGATGCCAGGCGGGCGCTGCGAGTTCCGGGCGCGGTTCACGCGCAGGACCCGGACGCGGCCGTAGAGGCGGGTGAACTCGAGCTGTTCCGCTTCGCTCAGCGACTGTTCGGGGATGTGAACGACGCCTGCCGCATTGCCGGCGCGGATGATCTCCCCGCGTTCCGAGTCCGACAGGTTCCGCACATCGACGCCTTCGACGCGAAGGCCGAAGGCCCGGGCAAGTGGGGTGACCTTCATGCCCGTTCCTCCACCCGGACCGCCATGCGCGCCAGCTGTCGCGCCTTTTCGACCCCTTCATCCACATGGATGAACACAAGATCGGCGTCGGGATTGTAGGCGATGTTCTCCTGGGTGCGGGCGAGGATGTCGACATCCTGGTTGAGCGTCTCCACCGTCGAGGCCCAGATCTGGTTGAGCCGTTCTTCCTCAACATGGCCACGGTGGCAGTGAACCGTGAAGTAGTGGCAACTGGTCTCGGTTTCCGGCGTGATGCAGGTATTGCCTCGGCTCACGGTAACGGCGGATTCGGGTGCATCCGCCTCGGCCGACGTGAAATCGAAGCCTTCAACGCCGTACATGTTCGGCCCCATCCCCTTGAAGGTCCGCACGTGGCAGGGGGCGCGGAACTCGATGATCTGCCAGCGGTCGACAAGCCCTTCGACGCCGTGCTTCGCGGCGTAGGCGGGTGGCGGCGGGCGGTTCCTGGTCCAGCGGCGGACAGTCACGTGATCCTTCTCGGCGAAGGTGTCGATTTCGGCCTCTTCGCCATCCAAGGCCGAGCCGATGGTGGTCTTGTGCACGTATCCCACGTGGGACAGGTCCATCAGGTTGTCGACCGACATCATGTAATGACAGGGGATGCTGAAGCGTCCGCCCTTGACGGTCCAGCCTTCGTCCTCGACCCAGCGCCAGTCGGGCATCCTGGTCACGTCGGCCCCGGCGGCCTCGCCGCCCCAGATCCACACGATGCCATAGCGCTCGATCGCGGCGTAGGCCCTGACCCTGGCATGTTCGGGCACGTCGACCTGGCCGGGCACATGGGTGCAGACGCCCTCGCTGTTGAAGCACAGCCCGTGATAGGGACACTCGATCGTGTCGTCGATCAGCTGGCCGGGGGACAGGGGCGACAGCCGATGGCAGCAGCGGTCTTCCAAGGCCACCGCCTCGCCTGCGCGCTTGCGAAAGAGGACGACGGGGTCGCCCAGTATGATCCTGCGCATCGGTTCGCGCGTGACCTCGTCGCCCATGGCCGCCGCATACCAGGCGTTCCTTTGAAATGCGTGTGTTCTGAGCTTCATGATTCCTTCCGAGAATTCTCGTCCTTCCGTTGATGGTTCTGGTCTTCAGCGTGTCCCGGCCCGAACCCCAAGTGGCACGCACCCGTCCGGACCTGCAGGACATGCTGCATTCCTCAGGTCTGCGATCATGGCAGCGGTCTCGTCGCGGTGCGCCGCACCTCTCTCTCGCAATGTCCCGACATAGTCAGCGTGATACCAGTCCCACACCTCCGCGGTGGAAGCGCGTGCATTCAGGCGGGCGTACCAGTCCGCGACATGCGGGCGGTCGGTCCAAAGCCCGTCGACACCCAGAAGCTCCAGCCGGATCAGGTACGGCACGAACGCGATGTCGGCGAGCGAGTGTGTCCCGCCAGCCAGCCACGCGTTGTTCTCCAGCCAGGCATCGAAGTCCGCGCACAGCCGGTACATCCGTTCCATCGCGTGCCGAAAGCTGTCAGACGCTATGCCATGCAGGACGACCGGCGTCAGCCACGCCCGGCTGAGGGGGTTCATGTTGCTCTTGATCACGGGCAGCAGGCGCGCGGGCGCTTCGCTTCCGGCCTCCGCGATCAGGTGGTGCCGATAGGCGATCGCGTAGGTCAGGACCGAGATCGCCTTGTGCACGCCCTTTTCGCCCTGCTCCAGCTCTTCCATCCAGAGCCGCATCCGCGCGCGCTCCGCGGGTCGGGCAGGGCGCAGCGGCGGATCGGGGAACGCGTCGTCGAGGTATTCCAGGATGACGTTCGACTCCACGATCACCGCGTCATCGTGCACCAAGGTCGGCACCACGGCGGCGGGGTTCAGCGCCAGGTATTCGGGCGCGAACTGGTCGCCCTTCAGCGTCATCAGCCGGCTTTCCCACTCGCGTCCCTTCTCCGCCAGGGCGACGCGCACCTTGGCGGCGCAGACCGAGGAGTTGTGATGAAAGAGGGTCAGCGTCACAGCGCTACCTCACCATGAGCGACGGCAGCCACAGCGCCACGTGCGGCTCGATCACCATGATCACGAACAGCAGCAGCCCGCAGCCGAGAAACGGCAGGCCCGCTGTCGCGACCTCTGCCATGGTCGTGCCCTTGGGCGCAACGCCGAGCATGACGAACAGGTTCAGCCCGAATGGCGGCGTCACGCCGCTCATCTCGAGCGCCAGCAGCATGATGATTCCGAACCAGATCAGGTCGAATCCTTGCGCCTGGGCGATCGGGAAGAAGATCGGGATCGTCAGCATCATGATCGACGCCTGATCCATGAACATCCCCATGAAGAGCAGAATCGCGAACATCACCACGACGACCATTACCGGCGAAAGCTCCACGGCGCTGACCGCACGGATCATGCCCGACGTGGCGCCCGAGAACGCCAGAAGCTGCGAGAACGTCGACGACGCGGCGACGATCAGGAGGATCATCGTCGTGACCTTCACCGTGCCCCGAAGCGACTTGGCGATGGCGCCCCAGGTCAGGCCGCCGAAGGCATAGGCCACGATCAGCACGCCCAGCACGCCGAAGGCCGCGCTTTCGGTCGGCGTGGCGATGCCCAGGAGGATCAGCCCGATCACCATGAAGACGATCACCGACAGCGGCAGGATATGGGTGAAGATCACCCGGACCTTTTCGGAGAACGGGTGGTCGACCGGGCCGTCTTCGGGCACCGATGCGGGGTCGAGCCGGATCATCACCCAGATGAGCACGAGGTAGATGGCCGCGAGCAGGAGCCCGGGCAGCACCCCGGCGATCAGGAGCCGCCCGATGTCGATCTTGGCCAGGCTGCCCAGAAGCACGCCAAGGCCCGAAGGCGGGATCAGGATGGCCAGCCCGCCCACGCCGAGAATGGGTCCCATCGACATGCGCTTTGCGTAGCCCCTGCGGCTCATTTCCGGCACCAGGAGCGAGCCCAGCATCGCGGTGTTGCCCATCGACGTTCCGGTCAGCGCGGCAAAGGTGGTTCCGCCGAAAATCGTGACGTAGGACAGCCGCCCGCGCATCTGCCCGATCAGGGTGTCGACGGCGTCAAAGACCTTCTTCGCGACGCCGCCGTTGAAGAACAGCTCCCCCATCAGCAGGAACAGCGGGATCGGCAGGAAGACAAAGTGCGTGACCGAAACGCTGGCATTCGCGATCACCTGGCTGACGCCCGGCATGCCTACCAGCCAGTACATGCCCCCGAAGCTGACAAGGAGGAAGGCGAACGCCACCGGCATCGACAGGAACATCAGGAGCAGGATCGCGCCCAGTGCCAGTCCGCCGGAGACATACCACTCCGGCATCAAATCTCGCCTTCAAAGGGCGTTTGCTCGCCGTCGCCGGGGGCAGTCAGCGTTTCGCCGATCACCAACATCCGCGCGAATTCCACGGCACACAGGAAGAAGCCGACAGCAAGGGGCACGAACAGGAGCGCGCGCGGGATCTCGATGGAGCGGACGTCGATCGCGCCCTTGCGCCAGAACTCGACAGCGAAATCGCCGGCCAGCCAGGTCGCCAAGAGGCAGAGCGCGATGCAGACGAGAATGAGGACCCGCTCGACCCGTCGCCTCGCCGCTTCCGGCAGAAAGCTCAGAAAGCTGTCGATCCGCACATGCCCCCGCTCCCGCACCAGCCAGGGAGCGGCAAGCATCGTGACGTAGATCAACGCATATTCCGACACCGCGCTGGAAAAGACCGGCGGTCGCAGGCCGGCTGTGCGCATGCCGACATCGGCGACGATCAGCACGAACACGGCGCCGACCATGATGCTCGCGACAAGCGCGAGCATCACGATCAAGCGGTCGTAGGCCCGGATGAGCGGCACCATCTGAGCGGCGAATCAATCGGCCGGCAGCGCAGCGCGGAGCTGGTCCCAATAGGGCGAATTGGTCGACTGAAGCTTGTCCCACTGAACCGTCCGGGCGTGGGCGACATAGTCGGCTTCGGCCTCGGGACTGAGCGTGTAGGACTTGACACCCGAAGCCTCGACCTCGGCCTTCTCCTTTGCCGCAAGGTCTTCGTAGAAGGCATGCGCCTCCGGCTCGAATGATTTCACGGCCTCGCTCAATGCCGTGCGCTGGGCATCGGTAAGGCTGTTCCACTTGTCCCTGTTTACCCAAAGCAGGTTGTCGAACTGCCAGATGGGCGGATCGATCCGGTAGCCGATGAACTTGTGGAAGCCGAAATCGACGATTCCGAGCCCCGGCCAGGCAGCGCCATCCACGACGCCGCGTTCAAGCGCGTTGTAGATGTCGGGCGCCGGGACCGTCACGGTCGTCGCGCCGTATCTTTCGAGCCAGGTGTTGTAGAATCCGGAAGACCGGATCTTGACATCGTTCAGGACCGGAAGCCCGTTGTCATCGAGCTCGGGCTCTTCCTTCAGCCAGATATGGTAGCCGACGCCGGCCGCGACCCAGCCCAGGACATGTGCATTGGCCTTCTCTTCGTAGATCGTGTTGAGAAGGTCGGTCGCGCCCGTTTCCCGGGCCTGCATCGGGGTGATCGACGTGCCGTAGATCGCGCGGGATTCCGGCACGGTTCCGACGTAGTAGCCGGCCGCGCCGAACAGCATGTCGAACACTCCGTTGGTGACTGCGGTCAGCTGCTCGGTGGCCGGCGTGACTTCGGGTCCGCCGACATGCTCGATCCGGATGTCTGCGGCCTTGGCAGCGTCGCTGGCGTTGAACACCTCGACGAACTGAAGCGTCCGGTCGACCGAGTAGACGCCCGGCGCCCAGTTTGTGACCAGCCTTAGGGTTTCAGCCAGGGTCGGTCCGGCGGACAGCAGCAACGCTCCTGAAACCGCCGCGGTAGCCACGGATTTCAACTTGATCATGTCTCAAACTCCTATTTGTCTGTTTCTGCTCGCAGGCGCCTGGAGTTTGCCTGGTTTCTTTCTCCCCAATTGGCCTGTCTCCTTTAGGCTTCGCGTGCTTCAGCCGAGATCGGGCAGGGCTCCAAGGTGCAGGCGATCTCTGCCTCGACACGACGCTCGATGGCGGGCTTGGCCGCGCTGCCAAGCTTCCTGCTCGTCACGCCAGTTGGCGAACTCGGCCCTGATCGGAAACCGGCAGGGGCCCGATGGCGCGTTGCGCGGCATGTCGACCGGACCGGCGGAGGCCTTGATCTTGTCTTCGAGGGTCGCGATGGTCATCGGCGCCTCCACTCGGGCCTGCGAAACGCGTGACGATCCGCAGACGATCGGGCTTTCCAATTAGTGGGCAGAAAATGGGCAGAATTGCAAGCGAAAATTGCGAACGTCTTCACTTGCTGCTTAGAAGGGGCGCAGGTTCCAACGGAGGAAAGAGAATGCCAAGGATCGAAGCCCGTCTCGCGGAAATGGGAATCTCCCTGCCAGCCCCGCTCGTCCTGCCAAGCCCCAACCGCGCCAGCGCCGTGCGCGTGGGCAACATGCTCTACGTGTCGGGTCATGGCGCCGCACTCCTGGAGGACGAATCCGTCAAGCGGCGCGGCAAGGTTGATCTGGACATCACCGAGGCGGAGGCGACAGAGACCGCGCGGGCGCTCGCCATCAAGATGATCGCGACGGTCAAGCACCATGTCGGCGATCTCGACAAGGTCGAGAAGGTGGTCAAGATCCTTGGCATGATCAACGCGCACCCGGACTTCGAACGTCCCAATGCCGTGCTGAACGGAGCCAGCGACCTCTTTTTCGAGGTCTTTGGCCCCGAGATCGGACAGCATGCGCGATCCTCCGTTGGCGTGGAGACCCTGGTCGACCGCCAGCCGGTCGAGATCGAGGGCACCTTTCTCGTCCGGGATTGATCCCCGACCTGATTGACGCCGACGGGGCGGACGGCTATCCCTAGTGGGCAAAAAGTGGGAAGCGATGAAGGACGACCTGACCCAGCTCGTAGATGACCCAGGCGCCATAGTGAAGGTCGTTCGCGCATTCTGCGAAAGGTACGGCGTGGCCGAGTCGACTTTTGGCCGGTTGGCCGTCAATGACGGCAAGCTCGTTCCGCGGATTTCCTCTGGCAGCCGGATCGAGCCCGAAACCGCCCGGCGCGTGGCGGAGTTCATGGCGCGGGCCGACCGCGGCGAGATACGCCTGCGCGGCCGTCCCCGCCGCAAGAAGACGGAATCGAGCGACTACCGCATGGCGGAACTGGTCAACCAGGAGACCTCGATTCACACACCCGGCAGCTTCGCCCTGCACGAACAGCGACACCGATATCACGTGTTCGCAGCAACGACGAACGAGAGCTGGGTGAAGGCGGACATCATCACTTCGGACGTTGAAGCGCTCGAGCCCGGCGCCAACGGCTTCCGGCTGTTCTTCTCGCCGATGGACAACGGCATCACCCTTGTGCGCGCGCTCAGGGCGCTGCATGCGCTTTATCCGGACGTTCCCGTCCAGGTCGTGATCAAGGGCTGGGGCCTTGAGGATCTGCGCAACACGATGAGCCGGATGGTCGATCGCCTGGCCGAACACCCGCGCACGGCCTTCGTGATGACAAACCTCTACACGCGCGAAGCGGTGCATCTCGACAAGACCGCCGAGGATGGACCGGGCGATCTTTCGTGGCATGATGTTGCCTTTGCCGGTACGCGGGCCTTCGACTATCAGCGGCAAATGGGCGGACTGTTCAGGGAACTCGCGCCGGAATGGTACGTCATCCCGGGCGAGGACGACTTGCCGGTCTATGCTCGCCCCAGCGTGGTCTGCTTCTATCGCGAGGATCAGCGCGACTCGATCCGGCACCTGATCCCCGCGAAGGGCGGCAGCGACCTGGAATTTGACTACGCGTTCCTCAACCACCCCTACCTGCACAGTCACACGATGACCTTCCGTACGGAATACGTGCTGAAACCGGTGATTGGATGCCTTGCACCCGGCGGGCAAATGAAGGTGGTTCAGTCCCTGGGCGACGATCCCGCGCACGAGATCGTGCGGACGGTCTGGCCAGATCGCGATGTCGGCTGCGTCTCGCGCCACGACATCATCTCGGCATTGAAGAGGTCTCTCGGGGATGCTCAGAGAGCGTATTCCTTCACCGGCCTGACGGATGCCAAGTCGCTCTTCCGGTTCGACATGCACACGCTGCCAAAGATCAGCAAGGCCAATTCCGGCACGCTGTCGCTGTCGCTGCAGAGTGCCTGGAACAACACGGTCTTCTTTTCCCAGGTCAGGGAGGACCTGGCCCAGGCCGCAATGCGCGAGGACACGCGCTATCTGGACGCCACGGCGGATGTACTGCGCAAGTACGGGGGGCTCTGGTTCGTGAACGAGGCGTTTACCGTGACCCGAAGGCAAGAGGCCTAGACCCGTCATGCTGCAACTACAGGAGGGCGGATACGGGCTTCTCAAGAACTGCTTTTTCCCGGAAAGCGCTGCCATCATCGGTGCCTCGACCGATCCACTGAAGTTCGGGGGGCGAGCGTTGAAGTTCTGCCTCGAGCGCGGATACAAGGGGCGTCTCTACCCGGTCAACGCCAGGCACGACGTCGTGCAAGGGGTGCTGGCCTACGCGCATGTCGCGGACCTGCCTGAAGCCCCGGACATCGCAGTGATCGCGGTGCCGGCGCCACTCGTGCGCGAGAACCTCGTCGCGGCAGGCGAGAAGGGCTGCAAGGTGGCGATCGTCTACGGCGCCCAGTTTGCCGAGGCAGGCGGGCAAGGGCAGGCGCGGCAGGACGACCTGCTGCGAATTGCCCGCGACCATGGCATGCGAATGGTCGGGCCCAATTGCATGGGCGCAATCTCGCTGGCCTCGGGGTTCGTTGCCAGTTTCACCTCCGCGCCCGAACACCACGACGGCAACGGCTGGCCCGAGGCCGGCGCGGTTTCCGTGGCGAGCCAGTCGGGCGCGGTCGGCATTCAAGTGTTCGCGCAGCTGCGTGACCGGGGCCTCGGACTTGCCAACTGGATCTCGACCGGCAACCAAGCCGATGTCGACGTGGCGGATGCCATCGCGTATTTTGCCGGCGACGCCGCCACGCGGACCATCGCCGCCTACATGGAAGACGCAAGCCGCGGGCTGAAGCTCTGCCAGGCGCTTGAACGGGCGCGGCTGGCGAAAAAGCCTGTGGTGATCCTGAAGGTCGGGACGACGCCCGAAGGCGGCGCGGCGGCGCAAGGCCATACGGCCTCGATGTATGTCGAAGACCGCGTGGTCGACGATCTCTTCGCGCAATACGGCGTGCTGCGCGCAGGCTCGGTCAACGAGCTGATCGACCTCGTGGCAGCCTGCGAGGCAGGCGTTGTTCCGTCCTCGCCAGACGTCGCGGCGGTCTCGGTATCGGGCGGCGGCGCCGTGATGATCTCCGACGCGGCGGCGAGGCGGGGCCTCGATCTCGTGGACTACCCCCAGGACGCGCTGGCCGCACTGAAGGAAACGAATGCCTTCGTCAACGACCGCAACCCGATCGACATTTCCGCTCCCTCAATGAGCAACATGGAGATCACCGGCGGTCACCTGAAATGGGGGCTCGAGAGGAACCTGCCGACGATGATCGGCTACATCAGCCACGTGCCCTTGGTTCCTCGCACAAGGAGCGGGATCATGCCCCAGCTTCTGAAGTTTCGCGACGCCCATCCCGGGCAGCTGATCGCCATAGCGGCCAACCTGCATCCCGAGGATCGGAGCGCGTTGGTCAAGACCGGCGTGGCGGTGTTCGACGATCCCTCCGTGGCGACCGAATCCGTGGCGAAACTGGTTCGCGCGGGCCAGGCGTTCGAGAAACCGCCGAACATGCCGACCGCGCCGGGAGGCTTCGAAGACCTTTCGGATGCCCTGGCCGCGGCCGGAATCACCCTCGTGACCGAAACGGTGGTGGACGTTGCCGGGGCTGCCGTGAGGATGCTCGACGGTCCCATCGTCTTGAAGCTCTCGGCATCGACGCTGCGTCACAAGACAGAGCTTGGCGGCGTGATGACTGCGCTTTCAAGCCCTGAGAGCGTTCGCGCCGCGTTTGCCGACCTTTCGGCGAAGGTCGCACGGCACAACGACACATACCCGGACCTGTGCATAACGGCCTCTAGGCACGTCAACGGAGTCGAGTTCTTGATCGGCGTGCGCCGCGACCCTCATTTCGGACCGCTCGTAGTGCTCGGCTCGGGGGGCGTGGACTGCCAGATCTTCGACGATCTGACCTGCCGCAAGGCACCATTCGGGCCGCCGGACGCCGCGGCCATGGTGGACGCCGTGATGGTCTCGAAGAAGCTCGCCGGCTGGCGCGGTGCGCCGCCGGCCAATCGCGCCATGCTCGAAACGGCGCTGGTGTCTCTGTCCGGGGCGGCGGCGCAGCTGCCGTCGTTCGAGGTCAACCCCGTGATGGTGGGCACGGATGCGCTCCGCGCGGTCGATCTCGTCATGGGAGATGATCAATGACAACAGTCACGCAATGGATCGACGGCGAGGACATCCCGGGAGACGGTGACGCCCTGGACATCATCAACCCGGCAACCGGCGAGGCGATGGGCCGACTGACCGAGGCAAGCCCTGAACAGGTGGCCGATTCCGTCGCTGCCGCCCGCCGCAGTTTCGACGACGGTGTCTGGGCCCATGCCCCGGTGACAGAGCGACGCGCCGTCATGCGCCGCGTGGCCGAGGCCATTCGCGACAACCTCTGCGAACTTCGGGACCTGCAGGTCGCCGAATGCGGCATGGTCCGCAAGGACGTGGGCCGCCAGATGACGACCGCCGCCGACTGGTTTGACTATTTCGCCGACTTCCTCGGCCAGGAGCGGGGAGAAACCTACCGCCAGTTCGGCACCGCGACCGCCCTGGTCGACCGGGAGCCGATCGGGGTTTGCGGGCTCTTCACTCCCTGGAACGTGCCAGTGAGCCTGACGGCGATCAAGCTGGCGCCCGCGCTGGCGGCGGGCAACTCCGTGGTGCTGAAACCCTCCGAAGAAACCCCGATCGTGACGCGACGCCTTGCCGATCTGGCAAACGAGGGAGGCCTGCCCAGGGGCGTCTTGAACTATGTCAACGGGCGGGGCGCCACGACTGGCGCGGCGCTGGCCGAGAACCCCGGCGTGGACATGGTGTCCTTCACCGGCGGGCATGTCGGCGGCGCGGCCGTGGCGGTGGCTGCCGCGCGCAGGCATGCGCCCTGCGTGATGGAATTGGGCGGAAAGTCGGCGACGCTGGTCTTCGAAGACGCGGATCTCGACGCCGCCCTCGCTGGCGCCTCCAGAATGATCTACGCCGCCAATGGCGAGGCCTGCCTTGTCGGATCCCGCATCCTGTTGCAGGAGAGCATCGCTGAGGAATTTGTTCGGAAGTTCCGGGGCACGGCCGAGGCGCTCACGGTTGGGGACCCGGCGGCCGAAGGCTCTGACATGGGACCGATGATCACCGCCGCGCATCAGTCCCGCGTCCTGGGCTTCTATGACAGCGCTGCTGCTGACGGCGACACGGTGCTGTTTGGCGGAACGGTGGAAGGCAAGGGGTTCTATGTCAGGCCTGGCGCGATCCGGGTTGCGTCGGCCCGGTCCCGCATCTGGCGTGAAGAGGTCTTCGGTCCGCTCGCGGCCATCGCGACATTCAACGACGAGGCCGATGCCATCGCCATGGCCAATGACAGCGAGTTCGGCCTGTCGGGCTATGTCTGGACACGCGACGTCGGTCGCGCATTGCGGGTAGCCAGACGGATGCGGACCGGGACCGTCGTCGTCAACTCGGGCTTCATGCGCGAACCGAACGCGCCATTCGGCGGCTACAAGGGTTCTGGCGTAGGGCGCGAGGGCGGCTACCATTCCTGGATGAACTTTACCGAAGCCAAGACCACGGTCATCAATCACGGGTAGAGAGACATGCTGAACGGAAAGTCGATCATCGTCACCGGCGCGGCACAGGGGATCGGCGCCGTCATGGCGGCTGGATTTGCCGAGATGGGGGCGCAGGTGGCACTTTCGGACATCGACGACGCAGGCGACGCAGCGGAGAGGATCAACGGCGCCGGGGGCACGGCGATCGCGGTGCAGGCGGATGTGACTTCCCTGGCCAGCTGCAGCGAGATGGTCGCAAGGGCGGAAGAGGCTTTCGGAAAGCTTGATGGCCTCGTGTGCAACGCGGCCCTGTTCTCGGTCCTGCCCATTCAGGATTTCGACGAGATCGAGACCGATCTCTGGGACAAGGTAATGGCCGTGAACGTCAAGGGCCCCTGGCTTTGCGCCCGCGCAGCCGCGCCCGCGATGGAGCGCGCCGGCGGCGGGTCCATCGTCATGATTGCCACCAACCGCGTATTCCACGGCTTTCCGGGCCTCTTGCACTATGATGCGTCCAAGGGCGGCGTGCTCGCCATGACCCGCTCGCTGATCCGTGAACTGGGGCCCAGGAACATCCGCGTCAACACCATCGCGCCAGGGCTGACCATGACCGAGGGCGTGCTGGCCCGCGCAGGGATCGAGGACCGCAAGGCAGCCATCGTCGCCGGCCGTTCCATCGCCCGCGACATGCAACCCGATGATCTCACGGGACCGACCGCCTTTTTCCTCAGCGACCATGCGGCATTTGTCAGTGGCCAGTCGTTGGGCGTCGATGGTGGCGGCGTCATCCATTAGGAGAATGTCTCATGGCAATTGTCACCATAGTCATCCTTGAAGGTCGCGACCGCGAAACCAAGGACAAGCTGATCAAGCGGCTCTCCGATGCGGTGATCGACACGCTCGACGCCAGGCCCGAGCAGGTGCGAGTCGTGATCCAGGAGGTCCCGGACGGCGATTACGGCGTTGGCGGCGTGCCGATCTTCATGAACAGGAGTGAGTGACCGGCCACCAATTCAATGTCGGACGATGTGCGAACGATCCCGGCAATCCGCGCGGGCCTGCACACCATGTCGGGGAGAATGCCAGCGCTCCCTCGGCCATTCGGGTTCAGGCGTGGGTGCTGAATCCGCTTGGACGGCAGAGCCTCCATGGAACTCGCTTGGGGTACTGTCGCGTTCAGGCGACGCCGTCCAGGTCGTGGGTCAAGCCCGGATTCGGCATTCACTTTCGGCGGCTTGAAGCGCCGCCGCAGTAGCAGGGATTGCCGTCCCCCGGGAGCTGCCGAGGTCGCGTGGCAAGAAGTCTGTTGATCTTCCCTCTAGTGGGAATATAGTGGGCAGAGAAAGGGACAGCGAATCCCCAGACGACGACCAGGGAGAACCATCCATGCCGCACGAAGTAAGGATTCCGGATTACGTGATCGAACGGATAATGGCCAAGCGGGGCAAGCTGGAGGTATTTGACAGCTTCGAGGCAGCGAAGACGGCATTTCTCGTGATAGACATGCAGAACTTCTATGTTGCGGAGGTCGACACGGCGATCTCCATCGTTCCCAACATCAATCGCATTGCGGCAGCCTGCCGCGACAGGGGCGTCCCGGTGATTTGGGTCATCATGAAATGCGCCGAGAAGGAAGGCGAACCAAGTCAATGGCCGATATATCACCGGTACTTCTTCACCGAGGCGAAGGGACAGAACCACTTGACCAAGCTTTCGCCGGGCAACGAGGGATTCGAAATCTACCCTGACCTGGACGTGAAACAGGAGGACCTCGTGGTTACCAAGCGCCGATTCTCGCCCTTCATCGTGGGCGCGTCGGATCTGCATGAAACTCTGCAGGAGATGGGAGTCGAGAACCTGATCGTGGCCGGCACAGCGACCAACATGTGCTCCGAGAGCACGGCACGTGACGCGATGATGCTGGACTACAAGGTGGTGATGGTCGAGGACGCAAATGCAGCACGCTACGACGAGGACCACATCGTCGGGTTGACCTCGTTCTACCAGAGCTTTGGTGACGTCAGGACAACTGACGACACGATCGCAATGATCGACTGAACCGATGGCGGACGACACGCAGATCGCTGTCTCGACGGAAGGTGGCGCGGGTGTCATCCGCTTCGCCCGACCCGAGGCGCGCAACGCGCTGACCGACCGGATGCTGTCGGAAACCCGTGCCCGGATGGCGGCGTGGGAGAATGACAGGTCCATCGTTTCGGTGATCCTGGCCGGCGACGAAGTCGCCTTCTGCGCCGGCGGCGACGTCAAGGGCACCGCGGCCAGCGACATGGCCGCCTTCGACAAGTACCGTCACAGGCATACGCAGTCCGTCTGGCACGACTTTGTACGGTTCCTTGGCAACTACACGAAGCCCGTGATTGCAGCCGTCGAAGGCTACGCACTTGGGGGCGGGCTGGAGATCGCTCTTCGGTGCGACTTCATCGTCGGTTCCGAAACCGCGAAGCTCGGCCTGACAGAAGCGAGGCTCGGGCTCTTTCCGATCCTGGGCGGTGCATGGTCGCTTGCCCGTGCCGTGGGCGAGCGAAAGGCGAAGGAGTTGGCATTTACCGGACGCCGCATCGATGCGGATGAGGCTCTCGCGCTCGGCATACTGAACCACGTTGTTCCCGCGGGCTGCGCAGTCGACAAAGCCCTTGAAATCTCTGGCGACATCAAGGCGAGCGCACCCTTGGCCGTCATGGCCGTCAAGCAAGCCGTCAACCGCGCGGCGTCCCAGACGTTCGAAGAGGCGTTGGCGGGGGGAGGGGACCTTTCGGCGCTGTTGATGTTCACGGAAGACCGGGCCGAGGGCCTCGCCGCTTTCATCGAGAAACGCAAGCCGGAGTGGAAAGGAACGTGAACCGCAAGTACGACGCCATTGTCATAGGAGGTGGCCACAACGGCCTGACCTGTGGCGCGTATCTTGCGCGGGCGGGCAAGAGGACGCTCGTGCTCGAGCAGAAGCCGGTCGTTGGCGGGGCAAGCGTCACCGAAGAGTTCTCGCCGGGCTTTCGGGCCTCGACCTATTCCTACATACTGGGCCACCTGCATCCCAAGGTCATCGAGGATCTTGAGCTGAAGAAGTTCGGGCTGGAGTACTCCCCGCAGCCAAACATCTTCAATCCGACCGAAGATGACGGCATCATCTTCACCGCGGATCCGGCAAGGACCCGCGAACAGATCGCACGGTTTTCGCAAAGGGACGCCGAGAACTACCCGAAGTTCTTCGAACGCCTGCGATCGTCGGTCGATATCCTGCGAAGGCTGCAGTTCGAGACTCCCGTCAATCCGTTCCGCGGCGATCCCGCGGGCTTGTGGAAAACCGCGCGCTTCGCATGGCGCTACCGCAAGTCGGAAGCAGAGTTCTACGACCTGGTGCGCGCCCTTTCGATGAGTGCCCACGACTATGTCAGCCGGTGGTTCGAACACGACCTTGTCAAGGCCAAGTTCATGTTCTGGGGCACGATGGGGATAAGCGACGGACCCTATGCGCCAGGCTCCGCCTTCTGCATCGTCGCCAATCTGGTCGGCCAGATCGGGATGAACTTCTGCAAGGGCGGCATGGGTGCGGTTGCCGACGCCATCGCTGCCTCCGGCGAAGCGCATGGCATGGAGGTGCAATGCGACGCCTGGGTCGAGGAGATACAGGTTCAGGACGGAAGGGCGGTTGGCGTGCGGCTGCGCTCTGGAGAGGAAATCGATGCCGGCCGCGTGATCTCGGCGGCAAACGTGAAATGCACGTTCCTTGACATGGTCGACGCGGAGCATCTGCCAGAGGATTTCGTCGAGGATGTCAAGGGAATCCGGTCCCGCGGCAACGGCTTCAAGATTCTCTGCGCAGTGGACCGGCTGCCGCAATACAAGGGTTTCAGCGCGGAAAGGACCGGGGTCGACTATCCTGCCTATTGCCACATCTGCCCGACCCCCGAATTCCTGGAGCGCGCCTATCAGGAAGCCAGATTCGGCTGGTACTCTTCCGATCCCTACCTGAGTCCGAACGTGCCGACCCATACCGACCCGTCGCTCGCCCCCGAGGGCAAGCACGTTGTCGTCATCTACGGCGGCGTCGCGCCCTATGAACTGCGCAATTCCGACTGGGACCGGGAAAGGCCGCAGCTGGTCAAGAACGCATTTTCCGTCATGGACCGCTTTGCTCCGGGCTTCTCCAAGAGCGTGATCGATCACAAGGCGATCACGCCGAAGGACATCGAGGCCGACATCAACATGCCCGGCGGCAATGCCGATCATGGCGAGCTGACCCTGGACCAGCTCTTCTTCATGCGCCCGGTGCCGCGCTATGCCGACTATCGCAGCCCGGTGAAGAACCTCTACCAGACGGGCGCCTCGACCCATCCCGGCGGGTCGGTCTCGGCGCTGCCTGGTCACAACGCTGCGAGGGAAGTCCTGAGCGACTGGCGGTGGCGTGCATGAGCTCGCACCGAAAATACGACGCCATCGTCGTGGGCGGCGGTCACAACGGCCTGACTTGCGGCGCCTATCTGTCGCGCGCAGGCAAGAGGACGCTCGTCCTGGAACAGAAACCCTACGTCGGCGGGGCGAGCGTCACGGAAGAGTTCTCTCCCGGTTTCCGCGCCTCGACCTACGCATTCATACTTGGCCATCTGCATCCCAAGGTGATCGAGGAACTGGAACTGAGGAAGTTCGGACTGGAGTACTACCCGCAACCAAACGTCTTCAACCCGACCGAAGACGACGGGATCATCTTTTCGAAGGACCCGGTGAAGACCCGCGAGCAGATCGCGCGGTTTTCGCGAAGCGACGCGGAGAACTACCCGAAATTCTTCGCCCGGCTGCAATCGACCATCGAAATCCTGCGCAGGCTGCAGCTCGAGACGCCCGTGAACCCATTCCGCAGGGATCCGGCGGGCATCATGAAAACGCTCGGCTTCGCCTGGCGCTACCGGAACGCCGAGAGGGAGGTGTACAACCTCCTTCATGCGCTTTCCATGAGCGCGCATGACTATGTGGGGCAGTGGTTCGAGAATGATCTGGTCAAGGCCAAGTTCATGTTCTGGGCGACGATCGGGGGCAATGTCGGTCCCTACAGCCCGGGCACGGCGTTCTACCTCGTCACCCACCTGATCGGCCAGACCGGCATGAGCTTCTGCAAGGGCGGCATGGGGGCGATCGCCGATGCCATTGCCGCCTCGGGTGAAGCGCATGGCATGGAAATCCAGTGTGACACGTGGGTCGAGGAGATCCTCGTGCGTGACGGACGCACCTACGGGGTGCGCCTGCGCTCGGGCGAGGAGATCCATGCCTCGCGCGTGGTATCGAACGTGAACGTCAAGCGCACCTTCCTGGACATGGTCGACAGGTCGCACCTGCCCGAGGAGTTCGTGGAAGACGTGGAGGGCTTTCGCGCACGCGGCATGGGCTTCAAGCTTCTTTGCGCGGTCGACCGGTTGCCGCAGTACAAGGGATTCAGCCAGGAAAAGACCGGGGTCGACTACCCCGCCTATGCACACATCTGCCCGACTCCAGAGTTCCTGGAACAGGCCTTCCATGACGCCAAGTTCGGCTGGTACAGCCAAGAGCCGTTCCTGAGCCCCAACGTGCCGAGCTACACCGATCCGACGCTGGCTCCCGAGGGCAAGCACGTCGTGGTGTTCCAGGGTGGGGTGACGCCATACGAGCTGCGCAATTCCGACTGGGACCGGGAGGGGCCCCAGGTCGTCAGGAACGCCTTCGCAGTCATGGACCGTTTCGCGCCGGGATTCTCCGACAGCGTGATCGACCACAAGCTCATCACGCCGAAGGACATCGAGGCCGACATCAACATGCCCGGCGGCAACTCCCAGCACGGGGAACTGACGCTCGACCAGATCTTCTTCATGCGGCCCGTCCCGCGGTACGCGGACTACCGCAGCCCGGTGAAGTGCCTCTACCAGTGCGGCGCCTCTACCCATCCCGGCGGCGCCGTTTCGGCCGTTCCCGGGCAGAACGCGGCGCGGGAAGTCCTCAAGGACTGGAGATGGCGGGCATGATCAGCCGGGCAACGACGCGTTCCGCCGGAAAGGACCGGCGCTGATGATCGAGGCGCTGCTTTCCGGCTTGTTGCAGGTCTTCAGCTGGCCTGCCATCGGCTATCTCGGCCTTGGCATCTTTCTTGGCATTTGGCTCGGCGCGTTGCCGGGCGTGGGCGGGATCACCGGCCTGATCCTGTTGCTGCCCTTCACCTACACCATGGACCCGGTATCGGCCTTCGCGCTGATGCTGGGAATGTTCGCGGTCACCACGACGAGCGACACCATCGCGTCCGTCATGCTGGGCATACCTGGAACGGCGGCCAGTCAGGCCACGGTGATGGATGGCTATCCGCTGGCACAGAAGGGCCAGGCCAACCGGGCGCTTGGCGCGGCCTATACGTGTTCGGCCATGGGCGGCGTCATTGGTGCCGCCGTGCTGACGCTGTCGATGCCGTTGATCAAGCCGATCCTGACGCTGTTCTCGACCCCGGAGTATTTCATGCTGTCGCTTCTCGGCATTGCGATGGTAGGGTCGCTCTCCGGCAATTCGGTCGCCAAGGGTCTGGTGATCGGGCTCTTCGGCATGATGCTGGGCACCATCGGCGAAGGCACGTTCAACGGCCAGGCTCGATACTATTTCGGAATCGAATACATGCTCAACACGCCGCCGCTGGTCGGCGTGGTGCTGGGGCTCTTCGCGATCCCGGAGCTTCTGGAACTGGCCACCAAGAACACCTCGATTTCCCGTGTGGGCGCGGACCAGACCAAGGGTGGCGGCATGCTGCAGGGGATCAAGGACGTGTTCGCCAACTGGTGGCTGGTCCTAAAGAGTTCAACGCTTGGGGTCTATATCGGAATGCTGCCAGGGCTCGGCGCGTCGATAGTGGACTGGGCGGCCTATGGCATGGCGGTGCAGACGACGAAGGGAAAGACCGAATTCGGCCGTGGCGACATTCGCGGGGTGATCGCTCCCGAGAGCGCCAACAACGCCCAGCGGGGCGGTGCGCTGATCCCGACGCTGACCTTCGGCATTCCGGGCGACTTCGCCATGTCGATTCTCCTCGGTGCGCTGCTGATCCAGGGGCTGAGGCCCGGCATGCAGATGCTCACGACCGAACTCGACATCACCTTCGCGATGATCTGGACGCTGATCATCGCCAACATCGTTTCGGCCATGCTCCTGATGGTGCTCGGGCGGCAGGTGGCCCGCGCAATATTCATCGACGGGCATCTGCTTGTGCCGCTCGTCATCATGTTCGTCTTCATGGGCTCGTGGCTCGGCGCCCAGTCGATGGGCGACCTGATCCTGATGTGCTCGATGGGCGCGCTGGGGCTCTTCATGAAGCGCTCGGGATGGCCGCGACCGCCGCTCATCATTGCGCTTGTTCTTGGCCCGAACATGGAAAACGCGTTGGTGATCTCCAACAGGATCTACGGAACGCTGGGCTGGCTGGAACGCACGCCGTCCTGGATCATCGGGATCATCATCGTCCTGACGGTAGCGGGGACCGCCTCTGGTCTCTTGAAGCGCAGGGCTGCAGCACCAATCCCGGCCAAGGACCCCGAATTGAGCGCGAAGCTCTCGATTGAGGGCGGCGAGCGCAATCCGGTCATTGCGATCATGCTGGCGGTCTTCTTTGTCGCGTTCTTCGCCGCCGCCGCGATTCTCGCGATCGACTTTCATCCGACAAACAGGCAGTACCCGATCGCCGTGTGCGTGACCGCCCTGTTGCTGCTGGCGGCCATCCTTTGGAAAGACGTCAAGGCGGTACGCCTCTCCGTACCCGGCGACGGCGGCCTTGGAGCCACGTGGCTGAAGTCCATGGCCGAAGGAGACATGCGACGTGGCCTGAACTTCATCCTCTGGGTCGCCGTCACCGTTTTCGGATGCTGGCTGATCGGGCAGAAGTTCGCAATCGCGGCGCTGGTTCTTTCCTATCTGGTCTTCTGGGGGAAGCGTCCGGTCTGGTTCGCGGTGGCCTATGCCGCGTTCATCTACATGTTCATCACGGCGTTCTATGACTGGACGATGCACATCCCGTTCCAGCGGCCGTTCATCGGGAAGCTCTTCTGAACTTGAGGCACGCAGTCTGCAGGGAGAAACGCAGGAACAAACCGAATATGGTCAAAAAAAGGAGGATTGATCATGAAACTGCTGAAATCAGCACTGGCGGCGGCCGCCGCCGCGACGGTCATGTGGGGCGCGACCGCTTCGGCCGACGAATACTACGAAGGCAAGACCATTACCTGCGTCGTGCCATACGCGCCGGGCGGCGGCACGGATTCGTTCTTCCGCGTCGTGGTGCCACATCTGTCGCGCACCATCCCGGGCAGCCCGGACATCATCATCAACAACATGTCGGGTGCCGGCGGCCTGAAAGCCAACAACTACGCCAGCAACGAGATGCCGAACGACGGCTCGGAAATGCTTTGCGCCCCATGGCTGTCGGTTGCACAGCTCACCCGTCGCGAAGGGGTTCGCTTCGACTACTCGAGGATGCGCGCCGTCGGCGGCGAAACCGCGATCAACACCGCGGTCGTCAACAAGAACATCATGCTTGACGGCGACCGCGCGACCGCCGGGCAAGGTTCGCAGCCACTCATCGTTGCCGGCCTCAGCCCGTCTTCCACGCTTGACCTGCGTCAGCGCCTGGGCCTCGACATTCTCGGAATCGACTATCTCTACATTCCGGGCTACCGCGGGCAGGCCAAGCAGTTCCCGGCCTTCCTGTCGGGCGAAATCAGCCTGATCGGCACCAACTACGGCTCGTTCGCCGCAACGGTAGGTGAGGCGCTGGTTGATCAGGGCCCGGGCATGCTGTGGGTCGAGTACGACAAGACGGATGCCGACGGAAACGTCCTTCCGAGATCGACGCAGCTCGCCGAGCTTGGCGTGCCGACGCTGGTCGAACTGCATGAAGCGATGCACGGTTCGGCGCCGTCCGGTCCGCATTGGGAGGCCTACAAGACGCTGAACTCGATGACGACGATGGGCCTGTCGATCTGGCTGCCGGAGGGCACTCCGGACGAGGTGTTCGACGCGCTCAAGGCCGGGTGGGACGCTCTTCCGAGCGATCCCGAGTTCATCGCGGCGCACGAGAAGGCGTTCGGCAAGCCCGTCGGGTTCGTCCCCTACGAAATGGTTGCCGCCGCCGCTGCAAGCATTGGCGACATTCCGGAAGAAATGGTGCAGTTCTACCAGGACTACATCGCGGAAGGCGAACAGTAATCCCGCCAGGGCCCGTGCGGGCCATGGACACTTGAAGCCTCGGTCGTCGGCAAATGCCGGCGACCGTCTGTTGCCAGTTGGTGAGCAATCCGTCCGCATGCGTGTTGGCTTCTCGACGGAAGCGCTCCACCGGGATGCAATCGGGATATCGGATTCCGGTGCCGAACACCGCGGAATTCGCGCAGCTCTCCGGCGCGGCCTTCGACGGATGAAGTCTGCGGCCCAAGGCCTTCGGAAGCTTGCGCGTCCATGACCAAGATGCGCCTCCAAGGAGAGGTCGGGTTCGCGATGATCTCCAGTGGCGGGCGTAGCCTGAACGCATGCTTCCAGGTCGACCCGTCAGAGAGCGTCAATGTG
Source organism: Paracoccaceae bacterium (assembly GCA_965208685.1). Classification (GTDB taxonomy): domain Bacteria; phylum Pseudomonadota; class Alphaproteobacteria; order Rhodobacterales; family Rhodobacteraceae; genus JAJEFO01. The sequence goes on along the minus strand of CBDBPL010000007.1, from coordinate 1,845,617 downwards.
CCTTGATGGGAGGGGGGAATGCTGCAAGGCGTTTCGGCTTGCGCGAGACCGCACTTCCGAACAGCCGTTGACACGGGAAGCGAAGCCTTTACCTCGGCGCCATGTCGGTGCCTCGCACGATGACCCTATCAGGTGTGCCGGAAGGACTTGATGCCTCGCTTGTCCTGCGTGAGCTGGAGACCGCGGCAAGGGTCTGCCATGTCGCACGGGACGACAAGCGCATGGCGGCAATGGCGGAGGCGTTGGCGTTCTTCGCGCCGCATGTTCGCGTGCTGAGGTTCCCGGGCTGGGACTGCCTCCCGTACGAGCGTGTTTCCCCGAACGTGGACATTTCGGCAGAACGCATGGCCACCCTTGCGCGCCTGGCCTGCAATGCCCCAGGCCCCTTCATCCTGCTGACAACCCTCAACGCGGCCACACAGAGAATTCCGCCACGCGAACTCGTCCGGACATCGAGCTTCGCCGCCCGGGCTGGCGAGCAAGTGAACGAGGCGGCGCTAAGGGCATTCCTGACCCGCATGGGATTCATGCAGGCCCCGGTCGTTGCGGAGCCCGGTGACTATGCGGTCCGCGGCGGCATCATCGACATCTTTCCGCCGGGCGAGGGTGAGCCGGTGCGGCTCGACCTCTTCGGAGATGTGCTGGAAGGCGTGCGGCGCTTTGATCCCGTCACGCAGAGGACCGTTGCGCAGCTTCCGGCCGTCGAACTTGCGCCGGTCAGCGAGGTCATCCTGGACGAGGCGTCCATCTCCCGCTTTCGGCAGAACTACAGGCTGGAATTCGGGGCAGGCGGGTCTGGCGACCCGCTATACGAGGCAATCAGTGTTGGACGACGGCATTCAGGCGTCGAACATTGGTTGCCATTCTTCTACGAGCGCCTCGACACGGTCTTTGACTACTTGCCCGATGCGACGATCATGCTTGATGACCGGACGAAAGCCATGCACGAGGCTCGTTGGGAAGCCGTGAACATTCAATACGAAGCGCGCCAGGAAGCACGTCTAGCCGTCAGCGAGATGGACAGCGTCTACAAGCCAACGCCGCCAGGGCAGCTCTATCTTGACGACGTGGCATGGCAAGCCGCAACCGAGGGCTGCAAGCTTCTGCAGTTCGCCGTTTCGCCGCAGCCTGAGGGAGTGGGGAGCGCGGACGCAGGCGGGCGCATCGGTCGAGACTTCGCCCCAGAGCGCCAGCGGGAATCCGCAAGCCTTCTCGAGGCCTTGGCCGACCACATCAGGGCCAGGGCTCGTTCGGATCAAGTGGTCATCGCGTCCTATTCGGAGGGCGCGCGGGAACGTCTGCACGGTCTCATTGCAGATCATGACATTCTGGGTGCCATTGCGATTTCCGACTTCAGCGACGTGCCCGAAGGCAAGGGCGGCGTCTTTCTGGCCGTGTGGGCGCTCCAGCATGGATTCGAGAGCGGCAAGGGCCTCACGGTCATCTCCGAACAGGACGTCTTCGGCGACCGCCTGACTCGCCAGCCCCGAAAAAGGCGCCGTGCCGACGATTTCCTGACTGAAGCCCGATCGCTCAGCCCCGAGGACCTGGTTGTTCACGTGGAACACGGCGTCGGCCGCTACAAGGGTCTTGAGGTCGTCGAAGCCCTTGGTGCGCCACATGAGTGCATCCACCTCGAGTACGCCGGCGGTGACAAGCTGTACCTGCCGGTTGAGAACATCGAGCTTCTCAGTCGGTACGGTCACGACGAGGGCCTTCTGGATCGTTTGGGAAGTGCCGCTTGGCAGGCTCGGAAGGCAGGGCTCAAGAAGCGCATTCGCGAAATTGCCGACAGGCTCGTTCGCATTGCTGCGGAACGGCATCTCCGAAGAGCTCCGGCGATCGAGCCGCCGGACGACCTTTGGGAAGCGTTTTTGGCGCGCTTTTCGTATCAGGAAACCGACGATCAGCTTGCAGCGATTGCCGACACGCTTGGTGACATGGCAGCGGGCAAGCCGATGGACAGACTGATCTGCGGTGATGTGGGCTTCGGCAAGACTGAAGTGGCAATGCGCGCGGCATTTGCCGCCGCCATGTCCGGGGTGCAGGTCGCAGTCATCGCCCCGACCACGCTTCTCGCCCGTCAGCACGCAGCAAGATTTGCCGAACGGTTTCAGGGCTTCCCGATCGAAGTACGGCAACTGTCAAGATTCGTTCCCGCGAAGGAGTCCAAAAGGACACGCGACGGACTTGCCGACGGAACGGTGGATATCGTCATCGGAACGCACGCTGTTCTTGCAAAGTCCGTGCGCTTTCGGAATCTCGGACTTCTGGTCGTCGATGAGGAGCAGCATTTCGGCGTGACACACAAGGAGCGAATGAAACAGCTTCGTTCCGAAATCCATGTCCTCACGCTTACGGCGACGCCCATTCCGCGCACGCTTCAGATGTCGCTCACGGGCGTGCGCGACCTGTCCGTCATCGGAACGCCGCCCGTTGATCGCCTTGCCATACGCACCTACGTGAGCGAGTTCGACAGCGTGACGCTCCGGGAGGCACTGCTTCGCGAACATTATCGGGGCGGGCAATCGTTCTTTGTGGTGCCAAGGGTCAGCGACATTCCCGAGATCGAAGCCTGGATTTCCGAGCAGGTTCCCGAACTCACCCACGTCGTCGTCCATGGGCAACTGCCGTCAAGCACGCTCGACGATAGAATGAGCGCATTTTACGAAGGCGCGTTCGACGTGCTCTTGGCCACGACGATCGTGGAATCCGGCCTCGACATTCCAACCGCCAATACCATGATTGTCCACCGTGCGGACATGTTCGGGCTCGCGCAACTCTATCAGATTCGGGGACGGGTAGGGCGCTCGAAAGCCCGTGCCTATGCCTATCTCACGACCCGTCCCAATTCCAGGCTCACGGTACAGGCAGAAAGGCGGCTTAGGGTTCTCGGCTCCCTGGATTCGCTTGGCGCAGGGTTCACGCTCGCAACTCAGGATCTGGACATCCGCGGAGCCGGCAACATCCTTGGCGAGGAGCAGTCGGGACATATTCGCGAAGTGGGCTTTGAACTCTATCGCTCCATGCTGGAAGACATGATTGCAAAGATCCGGTCTGGCGAAACCGCAGGCCTCACCGATGCCGAAGACCAGTGGTCACCACAGATCCGGCTCGGTGTGCCAGTCCTGATACCGGAGAGTTACGTTCGTGACCTTGACATCCGTCTTGGCCTGTATCGCCGCCTCTCGAACTTGTCGTCCAAGGTTGAAATCGAGGGCTTTGCCGCCGAACTCATCGACCGGTTCGGCAAGTTGCCGAACGAGGTGAACGCCCTGCTTCTCGTGGTACGCATCAAGAGCGAATGCAGGAGAGCCGGAATTGCGCGCCTCGACACCGGCCCCAAGGGCGCGACGATCCGGTTTCATGGAGACCGATTCGCGAATCCGGAAGGTCTCGTGGAGTTCATTCGCGGCCAGAACGGGCTTGCGAAGATCAAGAGCAACAAGCTCATCGTGCGCCGGGACTGGCGAAAGAACCGCGATCGGGTCCGAGGCGCTTTCGTTGTCGCGCGTGAATTGGCTTCAAAAGCACGTAGTTAAATCCGGATCCCGAAGTTCAGCGACAGAATCTCGCGCCTCGCACCTTCCTAGACGTCTTACACGTCTTGCACCTTTGGTCAGCTATGGCCTAAATGCGCCGAAAAGTGCCCGAGTGGCGGAATGGTAGACGCAGCGGATTCAAAATCCGCCGGCAGAAATGCCGTGCGAGTTCGAGTCTCGCCTCGGGCACCAGACAGCGCCAAGAACTCTTTGCAGATGCTCTGAGAGCCAGAATTGGACAGGAAACGACCTCTAGGCAATGAAACACGCATTTGCTTCTCTCGTTCTTGCATGTTGGGCCGGTCTCGCGACGGCCGCCGACGTGACCGTTGCCGTGTCATCGAATTTCGTCACGACTGCTTTCAAGCTGGCCGCCGAATTCGAAGGCGAGACGGGATTCTCCATCGGCATCAGTCATGGCGCCACCGGACATCTCCATACGCAAATCGTGCGCGGCGCGCCCTTCGACGTGTTTCTTGCAGGCGACGCCGAGCGCCCGGCACATCTGTTGGCCAGCGGGAGGGCGAAAGAAACCCGCGCCTATGCGGTGGGGCGTCTTGCATTGGTGTCACGGGAACCCTTGACACGAGAGTCCGCCGCCTCGGTTCTGGAAGGCAAGTCCGTCGCCTTGGCCGATCCAATTGCAGCGCCCTATGGCAAGGCATCCACGAGAGCGATGGAGCGCTTGAAGCTGGACACCGCTGACTTCAAGACGCTTCTGGTCATCAACGTGGGGCAAGTTGCCACTCTCTACAGGACCGGCAACGCCGATGCCGCCTTTGTTGCGGTGTCACAGGTACCGTTTCTTGATGCACCAGAAGTGTTCGACCTTGAGAACCTGATTCCCGACATTCCGCAGCATGCAGCCTTTCTCGCCCGAGCTTCCGAAAGCGAGGCAGCGCATGCGTTCTGGGACTGGTTGGCGACCGCAAGCGCGCAAGGCCTGATCGCCGAATCAGGTTACGATCTCCCGGGAAAGTGAGCGCTTGGCCCGCCAATTGAACAGCCCCTGAAACTCAGCTCGGCAAGATCCGCCTCCAGACGATTGCGATTTCTGCTTGCAACCGTCGGCGCGCCATCATAATTCGCGCCAAATTCACAGGCAGGGCTTGGGCCGTCGGGGGATGCATCCTCGCTTGGTCCGCCGGTTGGGAGAGATCTCTGACGTCCTGCCGAGGCGCAAACCGGGAAAGGAAATGGACATGGCGCTCCCTGAATTCACGATGCGCCAGCTTCTGGAAGCTGGCGTGCATTTCGGTCACCAGACACAACGGTGGAATCCACGCATGTCGGAATTCATCTATGGTGAACGCAACGGCATCCACATCATCGACTTGACCCAAACCGTGCCAATGCTGGACGCAGCATTGAGTGCCATCCGTGAAACTGTGGCAAAGAACGGTCGCATACTCTTTGTCGGCACGAAGCGACAGGCACAGAAGCCGGTTGCCGAGGCGGCTGAGAAGTGCGCGCAGTACTACATGAACCACCGCTGGCTTGGTGGCACGCTGACCAACTGGAAGACGGTCTCGCAGTCGATCAAGCGTTTGAACGAAATTGACGAACAGATGACTGACGGGGCTGAGGGCCTGACAAAGAAGGAACGACTTGGCATCGAGCGAGAGCAATCGAAGCTTCAGGCTTCGCTTGGCGGAATCCGCGAAATGGGCGGCGTTCCGGATCTTCTCTTTGTAATCGACGTGAACAAGGAAGACCTTGCGATCGCGGAAGCGCGGAAGCTTGGCATTCCGGTCGTCGCGGTCGTCGACACAAACTGCACGCCAGATGGCGTCGACTACATCATTCCTGGCAATGACGACGCCTCGCGGGCGGTGGCGCTCTACTGTGACCTGGTGAGCCGCGCTGCACTTGACGGCATGAGTGCCCAGCTTGGCGCCGCCGGCATCGACCTTGGCGAGATGGAAACGTCCGCGGAGGAGCCGGCTCTTGAAGCGAAGGATGGCGCACAAGCGACCGAAGATGCGCCGGACACCGTGCCGGCCGCCGATGCCGTGCAGACGGAAGAGGCAAAGGCTGACGACGGCGCAAGCAGCAAGGAGGCGTCCGCAACGGAGAAGGCATTGCTTGCAGACACCGAGGCGCCCGCCCAACAGGCATCGGAACAGAAGGCGGTCAAGAAGGGTTCGGATGCCCCGCCGGAAACGGAAAGCGCACCTGACGGCGCCAAGGACGGGGTGGAAAGAGAGGCTGCCTCAGAGGCGGGAGCGCCTGAAGAGGGCGCTGCTGCAGTCGAGGAGAAGGCGCCAGCCAAGACCGCCGGTGAAGACGCGACCACCGGCAAGGATGCAGCCGCCGGGAAAGATGCAACTGCCGAGAATGATGCATCGGCGAAGACCGCGACTGACGGGAAAGACAAGCCGGAAGCCGAAGAGTCTGCCACGCCGAAGAAACCTGCCGAAATCGAAAAAGCTGACTGAAGCCGAATCAGGCAGATGGAAATCAGGGCGCGGGGAACCGTGCCCGGAACACGCGGTCAAGGAGAGCCAAGATGGCAATCACTGCAGCACTTGTTAAAGAGCTTCGCGACGCAACCGGCGCGGGAATGATGGACGCCAAGAAGGCTCTAGAGGAGACGAATGGCGACATGGAGGCCGCCGTGGATTGGCTTCGCACGAAGGGTCTGGCGAAAGCGGACAAGAAGTCAGGGCGCACGGCCGCCGAAGGCCTCGTTGCCATCAGGACCGACGGGGGCAGGGGCGTTGCCGTGGAGGTGAACTCCGAAACCGACTTCGTCGCCAAGAACGAGGAGTTCCAGTCGATGGTCACGGACCTGGCCACGGCCGCCCTTGACGTCGACGACATCGAAGCGTTGAAGTCTGCGCACCTGGACGGAAGACCTGTCTCGGAAGTGATCACCAATGCCGTGGCCAAGATCGGCGAGAACATCCAGCTTCGCAGAATGGCCAGCCTGGATGGCGATCAGGTTGCCTCGTACATGCATAACGCCGTGGCCCAAGGCTTGGGAAAGATCGGCGTGCTGGTGGCCTATTCGGGCGCCGGGTCGGAATTTCCGCGGCAGGTTGCCATGCACGTTGCGGCCATCAATCCCGCAGCGCTCGACGAGGCCAGCCTGGACGCCGCCGCGATCGAAAAGGAGCGCGACATCCAGATGGAGATCGCGCGGGACAGCGGGAAACCCGAAGCGGTTGTCGAGAAGATGGTCGAGGGTCGGATGAGGAAATTCGTTGCCGAGTCCACGCTCGTGAATCAGGCATTTGTCGTGAATCCGGATCTCACGGTCGGCAAGGCGGCGGAAGAGGCTGGAGTCGAGGTGACGGGCTTCGTTCGCCTCGAAGTTGGCGAAGGCATCGAGAAGAAGGAAGAGGATTTCGCGGCCGAAGTCGCGAAGGTCGCCCAAGTGTAGCAAGATCCGGCGACACGTGACGAAGAACCTGATGCTTGAGGGAGAACTTGGCCGCATTTGATGGTTCCGCCGGAGGTGCAGAAACTTCAAGCTGGCTTGCGTGGCTGTTTCGGGAATGTCGTCCACGGCGGCATTCCGGCGATCAGCTGAAGCACAACCCATGAGAACAGGCCCGCGGTCTGCCTGATTCCCTGCAGGAAGGCGTTGCTGGCCGAACTTGACGGGCTCGGGTACACTCCCGGCACCTCAATCACTATCGAGATGCATTCGACCTGTCTCGGGAACAGGCCGCCGTCCGCCGCGAGCTTGCTCCCGGCGACATCGTCTCAGACGGAGTGGCGGAGCTTCAGGACACCGTTCATTTGCCGCATTGCGCGCGATACCGCAGGCTGGCTCGGCGCATCCGGCATGCCGGCATGCCGTCAATGAATTCAGTCTGGCTGATCGGTTCGCGTTGCCGCAGAAGCCTGTTGACGACCTGTTTCTCAAGGGGCGGGATCTTGCCGCGTTCGACAACGGGATGCTTGGTGTCTGCAATCACCAAGTTCATTTTGCATGTTTCGCACTTCACTCATCATTCATTCAAGATGGTCGCGTGGCCAATGCCTGCCAGCGATCACTTGGCAGGAAATACTTGAATTATCATAGGTAACATATTGATATAAAAATGAATACGTCTTGATCTTACATCGGGAAACGAGCAGGTTGTGCTGTCTGGACGTGCCGCATCCGTCCGAACGCATGTCATAAATTTAACATAATGTCGATTATGCGCCTTTTAGGTCAGCCCAAGGCGTAGCCCGCGCTGCGCACGGTGCGAACCGGATCGCTCCCTCCGTGCTTGCACAGCGCCTTGCGGAGCCGGCCGATGTGGACGTCGACCGTGCGCGTGTCCACGTAGATGTCCCGGCCCCAGACCCGGTCGAGCAGCTGTTCCCGCGACCAGACCCGGCCCGGCTTGTCCATGAACGTTGCCAGCAGGCGGAACTCGGTTGGGCCGAGCTTGATCGGCTTTTCGTTGCGCGTGACCTTGTGCGTCTCGGAATCAAGCACGATGTCCTCGAATTGCAGCCGCATGCCCACCGTCGTCGGACGAGTGCGCCGCAACTGCGTCCTGACCCGCGCCATGAGCTCAGCAACGGAATACGGCTTGATCACGTAATCGTCGGCACCGGTCTCCAGGCCGCGCACGCGATCCCCCTCTTCCGACCGCGCCGTCAGCATGATGACGGGAATGCCCCGCGTTTCGGCGCGCGACTTCAGGCGGCGACAGATCTCGATGCCGGAGATCCCTGGAAGCATCCAGTCAAGAATGATCACGTCCGGTGGAGCTTCCTCCACCAGCAGGAGCGCGTCGTCACCGTTTTCCGCCCTCGCGACGTCAAAGCCTTCCGCCTGGAGATTGTACGCCAGGACCTCGCGCTGGGCAGCCTCGTCTTCGACAACCAGCACGCATGGCAGATTGGCCGGCACTTCTCAGGCTCCTTCGCTGATGTAGGGGGTCCGATCCTTCTTTGGTCTTGAATCATCGGGAAACGTGCCGGTGGACATGTAAACCACCTGCTCCGCGATGTTGGTCACGTGATCCCCCATTCGCTCCATGTTCTTGGCGATGAAGTGGAGATGCATGCACGGGGTGATGTTGCGCGGATCCTCCATCATGTAGGTCAGGAGTTCGCGAAAGATCGAGTTGTAGTACTGATCCACGTCTTCGTCGCGCAGGATGATCCGCTCCGCCAGATCGGCGTCGCGCTGGATGAATGCGTCCAAGACGTCCCTGAGCATGAATTGCACTTCCCGCGCAATTCGCTTGATCGACATGTCCGCGTCCTCGACACGCTGGGATTCCGCCAGCACCTGCGTTCGCTTGGCGAGGTTCTTTGCGTAGTCGCCGCAACGCTCGAGATTGGCGCTGATCCGTATCACGGTCAGAACGGTTCTCAGATCGCTCGCCGTAGGTGCCCGAAGCGCGATTAGGCGTGTCGCTTCATCATTGATCTTTTCCTCAAGTTCATCGATTGCCGCGTCCCCGTCCCTGACCTTCCGGGACAGTTCGATGTCGCGCACTTCAAGCGACTTGGCGCTGTCAAGAATCGCGCTCTCGACCAAGCCACCCATTTTCATCAACATCCCTTCGAGCGCTTCAAGGTCGCGGTCGAATGCGGAGGCAATGTGCTGCTCGTTCATTTCCATCCTATCCAATTCGGCCGACGATGCCGCCGTCCGTCCGGAGGCACTCAGGGCTTGCAAGCACGTTTCCGATCCCGCCAATCCCCACGTGTCCGCCGAGATCAAAGGCAGTCTCCTGCCTTGCCCCGGCCGCCAGCTGAATCTAGTGCGTGAAGATGGCGACCGAAGAGGTCCGCTTCAACTCGTCGCTGGTTTCCGCGACCCGGGCGGTCGAAAGTGAATCGAGAGCCGTGCAGGGTGCATCCTTCGGCAGGAAGGGTCCCGACATCGGTCGAGGCAAATGAAGGCAGCCTTGAAGAACCCGCGACCTGAACCTGGTCTCGAGCTTTGGCGGCGCTCCATGACAGTGCGAGCCTTGCCGCTGCAGAGGCGGTCACTTTCGCGTTCAATTCAGAGCCTTCTCCTGGTTAACCTGGACCGCGCCAGCCGGCCCTGCGACCGTGATCAAAGAGCCGCTGTCTGCGCTTCTGTTGCATCTCCATGAACGTTTTATGACAATTCGTCCGAATTTTCGTGACGCGCGTGCGCCACGCCGCGTGGCAGGACAACCGAAAAGCGACTGCCCTTGCCCGACTCGCTTTCGATGCGAAGCCGCCCCCGGTGTCGATTGACGATGTGCTTCACGATCGCGAGCCCGAGCCCCGTGCCGCCCATCTCGCGCGACCGGTGCGAGTCGATCCGGTAGAAGCGTTCGGTCAATCGGGGAACGTGGAGGGCGTCGATGCCGGCACCGGTGTCAGACACGACCAAGAGTGCAGCATCGCCCTGAATCATCGGATGCGCGTCCGTCAGTTGCACAGAGACCTCTACGGTAGCGCCCGGCCCCGAATACTTGATTGCGTTCTCGACCAGGTTCGTCGCCACCTGCGCCAATTGATCGGCATCGCCTGGAACGCTGAAGTCGCGTTCAAGGCCGGAAGTGCTCACTTGCACGTCGTGCTCGGCTGCCAGCGGTCCAAGCGCGTTTACGACGGAGTGAACGACGGCGGGGAGTTGGACAGGGTCCGTCGGCTGCAACCGTTCTTCCGCCTCGACCCGGCTCAACGACAGGAGGTCGGCAACCAGCCGGTTCATCCGGCTGGCCTCTCGCTCCATTATTCCGAGGAATCGCTCGCGCACCGCCGCGTCGTCGCGTGCGGTCCCGCGCAGGGTTTCGATGAATCCGAGGAGCGCCGTCAACGGCGTCCGGAGTTCGTGACTGACATTTGCCACGAAGTCACGCCGCATCTGGCCCGCTTCTTCCATCGCGGTGCGATCCTCGAAGCAAGCCAGCACGTGCCCTGTGTCGCCAACGGGAGTGCAGGTCGCTTCGAACGCGACGTCACCGCGCTCGTCCGCAGCAAGAAACTGGGCCGACGTCGTTTCGCCTGCCGCCAATGCCCGTTCCAGCGCATCCAGAATCGATGGCTGTCGCAATGCGGCGATATAGTGGCGTCCGTTGATCTGGCCCGAGAAGAGCCGCCGTGCGGCCGCGTTGGATTCACGGATGCGGCCATTCTGGTCGACCAGAATTCCGGCAATGGAAATCGCTTCGACGATGCTGTCCGACATGGCCATGGCCCGTTCGTGCCTGTCCCGTCCTGTTACCGCATGCGGCGGCAGGGTTGAAGCCGCCACCCCGGCGCGCACGCGCCAAGGGACACTGCACGGCCGGCTTCATGCCGCCTCAGGTCAGGTCCCTCGCCACCAAGGGCCTGTCAGGCCCCCTGCCCCTGAGCCAGGCTGGCATCTGGCTGCATCGCTCTTGCACTTGGTGGCCAGCCCCCGGGACTTGACACCTGCGGCGCGGGATCCCGGCAGCTGATCTTCAGCGGTCCACCACGGCAAGGCCCGCCCGGTATTCCCGCTGACGCCGCTGGTAGTGCTCGGCTGCCTCCCTAATCATCTCGACATGGCGCTCCTCGACCTGGCGCACGACCTTGCCTGGCATGCCAATGACGAGCGATCCTTCCGGTATCTCCATGCCTTCGGGGACGAGCGTTCCCGCTCCGATGAGACAGTTCGTGCCGATCACCGCGCCGTTGAGAATCGTCGCTCCCATTCCCACCAAGGCATTGTCACTGACCGTGCAGCCGTGAAGCATGGCCTTGTGGCCGACGGTGACGTTTGCGCCGATCGAGCAAGGAAAGCCCGGATCGGTGTGGATCACCGTGCTTTCCTGCACGTTTGAACCCTCGCCTATCACGATGGGTTCGCTGTCACCCCGAAGCGTGGTCAAGAACCAGATCGAGCACTTCCGGCCAATCCTTACGTCGCCAATGACATTTGCATCCGGCGCGATCCAGAAATCGCCATCGTCCGGCAGCGACGGATGCCGGTCACCGAGGGAATACACGGTCAAATCCGGGCCTCGAATTCGGTCTGCAGCCGGCGGACGTGGTCGGCAAGTCCCGGCTGTTGCGCGCGTCGAAGGCGTTCCGCCATGACAATGTTCTTGAGCCGCTTTTCCGTCTCGTCGAGGTCGTCATTGATCAAGACATAGTCATAGTCGGACCAATGGCTGATTTCGTCCCAGCTGTTTCTCATCCGCTGCGCAATGACATCTGCGCTGTCCTGTCCACGGCTTTCCAACCTGCTGCGAAGCTCGCCAATGGACGGCGGCAGAAGAAAGATCGACAGGACAAAGCGCGCAAGCTCGGAGCGCGCGATTTGCTGTGCGCCCTGCCAGTCAATGTCGAACAGGACGTCAATTCCCGACTCCATTGCCCTTTCCACGGGGCCGCGCGGCGATCCGTAGCGGTTGTTGAAGACATGCGCGTGTTCCAGCATTTGGCCGTCTTCGACCATGCGCTGGAATTCGTCTTCGCTCAGGAATGAGTAGTCCACGCCTTCGACCTCGCCGGGTCGTGGTTTTCGCGTGGTGGCCGAAACCGAAAACCGGATTTCCGCGTCCCACTCAAGCAACCTCCGGGCCAAGGTCGACTTTCCCGCACCCGACGGCGACGAAAGAATGACGAGAAGTCCGAGGCGCCTGGATCCTGCATTCTGGGCTTGACGCATGTCAGGCCACTCTCAATCCTGCGCCAGGCCCTTCCAACGAAGGTCTTGATGGCGCAAGGGCCGCCCAGGCGCTGCTCAGTACGGTCGCTGTCGCATTGACGCTCCGACGCGGCGCATGACTGCAGCCGGGACGTCCATGCTTCCAGACAGGCAACGGACTCTTCACCGTCTCCTGGCACCCGGAGCGTTTGCGACGCAAATTGCCTGGCTCAACCTTGACGACGGGCCTGCCCGCCTCGTCTGCGTTCCGGACCATCGTCGATCCGAGAGACGCCCGTTCGATGCCACGCAAGCACTCGCAGCTTCGAATCCGGGGAGCGATCCGCCACCGACGACCTCCAAGGCGAATGTCTCCAGCCCGGGACCGACGGCATCTCGCACGCACGCTGTCGAGACCCTCACACAACGGCAGCGCTGTCGGCGCTTGACCGGTGTGCAGAGAGTTCCTCGGCCACAAGGAAGGCCAGTTCGAGCGCCTGGCTTGCATTGAGACGCGGGTCACAGGCCGTGTGATATCGGTCGGACAGATCCTGTTCCGATACCGCGCGCACGCCGCCCGTGCATTCGGTTACGTCCTGCCCGGTCATTTCGAAGTGAACTCCGCCCGGAATCGTTCCCTCAGATGCATGGATCTGGAAGAACTCCCTTACTTCGCGCAAGACTGCGTCGAACGGACGAGTCTTGTATCCGGTCGAAGACTTGATGGTGTTTCCGTGCATCGCATCACTGGACCAGACGACTTCAGCGCCCTCCTGTTTCACTGCCTTGATGAGACGCGGCAGGTGAGCGCCGACGTTGCCCGCCCCGAAGCGCCCAATGAGCGTCAGGCGTCCCTGCTCGTTCTCAGGGTTCAATATTGCCATGAGGCTCTTGAGATCATCCGCAGTCATCGATGGACCGCACTTGAGTCCGATCGGGTTCTGGACGCCCCGCGCAAATTCCACGTGGGCCCCGTCGGGCTGTCGGGTTCGGTCGCCGATCCAGATCATGTGACCGGATCCAGCCAACGGCCGGCCGGTCGTTGAATCGATTCGGCAAAGCGCCTCTTCGTACTCGAGCAGCAGCGCTTCGTGGCTGGTGAAAAAGTCCACCGTGTCCAGTTCGCGGGCATTGTCCGCCGTCAAGCCGGCAGCGGCCATGAAGTCCAACGTGTCCTGAATCCGACTCGCGATGTCGCGGTATTTCTGCGCCTCGTCTCGATCAGTGAAGCCAAGCGTCCATGAATGCACGTGGTGAACGTCCGCGAAGCCGCCAGTGGAGAACGCGCGCAGCAGGTTCAACGTGGCGGCCGCCTGGGTGTAAGCCTGAAGCATCTTCTCCGGCGCAGGCGTACGGGCGGCTTCGGTGAACTCGAGTTCGTTGATGATGTCGCCGCGATAGGACGGCAATTCCACGCCGTCCACGGACTCGGTCGGCGCCGAGCGCGGCTTCGCGAACTGTCCGGCCATCCGGCCCACCTTCACAACCGGCACCTTTGCGCCGTAGGTGAGCACGACTGCCATCTGGAGAAGCACCTTGAACGTGTCCCGGATGTTGTCAGCCGAGAACTCCGAAAAGCTCTCCGCGCAGTCTCCGCCCTGCAGAAGGAAGCCCTCTCCGCGCGACACGGCTGCGAGCTGGCGCTTCAGGGTTCGTGCCTCTCCGGCAAAAACGAGCGGCGGATACTTTGCAAGCTGCTTCTCGACAGCCTGCAGTCGGACGTCATCCGGATAATCCGGCATCTGCACCCTGGGCTTCGATCTCCACCCGGTCTTTTGCCAGTCGTTCATTTCTGGTTCCTCAAGGTTCCGTAGGTCGCGGACGACACCTATACCGCCGGGACACCTGAAAGGAAACCGCCGCGACGCAAAATTCTAGAAGCTTGATTCTTGCCAAACGTGCCGATTCGTGGTCCGTCTGAGCCATGCGTTCCCGCCCGAAAGGGACAGACATGGGCGATACTTCGGTTCAGACTGTAGACGTAGAGGCCTCGAGCTCGCCGCGGCGCTTTGTCTTCGTGCTGCTCAACCAGTTCACGCTTCTCTGCTATGCTTGTGCGGTCGAGAGCCTTCGCATTGCCAATCGCATGGCCGGCCGGACGCTGTACGAGTGGAGAATGATAGGTGAAGGGGGCATGTCCGTCACCTGCTCCGCCGGAACAGCCTTCGCGCTCGATGGTGACCTGGGCGAGGTTGCGCGCGACGAAACGGTCGTGCTCTGCGGCGGAATCAACGTGGCAGCGGCGACCACCAAGGCGCTCCTCAACTGGGTCAGGCGCGAGTCCCGTCGCGGAGTTTCCATGGGAGGCCTCTGCACCGCGAGCTATTCGTTGGCAAAGGCTGGACTTCTTTCCGGCAAGCGAGCCACGATTCACTGGGAAAACCAGGACAGCTTCCAGGAGGAGTTTGACGACGTGACGCTCACCAAGTCGGTCTTCGTCCTGGACGGCAGATACTTCACGACCGCCGGCGGCACAGCCTCGATCGATCTCATGCTCAAGTTCATCGCCGACGACCACGGCGAGGAGCTCGCAAGTGCCGTTGCCGATCAACTGATTTACACGACGGTCCGCACAGATCAGGACACGCAGCGGCTCTCCGTGCCGACCCGAATTGGCGTCAGGCATCCGAAGCTCTCTTCGGTCATCCAGATGATGGAAAACAACATTGAGGAACCCCAAAGCCCTTCGCTGCTCGCAAAAGAGGTGGGCATGTCAACCCGGCAACTGGAGAGGCTCTTCCGCCGCTATCTGAACAGAAGCCCAAAGCGCTACTACATGGAACTGCGGCTCCAGAAAGCGCGCAACCTTCTGATGCAAACAGACATGAGCGTCATAAACGTGGCCCTGGCCTGCGGGTTCGCGTCACCGTCGCATTTTTCGAAGTGCTACCGAGCCCAATACAGCATCACGCCCTATCGAGAACGCGGAGCGCAGGCCACCCGGCTGGCGGTCTGAGGCCGGCACGGCCGGCACGAATTTCGTCATCGGCGCCGACCCCACGAACGCCATTCCGCGAACCCATTGCGCTGTGGCAGGCCCCTGCCCGGCCAGGAGCATTTCCAATGGACCTTGGCGATTCCTCGCCGTAGCGTCGCGGCATGAGCACGCCGCAGCACGACAGCGCGTATTCCTGGCTCAGGCTCGCAATGAGCCTGGGCCTTTCCATCGTCGGCAGCATCGGCATGTGGGCGACTGTCGTCGTGTTGCCGGACATGCAGGCTGAATTCGGCGCCAGCCGGGCGACGGCCTCCGTGCCGTACGTCCTGACCATGTTTGGTTTCGCTGCGGGAAATTTCCTTATGGGACGTGCCGTGGACCGCTGGGGCATCACTCCCGTGCTCGCCGTTTCCGCGCTTTTTCTCTCCTCCGGATTCGCGCTTTGCGCCTTGGCATCATCCATCCTGCCGATCGCGTTTCTCCACCTGCTTCTCGGCGTCGGAGCGGCGGCGAGCTTTGCACCGCTGATCGCGGATGCCTCGCAGTGGTTTCTCCGTCGGCGCGGCATCGCGGTGGCCGTTGTCGCAAGCGGCAACTATCTTGCCGGAACCGTCTGGCCACCGTTCATCGCGGCGATAATGATCGATCACGGATGGCGCGGCGCCTATCTCGCTTTGGCCGGCCTGGCCATAGCGGTCCTGTTGCCCGGATCATTGCTTCTGCGCAGGCGTATCGATGCGTCCTCGACTGCGTACGCCACGGCGAACGCGGCAGCGCGAGCACAGTCGATTGCGCTCTCGCCGAGAGCCCTTCAAGCGCTTCTCGCGCTCGCCGGCATCGGGTGCTGCGTGGCCATGTCGATGCCACAGGTCCATATTGTCGCGCTCTGCATCGACCGCGGCTTCGGTCCTCAGGCCGGCGCGGAAATGCTGAGCCTGATGCTTGCTGGCGGAGTCGTTTCCCGACTTGGATTTGGAGCATTCTCGGATCGTTTCGGCGGGTTGATGACTCTCTTTGTCGGCGGCACATTGCAGATGATCGCCCTGTGCCTGTTCCTGATTCAGGGCGGTCTTGCATCTCTCTACCTGATCGCCCTTGTCTTCGGCTTGTCCCAGGGCGGCATCGTGCCGAGCTACGCGATCACGGTGCGTGAATTCATGCCTCCCCTCGAGGCCGGAAGGCGCATCGGGATAGTCATTGGCGCCACGATCACCGGTATGGCCCTGGGTGCCTGGATGTCAGGCTGGCTCTACGACCAGAGCGGAAACTACGCGCTCGCAATCTGGAATGGCATCGCGTGGAACGCACTGAATGTCGGAATCGCGCTACTGCTGCTTAGCCGTGTCGGCCGGCACCGTCTCGTCAGGGCACATGCGCACTGACAGAAGTTCCCGCGTGAAGCGGGATGCCAGGACGGGATGCCCTTGACGGCAATGCATCTCGCTCGGAACCTGCCGCGACCATGAACGGCGCAGGCTTGTTCATGGCTCGGACCGCTCAAGGGTGGTCGTTGCAGGGCCGCGTCAACCCTTCCCTTCGGCGCGATCCTCGCCATGCTCGCCATGCTCGGGCAAGCCCTGCGCGTGGCTCCGGTCGCGGGGTTGACCCGGCCCTTCCACTCGGCTCCTTCGAAATCGCGTTGAAATCTGACCCGCCCCCCCCCGGACCAGGCGAAAACGCCTCCATCAAGGCGAACCAGAGGCACGAAACCTCCGCTCCCGGGCCGAACCCGGTCTTCAGCCTTGGTGGCAGGTCACGCGCCAGCGTCCATTGCTCCATCGTGCCTGAAGAGGACACGCCACACCGGACAGTTCGCTTGTTACCTGAACCGGACACTTCCAAATGTTATTGACATGAGACAGCGAGGTGTCTTGGTCCTGCAATCGCCACGATGCAACAGATGCGGCCGCGCCATGACCGTCACGGCGGATGAATTTGGTGCCCTTGGCCGCTGGTTCGGCCAGCACAGAGATGCTGAGCCTGATGCCTGCCAGCGGAGGCGTTTCCCGGCTTGGATTCGGCGCATTCGCCGATCGTTTCGGCGGGTTGATGACTCTCTTCGTCGGTAACCCGTTGCAGTTGATCGTGTCGGCCGGCACCGTCTCGTCAGTGCACATGCGCACTGACAGTAGTTCCCGCGTGAAGCTGGATGCCAGAACGGGATGCCCTTGACGGCAATGCATCTCTCTTGGAACCTGCCGCGACCATGATCCGCCGCGTGTATGACTGGACACTGAGCCTGGCCGGGCATCCTCGTGCGCTGGGGGTGCTCGCCGTCGTTGCCTTCGTCGAGAGCTCGGTTTTCCCGGTTCCGCCCGATGTCCTGATGATACCGATGATTCTTGCAATGCCGTCGCGCGCTTTCCTGATTGCGGCCGTGTGCACGCTGGCATCCGTGCTCGGCGGCCTCTTCGGCTACTTCATAGGCGCGGCACTGTACGACACCGTGGGACTGGCCGTCCTCGACTTCTACGGACAGGCGGCCGCGGCCGAGAGCTTCAACGTCCGCTTCAACCAGCATGGCGCGTGGGCCGTGCTCGTTGCCGGAATGACGCCGTTTCCGTACAAGGTCATCACGATCATGTCAGGTTGGACGGGCTTGTCCCTGCCCGTCTTCGTGGCATCCTCGATTGCCGCGCGCGGTCTCCGTTTCTTCATTGTGGCCGCGCTTCTCTGGAAATATGGGACGCCAATGCGCAGATTCATTGAAGAGTATCTCGGTTTCCTGTTCACCGCCTTCGTCGTTCTGCTGATCGGAGGCTTTGCGATCGTGAGGTACCTGTGACCCGACGCGCCACCATGCTCATTGCTGCTGCAGGGTCGCTCGCGCTCTTGGCAGGCGCATTCGCGTTTCAAGTGCTTGGCTATGCGCCCTGCGAGATTTGCATCTGGCAGCGCTGGCCGCACGGCGCGGCAGTTGCTGCAGGCGCACTGATTCTGCTCGTCGGGCCCGCCCTGCTTCTCGGACTGGTCGGCGTCCTCTCCGCCTTCACGACCGCCGGAATCGGAGTCTATCACACCGGGGTCGAGCGCGGCCTGTGGGAGGGACCAGCGTCCTGCACCGGCAGCGGAGACGATCTTGCCGGCCTTTCCGGCAATGAACTCCTCTCCGTTGATGTTCCAAGCGGCATCGTCATGTGTGACGAGGTCGTCTGGGCCTTCGCAGGAATGTCCATGGCCAGTTGGAACGCAATCCTGTCGCTGGGACTTGCTTGCATCTGGATTCGGGCGATCCGAACTGCCTGACCCACGGCGACCGTTCAAGGATTCAGTCCTTGGCAGACGGCGCCCCGGACCCGCATTGCATGTTCAGGTGCCTGGCCGTCCGGGTTTCGATCCGGCGTTCCGCCACTGCGCGCTTCAGCGCGTGCTCGCTCGACAGCGGAGGCGCCTGGCTGGATCGTCTTGAGACTTGCAACGCACGGTTGACGCCATGCGCTGTTCCGCTTTCGCGGCACGACGTTGTTCGGTGGCATGGCGACGTTGGGCGGCCGAACCGGGCGACAGCCAGTCTGCGCCCCGAGTGCAGCTCCACAAGACAAGTCCGCATGTTTTCGGACACGACACGCCTCTTCCTTGCTTTTCTGAACGGGTTTGCTTGCAGAAGACTGTTGCATTGCATTTGGAAAAGTTGCGATGATCGATAGCTGGAGATTCTCCAGTGCATCGCAAGCGTTCGCTGTAGAACCGGGCAAGGGACGCGCCGTTCGACACCCAGGCGCTGTCCTGCGGGCGCAGGCGGGACGGCGACCCTCGCCGGCTGCGAAGCCTGCCGCTCGGGCAGGCATGACGCATGACAACCGAAGCTGTGAACCTTTCCGAAAAGCTCGACAAGTTTTCCGAATACTGGTCGCCGAAAATCGTTTCACAGTTCAACGGACACGATGTGATGGTGGTGAAGATGACTTTTTTTTCCTCGTTCTGAAAGGCATCGTGACAATTGAGACGGAACTGGGGAATGTCATCCTCGAGCCTGGAGAGCTTTACGTTGTCCCGCGAGGCGTTCAACACCGGCCCGTTGCGCAGGAAGAAGCCCATATTTTGCTGATTGAGCCAAGAGGGACACCCAACACGGGCGACGCAAGAACGGCGGCAAGAAAAATCGAAATATAGTGCTGGTTGGCTATGCATGCGTATCCTGAGCCCAGGTTCGTATGGCTCAAGCTGCAATGGCCAGTCCCGACACATCCCTTTCCGAGCTCTGCAAAGAACTGGGTGTGAAACCCGTCACTCCCTACCGATGCGTTGACCCAAGATGCAGCGCCTTCCGCGACTGGGGCCACTATCCCGGCACGAGCGACGGGATCTTCGGTCCGGGATCGCGTCTTCCTTCGCAACTCGCATGTCGCCGGCAAGTCCTGGATGTTCCGGCCGAGCCTTGATCGATCCCGCCCGACCTGTTGATCACCACACGAGACATGGAGGGTGACATGGCTTGGAACACGACATTGCGGACCCCGGATCTCCAGGCCCCCCAAGTGGCCACCGCTGCGTCGACTGCAGGACGTACGGGCTGCCGACGAATTGCGTCGCAAGAGGCATCGAGGCGCTCTATCGTTTCGCCGAGGTCGACTGCGTGGCGTTCGCGTCCCAGTCATCGGATGGCTCCGAAACGCTGTTCGCCGGCACCGCAATCAGGCCCGTGATCGTGGACTGGGTTGCCTGTTGGATTTCGCTGCAGCAGGTTTTGCTCTGCGCTTTGGTCCGGCTTCATCTCAACATTCAGACGGCCGCTTCTGCCGATCTCGATGCTGCATTCGCAGCCATTTGTCGTGTCTTCAATCACCGGAGGGTTGGGGCTTCGGATGTCGACGTGTTCCGGGACCGACACAGCATCCTTCCACGGTGCGCTTCGGAGTGAGCCGGCAGCGCCAGGCGGCAACCTGGTCGTCTAGCTTGGTCTTCGGATCAAGGAAATCGACAATATGCGAGCCCCTGGACAGGGACTGACGCGCGTCCGCGATCGAGGGATGCGGCGAGGTATCGGAACGGAGTAAGTTTGAGGCTTGACAATGGATGGCTCGTAAGAGCCCCTTTGCGATCCTCCTCAGAACTTGGCGGAGAGATGGCAGGTCTCCGGCCGTGATCGTGCGACGATGCGGCCGTCGGAGATGACGCACAGCCGCGTCGGCCGGAGCCGAATCGCCTCAATCGGATCGCTGGCGTCAATGACGACGAGGCTGCCGCGTCGACCCGGTTCCAGGCCGAAGTCGAGACCCATGACCTCTGCACCTGCGCTCGTAACCATGTCGAACGCCGCGCGCATGCCGTCAGGATCGGTCATGAGTGCAACGTGGAGGCCCATGTGGGCCACATCCAGCATGTCGCCGGTTCCAAGCGGGTACCAGGGGTCGCGAACGCAGTCCTGTCCGAAGGCCACCCTCACGCCCGCGGACCTGAGCTCCTGGACGCGGGTGAGGCCGCGCCGCTTGGGGTAGGTGTCCGTGCGACCCTGGAGCGTGATGTTGACCAGCGGGTTGGGGATCGCGGCGACCTCGGCTTCGGCAATCAGCGGCAGGAGCTTCGCGACATAGTTGTTGTCCATCGAATGCATGGACGTCAGATGCGACCCCGCGACCCGGCCCTGAAGGCCGCAGCGGACGGTTTCGGCGGCAAGTGTCTCGACATGCCGGCTAAGGGGATCGTCACATTCGTCGCAGTGCAGGTCCACCCGTGCGCCCCGCTGGGCGGCCAGTTCGCAGGCGGCCCGCACCGAAGCTGCACCGTCCGCCATCGTTCGTTCGAAATGCGGAATTCCGCCAACGATGTCGACACCGGCGTCCAACGCTCGCACGACCTGTGCCGCGCCACCCTCCGCGCGAAACCAGCCATCTTGCGGGAAGGCCACAAGTTGAAGGTCGAGAACGCCCCGCACATGCTCGCGCACTTCCAGGAGCGCCTCGACGGTCTTGAAGTTCGGATCCGTCACATCGACATGGCTTCGGATCGCCAGAAGCCCTTTGGTCACGCCCTGACGGCAGTAGGTGAGCGCGCGCGCCACAATGTCTTCTCGGGTCTGGAGAGCCTTGAGATCACCCCAGAGCGCAATGCCCTCCAGGAGGGTGCCAGATGCGTTGACGCGCGGCGTGCCATAGCTGAGCGTCGCATCCATGTGGAAGTGCGGGTCGACGAAGGGGCTCGAGACCAGCTTTCCCGCGGCATCCACAACCTCGCCGGCTTCGGCGTCGATCGGCGCTTCGACGGCAGCGATCTTCCCGTCCGCGATTGCGACATCGGCAATTCGACCATCGGGAAGCGTTCCTCCCTTGACCAGGATGTCGAAGGTCACGTTCGTCCCTCTCTATGCGTCAAGACATGGGGTGAGTCCGCGGCCCAGGCCAGCCAAAACGGCTTCCCGGGCTCGGGCGCGAGCTCGGCCAGGCGGGCCTCGGGAACCTGCACCCTGAGCTCCAGGTCACCTGGTCCCTCGAAGTAGCAGATGACCCCCGCGCCGGCGAACTCCTCGGATACAAAGGCCGCTTTCAACGCAGGCGACGACGGAGGGCTGCCATAGATCTCCATGCGGTCCGCCGCCACGACGATCTCTGCGGGACCATCGGAAACGCCGGCCAAGGGCAGACGGACACCATCGACATCGATCTCGCCTTGGGTGACCGTGCCTGAAAGGATGTTGTTGTGGCCGACGAATTCCGCAACGAAGCGGTTCCTTGGCGCGCGGAAGATCTCCCGGGGGCGCCCGATCTGGACGATTTCGCCATGTCCCATGATCACCACGCGATCAGACATGGCAAATGCTTCCGATTGCGAGTGCGTGACGTAGACGAAAGTGATGCCAAGCTCTTTCTGAAGCCTGGTTAGCACGCCCTGCATGCGGACAACCAGATGCGCGTCCAACGCGGAAAGCGGTTCGTCAAGAAGCAGCATCTCGGGCTCGGTGATCAGGGAGCGCGCCAAGGCGACTCGCTGCTTCTGGCCGCCTGAAAGCTGGTCGATCCGTCGGTGCTCGAAGCCTTCGAGACCGAGACGTTCCAGCCAGAGCGCAACCTTGGCCTGGCGCTCGGCCCGGGGCACGTCGCGCATCTTCAGGCCAAACTCCACGTTCTGCGCCACATTGAGAAAGGGAAAGAGCGCAAGCGATTGCCAGACGAGAGGCGTATCGCGTTCATGGGCCGGAAGGCTGTTCGTGACGCGGCCGTCTATGGTGATGGTGCCGGCGGTTGGGGTCTCCAATCCTGCCAGCATCCGCAGGGTCGTCGTCTTGCCGCAACCGGAAGGTCCCATGATCGCAACGAATTCGCCGCGGTCGATGTCCAGATCAATGCCCCTGACGGCCTCGATTGCTCCGTAGGACTTGCGCACCTGGGAAAAGCGCACGAGCGGAGTTGCGTCAGTCATCGGGCGGTCTTTCCCAGGAGCAAGAGCTGGGCGGCGACCACGAGCGTTATCGAGGTGACGAAGACGACGGTGCCGATGGCGTTGATCTGGGGATCGACATTGCCCTGCAGGATTTCCAGGATCATCACGGGAACCGTCTTGTTCAGTCCGGACACGAACCAGGCGACGATGAACTCGTCGAAGCTGACCGCGGCGGTCAGGCAGAAGGCCGAAATGATCGCGGGCAGGCAGAATGGAACAACCACGACACGCATCGCCCGCCACGGCGAGGCGCCGAGGTTCCAGGCGGCGGCTTCCAGCGACGCGTCCATTTGTTGCAGGCGCATGCGGCAGATCGCCATCGCGAAGGGAGCGGCCATGACGGTGTGGGCAATGATGATGCCGGTGATGCTGCCGGAAAGGCCCAGCTGCCCAAGCCAGGCAAGCATCGCGAGCCCCATGATCACGAGAGGGATCGTGGGCGGCAGGAGCGCAAGCGCCAGATATGCGGACTTGAACCGGAAGCCGAAGCGGAAATCCGTGTAGGCGGTCGCGAAGCCGAGCGCGGTCGACAAGGTTGCGGCCGAGAGGGCGACCGTTACCGAGTTGCGGAAGGCTTCCCAAACCTCCGGCCGCGCAAAGGCGGTCTGGTACCATTGGGTGGTGAAATGGCCGAGAGGCATGGTTGGAAACCGGTCCGAGTTGAACGAAAACACCGTGCTGGTGACGATGGGTGCAAAGACGAAGCAGAAGAGTGCCAGCAGATAGAGGCGAAAGAAAAGGATCGGGAGCCGCATGTGTCAGGCTTTCCGACGGTATGCTGCACCGACGGCGGCGAAAGCGACAGTGAACAGCGTCAGGATCATCATCACCGCGACAACGGCGGCGCGCGGCCATTGCTGCCCGGACTTTGTGGTGTCGATGATCAGAATGGAAAGGGTCGGCGGTTTCGAACCCCCGAGATAGAACGGGCTGACGAAATCGCCGAAGGAAAGAATGAACGCAAAGACGGCGCCAAGGATAAGGCCGACCTTGGCCGCCGGGACGATCACCCGCACGAGGGTTCGGCGAGGAGAAGCACCCAGGTTCCAAGCCGCCTCGATCAGGTTTCGGTCGATGGCGGCAAGGCTGAAGGTCTGGAGGATCACCACGAGGGGCATGATGAGTGTCAGGTAGCCGACCATCGCACCAAAGCCTGAATTCAGCATCGTGAATGGTCCCAGGCCAACGAATCCGATGACCGCATTCACGGGTCCGCTTTCGGCGAGCAGGACCTGCCAAGCGTATACGCGGACAAGGTACGAAGTGAAGAAGGGCACGATCAGGAAGAAGATTGCCCAGCGGCGCGCTGTCTCGGAAACCAGAAACGCAAGAGCGTAGGAGGCGGGAAACGCAAAGAGGCTGGCCAGTGCCGCTGCAAGGCTCGCCCGCAGAAAGGTCACTTGATACGCGCTCCAGAAGTAGTCCCGGGTCAGCATGCGTTCCCAGTTCGCCAGCACGAAGTCCGGTTCCATGCGGTAGTTGCGCACCAGCCAGAAGGACATCGCGACCATCAGGATCAAGGGTCCGACGAAAAACAGCCCCTGCCAGATCAGCAAAGGCGCTCGCCAGAAGTAAGGATAGATCGACGGTTTTCGTGCCATGGCCCGCAGGTGTCCGATGCGCCGCTGCGGGACGGCGGCGCATCAGCTTCTTGTCTTCGCTAAGCGGTCTTGTATTCCGACCAGAAGTCGTTCCAGTCCTCGAGCGTCTGCTGGCGTGGAATGTCGCGGAGAAAGAGCCGTTTCTCGGCAAGCAGCTTTCTTGGGCTTTGGTCATGCCCTTCGATCAGCCCTGAGCGTTCAGCCTCGGCCGGATTGGCGTCCTGAATTGCCTGCCAACCTGACTTCGTTGGCGAGAGGCCCGGATAGGCTGCCATCTGGATCGAGCGCACCTGGCCACCGGGACTCAGCATGTATTGGATGAACTTGTTGGCGATCTCCTGCTTGGTCGACCCTTTGCCGATCGAGTAGCTCTCCGTCCATTGAATGCCGCCTTCTTCCGGGATCACGCTGGCGACAGGGGCACCGTCCTTCTGCAGGACGCCCGTGATCCAGTCGCCGATTCCGCACATTGCCAGCATTTCGCCGTTCTTCAACGAGGAGAACGTGCCGCCATAGTCGAAGTACCCGCCTACCTGCGGCTTGAGGCTCAGCGTCTTTTCCTGCACCGCCTGCCAGGCGTCTTCGCCGATGTCGAACGGCGACGGATCCCGGTTGCCGTTCAACAGCGAGATCTGGCCCAGCGACGGCAGATGCCAATCGAAGTGGCCCACCTTTCCGGCAACCTTCGAGTTCCAGTAGGCGTTGTAGCTCGACGCTTCGTCGCTGCTGAGGATGTCGGTGTTGTAGGAGACGCCGAGCAGCCCGAAACGCACCATCACCGACCAAAGGCGGTCGCCTGTCCAATGCCCGGGGAAACTCTGGTACTCGGGCCAGAAGTCATCAAACGGGAAGAGTGAGGCATCGAGTTCCTCGATGTAGCCGGCGGCATTCAACTGCTGCACGAATTCTGCGTCCGACAGGATGATGTCGTAGGTTCCGGGCGGGGACTGGGCGATCAGCGCCAGCATGTTGTCGCCGCCAGCGTAGTATTTGGGAACGAACTTCACATTGTTCTGCGCCTCAAACTCCGCAACGATATCGGGCTCGGCGTGACCATACCACGCCAGCATGTTGATGTCTGTCGGATCTTGTGCCCAGGCACGATTGATCATCGGGACGGTCAGGGCGGCACCAGCTGCGGTTGCCAACAGATTGCGCCGGGTCAGTTGGGAATGACTCATGGACATGGGATCTCCTTGCTGTTGAGCACCTGGTGGCGTCGAAGCGAATCCTGCCAAGAACGCCCAAGAAGCGCTATGTCCGAAACGGTAGCAGCAAGGACCGGTCCGTAGGAAATTTCCAGTTGGTATGCTGTCATTAACAGGACTTATGTCACTTCGGAAACCTGCGAGGAATTGATATGTCCAACGAGGTGCTGGGCCAAGCCGTGTCCGGCATCGCTCAAAGTCGCATGCTTGTAGAACAGCCCGATCCGCAACGCGGCAAGGGGCGGGAACCCTTCGTCCGGGCGTCCAACACGCATGCCGGGCAGCAGGGTGGCCGGAGTGAGCGCCGTGGCGCCGAGGCCAGCCTGAACGGCGGCCTGAAGCCCCGAAACGTCTCTCGAGACCAGCATGGTACGCCAGTCCCGGCCCGACATGCGGAGCGCGTTGCGCATGCGGGCCGCGTATTCGCAGGGGTCGGGATGCCGCAGAATTGGAAGTGGCTTTCCCGAATCGAATCTGGCATTGTCCTGGAGCGCCCAGAAGGGCTCCACAACCGTGGTGTCTACCAGAAACGGCACGTCACCGTCGGGCGTGATTGCCACGGCGATGTCGAGTCGGTCATGGGCCAGCGCCTCCCGCAAGTCCCTGGACAACAGGCTCTCGATCTCGATCCGCACTTCAGGGTGCGAGATTACAAACGCGGCGATCGTCTCGAGCAGAAAGCTGTGCGCGAAGTCGGTTGGCACGCCCACACGAATCCATCCCGCCAAGGCTTGATCGGCGAAGTGCGCAATGATGTCGTCGTTCAGGCGGAGCAGTCGGCGAGCATAGGGCCCGAGGGCAAGACCTGCGTCGGTAATGGCGAACTGCCGACCGGCAGTGATGATGAGCTTTGTCTGCAACAGCTCTTCCAGTCGCCTGATCTGCAGGCTTACTGCAGGCTGGGTCCGCCCGAGCACCCCGGCAGCGCGTGTGAAGCTGCCTTGGTCTACGACAGTCACGAAGCTGCGCAGGAGATCGGTGGGAATGTTCTTTGCCATGGCGTCATGATGATAGTTTATGAAATCATATCAACTATCAATTTCAGATATGATCGACGGTTTTGTAGCGTTGCCGCAGAAGTTCTTGAATCAGGCTGAACTGTCCATGTTCGAAGAATTGCTGAAGTCACCAGAGACGTTGGTCACGCCTGTGATCCACGTCCTTGACGCAGGCCAGGCGCTGCGCAACCTCGACATCGTGGGCACCGCGGGTTGTCCAGGGGCATTCCTGATCAATCATGACTTCGCAATGGAGCCGTTTCTCGCGATTCTGCAGGAGGTGCGTACAGCACGGGCCGACATGTGGCTCGGCGTGAACTTTCTGGCCCAGCCTGGCGATGTCGCCTTCCCCGTCCTAGGCAATCTGGCGCGTGCGGGGCATGTCTTTCAGGCCTATTGGGCGGATGATGCACGGATCGACGAGCGCCAGACAGCGCAGGAGGAGGCCGAAAACATAGCCCGGATTCGCGTGGAGTGTGGCTGGGACGGTCTCTATTTCGGTGGTGTTGCCTTCAAGAAGCAAAGGCCAGTCGACGCCGATGCCTATTTCGACGCCGCCCGGCTCGCAGTTCCATACGTGGATGTCGTGACGACCTCGGGCGTGGCCACAGGTCACGAGCCGGGTCTCCGCAAGGTTGAATCATTCCGGGAAGCCATCGACGAGGCGCCCCTGGCCTTGGCTTCCGGAATTACCCCGGAGAATGCCCATCTTTATTGTGCGTCGGTTGATTGCTTCCTCGTTGCGACCGGAATCAACCTGAGGGACGACTTCTACAACATCGATCCCGACCGCCTTGGCGACCTCTTGGCGGTGACTCGCAGCCAAGGAGAATGCAAATGGAAGACTTGAAGGACTCGCGCGGCGACCGTTGGTATCTCTCGCTGATGTCTCCCAATACTAAGGGACCGAAATTCGCGTGGCTTGATCCGACATCAATCTACATCAACGCCGCCGCATTCAACGATCTCTCGGACGACTTGTGTGCCGATCTCGAGCCGGACGAGATTGATGTGGTTGCAGGGCTCGATGCAATGGGTTTCGTGCTGGGGTCCGCTCTCGCCGCCCGCCTCGGTCGCGGATTCCTCCCGATCCGGAAGGCCGGGAAGCTCTGCGTTGCGACGGACAAGGTCGGATTCACCAACTATTCAGGACGTACGCAGGACATGGAAATGCGAACTCCGGCATTTGCGCCGGGCACTCGTGTACTCCTCGTGGACCAATGGGTTGAAACTGGTGGCACGATGGATGGCGCGATCCGTCTCGTGGAGCGGCAGAAGGGAGTTGTCGCGGGGATTGTCGCGATTGCGGTTGAAAGCAACGAAAGGACCAAGGACTTTCGCAACAGGTTCAAGGTCGTGTCTGCGGTTGTCGAAGGGTCGCGCTGGCAGGAAGAGTGCGACACGCAGGTTCTTTCCAGCTTTTTGACCTACCGAGCGGAACGGACGTTTCCCACTGCGGGGCGAACGCCAGCCCAATAGGAGCCGCCGATCCAGGAGTTGCACCTCCTGTCCATGCGCAATGGCTCGAGTTCACCTTCTCCGTACAACGGCGCTCAGCATCGCATCTGGCTGCGGAACTTTCGGATGGTCTATACTTCCACTCCTGCCACAACCGGTCCTAAGGGAACCGGAATTACTCTTGGCCTGACGCAGAGTCGCTATGCTGGCGACGGCATCACGGTCCATGCGCGAAGGTGGCTCCTTGCAGTCCGGCAACAGCGCAGGATCTGGTAGGCGCATGAATCTGACACGGCGCTCGTCCGGTCCGGTGACAGCAGCCGGCAGGCATGGCATGCACCGATTCTCGCATAGACGGATCTTCACTTCCAGCTTTCACGCGCACTGACTTCGTATCCGATTTCCTGCAATGATCGTGGGTGCTCGTGCTCGGCCGTGCATGCGATTTAGGGCAATTCAAAGACAATGTACAGGCCCGTTCCGAGGAAGACCGTGGGCGTCCGGTTTAGCACGCGGAGCAGCCCGGCGACCGCAGCGTCTCCCGCGTCGCTTGCCGCCTAAAGCGTGGTGCCGCTTTCTGTCATGCGCAAAAGGAAGGACAACCTGGCTTTCTTCCAATTCCGGATCGGCAAACCGGCTCTCCAAAAGCTCCAATGTCTTGGCAGCGACCTCGCCCACGGGTTGCCTGAAAGTGCTGAAATTGGCGAATTCCCAGCTTGACTGCGGGATGTCGTCCTATCCGATCACACTGAAGTCTTGAGGGAATTCGGGCCCATGTTTCGTGGACATCGCGTCCAGAAAGCCCGGCGCGCAAAGATCGGTGGGACAGAGAACCCCCGCGTTGCGCATGGGTCTGCTGGCAAACCTATCGGCCGCCAGTCGCCCGCTTGCATGGCTCGGGTCGGAAACTCGGACAACAGTCAATACTGTGCCAGAGACATTTGGCAGTGTCCGGTTTGGGCAGCAAGCGAACTGTCCGATGCGGCGTGTCCTCTGCAGGCTCGAATTGACAACGGACGCTGGTTCGTGACTTGCCACCAAGGCTGAAGACCGGGTCCGGCGCATGGACCGGCCCGGGAGCGGAGGTTCGGTCTTGTCACGGCCGCGGAGAGCCGGGAAGCGAGTGGAAGGTCCGGATCCCCCCGCGACCGTGGCCACGCGGAGCCACGCGCAGGGTTGTCCGAGCATGGCGAGGATCACGCCGAAGGGAGGGGTTGACGCGGCTGGGCGGCTTTTCCGCAGGCACGGGTCATGGCGATGCTGGTGCTCGGCACGCACACGGCCTTCGCCTGGCATGCCGGGCCGCTCGCGGTGAGGGAGGCGGAAAAGGCCGAACGGTTGCTCGTGCACCTGTCGCTCGCCATGCAGGTGTTCGCGGACCGCTGCTGTTGCGGCTTTCCGCCGCGTTCGCGGGCCGCGACCGCCGGCGAAGCCGGAGCGAGCTTCCGGTGCGAATCGTCGCCTACCGGATCGAGAGCGTCGACGAGGCCACGATGCCCGCCGCCGCCCTGCCCGGCCGCCGTGCCACGCCAGCCGCCGAGCTCGCGGCGCTGTACCACGAGCGGTGGGAGATCGAGACCGCCGAAAAGGCCGGGGAGGATCCCGGCCGACTGTCCTTCGTGCACGCCGTGCGTGTCATGCGCCGCCGGATCATCAGGTCCGGCGCCTATCCCCCTGAGGACCAGCCAACCGGCGTGATTGACGAGATCCTCAAGGAACGCGTCGTCTCAAGCTGCGGCCAGGCCAGGTCGCGGGGTGTCTGGCAGAAGATGAACGGCTATCCCCTCCGCAAGCGCGTGCAGGTGTCGCGCCGGCAGCACGGCTGAACGCCCGAGATCATCCCGAATTTTGCTTAAGGCAACAGAATTGGGCTTAGGACGTCATTCAGCACTGAACCAGGGCGGACCCCGATTCGGTCTGTGGCCGGCGTTTCCCGCCCTGAACGTGCGCACCGGAATTCACGACACCGCGCCACGAAACAAGTCTTCCATTGCACACCATCAATGGCGTCTGATATGGTGCGGGTAACGAGATATGGTCTATCGGTGAAGAAAAGGCAACTTCTTGAGCGACACTCCTGAAACTTCCGAAGACGCGGAAGAGCTTCCTCCCGTTCCGCCGCGCTACGACGGTCCGACGGTCACGATCGAGGACGAGATGCGAACCTCGTATCTTGACTACTCGATGAGCGTGATCGTCTCCCGGGCCATTCCTGACTTGCGGGACGGCCTGAAACCCGTGCATCGCCGCATTCTCTACGCAATGCACGAGACCGGGAACACGCATGACAAGCCATATCGCAAGTCCGCACGTCCGGTCGGCGACACCATGGGCAAGTACCACCCCCATGGCGACGGCGCCATCTATGACGCGCTCGTCCGAATGGCGCAGCCCTTCTCCATGTCGCTCCCGTTGCTTGACGGCCAGGGCAACTTTGGATCGATGGACGGCGACAATCCGGCGGCCATGCGGTACACCGAAGTCCGCATGGACCGGCCGGCCTCTGCCCTTCTGGCCGACATTGAGAAGGAAACCGTTGATTTTACGGACAATTACGACGGGAAGGACCAGGAACCCACGGTCCTTCCCGTGCGATTTCCGAACATGCTTGTCAACGGTGCGGGCGGGATCGCTGTCGGGATGGCAACCAACATTCCACCGCACAACCTGGGCGAGATCATCGATGCCACGTTGGCGCTCATCGAGGATCCCGACCTCTCTTCAGAGCGCCTGATCGAAATCGTTCCGGGGCCGGACTTCCCGACGGGAGGCCTGATCCTGGGACGTTCCGGATCCCGCAAGGCGTATATGGAAGGGCGCGGCAGCGTCATCACCCGGGCCAGGACCCGCATAGAAGAGATACGCAAGGATCGTTTCGCGATAATCGTCGACGAAGTCCCCTATCAGGTCAACAAGGCGGCAATGGTCGAGAAGATCGCGGATCTCGTGCGCGAGAAAAGGATCGAGGGCATTTCGTCCGTTGCCGACGAAAGTGACCGGGTCGGTGTGCGCGTGGTCATTGAACTCAAGCGCGACGCAACCCCTGAAGTCGTGCTGAACCAGCTGTATCGCTTCACGCCGATGCAGACGTCGTTCGGCTGCAACATGCTGGCCCTGAACCATGGACGCCCGGAGCAGCTCACGCTCCGGGACTTTCTCTCATGTTTCATAGAGTTCAGGGAAGAAGTTGTGGCGCGCCGCACCGCTTTCGACCTGCGCAAGGCGCGCGAGCGAAGCCATGTTCTGTGCGGCCTTGCCGTGGCCGTGTCCAACGTGGACGAAGTGGTTGCCACGATTCGGGCCTCGGCAGACGCTGCCGAAGCGCGCGTGAAGCTGATGGAGCGACGCTGGCCCGCAAAGGACATTGCCGAGTACATTCGCCTGATCGACGACCCCAACCACATGATCAACGAGGACGGCACGTACAACCTTTCGGAAATCCAGGCCCGCGCCATACTGGACTTGCGCCTTAACCGTCTCACGCAGATCGGCGTCACGGAAGTCACGGACGAGCTTGAAGAACTGGCCGCAAGCATAAAGGATTTCCTGGATATTCTTTCGTCACACGAACGCATTATGGCAATCATCTCGGACGAGCTTCGTGACGTTCGGCAACGGTTCGCCGTGCCACGTCGCAGCGAAATCATCGAATGGGATGGCGATCTCGAGGACGAAGACCTGATCGAGCGCGAGGACATGGTCGTCACGGTCACCGCAGAGGGGTACATCAAGCGGACGGCGCTAGCGGAATTCCGGTCCCAAAAGCGCGGCGGCAAGGGGCTTTCGGGCGGCTCGCTCAAGGACGACGACGTGGTCACCACCCTGTTCGTGGCGAGCACGCATGCCCAGCTCCTGTTCTTCACGACAGACGGAATGGTGTACAAGCTCAAGACTTGGCGATTGCCGCTGGGCGGGCGAACGTCGCGCGGAAAGGCCATCGTTAACATCCTGCCTATTCCATCGGGCGTGTCCATCGCGGCGATAATGCCGACCGACCGTGACGAGGAGGAGTGGGACCAGTTGCAGATTTTCTTCGCGACTTCGGACGGCGACGTGCGGCGCAACGCCCTCAGCGACTTCACGAACGTCAAGGCAAACGGCAAGATCGCGATGAAGCTTCCAGATGAAGTGTCTCTCGTAAATGCCAGAATCTGCACGGAAAACGATGACATAATGCTTGTAACGGCACGTGGAAGAGCCATCCGTTTCCCGACAACGGCCGTTCGCATTTTCAAGGGTCGTGGCTCGACCGGCGTGCGCGGCGTCAAGCTGACCGGCGAAGACCATGTCGTGTCGATGGCCGTGATCCGGCATTTCGAAGCCGATCCGGCCGAGCGGAGCGCCTACCTCAAGCAGAGGCGCTTGGTGGCAGGCATGCCGGAAGACGAGCCGGATGCGGACGACGAAGTTCACGCGGACGGTCAGCTTTCGCCCGAGCGCTATGCGGAAATGTCCGCAGCGGAAGACCTGATCCTCACGATCACGTCCGGCGGGACCGGCAAGCTGTCTTCCAGTCACGGCTATCCCGTGCGCCAGCGCGGCGGCAAGGGTGTCCTCGCCATGGACAAGGCCCTGCGCGACGGGCCGCTGGTCGCGTCCTTCCCCGTGGACATGTCGGACCAGATCATGCTGGCGACATCGACCGGCCAGTCCATCCGCGTTCCGATCGAGGACATTTCCTTCCGGTCCCGCACGGCTGGCGGCGTCAAGGTCCTGAATGCATCCGAAGGTGAGCAGGTAGTCTCGGTTGCCCGGATCGCGGATCAAGGTGAAGCGGAAAGCGACGAGCCAGCCCCTGACAGTTGAACCTTCGCCGGGATCCGGATCTCGACCAGTCCTCCCAGACATACGAGGGCATCTCGCGGAATTGGCGCCTGGGAATGGCGGGATGCCCGGAACAGCTTGCGGCTTGCCGCGGCATGCCGGATCGTGGCGCCGAGTGAACGGGACGCAGCTCTTTCAAAACTGTGCCGCGGGCGCTACATCGCGGGCATGTCGGACACTCTGCATATCGTTGGCGGAGGCCTCGCGGGCTCCGAAGCTGCATGGCAGGCTGCCAGGCGGGGCATCCAGGTTGTCTTGCACGAGATGCGGCCAAAGCGCGGAACTTTCGCCCACAAGACCGGAAAGCTTGCCGAGCTGGTTTGCTCGAATTCGTTCAGGTCCGACGACGACGAGCACAATGCCGTGGGTCTCCTGCACTGGGAAATGAGGCAAGCCGGCGGAATTGTCATCAAGGCAGGTGACCGCCACCGCATTCCCGCTGGCAGTGCGCTCGCGGTGGATCGCGAGGCATTTGCGGATGCCGTGACTTCAAGGCTGCTGTCGCACGCAAATGTCACGCTCAAAACCGGTGAGATCACCGACCTGCCCGAAGACGGCCAATGGATCTTCGCGACCGGTCCGCTCACTTCAAGCGCTCTGGGCAAAGCGCTGCAGGCGGAAAGCGGCGAAGAGAGCCTGGCATTCTATGATGCCATCGCTCCGATCGTCTACGCGGACAGCGTGGACATGTCCGTTGCCTGGGAGCAATCGCGCTACGACAAGGGCGAGACGGAAGACGAGCGCAAGGCCTACATCAACTGTCCGATGACGCGAAACGAGTACGAAGCCTTCGTGGATGCCCTGCTTCAAGCCGAAAAGACGGAATTTCGTGTCGGGGAAACGGCGCGGTATTTTGACGGCTGCCTGCCTATCGAAGTGATGGCCGAACGCGGTCGCGAGACCCTCCGTCATGGACCGATGAAGCCGGTTGGACTGACCAACGCACACGCACCGGATCAAAGGCCCTACGCCGTCGTTCAGCTCAGGCGCGACAACAAGCTCGGTACGCTTTTCAACATCGTAGGGTTCCAAACAAAGATGAAATACGGTGCACAAGTTAATGTTTTCAAAATGATTCCTGGATTGAAAGATGCCAGATTCGCTCGTCTCGGCGGCATTCACAGGAACACGTTCATCAATTCCCCCCGACTGCTCGACGAACAGATGCGTCTTTGCTCAAAGCCGCACATCCGGTTTGCAGGGCAAATCACCGGAGTCGAAGGCTACGTGGAATCCGCGGCAATGGGTCTGATGGCAGGTTGCATGGCGGTCGCGACGATGACCGGCCGGTCACTGCCGCCCGCACCGCCTACCACGGCCATCGGTGCACTCGTCAATCATGTCACCGGCGGTGCCGAGGCGCGCACCTTTCAACCGATGAACGTCAATTTCGGCCTGTTCCCGCCCATCGATGCCCGGGGCGGTCGACGCGGACGCCGCGACCGATACAAGGCATACACCGACCGCGCAAAGCGGGACTGGACATCCTGGTTGGCGACAAGCGGTCTGGACTTTGCCGACTCGACACCCGTTCGCGCACTCGTTCAGCATTGACGTCTGGAACGGGCTCCTGCCACGCCGATCCGTGACAGGCCTGGCACCCACGAACACGCCCGGGAACGTTGCGATCATCGTGGCGATGCCGCCCCGTGACGTGTACATCGAGCCGATCCCGGGCGGCGGCGCCATCATGAAACGCAAGCCGCTCGCGGTCTGCAACATCGGCATCGATCTCGATCACGGCGCCACCCAATGGCTCCACGTCCTGACCGACGGATCCCCCGCCCTGGAGTTCCTGCGCCGTAAGCGCGGCAGGTGTGGTTGTTCAAGGCAAGGGCCCTCTGGGGAGCCGGCATTGTCCGGTCCGGGGTGTTCAGGGAGCCCGCCAGGTGCAGCACAGCCGTCCGAAGTCCCCTTTCTTGCACATTCATCTGAAGCCGGCGATCAAGGTTCGAGGTCAAGCCGATTCCCGACGTTCGGGGCGCCTTCATGCCGACCCCGCCCACATCAAGGTGGTCATGGGCACGATCGGCTGATAACCTGCCGGATGTGTCTCTTGTACCGGGCATGAAACCCAAGTCCGACCGGATGCCATCGAAGTTTGCTGCACAAGACGAGTCCAACTCCCGCACAGGGATGCGCGGAAGTGCCCGTCTGAGCTATCACATCAAGGTCGGGTGGAAGGAACCCACGGCC
Organism: Paracoccaceae bacterium; assembly: GCA_965208685.1. Taxonomy (GTDB): domain Bacteria; phylum Pseudomonadota; class Alphaproteobacteria; order Rhodobacterales; family Rhodobacteraceae; genus JAJEFO01. The sequence continues at coordinate 1,810,921 of CBDBPL010000007.1, read as the reverse complement.
ATCATCGGCGCGTTGATGGTCGTGCTCTTCGCGTACCTGGTGATTGTCCCGATCGTCACCCTCCTGCATGACGCAGTCGAAGTGCAATTCGGCGATGCACGACGAGCGAAGGCCGAGGTTGGCGCCTGGACACTTTATTACCTGAACAGAACCCTTGCGTCGCCAATTGCCCAAGTCCTGTTCTGGGAACCGCTTGCGCACACGCTGTCAGTCGCGACCGGGGTCATGCTGGTTTCCCTTTCCCTAGGCGTCCCGCTTGCATGGCTGCTGAGCCGTTCGGACATGTTCGGAAGACGATGGTTTGCCACTGCCTTGATCGTGCCATACATGCTGCCTTCCTGGACGTTTGCACTCGCGTGGCGCACCTTGTTCCGCAATCGGACCGTTGGCGGACAGCAGGGCTGGCTTGAAAGCCTCGGATTCACGCCTCCGGACTGGCTGGCATACGGCCAGGTTCCGATCACGATCATCCTTGCGTTGCACTATACGCCGTTCGTCATCTTGCTCTTCGGCAATGCCCTGAGGAGCTTCGATTCCCAGTTGGAGGAAAGTGCACGCATCCTGGGCGCGAAGCCGGGGACAGTGGCAATGCAGATCATTTTCCCGCTCATGCTGCCCGCTCTTTTGTCGGCCACCATCCTGATTTTTGCAAAGTGCATTGGCGAATTCGGGGTAAACTACATCTTGGGTTTGCCGGTTGACTACAATGTGCTCGCGACGTCGCTTTACCGCAGCATCTCGTCCCGCCAAAGCGGTGTCGCGGCAGTCTTGGCCGGGGCGATCATGTTGATCGGCATCATTTCCCTGTTGGTCGATGCCCGCCTTGTCCGTGAATCCCGCAGGTTCGTGACCGTCGGGGGCAAGGGCGCGATGAGTCGCAAGTCTCCGCTGGGGATCTACAGATTGCCGGCGACCGTCTTCGCAGCTCTGATCTTCATGATTTCCGTAGGTTTCCCGCTGCTCGTGCTGGTGCTTTCGACCGTCATGAAGGTGCCTGCCGACTTTTCCATGGAGAACTTCACGCTGGATTACTGGATTGGCCGGAATCTCGAAACGGTCGCCTTGCGGACCGGCATTCTCCTGACACCGGACCTTTGGATGGCGGCATGGAATACGCTTCGAATTGTCGGATTCGCGTCGTTGTGTTCCGGCCTTCTGGGACTGCTCGTCGGCTACGTGGTCGTGAGATCACGGGTGCGCTGGATATCCAGCTTCCTTCGACATGTGACCTTCTTTCCCTATCTCGTGCCCGGAATCGCGTTCGCTGTCGCATACTTGTCGTTGTTTGCCGTCCAGCGCGGGCCGATACCTGCACTTTACGGCACCGGCCTGATCCTTGTTCTGGCATTGACCGCGGACCAGATGCCCTACTCTTCAAGGGCAGGGATCTCCGCGATGATGCAGCTGGGCAAGGATCCCGAAGAAGCGGCGCAAATGGCCGGCGCAGGCTGGCTGCGACGCATGACGAGCGTCGTGCTCCCAATCCAGAAAGGCGCGCTCGTCACGGGCACGCTTCTGCCCTTCATTTCGGGAATCAAGGGGTTGAGCCTGTTCGTGGTCCTGGCTGTGCCCACTACCGACGTATTGACGACGTATTCCCTGCGGCTGATCGACAACAACTACACTCAAGCCGCAAATGCAGTTGTGCTGATCATTGCGGCCATGGCCTATTTCGGGACACTGGCGGTGCAAAACGTGACCAAGACGAATCTCGCCGACGGACTGGGAGGATAGATTGCCCACCATCACGCTCAGCCGTGTCAGCAAGTCATACGACAGCCTGGCCCCGGCGATATCGGATCTCGACCTTGAGGTCCGCGACGGCGAGTTCATGTGCTTGCTCGGTCCTTCGGGTTGCGGAAAGTCCACCACGCTGCGGGTGATCGCGGGGCTGGAAAACCTCAGCGCCGGGGAAATAATGATTGGCGGCCGGGTACTGGATTCACGTGACCAGGGCATCTTCGTTCCGCCAGAACAGCGCGGTGCCGGACTGGTCTTTCAGAGCTACGCGCTATGGCCGCATCTCACTGTCGAGCGGAATGTCAGTTTTGGCCTGCGTTTGCGCAAGGTTCCGGCAGAAGAACGGGAAGCGCGCGCCGGATTCGTCATGGCAACGCTGGACATCGAGCAGTTCCGGGATCGGTATCCGTCGCAACTGTCCGGCGGTCAGCAGCAACGGGTTGCCCTCGCCCGGATGTTGGTCATCGAACCAGACGTCCTTTTGCTGGATGAACCACTGTCGAACCTGGATTCCAGGCTTCGCCTGAAGATGCGCGCGGAACTGAAGCGAATTCACGGAGAATTCGGCACGACCATCGTCTTTGTGACCCATGACCAGTGGGAAGCCATGACGCTCTCGACACGCATTGCCGTGATGAACGAAGGTTCATTGCAGCAGGTGGGCACACCTGACGAGATCTACAATTCTCCCGCGAATCTCTTCGTCGCGGAATTTGTCGGCAATCCGCCGATAAACATGGTGCCGGTGACCAGCGGCCAAGACACGGACTTGTCTCTGACCTTGTGCGAATACGTGGCCAGGTCTTTCCCCGGAATCGGCAACGTCGGTTCCGTCGGTCTTCGTCCGGAAACAATCCGGCTCTCGGTGAGCAAACAATCGGAAAACTCCCGTTGCCTGACAAGCCATGCAAGAGTTGCAGGGATCCTTCCGACAGGCGGGAACTGGATCGTCGAGTTGGACAAGGGGGGGGCACCGCTCTTCGTGTCGACAAACGTGTCGCCTGAATTCAACGTAGGAGAAATGCTGTATTTTCAGGTGGATCGATCCCGGATGCACTTGTTCGATCTTGACGGGATGCGCGTTTCACATGAAAATGGCTGATCAAGCAGGCCACATTGTCAAATGAGAACCGCGCAACTTGTGACGGCCGGTCGGGGCAATGTGCGACGAGGCATCTATCCGAAAGTGCAACAAGACAATATGGGAGTGCGTGAAATGTACAGACTTTTGAACAGTTTCGTTGGTTCGATTGCCCTCTTGGCGCTCGCTGCACCGCTGTCGGCGGAGGACTTCGACCTGGATGCATTGATCGAAGCCGCCCGGGGCGAGGAAGCGATAACGGCCTATGCCAGCACCGGGAAAATCAAGACATCAGCCGCGGCATTCACGGAAAAGTACGGGATTGAAGTCACCGGTTCCAAGGTGCCTTCATCGGCCCAGATCGAAATGGTCATCAGGGAAGCGCAATCGGAGAATGTCGTGGGCGACGTGATCGTGTCCGCGGACGCGGCGGCAACGCTGGCTGAAGTCGTCCCGAGCGGGATCGTGATGAGCTGGGTGCCCCCTGACCTGGCGAGTACAATTCCGGAAGATTCCCGGGATCCTCTGGTCATCTACAGGGACCCTGCAGTCTGGACGTACAACAGCGAAAAGTACGAAAGCTGTCCGGTGGACAACATTTGGGCGCTTACGGACCCCGAATGGAACCGCAAGGTTGCCTTGAGCGATCCGCTCAACAAGCCGGGCTATCTTGACTGGTTCAACCAGATGGAGACCCATTGGGATCAGTCCGTCGCAGACGCATACGAGATGCACTACGGCAAGGCATTGGACACCGGTTCCCAGAGCGCGACCGCGAGCTGGGTGCAAGCCTTTGCTTCCAATTCGCCGCTCTTGACCGACTCGGATTCTGCCGCGTCCGAGGCCATTGGCACTCCGGGCCAGGACGAGCCTTTCATGGGGCTGATTTCCACCGCGAAGTATCGTGACACGCTCAGCGGAAAGCTTGCCATGAAGATCTGCGAGGACATCAAGCCCTACATCGGTTACGCCAACCCGAATTTCGGGCTGATCGCTGTCGGCACAAAGAGCCCCAATTTGGCCAAACTGTTTCTGCGTTTCATGATGACGGAGGAAGGCGTCTCGCCGATGACCAGGGACGGCAAGGTGTCGGGAAACAGTGCCGTGCCACGACACCCCGAGGAACCATCCGGCGTGAACCCGTTTTCCGACCGTTTGACTCCGCACAATGCTGCCACGGGGCATGACGACTTCGACAAGCGGCAGGATTGGCAGGATTTCTGGCGGTTGAGCTACAAGCGGTAACGCAACTGGCGACCGATCCAAGTGCTGTTGGCGATGCCTCTTCCGGTGTCAAGACCGGTGAAGTGACAGCCGTGTGCCGGTAGCTGGCGGAGCCGGGCTTGCCGGACAATGTCGACGTTCCGAACAGACGCGTTTCGGTCCATGACGGGTGCTGACGGCGGAAGCGCAGAGCGGGCGGGCATGACTTCCTGTTTCGAAATCTCGAAATGGCGAAGTCAACCGCCCGTACAGGGCATGAATCGGAAGTTGTGAACCAGCTCTGAACACAGGGCACGTGTCGTGCATTTGAAAGGTCATGAATGTTCAAGGACGATGAAACCGGCCCCGGTTCAACCGGCAAACCTGCTTTCGAACACGAGATCATCAGCCTGATCGAGACTGGATTGGGGCCGGACAAGTGCAGCATCTACATTGGCGGGACGGCAGCCGCGAGGGATCTCGGGCTGTTGCGAGAGCATGACATCACAACCGTCGTCAACTGTGCGATCAACCTGGACATCAACTATGTTTCGGATCCAGTCGAGCCCGCCGACGGGAACAGGTGTTCCCACGGCGTCGGACCAGTGCGTGTATTCAAGCTCGGATTGGTGGACGGGCACGGAAATTCCGAAGGCATGATGTTCGCGGCCTATCTCCTGCTTGATGGCGCCATTCGCCAGATCATTCCGGAAAGGCCCAGCTATCCTCGACGTGCCAAGGGGAATGTCCTTGTCCATTGCCGTGGCGGCCGCAGTCGGTCGGCCGCACTTGTCGCTCTCTACCTCCATCTGGACCGGCCGGAGATGTTCCCGACCCTGGATCGTGCACTGGCGCACGTCCGGACAAAGCGGGGCCTGCATCCCGGAGAATGGGAAACCGCGCCGAAATCGGTGCTCGTCGAGGCGGCGCGAACGGCTGCCGAAATGGCAAGAAGACTGAGGCAACCGTCCGGAACAATCTGACCTGGAACTGTCCAGTCCCGCCAGGATTGTCCTAAGACCGACAACAGGGAGGTGACGACAGCGACAAGGGACGCTTCGCGGGAGAGCAGGACGTGCCGATGGAGATGCTTGCGAGCGTCTGAGCCTGATTCCCAACGTGAAAGGGCAAAATGGCGTGTCATGGCCGGCGCTTGGGACTTCGGATTCCCAAAGACACTTGGTTCCCGTTGTACGCGATGGGACCGCTTCGTTCCTGCAATTGCTCCCTACGGTCAGGTCGCAACACCAATGCTTGCACATCGGGCTTCCAACCGTTCTTGGTCGTTGCCAAGCAAGCAGCGGGCTGGAATCCCGCCCAAGGTTAATGTAGCCTGCCCGAATGAGCAAATTCCCTGAAGACGATCTCTGGACGCCTCATTCCGTCGAGGAAACCCGGGACATTTACCGCAGATGGGCCAAGGAATACGACAGCGACGTCTTGGGCTGGGGCTACGTCACCCCGACAAGGGTGGCGCGCGCTCTTCGCGCCGCAGGCGCGGACGTGAATCAACCGGTTCTCGACTTCGGATGCGGCACTGGTTTGTCAGGGCAGGCCTTGGCTGCGGAGGGCTTCACCCTGGTCGACGGCACGGACATCTCCCCGGAAATGCTTGCCAAGGCCAAGGAGCGGGATCTTTACCGGTCAATCTGGCTGGGCCGGCCTGGAAAATGCGATGAAGTCCAGCCTGGCGACTACGCAGGAATCGTGGCTGCAGGCGTGGTCAGCATGGGCGCCGCTCCCCCGGAAACGCTTGCTCTCCTGGTTGCCTTGCTGGCTCCAGGAAACCTCCTCGCGTTTTCCTACAACGACGCGACCTTGGCGGATGGCGGCTACATGGATGCCCTGGATTCGGCCTGCAAGACCGAAGGCGTGGCTCTCGTGTTCGAGGAGCACGGTCCGCACCTGCCAGAGAAGAAAGTCGAATCCACGGTCTACGTTCTGCAACGGACGTGAGAACGCGATTTGCACCTTCACCGACCGGGCCGTTGCACCTCGGCCACGCCTACTCCGCTCTGCGGGCCCACGACCTTGCCAAAGAAGCCGGCGGAAGGTTCATCCTGCGAATCGAGGACATTGATCAGGGGCGGTCCCGCGAGGAATGGGAAGCGTTGATCCATGAAGACCTGTGCTGGCTTGGCCTGTCGTGGGAGACTCCGGTGCTCCGCCAGTCTGAGCGACGGGTCGCGTATCGCACAGCCCTCGACAGTCTTTGGCAAAGGGGCTTCCTGTATGTCTGCACCTGCAACCGCCGCGACGTTCTTTCGGCCGCTTCGGCTCCGAACGAGGGTGAGCCGCTCGTCGGGCCTGACGGCATCGTGTATCCGGGCACTTGCCGTTCGAAATCGAGGACGCGCTCGCCCCTGCCCGACGGCGTTGCATTGCGTCTTAACATGTCATTGGCACTGAAGCAGTTCAGGGCGGAGCGATCCGATCTCGGTGCTTCGGCACCCGACGGAGGCAGGTTTCAGGCATTTCAGGAGACTGGACGTGGTCCGAACGGCGAGACCGGGACCATTCACTCGTCATATGGACACCTCCTGAACAACATCGGAGACGTGGTCCTTGCCAGGCGGGACTTTGGCACATCCTATCACTTGTCCGTCGTGGTCGACGACGCGTTTCAGGACATCACTCACGTCGTGCGCGGCGAAGACCTGTTCGAAGCAACATTGATCCATGTTTTGCTCCAGCACCTTCTCGGACTTGAAGTGCCGGCCTACTTGCATCATCGACTGTTGCGGGACGATTGCGGCAACAGGTTGGCGAAGCGCCACGACTCAATGGCGATCCGATCCTACCGGGAGGCCGGAGCCACTCCGGCCGACATCCGCGATCTTGTAGGCCTCTGATGGCTCTGGGGACCTGCCGCAAACGGCTGCGGCATCACTGGATCAGGCCTGCGCCACCTCGGGCGCCATGAGCTCCACTTCCTCGCCCTGGCGGACCGCGGTGTAGAAGCAGCTCTTCCGCCCCGTATGGCAAGCCGGTCCCTTCTGGCGAACAAGCAACAGCAGGCAATCGCGATCGCAGTCGACCCGGAAGTCGACCAGCGCCTGCGTGTTGCCGGAGGTCTCTCCCTTGACCCAAAACTCTTGCCGTGACCGTGACCAGTACGTAACGTTGCCCGTCGCAAGGGTTCTTGCAACGGCCTCTGCATTCATCCAGGCCATCATCAGAATCTGCCCTGTCCGATCATCCTGAGTGACAGCCGGGATCAAGCCCTTGTCGTTGAATTCCAGGCTTGCGGGATCAAAGGTCATGCGCCAATCCTTTTGACAACTAGCCGCAGTTCCTAGATATGGCGGGACACGCAAAGGGAAGCAATGGCGGACAGCGATCTCATAAAGCTCTATTCAGGCAGGATCCTTGAACTTGCTTCAGACATTCCGCTGACCGAGCGCCTGGAAGCCCCTGACAGCACGGTGCGGAAACGTTCACCGCTTTGCGGATCTACCGTCACCGTGGACGTCGCGCTGACAGACGGCCGGATCTCGGCATTCGGCCAAGACGTCAAGGCTTGCGCGCTGGGACAGGCTTCGGCATCGATACTGGCACGCAATGTCATCGGGCTTGCGCGAGAGGACGTGGAGCGAGCTCGCGACCAGCTCCGAGCAATGCTCACGGACGGAGGCGCGGTACCTGATGCCCCGTTTCAGGAATTAGAGGTGCTTGCGCCTGCCGCAGAGTTCCGAAACAGGCATACGTCAATTCTTCTTTCGCTCGATGCCACGGCGGACGCTGTGGCCGAAGCCGAGACCGCGGCCTGCGCCTAGCTTGTCGCCGTCGCAGAAGCGACGGATCATTGTGAACTTCTGGCGCCGCCCTGCGGCGTTCGTGGCAGTCACGCAGCCCGCAAGATGGGCAACGACCTCGAATCGTTCCTGCACGTCAGGATGAGGCTGCAGGTGAGCGCCCGGCACTGACAGGAGTATCTCGGCAGAGACGAAGATCTTTCGTGCCCGGCCCCCGGGACGAAGAACAGGCGGACCTTCAACCGATCTGGCTCCACATAGGGAACGGAGCTGGAAGCAATCCAGAGACCATCATCAGCACCGGAACGACCGGCATCTGCGCTGGGCGGTTGCGTGCCAGCGCGGGGCAAGCAACGCGATTCGGACACGGGCATTTGGAGCGAATGCGCTTCGTGATTGCTTGTCACAAAAACATCACCAAACCGTCATACGAGGTACGCGAAACGTCTTCAGTTTCGGCGCAAGGCCGCGGGGGCGGTCTAGGCCGATCTCTCAGGAGAATCTCATGAAGACCATCATTCTGGCCGCCTCCGTTCTGGCGATCGCAGCCGTTGCCTCGACGACGGCCTCTGCGCGTGACGCGATTCGCATCGTCGGCTCGTCAACCGTTTTCCCGTATACTCAGGCGGTCGCCGAGCAGTTCGCCAACATTACCGGAGCACCTTCGCCCGTCGTTGAATCGACCGGCACCGGCGGCGGCATGAAAATTTTCTGTGCCGGCATTGGCGAGAACACCGCTGACATTGCGGGCGCTTCCCGGGCAATGAAGGCCTCTGAATACCAACTGTGCCAATCGAACGGCGTGACCGACATTGCTGAAGCCTTGATCGGCTTCGATGGCCTCTCCATTGCCATCTCGCGTGCGAACGGCTTTGCCTGGGACTTGAGCCTCAGTGAAGTCTACCAGGCACTTGCCGCCCAGGTTCCCGTTAACGGTGAATGGGTCGACAACCCCTACACGACCTGGAACCAGATCAACCCTGATCTGCCGGCCGTCGAGATCCTCGCCTACGGCCCGCCACCGACTTCAGGCACCCGTGATGCATTCGTTGAACTTGCGATGCATGCGGGCTGCGAAGAGCTCGAGCACGTCCAAAATGGTGACTTCGACGGCGATTGGGTCGAAGAGAATTGCTCGCGCATGCGCACCGACGGACCTTTCGTGGAAGCGGGCGAAAACGACAACTTGATCGTGCAGCGCCTGGAAGCCGACCCGCACGCCGTGGGCATCTTCGGCTACTCGTTCCTGTTCGAGAATCTCGACAGGCTGAAAGCGGTGTTGATTGAAGGTGTCGAGCCGAACTCGAACACGATCTCCGACAAGTCCTATCCGGTATCGCGCCCGCTCTTCTTCTACGTCAAGAACGCGCATCGCGGAGTCATTCCCTACCTCAACGAGTTCCTGGAGGAGTACATGTCGAACGACGCGCTCGAGCAGGGAGGCTACCTTTCCGAACGCGGGCTGGTGTCGCTTGCTGACGATCTCCTGATGGAACTGCAGGACGCAGTTCTGAACGGCACGAACATGGAGCCCAAGCCGTAGGGCTCAGGCTCACAGGAAAACAGGGGCTGCCCGACAGCAGCGTCGGGCAACCCGTCCATTTGAGCCTGAGGGGCAGATGACAACCTTCACATTTGCTGTGCTTCTTTGCGTCAGCACCCTCGGTTACTTGCTGAACAAGCAGGCCGCGACGAAGTTGCGGGCGAACGGAACAACGTTGCACTCCGTTCCAGGTTACCATGGACTCTACTCCCTTCTTTCCGCGGTGGTGCCCGTTGCCGCCCTCATCGTGCTTTGGCTCGTGCTTCAGGGACCGCTGATTGATCGCTTCACGATGTCGGGGCTGCCAGCAGGCAGCCTCGACGAGTTCGACGCTGGCGGCCGGCAGCTCATTCTCACCGAGATAAAGTCCATCTCTCGCGGCAGGATCTTTGGCAATCCCGAGGCATGGAAGGTCGATGCAGCAGATCGACACGTCCGGACGCACGTGTTTGCAGGTTGGCTGCTGCTCGGGATCGTGATTGTCGCTTCGCTAGGAATCGTGGGATTCGCCCGCACCCGCGTCGCTGCCGATTTCCGTGCACGGCACGGTGTCGAGCGCATCACGTCCGGCCTTATGCTCTTCTGCTCGACAGTCGCGATTTTCACGACACTCGGCATAATTGCCGCCCTTCTTTTCGAGTCAATCCGGTTCTTCGAGCGGGTGCCGATCGCGGAGTTCTTCTTTGGCCTGAACTGGGAGCCGCAGATTCCGCTGCGTGACGACCAGATCGCAGCCAAAGGGGCGTTCGGCTGGATCCCGGTCTTCCTCGGCTCGCTGGTCATCACCGCCGTGGCACTGTTCCTTGCCGTTCCGGTCGGCCTCCTTTCGGCAATCTATCTCAACGAGTTTGCACCTTCCCGTCTTCGCGCCATTGCCAAACCGGTGCTGGAGATCCTCGCTGGCGTTCCGACGGTCGTCTATGGCTTCTTTGCTGTCCTAGTGGTTGCCCCGGCGATACGCAGCTTCGGCGCAACTCTGGGAATCCCCGTATCGCCCAATGCTGCACTTGCGGCGGGATGCGTGATGGGCATCATGCTCATTCCGTTCATCTCGTCATTTTCCGACGATGCGCTTTCGGCGGTGCCGAAATCCTTGCGCGACGGAGCGCTTGCCCTCGGCGCAACCCGAGCGGAAACCGTCTTGAACGTGCTCTTCCCTGCCGCGATTCCGGGAATCGTCGGCGGGATCCTCCTCGCGATCAGTCGCGCGATCGGAGAAACCATGATCGTTGTCATGGCGGCTGGCCTGATCGCGTCACTCACGATCAACCCGCTGGACAGCGTGACCACAGTCACTGTTCAGATCGTGACACTTCTGACCGGCGACACGGCCTTCGACAATCCCAAGACGCTTGCGGCATTCGCACTTGGCATGATGCTCTTCGTCGTGACCCTCGTCATAAACGTCTTTGCCCTGCGCATCGTGCGCAAGTACCGCGAAGCCTACGAGTGAGGTCTCCACATGGCTGATGCAACCGCAGGAACCGATCCGAGCCCGAAGGCGGGCTCCACCGCAGATGCCGTTCGCGCAAGCCTTGCGCGTCGGAACCGGAAGCAGCGGGCTGTGCAAGTGCTCGGGCTCGGGGCGATCTGCTTCGCGTTTCTCATGCTTTTCATTCTCGTCGCGTCGCTGGTCTCGTCCGGATATCATGCTTTCACGCAAACCCACGTCACGCTTGAAATATTCGTTGATCCCGAAGAAGTCCCTTTGGAACGGCTGCCGCGGGGCGGATTTGATGATGTGCTCGAGGCGTCCTTGGCGTCAGTGCTCGAAGGTGTCGACCCCAATGACCGGGCAGCCATGCGCGCTCTCAGCGGTCTGCTGAGCAACGGAGCGCAATTCAGGTTGCGGGACCGGGTTGTCGAAGATCCGGATCTTGTCGGACAGACCTTTGCCATGACCGTGCCGGTTTCGGATCCCTACGATCAACTCAACAAAGGCCTGGTCGATCGTGAAACCCCCGAACAGTACCGCAGGTTGAAAGACTTCGAGATCGCCTGGTTCGACCAGCTCATGGCAAAGGAGGCGATCAGCAAGCCGTTGAACATTGGCCTCATTGCCAATGCGGACAGCCGGTTTCCCGAACTCGCCGGCCTCAAGGGTGCGCTGATCGGATCGTTCTGGGCGCTCTTTGTCTGCTTCGTGATTTCGTTTCCGCTCGGCATTGGGGCAGCAATCTACCTCGAGGAGTTCGCGCCAAAGAACAAGTTCAGCGACATTGTCGAAGTGAACATCAACAACTTGGCCGCCGTGCCGTCGGTGGTCTTCGGACTCTTGGCGCTCGCGGTCTTCATTGGATGGTTTGGGATGCCTCGCTCGGCACCGCTCGTCGGTGGCATGACACTTGCGCTCATGACGATGCCGACGATCATCATCGCGACGCGCGCCGCGCTCAAGGCCGTGCCGCCGTCCATTCGGGAAGCGGCGCTTGGCGTTGGTGCGTCCAGACACCAGGTGGTCTTTGACCACGTTCTTCCGCTGGCCATGCCCGGGATCCTGACGGGCACGATCATCGGCCTTGCGCAGGCCTTGGGTGAAACGGCACCGCTCCTGCTCATCGGGATGAACGCATTCATTACCTCGGCGCCTTCAGGTCCCTTTGACAGCGCGACAGCACTGCCGACACAGATCTTCATCTGGGCTGACAGCCCGGAGCGCGGCTTCGTGAGCAGGACTTCGGCCGCGATTCTCGTCCTGCTTGGATTCCTGATCACGATGAACGCGATGTCGATCTATTTGCGCAACAAGTTCGAGCGGAGCTGGTAGCGCAAGGGCGGAGATCATGATGAATGACATGGGAAAAATCGAGCCGGACGCCGCAGCAGGCGACACCAAGATCCAGGCGCGGGACGTGCAGGTGTTCTACGGTGATGCACATGCGATCAAGGATGTGTCCGTCGACATTCTGGACAAGACCGTGACGGCATTCATCGGACCTTCGGGATGCGGGAAATCGACATTTCTCCGGTGTCTGAACCGCATGAACGACACGATCGACATTGCGCGGGTCGAAGGCAGCATACACATCGATGGCAACGACATCTACGATCCCAGCATCGACCCCGTTCAGTTGCGAGCGAAGGTCGGCATGGTCTTCCAGAAACCCAACCCATTCCCCAAGTCGATCTATGACAACATCGCGTACGGCCCGCGCATTCACGGCCTCGCAAGGACCAAGGCCGAGTTGGACGAGATCGTGGAAAAATCCCTTCGGCGCGGCGCTATCTGGGACGAAGTGAAGGACCGGCTGCGTGAACCTGGGACCGGGCTTTCGGGCGGCCAGCAGCAAAGGCTCTGCATTGCACGCGCCGTGGCAACCGAGCCCGAAGTCCTGTTGATGGACGAGCCTTGTTCAGCGCTTGACCCGATTGCGACGGCGCAAGTCGAAGATCTTGTCGACGAGCTGAGGCGAAGCTACTCAGTGGTCATTGTCACGCACTCGATGCAACAAGCGGCTCGAGTCAGCCAGAAAACGGCTTTTTTCCATCTTGGCAATCTGGTCGAATATCGAGAAACCGGACAGATCTTCACGAACCCGGAAGATCCCCGCACGGAATCCTACATCACCGGAAGGATCGGATGACCAGGAAGACTCAGGCGGTTCAGGGCCAATGCCTGCCTTCTTGCGAAGCTGCGCGACCGAACTGCTCAGGCCAAATGGATCCCGGCGGAGTCAGCCCTCAAACCAGTTTGCACCGGTGCTTGACCCAGCTTCCAGACATGGCTTTGCTGCCTGAATTCTCGCTTGCAAGAATTCAAGACGGCATCTGATTGCAGCTAATTTCGACAACTCTTGCATTTTCATCCCGTGGGCGCCTGTGACGACCCATGCACGCCCGTTGCAGGAACACCACCGTTCGAGTTGGCGGGACGTGATGTGATTCTGGATTCGGCACCACGCCATCGCCCGGCGTGACGGACACCGGTGACTTCGAGGCGGATTCCGGCGAGATGACGCGCGGGGTGCTGCAAGCCGCAGAAGCGGCCGACAGACCCGTAGCGCTGTTCGTGGATGAAGTGCAGTACCTAAGGCCGGAAGAGCTCGCCTCCGTCGTGGTTGCCTGCCACGACGCTGCCCGGCGCGGACTGCCGTTCACTTTCTTCGGTGCCGGCCTGACCCAGGTCGCCAGGCTGGCGAGGGACGCGAAATCCTGTGCAGAATGGCTGTTCGAATTCCCGGAAGCGGGCTCATTGATCGACGGAGAAGCATCAATCGCGCTTCTTCGCCCAGCCACCGAAGAAGGCGTTCAGTTCGACAACAGCGCGATCCAGCGAATCCTGAAAGAGTCGCGAAACAATCCATATCTCTTGCAGGAATGGGGATCGCACGTTTGGCGGGCAGCAGGCAGCCCGCCAATTTCCGAATCGGATGTAACGCGATGCAAGGCCGGTCTGATAGGTCATCTTGACTGCTAGTTCTTTCGTGTTCGCTTTGGTCGATGCAAGCCGTTTCAACAAGAATAATTGCATGTCATGGCCGAACTTGGCCCGGAGTCGCATTCGACGGGTGGCGTCGGGGCAATACGGGGATGCGAGCCGAACCAGGTTGCGGCAACCCGTGCACAGCTGCCATCGCATTGCATGTTCTACAGCCAACGGCGCGAAGAAAGTGCGTTTGCCGTCCCGATGTACGACGAATTCATGAAACGGCAGATGCCAATGCTTGACGTGCACTTGCCAAAGGAGCGATCCCGCACAGTCATCCAACAGGAACGACTTGCCGTTCATGGGTCGACCGTCTCCAAGGAGGCCGTCTGGAACGGGGGCGATGTCCTGCGATGCCAGGATCATCCCGTTGGCCGCTGCCGGCGGCGGCAGCTCCTTCCGGCCTCTGCGGCGGCTGGAAGAAGGCCGATGTGCAGTCCGAACCGAGACCGCCGGTCGCGCTGACCACGGATGGCGCGATTGCAATGTGATGTGCAACCATGGTCACCTAACCTGGACCGGAAGTGCCGCCGCCGGATTCCTTCCTTATGTCTCGCAGGATGCGGTTCTGCTCCTTTGGCGGAAAGACGCCAGCAAAAAGATGCGCGTGCCGAAGCTCTCGACCTTGCGTTCCGGGCGCGAGAAGAGCCCTCCTCAAGTCTTCTGCATCCATCTCCAGCAATTCCTTCCAGCGTTGCGCGTGATGTTCGGACACCAGGCTCCGGGATCGCTTCAGGTCGAGAAGGGCCCGCGCCTTCGCGCGTATCCGGCAATCTTCCCGTGCGCACGACGCCATGCGGTCGAGAACAGTCCTGAGCCAGGCAAGACGCATGTCGTCCTTCCGGTCCTCATGGCGCATGTGAATCGAACTCCATGGCCTTCACCCATCTTGATGCATGGCCCCTAGCTCCCTCTGGATCACGCTCCATCGCGTCAATTCGCCTGGCTATCGTTGCCGGGTCGGCAAGTCCGGCTGCCACGGCCGCCTCGACCCAGGTTCTGTCCTTGTCACGAAACGCCATAAGCTTTGATGCACACAGGTCATGGATCTCCGGACAAATCGCGACGGCACCCTCGAGAAGTGGATGACCGTCGAGGACAAAGGCGCGCTCCTCCCATCCTTCGGGCAGGATTGCGGTCTCTTCGCCGATCCCGTCCGCATGGTATCCGAAGGTCGAGTGAAAATGCGACTCCGCACCCAGCGCGCCCTCGATCAGCTCCGACAGATCCGGTCGAGATCTAGGAAAGATGTCCACCTCCATAGACATCTTCATCGCGGCAGGCGCATCTGGATGTTGCGCAAGGACGGCCTGCGATCCGACGATCGTGAATTCCGTCTCTCCCGTGATCGCTTTCGCGGCTCGCAGCACGTGCGCCAGATGCTCCATTTCCATCGCTGTCTCTCCCGTTCCGGATCGTTCAATTGCGCATCAAGGGCCAGGCCGGCCACTTTTGCCGTTGCAGGCATCTTGCAGGCTCGGATCTGTCAAGAACGTTCATCAGGATTGTTCGTGGCTGCTTTCTTGCCGCGGGCTGCAGGCGTCAAGAGCGCCCTCGGCCCCGTGCACACAATAGGCCTGTCCCGACAGAGCGACAAGCTTGGACGTCAAAGCGCAAGAAAAAGGTCACAAGGGATCAGCGTTTGGATCGACGCATCGAGCACCTCCTCCCCGCCCGCATTGGCAGCCACCACCAATGAAATGGCTGAGACAGGCGTCTTGCCGGAGCCGACATCGCCTGAAAGGAGACAGTTCATCCGCTCGCAAGCGATCAGTTCGTTTGAATGCTGTCGCGGCTCACGTTCCTGTTCGCCTTCGAGGGGTGTCGAAAAGTTGGAGTGCGCCCTTTCGGTTGGACAGTTCAGCCTGCACTTTTTGACCCATCCAGGGCGTTGATCTCCTCGAACTTGTTCGGGCTCAGATATCCGAGCGCCGAATGCAGTCGGGTGGCGTTGTAGCCGTCCGAAATTGAATTCGCCAATCCCGCTGACCGAGCCCTCGCAATCAGCTCCGAACATGCCTGCGAAGCCACAAGGTTGAAGGCCAGAACCCGCCCCGCGAACATCGGCAACACCTGCCCTTCCAAGTCGTTGCGCAGCCGGTCGCGACGACGCCCGACCGGCAGCCGCACACCAAATCGCAGCTCGGCAACAGTGATGGCGGAGAGACAGAAGGTTTCCAGCGTCTGCACGTCGAGCCAATCAGCGACGCGCGATTCCGGATCGGCGCGTGGCGGCTCCGACACAACGTTCGCATCAACCAGGATCATTCGATATCGACGGGCCGCGCAACGGACGCATCGCGCTAGGCGAAGCCAGCGAACTTTTGCTCTGTCAACCCTGCGCGCCGTCCGACGGCCGTCAATAGTTTCCCCAGTGCAGCGCGGCCTTCCGGATGCACGGCCTCCTACAGGATGGCGCGAACCTCGGCTTCGGTGCTGCGGCCGCGCAGCGCGCGATGCGGAAAATGCATGGATTGCCGATCGACGTTTCGCCTGGGGTCTGGACGGGGCGCTAAAGTGTATCACCCATTGGCCACGACGGCAGGCGCGGCGAAGGGAAGTGGTAGCTGTAGCGCTTGATCGCTACCGGGGCCTCGCCCAGCCGAATGACGGGTGAAGAAGCGTCGGCGGACGTACATCGCAATTCGATTTGAGCAAAGAATTGGCGCCGCGTGTTCGTGAAACTCGCAACAGCATCGCGAATAAAAGAGGCCCGCCGCATTCCTGGGAACGGCGGCGGGCAAGTGGCGCATCTGGCTTCGTGTCAGTCTTGGGTTCAGGGCAGGAACCCCGACGACAATGTCATCGTGCATCGAATTCGGGACAGGATGCGTGAACCGACACGCCAGACCGCAGGCAGGCGCATGTCAGAAAAGCCCAGACAGTGACAAGCCAACAAACGTGAGAAGCACAAGCGCTGCGCCCGCGGCGAAATCGCCGGGCAAGGTTGCTGCGTTGCGGGAAAACGTGTCTTTCAGTTCATTCATTTCGGCAACCTCCTGACATTCGCCTGCGATCGGCAGGCAACGCAAATGTTGCCTAATTGTTCTTCACTTTTGAACGAGTGTAAAGACCATTATGCGAACATTCGTGGACAAAGCGTGCAAATAAGCCTTAACCCGCTGATATCATTCCGATTGTCTTGTCCTGCTCCTGCAACCAGAGCAGCGTTCGCACCGCTTCTCCACGCTGTGTCTTGAGTTCCGGGTCACGCGCCACGAGTTCCCTGGCATCACGATTCGCTGCAGAAAGCAGCGATCCATGGCATTCCCAATCGGCGACCCGGAATCGCGGAAGCCCGGATTGGGCCGTGCCAAGCACATCCCCCGCCCCGCGCATCGCGAGATCTTCTTCCGCAATCCGAAACCCGTCCTCCGTCGCGCGCAGGATTTCCAGGCGTCGCCGGGCGAACTCGGAAAGCGGGGAGCGATAGAGCAACAGGCATGATGACCGCTCTGCGCCGCGACCGACCCTGCCCCGCAATTGATGCAGCTGCGCAAGGCCAAAGGACTCCGCACCTTCAATCACCATGATCGAGGCATTCGGCACGTCGACTCCAACCTCGATGACTGTCGTTGCAACCAGAACTCGCGCATCCCCGGCAACGAAGGCCGCCATGGCAGCATCCCTTTCGCCAGGCGGCAACTGCCCATGAACAAGACCAACGGCTTGCTCACCCAGAACCGCGCGAAGTCGCAGGACGCGTTCTTCGGCGGCGGTCTGGGGCAGGGTGTCGCTTTCATCCACGAGTGGACAGACCCAATATGCCTGCCGACCTCTTTCCACCGCAGCCTTCAACTGCGCCTCCACTTTGCCGATCCGGTCGTCCGGCACGGCCGCTGTGGCCACGGGTGTCCGACCCGGCGGTTTCTCGTCCAGCACGGACATGTCCAAGTCGCCAAAATGGGTCAGGCTCAGGGATCGGGGGATGGGCGTGGCCGTCATCACCAGCACGTCGACCGTATCGCCCTTCTTTCCGAGTTCCATGCGCTGGGCCACACCGAATCGGTGCTGCTCGTCGATGATCGCTAAGCGAAGGTCCCGGAATTCGACATCTTTCTGGAACACGGCATGCGTTCCCAAGAGAATCTGGATTTCGCCGTTCCTGAGTGCAGCCAGCTTGCCCGAGCGCTCCTTGCCCTTGTCGCGCCCAGTGAGAATCTCAAGCACCACGCGCGCGGCTTCGGCCAGCGGCTTGAGCGCTTCCAGATGCTGGCGGGCCAGAATTTCGGTCGGCGCCATGAGCACTCCCTGCCCGCCAGCTTCGACTGCCACCAGCAGGGACATGAATGCGACAAACGTCTTGCCCGAGCCGACATCACCCTGAAGCAGGCGGTTCATCCGCGCGGAATCCGCCAAGTCTTCGGAAATTTCGCGCATTGCACGTTCCTGCGCGCCTGTCGGGCGGTAGGGAAGCGCTTCAAGAACCCTTGCCTGGAAGCGACCCGTTGCAGCCGATGACCGTCCCTTGCGGCTTCTGCGACGTGAACGGGCGAGCGAGAGCGTCACCTGGTGGGAAAGGAACTCATCATATGCAAGCCGCTGGCGTGCGGGCGCATTGGGCTTGATGTCTTTCGCCGAGTCCGGGGCATGAACTTGCGTCACTGCATCATGCCACCGTGGCCAACCCATGCTCTCCAGCAATGCCGCCTCCAGCCAGTCGTCAAGTTCCGGCGCCCGTTCAACCGCCGCGGCGATGGCCTTGGCCATGGCTTTCTGCGCAAGCCCTTGCGTCAGCGGGTACACGGGTTCGAACCTCGGCAACTGAAGGGCCTCCTCTGGCGTGAGGATGTAGTCAGGGTGAGCCATCTGCACGGTTCCATCGAACAGTTCCGCCCTGCCTGAGATCACGCGACGCTCGCCTTGCGGGAGCTTCTTCTGCAGCCAATCAAGATTCGCGTGGAAGAACACCAACGGAAACTCCATTTCGGAGTCCGATACGCTGACGCGATAGGGCCGCCCCTTGGCCTGATTTGGCAGGTGCCGCAGCACCGTGACTTCAGTCGTGACCGTTGCCGGCAGAGTCAACCCTGCCACGGTGGGCCGGCACCGCCGATCAACGCCGGCGTTCGGCATCGTGAAGAGCAGGTCCCTGGGCCTGCCGATTTCCATCTGCCCGAACACGCGCACAAGCTTCGGGCCAATGCCCGGCAGCGAATCGAGCGACGCAAAGAGCGGAAAGAGAACCTCCGGCCGACCGCTCATGCGCCGCCGATGAGGGCGAGCCAATCGTCCTCGTCTATCGTTTCGACGCCGAGTTCCGCAGCCTTCCTGGCCTTTGATCCCGCGCCCGGCCCGGCCACAACCAGATCGGTCTTGGCGGAGACGGAACCCGAAACCCTTGCTCCAAGCGCTTCTGCTCGCGCCTTGGCTTCGTTGCGAGTCATCCTGTGCAGCGTTCCGGTGAAGACAATGGCCTTTCCGGCAACCGGACTGTCGGATGCCTGGGCCTCAGGCGGAACGATCTCCAGGTGCTTCACGAGACGTTCGATCGAGTCGCGTTCAGCTTCCTGATCCATCGTCAGGACGAGTGACCGAACCAGGGTTCGGCCCACGCCATCGATGGAAAGGAACTCCTTCCAGGCCGGACTCCTGTCCAGGGCGGCTTGAGACGCATCGTCCATGGCCGGCTCCTTGGCCGCGTCAATTGCAGCGGCGGCAAGAGAGGGCCAGTCGTTGAAGTGGCGCGCGAGGTCCTTGGCCGCCGCTTCGCCGAGATGCCGGATGCCCAAGCCGAACAGAAACCGATGGAAGTCGATCCTCTTGCGATCGTTAATGGCGACAAAGAGCTTTTCCGCAGACTTGTCTCCCCAGCCTTCCAGGTCTTTCAGCCGCCTATCACTTGAGCGGTCACGTTCCTCCAGCAGGAAGATGTCGGCCAGCTGGGCAATCCAGCCACGACCATGGAAATCCTCGACCTGCTTCGCCCCGAGTCCCTCGATGTCGAAAGCGCCGCGCGAAACGAAGTGCTTCAGCTTCTCGACAGCCTGTGCGCGACAAACCAGGCCTCCCGTGCATCGGCGCACGGCATCCCCTTCTTCCCGGACGGCGGGCGACCCGCAAACGGGACACTCTTCCGGGAATTCGTATGGTTCTGCACCCTTGGGTCTCTTGGCGAGATCAACGTCCGCGACCTTCGGGATCACGTCTCCCGCCCGGTAGACCTGCACCCGGTCACCTGCTCGAATGTCCTTGCCGTCCCTGATCTCGTTGCCGCTCGCATCGCGCCCGGCGATGTAGTCCTCGTTGTGAAGGGTGGCATTTGACACGACCACGCCGCCGACGGTTACCGGTTGCAATCTCGCAACCGGCGAAAGCGCGCCGGTTCGACCCACCTGGATGTCGATCGCTTCCAGCCGCGTCCAGGCAAGCTCTGCCGGGAACTTGTGTGCAACCGCCCACCGAGGTGTCGTCGAGCGGAACCCGAGCCTGGCCTGAAGGCCAAGATCATTCACCTTGTAGACAACGCCGTCGATGTCGTAGCCAAGCGTGTCGCGCAACTCCTCGATACGGCGATAGTGCGCGATCAAGTCCTCGGTGCAGTTGCAGAGCAACATGAGCGGGTTGGTCGCAAAGCCCAGGTCTCTCAGCTGGTTGATCGCCGCTTCCTGCGTGTCCGCCAGCGCCTCGCTGACGTCGCCCCAGGCATAGGCGAAGAATCTCAACGGTCGCTTGGCCGTGATCCGGGAATCCAGCTGCCTCAGCGATCCGGCAGCCGCGTTGCGCGGATTTGCAAATGTCTTGTCGTCCTGCTCGGCCTGGCGGGCATTCAGCGCTGCGAAGTCCTCGTGACTCATGTAGACTTCGCCTCGAACCTCCAGCAGTGTCGGCGCCGACATGATGCGCTCCGGAATATCGCTGATTGTCAAGGCATTGGCCGTGACATCTTCACCGATCGTGCCGTCCCCCCGCGTGGCTGCACAGCCCAGCTGTCCGTCCTCGTACCTCAAGGACAGCGACAGGCCATCGACTTTCGGTTCTGCCGTATAAGCTAGGGGGTCGGCTTCGGACATGCCAAGGAACTTTCGGATGGAACGGTCGAACTCCGCCACGTCCGAATCATCAAACGCGTTTTCCAGAGACAGCATCGGCATCGAATGCCGCACTTTCCGGAAGCCTTCGGAGGGTGCGGCACCCACCTGTTCAGAGGGAGAGTCATCTCTCTTGAGATCCGGAAAGCGTTGTTCGATTTCGGCATTCCGGCGCTTGAGGGAATCGTAGTCCGCGTCAGTGAGAACCGGCGCGTCTCTCTGGTGATACGCCTCGTCCGCGGCGTGCAGCGCCGTGGCCAAGCGAGCCAGTTCGTCCCTGGCTTCCTCTTGGGTGAGCGACGCTACGTCTCTCGTCTGGGCATTCTGCGGCATCCAATCAACTCGGCAGGGTCGCCTCCATTCATCGTCCAGTCCTGATGCAAAGACAACTGGAGTCATCCGTGTCCAGAACGTCCGCGAAGTGTGCCACGCGTCAATTGCCGTGGGTTCGCATAGGTATCCTTGACGATTTGGACAGAGATCGGACAGGCAAAAAACGTTCCAGGTTCAGGCCCGGCACCACTCCGCAGATTGCATTTCGCGAAGCCTGCTCGCGGTGCGTTCGAACTCGAATGCGCCGCTGCCCTCGAGTTGAAGCCGTTCCGGTGCATTCGCCGCCGTAGCGATGAAACGGACACGCGCCTCGTAAAGTGCGTCGATCAAGGTCACGAAGCGGCGAGTCTCGTTGGCGTTTTCTGAACTGAAGTAGGGAATCTCTTCGAGGATCAGGACACGGACCGCATCCGCAATCGCTAGGTAGTCCGCCGGGCCGAGCGGTTGGCCGCAAAGGTCGGGGAATCTCGCCCTTGCCACGCCGCTTGCAAACTCGGGAATCTCGATCTTCCGACCCTTCACAGAAAGCACGAGCGGTTCCGCACGGCCTTGGAGGAAGTCGTTCCAGAGCCTTTCCACCGCGGTACGCGCTGATGCATCTGCCGGATGAAAGTAGACCTTTTCGCCTTCCAGCCTGTCCTGGCGATAGTCGTGGGGCGAAGTCAGCTCGATGACTGACAAACGCGTCTCGATGAGTTCGATGAACGGTAGGAACAGGGCACGATTGAGGCCGTCCTTGTAGAGCTCGTCCGGGCGCCGGTTGGACGTGGTCACGACGACAACTCCGGCGTCAAGCACCTGCTCGAAGAACCGCCCGACGATCATGGCGTCCGCGATGTCCGATATCTGCATTTCGTCAAGGCAAAGGAGTCTGAGTCCATCGCTCATGGCCGCCGCGACCGGAACCAGCGCATCGTCGACCTGGGTCTTGCGCGCCTCGTGCAATCGGCCCTGCACTTCCTGCATGAAGGCGTGGAAGTGAATTCGGCGCGAGTGGTCGCCGCCCGCAACCTCGTGGAGAAGATCCATAAGCATGGACTTCCCGCGACCGACGCCGCCCCAAAGGTAGATTCCTGCGGCGGTTTCCGGCGTTCGCTTGAGGACGCGGCCGAACACTCGCCGCGACGGCGCGGATTTCACCGCCCCAGCGACCCGGTCCAGCTCGGGAAGCACCGTCGCTTGCGCCGGGTCGGCATCGAAATCGCCACTTGCCACCCGCGCTTGGTAGGCTTTGGTCACCTGTGCCATCAGTGCCGTCAACCACACAGGAATTGCAGGATCAAGTCAGACCTCCAGCGAGGTGACGTCATGTCGATAGATCCAGTCGAACCGCTTTAGCATTGCCGCCGGGGCAACCGTGCTTGCAACCTTGAGTGCCGTATGGGCGGCCAAGCGCAAGGGCGGGATGCGGAGGTGGTAGTTGCGTGCATTCCTGGTGGCGGCATTCACGATCCGCCTTGTCCTGGGAATCCGGAGTGCCTGGTATCTTTCGAGCGCCGTCTGCAGGTCGTGCCGACGGATCGCGGCGGCGAGAACCCATGCATCCTCGAGTGCCAGGTTTGCTCCCTGTGCAAGAAACGGCAGCGTCGAATGCGCAGCGTCGCCAAGAAGACCCATTCGGCCAAGGACCCAGCGCCTTGCCACCTGATGGCGGAACAGGCCCCAGAGATGCACGCTCTCCACTGATTCCAGCATGCGGCGCACGTCGGACCCAAATCCGGAAAATGCAATGCGAAGATTGTCGGGGTCGTCTTCGTGATTCCAGCCCTCTTCCACCCAATTGGTTCGCTCTTCAAACGCCACGACATTGCGCCGCCCGCCGTCGATCGGATAGGTCACGAGATGGCGTCCGGGACCCATATGGACTTCGACCACCGGTTCGTACCTTGAATCGGGAATCACGGTTCGCCAGGCAACCTGACCGGTGAAGAACGGACTTGCCGCGTTGTCCACACGCGCGCGCATGCACGACTTGATTCCGTCCGCGCCGATCAGCAGATCTTCGCCGTCCAGCGCCTGCCCCGCTGGCGGTGGACGGCAGTCGACACCCAACTCGATTGACGCACCGGCGCACTTTGCGGCGTCCGCCAGTTGCGCAACAAGAGTGGACCTGTGCGAGAGCTGCCAGCGCAGGTCCCCGGCATGGCGCCGAAAGTCCAGGGTTGCCACCTCGCGCCCGTTCGGCCCGTCCCTGAGGCGCACCGCCTCGAGTCGGACAGTCTCAGTCGGAAACTTCTCCAGTCCAAGCGCTAACAAGACCGCCATGCCATTTGGGCTTACCTGGATTCCGGCACCGACTTGACTGAACTCATGAGCCCGCTCGATCACGCGGACTGAATGCCCGTCTCGCGCAAGTGCGAGCGCAGCAGCCAACCCGCCAATGCCTGCTCCGGCAATCGTGATCTTCAAGGGTCCCATGGACGGCGGCCTCCCGGTCGGAACCAAGACCTGCACAGCGCCCGACGAAGGGCTCGATGCAATGCGATCGCTTCAGCTGTCGCGGTGCACCTTTTCCGCCCGTTCGTGGCGTTCCTGGGCCTCCAGGCTCAGCGTTGCAATCGGGCGCGCGTCCAGTCGCTTGAGCGAGATCGGTTCTCCCGTGTCCTCGCAATAGCCGTAGTCTCCGGCATCGATGCGGCGCAATGCTTCGTCAATCTTGGCAACAAGCTTGCGCTGGCGGTCCCTGGTACGAAGTTCCAGCGCCCTGTCCGCCTCCTCGCTGGCCCTGTCCGCGATGTCGGGAATGTTCCGTGTCGTGTCTTGAAGACCTTCGATTGTGGTCTTGCTGTCGCCCAACAGTTCCGATTTCCAGACCACGAGCTTCTTTCGAAAGTACTCGAGCTGGCGTTCGTTCATGAAGGGCTCGTCATCGGCAGGACGATAGTCGTCTTTGAGAGCGGTGGCAGTCTTCACGTTCTTTCGTCTTGCAGGCATTCTATAAGCACTCGAAATATCGTACGGCGGGCACATAGCCGATCAGAGCGTGCTTGTCACTACACGAATGCGCGTGCCCGGATCGCCGTTCGATACGGGCCCGATGCTCGAGCCAGGGAACTCGTTGCTTGCAGCTGCCGCCACACGAAACGCTGAACTCGCGTGGCAGATCCTGAGCGAATGACGTGTCAGCAACATCCCGTTCCCGGCCGATGCAACTCGGCATGCGTCTGGCTTCCTGGACCTGTCATTGCGAATGCAGTTGCGACGTCCGAAATGAAGCGGTCCAGGCACACGGGCGCACTTCGTGGAACCAGGATCTGCTCGTGCCCCTTGCATGCCTTCCCTCACCGCCCGATGCATTGGTCACCCACCAAGTCGTGAACCGCCCTGCGTCATGAATCGATGCGATGGTTTCCTGGCAGGCCGAAGACGCGGCCGTGAAAAGTGCCCCGCGGAACTTGGAATTTGCTTGCGCAACGGCTTGGGACGATTAAGACTTCCGGGATCGGAGGCGCCCTGCGATGACTCTCAAGGCCAGGCAATTCCTGTACCGAATGACCGGTAGATGGACGTCCAGGTCCTGCTGGCCGAACTTCATAATCAATTGCCGGAGTTCGCCTCTTTCCTGATCTTCACCGCCGAACAAGATTTCGAGAATCTGGAAAAAGTGGAAGATCAAATGGCAACTCCAAACCTGAAAGAAATCCAGGAAACCTATGCCAGGGATGGCGTGGTCCTTCTGAAGGACATCCTGGCCGACGACTGGCTGGAGCGTCTGCGCTGCGCCGTGGACGAAGAGGTAAAGAAGGGCGAAAGATACTTTGCCTACAAGAACATGCGCGAGCAGGCCGGCACGTTTCAGGACTACTGCCTGACGTCAGACATCGGGCAGCGTGTGGCGGAAGTGGCGGGATCGAGCTGGACGTCCCTCATGTTTGACCAGCTCTTCGTCAAGGAACCTGGCACGAGGACGCAAACGGGCTGGCACACGGACCAGCCCTATTGGCCCGTCGTCGGCCCCATCATGACGATGTGGATTGCACTCGATCCGGTCGACCCGGACAACGGCGCTCTTGAGTTCATCCCGGGTTCGCACGCCTGGGGTGCCAAGTACCGGCCTTTCAAGACGGATCAACTGGGTGCATTCCTCCATTATCTGGAGGAGGGCAATCCCGAATACTCCGACATGCCCGACTTCGAGGCGGAGCGCGACAAGCACCGCATCATCCATTTCGAGATGGCGCCCGGCGACGCGCTCGCCTTCGACGGAATGATCGTGCATTCGGCAATGGGAAATCGAACGAGCACCCGTCGCAGACGGGGATATGCGATCCGGTTCGCCTGCGAAGGCGCAACCTACCAACCTCGCGATACCGTCACGGAGTGGCTGCACGATCCCGGCATGGCGGATGGATCGGCCTTTCATGGCGAGAAGTTCCCGCTGGTCTACGAGGCGGCATAGCGACTTGGCCTGGCGCGTTGCTGCGGGCCTTCGGGCTCCAGCCGCGCCACCAGCTGCGTGACGGACGTGAACATCGGCGAATGCGCGAAGCCGGTGGCGTCCAGCTTCAGCCCGGGAAACCTCTCCGCGAGCAGGGCTACCGTCTCCTCAACCTCCACGGTAACGATGAAGCGCCCGATGCACGAAAACACGCCGCCACCGAAGTTCAGATGCAGCGGCTCGTCCGCGCGGTCGATGTCGAAGACCTCAGGGGCGGAATAGTAGTCTGAATTCCAGTGCGTTGCGCCGATGTTCGCAAAGACCGGTGTTCCCTCGGGCAAGACAACCCCGTCAAGTTCCGTCTCGGACAAGACTTCGCGCGACGTGGAGATGGTTCTCGGATGATACCGCATGACCTCCTGGACGGCGCGTGAAGTCAGTTCCTGTTGCGCCCCGAGCCGCGCCCAAATATCGGACCGCGACGCGAGTTCGATGATCGCGATCGCGATCTGGTGCGACGAGTTGTCAGTATTGGCTTCCGCCAGCTTGATGACCCAGTTGCGCAAGTCGTCGGCGTTCAGTTCCCCTGAAACCTCGGCCCGGATCAGTTCGGACAGCAAATCGTCCCCCGGTGTCCGGCGCCGATCGGCAATTCGCTCGTCAACGTAGTCGATGAGGGCCTCGAACCCCTCGACGACAGAAGGTGTATGCCGGGGTTCGCGCGTGTGGACCTGCTGGACGGTGTGCGACGTGCGCGCGACGAAATCAGCGTCGCTCATGGGGGCCCCGACCCAGTGACAATAAACGGCGGAGGGTATCTTGTCGCACAGCGTTGAAATGAGATCCACGGGCCGGTCCGTGGGTATCGCGTCCACGATTTCGGTCACGACCTTGCGAATGTTGGGCCTGAAGCTCTCGGCCGCCTCCTCGCTCAAGAGTCTTACGAGAGGGCGCCTGAGATCACGACGGCGGTCGCCGCGATTGTGGAAGGAAATCGAATTGCGCTTGTATTCGAGCGGCCGACCTTCCGGGAGACCGAGAAGATCGATGAGCTTTGGGTGACCTGTTCCAAGATTCCGGTCGACAATCGCCTTGCGGCACAACTCGTAGTCGAGCAATTCAACGCCACGATCGCTTTGCGCTATCTTCCATTTCCTCGCCCAGCCCGAAAGAACCGGAAACGGTGCGTTCCGGTATTCGGCACTTGAGAAGTCGAGGACCGGCAGTTCGGAAATTGCGCTCCGCCTAGTCATGCCTCTGGCTGGATTGCCTCTCCAGCGGCGCTCTCGGCCTCAATGGCACGATCAAGCATCAGTCGAAACTGCTTGGCACCGGCATCAAGGCCAAGATCGATGTTCGAAGTCCTTTTGTGCTTCATCCCGAGGTGGACCTTTTCGAGGACCGCGCGATCCTCTTCAAAGGCCATTCGGGCACCGTTGTTCATGAACTCCGACACTTCCTGATTGTCAGGATCGGAGTTCCGATGCTGGAACCAGAAATAGCGCGTCCGGTCTTCGTCTATGGGCGTCATGAAGTTGTAGGAGATGTTGATGAAAGTCTCCGCGACCGGATCCTTGCCGTATCCGCCCGTGCCCACAGGCGTGTAGACTGACTTGTTGAGACCGATCGCCGGCATGCACATCTCGTAGTGCTGAAGCCGGTCGCAGTTGCCCTGGAACGAAACAAGCTCCGCATAATATGGCGACGGCGGCTTGTCCGAGATCCACCGTGACACCACGACGCCGCGATCCGTCCTTTCGACATTCAGCGGTTCCTCGTCCGTCCCTGCCCCGGCAAAGGAGGTCACGTGCACCCACGCCACGTGACTGGGGTCGAGCAAGTTGTCGCAGACCCACAGGTAGTTGCAGTCGATGTCCAGAACCCCGCCATCCGTCTTTCCCCAGGAAGAATCCTCGAAGTTCTCGATCGGAAATATCCTGTCCGGATCGGCCAGCGCCGGATCGCCCATCCAAATCCAAAGGAAACGATATCGATCAACGACCGGGTAGGACTTCACGGCGGCACGGCGCGGAACGTTGTGCTGCTGCGTGGGTGCCGCCACGCACGCACCGCGGCGATCGAATGTCAGGCCATGGTAGCCGCATTCGACGTTGTCGCCCTTGAGCGTCCCGTCCGACAGCGGAAGCTTTCGGTGCGGGCATGCATCCTCCAGCGCGACCGGCGTACCGTCTTCATGCCTGTAGAACACGATCTGCTCGTCCAGAAACGTCTCGGCCTTGAGTTCCCGACCGACATCGTCGCTCCATCCCGCAACGTACCAGCAATTCCTTAGAAACATGTTCGCGCTCCCTTCGTGCCGCTGACACAACATGAAACAATGCAGATGTGCCCGTCCAGCGCCATCCGATAATGACGATCATTAGCAGGGCTAATCATTTGCCCTCGCACCTCCGGGAATGGGAGGCTGATTGGCGGCCTCGGTCTTGATCCACGTCAGGAACACCTGGACCTTGGCGCTTTCCAGCATCCCGCTTCGACAAACCAGCCAGTACGAAAGCGGCGACGAAACGATCTCGGGGAACGGCCGTACCAGCTTTCCCTCGTTCAGGGCGTCCACGACAAGCGGCTCGCGGCCCAGCGCGACACCGAGACCCTCGATGGCAGCCTGAATGACCAGATTCGACTGGCCCAGGCGTCTGGTGCGCATTGGATCGGGCAGCGTGACGCCGGCTTCCCTGGCCCAGAAGTCCCATGTCGGGCTCGAGTCGCCAAAGTTCAGGTTCTCGTCCTGAAGCACCGTGTGACGCGCGAGGTCTGACAGGGTCCTCAGCCCGGGCGCTCCATCGCGGAGCGCGGGAGAGCAGACGGGAAACAGGTGTTCTGGCATAAGCCGTTCGACATGAAAGCCGGGATGTTCGCCAAGCCCGTATCGAATCCCGACATCCGCATCGGCACCCGAAAACGGCAACTGTCCCGTATCGGTCGTGATCGAAATGGACAGATCCGGGTGCGCGAGGTCGAAATGCTGCAGTCTCGGAAAAAGCCAGGTAAAGGCAAAACCCGGCAGGCAGCTGATGATGATCGTTCTGTCCGCCCGCTTCCTGTCCCTCAAGTCGATGCAGACGTCCGACACCCGTCCCAGGCCTTCCGAGATTGCGCGTCCAAGCCTCTCGCCTTCCAGCGTCGGCTCTGACCTGCGGGCACCACGAAGGAGCAGGTCTTGACCCAGCCACTCCTCCAGAACCTTCACGTGCTGGCTGATCGCACTCTGGCTGACACCCAGTTCGGCGGCGGCCGCCGAGAAGTTGGACAACCGGAACACGGCCTCGAAGGCACGAAGCGAGGCGAATGGCATGTTGATGATCATATTAGCCAGTCTAATGATTGACATAACGACTTTCAAATGGCGAAGGTTCGAAGGAGGCCGGATGATCGACTTGAACTGCAGTTGAAGCGTCCTGGATGGCAGAAATGACTCCCTCGCTTGGTGCCAGAAACCTCCTCTTGAATTGCGCCAATGCAAGGCCGGGGGACCGCCTGCTCATTGCCTACGAGCCTTCGGACCATGGCTACTTCGAGGATGACGCGCATGAATGCGTCACCGGGGAGGCGGAGCGCATCGGCCTTGCCGTTGATGCAGTGGATGTCGGCTTTGACGCTGACAATCCCCATCTTTCGGACGAGCTGCGCCAACGGATGCAGGGCTTCGACATCATCCTCTTTCTTGCCCGGCTCGGTGACCAGCTCCGTTTCTCCGACATGCCGCCGGGCAAGAAGGTCATCGTCAGCTTCGCACTGAACGCCCGCCTTCTCGGAACTGGGTTTGGCAACGCCCACCATGGGGCGTTCCTGGAACTGAAGAACGAGGCAAATTCCGTGATTTCCCGTGCTGATGAGGTCCGGATCACCTGTCCGGCCGGTTCCGACGTGGTGGGAAAGTCCGACGTTGTCCTCGGTCCGGAGAGCGACACGACGATCATGCGCTTCCCGATGTCCGTTTTCACGCCCGTGCCTGCGGTCGGTTTCTCCGGCAGGATCGCATTGCCCGGATTCCTGACCGGGACCGGATCGCGCTACTATGACGACTACACCATCGAGTTCGACGGGCCGGTCCACGCATTGCTCAGAGACGGGCGGCTTGCGGGATTCGAGGGTGATCCACTGGATGTCGAACGCGCAGACTCCCACTACGACCGCGTGTCGACCCTCTTTGGCATCGACAGGGATTTCGTGCATTCCTGGCACGCCGGCATTCACCCGGGTTGCGGCTTTCCCTGGGATGCCAGATCAAGCTACGAGCGCTGGGGCGGCGTAGCGTTCGGCAATCCTCGCATTCTCCACTTTCACACATGCGGTGCGTATGCGCCGGGAGAGATATCCTGGAACATAATCGATCCAACGATTGAAGTTGACGGCGTAAAATGCTGGGAACGCGGAATTTTCAGGGCGGAGACCTTGCCGAACGGCGCTGGCATCCTGTCGCGCTATCCTTGTGCGGCAAGTCTCTTCAAGCATCCAGACCGAGACATCGGCATGTCAGCGGCCGCATAGTTTCGGCCATTTGAGCCGCTCGTGCCGGAATCGATCCATCCTGCGTGGCAAGATCGATGTCTTGAACACCGTCATCGAACCGATCATTGTCATGGTGGCCGTAATGGGTGGCAGGCTCGCGATGATGGTCACCATGATGCCGTGAGCGCTTGTCCAGTCCAACAGAGTCGTCATTTTCCGAT
This sequence comes from Paracoccaceae bacterium, assembly GCA_965208685.1. GTDB lineage: Bacteria > Pseudomonadota > Alphaproteobacteria > Rhodobacterales > Rhodobacteraceae > JAJEFO01. Next base: position 1,780,737 of record CBDBPL010000007.1, on the reverse strand, counting down.
TTTCGCGTGTGTTAAGTACGATAAATACGGACTCTCTTGACACTCTTGGAGAGATAATCCAAACTTTACGTATATGAAATACGTGAAAATCGGAAAGATGCTCTACCTCATTGGCGAAAACCTGGACAGCGACAGCGCCTACTATCGAACTGGAACAGGTCGAATGATGCAGCTCATGCGCGGCATCTACGCCGACGCCGACGAGGACATCGATGGAGTCGTGCTGCGGCACGCCGTGCGCATCGCCAACTATCTCTATCCGCGGGCCTACCTGTCCGCTGCAAGTGCCGTGTTGCTGGCACCGACACGAGACGGACGATTGTACATTAGTGGTCCGCGCTCCCAGCGCACCCGGATCAGGACGCTGGAGATCATTCAGAACGTCGCACCAGCCCATCCTTCAACCGCACAGGCCTTGATCGCGGATGGACTTGGGGAGTTCCGGGTCGGTGTTTCTTCGCTTCGGCTCCGGTTCCTTGAAGCCTTCCGCCTGCGCAGCGAACACGCCGCCTCGATCGACCAAGACATGCGCGCCTCACTCGTGGCCCGTCTGGTTGATGAATATGGCGACCCCAAGCGGTCCGCCGATGCCCTGTGGGCCCTTGCCCGCGAAAATGAATGGTACCGCGAGGGCGAGCAAGCTGAGCGCTATCTCTTGAAGTCTCCATCGCTGATTGAGGTGCGCAATGAAGCTGCGCTGAACTTCACCGTGGCATGGCATGGCCAGCCGATTGGCGAGCTGCGTCACGACGGCTTTGAGTGGCGTTGGCAGGCCGAGAAGGGCTTCGACCTTCCATTGGTGCAGCAGCGTACGCCCGGCAAGCTGCCGCCCTTCATTCTTTCGCTCTTGCCCGAAGGCTGGTTGAAGCGCGTTCTCAAGGAGCATGATGAGCGCGGAATGTTGCGTTCCGGCAGGCGCTACATGTCAAATGTCACGATCAGTTCGGATCCCTCCGAGATTGCTGCACTGCCGACGGATCGCTTGTCCACTCGCCTCGGTGAATTCTGCAACAACGGCGCATTCACCGGTCGCTATGAAGGCCCGACACGCGGTGAAATCGAGCAGATCTTCGAAGACAATCTCGCGCGCCTTTTTGCAAGCACGCGAACACCGCGCTTGTCAGGCGTACAGATCAAGGCGCCGATGCATCTTGATCCGCAAGGGCGCCTGGTTCCTGGCACCACAGTGCCCTTTACACACATCCTGAAGCCTGCCGGCACCGGCGGGTTTCAGGCGTTGCCGGTCATCGAATATCTGTCGATGACATTGGGGCTGGCTGCCGGACTTGAAACGTCGGCTGTTGCACTGACAGCTATGCCGGACGGAATGCCACCAGCGCTGATTGTCGAGCGCTTTGACATCTCTAGCGACAATGATGATGACCGCCGCATTGCTCTGGAAGATATCTGTTCGGTTCTCGACCTGCCCCCTGAAGCAAAACATGACAGCACGATCGAGCGGATCGCTCGCGGCGTGCGCCCTCTCTCTACCGAGCCCGAGAAAGACCTGTTGCTCATCCTTATGCGCGCACTGTTTGCCTGGCTCATTGCCGACGGCGATATGCATCTCAAGAACCTTGCCTTGCTCAAGATCGCCTCTCCGGGCGCAGCCACTTTCCGGAGTGTGCGGATAGCTCCGCTCTACGATGCTGTGACCACCCGTGTATTTCCGGGGCTGGAACATGACCGGATGGCCCTCAAGCTGAACGGCAAGGATGACCGCCTCCGCCGCGCCGACTTCCTTCGCACGGCAGCGACTGCCGGAATACCCGCGCGTGCCGCCGCTGACGCAATGAATGAGCTGCTGTCAGGTCTTGAAACGGGACTCGATCAGATTGCCTTGCCGGACATTCCCAATCTCAATGCCGAACTGAATTCCAAGGCCGAACAGATGCTCGAGATATGCCGCGACCGTCTTGCGAATTGGCGCTAAACCCGGAACGCTCACTGAGTCCAGGAATTCAGCGCCAGGCTTGGACTGCATAGCCATCGGTCCTGCGATTCCCGCAATTTCCGGTAGATTCTTGTGCCTCCTAGCGAACTTTTCACGGAGATCAGGTAAGAAATAGGGGACTTTCTCATTCCTGTCCCGTGCATCCAGTTCGGCTTCTGCCTCGACACACTGGCGTACACCATCAGCCGTCAAGCTGACGAAGAATCCATCTGTTTTTCTGCCGTGAACACTCCATCGCCTGAAGGCGACGGCTCGACCAAGCCTCGAACCAACGTTCCTGCTTCGCGACCGAAAGCTGGTTCCCAGCCCCAATGCGAGAAACCCGCAGGCTCCGGTCACGCCTGTCAACAAGGAGCGCGCATTCCCCTGCGCGATTTCTATGGACAACCTTGCCCGTGCGCCCATCCGCCGTGTCGATCCGGGTTCTCGCGGTGGGGGCGACCGTCTCGTGCGTCGTCAATCGTGCCTTCAAGCTGGCCACTTCACAGGCGTGGCCGTCCGAGGCGGTTCGATGTCAGGCCAGTGTGTCGACAAGCTTTGCTGCAGAGATTCTGCGGTCCCGCGTCAGCAGCGTCGCTCCAATTGTTCGGGCGGTTGCGACCAAGATGCGGTCGGCCGGGTCGCGATGAAAGGAAGCAGGCAGGGAAGCCAATTCGGTCGCCACTGCCGGGGAGATGCCGTGGCGCCGCACCAGCGGCGGCGCGACCGCCTTCTCCAGCCACTCCCGCAGGGGGATCGTCAAGCGAATGCGACCTAGGCTGTGCAGCGTGGCTACTTCCCAGAGCGAGATGTCGGAAACCTGCAGCGGCGTTTCCGCATCTGCGGCCGTGATGACATTCCACTGATCCTGCGATAACATTTCGCGGTCGCAGTGCCACCAAAGCAATATGTGCGTGTCGAGCAACGCCTTCATCTAATCATCCCGCAGGAAACCCCGTCCTTCAGGGCGGGGAGGAATGCGGGCTCCCGTGTTCCGTGCATCGTTGCCGTCTCCTTCATCCGTGACGTGTCGACGTGATATCCGTAGCCGTCGCTGGACGACGCGGCAGTGCCGGTGCGAGATCCCCTGCACCGTCCCCTCCGCCGTCTGGACGTTGAAGGAGCCTGTCCGGCGCACCGCGACGCGGCCCACGTGGACACCCCTCTTCTTTCCAGAGGGCACGGTCGCGCGCACGATGTCGCCCGTGCGGAAGCCGCGCACGGACTTCTCCGCCATCAGGTAGCCGACCGGGAAGCCGGACCGGTCCACGCGGGTCCGCGCATACGCGCCCCGGCCCATGGCCCGGATCGCGAGCACGCCCTGCCTCCAGCCCTTCAGCGCCGGCGTCTCGCCGACGCAGGCGGCGTCGAGGGCATGCGACTTCGGGATCCCCAGCCGCGTGCGGTTGAACTTCGTCCGCCCGCCCGAGAGCCGGCGACGGGAAGCCCCGTCCGCTTCAAGGCCTCGAACAGGACGCGGCGGGTGGCGTTGACCGCGGCGGCGGCGGAGAGCGGCGCTTTCGCCTGCGCCAGCACCCTCCGGAGACGCTCGGGACGGCCTGCCAGGAAGGTCTCCACCGGCTGCGCGCCCTTGGCCTGGTTGCAGGACGGGCACGCGAGGGCCAGGTTCGAGACCCGGTCGGAGCCGCCCCTTGCCTTCGGACGCACGTGGTCGACTTGCAGCGGCGTGTCCGTGGCACCGCAATAGCGCACGTCCGTCCCCACTTCTCGAGCAGGCATTCCCTGACCTCGTATCCGGCGAGGGTGCCCTGCTGGTACTCCGCGCCCGCGATCTCCGGGTTCTCCAGCGCCTGGGTGTCGAACCGGACGACCTCGCACGCGATGGAGGTCACGGGCGCGAGCCTGCGCAGCCGCTCCGTCCACGAGGCCACGTTGTCGACCCGCGACTGCAGCGAGGGCGGGAGCTTTCTCCCGGAGCGCCGGTTCAGGAACCGCTTCTTCCGGTAGCGCAGGTTCGCCGAGCGTCGCCGTCTCCGGTAACCGGCACGTTGCCGCATCGACTTGCGGATTCTCTCTCCCCTGTGCTCGATCTCGGCCAGGAACAGGACCTCGCCGTCCTCCCGCACCAGCGCCAGGCCGGTGGCCTTCGCGCCGGGATCGATCTTCAGCCCGACCTCCTGGGCCTCGCCTCCGACCCGGTCCCGGAGACGGATCGTGAACGGATGGAGCCGCACCACGACGGCACGGCCCTTGTCCAGGAGCCTTCTCGCCCGGGCCGGGTGGCACGGCATCAGCGGGGCGCCGCACCGGTCCAGGACGAAGACGCGGCTTGCGCCGCTCTCGGGGTCGCTCGCGCTTCCCCGGTGACGCCGGCCGAAGCCGGTCTCCCCTCGCACAACCTGACCACCCGCATCACGATCCGCCCCGTTTCGTGCCCGACCCGGCGTGTCTGCTGACGAATCTTCAAGAGCCCGGGACTGAGGAAGCATCCCGGGGTTGGTCTTCAACGTATGGTTCAGGGTGGATTGGATGACAGTCTCCTTTCCTGTGCTGGTCAGCATGGGCTCTCGGAACCTTCGTTCCGCAAGCTCCCTTCAGGGAGGGGTCGCTGACGTTTCAGTCAGCCTTTGCATTCGAGATCGATCCCACAGGTCACTCCCGTCGAGGAGAGGTTGCCGATTCTTCCAGGCTCTCCCAGTGTTCCTCCGGCAGCACGGGTCCCACCACGTCGCCGACAATGACAACCGTTCCCTCCAATTCTGTTTGGGGAAACCGTTCACCATCACCGATCGCCCGTGACAGTTCGGCGACAGGCCGCCCGCGCTTCAGGATCACCACCCTCTCACCAGTCTCATGGACCTCGTCGAGAATGGCGAGGCATCGCGCCTTAAAGTCAGATGCGTTGATCTTGTTCATGTGACCAGACCTTATGACCGGTCACTTCGCGCGTCAAGTGCAGACAGGGCATTCCAGTCGATGGGCGTTAACTCGAGAAGAGTCTCAGCACTTGCTGGTCGAATTCCGTCCGGAGAATCTCTGTGGCGCGCTCTGGCACTGGTCCAATGCGACCCCGTCTCCTGTCAGACCGAATTTCGTCTGCGGCACGGTGGATCAGTCCGCGATTCCTGAAGAGTGCCTGTCCAGGTGGCTGGGGTTCGCACCTGCACGGGAGGAGCGACGAGGCGAGGCGGGCCCGACGACAGCGGGCCTGGGTCGCCTGCATGCCTTGGGAGCATAGAAAGGGCTCGGGCCGGTCGCGTGTCCCAGCTGCGCGTGGCCGAGCAACCTTTGGCTCGATTCTGAAGATCCAAATGCCCTGAATGCAGCTGGCCCAAGTCGAGTCCAGGCATTCCTGTGCTCCCACGTGCGACTTGGACAGCGGAGTCACCGGTCGGGCGATTCTCGCAATTCCCGGTAGACATTCGTGCCTCTCAGCAAACTGTCCTCTGGGATCATGTCAATGGGGAGTTTCTCGTTCCTGTCCCGTGAGTCCGGGTTTGCCCCTGCATCTAGCAGCGCCTGCACCACTTCAGCACGCTTGCCGTTTCCCGCTGCCCAGTGCAGCGAGGTCTGGCCCTGAACGTCCGGCGCGTTCGGGTCGGCCCCTGCATCGAGCAACGCCCGCACCACTTCGGGGCTCGCGCCAAAGCCCGCCGCCCGGTGCAACGGGGTCACGTCATAGTCGTTCCGCGCGTTCGGATCGGCCCCAGCGGCAAGCAACGCCTGCACCACTTCGGGGATCGCGTCCTCCCTCACCGCCCAGTGCAACGCCGTCAGGCCAAGATGGGCCCGCGCGTTCGGATCGGCTCCCGCGTCGAGCAGCAGCTGCACCGCCTCAGCACCCGCTCCGGCGCCTGCAGCCAGGTGCAGCGGGGCCAGGCCATGTCTGTCCAATGCGTTCGGATCGGCCCCGGCGCCGAGCAACATCCGCACCAAATCCGGCCACGTCCCGGTGCCCGGCGCAACGTGAAGTGGGGTCACGTCATAGTCGTTCCGCGCGTTCGGATCGGCCCCAGCGTCAAGCAGCACCTGCACCACGTCCGGGCTCGCACCTTCGCCCACCGCCATGTGAAGCGGAGTGTTGCCCACCCGTGACAGCCAGGTATCGAGATGAAGCGGAGTGTTGCAAGAACATCCCGTGCGTCCAGTTCGGCACCTGTGTCGACACACTGGCGAACATCATCAGCCGTCAAGATGGCGAAGAATCCATGCGTATTCCACCCGTGACAGCCAGGTATCGAGATGGCGGCTTCGACACTGTCAATCTCGGCGACAAGCACTTCGGCATACCCGCCGACGGCATCGATCGACCTGGTTCCGACGCGAACTTCGTAGCGGCCGCTTGGGGGATCACGCAACGCTATCCGCGCGTCGCGGCCGTTTCCGCTGCCATCGTCGCACAGGACATCACCCTTTGGCGTCGTGACCTGCAACGAGGCGTCCAACCCGTGGCCAAGGGTGCCGAAGTTCAGGCCGTAGTAGCCGCTCTCATAGTCGAGGACAAGCTGCGGCTCATTCGGCAAATGCCCGCAATCGTCCCGGGTCAGACCGCCCGCGGTCACTCCTACACGGTTCCGGTTCAGGCCGGAGGCGGCATCGAACGTCAACCGGTGCACGGGCGCTGGCTTGATCGCACCAGGGTAGACTCGCTCGGTGACGAACACCTTGGCGACCCTGCCGACCACTCCGGAGTAGTTGCTTCCGACTCGAACTTCATAGCGGCCGTTCGCCGGATCACCCAGCACGATCAGCGCGATGCGGGCGTCGTCGTAACCCCTGTCGCACAGGACATCGCCCGCCGGCGTCGTGACCTGCAGTGAGGTTCTGGCAAACCAGTAACCGGCGGCGCCAAAGCCAAGGGCGGAGCCGTCGCCCTCGTAGTCGACGACGACCTGCGGCTTGTCCGGCAGATGACCGCACTCGCCATCGGTCGAACCTCCTGCCGAAACTTGCACACTCAACGGATCCGGGCCGAATCCGTCTTCAAGCGCCCATTGGTGTACAGGCACCTGTTTGATCGAACGTTCTTCAATTCGCTCGGTGACATATGCTTCGGCGACCCAGCCGACCTCATGCGGCCGGTGGGTTCCGACACGAATTTCATAGCGGCCGCTCGCCGGGTCACCCAGCGTGATCAGCGCGTCGTGATCTCCTACGCTGTCATCATCGCACAGGACGTCACCCGCCGGCGTCGTGATCTGCAGCGTGGCGTTCAACCTGTAGCCAAGAGTGGCAAAACTCAGGGCGTGACTACCGCTCTCGTAGTCAACCACGAGCGACGGCTCCAGCGGCAGAAGGCCGCACTCGTCGTCAAGGATCGGGCCACCCACCACCACTCGTGCATTCATCGGATCCTGATCGAATCCGGCTTCAAGCCTCCATTGATATGCAGGCGCAGGCTTGGCCGAACGAGCATCAACGCGTTCGGTCAAATAGACCTCGGCGGCGCTGCCGACATCATCGGCCGAGATGGTTCCGACACGAACTTCATAGCGACCACTCGCCGGATCGCCCAGCGTGATCAGCGCGTTGAGGTAATCTCCGCCGTCATCGTCGCACAGGACTTCACCCTCCGGCGTCGTGACCATCAGCGTGGTGTCCAACCGGAACCCTATGGTGCCAACGCTCAAGGCGTGGTTTCCGCCCTCGTAGTCGAAGACGAGCGACGGCTCGTCCGGCAGATGACCGCACCCGCCCTGGATCGGACCTCCGACCACCACTTCCGCATGTCTTGGATCCTGGCGGAAACCGGCTTCGAGAGCCCATTGGTGCGGGGGCGTCGGCTTTGCCGGGCCTGCATCGATGCGCTCGGTGACATATGCTTCAGCGATGTCGCCGACGTCTTCGGGCCAGAAGGTTCCGACGCGCACTTCGTAGCGGCCGTTCGTCGGTTCGCCCAGCGTGATCAGCGCATCCTGGTCGCCTCCGCTGTCATTGTCGCACAGGACGTCGCCCGTCGGCGTCGTGACCTGCAGCGTGGTGTCCAGCCCGTAGCCAAGAGTGCCAAAGCTGAGGGCGTAGCCGCCACTCTCGTAATCGATGACGAACTGCGGTTTGTCCGGCAGTTGCCAGCAATTGTCCCAGTTCGGACCGCCCGCCACCACTTCCCGCTTCCACGGGTCGAGGCGGAACCCGGATTCGAGCGTCTGCCGTGGTCCGGATTCGGAGGCAGTCGCGATTGTCGACGCAGCCAAGATCGCGACGATGGCAGCGGCAAGAACGGCTTGAGCTTGGCGGCGCATTGAAAGTCCTCCTTTCAGACAAGGTGCGCGCAGCAGCACATTTTACGGCCATGCCGATGACCCACGTCTTGCAAGATTAGCAGGGACTCGGAAAGCAGGCTATCCGCATGCATGCTGGACGTGCTTCAACTTCGGTCCGGAACTGGCTTGCTGCCGATGAACCAGCCAGTGCCATCTTCCATCCCTTCAAATCCCATCGAACCCAAGAACAACATCGACTGCGGGCGCATTCGGGCCGTTGAAGCCTGTCACGCTATTGCGCAATCAAGGAAACTGAGATAACCAAGTGGCAATGTGGCCAGATGTTCCGGCCACATGGTGCGGAGCACTCCCGTCTCCGGAGCCGTCAAGCAGGGTGAAAAGGACACCGCTGTCGGCAAATAACGAGGGTACCCATGTCAAATCCCATTGTCACACCCCTGACCCAAGCGCTGGCCGAGGGGAAACTTTCGCGCGAGGAGCTAAAGCAGTTCATGCGCCGGTCGGACGGACCGGCCTTGCGTCGCCTGGTCCTTTGGGTCGGGCTCCTGGCCGTCACAACCACACTGATAGCACTTGCATGGAACAGCTGGCTGATATGGCCCGCAATGCTGTTGCAAGGCACCGTGCTGGTGCACCACTTCGCGCTCCAGCACGAATGCGTGCATTACACGGCGTTCCGCACCCGCTGGGTCAACGACCTCGTCGGCCACGTCTGCGGACTCATCATCATGCTGCCGCACAGGTTCTTCCGTTACGAGCACTGCGACCATCACACGTACACGCAGTTGCATGACGACGATCCGGAAATGATCTCGATGCCCACGACATTCGGCGAATACCTATGGTACCTGAGTGCCGTCCCCTACTGGCGCGGCAAGTTCACCGAGGTATTCCGACATGCGATCGGTCGCCTGAGCGAAGCGGAGAAGAGGTTCATTCCGTCGGTGGAGCACAAGGCCGTATTCTGGGACGCGCGCCGGATGCTGGCGATCTACGCCGCCATCTTCCTTGGCATGGCCATGACGGGCTGGTGGGGCCTGGTCTGGTGCTGGGTCATTCCGCTGTTCCTGGGCGAGCCGGTGATGCGCTTCATTCGCATGACGGAGCATGTCGGGCGACCGACCGTCGCGCAAATGTCCGAGAACACGCGGACGAATCTCGTCTCCGCCCCATGGCGCTTCCTCTGCTGGAACATGAACTATCACGCCGAACACCACTACGTGGCTTCCGTGCCGTTCCATGCCCTGCCCAGGCTCCACGAGAAGCTGAAGGACCACATCCACGTGGAACGGCATGGCTATCTCGGAGCGCATCTCGACATCCTGCGCCAGCTCATGCGGCGCGAACTGGCCGCGGCAGCGGACGGGACGTGAACAGGGCCAAGCGTGCCTGGACCGATCTGATCGCGGTGGACGCTCTGGAACGGAACTGGGTCACTCGGGTGCCGCTGGGCCCGCGATTGCTTGCCGTCTACGATACGCCGACCGGCATCTTTGCTTCGCTCGCGCACTGCAACCATGGCGGCGCCGATCTTTGCGACGGATATTTCGACGGCCACGTCATCGAATGCCCGTTGCACCAGGGCGCATTCGATGTCCGGGACGGAAGTCCGGTCTGCGCGCCGGCAACGCGCCCGATGAGGGTGTTCGAGACCCGCGTGGAGAACGGGATGGTTCAAGTCAGGGTCTGAAGGCTACACGTCGCCGATCACCGCCATCGCGTCGATCTCGACCAGCAACGCCGGGTCGGCAAGCGCGCTGACCACGACTCCGGTCGAACAATGGTGCACGCCCTCGAACCAACGGTTGATCGCGTCGTAGACAGCCGGGCGATAGCTTATGTCCGTGACATAGACGGTCAGCTTCACGACGTCCTTCAGGCTGCCGCCGGCCTCGGTCATCCAGCGCTCGATGTTGCGGCAGGCTTGATCGGCCTGCGCTCCGGGATCGCCTTCCCCCACAATGGTGCCGTCCAGAAGCGTACCGACCTGGCCTTGCATGACGACGAGGTCGCCTCGAGCCCGGATGGCCTTTGAATAGGTCGCTTTCGCATGATAGCGGGTCTCGTACCTGTGAATGTGCGTTCGTGTCATTCATGCCTCCGAATCAACGCAACGCGCGTGTCAGACAGTCTTCCATCATGTCGCCGAAACTCTGCTCGACGGACACGTCGAATCCGCCAACGCAACGGCGAACCAGCGCCTTCTGGCCAAAGAACTCGGTAAAGCTCACTGCATCCTCCGGGAATGCAGCTTCGTGCAAGTCGAGCGGACAGCCGATTGCCAGTACGTGCGCCGCATCAGTTCCGAAGATGCGAAATGTCGTCATGGTGTCCGAGATCCTGACGATGCTCACCTCGGCCGGGGCTTCGTGCGGACGCAACGCCGCGTTCAATTCGTCCTCTCGGTCAATGTTCGCCTGCAAGAGCCAATGGCGTGGTCCCACATGGTCGAGCGAAACGCCATCCGCCTTGCGACAGCAATTCGCTTCTGCGGGAAGTTCCGGCAGGACCTGCGCGCCAATCCACTCGACCAAGGCGCTTTCCGCGCCCTTCAGGTCGAAACAGGCGTTGATCGGGAGCCTCGCGAATGCAGCATCGCAACTCATCTCAGGACCTCATCCTCAGGCCGTCGGGGTCGTGGAACACCGGCGCCGTGACGTCGGCGGCGATGGTCGCGTCCTTCAAGCGGACGTGGACGGTTTCGCCGTGCCGCGACTTTCCGTTCTCCAGAAGCGCCAACGCGACCCATCGGTCAAGGACGACGCTCCAAACACAGGCGGTCACAAGCCCCTCGGTCGGGCGCTTCTCGCCGCCGGGAGTAAGCGGCGCGCCCTCCGGAATCTGGTCATTCGGGCTCGCAGGCAGCAATCCCACGAGTTCACGTCGAACCGCGTTGCCACGGCGTCGCAGCTCGACGGAACGCTTGCCAACGTAGTCCGTCTTCTTTTTCGACATAATCCAGCTCATGCCGAGGTCATAGGCATCCACGGTTCCGTCCACTTCATGTCCCAGGGAAAGAAATCCCTTCTCGACCCGCAGCACGTGACTGGCTTCCGACCCCACAGGTTTGATCCCGAAGGGTTCGCCGGCTTCCATGATCCGCTCCCAAAGATCGCGCATGTGCCGAGGCGCCACGTTTATCTCGAATGACAGTTCGCCCGTGAAGCTGACCCGAACGACACGCGCGGGCAGCCCGGCCACATGTCCGTCCGTGAAACGCATGAACGGCAGCCCCTTGGGCGAAAGGTCGATGTCGGTGCCCAGAGCGGTCACGACCTCGCGCGCGCCCGGGCCGCATACGGTCGCGTTGTTCCACTGGCTGGTCACGGATGTCACATGGACGTTCCAGTCCGGAAACTGCGTCTGGAGCAACTCCTCCATGTGTCCGTGCACGGTGTCCGCGTGCGCAGTCGAGGTAGAGACAAGCCAACGGTGCTCTCCCAGCCGCATGGCTACGCCATCGTCCAGTATCAGGCCGTCCTCGGTCAGCATGAGACCGTAGCGGCATTGGCCGGGCTTCAGCGTGGACATCAGGTTCGTGTAGACGTGATCCAGGAAGCGACCGACATCGCGCCCCTTCAGCTCGAATTTCCCAAGGGGCGATCCGTCGTAGACGCCGACGCTCTCTCGGACGGCACGGCATTCGCGGTTGACGGTCTCTTGGAACGTCTCGCCACCGCGCGGGAAATACCCCGGCCGTCGCCAGCGGGCACCGGCCTCGTACATGAATGCGCCGCGATCGAGGTTCCAGCGGGTAACTGGCGTGTGCCGGTAAGGCAGAACGACGCTTTCTTCCCTGACGCCTCCGATCGCTCCAAAGGATACTGGCGTGTAGGGCGGACGGAAGGTGGTTGTGCCGACGTCCCGAAGCGGCACGCCCTTCTGCAGGGCAATCGTTCCGATAATGTTGATGTTGCCCGTCTTCCCCTGATCGAACCCCATGCCGCCGGTCGTGTAGCGCTTGACATGCTCCACGTTGTCGTAGCCCTCGAGGAGCGCGAGGTGCACGTCGTCGACCGTGACGTCGTTCTGGATGTCCAGGAATGCCTTGCCCTTGGCACCGCGTGCATCGACGCGCCAAAGCGGTGCAATCGAATAGCTTTCTTCCGTCACGGCGGGAATATCCGGTATCTCCGTCCCCGTTGCCCTGGCTGCCGCCTCTGCACCGGTTCGCAACGCCGAAGCGAGCGAGAATTCTCCGGCGGCACCACCGACGGAGACGCAGGCCTGCGCCGTCTCGTCAGGCACGAATGTCGCAAGCGGTTCATCGTAGCGGAGACTTCCGCGTGACTGGGAAAACAGGTGCACGGCCGGGTTCCATCCACCGGAGTGGAGCAGGAGGTCACAGTCGATCCTCTCGGCCCCTTGCCCGTCCCGCCCAGCAATTGTCACGCCCCTGACCGACCGTTTCCCTCGGACTCCGATGACGGCGGAGCCGGTCTTGATCGGGATGTCTCCAGCCGAGGCACTTGCATTGTCAGGAACCGCATCGCGGCTGTCCACGATTGCGGCAATGTCGATGCCGGACGCTTGAAGGTCGGCCGCGACGGCATAGACACTGTCGTTGTTGGCAAAGACCACGGCTCTTTCGCCCGGCTTCACGGCAAACCGGTTGACGTAGGCCTGTGCGGCCGAGGCCAGCATCACGCCCGGACGATCGTTTTCGGGAAACACGAGGCCCCTTTCGATGGCGCCCGTTGCAAGGATCACCTGCCCCGCCCGCACTCGCCAGTTCCTTTCAAGCACGTTGGGACTGGCAGGCGACCGCTCGTTCACCATCAGGAAGTTGTGCTCCCGGCAGGCCCAGACGCTCGCGTCCTGCAGCAGATGGGTAACATTTGGCATCGACTGCAGCTCGTCAACGGTTTCGGCCACCCAATCCAATGCCGGCTTTCCAGCGATCTCCAAACGTCGATCAAGCAAGCTTCCACCCGCCTCGGTGCGTTCGTCGGCCAGGAAAACCCGGCACCCGGCGCGACCGGCCACGAGGGCGGCCATCAGCCCTGCCGGCCCCGCCCCGACGACCAGGACATCCGCATGCGCATGCACTGCCTCGAAATGCCCTTCCGACGGCGGCGCGTCAGGTGCGCCGGCAAGGCCCGCGGCCTTGCGGATCGTCGGCTCGTACAGGCGCCAGCCCGGCCACTTGAACGTCTTGTAGTAAAAGCCCGCCGGAATGAGCCCAGCGAACAGCTGATTGACCGCGCCGACGTCAAGGCGCGGCGACGGCCAGCAATTCACCGACCGCGCGGCCATCCCGTCTTCCAGTCGAACCGTTGTCGCCGCACGGTTGGCGGATGCGTGGCGACCCTCCAGCTCCACCAAGGTCGCCGGTTCCTCCGGGCCGGATCCGACGATCCCTCGAGGCCGATGATACTTGAAGCTCCGTGCGGTCAGCCGAACGTTGTTGGCAAGCAATGCGGACGCCAGGGTGTCGCCGGCAAACCCTCGGTACGCCTTCCCGTTGAAACGAAAGGCCAGCGGCCGGTGGCGGTCGATCCTTCCGCCGGCAGAAAGACGCCTATCCTGCATCAGGTGGCCCCTCGACGATGTCATGCGTTCGCGTATCCCGCCAGATCGTCAGCCACGCGCCGCATCCCTTCGCATGACACCAGCGCTCCTCGACCGGGCCAAGCGGATTCGGGACGGTTGTCAGCCAATCGACCCAGCCTTCATCGCTTGCCGCATGCGGATCGGGTCGATCCGGCTTCACGGGACCGCCATACGCGAACTCGCTTTCGCTGCGATTGCCGCAAAACGGACACGGGATGAGCATCATCGATCCGGCTCCCTATCTCGCCGTCGTCGTGCCGGATTCCATCACGTAGTCGAGATGCTTGAACCGGCTCAGGGTGAAAGGCGCCATCAGGGGATGGGGTTCGCCCTTTGCAATCAGGTGCGCAAATGTCAGCCCTCCCGCCGGGATCGCCTTGTAACCGCCCCACCAGCCTGCCGTCACGAAGAGTCCCGGCACGTCCGTTTCGTCCATGATGGGCGAAGCGTCGGGCGTGATGTCCACGTGCCCGCCCCACTGGCGCAGGAGCTTCAGCCTCTTGAACGACGGGAACAGCGAAAGCATGGCCGTCACGGTGTCCTCGAACACATGCTGCTTGATGTCACGGCGAAAGCTCTGGCCCATGTCGGGCGCGCCGCCCATCACCATCTCCCCCTTGTCCGACTGGCTGAAGTAGAACCCGCTGTCCGGGCAGTTCACGACCACGTCGACGAGCGGCTTGACCGGTTCGGATACGAAGGCCGTCAGGTTCATCGTTCGCAGCGGGAGCCTGAGTCCGGCGGTATCAGTCAGCGTCGTTGTATGCCCGGACACCGCGACCGCGATCTTGGGCGCCCGCACCACGCCGCGCGGCGTTTCGACGCCCTTGATGGCGCCGTCACCGCCGCGCAAGAGCCCGGTGACCGGGGTTTGCTGGTGCAGTTCAACGCCCCGCGCATCGGCTCCGCGTGCATATCCCCAAGCGACTGCATCGTGCCGGTTCACCCCTGCATCAGTGTGCACCATCCCGCCGATTACGGGCAGTCGCGCGTCCGGCCCGCCACCGGTGAGTGCGGGAATGCGGCGGCGCACCTCTTCCGTGGAAATCTCTTCGTAGGTCGATCCGTATATGTCCATGGTCAGCTGGCGCCGCCGCAACTCGCGCATCTTCGGAAACGTCTGAACCACGTCGATCATGGTGCGCTTAGAGTGCATCAAGTTGAAGTTCAGCTCGTCAGTCAGGCCCTCGTACAAAGCGACCGACTTCACGTAGAACGGGATCGACGCATCGCGCATGTAGTTTGACCGGACTGTCACGGTATTTCGTGCAACGTTCCCTCCGCCGAGCCAGCCCCGCTCCAGGACCGCGACATTCGCAATGCCGAATTCCTTGACAAGGTAGTATGCAGTTGCCAATCCATGGCCGCCGGCACCAATGACGATCACGTCATAGCCTTCCTTCAAGGGCGGGCTGCGCCAGGCAGGCGCCCATGTCGTGTGACCGTTAAGCGCATGGCGCAAAAGGGAGAAGATCGAGTAATTTTGCATATTGGTAACATTTTTTACTTTTGGTAACCTCGATGTCAAGTAACCGGAGGGTCGGAGAACGGCATGCCTGAGAGGCCGGAAATTGACATCGAGGTCGGACGGACGGTCAACCGGCTGCGCCGGGAGCGCGGCATGACGGTTACGCGTCTCGCAAAGAGCGCCGGAATGTCGGCCGGCATGATCAGCCGAATCGAGAACGGGCAGGTTTCCCCATCCCTCGGGACGCTCGACGCGATCGCCGAGGCCCTGTCGGTTCCCGTCATGGCGCTTCTCGCCCACGGGAACGGAACAGCCGATGTCTATCACCTGAGAGCCGGTGGCGGAATCCCGTCACGACGGATCACGCCGAACCATGCCCATGAGTACCTGCTGCTCGGCAAGCACAGCGGCCCGGGCGGGAGCTTTGAGGCAGCCCGCGTCCGGATCAACCGGGGCGAGGCAGGCGCGTTGCCCCGGTACCAGCACGACGGACATGTCTTCCTGGCGGTGACATCGGGAAAGTTGCGCTATTCGTGCGGCAATGCGGAGTTCGATCTCGCGCCCGGCGACACCTTGAGCTTCGATGCAAAGCTCGACCATGGCGTCGTGGAGATCCAGAGCCCCGAGATCGAGTTCATCACGGTGTCGTCCCGCCCCGGCTGACGGTCTTCGCCTATGCCTGCCCTTCCCGCCTGCGCTCCAGTCGCGAGAACAGCCGGCTCAGCCCGAAGCAGACCACGAAGTAGAACGCCGCGGTGGTGATCCACGCCTCGAAGATCATCCGTGACGAGGCCACCAGCTCGACCGTCTTGTACGTCAGCTCCTGAACCGAGATGAGCGATATGATCGAGCTGTCCTTGATGAGCGATATGAATTGGTTGGCGAGCGGCGGGACGACCCTCTTCATCGCTTGTGGCAGCACGATGTAGCGCAGTTCCTGGAGTCGGCTCATGCCGATCGATCGTGCCGCTTCCCGCTGTCCCTTGGGTATCGACTGAATTCCCGCGCGAACGATCTCCCCGACAAACGCGCTCTCAAAGAGCGCGAGAACGATCACGCCGGAAATGATAGAGGGAAAGCGGCGCATGTCGCCAAAGAACAGCTCCCAGAGCCAGATGCCCTCTTGCCGCGCGATGTTGCGCGACCATCGCGCCAAGTCGAGCGCATCGATCAATTGCTGCGACAGGAAGAAGAAAAAGATGAAGACGACGACTACAGGAGGGATGTTCCGCAGCAGTTCCAGGTACGTCCGCGCCAGCATCCGAACTGTCAGGTTCTGCGAACACCGTGCGACGCCGAGGATCGTTCCGAGAACCAGCGCCAGGATGCTCGCGTAGATGCTGATCCGGATCGTGGCGGCAAGGCCCTGAAGCAGTATGTTGGCGAAGTACGCCTCGCGGCCCGAGTGATAGCCGATGATGTATCCAGGTATGAGCTCCCAACGCCACTTGTAGTTGAGCGTGCCTTCGATGGTGAACCAGACATACCCGAAGAAGGCGATGAGCATCGCGACAATCAGGTAGTCAGGCCACCGCATCCTGTCGATGAACGAGCGCAATCCCTGCCGCCTCACGGCTCAAGGCCCGGGAGCCGTGGTTCCCGGGCCTCGGCATTGGTCTACTGGGCGACCTGGTCGGCCCAGTCCTCGGTCGCGAACCAGTAGTTGTGGCGCGCTTCAAGCCAGCCGCTGCGCCACTGCTGGGCGATCCAGTTGTTGAAGTAGTTGAGGGCGTCCGGATCGCCCTTGCGCAATGCAAACCCCTCGCCGCGCGGGTCGTAGAGATCGCCTTCCACGACGACAAGCGTCTCCGGATTCCGGCCCGCCTCGCGGTTCGGCGTCGGCTGCGCGGCCATGGTCGCATGGGCGTTCCCGTTCAGCACTTCCTGGGCAGACGCGCCGTCTTCGTCGAAGAGAAGAAGCTGCGCCTTGGGAAAGTTGTCGGCGATCACGACGGCCGGCGTTGCGCCTCGACGGGCCGTGAAGATCACGTCGGGCGAATTCAGGTCCTCCAGTGACATGCCGGCAGTCAATTCCTTGTTTGCCATGATTGCGAGGCCGGAATACGCGTACGGATCGGTGAAGTTGATCGTCAGGTTCCTCTGCGCCGTAACCGACATGCCCGAGATGATGACGTCGAAGTTGCCGGCAACGAGGGCCGGGATGATCCCGTCCCAGGACGTCGGAACGAACTCGACTTCGACGCCCATGTCCTCTGCGAGCTTGCGGCCAACATCGAGCTCGTACCCGATCAGGTCGCCGTTCTTGTCGCGCATGGACCAGGGGACAAACAGGGACAGGCCGATCCGGATCACGCCGTCCCGCTTGATCTGTTCGATCACGCTTTCCGAGGTCAGCGCCTGCGTGGCCTGCTGCGCCGCTGCGGGCAACGCAAGGCCCACCGTCGCGGTCGCCGCCAAGGCGCATCCTAGCATTCTGCGAGTGAGTTTCATTTGATATCCTCCTATCTTGATGGTCTTCTCACTTGTTGGTTTGCCGGTCAAGTCCGGGCCTCTCCGGACATTGACGACACTCGGTCTTGGCCAGCCTGGAATCCAGGGAAGCCGGCCAGCACCGATTCGCGGCCCGGCGCACAACGCCGGACATTGGCCAGGATGCGGCATGCATGCCGACAGGTTTCGGGATGAACTTCAGCCGCATCATTGGTCAACCGTGAACTTTCGCTCGAGAAACGACACGCCTACGGACAGGATCAGGGTCACCACCATGTAGACGGCCGCAATCGTGAACCAGATCTCGAAGCTCATGTACGTGTCAGATATTATGTTGCGCCCGATTGTCGTGAGCTCCGCCACGGCAATGACGCTGACGATCGCCGACGACTTGATGAGATGCACCATTTCTCCCGTCATCGGCGGAAGCATGAAGCGGACGGACTGTGGCAGAATGATGTAGCGGTAGGCCTGCCCGGTGGACATCCCGATCGACTTCGCGGCCTCCCACTGCCCGATGGCAACGGCATTGATGCCAGCCCGAAAGATCTCGGATATCAATGCGGAGTGAAAGACGGCGAGCGTCAGGATGCTGGCGACGTAGCGGTCGAGGCCGAAGATCGGTCCCAGCACGTAATAGAAGAGATAGAGCAGCACCAGTAGCGGGATGTTGCGGATCAGTTCGAGATACGCGACGGCAACGGCAGAACCCACGACGAGACCCGACAGCCGCAGCA
Organism: Paracoccaceae bacterium; assembly: GCA_965208685.1. Lineage (GTDB taxonomy): Bacteria > Pseudomonadota > Alphaproteobacteria > Rhodobacterales > Rhodobacteraceae > JAJEFO01. The sequence continues at coordinate 1,762,410 of CBDBPL010000007.1, read as the reverse complement.
GCGCCACGACGAGCCCAAGAAAGGTGGCAAGCGCGAACGACAGGATGGAGAGCCTGATGGTCGCCACGAGACCGACCGAGATCTCGCCCCACTGGAATCCGTCGTCGGTGAAGCTGTACAGGTATTGCGGCACGCGGTACCACTGCCAGTTGTAGCCCATGTTCTGGGCTCCGGTGAACGATCCGTAGACGATCAGCCCGACGACGATGGCATAGATCGCGACAGCGACCGGAACCGAGTTCAGCACCTGCTGATGCACCGGCGGCTTCGGGATTGGCGGCCCGCGCAGTCCGGCTGTCTCGCTCAGCGCCATCTCAGTGTTCCAGGATCTGCGCCAGGAACATCCGGCAACGGTCGCTTGCTGGCGCGGTGAAGAACTGATCGGGCGGCGCAACCTCGACGATCCGCCCCTCCTCCATGAACACCATTGTGTCGGCCACCTTGCGCGCGAAGCCCATCTCGTGCGTGACAACGACCATGGTCATGCCGGTCTCCGCAAGCTCGACCATGACGTCGAGCACTTCGTTGATCATCTCGGGATCCAGCGCCGAAGTCGGCTCGTCGAACAGCATGATCCGGGTCTCCATGCAAAGCGACCGGGCTATTGCGACACGCTGTTGCTGGCCGCCGGAAAGCTGGGCCGGGTACTTTTCCGCCTGCTCGGGGATGTGCACCCGGTCCAGATACATGCGCGCGGTCCTTTCCGCCTGGTCCCGCGAGACCTTCCGGACTTTCATCGGCCCGATCATGAGGTTTTCCAGCACGGTGAGATGCGGGAAGAGGTTGAACTGCTGGAAAACCATGCCGACTTCCTGTCGCAGTTTCCGGACGTCCTTCGATCCCTCGAAGACCTCGATGCCGTCGACCACAAGAGTGCCTGAACTATGGCTTTCCAGCGCGTTGAAACAGCGGATCAACGTCGACTTGCCGGATCCCGAAGGGCCGCACACCACCACGCGCTCACCCTGGCGAACGGAGATGCTGACATCCTTCAGGGCGTGGAACTTCCCGAAGAACTTGTCCAGGTTGCGGGCTTCGATGATCGGCTGGCTATCCATGCACTTCACCTTCCGTGACGACTGGCGCACGTTTCACGGAACCATGGCTGCAAGCAAAGACGCCTGGCAACGATTTTCCTTCATTGCCGATTCCAACGGCCATGCCATTGCAGACGCGCGTCTGGGATCGCATGGATCCGGGGCGCATCGCGCGCGACGTTCGCTCTGGCCAATGGCGGCGACAACGCAAAATTCGGCATCCCCTCATTCTTGCATTTCACTCAATAACGTTGCATGACGGTTCATGCAAGGAATAAGAAAAATCGTTCGAATGAAATGCGAACGCAGCCTGCCAAACGCTCCGAGGAGGCACTATGTCGGCATGGATCAAGATGATTTCCGACGAGGACGCCGATGAGGCGCTCTCGGAAGCCTTGAAGCGGGCGCGGACTCCGCATGGAACCGTGGACAACGTCATGCGCGTCCATTCGCTCAGGCCGAACACGATGCATGGTCACGTCACGCTCTACCGCGCCTGCCTTCACGACGGCGGCAACAGCATTCCGCAGTGGTTCCAGGAGGCATTGGGATCGTACGTGTCCGCGCTGAATGATTGCGCCTATTCCTATGCAAATCACTGGGCCAACGCGAGGCATCTGATCGGGGACGACGAGCGCGCCGACAGGATCGAGAGGGCGCTCAAGGACCGGCGGCCCGAGGTCCAGTTCGAGGGTCGAGAACTTGCGGCGCTTCGGTATGCCGAAGCACTGACCCTGCGGCCCGGCACGATCGCGGAAGGCTGCGTTCGCGCACTTCGCGAAACGGGCTGGGATGACGGCGAGATTCTGGAAATGAACCAGATCATCTGCTACTTCAACTACGCCAACCGGTTGCTCAACGGGCTTGGCGTGACAATGGCCGGCGACGTGGTCGGCTACTACGCAGAAACGTGACGGCGCGAAATGGCATCCGAGAAGGCTGGCAAGCACATCGATGAAGCCATCGGGCAGTCACTGAAAGAGCTCCGGCGCGAACGCGGCCACTCCGCAAGGGCGCTGGCGGAGCTTTCCGGCGTGTCCGCGGCCATGGTGAGCCGCATCGAGAACGGGCTGGTAAGCCCAAGCATTTCCACGCTCGCCGCCCTCGCCGAGGCACTGAGCGTTCCCATCGTGTCGCTGTTTCGAGAGGCGCGCACCGACCATACGGACTTCACCCTGGTGCATGCCGGCGAGGGCCTGAAATCCACCCGCCTCACCGAGGGACATCGGCACGACTACGTGAATCTTGCCCTTCATGCGCGCAAGGATCTTCGCTTCCAGGCCCGCAGGGTGACGCTGACCCGGGACGGCGGCAAGCCGCCGACCTATGTCGGCCATGGCGTCGTCTTCGTTCAGGTGCTTTCCGGCCAGGCAATCTACCGCTACGGCCAGCAGCACCTGACCCTGTCCGAAGGCGACAGCCTGAGCGTTGACGCCGAACTGAACCACGGTTTCGTGGACGTCCTGACACCGGAGTTCGTGTTTCTGACCGTCCAGGCAGAGCGCCCCTGAACGGCCATGCATGGCACGTGAACTCACCAGCGACCTGACCGAAGGTCCGATCAGCGGTCACTTTCGGACGCTTGCCGTCCCTGCCGCGATAGGGATGCTGTTCAACACTCTCTACAACGTCGTGGACATGTTCTTTGCCGGCTTGCTGTCGACCAGCGCGCAAGCCGGCATCTCGCTGGGATACCAGGCATTCTACATCGCGCTGTCCATCGGCTTCGGTCTCGGCGCCGCGATGGGGGCAATCGTCGGAAACGCTCTCGGGGCGAAGGACCGGCGCGCCGCCCGACGGCTTTCGGCACAAGGCGTCACGTTCGGCGCCATCGCCGCCGTGGTCCTTGTGGCAATCGGATCATGGTACGGCCCGGCGCTCGTGCAGCTTGTGTCCGAGCCCGGACCTTACCGCGATGCCGGGACGCGCTACTACCTGCTTCTTTCCCTGGCGCTGCCCGGCTTCATGGTCGCGTTTGCCTGCAACGGGGCATTGCAGGCGCACGGCGACGGGCGGTCCATGCAGCACGCCCTGATTGCCGCGTTCTTTGCCAACATAGCCCTCAATCCGTTGCTGATTTTCGGCATTCCCGGTTTCTGGGTCGGGATTGGCTTCGACGGCCTCGCGGTGTCCACCGTCATCAGCCAAACCGGCGTAATGGTCTATCTGCTGTGGAAGCTGCTGAGGCTTGCAACGCTGTCTCGGGTACGGTCCCGACATTTCTCGCCACGAGGCCCCGAGCTCAGGGAGATATTCCTTCAGACCTTCCCGACCGCATTCGCGCTCATGATCATGATGCTGTCGGGCTTCGTGGTGCAGTTCGTTCTCAAGGGTTTCGGCGAGCACGCGATTGCCGGGTTTGGCATTGCCATCAGGCTCGAACAGATCCTGTTCCTCCCGGTTCTCGGCGTGACCGGCGCACTGCTCCCGATCGCGGCCCAGGCGTTCGGCGCCCGCGACCATGATCGTGTCCGAGTGGCTCTCTTCTTTTGCTGGAAGGTCGGGTTCATCATGACAGTCGGGGCGTTGCCGATCATCTGGATCCTTGGACGCCCTGTGCTCGAACTGTTCACCCAGGATCCGGAAGTGATCCGGGTCGGTCTCGCCTACCTTCGCGTCGAGAGCCTGATCCTTCCGGCCTACATGATGCATTTCGCGATCAACTCCTTCCTGCAGGCCCTCAAGCGCCCGATCTGGAGTGTCTGGATCAGCCTCTATCGGCAGGCATTCGGCATTGCATTCTTCGTCTGGCTGTTTGTCGGCGTGTTCCAGTTCAGCGAGATCGGCGTCTGGTTCGGAATCGCTGCGGCCGTCACGACCGGGCTGATGATCGCGATGGTCATCGCGTCGCGCGTGGCGTCTCAGAGCATTGGCGGGCTCAGGCAGGCGTCAGCGCTTCGCGACGCATGACCTATTCCCTGCGGTTAAGCGCATCCTCGAACGTCTTTCGTGCCTCGGCACTGTGGATGTAGTCGTAGTTCCTCGGGTACGGCTCGCCCGGCACTGTCTCGATGCTGACCATCTGCGGACCGGCAAGCTCAACGATGCGAGGCACCGCACCGGCAAACTCGTCAAGTTCGTCAAACGACTGGGACTTGGCGTATCCCGCAGCCGCGGCGAATCCCGCGAAGTCGACATTCCCGGCGTTCGGGATCGGCTGGTCGCCGTTCACTTCGTAGACGCGGTTTGCAAACACGAAATGATAGAAGTTGGTGACACCCGCACCGGCAACGGTGACGAGCGCCCCGAGGTTCATGAGCAGCGAGCCGTCGCCGTCAAGCACGAACACCCGTCTTTCCGGGTTGGCCAGCGCAAGGCCCAGCCCGTGCGACGCCGCCTGCCCCATTGCTCCGACGGCCACGTAGTTCAGCGGCCTTGGATTGATCGCCATCCAGTCGAAGTTCGTCTGGTACACGGCGACGACGATGTCGTCGCCGCGCACGAGCGGCACGAGGGCGCGAAGCGCTTCATCACGCCTGATGGTCACGGCGCCACCGGTGCCCGGCCGATCAGGAACACATGCGGACACGAGTTCGCGTATGCTTCGTCAATCAAGCGAACGATGCTTTCAACGTCCTCGGGCTCTTCGATCGGGGAATGCGAAATCCCCATCGCGCGGAGCACCGGCTCGACAATCCTTACGCCGTAGGCCGCGGACCTGCTCGCAGGCAGATGTGGCTCCTTCTCCAGGAGGCCGACCAGCATCACGACCGGCCTTTGGTAGTCGATGCCGATCGCACGGATGGCGTTGAGGGAGTCCATGAGTCCGGTCTGCTGCATCAGCAGCACCGCTCGTGTTCCGTTGCAGGACATCGCGGCACAGATCGAGACGCCCTCGTCCTCCTTGCAGACCCGTGTCAGGCGAATCTCCGGGTCGCGCGATATCGGCCAAAGCAGCCCGTCGCTCGTGACAATGTCGGGCAATGCAACGACCTCTCCAACCCCGCTCTCCTTGAGGAGTTCGATGATGCGAGCGCCCGAAGGGTGAGCTACCTGGCCTTGCGTCCCTGCCGGAGTGGTCTTGGCCATCATGTTGCCGCCCTAAGGTGGCTTTCGAGCGTCCGAGACGTTGCATCCAGCTCGTGCCGCAAGCCAATCGAGACCCTGAAGCAATTGGCATATGCAGGTGCATTCATTCGCCGGACCCGTATCCCCTTCTCGCCCAGGGCCAGAACCGCAGCTTCCGCCTGAACCGCTCCAGGCATCCTGACGAGGACGAAATTGGTCTGCGACGGAACGTAGTCCACGCCGAAGCTGTTCAACCGGCCGCAGAATCCCTCCAGCAGCGCACGGTTCTCCTGGCGGACGAACGCGACATGCTCCTGATCCTCAAGCGCCGCCATTGCCGCCGCGACGGAGGGTCGCGCCATGGGGAATGTCAAGGCGATCCGCCGCACGGCGTCGATCACGTCCGGGGGGCCGTGGGCCCAACCCACGCGGGCCCCGGCAAGTCCGTAGATCTTGGAAAACGTGCGACAGACAACCACGTTTGCCGATCGCGTGACAAGGTCATGTCCGGGATCGTAGTCGTCGGCCCATGCATATTCGGCGTACGCGCAGTCCAGTACCAGGAGAACGTCGTCCGGGATCGCGGCGTGCAGGCGCTCGACCTCCGCCTTCGGGAGATACGTGCCGGCCGGGTTTTCCGGATTGGCGAGGTAGACCGCCCGCGTCCGCTCGGTGAGAGCGGCGCGCATGCCGTCGACAGACGGAATCAGGTCGTCATCTTCGACCGAAACGACCTCACCCCCGTTTGCATGTGCGTAATTGGGAACTTTCAGATATCCGTTTGCAGACCGGACCAGTTGATCTCCCTGTCCGAGATACGCGCGGAACAGCCGCGCCAGAAGGTCATCCGCCCCCTGCCCGACGACTATCATCTCCGGATCGAGTCCATGGAGCCCGGAAATTGCGTTGACCAGCGCGACATCGACTTCCTCCGGGTACCGCTCGATTCCGGACACGGATGCGCGGGCGGCGTCCCTGGCATGCCTGCTAGGACCAAAGACGCTCTCATTGGAGTTCAGCAAGGCCCAGGCGGGCGGCAGTGCGTCAGCAGCCGACCCCAGCATATGCGGCTTGATCCGGTCAATCCCCGGCTTTGCCTTCGGTCCCGCTATCGTCGCCTCCCCATTCGATGCCTCGAGCCACATTGTGGACAGCTATGGTCATTACCTTCATCACATTTTACGATAAACGACAAAGCAACTTCTCGGCGAAAGGAACCGTTTTGGCAGCCACCAGGGTTTCGACGTCCATCGACCTCGACAAGCCTGGTCGCCACGTCGGCGAGATTCGTCTTCGCTGGTCCGACAACTCCAACCCGCTGGGACACCATCCGATCCCGGTCGTGTCGCTGAAGAGCGGCTCCGGCCCTGTCGCCTTGTTCATTGGCGGCACCCATGGTGACGAGTTCGAGGGACCGGCCGCCCTCATGCGCCTGGCACAGCGTCTCGATCCGGCGGATCTCGCGGGACAGGTCATTCTCGTTCCCGCCTTGAACGCTCCGGCGTTCGCCGAGGCCTCCCGCGTCAGTCCGCTTGACGGCGCGAATCTCAACCGGGCATTTCCTGGCGATCCGAACGGCGGTCCGACGGCCATGATCGCCGACTTCGTGGAAACCGAACTGCTTCCCCGCGCAGACGCCGTGGTCGACCTGCACTCGGGCGGCAAGGCTTCGTTCTTCCAACCCTGCACGCTGGTCACGCACTGCGACGACAGCGCGCTCTACGAGGCGAATCTTGCCTTGGCCCGCGCTTTCGGTCTTCCGCTGATCTGGCGACTGGGCGACCAAAACGACGACCGGTCCGTCAACGCCGCCGCGGAACGCCAGAACGTTCCCATGATTGCCACGGAACTTGGAGGCGGCGGCGGCACGGATCCAGAAATCACCGGGAATGCAGAGACCGGCCTGCTTCGCATGCTCCGGAACATGGGGATCGTCGCTGGAGAGGCAGAGCCGCAGCACGCCAGAATCGTTGAGACCGCATCACCTGCCTCGTCGCTCTACGCAACGAGCGATGGCGTGTTCGACAGGGCCGCAGCTGCGGGGCAGGAAGCGCGGCCCGGTGCCTTGGCTGGCAGGCTTCACCACGTATTCGAACCGGAGCGACCTTCAACTGACGTGAAGTTCCGGTCTGACGGCTTCATCCTGGCGCACACCTGCCGCGGCCTTGTAAGGCGGGGAGAATTGCTGCATCTCGTGGCACAGGACGTAACCTGATGATGCAGCAGACTGTCATTCCGCCTATCCCCTATCGTCGGCTCGGATGTCACCATCCGGCTGGCGCGCAGATCAAATGACGGATCGACTTGCAGCACCGAAAGGCAACTTTCGCGGGCACGCCCGGCAGTCCGTCTGGACGGAGACGCCTGATCCGGAACTGACGGAAGTCGGCCCGGGCACTCCCTGCGGCGAATACCTGCGCCGCTACTGGCTGCCCGTTGCGATGACGGATCAGGTCGGAGACCTTCCCTGCCGTATCAGGATCATGGGCGAGGACCTGGTGCTGTTCCGAGAGAAGGGCGAAGGCAGGCTCGGCCTCACGCACCTGCATTGCTGCCACCGGAACATGAGCCTGGAATTCGGGATCGTCGAAGAGGGTGGCATTCGCTGTTCCTACCATGGCTGGAAGTACGGGCTCGACGGAACAATCCTTGAGACGCCCTGCGAACCTCCGGCCAGCCAGGTCAGGACGCGCGCTTGCCTGGGCGCCTACCCGGTCATCGAATCCAAGGGGCTCGCGTTCGCCTACATGGGACCGGCGGAAGAACAGCCCCCGTTCCCCGTGATGGACACGTTCGACGAGGCAGGCGACGAAATGCTGCCTTACCTCATCGAGTCCCCGTGCAACTGGCTTCAGGTGATGGAAAATGCGTGGGACCCATTCCACGTCGTGTACCTTCACACGCTCGCGGTGCGGAGCCAGTTCATCGACGCCTTCGCCGAAATGCCGATGATCGAGTACCACGAAAGCCGGACGGGCGACTTCTACACCAACGTCCGGCGCGTCGACGACATAGTCTGGATCCGGTGCCATGATCACATGCTGCCAGCATTCACCCAAAACGGCGGGCACTTTCCCGTGCCCGACAAGCCCCGGTATTTCGGGCGCTGCGGACTCAGCCGCTGGATAACCCCTGTCGACGACACGCACACGCTGGTGATCGCGTGGCGGCACTTCCGCGACGGCGACGACCCCCGGGGCCTGACCGACAAGTCGAAGGTCGGGCTTGGGACGACCGACTTCTACGGCCAGGGGCCTGACCGCTCCTACGAACAGCGGCAGCGCGACCCGGGCGACTATGACGCGTGGGTCAGCCAGGGACCGAGGAACATTCACGCGCGCGAGAACATGGGTTTCACGGACAGGGGCGTTGCAAAGGCCCGGCGCCTTCTGCGGAACGCCATCCGTTCCGTTGCCGCCGGGAACCGTGCACCGCAGCCAACCGACGGTTTCGGCGGTGCAATTCCGACCTATGGAGGCGACACGATGCTCAGAATCCCCGTGCAAGAAGGTCGCGATGACGGCGCGGTCCTCAAGGAAATCTCGATCGACGTGGCGGGAATCTACAGGTCCGGGGACCACCTGCAGGGGGACGCGAGAAACGAGTTCATCCGGTCGCGTCTCAAGGAGTACGAGGCAAGCTGGCAATGACGCGCGTTTCCATCAATCCCGGCCGCGTCGACTGGTCTGGCGAGAATCCGGGAATTTACCTGAAGTCCGACCCCTCTGCCGACACGTATGATGTCCTGTCCCTGTTCTTTCGGGTCGTCCTGTCCCCTTTCGGTCGCGGACATGCAGGGCTGGTCCTCGGCCAGCCCGACCATGACGTCGGCTGGCCCGACGCACCCAATTTCATCATGACCGACAACCAGCGCATGATGCGCTGGATCGTGGATGGCTGGGTGTCGAAGATGCCAACCTTCGTCGGCAAACCCGGTCTGCAGTCCATGACCTGGCTTGATTGCGACAGCGTCGAAAGGCGGCCGGGTGACCTGCAGGCCAGATACTCGGAAACCGTTCGCGGATCCGGCGTCACGCTTGAAATGATCTGGCGCGACATGGGTCCGCCCCTGCCCGTCGAGGTCACTGAGGAGAATTCGGCCACCAAGGCCCACGAGATGTACTCCGTGTTTCTTGAAGCGAGATCTGCGGAGGTGCGCGTGAACGGGACTCGGCTGCCCGGCCAGGCCGCCGACCGGCAGTTCTTCGGTCGCACGATGTCGACGGCGTTCCTCGCGTTTTCCGAGACCTGGGTCACGCCAAAGGGGGACGCCTGATGCCGTTAAGCGCGCCGATCACGCCCGGCACCGTCGACTGGACCGGCGAGAACCCCGGCATTCTCCTGAAGGATGACAGCGGGGCATTCACGGCCATGGCGCTCTTCTTTCGGGTGGCCTGGTCTCCCGCCGGCCAGGGCCAGGTTCTCTGGCTCTACGGCTCGCCCGGTTCAAGGGTCGGGACGCCCGAAGCCCCCAACGTCGTCTTGGCCGACAACGTCGAGCTTGCCGCGTACCTGAAGTCCAACTTCGTCGGCCGCCTCGGCGCCTTCCGCGACGCGGCGGCATTCGAGGGCATGACGCCGTCCCTTGCCCAGGCCGTGCGGAGTTCCGGCGACCCGATGAGCCACCGATATGCCGAAACCATTGTCGGCGAGGGTCTGTCCGTCGAGCTGGTCTGGGAGAACCTGGAACCGCCAAGGGCGCTGGAGCTCACGCCGGATCAGGTCGGCACCGGGGCGCACACCATGTTCACCCTCCTCGTTCCCGCGAGAAGCGCGCAGATCATCGTCAATGGACGCCCCTTGCCGGGCCAGCTGGGCACGCGTGTCCAGGCCGGCTTCGAGACGACGACCGCGTTTCTCTACTTCAGCGAGACGTGGGTGATCCCGCCGGGCGCCGAATGACGCATCACCAGGCCGACAGGCTGGCGTTCGACCAGGCCATGGTGACACAGCCGGTCTGGAACGGGTTCGACCTGGCACGCGATGCGACCGGAATCGCGGACAACGTCCTGCTCCACGCAGGACCTCCCTTTCCGGATCCTGGCGAGGTCACCCGGCCAATCTTGAACTCGGCCTGCGTTGCCGCCGTCTACGAGGGGCTCGCGCCAGGCCTTGACGCGGTCGAGCGAATGATTGCGTCTGAAGAGATCCTTCTGAAACCGGCTCAGGACGTGAACGTCGTTACGCCGCTTGCTGCCGTGGTCAGCGCGTCGATGCCGCTGCATTCCGTGTACGACGCATGGCGAGGGCAGCACCGGACGTTTGCCCCGATCAACGGCGGGAATCGGCCCGCCCTTCGCCTTGGCCTGAAATCGCAAGCCGTGCTGGAACACGTCAAGTGGCTCAACACCCGCTGTCTCGACGTGCTTCAAGGAGGCTTGGCGGAAGGGATCGCCCTCGTGCCCCTGGCCGTCGAAGGTCTCAAGGGCGGGGATGACTGCCACGGGCGGACACCGGTCGCAGGCGCCGCGCTTGTCCGCGAATTGATCGACCGTTCGCCGAACGGCATCGGAGATGACGAGGTCCTTGAGTTTCTCAAGGGCTCGCCGAGCATTTTCCTCAACCTCTGGATGGCGGCGACCAAGCTGATGATGACCCGGGCGGACGGTGTCCCGGACTCCGGTTTCGTCACCGCGGCCGGCGGAAACGGACGCGACTTCGGCATCCAGGTCTCCGCAATCTCCGGGCGCTGGTACACCGTCCCCGCCACGGCGCCCGAAGGCGCGTTCGACGTAGACCTGCCGACGTCCCGCGCCCTGGGCGCCGTCGGCGACAGCGCCGTCGTCGATGCGTTCGGGCTGGGTGCGATGGCGGAAGCGGAAGATGATCCGCTGAATTCGGCCGGGTCCGTTCACGCCGTGTCGGTTGGAGAACACCCCTATTTCAGGGGCACGGGCCTGAAGCTGGGATGCTCGGCGGTGGCCGTCGCCGAAAGCGGGCACGCCCCGCAGATCAGCCTCGGAATCCTTGACCGCGAAGGGGAAGCGGGGCGCCTTGGCGGCGGACTCTACCAAGTGCCGGTCACGCCTTTCGCGCAAGCGGCGAAGGACGTGCTCGCCGGTCAGCAATCATCTTCAGGCTGACATGTTGCCCAAAGGCGCCGTTCGTTCCCGCTGCCCGGGCAGACTGCGCTTCCGGGTCGGGCTGGAATCGTCGACTTGCACTGGCATTGCCCGTCGACGGCTGGTTCCACGGCAGGCGCCGGCGGACGTTGTCGCGGCCGGACATGCGGACCCGGAGCGGCAGCTGGCGGGCGAAGAGCCTTGCAAGTTGCCGCCAACGGCCCTTGATGCCATGGACGCGGGACGGCAGCATCGCAACGTCGAAATCGCCAGGAAAGGGCATTGAGCATGGTGATCGTCGCCATTTTCTTGATCCTTGGTGTTGCGCTGGGCCTTCGTGCCGCGCGCAGGCGCCGCGGTGCGTTGATCGACATGCTCAGGTATGCAGTTGTCTATGGCATCGCGTTCACGCTGCTCGGCGTGTTCCTGTCGCTCGGACTCGGCAGCATCTGGCGTTGAGGCTTCCGAATTCCGCCAGCGGCACGGGCAACGCCGTGAAATGCGGTCGCGCAAGTCACGGTTCTGCACCGAACGACGAGCCGGACAGGCAATTCGGTGCTTGGAACTCGTGGCCTGACATCCCATATTTCTTTCATGCTCAAGTTCGCGCCCATACTTCTCGCGATTCTCTACGCGCTGGTGATGTACAAGTTCTCCGCCTGGAAAACCTCGGCCGAACTGAACGAGAATTCGTCGGAACTGGTCGACCCGGGACTCAAGAAGCTCATGGACCGCATGGCGAGGGCCCTGGAGCTCCCTCGCATCCGGGTGCATCTCTACGAAATCGAGCCGGTAAACGGGCTGGCGGCTCCCGACGGGCGCATTTTCCTGACCCGGGGATTCTATCAGAAGTACCGCAACGGGGAGATCGCCGCCGAGGAAATGGCATCGGTCATTGCTCACGAACTCGGCCATGTCGCACTTGGACACGCCCGCAGAAGAATGATCGACTTCTCAGGCCAGAATGCGCTTCGGACTGCACTCATGATGGTTCTTGGCCGTTTCCTGCCAGGGATCGGCGTCATGATTGCCAATGTCCTGACCACCGTGCTCGCAGCACGGCTTTCGCGGTCGGACGAGTATGAGGCGGACGCCTATGCTGCCGCCTTGCTGACAAAGTCGGGGATCGGAACCGAACCGCAAAAGTCGCTGTTCAAGAAGCTCGAAGGGCTGACAGGTGCGCGAGGCGCCGCGGTGCCCGCATGGCTTCTCAGCCACCCCAAGGCCGACGACCGGATTGCAGCCATCGAAAAGCTCGAAGCGGGCTGGGCGCAAGCCGCCCGCCACTGAGCCGGTGCACATGCCGCCAGGTCGGGTCGAAGTCAGCGCCGACCGAGTCGGGCAAGGAAAGACTTCATGAACTCGGCGCGAAGCTTGCGGGCCTTGAGCTCGATGCTTTGAAGGTCGGCGGAGGAACTCATGCTGATCATCTGGCACTCCATGGCTTTTCGTGCCTCATATGGGAGGCGACGAGACATCTTGCAGCCCGGCGATCTGCATGCCAGTCATGCAGATACTGCATTCCTCGCTGCGGAGCATTCCTGCATTGAAGGCATCCTCTTCGAACCTTGCGCCCCGCCCTGATCGGTCCTGGCGCGCCAGCGGTCGGGAGGGCCGGCCGTACCAACGCCTTCGCCGGCGGTCGGGGCTGCCCGGCCACGTCCGTTGGCAAGAGCGTGGATCCCTGAGACGTTCTCTGGATTCGATCTGGGGAGCACGTGCGGACGCGTGCATTACTTGCGGACATGCGCAATGAACCCTCAGGATGTCTGCCGCGAGACGTTCAGGATTTGCCAGATTGCACCTGTCATCTCGGTATTGACCGTCAACAACGCCAGGAAGGCCGTTCGACTGGCCAATGCGCTGGTCAAGGGCGGACTGCCAGTGCTGGAAGTTACCCTCAGAACGCCGGTGGCCCTTAAGGCGATTCGTGCGATGAGCAAGGTCGAAGGGAGCGTCGTTGGAGCAGGGACGCTGCTTACGCCCGCCGACGTTCATGCCGCGAAAGGCGCCGGGGCCGCGTTTGGCGTCTCGCCAGGGGCGACGGAGCGGCTTCTCAGCGCCGCCGAAATGGAGGGCCTTCCACTCATTCCGGGTTCCGCCACGGCCAGCGAGGCGATGCGCCTGCTGGAAAGGGGCTACACGGTCCAGAAGTTCTTTCCGGCGGCAGCGTCCGGTGGCGCGCCAGCCTTGAAGGCCCTTGCAGCCCCCCTGCCCCAGATCAAGTTCTGCCCGACCGGCGGCATCACCCTGCGCAATGCCGGAGACTATCTTGCCCTCGAGAACACGATCTGCGTCGGCGGATCCTGGGTGGCGCCAGACGGCCTAGTAACTCGCGGCCGATGGAAGGACATCGAGGCCCGGGCCCGCAAGGCAGCCAGTCTTGGCGGTTGATCGCTTTGCAATGGAACGCGGATTCGCCCGACCTGGACACTTGTCCGTCTGCGTCACGATCCGAATTGAAAGGAAATGACAATGCCTGACGCGGGACGCGACGCCACCGACAATCCAGGACCGACGAAGGGTGCGTCGGCCAAGGCTGTCTTCTCCAACGAAAGAACCGTGAGTGCGCCACGGCTGACGTTGCCGTCAGCCCTCAGGCCCGACACTCGCCTGAAGATGGATGGCCTGGAGTTTCTGTCCCTGCTCCCGGAAAGTGCCATTCCCGTCGCCTTCCTTGATCCCCAGTACCGTGGAGTCCTGGACAAGCTCGCCTACGGAAACGAGGGCAAGTCCCGCGGCACGCGACGCAGCGCACTGGTGCAGATGCCGGAGGAAACGATTGTCGAGTTTGTGCGAGGCATTGACCGCGTGCTGATTCCGTCCGGGCATCTGTTCCTTTGGGTGGACAAGTTCCACCTGTGCCAAGGGGTGCGTCCCTGGCTGGAAGGAACGGAGCTGGAAGTCGTCGACCTGGTGACGTGGGACAAGGGCACGTTCGGCATGGGATATCGCACCAGGCGCCGCGCGGAACATTGCGTCGTCCTGCAGAGACGACCGATCAGGGCAAAGGGCGTATGGAAGGTCCACAACATCACGGACGTCGTCCTGGAAAAGGCGGTGAGACGCGAGCATCCGCACGCCAAGCCGATCGAACTGCAGGGGCGCCTGATTTCCGCCGTGAGCGGCGAGGGGGATTTTGTCATCGATCCCGCAGCCGGATCTTTTTCCGTCCTTGACGCAGCGCAGCAAAACAACCGCAGGTTTCTTGGCTGCGACCTGAACGGTTGACACAATGTTTGGCTTTCCCAAGTCGAGACATTGGCTGACCCAGGCGTTCGCAGCGCCACCTCCTTGTCCTTTTGCATCTTGTTGAGTTCGAGATCGCTCAAGTCCCGGAGGACTGTATGAGATCCACTGCGATTTACTCGCTCTCGTACGGCGCTGGCCTTCTCCCGCACCGTCCATTGCTGCACCGCAATCACACAGGCACCGAATTGAATTGATCCCCTGATCCGTCCGGACCTCTCGCGTCTCGCAGGCGGCTTCGCGACGGCCGGGAGCCCCGTGGAGAGCAGTTCGTGTCGACCAGGTACAAGTCGGAGCCAACAATCGGGCGTCGCGTGCAGGGCTCAGATCGCGCGGCGGGAGCTCCCCCTCCTCAAGTCCCGCGCTCGGCCGTCAACTCGCTGATTGCGACATTCCGTCTTCATGGCAAGGCCGCATAGGCTCCCGGGCCGGTGGCCGCTGCTCAACATGGCGCAATCGCGTTCGGCAGGCGCTGAAGCGGTCATTGACATGTTGCGGACCGGCGCTGGCTTCGCGGCATGACAACACATTGGACACCGCCGAGACCGAGGCGGGCTCCGCAACGGTGACCCTGAAGGCGAACATCCGGTCTGGAGCCCTCGCCGTGCACGGATTTCTGCCGGGCGCTGGCCCGAGACCGGCGCAAACCCAATTTGCTGCTCCGTGCTTTACTCGAGAGGCTCGTGCGCCAGGAAGCGAGAGGCCCCCGAATCAGCAATTCTTGGAGATCACGATCCCCGCTGGCACGACTTGCGAGGTCCCAATCCTTGATCTCCGCAATGGTAGGGCCGATCCAGCCGGCATGACGGTTCGGCGATTTGGTCGGAGTTGGTTCCACGACAAGCGCTCCGCCATCCTGATTGTCCCGTCGGTCGTCGCCCAGATGGCGCGCAAATTCGTGATTGACGCCGCACATGTTGACTTCAAAAAGATCAAGGTCGGGCTTGAAACGCCGATCTGGTGGGACGACGTGCCATTTGGCTAAGGTCCTGGCCCAGCTACATGAATCTTCCTGCAATTCGCGTTGCAGGTTCGCCGACACGTGCCGGCCGTTCGTGACGGACCGCAGATGCTCCATGCGCACCATGCCGACAATGGTGCTTCCTTCAGTGCCTGGTTCAATAGACGCCGTCTTCAAGTACGCCGTCAGCCGACATTTGCGCATACAGGAGGCCTTCACGCAGACCCCGGTCCGCAACGGTAAGGCGGTCGGTTGGCCAGGCCCTGAGCAAGGCCTGCAAGATGGCGGCACCGGACATGATCAATGTATGTCGGTCATTCCCGATGCGTGGGTCCGCGCGCCGTCCTTGCGGCCCAAGTTCAAGATACTTGTTGATGACCCTGTCGATCTGGTCTGAGGTCATTCTGAGGCCATCAACCTTTGTTCGATCATACCTGGCAAGTCCCAGGTGGCTCGCGGCCACCGTGGTCACGGTGCCGGACGTGCCGATGATCTGGAAGCCCTCGCGCGTCTGCTCCGCCTCGTATGGCGAGAACTCCGAGAGGCACTCTTCAAAGTAGCAACTCATCAAGGCGAATCGCGCGGCATCGTCCTCGACATCGACAAACTGGTCGCGCAGCGTTGAAACGCCCAGCGGCACGGATATCCAGTCGACCACATGGGCCGTCGGAAACGGTGACGAAGAGTCCGGCGTGAACCCCGTCTTGAGGCGCATGATTGCCCGGGGGCGTTCGATCTTCTGCACACGGCTGAGATCGATCCAGACAAGCTCGGTCGAGCCGCCGCCAATATCGACAACAAGCAGTTGTTCGGTCTTTGGCGAGACAAGGGGCGCGCAGGAAATGACCGCCAGGCGCGCCTCCTCGTGGGGCGCGATCACTTCCAGCTCAAAGCCGGTCTCGCGGGCAACCGTCTTGAGAAATGACTTGCCGTTCCTTGCGCGACGGCAGGCTTCGGTGGCGACAAGCCGCATGCGCCGGACGCCATGCCTGTCGAGCTTCGTGCGGCATACCTTCAGCGCATTCAGCGTCCTGCGCATGGCCTGGCGCGAGAGGAAGCCGCTGGCTTCCAGCCCTTGGCCCAATTGAACGCTCTTGGAGAAGCTGTCGACGACATGAAACTGGCTGCCCTTCGGCTGGGCGATCAGCATGCGGCACGAATTGGTGCCGAGATCCAGCGCCATGTACAGATCGGCCGGATCCGGCAAACCCGGCGCAGCGCCGTCAACCTCGACCGGGAACGGCGCAAAACCGGCACGACTCTTGGGCGGCATCTCGCCCTCCAAACTCTGGTTGTGACCAGCTTAAGGGATTGAGTGCAGTTCGCACAAGCAAGCTGTTCAGTCCGCGCGGCATGCGGTCGACGCTGCTTTGGCGGTTCGGCGAAGTCCCCTGCCTTTCCGCCGCGGGGACATCTTGCACGTCTCCGGACCGGGGACCTGTGCCTTGGCGCTTTCTGGAGGGTTCCCGGCAGGAATCGACTGAGCTTGCGCTGGGCAACCGCGTCATGGGTGATTGCGGTAGCGCACATTCTCTGCGATTACGCGACTTCACCGGTACGAGAGTCTTGATCTGACATTTGTGGCGCTGGCCAGGCGGAAGGACGGATCGCCTTCGGCCTCGAGTCCTGGCACTTCCGAATGTCAGACATGGACAGTACCTCGGAGTCGACAAAGGGAGTGCCTGCGCGTAGAGCGCTGCAATCCGAACGCAGGAGACGATCGATGCACGACATTCGCGCGATTCGCGATGACCCCGCCGCATTCGATGCCGCGATGGCACTCCGGGGATTGTTGCATCCATCGTCGGAAATCCTCGCGATCGACAAGGCGCGACGTTCCAAGATTGCGGCTGCCGAAGCGGCCCTGGCTGACCGAAACAAGGCATCGAAGGAAGTTGGCGCAGCGTTGGCCAAGGGCGACAATGCAAAGTTCGAACGCCTGCGCGCCCTCGTTGCAGAGAAGAAGGACGAGATCGCGCGACTCGAAGGCGAGGCCGCCGCGGAAGATGCGCGACTGCGAGACTTCCTGCTGGAGCTGCCGAACGTGCCGCATGACGACGTGCCGCATGGGACCGACGAGAGCGAAAACCTGGAGTTGCATTGCTGGGGCGAACCGCCGGTCTTCGACTTCGACCCGGTCGAGCACTTCGACATCGCGGGTGTCATGCCGGGCATGGACTTCGAAACTGCCGCCAAGCTTTCCGGAAGCCGGTTCGTCGTGCTTCGCGGTGCGGTGGCCCGGGTGCACCGGGCGTTGGCTCAGATGATGCTCGACATTCACACGTCCGAAAACGGACTCACCGAAACCATGACGCCGGTACTCGTGCGCGAGGAACCCATGGTCGGGACGAACCAGCTGCCCAAGTTTGCAGAGGACAGCTACGCCACCCGCGAAGGGCTGTGGCTGATCCCCACGTCCGAAGTGACGCTGACAAACACGGTGCGGGACAGCATTCTTGACGCCGATGCCCTCCCGATCCGATTGACGGCACATACCCAGTGTTTCCGGTCCGAGGCCGGGGCGGCCGGCAAGGACACGGCGGGCATGCTCCGTCAGCACCAGTTCGAAAAGGTCGAAATGGTGTCGATCGTGCATCCGGACGCGTCGGAAGAAGAGCAGAGGCGGATGCTCCGCTGTGCCGAAGGAATTCTGGAACGTCTTGGCCTGGCCTACCGCACGGTTTCGCTTTGCACCGGCGATCTCGGATTCGGCGCCCGGCGAACCTATGACGTTGAAGTCTGGCTGCCCGGACAAAACAGGTATCGAGAGATCTCCTCCGTCTCGACCTGCGGCGACTTCCAGTCGCGAAGAATGAACGCGCGGTTTCGCGAAGGAGACGGCAAGCCGGCATTTGTGCACACGTTGAACGGCTCCGGCCTTGCCGTCGGACGGACGTTGATTGCCGTGCTCGAGCATGGCCAAACGGCCGAAGGCGGCGTCGACCTGCCCGAAGGGCTGCTGCCCTGGCTTGGCGGCGCCAAGGCAATCACGCCTGAAGGATTGCTCAAGTGACTTCGTGAACGGGCGACCTCCTCGCCGACCGCTTCCGCAGTTCGCGAAATCAGTGCCGGGACCGATCAGCCCAGAAACCCTCCGTGCGCATTCTGGAGCGATCGATGGCCCCGGCGCCTCCAAGCCGGTTCTCGGGCGAACCGAGGCTGGACGGCCTTGGAGCAATTGGCCGGGTCAATTGCCTCCCGGCATGCTCGAGCCAAGATGCTTGCGAAGCCGTGACGGCCCCGGCTTCTTCCTGTCGCGGTAGGGATTCTTGTGGCCCTGGCCACGAAAGGTCAGCCGAACAGGTGTGCCCGGCATGTCGAAATCCTCGCGCAGTACATTGATCAGGTACCGCCTGTAGCTCTCGTTCAGCTTTTGCGGATACGAGCACATGACGACAAAGCCCGGTGGCCGGGTTCTGACTTGAGTGATGTACCGCAGCCTTATGCGACGCCCGCCGGGCGCGGGCGGAGGATGCGCCGCGATGACCTCTGCAAGCCAGCGGTTCAGTTCGGCCGTGCCAACGCGGCGATTCCAGACCTGGTACGCACGGATTACCGCCTTATGCAGCCGGTCCATTCCGTAGCCTGTGCTGGCCGAAACCGCCACGAGCGAGGCGCCGCGAAGCTGGGGCAGCAACCGCTCGAACTTGTCGGACAGTTCGCCGAACGTTGCCTTCCTTTGCTCGGCCTGGTCCCACTTGTTGACCGCAACCACGACCGCGCGGCCCTCGCGCTCGGCCAGGTCGGCAATGCGGAGATCCTGCTGTTCAAATGGTATCGCAGCGTCGAGAAGGACGATCACGACCTCGGCGAACTTGACGGCACGGAGCCCGTCTCCGACCGAAAGGCGCTCGAGCTTGTCCTGCACGCGGGCTTTCTTGCGCATTCCGGCTGTGTCGAAGACACGAACCGGCAAGCCGTTCCAGTCAAGAAAGACCGAAATCGCGTCACGCGTTATGCCTGCCTCCGGCCCTGCCAACAGACGGTCTTCGCCCAGCAACTGGTTCACGAGCGTTGACTTGCCTGCATTTGGCCGGCCAACCACCGCAACCTTGAGGGGAAATTCAGGAGTGAGAACGCGCTCTTCGTCATTGACTTTGCCGGTGTCGGCATTTGCTGCGGTTTCGCGCGCGCCGGCGCCAGGATCCGCCTCGCGAAACAACGGCTCCAGCTGCGCATGAAGCTCGTGCATGCCGTCGCCATGTTCGGCTGACAACGGCAGAGGGTCGCCGAATCCGAGAGAGAACGCTTCAAGAAGCCCGGCGTCCCCTGCCCGGCCTTCAGCCTTGTTTGCCACGAGAATCACTGTTGCCGACTTGCGTCGCAGAATGTCCGCAAGGGTCATGTCGTCAGGCAGGACGCCCGCACGTGCATCAATCATGAAGAGGCATGCATTGGCCGAATCGATCGCGCGTTCGGTCAGTCGCCACATGCGAGCCTGCAGGCTCTCGTCGCTTGCCTCTTCCAGCCCCGCCGTGTCCATGACCGTGCAATGCGTCCCGGCAATGCGCGCATCGCCCTCACGCAGGTCCCGCGTCACCCCCGGCTGGTCGTCGACAAGCGCGAGTCGCTTCCCCACGAGGCGATTGAACAGCGTCGACTTGCCCACGTTGGGACGTCCGACAATGGCCAGCCTGAAGGTCATGGCTCGTGCGCCTGCACGAATCAGCGGAAGGCGTGAAGCTGGCCGTCTTGCGTTACGACATACAGGGTCTCGCCAGCGATTACGGGGTTGCGGGCTGCCCCGGAGGACAGGGCAATTGTACCAGCCAGATCGCCCGACACGGGATCGAACCGGCGCAGCAGGCCGTCACTCGAGGCAAGAAGCAGATGTCCTCCTGCGAGGACCGGACCGTAATGTGCAAAAATCGCCTTGCGGCGCGCGATGCGCTCGTGCGTGAAATACGGCAGTTCCTGCGCCCAGATCGCCCCTCCGGTTGCCGCGTCAAGTCGCATCAGGCGGTTTTCTTCGGACACCAGGAAGACCGAACCTCCTGCGACCCAGACAGGGCTGAGGCCGCCCGCGTCAACGTTCCAAACAGACTCGCCGGTACCCGCATCGAATGCCGAGGCACGACCAGAGTGATTGCCGGCATAGACAACGCCGTTGGACACGACCGGTGCTGCTGTCAATTCGGAAAACCGGCTGAACGCGCGCCTGTGAGTCTCACTGGTAACGCTCGCCACCCAGGTTTGCGCGCCGGACCCGATGGACGCTGCGACCAGCTGGCCTGACGGCAGCGGGAAAACGACCTGTGACCCGGCAACCACGGGTGCTGATCCGCCCGAAATCCCGGTTTCGCTCGTGGCACCAATAGCCTGCCAGAGAATCCGCCCGTTCCTGGCGTCAATGGCCCAGCCCACTGAGTTTCGCGTGACCAAGTAGACAACGCCTTCGTATGCAGTGGGAGCGCCGGAAACCGCAGATTCAAGGTTTTGCACCCAGCGCAAGTCGCCCGTTGCGGCTTCCAGTGCGGTCAAGGTGCCGAAACCCGAGCTCGCGAAAACCGTACCGCCTGCAACGGCCAGGCCACCGCCCGATCCCTCGTCCGCTTTCTCGGAGGCGGGTGTCAGGTCCCGGGCCCACAACAGCTCGCCCGCCGTCGTGTGCGCCGAAACCAGTGCCCTGCTGTCGAGTGTGTAGACCCGCCCGTCCGCAACCACCGGATCGGCCGTGATCCGGTGCCTTCGATCGTTGCCCTGGCCGATTGACACGCTCCACGCCAGCGAAAGATCGCGGGACAGAGCGAGATGCGTCAGGTGATGGCGCACGTTGCCGTTGACATGCGTCCATCCCGCGTTCGCGCGGGCGGCTGGAAGGTTCAGCGGCGCAGCGCGGTTCTCGACGACGTTCTCGGGCGAGCCGGCAATGTCCATCCGCTCACCTTCCAGCAACTCTTCCCCTGTGCCGCACCCGGCAAGCGCCATCGCGACCAAGACCGGAATGCCAAGCCTCTTCACAACTCGCGCCTCGCTGCCTGAACGTTCCGGCCTATGCATCCTCGGGCGTTCCTCCTAGAGCCACAATCAGCCACGAAGCGCGCCTGCGCAAACTCTCGGTCATTTCGGCGTCGGCGAGAATGCCGTTCAAAGTCTCAATGGCGGTCTCTGTTCGGCCCAGCTCGATTTCGGCCAGGGCACGCTGCTCGACTGCCAGAAGGCGGAACAGGTTGCCGGGTTTCGTGAGCGGTTCAAGACGAGCCATGCGCTCCTCCGGCGCTGCATCCGAGATCATCACAGATTTCAGGACCGCAAGGTCGCGATACACGGGGGGGACCTCGGTGTCGTCCGCAATTTCATTCAAGGCTGCCAATGCGCGCTCTTCCTTGCCAGCCTCGATCTCCGCCGCCGCCTGAAACAGTCGGACAATCGCGTTCCGACCCGCGGAGCCGCCGTCAAGGGCGGCGAGAATCTCTGCCCGGGCCGCTGGCGCGTCTTCCGACTGGGCATTCAACAATGCGTCACCGGCCGCTTCGGCTTCCGCCCGGGCCTGGGCCTTTTGCCACTCGAAGGCGGCGGCTCCGCCTACGACCAGCACGATGAAGGCGACGGCAATCCAGCCATATCGGCGCATGAGCCGGAAAAGCTTGTCGCGACGGACTTCCTCGGTCACTTCGCTGATGAACGAATCCTGGCTGGACACTGCAAATTTCCATCCATTGCTGCGGTCAGCGCCCTCTTATCGCCTGCATGCGGGAATGCAAAGAACACAATGCGCTCAAACGGTTGAAATCTTGCCGCGGACTGCCGAATTATGTAAGTCACGGCAAAACGATTGCCTTGTTGCACTGAATGGTACGCTTGGCCTGTTGGCCGGTGGCCGCGAGGACAAGAAAGCCATGCGCCTGCTTCCCGTTCTCACAGCGACCCTGGTGGTCGTGGCGCTGTACTTCCTCGTGCTCGAGCGCGATGCAGTCCTGAGGTTTGCGGCGGGCAGCAACGCGCAGGTCGTGGCGACGGACGAGCCCGCCGATTCAGGCCCTGCAGGCATCCCACCTTCAGGCACCGGCGAGACCGTTTCCGTCGTTGCGTTGCGTTCGGTCGCGCAAGTCGTCGACGGGGCCGTGATCCTGAGGGGCCGAACCGAAGCCGCACGACAGGTTGACGTTCGTGCCGAAACATCCGGCAGGGTCATCAGTGAGCCGGCGAGGCGCGGCGCCACGGTGACCGAGGGCGACCTGTTGTGCGTTCTGGACCCGGGTACGCGGCAGGTTGCCCTCAACGAGGCCGAGGCCCGCTTGCGGGAGGCAGAGCTTCGCTTGCCGGAGGCCGAGGCGCGGCTCGTCGAAGCCGACATCAGCGGCCGGGCCGCAGCGCGCCTGAACCAGGGCGGCTTCGCCTCCGAGACGCGGGTTGCGCAGACAGCGGCGGCGGTGGAAGCCGCGCGCGCAGGCGTCGAAAGCGCCAAGTCCGGAATACAGGCAGCGGAAGCAGCCGTGGCCGCGGCGCGGAACGAGCTTGGCAAGCTTGAGATTCGCGCGCCGTTCTCCGGACTGCTCGAAAGCGATGCTGCAGAGCTAGGCTCCCTTCTTCAGCCGGGCTCGCTCTGCGTCACGGTTATTCAGCTCGACACGATCAAGCTCGTCGGATTCGTGCCTGAAATCCACCTTGAACGCGTTTCGGCAGGGGCGACCGCCTATGCCCGGCTGACATCGGGGAGAACGGTTGCCGGCCGCGTCACCTTCCTCTCGCGATCAGCAGACCCGAGCACGCGCACGTTCAGGGTGGAGGTGGAGGTCGCGAACGACGATCTCGCAATTGGCGACGGCCAGACCGCGGAGATAGCCATCCAGTCCGCCGGCCGGGATGCGCATCTCCTGCCGCAGTCGTCCCTGACCCTCAATGATGACGGTCAACTCGGCGTTCGGATCATAAGGGACATGAAGGCCGCATTCGCCGAGGTCAGCGTGGTTCGGGACTCAGCCGAAGGCATCTGGGTTACGGGACTGGAGCCAGAGGCGGACGTGATAGTGATCGGCCAGGAATACGTCACCGACGGCGCGCCGGTTGCCGCCCGGTTCCGGGAGCGGGGCGAATGACCGGCATTATCGACTGGGCCGCGTCGAGAGCCCGCATGGTGCTGTCATTCATCGCGCTTTCGTTGCTCGCGGGCACCTTTGCCTATACCCAGCTTCCCAAGGAGGGTGCGCCCGACATAGAGATTCCGGCGATCTTCGTGAGCGTGCCCTTTGCCGGGATAAGTGCCGAAGACAGCGAAGCGCTCCTGGTCAAGCCGATGGAATCCGAGCTTGCCGACATCGACGGACTGAAGTCGATGCAGGCGACGGCGGCCGAAGGCTATGCCATCATCGTGATGGAATTCGAGTTCGGATGGGACAAGACGCAGGTCCTGGCTGACGTGCGCGACGCCATGAACAAGGCCGAGGCGCAGTTTCCGACCGGGGCCGATCAGTACACCATCGACGAACTGAACTTCTCGGAGTTTCCGATCACAATCGTCAACCTGACAGGCGCGGTGCCCGAGCGGACCTTGCTGCGTGTCGCAAAGTCCCTTCAAGACCGGCTTGAAGAGCTTGAGCCCGTGCTCGAGGCGGCGCTTGCCGGCCATCGCGACGAGATGGTCGAGATCGTGGTCGACCCGCTGCGTTTCGAGGCCATTGATGTCACGGTGGGCGAGCTCGTTGGAATGCTCACCAACAACAACCAGTTGATTGCCGCAGGCGACGTAGAGTCGGAATCCGGCTCCTTTGGCATCAAGATTCCCTCTTCCTTCGACGAGCAGCAGGACATTCTCAGGTTGCCGGTAAAGGCCGTCGGCGACCGAATCATCACGGTGGGCGACATTGCCGACATCCGTCTGACCTTCGAGGACCGGACGGGCACGGCACGCTTCAACGGCGTGAACACGGTCGCCCTCCAGATCGTGAAGCGGAAGGGGTTCCATACCATCGCCACGAGCGAACTCGTCCGGGAAGAGATCGAGGCGGAAAGAGCGACGTGGCCACCCGACCTGCAGGCGGCAATCACCGTGGGCACGTCCAACGACCAGTCGTCGCAGGTGAAGTCGATGGTGACGCAGCTTGAGGGATCGGTTCTGACCGCCATTGCCCTCGTCATGATCGTCGTCCTGGCATCGCTGGGCACGCGCTCGGCGCTGCTTGTCGGATTCGCCATTCCGACTTCGTTCCTTCTCTGCTTCGCCTTCCTGGCGATCATGGGGATTGCCGTTTCGAACATCGTCATGTTCGGCCTGATCCTGTCCGTGGGCATGCTGGTCGACGGCGCCGTCATCGTGGTGGAATACGCCGACAAGCGAATCAAGGCCGGCACCGGTCCGATGCACGCGTTTGTCGAGGCCGCAAAGCGGATGTTCTGGCCCGTCGTGTCGTCAACGGCAACGACCCTCTGCGCTTTCCTGCCCATGCTGTTCTGGCCGGGCGTGGCCGGCGAACTCATGGGAACGCTGCCGGTCACGCTCATCTTCGTCCTATCGGCGTCCCTGATTGTCGCCCTGATCTACCTGCCCGTCGTCGGCGGGATTTCGGGCCGGCTGAGCCGAATCCTCGAACGACTCTCGGCGGCGCTTGTGCGCTCCTTTCCCTGGCCCGTCAGGGCAGCCCTCATCCCCCTCGTGTTCTGCCTGATGTTCCTTGCCGCCCTGCAGGTTCTCAACCCGTCAATTCTTGGAGGTCCTGACGCCGGAATCCTTGGATCCGCGATTGGCGCGATCCTCTTCGTGGGTGCCGCAACGCTGTCGTCCGTCGCGCTGGGCGCCGTCAGGTTCGAGCGCAGAAGGCGCCGGGTCGAAGTCGGAAGAAGGCGCACGCCGTTCGGGCTCCTGATCGCCTTCATTGCAGGCAATCCCGTGATGCCGGTCGTGACCGTCGGCACGGTCATTTTCTTCGTGATATCGATTTTCACCTACTTCGGCGCGAACAACAGGGGCGTCGAATTCTTCGTGGACACCGAGGCCGAGCAGGCCATCATTTACGTGCGTGCGCGAGGCAATCTCAGCCTTGCCGAAAAGGACGCGCTTGTCCGCGAGGTCGAGGCAATCACCCTTGCCACGCCTGGCGTGCAGAACGCTTTTGCGTTTGCCGGCGCAGGCGGGCTGAACGCGAACACCGGAGGCGCACGAGGTCCGATCGACGCGATCGGCCAGATCCAGATCGAAATCGTGGCCTGGGAAGACCGATCGACGTACGCCAAGGCGCACGGCGTCGAGATTGACGAGCTCAACGGCAACAGCGTTCTGGAAAACCTCCAGGCACAACTCAACGAAGTCCCTGGCATCAAGGTGGAGGTCCTGACCCTGGAGCGCGGTCCGGAGTCCGCGAAGCCCGTCCACCTGCGCCTGAAGACGAATGACTGGGACAGGCTGACCGAAGCGACGCTGACCGCACGCGACCGATTCGACTCAACCCCAGGTCTCGTCGACATCGAAGACAACCTCCCCTTGCCCGGAATCGATTGGCAGATCGACGTTGATGTCGAAAGAGCGGGAAAGTACGGCACCAACGTCGCGACCATCGGCGGCACGATCCAGCTCGTCACGCGCGGCGTCCTTCTGGACACGATGCGCGTGGACTCCTCGGACGAGGAAGTCGACATCCGTGTCCGCCTGCCGGAGGACGAACGGTTCCTGTCAACGCTTGATTCTCTCAAGATCCGGACACGCGAAGGTCTCGTGCCGCTCTCGAACCTGATCACCCGAAAGCCCGTCTCGCAACTCGCCCAGATCACCCGGACCGACCAGACCCGTTTCTTCGATGTCAAGGCCGACGTGGAAAGCGAACTCGTGAAACTGGTCGATTCCGAGGGTGCGGTCGTAGAGATCGTCAGGGCTGCGGACGCTCAGAACGGCGCCTGGGCAAGCCGCATCGCCGAAGAAGGCCTGGAATCCGTGGCGGTCACCGCGACCGAACGGATCGAGACCTTGACCAAGTGGATCGAGGAGGAACGACCGTTCCCCGACGGAGTAGAGTGGGAATGGACCGGCGACGCCGCAGACCAGGCCGAATCCCAAGCTTTCCTGCAGACCGGATTCATGGCCGCCCTCGGCCTCATGTTCATAATTCTGCTTGCGCAGTTCAATTCATTCTACAACGCGATACTGGTGCTTCTTGCAGTGGTCCTGTCGACCACCGGGGTCCTGATCGGCATGCTCGTGATGCAGCAGCCGTTTTCGATCATCATGACCGGCACCGGCATTGTCGCGCTTGCGGGAATCGTCGTGAACAACAACATCGTGCTGATCGACACGTACCAGGAGTATTCCCGGTACATGCCGCGAGTCGAGGCCATCATTCGCACTGCCGAGGCCCGCCTGCGCCCTGTCCTGCTGACGACCATAACGACGATGGCGGGCCTGACGCCGATGATGCTGGGCATTTCGCTCGACTTCTTCGGCGGGGGATACTCTCTCAATGCGCCAACGGCACTCTGGTGGAAGCCTCTTGCGACTGCCGTCGTCTTTGGCCTCGGCACCGCCACGATCCTGACCCTGGTGCTGACGCCGTCAATGCTGGCCCTGCGCGTCTGGTCCTGGATCATCCTCGCCAACGCCCTGAGCGCCCTAGGCGCATTGAGCCGTGGTGCAAGAAGCCGCAGCGCCCGGGACTGGGCGCTGCAGCGCGCGGCCCGAAAGGCAAAGGGAACGGAGCTTGTCTGGGACACGGACACCGACCCTGCCGAACCTGTGCTGCCACTGCGCGAACTGAGGGCGGCCGAGTGAGGCTGAACTCCGCGCGCGAGCCCGGCCCCGGAAGCGGGCATGCAGCCTGGGCGCCGGACACCCGGCCTGGCGGGGCCGCCCGGAAACTGGCTCAGGCGGCGGCGTCTTCGGCAGCCTGCCGATGCCAGAGCGAGGCATAGCGTCCGTTTCGGGCGAGGAGTGCGTCGTGATCGCCGTCTTCGACGATACGCCCGTCTTCGAGCACAACGATTCGGTCGGCATGGGCGATCGTGGACAGCCGATGCGCGATCGTGATCACCGTGCGACCCTCGCCCATTGCCTGGAGCTCGTGCTGGATCTCGGATTCGGTCTCGGTGTCGAGGGCGCTCGTCGCTTCATCCAGCAACAGGATCGACGGATTCTTCAGGATCGTGCGCGCGATGCCGACACGCTGCTTTTCGCCTCCAGACAGCTTGAGTCCCCGCTCGCCAACGGTCGTGTCGTAACCGTCCGGCAGGCCGGAGATGAAGTCATGGATCTTGGCCGCCCGCGCGGCCTCGACGATCTCTGCACGTGAAGCTTCGGGACGGCCATAGGCGATGTTGTAGTAGACCGTGTCGTTGAAGAGAACGGTGTCCTGCGGCACGACGCCGATCGCCGCGTGCAGACTCTTCTGGGTCACGTCGCGAATGTCCTGACCGTCAATGAGGAGCGCTCCGTCGCTCGTGTCGTAGAAGCGAAAGAGAAGTCGCCCGATCGTGGACTTTCCGGAGCCGGAAGGACCCACGATCGCTACCGTGCGGCCAGCGGGCACCTCAAGCGTCACCCCCTTCAAGATCGGGTGGTTGTCCTGATAACCGAACCGGACGTCCTGGAACGTGATCTGGCCGCCGTTGACGGCGAGATCGGGCGCGCCCGGCCTGTCCTGGACTTCGGATGGCTGTGCCAGCAGTTCGAACATCTCTCCCATGTCCACCAGGCTTTGCCGAATTTCGCGGTAGACCGTACCGAGGAAGTTCAGGGGCATCGTTATCTGGATCATGTATGCGTTCACCATCACGAAATCGCCTACGGTAAGGCTGCCGTCGGCAACCCCGACCGCAGCCAGGATCATGACGGCGACAAGCCCTCCGGAAATCAGGAACGCCTGCCCGAAATTCAGGAATGCCAGCGAATAGGATGTCTTGAGAGCCGCAAAGACATAGCGTTCCATCGCGCCGTCATATCGGTTCGCTTCACGTTCCTCGGCACCGAAATACTTCACCGTCTCAAAATTGAGAAGGCTGTCGACCGCCTTCTGGTTGGCGTCGGTGTCCTGTTCGTTCATTTCCCGGCGGATTTTCACCCGCCATTCGGTCACCCTGAACGTGAACCAGACATACACGAAAATGGTAACGACCACGGCGACCAGGTACCAAACGTCAAACACGACCGCCAGGACAGCGGCGATCATCGCCAGTTCCACGACAAGCGGCGCGATGGAGAACAGCAGAAACCTCAGCAGGAACTCGACACCTTTCACGCCCCGCTCGATGATCCGGCTGAGGCCGCCGGTCTTTCGCGTGATGTGATAGCGAAGCGAAAGCGCATGCACGTGGTTGAAGGCCTCGAGCGCAATCTGCCGCAGCGCGCGCTGGCCAACGGCGGCAAAGAGGACATCCCGCAGTTGCTGGAAACCGATTGTCAGCAGCCGCGCCATGCCATAGGCAACCGTGATCCCGACGGCGCCAATGCCGAGAGCCCAGACGGGATCCACGTCCTCGCCGGCCAGCACGTCGACCGCGGCCTTGTAGAGAAAGGGCGTGCCAACCGCGACAACCTTGGAGAGCAGCAAGGCCAACATTGCCAGCACGACGCGACGCCGGACCCATTGCCTGTCCGACGGCCAGAGGAACGGTGCAAGCTTCCTAATTATTCCCAAGCCGCTTTCGCGTTCGCTGGCTGGAGAATGGATGTCGGTCATAGTCTCCTTTCCTGTGCTGGTCAGCATGGGCTCTCGGAACCTTCGTTCCTCAAGCCCCTCCCTTCAGGGAGGGGTCGCTGACACTGCTTCGTTCCTCAACTCCACAACCTCGCCTTCGCCTTTGCACGGCCAGGATGAAGGCAAGACGGGCGCACCTTGTTGCCGCATCTGTTCCGGTCGAAGTCACATGCCGTCGGCATCCCCACCAACACGGCACTTGCTGCTCGACCTTCCTTACGAAAGTTCGCCGACAACTTCAAAGGGCCTGACAGCGTGCGGCGATTCCGGTCTCAAATTCGCCTTGGCGAGTCTTTGCACGGCCTGGACACGTGGCCTCGTCGGAGGTGGACCGGAACGCGGCCTGTCGCAACCTACGTGCTGCGAGCAGCCGCCAAGGACGTCTCTCGTCCGCTCCTGAATCAATCTGGCACTGCGAAGATTTGACCAGGGAAGATCAGGTCAGGGTCGCGAATCCGGTCCGTATTGGCTTCAAAGACGCGCACGTAGAGAATGCCCCTGCCATATTTCTTTCGCGCAAGGCCCCATAGCGTGTTGCCCGGCTGGATCGTGACAAGCGAAACCGGTGCGAGCATGGTGACCGGACTCTTGTCCAACGCCTGAATGTCTTCGACAGCTTCACGGAGAAACGGGGTCTCCACACGCGAAATCACCCTGCCCTCCGCGTTCAGCTCATCGACCCGAAGCGTGTAGGTGCCCGTATCGACATCCGGCAGCGGCGTGCGCCACTGACCGCCCGCGCCCACATCGGCATCGACCAGATCCTTGTTGTCCAGGTAGATTCGGACTGATTCCGTACCGGTCGCACGCCCCCCGACGGTGACTTCACCCTTCTCGTCGTAGGCGATCGTGTCCAGAGAGACGTTTTCCGGAACTTCGGGAGCGACTCCGGAATCCTGGACAACCTGGACGCCGCTCTCGTCGGAGAGAAGAACGGTCGGCCTGCCCTGCCTTCCATCCGACTGTTCTGCCTGACCGCTTGAGGCGGCAGCCGATGCCGTCTGTTCGACTTCGGGCTGCGTCGCCTGCCCGGTCGAAACCGCTGCCGACGCAGTTTGCCCGATGTCGGGCTGTTCTGCCGATTCTGTTGAAGCGACGGCTGGTGAAGTCTGCTCGGCATCGAGCTGCAACGTCTGCTTGGCTGAAATGCCAGCCGATGCGGCCTGCCCGCCATCGGGCTGCGCTGGCCGGTCAGTGGAGGCGATCCGTTCGATCCCCGTGGACTCGTCGCTGGCTGCATCAGTGTCACTTGCAATCCTGACCGGCGCAACGGGTCCCAGAATCAGGGACAACGCGCCTTCGAGGACCGTGCCGTCCAGGCGGGTTTCGGTCAGTGTCAGTTCACGAGGCAAATCTGACACGCCGACCTCGGCGAAAGTGAAGAAGTTGCCAGCTCGGTCCGCGATGGCCTCGCCGACCAGTTTCCCGTTCAGGTGCAGCGAGACCGTCGCCCCCCCTTCGACTCCACGCCCAGCGATGACCGCGCTGCCGCCGGGCTCGATACGGACGATGTCAAATGTCGCGAAGCTCTCGGAGATCGGCGCAGTCAATTCAGTTGCAACGCCGTCAGCTGGTGCCACCACATCAGACGTGTCCGCCAACGCAGCGATCTCGACGGTCGGGCCGTCATCCGCCTCAGGTTCAGCCGGTTCCGCAGGGTCCGCGGCTGCAATGGCTTCCGGTGCCGTCGTGTCCGGAGCGACCGGCGTCTCAGCGGTCACTTCGCCCCAGGCGGTCTGTTCGTCACCTGTCGCCGGTTCCGCAGGGTCCGCGGCTGCAACGGCGTCCGGTGCCGTCGTGTCCGGAGCGACCGGCGATTCCGCGGTCACCTCGCCATGGACGATCGGTCCATCGTCCGTCGCCGGTTCCGCAGGTTCCGCGGCTGCAACGCTTTCTGGTGCCGTCGTGTCCGGAGCGACCGGCGACTCCGCGGTCACCTCGTCCTGGACGATCGCGCCGTCGTCCGTCGCAGGTGCAGCCGGTTCCACAGGTTCCGTAGCTGCAAGGCATTCCTGCCCCGGCACATCCGCCATCACTTCACATTCGTCGGTCAGGTCGCCGTCCGTCGCTGGCGCGGTCGGCTTCACAGGTACCGCGGCCGCAACGCTTTCCGGCGCTGTCGTATCCGGAGCGACCGGCGACTCCGCGGTCACCTCGTCCTGCACGATTGCGCCGTCGTCCGTCGCAGGTGCAGCCGGTTCCACAGGTTCCGTAGCTGCAAGGCATTCCTGCCCCGGCACATCCGCCATCACTTCACATTCGTCGGTCAGGTCGCCGTCCGTCGCTGGCGCGGTCGGCTTCACAGGTACCGCGGCCGCAACGCTTTCCGGTGCCGTCGTGTCCGGAGCGACCGGCGTCTCCGCGGTCACCTCGTCCTCGACGATCGGGCCATCATCCGCCGCAGGTGCAACCGGTTCCACGGGGTCCGTGACTGCAACGCTCTCCGGTGCCGTCGTATCCGGAACGTCTGCCGTCTCCACGGTCACTTCGCCCTCCGCGGTCAGCCCGTCGTCCATCGCCCGAGCAGCCGGTTCCGCAGGGACCGCGGCTGCAACGCTCTCCGGTGCCGTCGGGTCCGGAACGTCTGCCGCTTCCGCCGTCGCTTCGACCTCGGCGGCCGGAACATCGTCCGTCGAAGGTGCGGCCGGTTCCACGGGCTCCGTGGCCGCGACGCACTCCTGCTCTGACGCGTCCATCGATTCCGCCGTCACTACGCACTCGACGGCCAGGTCGCCGTCCGTCGCAGGTGCAGCCGGTTCCACGGGGTCCGTGGCCGCGACGCTCTCCGGCGCCGTCGGGTCCGGAACGTCTGCCGCTTCCGCCGTCGCTTCGACCTCGGCGGCCGGACCATCGTCCGTCGCAGGTGCAGCCGGTTCCACGGGGTCCGTGGCCGCGACGCTCTCCGGCGCCGTCGGGTCCGGAACGTCTGCCGCTGCCGCCGTCGCTTCGACCTCGGCGGCCGGACCATCGTCCGCCGCAGGTGCCGCCGGTTCCACGGGGTCCGTGGCCGCGACGCTCTCCGGTGCCGTCGGGTCCGGAACGTCTGCCGCTTCCGCCGTCGCTTCGACCTCGGCGGCCGGACCATCGTCCGTCGCAGGTGCAGCCGGTTCCACGGGGTCCGTGGCCGCAACGCACTCCTGCTCCGACGCGTCCATCGATTCCGCCGTCACTACGCACTCGACGGCCAGGTCGCCGTCCGTCGCAGGTGCGGCCGGTTCCACGGGGTCGGTGGCTGCAACGCTCTCCGGCGCCGTCGTGCCAGTAACGTCTGCCGCTTCCGCCGTCGCTTCGACCTCGGCGGCCGGACCATCGTCCGCCGCAGGTGCAGCCGATTCCGCGGGGTCCGCGGCCACAACGCTCTCCGGTGCCGTCGTGTCCGGAACGTCCTCCGATTCCGCCGTCGCTTCGACCTCGGCAACCGGACCATCGTCCGCCGCAGGTGCAGCCGGTTTCACGGGGTCCGTGGCCGCAACGCTCTCCGGCGCCGTGGTGCCAGTAACGTCTGCCGCTTCCGCCGTCGCTTCGACCTCGGCGGCCGGACCATCGTCCGCCGCAGGTGCCGCCGGTTCCACGGGGTCCGTGGCTGCAACGCTCTCCGGCGCCGTGGTGCCAGTAACGTCTGCCGCTTCCGCCGTCGCTTCGACCTCGGCGGCCGGACCATCGTCCGCCGCAGGTGCCGCCGGTTCCACGGGGTCCGTGGCTGCAGCGCTCTCCGGCGCCGTCGTGTCCGGAACGTCCTCCGATTCCGCCGTCGCTTCGACCTCCGCGGCCGGTCCGGCGCCCGCTGCAGGTTCCACCGGTTCAGCGGGGTCCGTGGTCGCGACGCTTTCTGCATCCGGAGCATCCGCCGAATCCGAGTCGTCGGCAGTCTCCGTCGTGACGGTGGAATCGGCTCCGTCTCCAGTGATCGGACCCTCGGGCAGCAACATTATCCAGAGGATGGCCAGCAAGAGGGCAATGGTGACGGCAGCGATGGCGCCTTTCCAAATTGGCTTCACGACTTGCTTTCTCCCTCAGGGTCCAGTTCGGGCCAGCATCTCGCAGCAAATTGCCGCCGGGCGCTTGAGGGACAATATCAACGCCGCTAACAGGGGTCAAAACACCTTTTGCAACCAAAGGCAGCTGCATGACCCGAACGGCCCCCTTTTCGCTCTGCGTCTATTGCGGCGCACGTGACGGACGAAACCCGCACTACATGCGGTCAGCCCGCGACCTCGGACGGGCCATTGGCGAAAACGGATGGCGCCTCGTCTACGGAGCCGGCGACGTGGGAATCATGGGAGCCGTGGCCGATGCGGCGACAGCCGCCGGCGCCGCCGCAATCGGCGTGATTCCGACCCACCTGCTGGCAACCGAAGCTCCCGACAGGTGCTTTGGCGAGCGGATCGTTACCGAGACAATGCATGAGCGAAAGAAGATCATGCTGATGAACGCGGACGCGGTGGCCGTCCTTCCCGGCGGTGCGGGTTCGCTGGACGAGTTCTTCGAAGTCCTGACCTGGGCCCAGCTCGGGCTGCACGAAAAACCGGTCTATCTGGTCGACATCGAGGGATACTGGCAACCACTCCTCGCGCTCATCGGCCACGTGATTGCCGAGGGGTTCGCGGACCCAAGCCTGGGCGACCTCGTCAAGGCGATGCCGGACGTGGATGAACTGGTGGCCGAACTGAGACGGTCGGTGCGCGAGTCCCGCCAGGGATAGGGTTCGGCACTCCCGGATCCGGGGCAAATCCCTCGGCGCCCTCGATTCCGTTCATTGCAGCAACGGAAGCGGCGGATCGGACATGCGCCCGTCGGCAAACACGTGCCGACGGGCCGAAGCGGCAGTCGTCGAGGCTCACATGCGGCTTGCCACGTCTTCCCAGTTCACGAGGTTGTTCAGGAAGTTGTCCAGATATGCCGGGCGCCTGTTCCGGAAGTCGATGTAGTAGGAATGCTCCCAAACGTCGCACCCGAGCAGCGCGACCTGTCCAAAGCAGAGCGGGTTCACGCCGTTCTCGGTCTTGGTCACCGCAAGGGAGCCATCCGAATTCTTGACGAGCCATGCCCAACCTGAACCGAACTGCCCGGCGCCGGCGGCGGCAAACTGGGACTTGAACTCGTCCACCGATCCGAAACTGTCGACCAGCGCTCTTTCAAGTTCGCCCGGCATGCCGTTGTCGCCCGGGCCCATCATTTCCCAGAACTGGTTGTGGTTCCAAAGCTGGCTGATGTTGTTGAAAATGCCATTCTGCGCCACGGCGCCTGAGTCATACGTCCCCGTGACTATCTCCTCCAGAGACTTGCCCTCCCATTCGGTGCCGGCAACCAGTTTGTTGCCGTTGTCTACATAAGCCTTGTGATGGAGGTCGTGATGAAACTCGAGCGTTTCGGCGCTCATCCCTTTCGAGGCCAGCGCATCGTGTGCGTACGGAAGATCGGGAAGATCGAATGCCATTGGTGGGTTCCCTTCTGTTGACTTGATGTACACTACCTGCGCAGGGTTGCCGGTCGGGTCAAGGCAGGGCCAAGAAATTTCTGGAAGATCCCGGCGTTTTGCGGAAGGGTCCTGGTGCGCCGGAACAGACCGATGACGGTGCCGCAGCGAGGGGTGCCATGCCAAAGGCCGTGATCATTGGCGGAACAGGCGGAATCGGCGCGGGCATAGCGCGCGTCATTGCCGGCAAGGGCTGGGAGGTGACCGTAACCGGCGCCACCGCCGGCGAGGTCGAAAGACATCTCGAAGCGGAGCCGGACGCCTCGGCGGTCGCGCTAGATGTCACGCACGACGAGGCGGTCGAAGCCTTCTTCAAGGACCTGACATCCCTGGACGGCCTGGTGAACTGTGCCGGCATCATCAGGAAGCTGGACGAGTACGACCTGAACATCTTCCGGAGAGTGATCGACGTCAACCTCACCGGAACAATGCGATGCTGCCTCGCTGCGCACCCGCTGCTCGCCGCCGCCGGCGGCGGCGGCGCAATCGTGAACACGGGATCGATGTACACGTATTTTGGCGGACCGCACGCGCCAGCCTACACCGCGTCCAAGGGCGCCGTGGCCCAGTTGACCAAGGCGCTCGCAGGCAAGTGGGGATCCGACGGCATTCGCGTGAACGCCATTGCACCCGGATGGATCGAAACGCCGATGACCGAAGCCATTCGTGGCGACGATTCGCGCGAACCAGCCATCATGAACCGGACCTCCCTGGCTCGTTGGGGACAGCCCGCCGAGGTCGGCGCTCTTGCAGCCTGGCTGCTTTCGGAGGAAGCTTCATTCGTGACCGGCGCAACCTACCCTGTGGACGGTGGCTACTCCGCGATGTGAACGACATGCCCATTGAAACTCAAGACCAGAACCCGATGACACCCTACCAGTTGCCCTTCCCGGAGGAAGCGCTGGATGAAATCGTCATAGCGGATGCCGTCCCGAAAGATGAACGCCTTTGGGTGCCGCAGACCGACACCGTGTCTTTCCGACCGCTGTGCCTGAACCGAAGCCATGGATACTGGATGAACCTGCTACGGGTTCGCCAGTCCGGAGTCCTGTCGCGCCACCGGCATCCCCAGCCTGTGCACGGGTTCGTCCTGAAAGGCAGCTGGCACTACCTCGAACATGACTGGGTGGCACGCGAAGGCTCGTACGTGTTCGAGGCCCCGGGCGAGACGCATACACTGGTCGTGCCCGGGGATGTGGACGAGATGATCACCTATTTCCAGGTGAACGGCGTGATGATCTACGTGGACCCCTACGGAAAGGTCCAGGGCTACGAAGACGTCTTCACCAAGATCGACATGTGCAGGAAGCACTACGCGGAAGTCGGGCTGGGCGAAGACTATGTCGATCGGTTCATTCGCTGAGACACGCGCGAGCCGATCATTCGGGACAAGAGCACTGACTGCCCTTGGCGACGACCGATCTGCGTGCTGCCGTGGCATGTCGGCGGTCGCGAAGCCCGGCCATCGAAGCGTAGCATTGCCTTGCCAGGCGGTGCCCGGGCGCGTCGAGGTCGATCGCAAAAGTGCGGTGCGAGACGTCTGGAACGTCCAGAAAGTTCGGGACCGCGCCGGCCTCGCCCGTCACCGAAACCGTCAGTCCTTGCAGGACAGCCAGGCGGGCCGGTCGATTGACAGGGTCTCCCGACTGAGCGATACGCTGGAGTGACCATGGATGCCTTCATCTCACTCGCAATGAGCCGACGATGGCTCACTGTGTTGGCCTCGGCGCTTTTCTTTCTGCCTATTTCCGCAGGCACCGCGTGGCTGGTGGAAGTCGACGTGGACTTCAGGAACCACTTCAGCAAGGACGACCCGCGCCTTGTCGCGCTTGAGCAGCTTGAGGAAACCTACGCGCTCTCCGACTCCCTCCTTGTGGTCATGGCGCCAGATGATGACACCATTTTCACACGCGAAACTCTCCTGGCCGTCGAGGAGATGACCGAACAGCTCTGGCTGACTCCATACGCGACACGCGTCGACTCGATAACCAATTACTCGCACAGCTGGTCGGTCGGGGACGAGCTCTTCGTCGAAGCGTTGATCGATGACGCCGCCAGCCTGACCGAAAGCGACCTGGAGCGCGTCAGGGAAGTCGCGCTGGGGACGGAGGAGGTCGCCGGCCGCTTCGTTTCCCGGGACGGGCGCGTCGCGGGGCTGATGGTCAATCTGGTGCTTCCGGATCTCGACCGGCAACAGGCCAAGGTGGCCGTGGTCGACTTTCTGCACGCCGCCGCCGCCGAAGCCCGTGCCAGCCATGCTAGCATCGAGTACCATCTCACCGGCGAGATCTTGCTCAACCGTTCAGTTCGCGACGCGATAAACGAGGACATGGGGATCCTCGGACCGATCGCGTTCCTGACGATGCTGGTCGTGACGTTTGCATTGTTGCGCTCGATACTTGCGGTGGCTGCAGTCGTCGTAATGCTGGTTGCAGTCGTCATGTCCGGGCTCGGGTTTGCCGGCTGGACAGGAATGAAGCTGTACGGCGAAAGCGGAGCGGCGCTGTTCATCCTGATGGCGGTTGCCGTCGCACATTCCATGCATGTCATCGAGGGAATGCTGGCGCAGATGCGGCAGGGCAAGGACCGAAGGCAGGCGGTAATTCTTTCCGTGCAATCAAACATGTGGCCGGTGTTTCTCACGTCTGTCACGACCGCGATCGGTTTCCTGAGCCTGAACTTCTCCGAGATGCCACCGTTTCGCATCATGGGCAACATCGTCGCGTTCGGCGCGATGTGCGCCTTCGTCTACGCGGTGACGCTGTTGCCAGCACTGCTGTCGCTTCTTCCCGTGAGTGCCCGGCCCCTGCGCACGGGCAAGCGCACCTTCTTCGACCTGTTCGGGCGATTTGTCGTCTCCAACCACACCGCGCTGCTGTTTTCTTCCGGTGCTGTCGTCGTTGTACTCGTCGCCGGCGTTTCGCGGATCGAGCTCAACGAGAATCCCCTCGAGCTTCTCGACGAGAGCTACGAATATCGCCGGTCCATGGAATTCATCAGCGAGAATTTCGTCGGGCTGGAACCGTTCGAGTATTCGCTCAGCGCAGGACGGGAGGGAGGCATCACGGATGTCGACTACCTGAACGACGTCGATGCGTTTGCCGCCTGGTACAGGGAGCAGCCGGAAGTCGCCCACGTCTTCGCCATCACCGACATCCTCAAGCGGCTGAACAGAATCCTGAACGACGACGACCCGGACCGCTACGTGGTGCCGGACGAGTCCGACCTCGCAGCGCAGTACCTGCTGCTGTACGAGTTTTCCCTGCCAGTGGGGCTTGACCTGAACAATCTCATCGATGTCGAACGGTCCGCCACGCGAATGACGGTCGTGCTGAAGAGCCTGTCCGCGAAGGAGAAGATCGATCTTGACAACCGGGCGCAGGACTGGCTGCGGCAGAACGCGCCAAGCCTGGAGACCGGAGCCACTGGGGCAACGCTTATCGGAGCCTATTCGATCAAGAGAAACATCGAGAAGATGCTGATCGGCACCATAGTCGCCATGTCCGTCGTCTCGTTGCTGCTCTGCTTCATCTTCAGGAGCCTCCGGTACGGCCTGATCAGCTTGATACCCAATTTCGTTCCTGCCGCCATGGCGATGGGCGCCTGGGGATATGCGGTGGGGGAAGTAGGCGTCGCGGCTTCGGTGGTGACCGCCCTGGCATTCGGAATCATCGTCGACGACACCATTCACTTCCTGACCAAGTACCTTAGGGCCCGAAAGCAGGGACTTCTGCCGTCAGAATCGGTTCAGACCGCGCTCCGCACGGTCGGCAAGGCGCTGTTCGCGACGACGCTCGTGTTCGCCCTCGGATTCCTCGTGTTCGCTGCATCGGGGATGGCAAGCAACCAGACGCTGGGCCTGCTCATGGGGACGACGGTCATCATCGCGCTGCTGGCGGACTTCCTGTTCCTGCCACCCCTCCTGATTGCGCTTGATGGAGCAAAGGAGTCAACCAAACAGATCAGGGAGCGGTTGAAGCGGGAGGCCGTTTAGGTCTTTCAGGTCTTGCCTCACCTGATGCCGATGATCGGAGTGAGACAATTCCGCCTTTCCTTGCCGCCTGGCCAGGGCGACCTGACCGGATGAAACGTCGCCGGATTGCCGTTGGGACACCGAGAGCGACGGCCCGTCACGATGGCTTGCGAGCCAGAAAACAGCACAATGGAGTGAAGATCCCGGTCCTCCCGCCGGCGACATAGGCGTCCGCAGTCCGGTCCATGAACCTGACGACATCTGCCGAGCCCTTCGGAAATGCTCCCAGCGCCTCCGCCAGCTTCGATGCCGCTATGGCCGCTTTCCGGCCGAGCGGTGTCCTGCTCAGGGCCGTGCTCAAGATTCCGTGCCGCCTTTCCATGGGGCGATACCACGGAATGACTGTATCGCCCTCCTCATCGGCAAGATCCTCCAACTCCTCGACCAGGAATCCCGCCACCTCGAGCGCCCGTTTGACTTCGTCCATTGTGGCGATTTCGTTGAGTGCAATGCCGTGCTGCAGGTGCCGCTTGACGGTCTGGTGCCCGGCGTCGTCGGGATTGAACTTGTCAGTCAGGCACATTTCCTGGCCCCAGAATAGCGCTCCAGGTTTGAGCACGCGGTAAATCTCGGCGAACGCGCCAGCCTTGTCCGGCGCATGGCACGTTGACTCGATGGCGTAGCCTCGATCGAACGTTTCATCTTCGATGCCGCCCATGTCCATGAAGCTGCAAGCAATGCAGCTTGCCATGTGCTCGATCCCCACCTCGGCAATCAGGGACTTTGCCTTCTCAAGCTGGATTTCACTGCTGTTGACACCGACGACCCTGACGCCTGCCTCTTGCACGACACGACGCATCGGACCGCCGACCCCGCAACCGACATCGACGATCGTCATGCCCTCCTGCAGCTGCAGCTTGCCGATCATCATCTGCTGATGCCGAATCTGGGACTCCTCCAGGCTCTCCCCAAGAGCCAACGGCGAGAAGTGCAATGCTTCACTCCAGCCGAACACCATGAACTCGCTACAAAGATCATAGTATTCCCTGACTGTCTCGACATGGTCGTACCCGTTGACGCTGACCTCTTCCGAAGCCGCCCTGTCGATCCAGCCGTCGAAGTGCTGCATGCGCTTGGCCACGTTCGACCCGGAATATGCGGCTCTCAGCCCTTTGGACAGTTTGGCGATCTGCATGGAGCGACCTCTCCTGCACGTAAGAATGGTTCCGCGTCCCGCCAGTCCCAGCCCGGACACGTCACCAATTTGGCCAACATGGGACCGCTCTCCGCAATATGTGCTTGAGTGTCAATGACCATTTTAGGGAGCGTGACCACGACGGATCTCGTTCTTCTCGGGCATTGACGTGGTCCATTGACTGGCGCGCCGGGAGAATCTGCGCAAACCCGTGCACGTGTCAGGCGGACAACTCGCGCCTTTTCTCGACGATCTTCAGCCGCAGCGATTTGCTTGGGGACATTGACGGAAACGGGCTGAGCTTGAGCGGGTGATTGGCCGGAAAGACCTCGAGCGTGAAATAATGGGCGATCATCAACAGGTTGATTGCGAGCTGCAGTTCGACCCAGCGAAAGCCAAGGCACAAATGCGTGCCCAGGCCGTACGGTGCATAGGAAGTGCCGAGATGCTCGTTGCGTGACGGCAGATACCGGTCAATGTCGAGCTTGAGGGGATCTGGGAAGAGGTCGTCCATGTAGTGTGTCGCCGTTTGGACGATGTGGACGCGCGTGCCGATCGGCAATTCGAAGCCCTCGACCACGCATGTGTTCATGACGTTTCGGATGGACATGGGAATGATAGGATACATCCTCAGGCACTCCATGATGAACCGGTGCGTAACGTCGATGGCCGACTTTGAGAAGTCCGGACCTTCCGGGTCTCCGGCTCCAAAGAGCGCATCTGCCTCGTTCCGAATTCCGTCGTGAATCTCGCTGCGCGCCGCCATGGAGTACAATGCGAAACCCAGCATGTCTCCGAGATACACGCTGGCGAGTGCCGGAGTGGAGAAGAAGAACTTCAGGTTCGACTCGGGGAGAAATTGCGGGTCACTGGCGTGCAGGCTGAGCAAGTCGTCCACGAGATTGCGCGGGCATCCGGCCCGCTGGGCGGGTGTGTGTGAGAATTGGACGCGCTCAACCACCGTTTCGATCAACTTGGCGCGACGCTTCATGCTCGGCGTGTGCGCAAGGAACTTGGGCAGCACGCGCCCGACGTGGGTGAGAAGCAGCCGTTCCTTGAACTTGATCAGATCATCGATGACGTCTTGCGTGTCTATGCCTGCCATGAGCGGGCCAATCTGGGTGTTGGCCAAATGTCGACACGCGCTCGCGGGCTGCAGGAATGCGCCTTCCTCCCAATCCGCGACAAAATTCCGGATCCGAAGGTAAAGCGTGTCCAGATGCCCCTCTAGCCTGTTGCGGGAATAGCCGTGGTTCAGCGCCTTGCGAAGCCGGAAGTGATCGGCGCCATCGAGCGATGGAAACACCCCGTGGGCCCCATACACCTCCTCGATGCCCGCGAAATAGTCCGCTGCCCTCAGGAATATGCGTCCTTTCCGGTGCACCCAGCGATTGACTTCGGGTCCACCCATGAAGAGCAGAGACGGCGAAAATGGCGGCTTGATCTGGAACACCGGGCCGTACTCTTGCGCAAGGTCTGAGAACAGCGCCGGAACGTTGCCGGATCGCAAATGCGGACTTCGCAGCAGGTAGCGCCATCGAACTGTGGGGTACTTCTTCAAGCCGACGATGCGCTGAACCCGAGGGTTGACGATGTTGTGTTTGACCGCTTCGGCGACCGTGCGGCCGATGATGTCCAAATTGCAGATTTGTTCGATTCGCCGTTCGGCTTCCGCATCCAGATCGAACATGAATCGAAGAACGTCGCACGCGTTGGCGAGACCGACGATGATGGCGTCTCTCGGATCCGGAATCGAGTCGGTCAGGATGATCAGCGAGACGCGTGCCTTGACAAACAGGTCGGCGGCACCCTCCTTGAGCGCACCACGCGCTGCCGTGTGCAAATTCGTCGCAACCAGCGTGTAGAATTCGCCGTCGTGGCGCTCCAGGATCTTCAGATCGAGCAATCGATCCAGCGTCACGCTGATCACCGACTCGGCATGGGCCACTAGCCGTTCAACCCAGAATTGCGTGTCCCGACTTTCCTGGCTGGCGGCAATTTCCTGCAGTATGGGATCAAGCGCCGGATCTCCGGTCTCAGTCGGATCAAGGAGGTGCAGCGACTTCATGTCCGTGTCGATGCGCGAAAGGAGAGAGAGTTCCGCAAGAACCGCACCGACGATGGCGCAGTTCATGTTCCAGCCCGGCACCTGGTGAAAGTAGCCGGTGGATTCGCTGAACAGCATCAGGACGAACTCGTCGACCAAGCTCAGTGACCGGGTCGTCACGTCCTTTGTGGCGGCATCCATCAGGCAGGACCTCCTCGTGACAAGCTCAAGGATGGAATACGGACGAAGGAATTGCAGTGTGGCTTGATCGGACGTGGGCGGAAAGCAGCAAGTGAGACGCGGTCAGAGGGAGCCTTGGAGCGGAGAAGGATTCTGCAGAGCCATGCGCGGAGGTGGTCCGGCAACCGGGACTGTAAATTCGATTCATTGCAGCATTTCCATTCCAAAGCGCAAAGCCGGGCCGCTTGGGCAAGGGGCGGCCTCCTCGTCGAAATCCCGACCATTCATTTTCCGTTGGAAATCTATGCCCTTATCGCAGGCAGGTCAACGAATTTGGCCGCAATCGGCTTCGTCTGCACTTCTCCACACTTACTTGAACCTGGTGTGTCCTGGACGCGCGAACTTCATGCTTCCGCGCTTCAGCCGGCCCAAATCCTGGATGACCAAGATCTTCCGTCTGGAAACTTGCTGCAAGACGCGGCGAATGCAGGACGCCGCCGGCGCAATGAGGCTGGCTGGCCACCACGCCCCGCCTCTTCGGATGGATGCGGGCTCGTCGCCCTGCCCTTGCCGCGAAGCCACAGGGAGGCGCTGGCGCAACGGTTCCTGTCCTCTGGCGCCACGTTGCATGCAACCGCTGCACACCCGGCGGCGGAAAGAAAAATGGCGCCTGGCCCTTCGTCAGCCCCATGCCGCATGCTTTCGCGAAGCAGGGCGGGCTCCGGCGGCCAGATCGGCACCACTCTCGGTGTCGCACTGGATGCCTCGGTTCAGCGCGCCTTTCTGAAGCGCCACCCGTACATCATGCGTCCGTAGAAGTTGAACCACTTTCTGGCTTCGGCATCCTGGAACGGATAGTCGGCTCCCATCTGTCTTGCCGTGACCAGCCCCGAAACGAAACAGGTTTCCTGGCTGTTCAGCAACGTGTGCGCCCCGCAATGCCACGTTCGACGCCTGCCCTGGACGAGGCGGAAGCAATGGATCAGCAACGCCACGTGCCGGACATCGTGAACCACATGCTGGAACCACCACCTCTTCACGATCTTGGCTTCGTCAATCCGGCTTGCCGGATTGTAGGTCACGAGGCACGGCTTGTCCGACCGACCGGCCCAAGGCTGCTGGTTGTGCATGATGTAGGTGATCTCGTAATTGTCCGGCCGGGCGCCGAATTGCTCGATATGGTTGCTCCTGGTCGAAATGGGCTTCGCGGCCGAGTCGGGCAGTACCGACGCGTCCGAATGAACGACCGTATGGTTGTGCAGCTCGCTTTCGTACCGGATTGCGGAAAGCAGCCATCGTTCAATGAAACTCGGCTTGTCCACGATCATCAACGTCTGGTTCGCGTTGCACGCAAAGACCACGTCGTCAAAGGGTTCGGACTGCCCATTCTCGTCCTCAACCACAACGCCTGACTGTCGCCTGAACACCTTCCTGACCGGCCGCTGAAGGTAGATCCTGTCCCTGAAGCCGGCTGACAGCCCCTCGTATATGCGCCGGGTTCCCTGGTCCCAGGTCTGCATCGGTGTGGCGGATTCGATGTCGAAGAACTCCAGATACCGGGCAAACAGGGATGCGGGCATGTCGAAGACGTTCGTGGCCATCAGGAAGTTCACGAACATCGGCTTCAGAACCTTGTACCTGAAGTCGCCGGAGAACCCGCCCAGATTGAGGACGGCGCCCATGCTGACAAAATTGAACGGATTCAGGAAGCCAAGCAGTTTCGACCTTGTTCGATTGAGTCGGCCAAACCACTGCAGGCACCGAAGCAGTCCTTGGAATCTCTCGATTTCTGCCTGGCACTGTTCCCTGACGCCTGAATCCATGTCGTGCGCATAGGCTTCGCCGCGGTAATTCACGCTGTAACTGAAAACAGTGTCTACGAGTTCAATGTCTAACTGCCGCATGAGCAGGACAATGTGGTGATAGACCGACGGAATGAGCGCCGTCACGGAGATGTCGAACGGGATTGTCGTTCCGTCGTCCTGCGGCATGTCAACGGTTATGGCATTTCCGCCGATCTGGTCCTGCGCCTCGTACACTCGGATCTCAAACCGGTCAGGGTGTTGACTCAATGCCCAAGCGACACCAAGACCCGAGGCCCCGGCGCCGATTATGGCGACCCGTCGCGGTTTC
The DNA here is from genome assembly GCA_965208685.1 of Paracoccaceae bacterium. Lineage (GTDB taxonomy): Bacteria > Pseudomonadota > Alphaproteobacteria > Rhodobacterales > Rhodobacteraceae > JAJEFO01. The sequence goes on along the minus strand of CBDBPL010000007.1, from coordinate 1,718,473 downwards.
GGCGCTTCCCTGTTTCCCCTCAAATTCCCGTCTCCCAAGGCATCTTGTTCCTTGCCATGTCGCGCCACAAGTGCGGAACTCGCATTCTGTCCCACTTTGCCGATTTCTGTAAACTTTCGCATCGAGCCACCTGGTATTGCTTGCCTTATTTGGAAAGTATGCGATTTGTCCGGCATAGGTCTGGCGGCGGGCAAGGACAGCCGTAAGGCTGGTGACGCCGAGCGCCACTTGAACTCCGACGCCCGCGACTTGCCGATGAATGCGGCCAGCATCACTCTGCAAGTTGTCGGACTCTCCCTTGGCGCCAACGGGACGCTCATGCATGATCCAAGGATCGTTCACGTCAATTTCCGCGTTCAAATGGCCCGGCACGTTGCGCGTCACGACAGTCATGCCGCGCGAGCGGGCGAACCGCGCCGGTGGCACAAACGATGTCCTGAAGCCGCCATTGCAGCGAAACGGGCTAGAATCGAGTTCCCGCTCTGTGGAGCGCCGCCCGTGTCTGTGAGTGCGTCAAGACGTCTCCCGCAGGAAAGAGTCGGCATCTTCGGAGCTTGGCCGGCAGCCTGGCAGCCGGGGCCCTTGCTCTTTCTCGTGGTCTTTCTTGGCGGCAGGCATTTCTTGGCGGCAGGCTTACGTTCCAGGTCGTGCCATTGCTGTTTCTGGTCATGTGGCAGGGCCACTGTCTGAATCGTGCGTTCGTCTGTCCGTTTCGCGTCAAGGGACGCGGGCGGAAGACGCCCCGTCTGCTGGTTGCGTCTGGCTTCTTCTTCCATGCGATCAAAGCGTGCATCAACGCTCGCTTCATCTCGGGATTCGGCGAGTACGCCTCTGCATGGCTCACTGAACCCAGTTTCATGATCGACGTCGGGCTTTCCCATGCGGGGCTCGCGCTCAATCTCCACTCCGACGACACACTCACGTCCCCGCGCCGCCAACGACGCCGTGCTCAAGGCGATGAAAGAGATCGATCTGCCCAATCTCCATCGCCGCGACATTGAGCGGCTGCACACCGCCAGCGACGGCCAGAAGCTCGAGGTGCGCGGCGAAAGCCTGATCGCGGGCCGCTCGTTCAAGTGCTTCGGCCAGGGCCAGGGCGTTTTTGCCTGCACATTCGTCGACGAACGCCACCTGCTCTGGCATTCCCCGATGATCAGCGCCGCCGATCGCGAAGGCGCCTATGTCATCGACGGGCTCATGTGCAACGACGTCGTCAGGAGCGACATCCACTCCACGGATTCCCACGGCTGCAACGAGGCCGCGTTCGGCCTCACCCATCTCATTGGACTCGTTCGCGCCGCGCATCAAGGGCGTCGGAAAGCAGACCCTCAGCATGTTCAGGCCAAGGAACCGAGCCGGGAGTGCCGACTAGGTGACCAGGCCCGACAAGGCCGTCAACGAGGCTCTCGTCCGCCAGGACCGGGACGATCTCCTGCGCCTCGTGGCCACGATCAAGCTGAAGGAGAACACGGCGTCGGACATCTTCCGGCGGCTCAACTCCTGCTCCCGCCAGCACGCGCCCTGCCAGACCCTCAATGCGTTCGGCCAGATCGTCAATTCGCGCTTCATCCTGCGCCAATCAGACGACATCGAGCTGCGCCAGGCGATCGAGAGGCAGCTCAGCAAGGTCGAGCTCGCCAACCGCTTCACGCACGCGGTCGCCATGGGCAATCCGCGCGAATTCAGGCAGGCCGAAAAGGAGGAGCAGGAGATCGCCGAGACCTGCAACCGGCTGATCAGGAACAGCATCATCTGCTGGAACTGCCTCCACCTCTCACGTCAGCTTGAGAAGCCGCCTGACGCTGACGCCAGAGAATCTTTGCCGAGCACGATCGCCGCCTACGCCCCCATGGACTGGGCCCCACGTCAACATGCTCGGCGAGCATGACTTCCCGGACGAAAAGCTCCCCAATGCCCTCGGCATCCTTCCCCTGAAATCGGCTGCGTGAAACATGGGCAGATACGGGAAGGCCAAATCTGCAATTGCCCGATCAGATCAGGCTTCTATCCAAAGAGGCATGTCGCGCCATGTACTCTTGATGGGAGGAACCCAAAGTACTCGGCGCGGCCGAAACCTCGAGCCGTCAGCCCTTCTCAGCATGTCGGCATGTCGAAAGCCGGTTCGCTCACGCCCCTGGTGTCGCAGTCAAACAGGAAGGCATCGCCTTCCGGGCGCCCGGGACCGCTGCCGGCATCGGCCGCCGCCGATGTGACAAGCAGTTCCGAGAGATGCCGTCCGCCGAATGCACAGGAGGTGACATTCAGCGCCGGAACCGGGATCCTGCGCCTGATCCGACCGTCCGGGCCGTAGACGGTTACGCGCCTGCCCTGCCAGTGGGCGCTGAGGACCTGCCCGCCGGAATCCACCGTCAGGCCATCCGGCAACCCGTCCTCCTCGGGAACGGTTGCAAACAGGCTGCGTTCCAGCGGCTTGCCGGATTTGCCCAGGCTGTATTGCAGGATCCTCCCGCCGACGGAATCCGAGAAGTAGGCCTTGCGGCCGCAGGGTGAGAATGCCGGGCCGTTCGAGACCGCAAACCCGCGGTCGACCTCTTCGACGCCATTGCCGGTGATGCGGCTGAGGATCCCGATCGGCTTGACTTCATCGACGTCCGACGTTCCGAGCCAGAACGAGCCATCCGGTGCCACCTTCCCGTCGTTGAAGCAGGTGCCCCTGTCCGGAACGAGCGGCAGAGCGACAGGCTGCGTCGAACCACTAGCCGGGTTCAGCCGCAGAAACCCGGTCGCAGTTGTCAGAAGGACGCAACCGTCCCGGAGTTGCACGAGGCAGGCCAGGTTCTCACGGAAGCCCTCTGCGATGATCCTGTGCCTCCGCCGGGCAGGATCATAGCCGTGAATCCGCCGCCCGAGCAGGTCCAGCCAGAGAAACTCGCCGGCCTCGGGCAGCCAGACGGGGGACTCACCCAGCTCGGCCCTGACGGGCACCCGGTCAACCTGCTCATAACCTGAAGCCACCGCGGCCACCGATCCAGTTGCCCACATTGAACTTTACATATCGTATACGAAATAATAGTATACGATCATGCAGAGTTCAGTCAACGCGACCGCCAGAATCGAGCCGATCCGCAAGAGGCTGGTTACCGAGCTGATCATTGAACGCCTCATTCCTGCCATCGCGACCGGTTCATTTCCGCCGGGATACCGGTTGGTCGAAGATGAACTGGCTTCCGAACTCGGCGTCAGCCGCGTTCCGGTGCGCGAGGCGATCCGGGAACTGTCATTGCAGGGAATTCTCTGCACCGCGCCCGGGCGGGGCTGGCGGGTTGCGCCTTTCGACGACACTCAGATCCGGGAAATATGCTCCGTGCGCATCGCGATGGAGACGATGCTGCTCTCCGAGGCGATCGCGGGATTCCGGGCTGATCAATCGAACTTCGCACCGCTCGACGCGGCAATCGATGCCATGAAACGGGCGGCGGCGGAACGCGATGTCGAAGGCCTTCGCCGGGCGGATGTGAACTTTCACAGATCGGCCATTTCGGTCGCCGGAAACTCGCTGGGCCTGCGCATATGGGAAGGCATTTCGCGGCAGGTCATGATAATCTTCGGACTCGAGATCCACAGAAGTCCGGACTTTCCCGCGGTTGTTGAACAGCACAGGATCCTGCGCGGCTTTCTTGCGGAAGGCGATCCCTCGGAGCTCGGGACGGTCCTGAAGGAGCACATCACCGGCAGAACCCTGCAGTCCGGATTGCCTCCGGGCCCAACGAACCTACCAGAATAGAGGAGAAGACAGATGATACGATTTCAAAGCTGTTTCCTGAGTGCATCCGCCGTACTGTTCGCCGCCGGCTTCGCGTCGGCGCAGGAGGTCCGCCTGTTCAGCTTCGAAGGCTATGCCGAACCTGAATGGGTCGAATCGTTCGAGGCGGAGACAGGTTGCAGCGTCAGCGCCGCCTATACCGGTTCAGTGGACGAGATGTTTGCCAAGATGGCCGGAAGCGATGGTGCCGACTATGACCTGATCTCGATCGACACCTCGATCATCCAGAGATACGTGGACAACGGGCTCATCATTCCGTTCGACATGTCCATGGTGCCCAACACGGCCAATCTGCTGGCGTCATTCACAAACGTGGCCGAGGTGATGAGCGGCGGCGAAACCTACGGTGTTCCGATGGCTTGGGGCTCGCTCGGACTGATCTATGACACGGAAGCGTTTCCGGACGGCGTGGACAGCTGGGAGGCACTCTGGGATCCCGCGAATGCAGGACACGTTCTCGCCCTCGACGATGCCAACAACAATGTCACCAATGCCGCCATCGTTCTCGGCATCGATGATCCCTTCAACCTTTCCGACGAGGACTTCGATGCAGTGAAACAGAAGCTCATCGATCAGAAGCAATACCTGATCAGCTACTATGCGGGCTTCGAGGAAGGCGTGAACATCTGGGATACGAGCGAGGCGAGCCTGATGTTCTCAATGGGTGAATTCCAGGCCGTCGAACTTGCGAACCGCGGATATGACGTTGTCTATTCCATTCCCAAGGAGGGAGGCATCGGCTGGCTCGACACATGGGCCCTTTCCAAGGGGGTTCAGGATGCCGAGTGCGCGCACAAGTGGGCGAACCACTACCTGAACGGCGACACCGGACCCACCATGACCGAACTCAAGGGGTACGGAAACACGACCGACGAGAGTCCGGGGCTTGACTACGCAGACAAGCTGATCTGGCTGCGCCCGGTTGAGGACTTCGACCGCCGCGTCCAGGTCTGGAACGAGGTCAAGGCAGCTCAATAGAAACCGCGTGCGGGGCATCCCAGGATGCCCTGCCCTCCATTTCGGGTTCCCGATGCACACGTATCGGGGTATGTTTCCTGCCGTAATTCAACCTTGGTAGGGCAGCGTGAAGATATCTGACGTCAAGTGTCATGTCCTGGTCGCCGATGACTTCGACCCGGGCCTGACCTCCTCGGCCCAGGACAGCCTCCTGGTCGTCGTGACGACCGATGAGGGCATCGAGGGCTACGGGGAGAGCGACCTCAATCCCTGGATCGGACGTGCGTGCATCGAGGCGCCGGGAACCCACACAATGGGCCTTGGAATGCGCGAACTGCTGATCGGAAGGGATCCGCTTGATATCGAGTCGGCCTGGAACGACATCTACACCTATACGGCAATGAATGGTCGTCGGGGCGCGGTGATTCATGCTCTCGGCGCGGTAGAGATGGCGCTCTGGGACATTGCAGGCAAGGCCGCCGGGAAACCGGTCTGGCAGCTGCTCGGCAGCAGGCGCGACACGCCGGTCGTGCCCTACGCATCCCTTCAGCCCGGCGGAAAGACGTTCGAGGCCTATCGCGACGCGTTGTGCCTGTCGGCGGAAAAGGCAAAGCAGCTCGGATTCCGCGCCGTCAAGGCGGAATGCACCATGGCCGGCCCGTACGCCCATGACGGAATGAACGAGAGCCATGAACGGCACACTGATCTTGTTGCTGCGGTCCGTGGGACCCTCGGTCCGGAGATCACGCTGCTCGTGGACGTTCAATACGTCTGGCGCGACGCGGAAACCGCCTATGCCACCGTTCGCGACTGGGGTGAATTCGACATCTACTTCCTTGAAACACCCATCTGGCCCGATTTCCTCGATGAGCATGCGAAACTTGCGAAGCTCGTCCCCTTCCCGATCGCTTCCGGTGAGTGGCTGTCCACGAAATGGGAGTTTGTCGATCTGATCGAACGAGGGGGCATAGGGGTCGTCCAGCCTGATGTCGGACGCGTGGGAGGCATCGGTGAAGCACGGGCTGTCTGCGGGATGGCCGCCGAAAGGGATCTTCCCGTGGTTCCGCACTGCTGGAAGACCGGCGTGTCGCTGTCAGCGACAGCCCACCTCGCCTTCGCCACGCCCGGCATCAGCTTCATCGAATACCTTCCGCCCCAACTGTGCATCGAGAAGCTCAGGCGAGAGCTGGCAACCGAGGACCTGGTGTTCGAGAACGGCGAAATCGATGCGCCGACCAAGCCGGGCCTCGGTGTCGAAATCAACTGGGACGCTGTCAAGGCATATGGCCAACCGTGAAACTGGCGGCCTGGCGCCCAACCAGGATCTGCCCCTGTTGCGAATTCGCGGACTTGGTGTCCGCTTCGGGACGTTCAGTGCCATCAACCCGCTTGATCTCGATGTCCGGGACGGCGAATTCCTGACGATTCTCGGCCCTTCCGGTTCCGGCAAGACGACCCTCCTGCGCACAATTGCCGGGTTTCAGACGCCCAACGAAGGAGGAATCGAGTTTGACGGGCGGGACATTGCCAACATGCCCATCAACCGGCGACCGTTCAATACCGTGTTCCAGGACTACGCACTCTTCCCGCACATGACGGTTCGCGAGAATGTCAGTTTCGGACTCCGCGTCCGCGGAACCAATCGAAAGCAGCTGAATGACCGGGTTGATTCCGCACTCGGCATTGTCGGCCTTGAGGAGCTCGGTGCAAGATACCCGTCCCAACTGAGTGGCGGGCAGCAGCAGCGGACCGCCCTTGCACGCGCCATGATCTGCGAGCCCAGGCTGATTCTCCTGGATGAACCGCTCGCCGCGCTCGATGCCGCGCTCAGACGGCAGATGCAGAACTTCCTGAAATCTGTGCAACGCCAAAGCGGGATAACCTTCCTCTTCGTGACACATGACCAATCCGAGGCAACAACCATGTCGGACCGCATCTGCGTGATGCGTTCCGGCAGCATCGAGCAGATCGGAACGCCACGTGATCTCTACTACCGGCCGAAGAGCAAGTTCGTCGCATCGTTCTTCGGTGCCAGCAACATCATCGAGCCGTGCGAGATCATTGATGTCCGGAATGACGTCACGTCGGTCAGGACGCCGGTCGGGACTCTCGCCGTGGCCGGACCTGCACCGGAAGGCGGATCCGGCCTCGCACTGGCTGTCCGCCCTGAGGCCTTCGCGATCGGCAATGGCAGGCCCGTCAACCAAATCGAGCTCACTGTCGTTTCCGTGTCCTTCATCGGCTCGGAGACGATCACCGAGCTCAGGCATCGGGATACGTCGCTGGAGTTCAAGATGAAGGCAAGAAGCGATCCCGCGGCATGTCCCCCGGCGCCGGGATCCGTGCTGACCGTCGGATTCGACCCGGCCGAATGCGCATTGGTCAGCGGAGACAGAGGGTGAAGACATCGGGCAGCAGGTTCCGATTGCGCGCGGAAGACTGCGTGCTTTGGGGCTTCGCGGCCCTGTTCATTCTCATTCCGCTGGCAAGCTTCCTGGTCTACGGGTTCTTTTTCGTCGTGGACAATTCAGTCGTCTATCGACCGACACTCGCGAACTTTACGGAGATATTGTCAAACGACTCCTATCGCACCACCTTCTTCAAGACCCTGCGGATGGCTCTGGAGGTGTCGGCAATCAACCTGGTGCTGGGCTACGCGACCGCGTATTTCATCTGGCTGCGTCCGCCCGCCTGGCGCAATTTCCTGGTCATTGCCCTCGCGGTTCCGCTGCTCATGAGCTACATCATCAAGATCTACGCCATGCGCGGGGTTCTCGGAACGAACGGCCTGCTCAACAGCGTGCTGCTGGCGCTCGGGATCGTCGACGAACCCGTCAGCGCGCTCCTCTTCAACCTCACCGCGGTCCGCATCACCCTGTCGGTCGTGCTGCTTCCGTTCATGGTGCTTCCCATCTACATCTCGCTCGAACGGATTCCGAACTCGGTCCTGAATGCCGCTGCCGATCTAGGCGCGGGGGAACTGCAGACCTTTGCCCGGGTCATACTGCCGTTGAGCCTGCCGGGCGGAATCGTCGGTGCCATGTTCACCTTCGTGCTGGCCTCCGGCGACTTTCTGGCTCCGGAACTGGTCGGCGGCATCGAGGGATTCACCTACGGGCGCCTGATCTTCAGCCAGTTCGGCCTCGCATTCAACTGGCCTCTCGGAGCAGCGCTCTCGATCCTGCTGATGATCGTAGCCCTCGTGGTCATCTACATGGCGCGCCGGCTTGGGAATCCCAGGTGGCAACGATGAAACGGCTGCGCCTGCTTGATGTTTCGCTCGCTTCGGTGTCATTTCTCGTCTACCTGGCGCTCTATCTTCCCATCCTTCTGGTCTTCGTGCTGTCGTTTTTCTCCATGCGGCGAGGCCGGGTGAGATGGGACACGTTCTCATTCGAATGGTACGCACGGCTGTTTTCCAACGAGTCGCTCGGGGAAGCCCTCCTGAACTCGATCACTGTCGGGATTGCGGCGATCATCGCGGCGACGGTCATTGCAACGCTCGCGGCGCTGCATGTGAATGCCCGCCCGTCATCGAGATCGGCCCGCATGCTCGAATACGTCATCTTCCTGCCGTTCCTGCTGCCACCGATAATCACCGGGCTTTCGCTGCTGATCTACTTCCGGGAGATCGGCGTCTCGCGTGGACTTGCAACGATCATCGTCGGCCACGCCGTGTTCGTGCTTGCGATCATCTACCGGATCATCCTCACGCGCCTCAATGCCCTCAGCCGCAGCCTCGTCGAGGCGGCGCAGGATCTCGGGGCAAGCAGGCTGCAGACCTTCCGATTCATCATCCTGCCGAACCTGCGCATGCCGCTTCTGACGGCCGGCATCCTCGCATTTGCGCTGTCGTTCGACGAAACCATGATCACGCTCTTCCTGGCCGGAACGGACGGGACGCTGCCTGTGCGGCTCTATGCCATGATGCGTGTGGGGTTCACTCCCGAGATCAATGCACTGATAACCCTGATACTCGGCTTTTCGATCGTCCTGACGGTTGTCTTCGCGTTCGCATGGCGACGGAGTGGCGGGATCGACAACAACAGGATCACGAGGATTTGACATGGAGGAACTTCGCTTCAGGGGCCAGACCGCCCTTGTGACCGGCGGCGCGCGGGGCATTGGTCTCGCCATAGGGATGCGGCTTGCCCGGGAAGGCGCTGAAACGCTTCTTGCGGACATTGACGGAGAGGAACTGGACCGGGTGATGTCCCTTCCGGAATGCCCGGGGAACATTGTTCCCGCCACACTCAACATTACCGACATGGACGCCTGCAGGGAACTGGTGGCCGAGATCGCCGACAGCCGCTCGAGGCTCGACATCCTTGTCAACAACGCGGCGATCCTTGATATCTGCCCCTACGAGGATCTCACGCTGGAGCGGTTTCGTGCGGTAACGCGCGTCAACCTCGACGGGGCACTGGCCTGCACGCTTGCCGCGGTCCCGCTCATGGAGACCACCGGCGGGCGCATCCTGATGACCGCCAGCATAATGGGTCAATTCGGCTCTCCCGATTCACTTCCCTATTCGAGCGCGAAGGGTGGAATCGTGAACATGGTTCGCGCACTTGCCTGCGATCTTGCACCGAGAGGCATCACCGTCAACGGCATCGCACCCGGCTTCATCGATACGCGGATGGCCCGCCTTGCCGATGGCAGCCATGAGCATGAGACCGAGTATTTCAGGACCGTCTATCTCAAGTATCGGAAGATTCCGTTGGGCAGGCCAGGGACGCCGAAGGACATTGCCGGCGCTGCCTGCTTCCTGGTGTCGCCCGATGCCGCATATGTCACCGGCCAGATTCTTGCCGTCGACGGTGGTGTCACGGCCACATTCTGAACCCATCTTTGGTGAGCCTAGACTGCCAGAAGCTGCATGAATCGCTCCACTATGCAAAAGAGAAGCTCCACGGGCCCGGCGCGGCTTGTGATCGCCATTCCCGTATTCGGGACGGAAGCCGCGCGTACTGCCGAGGGGCGGACAGGGCCAGAAAAAAAGGGCGCAAATCATTCGACGTCAACAAGAGACATTTCCGATATCCGACGTTTTTGCTCAGCCCATCGAAACCCTGGCAGTGCAGACTTTTGGTGGAAGCGACGCAAGGGGGCTCGACTGCCGACGTCCCTGCCCTCGCAGTCACCTGCCTGTCACGCTGCGTGCGACAGCCTGATCGCTCCTGCCGAGAGACGGCGCCGACGCACCCTGCGGCACAAGCCCCGGCCTGCCCATGGGACACATTTCGCGCCCGACTCGCTGGCTCGTTCGCGCTATCGTTTCGCTCATGGACGTCCCTGTCTCGATTCCGTGCGCGCTTTCCTTGGCCGAGGGCATGCAGATGCTGTCGAGCATTCTCGCGCAGCCGGAAGCCTCGCGGGCCGAGGTCGGCCGGAGGGTGTGCGACGCCTTCGGCTTTTTCGACCCTCACGGGCGGCCCCAGGTCACGAGCTGCCTTTCCGCCCTTTGCCGCCTCGCTACGGCGACGGTCCCGCGGCCGCCGGCGCCTCCGGAGAAGTGAGGTATTCCGCCGGACCAAAATTCGTGGTCTGCATCGTCAATCTCCTTTGCCAGTCAAGCGGCGTTGCACTCCGATCGCATCCCAGGTTTATGGGGTTCGCAACGAGGAGAGACCGGAAGTGCAGCGCATCACCAATCCCGACGACCTGTTCTTCCCTGTCGACACACGGCCAATCTTCACCAGAACGGGCGGTTTGCGTCCGGACCGGGGAATCCCGGCACCCGGCAAGATGGTCATCGTCAATTCGGCGAAGGACGAGGTGCTTGGCATCGAGGGCAGGAACTACCGGCTTGTCACCAATCGCGATGCGTTTGCCTGCGCAAGAGCGTGTGCAAGGGCAGCATTCCCTGAAACCACGGAGGACGAATGGGAGTTCCTAGCCGCCGCGGACGCTACGCAATCCGGAAGCTACTGTCACATCGATCTCTCCCACAGGACCGGGCAGCTCGACTTCAACTAGGCCATGTACCCAAATATTGGCATTCTGGGCAGATCCGTCACCGTTTCCGAGAGCAGTTCACAAGGAGATCGAGGCATGAGCGGCGACCGGCACGACATGAGCGACGCGGAGTGGGAAATCCTCCGCTCGGTCATTCCCCAGAAGCACCAGGGCCCGCGGCCGGTGCGTGACCGGAGGGTGATGAACGGCATCTTCTTCGTGCTTCGCACCGGCACTGCCGCGTCATCCAGCGCGCCGACGGCTACGGAAACGTCCGCGAGACGCCACGGAAAGAGGAGACGACAACGATGCACGGAACACGGAACACGGGAGCCCGCATTCCTCCCCGCCCTGAAGGACAGGGTTTCCTGCGGGATGATTAGATGATGCCGTTTATGCTATCGAAGCCACGCCCCACGCACCGGATAAGACAGAACTGTACCGGGAAATTATTCGTGTCCTGCGCCCGGAGCTTGTTCCGCCAGCGACAAATGGTGCCTGACGGATGGATTCGACTTCGGCAACGCGGAGCATCAGCGGATCAAGAACGCCATCATGATCGGGAACAGCTTGCCAGACATTCTGTGTACGTCGGAAGTTGACACCGCTTTGAAATCGGTCGGATTCGACCTCCTGGATGCCCATGACCGGTCAAGTGATTCGGACATGGAAACTCCATGGTACCGTGCTTTGCAGGGACGCGACTTCACTCTTTCGAGCATTCCGCGAATACCTTGGGGCCGCGTGTGGGTCAATCTGACCTTGCGGGCAGGGGAAGCCGCACGGGTGTTTCCCAAGGGCTCCCGGGCGGTCAGCACGCTGCTGAACAGGGCTGCCGATGCGCTGGTCGAAGGCGGCAAGTCAGGAATCTTCACGCCGATGTATTTCGTGCTTGCCCTCAAACCTCCACGTTCAGCCGACTAGCCGGGTCCGTTTCGGCACATTCGCGAGCAGGCAAAGCAAGAACCAGTCGGTTGCGGCGCCGCTGCTCGTAGAGACCGAGCGCGTGCAAGGGAAAATACTGGCGGTAGAGCACGCAGTCCAGAAGCGCTGTTCGGAAGAACACGCCAGCCATGTCCTGCCTAGGCCATGTCCCATCCGGTTCCTGTGCACCAAGCAGGAAGCGGGCACCTCGCGAAATCGCGGCCCAATCCGATTCGCCCGCCTCATGAAGCGCGATCGGCGCCCACGAGGTCTGTATGACCTGACTCTCCTCGTGCGGGACATAGCGACCGGATCCTGAACGTTTCGGACGCGACGGTCAGAGCGCGCTGCCCATCGCTTCCATCATCATCCTGCAGATGCGTCGGTTGATGTCGTCCGGCACCGGCTGGGCGCCAGCGGCAAGCACGCGCCCTTCGACCAATCTCTGGAGCGAGAACGCCTGCAGGGTGAAGCCGAGGTCCATCGACGCGATCGAGTTCCCCTTGGGCGCGTGTCCTGCAAGATTGACCATACGGCCTTCGGCGACCACGACGAGGTGCCGTCCTCCCGGCAGGTCCAGCCGCTCGACCGCGTCGGCCATGGCACGCGTGCCCGTTGCCGCCGCGCGGATCCCGTCGACCTCGATCTCCCAAGGGAAATGGCCGGCGTTCATCAGGACCGCGCCGTCGGTCATTCGCCTTGCATGCCCAGCGGTGATCACGTGCCTCGCCCCGGTGGCCGTGACGAAGACCTCGCCCCAGTCCAGGAAATCCTCCAGGTGGCCGACCCTGCATCCGTCGAGGCAGGCCTCCAGCGCCTTGATCTCGTCGGTCTCCACGATCGCCACCTTGCCGCCAAACGCCCGGAAGCACTGCGCGATTCCCCGCCCGCACCAGCCGTAGCCCGCGACCACGAACCGGCGGCCGGGAATCATGAGGTTGGTGATGCGCATGAAGCTCTCGACCACCGACTGCCCGACCGCGTGCCTGTTCTCGGCGATCGCCTTGAGCGGGCTGTCGTTGATCACGATGCAGGGGAACGTCAAGCGGTCCTCGATCTCGCCGCGCAGGCGGTTTCCTCCCGACGTGGTCTCCTCGGTCGCGCCGATGATCGTGCCGGTCGCGCCGCGCCGGACCGCCTCGGCCGCAAGATCGGCGCCATTGTCGAGCAGCACGTCCGGATTCGCGTCCATGACGTCCTCCAGGTTGCGCTGATGGGAGTCGAAAGTGTCGTCACGGCGGCCAAGCACTTCCATCCCGAGTGTCCGTAGCCAGGCCGCCACGTCGTCCTGGGTGGACCCGAAGTTGCCGGTGCCGACGATGTCTGCCCCGCCGGCCTGCAGGATCTCGAGGAGGACGGCCGTCTTCGGTTCGATGTGCAGCGACACGCCGATCCGGTGACCCTCGAATGGCCGCGACCTCTCGAACTCCTCCCTCACGGACTTCATGAGCGGCATCCGCGAGCGGATCCACTCCACACGTGAAGCGCCTTGCCTTGCGGGCTCGTCCAGCGTTGCCTGATCCTGTAACGATACTGTCATCGTCAGTCCCTTTCCCGCAAGGCATCGGAACGATTCTGGCACCATGCCCCGGCAATGGCAAACCGGGAGGCCCGCCTTCGCAATTCGAACTGATGCCACCGGCATCGCGGATCGCGACCCAGTGCCGTGCACGCAGTGCCGGCGCTGCCTGCGTGCCTGCCACTGGCAGTGGCAACCCTTTGCAGTCGGCGGTGCCGGCTTGCTTTCTGCGAGGGTTCTGCCACGCAAGCTGCACCCCCGACTGGGCGAGGAACGCATTTCTGCCGAGAGCATTTCACAGGCATGTGCCGAAGTCGTCCCAACCGTCGCTGGCATGGCCGACAACATCCAGAAGCGATCCGGGCCGGTTCGGCGGCCAGCAGGTGCCTGAAACGCGGTAGCACTTCAAGCCACGGATTTTCTGCTGTGGGCACGATCCGCCACTTGAGCGTTTCCGTCGGCCATGTCATGCTGGATTGATCGCCCTTGAACCTCTCCCTGGTTATTGTCCGTGCCAGGGGCGAATCTCCGCACTTCGATCCCCGGTGGCCGATGTCCGAACCAGACAAGACCTTTCCGGCCGACTTGCGCTACATGCCTGAAGACCTCAAGGCAAGCGTTGCCATGGCGTGTTGCCGATCTGCATGTTTCGGCAAACCGCGGCAGGGATTCTAGAGATGCAACGGCGATCGGAGAGTACCGTGCTCGCGATCGCCATTAGTATCGTCGCACTCGTTCTCTTTGACCTGATGGGCTTGCTCATCAAGTACCTGTCGACGGACTACAGTGCCGTGGAGCTGTCGGCCTATCGCAACGTCTTCGGTCTCGTGCCTAGCGTGATCGCGTTGTGGGTGAGCGCCTCATGGCATCAGAACGGTCGGAAGCTTGCACTGCGGCAGTGGCGGCTGGCCGTGTGGCGCGGCGTTGCCGTCACGTTTGCGCAATTGCTGTTCTACCTGTCATTGGGTCTCATGGCCTTTGCCACGGCCACAACGATTTCCTACTCCACTGCCCTGTTCACCACCGCCCTGGCCGTTCCGATCCTAGGTGAGCGGGTGGGCCTGGTTCGCTGGTCGGCGGTCGTGATCGGCTTTGTCGGAGTGGTCATGATCACTCGGCCTGGGGCTGACGCATTCGAGTGGACCGCCTTGCTGCCCGTCGGCGCGGCCGCATTGTACGCTTTCACCGGCGTGACCGCCCGCCTGGTTGACGCTGATGTGCCAACACCGCTCTTCAACCTCTATTCATCGGCGACTGCAGCGGTGGGAGCACTTGCATTAGCCCTGGTTTTCGGCGGCTTCACCCAGATCGCGAGCCTGCGAGACTTCGGATTGATTGCGCTCATGGGCACTTTCGGCGGATCGGCGGTTCTTTGTCTCGTTGTCTCCTTCCGCATGACGGAGCCCAGCAACCTGGCGCCGTTCACCTATTTTGGCATCCCAATTGCCTTCGCCCTCGGCTGGCTGTTCTTTTCCGAGGCACCCTTTGACGACCTGCTGCCGGGGGCACTGCTGCTCGTCGTCGGCGGCCTTCTCATCGTTTACAGGGAGCGGCGCATGGGCCGCACCGCCAGCCGTGCATCCGCGCACCGTGCCAATCAGCCCGCAGGCACCGCGTTTCCACGCGCAGAAATCTCGCGGCCACCGGACAGGGGTATCGAGACGCGAACCCGTTCAACCCAAGAGGCCTTGCCGGGCTCACCGCGCTTTGGAAAAGCCAATCGCCGGTGACCGTTCTCAGGGCTGAGCGGAACGGCAGACCGTCAAAAGGACCGAGACTCCTTGATGCACCGATAGATTGTCGCGGGATGGACGTCGAATGTCCTTGGAGACCTTCGGGTTGACCCGTTCACCTCGTCGGATGACAATGCCTTGATGGGCAAGACGGCTTTCTCCGGCTGCGGCCGTGCCGCACGCAACTCCCTCGATTCAGGAGCCGCACGTCAGCGACCCCTCCCTGAAGGGAGGGGCTTGAGGAACGAAAGTTCCGAGAGCCCATGCTGACCAGCGCAGGAGAGGAGACCGTCATTCAATCCACCCTGAACCATACGTTGAAGACCAACCCCGGGATGCTTCCTCAGTCCCGGGCACTTGAAGATTCATGAAAAAAGCCCTTTGGGCCACGGGCTCTCTGGCCGTCGTCCTGATCGCCTTCATGGCATTCGTGTTCGCACAGCCCCGGTTGGCGACGAGCATCGTCTTTGGCGTGAACACCGAGCCGGTCGCGGCGCGGCTGCGCGACGATTTCCCGCCCCGGGCAACCGACGCCAGGACGGAAGCGATCACTGCGGCGTCCAGAACTTTCCTTGAAGCGTTGGATGCAGGGCAGCGCGGCAAGGCGACCCATGCATTCACCGACAACGCGCAGCGCGCCAACTGGTCCAACTTTCCCGAAGGCATGATCCCGCGCGGCGGGCTGAAACTGGGCGAGCTCAGCGAAGGGCAGCGCGCCCTGCTGGATGCGCTTCTGTCCGAGATCATGAGCCCGTCCGGCATCCGGAACCTCGAATGGCAGCTGGCCGCTGAGCGGACCTTTCCGACGGACCACTGGTTCAACAAGTACGGCGTCGATCACTTCTACGTCGCCATCCTGGGAGAGCCTTCCCCGACCAGGCCCTGGATGTTCCAGTTCGGCGGTCACCACCTTGCCATCAACGTGACGGTCTACGGGGCTGACGTGGCCTTCTCGCCCATGCTGACAGGCGGGCAGCCGCTCCACGTCGAACACGAAGGCAGGCTGACGTTCATCGTGGAGGACGAAGTCAACGCCGCGCAGGCCTTGCTCGAGAGCCTGAACGAAGAGCAAAGGGCACAGGCCGTCCGCAGCGACACGGCCATCGACCTTCTGCTGGGCCCGGGCGAATACGGCGCCAAGGTCGCTCGCGAAGGCGTCAAGGGCAGCGACCTGTTCGAGGTACAGAGGAAATTGCTGGTCGCGCTGATCCGGACACGCCTAGGCTTCATCAACGACGACGACCACGCGGCAAAGATGGAAACCGTCATGGCCGAGCTCGACGACACCCATTTCGGCTGGTGGGGGCCGCAGGATGCGCCGGGATTCGCCTACTTCCGGATTTCAGCGCCTTCGACGGTCATCGAGTATGCACCCCAGGACACGTTGGCCGAAGCGCGGGAGCAAGGGCACGCCCACAGCATGTATCGCGACCTGAAGAACGACTACGGCATGGCATGGATCGGAGCGGAATGATCCAGCCGATTCTGTTTGCCGTTCCCCTCGCATGCCGGGAACGGTTTGCCACCCTCGCCGGTCTCAGAAATGTCCGACTTCGCTGCCGGATTCCGCCGCCTTCGAAAGCAAGTCAAGGACGTAGCCCGCAACCGATCGAAAACAGATGAGCACTGCTTCGTGTTCTCCAGCGAACCAAATGGCCGCAGGCACCTGCGCCAGCCTCGTCCGCCTGACGCGTCCCTGCGGCAGCGCGTTCCGCCGAAGATCGGCAGGCGAAAGCTTGGCCAGGACTTCTCGAACCGCCACACCCTCGCCCGTCAGCCGAAACACGGCGCGCGCATCGGAAACGTTTGCGACAAGCGCATGAAGTTCGCCCAGCGCTTCCGTCAGCGTCGCCACGGTCGCTTCGGCTTCGTCGTATGCACACAGGTTCATCAATTCGTCCGGCGACATCCAGAGTGTGCCCTGTCCCAGCTCGCCGACGATTTCCCCGGAACCAGGCAGGTCGAGGCCGGCGCCTGCCAACGCCGCGATCACCTCCGCGTCGCCGAGATCGGCTCTGAGCAGGATCATGCCGGTCAGCCCGGCATCATTGATCGTGACGAACCCGGAGCAGCTCGCCCCGTCGAGAGGAGTGACGGCATCAGGCATTCTGCTTCTCTCCGTCAGGGTCGTGAAACACGGGGCTCACGATCCTTGCCCGGACCGGTTCGCCGTCAATGACGGGAAACTCGAGGATCTCGCCCATTCGGTCCGGTCCCCGTTCGACAAGGCCCATGGCGATGCCGCGATCAAGCGTCGGCGAATGGTATGTCGAGGTAACGCGACCCTGGGTCCGCTTCTGGCCGTTCGCGTTCACGCCCTCGTCCACGGCATAGGCCCCGTCGGGAAGCACCGAACCGTCAAGCGTCTCCAGCCCGACCAGCCTCCAGCGCAACGGGTCAGTCATGTGCTCTCGCTCCTGCGCGCGCTTTCCGAGAAAGTCGTCCTTCCCCTTGGAGATTGCCCAGTGCAGCCCGAGATCCTGCGGAATCACCGTGCCGTCCGTCTCGTCCCCGATCATGATGAAGCCCTTCTCGGCGCGCATGACATGCAGGGCCTCG
Organism: Paracoccaceae bacterium; assembly: GCA_965208685.1. GTDB lineage: Bacteria > Pseudomonadota > Alphaproteobacteria > Rhodobacterales > Rhodobacteraceae > JAJEFO01. Next base: position 1,701,039 of record CBDBPL010000007.1, on the reverse strand, counting down.
GTTCCGTAAGGCGTGATGCCGAACGGCTTGCCTGCCTCCAGGAGCCTGTTCCACAGCGCCTGGCCCTGTCCGGACGGCGCGGCAATCTCGAAGGACAGCTCGCCCGAGAAGGAAATGCGAAAGATGCGCACGGGAACGTTGCCGAGCGCACCGTCCGTCCATGCCATGAAGGGAAGCGCCTCCTTGCCAAGGTCCGTTGTCGGCCCGAGAGCGTTCAGCACGTCCCGAGACCTCGGACCTGCCACTCCGATCTGGGCGAACTGCTCGGTGACGTTGGCAACGTACACTTTCCAGTCCCACCATTCCGTCTGGAGCCATTCTTCCATTGATGCATGGATGCGGTCCGCACCGCCCGAAGTCGTGTGACACAGCCAAGTGTCGCCATCGAGCCTCGCTACAACGCCGTCGTCGACCAGGAACCCGTTTTCCGAACACATCAGTCCGTAGCGGCATCTGCCGGGTTTCAGCGTGGACATCATGTTGGTGTAGAGCATGTCGAGGAACCGCCCCGCGTCCGGACCCTTCACGAGAATCTTGCCCAGCGTGGAGGCATCAAGAAGCCCCGCCCCCGAACGGGTTGCCAGCACCTCCCGCTTCACCGCGTCGTGCACGCTTTCGCCTTGCCTCGGAAAGGCGTAGGGACGCCGCCAGTGGCCGACCGGCTCCCAATGGGCCCCGTTTGCTCCATGCCACTCATGAATCGGCGTCTTGCGCACGGGCTGAAAGAGCTCGCCACGAGCCTCGCCCGCGATGGCGCCCATGGTCACTGGCACGTACGGCGGACGGAAGGTCGTAGTGCCCACGCCCTTGATCGGCGCCCCCAGTTCCCGGGAGAGGATCGCCAGCCCGTTGATATTGCTCAGCTTGCCCTGGTCCGTCGCCATGCCAAGCGTCGTGTACCTCTTCGCATGCTCGACGCTCTCGTAGCCTTCGCGTGCCGCCAGTTCGATGTCGGAGACCTTGACGTCGTTCTGGAAGTCCAGCCAGGCCTTCGCTCGCCTGGCATATGGAGCACGCGCGGGCACGAGCCATGCGGGTTCGACGGGTTGGTGCCCCTCGTCCTCGCCTTCCGGAACACGGCCAGGTTTCCCGTCGCGGCTTTCGCCGAGCGCTTTCCCGGCCGACTCCCCTGCGGCGTGAGCGCTTTCAAGAACCGCGCCGGCATGCATGGCACCGCTCGCGCCACCGGCGACCTGCATCATCGCCATGCCGTCGGCCCCGGTTGGAGGACGTGCGGGATCGGGCGCGAAGTGGGCCGCTTCTTCATTCCACGAAAGCTTGCCACCCGCGTGGCACCAGAGGTGAGCGGTCGGCGACCAGCCGCCCGACATCGCGACGCAGTCCGCCTGGATCTCGTCGATTACCTCTCCGTCGCCGTCCTGCCTGCACACCTGGATTCCTTCGACACGGTTCCGGCCGACAATGCCGGCGATGCCGCAGCCGGGTCTCACGTTCAGGCCCGCATCGCGCGCAGCCGCCGCAAGAGAGCCTGTCGCCTGCTGTCGCGTATCCAGGACCGCGGGTACACCCAGACCTGCCTCCCGCAAGGTCAGCGCAGTCCGATATGCATCGTCGTTGTTCGTCAGGATCACCGTCCTTTCACCAGGAGCCACGCCGTAATTGACCACGTAGTCGCGCACAGCGCTTGCAAGCATGCATCCCGGACGGTCGTTCCCGGCGAAGCTCAGGGGACGCTCAATGGCCCCGGTCGCCGCAACGGTCTGACCCGCCCTGACCTTCCAAAGCCTGTGACGCGGGACCGAGTGTTCAGGCGCGTGATCGGTCAGACGCTCGTGAAGAAGGACGTATCCATGGTCATGGATTCCTGACCCGGTCGTGCGCGTGCGCATGCGCACGTTCGGCATGGACTGCAGCGACTCCAGGCTGCTTCCGATCCACTCCTCGGCGCTCGTCCCGTCGATTCTGACACCATCGACCGGCGCCCGGCCGCCCCAGGCGGAGGTCTGCTCAATCAAGAGTACGTCGGCTCCGGTTTCGGCTGCCGCCGCCGCCGCAGCAAGCCCGGAGATTCCTCCCCCAATTACAAGTACATCAACCGTTATGTTGAAGTGCTCGTAGTGATCGGTGTCACGTCGCATCGGGGGCTTGCCGAGCCCGGCGGAAAGGCGGATCGCCGGCTCGTACACGTGCTTCCAGAAGGCGCGCGGCCAAAGGAACGTCTTGTAGTAGAATCCTGACGGCAGAAACCTCGACAGCATGGAACTGACCGCGCCGAAGTCGATTTCCAGGCTTGGCCAGTGGTTCTGGCTCCGCGCCTCGAGCCCCTGGAACAGCTCCGTCGTCGTGGCCCTGACATTCGGCTCGAAGGTTCCGTCGCGACCGAGCCCCATCAGCGCGTTGGGTTCTTCGGGGCCGCTCGCGACAATGCCCCTGGGCCGATGGTACTTGAACGATCGTCCCGTGAGCACCTGGCCTTCGCCCAAAAGCGCGGATGCCAGCGTATCTCCAAGATATCCTCGCATTTCCTTGCCGTTGAAGGAAAACCCGAGAGACTTCGACCGGTCGATCAGGCGGCCGCCCTTTGGGAGGCGGCGGCTCATGAAACATCCCCCCAGCGCCACCCTGGCACCCGGGCCGCGACCGCGTCCCTGATCTCCCGCGGAGGCTCGTGGACCTGCGCCGGATAGGTTCCGTAGACCTCGAGCGTCACCGTGTTCCGCGCCGCATGAAACCACTTGCCGCAACCGTGGGCGTGACGCCAGCGCTCGAAATGAACGCCTTTGGGATTCGCGCGCATGAAGAGATAGTCCTCGAACTCCTCGTCGGACGAGCCGGGCCCGAACCGCTTCAGATGCGCCTCGCCGCCAGCCGCGAGCTCGGTCTCGTCGCACCGAATTCCGCAATAGGGACAAGTCAGGATCAGCATGCGAAGCCCCTGCACCGCCCTGGCCGGGACACGTGCCGCCCGGCACGAACGATGCGGCAACCGGCACTGGCCGGTGCCGGAAACGCTCTCACGACGCACTTTCCTTTCGAGTCGTTCACCGAACTGCCTCCTTCAATGCGCAACGCCAGCCGCGACGCTCTCGTCGATGAAGCGGCCCTCGCGAAAGCGATCGAGCCCGAACTCCGCACAAAGCGGGCTCTCGCCCTTCGCCATGAGCTCGGCAAATCCCCACCCCGATCCAGGGATCGCCTTGAATCCGCCGGTCCCCCAGCCGCAGTTGACGAAAAGGTTGCCGACCGGTGTCCGGGACAGGATCGGAGAACGATCGCCCGTCATGTCGACGATCCCGCCCCATTGGCGAAGCATCTTCAGGCGAGAGATCATCGGGAATGTCTCCACGAGAGCTCGCACGGTTTCCTCGATGTGGGAAAAGGATCCCCGCTGAGTGTAGTTGTTGAATCCGTCCGCGCCGCCGCCAATGACCATTTCGCCCTTGTCGGATTGGCTCATGTAGCCATGCACCGTGTTTGCCATGACCACGACGTCCATGCATGGCTTGATCGGCTCGCTGACCAGCGCCTGCAACGCGACGCTTTCGATGGGCAGCCTGAATCCCGCCATGTCCGCCAGATGCCCGGAATGGCCGGCAACCACGATTCCGAGCTTGCCGCAGTCGATGTCGCCGCGCGTCGTCGCGATTCCGGCAACATCGCCACCGCTGGTGCGCACGCCCGTCACTTCGCATTGCTGGATGACATCCATGCCCATTTCCGAGCATTTGCGGGCGTATCCCCAGGCCACCGCGTCATGGCGCGCGGTGCCGCCTCTTGGCTGCCAAAGCGCACCCAGCACCGGATAGCGCGGGCCCCGGACCTCGATGATCGGGCAGAGTTCCTTCACGCGCCTCGGCCCGATGAACTCCGTTGCCACCCCTTGGAGCGCGTTGGCGTGCGCCGTCCGCCTGTAGCCGCGAACCTCGTGTTCGGTCTGGGCCAGCATCATGACGCCGCGCGGGCTGAACATGACGTTGTAGTTCAGGTCCTGGCTCAGCGTTTCGTAGAGCGTGCGCGCCTTTTCGTAGATCGCGGCCGAGGCGTCCTGAAGGTAGTTCGAGCGGATGATCGTCGTGTTCCGGCCCGTGTTGCCTCCTCCGAGCCAGCCCTTTTCAAGGACAGCGACATTCCTGATGCCATGGTTCTTGCCGAGGTAGTATGCCGTCGCCAAACCGTGCCCGCCCGCACCCACGATGACGACGTCGTATCGCCGCCGCGGTTCGGGACTCTTCCAGGCGCGCTGCCAGCCCCGGTGATCCCGGAACGCTTCCCGCACCACGGCCAAGGCAGAATAGTGACCCATGTCCTGCAACTCGTGTCTCGGCGTTGATTCGCCGTCTCTCTCCCAGAATCCCTGATGCGGCGTCTGACGGCAAGCGGCACGAGAGCTTCAGTTCGCGACACCTGGTGCCTCGGCGGGTCTTCCCGCCGGACAAAAGGCGCACTATGTGGAGCCAATGACATTCTGGTTCCTTGCATGTCTCGTCATTGCCGGTGTCGCCGCCGTGATGGTCCGTGCATTGATGCGTGCGCACCGCAGCGAGATGGGCAGTGCCGCGTCGGACGTCCAGGTCTATCGAGACCAGTTGCAAGAGGTGGCGCGAGACGAGGCGCGCGGCGTGCTCGCGGAGGCTGAAGCGGAAGCGGTGCGCCTCGAGGTTTCCCGAAGGCTGCTGGACGCCGACCGGCGCGCGCAGGCACGCGGCGAACACGCTCCGGGCAACAGGAGACTTGCCGCAGGGATCATAGTTGCAACGCTGATTGCGGGCGGGGGCGGCATCTACCTGACGCAGGGCGCTCCTGGAATGCCCGATCTTCCGATCAATGCAAGGCTCGCGGCATTGGAAACGGCTGCCAGGGATCGCCCGGGCCAAGAAGAAGCGGAGACAATTGCAGCTCCGAATCTTCCCCGCCCCGAGTTCGTGGCCGAAGACTTTCGGAACTTGATGGACAGGCTAAGAGAGGCCGTCAGGGAACGCCCATCCGACATCCAGGGCCTAACGCTTCTTGCAAGACACGAGGCCCGGCTGGGCAATTTCGCCGCCGCGCGCCGGGCGCAGGAACAGCTCCTTGCCGCGAAGGATGACGGAGTCACGATCGCCGATCTCGCCGCCATGATCGAGATGATGGTCTTTTCGGCGGGAGGCTACGTGTCCCCGGAAGCGGAGGAATATGTCTCGCGCCTGCTTGCTTTCGACCCCGGGAACCGCACGGGGCGTTACTTTCTCGGGCTGCTGCAAGTGCAGGTTGGCCGGCCGGATCTCGCGTTCCCGCTATGGCGTGGCCTGCTGGAGACCAGCATGTCGGATGAACCATGGATGCCAGTGCTGCGCGCCGGGATCGTCGACGTCGCTGCAGGAGCTGGCGTGAGATACGAGCCACCCGCAGTCCGGGGGCCGACTGCTGCCGAAGTCGCAGCTGCAGAGGACATTGACGCAAAAGACCGGGAAGCCATGATCCGCGGAATGGTCGAGGGTCTTGCGACCCGCCTTGCAGAGGAAGGCGGCAGGCCGGAAGAGTGGGCGCAACTTGTCCACTCGCTCACGGTTCTGGGAGATGACCAGCGGGCGCGAAGCGCCTACATCGAAGCGCAGGCAGTCTTTGGCGACGACGCGGCGGCAATGGCAATCATCCGCGATGCGGGTGCGCGAGCCGGGATTGCCGAATGATCTTTGAAGAAATCGAGTCCCTTGCGGCGGAATTGCCTGCCTCCGGTGCCTTGGCGGGAATTGATCTCGGAACCGCAACGATCGGTGTCGCGGTGAGTGACACGCGGCGGCGCGTGGCAAGCCCGGTAGAGACAATCCGCAGGAGGAAGCTTGGAAAGGACATCTCGGCCCTCATGGCGACCTGCGCATCACGGGAGGTTGTCGGGCTGATACTGGGACTGCCGCTCAACATGGACGGCTCGGAAGGTCCCCGCTGCCAGGCGACGCGAGCCTTCGCACGCAACCTAGCGAAGTCCACCGAACTTCCCGTCGCCTTCTGGGACGAGCGGCTCTCGACAGTGGCGGCGGAACGTGCGCTTCTGGAGGCCGACCTGTCGCGCAAGCGTCGCGGCCAGGTCATTGACCACGTCGCCGCCTCCTACATCCTGCAGGGGGCGCTGGACCGGATCTGCCACGTGAGGGCAACATGAGCGACGACCTCTGGAAGCGCGAAGACATCGAGAGCCCCTGCGTCCAGGTGTGCCTCATACATCCCGATGCCGGGATCTGCCTCGGCTGTCACCGCACGGGCGAAGAGATCGCGTCATGGGGCCGGATGACACCGGGGGAGCGAGACAGTATCATGGCCGAATTGCCGGACCGAAAGTCGCGGCTGCCCGGGCGGCGCGGCGGCCGAAAGGCGCGGCTGCGCAGATAGACGCCACGTGCAGGGCCCAAAGTGGGCCGGTCGAACGCCACGTCCTGGACTTGGCTGGAAGCCGTGGCCGAGTTCCTGCAGCAACGGCGGTCGAGACGCTCGAGCCGTCGGTGTGGCAATCACCGCGTCCGCAAGCTTCACCGCCGACCGAAGAGCCTTTCCACATCCTGCATCTTCAGTTCCACGTATGTCGGCCGTCCATGATTGCACTGACCTGAATTTGGCGTTGCCTCCATCTCGCGCAAGAGCGCGTTCATCTCTTCGGCGCGCATCAATCGACCGGTCCGAACCGAGCCGTGGCACGCGATGCGAGACAGGATCGCGTCGATCCGCGCCTTGAGCGTGCCGCACGACCCTCCTGCCTCAAGTTCGTCGGCGATGTCCTTCAGGAGTCGCGAGGCATCGACCTGACCGAGGATCGCCGGCGTTTCCTGCACGGCAATCGCCCCTTGGCCGAAGGGCTCGATCGAAAGCCCGAGCGTCCGCAGCTCCTCCGTGTGCTCCAGAATCTCCGGCGCCGCGTCGCCGAGCTCGACGATCTCCGGCACGAGGAGCGCCTGCCGCGCGACCCCTGTCTCGGCCACCTGGGCCTTCAGCTTTTCGTAGACCAGGCGTTCATGGGCGGCATGCGCGTCCACCAGGACGATGCCGTCCCGGGTCTGGGCGAAGATGAAGTTCTCGTGGAACTGCGCGCGGGCCGCTCCCAGCGGAAAATCCAGTTCCTCGCTCTCGGCATCCACGGAGTCGACGCGACCGGCGGCGACTCCGTCCAGGTCCTGCAAGAAGCCGTCATCGCCTTGAATGTCCTGCGTGTCGACTGTTGCCTTGCCGCGCCCCGGCCTGCGGTCCATCTGGTAGACACGCGCCGCTTCCGGCGGCGCCCGAAACGCGCCAAGGGCATCGGTCCCGATCGTGCTTGACGACCGGTGGCCGGCCTCCGCGAGCGCATGCCGAAGACCGGAAACGACAAGCCCGCGCGCCATCCCGGGCTCGCGAAACCGCACCTCGGACTTTGACGGGTGTACGTTCACGTCGACCAAGGTCGGCACGCATTCAATGAAGATCGCGGCGGCGGGGTGCCGTTCACGGCTGAGCACGTCCGAATAGGCCGCCCTGAGGGCGCCGAAAAAGAGCTTGTCGCGCACGGGACGGCCATTGACGAAAAAATGCTGATGCACGGCGGAGCCGCGCGAATAGGTCGGCAACGCAGCGAATCCGGTCATGTGCAGACCGCCGCGCTCGGCATTGATGCAAATGGCGTTCTCGATGAATTCCTTCCCGAGAACGGCCTGGATCCGGTCTGACATTGCCTGCACGGGATCGCCCATCTCCGCCTGAACGGCAAAGACGCGGCGCGGTGCGTCCGTGTGGTCGAAGAGCTCGAAGCCGATGCGCGGTTCCGCCATGGCCAGCCGCTTCACCATGTCGGTGACCGCCCGCATCTCGGCTCGTTCGCTGCGCAGGAACTTGAGCCGGGCCGGAGTGGCGAAGAAAAGATCCTGCAATTCCACCGTCGTGCCCGGCTTGCCCGCTGCAGGACGTACCGGTTCCAAGGTTCCGGCAGACGCCGCAATGACCGCGGCGCCGAATCCCTCGGGCCGGGACGTGACGCTCAACCGCCCGACGGCAGCAAGCGATGCCAGCGCCTCGCCGCGAAAGCCCAAGGTGCGAATGTTCAGCAGGTCCGATCCGTCGATCTTTGACGTCGCGTGGCGCGAAAGAGCAAGCTGCAACTGATCCGCGACGATGCCGCAGCCGTCGTCCTCGACCCGTATCAGTCGCTTGCCACCCTCGGCCACGGAGACTGCAATGCGGCGTGCGTCGGCATCAATCGCGTTCTCGACGAGTTCCTTTACCGCCGAGGCGGGTCGTTCGACGACCTCACCTGCCGCAATGCGATTGATCGCCGCGTCTTCCAAGCGTCGAATCGTCGGCAGCGAGCCACTTATCTTGCGGTCCCTGGCATTCACCACACAATTTGTAGCAGCACTTTGCGCTCGGGTCCATAGCAGGCAAAGCCCCGGCACGCGGCACGCTCACCAGGATCATCCCGCCCTTGCGCGCAAGCCGCCACCTGCCCTATATCCTCGGCCAACCCGCTAGGCGAAAGGGACCGAAACGCGATGGCCGGCCACTCCAAATGGGCGAACATCCAGCACCGCAAGGGACGACAGGACGCGGCCCGGTCCAGGCTGTTCTCCAAGCTCTCCAAGGAAATCACCGTTGCGGCAAAGCTCGGCGACCCTGACCCGGAGAAGAATCCCCGATTGCGGCTGGCCGTGAAGGAAGCGAAGTCGAACTCGGTCCCGAAGGATGTCATCGCCCGAGCGATTTCGAGATCCCAGGCAGGGGACGGCAATGAATTCGAGGAGATCCGCTACGAAGGATACGGGCCGTGTGGCGTTGCCGTCATCGTCGAAGCGCTGACCGACAACCGGAACCGGACCGCGTCAACCGTGCGCGCCTGCTTCGACAAGCACGGCGGCAACCTCGGCGAGACGGGTTCGGTTAGCTTCATGTTCGAACGCAAGGGCGAAATCGTCTACCCGGCATCTGCCGGCGACGAGGACACCGTGATGATGGCGGCCATTGACGCCGGGGCGGAAGACATCGAATCCGACGAGGACGGTCACGTCATCCTGACCGCGGATGCAGCGCTGAACGATGTCTCCAGGGCGCTCGACGCGGATCTGGGCGAGGCGGAATCCACGAGGCTGATCTGGAGACCGACGACGGTTGCGGCACTGGACATGGAGGGTTTCCAGAAGCTCCTGCGCCTGATCGACGCGCTGGAGAACGACGACGACATCCAGCGCGTGACGGCGAATCTTGACGTCCCCGAAGAGTTCATGGAGCGACTTTCGGCCTGAACCGGACCCGCGCCATGACCGAGAGCCATTCCTTCAAGCTGAACGCCACGGACGGCGCGGCGCGTGCGGGCGTGATCACGACCGGACGGGGCAACGTGCGGACTCCTGCGTTCATGCCGGTTGGCACCGCGGGCACCGTGAAGGCCATGCTTCCGGAAAGCGTGGCTGCGACAGGCGCGGACATCCTCCTCGGCAACACGTATCACCTGATGCTGCGGCCCGGCGCCGAGCGGGTCGCGGGTCTTGGCGGACTTCACGAGTTCATGAACTGGGACAGGCCGATCCTTACGGATTCCGGCGGGTTTCAGGTCATGAGCCTCGCCGGCATGAGGAAGGTGACCGAAGAGGGTGTCCGTTTCACGTCCCACATCGACGGTTCCCGGCACATGCTTTCCCCGGAACGATCCATTGAGATCCAGCGCCTGCTGGGAAGCGACATCGTCATGTGCTTCGACGAGTGCCCTGCCCTGCCCGCACCCGACAAGGCGATCGCAAGGAGCATGCGCCTTTCGATGCGATGGGCGACGAGATCGAAGGCCGCGTTCGGAGAGCGATCGGGACATGCGCTGTTCGGAATCCAGCAGGGCGGTCTCAACCGGGAGTTGCGGGAGGAAAGCGCCAATGCGCTCGTGGCCATGGGTTTCGATGGCTACGCGATTGGCGGCCTGGCCGTCGGAGAAGGCCAGGACGCGATGTTCGACGTGCTCGATCATGCGCCCGCAATGCTCCCTCGCGACAAGCCACGCTATCTCATGGGCGTCGGAAAGCCCGATGACATCATCGGAGCCGTAAAGCGCGGGATCGACATGATGGACTGCGTGCTGCCATCGCGGTCTGGCCGCACCGGCCAGGCATTCACGCGCCGGGGCGCCGTCAACGTGAAGAACGCAAGGCACGCGAACGATCCGCGCCCGCTGGACGATTCGTGCACCTGTCCCGCCTGCCGGAACTACAGCCGTGCCTACCTTCATCACGTGTTCCGCGCCGGGGAGATGATTTCGGGGATGCTGCTGACCTGGCACAACCTGCACTATTACCAGGAACTCATGTCCGGAATCCGCGATGCCGTCACGGAGGGACGGTTTCTCGCCTTCGAGGCCGAGTTCCACGCACTGCGTGCCGAAGGCGACATCGCTCCGCTCTGACCGCAGCATTGACGCCAGGGTTGCCCGGCCGCGCTTTCGCACCACCTCGCATTCATGCCGGCCCGCAGGCGCAGGGTCCGCGCCCGCACATGACACATGAGACACGGGACGTTCATCGGCATTCAATGGTGCCGGTTTCCGCGTTCGCCTCCATGGGTTGATGACCTCGACGCCTGCCGCCCAGAACGACGAGGCATCGCGCGTGGCTGCCGTGGCCTTGCGATGGACGGCGATTGCCGCGATCAGGCCGTCCTGAAAGCCGATGGCACGTCCCTGGCGTGGCACAACGGCCAGGACCTCTTCAGGCAGGAGCGCGGCGCCAGGATCCTAAGGGAGCAACTGGTCCGGGAACAGGGCGACGGTATCCTTCTGGCGACGGTATCCTTCAGTCTGCGCCCAGGAACGTCACGACGCCTGCCCGCGTCCAGCTTGTGAACGCCTGCGCTGATTTCCGCGACGGTGACCGACGTCAGGTACAGGGCATCCTCGGCCTGCCTGTCGAGCCATGCGAGAGCGGGCATCTGAGGCCGATTCGACCCCGCTCCACCCATCGCCGCATGCCGCTCCTGGCGACGGCGAGGGGTCGGGCTTCGCAACCTCGGAAACGACGTTCGTATCGATTAGATACATCAAGGTCTGAGGCCGATTCGACCCCGCTCCACCCGTCGCCGCATGCCGCTCCTGGCGATCGTCGCGAATGGCAAGATTCAGCCCTGCGGTATGGATTCTCCGGTGGCGGCTGGCGTACAACGGTTGCACAAGCGGCGGACGGCGGGCCGGCAGGACGCAGTCAGGACGGTCGGTTGCCCTCGGCTTCGAGAGCTCGGAGTCGTTCGATCAGGGCATCGAACGACGGCGCGTCGCCGCCGATGATTCCGGCGCGGCGCATTGCGTCGTAGTCGGACCGGAGGCCGCCAAGCTGATCCTCGTCGGGAACGAGCCGGAGTTGCCCGTCCAGGCAGTCGCCGTAGCTGGCGTAGCTCGCATTGAAGAAGACGGTCTTGTGGCGGACGACATCCTCCAGCAGGGCGCGGTCCGCGAGCGCCACGTGGCCGGCGTCGTGCCGGGCGAGGCAGGCCAGGTCAAACCAGTGGCGGGAGAGCCGTTCCGGGCTGGCGGCGAGCCGGCGCCGGTGACACTCGACATGGACCAGCGTGGCCTTCTCCCAAAAGGTGCGCGCCGGGGAGAGCACCGTTACCGTCGCCGTGGGGTAGTCGAGCCCGTTGGTCATGGCAGCGATGTCGGGCACGATCTCGTGGCGCTCGTTCGGATCTACGACGTTGCGGCCGCCGAACTCCAGCAGGACCTCGCTCGCGAGGTAGCCCAGCGGATTCTCGACGGCCGAGGGATAGGCGAAGCGGACATGCTCGCCGCCGTCGTCGATGCGGACGGCGGGCCGGCACGACGCCGGGAACCCGTCGGCCGCGGCCTCGAGAGCGGGACCGACGACATCGCGGGTGTAACTCTCCACGCGTGACTTGAGGCGGTCGCCGAACCGGCGGATCGCGGACCGGCTGACGCCCGGCGCGAAGGGATCGAACCCCTCTGCGAAGGCGCGGTAGTCCAAGGTGATGTCGACGTCCTCGGAGAAGCGGTCGATGACGCCGTAGACCTTGGAGAGCGAGGTGCCACCCTTGAAGGCCATCGGGTGGCGGTCCGGGATCGAGAAGAGGACCTGGAGGACCCGGCAGATCCAGACGTCCTTCTCCAGGATGATTGCTGGCCGACCGGACCGCGCGGCGGCGGTCTGGAGGATGTCCCGCCGGTCCGCGGCCGGGAGCGTGAGGAAGGCGTCAGCCACGGGCGGCCACCCCCGCGTCGAGCGCCTCGGCCATCCAGGCCGGCATGCCGGCCGAGCGGAGCCTGGCGAACGCATCCGGACCGATCGCGGACTCGATCCTGGCAACCGCTTCCGGCGTCGCATTGCCCTTGCCGAGATACCAGAGTGCCGCCAGCGCGAGGCCGGCGGGCTCACCGGCGAACTGAAGCCTGCGGCGGTTCGAGGTGTGGACCATCCGGACCGTTGCGTTGCCGATGCGAATCGTGCGGCTGGACGCGCTGGTATGGAACACCGGCGTCGTCGGGACCTGGGTGCTGAGGCCGAGGCGGCGGGCTGCCTCGGCGCCGTGCACCTGGACTGTCTCGCCGTTGTCCCGGGCGATGACACGAACCACCTCGGCGACGCCCGGAACGACGCTTCCCACGAAGCGGCTCTTCCTGGGGCGGACGAAGACGCCCCGGGCGAGGCGCTCGATCCCACCCTCTTCCACGAGGCGCGAGAGCGCCCGGTCAACGGCGCCGCGCGGACCGTGCCCGGCGAAGCGCGAGGTCGCGAAGGGCCGGCCCCTCGGCAGGTTGCGGAGTTCGGTGCGGATGGTCTCGGCGACGGACATTGCTGAGTTCTCCTTGTCCGAAAACATAGGAGTTTTGCGGACAGTTTGCAAGCGCCGATCCAACATGTCCCCTCATCGCGCACCCAGCCTGTCCGCCTCCGCCGTCGTGGTCGCCCGCCGCGTCGCTGCCCACGCGTCCAGATCCGACCTGCGATACCGCACCCGGTTGCCGAAGCGGTGGAAGGCGGGCCCGTCTCCGGTCACGCGGTAGCCGTCCAGCGTGAGGCGCGATAGGCAGAGATAGTCCGCCGCGCGCCTCGTGTCGAAGAAGCCGCTGTCGTCGTTGCCCATGCCGCCCCCGTTCGATCGCAGGATGTGCCGGACCTGCCGCGCCGCCGGCCCGGTGCCGGCCGTCGCGCACCGACGCAGCGACCGCAGGAGGTGCCGCCTGGGTTTGCAAAGCCCACGGTAGGGAGAAATCCGGCGGCCTCCCGCCGTCCGGACCAAAGCGCACGCTCCTGCGCGATGGTGCCGGCACCTCGCGACCGCAGGCCGTCGTCAGCCCGCCCGGCGCCCGCCGGCTGCGTCCGCGAAGGCCCCGGCCCAGGTCATGCGGCGGAGAATTTCCGGAATTGGGGGAGGCCTGCACGCCCGCGGCAGGCGCGTTCACCGCGGTGCGCAGTTTCGGAGTCAGATCGCTCTCTGGATGCTTGCGGGGCTGGCCGAGGTCCAGCGGGGAAGTAGAAAAAACTACGGTATAACGGCAACTTAGGGAGTTACCGAACGCTTTCTACGATATGCGTGCGGAGAATGATCATTGCAGGTCCATTGGCTCGCATGGCGTCCGGTCACGTTCCAGGTCGACGCCCGAAAGACCGGCTCCGTCCCATGGGGCTGCGATGCGACTGCCGAGATCGGTGCGCGACTCGGGAACCAGGGAGCGTTCGAGAATTTCGCGGGCCAGCGACTCCGCGCTGCGGTTCCGCTGCCGGGCACGCGCCTTCAAGGCATGGTGCGCTTCCGAGGCCAGCTGGCGGACCAGGATCTGCGCCATGTCGTTCCTCCTGCGCCGACCGGATGCCTTCATGCAAGAAACCGGTTAGCAGGATCCGCGGCGACGCCCGATTCCATGTCATGGGTCCTGTCAAGCGCCTCTCACGCTCCACGCTGGAATGTTGCGTGAAGCACTTCAGCATCAGTTCACGGCATGGCAATTCCTCTTTCAGGCATTCCCGCACTCCGAAAGGCGTGCAGCGGAACTGATCTGCCTCAAGGCATGCCGGAAGTCCTGTCCGGCCTTCTTGAGGGCGCTTGGCATGGATTTCGCCTGACTGTCCTTCGTCACCTGCGCGGGTTGAGCGGCAGCCGTCGCATCGCAGCAGCGTTCTCCGATCCGTGGCCGACCCGGTTGCGAACGCCCTCGCACAATCTCTGGACTGCAAGCTTCCAGCCGGGACACCTTTTCCGGTCGGGAATCTTCCTTGCGGGAGCACGTTCAAGTTGCGGCCAAGTGCAGCGGCCCTTGATGCCGCGAAGCGGACGTCTCGTGACGTCGCGTTCGGTAGCGCCCCTGTCCATCCGGCCCTGCCTGTTCGGCGGCCCTTGCCCTGAACCCGCGCCTCGGCTAGGACATCGCGACCAAATTTCAGAGGCAAGGCCACATGGCAAAGGACAAGGTAAAGAGCACCGGCACGTTCGTGATCATGGCCCTGCTCATTCTCGGACTGGCCGGGTTCGGCGTGACGAATTTCGGCGGCTCCACGGGATCCGTGGCCACCGTCGGGCAGGCCGAGGTCGGCATCAACGACTACGCGCGCGCGATCTACGCTCGAATGCAGAGACTGGAGAGCCAGATCGGGCAGCCGGTGACGTTCCAGGAAGTTCGCAATTTCGGCATGGACAGCGCCGTGCTCGCCCAGCTCATCAACGCCGCCGCCGTCGAGAGCGAAGCGGCAACGCTCGGCATCTCCGCCGGCGACGAGACCGTGAGCAATCGCATCCGGTCGCTGCCGGAGTTCCGCGACGCCTCCGGCGAATTCGATCGGCAGGTCTACGAGTTCGCGCTTGAACGGGCCGGATTGAACGCAAGCGAGTTCGAGGCCGAGATCAGGAGCAATGTCGCCGAAGAGCTGTTGCGAAGCGCCATTCGCGGCGGAACCCATGCACCCGACATTCTGGTCGACACATTGTTCATCCACGAACGCGAGACCCGTGACGTGACATGGGCTCGGTTGACGGCCGAGGGTCTCGATGAACCGGTCCCGAATCCGTTCGAAACCGAGCTTGCAGCGTATCATCGGGAGAATCCCGGCCCCTTTACGCGACCCGAAACGAAGTTGATCCGATACGCCTTGCTGACACCCGATGCCTTGGCCGAGCAGGTCGAGATCGACGAGGCGCAGCTTCGCACGCTCTATGACTCTCGCATCGACGAGTTCGTGCAGCCCGAGAGACGTCTCGTCGAACGCCTCGTGTTCACGAACGAAGCACAGGCGTCAGCCGCCAAGAATCGCATCGACGGCGATGAAGTCACCTTTGATGCACTCGTGGCTGAGCGGGGTCTCGATCTCTCCGATGTCGATCTTGGCGACGTTGCCGAGGAGGACCTTGCGGAAGCCGCAACCGAGATATTTGCGCTGGAGGAGCCAGGTGTCGTGGGCCCGCTTCCTTCCGAACTGGGACCGGCGATCTACCGCATGAACGGCATCTTGGCCAGCCAGGCAACCACATTTGAGGATGCCAAGGACGAACTTCGGCAAGACGCCGCCCTCGACAGGGCAAGGCGCCAGATCCTGGAGCTGGTACCGGCAGTCGAGGATCTCCTCGCGGGCGGGGCAGACATGGCCATGCTGGCGGAACGGACCGATCTGGAGGAAGGTCAGATCGAATGGAACGAGGACGTGTTTGACGGAATTGCGGCCTACACGTCGTTTCGCACGGCGGCGACCGAAGTCGGGACGGACGCATTTCCTGAAGTCGTTGAACTGGAGGACGGCGGCATTTTCGTCATGGAGGTGGAAGAGGTCCGTGAACCAGAGCTTCGTCCGCTGGCTGACGTGCGCGAAGACGTCGCGACCGCGTTGATCCGTGATCGCACTGAAAGGGCGCTGGCTGCCCAAGCCGAAGCCGTTGCGGAGCAACTGCGCGCCGGTCGGGAAATGGCAGCGCTTGATCTGGCTCTGGAGTCGGATCGAGAGCTTCCGCGCAACGGGTTCGTCGAAGGCACGCCGCCGGACTTCATCGCAGCCCTCTTCAACATGGAGCGTGACGAGATTCGAGTCCTGTCCTTTGACGGCGAAGCCTGGCTGATGCGGCTGGACGCGATCACGAAGCCCGATCCGGGTTCGCCGGACACTGCGGCGGAACGGAACACGTTTGCGGAATGGATCGCTGCGGGACTGTCTGGCGGCATACTGACCGCCTACACTCAAGCCCTGGTCGAGCAGGCTGAAGTCGAGGTGGACCAGGCTGCACTTAACGCCGTCCACGCGCAATTGCGCTGACATGACGCCGGAACCGTCTTTCGGCGCCTTCGAGGCGGCCTACGAGCGCGGCGAAAACCAGTTGGTCTACACGCGCCTTGCCGCCGACCTCGATACGCCGGTTTCGTTGATGATGCGACTCACGGGCGCGCAGGCCCATTCGTTTCTTCTCGAGAGCGTAACCGGCGGCGAAGTGCGGGGTCGATACTCGATCATTGGAATGAAGCCGGATCTCATTTGGGAGTGTCATGGGAAGAAGGCCCGGATCAATCGGAACTTCCGCCATGACCCGTTTGCCTTCGCAGAGGATCAGGCTGACCCCCTCGCCTCGCTCAGGAACATCATCAACGAGAGCCGCATCAATCTACCGGCAGACCTGCCAGCCGCCTCAGCCGGGCTGTTTGGCTATCTCGGGTACGACATGATTCGGCTCGTCGAGAAATTGCCGGAAGTGAACCCGGACCCGCTGGGCCTTCCCGATGCAATGATGCTGCGCCCCTCGGTGGTCGCCGTGCTTGACGGCGTCAAGGGCGAGGTCATCGTGGTCGCTCCAGCGTGGACCGCTTCCGGCCTGTCCGCGCGCGCTGCGTACAACCAGGCCGCTGAACGCGTGATGGATGCCGTCCGCGACCTTGACCGGCCCTTGCCCCCGTCAGGCCGCGACTTTGGAGACGAGGCAGGCGAATTGGAGCCGGTTTCGAACTTTTCCAAGGAAGACTACCTGGCGGCGGTGAGGAAGGCGCGCGAGTACATTGCGGCAGGCGACATCTTCCAGGTTGTCCCTTCCCAGCGATGGACGTTGCCGTTCGAGCTGCAGCCATTCTCGCTCTATCGCGCGCTGCGCCGGATCAATCCTTCGCCCTTCATGTTTCACTTCGACTTCGGCAGCTTTCAGGTCATCGGTGCATCGCCCGAAATCCTGGTTCGCGTCTTCGACGGTGAAGTCACCATTCGACCCATCGCGGGCACGCGGGCTCGGGGCCGGACGCCGGAAGAGGATCGCGCCTTGGAGGCCGAGTTGCTGGCGGATGAAAAGGAACTGGCCGAGCACCTTATGCTTCTCGACCTGGGCCGCAACGATGTCGGTCGCGTGGCCAAGATCGGCACCGTGCGACCAACCGAGGAGTTCACGATCGAACGCTACAGTCACGTGATGCACATCGTTTCCAACGTCGTTGGCGAACTTTCGGATGAGCACGACGCGCTTTCCGCCTTGCTTGCGGGCCTCCCTGCCGGCACGCTGTCCGGCGCCCCAAAGGTCCGGGCAATGGAGATCATCGACGAGATCGAACCCGAAAAGCGCGGAATCTATGGCGGAGGAGTCGGCTACTTCAGTGCCGGCGGCGACATGGACATGTGCATCGCCCTTCGCACCTCCGTCCTGAAGGACCGGAAGCTCCATATCCAGGCGGGCGGCGGGATCGTCTGGGACAGCGATCCAGAGACGGAATGGGTCGAGACGGTCAACAAGTCAGACGCCCTCAGAAAGGCTGCCGAAGATGCGGGCCGTTTCGTGCGAAGCGGGAACTGAGCCGGCACCTTCATGATGATCGTCGACCAGGCGGGACAAAGTGCTTGACATGCCTCGCAGCCGCCTCAAAGCCTCGGCAGAAGGGCGAGCCGGCACCAGCATGTTGCAGTTTGGCTGAAACTGGAGCCGAAACTTCCACCTGCGAGGCAACCGCATGACACCTGCCCTCCGGGATCTGGGATCCGAACTTCGCGTCGATGCCCTGTCGGCGAAAGCCGTTCCGGCGCTGTCGGCGGGATTCACGTCCGGTCTCGCCCTGCTCGTTGCGCAGATTGCCTTCGGAAGCTTCATCTTCTCCGGCGAACTGGCACCCTATTCTTCCCAAGGCATCGGCATGATCCTGTTCGGGAACTTCGTCGGATGCCTGGTTGTCGCGCTGACGGGTGGCTATCGTGGTGCGGTCGCAGGCCTGACGCCGGCGCTCGTGATCATCATGGCCTTGATCGCGGACACGACGGATGGGCAGGGAAAGCCGCTGTTCGTCACGGTTGCCTGCGCGCTCATGATCGGCTCGCTCGCCACCGGAATCTGCTGCCTTTTGATTGGGCGATTCCGTCTCACCAACCTGGTGCGCTTCGTCCCCTACCCCGTCGCCGCTGGATTCGTGTCTGGAATCGGGGGCACCGTGTGCCTGGCGGCCATTTCGCTCATGGGGGCGACACCAGGATGGCAAACGGCATCCGCGCTTTTGGAACCCGCAGTACTGTGGACCTGGCTTCCGGGCACGGCATACGGGATCGCGCTCTATGTCACGGTGAAGCGCTGGGGCAATGCGCTGATTCTGCCGACAAGCGCGATCGCCGCGATCGTTGCATACCATCTCGCCCTCGGCACCCTGGGCGTTTCCGGAGACGAAGCGCGTGCAACCGGACTGCTGCTCGCAAGCACGGCAGACGGAGGCCTGTGGCCCGCACTGCTGCCTGCCGATCTGGCACTTGTGCAGTGGACCGCCTTGGCCGGCCAGATCCCCAACATTTTGACGCTGATGCTGATCGCCTTCATTTGCGTCGTCATGAACGTTGCCGGGCTTGAACTTGCGGTAAATCAGGATCTCGACTGGAATCGCGAGTTCAGTGCTTGCGGACTTGCCAGCGTGGTTTCCAGCTTCGGTGGCGGGACCGTGGCAACGCTGTTCGTGCCCCCATCGCTGCGCAGCAAACTGCTCAAGGCCACCACTCGGCTTACCGGCATGGTTGCCGCATCGGTCATCGGCTTCACACTTTTTGTCGGAGACGAAGTGCTGGAATTCATCCCTACGGCCCTGATCGGCGGCATCCTGATCTTTGCGGGCTTGGGCATGCTGGAAGAGGGGCTGGCCAAGAACCGCAAGATTCTTCCCTGGGCGGAATTTGCCATCGTCGTGATGATTTTCGCCGTGATTGTCCTCTTCGGCCTGATTGAGGGCGTTGGCGCAGGCATGTTGGCCACACTCGTGTTCTTCACCGTGCGCCTCAGCCGCACCGACCTGATCGCATCCAGGTTCACGGTGCGCGAACGGCGAAGCAACAAGGCGCGCAACATACCTGATCGGGCAATTTTGCTGGAGGAAGGCGGGCGGGCGTACGTCTATCAGTTGCGCGGCTACATCTTCTTCGGCAGCGCGGACCCACTGATCAGTCGCCTCAGAAAGTCCGTCGAGGGTCCTTCCCGTCCTATCTGCCTGATGCTGGATTTCACAGCCGTCTCAGGCTTCGACTTCTCCGCGGTAAACGCGCTGTCCCGGTTTCTGTGGGCGGCGAACGAAGTCGGAACGAAAGTGGTCCTGAGCGCGGTGTCCGGCCAACTCCGCTCGAGCCTGAGACGAAGCCTGCCGGAAGCGGCATTTGCAAAACTGATCCTTGAGCCAGACACGGACCGCGCCCTCGAATGCTGCGAGGACATCGTCATCGCGGCCTGGAGGGCAGGTGCGGCCGCGGCAGATGGCCAACGCTCTGCCTTGCTGGAGCACGTCGGCCGCAATCTCGAACGCCATCTGGAAAGGCAAATCGAATTCGAGGACCTGATGAATGAACTTCGCGACTGGCTCACGCCTTGCGAATATGCCACCGAAGAGACCTTGGTGGGTGCGGACGGGCCCCAAGTGCGGCTGCAATTCCTGATCTCCGGCCGGGCCTCTGCACGCGACGGAGACGGTTCACGCCTGCATCAATTCGGCCCAGGCGACGCGATCGGGCAGGCAGATGCGTTCGGCATGCAAGCTGCATCTGTGGTTGCAGACGAGGCATGCCGAACGATGGCAATGACATCGGCCGCACGGCACCGGCTGGAGGTGGACGAAGAACGGCTCGCCTTCAAGCTTTACCGATTCCTGCTCGCCAGACAATTTGGCCTGGAGCAGCAAGACGGCATCCCAGCTGACGATTCCGGCAGCAGGGACAATGTCGCGCATGGGAACGAGTAAGCGCCCCGAGCGGAAAATCCGTCGCGTCCGATCGGCCGCCTTGGTTACAAGACGCCCTGATGTCGCAAGCCAGGCGTCGCCTGAAATGATCCGGGCACGCATTGATCCCTTTCGCCGGACGCCCTCAATGGAGATCCGACGGCAGTGGACGCGAGGCCCCGCTCAAGACACTTTCGGATGCAGCCATCAGATTGCTTGCAGGCCCTTGGGCGACCTTGCCAGCCCCCACGCGGACCGCCACCGAGGCCTGCGTAGCGCCGAGGCCTTGTTCAACCGGACTGTCCTGTGATGTTGTGGAGGGGGGCAAGTCAAGGCAGATTGCGTCATCAACCAAGTCACCCAGGACAGGCACGGCATGGCTAAATCCGAGATTCTCGAGCCTCAGGACTGGACGATTCCGGTGCCCATCGCGTTTGGTCCCGGCCGCTTGGCTGAAATCGGGGACAGGTGCCACAGCATGGGCATCAAGAGGCCCTTGGTAGTCACCGACAGCGGCAGCCGCGGCTTGCCGTTCATTGGGCAGCTGCAGGCGTACCTGGCGCAATCGGGCCTGAGATCGGGCCTGTTCTGGGAGATATCGCCCAATCCGCGTGACGACGAGATCGGGACCGGTTGCGCGGCATTTGCCGCTGGCGACCATGATGGCGTCATCGCCATCGGCGGCGGCAGCGCGATGGACGGGGGGAAGGCCATCTGCCTGACGGTGAAGAGCGGCATGGACCTTTGGGCGTTCGAGTACGAGAGACCCGTACCCGATGTCGCGCCAGAGTTTCCGGCCTTGATCACCATCCCCACCACCGCCGGCACAGGCGCGGAAACCGAAAGCACGGCGATGGTGACCCATGTCGGGAAAGGAATGAAGTTCTGCATTTGGCACCCGAAGTGCAAGCCGGCATTGGCCTTGCTTGATCCGAACTTGACGCTTGGCTTGCCTCCGGACCTGACAGCCTGGACGGGGGCGGACGCCATGACACACGCGATCGAGGCCTATCTCGTGCCGGGTTTCCATCCGCTGTGCGACGGAGCCGCGCTTGAAGGGCTGTCGCTGGTTGCGAAAATGCTTCCCGTATCTGTCCGCGAACCGAACAATCTTGAAGCGCGCAGCGGAATGCTTGCCGGGTCTTGCCTCGCCGGAATCTCATTTCTCAAAGGGCTGGGCCTGGTGCATGCAATCTCGCATATGGTCGGTGCCGAATTTGACACCCAACACGGCCTGACCAATGCGATCATCTTGCCGGTGGTGTTGCGGTTCAACCTGCCAGGCCAGGACGTCAAGGTGATCCGAATGGCCGAGGCGATGGGCATTGAGGATCGAACCATCGAAGGCTTTGTCCGCGCCGTCGAATCCCTGCTGGACGAGATCGAAATACCCAGGTCGCTTGGTGAAATCGGAGTTCCGACGGACTGTGCAGACAGGATCGCCCGGAAAGCCATTCAGGACAGCGCCGCGGCCACCAATCCAAGGCGAGCCTCGGTCGCCGAGATCAGCGACCTCGTGGCGACGGCAATCTCGCAGGCCCGCTGACACGTGCGTACCTGCCGAATCGGTCAGCCTTGATGCGCGCGGCGACCAAGGGAACTGACGCGGGGACTGGAGGCCACCTGCCCTAGCTTCACCAAGGCTTGATCTGGCGACCGGATTCGAGAAGGCTCGTCAAGCCGCGCAACTCAACGGGATTCACCGAGGGCATTCGCGATGTACAAACTCTACTACGCGCCCAGAAGCGCCTCCATGGGCGTCCGGGTCATCCTCGACGAGATCGGCGCTCCGTACGAGCTTCTCGACACGTCGATCGTGCCGGGAGAACAACGGCCGCCCGAACAGCTGAAGATCAACCCAAATGGCTGGGTTCCAGTGCTGTTGTGGGATTCAGGCGCCATGTACGAATGCGCCGCGATAACGATCTTCTTGTGTGACCGACATCCCGAATCTCGACTCGCACCCCCGACAGACGAACCTACACGAGCGCTCTATCTCCAAACGCTCGTCTATTTCTCCAACTCGGTACAGAACGCGTTCCAGCTCACCTACTATCCCGACCGATTTGCCGATTCTCTCCGAGGAGAACGCGGCGCGCAACAGCGAGGCAGCCGTCGATTGCGAGAGACCTGGTCGGTCGTCGACCGGCAGGTCGGCCACAATGAATGGGTGCTTGGCGATCGCTTCAGCGCCGCCGACATCTACCTGTTCATGCTGACCACGTGGTTGCGCCCGTCCAAAGGGCATCCAGCAATCGAAGAGTTCCCAAACGTAAAGCGTGTCGCGAACGCTGTGGCGCGACGGCCAGCCGTGCAGCGAGTCTACGAGCCCTGGTTTGCCAACCCTGACTACTGATCTTCAGCCAGGACCGAACGGACGCGAGTCCAAACCTCAATCGCCGGTCCGGCCTTGCCCTGGCGATTGCGCCAAACCTGGGGGATCATGAAGGAAGGTGCTGAAGCGGGCCGCAAGGAGTTTCGGGCGTTCGGGCAGCGTATCACTTTAGGTTTGTGCGGGTTCAGGCCGACATGCGCCGAGGCTTCAGCGGTTCCGTGCGTGCCAGGCGCAGCAAGTACGCCATGAACGGCTGGCTGGTGTCCTTGTCCCGCGTCGCCGCATAGAGGCGTCTCGTGATGCCCTTCTCGGTCAGAGGCCGGGTCACGTAGTCGGAATCAAGCCTCACGTCCCGCAACACCCAGTCAGGAAGAACGGCCACGCCTCGATTTGATGCCACGAGCAGCAAGATCACGGCCGTCAGTTCCACTTGGCGGATTGCGCGAGGCTCGACCTTTGCGGGCAGGAGCAGTTCCGTGAACACGTCAAGCCTGGATCGATCAACCGGATAGGTGATCAAGGTCTCGTCGCGAAAGTCGTCAGCGACAACAAAGTCCTTGACGGCAAGCGGGTGCTGCGACGACGCGACAAAGACCGGCTCATAGTCAAAGAGTGCCGAAAAGTCGATTCCGTCCAGGCTTTCCGGGTCCGATGAGACGACAACGTCGACATCCTCCCGCTGAAGCGCGGGCAATGCATCGAAGGCCAGGCCCGGACGAATGTCCACGTCCACATCCGGCCATGCCCGGCGAAACTGCTCCAGGACCGGAAAGAGCCATTCGAAGCACGCGTGGCACTCGATTGCGATATGCAACCTTCCGGACCGTCCCTGCCGGAGATTGCGGAAGTCCTCCTCCAGCGCCTCCACCTCGGGAAGGACCCGTTCTGCAAGCTTCAGGAACCGCATGCCCGCAGCCGAAAGCCGGAGCGGCTTGGTGCGACGAACAAAGAGCTCCACGCCAGCCTGATCCTCGAGCCCCTTCACCTGATGGCTGAGGGCGGACTGGGTGATGTTCATCTGGTTCGCAGCCCGCGCGAGCCCCCCTGCGTCGTTGATCGCCTTGATCGTGCGCAGGTGGCGCAGTTCGAAGTGCATGTGCCAACCTCATAATCTTAGTGAATATTATGAAATTGTTTCACAATACGTGCTGTGGCACAAGCTCGTCGACCGAAAGGAATCTCAAGCCAATGCCCCTGCCCAACCTGTCATTCGAGTTCTTTCCGCCCAAAGGAATCCGAGCGTCCTGCCGACTTTGGGAAGCCGTGAGCGAACTCGCACCTCTTGACCCCGACTTCATCTCCGTGACTTTCGGCGCCGGCGGCGCGCAATGCGACCTGACGCTCGACACGGTCATGACGATCATGGAGCAATTCGACCTCGCGGTTGCGGCGCATCTGACCTGCTGCAACGCAACCCGCGAGGAGACATTGGCGGTTGCTGAATCCTACTCCGCCGCTGGCGTCCGGGAAATCGTCGCGCTGAGAGGTGATCCGCCGAGCGGCACCGACACGTTCCGCCCGCATCCGGACGGCTTCAAGGACAGTTGCGAGCTGATCTCGGCGCTTGGCGGCCTGAACCGGTTCAGGATTCGCGCCAGCGCCTATCCCGACCCGCATCCCGAAGCGCCTTCACCGCATGCGGATGTCGAATGGCTGAAACGCAAGGTCGACGCTGGTGCATCGTCGGCGATAACCCAGTTCTTTTTCGAGGCAGAGAGCTACTTCCGCTTTCGCGATGCCTGCGATGCCGCCCGCATCGACGTGCCGATCATCCCCGGCATTCTGCCCATCGAGGACTGGACGCGGATGAAGAACTTCGCGAAGCGCTGCGGCGCGCACGTCCCCGCGTGGCTTGCCGACGCCTTCGAGACCGCGCTTCGCGACGACCGCCATGATCTCTTGGCGATTTCCGTCTGCACGGAACTCTGCAGCGACCTGATGGAAGGCGGTGTCGAGAACCTGCATTTCTATACGCTCAACAAGCCGTACCTGACTCGCGAAGTGATCCGCGCACTCAGAACGGCTCGGACAACAGCCAGCCTGCGCCACGTTGCCTGAAAGACGGGCGACCCGTCCTCAGGCGCGCCGTGCAGCGGCATCCGGCACGCTTCGGCCGGCGTTCGGTGGCAGAATCGCGTATCCTCGCTCGAGTTGACAGGCGACCGGGTGACACCCCGAGCGCCACCAAGGCAGACCCGGGAGAATGCGCACTGTCGAAATTTTGAAGTGACTTTCGGAGCATCAACTTCTATGGTGGCGACAAGAATGGCCGCGAAGGCCATCAATGAGGCAACAGCCAAGTGAGGGCAGATTCCATGTTATCCATCCCCCGTCGCGCCCTGCTATCGGGCGCCGCAGCAACTCTTGCATTGTCCGCCTGCAGCAGCGGCGGCCGAAGCGGCGCTGCGAAAGTCGATGCGCGCGTAGATGCAGCGCTCGCCTTCATTGACACGAGCCATCCCGGCACCAGGGAACTCCGCGAAAAGGCGGCAGGCATGCTGGTCATGCCGTTGGTGACGGAGGCAAGCTTCTTCTACGGCGGCGCCTACGGACGTGGCGCGCTCAGGGTCAACGACACCACCGTGGACTATTACTCGGCGACACAGGCAAGCTTCGGACTCCAGGCAGGCGCGCAACAGTATGCACATATCCTGTTCTTCATGACCGAGGAGGCGCTCGCGGATTTCCGCGCATCGCAGGGATGGGCGGCGGGCGCGGACATCGAATACGCCTCCAAAGCCATCGCCGGCAACATTGGCGCCGAAACCACGACTGCACTCGCCCCGATAATCGGAATCGTGTTCGGTCAGGCAGGACTGCTTGCAGGTGCGTCCGTAACAGGCACGAAATACACGCGGATCATTCCCTGACAATCACTATGCATCGCCGGATCCGAAGGCCGCGGTGAACTTGACCTTCAGTCAAGTTCCCTGAGGCGCTTGAACAGGCTGGAGGTGTCCCACCGCCCTCCGCCCATCTTCTGCACCTCCTTGTAGAACTGGTCGACCAATGCCGTCACCGGAAGGCTTGCGTCGAACTCGTTCGCGGCAGCCAGGCAGATGCCCAGGTCCTTCCGCATCCAGTCCACGGCAAAACCGTGTTCGAAGTGATCGTCGAGCATGGTCTCGTGACGATTTGACATCTGCCAGGAGCCGGCGGCACCCTGGCTGATGACCTCGACCACGGCACGCCCGTCAAGGCCCGCCTTCTCGGCAAAGTGAAGCGCCTCGGACAGCCCCTGGACAAGGCCTGCGATCGCGATCTGGTTGGCCATCTTTGTCAACTGGCCGGAACCGCTCCCGCCGATCCTGCGGCAAATCCGTGCATAGGCCTGCATGATCGGTTCCGCTCGACGGAACACGTCCCCGTCACCTCCGCACATGATCGAAAGCTGGCCGTTTTCGGCTCCTGCCTGCCCGCCGCTAATCGGTGCATCCACGAAGGACAGCTCGAGTCCTTCGGCCACCTCGCAAAGCTGGCGCGTGACGGCGGCGGAGACCGTAGTGTGGTCCACGAAAACCGACCCTGCGGACATTCCCGCAAAGGCCCCGCCTTCTCCCAGGCAAACCGAGCGCAAGTCGTCGTCATTCCCGACGCAGGCCATGACAAAGTCGGCGCCTTCAGCCGCTTCGCGAGGCGTGGCACGGAAGACGCCGCCATGCTCCCTGGTCCAAGCCTCGGCCTTGGCTCCGGTACGGTTGTAGACGGCAACTGCATGTCCTGCGGCGGCGAGGTGACCCGCCATCGGATACCCCATGACACCGAGCCCTATGAACGCACAATTTGCCATGGCATCCCCCTTCGCTCCGGCATAATCTTCGCTTGCCGCATTTCCTACTGCACCGGCGGGCACAGTCAACAAGGCACTCATGGTCGCACTCTTTCGCTGGCTTACTCGAATCGTTGCCGGGCTACTGGCGTTGGGACTGTTGCTTGCCGCGAGCCTGTACTGGCTCCTGTTTCGTTCGATTCCCGACTACTCGGAAACCCTGACGGTTGCAGGGATCACCGCTCCCGTCGAGATCGTGCGCGACAACGCAAGCGTTCCGCACATCTTTGGCGAAACCGACGAGGACGTGTTCTTCGGTCTCGGCCTTGCTCACGCCCAGGACAGGCTGTGGCAAATGTCCATGCTGCGACGCACCGCCCAAGGGCAGCTCTCGGAGATTTTCGGATCCCGCACGCTGCAGATCGACGAACTGATACGGAGGCTGGACATCTATTCTCAGGCGGTCGCCTCGTTCGAGGCGCAGGATGCCTACACGCGCCGGGCGCTCAAGGCGTACGCTGCAGGGGTCAATGCCTGGCTGGCCGAAGTCAGATCCGGCACCCGAGGCCGGGGCGCGCCGGAATTCTGGTTGTTCGAACCCGTGATCGCCCTCTGGCAACCCGCCGATTCGATCGTCATCGGAAAGCTGATGGCCTTGCGGCTCTCCGGACACCTTGGTGCGGAGGTTCTGCGCACGCAGATTTCCAACATACTGCCGGAGGCGCGACTGCTTGATCTCCTTCCCGACATACCCGACGACGGCATGACCGCCACTGCCGATTTCGCGACACTTTTCGGCTCCAGCGTGCCTCGGCATGCAACGGCCTCTGCATCCGACAATCCGCTTTCACCTTTCGCAGGGCCCGGAACGGAAGGCGCATCGAACGCCTGGGCAGCGGCGCCGGAAAGGTCGGCAGCGGGCGGCACCCTTCTCGCAAACGACCCGCATCTCGAACTCACGGCTCCGTCAATCTGGTACCTCGCGCGGCTTGAACTGGCCACGGGCGGCGTGATCGGCGGGACCATCCCCGGCATGCCGGTCGTGCTTTCTGGCCGGTCCGCGCGCCATGGCTGGGGTCTCACCTATGCTTATGCCGACGACCAGGACATCTTCCTGGAAAGGCTGAACCCCGACGACCCGGAAGAAGTCCTGACGCCTGACGGCTGGAAGCGGCTCGAATCGCGTCCGTCAATCATAAACGTGAAGAACTCGGAACCCGTGACCGTCACGTTGAGATGGAGCGAAAACGGCCCGATCCTGTCCAACGCCAGCTACGATCTGGACTCCATCGTTCCACCCGGTCATGTCGCCGCCCTTGCATGGACTGCCTTGGGTGACGCCGACACGTCGGCGCAAGCGATGATGGGAATCATGCGGGCCGGAAACATAGACGAGGCGATTGCGGCGGGCGAGGATTTCGTTGCACCGCCGCAAAACCTCGTTGTCGCCGACCTTGAGGAGGTCGCGCTGAAGGTCATTGGAGCGATGCCGCGACGTTCAGCCAGGAACCAGACTCTGGGCCGCATCCCGACACCCGGCTGGCATTCGGAAAACCGATGGCTGGGCATCCTCCCGTACTCGACGAATCCGGAGTTCCGGAACCCGGCCAACGGCATCGTCGGAAACACCAACAACAAGATGACGAACCGGGCCTACCCCCTGCATGTCAGCCATCGCTGGGGTGACACGCAGAGGATACAGAGATGGCACCGCCTGATGGAGAACCGAAGGGTTCACACGCGCGAGAGTTTCATCGAGGCGCAGCTTGACGCCGTGTCGGTGACCGCGCGCACGTTGCTGCCCTTGGTCGCGCGTGACCTCTGGTTCACGGGTGAGGCCGCGGAGAGCGGCACGGTCGAGCGCCTGCGCCGCGACGCCCTGAATCTCCTGGCCGACTGGAACGGCGAGATGAACGAGCACATCCCGGAACCCCTGATCTACGCGGCCTGGATGCAACGGCTGCAGGACAGGCTGATCAGGGATGAACTCGGCCCGCTCGCGGACAAGTTTCCGAACGCCGAGCCAATTTTCCTCGAACGCGTTTTCCGGAACATCGACGGAGCAAGCGCATGGTGCGACGTGATCCAGTCCGAAGATGTAGAGACGTGCGGGGAAATCGCGCGACTCTCGCTTGACGATGCACTGCTCTGGATTGACGAGGCTTACGGCCAGCCGCTGGAAGCGCTGCGCTGGGGTGACGCGCATCAGGCCTCTCACAAGCATCCTGTGCTGGGGGACAGCGGCTGGCTGGCAGCCCTCGTCAACATCCGTCAGTCGACTTCGGGCGGAGACCACACGTTGCTTCGTGGACAGACTGTCGGCGTCGGGCCCGAGCCCTTTCTCAACCGCCGCGGGGCCGGATATCGTGGCGTATACGACTTTGCCGATCCGGACAGCTCCGTCTTCGTGATATCCACCGGGCAATCCGGACACCCGCTGAGCCGCCACTATGAAGATCTCGGCGAACTTTGGCGGCGTGGCGAGTACATCCCGATGGTGCTCGATCCGGAACTTGCCAGGGCCGGCTCTATCGGCACCACGTGGCTGCTGCCCAACGAGTGACGGCGCTGCCGTTCAAAGCCTTGAATAGCGAATGGACTGTGACGGGGTCCAGTTCACCTCGATCCGGCTTCCCGTCTCGTTCTCGGTCTCTCCCACCACGACACGCTGATCGTAAAGCCACGCGCGCTTTCGTCCGTCCCGGTGCGTGATCTCGATCACTTCACGGCTTCGCCCGACGTCAAGTGCGACTTCGATGCGTTCCACCAATGGTGCGGTCCCGACCGCGCTCAGGGCGGAGATCATCACGGCGTTCTTTCTGCGTGACGCAATCGTCTCCAGCGAAGACCGTGCATCCCCGTTCAGGCGATCAATCTTGTTCCAGACCTCAATCACGACGCTCTCCCGGCTGACGCCCAGGCCTTCCAGGATTGCGAGCACGTCTCTTTGCTGCTCCTCGGTCTCGGGATGGGAAATGTCCCGGACATGCAGGATGACATCGGCCGCCGGAACCTCCTCAAGCGTCGCGCGAAACGCTGCCACAAGCTGCGTTGGCAGATCGGAGATGAAGCCGACCGTGTCGGACAGAATCACGTCCTGTCCCGAAGCGGGCAGCCTCAGCGCGCGCATCGTCGGATCAAGCGTGGCGAAGAGCATGTCCTTCGCCAGCACGCCTGCCCCGGTCAATTGGTTGAAGATCGTCGACTTTCCTGCATTCGTGTAGCCTACGAGCGTCAGGACAGGATAGGGGATCCTTGCACGGGCCGCCCTGTGCAGGCCTCGCGTCTTGGTGACCTTTCCCAGTTGACGCCTCAAGCGCTCCAATTGCCCGTCGATGGCACGACGGTCGGCCTCAATCTGGGTCTCTCCGGGACCGCCCACGAATCCAAGGCCTCCCCGCTGGCGCTCAAGATGCGTCCAGGCCCGAACCAGCCGGGTCCGCTGATAGGACAGCGCAGCCATTTCGACCTGCAGCACGCCCTCGCGCGTCACTGCACGATCCGAGAAGATCTCAAGAATCAGTCCCGTGCGGTCCAGAAGCTTGACCTTCCATTCCCGCTCCAGGTTTCGCTGCTGCACGGGACTCACCTGCCCGTTCACGAGAACCAGTTCTACCTGCCGAGCCTCGACGAGCGCACGTATGTCCTCGACCTTGCCCTTTCCGAACAGCATTCCGGGAGCAACGCGCAGGAGCCGCACCAGTTCCGCGCCGACGAGAGTGATCCCAGGCAATGCCGCCGCCAGCGCAACGGCTTCTTCAAGTGCCGAGGCCGGATCACGCCGTCGTCCCGGGCCTGAAATGTCGGGATGAAGCATGAGGGCGCGCACGCCCCCAGCGTCATGATTCTTCACTCTTGTCCTTGTCCTTCACCTTCATAAAGTGAAATGGGTTGAGCTGGCATGATTGTCGAAATCGCATGCTTGTAGACGAGTTGAGACTGGCCGTCGCGCCGCAGCAGGACGCAAAAGTTGTCAAACCACGTGATGACGCCCTGCAGCTTCACGCCGTTGATCAGGAACACCGTCACGGAAACCTTCGACTTCCTGATGTGGTTCAGAAACACATCTTGCAAGTTTTGTCTGTCTGTAGCCATGGGTCACAGCCTCTTCTTTTTTGCGGTCGTTTCTCCGACCTGTCGCAAGTTTTGGCGTCCAATATGGGGTTCCGAGAGGTCCATGACCACCCCAATTGCGCGGATTCATCCAATTATTCTACTCGGTAAGCGCCTATCTCCAGAATTCCGGGTTCAGGAGCGCGATCAAGGCAAGCGTTTCCAGCCGGCCCAGAACCATCGCCGCGCACAGGAGACCCAGCGCAGCATCGCCGAGATCCGTCAGTTCCATCGGCATGCTGCCGGCAATCTCGATCAGCGGGCCCGTTGTCGAAAGCGCCGCGACCGTCAGTACCAGGGATTCCTCGAGACCGAGCCCTCCGATCAAGGCAAACCCGGCCATCACCACGGAACAGGACAGGGCAAAGAGCATGCAGAACACCCAGGCGGCGTAAGCGCCCTGCCGCCTGAACCGGCGTCCCTGCCGACCCTGACCGCCAATCGAGGAAGGCTGGACCAACTTCTCCATCTCACGCACGCCGTGCTGATAGAGCGCATAGACCCGCAGGAGCTTCACGCCGCCGGCGGTTGTGGCCACGCCGCCTCCCAGCAGGGCCAGCCCGAGGAGCAGGACGCCCGGCGTACTCAGGCCAGACCATGCCCGGGCCACGTTCCACTCCTCCGCGACGAATCCCGTTGTCGTCAGAAACGACGCAACCGTGAAGAGCGCCCCCCAGAGCGCGCGCAGGCCGCCGGACAGGGACATGCCGGCTTCCGTCTCGAAGCTCGCGATCCAGTTCCACAGAAACAGCAAGGCGGCGGCCGCCAGCACGAGCAGGAATCCAAGCCGCAGTTCAGGATCGTCCAGAAGGCTTCGCCAGCCACGTGGCCGCTCTTCGCGCGCAAATGTCAGCCGTGACAACGCGAAGACAAGAAAAATCAGGATGATGAATTCGCCCAACGGACCGGCTTCGCTACCCTTCATGCCCCCGACCGGCGAGATTCCAGATGTCGCAATCGTGGACATGGCATGGCAGAGCGCCACAAACGCGCTGTCACCCGCAAGGTACAGCGAAAGCCAGAGCACCAGCGTCAGGCCGCCATATACCGGGAAGAGCCGCAATGCATAGCGCCGCAAGCGCAACGACGGGTTGGCCGAAAGACTTGTCAGCTGGCCTTGCTGCCCTATTTCAGTGCCGGACGTGACTTCGAATCCGCCAAGGCTCAAGGGGGCCAGGATTGCGATGGCGACCACCCAGATGAAGAACCCGCCCATCCATCCGACCTGCGCCCGCCAGAGATGAGCCGATGGTGGAAGGGTTTCCGGATCCAGAATGGTCAGCCCGGTCGTCGTGAGGCTGGAAACCATCTCGACATACGCATCGACAAACGCCGTGCCGGGGGCGGCTTCCGAAAGCGGCACGGCCAGCATCACGGGAAGCAGCACCATGCAGCCGACGATGGAGATCAGGTGGCTGCGTCCGTAGCTCCGAATCCGCATGCCGCTCATTGCCAGCGCCACCATCAGGAACAGAAGGCCGGACAGGAGGGCAGCATAGAAAAACGCCCTCGACGTGAGGTGATCGTCTAGGGCCAGGGCATGCGCCGCAGGCAACAGCATCGAGATTCCGGCAAGCCCCATCAGGCTCACGATGAACGGCTCATCGCCAAGCCGGAGCATCAGAAAAAGTCGATCGAGACCTGGAACAGGCGCTCAACCTCAGGCACGTCGCCCGCAAGCGCGAAGACCACGATCACGTCGCCCTCATCAATGCGCGTCGAACCGGTCGGCTTCTCCATTCTGCCGCTCTTCTCGACGGCTCCCACGATCACGCCATCCGGGAACTCGATGTCGCGGATGTACCTGCCGGAAAGCGAAGAGGTCGAAAGGATCGGCGCCTCGATCACTTCGGCTTCGGCATCCCCGATGGAATAGACGCTCCGGACCTGGCCGCCATGGCGAACGTGACGCAGGATCGAACTGACCGTCGTTGCGCGGGGATTGATGTAGGCATCTATCGACAAGGGATCCATCAACGGGATCAGCGTTGGATCATTGACGAGTGCGATGGCAAACGGACATCCGGCCTGCTTGGCTCTCACCGAAGCCAGAAGATTGGTATTGTCGTCGTCGGTCACGGCGAGGATCGCGTCGGCACGTTCGATCCCAGCCTCAGTCAAGAGATCCGAATTCATGCCGTCACCGTGCAGAACGATGGTGCGTTCCAGAGCATCGGCCGCGCTCTCGGCATTTGCGAGGTCCTTTTCGACAACGCGCACGTGCTGACGTTCGGCTCGCCCTTCCAGCGCCTCAGCGACTGCCAGTCCGACATTCCCGCCGCCAAGGATCACGACGTGCTCCTGTCGCTGCACCTTCTTGCCGAAAATCCCCAAGATTCGCGCAACGTCATCAAAGTGCGTCATGACATGGACCTGATCGCCGGCAAAGAGCTGGTCACCAGGACTGGGCGCAAAGAGCCTGCCGTTGCGCCTGATGGCCACGACAAGAGCCCTCAAGGTCGAAAACAGGTCGGTCAATTGCCTGAGCGGCGTTTCCAGAACCGGGCAGTCCTCGTCCAGCTGGATGCCGAGCAGCTGCGCCTTCCCGCCAAGAAACACTCCCGTGTCAAATGCCGACGGCACGTTCAGGCGTCGCAGGGCTGCCTCCGCAACCTCGCGTTCCGGGCTGATGACCACATCGATCGGCATGTGATCCTTGCGAAAGAGGTCGGAATAGATCTCCGCGTGATAGCTTTGCGCACGCAGGCGCGCGATCTTGCGCCGCACGTTGAAGATCGAATGGGCCACCTGGCAAGTGACCATGTTCACCTCGTCGGAATGCGTAGCCGCAATGATCATTTCCGCATCCCTCGCGCCGGCACGCTGCAAGATGTCGGGATAGCTGGCATGTCCGGTAACGCCTTGGACATCCAGGGTGTCCGTCGCCCTGCGCACGAGATCCGGGTTCTTGTCGACAATGGTCACGTCGTTTCTTTCGCCCGAAAGATGCCGCGCGATCTGCCCGCCGACCTGGCCCGCGCCGCAGATAATGACCTTCATCTGTTCACCCCGCAGGACACCTCTTCCTTCACGCCGGGGAGGCATGCGCGCCCCGCTTCGCTCTCGGCCCCACCAGGGCGTTTCCGGCGACGCCGACGAAAGCCGTGCTGTCCTCGCGGAACCCGAACGCCCGCGCAGAGATCCGTTCCGTCTCGCGCCCGACCCGGCGCGCCGGCCGGCGAATCTTCGAGACCCCAGCGCAGTGGATGCTCGCAGGAGACGGTCTTGCGCATGTGGTTCAGGCTGGAATGGATGATGGTCTCCTTGTCTCGTGGTGGTCAGCATGGGCTCTCAGGGCTCTTGCCCTCCAAGCCTCTTCCTTCAGGGCGAGGTCGCCGGTGGAAAAGCCTCGTGGCCGTTCCTTTGGCAATTTTCTGGCACGCGCAACGGAGGTGTTCAAGATGCAGCAAGACCAAATGACGTGCAAACCTCTTCCCGAAAGCCTGTCGGCGCGTTGTCCCACCGCCGGAATCTCGGTCGAAACCAAGGGTTCGACGGAACGCGGCAAGGAAAACCTGGCGGTGCCAGGTCGTCCGCCACGCTTGCCATGTCGATAGAGCGCATTCTGCCCGAAACAGAACGGGACCCGGCTGGCCCGGCGCCATTTTGGCGCCACCTTCGCGCAGCGACGCACCAGGCAGGATCGCAGTGCGAACGGACAACGTGACCGCATGCCGGCCCAAGCCGACTCCGACAACGGACGCGGGGAAGTCACGCTTCGGGCCCAAGGCGCCAAATTCGGACAGGAACAGCGGAAGAGAGCGATCCGAATCCGGTCCGCTTTCCGCGCCAGTCGCGACCGGGCGGATCCCGTGGATCATTCCGTTGAAGGGGCCATGCCGGGAACCGGCAGAAGGAAGCAATTTCAGCGAGTTGCCATTCCTCCTGAATTGCTCTGCACGATTGGCACGTGCGACTTCAAGCAGTGAAGGCCCGGTCGAACTGGACAGGTCCGGCATACTGCGCCATTGCATTGCACACGCGTGCAGTCCAACCAATCCTGGCGCGAGGGTTGCTCCACATGCACATTGTCGCGGTCTCTGGGCGCGCCGATGCCGGCCGACCGGCCGACGGCATTGTCGCGCGGCCTGAACGGGATCCCGGCAGCAGCGACACCGGTGCCACCCTGCCCCCGGTGCCGTCCCGAAAGGACCCGGTACCGGACCTGCCCGCCCGGCCGGCGGAGGCAACTCTCCGGATGGTGCATCCCGACCGTCGCCTCCCGGCGACCGCTTCCCCCGCCAGACGCGGCCCCGTAGGGAGGCGGCGCCCCACTCGGCATACGGAAGGGACGCCGCCCTTGAGTGGAAAGCAATCCGCATTTCCACGGGCCGGCGCGGCTGTGGACAACCTTGATTCCCTAGACTCCCTGACATTCAAGGGCGGGGTTTCCTGCGCGATGGACAGGTGGTATCTGCGCAATTGGCGCATTGGACGCATTTCGCCATGACTTGGAAATTTCGGTCCCGGAAGGCGTCAAGGTGGTCGGTTTCGACAACATCAGGCAGCCTGGATGGAAGAGCCGTCAGCGACCCCTCCCTGAAGGGTGGGGCTTGAGGAACGAAGGTTCCGAGAGCCCATGCTGACCAGCACAAGAAAGGAGACTACGATCCAATCTACCTTGCACCATACGTTCAAGACCCACTCCGGGGTGCTTCCTCAGCCCCGGACCCTGGAAGAATCGTTTGCAGACACGCCGGGTCGGGCACGGTTTGCTTCCGAAACCGCTTGCGGCGATCGGTCCGGTGGACCGATCGGGAAGCAAACGGGCGAATCGTGATGCGGGTGGTCAGGTTGTGCGAGGGGAGACCGGCTTCGGCCGGCGTCACCGGGGAAGCGCGAGCGACCCCGAGAGCGGCGTGAGCCGCGTCTTCGTCCTGGACCGGTGCGGCGCCCCGCTGATGCCGTGCCACCCGGCCAGGGCGAGAAAGCTCCTGGACAAGGGACGCGCCGTCGTGGTGCGGCTCCATCCGTTCACGATCCGTCTCCGGGACCGGGTCGGAGGCGAGGCCCAGGAGGTCGGGCTGAAGGTTGATCCCGGCGCGAAGACCACCGGCCTGGCGCTGGTGCGGGAGGACGGCGAGGTCCTGTTCCTGGCCGAGATCGAGCACAGGGGAGAGAGAATCCGCAAGTCGATGCGGCGACGTGCCGGTTACCGGAGACGGCGACGCTCGGCGAACCTGCGCTACCGGAAGAAGCGGTTCGACAACAGGCGCTCCGGGAGAAAGCTCCCGCCCTCGCTGCAGTCGCGGGTCGACAACGTGGCCTCGTGGACGGAGCGGCTGCGCAGGCTCGCGCCCGTGACCTCCATCGCGTGCGAGGTCGTCCGGTTCGACACCCAGGCGCTGGAGAACCCGGAGATCGCGGGCGCGGAGTACCAGCAGGGGACCCTCGCCGGCCACGAGGTCAGGGAATGCCTGCTCGAGAAGTGGGGACGGACGTGCGCCTATTGCGGCGCCACGGACACGCCGCTGCAAGTCGACCACGTGCGTCCGAAGGCAAGGGGCGGCTCCGACCGGGTCTCGAACCTGGCCCTCGCGTGCCCGTCCTGCAACCAGGCCAAGGGCGCGCAGCCCGTGGAAGCGTTTCTGGCCAGGCGTCCGGAGCGTCTCCGGAAGGTCCTGGCGCAGGCGAAAGCGCCGCTCTCCGCCGCCGCCGCGGTCAACGCCACCCGCCGCGTCCTGTTCGAGGCATTGAGGCGGACGGGGCTGCCCGTCGCCGGCTCTTCGGGCGGGCGGACGAAGTTCAACCGCACGCGGCTGGGGATCCCGAAGTCGCATGCCCTCGACGCCGCCTGCGTCGGCGCGACGCCGACGCTGAAGGGCTGGAGGCAGCCCGTGCTCGCGATCCGGGCCATGGGCCGGGGCTCGTATGCGCGGACCCGCGTGGACCGGTCCGGCTTCCCGGTCGGATACCTGATGGCGGAGAAGTGCGTGCGCGGCTTCCGCACGGGCGACATCGTGCGCGCGACCGTGCCCTCGGGAAAGAGGAGTGGTGTCCACGTGGGCCGCGTCGCGGTGCGCCGGACAGGCTCCTTCAACGTCCAGACGGCGCGGGGAACGGTGCAGGGGATCTCGCACCGGCACTGCCGCGTCGTCCAGCGCGGCGACGGCTACGGATATCACGTCGACACGTCACGGATGAAGGAGACGGCAACGATGCACGGAACGCGGGAGCCCGCATTCCTCCCCGCCCTGAAGGACGGGGTTTCCTGCGGGATGATTCGATGAACTTGCGACCGTCGGACTTGACATCGACGAGCGAGCGCGGGCCTTGGTCCGTCACATTCGGGACCGGCCGGAACACTCTGCAGCGTCGCCATCGCTTGAACGGATCGAAGCCAGGCTGATCGTTCGTGGAACCGTCGCCCGGGCATGTGTCAACAGGAGCAGCCGACCATGTCGAGGAGGAAAATTCACGTGGTCTTCAAGACCCATCTTGACATCGGGTTCACCGACTACGCCGCTTCTGTGCGCCAACAGTATCACGACCACTTCATCCCCATGGCGATCCGGACCGCCAAGCACTTTTTGCGCGAAAACCCCGACCGGCCGAAATTCATCTGGACCACCGGTGCCTGGCTGATCCATGAGCACCTTGAACGGACGACACCGGAAGGCCGACGGGAACTTGAGGACGCGATCGAGAGCGGGACCATCGTCTGGCATGCGTTGCCGTACACGACGCATACGGAGCTGCTTTCGGCGGAATTGTTCGAGGCCGCGCTGGGCTTCAGCCGAAGCCTGGATCGCCGGTTCGGTCGCCTGACGACGGGGGCCAAGATGACGGATGTCCCTGGCCACGCGCTGGGCATCGTGCCGTTGATGGCGGCGGGCGGAATCCGCTTTCTTCACATCGGGGTCAATTCCGCCAGCACTCCTCCGGACGTGCCGCCGGTGTTCAGGTGGCGAGCGGCGGGAGGAGAAGAACTTGTCGTCATGTACCAAGGGGAATACGGCGCAACGCACTTTCCCCGCGAAATGGATGAAGGGATAGGTTTCGCGCATACTATGGACAACATGGGACCGCAGAGCATCGCCCAGGTCATAGAAACCCACCGGCTGATGGCGCGTGACAATCCCGGCGCAATCATTGCGGCCTCGACGCTCAATGAGTATGGTGACCTGCTGTGGAAACAACGCGAGAGGTTCCCGGTCGTTACCGATGAGATTGCCGACAGCTGGATCCACGGGGTCGGAACGGCGCCGGCCAAAGTTTCGAGATACATGGCGTTGAGGCGCCTGTACGGCAAATGGGCGCGCGAGGGCTTGACCCCGCAGCGCGAAGCAATGGGCCGCCGATTGTGCATGATTGCCGAGCATACCTGGGGCGTCGACATCAAGACCTTTCTTCGCGACGAATCGGCCTGGGACCGACAGGACTTCGAGGCCGCCCGACAATCCGATCCGAGATTTGCCCTGACGGAGCGTTCCTGGCGTGAGCAGGAGGCATTGATCGATGACGCGATTTCGGTCTTGCCCACCGAGGATCGGGAAGAAGCCGCAAGTTCTGCCGCTCCCTTGTGCCCTCAGCCATCAGCCACTGCCGTCCGCAAGCAAGGATCGCTTGCCCTCGGCGATGGCAAACTGGACTTCGACAGGGCAACGGGCGGGCTCTGCCGCGTGCGCTTTCCCAATGGTTGTGACCTGACGAGCGTCGAGGGGCAGCTAGGCGCACTCACCTACGAGAGTTACGACGCGAAGGACTGCCAAGACTACGCGGACAGCTATTTGACCAAGCGCGCCCACTGGAGCGTGCAGGATCATGGAAAACCCGGTCTGGAACATGCGCGCACCGTCAGTTCGGGCGTCTTCGAGCCGAAATGGCTTGGCGTTGCAGTGGAAGGGAGTGGCCAGGCGATCGGAAAATTCCGGTTCTCAGGAACCGCAAGGGATGATCTGGGCGCCCCGGGCGCGCCAGAGCTTCGCTATCGGTTCGTCGATCGCGACACGCTGGAAGTCACGGTCTGTTTCTTCGACAAACCGGCGAACCGGATGCCCGAGGCATCGTTCGTGACCTTCGCGCCGACGGCGGATCCGGAAAGCTGGCGCTTTCGAAAGCTTGACTACGATGTGGATCCCAGGGCCGTGGTCAGGAACGGAAACCGACAGCTGCATGCCGTCCAATCGGTAAGCTGCACGACATCAGACGGCCGGAATCTGCAGATCTTGCCGTTGGATTGCCCGTTGGCCGGGCCTGCCGAGGTGCCATTTCTGCCATTCTATCGCGGCGACATCGAGATGCGGTTGGGCGTCAGGTTCTGTCTGCATAACAACAAGTGGGGAACGAATTTCCCAATGTGGTGCGAGGGAAATTTCGCGTTCCGATTCCTCATGTCGCTACCTAGCGCCCGGTAGTGTCCGGATCCGCGCGGATTTCACGTCGGGAATGTTCATCCGGCCACCGCGCCTGCCCCTGGCCCCGGCATTCCGCCCGCGTCCAGCGGACACCACGTGGTGCCGACCCTTTGCGGTCAGATCCAAGAACATCAACGGGTTACGGAATTCGAAACCCGCGAGTTGCGGAAGCCAGGTCAGCGCTGCACATCCTGACTCGGGGTGATGTCTTGCGTCCGCAACAGCAACCACATACGAACTGTGCTTGAATGGCACCGAACACATGCAACCACGTGCCACGACTCAGGAAAATTCCGCCATGAAAAAAATTCGACTTGGTGTCAGTCCCTTGAGTTGGACCAACGAAGCGATATTGGAACTCGGTGACAACATCAGTTACGAAACTTGCATTGCCGAAGCGGCCCAAGCCGGGTTCACCGGCATTGAATTGGGTCGGAAGTTTCCGAAACAGCCTGAAACCGTCATTGCGACCCTTGCAAGTTTCGGACTTGAGCCAGTCACGTACTGGTATTCCGGATTCCTTGCCGAGCGGTCAGTCGAGGATGAATGGCCGGAAGCGTTGCCGATGATAAATCATCTCGTGGCGCTTGGGTGCCATGTAATGGTCTACGGCGAGTGCGCGGCCGGACCTGTGGGAGGTTCTGCGGCGGTTCTTGCACAGACGCCACCCTTGGACAACCTTGACCTGCAGGCTTACGCCCGGCGCGTGACGGACTTCGCAAGCCGGGCAAGTGAATCCGGTCTGAAACTGGTCTATCATCCCCACGTAATGATGCCGGTCGAAACCGTGGACGAAATTGATCGGTTCATGTCTGCGGCAGGTGAGCCGCTTCATCTTCTGCTCGACACCGGCCACGTGGCAATGGCAGGAGGCGATTACGGGATCGTAATGGAGAGGTGGTGGAACCGGATAGCCCACATTCACCTCAAGGACATTCGCAAGTCCGTGCGTGACACTCTCGACCCGCACAGGCAGACGATTGATGAGGCGGTGCATGAGGGCGTCTTCACGGTACCTGGAGACGGTGATCTGGACTACGGCCCGCTGATCAGGAGAATCGCCGAGCACGGCTACGAAGGCTGGCTCGTGATCGAAGCAGAGCAAGACCCCGTGAAGGCGCCACCCCTGACCATGGCGAAAACCGGGTTTTCGCACATTTCCGGGCTGCTTGAACGCCATGCCGTCCCGTTTGACACGAACCCACGCCATGACCACGGTTGAGAATCGCGGGCTCCGGGTCTGCCTCCTGGGATGCGGCGGCATGGGAAGGCTTCACGGCGAGACCATTCTCAGGCATTCCAGCTTGTCTGGCCTCAGCCTCTGCGATGTCGATCCCGCGCGCGCCCAGGAACTGGCTGGCGAGCTCGGTGCCGAATGGCTGCCGCTGGACGAGGCGTTGTCCTCGAACACGTTCGATGCATTCTTTGTTGTCACGCCGGCAGCGGCACACGTGGAACAACTGGTTCGGCTCGTTCCAAATGGAGCCTATGTGTTCTGCGAGAAACCCTTGGGAACCGACATGGCATCCATCGAAGCGGCCATGCCGGTGCTGAGGCCTTTCGCGGATCGAATTCAAGTGGGTTTCAACCGCCGATTCGACCCGCACATGGCGGATCTGAAGCGACGCCTCCTGGCGGAAGACATCGGCGAAATTGAACAATTGCGAATCGTCAGCCGAGATTTTGCCGCCCCATCCGTGGAGTCGCTCGACGGGTCAGCGGGGTTGCTGTTCGAGACAGCCATCCACGACTTTGACTTGACGCGCTGGTTGCTCGACGACGAAATCCGCGAGCTCATGTGCATGGGCGGCGCCCTGGTCAATCCGCGCTATGCCAGCGTGGGTCATATCGACACCGCGACCACGCTAATGCGTGGAACGCGCGGACAGCAGGTAGTCGTTCAGAACAGTTGGCGCACCAGCTACGGCTATGACCAGCGCGTCGAGGCCTTTGGCGCCGGCGGTCGCCTTGCGGTCTCCAATCCCGCCGGGCCATTGGTGTTCCACGAAGATGCGAGCGGCCTGCATCGCGGCCCGATCTCGACCGACTGGTTTGCTCGCTATCCCGAGGCCTATTTCATTCAGGATACCGCATTTCTCGATGCCGTCAGCAGTGGCGATGCGGTCAGGCCGAATCTCGTTGACGGCTACATGGCCTCAAGACTTGCGCAACGGGCCAGCGAGTCCCTGAATTCGGGTCTGCTGGTCTCTTGCGAAGTCCGGGACGGCGAACTCGCACGATGCCGTCAACCGCCAACTGGCTGAAAACCAAGGATATCCCTCTTTCCCTTCGCGCAAGCAGAAGCGAGAATCCGCGCTGGTCCGGTCGAGGTGCCCGCCGGACGATGTCAGCCCAGTGACGACGCGATGGCCTTCCCGGAAGGTCTCTGACAATGCCGGCATCTCGCGCCCGGCGGTCCATGCCTGCAAGTCGGGAAGGTGAGCAAGTCGGGGTTGGCAAGCGGCGATGTCGCGACGCGTCCTTTGCCAGGCACCTGTCCCGGCGCAATGCTCAAGCCGGCAAGGCCGCACATCGAAGAGCGGTGCAGCGCGGTGTCGCTCGATGGTGGAGCCATCGGAGACGAGGTATTCGGACATGATCGTGTCCTCCTGCTTGCATGGAAGACAGGGTCAAGCCATGCCGGGCGAGAACGCATAGGCCGTGTTTCGGCCGGAGCGCCCCCTCTCGTGCCCGGAATTCCGGTCGCCACGCTCCGAAGCGGGTGCCCATGCATGATCAGGGCGTCAGGAGAGGCCGCGACCGCGGCGGCGTCCAGGGATGTCTGGGTGCCGCCGGAATCCCGGCCCGAGTTCCGCCACGGGTGCGCCGGACAGGAAGGGACAGGCGGCAGGGGCCCGAACTCGGCGGTGCACTTCGTCACCGGACACGAGACCACCGGACTCGGGTTGCGTGCAGCGCATGATGCTGCGGAGAACCCGGCGATGCCCTGTCACCCCTGACCCTTCCGGGTCACCGCAACGCAAGAGCGACCGCAACATGAGTCCCGTGTCATGCCGCCATCGCCGCGTCCGATGCGAATCGCCTCGACGGCCGGCCCGTCGGGCGGGCGACCCGTGCCGTTAAGCGAAGACCGGGTCACGTTCGAACTCGACGCCGCACCTTGGCTGCTTGCTTGCCCTTGCAATGCGCAATCAGGTAGTGTAATTGCTCTGCACACGCTTGCACATACCGCATGATCATGGAGGCGGAATTGCGTCAGAAACTGCTCATCCTGTATCTCCAGAACTCCGCGCTTGATTCCCCCGTTGTCGGTTGGACGCGGTATGACGGCGACTCGGTCGCGCCGCCTGTTTCTGGTGACGAGGATGAGCCGCCCTATGCCACGGGACTGGAAGCACTGCGCGACGGATGGCGCGCAATCCAGTTCTCTGCGCTCGAGCCGCGGCCTAGCGAATTGAGCTACGAGCCGGGCTGGCAATCCTTTGAAGTCATCATGGAAAAAGTTGTGGAGACTCCGGGATGAAGCGACTTGGCGTAAGCGAAATGACTCGCTTTGTGAGGGACGGGTTTCTCAAGCTGGAAGGTCTGGTCCCCAAGGAACTTTGCGATGCTTTTCGTGCCGCCTACGTGGCCGACTGCACGGACGACAGATGCGGCCGGGCACGACTGCCCGTTGTGCCATGGGGTACTCCGCTCCTCGATGCATTTGACGACAGCGAAGTCCTCTCCCGCGTCTTTT
The DNA here is from genome assembly GCA_965208685.1 of Paracoccaceae bacterium. Classification (GTDB taxonomy): domain Bacteria; phylum Pseudomonadota; class Alphaproteobacteria; order Rhodobacterales; family Rhodobacteraceae; genus JAJEFO01. The sequence goes on along the minus strand of CBDBPL010000007.1, from coordinate 1,658,697 downwards.
CCCTCCCGGAACTCGCCGGTGCGATCCACTCGCTTCTCGGGCCGGGATGCAAGGTCGATCACCATGTAATGCATATCCGCGAGCCCAACCAGGGAGCGTCTCAACACTTGCATTGCGATGCAATGATTGATGCCCGGGACGCCGCATTCGACATTCAGATCATGATCTATCCGCAGGATGTGACTCGAGAGATGGGCGGAACGCTGGTCATCCCCGGAAGCCACACGCGCAAGGCCGGGGAGACCAGCATTGCCCGGTATCAAAACCTGGCAGGCCAGGTTCAGTTGACCGGTCCTGCAGGAACTGTCCTGATCCTGCATCACAATCTCTGGCATGCCGGACGGCGCAACGCGAGCAACTGCGTGCGCGCCATGTACAAGCTGCGCCTGAACCCGACCGGGTCGCAGACCGGCCATTGGGACATGTCAGGCTACGATGCTGCCAAGGCCGGTGCACCAAAGCCGTTGCATTCGCCGGCGACATGCAAGCATGACGTTCAGGGGCAGCTGTCATGCTTCCATCCCTGGGCAGACAGCCGGAGCGCGCACCTTGACATAATCCAGCGGACCCGGCTTTGGAGACTGTTGAGTGGAGACGAGGACTTCTCGGTTCACCATTTCCTGTCCCGACTGGAAAACGAGCCGGCTTGAACAAGTTTCAGCGATCGCGCACACGGCGGTTTGGAAACGGCTTGAAAGAGGTAGTGCGAATGTCCGCGTCATTAGGATCGGCCACGGGAAAACGCACCCGAGCGAGCGATGTGGCGGAACTGGCCGGCGTGTCCCGCTCGGCAGTGTCACGCGCGTTCTCGCAGACAGCCTATATCGCTCCTGAGACAAAGGCCAAGGTGCTGAAGGCGGCTGCGGAGCTGAATTACAGCCCCGACAGCCTGGCAAGCAGTTTGGCCAAGGGCAGGTCCAACATCGTCGTTGTCGTCCTCAACCAGGTGGATGCGATCAGGGGACCTAGCCTTCACTCCGCGCTCATCCGATCACTCCAGGAATCCGGACGCCTTCCCGTGGTGTTGAACCTGTCTCCAACAGATGATGGCGCATCCTCGCTGAAGAGGCATCTGACTTTCCCTGTCGAGGGATTGATCGTCATGTCGGATTCGGTGTCGGTCGACGTTGCCCGGCACGCGGTGCCGTACGTGCGCCCGATCATGCTCAATTTCGAGCGAACGCGTGCTGATGTGGACAGCATTGTCGCCAACGACGCCGCGGGAATTGCAGAGTTGGTGAAATACCTTTGGGAGACAGGGCATCGCTCGATCGGATTCATGGCCGGACGATCGTCGTCAATCTCTTCGAAAATTCGCCGGGATGCACTTGCCCTGGAGATCGCGCGCAGGGGAATGCACCTTGCCGTCGAGGCGAGCGGCGAATTCACCTACGATCAGGCCTTCGAGGCGGCTCCAGCCCTTGTGGCAGACGGGAACCTGCCTGACGCGATCTTTTGCGCCAATGACGTGATGGCCTTTGCGGTCATGGACTATCTTCGACTCAAGACGCGACACCGCGTCCCTGAAGATGTGTCAATTGTCGGATTTGACGACATATTCATGGCGCGCTGGCCCATCTACAACCTGTCAACCATCCGCCAGGACTTCGACAGCATGGCCGCGGCGGTCACCGCGATTCTCGAACGGCGACGAGATCCGCAAGACCGGAAGTTCGATCCACCGACAATGGTGGCGGAGTTGGTCTTGCGCGGCACCATAGGCCGACGCGCAAGATAGCGCGCAAGACAAACCTAGCGGTGCATGGTTCTTGCGTCCGCCGTCAATTTGCCATGCGATTGCAACACCGCATCACTAGAGTTGACCTGTTCTGCACGCGTGTGTAGACTTGCATGGAACTGCATTTCGCAAAGACCATGAGCCAAAAGGGGGCCAAATGATGAAAAAGTGCCTATTCCGTACAGCAGCAAGCTGTGCCGCCATTAGCTTCGGCCTAACGTCCGCCGCAATTGCCCAGACCTGCTCCGAATACAACGAATCGCCAATGTTGGCAGAACTCGTTGCCAGCGGCAGTCTTCCTCCAGTCAGCGAACGCCTGCCGGCCGAACCCCTGATTGTCGAACCGGCCGAGCAGATCGGTGCCTATGGCGGAACCATGGTGGACTCCACAGGGGGCAACCGTCTGGCCGAGTTTCGTCACTTCGGCTATGAGGCGCTGGTGCGGTGGTCGGTTGACGGTGGCGAAGTGCTGCCGAACGTCGCGAAGGGCTGGGATGTCTCTGACGACGCGACCGCCTACACCTTCCATCTGCGTGACGGCATGAAATGGTCGGATGGCGAAGACTTCACCGCCGACGACATCGTCTTCTGGTGGGAGCACGTCGAGACCAACACCGACATCCAGTCGAGCCCGCGCGGCTTCTTCATCGTCGACGGCGAGCAAGCAACCGTTACGAAAATTGACGACTACACCGTCGAGTTCAAATGGTCGAAGCCGAATGGCCTGTTCCTCGAGAACCTGTCGACCTCGTATGGCGTGCGCGTCGTTCAGTTCGCGGAACACCACCACCGGCAATTCATCAAGTCACTTAATCCTGACGGCGTCGCCGAACTCATGGCGGCCGCAAACGCCGAAGACTATACCCAGTGGTGGGCCGCAAACGTGGGTTCGTACGGCAAGCAGTCGGAATACAACAACCCGGAACGGCCGTTCGTCCAGGCATGGGTCCCGACCGAGCCGTTCCTTGGCAAGGAGCGTTTCACGTTCCAGCGCAACCCTTACTACTTCAAGGTCGACACGGCCTGCAATCAGCTGCCGTATATCGACTCGCGCGCCTGGGTGCTGGTGTCGGACCCCGAAGTCCAGCTGGCAAAGACGCTCTCCGGCGAAGTCGACATTTCGCGCGTGAACATCTCCACTCCGGCCAACAGGGGCGTGATGTTCCAGAACATGGAACAGGGCAACTACCGCTTCGTGACGGCGAATTCCGCGGACATGAATGTAGCTGACCTCCGCTTCCCGCTGTACTATCCGTCGGACCCGGTGAAGGAAGAGATATATTCCGACAAGAACTTCCGCATCGGACTGTCGCACGCGATCAATCGCCAGGAACTGATCGACGTGAACTTTCTGGGTCAAGGCATACCCCACCAGATAGCGCCACGTCCGGAATCTCCGCTCTACAACGAACAGCTGGCAACCCAGTATACCGAACATGATGCCGACCTGGCCAATTCGCACCTGGACATGGTGCTGCCGGACAAGGACGACGACGGATTTCGCCTGCGTCCGGACAACGGCGAACGGTTCACCGTGGTCGTTGACGTCAATACCGAGTTCAAGTCGGACTGGGGCGACATGATGGAACTGATCGAGGGGTACTGGGAAGCGGTTGGCGTAGACGTCGTTCTCAACTTTGTCTCCGATGCAGTTTCGGTCGCCCGACGCAACGATCCTGATCGTGACGTCTTCCTGTGGTTGGCCGAAAACGGTTCCGGCCGTCTGCCCATGCTGGCCGCTCGCGAGATGATGCCTCGCGAAAAGACTTGGACCGAGGAATGGGAAAAGTGGTACGATTCAGGCGGATCAGAAGGCGTGGAGCCGCCGGCGAACTATGTGCGTGCATGGGAACTTCAGGACGCAATCCCGACGCTGTTCGGCGAGGCGCAGATGGAGGCGTGGAACGAGTTGGTGCAAATCGCTGCGGACGAGTTTGTGCAGATGGGCATCGCGCTGCCGATGGGCAACTACCGCGCCGTCAACAATCGTCTGCGCAATGTCCCGGAGCCACTGCTGGAAGGATGGCTCTACCCGGGCATTTCACCGGCCAACTTCTCGACCTTCTACATTGAACCGTCGAGCCAGTAAGCTGCGGGCACGACAAGGGAAAGGGCGCACGCGCCCTTTCCCCGCAGCCGCTGAGGAGACAGAACTTGGCCCGCTTTCTAGCTCGCCGTCTGGTCTTGATGCTGCTTACCGTAGTTGCAATTTCCGTCATTTCATTCTTCATCATCATTCTGCCGCCGGGAGACTTCGTCGACCGGCTGGTGCAGGAGGCCAACCAGTATGGCGAGAATCTGGAGCCTCACGAAATCGAAGACCTGCGCCGCAACTACGGATTGGACCGTAGCGCGGTAGAGCAGTACTTTGTTTGGGTCCGCAATATCCTGCTTCGCGGGGACTTCGGCTACTCGTTCGGCTGGGACCTGCCCGTCTCTGAACTGATCGGCCAGCGTCTCGGCCTGACATCTCTTCTGTCGGTCGTTACGCTGCTCTTTGTCTGGATCGTGGCGATCCCGGTCGGCATCTATGCGGCGGTGCGAAAATACTCCCTGGGTGACTATGTCTTTACCTTCCTGGGCTTCATCGGGCTGGCCATTCCGAATTTCCTGCTTGCGCTGGTTCTGCTTTACGTATCGTTCCGCTATTTCGGACAGAGCGTTGGCGGCCTGTTTTCGCCGGAATACGTGAATGCGCCGTGGACGCTGGCAAGGATTGGGGACCTGCTTTCGCATCTCTGGATCCCGGTGATCGTGCTGGGCACCGCCGGAACCGCTGAAATCATCCGCAAGATCCGCGCCAACCTGCTCGACGAGCTGCATCGCCCGTATGTACTGACCGCCCGCGCCAAGGGCCTGGGCGAGACTTACTTGTTGATCAAGTATCCGGTGCGCCATTCGCTGAACCCGTTCGTGTCGGAACTGAACGATCTGTTCGTCAAGATCGTCTCGGGCGAGACCATTGTGGCCGTCGTGCTCGGCCTTCAGACAACGGGCCCCTTGCTGCTTGAAGCACTGAAGGAAGAAGACCTCTACCTGGCCTCGACGTTGATCATGTTCCTGAGCTTCCTCGCGGTACTTGGAACGCTCATTTCGGACCTCCTCCTGATGCTGCTTGATCCGAAGATCCGGCGCCAGGCAGCAAGCCAGGAGATGATGTGATGACAAGCGCCGCACATCTGAGTCACTCTCAGCTCGTGGTGCGCCGCTTCATGCGCCACCGTCTGGGAATCTTCGGCGCCGTCATGACGCTGCTGATCTATCTGGTGGCTGCTTTCGTGGAATTTCTCGCACCGCATGTTCCAGACACGTACCGGGCCAAGGACGTTTACGCGCCGCCCCAGGGTGTGCACTGGATTCTCGACGGCCCGGACGGCCGACGGTTTCAGCCGCATGTTTACAGCCTGCGCTCCACGACGGACTACAACACGGGCCAGCGAGTTTTCGAGGAAGACCCTGACAGGGTGATCGAGCTCGGTTTCCTTGTACGCGGCGACAGCTACAAGTTCTGGGGACTCGTCTCGGCGAATCTTCACTTCATCGGCCCGAAGGACCCCGGCGAACGTGTGTATTTCCTTGGCGCGGACCGGCTGGGGCGCGACGTGCTCAGCCGCACGATCCACGCGACGCGTGTCTCGATGACGATTGGATTGGTTGGTGTCGGAATCAGCCTCGTTCTCGGCATTGCGATCGGTGGCGTCTCGGGTTATTTTGGCGGCTTTGTCGATCTGGCGATCCAGCGGTTGATCGAGTTCCTCCAGTCCCTGCCATCCATCCCGCTATGGATCGGACTTGCCGCCGCGATTCCTCCCACAACGCCACCGATCAGAACATATTTCTTTATCACGGCGATCCTGTCGATCATCGGCTGGACCGGGCTTGCGCGAGTGGTGCGTGGGCGATTCATGGCGCTGAAGGACGAGAACTTCATCAAGGCGGCACTCCTCGACGGCAACCGGCCGGCGCGGATCATCCGGCGGCATATGGTGCCCAACTTCCTGTCGCACATCATTGCCGTGGTAACGCTGGCAATTCCGGGAATGATCATAGCGGAAACGTCGCTCAGTTTCCTGGGAATCGGACTTCGGCCGCCGGTTGTCAGTTGGGGCGTGCTGTTGCAGGAGGCGCAAAACCTGAGATCAATTGCCACCGCCCCGTGGCTGTTCCTGCCGGGCGCGGCGGTCGTAGTGGCCGTCCTTTCGCTCAATTTCCTTGGCGACGGGCTTCGAGATGCGGCAGATCCCTATGCGAACTGACGCACTCCTTTCGCTGCAGGGGCTGACAGTCTCGTTCAGGGACGGGCGTCGCCGAAGCATTGCGCTTCGAGATGTCGGATTCGATCTGCCGCATGCCAAGACGGTCGCAATCGTCGGAGAGTCGGGTTGTGGCAAGTCTTTGACGGCGCGCAGCATTCTGCGCATTCTTGACACAAACGCGACCATCGACAGCGGACAGATTCTGTTCGAGGGCGTAGACGTGGCCGGAGCGCCCGAAAAAAGTCCCGTTCTGAACGGCATTCGGGGCGGACGCATCGGGTTGATCTACCAGGAACCCCTGACCGCCCTGTCGAGCTTTTACACGGTCGGCAACCAGATAATGGAAGCGGTCCGCCGGCACCAGGACGTGACAAGAAAACAGGCGCGCGAGCGCGCACTCGATCTGTTGCATGCCGTCGGAATGCCGAATCCGGCGCAGCGGCTGGATGCGTACACGTTCGAACTTTCAGGCGGGCAGCAGCAGCGCGTGATGATCGCAATGGCTCTGGGTCCACACCCGTCGCTTCTGATCGCCGACGAACCGACGACCGCGCTTGATGTCACGACCCAGGCCGTGATCCTCGATCTCCTGCAGGACCTGCAGCAAAGCCAGGGGATGTCGATCCTGTTCATTACACATGATCTTGGGGTCGTGTCCCGCATGGCCGATGAAGTGGTAGTGATGTATCTGGGCGAAGTCGTGGAGCACGGCACGAAGGCGGACGTGCTGACAACACCGAGGCACCCCTATACTCAGGCGCTCTTGGCGTCACTGCCAGGGCGCAGCCAACACCGCCAAGCAACGATCCAGGGTACAGTGCCAACCTTGGAAGAGCGTCCGGAAGGGTGTGCTTTTGCACCCCGCTGCGCGTTTGCTCGGCCCGGTCTTTGTGAAGTGAAGAGGCCCGAGCTTGTGCGTTCCGGAGGGGTGCATGTTCGCTGCCATGCCTTCGGAGACGCCGCGCACATGTTCAACCTGGCGTCGCAATCTGAACAGCCGGATACGGTCACGAAGAGAAAGCCACGGCAATTCGGCGAAAGGATTCTGGACCTGCGCTGCGTCAGCAAGACTTTCGAGAAGCGGGAAGGCCTTTTCGGGCAGCGGGTACGCGAGATCAAGGCTGTGCAGGACATCTCGCTTGAGCTGCGGCAGGGCGAAACCCTGGCGCTCGTCGGTGAATCCGGCTCCGGAAAGACCACCCTGGGACAAACCATCGTCGGCCTCCACAAGGCGACGCGCGGTCACGTGACGTTCGCAATTGATGGGCAAGACAGGGACATCACCAATCTTTCTGCAGCTGAATGGCGCAACGTTTGGCAATCGATGCGGATGGTGTTTCAGGATCCGTTCTCCTCATTGAACCCGCGCATGACCGCATTCGACATCGTGGCAGAGCCGATACGGCAACGCCCGGGCGCACCGCCTCCCGAACCGGACATTGTGAGGAAGGTCCACGAACTCTTCCGCCTGGTGGGGCTGGACCCGGAGATGTCAGGCCGTTACCCTCATGCGTTTTCAGGAGGGCAGCGTCAGCGGATCGGCGTGGCGCGAGCACTTGCCCCCGACCCGAAGGTCATCATTGCGGACGAGCCGGTTTCCGCGCTTGACGTGTCGGTACAGGCGCAAGTGTTGAACCTGTTGCGCGACCTTCAGTCCCGTCTTGGATTGAGCTACCTCTTCATCTCACATGACTTGAACGTGGTGGCGAGCCTCGCTCACAGAGTGGCGGTGATGTATGCTGGCCGAATTGTCGAACTGGCAGATACGGATGAAATTCTGGATCGCCCTCGCCACCCATACTCCGAGGCTCTCTTGAGCGCAGTGCTGACGCCGGGTACAGCCGATCATGACGGTCACATGCGTCTGCCCGGCGATCCGCCGGATCCCTTGAACCTGCCACGGGGCTGTGTCTTTGCCGAACGCTGCGCCTACGCGACTGACGCTTGCATGCATGAAGTCCCCGAAACGCGCAACCTGGGAGGGCATTGGGTGGCCTGCCATCACGCCGAAGCCCTTGCCCTGCACGGATTACGCAATGAGAACTTGCCCAAGAGCCCAGCGCCCAACTCATAGTCGCACCTCGACCGTGGACATGGTGGTGTGCCCTCCGATGTCCGGGGAATGTCACTGTCCTTGCGTCCCGGACGACGTTCCCTGCGACGTGGCGGGAAGGGACGTGAAAATCACTTGTCAGCGACCCCTCCCTGAAGCATCCGCGCCGCGCGACGCGAGGCGTCGACGGCCCATTCGCCGTCCTCTCCGACGAGCCTGTCTCGGCGCCTGGCGTCTCGGTTCAGGCGCAGGTCCTGACCCTGTTCCTGGACCTTCAGCAGGAGCTTGGCCTGACCTGCCTGTTCGTGGCCCACGACCTGAACGCGGATTTGAACATCTCGGACCGCGTGGCGGTGATGCATGCTGGCCGCATCATCGAGGGGGCAGAGATCAATCAGTCCTGTATTGCGCCCCGGCATCCCCTCTCGTCGGTCTTGCTGGATGCGGCGTTGATGCCGGAGTGGCGCGCGCAAGAAGTGTCACGAGAGGCCGTGCAGGGACAACCGCCCAATCCCGCGGACCGGCCCCTTGGCTGCATGTTTCCGGACCGTTGCGCGCTTGCGACCGACAAGTGCCGGCGCGCGATTCCGTCACGCCAACCCGGCGGGGACGGTCGCCTGACAGCCTGTCACCGAAAGGACGAAATTGCCTTGGCGGGCATTCTGGCGCTTGGCCGGGCTTCGTGTCAAAAGCTGGCAGCAAGACAAAGTGAGCGCACATGCACCTGGCGTTTGAAGGACGACTCACGCTCGACCACATGGCGTGCCATGTGCCGCATCGCTTTGAAGTGCCCGAAAGCACCGGCACGTTGCGGCTGGACTTCTCCTTTTCTCCCAAGCATCCCGGCGTCGGCAACATTGCGCATCAGCTTAGCATTTCGGTTTACGGTCCCGACGGCGCCCGGGGAACGCGGCACAACAACGCCGACCAGAGCCCGGTGATTTCACGAAACTGGGCCTCTCCGGGGTACCTGCCCGGCGAGATCGAGGCTGGTGAATGGGTCGTCGAAGTCGACGTGCACCGCATCCTGCCGCCGGGCAATGTCACCTACCGCATCGAGGTTGCTTGCGATGCCGAAGAATGCGAACCGCCTCCGGTCGACCCTGTGCCGAACCCGCCGCACGCGCCGAAACGGAAGGGCGCCGGTTGGTATACCGGCGACCTGCACGGCCACACATTTCATTCCGATGGCGATTTGAGCCCTGCAGACTATCTCGAGATCGCCCACCAGCGCGGCTATGACTTCGTGGCCTTGACCGATCACAATACGGTTTCGGCCGTGCCGCATCTCCGGCGGTTGGCCGGGAACGGGATCACCGTGATCGACGGTGTGGAACTCACCACTTTCAACGGACACGCCTTGGTGCTGGGTCTGGAAGGTTGGATCGACTGGCGGGTCAAGGACGGCACCACGATGAGCGAGACAGCCCGGGCCGCGCTGGATCGCGGCGGTCTTTACGTGATTGCCCATCCAAGGAGCGAGGGGCATCCGTTTTGCACGGGCTGCCGCTGGGCGTTTTCAGACATGCTCCCGGGTCCCGCGCGACATGTCGAAGTCTGGAACCGGGGGTGGACGGAGCGAAACCATAACGAAGATGCGGTTCAGGTGTTCTATCATTGGCTGAACGCCGGCTACAGGATGGTGGCGACTGCAGGCACCGACACCCACCGGCCCGCCCCTGCGGATCACCGGATCGCCGCCAACCGTGTCCTTGCCGATGACAACGCGCCGGAAGCGATATTGACCGCCCTGAGGCGCGGCCACAGCTACGTCACCAGCGGCCCGGACCTGACGTTGCGTGCGGCGACCGTTGACGGCGGCACAGCGGAAATGGGCGATCTCGTTGCACACGGGCCGGTGCGACTGACCTGTGGTTGCCAAGGCGGAAAAAACGGTGTCGATCTGACAGGCCTTAGCCTGAGGTTGATCCGGCAAGGCAAAGAGGTCCAGCGCTGGCAAGCAGGACAAGGCTTGCAAGCAACTGTTGATGCAGAGGCGGAGCCGGGAAGCTGGTTTGCCTTGGAACTGCGCGACCGAGCCGAAGGGCTCCACGGCGTGACGAACCCTGTCTTCGTGGGAGAGGAGGGCAAACCCTGGCACTGATCAATGGAACGCTGGGTCAAATGTGGCACGCCACCGACCGTTTCGCGACCTGGCGCGGCGGGGGCTAGAATCATGGCCTCGCCCATCCTTGCACCAGGGCACGTTTCAGAGATCAATCTGGCCCTCACCCCGGCGGACAAGGCCCGGACGCCGTTTCTGGAAGTCCCGTTTCAGCTCCCCTCTGACGTGACGCGGCTCGATGTCGGTTTCGAATATGCAAAGGCCGAAGATTGCGCGCTCGACATCGGGATCCTGGACAGCCGGGCCACGGATTATCCAACCAGACACGGCTTTCGCGGCTGGAGCGGCAGCGCCCGCAACGAATTCTTTGTCGCCACCGATGCGGCGACACCCGGGTATTACGCCGGACCAATGCCCCCGGGCGCTTGGAAGCTGTTGCTAGGGATGTATCGCGTGCCCGACAGCGGCGTGGCGGTGCGCCTGACGCTGAAGGCCGACGCAACTCCGCGCGAGGCGTTTGCGGCGCCGAGACCGGCCACGCCACGGCGCGATCACCCGGGTTGGTATCGTGGTGACCTGCATTGTCACACCCATCACAGCGACGCCCGCGGCGCGCCGGAATTGCTGGCCGAAGGCGCGCGCCTTGCGGGGCTCGACTTCCTTGCGGTCACCGACCACAACACGACGTCACAATGGGGCTATTTCGGTCCCCGGAGCTCTGAAGACCTGGTTTTCATACCGGGAATGGAGATCACAACCTACCGCGGCCATGCAAATGTCTTCGGCCTCAGCGAGTGGATCGACTTTCGCCTCGGCAACAGCATCGATCTGGACGCCCTGGTGCGCGAAGTGCGGCGGCAGGGCGCCATTCTTTCGATAAACCACGACAAGGAACCGCTCCCCTGGGGCTACGACTATCCCGACATGGATTGCATGGAGGTGTTTCACGGCCACTGGCTGACCGGCAACGACGGCGTCTTGGCCCGGTATGATCGGTTCCTGGCTGACGGTCGGCGGATTTCTCTTGTCGGAGGCAGCGACTACCACCAACCGGCAGAACAGGAACGTCCCGGACCCGTCGGGCTGGGCAAGCCGACGACCGTGCTTTGGCTGCGTTGCCTGGACGCCTGTGCGGTCGTCGAGGCGCTGAGAAAGGGGCATGGATATGTCACCGAGTCTCCTACCGGCCCGCACCTTGCCTTCACCGCAAACGGTCTGCCGATGGGGAGCACGGTGGCCGGCGGCGAAGAAATCACTCTCAAGGTCGAGGTGACGGGCGCGCCCGGCGATCGCCTGGTCTGGGTCAGCGAGGAAGGCCCGGTTTCCGAGATGCTCATCACTGACGATGCCTGGAAGCAAACCCTGCGCTTGCCGACGCCCAGCAGGTTCCTGCGTGCCGAGATCCTTGCTGACGCGAGCCAGGCGGGGGCAATTAGGGATCTGATGGACTGGTGCGCAGGAAGGGCCGAGATTCCTCGTGCCCAACAATCGCTGACCACGGCGCCTCCCATTCGACGCACATTGTCAAATCCGGTCTATTTCGAGGCTCCGGGGTAGACACGCTCTCTTCGCTCAGCCCGAGGCCCGCCGGAAACGAGTAAGGATCAAAGCGGCATGGCATTCCACATCTTCTCGCTGAACCTGTGGAACCTGAACCGGGATTTCCGCGACCGGATGCGGCGGCTGGACAGATACTTGTCCAATGCCCAGCCAGAAATCGTGTGCCTGCAGGAGGTATCTCCAGTCACGCCCACCGGCCGCCCGCAATCGGACCTCCTTTGCACTCGGGTGCCGGACATGACGCGCCTCTATTCCTCGCAATACCAGTGGGACGACAGGGAAGAAGGGCTTGCCACGCTGACGCGCCTTGAATTGCTGTCATTCGAGAGCTTCATGTTGCCGCCGGCAGAAGGCGACGGGCTGAGAAGGCTGCAGATCGCCGCACTGGACTATCACGGGCAAAGAATGCTGGTCGCCAACACGCATCTTGCATTTCGCCACGAGCAGCATGATGAACGATTTGCCCAATGCAAAACGATCATCGGTCATCTGACTACTGCGGCCGAGCACTGGCAGACCGACGCAATCCTTCTGGTCGGTGACTTCAATGCGACGCCCGAGTCACCACCGATTGCCAGCATCACGGACAGCGCGCTTGGGCTGCGCGACCTGTTCGCGGGCACTGACCTTCGCCGCAATCGCAACACCTTTCCCGGCTCCAGCCCTTATTTTGCCGACGATGCGACGTCAGTCCGGTGGATCGATTTCATCTTCGCCACGGACCTGTTCGAAGTGCAGTTGCTTGGGCTGGCACTGGACGGCAAGAACGGCGATTTCGTATCAGATCACGTGGCGCTGGAGGCCAGGCTGGAACTCCTGGCCTGAGGGCCTGCGGCAAAATCGGCCGACTGCACGCGCCAGGCGCGGTCCAACCGGAAACCAGGGAACAGGAATGACGAGTCCGGTGTCGGACATTCGCTTGCTTGAAGCGAATGCCGGAATTCCCGCGCTGCAGTCCTTGCCTGTGAAATGTTGCGTTGGATGCTTGTCATGAAGCACTCACGGAGCTGACCATGACAATGGTCAGATCTTCCCGAACAGTTCCACCGCACGGCACTGCCCGGCCACGACATGCGTAGTGACTTCGAACGTGGTTGTGTGCGCCTCGCCGTCCCCTGACTTCGACGGCATTTTTCCGTAACGCATTGATTGTGAATGATTCACATGCCGGATTAGGCACTACATTCTGCGCCGGAGGGGCGGCTGGCGCCTCAGACCGCCTCGTCTACATCATCCGGCATGGCTCCTTCCGTCGTGGCGTTGCGCGCAGAAGCCATGACATTCAGTGACTTGAGCTTGCGGTGAAGAGCCGAGCGTTCCATTCCCACGAACTTCGCCGCGCGGCTGATATTGCCCCCGAAACGATTGAGCTGAGTGTTCAGGTATTCTCGCTCGAAAATCTCGCGCGCTTGGCGAAGCGGCATGTTGGTGAAGTCTCCGGACAATGCCGCCTGGCCGCTGTCCTGCTCCTTCTTGCGGCTCTCGCCCTCGACTTCAGTCGCAGTGATATCGCCCTTGTCCGCTCCCAGAATCAGCACTTTCTCGATCGTGTTCTTTAGCTGACGCACGTTGCCGGGCCACTTCATCGACTGGAGCATTGCAACCGCATCGTCGGCAAGGTTTCGCAAAGGAAGGCCCTGCGACTTGTTGAATGACGCAATGAAGTACCGTGCAAGTTCGGGAATGTCGTCGCTGCGGTCGCTGAGGCCGGGAACCGTGATCGGAACGACGTTCAGCCTGTGAAAAAGCTCTTCGCGGAAATTTCCGGCTTCAACCTCGGCTTCAAGATTCCGTGTCGTCGAGGAAATGACGCGCAAGTCGACTCGCACCTTGTCCGCGCCCCCGACACGCTGAAACTGCTGCTCGGTCAGCACGCGAAGAATCTTCGACTGGGTTCCTGGCGGCATGTCCGCTACTTCGCCGAAGAAGGCCACGCCGCCATGCGCCTCCTCCAGCAGCCCTTGCTCGATTCCTCGCTCGGCGCTTTCGCGACCGAAGAGAACCTCTTCCATGCGGTCCGGCTCGATCGATGCCGAGCTGACCGAAACGAACGGTCCGCTGGCGCGGTCCGAATTGGCATGGATGTAGCGCGCTGCAATTTCCTTTCCAGATCCCGACGGACCGGTCAGCATCACGCGCCCGTTCGACTTTGTCACCTTGTCCAGCTGTGATCTCAGCGCCTTGCACGCAGACGACGACCCGATGATGTTTGCCGACCGCAACTCCTTGCGGCGAAGTTCGGAGTTTTCCCGCCGCAGCCGCGAAGTTTCCATCGCCCGCGAGATCACGACCAGAAGCTGGTCGATGTTGAACGGCTTCTCAATGAAGTCGTAGGCGCCCTGCTTGATGGCGGCGACGGCAATCTCGATGTTGCCATGCCCAGAAATGATGATGATCGGAATGTCGGGATTGTCGCGCTTCGTGGCCTTCAGGATGTCAATTCCGTCCATGCGGCTGTCTTTCAGCCAGATGTCGAGAATCATCAGGCCCGGCGGGTCCCGGTTCAACTCGGCCATCGCCTCTTCCGAATTCGCCGCCAGCCGGGTGTCGAATCCTTCGTCACCAAGAATGTCCGAGATGAGAGTCCGAATGTCTTCCTCATCATCGACAATCAGAATGTCACCCATCTGAATCTCTCCCTCGTTCGGCAAGCTCCAGCTCGCCGGCCTGCTCGATGCCGGTCGCGGTCGCCAAGGGCAGGCAGATTTCTGCGCGAGCCCCGACCTGGCCTGAATCGTCCAATGGGTCGGCGTCCGTCAAGACCAGCGACCCTCCGTGTTCCTCTATGATCTTCTTCACTATGGAGAGCCCCAATCCGGTACCCTTTGCACGCGTCGACACGTAAGGCTCGAAGAGCCGCGACCTGTCTTCTGGCAGCCCGATCCCGTTGTCAGAAACCGCAATGCGGGCGACTTGTCCGTCGACTTCCAAGCTTACATGAACTTTCGGTGTGTAACCTTCTGGGAATGATCCGTTTTCCGTGACGCATTCAATGGCCTCCCCGGCATTCTTGATCAGGTTTGTCAGCGCCTGGCCCATCATCGTCTTGTCCACATCGGCATAGACAGGCGTCTTCGGAATCTCCGAAATCAACTCGTGCGACTCGGTTGTCTCTTGCAGGGTCACGACATCCCGCACGGCAGCGGCCAGGTCCTGCCGGCTGCGCTCCGGTTCCGGCATCCGCGCGAACCTGGAAAACTCGTCCACGATGCGTCTCAGGTCGTCTGTCTGACGCACGATCACGTCAGTCATCTGGTCAAGCTGGTCGGCCTCATCTCCTGCGGCTGCGCGGAATTTCCTCTTGATCCGCCCCGCGGAAAGCTGGATCGGGGTCAGCGGATTCTTGATCTCGTGCGCGATCCTTCGCGCCACGTCGCCCCAAGCCGCCACACGCTGGGCCGTGACGAGATCGGTCACGTCATCGAACGCGATCACGTATCCTTCCTCTTCGCCTTCCACGCCTCGCCTCCTTGCAATTCGGACCAGGAGGGATTCGGCAATGCCGCCCCGCGACACCCGGACCTCGTCCTGCTCGGAAGCACGGCCGCTTGCATTCAGTCGCCGGAGCAGAGGTCCGAATTCCGGCGCCGCCTTCTCCAACGGCGCGGACAGGCTGTCACCCTCGATCTTGAGGATGCGCTCCGCCGAGCGGTTGATGAACGTGACACGCCCCTGCGTGTCGAGGCCGATCACGCCCGCAGTCACCGAGGAAAGCACGCTGTCGAACAGCCGGCGCCGCCGTTCGATCTGCTGGTTCGTCGCGAGCAGTCGCTCGCGCTGGCCCTTGAGCTGCCGGGTCATCTGGTTGAAGAGGCGGCCAAGCATGGCGATTTCGTCATCGCCGGCTTCTTCGCGCACCTGGACGTCGAGGTCTCCTGCGCCGACGCGCTGGGCTGCCCCGGCAAGACGGCCGACCGGCCGTGACAGCCGCTCGGCGAACCAGAGGCCCAGCCAAATCGCCGCCAGGATGAGGATGACGGCAAAGCCGAGGTAA
Source organism: Paracoccaceae bacterium (assembly GCA_965208685.1). Classification (GTDB taxonomy): domain Bacteria; phylum Pseudomonadota; class Alphaproteobacteria; order Rhodobacterales; family Rhodobacteraceae; genus JAJEFO01. The sequence continues at coordinate 1,643,031 of CBDBPL010000007.1, read as the reverse complement.
AGAAGGCCGAACTCGAAGACGAGCCGCCCGCGCGCTGCCTCCAGTTCATTGTACAGCTTCGCCGTTTCGGCCGCCTCGTCCAGAAGTCCGAGAATCTTGCCGTCGACGTTGCGCGACACGTAAAGGTACCGGTCCGGAAAGGCGGCAAGCATCACGAGCGCCCGGAATTCGTCCGTCTCCAGGTCTTCGATGATCACCGTCTCTCCACCCGTTGCCGCGGCAATCTCCTCCTCGCTCGGCATCTCGAAGTCGAACAGGTAGGATCGTTCGCCGCGGGCACGGATTTCCCCGGTACCGTCGATGACGAATGCCTCCCGCAATCCGCGCTGCACGCGGCTCTGCCCCTGCCCCAGCAATTGCCTGAGTGCGCCGTCGTCAACGAAGACCGACCTGATTCGCGGGGCGTTCAGAAACTCCGCCAGCGCCTCTGCATCCTCGGCAAGGTCCCGTCGCTGGTCTTCCTGATAGGCCACGGCCGCCGACAGGGACGCCCTCACAACGCTGCTCACCCTCTCGGAAAACCAGCTCTCCAGCCCGACATTGATCGTCAGTCCGGCGAAAATGGCCACCATGGCTGTCGGTATGAAGGCAATCAGGGCAAAGACACCGGTCAGCCTCAAGTGCAGGCGGGAACCGGCCGACCTCGCGCGCCGTGCGGCAATCATCGCGGCAATTCGCCTGGCGACCAGGGCTGCAACCGCCAACACATAGACCAGGTCCGCCAGGAAGACGAGACGCAGCGTCAACGGCGAAGCACTGCCGTCGAGCGGGCCAAGCACGAGGAAGGTGGCCAGAACCAGGACCGGTCCCAGAATGACGAGACTCAATGGCCCGGCGCTGCGCAATCGACGCAATTTCCAGAACTGGCTGGCCATCATCGGCGACGTTGTGCGTGCTCTTTGGGTCACAGAGGATCCTGTACAGATGCTGTATCGCGCCCCGCTGCCGCCGCTGCATGTTGATGACGTGCAACAGCGGTCGCCGGTTCGACACACTATTGTTGCCGAATTACATCAATTTTCGGCGCCGTGCCACGCGAATGTCGAGTTCCGTGATCTTTTTCCGCAGCGTATTGCGATTGATGCCCAGCAGTTCCGCGCACTTGGCTTGGTTTCCGCCCGTGGCGTCAAGTGCCGCTTCGATCAGCGGCAATTCGACTTCGCGCAGAATCCGGTGATACAGCCCGGCGGGCGGAAGGTGCCCGCCATGCAGGTCAAAATACCTCCGGAGATGCTTGGCAACCGAAGTGGACACTCCGTCATCGGCATCGGCCTTGGGCGCGACTTCAGGCTGGTTGTCAAGAACCGACTTCACGTCGGATCGCAGGATTTGCATCTCGCCGCCCATGAGCATCAGCCGTCGCACGGTGTTTTCAAGCTGACGAACGTTTCCGGGCCAGGAATAGGCACGAAGAAGCTCGACGGCATGGCTGTCAAACTGACGGGCTGGCAATCCGTCCTGCTCGGCCCGCTGCGCGAAATGCCGTGCAAGAAGCATGATGTCGTCGATCCGGTCTCGAAGCGGCGGAAGTCTCAATGTCATTCCGCTCAGCCGGTAGTACAGGTCTTGCCGAAAGCCGCCCTTGTCCATGGCAGCTGCAAGGTTGGCCTGCGTGGTCGCCATGATGCGCGGACCGTCTTCTTTCAAGTCGTCCAGCATGCGGACAATGCGCGTTTGCGCGTCAAGCGGAAGATCAGCGACTTCGTCGAGCAAAAGGGTTCCGTTCCGTGCCCGGCTCACCAAAGAGGACGGCTCCTCGGCATCATGGAAGTCTGCTCCTGTCGCGCTGACGAGCGGCATGGTGCGTCGATCACCCAGGTCGTGAATGGTGCGTGCAATGAGGGACTTGCCCGTCCCGCTTTCGCCAGTGATCAATATCGGCAGATCGGCATTCATCACTCGGGCAATCACCTGATAGAGCGACTGCATGGCCGGGCTGCGCCCGACAAGAGGCAGGTCATCGGCCTCGAACTCGTCCGCGCGGGACGCTTGCGCGCGAGACTGCGACTTGTCAGCAAGCACCCGGCTCACGCGCTTCATAAGGTCGGGCAGATCGAACGGCTTGGGCAAGTAGTGATATGCGTCCGCCTCGGTCGCCTGGATCGCCGTAACGATGGTGTTCTGAGCAGAGATCACGATGACCGGCAGTTCGGGACGCACCGACTTGATCTCTGGAACCAGTTCGATTCCGTTCCCGTCCGGCATGATCACGTCGGTGATCACCAGGTCGCCCTTTCCCTCGTTGACCCATCGCATCAGGGTGAGAAGCGAAGATGTGGCGTGAACCCTGCAGCCGCCGCGTGTCAGGGCCTGGGTCAGCACCGTACGGATCGTGCGGTCGTCGTCAGCTACCAGTACCGTGCCATCCATAGGTGCCTCGCCTTGCTATTGTTGCTGGTCTTTCGGGGCAGCCGGAAGCGACAAGCGAATGACCGTCTTGCCCGGCGTGCTGTTTGCGGAAATCCAGCCATCGTGGTCGGAAACTATCTTCGATGCCAGGGCAAGGCCCAGACCGGTCCCGTTCTCGCGGCCTGAGACGAAGGGATCGAATATGCCCTGCAAGATGTTCGACGGAATGCCCGGTCCGTCATCAACGACCTCGACGTTGAGCGCCAGTCGGGTTGCCCGCCCATTGCGCCGAATCTTCGACGACATGTCGTAGAATGTGCGGATCAGGATGCGCCCGGGCGAACCGCCTGTCGCTTCGGCCGCGTTCTTCAGCAGGTTCGAGAAGACCTGAAGCATCTGGTCTTCGTCCACCCATACCAAGGGCAGAGACGGATCGAACTCGTCGACCAGCTCCATGTGGGCTGCGAAGCCCACGGATGCGGAACGCTTCGCACGCACAATGAGGTCGTGGACATTGACCGCCCGGCAAACCGGCGGCCTCAGGTTGCCGAACTGCTCCACCTGTTCGAGGAGCCCCAGAACGCGCCGCGCCTCGCTGACGATCAGGTCGGTCAGCGCAAGATCCTCCTTGGAAAGGTTCATGCCGAGGAGCTGCGCGGCGCCCGTGATGCCTGCCAGCGGATTCTTGATCTCGTGCGCCAGCATTTCGGCCATGCCGATCGCGGACCTGGCGGCCGAGTTCCCGGACATCGCCTGGTTCAGCCGTTCTCCCACGAACCTGGGTTCCACCAGCATTACGAGTTGATCAGCTGTGCCTACCATGGGTGCCAGCTTGATGTCGCAGCGCTCGGACACGTTGTCGCCCGCGACGACACTTATGTTGTTCATGAAAAGCGGAGCCTGCTCGCGCCGAACTCTTGCGGCGTGTTCGCTCATCGGCGCGTCCGTGGCAAATGCATCAAATGCGGACAAGCCGACTGACTGCCGGGCCGAAGAATTCAGGTAGCTCTCAGCCGCCGGATTCATCCCAACGATCCTGTCCTTCCCGTCAAGCAGGATTGCAGGAACGGGTATCGACAACCAGACGCCATCCTGGAACTTGGTCATTCATGAACCACCGCGAACATTGATGCCGGAACCCGCAGCATCGCGGTGCATGCGGACCAGACCCGGGATCTGACATTGACACCTCTTCCAGGGCTGAGTCCCTGGATTGCCTGCATGTGGAATCGTCGGCACTTCGCCCGGTCCTTCAGAAGGCGTCGAGATCAGTGACGGCCCATACGGAAATGTCGAGAACCCAGAGTCAATCACTGCTCCGCATGTCCCTTCTTCTGCACGGCGCACCGTCACATCGACCATGCCCGAGCAACAATTGCAGCATGTGACTGGAAATGACCCGATATCGGGCCACTCCCACCCATGCGCATCATCCGGAATTTTTTCCTTTTAGATCATGCTGTTGGGCAGACGTCAAGACGGCAAGCGATGTCAATGTCGATTTCCTGAACGTCGCGTTTCGACGCCGGCGCAGCGGCAGCGACGCTCTCGCGTCGCTGCAATTGACGTGCAATGCCGTGCACGTCGCCCCGATTGCCTGCGAGGACTCGGACCCCATGGCGCGCAGTCCACCGAAAGAACGACGACGCGTCGGCAAGTCGCAAGCCAGTCCTTTCCGGACGGGGCGAAGTGGCGTCCTGAATTGCGCGCGGTGACGTGACGCGCCCATTCGTCGCCACGCAGGACCCCGACGAGTCGGAAAGTGACGTGGGCTTGGCGTACGCCGCCGTCGGGCTTGGTGCAACGATTGAGTGTCTTGCCGGACCGCATGGCACTGCATTCGGGGCCTTGAAACTGAACTTGATGAGAAAAGTCGGCCGGACGCAGAGGAGCGCCATGATGGCCGCAGCGGGCATGAAGGATGCCAGTTCGGGATTGACTTGCCCGGCCGGCATTGTCTGCAGCACGGGCACGGCATAGACATTGCGGCATCAAGTGAAGGACACGGCCCGCCATGGACATTCGCCTAGGCAACGGCTTTGACGTACATCGGTTTGGTCCCGGCAATCACGTCACGCTCTGCGGGGTGCATGTGCCCCATGAACGCGGCCTCGCCGGCCATTCGGACGCCGACGTCGCCATGCACGCAATCACCGATGCGGTTTATGGCGCGCTGGCAGAGGGCGACATAGGCCAGCACTTTCCGCCGACAGACCCGCAATGGAAAGATGCGGAAAGCGCAACGTTCCTGGAGCATGCGGTCGCGCTTGCCGACAAGCGACGCTTTCGGATTTCAAATGTCGACACCACGATCATTTGCGAATTTCCCAAGATCGGTCCTCATGTGCCCGCGATGCAGGCGCGGCTCTCCAAGATCATGGGTCTTGCCCTGGATCGAATCAGCGTAAAGGCGACAACGTCCGAGCAACTGGGGTTCATTGGCCGTGGCGAAGGCATCGCTGCGATGGCCACCGCCGCCCTGGTGGCGAAGTGACTCGGCACCTTGTCCTCAGTTTTTTCTATGCAGGCTTCCTGCGCCCCGCTCCTGGTACGTGGGGATCGCTTGCCGCCCTTCCCGCGGCATGGGCGTTCTGGCAGATCGGTGGACCGGCTTTGCTTGCCGTCGCGATCATTGCCGCTTTTGCGGGTGGCACCATGGCAATTGCACGGGAGTTCGAGGAAGGCGGGCCGCACGACCCGGGCTGGATCGTCATTGACGAAGTCGTGGGGCAATGGATTGCGCTCTTCCCGGTCGCCATCGGCGCAACTTTGTCGGGCACGCCACCAACGAGGCTTTGGCCTGGCATCCTTGCGGCATTCCTGCTGTTCCGCCTGTTCGACATCTGGAAACCATGGCTCGTGGGTCTTGCGGACCGTCGTGGGGACGCGATCGGGGTCATGCTTGACGACCTTTGGGCCGGCGTCTTCGCGGCATGCGGCGTGACGGCTCTCGCGGCCCTCGCTCATTTCGGGCTCGATCCGTGAACGTGTCCGAACTCCTTGACCGCGCACGGCGCTCCGGCGTGATGATTGCAACGGCAGAAAGCTGTACAGGGGGCCTGATGGCCGCCAGAATTACTGACATTCCCGGTTCCTCGGACGTCTTTGAACGCGGCTTTGTCACGTATTCGAACATGTCAAAAGTCGATCTGCTGGGAGTCGATGCCGAGACCATCGCTCGGCATGGAGCCGTAAGCCAGCAGGTCGCGAAGGCCATGGCCGAGGGCGCGATCAAGAATTCGCAGGCGCATGTCGCCGTCTCGATAACCGGGGTCGCCGGCCCGGGTGACGCAGGCCGCAAGCCTGAAGGGATGGTCTGCTTCGGCCTGGCCTCGGTGCATGCCGGCACGTTCACCGAAACCAGGCGATTCGGCGCGATCGGTCGCGAAAGCGTAAGGGCTGACAGCGTGCAGCACGCCTTGGTCCTGCTCGATTCCGGCATTGCCGAATTGCTCAAATGATTGGCCAGTGACGCCAAATTTGCCGAAAAGTTAGGCAATTCCAAAAGCGCGCCCCAAAACGTGCAAATTCTGCGCCGTCCGGCTTTCGTTTCCAGCGACGCTGCTGTTTCTGACTGCGCAGGCAGACCTTTGGAAGGAGAATTTTCATGGTTGGGGCAGACACGGCTTGGATCATTGTAGCCACGGCACTCGTGCTACTCATGACATTGCCAGGACTGGCACTGTTTTACGGCGGGCTTGTGCGGGCACGAAACGTCTTGAGCGTCCTGATGCACTGTTACGCGCTGGCTTGCCTGATGAGCATCTTGTGGCTGGTCGCTGGGTATTCGATCGCGTTCGGCGACGGAACCGGAGGCATCTGGGGCGGACTTGGCAAGATGTTCCTGAACGGCGTCGACACGACCAGCCTTTCGGGGACGCTGCCAGAAGTTCTCTTTTTCGCGTTCCAGATGACGTTCGCCATCATCACGCCGGTATTGATTGTCGGCGCCTACGTGGAACGCGTCAAGTTCTCGTTCGTGCTCGCATTCTCCGGGCTCTGGATGCTGATCTGCTACGCACCCGTCGTGCATTGGATCTGGGGCGGCGGCATGCTGTCCGACGGAGGGATTCTCGGCGAGGTCGGAGTTCGCGACTTCGCTGGCGGCATCGTGGTTCACCAGACGGCAGGCATCGCCGCACTTGTTCTCGCCGTGATGCTGGGCGCGCGAAAGGACAAGTCAAGACCGCCTCACAATCCAGGATACGTCATGGTGGGAGCAGCGTTGCTCTGGGTCGGCTGGTACGGCTTCAACGGCGGTTCGCAACTTGCGGCTGACGGCGGCGCTGCCATGGCGATAACCGTGACGCACATTTCGGCCGCAACGGCTTCGCTGACCTGGGCTCTGTGGGAGCGCATCAAGCACGGCACCGCATCGCTCGTCGGCATGGTGACGGGCACCATTGCCGGGCTTGCATCCATCACGCCGGCCTCCGGCTTTGTAGGCCCTCTTGAAGCGCTCATCATTGGAGCGGTGGCGGGCATTCTCTGCCTCGAGGCCGTCCACGTCATCCGTGACCGTCTCAAGATCGACGACACGCTCGACGTCTTTGCAGTTCACGGGGTCGGTGGAATCTTCGGAACCGTCATGCTCGCGATCCTTGGTCATGCGAGTTGGGTCGGACAACTCGGCGGCGTCGTGGTCGTGGGCCTCTATGCGATCGTCATTACAATCATCATCACCCTCGTCCTGAAAGCGCTGATCGGCATGCGCGTCGATGAAGAAACGGAAGTGACCGGCCTCGACATCGCGCAGAGCGGCGAACGGGCATATGACATGACGTCCTGATTCCCTGTCGGGCGCGGAGGAGTCTTGCTCTGCGCCCCAGGAATCGGTCCGAGGAGCCGTCGTCGAATCCGAGCCCTTCGGACCGGTGTGCCGCCGGGCGGAAATTTCCCTAGTGTCTGAGTAGCGATCATTGCCCGGCGGCAGCAATTGCACGGTTGGCACAGTTCGATCGGACTCCCGCTTCCGTTGCACAAGGGCTGCCGCCAACAGCCGAAACGGCTACGTCCTCCGCCGCACGTTCCGCGCAATCCCTGCATGCGCGCGTGATCCCTGGTACTCTTGATGCAATTCGCGCGCTTCGCCAAGGGCGGCATCGTAGCCCTGCGGACTGCATGCCGAGTCTCCTCTTCTGCCACCTGCGACCCTGTTGAAGGGAACGGGCGATGCCAACCAACAGCCTGAGGGATGTCGAGAGCGAGTCTTCAAGCATTGTGGAAGTGGCGGTCAAGCGCGATTCAGTGCCAGGAAATGCTCGGCTAACTGCCGTTGAACCGTGCGATCATTTCATCCCATAGAGGGACCAGGGCGGGCAAGCCGTCCCAGAAGGACTGGTCCCGGCGCCGGTCGAAATGCTCGAGCGAAACGCCTTGCTGCTCGACCCATGTATAATATCCCAGGTTGAAGATGCGCTCCCTTTCAAATCGACCCAACTCCTGAACGTGGTCGATGCCGGCACCAAGAACATGGCGACCAAAGGACTCCGCAGCGGTGATTTCGTCGAACCGGCCCCCGAAATGCTTGTCCGCAGCAGCGGCGATCTCGGTCTGGTACATGTCTGCTCCGTCAGTCGCCACGGTGAGCACCATGTCACGTTCGCCCAGATCCATGTACCTGGCGTACTTGATCGCTCCGAGGACATTGGCAATTGAAGACAGCCCCAGGTTTCCCAGGCTGGCCATCAGTTCCTGGCCGATCCCCCTGTGGTCCGAGAGATATCTTCGTCCGGCCGACGTGTTGAACAGAAGGTTCAAGCCGTCACAGGCACTGTCCGACACGCCGATCACGAAGTCGGACGCCATGACGTTGTGGATCAGCGGGACGTGCTTGTCCCCGATCCCCTGAATGTTGTGTTCGCCGTAGCCGTTGTACAAGAGGGTCGGGCACTCCAGGGCCTCGATCACGCCAATGTCCGTGCCGAGGATCCCTTTCAGGTGCTCCCCTGCCGCCAGCGTTCCTCCCGAACCGCTTGCGGCGACGAATGCGCGCGGGCGCAGATCGTGATCGGCACTCAGATGCTCGGAGACGCGTTGCAGGGCCGGGCCGGTTACCGCGCGGTGGACAATGTAGTTTCCATATTCGCTGAACTGGTTGAGAATCAGGTTCTCCGGATCCTTGGCCAAGGCATTGCAGGCGTCGTAGATCTCCTTCACGTTGCTCTCAGTGCCCGGCGTGCGATGGATGTCGTCGGGATCCGCAAGCCATCGATCGAGCCAGTCGAACCGTTCTCGGCTCATGCCCTCGGGCAGAACCGCAATGGATCGGCATCCCAGCAAAGTGGCGATCGCCACGCCACCGCGGCAATAGTTGCCGGTCGATGGCCAGACGGCCCGCTGCCTGGTTGCATCGAAGGCGCCCGAGAGAAGTCGCGGAATCAGGCATCCGTAGGCTGCAAGCACCTTGTGCGCGCTGATCATCGGAAAACGGTTTCCCAAAGCCACCGCTATCCTGGCCTTTGCTCCGGTCAGCGCTTCCGGGAGAACGACGTGTTCCGGCACGTCAACCAGGCTCCTCCGGTCCGTGCCGTTGTGCCAATGCACCCGAAACAGGTTGCGTGCATCCGGCCCGTCGGGATCGACATCGGCGATTTCCGCGGCCTTCGAGGCAAGATGAACCGTGGGATCGGCAAGTTCCCGTATCCTGGGCAGAGCCACGCCGGCGCTTCGCAGCTTCTCGACGTTTCGCTCATACGCGGCATGATCGACTACTTCTCGTTCCAATCCGGGGAACATTCCTTCTCCTTTCCTTGACCGCTCAGGCGCGTGGCCCAAGTCATCCCCGGACCGTTGCCATGCGATCGGGCATCGCAGGAGCATCGGCCTTGGGTTCGAGGCACCTTGCGGCCATTGAACCTTTTGCCGACAAGGATCGCCCGCGACCTTTCCGAAGGCAATGCTTGACAACTTCCCGGCACCGGACCGGAGCCCGGTCTCTGGCAAATTGCCGGCTGGATTCAAACCGTCTTTGGTTCAATCCGGGCGAGTCCGGGTCGCCAGCAGGCTGAGGCATCCGTCGAGAATTCGCTCATTCGTCCTCCCATTGATCGAGAATCATCGCTTCAGCAACCGGTTTGCAACAGGCCCCGGCAAGGTCAATCCAGACCTGTCACCGCCATTCGTGTCACTTGATCACCGGCAATTCTGCGGGCGCTCGGCGGGTCAGAAGCTCAGCGCCGTGCTCGCGGATCACGACATTTTCTTCATGAACCATGGTCTTTCCGTCGCCAAATCTCATGCCGGGCTCTATCGTGACAACCATTCCGACCTCGAGAACAGTTTTGTCGGACGCCGTGAGTGACGGCCATTCGGTCAATTGCATGCCAAGCCCGTGGCCAAGGCGGCCGACGTCTCCTTCGCTTGCTCCACTTGCGGACAGCACGTCGGCCATCGCATGGAAGAGATCGGCCGATCGTGCGCCGGGAGCCGCCGCCGCGATGCCCGCCTCGGTAGCGGCATAGACGACGTCGTAGGCCCGTCGTGTCGCGTCCGAGGCATGTCCAAGGGCGAAATTCCGGTCGAAGTCGCAGAAATACCCGTCGAAGACCGCCCCGGTGTCGAGCATCATGACCTCGCCAGAACTCAGAACGCGATTGCCGGGCTGTTCGATTACGCTTGCAGTTCCTTCCGGGCCGGAACCCCCGACCAGGTAGGGAACGTCGTCGGCGCCTCGCTGCAGCAAGTCGATCCGCATCTTGGCGAAGGCCTGACGTTCGGTGTCACCGATCCGCACGAAGCCAGGGAGCGCCTCGAAGGAGTCGGACGCAATTGCGCAGACATGTGCGATCTTCTTGATCTCGTCCTCGGACTTCACCATCCTTTGCGCACGCACGATGCCGGTGGCGTCGACAAAACGGTCAACCCCGACCAGTGCCCGCAACCTGTCAAAGTCGGCAGCGGGCATGCGGACATGGGTTTCGTGTCCCGTGGGAGTCCCGATCTTGCCGTCGGCACCGGCGATTTCATGCAATGTTTCGGCCAACAGCGTCACGCCGTCATCATCCGGCTGCGGGGCTGGCCAGGTGCGAATGTCCTCTATCCAGGTGGCGGCCATGCAGCCGGCCCCAATGCCGGGAATGATCGCGATCGGCTTGCCTTGGAGCGGCATGAGCAGAAACCACGGGCGCGTCGGGCTTTGCCAGAACGGCGTGTGGAACCCCGAATAGTAGCGAACCTCGGCTTCGGTCGACAAGAGCATGGCACTCAATCCGAGCCGGTCCATCATTCCCTGGGCGATCTCCGTGCGCGTCTCGAACTCGGCGGCATCGAAGCCCCGGCCTGGCGAAGGCCTGCGGTTCATATCCAATTCGGTCCTCCTTCGGATTGAACGTTCGCAACTTGCGGACCATGAAGCCGGCGCGATCGCGGCAATGAATCGAACGAGGCTGGTTCGGGCGACATCGCTTCTCCCGCATCAACGCCTGCATGCGGCCAGTTTGCAATGTCACGGGCAGATCAGCCACCGCGAACCGTGGTTCTTCTTCCAGCGCTACCGGCCGGCCGAACACATGAACAAGGATGCCATTGATGATGTATCCTGCCGGCTCAAGCCCGGAACGGCTGCATCCGTGATGAATGGATGGCGGCATCAAGGTCTTTCGGTTGGAACGGCATGCCACGGCGGCAATCGCAGGTTCCGAGTTGTGCATTCAGCACTTCACATCCGGTGAGACCTCGTGGTTCGTGCGGGTTGCCGACGCATTCAGGTCGAGATGGCTTGGTCGCGTCCAGGGCTCGACCGCACCTACAAGACGACCTCCTCCAGAGCCTTGGGATGATCGGTGATCTGCTCCCAGCCATTCTCGGTGACAATGAAGCTGTCGCCAACCTGGGCGCGAAACGTTTCGACCGAAACCGATCCATCCACGGCCAGAACCATGCCGGGTTGCAGGATCGTGGTATCCCCGGTCACCAGATGCGGCCTCTCGAGAAAACTGAACCCTGTCGCCCGCCCGCACCGAAACGGGTATTCGTACCCAGCGCTCGCGATGACCTCGGCATAGGCGGCATGAACGCTTTCCGCGGTCACGCCTGGACGCAGCGCGTCAAGGGCCGCCTTCTGGCTTGCGACCGCCACTTCATAGACCGCTGCCTGCGACATGTCGGCAATCTCACCGATCCAGAATGTCCGGTCGAACCCCAGCTTGAAGCGGTGGAAGTTGGTCATGCCACAGAAGCAGAGGAACACGGGTTCGCCTCGGCGCATGATTCGCGTGGAGGCCCTGCGATGCGTATTGATGATCGTTTCGCCCGAGGCCATGATCTGAAGGAAATGGGTGTTCGGTGACATGTAGGCATCATCGTAGTGCGCCGAAAGAAGCTCAGCCGCCTTGCGGGTGCCTGCCTGTGAGGTGGCGATCGCCACGTCGAATTCCGGCACGCCATCGGCGATCGCGGCGCGGCCCGCCTCCATCATGGCTTGGCCGACCTGCCCGGCATGCCTGGCAAGCTGCAGTTCCTCGTCCGACTTGATCATCCTCAGATCGGCCAGGATGGCTGCGGCGTCTGCGAGCTTTCCGGAATCCACCAATTCACCGAGGAACGTGCGCACAACCGGCGGCATTTGATCGGGTTCAATGGCGACGCGGACCGCATCCTTGACGATGGCTGGCAGCTCTTCACGCCATTCGTTTCCTTTCCCGTCGTTCCAGGGCGCGATCCTCTCGACCTGCGCCGAGGCCCGGGCGGAATTCAGGTCGATTGTCGGCGTAATGAGCACGCTGTCGCCATCGCGCGGCACGGCCAGTATCGTCGGGCGACCGAATTCCATGTGAAGGTAGTCGTAATATCCGGTCAGGTAATAGACATTGTCGTCGTCCGTGATCAGCGCCACGTCGATTCCGGCCTCGGCAAGGCGCTCGCGAAAGGCCTGCATTCGGGAAGAAAATCCTGTCATCTGCCTTCGTCTTTCTGAGTGGGAAGGCGGTCACGGACAAGTTCCGTCCAGAACGCCACTCCGATTGGCAAGACTTCGTCGTTGAAATCGTAGTCGTCCGAGTGAAGCGGCTGTCCGTGGGCTCCGACCTCTCCGTTGCCGAGAAGCAGGAGACAGCCCGGCACCGCAGCGGAAAAATGGGCGAAATCCTCGGAAAAACTCATCGGCTGCCGGTCCGGCGCGATGTCAAGCCCGGCGCTCCGAGCCGCGCGAATCACCGCCTCCGCAGGTCCTTCGGCATTGATCGTCTCGATGAATTCGGTTCTGAAGTCCACATTGACAGAAACGCGGTGCGCCGCTGCCACGCCTTCCGCGATCTGGCGCATGAAGACTTCGACGTTCTTTCGATCTTCGGGGCAGCGGGCACGTACGTCGCCCTTCAACGTCACCCTGCCCGGCAACACGTTGCGTTGACCGTCGGTCTGGAATTCGGTCACCGACACAACCGCCCCGGAGCCGGGAGACAGCTTGCGCGACACGATTGTCTGCAGCGCCAGCACCAATTCCGCCCCAACCGTGATCGAATCGCGGCCGGTCTGCGGCATCGAGGCGTGTCCACCCTGACCGCGGATCGTGATCTCGAACAGGCTTTCAGAGGAACAGATCAGCCCGGGGCGAGTTGACACCTGGCCGACCGGCGCGCCGGGCAGATTGTGCATGGCGTAGATTTCCTCGATGGGGAATCGCTCCAGGACGCCCTCCTTGAGCATCGATTGCGCGCCGAGGCCATGCTCTTCGTTGGGCTGGAAAATGAACACGACAGTACCGCTGAAGCCAAGGTCTGCAGCGAGAGTTCGGGCTGCCCCCATCAGCATGGTCATGTGACCATCATGCCCACAGGCATGCATGACACCTGGCGTTTCGGACGGATACGCGTGGCGGCTTGCCTCCTGAATCGGAAGGGCATCCATGTCCGCTCGCAATCCTATCGCCCGGCTGCCTTCACCGGACCGGAGGACTCCCACCACGCCCACGCCCTCATGCACTTCGAGGCCATGTTCACGCAGAAACTCCGCAACCTTGGCCTTCGTGCGGAATTCCCGAAACCCAAGTTCGGGAAACCGGTGGAAATCGCGCCTCAACGCCGACAGACTGCAGTCATCGGTACCCACCGGGACCTCCTCGACTATCCTTTCCTGACCTGCTCCCCGGCATTCGGTCAATGCGAGCCTGGCCCGTTTCCGAAGCGGCGTGTCGGGAAAACGGGAAGAGCTTCTTCAAGGGGAAAGGACCCTTGGCACCTCCCGACGGCGACCGGACCGTCCTGGCGTCGCATCGACACGGTCATGCATCCGCCCGGTCTGCGGAAGTAGAGCCTTTCCGGGCCTGGAAAAGATCTGCCCAAACCCTCTCAACTCGTCCGCGATGCCGGCCCGGCGCAGGCAGCTCCAGAACTGTGCCTGATTGGACGTGATGACCGGCTTGCCGATGGTCTGCTCGATCTCTTCGGCAACTTCGAGCGCACGTATGCCGCCGCAACTCAGAAAGATCGCGTCCGCGTCCGGCCGGTCGATCTCGATCGCGAAGGTCTTCCAGAATTCCGGCGTAACCCGTCCCATCTCCGTTCCGGTGCTCAGGTTGAGTCCCTGGACGTCCAGCACTTCAAAGCCCTTGTTCAGCAGGTACTCGGCTTCTGAAGTGTTGACCTCGTCCAGATAAGGCGTGCCCACGACAAGCCTCTTCACCTGCAGCTCGTTCAGCGCGTCAAGCACGCCCTGAACAAGGCACATGGGCCGGGCCCAGGGCGCACCCTTCCCGATTTCGGACATGACCCGATCCTCGCCGATCACGATGGATCCGCTCGTGCAGCTGTAGCTGACGACATCCGGTTCCAGGTCCGGCTGTATGCGGGACGCGGCATCCGCCATGTGTTCGATGTGACGCGACAGCGTTTCGTTGGTTGTATGGTCTTCGGTCTTCAGCCGGGTGAAGTGCACCGCAACGCCCTCGGGGGCCATGTCGAAGAAGTCGGCTTCCGACGCGAGATCCGTGGACATGAGAATGAACCCGAGGCGGGCGCGATGATGGCGACCCTTGTCCAGGATCGGGGCCCAGCGCCTGGATGACACGACGTCGCCGGACTTGAACATTTGAGGGCCCCTTTGCTGCGAAGGCTGTCGGGTATTCTCTTGGCAGGATAATGACCGGGAATCTGCGCTCCTCAAGTCTCAATCCCTGTAGTCAGGCTCCTCCCTGTCCAGCACCAGCTTCATTTCCTCGAAATGCGCAGTTTCCGCGTCCTTGTAGACTTCCCACTCGCATGCTGTCGCCTCGGCAAGTTCGTCCCGCATCACGGCAAGCTCCTGCCCGGTCTGGTAGGCCATGACCATTGTCCGGGCGGCGCGTTCAAGATGGTAGAGCGCGTCCCAGGCCTCGGCCACGCTGGTGCCGAAAGTGGTGACACCATGGTTCTGCATCATCACGGCCCGATGGTTGCCCACGGTCCGGGAAATCCGCTCCCCCTCCTCCTCGTCGGACGCGATCCCGCCGAAAGCCAGGTCATACGCCAGGCGCCTGAACCAGCGGGCCGTCACCTGGTCGACAGGCCTGATCGTCGGATCCTTCAGGCCCGCGAGCGCTGTTGCATAAGGTGGATGGATGTGCAGCGCGACGCGCGCCTGCGGAAGGTTTCGGTGAAGAGCGGAATGGATCGACCACGCGCTTTGGTCCGGAGCGTCGGGTCGTTCCATGGTCGACGGATCTTCGGCGTTGCAGAGGATCAGGTCTGAAGCACGAACTCGGCTCCAGTGCACCCATCTTGGATTGACGAGGAACTCCTTGCCGTCCGCGCTGACTGCGGCAGAGAAGTGGTTTGCCACGCCCTCGTGCCATCCGTTGCGGCAGGAAAGCCTCAGGGCGGCAGCGAGATCAACGCGGATCGTCGCCTCGTCGCTGGTAAGTTTCGTCTGGTGGCGGGTCATTTTCTCACTCCATCTGCCTGCGGTGGAACAAAGGGCGTTACATGAGAACTACAGCCCTTTCGGGGGCCAGAATGTCATGTGCTCGGCGGCACGCCATGCAAAGGTCAACCAGTCTCCGTCTTGTGCGCGACTCCCACCTGTTAGCAGCATCCGCCGAGACCGTCACTTCACTATTGTCTCGCCATCGTGAACCTGTGCCCGAAAGGCGGCAACCGGTTCGATTCGTGCGGGACGAATCCCTTCGCCAGCTCTCTCTCCTGGCCCCCGGTCAGCGCCCCCTCCATGAAGCCGGACTTTCTGCGGGTTGGGCAGATTGGATTGAAACCTGAGCAGGAGCTGCAGCAACTTCCTTGCCTGTCCCAACGTAAGCCGCCGGCGCCAGTCGAAGGCGCTTTTCCTTTGCGCCCGCGCCATATAGACAACGCGTAATGGCACGCGAGCAGAGCCGAGGGGCAGGAATGGCACAGCGATCGCATGACGACGACGTGGAATTCATCAAGTCACTGGCTGAACTCCTTAGCGAAAACGACCTTGCCGAACTGCATGTGAAGCGCGAGCATCCCGAAGAAGGGAGCCTCAATGTTCGGGTAAGCAAGGTAGGCAAGATTGCTGCACCCGTCGCGATCCATGCACCCGCCGCCCCGGTACAGACGCCCGTCCCTGCCCAGGCCCTCGAACCGGACGCGGCCACCGCGACGCCAGCAGGAGATGAAGGTGATCCGGCCGCACTGCCCGGAGCGGTCGTGTCGCCCATGGTCGGAACCGCCTACCTGCATCCGGAACCCGGTGCCGAGCCCTTCGTCAAGCCAGGTGACGAGGTGACGGAGGGTCAGACCCTGCTGATCGTTGAAGCCATGAAGACCATGAACAATATCCCGGCGCCAATTTCCGGCACGATCAAGCGCATCCTGGTCGAAGACGGTGCGCCGGTTGAGTTCGGTTCACCGCTGATGGTGATCGAGTAGGGTCGCGCCCGTGTTCGAGAAGATCCTGATCGCAAACCGAGGCGAGATCGCGCTTCGCGTGGTCCGCGCCTGTCGCGAGATGGGCATCCAGTCGGTCGCGGTGCATTCCACATCCGACGTTGACGCCATGCACGTGCGCATGGCTGACGAGAGCATCTGCATCGGGCCACCGCCCGGAGCGCAGAGCTACCTGTCGATCCCGGCGATCGTCTCCGCCTGCGAGATCACTGGCGCGCAGGCGGTTCATCCAGGCTACGGCTTTCTTTCGGAAAACGCGAAGTTCGCGCAGATTCTCGAGGATCACGAGCTCAAGTTCATCGGCCCTTCCGCCGAGCACATCCGCCTTATGGGAGACAAGATCACCGCAAAGGACACGATGAAGGGCCTGGGCGTGCCCTGCGTGCCTGGCTCCGACGGCGGCGTGGAGACGCTCGATGAGGCAATCGCGATCGGCAGGCAGTTCGGCTACCCGGTCATCGTGAAGGCTACGGCGGGCGGCGGCGGCAGAGGCATGAAGCTGGCAAAGTCCGCCAGCGAAATGGAGTCGGCATTCCATACCGCGCGCTCGGAAGCCAAGGCCGCGTTTGGCAATGACGAAGTGTATGTCGAGAAGTATCTGGGCAAGCCGCGTCACATCGAGATCCAGATCTTTGGCGACGGAAAGGGCAAGGCGGTGCATCTGGGTGAACGCGATTGCTCGCTGCAGCGACGCCACCAGAAGGTCTTCGAGGAAGCGCCCGGTCCTGCAATCGACGGAAAGACACGTGCCCGGATCGGCAAGACCTGCGCCGATGCCGTTGCGCGCATCAACTACGCAGGTGCCGGAACGGTCGAGTTCCTGTACGAAGACGGAGACTTCTACTTCATCGAGATGAACACGCGGCTGCAGGTCGAGCATCCGGTGACCGAGGCGATTTACGGCGTAGACTTGGTGCGCGAGCAGATTCGGGTCGCTGCCGGCGAACCGATTTCCTTTTCCCAGAAGAGCCTGCAGATCGACGGCCACTCCATCGAAATCCGGATCAATGCCGAGAAACTTCCAGGGTTCTCCCCTTCTCCGGGGAGAATCACCCAGTATCACGCTCCCGGCGGCCTCGGGGTCCGCATGGATTCGGCAATCTATGACGGATATTCCATCCCGCCGCATTACGACTCCCTGATCGGCAAGCTCATCGTCCACGGACGTGACCGGCCGGAGGCGCTTGCGCGCCTGGGTCGCGCCCTTTCCGAGCTGATCGTCGACGGGATTGACACCAACGTGCCGCTCTTTGACGCTCTTCTGAGGGAGCCCGCAATCCAGTCGGGCAACTACAACATTCACTGGCTTGAAAAGTGGCTCGCCAAGAATTTCGAGTAGGGCTGCCGCGCTTGGTCGAGATCACGCCACCCCGACCTGGACGAGTCACGTGAGCGACCGGAGCCTGACCGCTGAGCTTCTGCTTGGAGCCTACGCGACCGGCGTCTTTCCGATGGCGGATTCGCGCGACGATCCGGATGTCCGCTGGGTCGATCCGCGTGTGCGGGGCGTGCTGCCGCTTGACGGATTCCACATGTCGCGATCACTCGCACGCCGGATGCGAAGCGGGAACTACACGGCCACCCTGGATGTCGAATTCGAAGCGATCGTTGACGGTTGTGCCAATCGAGAGGAAACCTGGATCAACGAGACGATCCGAGAGCTGGTGATCGAGCTTCACGCCATGGGGCATGCGCACGGATTCGGCGTTTGGTCGAAGGGTCGTCTCGTCGGCGGCATGTACGGAGTCGCTCTCGGTGGCGCGTTCTTTGGCGAAAGCATGTTCTCCGCGAAAAGCGACGGTTCGAAAATGTCGCTGGCGTGGGCAGTCGACCATCTCCGGCGAACCGGGTTCGTCCTCTACGACACGCAATTCAATTCACCGCACCTGGCCTCACTCGGCGTCAAGGAAGTCTCGCGTGCGGCCTACAGAGCATCATTGGCACGCGCACTTGGGGCATCGGCCGACATTTCTCGATTGCCGCTCGAAAACGACCCTCAGGCCGTGGTACAGCGGATCACCCAGACGTCATATCGAGGGTGATCAAGCGCATTTAGCGCCGGGCTTGACGCGATCATCCAGCCATCGAAGACCACTGCATCGCGGACGGAATCGCGGATCGTAAGCCACGCGAATCCTTCGCCTGCAGGATTGTCCTCGAAGTAACGGCACTCGCCGAGATCGACCTCGACTCGCCCCACGGTGACGGTCTCGCCGACACGAAGTTCGACATCGATCACGTCACCCGACACCTTGTCCAGGCCCTTGAGCAAGACTCCACCGGAACGCACCACCCTGACTTCCTCGGGCACTGCAGCGAGAATGCCAGCAGACACGTCGTCAATGACGGATGCAGTGACATTCTCCTGGCCAATGGCCGGACCGGCCAGCAACGCCAGAAGCAAAAGGGCGCGGGTCACTGGTCCGACCCGGACACGAACTTCATGAGAAGCCGAACGACGGAAATCGAGCCTTGCGTGTCCTCGATTTCGCTGCCCGGCTCGAGATTGGTGATCGACCCTCCGGGCAGAAGCTCGACGAAGCTGCCGCCAAGGAGGCCCTCGGAGGAAATCACGGCCGCCGTGTCGTCCGGCAAGAGCACGTCATCCTGCACGCTGAACACGGCGCTGGCACGGAAGGACTGCGGGTCGAGGTTCAGTTCAAGGACCGACCCGACCTTTACGCCTGCCAGCCGCACGTCCGTGCCGACACCGACGCCTTCCGCTGAACGAAAGGATGCCGTGTAGGTATCCATGCCCGAAGCCGACAGGCTCACGCCGCCGACCTGCGCCAGGTAGATCAGGAACACTGCGGCCACGGCGAGCACGCCTGCGCCTGTAAGGACTTCCGTCGCATTTTCCGACATGGCCATCACTCGGGGGTCCAAGCTTCGTAGTCCTTCCGGTCGACCGGCCTGGATTGCCGGATTGAACCGGGCGGCGCGTATGCCCGGGGCGTGCCTGTCAGGTTCTCCTGATGCGGCCTTTCCCACTCCTTGCGGGCGAGTGGCCTTTCCGTCGGCGGCACGTCATAGGTGTAGTGAAGCCAGCCATGCCAGTCCGCACCGATCCGGCTTGCTTCGGACTCGCCGTTGTAGATCACCCAACGCTTCCCGTCGCGAGACTGGTAGAAGACGTTGCCCTGCTCGTCTTCGCCAACCCGCTTGCCCTTGAGCCAGGTATGGAACTGGGTACCCCAGGTCTGGCCGTTCCACCAGGTAACCGCTCGAACAAGCGTGTCGCTGAGGCTCATCCTGCACACTCCTTCCGAATTGTCCGTGGTATGGCGCAATGCCGCGGAGAATTCCAGCAAAAGCCTCTTGTCGGAGGGAAGATTCCGAATCCGCGCCAGTGCCTGAAACGCCGGGGACGGCATTCAGGGCGGTGTCTTCTTCGATGGCTCGGTCTGGCCGCTCTCTTTCAGCACATGCTGCAGCCCCACCCCGAAATCGTCCGTGTGAAGCACTTGACCGCAAGGGTCTCGGGACCCCCGGGAGCACCCGCGAAACCGCGGCGCCGGAACTCCTGTCTCCGTGCACTGACGACACGTCGACCGGAAGTCGAACTGTACTGCCGGCGCTTCCTGACCCATGCAATGTCAATGCCGATGCCGCGTGCCCCGGTGACGGCAAGTGTCCGGACTGTCGAAGCCGTCAAGACCGAGGAAATGTGCCCGGACGTCAGACTCGCGAACAAGACGGCATGGTTCACCTCGCCTGCACCACGGATCTCGTTCTCAAGCAGAGGTTGACATTCTCGGTCACCGGCCTAGGGCAGGCGAAATCGTGACTTGAGGAAAGGCCCGGCCCAATGAAAGCAGAATGCGTCGTCCCAAGCCGAAGCCAGGTCGGCGAAGGGGCCGTCTGGGATGATCGAGACCAGGTGCTCTGGTGGGTGGACATTCCGGCCGGACTGATTCACCGCTTCGACCCGTCGAGTGGCCGGAACACCACGACAGACTATGGCGAGCCAGTCGGCTGCCTTGCGATTCGCGAGGCCGGCGGCCTCGTCCTGGCGGCAAAATCGGGCTTCTGCTTCTTCGATCCTGACAGCAACGAGCGCCAGCCGATCACGGATCCCGAAGCGCATCTCGCGATGAACCGGTTCAATGACGGCGCGACCGACACGAGAGGCAGGTTCTGGGCCGGAACCATGAAGGATGGCGGCGACCCGGAGCGGATGGGACGATTCTACTGCCTTGACACGAACCTGGAGGTCACGCCCTGGAGAGACGGCTTCTACACGACCAACGGTCTCGCGTTCTCGCCCGACGGGCGGACGATGTACTTCTCGGACAGCAACAAGGCGGTACGCACGATCTGGCGCGCAAGCTATGATCCGGACACCGGCACTCCTGGCGTGCCGGAAGTGTTCTTCGATACGCGGACCGTCGCCGGACGTCCGGACGGCGCGACGGTTGACGTCGACGGTTGCTACTGGCAGGCGGGAATCGACGGCTGGCAGCTCTACCGGATCACGCCCGAGGGCCGCGTCGACATGACGGTGGACCTTCCCGTCGAGCGCCCCTCGCGACCGATGTTCGGCGGAGCGAACCTTGACACGCTCTACGTCACTTCACTCGGGGTCGGCCTGAGCCCGGGCCGCGACCAGCCGGAAGCCGGATCGCTCTTCGCGGTGTCAGGGCTTGGCGTGCAAGGCCTCCCCCAGACGCGCTTCAAGGGGTGACGACCGAAGGAAGCTCCCCGACGTGACGCGCCCGGAGGCAACGGCGCCGCGGGCACTCGCGGTCCCGCAACCGACCTGCGACGGCTTGCTAGCATCCTCTCGAAAGCGTAGGTCGGGCAATGTGATTCCCACCTGTCTTTCAGGAGGTGCCGTGCCCGAATTCGCCGTATTTCCCAGCCTGCGGGACAAGACCGTCCTTGTTACCGGCGGCGCACAGGGCATCGGGTCCGAGATCGTGCGGGCATTCGTGAGCCAGGGCGCCAAGGTCGGGTTCATTGACATGGATTCCGAGGGCAGTGCCGCGCTGGCCTCGAGCGTTGCAGGCATCGTCGACTACGAGACCTGTGACCTTCGCGACGTCGACGCGCAGCGGAGCGCGATCGCCGCGCTCGCCGATCGGCAGGGAAACCCTTCCGTGCTGGTCAACAATGCCGCCCGCGACGACCGTCACGACTGGAAGGACGTGACCCCGGAATACTGGGACGAACGCCAGGCCACGAACCTTCGCCACATGTTCTTCGCGATACAGGCCGTGGCTCCAGGCATGATCGAGGCCGGCGGCGGATCCATCATAAATCTAGGCTCGAACAGCTGGTGGGAGGCCGGCGGCGGCTTTCCCGCATACGCCACGGCCAAGTCCGCCGTCCACGGCCTGACCCGAACCATGGCACGCGATCTCGGCAAGCACCGTATCCGGGTCAATGCCGTCGTTCCGGGCTGGATCATGACCGAACGGCAGAAGGAGCTTTGGGCCACGCCGGAAGCCCTTGCCGCTCACAGGGAGCGACAGTGCCTTCCCGACCTGATCGAACCCGAATACGTGGCCCGCATGGTCCTCTTTCTGGCCTCGGACGACGCGGCCATGTGCACGGCAAGCAACTACATGGTCGAGGCCGGCTCGATCTGAGGAGGAGGAGCTATGGAGCGTCGCGCCGTCGGAAAGACGCCGGTTGAGGTCACGCCGATTATGTTCGGCACCTCGGCGCTCGGCCACATGCCGGACACCTACGGCTACGGCGTGGACGGGGATCGCGCCCGAGCGACCCTGGACGCCATCTTCGCCGGACCGGCAAATTGCCTCGACACGTCGAACAACTACGGATTCGGAAGAAGCGAGATCCGGATCGGCGAGGCAATTCGCGCCCGTGGCGGGCTGCCGGAAGGCTTCGTGATCTCCACCAAGCTCGACCGGGAAATGGAGACGGGAAGATTCGATGCCGGCCAGGCGCGCCGATCGATCGAGCAGAGCCTTGCACGTCTTGGCGTCGACAAGGTCGGCCTCCTGCACCTGCACGACCCGGAACACGCGGCGGACCTTGGCGAGATCACACGCGAAGGCGGCGCGCTCGACGAGCTCTTCAAGATGAAGGAGGAAGGCATCGCCGATGCTGTCGGCCTGGCCATGGGGCGGGTCGACATGATGTTGCCCATCCTGAGGGAAAGGCCGTTCGACGCGCTCATCAACCACAACCGCTGGACGTTGCTGAACCGATCGGCGGACGAAATGTTCGACTATGCCAGCACCAAGGGGATCGCGATACTGAACGCAGCACCCTTTGCGGGCGGCGTTCTGGCGAAGGGCGCGGACAGGATGCCGAAGATCAGCTACAGCCCCGCCGACGAGACCGCTCTGGAACCGGTGCGCCGGATCGAGGCACTGGTGGCCGAGCATGGAGTCGCCCCTGGGGCGGTCGCCCTGCAGTTTTCCACCCGGGACCCGAGAATCACGTCGACGATCGTGGGGGTTTCAAGGCCGGAGCGGGTTCGCGAAATGCTCGAGTGGAACGACATGCCTGTGCCGCCGGACCTTCTGGAGGCGCTCGGCGCCCTGCCCTACAGCATGGACGATCCCGAGGCGCACAGGGACTATCGCCCCGGCTAGCGGCATGAAGGGCTGCGCAGCCCGGAGCGGTCCACGCCCCCTGCAAGCCGACTATCGCGAACCATCGGACCGGTGATCGGCATCGGGCCATCGCCGTCGCGCGTCACATGAGGAGCGCAGGCAGGAAGAGCGCAATCTGCGGAAGCGCTGCCAGACCCGCGATTCCCGCAAGCAGGATCAGCCAGTAGGGTATCGTGGCGACGGCGGCTTCGCCAAGCGACACTCTCTCCTTCGTGACGGAGACAAGGACGGACAGATTGAGCCCCACGGGCGGCGTTACCTGTCCGATCTCGATCAGGACCGTGATGATGACGCCCAGCCAGACCGCATCGTAACCAAGCCCGACCATGAGCGGCACCACGATCGGAAGCGTCATGATCATCAGCGAAAGCCCGTCGAAGAAGCAGCCCAGCACAAGATAGATCAGCACGACCAGCGCCAGCACCTGCACCGGCCCGAGATCGGCGGCGCGCACAGCCTCGAGGATTGACTGCGGAACGCCAAGGAGGCTTACGGCCTGTGCAAGAATGGTTGCGCCCATGACGACGAACGCGATCGAAGCGAAGAGCAGGATCGCGGCATAGAAGCTCTCGACCAGCGTCTTCAGGGTCAGGGTGCCCCAGAACCGGCCCACGACCATCGTCGCGATCACCCCGATCCCGGCGGCCTCTGTCGGAGTCGCGAAGCCGAACGCTATGCTGCCCATGATTGCCAGGATCAGCAGCAGGAAAGGCCACAGGCTCAGGAGCTTGAGCAGAATCGTCCTCAGGCCGGCGGCGGCGTCCCCCCTTGGGGAAAGGTCTGGCCGGGACAGGCACCGCACGAAGATGTAGAGCATGAACATCGCCGCGAAGAGCAGGCCGGGCACGAGGCCGGCCAGGAACAGTCGCCCGATGGAGGTTTCGGTCAGCGCGCCGTAGATCAGCAGCGAAAGGCTGGGCGGGATCAGCAGGCCGAGTGTTCCGCCGCCGGCCAGCGACGCGACGACCATCCGTCGGTCATAGCCGCGTTCGGTCATCTCGGGGTAGGCGACGGATCCTACCGCCGCTGCGGTTGACAGGCTTGATCCGCTGACCGCGCCGAAGAGCGTGCAGACGGCGATGTTGGTGTGCAGCAGCCCGCCGGGAACCCGCTGGAAGAGCGGCACCAGCGCCGTGTAGATTCTCTCGCTGACTCCGCTCCGCAGCATGATCTCGCCCAGCATGATGAAGAGCGGAATCGCGCTGAGCGTGAAGGAGTTCAGCACGTTCCAGACAGCGTCGACCGCGACATAGGTCGACCCGCCGGCAAGGAAGTGAAGGATCAGCAGCCCGGTGAGGCCAAGCGCCGCGCCCAGGGCAAGCCCCGAGCCTGCGAGAACCGCAAGGCCGCCGACCAGAAGCCCCCAGAAACTGAACATCGCTTTCCTTCTGCCTTGTCAGGCCTGGCCCGTGTCCCGCACGCCGCCAGCCGACGCGCCGCGCGCCAGGAACGCCACCATGCTCAAGGCCATGGACAAGGGGAGCAACGCCATCCAGGGATACATCAGCAGGCGGCCGACCTCGGTCTTGATGTTGCGGTCAATCGCGAACTCCAGCCAGGGAAGGCAGAGCGCGAGAAACCACAGGCAGAACGCGGCGCCGAAGAGTGCCGCCAGAATGCCGACCGAACGCGCCGCCCTGTCCGGCAGCATGGAGACAAGCACGAGCACGCGAACATGCTCGGCACGAAGCGTGGCGAGTGGCAAGGCGAGAAAGAACGCGGCCGTCATCAGGAGCCCGACAAGCTCTTCGGTGAACCGGAACGGGGCGAACGCGAAGTACCGCATTGTCACGCTTGCGCCGATCAGGACGACGATCGCGCCGCCGGCCAGTGCTGCCATTGCAGCCATGGCGACAAAGACAGGCGCCAGCAGGCCCTCGATGCGGCTCGAGGATGCCGCGCGCCCGTCCCCTTTCCTGCGGTCGTCCAAGCTCAGCGTCCGAGGACTCCGAGGATTCTCTGGCGATACTCGGGCGCCTTGCCCCCTGCTTCCTCGGCCATCTCCTGCCACGTGGCGGAGGCAGCACCCAGGAACGCGGCGCGATCTTCGTCGGAGAACGGCTCGAGGAACTCGATTCCCTGCTCGGCCAGTCTGGCACGGGCAGCCTGCTCGTTCTCCTCCGCCTTCGAGTACTCGTTGGTGCGCTCCCAGACACGGGCGGCCGCGGTGGTGACGGCCTCGCGCTCGGCGTCGCTGAGGCTGTCCCACGCACCCTTCGACGCGCCCAGGACGTAGGGAACGCCTGCCACCGGATAGAGGTAGGAGGCGTACTTGGTCACTTCCTGAAGCGAGATCGTGTGCGCGAAGAGCGCGGGATAGACGGCGCAATCCACGACACCGGTCTGGAGCGCCACGTACAGATCGTTCTGGCCAACGATCTGGGCCGAGACGCCAAGCTTGGTGAAGGTTTCGACCTGGTCGTTGCTCCAGACGCGCAGCTTCTTCTTCCTGAGGTCGTCAAGCGACTGAACCGGCTCCTCGCGGCAGAAGATCGAGGCCTTCAGGAGCGGCAGGGCCATGAACCCGGTCGGCACGATGCCCATTTCGCCAAGCACCTCGGCGTAGATCTCCTGGATTTCAGGCAGCGCGGAAATCAGTTCCTCGGGGCTGCCGACCGACCCCTGGATCATCACCGCGTTCAGGGCGGGAACGTCGCGACCGAGGTAGTTCGCCCAGACCAGGCCCATTTCGACCGCCCCACGGGGCAGCCAGCGCGCAACGTCGTTGTCCTTCAGGTTCAGGGAACCGCCGTGGAAGACGTCGATCATGAGGCTGCCGCCGCTCAGCTCGGCGACGTCCGCAGCAAAGGTCTCAAGCTGCGCTGACTCTCCGCGGCCTTCCGGAAGCCCGTTGTTGAATTTCCATTCGGCCGCAAACACGGCCCCGGCGGACATTCCCAGAAATAGCGCCGCGGACAGAGTCCGGCGAAGAATTGCAAGCATCTCTTTTCTCCCTGTTTCGCTCAAATGCAGGCGCACGCCCGAATCGTGACAATGCGGGCAAACGCCGTCCAGACTCGATCATTGAATTCGATCAAGACAAGAGAATCAATCGGCTTTGGGCTGACCGGAGCCGACCTGGCAAACCTGCAAGTCCTCCGAGGGTGCACACAGGTCGATCATGCAGCGGGTGCATCGGTTGACCGTCGACGGCGTCGGTCATTCTCGCGAAGAGGTGCGGACCGGATGCCGCAGGCCTGCCGTTGCCAGGCCGGCGACGGCACTCCGGAACCGGTGCGCTGGTTCAAGGCCGTGGTCACCGGGCATGGAGGCACTGAGGTTCCCGACCGAGAACCGGGAATCGCATCGACGCTCACTGGGGATGCAATACGGAAGCGGATATGCGAAATGCCTGAACGGAACGACTTGCCGATTCCGCCGGGACTTCAGGCGAAGCAGCTTCCGGACAGAACCGCGCCGCATCCCGCCTTCAGGCATCCGATCTCCCGGCCGCTCCTGCAGGTTGCGCGTCAGGCAGCCCTTCCGACATGCATCTCTCCGTCTCCGGCGGACTGCGCGACCGCTTCAAGAGCTTCAAGCACGACTTCAACCCCGGCCCCTTCTTCACGAACGTGCTCGGAGAGGCTGCGCCGCCAGCGACGTGCACCAGCACGCCCTGAGAAGAGGCCGAGCATGTGCCGCGTCACGGCATGGAGACGGCCACCGTCGCCGACGTGACGCTCGATGTAGGGGCACATGGCGTGAACCACTTCCACTGGCGAGAGGAATGGCGGCCTCTCTCCGAAGATGTCGGGGTCAGCCGTGCCGAGGATACGCCAAGGCGACTGATAGGCGGCCCGCCCGATCATGACGCCGTCCATGCCCCTGCCCAGCAGCACGCGTGCCTGTTCCAGGGACGCGATGCCGCCGTTCGAGATGATCCGGAGATCCGGAAACCGGTCCTTCATTTCGCAGACAAGGTCATGGTCCAAAGGCGGGATTTCGCGATTCTGCTTCGGGTTGAGCCCCTGGAGCCACGCCTTTCGCGCATGGACCGCCACGGTCGTCACGCCAACATCCCTGACACGCTGCAGGAAGTCCGGAAGCACGACGGCAGGATCCTGGTCATCGACTCCAATCCGACACTTGACCGTGACCGGAACCGTGACAGCCGATCGCATGGCCGCCAGGCACTCTGCCACCAGTTCAGGCCTCTTCATGAGCACGGCGCCAAACGTTCCCGACTGCACTCTTTCGGAAGGACAGCCGACGTTCAGGTTGACCTCGTCAAAACCCTCGGCAGCGGCAATCCGCGCGGCTTCGGCCAGCTCGGACGGGTCCGAGCCGCCAAGCTGCAGGGCCAACGGACGTTCAGCCTCGTCGAATGCGATGAGATGCCTGGCGTTGCCGCGAACCAATGCGGCGGACGTCACCATCTCGGTATAGAGCCGTGCACGGCGCGACATGAGCCGGTGCAGGTACCGGCAATGCCGATCCGTCCAGTCCATCATCGGTGCAACGGAAAGTCTGGAGTGTTGAATCATTCCCGTGTTTCGTTTTTTCAAATTGTTGGTCGCCTTTTACACTAAGGGCATGCTTCCCGAGATCGCCGGATCTGCTCGTCTGCGACACCGCATTGCACACGTGACTGCTCCCCGCCCTGAAGGGCGGGGCTTCCTGCTTCAGGCTGCCGCGGGCAGTGTGCCCGTCTAACGCAAGCCTCCACAGGCAGAGACGGACAGCCCTTCCGCCTTCAGTGCCAGGATGCCGTGCCGCCGCAGGTTCACGGCCGCGTTGACGTCCCTGTCGTGCTCATCCCCGCACGCGGCGCAGGTCCAGCGCCGGACCGAAAGCGGCAGCTTCCGGACCCTGGCGCCGCAACCCGAGCAGATCTTGCTGGACGCGAACCAACGGTCCGCCTTCACAAGGCGATGGCCGGACCATACGCACTTGTACTCCAGCTTGCGGACGAACCCTCCCCACGCCGCGTCCTGTATGTGTGCGGCGAGAGACCGGTTCCCGAGCATGTTCCTGACCCCCAGCGTCTCGACGCAGATTGCTTGGTTCTCGTCAACCAGTCGTCTCGACAGCTTGTGCTGGAAGTCGCCCCGCGCGTTCATCGTCCTTTCATGTGCCTTGGCCACCAGCACGCGCGCCTTCGCACGGTTGGCCGATCCTCTCCTCTTCCTGGACAGGTTCTTCTGCTTCCGTCGCAGGTTGGCGGCGGTGCGTTTCACGAAACGCGGGTTCGGGGTCTTCCGCCCGGAACTCTCCACCACGACGTCCGCGAGGCCGAGGTCAATCCCCGCCACTCTCTCCCCGTCCATGACCTTGAGCGGTTCGGGCAGGTCCCGGCCGTCGTCGACGAGGATGGAGGCGTAGTGCCTGCCCGTCGGCGACCGGGACACCGTGACGGTCTTGATCCGGCCCTCGACGGCGCGGTGAAGCACGGCACGAACCGTCCCCACCTTCGGCAGGTACAGGGCGCGGCCGTCCACGACCTTCACCCGCTGCGGATACGACATCGACTGCCGGCCATGCCGGGTCTTGAAGCGCGGATGACACGCCCTGCGGCCAAAGAACCGTCCGAAGGCGTCGTCCAGGTGGATCACTGATTGCTGAAGAGCCTGGCTGTCGGCGTCCTTGAGCCAGCTTGTTGCCTCGACGGACTTCAGCTCGACCAGCTTGTCCAGGGTCATCCGCTTCGTGACGCTTTCGCCGTGGTCTTCCCACGCCTTCATCCGCCACTCCAGCGCGAAGTTGTACGCCCAGCGCACGGCCCCGAACTGGAATGCCAGCGCCTCGCGCTGTTCCACCGTCGGATGCAGCCTGACCTTGATTGCCTTCAGCATGGTCCCATGGTACGGTTGGCCTGTGGACGAGTCAACGGGATACAGGACGGGCAGGCATTGCGTCTTCGCGCTTCATGTCCATTTGGTCTTCGTCACGAAGTACCGGCGCGGCGTGCTGTCCCGGCCGGCCGTGGAGGACCTGCGGCACGTCTTCGCGAAGGTCTGTCACGACTTCGAGGCCGAACTGGTCGAATGCGACGGCGAGGACGACCATGTCCACCTGCTTGTCAACTATCCTCCCAAGGTGCCCCTCTCCAGGCTGGTCAACAGCCTGAAGGGCGTGTCCAGCCGCCGCCTGCGACGGATGCGCCCCGAAGTTTCCGGACGTTACCGGAAGGGCGCCCTCTGGTCGCCGTCCTATTTCGCCGCATCCTGTGGCGGTGCGCCCCTCGACCTCGTTCGAAGGTATGTCGAAAACCAACGATCCCCAGGAAAGTGAAATGTCTGCGCCTTATGTCCCCGCCCTGAAGGACGGGGCTTTACGGCGCACTTGATAACGCACGCAAGGGCTGGTCACAAATTGCAAGAAGTCGTGAACAAACGAAGAGTTGGATTGCCGCAGAGTGCCTTCGAGTTCTTGCCGATCATTCCTGAAGCAGTTGGAAGCGGCCGTGCGCTTGTATTGTGCCCCAAAGTGCGTGCTCGCGCGGGGCGCGTTCAAATCGCGCTCCACCGCCAAGAACCGACGTGGCCTCGACGATTTTCTTGCCGGACGGGCCATGCTCTCAGTCCCCGAGAACATCGGCGGCGCAGCGAATGAACTGAGGGGGGACATTGTCGCCGCACGTGTTCAAGCCTGCGCCGCCTTCTCGGGAGCCAGTCGAAATCCCGGATATGCGAAGGCGCCGCTGATCTTCGAGCAGTCGGCTTCGGTGACGCCCTCGCGGCGGGCGATATCATACCAGCTGGATTTGACCCGGCCCTCCATCGCATCGATGATTGCGGCGGCTTCGTCCGTCTTGAGATGGAACCTTGCGCACTGCGAGAGCATGTTCTGCGCGTTCGCGTAGCGGCCGATGTCACCACTGGTCATGGCAAGGTCGCGGCGCTCAAGGCTCACCGGCACAGACGGCGTCAGGTCGTAGGCCGGGGAGAGTTTCCAGTCGGCGCCTCTTGCAATGGTGGCGTGGTTGCGCGGGTGATCGTCGGTGTTCGAGATCAGCGCATTGAAGACCATGCGGCGGAACAGTTCGTCGGCGTCGTCCTTCGGTTGCCTCGAAATTCGGCGCAGCTCTTCGGCCAGCAGAACGTAGGACCAGCGGTCTCTGTGCTGGTGCGTGTCTTCGGTGCGCAGGATCGTCAGGCCGCTCATCATCCGGGCACGCAGATAGCCGTGACTTGTCCTTTCGCGGTCGAAGCGCTTGACGAGCAGCACGTCGCGGCCTGCAACACGCTCGATGCGGCTTTGGGCGGTGCGGACGCCGCAGGCGCTGGCGAGCCTGAGCATGGCGTGCTCGACGCGCGCGTGGTTCCACTTGTCATCGCCACGATTGAATTTTGCGAGCCAAAGCCCGTCCGAATCCTCGACGACGGCTTTCGGGCGCGCGCCGCCCATCGAGGTGCCGACCAGCATCAGGTCTTCGACCTGTCCGGCCTCCGGGCCGCCCGGCAAGTCTTCGCCGGCGATGATTGCGTCGGCATCCGCGATCAGCCTTTCAAGATTGAGCGTCTTGTTGAACTCTCTTTGCGGTGCGGGGGGCTTGGGCCCAAGGCCGAATCCGAGCGCGCCTGCGCGGTCATCCGGTCCGTGGAGCAGATAGTCGATCTCTCCGAGCTGCGGCATTCCAGCATGTTTCTCGATGATGCGGCGCCCCCAATGATCAGGACCAGCATCGCGCAGCGCGCCGAACACGCCCTTTAGCGCCGTCGTACGGTAGGTCGTCCCAACCAGCTTGAGATCGATCGGGTCGATGGGTACTGCGTCCGGATTGGCAAGGTAGCTCTTGCCGTAGACGAAGCGCCCGACCGGAATCCCGCCGCGACCCGGTTCGAGCACGAAGCGGCCCGCTGTCACGAACGCGGTCGTGCCGGGCAGCGTGATATAGACAAAGCAATCGGTGGCGCCGGGCTCAGAAGTCATTGTCGAGCCCCTTGCCGCTGCGCGCGCGCGCCCGTCCGGAGAGCTTGTCGAGGACGAGACCTTCGCTGTCAGCAAGCGGGTCGGCAAGCGCGCTGAAGGGGCGCATCAGATCGTAGGTCCAAAGCAGGGCCGCATAGACCGCGATGCCGGTGCTCAGCTTGCCCTTTTCGGCGTCCATGACAGCGCGCCGGCCGGTACCAATCTTTGCCGCGACCTCTTTGATCGTCAGGTTGCGGCGCAGGCGCGCGGTGCGCAAGTCGCGGCCCAGGCGCGTGATCGCCTGTTCAACCTCATATGGCGGTGCATCTGTGAGCAGATTTCTTGCCGTCATGTCCTCTTAAGAGATCTTTATCGTTTTCATTGTGCTCTTGAGAGCATATGAGAAGTTGTTCATCTGTCAAGCCCTATGCTCTTGAGGGCGCCGCACTTAATTTTTGGTGCACTCAAGAGAGAGTATGCCTGCATGTACGCGTGCGCGCACCGGCCTCTTCGTTGAACGCGTTGGGAGGTGCCGTATAGCACTATCTTGAATTCGCATCTATCCCGCCAAAGATGCCGGCATGGAAGAACGGGCGGAGTTCACGAAAACGAAATCCATCCGCTGCATCAGGGGCAAAGGCGCGAAAGTGAATGTCGTGCCCTGCGGCGCGATGCACCCGAAATGTCCTTGTCCGGTTGCACCGGTTCAACGATGAGAGGCATCTGTGGCCACCTTCTGAAGCCTGCGTATGGAATGAGGCGGCCAGGCAGGCTGTTCGACAACCGACAGACGTGGAAGGCGCACTGTCACGCCTCGCTCGGCATTACCGGATGGTCGGCATTCTCAATCGAACATGTCGGGCTGATCTTCGACTAGCTGGTTCCAGATCGTCTGAAAGTGCAACCAGCCGATATATTCACTTCCCACGTGCTCGCGGCTGTAGCGGGCCTTGTCGTCGGGAATGCGTATTGGCTCGATACCTGCGGCTGCGATGTCGAGCTGTTGCTTGCAGCAGCGTTCAAGCGCGATGAACCAGAAGGCCGCGCTTTCGATGGAATGGCGCGAGGCGGTCAGCAGGCCATGGTTTTGATGCAGCGCCGCCTTCACGCCCTTGAAGGCCTTGGAAACATCAGAGCCCGCATGGTTTTCGACCGCGACAGCCCCGGCATGATCGCCGATGACAACATGGTCCTCGAAGAAGGCACAAGCGTCCTGCGTGATCGGGTCGATCGGGCGGCCCGTGGCGCACCAGGCCGTGCCGTAAACCGTGTGTGCGTGACACATGGCGAGGATGTCGGGGTGCTCTTCATGGACATTGGCGTGCAGCACGAAACCAGCGCGGTTCACGGCGTGCTTGCCTTCGATCACGATGCCTTCGTGGTCGACCAGGATGAGGTTCGACAGCTTTACCTTGTCGAAATGCACGCACATCGGGTTGGTCCAGTAAAGCTCTGGCCGCTCCGGGTCGCGGACAGTCAGGTGACCGGCGAACCCGTAGTCAAACCCTTGAAGAGCAAAGGCGCGGCAGGCCGCAACAAGCCGTTCCTTGCGGTGCTGCCGCTCCTCTTCGACAGTGGCGAACTCGGGCATCTCGGGAAAGATCAACCCCTCTTGCTCCGGCTGATAGATCGAGACGCGGTTTCCCAGGTCGAGCATGGCGAGATCCTTCCTTCACTCGGCAGCGTGTTTGTAGGTGCTCGCAAACTTCATGAGCGCGTCATCTTTACAAGCTTCGATCGGCGTAAAGTCTTGATGCGCGATCCATTCGGGGCGGGTGGGTTTGCGGATGTGGTTGGATACCGAATTGAGCGTAAGGTAGACGATCTTGCGGGGGAAGGGCGTGATGTTGCCCGCCGAACCGTGTACCAGGTTGCCGTGGAACATCAAGACACCGCCGGGCTTGC
The DNA here is from genome assembly GCA_965208685.1 of Paracoccaceae bacterium. GTDB lineage: Bacteria > Pseudomonadota > Alphaproteobacteria > Rhodobacterales > Rhodobacteraceae > JAJEFO01. The sequence goes on along the minus strand of CBDBPL010000007.1, from coordinate 1,610,498 downwards.
CGGTGGGCACCACGAGTCCCCCTTCGTCCACCAACTTGGTGACGGTGTCGTTGTCCAGTGTCCACAATGGATAGCTCGTCGTAGAAGTGTCGTGACCGGCCTTGAGCACGCCGTGCTTGTGGCTCTTGGGGATCAGCATCAGCGGCCCGTTGAATGTGAAAACCTCGTCCAGGAAGACCGAGATGTTCATCGCCCGCGGCTCTGGCATGCCATCGTCACGAGCCCAGGTGCCATAATCCTGATGCCACTGCCAGACATCGCCGGTAAAGCTGGCTTTTGCATTGATCTTGTACTGATGCATATACACCTTTTCGCCGAACACCTGTTCCAGCGGCTCGATCAGGCGCGGGTGTCGGCCAAGAATGCCAAAGGCCTCGTTGTAGGTGTGGGCGGCGAACGCCGTTCTCGGCGCGCCAGATGTCTCCCGCCAAACCTCCGGACGGTCCTCATCGTAGATGCTCTCGGCCTCTGCCTTCAGTACAGAGACTTCTTCGGGTGAGAATGCTCTCGGGCAAGAAGATCCAGCCCTCTTCCTCAAGTTGCTTGACGTGCTCTTCCGTCAGTTTCATATCGCGATTCCTCCCTTATTCGTTTGCATCTTGACCGACGTTCATACGGTCGATGCGCTCTCGTGTCTCTTCTCCGGCGCGCCTCGCGTGCTCCTTGGATCGCGCCTCAGCCAGGTCCGCGTCGCCCGTCAAGACCGGAGCGGCGATTGCCGCGTGTTCCTCCCAGATCAGCGATCTGTGATCCGGCTCGTCCAAGACCACGGCCATGGATCGCATGAATTGTGGCCATTGCTCGGACACAGTGCGAGCAATCTCATGATTGCCAGAGAGGTCATGCATCGCACGGTGGAACGCCACATCCGCGCGGACCATTTCGATCGTATTTGCATCGGAGGGTAGCGCGGCGCCGGTATCCAAAGCAGCCTTGAGCGCGTCCACCTCCGCCGGTTGAGCGCCGCCCTCCGCCACGCGGAACGCGGCGAGCCGGGCCGCCAGACCGTCGAGCACTTCGCGCACCTGGTACAGGTGCCAAATCTGCTTTCCGTCCAGCGGCACTACAGCCAACCCCTTGCGCCCATGCTGAACGACCAGGCCCTGGTGCTTGAGCACCTGGAGCGCGTGACTCACGGGTTGGCGGGAGACGTCTAGCAGCTCTGCAACGCGGCCCTGAGTGAGCCGCATGCCTGGCGGCAGGCGACCAATCGAGATCGCTTCGACCAGCCTGCCATGGACCAGATCAATAAGTGCAGGCTCCGACTTGAGCGGGCCCAGAACCTCCGCAACTTGCTCTTTCCTGGCCTCAACGAGCTCTGTTGACATCCGGATGACGTTCTCTGAATTTGGAATTCCGAATGCAGATTTCCAAACACTGCGGATTCTGTCAAGCGACGCGCCAGGGGGAGGCCATTGCATGTTCGTCTATCAGGAGCTTGTGGCGCGCGCAGAGCAGGAGAAACCAATCCGCGTGGGTTTGATCGGCGCAGGCAAGTTCGGGTCGATGTTCCTGAGCCAGGTACCGACGACGCCGGCGCTGCGGGTCTCCGTCATTGCAGATCTTCGGCCCGACAACGCGCGCAAGGCCTGCGCCGAGGTCGGCTGGTCGGACGAGCAGATCGGCGGCGTCACCTTCACCGACGATGCGATGGAGATGCTGTTGCGGCACGATGTGGATGTGGTTGCAGAGGCCACCGGAAACCCGGTTGCGGGTCTGCTCCATGCGCGCGAAGCGATCCGGCAAGGCAAGCACATTGTCATGGTCAATGTCGAAGCCGACGTGTTGGCCGGGGCGCTGTTGGCTGAAGAAGCCCGAGCGGCCGGCGTGGTCTATTCCATGGCCTATGGCGACCAACCGGCCCTGACCTGCGAGATGGTCGAATGGGCACGGGCCTGCGGGTTCAACGTCGTGGCGGCAGGGAAAGGCACCAAGTACCTGCCGAGTTACCATGCCTCGACGCCTGACACCGTGTGGGATCACTACGGCCTGACCCCGGCTCAGGCCGCAGAGGCAGGCATGAATCCGCAAATGTTCAACAGCTTCCTCGATGGCACGAAGTCCGCGCTGGAAATGGCTGCGATCGCGAATGCGACGGCGCTCACCCCGCCCGCTGACGGGCTGCTGTTTCCGCCTGCCGGAATGGATGATTTGGCGCATGTCTTGCGCCCCGCCGCCGAAGGCGGCCAACTTGCTGGCAAGGGCATGGTCGAGGTCGTGTCTTCCATCGAGCGGGATGGCCGCCCGGTCTTCCGTGACCTGCGTTGGGGCGTCTACGTTGTGATCGAGGCACCAAATCCCTACGCGGCGGCCTGTTTCAGGCAGTACGGCATGAACACCGACGCCACCGGGCGCTACTCCGCAATGTACAAACCTTTCCACCTAATCGGGCTTGAGCTTAACGTCTCAATCCTGTCCGCCGCGTTGCTCGGCAAGCCGACCGGCTCCACCCTGTCATTCGAGGGGGATGTCGTGGCAATCGCCAAGCGCGACCTGTCAACCGGTGAGACGCTTGATGGAGAGGGCGGCTTCACGGTGTATGGCAAGCTGTTGCCCGCGAAGAAGTCGCTGGCCCTGGGTGGCTTGCCCATCGGTCTTGCTCATGGCGTCAGGCTGGCGGCGCGTGTTGCCGCCGGTCAGCCGATTACGTGGAGCGATGTCGAAATCGACGCGACCTTTGACGCCGTGAAGGTCCGACGCGATATGGAGCAACAGTTCGGATAGCCCGCCGTTGAAAGCGTTGCACAAATTGGTGCCTGAGCCCTGGTTGCGCGCGCACGGAAGTGCGGCCTAATGGATTGCCTATTGTTGACTTTTGCAACTCCGATGGATCGAAGAAAGGCGTGGCATCTGAATGCCTAAGGTGCCGACAGGTCGTCGGTTTCCGATTGTCACACCAGACCAGATCCGAAATGCGGAGCGCCATTCGGCTACCAGGTTCACGTGTGGCCGTCGGTTCTGCGCGCTGTGCATGCGCGGTTTTGGATCCGCAGCAAACCATGCCTCGGGGTGATACACCTGCATTGTAGCCCACTGATCTCATTCGACCGCATTCGAAGGACCGTGGTACACCCTGCCCCGTAATTTTTTGGGGTTATGGCGGTTTCTTGGAGTCCGCTACGGGCTCCCATCTCTCCCGAAGCCAACATTGGTCCAATGTCGGAAAGGTCCCGCGTAGCAGTGGCCACGGCGCACGCACTGAACGGCTGTAATCTGCCCGACGCAGAGGCCGAAAAGCGAGCCATCATCATTCCGCAACCTTGGCGGGCAGTCATTCACGCCAACTGCACGCATTGCCTGTAGCGGACCGAAACGACCACGACCAAGCACGACATCACGCGATCAGAACGTGAACATGCACTGCACAAGGCGCCACGCAAGCCGCTTAAATTACGACAAAATCGCCACCATCCATCGTCGGCGCAATGGAAAGTCCGGAATGCTGGGAAGCGATGGTCGGCCGCTTCATCGAGGGCAATGACACGAAGGCGGATGCCCTGTTCTGTTCTGCAGCGGCGAGAACCGACCGTTCTTGTCTGGATGCGCCGGTTCGACGACGGGAAGCATAGGCGGCCGCCTTCTGAAGCCGGCGCATGGCAAGAGACGTCCAAGGAGGCTGTTCGACGACCGCTAGACGTGGAAGGCGCGGTGGTTCATGCATGGTGCGCAGCTGACGGCTCTCCGCTCCAGCAAGTCGCCGACGGGAGGCACCGGCATCGAGACCTTTGACTACATCATAGTCGGCTCCGGAACGGCAGGCGCAACGCTTGCGGCACGCCTGTCAGAAGATGAAGCGTGTCGTGTTCTCGTCCTCGAGGCGGGTGGCACGGACAGGCGGTTCTGGCTTCGCCTGCCCGTCGGCTACTTCAAGTCGATCTACAACGAGAAGGTCTCTCACCTGTTCAAGGGCGATCCCGACGCGGGCATCGCCGGACGAGCGATGGACGTTCCGCGGGGGCGCGTTCTGGGCGGCTCGAGTTCGATCAACGGGCTGATCTACATCCGCGGGCAGCGAGAGGACTTCGACGACTGGGAGCGGCTTGGGGCGACCGGCTGGCGATACGCCGACGTCCTGCCCCACTTCCGGAACATCGAAAGCTACGACGGTCCGCCCAGCCAGTTTCGAGGAAGCTACGGGCCGCTGCACGTGTCGGACCTGCGCAACGACAACGCGATGTGTGACGCCTGGCTGGCAGCGGCGCGATATGCCGGACTTCCCGACAACCCGGATTTCAACGGGCCCGGAAGTTCCGGCATCGGCGCATATCAGCTGACGCTGAAAGGCCGCTGGCGCGACAGCGCGGCGACCGCGTATCTTCGCCCCGCCCTGGCGCGCGCGAACCTGACGCTGAAGACGCATGCCCGCGTTGTCGGTCTCGTGTTCGCGCACGATTCGGTGACGGGAGTGCGGTATGTCCGGCAGGGACGTACGGTCACCTCGCGCGCGTCGCGCGAGGTGATCCTGTGCGCAGGGGCCGTTCAGTCCCCGCAGATCCTGCAGCTCGCCGGCATTGGCCCGGCCGGGCTCCTGGAGGCGCACGGCATCCCGGTTCGGGTCGATGCGGCCGAGGTCGGCGCCAACCTGCAGGATCACTTGCAGATGCGGACCATCGTCGAGTTGAAGGATCCGACACATTCGCTCAACACGCAGATCCGCAACCCGTTCAAGGCGCTTGGTTTCGGACTGGACTGGCTCATCAATGCGCGTGGCCCGCTGACCGTCGGGGCGGGCCAGGTCGGCGGGGCCGCCTGCACCAGGCTCGCGCGCAACGGCCGTCCCGACATTCAACTATTCGTCATGCCCTTGTCGGTCGACAAGCCGGGCCTGCCCCTGCATCGGTATCCCGGCTTCACGGTGTCCTACTGGCAATGCCATCCCGAAAGCCGGGGACGCGTCACTTTGATGTCAGCGGATCCGCTGGACGACCCCCGGATCGAGACGAACTATCTCAGCACCGATCAGGACTGCCAGACCATGGTCGAGGGGCTGAAGGTGACCCGGGACATCTACAATGCCCCCCCGTTCCGTCCGCACTGGAATCGCGAGGTCATTCCCGGTCCCGGGACAGAGACCGATGACCAGATCCTGGAGGCCATTCGCCAACGAGGCAGCACGGTGTTCCATGCCGTGGGCACGTGCCGCATGGGCAGTGACGACGCGTCGGTCGTCGACCCTGAGTTGCGCGTGCGTGGCGTGACGGGGCTGCGGGTGGTCGACGCGTCGGTGATGCCAAGGATCACGTCGGCCAATACCAATGCCGCGACATTCATGATCGCCGAGAAGGCGGCGGCCGTGATCCGAGAAAGTTGACGGATCGCTTCTGGCAGGTCGCCAGGACTTCGCATGCACTCCGGCCAGATCGAAGGATCGCCATTCACGGTTGCAGGGTGCGGCCGCCGGTCGTCCGTTGGCTTGTTGCAACGCCAGGTTGCCGAACTCCCGGCTCAGGGGCTGCGCCGGACCCAACCATCCGGGGCAGGACGCGCAATTCAGGACAGCATTCGGGAAAACGCCGGTGGTGCCGCATTGTCAGTGTGCGCGTCAGTTGATTTCCGAAACGGAACTTTTTCGCTCCCATTGATCCGAAACGGAAACCAGACTAGTGTGAATTGCGAAGAGGACGTGCCGATGGGCCAGCAGATTGACGACCTTGATCGGGAGATAATTGAACATCTGGCCCTGGACGGGCGTGCGTCAGCGTCCGACATCGCCCAGCGCATTGGCAAGGCCACCGAACGGACGGTCCGCAACCGCATTGCGGCGCTGCTGCAGTCCAGGCAGATCGTCATCAGCGCCATACCTGATCCGATCATCGCCGAACCGGGTGTCCAGGCGGAAGTGCTGATCGATGTGGAGCCCGGCAAGATTGACGAGGTCGCGGCCGCGCTCGCAGAGTTCGATCAGGTCGGCTATCTTGCCGCGACGACCGGAGACTATGGCCTGAGCGCTTCGATCGTCGCGGAAACCAATGCCGAACTCCTGGACTTTGCGGAACGGCACGTCGCGAAATCCGACGGGGTGCGCAAGATCAACATCAGCTTGATCATGCGGCTGTACAAGGTGTTCAACACGCGCACCACTGCGCTTAGCCGCGACGCCCGTGCGCATCGAGCCGCCAATTGACACGGGCGATTCGCATAGGCGTGGACGTCGGCGGCACGAACACGGACGCGGCCGCGCTGGATGGGCGGAACGTCCTCGCGACGTCCAAGCGAACGACCACGGCGGACGTTACGGGTGGGATCGTGGCCTCGGTCTGCGCGGTCATGGCCGAAGCGGAGATCGAGCCCGAAGACGTGCTGGCCTTGATGATCGGCACCACGCAATTCCTCAACGCCGCGGTCGAGCGACGCGACCTCCAGCGCGTCGGTGTCCTGCGCCTGTGCGGTCCCGCGACCCGCTCGCTGCCGCCAATGATCGACTGGCCGGATCACCTTCGTGACATGGTTGACGGAGAGGCCGCGCTTGTCGGCGGCGGCTACGAATTTGACGGCAGGCCGATCTCGCCGCTCGACCCCGGGGAGATCCGCAGCGCCTGCCGGTCATGGGCGGCAAAGGGCATCACCGCCGTCGCGATCAACTCCGTATTCGCGCCGGTCAAGGACGAAATGGAAATCCAGGCCGCCCGAATCGTGAAATCGGAGATCCCCGGTGTCGTCCTGAGCCTGTCGCATCGGATCGGGCACACGGGGCTGCTGCAGCGCGAAGGCGCGACAATCCTGAACGCGGCATTGATGGGGTTGAGCAAATCAGCAGTCGATGCCTTTCAAGCGGCGTTTTCGGCCCTTGGACTGGCATGCCCGCTCTACCTGACACAGAACGACGGCACGCTGATGTCAGCGGACCATGCCAGACGGTATCCGGTATTCACCATTTCCTCCGGGCCGACGAACTCAATGCGTGGGGCTTCGTTCCTGACCGGGCATGCCGACCGCATCGTGATCGACATCGGCGGCACGACAACGGATGTAGGCATGCTGGTCGGCGGCTTCCCGCGAACACGGGGACTTGGGGCTGAAATCGCGGGCATCAAGACCAACTTTCGTGTGCCGGACGTGCATTCGTTCGGTCTCGGAGGCGGAAGCGTCATTCGCCAGGAAGGGCAGAATCTGACAGTCGGCCCGGATTCAGTCGGACACGGCCTGACCGAACGTGCACGGGTCTTTGGCGGCGACGTGCTGACAGCGACGGATCTGGCGGTTGCAGCGGGTTTCGCCCGTCTCGGGAACCGGGCGGCAGTCGCCGGTCTCGATCCCGCCCTCGTGGAACGCGCGCTCCTGCTCATGAAATCCGGAATCGAGAACGCGGTCGATCGCATGAAGCCAGCGCCTGCCCCGATGCCCGCCGTCCTCGTTGGCGGCGGGTCGATCCTCGTGGACGGCGGCCTGGAAGGATGCAGCGAGGTCGTGCGCCCGCCCCACTTTGAATCTGCCAATGCCATCGGCGCGGCGATCGCGCAGGTTTCCGGCGAAATCGACAGGGTCGTTTCCCTGGACGGCAAGACCCGCGACGAGGCGCTGGCTGAGGTCATTGCAGTCGCGACGAACCGGGCGATCGAGGCGGGCGCCGATGCCGATAGCGTCGAGGTTGCGGAACTGACCGAGACTCCGCTGGCCTACCTTCCAGGCAACGCCGTGCGCATCGCGGCCAAGGCAGTGGGGAATCTTGCGGCATGAAGGCCTGGGACGTCTCACCGAAGGACATCGATTGCATAGCGATCGGGGCCGGGATCCTGGGAACCGGCGGCGGAGGCAGTTCGTATCTCGGCCAATTGAAGGCGAAGGCGCAGCTCGCCGCGGGAATGACGATCAAGGTCGTTCTGCCCGAGGATCTGCCGGATGACGCGACGGTCCTGCCGCTGGGCGGAATCGGGGCGCCTACCGTCAGCATCGAGAGAATCGACGAAGGGCATGAAGGCATCCGGTTGATCGAGGCAATCGAAGCCGTCACGGGCAGGCGCATCGATGCGCTGGTGGCCGACGAGATCGGCGGAGCGAACGGAATCGCCCCGATGCTCCCTGCCGCCCAGCTTGGATTGCCCGTTGTGGATGCCGATGGCATGGGTCGGGCATTCCCCGAGACGCAAATGACGTCCTTCTTTGTCGGTGGCCAGAACACCGCCCCCTCGGCCCTGACCGACGTGCACGGCAACGTCCTTGTCGTGACCGACGCCCGATCGCCGGAAATGCTTGAGCGGATGATGCGGCCCGCAGCAATCGCGATGGGATGTTCGGCGCTGATGTCGACGGCGCCAATGTCCGGTGCGTTTCTGAAGATGCACGGGATCCGGCATTCGATCAGCCTGGCGCACCGGCTTGGCGATGCGGTGCTGTCCGCAAGGTCAGCAAAGACGGATCCGGTGGACGCGATCTGCGCCGAAGGCCGTGGCGTCTGTCTCATGCGCGGGAAGATCGTCGATGTCGAGCGACGGATCACGAACGGTTTCACGCGCGGGATGCTGACGGTGTCGGGGCTCGACGAAGACCGCGGCCGAGTCGTTGAAATCGACCTTCAGAACGAGTTCATCGTGGCCCGTGAGAACGGACGGGAAGTCGCCACGGTTCCGGATCTCATCTGCGTCGTGGACAGCGAGGACGGAACACCCGTTTCAACCGAAGAGCTCAAGTACGGGATTCGCGTGGCAACGCTGTGCCTTCCGGCGCCGAAACTGCTGCGAACGGATTCGGCACTCGCGGTCATGGGCCCTCGGGCCTTCGGCTACGATCTTGACTTCACGCCATTCGCCCAGCCGTACGATCCCGCGCCGGCGGAATCCTACGCAATGAACCCGGCATCAGCCGGAACCAACTGTCCAGAGGAGGATACGAGAAATGGAACGACGTAAATTTCTGAAGACCGGCGTCCTGGCCGCGATGGCCACGACCGCTTGCTTCGCCCAGGCCAGCCTCGCCAGCGCACAGGGCAGCCCGGACATCCTGACGATCGCTTCGCCAGCCGGATTTCCGGACCTTGATCCCGCAACGTCGTTTTCCAACGACGGGGCGGTCCTGGCAAATGCCTACGAAACCCTGACAAGGTACGTTCCCGACATGTCCGGTGGTTCGGGCACCGTCGAACCGGTTCTGGCGGAAAGCTGGAGTTCGTCGGACGACGGCCTGACCTGGACATTCAGGTTGCGCGGCGGCGTGTCGTTCTCGGACGGCGCGGAGTTCAATGCGGCTTCCGTCAAGGCGTCGATCGAGCGAACGCAAGCCATCGGTGGCGGCGCGGCCTTCATCTGGTCTCCGGTCGAGGCGATCGAGACGCCCGATGACATGACGGTCGTCATGAAGCTCGCGTGGCCGCAGCCCATGGACGTGACCGCATCCGCCGGGTTTGCCGCATGGATCATGAGCCCGAACGCGGTCGACAAGGACAACGCCTGGTTCAACGCAGGCAACTCTGCCGGGACAGGCCCGTACGTGATCTCGCGCTATGAACCGGGCCAGCGGCTGATCATGGAACGAAACAAGGGTTACTGGGGCGGCGACGCAGGCGGATTCGAGAACATCGTCTTCGAGATCATCGAGGATTCGGTCCTTGCGCAAAGCATGCTGGAAAGCGGCCAGGCGGACTGGGCGACGAACCTGCCGTTCGAGAACATTGCCGGCCTTGAGGCCAGGCCTGGCGTGACTGCCCACGTCAACCCGTCCTTCCAGAACCTTTTCGGCCTGCTGAACGTACGCCGTCCACCGCTTGACGATGTACGCGTCCGGCGGGCCCTGGCACTGGCGTTTCCCTACGACGACGTGATCGCCGCAGGAACCGAGGGCCTCGGCAGCCGGTCCATGGGGATCATCCCGCCGGGAATCTGGGGGCACGACACGGATGCGCCGGTTCCCTCGACGGATCTTGCCGCCGCGAAAGCGTTGCTCGACGAGGCCGCGGTGTCAGACGTTGCGTTGACGATGACCTACGGCACCGGTGACGCACTGCAACAGCTCGCAGGCGAACTGTGGCGCGCAAACCTGTCCGCCCTGGGCATCGACCTGGTTCTGCAACCGATGGCATGGGAAGCGCAATGGGAACTTGCAAAGGCAAACCCGGAGACCGCGCAGGACATCTTCGTGATGTACTGGTGGCCAACCTATGTGACGCCCTACGACTTTCTCTTCAGCCTCTTCAATTCCGAGGACGAGCCGTTCTTCAATCTCGGCTACTATTCCAATCCGGAATTCGATGCCGTTCTTGACGAGGCAAACGTCCTTTCGAACAGCGACCGTGCCGCGTCCGAGGAAAGGTTCCGGCAAGCGAATCGCGTCGTGGTCGAAGACGCCGCAGCGGTGTTCATGCTGGACATGCCGAACGTGCACTTCACCCGCTCCGACATCGAGGGATATGTCGACAACCCCGCATACGGACATGTCGTGTTCGCCAACGAGCTCAGGCGGAACTAGCGTGACGGGCCACGCCGAATGAACCTTGTCAGGTATACGACCAGGCGCCTCATCATGTCGGCGTTCGTGGTGTTCGGCGTGGCCTTCCTCGTCTTCGTTGCGTCCCGGATCGTGCCTTCTGATCCGGCGGCGCTCTATGCCGGGCCGCGGCCCACGGTCGAGCAGGTGGAAGCTGCGCGGGAAGCCCTGAGACTCGACGAGCCGCTCTACGTCCGCTTCGCGGACTTCGTGACGTCGATGGCACGCGGCGATTTCGGGTTCTCCTACCGTACCCGTCGACCGATATGGGACGACCTTGCGGTATTCCTGCCTGCCACGCTTGAACTCGCGCTGTTCGCCACGGGCATCGCGCTTCTGTTCGGAATACCCCTTGGTGTCATCACCGCGGACCGAAAGGGAGGATGGCTTGATCGGCTGTCCGGTCTCGGCGCGATCGCCGCCGTGGCGATGCCCACCTTCTTTCTGGCCATGTTGCTGCAGTTCGTCTTTGCACAATGGTTGGGAGTGCTGCCGTTGGCGGGGCGAACATCCCGCGAAATATCGCTGTTCGATCCAGTCGATGCGGTCACGGGCTGGATGCTGGTCGACAGCCTGATTGCGCTGCGGTTCGATGCCTTTTGGGACGCTTGCCGTCACCTTGTCCTGCCTGCGATCACGCTCGCGGCCTATCCCGCAGGAATCGCCGCTCGCCTGACCCGGGCATTGATGATCGAGATCCTGGAACGCCGCCATGTACTGGCATCGCGTGCCCACGGCCTGTCGCATCGGCGAATCCTCTTCGGACACGCCTTGCCCAACGCGGTCGGTCCGGCGCTCACCATCATCGGCCTGAGTTTTGCGTTCTCGCTCACCGGCGCCGTCCTGGTGGAGATCATTTTCGCGTGGCCTGGCCTGGGACGCTACGTCAGCGAAGCCATCCTGTCCAAGGACTTTCCGGTGATTGCGGCCGCCACGCTGGTCGTGACCATTTGCTATGTCCTGATGAATCTGGTCATCGACCTTCTGCAGGCGGTGATTGACCCGAGAGTCGTCGTGTCGTGAAGCGGGCTGCGCGCTCCCTCGGGCTGGCGGGCACCATTGGCCTGACGGTCATCGCCGGCGTCATTCTCGCTGCCGTCTTCGCGCCGCTGGTCGCACCCTTTGCAGACCAGGGAGCGGGCGCCCCGAACATTGCGGACCGCTTCCACGAGCCGTCAGCGGTGTACTGGCTGGGAACCGACAGCCTTGGGCGCGACATCCTGTCACGCGTGATCTACGGCGGAAGGGTGTCCATTGCGATCGGGCTGTCCGTTGTCTTCATCGGCCTTCTGGTCGGCCTGCCTATCGGGATCGTCGCGGGCTACAAGGGAGGATGGGTCGACGAGACCCTCATGCGCGTCACGGACGTGTTCCTGGCCTTTCCAGCACTGCTCCTGGCGGTGCTCATGGCTGCCGCGCTTGGTGCCGGACTGGTCAACTGCATCATCGCGATCTCGGTCAGCTGGTGGCCCTGGTACGCGCGGTTGGCGCGCTCGGAGGTTCTGGTTCTCCGCAGCCAGCCATATGTCGAGGCGGCGCAAGTCATGGGTGTTTCGCATGCACGCATTCTCGTCCGCCACATATTGCCGGCGGTCTCGCGGCCGCTTTCGGTCCAGGCCGCCCTTGATTTCGGTCCGGCGCTCCTGACCGGGTCGGCCCTGTCATTCCTTGGCCTCGGTGTCAGGCCACCGGTCGCTGATTGGGGCGAAATGGTCAACGCGGGCCGCGCGGTGTTTCCCGACCGGTGGTGGGTCGCGGTGGCACCCGGGGTGGCGATATTTCTCATGGCGCTGGCATTCAGCCTTCTGGGCGACGCACTGCGCAGTTCAGAGAGGCGGCGGGCCAGTGATTGACGTCCGGAACCTCTCGGTGGAGTTCGGCCATCCAGACAGGCCGGTTCGGGCAGTCCGCGACGCCTCGATGAAAATAGAGCGCGGCATGATTCACGGCCTCATCGGCGAATCCGGCTGCGGAAAGTCCACCATCGGAATGGCATTCCTTGGGTTGCTGCCGGACGACGCACGCGTCATTGCGTCCCGGTGCCGGTTCGGCGAGACCGACCTGATCGCTGACGCGGCCCGGCTGCGCGGCCGCCGGATCAGCCTGATTTCACAGGATCCGGCAGCGGCACTCAATCCGGTCCTGAGCATCCGGCGGCAACTGGATGACGTTCTGAAGGCAGCCGGTCATTCCAGCAGCGTCGAGCGCAAGGCACGATCGGCCGAACTGCTCGATGCCACCGGGCTGCCGGACAGCCATCGCGTGCTGCGAAGCTTTCCGCACGAGCTTTCCGGAGGCATGCAGCAACGTGCCGTGATCGCCCAGGCGCTGGCGACCGGCGCGGAATTCCTCATCGCTGACGAACCGACAAGCGCGCTTGACAAGACCATCGGGCGCCAGGTGCTCGACGTGTTGAAAGCGCTCGTCGACGAAAGGAACCTGACGATCCTCATGATAACCCATGACATGGATGTGGTCGCCTATGCCTGTTCACGAGCGAGCGTGCTTTATGCAGGCATGACCGTCGAAGAGGCTGAAACCCGGGCACTCCTGGCAAGTCCGAGACATCCCTACACCCGGGCCCTTCTCGGCGCCCGGCCGGGCAGGAACACGATCGGGCGCCGCCTGGAAGCCATCGCAGGCCAGCCCCCAAGGCCGGACACGGAATTCGCCGGATGCCCGTTCACCGAGCGATGTTCGGTTGCAATGCCGATCTGCGCCGAACGGGCGGCACCCAAGAGAAGCGGAGCAGATCGCGACTGGGCATGTCACATTGAGGCCCAGCATGCTTGAGCCGGTGCTCGAGGTTTCCGACCTCGTGGTGCGATACGGAAGGTCGTCAGTCTTCGCGGATCGCCCCGAACCTGCCGCGGACGGCATCTCGTTCGCGCTGAGTCCGCGAAAGACACTTGGCATAGTCGGCGAGAGCGGGTCCGGAAAGAGCACGGTCTTGCGGGCGATCCTGCGGCTGGTCCCCGTTGAAAGCGGAGACGTCCGCTACCATGGGAGTGACTGGCTCAACATCCCGGTTCGCGAAATGCGCCCCTTGCGAGCCCGATTCGGCGTCGTGATGCAAAACCCGTTCCTTTCGCTCAGCCCCAGGCTGACGGTCGCGGAAATCCTGGCGGAACCGCTGCTTGCCCATGGCGGCATTTCCCGAAGTGAAATGACGGACCGAAGCGCAAGGAACCTGGGTGACTGCGGATTGCGGACCGAGATCCTGGGAAGCCGAGCCAGTGAGCTCTCAGGCGGCCAGGCACAGCGCGTCGCCTTTGCGCGAGCCCTTGCGCTGGAGCCTGACCTGATGATTCTTGACGAGCCGACTTCGGCCCTGGATGTTTCGGTCCAGGCCCAGATCCTGAACCTGCTCCTGGACCTCAAGGCATCCCGCGGGCTGTCGGTCCTGATCGTCACTCACGACATCGACGTGGTTTGGCACACCTCCGACGAAGTTCTTGTCATGCACCACGGCAAACAGGTCGAGCACGGCACGCCGGAAGAGGTGGCCGGGCGCGCGACAAACGACCACATACGCTCGCTCTTCGGCTGAGTGCTCTCGCACTGCATCGCGCACGATGCCTTCGTGAAATCGACTTCCGTCGCGGAGCCGCCACGCCTTCGCAGTTGCTGAACGCCCGCGTCCGACGCAAAGTGGCTCGCCAAATGCCCGACAAAGGAGTGATCGCGTGACAGACCGCCCCAATATCCTGCTGATCGAGGCCGACCAGATGGCGGCGTTTCCACTGGACTTCTGCAACCCGGACGGTCAGGCGAGGACTCCGAATCTCGGTGCGCTGGCCAGGGACGGCGTGGTGTTCGACAACGCATACTGCAACTCGCCTCTGTGCGGACCGTCGCGAGCATCCAAGTTCACGGGACGCCTGCCGACGAGCCATCAGGTCTGGGGCAACGGCGCCGAGCTGCCCTCCGAGACGCCGACCATGATGCACTTCCTTCGCTCGGCCGGCTATCGCACGGTTTGCTCGGGAAAGTGCCATTTCGTCGGGGCGGATCAGCTGCATGGCTTCGACCGACGGCTGACCACGGACATGTATCCGTCGAATTTCGACTGGTCGATTGACTGGGAACCCTCGGTCGACCACCGCCCAGGCACGTCGGTGCAGAAGCTGGCCGTTTCGGGCCCGTGCCGGACGAACAACCAGATCCTCTACGATTCCGAGGTGCAGTTCCGCGCGATCGAGTTCCTGCGCTACGAGGCACTGGAGAGGCCCCCGCAGCCGTTCTTCCTGCATGTTTCGTTCACGCAGCCGCACGATTCCTATCAGTCGGTGCCGAAGTACCTTGATCGTTACAAGGACGTGGACATCGCCATGCCGCGACTGAGCACCGAGCCTGTGCCCAATCCCGTGACCGACTGGCTGGCGGTCCATCACGGGATTGATCAGTTTCCGCCGACGGAGGAGAGAATCCGGGCCTCTCGCGAAGCCTACTACGCGATGATCTCGCACCTTGACGACTTCATCGGGGAAATTGTTGCGGAACTGAAGCTGCTGGGTCTCTACGACGACACGCTCATCGTTTTCACCAGCGATCACGGCGACATGATGGGCGAGCGGAACATGTGGTTCAAGCGCACGTTCTGGGAGCACTCGGTCAAGGTTCCGCTGGTGTTTCACCAACCGTCCCGGTTCGCGCCGCGCCGGGTCAGGCAAGCAGTGACTCTCGCAGACCTCTGCCCCACCCTGTCAGAGATCGGCGGGGCCGAGGAGTTCTGTGCCCGGTGGGGCAGCCGGGACAGCGCAAGCTTCTCCGCCCTGCTGGATGAAGAGGACGCCGACTGGAGAGGCGCGGCGGTCATGCAGTACTTCGGGCCGGGCGTAGAGGCGCCCTGGTTCGCGATCCGGCGCGGCGACTTCAAGTATGTCTTCATCCACGGCTGGGGTGGCATTCTGATCAATCTGTCGGACGATCCGCACGAGACCAGCGACCTGGCGGATGACCCGGACCATGCGGAACTGGTCGCGAATCTGCACGGCGCGCTGGTCGGTCAGCTTGACCTCGATGCTCTCTCGGCACTGGTGAAGGAAAACAAGAAGCAGCGGTGCTACTTGCATCAGAGCCAGAAAGGCAGCCCTGGCTACGTCTGGGACCACCAGCCCGACGTTGATGCCAGCAAGCAGTACGTCCGTGGCGGCGTGAACAAGCCCGTGACCTGCTGAGAAACGATTGCAAAGGCTGCCCGTCCTGAACCGATCCTCCTGGTCAACGCCGCGCGGCGAACGGGATCGGACGGCGCATCGGACCCGGTGTTGAACCCGGCCACCGATGAGCCGCTCCGGGATGTTCCGCACGCATCCGGCCCGGGCGGACCAGAACAAGGCGCTCTCCGAAACCGAGAAAGGGCTTGCTGCCTGGAGGGCCACGCCTCCGCATGAACGGGCACGCGTGACGTGTGCGGCACCCAGGACATGCCTTGCCTTCTCACGATCCCGATCAATCAGGCGGGACCAACAGCCAGCGGGCGACTGGTCTCGCGGCCGCGCTACCCGACGTTTTCTGCCGTGTCGCGCTTCCGTCGCCATTCCTGCGCCTGAGAAAAGCTCTTGTGCAAGTAGACCATCTGTTCGTCTATGGCCTCTTCGGCCTTGGCAAGATCCTGGGCACGAAGCGCATGCAAGATCTTCTCATGCTGCTCGATGGTCTTTGCCCGCTCCCGGAAGCGGAAGATCACCATGTTCTCGACGGGTTGCAGTGCTTCGATCACGGTGAACATCTGAAACTGCATGACCGCGTTCTGGGTCGCATCCACGAGCGCGCGATGGAAACGGACGTCAGAGGCGCAAAACTCCTCGTCCGTCAGTGATTCGTCCTTCTGAAGCGCGATTTCGGTGGCCATCCGGTTCAGTTCGGCCTCGGTACGGCGCTTGACCGCAAGGCGAATGCACACGCGCTCGAGTTCGTGACGTGTCTCCGCGATCTCGGTCAAGTCAAACACGCTCAGGCTGACCATGAGGGCGACGGACGATATCAGGTCCTGTGACATGTCTTCCGTGCTGGGCGCCTTCACGAATGTTCCGCCGGCGGGACCGCGTCTCGAACGGATGAGGCTCTTGGCGGCAAGCCGTTTCAACGCTTCGCGAATCGTCGGGCGGGAGACGTCGAACTGGCGGGCCAGCTCCGCTTCGGTTGGCAGCTTGTCGTCGGCCTTCAGGGTGCCGTTGGTTATGGCCCGGCGAATCTGCTCGGCGATCTGCTTCGCGACGCTCTCGGTGACGACGGGTTCGTATTTCACGCGATTTCTCCTCTCAATGCCACGCGATCTGACGGACATTGCAATATTCATAGATTTGCTTGACAAATATTGTTATACGTGAAAATCGTCAAGGGTCAGTTCTGCTGACGGGCACGACCAATGGCGCTGGACACGCGCCAGCCAAAAAGGGGCCTGGACGCGATCATGTACGGATCGTCGGAATGCAGTGACATCTCGCGCCCGAAAACAGGCGTGAACCCCTCGGGTTGGCGGGAATCGCCTGATCCTCGGGTGCTGTTTTGCAAGGATCTGATTCCAGTCCCTCGGTGCAAGTCCGGAGCTGTCAAGCAGATGACGGCAACACGGCACTCCTGGCAAGCGCGACAGGCAAGCGGCAGGGAGTGGCCTGGGCCATCTATTCTCGCGGCGGAGAGCGAGCCCGAATGAAGGTTCTGCGCCGACAACGCTAATCGAAAGGGGAGTAACAATGACCA
This sequence comes from Paracoccaceae bacterium, assembly GCA_965208685.1. Lineage (GTDB taxonomy): Bacteria > Pseudomonadota > Alphaproteobacteria > Rhodobacterales > Rhodobacteraceae > JAJEFO01. The sequence continues at coordinate 1,593,374 of CBDBPL010000007.1, read as the reverse complement.
ACCTGAAACGCATCCTGAAGCCAGCGGTCGCGGCAGCGGCCCTGTCGGCCATGGTCTCGCCGGCCTTGGCGGAAGAGACCGTCCTCATCGCCGGTTGGGGCGCCAAGTCGGGCCCGTTGCGGTCCTTTGGCGTGAACTCCGAGGCCGTGCTCAAGGCCGCCGTGAAGGAGGTCAACGATTCCGGCGGCATCATGCTGGCAGATGGGACGAAGGCCAAGCTCGACTACGTCTACTATGATTCCGCCTGCAATGCCGAACAGGCGATTTCGGTCGCCCGCAAGGTCGCTTCGGAAACGTCGGCGCTGATCGGCATCGGACCGACCTGTTCCGGCGCCGCTGCGGCCATGTTCGGCGTCTTCCAGAAGACGGTTGGTGACGACACCGACACGGGGCTGCAGTTTCCGATCCTCACCGATACGGCCGTGCGCAACGGACTGGCCAAGATCAGCCAATGGACGTTCAGGAACACGCCGAACGAGCCGGACATGTACGACAAGCTCTTCGCCTGGGTCGCAAAGACCTATCCGGACCTGAAGACCATCTATGGCGGTACGGAGACGGACCAGGGCCACTCCAACGGCACCTACTCCAAGGTCATCGTCCAGGCGTCGAAGCGTCATGGCTTCGACTGGGCGACCGGCGAAATCGAGGGCGTGACCGGTGACCTCGGTTCGGGCAGCGAGGGGGTCCTGTCCAGTTCCTCCAACTGGCTGATGGCCGACACGAACTTCTCGGTCCAGGCGCGGGCGTTCAAGAAGTCCAATGCGGACATCTACATCATCTCGTCCCATCCGTTCACGACGTGCGGCATGCTCAAGGAGCTGAAGAGACGGCGCGCGGAGCCCAAGCTCCTGATCGGCCTTACGAGCTCGTCCAGCGCCGAAGTCATGAAGGGTTGCGCCGAAGCTGCCGAGGGCATGATCATCCCGACGAGCTTTGCGCCGATCACGGCGGCTGCGGAGAAGGTCGCGATGCTCGCCAACGAGAACGGCGGCGACGCCGACCTTCACAGCGCGGCGGCTTGGGAAAACGTCATGATCATCAAGCAGGTCATCGAAAGCGTCGGCGTGGGGAACACGCCCGAATCGCTCATGGCGGATCGCCGGAAGATCCGCGACGGTCTCGAGGCGCTTGAACAGACCCAGGGGCTGATCGGCGAGGTGCAGCGGGTGCAGGATGAAGGCGAGGCGCTCAAGCCCTACGTCTTCGTGCAGGCCATGAGCGGCAAGTGGACGGTGATCCACGATCCCCGTGCAACCAACTAGACGACGTTGACGACCGGAGGCGGCCGGCCAGGGATCGGCCGCCTTCAATGCCAGCGCGACATGATTGGCGATTGCGGCTGTCCGTGTCCCGCTGGTTTCATCTCGCACTGACCCGAAAGGGCCGAAACCGTGGCCATTGACTTTATCGACGTTGTGCAGGCGATCATCGACGGCCTCCTTTTCGGGTCAACCTATGCGCTGATCGGTTTGGGGTTCACCCTCATCTTCGGTGCCATGCACAAGCTGAACCTGGCATATGCGGCCTCCGCGATCGCGGGTGCCTATGTTGGTCTTGCCGCGACACTGGTGTCGGGCCTGCCAATCGTGCTGACGTTCGTCCTCGGACCCGTCGCAAGTGGTGTCGTCGGGTTCGGCATCTACGTGACATGTTTTCGATACATGCCCGCGACCAACATGCTGGCCCCCCTGATGGCGTCCATCGGGGCGCTGTTCTTCATTGACGAGATCATCATCCACGCGACCGCAGGCTCGCCGCTTGCCTTTCCTGCGGTCATGGGCGACGTCTTCCTCGAAATCGGTGAATACGGTTTCAGGGGCGACCTGATCTTCGTCCTGGTGACCAGCCTGATCGCCATGCTGGTACTGCTTTACGTCTTGTTCAGCACGCGGCTGGGACTGGCAACGCGCGCGGTCTCCCAGCAGGTTGTCGCGGCCGAACTCTGCGGAATCGCCAGTCACCGTACAAACGCGACAACCTTCGTGATAACGGGCGTTCTCGGCGGCCTGGCGGGCTGCATGGCCGCAGCCGCAGTTGGCGTCATCTCCCCGTTGCTGACCGTGCCGATCACGGTCAAGGGCCTGATCGTCACCGTCATCGGGGGATTGGGCAGCATTCCAGGCGCCATTGTCGCGGGCTTCGCGGTCGGCGGATTCGAGAATCTCTTCCTGTTGCTGTTCGGGGTCAACCAGCGTGACATCTACGTGTTCCTGCTGCTCTTCGTGTTCCTGGTCTTCCGACCGAACGGCCTCTTCGGCAAAGCGATCAATCGGGACTGACGGGCCATGGCATATTATTTCGGCCTTCTGCAGACCATTGGCATCCACACGCTGCTCGGACTGTCGGCATACATCCTGCTGCTGACCGGGCAGCTCAGCCTTGCGCAGGTCGGTTTCTTCGCAATCGGCGCGTATGTCTCCGGCATCCTTACGGTGATTTTCGAGTATCACATTGTCCCCGGCTTGTTCGCGGGCGCCCTGGTTGGCGGCTTTTTCGCATTCCTGGTCGGGTTCCCTGCCTTGCGCATCAAGGGCCTTATGCTGGTGGTGGCCACGATCGCGTTCAGCGAAATCGTGCGCTTGTTCTTCTTCAACCTGAACTGGCGAGTCATGGTGAACGGCGTCGAGGTGGGTCCTGACTCGACCCAGGGTTTCCGGGAAATTCGATTTTATGCCGCCAATGGCTGGGACACTCTTGATGTCGTCCTCTTCATCTGGCTGTTCGTGATTGTCATCATGGCCATGCTTTGGTGGCTTGATCGCGTGCGGGCCGGCGCGACCTTGCGTGCCGTGGGTGCGGACGAACTGGCGGCGCAGAGTTCGGGCGTCAACATCGTTGCGGTCAAGGTCGCCGCCATGACATGCGGCGGCGTTGTCGCCGGACTGGCTGGCGGACTGTACGCTCACAGTGCCACCTACGTGGACCACCTGACGTTTTCGGTCCTGCTTGCGACCTTCGCGGTCGCCTACCCGATCCTCGGCGGCCTTTCGAGCGTCTTCGGGACATTGATTGCAGTGATCTTCATCCAGGGTGTCCTGATCGAGGGAATGCGATTCATGGGTGACTGGAGGAACATACTGTTCGGCCTCCTCATCATCGTTGCGATGAACTTCCGGCCGGCCGGCCTGCTCGACGGGAATGTCGTCGCGCGGATCCTTGGGATCGTTGGACGTGGCAAGGGGAGCGACGGGGAACGCCATGCTTGAACTGGACGACCTCTGCAAGCACTTCGACGGCATCCGGGCGGTTGACGGCCTGTCACTGAACATCGAACGCGGGGAGGTCTTCGGCCTCATCGGTCCCAACGGTTCCGGAAAGAGCACGACGGTAAACCTGATCTGCGGCGTGTTTCCGGCCACGCGCGGAAGGGTGACACTGGCCGGGCGGAACCTGGATGGCTTGCCGCCGCACAAGCGTCTGAATGCCGGGATCAGCCGCACTTTCCAGAACATTCGGCTCTTCGGTGAACTTACCGTCTGGCAAAACCTCTGGATAGCGCGGCGTGACGCACCGGGCGAGGAAACCGGATTCATGAAGAACTGGTTTGGCAGTTCTGCCAGGATCCGCGAGGCAATCGACGAGACGCTCGAATTTGCCGGCTTGGCCGGCCGGGCGAACGAGCTGGCGCAAAACCTCGCTTTCGGTGAACAGCGTCGCCTCGAGCTGGCCCGCGCGGTGTCCGCGCGCCCGCAACTCATTCTCCTCGACGAACCGGCAGCCGGAATGAACCGCGAGGAAGTCGAAGACCTCAGGCAGCGAATTCTCACGCTCAAGGACAGCGGCATCACCGTCCTGCTCGTCGAACACGTGATGGAACTCGTAATGGGTGTAACGGACCGCATTGCCGTGCTTAACTTCGGCAAGCGCATCGCGTTGGGCACGCCCGGAGAGATCCAGGGGAACGATGCGGTGCGAGAGGCGTACCTGGGATCGCCGGACGTCGACATCGCGGAAGGAAGCCAGCATGCTTGAAGTCAAGGACCTCGTCACCGCCTACGGCAGGATCGAGGCTCTCAAGGGCGTCACGCTGACGGCCAACCAAGGGGAAATCACCTGCATTCTCGGCCCCAACGGCGCCGGGAAGACGACCCTGATGTATTCCGTCGCCTGCATCCTCAAGCCCGTATCAGGGTCGGTCACGGTCGAAGGCAAGGAGATCATCGGCACCTCGGCGCCACACGCCCTCAGTTGCGGCATCGCGCTGGTGCCTGAAAACCGGCTGGTATTCCATTCCATGTCGGTCGAAGAGAACCTTGAGGCTGGCGCTTACCGCCGTCTGGCGAACGACCGCCGGGGGGTGCGCGAGGACATCGAGAACGCCTTCGTCCGCTTTCCGGCCCTCAAGGAACGACGAGAACAGGCTGCGGGAACGCTTTCCGGCGGAGAGCAGCAGATGCTGGCCGTTGCCAGGGCCATGATGTCTCGACCCAGGATCCTGATGATGGACGAACCGTCGCTCGGCCTGGCCCCCCTTGTCGTCGCGGAAATCTTCTCGATCATTCGCCAACTCAACGAGGATGGCGTCACGATCGTCCTGGTCGAACAGAATGCGCACATGGCGCTGCAGATCGCGCATCGCTTCTACTTGCTGGACCAGGGCCGGGTCGCCTTCAGCGGCGCCCCCGGCGAGATCGGCGAGGATGATGTCATCCAGCGCGCCTACCTGGGATCGAAAGCCGCGTAGCAGGCAAGAAGGGAACATGGTCGACTTCTTCCAGACGACGTTGGACGGCATCTCGATCGGCTCTGCCTACGCCCTGATTGCGCTTGGCTTCACCTTGATTTTCGGCGTCATGCGGCGAATCAACCTGTCTTACGGACCGTCAATCATGCTGGGCGCCTTTGCGGGGACCTGGATCTTCGTCGCATTTGAAGCGCAGCCCTGGCAGGTTGCCGCGGCCACCATTGTCGGGACCGTCTTGGTTGGCATGTACGTGGAACGCCTGTGCTTCTGGGCCATTCGCAAGGACGCCGCCGTTGCATCCATGGTCTCCAGTTTCGTGATCTGGATGCAGCTGGAAGAGGTCGCGACGATACTGCTTCCCGGGCGCACCTACCCGTTTCCGGAGCTGTTCAGTGCCGGCGGGCTCGAGGTGGGCCCGTACTTTCTTCGCATGGAGCATGTCACGACGCTGGCCGTCGTGGCAATCGTGCTGGTCCTGCTCCGGCTTCTGCTCTTCAGGACCACGTTCGGCCTGGCGCTGAGGGCGGTGTCGGAAGACCCGGCGGCGGCGGCCTACATGGGCATCAGGCCGAGCCACGTCACCTTTCGCGCCTTCATGCTTGCATCCCTGATCGGTGGCGTCGCCGGATACCTGTTGCTCGCCTCGGATCAGCAGGTTACGCCGTATTTCGGCCTTTGGGCAACGTTCAAGGGGTTGATCGCCATGATGCTGGGCGGAATGGGGTCGTTCCGTGGCGCCGTGGTCGGCGGACTTCTTCTCGGCGTGATCGAAGCCCAGACACAGTGGTACCTCGGCAATGCGTTCAAGGACCTGGGTGCCTACCTGGTCCTCTTCACGGTTCTCGTCCTGCGCCCGGGCGGATTGCTCGGTCAGGGCATAGTCGAGCGCGAAGCCCAAGCCTTCAGAAGAATCTGACCCATGAGCGAATACGCGATCAGCATTGCCTCGAACATGGGCATAATCGCGTTCGTCGCGTTGTCGGCCTATGTCATCCTGGTTGCGGGGGAAATCTCCTTCGGGCAGCAGGCCTACTTCGGCATCGGCGCGTATGTGTCGGGCGTCGCTTCGGCCATGTGGGGATGGCCCTTCGTGCCGGCCCTGGCCCTGGGTTCCCTGGCTGCCGCAGTTGCCGCCCTTGCGGTCGGCGTGCTCACCTTGCGGTTGCGCGGGCTGTATTTCGCAATTGCAACCCTGTGCTTCGCCGAAATGATCCGCCTGGGCCTGAATTCCGTCCGTGTCCAGGTTGAAATCGACGGCGAACTGGTCGGTCCCGACGGGGCCGAGGGATTTGGCGACATCCGCTGGATCTTCGAGAACAACGTCACGCCGCTCGAGTTCATGTTCATGATCTATGGACTGCTTGGCGCCGCGCTGGCGCTCATGCTCCTGGTGGAACGCTCGCACCTGGGTGCCGTGCTGCGGATGATCGGTCAGGATCCCCTGCTGGCCAGCAGTCAGGGCATCGACGTGCGCCTCTGCAAGTTGCTGGCAATCACGTTCGCGGGGATGCTCGCCGGGCTGGGCGGCTGCCTCTACGCTCACTTTGCAACTTACGTCGAGCCCAACGTCTTCAACGTCATGCTGGGCGTCCACGGCCTTGCCTACGGCCTGATCGGCGGGTTGGGTACAGCCCTGGGCCCGATAATCGGGGTCGTGCTGGACATTGGCTTCCTGGAAGGAATCCGTGCCATCCAGGGCTATCGCATGATCGTGTTCGGCGGCCTGGTCGCTGTCTTGCTCATCGTCATGCCCCGCGGAATCCTGGACGAAGCGCGCGTCCATCGCATCAAGCGCTGGATGAGGCGCTCGTGAAATGCTGAACCTGGTCTCCGTCGAAAAGCGGTTCGGCAACCTGCCGGCCCTTTCGGGGATCACGATCGAATTCGGCCGCACCGAGACCGTTGGACTGATCGGTCCCAACGGGTCCGGAAAGACAACCCTGGTCAACTTGGCAACGGGCATGTACGGACCCGACGGCGGACGGATCCTGTTCCGCGACAAGGACATCTCCAATCTCGGGGCACACCAGATTTTCCGGCTGGGCGTCGCGCGCACGTTCCAGAACCTTCGCCTGTTCCCGCGCCTGACCGTGCTCGGCAACGTCGAGGCCGCCCAATACGGAACGCCCGGAAGCAGCTTTCTGCACCTCCTGCCTGGGATTCGGCATGCCGCGGGATCCATTCGCGACAAGGCCGAGTGGGCCCTGGAGGTGGTCGGCCTGCAGAGCGACCGGAACCGTCTGGCCAACACCCTTCCCCTGCCCCAGCTGAGACGCCTGGAGATCGCGCGGGTGCTGGCGTGCGACCCCAAGCTGGTCTTCCTGGACGAGCCGGCCGGCGGAATGACGCCCGCGGAGTCCGAGGACATGGCCCGGTTGATCGTCGACTGCGTGACGCCGAACCGAACCTGCATCGTGATCGAGCACAAGATCGAGTTGATCATGCAGGTCTGCACGCGGCTCTGCGTCCTGGACGCCGGCCACCTCGTCGCTGACGGAGATCCCGGTGAAGTCCTTTCCCAGCCAAAGGTAACGGAAGTCTACCTGGGTCCGGAGGCGTCCGATGCTTGAAGTCAGGGACCTTCGCGTCGACTACGGCAGGATCGCCGCGGTCCAAGGGGTGTCGCTATCCGTCGCGGCCGGGGAAATCGTCGCGGTGATCGGTGCGAACGGCGCCGGCAAGAGCTCGATCCTGAATGCGGTTGCCGGGACAGTTCGACCGAGTGCGGGCTCGATACGGTTCAAAGGCGAGGCGATGACAGGGCATGCGGCGCATCGGCATATCCAGAGAGGCATCGTGCAGGTTCCCGAAGGGCGGATGATCTTCCGGACCCTGACCGTGCTGGAGAACCTGCAGGTCGGCGCCTATCGCCTCGGTTCGCTCTTGCTTGGCCACGCCTCGCCGGACGATGTCCTGCAGCAGTTTCCCATGCTGGCGGGCAGGCTGCACGAGCCGGCGTCAAACCTCAGCGGCGGCCAGGCACAGATGCTGGCCGTGGCGCGCGGACTGATGGCGAAACCCAGCCTCCTGCTTCTTGACGAACCGACGCTGGGACTTTCGCCAATTGCGGCCGAGGACGTGTTCAATCTGGTCTGCACCCTTCGGAGCGAAGGCCTGACGATCCTGATCGTCGAGCAAAACGTGCGGCGGACCCTGGCGATCGCCGACCGAGGCTACGTGGTCGAGGGGGGCCGGATCGTCCTTCACGGGCCGGCCGAGGAGCTGAAAAGTGATGATCGCCTGGTGGCCGGCTACCTGGGTGTGAACGCCGGTCGCCTGCGAAAGCCCATAGAGGAGAGGAGTCAGCGATGAACACGATGGCGTATGGTTTCGTTCTGGCGGCCATTCTTGGAATCGCGCCCGAGATGGCCGCAGGCGGCGAGAGGAAGGATGCGGAAATCACCTGCGAGCCGACCGAGGAAAGACTGGTCTACGACTGCACCGTGATGGTCACGAAGAGACGCAGCGGTGATCCCGTCACCGATGCCGAGTTCACGGTTGGCGCCGACATGCCGTCCATGCCGGGCGCCCACAACGTCAAGCCGGTTCAGGCGATCCCTGGTGACGCGCCGGGCCTTTACGGTGCGCGCATCCATCTCGAAATGCTTGGAGAATGGGCAATGAAGCTCGACTTCACGAAGCCGGACCGTGACCGCGTGGTCAAGAAGAAGATCTTTGCAGGTGACGGCAGTCACTGAGATCGCGTGGTTGGTCAATGCCTGGCGATGGAACGCGGCAGCCAGGGCAAGAGCCGGTCCGAGCAAGAAGGGAATGCGGGTTTCGGTCGCATTGATGATGCCGGAAGCGTGATCGCGGACCACCCGCAGGCGGTCGCCGGGGCCGCGATTCCCGCGTGCCCGGGAAGAGGGCGTGAGGCGCCATCACTCTGCCGTCCCGAAGTCAATCAGGCTCCGCAGCACCGTGCCGTCCCGCATGGCGGCGAACCCGTCGTTGATGTCTTCGAGCCGGATCCTCTGCGATATGAACACGTCCAGGTCCATGCGGCCCTGCATGTACAGTTCGATGATTCGCGGCATGTCCACCCGAAAGCGGTTTGAGCCGAGAAGCGAACCCTGGACCTTGCGTTCGCGCAGGAAGTCGGATCCGGTCAATTCAATCGTCTCACCCTCGCGGAACAGCCCGACCAACGTCGCCGTGCCATCGAATGCCAGCATCTTGAAGGCATCCTCGGCCGTACGTTTCGAGCCGAGACAGTCCAGGGCGTGATCCACGCCGCCGCCGGTCAGCTCCATGACCTGTTCGACGGTGTCGCCATCCCGTGGGGTCACGATGTCGGTCGCGCCAAGCTTTCGTGCCAGCTTCAGCTTGTCAGGGTTCACGTCGATCGCGATGATCCGTTCGGCTCCGGCGAGGCGCGCCGAATTCACTGCGGCCATCCCGACCCCGCCGCAGGCGATGACGGCCACGGCATCGCCCGGGCCGACCTTGGCCGTATTCACGACGGAGCCGTACCCGGTCATCACGGCACACCCGACGAGCGATGCACGATCAAGCGGCATGTCTTCGCGAATCTTGACGACCGCGTTCTCGTGCACAAGCATCTGCTCGGCGAAAGACGACAGGTTCATGAACGTGTGCACCTGGCCAGGCCTGTCCCAATGCAGGCGGTCGGACACGCCCGGCGGCAGCTTGACCTCCGGATCAAAGCAGAGCGCGGGTCGCCCGGTCGTGCAGTATTCGCAGGTGCCGCAGAAAACCGACAGGCAGGTCACGACGTGATCGCCGGGTCTTACGTGTCGGACCTCGTCCCCGACCTCCTCCACGATGCCGGACGACTCGTGTCCAAGAACGACTGGCATGGGATAGGGGGTCTGCGCCTCCATGAAGTGCAGGTCGGTGTGGCAGATGCCCGCGAACGACGTTCTGAGCAGGACCTCGTGCGACCTGGGCTTGCGCACGGAGACATTTTCGATCTGCAACGGCGCGTTGGGTTCAAAGAGGACAGCGGCCTTCATCCAGGAAGAGCCTCAGAACGGCCGGCGCGCAAGCGAGAAGGTCTGGCCGGTCGATCCGCCGACAGGCTGCGACGCGATGAAGACCGCGAGCTCCGCCACCTCGTCCGGGTGCTTGATCCGCTCCTGCGGCGGAAAGCCTGGCGGCAGCTCATCCTTGAACTTCTCGAGCACCTCTTCCGGCGTATAACGTTCCGGCCGCCTCTCCCGATTGAATATGTCGGTCGCGACCGGCCCAGGGATCACGTTGTTCACGTCGATCTTTCGCGGCCAGAGCTCGTTCGCGAGGCACTCGGTAAAGATGTGCACGCCTGCCTTGGACACGGTGTAGCAGCTTTGCTGGGCCGCGGCACGCAACCCCATGCCCGACGACATGTTGATGATCTTGCCGCCCTCGTTGAAGTGTTCGAGCAGGAACCGGGTGACGAGATAGGTGCCGCGGACATTGATCTCGATCGTGCGCCACCACATCTCCGGATCGCTGTCGGCCACCTGCCCCAATTCCAGGTCGACGCCCGCGTTGTTCACGAGGATGTCGACATTGCCCAAGCCGGCGACCACCTCGGCACACGCCCTCTCGGTCGCCTCGGGGTCAGCGAGATCGACCGGACCCATGTGGCATCGGACACCCTGTGCCTTGATCTCGCCGGCAACTTCCGAGAGTTCGGACTCCGTGCGCGCCAGAATGGCAACATCAGCACCGGCGCGCGCGAATCCAAGCGCAATTGCGCGACCGATGCCACGACCTGCACCTGTCACGACGGCCGTCTTGCCGGCAAGCTGTTTGGGGTTGGACATGTTCTTCTCCTTCATCGTTGTGAGCAACTGGATTCCGACATTGTCGCCGCCCTTGAGACGCAGGACCTCGCGTGTCTCGGCCGGTGTCGCAACTTCCATGGAGAGGTCTTCCAGGATGTTGCGCAGGTGAAATTGACCTTTCTCGCCGTGGCCATGTGTCTTGCCTTCGATCAGAGAGATTCGACGTTGCCGCACACGCTCAGCGCCTGCCCGGAAATGTTGCGGCCAGCCGGTGAGCAGAGAAACAGGACCATGTTTGCCACGTCGTCCGCGCTCACCATCCTGCGGAGAGAAATCTTGCCCAGATAATCGTCGCGCACCTCGTCAAAACTGGCGCCCACGGCGTCCGCACGCGCCTGGATCACGCCATCCATGCGCGGACCTTCAACGACGCCAGGGAGAATCGCGTTCACGCGAACCCCATCCGGGCCCATTTCGATGGCAAGGCTCTTGGTGAACCCGACAACGGCCCACTTGGACGCCGCATACGGCGTGCGGTTTGCGTAGCCCAGCCGCCCGGCCACGGAAGCGATGTTGATGATCGCGCCGTTTCCCGAGGCCCTGAGCGAAGGGGCTGCCTTGCGCGCGCAGTAGAACTGACCCGTGAGATTGATCGCGATCGTCGCTTCCCATTCGGTCGGGTCAACGTCTTCAACCTTTGCCGTCGGGCCTGCGATGCCGGCATTGTTCACCAGAACATCGAGTCCCCCGAACTCGGTCGTGACCTCTTCGATGAACGCGTCAACGCCCGAGCGATTCGATACATCCACGGCACGGGCAAGGACTTCGGGATGTGCAGACCGCAAGGCGCTCACCGCGTCTTCGGACACGTCGAACGCGGCAACCCTTGCTCCCGCTCCGGCCAGCGCTTCGACGATCGAGCGGCCGATGCCTGCCGCTCCGGCAGACACGACTGCACGCAAGCCAGTCAACGAAACACCGGACGTGGGTCCATCGTGGTCCAAGACAACGCTCCTTCAATCCAAGGGTGCCAGCACATCCATGGAATTCGGCAGCCACAGGACGACTTCCGGGAACAGCGTCAGAAAGAAGATCACGACCACCTCAACGATTACGAACGGAATGATGCCGCGGTAGATCGTGGCCGTGGACACGTTGTACTTCCTCGCAACGCCGTGGATGACAAACACGTTGATGCCGACCGGCGGCGTGATCTGCCCCATCTCCATCATGATCACCATGATGACGCCGAACCAGATGGGATCAAACCCGAGGCCGACAACCGTCGGAAACAGGATCGGAAGGGTCAGCATCATCATCGGAATGATGTTCATCACCATGCCGAGCACCAGATAGAGCAGCAGGATGAGCACGTAGATGACATAGCGAGAGACATCGAGCGTGTTCAGGAAGCTCGCGAATGACAGCGGCAAGTCAGTCAAGGTGATGAAATAGCCCAGCAATCCGACCCCGATGAGGATCGTGAAGATCATGGCGCTGGTCGTCGTGGCTTCGAGCAGGGCCGCAAACAGCTTGTGACGATTGAACCCCTTGGCGAAGAGCGCGATCAGGAGCGCGCCGCTCGCGCCGACACCGCCTGCCTCCGTGGGCGTCAGGATTCCCGAATAGATGCCGCCGATCACGGCGGCGAAGAGCGCACCGACCGGCCAGATGTCGAAGATCGACTTGGCGATTTCGTGCGCCGGGAACTTCTCCGACCTCGGGCCGAGCTTTGGATTGATGACACACTGGATGTACGTGGCAAAGGCGAAGCCGAGCGTCAGGATGATCCCCGGGATGATCCCGGCCATGAACATCTTGCCGATCGACTGCTCGGTGATGATGCCGTAGACCACGAAGCCAATGCTGGGCGGGATCAGGATTCCCAGAGTCCCTCCGGCGGCGACCGCGCCCGTCGCCAGCGAGTCGTCATAGTCGTACTTCTTCATTTCCGGGATCGAGACGGAGCCCATCGTCGCGGCCGAGGCCACGCTGTCTCCGCAAATGGCGGCGAAGCCGCCGCACCCGGCAACGGTTCCGACGGCCAGGCCACCGGGCAGCCGTCCGAAGACCTTGATGCCGGCGTTGTAGAGCTTTGCGCCGATGCCGGCGTGCAGGATCAGGAACCCCATCAGGAGGAAGAACGGGATCACGCAAAAGAAATACACTGCCACCGAGTCATAGGTATTGATCTTGGTGACATTGAAGGCGACGCCGCTGCCGATCAGGAAAGTGAGTCCGGTAAGACCGGCAAAGGCCATCGAGAAGCCCACGGGGAAGCCGAGCAAGAGAATGACCATCAGGAAAACAGTGTAGAGTATGCCGACCGCCGGCGAGCTCAGGTCCGGCGCAATGGCCTTGAGAACGAGGCCGGAGAACATGCCAGCGACCGCCAGGACGATGATCGCCGCCAGCGTTGTCCAGAACTTCGCACGTCCCCCGCAATGCTGGAACAGTCCGGACAGATGCGAGAACAGCAGGCCGACCAGCGTCAACGCGAGCAACAGCGTTCCTGCCGCAACCACTGCATACAAGACCCAGTAGGGCATGCGGATGATGTCGGAGATTTCCTCACGCTGAAACGCTTCGAACGACCGGGACGCGCTCAGCCAGCCCATTGCACCAAACAGGAATGCGCCCCAAATGCTGAAAATGCCCTGCAGGGTGCTGTTCGTCCGGGCGGACATCATGGACGTGACCAGGTCCACCGACACGTGCTGGTTCTTCAGCATCGTGTAGGCGATGCTGAAGAACGCCATGAAGACCAGCATGAAGGTCTGCAGTTCGATCATGCCCGACAGCGGATTGCTGAAGGCCAGGCGACTGACCAGGTCGACGACCATCGCAATCGACATCAGCAACGTCAGGACGGCAGCGGCGTAGCAGAGATACCGGCAGACCGGGTCGAGAATCCCGTGTATTCCCCGGGCAATCGCGCCAAAGGCGTCGTCCCCGGCTTCAGCCGCGGGCGGTCCGCCGCTCTCGAGCTGGGCGATGTCTATTTCGATGCCTGCATCTGAGTCTTGCGGTGTCATCAGATCTTCCTTCCAAGACGCGGCGGACCCGAGCGTGTCAGCTGGCCTGGCGGCCGGTCCCGGCGTCGCATCGGGAACAACGCGACGCCAGATTGCCTGAAAGAGCGGACATTGGCACCGGCATCCCGCCGCGCCTTGGCGTCAGGACACCGAGATGCCAGGTCCACAATGAATTGAGGGACTGGCGCCAAGCCACTCCCCCGAGCAAGATCCTCACTCCTGCCAGCTGTCGCCCCACCAGTCGGCCGAGGTGTAGTCCATTCCCTTGAACTCGGCAGTGAACTCCCGCACCTTCGCGAGGATGGCTTCGCCGTCGTTGCCCTTCTCTGCCATCAAGGCCAGCCAGGCGTCATAGGCAGGCTTTGTCTGCGCAACCCACTTGGCCTTTTCTTCCGGCGACAGCCTGATGATGGTGTCCCCTCGGCCTTCCATCTTCGCCACGGACGAGCCCCTGCGGTTGTCGACGATCGCACCGGTAAAGTTCGTGAGCTCGTTTTCCATCGAGCGGAAGATCCCGCGCTGCTCGTCGGTCAGGCTGTCCCAGGTCGCCTGCGACATCGTCATCGGGATCATCACGAACGGGCCGCCCACCAGCGAGTGGTTCGAGGTGTGGTCCGTCATCTTCCACTTGATCAGCGGCGCGGTCGGGAACCAGATGCCGTCGATCGCCTTGCGCTGGAGCGACACGTAGAGGTCTTCCAGCTTGATGTTCCGCGGCGTCGCGCCCAGCAGTTCGCTGTAGGTCACGCCTGACTTCGAGAACGCGCCAATCTCCAGCTTCTGCAGGTCCTCCAGCGTGTGAACCGGATCGACATCCTTGTGGATGTGCAGGTTGAAGAAGTCCGAGACGTGGAAGCCCAGCGGCACCAGGCCTTCGAACTCGGCCTGAACCTCGGGAAGCTCGTGATACATCTTCTGGAAGACGTGATTTGCCTCGACCGTGCTGTCATACTGGAACGGCAGTGTCATGACATGGGTCGTGGGAAACAGGCTCTCCTGCGTGAAGATGCCCGTCGTGACCACGAGGTCGACAAGGCCGGACTTGAGGCCATCGACGGTCTGTGGCGCCTTCACCAGGGTTCCGCCGTGGAACCACTTGAACGTCAGCTCGCCGTTGGTCCGCCGCGTGACTTCCTTGAGGTACGGCTTGTAGACGAATTCCACCAGGTAGTGGCTCTCCGGCTCATAGCTGCCGACCTTGAGTTCCCTGGCCCCGGCGTCGGGCGCAATGACCAGCGCCGCGGCAGCGGACACCGCAAGCGTCTTCATCCAGATTGTCAGTTTCATTTCAGTCTCCTCTGTGTTGATCTGACGGTTTTCGAGCGTTCAATCGCCCTGGTTCTTGGGCTGTGGTCATCAGGCCACCTCCAATGATCTGCGCACTGTCTCGACATGTTCTTTCATGCCTCGCCTGATCGAGTATTCGGGCCTCCATCCAAGCTCCTCCCGCGCCCGTGAATCGTCGAAGGAAGATGCATAGGGATAAGGGGCCCGAGACGACTTCCGAATCCTGATCCGGGCGTCGGGAAACAGTTCCTGCGCGATCTTCATCGCGTCTCCGACGGAATGGGCCCCGCCCACGACGTTGTAGGCGATCCGTGGGTGGACACAGGTTTCCAGCATCAGGATCAATGACGTGACTGCGTCCTTGATGTACAGCCAATTGCCGGACTGGTCCGCGTTCGCGACCACCGCTTCTTCGCCACGGGCGATGGCGTCGAAGAGCAAAGACGAATACAGCGCCGTCAGTCCGGTGGTTCGACCCGGGCCGTACACCCACGGGAAACGCACGGCCCCGACGCTGAGACCATGAGTCCGCCGGTACCAGCTCAGCATGTGCTCGCAGGCGAGCTTGGTCTGGCCGTACACGGTTTCCGGCAGCTTTGCGGCGTCGTCCGCGACCGGCTCCGCGAGCCCGCGGCCAAAGACCGCGGTCGAGCTCGTCATCACGAAGCGCGTGACCCCGTTGGCGACGCAGGCCTCAAGCAACGAAAGCGATGCCATGACGTTCACGCGGAAACCCAGCTGCGGTTCGGCTTCGCAGGCCTCGGCGAGCAATCCCGCCAAATGCACGACCCTGTCCGGGCGGACGGTTGACACGAGGTCCCGGATCTCGGCGTCGCCGCCGAGGTCGACGCGCACATACGGGACGTCCGGCCTTGACGCGATCCAATGCGGTTCCTTGACCACGTCGGTCGCGACCACCTCGTGACCCTGGTCAACCAAGGCGGGGACCAGGTGAGATCCCATGAATCCTGTCGCTCCGGTTACCAAGGTCTTCATGTCTTCCTCTCGGGTCCGTCCGCCGATGGCGCGAACCGTTCAAGCCTGGCCTTTGTCGAGTGCAGCCAGTTCCGCCTCTAGTCTTTCGATCGTGCCGAGAATCTCTTGCCATCCAGGCTCCCATTCGAGATACCCGGTGTCCCAGCGCCCGTTCGCACCGACGAAATGGGCGAACGGGATCGCATCCTGGTAGACGCCGATGCCGGCGAAGATCCTGGTGTCCGCAATCATTGCAAAGGGCTTGCCCTTGGCGCTGCGGGCTTCTTCGAACGCGTCCAGGATTTCCGGGATCGAGTTGCCGTTGATCTGGCGCGCGTGAAAGCCGAAGGCTTCCATCTTTTCCTTGATCGGCTCGACCGCCATCACCTCCGAGGTCTTGCCCGTGGCGCCCAGATCGTTGTTGTCGATGATGACGATGAAGTTGGACAGCTTGTAATGAGCGGCGAACATGAACGCTTCCCAGACGCTGCCCTCATGCAACTCACCGTCCGAAAGCAGGCAGATCACGCGCTTGTCGGAGCCCTTCTTGCGTTCTCCGAGGGCGATCCCGGCGGCCTGCGACACGCCTGTACCCAAGGAGCCCGACGTGATCTCGAACCCGCGCGCTCCCTCGATGGGGCTTTGGTCGATGGGCGAGCCGTCGGCACCCATCGTGCGCAGCTCTTCCATCGTGTAGACGCCCAATTCGGCCATCGCGGCGAAGTTGATGATCGTGTCATGGCCGTTCGAGTTGACAAAGCGGTCATGATACCAGCCGTTCCCGTCCGGCCGCATCTCGTCGAAGTAGATGCAGGCGCCAACATCCGACAGGGCGACGCCCTGCCCCGCGTACCCGCCGCGCTGCATGCAGATGTCCACCACGTTCCGACGCATCCTGGCGGCCTGGAGTTCCAGGGACTTGATGCGCTTCGCCGAGTTGCTCGTCACTGCATCACCTCCTCGATCCGCCTGGCCAAGGCAGGTCCATCCAGGCCGAAATGCTGCCTGATGTGCCGAATCGAGCCGCCGGGCGCCCAGCTGTCCGGAACGCCGATGCGGGCAATGCGCGGACCGCGCCCGACCTTGCAGACGATTTCGCTCACCAGGCCGCCCAGCCCGGTCGAGACCTGATGGTTCTCGACGGTGACGACCTGGTCGTGGGCAAAGCAAAAGTCGACGACTTCCTGCTCGTTCACCGGCTTGATCGTCGGCACGTGAAGGAGCGAATGATCAAAACCCTGGTCGGCAAGGATGTCCGAGGCCTCGACCGCCCATTGCGAGGCGTGGCCGCAAGAGATCACGCCAACCCCCGAGCCTGTTCGCAGCGGGTAGGTCCTGCCCAGCTCAAACTTGAACGTCTCGGGATCGAGCAACTTGGGCGTCGTGCCGCGATGCCCGCGCATGTAGACAAGCCCCGGCGTCTCGCACGCCACGTCCAGGGCCTGCGCGAAGTCCGTCACGTCCATCGGATCGATGACCGTGGCGTGGGGCACCGCCCGCAGCATCCCCAGGTCTTCCGTGCCCTGATGGTGGATCGGCGCAGGGCTCGAGATGCCCGGCGTGAACCCGATGCAGATTCCCGTGTTCTTGCTGGTGCCCATGCAGATCACCATCTGATCAAAGCACCGGCGGGAGGCGTAGCTGCCGAACGTCGTCGTGACCGGGACGAAACCGGCCTTGGCCAGGCCGGCGGCGACCCCTACCAGGTTCTGCTCCGCCATGCCCACTTCCACGAACTGGTCGGGGAGTTCCCTGGTGACCTTGAAGAGGTCGACATAGTGACTGAGATCCGCGCTCATCATGATGACGTCGCCTCTGCGCCGGCAGAGGTCAAAGCTGATGTCGTCGAAGGCCGACGGAACCGTCTGGCGCTCTTCTTTCGTCAGGAGCATGCGTCGTGCCCTTTCGCGGCGGCATGAGTCTTCATACGGACCCGGCGACATTGAACCCTCCCCCGCCGGCGTCGATATGCGCACCCGTGACCAATGACGAAGCAGGCGACATCAGCCAGAGCGCGATTTCGGCGATCTCTCCCGGTTGCCCGATTCGTCCCATCGGGATCGAGTCTTCGACGGCCTTCTTCGTCTCTGGATCGGCTTCCAGTCCGGCCGTCATGGCGCTGGCGACAGCGCCGGGCCGCACCGTGTTGACCCGGATTCCTTCCCGCGCCACTTCCTTTGCAAATCCCTTGGAAAAGACGTCGACCGCGCCCTTCGAGGCCGCATAGACGCTGTGCCCGGGACGTCCTCCGATGGTTGCCGCCATGGACGAGACGTTCACGATGGACCCTCCCGGCCCGCCCGACCTGGTGGACATGAGTCGCGCCGCCTCCCGGCAGCAGATCATCAGGCCGGTGACGTTTACCGCGATCAGCCTCGAGATCGCTTCGAATTTCAGGTCGCGGACCATGTCGCCGACGAATGTCCCGGCCGCATGCAGCACGCCTGTCGGCGGGCCGAAGGTCCCGGCAGCGGTCTTGTAGGCTTCAACGACGTCGGCTTCAGACGAGACATCGGCGGAAACGAAGCTGGCCGCACCGCCACCTTCGGCGATTTCCCGAACCAGCGCTTCGGCCGAAGCACGCTCCGCTTCCAGCGACACGAGCGAAACCGCGTAGCCGTTCCTGGCGGCAAGCCGCGCCGTGGCCGCACCCATGGCTCCGGCACCGCCCGTGATCAGGCAATGCCCTGTCACGGCAATCTGCGCATTTCAAGTTCCTCCCCGACCTGCGCCGGACAGCCGGTTCGCCGACCTGCCGAACGGATAGGTAAGACGTCAGAGGTCTGACCTCTTACCTGTTGCTACATTCAGACCGACGCCGTGTCAACCGGTAGCGCGAGATGAGCATGGAGCGGCCCCGGGAGGCCAAGGAACCGGGGCAACCAGGGGAACCCGGCGCGGGAAGTCATCCTGGCTCGCAGTTGTTCCCCGTTCGCGGCCGCACGATTGGTGCGAACGCCTGCCGCGATGCGGCCTGTCCGGCGACAGGTCCCAGGGCGACGGGCCGGCTGCAAGCCAGGTGCAAACGCTCCTAGGCGTGCTTCAAGGCGCTCAGGTGGGAGCTGACTATCGTTGGCGGCAAGGACTTCTGGGCAACCTCGGGGATGCGCCCATGGAAGTCGATGGCTTCGGGGCGCTCGGCCGCGAACCTGATGTCCACGCGCGCGGTGTTGTACCACGTCACGGAGTAGCCCAGCGCTGTGCCGCGGTCCGAGTAGGTGCTGTATTCCACCAGGAGAACCGGGTCCGTCTCGCGCAGGCCCAGGCGCCTGGCCGTGTCGCCCGGCAGGGGCACCACCGTCAGGCGGCCATCCGAACGCATCAGGTTGCTTGCAAGCTGGTCCTGGTACATCGCGACAAGCGTGTTCGTGCTGACATCGAACGCGCTGGCATCGAAGGAGATGCCTTCAATCTCGGCGCAGACCGCGTCAATCGTGCGCTGTATCGGCACGTCGTCGGCCCGGAACACGCGGTCGATCAGCCAGAATTCGCTGCCGGTCGCGATCTCCAGCAAGTCGGCAACCGTGGCATCCGCAGGGCCGCGCTCGATCGACAGGTCCGACACTGACGGCTCCTGTCCGCTTTCACGGATCAGGTTCGGCGCGCTGCGAATGTGGGGCAAGGGCACGACGACGCGCTTCGCGTCCCCGGGCTTGCGAACGATCGTGCCGACGCCCCATTTCTTCTCGATCAGGCCGGCCTGCCAAAGGCTGCCAAACGCTTCGCGCAGCTTGGCCCTGCTCACGCCGAGACTCTCCGAGAGCTTGACCTCGGACGGCAGGCGGTCGCCGTCGTCAAAGTCGGATTCGATCATCTCGCGAAGGCGCACGGTTATTTCTGTCGGATCGGCCAGCGTCTCCTACTCCAAGAAAACAAGGACGAATTTCAGATGCCGTGAGAGACGTCTGACCTCTCAGGGCTACAGCAATGTGACATTGCAATCAAGTCGCACACGGTTCAGGTGCAAGCGGCATCCCTTTCGGGCGACGAACTTTTCGGACGAGACGCGTTGTCTTGCGGCTCTTTCCCCGATCCTGCCCGCCCGCGACGATTGGCTGCAGGTTCCGTCCCGTCGCGGCCGCATTGTGCCCGCCATCGCGGCGGCGGCCTTCCCCCGAAACCGGCCTGCGCATGGCCGACAGCGTCGAGGTGGCCGCTCATTCTGCGCGGCCGCATCACCCCGACCCGGCGGGCGTCGCGAAGGCCGAAACCGGCCGTACCGGTTCCAACAAATTTCTTGACTAACAGGGGTGCGGCTGCCATTTTCGATATACAGAATAACTGTGCCGACATATGGAACGACAGGGAGTTAGAAAATGACCATGAAGCGCGGATGGATTGCGGCGGCGGTTGCTGCCGCCGGCTTGTCGGGGATCGGAACCTCGGCGATCGCGGAAAGCGAGACGCTCAAGACCGTGCAGGAGCGGGGCACGCTCCTGTGCTCCGGCCACAACGGCAGCTACTTCGGATTCGTCGAAGTGAACGACAAGAACGAGTGGAAGGGGCTCGACATCGACCTTTGCCGGGCGCTGACCGTGGCAATCCTGGGCGACCCGGACAAGAACCAGATCGTGCCGCTCAGCTGGGCGCAGCGATTCCCGGCGCTCCAGTCGGGCGACGTCGACGTCGTCATCAAGGCAACGGGCTGGACCATGGGTCGCGACACGGAACTGGGCCTGCAGTTCTCGATCCCCTACTTCTTCGGCGGGGCCCAGCTGATGGTCCGCAAGGAACTCGGCATCACAACGGCAAGCGAGCTTGGCGGCGGCACGGTCTGCGTGGCGGCCGGCACCACCATCGAACGCATTGTCGCCGACCATCTGAAGGCCGAGAACGTCGAGCACACGATGGTCAGCTTCGAGAAGACCGCCGAGGTGATCGGCGCGTACAAGGCCGGACGCTGCGACGCCTACGCGGCCTGGGGACCGTCCATCGCCGTCCTGCTGGCGAACCAGTTCGAGGACGCCGATGCGCATGTCATACTCAGCGACAAGCTCTCGGCCGAGCCGATCGCGGCCGCGATGCGCCAGGGCGACGAAGACTGGGTCGACATCGTGAACTGGATGCTGGCAGCTCTCATAAAGGCGGAAGAACTGGGCGTGACGTCAGCGAATGTCGAGGAAATGACCGCCAACCCGCCGAACCCCACCGTGGCACGCCTGCTGGGCGTCGACGCCGGCATGGGCGAGCGCCTCGGCCTGCGCGACACGTGGGCGCGCGAAATGATCGCCGAAATGGGCAACTTCGCGGAAATCTACGACCGCAACCTTGGCGAAGGATCGCCCTACAAGCTCGCGCGGGGCCTGAACAACCTCTGGAGCAACGGCGGCGTGCTCTACACGCCGATCCTGGACTGACCCGGACCGGTAGCTCGAAGGCCGTCCCCTCCTTGGGGGCGGCCTCTTTCGTTGGGAACTGATCATGTTGGGGTGGCGAGACTTCCACCGCATGAGGGCGCGGGAAATCGCGGTCCAGGTCGGGCTGGTCCTTCTCGTGCTGGTCATCGTGATCGGCTCCGTTCGCAGCGCGCAGGTCAACCTTGCCGCGCTTGGCATCACCTCGGGATACTCGTTCCTCGACCGGGCGACCGGGTGGAGCTACAGCTTCTCCCTGCTTGAGCGTTCCATCGACGATCCCTATTCGCGGACGCTGCTGATCGGATTCCTGAACACGATCTTCGTGGGCTCGACCTCAATTGTCCTTGCAACCATCCTAGGCTTCGCCATCGGCACGATGCGGGACAGCCGGAATCTTGGCCTGCAAGTGATTTCAAGCGTTTACATCCAGGTCTTCAGAAACATTCCGCTGATCCTCCAGGTCGTCTTCCTCTACGCGCTGCTGATCCACTTCCCGGGGCCGCGGCAGGCGCATTCGATCGCGGACGCGATCTTCATGTCCAACCGCGGCATCATGGTGCCTGCCCTTTCCCTGCCGCTCGGCGTCGTCGCGGGCCTCGTGCTGGGATCGGTCCTGCTCGGCATCGGTGCGGCGCGCCTTGCAGGTTCGGCGAGGCAGGCGCTGGCCGTCTGGCTGGTCGGCACGGCCGTCCTCTTCGTTGCGGCGGCGCTTCTGCTCGCGCCCGAGGGGCAGGACCTGGTCTCCTACCCCGAACTCAAGGGGCTTCGCTTCGTGGGCGGGCTGACGCTGTCCGTCGAACTGGTCGCGATGATCGTCGGCGTCGTGCTCTACGGCGCGGCCTATATCGGCGAAGTCGTGCGCGGCGGCCTTGCGGAGGTTCCGAAGGGTCTTCGGGAAGCCGGGGAGAGCCTTGGCCTCGGGACCTTCGCGGTATGGTGGACCATCCGGATGCCGATGGCCCTGCGCTCGATCATCCCGCCGCTCGGCAACCAGTGGATCTTCATAATGAAGGCCACGACGGTCGGCGTCGCCATCGGCTTCTCCGACCTGTTCTACATCGTGTCGACCTCGATCACGCAATCCGGCCAGACGCTCGAGCTGATTGCCATTCTGATGGGTGCGTTCCTCCTGGTGAACTTCGCGCTGGCCCAGGCCGTGAACTGGCTGAACGCGCGACTGGCATTGAAGGGGTACGGGGCGTGAGCGCCGCGCCGCCGGCCCTGGGTGCGTTCGAGCGGCTGCGGCGCCGTGCCTTCCGCACGCCGCTCGACGGTCTCATCACCCTTGTCTTCGTGGCGTTTCTCGCGTGGCTGGCCTGGCAGGCGATCGACTGGGGCGTCCTGCGCGCGGTCTGGCGCGCCGAAGACGCGGCGCTTTGCCGCAAATCGGCCGCGGGCGCGTGCTGGTCGATCATAGACGCCCGGCATCGCCTCATCCTGTTCGGCCTCTACCCGTTCGACGAGCACTGGCGTTCCACGTCGGCTGCCGTCGCCATCATCGCCACCGTGGTCCTGTCCTGCATCCCGTGGTTCTGGACGGTGCGGCGGCTCGTCTCGCTCTGGATCGCGGGCTTCGCGACCTACTACCTGCTGATGGACGGGAGCCTCCTCGGGATGGCGCAGGTGACGACCGACAAGTGGGGCGGGCTGTCGCTGGTGCTGTTCCTCTTCTCGTCCGTGGTGCTGATCGGCATGCCGACGGGGCTGGCGCTGGCGCTGATGCGCCGCTCGCGCCTGCCGATGGTGCGGCTGGTGGCCTCTCTCCTGATCGACTTCATCCGCTCACTGCCGCTTCTGACGACGCTCTTCACCGCGGCCGTCGTCGTGCCGATCCTGCTTCCGGACTGGCTGCAGGGCGACAAGATATGGCGGATCATCATCGCGTTCTCGCTGTTCTTCGCCTGCTACCAGGCCGAGGTGTTCCGCGGCGGCTTCCAGGCGATCCCGAGCGGGCAGTTCGAGGCGGGCATGGCCCTCGGCCTGGGGAAGTGGCAGTCGCTCGTGCTGATCATCCTGCCACAGGTGTTCCGGCACGCCCTGCCCGCCACGATCAACATGGTCGTCGTGACGTTCAAGGAAACGGCCGTCGTGATCATCATCGGCCTCTTCGACCTCCTCGCGTCCGCCCAGGCGGCGTTCGGCACGGGCGACTGGGTCGCCTACTACATGGAGACCTACATCTTCGTGGCGTTGATCTACTGGGCGTTCATCACGTCACTCGGACGCTACGGCGAGTTCGTGAAGGAACGCATGAAGCAGGACGAGCACTGAGCGGTCGCTCGGCGCCGCAGCCCAGGCAGCCTCGCCGCCCGAACTCCGGAAAGGCGCCGTCCCGCCGGACATTGCCGCGCCTCGCCGGGCCAGGCGCGAAGTCCCGGCTCTCCTGCCGGACTGCGGCGAGCGCGCCGTCGACCGGCTTCCGCGCCGTCTTCGAGGCGATGCGGACCCGGGTCCCCGGATCCTGCGTCTCGGGTTCAACCGCGACGGGTTCGAAGACGCTCCCGTTCCCGGCCGGGCAAACGCGGTTGCTCATCTCCACATGCCTGGAGCCGCAGGACACCGTCACGTCAGGCAGGTCGCGAAGCGCTGCCCGGCATTCCGAGAGATCGGCGGCGACAACGCCGAAGCGGCCGATGCGGGCCGCGATGGCGCCCGCTCAGGGTTCCAGGAGCGGCATGGCGGCCGCGAGGTCGTCCTTCAGGGTGTCGAGATCGTCGAACCCGACGTTGAAGCGCACCAGGCGGGCGTCGACGTCCCACCTGGACGCCGTGCGCGTGGGCGTGACGGGCAGGACGAGGCTCTCGTAGCCGCCCCAGCTGACGCCGATCCCGAAATGGTCAAGGCCATCGACGAACCGGGTCACGGCGGCGTCGGACGTCTCGCGGAAGAGAACGCCGAAGAGACCGGACGCGCCGGTGAAGTCGCGCCGCCAGAACGCGTGTCCCGGGCAGCTCTCGAACGCCGGGTGCAGCACGCGAAGCGTCCGGTCCTGCGCGCCGAGCCACCGCGCGATGTCCCGGCCCGCGCGGTCAACGTGCTCCATGCGCATCTTGAGCGTCCTGAGCCCGCGCAGCGACAGCAGGACCTCCTGCCCGCCGGGCTTGTCGCCGACGGTCATTACCGTCTTCCGAACGGCCTGGAGGATGTCGCCGTTGCCCGTGATCGTCCCGATCATCGCGTCGGAATGCCCGCTCAGGTATTTCGAGCCGGACGCGACGACGACATCGACCCCGAGTGCCAGGGGCCGGCAGAAGATCGGCGTCGGCCATGTCGCGTCGATGACCGAGGCCACGCCGGCCGCCTTGCAGGCCGCCGCCACGGCCGGAATGTCGGGCACCTCGAACGTGCCCGAGCCCGGCGCCTCGAACATCAGGGCGCGGGTGTTCGGCCGAAACAGTCCGGCGACGTCGGCGCTGGCCATCGGGTCGAAGAAAGTGACCTCGACTCCTTGGCCGGAAAGCAGGGTTTCGCAAAAGGTCCGGGTGTTCCCGTATATGTTGTCCGCGACGAGAAGGTGGTCACCCGACCTTGCCAGCGCCATCAGGGTGCAGGTGATCGCGGCCACGCCCGACGACGTCAGGACGCACCCCTCGGCGCCGTCGAGAGCGCAGAGCGCCTCTTCCAGGGCATGGACCGCGCGGTTTCCGTAGCGGCCGTAGTAGATCGTGCCGCTCTGGTACCGGGCGTCGCGCGCGGCCTCGAACTCCGCCATCGTGTCGAACACCATGGTTGAGCCCGTCTCGAGAGGCATGTTGACGTTCCGGCCTTCCGTCTTCGCCGGCCGTCCCTTCTGGACAAGGATGTCGGAAATCCTGGAGCCTGGCATGCTCACCCCCCAGATTACCGATGACAGGCGGGCGCAAACGTGTCAATTATCGAAATAGCCTTTCCATATAGCGGAACATGGAACCTTGCCTCCGGATCGTCCGAAACTGACCTCCTCCCATTGGGGCATCGGCGTTGTCCGGACGTCGGGCAACCAGATCACGCATGTCGAGGGCCATCCCGGCGACCCTGATCCGTCGCCGCTCAACGGGAACATCCCCGGCGGGCTTGGCGGCCGCGCCAGGATTCTGAGGCCCGCCGTGCGGGCGGGATGGCTGGACGGTCGCAGGGGCGAACGGGGCCGCGACGCGTTCGTGGAGATCGGCTGGGACGAGGTACTCGATCTCGTCGCCCGCGAGCTGACGCGCGTCAGGGCGGAGCGCGGCAACGAGGGAATCTTCGGCGGCTCCTACGGCTGGGCGAGCGCCGGACGATTTCACCATGCGCAGAGCCAGCTCAAGAGGTTCCTGAACGCCATCGGCGGCTTTGTCCGCTCCGAGGGGAACTACAGCTACAACGCCGCGCTCGTGGCGATGCCGCATTTCGTGGGCGGCAGCTTTCGCGAGCATGTCGTCGAG
This sequence comes from Paracoccaceae bacterium, assembly GCA_965208685.1. GTDB lineage: Bacteria > Pseudomonadota > Alphaproteobacteria > Rhodobacterales > Rhodobacteraceae > JAJEFO01. The sequence goes on along the minus strand of CBDBPL010000007.1, from coordinate 1,567,898 downwards.
GCGACGCGCTGGCCGGTCATCGCCGGGCATTCGGACCTGGTCGTGCTGTTCGGCGGGCTGGCGATGCGGAACCAGCAGATCTGCGACGGCGGGGCCTCAAAGCACCGGATGGCGGGCAACCTGCGGCTCTGCGCCGAAAGGAGCGTGCGGTTCGTCAATCTCAGCCCGCTGCGCACCGACGTCGACGCCTCGCTCGACGCCGAATGGCTGGCCCCGAGACCGGGGACAGACACGGCGGTCATGCTCGCGCTCGCCCACACCCTCGTGGAGGAGGGGCTGCACGACCAGGCGTTTCTCGACCGCCACACCGTCGGGGCGGACCGCTTCGTCGGCTACCTCCGGGGTGCGGGCGGCGGCACGCCCAGGTCCGCAGAGTGGGCGGCCGGAATCAGCGGCCTCGAGGCCGGCCGGATCCGCGCGCTCGCCCGCGAGATGGCGGCGGGGCGCACCATGATTGCCTGCGCCGCCGGCCTGCAGCGCGCCGACTGGGGGGAGCAGGCGCTCTGGGCCTGCGTGTCGCTGGCGGCCATGCTTGGGCAGATCGGGCTGCCGGGCGGCGGATACACGGTCGGCTACGCGGTCAACGCCCATGTCGGCAACGTCGCGCGGCCCTTCCGCTGGGGAAGCCTGCCTCAGGGCGACAACCCGGTCTCTGCGTTCATTCCCGTCGCCATGGTATCGGAAATGCTGCTGAACCCGGGCGCGGCCTACAGGTACGACGGCCGGACGCTCGCGTTGCCCGATTGCCGCCTGGTCTGGTGGGCCGGAGGCAATCCCTTTCACCACCACCAGGACCTCAACCGCCTGCGCCGCGCGTTCCAGAGGCCCGAGACGGTGATCGTGAACGAAATCAACTGGACGGCCACCGCGCGGCACGCCGACATCGTGCTGCCCGTCGCCGCCCCGCAGGAGCGCACCGATTTCGGCGCCGGCCAGACCGACAACGTCCTCGTGCCGATGCCGAAGGCCGTCGAGCCGCCGGGACATGCACGCGTCGAGTACGAGATCTACGCCGACCTCGCGCGGCGGCTCGGCGTCGAGCGGGACTTCACCGAGGGGCGGGACGAAGAGGCCTGGCTGCGCAGGCTCTGGTCCGAGACCCGGGCGGCGGCCGACGCACACGGAACCCCCCTGCCGGACTGGGACGCCTTCATGGCCGGGGACATCATCGAGCTGCCGGACCCGTCGCCGGCGCAGGTGTTCATGTCCGAGTTTCGCGCGGACCCGTCGAGGTACCCGCGCGCGACGCCCAGCGGGCGGATCGAGCTCTTCTCGGAGACGGTTGCGGGCTTCGGCCTGGGCGAATGCGCGGGGCACGCGACATGGAACGTCCCGCGCGACCTGTCCTCCCCAGCCGCGAAGACCTACCCGCTCACGCTGGTCTCGGGCCAGCCCGGGACGCGGCTTCACAGCCAGTACGACAACGGCGCGCTCAGCATGGACGGCAAGGTCGGGGGACGCGAGCCTGCGTTGATCAACCCGGCCGACGCCGCGGCAAGGCGGATCTCGGACGGCGATGTCGTCGAGCTCTTCAACGACAGGGGGAGATGCCTTGCAGGCGCGCGCGTCACCGCCGACGTCGCGCCGGGCGTCGTCTTCCTCTGGACCGGCGCCTGGTACGATCCGGACTTCGACGATCCCTGCCATCGCGACAGGCATGGCAATCCCAACGTCCTGACCCATGACCTGCGCACCTCGGAATTCAGCCAGAGCCCGGCTGCGCATTCCGCGCTGGTCGACGTCCGCCGCCTCGACGGGACGCCGCCCCCGGTAAGGGCGCACGAGCCGCCGCAGTTCGTTGGGCACCGCGGCAAGAAAGGCCCCCAGGCATGAGCAAGGAATCCGGACATCGCGTCGATTCGACCCTTTCGAAGGGTCTGGCGATCCTGGAGACACTGACCGGCATGAAGTCGGGCATCGGCGTTTCGGACCTCTCCCGCGAACTGGGGCTGACCAAGTCCAACACGTTCCGGCTCCTGCAGACCCTGACCACGCTCGGATATGTCCGCCGCGAGCAGGACAGGACCTACGCGGCCACGCTCAAGGCCTGGCAGATCGGCCGCTCGGTGGTGGAGAACCTGAACCTGCGCACGGCGGCGTCCCGGATGATGCTCTTCCTTTCCGAAGAGACGAAGGAGACGATCTACCTGGCCGTCCGCGACGGCCTGAACGTGGTATACATCGACAAGATCGAGAGCACGAAGCCCATCCGGACGTGGAACCCGATCGGCGGGGCGGCCCCGATCTACTGCGTCGGCACCGGCAAGGCGCTTCTCGCGGAGGACTACCTGCTGCTGCGGGACCAGGTGGTCGCCACGCTTGAGCGGTTCACCGACCGGACGATCACCAATGCCGCGGCGCTCGACAAGGACATGGCCGAGACCAGGCTGCGCGGCTACGGCATCGACACCGGCGAGTTTCGCCCGAACGTCCTCAGCTTCGGCGCACCCATCCACCTGCCCAACGGCGAGGCGATTGGGGCGCTGGGCGTGTCCGTGCCGGACATCAACCTGGGAGAGGGCGACAGCGAGCGAATCGGCGCGCTCGTGCAGCACGCTGCGCGCTCCGTGTCCGAGAGTCTCGGCCGGCTCTAGCCGCTGGTTTCGGGCAATTCGACCGGCCCGCCCTGCTCTGCCCAGGAGGAAAATCCCTCCCGAAGGTGCGCCGCCTCGAATCCCATGTCCTGAAGCGTCGCGGTGGCCAGAGCCGAGCGCCCGCCGCTCGCGCAGTGAAGAACGTAGCGCTTGCCCTCCTGGCCAAAGACGTCCCTGTAGTACGGGCTTTCCGGGTCGACCCAGAACTCGATCATGCCGCGGGGTGCATGGACACTGCCGGGTATGAAGCCGCTCCGCTGCCTTTCGCGTATGTCCCGAATGTCGACGATCACTACGTCCGGATCGTCGACCATCGCGATCAGCTCCGGCGTCTCGATCTCCTCTATTCTCTCCCGTGCCGCAGCTACCATCTCGGCTGCCGTCCGCTTCAGCCTGGCCATGACGTTGGTCGCCCCGTGTGCTGACATTCAAAACGATATTTCGCTATATTGACACGCTATCTGATTGATCGCAAGGTCGGTCCGCGTCCGCATTCTGCCCACCGGTGACCGCGATGGATCGCCCCGCCCCCATGTCCCTCTGGGACGCCACGTCCGAAGAGCCTGAAATCGAATCCGCCCCGGTTCCGGACCAGGTTGTCGACGTCGCCATCGTGGGCGGAGGCTTCACGGGCCTGTCCACGGCGCTTCACTGCGCCGAAAAGGGCCTGTCTGCGCATGTGCTGGAGGCAAGGCATGTCGGGTACGGGGGATCGGGCCGAAACGTGGGCCTCGTGAACGCCGCGGCCTGGCTGCCGCCTGCGAAGGTGCGCGAGATGCTCGGTCCGGACCAGGGAGAGCGGTTTCTCCGCCGGTTCAGCGAAGCCCCGACCGTTGTCTTCGACCTGATCGAAAGGCACCAGATCCGCTGCGAGGTCACCAGGACCGGCACCATTCACGCGGCGCACGGGCCATCGGGCTGGGACGACCTGCAGGGTCGCCACGCGGAATGGCAGCGTCTTGGCGAGCCGGTCGACCTGCTCGGCCGCGAAGAGGTCGCCGAGATGGTGGGGACCGCGGCCTTCCACGGCGGGCTCCTCGATCACCGCGCCGGCACGATCAATCCGATGGGCTACTGCCGCGGGCTCGCCCGCGCGGCCCTGGCGGCGGGCGCGAATGTCAGCACCGGCGTCCGGGTCAGGAAGCTGGACCGCGAGAACGGGACCTGGCGCGCGCGGACCAGCGGCGGAGACGTCCGCGCCAAGGCGGTGGTCCTTGGCACCAACGCCTACACCGATGAGCTCTGGCCCGGCCTCAGGGACGTCTTCACGATCATCCACTACCTTCAGTTCGCGACGGAGCCGCTGGGTCCGGACGCGAAACACGTCCTGCCGGGACGGCAAGGCGTATGGGACACGGGGCCGATCATGTTCAATTTCCGGCGCGACGCCCATGACCGACTGCTCATCGGCACGATGGGCCGCGTGATCGGCTCCAAGGACAAAGGCCTCACGCGACGCTGGGCCGAAAGGCAGATCGCCCGCGTGTTTCCCGAGCTTGGGCGCCTCTCCTTCGACGAGGCGTGGCACGGGCAGATCGCGATGACGCCGGATCACCTGCCCCGCGTCCATCAGCTGGCGCCGCAGCTCTGGACGGCCATCGGCTACAACGGCCGGGGCATCACCACCGGCACGCTGTTCGGGGGCGCGATCGCCGATCTCCTGACGGGAATGGATCCGGCAGACCTGCCGTTGCCCATGACCGACCCGTCGCGCGCGCCGCGCGCCCGGATCACGTCCAGGATCTACGATCTGGCCTTCACGGCAAACCAGCTGTGGAAAGGCCTGCGATGACCGTCCGGAACGATGTCGCTGCTTGCGACGTGGCAGCCGGTCCAGGCTCGAGCGGATCCGGCCCGGCCACCACGCCTTGAATGGAAATGCCCGCATGCCCGGCAAGAGCCTGTCACGCCCCGGCTCCGGAGGTGCGGCACACCCGCGACACTGGCCGCTGTCGGAGAGTCCATGGCAGGCTCGACGCCGTCCCGTGCCGGGCAGGTCGTCGATCGTCGCCCTGCCTGGCCTCGCGACGCCGCGTGCAGAGCGCGTTGCAGGCGGTTCCGCCATGCGCGTTCGGCACGGGCTTCGAGCGGAACCGGACGGTCGATCACCAGTAGTCCGGGCGGTGGAACGCCTCGACGCAGCGAGACGGACCGGCCAGCGGCTCAAGCTCCCGATCGGTCAAGGACTGGCCGAGCCACCCCTTCGGATGCTTCAACTTGAACGGCGCCCGGGCGAACTCTTCGCTGATGGGCCGGAATCCAACCTTGGAATAGTACTTCGGATCGCCGTAGGTCACCGCGACGTCGACGCCGCTCTTCCGCAAGCCGCCGAGGCCGTGGGCAAGGAGCCTCTGCCCGATCCCCCTGCCCTGGCGGTCGGTCGCGACTCCGACAGGGCCCAACACGAAGACGGTCCGGTCGTCTTCTTCGTAGGTCAGCCGCGAAAAGATGATCGCGCCGACCAGGGACCGCTTCTCGCGTGCGGTGAAGACATGGATGTCGGCATCCGCAGTCGTCGCCAGCAGGTTGCGCGTCAGGTCGCGGATCAGGGCGCCTTCCTCCGCGCCCTCTGATGCAGCAAACGTCGCGGCGAGCAGGTCGATGATTTCCTCTTCCCGTCCCTTGAACCCCTTCGAGATCTCCATGTCACTCTCCGTTCCCTGAAACGCCCGGGTGCACCGGCCTCTTGGCCGGCTGCCTCCAGCTCAATGCGCCGGCCCGGTCGGCGCGAGATCCGGAATTCTCGCGAGGCATGCAATTCGTCAGTCGGCTCGATGCCGCTTCACCTTCGGCGCGTTGCGGTCGCCTCATGGCGCCGCGCTGCCGTTGATCAGTGACGCCGCTGCCAGGTGCAGGCGCCGCCCGGGATCGGCCAGGTCCGTGACGACGTCGAAATGGTTCCGGTCCTCGACCTCCAGGCACGTCACGGCCAGGCCCGCGTCCAGCAGCTTCCCGGCAAAGTCCCGGCTCTGGCGCTTGAACTCGTCCGTTTCCTTTCCGCCCCAGGTGACCAGGAACCTGGTCTCCTCGGGAAAGGCCATGCCCAGCGGCGAGTTCCGGCGGGCCGCCGCGGCATCCAGCCGGAGCCATTCGTTCGGCTTGCAACGGCGCACCGGCTCAAGGTCGTAGAGCCCGCTTGCCAGCACCCCGCCTTTCAGGACGTCGCCCGGCACGCCGGGAAACGCGCTCCAGTCCGTGGCCAGCGCCATCGCGGCCAGCTGCGCGCCGGCGGACGAACCGGAGACGAACAGCCGCGCCGAATCGCCGCCATGCCGGGCGATGTTCCCGTGAATCCAGGCAACGGCGCGGCGGCACTGCGCGACGATCACGTCAAGGCTGACCTTGGGGGCAAGGCTGTACTCGACGACCGCCGTGCTGATGCCGCGACCGGCGAGCGCCTTCGCCATGAAGGCGCTGTCGGTCCGCCCGAGCAGCCGCCAGTAGCCGCCGTGCAGGAAGACCAGGACAGGACTGCCGGACCCTGCCGGAAAATAGTCGATGCGCTCGTCCTCCGAAGGCCCGTAGGCCAGGTCGCGGATCACGTCGCACTCGGCAAGGCATTCGGCGCTGAGTTCGCGGTAACGCGCGATCTCGGCTTCAAAGTCCGGCACCGAGGCACGGGCATCGTACTGGCGCTCCAGCTCTTCCTGATCAAGGTTCCTCCAGCCGTCCCGCATGCTCACACGCCCAGGTAGGTCTCGGCGAAATCCGGCACCGCGCGCATCGCGTCCATGTCGCCCGCCCAGGCGACCCTGCCCTTGACCAGCACCGTGACGTGATCCGCGACATTCGCCATCTCGTCGAGGTTCTTGTCGATCACGAGAGTCGTCTGACCCTGCGCCTTCAGGGCGCCGAGAGTCTTCCAGATGCCCTTGCGGATCAGCGGGGCGAGACCTTCGGTCGCCTCGTCCAGGATCAGCACCTTCGGGTTCGTCATCAGCGCGCGCCCGATGGCGAGCATCTGCTGCTCGCCGCCCGAGAGCGAGTTCCCCAGCTGGTCGGCGCGCTCCCTCAGGCGCGGAAAGTGATCGAACACGATGTCAAGCGTCCAGAGCCCGAGGCCCGACCGGTTGCTTGCCGTGCAGACCAGGTTTTCGCGCACCGTGAGCGTCGGGAAGACCTGCCGGCCCTCGGGCACCAGCGCGATTCCCGCCTGGCCGATCTCGTAGGGCTTGAGCGCCGTGATGTCGCGGCCGGCAAGCCGGACCGAGCCCGCGCTGGCGGGCGTCAGCCCGCTGACCGCCCGAACGGTCGTGGTCTTGCCCATGCCGTTGCGGCCCATCATCGCGCCAAGCTGGCCCTCGCCCAGCTCCAGGTCGATCCCGAACAGGACCTTGGAGCTGCCATAGCCTGCCTCGACGCCTTCGACCTGCAGCATCAGTCCGCCTCCCCGTGAAGCTCATGGTCGCCAAGATAGGCCTCCTGCACGTCCGGGTTCACCCGGATCCTCTCGGGCGTGTCCGAGGCGATGACCTTGCCGTAGACCAGGACCGAGACCCGGTCTGCGAGACCGAAGACCACGTCCATGTCATGCTCCACCAGCAGCATGGTGACCGAGGCGCGCAGGTCTTCCAGCAAGTTCATGATGCGGCGGCTCTCCTCCACGCCCATGCCTGCCGTCGGTTCGTCCAGGAGCAGCACCTTGGGCCTGGCGGCGAGCGCCATCGCGATCTCGACCTGCCGCTTCTGTCCGTGGGCAAGGTTGCCGGTCAGCGCGTCGGCCTGGTCGATCAGCCCGACGCGGGCCAGGGCGGCCTCGGCCTCCTCCCGTTCGGCACGGTCGGCATCCGCCAGCCGGAAGAGGCTGCGGGCCTGCCCGGCGACGGACTGCAGCACGAGGCAGACGTTCTCGCGCACCGTCATTTCGGGAAAGACCGAGGTGATCTGGAAGCTGCGCACCAGCCCGGCGTGGGGCCTCATGTGCGTGGGGATCGCCAGGAGATCCTGCCCGTCGAAAGTGATGGCGCCGCTCGAGGGCTGCAGGTAGCCCGAAAGCAGCGCGATCAACGTGGTCTTGCCGGCGCCGTTGGGGCCGATCAGCGCGTGAATCGTGCCGCGCTCCACCGTCAGCGAGACGTCGTCGGCGGCCTTGAGCGCCCCGAACGACTTGCAGAGGTTGCGGATCTCCAGCATCGCTCAGCCCCTTCGCCGGAAGACCAGGCCGTAGAGGCCCGTCTTTGCGTAGAGAACCACCAGGATCAGGATCGGCCCGAAGACGAACCGCCAGTGCTCCGCCAGGAGCCCAAGCCCCAGCCCGCGCAGGATCAGCGGCAGGAACTCCTCCAGGAGAAGGAACAGGAAGGTGCCCAGAACCGGCCCGACCAGCGTGCCCATGCCGCCGAGGATCACCACGATCATCAGGTCGCCCGAACGGGTCCAGTGCGTCAGCGCGGGGCTGACGAACTCGGTGTGGTTCGCCGAAAGCGCCCCGGCCAGCCCGGCGCCGACGCCCGCGATCACGAAGACCTGCAGCTTGGCCCAGTAGGCGTTGATCCCGATCGAGGACAGGCGGTCCTGGTTCTGCTTGACGGCGGCCAGCGTGCGCCCGAACTTCGAACGCACAAGCCAGGTGCAGAACCAGAAGAACAGGACGAACCACGCAAGGCAGAAGTAGTAGAAGCTCATCCGGTCGTTCAGGTCCAGCAGGGGCAGCGTGTTGCGCCCTTCGAACATCATCATGCCGTCGTCGCCGCCGTACTGCTCGAGCGAGACGAAGAGGAAGAACAGCATCTGCCCGAAGCTGAGCGTGATCATGATGAAGTAGACGCCTCGCGTCCGGAGCGACAGGGCGCCGACGACCAGCGCGGCCAGCGCCGACAGCACCAACGCCAGCGGGATCGCCACGAGGCCGGACAGGGTTCCGGGCAGGCCTATCAGCGTGGTCCCGTCGTAGGCGTGAAAGGACAGGATGCCGACCGTGTAGGCGCCGACCCCAAGGAACGCCGCATGGCCGAAGGACACGAGCCCCGTGTAGCCGATCAGCAGGTCGAGGCTGACGGCCGCGATCGCGAAGACCACCAGCCGGGTCGCGGTCGAGATCAGGTAGGACGATCCCGTCGCCTGCAACACGAACGGCAGGAGCAGAAGCGCCGCAAGGCAGCCCAGCAGGAACGGCAGGTGGTGGGTGTATCGCACGTCAGACGCTCCGGGCCACCGGGAACAGCCCCGTCGGCCGGAAGACCAGGACCACCACCATCAGGAGATAGATCGACATCGAAGACAGGCCCGCCGAAATCCCGCTCGCCGTGGCAGGGTCCAGGAACCGGCCAAGGATGTCCGGCACGAAGGCGCGGCCCATCGTGTCGACCACGCCGACGGTGATCGCGCCCAGCATCGCGCCGCGGATCGACCCGATGCCGCCGATCACGACGCAGACGAAGCAGAGGATCAGGAGGTTCTCGCCCATGCCGACCTCGACGGATGTCAGCGGCCCGGCCAGCGCGCCCGCGAGCCCCGCGAACATCGCGCCGACGACGAAGATCAGTGTGTTGAGGCGGTCGATGTTGATCCCGAGCTGCTCGACGGTCTCGCGGTTCGTCGTGCCGGCGCGGATCTGCATGCCCACGCGGGTGCGCGCGATGATCAGCCAGAGCGCCAGGGCCACCGCCAGACCCGCGCCGATGATCGCGACACGATAGAGAGGATAGGTCACGCCGCCGGGCAGCGTCACCGACCCCGACAGCGAATCCGGCACGTCCATGAACAGCGGCACCCGGCCGAATAGCATCGTCGTGCCCTCGTTGATGAACAGGATCAGCGCAAAGGTCGCCAGGACCTGGTCCAGATGGTCCCTTTCGTGAAGCCGGCGAATGATCACGACCTCGATCACCCAGGCCGCGCATGCAACGACCGGAAGGCTCAGGATCAGCGCCAGCAGGAACGAGCCGGTCACGCCACCGATCAGCGCCATCGCGTAGGCGCCGATCATGAAGAGCGAGCCGTGCGCCAGGTTGATGATGTTCATGAAGCCGAACACCAGCGTCAGCCCAGCCGAGACCAGGAAGAGGAACATGCCCAGCTGGACACCGTTGAGCAGTTGCTCGAGGAAAAGCTGCGACATCACGTCCTGCCCGTCCTTCCAGGCCGCCGGACCAAGGCTTCGATACCGCCGGCGCGCCCGCGAGGGCGCGCCGGCTCCGCAAGTCCTCCGGGAGCCTCCCTAGTTGAGGGCGCACTCCGAAGCGTAGGCGTCGGCGTGGTTCTCGGCGATGACGCCCGTGGTCTCGTTCAAGAACTTCCCGTCGCGCTCGACGACGACCCGGGCGTACCAGTTCTGGATCGGGTGGTTGTTCGTGTTGAACGCGAACGCGCCGCGGACGGAATCGAAGTCCGCCGCCTTCAGAGCGGCCCTGAAGCCGTCCATGTCCGCGGTGACCGTGCCGCCCGTCTTCATGAGCGCGCTGGCGATCAGCTTGGCGGTGTCATAGCCTTGGCTGGCGTAGACGGTGGGCGACCGGCCGTATTCCGCCTCGAAGCCGGCGAGGAAGGCCCGGTTGGCGTCGTTGTCGAAATCGTGGTTCCAGTGCGACGAGCTGGACACGCCGACCATGGACTCGCCCACGGCGCGCAGGATGTTGATGTCCGACGACGGCGCAGCCAGCACCATCGGCACCTCAGCGTTCATGCCCGCCTGGTCGTACTGCTTGGCGAAGTTGATGCCCATGCCGCCGGGCAGGAACTGGAAGACCATCTCGGGGTCGGCCGCGCGGATTCTCGCAATCTCCGCCGCGTAGTCGGTCTGGCCGAGCTGGGTGTAGACCTCGCCGACGATCTCGCCACCGAAGTAGCGCTTGAACCCGGCGATCGCGTCCTTGCCGGCCTGGTAGTTCGGAGCCAGCACGAAGGCGTTGCCGTAGCCCTGCGCCGTCGCGTTCAGGCCCGCGCTTTCATGCAGGGAGTCGTTCTGCCACGCGACGGCAAAGTAGTTCTCGTGGCAGTTCTTGCCCGCGAACTGCGACGGAGCCGAGTTCGGCGTGATGTAGAACCGTCCGGCGCGAAGCGTCAGCGGAGCGACCACCGGCGAGATGTTCGAGAAGATGACGCCGGTCATGATCTCGACCTCGTCGCGTTCGAGGAAGCGCTCGGCGATCGCCCGCCCGTTCTCGGGCTTCAGCCCGTCGTCCTCGACCAGCACCTCGACCTTGACGCCGCCAAGCATGCCGCCCTCTTCGGCAATGGCCAGCATGAAGCCGTCGCGCACGTCCTGGCCCAGGTATCCCGCCGGACCGGAGAGCGTCGTGATCATTCCGATCTTCACCTCCTCGGCCAGCGCCGTCGTGCAGGTCGCGGACAGAAGAAGTCCGGCCAGGGCATTGATTTTCATGAGTTTCATGTCGTTCTCCCAAGTTGTTTCGTTTCAGGAACCACGGACCTTCAGCCCGGTGCGGGCCCTTGCCTCCCGCAAGCGCCCGCCGAGGCCGATGCGCCGCCTAGAGCTTCACCCAGCCCTCGGGCGGCTCCTTGCCCGGATGCACGGCCCCGCAATCCGGACAGGTGCGGCGGTCCTCGGCGGCGTAGAAGCTCTCGTAGACGGGCGGCAGGTCCTCCACGATGGACTGAAGCTGCAGTTCGGCACGGTACACCCTTGCGCCGCATTCAAAGCAATACCACTCGATCGCGTCAAGCTGGCCCGGCTGGCGCTTGGGTTCGATCACCAGGCCGACCGAGCCCTCCTGGGGCCGCTGCGGCGAGTGCCGGACATGCGGCGGCAGCAGGAACACGTCACCTTGCCGGATCGGGACGTCGTAGAATTCCTCGCCGTCGTAGAGCTTGAGCAACATGTCGCCCTCAAGCTGGTAGAAGAACTCCTCGACCGGGTCGTCGTGGTAGTCGGTGCGCTTGTTGGGGCCGCCCACGACGGTCACCATCATGTCGCTGTCCTCGAACACCATCTTGTTGCCGACCGGCGGCTTCAGCAGATGGCGATGCTCGTCGATCCAGGCCTTGAAGTTGAAGGCGCCCAGTCTGGCCATAACGTCCTCCTCTTTGGGTGGACTGTTCCCGACAGCCACCAAGACCGCAAAGAATTCTTCTGCATGTAGCTATCGGAAATTGATATATCGAGCAACGCCCTGCGGCCTGAGGCAGGGCAGATCCGTTCTGCCGGGCTTTCGTCTTCGCGCTTGACGATGACTGTCCAGGGTGAACTCGCGCGCTTTTCGGTGTCATGCCGCGCACCGGTAATCCGCGGCGGATTGATGTGGGCCAAGGGCGTGGCGGACCCTTCCGGAGTGGCATTGGACATCGTGACGAGGGTGGACGAGCCCCGCTTTCGCGCGCTGACGAGGGAGCATCGTTCCCTGGACGACGTCCAGCCCGGGGCGACGGGACCTGCCGAAAATCGCGGAACGGCGGCATGGGTGCAGGTCCATCGCGATCGCCAGCCGGATCCGCACCGATCGGGGAGCGGACCATCGCGAACGCCGTGCTCGATCGCACGGAGTTCGCGGGCGGGCCCAGGCGTGACCAGGCCGCACTACGCCGGCGTGCAGCGCAACGGCAGGCCGTATAGGCCACGGAAGACGATGCCGGTGCGAAAGCGCGGCCTGTCGTCGAGCAGCCGGATCGACGCGAACCGCTCCAGCAGCATCTCCAGCACGAGACGCCCCTCGAGGCGCGCAAGGGGAGCGCCAAGGCAATGGTGAATGCCGCGCCCCAACGACAGGTGCGAGGACGCGCCGCGGCCGACATCGAAGCGGTCCGGGTCTTCGAACGCGTCCGGATCGCGGTTGGCCGAACCCAGCAGGAGCAACAGGTTGTCGCGCCGCCGCAAGGGAAAGCCGTTGACCTCGCAGTCGGAGAGCACGTACCGGAAATCTGCCTGGACCGGCGCATCGAACCGGAGCAGCTCCTCGACTGCGTCCGGGATGAGCGACGGGTCGTCGCGGAGGCGCTGGAGCTGCTCGGGATTGCGCAGCAGGGCAAGGATCCCGTTGCCGATCAGGTTGGTCGTGGTTTCGTTTCCGGCAATCAGAAGCAGGCGCAGCATGTTCAGCATTTCGCGTTCGCTCAGCCGCTCGCCTTCTTCCTCGACCTGCGCCAGCGCGCTGACGATGTCGTCGCGGGGCGCCTTGCGCCGCTCGGCGATGATCTCGCGGAAATAAGCGTCGAACGCGATCATGGCGGCGGCGGCGCGCCGGCGTTCGCGCCGGCCGATGGTCGGCTCGAGCAGGCGCGCGCGCCGGGCAGACCACAGCTTGAACCGGTCGCGGTCCTCCGGCGGCACGCCCAGCATCTCGGCCACGACTATCATCGGCAGGGGCTGTGCGATTGCGGTCACAAGGTCGAAACCGGACGGATCGGCTATATCGTCGAGCAGGGCACCCAGGGTCGTGCGGATGCGGGCCTCGATGGCGGCGACCGCGTTGCGGGTGAAGGCCTTGTTGACCAGCGCCCGCAGCCGCGTGTGGTCCGGCGGATCCAGGAAGATCAGCGTGAAGTCCTCCGAGGCCGGCAGGCGCCTTAGCTGCCGTGCCGAGAGGGTGCCCTGACGCGGATCGTTGGAAAAGCGCCGGTGGTCGCGCAGGATTGCGTCGATGTCGGCATGCCGCGTCAACACCCAGCCGTTGACCAGCAGGCTGCGATGCACCGGATCGCGTGCGCGGAGAGCGGCGTAGGAGGGATAGGGATCCTGGGCCATGCGGGCGGACAGCGGATTGTAGACGATCCCGCTCCGCCAGCGTTCGCGCAGCAGAATCGGGCTGGCGAGCGCGGAACGAAGCGCTGCGGCCGGCGAGAAGCTCATGACGCGACACCCAACCCAAGGCGGCGGACCGGCGCGACGAAACGCCTGCCCGGCGTGAAGCGGAGCCGGGACGATCCGGCGCCGACGCGGGGAACGTCCCGCGTTGCATGGCGGGGCGCGGCCGGAAGCGCATGCTGATCAGCCAGCTTGCCGAAGCCCGCCGCAAGGGCCGCGCAGACACGGGTGAGGCACCGGTGCAGGCCCTTCCTCAACGGAGCTGTTCGGGCAATGCCGGATCGTGCGGCATCGGCGAGTCCCGCTGTCAGCGCATCGGGTCGCCGGAGCAATTGGCAAGCTGGGTACATGAAATTCGAGACCGACTTGCGAACGATACAATCTCCAATGTTCACCGAGTCAACCCCACCGTCGGCTGGCGCTTCAAGAAGTGCCCCTCGCCGGTCTTCGACGGCAACGACGGGGTCTGTCGCGTTTCGCGACGCGTGGCGGCGTGCCGGTCCGCGCACTCCGGCATGTCGGCCGCCGGCGGCGCGGCCCAGTCCCGGCCTGGCCGTGTCGGGAGCCCGCTCAGGCGAACCGAGACGCCGACGTCATGAACGGACCGGAGGATGTCGACCACGTCGGGGCGGTACCGGGCGGTGCGGCGCTGGACGACACCCTCCGGCCGCGCGCCTCGGCGCCGATCGGTCAGGCGGGCGAGGCGCGCGGCAGCCTGCCCTCCCGCGACGACGGGAACTGACGGACGATTCCGAGCCGTCTTCCCGCGATGGCTGCGCCACTGCGCACGTCTCGAAAAGGTCGAACGCGGCCATTTCGAGGAACGCTGCCAGCAGAACGAGCGCGGTCCGTGCATTGGACGTCTTCCCGACGGCTTGCTGGTGCGAGAGAGGAACCATGCACCAAGGCGAAGGGGAAGATCTCGGCCACCTGCAGCGTGAAGACGCCACGCGGGGATCCGCGCAATGGCTTGAACGTGCACATGGACGCGGCGCGCACTGCGCGATTTGCCAGGGCTCCGGCAAACGGGTCGGCGGCAGCAAGCGGAACGCGCTGCGTGCCTGGCTGTCGACGGAAGGCCGCCTGACAGGTGTCGCCGTCGCGGACGTGGCGGCGGCGGCCGCCGCCTCGCTGTTCCTGACGCATCCGAATCTCTTGCAGCGGCCGATGGTGCATGTCGGCCCGGCGCGGGACGCCGGCCAGGAATGCGGCCCGTCGCGCCAGGTCGCGCTCGCCCTGCGTTGCGCCGTGGAGATTCCCGCACCTAGCTGCGCCCTTGCCCTGCGGCTGCGAGGGACTGCACCATTCGCGCCAGTTCCGCCTGCCGCGTGCATCCATGCTTGGCAAGCATGCTCTTCACGTGCGAGCGGATCGTGCTCTCCTTGCGGCCCGTGGAAGCCGCGATCTGGCTTACGCTCATGCCGCGCGCCAGCATCACCGCGACCCGGCCCTCCATCCGTGTGAGATCGAAGACCGCCGCCACCTCTGCGGGATCGATGACCTGCTCCGTCTCGGGATCGACGATCAGCACCAGCGCCGCAACCGGCCAGGCCGGGAAGCTGGCCTGCCGACGGCCCACCGGGCACAGGCGCAGCATCAGGGGACGCAGGGCGCCGGAACGCCTCACGATCGTCGAGCCGCCGCTGCCTTGCGCTCCATACGGCGGCAAGGCACGGTTCAGGAGTGCCTGCAGCCTGTCGTCGTCCTGCCTGGCGCGAGCGACCAGGAAGCCTTCCCTGTCAAGCAAGCCGTCACCACGACGCAGCACGTCCTGGGCGCGGTCGTTTGCTGCCACGATCCGTCCGCGAGCGTCGAGCTGCACCATGCCCAGCCCGGTGCGGTCGAGCAATTCCGTCAGCGTCTCGCCCAGGGCGTTTGCGTGGGCCAATGTCTGCTGGACGTGCACCGTCTGCCGGACATGGGGCAGCAGGCGCCGGATCGTGTCGTGTTGCGCCGATGACCAGCCTTCGCCGTCCACGCGGTCGTTGATTTCCCACAGGATGCGTGAGCCCCTCAGGCCATCCAGACGGACATCGATCGCGTTGCCTGCATGGCCAACGGTCCGCAGGACCTTGTACGCCTCCGAGGTCTTCCGTTCCTCCTCGGTGTAGAGCTCGGCGACATGGAAGAGCCGATTGTACGGGAGGCGCCGGAGGCGGGGTATCCTCTCGTCCAGCGGATAGTAGGTCTCATACCAGAATCGCTCCACATCCCGGCGCCTTTGCCCGCGATGGCAGATCCACATGAAATGGGTTCGATAGTCCGCTTCCGTCTCTCCGTCACCGCTTGCCAGGGTGCAGCCATGGGTGCCGAGGAGCTCGTCGATCAACCCCGATGCTTCCGGCCAGAGGCCAGGGTCGAGGGCGGCGTCGTTCAACAAGGCGATGATGCGCTCGAACATGTTCATGCCGCTTCGGACCAGCGCTTCATGGCTGGACGCTCCGCAGACACGACAACCCCCGGTTCACGAGCACCACTCCGTCGCGCCGCCGACGATGCCGGCCGCGGTTCTGGCTGTCCCTTTCGGTGCCGCCGCTCGCGGCCGCGCCGCCTCCATGCGAAAGACAACTTGCCCACATGGTTTCACACTACCACACGTTGGGTCAGGATAGTCTGCATGCAATCTCGCGGCCCTCCCCGAAATTGGGGAGATACGGCGAAATTTTCTTTCACGGGCCTGGTCTCACGGTGACGCGGTTCACGAGTGAACCTCGTTTCATAGTCCGGCAAGAATGCTTGTCGGTCAGTCACTCGGGGCACCACTGACCCACTGCAGCGTGCACGCAACGCGCCTTGCTGAGTTGATTCCATCTCCATGGTCGCCCAAGCTCTTGACCCGACGTAACGTCTGTCGTTACGTCGGCCCGTGATAAGGTCCCAGCGGTCGTCGACGACATGCTGCCAATCGCCGTTGTGGCAAATTCGCACCAACCCTTCAGTGGCGATGTCGCCTCCGATGAGCCGCAGGTCCTCTTCCATCGCCGCCGTGCACGCGGTCTGCGCCTGTGAGGGGACGGCCATGAGCGCCGCATGCGACAGCACGAGAAAGACCGGCAGCTGGCCGGCCGCCGCAGGAAGGCTGGCCGGTGCGACCGCACCGGCCAGCCTTGCCCCCGGACGCGTCGGCAAGTCGCTGGATGAATGACAGCCCGCGGCCTCGCGGGTCGGGCAGACCCAGGACATCGGCCCAACGTGCCACGCCCGTCCGTCCGGTCACAAATCCAATCCGCTTCGGCAGAATTCGACAACTGCTTCTCTGTCTGCCGTATGCGCCTCTGCGCCTGTTGCCCGTTCAGCGCGAAATCCGAACTTCATCGATGCCGGCGCGACCAACGCGGCCGCTGACCGACAGCTGCCATCAATGAGGCTGAACCGGAATTCGCTGACTGCACCCTTCCCTCGTACGTTCGGCAACCAATTCTCCCGGGCGCTCGCATGCCGTGGCCGACCGGAACGAGCCGAATCGACCTTAGCGGACAAACACGCGGAAGTTAGTCGGGCTTCCGCCTTTGCGCTTCCCCAACATTGGGGAGAAACGAGAATTTTGGGTCGATTCCTGTGGCTGAGGCCTTGCGCCACGATTGACCGGAGTCGCTCGCCGCACCTACCGTTGCCTTGCACCAGGACAGAAAGGAGGCTTGCGATGAATTCAACGAGACTTGCGGCAAAGTGCGGTCTGGTCGCTGCTGCGATCGGCACATTGACCGCCTGCGAAGGCGGCGGGCCTGACCCGATCCTTTCCCTTACAGGTTCCGTCGAACCCGTCGAGACGGCTGCTGGTCAACGGATGCGGTCCGTCGAAATCGTCGCCAGATCTGACGCACTGGCGATATCGACGGTTCACGGCGAAACGGACAGCGCAATCCCGGGCTTGCAGAATGTCACGCTCCCTTCCGGCCCTTCGGACTGCTCCGGACTGCCGCCACGTTGCACGGCCACGGAACCCCTCACCGGAGTCACGCTGACGATTTCCCTTGGTTCCTTTGTCAGAAACCTCGAGCCCGACCTCGATTCGCATGAAGCCGTCCTGACGAAGAACGGCATCACGCTCACGGATGGTCGCGGAGGCAGGTACGGGCCAGCCTACCGGCAGTACGGTGCGTGGATGGATCACGCGGGATTCTACGTGCTCACTGGCGTCGCACAGCAAGAGGATGTGGCAGGAACGTCCATCTCCATCACGTTGAGAGGGGCGGCGGCCGGAGGCGCTCTCACGGGGTCACGTCCAGCAACAAGCGCGACATGGCAAGGCCTCATGACCGGAACCCCTGCAACCGAAGACAGCATCCTCCAGGGCGACGCGACGCTGACATACGACATGGCAAGCCAGACGCTGGATGCCAGCTTCACGAACATCGTGGACCTTGACCGCCACGCCGCCCATGCGGTGAGCGAGGCAAGCTTCGCCGACGTTCCCGTCGCGGCAGATGGCACGTTCGGTGACGGAACCGTCGGCAACCTTTTGCGGGGCGGATTCAAGGGACCGGGCCACGAAGAAGCTGCAGGAGTCTTCGAACAGAACGGCATCGTTGGCGCCTTCGGCGCGAAACGGCAGTAAGCCAACGGCGCGATCGGCCCTGGGCTCGCCATTGGCAGTGAGGCTCTGGCTGGTTCATCCGGTCCTGGTCCGACGCGCCGCCTCAGGAAAGTGCGGGCGGAAAACGTCGCAGTCAACGAATTGGGCCACGCCCCGGCCTGAGCCCGCTGGCCTCGAACGCAGCGCGCACGGCGGACCTCTCCTCCGCGGTCAATTCCAGCATCGGCGGCCGGACACGTCCGCCGACCTGGCCCAGGAGCTCCTGCCAGCACTTGCCGAAGGCGGTGGGCTTTCCGGGCGGCCTGCTGCGCCTGATCGCCTCGCGGACCGGGTCGAGGCTGTCGCGCACCCTGCGCGCCTCGGCGAACCTTCCGGCAAAGGCGAGTTCGGTATAGTCATGCATCCTCCTGTCGTTCGCCGTCTGCAGCAGGTAGGGCGGCGACGAACAGAGATACAGCCGCCAGCCCAGCTCCTCGATGTTGTCCAGCCAGTCGTCTTCCAGCGAGGTCGAAACCTGGATCCTGTCGCCCACCATGCGGGTCAGCCGCACGTACATCTCGCGCGGGACCGAGTATTTGATCGCGACGATGTTGGGCAGGTCGGCAATCCGCGCGCATTCCTCTGGCTGCATGAGGTAGCCGCTGTCCGGATGGCTCCACATGGCGATGCCGATGTCCAGCTCGTCGCAGAACCGCTTGTAGTAACGGTACAGCAGCTCGCCCCGGTCATGGCAGAAGCTGAGCAGCGGTGCATGCACCACCACGTAGTCGGCGCCGCATGCCTCCGCGTGGCGACCCAGTTCCAGCGCGGTGTCCAGGTTCTGGTCCGAGATCGACATGATCGTCCCTGCCCTGCCCGCGCACTCGTCGGCCGCGACGGTCATGTTGCGCTTTCGCTCCTCCAGCGACATCGACCAGAACTCGCCCTGCTTGCCCGCAACGAACACGCCCCTGATCCCCAGGTCGTCGATCCAGTGGCGAATGTTCGAGCGCAGCCCAGCCTCGTCAAGCGCGAGGTCGGCGCCGAACGGGTTGAGGGCGGCCGCCCAGATGCCGCGCATGTTCTCGCGGGCATGGTCCTTGGCCTCGTGCCTGGCGTATTTCATGGCGCTGCCCCCGCTCGTTGCCGCTGCGCCCAAGAGGGCGCATGAACCCGCCGCATCCAATCCGAATTGGCGGAAGTGGCTATCAAAAAAAAGCATACCAAAGCGTGTGCAGTTCAGGATATCTGATTTCCGCAAGGGAGCATGCCCATGAAAATCGCCATCATCGGAACCGGAGCGATCGCGAGCTACGTGCGAGAGGCGCTTGCCGGGACGCCGCACGCGATCGAGGCGTTCCTGGTGCGCCCGGAACGTGTCTCTGAGGCACCCGGGCGATTCGTCGGATCCGTCGCCGCGCTGCCGGACGGGCTGGAGGCGGTCGTCGACTGTGCGGGCCACGGCGCCTTGCGCGACCATGGACCCGCGGTCCTGGAACGCGGACTGGACCTGGTCTCCGTGTCCGTCGGCGCACTGGCCGACGCCGACCTGTCGGCCAGGCTCGAGGCGTCCGCCATCAGGGGAAACGCCCGCCTGCACCTGGCAAGCGGCGCGATCGGCGCGCTCGACTGCCTGCTCTCCGCGCGGGTGGGCACTCTGGACAAGGTCACCTATGTCGGACGCAAGCCCCCCGATGGCTGGAAGGGCTCGCCCGCCGAGAGCGTGACGAACCTTGACGCATTGCAAGGCGGGGCGGTGACGCATTTCGTCGGCTCCGCCCGTGACGCCGCCCTGCAGTATCCAAGGAACGCCAATGTCGCCGCCGCCGTCGCGCTCGCGGGCGTCGGGTTCGACAGCACTGAGGTCAGGCTGATCGCCGATGCGGACATTGTCGAGAACGTCCACGAGATCCGGGCCCGAGGCGACTTCGGCGCGTTTCAGTTCCGCGTCAGCGGCAAGTCGCTGCCGGACAATCCGCGCAGTTCCGCACTGGCGGCGATGAGCGTGATCGCCAAGCTTGACCAGATGTCGCGCCGGATCGTGCCGTGACCGCCAAGCATTCTCGCATCCTCGACCGGGCGCTGACCCGCCTGAAGTTGCGGCAGCTCCGCCTGCTCGTCGCCGTTGGCACCCACGGCAACATCCAGAACGCCGCGCGCGAGCTGGGCATTTCCCAGCCCGCCGCCACCAAGATGATCCAGGACCTTGAACTGGACTTCGAGGTCACCCTGTTCAGCCGAACCAACCGCGGCGTGATCCCGACCGTCTTCGGCGAGACCCTGATTCGCCATGGCAAGCTCATCTTCGCGCAGGTCTCCTACGCCACCCAGGAACTGGACGACCTGAGCGAGGGGAATTCCGGCCGCGTGGTCATCGGCACCCTGCTGGCCGCTTCCACCGGCCTGTTGCCGGCCGCGATCGACCGCCTTCTGACCGACCGGCCCAAGGTGGCACTAAAGATCAGCGAAGGCACGAACGAGGTGCTGATCCCCTCCCTCCTCTCCGGCAAGATCGACATGGTCGTCGGGCGCCTGTCCACGCTCCGCTACCGCGAAAGGATCACGCGAGAGAAGCTCATCGAGGACCGGATCGTCGCGGTCGTCGGCCCGGAGCATCCCCTGGCGGGCAAGCCGGACGTGTCCTTCGACCAGGTCCGACCCTATGGCTGGCTCCTGCCGCCCCTTGAGACGACGCTGCGCCGGCAGGTGGACCAGTTCTTCGTCAACCAGCGGCACTACGTGCCGCCGCGCGCGATCGAATCGGTCTCCTACCTGGCCAACCGGGCGCTCCTGCAGTCACGCAACCTGATCTGCCTGATGCCGGAGGAAGTGACGGCGCAGGACGTCGGCAACGGGAACCTGGTCCGGCTAGACTGGACAGTGCCCTTTGGCCGCGGGCCGATCGGCATCTCGCTTCGCGCCGACGACAGCCTGTCGCCGGCCGCCCGCGCGTTCAAGGCGGCGCTGCACGAGGTGGCGGCCGAGCGCGGCGCCTGATATCCATCGAATTGATATCAGTATTCCCTCAATTCGCTTGAAGCCGCGTTCCGCTTCGCCTGATCTGGTTCGGCGGACGCAGGAGGCCCGCCGATGTATCCGGACCTGAGGCTCTTCATTGACGGACAATGGCGCAAGACCGCGGACGACCTTGCCGTGGTCGACCCGGCCACCGAGGAAGAGATCGGCCGCCTGCCATGCGCGGCACGGTCCGATCTCGACGACGCGCTCGACGCGGCCGTGAACGGGTTCCGGGTCTGGAGCCGCACGCCGCCCCGCGACCGGACCAACCTCATCCGGCACGCCGCGGCGCTGATGCGGGAGCGCCGGGAGGAGATCGCCCGGACAATAACCCTGGAGCACGGCAAGCCCCTGCCTCAAGCCCGCCTCGAGGTGATCCGCGGCGCAGAGTTCTTCGAATGGGATGCCGGCGAGGTCATGCGGACCTATGGCCGGGTGATCCCCGCGCCGAAGGGGCACAAGCTTTCCGTGCATCACCAGCCGATCGGCGTGGTCGCTGCATTCTCCCCGTGGAACTTCCCGATGAGCCAGCCTGCACGCAAGATTGCCGGAGCGCTCGCCTCGGGCTGCTCGATCATCATCAAGGCAGCCGAGGAAACCCCGGCCGGCGCCATCCACATCGCCCGCGCCTTCCAGGACGCGGGCCTGCCGCCGGGCGTGCTGAACCTCGTCTTCGGCACGCCCCCGGACATCTCCGAATACCTGATCCCGCAGGATCCGGTGCGGCTGGTGGCCTTCACCGGCTCCACCAGGGTCGGGCGGCACCTGACCGGCCTCGCGGCGCAGAACGACACGCGCGTCCTGATGGAACTGGGCGGCCACGCCCCGGTGATCGTCTGCGAGGACACGGACGTCGAGGCCGCGGCCGTCTCGGGCGCGGTCCGCAAGATGCGCAATGCCGGGCAGGTCTGCACCTCGCCCACGCGCTTCTTCATCCATGACAGCATCTTTGACACCTTCGCCGAGGCCTTCGTCTCGCGTGCCAGGGCGACGGTGGTCGGCAACGGGATGGACGCCGGCGTGGAAATGGGTCCCACCGCCAACGACCGCCGCGTTCCCGCTCTTGCCGCGCTGGTGGAGGACGCGCACGAAAAGGGCGCGTCCGTGGCGACCGGAGGCGCCCGGCACGGCACCCAGGGATACTTTTTTCAGCCCACGGTCTTGCTGAACGTGCGCGAGAACGCCCGGATCATGCAGGAAGAGCCCTTTGGCCCTGTGGCGGTCCTGAACCCCGTTGCATCACTCGATCATGCCATCGCCCAGTCCAATTCCGTGCCCTACGGGCTTGCCGGATACGCCTTCACCAACCGGGCCGACTACATCGACCGTCTCGTCGACGAGGTCGAAGTCGGAAACCTCTCGATCAACACGCTGGAGGCGTCGATGCCGGAAACGCCCTTCGGCGGCGTGAAGTCCAGCGGCAGCGGGCGTGAAGGCGGCACCGAGGGCCTTGAAAACTACATGAACGTGAAGAACGTCTGGCAGTCCGCTGCGATTGCCTGAGACCAAAGCAGCGGAACGGCCGCAGCGATGTCCGCGTCCCCAAGTTGCGCGAGAGAGGCAACGGGCCCGGTCCGGCTGCGCTTCGCCGGAAATGGTGCGGTCGAGACGCATTGCCCAAGCGATCACCGCACCTCTAACTCATTGCTTTTCAAAGACATTGACAGACGGAAATGCCCCTCCGTGTCCCATAACGGGTCCATTTGTGTCCCATAAGGTGCATGTGAGGGCAAGCCCCAGAGCTCCGTAGCCTTGATTGCTCGGATTTTTGCGACAAAGATTTTCTGGCAGACTGACAGGTACTATTCACCGAATGGCGGCTGTGCGGACTAAGCGGTCAATGGCACCTCACCTTCTTGCCGGTCGCGAACCACGGTAACGCGGTTCATGCAGCGGTACTGTGGCAGATAATCCGCCACCGCGTAGTGCATGGTCACGCGATTGTCCCACATCGCGATGTCACCCGATTTCCAGCGCCATCTGATCTGGTCTTCTGGCTTGTTCATGTGGTTTGCGAGAAAGGTTCTGAGCGCGCTGGACTCGTTTGCCGTCAGGCCCACGATGTGGGTCACAAAAGCTTCGTTGAAATTCAGGAACTTTCGGCCGGTGATTGGATGTTTGTCGATCAAGGGACGTACTCGGTGACCAAATCGGCTGACACTTTCGTTAAGTCGTTCTTCGCCCGGCTTGCCATTCTTGTCTTCAGCAAAACTGTTTCGGAAATCACCCATATCGTGAATGGCCGACAGGCCTTCCAAGTCGCTCTTCATTCCGTCGGGTAGACGATCATGGGCGGCATATAGGCTTGACCACATGGTGTCTCCGCCGACTTCAGGCACCGTGCGGGCGACAAGGATTGAGGCGAATGGCTGTTGTTTCTTGAACGTTAGATCGGTGTGCCAAGAGTTGGTGTCCGGCGGGGCGCCTGAGTCATTTTCCAGAAGCACGATGTTCTCGTAGCCGTCGACATGCGGATAGAGTGGATGCGGCTCATCGATCTGGCCAAACAGGCGAGCGAACGCGACATGCGTCGCAGGCAAAATGTCTGTGTCTCTGAAGAATAGAACCTGATGTTCCAACAGGGATTCGTAGACCTCAGGATAGAGTGGCGCGGCGAAGGGCTCCGCAAAAACTGCCCCTTGTACCTCGGCACCCAATGCCGGCGCGATTTTCTTTGCTTCAATCATCACGAACTCCACAGACATCTCACTGCACCAATCCTGCTCGATGATCTGCCGGTCTAGCCAAATCGCGACATCTGCCTCGGAGCAAGCGCCAGATGATGCCCAGCGCGGGCTCCCGTAGCTTGCCCTTCATCCGCCCTCGCATGGCCAGGAGAATGTCCTTGGGTAGCGGGTCGCGCTTGTCCCATTCGGTGTCAGGGGCAGCATTGGCCTTGGCCACCTCAAGCCCGTCAAACGGGTTGTGAGGATTCCCTTGGAGGTCATGTTCGGTGATTGCGATTGAGACCATACCGCGGACCATGTCCAGCTCTCGCCTGACGGAAGACGGGGACGGTTTGGTGCCGTCCCGCTTCTTCGCCACGAGCATGTCATCCCTGAGCTTCCGAGCATGCTCACGCTTGAGTTCCACCAGAGCGAGCTTGTTCAGGGGACCAAGAGATGTCTCTATGCGTCGCCAGACGCGCTCCAAACGGTTCTTCTGATTGGCGACTATATACGTGCTTACCCAAGCCGCAGTCAATTTGCCGTGCCCCGCGAGGGGTTGACGCGGGCGACGATCAATGACATATCTATACACATCAGAGCATTACGCTCCAGGGTCGGCCGAGCCGGCCGATATGGGGTCCGGGAAACCGGACCCTATGTTCGTTTGTGGCGGTCCACGCCATCAAAGCAGCTGTACTTGATCCCGAGCAAGGACCGATTCTCGGGTGGCAAAACTGAATCAATCAGGCGACGGGCCTTCATCAAGGCAAGGTAAGGTTTGTAGTTGTCATCGTATCCAGCCTTCGCCATGGGGTAGAGATAGAGATCAGCAATCTGGATCATGGGCGTTTTCTTCGTGCGTCTGTTTGGTTTTCCAAGCACCAGCGCGTCGAATTCAGCGGCTGCGAGGCCGTGATAAGCGGCTGAATTTTTGCCGTCGAACGGCATACCTTCAGTCTTGAGATTCTCCATGAAAGCAACAATGTCCTGATCTTCTCGATTGCCTGAGCGTTCATAGAACACTCGAAGCCGTCGCCCCTTCGATCTGGCATACTTTGCTGATCGCTCGATCAGAATTGAAAATGCCGTCTTGTCCATACGCCAAGGACTACCTTCATACTGTTCGGCATAGCGAGCCACGTATCCAGGGCGATGGATGATGGCTGCAATTCCCATCACTGGAAGATTCACCAAGAACTCCTCAAGTTCACGTAGAAACTCCACCGCCCTTTCGGGGTTCTTCAGCCATGAGAAATTGTCGCGACCACCGCGAATTTGGTGCGAGTGCAATGGATAGTCGATTTTCCAAGCGTCACAGAAAGCCCGATGAGCATCCCAAACCGAATCCAGATCTTCACTGTTGACCAGAACACCTCCCAAACCGAAGCAGTCCATTCCATCACGTCGATTCTCGACTGGGACGAGACTGGGTTGACGACTTCCGGTATCGTCGAAAAACAGATGGACTTCTTGACTTGTCGAAACCACGCTTAATTCCTCTTTCCATCAATGCGTCGGGCAAGCTGGAATTTTCCTTGCCAAATGAGAATCTCGCTCCCCGCCCATCCACGAACGAGCCGCGTTGGTGTTGACAGAGCGAAGCCAGACGATCAGGCGGGCGTCGAAGAATCCGGCGCGGCGATCTGAACCGGGCCTGGGTAAGCAAGTATATAGTCGCCTTCTGATTGCGTCCATGCGTCCGCGCCATGCGTTCTGCGCGATACATCCTTCTCGTATTCAGTGAGGAGCTATTCGTGCTCGGCGAACAGGTCAGCGCCTTCGCGGGCTCTCATTGCCACCCGAAAGACGCTCTGTCCAAGCACCTCGGCAACAGCGTTCGGATGCCTGCGGCGGGACCTTTTGCGCCCCCCAGACAGTTCGTCCACGTGCTTGAGCTTCATCACTACCACCATCGAAATCGTCCCCTTTGTGTCCCAATTAGTGTCTTGGGAGGGGCGTTAACTGTTTGTTATTCTTGAAAGACAGCCCTGCAAGAGGGTAGATTTGGTGCGGTCGAGAAGACTCGAACTTCCACGGGTGTTACCCCACAGCGACCTCAACGCTGCGCGTCTACCAATTCCGCCACGACCGCACGCACCGGCTTGGAACCTTCGCCTCTTAGCGAGCGTTTGCGGACTTGTGAAGAGGCGAACAATCAAAAAAGGACCGACCGTCAGCCGCGCAACGGGTCAGACTGGCCAGTCGCCTGAACTTCTACCGGCACCCAGGCTCTCGCCATAAGCGGCCGATCCCGGCGTTGGCATTGACAGGCCCATTGGATACACGAGCACTTGACAGGCATTGTCGGCGGCAATCGCACAAGGATCGAATCCGAACTGCTGTCGGAGCGGACGCAATGGTCGAATGGATCCAGTCGGACAAATTGCAAGACTACCTGACGGCGGTCGCCTTCATGGAAGACCGCGCGTCACGTATCCGCGCGGGCGACGCTCACGAGGCGATCTGGCTTCTTGAGCATCCCCCGCTCTATACTGCTGGCACGTCTGCCAACGAGACGGACCTGAAGGACCCGGCTCGCTTCCCGGTTCATCAAAGCAGGCGCGGTGGCCAGTACACCTATCATGGGCCCGGTCAAAGGGTGGCCTACGTGATGCTGGACGTGGCGGCCCGTGGACAGGACGTGCGGAAATTCGTGCACGACCTGGAGGAGTGGATCATCTCCACGCTTGCCGAGTTCAACGTCAAGGGAGAACGGCGTGAGGGACGCGTCGGCGTGTGGGTGTCAAGACCCGAGAAGCCGCCCCTTCCGGACGGAACGCCGAGGGACGACAAGATCGCCGCGCTCGGAATTCGATTGCGGAAGTGGATCTCGTTCCACGGCATTTCAATCAACGTGGAGCCCGACCTGTCGCACTTTGACGGCATCGTGCCCTGCGGCGTCTCGGGACATGGCGTGACCTCGCTCGTCGACCTCGGCCTGCCCGTGACCCTGGCGGATGTGGATGTCGCGCTGAAGAAGACGTTCAGCCAGGTGTTCGGCAACTCGGCCCGCGACTGAATCGCCGTGGCAGGCCTGGCTTGATGCATGCCCCCGAAACGGATCGGGCGCCGCCCCAGCGACGCGCCCCGTGACAAGCCGTCGCCGGCCGCACCAGCCGGCCGCCTCGGCTCGCGCACAGCGCATTCGCGCTCAGGTTCTCTGTGCCGCCCTTTTCGAATCAACCAGAGGCTCGCGCTCGCCCTTTCGCAGCACGGCCGGGTCGTAGGCGTCCCGGGCAAATGTCTCGTGCACCATCCGCTCGAAGAACGAGAGCGGCTTCGTGTCATAGTCTGGATCAAAGCTCGACTGGTCCCAGCGCTCGCAGAACTCTGCGCAGTCGTCGAAATAGATGTGGTCCCTGTGCCTGTCGCGCTTCATGGGATCCGCTCCCACATGCATGCCAAAATACAGGAGCTGGAAGTCGCCGTGCGTCTTGACCACCCAGGTGCACTGCTCGCGCACGAACGGCTTGAGGATCGCCGCGGCGTACTCGTCGTGATTGTAGGGCGCGAAAATGTCGCCCACGTCGTGCAGGAGAGCGGAAACCAC
This sequence comes from Paracoccaceae bacterium, assembly GCA_965208685.1. Classification (GTDB taxonomy): domain Bacteria; phylum Pseudomonadota; class Alphaproteobacteria; order Rhodobacterales; family Rhodobacteraceae; genus JAJEFO01. Next base: position 1,540,852 of record CBDBPL010000007.1, on the reverse strand, counting down.
CCAGTCCGTGTCGGCCCCGTCGCGCCAGGCCCGCGTCGCGGACTGAAGCGAATGCCCGAGCCGCGTGACCCGGTAGCCGGACAGGCTCTCGTCAAGCAGCACGAGGGCCTTCAGAAGCCGATCGGCCGTGCCCTTGGCGTATTCGACCTCGTGCACGGACAGAAACTCGTAGTCTTCCTTGTCGCCATCTTTCATGGCCGTGAACTTGACCTGCTCCATCAGGAATAGATCTCCGTCGGTTTCTTGGCGTCTTTCATCATGACCTCGGACTGTGCGGCCCGCATGCTGTCGTAGAGTTCAAGGGATTCGGGCGCAAAGAGCAAGCTTGGCGCGGGCGTGTGGATGAAGTTCCCGAACCGGTCCTCGCCGCGCGCCGCCATCGCATAGTCAGCGGCCCCGACCTTCTGCTCCATGTCGGGGCGCACGTAGCGGATCACGCAACCGATGCGCCGGTCGTCCGAGCCGTTCGGCCCTGAACCATGTATGGTCAGCCCGTGATGGAGGCTCATTTCCCCTGGTTCCAGCATGATCGGCGTCTTGTCCTCGTCGGCAATGTCGACCTTGACCTCCTGGCCTCTGCTCAAGAGGTTGTTCGCGTCGAACGTGTCTTCGTGTGGCAGGATCGGCTGCCTGTGGCTGCCCCGCACGAAGTCCATGCAGCCGGATTCCACGGTTGCGGGCGAAAGCGCCAGCCAGGCCGTCACAAGACCGTCAATCGCTCCCAGGCCCCAATAGGTGAGATCCTGGTGCATGCTGACAATTGACGCCGTCCTGGGCTCCTTGATGAAGAACTCCGCCGCATAGATCAGGATGTCCGGACCCAGGATGCCCTCGACCACGTCCAGGATCGCGGGGCTGCGGGCGATGCCGACCAGGAACGGCATGACCACCTGCGCGTTCACGCGCTTGTACGTGTTGAGGGGCAAGGGGAGGCCCCCGTCCAGCCAGTCCCGTTCCATGTCTTCCAGGGAAGTCCGCGCAGCGGCGACCTCCTCTGCAGTGAAGACGGGGACCGGAAAGAGAAACCCGTCTCGCCAGTACTTCGCGACGTCTTCCTCTGAAAGGCGGCCGTTCTCGAGCCTGACGGTCATGGCGATTCTCCTTGAGGCAGAATTTGCCGGGACGCTCCCGCCGTTCTGAGCGAAATGCGACATGGCATGTCGAAATTCGGTCTTGCGCGCCCCGTCCGCACCAGCCCAACACGGAACGCGCGCGTGCCGCAGGTGCGACAACAGGGACAAATTTTGTCGCCGCCTTGCGCCCATACGCCATTGCTCAGCCCGGATCATGGCCGTAAAAGGGGCACCAAAGACGCGGCGGCCCGCCGCCGCTTTGCAGAAGCAGCGACTTCAGGAGGCATGGATGGCCGACGCCGTCGTACACGAGCACGATCACAAGCCCGGGTTCTTCGAACGCTGGTTCATGTCGACGAACCACAAGGACATCGGGATCCTCTACCTGTTCACGGCATCCATCGTCGGCTTCGTCGCGGTCGCCTTCACGGTCTACATGCGCATGGAACTGAAGGACCCCGGCGTCCAGTTCATGTGCGCCGAGGGGGCAAGGCTGATCGCGGACGGCACCTGTGCGCCAAACGGCCACCTCTGGAACGTCCTCGTGACCGCGCACGGAATCCTGATGATGTTCTTCGTCGTCATCCCGGCCATGTTCGGCGGCTTCGGCAACTTCTTCATGCCCTTGCACATCGGCGCGCCGGACATGGCCTTCCCGCGCATGAACAACCTCAGCTACTGGCTGTATGTCGCCGGATCGTCGCTCGCGATTGCCAGCGTGCTCACCCCCGGCGGCAACGGCCAGACGGGATCCGGAGTCGGGTGGGTGCTCTATCCGCCTCTCTCGACCTCCGAACAGGGCTTCTCGATGGATCTGGCGATCTTCGCGGTGCACCTTTCCGGCGCGTCATCGGTCCTCGGCGCGATCAACATGATCACGACGTTCCTGAACATGCGGGCTCCCGGGATGACGCTCTTCAAGGTGCCGCTCTTTGCATGGTCGATCTTCGTGACGGCATGGCTGATCCTGCTGTCACTGCCCGTTCTGGCCGGCGCCATCACCATGCTGCTGACCGACCGGAACTTCGGCACCACCTTCTTCCAGGCCGAAGGCGGCGGCGATCCCATTCTCTATCAGCACATTCTCTGGTTCTTCGGCCACCCTGAAGTCTACATCATCATCCTTCCGGGATTCGGCATCATAAGTCACGTCATCTCCACCTTCAGCCGCAAGCCCGTCTTCGGCTACCTGCCGATGGTTTGGGCGCTGATCGCGATCGGCGCGCTCGGCTTCGTCGTATGGGCGCACCACATGTACACCGTGGGCATGAGCCTGACCCAGCAGACCTATTTCATGCTGGCGACGATGGTCATAGCGGTGCCGACGGGCGTGAAGATCTTCTCGTGGATCGCCACGATGTGGGGCGGCTCGATCGAGTTCAAGACGCCGATGCTCTATGCCTTCGGCTTCCTGTTCCTCTTCACCGTTGGCGGCGTGACCGGCATCGTGCTTGCGCAGGCCGGCATCGACCGGGCCTACCACGACACCTACTACGTCGTGGCGCACTTCCACTACGTGATGTCGCTCGGCGCCGTCTTCGCGATCTTCGCCGGCATGTACTACTGGATCGGCAAGATGTGCGGTCGCCAGTATCCCGAGTGGCTCGGCAAGATCCAGTTCTGGACGATGTTCATCGGCGCCAACATCACCTTCTTCCCGCAGCACTTCCTCGGCCGCCAGGGCATGCCGCGCCGCTACATCGACTATCCCGAAGCGTTCGCCTACTGGAACGAGATCTCCAGCCTGGGCGCCTTCCTCGCGTTCGCCTCGTTCCTGCTGTTCATCGGAATCGTGGTCTACACGATCCTCGCCGGGCGGCCGATTTCGGAGAAGAGCTACTGGAACGAGCACGCGGACACGCTCGAGTGGACGCTCCCGACCCCGCCGCCGGCGCACACTTTCGAGACGTTGCCAAAGCGCGAGGACTGGGATCGAGGTCACTCACACTAGTGCATTGCCGTTGCCACATGTGACCTGCGGTCCAGCTGCGCCCTTGCCACCGGTGCGGCGCCGCTGTCGCGCCATACCCTGAAGACCCGTCCCAACCGCCCAGGCGGGCTGGCGGGACCAGCCCGGTTGCGGAAATGCCCTATCGTTGGACCGAAACCGCACATGGAAGGAAGCTTGACCTCTGGCCGCAGCAGTCAATGACGGCCCAAGGCTTCGCATGGTTCATCGGGACGACGGCGGCGCTTCTCTCCCTGCCTCTCCTCGCGGTTCTGGGAACGCCAATGGTCTGGATCCTGCTGGCGTTCATGTTCGTGGCCGTCGGAGGCGTGTGGCGAGCGCTCATGGCAAACCGCGCCGACCGGCAGGTTCACGAAGAACTGACGCTTTCGCCTGAACGGGTCCGCCTCGAGCGCAAAGCGCCGAAGCGCCCCGCAAGAACATGGGACGCCATGCCCCACTGGGTCACGGTGCATCTGTCAAGCGAAGGGCCCGTCGAGGACTACCTGACGCTCCGGGGCGGCGGGCGAGAAGTCGAGCTGGGCGCGTTTCTGACCCCTGCCGAACGCAAGGACCTCTATGCCGAGCTGCAGAGGCTCATCCGAGCCTGAACCGGAGCTCTCCTCGGCCGGCGTCTTCCGTTGCGCAGCGGCGTGGCAAGTTCAGCTACCCGAGGCGCTCCCGTACCTTTGGTCCAACGACGCCAAAATCCATCCGGCCAGCGTACCTTGCCTTCAAGGCTCCCATGACCTTTCCCATGTCCCGGATCGAAGTGGCGCCTGTCTCGGCGATTGCCGCCTCCACTGCAGCTTCCGTCTCGGCCCCATCCAGCTGCCTTGGCAGGAATTCCTCGATGACAGAGATTTCCGCGCGTTCCCTTTCCGCCAGTTCCACCCGCCCGCCTTCCTCGTAAGCACGCGCAGATTCCTGGCGCTGCTTTACCATCTTGCCGAGTATCTCGAGGATGCCCTCGGAATCGACACCGGAATCCGCAGCATCTCCGCCCTTGGCTCGCCAGGCGATGTCGCGATCCTTGATGGCGGCGGTGATCAGCCTTAGCGTCGAAAGCCGGACCGCTTCCCGTTCGCGCATGGCTTGCTTCAATGCGGCATCGATCCGTTGCCTGAGTTCCATCTCGAGCCCCACGTTCCGTGGCAAGTCACAAGACTACCCCACACATGCCTCCACTGCAACAAGCGTCATGTCATGTAACACATTGTTTTCAAACAATTTGTCATTTTTCTCTACCCCTTGACCCTTCTCTGGCAACCTCGTAAACCCACGACCGTTTATCGTCCTTCACCTCCACGGTACCCAATGCCGGAAGCCGCCAAGACCCCAACCGCCTGCCTGGCCCTGGCCGACGGACCGGTCTTTTGGGGCCAGGGATTCGGTGCGGTCGGGACGACTGTGGCGGAGCTGTGCTTCAACACGGCGATGACTGGATACCAGGAGATCATGACCGATCCGTCCTACGCCGGACAAATCGTGGTCTTCACCTTTCCGCATGTCGGCAACGTCGGCGTCAACGACCAGGATGACGAAGCCATCGACCCGGTGGCCGAAGGTCTCGTCGTGAAGTGGGATCCGACGGCGCCGTCCAACTGGCGGTCCACCAGTTCGCTTTCGGACTGGCTGGCGCGCAGGGGTCGCATCGGCATAGGCGGAATCGACACCAGGCGCCTCACCCGCGCGATTCGGCAACTGGGAGCGCCGCATATCGCCCTGGCGCATGACCCATCCGGCGAATTCGATGTCGAGGCACTCGTCGCGTCAGCCCGCAAGTTCCCGGGTCTCGAGGGTCTCGATCTTGCCAGGAAGGTGACCTGTGCGCAAAGCTATCGCTGGTCGGAGACCCGTTGGGCCTGGCCGGAAGGGTTCGGCAAGCAGGACGCCCCGAAGCACAAGGTCGTCGCCATCGACTACGGAGCCAAGCGCAACATCCTCCGCTGCCTGGCCACGGCCGGATGTGACGTCACGGTCCTGCCGGCAACCGCCACTGCAGATGACGTGCTGGCGCATGATCCCGACGGGCTGTTTCTCTCGAACGGCCCTGGCGACCCGGCGGCAACCGGCTCCTATGCAGTGCCCATGATCCAGGGCGTGCTTGCACGTTCGAACATGCCTGTCTTTGGCATTTGCCTCGGGCACCAGATGCTCGCCCTCGCCCTCGGCGCACGGACCGTGAAGATGAATCACGGGCACCATGGCGCGAACCATCCCGTGAAGGATCTCGAGACCGGCAAGGTCGAAATCACGTCCATGAACCACGGTTTCACGGTCGACAGCCAGACCCTGCCGCCTGGCGTGAAGGAGACTCATGTCTCGCTGTTTGACGGATCGAACTGCGGCATCCGGATGACGGACCGTCCGGTGTTTTCGGTCCAGTACCACCCAGAGGCAAGCCCGGGACCGGTTGACAGCATGTACCTGTTCGAGCGCTTCACCGACGCGATCGAGGCCGGGCGGAATCCCTGAGCCGCAAGGAAGGCCGCAGCCATGTGCGGCATCGAGCGATGGACAACGTCAAGTTGGCGGCCTGGAAGAGAATCCTGCGAGGCCGGTTGCCATGCCCGTGAAGCCGCAGGCTGGCCGTCGCGCCCTCCAAGGGACCGTTGACCGGGTTCCGGCCCTTGCCGGATGCATGCAATGCTGCAAGCCCTGGCATTTGCGACCGCGGAAGGTTAATACGCTTGCGCCTAATGCGTTAGGGAGACACATGCGCATCGCAGCGAACCTTGTGCTTGCGACGGCAATGCTGTCAGTCGCTGCCTCGGCGGGCAATGCCGCCCCGCCTGATCTCCGGACGCCGGCACCTGTCATCCACCTTGCGGACAATCTGGACGAGGCTGACGGTCTCGGGTGGTGCATCGACACGATCGGCCGCGGGTTGTCGGATCGCCTGCATGCCCACTCGTGCAAGCCTCAGGGCGGCGACGTGCAGTTTCGTCTTGCCGGGACAACCGGCCAGATCGCATCGGTCGCCTTCGAGGGAAAGTGCATGGCGTACCTGCATCCGGATGATCCGTCCAAGCCGCTCGGGTTGGTCGATTGCGACGAGACGGCCGGCGCGCAAGTGTTCTTCTACGATCCCGAAACCATGACGATCCGCCCGTCGCTTGACGACACAAAGTGCCTGGGCGTCGGCGCGAACAGCCGCTCCGCCGGTCCCTTCATGGCGCGCGATCTGGGATTCTCTGCGTGTACAGAGACGGACATGCAGTTCCAGAAGTGGATCATCAGGCGCTGATCCGGGTCCTGCCCGGCGTTCAATGCGGAAGGGCGCGTTGCCTCACCCAATGCGCCGGTGTCGACCGATCCTTTGCCTCGTCAAGAACGTTGCCCCGGGGCCCCTTGCCATGGGGCAGGAACGTGAGGAGTCTGGGCCCGTCGGCACGAGGGAACCTGCTTGAGGCCCCCTCCCCGGCGCTGCGGCGAGCAAGAGCGCTGGCGCGAGTCGCGCATTGCGGACGAGTTCGTGCCGGTTGTCGGCACCGTGTCAACAAGTGCGCCGGTCTGGCCGGCTTCCGGCGCTACGCGATCACCCGCGGCTACGTGAGCCACTTTCCGTGGCCCGATATCGTCAGGGCGTGCCTGCAATTGCTTGAACACGTGTTCACTTCATTGTTACGATGGCATGCGGCACGGCGGACAGTCCGTGTCACTACCTGGAGGAAGAACCATGACGCTACCTAAGAGAGCCTGCGCAACCGTGGTCGGACTGGCCATGGGTGCAACCGCGGCTGCCGCCGCGGACTACACGATCTCCGTCTGGTCCGGGGGCAGCGGGCCCAACGACCACTACAGGATCGATGCAATTTCAATGGCTGCCGATCTCCTGAAGCACGAGGCCGCCATTCGGGGCGAGGAGCTCAACATCACCATCGAGGGCAAGCCTTACGACGGCTGGGAGGAGTTCAAGCAGGGCGTCACCCTGTCTGCCGAGTCGGGCACCGCGCCCAACATCGTCGTGACCAGCCACACCGACATCGCGCCCTGGGCGCAAGCCGGCTTGATCGTCGCGGCCGAGGACTACGTCGACCTGGATTCCTGGCCGCTGAACGACCTGTACGAGAACCTCATCGACATCGCGTCATTCAACGGCATCGTCTACGGGATCCCGCAAGACGCCGAATCCCGGCCCTTCTTCTTCTGGAAGGATCACATGCGGGGGATCGGCTATTCCGACGCCGACATCGATGCGCTGCCGGGCAAGGTGGAAGCGGGCGAATACACGCTGCAGAACGTCCTCGAAGACGCGAAGAAGATCCAGGATGCCGGGCTTGTCGAGGCGGGCTACGGATTCTATCCGCGCGTGTCAAACGGCCCCGACTACTGGCAGTTCTACCTCTCCTTCGGCGGAACGATAGAAGAGGACGGCAAGCTGGTCTTCGACAGGGCCGCGATGAGCGACTTCTACCAGTTCTTCGTGGACGCCGTCGAAGCGGGCGTCACGCGCAAGAACCATATCGGCACGCCCTGGGACCAGTGGTACGGCGAAGTTGCCAGCGGCAAGGCCGGGCTTTGGCACGGCGGGACGTGGCACTACGCGCGCTACACCGGACGCGAGGGGCTCGACGACTTCTTCGGCAACATCCAGTTCACGCTCATCCCCGCGGGCGGCGATGGCGGCAGGGCCAACACGATCACCCACCCGCTGATGTATCTCATCACCGACCAGGGTGACGAGGACCTCGAAGCCCTCGCGGCGGAGCTCGTGACCATCGCGTCCGAGCCCCGGATCAACACGCTGCACGCGATCAAGTCGGCGCACCTTGGCATCGCCAGGTCGCAGTCCAGCGTGCCGCTCTACGCCGACGACCGCTGGGCCTCGGAAGCGACCGAACGCCTGCTGCCGCATGCCACGGCGCAGCCCAACAACGTGAACTTCGGGCAGTATGTCGGCATCATGTGGAGTGGCCTTGAGGCCGCCTGGACCGGCCAGAAGACGGTTGCAGACGCAATCGCGGATGCGGAGACCGAGCTGAAGGCGACGCTCGGCGACAACATCGTCATCCGCTAGAGTCCGGAAGACCGCGCGGAGCAGCAAATGCTCCGCGCATCCTCGGAAGGTGAAGTCATGAGCGGATCGCGCATACTGGGCCTCCTGTTGCTGGCGCCCGCCTTCGTCTTCCCTGGTCCCGGATACCGGGTTCCTGTCGCGGATTCTTGTGCCGCCAGGATTCGAGTCTCGCAACTGGATCCCGGACAATCCGGCCAACGCCTGGGTGTTCGTCGTCCTGATCAACGGGTTCGTGGTGGGGATGCTCACATTCTCCGCAGCGATCGGGGCGATTCAGGTCCCGCTGTTCTACGCAAAGGCCCTCAAGTCCCAATCGAAGCATTTCGCGAGACTGCTGGAGGGCCGTGCAGGCTGCGGCGCTTCGTCCGTCCTGCATCTGGACATTCCGAGGGACTTGCGGCGGGCGAATTCGCACCTGACGATCGCCGCCTGCACCGTCATCGAAGAGGGAAAGGCGCAGATTGACTTCGATTCAAGACTCATCAAGATCGAAATCGGACGCGCGAAGCTCCTCGTTTGGCGCCTTTCTCGGAATCATGTCGGACTTTCTCTCGGGCGAAACTGCGCTTGCCGGGGAATTGGCCAGTGTCCTTGCGCGAGTGGACAGCGGTGAATTCGACCGAGAGTTCGCGAAGGAGCTGGATCCAGACAGCATCTACCTGACGACCTCGTGCCATCTGCTGGCAATGTCCTTGCGTCACCGAATCGAGGGGTTGAAGGCACAAGACTTCTACAAGTCCGACCCGCTGAGATACGTGCGTTCGAACTTGTTCATTCAGCGCGCAATCGGGATTGAGCGCCTGACGCTAGGATGGCCGGTCTATGCGTTCGGCGCAGAGGCAATTGGGCAGTCCATGATGTACCCCGACGATCAGGCGCCCGGTTCCGATCCCGGAGAGCCCATGCTGTCTCTGGAACGACCCGACGAAATTCCCGAATACGACCCGGACTCGGAGGTCGCAGGCGTGATTCGAGACACTCTCAAGATCATGGGTGACCTTGCCAGGATTGACCCCGTCGCGCATCTGCCTGCTCCTTACTCGCTTGCCGCGGAAATCGTTGGGCAGGAGAACCTGATCTTGGCGCTCTCCGACCGTCCGGACTTGGTCGTGCGCTTCCTGGACGTTCTGGTCGATCGGGTTCTCGCGCCATGGTGCGCCGACTTGCACAAGCACCTTCCAGCCGCCTGGCTTGAATTGTCGGACGCAAGCGGTTCGCCCATGTTCATTGGTCCGCGGAACTTTCTTGCGATTGCGACCGAGCCGGTCCTCAAAATGCGCAAAATGGGAAACTGGGGAGCGCGCGTGTTCGTCGCAAACTATCGGGGCGACCGGCAAAGAGCGCGCAGCACGTCGTCTTCGCGCGCGATGCGTCAGAAATCCACGATCGGGTTTGCCGAAATGACTGATGCAAAACGCTCATGTTGCCCATGGTTCCTGACACGGCTTGAGGCAGATCACATGGCAATAGATGACTACGTCGCGTATTGCGAGCGACATGGCATGACGTTCTACGCCGGAATTGGCGCGACCAGAGTCGACAAGAATTCCATGTCAGACAGCTCTACTCATCAGGCCGAGCTCGCTTCTGACCTGAAAGAGCGTCACGATGCGATACTGCGCGTCAGACGCCACGTCTTGGCATCGGGAGCGGCCTACAACCCCTCGTGGCCCGGCGACCTGTATTTGGAAGACACCAATGCCGAAAGCGATCTGGAACTCATCAACTGGATCGCGAATTCCGGCTACCAGAGTCGCCAGGCGCAAGCACTTGGATCAAGTGGCTAAAGCACGACCTGCGGGAGTGCCAGGTCGCTCCGTTGCCCGAATGTGTCCGGTTCGGTCTTCCTTGGGGCAATGCGGCCTGCTATCTTTGTGATAGTGCCAACAGGTGTTCATTGACTCTTGAACACGTGTTCACTTCATTGTTACGATGGCATGCGGCACGGCGGACAGTCCGTGTCACTACCTGGAGGAAGAACCATGACGCTACCTAAGAGAGCCTGCGCAACCGTGGTCGGACTGGCCATGGGTGCAACCGCGGCTGCCGCCGCGGACTACACGATCTCCGTCTGGTCCGGGGGCAGCGGGCCCAACGACCACTACAGGATCGATGCAATTTCAATGGCTGCCGATCTCCTGAAGCACGAAGCCGCCATTCGGGGCGAGGAGCTCAACATCACCATCGAGGGCAAGCCCTACGACGGCTGGGAGGAGTTCAAGCAGGGCGTCACCCTGTCTGCCGAGTCGGGCACCGCGCCCAACATCGTCGTGACCAGCCACACCGACATCGCGCCCTGGGCGCAAGCCGGCCTGATCGTCGCGGCCGAGGACTACGTCGACCTGGATTCCTGGCCGCTGAACGACCTGTACGAGAACCTCATCGACATCGCGTCATTCAACGGCATCGTCTACGGGATCCCGCAAGACGCCGAATCCCGGCCCTTCTTCTTCTGGAAGGATCACATGCGGGGGATCGGCTATTCCGACGCCGACATCGATGCGCTGCCGGGCAAGGTGGAAGCGGGCGAATACACGCTGCAGAACGTCCTCGAAGACGCGAAGAAGATCCAGGATGCCGGGCTTGTCGAGGCGGGCTACGGATTCTATCCGCGCGTGTCAAACGGCCCCGACTACTGGCAGTTCTACCTCTCCTTCGGCGGAACGATAGAAGAGGACGGCAAGCTGGTCTTCGACAGGGCCGCGATGAGCGACTTCTACCAGTTCTTCGTGGACGCCGTCGAAGCGGGCGTCACGCGCAAGAACCATATCGGCACGCCCTGGGACCAGTGGTACGGTGAAGTTGCCAGCGGCAAGGCCGGGCTTTGGCACGGCGGGACGTGGCACTACGCGCGCTACACCGGACGCGAGGGGCTCGACGACTTCTTCGGCAACATCCAGTTCACGCTCATCCCCGCGGGCGGCGATGGCGGCAGGGCCAACACGATCACCCACCCGCTGATGTATCTCATCACCGACCAGGGTGACGAGGACCTCGAAGCCCTCGCGGCCGAGCTCGTGACCATCGCGTCCGAGCCCCGGATCAACACGCTGCACGCGATCAAGTCGGCGCACCTTGGCATCGCCAGGTCGCAGTCCAGCGTGCCGCTCTACGCCGACGACCGCTGGGCCTCGGAAGCGACCGAACGCCTGCTGCCGCACGCCACGGCACAGCCCAACAACGTGAACTTCGGGCAGTATGTCGGCATCATGTGGAGTGGCCTTGAGGCCGCCTGGACCGGCCAGAAGACGGTTGCAGACGCAATCGCGGATGCGGAGACCGAGCTGAAGGCGACGCTCGGCGACAACATCGTCATCCGCTAGAGTCCGGAAGACCGCGCGGAGCAGCAAATGCTCCGCGCATCCTCGGAAGGTGAAGTCATGAGCGGATCGCGCATACTGGGCCTCCTGTTGCTGGCGCCCGCCTTCGTCTTCGTTGTCCTGTTCTTTCTTGCCCCGGTTGTGCTCACGGCGGTGTTCGCGCTGACGAACATGAGCACCGCGACCGGAATCACCGGAGGCGCCTACCAAATCACCCAGAGCGCCATGCGCGAACTTGGCGAACGGCACGGCGAGGAGGCGCTCGCGGACGCGCTTGCCAGAGTGCGATATACCGTGGATCGCTCCGGCATCGACGCTGCCAGTGCCGAAGGCGCGTCCACGGCGCTTGTGAGCGAGCTTGACAGGAGGCTTGCCGGGCAGTCATTCGACAGCCGCCGCGAACTCGAGCGCGCGATCAAGAAACTCGACAACCGTCCGCGCGGCACCCGGGCGCTCAAGGCGCTGTCCGCGTTGTTTGAACGCTCCATCGTGAACGCTCGGTTCGCCACGGAGGAAGAATTCTTCGACGCAGTCGCCGGGCTTGGAATCGAGTTGAACGCAACGCAGCGCGCTGCCCTGCTGGCGACGACCTATACCGGCTGGTCGTGGACCGGCGAGAACTTCTCCCGGATGTTCTCGCTGCCCGATACCAGGCGCACGTTCCTCAACACGATCATCTATGTGTTCGCCACCCTGACGATCTTCAACACCGGCTTTGCGCTCGTCCTCGCAATCGTGACGCATTACATGCCGGACCGGCCGGCGGGGATCTTTCGCGCCATCTGGCTCCTTCCACGAATATCGCCGCCGGTGCTCTACGTCCTTCTGTGGAAATGGCTGGCGTGGGACACCGGGTTCCTGTCGCGGATACTTGTGCCGCTGGGATTCGAGTCTCGCAACTGGCTGCTGGACAATCCAACCAACGCCTGGGTGTTCGTCGTCCTGATCAACGGGTTCGTGGGTGCATCCATGGGGATGCTCATATTCTCCGCGGCGATCAGGTCGATACCGGTCTCGCTGTTCTACGCAAGCGAAGTCGATGGCGCAGGCCGCTGGCAGCAGGTCCGTTACGTGATCCTCCCACAACTGCGCTGGCCGATCCTCTTCATCACCTGCTACCAGTCCCTGTCGCTTCTGACATCGTTCGAGTACATCCTTCTGGCCACTGAGGGCGGGCCCGGCGGAGCGACGAAAGTCTGGGCGCTGGCGGCCTACCTGACTGCGCTCAACAACTATGCGGGCAATCTCGAATACGGCTACGGCGCCGCGCTCGCGCTGGTTCTCGTGGTTGTAGGCGTGATCTTGTCGCTGGCCTACTTGCGGCTCTTCGATTTCAAGAGCCTCGTGGCACCACCGCCGATTGAACAATAGGGAGCGACCATGACTTCGAACTACCGCAGCTGGCCCATGATCCTCGCTCTCGGAGTCGTCACCGTTCCGCTGGTGCTGATGTATGTCTACCTGTTCGTCGACACGGTCTCGAACACGGCGCCGGGTTCCGTCGTTCCGCACGAGTTCACGGGCGAACACTGGCGATTTCTTTGGGAAACGCTGCCGGGGCGCCCGTCAATCTACGTTGCCACGCTCAACACGTTCGTGTTTGCCACCGCTACAACATTGATCGTGCTGGCGATATCCTCGACGGCCGGATACGCGATCTCGCGCCTCAACGTCCCGTTTCGCGCGTTTTTTCTTGCAGGGGTCATGGTTCTGCACGCGTTTCCGACCGTGACGCTGATCATCGCGATTTTCCTGATCCTGCAGTTCATCGGTCTCTACAACACGCTGATCGGCGTCATTCTCGTGAAGGCTGCGCTGGAGCTGCCGTTCGGGATCTGGATCATGAAGGGCTTCTACGACACCGTGCCCTGGGAGATCGAAATGGCCGGCATTCAAGACGGCGCAAGCCGTTTGACGGTCTGGCGCAAACTGGTGCTGCCGCAGGTGATGCCGGCGGTCATGGCGCTGGGCATCTTTTCCTTCCTCGCCGGCTGGTCGGAGTTCATCCTGCCGCTCGTGCTGGCGCCGGACAACAGGGTGCAGGTGCTTTCCGTCTACCTGGCGGCACTGATCGCGGACGACAACAATTTCGACATGGCGCTCTTCAAGTCGGTCGGCGTGTTCTACGTCGTACCGGTCATCATCCTGTTCCTGTTCTTCCAGGGCAAGCTGATGAGCATCTACGGCGGGGGGACCAAGGGCTGATGCGTATCCTTCTCGATCAATTCACGAAATCCTTCGGGTCATTGACTGTCATAAACAAGATGGATCTTGAAATCGACGACGGCGAGATGATCGCGCTGCTCGGCCCCTCGGGCTGCGGAAAGTCGACGACGCTGTTCGCGATCTGCGGCATTCACCGCGTCAGCGGAGGGCGGATCCTGTTCGGCGACAGGGACGTTTCCAACGTGCCTTCGCAGAAGCGCAACGTCGGCGTCGTCTTTCAGTCCTACGCCCTCTACCCGCATCTGACGGTTGCCGAGAACATCGGCTTCCCCCTGATGATCAGGAAGGAATCGAAGGCCGAGATTGCCCGGAAGGTCGATGAGATCACCGAACTGGTGCATATCGGCAACCTGCTCGAAAGGCGCCCTGCGCAGCTCTCGGGCGGGCAGCAACAGCGGGTCGCCCTCGCCCGCGCGCTGGTGCGCAAGCCGGATGTCCTGCTGCTCGACGAACCGCTGGCCAATCTCGATGCCAAGCTTCGGCTGGAGATGCGGTCCGAGATCCGCCGGATCCAGCGGGAAACCGGCATTACGGCAGTTCTTGTGACGCATGATCAGGTCGAGGCGATGAGCATGTGCGACAGGATCGCCATCATGAACGAGGGCAGGATCGTGCAGATTGCCGAGCCGATGGAGATGTACGACAACCCCGCAAGCGACTTCGTCGCCGGATTCCTGGGCAACCCGCCGATTGCCTTCGTTGACGGCGTGGTGACCAACGGGCGGTTCGCAACGGCCTCCGGAGCCATGACTGTTTCGCTGCCGTTCAACGAAGGTGCGCAGGAGCGCAAGATACGCCTGGGCATTCGCCCCGAGTTCTTTCGTCCGGGCGGCGCACAGCCAGTCGCAGGCAAGATCACCTTCGTTGAGGCGCATGGTCGCGAAACGCTTTACGACGTCGCGCTGGAGGACGGGCAGATCCTGCGTTCAATACAGGGCGCCTCGAACGCCGCCACCGTCGGCGAGAAGGTTACCTGGGGCATCGACGTGGACAGGATCCTCATGTTCGATGAGGATGGTGTTCGCCTTTGACGCAGTTCAACCGGAAGTGGATGACGAAGTTCGGGTGGCCGGCAGCCGGTACCGGAGGGCGCCCGTTGACCATCGCGCACAGGGGCGCTTCAGGCCATCGAACAGAAAACACGCCTGCCGCGTTCGCCCTGGCATCCGATCTCTTCGCCGAAATGTGGGAGCTCGATCTGAGGATGTCCGCCGACGGCGTTGCCGTTGTGTCGCACGACGACAACCTCGCACGCGTGACCGGGCGCGGCCTGCGCATTTCCGGGGCGACCTGGAGCGAGATTTGCTCGGTCCGGTTGCCGGACGGGCAGTTTGCCCCTCGGCTGGAGCACGTCGTGGACCTGGCCGTCGAACGAGGCGCAGGCCTCTATATCGAGGCCAAGTCCGAGGGTTCCGCAAATGCTGCCTGGCAGGTGCTCGGGGCCAGGAATTTCGCTTTCGCAGCGATCGGGTCCTTCAATGTCGGGTGGATTGCCGCCCTGAGGCGCGACGGATGCCCCTATCCGCTTTCCGTCCTCGTCCCGAACGGCGCCGACCCGTTCTCATACAGCGCCGAAGCCCAACCTGACATCCTGCACCTGTGCTGGCGCGACGCGTCCTCCGAGCCGCACAAGTTGATTACCGAGGACCTGGTCTCGCGATGCGAGCGTGTCGGCGCCGCGATCGTTCTGTGGCACGAAGATCGACGCGAAGTGCTCGACGGTCTGGAAGGGCTGCCGGTCTTGGGGATCTGCTCCGGCCGGCCCGAGACACTGAAGCCCTATCGCCCCGGGGACGGCAAGGCACCAGGAGTCGTCTGCCACCGCGGCGCGAACTTCCTGGCGCCCGAGAACACGCGCGAAGCGGTCCGGATCTGCATCGATCAATGCTTTCAGTTTGTCGAGATAGATGTTCGCACGACAGCAGACGGGGAGCTTGTCGTCATTCACGACGCAACCCTGGATCGCACCACGAATGGCATCGGCGCGGTGTCGTCGCGTACCCTGGCCGAAATCAGGAGCCTTGACGCCGGTGGCTGGAAGGCGCCGGTTCATGCGGGGTTGCGGGTGCCCACGCTGAACGAGATACTCGATATGGCGCAGGATCGGATAGGCGTCTACATCGAGATCAAGGACGCCGAACCTGAAGCCGTTCTAGGCGAAGTCGTGAAGCGCGGCATGATTGAGGCCGTCTTCTTTTGGTGCTGGAACAAGGAGGTCCTTCGCGACATTCGCAGCCGCGCGCCGGACGCGCGACTGATGGTTCCGCGTCAAGAGCATTCATCGCTTGAGGCCGCGATTTCTGACTACTCCGCGAACATCGTCCAGTTCGAGCTGGGCCGCGACAGCATTTCCGAGATCGCTGCGTGCCAGGAGCTGGACGTCCAGT
Organism: Paracoccaceae bacterium; assembly: GCA_965208685.1. Classification (GTDB taxonomy): domain Bacteria; phylum Pseudomonadota; class Alphaproteobacteria; order Rhodobacterales; family Rhodobacteraceae; genus JAJEFO01. The sequence goes on along the minus strand of CBDBPL010000007.1, from coordinate 1,524,875 downwards.
CCATGGTCTTCAGCCTCAGCGACGACCTCGCCGACCTGGCGAAAGTGCTGGCCGCTTCACCCGATCTTGTGAACCTCGATCGACCTGATCTGTTCAAGATTCTGCGGGCGTATCCCGACATTGTCGGAAGTCCGCGAGAGTTGGCGTCTCCACGTGTCGCCTAGGGAGCAGCCTCCGAAACGCAAGCAGGCTGCGACTTCGTTCGACGTCGCGCGTCGCGCGGGAGTGTCACGTGCGGTTGTGTCCCGCGCATTCACGCCCGGCTCCAGCATCTCGCCAGAGTCACGCAAGAAGGTGATGCAGGCTGCCAGCGATCTGGACTACCGCGTCAACCAGATGGCACGCGCGCTGAACCTCAAGCGCAGCGATCTGGTCGGTCTGGTCGTTTCGGACATGGCCAATCCCTATCGCGCGGCCCAGATCGATGCGCTGGCCAAACGACTTGTGGCGGACGGCTATCGACCGATGCTCTTCTGCGTAGATGGCAATGCCGAAACCGAGCAGTCCATATCGCTGCTGTTGAACTACAGCGTCTCCGGCGTCGTCGTGACGAGTGGCCTGCCTCCGGAGGCGATCTGCTTCAAGTGCGCTGAGCGGAATGTTCCGCTTGTGATCATCGACCGAGGGCATCACTACCCGCATGTCGATCAAGTGACGTCAGACAACGCCGGTGGAGGACGCGAGGCTGCCGCAAAGTTCATGCGCCAAGGCAATCGGCACCTGGTGGCCGTCGAGCCGGATCTGGTCGTTTATTCGGTTTCCGCCCGTGTGGAAGGGTTCAAGCGCGCTGCGAAGTCAAGCGGCTGCGAACTGACTGTAATCCGAGTTTCCGATCCGAGCTATGCCAGCGGGCAGCAAGCGGCCGACAGGTTTGCCAGCAACCCCATGCGCAACGCGGGGGTGTTCTGTCCCACCGATCTTTGCGCGCTGGGCTTTCTGGATGCAATGCGCACGAAACATGGGGCCGATGTCCCTCGAGAGCTCAGCGTGATCGGATATGACGACATCCCGCAGTCAAGCTGGGAATTCGCCAATCTCACCACGTTCAGGCAACCCGTGGACGAGGTCGCTACCGCAACGTTGGAGCTCCTGGAAAGCCGGTTTGCCGATCCGGAAATGGAGGAACGCCAGGTTGTCCTTCCGGTGCGCATGATTGAACGAGGCACCACGCTTCAACAATGAACCGCGCAGGCCTGACCGACCGCCACGACGTCGTGGTCGAGATTGCAAGAGCTGGCGGGAGGTCGGTCGAGGCTGGCAACCTCCGCGCTTGAGGCCGGAGAGTTCAAGCAGATCGAACGGGGCTCGCAGGACCTTGCAACTGCAGCCGGACCTGGACGCGGAATTGGGGTCGGCTCCACAGGAGACTCACGACAGGAGCCGTACGACGGGGAACGATGCCGCCAAAAGGACGGCGGCATGCCCGGCTCTCTCAGGCACAGGTTCGCGATTCGCGAAATGCGAGACCTCGCCGCGGACGGCGAGGCACGCGCACTGTCATGGCGCACGATCGAGCGTTCGGTAGAAGTCCTCGAATATCGCGTCCCGGTCGAGGTCGAATGCCTCCAGGATCGGGTGCCTGCCGTTCGGATGCTGCCAGTAGAGATCGTCATCGAGCAGCGGAGACGTCGTCAGGAACGTCGAAACGTAGCCCGCGTCGAACAGCCAGGCGACAGTGATGATGTCCCAGATCACCCAGGTCTTGGTCTCGGTTCCGGTGATCGCGAACATCTCGTGCAAGGGGTTGTTGGCATAGAGGTGATGCAGGTAGTCGCCGATGTCTCCTTTGCCCCTGACAAAGCGCTCCATCTCTGGAAGCGAGATCTTGAGTTGTGCGCCGACGTGGTAGCCGGGCAGGTAGACAAGGGGCACGCCGCTGTCGAACATGAGCCGGGACGCGGGCGGGTCCTGCACCAGGTTGAGCGAAGGCCGGTTGCAGAACGGCGCATGGGAGGGGAACGCCGAGGTCCAGACCACGACGATCCTCTCGATGATCCGCGGCTCGATCAGCAGCGCCGAGGCGATGTTGGTCACCGCGCCCATGGCCAGGATGTAGAGCGGCCGGTCATCCGCCAGGGCTCGTTCGATGATGAACCGCGCGGCCGGGCTGTCGACCGGTTCGTCGACCGAGCCCAGGTAGCGTGGCGAGCCGCGGAACACCCTGCCGGCCGAATCTGCCCCGCAGCGTTCGAACACCCTCAGGATTTCCTCGTAGGAGAGCCGCTCCCCTTCTTCCGTGCCCACGAAGGCGATGTCCGTGGCGGAGATCCCCTGCTCCACAAGTCTCGCGGCCCAGCCGCCGAGACCGCCCATGAAACGCTCCTCTTCCGCATTCGCCGGGCCGCCGCGCTCAAGTATCTCCGTTGACTTGATGAGCCCCTCCCGGTGGTGCGCAAAGGAGAACGGCTCAGCGGTGACGCCCTCCAGGGCCATTCGCTCTTCCGACAGCAGCGACCAGGCAACGGCGAACTGGTCGTCGATTTCATTGGCCGTGTCGGTGTCAATGATGACCCGCGGCCTCTGCTCCGGACGGCCCAGGCGCGCACGAACGAGGTCGGGATCGAGTTTCGGGAACCTTTCCAGGACAGATGCAGGTGTCGGCATGTTCTCTCCTCAGCTGCCAAAGCCCTTTCCGAACGCTTCCTCCTTGATGAACCGCTCGGAGATGATCAGCAATATGATTCCGGGAAGGGTCACGATCAGCGTGATTCCGGCGGCCGTCGTGTCAAGATTGCCACCGGAAATCTTGGAAAACAGAAGCGTCGGCAGGGTGATGACCTTGCCCTGGCCCAGGAAGAACGTCAGCAGGAAGATGTTGGTCGAGACCAGGAAGGTGAACAGCGCCCCCGCCACGACTCCAGGCAGCAGCATCGGCAGGGTCACGCGCCAGAGAATCTGCAGCGGCCGGGCGCCGAGGATCATGGCCTGTTCCTCGAAGTCGCGCCCAAGTCCCTGGTAGACCGCCGCCAGCATCCGGACCATGTAGGGGATCGTCGGAATCAGGTGGGCAATGATGATCCCGGCATAGCTGCCCGCGAGGCCCATCCGGATGAAGATCATCAGAAGCGCAATTCCGATGGCCGCCTCCGGCACGATCAGGGGCAGCGACAGGAAGAACTCGAAGGCGCTCTTCCCGGCGAAGCTCTCGCGCGCAAGCAGCCGCGCCACCGGAAGGCAGATGGCCAGGCAGATCACTGTGACGACCAGGCCGATGAAGACGGTGTTCACGGTCGCCTCCCAGACCCGGCTGTAAGGCGACAGCACGTAGTCCCAGGACAACGGGAGCGTCGACCTCTCGCGCTGCTCAAGCCACCAGGTTCCGGGCAACAGCTCGGGCCAGGCCCACCGAAACGCAAGGCTCTGGATGATCACCGGAAGGAAGGGACCGACTATGAATCCGGCAACGAGCAGGAGATAGACCTTCTGGAACGGCGACAGGCGCGTGCTCAGGGTGTCGTTCCCGTCCTTCATGTCAGTGCCGCCCCATGCGTCGTTCGTAACGCCGGTACACCCAGAGGTAGGCAAAGAGAATCACCCCGGCAACAATCCCGATCGACACGACGGTTGCCATGCCCTGGAGCTGCAAGGTGTAGTCGGCGTCGTTGAAATAGCGCCACGCGACCACAGGCAACGTATCAGGGAAGCCGCCGCCCAGGATGAACGGCGCCTCGAAAGCGCCGACGTTGAAGGCAAAGCAGATCAGCGTCGATGACACGATTCCGGGCAGAATCTGTGGCAGAGTCACCCGGAAGAAGATCGCGCCGCGCCGGGCGCCGAGGATGGCGGCCGCCTCCTCGGTTTCCCGCCCGATGCCCAGCAGGACGGCATAGACGGCAAGCGTGATGAACGGCGTCTGCTTCCAGACGTACACCGCGATGATTCCCCAGCCGTAGTGGGTCTTGAGGATCTGCGGAAACTGTCCCGGGTCGTCGATCAGCCCGGCGAACGCGGCAAACCGCGAAAGCACGCCGCCACTGCTGAGCATGATGACCGCCAGCGCGATGCCGACAGTATAGGGAATCATCAGCGGCAGCTTGTAGACGTACTTGTAGAGCCACTTGCCCGGGAAGGCCTTGATCAGCGCGAGCGCCAGCATCGTGCCGAACACCAGCGCCAGCAGGGTCGAGACGGTCGCATAGTACAGCGTCAGCCAAAGCGAGACCCAGAAGGTCTGCGACCCCCAGAGCGATCCGAAATAGGAGAAGTCCGGAAAGGTGTTGATGCCGAACCACGGCGCGAAACCGAGCGACTGCAGCAACGCCATCACAAGCGCGCCCCCGAACAGGATCACCAGCACCGACAGGATCGGTATCAGCTGGAGCATCTGCAGGATTCGGGTGCGGCGCTCGCGCGCCGTCATGCCTGCTTGCTCAGAACTGGCGGACACGTCTCGACTTGTCACCGGCGGAATCGGGGCCGGCTGGCACCATGACAGCCGGCCCCGAACAAGTGACTACTTTCCGAGATTCGCGTAGGCGGTGGCCACGACCTCCTCGATCGATGCCGTCGAGTCGCGCTCGATCACCTCAAGCCATGTTGCCTCGATCACGTCGACCAGCGTGGCGTTGGTGTCCGGTGCGGCATTCGCGTCCAGGTCGGCCTGCGTGACGCCGATCAGGCCCGGCGATGCGTTGACGATGCGCTCCGCATCGCTGGCACTGAGTTTCCACCCGTCGATGCCGGCCGGCATTCCGACGCTCTCGAGCTTGGAGACCTGGCTGTCGACCGACGTCATCCAGTTCGCCAGCACGAGCGCGGCGGCACTGTTCGGGGCGTTGCCCGGAATGACCAGGTAGTTCTTGTTCTTGATCATCGTCTTTTCCGGAAAGACGAACTGCCTTGCAGCTTCCGGATAGGTGCCGATCTCCAGGCCCTTGGCGACTGCATACAGGCCGAACTTGCAGCTGAAGTCGATCTCGCCGTTCAGGAACAGGCCGTCCAGCGCCTTGTTGTCCTCCGGATACCGGGGCGACCCGCCGGCGGCATCGAGAAGGTTGGGCTCGATGCTCATGAGGTACTCGAACCCCGGAGCGATCAGCCGTGCCAGTTCCGCCGGTGCAATGTCGTCAATCGACTGCTGGAACGGCGTGGCGCCCGAGCCGTCTGGGTTGTGTGCGTAGACCGCCTCCTGAACGAACGTGTTTCCCAGGTAGTGCGGCGGCTTGACATAGGTGAACTTGCCCGGGTTGGCCTCCAGGTAGCTCTTCAACTCGGCAAAGGTCGACGGCACGTCCTCGTCCGCCACGCGTGCGGAATTGACGGCACAGACATACTGCTCGCCCGACCAGGGAACCTCGGCCGAGTCGTTTGGAACACCGAAATCGCGCACGTTCAGCAGCGCCCTCGGATCGCTCTCGTCCCATTCCAGGTTCGCGGAGTTCGGAAGGCTCTGGGCAAAGCTGCCGAACAGGGCATCCTGACGCCTCAGCGTCGCGAAGTTCTCGCCGTTGATCCAGATCATGTCGACGCTGCCCTGGCCAATGCCCTTGCCGGAGTGCTTTTCGGCAAGCACGAGGTCAACGGCGTCCTTCGTGCCCGTGATCCGTACCGGATTCAGCGTCACGCCCTTCTCCGCCATGGCCGGAGCCACGGCCCGGTCCATCCAGATGTTCAGGAGGTCGTTGCCGCCCCAGTAGTAGATGTTGACCTCGCCTTCCTCGGCGGCACGGGCCTCGACCGCCGCCCAGTCGGCGCTGCCGGACAGGAAGGCGTCGCGGAACGCCGCGTCGTCCGGGTCGGCCGCCCAGACGGATGTGGCGGCACAGGCCGCGACAAGGCCGAATATCGAGACAATTGGTTTCATCACATTCCTCCTCAGGATTTGAAGTTGTCCTTTCTCTGGCTCACCCACTGAGCAGCCATACTTGCTCCGGCGCGATCTCAAGCCGAACGTCGTCGCCAACGTCGCGCATGCGCCGGGCATTCTCGGTCACGTCGACTTCCTGGTCGTTGCACGCAACCCTGTACGTGACGCTGGCGCCGAAGAAGTCACGTGCCTTGATGCGACCCTGGAATCCAGGCCCGTCCCGCGTGGCGGGTCCCGTGCTCATGTCCAGCGCCTCGGCTCTGAGCAGGACGTGCACGGAGTCCCCGACGGACCGGTCGTTCTGGTGCGGACAGGCGATTTCCCCCAGCGCGGTCCCGACCCTGCTCCTGGACAGGAGCTTGCCGGGGTAGATGTTCGTTGCGCCCATGAAATCCGCGACGTCAAGCGACCTCGGGTAGCGGTAAATGCTCTCGGGCGTGTCGAATTGCGCAAGGTGCCCGTCAAAGATGACCGCCACCCGGTCGGCCAGTTCCATCGCCTCGATCTGGTCATGGGTCACGAAAATTGTCGTGATGCCGAGCTGCTGCTGCAGGTCGCGTATGAAGCGCCGCATCTCCACCCTGAGCTTGGTGTCAAGATTCGCGAGCGGTTCGTCCATCATGAGGATGGAGGGCTCGGTGATCAGCGTGCGCGCGACGGCAACGCGCTGCATCTGCCCGCCCGAAAGCTGTGCCGGAAACCGCGTGCGGAACGGGGTCAGCTGCACCACTTCCAGGATCTCGTCGAGCCTTCTGGCGATTTCCGCCTTTGGCGCGCCCCTGACGCTGGGGCCGAAGGCGACGTTCTTCTCCACGGTCATGTGCGGAAACAGCGCGTAGCGCTGGAACACCATGCCCACGTTGCGGTCCTGAACGGCCTGTTCGGACACGTCCTTGCCGTCGAACAGGATCGCGCCGTTGCTGGGGCGCTCCAGTCCCGAGATCATCCTGAGCGTGGTCGTCTTGCCGCAACCCGAGGGTCCGAGCAAGGCAACAAGCTCGCCGGAGGATATGTCCAGATCAAGGTTCTCGATGGCAACGAAGTTGCCGAACTGCTTCCTGACCGAGTTAAGCTGGACTTGGGTCACTCATGTCTCCAGGGGAATTTCTGTATATCTCAATTTGTATCGACAAATCTACATGGGCGGGGGGTCGAGTCAACATGTTCGGGCGGAACGCGGAGGCAATCCGCCGTGTGCCGGAATCACGGGCAGGCACTCCATTCCGGCCCACGCGGCGAATTCCAGAAAGTCGCCGGCACAGGGACCCGGGACCAGCACGAAGTGGTGCTCCAGCCCGTGTTCCATGACGCTTGTCACGACGTCCTCCGCGCTGCAGGCCTCGCCGCGATCGGAAAACCCTGTGACCCAGCCGCGGCACCCGGTGAATCCTGTCTCGCCCATCGCCCTGACCTGGCCCTCGACGGCGAAGGCCGCGCTTCCACTGCGGGCAACGCGCAGCACGGAGTGCGGCCCGTCGGCGAACTCGAAGTCCGCGATCGCGCCGAATCTCGGCCCTTCCCGCGTGCCGCGGCCGATCATCGGATGGTTGATCCACGCGACGCGCCCGTCCCTGGCCATGTAGAGCGGCCCGCCGCCGCCATGCCACATCAGGATGCGGTCATCGGAAAACTGGGGCGAGGTCATGTCCAGCAGGCTGCCGACCCTGCCTGTGATCGACCGCACAGCCACCTGGGTGACCGTCCCGAGCACGTCGCCTTCCGACGCGATGGCCATGTTGTCCTTCTCCTCAAGCCAGCTGAAGGCGGCGCCGGGATGCATGCCCGGGCTTTCCTGGAGCGCCGGCCAGTCGGACACCGCCAGGCCGTCATAGCCGTCCCGGCCGGCAATCTTCCTCAGCGCCAGCGCCGCACGGGCGGTCAGTGCCATCTGCTCGTCCGACACGCCCCGTATTTCGCCGCGCGCGCCCATGGCCGCAATCTCGGACTCGACCTCGCCGCCGTCGGCGGCGGCCATGGCCTCTACCATTCCGTGAATGTCCACGTGCACGGCCTCGACTCCAAGGTTGCGGGCCAGGGCATCGCCGGACACTTCCATGTTGTAGAAGGTCGGCGCCAGGCCGCCGACGACGCCGATTCTTGCCCCTCTCAGGCTTTCCCTGGCAGACAGCGCCCGCAGGCTGCGTGACAGGCGGTCGCGCAGCGCGAGATCTTCCGGAGCGCCGAAATACCACTGAACCGGGTTCCTGGAGAGGTCTCGAACGCCACGCGCGATCGACAGGCTCATGTTGAGCGAGACGAAGTTGTTGAGCTGGATGTCGTTCTCGTGCGTCGGTTCGGGCGTTGCCCAGACGCCCATTGGCATGCCGCCCATCGCGACCTCCCGCGCCACGTCGCCCATGGTGAAGCCGCCATGGATCAGGAGCGCGAAGCCGGCCCCCTGGTCCCGACAGTGTTCCAGGGCGCTGCGTGCGCCGGCTCCGTCCATCGGGACGTTCGGCGCGACGCACACCTCTCCGCCCACTGCGGTCACGAGCTCCTCGACGGCGCCGATGCAGGCCTCGAACACGCCGTGGCGTTCGGGAAAGTAGCTCGGCAAGGATGCCCTTATGATTCCGACTTTCAGGGGCATGGATTCTCCGTGGCTAGATCGGGTCGGTCTTCCTGGCCGACCCCGAAAGGTTGAACACTATGGGCGTCGCGCGGAACACCTGATCGTGGAAGACAGGCGAGTCCAGGTCGTCATACGCCGTGCAGGCCAGTGACAGGATCGGGGCTCCGGTCTCGATGCCGAGACGCTCCGCAACCTCGTTCGGCGCGGCGCAGGGGCGAACGGTCTCGCAGGCGCGGGACCACGCGAGGTTGAAGCGGTCGGAGAGGATTCGCAGGATCGACTGCCCGGGTCCGAACTCGGGGAAGGCGTCGGGTGCGAGGCCCGCAACCAGCTTCGTCGGAACCCATGTGCTGACCAGCATCTCCGGCTCTCCGTCAACGGTCCTCAGCCGGTGGATGCGCGCAACCGGGGCGCCGAAGACTTCCGCGACGTCCCCGGGCGGATCGGGGTGGGGCACGTCGATGCCGATCAGCCTCGCGCCCGGAACCCGGCCCTTGCGCAGCACCGCGTCGGTAAAGGATTCAAGGCACGTCTCCCTCTGCGGTGACAGGCAGTCGACGTGATAGCCGCTGCCCTGCCGGGAGGCGAGGTAACCGGCATCCACCAGCATTTCCAAGGACTTGCGGATCGTGACCCGGCTCACCTTGAAGGTTCCGGCCAGTGATTCCTCCGACGGCAGCCTGGTACCGACCGAGTAGTGGTTCGACTTCAGCCGTTTCAGCATCTCGTCGTGAACGACCATGTATTTCGGAGTGACGGGCCTGTTCATGTCTCCGCACATTCTAGGGAACCGCTCGCGTTCATCAGACAGGGATTCGCCGTCCGCGACAAGCCGTTCCGGATGGTCGGCGGCCTGCGCCAGGATGCACGGCCTTCCGGACATCCCGTGTCGCCGAACGAGACAGCTCCGCGATTCCTCGCGCCCATGGGCCCGTCCGCGAGCCGTGCGGCCCGTCGTGAGGGCGTCGGCAGGGTCATTGCAGCGCCTCTGCCAGACGCTCCAGCCGCCGCAGGCCTTCGCTCGCCATCCAGCCCATGGTGGCATCCTGCCCCTTCGTCCCGAAGACCTCGATCGCGTCGCTCCATGCGGCGCGACCGCACATGAAGCCGGCCGGCTTCACCCCGGCACGCCGCGCCATCTTCAGGCCGGCCTCGAACTGGCCGAATGTCACTCCTGCGCTCAGATACAGGATCGGGATGTCTCCGGCGGCCTCGGCGGCGGAGCGAAAGGCATGCTCCGCCGCCGCCGCCGACAAGGTTGGTTCGCCTAATCCCTCCACGTGCCCCAGGCTCACCGGCAGCTCCACCTTGAGGAGGTCGATGCAAAACTCTGCGGCTGCAAAGACACGGGTCGCACGCTCGACCAATGAAGGCTTCAGTCGTGCGAACGCCGCCGATGCCGTGTCAGGCACCGAGCGGTCGTAGACGAGGGGTTCGAACAGGAACTGGATGCCCTCGACCCGGCATTCCTCGCCGATTCGCCGTACCAGTGCCTGCTTCCTGAGATTGATCCCGGGCTCGTCGTCGGGAGCGTAATAGAGAAAGAACTTCAGCACGCCGACGCCGAGAGCGGCATAGTCCGATATCTTCAGGTCGTCGGGAAGGACCGTCATCCGGTCTTCATCCGCGATCCGGTAGACGTCTGCCTCGTAGGCCAGTATCGGCACGCACGGCGCATGAATGGAGGCCAGCAGATCGCGTCCGTATTCCGCGTCCACGAGCAGCGTCGTCGCGGTGCGGCTCATCGTGTCGGCGACGATGCGCTTGAAGGCAAACAGGTCGTCGTCCTGCGCGGCATCGCCCCGGGCATTGCGCAGGGCGGTGCCGAGACCGCTGCCCATGTCGACCGCGATGCCGCAGATCGGCTGCTCGACGGCCAAGGCTGGCGCAGGGGTCATGCCGGGCACTCTTCCGTCACTTCAATTCCCGGAAAGGCCGGCGTGTCCGACGGTGCACACCAGAACTCCAGCATCTCGTCGTCCGGCTCGAGCAGCGAAATCGAGAACCCGCCCGTGTCCTGCGTCGTCACGAAACTGCCGACCATCGGCGCGATCGCCCGAACCTTGCGCGAAGCCAGCGCCTTCACGGTTTCCGCCCAGACCGTCAGCAGTTCCATCATCGTCGTCCCGCCCATGCCGTTGACAATGACGGCGACCCGCCCGCCCGCTGCAACCGGGCGGTCATCCAGGAGGCGCCGGATCATCTCTTCGACAAGGCCCCGGACCGGCCCGGTCCTGACCCGTCCCACGCCCGGTTCGCCATGCACGCCCATCCCAAGGAAGATCTCGTCGTCCGGCAGGCTGAACATCGGTTGCCCGGTCAGGGGCGAGATGCCCGGCGAGACCGCGGCAGCCAGCGTGACGGTGCGATCGCGCACGTCTTCGCCGAGTCGGGTCAGGCGTTCCAGGGGCCATCCAGCCTCGGCAGCCGCTCCAAGGATCTTGTAGATGAACATCGTCCCCGGAGCGCCGCGCCGGTCGGCCCGCCGTTCGGGCGGAGCCGCCGAAATGTCGTCGTACATGAGGAGCGGGACGACCTTCATCCCCTCCTCTTCGGCCAGCATCGCCGCGGCACGGCCGTTGATGACGTCGCCGGAGTGCCGGGAAATCAGCAGGATCGTGCCGGCAGCCCCGCTGACCTCGCGAATGCCGTCGAGGATCAGGTCGGCTGAAGGCGCCGCAAACACGTCGCCGACCACGTTCGCGTCGAGAACGCCCTCGCCGACGAATCCCATCGCTATCGGCTCGTGACCGGAGCCGTTGCCGATCAGCAGCGTTACCGATGCATCGGGGTCCTTCCGGTTCCGTTGACGCACGACGATGCGCGGATCAAGCGAGCCCCGGCGCACGTGCGGAAAGGCACTGACGAACCCGTCGATCATGTCGTCGACCATTGTCGCCGGATCGTTGAACAGCTTCTTCACGAAACGGACTCCCGGGAAAGGCTTTCCAGGATCAGGACCAGGGAAACCGCGCCCGGATCGAGATGCCCCGCGCCGCCGCCCTCGACATGTTGCGCGCGGCCGCATCTGGCGCGCATGTCCCGGGTCGCGTCCCGGCCCGCTTCGGCCGCCGAAACCGCTTCGGCCAGCGACTTTCCGTCCGCGAGCGCTCCGGCCGCCGGAGCAAGCGAATCGACCAGGCTCTTGTCGCCCGGCTGCACCTCTCCCAGGTCGCAGATCCGGGCACAGGCGCGCTCCAGCCCGCTGGCCAGTTCGCCGCCGCCATCCAGATGCCGCTCGATTTCATGCAGCACCAGCCCGAAGAGCGTCCCCGACGCGCCGCCCGAGGCCCGCATGAACGCCTTGGCACGCCGCCCGGGTTCGGCCGCGGCCGCGCGCGTCAGGCCGCGCACGAGCGTTGTCCCGTGATCGCCGTCGCCGATGGCGGCGTCGAGCGCGTTCAACTCCTGCATCCTGGCGCTCGCCGCCTCGTGCAGTGAACGAAAGAAGCCGTCAGCCGACATCGGCGAAGACTTTCTTCATGTGCTCCAGGGCCTCGGCGGCGGCGCGGTCGGCATCCGGCTCGATGCCTCGCCAGATGTTCAGGTCGCGGCTGCTGGGATAGCCCGGGCGGACGAACATCTCCGCGACGATCCAGCCCCGGTAGCCAATGTCCCGCAGCGCCTCCGCGTCGGCCTTGAAGTCATACCTGGCACTTCCCGGCACGCCCCTGTCGCAGTCGGAGACATGGAAGTGCACCAGCTTGCGTCCGCTGGCGCGGATCGCCGCAGGCGGGTCCTTCTCCTCGATGTTCATGTGAAAGGTGTCCAGCAGCACGCCGACGTTGTCCGCACCGCTTGCCTCGGCTATGGCCACGGCCTCCTCGGCCGTGCAGGTCAGGTCGGTCTCGAACCGGTTGATCGCCTCGATCCCGAGGACGACGCCCGTTTCCTCCAGCACCGGCTGCATCCGGCCGAGCGTCTCGGCGGCGCGCCGGGCCCGTTCCGGCTTGCGCAGCGGGTCAAACACGCCCCAGGGAGCGGCGACCACCCCGGCCAGGGACGACGAGCCGAGTTCGGCCGCGGTCTCGATCGCCCGACGCAATGCCGCGCACGCGGCGGTGCGCATGTCGGGATCGCCCGACGTGGGATCCTCGGACGCACCGAGACCCGTTGAACAGGTCAGCGAAACGCCGGCCCGTTCCGCCGCCTCGCGCAGCGCGGGCGCCTCCTCCAGGCCGATTCCCAGGAGCGACACCTCGACCCCATCGAAGCCGGCCGCGGCGGCGCGCTCGAACAGCGGCACCGGATCGTCGGTCCACTCCTTCATCCAGATCCCGGCGTGAATTCCGAACTTCATGAACCCTCCCCTGCCTTCGAAGTGATTAGTAGATACAGATTCATCATGTCAAATCATTTGCCTGCCAGCGCCTGCTCGCGAAGGCGCAGCGCCTTGCGGTTGACCTTGCCCGACGAGGTCATCTCGAACTCCTCCACGTACTCGATCTCGCGCGGGGCCTTGTAGGCGGCAAGCCGCCCACGGACATGGTCCATGAGCGCACGCGAGAGGTCCTCGCTCGCCTCAAAGCCGCCGGACAGGCGCACGAATGCCTTCACGATCGCGCCGCGCGCCGCGTCGGGCTTGGCAACCGCCGCGGCTTCCGCCACGGCCGCATGGGCGATCAGGCATTCCTCGATCTCGGTCGGCCCGATGCGAAAGCCCGAGGACTTGATCAGGTCGTCGGACCGGCCCTTGTACCAGAAATACCCGTCTTCATCCCGTACCGCGAGATCGCGCGTCCGCATCATGGGGCCAAGCCGCAGCCCGGCCTCCTGCTCCGGAGCGTTCAGATAGCCAAGATAGCGGGTCGGCGCGTCTGCCGGCGTCACGATCTCTCCGGGCTCGCCGGGAGCCACTTCGCCGCCTTCGGAATCCACCAGCAAGACCTCGTGGCCCGGATAGGCGATGCCCATGCTGCCGGGTCGACGCGGGTAGAGCGCGGCACAGTTGCCGATCAGGTGATTGACCTCGGTCAGGCCGTAGAACTCGTTGCAGACCACGCCCAGACGGTCTTCCGCCCAAGCCAGCGTGTCCGCTGCAAGGGCCTCGCCGCCGGTGCAGATCACCCGCAGGGCCAGATCGTGCTCGGCGCGGGGATCCGGAGTCTCCGCCAGCCGCTTGATTGCCGTCGGCGTGAGGAAGGTGTGGGTAACCCTGTGCCGCGCCATGAAACCGTACGCCTGGTCGGCGGTGAATCGCGCCTCGGAGGTCGCCACCGGCCGCCCGGCCAGCCATGCCGGGAACAGCATGTCGAGCAGTCCGCCGACCCAGGCCCAGTCCGCCGGCGACCAGAACACCGCGTCCGCGTCGCAAAGCGAGAGGTTGTAGAAGAGGTTGACTGACGGACGGTAGGAAGCCAGCACCCTGTGCGCGTGCCTGATTCCCTTGGGCATGCCTGTGGACCCAGAGGTGTACATCAGCAGGGCCGGATCGTCGGCGCCGCCGAAGGTCGGCTCGAACGGAAGCGAGGGTCCGCCGGACATCGCCGTGCGCAAGTCCTCCTCCGCCCCGAGCGTCTCGGATACCAGCACCGTTTCAAGCCGAGGAAAGGCCTTCCGTGCCGAGTCCCGGTGAGGCGCCCAGCCGTCTTCCGTTGTCAGGAGGATCCTTGCGCCACAGTCGTTCAGCGCATGCGCCAGGGCGTCCGGGCCGTAGAGCTGCGACAACGTCACGGCCACTGCGCCGAGCTTGCATATCGCCATGTGGGCGATGCCGGTTTCGGGACGCATTCCCGTATGCACCCCGACCGGATCGCCGGGCCCGCTGCCCAGCTCCCGGAGTCGCGCCGCCAGCGCGGTTGCCGCGACGTCCACCTCGGCAAAGCTCCAATGCTCCAGCGTCCCGTCGTCACGCTCGAAAGCCATCGCCGGGGCAAGGCCTCTCCCGGCTTCAATCTGTGCGCCGACCGTCATTCCATGGATGTTGCTGTCGTCAGGAATGTGGATCTCGACCCCGTCGGCGCCCCGTCGCAGACCGATCCGCGACAGCCGTTCGTTCGACCAGTCCTCAAGCATGCCCGTTCCCTTCGTCCACCAGTTCGATAGCCAGCCCTTGCACGTTTGCGGGCGAAGTCGCCAGCCTGCCCCGGCGGGAGAGGATGTCGGGATTGGCGACCGCGACGACCGCAGAATTCCTCGCCCCCTCGAAGCGAACGAGAGCGAACGCCCTGTCAGGGGTGTCGGTCCTGTGGATCACGACGGCGGCGCCGGACAGTTCGGTCCATGCAAACTCCGCCGCGTCGCAGTGCCCGCAGATGCCGCCGGGCGGAAACTGCACGCGACCGCAGGAACCGCAACGCTCGCCCAGCGCCTTGCCTCGGGCAAGTGCCTCGAAATACGGCGTGAGACGGCCCTTCGGCAGGCAGTGGTCCAGTGTCAGGCGGTGCTTTGTCACTGGCGCTCCAGTATGCTGACTGCGCAGTTCGTGGCAATGCCGCCATGTGAATCGACCAGCGCGTGTCCAGGGCCCGACCGCGGGTTCAGGCCGGGGAACGACCCAAGCAGTTGCTGTGCCGCCGCCAGCACCTGTGCGACGCCGGTAGCCCCGACGGGCGCTCCTTGGCCGAGCAGTCCCCCGGACAGGTTCACGGGCAGCTCGCCGCAGCTTGCGAACCTCCCGGAGCGCTCGTCGGCGACGACATCGGAGGCGAGACCGAGCGCCTCCAGCGCCTGCAGTTGCGCTCCGGAATAGCTGTCGTAGACCTCGGCCAATCCGATCGCGTCCGCCGTGATCCCGGCTGCCGCGAGGGCCCGCCTGGCCGCGGCTTCCTTGGCGCGGAACCGACCAGGGTCGGGCCGGTCGCCCAGTCGCGCCCGGTCGTTGGCCGCGCCGGTTCCAGAGATTCGAACACGTCCGCTGCCGGCGTCCGGGAGATCCTCCGGCCGGCCAAGGATCACGCAGGCCGCGCCGTCGCTCAGAGGGGAGCAGTCGAGCCTGCGATAGGGCGAGGACACGACGGGCGAGACGGCGACATCCTCTTCGCGGATGTCCAGCGGCAGGTGCGCATTCGGGTTCGCCCGCGCGTTTTGCCTGTTGCGGGCCGCGACGCGCGCCAGGTCGTTCGCCGTTGCCTTGGTCCGTTCCATGAACGCCAAGATCGAAAGAGCATATATGGACGTTGAACCGGTTCCGGTGAACCCGTCCGTCCAGGAATCAAAGGAGTGCGAAAGAAGAACTCCCACGGTCTTTCCGTCCAGATGGGTCGCGGAGGCCTCGACCCCGACCACGGCAACCCGGCGGGACTGGCCGGAGAGCACCATGGCCATTGCCGCATGAACGGCCAGATGCCCCGACGCACCCCCGCCCTCGACTCGGCAGGACCGGCAGCCAAAGAGCCCGAGCGTGTCGGCGATCATGCTCGCCGGATTGAGTTGCAAGGTGAAGAAGTCGCTCTCCGATGCGACGACAAGCGCGTCAATCGCGGATCTCTCGAGCGCTGCGTCGGCAAGTGCTCCCGCAAACGCGTCGCGACACCAGTCACGCCAGGAACTGCCGTCCTTGCGGCGGTTGAACGGCGTCATCGCGCCCCCTGCAACGCACACACTCATTCCGACGCCCCTGTCGTCCCGGCATTGCCCCGATCCGCCCGCCGGCAGGGCAGCAACATGACCGCCGGCAGCCTGACCTTCGCGGCCGAACGCGACACGGCGCCAAAGCCGGCTGGACGCCAGCTCGCGACGGGCACGGGGTTGGCCTGCCTGGGCATTGGGCATCATCCAACGAAAGCGCCGGCAACATCAACGGCGAAAGTGACGCGCACGAACCCGGACTGCATGCACCCTCCGCCGCGTCGGGTTCGGCTCAAACGGGGAGCGCCGCCCGGGACCCGATCCATGCGACGCGAAACGACGGGTCCCGTCGCCATGCGCCAGCCTGCCAGCCGGGTGCAGGTCCGCAACCCTTGATCCGTCCGTGTGGCAATCCCCCGCGACATGATCTACAGGTCATCCATGATGACCTCCAGATTCAGCGACGTGGACACCTGGATCTTCGACCTCGACAACACGCTCTATCCACCCGAGGCGCGGCTCTTTGAGCAGATTGAAGTCAGGATGACCGAGTGGGTTGTCGATGCGCTGGGAGTGGACCGCGCGGAAGCGAACGAGATCCGAAGACGCTACTGGGCCCGCTTCGGCACCACGCTCGCCGGGCTCATGCGTGAGCACGACATTGATCCCGACGCATATCTCGATCACGTCCATGACATTCGCCTTGATCACCTTGAACCGGACCCTGGTCTTGCGGGTGCGATCGCCACCCTCCCGGGGCGGGCGATCGTCTATACCAACGGCTCGGAGCCCTACGCACGCCGGGTCATCGAGGCCCGTGGGCTGTCAGGCATCTTCGACGCCGTCTATGGTGTCGAGCACGCAGGCTTTCTTCCCAAGCCCGAACGCCTCGCATTCGAGACCATCATCGCCCGGGACGGCCTCGTGCCGGAACGCGCGGCAATGTTCGAAGACGATGCACGCAATCTGGTCGCCCCCAAGGCGCTCGGCATGCGCACGGTCCTGGTGGCCAGGGCGCCGAGCGACGCCCCGCATGTCCAGCACCATGCGCCCGATCTCGCAGAATTCCTCAGGAGCCTCGCGTGACGGAGTCCCGGCTCATCCACGACAGGCAGCAAAGGCCGTAACGGTTCCCATCATGCGCGCGGAAGAAACCGACATATTCGTTTCCGGCGGGGGCATTGCCGGGCTGGTGGCGGCCCTGGGACTTGCGGATGCGGGCCTTTCGGTAACGCTTGCCGACCCCGCACCGGCGCCTGCAGAGGGCGGGAGCGACGACCTGCGGTCCACGGCATTTCTTGAGCCGTCGCGTCGGCATCTGGAAGCGATGGGCATCTGGCACGCGCTGCGCGACGCCGCGACGCCGCTCGAGGTCCTTCGCGTTGCCAATTGCACGGGAGACCCGCCAAGGATCGATACCGAACGCTCTTTCCGTGCCGCCGATCTTGGCATTCCCGCACTGGGGTGGAACCTCCCCAATGCCCTGACCCGGCGAAGGCTGGCCGACATGGCTGAATCCAATCCGCGCATCGATCTCAAGTTCGGCGTCGGATTCTCGTCGCTTGTAACGCGCCAGAACGAGGCGATTGTCGGCCTGACAGACGGATCGAGGCTCCGGGCAAGGCTGGCGATTGCAGCCGATGGCAGTGCGTCGCCCCTGCGCGAGGCGGCAGGCATCGGAGCCGAGACCACCCGATACGGCCAGAAGGCCCTGGCCTTTGCGGTGTCGCACCCGTCGCCACACAATGCGGCCTCGACAGAACTGTACCTCTCGGGCGGCGCCTTCGTTCTGGTACCCTTGCCGGACAGGAACGGCGCGCCGGCGTCTGCGGCGGTCTGGATGCATGACGGACCCGAATCGCTGCGGCTCGCCGGTCTTGACGACGCGGCGCTCGGAGAGGCCGCCACGCAGCGCTCTTGCAACGTGCTGGGCCCGCTTTCTCCGATGTCCGCCCGCCAAGTGTGGCCGGTCATGGCGCAGAGAGCGCACAGGTTCGCCGGCCAACGCGTCGCAGTGATTGCCGAAGCGGCCCACGTGCTGCCTCCGATCGGCGCACAAGGCCTGAACGTCTCGCTCTCGGACGTCTGGTGCCTGCTCGAAGTTGCGCGCGATGCACCAGGAGAACTCGGGACTGCCATGCAGCTCGGCACTTTCGCGCGCCTCCGGCAGCGGGACGTGCTGGCCCGCACCATGGTCATCGACTTCTACAACCGGCTCTGTCGCGACGGCTCGCCTGCCGCACAGGTCCTCCGCTCCGCCGGGTTGCGGCTGGTCGGAGACTGGCCCCCCCTGCGTGACCGCGTCATGCGGGCGGGTCTTGCGGGCTGGAGGCTTGCGGGCTGAGTCTGCCGCCGACGCCAATGCCGGCGAGGACCCGGAAGCTATCGGGTGTCAATGACATTTGGCAGTGTCCGGTATAGGTAACGAGCCATCTGTCCGGTATGTCGTGTCCTCTTCAGACACGATTGAACAACGGACGCTGGGGCGTGACTTTCCGTGAGGGCTGAAGACAGGGACGGGACCGGAGGGTTCGCCTCTCTGGTGCGGTGCAATGGAGGCGTTTTCGCCTGGTCCGGGGGTGGGTCAGATTTCAACGCGATTTCGAAGGAGCCGAGTGGAAGGGCCGGGTCAACCCCGCGACAGGAGCCACGCGCAGGGCTTGCCCGAGCATGGCGAGGGTCGCGCCGAAGGGAAGGGTTGACGCGGCCCTGCAACGTTCACGCTTGACCGGTCCCTGGCATGAACAAGCCTGCGCTGTTCATGCCAGGGACTGCCTGCCCGGCGAGGGCAAAAATCGGAATCGCGGGAGGCGCGGTTGCCGTTGCTTGCATCCCGGTGAATCTGCGCTAGAAGCTCTCGGAATTCACGAAACCTGCGACAAAGGAAGTTCCGATGCGCGTATATTATGATCGCGACTGCGACATCAACCTGATCAAGGACAAGAAGCTGGCCATACTTGGTTACGGCAGCCAGGGCCATGCACACGCGCTGAACCTGCGTGATTCCGGCGCCAGGAACGTTGCCGTGGCGCTTCGCGAAGGCTCGCCCTCGGCCAGGAAGGCCGAAGCCGAAGGGCTGCAGGTCATGGGCATCTCCGACGCCGCCGCGTGGTGCGACCTCATGATGTTCACCATGCCGGACGAACTGCAGGCCGAGACCTGGAAAGCCCAAGTCAGGGATCACATTCGCCCGGGCGCCGCCATAGCGTTTGCACATGGCCTCAACGTGCATTTCGGATTGATCGAGGCGCCCGACAGCATCGACGTGATCATGATGGCGCCGAAAGGACCCGGCCACACGGTACGGGGCGAATACGTCAAGGGCGGAGGCGTGCCCTGTCTTGTCGCCGTTCACAACGACGCGTCCGGCAAGGCCCTCGAACTCGGCCTGTCCTACTGCTCGGCCATCGGCGGCGGACGTTCCGGCATCATCGAGACCGACTTCAAGGAAGAGTGCGAAACCGACCTGTTTGGCGAACAGGCCGTGCTCTGCGGCGGCCTGGTGGAGCTGATCCGCATGGGATTCGAGACCCTGGTAGAGGCCGGCTATGCCCCCGAGATGGCGTATTTCGAGTGCCTGCACGAGGTCAAGCTCATCGTGGACCTCATCTACGAGGGCGGCATCGCCAACATGAACTACTCGATCTCCAACACGGCCGAGTACGGCGAATACGTCTCCGGGCCGCGGGTCCTGCCCCGTGACGAGACCCGGGCTCGCATGCAGGCCATCCTGAGGGACATCCAGTCCGGAAAGTTCGTCCAGGAATTCATGACGGAGAACGCCGTGGGACAGCCGTTCTTCAAGTCGACACGCCGCAACAACGACGCGCATCAGATTGAAGAGGTTGGCGAAAAGCTTCGCGCGATGATGCCCTGGATCTCGGCGGGCAAGCTCGTGGACCAAGCCAGGAATTGAGGGGGCCGCCCGCCAGGGCGCAAGCGCAATGCAACTGCGTTTCTTGTCCGCCTGGAGGAATTCCGGACGAGCGGTCCATGCATTGACGGAGCGTGCGTGGCTACCCGAACGCCAGGCTCGTCAGTCCTCGTTGAACTGAAGCTCGTGCAACCTCGCATAGAGGCCGCCACGGGAGAGAAGCTCGTCGTGCCGCCCTTCGTCGACGACCCTGCCCTTGTCCATGACCACGATCTTGTCGGCCTTTCGAATGGTCGAAAGGCGGTGGGCTATCACCAGCGTGGTGCGCTCCGAGGCCAGGCGGTCAAGCGCTTCCTGCACGTGTGCCTCGCTTTCCGCATCCAGCGCAGAGGTCGCCTCGTCCAGCAGAAGGACAGGCGCGTCGCGCAGGAGCGCACGGGCGATCGCCACCCTTTGCCGCTGCCCTCCGGAAAGTCCAGTGCCACGTGGGCCCGCCGGCGTTTCCAAGCCCTCGGGAGATCCGGCGACAAAGTCTCTCAAATGGGCGGCGTCGACAGCCGCGGAAACGCGCTCTTCCGTCACGTCAGGCGTGGCGAGCACGATATTGTGCCGAAGGCTTTCGTCGAACATCGGAGCGTCCTGCGTAACGACCGAGAAGAGCTGCCGCAGGTCGGCGAGATCAAGCTTGGTGGACGGGACGCCTCCCATCAGGATCTCACCGCTGCTCGCATCAAGGAGTCGTGTCAAAACACTGAAAATGGTTGATTTTCCGGCTCCAGATGCACCCACGAGCGCAGTCGTTTCCCCGGCCTTGGCCACGAAGGTCACGTCCCTGAGCGCGGGAACGTGGCCGTAGGACGCGGCCACATGCTCAAACCTGATGTCCGCCGCGCGAGGATCGTCCGGCAAGGCCGTGGGTCTTGCGGGCGCATGTATGGTCGGCGCCACATGAAACACGTTCCGAATCCGCTCCAGGCTTGCACGGGTCGCCTGCCAAGCGCCGGCGACGCTCGCCAGCCGACGGAACGGATCGAAGAGCAGCGCCATCGCGGTAAAGAACGACATGAACTGGCCAACGGTCTTCTTTCCGTCAATGATCTCGCCGCCGCCATAGATCACCACACTGGCAAAGCCGATGGCAGCAACGACGTCCATGGTCGAGGGAAGGCCTGCCTGCCCGATCCTGACCTTCATTTCCTGGTTAAGGTATCGGTCAACCGCCGCACCGAACCGCAGGTCTTCGAACGCCTCGCTGTTGTTCAGCTTGATCGTGTCCATGCCGTGAAATATCTCGTCCAGCAGCGTCGAGAGCCGCGCGGCGAGCTCGCGCGCGGCAAGCGCCTTCTTCCGGACGTAGCGCTGCATGCCAAGCACCGGCCCGAGAAGGATCGGCACGCCGGCGACAGCGACGATCGTCCAGCGCCAATCCACCGAAATCGCGACGCCCAGCAGCGCAATGACGGTCACGACCTCGCGCCAGGCCGTGCCAAGGACCTGCATCCAGATCTGGTTGGCCAGCGTCGTGTCGCCCCGCACGCGCTCGATCAGGGTGCCCGGCGCGTTGAACTGGAAGTAGGCGCTGTCAAGCGTCAGGAGATGGCTCAGCATGTCACGCTGCATGCTTGAAGTAACCGCCAGGCCTGCACCGTTCATGAGCAGCCGGTGCCCGAAGTCCGACACGGCCCTGATCAGGAAGATGCCTGCGATCACGCCCGCCACCCAGTAGATCGCCGACCGGTTCCCGGCAAGGAAGACAAGGTCGAACATCGGCTGCACGATGTAGGAGAGAGCGCCGAGCATTGACCCTTCGATCGCCATCAGCACAAGCGCAGCCGCAATCTTGGGCCAATGCCCTTTCAGGTAGCTGCGCCACACCCATCCGATCAGTTCACGATTGGAATGCGCGCGGTGCGGCCCGGACCAGTCGGCCGATGTCTGGGAGTTCTCGCTCACGCCCTCGATTCCTCGGACCACCTCGCAGCACTAGCTAGCCCGCCGGTGTCGCACGCACAAGACGGCGAGCCGCTTTCTCCGACCGGGATTGTCCGGCCGGGACCGCTTCCGGCAGCCACTGCAATCCAGGAAGCCCGCCGAAGTCGCGGGATCCCGAAAGCCGACTCATTGCCGTTGCCGAATGACGTGCCATCTCCAAGCCCGCCGTGAGGCAGCTCGACGATGCCCGCATTGCGCCGGTCTGGAGAACGAACGCGAAGGACATTCGCGAACGTCGATGCAGCGAAGCACGAGCCAAACGGCATTCGCGTGATGCCTCAACGCAACGTCTGGAATCGTGGGGCCGCGAGATCGCGGAGCGAGGTGTTCGTTGGCAGCGTTGCCAAGGCTCTCGACTTGGGCGGAGAGGAAGGAACTGCGCGACATTGCGTGATGCGGGAACATGCCCCGCGACTGCCACCGTTCGGCACGCACGCAACGCACGCGCGCCCAATTGGACAGCGTGCGCGCCGGATGCGGAACGGGCACGATCTCGGCAAGACCCCGTGTCCTTTCGGGCGGGCAGGCGCAGTGCGGGACAGGCCCTTCTCCTCGCCAGACACGCATTGTCTCCGGCGCCGGAATGTGAATATGTCCGGCCAGAATTCCGGAGCCCCGACATGAAACTCTCCAGCGGCATTTCCTATCTCGCCATACCCGGCCCCTCGGTCATGCCCGAGCGGGTGTTGATGGCGATGCACAGGAGCGCGCCCAACATCTACGAAGGCGAGCTTGTGGACATGGTTCCCGACCTTGTCGAACGCCTGAAGCAGGTCGCGCGCACGCGGCACGACGTGGCAATCTACATTGCCAACGGCCATGGAGCCTGGGAGGCGGCGATCTCGAACGCGCTGTCCGCGGGCGACCGCGCGCTGGCACTGGCCACGGGAACATTTGCCCATGGTTGGGCCGAAGTGGCCCAGCGAATGGGAGTCGAAACGGAAGTCCTGGACTTCGGGCAGCGCAGCGCCATAGACCCGGACCGCCTGGCCGAACGCCTTCGCAAGGACCAAGGCCACGACATCAAGGCCGTCCTTGCCGTTCACACGGACACGTCTACAGGCATTCGCAACGACATCGAGGCCATCCGGTCCGCCATCGACATGGCCGGCCATCCGGCGCTCTTCATGGTCGATTGCATCGCGTCCCTGGCGTGCGACCGTTTCGAGATGGATGCATGGGGAGTCGACGTGATGGTTGCAGGCTCTCAAAAGGGCCTGATGACGCCGCCCGGGCTCGGCTTCGTGTATTTCAACGGAAAGGCTGAAGAGGCCAGGAACGGCGCCGGCCTCGTCACCTACTATTGGGACTGGCGCACGCGCGTCGCGCCCGAGGTCTTCTACCAGTATTTCGCGGGAACCGCACCTACACATCATCTCTATGGCCTGCGCGAGGCGCTCCTGATGATCGAGGAAGAGGGTCTCGAGAACATCTGGGCACGACACGCGGCGATAGCCGAATCCGTCTGGGCAGCCTTCGAACATTGGGGAATGGAAGGCCCTCTGGAAGTGAACGCGCCCGACCCTTCGATGAGGTCGCATTCCGTGACCGCCCTGCTCACTGGCTCGGCGAAAGCAACCGCGCTCCGGGAATGGTGCGAAGAACGTGCGGGACTCACTTTGGGAATCGGCCTCGGCATGGCGGCAAAAGCCGCGCCCGAATGGCACCACTTCTTCCGGCTTGGCCATATGGGTCACGTCAACGCCCAGATGATTCTCGGCGCCCTGGGCACCATCGAGGCGGGCCTGAAGGCCGTCGAACTGCCACACAGAACCGGAGGCGCGCTGAAGGCCTCCGAGCTGATCGCCACACGGGCGTAGCAGCTTGCCCGCCCGCCTTGCAGCGTCTCAAGGCCCCTATGGCCGTTTCGAGTGACCGCGCCCCAGGAAGACCGGAGCTGTGAATCGCCAGCAACATCGGCATCACGCCTCTCGTCGGCTGGGCGCATGCCATGGATCTGCGGGGCAGCCTAGCGCCTCTCTTCAATGGCTTGAAGAACGAGGGCAGTACGGCTCATCTTCGGGAGCTGGCGGCGCTCGCGGACGAACGCCCCAACTTCACGCTGACGCTGCACGCGTCCGAGACATCCGGCAGCACGACAGCCGACACGCTCCTGGAAGCGGCGGGGCTGGTCGGTCCTGGCGCCAAGGCAGGATGCCCCGCTTTTGAACCGGGGAACCTCGGTCCGCGCCGACGTCCCGGGACTCTCTCGCCGTCGCCCGTGACCGGGCCGCGGACGCGGACCACTGTGGACGGACCGGGGACCAGCATTGTATGCCGCGATCGAAACCCGAGGCGAGGGCCGGCCTAAGCCCCCATGAATTCGTCCGGCAGGTCGGCGGCCGCTACAGTGCGGAGGAAGCGGCCATACCGACAAGGAAACCCTCCACCTCCAGGCGGGCCCTGTCCGGGTCTTCCGACTTGATCGCTTCGGCGATTCTCGACAGCCGTTCGTGGAAGTGCTTGCGGACCAGGTTGGCGACCGGAGCCTTCTCCGTGCCGCCGTCGAACTTGTTCGCGCGGCGGGTGGACACGATCTGGTCAAAGGTCCAGCAAAGAAAGCCGTTTCCGGCCTCGACGTAGTACAGCCTGGAGAAGCCGTAGATCTCCTCCTTGAACTGAAGCCAGGTCGGTGCGTCAAGAATGCGTTCCAGAGCGGCATCCAGCTCCGCGACGAATTCCCTTGTTGGCGCTTCGGCCGCTCGCGCAGCCACCGGCGGCTCGATCATCAGCCTCGCCTCGAGCGTCTCGTGAAAGTCGTGAGACCGCTCCGGAGACATCGCCACATGGGCTTCCGCCAGCTCGATGATCTGCGGCGCGCGCATCGACAGGTAGGTGCCGCTGCCGATCTTGCGTTCGACGAGCCCGTCCTGCTGCAGCATCAGCAAGGCGTCGCGGACCTGGGCGCGCGAGGCATGGTTCATTTCGGCGAGCCTCCGCTCGTTCGGGATCCTTTGGCCGGGCGCGATGTCGCCTGACCGGAGCAGGTTGCGGATTTCCTGGTATACGCGATCTGTCGTGCCGTTCGACATGGCAAGCCACCCATTTCCGGAATGGTCAGCCAATTGCACGCCTGAACCGGGCTGCCAATGCCCAAAACTGCTTGCCCTTCCGGAACTCACGAGAAATTTATCGCACAGGCGATTGACATAATGGTCAAGCAATTTTCAAGAATGGTTGATCTTTTCCCGAAATCCTGCGATTTCGGTTGACCAATGGCCGCGACATGGCCGCCGCTACTCAACAGGAGGACAAGATGAACATTCAGCGCGACAAGACAATGTTCCGCGAGACGATGCTGGTCGTGACGTCAACGATGGCACTCGGCATGACGACGTCGGCAGCTCTTGCCGACTTTGCGTGGGACCAGTTCTCGGGCGGGTCGATAACCGTGATGATGCCCGAACACCCGGTCACCGACGGCGTGCGTACGGTGCTTGAGCAGTTTGAAGGCGACACCGGAATCGACGTGAACCTGCTGACCATGGCCGAGGATCTCTATTTTGACCGGATGGAGGTCGCGCTGCGCGGCTCCGGCGGCAATTCCCAGATGGACGTGTATTTCCTGCCAATGGACTCGACGGCGTACACGCAGCACGCGAACGGTCTCGTGCACTCGCTCCAGGCCTTCATAGACAGTCCCGACCTGACCGCGGCGGACTACGACCTCGACGACATTCCCGCCGGATTTCTGGATGCAACCAAGTATGAGGTCGGCGGAAGCTGGCAGTATCACGGCATTCCGGCGTCTTTCGAGACCTACATACTTTTCGCGAACATGGATCACGTAGACCAGTATCTCGACGGCAGGATGCCGACAACCATGGAGGAACTGATCGACGCGGCGCGGCAAGTGAAGGAGGAAAGCGGGGGCGCAGTGGCCGGCGCCGTCCTGCGAGGGATCCGCTCCGACACGCTGATCGACACGATCACCGGGTTCGTCAACAACTCCGTCGGATCGGCCGACCGTTCGGCGCCTTACAACGTCTGGTTCTCGGGCGACTGGACACAGCCGAGGCTGGACGACCCCGACATCGTGCGCGGCCTCGCGAACTACGCCGAACTGATGAAGGCCGGGCCCGTCAACATTCAGGCGATGGACTGGCCGGACGCGTCGCAGTTCTTCATGGCGGGCGGCGCGGCGTTCTTCATCGACGCCAGCCTCTTCGCGCCAGGCTTCGAGAACCCGGACGAAAGCCCGATCGCGGGCAGGATCGGCTATGCGGTGATCCCGGTCGACAACGACGAGGGCAAGCCCTTCACCGCGCACTGGCAGTGGGGCTTCGGCATCCCGCAGAACGCCGCCAACGCAGAGGCGGGGTGGCTGTTCATCCAGTACATGTCGAACGCCGACAACGCGACGGCGATCGGCAAGCTTCACGGAGGCGCCCCGCGGCTGTCCACTTGGGCCGACCCCGACTATGCGTCGAGCTTCCCGCAGACCTACGTGGATGCCGTCGCGGCGGCGATGCCGAATTCGCAAACCTCGGTCGTGCAACGCGCTGGCTGGAGCGAGTTCGCGCTGCGCATCGTGGATGTGATCCAGGACATCTATGGCGGTGCGGAGCCCGCCGAGGCAGGCGCTGCGGCACAGGCGGACTTCCTAGAGATGGTCGCCAACTGATCCTCCTCGCGCCCCGGGCCGCAACCGGATTGCGGCCCGGGACAGTTTCCGTCACCATGCCCCAGATCCTTCAACGCGGGAGCCAGAATGCCGTCTGCAGCCAGGAGATTCGGCGACGCTTCGGCCTTCTGGTTCATTCTCCCCTGCCTTCTCGCGCTCGCGTTCACGTCGCTCTATCCGGTCGGCTTCGGCCTTGCCGTGTCGTTCACCAACTGGAACTGGGGCAGCCAGCTGGACTACGTGGGCATGGCCAACTACGCGGACCTGCTCGCGGATGCCGAGTTCTGGACGGTAATGCGGAACACGATTGTCTTCGCCTCAGCCGCGACGGGCGTCGAGGTCGCGCTCGGCTTCTATCTGGCCGTGCAGGTCGACAAGCTGGCGATCCGCACCGATCTTCTTCGCGCGCTCATTATGTTGCCGCTCATGGTGTCCGGCATCGTCGTCGCGCTGATGTCGAAGGTCATGTTCGACCCGTTTCTCGGCATCGTGAACCACATTCTCGGCGCGCTCGGACTAGGCCCGTCCGCGTTTTACGGAGCGGCCGCGACCGCGATGCCGTCCATTGTTGCCGTCGACGTGTGGTGGCAGACAGGCTTCGTCTTCATCATCATGCTGGCAGGCCTGCGCGGACTGCCGGTTGACCCGATCGATGCCGCAAGGGTCGAGGGCGCGAGCGAATTCACGATCTTCTGGCGCATCAAGCTTCCGATGCTGCGCTCGCTGCTCGTGACCGTCGTCATCATACGCGCCATCGACACGCTGAAGGTCTTCGACATCGTCTTCGGCACGACCGTCGGAGGCCCGGGACTGGCAACCGAGGTCGTTCAGACATTCGTGTACCGCACCGCGTACAGCTATCAGCAGATCGGCAAGGCGATGGCGACGATGGTCCTGTTCTCGCTATTGATCCTCGCCGTCGCCCTCTCGCTGCAGATGCTCCAGCGTCGCGGGGAGGCAGGGCGATGAGCGCCAATTCTGCACTTCCCCTCAGCGGGCGAATCGGTGCGCGACTGTCGCTTGGATGGGCCTATCTCTTCAGCGGCGCGATGGTGCTCTTCAGCCTGTTTCCAGTATACTGGGTGCTGGTCACTTCGCTCAAGTCCAAGCGCGACGGACTGGCGAGCCCGCCGCTCTGGATCTTCGACCCGACGGTCGCAAATTACCTGAAGCTGTGGACGCACGAGACGTTCAGGCACACCTTCCTGAACTCGGTGATCGTCACGGCGGCCGGCGTCACGCTGTCGCTCGCGATCGCCATCCCCGCCGCCTATGCAATCGCGCGCATGAAGGTGCGGGGGCGGGACATCGTCGGCGTCTGGCTCATTCTCGCGTACATGCTTCCCGAATTCCTGTTCGTCCTGCCGATGTTCTCGCTGTACCAGTGGACAGGGCTCTACGACACCCATGCAGGTCTCGCGCTCATGTACCAGGTCCATGTGCTTCCCTTGTCGATCTGGCTTCTGAGCTCGTTCTTCCGGGAGATCGATCCGGCGATCGACGAGGCCGCGCGGATCGAGGGCGCGTCCAACTGGCAGATACTGACACGGATCTACGTTCCCTGCACAATGCCGGGCATGGTTGCCACCGCCATCCTCAACGCCATCTGGATCTGGAACGAGCTGGCAATCGCGCTCGGCCTGACATTCTCGAAGGCTCAGACCGTGACTCTTGGCGTCACCAGCTTCCGGGGCTACGCGGCGCTTGACTGGGGCGCCATGACCGCGGCTTCCATCATCGCCATCATCCCGGTGCTGCTGTTCGCCATCGTCGCGCAAAGGCACATCGTCAAGGGCCTGACCCTCGGCGCGGTGAAGGGATAGGAAATGGCGCTCAAGGAAACCGACATCGCGCAGTTCTCGACCGTGTTCGGCCGGAACCTGCTGGCCGAGGCGCCGAACTTCGTGCGCGAGAAGATGCTGGTGGTCACGATGGAGGATCTCTGGCCCCTGTTCCGCGACGCTCTGCCGACGGTCACCGAACCCTACGTCGTGCGGTCGATGGAGCGGAGCGTGCTCGAGGCCGACCTGCCCCGGCTCGCGCAATCAGCCTCGGTCGTCGGGCTGGGCGGCGGGCAGGCACTCGACGCCGCAAAGTACTTCGCGTGGCGTCTCGACCTGCCGCTCTTCCAGTTTCCGACATCGCTTTCGGTCGACGCGGTCTTCGGTCACCGATCGGCCGTGCGCGAAAACGGCGTCGTGAAGTACGTGGGCTGGGCGGTGCCGGAAACGGTCTATATCGATCTCGACATCATCGAGGCAGCGCCGCGTGCGCTGAACGTTGGTGGCGTGGGCGACGTGTTCTGCTTCATCACCGCAGTCATGGACTGGCGCCATGCCGAAGCGCAGGGAACGTGCGAGGCGTGCTGGCCTTACGACTCCGGCCTTGCGCAGATATCTCTGTCGAAAGCCGAGGCGGCGTTGGGAGAGCTTGAAGAGATCAAGGCGTTGAGCCGGCGAGGGATCGAGCTGCTGGTGGATGCTCTGAGATGGGGCGGCGCGTCGTTTCACGGGGCCGGCTGGAACCCGCGTCACGTCGAGGGAGTCGAGCACTACATATTCTACGCTCTCGAAGCCCGCACGGGAAAGGGGTTCATCCATGGGCAGGCGGTGTGTCTCGGCCTGGTCCTCGGAGCGATGATGCATGGAAAGCGTGCCGAGGAGCTTCTGGCGGCGGTCGTGCATCTGGGCGTCGACATCCGCCCGTCTACAATGGACGTGACCTGGGAGGACGTGTTCGCGTCCATGCGGGGCTTGAGAAACTTCGTGAACCGTGAGGGCCTGCCCTACGGCATCGCGCATGACTTCGACGTGACGGACACGTTCCTGAACGGCGCGAAGAACAGGATCGAGGAGGCGTTTGCCCGATGACATCCAGTCTGGACGAAATCGTCGATGCGACGCCCGAGATGCGGCTTGCACGCATGGGGCTGATCTTGCCGCAGGTTCCGGCGCCGGTCGGAAACTTCGATCTCGGCTCCATTGACGGAACCACTCTCTTTCTCTCGGGCCAGGGGCCGGTCCTGGAGGACGGCGCACTGGCGACGGGCAAGGTCGGAGCGGAGGTGGGCGTCGAGGACGCGAACCATCACGCCCACCGCGCCGGCCTGGTGCTGATCGCCGCCATGCGTGAGCTTCTTGGGTCGCTCGACCATGTCGTGCAGGTCAGGCGGGTCTTCGGCATGGTGAACGCGGCGCCTGGGTTCGTGGATCACCCGGCGGTCCTGAACGGATGCTCGGACCTGTTCTGCAATGTCTTCGGGCCGCGGGGGCGCCACGCGCGCACGGCGGTAGGCATGAGCTCGCTGCCCGGAAACATCACCGTCGAGATCGAGGCCGTCGTCTCCATCCTGCCCGGTTGGAGCTCCGAGACATGAGCGAGATACGCTTCTGCGGCGTGGGCAAGCGCTATGGCGACGTCGAGGTCATCCGTGAACTGGACCTCGGCATCGAGGAAGGCGAGTTCATGGTGCTGGTCGGGCCGTCAGGCTGCGCGAAATCGACCACGCTCCGCATGATGGCGGGTCTCGAATCCATCTCGTCCGGCGATCTCTTCATCGGCGGGCGCCGCGCGAACGACCTCATGCCCGCCGAACGCAACTTCTCGATGGTGTTCCAGTCCTATGCCCTGTTTCCGAACATGTCGGTCCGCGAGAACCTGTCTTTCGGACTGAAGCTGCGCAGGACGGATGCCGCGACGGTCGCGGGCGAGGTCGCTCGCGTGACGGAGATGCTCGGATTGGGCGATCTGCTGGACCGAAGGCCGCGCCAGCTTTCCGGCGGCCAGGCCCAGCGGGTGGCGCTTGGCCGGGCGATGATCCGCAAGCCGGACGCCTTTCTGTTTGACGAGCCGTTGTCAAACCTCGACGCTGAACTCAGGGTGCAGATGCGCGGCGAGATTTCCGAAATGCAGCGAAAGCTGGCGGCCACCACGGTCTACGTCACGCACGACCAGGTCGAGGCGATGACGATGGGCGACAGGATTGCAGTGATGGACAAGGGCCGGATCAAGCAGGTCGGAGTGCCGACAGAGCTTTACGAACGGCCCGCGAACACCTTTGTCGCAGGCTTCATCGGCAGTCCCCGGATGAACCTCATGCCTGCGGCGGACTTGCTCGGTGATGCCGACTCAACGGTCGATCCCACCTGCGGACGGGCCGGGACGCTCGGAATGCGCCCCGAGCACATTCTTGTCGGCCACGAAACTGACGCCGTAGGCATCGGCCAGGCCCGCGTGATCCGCATGGAGAACCTGGGCCACGAAATGCACCTTCACCTGCGCAACGCGCGCGGTTGCGCGATCACGGCGCGGGTCGGCAGCGAAACCTGCGGCGGGATTGCGCCGGGCATGACGGTGCCGCTCGCGTTCAGGCCCGAGCACCTCCATGCCTTCGACCGCGCCACCGGAGAGCGCCTCCCGTGAGCGAAGATCCCTTCCTGCGCTGGAGCCTCACGCCTGTCATCAACGCCTCCGGCACGATGACCGGCATCGGCGCGTCGCGCGTGGCGCCCGAAGTGCGCGCTTCCGTAGGCGGCATCCTCGGGGAGTTCGTCGAGATGGACGAACTGCAGGCGCGGGCGAGCTCGGTCATAGCTCGGGCGACCGGCGCTGCGGCAGGCTGCGTCACCGCCTGCGCAGCGGCGGCCATGAGCCAGACCGTCGCCGCCTGCCTGACGGGGACGGACATTGCCAGGATAGAGGCGCTGCCCCGGGTCGTCGGCGAACGGCGCGTGCTCCTGTCCATGGGTCACATGGTGAACTACGGTGCGCCGGTCGACCAGGCGATTCGCATTGCCGGCGCGAAGGTGGTGCCGGTCGGCACCGCTGCGGCCTGCGAGACCTGGCATCTGCGCGCGGCGCTCGAGCGGGGCGCGGCCGCCGCGATGTATGTCGTGTCGCACCACACGGTGCGTGAGAACGAACTGCCGCTTGACGTGTTCATCGCGACTTGCCGCGAACATGGCGTGCCCGTGATCGTCGACATGGCGTCCGAACACGACCTGCGCGGCCCCGTCGCGCTCGGTGCCGCCGCGGCGATCTACTCGGGGCACAAGTTTCTCCAGGGCATCACAAGCGGAGTGGTGGCGGGCACCTCGGACCTGGTCCGTGCAACCTATCTTCAGCACAGGGGCATCGGACGCACCATGAAAGCCGGCAAGGAAAGCGTCGTCGGCGCGATGGCCGCCCTGGAGCTGTGGGAGGCCCGGGACCACGTCGCGGCGCGGGCGACCGAGGAGACGCGGGTCGACTCGCTGATGCAGGAACTGGCCGACATCCCCGGGCTTGCGCTTGCGCGCCATGCCGACTGGACCGGCAACCCGATCACGCGGGTCCGGATCGCCGTCGATCCCCGCGCTGCCGGGTTCAACGCCTGGGAGCTCGCCGGCCGTCTCGGATCGCGGTCGCCTCGGATCGCGGTGCGGGACGACCTGATCGAGCGGCAGGAAATATACCTCGATCCCTGCAATCTCACAGATTCAGAGGCGAAGAAGGTTGCCGCTGCCATCCGTGCGGAGGCGGCGCGCTTTCGCGACCAGCGCGACGGCTGCCGCATCGGCTGGAGTGACGCAAAGGCCGCGCGGGAAGCCGCTGCGCAGGCATGGCGGGGCGACAGCCATGAGACTTGAGGGCCGGCGCATCATCGTCACGGGAGCGGCACGCGGAATCGGCCTTGCCGTCGTCCGCGCCTGTCTCGACGCGGACGGCGAAGTGCTGGCCACCGATTCGGATGGCGAGGCTCTTGCCGCGGCCGCGGAGAGCCTCGGAAACCGTTCGGGACGCCTGAGGCATCACCCGATCGACATCGGCCATCCGCGGAGCGTAGCCAAGGCCCTCGCCTCCGTCCCCGACTGGCCCGCCCTGGACGGTCTCGTCAACAATGCCGCGATCCTGGACATCGGCGCATCGGGGACCGTTACCGATCACCGCTTCGCCGAGGTGCTCGACGTCAACCTCACCGGCGCTCTCAGGGTCACCCGCGCAGCCTTGCCGCTGCTTCGGCGGTCGACCGCCCCGGCCATCGTCAACACGCTGTCGACCCAGGCCTTTTTCGGAGTGCCGCGTTCCGCCGCCTATGCCGCCGCGAAGGGCGGGCTCTACATGCTGACGCGTTCCATGGCCGTCGATTTCGGAGCCGAGGGGATCCGCGTCAACGCGGTCGCCCCGGGCTTTGTCGATACCCGGATGGCATTCACCGAAGACGGCGCGCACGAGCACGAAACGGACGACTTCAGGATCCACTACATCGACGCGGGTCGCATTCCGCTCCGCCGCCCGGGAACGCCGGAGGACTGCGCCGGAGCTTTCGTCTTCCTGCTTTCCGAAAGCGCCCGCTACATCACTGGCCAGGCGCTCTGCGTCGACGGCGGGTTGAGCGCGACCTACTGATGGAGCCCGCACGCGAAATCCGTTGTGCCGGAACGGCGGCGGGCCGTCGGCTCCTTGCCGCGCAATGTCGGCGCTCGCCTTCGCCCGCACAACCTGAGCGACTTGCCCGATGAAACTCGATCTCGCTGACGGGCAAGGCCATGATCTGGCCTGCGGCTTTCCCACCGTCTTCGGCAGGGGGCTGCTCAAGGAGTTTCGGGACTTCGTCAATCCACCCTTCCTGGTGGTCACGATGAACGACCTCTGGCCAATGTTCGGACGCCACTTCGCGGGCGCCGGCTGCCGCGCGTATTTCTGCGGATCGATCGAGCGGGCCGACCTGGAACGCGACGTCGCCGCACTTGGAGAGGTGCGGGCCATCGTGGGACTGGGAGGCGGCCAGGCGCTCGACGTCGCCAAGTACTTCGCCTGGTGCCTCGACGTTCCGCTGTTCCAGGCCCCGACAGCGCTCTCGGTCAACGCCGTCTACGGGCAGCGTGCGGGGGTTCGGGTCGACGGCAAGGTGGTCTACACCGGCTGGGCCGTACCGCAGGCGATCTATGTCGACTACGACGTTCTTGCGGCCTGTCCGCCTGCGCTCAACTGGTCCGGGATCGGGGACGTGCTGTGCTTCCACACCGGTGTTCTCGACTGGCGGTATGCTGAACGAGAGGGCAGGATCGAGGAAAAATGGCGCTATGACGAGGGCCTCGCCAGGCAGTCTCTCGCCAAGGTGCGGGCCATTGTCGAGAACGTGGACAACATCCGCGCGATGAACGATCGGGGAATCGAGACCCTGGTCGACGGACTGAAATGGGGCACGAGCTATCACGGCGCCGGGTGGTGCCCCCGCCACATCGAGGGGACGGACCACTTCCTGTTCTACACTCTGGAGGCGCTGACCGGAAAGAAGTTCCTCCATGGCCAGCCGGTCGGACTCGGCGTCATCGTCGGGTCGATGCTCCACGAACAGGGAACCGAGGAAATGCTGGACACGATCTCCGGCATCGGCCTCGACATACGCCCGGAGGCGATGGGGCTGACCTGGGACCAGCTCGAGCACGGTCTCCGAACGATGCGGGAATACGTGAACCAGGTCGGGCTCTGGCACTCGATCGCCCACGACGCGAAGATCACGGATGGCTTCATCGCCGATCTGCGACGAAGCCTGAACAGCGCCTACGCAAGTCCATCCCGCACCTGAGACGCGGCGGCAAGAGCCCGCGACCGCGTTTCGTCCTCGCTGGAGATGCCAGGGGTCGTATCGCGCAGCGCCGGAACATTTCGGCGGATGATGGGCAGCCCGAACCGCGGACGCCCGCCAAGTGAAGATGCGAGCCGTTGCCGTCGCAGCGGCACGCCCGTTGGGACCTGATGCCGGCACCAAGACCTTGCGCTTCCTCGATGGAATCCTGTCCGCCCTGGAAGAGGGGTGCGGCATGCGCCGCGGAATGAGGAGCGCGCCGCATCTGCCGTCGATCTCAGCCGGACGGCACAGACGACAGAAGCCCCACGACCGGAGTCGCACGATAGGAGCCGTACGAAGGGAAAGGAAGCGATTCTGGTAAAAGCGCTGAGGCCAAGCGCCGAAGTCCCGCCGTGCGAATTCACCGCTGACAGTCTGGGCCGCCTTCGACCATTGGGGACAGGAAGGCTCTCTTGAAGTGAATGCAACTGACCGTTCGATACGGTCACACTCCGCCACTGCCCTGCTCACTGGCTCCGCAAAGGCAACCGCACTCCGGGAATGGTGTGAAAGCCGTGCAGGGCTGCGCGGGGTAAGGGAAATCAACGGCTTGCGCTGGCGAACCGGAAAAACCCACCCCTTGATTTGATTGGGCTTTTCGAGCCTTTGGCGAACCGTTTCAGGGACCCCAGAAACCGAAAGGCCGCTGACTGGGCTGGCACCCGCGTCAACGGCCAAATCGAAAAGTTTGCTCTGACTGGATACCAGATCGCGCCCGGGATCGCAATCGCGGGAGGGGTCGATGTCTGAGCTTCTGCCCTTCTGCAGGATCAAGCTGCAATACCTTCTTGAGATGGTCACGGACCATGAGCTGGACGACAACGCCCTGCGCGTGGCGCTATGCCTCGCGCTGGCTCATGCCGATCATGAAACCGGCGAGAGTCGCCCGTCTTTCGAGACCATCGGTGCGGCTATCGGCAAGCACACCAAGTCGGTCAAACGGGCGCTGAACAAGGTCGAGGCGGCTGGTTACATGACCGTGGAGCGCGGGACCAATAAGGGGAAATCCTCGCGCTACCGCCCGACCAAGGCGGCCATGCGGCGGGCCACAGATCGCCGCCGAGAGGGGGACAAGGTTGTCCCGCTTAGCCGCGCGAAAGGGGAACAATCCTATCCGCAAAGCGGGACAGACCTGTCCAGCAAAGGGGGACAGGATCGCCCCCCGAACAGAGAACAAGAACTTAGAAAAGAACACGGGCGCGGGTCCGCGCCGGATTTGCCCGATGAAGGGCAATCCGGCGGAACTCGCTCGGAGCTGGTCTTCGTCCCGAGGGGCATCTGCTTTGTCCGGGACTGGGATGCACGGTTGGCCCGAGAAGGTATGGCCACGCTGGAGCGCAGCTTGCCCCTGTCACCGCATGAGCATCATCTGGGCTTCTGGCTTCCGGCGCGAACACCGGCCCCTGCGGGCAGCGCGGAATGGCAGGCGCAGTTGCGTCTTCTGCGGGATGTCATCCGTCAGGCGCAGGATGGCGAATAAACCGCGTCTTCTGCACCCCGCATCGCGTCCTTTGCGACGCGTCAGATGAAGTGCGCATCGCGTTTTCCGCTAGATGTTGTCCCGACTGTGGGGGAGAACCGCCATGCGGTCTGAGGAAACAGCAAGGCGACCCATGTCATACGCTGGCGCTTCTGACACGGGACCTTGCGAGGGGCGGCAAGCCTCCCCTTCGAACCCCACCAGCGCGGGCAACCCCGCGCAAAGGAGCCGCTGACGGAGACCTTTGTCTTCCGTTGTACGGCCATCGAAAGGGTCCAGCTGCGCGCCAAGGCCGAGGCCGCAGGCCTGCCCGCCGCGACGCTCTTGCGCGAGGCGCTCGGGCTGACTGAGGCGCGCCGCGGCAAGCCGGTGCCGCGCGTCGACCCGGCGCAGGTGCTGGCCGTGGGGCGCATCGACGGCAACCTCAACAAGATCGCGCGCTGGCTGAACCGCGCGATGCTG
This sequence comes from Paracoccaceae bacterium, assembly GCA_965208685.1. GTDB lineage: Bacteria > Pseudomonadota > Alphaproteobacteria > Rhodobacterales > Rhodobacteraceae > JAJEFO01. Next base: position 1,488,944 of record CBDBPL010000007.1, on the reverse strand, counting down.
GTGGGCCGCACCGACCTCGACAGCCTGACTATCGCCCGTCGCCAATTGGTGATCGAACGCCAGCTTGCTCAACTCATCGAAGAGGCGCGGCGGTGCTGATCAAGTTCTTCCCCAATGGCAAAGGCGCGGGCGCGGGGCCGATTGGGTATCTGGTGGCCGAGTGCGTGCTGGCCTATGACGGCAACCGCGACCTGATCCGCGATGCCGATGGCCAGCCCTTGATGGTGACGCGCGATCCCTTGCCCGAGGTGCTGCGCGACGATCCCAGCCGCACCGAGGCGTTGATCGACGCCAGCCGCCACCAATGGACCTACCGCGCGGGCGTGATCAGCTTTGCCGCCGAGGACGCGCCGAGCGAAGCCCAGCAGGCCGAGGTGATGGGCGACTTCGAACAGCTCGCCTTTGCCGGGCTGGACGGCGAGCAATATGACATGCTCTGGGTTCGCCACAGCCACTAGGATCGCGTCGAGCTGCACTTCTGTACCCCGCGCCTGGAGCTGACCAAGGGGCGCAGCCTGAATATCGCACCACCGGGCTACCAGGACGCCTATGACAGCCTGCGCGACCTGATGAACCAGCGCCATGGCTGGGCCGATCCGATGGAGCTGGGGCGCGCCCAGGGTGCGCGCGACACCATCGGGGCCCCAACGCGCGCGCATGGCCGCGACGAGCTGCATGCGTGGATCCTGGACCAGATCACAGTGTAGGCCTGATCACCGACCGCGCCAGCATGCTCGAAGCCCTTGCCGACGCCGGTTTCGACCTGCCCCGCGTTGGCAAGGCCTACCTGACCGCCCAGGACCCTGAGACCGGCGAACGCTGGCGCCTGAAAGGAGAGATTTTCCATGAAGACTGGAAAGCCGACCCGGCTGAGCGAGAAATTGAACGCGGAGCTGGAGGCGATACGCCAGGACTACGCCGCCTCGATGGCATCCCAACTGGAGAGCTTCAGGACCGATCTGACGGGTATTGCGAGCGACGCGCGGCGTACCATCGAGAGCGATACGCGCCACTTCCTGAACGAGAACAGGAGCTTGTTCGAGACGCGGACCGAACAGATCAGGCGCTGGCTGACGATCTCGCCCTGGGTGATCTCGGGGCTGATCGTGACGGGGATCGCCTCGACGATGGCCGCGAGCTGGTTCTGGACGTCGCTGCTGACGCGCTCGGAATTGACAGAACTGGGGCTGACACGGATCGACCGAGGGGAACAGACTTGGCTGACGCTGGACTCGGAAAAGACCAAGTTGAACACCTGCACGCTGGCCGGAACGCCGGTGATCTGCATCAAGATCGAGGAGAGATAGATGACGGCACCTCTGACAGCCTTGGAGCGCGACTTGCTCGCCTGCGTCGAGCGGTTGGTGACGGACTGCGAAATCTCAGCGCAGGAATCGAGCGGCTTGGAAGCGCGCTCGACGAAGAGGCTGCAAGCCCAGTTGGATGGTATCGCGGGCTGCGCGACGTTGCTCATACGCTCGCAGATCGCGTCAATGCAGGCGTTGCGTGGCTTGCTGAGCGAAGAGGCCACCTACAACGCGCTGGACACGATGTTGAACGAGAGCTTGACCTTAGCGAGGGACGCCGAAGAACGGCTGAGACAGAGCTAGCCTGAATTCCCACGCATTGGGGAGCGGTGACGGATGACGGGTTTCACGGCCCGAATTCGAGCTTCAGGGCCCGGCCTCCGAGCCATGGCACGACGGTCTCGGCGTCGGCGAAGCCGGCGTTGACCATCATCGGGTTGTGCGCCCGCCGCGCGAAGCGGACGCGCACGGCGTGCTCGGAAACGGTGACGGTGGCGGTGGCATCGATGAAGCTGCGGAACAGGGTCCTTGCCCGCGCGCTCCTCTGCCCGTTGCCGATCCTGTCTGCCAGGAGCCTGTAGAGCCCGCTCGCCATGAGGGTGAGCTGGAGGTCGGTGTTGATGCGCATGGGCACGGCGGCGGAGAGCGCGTCCATGTGGAAGAAGTCGATGGTCTCGGCGATCTGGTTCTCGATGACCATGCGCCGCGCATAGCGGTCGACGAGGTCGGCGGGCCGCGCCCGCATCTGGTTGGTCACGAGCAGGACCGGGTCGTCATGGCCGAGCCCGGCGATCGCGATCTGGCGGATCTCGCCGGGATACTGCGGCAGGCGGATGGTCTCGTCGATGATCCGCGGCGTGCGGTAGCGGCGGCCGATGTTGGCGAGGCGGATGCGGCGCCAGTCGGCCTCGGGACGCGCGCGGAGCGCGGCCATGATCCTCTTCGAGCGTCGGCGCAGGGTGAGAAAGGCGATGCCCTGCCTGTCGATCTCGGCCAGGTTCGCGCGGGTGGTGAGGCGGCTGTCGAAGACCAGCTCGCCCGGCAGGCTGCCGGTCTCCTCGAGCCAGTCCGCGACGAAGTCGAGGATGGCGTCGTTCTGGCGGTCCTTGCGGACGGTGGCGTCGGCGTAGCAGAACACGCGGGCCTCGGCGTCGCGGGCGAGGAAGGCGAGAACCCCGTTCTGGCGGCGCGAGCGCTTGGAGACGTAGTGCTTCTCGATCAGCGCCTGGTCGCCATGGTAGGGGATTGTGTGGAAGTCGAGGTCGAACGAGGCGCCGGGACGCAGGCCCTGGTCGCGGACGGCCTGGTTCCACGCACGCATCAGCACGGGCAGCCGGCGCGGGTCGACCCGCGTGCTGTATTCGGTGAGCGTCGAGCGCTTGGGCATGGCGTTGAGGCCGGCGAAGAGCGCCAGGCCGGGATCGAAGACCTCGGCCATGGCCTGCGCGGGCCGGCCGATGCCCCAGAGCTTGAGGGCGAGCAGCGCGCGCCAGGCGGCGGGCGCGGGGATCATGGCGCTCCCCGGCATGGCCGCCTCGTCGAGCAGCCGGTCGAGATCGAGGGCCGCCAGCATCGGGACGAAGACGAACAGCCCGCCGAAGCGGGTGCGGAAGGCGCCGTCCTCGATGCGGAAGGCACGATGGTCGGCGACCGGCGCGACGTCGGGGCCGACGATGTCCGCCAGGACCGCCGCCGAGCGCCGGGGCAGCCGCGCCAGCCCGGCCTCGCGGATCACCTTGGCCACGGTCGACGGGCTGGCGGGACAGCCCTCGGCGCTGAGGACGTCGACGATCTGGTGGATGGACATCTGCCGCTCCCGGCGCAGGGCCAGGATGCGGTCGTTGCGGCGCCCGCGCGTGGCCGCGATCCCCGGCGGCGGCAGCTCCTTCGGCCTCTGCGGCGGCTGGAAGAAGGCCCAGCCGGGATCGGCACGGAACGCGGAGCAGAGGTTGCGGAAGGACCCGACGCTGTAGCCGAAGGCTTCGGCCGCGGCCCTGCAGTCCATTCCGTCGACATAGCGGGCCCTGAGGGCCTCGTACCGTCTCTGTGCCGGGTTCTGCGGCTTGAGGAAGGCGTCCTTGATGCTCATAATCTTCATTGCTGCACAAAATACACATTGTCACAATATCATCATGGGCACTCCCTGTCAACTGCCTGATGCGGTGTCGATGTCAAGGGAACGTGGCTGAAGAACGGCCGGGCGCAAGATCATGTTGTTTTCCGGGACAAGAGCCACCTGGGGACGTGCATCGCGGCGGCGGCCGGCGCGGGAATTCCGTCGCCGCCATGCCGGGCGACGCTCGCGGCCTCCATAATGATCTTACGATTATTGTTACTACTGCGATACAATCATGTGATGAACTGTCGGCGACAAGCCAATGAGAGCCTGGGGAATCCAGAAAATGCGACCGTCTCGCGTCACGTCTCTCCCCAGGAGGTAGAGTCGGGGGCTGGCGCGCCAGCTTTAGGGTCCGGTGGCGTGTCCGTCGCTTTCGCTCCGGGCCTCAGCCGGTTCCCTTGGCCGCGTTTCCAGTCCCCCGCTCTCTGCGAACCCGGCGTGCGCCGGCACCGGGCTCTCCAGTGGGATCGTGCACCTCGCACACGGAACCCCGGGACGGCGCGAATGGAAGGAGCCGGTCGGGCCATTCGCAACCGCTGCACTGCGGCCATCCTTCCACCCGATCTGGTCACGCCTCGATCGAACCGTTCAGGTCCGACCCCTTCGCTTCCGCACGTGACGCGATCCGGAGTCTCTGAGGCGGGGTGATAGGCAGCGCCACTCCCGCAGGCTCATGAGGCCCCTTCCCTCGATTGCCCGGCGTCTCCAGTACTGTCTCCGCCACCCTGCCGGCCCGGCCTGCCCCTCGCGGGGTTCCGGTTGGCGCGTGCACACCGACAGGGCTTCCCGATGTTGGCCACGTCTTCCATCATCAGACCGCCGCCGGCGCCATACCCCGGCGGGAGGCCCGGTGCATTCGCCTTGCTTCCCGGGCCGTCGGCCTTCCCCAATCCCAGAGGGTCGGCTCCCGCATTGCCTTTTTCGAATCGCGTTCCGGCCTGCCTGTTCGCTGAGCCGCCCAAGGCGGCCCTTTGACACCAAGGTCTTCAGTCTACATCGTCAAACCGTGGCTGCTACCAACCGAGCGACAACTGTTGCGTGATTCGCACCCACAAGGAAAACGCGCCTTTCCACGGCGCACTGGGAATTCAGGCTAGAGGTTCGGGAACGGGAAATGGACAGGGGGCTGTGACGCATTGAGTGTGGTTCCAAGCTGTGGATTGGCAGGCGGGAGCCGTTTGCCAAGCTGCGGCATGGCAGTCGCGCCTCGCCCGACACGAGCTTTTGGAAGTTCAGGCCGCGCCAGCACTATTCTGTGGGTCGGTTGCCGGATTGTCCGCGTAGAGGAAGTGCTTGACGTCTTCACGGATTTCCAGCGTCGTGCCGTCAATCACGCCAACGGCAAGACCAGCGTTGACCCTGCGCGCAGGCTTGCCGGCACTCAACCATCTAGCGGCCTTCTCGACCGAGAAACGCCCCTTGCGGGTTCCTGCGCCCTTACCTTGCGCGGCTTCCATGATGACGACGGCAACCTCTTCCATGCGGAAAAGGCCGCCCTGGCTGGGCAAGGGCATTTTGCGCTTCTGGAGCGACTGGCGCGTCACATCGAGCCGTTTTGCCACATCAGCAAGGCTGACCAGGTCCGGGCGCACTTCGCGCAGTACAGACCCGGCAGGAAGCTGTTTCTGGATCGCGCGTGCTGCATCGAGAATGGCGTCTTCGGCGTGATCGCTGGCAGCTTCCAGCGCGATCCCGATCATGCCAGGCACACCGGTTCCGACAATGGCGTCCTCGAATCCGGCCTCGAAGACAGCATCCATCAGTTCGAATGCATCGTGATCGCCTTCGGGAAGGGCGAAGACCAGTTCGAATTCGATTTCTGCCATGTCAATCATCCTCTTGAGCGCCATCATCGGCATTGCCGAGCTTCGTGCAGCCAAGCGCCCGGTTCCTCAATTGCCGAGCAAACCGTCCCGGATTCTGTGGCGTCGACCAGACACCCATCTGACAAAACTCACCGCACCGGCAGTCTGGATCGTTGTTAGGACAGCGGATCAGGCCCCAAGCATGCCCGCGCCCGGATCGCAAAGTGACAGTCCAACCCAAGGACTCGAGCTCACGCAAGACCGCTTCGATCTCCTTGGACTTGTGCGGCTTACGGGACATTACATAGGCCTCAAGAGTTAAGTTGTCAACCGACAACCTTATGGGGCGGCGACTGATCCAGATGCTTCAAGCATATTGACAGAGCAACAACCACGGCCCGGTGTGCCAATGCCTAATGCAGCTCAACCTGAAGCTCGCCATGGAGTGCGCCCCTGCGGTTGGACAATTTGGCGATTCAATTTTCCCCCATCCGGGGCCTTCTGTAAGGAGGTTCCATGACCAGGAGACACCGAAGACACAGCACTGCGAAGAAACGCGAGGTGGTCGAGGCCTACCTGAACGGAGAGGCGCTCCGGACCCTGAGCGAACGTCATGATGTTTGCCGCAGCCTCATCCGCATCTGGATCGAGAAGTACGAGCGCGGATCCTGCGACGATGACGCAGTCGAGGCCGACCTGCTGTCCGAGTGCAAGGCGCGCATCGCGGCCTTGGAGCGGCTGGTTGGCCGCCAGGCATTGGAGATCGAGTTTCCAAGGGGGATCGAGTGCGCGGACAGTCGCAGAGAGACGGGTCTGGATCCGTGATCACCGGCCCGATTGCATCACGATCGGACGCGGGTGTGACCTCATGACCTTGCCGCGCTCTACATGCTATCACCAGCCCGACGTCAACCCGGCCCGGCGCGAGCTGGACCGCCGGATCAACCGGATGCGGAGCAGGCTCGGCACGCTGCGCAACCGCGCCGTCCCCTCGCGGAACTGTTCCGGTCGGAGGCCGACATCGTTCCGGACCAGGAGAGCGGCGTCCTGCGTGTGCGCATCCTCGGGACCGCCAGCAACGCCGGCGACGCCGCCATCGCCGGACTGCTCGACGAGCTCAACCGGACAGGCACGGTCTTCCCCGGAACCGGACTGCGCTTGGTCTACGAGCTTCCCGCATTCGCACGGACCACCGGGCAAGAGGCATCACGTTCATTGTAAGAAATCTGGTCGAGTTCAGGACGTCTGAATTTGGCGAACCCTCCCAAGAGGTTCGTCAATTCTGACACCAACCCCAAGCAGGGAAAGGAAATTTTGTGATCAGTGGTGAGCCGTGCAGGACTCTCATTGGGAGTCGGCCTAGGCATGGCGGAAAAGACCGAACCTGAGTGGCACCACTTCTTCCGGCTTGGCCATATGGGGCGTTTCAACGCCCAAGTGATTTTCGGTGCTCTGGCTCTTGTTGAGGCAGGCCTGAAGGCCGTCGGTCTGCCGCACTGCCCTGGCGGCACGTTGAAGGCGTCAGAACTGATCGCCGCAAGGGCATGACCGTCAGCGAAGCGGGCTCGCACAGCCACAGGTGCAGAATTGGCGAAGGCACGCGACCGGTCGAGGCGCGCGAGATTGGACTGCAGCCTGGAACTCGCCAAATGACGCAAGCACGTCTCAAAGGGTCGTCGACGCAGAGCTTTCCTGAAGTGCCATGTCAAGAGGAGTTCGCGGCACGATCATTGCCGGATTCCGGCGTTTGACTTGGTGGGATCTTCGGCGCACCAGATGGAAGCATCGAATTCCACAATCGCCTCCACGACATCGCAGCAAAGACGATCGCAAACAGCGCGGTTGACGCCAAGGTCATCCGCCAGTCGTAGTCGCCAGCCACATAGGCGCCCATCAGCGAAACAAGTGCCGCCGCCGCAGCGAATCCAAGTGCCCGCGAGAAGTACTCAATGCTCGGTACAATGAGAACGGTCGCCGCATTGAGGGCTGCGGCGACCGCAAGAACCGCCGCCACGAGGTCAAGCGTCGCAGTGCAGCGAATGAGGTTTCCGAGCGTCGCGCCATCTGCCTCGCAAACGTAGTCGGTGAGAACCAGCATGTAGATCTTCAGGACAAGAGCAATTGCCAGGGCAACGCCAAGAATGATGTTCATCGCGGTCGCGATGATTGTCACAGGACGTTCAACGGCGAGCTCGTACCTCTCTGAACGTTGGCGGCTCTCCGTTGTCATCCGCCTGCCTCCAGCCGAGAGATGACACGGTCGACGCTTGTTATTTCGGCAACATTCGCCATCGCAAAGTCAATCGATGCCCGGTGCCACTCGTCATTCATGGTCGAACAGGCATCCTCGGGAACGATCACCCGGAACCCCTTGTCCGCACCCGTGCGGGCGGTGTGTTCGACAGACATGTTGGTCCATGCACCGGAATTTATCAGCGTGTCTATCCCGCCGTGCCTGAGATAGCTTTGCAGGCGCGAGGTTTCCCACGGACTCATCGACATTTTCTCAACGACAAGATCGGATCCCTGCGGCTCTAGCCCGGCCACCGGGGCAGCGCCCCAAGAGCCGCGAACCATTGCTCCCGCATCGATGAGACCCGAATAGAGCGGCGCGTTGGGGCCAATCTTGGGATGCCCCGGCTCGCAGATGAAATGCACGTGAATGACTGTCACGCCCGCGCGCCTGCAAGCATCGGCCAGCCGCCGGGAATTCGCCACGACGTTCTGCGACCTGGCGTGCGCGGGCGATCCGCTCTCGGCGAACGCGCCGCCATCAATGATGACATCGTTTTGCATGTCCTGGATGATCAAGGCTGTCCTGCGCGGATCGATTGCCGCTGTGGCACCCGTCGAAGCGCGTGAGGGTGTCGGTTGAGCACGCATGAACGGCTCCTCCCGCCCCCGAGATTTCAGGCCCACGGCATAGACGCCGGTCGTCGCGCAAATGTAGAGCGTTTGCCAGTGCTCTCCGCCCCAGTGCAGGTTTGCCGACTGCTCGGGCACGATGACTTCGCCGAGCTTCACGCCGTGGAAGTCATATACCCAGACGCCCCCAGGACCAGTCACGTAGACGTTGCCGTTGGTGTCAGACTTCATTCCGTCCGGCAGCCCGGCGCGGCCGTCCTCCTTGATGCCGCTTGCGAAGAGCCTGGCATTGACCAGTGCGCCTTTGGGGCCGACATCGAACATCCGGATGTTTGCCTGATCCGTATCGTTGACCCACATGAACTGCTCGCAGGGGCTGAAGCAAAGCCCGTTGGGCTGCCCGAACATGTACCTGTCTGACACGAGCTGCGGCTCGTCGCCGGGGCGATGCCCGGGCGAGAGTCGGTAGACGCCCTGAAACCCCTGTTGAAGCGGCCTCGGCACCCCGAAGTGTTCCATCCGGCCGAAGGTCGGATCGGTGAAATAGACCGAACCGTCCGAGCGCACGCAAATGTCGTTGGGGGAGTTCAGCTCCTTGCCCTCGAAGTGACTGGCGAGGACGTCTCGCGAGCCATCGCGATTGAACCGCGCGACCGAAGACGTCGCGTGTTCGCAGACCAGGAGATTCAGGTCGGCATCATAGGTCATGCCATTGCCCTTGTTCGACGGGCGCATGACCTCTTCGACGCCGCCTGTCTCTGACCAGCGGCGCCGGACATCCCCGGGCATGTCCGAAAAGACCAGATGCTGTTCAAGCGGATGCCACAGCGGTCCCTCGGTGAACGTGAAGCCGCTGCCGATCTGGCGCACCGGCGCGTTCAGGTCGATCAGTTCGGTGAAGCGCGGGTCGGTCGCAACATGGGGCATGGCAAACTCCTCAGGCGGGGAACCAATTGCGGGCCGGCAGGCTTTCCACCACGGGACCCGGGCACGTCATGCCAATGCGGCCCACGACCTGCCCGTGCTCGATGACCGCGCCGCGATCATGCACCGGCAACAGGTACCGGTAGTTGTTGAGCAGCTTCTTGATCTGCGCCTTCTCCGAACGCTTGGATCCGGCGTGGTTTCCGGTCACCTGCGGTTCCATGTAGTTGTTGACCCGGACATGGTTGATGACCTGATCGTTGATGTCATAGATGACGTCGCCGCAAATGCAGGCAAGCCCATCTGCGGTCTCGACAATCACGTTCATCGAACCTTCGGTATGCGCACCCGCGGGTTCGCACCAGACGCCCGGAATGATCTCTTCCGCCCCCGTGATCTCGAGGTCCAGGAAACGAATGGCTTCGGGTTCGTAGATCCTGTCGACAAGGTGCTTGACGTCCGGCTTGGGGTACTGCGGATACATGATGCCCGAGACCGAGAACTCCATTTCCCGGCGGTTCAGAACGACCGTCGTGTTCAGGGGAAAATCGTCGTCGTTGCCCGCGTGGTCGATGTGCAGATGCGTATGCATGACGTAACGGATGTCGCCCGGACGGAGCCCGTGCTTGGACAGTTGCTGCTCCACGGTGTTTTCGTGGTAGCAGTGTCCGCGCATGCCCAGGGTCTCCATGATCGCGTTGTCACGAAACCCGGTGTCGACCAGAACCGGGTGCTGCCCGCCAAGGATGAGAAACCCGTAGGTCGGAACTCGACGAACGCGGCCGCAGTCGTGGCCCAGGACCAGAAAGCTGGCTTCGAGCTCGATGTCGCCAAAGTCAAGTATGTGGATGGTGAGGGCCATTGGGTACTCCCTTATTCGACGCGGTAAACCCGCGCCGCGGTGTCGTTGAAGATTTGCACTCTCTGCGTCTTGGTGAGACTCGCGGTCGCTTTCCTGAAAGCGCCAACGAGATCCCGATAGTTCGTCCAGAGCTTCTCGATCGGAAAGTTTGATCCGAACATGCAGCGATCAGCCCCAAAGATTGAGACCGTCTGCTTCACGATGTCGGCGATGAAGTCCGGGTCGTTCCGACGAATGAACGTTCCGAACGCCGACAGTTTCGTGACCACGTTTTTCCGTTTCGCGAGATCGGTCATGGCTGCGCGCCAGGCCTTCCAGCCGGCCTGGGACCGATCTTCCAACATTCCGGCATGCTGCAGGATGAACGTCACCTCCGGGCACGCATCAGCGAGTTCCGCAGCGTCCGCCATCTGGCCCGGAAACACCTGGAGGTCGAAGGTGAAACCGTGCTCTGCGAGCCTTCCGATGTTCTCGGCGACGCGGGGGTCCGCAACCTGCCTGCGGTCGGGGGCGAATCGGTAAAGCGGATTCTCGTGCCAGTGAAACTGCTGCCTGAAACCTCGCAGCAACGGGAAATCCCCGAGCGACTTCAACGCAGGACCGACATCGCCTTTCGTGAAGTCGAGAAAGCCGACGATTGCGTGTGGCCAGCCGCTCCTGTCGGCAACGGACTGAACCCAGGCGATTTCGTCCTTGAACCAGTTCGGTGCCCAGTTTGCCTGGACATAGACCGATTTCTTGATCCCGATGCCCCCGATGTCGGCGCGGTATTCTTCGACCGGGTAGTTCCTCTTTATCGCTGCATACGGACCGAAGATCCTCGGTCGCTCCGGGCCGAGCAGCCACGGCAGGTCCGCTTGCCGCCAGATATGGTGGTGGGAGTCTATCATGCGGCGCCTCCGTGGCGGGCTTGGGATGCCAGGTTCAGAAGATGGCTCACCACCGCTTCGCTCGTCGATCCGTCGGCCAATGAATCGAGGCTCGGCACTATGGCGCTCAGTCCGCCAGTTGCAGGAAGGTAGTCCGGGTCCGACGCCAGCGGCGTGAGCCAGTCCAGGCGCCAAGCCAGTTTCGAAAGCCGCCGAACCGCGTCCAGCATCAGCGTTGGCGACCCGCGTTCCAGGCCGTCGGACAAGACGACAATCGCCGCGCCACGGGCAATGCCTGCATAGCGCGGCACCGCAAGGAAGGTGGTCAGGGCTTCGCCGATCCGCGTACCGCCATCAACATCGGCAACAAGTGCAGAGGCGCGCTCCAGCGCCCTTGCCCGATTGCGTACGCGCAACGCCGGTGTCAGTCGTGTCAACCGGGTGCCAAGCGTGAAGACCTCCGCGCGGTCAGCCGCGCCGGTCAGCGCGTGCGCGAATGTCATTGCAGCCTCTGTCCGGTCCTTCATCGATCCGGAAACGTCAATCAGCAGGACGATCCTGCGCTGACGGCTCTTGCGGCGGCGACGTGCAAGGGTGAAGACCTCGCCGTCCCGCCTTGCCGCATCGCGCAGGGTCCGACGCATGTCCAGCAGCTTGCCGCCCCGGTCAGGCGCAAAGCGGTACGACAGTCGCCGCGGCAGTCGGGCAGGCGCAAGGCGCTGAAAGCGCTCCAGGGCCGAACTTGAGTCTTCTTCCGCAAATTCGCGGCGTGAGAGACGCTCAATTGCCGTGGCCTCTTCGCCGGTCTCCGCATCAGGATCAACCGCGTCCCGCTCTTCGCCTGCGCCGGTCGGCTCGTGGGCCGAAACCGTTTCGTCTTCGGCCTCAGCCGCGCCCGGCGCGGTCATCCCCAGGAAATGGGCGCGGAAGAGCGCGTCAAACTCGTCTTGCCGGTCTTTGGGGATCGCCAGCATGGCGATCCCGGCGCGACGGACGTCCTCGACATTGCGCGGCCCCAACAGCTCGATTGCCTCCAGAAAACCGATGGTCTGATCGGGCCCGACGGAAAATCCATGGGTGCGCAAGACGGCGGAGAACCCGATGAACGGCTCCACGGCGCGAGGCAGCGGGCGTGGAGCCGTCATGCGGCTTCTCCAGGCAGGAACGCATCCAGGCGCGGAGACAATTGCGCAAGATCGTCATGGTCTTTCAGCACGACGCCAATCGAGCGCCGGAAGGCCGCGGGCCAAGGCTCCCCTTGCGCATTCAACAGCGTCGCGGCCTCCGCCCATTCGACCGTCTCGGCGACGCCGGGCAACTTCATCAATGGTTCTTCCCGCATGAGCCCCACCGATGCGACCACGGCCTCCGCCGTCGCCGCGGCAACCGACGAAGCTCGAACCATCACGATGCGGGCTTCAAGCGCAGGATCGGGGAAATCGATCCAATGATAGACACAGCGTCGCCTGAGGGCTTCGTGAAGGTCGCGGGTGCGGTTCGATGTCAGAACGACAATCGGGTGGGATGCCGCGCGGACCGTGCCGGTCTCGGGTATCGAGATGGTGAAGTCCGACAGGAACTCGAGCAAGAACGCCTCGAACTCGTGATCGGAGCGGTCGATTTCGTCGATCAGCAAGAGGGATTCATCCGGTGCTCGCAGCGCTTCCAGCAAGGGGCGCGCAAGGAGGAATTCATCCGTGTAAACGTTGAGCTGGCTGTTCTCGGCCTGGCGAATCGCCAGCATTTGGCGGGGATAGTTCCATTCGTAGAGCGCCGCGGCGGCGTCGATTCCCTCGTAGCACTGCAAGCGGATCACGTTCCGGCCCAGCACGGCGCCTATCGCCTTGGCAGCCTCGGTCTTGCCGACGCCCGGAACGCCTTCCAGGAGAAGCGGCTTGCCGAGCGCCAACGCGAGATAGGCCGAGGTCGACAGCGCGTCACCGGCGAGGTACTGCGCCGCTGTCAAGGCGCCTTGCAGCGCTCCGGGGCTGTCGATCCCGCGTATGTCCGCCCGTACTGGCATCAGGTGCCCGGTCTGCCCTGGGGACGTGCGCCGCCGTTCGCGCGAATGCCACGCAACACCTTTTCGGGGGTGATCGGAAGGCTGTCGCATTCCACGCCGACCGCGTTGAAGACGGCATTTGCGATGGCAGGCAGCACCGGATTGGCGCACATCTCGCCCGGCCCCTTGCCACCGAAGGGCGCATCCGGCGCCGGACGTTCGAGCACCGAGATATGGTGAGGCACGGCGTCACCTGGCCCCGGTTGAAGATAGTGATTGAAATCAACGGGTCCGTGCGACCGGTCCGGATAGTAGGGCTCCGTCGTTTCATACAGCGCGTGGCTCACGCCCATCCAGGCGCCTCCGATCAACTGCTGTTCCACAAGCCGGGGATTGAGCGCGCGCCCGACCTCGTAGGCAGAGTTGATGTGCTGGACCTCCACCTCTCCGGTTTCGTCATCCACCGTCAGGTCTATGATCAGCGCCGCGTGGGCAAAGGACGACACCGGGGTCATTTCGCCGGTGTCGCTGTCGACCTCGGACAACGGGACAAGGAACATTCCGCGTCCCGCAAGTGTACGGCCTTGATTGAACTGTGCGGCCGTTGCCGTCGCCTCGACCGTCACTGACCGGCTGGGCGCTCCCCTTACATGGATGTTCCCGCGTCCGTCGGTCACAAGATCGGACGCGTCGACCTCAAGCTCTTCCGCGGCGGCTTCCAGCAGCTGGGCACGGGCTTCCGTGGCTGCACGGATGATCGCGTTGCCCATTCTGTGCGTTCCGCGCGATGCGAACGAGCCCATGTCATGGGGACCGGTGTCGCTGTCCGCGGTGTCGACAAAGACATCCTCAACCGGCACGCCGAGCGTCTCGGCAGCCAATTGGCGACCAACCGACTTGATGCCTTGTCCAAGATCGATCGATGAGAGCGTGACCTTGAACTTTCCGTCAGGTGTCGAGTGAACCAGCGCCTGGCTCGGGTCGCCGCCAAGGTTCATGCCGATCGGGTAGTTGATGCAGGCAAAGCCGCGTCCATGGTGAATGGCCATCAGCGCCTCCTCGACCCGGAGATGAACCGCGAAACGCCTGGCCGCCGCACGCCGCGCTGAAAGTGCGTCGTGGCGGTTTCGGTCTCAACGGCAGCCGGCGGCGTCTCCGGCTGCGGCGCCGCCGGCGTGCTGGGCGCCTGTGCCGGTGGTTGTGCAATCGGCTGACTGATCGTGCCTGCGGGGCGCCGAGTGTAGGCTGCAGGCAGGGCAGGACCGCCTCCGGCACCTGCGGGATGCGCTGTTTGCGCTGTTTCCCTTGGCACGATCGGACGCGCACCGGATGTCGGTTCATCCTCGGGTTCCTGGGGCGTCGCCGGAACGGCCGCCGCACCCCTGAATCCAAGCCGCTCGACCTCTGCCTCCATGTCCCGCCGTTGAGGTGCATTGCCGAAAGCCGAACTGTTGTTGGAGGAATGGCCTTCAGGAAGCAACCCGCGGGTCCCCTGCCCCGAGAACGGCTCCGGCGCGAGCCCCGAACGTTTGCGTTCGCCTATTCTGCCCTCGTCATCGGTGACAGTCGCGGGGATGACACCCAGCGCGCCTTCTCCGCCGCCGGTCTTGCTTGATGCGCGCGCTGCGTCGCCGGACAGGCGCCAGCCTGTCTTCTGGGCGACCGCCTGGCAGCTTTCGATCAATGCGCAATTCTTCGCCTCGCGTCGATGTGCCTTCATGTCGCCATCGCGGTACGCGTTCAGGATCCGCAGCTCGATCGGATCCATGCCGACAGCGCGCGCGACCTTGTCCATGTGACGTTCAATCGCGAAATCGACGGCGGTAATGCCGAAGCCGCGCATGGCCGTCGACGGGGTCCGGTTCGTAAAGACGCAATAGACGTTGGACGCGACGTTCGGAATCGAATAGGGACCGGGCAAGTGGCCCGTCGACTTCTGCACGGCATAGGAAGACAGCCGCGTGTATGCCCCGGCATCAAAGAACCCCGTAAAGGCGCGCGCGACGATGCGACCGTCGCGCATCAACCCGTCCTTGATCCGCCAGCGCTCGCCCCCTCGCGGGCCGCCAACCTGCATTTCCTCGGCGCGGTCCCACATGTACTTCACGGGCTTGCCCGTCGCCAGGCAGGCGAGCGCAGCCAAGGGCTCGTGGTGGCTGTCCACCTTGCCGCCGAAGCCTCCGCCGACGGTGCCGCCGATGAAGTGCAGGCGCGCCGAGCTGATGTCCAGCTGCTTCGCCGTGACCCCAACCGAGAAGAAGAGCGCTTGGGTCGATGTGTGAACGGTGATCCGGTCGTTGGTTTCCGGCGCGGCGATGGCGCCGCAGGTCTCGATGGGCGCCTGCTCGATCGGCGACATCTGGTATTCGCCCTCGACGATGTGATCGGCTCTCGAGAATGCGCTCTCAACGTCACCGAACCGCAGCTTCTGGTGATCATAGGTGTCAAAGTAGTCGAAGGTATTGTTGGGATACTCGTCGTTGACGATCGGCGCCTCCGGCTGCAGCGCCTCTTCCACGTCGAGCACGTGGGGCAGTTCCTCATAGTCCACGTTGACGGCATCCACCGCTTCCTGAGCGGCGCGAACCGAGGTTGCGACGATTGCAAGGATCGGCTGGCCAGCATAGCTGACCTTGTCTGTCGCCAGAAGAGGCTCGTCGTCCCGGCCGAAATTGATCAGCGACAAGAGCGTGTTGGTGTTCACGGGAACGTCGCGGGCGCCAAGCACGCGAACAACGCCGTCCTGCCGCTCGGCAGCCGAGTAGTCGATTGACCGGATGCGCGCGTGGTGGTGGGGCGAACGCACGCAGCGCATGTGAAGGAGCCCGTCGAAAGCATGGTCGTCGTAGAACCTCGACCGCCCCGTTACGTGACCCATGATGTCCTGCCTGAGAACCGGCTTTCCAACGACGTCGAAATCGTCAGAGCGCTCGTCGGCGAAGAGGTCCTTGCGATACTCCGCATTCATCACGCGGCACCCCGCTGCCTGGCGGCTTCAAGTATTGCGTCGATGATCGGTTCATAGCCGGTGCACCGGCAAAGATTGCCTGAAATGGCTTCCTCGACCTCCGCGCGGGTCGGGCTCGGGTTCCGGTCAAGAAGCGCCTTGGCTGCCATCAGCATGCCCGGCGTGCAGTACCCGCACTGCGCAGCGAAGCCTTCAATGAACGCCTTTTGCAGCGGGTGCAGATCCGGCCCGTTTGACAAGCCGCCGGTCGTCTCGACTGACCGTCCGGCGACGGTCTCGGCCAGCACCAGGCAGGACACGTGCGGTTCTCCGTCTATGAGCACCGTGCAGGCACCGCAGCCGCCCTGTCCGCAACCGTACTTGGGCGACAGGTCTCCGCAGCTGCGGCGAAGCACGTCCAGGAGATTGGCCCCGGAATCGACGAAGACTGCGGTCTCGGAGCCGTTCAGCGTGAAAGCGACGGGAGACTTCACCGAGCGTCCTCCCCGAGCAAAAGGCGACGAAGATGGACCGGCGCGATCTCGCGGCGATACCATCCCGAGGCGATTGGATCGTCCGGTGGATCCAGTCCCTCGGTCGCGGCGGACAGCGCGGCGGCGATGCCTGCGCCATCAAGGCTGACCCCTTCAAGCGCGTTCTCGACCGCCCGGACCCGCACGGGCGTTGGCGCCATCGCGCCATAGGCAACGCGGACGCCTGACAATCGGCCCGCGCTTCGGGTGAGATGCGCCGCCATCGACATCACCGAGACACCCTTGGGCCTGACCCTGGAGACCTTTCTGAACCGGAACTCATCACCCTGCGGGCGACGGACCAGCAGCGATCGAACGACGCCGTCACGGCGGGCCAGAAAGTCCTCGAGGCTCAGCTCCTCCCCGCTGGCCATCCGAACGACTGCGTCAAGCGCCAGCAGCGCAACTGCCATGTCACCGTAGGGATGAGGCGCCACCAGGTTTCCGCCCACGCTCGCCATGTTGCGGATGGCGGGGCCGCCCACGGCACGGGCAGCGGGAGACAGGAAATCCAGGTCTCGCGATGCCACGATCGCTGCCATCGTGACGCCTGCCCCGACCTCCAGGCGATCGCCCTCAGCCCGAATTTCGGACAGCGACGCATCCGTTGTCCGCACGATGCGATTGAACCGCCGATCTCCGTAGTTGACCCGGTTCATGATCAAGGTGCCGCCGCCCAGAAACCGGGCTTGATCGTCCATCGCGCCGGCGGCTTCGCCAACGGTCGGGTACGTCTGGACTTCAAGCATGACCGATTCCCATGTGGGTCCGAACGGCCTCGAATCCCGCAGCGTAGATGCCGTCGCCGACCAGTTCCGACAGTTCGCCTGCACGCCCAGGGGGCGTGTCAAAACGGCTTTCCCACTCCCAATAGGTTCGATCCCCGTCCGTCACGGGGAACAGGCGGACGTGGGCGACGTAGTTGAAGAGCGGAACAGGCGTGTCGAGCAGGCAGTAGCTGAATGTCTGTTCCAGGTCCGAAAGCGTGAGAAGCTGTTCTCGCAGATTGGCACCGTCCTCGAGGCGGAAGTTCCTTACGCAGCCAACCATGTCCGAAGGATATCCGCGCTCAATGTGGCTTTCGGCGACCGCCGGGTGCCAACGGTCGTGACCATTGAAGTCGCGAATGACATCCCAGACCGCGTCCGCCGGCGCGCCAAGCACGGTGCTCTTCCTGACACGCGGCATCAGCCACCTCCGAACTGGCGCTTGAGCGCGTCAAAACCGGCCTGGAAAACGTCAGTGCCAATCATGGTTACCAGTTCGTCTTCATCGCTCGGGTCACATGAAAACTCCGCCGTCCACTCGATGAAGGTCCGGTCGCCCTCGGTCACGGGTGTCAGCCTGAGCGTGGCGACATAGTCCTCGAGCGGCATCGGACTCTCGAGGATCGAGTAGGTCACGAACATGTCGTAGTCTGACAGGCCCAGCAGCTGTTCGCGGATGTTGTCTCCGTTTTGCAGGTTGAAGTTCCGAACGCACCCGACCTTGTCCGCGGGAAGCGCCTCTTCGATCCTGCTTTCGCGGATCATGGGGTGCCAACGTGGAAGGTCGTTGAATCCGCGAATGCGGTCCCACACGCGGTCCGGCGAAGCGGGAATGACGGAGGAAGTGTAGACACGGGCCATGTCAGGACTTCGCCTCCCCGTCCTTGCTCTTCCGCTCCTCCTCTTCGGCCTTGGTTGCGGCCCTGACCTTCTGGCTCTCGCTCATGGCACGCGCCATGTTGCTGGCGTCCTGGAAGATCGCCGATCTCGCCAGGTTTGAGCCGTCAATCCCGATGTCGTTCATCAGGCTGTCGATCATGGGCCCCTGAACCCGGTACCGAAGCGCGGAATTGATGACCTCGTCGGTCGGGCTTGGCGCACCGCCTCCACCGCCGCCACCGTCGGAACCGCCGTCCGCCCAGTTGAGCCCGGTCGTGCCGCCACCGCCAAGTTGCATGATCTTGATCTCGTCGATCTTCTCAAGCGGCTTGACCTGCGCTGCAATGATGCCTTCGAGCCGCTCCAGCATGTTTCGCTTGAAGAGCGAGGCACGGGCTTCGTCGGTAAGGATGTTCTCGGCCTCGTTGATGAGCCGCTGGGCCTCGGCGCGGACAGCCGAGACAACTTCCTCTGCGTGCGCGGCGAGCTTGGCGCGTTCGGCCTCCTTTTCGGCGTCGGCAACGCCAACCTGCTTTTCGCGCGACGCCTCCTCAAGCGCGGCAGCCGTATCGACCTTGGCCGCAGCTTCGGCTGCACGCGCGCGTGCCGCGTCGGCCTCGATTGCTGCGGCGCTTTCGTCGAGCGACTTGCCGTAGAGTGCGATCGCCTTCTCCATCGCCGCTTCCTCGACCG
The DNA here is from genome assembly GCA_965208685.1 of Paracoccaceae bacterium. Lineage (GTDB taxonomy): Bacteria > Pseudomonadota > Alphaproteobacteria > Rhodobacterales > Rhodobacteraceae > JAJEFO01. Next base: position 1,470,372 of record CBDBPL010000007.1, on the reverse strand, counting down.
CCCTTTCACGCTCGATTTCCAGTTGGCGACGCTTCTTCTGATGCGCAATTCGCGCATCATCAAGCTCGTCCTCGGACTGGATCTGCACGCGTTCGACGATCTCATTTGCGGCGATCTCGGCTTCGCGCAGCGCCTTTGTCCGTTCGACTTCGAGGTGCTCCAGAGCCTTGCGGCGCTCGATGTTCGCGGCCTCGATCGCGCGCTCCTTCTCGATCTCTGCGGCCCGGGTCTTCGATTCTTCCTCAATGCGGGCGGCATTGATCGTTTCCTGAGCGGCGATGTTGGCTTCGTCGACCGCCCGGTTGCGGGCAATTTCGCGCTCCCGCATGTCCTGCTCGTAGGCAATGCGCTCGGCAGCGACCTTCTTTTCCTTGGCAATTCGGGCTGCTTCGACCGCTTCGGCACTCAACTGTTCGCGGACCTCCGTATCTTCATCGGCCTCGATCCGTTCGAACGCGACCAGCCTTTCCTGAGCAATGCGAGCCTTTTCTACGGCCTCGCGCGACTCGATCTCGGCCTCCTCAAGCAACTTGTTGCGCTCGATTTCCAAGCTCCGGGTCTCGCGTTCCGATGCGATGCGTTCTGCCGCGACCTTCTTCTCTTGCGCAATGCGCGCAGCCTCGACCGCTTCCGCCTTCAGCAGGTCTCGTTCTTCGGTCTTTTCGTCCGCCTCGATGCGCTCGAAGGCCAGCAGGCGTTCCTGCGCGATGCGGGCCTTTTCGACCGCCTCGCGTGCGTCGATCTCGGCCTGGTCGACCGCCCGGTTGCGCTCGATTTCCAGGCTGCGGGTCTCCCTGTCAGAGGAAATGCGGGCCGACGCCACGGCCTTTTCCTGCATGATCCGCAGCTTCTCGGTCGCCTCGCGCTGAGCGATTTCGGCTTCGCTGATGGCCAGGTCGCGGGCAACCTCGCGCTCGCGCGTGGTCTGTTCATACTCGATCCGGGCCTCGGTCACGGCCTTTTCCTGCGCGATGCGGGCGCGCTCCACGTTTTCGCGTGCGGTGATGCCTTCCGCATCGATGGCCTGCTGGCGCTCGATCTCCTTTGACTGGGTTTCGCGCTCTTTCGCGATGCGCGCCTCTTCCAGGGCCTTCTCCTGGGCGATACGGGCCGTTTCGATCGCCTCGCGCGCTGCAATCTCCGCGGCGTCGGTCCGCTGTCGCGTCTTGATCCGTTCCTCGGTCAGCGTCCTCTCCTGCGCGATCCGCGCCCGTTCAACGGCTTCACGGGTCGAGATGTCCGCTTCATCGACGACTTTCTGCGATTCGATCTCGCGTTGCCTGACCTCTCGTTCGGACGCGATGCGCACCTCGGAAATCTGGCGCTCGTTTTCGATCCGGGCAGTTTCAATGGCTTCGCGCGAAAGAAGCGTCGCCTGTTCGGCGTCCTTTTCCCGCTCGGAACGTTCCCGCGCCAGTTCTGCCCGTTGCTGCGCTCGCCGGAATTCAACCTCCCGCTCCTGGTCAAGACGGGCTTCTTCGGACTCGCGTTCGATGTCCAGCGCCTGCTTCTCAGCCTCCAGATTGCGCGCGCGAATCTTGATCATCGCGTCCTGCTCGATGTCGTTGCGCAGCTTGCGGCGTTCCTCGACGGCCTCGATGACGGCGGTCAAGCCTTCTGCATCGAACTTGTTGGACGGGTTGAAATACTGAATGTCGGTCTGGTCGATGTCCGTCGCCGCGACGCTTTCCAGTTCCAGGCCGTTCTTGTCGAGCCCTTCCTGCGCCATTTCCTTGACGCGGGCGACGTACTCGTTGCGATTCTCATGCACCTCCTCAAGCGTCATCTGCGACGCGACGGTGCGCAGCGCCGATATGAACTTGCCAGACAGGAGAGAATGGATGCGCTCGGGTTCCAGTGTCCGCCGGCCGAGGGTTGAGGCAGCAAGCGAAACCGCCTCCCTGGACTGGTTCACCCGAACGTAGAATTCCGCGTCCACGTCGATGCGCATCCGATCACGGGTGATCAGCGCCTCGTCCTTCTCGCGGGTCACCGCGAGTTGAAGGGAATTCATGCTTACCGGCGTGATGTCGTGAATGATCGGCCAGACGAATGCGCCACCGTTGATGACGACCTTTTCGCCAAGAAAACCCGTGCGCACGAACGCGACTTCCTTGGTCGAGCGGCGGTAGAGCCAATACATCACCCAGTAGACAACAAAGATGACGATGACGGCCGCAATGAGCCAAAGGATCAGTTGTCCTAACAGTTCGCCAGTCATGTGAGCCTCCCTTTCGGCCTTAGAGGTCGATCTCCTTGAATTTCTTCGTCTGTTCCGTCAGCGCGACTTCCGTCGGCAGGCGCTCCATCGAGGAGGCGCCATAGAATCCGTGACAGTTCTCGGTGTTCTTCAGTACGAAAGCCGCGTCCTCGGGCATCGCTACCGGCCCGCCGTGAACCAGCACAAGGACATCAGGATTCACGTCCAGTGCAGCGGCAGCCCATTCGTCGGTCAATGCCGGGGCATCAGCCAGAGCCACTCCCGTCTCCGCCCCGATCGAGCCTCCGGCCGTCAATCCAAGATGCACGACAATGATGTCGGCACCCGCAGCCGCCATGCTGCCCGCGTCATCGGCCGAGAACACATAGGGTGTCGTCAGCATGTCGCGATCGGCGGCCATGCGGATCATCTCGACTTCGTGGCCGTAACCCATGCCGGTCTCTTCCAGATTGAGCCGGAAGGTTCCATCGATCAGCCCGACGGTCGGAAAATTCTGGACACCCGAGAACCCGGCGGACCTGACCTCGTCCAGGAAGGTGCCCATCAGCCGGAACGGATCGGTCGCGCAGACCCCGGCGAGCACCGGCGTTTTCCTGACCACCGGCAGAACTTCGCCTGCCATTTCCATCACCACGCCGTTCGCGTCGCCATACGGCATCAGCCCGGCAAGCGAACCGCGACCGGCCATCCGGTACCGCCCGGAATTGTAGATGACGATCAAGTCGATTCCGCCGGCTTCCTCGCACTTGGCGGAAAGCCCGGTCCCGGCACCACCGCCGATGATCGGCTCGCCGCGATCTCGCATCGCGCGGAACTTGCTCATCATGTCGCTGCGATCAAACACGCTGCCTATCCTTGTGCGGCAACACGGGGAACCTCTCCGTGCAGATTTCGGAACTCGGCAACCACCAAGGCCGCGAATTCGGTGTCGTTGATGTTGTGGGGCACGCGAAGCAGATGTCGCGAACTGGTTTGTCGGACGGCGTCCTCCAAGGCGTTGAAGAGCGCGGCATCGGCGGCCGGGTCATGAAACGGCTGCCCGGGCGCGGACAGAGCGGAAACGCCGCCCTCGGGCAAGAAGAAGCGAACCGGACCCGTCATTCGGTTCAGTTTCGCACCGATCCAGCGACCTATCTGGTCGCATTCGTCCGGCGTCGTGCGCATCAATGTAACTTGCGGATTGTGCTGGTAGAATCTCCGGTCTCGATAGCGCTCGGGCACCGTTTCGGGACTGTCGAAATTCACCATGTCCAGTGCGCCGCATGCGCCGATGTAGGGCAGGCCCGCTTCGATCGATGCCTCAAAGCGGGTTTCGTCGGCGGGAAAGACACCGCCGGCAAACATGTCGCAGACCTCGGTCGTCGTCAGATCCAGGACGCCAGACAGCTTGCCCGATGCCAGCAGGTTCTCCATGGCCTTTCCGCCAGTGCCGGTCGCGTGAAAGACCAGGCAATCGTAATCCGCCTGAAGCGCGGCCGAAACCTGCTGGACACACCGCGTTGTCACCCCGAACATTGTCAGGCCGAGAGCCGGCTTCAGTTCCGCCACGGGCGTCGCATCGCGCCGGCCGGCGACCATGCCCGCCAGCGCCCGGGCACCATTTGCAAGCACCTCGCGCGTAATGACGTTGAGCCCCTGCACGTCGGCGACCGCATTCAGCAGCAGCATGTCCGTGGCTCCGACATACTGGCTGGTGTTCCCCGAGGCGACGGTCGAGATGACGACCTTTGGCACCCCGACAGCAAGCGCCCGAATTGCCGGACTGACCAGCGACGTCCCGCCGGAACCGCCCGCGGAAATGATCCCCGCTATCCCGTCCTGGCGCGCAATCCATCGCTCAAAGGCAAGGGCCATCCCTGACACCGCCGTGCCGCGGTCGCCAGTAAAGACCCCGGCGACGCCTCGCGGGTGAAACGCCGCGATTGCGTGCGGCGGAATCTCCGCTCCGGATGGCTTGCCGGAAGTTGACAGGTCGACGAGGATCGCATCAATCCCCTCGTCCTTCAGCACGCCTTGGATGAATCTCAGCTCTTCGGACTTGGTGTCCAAAGTGCCTGCGACGAGCACCTGGCCCGACCGGCCGGACGGTCGCGCCTGCGAAAGCGGCTTGATCTGCGCGGCTTCGCGGGTGGTCGGTGTAACGGTACGCGCCGCACCTTCGATGACATGAACTGGGGCGGGGCGCGACCAGCGGGTCGGGATCCTGGGATTGGAGTTGTAGACCTTCGCCAAGGCGACGTGCGCTTCCTGCGCGTCGCGCTCTTCCGTGCGCGCCGTCGGTTCGGGTGTTTCATCATGCGCATGGCGACCGACCCCCAGCAGCGCCTGCTGCAGGTCGCGGTCGCCCGCTAGCCGGGCCGAGTCCATCACGCGGTTGATCCTTCCGTTGACCATGATGGCGACATCGGATGCAACCGCACATGCGACGCCGATGTTCTGCTCGATCATCAGGACGTCGATGCCGCCCTCTTCCCCAAGGCGGGTGAGCATGCTCTCGAGCTGTTGGACGATGACGGGAGCAAGTCCTTCGGTCGGTTCGTCCATGACCAGAAGGCGCGGATTGAGAAGCAGGGCCCGCGCGATGGCCAGCATCTGCTGCTCGCCGCCCGAAAGCTGCGAACCCAGGTTGCTGCGGCGTTCGGCCAGGCGAGGAAATGTCCCGTAGATGCGTTCTATGGTCCATACGCCACCCTGCCCTTCGACGAGCCGAAGGTGTTCTTCGACCGACAGCGAGCGCCAGATTCGCCGACCCTGCGGCACGTAACCGATGCCCATGCGGGCGACGTCTGCAGGATTGCGCCCGTTGATCGCCTGTCCCTGGAAGGAGATCGTTCCGGATGCAACGGGTTCCAGCCCCATGATCGCCTTGCATAGAGTGGTCTTGCCCATCCCGTTGCGTCCAACGACCGAATGAACGCCGGACTGCAGCGTCATGTTCACGCCCTGCAGCGCGTGGCTCTGTCCGTAGTAGACGTTGAGGTCCCTGACCTCGAGGATCGGCGTGCCCTCAGCCATCATCACCTCCGAGGTAGAGGGCCTGGACTTCGGGGTCGTCCTCGATTTCAGCAGGGCTGCCTTCCTTGAAGATGCGCCCGTTGTGCATCATCGTGACCGACTCGGCGACCCGCAGGGCGACATCCATGTCGTGTTCGATGATGATGAATCCCATGTGAGCCGGCAGTCCTACCAGGATTTCGATGAGGTCGGAGCGCTCGGCTGGCGAAAGCCCGGCAGCGGGTTCATCGAAGAGAATGAACCGGGGCGCCCCCGCCAAGGCCATGGCGATTTCGAGCTGCCTCTGCTGGCCATAGGAGAGAGTCGCGACCTGCTCGTCCTTGGCGTCCTCAAGGTGAACCACGCGCACGAGGTTCTCCGCGCTCGTCATCAAGGCGTCATCGCGCCCCGGCTGCAAGAACGAAAAACGGCTGCGCGAGACGCCAACACAGGCCAGGAAAATGTTGTCCAGCACGGTGAGGCCGGTGAAGAGCAGAGAGATCTGATAGGTCCGGCGCAGCCCCCTTCGGATGCGTTCATGCGGCGGGAACCGGGTAATGTCTTCACCGAAAAAGCGAATCGAGCCTGTGGTGGACGGAAAGTCCCCTGCTACGCAGTTGAAGAGCGTGGTCTTCCCGGCACCGTTCGACCCAAGCACTGCGCGCCGTTCGCTGGGTCGTACCGTGATGTCGATGTCACTGAGCGCAGCCAGGGCCCCGAAGTACTTGGACACGCCCTTCAGTTCCAGCGCGTTGGCCGTCCCGGTCGCTCCGAGGCGTTCGGAAATCGTCGAACCGGCGTCGAGTACGGCGTTCATGGCCCTTCTCCGCCGCGACCGGTCAGCGGATCGCGCTTGCGGTCCTCGCGCAATCGGTCCCACAGGCCTATGATGCCGTCCGGCGACCAGAAGACAATGGACAGAAAGGCAACGCCGATCAGCAGTTGGAACCGTTCGCCCGAGAGCCCGAGAGTGACCAGCGCGTCGATCGCATATGTTTTCAGGATGACGTAGATGAATGCGCCTATGAAGGGGCCGACCGGATGGCGCATGCCCCCGATCACCGCGATGACCAGGATGTCAATTGCCGGTCCGATTCCGGCTGTGCCCGGAGAAATCTGCGCCGACTGCCAGGTGAGCAAAATGCCTCCGATTGCCGCGAGCAGTGACGCGAAGGTGTAGGCGGCCACGCGATGCGCGGTAACGTTGTAGCCCAGAGCCGACATGCGGCGCGGGTTGTCCCGAACACCTTGCAGCGCCAGTCCGAACGGGGCGCGGGAGATGTAGAGAACAACAAGATAGCCAAGCGCAGCCCAAAACAGGGTCAGATAGTAGAACGCGGCCGGACCACGCCAGTCCACGCCGAACAGCAGCGGGGGCAGGACACCGTTGAACCCGGAGAACCCGTTGAACATCACGTAGTTTTGCCGGGCGAAATAGAAGAACGCGGCGGCAATCGCGAGGGTGATCATTATCGTGTAGATTCCCTCGGTTCGCACCGCGAGCCATCCGGTCAGAGTGCCGAAGAGCATCGCGATGACCAGAGCGATCGGGATCGCGACATACCACGGCCAGCCAAGTGAAATCGTGTCAATTGCAGACACCCCAAATATCGCGACCATGTACCCGCCCACGCCCGCGATCGACATTTGGGCGAGGCTGACCATTCCGCCGTAACCGCCCAGGAACATCAGCCCGAGAGCAATCAGGCCCAGGATGAAGGTCCAGCCAAAGATCTGGAACAGCATGAAGTCGCCGGCAATTGCCGGCATGATCAGCAAGGCCAGGCCTGCGACCCAATAGGCGACCGGAATGCGCTCCAGCCAGCTTCGGCCGTCGCTGGGCGCTGCAGGGCTCGTTTCGGCTGGGTCGAAGACCGACATTTCAGGACCGCCCCATCAGGCCTTGCGGGCGGAACGCGAGAACCCCCACCATGATCAGGAACGTCAGGACGACCGCGTACGTGGGCATGTACACGGAGCCAAACTGCTCGGCCAGCCCGATGAGCAGCGCGCCAAGCGCGGCACCTGGAATGCTGCCCATCCCTCCTACGATGACCACGACCAGCGAGGCCAGCAGGAACCGTATGTCTTCGCCAGGCGCGACCGATTGGAACGTTCCACCGACCACTCCCGCTATGCCGGCGAGACCTGCCCCGAATGCAAAGACGCCCAGGAACACGAGCTGAATGCGCGCTCCCGTGGCCGACAGCATGTCGCGGTCGTCGACGCCCGCTCGTATCAGCATGCCAATCTTCGTGCGATTCAGCAGGAGCCACATGCCTACGCCGATCGTTACCGCGGCGAGGAAGATCACTACGCGGACCAGCGGGTACTTCAGATAGACAAGATCACCGGAGCGCTTTTGCGTCGTGACAAGGATGGTCTCCAAGGGACCCGACAGCCAGGACGGGGCGCTGATGTTGTAAAAGTCGCCACCCCAACCCCAAAGCATCAAGTCGGCCATTATGATCGAGATCCCGATCGTCACGAGGGTCTGTCGAAGATCCTGACCTTCCATTCGTCGGAACACGCCAAGTTGCAGAAGAATGCCGAAGAGGGCGACCACGATGAATGCTGCCGGAAACGCAAGGAGCCAATAGCCCGTGAGCTCGGCGAACTCGTACCCCACGTACCCTCCAAGCAGATAAAGCGAGCCGTGGGCGAGATTCACGTTGCGCATGAGGCCGAAGATCAACGTGAAGCCGGAGGCAACAAGAAAGTACAGGCCGCCGAGCGTAATGCCGTTGAACAACGCGTTCAGGAACACCTTCTTCTTGCCAATGAGGTCGACAAGCCAGGACGGCCACAGCGCGAAAATCATCCAGATCAGGATCGCAGCCAGAATCGCGGTCACGGCAGCCCAAATGGGGTGGCGGCGCGCGAAGTCTGTCATCCAATCATCCCGCAGGTAACCCCGTCCTTCAGGGCGGCGAGGAATGCGGGCTCCCGTGTTCCGTGCATCGTTGCCGTCTCCTTCATCCGTGACGTGTCGACGTGATATCCGTAGCCGTCGCCGCGCTGGACGACGCGGCAGTGCCGGTGCGAGATCCCCTGCACCGTCCCCTTGCGCCGTCTGGACGTTGAAGGAGCCTGTCCGGCGCACCGCGACGCGGCCCACGTGGACACCCCTCCTCCTTCCAGAGGGCACGGTCGCGCGCACGATGTCGCCCGTGCGGAAGCCGCGCACGCACTTCTCCGCCATCAGGTATCCGACCGGGAAGCCGGACCGGTCCACGCGGGTCCGCGCGTAAGAGCCCCGGCCCATGGCCCGGATCGCGAGCACGGGCTGCCTCCAGCCCTTCAGCGCCGGCGTCTCGCCGACGCAGGCGGCGTCGAGGGCATGCGACTTCGGGATCCCCAGCCGCGTGCGGTTGAACTTCGTCCGCCCGCCCGAGAAGCCGGCGACGGGCAGCCCCGTCCGCTTCAATGCCTCGAACAGGACGCGGCGGGTGGCGTTGACCGCGGCGGCGGCGGAGAGCGGCGCTTTCGCCTGCGCCAGCACCCTCCGGAGACGCTCGGGACGGCCTGCCAGGAAGGTCTCCACGGGCTGCGCGCCCTTGGCCTGGTTGCAGGACGGGCACGCGAGGGCCAGGTTCGAGACCCGGTCGGAGCCGCCCCTTGCCTTCGGACGCACGTGGTCGACTTGCAGCGGCGTGTCCGTGGCACCGCAATAGGCGCACGTCCGTCCCCACTTCTCGAGCAGGCATTCCCTGACCTCGCAGCCGGCGAGGGTCCCCTGCTGGTACTCCGCGCCCGCGATCTCCGGGTCTTCCAGCGCCTGGGTGTCGAACCGGACGACCTCGCACGCGATGGAGGTCACGGGCGCGAGCCTGCGCAGCCGCTCCGTCCACGAGGCCACGTTGTCGACCCGCGACTGCAGCGAGGGCGGGAGCTTCCTGTCGGAGCGCCTGTTGTCGAACCGCTTCTTCCGGTAGCGCAGGTTGGCCGAACGCCGGCGTCGCCGGTAGTTGCTCCGTTGCTGCATCGCCTTTCTGATTCTTGCTCCCCTGTGCTCGATCTCGGCCAGGAACAGGACCTCGCCGTCCTCCCGCACCAGCGCCAGGCCGGTGGTCTTCGCGCCGGGATCGATCTTCAGCCCGACCTCCTGGGCCTCGCCTCCGGCCCGGTCCCGGAGACGGATCGTGAACGGATGGAGTCGCACCACGACGGCGCGTCCCTTGTCCAGGAGCCTTCTCGCCCTGGCCGGGTGGCACGGCATCAGCGGGGCGCCGCACCGGTCCAGGACGAAGACGCGGCTTGCGCCGCTCTCGGGGTCGCTCGCGCTTCCCCGGTGACGCCGGCCGAAGCCGGTCTCCCCTCGCACAACCTGACCACCCGCATCACGATCCGCCCCGTTTCGTGCCCGACCCGGCGTGTCTGCTGACGAATCTTCAAGAGCCCGGGACTGAGGAAGCATCCCGGGGTTGGTCTTCAACGTATGGTTCAGGGTGGATTGGATGACAGTCTCCTTTCCTGTGCTGGTCAGCATGGGCTCTCGAAACTTCCGTTCCTCAAGCCCCTCCCTTCAGGGAGGGGTCGCTGACTGTGCAGGCTTCCTTGGTGCACGAATTTCCTTCGCCGCAACCCGCCAATTGTGCTCTTGGTCCAGTTGCATCCCACAGACGCTACTGCCCGGACCGCAAATCCGCGTATCCCAAGGTCTGATCGGGTGACGCTGGATCGCGTAAACGTCACCTACACGAAGTGTGCGACGCGCCGGTAGTCCGTCGGCGGAATGCCAACGTTCGAGGTGAAGAAACGCGTGAAGCTGGCTTGGCTGGCAAATCCAAGGTCAAGGCCGATGTCGGTGATCGACTTGTCGGTCGTCATCAATTCGTCGATGGCGTGTTCTGTGCGAAGCGTGTTCAGGTAGAGGTTGGGAGTGATTCCCATCTGCATCTTGAAGAGCTTGAAGAAATGCGGCCGCGAAAGACCCACTTCGCGGGCCAGATCGTCCATGGCGGTTTCCTCTGCAAACCGCTCCTGCATGAGCCTGAGCGAGCGTCGAACACGGAAATCGTTAAATTTCAACTGCATATTGCGAAGCAACGGACGAGATTCAGCGCTCCTCCAAGTCTGATCGACGCATTGTCGCGTGGTTTCGAAAAGAAAGCCGTCGAACCGCTCGGACGGCTGGTCATCGAGAAGAATGGACGTAAGGCGTCCGATCCACATTTCGACCGTCGGCGTCACCCGGACCTGGGGCGTCCCGAATCCAAGCGAAAACTCCGCGCTTTGGCTGTTCTCGAGAAACCACATCGGCTTGATGTAAAGCGTTAGAACGAAATGCTTCTGGCCGCATGGCGAAGGCTCGAAGCTGTGTGGCTCCCAAGGGCTGATCGCGACCGCTTCGGTCTTCGAGATGGCGTACCTGTCCCCATTGATGGTCGCTGATGCTTCGGGACCTCCGAGATAGAATATCAGGTGCCCTTCGCGGTGCGCATGCGTGGTAAGGGGACGGTCGAGTTCGTACAATGTCGCCCGTCCGAATGAACCGTGATGAACTGAGATTGCCCTGGCCATAACGATTCTTCCCCCTTGCGGTCATCCTTTCGGTTTTCGGCCAATCGGCTGACTTATCGCGGCAAGTCGCAGTGGTGATCAAGGAAGACGTGGCGCTTTGATACTCTGGGGTATATTCAGATTGTTTGGGTACTAAATCTAGCGTTGCAGAGATGCTTCGAACATATGCGCCAGAGGTTCGCTCCAATCTGCTTGCGCCGTTGCCGGAAGCTTCGGGTGGCCCCCATTGGCCCCTCCGGGAGACTTTCGCCTGTTCCGCTCCAGCGGAACGGGCAAGCGACGTCAATCGGCATTGATCCACGCGACGCACGGCCCACGACTGTCAACGGGCCTCAGTGGGCTCGTGCAAACAGCTCCCGAATCTCAGAGCGTTCGAAACCCCGCTGATCGCCGGTGACCGCACGGTCGCAAGCCGCAATCGTTGCGGCCCTGCCCAGGGCGCTCACCTCAACCCCGAGCTCCGACAATTTCCGCGGAATCGGCCACTCTGACAACATGTCTCGAAGACCATCCGCCAACGTGCGCTCCTTGTCGATGCGGAGTGCCCGCTTTATTTGATCGCAGCGACCATCGGGACGTCGTTCGTAGAATTCAACGAGGTGGGAAATCACGACGCCCCCGACTGCGCTGGGATCTGGATTCGACGCAGACGCCGCGGTGATGGCGTTGCAAAGTGCGTGAATGACGCAAAGTCCCTTCTGAAGCGAAAGCGAACTGTTCAGACCCGCCGCCAGGAGTTCACGTCTCGCCGGCAGGTCATCGTCGTACAGGGCCGGACCAATATTGATCCAGATTCGGTTCAGCGCATCCAGCGCCAGTCCGTCCGCGGGCGGATGGTATCGGGGAGAAAGGTAGCTGTCGATCGCCCGCGACATCACTCCAGCCGCGGCAACCGCCGAGTCCTCTGCCATTGCACCCAGCGTGAGGGTCGGGTCGCATATCGTGATGCAAGGGACAAGGTTGCGGGAAGAAAGCAGGATGTGCCTGTCATCGTCCAGCGTAAGGCGGGCATAGTCGCTGATTGCGGACGCGAAGCCCAGAATGTCGGGGACCGCGTAGAGATGCGGGAGGTGGCCGTTGATCCGCCGCGAACCGCCTTCGTCGACCGACAGCACGTCAAGCGGCTCGGCATGAGCGATGGCAATCCTGGCAGCCTTTGCCAAGTCGATTACCCGGTTCGAGCCAAATGCAACCAGCACGTCGCAGTCGTTGTCCCGATAGAGCTTGGCCACGGCACGCGCAGCGCTTTCGGTGGGCAGGTGCGGAACTTCCGAAAAGACCATCGGTTCGGCACGGAGCGGGAAGCCGGAAAAGAACCTGTCCGCCCCCAGGTTTGACATCCTGTCGTCGGCAGCGACGACCAGCGGGCGCCGCTTGTTGTTCGCTTCAATTTCAGAATGCAGTGCTTCCTCTAGCACGCCATCGGCGAAATGGACCCGAGTGAGGAAGTTGATCAGTGTCATGACCGCACGGTTTCTGCAGGAGGTACGGTTCTGCCAAGGGTCCGGGCGCGAACGCCCGGACCGGCTTCAGCGAGAGATCAGTACGACATCTGGCACGGCGGGTTTTCTCGGCTGGGAGCGCCGAGCGCCGCGAACTTGTCCGGGTCGATCCGCAGGTTCTGCGGCACACCCGGATCCATCGAGATGAACTGGTTCACGAGGTTGCCGTTGTCATCTTCGATCACTTCCGAGATGAAGGTCGCGCCGATGGCCTGACGGTTTTCGTCCAACGTGATCTTGCCGACCGGGCTGTCAAGCTCGAGGTTCGCCAGGCAGGACCGGAAGGCGGCGTGCCCATCCGACAGGTCGGCACCAACTTCATCCAGGCACGTCAATGTCGCCGACATGTTGTTGTAGTAGAGCGTCGCCAGAAGCGAAGGAGCCGGGAAACGCTCGTCCGGCGGGAAGGTGTCCTGGTAGAGCTTCACGAAGGTGGTCCAGGCCGGGTCGTCCCAGGTGTCGGCCTGCGGGCCGGAAGACGGCGTGCCGATCAGCGCGCGCTTCGCATCGCCCTTCGAGTTCAGGACCGTCCCGTCGACCATGATCGTGCCGCCAATCAGGTTCGCGTCGCCGCCCGCCTGCTGATACTGGTTCAGGAAGTTGACGGCGTCGCCCCCGCCAAGCCCCAGGTAGATGGCATCGACGTCATCGGGAAGAGACGCGATGATCGATCCGAAGTCCTTGGTACCCAGGGGAACCCAGAAGCGTTCGGTAATCTCGCCGCCGGCCTGACAGTAGTCCAGAGCGAAGCCGAAGACCTGCGTGTAGATGAAGGAATAGTCCTCGCCGATCGTTGCAACCGTCTCGTATCCCTTTTCGTTGTAGACGTAGGAACCCAAGCCCCACGACCACTGCGCCCCGTCTGCGTTGAAGCGGAAGAAGTTCTCCGACGGGTTCACGTACGTTGTTTCCTGGGCGCCGGACGAGCCGTTGATAAAGGTCGTCCCGGGCTGGGTCTTGGCGTAGTCGCGGATCGCGATCCCTTCAGAGCCTGAAAGCGGGCCTACGATCACGTCAAGACCATCCTGCTCCACGAGCTTGCGCGCGGCGCGAACGGCACTGTCAGGCGATGCGTCGGTGGACTGAATGACAAGTTCCACGTCCTTGCCGGCAACCTTGCCGCCAAAAGCGGCCAGCGCAGTCTTCATTCCGCGGACGCCGTCTTCGCCAAGCACTGTGTACGTGCCTTCCAAAGTCGCCATCGTCCCGATCTTGAACGTGTGCTCGTCCGCATGGGCGCTGTGCACAGTCGCCAGTACCGCGCCCACCGCGGTGGTCACAAGAAGTTTCTTCATCACTTACCTCCCTAGATATGCTGTAATCCGGTGCCGCACAGGGTGGCCACCTGCCCCCTAACATGACCGGGCGGATGCGATTGCACTGAACCGCGCCGCCGTCGCGTATACCCGTTAGTCGCTTTTATTTGTTGAGTGCTGTCGCGCCGGCGTCGAGGCCGCAGCACGCGGTCAGAGAGGCAGTGGCTGGTTCGCGCTTTCGCGTTTCAGCTCAACCGCGCAAAAGATCATGGTGGTATCGCCAACGTTTTCCAGGTCGTGAAGCGCGAATTCGCCTTCGCCAACGTCGTAAAAGTGCGTGAGCCCGGCATCGTAGTCGCTTTCGTAGGTCGTCCCGTCATAGGTCCGCTGCAAGAAACGCCCCGGCGTGATTGCGGTCCAGAAATAGGTCAGGACGTGGCGATGAACCGGCATGCGTTCGCCGGGCTTCACGGTCATGTGCCAGACCCTGACCGAACTGTTCTCGAACGCCAGATCGGTTCCGATGCGACCGTTGAGCTCGTTGTCCTTGAACTCAAGCCGGATGGCATCGGACCAGCCCTGGAAGTTCGACGTGGTCAACTCGCCCGATCTGAAACTGTCTGCATGCGTGCCTGTATCGATTGCCTCAGGGCGGGGCATTGGCTGGCTCTCGAAGAGCGAGAGCGGGAAATTTGCGCTTTCCTTTTTCAGTTCGACCGCAACGAATACCATTTTCGTGTCGCCTGCGTTTTCCAGATCGTGCAGTGCGAACTCGCCCGACTTGACGTGGTAGAAGTGCGTCAGGCCGGCCTGATAGTCGCTTTCGTAGGTCGTCCCGTCATAGGTCCGCTGCAGGAACCGGCCCGGCGTGATCGCGGTCCAGAAATATGTCAGGACGTGGCGGTGGACCGGCAATTTCTCGCCTGGTTCGAGCGTTATCTGCCAGACCCGAACCGAGTCGTTTTCAAGAACCAGATCGGTGCCGATCTTTCCGTTGTAGGCGTTGGCACTGAACTCTCTCTTGACGCTGTCGGTCCACCCCTGGAACCCGCTTGTTGCAAGCTCACCTGACCGGAAACTGTCTGCAAGTCCCTGGCTGCCCGCTGATGGCGGCCGGGCCGCGTGCGCAGGTGCGGCCAGCGCACCGCCATTGGAGCGTCCCGTCACCCCCGCCGCCGAGAGATCCTGCGCGTTCAGCCCCTCAGCCAGTATCAGCGTCCCTTCAACAGAATCCAGCCGCAGATGGATCATGGACTGGTACTCGGGCGAATTGTACCAGCGCATTGCCTCATCGCGGCTCGGGAAACGCAGGATCACCAGCCGATCGTGTCCGGTCTGTCCCTCGATCACTTCCGTCGTCTCGTTGACCGCGAGGATCTCGACGTCAAACTTGTTGAGGCAGGCCACCGCCTGAGGCACGTAGACATCGTTAACCTTGGAGCGGTCGAGCACCTTGTGACTCGCCACGAAAAAATAGGGACGTTTGTCTGTCACGCGACCTCCTAGACGGACAGTTTCCGCTTTGCGGGGACAATGGTAGGGCCAACTTTCGGATATCTTCTTCGCGAATTCTTTGCCTGGCATACCTTATGGTACGATTGTTTCGGGCCTCATGCCTGGCTTGGCCGCCCGGCAGCCCGTCTCCTGCTGCACGACACCCTCGAACGAGCCCGCCGCGAACGGAAGGAAGATGCCCGGCGGCGGACGCAAGGTGGACCTTCGCGGAAACTGCGAGGCAAGGCCCTGAGCGAAACCTGAACGGCGTCGATCCCGCCGAGGGTTGCCAGGTTCGCACGTCGTGGCCACGAATGCGCCGGAATCGGTGCCTTGTCCCGGAGGCCCGTCGCGGAAGGCGTTCAGGCGCTTCTTCCCTCGCGCACAGGACGGGAATGCCCCGGGGGTCCCGAAGTTCAATGACAGTGCCGCTTCGACAGCATCAGCGTCGTGCCCGGCGTGATGGTCAGGGGCGGCAGGCTGCACGTCCCCGGCCTCACCAAACCCGCCGTCCGCAGGAAGGGCGGCAACCCGCATCCGGACGGCAGGCGGGTCTCGGCGTTGCTGAAGCGCGCCGGAGCCAGGCGGCGCGCGATCACCTGCCTCTCGGTCGAGGTCGAGTGACCGCCTGCATTGAGGGTGCAACCCGGAGGCGATCGTTCCGGAGGGTCCCGCTTTCCCGCCCGCCTTCACGCCCGGTGCCCGTCCGTGACAAAACGCCTCGTCCCCGCGCTGGCGGTCACGCGCTCGAGGCCAGGGACATTCCGGTTTCCGCGTCGAACACATGGAGGCGATCGCGGCTTGCACTCAACTGAACGGTTTCGCCGATATCGGGAGGATGCTGGCCATCTGCCTTGGCGATGACTTCGCCGCTTGGCGTGTCGACGTAAATCAGCGTGTCGGGTCCGAGCGGTTCGCGAACAGTCACCGTTCCCTCAAGGAACGGGTCTTCGCCGGACGGATGCAGGTCGTCCGGACGCACTCCGAGAATGACCGGCTGTCCTTGGGAGACGTCGATGTCCAGCTGAATGTCCGGCCCCGATGCGAGCCGGGCCGCCCCACCGTCCACCCTGCACCGCAGCATGTTCATGGACGGTGCCCCGATGAACCCGGCCACGAAGGTGTTCGCTGGCTTGTGGTAGACGTCAGACGGTTTGCCGACCTGCTGGATATGGCCGTCTTTCATGATGACAATCCTGTCGGCCAGCGTCATGGCCTCCACCTGATCATGGGTCACGAAGATGATTGTGTTCCCGACACGCTGGTGGAGTTTCTTGATCTCGAGGCGCATCTGGGTGCGAAGCTGGGCGTCGAGGTTTGACAGCGGTTCATCGAAAAGAAACACGGCCGGGTCGCGCACCATGGCCCGGCCAATCGCGACACGCTGCCGCTGGCCGCCCGAAAGCTGCGATGGCTTGCGGTCGAGGAGTTCGGTCATTTCAAGAACTGAAGCAACGTCTTCGAGGCGGGCACTTTTCTCGGCTCTCGTCAGTTTCGACGTCCTGAGCCCGAAGCCGATGTTCTTCCGGACCGTCATGTGCGGGTAGATCGCGTAGTTCTGGAACACCATGGCGATGTTCCGTTCCTTCGGTTCCAGGTGATTCACGACCCGGCCTTCGATCTCGATTTCCCCAGCCGTCGTCTCTTCGAGTCCGGCGATGAGGCGAAGTGTCGTCGACTTTCCGCAACCCGACGGACCCACGAAGACGACGAACTCGCCATCCTCGACCTCGAGGCTGATCCCGTGCAGAACCGTGGTCTTGTCGAATGCCTTCACGAGGTTGCGAAGAACAAGGCTCGCCATGTGCTAATCCTCCAGGAGAGCGTTGAAGGCAGATTCGAGCATGCTGGCCGCCCGGGCGCGACGGGCGGTGCGGGCGTCGAGCCGGCCGCGGCATTCCCGGGCCTTCGCCTCGTATACCTCTGTCGCCCGGTCCAGTGCCGCGGCTGCCGGACCGCCCGGCCGGTCACGGCGGAGGACGAAGGTCTCGGGGGCGACGGCAGCGGCGTACGTCCCCGGCGTGAGCACCGTTGCACGTCCCGTTTCGGATTCAAACGCGTCTGCAAAGACATCGAATCCCCGTGACAGGCCCAGGCCACGCGAGACCACCGCGCGCGCCGTTGCCGAGGCGACTCCATGGGCACGCCGAAAACCCAGTCCCTCGTCCCGGACAAGTGTATCGGCCAGTTCCGTGATCGTTGCGCAGGCGGCGTCGCTGTTGGTTTCGAAACGCGATGCGTTGATCGAACAGGACGGCAGGAACGCTGCGAACAGGGACAGCGCACGTGCGCCGCGTTCGAACACCGCGAAGCCGGCTTGCTGGACATCCGCCTCGCTGTCGTTCATGTCGGCAAACGGCGTGTTGTGCATCGTGTTTATGATCGCGTCACAGAGACCGGTCGTGACGCTCGACAAGTGCCGCAGGTGTTCGATCGGAACCGGGTTCCGCTTTTGTGGCATGATCGAGGAAACCTGGACCAGGCTGTCGGGAACATGCAACTGGCCGACCTCGAAGGCGGACCATTGCGCCATGTCCTGCGCGACGCGTCCCAGATGCAGGAAAATCAGCTTGATCGCGGAGTAAAGACCGGTCACGTAGTCCACGGAGGCGATGCAGCCATAGGAATTCAGTTGCGGCTCTTCGAACCCGAGCAGGTCGGATACGCGGTGCCGGTCGATGGGGAATCCGGACGTTGTGATCGCCGCCGCCCCCATCGGGCAGAGGTCGAGAGAGGCGGAGGCCAGTTCCAGGCGCTCCGCATCTCGCAGGAGACATTCGACGACCGCCGAAAGGTAGTGACCGAAGGTCGTCGGCTGGGCAGGCTGGCCGTGCGTATAGGCGACGACAAGCGTGTCGCGCTCGGCACGCGCCTTCTCGATCAGCCTGTCGACGAGATGCATGACCTGTTCCATCAGGCATCCGGCCTTCTCGCGAAGCGCCATCCTGAACATGGTATGGTCCATGTCGTTGCGCGAACGAGCCACGTGAAGCATCCCGCCGGGCTCGCCGATCCGCCGTTCAAGCTCGGCTTCAAGCAGGAAAAAGTAGTCCTCGTGCTCCCCGGTGTAGGACGGCTTGTCGGCGTCCATGTCCTGCTCGATGTCCTGCAGTGCACCTGCGATCGTCCGCCCCTGGTCCGTCGAAATGATCCCGGTTTCGTGAAGCATCACCAGGTGTGCCCGGTTGATCGCGTTCACGTGACCCGCGAAATGCCTCCTGATGCCTTCGAAGAGAGGGGCAAGAACCGTGTCCCTGTAGGTCGGGTGCGGGAAGGCCGTGCGTTCCGTCATCCCTTCAACCCCGCCATGACGACGCCCCGGATGATGAAGCGCTGGAAGATCAGGAAGACGACAAGTGTCGGAATGGTTGAAATCGCCGCGCCGGTCATGATCAGCTCCCACTGGACGTCGGCCTCGTCGCCGAAACTCGAGAGGCCGACCGGCAGCGTGTACATGTCAACCGAGTTTGTCACGATCAACGGCCATATGAAGGCCGTCCAGTTTCCCAGGAAAACGAATATTGCCAAGGCCGCCAGCGCAGGCCGGACCAGCGGCATCGCCACCGTCCACCAGATCGCAAGTTCGTTCAGCCCGTCGATCCTTGCGGCTTCGATGAAGTCATCGGGGACGGTCTCGAAGAACTGCTTCATCAGGAATGTGCCGAAGGCAGTCATGAGGCCAGGAAACATGATTCCCCAGTAGGAATCGAGCCACCCGAACGCCTGCGACATCAGGTACCAGGGAATGACAAGCATCTCGGTCGGGATCATCAGGGTCGACAGGATCGCGATGAAGACAATGTAGCGTCCCGGGAAGCGGAACTTGCACAGCGTGTAGCCGACGAGGCTGTCGAACAGGATGTTGGAGATCGTGGTTATCGTGGCGATGACGAGCGAGTTGACGAACCAGCCGTAGAACCTGCCGTCCTCCAGCACGTAGGTGTAGTTTTCCAGGTGCGGTTCGTTGGGCACGAGAGCCAGGTTGTAGATCTCGTGCGGCCATTTCAGCGATGTCGAGATCATGTACGCAATCGGCATCACCATCAGGACGCCGCCGGCGAAGAGAATCAGCCAGCGGATGACCTGCCCGGTGCTGGCCGATTTCCGGGGCGTCCCGGAGGCCAGAAGGGACTTCGAGCTTGCCCTGATTTCCGCGACGGAACTGGCCACGTCAATTGTCCCTGAGGATGCGCAGCTGCACGAGGCTGACGATCAGGAGGATCAGGAACAGCACGACGGTCTGTGCCGCGGCGTAACCCATGTTGAAGTCGGTAAACGCGCTTTGGTAAATCATCAGGACGAGCGGTTTCGTCGAGTTGAGCGGGCCGCCCGGGTCATTGGTGGTCATGTTGAAAACGTGATCAAAGATTCTCAGGAAGCCGATCGAGGAGAAGACCACGATGAACACGATCGTGGGCTTCAAGAGCGGAAGCGTGATTTCCCAGAGGATCGTCCAGTTCGACACGCCGTCGATCCGCGCCGCCTCGTAATAGCTTCGCGGGATGGCCCGCAGACCCGCCATGAAAATGATGATCTGGAATCCGAGCCCGGCCCAGACGGCCGGTGCCAGGATGGCTGGAAGCGCAAGCGTCGTCGAGCGCAGGAATTCCACCTGGGGAATTCCGGCCGTGGCAAGGACATTGTTGAACAGCCCGATCGGAACAGGCTGGTAGAACCAGCGCCAGACCCAGGCCATGGCCACGGCCGTCGTCATGAACGGCAGGAAATAGAGCATCCTGAGAAACCCGTGCATGAAGCGCAGCCTGTCGAGGTGATAGGCGATCACGAAGGAGATCACCAGGCTGACCGGGGTGCCGATCAGCAGGTACACGAAGGTGTTGCGAAAGACCTTCCAGAAGACCGGATCGTTCCAGAGTTTCGCGTAGTTGGCCCAGCCGGCCCAGGTCCGGTCGCCGAGCAGGTTCCAGTTCTGGAACGAGATGACCATGGCGTTTGCCGTGGGATAGAACCGGATCACCACGTAGAACACGATGGGCACGGCAAGGAACGCCCACGCCCAGACGATCTGCTTTTGCCGGATTGAGAGCCTGTGGTACATTCTCGTACGCTCGCAGGTAGGAAGTCCTGGTCAGGGGTTCCGAGCGCGAATTGCGAGCCCCGGACGTTGTCCGGGACTCGCCTGAATCTAGTTGTAGTATTCGTTCAGCAGTTCCTGCTCGGCCTCGGCCGCGATGGCAATGCTGTCTGCCACTGCCTGGCCTTCGATGTCGATGCGCTGAACCATGTCGATCAGGATCTGCCGCTGCGCGCTTTCATTGGCGAACTTTGTCGTGTTCGCATAGGCAAGGCCACGGATGAAGGGCCCGAAAACCTCGTCGTTCGCATTGGCTTCGGTCAGGCCGACCGAGGGTTTCGCAGGCAGTTCGCCAACGACGTCGAGCCAGATCTGCATGGCCTCGTCCGACGTCACGTACTGCATGAACTTCACGGCGGCATCGTGCTTCTCGCCGTCCGCCTTTGTCGTGATGGCGTTCACCCAGTAGGACGAGTAGTTCGAACGCATGCCGTCGGAATTCGCGGGCAGTTCCGTGACGCCCCACTTGAGGCCGCGCGTCTTGTTCAGAGAGCCGATGCGGAACGAGCCGTCGATATGCATGCCTGCACGACCGGCCTTGAAGGCGGCCTGGGGCTCGTCCATGAATCCGAAAGCGGACACTTTGTGCTCGTTCACGAGACCGGTGTAGAACGCGGCCGCGGCCATCCCGGCATCGGAGTTGTAGTTGACGGTCCTGTAGTCATCGAGGTAGGGCTCGCCGCCGAACTGGCGTACCAGGACTTCGCGGAACCAGTGATGGTCCTGGGCGTTCATGCCCGCCGTGATCCCGACCTGCGTGAGATTGCCCGCAGCATCCGTCTTCGTCAGCATCTTCGCGGTTTCAATGAGCTCATCCAGCGTCTCCGGCGGACCGCTGATCCCGGCCTCGTCAAACAGGGTCTTGTTGTAGAACAAGGCGAGCGAGCGGACGGCGGTTGGAAGAGCCCAGTAGTTGTCGCCTTCACGCATGGCGCCGACCATCGGGAAGAACTCATCCTCGATCATCGACGGCGGAAAGGCGTCGCTTGGAAGTGGCTGGATCAGCTCGGCGGCCACGTAGTCGTTCAACCAGCCGTAGAAGAGCTGCACGACGTCGGGGCCTTCGCCCGCAGGAATTGCGGCAGCGACCTTGGTCCGGTAGTCCGCGTACGGGAAATGGGTCATCGTGACCGTGATGTCCGGATTCGCGGCCTCGAAATTCTCGATCAGTTGCTCCATTGCAGTGACGCGTGCGTCAAAGAAGTACTGCCAGTATTCGATCTCGACTTCGGCCTGCGCGGAGCCGGCTGCCAGCATCGCCGCGGTCGCAACGCCGGCGATTCTAGGTTGCGTCAGTTTCACAAGCATTTTGATGGACATCCTTCGTGTTGGTGTTGATGGGTTCTGCCCGGCCCGGCTTCCTTGCCGGTTTCGAGCGTAGCGCGGCCAAGTTGTAATCACAAGCGGGATGGGCTAGCGGTGCGAGCGATGGCGGGCACCGGAACGACGGCGAATGACGCAGCGAAGGGACGCGGCACCGATTGCGCGGAGCGCGTTCCATGCACGGGCGGGCCGGTCACGGGCGGGACGGTCACGGGACCAAGGCAAAGGTGATGCCGACGACGGACCAGATCCGTATCGAGGAAGATCGCGCACGACCGCGCGTCATGGAACTCTGGTGGGCTCTCAGGCCGCTGACATCGGTAGTCCGTTTCATGAACACCGGCGCCCATCCGGATGACGAAACGTCAGCAATGCTTGCTGCGCTTGGCATCCGGGACGGGTTCAACCTGTCCTTCGCGTGCGCGAACCGGGGCGAGGGCGGACAGAACGACATCGGGAGCGAGCTTTCCGGGGACCTCGGTGCGCTGAGGACGGCCGAAATGGAAAGAGCCTGCGAGATCCTCGGCATGAGGATGTACTGGCTGTCTGAAAGCCCGGAAGACCCGATCGTCGATTTCGGATTCTCGAAGAGCGGAACCGAGACTCTCGCCCGGTGGGGTCCCGAACGCACGCTTGCGCGGTTCGTCGAGATCGTCAGGACCGAACGCCCCGACGTCATCTGCCCGACCTTCCTGGACGTTCCCGGCCAGCATGGGCACCACAGGGCAATGACGGAATCCGCGCGGCTGGTCATGGCGGCCGCGGCCGATCGGAACTTTCCGAGCAACCTGGCGCCGTGGCAGGTCAGGAAGCTCTACCTCCCTGCGTGGTCCGGTGCGGGCCGCTCGTATGACGATGACGTCGAACCGCCGCCGGCCACGGTCGTGGTCCCCGGCAGGGGCGTCGATCCGGTCAGCGGCTGGAGCTGGGAGAGGATCGGCCAGCAGTCGCGGTCATTCCACCGATCCCAAGGCATGGGCCGATGGATCGCTGCGGGCGAGGAACGGGACTGGCCGCTGCACTTGGCCGAGAGCCATGTCACGGGCCCGGACAGGTCACCGGCATCAGGCCTTCCGGCGACGGTCAGCGACCTCGCCAAAATTGACGGCGCGGACCCGATCGCGGATCCCCTGCGATCGGCAGGACGGGCGCTCGACAAGGCCGTGTCCGCGTTTCCCGATTTCGATTCAGTGGCTCAGGCCGCCGCGCGGGCACTCGAGTGCATCCGCGCCGCCCGGGACTCGTGTCCCGCAGACCTGCGTGGCGAGATCCTGCACCGCCTGTCTGCCAAGGAAACGCAGCTCGGACATGTCAGGCGGATCGCGCTCGGCGTCGAAGCTCGTGCGCGCCTCGGGGAAAGATGGCTGCATCCGGGAGACAGGACCACGATTTCGCTCGAGCAACGGAAGGGAACGGCAAGCAGCGTTCACGCCGTGGTCGAACCCTCTCCGGGCTGCAAGGTCGCGGACGGGACCCTTCACGTCGGCCAGGAGGCGGCTTCGACCGATCCCTACAGGGACCGTTTCGATCCAGGGATGGCGGCCGCACCGATGCTGTCACTGGACATCGAGTCACATGGTATCCGTTCGAACTGCCGCCTTCCCCTCGACGGCCCGGCGGTCATCCTGCCGGAACGCACGGCCCGGCTCGGGCCGGATTCGGCGGTCGTGAACCTTGCCACGAACTCGAGGCGGTTCGAGGTGGCTGTCACGGACGTGCACCCGGTATCTGCAGACGCGGAATTCGACCTGCCCTCAGGGCTGGAATCTCGAAAAGGCGGACGGGAGATTCGCGTTCACGGCCCCGGAAAGCGCCGAAGAGGGCCTTTATTCCATTCCGCTGCACCTGGACGGCAGGCCCGCCACCACCGTCCGGCGGATATCGTATCCCCATATCGCCGCAACAGCATTCCATCGCAGGGCGGAAGTGCAGGTCCGCGTTCTTTCGGCGCATGTCCCGGAAGTCCGTGTCGGCTACATCGGTTCCGGAAACGACAGAGTCGACCACTGGCTCGCCGCGCTCGGAGCGGACGTCTCGGCCGTGTCCGACGACGAATTGCGAAAGGCGCCCGCATTCGGGCCGTACCACACGATCGTCGTGGGAATATTCGCGATGAAAATGCGACCGGGCCTCGCCCGGGCCATGCCGGCCCTGCATCGCTGGACCCGGGACGGCGGGACGCTCGTGACTCTCTACCATCGGCCATGGGACAACTGGGATCCCGAAACCGTGCCGCCGAAGAGGCTCGAAATCGGCCAGCCTTCGCTTCGCTGGCGCGTGACCGACGAGACGTCGGACGTCGCCCATCTCGAGCCGACTCACCCGGTCCTGGTGCATCCCAACAGGATCGGGCCGGATGACTGGGCGGGCTGGCACAAGGAAAGGGGCCTATATTTCGCGAAGTCCTGGGACCGGGCCTATCGCCCGTTGATCGAGATGGCGGATCCGGGCGAACGACCGCACCGCGGTGCATTGATGGCGGCGGACATCGGTCGAGGGCGGCACGTCCACACGTCGTTGGTCCTGCATCACCAGATGGAAAAGCTCGTGCCCGGCGCGTTCCGGCTCATGGCCAACATGATCCAGCGAAGACGGCCTGAGTGACCGCGGCCGGTTCCTTCGGCCAGATGGAATTGGCCGAATGCAAGCCGACCGGTGAAGCCGGTGCACATGTCGGCGCAATGCCGGAGTACGTCGTCCATCCACGCCGGTGCGGACGAAGTCCCATACCGGATTTCGGGAAATGCACGAAGGCGGACGCAAGATCAATCGTGGCAACGCGACTCTCTTCCGGCATAGATCGGGACGCTGCATTCGCCTTTGGACCCCGATCTGGCAGGTCTCAACGCCCTGCGTTCCGCCTCCGATTGCCGGGGACTTGAGACCGAGGGCATCGAGAGCCGCGTCGCTCGCGATTTTCTGCCCGATCAGACGGATGAGCAAACACACATTGGCGTCGGCTTGCTGCCTGGACATGCCCCCGGCGACCAGCTTCTTGAAGGAGCCGTGGGTGTCGAACAGGACTTTGCGTCCTCCCATGGGCACACCTTACGCTCTGTCGAGCGCGGGCCGCATAAATTCGAGCACGACAAGGACGCCATCAATTGCCATAACCCGGGAGAAGGACCCCTGCACTGGTCGGCACGCCCGGCGTCTTTCCGGCCGCGATCATCACCTTGTCCAGGCTGCCTCACGATCAAGCAACATACGCAACATTTCTCGGACACCGGGCAAAATTGTTCTTGCTTTGTTTCGATGATTCGGGGATGAGCTTCGCGACGCGGGGAAAAGACGAAATCCAAGTCGGATCATCGCGTTGATGGACGTTTGCGTGTTCGGCTTCATGCCATGCACGTTTCACGGCAACTTGGGCCGTTTTCGGGCGGCGGGCGACGATGTTGCGCTCGTTGCGGATTAAATCAAGTGTGGATCGCCTCCGCCCCGCGATTGCTCGCGATGGCGAGGTGCAGCGCGTCCCCGGCCCTCAGGCCGGTCTCGAAACGGCTCAGCCATGCCCTGGCCCGATCGAAATCAGCGTGGTTTGGCAAAAGGACGACAAATGACTCCTCGATGATTGCTTCGAGCCGTGAACCGGTCTCGCGTGCCGCCGCAGCTTCCAGACCGCCCATGCGAACCTCGAGGGCAAGCAGCGAGGCGAACTCGACCCGGGTCCAGTGGCTGACTGCCAGGGCGTCCGTTGGCAGGCCCTCGATGACACCCGTGATCGGTTCACTGGTCGCCTCGGGCAGGATGAGGGGAACGAGGAATCTGGTGTCGAAGTAGCGCATGCGAACCGGCCGCCGATCTCACAATCGCTCGTCCCGAGCCTCGCGCAGCAGCTCCGCGGCCGGTCGCCGCAACCGTGGCACGGTCGCTCGAAACCCAGCCAGCTCCCGCAGGGGCAGAGGTTTCTTGGGGCGAACGGCGGCAGAGAGGTGCGCCACGGCCTTGCCACGACGGGTGATGACCACCTCCTGGCCAGCTTCCACCTCGTCCAGAAGTTCGCTACGGCGCGCCTTCGCCTGGGTCAGGTTTACGGTGACCATTACAACCTCATCTGGTCATGAAACTGGTCATATGACTGCGGGCTTCGTTCGAGTCGGCTACAGCCATATCGCGAAAGCTCCACTTGATTGATTCAGCAAACACGTACACAAAACTGCAGTGGATAGCCGAACTGGCGAGGGAGCATCATTCCTCGGCCTGTGGATCAAGGACGGCGTTGCCTCTGGCGAGCGTTCTTGAGCGAATCTGGCAGGTGAAGAACCGAGTGCGTCAGTTGCACACGCTCGGGACTGTGGGGGAGCATCCATGTTTCGAGTCAAGCCCGGATTCGGCCTCTTTCGACGGTTTTCGGGAATCCTGATCCGGGTTTCCCACAGCTTTTCCACATCGGGATGGCCGATCGCGCTCCACCACGGATCCGCTTGCGCGATCCAAGGAGTTTCCGGTCCGACCCGCCATGCGGGGCTTGCCCCGCTCCGCCGCCGCCAGGGCCTGGCGGCGGCGGTCCCGTCTCAGGAATGAACCGGGGTGGCGGCGAAAGACAAGGGACGGTTTTTCCACAGGAAGCCGCGCCCAACTTATCCACAGCCACCGCTTGTTCCTTTCTGATTCTCGGAGCATACGCGGGGCTCGGCAACGACCCCCCCTACCCGGCTGGGTGACGTTCGTCCGCGACCCAAGCGGCAACGGCCTGGAATTCAACGCCTTCCCGGAAGCGACTTGGCAGGAGCACTTGCCCTGACAGCCACGGTTCCAAGGGCCGATCAGCGGATCGAATAGCCGCCCTCCACCGGCAGGTCGATGCCGGTGACGAAGCTCGAGCGGTCGCTTGCCAGGAACACCGCGGCGTCGGCGATCTCCTCGACCTGCCCAAGCCGCCCGACGGGATGCATCACCCGACCCCAGACGCGCTCGGCCACCTCCATGTCGCCGCCGTAGAGATCGGCCATGCCTTGGGTGGCGATGCCGCCAGGCTGGATGGTGTTGGAACGGATGCCCCTGTCGGCGTAGTCGAGCGCGATGCCCTTCGACAGCATGGTGATCGCACCTTTCGAGGCGCAATAGGCGGTCTGACCGTGATTGGCGACCCGCGCCATGATCGAGGAGATGTGCACGATTGACCCGCCGCCAGCGGCGATCATCCGCGGAATGCAGTGCTTGGCCATGTTGAAATGGCCGCCGATATTGACCTGCATGGTCCGCTCCCACACCTCATCGGCCAGTTCGGCCACCGGCACGCGGGCGGCGAAATAGGCTGCCGAGCAGACCAGGATGCAGGGCGGGCCGAGCCGGTCGTCCACCTGCGCCACTGCATCGGCGCAGGCCGCCGGTTCGGCGACATCGAGGGTGACCGCGATCCCGCCGACTTTCGCGGCCACTGCCGCCGCCGCATCGCCGTCGAGATCGAGAACCGCCACCCGCGCGCCCTCCCGGGCGAAGGACTCGCAGATCGCCTGGCCAATGCCGCTGCCGCCGCCGGTGACTATGGCCACCCGGCCGTCCAGAAGCCTTTTGTCCATCCTCAATTCTCCCTTTGCTGTCGCATCGCGGCGTCAAGATTCGGTAACCGCACTCGTTTCGCCCGGATCGGCATTGCGGGCCTGGCGCTTGAACTGGGTGTAGAGATGCTCTCCGGCGAGGACGGGCGGGAATTTCGGCGGGTTCATCGGAGATTGGCAGCTTGGCAGGCATTCGACCAGCGTGTCGTAATTGGTCTCGTGGAAGAATCCGATCGAAATCCTCTCGCTGCCGAGGCGCGCGTCGGGCGGCGGGTTGACCACGCGGTGCAGAGTGGAGACCCATCGGTCATTCGTCCAGCGCGCCATCAGGTCGCCGATATTGACAACGAAGGTGCCCGGAGGGGCCTTTACCGGCGCCCAGTCACCGGCCTTGGTCATCACCTGCAGCCCGCCGGGCGCGGCATCCGGACGGAGGATCGTCAGGGTGGTGAAATCGGTATGGGCACCGGCGCGCAACTGACCGGGTTCCGGCGGCACGGCCTGGTCGGGGTAATACATCGCGCCCAGAATGGCGATGTGCCGGTCGATCTTGTCGTCAAAGTAACCTTCGGGCAGGTCCAGCGCGAGCGCGAACAGCCGCATCATGTCGGCGGCCAGTCCCGTCATTACGCGATAGTAGCGGGTCCAGACCGCGCCGAATTCGGACGGCCTTGCGGGCCAGCGGTTCGGGGCGAAATGGGCGCGCGCCAGCGTCGAGGTGTAATAGGGCTCGCCGGATGGCACGTCGACCGGTCCGGCCGAGAAGGATTCCTTCAGATCCGGCGGCGTGGCCTCGCCTAGGGTGTCCGCCAGCGCCGCGGCACCATAGCCGATATAGCCGCGCACCACGTCCGGCGCCGGCTGCGCGACCGCGGCTTTCGCGGCGGCATCGAGGCGGAAGAAGGCTTTCGAGACGTCGTAAATCTCTGAAAATCTCGCCTCGGCGACGCCGTGGCCGTCGAGGAAGAAGAACCCGATATCGCGGCAGACCCTGTCGACTTCACGGGCGACGCCGTGCCTGTCGTCGGGATTGCCGAGCAAGAAAGGGGCGATGTCGATGAGCGGAACGGTGGACATGGGGCTGGTCCGGTCGTGGGAATACCTGATGCAGGGTGGCAGCTCGCGTGCCCGGGCGCGAACCCGAAAACGACAGCGGCGCGCTATGCGCGGTCGATTCCGTGCTCGGTTTTCCGAACATCGGCGCTAGACTGGGGCCGACCCCGGAGAGGAAGGTCGCGATGGACGATGCGGCAGGTTTGAAAACGAGGACCGAGGCCCCGGACCTGGCGGCGATGCGCCGCTACCGGCTCGGTCGGCTCCTGCGCGAGATCGAGGCGCGCGACGTCGCCGGCGCGCTGTTCTTCGATCCGGTCAACATCCGCTACGCCACCGATTGCAGCAACATGCAGGTCTGGACGCTCAACAACCCGGCCCGCTACGCGCTGGTCCTGGCCGGCGGCCGGGTGATCCTGTGGGAATTTCTCGGCGCGGAACACCTGTCGGACGACCTGCCCTTGATTACCGAGACCCGGGTCGGGACTCCCTGGTTCCATTTCGCCGCCGGCGATGACTGCCTCCGCAAGGCGCGTGAGTTCGCCGGCGAGATCGCCATCGAGATCCGCGCCCATGCCGACGCCAACCTGCGCCTGGCTGTCGACCGCATTGACACGGCGGGCAGCTTCGCGCTCCTGGCTGAGGGACTTGCGCTGGAGGACGGGATGGCCCTGGCCGAGGACGCGCGGCTCGTGAAATCCACCGACGAGATCGCCGCCATGCGCCGGGCGGTCGCCGCCTGCGAAGATGGCGTGGCAAAGATGCGCGCCGCGCTCTGGCCCGGGATAACCGAGAATGCGCTCTGGTCGCTTCTGCACCAGGCCAATATCGAGCTCGGCGGGGAGTGGATCATGACGAGGCTCCTGGCCTCAGGCCCGCGCACCAATCCCTGGTATCAGGAATGTGGGTTCAAGGTGCTGGAGAAGGGCGAGATCGTCTGTTTCGACACCGATTTGGTCGGGCCCTATGGCTATGTCTGCGACATCTCACGGGCCTGGATCTGCGGCGATGTGCGGCCTACTGGGCGTCAGCGGGAGCTTCTTGAGGTCTCCCGCGACCAGATCGAGCACAACCGCGAACTCTTGCGCGCCGGCACCTCCACCACCGACATTTCCCATGCCTCGTTCCGAATGCCGGCGAAATTCGAGGATCAGCAATATCTTGGCCTGATCCATGGCGTCGGCTTGGGTGACGAGCACCCAGTGGCGGTGCCGGCGAAATTCGTGCATCGCGGTGTGAAAGAGACGGTGCTGGAACCCGGCATGACCGTCAGCATAGAAAGCTATGTCGGCGAGGTCGGGGGCGCCGAGGGTGTGAAGCTGGAGGAACAGGTGCTGATCACCGAGACAGGGTCGGAGCCGCTGTCGACCTACCCCATCGACGAGACCTGGGGCTGAGCGGCGATGCACACGCTGATCACAGGCGGTGAAGCACTGCGTGGCGTGGATACACAATGACCCGGCCTATGCTGCAGTCCTGCCGCCGCTCGCACCGCATTCGGCTGAGGCGACGGCTGCGCTCGACGCGCTCGATCTGGAAGTGCCCTCGCGGGTGCACGCCTGACATCGGTGCCGGAAGTCGGGGCCGGCGTCTCGGCCGGCCCCGCTTCGGTTCAGGTCTCGATGGCCATTTCTTCGAAGAAGATGAACTTCGTAGGGTGCATGGTGAAATTCAGCACGCGGCGGTTGAAGGCGGTGGCCACCTGCACGAAATGAGGCTGCACGATCGGCCCTTCTTCGCGCATGATAGTCATCAATTCGCCCATGACCCGCCGCCGCTCATCCGGGTCGACGGTGCCGCCGATCTCGACCAACAATTCGTCGAAACGCTCATGGGAGAAACTGCTTTCGTTCCAGGGTGCGCCGGTGCGATAGGCAAGTCCAAGCACCATCGGCCCGAGCGGCCTGTGGCCCCAAGCGGTCAGGCTGAACGGATATTCCGTCCAGCGATCCCAGAATGAGGAGGCCGGAAGGGTCTGAAGCGTCACTCGAATGCCTGCCCGTGCCCAGTCCTGCACCATGACCTGCGCCACGTCGAGTTCCCAGTTTGGCTGCGTCTTGACCACCATTTCCAGGTCGATGCCGTCAGGATAGCCGGCCTCGGCCAGGATCTCGGCGGCCCGTTCGGGATTGAACTCGAACGGCCCGAGATCCGCCCATTCCGGATGGATCGGCGAGACGTGGGTGTGATCACCCGGTCCGGCATTGCCGCGCAGCGCGCGCTCGATCACCGACTGGCTGTCGGTGGCGTGGCGCATGGCGAGCAGAATCCGCGGATCGTTGAACGGCTCCTGATTGACCTTGCCGCGGGCCACTGCGGTCTGCGCGGTATTGGCGCGGTAGACCTCGATATGCTCGACCCCGGTGACCATGGGTGCCTGGGATTCCGACAGCTCGTAGATGCCGTCGACCTGGTCGGTCAGAAGGGCCGAGATCGCGGCGGCGGAATCCTCGCCCAGATCGGTGAACACGATCCGGTCGACATGGCCGCCGCCCGAGAAATGCTCGCCCGCTGCCCGTTCCAGCACCGCCCGTTCGCCGACGGCATGTTCGACCATCGTGTAGGCTCCGGTGCCGTTGGAACCGACGCCGTAGCTGCCGTTCTCCTCGGGGTCGAGCATGCTCAACGGGTAGTGGAACAAGTGCTCGGGCACCGCGGTCTCGGCGACCTTGAGGTTCAGCCGGAGCGTCAGGTCGTCCACCACCTCGATGGCATTGGCATCCCACAGCACCGCCCGGGTGACCGGGTTGCCGTCATCGTCGGTTTCGCCGGTTTTCTCGTTGGTCAGCATGTAGCCGGACATCAGACCGACCACGGAAGAGCCGGTTTCGGGCCGAAGCGAATGGTCGATGTTCCAGGCCGCGTCCTCGGCCGTGAACGGCCGGCCATTGTGCCAGGTCACCCCGGGGCGGACATGCAGCGTCCAGGTGCGCAGGTCCTCCGACGCCTCCCACCGGTCCAGAAGCCAGGGCCGGGTGAGGTTGTCCTGCGCAGTTCGCGTCAGGTAATCGCAGGCCGGCCGGATCACTGCGGCGCCTTCGCCGAAGGAAATCGCGTGCGGGTTCGAGATGTCCAGCACCCGCATTCCCATTCTCAGAGTTCCGCCGCGCGGCAGACTGGTATCGGCACGTGCTGGCATCGGCAGCCCGGCCAGAGAATAGGCGGCGGTCGCCGAAAGGCCCAGAAGCGTCGACTGACGCAGGAAGTCACGGCGGGACAGTCGCCCTTCGCGCATCCATTCCGTCAGTCTGGTCAGTGTTGGGGTTTGCATGTCAATTGTCTCCTTTTCATGCTTGGTTGCCCCGCCGGTCGTCGCACGGCGCGGGTGCGGTCGAGGGCAGGCCGACGAGCCTGCCGGCATTCGCGCGACGCTCATCGCCCGCGCGGAAAGAAGAAGACCACGACATCGCTGATGGTATCCCATCGGGCGTGCTGCAATCAACCATTGCGATCAGTCGTCCTCCTTGTCCTCACCGAAAGCGCCGGGCGGGTCAGAGTCCCGTCGCCTCGATCTCCTCCTTGCGCCGGGCCACGTAGGCCTCCAAGGCCTCGCTCCGGTCCTCCGGCAATTCCGGCGGGCTGTATTCCTCCAGCGCCTGTTTCCAGATGCCGGTGGCGCGATCGGTCGCGGATTGCGCGCCCGCCGCCTCCCAGGCCTCGTAGTTGCTCCAATCCGAAAGGATCGGGTGGTAAAAGGCGGTTTCGTAGCGTTCCATCGTGTGGGGCTCGCCGAAGAAATGCCCACCGGTCGGGACGTTGGCGAGGACATCGAGCGACAGCGTGGACGCATCCACCTCCGGCGACTGCATCATCTCGGCCATCTGCTGCAGCATCTCCACGTCCAGGACCAGCTTCTCGAACGATGCGGTCAGGCCGCCCTCCAACCATCCGGCGGCGTGGTAGATCACGTTAGCCCCACCCAGCACCGCCGCCCAGAGCGCCGTTTGCGTTTCGTAGGCCGCCTGCGCGTCCACCGCGTTCGAGGAGTTGGCATTCGAGGTGCGATAGGGCAACCCGTAGCGCCGAGCGAGTTGTCCGCTGGCGATGTTGGCCTTGGCGTTCTCCGGCGTGCCGAAGGCGGGCGCACCGGTCCGCATGTCCACGTTCGAGGTGAAAGCGCCGTAGATCACCGGGGTGCCGGGACGCGCCAGCTGCGTCAGCACCACCCCGAACAGCGCCTCGGCATTCTGCTGAGCCAGCGCGGTCGGCAGCGTCACGGCCGTCATCGCGCCCATCAGCGTGAAGGGCGTGACCAGCACGGCCTGGCCGAGTTCGGCTGCGGCGATCAGCCCCCTTGCCATCTCGCCATCGAAGCGCCGCGGCGAGTTGACCGAGATCGGCGCCACGATACCGGGCCGTTCGGCAAGCGCCTCCAGGTTTTCGCCGCGGGCCAGCGCCATCATTGCGATGCCGTCGGTCGCCCGCGCCGGGCCGATGGCGGAGACGTGAAAACACAAATCCGACAGCGTGAGATTGGCGAAATAGGTGTCCAAGTGGCGGGTCTCGGCCGGCAGATCCAGGGGCGCCACGGCCTGGTTGCCGATCAGGTGGATGATGTTGAAATACTGGGCAAGACGGATCAGGTCGCGGTAGTCCTCCATGGTCGCCGGTCGCCGGCCGCGTTCGGCGTCGCTGACATTGGGCGGACCGGCGACGAGGCCGAATACCAGATCGCGGCCGCCGATCTCGATCGCGCGGGCGTGATTGGACGGGGTCAGGCGAAAGCGCGACGGCGCCTTGGCCACGTACTCCATCATCAGGGTGCGATCGGGGCGCACGGTGCAGGTGCCGCTGTCGACATCGGCGCCGGCGGCCGCGAAAAGATCGCGGGCGCGGTCGTCCAGCAGTTCAACTCCGAGGGATTCGAGAATCGACAAGGATGAGTCGTGAATGGCCTCGATCTGGTCGGCGGAATAGAAGGCGACCGGGGGAAAGGCGTTCTCGATCGCCCGCCATGGGGCCTGTTCCAGCGCAGGCGTACGTGACCGCCGGACGCGGGCATTGCGTCTCCTGCGGCGTTGCACGTTCATTTTCCGCGATCGGGGCGACAGTCGGGCACACTTGAAGTCTGGCAGCCATGCGCCCCGGCAATCCTCCCAATCCGACCTAAGCGGGCGGAAACAGGTCGCATTCGTTCAATCCTTTAGCTCGGTCTCGCGCAGACCGTCGGCCAAAAGGTTAAGCCCCAGTACCAGCGACGAGATCGCCGCGCAGGGGGAGAGAGTCATGTAGGGCGCGAAGGTGGCCATTGAGCGGGCTTCGTTGACCATGCCTCCCCAGTCGGGCTGCGGCGGCGGCAGGCCGAGGCCGAGAAAGCCGAGCACCCCGATGGTGATGGTCACGTAACCTAGGCGCAGGCAGGCGTCGACGATCAAAAGCGAAGTGGCGTTCGGCAGGATCTCCACGAACATTATGTAGGGCGCGGTCTCGCCCCTGGTTTCGGCCGAGGCGACGTAGTCGCGGTTGCGCAAGTCGAGCACGATGCCACGCACGATGCGCATGATCCCTGGTGCGCTTGCGAACGTGACGGCGAGGATGATGTTGCCGCCCGAGGCGCCGAAGACCGAGATGATGACGACGTAGAGGACCAGGACCGGGAAGGAGAGCACGATGTTGGCGATGGTCGAGACCACGTCGTCCACCCATCCCCTGAGATAGCCCGCCGCCAGACCCATGGTCACCCCCACCGCATAGGCCGAGAAGGTCGCCGTCACCGCGAAGAACAGCACCCTCCGGGCGCCGAAGATGATCCGCGAAAGGATGTCGCGGCCCAGGTGATCGGTGCCGAGCATGTGCCAGAGTCCGTCCGGCCCAGACGCTCCCGGCCGAACGAAGGAGGTGAACTGTTCCACCGGATCGTAGGGCGCGATCAGTGGCGCAAAAAGAGCCACCGCGCACCAGAAGACCACCACCGCGCCGCCGATCACCGCGACCGGGCTGGTCAGGACCTTCGGCAGCACCGGGCGACGGGCCGCGCCCCGGGTCGGGGGGGCGGAGACCTCGGTCATGTGAACCGCACCCGGGGATTGAGGAAGCCGTAGCCGATGTCGGCGATGGTCTGAGTGGAGACCGCGACCACAACCGAAACCATGGCGCAGGCCTGCAGCAGCCGGATGTCCTGGGTCAGCGACGCCTCCAGGAGAAGCGCGCCGAAGCCGCGATAGGCAAAGAAGAATTCCACGACGATCACGCCCGACAGAAGCCAGTTGATCTGCAGGATTATAACGGTGAAGGGCGCGATCAGCGCGTTGCGCAGCGCGTGATGGGTGATCACCCGCCGGAACGGCAGGCCGCGCAGCATCGCCGTTCGGATGTAGTTTGAATGCATCACCTCGGACATGGAGGCACGCATCATCCGCGCCACATAGCCGAAGCCGAAAAGGACCAGCACCATCGCCGGCATTACCAGCTGCATCGGATCGAATCCTTCCGACATGGTCGAGGTCGCCGGGAACCAGCCAAGCGTCAGCACGAACAAGAAGGC
Source organism: Paracoccaceae bacterium (assembly GCA_965208685.1). Classification (GTDB taxonomy): domain Bacteria; phylum Pseudomonadota; class Alphaproteobacteria; order Rhodobacterales; family Rhodobacteraceae; genus JAJEFO01. Next base: position 1,435,923 of record CBDBPL010000007.1, on the reverse strand, counting down.
CAGGAACACCGCGCTGGCAAACTCGGGCACCGAGGTGGTCAGGATCGAGACGGTGGAAATGATCCGGTCGGTCACGCCGCCCTCGTTCATGCCGGCGATGACGCCGGCAGTGATCGACAGTGGGATCATGATGGCGAAGACCACGGCGGCTAGGATCGCGGTATTGGCCAGCCGCGGCCACAATACATCGGCGACATGGGCGCGGTAGCGGATGGATTCGCCGAAGTCGCCGCGCATCACGTCCCAGAGCCAGGCAACATATCGCATTGCGGCCGGTTCGTTGTAGCCGTTCGCCTCCAGCCAGATCTCGCGCTGTTCCTGGGTCGAGTAGGGCCCGATCACCTTCACGACGACCGCATCGCCGTTGACCTCCAGAAGCAGGAAGGTCAGGAGCGACACTGCCAGCATGGTGCCGACCAACATTGCAAGGCGGCGGATGAGGAAGTTCAGCATGTCGCCGCCGGTCTCCTTTCCTCTGGCCCTACTCCTTCACCACCTGCGACGAGAACTGCGCGTGCAGATAGTCGCCGGCCAGCACCGGCGGGTATTTCGGCGCCGCGTCGTCCCGGCGGCACGAAGGCAGGCATTCGACCACCGCATCGTAGTTCGGCTGGTGGAAGAAGCCGATCGACAATCGTTCCGAACCGACCGCCAGGTCCGGCGGCGGGTTGACCACCCGGTGCAGCGTAGACACCCATCGGTCATTCGTCCAGCGCGCCATCATGTCCCCGACATTTAGGATGAAGGCGCCGGGCGGAGCCTTGACCGGGGTCCAGCCGCCCTGGGACGTGCGCACCTGCAAACCGCCCGGCGCGTCGTCGGGTTTCAGAACTGTCATGGTGCCGAAATCGGTATGGGCGCCGGCGCGCAGCTGGCCCGCCTCCGGCGGCACTTCCTGGTCGGGGTAGTACATCGCGCTTAGGACCGAGACATGCCGGTCGATGCTGTCGGTGAAATGCTCCTCGTCGAGGCCGTGCGCGCAGGCAAAGAGACGCATCAACTCGGCCGAAAGCCGCCCCATCTCGTCCCAATACTCCAGGAAGGCGTCGCGCCAGCCCTCGGGTGCCTCGGGCCAGAGGTTGGGCGCGAAATGGTTGCGGCTTCCGGGGGCGGCGTAGTAGGGCCCGGCGTCGGCTGGCACCTCGAGCCCGATCGAGAATGTCTCTTTCAGGTCGGGCGGCGTGGTCTCGCCGAGCGTAGTGGCAAGCGCCGCCTTGCCTTGGCCGATATAGCCGCGGATGATGTCGGAAGCGGGCTGTGCCACATGCATCTTTTCCACCGCCTCGCGTCGAAAGAAATCCTTTGAAAGAGCATAGAGGCGCTCGCTCAAATCCTGCGGCACCCGGTGGCCGGTGACGAAGAGAAAGCCGATCTCGCGGCAGGTGCGGTCGGTCAATTCGGCGACCTCGCGGCGGGCCGCGCCACTGCCGTCCAGAAACGTCGACAGGTCAATCACCGGGACAACGCTCATGGCCGATCTCCCCTCCCGATCCCCTACCGGAAAACCTAGGAACGAATGCCGCGCCCGCTTGCGCCAAACCCGACCGATCGCCGCATGAATCTGTCGCAAACGGAAGGCAACGGTGCAGCCGCGGGTGTAGCGTTTTCACGTTCGAGGGAGGCGGCGATGGCCCATGACCTGGTGATTTCCGGCGGCCGCGTCGTGACCGGCGCCGGCAGCTTCGATGGCGATGTCGCGGTTCAGGACGGGCGCATCGTCACGCTCGGCCATGGACTGGAGGGGCGGGAACGGGTCGAGGCCGCCGGCCGGCTGGTCCTGCCCGGCGCCGTGGACGGCCATGTCCACATGCGTACCGAGCGCGACAGTTTCTGCTACGACGACACCTTCGCCACCGGTTCCATCGCTGCGGCCTTCGGCGGCACCACCACGATCATCGACCAGATCCAGGCCGAGCCCGACAGGACCCTGATCGAGGCATTCGACACCCGCATGGCCTTGGCCGAGGGTCAGTGTGCGGTCGATTTCGCCTTTCACATGAACATACGCTCCTCCGACCCGGCGCGGCTGGCCGAGATTCCCGAAATCGTCGGCCGCGGCATCCCGAGCTTCAAGTGGTTCATGGCGATCCCGGGATGGGCGGTGCCCGACGAGACGCTCCAGCGCGGCATGATCGAGGTCGCCGCCTTTGGCGGGCTGAACATCGTCCATGCCGAGAACATGGGCACGATCAAGGCGCTGAGGCAGCGCAAGGTCGAGGCCGGGGACCGCGACATGCGCCGCTTTCCCTCCGCTTATCCCGTGGCCACCGAGGGCGCCGCCTGCGAGCTTGCCCTCGGCATGGCCGAGGCCGCCGGCAGCCGCATCCTCCTGTTCCACCAGACATGTGCAGAGGGAGTCTCCGCGATCCGACGGGCGAAGGAGCGCGACGTGTCGGCCTTCGGCGAGGCAGGGTTGGCTTGGCTGACACATGACTCCTCGATCTACGAGGCCAACCAGGTCGCCGCGCTGCCGTTCCTCCTGACCCCGCCGGTGCGGGGGCCGGAGCACCAGGCCGCGCTCTGGCGCGGGTTGCGTCTTGGCGATCTGGACATCGTCTCGACCGATCATGCCGCCGTGCGCATGGTGCCGGAAGACGCCGCGCGCGAGATAGCCGCCGGCTTCGGCGTCGATGTCAGGGCCGACCCCGAGGGGCCAGACACGCCGCGCGACGTTCAGGGCCGTCGGTTGATGCCTGTGCTGCCGCCGGGCAATGTGGAGACCCGTTTCCCGCTGATCCACTCCGAGGGCGTGGCGAAGGGTCGGCTTGGCCTGGAGCGTTGGGTGGAGGTATGCTGCACCGCGCCTGCTGACCTGTTCGATCTGCCGCAGAAGGGGCGGCTCTTGCCGGGATGTGATGCGGACATCGTGATCTTCGATCCTGCGGCGCAGGTGACCTACGCCACCGAAAAACTGCATTCCAACACCGATTACTCGGTCTGGGACGGATGGGACTGCCAAGGCCGGATCGACATGGTGTTCAGCCGCGGGCGCCGGATCGTCGATGGCGAGACCTATCTGGGACAGGCCGATCATGGTTGCTACCTGGCCCGCAGCGTATCCTGAGAAGGGCGCGCTGCTGGGCTCGCGGGCGATCGTCACCGTTGCCGCGCGTGATGTCGGCCGAGCCATCGCCCAACGCATCGCGACGGAGGGAGCCGCGGGCGTCGGGCTGGACCGGGCGGAGATCGCGGGCGTCGGCGGAATTGTCGCCGATCTGGCCGACCGCTCCGCCTTCGTCACTGGCCGACCTGGTCATCGACGGCGCACTCAGCCTCGGCTGAGCGCTTCACTCGCCTTCTGTCGCCTGTGCCTCCCGCAGCGCGATCACCGGTGGCATCACGTCGAGCACTGCGTCGGGCAGGTGGCACTTCAACTGGTGCCCGCCGCCCTTGCTGCGGACCGGCGGCATCTCGGATTCACAGATCGGGTGGCCAGCGGCCGCCTGCGCCTCGGCCTTGCGCGGGCAGCGGGTCTGGAACGGGCAGCCCGACGGTGGCCGCTCGGCCGAGGGGATGTCGCCCGACAGCACGATGCGGCGCTTCCCGAACCGGCTGTCGGCGATCGGCACGGCGGACAGAAGCGCTTCGGTATAGGGATGATAGGGCGGCGCGAAGACATCGACCGTGCGCCCCTGTTCCACCACATGGCCCAGATACATCACCACCACCCAGTCAGCGAGATGATGGACGATGCTCAGGTCATGGCTGATGAACAGCATCGCGGTACCGCTTTCGGCCTGGATCTCGGTCAGCAACTCGGCCACCGCCGCCTGAACCGAGGCATCGAGCGCCGAGAGCGGTTCGTCAGCCACCACGAATTCCGGATTGCCGGCAAAGGCCCGCGCGATGGCCACCCGCTGTTTCTGCCCGCCGGAGAGCTGCCGCGGCCGGCGCGCGGCGAAATCCCGTGGCAGCCGCACGCGATCGAACAGTTCCGCGACCGCGGCGCGGCGTTCCCGCGCATTGCCGGCGATGCCGAAGCGCTTCAGCACGCGCTCCACCTGCCTGCCCACACGCCACTTCGGGTTCAGCGTGTCGAACGGGTTCTGGAACACCATCTGGATCGAACGGACGATATCAGGATCGCGCCGCCGCACCTCGGTGCCGGCAATGTCGGTTCCGGCGAAACGGACGCTGCCGTTCGTGGCGGTTTCCAGCCCAGTCAAAACCTTGGCCAGCGTCGACTTCCCGCAGCCGGATTCGCCGACCAGCGCCACGGTCCGGCCTTCATGGGCCTCGAAACTGACATCCTCGTTCGCCTTCACCACGTCGCGCCGGGCGGCGAAGATTCCGCCGGAGCGGGAATAATGCTTCTGCAACCCTTCGATGCGCATGATCATCGACCCGATGGCGGCGTCTTGCGGGTCGGCGGCATGGGCGTTCTCGCGTCTGGCATCGAGCGCCTCGATCTTGAGGCAGCGCGACAGATGCGCATCTGCGCCCCCGACCGCCTGCATGGCGACCGGCCCGGCATTGCACAGCCCGTCCTGGAACAGAGCGCAGCGCGGGCCGAAGTTGCAGCCCCGCGGCCGGTCGAAGGGCAAGGGCAGCTGCCCGGGGATGGTTCGCAGTGCACGTTCCGACTTGTCGGCGTCGGGCACCGGCAACGCATCCAGAAGGCCCTGAGTATAGGGGTGCCGCGGCGCCTCGAACACGCGGTCGACCGGGCCGCTTTCCACCGCCTCGCCGGAATACATCACCACCACTCGGTCACAGGCCGCCCGTATCAAGCCCAGATTGTGGCTGATGAACAGGACCGAGACGCCGAATTCGGCCGACAGCGCACGGACAAGCTCGACGATGCCGGCCTCGACGGTCACGTCGAGCGCGGTGGTCGGCTCGTCCATCAGCAGCAGCTTCGGCCGCCGCAACAGCGCCATGGCGATCACAACGCGCTGCTGCTGCCCTCCCGAGATCTGGTGCGGATAGCTCATCATGATGCGGTCGGGATCGGGCAGGCGCACCGCCTCCAGCATCTGGCGCGCCCGCGCCTCGGCCGCAGCCCGGTCACTGCCGTCGACCACGACCAGCGGCTCGGCCAGTTGCCGCCCGATCCGCATCGACGGGTTCAGCGACGAGGATGGCTCTTGGTAGACCATGGAGATGTCGCGGCCCCAGATCCGTCGTAGCTCGCCGCGGGGCAGCGTCCCCAGGTCCTGACCCATGAAGCGGATCGAGCCGCCGGTGATATGGCCGTTGCCGCCTAGATAGCGCATGATGGCGAAGGCGACGGTGGATTTGCCGCTGCCGGATTCGCCCACCAGGCCCACCGTCTCGCCCGCCATCACCCGGCAGTCGAAGCCGGCCACGGCGGGGATGTCCACCGCGTGAGTGCTGAAGCTGATCGAGAGGTCGGTGACCTCCAGTACGGGATCAGTGGTCATGCGTCCTCGCCCCCGGGCCCGGACAATGTCGGACACCGAAGCGGGAGGACGCAAGCACAAACACGGTCGCCACCAACCCAGATCCGTCCGCAATCGACCCCGATGTCGCATTCGGAGCGGACTTGCTCCTTGCGTGGCTGCACCGTCCGAACAAATCACAACTCCGGAGCGTCCCCATGTCCGACACCTCCTATCCGCGCGACCTGATCGGTTACGGCCCCACCCCTCCACAGGCGGCCTGGCCCGGCGAGGCGCGGGTCTGCCTGTCCATCGCAATCGCCTATGAGGAGGGATCGGAAACCTGCATCCTGCATGGTGACGACCGCTCCGAAGCGGCGCTGGCCGAGGTGGCCGGGATAGAGCCTGTAATTGGAGGGCGCGATCCAAATTCCGAGAGCATCTATGAGTACGGCAGCCGCGCAGGCTATTGGCGGTTGCACCGCATTCTGGTGGATCGCGGCCTTGCCGCGACGGTGTATGCGGTGACGATGGCGCTGGAACGCAACCCTGCGGTCGCCGAGGCGGCGATGACGGCCGGGTTCGAAGTGCTGTCCCATGGCCATCGCTGGATCGATTACTCGCAGGTGCCCGAGGTCGAGGAGCGCGCCCATATCGACCGTGCGGTGGAGATCATCACCAGGCTCTGCGGCCAGCGTCCGCTTGGCTGGTATACCGGACGGCCGAGTGCCAACACCCGCCGCCTGGTCATCGAGGAGGGCGGTTTCCTCTACGATAGTGACAGCTATGCCGACGACCTGCCGTATTGGGATCGCTCGTATGGGCATACGCATCTGGTGATCCCGCACCAGTTCGACACCAACGATTCGAAACTCGTCCACACCAACGGCTTCCCCAATGGCGAGGCCTGGGAACGCTACCTGATCGACACCTTCGACGTACTATGGCGCGAGGGCGCGGTCGCTCCCCGGATGATGACGGTGTCGCTGCATCCCAGGATCGCCGGCCGGCCGGGACGGTCGGCGGGGTTGGAGCGGTTCCTCGACCATGTGCTGGCCCATGACCGGGTCTGGATCCCGCGCCGCGCCGATATCGCGCGGCACTGGATCGCGCGCTTCCCGCCCGGCGGTTAACACTCCAAAGCCGCTTGACAGATCTGTCCTCCTCGTGCCGGAGTGACCTAACCGTTAGAGCATTCGGGGACAACCGGAGGTGCCGGAACAGGACGCTGACATCGAACGATTGCGCGCCGGTCTGTCGGCCGGGGGCGCGGGGCTGCGCGTGCTGATCGATGCCGGCGATCCCGGGCCGGCCGAGAGCGTGCTGTCCGCGGCGCTGAACCGGGTCGATCCGGCGCGAGGTTACTGACATGGCGAAGCCGGACACAGCCACCCGCCGTGATGGCAACGCCTCCAGCGACACGCCGGATGCGCTCATCTCCGTTGCCTTGTTCGTTGAGCATGAATTCCCGCTGGCGCCGCTGTCGATGGTCCTGGAGGCCTTGCGCTTGGTGAACTGGGTTGAGGACCAGCGCGTATTCCATCACTGGATCGTGTCGGCCGACGGACAGCCGCGTGCCTCTTCCTCGGAACAACCGGCCAATGTCGAACATTCGGTCCGGACCTGCCCGCCAGCCGACATCGTGCTGGTCTGCACCGGGCTGAATTCCGACCAAATCAGCGACTCCGCAGTGCTGAACTGGGTACGCAACTGCCATCGCCGCGGCGGGCAGGTCGGCGCGATCTCAGGCGGAGCCTTCGTGCTGGCGCGCGCCGGGCTCCTGCATGGACGCACCGCCTCGGTGCATTGGGAGAGCAGCCGCTCCCTGGCCGAGGCCTTTGCCGATGTCACCGTTTCTGACAACATCTTCGTCATAGACGGCCGCATCATCACCTGCGCTGGCGGCATCTCGACACTGGACATGATGGTGCACCTGATCGAGTCCTTCCGCGGCCGCGCCGTCGCCCGTCAGGTGGCCGATGCGCTGATCTACCAATCGATCCGCCACGGCGGCGCACCGGCCCGGATTGACTTGCGCCATCGGACGGGAGCCTCGAACGGCGTTCTGTTGCAGGCGATCGAATTGATGGAGCGCAATCTCGAAGAACCGGTGAAACTGTCCGAGATCTCAGCCCGGCTCGGCACCTCCATGCGCCATCTGGAACGCCTGTTCGCGCGCAATTTCAACGTCTCGCCGTCAAAATACTACATGCGCCTGCGCCTGAAGGAGGCCAAGGGCCTGTTGTCGCAATCCGACATCCCGGTGGTCGAGGTGGCGCTGCGGTGCGGGTTCCGCAACACCTCGCATTTCGCCCGTCGCTTTCGCGAACTCTACGACGCACCGCCGTCCGAAGCGCGCCGGGCAGCGCGGGCCATGTCGCATTCGGGCGGTTGCCAAGCGGATCGGGGCGGTCAGGCGCGCGGGCGTCGTCTAGGGTGAGCAGGCAGGAAGGAGGCCGAATGGCACAGCGTCTGAGCGGCAAGACCGCGATCGTCACCGGCGCGGCATCGGGCATCGGTCGCGCAATCGCGATTCTCTTCGCTGAGGAGGGCGCGAAGGTCTGCATCGCCGATATCCTCACCGATCCCAAGGAAGGCGGCACCCCGACCGAGGAGGAGATCGCCGCCCGCGGCGGCACTGCCGTGCGCGTGCAATGCGACATCTCAAGCTGGGCCGATATCGACGGGATGGTCGGGCGCGTAGTGGAGGAATGGGGTCGGCTGGACATCCTCGTCAACAACGCCGCGCACTGGACCACCACGCCCTTGACCGAAACCACGCCCGAGCAATGGCGCGAGGTGATGGCGGTCAATGCCGACGGCTATTTCATGTGCTCCAAGCGCGCGGTCGAGCAGATGCTAACCCAGAACGTCGAGGCCGAGGCGCGGGGGCGCATTGTCAACATCACCTCGCAGCACGGCATGATCGGTGCCCCGAATGATATCGCCTACGGGACCGGCAAGGCGGCCTCGGTCTATTTGACCCGCCAGATCGCCACCGATTACGGCCGCCATCACATCATCTGCAACGCGGTGGCGCCGGGCCGGATCGTCACTGGCAAACCGGGGGTCAGCATGGATCCCAAGGGGCTGGAGGCCGCCCGCGCGCGCACGCCCTATCCACGCTTGGGCGAGGCCATGGACGTGGCCTATGCCGCGCTGTTCCTGGCCTCGGACGAATGCCGCTTCATCTCCGGCGCAAACCTGATGTGCGACGGCGGCTGGTCGGCTAGCTGAAGGGGACGAGATGACCCTCCTGATCACCGGCGGCGGCGGTTTCGTGATGTCAAACTTGGCGCTGATGTGGCTGAAACGCCACAGCGAGGAGCATGTCGTTGTGCTCGATGCCGGGCCGAAGGATGCTGCGCTCGACCGGTTCTGGACACCGGTGGCGGACCGGCTGACCTATATCCGCGGCAACGTCCTCGATGCGGAACTGCTCGCCCGCATCGGTGCCGAGCACGCGCCTGACCGCATCCTGCATGCCGCTACGGTTACCCTGTTCGCCCCGGAAACGCCGGAGGGTGCGGCCATAACCGACCCCGAGACCGACGTCCCCGACAAGGTGCTGGAGGTCAACATCATGGGCACTGTGCGGGTGCTGGAACTGGCGCGCACCTTGCGGGGCCTTAAGGCCTTCGTCAATCTCAGCTCCGGTGGGGTCTACAACGATTACGGGCCCGAACCGCCTAGGCCGATGCCTGAGGACGGGTGGGTCGATCCACCGGAATTCTACGGTATCTCGAAATATTCCAGCGAGATGATCGCCAGCCACTATGGCAAGAGTTTCGGCTTCGATGTCTGTTCCTGTCGGCTCTCCGGCGTCTATGGGCCAATGGATCGCTGGCGCCCCTCGCGCGCCTATGACTGCCCGCCCAAGGTCGCGCTGCATCGGGCGCTGGCGGGCGAGGTGATCCGCATCAATGACACCGAAGGCGTTGGCGACCATATCCACGCCCAGGACGTGGCCCGGGCGATGATGGCGCTTCTGGAGAAAGAGGGCGGCTTCGATCACCCGGTCTACAACGTCGCCCAGGGCGAGGCGGTGACGCTCGGCCAGTTGCTGGAGTTGTGCCGAGAGATCGAACCGGGCCTCAAATGGGAAATCGCGCCGCCCGCCGAGTGTGATATCATCGCTGACCCGCGCTTCAATGGCGGGCGGTGGGGAGCCTACGACATCTCGCGGCTGCGAGGTGAGACCGGTTGGGAGCCGGTTCCGCTGCGCCAGGCCCTGCGCCATTACGCCGACTTCATCCATTCTTTCGGTGCCACGCCATGATGTCGAATGACTGCTGATCCTGTCTGCGATTTTGAACCAAAATGCCACGCACGATCGCGGAACTAGTTCTTCGACGCCAGTTCACGCAGGTCTGCCGACATGTGGTCGGTGCGCGAAACCATGATTTTCTGCTGGCATGCCGTCCCCCTTCTGCATGTTGGCAAACACAGAATACAGGACGGCTGCGCCGATCACGCGCATTGTCCTGGGGTGAGCCGCGACTTGTGCCTGAATTGTTCATGAGTCCTTATTTCTTGGATTGGCATAAGAACCTGGCGTCCTTCGTGGCACGCGGCCGGAAGTGTTGGGTCGCCCACGCCCGCTCGGACAGGAGCATCAGGAGCGGCGGATTTATGCAGAGGTCCTCGCGCCCCTCCTTGATCTCTTCGAGGAGGCCTTCCGCCGCGAGGGCCTTCAGGTAGACGGCCGCCATTGGGAACACCATGGCGATGATCCGGCTCTGAATCGGTTCGTCGAGCCTCCGGGATCCCTTGATGGCGAAGGCCCTGATGCCGGAGTCCGCGGCGAAGGACAGGATTTCCATGCATTCGGGCATCGAGCGCCCGAACCGAGAAGGCTCGCTGACGACCGGGACGTCGCCTTCGCGCAGTTCCTCAAGAATGTCCGCGATCCCTCGCTTGCCACACCCGACCCTGCCGGAAGCCTTCTCCTCGACGCACTCGACCCGGCCGAGGTCTTCCCTGTTGTTGGCAAGGGCGAGGATGTCGGCCCGGTTCTTGTCCAGATCCTGCTCCTGCCTGGACACCCGGAGATATCCAACGGTTCTGGGCCGTCTTTCGTCCGTCATCGGTCAGAATTCGAAGAAATCGCCGTCTTTCGACATTATGGATGTCTTATCCGGTGGTTTTATCAACGACATTCGTTGTACGGAACGCGTGGAGAAAACGAACGTTTTCTTCGAAGTTCCCGGCAACGGATTCCCTCATGCCCCGAATGCGCATCCTGAATGCGGCCGAACAGGCCCATTACGACAGCCCGCCGGTCTTCAGCAGCGTCGAACGCGAGCGGTTCTTCGACTTCTCACGATCCGTCTTGGATGCGGCGCAAGGCCTGCGCAGCCCGGCGAGCCGGATCGGGTTCCCGCTGGCATTCGGCTAATTCCAGGCAACACGTCGCTTCTTCCCCGCAGAGAGATATCATGAACGCTGCATCGCCTTCGTCCCCTGGGTGGCCGGGACCTCTCCCGAAGCGATTTCCGCCGAGGGCTGCAGGCAAAGGACCCACCTGCACCATCAGGGTCGCATTCTCGGTCTGCAGGGCTTCCGGCCGTTCGACGACCAGGCAGAAGGCAGGCTGGTCACGGAGATCGGGAAGATGGTCGCGCTACATTCGCCCATGACATGGGCGTACATAGACCTGCTCGGCGAATACGATCTCACGCAGGACCGGCTGCAGGACAACACCGGCGTTCTTCCCCCCAAAACCGAGTACAGGATCATCCCGGAAATCTGGGAGCCGCCAAATCGATGATGCGTCAACAATTGCAGGCCGAAATGAAGTTCCCTATGGCGGATTCGGTACCTATGTTGGATTTGGGTCGATTTTCTGCCCGATCAGACGGATGAGCAAACACACATAGGCGTCGGCTTGCTGCCTGAGTGTGCCCGCGGCGACCAGCTTATTGAAGGAGTCGCGGGCGTTGAACAGGACTTTGCGTCCTTCCATTGGTTCACCTACCTCTCTGCCGAACGGGCGCCGCATCAATTCGAACACGACAAGGATGCCATCAATCGTCATAACCCGGGAGAAGAATCCCCGCACTGGTCGGCACACCCAGCGTCTTTCCGGCCGCGATCATCACCTTGTCCAAGCTGTAGATCGTCTCCGCTCCGCGGTTGCTCGCGATGGCGAGGTGCAACGCGTCCCCGGCCCTCAGTCCGGTCTCGAAACTGCTCAGCCAGACCCTGGCCCGATCGAAGTCGGCGCGGTTTGGCGAAAAGACGACAAAGGACTCCGCGATGACTGTATCGAACCGTGAACCCGCTTCGCGTGCTGCCGCAGCTTCCAGCCCGCCCATGCGAACCTCGCGGGCAAGCAGCGAGGCGAACTCGACCCGGGTCCAGTGGCTGACCGCCAGGGCGTCCGTCGGCAGGCCTTCGAAGAAACCCGTGATCGGTTCACTGCTCGCCTCGGGCAGGACGAGGGGAACGAGGAAACTGGTGTCGAAATAGCGCATGCGAACCGACCGCCGAACTCACAGTCGCTCGTTCCGAGCCTCGCGCAGCAGCTCCGCGGCCGGCCGCCGCAACCGAGGCATGGTCGCCCGAAACCCAGCCAGTTCCCGCAGGGCCAGGGGTTTCTTGGGGCGGACGGCGGCAGAGAGGTGCGCCACGGCCTTGCCACGGCGCGTGATGACCACCTCTTGGCCAGCTTCCACCGCGTCCAGAAGTTCGCTAAGGTGCGCCTTCGCCTGTGTCAGGTTTACGGTAACCATGGCACCCTCATCTGGTCATGAAACTGGTCATATGATAGCGGGATTCGTTCGAGTAGGCTACAGCCATATCGAGAAGGCTCCAGCCGCGACGAACCGTCCACTGCCACCATAGACGCATGGCCGGCAGGCAGGTGCCGGTCAGCCTGCGACGTGCAGGTCGTTGTTGGCGTCGAGGGTCGGCAACCGGGCGATCGCCACGCCGTTCTCCCGCTCAGCACGACGCAGTTCGTAGAGCTTCTGGAGGTTGAGCCAGAATTCGCCCGACGTCCCGAAGAAGCGCCCTAGGCGCAACGCCGTGTCGCCGGTAATCGAACGTCGGCCGTTGAGAATTTCGGTGATCCGGTTGACCGGCACCTCGATTCGCCTCGCAAGCTCCGCGGCGCTCATCCCCAGTGCATCGAGGTCCTCGCGCAGCGTCTCGCCCGGATGGATTGGCTCGCGCATCATGTGCCTCCTTTCAATGGTAGTCGACGATTTCCACCCCGGCCGGGCCGGAGCTGCCATCGGGCCATTCGAAGCAGATCCGCCACTGGTCGTTGATGCGGATGCTCCACTGTCCCTTGCGTCGGCCCTTGAGCGCTTCGAGACGGTTGCCGGGGCGCGCCAGGTCCCCGAGTCCGGTGGCCGCATCGAGCTGGTCGAGCTTGCGCGAGGCGGTCCGCGCGAAGCTGGAGAAGGCCGCAACCCGGCGCCCGCGATAGAACGCCTCGGTCTTCCTGTCCTTGAAGCCGGCGATCACGACGCATCCGATCCACTGACAACGGCCACGCGGTTTCCACCCTAGCGGCCGTATCCGCATTACGTCAAGCATAACGCTAGCTGCCGGCGCCGCACCGCCACGCAGCCACGCACGCGCTTCCGCAGGGCGGCTTCGCTTGTCGTTGTTTCAGGTGTCTGAGCTCACACGCCTCGACCACGCACATTCGCGGAGATCCGCGCGGCGGTACGCGACTTGATTGCCAGGCACGAAACAGGCGGGCCTGCTGCCCTTTGACCGGTGGCTACCGAGGTTTGCACGCCCTATCGCAGGATGGCCGCCGCTTCGTGGGATCGGAGGAATTCGGGAAAGACCGCGCCCGTCGTGGCCCGGGTCTCGGCGGGGCAAGTCCTGCCAGCACCACCGCGAGCCAACCATGCAGAAGGTTGTCTCGAGCGCATCTGAGAACCGCGAGTCCAGAACCTTGCACCTGAACCCGGCCATGACCTTGATTCGCGTTCACGTGCACCGAGTCCCAGCGTCAGTGCGATCGGGCAGGATCAGCGCCCGGCAGCTGAAAGGGCCTCTGGCAGGGCTTGCGCAAGGAGATCCAGGTCGGCCGAACGCCCTGCAGTAATCCGAATGCATCGATTGCCGGGCGCGACGCCTGGCATCCGAACGAAGACGTCCCGTGCTTCGAGCTCTTCCAGAACGCGACGCGCGAATGCGCCATCCCCGCCGCAATCAACGGCAACGAAATTCGCGGCCGACCGGATCGGGCTCAGCCCGCAATCCTTTGCGATCGCCGCGATCCGCTCACGCGCCATGGCGACTTCGCTCCTGACGTGGCCAAGCCAGCCCTGGTCCGAAAGGGCAATCCGCGCAGCGATCTGGCTGATCCGGTTCATGCCGAAGTGATTGCGTATCTTCTCGAAACTCTGGATCACGCTCCGCTCGCCGAATGCATAGCCCACCCGCATCCCAGCCATTCCATAGGCCTTGGAAAACGTCCGCATGCGGATCACGCGGGGATCGGCAATCGGCACGTTCGGCACGATGCTCTCCGGCGCAAACTCCAAGTAGGCCTCGTCAAGGATCAGGACGCAATTCTCGGGCAGGTCGGCGACCATGGTCTCTATCCGGGCCGGATCCTGCCAGGTTCCCATCGGATTGTCGGGATTCGCCAAGTAGATCATTTTCGCCCTGGATGCCCGCGCGGTTTCAAGAAGGGCGTCCACGTCTTCCCTGTCGTCCCGGTACGGCACCTTCAGGAGGTCGCCGCCGAATCCCACGACATGGTAGTTGAATGTCGGATAGGCTCCCTCGGAGGTCACGACACGATCGCCTTCCTCGACAAAGAGTCTCACGGCATAGCCAAGGAGCCCGTCGACGCCCTCGCCCACGACGACCTCGTCTCGGGCGATTCCCAGATGACCGGCGAGAGCCTCGCGCAACTCGAAGCTCTCTGGATCTCCGTACATCCAGGCATCGCCCGCCTGGTCCTGAATCGCCTTGATTGCCTTGGGAGACGGTCCGAACACGTTCTCGTTGGCACCGATCCTTGCGCGGAAGAGGCGGCCAAGGCGGCGCTCGATGGCTTCCGGGCCGACAAATGGTACCGTCGCCGGAAGCCTGTCGGCAAGCGGGGTTTCCTGTGGTCGTTTCATCGCACCGAATTCAGCATGCGGCACATTTTCTGGCAAGCCCTGCAAAAACGCCCTCTTGATGCCGCAAATGGACGATCCCTTCCAGAAGGAAAAGGGCATGCAATTCGCGGGGAGAACTGTCATGAAGATTGGCTTCATCGGGCTTGGCAATGTTGGCGGCAAACTTGCCTGCAGCCTGCTGCGGAACGGCCTCGACCTGACCGTCCGCGACATTGATCTCGAAATGGCCGAGCCGTTTCTCGCGGACGGCGCAAGGTGGGCCGGGAGCCCCGCAGAAATGGCCGCCGCTTGCGACTACGTGATCACCTGCCTGCCCTCGCCGTCCGCCTGCGCGACCGTCATGGAGGGCGAGGACGGCATTCTCACCGCAATTCGCCCGGGATCCATCTGGGCGGAAATGTCGACTACCGATGCAGAAGAAGTCCGGCGCATGGCACGCCTCGTCGAAGAGAAAGGCGCGCACGCGGTCGATTGCCCGGTGTCCGGCGGATGCCATCGCGCGGCGACCGGCAACATATCAATCTTTGCGGGATGCGACCGGCCAACCTTCGAAAGGGCCCTTCCGGTCCTCACGACGCTCGGAAGGCGGGTGTTGCACACCGGCGAGGTTGGGTCGGCGTCGACCCTAAAGGTCATGACCAACTATCTTGCTACCGCCAATCTCGTCAGCCTTGCCGAGGCGCTGACGACAATGAAAGCGGCGGGCATCGATCTTGCCACCACCTACGAGGCAATTCGAATCTCGTCCGGCAATTCCTTCGTTCACGAAACCGAAAGCCAGGTCATTCTCAACGGGTCGCGGGACATCAACTTCACGATGGACCTCGTGCTGAAGGACATGGGGCTCTTCGACCGGATCGCCACCGACAAGGGCGTTCCGCTCGCGCTTTCCCCGCTGCTTGTCGACATGTTCCGGGATGCGGTCGCATCCTACGGCCCGCGTGAACTTTCGCCCAACATCATCAGGCGCTACGAGGAACCGACCGGACTCGACGTCCGTGCATCGGGCTTTCCGCCCGAAATCGTCGATGACGAGCCGGAAGAGCCTGGTCACGAGGTCACGGCGAGCCGAAGCTGATTCTTCACGCGAGGCTCTCGTCAGTGGGCGCGCCCGCGAACTGGCAGACTG
The DNA here is from genome assembly GCA_965208685.1 of Paracoccaceae bacterium. Classification (GTDB taxonomy): domain Bacteria; phylum Pseudomonadota; class Alphaproteobacteria; order Rhodobacterales; family Rhodobacteraceae; genus JAJEFO01. Next base: position 1,420,354 of record CBDBPL010000007.1, on the reverse strand, counting down.
GCGCTTACTCTATCTTCGGCAGCAGGCTGTTCACGCTGTCCTTGGCATCGCCGTAGAACATGCGCGTGTTTTCCTTGTAGAACAGCGGGTTCTCAATGCCTGCGTATCCCGTGCCCTGCCCCCGCTTGGAAACGAAGACCTGCTTGGCCTTCCAGACCTCGAGCACGGGCATGCCGGCAATCGGCGAGTTCGGATCGTCCTGGGCGGCCGGATTGACGATGTCGTTCGAGCCGATGACGATCGCCACGTCGGTGTCCGGAAAGTCTTCGTTGATCTCGTCCATTTCGAGCACGATGTCATAGGGAACCTTGGCCTCGGCCAGCAGCACGTTCATGTGGCCCGGCAGGCGCCCTGCGACCGGGTGAATGGCAAAGCGCACTTCCTTGCCTTGGGCCCGCAGCTTTCGCGTCAGTTCGCTGACCGATGCCTGCGCCTGAGCCACCGCCATCCCGTAGCCTGGCACGATGATGATCGAATCCGCCTCGCTCAAGGCGGTTGCAACGCCGTCGGCGTCAATGGCGATCTGCTCGCCCTTGATTTCCGCCGCCGGGCCGCCGTCCCCGCCGAAGCCGCCGAGAATCACGCTCACGAAATGCCGGTTCATGGCACGGCACATGATGTAGGACAGGATCGCGCCGGAAGAACCCACGAGGGCGCCGGTCACGATCAGCAGGTCGTTGCCCAAAGTGAAGCCGATCGCCGCTGCCGCCCATCCCGAGTAGCTGTTCAGCATCGAGACGACGACAGGCATGTCGGCACCGCCGATCCCCATGATCAGGTGCCATCCGATGAATCCCGCCACAAGCGAAACCACGACCATCGTCCAGATTCCGGCCCCGTCGAGATACAGATACCCGAGGACCAGGCATGCGACGGTAGCGATCGCGTTCAGCCAGTGGCCTGAAATGACCGGCAAGGGCATGCTTTCCGAGGGCAGCATGAGCTTCCTCGGCTTGCCGCTGACCTTGCCGGCAAGCTTCCCGAACGCGACGACGGATCCGGTGAACGTGATCGCTCCGATCACGATGCCAAGGAAGACCTCGACCTTCAGGATAGCGATCTCGGTCGCGTCCTTCTTCCAGAGCTTCTCGCCGAAGGCGGTGAGACCGGCCTCCTCAATTGCCATGCCCGCCTCGCGCATCGCGGTGACCGCGTTCAGCATGATGTCGGCGTTCAGCCCGATGAACACCGCCGCCAGCCCGACAAACGAGTGAAGAGCCGCAACCAGCTGCGGCATCTCCGTCATCTTCACCCGAGCGGCCACGTACTGGCCCGCGAAGGCGCCCACCGCCACGGCGACGACGATCAGCGCAAGGTTCTGGATTCCCGGTGACAGCACCGTCGCCAGGATGGCGATCGCCATGCCGACGATTCCGTACCAGATCGCCCGCTTGGCGCTCTCCTGGTTCGACAGGCCGCCCAGCGACAAGATGAAGAGAACCGAAGCCGCGATGTAGGCGGCCGAGACAAGTCCGTTCGACAACATCGTCCTGGCCCCTTACGACTTCTGGAACATGGCAAGCATCCGGCGGGTCACCAGGAAGCCTCCCACTACATTAACTGAAGCGATCAACACGCTGACGAAGCTCAGAAATACGACGATCCAGTGCACAGCCCCGATCTGAAGCAGCGCTCCGACGATGATGATCCCCGAAATCGCGTTTGTCACCGACATCAGCGGCGTGTGAAGCGCATGCTGGACATTCCAGATGACCTGGAATCCGACGAATACGGCGAGAGCGAAGACAATGAAGTGCTGCATGAAGCTCGCGGGCGCGTACGACCCGACAAGGAGCATGAGAAGGCCGCCGACCACGAGCAGCGCGACCTGCCGCTTGGTCGCTTCCTTGAAGGCGGCAAGCTCTCCGGCCTTTCTTTCCGCCGGCGTCTGTTCGCGCGGGCTTGCCTTCGCGGGCTGCGCCGCGATCGCCTGAACCCTTGGAGGCGGTGGCGGGTAGGTGATTTCGCCGTCGAAGGTGACCGTGGACCCGCGGATGACGTCATCCTCCATGTCGTGGACGACCTCACCGTTCCGTTCCGGCGTCAGGTCCGCGACCATGTGCCGGACATTGGTTGCATACAGCAGCGAGGACTGCGCGGCCATGCGGGACGGAAAGTCGGTGTAGCCGACGATGGTGACCCCATTGTCCGTCACGATCTTCTCGTCCTGCACGGTCAGTTCGCAGTTGCCGCCCCGTTCGGCCGCAAGGTCGATGATGACGCTGCCGGGCTTCATGGCCTCGACCATGTCGCGGGTCCAGAGAATCGGCGCGTCCCGATTCGGGATCAAGGCTGTCGTGATGACAATGTCCATCTCGGGCGCAAGTTCGCGGAACTTCTCGAGTTGCTTCTCCCTGAACTCCGGGCTTGACGGTGCGGCATATCCGCCCGTGGCAGCGCCATCCTGCTGCTGGTCCTCGAATTCCAGCGCCACGAATTCCGCTCCCATCGACTCGATCTGCTCGGCCACTTCCGGCCGCACGTCAAAGGCGTAGGTGATCGCCCCGAGGCTTGTGGCCGTGCCGATCGCCGCAAGTCCGGCCACGCCCGCCCCCACGACGAGGACTTTCGCCGGCGGCACCTTGCCTGCGGCCGTGATCTGGCCCGTGAAGAACCGTCCGAAGTTGTTCCCTGCCTCGATGACCGCACGATAGCCGGCGATGTTCGCCATCGAGCTCAGCGCGTCCATTTTCTGTGCCCGGCTGATCCTCGGCACCATGTCCATCGCGATGACATTTGCGCAGTTGTCTCGTGCGGTTTCCAGGAGCTTCTCGTTTGCCGCCGGATAGACGAACGAGATCAGCGTCTGGCCTCGCGAAAGCGCCGCCATTTCAGTTTCGGTCGGAGGCTGCACCTTGGCCACGACGTCCGCATCGCCCCAAACGGCGTCCCCTGTCACGACCATTGCACCGGCACTCCTGAACTCGGCGTCGCCGAAGCCCGCAGCCGCACCTGCACCCTCCTCAACCATGCACGTGTATCCAAGCTTCTGAAGGTCTCTTGCGCTCGCTGGCGTCATCGCCACCCGCGCTTCGCCCGAGGCAACTTCCTTCGGAACTCCGACTTTCATCGCCTGTCCCCCGTCCGCAACGAATGATTCATCATTCGGCGTGTCTAGTTGGCGCACCTGCTTTGCACAACCGCTTCATATGTCGCATCTGCGCTTGCCCGTTCGGTCGAGACAGCCAACAATTCAGGGTGCGCTTCCAACCGATTCTGAGCGGCCTGGGCCAGGTGCCGTTCCCGGGCCTGTCGTGCTTGCAGAAGCGAACATGCCAGCCTTGCGTTGTCTCGACACAGGTCCATCGGATGGTCCTGCAATCGGCGCCAGCTCATGGCTGCGCGTGAGAGAACATCTCGGTGAGCACCAGCGCGAAGTCGTGGTGGACGAGCCGGTCCCCAGGCAGCGTGAAATGCATTCGGATTGCCACTCTTGCCAAGCGGATCCACTTCGTCCTCGATCACGACATCGAAACGCGCCGCCAACCGAATGCATGTCTCAAGAAACACCGCGCCCCGGGCGTTGGCCGTGGCTGCACGAGAAAGTCGTGTACGGGTGCCTGGGTGAGCACAACCAAAGATTGCCCATAGCCCGCGAGCGCACAATGTCACCGGGGCGTGGACGCTTCTTCCTTGCTCTCCGTGATGATCTCTTCAAGAGCGTAGTAGGTCTTCTGCGGAAGCTGCTCGACAGGATAGTATTTTGCGACCACGGACAGGGCCTCGTCGAAACTCCCGATCCCGAGATGGTCCAAGAGGAAACAAGTGTCGTCCACGTCGTGTGACTCCTCCCCTATGCGCATCGACATGCATTTCATTGCAAGAAGATACTCCGGTTCCGCGGTCATCACGCGCAGGTTTGACATCTCCCGGTAGTCTCGAAAGCTGCCTCGCGGGCTGAGGAACCCCTTCACCGCGTCGTTAAGCCAGTCCGTCGGGACATCGAATCCGGAATGGATGGCTACGGTCTCTGCCGCCTTGCGGATTTCGGCGGCAGGACGGAACAGGGCATCCACATCCCTTGTGGCTGTGCGGGCACTGAGCGCCAGGCACATGACGGCGCCGCCCACGACATAGACTTCACCTCTCACGCTGGTTCGCGCCAGTTCCTGATTCAGCTTCCCGAAGAGGATGTCGATTTGTTGTGCAGTAAGGGACAATCTCAAACCCGGGTGCCGACGGAGGAGTCAATGAAGATGTTGCGCCGCCGAAACGGCGCCGGCGAGTTCGTGAGGAGGTGAAGGCGCAGGCTCTTCAGGTCCGTACCGAACCAGGGATTCCTCAATGGTGCCACATCTGCCGTCCAGGATGGAGGACGGACGCCTTTCAGGCCTGCAGCGTATTCCACCATGCCGCAAAGGTAGTTCGCCCTGAACGGTGAAAGCGTCACGTCAGGACCGCGACTGACAACGTCGCTGAACTCTTCCGGGCGGAGTTTCGCCAGCAGGTCGTGAATGTCGGCAAACACGAACCTGCTACGAGCTTCCGGACGGGCGAGATGCCGAACCAGACTCTGGAATCGGATGACCGGAGCCTGGCGATAGAGGCGTGGTCCGATTTGATCCGGATCCCGAATTGGAGACTGGAAAGCCATCCGTCAAAACGCTCCGTTCGTCACGCCTGCCGGCCCCGGATTCACTCACATGCCGGGCCTTTCCCCTTACATCATCCGGAAGACCCGTTCAAGGCGGAGTGACGCCAGGACAGGGGGACGCCAGGTGAATCTCCAGGCAATCCACTTCCGGGACCCTGCCCTTGTGGACCCGTTCGCCGTCAAGCCTGCCATGCGCCCGATCTGGCTTCTCCCATGTCCCTGCTCGGACTTCGCAGGACGCCGCGCGCAGCAGTGCGCGAATCGCAGGTCTCAAGCGAACCAGGTGTCGTAGTCGCTGACCAACAGATGCGTCGGCGCAATGTCCTCCTCTATGTCGGCAAACCGTCCGATCGGTTCACGGAAGACGTTGTCCGTCACGTCATCGTTCACGGTCGAGACTTCGCCAATCAGAACGTCTCCGTTCTCGCCCCAGAACGCGTGCCAGTCACCCGGGTTCAGCGTGACGCTCTCGCCCGGAGCCAATTTCAGGACTTCGCCTGGCTGCAATTGGCGTTCCAAGCCGTCAGTCAGGACAGTAGCGCCCTTCTCTCCGTCAAAGTTCCCGTTCGCGTCAGAGCCAAACAGCTCCACCGCAAGAAACGCGCCGCCCCGGTTGATGATGTCCTCGGACTTGATGAAATGGGTGTGCATCGGGCTGACCTGGTCCTGCCGGCTGATCAGGAGCTTTTCCGCGTAGACCATGCCTCTCCCGCGCTCCAGATCGGAAAGAAAGCCGTTTCGCAACGTGAACAGGAAGAGGCCGAGCCTGTCGAATTCGCCCTGCCCGTAATCCGTGATGTCCCATCCGAGACGCGCGTCAGCGATGCGCCTTGCCGACCCGTCATCCACACGGGCACGAAATTCCTCCGGATTCCAATAGGCGAATGGCGGCAACGTGAAACCGAACGAACGCATCATCTCGTCCGCGGCCGTCATGATGTCGTTGATGCGAGAGCGTTTCATGCTGTCCCCCGAGGCGAGAATGTCGTGCAATTCGTGACAGCTTGAACGCATGACGTCCAGACCCGGAACGGAGTCACGCAATCGCGGAGAGGCATGTCGAAGGTGCCAAACGGGCCTGTCAGGCCGTTACGCGCTTCTGAGCCGTGCCGGCCTCGCCCCGGCGGCCCAGTCCCGAACCGCCTCGCCAAACGCCTCGAACAGGGCCCGAGAGACCGGATCTTCCGCCGCCTTGTATTCGGGATGCCACTGCACGCCGAGCGCAAAGCCTGGCGCGCTCTCAACGTAAATTGCCTCTTCAGTACCGTCGTCCGCGCGCCCGTCGATGACGATCCTCTCGCCAGTCTCCTTGATGCCCTGTCCGTGAAGCGTGTTGGTCAGCACCGTCGTGGCACCGAACAGCTTATTGAACACGCCACCCTCGGAAAGGGCCACCTCGTGGCGAAGCCCGAACTTTTCGTCCAGGGTCCCGTCGGGCGGCATCCTGTGATTCATGCGACCTGGCAACTCCCGGATTTCCGGATGGAGCGAACCGCCCATCGCCGTGTTCAGTTCCTGGAACCCGCGGCAGATCGCGAGAATTGGCTGGCCGGCAGCCACGCATTCGCGAATCAACGGCAAGGTGATCTTGTCGCGGGCGCGGTCAAAGTCGCCATGAGCCGTCGTCGGTTCCTCTCCGTACTCTTCCGGATGAACGTTTGCGCGTCCGCCCGGAAACAGGAACCCGTCGCAGACGGACATCAGCTCTTCAATCGAGACCAGGTCAGGATCCGCTGGCACTATCAGCGGCACGGCCCCGGCCACTTCCCGAACCGCAACGGAAATCATGCGCCCGCCCGAATGAACGGGGTATTCGCGATTTATGAGATGTGCGTTGCCGATGATCCCGACGACGGGAAGGGTCATCGCTTCCTCCATGGCCATGAGCCGCAGCACGCGACCCGCCCATGTAATACGGCATGCCGAACCAGCACAAGGCCCCCGCTTGCGCGCGTCGATCCGGTCCGTCTTCGCCTTCTTCCTGCGCCGGAAGACCTCGAGGCTGGCGGGATCGCGGACCACAACCTCCAGATCCTCGCCGTCAAGGCGCCGGGCCAGCCAGAGCCATTCGTAGCCGGCTTCGTACACAAGCAGAACGCGAACGTCTGCGCTGGACGCCGAAGCCCGCCGTCGCGCCTGCCCCAGGTTCCTGAGCAACCCGTCCAAGTCATGCGGCGCCAGCTTGTGAACGCCTGTCTTCGGCGCGTCGGCCGGATCGCCGACCCTGAGATTCCAGCTCGTGCCGCTGACTTCCAGCGCCGCATTAGCCGTTGTGACGTTCCCTTCGAAGGAGGTGAGTGCATCAACCATTAGTCTCTCCTTTCATTCGTCAAGGGGTTTTCGTCGACCGGCCCCTTGCCACCATATGTTGATGCCCGAACATTCCCCCGGACCGAATCATCCGCAGAGGCAAATCCCGGCACGGCTCATGGCATCTGAAATGGCAGCTTCCCATCACATTGCGGTACTCTCCTATCATCAACCGATTGACTGGGCGGGGCTGGCTGGCATTTTCGGCATGGAAATCAGTCGCGATCTGATCTCAAGACTCAGGTATCAAAGGTTGATAGCCAACGGCGCTCGTGCTCCAACGCCAGGTGCGCAACATGCTTTTGTGACGACGCTTCAGTTTCTCACGACGTTTGATCTGCAGACTTTGCGGGACTTGCCGGAACTTCATGGTCGGGACGAGTTGCTGGGATAATTGGCAACATCACTTTACATTCCCGAACGGACAGCGTATATACTGTTCGGTATATACATCTCGCGAGGTCGACATGTCTCAGGTGGCAAAAGTCTTCAAGTCCGGAAACTCTCAGGCAGTCCGTCTGCCGAAGGAGTTTCGCTTTAGCGTTGGTGAAGTTGAAGTTTCACGAGAGGGAGAAGCGATCATTCTTCGCCCACATCCGGAAAGCAATCGTGGTTGGAGTTCGCTAAGGTCCGCTCTGAAACGTGGTGTGAGCGACGACTTCATGAAAGAAGGGCGAGAGCAGCCTGCTGAAGAAGATCGAGCCGATCTGGACAAGATCTTCAACTGATGCGGTTCTTGTTTGATACGAATGCTGTCAAATCACTGCTCGGACAGAAGTCCGTGGCTCTAATCGATCGCGTGCTGGACTGCACTGAGGGCGAGATCGGTATTCCCACGATAGTATCGCACGAACTCTACTTTGGCGCTTACAAGAGCCAGAAAGTCTCATTCAATCTTGAGACGGTCAGACTGCTTCTTAGAGACTTCGTTGTCCTGCCCTTCGACGAAGAGGACTCTCGTCAGGCCGGTGAGGTTAGGGCAGAGCTAAATGAGTCGGGGAGCCCAATTGGTCCCTACGATGTGTTGATCGCCGGGCAGGCAAGAGCCCGTGATCTCATTCTCATAAGCAACAACGTTCGAGAATTCGAACGTGTGCCTGATCTTCAGCTGGAAGACTGGACAGTGTCGTGAAGAAAGTACCGTTCAAGGATTGGAAGGTACCGCCTATCTCGTGCACGAGATAGGCGGTACTGTCCCTATTGGGGCGGAATTCGAAGAAAACCTGATTTCCGGGAATTTCCGGTATGGCTACGCATGAAATACTCTGCCCGTTTCATTGAACGGACGGCACATGAAAACGATCGTTTTCTTTTAACGAGGCCGACAGACCAGCTGCGCCACCCCCAATCCCGAGCGGGTTATCGCCGCGACAAACCGGGTGCTGAAAAGTCCGCCAAACCCCATACACACAGGCTCGAAGCGCAAATCCCTATGGCGGATTCGGGACCTATGTTGGATTAGGGCCAGGAACGTTGCGCGCGTCATGTCACCCGGCCACGCTGTCGGACGTCGCTCAGTTGTCCCGCGGCAAACGTTCGTCCAGGATCGCCTCAATGCGCGCGAGGTGCCCCAAAACTTTGTCCCCGCGTTAACGTGGTCAACGGTGCTGCCGCGCGGGCGCTGCCGCGCGGACTCCGCCAGCGCTCACGCGTGATTTCACCGGCTTTCCCTTCCTCATCGGGATTTCAGCCGTTGTGCCATCAGGCATTTCTGCCAAAAGCCGCAGACGCCCGCCCATGCCGGCGACGTAGCGTTCCAGCGTTCCGATCTTGGCACCGGTGAGTTCGGCATTCTCGAATCTCGAAACTTCGCCCTGGGCCAGTCCGGTTTTTTCGGCAAGGTCCTTCTGGGTAATGGAGAGTGTTCTGCGAATTTCGGCGAGAAGCATCTCTGACGCCATATCACCTGCAAGCGCTTCGATACGTTCGCGACGGTCCTGGGGCAGAGCACGAATGCGGTCACCGGCATTCACAAAGGCTGTTTTCTTGAGCTTTGCCATCGATCTTCCTTTCATTCCGCGTCAAGCCATTCATCAAGGCGCTGATCAGCTGTTGCTATGAGGCCCTTGTAGAACCGCTTCTGGTTCTTGCCTCGCTTGTTGCCACCAACCAGGATGACAGCGTTTCTCTCTTCATCGAACGCGAAGGCAAACCGCCAGACGCCCTGCTCGCTCACGCGGATTTCCTTCATTTTGGCGTGAGCGGTGCCGGACAGTGTGTCACCAATGCCACCAACCAGGATGACAGCGTTTCTCTCTTCATCGAACGCGAAGGCAAACCGCCAGACGCCCTGCTCGCTCACGCGGATTTCCTTCATTTTGGCGTGAGCGGTGCCGGACAGTGTGTCAACATAGGGTCGCCCTAACTGGAGCCCGCAAGCAGGAGAACCACTGCATCCTTGTATGATCAAGGAGAGCATCGCAAAGTGCGGGGCAGCCAAACCGCCATGCTGGTTTATCGCGGTAGGGAACCGGGTTGGTTCTTGCCTCGCTTGTTGCCAGGGTCGCCCTAACTGGAGCCCGTACTGCTCAAGTAGGAGAACCACTGCATCAAGCTTGTCACGCACCTCATCTGGCAGGGTTTCACGTTCTTCGGCGAAGTCCGGATGTTCAAGCACGGCCCAGGTCGTGACAGAAATATAACTTGTAACTGATATCGGTTCAAGAATATATTTATTGGTGAACGCTGAAAGTGATTCAAGGAGAGCATCGCAAAGTGCGGGGCAGCCAAACCGCCATGCTGGTTTATCGCGGTAGGGAACCGGGTTGCCCCGATCCCCCCGCGCGGATCCGGATGTGCGCGCTAACGCATCCGGCTCCTGCCTTCGGTCGAACGTCAGCCCGCCTTGCCGCCGCAACAGACGGCGTGCACGGACTGCGTGAGCGAGCGACGCATGTGACACCCAGTGTCGGATTCTGTGCTCCGTGAGTGCTTTGCCGCCCTGCTCTCCCGTTGGCCCCGGCCCTTCGCTCCATCCACTCCGCCGGGGGTGTCGCAATCCCGTTTGTTCGCGGACTTCGTCACTACAATGACCGAGTCTGACTCTTCGATGCCGTGCATCCAGAGCTACGGGCATTCCCTTCCTCTGGCGACCCCGACCCTATGCCCGGGGTGACATCGAGGCCTCCCAGGTCCCGATGGACTGCTTCGGCATGTGCCATGGTTCTCAGACCCCGCGGAGCCCCTCCGCGCCTCACCAAACCGGCTTGGAGGATGTTGCCTTCGGCCCCTCTGACGGCCTCGGCACTCCGGTTGAAACATTTCGTGGCTCAATCGCCCGACCCATGCCTGCCGCTTACCAACGCTTCGCCTGCCGCCCCGCGACGACGGCAAGCACGGCTTCGGGGCGGGCCGGTTGCCCAAAGCCCTGCCGGATCCAGCACCCAGAAACCCTGCCTGGAGGCATGAACTCGCGCCAGAACTGTTGCATTTTCATTTGCCAGAGTTGTGGGAAATTCACTTGCCATTGACAGTTTCATCGGCTGTTGGTGCCGGGAACAGGTCCTTATAAACTCTTGCCCAATCTCTCAGTGCGGCGACCCGATCATGCGATGACGCCCATTAGGCCTACATGGCCGTTAGCCTCAATTCGTACCGATGTGGCAACGAACCCAGTGATCGGCTGATCCGCTTTTGCGCCAAATTGGTGCATTCGAGCTACATACGTCTCCGATGAATGATTGGCACCTTGGGTGAAACAAGCAGCCGGAGGGTGGGTTGACTGGCGATGGAACCTCGCCCCGCAAAACAATCGGCGGTTTGTCGTTAGATCTTTGAACCGGTAGCGCGGCGGACAGCAAAGCTTGGGTGTATGGATGCTCCGGCGCATCGAACATTTTGTCGGTCGATCCAAACTCGACGAGCGAGCCAAGATACATGACGGCGACTTTGTCGGCCATGTACCGCGTTGTGCCCAGATCATGAGCGACCACGACGTAGCTGCACCCGAATTCGGATTGAATATCCTTGAACAAATTCATGATTTGTGAGCGGATCGACACATCGAGCGCCGAGACGGGTTCGTCCAGGACCATGAGCTTCGGACGTTGCACGATGGCGCTTGCGATCGCAATGCGTTGGCGTTGCCCACCTGAAAATTCGTGCGGAAACTTGTGCCCGTCGTCCGGCCGCAAGCCCACCGAGCGCAAGGCTTCGTCAACGCGCATTGTCATGTCGCCGCCGCTGAGGTTGTCATTCAGGCGCAAACCCTCAGCGACGATGTCGAAGACGCGCATCCGCGGACTGAGCGATGCCCAGGGATCCTGAAAAACGGCCTGCACTTTCGTCCGAAACTGGCGGAGACCAGGGCCGGTCAGTTCGGCAACGTCCTGGCCATTTAGCCAGAACCGTCCCGATGTCGGCTCGATCAGTTTGAGAAGCATCCAGGCGAGCGTGGTCTTGCCACAGCCCGATTCCCCGACAAGCGCCAGTGTCTGGCCTTCTTCCAACTCGAAGCTCACATCTTGAACAGCGCGCACGATGTGTTCCTTGCGGTGAAGCACGCCGGTGCGAACAGGGAAGTGTTTGGAGAGGTTCTCAACCTTCAAGAAGGGGATCACAGTGTCTCTCCCAAATGCCAGCAGCTTGCTTCATGCGACGCTGCGCCGCTTCGTCCCGGCTTCGGATCGGGACGCAGTGATCGGCAAACATCGGTCGCGAGGGGGCAACGAGATGCGAATTTGCAGCCTGCCACATTCTCTGACAGCGGCGGGGGCTGGCCTTTGATGGCGTAGAGCCGTTGGACCTTGGCATCAATGCTGGGCACAGACCTCAGAAGTGCTTGGGTATATGGATGAGATGGCGCAGAGAATACATCCTTCACCGTCCCGCTTTCGACGATCCTGCCGCCATACATGACGGCGAGCCTGTGGCAGAGGTTTGCGACAATGCCCAGATCATGGGTGATGAAGATTATGGCAGCACCTGTGTTTTTCTGAATTTCTTCAAGAAGTTGCAGGTATTGCAGCTGGATCGTCACATCCAGCGCGGTAGTCGGCTCGTCCGCAATGATGAGTTTGGGCGCGCTCGAAAAGGCGATGGCGCCAACAACCCGCTGTTTCATCCCGCCGCTCATCTGATGCGGAAATGCGTGCAGACGGCGTTCGGCATCGGCAACATTGACCTTCTTCAACACATTGATTGCCATACCGAGCAGTGAACGCTTTGGCTGTTGCGGATTGTCGAGCTTGAGCGCCTCGATGACCTGACTTCCAATGGTGTAGACGGGGTTCAGCGAGGTGTGCGGATCTTGCAGGATCATCGCGATTTCGCGACCGCGGACCTTGGTCAGTTCAGCGTCTGAGAATTGCGACAAGTCCCTTCCATCGAAAAGGATTTTCCCACCTGCGATGCGTCCGATCTTCTTTGGCAGGATTTGGATGATCGAGTTGGCGGTCATCGATTTTCCGCTGCCGGATTCTCCAACGATTCCAAGTGTCTCGCCCCACCCGACCGTGAAGCTTACATCGTCCACAACAGGCATCGTGCCCTCGGCAAGGTCGAGAACGGTCGTCAGGTTGCGCACATCCAGAAGGGGCTCGTTGCTCATGTCACATCGACCTCGACTTCGGGTCGAGAACGTCGCGCAGGGCGTCTCCCAGCACGTTTACGGACATGACTGTCAACAGAATGACGAGGCCCGGGAAGAAGGAAATCCACCAGCTGGACACGATGAGCTGGCGTCCATCTGCGACCAGCAGCCCCCAAGCTGGCGTCGGTCGCGGAATGCCGATGCCAAGGAAGCTCAAGGTCGCCTCCAGAATGATGACGACGCCGATCTGCAAGGTTCCAAGGACAACGATGGTGTTTACGATATTCGGAAGAATGTACTTCCACATGATCCGGTATTCGGATGCTCCGAGCACGCGGGCGCGCGCAACGAAGTCCAACTCGCGCAAAGCGAGCGTCTCTGCCCGAACTTGTCGCGCGAAGTAGCCCCAGATCACAAAGATCACCACGAAGATGACAAGTTCAAAGCTGGGGCCGGAGACCGAGGCGAGAGCCAGCGCAAGCAAGATGCTGGGCAATGCGAAGGTGATGTCGACTGCGCGCATGATGGTCGCGTCCCACCAACCGCGAAGAAAACCGGCAATCAATCCAAGGGCCGTGCCGACCACGGCTCCAAGAAGGATTCCGACCATCGAGATGCCGAGCGCAAATTTGGCACCGTGAATGATTCGGCTGAAGACATCGCGCCCAAGCCGGTCGGTGCCGAGGATGAACTCGGTTGTCCCTCCGAAGAACAATGGCGGTTCCAGACGGCTGCGGATGTTGGCCTTATAGGGATCATGCGGTGCGATGAAGTCTGCAAACAGCGCAGGAATGATCAGCACGATCACCATTACGATGAAGGCGGCGCCCGGAACGCTCAACATGAATCTTGAGAGTTTTGCTATCCTGCTCACTCGTCAATCCTGCCGAATTCTTGGGTCGATCAACCCGTAAACGATGTCGATCACCAGGTTTGCGAAAAGGTAGAACACCGCGAAAAACAACACGACAAACTGGACGACCGGGAAATCTCGGCCACGGATGGCTTCGAGTGCCAAGAGGCCAGTGCCAGGCCAGGCAAAAACGGTTTCGATGACCACGGAACCTGTCAACAGCGAGCCTGCAAGGACACCGAAGTAGGTGACAGGGACAATCGCGGCATTCCGGAAGGCGTGCTTCCAGATCACCACGTTTTCGGTCAGGCCTTTGACTTTGGCAAACCTTACGTACTCAGAATCCAGGACTTCCAGCATCGCCGATCTGGTAAGTCGCGTAAGCGCGGCAACTTGAAACCAGGCCATGGCAACGGCAGGGAGGATCATGTACGAAAGCCCGCCAAGCCCGGATGTAGGGAACCAGCCCAGGGTGACTGCAAATATCCACATCAGGACGATTGCCAGCCAGAATGCCGGCAGCGATTGTCCGAGCAGAGCGATGACACTGGCCCCTCGATCCAGAGGGGAGTTCCGATAGACAGCGGCCAGCACGCCCAGCGGAATGGACGCGACAACACTGATGAGGATTGCGAGACCGCCCAGCTTCAATGTCGCCGGAAGACGCTCCAGGACAACCCTGGATGCAGATTTGCCTTTCCACTTTGTGGACTGCCCGAAGTCCCCGCGTAGTGCGTTGCCAATAAAGGTGACGTATTGAACGTGATAGGGTCGATCCAGACCAAGATGCTTGGTCAGGTCTTCAATCTGCTGCGGGGTCGCGTCGTCGGGCAGCATCGCGTCGACCGGGTCTCCGGTCAAATGGCTGAGGCTGAACACGACAATTGTCACGACGAAAAGCGAGATCATCGCCTGCGAGAACCGTATGAGCATGAAGCGAAGCAATGCGCGCTCAATTTGCCTCCGTTGCTACTGCCCGTTCTACCATTGCATCTCGCTGTCTCAAGATCTGCGCGAGATCAGACGATCTCGACCCAGCCGGGTTCAGAGCCAGTCGGAAGTTTGCTGAACTTCTTCGGAGGCTCAGATGGATCGGACACGTCAAACACCTCAAGGCAGTCGCCCTTCAGTGCGGCGACGACCAGGAAGCGGCCGTTGGGCGCGACATCGAAATCTCGCGGGTTGTTGGCGGTGTCCACAAGCATGCGGTTCGAGATATGGCCGCTTTCAGGATTGAGGTCCCAGGCGGCGAGAGTATTGCCGCGCCGTTCGGTTGCGAACAGCCGGTCACCATTGGGCGAGACATGAACGGCGGCGCCCCAGGGCTCACCCTCCAGATCGGGGCCGATGTGCCAGTCGCGCATGATCTCGTGCAGGCTGCCGTCAACAGGGTTCAGGCGATAAACGATCAGGCTGCCGTCACGCTCATTCAGAAGGTAGAGAAAGCGCCGGTTCGGGTGGAAGGCGATATGGCGGCTTCCGGCACCGGGACTCTGGTGGATGGCATCGGGTGTGTTCGGGCTCAGGGTTCCGCAGTCTTCATCGAACTTGAATGCATAGAGCAGGTGCGAGAACAGGCTTGGCGCATAGGCAAAGCGATTGGATGGATCGGTCAGGATCAGGTGCGCCCCGCTGGCATTGGCTACCACATCCGAGGGTGTTTCCTGAACCTGCCCGCGCGGTCCAATCGGATGCACCACGATCACGCTGGAGGGGACGGAAGCCCCCATAAGGAACTCGCCCGTGTGATCGACGGAAACATGGTTGAGCTGGGCCATGACTGGCGTGCCGGACAGGAAGGTCAGCTTGCCTGTCGCGGGATCAACGGCATAAGTGTCGATCCGGTCCTGTTCCGCACCGTCCTTCATTCCGATTACCGAGACATGGATGCGGCTGCCATCCTTGGACCTGGTCAGAGGCATGCCGCGCCCGACCCATCCCTCGCCCTTCTCCTCGGCCGAGATCGTTTGGATCTGTTCAAGCGACCCCGAAATCGCGCAACCAGCGAAAACGTTGACTTCGTTCCCGGACAGGCAGGACACGTAGCAATTGTACGGGAGCGAATCGTTCAAGGGGGCAGTGCTTTTTCTTGGTCGATGCGGTGGGCGGACGAGCGGAATTGACAGTATGACGAGCCGGGCCACCGCATCTTTGCGACGGTGGCCCGGCCCTTTGCGTGAACTCAGTTGGCAGCCTTGATCAGGTGCCAGTGGCTGACGCTGTTGGTTGTCACACCCGGGAAGGTCCAGTCGCTGACAACCTCGGGGTCAACGGTGACCTCGGCAAAGACAATGGCGAGCGGCATGTCGACATATTGCTCGAACAGATAGGTGAAAGCTTCGGAAGCAATCGCATCTCGCTCATCGGGGTCAATGGTTGCGGTCAGCTTGTCCGCGAGACCCTCAATCTTGTCGTCTTCAAACCCGCCGTAAGGCGTTCCGCGCTCGGTATGGAAATTCACAAGCGCGGCCTCGGTCGGGCGCAGCGGGGCGTTCCGCACCGGGCTTATCATGAAGGATTCGCGCGCGCGTCCCAACGCGCCGAGTTTGGGCCAGTCCATCTCGCGCAATTCGGTCTGAAGGCCGATTTCCTCGAAATAGACTTGGAGAAGTTCCGACATGACCGGAAACTCGGGATTACCGGCCAGGGTCGAGGAAACAATCGGGATCATCGGGTCCGGGAAAGCATCGGGATAGCCGGCTTCAGCCAGAAGCTCCCTGGCGCGTTCCGGGTCATAGCCGTACATTTCGTCGAACCGCTCCATCAACTCCGGCACATAACCTTCGTTGCGCGAGTCCATCAACCAGCTTGGAGTGGGCTCAGCGCGACCATCGTAAAGCACGTCGATCATCTCTTCGCGATTGAGCGCACGGTTCATGGCTTCGCGCACCTTGATGTTCCACCACGGCAGGTCCGGGCGGTATGCCGGGTCCCCGGATTTGCCGTACATGCCATTGAAGATCGCGCCGGTCGCCATCGCCGGGTTCTGGGACGAGACTATCTTCTTGCCTGCCTCCAGCGCTTGTTTCTGGAGTTCGCGTGGAATGCTGGCGATCTGCGCCTCGCCGGACAAAAGCAGCGCGAGGATCGTGGCCTGCTCCTGCACGTAGCGGATTTCAAGTTCCTTGAAGTCCGGAACCGTGCCCTGCCAGTGGTTCTCGACACGCTCGAATGTGACACCCACGCCGGGAACACGCTCGACATACTGATAAGCGGAGGTACCTGCCGGTTTGGTGTTGTAGCCCTCGACACCCTCGGCGTCGTATTGCGCCTTGCTATAGATCACGAGTGATCCTCGACCGGCATGCTGGAAGGCATAGTTGGTACGCGGCGAGTCGAAGGTGAAGACAACCGTGTGATCGTCGATGGCTTCAGCGGATTTCGCACGCAAGTGTTCTATAGAGTTTATCGTGCTGTCAGGACCGGTTGTAAGTTCGTAGCTGTGGACAACATCGGCCGCTGTGACGGGTCCCCATCCGAAATGAAACTCGGCTTCGGGCTTCAGCTTGAACGTCCACTCCGTGAACCCTTCGTTCGCCGACCAGCTCTCTGCGAGTTCCGAGTTGTCGTATTTTCCGGTGATCGGATCGTGGCCAACCAAAGCTTGGAAATTTGGCAACCTCTCTCCTGTCCCGCCCCAAAATAGGTTCGATTGGTTCTGTGGCAGCGTTGTCGCAAAGACCACGCGGTCCGCTGCATAAACTTGAGCACCGACCCCGATTGCCAAGAACACACCTGCGACAAGCGCAAGGGCCTTGGCGGGTCGACAAGACAATTGTCGTTCCATCTTCTTCCTCCCTTGAAAGGTGCCTTTGAGTACCAAATCACCGCCTAGACTCACTCTCACCAAGGTGCCGGTGAGGTCAGTTGAGCATGTAGTTTAGTCTGTTCGCTGACGGTAATTCGTATAGCCGTAGAAGGCCGAGTTGTCAAGCTCGCCCAATCCCGCCAAGATCATGCCGTGCCACAAGTTCTGAAAATGGCGCAGTACGGACGGGTCAAGATCGAGCGATTCCGCCAGTTCGTTGGCTTGCGCGAGATCCTTGGGTAGAAGAAACACGCTCCCCCGGCCCGAAAGTTCGGTCGATCATTTCTTGCCCATGCAGTTCCATTGTGCGGCTTGATGCAAAGCCACCCCGCCGAGCCTCACTGAGCTTGGCAACATCTGCGCCTGCCGCCTCGGCCACCACCATCGCTTCGGTGGCAAACGTAATGTTTGCGCCGACGATGACCTGAATTGCCGCCTCTGCAATCTGGCCCGAACCCGTGGGCGACATGTGTATGGACATTTTCGAGAACTTCGAAGACTGGCGCGGCCTGCACAATGTCCACGGTGGCGCCACCTGCCGTGATGGACAATGTGTCGGTCTCCGCGCCCGGAATGCCTCCGGATACGGGCGCTTCCATGAAGCGCCCCCCTGTGCTTCTATGGTTCTCGCAAAGCTCAGGATTGTCTCGTGGGCGCAGGTGCCCATGTCGAGCACAGGCGTGCCGGCCAAGTTAATGTCGGCCAGGGCATCGATTGCTGCCTGTGTCGCTCGGCGTGCCAGGTAGGCAGATGATCACGATGCCACCAGCCGCCAGTTCCGCGAAGTCGACATATGTCTTCGCCGCAACTGTGCCCTCCGCGGAAAGTCTCTCCGCCTTGGACGCGGTCCGGCTATGAACCATCATTCGGAAATCAGCGGCCAGAAAACTGCGGGCCGTGGGCAAACCCACATTGCCAGCGGTCGTGGCACGCGCGGCTCGAGTGTGATTGTCTGCACCAGGCATCTGCTTGTTCACCCCAGAGTGCATTCGGGGACTGGCGTCAGCGCCTTCCCGGTCCGATGAAAGACGAGAATGTTCTCGGCCGTCAGTTTGGCCATCGCCGCCCGGGTTTCGACGGTTGCGCTGCCGACGTGCGGCAACAGCACTGTGTTCTTGATGGCTCGCAAGCGTTCGGGTACGCGCGGTTCATCTTCGAATACATCCAGGCCTGCCGCGCCAAGTCGACCGGTTTCTAGAGCATTGATCAATGCGGCCTCATCGACGACGGAGCCGCGGCTGACATTTATAAGGGTGCCGGTTGGGCCGAGCGCGTTCAGGACATCTTCGTTCACCAGATGCCGCGTTCCTTCCCCGCCGGGCGTGATGCAGATCAGAACGTCGCAGTCATGCGCAACATCGGTGAGGTTATCGTAGAAGGTGTGAGGTAAGGGCTTGGGGCTGCGCGCATGATAAAGGATCGTCGGGTGAAACGGCGTCAGTTTCTCGACAATCGCTCCAGCAATCCGGCCCATGCCGAGAAAGCCGAACGTCAGGTTGTCGACCGAGCGGGTGAGCGGCGCGGCGCCAGACGTTTCCCACGCGCCGCTGCGGACAAAGTGGTCGTCGCGCAGAAGCTCTCTCCGGCACGCCAAAACCAACAAGAGCGCCGTCGTTGCGACCTCGTCGTTCAGAACATCCGGTGTGTGCGTGACAACGACCCGGTTGCTTTTGGCGGCCTCGGCGTCAATTGCGTCATAGCCGACGCCAAAACAACTGATGAGCTTCAGGTTTGGCAGTTGAGCCGCCCATGCTGGGCGAACCCCGTGATGGCCGTCCGTGGCGACGTAGGCGATCCTGTCTCCGTTGGCTGCGATCCAGGCATCTGCGTCTTCCATCTGGCTGACGAGATGCACGCGAAATCCTTCCCCCACCAATCCCGGAATGGCGTCTGACGGTGCGCCTATGCAAAGAATATCAGGCAATTCGCTTTCCCCATTTTGTTGCCTAGCACACATTGCACATTACACGAAGCACTTGAATTGAGAGGAGAACAGGATGCGAATTGAGAACACATGCAACGTCTTCAACACGAAGGATCTTCGCGATGCTCGGATGTCTCCTCGCCCCTCTGACGAACATTCTATGACCGCACTTTGCCTTGAGCGAGACGAGGCTCGCGACGCTGTCGGGAGAGCAGCGGCTATCTCGTGCACGAGATAGGCGGTGCTCTCCTACCATGCACGCCCGGATGACGAACTTTACCTCTATGTAGAGTTTCAACGCATTCTTGCAGCAATTGGCATTGGTTGAGCCAGCCAAGTTTTACAATGCACCGTCAAAGGAACTCCGGCTCTGGACCCTTCTCATAGCTATACCCCTTCTCAAGAGTGGCCTTTCGTTCAGAGACCTTCTTGTGAAAATCGATTAAGGCCTGCAGGTCCGCATCAACATCCGCTTTGGCTGGTAACTCTTGTGGCAAATCTGCCGCCCTATCGTGCCCGGAATAATGCGAACATCGCTTCATGCCGTCGAAGATCGCTGGATAATCATCCGCCGGATAATGGCAGGCATGCTTGAGGCTTTGGGTCATTACCTCTGGACGAAAACGCTGGATCGTGCCGTTGAACAAAATTTCTTCGACGATCCGCTCCCAAGTCTCGCGCATCAGCGTATAGATGACCGTGAGCGGATCGCGGAATTCCTGAACCGCCGGATCATAACCGCCCTTGTACAATTTGGCCTTAGCATCGTTGAGCTCACCGATGCGCTGCATTGCCTTCTAGGTGTGGTTCGGCTTGCCAGAGTCATCAATAGTCCCGAACTTGGTTCCACCAAGGCTCGACATCCATTCGGTATGGCGGGGAATACCGGCACGGCGTCTATCAACCTGCCACACCTGTATAGGTGATCCTATTCCCGCCTTTTCTCGCCGATGGCGTCACGCACCTGTATCGCCCAGTTGAGCCTTTCGAGCCCTTGCCAGACTTTTTTCGCGCCCGGAAGCGGCTGGCGAGGGTTTGGATGGGAGCCGACGAGGCGCCCGAGATCGATGACAACGGCGTGAATGTCGGGCACCTGCCCGGCGGGCATCCTGACGACATCCCGGTGGCCTTGAGATTCCAGCATCGTGTGAAGCAGGTCCACGTCCTCTTCAGGGAACACTTCGGTCGCCGGGGTTTCCGGGCGCTCCCGCGCGAGGACGGTGAGTCGGCGACGTGGACGGCGGTGACCGCGTCGAAGGCGAGGCACTTGCGCAGGTCGTCGGCGCTGTCCAGCCGGCGGTCCTTTATCCGGGTCCCGGTCTTGAGTGTCCGGAACCAGGTTTCAACTGTCCATCTCAAACGGTACCAGCCCAGCACGGTCGCGGCATGCACGGCGTCGGCCTCGTCCTCCGCAGGGCGCTCGGTGGTCAGCAGCAGCCAGTGCAGCGGGTCGTCGCCGTCGGCCCCGGTCTCGGTGGCCGAGACGGCGAACATGGGCAGCGGGTCCGCGCCGCGGTCCCAGTGCGGCGGCACGATCTCCACCTCGGCCGTGCGGATCTCGAGGCGGGCCATGCGCTCCTTCCGCGCGCGGGGGCCGCCGGCGGCCGGGATCGTCAGTTCCGACACCGCGACGGGCGGCAGGGCCGCGACGTGCTCCCACAGGCACGCCTTCCCGCCGCCGGGCACCGTCACGCGCTGCTGCGCCGAGCGGCTGGCGCGGACCAGCAGCGCGTCGCCGTCGTCCACGGCGTGGGCGAGCAGGTCCCAGAAGTCGCCCTCGCGGTCGCAGACCGAGACCACCCGCGTGTCCGGGCAGGCCGCCGCGAGTTCCCGCGCCCGCCCGAGGCCCTCGACCCAGCGCCGGCTGTCCTCCTCGGGATCCTCCCGGAAGGCCGCGTCCATCGCGAACAGGCCGAGGGGCCGGCCCTCGGACGTCACCGCGAGCCCGGCGTGGGCGAGGATGCCGACGCTGCCCTTGCCGCCGCCGCCGATCCCGTCCAGGCCCGTCGTGGCCTCCAGGCCGCTGCAGTTCAGGGCCGTCGCATCCTGTATCGCAAGGACCACGGGCTCCGCCCGGCAGCGGTCCGCGGTGGCCTCGAAATGCGGTTCCAGAACGTGCTCCATGGATATCCTCGGGTTCGACAGCAGGCGGTACGCGGCCCTCTGCTCCGCCTTCGTCGGAAAGATGACCGGCAGGTCCTCCCCCATGTTCTTCAGCCAGGACCGGCCCATGTCAACGATGCGCCGCCGCACCCGCCCGTCGGTGTGGCCCGTGCGCCCGTACTCCCGCTCCGCCCAGTCCAGGTCCGTGCCGTCATACGCGCCGGCCAGCGCCCCGACCGGGCGGCGCACCGTCTTGCCGAGCGCCTTCCGCCAGCCGTCCTCGAGCGCCAGCACCCGCACCGTGCCGGCCTCGTTCCTGCGTCCGCCGGTCCGCCCGGCGACGGTCCAGCCCGCGCAATGGTAGCAGTAGCCGTCGTGCTCCGGGCCGACATGGGTGTAGGCCGCCACCGGCCGCACCGAATAGCGGGCCTCCCAGTCGTCGGCGATCGTGTCCGCGGCCATGCGCAGGATCTCGGACGCGAGGCCGTAGACGCGCACGCCCGGGAGCAGGAGATAGCGATGGTTGCAGATCACGCGCCCGATGTTGGCTGCGCGGGCGTCGGCGGACCATCCGATCCACTCGTCGCGCGCCCGGAGCTGCCAGGCCGCCGAACCGAAGCCGATCCCGCCAAGGACGCCGTGGCGCTCCGAGCGGATCCAGTAGCGCATCTGGCCGCCGGGAGGCCGCGCCCATCCCAGCGGATGATGCGTCTCCATCATCGCTTCCCACAAGCGGCGGTCGTCGGCGTCGCCCACCAGGTCGAGCGAGACGGGGCCGAGATCCTCAAGCGCGCAGGCCAGCCTGGTGTCGGGAACGTCACCGGCCGGAACGGCGGGAGCGGCGACCGGATCCGGCATGTCGCGGGCCGGAGGAAGCTCGATCCCGATCCGCTCCGCGAGAGCCGGCAGCGCCGCCGCCGCCGCAGACAGGCACGGGCGGCCAAGGGCGTTGAGCCAGCCGGTGCGCTCGCACAGCTCGCGGGCCAGCGCATGCCGCGTGTGCTCGCCCGAGCGCAAGGCAACGGCGAGCCAGTCAAGCGTGCGCGAATCGAAATGGCGGAGACCGACCTGCATGACTGCGCCATACAGGAACCGGATCACCTATACAGTTGTGGAACTTTGAAAGCACAGCGGCGCCGGTCTCGCGGGTAAATGGACCCCGCGGGCTTTCCGTTGTTTCCGAATCCTCGGTTAGACCCTCGTTTTCGGCCCGATTCGATCCAGGTCCGCCCTCGAAACGGCCATTCTCGTCGAGCTGACGGCCGTTTGTCCGGGCAATCACCCACGAACCCAACGAAAATGGCCCTGCCGGCCCTTGCTTCTAGGCGCTCGGGTCGACTTTCTGCATGTCAGTGCCGTCGGAGCACGGGCGGCGACGACGTAGACTTGATCGGTCACACTTTTGGCTCCTCGCACGGCGGAGTCTCTCGTTCGATCGAAAGCAGCGACCGTACAGCTGCGTTCGGCGCAAGGCGCCAATCGGTCAATGGCTTCCCGGAACATCATGAATCCCTCCACCGGCATTGACTTCGCCGACCGACAGCACGACTTTTTTGGCTACGCCGGCTTTACAACCAAACGCAGAAAAGGAGCGGAAGCTGAGCCGGCACGCGCGGTTGTCAGGCGTCAGT
The DNA here is from genome assembly GCA_965208685.1 of Paracoccaceae bacterium. Classification (GTDB taxonomy): domain Bacteria; phylum Pseudomonadota; class Alphaproteobacteria; order Rhodobacterales; family Rhodobacteraceae; genus JAJEFO01. The sequence continues at coordinate 1,397,601 of CBDBPL010000007.1, read as the reverse complement.
GCGGCTCCTGCCGAGAGAAAGGAATTGAACGGCGCGGGAGATGGACGTATGGTGAACGTCATGAGCAAGCATGCGAACACGCAAGCGCCGCCGCCCGACATACCTGGTTTCCCCGAAAACTGGCGCGAGGAGATCAAGGCGGACTTGGCAGCCCAGGTCGAAGTCGGCGGCACGCTCTACGGCGTCCGTTCTGACGGCGCCTACATCGCGCGGACCAAGGGAAGGGGACCGGGTGCTTAGTGCGCCTGCGCGGAAGCCCGCCTGACCCTTCCTGCGGCCGCGGACGAACCGACCCTCCTGGTCGTGTCCGGCCCGAACGGGTGTGGCAAATCCACTCTGACGCGCATGAGCGGCTTCGTCGGGATCGAGATCATTGATCCCGACGCCATTGCGCGCAGCTTGGCGTCCGGCAGCCCCGCTTGCGCGGCGCACGAAGCTTTGCGCCGACGACGGGACGCGATCCGTGCCGGCCGGTCGCACCTGGTGGAGACCACGCTTGCCGGGTCAGCTTCCGCTCCTTTTCTGAATTTGGTTGTGGAGCCGGCGCTGCCAAAAGAAGCGCGCGCTTTCTGTCGGCAAAGTCAAGAGAGCACCGCCTATCTCGTGCACGAGATAGGCGGTGCTCTCCCATTTCGCGCAAGGGCTTGGATGTGACGCTCGTTCGTTGACGACGCTTCTGCTGATCATAGATGTAGTTCGACATTATGTGCCCGCCCAGCGAATGCGCGATGATGACGATTGGCGCGTCCGGACCAAGGTCTTTCGCCAGATCCTTGACGACCTCATCGATCTCGCGATGGATCGCACTGTAGGTGCCACCGTTCCGCCTGCCTGTCTTTCGATAGGACGCGGCATCGGAGAGATTGCACATCACGAACCGGCGCAACTTGTCGAAATCCGTGCGTCGCTTGATCGACTTCAGATACGCCTCTTGCCGATCCTGCAGGACATGGGCGAAGAAAACCTAGCGCCAGACCACGCGGTCCATTTTCTTGCCAAGCTCCCGTTTGACGCGCCTGTGCATCTCTTTCGAAAAGGTTGGCCTTGCGCTGTCCTTGGGCTTCCTGCGTCCCTGGCTGCCCATGCCGTGGATGACCAACACGCCGACCGATTTCCTTGCCATGTTCGTACTACCTCTTGTGCTCCTGTGTCTCAAACTTAGAGGCTCCAATCACGGGGTCGAGCCAGTGCGCCATCGCCAAGGCATCGAGGGAAGCACTGATGACGTCCAATGGGTAGCACCGCCCGACGGTCCCTTCAATTGAAGTCGCAATGTCTGCAACTTCCAGCCTCGTGCAGGACGGTCATTGCCCACCGCTGTCCTATGCCATCCGGAGAGCTCTACAACCTGGCCGAGATTGTGTGTCTCCCCGCTGCTACATTGGGCCCGGACAGCAGGTCACCCGAAGCCGCGCTGCGATTCCGGGACAATCGTTCCAGGTTCCGCATAGGTTGAGGTGAAACCGCTCTGACATTGGATCGCTGATCACGGTTGAGTTGCAAGACCTCAGAGCTCGGCATAGTCGCCCCTTGAAAACCACATCGTTTGACGGTATATTGCGTGATTGAACATGAGGTTTGCCATGCAATTGTCCGATTACGTGTCCGACCAGCACTTCTCCCCCGTGCGCATCGCCGATGGCCTGCGAACCACCAGGGGCGAGATCGCTCAGACGCTCGGCCTGGGACGTGACGCGTTTTCGCGTGCGGCGCGGGTGCGTGCGCCGAAGACGCAGACCCGCCTCCGCGAGATGCTGGAGATCCTGAACCGCGTCGAGCCACAGGCAGGGTCGCTCCTGGCGGCCTATGCCTGGTTCCGGTCCGAGCCCTTGCCCGGATTTGGAAACCGGACCCCGGACCAGCTGGTGCGGGACGGCGAGGCCCGGAAGCTTCATGCCTATCTCGACCGCGTCGCGGCGGGAGGCTTTGCCTGACCGTCCTCACGGGTGGCCGCTTCGCGGGGACGGTTTGCCGGGCCCACAACCCGCGCTGGTCCTGGTCGCCGCTCTCGGGCGACGGGGCGGCCAAGCATGGAGGACGGTTCAACCCCATCGGCGTTCCCGCGCTGTACACGTCCTTCAAGGTCACCACGGCGCTGCTCGAAGCCAGCGCGCTGGGACGTCCCTTCCAGCCGCTGACCCTCGTGGCCTACCAAGTGGACGCGGGTCCCCTGTTCGACGGGAGAGATGCACACCAGCTGTCTTCGCTGGGATTCAGGCCCAGCGATCTGGCCGATCCGGACTGGGAAAGCCTGATGCTCGACGGCCGGGAGCCGGTCCAGCACCGTTTCGTGGCTGACGTGCGAGCGGCGGGCCATGTGGGGGTCGTGGTGCCGAGCTTTGCGCATGGCGCTGGCCCAGGGGACGCGAACCTGGTCTTTTGGGAGTGGGCGAACACGGGCGCGTCGGCGGTCACGGTCATCGACGACGAGGGGCGCCTGCCGCGGGACGACACCAGCTGGTCGTCGTGATCCCGCGCACGGACCGGTCCTTGCGCTCCTGCGCGCCGCGGCCTGCCGCCGGGATCGTCAAGGGAACCACCAAAATCTGCGGGGTCAATTGACATAGACGTATCGAAACCCGGGTCGATTGTGGCAACTTCGAATGAATCTGGCCGGGCGGAAACAAGACCTGTTTGTCACGTGACCCCGCAGATTTTAGTGGTTCCTTTTCGGCTTCATGCAATTGCATGCATTTACAACCGCCCATTTGTAATCGCATACAATCGCCAGAGGACAACAAGCCCCGAGGCGGCGGACGCGCCGGAAACCCTTGTTTCCGGGGACCAGCGCGCAGAGGGCGCAAACCGCGATCCCTTACACGCAACGCGGATCCGCACTGAAGGTCCCCCTGCAGAAAAGCAGCCTAGATCCTGCCCGGCGAGAGGGATCCGCCTTGAAAGCGGCGACGGACACCTATGCGAGGCTTGGAAGCCAAAGGACGATCCACGGGAATGCAACAAGCAGCGCGATCGTGACGGCGTCCGTGGCGAAGAAGGGCATGACGCCCCTGAACACGTCCTGCACCGTGAGGTCGTCCCTGACACCGGCCACGACAAAGCAGTTCAGGCCGATCGGGGGCGTGATCAGGCAGAATTCCGCCATCTTCACGACCAGGATGCCGAACCAGATCGCACACATGGGCCCTGACATGCCGAAGGAGCTCTCGGCAGCAGTGACGCTTTCTCCGCCGTTCAGCGCCATCACCGCTGGATAGACCACTGGAAGCGTCAGCAGAAGCATGCCGATCGCGTCCATGAACATGCCCAGGACGGCGTAGGCCAGCAGGATGCAGACGAGAATCAGCCAGGGCGAGTAGGCGAGCGACGTGATCCAGTCCGAGAACGCGCCCGGCAGGTCGGCAAAGCCGAGAAAGCGCACATAGATCAGCACGCCCCAGATGATCGTGAAGATCATCACCGAAAGCTTCGCGGTCTCCCGAAGGGCGTCACGGAACTCCGGCCAGCGCATGCCCCGGTAGACCGCCATGAGAAACACCACGAAGGCGCCGATCGCCCCTCCTTCCGTGGGCGTGCCCCATGCGTCCCCGCCAAACGGATTGTAGACGAAGCAGATGATGGTCGCGACGACAAAGACGATCGGCAGCGCTGGCGGAAGCGAGACGAGGCGCTCGCGCCAGGAGAAGCCGGTGACGCGCGGCCCGAAGTTCGGGATCACCAGCGCCATGCCGACGATCAGCATCCCGTAGATCAGGGCGGAAAACGCGCCGGGCACGAATCCGGCGAGCAGAAGCCTGCCGACGTCCTGCTCGACTATGATGGCATAGATCACGAGGATGGCCGAGGGCGGGATCAGCGACGCCAGCGTACCGCCGGCAGCGACCACGCCGGCGGCGAACTGCTTCCTGTATCCGATCTTCAGCATCTCGGGAATCGCGATTCGGGCAAAGACGGCGGCGGTTGCGACCGAGGCGCCCGAGACCGCCGCAAAGCCTGCCGTCGCGAAAATCGTTGCGACGGCCAGCCCGCCGGGAACCCACGCAACCCAGCGCTTGGCCGCCTCGAACAGCGCGCGCGTCAAGCCTGCATAGTAGGCCAGGTAGCCGATCAGTATGAATGTCGGAATCAGGGACAGCGCCTGGGAGGACACCTTCGAGTGGGGCACCTGGCCCGCCGTCTTGACGGCGACCGACAGGGCCCAGCCGAAGTCACCTGCCCCGTAGTCCTTCTTCGCCCAGAAGATCCAGATCAGCCCCACCATCCCGGCCAGCCCTGCGGCGAACGCAACGCGCATCCCCAGGAACACGAGAACCAGCATGCCGCCGGTCACCCAGATCCCGATCTCGATCGGTTCCATCAGCGGTCTTCCCCGAGTTGACCGGCCTCCATGGCCGCTTGCCGTGCGGCATCAGGAATGAGAGGCACGGCGATGGCCGCACCCGTGACGGCGGCACGCAGGTAGGCCCATAGCTGCAGGCACAGGCGCGCGCACAGCACGCCAAACGCGATCGGAGCCAGCAGCTTGGCAGGCCAGATCGGCAGGCCGACATCCATGGAACTGTCGCGGCTCCACATCGGCGCGGCAAAGTCGAAACTTCGTGCAAAATGTGCCCAGCTTCCCCACACCATGAGCACCATGAACGCAAGAAGCGCCAGGACGAACACGAACTCGACGGCGTAGAGCGCCCGTCCGCGGAGCATTCCCACCAGGAGATCCATCCGGACATGGGCGCCCTCGCGCTGAACATAGGAGATTCCCATGAAGGCGATGAGCGGCATCGCCTGCTCGATCCAGTCGACATAACCCGGCAACGGCTGGTTGAAGCCGTTCCTCCCGCCGACCGAGACAACGGCAAGCAGCATGAGACCGAAGACCGCGATTCCGCTGACAAGCGAAAGCGCGATTTCCAGCTTCAGGAACCACCGGTCAATCCGGCTGAGGATGCTGTCGTCGGACGCGACCTGCGAACCGATTGCCATGGATCTTCCCTTCAGCGCCGCGGACAACGCCCCGCGCCGTGATGGCGCGGGGATCTGACGGTCAAGGGTCTCAGTTCGACCGGGCGATCATGCCGGTGACCAGGTCGTACAGCTCCTGCGCCGGAAGGCCGCGCGCCGCGTTTCTCTCGATCCAGTCGGCCGCGGCCGGCGCGGCGGCGGCCTCCTTGAATGCAGCGATCTCGTCATCGGAGAAGGTGACCCTCGTGATTCCGCGCTCATCCAGCGCGGGACCCCACGCGGCCATCGTGTTGTTGTTGTAGTTGGCAATGTAATGCACGAGCGCTTCGTCAACGGAGCCCAGGAGCGCCTCGCGGTGACTTTCCGAGAGCGCATCGAGCGCGTCCGTGTTGACCACGACGGGGCAGTTCACGGTACCGGGATTGAGATTGGTGGTCCACCAGGTGGCGTTCTCGATGGTGCCGAAGGACATGTGGGCATGCGGGGCAAAGCTCACCGCCTTGACGACGCCGGAATCCATGGCCTGGCGCACTTCGGTCGCCGACATCGACGTCGGCACGGCGCCGATCGTCTCCAGCGCCTTGCCGATGCCGCCCGTGGCACGCACTGCCAGACCCTCGAAATCCGCAAGCGAGGTTGGTGCGTCGCCGGCTCCAGCTATGTTGTATTGCGGAAGCGGCGAAGGCATCAGCAGCGTAGCGTTCCAGCGTCCAAGATCCTCGACGGCTGCCGGGTGCCTGTAGACGGCCAGCGAAAGCTCGACCTCCTGTTCCAGCGAGGAAACGCCGAGAAACGGCAGCTCGAGCACGGTGATGGTCGGATTCTTGTCGGCATGGTAGCCGGCGCAGAACTGCGCCATCTCGAACGCACCGATCGAGATTCCGTCAAGGTTCTCACGGTTGTTCGACAGTCCTCCATAGGAAAGGTTCAGCGTGAATTCGCCGCCTGTCCTTTCCACCACCAGTTCGGCCAGCTTTTCGACATGCTCCGTGAAGGCGCGGCGCTTGCCCCAAAGCGAAACGTTCCATTCAACGGCCAGCGCCTCGCCGGCAAATGCAAATGCCAACGCGGCGACGCTCACGCGGCCAATCAGCTTGTTCATCATTGGACCTCCTCCTGTCCTGACTCCTTCTTGCATGACCTGAGTTTGCACGATTTCTCCCGCCGGGCCAATGAGGGAATGGCATGCAACTGGGCGGGAATTCTGAGGAATTCCGCAATCCCGTGGGAGTGGCACCCCGCCAACCGGGATTGACGGTCCTTCCGTTCAACACGTGCTGCCCGAAACCGGGTCTTCAGGCCACGAAAGCCCTTAGGGTCTCCTTGCGAACGAGGCACTCAAGCGGGCTGAAGCAATTGCAGGCCCCTTCGATCGCGATTGCCGCGGGAGCAACCCGCCCGGCGTTGATCACCGCTCCGCCACGCACTACATGAAGCCACGCCCGACATGGCCAGGACCTCAGCCAATGAACGACAGCAGACCGCAGCCTGTGCGCCTCGCCGATTACCGGCCGCCATCCTGGCTGGTGGACTCCGTTCATCTGACATTCCTGCTTGATCCGGCAGCAACCCGGGTCACTTCGCGCATTTCGTTTGCACCGAACCCGGAGGCAAGCGACCGAAACTTTCGCCTCGACGGCGAAGGCCTGCGTCTCATCCGCGCATCGATCGACGGCCTGCCGGTCCACCCGCGGCTCGATGAACGCGGCCTGACCGCGGTTGTGCCGGAACGACCCTTCACGTGGGAATGCGAGGTCGAGATCAACCCGGGCGCCAATACCGCGCTTGATGGCCTGTTCCACTCGGACGGGCTCTTCTGCACACAATGCGAAGCGGAAGGATTCCGAAAGATCACCTACTACCCGGATCGTCCCGACGTCATTGCGCCCTTCGACGTTCGCATGGAGAGCGACCTTCCCGTTCTGCTCTCGAACGGCAACCCCGTCGCGAAGGGCAGCGGCTGGGCGGAGTGGCGCGACCCGTGGCCCAAGCCGTCATATCTCTTTGCATTGGTTGCAGGAGATCTCGTCGCGCAGCGCGGCCACCACAGGACCCCTGACGGCCGCAGCATCAACCTCAACATCTGGGTTCGTCCGGGCGACGAACATCGCTGCACCCATGCACTGGACAGCCTGAAGCGCGCGATGAAATGGGACGAACGTGCCTATGGCCGCGTCTACGACCTTGACGTCTTCAATCTTGTCGCTGTCGACAAGTTCAATGCGGGCGCGATGGAAAACAAGGGGCTCAACATATTCAATTCGAAATACGTCCTTGCCTCTCCCGAGACCGCAACCGACCGCGACTACGAAGCGATCGAGAGCATCGTTGCACACGAGTACTTTCACAACTGGACCGGCAATCGGATCACTTGCCGCGACTGGTTCCAGCTTTGTCTCAAGGAGGGGCTGACGGTATTTCGGGACCAGCAGTTCACCGAGGACTTGAGAGGCCGGGCCGTCAAGCGCATCGACGATGTCATGGCATTGCGCTCACGGCAGTTCAGGGAAGACAACGGTCCGCTTGCCCATCCAGTTCGGCCGGAAAGCTACATCGAGATCAACAATTTCTACACCGCAACCGTCTACGAAAAGGGTGCCGAGGTCATTCGCATGCTGAAGACTCTAGTGGGCGACGCGGCCTACGAAGAGGCGCTCCAGACGTATTTCGAGCGCCATGACGGCCAAGCCGCGACGATCAATGACTTCTTTGCCTGTTTCACGGAGGTCGCGGGCAACGAACTGGACGGCTTCGAACGCTGGTGGGACCAGTCCGGCACGCCTCGCGTCGCCGTTTCGTGGCATTGGGACGGCGACCGCCTGAAGCTGACGCTCCGCCAACGAACGCCACCCACCCCCGGCCAGCCGACGAAGCGCCCGCTCCGAATTCCCCTTGCCGTTGGCGTGCTGGGGCAGGACGGCAAGCAAATCGCCGACACCGAAATACTGAATCTCAAGTCGGAACTGGGAAGCTGGATCTCCGTGCCCGGAAACGGCTGGGACGAAACCGACGCCCATCTGGACCGTCCAGTGGCCAGCATGGATGATGCGCCCGTCCTCTCGTTGAACCGCGACTTTTCGGCACCGGTGATCCTGGAGCGACAGATGTCCGAAGCCGAGCGCCTGACAATCCTTGCGCACGACCCGGACCTGTTCAACCGCTGGGAAGCCGGGCGGCTGCTGGCCAAGGAAGAGCTCGCCAGGATGGTGACAAGCGGCTCTGAGCCGCGCCGCGACTACATCGACGCTCTCGGACAGCTTCTGTCAAACGACTCGCTTGATCCCGCCTTCCGCGCAGCTGCGCTCGACCTGCCGTCGGAGGAAGACCTTCTCCGCGCGGTCCGCGACCAAGGCCAGGTCCCGGATCCGATGCGCATCCATGACTGCCGCCAGTCGATGCGGACGGTCATTGCCGAACATCTCCACGCCACCTTCGTCCGGCTGTTTCAGGAGATGGAAGTGCCGGGTCCGTATCGACCCGATCCGAAGGATGCCGCCCGGCGGGCGCTGCGCCTTGCCTCGCTTTCGGCACTGGTGCGGGTGGAAGGCCCTGAGCTCGCACGTGAGGTCTGTGCCAAAGCGAACAACATGACGGAGACGCTCGGAGCGCTGCGAACGCTGGTGCGCGCCGGCGAGGCGGACAGGGAACTTGCCGCCTTTTTCGAGCGCTGGAAGGACGACCCGAATGTCCTGGACAAGTGGTTCTCAATCCAGATTCTCGAGGCCGGGCCTGACGCGGCGCTCGCCGCCGCCAAGGAGCTTTCCGGGCATTCGCGGTTCAACTGGAAGACGCCCAACCGCTTTCGGGCCGTGATCGGCGTCTTCGCCGCGACCTTGTCCGCGTTCCACCACCCGTCGGGTGCCGGCTACGAGCTGACCGTCGACTGGCTCGCCAGGCTTGACCCGGTGAATCCCCACATTGCCGCGCGCACGGCCACGGCATTCGAGACCAGGCATCTCTTCGACGAAGAGCGTCAGCACATGATGGCCCAGGCCCTTAAGCGCCTTCTCAAGAATCCCAGCCGGGACCTTGGAGAGATCGTGTCAAAGATTCTCGAGGGGTGACCGGCACGCCGACCTGCCCGCTTCACGTCCTCGTCATGCTCAGCCGATTGTGGAGTGGATGGCGAAAATCGTGTATTCGGACAAAAATTCGCCAGTCCCGATGCACTTCGACCGGGAGCAATGCAATGCCCGTGGCAAAACGCGTCAAGATCCCGTTGCGGATGTCAGGTTGAAGGCCGGTCATGAAGGAACGCCTTGACCCCCTCATAGCGGAGCGCGCTCCGTGGCTCTTCCGGGATACGCGGTTTTCCACCCTGTCCCGACGCATTCTCATGTCGCTTCTGAGCTACCAAAGGACCGTCACGCTCGGTGAACTCTATGACCCCTGGCCGGCAAAGCGGATCATGCATCACGTCGCCGGACTTCTTGCCCGCGACCTCGAAGTTGCAGGCCTCGACAACCTTCCGCGCCACGGCCCGGCGCTGATCGTGGCAAACCACCCGACCGGGATCGCGGACGGGATCATGTTGTATCACGCGATCTCCCCGATACGGCCTGACCTCTTCATCTACACCAATTCGGACATCCTGCGCCTGCTGCCGCAGTTTCAGGGCATGATCGCCCCGGTCGAGTGGCGCATCGACAAGAGAACCCGCGCCAAGACCCGGGAAACCCTGGAATACACCCGTAACGCGATCAATGCCGGCCGCATCGGCGTGATCTTCCCGTCGGGGCGGCTCGCGAAGCGTCGCGGGCTCAGGCTCCACGAGCGTGACTGGATGCCTTCAGCGGCCATGATCGCACGCAAGTTCAACCTGCCAGTGATACCGCTGCACATCCGGGCCCGGAATTCAGCACTCTTCTACCTCTTCGACTTCATTCACCCGACGCTCCGCGACATCACCTTGTTCTACGAGACCCTCAACAAGGACCGCCAGCCCTACCGCTTGAGGATCGGTGAGCCGATCTCCCCCGCCGCCCTGCCGGAAAAGTCGGAAGAGGCAATCGAAGTCATGAAGAAGGCGACGCTGGCGCTCGGCGGGCGCCATGCTCCGACCGTGTCACTCGTGCAAAGCACCAGGTTCCCGACCTGGGTTCGGTGAACCGCCTGTCCGCTTCCGGTTCCGCCGACACGCATCGTGCACCCCAGGGCGCCGGAAGGCGCATGGGCTGGAAACGACCCGGTTCTAGCCGGCAGGGACGTTCGGCTCTCATTCCGGCTTGAAGGCTTGGTCGACGTTTCCTAGAACGCATTCGGATTCATGTCCGAGGACGCATGAAAGATGCTTGACCTGACCTACGACTCTCCGGACCCCAAGATCATAGCCGGAGACACCGGACCCTGGGAAATCGTGATCGGCCTCGAGGTCCATGCACAGGTTGCATCGACCTCGAAGCTCTTTTCCGACGCCTCGACCGAGTTCGGAGCCGAACCGAACTCGAACGTTTCATTCGTCGACGCCGCAATGCCGGGCATGCTGCCAGTGATAAACGAGTTCTGCGTGGCCCAGGCGGTGCGTACCGGCCTCGGTCTCAACGCCAAGATCAATCTCGTGAGCGCCTTCGACCGCAAGAACTACTTCTATCCCGACCTGCCTCAGGGGTACCAGATCAGCCAGCTCTACCATCCGATTGTCGGGGAGGGAGAGGTGCTGGTCGATCTTGCACCGGGAATTGCACGAAAGGTGCGCATCGAGCGCATTCACCTCGAACAGGATGCCGGGAAATCCATTCACGACATGGATCCGGAGTCTTCCTTTGTGGATCTCAACCGGACCGGCGTTGCGTTGATGGAAATCGTGTCGAGACCGGATGTGCGCGGCCCCGAGGAGGCCGCCGCCTACGTCGGAAAGCTGCGCCAGATCCTGCGCTACCTCGGCACCTGTGACGGCAACATGCAGAACGGCAATCTCCGCGCCGACGTCAACATCAGCGTATGCCGCCCCGGCGACCATGAGGCCTACCTGGAATCCGGGGACCACGATGTCCTTGGCACACGGTGCGAAATCAAGAACATGAACTCGATGCGCTTCATTCAGCAGGCAATCGAGTTCGAGGCCCGTCGCCAGATTCGGATCCTGGAGGACGGCGGCAGCGTCAAGCAGGAAACGCGCCTCTACGATCCCGACAAGGGCGAAACCAGGTCCATGCGCTCGAAGGAAGAGGCCCATGACTACCGCTACTTCCCTTGCCCCGATCTCCTGCCTCTTGAGATCGAACGGTCATGGGTCGACGCCATCAAGGCAACGCTGCCCGAGCTTCCCGACGCGAAGAAGGCCCGCTTCGTCACCGAATACGGAGTGACCGAATACGATGCTGGCGTCCTTACGGCAGACGTGGATTCCGCCATCTACTTCGAGGAAGTGGCCAAGGGCCGCGACGGCAAGTCGGCGGCAAACTGGGTGATCAACGAGCTCTTCGGCCGCCTCAGGAAGCACGACCTCGACATTTCCGTAAGCCCGGTCTCGGCAGCGCAGCTCGGAGCCATCCTCGACCTTATCGGAAAGGGCGACATTTCGGGAAAGATCGCAAAGGACCTCTTCGACATCGTTTGGTCAGACGGCGGCGATCCGGCTGAAGTCGTCGAAACCCGCGGCATGAAGCAGGTGACCGATGCCGGGGCGATCGAAGAGATCGTGAACAAGGTCGTCGACGACAATCCCGATCAGGCAATGAAGGCCCGGGACAACGCCAAGCTTGCGGGCTGGTTCGTAGGCCAAGTCATGAAGGCGACGGGTGGCAAGGCGAATCCGAAGGTGGTGAACGAACTGGTCACGAAGAGGCTCGGACTGTAGCGCGCCGGCGCGAGGCGGATCGCACGGGGCTGCGCCAACATGTCCCCAGAGCCTTGCCTAGTCCTCGATCTTGAGCGCGAGTGCGTGAATGCGGCCGATCAGGTCCGCTCCCAAGGCCTCATGAACAGCGCGATGTCGCGCCAGCCGGCCCTGCCCCTTGAACGCCGCTGACGCGATCCGAACCCTGAAATGGCTCTGCCCGCCCTCCTGGTAACCGGCATGGCCGCGATGGCTCTCGCTCTCGTCAATGACCTCAAGCGCGCGCGGCGCGAATGCAGCTGCAAGCTTTTGGCGAATTTCGTCCTCAACACGCATTTTTGACATTTGCCTCTTCAATCTGCTGGCCGAGAAGTTAGACTCTCCGGTCCGAGTCGGAAAGGCAGACGGCGCATGACCAAGGATCCGTTTGGATTTGATCTCAGCGTGTCTACGGACAAGAAGAAGCGATCGCGGACGCGACGCGGCATGTCGGGCGCATTTGAGACCTCGACCCGACAGTGCCAGCACGCCGGATGCACGAACACCGGACAGTATCGCGCGCCCAAGTCCCCGGATGATCTCGACGAGTTCTACTGGTTCTGCAAGGAGCATGTGCGGGAATACAACCTGAAATGGAACTTCTTTCACGGGCACACCGAGGAAGAGATGGCCAAGCAGATTGACAGGGATCGGGTCTGGGAACGCGAGACCAAGCCGTTCGGCAAGGATGGCGAGGAGGCCCGCGCGTGGTCACGGCTCGGGGTTGACGACCCGCATCAGATCCTGGGAGAAAACGCCACGCAAAACCCCGGGAAATCGATCACGGGATCACGACGGCTCCTCCCGACCGAACGGCGCGCACTGGATATCCTCGATGCGAAGGATCATTGGACCAAGGCCGAAATCCGTAAATCCTACAAGGCCTTGATAAAGATTCTTCATCCTGACATGAATGGCGGCGACAGAGGCCATGAAGAGCAGCTCTCGGAGGTCGTCTGGGCTTGGGACCAGATCAAGGACAGCAGGAACTTCCAGGGCAAGTAGGCGATCCGGCGGCATCCGGCGCGGTGCCAGCCGTACGCGCCTGGGTCAGGGAGCAGCTTGCTGCCACGTCGCCTCCAGGACACCCTGCGCGACGGCAGGGTTTTCCTTGCACCTGTCACAGGAATGAGGCACGTCAGGGTCCGATCAAGCCTCACCCCGCAAGCAAAAGAGAAGCGCCATGGATCATCGCCTGTTGGACGCGGATGCCAAGCCGACCGAGGAAATCGATGTGCGCGAGGCCTTCGGCATCGACTCTGACATGAAAGTCAGGGGGTTTGCCGAGCCGAGCGACCGCGTCCCCGTTCTTGATCCGACCTACAAGTTCGACCCGGACACGACCCTCGCGATCCTGGCCGGCTTCCAGTACAATCGGCGCGTCATCATTCAAGGCTATCACGGCACCGGAAAGTCCACCCATATCGAGCAGGTGGCGACCCGGCTCAACTGGTCCTGCATCCGCGTCAACCTCGACAGCCATATCAGCCGGATCGACCTCATCGGCAAGGACGCGATCAAGATCAGGGACGGCGTGCAGGTCACGCGGTTTCAGGAAGGAATCCTGCCTTGGGCGCTGCGCAACCCGACGGCCATCGTCTTCGACGAGTACGACGCAGGCCGCGCGGACGTCATGTTCGTGATCCAGCGGGTCTTGGAATCAGACGGCAAGCTCACGCTTCTCGACCAGAACGAAGTCATCACGCCACACCCGTCTTTCAGGCTGTTCGCGACCGCGAACACCGTCGGGCTCGGCGACACGACCGGGCTCTATCACGGTGTCCAGCAGATCAACCAGGCGCAGATGGACCGCTGGTCGCTGGTCGTCACGCTGAACTACCTGAGCCATGACGCCGAGACCGCGATCGTGCTTTCGAAGGCTCCGCACTACAACAACGCCAAGGGCCGCAAGACGATCGGACAGATGGTTACCGTTGCTGACCTGACGAGGACGGCATTCATGAACGGCGACCTGTCGACCGTCATGAGTCCGCGGACCGTGATCAACTGGGCGCTCAACGCCGAGATATTCCGCCATGTCGGCTATGCATTCCGGCTGACTTTCCTCAACAAGTGCGACGAGCTGGAGCGCCAAACCGTCGCGGAATTCTACCAGCGCTGCTTTGACGAGGAGCTGCCGGAAAGCGCTGCAAGCGTGGCGGTTCCGTGATCCGGCCTTCAAGCGGCATTCCGAACCCGACCGGCGTCAGCCTGATTCGCCGCCCCATTGCGGCATCGCACTCGAACGCTTCAGGATCCGCAGAATGTCCCGACGCGACGCTTGGCGATTGACGCTCCCATGACCCCCCCGCCCGACAGTCCGGCCGACCCGTTCAAGAAGGCCCTTGCGGAAGCGACCAAGACCTTGGCCGACGATCCGGAACTGGCCGTCAGCTATTCGGTCGATCCTCCGGGCATGTCGGCCGACGGAGTGCGCCTGCCGCAGGTCACACGCCGGATGACGCGGGATGAAGTCCTGCTCGCGCGCGGCACCGCTGACAGCTTTGCCATGCGGCGGAAATACCACGACGAGACATGTTTCGACCGCTATTCGCCGCAAGGTCAGATGGCACGGGACATCTACGAGGCCATGGAATGGGCTCGATGCGAAGCGGTGGGAGCGCGCGACATGCCAGGCACGGCCGGCAACATAGACGCGCGCATAAGCAATGACGCGACACGAAAGGGGTATGACGAACTGACCGACTTGTCGGACGCGCCGCTTGCCGCCGCCGCCGGCTACATGGTGCGCCAGCTTGCCAGCGGCCGCCCCTTGCCCCCCGCAGCCGCAAACGTCCTGGATCTGTGGCGTGACCAGTTGGAAGCGAAGGCGGGCACGACCCTTGAGAACCTTGAAGACACGCTGGCCGATCAGGCGGCCTTTGCGCGTTTCGCCCGGCAGGTCATCAGGGACCTCGGCTACGGTGACCAGTTGGGCAACGACCCCGATGCCGAGGATCCGGACGAGGACAACGAGGCCGCCGAAGACGCGCCGGAGGACGAGGACGCGAACAGCGAGGACCAGAGTCAGCAAGAACAGGAAGGCTCCGATGCCGCACCGGACGAGAGCCAGGATCAGCAGGACGACCAGGCCGAGGCACAAGTTTCCCTCGACGAAACGTCAGACGTGGAGCAAGGAGAGGACACCGAGCTTCCGCAGGGTGATGCCGAGATCGAGCCGCCTGCACCGCAACCGGTCAGCGATGCAGACCCCAACTACACGGTCCACAGTTCCGAATTCGACGAAGAGATCGCCGCCAGCGAACTTGCCGAGCCGGAAGAGCTGGAGCGCCTGCGCGCGCATCTCGACAACCAGCTTGAACCCTTGAAGGGGGCGGTTGCCCGGCTTGCCAACCGTCTGCAGCGCCGCCTGCAGGCAAAGCAGACCCGCACGTGGACATTTGACCTCGATGAAGGAATCCTCGATGCCGGACGCCTGGCCCGCATAGTCGTCAACCCCACCCTGCCCCTGGCCTACAAGCAGGAGAAGGACATGGAGTTCCGCGACACTGTCGTGACGCTCCTGCTCGACAACTCCGGTTCCATGCGCGGCCGTCCGATCTCCATCGCCGCGATCTGCGCGGACGTGCTGGCCAGAACCCTGGAACGCTGCGCCGTGAAGGTCGAAATCCTGGGCTTCACGACGCGCGCGTGGAAAGGCGGACAGTCACGGGAAATCTGGCTGCAGCAGGGCCGCCCGCAACTGCCCGGGCGGCTGAATGACATACGCCACATCATCTACAAGGCCGCCGACGCACCGTGGCGGCATGCGCGAGAGAATCTTGGCTTGATGATGAAGGAAGGTCTGCTCAAGGAAAACATCGACGGCGAAGCGCTGGAATGGGCGCATCGACGGCTGCTCGGCAGGCAGGAGGCGCGGCGCATCCTCATGGTCATCTCGGATGGCGCGCCGGTGGACGACTCCACCCTTTCGGTGAACCCGGCAAACTACCTGGAAAGGCATCTTCGCAACGTGATCACGATGATCGAACGGAGAAAGCAGGTCGAGCTTCTCGCCATCGGCATCGGCCATGACGTGACCCGATACTACGAACGCGCGGTCACGATCACGGACGTGGAACAGCTTGCCGGGGCCATCACCGAGCAGCTGGCGGCGCTCTTTGAAGCCGATCCGCTTCAGCGAAAGCGCATGACCAGGCGAGGCGACAACCGAAGAGGCTCGGCAAGGCGGCCTGCCTGAACGAATGCCGGGCGTCTGCAAGGGATGCCGTCAACAGGCCAGCGCCCAGTTCCGCAGTGACAACAGGCGATGTCCGGCAGCGCCTGCACGGTCTGGCTGCGAACCCTGCGCCCTGCAGCCGTTCCGGCTTGCACCCGAGAACGGTTCCTGCTCTTTGGCGGCCATGTTTCAGTCCTTCGACATCACTGCCAGCCCCGAACAGGGACCGCCACGCCTTGAAGCGCTGCGTGAAGCCATGGCGAAAGCTGGCGTCGACGCGTTTCTCGTGCCTCGGGCCGACCGGTTCCAAGGTGAATTCGTTGCACCGGCCGACGAGCGCCTTGCATGGCTGACGGGATTCACCGGATCGGCCGGGCTCGCCGTGATCAGCCTCGACGCTGCCGCCATTTTCGTCGATGGACGCTATCGGCTGCAGGTGCGCGAGCAGGTCGCCGAGGAGATCGCGACCCTGGACCCGGCAGAGGTCAAGCCGGGCACCTGGCTGACCGAGAATGTCGACCGGCTGGCGAAGGTAGGCTTCGACCCGTGGCTCCACACGGTGGACGGCATCAAGAGGCTCACGAAGTCGATTGGTGACCATGCCGTTCTGCATCCCACGTTCAATCTCGTTGACCGGATCTGGACCGACAGGCCATCGTCACCGGTCCAGACGGTCCGTGTTCATCCGCTCGAGCTTTCCGGCGAAAAGTCGTCGTCGAAGCGCGAGCGTCTGGCCCAGGAATTGAAGGACGCCGGACAATGCGCCGCAATTCTCACGTTGCCGGAGAGCATCTGCTGGCTTCTCAACATAAGAGGCGACGGCGTTCCGCGCAGTCCCGTCGTTCAGGCATTTGCGATACTTCACGACACGGGTCGCGTGAGCCTGTTCTCCTCACCGGAGAAATTCGAGCATCTTGGTCCGGACCCGAACATAGACCTGGAGGACGAGGACGCCTTCGGGCGCGCCGTCGGGCGCCTGGAGGGTCCGGTCCGGATCGATGGACAAACCGCACCCTGGAAGATTGCCGAAATTCTCGAAGACCGGGCGACGTTCGACGTCGACCCGTGCAACATTCCCAAGGCGAGCAAGAACGATGCCGAAATCAAGGGCATGCAGAACGCGCATCTAAGGGACGGCGCGGCGATGGTCGAATTCCTGGCGTGGTTTGACGAGGAAGCCCCCAAGGGCGAACTGACGGAGATTTCCGCGGCCAGGGCGCTTGAGGAATTCCGCGTGCGAGCCGGGGAACTTCTGGACATTTCCTTCGACACGATTTCGGGCTCCGGGCCCAATGCGGCGATCGTTCACTACCGTGTGTCAAGACAGACGGACCGCAAGATCGGGCAAGGCGAGTTGTACCTGGTCGATTCCGGCGGCCAGTACACTGACGGAACCACCGACGTCACGCGCACGCTTGCCGTCGGGGAACCGTCGGACGTCCACCGCGACTGCTACACCCGCGTGCTCCAGGGGCTGATCGCAATCTCCCTCGCCCGGTTCCCGAACGGGCACGCCGGCCGGGACATCGACGCTCTCGCCCGCGCCGCGCTGTGGCGCAAGGGCCTCGACTACGATCATGGCACCGGGCATGGCGTCGGAGCTTGCCTGAACGTGCATGAAGGACCTCAGCGGATTTCACCCGCAGGGACGGCAAGCCTCCGGCCAGGCATGATCCTGTCGAACGAGCCAGGTTGCTACCGGCCCGGTGAATTCGGCATCCGCATCGAGAATCTGGTCGTGGTGCGAAAGGACGGGAAGTTTCAGAACGAACGGAAGCGGCTTTGCTTCGAGACACTGACCTTCGTGCCGCTTGACCGCCGCCTGATTGACACCAGGCTGCTGGGTCCTTGGGAACGGGACTGGATTGACGAATACCACGCCGAAGTGAAAGGGAAGCTCTCCGGCCTGATTTCCGCATCGGCAGGAATGTGGCTCGATGAGGCCACAAGACCCCTTGATTGAAGTGAAACTGACACGTTTGGCCCGTTCGGTTGGGCCCATGGAGGAAGAATGGCGATGGCAAAAGACATCGAAGTCCGGCCTGCGACAGGCACGTGGGTCGTGCGCGCCGGGGGCGCTGTCCTCGGCGAGAGCGGCTCGGCACTGGAGCTGATCGAGGGCGACCGTGCGCCGGTCATCTACTTCCCGCGCATGGAGGTCGCGATGGAATTCCTTGACCGGTCCAGCAAAGTCACGACCTGCCCATGGAAAGGCAATGCGACTCACAATTCCATCGTCACGGCCTTTACGACGCTAAGGGACGTGGCTTGGTCCTACCGAGCGCCGCATGAATCGGCATCCGCCATCAAGGATCACGTCGCCTTTTGTCCGCACGACGAGATCGCGATCGAACGTCTTTGAAGGCCTGCGCTGCCCTGCCCGTGACCGAATGATCTCAACGGAGAGGGTCAGAGCTCGTTAGATCAGACGAGACGCGCCGCAAGTCTGACAAGCGTCGCCATGGCGCATCTGCCCTGGCGCGTGGAATGCCGATCAAGGCTGCCGGATGTGACGTTGCGGCGTTCAGCGCGGCCTCCATGGAAACGCCAACCTTTTCGACCATGACCTTGATTGCGGAAGTCAAGTCCAGATCGGCGCCAGCAAGTGTCCCGTCTTGAAGCGTCAGGACGCCAGCCCGGCGCTGAATCGTGCGCCCGCCCAGATCGAACTCAGAGAGACCGGTCCCGGCGACGGCCATTGCATCGCTCACGAGAAATACTTGACCGGGTCCCTTCTTTGCCGCCCACGCGGTGCGAATCGTCTCCGGGTGAACATGCACGGCATCGGCGATCAGGCCAGCCGACACGCGGCCGTTTGCCAGCGCCGCACCCACCAGTCCCGGCTCGCGACTGCCGAGCTGGCTCATGGCATTGAAGAGGTGGGTGACGCAGCGTGCTCCGGCGGCGAAGTATCGCATGCAGACTTCGAGGCTCGCATCACTGTGGCCTAGTGAGACCAGCACTCCGGCACGGGCAAGTGCTGATACCTGTTCCTCCGTCACGCTCTCTGGCGCAACGGTGACCTTGAGTGCCGGCAGCAGCTTCGACGCGGCGATCAGCGTTTCCAGGTCATCTTGTTCCATGGGACGTATGAACGCCGGATCGTGCGCGCCCTTGCGGGCGATCGAGAGGTGCGGACCTTCAAGATGAAGCCCGGCGACTCCCGGCACCCCCTCCTGAACGGCCTTGATCGTGGCTTCGATGGACGCACGAGTCTTTTCGGCCGAATCAGAAATGAGCGTTGGCAACAGGCAGGAGACGCCAAGGCTGCGATGCGCCATGGCTATCCGGCGGAGAACGTCGACCGACGGATTTTCGTTGAACATGACACCGCCGCCGCCGTTGACCTGGAGATCCACATAGCCCGGCGTCAGGAAGTCGCCAGACAGATCGACCACGTCGCCGTCCTTTGGAACTTCTGCATCGGGTCCAAGTTCTCTTGCAAGGCCGTCCACGAAACGCATGGCATGTCCAGCCCACAGTCTTCTTCCGTCGAAAATGCGTCCGTTCCGGAAAGTCACAACATTCTGGGTCATGTTGTTTCGGTCACTTTGTCGAGATGTCGCAGCGCATCCGGATCGATGCCGCGCCGCACGGCGACTGCCTCGACCATGCCGTAGAACGACACGATGGCGGCAATCGGATCGGTAAGCCAGTGGTCGGTCCGGGCATGCTGGAGGCGCGCAGCCCTTTTGACTTTGTCGGTCACGGCGAAGACCTGCCCACCCTTGTCAACAACGGCATCGGCGGTTTCCGCCGAGCTGTCTTCGGCGGCATCATCAGCTGCGAAGGCGATCACCGGAAAGCCATGGTCAACAACAGCCACCGGGCCGCGACAGACTTCGGCCGAAGAGCAGCTCTCGGCGTGTATCAGGCAAGAGTCCTTGAACTTGAGTGCCGTCTCGTTCGAGATTGCCCAAGACGGTCCACGCCCAAGCGCAAACAGGGACTGGCCGTCGATGACGTCTGCCGCAGGGGACGAGTCGCAACGTGTCCCGGCCTCGATGTGGTCCGGCATCGCTCGGATTGCCGACAACAATGACGCATGCCCTTCACTTCGGCGATCAGCCAGAGACCGGCGACCAGCGAAATCACGAGGGTCTTCGTTGCGGCAACGCTCAATTCAGGTCCGGCGTGAACTGGAAGAGCGCGGCCAACGACGTCCGCGAGGCCGGACGCCGGGTTGTTGGTGATGCCGATCGTCAAGGCGCCGCCTGCTCGGAACGCCTTGGTCATCTGCACGATGTCAGGGCCTTGGCCCGATTGGGAGATCGACATGCACATGGCTCCGCTGGTGTCCAGCTCGACGCCGCATTGCGACGCGACGGACGGGCCTACCGAGGCCAACGGGCGTTTCAGGACCAGTTCGCCGGCATGCTTGAGGCAGGTGCAGGCATGGTCGGACGACCCGCGCGCGACGGAGAGAAGGAACGGTGGATTCACTTCGCGCGCCCGTGCCGCAGTCGAGGCAATGGCGTGTCCGCCACCGCTAAAGAGGCGCTCCACGGCGGCGGAGATTTCTCGACGCAATTGCGTGATGTCGGCATTCATCTTTGAACCCCGCCTGATCACAGCCGCAGTTCTGCGACGAAGTCGTACGCATCGCCGCGATAAAGGGACCGAGTATGTTCGGCGACTCGCCCGCTCTTCAGGAAAGACGTGCGTTCGATGCTCAATATGGCGGAACCTTCGGCGACGCCAAGAAGATCCGCCTCGCGCGCCTCCAGGTTTATCGCGGAGATCTTCTGAATCGCGCTCGTCGGGCGATGCCCCAGACTCTCAAGGACAAGATAAAGTGAAGTCGTCACTTCAAGCGGATTGGGCAATATGTCCGGAGGCAGCGCAGCGCGTTCCAACGCCATCGGGCGTCCACCCGCTTCGCGAAGGCGGCAGATGCGGGCAACCTGCTCCCCTTGCCTCAGGCTCAATGCGGCCACTTCGTCGGGCGTCGGCCAAAAAAGGCCTCTTTCGAGCCAACGGGATTTTGTGTCGAGACCTCGGCTTGCCATGTCTTCAGTGAATGACGTCAGATGTGAGAGGGATTGTTCCATGCGCGCCAACGGCTTGCGAATGAACGATCCCGAACCTTGCCGTCGCTCGATCAACCCCTCGTGCACGAGTTCCTGTATCGCCTTGCGAACGGTGACGCGGGACAGTCCGGTGATGTCGGCAATCTCGCGTTCCGGCGGAAGCGAGGAGTTGGGGGGCAGAACGCCTGTCTCGATGCCCAGTTCCAATCGCCGGCGGAGCTGCACGTATCGCGGGCCGCCAGTTTCGCCGAGCCAGCCTTCGGGCTGGAGCAAGTCTGCGGCGTTCATGAAGGCATCTCCAGGGCAAATTCCGCCGCGAGCGACAGGGCACCGGCTAGCGGCTCATCGACTGGCGGGGTCAGGTCGGCCTGCATGTCTGAAGGCAGATACGGAGCATAGTGGGGTCCTATTCCGCCAGTTAGGCAAATCGGCTGGCCATTGCTCCATCCAATGAGTGACAGTATTGCAGCAATGTCCCGTGCCCCGCTGCGCAATACTTCTTCGCCGAGCAGATCTCCCTGTTTCGCGAATTCGGTCACGAGCGGTGCCAAGGCGCCAAGCTCCGAAGGGCTGGCCAAGCCCGCGAATCGGACGATGCCTGCAGCGCCCTCGCAGTCCGCCAGGAGCCGCTCTGCCAACGGCGAGGCGGCACATCGCCCGTCAATGCTCTTGAGCGCCATTCCGAGGGCGGCCTTGCCGACGAAATGTGCAGACGCCTCGTCCCCGAGCACCGGTCCCCAGCCACCGGCAAACCGCATGGTTCCGTCCGTTTGTGCCGCGAAAAACGACCCCGTGCCACAGTGGGCAATCACGCCGTCGGACCGACCAAGCGCGCCCCTCAATGCTGCAGCGCGATCATCCTCGATACGGACGTGGGTGAAGGGCAAGGCCGTGCGCAACCTTTCCGAAATCGCCTCTCCCGTGACGCCCGCGAGTCCGACATACGCGGGGATCGTTGAAAGAGCGTCCAACGTCAGGCCGGCTCGCGCCGCCAATCTTTGCAGGCCTGCGAAAACCTCGTCCAGTGCGCCGTCAAAATTGGTGGAAACGTTGGCAGGCCCGGCTTCTGCAGCAATGACTGACTTGCCGTCATCCAACGCGAGCCGACACCGTGTGCCGCCGCCGTCAATGGCAACGACCGGAGATCTCAGTGAATCATCCATGTATATACCATTATAATACCTATTGAGTGATGGAAAGCCCTGAACGATGCCAATGTTGCAGGTTTCGTCTTGCGTCATTGCCGGTACGGCAGCGGGACGTGCAAAGATGCTGGCCCTCCTTCCGCGCATTTCGGTTCCTTGAAATTTGCAGTACTTGGTGAAGCACGATTCCGGGTGGTTCGAATTCGAAAGTCATCTCAAACGCCCGTCGAGGGCGGGCGGACCGCTCGAGAACTTGAAGCGACTTTCCGATGCCGAGGTGTCTCTTCCGGTTCTGGTCCATGCACGTGGGCATGGCGACCGTCCAAGGGGCGGTTGACCGCTCTGCGACCCTAGGAAGCTGTGCAGGTTGCGGATCCCCGGCCTCCGTGCCAACGAGTGAGCGGTGAACGGATGGAGTTGCAAATGCGGGGATCGAATCTGTCGGCGGCCACCTACGGGTTTCCACGACCGGCGAACCGATGAAAGACCATTGCCCTGCCCGGTCCAAAGTCCGGATCTCGCCCGATCAGGCGTGGCCAAGGGTGACCGGAGCGCGCCAGGAAACTCGTGCAGGAATGCATGCGGGAACTGCACCAACGCCGTCCGGTCACCTCAAGCCCTCGCCAGGATGCAGGTTGATCGAGGTATCCGCCAGTGTCCGCGAGGAACAAAAGCGTGGACAAAAGGTATTAAATAGGTATCTTATGTCGAATCATGGGGGAATCGCATGTCCGGCTCACGGACTGAAGCACTGCACGATGCGGCGGAAGGGATTGATGAACGCCCTCTGGCCGAATTTGCCGCTTTGCTGGCCGAGGGTCAGATCGCTGCCGCAAGGTCGCTTCTTGGTGCCCTCGATAGCATCGTGAACGGCGCCAGTGCAATTGCGCGAACAATCCGGAAAGGCGGCACACTTCATTGCGTGGCTGTTGGTTCGTCCGGCCTGATGGCGGCTGTGGATGCCTTGGAACCGGCAGGCACATTCTCGATTCCAGCCGGTCAGTTCAGAATTCCCATGGCTGGGGCATGCCAACCGGCGTGGAGATGCCCGGAACGACGGAAAACGATGTCACAAGCGGCCGGGAGACAATGACGGGCACATCCAGCCGAGACACAGTGATCGCCGTTTCGGCCAGCGGGACAACGCCCTGCACGGCGGCCGCCGCCGGAATCGCGCAAAGTCGTGGCGCAACACTGATCGCAATCGCCAGCAATCCCGGCGCCGAGCGCTTCGATGGCGATCCTGCCCGTGCTTGTCCTTGCGTCATCTTCTCGCGACAGCTGATCCGCGGGATCGCCTCGGGAGCCGTCAAATGACCCGCGTTCTGATTGCCGGCCTGGGAAACATGGGGCTGAGCCATGCGCAGGCCCACCATCACCATCCAGCCGCCGAGATCGTCGGCCTGGTAAACCGCTCGGCCGTCGACCTTCCGGAAGGGCTCGAGACCTATCCCCTCTTCGCAACCTTCGAGGAGGGAATGGAAACTGGGCCCGACCTGGTTGTCATCGCGACCTACACCGACACGCATGCCGACTATGCATGCGCAGCCATGGAGGCCGGAGCGCACGTCTTTGTCGAGAAGCCGTTGGCGATGACGGTTGCGGACGCCGAGCGCGTCGTCGAGACTGCCGTGCGGACCAGCCGAAAGGTGGTCGTTGGCTACATTCTTCGCCACCACCCGTCCTGGATGCGCCTGATCAAGGAAGCGCGGGCACTCGGCGGGCCGTATGTCTTCCGGCTGAACCTCAACCAGCAATCGTCGGGCGCCGAATGGGAAACGCACAAGGCGTTGATGCAAACGACAAGCCCCATCGTTGATTGCGGCGTCCACTACGTCGACGTCATGTGCCAGATCACCGACGCGACCCCTGTTCGCGTACATGGCATGGGCCTGCGACTGACCGACGAGATTCCTGCGGACATGTACAACTACGGCCAGTTCCAGGTCGTCTTCGCTGACGGGTCGGTTGGCTGGTACGAGGCTGGCTGGGGGCCGATGATGTCGGAAACGGCTTTCTTCGTGAAGGACATAGTCACGCCAAACGGATCGGTTTCGATCACCGAAAGCAACAAGGGCGCGTCGTCTGACATCGACGGTCACACCAAGGTGGGTGGCATCGTCGTGCATACGCCGCAAGGAGACCGCACTGTCGAAGTGCCGGACGAACCCGGTCATCAGGAGCTTTGTAACGCCGAGCAAGCCTACATGCTCCGCGCCATCGCCCATGACATGGACCTGACCCGGCACATGACCGATGCCGTCCAGTCGCTCGCCATTTGCCTTGCCGCGGACGAGAGCATTCGCATCGGCCAACCCGTTTGGCTTGAGGAGACCTCGACATGGCCGCCCCGAAGCTGACGAACGTGAACAAGTCATTCGGAGGAGTGCAAGTTCTCAAGGACGTCAACCCGGAAGTCGAGGAAGGTGAAATCGTCGTGCTTTTCGGGCCTTCAGGGTGCGGGAAATCGCCGCTTCTGCGAGTCATCCCGGGTCTCGACGACTCGACGTCCGGCGAAGTGACGATTGATGAACAGGTCGTGAACCTGGTGCCGCCCTCGAAACGGGGAATAGCAATGGTGTTCCAGAGTTATGCGCTCTACCCGCACCTGAACGTGCGCGGGAACATGACCTTGGCGCTCAAGCAGGAGAAACAACCGAAACCGCTCATCGAGGAAGGCCAGGAACTCAGTTTTGGATTCAAGCGGGAGAAATCGTGCCATTTCGACAGGGACGGTTTGCGCCTTCGCTGGTCGAACATCCAAGGCGCCAGTTGATCTTCTTCCGTTGAGCCAGTCCGGTGCAGCGCCACGCCAGATGCATCCACACTGTCAGGCTCCTCGGGATCCGTCGAGAAACCGTCGCGTCGATCGTGCGCCCAAGGTTCCGGCGAATTCCGTGAGAGGGAGCCGGGTCGGGCCGCGTCCTCCCGCCGCCCCGCCAGGTTCGGGCGCTTGGCGACGGCCGACTATGGCCGGGTGCCACGGCGACATCCCTAGCTGTGCTCCTCCTCCGCCGTGGATGCCAGAGCGCGATTGAAGGCTCGGAGCGCGTCAACATGAAACAGTGCCCCATGGACCTTGGGTGGCCTGCCGTCGCCGCCGAAACTGAGCACGGGCAGGAACGGAAGCCCGGTCCTCTCGAAGACCGGCATGGCCAGTTCAAGAGTTCCGTTGACGTCGACCCACACGCCTTCCGCAATGGCTGCCCAGACCGCCTCTTCCGACGCGGCACCTGGGTCTCCAGGCTTGCGCATCAAGTCTTTCACGCTGCAAAGCGACAACAGGTAGCCCTGTGGCCCCCGCGCCAAATGCACGTCCCGGCGCTCGAGCTGGGAGAGAAAGAATGACCGGTCGACCAGGCGCGAGGCGATCGCAGTGGACATCGAGACCGCGACCATGACGGCAAGCCCGGTCTTCCAGTCCCCGGTCAGTTCGAATACGATCAGCGTTGTCGAAATCGGTGCGCCCAGAACCGCTGCAGCGACCGCGCCCATCCCCGCCAGTGCATACAATGTCTCTGACCCTGACACGTTCGGAAAGGTCGCCGTCGCCGTCAACCCGAAGGCAAGACCCAGCAGCGCGCCAACCATGAGCGATGGCGAAAATATGCCCCCGCCCATCCGTCCGCCCATGGTGATCGCGACCGCAGCCACCTTGATGGCACAGAACACCACCGCTTCGTGCCACAGGATCTGACCGGTCAAGGCAGCCGACGTTGTCTCGTAGCCGACGCCAATGATGTGCGGAAAGCCAAGTGCCAGCGCTCCAAGAAGCAGTCCGGCGACCGCCGGGCGAATGAAGCGCGGGATGCCGAAACGCTTGCATGTATGGTTGCCAAAGTCATCCGCAAGAAAGATCGAACGCATCATCACCACCGCAAGCAACCCGGACAGCATCCCGAGAAGCAGGAATGCCGGAAGTTCCACATAGAACGCCAGAATCCCTTCCTCGATCAGGACGAACTCGGTCACGTCTCCGAAGGTCAGACGCGAAATCACCGTCCCCGCCGCGCTTGCGATGACGATCGGCGCGAAGGCATGCACGGCAAAGTGCCGAAGCACCACTTCCAGCGCGAACAAGGCCCCTGCAATCGGCGCGTTGAACGATGCCGACACCGCTGCGGCAACGGCACAGCCCAAGAGGTCGCGACCCGTGATGCCGTCGGCATTGATTCGGTTCAGCACCCATGATGACAGGACCGCCGCCAGATGCACGACCGGGCCCTCTCGACCGGAGGAGCCCCCGGACCCGAGCGTGATCATCGATGCCGCCGCCGAAGCCAGGCCTTCTTTCGTCTCGACGCGACCGTCATGGAGGGCCGCACCCTCGATCACCTCCGCGACCGACTTGGCCCTGCCGTCAGCCGTGAGCCGATCCAGGATGATGCCGACGACCAGTCCGCCACACACGGGGATCAGGACAATCATGTACCACGGGAGGGTCTCCGCAAAGGAATGCATGAGCCTTGGATCATCCGTCCCGTAAAGCGATTTCTGCAGCAGGTTGATGCCAAGACGAAACAGAACCGCGGCAACGCCAGCAGCGATTCCGACCAGGAGCGCGATGAACCAGAACTGGACCTGCCCCGGCCCGGTGTCCCTGATGACACGCAATGCATCGCGGGCCTTCGCCGAAAGGCCCGCGCATAAATCCCTGATCATGGCTGGCCTGGGCGCGTCCATGAGTCACTTGGCAACGCGGGCAAGAACGCAACGATGCCCTGTACCGCCCGATGGCACCCAGGCAAGGATTCGCAATCCTGCAGTTTGCGAACGGCATCATTCCTAAGGCAGGGATTTGGCAACGGAAAGGGCGGAAGGGCAAAATTCCGAGTCGCGCCAAGTTTTGCCAAGCGAGGTCTTGCGGTCGCCTCGCGCAGGAGGTCTTCTGGCTCCATGACTCTCAGCGTTGACCTGAACTCTGACATGGGAGAAGGCTTCGGCCCGTGGGAAATGGGCGACGACTCCAACCTCCTGCAAGTCGTGACCTCTGCCAATGTCGCCTGCGGCTTCCACGCGGGCGATGCAGACACCATGGCCGCGACGATGCGCACGGCAGTCGAAAGCGGCGTCGGCATCGGTGCCCATCCCGGCTTCGCTGACCTGCAGGGATTCGGCCGGCGTCGGATGCAGGTGCCGTTGACTACGCTTGCCAACATGATCCGATACCAGGTGGGGGCCGCCCAGGCGATGGCGCGTGCCGTCGGCGGCATGGTCCGGCACGTGAAGCTTCACGGCGCCCTCTCGAACATGGCAAGCGTCGACGCCGACATGGCCCGCGCCTGCTACGAGGCAGCGCTCGACGTGGCACCGGACATCATCATCGTCGGACTGGCGGCGACACGGATGGAAGAGGCCTGCCGCGAACTGGGCTGCAACTGGGCAGGCGAGATCTTCGCAGACCGGGCCTACAATCCCGACGGCACCCTTGTCGATCGTCGCTTGCCGGGCGCGATGATCAGTGACGGCCGCGAAGCTGCGCGACGCGTGGCCGATATGGTCCGGGAGGGCGCGATCATCACCGACGGCGGCCAGAAGCTGCCGACACGCATCGACACGATCTGCGTCCACGGCGACAGCGCCGAGGCCGTCGCGATGGCCGCCCGCGTGCGCGAAGGTCTTGAGGCGGCAGAAATCAGGCTGGAAATGTTTGCCGGGTCACCGCTTGCCTGACGGTGCCGCTCGCCGCCGTTGACAAGTGCACGTGGGCTCGACCAAGGATCCTGACGAAGGCGGTCGCTTCAACCGTCGTCGTCCAGCGCTTCGAACGCCTTGATCAGTTCGTCCTTGGCAACCGCCTTTTCCGTGATGGTTGCCTTCTCGAGGACAAAGTCCACGAGCTTCTCTTCGAAGATCGACGCATGGATCTGGCTGCGCATGGCCGGCGAATTCTGCACGAGATCAAAGTAGTCCCGCTCCCGACCCGGGAGAGCCCTCGCCTGGTTGATGACGGCCTGGTTCATCTCGGCGTCCGTGACCGTTACCTGAGACTTCTGGCCAAGATCCGACAGGAGCAGTCCGAGGCGCACGCGACGCACGGCCAACCTGTTGTGCTCTTCGTCCGGCTCGATCTCCTCTTGGTCGTCGCCTTCAGCTTCCGGGTGCTCATCGTGCCAGAGCTGATGCGCGATCTGCTGTGCCTCTCTCTCGACAAGCGACGGCGGAAGGTCAAATTTCAGCACCTTGTCGAGTTCATCGAAGAGCGTGCGCTTCAAGATCGATCGCGCAACCGACTCGCTCTCGTTCTTGATGGCTTCCCCTGCCCTTTCCTTGAACTCCTTGAGATCTTCGGCACCGAATTTCTTGGCCAACTCATCATCGACTGCGGCAGGCTTGGGCTCCTGCACCGCCGTGACCGTCACCTGGAATGTGGCAAGCTTCCCCGCCAACTGCTTGCTGGCATGGTCTTTCGGAAAGGTGACTTCGACTTTCCTGGTTTCGCCCTCCACCGCTCCGAAAAGCGGTGCCTCGAAACCGGGGACAAACTGGTCCTGGCCAAGAACCAAGGGAACACCCGAACCGGCAGCTTCATCAAGGATCTCACGATCTACCATGCAGGTGAAGTCCACAATCACCTGGTCACCTTCCACGGCATTCGAGCCCTTTGGACGATTCACGTAGTCAGGCGCTCGTGATGCAAAATCCTCAAGCACCTCGTTGATCGCCGCGTCGTCAACCTTGACGACGAGCCTTTCCAGCTCCAGACCGGGCAGGTCGACTTCCGGAATCTCGGGCAAGGTCTCGTAGGTCAGCGCCAGTTCGACGTCGTCGCCTTCCTTCCAGTCCTGGTTCCGCATCTCGACCTTTGGCTCCATGGCCGGCTTTTCGCCGGAGTCCTTGAAGTGCTCGGAGACCGCTGCATCGACGCTTTCCTGCATCGCTTCGCCCAAGAGGCGCTGCCCGAACTGCTTCTTGAGCAGAGCGGTCGGGACCTTCCCCTTGCGAAAGCCCTTCATCTGGATCTCGGGAGCCGCCTCGGCCAGCTTGCCGTTGACCTTTTCGTCCAGTTCGCTCGCGGTCACGGTGATCTTGTAGCCGCGCTTGAAACCCTCGTTCAGCGTTTCGGTGACCTGCATGGGCATCCTCGCTCAATCCCGCGCCAATCGCGTCTCGCGCGGGCCAGAAAAATCCGCGCTCCTTCTATGGAAGCAGGAATTTGTCCGCAAGGCGAAAGCGAAGGGAAGAGCGCAGGATCTCCGTCGCGCCGAATCCGGAGCATACGACGGCGTCGCGTTCGTCTCCGAATTTCCGTGTCCTCGAAGTCCCGAGGTCCCGGTTGCTGGTGCGGGTGGAGGGACTTGAACCCCCACGCCTTGCGGCGCCAGATCCTAAATCTGGTGCGTCTACCAATTCCGCCACACCCGCTTCCCTGCCTGTTACCAAAGCAGCATGCCTCCTGCGAGTGGATTTTGCGTGCACGCCACTCGCGCTCGCCACGGAATGTTCCTATAAGGCGGCTCTCGAACCTGGAATTCCCGATGACCACAGCCCTGTCCCCCATTGATGCCGCCAAGCTTGCCGTCGCGGAACGGGCAAGCACCATCGTCGCCTCCGGAATGAGGGTCGGGCTGGGCACCGGATCAACTGCGGCCTTTCTGGTCAAGTGCCTGGGCGAAAGAGTGAGAGCGGAAGGACTGGACATCATCTGTGTCCCGACATCGGTCGCGACGGCCGAGCTGGCTCGCGAAGAAGGCATCAGGCTCGCGACCCTCGACGAAGCCGGCTGGCTTGACCTGACAGTCGATGGTGCGGACGAATTCGATCCGGATCTGAACCTGATCAAGGGAGCAGGCGGCGCACTCTTGCGGGAGAAGGTCGTGGCGACCGCATCGGACCGGATGATCGCGATCGTCGACGCCTCCAAGCAGGTACAGGCGCTTGGCGCGTTCCCGCTTCCGATCGAGGTGCTGGGCTTCGGAATGGACGTCACCAAAGCGCTGCTGGAGAAGGTCCTCGAGACCCAAGACGTTGACGGTCGCCGAATCGAGCCGCGCCGCAGGAACGGCAAGATCTTCACGACCGACGAGGGCAATCACATCCTTGATCTTCACCTGGACCGCATAGGCAATGCCCGCGATCTTGCGTTGGCCCTGAACCAGATCCCCGGCGTTGTCGAAAACGGTCTGTTCATCGGCATGTGCGACACGATCATTCTCGGCAATGTCGATGGCACGGTCGAGACCATCTTGGCATCCAGGGGCAATCCGGCGACTCACCGAACCGAGCGGACGGGTGGCGATCGCCCAGCCGCAGCCAAGTGATGCCCTGCGACGTCGACCTGTTCGTCATCGGCGGCGGTTCGGGTGGGGTCCGCGCGGCCCGAACCGCGGCGGCGACCGGCGCTCGTGTCGCACTGGCAGAAGATCGGCGCATGGGCGGAACGTGCGTGATCCGGGGCTGCGTGCCAAAGAAGCTCATGGTGTTCGCTTCCGAGTTCCGGGAGCTGGCTGCACTTGCGCGCGGTTACGGATGGACGGCCGAACCTGGCGTATTCGAGTGGCAGGCGTTTCGCGGAAGGCTCGACGCCGAGCTTGATCGGCTCGAAGGCGTCTATCGCAACCTGCTGACGTCGTCCGGCGTTACGATTCACGATATGCGCGCCCGGTTGTCCGGCCCTGACTCGGTGGAACTCGAGGACGGCACGCGCGTCACGGCGAAACATGTCTTGATTGCCACGGGCGGCCACCCCGTGCGCCCCGATGTTCCGAACGCCGGGCTCGGAATGGTTTCGGACGACATCTTCGAGATGGAGGCGCTGCCCGAATCCGTACTGGTCGTCGGCGGCGGATACATTGCCTGCGAATTCGCCTGCATCCTGAACGGGATGGGTGTCGGGGTGACGCAGTTCTATCGTGGGCCGCAGATACTCCGTGGCTTCGACGACGAAGCTCGGAGCACCGTCGCCAGGAGGATGCAGGAGCAAGGGATAGATCTTCAGGTCAACACGAATGTAGTTGACCTGCGTCCGGCGGATGCCGGCAGTGCCGAGAGAGAGAATTCGGCGTCGAATGGCAGAGTTGAGCCTGAATTCACGACAGGCCCGGTCATTGCCAAGGCCACGAGCGGTGCCGAGCAGCGTTTCGACCGTGTCCTGTTCGCCACCGGGCGCGCACCGAACTCCAGTGACATTGGGCTTGAGGCAGCCGGTGTTGCCGTGAACCAACGCGGCGCAATTGAAGTCGATGCCTACAGCCGGACAGCGACACCTTCGATCTACGCGATCGGCGACGTGACGGACCGCATCAACCTCACGCCCGTCGCGATCCGCGAAGGACAAGCCTTCACCGAGACCGTGTTCAAGGGCAACCCAACTGCACCAGATCACGACCTTGTGGCCTCGGCCGTCTTCACGCAACCGGAGCTTGGAACCGTGGGCCTGACCGAGGAGGCCGCACGCGGGCAGGAAGAGATCGAGGTCTACTCGGCGACGTTCAATCCCATGAGGACCGCCTTCGGCGACCGGCCGAATCAGGTGCTCATGAAACTTGTCGTTTCACGGAGCAGCAGGAGGGTGCTTGGATGCCATATCGTGTCGGACGGTGCGGGCGAGTTGATCCAGATGGTGGCCATTGCCGTAAAGGCTGGCCTCACGAAGGAGGACTTTGACCGAACGGTCGCAGTCCACCCGACGATGTCGGAAGAGCTGGTTACAATGCAGACTCCGACAAGGGCGACTTGAAAAACCGCGCCAAACACTACAGTTAGCACCCTGAGAGATTCAGAAAGAGGACCACGAATGGCCAACAAGAGCGGCGGACCCTGGGGCGGCGGCCCTCAGAATGGCGGCAACGGAGATGCCCGCAGGCCAGGTCGGCCTGGGCAGCAGAGACCCAACATACCTGACATCGACGACATGGTGAGAAAGGGCCAGGAGCGGCTTTCTTCAATCATGGGCGGCAGAGGAGGATCCGGCCGACGCGGTGGCGGCGGCGGCGAGCGACCGAGGCTTTCGCGCGGTTCCATTGCCATCGGCGCAGTGGTCATTGTGGGCCTCTGGGCCTATTCCTCGCTGTACTCGGTCAGGCCGGAAGAGCAATCGGTCGAACTGTTCCTGGGGGAATTCTCCTCGATCGGCCAGCCTGGCCTCAACTTCGCGCCCTGGCCCGTGATGACCTACGAGGTCATCCCGGTGACTCGGGAACAGTCGGAAGACATTGGCGTCGGCCGCCAGAGCGACAACGGCCTGATGTTGACCACGGACGAGAACATCGTCGACATAGACTTCCAGGTCGTCTGGAACATCTCCAGGCCCGACGACTTCCTGTTCAACCTGAGAGACGGACCGGAGACCGTGCGAGCGGTTTCTGAATCGGCGATGCGCGAGATCGTGGCGGGCAGCGAACTTGCGCCCCTTCTCAACCGTGATCGAGCGATCGTGGCGCAGCGGGCCAAGGAACTGATTCAGGCGACGCTCGACAACTACGAAGCGGGCATCAACGTCGTCCGCGTGAACCTGAACAAGGCAGACCCTCCACGCGAGGTGATCGACGCCTTCCGCGACGTTCAGGCAGCTGAGCAGGAACGTGACCGCCTCGAGCGCCAAGCCGACGCATACTCCAACCGCGTGCTCGCGGGCGCTCGCGGCGAGGCGGCGCAGATACTTGAAGTGGCCGAGTCCTACCGCGCCCAGGTCGTGAACGAGGCCAAGGGCGAAGCCAGCCGCTTTTCCGCGGTTCTGACGGAGTATCGACTGGCGCCGGAAGTCACCCGGCGGCGGCTGTACATCGAAACGCTGGAGAAGGTCCTCGGTGGCATCGACAAGATCATTCTTGACGAGGGCGTAAGTGACGGCCCGGGCCAGGGCGTCGTGCCCTACTTGCCGCTGAATGAGCTGCGTCGCGGAACAACCACGTCACAGGGAGAAAACTGAGATGTTGAGAAGCGGAGTCCTTCTGACGGCAATCCTGGCCATTGTGGCCGCCATTGCGCTCTCGTCCATCTTCATCGTGGATGAGCGCGAGAAGGTGCTGGTTCTCCAGTTCGGCCAGATCAAGCAGGTCAAGACGGAGCCAGGCTTGGGATTCAAGATCCCCGTCATCCAGGAAGTCGTGCGCTACGATGGGCGAATCCTGTCTCTCGACACGCCCGAAATCGAGATCACGCCCTCAGACGACAGGCGGCTGGTTGTCGACGCCTTCACACGCTACCGCATCGGCGATCAGGACGAGGACATCGTCCAGTTCCGCCAGGCCGTGGGACCGGGCGGCGTGCGATTCGCCGAGGACCGGCTGTCGTCGATCCTCATCGACGAAATCCGGGCAGTCCTGGGTGCGGAAGGCGTGACCTCGAACACGATCCTGTCCGCCGAACGGGCTGCGCTCATGAACCGAATCCGGGACAATTCCGATGCGGAGGCGGAGGCGCTCGGGCTGGACGTGGTGGACGTGCGGCTGAAGCAGACCAACCTCCCCGAGCAGAACCTTGCCGCCACGTTTGACCGGATGCGAGCGGAACGCGAGCGCGAGGCGACTGACGAGCGGGCACGGGGGGCGGAGGCCGCCCAAAGGGTCCAGGCCCAGGCCGACCGAACGGTGGTCGAAATCGTTTCCGAAGCCAACCGCGAAGCCGAAATCGTCCGCGGCGAGGCGGATGCGGAACGCAACTCGATCTTCGCCGACGCCTATGGCGCAGACGAGGGCTTCTTCCGGTTCTACCGGTCGCTTGCCGCCTACGAGCGGGCTCTCCAGGGACAGAACTCGACGCTGGTGATTACGCCTGACAGCGAGTTCTTCGAGTTCCTGGACGGGGTCGGCATGGACCCCGTCAGCACGACGGCAAATTAAGGGGCATGGAACTCGCGCTTCTCGGGATCGGCCTCGTGCTTGTCATCGAGGGCCTTGTTCTCGCCTTGCTGCCGAACCGGCTGGACGAACTGGTGAGGGCAATCGCGTCCTGGCCGCTGGAGACACGCCGGGCATGCGGTCTCGGCGCTCTTGCCGTTGGCGTGTTTCTGGTTTGGCTCGCACGAACCTAGGACCGTCCGCACCGACCAACCGGCGGACTCCTGGGCGGCGGCCGGTCAGGATGACTGCCTGAATCGTGGCCGCAGGACGCCTTTCCCTCCGGGAATGTCGCGTAGAGACGCCCAGACGCTGCAAGCCTCCGGCAGAAAGGGTTCATGTTCCTGAGCGTCTTTGAAGTGTTCAAGGTGGGCGTCGGCCCATCGTCCTCTCACACCATGGGGCCGATGGTGGCCGCCGGACGGTTTCTCGAGAGCCTTCGGACTTCCGCATTCAAGCCGCACGGCCTGCGCGCATCGCTGCACGGTTCGCTTGCGTTCACCGGCGTAGGTCACGCGACCGATCGCGCTGTGATCCTGGGACTCGCGGGCTTCGCGCCCGACACCTACGACATGGCCAGAGCCGAGGCGGTCCTTGAGGATGTACGCAAGGAGAAGCGCGTGACGCCGGACGGACTCGACCCGCTTTCCTTCGATCCCGAAGCGGATCTCCGCTTTGACTACGATACGCCGCTGCCGGGGCACGCCAACGGCCTCAGGCTATATGCCACCGACTCCGAAGGCGACGTGATCCGGCATGAGACCTACTATTCCGTCGGTGGTGGATTCGTCCTGACCGAAGCCGAGCTTGAGGAAGGCGGGACCAAGGAAGACGGCCCGCCTGTGCCCTATCCGTTCCAGTCGGCGGCCGAAATGCTGGAGATGGCGAGCGCCGACGGCAAGAGCGTTGCGGAGATGAAGCGGGCGAACGAGCTGACTCGAATGAATTCGGCTGAGCTTGACACCGGACTGCAGCGAATCTGGAAGGTCATGCACGAGTGCATGGAACGCGGCCTTAGCACCGAAGGCAGGCTTCCGGGCGGCTTGAACGTGCGTCGTCGCGCCGCCGCAATACGTGCAGGCCTGGAGGCCGAACGCGGCACGAACCTGACTGCGCCGCACGTCGTGAATGACTGGATCAGCGCCTACGCCATGGCCGTCAACGAGGAAAACGCGGCCGGCGGCCAGGTCGTGACCGCGCCGACCAACGGTGCCGCAGGTGTGGTCCCCGCGACCATCCGGTACTGGATCGACCATGTGCCGAGCGCGCATTCGTCACGCATTGGCGAATTCCTCCTGACCGCCTCTGCCATTGGCGCGCTCATTAAGCACAACGCATCGATTTCGGGCGCCGAATGCGGATGCCAGGCCGAAGTCGGCTCGGCGTCGGCCATGGCTGCCGGCGGACTGGCCGCCGTGATGGACGGCACGCCCGAGCAGGTGGAGAACGCCGCGGAAATCGCCCTTGAGCATCACCTCGGAATGACTTGCGATCCCGTGAGGGGCCTGGTGCAGGTTCCTTGCATCGAACGGAACGGGCTCGGCGCGATCAAGGCTGTGTCGGCTGCATCGCTGGCGCTTCGCGGCGACGGCAAGCACTTCGTGCCGCTCGATGCCGCCATCGAGACCATGCGCCAGACCGGCGAGGACATGAGCAAGAAGTACAAGGAAACCGCTCTTGGCGGTCTCGCAGTCAACGTCAACGTCCCGAATTGCTAGCCCCGGGCCCGCTCCTTGAATGCCTCCGGTCGCGCTTCTCGCGCCATGTGATCCAGCACCGCGTTCACGAAGCTCTTTTCCCTCCCCTCGGGGAAGAATGCCTTTGCCACGTCCACAAACTCGGAAATTATCACTCGTGGCGGCACCTCGCTCCCGACCAGTTCCGCACCTGCCGCGCGAAACAGCGCACGCAGAACGGGATCGATCCGGTCAATCGGCCACTTGGCCACAAGCGCACGTTCCGTCATCTGGTCGATCCGCGCCTGCCAGGTCACGGCATCGTCGACAAGCTTCCGAAACAGGCCCCTGTCTCCCGCCGCCAGTTCCAGGCCGTCGAGCTCTTCGGCGAATCGGTGATCCTCGAACTCGTTCTGAACGGTCGTCGCCGACTGGCCGCTGGCCTCCATCTGGAACAGCGCCTGCACGGCATGGAGCCGCGCGACGCTTCGCTTCTGCCGCACGAGGGTCATGAGAATCCGGAGACCTGGGCGGACCTGGTCTCGCTCTCCGGCGGAGCGAAGCGCCGCTTGAGCGCAACGAGATGGAGCGCAGCGGCTGCAGCACCCCCGCCCTTGTTTTCTTTGCGGGGATCCGCGCGCACCGCCGCCTGTTCGCGGGTTTCCACCGTCAGAATGCCGTTGCCTATGCAGGCGCCTTCAACACCCAGAAGCTGCAAGGCCCGGTTCGAATTGTCACAGACGGTCTCGTAATGCGTTGTTTCACCTCGAATCACGCAGCCAAGCGCAACGAAGCCGTCGTATTCGGCCTGCCGGAATGCAATGCCAATGGCTGTCGGCACCTCCAGTGCACCCGGAACCTCGACCAGATCGACCTTGGCCGAGACTTTCGCCAGCTCGGCTTGGGCTCCATCCACGAGATCAGTGGCGACATCGACGTAGTACGGGGCGACGACAATCAACATCTTCGGCGGAGCTTCGAACACCGGCAGTTCCAGCGTATGGTGGGACTGCCCGGCCATCAGCCAAGATCCGAGATCGTGCGCGTACCGACGATTTCGAGGCCATAGGCCTCGAGACCCACGATCTTTGGCTGGGGCGAATTGGTCAAGAGCACCAGTTGCGACAGTCCGAGCGAGGACAGGATCTGGGCTCCCAAGCCGTACTGCCTGAGTGTCTGCGGCGAAACGCTGTCTCCACCCTTCAGCTTCATCGTCGTGTCCCTGAGCAGCACCAGGACCCCGCGCCCTTCGTCCGAAATGAGTTGCATGGCATCGCCGAACTCGTTCCTTCGCCCCGCCGGTCCAAGGCCAAGCACGTCAAGCATCGGATCCAATGCATGCATCCTCACAAGGCAGGGTTCTGGCGAAGAAATGTCGCCCTTGACCAAAGCGATGTGCTCGTCGCCATGGGCGGTGTCGGAATAGATCCGCATCTCCCATTCGCCGCCAAACTCGGACGTGACCGTCTTGCGGCTTGTGACGGCGACAAGGTTGTCGTGGCGTCGGCGGTAGGCAATGAGATCACTGATCGTGCCGATCTTCAGGCCGTGCAGTTGCGCAAACGCGACCAGGTCCGGCAGGCGGCTCATCGTGCCGTCCTCGTTCATGATCTCGCAGATCACGGCAGACGGGTTCAGGCCCGCCAGGCGCGACACGTCAACCGCAGCCTCCGTATGGCCCGCACGCACGAGCACCCCGCCGTCGCGTGCGCGCAAGGGAAAGATGTGCCCCGGCGTCGCGATGTCGGCAGAGGTCGTGGACTGGTCGATCGCCGCCGCGACCGTGCGCGCGCGATCATGGGCGGAAATCCCGGTCGTGACTCCTTCCCGCGCTTCGATGGACACCGTGAACGCCGTCTCGTGCCGCGAGGAGTTATGGGACGCCATCAGCGGAAGGCCGAGCGCGTCGCAGCGCTCGCCTGTCAGCGAAAGGCAGATCAGCCCCCGCCCGTGGGTCGCCATGAAGTTGATGGCTTCGGGCGTCGCCATCTGGGCTGGAACGACCAGGTCGCCCTCGTTCTCGCGATCCTCGTGATCGACGAGAATGAACATGCGACCGTTCCGCGCGTCCTCGGTGATTTCCTCGATCGAGGAAATGGCGTCACGCCAGTGGTCTTCAACCTCTTGGGTGGCTTCTAGCGACATCTGAAGAGCCCGGAATTTCCCATTGAACCCCGCCAATAGCCCAGCGAAAGAACTAAGGCCAGAGGCAACGCCGCCGCCTTCCCGACGCCGAACCAATGCTCGCGTACGCCTCCGCACATTCGGCGGATCCGCATTGGTCCTTGAACGCATTGCGTTGCCCCGTCCAGGCGTGTCCGGAAAGCGGACAGGCGCGTCGACCTGGAGAGTCACCTTGTCACGCGACTTCGCCTCGCCCATCGCCAAAAGGACGCATCTGCGAAGTTCGGCAAGCGGCAGGTCTCGGCATGCTTGTCGGTCTCCTGATTTCAACGTGCCCGTCGAATCAGACGTCGGGGCCTTCGCGGACCCCTGATCGCGCCAAGCACGCCGGCGCGTTCGGCAACGGTGATTCGACGCGAATTCGGCGGGCCTTTTACATTCCCCGCATTGGTCGCTAAGTTGTCTTCAAGATCAGGGGGATTTCCCGAAATTTCGGGCATCGCGTAACATCTCGAAAGCCTTTGGCTGCCCCCAGGTCACAGCAAGCGCGCAAGCGCGCAGAAAGATACGGAGAATCTGATGAAACACATGAAAATCACTGCCGGCCTACTGACAGCAGCGACAGTTGCCTTTGCAGGTCCTGTCGCAGCGCAGGATCAGCAGTTCATTTCGATCGGCACGGGCGGGGTGACGGGCGTCTACTATCCGACCGGCGGCGCGATTTGCCGGCTCGTGAACCGCGACCGCAAGGAACATGGCCTTCGCTGCGCCGTGGAGTCGACCGGCGGGTCGGTCTACAACATCAACACGATCAAGGCCGGAGAGCTGGAGTTCGGCGTGGCCCAGTCCGACTGGCAGCATCACGCCTACCACGGCACGTCAAGATTCGCCGACAACCCGTTCCCCGAAATTCGGGCGATGTTCTCGGTCCATCCCGAGCCCTTCACCCTGCTGGTGCGCAGCGAAAGCGGCATCACCTCCTTTGAGGGACTCAAGGGCCATCGCGTGAACGTGGGCAATCCGGGGTCCGGCCAGCGTGCCACGATGGAAGTGGTGATGGACGCCTTCGGCATAACCATGGACGATTTCGCCCTGGCCACCGAATACAAGGGCTCTGAAATGGCCAAGCAGATCTGCGACAACAACATTGACGCGATGATCTACACCATCGGTCACCCGGCCGCGGCCATCAAGGAGGCCACCACAACCTGTGACGTGAAACTGGTTTCCGTGACCGGCGCGCCGATCGACAAGCTGGTGGCGGACAACCCCTTCTATCGCGTGGCCACGATTCCGGGCGGCATGTACACTGGCACCGACACCGACACCACCACCTTCGGCGTGGGCGCGACCTTCGTGACTTCGGCGGACGTGCCGGAAGAGGTCGCCTATGTGGTCGCAAAGGCGGTGCTGGCCAATCTCGATGATTTCCGTGGCTTGCATCCGGCCTTCGCCAATCTCGACGCCATGCAGATGGTCAGCGACGGCCTTTCCGCTCCGCTGCATCCTGGGGCCGAGAGAGCGTACAAGGAACTGGGCTTGCTGGAATAAGGGCATCGCCCAGATTTCCTGAAACCTGCGCCAGCGCATCCCCGATGCGCTGGCGTACTTCCCTGCAAAACAAGAACTGACAACTGGCACGCGGGATGACAGACGCCACGAACAAGACCGCCGAGGACATGGTGGCAGAGGTCGACACCGGTGGCCGCGATGCCGGACCGTTTGCAAGGCGACTGATCTTTGCGCTCTGCATAATCTGGTCGCTTTTTCAACTCTACATCGCCTCGAAGGTGCCAGGGGTTCTGGCCCAGATCACGGGCATCGGAGATCTTGCCAACATCGTGGCCCAGGCGCGTTACGTTCACCTTGCCTTCGCGCTGAGCCTCGCGACGCTGGCCTTTCCGATGTTCGGTCACAGACACCGCATTCCGGTCTACGACTGGATCTTGCTGATCCTTGGCGTTGCCTCCTGCCTCTACCTGGTCATCTTCCGTTTCGAGATCGCTGACCGGCCGGGCTTGTGGACCACGACGGACATCGTCGTCTCCGGCATTGGCATGTGCGTATTGATGGTGGCCGTCTTCCGCTCCCTCGGGCTGCCGCTGGTCATCATCGCCTCGGCCTTCCTCGCGCTGACCTTCTTCGGCGGCTACTCGGAATGGGTCGGCAGCGTCACCAACTATGGCGGCGCGTCCTTCGCCAAGGCGATGGGTCACTACTGGATGCAGACCGAGGGCGTGTTCGGTGTCGCGCTTGGCGTGTCCACGACCATGATCTTCCTCTTCGTGTTGTTCGGAGGACTCCTGGAAAGGGCTGGCGGCGGCAACTGGTTCATCAAGGTAGCCATCGCGCTGCTCGGCGCACTGCGAGGCGGTCCCGCAAAGGCGGCGGTGCTTTCATCGATGATGACCGGCATGATCTCCGGCTCGTCCATTGCGAACACGGTCACCACTGGCACCTTCACCATCCCGTTGATGAAACGCATCGGTTTTGCGCCGGAGAAGGCCGGCGCGGTCGAAGTGGCCTCGTCAACCAATGGTCAGCTCACGCCGCCAGTGATGGGCGCGGCCGCTTTCCTGATGGTGGAATATGTCAACATTCCCTACTTCGC
Organism: Paracoccaceae bacterium; assembly: GCA_965208685.1. GTDB lineage: Bacteria > Pseudomonadota > Alphaproteobacteria > Rhodobacterales > Rhodobacteraceae > JAJEFO01. Next base: position 1,357,321 of record CBDBPL010000007.1, on the reverse strand, counting down.
GGTCATCAAGCACGCCTTCCTGCCGGCGATAGTCTCCTACATTGCGCTGCTCTACATCGTGCATCTGGAGAGCCTGAAGCTGGGCCTGCAGGGACTCAAGAAGCCCGGGCGGCAAATTGGCGTGATCATGATCCTGCTGCTTTTCCTGACCGGGTTCCTGGGCATGGCGGTGATCACGTTCCTCGTGATCGGCTTCCGTGGCCTGCTGGAGACGGTGACGCCCGGCGCCTCGATCTATCCGGCGCTCGTGCTCTTGCTGCTGGCCTACCTGGCGCTCGTGTACGTGGCCTCGCGGTTTCCCGATGTCGTGGTCGATGACCCCGACAGCAAGGTGGTCGAGGCGCCGCGGCTGACGCCCACTTTCCTGGGCGGTGCGTACTATGCGCTGCCGATCTTCGTTCTGGTCTGGAACCTGATGGTGCGCACGGAGGATCTGGATCGTCTTTCGCCGGCGCTCTCGGCCTTCTGGGCGACAATCGCCATGATCATAGTGGCCCTGACGCACCGTCCCTTGAAAGCGATGTTCCGCGGCAGCGCCGACAGCGTCTCGGCCCAGGCGCAGACCAGCTGGCACGACTTCGTCGCCGGGCTTGAAAGCGGTGCGCGCAACATGATCGGGATCGGAGTGGCGACCGGTGCCGCGGGCATCATCGTGGGAACCATCTCGCTCACGGGCGCTCACCAGATCATCGGCCAGGTGATCGAGGCCATTGCCGGCGACAACCTGATGATCCTGCTGATACTGGTGGCGGTGCTCTCGTTGATCCTGGGCATGGGCCTGCCGACCACGGCCAACTACATCGTGGTCTCGTCGCTCATGGCGCCCGTCATCGTTTCGGTGGGCGCACAGTCCGGCCTCATCGTGCCGCTCATCGCCGTGCATCTCTTCGTGTTCTATTTCGGGATATTGGCGGATGACACGCCCCCGGTGGGCCTTGCCGCCTACGCGGCGGCGGCCATATCGCGCGGCGATCCGATCAAGACAGGCATCGTGGGGTTCAGCTATGACATTCGAACCGCGCTCCTGCCCTTCATGTTCATCTTCAACACGGATCTCCTGCTGATCGACGTGGGTCCTGCCAAGGCGGTGCTGGTGTTCTTTGTCTCTCTCATCGCCATGCTGGTCTTTGCCGCGGTCACCCAAGGCTACTTCATCGCCAAGTCGCGCAAATGGGAGACCGCGATCTTGCTGTTCGTGGTGTTCATGCTCTTCAGGCCGGATTTCTTCCTCGATCAATGGCAGGAGAGGTATGCGGAGACGACAGGCCCTGCCGCGCTTGCCGCGCTTGAAGAGCTGCCGGTCGGCTCGACGGCAAGGTTGCGTATCTCGGCCCCAGACTTCGACACGGGTGAGGTGGGCACGATCACGCTGGCCTACACGGCCGAATCCGATGGCACCGGTCTGGAAAGGCTGGAAGCCGCCGGGCTGACGGTTCTGGAGAGCGACGGGATCCTCGCATTGGACGAACCCTTCCCGGGCACGCCCTACTTCGAGCAACTGGCCAACGACTATGACTTCTACGGCGATGTCCCGGCACAGATCGAGGCGGTCGCGATCGAGAACGACCGGATGCCGAAGGAAATATTCTTCATTCCGGCGCTGTTGATCCTGTTGGTCATTGTCGCAATTCAGCGCCCCCGCGCCACGCAGCCTGCATTTTGAACAAGCGACGGCACGACTGCCTCAGCACTCGCCGCTGTTCCGTGGACAATTGCCTGAATCTCGCGTCTCAGGCTGCTTCGTTCAGGCGCGCCACGTAGCGGGCAAGCGTGTCAATTTCGAGATTCACATTGTCGCCCGACTTTGCCTCGCCCCAAGTCGTGACAGCCTTTGTGTGAGGAATGAGGTTTATTCCGAAACTCGGGCCGTCGACCTCGTTCACGGTCAACGACGTGCCGTTCAGTGCAACCGACCCCTTGGGAGCGATGAACCGGGCAAGTTCATCCGGGGCGACAAGAACCATCCTCGTGCTGTCGCCCTCTTCCCGGACGTCCCCGACCACAGCAATTCCGTCGACGTGCCCCGAAACGATATGCCCTCCGATCTCGTCACCGACTTTGAGGGCGCGTTCCAGGTTGATTCTCCGGCCCGGTCCCCATTGGCTCAGGTTCGTCTTGGAGAGCGTTTCCTCGCTCGCCTGCACGGCAAACCACGCGCGCGTGTCGTGCCCAACATCAGTCACGGTCAAACAGGCCCCGTCACAGGCAACCGATGCCCCGATTTCGAGGCTGCTGGCCTCGTAGGAGGTTCCAATCCTGACATCGAGGACACCTGCGCGCTCGACGCTGAGGATTTCTCCAATGTCGGTCACAATGCCGGTGAACATTGCTTCGCCTTTCGCTGCATCGGTTCAGGTAGACCCGTTGAGCCGCCTGTGCAAGACTTCCGGCACTGTCGGCCCTTGCTCGCGGTCCGCCGCGCGTTTCGCTGCACTAACCGACTGCGACCGGTACCTCAACCTCCGCCATCGCGTTGAGCCTAAGCTCCCAAGCAGCCACGTCGTGGAGGCCGACGGCGTCACGCATGGCCGGACTTCATCATGACGACGAGGCGCCTCGCCGCCTTTCGGCCGGGAACGGAGGCATCTCGCGGCCAACGAGGGTCGGAATGTTGATTGCGGCGTGGCGAAAAGCGAAGCTGGCGGGATGACGGAGACGTCCAGCGACCTGCCAGCCCGCCGGCACCGAGCCGTCTTTGCAGGCCATCACGCCGGGCGCGACGAGCGCGCCCCGGTTCAGGACGTCGATGAAGCGCTGGACGGTCATGGCTTGGCCTTGGAACAGGGCAGGCGCATATATGTGCGCATGCCATTGGAGACCGACAGCCGGAGGGCCATCAAGCGCCTGAAATCCGAAGGCTGGACTTTCCGTGGCGCAAAAGGGGTCCCACCACCAGTTCGAGAAGGGCAAGTTGCGGGTGACGGTCGTGGTCCCGCGCAAGGACATGTCGATCGGCACGGCGCGAGCCATCGCACGAACCGCGGGTTGGCTCTGAGAGCGGCGACGGGCACGATTGGGCGGCGCGGCCATTAAGGGGGAACGATGACACAGTTTGTAGGTGTGGCGGACAAGCAGCCGGAGAGCGCCTGGGGAATCTGGTTTCCGGATGTCCCGGGATGCACGTCCGCAGCGGACAGTCTTGACGAACTCTTTCCGAGCGCCTGCCAGGCGCTCGAGTTCCATCTCGAGGACACGGACGTTCCGGTTCCGCGCTCCGCCGAGGAGATCATGAAGCTCCAGGACGTGCGCGACGACCTTGCCGGCGGCGCGGTCCTGTTGATGGTGCCGCTCCTGCGTGCAGAGAACCGCAAGGTCCGGATGAACGTGACCGGCAACGCATACCTGGTCGGCGCGATCGACGATGCGGCGCGACAGCGAGGGATCACCCGCTCGGCCTTTCTCATGCAGGCCGCGCGCAGGGAGATCATGGGCGGTGGCGCGGAGGCCGTGTAGGCGCACGCCGGGCGTGTACATCCTTGCGATCCGCAGGCTGCCACCTCTTCGTCGCTGTCCTTCATCCGGTCGAGCGCGATGCAGTTGGTCGCGCGTCCCCGGCCGGTCTCGTCGATCTGGAAGCCGGTACGCCGGAGGCGCTCAAGTGCGTGGCGTTCGCAGGAGTTTCGCGTCGCGGGAACGAGAGGCACGGTGCGCCTGAGCGCAACTCGCTCGCGCACCACGCGCGCCAAGTCGTAGACGATCACGCATGCCTGCACGTCCGCAAGTCCGGCGCTGCCGCCGCGCTTGAACGCGCCCGCGAGGTCGCCCGTACCCGCACGGCCCGACAGCATCGCGACAGAGAGGGTAGTGGCCACGCGGCCCAGGACATCGGTCGTGGCACCATCGATGACGCGGGCGTGGCCGACAGCGCTTCCTGCGCGCTGGCGGCGATGGACCGGCGGCAAGGGCGAAGATCGCGAGCAGCGCAAGGGCGGGCAAGAGACGCGGCGTCCGGTTCATCCGGCCTCGCTCCCTTCCGGCGCGACATCAAGACCATTGATGCAGGTGCAGGAGTTTCCCGCAGCGAGATCGACCCTCCCGTGGGGTCAATGACTGTGTCCGGTAATCCGCCTTTATTCGCGCTAATGTTCAAAAACATCGAAAGCGGACTTGACCAGGACAAGAACACGCCGGAAAACAACGAGCTACATGGACAGCCCACGTTGCTGGCAGTCCCTAAACGCGCGTCGGAGAACGGTGAGACGGATGAAGTTCGGCCTCAACGCACGTTCGCCAAAGACCGGCGCGAAGAGGCTGGCGTGAAGATTGTGGCGATTGTCGCACATCATCGCGGGTCTTTAGCAACGGCACCCGCCCCGTTCGTCGCCTTCGGCCTCCAGGAGCAGGGCCGAAGCCAGCGCAAGGCCGAATAGGGACAGCAGGCGAACAGTCAGTTCAGGCCAGGCCAGCCCCGGCCACTTGAATCCGGCTTTCAGCGGCCGTCTCCTTGCGCTGTGGCAATGGCAAACGACAATGTCGAGCTCAAAACTGTCGTTCGCCATAGCCACGGCGTTTCCAGAATCCCAGGTGCCGGTTTTGCCGCCAGATCGACAAGCCTGGCCAAAATCCGAAAATCTCATCCGCCTCGGTCGGATAGAATCTTCTGTCCGACATCTGCGATTCCCGTCGTTGCCGACCCTTTCACGCAGGATCGCAAAGCCTCAAGTGACTGCGTGACCGAGTGCAGTCGCGCGATCGTTCAGAGTTTTCACGCACGGTCAGTTCAGCCTGCATTGTTTCGCCGCCACACATGCATGATGTCCGCACCGACCCGACGCATTTCCATCAGCTCGAATTCCGGGGCCATGGAAAGTTGACTGATGCCGAAGGTGCCGACCGACGGCTTGCCCTCCGCCCCCAGGACCTTGCCCGCCGAAAAGACCACCAGTTGATCAACCAACCCTGCTGACAAGAGCGAAGCTGAAAGCGTTCCGCCACCTTCACACAAGACCCGTGTCAGGCCGCGCGTTCCCAGATTCTGCATCAGGCTCGCCACGTCGACCTGTCCTTGGGAAGCCGGCACCGGCACGAGATTCGCGCCCGCCATTTTCCACCACACCGCATCTTCGCGCGCTCCCTCCCCATGAACCAGCCAGACCGGTCCTGCTTCTTCGATCCTCTGCATAAGCCGACATTGCGAAGGTAGGGTCTTGCTGCCGCCCACGACGATTCGGACCGGCTGGCCAACGGCGCCCATGCCGCGCACGGTCAACTTCGGGTCATCGATCCGGATGGTTCCCGCACCAACCATCACCGCGTCATGGGACAATCGCAGCGCATGGGACACGCGACGGGCCTCCTCGCCCGTGATCCATTGGCTTTCGCCCGTTGCCGTCGCAATCCGTCCGTCAAGGGTTACTGCCAGCTTCAACGTGACAAGCGGGCGGCCCTCGGTGACCCGCAACAGGAATCCTGCATGAGCTTCCCGCGCAGCACCCGCCAGAAGGCCTACGTCCACGGTAAGACCCGCCTCGCGGAGGCGCTCGATGCCGCGTCCGGACACCCTGCGGTCCGGGTCCTCAATCGGAACGACCACGCGAGCCACGCCAGCTTCAATCAGCGCTTCGACACAGGGCGGCGTTCTTCCTGCGTGAGCACATGGTTCCAGCGAGACATACGACGTTGCCCCCCTGGCCGCTTCGCCCGCCTGCGCCAAAGCACGCGGCTCCGCGTGAGGCATGCCACGATCACCGGTCCATCCACGTCCGACAGTGCGACCGTCCAATACGATCACGCACCCAACCGCCGGGTTTGGCCACACGCGCCCGAGCCCCCGGCGCCCAAGCGCCAGCGCATGCGCCATGTGGCGGGCGTCGATTGCAGTCACTCGTTCCTTTGGGCGGGCCGCAGCTCGCTCACGAACTTGTCGAAATCATCTGCGGCCTGGAAGTTCTTGTAAACGCTTGCAAATCGCACATAGGCCACCGTGTCGATCCGATCCAGGCTCTCCATCACGATTTCGCCGATGGTCGTCGAAGGAACGTCCGTCTCGCCCATGCTTTCCAGTCTGCGGACGATGCCGCTGATCATCTGGTCGATTCGATCTGGTTCGATCGGGCGCTTCTGCATGGCAATGCGAATGGAGCGTTCCAGCTTGTCGCGGTCAAAATTCTCCCGCTTGCCGCTCGACTTGATGACCACGAGATCGCGCAGTTGAACGCGCTCGTAGGTCGTGAACCGTCCGCCACATGCCGGGCAAAACCGTCGTCTTCGGATCACGACATGGTCTTCTGCCGGACGCGAGTCCTTGACCTGCGTGTCGGTGCTTCCGCAAAACGGGCAGCGCATAATACGTCCCTCCTGACTGTGTCTAGGGGAACCTGCCCCTCTTCTACACAGGCACTATAGGGTAACGCCATCATTTTGGGTAGAGGCCAATTCAACGCGCCATATGCGCCGATGATTCATCATCCCCGTCGGACACGGGTTTTAGTGCCAGAAACCTCGTTCCGGCCGAATTGAGTCGTTCTTCCGAGGTGACTTCGAATCCTCGCCTCAGGAATTCCTCGACAGGATCGGCGCTCCGCGTGTCCGAGAAAACGGAAAGCCCGGACCCGAACCGGACCGGCTCGATCGTCAGGTGCACGCGATCGATGGCGCGATGGGCAAGAAACCAGTCGTGAACGCGCGTGCCGCCCAGAATCAAGCCGCGGGCAAGGGCATGAACCTCGCACACTTGCTCCGGAAGCATCCGCGGGGTCAGGCGCTCCGGATCCACCCAAAGTTGAGATGGCCTTTTCCAGCCACTCACCTTGCTTGAGAACACGATCCGCCGTCGGTCGGGTCTGTCGGCCGCTTCGTGCGTGTGCCGTCCCATGATCGACCAGTCGGCGGCCTCCACGTCGAGAAAGAAACGCTCCTGTTCCTCCGCGCTTGCCCAGGCCTGGGGAGGCTCCCCGACAGAACGTGCGATGAATCCATCCTCGGAGACGACGACCGTGAGGTGAAATTCGCTCATTCCGACTTGAGAAATGTCTCGAAGCTGTCGGCATGGTTCGCGTGCCAGCGCGAAAGTGCAGGGCGATTCTCGATGATGTCGCCTATCGCCCAAGCCATGCGCTTTTCGTCCGTGGCACGGTCCACGTCGTTGTCGGGACAGAGAATGTAGAAGTCGCCTCTCTCCAGGCTCTCCACCATGAATCTTGCGGTCTGTTCCGGGGTCCAGGCACCGGCCGGCTTCTCGGTCCGGCCGTGGCGCGTCAGGTCGGTGAACACGAACCCCGGGATGAGAAGATGCGCTGTCACGCGACATGCATCAGAGTTTCGCAATTCATGGGCGAGCGCCTCGGTAAAGGCCTTCACGCCTGCCTTGGAAACATTGTAGGCCGGATCCCCCGGCGGCGTCGTAATGCCTTGCTTCGAACCGGTGTTGACGATCGCGCCGGCCCTGCCGCGCTCGATCATCCGCGGCGCAAAGACGCGGCTGCCGTTGATGATCCCCCAGAGATTGACATCCAGGATTCGCCGCCAGTCGTCCCCATCCGCGAACATCGCCGATCCCGGCTGAATGCCGGCATTGTTCATCAGGATGTCCGTCCCGCCGAACCGGTCGGCAATCCGCGTCTCGAGCGCTTGCAATGCACTCAGGTCCGCCACGTCAACCGCCTCCGCCAGCACTTCCGGCGCGCCTGCAGCCTTCAGCCGCTCGGCAGCGGGTTCCAGCAGGGTTTCGCGATTGTCCACGATGACAAGTCTCATGCCTGCGTCGGCAAAGAGCTCTGCCGAGGCGAGCCCGATTCCAGAGGCGCCCCCGGTAATCGTGGCAACGGATCCTGAATTCAAGGCAGGGTGCGGCATGCCAGCATGTCCTCCGTGCGTTTCGAGAATCTCTCAACCTTCTGCGAGCGCCTCCAGATTGGCAAGCCCTCGTTCGCCGCCGCCCCTCCAGTCGTTCATCGTCGGTTCACGAAGAGCAAGAAGGAAATCCTGCTGAATCCTCCCGCTTCTTGAGAAGGCCACGCAATGGATGCAGTGCCCGAAGGGCAGGCTCCCTTGCCAGGACACGCAGTCCTCAGGTCTTGCAAGCCGCCTACTGGTCCAGGAAGCTCCTGAGCTTCCTGGACCTGCTCGGATGCTTCAGCTTCCTCAGCGCCTTTGCCTCGATCTGCCGGATGCGCTCCCGGGTCACGCTGAACTGCTGGCCTACCTCCTCCAGCGTGTGGTCCGTGTTCATGCCAATGCCGAACCGCATTCTCAGCACGCGTTCCTCCCGGGGCGTGAGAGATGCCAGAACCCGGGTCGTCGTCTCCTTGAGATTCTCCTGGATGGCGCTGTCCAGCGGCAGGATCGCGTTCTTGTCCTCGATGAAGTCGCCAAGCTGGGAATCCTCTTCGTCTCCAATCGGCGTTTCCAGCGAAATTGGCTCCTTGGCGATCTTCATGACCTTGCGGACCTTTTCGAGCGGCATCTGCAGCTTCTCGGCAAGTTCCTCTGGCGTCGCCTCGCGGCCGATCTCGTGCAGCATCTGGCGACCGGTGCGCACGAGCTTGTTGATCGTCTCGATCATGTGCACCGGGATCCGGATAGTGCGCGCCTGGTCGGCAATGCTGCGCGTGATCGCCTGCCGAATCCACCAGGTCGCATAAGTGGAGAACTTGTATCCCCGCCGGTACTCGAACTTGTCCACGGCCTTCATGAGGCCGATGTTGCCTTCCTGAATGAGATCAAGGAATTGCAGGCCCCTGTTCGTGTACTTCTTGGCAATCGAGATCACGAGGCGCAGGTTCGCCTCGACCATTTCCCTCTTGGCCTGACGGGCCTCCTTCTCGCCCTTCTGGACCTGCGAGACGATGCGCCGGAACTCGGAGATGTCGACACCCACGTACTGGCCCACCTGGGCCATGTCTCCACGCAGTTCCTCAATCTTCTCCGGCGACCGTTCCACGAAGGTCGCCCAGGCCCGCCCGGACTTTTGGCCCATCCGGTCGAGCCAGTTCGGATCCAGCTCATGGCCGCGGTATTCGTCTATGAATTCGCGGCGATTGATGCGCGCCTGGTCGGCCAGCTTGACCATCGCGGAATCAATCGACATGATCCGGCGGTTGATGCCGTAAAGCTGGTCCATCAGCGCCTCGATCCGGTTGTTGTGCAGATCCAGCCCGTTCACCATGCCGACGATTTCCAGGCGCAGCTTCTGGTACCTGTTCTCTTGCCGGGTAGAGAAGCTGCCGTCTTCCTTCAGGGTCGCCGCGATCCGGCTGTCCTGCAGCTTTGACAGCTTCGCGTAATCTCTCGCGATCTGCGTCAGCGTTTCAAGAACGCGCGGCTTGAGAGCCGCCTCCATGGCCGCAAGGGACATGTTCGCGGTCTCGTCGTCCTCGTCGTCATCGTCTTTCTGAATCGGGTTTCCGTCGGCATCGAGTTCCGGCTGATCTTCACCTTTCTTCGGCTGCTTCGCACTCGCGGAATCGACAACGGCGTCCTCTTCCTCGTCCTCCGCCACGTCCATGGAATTCCCGAACGTGGCTTCCAGGTCAATGACGTCTCGAAGAAGAATCTCCTCGTCCAGAAGCTCCTGTCTCCAGATCGTGATCGCCTGGAAGGTGAGCGGGCTTTCGCAAAGCCCCGCGATCATCGTGTTCCGGCCAGCCTCGATCCGTTTGGCGATCGCGATCTCACCCTCACGCGAAAGGAGTTCGACCGATCCCATCTCGCGCAGGTACATCCTGACGGGGTCGTCCGTACGGTCAAGCTTCTCGGTCTCTGTTTGGGCAACCGCCAGCTCGCGGGAACTTGAGGTCTCGACCACTTCGGTCGAGGCTTGCGGCTTCTTGCCGTCGTCGTCGGTGTCGGCGTCCTCTTCGTCCTCGATGATGTTGATGCCCATTTCCGACAGCATCGACATCACGTCCTCGATTTGCTCGGACGCAACCTGATCGGGGGGCAAGACCCGGTTCAACTGATCGTAGGTGATGTAGCCCTTCTCACGAGCCTCGACGATCATCTTCTTGACTGCCGCCTGGCTCATGTCCAGGACGACTTCACCTTCCTGATCGTCCGACTTCTGTTCGTCGCTGGTGTCCTTGGCAGCCATTCGCCACTCCCGGGAATCTCTGGTGATTCGGCGTCTTGCGAATCATCTGGCGCGAATCAGTGATTCTCTACCCGCACCTCGACCCTTTTGCCACATCGTGCACGTCTCTCTAGGTTCTGCCGCGCGGCTTCTCGTAGTCCAGTCCCTCGATCAGGGCGTCGAGCTCGCCTCTCTCTTCCCGATTCATGCGCGCTCCGTTCGGACCGAACTCGTATTCCGTCTCGTCCTCCGCAGCCGCTCGGTCCGAGCCGGTCAATGTCTGGGCCGCTTCGCTAAGACGGTAGGTCAGCGATTCGTCGGCGTCACCCGTGATGTCCTGCATCGCCTCCTGAATGTCCTTGTGCGCACCGCGCTTGGCGACGAGGTTCTCAAATTCCTTCGTCACCGCCATCGCGGCAAATTCCTCGCCTGCGCCAGGCTGCATGGCGGGCGCGATCTGCACATGGCGGGAGCGGAACAGCTTTTCAAGGGCCTGTGAGCCGCAATTTGCCTCGACGGCCTCGCGGCCTGAGTCTTCGACCGCCAGAAGCGCCTTGCGCACGGCCTCGTGCTCGGGCCTCGTCGTATCAAGCTGCTCGAGTTCGGCGACGAAGCGGGGCACGATTCCAGGGTGCGTCACGAGGCTGGCCAGGATCACTGCCTCTTTGAGGTGCTCGTGAGCCTGCGCGTCAGCGGACGCAAGCGCACTTGTCTTGGTCGCGGCCATCGGACCTGCCGCCTCTCCAGGCCATCCGGCACCTGGCGGTCTCCCGCTGCGTCGCGCCGGGCGACGTGCGTCGGACAATGACCTCAGCAAGTGAAAGATCTCGTCGTTGTAGTGACGCCTCAGCGACGGATCCCGAATCCGCCCTACGGCCGCGCGCAGGTTGCTGTCCAGCGTCGCCCGCCGCTCAGGACTGTCGAAGCTCCTGCCTTCGGTCTCTCGCCGCCACAGCAGTTGCAGCAAGGGCAGGCTCTCCTCGACCTGGCGCTGCATGGCAGCCGTGCCGCCGGAACGGATCAGGTCATCAGGATCCATCCCCTCCGGCATCATGCAGAACCTCAACGACTTTCCCGCTTCCAGGAGCGGCAGCGAAAGTTCCGCGACGCGAACTGCAGCCCGAAACCCGGCTTCATCCCCATCGAGGGCGATGACCGGTTCATCATGCATCTGCCAGATGAGCCTCAACTGCTGCTCGGTGACGGCCGTTCCCATCGGTGCGACCGTCGCCTCGAATCCGGCTTCGGACAGGGCGATCACGTCCATGTACCCTTCGGCAACGATCAGCGGCGCCTTGCCGCCCGCCTTCCGCGCCGGTCCATGGTTATAGAGGCACCTGCCCTTGTCGAAGAGCTCGGTCTCCGGCGAGTTCAGGTATTTGGCGTAGGCGTTCGGATCCATGGCGCGCCCTGCAAGCGCAACGGCAACCCCCCTCGGATCGCGAATGGGAAAGATGATTCGGTCGCGAAAGCGATCATATGGATCGCCGCCGTCATCGGGACGCACCGCCAGGCCTGCATCGATCACGAGATCGGCCGCTACGCCCTTGCCGGTGAGAAGCGTGAAGAGATTCTTCCGTTCCTTGGGAGCAAAGCCGACCTCCCAGCGGGTCAATGCCGACTCTGACAGGCCTCGTCCTGACAGGTAGTCCCGGGCAACGGCGCCCGCGCCGGTCCGCAGCTTCAAGCGGTAGTGCTGAACCGCCTGTTCCATGACCTCGGCGAGCTCGGTCCTCCGGTCCGCCTTCTGCTGTGCCTCCGGGTCCGGCTTCGGCACCTGCATGCCCGCCTCGCGAGCCAGGATCTCCACCGCTTCCATGAAGGAGACGTTCTCTGTGTCCTGGACGAATCGAAAGACGTTGCCCTTCGCGTGGCAGCCGAAGCAGTAATAGACACCCTTCCGATCGTCGACGTGGAAGGACGCCGTCTTTTCCTGGTGAAACGGGCAAGGCGCCCACATGTCCCCCTTGCCCTGATTCGACCGGCGGGCATCCCACGTGACCTTCCTGCCCACGACCTGGCTGAGCGAAATGCGGGAGGTCAGATCATCCAGGAATCCGGGAAGGAGACTCATGCTGCAAATATCCCTGCCAAGGGCAGCCTTGTCCAGAACTCCTGCGCGTCAAGCGGAGCAAGTGCCGGCCGCCGGGGACGAGCGGCTTGCCAGACACGACGCCCTGGAACCAGGGACATGGCATGAATGGCGCCCCGAACAGGGCTTGAGGTCCGGGCGTTCAGAGCCCCTTTGCCTCGTAGCTGGCAGCCACGCGCTCGATCGCGACAATGTACGCCGCCGTGCGCAGGTCGGTCACGTCGTTCCTGGACCGCCAGGTCTCGTGCATGGCCTGGTAAGCGCCCCGCATCGTGTCGTCGAGCCCCGAACGAACCAGTTCCAGCTCTCCCGCGCCTCTCAGGTACTTTTCCTTGAAGCCGCCTGCAAGCGACCAGGCATCCCCCAGATGGTCGCTCAACCGTTCCAGCTCCTTGACGATGAGCATGTGCCGCGCCTCCTCCTGGCGACGTTGCATGCGGCCAAAGCGGATATGGCTGAGATTCTTGACCCATTCGAAATACGACACCGTCACGCCTCCCGCATTGGCGTACATGTCGGGAATGATGGGCACGCCTTTTGATCGCAGGATCTCGTCCGCCCCGGCTGTCACGGGTCCATTTGCGGCCTCGATGATCATGGCCGCATTGATCCGGTGGGCATTGGACAGATTGATCACGCCCTCAAGAGCCGCAGGAATGAGAATGTCGCATTCCTTCTCGAGAACCCTGCTGCCGTTCTTGACATGGATTGCATCGGCGTATCCCTTGACGCCGCCGTGGCGCGAAAACCAGCTGCCCACAGCTTCGACGTCCAGCCCGTCGTCACAGACCAGTGCGCCGTCGCGCTCGATGACGGCGACGATTCTGCAACCGTCCTCCTCGCTCAGGAACTTCGCGGCGTGGAAGCCCACGTTGCCGAGCCCCTGAACGATGACGCGCTTGCCGTCCAGCGTGCCGGAGAGGCCCGCCTCCGCCATGTCTTCCCTGTGGCGGAAGAACTCCCTCAGCGCATACTGGATCCCCCGTCCGGTCGCCTCTACCCGGCCCTGGATTCCGCCGGCATGGGGCGGCTTGCCGGTCACGCAGGCGCGCGCATTGATGTCCGTGGTGTTCATCCGCGAGTACTGGTCCGCGATCCAGGCCATTTCACGCTCACCGGTGCCCATGTCCGGGGCCGGGACGTTCTGGCTGGGATGAATCAGGTCCCGCTTGGCAAGTTCGTAGGCGAACCGGCGCGTGACCCGTTCCAATTCATCCACGTCGTATTCCCGAGGATCGATGCGGAGCCCTCCTTTCGATCCACCGAACGGCGTTTCGACCAGGGCGCACTTGTACGTCATCAGAGCAGCCAGCGCCTCCACCTCGTCCTGGGTGACGCTGAGCGAATAGCGAATCCCTCCCTTGCACGGTTCCATGTGCTCGGAGTGCACGGAGCGGTAACCGGTAAACGTGTGAATGCTGCCCCTCATCTTCACGCCGAACCGCACCGTATAGGTGGAGTTGCAGACGCGTATCTTGTCCTCCAGGCCCGGAGCGAGATCCATCAGCGCCACGGCACGATTGAACATGAGGTCCACGCTTTCGCGAAACGTCGTCTCTGTCCTTGCAGCATCCATCCGATTTCTCCAACGGTTCACCATCAGGTCGTGAACACAGGTTAGCAACGGGACCGTGTCCTTGCATCCCGAAACTTCTTGCATTTGACAGAACGTGTCCTGAAGTGATCTCGGCGGAATCACGAACGGCGTTGGAGGAAGACATGCGCGCAATCACCTACGAACGCTTCGGCCCGGCGGGTGACGTCCTGGCACTTGAGGAAGTTCCCGATCCAGCGCCTGCGCGCGGCGAAGTGCTGGTTCGGCTCCGCACGTCCGGGGTCAACCCGTCCGACGTCAAGATGCGCGCAGGCGGACGCCCGGGCGTGACCCGGCCACCTTTCCCCAAGATCATTCCGCACAGTGACGGCGCTGGCGTGATCGAGGCCGTGGGCGATGACGTCTCCGATGACAGAATCGGCGAGCGCGTCTGGACGTGGAACGGCCAATGGCAGCGCTCCTTCGGCACGGCCGCAGAGTACATCGCCCTGCCCGCCTGCCAGGCGGTCGCCTTGCCCGACAACGTGGGCTTCGAGGCCGGCGCGGTTCTTGGCATTCCCGGTCTCACGGCCTGCCATGCCGTTCTCGGCGACGGGCAGGTCGAGGGCAAGACTGTACTTGTCAGCGGCGGCGCTGGAACGGTCGGCCACCTGGCCATCCAGGTCGCCGCCGCGTCCGGTGCACGTGTGATTGCCACGGCACGCGGAAAGGCGGGCCTCGCGGCCGCGGAGTCCGCAGGTGCGGCCCATGTCTTCGACTATGAGAGCGACACGCTGGCCGACGAGATCCTTGAGTGCACGAACGGCGATCCCGTTGACCGCATCGTTGAAGTCGAATTCGGGAAGAACGCCGAAACCAACGCCCGCGTCATCGCGGAGCGCGGCACGATCGCGGCCTTCGGCTCTGCGCTCGACATGACGCCAGCACTGCCCTTCTATCCGCTGATGTTCAAGTCCGTGACGATCAAGCTCCTGCTGATCTATCTCCTGTCGCCCGAACAGCGCGAACGGACCGTCAAGGACCTGACAGCCCTCCTTCAGCAGGAGGCCTTGGAGTTCCGCATCTCGGACAGGTTTGACCTCGCGGATTGTGCCAAGGCGCACGACGCCATCGCTGCCGGAGGGCGAGCGGGGTCGGTCATACTGACGATCTGAAGTCGGCAGGTCCGCGGCGACAGCCGGTCAAGCCCGGTCTGTCCCCTGCTCTTCCCGTTCCGCGACCATGTCCGCCAGCAAGTCGGCCATGGCCTTTGCCTGGCCGCCCGACAGGGTTCCGCCCACGGCAAGGCGCCGCCCGATCTGCCACCAGAGTCCGGGTGCCCATCCCGCGGTCCCCGGCTGCTTCAGGCGTACCATGAAACCGTTCGAGGGCCGAAAGGCCAACGCGCCGCGGTCGACCCTTGCGACGTCTTCGACGCCTGCCAGGGTTCTGCCGCTGATGGTCCGCAGCCCGTCACGGGTCAGGACAAGGCCATCCATGGTTGCCGAACGAAGCCGGTTTGCGGCCCAGAGTATCCCCGCACCAAGCAGCACGAAGAACAGCCGCCAGAGATCCGGCATCTCATCGAACGCCAGCGTGATCATCAGAATGCCAAGAATGCCCAGTGCCAGAATCGCCATCCACCTGCGCACCGGCGAAGGGGAGATTTCGAGCACGATCTCTTCCTCGTCATTCATTGCAACCCCCTCGGTTGATTCACGCACTGGCAGGCCAGCCGGGCACACGCCAGGTGACGATCGCCCGCATCTTCGGCCACGCGACACAAGCCTGTTGCGCGGCGCCACGTGGCCATTCCGGTTTTAGGTGAACGGGTCTCCGATTCAATCGAATTCTCTCGCTGCTGGTTTTTTGCCACATCCGCAAATAGTCTCCTGTCCATGCGCATCGCTCTCGTGTCTCTCATTTTTCTGGCTGGCTGCATCGACTGGCCAGACACGGGCAACGCGCCGAGCCTGGACGAAATCGGATCCTGGCCGACACTCAAGCCAATCGGCGAGATCATCGAACCGCAATCCGCGGCGAAACCGACGGCTGACGACCAATTGAACGCATTGAACGCTCGTGCAGACAGGTTGCAAAGCCAGGCAAGGACGATGAGGCGCGAAGTCGCCGATCTCGAAGACATCGAGGCGCTTCGCGACGAGTTGGCGCGATAGCCGCATTGCGTCTTCTCCGCCAAGCGGCTAACGCGCACAAGATCACTACGGAGTCACCTAGATGACCAGCCCGCTACGTCTTGGAATTGCAGGCATCGGCACGGTCGGTGTCGGAACGATCCGAATCGTCCAGGACCAGGCTGCGCTCTTGAAGGCTCGCACGGGGCGCGACATCGCGATCTCGGCGGTCTCGGCAAGAAGCAGGGACCTGGATCGGGGAATCCGGATTGCGGATTACGATTGGGCGGACGATCCTGTCGCTCTGGCAGGCCGTGACGACGTGGACGTGTTCGTCGAGCTCATAGGCGGAGCCGACGGGGTTGCGAAGCAGGCAACCGAAGCGGCCATCGCGGCTGGCAAGGACGTTGTCACTGCCAACAAGGCTCTTCTGGCCGTCCACGGGCAAGCTCTCGGCGAGGCGGCGGAAGAGGCGGGCGTCTCCATCCGCTACGAGGCGGCCGTCGCGGGCGGCATCCCCTGCATAAAGGCGCTGTCGGAGGGTCTTGCAGGGAACGAAATCACCCGCGTCATGGGCGTCATGAACGGTACCTGCAACTACATCCTGACCCGGATGCAGTCGGCCGGCCTCGACTACCAGACGGTATTCGCGGAGTGCGAACAGCTTGGCTACCTGGAAGCGGATCCGAATCTCGACGTGGGCGGCATCGATGCTGGTCACAAGCTCGCCATTCTCGTTGCACTGGCCTTTGGCACCAAGGTTGACTTCGACGCGGTCCACATCGAGGGCATCGAGCGAATCTCGATTGAGGATATCGAGCAGGCAGCCGACATGGGGTTTCGAATCAAGCTCCTCGGCGTTGCACAGAGGACGGCGCGCGGGATAGATGCACGAATGTCACCCTGTCTCGTGCCTGCGGAGTCGCCGCTTGGCCAGCTTGAGGGTGCATCGAACATGATCGTGCTGGAAGGCGACAGCGTCGGGCAGGTCGTGCTGCAGGGTGCCGGTGCCGGAGAAGGCCCGACGGCAAGCGCGGTCATCGGCGACGTCTGCGACCTGGCCCGGGGTTCGGCACGACCGGTCTTTGGAAAGCCGGTGGGCGAACTGGCGGAGGCGAAACGCGACGACGAAGCCGCTTCGGCAGCCTACTACCTGCGCATGCAACTCGCCGACAGACCTGGCGCGCTTGCCAAGATTGCCGCTGTCCTCGGGGATGCCGGGATCTCGATCAACCGCATGCGCCAGTACAGGCACACGGAAGCCACGGCACCGGTCCTGATCGTCACTCACGAGGCAAAGCAGGAGGCGCTGCACAAGGCCATTGCGAACATGGACGGCACCGGCGTCCTCGCATCTGCACCGGTGGCGATCCGGATCGAGAAGGTCTGACGTTGCGACGGCACCGTGTTTGTGCCGCGCAATGCATCCCGTAGCCGAGCACGTCGCCCGAGCGTCCGACCGGCCCGCGCATGATCACGGTCGGGCTGGGCTACTGCACGTCCTTGCGGATTGACGATCCTGGGACCGGGCGGGTTCAGGGCCCGTCAAGGAAAGGCCAACCGGTTGCCGGCGCCGTGCATGCGAAACCGGGCGGACGAATTGCCTTGCCCTTCCAGGCAAGCGGGATCCAGCAATTTGCGTGCGTGTTGCACAGATTGCGCGAAGCCTTGGCGACATGCGGCATCCTGAACGTCGGATGATCGACCGTCAGAGAAACTGCCAGACACTTGAACTGAAGAGCTCGGCACCGAGCAGCACGATGACCACGCCTCGGACAACCCAGCTTTGAAACCGCACGAGGAGAAACATCGACAGCACAACCGACAAGACCACTTCGAACGTGCCGACAATGCCTGCATGCGCATAGCGATCCCAGTAGCTGACGGGACTTTCAAAGACCCAGTCCGAGACTGGCCAGAAATGCTGGCGCGCATCGTGCGTGTGAAACGGGAAGTCCAGCGCGAGATGAAGAAGCGCCGCGCCTGCAAATGCCAGTGCAAGCGGCCTTCGCAGCAAGAGGGCGACAATGAAAACGGCGCCCCAGAGAACGAAACTGTTGTCGACGGCGAACACCGACTGCCAGGCATCGGAGTAATAGTAGTCCCGAAAGACGACATTTGGCGAAATGCCCAAGACGAAGATGGAAACCGACGCCATCACGTAGAGCGAGACATCCGGTGCAAGCGCCCCAAGAACCGCGGCCCGGAAGCTTCCCCGTCGATCCGGGCTTGAAAACGCTGCGGCACCGAGGATCAGGTGAGCGGGTGTGTTCACAGGTTCAGCGCCTCGAGCCGTCATCTGTCAGTTTCGAGGCTGCCTGCGCCCTCGAAATCGTCCTGAAGCAGCAGGCGAATGCGGCATCGGAGTGCACTGTCGAGGTCACTTTCGAGTTCTTCACGGATCGGCTACGCCACCATGAGGCGCAGCGACCCGTCGTCTGCGGCGGGAAATTCCGCCGTTTCAGCCCACTTTGGATGCGAAGGAGCCAGCATCCTTCGGAGCTGGCACCTCATGGCTCGCACGAAACTGCCGTCGAACGCGAGGGAGTCCTGCCACGACTCTTCGCCCAAGCCTCTGCATGAAGTTCGCGTCACAACACTTTGCTTGAAGTTTTTTTGGCAATAGTTTGATATAAAATAATAACTTTCTAAACTGACGTGACTTGAACCGAATTCGCCGGCTGCGGCTCCGCAAGGACAAGCATGTTGGATGCCGCAAACCCGGTCATTCGGAAGTCCCGTGTTCCGCGGCCCGGCCGGGTTTGCCCGACTGGCCCGAGTCCTGCACGGGCATCCTGCAGCGGCCGAAAACAAGGTGCTTGCCGACGGCCGCCGCACGCACCCTTGTCCGAAGCTGCGGCTCCCCTGTCGGCCACCTCGCCAGACAGCGAAACTGCGCCAGCTACTCCTGGCCGATGGCGCGCAGGACACGGTCGAGCTTCTCGCCTTGCGGGCTGGCGTAACGGCTTGGTGCGCCCTTCACGGCGTCATAGTAGGCTTCCGGGTCATAGATCGGAACGTCCAGACCCAAGAACTCGGCCGTAAGGACGCCGATTGCGTCCAGGATCTGGTAGGCGGCAATATGGCGATCTATTTCGACCGAAACACGGTTTGTCTGGGCGTCAAGGAGTTCCTGTTCCTGGTCCAGGACCTCAAGCGACGCGCGCGCGCCCAGCAGGAACTCTTCCCGGACGCCTTGCAGCGCCAGTTGTGCCGCGTCGACCTGCTGCTCAGATGCCTCGATGCCGGCCTCGGCCACTGCAAGGCTTGAATAGGCATTGCTTACATGCTGATCCACCATGAGTCCGGTCAAATGGAGTTGCGCCCGCACCTGATCGCGCTGCGTTTGCGCTTTCCGCAACGCCGAGGGAATCGTGCCCCCCTGATAGATCGGGCCGCTCAACCGGATCCCGACGCTGGCCGTCCCGTCTCCATCGTCGTTGAATTCCATTCCTGCCGTTCCGGAGAGAATTGGCAGCCTCGTGCGCGCGGCACGCTCGACACCGATGTCCACGACCTTCGTCTGGTGCTGCACCTGCTTCAGCTGAGGGTTGTGCTCTCGCGCCATTGCACGGGCTTCTTGCTCGGAGCCCGGCACGCCCGGCGGGTCAGGGGGTGGCGACAGGGTACCGGGGTAACTTCCAATTGTTGCCCTGTACTGTTCCCTGGCCCTTGCGAAACTGCCTTCCTCGGCAGCAAGGCCGCTTCTTGCCGCAGCCAAACGGGCCTCGGCGACCGATACGTCCGTGCGGCTCAGTTCCCCCACTTCAAATCGGTCGCGCGTTGCGCGGAGGTGTTCGGTCAGGAGTCGCACGTTGTTCTTCCGGAGCTCGACAAAGGCCTCCGATCTGCGCACGCCAAGATAGGCCGTGACCGCGTTCAGCAGGACCGAGTTCTCCACGTCCACCAACGCGGCCCGGGTTGCCAGAACGGTTTCCTTCGCCGCATCGACTCCAAGCTTGCGTCGATCTGCGTCGTACAGGCCCAAGTCAACCGACAGGGAGGCTGCCAGCGAACCGCCGTCGTTTGGCATCCGGTTCGAGTAGTTCGCTCCGAGCGTGTAGTTGATAACCGGGCGGAGCGCCGCAACGGCCTGCGCCACGTCCTCGTCGGCAGCCCGCAGAACGGCCCTGTTCTGCTCGATGAGCCCGCTCGTCCTGTAAGCCATTGCCAAGGCGTCGGACAGGGATTCCGCCATCACGGGCTGCACGGTCAGCGCTGCCCCGATTGCTGCCAATCCCGACTTTCTCGCCCAGCCCAGCATTTCGTGTCTCCAACTCCTACAACGCGAACTCGCGCCGTTTCTCGAACCCCGGCAGAACCGGCGCCGCTGCATTGAAGGCAAACCGCCAGCTGACGCCTTGCCCACCCTTGTACCCCACGCGCGCCGTGCCGAGCGCATCTTCCAGAAAGATCGCCACGATACGTCCGCCCTCTTTCAACTGGTCGACGAGGGCATCCGGGATGTCTTGCACGGCACCCTCGATGAGCACCACGTCATACGGTCCATGCTTCGGGGCGCCATCCACCAAGGCGCCACTTGTGACCGCCACATTGTCAGCCGATGCCTCGCTCAAGGCGCGTTCCGCTTCACCGGCCAGAACAGCATCTTCTTCCAGAGCGATCACGGCTTCGGCCATGCATGCAGCCAGTGCCGACGAGTATCCAAGCCCTGCTCCCACATCGAGCACGAGTTCGTCAGGCTGGATGTCCGCCGCCTGAAGCAGCTTCGACATCGTGCGTGGAGCAAGCACCACCCGCCGGCGCCCGAGGGGCACGTTCACGCCCGCATAGGCCGCGTCCATCTGCTCGGACGGCACGAAGAGTTCGCGCGGGACCGAGAGCATGGCGTCCAGGACCCGGAAACTCGTGACATCCGAGGGACGTACCTGGGTGTCAACCATGGTTGTGCGACGCTGAGCAAAATCGGCCATTCAACGAACTCTTTCGATTGGTGGCGTAGCAATACTTCAAGCACAGATGCAGGGAGGCGACAAGGTCTCCTTCCATGCGGTCAATCTGCACGTCCAGCTCCTGTCCACGTGCTTAGCGCCTGCATCAGGGCGCAATGTGTCCTGGATGTCCGCGCCGCGGGCGCGCCACTTGCCTTCACGGGAAAAGCAGCCTACTTCAGTCGGACCGCTTGGCGAGTTGGCGGAGTGGTTACGCAGCGGATTGCAAATCCGTGTACACCGGTTCGATTCCGGTACTCGCCTCCAATGACCGCCCCCTGCCCTTGACGGGGCTTCCTGCTTCAGGGTGGGAACCGTCGCTTCCTGAAGGGTCCAATGCACTTGCGGAAAGCAAGGGGCCGGATCCGGCGTCGGCCGGCGGATCTGGTCAGGACGCCGCGGGCAGCCATGTCCGCGATAAAGCGCCGCCAGCCCTTCGCAATCCGTTCGTTCAAGGTTCGCCGATGACATGGATGCCCGACATCATCCCCGGACTTGCGGATCAATGATGCAAAAAGGCCGCACTGAAATGATTCTCCCGGGCTCGACCTTCACTTCGACCGGACGGAACGCTAGCAAGCTCGGCAGCGCATTCATGCACGGCATGTTACGCAACCAGGAGCGCTACCCTCGCCACCTCAAGACCAGAACCGTCCGCCTTGCGGAAGGCCCTGGCGCTCTAGCACGAGGCCGCGTTCCTCTCGCAACTTGCTGACGTCGCTTGCGCGACTCGACACGTGGGAGAGCAACGATGGCTCACTGGTACACGGCCGACCTTCACTTCGGCCACGCAAACATCATTCGGCTCTGCAACCGGCCGTTTCGCGACGCGGACCAAATGGACGCGATCCTGATGGAGAACCTCAGGAGTCGCGTGGACCGGGGCGACCATCTCTGGATCGTCGGCGATTTTGCGTTCGGCAGAAGGTCGAAAGACACGGTCTGGCTTCGGGAGCTCTTCGACCAGCTGCCGGGAGCGCGCAAGCACCTGATCATCGGCAATCACGACAATTGCCATACCCGGGCATTGCCCTGGGACAGCCTTTCGCACCTGGTCGAGCTCAAGGATGGCCCCAGAAAGACACGTTTGTGTGCTGGCGGATTTCGGGAGCTCTTCGACCAGCTGCCGGGAGCGCGCAAGCACCTGATCATCGGCAATCACGACAATTGCCATACCCGGGCATTGCCCTGGGACAGCCTTTCGCACCTGGTCGAGCTCAAGGATGGCCCCAGAAACAGCCGGGCCAACACGTTGTGCCACTATCCCATGGTGACGTGGAACCATTCCCGGCGCGGCGCTTTGCAGCTGTTTGGCCATGTGCACGACAACTGGGCAGGCACGCGGAACTCGATCAACGTCGGCGTCGACCTCTGGGACTTCATGCCCATGCGGATAGAGGACATCCGGAAGCGCGGGCAGGAGCTTCCAGTGAACCTGTACTGGAACGACGCGGAACCCGGAGCGGATTTGGGGCAGATGACCACGGCGGCTTCCCGCATGGCCTGAGACCGCCGGCAACACCGCCAAGGGACGCGGACCGCCCCTCGTGGACGACGCGCCTGCCATGCTTGTCGATCGTCAGCCGGCGGGCGGGTCACGCAGCACGCATCGTGCCGGAAAGCAGGCTGGGCGGGGGCGTGTCCGTGTCCGTCTGGACTTGCCGGGACACCGTGCGTTCAATGGCGCCTGATCCCGTCGAGTCCGCAGACCGCCCGTGACATCGTCGACGACCATCCTTGTCGATTGCCGCCGACTCGTTCAGGGCAGCAGTGCAGACCGCCCGTGACAGGAACGGCACGGGAGGCGGCAACAAGAACGCGATGCCTTGGCCGCGTCGAACGTCGGTTCGTTGCGGCCTTGCAAACCTCTGCTGGAGGAATTTCCCCGGACCTCACCGCACCGCGTGAGGCGGCAGCCTGAGGCCGTCCGTCTCAAGCTCTTCCCGATCCCGGTAACCGATCAGGATTCCGGGCGGTTCCCGGGCGTCCGTCATGGCTTCAACTTCTTCCGCCGTCCTGGTGATGCGACTGTGATGCTGGCGAGCCCATTCGAAGTGCAGCCCGCGCAGCCTGTCGACCTGCTCGGCGAATTCCGGATCGCCTCCCAGGTCCACCAATTCGTCCGGATCCGAGTCCAGGTCAAACAGCAAGGGGCGCATCTCTTCGACATGCACGTACTTCCAACGCCCGTCAAAAATCATGGTCAGTCGGGCGTCGCCCTGGTCGACTCCGACCGCCCTGCGAGCATCGCGCGTGGCGTAGTCGTATTCGGAAACGCAGAAGTCCCGCCACGGAGGCTCCTGGCCGTGCAGCAGAGGCTGCAATGACAATCCCTCCAGGACACTTGGCTTGGGCATCCCGCCAAGGAACTCGATGAAGGTCGGCACCAGGTCGATGCCTTCCACAAGCCGGTCGACCGACGTTCCCCGGGTCGCGTCGGCTTGCCGCCGCGGATCGTGCACGAGCAACGGGACGCGCGCCGAGCAGTCGTAGAACAGGTCCTTCTCGCCCATCCAGTGATCACCCATGTTGTCGCCGTGATCCGAGCAGAACACGATCATCGTGTCGTCCAGCCGGCCACTCTCCCGAAGATGGGCGAAAAGGCGACCGAGATTGTCATCCAGTTCCCGGATCAGGCCCATGTAGACCGGTGCAACGAGGTTGCGAACTTCGTCTCGGGAAAAGCTCTTGCTCACCCGCATGTCCATCCAGGCCTGCATGAGCGGATGATCGGACTGCCGCTCGCCATCGCTGCGATTCACCGGCGGCAGGTCGGCAGCCGAGTACATGTCGTTGTACGGCGCCGGCGCCAGATACGGCCAGTGCGGCTTGATGTAGCTCAGGTGACAGAGCCATGGATGGTCACCCTGTTCCTCCATGAACTCGATCCCGCGCGTCGTGAGCCAGGCCGTTTCCGAATGTTCCTTCGGCACGCGCGCAGGAAATGGCGCGTTTTCCAGCACCCAGCCGGACCGCAAGTCTCCGTCCGGGCCGGTCGCCGTGTTGGCCCATTCCTCCCAGGGGTTGTCCCCGTCCATGCCATGATCACGCAGATACCGGTCATAGTCCTCGGCATGCCGTGACGGGTAGTCGGAATGATTGGTGCCGTCGTCGCGCACGAACACCTCGAACCCGCACTCGCTGACAAGCGAACCGATGGTT
This sequence comes from Paracoccaceae bacterium, assembly GCA_965208685.1. Taxonomy (GTDB): domain Bacteria; phylum Pseudomonadota; class Alphaproteobacteria; order Rhodobacterales; family Rhodobacteraceae; genus JAJEFO01. Next base: position 1,333,437 of record CBDBPL010000007.1, on the reverse strand, counting down.
CCTTCCGGCTCGATCCCGAGCCGCTTCATGCCGTCCATGTCGGGCGTCATGTGTGTCTTGCCAACCAGGGTGCACTTGACCCCGATCTCGCGGAGATGCTCCCCCAGTGTCGGCTCCCCGACCCGCAGCGGGAACCCGTTCCAGGTGGAGCCGTGGCTGCGGACGTAACGGCCGGTGTAGTAGCTCATCCGGCTCGGGCCGCAGATCGGGGACTGCACGTACGCCCTGTTGAAACGTACGCCTCGAGACGCCAGCCAGTCCAGGTTTGGCGTCTCGATGTGCTTGGCGCCGTAGCAGCTGAGATAGTCCCAGCGCAGCTGATCCGCCATGATCCACAGAACGTTCAATTCAGGATTCCTTCCTGTCGCCGCCATCGTGGTGAACGCGATAACTCAGCGGAAATAGCTCGAGATCATAGCGGTCACGAATCAATCCCCAGATGCCCTTGGGAGCCTTCAGCATCACGACGATGGCCACGGCGCCGAGGATCATGAGATAGATGGTGCCAAAGTCCGCAAGGGTTTCCCGAATCGCGAAGAAGACAAGCGTGCCGATGATCGGCCCTTCCAGCGTTCCGATCCCGCCGATGACGACGATGAAGATCACGAAGGCAGTCCAGTCGTTGACCGAAAACGCGGCATCGGGCGAGATTCGAAGCTTCTGGAGGAATATCAGCCCGCCGACAATCGCGGTCAGCGCAGAAGTCACGACATAGACTTCAAGCTTCGTCCGCCAGATGTCGATGCCCAGGCCAGATGCGGCGGCCTCGCTGTCCCGGATTGCGGTAAGGGCCAGCCCCCTGCGTGACCTCAGGAACAGGTAGATGGTGCCGATGACCACGACGGCGGCCCCCAGCGCCAGCCAGTAGCTGAGGGCCTCGCGTCCCGACCTGGAGGACGAAAGCGACCTGACGATGCCGACCGGCAGCGATGACCCCGAGCCGCCGCCCAGGGCGGATATCTGCGCAAATGACAGGCGAAACACCTCCGCCACCACCCAGGTGCCAATGGCGAAGTAGGCTCCCTTGAGCCGAAAGATGAGGGTGGCGACAGGGATCGAAACCGCCGCGGCGAGGCCTCCGGCTGCGGCAATGGCCGCTATCGGGTGCAGTCCGCCAAACACCGTCAGGGCAAAGAGCATGTACCCCCCGAATCCGACATAGGCCTGCTGCCCGACCGATACCAGGCCCGCATAGCCTGCCATCAAGTTCCACAGGCAGGCCAGGGACAGGTACAGGTAGATCTCGCCCATGAGCCGCATGTCGGCGCGCCCCGCCCACCAAGGCGCAAGCGCAAGCATGGCCAGCGCCAGCGCCGCGACGAGCATCGCGATGCGCGAGGCCCGCGTCGCGCGCGTGACTGCAGGCGCGCTCAATGCTCCACCCTCGGGAACAAGCCGTTGGGGCGCACGGCAAGGACGACGAGAAAGGCGACATGTCCTGCCAGCAATTGCCACCCTGGATCGATCTTTGCCCCCAAGGTCTGGGCGACGCCGAGAATCACTCCCCCGGCCAAGGTGCCCCAGAGATTGCCAAGCCCGCCGATTATGACGGCCTCGAAACCGAATATCAGGCGACCGCCCCCGATTGCCGGATCAAAGCTCGTCCTGACTCCGAGCAGGATGCCGGCAATAGCCGTCACCGCAAGCGCCAGGGCCATTGCCAGGCCGAAGACATGCGCCTTGTTCAACCCCATGAGCTGCGCGATTTCCTGATTGTCCGAGACGGCGCGGAATCCGCGTCCCAGGCCGGTGCTGTAAAAGATCCATTGCAGGCGGCGATGACGGCGACCGCGACGGCAAATGTCAGGAGAGGCAGCATTCCGACGGCCAGGCCTCCGATGGAGATGCTGGCCGTCTCGATCACGCCGCCATTGAGCTTCTGCGGATCGGCAGAATAGCCTTCCAGCAGGGCGTTCTGGATGATGACGGACAATCCGAATGTCACCAGGAGCGGCGGCAGGATGTCATCCCCGAGCGCCCGGTTGAGCAGTCCGCGCTGCAACGCGTAGCCGATCCCCGCCATCACGGGCATGACGATCAGGAGAGCGACAAACGGATGCACGCCCAGCATCATGGTCGTGCTGAGGCCAATATAGGCGGCAAGCACGATCAGGTCGCCATGGGCTATGTTCACCAGCCGCATCACGCCGAAGATCAGCGACAACCCGGCGGCGAACAGCGCGTAGAGACCGCCCAGCAAGACGCCCTGAACAAGTGCGTTGGCCCATTCGATCATGCCGCCGCCGCTCCAAAATACGCCGCCGTGATGTCCTCGCGGCTGACTTGGTCAGTCCGTCCCTCCAGCGAAACCCGCCCTTCCTGGAGGCAGTACACGCGTGAGGACACCGCCAGCGCCCGGGATATGTCCTGCTCTACCAGGAGCGCCGTCATTCCTTCGCCGATGATGCCGGGCAACGCGTCATAGATCGTTCCGATCACGACCGGCGCAAGTCCGAGACTGATCTCGTCGAACAGGATCAGCTCGGGATTGGCCATCAACGCACGACCGATCGCCACCATCTGCTGCTGCCCGCCCGAAAGCGATGTGGAGGCCTGGCCGCGCCGCTCGCCGAGAATCGGAAACAGGTCGTAGACCGTGTCAAGCGACCACGGTCCTGACCGGCGGGTCTTGCCGCCGAGCACGAGGTTCTCCTCGACCGAAAGCGACGGAAACAGCTGCCGTCCCTCCGGCACCAGCGCGATCCCCAGGCCGGCAATCAGATCGGCCCTCCAGTCTCCGATCGGCTGGCCGTCGAAGACCACTTGGGCCGGATCATTCCACGTCAACCCGGAAATCGACCGCATCAGCGTTGTCTTCCCGGCCCCGTTCGCTCCGATGATCGAAACGACTTCGCCTCGCTCAATGGACATGTCCACGCCGTAGAGCGCCTGGAAATCGCCGTAGTGTGCGTCGAGCGCATTCAGGGCCAGCAGCGATTCAGGCATCCGGGTCCATTCCGAGATAGATCTCCTTGACCTCGGCGCTGCCCATGATCTCCCGGGGCTCGCCTTCGGCGATCTTCCTGCCGAAATCAATCACGATGAGCTTCTGGACGACGGCCAGCAGCGCATGCACGACATGCTCGATCCAGATGATCGTCGTGCCCTTTGCATGCACCCGGTTTATCGTGTCGATCAGCTCTCCGCACTCCGCGTCCGTCAAGCCGCCCGCGATCTCGTCCAGCAGCAGGAGCTTCGGCCTGGCGGACAGCGCTCGGGCCATTTCCAGGCGCTTTCGCTCCAGGAGGGTGAGCGCGCCGGCACGGACGTTGGCCTTGGGCAAAAGGCCCGTCGCTTCCAGAACCTCGATGGCAAGGTCTTCCGCCGAACCGCCGCTCAACCCGGCCCCCTGGGTTGCCCCGACGAGGGCGTTCTCGAAGACCGTCATTCCGCCAAAGGGTTGCGGGATCTGAAACGAGCGGCAGATTCCCAGCCTGCAGCGCTCGGCTGCCGACACGCCCGTGATGTCGGTCCCGCCGAACTCGATCCGCCCGGCGTCGGGCCGCAGGGCACCGGTGATCAGGTTGAACAGCGAGGTCTTGCCGGCGCCGTTCGGTCCCAGAATGCCGATGGCGGCACCCCGCTCCACGACAAAGCTCGTCCGATCGGCAACGACAACGGCGCCGAACGACTTGCTGAGACCCGAGACCGACAGCAAGTCCGACAAGACCCCGGCCCTCCCCTCTCAGCCTAGCAGCTTCAGCTTGCCGCCGACCGGAATCTGCGGCGCGTGGGCATTGGTGGTCACGACCAGGTCGAAGCCGTCGGCCTTCTTCTGCCACTGGCCCGCCACAAGCGGAGTCTTGGTGACGTTCGGGACCGGCCCGCCCGCCCAGTTCACGTCACCCACGATGGTCGAAACGTTCGTCGACTTGATCGCATCGAGCGTGGCCATCGGGTCATCCAGGTCGGCCGACCGGGAAATCACGTCCCGCACGACCTCGAACAGCGCATGCTTGAACCCGATGGGCTGGGTCCATGGCCGCCCGCTGGCAGACGTGTATCCGTCCGCCAGTTCCTTCGCGCTTTCGCCTGTCAGCGACGAATTGAACGGATGCGTCGGCGTCCACCAGATCTCCGAGGTCAGCCCGTCGCCGCGGTCGCCGAGCGACTCGATGACGGACGGGAACAAGAGAGCCTTCCCGATCGTCACGACCTTCGGCCGGAAGCCCTGCTGCGCCGACTGCGCCCAGAAGGTCGCGAAGTCCGGCGGGATCATGTTGCCCGTGACGATCTCGCAGCCGGCCTCCTTGAAGGCGGCGATGTAGTTTGAAAAGTCGTCGTTGAGCGGCTGGTAGCGACCGGGGTCGACAAGAGTGAATCCGGCCTCCGCCAGCGGTTTCGGGAATCCAAGTTCCGGATGACCCCAGGCATTGCCGTCCGCATCATTGGGAAAGAGGCCGGCCACGGTCCTGGACACGCCCGAACCGCCCCAGAGATCGAGGAAGTTGGCGATCACGTCCTCGAGGCCCCAGAAGAAATGGTACGTGTACTGGAACCCTTCTGCCGGGTTGCCGTTGCGACCGAAGAAGTAGGGCTGCCACGGGCAGTCGGTCGTAATGCACGGAACCTCGTTGACCTCGGCCTGGTCGGCGACCGGATTGGTCGTGTCAGGAGTCGATGCGGCGACGATGAGATCCACTTCCTCGCCAAGGATCAGGTCGGCAGCCACCTCGGCCGCCCGGTTCGGGTTCGACTGGCTGTCCTTGGAGATGATCTCGACCCCGTAGGACTTGCCGTTGTTGGGGATTCCGTCGGCGAATGCGGCCTCGATGCCCTGCAGGACATGCTCGTCCGCCTCGGCGAACCCCGCCAGCGGCCCGGTGCGCGGGCTGACATGACCGACCCGGACCGTCGGACTTGCCGCATATGCGCGGGTGGATGTCAGCAGTGCGGGCGCCGCCACCGTCGTGGCAAGACCGCCAAGAACCCGTCTTCTCGTAGTTGCAAGTGCCATTGTTCCTTTCCTCCCTGGACTTGAATCAGCTGGGCAGAATTGCCTCGAGTTTCGTCAGATGTTCGGCCACCCTCGCCTTCGTCGCGGCAAGGTCTCCGTCACGCCAGTCGCGAAAGCCCGCGCCCGCCGCCATGCCGGCGCGGCCCTGGTCAAGGAGCTCTTGCAGATACGCCGACGGAGCGGGCGCGGCATCAAGGTCGAACAGGACCTGCTTGTGGATGTCCTGAGTCAGCTCGATTCCCACGAGGTCCGCGTTTTCGAGCGGCCCGAGCACTGCCATGCGTCGGCCGAAGCTGGCCTTGACCACATCGTCCACCGTCTCGGCGGTGCAGACGCCCTTTTCCACCAGCGAAATCGCTTCGCGCCAAAGCGCGTGCTGCAGGCGGTTGCCTATGAATCCCGGCACGTCTCTTTCGACCATGACCGGGGTCTTGCCGACCTCCGAGAGCAGTTCGCGCATGGACTCGGCGCAGGCCCGGTCCGTCCATTCGGTCTTCACGATCTCGACCAGCGGAATCATGTGCGGAGGATTCCACCAGTGCGTGCCCATCGCGCGATGCCGCGACGTCAGCTCCTCCATTATCGCCGTGATCCGGATGACGGACGTGTTCGATGCGAGCACCGCATCCGAAGGCGCGAATCCCTCGACTTCGGCGAAGATCGCCTGCTTGAGCGCAAGCTTTTCCGGGGCCGCCTCGAAGACGCAGGCGGCACCGTCCACCGCCGCGCGAAGCGAGTCGCATGGTTCGATACCGTCGAGGGCCTTGGAGACTTCCGGCTCGCTTGCGCCGAGAAGCCGCAAGCTCTCGGCAATCCTCTCCGGAACGGATTGCATCATCTCGCTCGAAGGATCGGTGATCGTGACCCGCCGCCCGGCCCTTGCGAATGTCAGGGCGATCCCGTGGCCCATCAGGCCGGCGCCGATTACAGCGATCTGACGATCCCCGGTCATTCTCCTACCCTGCCGTATAGCCGCCGTCGGCGTAAAGAACGTGCCCGGTGTAAAAGTCGGACGCGCTTGAGGCGAGGAACAGAAGCGGCCCGGCCAGGTCCTCGGGTTCTCCAAGCCGCCCCTTTGGAACGCGGGACAGAAACCCCTTGCGCACGGCTTGCGCGTCTTCGTTGTCCTCGAACATCCAGGCGGTCAGCGGCGAGCGGAAGACCGTCGGCGCAATTGCGTTCACGGTGATGCCCGTTGGCCCGAGCTCGCATCCCAAGGCCTTGGTGATTCCGTCCACCGCGGCCTTGGAGGCGCAGTAGGCGGTGTATCCGGCGGGATGCCCCAGCAAGCCCCTTGCAGAAGACATCAGCACGATCTTGCCGCCTTCTCCCTGGGACAGCATCCGCCCGGCAGCCGCACGGGCCATCAGCCAGCTCTGCGTGACATTTGCATCCATCACGGCATCGAAAGTCGAGGGGTCCATCTCGTCGATCTTGGCGACCCTGTTCATGCCTGACGCGACAACGAGAATGTCGAGACGGCCGAACGCCGCGGCCGATTCGGCCACGAGGTTCTCGCAAGCCTCTTCGCTGTCGGGGCGGGAATTGACCTCGTGAATCTCGCCCCTGCAGGATGCCGCCACCCGCTTCAAGGCCTCGGCGTTTCCGCCCGCAAGGACGACCTTGCAGCCGGCGCCGGAAAGACATCGCGCAGCGACCCCGCCGAAGGCGCCGGTGGCGCCCGTGACCAGTGCAACCTTTCCGGACACGTCGAACAGGGAGAGCGGATCGTCCAGTGACATCGGCCTACTCCGGTCTCTTGCCGTCGGGATACGGAATCACGACGATCATCTTGCATACGTGGTTGCTTCGGTTCTCGATCTTGCGAACCTCGTTCGGCGCGATCCTGCAACTGTCCATCGGCTTCAGCACCGTTTCCTGGCCGTCCATGATCACCGTCATCTCGCCTTCGAGCACGACATAGACCTTCTCGAACGGTGTTGAATCCGGTCCGGCTCCGCCGCCCGGCAGGAACTGGGACAGGCCGACCCACTGGTTTTCCGGGCCCCCGTCCTCAAAGCCCTGGAGCCTGAGCCCGGTGACCCCCCAGTGGTTCGGGGCATCGTAGGTTTCGGCATCGGCAAATCGCTTGACGAGCATCAGAACGCCTCCCCTGCCTCGATCCGATAGTTCTGGCCGGGATCCAACATCGCGACGAGGCGAATGATGCAGCCGTCCCCCCGATCCCAGTTCCACGGAAAGAACGCGAAGGTGCAGCGCCTGCCGGTCACGCGATCAAGGTCGCCTCCGACATTCTCGATTCCGAGGATGCCGTTCGAGAACAGCTTGTTGTGCACCGGCTCCCATTCCGGAAAATCATCACTCCAGTCGCGTCCGCCCGACCATTCGCGGTACTCCGCTTCAAGGTGCGGCAGGATCGGGCCGTTTCGCTGCGGACCGATCGCGGTGGCCAGCGGGTGGTCGTTTGCCTGCGTGTCGTGGCCCACGACCTTTATTCCCTTCTCCACCATCCAGTCCGCCGCCGATGGCACCAGGCCCGGACAGTATGCGAAGTAGTCGCCGTCCTCGTACTGCTTGTGCCAGCCCGTGTTGATGATCAGGACGTCGTTCTTGCGGATCGCATGTCCGCACGCCTCCTCAAGGTCGTCGCCCGTGATCGACTCCCACCTCTTCTTGGGCACGCTCACGACCAGCCCGGAACCGAAGAAATGCGGCAGCGGCACCTCGTCGATGAACGGCGTGCCCTGGACCACGTGAGCCGGAGCGTCGATATGGGTGGTCACGTGCATGGTGGTCGTGATGGTCTGGCTGAGCACGCCGGACTTGGCCATGTAATGCTGGCGATCGATCTGCACGTCCTTGAAATACGGCCAGTTCGGACACTGAAAGCCGTAACGGTGGCTGAGGTTCACGAACTCCAGCCCCATGTCGTTGTCGTCGTTTGCCTGGAAATCTATTCCGCGAATGGTGACGCTCATCGTTCCTCCCCAAAAGCAGCATCTTCTTCCCGCATTATGGTACACATGTATTGCATTGTGGTCAAGTGTTGCCTTGCCGCCGCTGCCCCGATAGGCTGCAGGGAACCGAAACCAGGAACAGGCAGCGCGGGCGGCGGAGCATTGGACGGAGAATCCTCCCACAGGAATCAGGGCATTCAGGTCATTTCCCGGGCCGCAGGCATTCTCCGTCTTCTGGGCCGCGAAACGGACGGCCTCAGCCTTGGGCAGATCGCGAAGAGCGTGGCCCTGCCGCGTTCCACGGTGCAGCGCGTTGTCGCCGCGCTCGCCGTCGAGGGTTTCATCTCGATCGAAAAGGGACACGGGGGAATCCGGCTGGGCCCGGAGATCCTGAGCCTGGCCCAGGCCACGGCGTCGGACATGAAGGATCGGCTGCGCCCGGTCATGAAGCGGATTTCGGAAGAGACCGGCGAGACCGTCGACCTTGCCGTCCTTGACGGAAACAGGATGCTGTTCGTCGACCAGATCGTCGGAAGCCAGCGGCTTCGCGCGGTGTCGAGAATCGGGGAGACGTTTCCGCTGACGACAACGGCGAACGGAAAGGCGGCGCTGGCCTGCCTGCCACGGGAGCACGCCGAAAGGCTGATCGTTGCGGAAATCGAGGGGCGGGGTTCGAACGCCAGGACCGCAGGGGAGATTCTGGATGAAATCGAGCGGATCAAGGACGGCGCCCTGGCCAGGGACGAGAACGAGCACTCTGACGGAATCTGCGCACTCGGATTCGCGATCAAGGACTCGAACGGCGACATATTCGCCCTGTCAACACCGGTTCCGAGCACTCGCTACCAGTGCCTGAAAGACTCCCTGGCGGAAGTGCTGGGCCGATGCCTGGACAACTTGCGGTGAAGCGGAACCTGCAGCAACGTGTTGCGCAGCCCCGACCAATGGTTCCCAAGCTGTCCCGCGGACTGGCCTGTCGCCGATCCGGGGCGACTTGACAGGCTGCCCTGCATTGGCGAACACGGTCGCGAGGCCTTCCGGATGGATGCTGGCAATCAGGTTCAAGCCGGGCGGATGATGCAACAACCTGACGAGAGCGTGAAATGAGCGAACAAGCAGACCTTGAGGCACAAGAGCAGAGTTACACCATGGGCTACAGCGAGGAGTTCCAGATGCTCCTGCGTCGCAGAAGTGCAGCCAACTGCGCTGGTCACCTGCTTCCGAAGCTCGGTTCTGGCATGCACCTCCTCGACGTGGGTTGCGGCCCCGGCACGATCTCGATGGGTCTGGCAGACGTGGTCGCGCCCGGGAAACTCACCGGTGTCGACATCGAAGAGTCCCAGATCGAAATTGCCAGGTCGGCGGCGTCTGCCGGTGGCCACAAGAACGCGGAGTTCCAGGTCGCAGACGCCGTGAAACTTCCATTCGAGAGCGATTCCTTTGATGTCGTTCACGCCCATGCAGCCACAATGCACGTGCCGGACGCCAGCGCTGCGGTTGCGGAAATGATGCGCGTCCTGAAACCCGGCGGGATCATTTCGAGTCGGGACATAATCCTGTCCTCATGCTTCTCCGAACCCGAACATGGTGACTTCGACAATGCCTGGCACGTATTTGGCAAACTCCTTTCGGCAAACGGCGGACATCCAGAAATGGGAAAGGAGATCAAGGGCGTGCTTCTTGCCACGGGTTTCTGCGACGTTTCGGCGAGCGCGTCCTTCGAGTGTTTCGCGGCCAAGGAGGATGTCGATTTCTTCCACGCGTTTGCGAGCGGGTGGTTTTTTGCCGAGCAAACCATGGCAGCGGCAACAAAACTGGGATTGGCCAGCGCCGACGACTTTGCCCGTTGGCGCGAACTCCTTGACCAGTGGCAGGCTGACCCGGCGGCATTTGCGGCGATCGCCTGGGGTGAGGTGCTCGCAGTCAAACCCGGCTGACAACGCGACGAGTGCCGGTAGCATACGAGCCCCTCTCGCGGAGACAACAGGCTGCGATTCCTGCCGACAGGGATGCGTCCTGCGGACAGCCCGGGCAAAGGCGCTGGAACGATTGCACTCTTTGGACGGCAGGATCTCCATCTCCGCTTCCGGGAGTGAATTCGGCAGCCGTTGCGGGCGGGCCAGGAACGAACTGCTGAATTGAGTGTCCCGCCTGGCGGTGCATCGTCGCCGTGGCTCCCGCCCGGCAGATGGCCGCTTCGGCGGAAGGTCCGGGCACCGGGCGAACATTGCGCCCGGCACGGTGCGACAGGACCGGATCAAGAGAACCCGCACCTCAGGAGGTTGGTGGTCGCCGAGTCCGCCGCAGGAAGCCGACGGTGCGTCACGGCAGGCTCTTCGGCCGGTTCGCACTCTCGGCCAGCCTCGTCAAGGCGACCTTCCTGCCCTTCTTCGACAGCACTCCTTGTGAGCGGGCAGGCCGTGGATCGCATTGCAAGACGGGCGTGAACTGAGAAAGACGGACCTTCGATGGGAAGTCTCAAGATTCGAGGCCGACCGGACACCGCCTTCAGGAATTCGTGCAATTTCAATTCTGGTGATGCCGGCAACGCCCGGCCCGCCACCTAGCGCTTGCAAAGCCGCAAGGGGTGTTGCCCGATCAGTCCTCGAAGAATTCGGCATGCGACTTGCGGATTCCTGCAATGACATCGTCAAGCCTGGACAAGTGAGCCTTGATCGCGCCGATCAACTCGTCCTCATCGCGTCGGCGGAGCGCGTCCGCGATCAGCGCATGGTCCTCGTGGAGTTCCTCCATCGTCGCCGGTTCGGAAAGGCTCAAGACACAGATGCGGTCGACCGCCGCCTTGCTTTCGGCAATCGTGCCAATCATCAGGGCGCTGTCGCCGGCATGGCAAAGGTGCTCGTGGAAGTCGTAGTCCAGTGCATGGAACCGCTCCACGTCGCGCCCTTCAATCGCCGCATGCTGGTCTTCCAGGTCCTTGCTCAACCTCTCGTGGTGCAACGGAGTGGCCGACCTGCAGGCCCGCCGCAGGATTTCGCATTCCACTGCCATGCGGATGAACCGCGCACGCCTTATCTTTTGCGAGGAAAACTGCCGAACTTCGGTCGCCTTTTGCGGACGAACCAGCAACAGGTCCAGATTCGCCAAGCGGATGAACGCTTCGCGCACCGGCTGGCGGGACACGTCGAACTGCCCCGCTACCTCGATCTCGCTGATCCGGGTCCCAGGCAGAAGCCGCAACGACACGATCTCGCCGTGCAGGTAGTCGAATACGTCGTCCGCGTTCGTCCTGCGATCAACTCTTGCCAATGACCGCGCCATGGAGCCTTCCTTGTTCCCGGGCGTCACTACCATACCAGATTGCACAACAAAAGCCGATACAGGCCTGGCATTGCGCAACAGGAAATCCGGCAGGCACTTCGCGAGTGTGGGCACTTCCTCGCACCACGCCTTCCCGCGTTGCTGGCACTGAACCCGAACTGCCTTCCCGTTCGACCCTTGACGGCAGCGCGTGCCTCCGTGTCGTGCCGGCCCCTCGCCGTGGCGGGCAAGTGCTCGGAAGCTGCGCTGGCCAGGTGTCTTGAGGGATCTGTCAGGGGCAGACACGCCAAGGCTGCGTCAACCCTTGCCGCCGCCGGCCTCGCCATGCTTTCTCCGCGGGCTTGCCTCGACGGGAGGGCCTGCCCGCGACGTTCGACGTCAGAAGTCAGGCTTGGTCGCCCGCGACTCCGAAATCGCCTGGACCAGAGCCTGGCCTGCGGCCCGGGCGGATTGCATTCCCAACCGGTATCGCCAAAGATGGCGGCCAGCATGGAAAAGGAAGACATCCCTTTCGACGAAATGTTCTTGGCCGGCGGCGGAATCCGTTGGCCCTATTCGGGCTATCATCAGTGGCTGGAAGACCAGCACGTAAGACGCCTTCAGCAGAAGTCCTCGGAAGCCGATGCGCTGTTCCGAAGCGTTGGCGTCACGTTCAATGTCTACGGCAACAAGGACGCCGACGAACGGCTGATTCCGTTCGACATCGTTCCCAGGATAATTTCGGCGGCCGAGTGGTCAAAGCTGACGCGCGGAATCGAACAGCGGATCAGGGCCATCAATGCATTCCTGCACGACATCTACCATCGGCAGGAAATCATCAGGGCAGGTACGCTTCCTGCCAGACTCGTCGCCGGCAATTCGGCCTTCTTGCCGCAGATGATCGGAGTCACGCCGCCCGGAAACGTCTATACGCACATCGTCGGGACCGACATCATCCGAACGGGCGAAAATGAGTTCCTCGTTCTTGAGGACAACGCCCGAACGCCCTCTGGCGTCTCCTACATGCTGCAAAACCGGGAAACCATGCTGCAGATGTTTCCTGACCTGTTTTCAGCCGTAAGCGTGCGGCCGGTCAGCGACTACCCGAGATTCCTTCGCAGGTGCCTGTCCGATTGCCCGCCTGCGCGTTGCGAAGGCAGGCCGGTCATAGGGGTGCTGACGCCAGGCATTCACAATTCCGCCTACTTCGAACACGCCTTTCTTGCTGACCAGATGGGAATTGAACTCGTCGAAGGCCAGGACCTCCGCGTTGTCGACGGGCGCATCGCCATGCGGACGATTCGCGGCTACGTTCCCGTGGATGTCTTGTACCGGCGTGTCGACGACGACTTTCTTGATCCCTTGAACTTCCGACCCGATTCCCTGCTCGGCGTTCCGGGAATCCTGGACGTCTACCGCGCTGGCGGCGTGACACTGGTGAATGCCCCGGGCACTGGAATTGCCGATGACAAGGCCGTTTATTCCTACATCCCGGACATCATCCGGTTCTACACCGGCGAAGCCCCGCTCCTGGGCAACGTGCCAACCTGGCGCTGTTCGGAACCGGACCATCTGGCCCACGCGCTCGAGAATCTCTCCGAACTGGTCGTGAAGGAAATACACGGATCGGGCGGCTACGGAATGCTCGTCGGCCCCGCCGCCAGCAAGCAGGAGCTCGAGGATTTCAGGCGGCTCCTGTCGTCCCGGCCTGACAACTACATCGCGCAGCCGACCATGTGCCTTTCGACAGTACCGATCTTTGCCCGAAGCGGGCTTGCGCCCAGGCATGTCGATCTTCGACCCTTCGTCCTGGTTTCTCCCGACAGGATACATATCTCGCCGGGGGGGCTCACGCGTGTTGCGCTCAAGGAAGGCTCCCTGGTCGTCAATTCGAGCCAGGGCGGCGGGACAAAGGACACCTGGGTGCTGGAGGATTGACATGGTCCTGGGTCGAACCGCTGACGGTCTCTTCTGGATGTTTCGCTACCTGGAGCGCAGCGAAAACACTGCCAGGCTGGTCGGGGCCGGTCTGCGGATAGCCCTTACCCGCTCTCGGTCCGGCGCCGAAGAATGGTCTTCGATCATCAGCACCGCCGGTGCGACAGACGCGTTTCTTGCACGTCACCAGGGCTATGAATTCGACGGCGTCGTTGACTTCATGCTCCGGGACCGGAGCAATCCGTCAAGCGTCATGTCACTGATCGAAGCCGCCAGGAACAATGCAAGGGCCGTTCGAACCGCTCTGACGAGCGAGGTGTGGGAAGCCACGAACGAAACCTGGATGTCGCTCCGGAACGCCTTGAAGACGCCTGTCACGCACCACGGACTGCCCGAAGTCCTGAGCCTGATACGCCAGCAGAGCGCCTATGTGAGAGGCGCCCTGCACGGCACGATGCTCAGGAACGAGATGTTCAATTTCGCCAGGTTGGGCACGTTTCTTGAACGTGCCGACAACACCGCCAGAATCCTCGACGTGAAGTACTATGTCCTGCTGCCGTCCGTCGTTCACGTCGGTGCACCGATCGACAACGTTCAATGGGAAACGATTCTTCGATCCGTTTCTGCCGAACACTCTTATGACTGGCTGAACGAAGGCGATCCCGATCCGGCCGGAATTGCCAGTTTCCTGATTGTCGACGGCCGCATGCCGCGGTCGATGGCGTTCTGCTGCAACCAGATCCTGGAGAACCTTCGCCACCTTGAATCAGACCTGCCGAACCCTGCCCCCAGCCCGAGCCTGACCCTTGCGGAAGAGCTCACCAGCAGCCTGCGTAGCCGGGACATCAACGAAGTTCTTGAAGAAGGGTTGCATGAGTTCATTCAGGAATTCATCTCCAGGCTGGGCGATCTGGGCGGCCAAATCGAGACCGATTACCGGTTTCACGCGTGAATTCGGCTCGGAGCCCGTCGCATGCTGCTAAAGATCTCCCACAAGACGTCATATCAATATGATCAGCCGATCCGCATCGGCCTCTTTCAGCTTCGCCTGCATCCGAAGAGCGGCCGGGGGCAAGACGTCCGATCCTGGTCCACGCAGATAGAAGGTGGCACAAGGGAAGTCACCTTCACGGACCAGTTCCACAACCAGGTTGATCTTGTCAGCGCCCATGCCGACACGAACGAAGTTGTCGTGACCTGTGAAGGCGAGGTCAAGGTCGCTGATTCCAGCGGAGTCTTCGGCGCCCATCGCGGAAACGTTCCCTTGTGGCTGTATCTGCGGGAGACGGAAACAACCAGGCCCGGTTCCGGAATTCACCAGTTGACCGAGGACTTTGCCGCCGAGTGGCGAAAGGGCTCCCCTGACAGCGACGACATCAGGTTGCTGCATGCGCTTTCGGCCCGGGTCCTGTCCAAGATGTCCTACGAGCCAGGCACGACCAGCACGACGACCCGCGCCGAAGACGCCCTGGTCGCCGGCAAGGGCGTGTGCCAGGATCACACGCATGTATTCCTGGCCGCATCCAGGTGCCTTGGCTTCCCCGCCCGCTACGTAAGCGGATACCTCGAATCCGGCGACAGCGGCAACGAACAGGCCGGGCATGCCTGGGCTGAGGTTCATGTCGATGGACTGGGCTGGGTCGGGTTCGACGTCTCGAACGGGATTTCTCCTGACGACCGGTACGTGAGGGTTGCAACGGGGCTTGACTGTCAGGACGCCGCGCCCGTCCGGGGAATGCGACTGGGAGATGCAGTTGAATCGATGAAGGTTTCGTTGCAGGTGACCCAGCAATGACTTCGTCCGGACAAAGCGGTTTCATGGCCCGGTCCGGACGGCAGGGACTCCCCGGATGACCTATTGCGTCGGCATGCGGCTCGATCGAGGGCTGGTGTTCATGTCGGACACCCGGACCAACGCGGGCATCGACAACGTCTCCGTTCACAAGAAGCTCTTCCGCTGGGACGTGCCTCGAGAAAGGGTTCTGACGGTGATGACGGCGGGGAATCTTGCAACCACGCAATCGGTCATCAACCTGATCGAGGAACAGGCCCAGTCAGGAGAAGGCAGCCAGTCCGTTCTCAATGCGCCGTCGATGTTCCGGGTTGCCCGGTTGATCGGAAAGATCCTGCGCGAGACGATCCATGAAATCGGGCCTGAAGGGAGCGAAGAGTCGTCAGCATTTCGGGCGAGCATAGTCGTGGGCGGCCAGATCCGGGGTGAGCCCCCGAGAATGTTCATGATTTACCCGGAAGGGAACTTCGTCGAATCCGGGCCGGACACGCCCTATTTCCAGCTTGGTGACGCCAAGTACGGAAAGCCGATATTGGCACGAGCCTATCGCCCGGACCTCTCCTTTGAACACGCGATAAAGCTTCTCATCGTCTCGTTTGATTCAACCATCAAGTCAAACCTGTCGGTCGGGCTGCCACTCGACCTCGGCGTCTATGAGGCGGAAACGCTTGTCCCCGGACCGACGCGTCGAATTGCGGAGAGCGACCCGTACTACCGGACAATTTCGAAGGGTTGGAGCCAAGCCATTCAATTGGCCTTCGATTCGCTCCCCGACTTCTCGTTTGGCGACAGCTGACCTCCATTCAACCTGAGCGGCAACTCCCGCGACCCCACGGCGGGAGGACCGCCCACCGATCACTTCGCCGTCCCGGACGACCAAACAGGCGCGAGAGCCTCGGCAATCAGTCGATGCCAGCACCGGATTCCATGCCTCAAGCACCGCGTCTGCAGCCGCTCATCTCATCGATTCGCGTCGGTGACCGCTCCCGCCCCGACGAGACTTGCGTCGCGTTCGACTATTCTGCTGCCTGCCGGGCTGATGGCAACTGTCGTTGCAAGACGCTACCATCGCGGCACCTTTCTGACATAGTCGGGGATGTATCGGCGGATTTCGTCCGTGTCGTCCCGATCCTTCACGGGACTCTCCAGATAGAGCGCATGCAGTCGCTGCAGTGACTCGTGATTCAGCGACACGCCGAGACCCGCTCCGCGTGGAACGTTCAGCCGCCCGTCCCTGAATTCGAGTCCCGCACCTTCAATCACGTCATGACCGGTCCAAGGAAAATGGGTGTCGCAGTCATGGGACAGGTTCGGCGTGGCCGCAGCCACGTGAAGCATGGCGGCAAGACTGATCCCCAGATGCGTGTTCGAATGCATCGACACGCCCATTCCGGCAGAGGCGCACATCCGGCCCAGAGTCACGGCCCCAGTCGCGCCCCGCCAATAGTGATGGTCCGAAAGCACGATCTGCACGGCACCCCTCCGGTGCGCCTCGAAGACCTGCTCGAACTCCACCACCACCAGGTTGGTCGCGAGCGGCATGTCCGTCCGCACCGCCAGCTCTGCCATGGCGTCCATGCCCCGCACCGGATCCTCAAGATATTCCAGGATGCCGCCCAGGGCTTCGCAGACCCCTGCAGCCGTCTCGACACGCCAGGCCCCCATCGGGTCGATGCGAAGGGCGTGATCCGGGAAACGCTCGCGCAGCTTCAGCATGGTCTCGATCTCAAGCTCCGGTTCCAGAACGCCGCCCTTCAGCTTCAGCGACCGAAACCCGTGCTCTCCCACGAATGCCACTGCTTCCTCTACGAGCGCGTCCGGGGTCATGACCTCGCCGAAGAGATCGTCGCCGAACTGGTCGTGAGGCTTGGCGAACTTGAAGAACAGGTAACCTGCGAACCCGATCTCGTCGCGCACGGCTCCGCCGAGCAGGTCGCAGACCGGACGACCGAGCGCCCTGCCCTGCAGGTCAAGACAGGCAATCTCGAACGCGCCGTAGACCACGTCAACCACCTTGTGGTCCGCAAGCATGGTCGGGCCGTTGATCCCGCCGGCATCCGGCAGCGCTTCCGACACCCGGCGCGCCAGGTCGTTGAGGTTGAACGGGTCCAGGCCCGTCAGCGCATCCGCCGCCTGTTGCAAGCCAGACAGGCAACGCACCTGCCCGTAGGTCTCCGAGACACCGACCAGGCCGTCATCCGTCCCGATCTCGATGATCGAGCGCAGGAAATGCGCGCCGTGCACGCCCTTGGTGTTCAGCAGCGGCACGTCAGGTACCGCGACCGGCGTGATCCGCACTTCCGCTACACGCATTTCCCACCTCCGCAGAAACTTCCTGTTGTCCTTCCCGTCGAATCATGCATACTTGTATACAAGTTAGCAAGGCTGGCGACGTCAACGAAAGATTGCACGCGCCTCATGCCCACCGGGGAGATGGATGTCAGCAGTCGTTCTGAAGGACATCTACAAGCGTTTCGGCGCCATTCAGGTCGTTCACGGAATCAACCTGAAGGTAGCCGCGCATGAATTCGTCGTGCTGGTCGGCCCCTCCGGCTGCGGAAAGTCCACAACGCTCAGGATGATCGCCGGACTGGAGGAAATCTCCGAGGGTACCCTGACCATCGACGACCGGACGATGAACCGCATCGCGCCCAAGGACCGCGACTGCGCGATGGTGTTCCAGAACTATGCGCTCTACCCGCATCTCAACGTCGCCGAAAACATCGCCTTCGGCCTGCGCATCCGGCGCGTCAAGAAGGACGTGATCGCCAGTTCGATCACGGAAGTCGCCGGGATCCTCGGACTCACGGAATTTCTCGACCGTCGCCCCGCCGACCTTTCCGGAGGTCAGCGGCAACGGGTCGCGATGGGACGCGCCATCGTGCGCCACCCGAAGGTGTTCCTGTTCGACGAGCCGCTCAGCAACCTCGACGCCAAGCTCCGCGCCCAGATGCGCGCCGAGATCCGGCGCCTGCACAACCGTCTCGGGGTCACGTCCATCTACGTCACCCATGACCAGGTCGAGGCGATGACGCTGGCCGACCGGATCGTGGTCATGAACGACGGGCGAATCGAGCAGATCGGCACGCCGATGGACCTGTTCATGAATCCGGTCAGCACGTTCGTTGCAGGCTTCATCGGCTCGCCGCCCATGAACCAGTTCATGGGAACCCTCGAAAGCGACGCGGAGGGCGCATCGGTTACGATCGGAGGCGCCAGGATCTCGCTTCCCGACACGGTTCCAAGCGACCCGGGCCGCGACGTGATCATCGGCATCCGCCCCGAATACGTCTCGCTCGCCGCCGGGGAGGCCTCCTCGCCCGTCGCGATCAAGCTCGACCTCGTCGAGCCGCTTGGATCAGAGGCGCTGCTCCACGCGGCGATCGGAGAGGACCCGTTCATCATCAAGGCAGAGACGTTCGGCGACGTGAGCCATCTTTCCGGCTTGACCGAAGTGCATGTCCCGGCAGCGATGGTGAAGGTCTTCGACGCCGCGACCGGTCGCGTCCTCAACCGAGCGGCAGGGTGATGAGGTTCGCGCAATGACCGACCTGCCTGCATCTTCGGCCGGCTCGGCCACCGGCGTCAGCGAACCGGCCACCCGCGCCACCGAAAAACCCATGCGTGAACGGCTGGTCTGGCTGGCCGACCACTTCAAGCGCGAATGGCAGATCTACGTGATGCTCGCACCGATGATCATCTGGTTCCTGCTGTTCCTCTACAAGCCGATGTACGGGCTGCAGATCGCGTTCAAGGACTATTCCATCTTCCGGGGCATCGTCGAGAGCCCCTGGGTCGGCTGGGAGCATTTCGAGACGCTGTTCAACAACTCTCAGTTCATCAGGGCCGTCAGGAACACGGTCATCATCAGCGCGCTCAGCCTCATCTTCGGCTTCCCGGTCCCGATCTTCCTCGCATTGATGTTCAACGAGATCCTGCATGAGCTCTACAGGCGCACCTGCCAGACCATCGTCTACCTGCCGCACTTCATCTCGACCGTGATCATCGCCGGGATCGTCATCACGGCGTTTTCGCCGAGCGCAGGGATCGTCAACACGATCATTGGCTGGATCGGCATCGAACCGGTCTATTTCCTGACCAAGCCGGAGTGGTTCCGACCGATCTTCATCGGCTCCGGCATCTGGCAGGAAGCCGGATTCAGCTCGATCATCTTCCTCGCCGCCATCGCCGGCGTGAACCCCTCGCTTTACGAGAGCGCGGTCGTCGACGGCGCAAGCCGCTGGCAGATGATGTGGAAGATCACCATTCCCTCGATCATGCCGACGATCATCATCATGCTGATCATCCGGATCGGCAACCTGATGGAAGTGGGCTTCGAGCTGATCATCCTGCTCTACCAGCCAGCGACCTACCAGACGGCAGACGTCATCAACACCTTCATCTACCGTCAGGGCCTGCAAAGCGGCCAATACGACCTGGCCGCCGCCGCCGGCCTCTTCAACGCCGTCGTCGCATTCGTCCTCGTGATGACCGCCAACTCCATTTCCAAGCGCGTGTCGCGCACGTCGCTGTGGTGAGGGAGGGGACGGCATGCAGAACATGAACCTCTACTCGCGCGGCGATCGGCTCTTTGTCCGGGCGAACATGGTCCTGATCGGACTGTTCACGCTCTCGACGCTCTATCCGTTCATATACATTGCAGCCGTGTCTTTCAGCTCGGGTTTCGCGGCGCGGGCCGGACGTGTGGTGCTGAGCCCCGTCGACGTGACGCTGGCGGCCTACGCGCGCGTCCTGTCGGAGCCCCAGTTCTGGAACTCCTATGGCAACACGTTCATCTACACTATCGGAGGCACGATCACGAGCCTGATCATCATCATTCCGGGAGCTTACGCGCTGTCGCGTCCTCAGCTTCTCGGACGACGTTTCTGGAACCTGATGGTCGCCTTCACCATGTGGTTTCATGCCGGCATGATCCCGTTCTGGCTGAATATCCGGGACCTCGGGCTCCTCGACACCTACTTCGGCATCATCATCGCGTTCGCCTGCAACGCATTCAACATCATCCTGCTGCGCAACTTCTTCGAGAGCATCCCGAGCTCGTTCGAGGAAGCGGCAAGGATGGACGGTGCCAACGAGTTCCAGGTTCTCTGGAAGGTCTTCGTTCCGTTGTCCAAGCCCGCCATTGCGACGATCACGCTGTTCTGCGTCGTCTCGCGCTGGAACGGCTTCTTCTGGGCGATGGTGCTCCTGACCGACGAGGGCAAGATCCCGCTGCAGGTCTACCTGCGCCAGACCATCGCGACGCTTTCCGACGACGAGGAGTTCTCCTCGACCCTGATCGACGCGCCGTACAGCGTCGAGACCGTCACGGCCGCGATCATCGTCTGCTCGATCATCCCTGTGCTCTGCTTCTACCCGTTCGCGCAGAAATACTTCAACAAGGGCATCCTTCTCGGGGGTGTCAAGGAATGACCAGAAGTTCGCAACCAAGGAGGAACTCATGCGACATCTGACTTTGGCTTCAGCCTTGCTGACTTCGATGGCGGTGACCACGCCCGCCATCGCGGATGGCCACCTAAAGATCGTGGACGAGCCGCTGGAGCTCACCGTCCACATGCACCACAAGCGCTATCCCTCGTATGACGAGGACTGGCCAGTGGAGCAGGAGGCACGCCGGCTGACCAACATCCACCTCAAGAACGCGACTGTCGGCTCCAACACTGACAACAGCGGGGAAGCGATCAACCTGCTTCTCGCGTCGGGCAAGCTTCCTGACATAATCGGCACTTCGCGCATCAAGGATGTCGTGAACCAGTACGGGCCGCAGGGTGCCTTCATGCCGCTCAACGACCTGATCGACGAGCATGCGCCGCACCTGAAGGCGTTCTTCGAGAAGCGCCCAGACATCAAGGCCGCGATCTCTGCCGCCGACGGCAACATGTACTACATCCCGTACCTGCCGGACGGAAAGTACGGTCGGGCCTACTTCATCCGCTACGACTGGCTCGACAAGCTGGGCCTCGACCTTCCGCAGAACGTCGACGAGGTGAAGGCGGTGCTTGAGGCGTTTCGCGACGGAGACCCGAACGGCAACGGCCTGAAGGACGAGGTGCCCTACTTTGCCCGCCAGTGGGAAGAGCTGATCCGTCTCGTGACGCTCTGGGACGGCCGCTCGTCCGGATCCGACACCTATCATGACTTCTACGTCGACAGCGGCCAGATCAAGCATCCCTATGCAGGCGAAGGCTATCGCGAGGGCATCAAGAACCTCACCGAGTGGTACGCCGAAGGCCTCATTGACCCCGAAGTCTTCACGCGCGGCTCTTCGGCCCGCGAGTACCTGCTTTCGGAGAACCTGGGCGGAATGACTCACGACTGGTTCGCTTCCACCTCGGGCTACAATCGCCTGTCGAGCGAAATCGAGGGATTCGTGTTCAAGGCGTTTGCGCCTCCTGCCTCGATTTCCGGAATGCGCATCGAGGAGCATCGCCGCATCCCGATCAAGCCGGACGGCTGGGCAATCGGCGGGACAAACAAGCACCCGGTCGAGACCATCAAGTACTTCGACTTCTGGTTCTCGCCAGAAGGCCGGAACATCGTGAACTTCGGTGTCGAGGGCGTCCACTGGACCATGGAGGACGGCAAGGCGATCTTCACGGACGCGATCCTTGGAACCGGCCGGCCGGTCAACTCCCAGCTCTACGAACTGGGTGCGCAGCTCCACGCGCGCGGCTACTTTCAGGACTACGGATACGAGATCCAGTGGTCAAACGAGTTCGCGCTGGAAGGCATCGCCCTCTACGACGAGGGCGACTACCTGATCGACCAGTTCCTTGGCGTCGCCTTCAACGAGGACGAACAAGCGGTCTACGACAAGTACTGGCCGTCGGTCCGCACCTACATGCTCGAACGCCAGCAGGCCTGGATTCTCGGCACCGGCGAAGTCGAGGCCGATTGGGACTCCTACATGGCCGATCTTGACAAGATGGGCCTGAACGACGTGCTGGCCGCGATGCAGTCCGCCTACAACCGCCAATACGGCGGCTGAGGCATTGAAACTTCGGGCGGCGCGGACAGTCCGCGCCGCCCTCCTTGCTTACCTGCTTCGGACGCATCCGATGGACGCAACACTTGATTTATTCCGCAACGAGCGCAACATCGTCGCCCGCCGCCCGAAAACGGCCCAAGTTGCCGTGAAACGTGCATGGCATGAAGCCGAACACGCAAACGTCCAACAACGCGATGATCCGACTTGGATTTCGTCTTTTCCCCGCGTCGCGAAGCTCATACCCGAATCATCGAAACAAAGCAAGAACATTTTTGATCCGTGTCCGAGAAGTGTTGCGTATGTTGCTTGATCGTGAGGCAGCGCCAGATCGTGCGCAGATCCTGCCACTGGACGAACCACCTGCCGGCCGGTTGACGATTCGGTATGCGCCGGATGCCGACACGGAAGTCGTCGAGAACCCGCCGCGTTTCACGTGGATTCCCGCCATCGAGGACGAGGCGTCCTATGCCGTGGCAATCACGTGCGAGGACGGGTCGGAGCGCGTGTTCTCGGACATTCCGGTCAATTTCCTGACCCCGCCGGAGGCGCTTCCTGCCGGCGACCATGCGTGGCGGTACTGTGTCTGGGCCGATGGAATGCCCGTCGGCGAATGGAGCCGGGAACGGAATTTCACCGTCGCGGAGAACCTGCCGAACACGCCGCTTGCGCCACGCCCGGAGCGGTTCGACGCCGTCTCCAGGGCACATCCCCGACTTTGGCTCGACACGGAGAGGCTCAAGGAATTCCAGGCAGCACTGGCGAAGAACCCGGATCATTGCGGCTGGCGCACGTTCCACGAGCGCTCGGTCAAGCCTTGGGCGGACCGGCAGCCGATGTCCGAGCCTGCGCCCTATCCGGACAACAAGCGAGTCGCGTCGATCTGGCGACAGACCTACATCGACTGTCAGGAACTCATCTACGCCATTCGCCACCAAGCCATTGCCGGCAAGATCCTGAGCGACCCGGCCCTGACCGCGAACGCCAAGGCATGGCTTATGGAAGCTGCAAGCTGGGATCCGGACGGCACCACGTCACGCGCCTATACGGACGAATGGGCGTTCCGAGTCGCCCTGGCCCTTGCCTGGGGCTATGACTGGCTTCACGACGACTTGGACGAGAGCGAGCGCGAAACGGTTCGCACCGCCCTCCTGGCCCGGACCAGGCAGGTCGCCGACCACGCCGTCCGGAACGCGCGGATTCACCTCTTTCCCTTCGACAGCCATGCAGTGCGCTCGGTGTCAGCAGTTCTGGTTCCCGCCTGCCTCGCCATGCTGGGCGAAGAGCGCGAGGCCGAGGACTGGCTGCACTATTCGGTCGAGTTCCTTTCCACGCTCTACTCGCCCTGGGCCGACACGGATGGCGGCTGGGCCGAAGGGCCGCACTACTGGATGACTGGCATCGCCTATCTCATCGATGCGGCCAACCTGTTGCGGAGCGCCTCGGACATCGACCTGTACCGGAGGCCGTTCTTCCACAAGACGGGCGACTTCCCGCTCTACACAAAGGCTCCCGACACCCGCCGCGCCACCTTTGGGGACGACAGCACGATGGGCGACCTGCCCTGCCTCAAGCTCGGCTACAACACGCGCCAGTTCGCGGGCATAACGGGCAATCCTGCCTACCAATGGTACTTCGACGAGATCCGGCGCAACGACCCCGGAACGGCAACGGAATTCTACAACTGGGGCTGGTGGGACCTGAACTTCGATGATCTCGTCTTCACACACGATTTCGGATCCGTGGAGCCGGAACCCCCTTCCCACGACGACCGGCTGCGCTGGTTCAAGGGCACGGGCTGGGTCGCCATCCAGTCTCACGTGGGCGACCCCGACCGACACATCCAGTTCGTCATGAAGTCCAGCCCGTGGGGCTCGATAAGCCACAGCCACGGCGACCAGAACGCGTTCTGCATTTCTGCCTTCGGAGAGGATCTCGCGATCCAGTCCGGTCACTACGTCGCCTTCAATTCATCGATGCACCGGAACTGGCGGCGCCAGACAAGGTCCAAGAACGCGATTCTCCTGAACGGCAAGGGCCAGTACGCGGGAAGTGACAAGGCCGAGGCGATCAAGGCGGCGGGACGGATCATCGATGCCCGGGACGCCAGCGATCACGTGTTCGTTCGCGGGGATGCCACGGCGGCCTACCGAAGCCTTGTGCCCGAAGTCACCCGGGTCCTGCGCGACGCCTACTTCGTGCGGGACAGCTATTTCGTGATCGTCGACCATGTCGATGCGGCAGAGCCGCTGACGCTCGACTGGCTCTTTCACGCCAATGCGCCAATGGAACTCGGGGCGGAGACGTTCCGCTATCGCGGCGAGCGCTCGAGCATCTACGGCAAGTTCCTCTGGTCAGAGGCAGGACATCCCCAGATCGAGCAGACAACCGGGTTTCCCGGCGTCGATCCGGACGAAGTCAAGGGGCTTGCCGAAAGCACCCATGTCCGCGCCGCGTTTCCTGCGGCGCGGTGCCATCGGATCGCAACGCTGCTTGTGCCGCACCTGTCAAGCGCGCCGAGCCGAATCTTTCACTTTCTCGACGACCAGGGGTACGACTGCGAGTTGTACTTCACTGGCGCGGACGACCATTCCTTCAAGGTCGTCATCCCGAAATCCTTCCAAGCCAGATAGGACAACTCATGCTGCAGACACAGATCAGCGCCTCCGATGCGCAACTGAACCTTCAAGGAAAGACGGCCATCGTCACCGGCGGAGGGCGAGACATCGGGCTTGCATGCGCGCTTCGGCTCGCTTCTTTGGGCGCTGCAGTTGCCATCAACTACCACAACTCGGCCGACGGTGCCAAAAGCGCCGTGACCGAGATCAAGGCGGCAGGCGGAAAGTCGTTTGCCCTGCAGGGCGACATGACGTCGGACGATTCCGTTGCCGCCCTCGTCGCCAGGACCGTCTCCGAACTGGGTGAACGGATCGACATCATCGTGCATGTCACCGGAGGGCTGGTTGCCCGAAGGAAGATCCCTGAAATGGACATGGATCACTGGAACCACGTGATGGACCTGAATGCCACTTCGTTCCTGCGCATCGTGAGGGCCGCGTTGCCCCACATGACCGAAGGTGGCTCCATCGTCGGACTGGCAAGTCAGGCCGGGCGCGATGGCGGCGGTCCGGGCGCCATTGCATATGGTGCGGCGAAGGGTGCAATGATGACAATGACGCGCGGCATGGCCAAGGAACTCGGGCCGGGCATACGGGTCAATTCGGTCTGCCCCGGAATGATCGACACCGATTTCCACAACATCTTCACGAAGCCGGAGGTCCGCGCGCATGTGGCAAGCATCACGCCGCTGAAGCGCGAGGGCGCACCGGAAGACGTTGCAAACCTGGTCGCCTATCTCGCTTCGGACCAGGCCGCGTTCATCACCGGTGCAAATGTCGACATAAACGGCGGCACCCTGTTCTCGTAAGCGGCACGTGGCAATGGATGATCCTGCGGATACCGGCGAATCCTACGCAACGCTGGCACTGTTTCAGCCGCCCACGGCACACAAGGACCTGTTTGCCGACGCGTTGGCGCGGGCCCTCGCCAAGATCGAGTCCCTCGTGCCGAAATTCGGCCTGCGCAATCCCCGGATGGGCATTCAGGGAACCCTTGCCTACGAATTCTGCACCGACGACGAGTGGGTTGCGAGCTTCTGGACCGGCCAGCTGTGGCTTGCATATGCGCTGACCGGGAACGAGCGTCTCAAGAACAGCGCCCGCGCCAGGCGCCCGTATTTCCGTCGCGTGCTGGAGAACCCGGCCTGGCACGACCACGATCTCGGCTTTCTGTTTCTCCTGTCCTGCGTCGCCGACTTCAAGCTGACAGGCGATGAAGAAGCACGCGCCATGGCGCTGCGCGCCGCCGACTTTCTCGCGGCACGCTGGCGCCAGCCGATGCCCTTCGTGATGTGCTGGAACCCGATGCAGCGCGACGAGCCGGAGTTCAGGGAACGGAAGACACGCACGCTGAACATCGACAGCCTGCAGGGCATGTCCCTGCTTTACTGGGCGCATCGCGAAACCGGGCAGCCGTCGTTCCGCGACATCGCGGACATGCACAACCAAACCGCCATCCGCAACCTGGTCCGTGACGACTTCAGCTCGTTTCATGCGTTTGAATTCAACCCGGCCACCGGCACTGCAATCAAGGGCTACACGCATCAGGGCCTGCATGACGGCAGTTGCTGGTCGCGCGGCCAGGCCTGGGCCATTCACGGTCTGGCGCAAAGCTTTCTGAACACCGGCATTGAAGCATACCGCGACACGTCGGCCCGGATGGCTGACTACGTTTCGGAGAGGCTTCCGGATGACGGCGTGCCGTTGTGGGACTACGACTTGGCCGAGGACCGGCACCCATACCGCGACTCGTCTGCAGGTGCCGTGACGGCTGCCGGCGTCTACGCGCTTGCCCAGGGATTCGGGTCGGGCCCGGAAGTTGGGCGCTACACGGCACTTGCCGACCGGATCCTGAGCGGGCTCGTCCGTCACTGCGACATATCCGGAATCGATGAAGCCGAGGGCCTGCTCAAGGAAGGCGCGGCATTCGTCGAACTCGGACGCGCCGACAATCTGCTGCCCTATGGCGACTACTACTACCTTGAAGCGCTGATGCGCGCGGTCGGGCACACCGAATTTTTCTGGTAACCTGGTACTGCGTCCGAAATACGCGCCCTGCCCCTCTACGTACGCGACACGGAAGTGCAGCAAAGGGCCCTTCGTCACCTTTCCAATTTTGGATCCTTCCAGTCACGCCATCATGCGTGCAGGATCTCCTGAGCGCGTCGCGCGAATTGCCGGACCCACGATGGCAAGTCACTCGAATTCTACTCCGTCGGTAACTGCTCGGGCCGTTTTCCGGAAGTCGAGGTCGGTCTCAAGCCGTCCCAGCGGCCTTGCCCATGAGCGCGACCCGTATGGCGGTCATTGGGTTGTAGCCCGTGCAGTCCATATGCTACTTCACCCAGCTTGAGATGCGACAGCAGGCTGCGGCGTATTTCGTCGACCGGAAGCAACCGGAGATCTTCTGTTTGACCTTGGCCATTCGAATGTCTCTTTTGGACCCGAAAGACGACGGCTGAAGATGACGTGGGAAGAGGCCTGATCCGAATGCCGAGGGACAGAGAGATCAATGGTCGAATGCATCCCGAGCGGCTACGGTCCTTGCATATGTCGAACTCGGCGTGCATTCGGCTTTGCCGAATGCCTGGTGATGGGGATGAAATTGGCTTCACATCAAGGGGCTGACGTAAGCATGATTCAAAGAGACGACATACTCGCGACCGTGGAAAAGAAGTACCGAAAGTTCTTTTCGGCGAACGATTTTGCCGACCTCGCGACCGAAGACCGCGCCTTCTTGAAATGGATACACAAGTCCGGCTCTGTCGTTCACGTGTCATTTGGCTGGCCGGATGCCAAGCTTCGGACACTTCGCCTGAAACGTAATGCCATGAAATCCACGGGGCTCAGAAAGTTCATGTGCGATTGGTGCAAGACGATTCATGACAATAGTGGGGTTGCGACGTTCATTGCGCCGAGCAAGGTCAACAGGTCGACCAATTTTGGCGTGCATCTATGTCGAAACCTTGGATGCAATGAATTTGCTGCGGAGCTAAACCGCCCGCGTTCGGTTCAAATGGGCGAAACGCTTGGAAAGGAAGAGAAGCTGCTGCGCCTGCACCATTCCGTGGATGACCTATATCGCAAGGTGGCAGGTCTTGCGAACTTGCAATAGCAGCAACTCATTCTGCGGGGTGCCCCAATCGACAAGCACGTTGTCGTCGATCTTGCGATTGAGGCACGACAATCAAACCTACAAAAAAGTCGCGAAGCCAAGGTAACTGCTCGGACCATTTTGCGGAAATCGAGGTCGGTCTCCAGCCATCTCTGCGGCCTTGCCCGCGAGAGGGACCTGTTTGGCGGTCATGGGGTTGTAGCCCTTGCAGGCCATCGAAGTCGGGTAGCTCGAGAAGCGCCAGCATGATGTGTTGATGGCCAAGTTCGGCGGGCTGATGCGCTACCATGGTGCCTAACTCACGTTGTTCAAGTGGGTTTCAATGATCCCGCTCATCGAGTTGCCCGAAGGCCTCCGGTCACTGCCATTGACGATCAGTGGCGCACTCATCCTTCTGTTTTCCTTGGGCCATCTGTTTCGCCTCGCGCTTGCCCGGGACCAACGCGGCGACACCATTCAATAAGGAAAAAGGAACCTTCTTGGGGCTTCTCTTTCTCCTCGCCTGTTTTCCATCTGCGTCCTGCCTGGCGTGCCGGTTGCCTTCGCCCTTGGCACTTCGGCGGTGGCAGCACTTTGGCACGAGGGCCTACCACTGATGATCAGGTTCCAGAAAATCATTTCGGGCATCAACGTCTTCTTGCTGATGGCGATCCTCTTCTTCATCTTCACAGGAGAGGTGATGCTACATGGCGGCGTTGCCATGAGATTGGTCAGGTTCGCTTCGGCAGCGGTTGGCAAGTCATCGATGGAAACAGCTGTTCGAACGATCTGGCCGTTCTACATCGCGATCTTCGCCGCCTTGATAATGATCACCTTCTTTCCAGCAATCTCGCTGACGCCGCCGTGCCTGATTGGCCCGTGGCAGGAAGACCGCATTGTTCAACGTCCGAAGCGAGTGTGGCGTAGAAACGCGCTCTGGTGCACGCAGCACGGAAGGGTCGCCGCCCTCCTCCACAGACGCTGCCAGTCATGCATTGACGTGTTCACGTGTGCTCGCAAGCAATGTGCGAATCGCCGAACCGCAAAGACGCGACTTGCGAGTCCTACTCGGTGGTATCGATGAAGCCGTCGGATTGGCGGCTCCAGAAGATGGAATAGAGACCGGACGTCTTCGTCAGTTCCTCATGCGTGCCCTGTTCCACGATCTCGCCACGATCAAGCACGATGATCCGGTCCATTCTGGCGATCGTCGACAGTCTGTGGGCGATGGCGATCACGGTTTTGTCCTGCATGACGTCGACAAGGGATTGCTGAATTTCCGCCTCGACCTCGCTGTCGAGAGCGCTGGTCGCCTCGTCAAGA
This sequence comes from Paracoccaceae bacterium, assembly GCA_965208685.1. GTDB lineage: Bacteria > Pseudomonadota > Alphaproteobacteria > Rhodobacterales > Rhodobacteraceae > JAJEFO01. The sequence continues at coordinate 1,304,530 of CBDBPL010000007.1, read as the reverse complement.
ATCAGGATCGGGGCATCTTTCAGGATGACCCGTGCCAATGCTACCCGTTGCCGTTGCCCACCTGACAGCTTTACACCGCGTTCTCCGACATGTGCGTCATATCCCGATCGTCCCTTGCCATCGCAAAGCCCTTCGATGAACGAATGCGCGCGCGCCTCGGACGTCGCCGCCAGCAACCGCTCTTCGCTGACATCCGTGCGACCGAGCAGAATGTTGTCTCTCACCGACCGGTTCAGAAGAGCCGCCTGCTGCGCCACCATTCCGATAGCGGCCCGGAGACTGTCCTGATCCACGTGCCGGATGTCTTGACCGTCAATGGTGATCGTCCCGTTTTCCGCCTCGAAAAACCTCAATATCAGATTGACCAAAGTGGACTTGCCTGCGCCCGAACGGCCGACCAGGCCGATCTTCTCGCCCGGCCGGATGGAAAGCGACACGCCGCCAAGGCCCCCGTGCCCCAGCCCGTAATGGTGGTGCAGATCCTCGATCTCGATAGCGCCGTCGCTGACAATCAATTCTGGTGCGTCTGGCGCCTGAGGAATCGCGATGGGCTGGCCGATGGTCGTCAGCGCCTCTCGTAATGACCCGATCCTCAGGAACACCCACCAGACGGAATCGAGGATCCAGTCGGCCATCGTGGTTATGCGGAGCGAAAGCGCGATCGCGGACGCAACAAGGCCGATCGTTGCCGCCTCGGCAGACCAAAGCCAGATGCCGTAGCCGATGAAGCCGACCATTACCACGGCCTCCAGCATTACAAGCGTGGTGCGCAGGCTTACGCCGATTTGGCGGGTCCTGAATAGCGCCTGTCTGGTTGCCTCCAGACGAAGGCGCTGCTCCTGCGCGATTTGATCCTTTGGCGCGAAGAGCTTCAGCGTGTCGAAGTTGGAAAAGCTGTCAACCACGGATCCGATCAGGGCTGACTTTGCGGATTGAAAGTTCTGCTGGGCAACGACCATTCGCGGGATGATCCAGATCAGCACCCCGAGGTACAGGCCGAACCAGACCAACAAGGGCACTGCCAGCCAGACCTCGACGCCGGCCATAAGCACGACCACCCCAACCATGTAGACAATTCCGAACGCGACGGCATTCAGGGCACTGTGTATCGAATCCGCGACGTGGTTCCCGATGTCCACAAGGCGCCCGGATGTCCTGCCCGTCAGGTCTTCCTGGAACCAGCCGACCGACTGCCGGATCAGGTGATCGTAGGCGCGCCATCGCACCAGCGTCGCTGCATTGCATTGAAAGGAAATGTCGTTGACGGCATGGCGCAAGAACTGCGCAAACGGCCGAAACAGGAGCACGACAAGCGCCGCTGCCAGCAGCCCCGTGCCCTGCGTTTCCCAAAGCTGTCGAGGCGAGCTGGATGCCAGCATGTCGATGACCGTCCCGGCGTACTGGATCAACCAAACCTCAACGCTGGCCGCCAAGGCGGTTACGACGACGCTGACGACCAGGATTCGGCGCAGCGGCCACAGGTGAGACTTCAGAAAGGGCCAGACCTTGCGGTCAGGCGGCGCATCGGACAGTTGGTAGGGATCGACCGCATTCATGAAGAAACGCGTTATGCGCTCGTAGACTCCGGGCATTTGCCTCATCTGCCTCCGCTAGGCGAAGCGATCTTGCGCTTCGCACCGGTTCGTTTCAGCGCCGAAATTGATCGCCGCGTGTCTTTCCGGCACAAGCTCATGCACCTGAACGCGACTGCGTCTTCCGCAAGACTCCAGTCAGGCGGTTCCCCTGACCGGGCGATCGTTCTCGATGTTGAACTTCATGCCGTCCAGAAGCTCTTCCAGGTCAGGGCGCGCTGCAGGTCCGTTGGAAATGTCGGCAAGCATCAGCGTTCCGTCCGGACGAATTGCAAATGCACCAGGTTCCGCGAACAGTCCCGTTGTTTCCGTTTCGGAGAGCGGTTCGGAAACGAATAGATTGAGCGACCGCATTTGCGTCTCTGTCAATCCGTAGCAAAGATTGAATTCCCAGCCGAATTCCTCTTTGTCCAACAAGGCCTTTTCCCTGCTGTCGGCCGAAACCACCACGACATCCATCGCGGCGACCCATTCAGGCAACGCGTCGTTCAGCTTGTTCAGGAAACGCTTGCACCGCGGGCAATGACGGCCACGATAGACGAACAGCATCGTCCAACGATCCCTGGGCCCGCCAATCGAGATCAATCCTTCCTGATCGACGGTTGGAAAGTTGAGTCTCTCGACGGGCGCACCGACACGCGGTTTGCTTGAGGTCATGCTGAATTTCCTTGAATGTTCACGGGCATTGTTTGGGCGCTCGCCGAAGGTGCCTTCTTTCGTGCCGCACGACAACCGTGTCGTTCCGGCCCCGCAAATGGCAATTCGCGGCCGTCCAGCGAAAGCCGACGCCTGAGCGGTGAATTCGCGCACCCGTTCTTCCGTCTTGCGGACCGGCCAACTCGCCGACCCTGCGCAAGCCGGCACGGCATTCCCGCGCCCTTGCTGTCTCGGCGGGGGTCTCAAACGGCATTTGGAAAGCCGGAAGAGTTTGGATCGCCTTCCATTGATTCCCGTTCAGGAAAGGCGTCGCTCCTTCTTGATCTGGTCATAGGCGATGTTTGCCTCAGAAGTCTTCTTGGCACCGAGCTTGTGGAATTCCTCGGGCATCCCCTTTGCCATCAACTTGTCTGGATGGAAGTCCTTGATGATCCTGCGATAGGCTTTGCGGACTTCTTCGTCCGTTGCGTCCCGGCTTACGCCAAGGATCTCGTATGGGTTTTCCTCGTCAGGAATCGCGCCCGGAATGTAAGTATGTTCAATGCGCATGCAGTGCTCAGGCGAAAACCCGAATTCGCGCGCGACACGGCCAATGAAGTCCCTTTCTCCGCTGTGGTAGGTTCCGTCGGCAGCGGCAATCTGAACGAGACCGGCAAGAATCTGTTCGAGCATGACCTTGTCATTGCGAACAATGGCCGCGATCTGTCGGGCGTAGGGCTCAAAACCGGTCGCGTCCGCCTTGGCGGCATCAAAAATTGCGCCGACCTCTGCTCTTGCCACGTCCGGGAAAGAGACAACGCGCTTTAGTGCATTGATTTCATCGCGCGTCACCCGACCATCGACCTTGCTGAGCTTCGCTGCGAGCGTAACGAACGCCACCGCGAATGCCGTCTGGACATCAACGTTCGAGCGGCGCCACGGGCCGGCGCGTTTCCCAGCCGCCTTCGCGACAGCAGGTGGCGCTCGGCGCTTGTCGACGAGGTGCCCGAGCGCCAGCCCGGCAATGGCGCCAAGTGGTCCGCCAATTGCAAAACCGGCGGCGCTGCCAAGGATCTTTCCGAATGCGGCCAGGTCGCCCGCTCCCTGTTTCTGTCGGCGCGCCGGATCTTTCCAGCTGTCGTCGCGGAATGTCGCAACGGTATAATGTACGCGCTTCACTGATCCAAGTGCCTGATGCCGCCGCGCCGAGTTTCGCGGCCGCGCGCTCATGCGAGCGCGATTTCGGAACAGGATCGGGAAGGAAGCTTCCTGATCATCTGCTGCTGCACGCTTCGTGCAGAATGGTGGAGTAGGCAGCAGGCACGCCCCGCCGCAAGTCGGAGGATGGGGCGTTTCCGGTGGCCATTGCCGATGTGTCGGCGCCTCAGATCCGCCTTTTCAGCCTTTTCTCGCCACCGCGCGTCAGGCCGGACGCGCGGGTCTCCGCATCCAGCTTCCCCGTGTGATTACGCCTTCGCCCGCGGAATACGCTTGGCTCTCGGCACAAGGCGCATCAGGCCGCAGTCGTTCCACGATCGCTGGATCGAGATCCAAGCATGCCTATCGCCTTGTGCATTCCATTGGGCCGTTTCCGGCACGGCCTGCCGGCGCCCAAGGCCGGAACTGTCCGCAAACGCCCTTTCTGGGTTCAGGCGGCAACCAGTTCCATCAGCTCCTTCCAGCGATGGCAGGCGACATCGTGCCCGTCCTCGGTCTCTAGCGCCGGCTCCTGCGACTTGCAGATGTCAATCGCATGCGGGCAGCGCGTCTGAAACTTGCATCCTGGCGGCTGGTCCGTCGGCGAAGGGATTTCCCCGGCCAGCTTCTGGGCGGTCCTGTCGTCGTCCGGATCAAGTGACGGAATGGCCGAGAACAAGGCCTTTGTGTAAGGGTGCCTTGGAGCTTCGAACAGCTTGCGCGTCGGGGCGGTTTCGATGAGCCGGCCCAAATACATGACCGCCACGTGATCGCAGGTATGGGCCACGACCGACAGGTCGTGGCTGATGAACATGAATGTCAGCCCCAGTTCGTCCTGCAACTGCTTCAGGAGATTGAGCACGTCCGCCTGGATCGATACGTCCAGCGCGGCAACGCTTTCGTCGGCAACCACGAATTTCGGTCCCGAGACGAGAGCCCGCGCGATCGAGATGCGCTGGCGCTGCCCGCCAGAAAAGGCATGCGGGAACCGCCTCAAGTGCTCGAGGTTCAACCGGCATCTTGCCGCGATCTCCCGGACGCGCTGGTCGGTTTCCGCCCTGCCCTTCGTCAGCCCCATCACTTCCAGGGGCTCCGCGATGATGTCCCGGACCGTCATTCGGGGACTGAGCGCCGCATAGGGATCCTGAAAGATCAGCTGCGCGCGCGTGCGATAGTCCTTGAGTTCCGCGCCCTCCAGTTCCTGAAGGTCGTAGGCAACCTCGCCGTCATCGTAGTGTGCAGTCCCCGAGGAGATCGGCACCGCATTCAGAAGCGCGCGTCCCAACGTCGTCTTTCCGGAACCGGACTCGCCGACAAGGCCGAAGAAGGAACCCTTTTCGATCTCGAGCGAGACGTTGTCGACCGCCTTCAGGAGCTGCTTCACGAACAGTCCTGACCCGATCGGAAAGTGCACCGACAGACCCGACGCCTGGATCAGGGAACGGCTCATTCGGCGGCCTCGCGATAGATGTGGCAAGCCACGCTGTGCAGTTCGTCAAGCTTGCAGTTCGTCGGCACGAGCGCCTTGCACTCCTCTCCGACAACCTGCGAGCATCGCGTGTTGAACACGCAGCCAGCGGGACGCTCGAGCGGCGACGGGATGTCCCCGGGAACCGGCGTCAGAGGCGCGTCAAGATCTTCCAGCTTGGGCAGGGCCGCGATCAGGCCTTGCGTGTACGGATGCCTGGGATTCCTGATGACTTCGCGTACAGGACCTTCCTCAACGAGACGGCCCAGGTACATGACGTTCACCCTGTCGGCGGTCTGGGCCACGACGCCGAGATCGTGCGTGATGAAGATGATGCCCATGCCGAACTCGGAAACCAGGTCCTTCATCAGGTCGATCACCTGGGCCTGGATCGTCACGTCAAGCGCGGTCGTCGGCTCGTCAGCGATCAGAAGCGACGGGTTCGTGGACAATGCCATGGCGATCATCGCTCGCTGGCGCATGCCGCCGGACAGCTCGAACGCGTACTGATCGAAACGCCTCGCCGCATCCGAGATCCCCACACGGTCAAGCATCTCGATCGAGACCGACTTCGCAGAGCCCTTCGACATGTCCGAATGCAGCAGCAACTGCTCCACCATCTGCTTTCCGATCGTGATGGCCGGTGCAAAGCTGGCCATGGGTTCCTGGAAGATCATGCTGATCGCGCCGCCTCGGACCACATTCAGCTCACGCGGCGTCCTGAGAGACAGCACGTCGACCGGCCCGGTGTCCGTGTGAAGCGTGATTCGAGAGTCGGGCGAATAGACCGCGTTTCTCGCATTGAGATGCATCAGGGACTTTGCCGTCACGGACTTTCCCGATCCGCTCTCGCCGACAAGGCCCATCACTTCACCCTTCATCAGCGTGAAGGACACGTCCTCAACGGCCGTGATCAGGCCTTCGTCCGTCCTGAACTGAAGCGTCAGGTTCTCGACCTCGATCAGTGGCGTCATTTCTGCGCCTCTGAATAGGGATCCGCCGCGTCCCGAAGCCCGTCTCCGACAAAGACGAAGGCCATCACCAGGGCGATGAAGAACAAGACCGGGATGAAATACCATTGGTAGTTCAGCATCACGTCCGCGCTTGTCGCCTTCTGCAGCAGGACGCCGAGCGACGAGACCGGATCCTTGAGACCGAGGCCAATGAACGAAAGCGCGGTCTCGGACAGCACCATGTAGGGGAACGAGATCACCAGATCGACGATGATGTATGACGTGAAGGACGGCAAGAGATGCCGCCGGATCACGTGCGCGGAGGATGCGCCGCAAAGCTGGGCGGCGAGCACGTATTCCTGGTTGCGCTCGGTAAGCAGGTGGGTCCGGACGCGACGCGCAAGCGTCGGCCAGCCAATGAACCCGAGAATGATCGAGATGTAGAAGAATCGTGCTTCGGCACTCAGTTCCGGAGGCATGAAGGCGGCAACCGCCATGAACAGGGGAATCGCGGGGACCGTCCGGACGGCATCCGTGATCATCTGGATCACCCCGTCGATCCAGCCTCCGTAATATCCGGACACGCCTCCGATGATGAGGGCAAGGACGAAGGCGATGAAGACGCCGATCATTCCGACCTGGAGCGATGTCCAGATAGCGTGAAGCGTCCGGCTGAAGATGTCCTGACCGTCCTCGTCCGTGCCGAACAGGTGGATCTTTCCTTCCTGCACCCCGAACAGGTGCCGGTTGCCCGGGATGAAACCGAACAGGCGGTAGTCATCGCCCTTCGGAAGGATGGTGACATAGTTCCGCTGGTCCTCGTTGACAGTGGTCACCCACCGGAAATTCGTCTTGAGGGACCTTTCACGCTCGACGGCATGGATGAACGGGCGCAAGGAACATCCGTTCTTGTCGCAGAACTTGGGAATTTGCGGCGCACCGTTCGTGTAGTCCTTGTTCCGGCCGGCGATGGTCGGGTCATAGGGCGACAGGAACGGCGCGAAGATGCCGGACACTATGAGAACGACCAGGACGGCGGCGGCCACCATGGCAGCCCGCTGCTTCTTGAATCGCGCCCAGATGAGCTGGCGCTGGGAGGCCGTGAAATAGGCTTCCTTGGTCCGCTGCGCTTCCGCCGCGACTGTAGGTTCCGCAATGTCGGTCATCGGATGATGCTCTTTCGAACGCGGGGATCGATCACGGCAAGCGCCACGTCGGTCGTGAAGTTCAGCGCGACGATGGATGCCGTGAGCAGGAAGATGATCGCGCCGGCAAGCTGCTGGTCGTTCGACCTGGCCAGCGCCTCGATCAGGAGCGCGCCGGCATCGGTCATGACCAGGATCAGGGCCACGATCGGAAGCTCGTTGAAAATCCGGTTCAGGTCGAAGCCGAGCGAATTCACGATCGGCCCGAGCGCATGGCGGGCCGGATAGCCCCAGAGCAGCTTGCGACCATGAACTCCTCGCGCCGCGGCGGCGGTGACGTACAGCTTGCCGATCTCGTCGAACATCAGGGCACGGACGGTCTGGAGCGCAAAGGCCGTAGCTGACCACCCCAATATGAAGATCGGCAGCCACGCATGCTTCAGCAGGTCAAGGAACTTGGCAAACGACCATGGCGCATCCCTGAATTCGCTCGAGAACAGCCCCGTCAAAGTCTCCCCGAAATACACGGTCGCGAACAGCATGATCATAAGCGCCAGCAGGAAGTTCGGCATCGCAAGCCCGAGGTAGCTGACGATGCGGAGCGAGTTGTTGAGGAACGCATTGTGCGACGCGGCGGCCAGGATGCCGACCGGAATCGCGATGATGTAGGCCAGTGCCAGCGAAGCCATGCAGATCGACAGCGACAGCCAGAACTTGTCGCCCAGAAGCTGGGCAATGTTGACGCGCAGGATGCAGCTGTCGCCGAACTCTCCCTGGAACGCGTTGACGATCCACAGCGCCCAACGCTGCAGGAACGGCTTGTCGAGCCCCAGCCTCTGGCGTTCCAGTTCGATGTCGGCGACCGAGATGCCGGATCCCTGCGTGTTCTTGAAGGCCAGATACCGTTCGGCGCAATCGCCGGGCACTAGCTCCATAAGCGAAAACACCACGAGGGACACGATGACAAGCGTCATCGCAGCCATCAAGGCGCGTGTGACGACAAAGCGCGCGAAGTTCAGCATGGCCGATCCCGCTGCCGCGCCCGGTCATGGCATTTCACGATGTCCCGGACGCAGGTTCCCCTCATCTGCCAGGGGCAAGATCGTCCTGCCCCCGGCATGCAGCAAAGCAAAACTTGTCCTATTCGTCCAGCCACCATTGCGTGGCGCGGTACGGATAGGTCCGGTAGTACTCGTAGCTGTGCGTCTTGGTTTCGGTGAAGTTCTGCAACACATTGCGATGGATCATCGGTGCGGGAGCATTCACCGTGCCAATGAACAGCAGTTCCCTGGCCATGGTCTCGGCCATCCGGGCGCCGACTTCGTTGAACTCGTCCGAACCTTGCGCTGCGGACTGCAGCGAGTTGATGTCGTCCATCATCTGCTTGGCCCAGTCCGCCGGCTCCACTCCTGCCGAACCGCCTGAATCGACCCATTCGGCCCAGAGCATCGCGTTCCGGTTGCCGAAGTAGTTCTCGAAGGGCGGCACCCAGAGCTCGTTGTTGCCAAGCACGATGGCCAGGGGCTGGCCTTTCCGCCACATCGAGACATCGAGCTTGTTCGACGATTGCGCTGAACGGTACTCGTCGGGCGTCACTTCCTTGACAACCGAATCGATTCCGGCGTCCCGCCAGTATTGCGCGACAAGCTCCACGGTCTGGCCGGCGATTCCCTGCGTGGAGAAGTTCATGTTCAGAACAAGCTTCTCCCCGTTCGGCAATTCGCGCATCCCGTCCCCGTCGACGTCGTTCATGCCGAGCGCGTCCAGCCTGGCCGCTGCTCCCTCGGGATCGAACACGGCCATGTGGTCGTGCAGCGCCGGATCTGCGAAGTCTGGCAGCGGCGAAAACCCGACATAGGCCTGCGGGTTGCCCTGGCCGAAGAAGCCGATCTCGTTCAGTTCCTCTCGGTTGATGGCAAGTGACATCGCCTCGCGGAACGACAGGTCGCTGAACACTGCGCGCTTCGCCGGGTCTTCGTGGGTCACGTTGAATCCGAAGGCCCCGATCGTGATTTCCGGCTTCAGATGCACGGTGTAACCGCCCTTTTCCTGCGCTTCGAGGAGGATGGGAGCGGAGGCAAGCTGGAGCGACTGCGCCTTGTAGTCGACTTCGCCGTTGACGATCTTCAGGATACGGACCTCGTTGTCGTTGATGTAGACCTCGTCCTGCTCCGAGATGTAGGGCAGCTGCTGCCCGGTCGGATCAACCTGGAAGAAGTACGGATTTGCCACGAGGTGACGACCTTCGGTCGTGTCCGCGATGTAGATGTGGCTTTCGAGCGTCGGATGCGTGTGCTTGGGCAGGCCGTCCACGAGAGCCGCTCTGGACAGCATCGGCGTCGGCGTGTCCGTCCAGTCCGAATTCCCGTAATACGCCAGGATCGCGTCATATCCGTTCTCGAAGCCAAGCGACTGCGCATAGCTGTCCGCGTCCGCATTGATGTCCGGATGGAACTGGCCAAGGAAGTGCATTGGCTGGAAGCCCTGACCGAAATGCGTCGCGAAGTGGGCAAGCAGCCCGGGCTTCGGCGCAGGCAGATTGAAGACCACCGTCACGTCATCCGGTGCATCGACCGTCATCGTCTCGCCGCCTACGGTCACGTAGTCCTTTGGCTTTTCGAAGATGTTGGTGTCCAGCATCAGCTTGTCATGCCAGAACTTGACGTCCGCGGACGTGAACGGCGCGCCGTCGGACCACTTGTGCCCCTTCCTGAGCGTGATCGTGAGCTTCGTGAAGTCGTCGTTCCACTCCCATGACTTCGCCACGTTGGGAACGATGGTCTGGAGATCGTCGGAGTAGCGCACGAGGTTTACGTGACGCACGGAAAGGAAATCGGATGTCCCCGCCTCGGTCGCGTTGGACAAGACGTCAAGCGTGCCGCCATACCGTCCAATGCTGTCGTAGGGCACCATGACAAGAGGCTCTTCGGGAATGCGTTCCGACAGCGGCGGAAGGTCGGGATTGCCGACGATCTTCGCATTGAGCGCGGCCGCCTCGGGATTGCCGCTGAACTCCATCGTGCAGCCCGCTGCCGCCTGGAATTCCGCAAGGTCGTACTGCTGCGGAAACGCGCCGGGCGCGACACCTCCCATGTCTGCCACCGTGATCCCGGGACAGTTTGCGAGTGCCAAGCCTGGCAGCATCGCAACTGCAACTCCGGATAAAAGTACCTTCTTCATTCTAACCCCCTTGATTGAATGACGTTGGACTGGCCAGCCTCGCTGAACACACAAAGACCGCCATGCTTGGCTCGCATTTCACGAATGGTCCCCCCAATGATTCGGGCCATTCCTGCGCCCGACCCAGCCCCGTCGACTGATTGCACCGACTTTGCACCGGCACTGTGACACGGATTCACAATTTTTACCACTCGTCAACAGTTTCCTGTCCTGACGCCGCCGTTACCAACCTTCGTCATTGCGAATGTTCCTTCGGCATTCGACATGCGATGACGGAGCAATTCGCCCATCAGGCGCTGGAGCAGTTCGGGCGCGCCTGGATCGCTTGCAATGTTGCGAGCTTCGCCGTCGCGATCCATGTCGAACAGGATCGGCGGAAGGTCGCAACCAAACTGGACCAGCCTGTACCGCCCGCTTCTGAAGACTGCGAGGCTGGCCTCTCGGGACCGAACTCCAAGTCGCCGCATCCATAGAGTCGGTGTCACCGGATCGCCGAAGTCAAATTCCGACATGGAACATGCGCAGGTCTCGCCTCGCACGTCTTGAAGGAGTGGCAGGAGGCTTGTTCCGTTCATCGCGTGCGGCACCTCCGCGCCCAGACAATCGAGAAGCGTGACCGGGACATCGATCGACTCGGTCATTCCTTCGACGACTTCGCCATGCGTGTCCGGACGGTAGGGGTCGCGGACGATCAGCGGAACGCGAAAGGCCGCTTCGTGGAACGTGCCCTTTCCCCACAATCCATAGTCTCCAAGCATCTCGCCGTGATCGGAGGTGACGACCAGGATCGTGTCGTTCCATTGTCCGCTTGCCTTCAACCAGTCGATCACGCGACCGACATGCATGTCGACCTCGCTTGCAAGGCCAAGATATATCGCTCGCAGTTCCGCCGTCGTCTCCGCAGAGGCGTCCAGGTCCGGGAAACCCACCACCATCGATGCCGGCGGCTGCCGTTCCCTTGCGGGGGCGACAAACGGGTGCCGGCCGGGATCCCCTTCCCCGCGCAAAGCCGTCGCGGGCAGCGGCATGTCGGCCGGATCGTACATTTGGTTGAACGGCACCGGTGCGACAAAGGGGGGATGCGGCCGGATATAGGTCAGGAGCGCAAACCAGCCGAGCGCTGCGTCGTCCATTCGTTCAATGAAGCGATCGGTCAGGAACGCAGTGTCGCTGTCCGCTGCCGGATAAAGCGCCGGGTCTGCAATCCTGTCGCCGTCGGGCCGGTAGGTTGCCGGGTAGTCTGGAAGGGGGTTTCCCTTTGCCGCAAGATGGTCGCGCCAGGCGCGGTCATCTGATTCCGAGCGCATGCGCAGGATCTCGTCAAAGCCTGCCATCAGCTCCTCGTTGCTTTGGAGTCGCGGGTCATCGGCGTCGAGCACGCGGGGATCCTGCGTCGTATCGGTATATCCGTACAACTGCGGCGAGTATCCGATTGTACGGGCGGCGGTGGCTATGTTCGGCGTGTCGTGGCGCAGCGGCGTGCCGTTCCTGACAGCCCTGTGGTTCATTGCATATTGTCCTGTCAATAGCGACACGCGGCTCGGCCCACAGGGCGAGACCACCGAATAGTGGTTCTCGAACATGACCGACTCGCTCGCGAGCCCTCTCAGCCGGGGGAGCTTCGCGACCTTGGCCAAGCGTCCGTTGCCCAACAGGTCGCCCCGGAACTGGTCGATCAAGATGATCAGTACATTTGGCGTCTCGGACATCAAGGCTCCCGGATTGCAGACCGATCATCTCTACGGCCAGCAACATGTAAAGCCCCGCCAAGCGACCAAGGGAAGGAATGGGGGCTCACATGCCTGACTTGACAGTCCGTCAGGCCGCTTCCTCCGGCGCGGCAGCCTCGAACGAGACGTCTGCGCGATTTGCGCGACAGAAAGTGACGGCACGAAAACAAGGACCTTGGACCGGGCGATCCCGTGTTTCCTGGTCCGTTGTTCCAACGGAAGCATGTTTGCCAGAAGAGCAAGGGTTTCCTGATTCCGTTGTTGCTACCGGAAGAACCTGAGTATAGGATTCCTGCCCAATGTTTCCTATCAGGAATCACGGTTTCCTTCCGGATTTCGCATCGGAGACCCAGTTTGAAGAGGCCAAAAATGGATAGGATCGAGCTGTCAATAGGGCGAAAGCTCAAGGACCTGCGCGCGGCAAAAGGCGTGACATTGGCAGAATTGGCAGAATCATCCGGGTTGACCAAAGGGTACCTGTCGAAAATCGAAAACGGCAAGAACATACCGCCGATTGAAACGCTGGCGAAGATATCAGCCGCTCTGGACGCGGATATCGCGTATTTCTTTGGTCGTGATCCGGGCGGCGACGATCAGGACGAAAAGGTTTCAATCGTCAAGGCTCATGAGCGCAAACCTGTTGTGCGGGGTGCCTCGTCGTTTGGATATGACTATGAAGCAGTTGCCTATCGCAAGAAGAACAGGTCCTTCGAGCCATTCGTCTTTTCCTTTCCCGAAAAAGTCGAACCCAACATGCCTCACTTCTCGCACGAAGGAGAGGAAATGCTGTTCATCCTTGATGGAACTGTTTGCATGACTATCGACAACGAGGATCACATCGTTTCCACCGGGGATTGCATCTACATAGACTCAACCGTCCCGCACAAGGGACGAGCACTGAACGGGCCAGCCCGCGCATTGGTCGTGGTCTACCGGGACCAAAAGGAAAGGGACGAGGCAAGCACATGAAATATGGCATCCTTCTCTATACCGATGTCGAACCCATTGATGTTGGAGCCACCTTCGGCGTCCTCTCCATGGCACGGAGAATCGTCCCCAAGATCGAAGCGATTGGCATAGCTCGCGAGGCAGGCCTGATAACATGCGCGAATGGGCTGCAAGTGATTGCAAATTACGACTTTTCTTCCGCACCAGAAATTGATGCCCTGATCGTGACAGGAGGCCCTGGCTGGGTCCAGGCAGCGCAAGATCGCGCCACTTGCGAGTACATACGCTCCTTCGCAGAGGCGCAACCAGACCGCGTGACCTCAATCTGCACCGGCGCCATGATCCTTGATGCAGCGGGCCTGCTGGCAGGGCGCACTGTTGCCACGAAGTCACGAGTCTATGACGGAGAGATTTCTCCGACCGAGATCTTGCAGGCGCGAAACATCAACAGCGTAGATGCGGGTCTCGTTTGGTCCCGCGGTCTGCTGAGCAGCGGAGGCGTCACGCTGGGCATTGATGCCATGTTTGCCTTGCTGGACACCCATCATGGAAGTGATGTCGCCTCAACCGTGGCAAGTGTAATGGAATATGACCGGGCACTTGAGGCGAACAAGCACGGAAAGGGCCATTTGATGGCTGACGCCTGACGCCTCACGATCAATCCATGTCCTCAGAGCCGGCCGTCACGTCCTGTCATGACGCTGGGCGGCGCAATGTGCAGGCGTCTGCACTCACATGAACTTCGGACACGACACCTCGACCTTGGCTTTCGATGCTTTCCGAAGCACCTGCTTTCCTTTCATGAGGCTTCGCCAAGGATCACGTTGGTCACGTGCAGTGACCTCGTTTCCTGATCCCAGCGGCATCGTCATTCAGCACTTCGTGATTCCCTGGAATCGCGGTCCATCGTGATGATCGCGTCACCGGTCATCCTGCGCCGCCCGACGTGGCTGCGGAACCGCGGGTCCGGAATCGATGCGGGGCGTTGCCTGGCGGGATCGTGCATCGACGTGCGTGCAACTCCTGCCGGCTCGGCCCGGGAGTTTCGCGAAGCGACCTGGCTTCCGGCACGGCAAGGCGCCGCAGGGCTGTTTTGGCGGACCCCGGCAGCGTCACGATCCGTTGCAGGGTCCGGGCCATTCCAGGAGAGCGACGGTCGTCCGTCATGCAACGAAGCGGCAAGTGGCATTCCGCCGGCCTCGGCCGCATGTCCGCCGCATCGCGCCAGTTCAAGCGGTCCCGCCGATTGCTCTCGTGAGGTCCGCAGCCGTGCGCCGGACCGTCGCGCTGAAGTCCGCGACCTTCCGATCGGCAAAGCGCACGGATGGACCCGACACGGAAATCGCGGCAATCGCATTGCCCCGTGTCCCGAACACGGGCGCGGCCACGCAGCGCATGCCCGCATAGTGCTCTTCATCGTCGAAGGACCAGCCCTGATTCCGGATGAGCTCGAGCTCGGCGAACAGGCGGTCAGGCCTGGTGATCGTCTTCGCCGTGAACTCCGGCAGGCCTTTCTTCTGAAGCAGGGATTCGACCTCTTCCCGCGCGAACTGTGCGAGCAGGGCCTTGCCCACGGCTGACGCATGCATCCGCGATCTCGTCCCCAAGCGGAAGAAGGCCCGGATCGGATTGGAGGTCTCTACCTGGCTGACGAATATGACATCGCCATCGTCGGCAATCGCGAGATTCGCCGTCTCGCCGGTCTCGGCCACGAGACCCTGCAGCATCGGATGGGCCGCATCGACGACATTCATGCGGTTCAGGAAGCCAGAACCGATCCTGAACGCTTCGACGCCGATCATCCAGTCCTGCGTGCTCTCGTCGTAGTCGGCGTAGCGATGGCTCTGCAGGGTCATCATTAGCCGGTGCGCGGTGGAGGGGGGCATGCCTGCGCGCATCGCGACCTCGGAGAGCGACGTGCGCCGTTCGCGCGCCAGAATGGACAGAATGCGCAGGCCACGCTCCAGCGCCAGAACGGTTGAGCCCTCTTTCTCGGAGGGATCTTTCCTCGGCCGTCCGCGCGGCCTCCTTGCGACCTCTTCCACAGCGATTGCTCCCGTCCGCCGACTACCTCCATCACCTTCATAGCGGAATTCACAAATCTTTCCATACAATTGTCAAAAAAAACTTCGAGTTTATAACTATTTGTATTACAAGGTAAAAATAATTATTTACAAAAATGAAAAACTATTCCATAAAAAAGAAATCACTGAACGGACCACGCCTTGGCGCGCTCGAACTCAGCGGAGGACGTCTCATGAGCCAGCAAAACCCGGTCTTCATTCCCGGACCCACCAACATCCCGGACCGTCTGCGCCGCGCCATGAACATTCAGACGATCGATCATCGCGCACCGGACTTCGTCGAACTGCTCGAGCCGCTCCTCAGCGACCTGAAGAAGGTCTTCAAGACGACGTCAGGACAGGTGATCACGTACCCAACGTCCGGGACCGGTGGGTGGGAAGCGGCGATCACCAACACTCTGTCGCCGGGCGACAAGGTGCTCGCCGCCCGGTTCGGCATGTTCTCGCAGCGCTGGATCGATCTCTGTCAGCGCCACAACCTGGATGTCGAGATCATCGAACGCGAGTGGGGTGAAGGCGCCCCGGCCGACCTTTACGGCGAGCGCCTCGCTGCGGACGCCAGCCATGAGATCAAGGCGGTGCTGGTCACCCATAACGAAACGGCCACCGGCGTGCGATCGGATATCGGTGCGGTCAGGCGCGCCATGGATGCGGCGGGACACCCTGCAATGCTCTGCGTCGACTGCGTGTCATCGCTCGCCTCGATGGACTTTCGCATGGATGAATGGGGCGTCGATCTCGCGGTCTCCGGCAGCCAGAAAGGCTTCATGCTCGCGACCGGCATGGCAATCATCGGCGTCAGCCAGAAGGCGCTGGACGCGACGAAGAACGCTGCATGCCCGCGCGCATTTTTCGACTTCGGCAACATGGCGTCGGCGAACGAGAGGGGCGGGTTTCCCTACACGCCGCCGTTGCAGATCATGTTCGGCCTGCGCGCAAGTCTTGACATGCTGTTCGAGGAAGGGCTGGACAGTGTCTTCGCGCGGCACGCCCGCATCGCCGAGGGCGTGCGCAAGGCCGTAGATGCCTGGGGGCTGAGGCTCTGCGCGAAGCGGCGCGAGCTCTACTCGGACACGGTCAGCGCGATCTACGTTCCCGAAGGGTTTGATTCCGACGCGTTGACGACGCACATCTTTGACACCTACGGCGTCTCGTTTGGCGTCGGGCTGGGCCAGATGGCTGGCAAGGCCTTCCGCATCGGGCACTTGGGCTCGCTAACGGACGTCATGGCGCTCTCGGGTCTCGCGACGGTGGAAATGGCAATGGCCGATCTGGGTTATCCGGTTGAGATCGGCTCGGGCACGCGTGCGGCGCAGGAACACTACCGCGCAACCGCACGCACCACTCTCAGATCAACTGCCTGAAGGAGCCCCGGATGGACAATTCAGCCGACATGCCCGTTCCGACCTGGGACGATGTGATCGCCGCGCACGAACGGATCGCGCCGCATATTCGTCGCACCGAGGTCCTGACGAGCGAGGATCTTGATCGGCAAGCTGGTGCCAGGCTGTTCTTCAAGTGCGAGAACCTGCAGCCGCCAGGCGCCTTCAAGGTGCGCGGGGCGTCGAATGCGGTCTTTGGCCTGACGGAAGGCCAGGCAGCCATGGGCGTTGCCACGCATTCGTCCGGGAACCACGCGCTCTGCCTCGCCTATTCGGCCAGCCGGCGCGGCATCCCTTGCAACGTCGTCATGCCTAGAACCGCGCCGGGGGCAAAGAAGGACGCCGTGATCGGCTATGGCGGCCGGATCACCGAGTGCGAGCCGTCGACCTCGTCTCGCGAGGAGGTGTTTGCCAAGGTTGCGGCCGAGTCCGGCGGCGACTTTGTCCACCCGTACAACGACCCGCGCGTGATTGCCGGCCAGGCCACTTGTTCGAAAGAGTTTCTCGAACAGGTCGAGAAACTCGACATCCTCGTCGCCCCGATCGGTGGCGGCGGCATGATTTCGGGCACCTGCCTGACCGTGTCCTCCGTAGCGCCTCACGTGAAGATCTACGCGGCCGAGCCGGAGCAAGCGGATGATGCGATGCGGTCCTTCCGGGCTGGACGCATCATCGGCGACGATGCGCCGGAGACCATCGCGGACGGGTTGAAGGTGCCGCTCAAGGAGCTGACCTGGCACTTCGTCTCGATGCACGTCACGGACGTCCTGACGGCTAGCGAACAGGAGATCATCGACGCCATGAAGCTCAGCTGGAAGCGGCTCAGGCAAGTGATCGAGCCAAGCAGCGCCGTGCCGCTCGCCGTCATTCTCAAGAACCCGGAAACGTTCGCCGGCAAGCGAGTCGGCGCCATTGTCACTGGCGGCAATGTCGATCTCGACAGGCTGCCCTGGACAAAGCACTGAATGGGAGACCCTGCAATGAATGCTCCGACGAAGATTGAAGACCTGGAAGTGGGCTATGACGTTCCGGCGGTAGTCGGCATGCCCGAAAGCGAAATCCAGACGCCGTGCCTGATTCTGGATCTCGACGCGCTGGAGCGCAACATCACCAAGATGGGCGAATGGGCCAGGCGACACGGCGTCCGGCATCGAGTCCATGGCAAGATGCACAAGTCCGTAGATGTGGCGCTCTTGCAGGAAAGTCTGGGCGGCGCCTGCGGCGTGTGTTGTCAGAAGGTCTCCGAGGCCGAGGTGTTCGCCCGCGGCGGCGTCCTCGACGTGCTGGTCTCGAACCAGGTGCGGGATCCCGCGAAGGTCGACCGCCTTGCCCGCATCCCGAAGCTGGGAGCGCGCACGATCTGCTGTGTCGATGATCTGGACAATGTTGCCGAACTCTCGGCGGCCGCGGTCAAGCACGGCACACGAATCGAATGCCTTGTCGAGATCGACTGCGGCGCGGGTCGCTGCGGGGTGACAGAAACGTCGGCGGTCACCGCGATCGCGAAGGCCATCGACGCGGCGCCGAGCCTGAAGTTTTCGGGTATCCAGGCCTACCAGGGAGCGATGCAGCACTTGGAGACATTCGAGGATCGGAAGGCGAAGATAGATATCGCCATCGACGCGGTGCGCGACGCGGTCGACGCGCTTGCGGCCGAGGGGCTGGAATGCGTCATTGTCGGCGGCGGAGGCACCGGCTCCTACTATTTCGAGGGAACCTCTGGCGTCTACAACGAGCTTCAGTGCGGATCCTATGCCTTCATGGATGCGGACTACGGACGCATACTCGACAAGGACGGCAACCGCATCGATCAGGGCGAATGGGAGAATGCGCTCTTCATCCTGACTTCGGTAATGAGCCACGCCAAGACCGACCGTGCGGTCTGCGACGCAGGCCTCAAGGCCCAGTCGGTTGACAGCGGCTTGCCGGTCATCTTCGGACGCGACGATGTCGAATACGTCAAGTGCTCCGACGAGCACGGCGTGATCGCCGATCCTCAGGGCGTGCTGAAAGTCAATGAGAAACTGCGGCTGGTGCCCGGCCACTGTGACCCGACCTGCAACGTGCACGACTGGTATGTCGGCGTGCGGGACGGGGCGGTCGAGACCGTCTGGCCCGTCTCCGCCCGCGGCAAGGCCTACTGACGCGGTCGTCCGGAACAGGACATGCCGTCCAACCCGGAAACGAGCCAGGAAAGGACCGGTCCGCCGGCGAAAGGGAGCGAAACATGCAAGACTTTCCGGACAAGAAAGCAGTCCCGACATCCGGAGTGATGATTGTCTCGGAAGCCGATTGTCAGCGCTTGGTCGGCCCGGGCCAGGCCTTTGAAGCCGTCGAAGCGGTCTTCGGGGCCATGGCGCGCGGCGATGCGTGCAACTTCCCGGTCATCCGAGAAACCATCGGTCATGCCGACGCGCTCTACGGCTTCAAGTCCGGCTTTGATCGCGCCGGCCTGACGCTTGGCGTGAAGTCGGGCGGATACTGGCCGGGCAACGCCAACTTGGGCCATGCGAACCATCAGTCGACGATCTTCCTGTTCAACCCCGATACAGGGCGGCTCAAGGCGCTGGTCGGCGGAAACTATCTGACGGCGGTCCGGACGGCGGCCGCATCCTCGGTGTCGATTGCCCACCTTGCGCGTCGTGATGCGCGCGTGCTGGGCATGATCGGTGCGGGCCACCAGGCACAGTTCCAACTGCGTGCCGCCGTCGAACAGCGCAGCTTCGAGCAAGTGGTTGCCTGGAACCCGCACCCGGAGATGCTGCCCAGGCTCGCCGCCGTGGCCGGGGAGGTCGGACTGCCTTTCCACGCCGTGTCCGCAGAAGAGGTCGGGGCCCAAGCGGACGTGATAATCACCATCACGTCCGCCTTCGAGCCGCTCCTGATGGCAGACTGGATCCGGCCGGGCACTCACCTGGCCTGCATGGGAACCGACACTGCGGGCAAGCAGGAGATCGATGCCGCGCTGGCCGGAAGGGCTTCGGTCTTCACCGACGAGATCGCGCAGTCGATCTCGATCGGCGAAATGCAGCACGCGATCGCCACCGGAATGCTGACCGAGGACGATATCACGCCGGTCGGTGCGGTCATCAACGGCACGCATCCCGGGCGCACGTCGGATGACCAGATCACGCTTTTCGACGGCACGGGCGTCGGGCTTCAGGATCTTGCGGTCGCGGCCGTCGCCGTTCGAGCGGCGGCGGATGCCGACCCCAAGATCGTCAAGCTCTGACGGTCCTTCGCCAAAGCTGGGCAGAGGAAGAAGCCATGGGCGTCATGTGGAGAGCGCCCCTTCGATCGGACGGTTCAGCCTGCATTTCTTGAGCCATTCGGGGCGTTGATCTCCTCGGACCCGTTCGGGCCCGGATATCCGAGCGCCGAATGCAGGCGTGTGGCGTTGCAGGTGCCCTCGATGAAGTGTGGCGAATCGGCTGCGACGTCCTCGAAGGTTTCGCGGTCGCCGACGCAGGCCCACTCGACTCTCTGGGTCTTCAGGATGCTTTCGGCTCGGGCATTGTCATGGGGATTGCCGCGCCGGCACGGGGAAAGGCGGCATCAATGCGGCCTCCCGCGACCGAAACGCGCCATGAAGGCGCAGCCCGACTCGAAGGCTCCCTGAACAAGTCCGGCAATCGCCTCTGCGAGATCAAACTTTTGCAAGAGCGTCATTTGGCAGTTCTTTCTTCGATCATCGCCATTGCACGTCCCTCTGCACTTTCGATGCCACGCTTGCTTTCTGACTTGCTTGTTCGTGCCGCGGGCATCCTGCTGCGACCCAATAGCCCACTCCCATTATCAGGCTTCCTGCGACGACATTGCCGGCCGTCACAAAGACAAGATTGTGGATGACTTCCATGGTGGTAACTGCCGTTTCGCTGCCGGAAAGCAGCGACACCGCAAAGATTGTCATGTTGGCCACGGAATGTTCGAACCCGGTTGCGATGAAAGCCAGAAGGCACCAGAAAATCACGAAGCACTTCGCCATGTCATTAGTGGTTCGTGCAGTCATCCAGATCGCAAGACAGACCAGCCAATTGCAGAGAACTGCTCGAAAAAACAGCTCGACCCCTGGCGCGGTCGCCTTTTTTTGAGCGACGTTCAGCAGAAGAGAGTTCGCCTCGTCTCCCAGAATGAACCCGCCGCCACCCAGAACAAACAGCGTTGCCAAGAGTGCCGAACCCAGCAGGTTACCGATCCAGCTCATCAGCCAGGTTCGCGCCAGCGTCGCTGTTGAGGTCGTCCCGGTCAGCAGGCCCAGCGTCATGTACATGGTGTGGCCAGTGAAGAGTTCGGCACCAGCAAAGATGACAAGCGTCAGCGCGATGCCAAAGCAGGCACCCATCACCAAGGGTCTTGTGCCGGCAGGAACGCCTTGACCCACCGAGAAGATCAACAGTATCCCGAACCCGATATAGGCGCCCGCCAAAAACGCCAACACAAGGAAAGAAGCCGGTTCGTTGCGGCTGGTGTTGTCCTTTTCTGCAGCGAGGGTGGCGAAGGAACTCACTGTATCCGAAGAGTTCATGTCGGCTTGCTCATCAGTCGAACACGACGGCCGGTAGCCATAGGGCTATTTGCGGGAAGGCGATCACCAGACCCAGGCCGAGCAATTGCAGCGTGACGAAGGGGATGATCCCACGATAGATGTGCCGCATCGTGATGCCCTTCGGCGCGATCCCCTTCATATAGAACAGCGTGATCCCGAAAGGTGGCGTCAGAAACGATGTCTGCAAGTTGATCGCCACCAGCAATGCGAACCAGATCAGCATGCTTTCCTGCGGAACATGATCGCCGAAATCCAGGCCAGGGATGATCGGCGCGAAAATCGGGATGACGATCAGCGTAATCTCGATCCATTCCAGGAAAAAGCCCAGAAGGAAGATGATCACCATTGCGGTCAACAGCGCCATCCAGGGGCCAAGTCCGCTCGAATGCACGAAATCTTCGAACAGGAAATCCCCACCCAGCGAGCGGAACACGTAAGCGAAGGCCGTCGCACCCACGAAGATCAGGAACAGCATCGCGTTGGTCAGCATTGATCTGCGCAAGACGTCCGCCAGGACTCTCATGTTCAGACGGCGATTGAACAATGCCAGCAGTGTCGCGCCGAATGCACCGACACCCGCCGCTTCCGTTGGAGTGGCCCAGCCAAAGGCGATCGAACCGAGAACCAGAAACATCAGAAGCAGGGGCGGAACGAAACTGCGCACCGTAAGCAGCAAGATCTCGGACAGGTTGTCTGGACCTTCATCTGCACCTATCGACGGCGCCATCTGAGGCATGGTCCAGCCGACGAGGAAGATGTAGATCATGAACAGACCGGCGAGCATCAGGCCCGGCATCAGCGCCGCCACGAACAACGTGCCAACGGATGTCGACAAGAGATCTGCCATGATGACAAGCATGATGCTTGGAGGGATGAGAATGCCCAGGGTACCTGCCGCGCCGATCGTCCCTGTCGCCAGGGTCGGCGAATAGCGACGATCAAGCATCACGGGCAACGCTATCAGGGTCATCATGATCACGCTTGCGCCCACGATCCCTGTTGTCGCCGCCATGATCGTCCCCATTGCCGTCACCGCGAGGGCGAGGCCGCCCGGCGTGCGGCGCAGCAGGATCTGGAGGCAGTACAGCAGGTCCTTGGCGACGTTGCTTCGTTCCAGCATCGTGCCCATGAAGATGAACATCGGGATCGCGGTGAGGATCAGGTTTTCGCCCACGCCGCCATAGATCCGGATGAGAATGTTGAAGAACTCGCCGGCCGAGAAGACCTGCAGGAAATATCCGATAGCGGCAAACACCAGCCCGACGCCGCCCAGAACAAAACCGACCGGAAATCCGCTGAACAGCATCAAGGCCAGCACCACGAACATGAATGCAGGCAGGAGGTCTACAAAGGTCATTGTTCTTCCTCCGGCAACTCAGTGCGTGGCATCTTCAAGAACGGTGCCGGGCTCCAGCCCGACGGCATTCCGAAGCTCGCTGGCTACTTGTTCTTGCTGCTCGTCGGTTCCGAACAGGAGAACCAGGCGGTGGGCGATGACCGAGATTCCGCTGAGCAAGAGCGTGCCCAGCCCGACGGTCAGCAGCATCTTGATGATCCACCGATGGGGCAGACCGGTCCCGGCAGAAGAGGATTCACCCGACGTAAAGGATTCCACAGCGAAATTTGTGCCGAAGTAAACGAGAATGGCACAGTAAGGGACGACGATGAGCGCACACCCGATCACTTCGACCCAGTGTTGCGTCCGCTCAGGAAGCCTTCCCCTGAAGAGATCAATGCGAACGTGAGTATTGGCGAGGTATCCGTAAGCCAGACAGAATGCGAACAGGACGATGTGAAGATGCCATTCAAGTTCCTGAAGCTTTGTCGACCCAAGCACAAAAAAGCGGCGGGAAACGACATCAAACATCACCACCAGCATCAATGCCAGTGCGCACCAGGTTGATGCACGGCCAACGTAACAGATCAATCTGTTCAGTTGGATGCTGAGTTGAGCGAGAAACTGCACTTTTGGCTACCTTCGGAAGCGGGGGCCCAGGGCCACGCCGGGGGGGTCGCGCGGGCCCTGGGGAAAGCGGGATGTTGACTCAGCGGTCCAGGTATCCGACCTCGGTCCAGGTCCGGTACTCTTCCTGCCAGGCCGTCAGGGAGTCATAGGCCTGCTTGAAGATCTCGTCCCGAGCGGAAAGCTCGGCCGCGACCTCTCGCCAGGTTTCGTCCAGAGTGGCCAGGATTTCCGGTGACCACTCACGGATCTGGACACCTTTCTCCTTGTGACGCACCAAGGCGGCCGGTTGCTGCGCTTCGCCTTCGGCAATCGCCTGACGGACGTTGTCACCGCAGACCATTTCCAGCTGGGCCTGCTGAGTGTCGCTAAGCGCGTCCCACTTGTCCTTGTTGATCATGATGTCGTAAATCGTCGCCGGCTGGTGCCAGCCCGGGAAGTAGTAGTTTTCGACGATTTGATAGAAGCCGAGGTTCCAGTCCACGGACGGGGCGGCAAACTCGGTCGCATCGATGGTGCCCAGTTCCAGCGCCGGGAAAATGTCTCCGCCCGCCAGAAGCTGTGTCGATGCGCCCAGCTTGTCCAGGACCAGAGCACCCAGTCCCAGGAAGCGTATTTTCATGCCCTGGAAATCATCGACCGAGGTGATTTCCTGTTTGAACCATCCCGAGGCTTCGGGGATCATGCCGCCGCAGTGGATGGCGTGCATGCCGTGCTTGTTGTACAGTTCTTCGTAGATCTCCTTTCCGCCCTTGTAGTTGAACCAAGCCAAGAGGCCAGGCCAGTCAGGGCCGAACGGGGCGGCGGAGAAGAGCGCGAATGCCGGATCCCGGCCGTACCAGTAGGCGGGTGTCGACCAACAGGCGTCAACTGAACCCGCCTTGACGGCGTCGAAGCACTCCGAGGGCGGGATCAGCGCACCGGGTTCAAAGAACCGAATCTGGAAATTGCCCCCCGATACGCGCTTGATCTTGTCCTGGATGTCACGGCCGGTTGTGCCCGCGTGCGGTGCCTTGCTCGGGAACCAGCTCTGCATTTTCCATCTGACCGGATCATCCGCAGCATCTGCCGCACCGCCGATCAGTGCCGCAACCGACAGAGCCGCGATTGTCTTCATCGTGTGTCCTAGCATTGTTTCCTCCTACTGGGTTGGATGTATTTTGCGTGCATTGTTTTGGGAGCAGCTCGCCCATCGTTAACGCGCAAGCACCCGCAGGCTGTCATTCCGCGGGTACTTGCTTCGCGCCCTTTCTGGACAAGAGGTCAATCTTGTCCGTTACGTTCGCCCATTCTTCGGCGTCCGCAGGTACTTCTCCTTTGGTCCTGATGTTCGGCCAGACTCTTGAGGCCGCGACATTGATGCTGACCCATTTGCGGTCGCACTTTTCATGGTGACAGATCGCGTTCACCGGGCATTCAGTTTCGCAAATGCCGCAGTCAATGCACTCGTTTGGATTGATGGCGAGAAAGTTCTCGCCTTCGTAAAAGCAGTCTACCGGACATACTTCGACGCATTCCTGGTGCTTGCAGTTGATGCAGCTTTCCGTAACGATATATGCCATGTCGGCTTTCCCAACCGTGCTTCGTGCGTGGATGCGGATGCGCCCGCACCTGTGGCGCAGGCACATCCAGAAGGCTCAGGCTTCGAACTCTTCGCCCCAGCCCTTCGCGTCGTCGTCTTCATAGAAGCCGGCGGTGTCCTGAAACATGTTCGGCTTGCGATAGACCGCCAGAAGGACACAGCCTTCGTCCGAATGGGTCTGGTGGTACGATCCCGGGTGGCGCCAGACGAATTCACCAGCCTTGCAGATTCCGTCGTGGTCGTAGAAAGAGCCTTCAAGAACGAAGGATTGTTCAAGTTCGGGGTGTTTGTGGAAAGGCAGGGTCGCGCCCGGTTCCCATTTCAGAAGGCAGGTCATTTCGCCTTCGTCCTTGTTCTCGTAGAGCACCTTGACCTGGATGCCTTCGAACTGGCTGGGACCCCATTCAATCTGCTTGGGGTCAACATAGACGGAACCGCCGATCGTGGGCTCAATCTTCGGCTTCCGCTTCGCTGTCGCTTCACTCATCTGGATACTCCTTTTCTTGATGGGAAACATGGTCTCCTGACGAACGGTTAGTCCCTGACTCGCCTTTAGTCAACCATGTTTCCTTGTAAGATATTATGTTTCTTTTTGGGACGCAGGACTAAACTTCTCATAACATATTGGTTTCTATTATTTTTCTAGAAGAACTTCCGTCACGGCATCGAGGTAGTTTCTTCGAGATTGCCCAGTTCAAGATCGTGAAATTCCGCTCAATCGAGCGCATGTTGATCTTGCTCAACGAATCAACCTGCGAACGAAGGGACGGAACGTCACAAACATCGAACAGATCGATGCTCTTGCAGAAGTTCGATCTCGCAGAGGCGATCGCCGGACTTGTTCAGGGAGCTTTCGAGCCGGACTGCGCCTTCGTGGCGCGTTTCGGTCACGGGGGCCGCATCGATGCCGATTTTCCCTGTGCCGGGAGCGAGCTGCGTACGCCTTCGGTATCCGACCCCGCGGAGGGTGAGCCAGCGGAAAAAAAATCGGCCAGCAAGGCCGCGAGTGAAAGATGTCTCACTTGGAGCATCCCATAGTGGTCGCGTCCCGGCTGGCGCCGGGCCGCTTCAGCAGGCGGCCCGACATAGCGGGCTCAGATGATTGTTGCAGTCTTGGAGGTTATGAAGTTGAGTCGCTGCGCAACAGCAAATGACTGCACGAATACAAGGGCCTCAAACCAGGCAATCCCGTTACAGTTCAATGGCAGCATGTCATGCAATGCGCGACGGGTACGGACACCACCTCGACACGTCTCGAGCAAAGGATACGACGACGATGCCCAGGACGCGAGACCCCGCATTTCTCCCCGCTCCGAATGAAGCGGCATCCTGCGGGGTGAGCAGATGAATGTAAGCGGACAATGCCAACATGTCGCGAGACGTGGCAGGGCGAGTCGATGACGCGGCATCGGCACACCGAGGGCGAGGCGAACACGTCCCCTGCCCGCAGCGAATGGGCCGCGCGGGAAAGCGATCCAGCGACGCGCGAACTGCTCCGACGGGATGCTGACGCCTTCCTGCACCAATCGCTTTCCTCGCCATGCCTTTCAACGATCGCAAAGGCGGAAGGCATCTGGATCGAGGATTCCGCCGGCCGTCGCTACATGGATTTCCACGGCAATTCGGTACACCACATCGGCTACGGCCATCCGCGCCTTGTCGAGGCCGTCAAGAAGCAGATCGACGCCCTGCCCTTTGCGCCACGCCGTTTCGCCAACGAGGTCGCGACCGAGCTTGCGGAACGGCTTGCCGCGCTCGCCCCGTGGCCAGCAAAGGTCCTCTTCACCACCGGGGGCTCGGATGCAAACGAGGTGGCCCTGAAGATTGCCCGTGCGGCGACAGGCCGATTCAAGACGCTGTCGTTCTGGGACAGCTTCCATGGCGCCGGGTTCGGTGCATCGTCGGTCGGCGGCGAGGCCACGTTCCGAAGCCACGTTGCGGGGCCGCTCCTGCCAGGCACCGAGCATGTGGCGCCGTTCAACTGCTTTCACTGCGCCTATGGTCATCCCGGGCCGGAAGCCTGCGGTCTCGCCTGCGCAACCATGGTCGACTACACGCTTGCGCGCGAAGGCGACGCCGCCGCCGTCATCGCCGAGCCGATGCGCGCGACACCCGTGATCCCTCCTCCCGGCTATTGGCCAGCCGTCGAGGCCAGCTGCCGCGAACACGACGCACTTCTGGTCCTGGATGAGATTCCAACGGGCCTTGGCAAGACGGGCCGCTTCTTCGCCCATGACCACGACGGTGTCACCCCCGACATCATCACGCTCGGCAAGGCCCTGGGAGGCGGCATGCTTCCGATTGCGGCCGTGATCGCGCGGGCCGAGCTTGACGTGGCGGGCGATTTCGCAATTGGCCACTACACTCACGAAAAGAACCCGGTGACCGCACGGGCGGCGCTGACGACGCTGGACATCATCGATGACGACGGGCTTGCGGAACGCGCCGCGCGACTGGGCGAATCCGCGATGAATCGGCTGCGCGAGAAGCTCGGACCATGCAGCACAGTGGGCGATGTCCGTGGACGCGGCCTCCTGTTCGGAATCGAGATCGTCGCGGATCGGGACGCGCGGACACCAGACCCCGACTTGGCGGAGCGAATTTGCTATGCCTGCCTTGCGGAAGGCGTGTCTTTCAAGATCAGCGCAGGCAACGTCCTCACGCTTTCGCCGCCGCTGACGATTGCCGAAGATGATCTCGCGCATGCACTGGACATCATCGAGTCCGCAATTCGCAGCAAGTCCTGGTCGACATAGTGAAGGTCTTGCGAGTTTTGCGACGCGGCGAGACTGGGACCGCCTCCTGATCGAGGCAAAGTGATTGAAAACGCGCAGCCTGCATGGGGAAGACGTGACTGGGAAATGCATTGTGGTCGCAGACGGCAAAATTCAGTTCCCATCGCGCGGAAGAAGCGCGTTCAGGACCGAATGTCTTGGGAGAGGGCGTCCAGAAACACGATCTTGAACGCTCGAGTTCTTTGACGTGCAAGCGGAACAGGAACCTCCTTTCCGACACGTCCTTCCGCACCAATTCCCGGCAAGATCCACAGTCCCGTCTCAAGGTCTCCTGACCCGGAGGATTCTCGACAGGGAAGCCGCGCCTCAGTGACGCTGCAGCAAGGCAATCCGGTTGGAATTGGTGCCCTTTGAGCCGTTTGCAACCCCCCAGCAGTTCGCCGTCTTCGTGAACGCCTGGTCATTCACCATGACGCCGAGACGCTCGAACGGAAGGCCCTCGGCGGCCTGCCAGACCAGCCGCTCGAGCAACACCTTGCCATTGCGCACCTCACCGACCTCGAACGCGACGTAGCCCCCTGGACACAGAATGCGGGCCTGCTCGACCAGAACGCGACGAACCATTTCCGTCCACGCGTCTTCCGTGCGATGCATGTCGATTGCAAGTGCGTTTGGGTCAACACCCGCAAACCAGCAACGCAGCCAGTTGTCGGCAGCATACTGCACGATGTCGAGAAACGGTGGCGACGTGACGGTCAGGTTGACCACGCCATCGGGTATCCCCGGCACTTCCCATGCAACTCCGGTCTGCAGGCTTGAGCGGACCTGGCCAGGCGCGCAGCCGTCCCTGAGCAGGGACCTGGATTTCTTGAGGATCACTGCCGCGACGTCACGCTCGGGCGGAGAGATTCCCAGCCTCTCGTTGATCCTGAGTTGCGCCTTGACAGACACGGCCTGGTTCGGCGGCATCGAGCGACCCGAGAAGAATCCGGAAGAATGCCCGGAAAGCCGATTGATCGCCACCATGCGGATCCAGTCAACCACCGGGTCAACATCATCGGTGCCGAGAGGCGCGCGTTCGGCAATCCACAGGCGCAGCGCTTCAAGCTTTTTGAGCGTCGCCGGATGGTAGAATGCGAGCAGGTCTTCGCGCTCGACCTCGCCCCGCGACCAGTCGACCGACTTCAGCGCGGCATCCACCGCTTGAGGAGAGATTGCACGCAGCCTGGGCCGGGTGAGCAGGACCGACAGCGGGTTGACGTCATTGCCGAAAGCCTGCCGCCGCATCAGCGCCGCTTGCACGGGAGTCGTGCCGCGCCCCATAAAGGGGTCGAACACGATGTCGTCTGGCTTGGTGAGCCGGGCTATAAAGAACTCGGGCAGCTGCGCCTTGAAACAGGCCCGGTATGAAATCTCGTGAATTGAATGCGCCTGGCGCTGTCCCGCCGTCCAGAACTCGTTCTTGAGGTATGGCACGCCATCCACCGTCTCGACCACTGTGCCTTGGCCAAACTCATCGAACCCGGCAATCTGGTCGACGAAGATCTCGGCGGTTTCGGCAAACTGGGCCTGCTCAAAGAGGGACGGCTGGTTCATGGCAATTCTTGCATTTTCTTGCCTCAACTTGCCACCACATACAAGATATAGTTGCTGATCGACATAGGTATAGCAGGTTTAGGAAGATGTTTCGAACACTCGCGTGACCTGCATCGATGTGTTCAGCAATCCCATGCCGAACTGGCTCTTACTCCTTGCTGCAGAGCATTCTCTGCAAGCGAGGATGTATGGTGCTTACAAGCAAATCCAGTTTCTCCCGGCAAGGTCGAGCCGGATCAACTCGCCACGCGCGCCATCATCCATGCAATTGCTCCTCACCTGCACAATCACCTAAGCATCGACCGAAACAGCGCCGATATGGAAGGCAGGCAGCATGATTCTGCTGTTGCGCCCGGACATCCGGGAGCGGATTCCTCAAGGCTCCGGCGCGGTTGTGACATGTGCACGTGCGTCTGGCCGACGCACAGCTGAAGAGGGCAGCGGCGTAGTCCAGCGTCACTTCGGCGTCCGACGTTCGAACCGCGCGCTCTTGTAGACTTCATCAAGGATGATCTCGACCAGGTCGAATTGCGACTGGCCGTTGATGTCCTCGAAATAGATGTGGCTCGGCCAGGACTGGCTCACATGGTTGTCCGCCGGCAGATCGACCTTCTCGCAGACCTGCTTGACCGCGGCCACGTGTCGGCGCACTTTTTCGGCAGTCTCCGCCTTGGCCGCTTCCAGATTCTCGATGCTGTTGCGGTCGATCTCGGGCGAGCCGATGCCCACGGTCAGCGGCAGGTTCCGCTCTATCGCCTGCTGTTCATAGAACGAGACATCCACCTTGTCGGCCTCGAGCCGCATGATGAACAACGGATTGACGCTGACCTTGGCCTCGGTCAGTTCCAGCAGCCGGCCGCGGTCGGCTGGCGCGCCCGTCGCGCCGCCACGGCCCCGGCGGCGCGAAGTGCGGCGTTTCCTTGTCACCTCGGCCACGAAATCGCCGCGGTAATTGTTGTCGAACACCCGCTCCGCATAGGGCTTGTTCCGCAGCATGTGGCGGATCGAGCGAATCGACATGTTCTGGCAGTTGTCCTGCCCGATGAAGAACGGCGAACCGGAGGCATCGGAAAGCTCGACCCAACCATCGGGAAAAAGCTCGAAATGATGATCCATCCACGGCCCCAGCACCGTATCGCCCAGATGATCAAGCAAGGCATTGACCGTGTCGGGTTCGTTCACAACGTCCGCCAGGAGCGGCTCTTGTCCGTAGATGTCCGCCGCCAGGCTGTAGGGCGCCGAAATCTGCAAGGTGGGTGCGGCGCCGGTCAGGTCCAGCGTGGCCGCCAGGATGGCATCCACCGCTGCCGGGGTGCCGGCCGAAAAGTCTGGCGTTCGCAATTCGTGCCAGTTGTCGCGAGTGATCAGGACCTCGTCTGGATCCGCGCCCGGCGGGAACCTGTCGGGATACATCATCTTTTGGCCAAGCGGCTCGCAGGTCCAGGCATACAGCGCCCAGGTCATGTAGAACTTGTGGACCCCGAGAAGGCGTGAGACCGCCAGGTTCGCCCGCGCGTATCGATAGGGATCGTTGTGATAGTAGTCGTGGGACTCGATGCCGTAGAGATCGAACAGGATCGCAAGGCCGAGCATGTGGACCGACGCAGTGGAATGCACGCGGTCGGCGGCGGTCAGCAGCTTGAAATTCGCGTCGAATTCACCGGAGATGGCGGCGTCAAAAAAGCCGGTCAGTTCCTCTTTCGCGCCCGCCTTGCCCGCCTGCCAGCGGCGCAGCAAGGACAGCCCGCGCGGGAACGCGTATTCCTCGATCCCTGTCATGGCTATGGTCCCGGAGGCGACGCCACAGGCACCGCGGTTCTGGCCCTTGCAATGCCAGAGACATCGCAGAGGGCATCGCGCCAGGACAATCCGTCCTCGGTTGTGCCGGCAGGCCTGTATTCGCAGCCGAACCGACCCGCATAACCGCAGGACCTCATCGCAGGCAACAGTTCGCCATAGTCGATCTCGCCGGGAAACGGTTCGGCCCTGCCCTCAGCCGCCGCGATCTGCACGTGGCCGATGTTGCCGGCATGCGCGTTGAAATTGGCCAATAGACCGCCACTCTCCCGGAAGATGTGATAGCAGTCGAACATGATCTTGAGTCGGGGATGACCGATGTCTGAGATCACCTTTGCTGCCTGCTCGATAGTACGCAGAAAGTAACCCGGCAATTGCTCGGCGCAGACCGGTTCAATCAGGATGGTTCGGTCGGTCTGGCACAGCGCGTGTCGGAGAGTGTTCAGGAAGGCCGCATGCGCAGCCTGCCCCGATGTCAGGCCCGCCAGCACGTGGATCGCGTCGGCGTCGATGTCCTCGGCGATCTCTATGGCCTCGTCGACATCCCGTTTCGCCTGGTCGCCCTGGCCGGGAATTGCGGCGCAGCCAAAGGTCTCTTCCATGCGAACGTTGATGCCGCCGACCGGCAACTCGGTTTGCTCCAGCACCTCTTTCAGTTCGCCGCGAT
Organism: Paracoccaceae bacterium; assembly: GCA_965208685.1. Classification (GTDB taxonomy): domain Bacteria; phylum Pseudomonadota; class Alphaproteobacteria; order Rhodobacterales; family Rhodobacteraceae; genus JAJEFO01. The sequence goes on along the minus strand of CBDBPL010000007.1, from coordinate 1,273,329 downwards.
CAGTTCTGCGCGCTTCGTCGTGAAACTCGACGGCGTCGAACCCATGGGTCGCAGCCCGCCGGATCCGGTCAAGGAACGGCAGGTCGGTCCACAGATAACCCGTGTTCGCCGAAAACTCGTATCGCTTCGCCTGCCCGGATTTCATGGGATCAACACCTCGCGCACGGTCGCGGCATCAGTGAGACGGTCCAAGGCGGCATTCAGGTCGTCAAAGCCGATCGTCCGAGACAGCAGGCGATCCACGGGCAGCTTCCCGTCGCGGAACAGCGCCAGGAAGCGCGGAATGTCGCGCTTGGGCACGCAACTGCCCATGTAGGAACCTTTCAGCGTACGCTCTTCGGCAGCGATGCAGAGATGTGACAGCGTGACCTTCGCCTCCGGCCCAGGCATTCCGGCCGTCACCGTGATGCCGCCGCGGCGGGTGACCGCAAAGGCCGTGACCAGGGCCCGCGAAGAGCCCGCCGTCTCGACCGCGACATGGGCGCCGCCCCGCGTGGCCTTGCGGATGCGTTCGACACAGCCAGTGTCGCGGGCGTTGACGGTCAAGTGAGCACCGAGCTGCTTGGCAAGCTCCAGTTTCTCGTCACTGAGATCGATCGCCGTGACATGCCCCGCGCCAGAAGCGATCGCGGCCAGCAACGCGCTGAGCCCCACTCCGCCGAGACCGATCACGGCAACGCTTTCGCCAGGCATCGCGCCGCCGGTGTTGACGACCGATCCGACGCCGGTGATCACGCCGCAGCCGAAAAGCGCGGCGTGTTCGAACGGAATCGACTTGTCGATCCTGACCAGCGCATCCTTCGGGATCACCGCATGTTCCGCGAAGCCGGCGATGCCCGAGTGGTGATGTATGGCCTCGCCGTTCTTGTGCAGCCGGGTCGTGCCGTCGCGCAGCACGGCCGCCGCATTGGCGCGGGTCGCAGGTTCGCACAAGGCGGGCCTGCCGACGTGGCACATTTCGCAATCGCCGCAACTGGCAACATAGGTCGGCACCACATGGTCACCGACTTCGAACCCGTCCACGCCATCACCCAGCTCGACGATTACGCCCGCTGCCTCGTGACCGATGACAATCGGCATCGGCTTGCCACGTTCGCCGGTGATGGCGACCAGATCGGAATGGCACAGACCCACGGCCTTGATCTGGATCAGAACCTCGCCGGCTTTCGGGGGGTCAAGCTCGATTTCCTCGATGCGCAACGGCTTGCTGTCGGCGAAGGGCCGGGGCAAGCCGGATTGCCTCAGAACAGCGGCCTTGATCTTCATCTATGCCCTCCGGATCGCGGACCTTGGCACCAGCAGGCCGGGCGCTCAGGCAACCGCTTCCTCTAGTGCGGTTTCGAGAATGTCCAACCCCTGGTCGACCACCTCCAAAGGGGCCGACAGCGGCACCAGGAGGCGGATCACGTTACGTGCGGGCCCGGCAGACACGAGTATCAGACCCTTCTTCAGGGCGATAGCCACAACCCGGGCGGTCAGGTCGCCGTCGGCCTCGCGGCTGTCACGGCTCTTGACCAACTCAATTGCGTTCATGCAGCCCAGCGCCCGGACATCGCCGATACAATCGAGCGAATTGCGCTGCGCCATCCTGTGCAGCCGCGCATCGATGACCTTGCCCATTTCCAGTCCACGCTGCAGAAGGTTGTCCGCCTCGATGACATCCAGCACTGCAAGCGCGGCCGCACAGGCCAGCGGATTGCCTCCGAATGTCCCGCCCAGACCGCCGGGAGGCACCGCATCCACTATGTCAGCCTTGCCGACGATGCCGGAAATCGGCAGGCCGCCCCCGATGCTCTTGCCAACGCAAGTCAGATCGACGTCGATGCCGAAATGCTCCATCGCGAACATCTTGCCGGTCCGGCCCATTCCGGTCTGTATCTCGTCCGCGACGAGAACGATGCCGTGCTCGTCGCAAAGCTCGCGCAGGTAGTCCACGAATTCTGCGGTTGCAATGTTATATCCGCCTTCACCCTGAACCGGTTCAAAGAACACTGCAGCGATCTGGTCGGGCGGGCAATCGCTGCGGAAAAGAACGTCAAGGGCGCGCTTGGTGTCGTCCAGGCTGACGCCATGGAATTCGTCGGGAAATGGCATTCGGTAGATCTCGGACGGGAACGGACGGAAACCCGTCTTGAACGGGACCATTCGCGCGCTCAGTGCCATTCCCATGTAGGACCGGCCATGATAGCCATTGGTAAATGTAATCAACGCCGGGCGTCCGGTGTGATAGCGGGCGATCTTGACGGCATTTTCCACCGCCTCGCCTCCGGCCGAAAAGAACAGCGACTTCTTGGCAAAATCGCCGGGCAACAACGCGTTCACGCGCTCGGCCAGCGCGATGTAGCTCTCATAGGGCGTCACCTGAAAGCAGGTATGGGTCAGGCGGTCGAGCTGATCCTTGATCGCGTCAACAACCCGTTCGTCGCGGTGGCCGACATTCTGGCAGCCGATTCCGCCGCAGAAATCGATGTAGCGCTTGCCCTCGACATCCCAGACCTCGGCGTTTTCGGCCCTGTCTGCGACGAAGGTCGACGAGTAGGCGATCGCCCTTGCAACCGCGCCGTCCCGGCGCGCCTCGAATTCCTGGTTGGTTGTCATGTCCCGGCTCACGCTGGATTGCTGGATGGGGTCGGCCTGACCGGGGCAATGCTTTGCCCCGGTCAGAACCTTGGCGTCATGCGGGTCCTAGTTCGGCAGCAGGTCGTTGACCTCTTCAACCAGCTCTTCCTGCAAGGCTTCCATGTCATCGTAATCGCCGGTCACGATGGATTCCAGCCCGTCGTAGATGACCTGGGTGATCGCCAGTCCGTTGTCGCCGGGATAGGCGATCCAGTCGCGCAGCAGCCCCGCCTGACGTACGGCGGTGTGCTTGTTGGGATTCTGTGCATAGAAGTCGACCAGAGTGTCGTTCGCGGCCTTGTTCGGTGGCATGTAGCCGGTGGTCTCCGCCACCATGGCTGCGCCGACACCCGAAGTTGCGAACTTGATGAACTTCCAGGCGGCTTCAATTTCCTCGGGGTCTTCCGAGGTGGACACGAACATTACCGAGTTGCCGCCTGCCGGCAGACCCATGGGTGGCTGACCCATGCCCGGGAACTCGCCGGTCCTGACCTCGAAATCGCCCTTCGAACGTTCGATCGCGCCGACGGCCGAGGTCGACCAGAAATGCATGGCGACCTCGCCGGCGGCAAACGGCTTGCCCGCGTCGCCGACCGACAGATTCAGCATGTTGCACTCGCGGAAGATCTTGCGCATCGTCTCCAGAGCGGCCAGTCCGGCCTCGCCGTCGAAGTTGACTATGCCGTCCTTCAGGATCGGCTCGCCCTGGCTCCACATCAGCGCCTGGAAGAACCAGTTGCCGGTGATGTTCCAGCCCCAGAAGATCGGGTTCTTGAACCCGGCTTCGTGCAGCTTCTTGCAATTGTCTATGACCTCGTCCCAGGTCGTGGGCAGTTCGGTGATGCCCGCCTCGCCCAGCGCATCCATGTTGTAGTAGCCGACCGGAAGCGACACCGCAAACGGCAGCCCGTAGACCTCTCCGTCGAATGTTCCGAGATCCAGCATCGCCTTGTGGTAGCCGTCCTTGGTGAAGTCGGCTTCATTCGCAATGAATGGCTCCATTGACTTGGCGATGCCCTTCGCCACCATCAACGCCTGCCGGTTCAGACCCTGCAACGTGACATCGGGCAGGTCGCCGGCAACGGCCTCGCGCAGGATAGTGTTGGTCGCGTCTTCGTAGTTTTCGTAAGTCGCGCGGAACTTCACCTCGATATCCGGGTGCGCCTTGTTGAATTCGGGCATCATCCGCTCGAACGTCACGTCAAACAGGGCCGAGTAGGGATAGCCGACTTCGATCTCGACCGCGTTAGCAGAGGTTCCAGCGGCAGCAACCCCAGCCGCCGCGATCGCCGCAAAGGTATGTTTCAGTTTCATTTTTTTCTCCTTTCGGTTTGGGAATCCAGCGCCTTCGAATTTGGGCCGGGCCCCTCTTTTATCCGGCATTTGTCCGTCGGTGCCGGAATCTCCGTGGTCGGGTCTATTTCATGCCGGTCATCGTGATGCCTTCGATGAACCGCCGCTGCGCCAGCAGGAATATGATGACCAGCGGCAGGACGATGACTGTCGTCGCAGCCATCATTGGACCGTATTCGTTGCCATCGAGGTCGGACTTGAACATCCGCAGGCCCAAGGGCGGGGTCATCAGGTCGCGGTTTCCGGTAATGACGACGCGCGGCCAGTAGTAGTCGTTCCAGTGAGCAACGACCGAGAATATGCCAAAGGCCAGAAGCGCGGGTATCGCGGTGGGCAGCATGACGCGCCAGACGATGGCAAATTCGCTCATCCCGTCCATGCGGGCGGCGTCGATGAGGTCGTCAGGCACCGTCATGAAGAACTGGCGCATGAGGAAGATCCCGAAGACCGAGATCGTCCAGGGTATGATCAGTGCGGCATAAGTGTTGGTCAGCCCCACCTTGGCCAACATGATGTACAAGGGCAATGCGATGGCGTGGACCGGAATCAGCAAACAGAAGATCACCAGGCCGAACACGACATCCCTTCCCCAGAATTGCAGTTTTGAAAGCGCATAGGCGCACGGCAGCGCGACCAGAACCTGAATGACGAAGATCGAAACCGTCACAAAGACCCCGTTCAGCATGTATCGCACCAGCGGCGCTTCGCTGAAGGCGGCCGTGTAGTTGTAGACGATGGGCCGCATGTCGCATTCTTCGGCCGGCTTGCCGGCCTTGATGCACCGGCGGTCGGTCATGATTTCCTGGCTGCCGACGAACCCGCCGGTGTTGGATTCGATCTCGGCCGGAGACTTCAGCGAATAGGACAGCATCAGATAGAACGGCAGCAGCACGACAATCGCACCGGCCAGCAGCACGCTGTGCTTGAGGAACTCTCCCAGCCAGTTGGTACGCGCCATCATGCGTAATGCACCCTTCTGTTGACGAAATAGACCTGAATCAGGGTCAGGATCAGAACGAAGCCCAGGAAGACGATGGTAATGGCCGAACCGATGCCGAGCAGGTTCTGTTTCACGCCCTTTTCGAACATCGCGTAGACCATCACATAGGTGGATTTCGACGGGCCGCCGCGGGTCAGTGCCTCAACCGTGTCAAAGACCTGAAACGAGCGGATCGACGAAATCGTGACGACAAAGACGTTGGTGGGCCCCAGCATCGGCCAGGTCACCAAGCGGAAGCGTTCCCAAGCACTGTCGGCCCCGTCCATATGGGCGGCCTGATAGAGTTCTCTGGGCACCGATGTCAGCCCGGCCAGATAGAGCACCATGTTGAACCCGAAGCCCTGCCAGATTCCGATGAAGGCGATCGTGCCCAGCGCATAGTCCTTGTCGCCCAGCCACAGCGGGAAGTCCTCGGCGCAGGCGTGGCCGTACCAGCTCCTCAACGGATCACCGCCCAGCCAGGATCCCGACAGCAGCGCGTGCAACCAGCCGACGTCGCAGCCCGTGCTCAGGATGTCATTTACGACGCCGACGATCGGATGCAGGGCGAATTCCCACACGATCGCCATCGCAAGCAAGGTCGCCATGACAGGCAGAAAGAAGACGGCCTTGTAGAGCTCGCCGCCGAGGCGAAGACTGGAGATCAGCAATGCGGCGCCCAGGCCAAGCGCCACCGATATCGGCACGACCAACAGGACGTACATCAGCGAGGCCGTGAACATCTTCTTGTAGGTCGAACGGGTTACGAGCCTGTCATAGTTTTCGACACCGATCCAGTTGAAGCTCGGATTCCCCAGATTGTAGTCGGTGAATGACAGGAACGCGGCGACGAAAACCGGGAATATCAGCAGCCCCATCATCAATATGACGGCCGGCCCGATGAACCAGAGATGAACCCGCGAACGCCCCATCAGCTTGTCTTTCGCATCAGCTGCGGTTCCGCCAGTGCCACCCGTTTGCCGTCGGCGCCGAACACGCGCGCCTTGCCGGCTTCGCCGGTGAACCAGACGTCCTCGCCGACATCCGCAAAATCGGCCTCGTGGGGCTTGGCCCGGATCACGGCCTTGCCCTCGACGCCCTCGACCGCCAGGTGCAGGAAGACATCCGAGCCCAGGTTTTCCTTGTAGGTCAGCCGCCCCGAGAAGCAGGCACCTGTATCGTCGGGCTGAATGTGCAGATGTTCGGGACGGAACCCGACCGACAAGGGCCCTTCGGAGGGCACCGCCAGCGCTTCCTCCACGGCCAACCCTAGGGCGGTGATCCGCCCGGCGCTGTCGCCTTGCCCGGGCAGGATGTTCATTTTCGGGCTTCCGATGAACTCGGCCACGCGGATGTCTCGCGGGTCCTCATAGACTTCATCGGGCGGACCGACCTGCAAAATGTCGCCGTCCATCATCACGGCCATGCGGTCTGACATCGTCAGCGCCTCGGCCTGATCGTGGGTGACATAGACGAACGTGGCCCCGAGTGCGCGGTGCAACTCGGACAATTCGGCGCGCATGTGAACCCGCAGGGCCGCATCGAGATTGGACAACGGTTCGTCCATCAGGAAGGCGGCCGGGTTCCTGACCATGGCCCGGCCCAGGGCCACGCGTTGCCTTTGCCCGCCGGAAAGCTGGCCGGGCTTGCGGTGCAAGAGCGGCTCGATCTTGAGAATCTCCGCCGCCTTTCGCATGTCGTCCTCGATCTTGGACATCTTCGCGCGGCGGCCCGGTGCGAGGTATCCCAAAAGCGGAATTCTCTGCCAAAAGTTCATGTCCCGCAGCTGCAACGGGGTCACGAGGTTCTGCCGCACCGTAAGGTGCGGATATAGCGCGTAGGACTGAAACACCATCGCCAGATCGCGGCGGCTGGGACGCACCTCGTTGACCACTCTGCCGTCGATTTCGACGTCGCCCGTCGTTTGAGTCTCCAGTCCGGCGATGATCCGCAGCGTGGTAGACTTTCCGCACCCCGAAGGGCCGACGAGCGTCAAGTACTCGCCATCGGCAATGTCCAGATCGATGCCGTTCAGGACGCTGAGCGCGCCATATGTCTTTGTCACTTGGCGAAGCGCGATACCAGCCAAGGCTCTTCCTCCCTGAAGGAACTTTTTTGGGGCAGTCCGGACGTTCTTCGCTGCAGTTCGCCAGGCAAGGCCCATGTTCCTTGGGCCACATCTTGCTACCGGACATCATCATCTGTAAAATACTAATATGTGAGCTTTAATCTCAGGTTTTCTTATAATGACGCCGTTCCGACAGCTGACCTATGTGGTCGCCGTGGCTGACCACGGCAGCATTCAGGCTGCCTCGAAATACCTGGCCATATCCCAGCCGGCGATCAGCGCGGCGATCCAGAAGGTCGAACACGAATATCAGTTGAAGCTCTTCATCCGCGAACGCCCGCACCGGCTCGTCGTCTCTCCGGTCGGGCAGCGCTTCATCGCACAGGCACGGCGGTTTCTCGAGGCCGCGCAGGAGTTCGACAGCGACGCCCGCAATCTCAGGCATTCGCCGCGCGGCGTGATCCAGGTGGGCTGCTTCATGCCGACGGCCGCCTTCATCATTCCCATAATCCTCAAGGGGTTGCGTGATCGCAGCCTGGACATCTCTTTGCAGGTGCACGAGGCGGATCTGGATGAATTGAACAACTTGCTCGCGCAGGGCACCATCGACGTTGCGCTGACCTACAACATGGCGCCCAGTCCGGCGATCGAGTTCGAACCCCTCATGGAGTCATCGCCCTACGTTCTGATTTCAAAGGACGATCCGCTGGCCCGCCAGGACAGCATCTCGCTCAGGCAACTGGTCAAACGCGACATGGTCTCGCTGAGCCTGCCAATCACCCAGCAGTTCTTTCTGTCATTTTTCTCGCAGCTGAATCTGCGCCCCAAGATCAAGCATCAGACCAAGTCCTATGAGCTTGTGCGCAGTCTCGTCGGTGCCGGCGAGGGATACGCGATCCTGATCATGCGCCCGGTGAACGAGCGAGCCTATGACGGCAACGAACTGGCTTATGTTCCGCTGTCCGGCGACATTCCGAAATCGCACTATGGGCTCGCCTTTACCAATCGATCGGTTCCAACACGGCTGGTAGAGATATTTTCCGACGTCTGCCGCGAGCTGCTGGTCACAGAAAAGAAAGCCGAAAAATACTATGTCAGTTCGGCCTCAGGAAACTCCGGTTGAAGGGTGTTTCTGGAGCGACACCGGGCCGCGCTTGCGTAGGGGAAAGCCGTCCATCTTCCGCCTGACGCCGCAGGCCTTGACTTGGCCGCGGCCGGAGACGACGTGCTCGCCGAGGATCTCGTCAATCTCGCGGCTGGCGGGTCTGCTTGGGGCAAGACGCCGGGATGGAAGATCCGGCCGCCCATGATGCGCACTGCGCGCACGAAGGATGTTCGGTCGGGATCTTCTCCGGCCTAGTTGGCGGCCTCGTGGATCAGGTGGAGCACGGCGCAATGGGCAAGAGCACGCGTACCTCCTGGTAAACGAGATCGGGCGTTGGCGCGCCGAAGCGTCCCGTTTTGGCTTCGGCACAAGTGGGTGGAACGGTTCCGGCAGTGACACAGGCAATCCCTCGGCGCTCCATGACCGGGGCGCTTCCGGGCTGGCACAACGTATCGCTGCGGGCGATGAACCAGGCTGGCGCGGTGACTGGGAGAATCCGGTTCGACTTAGAGTTGGCCCCGCCTCACTAACTCGCCTGCGCGTGCAGGAACTTAGCCGACCGCCAGTTGCTGGACTTTCCCGTGATTGTCTGGCGCTGCGGCAATGGTCCGGCCGCGAGCGGCCATTTACCGCCTGTCAACGCCTGCCGCTCTGGCCAAAAGGGGAGTCGCCCGGTTCCCGGTTCCGTTGTGTGCCGACACGTTCCGGAAAGCAGGTGGCATAGTGGTGACAAGGCGGCAAATCGGTCTCTCCGGATTCCCTGCGTTGCCCCGCATGCTTCTTGTCTTGCTTGATTTTCTGGTGCCCCCAGAGAGACTCGAACTCCCGACCCCCTGATTACAAATCAGATGCTCTACCAGCTGAGCTATAGGGGCACGGCGGCGTCTCTAGCAACGGCACGGCAGATGGGCAAGCCTGATCGAGACACAGGCCAATTGCAGCCTTGCTCGTGATACACGGATCCCATCCCGAACGGATTGAATGTGCGCAGTCGCGGGATGGGTCGCCAAAGCGCTCGCAAATCCGAAGGCTGGGTCAAGGCCAAGAATCAGCTTTCCGCGTTGCAAGTTGTGACTACAATTCCTAAATGTAGTTCACAGTTGAAGGATTCAAGATGCCTCATCAATACACGCTTCGCGACGCGAAGGCTCGCCTGTCCGAGTTGCTGGACCTTGCGGCTGCGGGAAGTGTCGTCGAAATAACCCGGCAGGGGGCCAAGAGGGGACGATTCAAGTTGGTTTCGGTTGACGGAGCGTTCGGTCAGCGTCGGCCAGGTGCGCTGAAGGGACGGATCGTGGTTCCAGAGACGTTCGACGACGAAGACCTGGACATCGTTGCTGACTTCGAAGACTTGAGGTCCAGTGCGGACTCTCGTTGATACACGGTCCTTGCTCTGGTGGCTGATGGATTCGGAGAGGCTTGGACCGAAGGCGCGGCGCATATTCCTGTCGGACGAACCCGTCATCAGCCCGGCCGTGCTGTGGGAAATCGCAATCAAGGCCAGCCTCGGGAAGCTCTCAGCCGACGTCTCCGAAGTAAGCAGGGTCATCACGGAACAGGGACTTGCGCGGCTGGGCATCTCGGACCGGCACTTGAGCAAGCTTCAGGCCCTGCCCTTTCATCATCGCAACCCGTTTGACCGAATGCTGATCGCGCAAAGCGCAGCCGAAGCCATGCCCCTTCTGACTTCGGATGCAGAATTCGCGCGCTACGGCATCGCAATTCTCGACAGCACGCAATGAAGCATCGCCGAGATTCGTTGCGAAGACTCGCTCCGAGGGCGTGATCACGCGCTGCGATGCCAACAAGACACGTCGAATTGGAACTGGATGCTCGATCATCTCCGGTTCCAATCCTGAACACGGCCTCTCAAGTCGATTCCAGTAGGTCCGCGACATCACCGGCAAGTCCCGCGCAGACGAACTACCGCGTACTCATCATCTGACGAGCCAGCAACGCAACGGCCGTCAGGCTCACAAGGATGACCAGGATTGCCGACGGAGCCGCCTGTGCGATTTTCTCCAGCGAAGCTTGCTCGTACGCCCGTGTCGCCAAGGTGTCGAAATTGAACGGCCGAAGCAGAAGCGTCGCGGGAAGCTCCTTCACCGCATCTACGAACACAAGCAGGAGCGCCGTGGCCACCGACCCCCGGATAAGCGGCAGATAGACCCTGATGAGCGTGCCGCCGGCAGACTGCCCGAGAGTCCTGGCTGCCATGGGCAGGCTAGGCGCGACACGCGCGACGGCGGCATCCGCCGCACCCTGTCCAATGGCAAAGAACCTGACCGAGTATGCATAGACCAGCGCCACGACACCTCCCGTAAGCAGCAATCCGGGATCCCAGCCGGTCATGCCGAGAATGCCGTCGGCTAGCGCGTTGTCGAACGCGGCCAGAGGAACCAGCAAACCCAATGCCAGCACCGCTCCGGGCGCTGCGTATCCGATCGTCGTGGCCGGCAAGAGCATCCGCGGTCCCTCTCGCCCGGACAATCGCGTCCCATATACAAGAAACAGGGACGCCGTGACGGTCACGACGGCCGCCGCACCGCACACCAGGAACGTATTCGCAAGCGCCTCGCCCAGTCCTGGCGCCAGCCATCCCTCGGCACTCGAAAGCGCATGGTTTCCCAAGACAGCGACGGGAAACGCGAAGCCGGCCAGGAACGGCAGCGCACATGCAATTGACGTCATCCAGCCCACGGCACCGGTCAGCGTCACTCGCTCGATGCGATGATCGGTCCTCGACATCCGGTGGAACCTCATGCGGCGACGGCTGGCCCTTTCGAGAACCACGAGAAGGAGGATCATGCCGAGGATGACGCATGAGATCTGCGCCGCCCCGCCCGCGTTCCCTGCCTCCAGCCAGACGGTGAATATCCCGGTCGTCAGGGTTTGCACGCCAAAGTAGTCCACGGCACCAAAGTCGTTCACCGTCTCCATCATCACGATTGCCGTGCCAGCCATGATCGCCGGCCGCGCAAGCGGCAGCCCGATCCTCAGGAAGCGTCGCCGGAATCCCGCCCCAAGCGCGCGGGCAACCTCGTGGGCGCGGCCGGACTGCTCCCGAAACCCTGCCCGCGCAAGCAGGTAGACGTACGGATAGAGCGATGCAGTCAGCACGAAAATCGCGCCGTAACGCGACCTGATTTCGGGGAAGCGATAGTCGCCGGCACTTTCCCAGCCAAAGACCTCGCGCAGACCGGTTTGCACCGGTCCTGCATATTCAAGAAAGTCAACCAGCGCATAGGCTCCAAGGTATCCCGGCACGGCCAACGGAAAGAGAAGCAGCCACTCAAGCCACCTTGATCCAGGGAAGCGACAGCACACGATCAGCCAGGCCGTGCATGTCCCGATAATGGCCGACAGGACGCCAACCGAGGCCATGATGGTCAACGTGTTCGCCAGATAGCGCGGCAAGGTCGTGGCAACCAAATGCCCCCAGACAGGCTCCGACGGATGGGCCGCAATCCAGATGACGGAAATGATCGGCATGAGCACGAGCGCCGCAATTGCCAGAGCCCCGAGACTCCAGGCATCCGGCGCTGGGAGGTGCAAGCGGCGCATTAGTTGAGTGTTTCGCTCGGCCATTGCGAATCGCCTAACTTGAAACAGGCTTGCCTGTCCAGTTGCCTTAAGCATCGATTTCTGGCCGAACGCCGCACAGGATCTCATGCCAATGCTGCAATCGGCAACGTGTCAAGTTCCCGAAATTGCAAGTCAGGCGGGAAAATGCCCGTACAGGCGCGGGTCATCCGGCACGAGCCGCGTCACATGCCCAGCGCTTCCTTGTACATTTGGAGGATCGCCTCCTCCTCGGCAACCTCGTTCAGGTCCCTCTTTCGCATGGCAATCAGCTTGCGCATGACCTTCGTGTCGTACCCCCGCGACCCCGCCTCTGCCAGCACTTCCCTCTGCTGGCCGGTGATGGCCACCCTCTCCGCCTCGAGCGTCTCGTAACGCTCGACAAACTGGCGGAGTTCGTCCGCTGCGACTCGGTAGGTCTGTTCGGTCATGTCTTTCTCCGGCCGGAAACGCACCTGAATGCCTGACGCTCATGGATATTCGGCAAGCGTTGAACCGGCAAGGGTTGATCCGCTCCCTTCCGCAGATTACTCGGGCACGTCAGAGTTCGGGCGCGCGGGGGAATCATGGAGAACCTTGTCTGGATCGGGGCCGTGGTGACGCTTGCGGGAGTTGCAGGCCTGGTCTGGTGCATCGTCGCGGTCCAGAGGGCGCGGCGCGAAGGGCTTGACGAGACGGCCATGAAGGCCAGGCTCCAGAAGGCGGTTGCCATGAACACCGGTGCACTCATGATGTCTGCAATCGGGCTGATGATGGTCGTCGTCGGCATATTGCTTGGATAGTGCAGTCAAGATTCAGCCTGCACGCCCCGCAGTTGCGCTTTCCGCGTCCGGCAATGTGACCCGAAACGCCGCGCCACCAAGCCCTGCAACGTAATCGACTTCTCCCCCAAGGCGCTTCATGACCTCGCGACAGATCGCCAGCCCGAGCCCTGCGCCACCTCCCGACCTATGGTCGTCGGCACGCGTGAATTTCTCGAACATCTCCGCTTGGGACTCTTCCGGAATGCCGGAACCGTTGTCAACGAAGTCGACAACGCGACGACCGTCAACCTCGTGCACATGAACCCTCAGGCGCGGTTCGGGGGCATCGCAGTATTGCCCGGCATTCGAGATCAGGTTGATGAACACCTGCGCCAGCCGATCGCAGTCGGTGCGGAGCGGCACGTTCTCGTCACTTCCGTTCCGGTCAACCGCCAGCGTCGCCTTGGCACCCGACTGACCGGTAGCAACGAACGCCCGGTCCAGAATCGCATCAAGCGTGTCCTCCTGCCGGTTCAGGATGACCTGCCCGCTCTCGAGCACGCTCAGGTCCAGCAGGTCGTCAAGAAGCCGCGTCATGCGGACCGCCTCGCCGTTTATGGTCTGGCTGAACTTCTGACGATCTTCCGCCGACATCGACTCGCCATCCATCAAGATCTCGCTGAACGAACGGATCGAGGTCATCGGGGTGCGCAACTCGTGGCTGACCTGGCTGAGAAAGCTGTCTTTCTGGAACGAGAGCGCCACCAGCTTCTCGTTCGCCTCACGCAACTGGCCCGCGGTGTTCTCAAGCTCCTTCGACTTTGTCTCAAGCTGGCTGGAATACTCGAGGATCTGCTGGGCCTCGTCGGCGACTTTCATCATGTCCTCGACCGAAACCGACACGCCGCCCGTGATCTGCGCGATCATCGCGTGCGCGGTCGCCGCGCCCACGGATCCCGCAAGTTCGCGCTCCAGTCTTTCGACAAATGCCGGAGAGACGTCCGGAAGAGCCGTGCTCTTGCCCTGTCTTCGGGCCTCCTTCCTGAAGAGTGCCTGGGCGTCGGCGGCGCCAAGAAGCCGTTGCGTCATCGTGAGGAGATCTTCGGATTCGACCGCACCACCGCTCCAGCCCCGGCTTCCCCCGGATTGCCGGAATATGTTGGCGAAGCGGGCGCCCTGGAGACGCTCGAGCGGAGTCTGGACGCTAAAGAGGGAGAATGCGAGGAACGACCCGGCATTGAGGATCATGGACCAGAACACCGAGTGCACCAGCGGATCCAGTCCGTCGATTCCGAAGAGCGCGTGCGGACGAAGCAGCGTGACGCCGAACGGGCCATGCGCATAGACCTCCGGCGTCAGAAGGCCGGTCGCTCCGAAGCTCGGAAGGAATGAAGTCCAGATCCAGACCGCCAATCCGACCGAAAGCCCGGCGGCCGCGCCAATCCGGGTCGCGCCGCGCCAGAAGATGGCACCCAGAAGGGCGGGCAGTACCTGCGCAACGCCGGTAAACGACACCAGGCCGATCGCGGCGAGCGCGGCGCCGCCGCCCGAAAGAACGAAGTAAAGATACCCGAACAGCAGGATGCCCGCGATTGACAGGCGGCGCGACAGGATCACGACGTGGCGCACGTCGCCCGACAGTGCGGCCCTGCCCTCCCTCAAATTGAGCCAGATCGGCATCACGACATGGTTCGAAACCATGGTGGAAACCGCGATTGCCGCGACGATCACCATCGAGGTCGCCGAACTGAAGCCGCCCAGAAAGGCCAGCATCGCGAGCATGTTGCGATCAAATGCGAGCGGCACTGTCTGCACGAACAGGTCCGGATTCGAGCCCTCTGGACTTACCGACAGGCCGGCGACGGCGATCGGGACGACGAAGAGGCTGATCAACAGAAGGTAGAGCGGAAACGCCCAGCTTGCCGTTGCAAGATGCCGCTCGTCTGAGTTCTCGACGACCATCACCTGGAACATGCGCGGCAGGCAGATGAATGCGGCCGCAGACAGGAATATCAGCGTCGCCCAGCGATCCGCCCCGGTGTCCCAGCTGGATATCGGGGACGCATCTATGGCTTGAAGCGTGGGGCCCACTCCACCGCTGACGACAAAGACGACAAACATGCCCACGGCCATCAGGGCGACGAGCTTGACAACCGCCTCGACGGCAATGGCCGTGACCACCCCGTGGTGCCGCTCGTTTGCGTCCAGGTTGCGCGTTCCGAAGATGATCGTGAACAGCGCAAGTCCGGCGGCGATCAGGAGCGCCGTGTTCCTCAGTGAATGCGGATCCGACGCCGATCCGGACTGGGCGAACGCGTTCAGGCTCAATGTCACTGACTGAAGCTGCAAGGCGATGTACGGGGTCGTGCCAAGCACGGCGAGGCAGGTCACGAGAACGCCGAGCGCGTTCGACTTGCCGTAGCGTGACGAGATCAGGTCCGCGATCGACGTGATTCTCTGCGAGCGCCCGATCCGGACCAGTCGGCGCAGGATCACCCACCATCCGACCATGACGAGCGTCGGGCCGAGATAGATCGTCACGAACTCCATGCCGGAGCGCGCCGCATACCCGACGGCGCCGTAAAAGGTCCAGGCCGTGCAATAGACGGACAGGGACAAGGTGTAGACCACCGGCGAACGCAGCCATCGGGCCCTTCCGCGCGCGGCCTGCTTGTCGGCCCAGAACGCCACCCCGAAGAGCAACAGGACATAGGCGACGCAAATGACGACGAGGATGTCGAAGCTCACGTCTTGCGCTCCGCCTGGCGGCCCTCGCGGGAACGCTCGGCAATGCGCGCGATTCTCGACAAGGACCGCGACAGGAACCCGGACAGTCCTATCAGCACCACCCAGACCGAGAATACGTACACGAGCGCGGAGGATGTCGCGCGACCAGTGGCCCAGAGAATCGGGATCAGCATCAGGACGATCGCAAGCAGCGGCAGGACGTTCGCGGCGTCAATCACGCGTCGCTGGCGCGTCGATGCGTTGGACGGTGAATCCGGTTCCGAGGCGGCCATCAACGCACCAGTTCACGTGCGCTCGCCAGCATCTCGGCATTCGAGAACGGCTTGGTCATGAACTTGTTCACGCCAAGCCTTTCGGCCAGTTCCTTGTCCTTCTTCTGCCCGCGTGCCGTCAGCATCATGACCGGAATGTCCCGCAATGCCTCGTCGGCACGCATGTCGCTCAGAATGTCGTAACCGGATCGGTTCGGCAGCATGACGTCGAGTATCACGAGGTCGGGATTCCGGTTTCGCACCGCCTCCAGCGCTTTCCCGCCGTCCGAACTCGTGTCCACGCGCCAGCCTTCGCGCGACAGGATGAACCTGATCGCCTCGATGATGTTCGGCTCGTCCTCGATCAGCAGGATCCGCGTCTCCGTCACCGTCGATCCCCTCCCCGGATGATGGCGCTGGTCGAAAGAATATGACCAGACAGGCCTGGAGTGTCAAAGCCGTTCGTCCGAAAGGGTCGAGAACACCGACGGCTCGCGTCGCGCCGGGCAGGCAGTCTCGGCGCAAACCCGACAGGTCGTTCCTGCCCGGAGAATGCTGCCGGCCTCGCGACCACGCGGCCATGGCCGGATCAGCATCCACGACATCATGACCGCAGGGCCCTCGTACCCCGACGGGTGCGTGATCTCTGCAACCGCATGAACGTCGAAGAGGTAGTCGTCGCGCCCGCTCATCGCCAGCGTTTCCCGAACCGGAACCATCGGCTGCTGGCCGACCCTGAAGAGCGGCCAGAGCGGACAGGCCCCGCCGTAGCGAGGCAGGTCGAAGTCAGGCAAGGGCTTGCGAAAGGTCAGCGTGCCCGATGCGTCGCACCCGACCAGGCCGAAAGTCCCGTGATCCGGCAAGGCATCGGGAGCCAGTGCTGCAAGGCGACGGAACAATGCCGGCAACGGCGCACGGAGCATGTCCGCAAGGGCAAGCGGCTCTTCCGTCTTTCCGAGCGCGTCCTCAAGCGACGATTTCGGGATTGCGGCTGCATCCGCCGCGTATTGCTCAAGGTAGCCAAGTGCCAGTTCCTGCGCCGCCAGGGTCCTGATCTCGTCCGCGCCATCCATGATCGCGGCTATCGGAAACGCGGCATCACGCTCAAGCTCGTCGATCGTCCAGCCACGCTTGATCAGCCATTGCTCGACCTCGTCCTGCGGCAGCGAGCCCGTGCCACGGTCATCGGCCTCGGCTTCCAGATAGCCCACCAGCGACTCCGTGGCGTCGGCAAGACGCTGGCTGTCCTCGTGGATGTTGCGGGCAAACCTCCGCTGCCATTCGGGCTCGACCGGATCGCCGCCCGCCAGGATGCCGCTGGCGGACCGGATGGCCGTGACGCTCGTGAGCACGTTGTGCATTGACGCAGAAAGAAAGGGATCATGGGTCAGGCGATCATCGAGACGTTCGACCACCAGCTCGAGTCGGGTGTTCTCGCGGAACTGCGCCCTGATCAACCGGGCCCAGCCCGGGAACCGGCTGGCGAGCTCGTCGGCCCTGTCGCGCTCCGCCGCCACCTCGTCGTGCTTGTCGGCAGCGGAATCCAGCGAAGCCAGGAGCGCCGACTCCGCCCCTTCGCCGATGGCCGACGGATCGGCGCCGAGCGCCTCGGCGATTCTCAGGAGCAGGGAGCCGCCGATCCTGCGGCGGTTGTGCTCGATGAGATTCAGGTAGCTCGCGGAAATCCCGCAGGACCTTGCCAGTTCCGCCTGCTTCATTCCGAGCGTCATCCGGCTGTTGCGGATCCGCGTGCCTGCACGCAGCGAACGGCTCATGGGAACCTCCCTTTCCTCGTGGTCGGCTTTGCAACCGCGCGAAAACTAATTTACAATCTTCCGACTTTTCTTGTCCATCAATTTTCACGATTTCTTTTTTGTTTCATACAATTGCTTCACTATTTTCAAATCTTCTCCGATAGTGGCAACACGTTGTAAACGTCGACCACTGTGCAGGTTCGCACGTCAGCCTGGCCGACATTCCATCCACACGGGAGGACACCCATGTCAAAGAACGAACTAACCCGCCGCAGCATGCTGAAGGCCGGTGTCGCCGGCCTGGCAACGCCAACCGTCTTCGCAGGCGCGGCCTGGTCATTCACGAACGACCCGCAGGGCGGTGCGGTCACCCTCGGCTTCAACGTGCCGCAGACGGGACCTTACGCGGACGAGGGCGCGGACGAGCTGCGCGCCTACGAACTCGCCGTCGAGCACCTGAACGGTGGTGGCGACGGCGGCATGATCAACACCTTCTCGTCGAAGACCCTCGACGGCAGCGGCATCCTCGGCCAGAAGGTCGAATTCGTTACCGGCGACACGCAGACCAAGGGCGACGCCGCGCGCGCATCGGCAAAGTCGATGATCGAGAAGGACGGCGCCATCATGATCACCGGCGGCTCGTCTTCGAGCACCGCGATCGCCGTGCAGGGTCTCTGCCAGGAGGCAGGCGTCATTTTCATGGCGGGCCTTACCCACTCGAACGACACGACCGGGAAGGACCGGAAGGCGAACGGGTTCCGTCACTTCTTCAACGGCTACATGTCGGGCGCGGCGCTGGCGCCGGTGCTTGCGAACCGCTACGGAACCGACCGAAAGGCCTATCACCTGACGGCGGACTACACCTGGGGCTGGACGCAGCAGGAATCCATCGCCAACTCGACGGAGGCGCTTGGTTGGGAAACCATCAACAACGTGCTGACCCCGCTGGCGTCCACGGACTTCTCCGCCTACATCGCGCCTGTCCTGAACTCGGGTGCCGACGTCCTCGTCCTGAACCACTACGGCGGCAACATGGTGAACTCGCTCACCAACGCCGTTCAGTTCGGGCTGCGCGACAGGGAAGCGAACGGGAAGAACTTCGAGATCGTCGTGCCCCTTTACTCGCGCCTGATGGCCCGCGGAGCCGGCGAGAACGTCAAGGGCATCTTCGGCTCCACGAACTGGCACTGGTCGCTGCCTGACGACGGATCGAAGGCCTTCGTGCGGTCGTTCGGGACCAAGTACGGCTTCCCGCCGAGCCAGGCCGCCCACACCTGCTACGTGCAGACACTGCTCTACGCGGACGCCGTGAACAGGGCCGGCAGCTTCAACCCCTGCGCCGTAATCGAGGCCCTCGAAGGCTTCGAGTTCGACGGCCTTGGCAATGGCCCGACGCTCTACCGCGCTGACGACCACCAGTGCTTCAAGGACGTGCTTGTCGTGCAGGGCAAGGAGAACCCGACTTCCGAGTTCGACATTCTCGAAGTCGTGGAAGTCACGCCGCGCGCGCAGGTCGAGTACCCCTCGGACCATCCGATGTTCGGAGGCCCCGAGGCCAGCCTCGGCAGCTGCAACGCCGGCGCGTGATTCCCAAGGCTGCGAGGGTGCCCCGCGGCGCCCTCGCGACATCTTTGGCGGTGACAAGAAACGGCGCTTCCCCTACCAAAGGGCGCGCAGTTCTCAAGTCGGAAAACCGGGAGACAGAACAGTGGACGCCTTACTCCTGCAAATCCTGAACGGCCTCGACAAGGGATCGGCGTATGCGCTGATCGCGCTCGGCCTGACACTCATCTTCGGCACGCTCGGCGTCGTCAACTTCGCGCACGGCGCCCTCTTCATGATCGGCGCGTTCTGCGCCGTGTTCATCCAAGGGCTGCTGAACCTTAGCTACGAGACGATTGACGAGACCCAGAAGGACTTTCTCGGGAATCCGCTGAAGGTCAAGACACCCTACCTGGAGAACTGGTTCGGCCCCGAAACGGGAGCCGCGATCATAGACTGGTCCGTGCCGCTGGCGATCCTCTTCGCCATTCCGGTCATGATCGCCGTCGGTGTCATAATGGAGCGCGGCCTGATCAAGCACTTCTACAAGCGCCCTCATGCCGACCAGATCCTGGTGACTTTCGGCCTGGCGATCGTCTTGCAGGAAGTCATCAAGTACTTCTACGGCGCCAACCCGATCCCGACCCCCGCCCCCTCGTCGCTGACGGGCGCGTTCGACTTCGGCGTGCTGTTCGGCTTCGACCCGAACGCCATCATCTACCCCTACTGGAGATTGATCTACTTCGTGTTCGCCATTGCGATCATCGGAGGCGTCTTCGCCTTCCTGCAGTTCACCACGTTCGGAATGGTGGTGCGCGCCGGCATGGCTGACCGCGAGACGGTGAGCATGCTCGGCATCAACATCGACAAGCGCTTCACCATGATGTTCGGCATTGCGGCCGCGGTCGCAGGGCTTGCGGGCGTGATGTACACGCCGATCAACCCGCCGAACTACCACATGGGCATGGATTTCCTTGTCCTCAGCTTCGTCGTTGTGGTCGTGGGCGGCATGGGGTCGCTCCCGGGTGCCGTCCTGGCAGGGTTCCTGCTCGGCATCCTGGAGAGCTTCGCCTCGACGACCTGGGCCACGACGACCATCCCGGGCATCAACCAGGTCATCATCTACGTGGTCGCGATCATCGTGCTACTGACCCGCCCGCGCGGGCTCATGGGCCGCAAGGGCGTGATGGAGGAGTAAGGACATGCTGGGTCTCAACAAGAACGACACGACGCTGTTCGTCGTCATCATCATCCTCACGATCCTGGCGCCGTTCCTGCTCAATCCGTTTCCGACCGAGAGCACGCTGGCGCAGTTCAACGCGGGCTATCCGGACCTGATGGAGAAGTTCGTCGTCTTCGGCATCTTTGCCATCGGGTTCAACATCCTTTTCGGCCTGACCGGATACCTTTCCTTCGGTCACGCCGCGTTCCTCGGGGTCGGGTCGTACTCCGCGGTCTGGATCTACAAGCTCTTCACCTACAACGTGATACCGGCCCTGATCCTTGCCGTGATCGTCTCGGGCATATTCGCGATCCTGATCGGCTACGTGTCGCTCCGGCGCTCCGGGATCTACTTCTCGATCCTGACGCTGGCCTTTGCGCAGATGAGCTTCGCGCTCGCGTACTCCGTCCTGTCGAACCCGAAGTTCAACCTTACGAACGGGGAAACCGGGCTGCAGATCTACGCGAACGACCTGCAGCTTTTCCATCGCGAAAGCCTGCCGGACTTCCCGCACATCTTCGGGCTGTCCATGGGCTCGACATACAAGCTCGGGGTCGGGCCTTGGGAGTTCCAGTTCAACGTGGCCTACTATTTCTGCGCGATCATGATGATCCTGTCCTTCTACTTCGCGATCAGGCTCTTCCGGTCACCGTTCGGGATGATGCTGCGCGCCGTCAAGTCGAACCAGCAGCGGTTGAACTATACCGGCCTCAATTCGCGCCCCTACATGCTTGCGGCCTTCGTGATCTCGGGCATGTATGCCGGCCTTGCCGGCGGTCTCCTCGCGATAACCGACCCGCTGGCAGGCGCCGAAAGGATGCAGTGGACCGCGAGCGGCGAAGTCGTGCTGATGACCATTCTCGGCGGCGCCGGGACGCTGATCGGCCCGGTTCTCGGGGCGGGCTTCATCAAGTATTTCGAGAACATCTTCTCGAAGATCAACGACCAGGTTCTCCACCAGTGGTTCACGTTCCTGCCGGACGGCCTGGAGGATCTTCTCGTCGCAGTCGTCCACCCGTTCATCGGCAAGGGCTGGCACCTCACGCTGGGCATTCTCTTCATGCTCGTAGTCATTTTCCTTCCTGGCGGACTGGTTGAAGGCGGACAGCGCATCGCGCGCGTCGCCCGCCGCCTAATGAACCGTGACAAGGCTGCCGACGCGACGAACGTCTCTGCGGAATGAGGATGTACGAAAATGGCAATTCTTGAAGTCAAGGGCGTCAACAAGAACTTTGGCGGCCTTGCCGCTCTGTCGGACGTGAACCTCTCCGTACAGGAAAACTCCGTTCACGCCATCATCGGCCCGAACGGCGCTGGAAAGTCGACATTGCTCAACTGCCTCGTGGGCAAGCTCATGCCGGATTCCGGATCGGTCATGTTCGACGGCCGGTCGGTGCTCGGGCGCAAGCCGCACGAAATCAACCAGATGGGCATCAGCCGCGTGTTCCAGACGCCCGAGATCTTCGGCGACCTAACGGTCCTGGAAAACATCATGATCCCCTGTTTCGCCAAACGCGACGGGGCGTTCCGGATGCGTGCCTTCGAGCAGTTCGCGCACGAGACGGAACTCATCGAAAAGTCCGACGCGATCCTCGCGGATGTCAGCATGGCGGACCAGCGGGACGCGCACGCCGCTGCGCTCAGCCGGGGCGACAAGCGCCGGCTCGAAATGGCCATGTGCCTTGTGCAGGAGCCGCGTCTTCTGCTGCTCGACGAGCCGACGGCCGGCATGGCCCGCGCGGACACCAACAACACGATCGACCTCCTCAAGGAAATCAACAGCAAGCGTGACATCACCATGGTGATCATCGAGCATGACATGCATGTCGTGTTCAGCCTTGCGGAGCGGATCACCGTCCTGGCACAGGGCACGCCGCTGGTCGAGGACACGCCGGACAACATCAAGGGCAACCCGAAGGTTCAGGAAGCCTATCTGGGAGAGAGCCAGAACTAACGCGGCGACCGACGTGGCGATTGCCGCCCAAGTTACGCCAAACCCGCCTGGGAGGGAGACGAAAATGCCCGACGACCAAGCCTTCAACAAGCACGCCAACCAAGCCTCGACGGCACCGGCATACCTGAGCATCTGGAACATCGAGAGCTTCTACGGCGAGAGCTACATCGTCCAGGACGTGACGTTCAACGTCCATGAGGGCGAGATCCTGGCCCTCCTGGGACGCAACGGCGCGGGCAAGACATCGACTCTGCGCACGATCGCGCGCATGGAAAACCCGGACCTGCGCCACGGCGAGATCTGGCTGGACCACAAGCCGCTGCACTTCGCGACGAGCCACGAAGCGGCCCAGAGCGGAATCGCGCTCGTCCCAGAAGACCGCAGGATCATTCCCGGCCTGAGCGTGGAACAGAACCTGAAGCTGGCCCAGATCGCGCCGCCCATCGGCTGGTCGCTCGAGAGGATCTACGAGCTCTTTCCGCGACTCGGCGAGCGGCGCAACCAGGACGGCTCCACGCTCTCCGGCGGCGAGCAACAGATGCTTTCCATCGCCCGCGCGCTGGCCCGGGACATCAAGGTGCTGCTGCTGGACGAACCTTACGAGGGCCTGGCTCCCGTCATTGTCCAGGAGATCGCGAAGACGCTGAACGTCATCCGCGACCAGGGCATCACGACCATCATCGTTGAGCAGAACGCGGTTGCAGCTCTCAAGCTTGCCGACCGGGCGGTAATCCTTGACACTGGCAAGGTCGTCTATGACGACAGCGCTCAGCGGGTTCTGGACGACGAGGCGCTTCGCGCAAAGTACCTGGCGATCTGACCGAGTTCCGGGCGCCGGACGCAAGAACGGAGGAAGAGGATATGCTCAAGCAGCGTGACGGCATGTACTGGCCGGATGCGGAATCGGCTGCGGCCGCCTACGCTGACGAGGGGACGTACGAGGCGATGTACAAGGCCTCGATCGAAGACCCCGAAGCGTTCTGGGCCGAACACGGAAAGCGGCTGGACTGGATCAGGCCCTTCTCCAAGGTCAAGAAAACCTCGTTCGCGCCCGGCCAGATCAACATTCGCTGGTTCGAGGACGGAACGCTCAACGTCGCTGCCAACTGCATCGATCGGCACCTTGCCGAGCGCGGCGACCAGACCGCGATCATCTGGGAGCCGGACGATCCGGAGGCGACCTCCCTCTTCATCACCTATCGCGAACTGCACGGGGAAGTCAGCCGCTTCGCAAACGTCCTGAAGAAACTCGGAGTCTCGAAGGGAGACCGGGTCGTGCTGTACATGCCGATGATCCCTGAAGCGGCCTATGCCATGCTGGCATGCGCCCGGATCGGGGCGATCCACTCGGTCGTGTTCGGCGGGTTTTCTCCCGATGCCTTGGCGGCACGCGTGAACCAGTGCGAAGCGGGCGTGATCGTGACCGCCGACGAGGCACCGCGTGGCGGACGGAACACGCCGCTGAAGGCCAATGCGGACAAGGCGTTCGAGAAGATCGAGATCGATGCCAGGATGCTGGTGGTTCGCCGCACAGGCGGCGACATCGCCATGCAGGACGGGCGTGATCATTGGCTGCACGAACTTGCGTCGGACGTTCCCGACGACTGCCCTCCGGAGGAGATGAATGCCGAGGATCCCCTGTTCATCCTGTACACGTCCGGTTCCACCGGCGCCCCGAAGGGCGTCGTGCACTGCACGGGCGGCTACCTGCTCTATGCCTCGATGACCCACCAGTACGTCTTCGACTATCATGACGGTGACATCTTCTGGTGCACCGCCGACGTGGGATGGGTCACCGGCCACAGCTACATCGTCTACGGACCCCTGGCGAACGGCGCGACGACTCTCATGTTCGAGGGAGTCCCGACCTACCCTGACGCGGGCCGCTTCTGGGCGGTCTGCGAGAAACACAGGGTCACCCAGTTCTACACCGCGCCAACCGCAATCCGCGCGCTGATGGGAAAAGGGCCGGAATTCGTGGAGAAACACGACCTTTCCGCGCTCAAGGTGCTTGGAACCGTCGGGGAGCCCATCAATCCCGAAGCCTGGGACTGGTACCACAAGGTCGTCGGCCAGGAAAACGTCCCGATCGTGGACACGTGGTGGCAGACCGAGACCGGCGGCCACATGCTGACGCCGCTGCCGGGGGCGACGGCAACCAAGCCCGGATCCGCGACCCTGCCCTTCTTCGGCGTGCAGCCGGTGATCCTCGAGCCGCAGTCGGGCAAGGAGATCGAAAGCGTGGAGGCGGATGGCGTGCTTTGCATCAAGGACAGCTGGCCTGGCCAGATGCGCACCGTCTGGGGCGACCACGAGCGCTTCGAGAAGACGTACTTCTCTGACTACAGGAACTACTACTTCTCCGGGGACGGCTGCCGCAGGGACGCGGACGGCTACTACTGGATCACGGGACGCGTCGACGACGTGATCAACGTCTCGGGCCACCGCATGGGCACCGCCGAGGTCGAAAGCGCCCTTGTCGCCCACGCGAAGGTCGCGGAAGCCGCCGTGGTCGGCTATCCGCATGAAATCAAGGGCCAGGGCATCTATGCCTACGTGACGCTCATGAGCGGAGAAGAGCCTTCCGAGGAACTGCGCAAGGAACTCGAGGCCTGGGTGCGTTCGGAAATCGGCCCGATTGCCAAGCCGGACCTGATACAATGGGCTCCGGGGCTCCCGAAGACCCGATCCGGCAAGATCATGCGACGGATTCTCAGAAAGATCGCCGAAAACGACCATGGCGCGCTCGGCGACACGTCGACCCTTGCAGAGCCCGAGGTCGTCGACGACCTGATCGAGAATCGCATGAACCGGGGCTGAGGCGCGGCCCGTCTCGCATCGCCCTCGCACCGGTTGCCGCATTCTCACCGCTCAGGGTTCGGGACCAGGCAGTTCGCTCCGGCGGTGCATTCGGCTTTTCCGTCTGCACGGCTCGATGTTGCGACCTGCTTCCTTCATCCGGACCTGTGGGGAATGTGCGGCGCGTCCAGACGCCGTCCCGTTCCCGTGCCGTTTGCCCTTCCCGCTGCGCAAGGCGCGTCCTATAAGCGTCGCCGTTCATCGAGTCGCCCCGTGGCGGGCACGTGGACTGATGCGAGGGGCGAAAGGACATGCGCCAGGCCAAGGTCAAGCGAAAGACTGCGGAGACCGACGTTTCCGTGGCGGTGAATCTCGACGGTTCGGGCGCGTTCGACAACAGCACCGGCGTCGGATTCTTCGACCACATGCTCGATCAGCTTGCCCGGCACTCGCTGATTGACATCACGACCCATGTCTCTGGCGACGTGCACATCGACGATCACCACACGGTCGAGGATGCCGGCATTGCCCTTGGCCAGGCGCTTGCGCACTCTCTCGTGGACAAGCGCGGAATCCGCCGCTACGGCAGCTGTCTCCTGGCAATGGACGATGCGCTCGTGCGAAGCGCGCTCGACCTGTCCGGCCGCCCCTACCTGGTGTGGAACGTCGAGATGCCGACCCCGAAGATCGGCAGCTTCGACACGGAGCTCGTGCGGGAGTTCTTCCAGGCGCTCAGCACGCATGGAGGCATCACGCTCCACGTGGACATGCTGCATGGATTGAACAGCCACCACATCGCTGAGGCCGCGTTCAAGTCCGTTGCGCGCGCGCTTCGCGATGCGGTCGAAACCGACCCACGCAGGCTCGACGAGATTCCCTCGACGAAGGGCGCCCTCTGAGGCGATGCTGACCGTTCTCATAGACTACGGCGCGGGCAACCTTCATTCGGCGGAAAAGGCGTTTCAGCGCATGGCCACCGAGGTGCAGGCCGGGGACGTCCTTGTCACCGCGCAGGCCGAGGAGGTCGCCCGCGCCGACCGCCTCGTGTTGCCGGGCGACGGCGCGTTTCCGGCATGCATGCGTGCGCTCCGGGAAGAGCGCGGCATCTTCGATGCGCTGACCGAGGCAGTTGAGGTCAACGGGCGTCCGTTCCTGGGCATCTGCGTGGGCATGCAGCTCATGGCGCGCAAGGGCCACGAATTCGAGGAAGTGGACGGCCTGGGCTGGATCAACGGCGAAGTCAGCAGGATCGAACCGGAGGACATCGCCCTGAAAGTGCCGCACATGGGATGGAACGAACTGGTCGTCGATCGCTCCCACCCCGTTCTTGACGGCATTGCGAGCGGCCAGCACGCATATTTCGTCCACTCCTACCAGATGGAAATGGCCGACCCTGCCGAACGAATCGCCCATTGCGACTACGGAGGCGACGTCACGGCGATTGTCGCGCGAGACACGATTGTCGGCACCCAGTTCCATCCGGAGAAGAGCCAGGCCGCAGGATTGCGACTGATCGCCAACTGGCTTGCATGGCGTCCCTGAGGGCAGCTGCGTCGTTCAGCGGCATGCCCGCTCAAGCCCTTCCCTCAGCGCGCACTTGCACCGTCCCTCAGTCAACACGCCCTGCCCGCACGCGATCTCCCGCAAGGACGGCAACCCGGGTGAGGGGTCCGGTTCCACCGGCGAATCAGTCAGCCCATTGCCAAGGTCGCGTGTAGACCCCCAGAGTCTCCGTGATTGCAGCTTCATCCGCCTCATCCCGCCCGTCGAGCCTGGCCACCAGCCCAAGACGCTTGTCCTCAACCACGTCAGCGACGCGGGCGGCATGGCCGTCGGCCTCAAGCGCCGCATTGTACACGCGCCGTATGGCCATCCGTCTCAGGTCAGGCTTGAAGATCTTCCCGACGGCGGTCTTTGGAAGCTCATCCACGATCTCGATGTATTTCGGCAATGCAGCCCGCTCTGAAATTCGGTCTTCGGCGAAGCTGGTCAAGTCGTCCGGCGTGACCGAAGCTCCGGCGACAAGCTCCACATAGGCGCAGGGCAACTCGCCGGCATGGGCGTCAGGCTGCCCGATGGCACCCGCCAGGGCGACACCTTCATGGCCGGCCAGCGCCTCCTCGATGACTGCGGGATCGATGTTGTGGCCGCCACGTATGATCAGGTCCTTGGCACGTCCCGTGATCCAGATGTAGCCGTCGCCATCAACACGACCGAGATCGCCGGTGCGCAGGTAGCGATCGAAATGGTAGAGATCCGCGTTCTTCTCCGCCTCCGTGTAGGTGCCGCCCGCAACGACCCCGGGGTTCGAGACGCAGATCTCGCCCACCTCTTCGATGGCACATTCCTCAGGTCCGCCGTCCGTGGCCCGCAGGATCTTCACGTCCGTGTAGGGGAACGGGATGCCCACGGATCCCACCTTCTTGACTCCACCGATCGGGTTGCACGACACAAGGCAGGTTGCCTCGGTCAGGCCATAGCCTTCGATCACTTCCACGCCGCACGCCGATTCGAATTTCCTGTAGAGCTCGATCGGCAGCGGGGCGGAACCCGAAAACGCAGTCTTCACGGACGAAATGTCCGCATTCACCGGCCGCTGCATCAGCGCCGAGAATGCGGTTGGCACGCCGATTATGAACGTGGCCTGCCACCGCTCCACCAGCTTCCAGAAGTTGTCGAAGACTCCGTCCCCCCGGTAGCCCGCCGGCGTCGGGAACACGACGTGCGCTCCCGAGCAGATCGCCGACATCAAGATCGGATCGACCGCAAAGACATGGAACAGCGGCAACGGACACATGATGACGCTGTCGGCATCGAACAGGATCGAACCGCCCAGCCAGCCGTTGTAGACCATGCCGTCATAGCGATGCTGCGCGACCTTTGGCATGCCGGTCGTCCCGCCGGTGTGAAAGTATGCGGCCACCCGGTCCTGCTCGGGCGGTGCAAAGTCAAGCTTCTTGCCATGGCGACCGAGCTCGGCGTTGAAATCCAGGACACGTGCCTTGTGCGTTGCGGGATTGCGGGGCCGCAACAGAGGCACGATCCACGACTTTGGTGGCGTCAGGTAGCGATGGAGGTCAACCTCGAGCACTGTCTTGACATCCGGCGCCTGCGCGACGGCGGCGGCCACCTTCTGCGGCACGTCCGTCTTCGGAAACGCCTTCAGCGTGACGACGACGCTTGCGCCGGTCTCGCGCAGCAGGGCGGCAATCTGGTCACTTTCGAGCAGCGGGTTGATCGGACTCACGATTCCGGCCGTCATTCCTCCCAAGAGCGCCACTGCCGTTTCGGTCGCGTTGGGCAGGACATATGCAACGACATCGTCCTCTCCGATGCCCAACTCGCGAAACATGTTGGCAGCCTGAGTCGTCCTGTCCAGCAGTTCGCGCCAAGTGAGCGTTTCCGCCGGATCCTTCGGCCCGGACAGCAACTGGTAGGAAATCGCGCTTCCGTCGCCATGGGCGGCAGCCGTGGCCGCCAGGGCTCCATAGACGGATCTCGGGACGTCCCGTGCATCCCAGCCCATCTCCGCTTCGATTGCATTGCGATCTTCGACGCTCGTGAAATCCATGCTCACCTCCCCGTCAGTCATGGAAACCTTCGCCCGAATTCCGGCATCTGGCAAGATCGGATGGCCTCCGACTGTCGGATGCCGTCATTCATCCGGCGAATGTGCCGCCCTCCGTGAACTGAAGCCGGGCCAGGCGAGCATAGAGCCCGTCATCAGCGACAAGGCTGTCATGCGTCCCCGTCGCCACGATCTTTCCGTCGTCGAACACAAGGATGCGGTCGGCTTTCTTGACCGTCGCGAGACGGTGGGCGATCACGACCGTCGTGCGACCCTCGGCCAGCCGTTCCACCGCTGCCTGCACGGCTCTTTCGCTTTCGGCGTCAAGGGCGCTCGTGGCCTCGTCGAGCAGCAGGATCGGCGCGTCGCGCAGGATGGCCCTGGCAATCGCGATTCTCTGCCTTTGTCCGCCAGACAGCATCACGCCCCGCTCGCCCACTTGCGTAGCGTAGCCGTCTGGAAGGGCGCTCAGGAATTCGTGCGCCGCCGCGGCACGGGCGGCCTCACGGATCTCGTGATCCGTTGCATCGAGCCGACCGAAGCGAATGTTGTCGTACGCGGACGCGGCAAAGATCACGGGCTCCTGCGGCACGAGGGCGATATGGCGACGAAAGTCCGCCCGCTTGACCGTTCGCAGGTCCCGCCCGTCCAGGAGAATCGCGCCGGCGGCCGGGTCGTAGAACCGCAGGAGCAGCTGTATCACCGTCGACTTGCCAGCCCCGGAAGGGCCAACGAGGGCAACGGTCTCTCCTGGCTGAACGGTCAGGGAAACATCGTTCAACGCGGACATTCCGGGCCTTGACGGATAGGAGAAATGCACGCCTTCGAAGGCGATTTCCCCGTTTGCCTGCGCCTTGATTGGAGGCGCATCGACCGGATCGCTCATGCCGTCGTCGGCATGCAGGAGCTCGACCAGCCGCTCGGTTGCACCTGCGGCTCGCATCAGTTCGCCCCAGATTTCGCTCAGGGCCCCGACGGAACCGGCCACCATCACCGAATAGATGACGAACTGCACGAGTTCGCCCACTGTCATCGCGTCCATGCGGACGTCCCGCGCGCCGACCCAAAGAACGCCGACGATGCCGGAGAAGATCAGCGC
Source organism: Paracoccaceae bacterium (assembly GCA_965208685.1). Taxonomy (GTDB): domain Bacteria; phylum Pseudomonadota; class Alphaproteobacteria; order Rhodobacterales; family Rhodobacteraceae; genus JAJEFO01. Next base: position 1,243,943 of record CBDBPL010000007.1, on the reverse strand, counting down.
GATCACCATCACCGTCATCAAGGCGCGCGTGGCGATCCGCTTTCGCGCAGACTGAAACGACCGCTCGGTCACTTCGGAAAATGCTCTGCGGCTTTCGGTCTCGTGCGTGAACGCCTGCACGGCCTGCACGGACAGGAGGGACTCGGATGCGTTCCCCGACGATGCCGCGATCCAGTCCTGGTTTTCGCGGCTGAGCGTGCGCAGCCGCCGGCCGAGCACGACGATCGGAACAACGATCACCGGCACCAGGAGCAGGACAAGGCCGGCCAGCTTCGGAGATGTCACGAAAAGCAGCGCCAGTCCGCCCGCGAGGACAAGCGCATTCCTGAGCGCGACCGAAACCGACGAGCCGATGACGGACAGGATCAGGGTCGTGTCCGTCGTCAGCCGGGACAGGACCTCGCCGGTCATGATCCGCTCGTAGAAGGCGGGGCTCATTCCGATCATGCGGTCGAAGACCGCGATCCGGATGTCGGCCACCACGCGCTCGCCCAGCCGGGTGACGAGGTAGTAGCGAAGTCCGGCCCCAAGAGCGAGGAGGAGCGCGAGCCCGAGGGCAACCGTGAAGTAGTCGTCGAGCAGGTCGGCGGCGGAGGTTTCGAACCCGTCGACAACGCGTCGGACCGCGATCGGAAGAATGAGCGAGACAACGGCCGTCAACACCAGCGCGACGAGTGCCACGGCTACCATGCCGCGATAGCGCCGCACGAACGGCCAGAGCGCGCGGAGCGCATGGACATTCCGGGACTTGGCTCGGTCGTGCCCAGAAATGTCCGTCATTCGGCTCCCCCTTCGACCATACGGCACTCAACCCTTGAAGTCGTCGCAAGACGCCGAAGATCGACCGGAGCGGGTTGGAGCGGGTAGCGGGAATCGAACCCGCACCAAGAGCTTGGAAGGCTCGTGTGATACCATTTCACCATACCCGCCCGGGTGGCCTCGTGCTTATGCCACGGGGTTTGGGGCGTCAAGCAAGCGGGCGGCATCAATTGATGGCATTCAAGGGCCTCTCCCGACACGTGCCGAGAACTGTCGGTAGAAGGCCTCCCTGCCGCTTGAGTGAACTTGAAGAACTCAAGAGTGACTTCCTGCCAGAACGACTCCGATCCCCGCGCGCGCAGGGCATGGATGAATCCGAACGTCCATGGGCGGATTTGCGACGGAATCATCGTCTGCATGCGTATAGGAATAGAGTCTGCCATGGCGAATGCAGTCGAGGAAAAGGAGACACATGCGCATCATGCCGAACCTGACGCTTGCCCCGGTGACATTGATTGTCGCCGCCACCGCGGCCAACGCCGCTCCACCTGAACTCCGGACACCAGCGCCAGTCATTCACCTTGCAGACAATCTGGACGAGGCTGATGGCCTTGGATGGTGCATCGACACGATCGGTCGCGGCTTGTCGGACCGACTGCATGCCCACTCGTGCAAGCCTCAGGGCGGAGACGTGCAGTTTCGGCTTGTCGAGACCACCGGCCAAATCGCATCGGTCGCCTACGAAGGCAAGTGCATGGCACACCTGCATCCGGACGATCCGTCTGAGCCGCTCGGGTTGGTTGATTGCGATGCGGCTGCGGGTGCACAGAAGTTCGTTTACGCTCCTGAAACCATGACAATCCACCCATCGCTTGACGACACGAAGTGCCTGGGCGTCGGCGCCTACAGTCGCTCCGCCGGCCCCTTCATGGCTCGCGATCTCGGATTCACTGCGTGCACGGAGGCGGATGTGCGGTTTCAGCAGTGGAGCATCATGCAATGACCCAAGCTCTTTCTCGGCGCTCGATGCTGCACGGCTCTGCGGCGTTTGCCATGACATCCTTGCTGACCGGCGGCTACGGCACCGTTGCAGTTTCGGAAGACCGGGCCGCAAGAAGGACGAATCTGACATTGAGGGTTCAGGAAGCAAACGGCCGGCCAACCTACAACGGGCATTCGCCCGGACCAACGATCGTGGCCGACCCTGGCGACACGATTGACGTGCACCTGATCAACGACCTGCCCGCCTTGCATGACGATTGCGCTGACAATCACAATTCCTTTCACGGGCTCAATACGACCAACCTGCACACTCACGGACTGCACGTCTCTCCGACAACGGATTCTTCAGGTCGGTTCGACGCCGACAACGTTTTCATCAGCGTCGTGCCGAAGAACCAGGTCGTGCCCTGCGCCGAGGTCGGCTCGGAAGGTGCCAGGACATTCAGATGGCACGAAAACAGATTCCGTTTCGAAACGGGCGCGGACCATCCGTCGGGAACATTCTGGTACCATGCGCACAAGCACGGTTCGACATTTCAACAAGTCGCTGCGGGCCTCTCGGGACCATTGATCATCCGTGATCGCCCGGGAGCGATGCCCGAGTACATTGCACAGGCCAGCGAGAAGATCCTGATGATCATGAACCAGGGCCTGGTGCTGACCGATCCGAATGGAGGCGGCACCGCTGGCCCCACGATCACGATGCGCCCTGGCGAAGTGCAAAGATGGAGGATCATAAACGCGCAGGCGGTCGGCAACTCCTTTGCCTACCTTCGAACCAACGTGCCGGGGCTGGAGATCTATCAGATCGCCTTCGACGGCCTGACGCTGCACCGGCGCATCAAGGTCGACCAGGGAAACGACGACGAACCCTGGCTGAACCCAGCGGGGCTCGCGCCAGGCAACCGGACAGACTTCATTGTGCGCGTGCCGCCTGATGCCAAGGAGAGCTCTTTCTCCATTCCCGTCATTCGTGACCTACGGGAAGCTCTCGGCCTGAGCGGCGCAATCGCATCCGAGATCAAGATCGACATATCTGGAAGTCCGATGAATTCGGCATGGTCGGACGACGACACGCTGCCAGGTCCGGGACTGGAACCGTTCAGCGACGTGCCGCGATCCACACGCGAGATCGTGTTCTCCCCTCAATTCAGGATTGATGGCCAGGCATATGACGGAAGGGTCAAGCACACGATCCCGCTTGGCGCCAAGGAAGAATGGACGGTCTACAACAACACGGGCGGAGTCCACGCCTTCCACATCCACGTGAATCCGTTTTTCATGACTCACATCAATGGCATCGAACTGGCCAGGGACGATCCGTTGCGTCGCTGGCAGGATACGGTTGGGCTGCCTTACGGAGACGACAGTCCCGGCTCGGTGACATTTCGTACGCGATTCGAGACCTTCGCCGGCAGGTTCGTCATCCATTGCCACATCCTGCGCCACGAAGATCTCGGGATGATGCAGATAGTCGAGGTCACCGGGTGATGATTCTCCGGCGCCGGTGAGCGATTGCGCACAAGGACCTTCCGCTGGTCGAATGCGCAGCCAACTCCCTGGCATTCACCTTCTGGATCGTCGGCCCGCCGGCCCTGAATTTCTTCCATTTCAACGAACCCGGACATCAGAACCGGGATCGGGCGCACAAGAGCTGGATGGTGCCGCATTGCGTGGTGATGTCTTGCGACATGCCGCGCCACTTGGATCTAGGATGGATCGCATGCGGCCCTTGCCGTCTGCAATGCCGCGCCCTTCAAGCGGGCGCGGACCGAATCCCTCTTCGCGTAGAGCGTCGGCGTCCGCCAGCAGGCCATGTCGGACTGCCATCGCCCGCGCCCGGCGGGGCCCGTCGTGGACGCATCCGGCTGTCATCGATGATGCTGCACTTGATCGCCACCTGGATCCGGCAACTTGGGTGCACGGTCGTGCAAGATGCTGGCGGGATCGAGCTTGCGCATCACCGCGGGCGCGGCGAATATCCGTTCGAACCGGCCGACAGGTCCCGGTCCAGCTGCCCAGTCCTGACCCAGCGCCAGATCGTCGTGCGGTCGATCCCGAACCGCCGCGCCAGCTCCGACTGCGAAACGCCCTGCTCGAGATGTTGCTTCTGCAACATCCTGGTCTCCCATCCGTACATCCCTGCCCTTTTCCATCCGTGGTGACTTCATCACCACAGCGGCCCGGGACCTCACGAAGCAACAAGCCAAAACTGTTGCATTTTCGTCTGCCACAAATGCTGGATTTACAGTTACCACCAACACCTGCAGCTCAGTCTCGCTGCTGATTGCCGTCGGCGACCTTGGCGGTCCTGCGACCTCAACGCTCTAAGGTACAGACAAGACCGGAGTCGGGAGATGTGCTCAATGCCAGCCTCTCGCGACCTTCCGAAGTGACCTAGCCACAGGACGGTCGAAACTGGCCCGTATGGGCCTATTCGCCACTCCTGACAGCAGGAATTCGCGGCAGAATTTCGCCGAATCCTGATTTCGTGCAGGGATGTCGTCGCCTGACCGCCTTGCAGTTCGTCGCCGCATAGTTCATCCGGCAACGACAGGTCTCGAAGGGAGTCTGGCATGCAGCCCCGTACATTGCTCGAAGCGCTCGAATTCTCCTATGCCGGCAAGCTGAGAGCGATCTACGATGAGCTCGGCGGCAACAACAGACCGCGGCCCGCACGCAAGGATCAACTGGTCTCGGCAATCAACCGGATCCTCCTGAACAGGGTCGAGGCAGAGTGGAACAGCCTCACGAAGCACGAAAAACTGGTTGTCCAGGAAGCCGTCCACGATCCGATAGGACTGCTTGACGTTGACAAGTTCACGGCCAAGCACGGCAAGCCGCCCGGCAAGCGGTTTAGCGTTTCGAGGTACAATGACAGCAACACGGCGACCAAGCTCAACCTGTTCCTGCACCTGGGCGACAGGCATGATCCGCGGATCCATGTTCCCCGTGATCTCCAGATTGCGTTGCGGGACATCGTTCCGGCGCCCGAACAGGCTGCAGTGCCTTTCCTGACGGAGCTTCCTCCAACCGTGGACCTGGTGTCATACCACTATGTTCACAAGTCTGGACGACATGTGCGGGAGGCAAGGAGCTCCCCGGTTCCGATCAAATGGCGCAACATGGAGACTACGGCCAAGGCGGGTCTGCATTCGGTGCTGAGCTTGATCGACGAAGGCAAGGTTTCGGTCAGCACGTCGACGAAACGGCCGTCGGCGGCATCCATGAAACGGATTTCCGGGGCACTTGACGGGCGCGACTTCTATGCGTCGACCGAATGCGAAGCCGATGTCGGACCGATCCAGGCCTTCGCTTGGCCCTTGCTGGCCCAGGCCGGGAAGCTCGCGAGGCAGGACGGACCCCGGCTCGCGCTCACCACCGCGGGGCGCAAGGCATTGTCCACGCCCCCGCACGAGACGATCAAGCTGATCTGGAATCGTTGGATCGACTCGAAGATCATTGACGAGTTCTCCAGGGTCGAGGCGATAAAGGGGCAGACTCGCGGCAAGGGAAAGCGAGCCATGAGAGCGGTGGAGTCGCGTCGCGATGCGATCGACCAGGCGCTTGCCCAGTGTCCGCCCGGAGGCGTCGTGTCGGTCGACGGCTTCGCCAAGTTCATGGTTGCCGCTGACCTCGGGTTCGAGGTGTCGAGATCTCCGTGGACTCTCTACGTCGGCGACCCTCACTACGGGGGCCTGTATAGCGAGAGCGCCGCAGGCTGGGGCGTGCTCCAGGACAGGTACCTGCTGTGCTTTCTCTTCGAGTTTGCCGCGACGCTGGGATTGATCGACGTTGCATTCGTTCCGCCTGCCGGAGCGCGCAAGAAACCTTGGGAACCAACGGGATACTTCGACGGCGCCTTCCTGAGTCGATATGACGGCCTGAAGTTCTTTCGGCTGACCGCGCTTGGGGCCTACTGCCTCGGATTGACGGACGCCTACGAACCAGAGACCCCCGAGACATCGACGCCCCTGTCAGTCTTCCAGGATCTGCGAATCGTCGTGCAGGGAGGTCGCCTGGACCAGGAAGAGAGGGCGTTCCTGCGCAGTTGCGCGGACGAGGAGGAGCCGGATTCCGTGTGGCGGCTCAGCGCGGAAAGGATCCTGAAGGCGGTCGAGACCGGTCTGGACACCGGGACCGTCAGGGAATTCCTGTCCGCCCGGGACGAACAGCCGCTGCCGGAACTGGTCGAAGGATTCCTGTCAAGGATCGAGTCCCGCGCACGATCGATTCGACGTGCCGGAACAGGGATACTCTTCGAATGCGACAGCGCGAAAACAGCCGAAACCCTGCTTTCCGACAAGAGAATCGCAAGGTTCAGCTCGCGCACCGGCGAAAAGGGGATTTTTGTCCCGACTTCGTCGGAACAGTTTTTCCGAAGCTCCGCCCGCAAGATGGGGTTCGGATTCGACAACAGATAGCCGCCGGTTCGCGGTCTCGCAGCCTGGCGCGACCCCGCACGATTGCTGAGAACCGGGTTCCGGGCTGACTCATGAATCCGGGTCCCATCTGGCTGAAGTCGGGAACGCGGCAGGCAGCCCTGTCCCGAGCGCGCGGACATGTGCTGCGACCCCGAACGGACGGCCGGGTCCTGTCTTTTCATGCAAGTGCGCCGGAGGGGCCTTCACGAAATTCCGCTCCGCAAGGCTCTGGCCGTGCTTGCCAGGCACCTTGAGTGGTCGTTCGGGAGCCAGTCGCGAAAGCGTCGGCCTCAAGCGGGACGGCACTCCGCGCATGCCGACGTCTTCTCTCGCCGGCATTTCACGACCCATCCCCGTTGTCCGCCATTTTCGCCCTGGTGATCACCTCGGGCCAGAGGGCGTCGAGCGGGAAGGTGATTGCGTCGAAGGGTGGAAGCGAGACCGGCGCGTCATCGGCGAGAGTCGCCAGCAGCAGCCACTGCTCGTCGCGAAACTCGAACGCCTCGAGTGTTCGTGCATCGGGGTCGACGAACCAGAGATGCCGCACGCCCTCGCGGGCGTTGATCGACCTCTTCTCGCTCAGGTCCAGCCTCCGGGTGGACGGCGACAAGACTTCGCAGACCCAGTCCGGCGCGGTCGTGAAAAAAGCCACGTCCGGATACTCGGGCATCGTCTCACGCCGCCAGCCGGCAAGATCCGGGACGACGATATCCTCGGCCAGATGAAGCTCCGGCTCAAAAACGATCCACCAGCCGCCTGGACCGCCATCGCCATAGTTGAACGGCGGGCCGATCTTGGCGCCTATGCCGGAACTTGCCCAGGCATGGCGCGACGCCGGTCTCGGATGAGTGTGGAGGCGCCCCGCGATCACCTCTGCGACCTTGTGGGGTGGTGCATCCAGCACGTCCTGATAGGCCGCCCGACGGGTCTCCTTGCGCCCAGACCGTGCCACCATTGTCACTGCTCCCGCTGTTGCTCCCGGTTGCCGAGCCACTCGCCTTACCCGAACGAAGCCTACCCGTCACCGCGACCAAGGTCCACAACGACGCTTCGTCTCCGCATGGTCATTCCAGGCCAAATTCCTTGCCGTCTTGCCTGGAGCATCGGGATGCCACGGACATGCCGCGATTCCGGTCGACCGAAGACTGCAACTGATTGGCCGCAAATTGATGGCATCTTCGCGAACCGCATGCGAGGACGGCCACCCGTACACGATGACGGCACTGGCTTCGGAATGGCACCCTGATGACGTCGTGGTGGACTGACTTGCTGCGAGAGATTCGCGTCTTTCCGACCTGCCAAACATGGCACCGCAGCACTTTCCCGGAATGCTCGCCAATTCAAGGGCTGCCATGACCATCATGAAGCCTGGTCTTCGCTCGTGCCACTCGCCGTCCTGCGACATGCCTTGCGACGGCTTGGATGCGCGCCACCAGTGAAATCTCCCGAGCACGTTTGCCTCGCGGACATGCCTGAACCGTGCGGAAAGAGCGACACCAACGATTGGCTCAAGCAGGCAACGACGTTCAGACTGCCACGCGTTCGAGAAACTCCACCTCGATGAACGCAATCTCGAAATCGCTGGCGTTCACCACGTCATGATGAACACCCTTCTCCCGGAAATACGGTGCTCCGCAGCGCAGTTCGACGACCCGGGTCGTCCCGTCAGGCTCGTGCAGCAGAAGATGCCCGTCCACGAGCGGCACGACGAGGTAATCGTGCTCGTGAACATGCCAGCCCGTGTTGTCGCCCTTCGCGGGAAAACGCCATTCGGTCACGCGGGTCCGTTCATTCTCCACGAGAACCGTGCCGCTGGCGGTGCCGTCGCTTGAAGCGGGGACACTCAAAGGGGCGTCCTCAGCGGCGGCGGGAAAGACGCCAGATCGACGGAAGCACGAACGCGGCCAGCGCGACCTTGAGCGCATCTCCGGGCAAAAATGGCCAGAGGCCCAGCTCGAGCACCGGTTTGTCCCATCCTATTGCCGTTCCCAGCCAGATCAGGCCTGGAACATAGATGATCGCGGTCCCCAACGCCATGGCCGCCAAGGTCGTGGCGATGCGTCGGTCCCAGCCCCTTTGTCCCAGCCAGCCGACTGCGGTCGCGGCGACCACGAATCCCAGCAAGTAGCCGCCGGTCGGCCCCGCCATGTAGGCCAAGCCGATTCCGCGCTCAGGCGTTCCGGCGAAGACCGGCAGGCCCAGCGCCCCTTCTGCCAGATAGAGCAGAACCGTCGTTGCCCCAAGACGCCAGCCGAAGGCCATGCCCACCACCAGGACCACAAAGGTCTGCATGGTGATCGGCACCGGGTAGAAGGGGACCTGGATCTTGGCGGACAGCCAAAGAGCCAGGCTGCCCATCACTGCGAGAAGGAGGAATTTCAACCGCTCGTCTCCGGTCTGCCATAGGCTTTGCGCCAAGGTCGGACGGTTGTCTGAATTGATGCTCATCGTAGTCTCCGTTTCCATGCCCTCAGGCCGTTGCTTCACGAATTCTGTCAAGCATGACCGACCTGTCCTTTCGTGCGGCAAGCGCGGCATCCATCTCCACCTCTACGAATCTTGTCGGCGTGTTGGGCTGAAGCTGGCCAATGAGGTCCATGTCTGCCGAAACGACCGTGCCCAGCATGAAGTAGCCGCCGCCCGAGACCGCATCGCGGTGCAGCACGATGGGCTCGGCGCCGTTGGGCACCTGTATCGATCCGTAGGGGTAGCATGCGTCGGTGATGTTCGAGGGGTTGGAGCCCGCACTGTAGGGCTGTTCACGCGGCACGAATTCCAGCTGCCCTCCGCCCTTGAAGCGGTAGCCCATCCGGTCGGCCTCGTTGGCAACCATCCAGGTGTCGTCAAAGAACCCTTGCTGCGCGTCTTCCGTGATCCGGTGCCAATAGAGTCCCGGCAGCACCCGCAGCTCGGCAAACGATCCTGGCAGGCGCCTGAGCGCATCAGGAACCGACTTGCCCGGCCTTGCGGTGCCGCTGGCACGACCAAGCGGCAAGGAGTCGCCAGGCTGAACCGCGCGCCCGTCTACGCCGCCAAGAGAGCCGATCGGATAGGTCGACCGGCTGCCCAGTGCGGGCGGCGTGTCAATCCCGCCCGAAACCGCAATGTACGCTCGAGCCCCGAACTCAAGGAAATCAAATGTCAGGACCTGCCCCTTCCTGATGCCCAGCGCGGTCCAGGTCGGCATTTGCTCGCCGTCGATCCTGGGCGGAAGCTCGGCACCGCAGACCGCGACGGTCGCATCCTCGGTGAACTCCAGCTCCGGCCCGAGGAATGCCGATTCCAAGCCAGCTGCGCCTTCATCGTTGCCCACCAGCAGGTTCGCGGCACGCAGCGCGAACCTGTCCATCGCTCCGCCCATCGGGATGCCAAGATGGTAGTAGCCAGGCCTGCCGAGATCCTGGACCGTGGTCATGATGCCGGCAGAGATCACTTCAATCGGCATGGAGTGCCTCCATGAGTCTGGCGTTCGTGCCGTCCGGGTCCGCGTTGAAGTCGTCGAGCGAAAAGACAACGTCTCGCATGCGGGGTACAAAACGCCCGGCTTGCATGTCCTCGGTGATCCGGTCGTATTCGGCCCGCCCTATTGGCCGCCACTTGACGATGTCGCCAGGACGGAAAAACACCATGAAATCCTTCAAGTACGGAACTTCCTGCCTCGGGTCGTAAATCGTCATCGGGGTGATGCCGAACATCTGGTAGCCGCCCGCACCGCGCACCGAATAGATGCAGGAGAAGGAGCCGCCGTAGCCTACGGTCTGCTTCGGCGTGTCCGTGCGAGGGCGCAGGTATTTTGGCACCTGAATCTGCCGCGAGCGGTCCACCATCTGGTAAAGGAACGGCAAGCCCGACACGAAGCCCACCATCGAGACAAACCATGGCGCGCCGGAATGCGCATCTATGAATGCCTCGACCGATTCGTACCCGTTTGTCCGCGCTGCAAATTCCAGGTCGGTTCCGTCCGGATCCTGGTGCCGTTCGCGGAACCGCGTCAGCGTCTCATGTGTCCAGGGATCCCGGTAGAAGACCGGCACCTCGATGATCCGCGTATCCAGCCTGGCTTCGGCCTTCTCGGCCTCTTCCTCCAAATGCCTCAGGCGGTCCATCAACGCGTGAGGATGGATCCGGTCGGGGTCAAACTTGATCTGGAACGAGGCGTTGGCGGGACAGATTTCCGTCACCCCGTCGATGCCGGCCGCCCGCACGGCGTTTGTCATCGACAGGGACGTGAAGAATGCCTCCAGCGACATCGCCTCGTCGACTTCCACGAAGATGTGCTCGTCGCCTCCGAACGTGAATCGACTCATGCGGCGGCCTCCCCTTGGCTGGTGAGTTTGTCGGTGTTCCGTTCAAGCCACGTCTCCATCCAGGAGGTATGGACCGCGTTGGCTTGCACGTCGGCATTGCCAGCCAACGCCGAGAAGAGAGAGGCGGTGGTAGGCAGGCCTTCGATTTCGAGCCTTTCGAGCGCGGACGTCAGCCGGGTGATTGCCTGTGGTCGGTCCGGCGCCCACACGATCAGCTTGCCCAGCAGGGAATCGTAGAAGGGCGGAACCGCATACCCGTCATAGAGCATGTGGTCGAATCGGATGCCTTCACCCTCCGGGACGCGCAACCTGGTCACGATTCCCGGGAAGGGCATGAATTCGCTGGCCGGGTCCTCCGCGTTGAGACGGACTTCAATGGCGTGGCCCGAGCGGGCTATGTCATCCTGCGTCAGTCCCAGGCCTCCGCCCGCGCATGCCCGGATCATGCCGATCACCAGATCCGTCCCGCATATCATTTCGGTGACCGGATGTTCGACCTGGATGCGGGTGTTCATCTCGATGAAGTGAAACTCTCCGGTCGCGTCGTCGTAGAGGTACTCGACCGTCCCGGCTCCGCGATAGTTTACGGACTTTGCCAGATCGACCGCCGACGCACAAAGGCGCGCCCGCACCGCGTCGCCGAGTGCCGCGGAGGGCGCCTCTTCCCAGACCTTCTGCCGCCTTCGCTGAAGCGAGCATTCGCGGTCGAAGAAGTGCACCACGTCAAGGCCGTCTCCCAGCACCTGCACCTCGACATGACGGGCATTCTCGACCACCCTTTCGACATAGATGCCGTTGTCTCCGAAGGCTGCTGCCGCCTCGGACGAGGCCAGAGGCGCCAGCTTGCGAAATTCCTCGGCATTTCCGGCCACGCGGATGCCGCGTCCGCCGCCGCCGGCGCTCGCCTTGATCATCACCGGAAAACCGATGGTCTCGGCCACAGCGAGAGCCTCGTCCGTATCGGCAATCACGCCGTCGCTGCCCGGAACGGTCGGCACGCCCGCCTTTCTTGCCTGCTGGCGCGCCGCAGCCTTGTCACCCATCAGCCGGATCGTGTCGGCCGAAGGCCCGACGAAAGTCAGTCCGGCGCTTTCCACTGCATCGGCAAACCCGGCGTTTTCCGAGAGAAACCCGTAACCTGGGTGGATCGCGTCAGCACCGCTTTCCCTGGCAGCTGAAAGAATGGCCCCGGCGTCGAGGTACGATTTCGAAGGGTGAGGCGGCCCGATCACCTTCACTTCGTCCGCCAGCCGGGCCGCGAGGCTGTCGGTATCGGCTTCGCTCACCACCTGAACGGTTTCAAGGCCGAGTTCCCGCGCCGCCCGGATCACGCGACAGGCGATTTCACCGCGATTGGCGATGAGCAGCTTCCTGATCGACATGCCTTGTTCCACGGTCAGTCCAGCTCAACGATGGTCATCCCGGCGGACACGGGTTCACCATCTTCCAGCGGAAAGCCCGAAACGGTGCCCTCGACATCCGCCTTGATCGGGTGAAAGGACTTCATCACTTCAACAAGCGCCACCACGTCGCCGTCGGCCACGGCATCGCCGACGTCCACAAAGGGCGGTTCGTCGGGCGCGGGCCTGCGATAGAATGTGCCCGGAATGGGGGACCTGATTTCGTGTCTGGCCATGGAATTTCCTCCCGTTGGACCCGCCACGACGCTCACGAGACGTCGAGTTGGCTGAGTGCGAAGTTGACAGCCTGCCCGATCTTCACCGCATTTGGCGTGTCGGAATGGATGCAGACCGTTTCGGCGCGCACCGGCAGCGACCTGCCGCCAACAGTGGTCAGCGTTCCGTCGCGAACGGCGGCCACGGCGCGGCTTGCGGCAAGCTCCGGAGCTACGGCCTCGTGCTTGCGCGTGATGATCAAGTGACCTTCGTCATCATAATCCAGATCTGCGAAGAACTCCGGCAGGAAGCCCACGCCTCGTCGCGTGTAGACCTTTTCATGCAATGTTCCGGTTATTCCGGTGACGGGCACGCCGTACACCGCCGCGGCATCGGCCACAGCTTCGGCAATGTGCTCTTGCCGGGCCGCCATGCCATAGAGCGCGCCATGCGGCTTGAGATGGCAGAGTGCCATGCCCTCCAGTTTCAGGAAGGAAATGAGTGCGCCGATCTGATAGAGCATGATGTTGACCAGCTCTTCGCGATCGATCTTCATCTCTCGCCGCCCGAACCCGGCCAGGTCGGGCAGCGAGACGTGTGCACCCACCTTGACCCCGTGCCGCTTGGCCAGGGCGACCGTGCTGCGCATGTGGTTGGGATCGGAGCCATGAAAGCCGCAGGCGACATTGGCCTGGGTGATGTATGGCATCATGCCCGCATCGTTGCCCATGCGGTAGAGGCCAAAGCTCTCGCCCATGTCACAGTTGATGTCCACCCGCACGGCGTATCCTCCCTAGTCTTTCAAGGTCGCCAGGCACTTCAGGCGGACCTGGTCGGCGATCACCGCCAGGATCAGCAGTGCGCCCAGGACAACCATCTGCAGGTAGCTCTCGATCCGGGCGAGGTTCATCCCGTTCTGCACCAGGCCAATGAAGAGCGCGCCAAGAACGACGTTTTCCAGCCGCCCCACTCCTCCGCGAAGGCTGACACCCGCAATGACGCAGGCGGCGATCGATTCCAATGGCATCGAAGCGCCGATGTTGGCTTCTCCCGTGTCCAGGCGCGCGGTCAGCAGCATTCCCGCCACGGCGGCGAAGAGTGCGCAGAGCACATAGGTCAGAAAAAGCGTGCCACGCGTGTTGATTCCCGAAAGCGACGCCGCCTTGCGATTGCCGCCCACGGCGTAGAAGTGCCGGCCGTACGGGGTGCGGTACAAAAAGACGTAGAGGGCCAGCACCAGGAATGCGGCCACCAGCACAGGCGTGGGAATTCCAAACAGGTTTCCAAAGCCGAAGGTGTCACCGAACCGAATGGGCATTCCATAGACCGGCACGCCGCCAGTCAAGTAGAGCGCAATGCCGAAACCCACGGATGCCATGCCCAGCGACATCATGAAGGGCGAGACGTTGAAGAAGGCCACGCCGACGCCATTCACTACGCCGATCATCGTGCCCGCCGCGATCCCGGCGAGGCATCCGACGGCAATCGACAGCCAGACGGCCTCCGGCATCGCAGCGTAGACGGCGGCCATGGCCATCGCGCCGGCCACCGACGCCAAGGCGAGGACCGTGCCTACAGACAGGTCGAATCCGCCGGTCAAGAGCGCCAGCATCTGCCCGATGGACACGATCGTCAGATAGACCGACTGCCTGAGCACGTTTGTCAGGTTGCGCGATGTCAGGAAGTTCTCCGACATCAGCGTGAAGATCACCAGGGCGGCCAGCAGCAGGAAGGGCAGAATGCCGAGCCGGACGAACGCCCGCTTGAGAAAGCGAGCCACTGCACCTTCCGCTGCCCGTTCCACGGCCATCAGGCTGCGCCTCTTTCAAAGAAGTGCGCCAGGACCGCCTCCTCGGTGATATCGGCACCGTGGAGTTCCGCTTGCACGTGACCTCGATAGAACACGTAGGCCCTCGTTGAGAGGTGCAGGATTTCCGGCAGATCGGACGAGATGAGAACTATTGCCACGCGATTTCGCGCAAGTTCCACGATGAACTCGTAGATCGCTGCCCGCGTGCCCACATCGACGCCGACCGTCGGCTCGTCAAAGGCGATCAGGCGGAATTCCCGCGTGAGGCTCCGGGCCAGCATCACCTTCTGCTGGTTGCCGCCCGAGAACTGGTCAACTGTCCGTTCGATCTGCCGTGGCTGCAGGTTGACACGGTCGGCCATGCCGCTCACCGCCCGCCGTTCGCCACGCAGGGTCAGAGCCGGACCGCTCGAAAAGGGCCTAATGTCCAGAGCGGCCAGCGCAACGTTCTCGCGTGCCGGGCGCATCATCATCAGTCCCTCGGAACGTCGGTCAGGAGGCAGGTAGAGAAACCCGTCGCGGATGTTCCGTTTCGGCCCGTGGCCGGTGGTCTCGCGGCCAAGATAGTGCACGCGTCCTGCGGCAATCGACCTGGATCCAAAGGCCGCCTGCAGGAGTTCGGACTTGCCAGAGCCGACCAAGCCCGCGAGCCCCACGATCTCGCCTGCCCGCACTTCGACCGAAGCGCCTTCCACGGTTCCGTCGCGCGTCGTCAGTTCCTCGATCCTCAGCACGGTGTCGCCCGCGGGCCGCGTGATCCGCTCGGGAAATATCTTGCCCACCTCGCGGCCAGTCATCAACTGAACGAGGTCGCCTTCTGAAGCGTCTTGCGCATTCACCGTGTCGACATGGCGCCCGTCTCGCAGCACGGTGATGCGGCTGCCGATCTGCCGAATCTCCGCCATGCGGTGAGTGATGTAGACAATGCCGATGCCGCGCGCCGTCAGTTCGCCGATCAGGTTGAAGAGCTGATCTGTCTCGTGGCTGGTCAGGGACGCAGTCGGCTCGTCAAGGATCAGCACAGACAGGTCAGATCGGAACGCCTTTGCAATCTCCACCATCTGCTGCTCCGCCCGCGTCAGGTGACCGACGCGTGCGGCCGGATCGATGCGGAAGTCCAGTTCATCCAGCATCGCACGCGAGCGCTCTCGACAGCGCAGCCGATCAAGGAATGCGCCCCTTCTCGGTTCCGCACCTAGAAAGAGGTTTTCCTCGACAGTCATCTGCGGAACCAGGGAAAAGTCCTGGAAGACAGCCGATATCCCCAGTTCGCGCGCGTCGTGCACCGAATGGAGCGAGACCTGCCGGCCCCTGAAATGGAGCTTGCCCGACGTGGGCTGGACGGCCCCGGCAAGGATCGAGATCAGGGTCGACTTGCCGGCGCCGTTTTCTCCGAAGAGCACGTGCACTTCACCAGCTCGGAGGTCGAAATCAACCGAGTCGAGTGCCCGCACCCCCGGATAGTCCTTGGTGATGGAGCGGGTCGCGACCAGCACCTCGCCCGCATCGGACGAGGCGCCATCCCTTGCGCATGGCTGAGCAGGAGGAGAAATGGCCAGCCCCTGCGCTATTCTACTGTGAAGACCGGGCGAAACCCGTCAGGAGCGAGGGTTGACGACGGGTCGAACTCGCCATGGTTTTCCTGCGTCACCACGTACAGCGCGGGACCCGCGTGCCTGACGTACTCCTCGCCTTCGAGAATGCGCACCGCCTGGTCGACGGCAATGCGTCCCTGGATCACCGTCGAGTCGGTTGGCGCGGCGAGAATCTGGCCACGCGCAATGCCGCGGTCCACGCCGGGCGTGTAGTAGTACGAGATCACCTTGACCTGGTCGGCCAGCCCGCGCGAGCGCAGGATCGGCACCGCTGCCTCGGCGGTCACTGCCGTGCCGACAATGTAGCCGAGGTCGGGATGTGCCTCGAGCGTGTCCTCGACCAGCTTGGCCTGCACTTCCTTGCCGGTGTCTCCGTACCTTGTGTCGACCAGATCGACGGCGCTGCCCTCGATGGCACCCGCAAAGCCCGCATTGCCCGCCTCGACCCAGCCGGCGCCCGCAGGTCCGGGGAACCAGGCGGCCTTGACCGCATCGCCGCCAGCCGGGTGCTCGCTGGCCAGGAACTCGCCGGCCTTTGCGCCCATCTCGCCGAAGGAGACAAGCGACTTGGCTGACAGCTGGTCCGACGACATGCCGTTGATCACGTCGATCACCGGGATGCCCCTTGCCCGGATCTCGCCGACAAGATTGTTCAGACCGTCAAAGGAAATAGCGCCGATGATCACCGCGTCAGCCCCGGCCGAAACGCAATCCTCGATCTGGGAAATCTGGGTGCTGAGTTCGGTGTATCCGCCGGCCTCGACGACGGCGGCCGAAACGCCCAGGCGCCTGGCCTCGTCGACCACGCCATAGTCGACACCCAGCCAGTAGGCATCCTTCATGTGCGGGAAGGAAATGCAGAGATCCCATTTCTGGCTGGCCGTCTCCAGCGGCACGTAGTCCAGGCTGGTGCGCGGGCTGGACATGTCGAACGGCGGATCCCAGACCTCGACCGTGTAAGGATACCAGGTTTCGGCCTGCGCCGTGCTGCCGAGCACCAGCGCCAACGCCAGCGCGGACGATCCTGAAAGCAGTGCATTTGACGTTCTCATGTCTTCCTCCCGGGGACAGAATTCAGGTTTGAACCGCCAACGGGCGGCCTGCCGGGAGTGTAAGTGCGCCCCAATTCATTGTAAAATATGAATATTACTTTCTTAAGTTCAAAGTAATTAATATTTGAGCATTGACGGACATGTGCCGGATCGCGTTGGCACAAATATGCCAAGATTCCCATATCTATATATTATGGCGGGAATTTTTTGATACAGATCAGCATCTGGCAGCTTGCCAGAGCCGAGGAGCGCGCCTAGGATGCATTACGAAAAATAGAAAAAACAGATCTAGATTATAAAAAATGAAGCAGCCCTCCCTGCGACAGATCCGCTACTTCGCCGCCGTCGCGAACGCCGGACAGGTCTCGCGTGCCGCGAAGGGACTCAATGTCTCTCAATCCGCGCTGACGACGGCAATCAAGCAGCTCGAGGAGACCATCGGGACGCCACTGTTCGTCCGGCATGGCGGCGGCGTTTCCCTGACATATGAAGGCAACATCTTCCTGGACCATGCCCGCCGCATCATGGCGGCGGTGGACGAAGCGGTTCAGGCGCCGCGCCGCAAGCGGGACGACATACAGGGACTGCTGCGGCTGGCACTGACCTACACGGTGGCGGGATATTACATCCCGGCCTTTCTCGAAAGGTTCCAGCGATCCTTTCCCAGCGTGAGCCTGCAGCTGACCGAGGCCCCTCGGGACGCGATCGAGGACGGGCTGGTCTCCGGCGTGTTCGATCTGGCCGTGATGCTGACCTCAAACATCATCGATCAAGAGGGTCTGAAATTCGAGACCCTGATGCAGTCGCGCCGACGCCTCTGGTTGCCGACGTTGCATCCGCTCCTGGCACAAGGCACAATCACTTTCGCCGACGTATCTCGAGAACCCTACATCATGCTGACCGTGGACGAGGCCAGCAACACCGCTCAGCGCTACTGGAACAAGACCGCCTACCGCCCGAACGTGGTCTTCCGCACGTCGTCGGTTGAGGCGGTCAGGTCAATGGTTGCCGGCGGCATGGGCGTGACGATCCTCTCGGACATGGTCTATCGTCAGTGGTCGCTCGACGGCAGAAGGGTCGAGGTGGCGTCCCTGGCAGACAACGTGCCAACCATGGACGTCGGAATGGCCTGGGCCGCCAACGTCGAATTGAACAGCGCTGCGGCAGCGTTTCGAGAGTTCATGCATCTCGGCGACGTCTCGCACTGACTTCAACTCACTTGCTGACTGCATGCCGCAAGGGCCAGCGCAGGACGGATTGACGCTCCCAAGTACACCTGAACGCATGAGGTCAAACCGAAAGCGACCTGCTGCCGGGGATTGTTTGGGCCAGCCCTGAAGAGAGTCCGAACGGGCCGTGCCCCTGCAAATGCAGGGATACGCACTCGCCCATCGGCTGGCTTGAAAGGTCGTGCGATGTCCTGGTTGAGGCAGCCGACAGCCCTTCCTCGTGATTGAACGGGATTCTGCAAGCACCCCGACGAACGTGTGGGGCGCTGGGTCGAGCACTGCCTGATAGGTCGGCCCGCGGGTCTCCCCGCGTCTGGCCTTTGCCGTCATCATCCCTGCTCCTTCGGTAGCTTCTGGATGCCTGTCGGTCCGACTTCACCAAGCGATATGTGCCAGTCGCAGCGAACCATCCCAGAATTGGCATTCTTGTCCAAGCGACAAGCACCCAGCCATCTCGACGGGCGCGTAGAGTAGCCCGCGAAGTCCCGTGTTTCCGATTGCCCGGAGACCTTGTCGGCCAACAACACGCCTCGGCTTGATGACACTTTCGTTATCCGCATGCGAGAACTGCCTTCCGTAGGTGATGGCGTTCCCACACAAATCCCATTCCAGGTGCTTGATGCAGTGGCCCGAGAGACGGCAAACTGTCCCTTCAATTTGGCAATGTGCGTTTGCCTCGGTGCTCCGCTTGCGTCTGCTAAGATTGGTCGCGGATTTCGCGATCCCAACCGGCCTGTCAGAACTTGACCGCATTCGTGTCGGTGGGCAACCGAGCGGATGGGCTTGCCTCCATCACTGACCGCTCCGAGGCGATGGTGCACGTGCAGCGGGCACCGGAAGCGGGCCTCCTCCTCCGCAACTGCGCAGGCAAAAACCGACGGTTGATCAATCGTGCGGCTCCCTTCGCGGGTTCGACGCAATCAAGGCGTAGCAGCGCTCGTCGCGGCAGTCCGGACACAGGGTCTATCCATGGACAGGCAATGCAGGAGCCGGCTGGATCGGATCCGCTCTCTGCAAGGCCCTCCGACCCTTGCGCTTCTCACGACGAATCCTATAGTCTCAATCCGCAATTGAAGTGGGAGCGTAAGTGAGGCCAACATGCCAAACGCTCTGCTGGTATACCCTGAACACCCTCCGACTTACTGGGGCGCCGACTACGCGCTGGAAATTTCGGGAGTCAAGGCAACCCATCCTCCTCTTGGGTTGCTAACGGTCGCCGCGATGTTTCCCGCGAACTACGAGCTTCGCGTGGTCGACATGAACGTGAGCGCCTTGCGTGACACGGATCTCGAGTGGGCGGATCTCGTGTTTACGTCCACGATGATAACGCAACACGTGTCGCTGCGCACTGTCGTAGAGCGCTGCAACCGCGTGGGCGTTTCAGTTGTTGCAGGAGGGCCGCATCCGACCACGTTTCACGAGGAGATCACGGGGGTGGATCACTTCGTGCTGGACGAGGTCGAAGAAACCTTCGCGGAGTTCCTTCGGGATCTGGAAAATGGTGCTGCCAAGAGTACGTATCGGGAAAGGCGGAAGCCGGATGTAACGCGGACGCCGGTTCCGCGCTTCGACCTCATCGACATCACAAACTACGCGACGATGAGCGTGCAATTCTCTCGGGGATGTCCGTTCGACTGCGAGTTTTGCGACATCATCAAGCTCTACGGTCGCGTGCCACGCACAAAGCCTCCGCAACAAGTTGTGGAAGAGTTTAATTCTCTTTATCGCCTCGGCTGGCGGGGCCCCGTCTTCCTGGTTGACGACAACTTCATCGGCAACAAGCGGGATGCCTTGCGGCTGCTGCCGGTGATAGCCGACTGGCAAAAGGCAAGGGGCTACCCGTTCACCCTGGCCACTGAAGCGAGTGCAAACCTTGCGCTGATGGACAACATGATGGACGCCATGATCGAGGCCGGATTCGACTCCGTGTTTGTCGGGATCGAAACTCCCAACCCTGATGCCTTGATCAAGACCAAGAAACAGCAAAATACCGACAAGACCCAGAAGAACTACCTCTACCACGCCGTCCGCAAGATCCAGCGGCATGGAATGCAGGTCCAAGGCGGGTTCATCCTGGGGCTGGATAGTGATGATGCGGGCGTGTTCGATGCCCAGATCGAGTTCGTACAGAAGACCGGCATTCCTGTGGCTCCCATCTACTTGTTGACCGTCTTGAAGGGCACGGACCTGTACGACCGCATGAAATCTGAGGGTCGGCTTCTGGAGACGCCGCTCGGAACCAATGCCATGCTTCTCAACTTCAAGACGGAGTTGGAGTACAGCACATTGATCGACGGGTACAAGCGAGTGATCGCCACACTCTACGATCCGACCCTGGAAAACTACTTCAGCCGCTGCCTGACCATGTTCAAGCACCTAAGGCCCGTCCGCCATCTTCGAAAGCCCAAGAGCAAGACCGAGATCGAATTGGCCTTCATGAGCGTTCGCCGTCGTCTCTCCGCCGAACAGCTGCCCGCCTATTCTAAGTTCATCGGCAAGGTCTCCAAGGACCATCCCCGCATGCTTCTCGACGCGATCTACCTGGCTGCGATGGGTTATCACTTCGAAAAGATCACCCGTCAGCAGATCGCAATCCATGACTTCCTTGGCTTCCTGAGGCGTGAACTGGAATCGTTCCAGGAAGCGGCTTTGACTCACGATTCAGGAGGGAAAATCAGAGGCTTGAGCCAATCGTCTCTCGATCGCGCTCAATCGCGATACAAGTCCATATCCGATGAATTTCGCTACCGTGTAGATGGTTTGGATGACGCGCTGCAGTCCTTTCGATCTGCAGTCAATGCCCGGGCGGACGACTTGACCCACTCCGTGACGGCCCAATGAGCATCGTCGAAACCAAGCCAATGCGGCATGGGCATGGATGATCCTGCTGCCGACCCAGACCGCCGCTGAGGAATGGCGAGGAGCGGCACCAATCTGCGGCGGTCGCCGCCCATTGCCTCGCAACGCGGATTGAAGGCTCACAGGAACCCGCGCGTGGCGACAAAGTCCCGATACGGCGCGAACGCCTCGTTGACGGCTTCAGGCGTGAGACCGTAGTCCTCCAACCTGTACTCGTGCGGCGGTTCTTGACGGCGCTGCTCTTCCTGAATTTTGAGCCACTCCCGCATTGCGTGGGCAGCGTCCGGCTCAAGGGGCCAATTTTGGCGTTCGTAGATGTCGTTTACGACGGCCATCGGGTCGTCGACCAAATCGGTATAGCGAACGTCGACCCAGCGCCTTTCGAGCGCGGGATTGGAGGCGCGGACCTGCATGGCTTCGTTAAGCATGCCGCTCATGAACGCCAGCTGCTCGGCGCCGGTTTCGAACGGCGGCCGCGCATCGGTGGCAAAGCCGCGAAGCCGTTCCGCCAGGCTGTTCCATGACGCCATGACCTGCACGGGGTCGCGATGGGTTTGGATGAAGACCGCATCGGGATAGACCTCAAGCAGCGCCTCCAGTTCCTTTAGATGGAATGGCGCCTTGAGCAGCCAGTGCCGCCGCCCATTCGGCTCACGCTGCCGGTGCTGCCAGGTAAAGTTCTGCATGACGTACCGGTGATGCGCGTAGACCTCGCGGGATCCGGCGGCGGCCAACCAGCGCGCGTAGGCCGGCACGTAGTGCGCGATGGCGAAGGCCCAGGTCCTGAAGGCGAGCCAAAGGAGCATGAAGTCCTCCTCCGGCTCCCTCATATCGACACGGTGAAGCCCAGCAAGCGCGTCGACTGCCCCGGTCGCGTTCACCACTTCTTCCGCATAGACCCGGCGGGGGTCCTCTGCCGTCCACGCGACGGTGCCGTATTCGCCCGACGACAGGACCGGTTCGGTTACCTCGTAGCGGCGCAACGCCCAGAACCGTGGATCGCGCGACAGGAGTCGATGTAGAAATGTCGTGCCGGCCCTATTGATGCCGGCGACGAAGACGGGTCGCTCGATCGTTTGGCACTCGATTTCGGGGTGCTGCTGACGCTCCCACGCGAGCATCGCGTTGTTGCGGAGAGCGCGGGTCAACCCATAGATGACGTGACTGATCGACCTCCGCCGCAGCCCGGACTCCGGCGATTTCAGCGCTTCGATCAGTTGCTTGAGCCCCTCCAGCTTCCATGCGGGATAGGCCTCTTCGAAGGCGACGCCCATGCGCCGGGCGTAAGTCTCGGCCTGAGCGACCAAACCGTCGAAATCCAGACGAGCCTGCGGGACGGAATGAGGCCATTTGTCCTCATTCCGCCTGAGCCAGTCGTATGAGCGCGCGTGCCGGACCAGCAATGCCGGCCACTTGATCGGGCGCGGGCAGTCCTCCCGAATGGCACGATCGCTGATCGGCAGCGCGCGGCTGGTCCTGTCCTCACTGAACCAGTATGGCGCGAAGTGGTCGAACAGCACCCACTGGCCATGCAGCGGGGATTCCTCGCCGACCGCCTGGCACGAGCGCCTGAAGGACCGATACGACACCTCCTTCCAGTAGAACCCGAACTCCGCCACTTCAAGATCCTCGCGCGGCGGCTCTGGGTCGCAACAGTGATAGACGGTGAATCGCCGACCGGGGTTCAGGGAAATCGCCGTGCATACTTCGACGACCGTATCCACCGGCTCCGCCTGCCTTTGTATCGTAAAGCCTCGCGGTGCCATCTCCAGTTGAGTGGCCGCCGCGAACAGCCGGGTCGGAAAGTCGTTTGCGTGCGTATACCCTGTGCTGGGCAACCCCATCAGCGGCAGGCGAAAGATCGCGATCGGCATGCCGGCCGCTTTCGCGAACAACACGCCTTGCTCGGCCACCAGCTTGCTCCACGGATAACCGACGGCACCGAGAGGAAAAATCTTCTTCATGTCGGTGACGTCGGGCGACATCTGTTCGTCGATCCGGCTCTGACTGTATTCCCGCGCAAAGTTGCAAAAATACGCAGGGAAAATGCCCATGGTGGACACGTAGAAGAGGTGCTTGAAGCGGGTGCGCAGGCACAACTCGAGCACGGGACGAAGGCCGAGCGCGTTCACCTCGCGCAAGTCGGCATAGGGCACGACCAGTCCTACGTCGGCAGCCAGGTGATAGACCGCGTCGATTCGTCCGCACAGATCGTTGAACTGGGATTTGCCGAGTCCGAAGCGTTCCTCACGATTGTCGCCGATCACCACTTTGACCCGCGGTGCAAGATCCTCCTCCCAGATTTCGGTCTCCTCCATGGCCGAGCGCAGCCGCTGGAACCCGTGCAGGTCGCTGTCGGCGCGCACCATGCAATGCACGATCAGCCGGTCGTTCTGCCGCAGGAGTTCGCGTAGGAAGAAGCGCCCGACGAAGCCGGTGGCACCGGTCAGCAGGACATCCCGAAACTCGTTCGGCGGCACGGGAGCGGCAGGCGTCTCCCGCGACACCGCCGAATGAACGACGCGCCGCAGCTCGGCAACGTCCCTCTGGCATTCCGGTGGCAGCTGGCCAACCAGAGGCGGCACCGGCTGTTCAGCGGACAGCTCTTCGGCCATGCGGTCTTACTCCTCCATCCACGACGCCGACGCGATGCCGGCTCTCCTGCCGCCGAACCGCACTACGTGACGGACGCGGCCGTGCTGGCAATCTCTCCGGAACCGGGCGGCGGCGGGAAATGGTCCTCGGGCGGGCTGGCGAAAGCGGAGGGCTTGCGGCGGCCACGGCGCTGCGCCGCCCGGGGCGCAGCGCCGGTCGGGGCGCCTTCTTTCTCGGCTTCGGTCTCCTCGTCCGCCTTCGTGCCGAAAACGATGGCGTTCGCCAGCGACTGGCAGGAAGCCGTCGTCATCAGTTCCAGGGCGCTCGCCTGGAAGTTGAACTCGCTTTGAATGAACGCACCCAACTCGGCGACCGAAATTGAATTCAGGCCGAAACTGGAAAGCGGTTCTTCCAAGCCGCCCTCGTCGTGGCCGCAAAGCTCGGCAACCTTTGCGGCGATCTGCGCCATGACCCCATCGACCGTCAGCCGCTCGTCGGAGCCCACCGCAAAGGCATCCTGATTGCTCATGAGACGTCCGGTGCGCATGTAGTCGTCAGATTCGACGCTCCAGAGCATGCGTTTGAACAATGCAGTGATCAGGTGGTCACCTTCGCCCATCGTGCGAAGCGCGTAGTCGAGGTTCGATATTGCGAAATGGCTGCTCACGGGTGGCATTCCGGCGGCTTTCATCAGGCGCAGGACACCCAGATTGCGTGCCGCCATGCCGGCATCGGAGACTGCAGCCAGACAGTACGTGACCGCGGGCAATCCCTGACGGCGGCGGCAGGCGGCAAGGCCGTCCAGGTACGCGTTGGCAGCGCTGTAGTTGATCTGACCAGGATTGCCGATGATCGACGACGTGGACGACACCATGACGAAATGGTCGAGCGCGAAGCCGGCTGTGGCGCGGTGGAGATTGAGGGCACCCTGCGCCTTGGGTGCAAATACCCTGGCGACGGACTCCGGCGAGAGATCCGCCAGCAGGCGGTCGTCCAAGGTTCCGGCAAGATGGAACACGCCCTTGAGCGGCCGTCCCAGGTTGTCGACGCAGCGGCGTACATCCCCCTCGTGAGCGACATCACCAGGCACGATGTCGATGTCGACCCCCTCCCCGATGTCGGCAAGAGTCGTGGACTGGCGCAGCCAGGACTCGCTTCGACGGCGTTCGGGGTCGCGGTCCAGGAGAGTGAGGTGGCGGGCACCAGCCGTCACGAGGTACGGCAGGAGCCGTTGACCGAATCCGCCCAGACCGCCGGTCACCAGGTATGTTCCTGCGGGGTCCAGCAGCGGGCGGCGATCGTTGATCGGAAAGTCCGGTGCTGCGAGCGCCGACGGTGCCTTCAGGACCAGTTTTCCTTGGTGTTGACCGGATGTCATTAGCCGGAGCGCCCTTTCGTAGTCGCCGAAGGGGAAAACGGTAACGGGCAAAGGGGGCACCACGCCGCGGTCGAGGAGGTCGAGACAGGTCTCGGAAAGTTTGCGCGAAAGGAGAGGATCGTCGACCATCAGGCGGTCGAGGTCGAGCGCCGCGAAACGCAGATTCTTGCGGAAGACGCGGAGACCGAGGGCGCTGTCGGCGTAGATGTCGACCTTGCCGATCTCGCAATGCCAGCCGCCCGCCCGCAAGGATTCGAGGCACAGCGGAACGTGACGGCCAGCGAGCGAGTTCAGCACGACATCGACGCCCTGGCCGCCGGTGGTCGTCATGAGCCCATCATACCACTCTTCGCTGTGTGAATCGAAGGCCGCCCGAACCCCCAGCTCGAGCAGCCGTTCGCGCTTGGACTCGTTGCCGGCGGTGGCGTAGATCTCCGCACCCACGTTGCTGGCGAGCGCGATAGCCGCTTGACCGATGCCACCCATGGCCGAGTGAATGAGGACCCGTTGCCCTTTGCGCAACCGGGCCAAGTGGATCAGGGCGTAGTAGGCAGTGACGTAGACTGAGAGCGATGACGCGGCCTCCTCCATGCTAAGGCCGCCGGGCTTGGGGAAAACTCGGTGCTGATCGACCACTGTGCGATTGCTGATGCACCCACTATCGACAAAGATCACCTCATCGCCGGGTTCGAGCCCGGTCACCGCAATGCCGGCACGGCGTACCACGCCGCTCGCCTCCATGCCCAACTCGTGGCCGAACGCGGATCGCTCATAGGCCAATTCAGGCAAAAGCCCCAGGGTCACCATGACATCGCGGAAGTTGAGCGCCGCGGCAGCGACATCGATCTCCACATGGTGCGGCCCCAGCGGGGGTGGCTCGTACGTTTTCATTCGCAAACCGCTGATCTGCCCGGCGTTGTCCAGGAACAGCCGAAAGGGTGGATTCTCGCCAGCAGGGACGTGCGGGAATTCGTCGCGAATGCTCACGACGCGCGGCACCCAAAGCCGTCCCTCGCGCACGGCCAACTCGCGTTCGCGCAGGTCGTGGCGCGCGAGCCATGCCAGGGTGTCAAGGTCGTCGTCACCGCCCAGGTCCACCAGGCGAAACTCGATTCTGGCCTCTTCTGCGACCTCCATCGCCATGCTGCGCACCGCCCCCCAAAGGGCATTCCCGCGCGCATCCTCTGTTTCGAGGGCCGCTGTGCGGGTCACAACGGTGATGCGGCACCGGCAACTTGCATGTTCGATCCTGTAGGGAACGAGCGACTGAACGAGGGTGACAAACTGCAAGGTAGCCCTCTCGCCCGTCGGATCCCCCGAATCCCGGCCGCAGAAGAAGTCGATCGCTTGCACGTCCGCAGCGTCCGGACACGTCTCTGGCTCAAAGGGGCCGCCCGAAGCCAAGGAATCGTATGGGATGGCATGGACCCCCGGATCGTTGAGCAGGGACGTCCACGCCTCTGCCAGCCCAGCGGGATCTCCCATCACCCAGCGCGGGGCCGGCAGCGCTGCCTCCTCCGGCTCGGTGCTGTACTGCAGAGGCGCCTGCAGCAGCGTCGCCTGCCTGCCGGCCCGAAGCACGGTCCAGCCCGCGCCGGACTCTACGGTTGCGTCGTCTTCGTGGGCAACGAGAGCCAAGCCGCCAGCGACCGCCGCCTTTCGCCAGAACCGCCAGTCGTCCTCCGTGAACGCAACCTGATCCTGGTGGAGAAACAGGACATCCACTGCGTTCGGGCGCAGCAGGCCCGACTCGAGCGCGGCCTCCTGCCGTCCGGCGGGATCGAGACACTCGAAGCGCAGTGCGGCGTCATGTCCGTGGAAGGCACCATAGTTCGCGCGCGCTCCCTCCTCATCATCGGCAACGAGCCAGTACTCGCTTTGCGCATCCTCGCGTGAGAGATGCTCGACGCACTTCTGGAGCACCGTCTGTTCCGGCGCCCTGGTGCCCGCGAATTCCAGTGCTCGGCAGGCACGCGTATCGCCGCCGGTCGCGTTCGCCTGTCCGAGGGCGGCAAGCAGGGCGGATGGCTCGATCTCCCCCTCGGGCAACCGGTCCGAGATTGCGGCGCCCTCGGCGAGGTGCTTAGGTTGCCAGGCGATGCGATGCTTGCTGTGCGGCTGGTCGACCCGCCGAGGATAGGAGATGAAGGAAACGTACTTCCCGATATGGAGCATAAGTTCGCCGGTAGCTGCATCGTAGACGTTCAATCTGCCGGAAACCCACTCGCCGTTCGGCACGTCATATTGACCCTTGTCGTCGACTTCGTACCGCTTGCCACCAGGATAGGTCTGTTGGCATACGAGGCGCGGTACCGAAGCCGCGCCCAGGAACGTCACGTTCTCCGCGCGCAGGGGTATGGCAAATCGATCGGCGCCGAGCATCAGGTCATAGAGAAACGACTGCAGCCCGCCGTCCAGAAGGGGCGGGAAGGAAACGTATCCCTCCGTTCTTCCGGCCTCCCACAGCGCTTCGTCGACCTCGACATCGAGCAGCAGTCGGCCGGTCTCGCGCTCGCGCCTCAGGCTCCGGATGTTCCGGAAGTGGGGGCCGTACTGGTACATGTCTCCGAGAACCACCTCGAAGCGCTCGTAGATTTCGTCGTCGGCAGCGTAACGAAGTGCCTCGTAGCCGGAGACGTCAATGTCAGCGAGCGTCTCCGGCGCTTCCATTTCTGGCCGAGTGTCGATGATGCGCACCCTGCCGCGGCAATGCAACTCGCCCTTCGGATCAACTTCGTAAGGCAGCGTTGAGATCCGGAAAGTGTATTCGCCTGAAGCGTTAGGGACCGGATGCAGGGCCGTCTGCAGCCTGACGGGCGCCTTCTTCGGGATTGGGCACGGTTGCAGGAACTCGAGCACGTCGAAATGAACCGGCACGCCTCCGAGAGCTTCCAGTATCAGCTCGATATAGCCGGCCGCCGGCATGATCGACGCATGATGGACGCGATGCTCCGCCAGCCACGGAAAAGCACTTTCGGACAGTCGCGCCTCGAACAGGAGATGGTCGCTGGGAATTCGGTGGCCGACCAGCGGACCGTGCGCGTAATCGCCCTGTTGCAGGAAGAATTCGTCGTCCAGCCTGTTGTCGACAGTCCTTTCCTCGTCCTTGGGATGGCCGGGCAACAGTTGGGCAATGGGCTCGGGCCTCGGGTACTGGGCGGCAAAATCCAGGGACACGCCGGCCCTGAAGAGGGCGCCCAGGGCTTCGAGAAAGCCGACGCATGCATCCTGGCTTCGCATGAGCGTTGGAATTGAGACAGGCGGTGGCGACACGTCCTCCACGCATTGCGCGACAAGGGGCTGCAAGGCCGAATGCGGCGCCAGTTCCAGCACCACATCGGGCCGGTGATCGCGCTTGACCGTCTCCATCGCTTCCGCGAAGCGGACACGATGGCGAATGTTCGACCACCAGTAGGCACCATCCAGTCGCCCAGTTTCTGCACCTGTCACCGACGAAACAAAGGGGACATCGATGTCGAAAGAGACGTCGTCTAGGAAAGCGAACGCCTTCGACGCATCATCCATGATCACATCCATGGACTGGGAGTGAAAGGCGATGTTTC
Source organism: Paracoccaceae bacterium (assembly GCA_965208685.1). Classification (GTDB taxonomy): domain Bacteria; phylum Pseudomonadota; class Alphaproteobacteria; order Rhodobacterales; family Rhodobacteraceae; genus JAJEFO01. Next base: position 1,215,754 of record CBDBPL010000007.1, on the reverse strand, counting down.
CCGGGATCAGCCCGTTTTGAAGGTTGCGCCGGTCCAGTTCCTCAATAATTTGCCGCAGGCTGGCTTCGCGGCCGCAGACAACCGTGTTGGCTGGCGCGTTCTCGCAGGCGATCTCCACCTGCGGTGTCCGCTCACCGTCAAGTCGGAATGGAACGTCCAGGGCATCCAGCAATTCCTTGACACCCGGTGAATCGAGACCGATCGCCAGCATGCGGCCGGATCCCGCCACGCGCTGCTGAAGAGTGGCGCGATGGAAGACCAGTCGGATCGAATCGGCGAGCGAGAGAGCGCCCGACGCATAGGCCGCGGCCACTTCGCCCGAGCTGTGGCCCAGCACGCAGTCCGGATAGACACCCCAGGTCTTGAACATCTCCACCAACGCGCACTGGATGGCGAAAGTGACAGGCTGGGCCAGTTCGCACTCGTCAAGTGCCGCCTGGGGAGACTCGAAACAGGCCGCGCGCAACGACGTCCCGGAATGGGATCGCCACTCCTCGTCTATGGCATCGATTGTGCGGCGGAACACCGGATGCGCCCTGTAGAGATCACGTCCGCAGCCAGCCCATTGCGTCCCCTGTCCGGCGAACACCATCAACAACCGCTGCTCGCCTTCGCCCACCGTCCCGACAGGAGCGCGTTCCGCCGCGAACGCCTCCAGCGCACCGGCGAGTTCTCCGCAACTGCGCACGGCGAAGGCAGACCGCGCCGCAAAGTGGGTACGTCGCCTGCTGAGATTGCCGGCGATTGTGTAGAGGTCCTGCGGTTGCGCGTTGAGCATGTCCCGCAGGCGAACGGCGCTCTCCGCAAGCGCGTCGGGCGTGCGCGCCGAGAGAGGGATCACAAAGCCGGCGTCGGGTGCCGGCGGCACCGACCAGATCCTGGGTCGCGACGGCCGGTACTCGCTCACAACGCAATGGCCGTTGGCCCCACCGAAGCCAAACGAGTTGATTCCCACGACGACCCGTTGCTCGGGAAAGGGCTCGCATTCCGTCTGCACCCGCATGGGGCAATGGTCGAAGTCAATCTCCGGGTTCGGCAACTGAAAGCTCTTCGAGACCGGCGCGAAGGTGCGTCGCTGCATCATCAGAACGACCTTGAGCAGTGCACAGTGAAAGGCGGCAGCTTCCATGTGCCCGATGTTGCTCTTGACGCTGGAAACGCGAAGCGGATCCATGCGCTCGGAGCTGCTGAATGCCTCGGCGATGGCGTTGCCCTCGATGGGGTCACCGACCGCTGTTCCGGTTGCGTGTGCCTCGACGTAGTCGAACTCGCATGGTGCACGGCCGGCACGGGCCGCGGCCTCGTGCATCAACCGGATCTGGGAATGCTGCGTGGGTGCGCTGATAAACCGGCCCGGTGCGAGGCCCGCCGTGCCGTCGGCCGCCCCGGCGGAGTTCACCGCCGTCGACTCGATCACGGCGTAGATCGGGTCGCCATCCCGTTCGGCGGCCGGCAAGGGCTTCACTGCAAAGACGAACGATCCCTCGGAACGCATGTAGCCATTGGCTTCTGCGTCGAACGAGTGGCAGGCGCCATCCGGGCTGATGACCCCCATGAGATTGAAGCTGCTGCTCATTCTGGCGCTGCCGAGATACGTGACCGCACCAACGAGCGCCTGTTCGCAATCTCCGCATGCGAGCGCGTTCATCGCCGCATGCAAGGCGGTCAGGCCGGCGGAGCAGGCCGTGCAATACGTCGCCGAGGACCCCATGAGGTTGAAGTGGTATGAAATCCGGTTGGCCAGCATTGCAAGGCTAATGCCCGACACGGAGTTCTCGGTGACGCCATGCTGCGGTCGCCAGTTGGACACAGCCGGCACTTGCGAACCGATGAAGACCCCCGTGGGGCTGTTGTGCAGCGCGCGAAGGTCCCACCCGACGTGCTCGATGGCCTCCCACGCGCAGTTGAGAAGCATGCGCACCTGTGGTTCGGTCTGCCTCAATTCATTGTGGGACATGCCGAAGAACGCACGGTCGAAGAGCAACTCGTCATCGTCGCGGATCAGTCCTTCGTACGGGCTTGCAAGGCGTCCCGGACCAGAGAATTCACCGATGGGAAGATGGCCTCTCCCGTAACGATCGCCAATCGGCTCCTGGACGATGTCCCGGCTGCTGAGGAGGTTCCAGAAGTCGGAATCTGACTGGATCCCGCCTGGCATGCGATAGCTGTACCCGACAATGGCGACGCCGCAGTCCGTGCCTAGTGATGTCATGCCTTCTTCCGGCGTCTGAACATTTGGACCGCCATTCTACGACGGCTATGGCAATTTTGGCAATTGCCAGCAAGCAAATCCATGCGGGGCTTTGGCCGCAACTGCCTTCGCTCGGCATACAAATCGTGCTCTGCATCGACACGTCAGATGACTTGCACTACTCCGGCGCCATTCGGAGCGCCCCGTCGAACCGGATCACGGAACCGTTCATGAAGGTGTTCTCCGCGATGTGAACTGCAAGTGCAGCGAACTCGTCCGGGCTTCCAAGGCGCGTAGGAAAGATCATAGTTTCGAGCAGGAAATGCTTGGCCGGCTCTGACAAGCCCGCCATCATCGGCGTGTCCATCAAGCCTGGGGCGATGCAGTTCACGCGTATGCCCGCGCTGGCAAGCTCACGTGCAAGCGGGATCGTCATCGCCACCACGCCGCCCTTTGAAGCCGCATAGTCGAGCTGCCCGATCTGCCCTTCGAAGGCAGCGGCCGATGCGGTGGTTACAATGCATCCGCGCTCGTTGTCTTCCATGGGATCAAGAGCCGACATGTCGGCGGCGGCGAGCCGGCAAGAGTTGATCGTGCCGACGAGATTGACGCGGATCGCACGGGTGACTTTTTCCAGCGGGCTTGCAGTTCCGTCGCGTCCTACCAGCCGCGCGCCAGGAGCGATGCCGGCGCAGGTGACCAGGATTCGGGTCGGTCCAATTTTCTCGCGCACCGCCATGAAGGCGGCTTCGTGGCTCGAGGGGTCGGCCACGTCGCACGCCGCAGCGACACCGTCGATCTCGGTCGCGACTCGTCGCGCCAACTCCTCGTCGATGTCCAGGATACCGACCCTGGCACCCCGAGTCGCAAACGCGCGCGCCGTCGCCTGGCCCAGCCCGGACGCACCCCCGGTAACAATCGCCGCCTGACTGTGAACATTCATGGCCAGATTCGCCCGCTGATGCAGCGCACGAATAGCAAGGAGCTTCCCTTGGTTGCAAGCGCGTGGGCTTCGGCTGCGTCAGGGAAGGTCGCCGGGGAGCATGCCGAACTGAAGCTCATAGTCCTTCTTTTTCTGAGCAGCTATTCAAATGCGTGGTCTTCGCGAAACTCGGTGTCAATCGATCGGGCAGGCCAGACCTTTGGTCTTGCAAGTCGTCGTTGATCACGTCCTGCAGCTCAGGCACGAAGCGTGCCTTCTTGTGTTCGTCGCCATTTTCTTGGCCAGCAACACGATGCAACCTTGCAATGGTACACCCAAATCAAGAACGCTGCCCTTCCAGGGTTCGAACCACCTCAACCGCCCCGGCGATCTTCAACGAACATCACAATTGCCGGGAGGAAGAAAAGCGTGAACACGCTTGCTGCGATGAGGCCCCCCAGCATGCTGACAGCGAACGGTACCAAGAAGAGAAGCTCGTCGCTTCTCTCGTAGAGCAGCGGCGAAAGACCCAGCACCGTCGTCACAGTGGTAAGGAACACGGCACGGAAACGATCACGCGTAGCCGCAGACGCCGCGGCGACCGCCGGAATGGACCTTTTCTCCTTAAGTATTGTGTTGTAGCGGTCAAGCAGCAGTAGCGCATCGTTCACGATGACCCCCGCCACACCAATTATGCCAAAAATGGAAATTATGGTAAGGTTCCAACCCAGCACCCAATGTCCAAAGACCGCACCAGCGAAAGCCATCGGTATGCCACTTGCCGCGACAAGCGGTTTCCAATAGCTGCGCAGAAATGCGGCCATCAGCCCGTACATGGCGATGAGAGTGATGGGGATCAGGACTCCAAGTGTGTTGAGCATGATCCTTTCATCCCGTGCTCCCGCGTCCCTGGAAATTGTCAAGCCGGGATATTTCGAAACCAGTTCGGGAAGAAATTCATTTGCCAATTTTCTCCGAATCCGAATCGGAGTCGACTCACTCAAGTCGACTTGGGCGTTGACCAAAGCCGCCTGCTTCCCGTCGATACGGATCAAGTTCTCAAGCTGTGTTTCTTCGGTAATCCGTGCAATGGTTGACAGAGGAATCTCCTTTCCGTCAAGCAAGATGATTCGTTCGCTTGCGAGCTCCTTCAGACTTCCGCGCCGTTCGGCGGGATAGCGGACCACAACCCTGACCTCGTCGTGACCGCGTTGAATCCTTTGGACCTCCAGCCCGTGAAAATTCGACCGTAGCTGCTTCCCAACCATCGCAGGGGTGAGTCCGGACGCTACGCCAATGGGCGTCAGTTCAATCGTGAAATGCCTCTTGCCGGGCGACAGGCTGTCCGACAGGGAGTGGACAGCAGGGAGGGCTTCCAAGAAAGATCCCAGTTCACGCGCGGCCTTGCTCAGAACGTCCGCATCCGTGTGAACCAGTGCATAGGCGACCGACGGCTTGAATCGGACGCGCGTGTTTTGGAAGTGAACCCTCTCCAATTCATGTATGTCGGCGGCGTTCTTTCGCAACTGCCTTTCGATCTCCTCGTGAGACGCCGTCCGGATCGGTCGTTCGTGAAGTTGCAGCCGCACCATTGCCAGATGGCTGCTAATTCTCTCGTCTCGATGGATGTCTGTTCCGGCGCCGCCACCCAGATTGCCCACGACAAGACTGATCGACTTGATCGTCGTTCCTTCGAACTGCTCGTTGATCGCGTCCGCCGCCTTCGCGAACCGTCGGGCGGTGGCGGCTGTGGTCTCGAACGGCGTTCCGACTGGAAGTTCCAGTTCCGCCCTTATGGTGTCATCGCGATTGGCGGCCCTGTCGAACACGACGACCTGGACAAGTTCAGACCGCACCAAGAAGACTGATGCCAACAAGATGGCAGAGCCGATCAAGAATGTCAGGAAGACATGGCGAACGGACCATGACACCGCTGGGACCACGATTGCATCCCTGAGCGCGTCCAGTTTCCTCACCGCCCACTCCTGAACTTCGCGCAAGGGCGTAAGACTCCAACGCCCTTCATGTGACAAATGAGACGGCAAGATGCAGAATGCTTCGACAAAGGAGATGACAAGAACAAAAAAGACCACAAATGGAAGCACCGTCAAAATTTGGTAGTTTCCTGAAGTAATGAAGAGGAATGGCACGAACGCCAACAGTGTCGTCAGGAGACCCGCCGTTATCGGTCCCAGTACGGAACGTGCTCCTGAAATTGCGGCCTCCATGCCGCTCTTGCCTCTCTCTCGTTCCTTGGCAATGCTCTCGCCGACAACGACAGCGTCATCTACAACGATTCCAATCAGCAGAAAGAACGCAAACAAAGTCACCATGTTCAATGTCAGACTTGCGGCACCAAGGAACATGAGCGAACCGATGAAGGTGATTGGAATTCCAGCCGCAATCCAGATCGCGAAGCGAAGGTCGAAAACCAGCACAAGACATGCAAACACAAGGAGCGCTCCGATCACGGCATTTCGGATGATCTCCGAGAACCGGTCGAAGATTGGCGTGACCCTGTCGCTCCAAATGGCAACTTCGACACCAGGAGGCGGTTCATGGTTCGCCAGCCAGGTTTCTATGCTTTCCCGGATGCCAATGAATGATTGGTCTTCGAACGCCTCCACACTTACAAACACCGTCGGCTTCCCGTCGACCTCGGACAATATCCGGTCGTCAACGAATCCGTCTCGGATCTTCGCGACGTCCCCGAGTCTGACAATCGATCCGTCGGGTTGGACAACCAACGGCACGTTCCTGAATTCCTCTCCGTGCTTGCGCTTTCCAATGACGTTAAGGACAATGCCGCCAGCATCCGTACGTAATTCGCCGAAAGTCTGATTTAGTGACGTCCGGCGAACCTTGGTGGCAATCTCAGAGATTGACAGGTTCAGGCGACGCAATTCCTCTTCGTTCATTTCAATCGCGATTTCCCTGTCCCGAGTGCCCCCGAGACGGGCCGATGACACCGACGGCAAGGAAATCAATTCGTCGCGAACTCTTTCTGCAGCCAAACGCAGTCCATCTTCCGACAAGGCCGATGACGAAACCGAAAGCGTCAATATCTCAGCGGACACTTTCGCAAGCTTCACCGTCGGAAGGTCGGCTGAAACGGGAGGAAAATTCTCGATGCCGCCAATTGCGTTCTTGACATTGGAGAGAACCGCATCCGCGTCTGCGGTGACTTCAAGCTCGGCTTCAATCCTGCTCAGCCCTTCAGACGCAATGCTGACTACCCGAGCCACTCCTGCAAGCCCTACGATGCTCTCCTCAATGCGGCGATTTATGTCCTCTTCAACCTCCCTTGGAGAGAAACCGGGTGCCGCCACCGACACGCTTATTGTCCTTAGGTCCAATTCTGGCAAAAGCCGAACATTCAGGTTGAGTCCTCCGATGATGCCTCCAAGAATCAGGAACATCATCAAGAGCTTTGCAGCGACGGGGTTTCCCACAAAGTATGCAATCAATCCGTTGTTCATGATCGCCTCTTCTCGTACTCGCTGCGCTCGCGAATCCAGGTTTCGCTTGGTCTAATTCGGTGAAGCTGCCGAAACGATCTCGACTTGCAAATCTTGCGCTGCACCCGGCAGCGGTCCCACGACCACCCCTTCGCCTGCATCAAACGCCTCTACCACCCAGCCGTCTTCGGACAGGGACACAGTCGTCGGCGTCTCGATAGTCAAGGCCCCGTTCCTGACCACCCAGACCTTATTGTGCTCCCGCGCAGCCGATTCGGGCAGGACATAGACGTTGTGCCGCCTTGGCCCGACAATCTTGACGTGCGCGAATGTGCCTGGCGCGGGTAGCGAATCCACATCCGAACCCTCAGAGAATCTCAAGAATACCGCGGCAAGGCGAGTGCCGGGGGAAATTACGGACGATGTGCCGACAACTTCGGCTTGATAGCTGCCTGAATGCGTGTTGACGGCGGCCGCACGCCCAATGACAGGCTCAAGTTTCGCGAGGACTCGCGGGTCAATTGGCACACGAACCTGCAAGGCTCCCCGGCGATAGACGATGCCGATTTTCGCTGATCTTCCTGCCGACGCACTTGTTCCCACGACTTCGCCGACATCGACATCGGACGACACGACGCGGGAGTCAAAAGGCAGCGAAATTGCCGTCCGCTCAAGCTGCAGCTCGGCCAAAGCCAACGCCGCACGCGCCTTCCCCAATCTGGCCTCTGCCACGGCGATCGACGGCAAGCGCCGAAGATCTTCGGGAACATCCTTGCCTGGGTTTCTTTCTGCAAACGATCGTATGTTCGCTTCCGCATCCGCACGTTCGACTTGAACCTCTGCTTCGGCTTCGCTGACCGCCATCCGTGCCGTTTCGACACCGATTTCGAACTCCCTTGGGTCGATCCGGACAAACGGTTCGTTCGCCAGAATCTTCCCTCCTTCGGTGAAGTTCGGCGACACCCAGACAATACGGCCTGCGATCTCGGAGCGCACGGTGACCCGCTTTTCGGCCCGAATCGTTCCGGTCAGCGTCTCCGTGACAACATATTCTGTAGCAATCGGCGTGATTACGCCAACGACGGGCGTCGCTAGCACCGCGTCCGAAGTCGATGCACTCTCCACTCGGTTCGGTGCCCTGGCGAGATATAGCGCCACCGCGATTGCGAGGAGAATTACGGCTAGCTGAGCGAATCCCAGCCATCGCGAGCGCTTGTACGGATTGCCAATTCTGCTCGATTCCTCTGACACTGTTTCGACCTACCGCCTGACTTCAGAGTGCGGACCTTTGAGGCGCACACAAAACTCATAGCAAGATCGAATGTTCGCGCCAAGCCGGGATTCGCAGGACGATTGCGTCGTCCACGCGAGCCGATTTGCCTGACATGAGGTGACATCCGGTTCCCTTGAACTTGCCCGCGCCCGCGCATGGTTCCCGTGAATCAGTTGCGGCAAAGTGGATACGGGCCTCTCGGATGGAATTGTCGAAATCGCTGCGGACAAAGGCGAGGCTCGCTTCTACGCGGCCGTCTATCCCGCTAAAGGCAGGGTCGCGACCACGCGCACCCGCGTCTTCGCTCGTCCCGGACGGGGCTAAGTCAAGTGTGAGTGGCCAAACCTGGCGTGCCAGCTGCCACAATCCTGCATGGCGCGAGCCCGCATGGCGCGTACCTCCCCCGCCCCAGCGATGCAAGCGCGTAGTCCAAATCCACAAGCGACTGAACTAATTGGAGGTTGACATTTCCATTCAGTGGACTTAGCTAAGACTTAGGCAAATTGGAGGTTGAGATGCAGGCGTCGGTTCATGAAGCAAAGACAAATCTCTCCAAGCTACTGGAAAGGTTGAACCGCGGTGAACGCGTGATCATCACGCGCCACGGCATTCCCGCCGCCGAGCTCGTTCCCGCGCGCGCCGCACCCGTGAAGCTCGGCAGCTTGAAGAACATCATCGCGCCTCCGCCAGATGAGTTCTTTGAGCCCTTGGGCGAAGATGAACTGCGAGCCTGGGAAGGGCGGTGACTTCATACCTGCTCGACACGAATGCATTCTCGATGGCCCTGACCGACGACCCCCGGTTGCCAGAACGAGCCCATGATCGAATGCGCGAGGCCGATCGTTTGGTGGTTTCGGCCATTTCACTATACGAAATCGGTCTGAGAGTCAGGTTGGGCAAGTGGCCTGAAATGACCGCCTACGTTGAAAGCCTGGAAGAGTGTGCCACCTCCGATGGCTACGATCTGATTCCGCTGACAGCAGCGGCGTGCCTGGATGCTTCGATGCTTGACTGGGACCACCGTGACCCGTTTGACCGCATGATTGCAGCAGTCGCCCGGCTGGAAACCCTGCCAGTGATCTCTTCCGATCAAGCCTTTGACAGGATCGGCCTCGAAAGACGCTGGACCACTTGACTGGTGTCGACATCGCGCAACCGCCATCTCAGATGACCACGCGGACTCAGTCGCTGAACCAGACCATCTTACCATCGCGAGCGGTCGGCACAATCGTCGCCGTGAAGCTCAAGGACAGCGGCGTGACGTCATGCTCTCCCTTCCGGCGGCCGTGTCACGGCAACGGCCACGCGGCCCAGATCCCCGTGCGGAAGACGTGCGGTCTTTCGACATCGAAACTGGTCACCGGGCGGGACGCAGGCCATAGGCATCTTGTTCGTCCAGCAAGCCAGCTTCGTGTGTACGCTCTGCCTTGGAGCGTCACTCAATCGATCGCTTGGGCTGCGGCCCGCCGGCTTGCCCGCAGCGCCGGCTGACCGGACAGTGTCGGTTTCCTGCTCCCGGCACACTACGGATTTCAACTTCCGGGCTCGCTGGAGCAGAATCGCTCATTCGATGTCAATCCAGCCGGACAGTCGGGAGTCGCGGGAGAGCCGGTTGCGGACGTTGCGGAGTTGCCCTGTCCCCTTCTCGTCGCTGCCCTCATCGAGAGCCGGCGGTCGACCGGGCGGTGGAGCGACCTAGCACGATGACGATCCCAGCCCTCATGCACTTGCCAGTCGCGACCAACAATTGTCCGCGCTTCGGCGGCACTTGAACAACCAATGTGGAGCTTCTGCGGGCGTTTCGACAGGGGTCGAGATCCTATGTCGAGCCGGTCAATCGCGCCCGTCGCGAGACGGCGTGGAGCCACCACGTACAACCCGCCCCCGTGAGTGCAAGCACAACGACGAATCCCGCCACCGGGGCCTCGGGAAACAGAATGCGGCTCATGAGCCGCCCGGGAGACAGCGTGAACGCCCCGGTGAGCATCAGCGCCAGCATGTAGATCGCCTGCATGCGAACTCGATGCGCCGCGATCTTGCCGGTGCGAGCCTCGCGCACACCCAGCCAGAGCTGCCAAAGCGTCAGGAGGCTCAACAAGTGGATCGGACTGAACGGACCCATCATGCGGATGCTGTGGATGAACAGCCCCGTAGTCGCAAGCGCGGCCATGGACAGGACCCAGGCATACCCCGCACGCCTGTGCCAACGATCGCGGCTGCGCCGCGCAAGCGCCATCGGGCCCAGCATGATGGCCAGAACGGCGGCCACGACATGCAGCTGGATCACTGGCCCCGCTGCCAGAAAGGGTTGAATTGTCATGCCGGTCTCCAGATTCGCCCGTCGACGACTTGTTCAATGCACCAGATTGCGCCACATCCAAGGCAGAGTTCGCAGATGACAGGATCGGTTCGTGGCCGACGGCTTCGCGCAATTCACGCTTCGCAAACTGCGTGCCCATCTGGGCGACTACCGCGTGCAAGTCGTGGTGCTGGGGGTCGGCCTGATGCTGGGCATTTCCGGGCCGTTCGAAACCGACGAGGTGATGCGGTTCCTTCCCCGGATCGCCTATTGGGTGGGCATCGTGGCCTCGACCTACGTGATCGGCAGCAGCATCACGTTGTCACTTCGGCCCCGCCTGGAACACCACCCGCTCTGGTTTCGCGCCGGCCTGATCGGGTTGGCATTGGGATGCGGGGTCAACCTCTTCGTGCAGACCGTCAATTCTCTCATCTGGCCGATCATTGTGGGCGAACGACTCGAAGGACTTGCGAGTCTCGCACTCAGCATCCTGGTGGTGTGCCTGGTCATCTCGACCGTTTTCGAACTGGTGGTCCAGGAAGATCGGGCTGGCGTCAAGGACAACTTGCCGCCCCTGCTTGACCGCCTGCCGCCCGGAAAACGCGGTGCGCTCGTCGCGCTGTCGGTCGAGGACCACTACACGCGCGTGCGAACCACCAAGGGTGAAGAACTGCTGCTGTTGCGCCTCAGCGACGCGATCCGCGAGACCGCGCCGGTGGACGGCTTGCAGGTGCACCGCTCGCACTGGGTGGCAAGTGACCATGTGGCAGGAGCGCGCCGCGACGGCGACCGCACGCTCCTGATCCTTCGGGACGGGAAAGAGGTTCCGGTCAGTCGCGCGAACATCCCGGCCGCCCGTGAGGCTGGCCTGCTGCCACGAAATTGACCAGGATGGCGCAGAACGTCTCCCGGGCGCTGCGCTCATTGCCAGGGGGCTGTCCCCGCGCGTGATGTGGACCGCCACCGTGAAGTTGAGCCCCAAGCGTTAGAGCGCAGAAGGACAGACTTTCGCAACTGGATCGGTCCTGCGACCTTGCTGCGACAGGGCCCCTGCTCGCGAACACGTCTCCACCGCACTCGGAGCGCTGCAAGCGCTCCCATCCCGGATTCCGGCCACCGCAACCCTTTCGCCGCCTGCAGCCCGACAAGCATGGCACGCCTGTTCGCGCCTCCGCGCGTAGATCAAGCCGCTCGCATAGGGGGACCTGTTTCCAGCCACGACAGAACTTCAGCCATGCGAACTCTTCATCTCAATGACCCGAGGCCGTGCCGTCACACACCGATTCCGGCCGTCAGCCCTCGGTCAATCAGATAGGCCCCTCCCGTGCAGAACCCTGCACGGTCGCTGCAAAGAAACGCGATCAACTCGCTGGTTTCCTCCACCGTGCCGACCCGTCCCACCGGGTGAGCATTGCCGAAACTCTCAATGACTTTCTCGATCGGGTTGCCTTCGCCCGCCACCGTCTGCGCTGCAAACTCAAGGAGAGGCGCACGCACAGACCACGGGCTTATGGAGTTCACGCTGATGCCGTCCTTTGCCGCGTCGACGGCCTGCGCCCTCGTCAGCGCGTGAATTCCGCCCTCGCTGGTGGCATAGGCCAGAACCCCCTCCTGGTCCAAGCGGCCCTGAACCGATGACACATGGACGGTCGCCCCCCCCGGCCCGTTGCTTCATGAACGGATAGACAAAATGCGAAGTCAGGAAACACGAAGCCGGATAGGTTGCGACGAGCTGGTTCCAGCGGTCGATGTCCGTCGACTCCGTCGTTTCGCCGGCTTGAACGGCTGCCGCATTCACGAGGATGTCAATTCCTCCATTGCTGCCAACATTGTGGATCCATGGCCCCGATTTCCCGGGCTGCGTGACATCAGCGTCGGCCACGTTCGCGTCCAGTCCGGCGACCTCCTCCCGTGCCACCTCAATGTGCGTCTCGTCATTCCCGCACAAATGCACGGTTGCACCTTCCCGGACAGGCTTCAGCGCCGCTCGCAAGCCAATGCCATTGGAAGCCGTGATCACTTCCACCTTGCCGTCGAACTCTCACGTGCTCGCTCTCCCATTCCTTCGCGACTACCCGGTCTCTTCGGAATCAGGTGCCCGCATCCTGTACGCGCGCGCAGCGGTTCCGCCGAGGATCGCGCTTCTCTCATCCTCGGCCAACCCGGAAAGAAGCTCCCCGGTCACATCCACCCAACGCCCGTAGGAACTCGCCAACGTGCAGACCGGCCAGTCGCTGCCCCAGACAAGCCGGTCCGGTCCGAACGTGTCCAAAAGATGATCCACGTAGGGGCGCAAGTCATCGACGGTCCAGTCCGCGCTCGCCTCGGTCACAAGTCCAGACAGCTTGCAAAATGCCAGTGTCTCGGACGCGAGTGCCGCCATGTCCTGATCCCAGGCATCCATGATCCCGTCGCGGATCAACGGCTTCGAACCGTGATCGATGACCGTGCGCATGTTCGGATAGCGCGCCAAGAGCTCTCGCAGGGCCGACAGGTGCCTCGGCAGGGTCAGCGCGTCGAACGCGAGGTCAGCGGCAATCAGGGCGTCGAATGCGGGGACGAGCCCGTCGCCAAGCATCCAGTCATCGTCAGCAATATCCTGGATCATCGGTCGCAGGCCCACCAAGGCTGATTGTTTGGAGAGTCGTGCGATGTTTTCAGGCGCGCTCGGATCCTCGAAATCCACCCAACCGACGACACCCCTGATGAAGGGTTCGTCGTGCGCAAGACCAAGCATGAATTCCGTCTCTGCAACGGTCGGCGCAGCCTGCACGAGGATCGTGCCTTCAATGCCTGCAGCAGACAGCAGGGGCTTCAGGTCGCCCGGCAGGAAATCGCGGTAGATCGGCTTCATGTCCGGCGTCAGCCATCCGTAGTCCCCGCGTTCCAAGGACCAGAAGTGCTGATGCGCGTCGATACGGGCCATTCGATCACTCTCCAAGAAACTTCAGCACGGCACTCAAGCTCGGCGGATCGCACCCGGACTCCATGCAATTCAAGGCGGCTGCAGCGGTTCCGAACGCCAGCACGCATTCAACGGATGCTCGATCCAGCCGGTCCAGCGCCTCAACCTCCAGTTGCCCGGCGCGGGACAAGGCCGCAAGGACGCCGGCATGGAAGGTATCTCCCGCGCCGATGCTGTCCCGCACCTTTGTCTGACGCGCCGCCATGTCCACCCGACCGCCGCCCCACCAAGCCGATGCACCGTTGGCCCCGCGGGACACGATCACCAGGCGCGTGAGGCCGTCCAGCAACCCGCCCACGACTTCCTCCTCATCTGCTGAAGGATGAAGAAAGGCGAGATCCTCATCCGACAGGCGGATGATGTGACTGGCCGTCGAGACCTGGGCAATGCGCCTGCGATAGGCTTCCTTGTCCGGTACCAAGCTCGGACGGCAATTCGGATCCAGGGACACGACCATGCGAGAAGATGCCTGCTCGGCCAAGTCCACGTATGCGCTTGCGGGAGGGTCGGCGAACAGCGTGAGGGATCCGAAGTGCAGTGCTTCGGCAGCAGGCAGCGGATCCTTCAAGCCGGTCCAGAGGCGACCTGCCGAAGTTCTGTCATAAAACGCATAGCGCGCCTCGCCATCCGCCAGACTGACAAAGGCCAATGTGCTGTCGTCGTCGCTTCGCTTGACGTTGGCGGTTCCGATGCTTTCGCGGACCATGTGGCCATGAAGCATGTCGCCGAACAGGTCGGTGGAGAGAGCGCCAACGAAAGAGACTTCCTGCTCCAGCCGCGCCAACGCCGTCGCCGCGTTCAGCACGGCGCCGCCGGGCTTCGGCACGAACGCGACCGAGCCGTTCCCGTGCTCCACCGGCACAAAGTCTATCAATGCGTCTCCGCCGCAAAGGATCACCGGAAGTCCCCGAGTCGAGCCAGCTCCATATTGAAGCCGTCCTTCCAAAGGTCAATCTGCCTCTTGCTTCAATGTTGCCCAGGCGATTAGGTCTCTGGAGTCGCTCTGAAAGGCACAGCCCTTGCCCAAGTCCATTCACATTGATCCGGCCGCGACCAGAAGCCCGGCCGAACTTGCGTCACGACGAATCCCGGTTCATTCCTACGCGCGCCCCATGGCGGAAGAACTTCAGGTGCGCGGTGCCGACACCCTGATCACGGCGCTGCGTCACATGATGGTCATTCGAGCTTTCGAGAACGGCGTCGCCAGCCTCAAGTCAACGGGCAGCTACGGCGACCTGACCTATGCCTACAAGGGCCCGGCCCACCTCTCGATCGGGCAGGAGGCGGCAGCGGTCGGCGCGGCCATGGCGCTGACACCAGATGATCACATTTTCGGGTCACACCGCTCGCACGGAGAGTTTCTGGCCAAGGGACTTTCGGCAATCGAAAGGCTGGGCGACAACACGCTCACCGCGATCATGGAAGCCCACGGCGACGGTGCGCTGCTCCGCGCCGTGGAGACGCACCTTCCGGACGAGTCCCGACGCGGCGTTGCGGAGAACTTTCTGCTCATGGGGCTACTTGCCGAGATGTTCACGCGCGAAATCGGCTTCAATGGCGGAATGGGCGGCAGCATGCATGCCTTCTTCACGCCGTTCGGCGCGTATCCGAACAATGCGATCGTCGGGGCGTCTGCCGGCATCGCGACCGGAGCCGCCCTCTGGATGAAGTCCCAAGGTCGCGATTGCATCGCGGTTTCGATGGTCGGTGACGGGGCCACGGGCTGCGGCCCGGTATGGGAAGCCCTGAACTTTGCCGGCATGGCGCAACTCGAACGCCTCTGGGACAATGCCGGCTTCCTTCCGGTTCTCTTCTTCTTCACCAACAACTTCTACGCCATGGGCGGACAGACGAGCGGCGAAACCATGGCTTGGGACAGGCTTGCACGGATCGGCGCCGGGCTGCGCGATGACGCTTGTCATGCGGAAACCGTCGACGGCACGAACCCGCTTGCGGTCGCCGATGCCGTTCGGCGCAAGCGCCAGGTGCTGCTTGACGGCAAGGGACCCGCCATTCTCGACGTGGAATGCTACCGGTTTTCCGGGCACTCGACGACAGACGTCAATGCCTATCGGACCAAGGACGAAATCGCGGCCTGGGACGCAGTTGACCCGATCAGGACCTATCGCGATTCCCTGGTTGCGGAGGGCATTCTCGACACGACAGCGGCGGACGCGATCCAGGCCGAAGTGGATGCACGAATGAATGCGGTCTTCGTCGCTGCGGCCGACCCCGAGATCGCCCCGCCTCCCCAGCTTGGAGCCGACGGAGCCGGCATCGGCCGGAAAATGTTTGCGGGCAGCGAGACGCCATCGGGCGGACCCGCACCTGAACCTCTGTCCGACCCCGCGAAGGTGGCCCGCATCCGGCAGAACGCAAGGAAGTCTCGCGGCGGGAGGGACGCCAGCGGCGAGCCTCTCTCGCCGCTGAAGGCCATCACCCTCCGCGACGGTCTGTTCGAGGCGATCCTGCATGCCGCGCTGACCGACCCTCGCGTCATCATCTACGGCGAGGAATGCAGGGAGTGGGGCGGCGCGTTCGGCGTCTACCGAGGCCTGGCCGACCTCTTGCCGCACGACCGGGTCTTCAATGCACCGATTTCCGAAGCCGCCATCGTGGCGACGGCCATTGGCGCCGCGATGGAAGGCGGCCGCCCCGTGGTCGAACTCATGTATGCCGATTTCATCGGGCGAGCGGGGGACGAACTGTTCAACCAGCTCGCAAAGTGGCAGGCCATGTCGAACGGATTGCTGAGCGTTCCGGTCGTGGTCAGATGCTCGGTCGGCTCAAAGTACGGCGCGCAGCATTCCCAGGACTGGTCAGGGCTGGCGGCGCATGTTCCGGGTCTCAAGGTCATCTACCCCGCCACGCCCCGTGACGCGAAGGGTCTGATGGCGTCGGCTCTGGCGTCAGACGATCCCGTGATCGTCTTCGAGAGCCAGCGGCTCTATGACCAGGTCGAGCTGTTCAAGGACGAAGTGCCTGAAGGGAACTACAAGATTCCCATCGGTGAACCCGACATCAAGCGTGTCGGCAGCGATGCCACCGTCCTGACCATCGGTCCGACGCTCTATCCTGCGCTTGAGGCAGCGGACTTGCTCGCCGGACGCGGCGTTTCGCTCGAAATCATCGATGTCCGGTCGCTCGTCCCGTTCGACTACGGCCCGGTATTGGACTCCGTGACGAAGACCGGACGGTTGCTGCTGGTGTCCGAAGCCTGCGAACGCGGCAGCTTCGCGATGACGCTGGCCTCCAACGTCACGCGATTCGCCTTCGACGTGCTCAAGGCTCCGCCCCGCGTGCTTGGAAGTCCGAACTGGATCGTTCCGGGAGCGGATCTGGAACAAGGCTACTTTCCGCAGCCTTTCGACATCGAGGATGCGGTCCTGGCAGACCTGATGGGTGACGCCGGGCATGACCGGAAAGGCAGCCGACGGTGGGATGACCTGGCTCTCGCCAGGTCCGGGCTATAGGGGAGGACGGAATGGCGCGCGTAGAGCTCAGGATGCCGGAACTCGGCAACGAAATCACCGAGGCAATGATTGACGCCTTTCTCAAGGACGCCGGCGACAAGGTCTTGGAGGGCGAGGAAATCGTGACCATCACGACGCCGAAGGTCACGATGGACCTTGAAGCTCCTGCGTCAGGCACCGTTCTCGAATTGCTCGTCGAAGAGGATGACATCGTCGCTGTCGGCACCGTCCTCGCCGTCATCGAGACCTGATGCGCGCGGTCTTCCTGCACGGCTTCGCCGCCGACCGGCTCACCTGGGTTGGCACGACGCCGGCAATTCCGGGAATCGACGCGGTCACGCCCGATCTGCCGGGCCACGGGAATTCCATAGGCGATCTTGGCGACGGCTCTCTTGAAGACCTGGCGTCCCGCCTGATCGCCGGCATCAAGCGCGGTCCGCCAGTCTGGCTGGTTGGACACTCGCTCGGAGGAGGGCTCGCGCTCAGGCTCGCTGCAGAGATGCCGGAGCGCTTTCGCGGCCTTGTGCTGCTGGCTCCGATCGGACTTGGCCGGCGTCTGGGCATCGTGCCCCTGCGAGAGTATTCCGACCTGAGGGACAAGGATGAAATGCGCAGATTCCTTGAGCCGCTCGTGGCGAAGAAAGACGTTATCGCGCCAATGGTCGTCGACAACGCGCTCCGGCAGCTGGAGCGAGACGGCGCGCGCGACGCCCTTGCGAAGATTGCAGACCAGCTTCCGACCATAGATGCCGAACTCTGCGCCCTCCTGCCAAGGGTGGCCGAATGCGGGCTGGACATAACGGTGATCTGGGGAACGGAGGACAACGTAGCGAGCCCGGATCGGGAAAGGATCGAGAAGCTGGGAACCTTGGTGGAGCTTCCAGGAATTGGCCATATTGCCCATGTCGAGGCGCAGAAGCAGGTGAACACGCTGATTGCAGACAAGATCGCGGGCGGAACGGGATGAAACGTCATGATCCCGTGCGAGCGTTTGCCAGGTTCGCAGACGTTTCGACCTTGCGCGGCGACCCGGCAGTCCTCGTCGATGTGCAAGGCCGGAAAGCGCACCGGCGCAATGGCGGCAGCTGCATGTGCGCGTTGGCGGGATCGGGCACGGGCCGTGCCCGCGAACCAAGAAAAGGGCAAGTGGGCTGGATCGTCGATGCTGGGCCCCGCGAACCGAGGAGAACTGACATGGCGGCCGGACCGCTGGATTCGACGGGAGTCGCCACGTTGGCCCGATGAGTCCACGCCTTCGCCGGTCGAATGGAAGTCAACCCTTGACGGCATGGAGAATCGGCAGTTTCAATTGCTCCCACCAAATCTGGGAGAAAACTCAATGAAGAATACATCCATCGGGCTTGGATTCGTTTCAGCCCTTGCATTTTCGGTGCCTGCAAGCGCCCAGGACTACAGCGGAGTGACCGTCGAGATCCTGACGCGTCCGGGTCCCGTCATTGCACAGCGCCTCGTCGAACGAGGCGAGGAATTCACGGCCATGACTGGTGCCGAGATTCGCGTCAACGAGGTTCCGTTTGCGGAACTGTTTCAGAAGATCCTGACGGACTGGGCGACCGGCACGAACTCCATCGACGTCGGTGTCTTCGCGTCCGGCTGGGCGACCGAGCTGGTCGACGCCGGACTGGTGGAGCCGCTTGACGGCTACATCGCGAACGACGACAAGATCGACATTGACGACATTGCGCCCTACTTCCGTGAATTCAACCAGAAGATCGGCGGCGAGACCTACCTGATCACCGTCGATGGCGACTTCCAGATGCTCTACTACCGCCGGGACATCCTGGACGAGATGGGCATCGAGCCGCCGCGCACCTGGGACGAGTACATGACGGTCGCCGGCGCGATGCACGGCAAGGACCTGAACGGAGACGGCGAGGCCGACTTCGGCTCGTGCATCTTCAAGAAGCGGAATGCACAGTCGTACTTTGCCATGGGCTCCATTGCTGCGGGTTTCGTGCAGACCAAGGGCACGGGAGAGGGAATCTTCTTCCACAACGACACGATGAAGCCCAAGGTCGACAACGAGGCTTGGCAGGAGGCGTTCCGGGTCTACAAGGCGACCGGCGAATTCGGCCCGCCCGACGAACTGAACCACGACATCGGCGACACCCGCGGGCTGGTCCAGTCCGGCCGGTGCGGACTCGCGATCGACTGGGGCGACATCGGCCCGCTGTCGATCGACCCGTCCGGGGCCGCAATCAAGGACAAGATGGGTGCCGTGATCATGCCCGGCTCGCCCATGGCCCTGAACGTGGCGACCGGCAAGCTTGAGCAATGCAACGCGACGCTTTGCCCGCATGCGATCGACGGCATCAACTACGCGCCGTTCGCCGCGTTCGGCGGATGGGCCGGCGCGATCAACAAGAATTCGGATGCAAAGGTCAAGCAGGCTGCGTACGACTTCCTGTCCTACGTGAACCAGGCCGCACAGTCGAACGTCGACGTGACCATCGGCTGGACGGGCTACAATCCCTACAGGAACTCGCAGCTCGAAAACACCGAGAACTGGATCAATGCCGGATTCAGCCCTGAGTTCGCCGAGAACTATCTCGGCGCCATCAAGGACAGCCTGAACCATCCGAACATGGCGTCCGACCTCAAGATTCCCGGTGCGCAGCAGTACACCGGCGTGGTCCTCGACCGCGAACTGGCCCGCTTCCTCGCGGGCGAGATCACGGCTGAGCAGGCAACCAGGAACATCGAGGTGGCCTGGGAGGAGATCACCGAGGACTTCGGCCGCGAAAGCCAGATGACCATCTACAATCTGTCGCTCGGCATCACGAACTGAGTCTTGACCGGTTCAGAAAAATCCGTGCGGCCCGGGACCCCTCGGGCCGCACCTTCCATAGGGGCGCGCGAGCGGCTTTCCGACTGGATTGACCGCCATTCCGCGCAGGTCTTCATCTGGCCGGCGGTCATCATGATCCTGGTCTTCTCAATCTTCCCCCTCGTGGCATCCCTGATCATGGCGCTGAGCCGCATCAGGTTCAGGGGCGGCACCTACAAGGTCCGCTTCGTCTGGTTTCAGAACTTCGAGAAGCAGCTGTTCGGATCCGAACAGTTTCACTTTCTCGGAACCTTCAACGGCCTTGGGCTCCTGGGCTGGGCCGTCGGCCTTGCGGTCACGCTCCTGATTGCCTGGTTCGCCATCAGCTATCTTCGCGGCCCGGTCACGGCGGTCGGGCTGGTCGGCCGACTCTTCACCTGGGGACTGAGCCTCGGCCTTGGCTGGCTTTTCGCCGCCACGCTGTTTTCCGGCCATCCGTTCGGCACCCTCGGCACGACGCTGTTCTATGTCTTTGTCGGCTGCGGCCTGCAATTCGTGATCGGGCTCGCACTGGCGTTCCTGTGTTCCCTGCCGATTCGCGGCAGGACTTTCTTTCGCGTGGTTTTCTTCATCCCGCTCATGATCACCCCCATCGGCGTCGGCTACGCATTCCGCATGATGGCGGACACGACCAAGGGGCCCTTTTCGCCCGCCTGGCAATGGGCCGGTCTTGGAGATTTCGCCTGGGCGGCTGATGCCTGGGCCGCGCGGTTCTTCATCGTCATCGGAGACAGCTGGCAGTGGATTCCCTTCATTTTCGTCGTGATGCTCGCCGCCCTCGAAAGCGTGCCGCGTGACTATGTCGAGGCGGCGCAGGTCGACGGGGCCACGTCCTGGGAGATTTTCAAGGACATTACCTGGCCCCAGGTCGTGCCCGTTGCCGCAACGGTCCTGCTGATCAGGGTGATCGAGGCATTCAAGATCGTGGATCTGCCCAACATCATGACAGCGGGAGGCCCGGGCATCGCGACCGAATCCATGACGCTTCACGCGTTGTTCGCCTGGCGCTCGCTTGACCTGGGCCAGTCGGCGGCCGTCGCATATCTCCTCCTGTTCGTGACGGTCGTGACCTGCGTGTCATTCTTCAATCTCGTGGTGTTGAGGAGGGTGCGGGCGTGAACAGGAGCGCAATGCAATGGCTCTTCGAGCCGCCTTCCATCCGGGACATGGCGCCGGGAACCAAAGTGATCGTCTACGCGATCCTGACGTTCTGGACCGCGTTCGTGCTGTTCCCGATCTACTGGGTGCTCATAACGTCCTTCAAGAGCGCGATCGACGTCAATTCGGGACCCGTCTACTTGCCGTTCGTCGACTTCCAGCCAAGCCTGCATGCCTGGAAGGAACTGTTCGTCTTCGACTTTTGGGACACGCTCAGCGCCTACATGAACTCGCTCATCATTGCGCTTTCCGCCACTGCGGCGAGCGTCGTCATCGGATCGATGGCGTCCTACGCGCTGGCCCGTTTCACGTACCAGCCGCGGTTCGGCGTCGTCCTCATGTTCGTTCTCGTGATGATCGGGGCGTTCGTCGCGGTCGGTCGCTACGGTGTCGACTGGCGGCTTTCCTGTGCAGCGGGCGTCGCGGTCTTCTACTTTCTTGCCCGGGCGCTCGGGCGTCACTTCAAGGCACGCCTCGGAAACGGGGACATCCTGTTCTGGATGATCTCGCAGAGAATCCTCGCGCCGATCGTGGTCGTCGTGCCGATCTACATGATGTTCCAGCAGGTCTCGTTGCTCGACACCCATATCGCGATCATCCTGACCTACACGGTCATCAACCTGCCCATCGTCATCTGGCTGATGTACGACTTCTTCACGTCGATCCCCATCGACCTGGAGGAGTGCGCACAGCTCGACGGGGCAACCCGGTTCGGCGTCTTCTGGGACATCGTGCTGCCGCTGTCGCGGTCCGGCCTCGCCGCAACGACGCTCCTCGTCATGATCCTGAGCTGGAACGAGTATCTTCTCGCGCTCTTCCTCTCGACATCCCGCGCACAGACCATGCCCATCCTCGTTGCCGCAATGAACGCGGGCGAGCGCGGCATTCTCTGGTGGTCGATGTCGGTGGTCATCATCGTCATGATCATCCCGGTCGTGATTCTCGCGATCATCCTGCAACGCTACATCTCCAAGGGCCTCCTCCTGGGGGCCGTAAAGGGTTAGGCCATGACAGTCGTCCTTGATGCCGTCTCGAAGTCGTTCGGAAGCGTGAAAGTCCTGCACGAGCTTTCGCTCGAGGTTCAGGATGGAGAGTTCCTGGTCCTGCTAGGCGCGTCCGGCTCCGGGAAGTCAACCGCGCTCAGAATGATCGCGGGACTCGAAACCGTGAGCGAGGGACGCATCTCCATTTCAGGCCAGGACGTGACGGATGCGCTGCCGAAGAACCGCGACGTCGCCATGGTGTTCCAGTCATATGCGCTCTACCCCCACAAGACGGTGGCCGAGAACATCGGCTACCCTCTCAAGATCCGGCGCATGAACCGCGCAGAGATCGAGACCCAAGTGCACGAGGTGGCGGCGCAGGTCCGCATCGACGAACTGCTTGAGCGATTCCCCCGCGAGCTCTCCGGCGGCCAGCGGCAGCGCGTGGCGCTCGCGCGAGCGATGGTGCGACGGCCTTCGGTCTTCCTGATGGACGAGCCCCTGTCGAATCTCGACGCAAAGCTCCGCGGCCACATGCGTGCGGAACTCAAGCACATGCAGCACGAACTCGGCATCACCACGATCTACGTGACCCACGACCAGGTCGAGGCCATGACGCTTGCGCATCGCGTCGCCCTGCTCGAAGGCGGACGCCTCCAGCAGCTGGCCGCGCCAAAGACGATCTACGAGGATCCGGAGAATCTCTTTGTCGCCCAGTTCATCGGCTCGCCACCGATGAACGTGGCCCACGGAAGACTGGATGCAGGGACGTTCGTGATCGGCGAGGACCGCGTTGCAACCGGAGGAACGGAAACCGTGGCAAACGCCGTGATCGGCCTCCGGGCCGAGGATTGCCAGGTCGTGACCCCGGAAGAAGGCGCGATCCGCGCCAAGCTCTTTGCAAACGAGCTGATCGGGGACCACACCCTCGTCACTGCCAAGATCTGCGACGACATGGTCTCCATCAAGGCGCCGAAAGAGTTCGAGGCCGGGTTCGACGAGGCCATCGGCATCGCTTTCGCAACGGACAAGCTCTACCTCTTCGACAAGGACACAGGAGCACGCATCCGGCGTGCTTGACCCCCTTTGCGACGGCGTCCAAGGTTGCCGAAGGGGTGCCCAGAGCAATGTCAATTCCGACTGCAGAAGGATACGATTTCGTCATTGTCGGCGGTGGATCCGCAGGATGCGTGTTGGCGGCCAGGCTCTCCGAGCTTGAAGACTGCCGTGTCTGCCTGATCGAGGCCGGCGGACGAGACTGGCACCCGTTCTATCACGTTCCCGCCGGCTTCGCGAAAATGACCAAGGGCATCGGAAGCTGGGGCTGGTCGACTGTTCCCCAGAAGCATCTGGACGGGAGATCCCTCGTCTATACGCAGGCGAAGGTGATCGGTGGCGGCTCCACGATCAATGCTCAGGTCTACACCCGAGGAAACGCGCTCGACTATGACGAATGGCGCCAGCTTGGCTGTGAAGGATGGGGCTACGAGGCCGTCCTGCCATATTTTCGCAAGGCGGAGCGCAACGACACGCATGACGACAGGTATCACGGGACGGAAGGCCCCTTGGGCGTGTCGCGTCCGGCTGCCGCACTACCGATTTGCGACGCATTCCTGGATGCCGCAGAGTCCCTGGGCATTCCCCGCAATCCCGACCTTGCCGGCGAACAACAGGAAGGCGTGGGCTACTACCAGCTCACCCAGTCGAACGCCCGCCGTTCATCCGCCGCAATCGCCTACCTGCGTCCGGCACTGAAGCGTTCAAACCTCGATCTGCGACTGAACGCCCAGGTTCTGCGGCTCGAAACCGACAAGGGCCGGGCGACCGGAGTTGTCATTGACGACGGCCGGGGAGAAAGGGTCATTCACGCGGACACTGAAATCGTCGTGTCCTCAGGTTCCATAGGATCGCCGAAGCTCTTGATGCTTTCAGGCATGGGACCGGCGGATCACCTGCGCTCGCACGGCGTGACGGTTGCTTGCGATCATTCCGGCGTGGGTGCGAATCTGCAGGATCACCTGGATTTTTGCACGATGGCCGAATGCACCGGGGAACACACCTACGACAAGTACGCCCGCCCGTTCTGGTCGGCGGTTGCCGGAATGCGCTACCTGCTCACGCGCAAGGGACCGGTCGCCTCAAGCCTCTTCGAGACCGGCGGCTTCTGGTATGTCGAGGAAGGAGCCAGGTCTCCCGACATCCAGTTCCATCTCGGCCTCGGTTCAGGAATCGAGGCCGGCATCGCTCGAATGGAGAAGGACGGTCTCACTCTCAATTCTGCTTACATGAGACCGCGTTCGCGCGGCACCGTCCGGCTCGCCTCGGCAGACCCGGCCGACGCGCCGCTCATCGACCCGAATTACTGGTCCGACACGCATGACCGCGACATGGCGGTTCGGGGCCTGAAACTTGCGCAGAAGATCCTCGGGGCAGCGCCACTCGCACCCTATGTCAGCCGGGAAGTCCTGCCAGGACCGGATGTCAGGACGGACGAGGACTACTTCGCCTACGCCGCGGCCATGGCAAAGACCGACCACCACCCGTCCGGCACGTGCAGGATGGGATCGGATCCGGATGCGGTCGTCACTCCGCGCCTGAGATTCAACGGCATCGACGGCCTGCGAGTCGTGGACGCCTCGATCATGCCGCGACTGATATCCTCGAACACCAACGCGGCAACGATCATGATTGCGGAAAAGGCCGCCGACATGATCAAGGCCGATCACGCGGGCTGAATCGCGGCGAGTGCGCTGCCCGCGCGGTGTCGGGATCAGTGGAATGCGTCGGCTCAAGGAGAGGCAAGCGGGAGCGGAAGAACCCGGCCATTCGGAAGGGAGACGAACAGTCCTCGGTGCCAATCGCCGGCAGCTCCGCCACGGCTCCGGCAATCCCCTGCCGAGCCGGATGACACGCACGACCTATTCGCAAAGGGGCCGTTGACACTCCGTCGGCATGCCGCTTGAATCCGGGGTTCAAGCACATTGGAAAGTCACATATTGAAGATCGCCCGAGCAGGATCTTCGGAGCCGGGGAAATTTCATGCAGGAGCCCCTCAAACACGCGGCCCTCAAGGAGAAGCAGAGAATTCTCCGGGAAGACTTCCCGGAGACAATGGGGCTGCGCGTGCACCGGGCACTGAGCTGGATAGCAAGAGCGGAAGAGGCGGCAGACGCTGATGCCCGCTTCATTTTTCTCTGGATCGCATTCAATGCCGCCTATGCGGACGAGAGCGAGTTTCAGACGATTGCGCCTCCGGCACGCGAGGCCTTTGCCGACTTTTTCCGGAAGGTGAATTCGCTTGATCCCGGGCAAAGGATCTACAACGCAATCTGGGAGAACTTCTCGGGGCCGATTCGCGTGCTCATGAAAAACAGGTTCGTGTTCCACGCATTCTGGCAGCACTACAATGGAATGACCGGCCATGAAGACTGGAGCAAACGCTTCTACAAATCCAACCGCCAGTTCATCGACGCCTTCAAGAAGCGAGACACCGTGCGCGTCTTGAGCAATGTCTTCGACCGCCTCTACGTGCTTCGCAACCAGCTCGTGCACGGCGGCTCGACCTGGAACAGTGACATAAACCGGGACCAGGTACGCGACGGCGCGGCCATTCTGGAATTCCTGGTCCCCGTCTTCGTTGACGTCATGATGGACAATCCACGTGAAGACTGGGGACGACCGTTCTATCCTGTCGTGCCGTAGTCACGAATTGTCCGGGCTTGCCGTGCCCGGTCCCCGTCCCGAGGACACGTTCGGACCAGGCCGCGATCCTCGGAGGAACTTTGGTCACGAAAGCGAAGTACGCATCTCGGATCAGAAAGACGTCGAACCCGGAAACTCAGGTCAGCCTGACGCTCTCAAGGGCCGTGGCCCGCATCACGGCCAACCGTCCAGCATCCAGGTGCACGGTTCAACTCCTACGCGGCGCCCTCGTATTCGGTGCCGGTCTTGGCACCAGTGATGTATGCAACCACGTCCTGACCATCGGTTTCGGCGCGATCAAGATTCGCGACGATGCGGCCCCGCCGAAACACGATGATCCGGTCAACAAGATCCATGACCTGACGCATGTTGTGGCTGATCAGGATCAACGGCTCGCCCGCTTCCTTGAGCTGCCTGACGATGTTCTCGACCTGGGCGGTTTCCTGAACGCCCAATGCCGCTGTCGGCTCGTCCATGATCGTCAGCCGTGAATGGAACGTCGCGGTCCGGGCGATGGCGACGCACTGCCGCTGGCCGCCCGACATGTTGCGGATCGTGTTCCGGATGTTGGGAATCTTGACCGCCGTCCTTTCAAGCCCGGCCACCGTTGCATCTCGCATTCCCTTGTAGTCCAGCATCCGGAACGGCCCGAGCCAGTTCCATTTCGTCATCTCGCGTCCAAGGAACAGGTTGTCGGGAACGTCGAGGTCATCGGCGAGCGCCAGGGTCTGGAAGACGGTCTCGATGCCCGCCTCGCGTGCATCAAGCGGGCCCGCGAAATTCACCTCTTCGCCGTAGAGCCATATCCGGCCTCGCGTTCGTTGCTCCACGCCGGTGATCTGGCGCACGAAAGTGGACTTGCCCGCGCCGTTGTCTCCCATGATGGCGACATGCTCGCCATTCTTCAGTTCGAAATCGGCTCCTTCCAGCGCATGGACACCACCATAGTGCTTGGTCAGGTCTTCCGTTTTCAGGACGATTTCATCACTCATTTCGCCCTCCTCACGACCTCAATGCCGCACGCCGCTGACGCCATTGGTCGAGAACGACGGCAGCGACTATGATTCCGCCCTTGACCATTTCCTGATAGAAGGCGTCAAGCTTCAGATACGTGAAGCCGGAAATGATGACGCCGAAGATCATGGCTCCGAGCACGGTGCCGATGATCGAGCCGCGGCCACCCGCCAGCGAAACGCCACCGATCACCGCCATCGCAATCGCGTCAAGCTCATAGACAAAGCCCATGCCAGCCTGCGCGGTCACGTTGCGCGATGTCAGGAGTATCGCGGCGAATCCCGCAAGCATGCCCGCGATCGCGTAGACCATGACCTTCTGCCACGCCACGTTGATGCCCGACATGCGTGCCGCATCCTCGTTGGATCCGATCGCATACGTATGCTTGCCATACACGGTGTATTTCATCACGAAATGGAAGAGCACCGCGAGAAGAAGGAAGTAGATCGCCGGGTTCTGGCCGTCAAAGACCTGCGTCACGACCCAGCTCTCCGAAAACACGCCGAAGGTCAGGCCATCCACCAGGTTGCCGTTCGAGATCGCCGCATATTCGTCGGTCGGAAAGGAGATCGGGTTGCCACGCGACCACCACTTGGCAACGCCACGCGCGCTCACCATCATGCCGAGCGTCGCAATGAACGGCGGAATCCGGGTATAGGCGATCAGCAACCCGTTGATCGATCCGGCAATCAATCCGCATCCCAGTCCGACCGCAATCGGCACGAGAATCGGAAGGTCCATTGCCCACGGACCGAATATCGCTTTCGGATTGGGGTTGCCGTTCACCAGTTCAGTCTGGGCGAAACTCATCGAGATCATTGCCGTCGCGCCGACGATCGAGCCCGAGCTCAAGTCAATCCCTCCCGTGATGATGACCTGCGTGACCCCTAGCGCGATGATCCCGATGATCGAGACCTGGAGAATGATGATCTTGATCCGCGCCATGTTCAGGATCGTGCCGTCACGTCTCGAATTGAAGTCGAAGAGCATGCTTTGGCCCTTCATGTAGGGAAGCAATTGACCCAAGGCCTCGAAGATCAGGACAATCAGTACAAGCGCGATGAAGATGTTTACTTCGTTCGGCCAGGCCCGCTTCGACTTGTCGAATGCAAGGCCGCCGGTGCCATGGGATGTATCAGACATGTTCCGCTCCCGTGGATCGTCACGTCCCGGACGCAACAGTCCGGGACTCACGGGGCGGCATTGGCTGCCGCCCCGCATTCGGAAACTCAGTTCTTGTCGAGGAAGTCACCGATGTTGTCTGGCGTAACCAGCTTGAACGGGATGTAGACCTTCTGGTCAACATCGTCGCCGTTCACCAGCGCGATGGCGGTATCCACCGAACCTGCACCCTGCCCGAAGGCATCCTGGAAAACGGTCACGTCCAGTTCGCCGGCCTGCATCGCGACCAGAGCGTCCTGGGTCGCGTCCACGCCGCCAACTTCCACATCGGCCATGTCGATTCCCGCCGCCTTCATGGCCTGGATTGCGCCGATGGCCATTTCGTCGTTGTTGGCGATGACGAAGTCGAAGTCTTCGCCCGCGGACAGCCAGTTCGTCATAAGCGACTGTGCCTCGTCACGGCTCCAGTTGGCGGTCTGTTCGTCGATCAGCGTCATGAAGTTGCACATGTCCATTCCGATAACGTCATGCACGTCCTTGGACCGCTGAACGGCAGCCTGGTTCGAAAGCTGGCCGTTCATCAGGTATCCCATGGCGCCGCCAGCCTTTCCGGCTGCGCGCAAGTTGCGGCAGATCTGGAAAGCCTCGAGCGTTCCGGACTCGATCTCGTTTGACGCAACGAACGCCTGCGTCGACGGAAGATCATTGACGTTGTCAGGCTCGCGATTGACGTAGACGAGCGGCACGTCACCCGCTGCGGCCGACACGGCGGCACCGGCAGACGTGTCGACAATGTTGACGATGATTGCGTCGACGCCTGAAGCGACGAAGTTCTTCACCTGGTCAATCTGCTTGCCGATGTCGTCGGTTGCATCCTCGACCTGAAGATTGACGCCGTCGAGCGATGCCGCATGATCAACCATGCCGTTCCGCATCACGGTCAGGAAGTTGTCGTCGAAACGCGCGATCGATGCACCGAGCTCCTGCCCGTAGGCACTGGTTGCCATGAGCGTGGCGACACCCGCCGCAACAATTGATTTCTTCATGGGGTTCCTCCCTTTAGGTGGGTGTCCGGCGCACCCGTTAACTGCCGGAATCGTGCCCGGCCCTCATGCCAGGCGGGGCCGAAAGGCCGAAGCAACAGGTCGAGCGAGACGTCTATGCAACTGGATTGCACAAATTCACGCGGAGCATGGTGACGCTGTGGCCGCGTGCGCTCCACAGTGTCCGCAATCCCGAAAACAACTCGCGTCCTCCCTGTTCGCGACGGCAGTCTACCTCTCGATTCCACATTTGCAACCGGTTGCACTGTCCAACACAGGGCAAGTTCGTTCCGTGCCCCCGCGCCCGATGCAGCCGCGTGTCCATTGTGAATTCGAACGTTGCCGGGGCGCGACACGGTGCGCGCCTCCGGAATCACGTACTGCCGAATCGCCATGCCTCGGGGTGAATTCATGGCGCTACGGCACACCGAGGCGGCAACCTGCGTGCGCAAGGTCAGAGGCAGCCTGCGCCTTTCGGCGGCGACGGCCTGAGGACTGGCAGGGTTCGCTGCATCAACTCGTCGACGGCGCGTGCCGTGCCAGCGTGTCGGGCAGCCGGTTCAACATGTCCAGGCTCTGCGCCGATTGCTAGACAGAGACACGTTCGTCCTGCTTGCGGACCGCCCAGTCTTCCGAAACCGCAACTGTCCCGAAACCAGAACATGGCAAGTATGCCGCGCCAAGCCCTTTGAAGCCGTGCAACATCGAGAGTCGCCGGGATCATCGCCTGACAATCCATTGCTGGAACGGCATTTGTGATTCTGCGCACTGCGAGAACCGGAGATTCCGTGCCATGAAGGGACCTGCCGAACGGCTGTCGGCACCGACGCTCAGGCACGTTGTCTCGTCATCCGATGGACGGATTGTCATGGAGCCGGGATCGTGGATGAACTTCTGGCCACTGGCCGTCACATCGCAATCAACCAGGCCCAGCGGTTCAGACGGATCTTCCGGATGCAGGTTCGCCATGCACTTTCCTTCGAAGGCGAACGACTCGATTTGGCCAGTGGTCTCGTTGAAGCGAAACTGCACATCCCCGCCCCGAGGCTTGCACGAGTGGGCATGCAGGCGATCGGAAAGCCCGCGCCCGATCGTGTCGATGCACCATCCAAGACCATCGGCTTCGTCCAGATTGTCTGCAAGGTGAATGACTGGTGCGGGTGTCCGGAGATCAGGCGGAGTGGCGTTTGCCGCAGTGGCAGCGACGCACAAGACCACCGTTGCAAGCATAGGGTTCGGCCAATTGCACATGAGGCGCCCGATTGCATTGGTCACTTTCAGTTCCACCATATTCGCATTTGAGTGGTCTGTCCGCCGCAAAATGTCTTCGTAGGGCAGGAAACAACCTCGTCCGTGGCGTGCATGATTGGAGTCGGCCTGACCAGGCATCATCTTCAGCTTCTTGCCGCTCAGGCGGCTGGCCCGTGCCCATCGAATGAACCTTGACCTGCCAGACGCGCAGAATCTCCGGTCATCTCTGCCAGCCTGCACCCAGGCAGTTCAGGCGATTGCTCAGCAAAGGAAGAGCTTTCGCTCGACATTGCACAACGCCTCTGCCGGACCGCTCTCGGTGATGACGATGGATTCCGTCGTCTCCAGGCCCCAACCATCCATCCACAGGCCCGGCATGAAGTGAAAGGTCATGCCCGGTTGAAGCTCGGTCTCATCGGCAGGGCGGATCGACACGGTGCGCTCGCCCCAGTCCGGCGGGTAGCCCAGGCCGATCGGATAACCACAGCGCCCGCCGCGATCAATGCCGACCTTGGCCAGCTCGCCATTCAACGCGTTGGCGATATCGCAGGCACGGTTGCCGGCGCGCGCGGCATCCAGCCCGGCGTTGAGGCCCGCTGTCAGCGCCTGGGAGGCATCCAGCATGGTCCGCGGCGGCTTGCCCAGAAAGATCGAACGGCACAGCGGCGCATGATAGCGGCGGTAACAGCCGGAGAGTTCGAAGAAGGTGCATTCACCGGTCTTCATTTCGTTGCCGTTCCAGGTCAGGTGCGGCGCGGCTGCATCCAGCCCCGAAGGTGTCAACGGAACGATGGCGGGGTAGTCTCCCCAGTCGTCGCCCACTCCCATCAGGCCGGCATGGCATATCTCGGCCACCAACTCGTTCTTGCGCACGCCCGGCTCGGCCCTTTCCAACGCGACGTTGACGATCTTTTCGGTAATCCTTGCAGCCTTCCGGATGAAATTCATTTCCTCGTCCGACTTCACCGCGCGCTGCCAGTTCACAAGCGAAGTGGCATCTACCAGCGCGGCATTTGGCAACTCTGCGTCCAGCACCATATGGGCTTTGGCGGAATAGTAGTAATTCTCAAGCTCAACCCCGATTCGGGCCTTCTCGTACCCTATCGCCCGCAACTGCTCGGCCAAGTCTTCCATGGGATGACACGTAGTGGATTGCACATAGCTCTCGGCGTAGCCCAGCACCTTGTCATCCTCCATCCATACCGTTCGCCTCCCGCCATTGGTGTCCTGAAGACGCCCCCACCACAGCGGATCGCCTTCCAGCCCCAGAATCACTCCTTGATGCACGTAGAACGACCAGCCGTCATAGCCTGTCAGCCACGCCTGGTTCGACGGATCGGTCACGAACAAGACGTCAATTCCGGCCGCGATCATGGCTTGGCGAGTCTTCGCCATTCGACGATCATATTCCACCTGGCTGAAAGGAGCGTGCTCGATTGGCATGGGCACCTCGTTTTGTCCGTTGACGTCCCGTATCGCTTGCGCTCGGGTCGAATGGAGAGTTCGAGTGATGGCCAAGGCCGTCAAGTGCCTATCCTCGTTCCGCCTCGGTCCGGAACTTGGGGAGTCAATGGCAATTCAAACTGTTCGGAATCGACGCCATGCGAACTCTCTGCATGGAAACTCAATCCAAGCCGAGGCTCGTCAGCGCTGCGCTTGCACAGGCGCTGTCTTCCGGACCGACCGCGCCTGACACGCCGATTGCACCTATGAGCTGGTCGCCCTCATGGATGGGCAGTCCCCCTTCCCATGCACAAAGGCGCGGCCTTGTCTGCAAGCCAAGGGTCAGTTCATCGCTTGAGGACATGCGCTCGAAAAATGCCTTGCTCGACTTTCCGAGCGCCGCCGTGTAGGCCTTGTCGGTCGCGAATTCGAGAACCGCCGGAGGAACTCCGTCCATGCGGCTGGAGGCCACGACGGCGCCCCAAGGGTCAACGACGGCAACTGCAACCGACCATCCGTTTTCGCGAGCATGGCACCGTGCGGCTTCCACGAGGCCAACAGCGCAATCGCAAGAAACTACGGGAACGGATCTCGAATGTTCCGGCATCGGAACGATCTCCTCCTGCGAAGGCGCATCCCCGCTAGTCAATGCGGATGCCTGACTTGGGGTCGAAGTACACGGCCTTTTCCATGTTGAACGCAAATTCGATCACTGCACCCGAAGAAGCATCCGTGTCAGCCCGCATCCGTGCCACGCATTCCGCCTCGCCGAAAGACGTCGTGACGAACGTGTCCGATCCGGCCGGCTCCGTGACTCCGACCGCGCTCGCACACCGTTCAACATGGGTCGAGCGATGATCCGCGCCATCCTTGTCCGTCAACGCCTCCGGCCTGATCCCCAAAGTGACGGTCTTTCCGGACATCGACCTGAGTTCGGTTCCCGCTTCGGGAACCGCCAGCCTCACGGTCTCGCCGAAACTGTTGCTGGTCTCGGCATAGACGGCTTCTCCATTCGCCTTGATGGTGACCGGCACGAGGTTCATTGATGGCGACCCCATGAATGTCGCAACAAAGAGATTGGCCGGAGCGTCGTAGATCTCCTTCGGCGTCCCAAGCTGCTGCACATGGCCCTCGTTCATCACGGCAATCCGGGTCGACAGGGTCATCGCCTCGATCTGGTCATGCGTCACGTACACGATCGTTGTCCCGAGGTTCTGATGGAGCTTCTTGATTTCGGTCCGCATGTCGACGCGCAGCTTCGCATCAAGGTTCGACAACGGCTCGTCGAACAGGAAGACTTCCGGCTTCCTGACAAGCGCCCGACCCATGGCAACCCGCTGCCGCTGGCCGCCCGACAACTGCGCAGGCTTCCGGTTCAGGAGTCCGCCGATCTGCAGCAGTTCCGCGACTTCCTGCATCGCCGACTCGCGTTCCGCCTTCGGCACCTTGTGCATTTCAAGGCCAAAGGTGATGTTCTTGGCGACCGTCATGTTCGGATAGAGCGCGTATGACTGGAACACCATCGCGATGTTTCGCCGTGACGGATGCACTCCGTTCATGAGATTGCCCTTCAGGCGGATCTCGCCGCTGGTAATGTCCTCCAGCCCGGCAATCATGTTCAGGAGAGTGGACTTTCCGCAACCGGAGGGTCCAACGAGAACTAGGAACTCTCCTTCACCAACCGAGATGTTCACGTTGTGCAGCACCTCAACCGACCCGTAGGTCTTGGAGGCGCTGTCGATGTCGAGAAAGCCCATTGTTCAACCTTTCACAGAACCCGCCATCAGGCCCCGCACGAAGAAGCGGCCCGCGACGATGTAGACGAGAAGAGTTGGAAGCGCGGCAAGAATCGCCCCCGCGAAATGAACGTTGTATTCCTTCACTCCTGTTGACGACTGGACGAGGTTGTTCAGAGCCACCGTCATCGGCTGGCTCGAAAAGTCAGCGAATGACGCGCCGAACAGGAAGTCGTTCCAGATATTGGTGAACTGCCAGATCACGGAGACGACGATGATCGGTCCCGAGGACGGCAGCATGATGCGCCAGAAGATCTGGAAGAACCCGGCACCGTCAATCTGCGCCGCCCTTACCAATTCCGTTGGGAAAGCGGCATAGTAGTTTCGAAAGTAGAGCGTCGTGAACCCGATTCCGTAGACGACATGCACCAGCACCAGGCCCCAGGTCGTGCCAGCCAGCCCGAAGATGCCGAGCACACGCGCCATCGGAATCAGCACGATCTGGAATGGAATGAAGCAAGCGAAGAGCATCAGGCCAAACAGGATCGTGTCGCCCCGGAACCGCCACTTGGTCAACACGTATCCGTTGAGCGCCCCGAGCATCGTCGAAATGAACACCGCCGGCACGACCATCTTGATCGAGTTCCAGAAGTACGGCTTCAATCCCGTCGCCTGAACTCCGACCTGTGCCTCGGACCATGCATTCCGCCACGGCTCCAGTGTCCAGATCTCCGGCAATGCCATCATGTTGCCGCCGGTGATCTCCGAAAGCGGCTTGACCGAATTCACGCCCATGACGAAGAGCGGCAAAAGGTAGAAGAACGCGAACAGCAGAAGCAGCAGGTAGATCAGAACCCGTCCCGCGTTGCTGGTGCGAATTGCGGATTCCTGCTGCATTGCGGCCATCACTTCCGCTCCCGCAGCTCGGAATAGAGGTACGGAATCATGATGGCGGCGATCGTCATCAACATGATCGTCGCCGACGCGGCGCCGATGCCCATCTGGTTCCGAGTGAAGGTGTAGGAGTACATGAAGGTGGCTGGCAATTCCGTTGCCCTGCCCGGGCCTCCTCCCGTCAAGGCGATCACGAGGTCATATGTCTTGATCGCGAGATGCGCGAGAATGACGAAGGCCGAAAGAAATGCCGGCCGAAGCTGCGGAATGATGATCCTCCGGTAGAGATTCCAGTTCGATGCGCCGTCGATCTGCGCCGCCTTCAGAATCTCGTTGTCGATTCCGCGAAGGCCGGCAAGAAACATCGCCATCACGAAACCGCTGGTCTGCCAGACCGCTGCAAGCACCACGGTGTAGATCGCGTAGTTCCGGTTCTTTATCCAGTCGAAGGCGAAACTTTCCCAGCCCAGGGCGTGCATCGTGTTTTCGAGCCCGATTCCAGGATCCAGCATCCACTTCCAGGCCGTTCCGGTCACGATGAATGACAGAGCCATGGGATAGAGGTAGATCGGCCTCAGAACCCCCTCGCCCCTGATCTTCTGATCAAAGAAAATTGCAAGTGTCAGCCCGATTGCCGTGCAGATCAGCATGTAGAGGATGGCGAACACGCCCATGTTCGTGACCGCGATCTCCCAATGACGCAGGCGAAACAGCTTGAAGTAGTTCTCGAATCCAACCCAGCCAAAGCTCGGCAGGATGCGGCTGTCGGTGAAGGAAAGGTAGACCGTGAAGAGTATGAAGCCGTAGACGAACACAAGCGCCATCGCCAAGGACGGCGACAGCACCAGCTTGGGAAGCCAGACCTGAAGCCGAGTGCGGAAGTCTGCGTCGACGGGCGCGGCCATGCCTATCGCTCCTGACGGGTGGCGAGGGCCGCACCTATGCGGCCCCCGCTCATGATCTTACTTTGCGATTGACACGGCGTCGACGAGCTCCTCCACGGCAGTTGCGCTGTCAAATTCGCCGTTGAAATGCGCTGTCACGACGTCATAGACCGCATTCTTGACGCTGGCCGGTGCCGCGTGGCCGTGAGCCATCGAACCGAACAGGTTCCCGCTCGACGCGGCCGCGGCCAGGTCCTTCATGCCCTGCTTGCCACAGGCATCGAAAGCCTCGTCGCTGACGTCGGTCCGCGCAGGCACCGAACCCTTTACGACGTTGAACGCAGACTGGAAGGACGGTGACAGAATCGCCGAGGCAAGCGCCGCCTGCTCCTTCGAAACCGATCCGCCCTGATCGAACATCGCGAACTGGTCAGCATTGAAAGTCACCTGGTCCTGCGTGCCCGGGAAGCGGAAGCAGAGGAAATCCGTTCCCGGCACCTTGCCCGCGTTCAGGAACTCGCCCTTGGCCCAGTCACCCATCATCTGGAAGCCTGCTTCGCCGTTGATGACCATGGCGGTAGCCAGGTTCCAGTCGCGACCGGAGAAGTTCTCGTCAACGTTCGCGCGGATGAAGGCCATCCTGTCGAACGCTTCCTTCATGGTGTCGGAGCCAAGCGCACCTTCGTCAAGATCAATGAAGGCCGCCTTGTAGAAGTCAGGTCCGCCAGCCGACATGACCACGGCGTCAAAGGCCGTGGCTTCCTGCCAGGCCTGGCCGCCCTGGGCGATCGGCGTGACGCCCGCCGCAGCCAGCTTCTCGACTGCCGCCACGAACTCGTCCCATGTCTGCGGAACCGAGATGCCGTTGGCGTCGAGCACCGCCTTGTTGGCCCAGACCCAGTTCGTGGAATGGACGTTCACGGGTGCCGATATCCACTTGCCGTCGTGCCGCGCGAATGCCTGCAGCGCCTCCGGAACGACCGCGTCCCAGCCTTCCTGGGCGGCAATCTCGTTCAGGTCGGCAAGAGCGCCTTCCTTGGCCCAGTCCAGGATGTCGAAGCCCAGCATCTGCACGGCCGTCGGCGCATTGCCCGCAGTGACACGGGCGCGCAGGACCGTCATTGCCTGCTCGCCGCCGCCGCCCGCGACGGGCATGTCCTGCCAGCCGATGCCCTGGCTTTCGAGATCCTGCTTGAGCACGTTCAGCGCGGCCGCTTCGCCGCCCGATGTCCACCAGTGCAGCACCTCCACGTCGCCCGCATTTGCAGCTCCTGCAGCAAGCGATGTTGCTGCCAGAACCCCGAGAATTCTTGTCTTCGTGTATGCCATGTTGTCCTCCCAACTTGTTGGCCGTTTCCGTTGCCCGCAACCGCAGGCCTGGTTTCCGAAACGCCTGTATCGGCGTGACGGCAGTCAATGTCAAACAGCACAGGCCGCCGAAGCGGTCAACAGCCGCATCACGGATCCCTCGCGAACCTCGTTTTCGCCAGATGTCCGCAGAGAATGCAGCGGTTTCGCGTGTCCCCCGAAATCTGCGCCTCCGGCACCTTGCCGATTTTTTCAAGTGACCGCAACGACTTCGTCCATCCTAGCTCACTTGCGGTCCGCAGCTTTCCACTCCGAGACCTGCCAGTTGGTCAAGCCCGGTTCCACGGCTGCGTGTCCTTCCCGGCACGACAGCGGCCACGCAAGTTCGGCCTTGCCCAATGCTTCGTTCATGCTCTTGCATGGCCTTTGGCGACCACGTCGGCACCCCGGGAATTCACCAAAGATGCCTGTTCGGAAAAACCTCTTGCCGGTTCGTCACGAGCGATATAACTAACCAAATAGTTACTTTGGAAGGAACGCGCATGCAACCCGATACCTTGGTGAAGTTCGGTCGCGTCGACTTGGAAGTCACCGCATTTGGATTCGGCACGGCACCCATCGGCAACATCTTTCGCGAGATCGATGAAGAGACGTCTGACGGGATGATCCAGACTGCATGGGATGCCGGTATTCGCTACTATGACACTGCACCCATGTACGGCCACGGGCTCTCTGAGCTTCGCACCGGACACAGCCTGCGCTGGAAGAGCCGCGATGACTTCGTGCTGTCGTCCAAGGTGGGCCGCGTCCTGAAGCCGGCACGCAAGGACAACATCGACTATGCGCCCTGGACCAATGCAGGCCGGTTCACGATCCAATTCGATTACAGCTACGACGGCACGATGAGGTCGTTCGAAGACAGCCTGCAGAGGCTCAACCTGGAAAGCATGGACATCTGCTTCATCCACGACGTCGACCGCTTCACGCGGGGTGACGACCAGCCTGAAGTCTTCAGGCAGGCCATGGACACTTGCTGGGCCGCCCTGGAAGAGCTGCGCAATCAAGGCGTGGTCAAGGCCATCGGTGTCGGCGTCAACGAGTGGGAGGTCTGCCACGAGGCGCTCAAGCAACGCGATTTCGACTGCTTTCTTCTCGCCGGGCGCTACACGCTTCTGGAACAGGAATCGCTCAAAGAGTTCCTGCCGCTCTGCGAGGAACGCGGTGCTGCCGTGGTCATAGGTGGCGGTTTCAACTCGGGGATCCTTGCAACGGGCGCGATCGAGGGTGCCAAGTACAACTACGCTCCTGCACCGCCGGAAATCATGGAAAAGGTCAGAAAGATCGAACAGGTCTGTGCCGACCACGACGTGCCGTTGCCTGCCGCTGCGCTGCAATTCGTTGTCGCCCATCCCGCGATACCGAGCTTCATCGCCGGAACGCGCACGGTCGAGCAGCTGGAAAAGAACCTGGCGTGGTTCAGCCATCCAATCCCGGCCGACTTCTGGTCGGAACTCAAGGAAAGGAAACTGCTGCGAGAGGACGCGCCCGTCCCGGACTGAAGCGGGACCGGCACAGCAAGGCGGCATCGCGATGCGCCTCCTTCCTCCGGGCCGCCACGGCGCTGCCACGCTTTCCTGCGGCGACCGCATCGATTGCGGGTCCATGACCGTCACCGCGGGGATGATTGACGCCTTCGCCGACATGGCAGGCGACAGGTTCGAGATTCACATGTCCAACGCGGCCGCACGGCGTCATGGATTCGATGCACGCGTCGCGCACGGGCTTCTCGTGCTGTCCTTGATCGACGGGTTGAAGAACCGCGCGTCCGCGCAGTTTCGCGCAAGGGCTTCATTGAGCTGGGACTGGAACTTCCACCGGCCCGTGCTCGCCGGTGACCGGATCGCGGTGACGATCACCATTGCGGCAATCGAACGGGCGCGACAGGAAGATCAGGCCGTCTTGAAGCTCGACTTCGATGTCACCAACCAACATGGCGAGAAAGTGCAGTCCGGAACCAACCGCCTGCTGGCCTATCGCTGAACGGCGTCACATCTCGAATTCGAGAACGAACACGCCCTCCGCACCGCCCTCGAGCTCGGCCACAAGCCGTGCACCGATCCTCTGGTGCACTTCGTCAGCGAGATATGCATCGCGCACGGATGCATCCCGGAAGTCGAACCAGAAAAGGTCGCGGTATCCGCGCACCAGCGGATCCTCGACGCTGATGTTCGGGCACGCCCGAAACTCGAGTATTCCGTCGATCCGTTCGTCCAGCCCGGCAAGATCGTCCATCAGCCCCTGCTTCACGTGATCAGGCGTGCCAGCCTTGAACCGCAGGGCAACCAGATGTCGAATCATGCTTCGCCCTTTCCAAACCTGGGCTTGCGGCCTTCCCGAAACGCCGCAAGCCCCTCGGCCAGTTCATCCGTTCCCGCCGCCAAGGCACCCGAGAATGCCTCGAGAACGCGCTCGTGTTCCTCGCCTTCGGCGGCGTTGATCGACATCTTCACGAGTTCCGTAGCCCGCGACCCGCGACCCAGGACGGCTTGTGCCAATTCCACAGCCGCCGCCGCACCGGTTCCGGCAGGCACGACTTGATCGACGATGCCGAGCTTCAACGCTTCCTCGGCCGCAAACACCTCACCGAACAACGCCATGCGTCGCACGGTCTGCGCGCCAAAGCGCCGGACGGCACGTTGCGTGCCTGACCAGCCGGGAACAATGCCAAGACCGGATTCCGGTTGACCGATCTTCACTTGTTCCTCGGCGATGCGAATGTCCGCGCAGGCAGCCAGTTCCAGTCCGCCGCCAAGGGCGTGCCCGTCCAGAATGGCAATGACAGGCTGACGCAATCTCGCCAACGCGTCGAAGGCCGCATGGCCGTCGCGTATCCAGTGCCGCCCGAACCTCTCCGGGCTCTCCGCAGACCAGGCCTCGATGTCTCCGCCGGCGGAGAACGCCTTGCCCTCGCCCGAAAGAATCACAACCCGGATGTCGTCGCAGTGCTCGATCTCCCTGCACCGCGCGGCCAGATCGTCTACCATGTCAGCGTCAAGCGCATTCAGCTTTTCAGGCCTGGCAATTCGAAGATGCCCGATCGCCCCGTCAACCGTCAGCGAAATCCGTGACGCCCTCATGGCATGAGTCCGAACGGCGCCGGATCAAAGAGTGCCGCATCCATTACGCGCAGGTCGTCAGCCACCTTGAGCGGCGTTTCCGCCTGATCAAGCACGTCACGCTGCACGTCCACGCCCTGCGCGATCTCGCTCACTTCGAGCCCCTCGTCCGTCAGGCGCATGATACAGCGCTCGGTGACATAGATGACTTCCTGGCCCGTTGCGACCGCGCGTCGTCCGGAGAACGAGACGTGGTCAACCTTTGGCACGACCTTGGCCGTGTGTCCCTCGGCGTCGATCACCAGCTTGCCGTTCTCGATGCGCATCTTCGCGCCGGCGTTGAATGTCCCCGAAAACACGATCCGCCGAGCCCGAGCCGTGATGTCGACGAAGCCTCCGGCACCCGCCGTCCGGTGCGGGGTCGATTTCAGCCTGGACACGTTGACCGAGCCGTCCGCGTCGATTTCGAGAAACGACAGCAGCGATGCGTCGAAGCCCCCGGCCTGGAAATAGGTGAACTGATGCGGCGAAGTCACGAAAGCCTCGGCATTGGCCGCGCAGCCAAACTTGAAGTCCAGCAACGGCACGCCGCCAATCGCGCCCTGCTCGATCACCCAGGTGACATCGCCGTGGCGGCCTTCCTCGATGAACACGCGTGGCACGTTGGCTGACACGCCAAAGCCGATGTTCACCGCCCATCCCTTGCGAAGTTCCTGTGCGACTCGCCGGGCAATGATCTTGGGCACGCCGAAGTCCATTTTCCGAAAACTCTCGATCGGGCGGATCAGTTCGCCGGATATCGCCGGATCGTAGGCCGTTGCCGTGGTCTGCAGCATGTCAGGCGCCTCGACGAGCACATCGACAAGGATGCCGGGCACGTGGACGTCGTGCGGGCGCAGCGATCCGTTTCTTGCCACACGCCGCACCTGGGCAATAACGGTTCCGCCACAATTGTGCGCGGCCAGCGCCAATTCCATTGCGCCGAGATAGGCGCCCTCGGACTCGAAGCCGAGATTGCCGCGCTCGTCGCCGGTCGTTGCGCGAATGATGGCAACGTCCGGGCGAAGCGCGGAGAAGTAGAGCCAGTCCTCGCCCTCGAACTCCACGCGCTTGACGATGGGCTCCGCGGCGGCGGCGGCATTCATGGCACCGCCTTCCTGGTCGGGATCCACGAACGTGTCCATGCCGACCTTGGTCAGGACCCCAGGGCGATGCCCGGCTCCCTCCCGCAACATGTCGAAGACGATGCCTGAGGGCAGGTTATATGCCTTGACTTCGTTCGAGGCGATCATCTGCCAGATGAGCGGAGGTTCGGAGCTGGACGGGCCGGAGGGATAGCTGCCGCCAATTATCTTCGACAGGCATCCAGGCTTCGCGATGTGGTCCACACCCTTGACGCCAAACATGTCCCCGGCGGCGATGGGATGAATCGACGTGAGGTTCCTCGGAGATCCTTCGGCTTCGAAACGTTCCCCTAGCGCCTGAAGCACCATGTCGGGGCAGCACAACCCGCTTGATGAGTTGATGGCCACAACCGCGTTGTCCGGGATCAACGCGACGGCATCGGCTGCACTATTCTGCTTTGTCAATACGGCCTCCCCAAAGATGCGCTGCTGCCATAAGTAACCAGTTGGTTATATGGACTATGCCAAGCCCGGAGTGTCGAAACAAGCACGGAATGCCGGAAAAAAGTCAACCCTCGGGCATGCAGCCCTTCCCCTCAAGTAACCAGTGAGTTACAACCAGTTCGAATTGGGGGAGCGACCGATGAACATATATTTTCAAAAGACCCATCAACGCGCCTTCGGCACTTTTCCGCTGGAAGGAGATGTCGCGAAACAGGCGATTCTTGCCGCGGCCGAATTCGGATACCGGGCATTCGACACTGCGCAGATGTACGGCAACGAGGCCGAGACCGGTGAAGCACTGAAGGCAACGGGCGTCCCGCGCGAGGATCTCTGCATAACGACAAAGGTTCATCCGGACAATTTCGGAGAGGACAGGTTCATGGCGTCGGTCGAGCAGAGCCTGAAGGCGCTGCAGGTCGACTGCGCGGACGTTCTGCTGCTGCACTGGCCTCCGATGGACGGCGACATTGGGCCGTCGCTGAAGCTCCTGCAGGCCGCGCATGACCAGGGACTGGCAAGGAACATCGGCGTTTCGAACTACACGGCCCAGATGATGAAGGACGCGAAGTCCATCGTCGACGCACCGATCGTGACCAACCAGGTCGAGTTCCACCCGCTCCTCAACCAGGACCGACTGCTCGCTGTAGCCAACGAGGTTGGCATTCCGCTGTCGTCCTATTGCTCGGTCGCCCGCGGCGAGGTGTTCAAGCATCCCGAGTTCGCCGAGATCGGCGCTGCGTACGGAAAGACCGCGGGCCAGGTGGTGCTGCGATGGATCGTCCAGAAGGGCGTCAGCGTGAACACCATGTCGACCAAGCCGGAGAACATCAGGGCGAATTTCGACATCATGGACTTCACTCTCTCCAGCGTGGACATGGCGCGGATCGAGAAGCTTACCAATACAGGCTATCGGATCGTCGGAGAAGACCTGGTGCCTTGGGCGCCAAAATGGGACTGACCGCAACGCTCAGTGCAGAACCGCGTCCTTCCGGCGCAGCCGTTCCGGAGAAGCTGGACCTCGTCCGGAACTTGCTTCGAGGTCGCTCTTTCGATCAGTGATTGCCCCGGATCATGTCGCTTGCCTTCTCGGCAATCATGACTGTCGGTGCGTTCGTGTTTGAGCCAACAAGACTCGGCATGATGGAACTGTCGCAGATGCGAATCCCGTCCAGGCCGCGAACCCTGCATTGCGGATCGACCACTGACATCTCGTCGTTGCCCATCTTGCACGTGCAGGTCGGATGGTAGGAGGTGCGCCCGAACTGCCGTGCGTAAGCTTCGTAGTCCGCCTGTGTCTTCACGTCATCACCAGGATACCTGATTGCCCTGATGTGCTTTTGCAGCGATGCCTGAGAGAAGATCTCGCGACTGATCTTCACGCCTTCGACGCTGGTCCTGAGATCGTCCGGCTCCGCCAGGAAATTCGGATCCACGACAGGCGGCAACGACGGGTCGGCGGAGCGCAGCCGCACAGTGCCACGGCTCTTTGGCCTGACCGTGTAGGAATTGAGCGTAATGCCCGACGAGCCTTTCGGCACGCTGGGAACGCCGGCCTCCGCCCCGGCGCCTGCCAGGAAGTGGAACTGCAGGTCGGGCACCGACCTGTCGTCACCGGCAAACCAGAACGCACCGCCCTCGACCACGTTGGACGTGATCGGGCCCGAGCGGAACAGGACGTATTCCATGCCCGCCCAGAGTGCCCAATGCGGCTTGTTGTACTTGTCCAGGCTGTAGTGCCCGTTCAACTCGGCCACGATGTCTATGCCGAAGTGATCGTTCAGGTTTTCGCCGACGCCCGGCAGGTCATGCACGACATCGATGCCGTGCTCACGCAGGTGCGCGGCGGGCCCGACGCCTGACAGCATCATGACCTTCGGAGTCCCGATCGCCCCGGCGGTCACCAGGATCTCAGTTTCCGCCCGTACAGACTTGCGTGCGCGACCGCGCGAATACGCGACGCCGACGGCGCGCGTGCCCTCGAACTTGATTCGCTCGACGAGGCAGCCGGTCTCCACGGTGAGGTTCGACCGGTCCAGAACCGGCTTCAGGTAGCCGACGGCGGCCGAGCAGCGCCGACCGTTTCTGGTCGTGGTCTGGTAGACGCCGCACCCGGCCTGAACCTGTCCGTTGAAATCCGGGTTGTAGGGAATGCCGAGTTCCTGGCACGACTGCACGAATGCGCGCGTCATCGGTTGCGGATCGGGGATGTTCGAGACCGCGAGCGGACCGTCGGTCCCATGCCAGTCTCCCGAGAGAATGGAATTGCCTTCCGAGCGGAGAAAATGCTGCCGTATGTCCTTGAACGCCCAGCCGTCACAGCCTTCCTGTTCCGCCCAGCGGTCGTAGTCAACCGGGTTGCCGCGCGTGAAGACCTCCGCGTTGATTGAAGATCCGCCTCCGATCACACGCGCCTGCGCGTAGGCGATTTCACGGTTGTTCGCGTGTTTCTGCGGCGCCGTCGCAAAGCCCCAGGTATGCGGTCCGTCCGTCATCTTCGCAAAACCGACAGGCATGTGAATGAGCGGATGTCGGTCCCTGCCGCCTGCCTCAAGGAGAAGGACCCGCACGTCCGGATCCTCGCTCAGCCTGTTCGCCAGAACGCAGCCCGCCGACCCACCGCCGACAATCACGTAATCGAAGCCTGCTTCCGCCATCTGTCCACCCCCATGGTTGCCGGCCTCAATCCCGGCCGTGCAAGAGATTCCGTGCGCAGGGACCAGTTTCGCCGACGAGTGCAAGCGCAATCAGGCCTGAACCGGCAGCGACAACGCACGTGCTTTCCAACGATGCGTGATGGAGTGACCTTCGACGCATGAAGCCTCGTCCCCTCTACGACGCAGCATCCAGCCCGTCACGAAAGTCGTTCCACCCGCCGTCCACCGAAGACGGCGCGTCAAGCCACTGATGGAGCGCCTCCCCAGTCACCGGATCCCATGGCGGAATCGGCAGCATCATGATCCGCTTCGCCGCCTGGCGAAACAGTTCGTCCGTCAAGAACCTCTCCTGGATGTTGTCCCAGTCGCGTCCATCTGGATAGCCGCCTACCATCATTATGTCGTCGGAACAGTCCACCATCTCATGGCTCACCCCGGCGGGCATCACGATGACGTCGCCGACACCGAGCTTCACGCGCATCCAGCCCTCGACGGAAAGCGAAAACTCCATCCAACCCCGGGCGCATCCCAGGCACTCATGGCTCGTGGAATGGAAATGGGCATACCTGTAGATCCCGGGATACTCCCAGTTGTTCGACCAGCTGTTCTCGCGAAACCGGGCCTTGATCGCGTCGGCGCCGCCGCCCGGGATGGCATCACGATGCACCAGCAACGGAAAGCGGCTGTTGGGAACGCGGCCTTCAGGCCTGGAGCTGTATGCTTCTGTCTTCATAAGGCTTTCTCCTGATCCTCATGCATCACGATTTGGGTCTTCAGATCCTGCGGCCGATCGGCAAAGCTGTCGAATGCCGCCTGGATGTCGTCGAGCGGAAAGGTCGCACCCGTGAAGGGCGCAGTCATGATCCTGCCATGGACGAGCAGCGTCAGCGCGTCATGCATGTCCTCGCCCATGCCGGCGACCGAACCCCGAACCGAGTTCTCCTCAAGGATCGTCGTCAGAATGTCCAAGTTGAGGGACTCGCCTGGCTCGGTCAGTCCGAAGGCCATGAGATGGCCGCCCTTGCGCACGAGTTCCTGTGCTTCGGCGTAGAGCGCCGGGCTGCCGACGCTTTCGATCACGATGTCCGCGCCGCGCCCGGCGGTGGCGTCCTTCACGGCCGCCTTCAGCCTCGCGGGTTCGCTGACGCCCACATCGGCCCCGGCATCGAGAGCCATCTGCACGCGCTCGGGGCTGATGTCCGAAACGATGATCGGGACCGCGCCGATCGCGCGCATGAGCTGGACGTGCAGGTTGCCGATGGGACCGGCACCGATGA
This sequence comes from Paracoccaceae bacterium, assembly GCA_965208685.1. Taxonomy (GTDB): domain Bacteria; phylum Pseudomonadota; class Alphaproteobacteria; order Rhodobacterales; family Rhodobacteraceae; genus JAJEFO01. The sequence continues at coordinate 1,171,112 of CBDBPL010000007.1, read as the reverse complement.
CGGCTACCGATCGGCCGAAGGTGACATTCGACTTGCGGGCGGCGCGCACGACGCAGGCGAGCGGCTCGGTCAGCGCAAGGATCTCTGGCGCCACGTGCTCCGGGGCGGGTATGACCAGCCGGGCCGGTACCGAGAGGAATTCCGCGAAGGCGCCGTCGATGGTGATGCCGATCTGCTGCATCTTCGGGCAGTTCAGGATCTCGTTCTGGCGGCACCAGTAGCATCGGGCGCAACCGATGTTCATGTCAACAACGACAGGCAGGCCTTCCTCAAGGCCCTCGACATCCTGTCCGAGCGCAGCGACATGGCCAGTGAATTCATGACCCGGCACCATCGGCAGGCTCTCGGACGCGTAGGCCCCGTGGAAAATGTGCATGTCGGTGCCGCAGATGCCCGTGCGCGCGATGCGGATCAGCGCTTCGCCCGGCGCCGGATCGGGACGGACAACCTCGCGCAACTCGAACCGGCCCGGCTCGACAAGCACCGCCGCGCGCATTGAATCCGTCACTTGACGACCCCGCTGAGCTTGCTGCGATCGATGGTCAGCGCAATCGCAACGATCAAGACGACGCCAAATACCATCTGCTGCTGCGTCGCGCTGATTTCGAGATAGACCATGGCCGCGCGGATCACCATGACGATCAACGTGCCGATGGCCGTGTTGACCACGCCGCCAACCCCGCCCGTCAGGGGCGTGCCGCCGACCAGCACGGCCACGATGGCCAGCAGCAGGAAGCCGTTCGCAAGGTTCGCGTCGCCTCCCGAGAGCTTGACCGAGAACAGCAGCCCGGCAATCCCCGCAAAGGCTCCGGAGATCGCGAATGCGAGGATCTTCACGCGATCGACGTTCAGCCCCGAGGCCACCGCTGCAAGCTCCCCTGAACCGACGGCTTTCAGCGCACGCCCGAAACTCGTCCGCGTCTGGAGAAACCATGCGAAAGCCAGAAGCGCACCCGCGATGGCCAGTTGGTGCGGCACGCCGACGGTGCTGTCGAACATCCAGCCAAAGTTCGTGTTCCTCTCGGTCACGTCCATGGAAAGCGCCCGCTGGCCGGACAGGTACTTGGCGGCAGACAGCGCGACGAAGCCCATTGCTAGCGTCGAGACGAATGACGGCACGTAGAGCCGGGTGGTCACGAACCCAGACACCGCCCCGAAGATGAAGCCTGCGAGAATGCAGATCACCGCCACGCCGATGCCAAACTGCGAAAGATATACCGTAGCCACGACCGTGACCATGTTCGCCACCTGCTGCGCCGACAGGTCGATGCCACCGATGTAGATCGCGAATGTCATGCCGAGCGCCATGATGAAGAGCGGCACGACGTCGGTGACCAGCGACAGGAGGCCAAGCGGGTCGAAGAACGCCGGGTTCGCCGCCCCGACAACGCAGACCAGCGCCAGCAACGTCATCCAAGGGAAGTGCGGCTTGATGCGTTCTAGATTCATGGGCCGGATCCTCAGATCATGTGGTGGACGAGGTCGTAGAGCGACGGCTTCGCGCCGGGCGTCCCGTCGAATCGCTTCTGGAACTGGCCGTCCTTGATGACGATGATCGTGTGCGAAAGGCCGATTGCCTCTTCCAGCGTGTCGGCCACCAGAATGATGCCTACGCCCGCGCCGCTCATTTCGCGAACCATCTCGTAGACGTCCTCCTTGGCACCGATGTCCAGCCCGCGCGTGGGATGGTCGAGAAGGATGATGTCCGACCCGCCCGAACGCCACTTGGCCAGCACGACCTTCTGCTGGTTGCCTCCGGACAGGCCGCCGCAGTCCTTGCGGATGTCCGGCGTCTTGATCGCAAGCCTGTCCACCCAGTCCCTTGCCATCTCCTTTTCGTCGCCAACGCGCAGAACGCCAAGGTCCGAGTACTTCTTCAACTGGCTGAGCGTCATGTTCTCGTAGACGTTCATGCCGTTCACGATGCCCTCGACCTTGCGTTCTCGCGGCACGTACCCGACGCCCCGCGCCACCCCGTCCGCGGCGGCAAAACGCGTGATTTGCTCGCCCTTGATCGTGACCGTGCCGGATGTCGGTGCCTCAAGCCCGTAGATCGTGCGCAGGATCGCCTCGCGACCGGAACCCTCCGTGCCGACGAGACACAGGACCTCGCCGCGATGCAGGTCGAAAGAGATGTCCCGGTAGCGTTTGTCCACGCTCACGTTGTCAAATTGAATCAACGGCTTGTCGGTCGCGTACGGGGCTTGCTTCTGCTCGCGGTAATACTCCTTGTCGACTTCCCGGCCCACCATCTTGTGCTGGATGTCGTCCACGTCGGCCTCGTCGCTGCCAACCACGTCGACAACCGCACCGTCCTTCATGACGTAGATGCGGTGCGAAAGCTCCAGGACCTCGTCGATGCGATGGCTGACGAAAATGAAGGACGCCCGCTTGGCCAGGTCGCGAACAAGCCGGAACAGAAGCTCCACCTCTTCCTTGGCGAGCACTGACGTCGGTTCGTCCAGCAAGATGACCAGATCGCCGTCTATCCGCTCCTCGAGCGTCAGCACCTTCGCCAGCTCCACGAGCTGGCGCTGCGCAAAGGAAAGCTGCGACGTCACGGCGGAGGGATCGACGTCAAGCTTGACCTTTGCCAACTGGTGGCGCGCCGCCTTCGCCATGGCCCTCCAGTCGACGATGCCGAACTTCACGAACTGCCGCTCGTAGCCCAGGAAGATGTTCTCCATGACCGTCAGGTTGGTGATCAGCGACTGTTCCTGGAACACCATCCCGATCCCGTGATTCATGGCCTGACGCGGGTTCTGGAAGCGCATGGTCGTGTCGTCGATCGTGATCGAGCCGCCGTCGGGCTGGTAGGCGCCGTAGATGATCTTCATCAGGGTGGACTTTCCGGCGCCGTTCTCGCCAACGAGACCCACGATCTCGCCTCGACCGACCTGGAAGTCCACGGCCTTCAGCGCGTGAACGCCGGGAAAGTGCTTGTCTACCTTGTTCAGGGCATACATGGAGCCGGTCCTACTTGACGAAGGTGACGGACTTGCGGTTGGTCGAAAGCGCGACCGCCAGGATCACGAGCGTGCCGAGCACGCCGTCCTGCACGTATGACGGCAACCCGATCACGACCATTCCGTTGTTGATGACATTGACGATCAGCACGCCGACGAGAGTGTTCCAGACGCCGCCGATCCCGCCCCATAGCGCCGTGCCGCCGACCACGACGGCAGTGATCGACACGAACATGAAGTTGTTGCCGGTTGCAGTCTCCGCAATGCCGATGCGGCCCACGGCCAGCAGGGCGCCCACGGCGAAGAAGATGCCGGCAAGCGTGAATCCCATGACTCGCACGCGGGCCACGTTCAGGCCGCTGGATTGCGCCAGTTGCTCGCCGCCGCCCACCGCATAGAAGTTCCGACCGAGAGCGGTGTGGGACTGGATGAACCAGGCAAGCAGAAGGAAGGCGAGCGCCACGTAGCACATGATCGGGAAATTCAGCCAGCGCTCCGTCAGGAGCGAACGAAAGAGCTCGTCCTCGACCCGCAGGCGGTCGCCGCCGGTCAGGACCAGGGCGAACCCCGTGCCCACGAAACCCATGGCCAGGGACGCCATGAAGCTCGGGATCTTGAGCCGGACATGGATCAGCCCGTTGACGAAGCCCAGCAGCGCCCCGACCAGGAGGGCCGTCGGGATTGCCAGCCAGGCCCAGCTGGCCAGGGTGCCGCCCCAGCCGAGGAATGCAAAGGCGAAGAGCACGGCGCAGACCGAGATCGTGCCTTCCATCGAAAGGTCGATGGAGCCCATGATGATGATGAAGGTCACGCCGACGGCTACCATGAGCGCCGGCGCGGCCGCGATGCCGATGCGAGCCGCGTTCCGAATGGAGAAGAACCGCGAATCGAGAAGGTAGAAGTGATCCTTGCCTTCGAGAAGATCTTCCAGGAACTCAAAGAACGGAAACAGCAGGACCAGCGCGACGAGCACCAGGACCGGAGCCCACTTGACGATGCGGTCCCTCGTCAGCAGGCCTCCGAGCGGTTCCGACTGTGCGGATATGTCGGTCATCGTCCGGCCCTCCGTGCCTGACCCACTCGTTGGAAGAGCCGCAACAAGGTTCCCGTCAAGAGTCAAGCCGAGGCGTGTTCGGCAAGGCGACGCGGCCGGCTTGCCCGGCCGCGCCCACTGGTCACCTTGTCACTTGTACATGATCTGGCCGTTCGACGGGCCCCAGAAGTCCTGCCAGTCGTAAGTCGGCACGTTGTCAAGGTAGTTCGCCTTGAATTCACGCGCGTCGTCCGGCGTGATGAAGATCGTCGGCCCGTAGAACTCCCGATGCTCGTGCGGCTCGTCCGACGGCTTGAAGTGCCCGACGGCAGCGTGATAGGCGAGCGACGCGGTGATGCCTCCGCCCCAATGCGGGTTGGTGAAGACGGTTGCCAGGATCTTGCCCTCGGCGACCAGGTCGACCGCCTGCGGGTTGCCGTCATAGGTGACGATCGGTATGTCCATGCCCTCGGCGCGAAGCGCCTCGAGAACGCCGTAGCCGATCGTGTCGTTTGCGCAGTGCACGCCGGTGATCTCGTCGCCGTAGCGCGTGATGAACGAGGCCATGATCTGCGCCGCCTTCTGGGTGTCCCAGTCGGCCGGCTGCGCGTCGAGAAGCTCGACGTCCGGATAGTCCTTCAGCGCGTTCTTCAGGCCGTCCAGGCGCTCGATCGCAGGGTTGTTCGAGGCGATGCCGCCAAGATGCACGACGCCGCCCTTTCCGCCGATCGCATCGAGCAGAATGCGCGCAGTGCGTTCCGCTGGGCCTTCGTCCGACCAGGACATGTGGCTGACATAGTTGTCGCCGAAATCCCACGGGTGCAGGTCGTCCGTCTTGTTCCAGAGCGTGGACACATAGGCGCCCGCCTCGACGCAGGCCTCGACCACCGGGCGAGCGTTCGGAGCGTCGTTGGTGTCGATGGCAAGAGCCAGTTCGCCGTTGGTCTTTGCCAGCAGCGCCTTGACGTCGGCCAGAGACTTCTCCGACGAACCCTCGTTGATCAGGTGCGTCAGGAATTCCTTCGGCTTGCCAAGGCTCTCGACGAAGGCCTCGCCGCCGGACACGATCTCGTTCCAGTACGGGTTCGTGCGGTTGCGGTAGGACCAGGCAACGGTCGGATCGGCAAAGGTTGCCGCCTGCACCGGCGAAGGGCCGAACATGCGCATCGCCGCCGCGCCGGAAAGGCCGTAGGCCGAGGCAAGCAGGAAGTTCCGGCGTGATACCGTCTCCTGCTCAATGAAATTCTTGATGAAGGACATGGATGTTCCTCTCCCTATTTTCACGAGCCCAAGATGAGGCTCTGATTCAGTCTCGCTTGCGGCCGAATTCCCCTGGCAAGCCCGACCAGCGGGCAGCTGCGGCGATTCGGCCAGTAACGCACTAGTTAGTTACTTCTTGCTTCTCTTTCCTGTCAAGTGGGTTATAAATTGCTCGTGACGCGATCCCTGGAAGTGAAGGAGCGCACGTGAGAGTTGTGGAGGAACAGCCTCGGGCCCGCGACGCAAGCGCAACAAGGGCCAGGATTCTCGCGGCCGCCAAGTCGGAGTTTGCGCGACTCGGCCTTGACGGCGCGCGGGTGGACGAGATCGCCAAGAAGGCCCGTGCCAACAAGCGCATGATCTATCACTATTTTGGAGGCAAGGAGGACCTGTTTCGCACGGTCCTCGTGGAAGCCTATCTGGACATTCGCCGCGCCGAACAGGAACTGGAGCTTGACCACCTGCCTCCTCGCGAGGCCCTTGAGCGTCTTGTCCGGTTCACTTGGGCGTACTACCTCGACAATCCGGAATTCATCACCTTGGTCAACAGCGCGAACCTGCATCGTGGCAAGCACCTGAAGGAGTCCGAGCGATTGCGGTCAGCAAGCCGCAGGTTTGTCAGCATGGTCCAGGAAGTCCTTGACCGCGGCGTTGCCGACGGCGTCTTCCGTCCGGGCATCGATCCCGTGCAACTCAACATCACGATCGCGGCCATCGGATACTACTACCTGACAAACCGGTTCACAGGCACGATTCTGTTCGAACGCGACTTCATGGACGCCAAGGCGCTTGAAGACCGTCTCGACTTCAACATCGACACCGTCATGCGGCTCGTGCTTGCCTGACGACGTGGCCTTGCGCTGCACGTGCCCAAGGGCCGGGAATTCCGGTCCGTAGTTTCCGCGTCATCGGCCTTGGTTGCGAGGCTGCAGCCAGCGCGCCGCGACCTGACCGCTGCCTGCGACTCTGCAGGGCCGCAGCGCCAACCACGCATGTCAGGTCAGCGACATGCCAGGCTGCCATCCCGTCGGAGCGAGTTCAAAGCCGGAGAATTCGAAGGCAGGGGCGACCGTGCAACCGACAAGCGTCCATTCACCCAAGGAGACTGCGCTCTGCCAGCAACCTGTCGGCACAACGGCGTGCGGTTCCGCGTCGGCGACCGTGCCGAGCAGCCGCTCGGTCACCGTCGAGCCATCGGAACAGAGCGAAAGCCGCAAGGATGCGCCGCCATAGTGGTGCCAGATTTCGACCGCATCGATGCGGTGCCACGCCGATGTCTCTCCGGCTCTCAAGAGATAGTAGATCGCGGACACGGCCCCTCGCCCGCCCATGGGTGCCTGAGCGCGGAAAGTCTCGCGATAGTATCCGCCCTCTGGGTGGGGCTCCAGCCCGTGGCGCGCGATCAGGTCGTCAGCATCCATCGCAGCCTCCGTCTGCAAGCGCATCCCGGTTCCGGCGCGAGCCCGGCCGCGCCTTGCAGTTCACTCGAATGTTCCGCCGGAACCAAGGTCGTTTGCGGCGCCAACCTTCGCCGAAAAGAGCGAAAACCTCTTCAGGTAGCGTGCGCAGCATCCCGGACAAGGGCTCGCGTCGCATCCAAAATGAGTCAGCATCGGGTTCTGAATCTATTGACAATCGTGTCCAGGACGTCCGCTGGATCGCGTTGCCACCAGTTGCCGGCCGAAAACACCTCGACCTCGCACGCGCCATCGTATCCCGCGCCCTCAACTGCGAGGCGGATGCCCTTCAGGTCCGCGACGCCGTCGCCCATCATGCCTCGGTCCAGAAGCATGTCGGTGGTATCGGCGAGCCAGTCGCACAGATGGAATCCGAGGATGCGATGCCTGCCCGCCGCGCCCAGCGTGTCGGACAGGGTCGTGTCCCACCAGACATGGTAGACGTCGACTGCCACGCCCACGTTCTGCGCATCCACCAGGTCGCAGATGCGGATGGCCTCGGCCACGGTGAAGAGGCATGTCCTGTTGCCGCCAAACATCGGGTTGAGGGGCTCCAGGGCCAGGCTAACGCCGCACCCTGCCGCGTGTTCCGCCAGGAATTCAACGCGCTCCGCCAGCAGCTTCTGGCTCTCCTCGACGCCTTTGGTGCCAGGCTCCGTGCCTCCGGTAACGATGGTAAGCACGTCGGTCCCTAGCGCGGCCGCCATGTCCACTGACTCGCGTGCTTCGTCGAGCGTAGCAGGAGCGTCAGGGCCGGTGATGTACGGGGTCCGGCAAAGCCCCACTACCTTCATGCCGCTGGCGCGGACGCGCTCGCCGATGATCTGGGCACGGGCGCCGATCTCGCGCCGCCAAAACACCAGGCCGCCAATGCCACGTTCGGCGCAAGCGTCGATCACGCGTTCCACCGGCCAGCCTGCGCCGTAGCCGTCCAGGCTGTGACCGAGTGTCGCCGTGTTCAGGGCCAATGCGCCGAGATCGTTCGTGAAGTCACGCAAAGCCGTAGAGTCCCAAGAGCGTCCGCATCCGGGCGATGGCGCGATCCGGATCCGACAGGATTCCGGCCCGGTCCGCCAATCGGAAGCAGTCGACAAAGTAAGGCAAGGGCCGCATAGACTGGGCGCCGCCGGGCATCACGAAGTGGTCCTGGAATCCGTTCAGCCATGCAAGGAACACGATGCCCGTCTTGTAGTACTGCGTGGGCGCACGAAAAATGAGGCGTGCCAAGGGCACTGTCGGATCCAGCGTCGCGTGAAATCCTGCCTCGTCCCCTCGGCCCAACTGGGCGACGGCCTTGCTGGCGGCGACGGCCAACGGGTCGAAGATGCCGAGCAACGCATGGCTGCAGCCGATTTCGTCGCCGGCAATCAGCTCCGGGTAGTTGAAGTCGTCACCCGTATACATCTTCACGCCAGCGGGCAGGCGGCGGCGCATGGCGATCTCCTTCTCCTTGTCCAGGAGCGAGACCTTGATGCCGTCGACCTTGGCGGCGTTCCCGCCAATGACGGCGAGGACAGTCTCGAGCGCGTCCTCGAACCGATTGCTGCTCCAGTAGCCCTGGAGCGCCGGGTCGAACATGTCGCCCAGCCAATGAAGGATCACCGGCCGGTCGCAGGCCGCCAACACGTCCTCGTAGACCCGAACGTAGTCTTCCGGTCTCTCCGCGACCCGTGCCAACGCTCGGCTCGCCATGATGATCAGACGTCCGCCGATGTCCTGAATTGCCTCGACCTGCTCCATGTAGGCGCGGCGCACGTCGTCGAGATTCTGCGCGTCGTCCGGCATCAGGTGGTCCGTGCCGCAACCATTGAACACGAGGGCGTCGGGAAACTCTGCCTTCGTTCGTCGAATGAGTTCCAGCGCCGCCGGCCAGTCGAGACCCATTCCTCGCTGGGCCGTGTCCATCGCCTCGGCGATGCCAAGCCCCAGGCCTGCCAGGTGGCGTCGAAACGCCATTGTCGCTTCCCAGTCAAGCGTTGCCAGCCCGGACGGATCGTTGCCAGCAAGGGGATCTGCGACCACGTGCGCCGCGGAAAACACGATTCGGACCGGATCGGGTCCGAGCGGCTCGGCCTCGATTGGCGTGCCCTGAATGGCGTAGTCCATGAGCGAGCCGTCTCTGCCTGGAAGCGCAATCTTCATCTCAAAACCTCGGTACCAGCATGCCGCCATCGGCATGTATGACCTGTCCGGTCGTGTAGGGAAGCTTTCCGGACGCGAGCGAGCTGATGATTTCGCCCACTTCCTCGGGCCGTCCCACGCGCGGAACGAGCGTCAGCCCCTCCTTCGCCCGCCGCGCATACTCCTTGATCACCGGCGAAGTCATGTCCGTGTCAATGAGCCCCGGCCGCACATCATAGACTGCAATGCCTTCGGTGCCGAGCCGCACCGCCCAAGCCTTGGAAACCATTGCCGCTCCCGCCTTTGCCGCGCAGTACTCAGCGCGCGTGACCGCGACCGCCTCCGCATTGGCCGACGTGACGTTGATGATGGAATGGAAGAGCGATGCGTCCCGTTTCCGGGCAAGCAGTCTTCTTGCAAATGCCTGCGTCATGAAGAACATCGCCTTGGCATTGACCGTCATGCACCGGTCCCAGCTTTGCTCGGAGACATCGACGGGGTCACCGCGATTCATCACGCCGGCGCCGGCATTGTTCACGAGCGTGGTCAGGGGGCCGATCGCGTCTTCCGCGCCAGCAACGGCGGAGTCGTGGGCATCGAGGTCCGCAACGTCAAGCGGCACGGCGGCAACACGCGCGCCTGTTGCGGCGACCCGCTCCACCGCCGCCGCCAGCTCGTCATCGTCGGCTGGCCCGTTCACCGCCACAGAGAACCCTCGCCGGGCGAGGGCCAAGGCACTGCCCAGACCGATGCCTCGCGTCGATCCGGTCACAAGCGCCGCCTGTCCGCTCACGTCTGCGCGCCGTTCTTCAGGAGCTCGCGCGCAATGATCGTGCGCTGAATCTGGTTCGTGCCCTCGTAGATCTGCGTGATCTTGGCATCTCGGTACAGGCGCTCAACTTCCATGCCCCTGATATACCCTGATCCGCCGAATACCTGAACTGCATCCGCCGTACGTTGCACCGCCATGTCGCTAGCAAAGCACTTCGCCATGCTGCAGGCCATTGTCGGGTCCTGGCCCTGGTCGACTCTGTTCGCCGCCGAATGAACGAGGAGCCGCGCGGCCTGGATGTCCTTTGCCATGTCAGCGAGCATGAACTGGATGCCCTGGAATTCCGCGATCGCCTGCCTGAACTGGCGGCGTTCCTGCGCGTATCCGAGCGCGGCCTCCAGGCCCGCCTGGGCAATGCCGACGGCGAGCGCAGCAATCCCAACGCGCCCCTTGTTGAGCGCGCTCATCATGATGTGAAAGCCCCGGCCCTCTTCGCCCAAAAGCGCATCATCTGCGAGTCGCACATCGGAGAAGGCCAGCGCCCCTACCTGGCTGGCCCGCTGGCCCATCTTGTGCTCCTTGGGGCCCTTCTCGACTCCCGAGGCGTGGAGGTCGACTATGAAGATTGACATGCCCCGGTGCCCGGCTTCCCGGTCCGTGCGGGCCAGAACAAGGCCGACATCAGCCACCGGCGCATTGTGTATCCATATCTTGCTGCCGTTCAGGATCCACCCTTCGCCGTCGCGCACCGCTTCCGTGCGGATTGCCGCAACATCGGTCCCTGCCTCCGCCTCCGTTATGCAATAGGCAACCCAGGTCCGTGCAGCCATCACGTCGCTGAGCAGGCGCTCGCGCTGTCCCGCAGTTCCGTGCTGCACAAGAAGAGTTGCGATCAGCTCGATCAACCCGCACTGGTCTGCGACCGAGGCATATCCCCGAGAGAGCTCCTCCATAACCAGCGCGTAGGCCAACGTGTCCAGTCCAGGACCCCCCATCTCTTCCGGAACGCTGATCCCGAAGAGGCCGAGCTTGCCCATCTCCTCGTAGAGTTCGCCTGGAAACCGCTCTTCAGCGTCAAGCTCCTGCGCGATGGGGCGTATCGCGTTTTCGGCAAAGGCACGCGCCGCGTCACGAACCTGCGCATTCGTGTCGGAAAGCTGCATCGAGAGTCCTGTTAGTAACTGTATGGTTACTTTAGCCGTCTCCGGCAGTTGCAGTCAAGACCATGTCCCTCAATCTGCTGTTCCTCTCTTGACTTGGTCATTCGACATTCCTCTGACCGATCCGCGCTCCGTTGGACTGCGCACAGAGGCTTCATCAAGCCCGTGGGCCAGTGACCCGCCTATGAATCCCATTCCGTGCGTGCAGGCAGCCATATCAGACATGGGCAATCGGCCGCCACCCCATCATGGGTTCCCAATTTGTCTCCGGCAGTGTGCCCGACTCGATCATCGCGGCAAGGGGCGCGATGGCGCAATGCCTGATCAAGAGACAGAGACGTTCCCGCCCTCCCCGTTCCGGATCGCCGGCCCGACATCTCAAAACGGGAAAGGAGCGGATCGCAACACGTCGGCAAAGCCCGGTCCTTGCGCGATGCAGCCCTGGCCATGCGTTCCCGGCATGTGCAGCACCTGACGCCGGACACGAGGCGCTCGGTCCGGCAGGCTCACGTTCGAGAGTTTGGCAGCATTTGTCGCGTGATCAGCCACTCTCCTGTACGCCGCCCCACGGGGCGAAGAAACCAAGTTCAGTTCACCGATGCGGGCAGCAAATCGGGGCGCCACGACCGCGCTTGCCTTTCGGGCACAGATTCGTAGCCTGTATTCGAGGCGCGATGCCTCTCGAATGCCCCCGCCGTTCATGGCGGAAAAAGTGTTAGCGATCAATGTCGGCCAGCGGTGAAGCGATGACCGGAAGTTCACACCAGGAAATGCGCGATGCATATCTTGAAGCGTACCGTCGATACGGGACCAAGTGTCTTTGGAACATGAGCCCGGTTGACAATCCCAACACAGAAAATCTCCGAATTGTTGCCCGCCGTCTCAAGCTGCACGGCTGGAAGGAGGAATACGCTTTCGCCCGCAAGCTCGAGGGGATCTGCAATGCCATTGACGGATCTGCAGAAGCGCATCCTTAGGGCAGTCGCCGCCAACAGGGATCCGGAGAACTATGTGGCAGGCGGCGCCGTTCTAAACGTGGACACGGACCGGTTTTCCGATGACATCGACCTTTTTTCCGACAGGAAGGAGGACCTGGACCGCGTGGCGGGTTGGGACGAGAACTCACTGCGGCAGGCAGGCCTTTCCGTGAAGTGGCACAGGCGGAACGATACGTTCCGTCGCGCCCTGGTCGGCACGGACCGGGACTCGACTCGCATGGATTGGAGTTTCGACAGTGACTACAGGTTCTTCCCGACCGAGAGGGATGAGATTTTCGGATACCGACTCCATCCGGTTGACCAGGCGACCAACAAGATTATCGCCGCCGTTGACAGAATCGAAACGCGAGACATCCTGGATCTGAAAACCATTGCCAAGAGCATTCTTCCGCTTGGTCCTGTCGCTTGGGCGGCGGCGGAGAAGACTCCAGGTCGCAGCCCGGACATGATCATCCAGGAGCTTCGCAGGCGGGCTGTTCTTCGCCAGGTGCAGATCGACGAGGAGAACCTCGTTCGAATGGTTGATGCGGGTGATCTCAACAATTGGCTTCGCGCGGAGTGCGACCGTGCACAGAAGTGGATCGGCTCAATTCCTCCGCAGTTCGATTTCGGCCTGTTCGTAGATCCCCATGGAACGCCCTGCGCCCCAGACTTCGGGAATCTCGACCCGGGAAACTGCAGAATCCACACCGGCGCCAGGACTGGCGCTTGGCCAACTTCTCCGGAAATCTCCAGCGAGATGCTGAAGGCATCGGTTGCGAAGGTCGGCGCCGATGGCGCCGATCCCTGATTGCGACACCAAGCCTGCCGGAAATTTGCCCAGACTTGAGCCCGGTCCGCGGGAGATCCGGAACGCAAGCGATTTCGAGCCGGCAATGATCGGGGCGGCCGCAATGTCGGTTGCCTTGGCCGCCGTGGCAAGAAAGCTCGCCACCCGGACGCGAAGACGCCCAGCGTCGCCGTCCAGGACCACGCGACCCGCGCCCAACGGAATCATCTCGATCCCGGAAACGAAAGCGGGAAATTCGGCATGTACGCAATCTGCGGCCGACGGGACCATTCACCGAAAGCCACGACGAGATTGAACTGTGGTGCCCAAATTGGCAGGCGGCTCGCCCGGCCACGTCCATCCTGTGAATGGGGGAGCAGGCTTGGCGTCTTCGCATGGTAAAGGCGGGCATTGTCGAAATGCACATGGATCACCCGGCTGTCAGGAGAAGACCGTCCGAGCTTCCGCATCAGCCGCAAGTTCGTTTCGGCAACGTCCTGCTTGTCTTGGCCGGTGCGGTCTTCCTCTTCCAGAGTTTCAGCACCGCATGCAGGTTGAGCCGCTGCCGGCCCGTCGTGGGCCAGATGACCCGCTTGTTCGGGCGGACAAGCCGGCCATGTCCCCGCGGACTTCATAGCCAAAGTCGAAGACACAGTTTAGGTAGGTTACCGCACGCAGACCTGCTGCAAGTGCAGTTTGGATTTGCTGCTCGATTCATGACAGGTTACGTTCTGGGCCGGTAGGCGGACGATCCAGGACGCCGGAGACGCGCCAAGTTCAATGCAGGACGGCATGCAAAGCACAGATCCAGGTCTTCCCGGCTGGCACCATGTGCCAGAGGTGCCGATCGAGGTGTCGCCGTTCTTCAGTTGGCCGCCTGACCCCGTGCGAATGCTGGATTGGGTGGCTGCGCGATGGTTGCGGCTTGCCGAGAACTCGATCCTGGCCGTGCTTGCACTGGTCTGCTGGCTTTGGCTGCAGCCGTCCCTTGAAGTGACAAGGTCGCTCTCTTGGGACTGGATAGGTGCACTCCTTCTGCGGAACCTGGCGCTGATGACCATTGTCGCAGGGGGGCTGCACTGGTTCTTCTATCGAGCCAAGCTGCAGGGAGACCGGCTGAAATTCGATCCACGCGACCTGATGGTGAAGGGGCGTCAGTTCACCTTTGGCGGGCAGGTGCGCGACAACATGTTCTGGACGCTGACCAGCGGGGTCGGAACATGGACGGCATACGAAGTGCTTATGTTCTGGGCGATGGGAAACGGATGGGTGCCAGTGCTGATCTGGTCGGACAACCCGGTTTGGTTCGTGGCGCTCTTCGTGTTGACACCGGTCTGGATCTCCTTGCATTTCTACTGGATCCACCGCGCGCTGCACTGGGGGCCGCTCTATCGATTGGCTCACGCCCTGCATCATCGGAACGTCAACGTCGGTCCGTGGTCAGGGTTGTCCATGCACCCTGTTGAGCACGTCCTGTTCTTCAGTTCCATCCTGATACACCTGGTTGTGCCGGCGGGTCCGGTGCATATCCTGTTTCACATGCAGCATCAGGCGCTGACCGCCGCGACGTCCCATGCAGGATTCGAGAGTCTCCTAGTCAAGGACAAAAGGCAGCTGGCGCTTGGAACGTTTCACCACCAAATGCACCATCGGTATTTTGAAGTGAACTACGGAAACCTTGAGATGCCTTGGGACAAGTGGTTCGGCACCTTCCACGATGGGACGACCGATGCACACGAACGGCTTAAGGACCGGCGGCAGCGCCGGGTCTGACTCATTCCTGCGTTGCCTAATCAACTTCGAAAGGACGGTGCGCTTGGGAATTCTCCTGCCGTCCGTCCAATCCAAACTGAAGCACTCGAAATGTATCGTGCCGTCCTGATCTTCCCGGGCCACAACTGCACCACGCCAAATGCCAATATGAGGGAGCCATGCTGAAAAAACTGCTGATAACCGGTGCCAACGGCAATCTGGGCGCCGTCTGCCGCGACCGGCTGACCCACATAACCGAAACAATGCGGGTCGCGGCCCGCAAGGGGCTGGGCGAGGCACGCGGGAATGAGGAGATCGTCTACTGCTCGCTAGAAGACCAGGCCGCGGTCGAGACGATGGTCGAAGGCTGCGACGGCATCGTCCACATGGGCGGCCAGGCAACCGAGGCCCCCTGGTCGACGATCCGGGCCGCGAACCTTGAAGGCATGTACAACCTCTACGAAGCCGCGCGAAAGTCCTCGGTCACGCCGCGCATCATTTTCGCCTCGTCCAACCACGCCATCGGCTTTCACAAGCAATCGGACCGGCTTGACGCGAAATCGCCCACACGCCCCGACGGGCTCTACGGAGTGTCCAAGGTCTTCGGCGAGGCGCTGGCCTCGATGTATCACGACAAGTTCGGAATCGAGACAGCCTCGGTCCGCATCGGGTCCTGCTTTCCCGAACCTGTCGACCACCGCATGTTGTCAACCTGGATGAGCCACGACGACTTTATGCACCTGATCGAACGGATTTTCGCGGTCCCGCGGCTGGGCTGTCCGATCATCTATGGCGTCTCGGCGAATTCCGCGACCTGGTGGGACAACCGCGAGGTGGCATACCTGGGCTGGCAACCCAAGGACAACGCAGAGATTTTCCGCGAAAAGCTTGACGCCAAAATGGATCCGCCGCCTGCAGACGATGTGACCGCAGTCTTCCAGGGCGGCGCATTCTGCGGCGACAGCATCCACGAAGAAGGGCCGGACTGACGAGATCCAGAAGCAAGCCCGACAGAAGACGCCGGACCAAGCCCATTCGCCCCACCTGGCGTCAATTCCATCATCGACTCAGGGTACAAGTCATCCCCGGTCACGCCGTTTGGCAAGGAGTTCGGCTTGAGAAGCTCTGAGTCATGCATGCGTACGCAATCACACTGACGGGTCGGCCGCGGGCCATTCCGCGCCGCCGGGCCGGCTGATTGCTAGATGCCAGTCGCTTCACCGCTCGACCAGTCCAAGACAATGAACGGCGTTTCGATGCGCCGGTCGCGTATGTCCCCGTAGAGTCCCGCAGGATCGTCAGGCGGAATGACCGTGACAAGCCCGTCGAGATCCAGCCTGCCGTCGGCAAGCCACTTCAGCGCGCGTTCAAATCCTGAGAACGTGCTGTGCGGCGCGTTGTTGTACCCTTCGAGCAGCTCTTCCCAGACGAATCCCCGCGATCGGATCGGGACCGCCCATTCCCATCCGCTGCGAAGATTCACGAAGTTGAAAAAGACCGCCCGCGTGACGTCGTGGGCCGACTGGTCCGTGCACTTTCGCCAAGGCACGCCCACCAGTACCACCTCGCCCATCTGCGCGACGATTTCACAGGCGTCAAGCACCGCCGCCTCGTTGCCCGAGCACTCGACGACAAGCCGTACCCTCTTGGCAAAGTCCTGGTCGTCCCTCGGCATGCTGGCGCGCGTGTCCGCAATGCCCGACGCCTCCACCTGGGATCGTCTCAGACCGTCCGGATCGACGACAGTGACATCGTATCCCCCAATTTGGAAAATGTGCGCGGCACACAAGCCGACCGGACCGGCACCGGTGACAATCACCTTGTCGCCCGGACGCGCGGTGGTAGTCATGAGGGTGGTCATTGAGACTCCCATCAGACGGGCTATGACCGCATCCATTGGACCAATGCCGTCCGGCAACGACAACGTGAAGCGCTCCGGGAACTGCTGCGTCGAACGGTGGGCGCCCATGCAGAAGCGCAGATCGCCGGGCGCGACGTCACGAACCTCCGGTCCGATCTCGGACACCCGGAAGACCGCTCCATATCCGGGGCGGACAGGGAAGCCGCCGCCGCCGGCAGCCCAGGCAAGTTCCGTGCCCTGACTGATAAGGGTGCAGATGGTCGGGCCGCGAATCTCGTCGGCGCCGAGCGGCACGTCCTGGTAATCAGCGAGCTCGAAGCTGTTCTCTGCGGGGAAAACGATCTCTCTGGGCATATCGGCGCGGAATCCTCGGATCAGGCGTTGAGGGAAATGCCGGTCTCGGCGTCGAAGACGTGAATCGCCTCCGGGTTGAAGCGCACGTGGACATTGCTGTCTTCGGCCGGGCGCTGGCTTGCAGGAACTTCCGCAATCATCTCGTGCGAGCCTATGCGTATGTCGAGCAGCGCCTCGTTGCCGAGATACTCGGTGACCTCGACCGTAGCGGCGAGCGCGCCATCGGCGCCCTCCTCCACCAGCGAGATTTCCGGGGGACGAATGCCGAGGGTGACCCTTTGACCCTCGGCAACCTTGCCAGCGAGACGCCGTGGGATCGGAAGGCTGAGGTGATCGCCAACCAGCTGACTGTCCTGCATCGTCGCAGGCATCATGTTCATCGCCGGGCTGCCGATGAACGTGGCGACGAAGGAGTTCCGCGGATGGGAATAGACTTCCTCGGGCGTGCCAGTCTGTTCGATGTACCCGTCGCGCATGATGACGATCCTGTCGGCAAGGGTCATCGCTTCGACCTGATCGTGGGTAACATAAAGAATCGTCGTGTTGAGGCGCTTGTGCAGCTTGCCGATCTCCCAGCGGACCTGGGTGCGCAACTTGGCGTCGAGGTTCGAGAGCGGCTCGTCGAACAGGAACACACCGGGCGTGCGAACCATTGCGCGTCCCATTGCGACACGCTGGCGCTGTCCCCCCGAAAGCTGCGATGGCTTGCGCTCAAGAAGTTCGCCAAGGCCGAGAATGTCGGCCGTCTCGGTGATCCGGCGGTTGACTTCACCTTTGTCGAGCTTCAGCGGGCGCAGGGCAAACTCCATGTTCTGCTGCACGCTCATGTGAGGGTAGAGGGCGTAGTTCTGGAACACCATGGCGACGCCGCGGTCCTTGGGCGCCACGTCATTGACAACACGCCCGCCTATGGACAGTTCGCCATCGGAGACGTCTTCGAGCCCCGCAACCATTCGCAGCGTCGTCGTCTTGCCGCAGCCCGAGGGCCCAAGCAGCACCACGAATTCCCGTTCGGCGATGTCGAGGTCGATTTCGTGGACGACCTCGGTCTGTCCGTAGCGCTTCGTGACATTCCTGAGCTGGATCGATGACATGACCGGTCTCCTCCCGCGCTACTTGACCGAGCCTAGCGTCAGCCCGCGTACCAGCCAGCGCTGGCACGTCAGGACGAAGATGACGCCCGGAATGACAATGATGAGCGAGCCGGCCATGATGCGTCCCCACTGCACCGCGTCGGAGGACCAGAACGACATGACCGCGACGGTCGCCGTCTGGGCGTTCGATCCCGTGAGCATGAGTGCGAAGATGAACTCGTTCCACGAGAAGATGAAGCAGAATACCGCAGAGACCGCGAGCCCCGGCGCGGCCAGGGGCAGCGTGACGTGCCAGAAGGCCGACAACAGGCCGTGGCCGTCGACCGCTGCGGCCTCCTCCAGCGCCGTCGGCACCTCGTCGAAGAACCCCTTCATCAACCAGGTAGTGAGCGGGATGTTCACCGTGGAGTAGATGATGATCAGTGCCAGCGGGGTGTCGAGCAGGCCGACAGTCTTGAAGATGATGTAATATGGCACCACAACGGCAATTGGCGGAAACATCCGCATCGACAGGATCCAGAAGGCCACGTCGCCCATGCGCCGGTGCTTGATGCGACTGATCGCATAGGCCGCCAGGGACCCGAACGTAAGGCTGAATGCGGTAGACCCGAGTGCGACGATCAGGGAGTTCCCGATGAACTTGGCAAAGGGACGTTCGGAGAAAAGCGCGATGTAATGATCCCATGTCGGCGAGAAGATCATTGCCGGCGGTTTCTGGAACATGATCGGTGTGGGTTTCACCGAAGAAGAGGCGATTATGTAGATCGGTGTAAGAAAAACGATCAGCACGATGGCCAGCAGCAGGTAGACCAGGATCGTTTGGCGGGTACTGGGCTTGTTCATCGCGTTGGGCCCCTCAGGTCAGCTGCGGGTCGCGACTTAGCGACTTGAAGAACAGCGTTATCAGGATCACGATGATCGCCAGCGACACGAAGGATGCCGCCGCGCCCACGCCCATGCGCCAGAACGTGAACGACTGGCGATAGATGAACATCGACAGCACCTCAGTCGTGTCCCCCGGACCGCCCTTGGTCAGCACGAAGATGATGTCGTAGATCTTGAAGGCATCGATGGCACGCAGGAACATCAGGCTGATCAGGACCGGCTTGATCTGCGGGAGAGTGACGTGCCAGAACACCTCCCAGTTCGAGTTTCCGTCAATCCTGGCGGTCTCGTAGGGTTCCGGCGACAGGCTGGTCAGCGCTGCGGCTGTGCCCATCATCACGAAGGGCGTCCATTGCCAGATGTCGGCAATCGCGATCGCCCAGAGCGCCCACTGCGTCGACGTGATCCAGGGGACCGGACTGACGCCCACGAAGCTCAGGAAGTAGTTCAGGTAACCGAGCTCGGGGAAGTAGAGAAACAGCCAGACAAGCCCGACAATGACCGGCGAGATCATCATCGGAATCAGGAGCAACGTGCGGATGATGCCCATGCCGGGCAGTCGCTGCGTGACGAGAAGCGCCATGCCGACACCCAGCACGAGCTGCACCGACAATGTCATCAGCATCAGCTTGAATGTCACTGTCAGCGTGTGCAGGAACTCGGAGGACGAGAGGATTTCCCGGTAGTTCGCCCAGCCGACAAACACCCTTGGAACGAAGAGCTTGGCCAGATCATAGCTGCGGAAGCTCAGGTAGCCCGCATACATCATCGGGTATATCGTCGTGCAGAAGAGAACCAGTATGGCAGGAACCATGAAGCCGAGGAATATCCTCCTGTTGCGCTTCCTGCTGTATGCCATGATCGCAGTCCGTCTCTCGTGCAGCCGGTGCCGGTGGTTGTGGCCCGCCCCCGGGTGCGGGAAGTAGCCGGGGACGGACCCTTTCAGGCCTCAGTTGAATATGTCGGCCTTCGGGTCTGCGATCCAGCGCAGACGCATTTCGAGCGGAAACACCTTCAGCCGCGTGTTGATCTTGGTGCAGCCGTTTGTCAGCGCCTCCTGGGCGCTGTCGGTCTCGCCGGCCACGTACTTGTTCAACTCGACGCCGAAGACCTCTTCCACATCGGCATAGAACGGGTGGAAGATGCGGCGTTTTGCCGTGTCCTGCGTCTCCAGCAGCACCTGGTAGTAGGGGTACTTTTCCTGGAGTTCCGGGTCTGACAGGATGGACTTGTGGAACTGGCTCACCCCGGAACCCTCGTTGGCGAAACGGCGCATCATGTCCCGCGAGGTGCCCCACTTGATGAATTCCCAGGCAGCCTCCTTTTCGCGGTCGCTGGCCTTCGAGTTGATGCCGAAGCTCAGCGCGCCGGTCATCGTCTCCATGGGACCGCCGTCCTCGGTCGGGCTGGGCTGATAGCCGGCCTCGCCGATCGTGGGCAGAATGGCCTCTTCCGGATTGGTCAGGCGCACGGTGCGGACCGACCAGTAACCCGACTGGGCGACTTCACCACGCTCCATGTAGCCCGTGCGGATGTCCCACATGAGACCGAGATAGTCCGGGGGATTGAACGGCACCAGCCGCTTCATGACCTCGGCCGCCTTCACGCCCGCCTCTCGGTCGATCGCGCAAAGACCGGTCTCGTCATCCCAGTACTGACCGCCGAAGCTGCGCATGATCGGGAAGAAGTCATGCGTGATCGCACCTGCAACCCGGCTAAAGGCCTGGGCGTTGCCGTAGAAGTCCTTTTCCAGCGCCTGGCCGGCCAGGGTCTCGCCCGCCTTGCGGGTGAAGAATTCGGCTATGTCGATGTACTGCTGCCAGGTCTTGGCGGGCGCAAGGTCATAGCCGTACCTGTCCTTGAAGGCAGCCTGCTCGTCAGGATGCTCGAACAGGTCCTTGCGGTAGTTGACGTGCCAGATCATTCCGGCTGCCGGGAAGGCGATGAGACGGCCCTGCCAGGTGTTTTCCTGGAGCTGGATCGGGATGATGTCGTCGAGGTGAAGTTCCTCGGCATCGCGAATCACCCAGTCGGTAAGGTCCTCGAGCGCGCCGGATTCCCCCAGGACGCCGACCCAAGGACTGTCCACCCACATGAGCTGATAGCTTGGCCGGTTCGCGCTGGCCTCGATCACGATCTTGTCGATCAGGCCGGGATAGGGGAACATGTCAATCTGGACCTTTGCGCCGGTCAACTCCTCGAACTCGTCCACGATCGGGGCAAGGCGGGTCACCGAAGTGTCGCCGATGCCAAGCATCTTCAGCTCAATTCCGTCGAATTCCCCGGCCCATGCCGACCCGCAGGCCGCTACCGCGACACTGCCTGCCAACAGGGCTGATTTCACGTGTTTCATGTCTTCCTCCATCTGGACGTGAGTGCTGAATCCGTTTCAGCAGATGCCGGTTCCCGCCCCGTCCTTGGCGATGAACCGGATTTCGAGATCAGTTCGAGGAGACTGGCGACCACGCCTTCGGTCCGCCCTCCCTCTCATAGCCGAGCGGGCCGTCCATGCTGACCAGTTCAAGGAACTGCCCCCATGGAGTCCGCAGGTACACCCAGTTCAGCCCTTCCATCGGACCCGAGTCGATCAGGGTTGGTCCCTCAAGGACATCGACGCCTGCCTCGCGCAGCCTGGCCGCCGCGGCCTCGATGTCGTCCACCTGAAAGGCAAGGTGGCATGCGCCGGGCTCGCTGTTTCTCTTCAGTGGAGCGTCCCTGTCCTCTCCGCTGTACTGGAAGAGTTCCAGGTTGGTGCCGTTGCCGAGGCGCAGGACCCTGATGTCCTGGATTCGCCGGTCTCCCGGGACACCCAGGCTCTTGATCATGAACTCGTCGTCGACATCGACCAGGCCGGTGCTAAGCACCGTAACCGCCCCAAACACGGTCTCGAAAAACTCGACCGCCTGTTCCAGGTCGGGAACCGTAAGCCCGACATGCTCCAGTCCGTGAACGTTGATCATGTTGTTGCTCCCCTGTATCGCGTGATGCCACGCCGCGATCCGGAATGGCGCTCTTCGCCGAACGTGGCTGCGGAAACCGGCCCGTGTCCACGGATGAGAATCGACGCCTTCACGTCGATCAAGATCGTCGGCGAGTTCGCGTTGGAAGAGCAATTTCGAAATTGAGCGAGCTGTCGCGTGCGTGCCGCCTCTCCGGCCAGTGCAAGCGGAACTCGGGATCGACCATCGCCAATTCGCCTTGCCCCATGCGGGACACGCCGACCGTGCGGCAACAGGCCCCGTCGAGCCTGCAAGCGTCTTCGAGGAATCAGCGCCAGCCAGTGATGCCCCCTCCGAAACGGCGCCTCATTGCGCATGAAGAACGTCAACTCCGGTTGCCGCAGGGTCTCGCGCGCAGCCTGCAGGCCGCGAACTTGCAATTCAGGACCGCAAGGTTCGAACCGACAATGCAGGCCGATCAGCCGAGCAAAACCAGGATCGGCATGTTCCCGAAACGCCGTGCCAAGTGAACGAATACACAAGAGCGATCCCTTCGCCGGACCTCGGCGGCCGATCACCTCCGTCTGGTCAGACCAAGGCTCACGGGCCGGCAATTCCCGCCGCCTAGCCGCGGACCATCCCCAACTGCCAAGGCTGGCAGGCCATTGAAACATGCGGTTCCCGTCGCCCTCGCCTGCGTCGATCAGCAGTTCCGTCTCGCCAACTGCTTTCGTAAGCCGGCCGGCCAGCAAGCGACCTGCAATATCGGCCCCGGTCACCATGCAATCGAATTTTGAGACGTTCGCAGACAACATCCCAACTCGTGTAACCATCTGGTTACTTGGCGAATACTAGAATTTCGCTTGGGTGTCCAGTCCGAACTCTCCCGATTTCCTCATTTCCTGTTCCTTGGGACTGTCAACGAAAGGTGGACGCCCTTCGATGTTCCGGGTTCGTGACGCGACGTCATGCAGTGGAAAAAACGAAACACTCTGCCAAGGCGCGCCCGCGTGACCGGACAGCACCGAAATGTGGATGGCAACTTGCAAGACCAAAATGCGAGCCCCGGGAAACCTCCTGCAGGACAAGTCCACGCCAGGCTTCAAGACCGGATGCTCGCTGCCTTCCAATCAAGGGCCGACTGGCCATGCGCGTCGGCAAGCGCCTTGATGGCGTCGCCCACTGGCCGTTCGGGGTCGCAGGATTTCCGGGTTTCGAGGCTCACGTGCAGCAGGAACTGCTCGCAGGTCGCAAGTATGCTCCCGTCGGATTCGCGCCGCATTTCGTGGCAAAGCTTGAGCTTCTTGCCTTCGCCTAGCAAAACCTGTGTCACGACCTGCACGGTTTCGCCTGCATGAGTCTCCAAGAGATAGTCTATCTTGGTCGAAACGGTGAAGAAGCTCCGCCCGCTCGAAACGTAGTCCGGGCCCGCGCCAACGTGAGCGAGAACCGCATCGGCGGCATCCGAGAAAACCTGCCCGTAGCGGCTCTCGTTCATGTGACCGTTGTAGTCGGTCCAGTCTGAAGGCACCATGCGGCGAACGGTGATCATCGGGATACGTCCCAGGTCCTCTCCGCCGAGAATCGCTTCGTGGTCCGCAATCACGCGGCCCGCCGCGCTGCCTTCGCGTTTCAGGGCTCGCAACAACGCCACCAGATTGCGGTCCCGCAGCGCCTCCAGTTCGCGGATCGAGTGCCTTCCAGATTGCGCGTCTGATTGATCACCGATCTTCTTCACGAGTTCAGGCGTCAATTCCGGCACGTCCATGAGCTTGGTCCACGGCCATGCGAGCGCCGGGCCGAACTGTTCGACGAAATGCGCCATGCCGCCCTCGCCGCCTGCTATCCTGTAAGTCTCGAAGAGGCCCATCTGCGCCCAACGGAGACCGAATCCGAGCCGGATCGCGTCGTCGATTTCGCCGGTGGTGGCTATGTCATCCCTTACCAGCCAAAGCGCCTCGCGCCATACGGCTTCAAGAAACCGGTCCGCGATATGCGCGTCGATCTCCGCGCGAACGACCAAGGGCCGCATGCCAATGGACGTCAGGATCCGCGACGCCGACTCCAGGATGTCCGCATCGCCGCCGCCAGACACCAGTTCCACGAGAGGAAGCAGGTAGACCGGATTGAACGGATGGGCGACGAACAGTCGGGCTCCAGAGGCAAGCCCCATCCGCAGATCCGAGGGCTTGAAGCCGGACGTGGATGATCCCAAGGGCACGTCCGGGGCCGTTGACTCGATTTCGGCGTAGACCTGCCGCTTCAGGTCCAGCCTTTCAGGCACGCTCTCCTGGACGTAGTCGACGCCGGCGACGGCCTCGGCGACTGACGCCGCGAATCCGAGCTCTCCTTCTTCCGGCAGCGAGCGCTCGTACAGCATCGGCAGCGATTGTCGCGCGCTCCTGATCACTTCGTCGATCTTGCGCCTTGCCTCAGGATCCGGATCGAACACCGTGACGTTCCAACCGTTAAGCAGAAATCGCGCGGCCCATCCGCCGCCGATCACGCCGCCGCCGATGATGGCCGCCGTGCTGTTGCTCACTGCTCCGCCAGCCTTTTCACGACATCGATCAGCGCCCGACCCAACTTGCCGTGCGCGGACTCGCTCCAGTGAATTCCGTCCAGAGGATCCACTTCGATCACGGTACCGGCATCGAAGAACGCGGCCCCCTCTTCCCCGGCGAATCGCCTCATCCGGTCCGACAGTCCTTCCCCTCGCGCCTCTGCGCCTGAGAACATTTCGGCAAAATCGCCCGCAGGCCGAAGCGGCGGCGGCGCAATTGCCAGCGTCACCCCGACCGCGCCCGAGAGCCTGGCTTCCCTGACCAGGCGCGCGACGCAAATGGCGATGTCCTGCGCGTTCCGGCCAAAGGCGTGTTTCTGGTCATTTGTGCCCAGGCAGATGGCAAGCACGTCGATCGGCTCGTGGGAATGCAGGATTGCCGGCAGCACGGTCAGCCCGTTGCGGAACGCGCCTTCAACCGGATCATCAAGGACGGTCGTTCTGCCAGGCAATCCCTCGATCACGACATCCCAGTCCTCGCCAAGGCCGGAGGCCAGCACGTCACCCCAGCGCGCGCCCGGCGGATGCACGGGCCGCGAAGCCAGATGCTGCTGCGGCGCGGTGCCGTAGCTGTTGCTGTCGCCATAGATCAAGAGACGCTTGGTCATTTCACAGGATGTCCCAAATCATGATTCCATTCGACGAGGCGTCGGAATCAACCCGAACTGTCGGAATGACTAGCACCCAATCGACGACGACGACAACGGACCCTGCGAGCGGCCCCGTTTCCGGTGGCACATCATGCACCTCGCTGAGACAAATGACACTGAGCAGACGTACTGCCAGTCGTCCGTTCGACCCTGCTGATTTCCTCGCCGCCTTGAATTGGCCGCCGCCCTCACGCGCGACGACGCGCCCGTGCGCCGCCGCGCCGACCGGCATGCACGGCCGGCTGCATGGCGGCTCTCAGGACCTTGGTCATTGGGTGGTCCGGGAAATCCATGCCGTGACGGTCAAGCAGCAAGGCCACGGCATCGGTCGCCTCGCGCCCTTCCGGCCTTGAAATCGCCCAATCAAGAAATATCGACCGGCATTCGGACTCGCCGATGCCTTCTATCCGGTAGCTTTCGCGGATCAATCCCTTCGGATCAAGATCGTCGCTCATTTTCCCCTGAACCGTTCCTTTACATTGAGCAACGCTACCCGCTCGACATGATCCTGCCAACCGTGCCTGCAAGCTCGACCTGACGATTTGCAGCCCCAAACCGACATTGCGCAACCAACCACGATTGCACTTGCAACGGCCCGAGAAAGACTACAGCACGAGCCCATGAGCAAGAGTCTTGCGCGTGTCAGCGCAGCGATCGAGTCTGCAGGTCTCGCCTGCGAGATTCTCGAAATGCCTGGCGAGACCCGGACGGCGGGAGACGCTGCCCGAGAGGCGGGATGCGAAGTCGACCAGATAGCCAAGTCGATCGTCTTTCGCGGAGTAAAGAGTGACTCTGTCGTCCTCTTCATCACCGCTGGCGGAAATCGCGTCGATGGCGAGAAGGCCTCCGCGGCTGCGGGTGAGGCGCTCGGTCGCGCCGATGCCAACTTCGTCCGTGACAAGACCGGATTTGCGATCGGCGGAGTCGCTCCGATCGGCCACCTGACACCGTCGCACGTGTTCCTCGACCCAAAGCTCCTGGAATATGCCGTCGTCTACGCCGCGGCCGGAACGCCGAGGCACATCTTTGCTGTCGCGCCGACCCGGCTTGTCGAGATTTCGGGCGCCAAGGTTGCTGAATTCACGACCTAATTTGCCGACATCAACCGCTTGATCCGCAACACGTCAGCGCGCCTCCCAAGGATTGGTCCGACCGCACGCGAATTGGTGACCGCCCTGTGTCCGCAAGTCCGCGGCGCCGCGCTGCGCTCGCTACGTGTTGAAAGTCAGGAAAGGCTCGCATACGCTGGCAGAGAGCTGGCCATAGGCCAACCATCCAGCATCAGCAACGCGAGGAAGGAACCAAGCATCTTTTCCGGGAGAGACCGCGAATTTCACGCGGGACATCGCCGTCAAACGCCGCCATGCATCCAGATTCCGCAGCTTGCTGCGGCGCATGACCGCGATCATCTACGCGACGGAAGCGGCGAGGGCTCTTAGGAGGTTCTGGAGTTAGAATTCATGATCAGGAAGCTATCGAAGTCAATTCTCATCGGCCTTGTGGCAACGTTTCTCTTCACCGGGATCGGCAGCGCCGACCCCACGGGAGTATGGCTGACTCCAGCAGGCAATTCGCATATCGAGATTCAGCTCTGTGGCGAGAAACTCTGCGGGAAAATCGTTTGGTTCACCGAGCCACGCAATGCGGATGGCACGCTGAAAGTTGACGAGAAGAACAAGAACGAGGCATTGCGCACCCGGCCTCTCCTCGGGCTTGAACTGATGTCGGGCTTCACCGAGACCGGCGACGGCAAGTGGACAAAGGGTCGGATCTACAATCCCGAGGACGGCCAGACCTACCGTTCCAAACTTGAAGTGAAGGACCACAACACACTGAACGTCTCGGGCTGTGTGCTGGTTTTCTGCAAGGCCCAAACCTGGACGCGGGTCAAATAGGAGCGGGCCGGCAGGACGTCCCCAGGGAGTCCGGTCGGACACATGAGGCCTTCGCGCGTGGCCCTCGACCCGAAGTTCCTCGAACGTGCCGTCGGACATCTCGCTGCCGCAACGCCTAGGCGCATTCCTGCCGGCGCACACGATCATTCGGCCGAGCTTTCCGGCGCCAAGCTCGCGGAAGTCACGACTTGATGCGCCCACGCGGACCGCTGGGACCGACGTGCATCCAAGCACCAGCCATCACGGCTGCAGCCGCACCTGCAACGACGGCGGCCGTCTCTCTCCCCCAGCCTTGCGTCGTCACGATGCGTTCGGCGACCTTTGAGCGATCTTGACCGTCCACAGATCATCTTCGGAGCGCAGGATCGTTCGGCGTCGTTCGCTGAATGCAGTCGCGAACTGCCGCCTGGTCCAGGTCACATGACGGCATCGCCGATCTCGAGTTCACGCCGGGCAATGAAGTCTCGCAGTTCCTCGTCAATTGCCGGATCCAAGGCAGGCGTCTCGTACTCCGCCAGCATGGACCTTGCCGTTCGGACAGCACGGTCGTTTGCATCCAGCCGACCTTCCGCCTCCCACTGCTCGTAGCTGTCGTGGTGCATGAGATTGGGAATGATGAACGCCTCTTCGAAGTGTTCCAGCGTGTGCTTCGTGCCGAGAAAGTGCGCACCTGGCTCGACTTCGTGAATCGTCTCCAACGCGTCGTCAAGTTCCGAAAAGTCTATTCCCTTCAAGAACCTATGGGTCATTTCGGCCTGCTCGGCATCAACCACGAATTTCGCGAAGCTCTGGCACAGGGCACCTTCAAGATACCCAGCAGTCGACAGGATGAAGTTGGCGCCGGCCAGCGCGGCTCCAAAGAGATTCCGCGCGGCCTCGTACCCGGCCTGAGCGTCCAGAACCTTGGAGCTCGAGCAGGCACCGCTGCAACGCCATGGCAACTTGTAGTGTCGCGCCATCTGGCCAACCAGCAGATTGATGTGGTCAATCTCCGGTGTGCCGGCCATCGGGGCGCCCGATTTCATTGACACCGCCCCAATCCACTGCCCGAAAACTGCTGGCGCTCCGGGACGGATGATCTGCGAAAATGCAATTCCGGCAAGTGCCTCGGCACTGATCTGCACAAGCGATCCGATCGTGCTTGCCGGCGTGCTGGCCCCGCTGAGAACGAACGGCGTGAACAGCACCGCCTGGTTAGCCGCAGCATAGACCTTGATTGCGTCCAGCAAATGCAGTTGGCATTGACCGGGTGTGTTCGTGGAAATTCCTTGCCAAACACGGGCGTGCCTCGGCACTGATCTGCACAAGCGATCCGATCGTGCTTGCCGGCGTGCTGGCCCCGCTGAGAACGAACGGCGTGAACAGCACCGCCTGGTTAGCCGCAGCATAGACCTTGATTGCGTCCAGCATGGTCTGGTCCCACACGAACGGGGAGTTGCAGTTGGCAATTGACGTCATGACGGTGTGTTCGTGGACGAATTCCTTGCCAAACACGATCTCGGCCATCCTGACGCTGTCCTCGGCCCGCTCGCGTGCGGTGACCATGCCCATGAAGGGCTTGTCGGAATGTCGGATCAGGCCATAGACCATGTGCAAGTGCCGCCTGGGCACGGGTACGTCCAGCGGTTCGCACAGCACGCCGCCCGACATCTGCATGCCCGGCGACATGTGGGCCAGCTTCGCAAAGTCGTTGAAGTCCGCAATGGTTGGCGAACGGCGAACGCCGTCGAGGTCGAGTACGTTCGGCGCGCCATAGGCAGGGGTCATTATCTGCTTGCGCCCGCCAAGCGTGATCGACCTCTCCGGATTTCGCGCGTGCATCTTGTAGCTCTCTGGCGCAGTCGAAAGCAGCTGCATGAGCAGTTGCTCATCGACCCGGACACGATGGCCCTGCACCGCGGCGCCCGTGCTCCGCCACGCCCGGATCGCCTCGTCATCGCGGAACTCGACGCCCTTCTCGCGAAGCAGAGTCATGGTTTCACGGTGAACTCGGTCAACCTGCCCGGGCGTCAGCAAGTCGACATAGGGGATGTCTCGGTTCGTCTCCGGCATGAATCGCAGCTGTTTCGACATGCGGGAATCGCGTCTCTCGTCCCGACCGCGCCGCCGTGTCCTGGGTTGCGTACCGCTCATGGACCTAGCCTAGTCATTGAATGCGGCCGGAAGAGACAGCCTCGCCAAGCGTCCGCCCTCGACCCGAATGACTTGCCCTGTCACGAACCGCGACTGGTCGCTGGCCAGCCAGACCGCGACGTCACCGATGTCCGATGGAGATCCTGTCCGCCCCAACGGATGCAGGTCGCAAAGCTGTCTTTCGGCCTTGGCACGATCCGGAACCCGTGCCATGTACCCTTCGTTCATCTCGGTGCTGATCCAGCCAGGCGCAATGGCGTTGACGCGTACGCCCCTGTGCCCGAGGTCAATCGCCAGCGAAACCGTCAAGCCGTTGATGCCCGCCTTGGAGGTCATGTAGGCGGTATGGTCAGGGTTGCCACTGAAAGCCTCGATCGAGCTTATGTTGATTATGGCCGGCTTGTCCCGCGCCGCACAGCAGGACGCGAACTGCCTGGCCATGAGAAACGGCCCGCGCAAATTGACCGCCATGACATTGTCCCACTCAGAAACCGTCAGTCGTTCAAGTGGCGTGCTGGACAGAATGCCCGCATTGTTGACCAGCACCGAAGGCCTGCCGTGGTTCCGGCAAACATGGGCAAAGAAGTCGGCCACGGACGCCTCGTCGGTCGCATCGAGTTCATGACTGTGCAGAGCGTCATCTTCCAAGGATCGAATGTCCCCGACCGCCACGACCGCGCCCGCCTCGCGCAGGGACCGCGCAATGGCAAGCCCGATCCCCTGCACGCCGCCGGTCACGATTGCGACCCTGTCTTTCAGACTTGCGCTCATTTCGCGGTAAAGCCCCCGTCGACCGGCAATGCCGTGCCCGTAACATGCTTGCTGAGATCCGAAGCCAAAAACGCGATCGCATTGGCGATCTCGATCGGCCCGGGCAGCCAACGCTGCGGAATCGAAGCGCGGTTCGCCTCGCGCACCTGGTCCGGCACCGCGTCGCCGCGACCCGAGACCAGCATCGGCGTGTCAACCGCGCCAGGGCAGACGGCATTCACCCGGATGCTCTCGTGCGCGTGGTCAAGCGCCATGGCCCGTGTCAGGTTCACGACCGCGCCCTTGCTTGCGCAATAGGCAGCAAGGTTCGGACAGCCGACCAGCCCGACTGTGGAACCCAGATTGACAATGCTGCCGCCCCCTGATCGGCGCAGCGCGGGAATTGCTGCCCGGGACATGAAGAACGTGCCCGTGACGTTGACGGAAAGCACCCTGTTCCAATCTTCGTCAGAAGTCCCCTCTGCAGTGCCCCTGACGATCGCGCCTGCGGCGTTGACAAGAACGTGCAGTCCGCCAAACCGCCTTTCCGCAACACCGACTGCGGGAGCGGCGAAATCGGGGTCCGCGACATCGCCAAGAGCGTACGTCGCCCGCCGGTCCTCCCCGGAAATCTCATTGCAAAGCGCCTTGGCAGCTCCTTCGTTGCGACCGGCGACCACGACATTGGCACCCGCCTCGGCCAGCACGCGAGCGGTTGCCGCACCGATCCCCGAAGTTCCACCAGTCACCAACGCGGTTTTGCCCAGAAGGTCCAATGCCTACATCTCCAGTCCGGCGCCGTGGCGACGCTTGGCGAAAGTCAGCCTTACGCCCCAGCCAAGGAACGGCTGCGGCGGCGCGCCGGTTGGTCGTCCCGCCTTCAGCATGATGTCGAGCAACGGGGTCGAGACGCCCGCGACAAGCTCCGCCAAGAGCTTTCCGTAAATCGTACCGCGCGCGATGCCGACGCCGTTGAGGCAGAATGCCCCGAACACGTCAGTCTCCAGCTCTCCGAAGACCGGCTCGCCGTTCCGGGAAAAGCACAAGGGGCCGCCCCAGGTGTAGTCGAAGTTCAGGTCCGGCAGCATGGGGAAGCGGTTGCGCAAGGATGCCTCGTGCCGGACCCGTGCCCTGGTCCTGTCCCGCTCCGAGGGATTCAGGCCGGGGTTGTAGCTGTAGACGTTCCGAATCAGGATTCGACCATCGGTCATCCGCCTGACCGAAGTGCCGAAAGGGTCGGCGGGAACTATGCCCCAGCTGTTCCTGCCGCCCAAGTGCCTGGCTTCGTCGCCCGTCAGCGGACGCGTCAGGCTGCCCCAGGTTGCAATTGGCAGCAGATCCTTTCGGTAGTAGCCGAACTGTCCGGCAAACCCGTTGTTGGCCAGTATCAGTGTGCGGGCATTGACGGAGCCTTCCGGCAGGATCAGCCGGTGCGGAACCCCGAGTTCCCTTGCTGTCACCGGACTGTCTTCAAACAGCGTCACGTTGCCGGGGAGGGTCGTTGCAAGACCGCGCACCAAGGCGGCCGGCTGGACCAGGATGGTGCCCGGCGTGTAGAGACCGGAGATGTAGAATTCCGAGCCCGTGATCTCGTGCAACCGGCCGGCGTCAAGCCGGTCATACTCGGTGCCAAGTAGATCCAGGGCCTTCGCATACGCATCCAGCTTGGAGGCGCCGCGATCCGTCGCGGCCGCGTGAATTTTTCCGGCTTCGTCCCAGTCGCAGGGAATCCGATGAGTTCGAACCGCCTCGCGGAGGTAGTCCTGTCCAGCCCGGTTGAGGGAAAGCTGCTCTCGTTCCGCGTCAATGATTCCGGCGAAGTCCTTGGCACGAATGTTGTGCGCCTGATCGATGGCAAAGCCAGAGCTGCGCCCCGCCGCGTTGTTCCCGACGCGCCCGGCATCCAGCAGGACGATGCTGCAATCCGGCAAGAGCTCGCCAAGGCGACGTGCTGCGGCCAGACCGGCGTAGCCTGCCCCGACAATGGCGAAGTCGCACTGGAATTCGCCTTGGGCCGAAGCGGGTGGCGGCAATGGCGGCAGGATGTTCAGCCAGCCGTTGTTGTCATCCATCTTCGGTAGCTGCTTGATCTTCATCGTCGGGCTCAGCCGAGATCCATCCATACGGTCTTCAATTCGCAGTACTGGTCGTGGGCGGCGAGCGACTTGTCGCGCCCGCCGAATCCGGACAGCTTGTAGCCGCCGAAGGGCGTGCCTTGATCGCCCTCGCCATAGCAGTTGACCGATACGGTTCCGGCCCGCACCTGCCGCGCCGCGTTGTGCGCGGTCTTGTTCGACCCGGCGAAAATCGATGCCGCCAGGCCGTAGTCGGTGTCATTGGCCATCGCGATTGCCTCCTCCGGCGTCCGGAAGGTCATGACGGCAAGCACCGGGCCAAACACCTCTTCTCGCGCGAGTCGCATTTCAGGCGCGACGTCGTCGAAAATGGTCGGCTCTACAAAGTAGCCGCCGGTGTCCGCAAGCACCCGCCTGCCACCATGGATCAGCCTGGCCCCATCCTTCTTGGCCTGTTCGATATGGCCCAAGACCCTTTCCATATGCTCCTTCTCGATGAGCGGGCCAATGCGGCACGCAGCTTTCAGCGGATCATCGACCACCCAGCCCTGCGCACGCTCGATGATCAGGCCGATCAGTTCGTCGTGCAGACTCTCGTGCACCAGCAGGCGGCTGTTCGACGAGCAGTTCTCTCCCATGTTCCAGAAGGCGGAGTTGGCGGCATGGTCCGCGACAAGGTCGAGATCCTCGACATCCGGCATGACGATCATCGGGTTCTTGCCGCCGCATTCCAGCAGGACCCGCTTCAGGTTCGAGTCCGCCGCGTAACGCAGGAACTGCCGCCCGGTTTCCGTCGAACCCGTGAACCCGACGCAGTCGACCTGCATGTGCTCGCCAAGCGCCTTGCCTGCGACCTCGCCGAACCCGGGCACAACGTTGATCACGCCGTCTGGAACGCCCGCTTCGGTCGCGATTTCGGCCAAGCGGATCGTCGACATGGATGTCTGCTCGGCCGGCTTCAGCACCATAGTGTTGCCTTCGGCGAGCGCAGGGCCGAGTTTCCAGGCAGCCATCATGACGGGAAAGTTCCATGGCAGGACCGCCGCCACCACGCCGATGGGCTCGCGCACCACCATGGAAAGTATGCCGGGATCGGACGGCGTGACCTTGTCGCAGATCTTGTCGACCGCTTCAGCATGCCAGCGAATCGTGGCGACCGTCTCGGGCAGGTCGATGCCCAGCGCATCGGTGATCGGCTTGCCCCCTTCCAGGGCTTCCAGTTCTGCAAGTTCTTCGGCATTCGCCTCGATTACCGTGGCGAAGCGTTGCAATGTCCCTTTGCGTTCGGCCGGCGACATCCGTGGCCAAGGCCCTTCATCGAATGCCTGGCGCGCTGCGGCCACCGCCTTGTCAACGTCGGCAGCGGTGCATTCGGAAATCTCTGCCAGGACCTTGCCGGTCGAAGGATTGACGGTTTCGAACGTCTTGCGCCCCGTCGCGTCAACAGACCGTCCGCCGATCACGGCCTTGGTGGGATAGGATTTCTTGTTCTCGGCCATTTTGGGCATGCCTCAAATGTTGCGATAGGACTGGACGAGCCAGTCACGTTCTTCCTGCCAGTCACGCCAGACCAGCCGATCAACCTTGGTGCGGTTCACGGGCAGCTTGCTGAGCGCCAGCTTGATGTCGTGGCGGGCGGCACCCGGCACCGGGGGCAAAGGCTTGCGTGCTCCGCCCATGTCCCGGCCGGTCAGACGCGTGGCCGCCTTGACGCCCGTCAGGTAATCCACGTCATGCACGTTGCCCGAAAGCCAGAGACAGATGGCCCTCATGGTGTCCCATAACGCGAGAGCTTCGGCATACTTCCCCGCCGCAACCAGATCGTAGAGCTGCGCACATTCGTGCGGCATGAAATTCGCAGCGCCCCATATCATGCCGACGCACCCTGACATCAGGCTGTGGACCGCGTAGGGATCGGATCCGTTCAGCACGTTGCCGCCGATGCCAATCAGCTTTTGAAGCGCCACGAAATCTCCCGAGCTGTCCTTGATGTAGTCGAGGTTCTCGACCGCAAGCACCTTCCGATAAAGCTCTTCCGTCATCGGGGCAGCCTGTGCAGGGACATTGTACATCACGATCGGGATGCTCACCGACTTGGCGATCGCGGTGTAGTGATACAGCACTCCGCGCTCGTTTGGCGGCTCCAGAAAGGGAGGCAGGACCATCAGCGCGTCGGCACCTGCATCCTGCGCGAACCGCGCGCTTTCAATGCAGTCCTGCGTGCTCATCGCAGTCGTCTGCGCAATCGTCGGAACCCTCCCGTTCACGTGCCTGCACCCTTCCTCGATCAACCAGCGCCGTTCGTCGTCCGACAGGTAGGCGTATTCGCCCGTGCCAGAGCCAAGCACGAGCCCGTGCAGTCCCGCCTCGATCATGTCATCAACATGCGCTCGGTAGCGACCGGGATCTATCGCACCGCCCGAATCATCCATCGGCGTGCACATTGCCGCAAAAATGCCCTTCAGCTTGATCATGTCCTTCCTGTCCCGGCTCTCGAATTGCCCCAGAACACTATACGTGCCACGCCAGAACTCAAATCGACAAGTCTTCCCCTTCATCAATACCTCAGTTTCTTGCTGGAATCTCCAGTCTGCGGGCCTTGCCTCGGAAGGTCGCGAGTGGCTTCCCGGTCAAGCCGAGGTGAATTCATGCAGAACCATTTGCAAAGGCTTCCTCCGATGTCGGCCCTTCGCCCCTTCGAGACCGCCGCCCGGCACGAGAACTTCTCGGTCGTGGCAGACGAGATCAGCGTCACGCAATCCGCCGTTTCCAAGCAGATCCGGCAACTCGAGAAACACTTGGGAGTCCCGCTCATCTTGAGAAACGGCAGGAACATCGAGCTGACTGCGGCGGGCCGAGACCTGCATCACGCCATTGCCAACGGGCTCATCCAGATCGCCAGAAGCTGCGAACAGCTGCAGCGCGGGAAGAGAAGCGATCAGGTCGCGATCACGATGCGCTCGCCCTTCGCGAACCAGTTTCTCGCCCCGCGCCTGAAGAAGTTGTTCGCGGAGTTTCCGGCACTGAACTTTCGGCTCTGCACCACCGACGGCGATCCAGCCGTGCTGCTGGACACGGTCGATTTCGCGATCGTCCTTGGACACGAACCGCAGCCGGAAATCGTCGCCGACCACCTCGTGACGGAGGAGATACTGCCCGCATGCAGCCCCGGCTTTCTGGACGTCTGCGGGAAAGTCACGCCGGCATCGGATCTCCTGAACCGCGACCTGCTGCACCTCAATGCGGAGCATTGCCGCGACCTGATCTGGGAGATGGCGGGCTGGCCCGTCCTCCTGAATCATTTCGGTATCACAAAAAAACGAGGATCTTGGCGGTCACAGCTTCAACAATTTCGAGATGCTCGTGCGGGCAGCGGTTCAAGGCCTCGGAATCGGAATTGGGTGGGTGCACCTCGTGGAGGAGGAGTTGAGCGTCGGCAGCCTCGTCGCACCACTTGATGCGAGCTACTCCATCGGTCGGCAGCACTACCTGCTGTGTCGCCGGTCCCAGGCGCAACGCCGCATCTTCAAGGAACTCAGGTCATGGTTTCGCGACGAGACGGCTCCGTTCCGAACTCGACGAGGGATTGCAGCCTCTTGAGGCGGAAAACCGAAAGGAGCGCACATTCGCCTGCCGTGTCCCCGAACTTCAAGAGCATCCGGTCCGACGTGGGCAACCGACCGGGGTTGCCGGTCCGGAATCTGCGAGTTTCGCGCTATGGCACACCGTTCGAAGAAAATGTTTGTCGTCTTTTCAGCATGTTATGCAAATAATGTTAAAATCAGTCACATTCCGGCTTGAACTTTGCGCGGCAGTCACGATATCGGTGATGTGAAAAGCATTCACATCTACAAACCCAAGGAGCACAAGGGATGACACACGCGACACTCAATGCCACCACTTCCGGCTTCACAAGCTGGTTTGGCCGTTTCGAGCGGTGGATGGACGAGCGTGGCAAAGGAGCCTGGATCGCAGCGATGATCCTCGGCTTCATCTTCTTCTGGCCAATCGGCCTGGCACTCTTGGCCTACATGATCTGGAGCAAGGGAATGTTCGAAAAAAAGCGCAAGAAATGCGGCAACATTCGCGCCGCCATGAAGTCCAGCGGCAACGTGGCCTTCGACGCATACAAGGCGGACACACTCCGACGCCTTGAAGAGGAACAGGACTCGTTCGAGACATTCCTGCAGCGCCTGCGCGACGCGAAGGACAAGGCGGAATTCGACCAGTTCATGGCCGAGCGCGCCAGAAAGGCCCGTGACGCCGACATCGACCCGGATGCAGTGAGGGCCTGAACCGGGGACCCGAATCCCACAGAGCGGCGGCCCTGGAACGGGCCGCCGATGGCTCCAAGAAGGAGGAATTCGACGTGACATCCCTGGAATACCCGGTCGGCGAGCCAGGCCATGAGCACGACCTCCGCCTCTATCGAAACGTGCCCGTGAAGCGGTTCCTCGCCTGGTGCCTGGATGTCATGCTGATCTCTCTGGCCGCAGCGGCGATGGTGGCGTTCACCCTGTTGACAGCGCTGCTTTTCCTTCCGGCCGTCTATGCCTGCATCAGCTTTCTCTACCGCTGGGCGACGCTTGCATCGTGGTCGGCGACGCCGGGAATGGTTCTCATGGGAATCGAGATTCGGGAGCTGGACGGCGCAGAGCTTGATGGAACAACCGCGCTGCTGCACACCGTCGGCTACTTCATCTCGGTGCTGACCTTTCCGCTGCAGATGATCTCTGTCGGAATGATGCTCCTCTCGACCCGGCGGCAGGGCCTGAGCGACATGGTCCTCGGCACGGTTGCCATCAATCGTCGCAAGCCCGGAATGACCTGATCCTGTTTTGGATTGGCGGCGTGGCCTCCGCTTGCTAGTCTCGTGCCGAGCAAGACAAGCGGGAGGCCATGAGGCATACTCTTCCCATTGCGCCGCAGTTCTACGTCACTGCGCCCCAGACCTGCCCGTACCTGGAAGGAAGGATGGAGCGCAAGCTGTTCACGTCACTCCAAGGCAACTATGCGGAACAGCTGAATAATTCGCTTTCGAAGCAGGGATTCAGACGATCCCAGAACGTGCTTTACCGGCCGTCCTGCGCCGAGTGTTCGGCATGCTTCTCCGCCCGAATTCGGGTAAATGACTTCGTTCCATCCCGAAGCCAGAACAGGACGCTTCGGAGAAACTCGTCGCTCGTCCGCGAAGCCATGTCACCTTGGGCAACAGAGGAACAGTACGCCCTGTTCCGTGCCTATCTTGACAGCCGGCACGCGGACGGCGGCATGGCTGACATGGACATCTTCGAGTTCGCGGCAATGATCGAGGAAACGCCGGTTCGCTCGCGAGTGGTGGAATACTCGTCCAAGGACAGGGACGACGTCACGCTCCGCGCCGTATGCCTGACCGACGTGCTGGATGACGGGCTGAGCATGGTCTACAGCTTCTATGATCCGGAATTGGCGGGGCGCAGTCTCGGAACCTACGTGATACTCGACCATGTCCGGATCGCGCGGGATGCCGGACTCCCCTACATCTACCTCGGCTACTGGGTGCCGGGCTCGGCAAAGATGACGTACAAGGCCAGCTTTGCGGCCGTCGAGATATACTCCGACGGAGAGTGGAAAGACCTTGGCAATCCGAATCAATACTCGGCGGACCTTGATCCCGCGGCTTCCGAACCGGTCGCGGAACAAGTGGCGCGCATCAGCCTTCCCGACACCCGGCCGGTTCGTCCCGAAACGCCGCACGGACAGAATCCTGGTGCACGGCCGCCGCACAGCCGCGAGGCCGCCCGGCCAGGGAACGGAAGCAGAGGCCGGCCAAGAAATTGGTAAGGCGACACGGCATTTCGTGAAGGATGTTTCGCAAACGGCGCGCGAAACGCAAGAAATGCAAATTAACCGGTTGACGCCAATTTCGACGCTGCTAGTGTCTCTGGCCTGAAATGGAGTCCGACGATGGGAACGAAGGCTGTAGTACTTGTGGGAACATGGCGCATGGACCGGTAACGGAATCCCTGAACGGACACCCATGCGCCCCCGAAACCGGGGGCCTTTTTTATGCGCGGAACACAGAGGGCGGGCGCGATGGAACAAGAGCAGATGACCGGCGCGAAAATGGTCGTGAAAGCGTTGCAGGACCAAGGGGTCGACGTCGTGTTCGGCTACCCGGGTGGGGCCGTGCTTCCAATCTATGACGAGGTCTTTCAGCAAAACCGGATCCGGCACGTCCTCGTGCGCCATGAGCAGGGCGCGGTCCACGCAGCCGAAGGCTATGCCCGTTCCACCGGACGGCCCGGCGTTGTTCTGGTCACGTCCGGACCGGGCGCGACAAACTCTGTCACCGGCTTGACCGACGCGTTGATGGATTCCGTCCCGATCGTCCTGATCTCCGGCCAGGTTCCGACGTTCATGATCGGCAACGACGCCTTTCAGGAGGCGGACACGGTCGGCATCACGCGACCTTGCACGAAACACAACTGGCTGGTCAAGGAGACCGACAGACTCGCAAGCGCGATCCACGAAGCATTTCACGTCGCCATGAACGGCAGGCCAGGGCCCGTGCTCGTCGACATTCCCAAGGACGTCCAGTTCGCATCGGGAACATACATCGGACCGGATGCAGCCCAGACGGGCCACTATGCACCAAAGGTCAAGGGAGACGGTGAAGTCATTGCCGCCCTGGCGGAAGCGATCGAAACAGCGAGGCGCCCGATCTTCTATACAGGCGGCGGCGTCATCAACTCGGGCGAGCGCGCGTGCAAGCTCCTGCGACAATTGGTGGACAAGACTGGCTTTCCCGTTACGTCCACGCTCATGGGGCTGGGCGCCTACCCGGCCAACGGAAAGAACTGGCTTGGAATGCTGGGCATGCACGGGCTCTACGAGGCCAACCTTGCAATGCATGACTGCGACCTCATGATCAACGTCGGTGCACGTTTCGACGACCGGATCACCGGGCGCGTGCAGGACTTTAGCCCGGACTCCGTGAAAGCCCACATCGACATCGACCCCTCGTCGATCAACAAGGTCATCCACACCGAATTGCCGATCATCGGCGATGTCGCGCATGTTCTGGAAGACCTGCTCAAGACCTGGAAGTCGCGAGGCGCGAAGACGGACGCCCCGGCCGTGAAGGAATGGTGGGAGCAGATCAACGAGTGGCGCAAGATCGATTGCCTCAAGTTCGAGCAAACGGGCAGCACGATCAGGCCGCAATACGCCATTCATCGGCTGGAAGCGCTGACCAAGGACCATCCCGATCGCTACATCTGCACGGAAGTTGGCCAGCACCAGATGTGGGCCGCCCAGTACATGGGCATGAACGACCCCAAGCGATGGATGACCAGCGGCGGGCTCGGAACCATGGGCTACGGCTTCCCCTCCTCCATTGGCGTGCAGATGGCGCATCCCGATGCCTTGGTCATCAACGTCGCGGGAGAGGCGTCGTGGCTCATGAACATGCAGGAAATGGGCACGGCGGTGCAGTATCGTCTCCCCGTGAAGCAGTTCATACTGAACAACGAGCGCCTCGGCATGGTTCGTCAGTGGCAGGAACTGCTGCATGGCGAGCGCTACTCGCACTCCTGGTCGGAAGCCCTGCCGGATTTCGTCAAGCTCGCGGAGGCCTTCGGGGCGAAAGGCATCAAGGTTGACGACGCGGCGGATGTGGACGACGGGATCAAGGAAATGCTGGCCCATGACGGACCAGTCATCTTGGATTGCCTGGTCGAAAGGCACGAAAACTGCTTTCCGATGATCCCGTCCGGCGAGCCGCACAACAAGATGCTGCTCGGAGAAACGGCGGACACGGACAGCGCGATCAAGGAGGCCGGCGCCGTGCTGGTCTAAGATCTGCAAGTGCGGCCATCGGACCGTCAGGCAACCATGCGCCCTAAAGAACACCCGGACTCCATGAGGACACCAGAGACGACATGTCACCACTGAACATCAAGAAAGGCTCGTCGAGCCATTCGGCCTACGATCTCCGTGACTACCACGAACAGGTAACGGAAAGGCACACGCTGGCGTTGATCGTCGACAACGAGGCGGGAGTCCTCGCGCGCGTCATCGGGCTGTTTTCGGGGCGCGGCTACAACATCGAGAGCCTGACCGTCGCGGAAATCGATCACACCGGCCACCGCAGCCGGATCACGGTTGTCACCACCGGCACACCATCGGTCATCGAGCAGATCAAGGCGCAGCTCGGCAGGGTCGTGCCGGTTCACGACGTGCATGACCTGACGACTGAAGGCGTGGCGGTCGAACGGGAACTTGCCCTCTTCCGCGTTGTCGGAAAGGGCGACGTCCGGGTCGAGGCCCTGCGGCTGGCGGACATCTTCCGCGCGCAGGTCGTGGATTCCACGCTGGACAGTTTCGTGTTCGAAGTGACCGGAACGTCCAGCAAGATAGATGCATTCGCGGAACTCATGCGGCCGCTTGGCCTCGAGGAACTGGCGCGCACCGGCGTTGCGGCCCTGGCGAGGGGTGAAATTGACGCAGAGAGCGGAATGGCCTGAGCGTGTCGGCCACGAAATCCGACATGCGGGAATCCCGCCCCTGAACCGTCTCTCTCGCAGCCATGACCCTGCCGAACCGGCCCTGGACCTCCACGATCAACGGGACACCTTGAGCCTCGCGTGAAGATCGCTCCTGAGCGATCGCACCGCTGCGAGCTATGGAAGGAAAGTTGGGGGGCCATGGCCCCCCAGTTTCGCTTGTCAGGCTCACTTGTTGTGCCGCCCGGTTTCTGCCTGCGGCCTGACCCGCGTTCAGGGCGAGCGCACCCGCCCCGTCATCCGTCGAACCACAAGACGCAATTCTCCGGGCGGGAGACAGCCAACCCAAGCAGTCGGCGGTGCCCCGCATCTCGTCTCGGGGGCGGGAGATCCCCCGACACCATGGCGGGGCTGCACGGCAGCGCCGCCCTTTCCTCGGCACAGAGCCTGGCAAGCAGCTCCGTCCGGCGTCATCAACTGCACCCGCTCGTTGCGCCGCAAGTGTTGCACTTCATGCATGTTCCGTTGCGCACCAAGGTGTAGTTGCCGCATTCGCCGCAGGGATCTCCCTCATATCCCTGCATCCTGGCCTTGGTTCGTGCGCCTATCTCGACCGTTCCCTCACCGGAGGATGCACCGACAGCCAACGCCGCCCCTGGTTCAGGCACGATTGCCTCCGCCGCCGCTGAAGCGGCAGCGCGGTCCAGCGCCGCGACCGCGCTGGCGCCACCTTCCACGAGCACCAGCTCCCTTGGCACGCGGCCGCGCGTGTAGCCCGCGGACGCGACGCGCTTGAGCAACTCTACATGGGTCGAGCCCCTTGCGGCGGAAGCCTCCGCAATGTCCGGCTTGCCCTCCTCTTCGCCACGTCCCATGTCATCAAATGTCGGACCTTCCGGTTTCACATGCGCGAGATCAGTGCGATCTAGGTAGCTGACCGCCAGTTCCCTGAAGATGTAGTCCAGAATCGATGTCGCGTTCTTGATCGAGTCGTTGCCTTGGACCATGCCGGCCGGCTCGAAGCGCGTGAAGGTAAAGGCATCCACGAACTCCTCCAGCGGCACCCCGTACTGGAGGCCGACCGAGATGGCGATCGCGAAGTTGTTCATCATCGCCCGGAAGCCAGCGCCTTCCTTGTGCATGTCGATGAAGATCTCGCCAAGCGAGCCGTCGCCGTACTCGCCCGTCCTCAGGTAGACCTTGTGCCCTCCGACAATGGCCTTCTGAGTGTATCCGCGGCGCCGCTCGGGCATTCGACTGCGCGCGCCCGCCAATTCCTTGACAATGACCTTTTCCACGACCTTCTCGGCCAGCACGACGGCCTTCTCATGCGGCGTGCCCGCCTCAAGTGTCTCCGCCGCCTCGTCGTCATCCTCGACAAGGGCCGCAGACAGGGGTTGCGAGAGCTTTGAACCGTCACGATAGAGCGCGTTGGCCTTGATGCCGAGCCGATGCGACAGCTCGTAGGCCGCCTTGCAATCCTCAACGGTCGCGTCGTTCGGCATGTTGATCGTCTTGGAGATCGCGCCCGAAATGAACGACTGAGCGGCAGCCATCATCTTGATGTGGCTGTCGACGGGAAGGAACCGCTTGCCTTTGCGCCCGCACGGATTCGCGCAGTCGAAGACATGGTAATGCCCTTTCGCCAAGTGAGGTGCGTCTTCCAGCGTCATCGAACCGCAGACGTGGTCGTTCGCGGCTTCAATGTCCGCCTTGCTGAAGCCGAGGCTGCGGAGAAGGTCGAATTCCGGATCGTTCAGCTTCTCTTCCGGGATCCCGAGAGTCGCCGTGCAGAACTCTTCGCCGAGGGTCCACTGGTTGAACACGAAGCGAATGTCGAACGCGGACGGCAGTGCCTCCTCGATCCTGTCGATTTCGGCCTTGCCGAATCCATGGCCAACCAGTGCTGCATGGTTGACACCCGGGGCGTTCGCCAACGTCCCGTGGCCGACGGCGTAGGAAACGATTTCCCGGATCTGGGAGGAAGAGTATCCAAGAGTCTCCAACGCCGCCGGCACTGAGCGGTTTATGATCTTGAAGTAACCGCCCCCGGCGAGCTTCTTGAACTTCACCAAGGCGAAGTCCGGCTCGATCCCTGTCGTGTCGCAGTCCATAACGAGACCAATCGTGCCAGTCGGTGCGATGACCGTGGCCTGGGCATTTCGGTAGCCGTGCTTCATGCCCAGTTCGAGCGCGTCGTCCCACGTCTTCGCGGCCAGTTCCAGCAACCTGCCATCCGGGCAGTTGTCGTGATCAAGCGGCACGGGAAGGACGTTCATCTTCTCGTATCCGGTCGTCTCACCATGTGCGGCACGCCGATGATTGCGAATGACGCGAAGCATGTGTTCGGAATTTTTTCCGTAGCCCAGAAACGGGCCCAGTTCCCGCGCGATCTCGGCCGAAGTCGCGTAGGACACGCCGGTCATGATCGCCGTAAGGGCACCTGCCAGTGCCCGACCTTCGTCTGAATCGTATCCCAGGCCCATGGTCATGAGCAGGCCGCCAATGTTCGCGTAGCCGAGACCGAGGGTCCTGAACTCGTAGGACAGTTGCGCGATCTCCTTCGACGGGAATTGCGCCATCATGACGCTGATCTCCAGCGTCAATGTCCAGAGGCGCGTTGCATGGACATAGTCGTCTGCCTGGAACTCCCCGTCGTCATGGAACGTGAGGAGATTCATGGACGCCAGGTTGCAGGCGGTATCGTCGAGGAACATGTATTCCGAACAGGGATTCGATCCGCGGATTTCTCCGGCCTCCGGGCATGTATGCCACGCATTGATCGTGTCATGGTACTGGATGCCGGGGTCTGCACAGGCCCAGGCGGCGTGGCCGACCTGCTCCCAAAGATCACGCGCCTTGACGGTCCTTGCCACCCCGCCGTCGGTACGACGGAACAGTTTCCAGTCGCCATCGTCCTTCACTGCTCGCAGGAACGCGTCCGTGACCCGGATCGAGTTGTTGGAGTTCTGGCCCGAAACGCTCGAATAGGCTTCCGAATCCCAGTCCGTGTCATACGTCGGAAACTCGATCGATTCGTAGCCCTGTCTCGCGTAGTCAAGTACGCGCTTGATGTAGGTCTCCGGAATGGCCGACTGTTTCGCGGACCGGATCGCAGCCTTGAGGCTCTCGTTCCGCGCCGGATCGACCGCATCGGCTTCCGCTCCGTCCCACGCCTTGATCGCCGCGAATATGCCATTGAGCTCGCGTTCGTGGACCTTGGAGCCTGCCACGATGGAAGCGACCTTCTGCTCCTCGATGACCTTCCAGTTGATGAAGTCCTCGATGTCGGGGTGATCGGCGTCAACGATCACCATCTTGGCCGCGCGCCGGGTGGTGCCGCCCGACTTGATGGCCCCGGCCGCACGGTCGCCGATCTTCAGGAAGCCCATCAGGCCCGATGACTTGCCGCCGCCCGACAGATGCTCGCCTGCTCCGCGGAGCAGGCTGAAATTGGTCCCGGTACCAGACCCGTACTTGAAGAGCCGTGACTCACGGACCCACAGGTCCATGATGCCGCCGCTGTTCACGAGGTCGTCGGCGCAGGACTGTATGAAGCACGCATGGGGCTGCGGATGCTCATATGCGCTCCCGGACTTGGTCAGCTTGCCGGTCGCGTAATCCACGTAGTGATGACCCTGGCTCGGCCCGTCGATGCCGTATGCCCAATGCAAGCCCGTGTTGAACCATTGCGGAGAGTTCGGTGCCGCACGCTGCGTCGCAAGCATGTAGCGCATCTCGTCGAAATAGGCCCGCGCGTCTTCCTTCGACGAAAAGTAGCCGCCCTTCCAGCCCCAGTACGCCCAGGCTCCCGCCAGGCGGTCGATGACTTGAGTTGCCCGAGTTTCGCCTCCGTAGCGATCCTCCTCGGGCATCTCGGCAAGCGCGGCTTCGTCCGCGACCGAACGCCAAAGGAAATCCGGGACACCCCTCTCCTTCACTTTCCTCAGGCGCGCGGGCACTCCGGCCTTCCTGAAGTACTTCTGTGCGACAACATCCGACGCCACCTGGCTCCAGCTTTCGGGCACTTCAACGTTGTCGAGCCGGAACACGACGGTGCCGTCCGGATTCTTGATCTCGGATGACGTCGTCGTGAACTTGATGGACGCGTATGCGTCCTGGCCTGGCTTCGTAAAGCTACGCTTGATTCTCATCTTCTTGCTTGGACCCCGTTCTTTGTCTTGCTTGAGCCATTCCGGTCTTCTTCGCCTGCCTCAGTCAGGGCGACATTCAGTGCAGCCAAGAGAAGTGACGACGGCACCTGTCCCGTGCATGTGGTTGCGTGCATGCACGACCCTTTCCTTCCTGGAGGGCCAAAGGTGCTCGAATGCTGTCCGCGTCAATCCCCACAACATGTTGTGGCCTCCCAACCTGCTCACACAACTTGCGGCTTTTCCAAGGGGTTCGTCAACAGGAAATCCAAAAAATTCTGCGGACCCCGGGCAAGCGTGTTGTGCGTGCCATCTTGGGTCGGCGCGAGACGCCCAAGTTTCACGATTCCGTCAATCGAGATAAGGCGCTTACGCTGCCAAGCTAACGGCTCACGCGAGGTGCCCGAATGGTGCCGTCGCCCGCCTCGGCGGTCAGGTTTTTTCTTGAGTGGGACGATGGACAGAATTTCGTGCCGCCGGCCGACATGCAAAATAGAATCACCTCGCGACTCGGATGCGCGTCGCGACCCTGACCGGCGAACGCGGCACGAAAACCCGTGCTACGCGATGAACGACAGCCAGCCGCGGCGACAATCCACGAATCTGGCGCCCTCGGTTCCTGACATGCCGCTCGCAGCGTCCGGCAAGCGCCGTCGATGTCACCGGGTTTCAGGCGCGATGCCGCACAAGAACCCACGCGCCGCGAGCAGCATGCGTCGAACCGAACTCCGCGACGAGCTGCGCACTTCCAATTACTTGCTGACGCTGGTCGGGGCGGAGAGATTCGAACTCCCG
The DNA here is from genome assembly GCA_965208685.1 of Paracoccaceae bacterium. GTDB lineage: Bacteria > Pseudomonadota > Alphaproteobacteria > Rhodobacterales > Rhodobacteraceae > JAJEFO01. Next base: position 1,126,193 of record CBDBPL010000007.1, on the reverse strand, counting down.
ACCCCCTGTTCCCAAAACAGGTGCGCTACCAGACTGCGCTACGCCCCGACTCTGTCGCCTCAATACCGCAAAGAATTTCCCCTTGGCAATTCGCTTGTGCCTGAGATTGCAGTCTTCCTTGCCTGCCAGGGTTCAGAAATTCCCCCGCAAGCCATCGGCCCGGCACTGCCGGACGCGGCACGATCAACTGGCGAAACGCCACTGCATGCCGGGAATCAAGCATCCCTGAGCCGCACCTCTCCGGCCATGCACATCGTCGCGCTTCCGATCCATCCTCCCGCAGTCTATTCGCAGGGCCAGACCGGGTCCGGTCCGATGACCGGATGCCGAAGTTCGCTTCCTTCATTGATGCCAAGCCTGCGAGACAGGCCGCCGTTGATTTCAAGCACGAACTTGACGCCCTCGCCACCATCTATGTGCGTTTCGTCAAATGGAATCGCGTTCTCGTGGACCCTTGTCACCCTTCCGGACGGAGTCAGGAAAATCATGTCAAGCGGAATCCTGGTATTCTTCATCCAGAACACCGCGCGCTGGGGCGTTTCGTATGCAAAGAGCATTCCGCTTCCCGATGGCAAGACATCCCGGTGCATCAGACCTAGCGACCGTTCGTCCGGGTCATCCGCAAGCTCGACGGTGAACCTTGCGCGCCCCCAGTCGCCACGCAGGTCCACTCGGTCCAAATTGCAATCTGCCGACGCCGTGCCGGCAACAGCAAGCAATGCCACGATTCCGAATCCTGCCCGCATCTCTAGTCGGATCTAAGGCCCGCTTCCCATGACGCGATCTGAGTGGCCATGCGACCCCGCTTGCCCTCCACGACCCTGATTGACACCGCCTCTCCCGGCTGAAGGTCGGCAAGCTCCGAGCGCCTCAAAACTTCGATATGGAGAAAGACGTCTTCGCCGCAGCCGTAGACGTTCGCGAATCCAAACCCCTTCGCCTTGTCGAACCACTTCACGCGCGCCGGCTCCAGCGGCAACGACGGGTCAACCGGTTCGTTGAACTCACCACCATCTGGAAGGGCATCATCTGCCGCGGACATTGCCGGGGGATCTATCCTCAGCACCTCGATCGCCTGGATGCCTCGCGCCGTTTCCTGGACCACGACTTCAATTCCCGCCGAGTCCGCCACGGAGGATTGTCCGTAGTTGCGAAGCACGTTTGCATGAAGCAGGATGTCCGGCCCGCCCTCATCGGAAACGACAAAGCCGAATCCCTTCGACGGATCAAACCACTTTACCTTGCCAGTGACGCGCGCGTCACCTTTGCTGAGGTCGGTCATCTATAAGCATCATCCCTTGGGCTGTTGCCCAGCATGCGCCCACTTTGAGCCATTGGTGCAATTGCGCGCAACAAAAAAAACTTCACACAAAATTCGCGCGGGGGACTGTCGCGTTCAGGCGACAGCTGCATGCGCCCCCTTCCATCGACAGACCCGCCGCGGCGTCCGATTCGTGGGGCCGGAGCCAGCCTTCGGTCACGAAATGCGCGAATTGCCACAAGGCTTGACCGAGGAGCCGCCCCGTTCACGGCGCGAAGTGCTCGCTTCTGCAGGGATTTCGGCAGGAATGCACTAAGGATAGAGGCGTTCAACTTCCCATGCGGCATCTGGCGACGCCCTGGTCCAACGGAATCGGTCGTGGAGCCGGAAATCTCCGTCGGCCCAAAACTCGATCTCAAAGGGCAATATCCTGAAACCGCCCCAGAACGGTGGGCGCTTCGGATCGAGTCCGTGAACGACGCCCATCTTCGCCGCCCTGGCCATCAGCGCCTTCCGGGACGACAACGGCTCGGACTGACGCGATGCCCAGGCCCCCACCCGGCTCCGCACCCCTCGCGTGGCAAAGTAGCGGTCTGCCGACGCTCCGCTCTCCATGCTTGCGGACCCGCGTACCCTGACCTGGCGGCGGAGGCTCTTCCAGTGCAGGACGAAGGCCGCCTTCTCGGATGCCTTGAGCTCCCGCGCCTTCACGCTGCCGTAGTTCGTGTAGAAGACGAAGGTGCCATCTTCGATCCCCTTGAGCAGGACCATGCGCACATTCGGCAGACCGGATTCGTCCACCGTCGCGAGGGCCATCGCGTTCGGATCGTTCGGTTCAGTCCCTGCTGCCTCGTCCAGCCAACGTCGCGCAATGGCCATCGGGTCATTGCCTTCGAAAATTCCGCTCCTGTCCATCACGCTCGCCTTCACGCCCTTGATGCACTTGACTTGATCGCATAGACCCACTGCACGGTAAACGGGGCGAGGGTCAAAACATGTCCGCAGGGCTTATGGCAGGCAAGAAGGGCCTGATCATGGGGCTGGCAAACGAGAAGTCGATCGCTTGGGGAATTGCCAAGGCGGTTGCCGGTCAAGGTGCCGAACTCGCGTTTTCGTATCAGAGCGAGGCGCTCCAGAAGCGCGTCGGTCCATTGGCCGGACAGTTGGGCTCGAACATCGTCCTGCCCTGCGACGTGGCAGACATGAACAGCGTGGATTCCCTGTTCAAGGAACTCAAGGACCGCTGGGGCAAACTTGATTTCGCCGTTCACGCGATCGGGTTTTCCGACAAGAGCGAGTTGCGCGGCCGCTATGTCGACACGAGTCGCGACAACTTCCTCATGTCCATGGACATCTCCGTCTATTCCTTCACCGCGATTGCAAAGCGCGCCGCAGCGATGATGCCTGATGGCGGATCGCTCCTGACCCTGACATACTACGGGGCCGAGCGAGTGATGCCACATTACAACGTGATGGGAGTCTGCAAGGCTGCGCTGGAAGCCAGCGTGCGTTACATGGCCGAAGATCTCGGCAAGGACGGCATCCGCTGCAACGCCATCAGTGCGGGCACGATCAAGACCCTGGCGGCCTCTGGCATCGGCGACTTCCGCTACATACTGAAGTGGAACGAGTACAATTCCCCGCTGAGGCGCAACGTTACGGTCGAAGATGTCGGCAACGCCGCGCTTTATCTTCTTTCCGATCTGGGTGCGGCCGTCACGGGCGAGGTTCATCACGTGGACTCCGGCTACCATGTCGTGGGCATGAAGGCGCTCGACGCCCCGGACATGACCTACGAGAGACGCGAGCAATGACTCCTGGCGCTGAAACAGCCATCGCGGCTGCAAGGCAATCCCGGACCGGATTCGCACAGTGTCGTCGTCCGAGGCACCGACTTCAGGCATGCCGACCGCGCCAACCGGAAGAGTTTCCGCCAAATGATCGACAGGACCGCCCGTGACCGAACGCCTGCCACACGAGAAAGGATTCCACGTCAGCTGGGACCAGTTGCATCGCGACGCCCGTGCGCTTGCTTGGCGACTGGATGGCCGCGGGCCACTGGACGGCAGGTGGGCGGCGGTCGTGGCCATCACGCGTGGCGGCATGGCACCAGCGATGATCGTGGCCCGCGAACTTGACATTCGAATCGTGGATACGATCAGCGTGAAGAGCTATGACCACCAGTCACAGTCCGACGCGGAGATCCTGAAGTCTCCAGACGCGGAAATGATGAGTGACGGAAACGGCATTCTCGTCGTGGACGACCTCGTCGATACCGGCCAGACGCTCGAACTCGTTCGACGGCACTATCCGAAGGCTCATTTCGCCACGATCTACGCCAAGCCCATGGGCGAACAGCAGGTGGACACGTTCATCACCGGCGTCAGCCAGGACACCTGGATATTCTTTCCGTGGGACATGGCGCTTCAGTATGTCGAGCCATACAGGGGCACTGATTGAAGACATTCTTGCGCATGTCGAGTGATCGAATCAGGCAAGTCATGTCCGGTCGCTCGCGAAGCCTGGTGAGCTGACGGGTACGGTCATGCGCCTTGCAGCTTTCCTTGCCCGCTTCCCCGGCATTGGACGTCGCATTCAGTGAACCCCTCAGCTCCGGCTGAAGCGGTGCCGTTTGCGAACGTCGCCACGCAGTCAGTCTTTGGGATCAGTCCTGGAAGCCGCAGGTCGTCAGCGGATGCGTCGAAGACTTGTTTGCGTAAAGTCCTTTTCGCTCAGATTGGTGTTGAACTGGTAGTTGCTCCAATTCAGGTCCGTGCTCTTGCCGGTGGCATGGTTAACCATATTCAAACTCTCTGGTTTCCAAAATCCGCCAGCATGCTCTTTGTATCCGCTGAAGGTCAGTGTTTTCAGATGGTCGTTTTTCCGGTCATAATATTCCGTTTTCCAGGCACGAAACTCCTTGGTGTCATGCCAGGCAATTTGCCGGGAATAACCTGAGCCACGCTCGGTTGGAATCATTTCCAAAACTGTGCAGGTCAGATTCCCGCAAGGCTCATTGCGCAGCCACTTGTACGTGAACTTTTCGACTTCCGGAATTGTCAGATCCTCGTACGCGAACTCGCTTCCCATGAAAGATCCCGAACGCTTCGAGGAACTGATGCGTTTGACTCGTTTCAGCGCGGGCAGATAAAGCCATTGATCATCCGGCTTGTTGACATGCCCGTGAATCAGGAATGCAGTTCCCTTCACGTCTTTGGGATTGTCAAACACGAACACGGTCTTGTTGCCGTCACCGGCGACTTCAAGAACCTTGATGCGCAGCGAACGTCGGCTTTCCTTCCCCCGGCGGTTTCGCAAAACCATGCTCAACTCTGCGGTATAATTTCCGAACCCCCTGTCAGCGGCACGTGCCGTCTTGGCGATCTGAAGACCCTTTTCGGCAGCCGACTGCGCTGCCGCATCCGGAACTGCATTCAACATGAGCGCAGCGCAAACAGCCGTGGCCGCATACCGGATCGGCCGAAATTCATGGAAGAGATCCGAACCACGCAGACCAGAAAGCGGACAGCAGAGGAGACGCTTCGCCTGCCCCAATTTGCGCGCCATCATCGCAGGTGGAGCGGCATAAATCAAAACGCTACTCATTGGAGGCGCTCCTTCGAATCGACCGGCCCTAGACTTGGCTTTCACGGTACTTCGCCCGCTTGCCGATGTCCACCCTACCCGCAATGTCCCTCAGCGATTCCCATTCCGTTTTCAACACGATGTGCATTCACTTCACTTCCAGATCCAATGCCGGAACGGACACGATCCAAGGCCACCCTCGCCATCTTCATTCCTGCTGCCGACGGGACGTGCCAGAGGGACGGGAGTGTCCGAATGTCACAGTGCCTTGAACACCTTGGCGGGACATTCGCCCGATCCCTGGCCAGGATCGGTTGAAACGCCGACGTGTCTGCGAATCTCAGGTCTTGCGCGGCCAGTCCGGCGGTGAAAGCGAGGACTGGAACCAGTTCACGAAGCTCAGGTGCGAGAAGACCGGGATTCCCGTGGCGCTTCGAATCGCGGCCGCATAGGGTGCCATGTTGGTGCACTCGAGCACGATGGCTCCAATGTCGGGATGTTCCGCAACAAGGTCTTCAGCGGCGGCAACGTTGTCAGCTTCGGCTGCCACCGGATCGAGCTCGAGCGAATTGCCCAAGACGGCCTCAGTGAAATGCGTCCGGCCCTCGGTCGTGCCAATGGGCGTACCCTCCGGCACGCCCGCAGCGGACAGATGCGTCTCGGTCAGGGACGAACGCGAAACGGTAAGGATGCCCGCCCGGCGGCTCGACGGGAGGAGTGCATCGACCGTGCGAAGCTGCATCAGCGACGAGGTCAGAACGGGAATGTCGACCGCCGTCGACAGCTCGTCCTGAAAAATCGAGAGAAACCCGCAATTCGTGGTGATGCCGTCCACTCCGTCAGCCTCAAGTTCCTGCGCCGCCGTCCTGAAAGCGTCCAGCAAGCCCTGCGCTCCTTGCCGGACCACGCGATCCGGCGACGCGTCGCGCACGACCTTGTAGTGCACCGGAAAGTCCCACGTGCCCGCGTTGCCCATGTCTCCGAGGATCCGCGGGAACCGGGCTTCGAGCATGAGGATGCCCACAGAAGCGCCGTAGATCGATTTTCCGCCCCGGATCATGACCGTCGCCCCTTCCGAACATCGCAATTCTTTGCTGCCAAATTCCTACGTGTTTAGCCACCCAATTTGTTCGGCAACCAAACATGGCGTGAAATCGGGTCGGCTCAGGTTGCGCGACACGGGAAGAACCCGGCCCCATGCCGGAATGCAGCTGATTCATAGGTTCGGCCAAATTCAGCGACGACCACGACGTGCCGCACCAACGCCCGGAGTTCAAGCGCGACCCAAAGACCGGCGAAGGCATCAAGACCAACGAACTGAAGGTGGCGATTCAGGCGACCGCGGGCAATCAAGTTCGAGCATTGCGAAGGTCAATGTTGCAAGCCCGGATTGCCGCTCAAGGGACGTTTCGGTGCCCGCCACTTCGTGACCGTCACAACGTCAAAGAAATTGCAGGCCAGGCTTCGCTGTTGCAGGCTCCGCATTCAAGGCGGCGGAGGTGTTGCAACAGTGGAAGACTCCCGAAAGACGGTCGCGATTATCGGAGCCGGGATCGTTGGCGTATCGACTGCCATCTGGTGCCTCCGCGACGGGCATGAGGTCATCCTGATCGACAGGACGGGTCCCGCCGAAGGCGCCAGTCACGGCAATGGCGGAGTCCTGGCGTCCAACGGAATCGTCCCGATCTCCGTGCCCGGACTGCTCCGAAACGTTCCTGGCCTGCTCTTCGGCCGTGACCAGCCGCTTTTTCTCAAGTGGCAGTATCTGCCACACCTCGTCCCCTGGCTGACACGCTTTCTCGGTCACGCTAATGCGGGTGACGTCCGAAAGCGGGCATCCGCGATGACGCGAATCGTCGGCGACAGCTTGGCCGAGCACCAGGATCTGGCGAGGGGCACCGGTGCCGAGAAATGGATTTGCCCTGCGGACTATGTCTTCCTTTATCGCGACCGCGCGCATTTCGAGGACGATGCGTTCGGTTGGCAGATCCGGGCGGATCACGGCTACACGTGGCAGGAGCTCGAAGGCGCGGCACTGCGCGACTACGATCCGGTCTTTGGCCCGTCGATCGGCTTCGGGGTCCGATGCCCGAACCATGGACGGATCAGCGATCCTGGTCACTACGTGAAGGATCTTGCAAGGCATGCCGAAGCCCAGGGTGCGCGGCTCCTGATCGGAGACGCCACGGACGTGGTTCAAGAGAATGGCCGGGTCACGGGCCTTCGCGTCGGCGGCGAGACGGTCTGGTGTGACTCGGTCGTCCTCGCGGCTGGCGCATGGTCCGGGCCGCTGGCGCGCAAGCTCGGGATCAAGGTACCGATGGAGAGCGAGCGGGGCTACCATCTCGAACTCTGGGAACCCTCGATCATGCCGCGTTCACCCGTCATGATTTCCGCCGCCAAGTTCGTGGTGACTCCCATGGAGGGCCGTCTGCGGCTTGCCGGCATCGTCGAGTTCGGCGGCCTCGATGCGCCACCGTCGCGGGCACCGTTCGAGTTGCTCGAAAGGCAGATTCGCAAGGCCATTCCGGGCATCGCCTGGAAGGACACGGTCGAATGGATGGGGCACCGCCCCTCGGTCGCCGACAGCACGCCTCTCATTGGACCCGTTCCGAGCGTTGCGGGGGTCTTGATGGCATTCGGCCACGACCATGTTGGCTTGACGGGCGGACCTCGGACGGGTCGACTGGTTTCGCAACTCGTGGCAGGAAGACAACCAAATCTTGACCTTACCCCCTATTCCCCTGCACGATACGCAGATTCGCGTCATCCGACGTGATTCACTCAGGAGAACTAAATGTACAATTCAACGACGCTACTTGCTGCTGGCACGGTCGCCCTGGCCATGGCCGCGACGCCGGTCATGGCCGAGAAATGGGACATGCCCATGGCCTATTCCGGCTCCAACTTCCATTCGGTGACCGGCGCCGAGTTCGCGAAATGCGTGACGACCGGCACGGGCGGCGAGATCGAGATCGTGACCCACCCGAGCGGAAGCCTCTTCCCCGGAGCCCAGATCAAGCGCGCGATCCAGACCGGCCAGGTGCCGATCGGCGAGCGCCTGCTTTCTGGCCACCAGAACGAGAACGCGCTGTTCGGTGTCGACTCCGTGCCGTTTCTCGCAACCAGCTTCGACGATGCTGACAAGCTGTGGGAAGCCGCGAAACCCAGTATCGCGAAGACCCTGGCAGACCAGGGCCTGCACCTGCTCTATTCCGTGGCATGGCCGCCCCAAGGTCTCTATTTCCGCGATGCCGTGAGTTCGGTCGCGGACATGAAGGGCATCAAGTTCCGTTCGTACAACAATGCAACCTCGCGCCTTGCGGAACTGACAGGCATGTTGCCGGTCACGATCGAGGCGGCCGAGATCAGCCAGGCCTTTGCCACCGGCGTGGCTGACGCGATGGTGTCGTCGGGCTCCACGGGCTACGACCGGAAGGTCTGGGAATCGCTGAACTACTTCTACGAAGTGGACGCATGGTTGCCGCGCAACTATGTCATGGTGAACTCGGGTGTCTGGGATGGCGTTTCGGACCAGAACAAGAATGTCATCAATGCCTGTGCTGGACTTGCCGAGTATGCCGGCAACTGGAGAGCCAAGGAGTACACCGGCTTCACGCTTCAAGGGCTTCGGGACGGCGGCATGACGGTCGCGCCCGCGTCTGACCAGATGAAAGGCGAGCTGCAGGAAATCGGCAAGGTCATGACTGCCGAGTGGCTTGAGGCCGCTGGCGCTGAAGGTCAGGCAATTGTCGACAGGTTCATGTCGCTGAAGTGATCAAGACGGACGGGCGTGCCTGTCGCGCCCGTTCACACCCATTTTGAGCGAGGTGACGGTGTCGGCAGAAATGTGCCCCGTGGATTGCCCGGCTGACCGGGATTGGCTGACCGCTCCTGGAAGTGCTTGGGCGACCTCCGCAGGATCGGCTCAGCCGCCTGCAGTTGCGGCAGGGAGACAGAGGCCATCCAGAGTCGCACCAGAGATCCCGACGCGAATGAGCAGAGGTCACCTTGGTCCACGAAATGCAGGTGGTGCGGCGGGGACCAGGCGGATCTCGCCGCGCCAGCGCGAAATCCGTGAGGGCATGCCGCCATGACACTTGTCCGCCGCGCACTTGATTCGATCTACGTTGCGTCAGGCGTTCTTGCCGCGTGCTGCCTCGTTGCCATTTTGGGCCTTATCGTGATCCAGATGCTCGCGCGCTGGACCGGCGAAGTCTTTCCTGGCGCGCCTGAGTATGCCGGCTACTTCATGGCCGCCGCATCGTTTCTTGCCTTTGCCAACGCCCTCAACAGGGGCAGCCATATCCGGGTGTCGATAGTGCTGAACGCGCTGTCCCCTCGCCGGAAGCGTCTCCTCGAGATCTGGTGCTTTGGCATCGGAACCGTCACGGCGTGGTATTTCGTCTACTTTGCGGTGCGCTTCGTCTACTGGTCCTGGAGATTCAATGACATCAGCCAGGGCCAGGACCGAACCGAGCTCTGGATTCCCCAGAGCTTCGTTCTTGCCGGGGCGATCATCTTCGCGGTGGCGCTCACGGACAATCTCCTCAACCTTGTCTTCAAGGGCGAGCACCGCATTTCGCGGGACCAGATCGAGCAGGGATTGGGAGGGTAGCTCATGGAAGACGCCTCGATCATCGTCCTGTTTCTCTTCGTGCTCTTCCTGCTGCTGGGATCAGGCGTCTGGGTCGGCCTGTCACTGATCGGCGTTGCGTGGGTGGGAATGGAGCTGTTCACGACCAGGCCGGTTGGCGACACGATGCTGACGACGATCTGGTCCTCCTCCTCCTCATGGACGCTGACCGCGCTGCCACTGTTCATCTGGATGGGAGAGATCCTCTACCGAACCCGCCTGTCAGAAGACATGTTCCGAGGTCTCAGCCCCTGGATGAAGTCGCTGCCCGGCGGCCTTGTCCACACCAACATCGTAGGCTGCACTGTCTTTGCGGCAGTCTCGGGATCCTCGGCGGCGACGCTGACCACGGTCGGCAAGATGTCCATTCCGGAACTCAGGAAGCGGAACTACCCGGAGCCAATGGTCATCGGCACTCTTGCCGGCGCCGCCACGCTGGGTCTCATGATCCCGCCGTCGCTGACCCTCATCGTATACGGGGTCACGATCAACGAATCGATCTCCAAGCTCTTCTTCGCCGGAATCGTGCCGGGCCTCGTGCTGGCCGCCATGTTCATGGCGTACGTGGCGATCTACAGTCGCGTGTCGCGGTCCTGGAGGCCGGATGCCGAGCCACCGATGACGTTTTCCGAGCGTATCGCGAATTCGCGCTTCCTGATCCCGGTGATCTGCCTGATCCTGGTGGTAATCGGCTCGATGTATCTCGGCTATGCCACGGCCACCGAAGCGGCCGCGTTCGGCGTGATTGGCGGCCTGCTCCTCGCCGCCAGCCAGGGCTCGCTCAACTGGAAGACCTTCACCGAAAGCCTGATGGGCGCGACCCGGACGAGCGCCATGATCGCGCTCATTCTCGCGGGCGCGGCGTTCCTCTCGCTCTCGATGGGGTTCACGGGGCTGCCGCGCGGACTCGCCGATCTCATTGCACAGTGGGAGCTGTCGCGGTTCGAATTGCTCATGGTGCTTCTTGTCTTCTACATCATCCTGGGCTGCTTTCTCGACGGCATTTCCTCGGTCGTGCTGACGATGGCTGTCGTGGAGCCCATGATTCGCGACGCCGGAATAGATCTCATCTGGTTCGGCATCTTCATCGTGGTTGTCGTTGAAATGGCCCAGATCACCCCGCCAATCGGTTTCAACCTGTTCGTGCTCCAGGGGATGACACATCACGAAATGAACTTCATCGCAAAGTCCGCGATCCCGATGTTCCTGATCATGGTCCTGATGGTCTTCGTGCTGATCGCCGTTCCGGATCTTGCGACCTGGCTGCCCGATCAGATGCGACAACGACCGTGAACGAGAAACGGGGCTCGAACCGGTAGCCAATCCACGTACCTGCCCCACATGCCCCGTTGCTCGGCGGCGGAAGTCCATCCCTCAACTGGAACACAGGCGTGACGGCGAGCGAGCACTCTTCGAACGCAACCCGGACTCAGAAACTCGGTAGGCGCTTTGACTGAATTGGCGTGGTTGGTCCGGGAAACGCCATGTTCATGTCACCCAGGCCTTCCTCGTATTCGAGCGCCATTCATGACGCGGCCAACCGCTATCAGCATCTGCATGCGGCGGAAGAGCTCCGGAGCAGGCTACCAGTCGAAAGCGGCCGGGAAAGGGCCTGCCGGGGAAGTCTGCAGGTTCCGACTTCCTGCATTGTCCAGGAAACCCGGCAATCCGTGCGACAGACAATCCGATCCGGCCAAGAACTTGCCGGCGAGATTGGACTCGTTCAGGAAACTACAGCTACCGCCGCAACATGAACCGCGCGGAAACCGCCGCGACAGGCACCTCGATCGGATCTGAGGCCGCGGACTCAACGAAACGGAACCCGATCACGCAGAGTGTGAAGCGGTCGGACATGAAGTGGCGCCGTGCAGGCCGCCAGGCAGTGACCGCGTTGCGGATTTCGGCCCTCTCCGATCGCTTTGATCGTGCATGGGACATGCTCATGGATCGACGGGCCTATCTCAATTGACGGCCTTGCGCGCCACAATCGCTGCTACGCTCAGGTCCGAATGCATGTCGGCCGATGTAACAATCAGCACCGAGTCGATCGAAGCGTCCGCGATGATGACTTCGGTCTTTCGAGCGGTCGTACCTCATCTCGTGATTGCATTTCTGCGGTCTTGGGATGGCAGTCCGACATCGCCAAGAAGTCGCTCTTGAGGTTCAAAGCGACCGCCGTTGCTTGCACGCGGGTGATCCGGTCTGACCCGAGAAACCCCAACGCTCAACATGCGTTCATCTGCCTTGAGTGGGGGGGCGATCCCCGGGTTCAGAGTGAAATCGATCGCGCCCCGGCCGCGCTTTGGCGTGCGGCGTCGAGAACCGCGAGTGTGCGGGCTCCTGTCTCGGCTGAGACCGGGGGCGGAGTCTCCTCCCGAACCGCGCGTCCAAAGGCTTCGTAGTAGTCGTGGTATCGACCCTGTTCGGACGGAACACGCATCGAACCGGTGGACGTGCGGAGCGTGCCCCAATTGGCTTCAGGCTCGTAGCCCCAGGCCGCGAGGTCATCGGCCGGACGCTTTCCTGCGAACAGGTCCTGCGCCTGGATGTCGATGGACTTGGAGACATAGCTGCCAAGATCGCCAATGGCCCTGAGTTCACGATCGTCGATGTGGTTGAGCTTGCACGCAGAGAGGTGGCTGTGCGCGCCATCTTTATGGCGTAGGGTCATCGTGAAGCCGGCGTCCGTCGGACCTTCCGGCAAATCGATCATGTCGAGTTGCGCGTCGACGGTTGCGACCGGTCCAAGCAAAAAGGGTCATCTGATCGACGACATGGCTGCCGAGGTCGCGCAGCAGGCCGCCTGTCGGTCCGGCTTCCAGCGTCTGCGGGCTGTCTTGATCCATGCGGCTTTCGATCCTCCAGACCTTGCCGATCCGGCCATCGTCGATGACCTTCTTCATGGTCTGCAGATCCGCGTCGTAACGGCGGTTCTGATAGACGCCGAGTGTCACACCTTCAGCCTTGGCCGCCGCATCAAGCTCCATCGCGCCTTCATAGTCCGGTGCAAACGGCTTGTCGGCGACGACGTGCAACCCACCACGGATAGCTTCCAGAACCAGCGCCCTACGGGTCTGCGGCGGCGTCGTGATCGTGACGGCATCGCAGACACGCGCCTCGATCATCGCGGCAAGGCTCGGTAGGACCGGCGTATCGGGCCAGTCCGCCCGGACATTGGCGATGGTACCGTCCGCCCGCGCTACGATGCCCGCCAACGCACAGCCCTCCGCCGCGTCGATGAAGGGCGTGTGAAAATGCTGCCCGCCGGTCCCGTAGCCGACCACACCGATCCTGAGCATCAGCCTTGCACCTTCGCCATGAATGCCTCGAACTCGTCATCCTTGATCGGAACGATGTGCGCTGTCTCGGGATATCCGCCCGTATCGACGTCCGCCTTGAACTCCTTGAACGCCGCGATGCGCTCGCGTTGCAGTCGCTCGAACTCTGGCGCGAAGTTCCGGTAGACCTTGCCATGGCGTGGCTTGTGGTTCTTGCCGTAGCCGCAGACATCCTCGGCAAAGAGATACTGTGCATCGGCATGCTTGCCCGCGCCCATGCCGAGCATGACGAGCGACGAGTGCTCCGTCAGGAACTTCGCCACGCGATCGGGAACGACTTCCAGTTCCGCGCCAAAGACGCCGATCTCCTCGAGCCTCTGCGCATGTCGCCAGAGCGTCTCTGCCTCGTTGGCCGTCTTGCCAACAGCGCGCCAACCGGTCCAGGTGATGTAGGACGGGATCAGTCCGATATGCCCGACGACGGGCAAGTGATTGTCGCAAAGGAGTTTCTGGATCTCGTAGGAGGCTGAACAGTAATAGGCGTCACCACCCATCCCTGCGTAGTGAAACGCCGCGCGCAGGTAGTCCTCTCCGGTCGCGATGGGCCGCCCCTCAAAACGACCCCAACCGCCATAGGGCAGACCAACCTGCACGAAGCAGTCGCCTGCGGCCTCACGCATTTCGGCATCGAAGAACCGCCCCTCGATCGACAGCATGTGGATGCCGGCCGCGTTCGCGGCAGCCGCTTCCTCGTGTGTGGTCACGAAGAGCATCGAGATCTTTTCGCCGCGCCTCTTCATGGCGCGGATGTCTTCGACATGGGGGCGGTTGTGATACATGGGTCTTCCTTTCTCTCAGGCTGCCCGGAGCAGTCATTTCTGGTCCTGGGATGGATCGGCGAGCACCTGCGGCTCGACGCTGGCGTCGTGCTCGACGGGTCTGTCGAAAACGCGAGCATTCTTGGCGACCGGCATCGCCCGGCCCGCTCCCGGCTGCCGCCAGGAGCGGGCCGACTGCCATGGCCGGGACATCGACACAGGACTCGCGCGCTTGCAGCCGCCGGTTCGAGGCCAACCAAGCCACGGCCGAAGATCTCGATCCGTGCGCCCGCCTCAGGCATTCAGGATTGCCGGCAGCATCGGTATCAGTCCTCAGGGCCAGACAGGCTTCCGATCCGGGGAACAGCCGCGCCCGCACACCGGTCGCCCTAAACGACCGTTCATGGCAACGGCTATCGCAATTGGTCGCCCTCACCGTCTGACCGCTGGAATCAAGTTCTTGGGCGCACGTACCGATGCGCCGCTCGATCCGCGCGTCTTCATGGGTCTCTATTGGTCGGATCGGCTTGGGTGCACCATCCAGCGCGTCCGGGTCCCGGTCCGGCCAGTTCCAGAGACCGACGCCAAAGCCCATTTCCTGAATGCGCGATGGCCGCCAGGCGATGGGCTTTTCCGGCCAGAACAATTCGGCACAGGCAGCGAGTCGAAAGTCCATGGTCAGATTTCCACGAACACCCGGCCGTCTTCGATCTTGGTGGGGTAGGTGTGAAGGTTCTCGCAGGCGGGTGGCGTTTCGACTTCACCGGTTGCACAGTCGAAGATCGAAGCGTGTTTCGGGCACTCGATTGTCGCTTCCACCACGAGACCGTCGCTCAGGTGGATCTGCTCGTGCGTGCAGAGCCCGTCGGTGCAGTAGTAGTTGTCCTCGTGATCCCGCACGATGATGAATGTCCTCGATCCGTGGTCGAAGCGGATCACGTCTTCTTCTTCGATGTCGCCGACGGCGCAGGCGTCGATCCATTCGGCCATGGCTTTGTCTCCTCTTTTCTCAGGCGACATGGGCGCGGAGCCCGTCGTGACAGGTATTCGCGGTCTCCCGCACGGGTCGCCGGAGGTGGCAATCGGAATCGGTCCGCTGACGCCAAGGGACCGGCAACATCTCTGCGAAGCCGCTGGCCATCGTGCAGTTCCTGGCGGGAAAGCTGTGCCGACACGCCTCGTACAGGTCGGGCATCTTGCAGTACGGCACCAGCGGGAACACTTGGTGTTCCTCGTCGCAGTTCATGTTCCAGCTGGCGAAGCGGCCGACAGGGCTCACAAAGACGCTCCTACGGTTCAGACGTCGGTCAAGGAAGCTGTCGGCTCTCCCACCATGCTGAAGCCAGCCACAGATCACCATGTGCCAGATCCCATGGGACCGCGCCAGACCGATCAGCAACGCAGGTATCCTGCTAAGGAAGATCTGCGCAGCGGCGACGGTGACGGCGCGGATGGCCAGCCAGACGCGTGCGGCCCGGATGGTCTTGGCCCAAAGGTCCCATTCCACATGCTCTGCCTCATCTGGCACGATCCGGCCTGCCCCTTGGGCGAAAATGCACCTGCCCCCTTCGATCACGTCGATGTTGCCGAGAGGATTCGCTGCCACCTTGAGCGTGACGACAGGGCGCATGATCGCGGCTTCGGGATCTCGGCCCGTTTTGATGGTGTCCGAGTGGCGCAGTGCGCGGCCGAATTTCCAGCAACAGGGATCGCGGATCATGCGGAGGCCAAGGATGCGAAACACGACCTTGTTCACCCAGCGAGTCCTGGAAGCCGTGCCTCGACCGCATTCGTGCCAGCGCGGGTTCATAGCCGAGCCACGGACAACGCCATGTGCCAGCCAGATGTGTGCCGACCACAAGGACGGCATCGGGAAGATGGCCAGCCCTGCGAATTGGATCATGCGGCCGAATGGCACGATCAGTTTCCGGGTCGCAGGCTGGCCGGCGCATCTAAGCAATGCCGTCATCTTCTTCTGGTTGGTCGGAGGCCGATGCCAATCTTCCATAACCAGATCATTGGTCATGGCACGGTCCGCGTCAGGTCCCCGGCGGCTGTAGTCAAGGGCCATGACTCAGATGTCCTGAGGCTTGAAATCGGCGGGGCGGTCGGGCATCACCCCCTTCAGAAGGGCTACGGATCTCTCCAGCCCCTCGAGAGAGTTGAGAAGCACGTCCTCGTGCTCGATCGAGAGCCAGCCGTCATAGCCGCCCATCTTGAGCCGGTAGCAGAATTGCCGCCACCATTCCTCGCCATGCCCGAAACCTAGCGTGACATAGGACCAGCTGCGCGCCGGAACATCCATCAGCGAACCGTTTTCCAGCAGCGATGTCGTCGCCTGAATTGGCGCGTTCAGGAACGTGTCCTTGGCGTGCACGTGATAGACCGCCTCGCCCAACGCTTCCGCCGCTACCAGCGGATCGGCCCCCATCCAGAAAAGATGCGAGGGGTCGAGGTTGGCCCCGATGACCGGCCCGACCGCCTCGCGCAGTCTTCTCAGGGAGGGAACATTGTAGACGCACTGGTTGCCGTGCAGCTCCAGCGCAATCTTCCCGACACCGTTCTCTTTCGCAAGTGCCGTGATCTCCTTCCAGAACGGAAGCAGCTCTTGCTCCCATTGATACCGCAGGATGTCCTGCGTCTCTGGTGGCCAGCTGCTGACCACCCAGTTGGGCATCTTGTCGTCCGCCGATCCGGCAGGCAGGCCCGACATTGTGCAGACCGTCTCCACACCCATCTCGCCGGCAAGCCGGATGGTCTTTCTCAGGTCCTCGCCATGCCGCGGATCCGTCGGATGCAGGGGATTGCCGTTCGCGTTGAACGAAATAATCTCAAGCCCACGCTTGTCGAATTCCGCCTGGAACGCGATTTGCGCATCGCGCATGCCAAGCAGATCGTCCAACTTGCAATGCGGCGCGGTGGACCAGCCGCAGGTGTTCACCTCGACCCCGCTGACGCCGATGCGGGCGGCATGATCCAACATCTCGCCGAAGGACATCGCCCCAAGGCTGTCTGACACGAATCCCAGTTTCATTCGTAGAACTCCGGTTTGCCGATAATTTCAACCGCTTGCCTTGTGCCCGATGCGAGCGCCTTGACACCCGCCTCCGCGACCACGGCGGCACAATACCCGTCCCAGCAATCGCTGGCGATTTCAGGGAATGCCCCGGTTTCCGCGAAGCGCAGGAATTCCCGGTCTTGGCGTACATAGGCCTCATGGTAACGCCCGCGCCAATCGGCATCATAGCGGGTGGCGGAAGTCTGTTTCACGTCCGTTCGGGTATAGGCCACGTTGTTGATCGAGACACTTCCCGCCTCGCCCACCAATTCGGCACGAACGTCATAGCCGTAGGCCGCGTTGTTGTTGATCTCAATGGTCACGAGCTGACCATCCGCCGTTTCCAGCACCATGACCACCGGAGCGACAAGCCTGTCCGAGCGGCGGGGCTCGTGCGCCGTGATGGTCGTGTATTCGGTGCCCAGAACGTGGCGGGCGACGTCGAATTCGTGCGGCGCGGAATTGGTGATTGCCATGGCCGCGGTAAAGTCCGCGGCAGGGGTTTCGATGTTGCGGTGGAAGTTGTGCATCATGAGCGGCCGGCCCAGCGTCCCGCTTGCCAGTGCCTGCCTCATCTCGGCATAGGACTGGTCGTAGCGGCGCATGAAGCCCAACATGACGTGCCGGCTGCCTGCCCGTTGCTCGGCCTCGATCACCTCAAGGCACTCTGCCGAGCTCTGGGACAGGGGCTTTTCGCACAGCACGCGCTTTCCGGCCGCAATGCAGGCCTTCGACAGCGGTGCATGGGTGAAGTCCGGACTGGCCACAATCACCGCGTCAACGTCGTCGCTTGCGATGACTGCCTCCGGGTCGGTGTCGACATCCCCTGCCCCGTACGCATCGGCAACGGACCGGGCGCGACCTGCATCCTTGTCGCAGATCACTTGAAGTGTCGCGCCAGGCATGTCCTGGGCCACGATCCCGGCGTGATCCGCTCCCATCAAGCCCGCACCGATCACGGCAATCTTCGTCGTCAAGACAGTCTCCATCAATTCGGGTCGATGTGACACCGCTGGCAATGCTGGTTTCGTTTTGGCCGGACGAGAGACCGTCCGACCGGTTTTCAATGTACGGGCGGTGGCGGATGACCTTCGTGGGTCTCCATGTACCCTTCGATGTCGGCCTCCAGGTCGGCCATGGATTCTCCGCCGGCCATGAGGTCGGCAATTTCTTCCCTTGTCTTTTCGCCCTTGCGGAAATCAGCCGCAATGGCACCCCGAATCAGAACTGTGAAGTGATCGCCCACGGCCATTGCGTGCATGACCTGGTGCGTGATGAAGACCACCGCCAGACCGCGCCGCTTGGCCTCGTTCACGATGCGCAGCACATGGGCGGCCTGCTTGACCCCAAGCGCAGCGGTTGGCTCGTCGAGAATCAACACGCGGGCGCCAAAATACACGGCCCGCGCGATGGCAAGCGACTGACGCTCCCCGCCAGACAGTCCACCGACCAGCCGGTCACCGTCATCAATCCCGGTGATTCCGAATTTCCGGACCTGTTCGACGGCGATGGCGTTCGCCTTCCTTCGATCGAACACCTTGAACGGCCCCCAGCCCCTGATTGGCTCGGCCCCCGCGAAGAAATTCCTCCCGATGGACATGAGAGGATAGGTTCCGCCAAACTGGTGCACGGTCGCAATGCCCATGTCTTGAGCGTCCTTGGGTCGCACGAAATTGACCGGTTTGCCGTCCATCAGCATCTCGCCGCGGGTCGGCTGATGCACGCCCGAAAGCGTCTTGATCAACGTGGACTTCCCGGCACCGTTGTCTCCCAGCAGGCACAGCACCTCACCTTCGTTGACCTTGAGGCTGATCTCATGAAGCACGTCGATGGGACCAAAGCTCTTGTCCACGCCCCTCATTTCCAGAACGGTTGCATTGTCAGGCATTTTAGGTCCCTCACTTTTTCCTTGTGGACGACGCGCTTGTGGCGAGGTTCCGGAAGGTGTCGTTCATCAGAACTGCGACGAGCAGCAGCGCCCCGATGAACAGCAGGTTCAGGTCCTTGTCGAACGTCGTGAAATTGATGCCCTGGAAGACGATGCCGAAGGTCAACGTGCCGAAGATCGTGCCCGCCACCGTTCCGAATCCGCCGGTCAGAAGCACGCCGCCGACCACCACGCAGATGATCGTGTTGAAGATCATCCCGAACTGGGTCGTCGTACTTGCCGTGTTGGCGAGAACGGCCTCGGTCATGCCGACAAGAGCCGCCGCCATGGCCGACAGCATGAAGAGCGCGATTTTCAACCGGTTGGTCGGGATGCCTGCGTTTCTCGCGCTTTCCTCATCTCCGCCCATGGCAAAGATCCAGTTCCCCCAAGGCGCGACATGCAGGATGTAGAAACACGCGATGGCGAAGACGATCCAGATGAAGAACGAGCTTTGCAGGCTGCGGAAGATCGTGATCTTGTTCTCGTCGGAACCAAGCACGAGCGAGTGATAGTCGCCCAAGACGAATTCGGACACCGCGCCAACGTCCTGCAGGCTGTGCTGCGTGGTTCCGGCCAGTTGCTTGGAGACGTAGGCGTTCAAGCCCGCAACCACGAACAGTGTTGCCAGGGTCACGATCAGTGACGGCACGTTAGTGCGTGTCACCAGCATGCCGTTGACATAGCCGATCAGCCCGGCCACCAAGAGACCGACCAGAACGCCAAGCCAGATGTTCATCCCGAAGAGCCCGACCGACATCGCCAGCACGATTCCGCCGGCCGGGATCAAGGCGCCGACCGAGATATCAAGCTCGCCCGCGATCATCAGGAACCCGATAGGTATTGCGATGATGCCGACCTTGGACGCGAAGTTGAGCCAGGTTGATGATCCAAGGGCGGTCAGAAAGTTTCTTTCCCAGCCAAAGTAGCCGAAGAACAGGAAGATCAGTACGAAACCTGCCGCAGCGCCCGTCTCAGGCCGCCTGAAGAGCGCCAGGATCGAGAAGCCGCCGACCGCGGAGCCCTTGTCTCTTTGTGTATCCGCCATGCAGGTCGCCCCCCAAACTGGCCTCGGAGATTTTGCGCAGCCGCAATTCACGGTCGCTAAGGGATGCCCCCGGCTGGAAGAGCCAGCCGGGGGCGGTTGCTTGATCAACGGGCGCCCAATGCAGCACCGGCAACCACAGCGTCAACGTTCGAGGCGTCGACAATGGCAGGACCGGTCAGCACCGGATCTGTCGATATCTCGGTGCCGAACTTCAGGTGCGCAAACAGCATCGACGTTGCCAGAAAGCCTTGCAGATAAGGCTGCTGGTCGATCGCCATGGTCTGGTTGCCGGCCTTGATCCGGTCCAGTGTAGCCGGGCTGAAGTCGAAGGCGGAAACCATGATGTCTAGGCCTGTTTGCTCGACCGCATTGGCGCCGGCGGCCGCACCAAAGTCGGCGCATGAGACCATCGCGTCAATGGATTGGTCACCAATGAACTCGGCTTTCAGCGCCTCGGCAGTGCCGGTCACGTCGCCGTCAAGGTTTGGCGGCGTCTCGAGGATGGTCACCTTGGCGCCGGCTTCGGCTGCACCATCGGTCACACCGCGGCAACGCTCGGTCAGGTTGATCGCGCCGGGCACCTGGATGTGGCAAAGAATGTGGGTCGCGCCGTTCTCGGCCAGGTACTTGCCACCGCCGAAGCCTGCCGCGTATTCGTCCGAGCCAAAGTAGTTGATGGCACTGATGTCGTCCTTGACCGGCAAGCCGGAGTTGTACTGCATGATCACGATGCCCTGCTCACGTGCTGCGTTGAGCGCGGGGATCTGTGCATCCGGCACCCAGATCGGGATCGCAATGCCGTCCACGCCTTGAGCAACGGCCTGGTTGATCAGGGTCACCAGGTCGGGACCGAAGTTCTCGTAATTCTGGGTGCGCAAATACTGGACCGAGCCGCCATTGGCTTCGACCATGTGGGTCGCATCGTCCACTCCCTTCTTGATCTTGTCCATGAACGCGTCCTCGACCGAACCCGCGATCACGGCGATGTCCTGCGCGAACACGCCGGTTCCCATGACTGCTACCGTTGCTGCCGCCGCAATGGATTTGGTGAATTTCATGTCGATTTCCTCCTTTGTTTGGTCCGCCGGACTGGCGGTTCGACAAGTCAATGGGCCTCTTGCCCGCCTCTTGCCCGGGCGGGCGCATCCTGTTTCGGCTTGATCCGTTTCCCGGTGGCGACGCCGAGCGCCACTTTGCGGAAACTCTCGTTCATCGCGACCGCAGCCAGAAGCATCACCCCAATGATCAGGTTCGACCAATTCCGGTCGATGGCCGTGAAGTCTATGCCCTTGTTCACAATGGCAAAGGTGAGCGCACCGACAAAGATCCCCGGCACCGACCCGAAGCCTCCCGCCAGCAGGACACCGCCCACGACGACACTCGCGATGATGTTGAAGATGTCGTTCATGCCTCCGGACACCTGCGCCGAGTTGAACAGGATCGCGTGGCACATCCCGACAAATGATGCCGAGGTTGCCGTCAGCACGAAGAGCAGGACTGTCATGCGGTTCACCGGGATGCCAGCATTGCGAGCGCTTTCCTTGTCGCCTCCCATGGCGAAGATCCAGTTGCCGTACCTGCTCTCATGCAGGACGAACCAGAAGGCCACCGCGAAAATGATCCACCAAACTATCACCACCTGATGGCTGCCGCCAAACATCAGCTGCCCGAAGATCGACTTGGCCCAGTCTGGCGCGGTCAGCGGCACCGAGGCACTGCCCGTCAGCAGTTTGGACCCGGCCAGCACGACCCCCTGCATTCCGACTAATGTGGCCAAGGTGATGATCAGCGTGGGTACATTCGTGCGCACCGCCAGAACGCCATTGATCGTGCCTACGATCACGCCGACGCCTAACGCTCCAAGGATGCCGAAGATCATTGGCAGTTCGTAGTGGCCCGAAATGATCGCGGTCGTCATTGCCCCGGCGGGGATCATCGCGCCGATGGAAATGTCGATCTCGCCCGAGATCATCAAGAGGCCGACCGGGAGGGCCACGATTCCGATCCGTGCCGCGTAATTCAGCCAGCTGGCAGCATTCATCAGCTTGCCAAGGTCAACTCCGCCGATGATCACGTAAAATGCCAACACGCCTGTCAGGCTGAGAACGGAAGCCGCAGCCGGGCGGCGGAGCAGGTTCGAGATCATGTCCACCTCCGCAAACTCACGATTTCTTCGCCGCAGCGCTCAAAGCGAGCGTTCGGAAGGTATCGTTTGACAGGACGGCGGCCAGAAGAAGGGTGCCAACGATGATCGACCCGACATTGGGATCGAGCGCGGCAAAAAAGACGCCTTGGTTCACGACGGCAAAGGTCATTGTTCCCAAGAGGATGCCCAGTATGGACCCTGACCCTCCGGTAAGCAGCACGCCCCCGATAACTACGCACATGATCGAATTGAAGATGAAGGACTGCCCGCCTGCGACCTGCGCCTGTTGGTAGGTCATCACCTGCACAACCCCGACAAAGGCCGCGCAAAATCCAGAAGCCATGAACAGGCCAATCGTCACCCGGGATGTGGGGATGCCGGCGTTCCGCGCACTTTCGCGGTCACCGCCGATGGCAAAGATCCAGTTGCCGACCGGCGAGATGTGCAGGACACAGAAGAACACAGCCGCAAATCCGAGCCACCAGAGGATTGCGACATTGAACATGTTGTTTATGAACTGCCCCAGCAGTGCTTTGGCCAAGGGCGCGGGGACATAGGAGACGCTGGTTGAGCCCTTGATCAATACCGCGAACCCAAGCGTCAGCCCCATGACTGCGAACATGACACCGATGGTGACAATCAGGGACGGGATGGTGGTTCGGGTCACCAGAAGACCATTCACGAAGCCGACAGCAAGACCAACGGCGAGGCCCCCGCTAATGGCCACAAGGGCTGGAAGGTCATAGTGGCCCGCAAGCATCGCCGTCATCATTGAGGATGCTGGAACGATAGAGCCGACAGAGATGTCAAACTCACCCGAGATCATCAACAAGCCAACGGGGAGCGCGATGATTCCAACCTCGGCCGCGATGTTCAACCAACTGGACCAGCCGGGCGCGCCCATGAACACCGGTCCCCCGAGTGCGGCGAAGAAGACAAAGACAACGACAAACCCGATGAGCGAACCGGTTTCAGGCCGCCTGGCAAGCGCGCCAAGCGAAGAGCGCCCTGCTGCGGTCTGAGATTGCGTCGACATATGTCTGTTTCCCCTTTGGAAGTCGCTTTCGAGCAGCCCATGTTGCGGGCCGATCTCATTGCTTGAAGGTCGTGGTCGCCCGGGCCAAGCCGGGCGACCACCGTTCTCGGGGAGGACTAGCGCGCGCCGGCTTCGACGCCTGCAATCACCAGGTCAACGTTGCTGGCATCCACAACGCCCGGGCCGGTGAGGATTTCACGGGTTGGAATGGTCGTGCCATACACAACGTGATTGTTCAGGATCGACACTGCGAAGAAGCCCTGCTGATAGCCCTGCTGATCAATCGCGCACGCCTGCGTACCCTGCTGGATATTTGCAAGAATCGAGTCGTTGAAATTCATGCCGCACACATGCACAGAGCCCGTCTTGCCTGCTTGCTGGACACCGCTGATGGTTGCGTTTGTGTCCTGGTCTCCGATGGCAAACATCGCGTTGATGTCCGGGTTCTGCAGCAAGTGCGCACGCACGGCCTGAGCAACAGCCGTGGAATCGCCAAAAGCGGTCGCAGGCAGTTGCAGAACGGAGCCAGTGCCGCCGTTCTCGGTCATGCCATCGTTGAAACCGTTGCAGAAGGCTTCGATGTTGGCCGCCCCCGGAAGCGTGTTCACGCAAGCTCCGCTGGTGTGCCCCGCCGCGGCGAGGTACTCGCCACCCGCATAGCCCGACTTGTAGTCAACTGCGCCGACATAGTTCATCGCGCCCAGGCGGTCTGCCGCCTCGATGCCACCGGCGTTGTAGATGACCAGCGGGATACCCGCCGCAACAACTGCTTCGAAGGCCGGGTCCATTGCTTCGGGCACCCAGTTCGGGCCGACAATTGCGTCCGCTCCCTGGTCGATGGCCTGACGGATCAGCTCTGCCGCGTCGGGACCAAGATTGTCGTAGTTCTGCGGACCGAGCCAGGTGACTGAGCCACCTTGGGATTCGGCAACCACACCAGCATCCTCTGCGCCCTTCTTGACACGCGACCAGAACGGGTCGTCCGGCTTGCCACCGATCACGAAGATGTTCGCGCCTTCTGCTCCTACGGCAGTTGCGCCAATGGCGAGCACCGCGGCCGCTGCGACTGCTTTGGTGAGTTTCATGTTGGGTCTCCTTCCCTTGGGTGCCGACAATGCGGCGGTTGAATTTGCGGTTCGGTGCACGGGCATGCCTCCTCCGCATTCCCGTAGCGTTGATTGATCAGCGGGCGTCGCTTTCGCTTGATTCGCCTCCATCTGAGTCGCTTGAAAAAGTCGCGACTCGAGCGCCTTTCCCAAGTGCGCCCGGTTCGGGATGCGACACCCTTGCCCGGCGCCGCATCCTTTCCCTCTTTTCGCGGAAACGCTCCTTCATGCGCTCGTCGGCCTCCTTCGAGCCGTCGTGCCATGTGCCAAAGAGCATATCGAGCGGGACCAATCCGTCGCCGCCGTAGTTCACCTCGAAATACTTGTGGTGCAGGTAGTGGACATAGGCATGGCTGTCGAGCGCCGCACTCCCGCCAATTTCGAACTTCTCGAAGCCGAGATGCCCGTTGATTGCACCGAAGCCTACAGAATGCAGCGTGAAGTAGGCACAGAGAGGATTCGAGGGAATCAGCAAGTGCAACCATGCCTCGGCCATGTAAGGAAAGCCCTCCCCAGGATGCATCGAAAGCGAAGACCACGGCGATGGATTGATCGAGTTGTGATGGACCGAATGGACCCACTTGTAGAGCAGCGGCGTATGGATCAGTCGGTGCAGGAAGAAGAAGTAGACTTCATGTACTGCCGGTGCGATCAGGATCAGGAAGGAAAGCCACGCCCAGTGCGTTCCCCATGGCAACCAGATCGCCCAGCTGTTGGCATAGGCCCAGAGCATGACGAACTCGACCACGGTCCAGAGCGGGACGGTGACGAAGACCGTGCGGATGAAGTTGTCAATGTTCTGGCTCTGGAACCAGAAGACGTCGGACGGATGGTCGGCTGGGAACTTCGCGTTGTACTTGAAGCGCGTGCCCTGCGCGCGCTGGATGTAGTACCGCAATTCGAACACGCCAAAGAAGGCGAATATGGCTACTGCGTTAAGACCGTAGAGGTACAGGTAGTTCTGGACCGAGAGAGTCGCGAGGCTTTCCCAGCTCGGGATCAGAACGAAGACCCATAGCAGAGCCGTGGCCAGATGAAAGGCGTTCCAGGGCCAGAAGAACGACGGAAGCCAAGCGATCACTTTCCTGAGGCTGAAGGGCCGGTGCCAAATCGGCGCGGGCAGCGCAGCTGCGTTTGGCGCCCAATTGCCGCGTTTGTCGCGTGTCCCCAGTTCCAGGTCGTCCATTTGACATTCCCCCGGTGCCGATGGTTTCGCTATTGACAGATTGTCGCATTTGAAATCAAGCTTGCTGAACCAAATTCAGTGATTTAAGATCATTTTGGTTCATTTTTGCTAAACGAAATGGCCGAAAATGAAGCAATTGGAGCTTGCAGATGCGACCTACGATCAAGGATCTTGCCGCCGCCGCCGGCGTGTCGGTCTCGACGGTCAACAGGGTCATCAACGACCCCGGCAAGGTCAGGCGATCGACGCAGCAGTTGATACTCCGGGTTGCAGAAGAGATTGGATTCTATGGGCTTGGCGCGATTCAGCATTCGCTCAAGGAAAGACGGCAGGAGCGCCGGATCGGCGTCCTGCTCTTGCAGGAGAACCGCGCATTCTACAGCGGTCTTGGCGCGGCCTTGCGAGAGGCGGCACGGAACTGCGTGGAGTTCGAGGTCGACCTGACTATCGAGTTCATGAACGACCTGTCGCCCGACCAAGTCGCTGATCGCTTGCTGGCGATCGGATCGAAATGTGATTCGGTTGCGCTCGTGGCTGCAGAGCATCCGCTTGTTTCAGACGCGATCGACTCGCTGCTTGAAGACGATGTGCCGGTTGCAGGCTTGATCACGCCGCTGACAGCCCGCGAGAGCGTTGGCTACATCGGTCTCGACAACTGGAAAGTCGGACGCACGGCGGCCTGGGCGTTTGACAAGATGTGCAAACGGCCTGGCAAGATCGGGATCCTTGTCGGGAATCACCGCTATCGAAACCAGGACATGAACGAAAGCGGCTTCCGGTCCTATTTCCGGGAGCACAACCAGAACTTCACGTTGCTGGAACCGAAGTCCACCTACGAGAGCGCGGCGGTGGCGCGCGAAATCACCGAGCAGCTCTTGTCCGAGCACCCGGACATGTGCGGCCTGTTCGTGTCGGGCGGCGGCATTACAGGTGCGCTCGGTGCATTGCGGGATGCAGAAATTCCAAAGGACTTCGTGAGCATTGGCTACGAACTCATAGAGGCAACGAGAAAGGGGCTCATCGATGGCACGCTGACCATGGCAATTGCGCACCCGATGGCCGCCATAGCGCGCAGGACCATCGATGCACTGACAAGGGCGAAGGCCTTTGACGGTACGGGAGTTTCGCCGAACATAACCTTGGGATTCGAGATCTATACGTCGGAGAACATCTGACACTCCCAAGCCACGGATCGGGAGAGCGTCTCCGCTGGAACCAAGCCATCGTGAAGATCTGCCGGCATGTCAATGATTTGATCGATTCATCGCCGCGCGAACCAACGCAGGGCATCGGTGAACCCGAGGCCCCCGCGGGCAATATGGCTTCCTGATGCCCGCGGCGGATGAACTTTGGGCACAGATTCGTGCCTTGGAAACCTGTCGGATCTATCGTGGGTCGTCAGCAGTATTTTTGCGGTCCGATCCACTGCCGCGTGGAATAGCGGTCCCCATGGCACCAGCCGATCGGCAGCCGACGTTCGATCTCGGCCTTCAAGTCCGCACCCAGTTCCAAGTTGGCCCCTTCCACCAGTTCGGCAAAATGGTCGCAGTTTCGGGTGCCCGGGATCACCAACGTGGAGGGGCTCTTGGCCAGAACCCAGGCTATCGCCAGTGCCGCGGTGGAACAGCCCGCCTCACCCGCCAGGTCACGCAGCGGCTGGCTTGCGATCAGGTTGCGTTCGAGGTTGCCACCGGAAAACCGCGGATTGGTCTTCATGAAGGCCGAGGCCTCGATCCCTTCAGGCGTCGGCGGGGCATCGGTCAGCAGTCCACGCCCGACCGGGGAGAACGCGACGAGCGAGATCCCTAGCCGCTCGCATGCCTGGACCAGCCCCAGCTCCGGCGACCGTGTCTGCAGCGAATACTCGGACTGCACCGCCGCGACAGTGTGAATCTCTGACGCGCGCGCCAGCACGGTCGGCGCGACTTCCGACAACCCGATCTGGCCTATCTTGCCAGCCTCGACCAAGCGCGCGTATGTGCCGACAACCTCCTCCACCGGCACGTCCGGATCGAGGCGATGGAGGTAGAAGAGCTCAATCCGTTCAACACCCAGCCGCGCAAGGCTCTTGTCGAGTTCACCCTCGATGTGCGCAGGGCTGTTTTCGAAGTTGCGCCCGGTCTCGGGGTCGCGCGAGATGCCGGCCTTGGTTGCCAGCACGAAGGGCGTCTCGCCCTTTCGGCGGGCAAGGTAGCTGCCGATGATTTCCTCCGAGCGCCCCATGCCGTAGACGTTGGCCGTGTCGACATGAGTCACGCCTGCATCGAGCGCGGCGTCCAGGATCGCGTGGCTCTCTTCCACGGTTGCGTTGCCATAGATGCCGGCAAAGGACATCGCGCCGACGCCGAGGACTGACACGGATGGCCCGCCCTTACCCAGTGTTCGCAATTTCATGATGCAAGATCCTTCGGAAAGATGCCTCTCGGTTGATTCTGGGATCAGACCGGCGGATGGCACGGTGGATGGCATGCGTGCCGACAGAAGCTGGGACTGTCTCGATTCTTCCGTTGCATGCGGCAAGTCTCCATCCGTCTCCATTCGCAAGTGTCGGTCATCCGGTTGTTCAGGCTGCGACAACGCAGTGCCCTGATGACTGTTCCCCCGACCGCATCAGCCCCAAGCGCAGGCCGAGATGCGTCTCGTGTTTCCCGTCTGCGCCATTGACCAACGACGAGACACCGACGTTCTTCACGCGTCTGCAATTCGTCGACCTGCGCCGGACCTCGATCACGCGTGATCCCACGGACATGGGCTTAGCCCGACATTCGACCTTTCGCAACTTGCGTCTCAGTTCGCGAAAATCGCAAGCGGTTGCCGCCGAATTCCTGCTCCGGATCCGCGGTCGCTAATTCAACAGGACCGGAAGGCAGGTGGGGCCATGGAATCCGAAGCCCCGCCAGATCACCGCACCGGGGTCCGGCAACGTCATGTCAGGAAACCGGTCGAACAAAATGGGCAGCATGATCTGTCCGATGGCGCGACGGGCAACATGCGCACCCAGGCAGAAGTGCGGCCCGTTGCCAAAGGACTGGTGCGGATTCCTGTCGCGGCCGACGATGAACGCCTCGCCGTCCTCGTAGAGGTCCTCGTCCCGGTTGGCGCTGGCCTGAATGGTCATGACCGTGTCCCCTTTCGGAATCAGGCAGCCTCGAATCTCGGTGTCCTCCGTGACAAGGCGCGACGACACCGAAATCGGCGCTACCCAACGGATGCCCTCTTCGAAAGCCCTTTCCCAGTCGGCGTTGCGCTTCACCTCCTCGAGCTGATCGGGATTGGCCAGCAATCCGTAGAGGGTCGTGTTCAAGGCATCGCGCGGCTCGTTGATGCCACCGCCGATGGCGATCTTGATGTTGGCGTGGATCTGGGTCTCGGGTATCGGATCCTCGGCGTTCAGCATCACGGAGAACGCCGAACTGTTCGGTTCCGCCAAGTGCCTGCGATGCACGCGGTCGAAGAGCGCGTGCATCTCCTCGTTGGCGCGGTCGACGCGCTCGAATGGCTCCTCCCGCCACCCGAAATTTCCCGCCCCGTCGATCAGCGCCTGCGACCAGCGCTGCATCTCCTCGTCCGTGGCTTCCTCAAGCCCGAGCAGAATCGCCAGGCCACGCGCGGCATATGGACCGGAGAGCGCCGGAAACAGGTCAACGACTTCGCCGCGAGGCAGCCGCGCGACATAGTCTTCGGCAATCCTGCGATACTGCGGCATCCATTCTTCCCGCATCACCCTGGGGGCAAAGGCGGGCGCCATGGCCATGCGTTCGCGCAGATGCGCGTCGCCGTCCTTGCGCATGAGCGTATGCGCCCAGAATGCGCGCTTCATTGGCGTGTTCGGATCGTCGGAACTGAACAACTTCGGGTGGTCCTTGACATATTTCGTGTCGGCGGCCTTCGTCAGGAACGTCCGGCCCACCGCCTTGACCCGCAGCACCGGCGCATCGCGGCGCAACCGTCGGTAGATCGGAAACGGATCGCGGCCGAGCTGGTCTAGTGTGATCGCTTCGTCAAGCGGCGCAAGGTCGGTCATTAAAGTCCCCCGTAGCTCCTCCGATTCCTGCACGCCGCAAGCGCGAACCGTGGCATGAGGCGGATCCCCTGTACCGCGTCTCGCCAAGCACTCGGTGCGCGCTGTCGTTCAAGGCAAAGCGGGGTGCACCTCGTCCTTGAACGGTGCTGCCTCGAAGCCCCTCAGCCGCCAGTCGGGCGTCAATGCAGTCCAGTTGGAGTCGAACGGCGTCTTCTCCTCCAGAACCGAGTTGGCAAACCGGATCAATTTCTCCGGAACGCGCTTCGACAGCCAGTCCGACTTGTCTTGGCAGACATTAGTCACATGCTGCGTGGCGGCCAACCCCTTCCTCCGTCCATGGCAATGACGGGTGAGAACGAGCAGCGGGCATGCAAGGAATGTCCGCCGCCACGTCTTCCAGGCGCATCGGGCCGGAATACTCAAGCGAAATGTGCATTCCTTCCCGCGTTCCAGGGCGGAGCCCGTCGGCCCTGTATGCGTGAGTGTGGCGAAGCCCGATATGCGACGGAGACCAAAGACGCCGCGACCATCGGGAATGTGAGCTGGGGATTCCGACATGGGCCGGCAGACACGCGCGTTGCCTTTGCTCGGGGAGGCGGACCGCCGCGTACCCTTGCTGCATGCGTGCCCATGCACGACTCGAAACGGGCGATAGGCGCTGCGGACAGGCAAATCGCACGTTGTTCGCGGGCAAAGGGGCGCGACGCAAGCGGTCGGTGCAGCCTCCCTGGTTCGCGTTGCGGTGCGGGCGCACGACCGACCATAGTGCCGCGTGACGAATTCCGCATCGCGAACAGGGCATCCACGAGGACTTGGCCAGTGATGCTGACCCTTACCCGACGGAAAATGCGATGCGGAAGGAATCGCGGGTTCAGGAACGCTTCTTCCGGTTTCATTCATTGGCTCCGCCAGCCAGCATTTCGGCAAGCGGTGCCGCGCGCTTGTACTTGAATTTCGCGCTGACAGGGCTAGCGTACGCGGCAAGGGTGTTGGTGACGCCCTCACCCAAACGCTCGAACGAGGACCGACCGCGTGGCCATCGTCGCCACGCGTGGCCAAGGAGGACACCATGACGGCAACACGCAAACGCGCATCGGATTTTGACCAGAGGATTCTCGAGATCTTTGATGGCTACGTCCATGGCGCGCTGTCGAAGCGCGAATTCATCTCGCAAGCCGGAAAGTACGCCGCCGCCGGGGTCACCGGCACGATGATCCTTGAACAGCTTCAGCCGAACTACGCCTGGGCGCAGGAGGTCGCGCCCGACGATCCAGGCATCGAAACTGCAATCGTGGAATACCCGAGTCCGGAAGGCCACGGGACGATCAGGGCGCTGATGGCGAAGCCGTCAGGTGCAGTTGGCCCCCTGCCCGCAGTGCTCGTCGTGCACGAGAACCGCGGACTCAACCCTTACATCGAGGATGTGGTCCGCCGAGCCGCAAAGGCCGGATATCTTGCCCTTGGGCCCGACGGGCTGACACCCCTCGGCGGGTATCCCGGAACCGACGACGAGGGCCGTCAAATGCAGCGTCAGATGGACCGCAGCAAGCTGATGGAGGACTTCTTCGCGGCGTTTGAATTCCTGCGCGATCACGGAGACTCGACCGGCCGCGTCGGCTGCGTCGGTTTCTGCTACGGCGGCGGTGTCTGCAACGCGCTCGCGGTTGCCTATCCCGACCTTGCCGCCTCGGTGCCGTTCTACGGCCGTCAGCCGAGTGTCGACGACGTGCCGCAGATCCAGGCGCCGCTGCTGATCCATTATGCCGAGCTGGACGAGCGGATCAACGCCGGCTGGGAAGTCTACGATGCCGCGCTAAGGGAGCACGGCAAGGAGTTCAGCGTCCACTTCTATGCGAACGTGAACCACGGCTTCCATAACAACACGACACCTCGCTACGACGAAGAGGCGGCAAGGCTTGCCTGGGATCGGACACTGGCCTTCTTCGAAACGCATCTCAGGTAGCGAACAATGCTGGCAATCGCTCAATTGACTGACAATGTCTCTGTCGTGCTGCACCAAGGGGCAACCTGAACGACTCGACGCAAACCTGCGCAGCTTTCAGGTCACCGAATTGGATGCGTTCCTTCTGTCTGTGCCAGGAGCAGCCCTGTATCGACACGGTTGCGCGAAAGTTGCGACAGCCAGATCGGGACGACTGGGCGCGTCACCGGCATGGCGGGAAGATCGCAGGCGACGTGCATGCTGGACTTTGTAGAGAACCGTCTCCGACTTCGTGCCTCGCTCTTTGTCCCCCGGTCATTGGCAATCTGGTCTCCCAATCCACGGTATCCGGCCCGGTCCTGCTGGCCTCCCTTGCTCTGCCTGATATAGATGTTGGTGGATGATTTGGGTTGGGTTCAAGTTGCATACGTCCTTGTAAGCGGCGTGATCGCCGCCGGACTGGAGAGACGGGATGAGCGACCGACAGGCAAGCGGGGCAATGCGGCCTCGGACATACACCGGCAGAATACCGATCCCTGAACGGTTTCATTGCGAGGCGGAACGGCGCTCGCGCCGCTTCCGCATCGATCTGGAATATGAAGACATCGGCGAGGAACTGCTGGCACTGCGCAAGAAGGCCTACGATCTCTACGGAGCCAGATGCCTTTGGAACATACCCGGTCACGCAACCACCAGGGGCATGCGCGGCATCGCCACCAGCCTGCAGACCTACGGCGACCTCGACGCGGCCCGCCTCGCGGCGGACATCCTTGAGCGAACCGGTTGGGAAGACGGGCATGCCGCTGGATGACTTTCAGAAGGAGATCCTGGAAGTCATCCGGAACAACCGGACCGCGTCCAGCCCGTTCGCCGGCAGCGCGGTGATCCAACAGCACGGATTCCGCCTGACCGACGACCAGGACATCTTCACCGCAGGCGATCCTGAACCAGTCATGCGGCTGGATGCACAAGCACTCAAGGCCGCCGGGTTCACGGTCGAGGAGACGAAGTCCTTCGAGGGTTTCCGGGAATGTCGGGTGACGAAACCGGGAACGGGCACTGCAATCCTGCAATGGACCCAGGCTCTGTCCCTGGAGTATTTCGCGCCTGTGCCGGATCCGGCCTTCGGCCAGCGCCTGCATTTCGCAGACCTGTCGGCCAACAAGACACTGGCCGCGGCCGGTCGAGTGGCCATGCGGGACTTCATTGATCTCTGGATGCTGGACAGGCACGTCATGCCGCTCTGGCGGATGGCATGCGCCGCCAGCGGAAAGTTTCCCCAGGAAGCGCCGCTCTCGCTTGTCGAGATGATATCCCGCAACCTCGTGCCAGCGGTCGCAAGGGACACTTTTGAAGCGAAGATCCTGACCACGGCGGACCTGCCGAAGGGCGAGCCAGCTGCGGGACTTCGAGCCGCAATCGACAAGGCGAGGGAGATCCTGCCGCGAATGCCAGGCGAACGTCTCGGCAAGCTGCAACTGGACAGCAAGTCACAGCCCACGCTGAGTCTGGAGCCAGTGGAAACGCGCGAGGACTCATGGATTCGACCCAGGCCGGGCGGAGCGATGCCCGCAATAGACGGCATGGACGGGGAGATGATCGCGGCCCTGGTCGCCGAATACGGCGAAAACGGTTCCCGATACACGGGATGACAGGGGAAGAACGGAACTGAAGTGCCCAGCGGGCAGCGCCGACGACAGCCGACTCAGGGAGGCAATGATGGAGGCGCGCCATCGGTCGGGATGCGCGCAACCGTCCTGCTGCCAGGTGTACCACTGGATCCGCCCGGAGCGCACGGCGTGCTTGGCGGAATCGGCTTCGGGTCGGCGTGCTCGCTGTCGACTGTCCTGACCTTGGCGATTCTGTGCCGTTCTGCGGTCGCCTGCCAGACCGCGCCGATGTGCACCGGACCGAGGAACTGTTGCCGCTCGACTGCGCAGAGCATGACGGGCGGATCAATGCCGGCTGGGAAGCGCACGGTGCAGCACGCGAGGAGCATGACATGTAGATGAACGTCCACCCTTGTGCGAATTTGAGCCACGGAATCCACAACAACACTTCACTTTACCAAGACGAAGACGCAGCGAAGCTTGCCTGGGATCGGACTCTGAACTTCCCCAAAGCGCAGTTCAGATGGCGAGCGAGACCGACGATGCGCCCGGTGCGAGTTACTTTCGCTACGAACCGAAATTCGTCTCGCCAGTTGTTGGGTGCTTCCCGGTCAGATCACTGGTTGGTTCGGGCACTGCGTGCGCCCGCACAAGGTTCCGGAATTCCTCGGCCGTCATATTTCTTGCGGCGACGTCGACCACGGCCTGCGCCGCGTCGATCGGCTCCATATCCAAGCGGTAGCCGTTTGCCGCGAGGGCAGAGGCAATGGTGGCGAAACCAGTACGCTCGTTGCCATCAACGAACGGATGGTTGCGGATGATGCCCTCGGCGATCGCACAGGCTGCCTCGACGATGTCGCCGGTCCCAGAATAGGCGAGGACCTGCGCTCCTCGTGCCACTGCACTTTCGAGCAACCCGGAATCGCGAAGTCCGGCCGCCCCGCCGAACCGGCGCAGTTGAATCCCGTGAAAAAGAGCCACCAACCGGGCCGTCGGCAGGACGTGGCCGCCGAAAACCTCGACTAGCTGCGCTTCATCCAGCGAGGTCCCTTCTGTCAAGTGCTGAGCCTCTCCGAGGCCAGCGTGCGGTAAGTTTCGGCGTACCGGTCCATGCTATCGAGCATTGCCGCCACCATCCGGCCGGATGCGGAGGTCTCCTGCGCGATCAGGATTCCATCCTGCAAAGGCGCCATGACGACGCTGTCTCCAGCCGTCAGATTGGCCTGCGCGAGCGTGGCCACAGGGATGACGACACCGTGGGAATTGCCGGTCTGCGTGATCTTCGGCATCGAAATCGCCTTTCGTTCGTAAGTACAAATGCACTTACAGCATGTGTTGGGTTGGGGCAAGTGTTTCGCGGCATCGCAAACCGTCTGGCCTTGCTCACCGGAACTGAGCCGCAACGCGGCCGCCGGTGCGGGTTCAGCTCGATCCGGTTCATCGCCACGATCCGTAAGCTCTGCGGTGCCGCTGCTGCGGGTCCGGCACTGTCCCGAAAGTTGGCCATCCACGACGGCAGAGCGGTCTGGTGCCCGAGAACCGAACAGGACCCGTTGCCGCAGGCGAGACGACGCGCCACAAGGACAGCGATCACTGCTTGTTCAGATGCAGGCACTCCGGGACTGGCGTCACGACCTTTCCGTCTGCGAGCCACGCGTCGAGATTGTCGCAGACCAGATCGCCCATGGCCTGCCGGGTCTCGACCGTCGCGCTGCCAATGTGCGGCAACAGCACCACGTTCGGCATTGCCTTCAGGGCATCCGGAATACGCGGCTCGTCCTCGAACACGTCAAGCCCCGCCGCGCCCAAACGGCGTTCCTTGAGAGCTGCTACAAGAGCCGCCTCGTCAACCACGCTCCCCCTGGAAACGTTGATGAGGATGCCCTCCGGCCCAAGTGCGTCCAGAACCTCGGCATTCACAAGGTGCCGCGTTCCTTTGCCGCCCGGAGTTATGACGAACAGCACGTCCACCTCGCTTGCCATGCCAGCAAGGTCGTCAAAGTACAGGTAAGGCACGCCCTTTCGAGCGCGGCTGTGATAATGCACCTTGGCTCCGAACATCTCCGCCATTTTCGCGATCGTCTGCCCTATCCGTCCGAGGCCCAGAATGCCTACGTTGCGGCCCCTGACAGTGCGCGCCAGCGGATAGGCGCCTTTCGTTTCCCAGGCACCCGAACGCGCCCAGCGTTCTGCAGGCAGCAGTTCCTTGCTGACCGCAAGCCAAAGCATGATCGCGGTGTCCGCAACCTCATCGTTCAGGACATCGGGCGTGTGGGCGACAAGAATGCCCCGCCTCGCCGCCACGACGGCATCGATGTTGTCGTAACCGACCCCGAAACTCGAAATGACCTTGAGGTTCGGAAGCCCGGCCATCACCTCTTCCGGAACGCCCCTCATCGTCGCGATTGCAGCGAATTCCGAGCCGTGCTCCGCGAGGAACGCTTCATGGTCGGGCGGCAGCCGGACGACATCGAATCCGGCGGCAAGCCGCTCCGCCATGCGCTCCGAAACCCTGCCGAGTTGCAGGAGAGCCGGCCGCTCAGGCATCCTCCACGACTTTCTGGCGCTGCGTTCCGAGCCCGTCGATCGTCAGCTCCATAACGTCACCTGCCCGGAGATATCTTGGCGGCTTCATGCCCATGCCGACGCCGGGAGGGGTTCCGGTCGAAATCACGTCGCCCGGGTGCAGCGTGAACAGCTGCGACAGGTGCGACACGATCTCGGCCACCGTGAAGATCATGGTCCTTGTGTTGCCCTCCTGCATGCGCTCGCCGTTCACGTCGAGCCTCATGGCAAGGGACTGGGGATCGGGAATCTCGTCCCTCGTGACAAGCCACGGACCCGTCGGCCCGAACGTGTCGCAGGACTTGCCCTTGGTCCAGTTCCCCGACAGGTGAATCTGGAAATGGCGCTCCGACACGTCGTTGCAGATGCAATACCCGGCCACGTGGCTGAGCGCTTCCGCCTCGCTCACGTACTTGGCCGTCGCACCGATCACGGCGCCCAACTCGATCTCCCAGTCCGAACTGGTTGACCCGCGTGGCATGGAGACCGGATCATCAGGCCCCGAAATCGCGGAGTTCGCCTTCATGAAGAGGATCGGATGCTCCGGGATCGGCATTCCCGCTTCCTCGGCGTGGTCACGGTAGTTCAGGCCGATGCACATGTACTTGCCGATGCCGCTGACCGGCACGCCCAACCGCACCTCGCCCTCCACCTTCGGAAGCGAGGATGCATCGAGCGCGCGCAACCGGTCGAGCGACGCGTCGTCAAGCATCGATCCCGATATGTCCGCCACATGCGAGGACAGGTCGCGCAGCGCACCGTCTCCGTCGATCAGCCCCGGCTTCTCCTCTCCGGAAATTCCATAGCGCACCAGTTTCATCCAGGTCATCCTCCGCTTTGCCGGCATCCGTTCCGTGCCCTCGCAGCTCACCTAGCCCGAAATTGAAGCGGTGTCGAACGACCGGCAGCACTTGAATTCAGGCAGTGTTCCAGACAATCTCCGCCGAGCAACCACGGAGGCGCAATTGAAGATCCTGATCATCGGCGGTGGCGGCATGGTGGGCCAGAAACTGGCGCGGCTGCTGGCCTCGGACCCCTTGTCGACCAGCGACGAGGTCACGCTCCTGGACATGGCCTTTCCGGAGAACGGAGCGTCTGCGGCACGTCGTGTCGAGGGCAACGTGACCGACCAGGCGATGATGAAGTCAATGGCCACCGGGCGATTCGACCTCGTCTACCACCTCGCCGCGATCGTCTCCGGGGAGGCCGAGGCGAATTTCGATCTTGGCTGGAACGTCAACATGGTTGCATTCAGGGGATTCCTCGAGGCCTTTCGCGCCGAGACGGCCGCATCTGGCGGCACCTACTGCCCGAAGATCGTATTCACGTCCTCCATCGCCGTGTTCGGACCACCCTTTCCCGACAAGATCGGTGACGACTTTCCCACGATGCCGCGGACGTCATACGGAGCACAGAAGGCAATCTCGGAACTCATGCTCGGCGACTACATCCGCAAGGGTTACTTCGACGGCATGTCCATCCGGCTGCCGACGATATGCGTGCGACCAGGCAAGGCCAACGGCGCCGCATCGTCCTTCTTCTCGGGAATCATCCGCGAACCGCTGAGCCGCAAGGAGGCGATCCTGCCCGTGTCCGACACGGTTCGTCACTGGCATGCCTCTCCCCGCTCGGCCGCCGGGTTCCTCCGGCACGCGGCAACGCTGGACCTCGACAGGCTCGGTGGCCATCGCGCGCTCAACATGCCGGGCGTGTCATGCACCGTGGCGGAACAGATCGAAGCCCTTCGCGACGTTGCCGGCGAAAGCGCAGTTTCGCTCATAAGGCCGGAACCTGACGAAACGATCATGAAGATCGTCGCGGGTTGGCCAAGGAATTTCTCTCCCGAACGTGCCATCAGGCTTGGATTTTCCGCCGACCCGGACTTTGCCTCGATCGTTCAGACCTATATCGAAGAGGATATGCCCGCCACGTGATCCCCGGAACGCGCCAACGGCGCAGAAGACGTCTCGGGCGAAAGCGTGGCAGATCATGCCATGGTTCAACATCCGTCATATGTCCGGCTGGACGCCGCCGACAACGTGGTTACGGCGACCCGGCACCTTGATGTCGGCACGGTCGTCGAAGGCGTCACGATCAAGGCGCCGATCTCGTCTGGTCACAAGGTGGCGGCAGGCGCGATTCCGAAGGGCGACGAAGTCCGAAAATACGCGCAGATCATCGGCTACGCTTCCAGGCGGATTGCACCGGGAGACCATGTGCATACGCACAACACCGAGTTCCGCAACACGGACATGGACTACGAGTTCGGCACCGATCTTCGCCCGACCGACATGGTGGCGGAAGAGGCGCGCGACACGTTCATGGGCTATCGCCGCGGCAACGGCCGCACCGGCACCCGCAACTTCATTGCCGTCGTGACCTCGGTGAACTGTTCGGCGACGGCAGCACGGCGCATTGCCGACGCGTTCGGTCCCGACGAGCTTGCCGACTTCCCGAATGTAGATGGCGTCGTGGCTTTCGTTCACGGCACTGGCTGCGGAATGCAGGGGGACGGTGACGGTTTCGAAGCCCTTCAGCGCGTCATGTGGGGCTACGCACGGCATCCGAATCATGCCGGCGTCCTCATGGTCGGTCTCGGCTGCGAGATGAACCAGATCGACTGGCTTCTCGAGGCGTACGGTCTCGAACATGGCCCCCTGTTTCAGACCATGAACATACAGAACGTCGCAGGCCTCCAGCGCACAATCGACCTTGGCATCGAAAGGGTGCGGGCGATGCTGCCGTTGGCAAACGAGGCCACGCGCACTCCCTGCCCTGCCTCCGAGTTGATGGTCGCGTTGCAATGCGGCGGTTCGGACGCATGGTCCGGCATCACCGCAAACCCGGCACTCGGGCATGCCTGCGACCTGCTTGTTGCGCAGGGCGGCACGGGCGTCCTTGCCGAGACTCCGGAAATCTACGGCGCGGAGCACCTTCTGACCCGGCGTGCGGCATCGCGGGAGATCGGCGAAAGGCTGGTCGGGCTCGTGCGCTGGTGGGAGGACTACACCGCCCGCAACAAGGGATCGATGGACAACAATCCCTCTCCCGGCAACAAGAAGGGCGGACTGACAACGATCCTCGAAAAGTCGCTAGGAGCGGCGGCAAAGGGCGGCACCACGCCTCTCGCCGGCGTCTACAAGTATGCGGAACAGGTCACGGCAAGGGGCTTCACCTTCATGGACAGTCCCGGCTATGACCCGGCAAGCGTGACCGGACAGATCGCCAGCGGCTGCAACCTCGTGTGCTTCACGACGGGTCGCGGCTCGGCGTTCGGCTCGAAACCCGCGCCGACAGTGAAGGTAGCCACGAATTCGGAAATGTATGCACGCATGAAGGACGACATGGACATCAACGCAGGCGACATCCTGACCGGCAAGGCCACGGTCGATCAAAAGGGCCGCGAGATCTACGAACTCTTCCTCGAGGTCGCCAGCGGCGCGACTTCAAAGTCCGAAGCGCAAGGGCTAGGCGACCACGAGTTCGTGCCCTGGCAGATAGGGGCGGTGATGTGATGGCAAACGTCTACGACCTCTCGGGACAAACCGCGGTCATTACAGGGGGCGCACAGGGCATCGGGCTCGCCTGCGCCCACAGGCTGGCCGATTCCGGAACACGGACATGCCTCTGGGACATCAATGTCGAGAAGGCCGAGGCGGCGGCAGACAGAATCGACGGGGCACGGGCCGTCCGTTGCGACGTTACCGACTACGCGTCCGTCGTGGCCGCATGCGCCAAGACAGAAGCGGAGTTCGACCACATCGACATTCTCGTGAATTCCGCCGGCATCGCCGGACCCGTCACCGCGATCGAGGAATATGACACGGAAATCTGGAATCAGGTCATCGCCGTCAATCTTACTGGCACCTATCACACGAACAAGGCCGTGCTGCCTGGGATGAAGGCACGCAACTACGGGCGCATCGTCAACATCGCGTCGATCGCGGGCAAGGAAGGCAACCCGAAGGCCACGCACTACGCGGCGTCCAAGGCCGGCGTCATCGGCTTCACAAAGGCGCTCGGCAAGGAAGTCGCCGAGCACGACATCGCCGTGAACTGCGTCACGCCGGCAGTGGCAAATACCGAGATTCTTGAACAGGTCACCGAAGAATTCATCGAGTTCATGCTGTCGAAGATCCCGCGCGGGCGGTTCGTCGAGGTGGAGGAAATCGCCAACATGGTGGCCTGGATGTCGTCCAGGGAGTGCAGCTTCACGACCGCGGCCGTCTTCGACATCTCGGGCGGGCGGGCAACATACTAGGAACAATTGCATGCTGGACACGATCAGCGGATTTGACCGCATTGGAGAGGAAAACGCGTTCGCCGTGCTGGCGCGGGCGGGAGAACTGGCCGCAGACGGCAAGGACGTCATCAACCTGGGAATCGGCCAGCCGGACTTCCCGACCCCTGAGAACATCGTGGAAGCCGCGGTCAAGGCCCTCCGCGACGGCCAGCATGGCTATACTCCCGCGACCGGACTCCCGGAACTCAGGGAGGCCGTCGCTGCCGACATCCACAGGCGCTTCGCGATCGAGGTGAACCCGGACAGTGTCATCGTCGTGCCGGGAGGCAAGGTGACCATGTTCGCGGCCATCCTGATGTTCGGCGAGCCCGGGGCCGAGATTCTCTACCCCGATCCCGGCTTTCCGATCTACCGCTCGATGATCGAATTCACTGGTGCGCGACCGGTTCCGGTTCCGATAAGGGAAGAGAACGGGTTCGCCTTCTCGGCAGAGGAAGCGCTTTCGCTCGTCACGTCGAACACGCGCCTCGTCATTCTGAACTCTCCCGCGAATCCATGCGGCGGCGTGACGCCGAGAGCCGAGATCGACGCTCTTGCGTCCGGCCTTGCCGAATGGCCAGACGTGGCTCTGCTGTCGGACGAGATCTACGACCAGATGCTCTATGACGGAGAGGACCACGTGCCGCTTCTCGGCTACTCCGAGATCCGCGACCGCGTCATTCTGCTGAACGGCTGGTCGAAGACCTACGCCATGACCGGCTGGCGCCTGGGATATTCGGTCTGGCCCGACCGACTCTACGAGAAGGTCCGAAAGCTCGCGGTCAACGCATGGTCCTGCGTGAACGCCCCTGCCCAGCACGCGGCCATCGAGGCCTTGTCCGGGCCGCAGGACGCAGTGGGCGAGATGATGGCGGAGTTCGATGCCCGCCGGAGGCTCGTGGTTGACCTGCTGAACGGCATTCCCGGCGTGTCCTGCATCACGCCCAAGGGCGCATTCTATGCCTTTCCGAACATCGCCGGCACCGGCCGAATGGCCAAGGAACTTGCTTCGGACCTCCTGGAGGGCCCCGGCGTGGCAACCATAGGCGGTCCCGATTTCGGAATCCTGGGCGAGGGATACCTTCGCCTCAGCTATGCCAACAGCCAGGACAACATCCGCGAGGCCCTGGCACGCATGCGCAGGTTCCTTGGCGAGGAGTGAGACGTGACGAAACCCGCCGTTGGCATGATCGGTGTCGGCCTCATGGGACACGGCATCGCCAAGAACATCGTCGAGGCCAGCTATCCGCTAACGGTGGTTGCGCATCGACGGCGGAAGGCAGTCGATGACCTTGTCGCGCGTGGTGCCGTCGAAGCAAGGTCTGTGAGGGAACTCACGGAACGCTCTGAAATCATTCAAATATGCGTGACAGGCTCCACGGAGGTCGAAGAACTCGTCAGAGGCTCGAGCGGCATTCTGGAAGGACTCCAGCCGGACGCGGTCATTGTCGACTGTTCGACCTCCGATCCGGTCTCCACCTTGGCGCTGGCGGCCGAAATCGGTGCAGCGGGAGGACACATGGCGGACGCGCCCCTGTCCCGCACGCCCAAGGAGGCATGGGAGGGCACGCTCGATGCGATGGTCGGTGCCAGTCCCGAGACATTCAGGCGCATCAAGCCCATACTCGAGTGCTGGGCAGGCGTCATCGTGCATCTTGGCGAAGTCGGACTCGGGCACAAGATGAAGCTCATCAACAATTTCATCGGGATGGGCTACGGTGCGCTATACGCAGAGGCCCTGGCGCTCGCACGCAAGTCTGGCCTGACGCCAGAACAGGTCGACAGCGTAATTCGACCCGGACGCATGTCGAACGGATTCTACGAAACCTTTATGAAGTGGACGCTGGAACGCGATGAAAACGCGCATAAATTCTCGATTTCGAATGCGCACAAGGACATGCGCTACTTGACCAGCCTGGCAAATTCGGTCGGGGCGCTGCACCCGATCCAGTCGGCGGTCAGGAATTCCTTTGCCGCAATGGACGCGGCGGGCGAAGGTGACAGGTTCGTGCCAATGCTTGCGGACTTCATTGCGCGCGCAAACGGCCTCGACGTCGAAGGATCCTGACCCGGACCATCCCGGATTCCGGACGCCTCAGGCATGGACCTCCGTGAATGGGCTCGGGACGCCGGACGCACAAGACCGAGGAGAATAGGTAGTGGCTTGCGCGCCGCAGGCACCGGCATGTTCGCCACAGGCCGACCTCGACCTCATGATCCAGCCGGTTGGAGCAGTGCTTCACGGAACTGGCCAGGAAGGGGCTGCGGCGGGGGGGCGCCTTGCCCGGTTGCCGAAATCAACTTTGACATCGTGTCCATCATCGACGGGCAGAATGAGACGTCGCAATCCTGCATGTGCGACAGGTCCGCCGACGAGACCCTTGCACCGGTCGGGAGATCCCATCTCAAGGCGAACAAATTCGACGTGAGCGAAGAGGCTTCATGCGAACTTGAGATTCGGGCGTGCAGGCAGACTTCAGTCCGTACACCTGCGGCGGCCGACTTCAACAATTGAGGCGCCAATGGCGAGCGTATGCCCGTGCCTCAAATACCCGGCGGACCGTCCGTTCGGACGCGGCCAACTCCGCGGCCAACTTGTCGCAGCTCCCCGGATTCCTTACGACGAATTTCGGGCAGGGCCGCATGGTCGAATACGGCGGAAATGCCAGTGCATTTATCCCATGCCGCGCCAGGGAATGGTTCTTTGGATGATCCAGCGCATGATCAGATCGAAGATCAGGCCGAGTATGCCCATGATCAAGATGGTCACCCAGATCAGCTCGTAGTCCGACACGGTTCGGGCGATGTTCTCGATGAAGCCAACACCGGTGGTCCCGGCGAGCATTTCGGCCGCCACAAGCGTCCCCCAACACACTCCCACCGCAATGCGGGTGCCGGTGAGGATTTCCGGCATGGCATTCGGGAGAATGACGTTCCACATGATCTGCCTGTCCGTTGCCCCAAGCGAGTGTGATGCCCGGATCTTTGAAAGCAGCACGCCCGACGCCCCCGTGCGCGCGGAAATCACCATGATCGCGAAGGCGACCATGAAGAGCAGGAAGATTTTGCCGTCATCGTGAATGCCGAATATCGTCAGGATCAGCGGCGCCCACGCGAGTGGTGGCACCGGGCGGTAAAGCTCGATCAGCGGGTCAAAGAACGACTTGAAGAACCGCGACACGCCCATGAGCAGTCCAAGCGGCACACCGAGAAAGATGCCAAGCGCCAAGGCAACCAGCACCCGGAACAGCGAATCCCAGATATGCCCGTCCAGCATGGGAACATAGCCGAGCGTGACGTCGCCCTGGGCGAATGCCAGCAACTTGTCCTTGAAATTGGGGGTTATCGTGCCGTCCGGCCCGTGGCTGGCGTATTCCCCCGGCCAGACATCGGCGATCCAGTCGGGAATGAAGAACGCAACCACATCGGCGATCGGCAGCCAATCCCACCACAAGAGCGGAAACCCGCGGTAGCCACCGCCGTTCTCGACGTCCGGATTGGCCAAG
Organism: Paracoccaceae bacterium; assembly: GCA_965208685.1. GTDB lineage: Bacteria > Pseudomonadota > Alphaproteobacteria > Rhodobacterales > Rhodobacteraceae > JAJEFO01. Next base: position 1,083,179 of record CBDBPL010000007.1, on the reverse strand, counting down.
CGCAGGAACGTGGCGACCACATCGGTCGGTTTTGGCAACCATCGGGCGGGGCCCTGTTCAGTGCACTGGGTGCGTGACTTGACGATGCCGGGACCCGGAAAGAACAGGGCGTCGGCAAGTCTCAGACCGCCTTGTGCGTCCCTTGCCACCGCATCCAGGTTGGCGATTGCTGCATCCACGCCCTCCAACGCGGCGGCAGGAAAGATCAACCCGTCGTCCAGACGCTTGAAAATGCGCTCGACCGCCTTGACGTAGTCTTCGCGACCTGCCCTTTCGAGTTCGTCGAATTCTCCGGATTCATTGATCTCCTTCAGAGCTTCGATCCGTGTCTTGATGTCATCAATCAAGACGTCGTTTGCCGGAAACTTGTTCCGTATCTTGTTGAATGCGCCAGCGATTTCGGCGGCTTCCACCGAAGCGGCATCAAACAGCATGCCGCGCTCGGTGATGGGCAAGATCGGGATCTCGGTAAATGTCGTGCCCCATTTGGGTTGTGCCAGCGCTTCATCGCTTGGGGTCAAGCCGTCCGGTCCGGCGTGAATGTAGGAACTGAGCTCGTTCAACCTTTCGGCCAAGCTCAAAAGTTCGGCCTTGGGCTCTTCTCCCATCTTGGCCGGATTGGACGAATTGGCGATCAGTTCCCGGACCTGGCCGATCACGTCCAAAAGCTCAGACCTTTCGGCGTCGGAGAACGCCGTGCCTTGCAGTTGGACTTCCAGTACGTCCAGCTGGTCGGAATTGCGTGACGCCAGCAATGTCGACTTGTAATAGCGTGAACCGATGGGCAAGGCCGCCTTGATCGGGGAAACGGCCTCTTCAAGCTTCGCAATCTGGCACATCTCGTTGGCGGCGTTCGGAAAGTACGCCCTGCCCACACCCCACGAATAGTAGGACCACAAGAGGAAGAGCGCGGACACGCCGCATACCGCCCAGTACCATCCGCCCCTGGTCCGGACCGGGTCGCCAAACACCTCGTCATTGGCCGTGAGCCTGGCTTGCCTCCTGCCGACCACGATGGACCAGACGAACGTGCCCGTCATCACGAGGATCAAAACTGCGGCGATCGAGGCGCGATTGTCGGACAGCCATTCAAACACGGCCCATGATCTCCTCTTCCATGTCCCAGATCATCGTCAGGATTTCTTCTCGAACCTCGGAAAAATACGGATCGTGCTTGATTTCGCGCAGCGATTCCTGGAGGCCGCGCTCGGCGAAGGGCAACCGGTACTCCTTGTGCACACGCCCCGGACGCGGCGCCATGACGAACAGCCGTTCGCCCAACAGAAGCGCCTCTTCGACAGAATGCGTGATGATCATGATCGTCTTGCCGGTCTCTTTCCAAAGCTCCAGCACCAGCGACTGCATCTTTTCGCGGGTCAGCGCGTCAAGCGCGCCCAGAGGTTCATCCATCAGGATCACTTCTGGATCATTGATCAGGCAGCGGGCAAGGGCCACGCGTTGCTGCATCCCGCCCGAGAGCTGATAGGTTGGCGTGTCGCCGAACCCTTGCAGGCCGACGATGTCCAGCCACTTTTCGACCAGCTCTTCGTTGTCCTTGGGATTGTTCCTTTTCATTCGCAGCCCGAAGTCCACGTTCCTGGACACGGGCAGCCATTCGAACAGTGCGCCTTGCTGGAACACCATTCCGCGTTCGACGCCGGGTGCGTCGATTGTCCTTCCGCCCAGCTTCGCGTTTCCGTCAGTGGCATTGATGAATCCTGCGATCAGGTTCAGCAAGGTCGTCTTGCCACAGCCCGAAGGCCCGAGAACGGACAGAAGCTCACCCTTCTTCAGCGTGAAATTGATGTCCTTCAGAGCATGCACCGCCGCGCCGGTCTGCGGGTTGGTGAATGTCATGCTCAGGTTTTCGCAAACAAGGTCTGCCATCGCCGGAATCGCTATTCGGTTCTGTAGACTACGGCGGCGTCCTTGGCGACAGACCGACTGGAGGCCGACCTAGCGCGGCGCAGACAACCGCACATGTTCTTTGAAGCGAGAGCGGGCCATGGCTGGCCCACTCCCCAACCTGCCGGTACGTCGACTACTGGAGGAACGAACCGTCGATCGTCTTCGCGATCTGCGAGCCGTCGGAATCGCCTTGGAACACCAGACCAAGAGATGCTGCGGCAGCAGCCGCGTCGCCACCCTCGTTGAAGAAGTTGTCGATCTGATCCTCGACGCTCGGAATGACGAAGCCAGCCAGCGTCGTTTTCGTGGCTTCGACGTTCATGCCGGACGCATCGGCGACGATCTGGATTTGCTCGTCAGATCCCGTCCACGCCTCGTTGGCCTCAGCTGTCGCGTCCATGAACGCCTGGACCAGTTCGGGGCTTTCGGTTGCAAACTTCTCGGTCACGGTGACGACGTCGAATGAACCGATGCCGGCATCCTTCTTTTGCTCGGAGGTCATGATGGCCGTACCGACTTCGGCGGCCGAAGCGGTATCGACCCCACCGAACACGCACGCCATGTCAACAGCGCCATCGGCCAGCGACTTTGCGCCATCCGGCGGGGCCTGGTCCACGACGGTCATCGTCGAAATGTCGACATTGTAGTGGTCCATGTACTTGCGGAAGGCATAGTCGGCCATCGTGTTGAGCGGCACGGCAACGGTCTTGCCTTCGAGCTCGGACGCGTTGGAGCCGTCGATGCCCAGTTCGTTGCGCACGAAGCAATCGTTGGCTTCGTAAACAACGGCAATTCCAACCATCTTCAGCGGAGCGCCCTGCTGGATCGCGGTCACAAACGGGGCAAGGCCCTGACTGTAAGAGATGTCGATGTCCCCGGCCAGCATGGCCTCGGTCATCGCCGTGCCGGTGGTGAAGTCCACCCAGTTCACGTCTACGCCCATGGCGTCCGCATAGGCACCGCTGGTCTTCGCAACAAGGTTTGGCGTAGGCCACTGCAAGAAGAATGCCACGTTCACTTCCTCGGCAAACGACGGTGCCGCGAGCCCCACCGAGCCCGCAGCAGCCAGCATGGCTGATTTGATCATATATTTCATCGAGTTCCTCCCATTGATGCTTACTCGGCGTCGATCCGTTGTCGGTGACTGTCACAATGCCCCCGAAAACGAGTTTCAAGCAAGCAAACCCTTACAGCCATTTGCCCTTGTTGCAAAGGATTCCGCGCATCACAGACATTCCGTTTCGCACCGTTCCACCCTCCCGGGAGCACGGGCTGCTCGATCACGTCAACTGCCTCGTCTGGGAGCGCCTTCCGAAGCGGACTTGCTTCCGGCAGATGCCCGCGCAGGTGAAGGCGGTACAGGAACGGCTGAATACGCGTCCGGGAGGGCGCCCGGCTACCTGATCTCGGTAAGGCCCTCCGGATTGCAAGGACGCCACAAGGCTGGGCTTGCTCGGTCCGGAGAGCCCGGCTACGCTTCGTTCCGATAGAAATTCAGCCAGTTTTCGGCACAGGGATGACGGCCCTGAGGCCGGGAATCCCCGCCACCAGACCACTTCCTCCGACCGGCCGCGCCGTCGTCCAGGAATGGCCGACATTGCACTTCGGACAGGAGGTGGGAAAATGGCAACAGGAGTTTCATGTTGCAGAACCAACCGTAGGGCCATGGCAGAAAGAATCGCCAAAGAGGAAATTCACTGGGCCTTCACTGCCAGCGCCCCACCCAAGTCCGCGAAGCTGGAAGGCGCTGTCGATGTCGACGTGCTGGTCATCGGCGCCGGCCTGACCGGGTGCCGAACCGCCTTGGGCCTGGCCGACGCGGGCGCATCGGTCGCTGTGGTCGACAGCAAGGACATCGGTTGGGGCGCCTCCGGGCGCAGCGGCGGCCAGTGCAATCCAATCTGGCGGAAAACACCGCAGGAACTGGTGGCACGGCTGGGCCCAAGGCACGGCGAAACGCTGATCAAGACCACTCTGACAGCCGCCGATGACCTGTTTTCGGACATCAGAAAGTACGATGTAGACTGTGACGCCGTTCAGGCTGGTTGGATTCAGGCGGCGCATACCCGCAAGGCTGCCCGGGACATGAGCGCGCTCGGCAAGGCCTGGGCGGCGGCCGGGGCGGATATCGTGGAACTGGATGGTGAGGCAGTGCGCGCGGCCAGCGGGTCCCCCGCCTATCCCTTCGCCTTGCGCCATGCCGCCGGCGGGCACGTGCAACCGCTGTCGCTGACCCGGGGGTATGCTCGCGCCGCCGTCGCCCTGGGCGCGCAGCTATTCAAAGACACCCCAGTGACCTCGCTGGAATGGGCGAATGGCAAGTGGCAGGCGCGATCCGACAAGGGTGAAGTCACCGCCGAGAATGTCGTTCTGACGACGAATGCCTATACCAACGGCTTGTGGCCTGGGCTGCGCAAGACGTTTCATCCGCTGGTCAGCATCATAGTTGCGACCGATCCGCTGAGCGACACTCAGCAAAAGGAGATCCTGCCCGGCAAGGTCACGATCTCGGATTCTCGTCTGGCAATATTCTATTCACGCTACGACCGGGATGGACGGCTGATCTTTGGCTGCGCCGGCAGCAGCGACACCGTCGATACCCTTGGCGGCTATACCCGGCTGCGGCGAGGACTGAGAACCGTGTTCCCACAGCTTGCCGACATCCCGATTGTTCGAAAATGGGCAGGCCGAATCGCCGTAACGCCAGAGATGATGCCCCATCTTCACGAACCCGCGCCCGGCGTCTTGGCCGGGATCGGGTTCAGTGGCCGCGGCATTGCGATGACGTCGGTGATGGGCCGCGCATTGTCGGCCAAGCTTCTCGGCACCCCCGCTGACGACCTTCCCTTTCCGATTGTTCCGATTACCCCGCTTCCGTTCCATGGGCTGACCCGCCGGTTCATCCCGCTTGCGGCCCCGGCGATGACAATGAAGGACAGGTTCGAAACGTTGATGGACGGTGCCTGGCGGTAGAAGGGTGCCCAGGCCACCCCAAAACGACGTGAGACTGATGACAGCCCTGACGAAATTCGCCGACAGCGATGCTGAAGACACAAGGCGGGACACGTGAACGGCCATGATCGCTGGCAGCCAGGCACGCAAGGTCCAGGTTCACTTCATGGCGCCGGAGACAACGCCCGCGCTGGCATCCGGGAAGGCACGGCTGGCGATTTTGCGGCCCCCAAGGCGGCCAGATCGAGTATTCGCATCGGTCGCCAACCCATGATCATTCGCCTGCCGAACGTGGGTAGAGGCACATAAAATTTCGTTCTGAAACATGGTTCCGCGGCTTGCTGCCGCGAGAACGGCAGTGAAGGCATCAACGCGGCCTGCTCATTTGTCCGGATCGTGCTCGATCTGCCCGGCCGTTCCCTCGCCGCCGTCGAACGAGACGCCTATGGACTTGTTGGTACGTGCGCCGAGCTCCTTCAGTTTCTCGACGTGGCTGAGGAGATTTCCGCGGCCGCTGGACAACTGCCCAATTGCACCCTGATAGGCGTCCTGCGCCTGATCGAGCCGCTTGCCGACATTCTTCATGTTGTCAACGAAGCCGACGACCTTGTCGTAGAGGCGCCCGGCCCTTTCGGCAATTGCTTCGGCATTCTGGTTGCGGCGCTCGACTGCCCAGACATGCGCGATCGTCTTCAGTGCCATCATCAGCGTCGTCGGGGTCGCGATCGTGACGTTCTTCTCCAGCGCGTATTCGGTCAAATGACCGTCCACGCGAAGCGCCTCCGACAACGCACCCTCGATCGGCACGAACAGGATGACATAGTCAACCGAGGAATCCTCGGCATGCTGGTAGTCGCGTGCAGCCAAGTCGTCTATGTGGCTCTTCAGCGAAGCGACATGCCGCTTCCGCGCGCTTGACGCGTCATTCTCGTCTTCCGAGTTCACCGCGTCCGTGTACGCCACCAGCGACACCTTGCTGTCGATGACCAAGGTCTTTCCGCCGGGGATGCTCACGACGACATCCGGGCGAAGCCGGTCGCCTTCGTCGCTTACCCTGTGGGCTTGGGTCTCGTACTCCTCCCCTTCGCGCAGGCCCGATCGTTCCAGGATGCTTTCGAGTATCATCTCCCCCCAGGCGCCTTGCCGCTGCCGGTCACCCTTCAGCGCGCGCGTCAGAGCCACCGCCTCCTGGGAAATCGCTTCGGACCGCCTGCTGAGCTGTTCGATCTCGGTCTTGAGCCTGGTTCGGTCCTCGATCGTGGCCTTGTGAACGGCCTTGAGCTCCTTTTCGAAGTGACCGACATGCTCCTTCAGGGGCGTAAGTGCCAAGTTGAGCTTCTCGAGATTGGCTTTCGAGAACTGCTCGCCCTGCACCTTGAGGGCTTCCGCCGCAAGTGCCTTGAACTCTGCCTCCATGTCTTCGCGGACCTTGGTCAGCATCTTGATCTTCTCTTCCGACGTCGTTCGTTCGGCCTTCATTTCGGTTTCAAGTTCCGAGATCCTCTTGGATAGCCCGATCTGCGTCTCCGTCTCCTCGTCGAGCCTCTTGCGCAGCTTCGACAAGTCGCCATTCAGTCGCTCGGTCTCTTCCCGTCGCTCGATCGCGAGCGCCTCATGCTTGTCGGCGCTGCTTCGCGCTTCGACAAGCTGTTCGTCTTTCTCCCTAGCATCCCTCTTCAAGGCGGACATCTCGGATTGCAACGTCGCGACATCGCCGCCTGAACGGCGAAACAAGGCGTAGGCAACCAGCACCGCCAGAATCACAACCACTGCAAAGGTCAGGGTCGACATGTCAAATTCCATTGCTCGATTCCCCTTCTGCCCAGCTATGGACCAGAGTATTGCGATTGACGGACCCGGTCGAATCCTTAGTCCAGTCCTGCTGTGCAGGAACTTTTTGCCCGCAACCGTCAAGTCGCTGGGTGTGACATAAAACTGAAGAAGGCCTTGGACATTTCATGTCTCGCCGATGTTCGTTGGACTTCAGGACTCCCTTGCAATCGTTGCGCATCGGAAGATCTGGCTGAAGTAGACGCCAGCCACTTGGCGAGCTTCAAATGGTTTCGTCAGTCTTCGTGCTGTGCGGTGGTCCACACCCAAAAAAGAACCCTACTCACAAAGTTTAGGACCAACCTAGTCTCTGGACACATCTCTCTGTGGAGCACGCTCTACATCGGGCAACTCGCTTCGGGGTCGAATTGCCGGCCCATCATGCTTAGACAAAGCATGGCACATGCGGATCGAAAGCCAGAGCCAAGCGCAGAGCAGGATGATCCTGCACCGGTCGGACAGCGACCTCGGATGCAAAGCATGGAACCGCCTCCTGCATGCGGATCGAAAGCCAGAGCCAATGGCGGCCATATCAATGAATGGGTACATTGCACCACGTTCGAGCCTAATCTTAGAGCCAAGCCGCACAGCTTCCGAAAATGCGATGTCATTCTAATCCGTTTCGACGCTCACTTGCGGCGAAACCAACACAAAATGCTCACGCCTGATTTGTTCGCGAAAACTCCCTGGCACTTCATCCCAGACGAAGAGGTCCACCCGGAAAGGGAGGTTGCTTTCCTCAAGGCACTCGCGCAGATCGGACACCGCTCGCGCCTGATCGGGTGCGGCGAACACCACCATGTCAAGGTCGGATCCCGGGCGGGAAGTCCCCCTGACTCGGGATCCGTAGATCCAAGCCTCGGTGTTCGGGAGATGCCCAGAAAGCAGCGAGATCAGTTCTTTCCGCTGGCCGGACGTCATGTCAATTGCCTCGTTCAGTGCCATGCCTCGCCGCTCAATTTTCGGTACAGTTGGATGGCGTCGTCAATGAAGTCCGGCACGAGCCTCAGGCACGCCTTGGCCTTCTCGCCATCGTAGTCGTGCGAGGTGCTCGTGCGGGCATCCGCATACCGCAGCCATTGCTCCACCGGTGAAGGCAGCAGTCGATTCTCGTTCGCCTGACGAAAAATCGGCTTTGGGCTGTTGGGCGAATCTGCAATGCCCAATTCCTCCATCAGATATCGTTTCAGCACTTTCCACAGGCAGTCGTAACACGTTTCGAAACGCTGAATGACCGACTCGGCGATGCCCTCCCGTATCAGTTCAGGTACCGTGGCATCTAGAGTCTGATGGTTGTCGTGCTGCTCCCCGAGCCGCTTTAGGGAGGAGCGAAATTTGCTGTAGTCGATCATGTGGCGTGCCCTCCGGTGGGGTTCAGCGTGATGTCCGCCTCAGCACCAGAACGTCAATCGTCTGCCCGCGCGTCCAAGGGCAGATCGCCGAGGTCTCCGTGCCGGCCCTCCCATTCGTGAACGCCGGTGTCCAGCACGACTGGAGTAACACGAACCTGCTCGGGAGTTAAATCGTCGTAACCTTGTTCGAACTTGCTCACGACGACACGCAGACAAGGTTACGATTCTCTTCGTGAACCCGGAATCTGGCTGAATCGGACGCGTGTCTCCATTCTCAGGGAATGTCGAAACCACGGTGACTCAGGAATGGAATTCGGATTCGATCGCGATCGCGGTTGCCTCCCCGCCGCCAATGCAGATCGAGGCCACGCCTCTCCGCACCTTTCTGGTCCGCATCGCACCGAGCAGTGTCACGATGATGCGTGCGCCTGATGCCCCGATTGGATGACCGAGCGCCACGGCGCCGCCGTGCACGTTCAAGCGTTCATGCTCTATGCCCATTTCCCGCATCGACGCCATGGGAACGCAGGCAAACGCCTCGTTGATTTCAAACAGGTCAACGGTGTCGAGATCCCAGCCAACCCTTTCGAGAAGCGCGCGCTTGGCAAAGACCGGGGCGGTAGTGAACCAGCCGGGCTCGCCTGCGAAGGCAGCATGCCCCACGATCCGGGCGACAGGTGTCAATTCCATCGCCTCGGCAGCGGAGGCGCGTGCCAGCACCAGGGCTGCAGCACCGTCATTTATCGACGAGGACGAGGCTGCCGTGATTGTTCCATCCTTCCTGAAGGCGGGACGCAAGCTGGGAATCCTGTCCAAGTCTATCTGCCGGGGACCTTCGTCGCTGCCCACGGTCCGCTCACGCTTCCGGACCTTCACGGTGACCGGCGCGACTTCCCAGTCGAAGTGACCTTCCGCTGCGGCGCGCTTCGCACGCGTCACGCTTTTGATCGCGTACGCGTCCTGCTCGTCGCGCGTGAACTGGTACTTCTCGGCGCAATCTTCTCCGAACGTGCCCATCGACCGCCGGCTGCCGTTCGAAGCAACCTCGAACGCGTCCTCCAGCCCGTCGAGCATCATGTGGTCAAGCATTTTCGTGTGGCCGATCCTGGCACCCGCACGACCGGCGGGCAGGAGGTAGGGCGCACCAGTCATGCTCTCCATGCCGCCCGCTACGACCACGTCGGCGGTTCCCGTGGCAATCGCGTCATGGGCCTGCATGACCGCCTTCATCCCGGAACCGCATACCTTGGAGACCGTCGTGCACGGAACCGAAACCGACAGCCCGGCGCCGAGGGCGGCCTGTCGTGCCGGGGCCTGCCCGAGACCGGCGGGCAGTACATTGCCCATCAGGACCTCGTCGATCCTGGCCTTGTCGGCTTCCGCGTCGCGGACGGCGGCATCGATCGCTATTGACCCGAGCTCTGTCGCCGGAACACCGGAAAGCTCGCCCTGAAAGGCTCCTAGCGGCGTGCGCGCCGCCCCGCAAATCATGATCGGGTCCGAGTCTGCCATTGCGCCCATCCTCAGGCCCCTCCCGTGCTGGCCCACCGTGGCTTGCGCTTTTCCAGAAACGCCGCGATGCCCTCGCGCGCCTCTTCCGTGTCCCAGGTGTCCGCGAGACGCTGGACCGACGCCTCGATGACCGCATCGTCGATCCGCGGCCCCAGTGAACGGACAAGCGCCTTTGCGCGGCCCGGAGGCCCCTGCGGAAGCTCCAGGAATGGCGCCACCTCGTTGGCGATTGCCGCACCCATGTCCTCCGGCTTCACCGATCTTGCGACAATGCCCAGCGCCGCCGCCTCGTCGCCACCGAACGTCCGTCCGCTCATGACAACCTGCCTCGCGCGCGCCTCGCCCATTCGCGCAACGACATAAGGGCCGATCGTGGCCGGAATCAGTCCGAGCCGCGTTTCCGTCAGTCCGATCCTGCAGTCGCGGGACGCGATCGCGATGTCACAGACGCACGCCATCCCGACTCCGCCGCCGAGCGCCGCACCCTCGACGCGACCGACGAGAGGCAACGGCATCTCGTTCAGGTCCTTGAGCATCATGGCAAGGCGTCGTGCTTCCGCAATGCGCGTCTCCCTGTTCGCGTTGATCTGGGCCTTCATCCAGGTCAGGTCGGCGCCTGCGCAGAAGGTTCCTCCGGCGCCCGAAAGGACGACCACCCGAATGTCATTGCGGTCGCGTGCGAGCCGGGCGAAGGCAGCAAGCTCGTCCATCATCTGCGCTGACAACGCGTTCCGGCGCTCCGGGTTGTTGAGCCTGAGATCGGCAACGCCGCGCTCGTCGACCTCAACGGATATCGCCCCAAATTCCTCCATGTGCACTTCTAGCCGCCTCTCAGGCGCCGTGCAAAGGCTACGGCCACCTCCAACGCGTCCGGATCAATTCCCGTTTCGAAGCCTGCCGCATCGAGCATGCCAACCACCGCCTCGGTCGCCACGTTTCCTTGCGATCCTGGAGCATAGGGGCAGCCGCCGATCCCGCCTGCCGACGCGTCGAACGTCCGAATGCCAAGCGCAAGAGCCGCCATGATGTTCTCGAGCGCACGCCCGCCTGTGTCGTGAAAGTGTCCCGCAACCTGGACTGCCGAAACCTCCGAGAGGACGCAGTGGAGCATGGTCGAGACGGATTCCGGGGATCCCTTGCCAATCGTGTCCCCGAGCGAGATTTCATAGCACCCCATGTCCAGCAGCGCCCTTGCCACCTCGGCCACGACCTCCGGCGCAACCGCGCCCTCGTAGGGACAGTCGGTGACGCAGGACACGTAGCCCCGCACCGGCACGCCTTCGGCAGCCGCGCGGTCCACGATCGGGCGAAAGCGCTCGACGCTCTCGGCGATGGAGCAATTGATGTTCTTCTGGCTGAACGTCTCGGATGCAGCCCCAAAGACCGCCACCTCGTCCGCACCCGCCGCAAGCGCGCGTTCAAGACCCTTCATGTTGGGCGTCAGCGCAGTGTAGGCCACGTCGGCTCGCCTGGTGATGCCTGCCATGACCTCCGCCCCGTCCGCCATCTGCGGCACCCATTTCGGCGAAACGAAGCTCGCTGTCTCGATCTTGCCGAGACCGGATCCGGAAAGAGCATCGACTAGCGCGATCTTGTCCTCGGTCGGAATGACACGTGCCTCGTTCTGCAGACCGTCGCGCGGTGCCATTTCGAAGACCAGCACTCGGTCGCTCATGCGAATTCCTCCAGTTCGAACAGAGCCGTGTCCTGCATGACCTGCTGGCCTTCGCTCACGCAGACACGGGAGACCACGCCATCCCGTGGAGCCTTCAGGACATGATCCATCTTCATCGCTTCGAGAACAGCAAGCGGCGCGTCCCTGGCGACCTCATCCCCGGGACGGACAACCACCTTCACGATCCTGCCAGTGAGAGGCGCAAGGACGGCATCGGGGGATCCGGAATCCCCGATGCCGTTCGGAGCGGCCAAGGCGAAGCGCCGCATGCCACCTCGCCGATCGACGGTCACGACGCGTCCGTCACGATAGACATGTGCCTGCACACGGCACCCGTCGACAACGCAGGTCAGTTCATCGCCCTGCCAAGACACTTCCGAAATCGCGACCTCGCCACGTGGCGTTCGCGCATGCCGATGCGTTCCGGTCGTCTCGACGGTGACGACCTCATCCTCCCCGAAGCGCACAGTTTGTCGCGCCTGGCCGTAGAGACGGAAGTCACCAAGCATCAGGTAAGGATCACGGGACGCACTGCATTCTCGGCGAAGCACCGCCAGAGCAGCGAAGGCATGGTCCAAAGCCTCCGCCCCTGGCGGCCGCACAAGGGATGCGCTCTTTCTGCCGATCAGCCCCGTGTCCACCGCGCCGCTCACGATGTCTTCGTCACTTGCAAGGCGGACCAGGAAATCGCGGTTGGTCTCGATGCCTGAGATCCTTGTGCATTCAAGCGAACGGCCCAGCCGCCGGAACGCTTCCGCCCTGTCTTGGCCAAGAGCGATGAGCTTCGCGATCATCGGATCATAGTGGGACGAAATCTCGTCACCTTCCCTGACACCAGTGTCGACGCGCACGCCGTCGCCGAAGTGCAGGCAATCAAGGCGACCGACCGCCGGAAGGAAGCCGTTGGCCGGATCCTCGGCGTAAAGCCGGGCCTCGATCGCGTGACCCGCGATGCTCAGGTCGTTCTGGGAAAACGGAAGTACCGCACCCTCGGCGACCGCGATCTGCAGCGCCACGAGGTCCAATCCCGTCACAAGCTCCGTCACCGGGTGCTCGACCTGGAGCCGCGTGTTCATCTCCATGAACCAGAAAGACTCAGTGGACGGAAACTCCGCCCCGTCAACGATGAACTCCACGGTCCCGGCCCCCACGTAGTCAACCGCCCTTGCGGCGGCAACGGCGGCGTCTCCCATGGCCGTGCGCAGCTCGTCAGTCATTCCTGGTGCCGGCGCCTCCTCGATGACTTTCTGGTGGCGGCGCTGCAGCGAGCAGTCACGCTCGAACAGGTGGACAACATTGCCGTGTCCGTCGCCAAGGATCTGCATCTCGACATGCCGCGGCGACTGGATGCTCCTTTCGATGATGCAGGCCGGATCGCCGAAACTGGCCTCCGCCTCGCGACCTGCGCTTGCCAAGGCCTCCTGGAAGCCCTCAAACCGTTCAACGCGGCGTATCCCTTTGCCGCCTCCTCCGGCGCGGGCCTTGATCAGGACGGGGAAGCCGATCTCCTCAGCCCGCTCCGCCAGAAAGGCCGTGTCCTGTCTGGGCCCGTGATAGCCCGGGACGACTGGAACGCCCGCTTCCTCCATCAGGGCCTTCGCCTGGTCCTTGAGGCCCATGGCGCGGATGGCCTTGGCCGAAGGTCCGATGAAGACAAGGCCGGCCATCCTGACCGCCTCGACAAAGTCCGGGCTCTCGGAAAGGAATCCGTAGCCCGGGTGTATGGCCTCGGCACCGGTCGAGAGCGCAGCTTCGATGATCGCCTCGCCGTTCAGGTAGCTTTCGGCCGCAGGCGCAGCTCCGATGCGCACCGCGTCATCTGCCATGTCCACGTGAAGGGCGCCTGCGTCAGCATCCGAATGGACGGCCACTGTACTAATGCCGAGATTTTGGCAGGTCCTGATCACGCGCACGGCGATCTCGCCCCGATTGGCTATGAGGATCCTCTCAATCGGCATCTGTGGTCACGTGTTGCAACGCATCCTGCAGATGACGACCCATTGCGGCATCGAAGGAGACAAGCTTGCAGTCGAGATGCGTCGACCAGACGGCCTGGAGCGCCACGCGGGCCGCACGATCCGCCGGAAACCCGTAGACGCCTGTCGATATGGCTGGAAAGGCGATCGACGCACAGCCATGCTCGTCCGCAAGACGAAGCGAGTTCACGTAGCAGGACCGCAGCAGCGTCTCCTCGTCCTGATCGCCGCCCCTCCAGACGGGGCCGACTGTATGAACTACGAAGCGGGCCGCCAGGTTGTGCCCTCCGGTGATCTTCGCCTGACCAGTTTCGCATCCGCCGAGGGTCCGGCACTCTTCGAGCAGTCCCGGACCGGCGGCCCGGTGGATCGCGCCGTCCACGCCGCCGCCGCCGAGCAGCGAGGGGTTGGCGGCGTTGACGATGACGTCGACGTCGAGCGTGGTTATGTCTGCTTGGAGAATTTCGATTGGCATGGGCTACATCCTGAAGAGGCCGAACCGGGTCGCGGAGATCGGCGCGTTGAGTGCGGCAGCGAGCGACAGTCCGAGTATCTCGCGGCTGTTTCGGGGATCGATGATTCCGTCATCCCAGAGGCGCGCGCTGGCATAGAGTGGGTGGCTCTGTCGGGCGAACATCTCTTCCGTCGGGGCACGGAATGCCGCCTCTTCCTCCTCCGGCCATTCCTCGCCCCGCTTCTCCATGGCCTGGCGCTTGACGATGCCCAGCGTTCGGGCCGCCTGTTCGCCACCCATCACGGCAATGCGCGAATTCGGCCAGGTCCAGAGGAAACGGGGAGAATAGGCGCGCCCTGCCATCCCGTAGTTCCCGGCGCCATAGGATGCGCCGACGATCAGCGTCACCTTCGGCACGGCGGTCGTGGACACGGCCGTTACCATCTTCGCGCCGTGCCGCGCGATGCCGCCTTGCTCGGCCTGGCGACCCACCATGAAGCCGGTGATGTTCTGCAGGAAGACCAGCGGAATACGGCGCTGGCTGCAAAGCTCGATGAAGTGCGCGCCCTTTTGGGCGCTTTCCGAAAACAGCACGCCGTTGTTGGCGACGATGCCGACGGGAATGCCGTAGACATGCGCAAATCCGCAAACGAGCGTTTCTCCGAACCACGCCTTGAATTCGTCGAAACGGCTGCCATCAACCACGCGGGCGATGACTTCGCGAATGTCATAAGGCGTGCGCGGGTCGGCAGGCACGATGCCGATCAGTTCCGCAGGGTCATGGGCGGGTTGTTCCGGCGCCTGCCGGTCTGGAATCGCGTCATGGGCCGCGCCGAGATGGGACACGATCCGACGTGCGATTTCAAGCGCATGGGCGTCGTTCTCGGCAAGGTGATCGGCAACGCCGGATATGCGTGTATGCATTTCGGCTCCGCCGAGCTCTTCCGCGCTCACCTCCTCGCCGGTGGCGGCCATCACCAGCGGAGGTCCGGCCAGGAAAATCGTGCCCTGGTTGCGAACGATGACGGTCTCGTCACTCATGGCCGGAACGTAGGCGCCGCCTGCCGTGCATGAACCCATGACGACGGCGATCTGGGAAATGCCTTCTGCGCTCATGTTCGCCTGGTTGTAGAAAATGCGTCCGAAATGATCGCGGTCCGGGAACACCTCGTCCTGACGAGTGAGGTTCGCGCCTCCGCTGTCGACCAGGTAGACGCAAGGCAACCGGTTCGCCTGAGCGATCTCCTGGGCGCGAAGGTGCTTCTTGACCGTGATCGGGTGATAGATGCCGCCCTTCACGGTTGCATCGTTGGCGAACACCATCACGTGCCGACCGGCGACAAGGCCGATGCCGGCTATCGCGCCGCCGGCTGGCACCTCGCCCTCATGCATGCCGTGCGCCGCGAGAAGCCCTATCTCCAAGAACGGCGATTCCGGATCAAGCAGCCCCTCCACGCGGTCCCTGGGCAGCATCTTGCCGCGTGCAACATGACGGGCGCGGGCGCGTGCCCCGCCGCCTGCAAGCGCCGTCTCTGCAGCCGCCTCGAACTCGGCCAGCCGAGCCTCCATCTCCGCTCGATTCGCGGCGTACTCTGCAGAGCCCGTATCGATGCGGCTATCGAGCTTCATGATGTCTCCGCAACCAGGCCGACGGATTGCAAGGCCGCGCCGAGATGGAGTTCCACGACCTCGTCGCGGGTCAGCCGCCCGTTGTCGCGATACCAGACGGTGACGCCGGTCATCATCGCCAGCAGCATTCTCGCGTGAACGGCGGCATCCCCGATTCTGAACAGCCCATCGGCGCATCCATCCTCGAGAATCTTTCGCAGCCTGTGTTCGTACCGGTTCCTCATGGCGACGATCCTCGCCCGGTTGTCGGAGTCGAGGGAACGAACTTCCATGTAGGCGAGGAACACGTCATCGGGATAGTTCAGGTGATGGGAGACGTGGTGACGCACGAAGGCCTCCAGCCGGGCGCGCGTTCCGCTGATGTCGGCCATCGCCGTATCCAGCGCCTCCAGGAGCCCCGCCATGTGCGTTTCCATCAGGTCGGACAGGAGTGCCTGCTTGCCATCGAAGTGGTTGTAGAGGCCACCTTGCCGCATGCCGACGGTTTCGGCGAGATCGCGCATAGATACCGCGTTGTATCCGCGCTCCGCAAACAGCCGAAGCGCCGCTCTCCTGATCTTGGCCTTCGTATCCTTGCTTTCGGGCATGTGCAGACCGAAAATGTGAATGACTGTTCATTCATATTTGCGCCAATGCCGAATTGCAAGCCCGGGTGCCAGGCAAGTGACAAGCGGTGTCCTTCTCCTCAAGCGCAACCCATTGCCCCGCCGGAAACATGATGGTGACCCGAAATCGTCCCGAACTGCGCGCAACGCAAATGCTTCGAGTTTGGACTCGACACTGGCGATGCAGTAGCGGACCATTCACGACCCTGCGTCGCGCGCACCCACCCGCCCCGGATTCTTCGGCGCAGAACCCTGGTCCCTCGGTGCGTGGACGAGTGGGGCCCCGTTCCCTACGTCTGCAACCTCGACCGTTCGAGCCGAAGGAATCGACATCGCTGCGACGTCCAGGTCGCTCACCAAGCGGTTCCCATTCGCGCCAGATCGCGCCTGCCCGCTGGCAAATTCGGATGGCCTAGCGCGGCTGCAAAACCTTATGTACTTGACGGAGAATCTTACAACACTTGACGGAAAATCTTGCGGTACTTGACGGCGGATCCTGCCGCACTTGACGGCGGCGGTCCGCGCGAAGCGCGCTGTCTCTCTCCGTGTTGATGCCTGAGCTGATTCTCCTCTTGCTGGTGTTGTCAGGCTGGCCGGAGGCCAGCCCCTTGCGAGCGTAAGCGAGCCATTCCTGGCGTTCAAGTCTGGAACGCGGCGGCTCGCCCCCCATATGGCAAGGCCGCCGCGCGTTCCGGGAATCAGGATCAGGACCCCGGCGCCGCAAGGCGCCCCTGCACGCCGGCTTGCCGGCGCTCCCTTCAAGCCCCGCTGCCCTTCCGCCAGCACGAGCCGTCACGGATCACGGGGTCGGGGACGTTGAAGGACCGGAGGCCGCGATCGCAGCACTTGAAGCGGCGGAATTCGGGCGTCTCGCCGCGCTTGCCGCGCTCGAAAAAGCTCTTGAACGCCATGTCGAGCCGCTGCAGGACGGAGCGCTTGGCTCGCGGCCGGGGCAGCGCGATGGTCGAGCAGGGTGGGTGGCGAACATCGTGGCGTCGTCGCCGCCGGATTTCGATCTGGACGGGAAGCGACGAGCTGGTCTCCCCCGGCCCTGGCCAGACGCGAAAACCGACCCAAGACAAGGACAACCCATTTGCCGTGTTTCTAGGTTTTCGCTAATACCCATGCAATCGACAAAGGAACGAAACATGCTTCAATTCTCGTCTACAGACCTCGGCAACAAGACCGGTGACGTCCTGGCCGCAGCGGCCCAGGAGCCGGTTGCCATCGCCCGGCACGGAAAGCGGCGATTCGTCCTGCTCACGACCGAGAAATACGAAGCGCTCAAGACATCGGGTGACCCCCGGATCGCCCGGCGCACCGCAGACATTCCCCCCGATGAAGGCAAGCTCCTGGTCGCCGAGCTGACCCGCCTAATGGATGCCGATGACTGATCCCCGCTCTGGCGACATCTGGCGCCACCCCTACCTCTGGTCGTGGCAAGCCGAGCGCGGAGAGACCGGAGGTCGCAAGCCGCGACCGGTCACGCTCGCCGCTGTTATTCCGATCCCCGGCACCCCGACAACGCCCCTGCGCGACTTCAATGGGTAGAGTCGTCCACAACCTGTTGGACGCGGCCAACTGTGAAATCTCCGTGATTGCAGAGCGCTTAGATGTCTTCGCCTGCTTCGGGCAGCCTTGTTCCTCCATCGGTTCAAGCATGGCAAAGACCGGATCACCGATTGCAATTGCACAGGGCATTGTCGGATCGGAAGCTCACGGCGGAGGGAAAGCCGTTCTCGGTGCCTGCCGCGACACTCAGGGGCGGAAAAGGCTACGACCGCTTCCTTGGATCATTCGGTTTCGCGGAAAGTCCGCATGTCGAATGGAGGTGGAGCTTGGGCGGGATTCTTGCGATCGAGTTCGAAACCGCCGTCCAATTACAGCGTCTCGATGCCAAACCGATGGTCGAGCATAATTCCGAAGGATTAGGGGCACGATGGAAGTGGATCTGCGTCAAAAACTGGACCTCATCCATCGCTTCAGCCGAGCGATTCAAGCGGTTTGGCAGATGACCGACATGCCATGGCTTCGAGCAAGGCTGTTCGCCTGTCCGGAATTGCAATGCAACGGCAAACTTCCCGAATGGCGACAACATCAATTCAAGGAATTCGGAGGCGGAGAGTTCGCGCATTGGAAGCCGCGGTCCGCGATCGCCACCGTCTTCGTACTCACCCGCAATTTGACATGGAATCCAAGCGCCAATCGCATCGTGGCGACTTTAAATTCGATGCATTACGGCGTCGTTGCTTCCGCGCTGCATGCTTCGTCTTGGCGCTCAGGGCGCGACATTGCGAGTACATTCACGCCCCACGCTTGGGAAGTCCCGGCCCCTCGTGCCCTGGCCCAAGCGCGGAGAAGGGCTTGACCAGGACCTCGACCGCGGTGCGGAGGTCATCCAGCACGGCATCCCAAAGATGTATCGATGTATCTCTGTCCAGACTGCTGGAATGCCGCTTCTCGGCAACAGGGGCCACTTGGAAATCCGGACAGACCGCATTCACAGGTGCATCCGACGCAGAAGAAGGCGCCCTTTCTTGCCAAGTGAGCCGCCTGAAAGCATCAATTCATCCCTTCTCGCGGTGAATTTCAGGCAAGAAAAAAGAAACTCTTTCGGACAAATTTTTCTTGCAAAATAAATTTGGAATGGTCCAGACTTCAAAAGATGCCGATTATCAGCGTCGCTAAAGCAGGGACAGATCTGAAAGGTGAGAGCTATGGAAGAGCAGCTAGCCGAACTTGCGGCAAAAATCACTGAATTGGAGGCGAAGGCAGGGGTCACGGGCACGATGTTCGCGGAAACCTACTATTACCTCACGATTCCGCTGATGGTCCTCATTCACGCAGGATTTCTTGCCTACGAAATGGGAGCATCGCGGCAAAAGAACGTCTTGGCATCGGGTGTCAAGAACATCCTAGCCTTTGCGTTCATGGTGCCGACCTTCTACTTCTTCGGATGGTGGGTCTACTGGGGCTTTCCGACAGGATTCACCTTTTCGCCAGGCCCCTACGAGATTTCGGGAGCAGGCTATGCGAACGCAATCGCCCTGCCGTGGGTCGAATACATGGGCCCGAACATCGCAGACCAGGCTTCCGGCGTGTTCTGGGGTGCATTCACCCTCTTTGCCGCCACGACGGCTTCGATCATGTCCGGCGCAGTCATTGAACGCATTCAGGTCGCCGGCTTCGTGATCCTTGCTGTGGTGCTTGGCAGCTTTGCATGGGTCGTCGCGGCGGCTTGGGGCTGGCACGCAGACGGATGGCTCGTCACCAAGTTCGGCGTGCATGACTTCGGCGCGGCGGGTCTCGTGCACGCAGTAGCCGGGTTCTTCGCCCTGGGCATCTTGATCAATCTCGGACCCCGCATCGGCAAGTTCAACGCCGACGGATCCGCGAACCACCTTGGCGCGCACAACCTGCCGTTCACGCTTGTGGGACTGATGCTGATCATCGTCGGGTTCTGGGGCTTCCTCATGGCCTGCGTGATCATTCCAGGCGAAGCATGGAGCTGGTACTCCGACAAGCCGACAACGATCTACGGCACGCCAATGACCCTTGGTTCGCTGGCATTCAACATCCTGATGGGCTTTGCGGGCGGAATCATCGGTGCCTGGGCGGTCACGCGCGATCCGTTCTGGATGATGTCCGGCGCACTGGCCGGAATCATCGGCTGTGCATCGGGCCTCGACGTCTACTGGCCACCTCTCGCATTCATCATGGGCGCCGCCTCCGGTGCGTTGCTCAAGCCGTGCGCCAAGTGGCTTGAGAGACGCGGCATCGACGATGCCGTCGGGGCAGTCACCGTGCATGGCACGATCGGCCTCTTCGGCCTGATCATGTTCGGTGTCTGGGCAACTGGCCTGCCTGCGTTGCAGGGTGAAGGGGTCGCGACTGTCACGATCTACGGCCAGGTCGTCGGAGCGATCGTCTTCTTCCTTCTGGGCTTCGTCCCCGGTTACGTCGTCAGCTGGATCCTGAAACAGTTCGGATTGCTCCGCGTCGGCGAGGCAGCCGAGATTTCCGGCCTTGACACGGCCAAGGTGCCGGTTTCGGCCTATCCGGAAGGCATCAACATGTCGTCAAGTCCGACAAGCTGAAGTATCAGGTCAAGGAGAAGAATCCATGGGATATGACATTGCAAACTGGGACGCCGTTGAAGGTGCCCTCTACATGGGAGCCCATTCCTCTTGGGAGGTGATCTGGACGGTTATCGCCGCGCTGGTCTGCATCGGAGCGGTGTATCTCGGCTCAAGGCATGAGCATGATGCGTACAAGCGCATGCAGGAAGGCAAGGACGTCGAGTCCGGCCACGGCTGATGCCTCAACAGGACGGATGCGGGCCGCCCAGGCTGGGCGGCCCGCAATCATTCGGACCACGACTTGCGTGAGCGCAAGGCGCAAAGGGAAACGGGAGACGAAAAAAATGGCAGCCAACCTCGCAACCTATGCCAAGAAGAACCGGATCCAGTTCTTCCTCTTCAACTTCACGGACCTGTTCGGCGTGCAGCGGGCCAAGCTCGTGCCGGCCAGCGCGGTGGCCGACATGCAGAAGTCCGGTGCAGGGTTCGCCGGCTTTGCGGCATGGCTGGACATGACACCCGCCCACCCGGACATGATGGTGATGCCAGATGCATCTTCCGTCATCCAGCTTCCGTGGAAGCCGGAACTCGCCTGGGTGGCGGGAAATCCCTGGCTCAACGATGCGCCGGTCGCGCAAGCCCCTCGCAACGTGCTCCTCGCCGTGGCCAAGGAAGCCGCCAGCGACAACCACGTGCTGATGACAGGAGTCGAGCCGGAGTTCCACCTGATCGACGCCGACGGAACGGACATTTCCGATCCTCGCGACACGCAGGAAAAGCCCTGCTACGACCAGCTCGCCCTGATGCGTCGCTACGAAGTCATTGCCGAGATCTGCCGCCACATGGAGACCCTCGGCTGGGGACCCTACCAGAACGACCATGAGGACGCGAACGGCCAGTTCGAAATCAACTGGGACTACTCGGAAGCGGTGACGACCGCAGACCGGGCCGTGTTTTTCAAGTTCATGGTGAAGGAAGTCGCCGCCAGGCACGGCTTCCGCGCAACTTTCATGCCGAAACCATTTGCACACCTTACGGGCAACGGGTGCCACGCGCACATCTCGCTCTGGTCAAGAACGGGCAAGAAGAACCATTTCGCCGACATGAAGGACGAAATGGGCCTGTCCAAGACATGCCATCACTTCATCGGCGGATTGATGAAGCACGCACCGGCGCTTGCCGCACTCGGCAATCCCACGGTCAACAGCTACAAGCGCATCAACGCGCCGACAACGACGTCCGGAGCCACCTGGTCACCGAACTCGATCACTTATGGCGGCAACAATCGGACCCACATGATTCGCATTCCCGATGCAGGGCGCATCGAGCTTCGGCTGGCCGATGGAGCGGCCAATCCTTATCTCCTGATGGCGGGCATTCTGGCCGCGGGCCGTCTTGGGATAACGAAGAAGGCCAACCCCGGTAAGCGCATGGACTTCGATGCCTACGCGGAACCGGAGAAGCTCGGGAATGCAGGCAAGCTGCCGCTGAATCTTCTGGACGCCTTGCGGGCCCTTGAGGCGGACACGGACTTCAATCGCGCTCTCGGAAAGGAATTCACGGCTGCATACCTCAAGCTGAAAACGGAAGAGTGGAACAGCTATTCCCGTCACCTGACAGATTGGGAACGGGAGCGGACGCTCGACTGCTGACGTGAATCTCCCCTATATCGACATCGCAAGGCCCGGGTTTTCCACCAAATCTCGCGAAGTCATGGAGGCACGCTCCGAATCGTGGTGTGCCAGAACCCCGTTCGGTCTTGCCGTGCTCAGGCATCGGCAGGCGGGACAGCTGCTGCGTGACCGTCGGCTCCGGCAAGGCAGCCACGCCTGGCCGGACATCATCGGCATTTCCGGAAGATTTGCCGAATTCTGGAAGGCCAGCCTCATTTCCATCGAAGGCGCCGAACACAGGAACCTGCGCAGGATTGCACAGGCCGCGCTCTCCAGTGACTTCGTGCTGTCGCTTGAGCCTGCCTTTCGCGGCATCGCAACCGACCTTGCAGACAACCTTCGGGAAACTGATGCGTTCGAATTCGTGGACTCTTTCAGCGAGCCGTTTGCCGGTCGCGCAATCACCACGCTCCTGGCTCTGCCCGACGGTGATGCCGACGAAATTGCCAAGGATGCCAGCACGCTCGGGCTTGCGATGGGACTCAATGCCAGGAATCACGAGGCGGCGGTCAATGCCGCGTGCTCCCGTCTGAGCGAACTCGCCGCCGAATTGATCGACCGAGCACGACACGGTCGGGACAGGACCGGATACGTGGCGCGGTTGGTCAGGGAAGCCGACGCCACCGGATTCGCGGACAGGCAAGCGCTCATCGACCTGGTGGTGATTTCGATCTTCGGCGGAGTGGACACGACGCGCGCCCAGCTTGCATTCGCGGTCTATCTGTTCGCGCAGCACGCGGACCAGTGGCTTTGGCTGCGCCAGAATCCCGAAATGGTGCCTCAGGCGATCGAGGAAGCAATCCGCCGCTACCCGACCACGACCTGGGCGACTCGAGAGGCGCTGGAGACCTTTGAACATGACGGCGTGGAAATCCAGAAGGGCGCCACCATCCACGTCTTCGTGCATGCGACCGCCACCGACCCGGAAATCGGAGCGGAAGAGTCCTTCAACGTTCGAGAGCCGCAAAAGTCGCATTTCGGCTTTGGTGGCGGCGCACATCACTGCCTTGGCCAGTTCGTTGCCCGCACAGACATGGCCGCGGCACTTCTCGAGCTTCTCGGTCGCTGGCAGGGAATCACGCTTGTTGGCCAGCCGGAGTTCCTTCCAGACAGCGGGAACACGAGCCCGGCCCGTCTCGTGATCCGGCCGATCTGGGGCTGAATTCCGGCGCGCCAAGGGGCCCGCGCCGAAACGTCGGCCCTTTTTCGGACCAAGTCAAAAAGAGGGTCGAAGGGAGCGCGTCGAGAGACCGAACGTCCCGATGCGGGACCGTAGCCGCTGCCCATGGGGCATCTCACGCGTTGCCATAGTTGCCGCGCACTCGTTGCTTGGTCGGATCAAAGTGCGGAAAGGGCACGACGACGGCCCGAAGCCGCTTCTGCTGCCCGTCAAGCTGACCGACTTCGATCTTGCTTCCCTCAGTCGCATGGACGCTTGCGACGCGAGCCAGCGCAATCGTCTTTCCAAGCACGGGCGACTTCATGGCACTCGTTATCTCTCCGACCTGGGCCTTGCCAATCATGACACGGTCTCCTGGCGACGGCACAACGCCGCCCTCAATGTCAAGACCGACAAGCTTGCGGTGGGGATGCGACCTTCGCTCCAGAAGCGCGTCGCGCCCGATGAAATCGTCTTCCTTGGTGTCCAAAGGAACGGTGAATCCAATGCCGGCCTCGAAGGGATCCGTCGTGTCATCGAATTCGGATCCTGCGAAGATCAGCCCTGCCTCAATTCGCATCATGTCCAAGGCGGCAAGGCCGAGCGGAGTCAACCCGAACTCCCTGCCCGCCTCCCATATCTTGTCAAAGACCTCGACGGCATCCTTGGGATGACAGAACACTTCGTAGCCCAACTCCCCGGAATAGCCGGTCCGCGAAATCACGACAGCGGTCCCGTCGAAGTCTCCCACGCGCGCGACGGTCAGCCGGAACCAGCGCAGTTCGCGTATCGTTGGCTGGGTAGGCGGCGTCCAGAAGACCCTATCCAGGATCTCTTGCGAATGACGCCCTTGAACCGCAACGTTGTGCAACTGGTCGGTCGAAGGCCGAACCCAGGCATTGAGCCCGCGCTCCCGTGCCTGCTCCTTCAGCCAGAGACCTGAAGTGTCGTTGCCCCCGATCCAGCGAAAGTTGTTGTCGCCAAGACGATAGATCGTGCCATCGTCGATCATGCCGCCGTGCTCGTAGCACATCGCGGTATAGCTCACCTGCCCCACGCTGATCCTCTTCGCGTTCCGGGTCACGCAGAGTTGCATGAGTTCCTCCGCATCAGGACCTGTCACCTCGTATTTGCGCAGAGGCGAGAGATCCATGATGGCGGCTCGTTCGCGCACCGCCCAGTATTCCTCGATCGCGCCGTGGTTGGTGAACGTGTTCGGCAGCCAGTACCCGTTGTATTCCACGAAGTCGCGGGTGTGCCGCGCAAAGCAGTCGTGAAACGCAGTCTTTCTTGTCTCTTCCACATCAGCCTCCGCAGATTTTCTGTAGCCGACGGAACGGCTGAAACCTTCGTCTGCGCCATAGGTGCGAACCTGGATGTCGGTCGGGTTCCAGCCGTTGGCTGGATCAACGTCACAGGGACAGGCAGTCGACACGCAGACGAGATCGGAAAGCGCCCGCAGCAACACGTAGTCGCCCGGGCGAGACCATGGGTCATCCATGGAGATGGAGTTCGCCTCGTCCAGCATCGTGTTGAAGAAGAAGTTGATCGCCGGCCAGCCGCCGCGGGGGCGGATGTCGAATCGCGCAAGATCGGCATTCATGTTGTCCGAACAATTGACATGCCCGGGATAGCCCATGTCCTCGTAGTAGCGCGCCGTGCAGGCAAGGCCGAACGTGTCGTGTCGCCCGCATGTGTCCTGAACGATCTCAACCAGGGGTTCCTGGTCCACGGTCCAGTACTTCGAGAAGATGCCGGGACTGGGATACAAGCTGCCCATGAGGCTTCGCGTCGTGGTGGGATCGATTTCGCGCTCGATGCCCTTGTCCAGGGCGCGCAGGCTGAATGCCTGAAAGTCAGAACATTCCCGCCCCTTGACGTCGAGGATCTGGATGTATTCGCCCTTGCGGACCTCGTATGTGACCGAGTTGCCCGGCTGGATGTTCGCATCGAAACGCGGCTCGGCCAGGGGATCGGGCGGCCCGATTTCGTCCTTGCCATCTCCCGGCGCAACACGACGGACGTAAAGGACAAGCTCTGTAGGGGCATCTTGACGTTCCGGGCTCATCGGCCCCCCGGGCGCGACACAGATCAGAAGGCCATCGCGCTCCGCATTGAACTCCCTGAAGTCGCCTGGACGCGACCCTTCTTCGAAGACCGCCACAGAATCGCCTGTTTCCAGGTTGAATCCGGCTGCATCCAAGGCGGACAGCACCTTCTTTCCGGAAGGGCCTCCTTCTGAGAGCACGGCGATCGTGGCAGTCGGCCTGCCCTGACCCCTGGTGCCGAGCATCGAGGCGTCCGAACTTCCGTCCGGCGCAAAGTGCACGAGTTCGCCCGGCTGCAAGCCCTCGCGATCCTGCACGATGATGGCATCGCCCTTGAAGACCTGCACCGCGCGCGAACCGCCACCCGGAACCGGGTATCGTTCAACTCCGTGCGGAAGGATTGGCAGGCCCGGCGCGATGACGCCTGATCGCTCCCATGGTACCGGGTGTATCGGCTGCACTGTCATTGGCCCAGAATCTCTCTACGTTTCCTTGCCCAGGAGTTGATAGCGATGTCGAGAGACAATGCCATGAAGACCACGGAGAATCCGAGCGTGAAGTTCTTGCCGAGATCGGTGCCCGCGAGCGTGCGCTGCATTTCCTGCCCGAGGTCCCGGGTGCCGATGAAGGCGGCGATGATGACCATGAAGAAGGCGAAAATGAACGCCTGGTTCAATCCGACGGCGATCGTCGGCATTGCGAGAGGGAATTCAACTTTCCAGAGCTTCTGCCATCGCGTCGCGCCCGCCATGTCTGCGGCTTCCGTAATCTCGCGCGGCACGCCTCTCAGGCCTTCAACCGTGTAACGCACGACGGGCACCATCGTGTAGATGAGGATCGCCAGGATGACCGTGATTGGAGTGATCCCAAACAGCATGATCGCCGGCAGGAGGTAGATGAAGCTCGGAAATGTCTGTGCGGTGTCGCAGGCAAAGATCATCCAGCGCGAAGTCCGCTCGCGCTGTGCAGCCCATATGGCGAGCGGCATTCCAAAGAGCATCGCGAGGAACACGGCCGTCAGCGTCGAGTGCAAGGTCAGCATCGCCCGGTCCCACCAACCGAGCTGGGCCACCGCAGAAAAGAACAGGAACCCGATCAATGCCGGGAACCAGCCTCCCAGCAGATAGCCAATGCCTGTCATTGCGAGAATGACCGTGAACGTGGGCAGGAAAAGCAGTGCAAGTTCGGTAGGAATCAAGACCCAGATGTTGAAGAACCATCTAAGGAATTCCGTGGTCGCCTTGACCCACGAAATGCCCAGGGCCCCCTTGATAAGCGTGTCGATCTCGCTTCCCCTTGAAAGCGACTGCCTGCGGCCGACCTCGTCCAGGATGGGCAGGAACTGGCTGAGCAGGTAGAACAGCACGAAGGTCGCAATTCCCAGGAGCAGGAACGAGTGTCTCTGCCACCAGGGGGTTCCCTTTTCGAAATGCTCGGGCTGCTTGACCACCCACGCCTTGCTCAGGCGGTCAAGCGTCACGGCGAGCAAGACGATCGTGACGCCGATCTCGAAGCTGCGGCCGAGCTTGAAGCTGTTCATCATGGCGAGCAGCTTTGCACCAAGCCCGGGCATGCCGATGAAAGCGGTAAGGACGACCATGGCGAGAGCGAGCATGATGACCTGGTTGAGGCCGACAAGAACCTCGTTGCGGGCCGACGGCAGAAAGACGTGGCGCAGCATCTGCCAACGCGTGCAGCCCGCCATCCTTCCCGCCTCGACGACGTCGGGCGGCACCTTTCTCAGGCCGACGATGGTCATGAGAATCATCGGCGGCATGGAATAGACGATCGTGGCGACCGACGCGGCGGTCGGCCCGACCTTGAAGAAGATGACGGCAGGGAGAAGGTAGCTGTAGAACGGCAGCGTCTGCAGAACCAGAAGAACCGGCCTCAAGGCCTCCTCGAACCGTCTGGACTTCCATGCGCACATGCCCAGAAGCAAGCCGATCCCGAATCCGAACGGCACCGCGACGGCGATGACCGACAAGGTCTCCATCGCCCATCTCCACTGCCCCATCAGTGCGGTCCAGACAAAGGTGCCTCCCGCCAGAAGCGCGAGCCGCCATCCGCCAAGCCAGTAGCCCAGCACCGCCGAACATGCCGCAACCACGGACCACGGCAACGCCTCCATACGCGGCCAGCGCGCCTTTCCGTACAGGACGTTGGCTGCCGCGTCAGTCAGGAATCCCAGCCATCCGGAGACCGTCCGCGTGACATGGATCAGCCCGATGTCGTTCTGGAGCCAGGAAAACCCGGCATCCAGCCAGTCTGCCCAAGGAAGGATTGCGCCGTCCGGCAGCCTGACCAGGGCCGAAGGAATCCAGGGCTTCAGCACTGCAAGCAGAATCGCTGCGCCAAACAGCGTCAGGACAATCGTCCGCGTCCGGACCGAGCCAATCGAGGCGGCTTCCGCCCCCGATTTCCTGGCATCCGCGCGAGTCGAGTCGCTCACTCCTTCTCTCCAAAGAGCACCGCCAGCGCCGCCCTGCGGTCCATTGCGCCCGTTCGGCCATCGGGCAAGCTGACGGGAACGGTGTCCGACGTGTCCTCCACCAGCCGACGTGCGAGCGACAGGATCGTTGCGTCCCCGGGGACGGGTTCGCCGTCGACGGGCACTCCCTCCCTGGCCAGCACGCTTGCATGAACGACGCTTGCCTTGTCCACTTCCTCGGTGAACCTGGCCACGTATTCGGTCGCCGGGTCCAGAACGATCTTGTCGGGCGTGTCCACCTGTTCAACGGCACCGTCCTTCATGATGGCGATCCTGTCGGCAAGACGGAGCGCCTCGTCAAAGTCGTGGGTGATGAAAACGATCGTCTTGCCAAGCATGTCCTGAAGACGCAGGAATTCGTCCTGCATTTCGCGTCGGATCAGGGGATCCAGCGCGCTGAAGGGCTCGTCCAGAAACCAGATGTTCGGCTCGATCGCGAGGCTGCGGGCAATGCCGACCCTCTGCTGCTGCCCGCCGGAAAGCTCCCGTGGAAAGTAGTCTTCGCGTCCATCGAGGCCGACAAGCCTGACCATTTCAAGGGCGCGTTCGCGCCGCGCGTGCCTGTCCTGGCCGCGCATCTCGAGCGGAAAGGCGACGTTTTCCAGAACCGTGCGATGCGGGAGCAGCCCGAATGACTGGAACACCATCCCCATCTTCGAGCGCCGAAGCTCTATCAGTTCGGTCGCGTTCAGGCTCATGATGTCCTGACCGTCGATCTTGACCACTCCGCCGGTTATGTCGTGGAGGCGCGAGAAACAACGAACCAGCGTGGACTTGCCGGAGCCCGACAGGCCCATGATGACGAGCATCTCGCCCTTGGCAACTTCGAGCGAGACGTCCTTGACACCAGCAATGTAGCCGTCCGACCGGATGTCCTCAAAGGAACGGCCTTCCGGCATGCGAGACAGGTAGGCCTCGGGACTGGGCCCAAAAAGCTTCCAGACGTGCTCCGCAGAAATAACGGGGGTGTCGCTATCCATGACCTCCCACCTTCAACCCTCCCCGCATGCTGGTGCGGAGAGGGTCTTCTTGTCAACGCACGTGCTACGTGCAGGCGCCGATCCAGGGATCAACGATGCCGCGGTTTGCCGCGAGCCACTCGTCCGCCGCCTCTTCCGGCTCAAGCTCGTCTATGTCGACGAACTTCGCCATTTCGGCGATCTGCGGGTTCGTGAAGCTGAGCTTGGTCAGCACGCAATATGCGCTCGGCCACTTGTCGGGCATCCCGTCCCACGCGGCCTTCTTGAGGTAGCCGTCGGCGGGATTGCCGCAGTCATAAAGCGCGTCCGGATTCGGACCCTTGGCCGGATCGGAGTCGCAACCGTCCTCCCATGTCGGGAATTCGACGAACTCGCCGGGCCAGACGGCTTCGGCGAAGTTCGGTGTCCAGTTGAACACGACGACCGGGCGCATGTCGGGTTCAGCAGCGCCGATCTCGGCCCAGAGGGCCGCCGCGGACCCCGCGTTCACCACGACAAAGTTCATGCCCAGCGCCTCGACCCGCTCCTTGCCATGCTTCAGCCAGTCCACCGGGCCGTCAAGATAGCGGCCCTTGCCACCGGATTCCGCCGTCGCGAAGATCTCCGCGCAGTCATTCAGCGCCTGCCAGTCCGGCAGGCCCGGGCACGCATCCTTTGTCCACATCGGATACCACCAGTCCTCACGGGTAACGGCGTCATGGTCCCCTGCGTCATGGAGGCCTCCCTTGGAGAGCGCCTCGCGGAACGAATGGCCGAACGCGCCTTCCCAGACCTCCAGTTCCAGCGCGACGTCTCCGAGCCGGACCGACTCGTATACCGCCTGGCTGTCCGTTGTGACAAACTCGACGTTGAGGCCCATTTCCTCGTACATCTGTCCGACCACGTGCGACATCACGATCTGGCTTGACCAGTTGTGAATCGGTATGATGATCGGATCATCGCTGTCAGCCGCGGTCGCGGCAAACGGTGTGGCCAATGCGGTTGCCAGCACCATTGCAGATAGCTTCTTCATGATTTCCTCCTCTTTGCGCAGCACTCAGGCTGCCGAATCTCGAAGCTTGCTTGGCCCGCGAGTTGACCCCGCGTTGTTATTCAGATATTCAGGTAGTCTTCCAGGCTGTCATCAAGCGCATCCTTCCACGGCGTGTGGTGCGGGGGCGCCATCGTGCCGGTCATCGGACTGGAATAGCCGTGATCCCGGAACGTCATGATGTCCTTCTTCTTGTGCTTCTTCCACTCGTAGAACGCCTTGGATGCCGCCGCTATGTCAAAGCTGGGATAGTCAGTGTCGGCGATCAGCTCCTTGGTGTAGTCGGCCTGATAGTCGATGCAGGCATAGTCGTCCTCGAGAGCTGCCTCAGCCTCCTGACGCGCCTTGACGTCGGCCTCGCGGGCCGCAAGATCCGGAACCTCGATCCGGCCCATGATGATGTCGCGAACGTACCAGGCCTGGGCATCGAACATGTTGAAGGTAAACCACTGGTCCTGCATGCCGAGATAGAAGAGGTCCGGGTTCCGATTCCAGACGACTCCCTTGTACAAGTCGTTTGACGCAAGCACGTTCGGCGTCTTCAACCTCAGGTCGTCAGGCAAGAAAGCGAAATGGTGCAGGTAGCCCGTGCACAGGACTATTGCGTCGATCTCCTTCGACGTGCCGTCCTTGAAATGCGCCGTGCGCCCCTCGACCCTTTCGAGCGCTGGCACGACAGTCCAGTTGTCAGGCCATTCGTAAGGCATCGGAGCCGTCCGCCAGCATGACGTGATCGACTTCGCCCCGTACTTCCAGCACTGGGACCCTATGTCCTCGGCCGAGTACGAAGTTCCGAGAATCAGGATGTCCTGGCCCGCGAACTCGCGGGCGTCGCGAAAGTCGTGGGCATGCAGAATACGGCCGTTGAAGGTCTCGAAGCCGGGATACTCGGGCACGTTGGGCACGGAAAAGTGGCCCGTGGCAACAACCACGTGGTCAAAGTTCTCCCGGACTTCCGCATCCGCGGCCTCGTCGCGCGCGGTCACCTCGAATCCCCCGCCGTCAAGCGTGCGGACATCACGCACGATCGTGTTGAAACGAATCTGGTCGCGGACTCCGGCCTTCTCCACCCTTCCCTTGATGTAGTCGAAGAGCACCGACCTGGGCGGATAGCTGGCGATCGGCCTGCCAAAATGCTCTTCAAACGTGTAGTCCGCGAATTCCAGGCCCTCTTTCGGACCGTTCGACCAAAGGTAGCGGTACATGGAACCGTGACACTGGTTCCCGTGCTCATCCACACCCGTGCGCCACGTATAGTTCCAGAGCCCTCCCCAGTCGTCCTGCTTTTCGTAGCACACGACCTCTGGAACGTCGGCGCCCTTTTCGGCCGCGGACTGAAACGCCCGCAGTTGCGCCAGTCCCGATGGTCCGGCTCCTATCACGCACACACGCCTTTTCATGCCATGTCCTCCCCAAGTTGCTCTATGCTGGTCAATTCCGGAAACCCATTTCAGGATGTCTCCGGTTCTGATGTCGACATGTTCCAATCGGGCTCGAAGCCCAGAACCTCGATTCCGGGCGGCAGAGACGGGTTGAAGAGCGTGTTGTGCGCTACCGTCGCCTCGTGAAACGGATTCTGCGGTGACAGCGTCCAGACACGGCAAGAGAGAGTGTATCTCTGTGCATAGGCATCAAAGAGCAACAGAGCTCTTTGAGCCTTTCGGATTCTGGCCGCCAAGATTGACCCGGGCGGGAAGGTGGCAGTCAGGATGTCCGAAAAACGCGCAGCGCTTTGGTAATAGGTGGCCGAAAAGTACGCCAACGCGGCTTCACGCCGTTGTGCAGGGTCATTGGTTCTTGCCGCCATATGTGTCAGTTCCGGAGTCAACGAGTGCGCCGGCGCCCTGTTCAGAACCGTGACGAAGCGACCGAGAGCCTCGTCGCGACCCGGCAGGTAAAGTGCCGGAGCGATGGCGTCGTCGGGTCTTCCCGCTTTGTCACGCATCGCAAGCTGCCGCACCCGGCATTGCCACTTGAGAAACGCCGTTCTGAGCGGCGTGGACGAGCGGGTTTCTCCAGATGCGGCGACACGCACGGTCATGCCACTTCCCTCGTTTGCCTGTCGCGCCGGACGCGATAGGTCCTGTCATGGTCGAGGCTCGGAATCCGCGACGCGGTGTCCTCAACGAGGCCAAGATCCAGCTGCGCATGCACGACGCCTGGAAGGTCGCCTCCGTCGCTCAGCACGTCCCCCCATGGGCTCACGACAAGCGAATGGCCGAATGACGCACCGCCGCCGGAAACGGGTCCAACGGCACAGGCCGACACGATGAAGCACGTGTTCTCGATCGCTCTCGCCTGGTTCAGCACATGCCAATGCGCCTCTCCGGTCGTCTTCGTGAATGCTGCCGGACAGGCAATGACCTCGGCACCTTCCTTTGCAAGGTCGCGGAACAGTGCGGCAAAGCGAAGGTCGTAGCAAATGGTGTGACCCAGAGAGACCAATGGCGTATCGTAGACAACGGCAGTGTCACCCGGCTGCACCGTGTCGCTTTCCCGGTACACGGCACCGTCGGCAAGACTGACATCGAAGAGGTGGATCTTGTCGTAGCACCCAAGAATCTCGCCTTCCGGGTCAATCATGTAGCCGCGGTTGCAGATCTTGTCGCCCGGCCCGTCTACGGCAATCGAGCCGATGTTCATCCAGACGCTCCGGCGTGCAGCCACCTCTCTCAGCGCTGCCAGCACTTCATGGCTCTCCTCCGGCGCCGACGGGGGGCAAAGCCGCGGCCCGTCCGAAAGGAGTCCGCCGCAGTATTCCGGCAGGAACAGCATTTCCGCACCCGACTGCGCTGCCGCTTCAGCCATCGGCACCGCTTCGTCGACGGCCGCCGCCATGCTGGGCACGGGCCGCGTCTGCAGGCAGGCGATATGCAGCGGGACTGCCATGTCAGAACTTCGTGTAGGCTTTCCGGAGCGAAACCAGTGGATGGCGGTCCGACATCTGGAACTTCAGGAGAAGCTCGCGTGCAATCATGTCACGGTCCTGCTGATTGTCGGGCAGGTCAATGCTGTCCGGTATCCGAACCCAGCCGTTCACGTTGCGATCGAAGACGGCAGGCTTGCCCTCCTCGTAACCCATGTGGACGTCTTCGAGCCAGTTCAGGTCGTCCCAGCCCATGAACTCCATGTACTTGTGAAGAAACGGCGTGAGGCGGTCATAGTCCGGGACCAGGTTCACGTCGTAGCGGTAGCCGATATGTTGTCCGATCTCCTTCTCGCGCTCGGACTGGAGCCCGGCTGCATCCTTGATGAACTGGTCGACGTCCTTGATCTCGGACCCGCGATATTGTGTTCCGGCCATTGCGCCAGGTCCCTCCCTACAGGTGGTGATAGTCGTCTATGCCGACAGTGTGGTTCGTGCCCGCCAGCGGCACGCCCGCCATGGCCGACGCTTCCATTGTCAGGGCGGCAAGATCCTCCGGTTCCAGCGAGTGCAGATGCGTCTTGCCGCAGGCGCGGGCAAAGAGCTGCGCCTCGATCGTCAGGGTGTGAAGAAAATTGTAGACCCGCTCCGCTGCCTCGTCAGGGTCAAGTCGTGACCGCAGGACCGGATCCTGCGTCGCCACGCCCACCGGGCACCGGCCGCTGTGGCAGTGATAGCAATACCCCGGCTCGGCGCCGATTTCCTCCGGGAAGTTGGCTTCCGGAATGTCCTTGTTGCAGTTCAGGGCCATCATGACGGAATGGCCAAGCGCAATGCCGTCAGCGCCAAGTGCGACAGCCTTCGCCACATCCGCTCCGTTGCGTATGCCCCCGGCGTAAACGAGGCTGATCTCGCCGCGCTTGCCGAGGTCGTCGATCGCCCTTCTCGCCTGGCGAATGGCGGCCATCCCCGGCACGCCGGTGTCCTCCGTTGCGAGATGCGGACCTGCGCCGGTGCCGCCTTCCATCCCGTCTATGTAGATCGAGTCGGGGTCGCATTTGACGGCCATCCTGACGTCGTCATAGACCCTGGCCGCGCCAAGCTTGAGCTGGATCGGGATCTGCCAGTCCGTAGCCTCCCGGATTTCCTGGATCTTCAGCGCCAGGTCATCCGGTCCGAGCCAGTCCGGATGCCGCGCCGGCGACCGCTGGTCTATGCCGGCAGGCAAGGATCGCATCTCCGCCACCTGGTCGGTCACCTTCTGGCCCATCAGGTGCCCCCCGAGGCCGACCTTGCAGCCCTGGCCGATGAAGAATTCGCAGCCATCCGCCAGCACCAGATGATGCGGATTGAATCCGTAGCGCGACTGGATGCACTGGTAGAACCACTTCGAGGAGTAGCGTCGCTCGTCCGGAATCATGCCCCCCTCGCCCGAGCAGGTTGCCGTGCCGGCCATCGAGGCGCCCCGCGCAAGCGCGGTCTTGGCTTCGTAGCTCAGGGCGCCGAAGCTCATGCCCGTCACGTACACGGGAATGTCCAGTTCGAGCGGCCGCTTCGCGCGCGGACCGATCACGGTCCTGGTCTCGCACTTCTCGCGATAGCCCTCGATGACGAAGCGCGTCAGCGTTCCGGGCAAAAAGGTCAGATCGTCCCAATGCGGAATCTTCTTGAAGAGCGAGAATCCCCGCATCCGGTAGCGGCCCAGCTCGGACTTGATGTGGATGTCGTCAATAACGTGCGGCGGAAAGATGAAGCTGTCGCCAATGCGATTGACGTCGCGGTCCAGCGGCTTCTTTATCCGGCCATCGTCAGCCATGTCGTTTTCCTTTCGGATTTGTGGCGGAGCTCACTTGCTCGTCCGCTACAAGATCAGTTTCTTCTCGTTCGGCTCAAGATTGTCGTAGTTCCAGAGCTGCTTTCCTGCGACGATCTTGGTGAAGTGGTCCACGCCTTTCTCCGGCAGCAGGCCGTACTGGGTCAGCTTTCGCGTCAGCCATTCCTTGTCGTGCTTGGTGAGATCGGCCGGGACCGCGTCGACTCCCAGGGACCGGATGTCGCCTCCGACATAGATCGTTCCGTCATACATCGAATCGCCGAGGTTCTTTCCCGCGTTGCCGCAGACCACCATCCGGCCGCGCTGCATCATGAAGCCGGACAGCGCGCCAGTGTCGCCCCCGACAATGATGGTGCCGCCCTTCATGTCAATTCCGGTCCGGGACCCCACCGATCCCTTGCACACCAGGTCGCCGCCACGGATTGCCGCGCCAAAGGTCGAACCCGCGTTCTTTTCGATGATGACCGTGCCGGACATCATGTTCTCCGCGCAGGACCACCCTACGCGACCGTTGATCCGGACGTTGGGACCGTCGATCAGGCCGACCCCGAAATATCCGGTCGAGCCCTCGATGATCAAGTTCAGCCGGGACAGGATTCCAACCGCGAGCGAATGCTTGCCGCGCGGATTCTGCAGCACGATCGTGCCGTAACCCTCGGCCATCAGGTCGCGGATTCGCGAATTGACTTCGGTGTTGGTCAGATCGCCCGTATCGATTTCCGTGCGCTTGTTGAAGTCGACGTCCGGTGCCCACGGATAGGCAAACCGTTCCTGCGCATCGGGATCGAACTCGATGTAGAGAGACTTTCCGGTGAGCTGTTCGGTCGTCATGCCAAGGGCATTGACTCGCTCTTCCTGAGTCATTTCCCTGAGTTCGGCGTCACTTATTCCAGACACTTGCCGGCTCCTTCTGCAATGCCGATTTCCGCCGTCACGCAGCAGGTCGCGGTCCCGCCCGAAATTCGGTCGGGCATCACGCCTGCCATACGCGAACCTCCTCGTCGTAGGGATCGTGCGTCTCAATCTCCTCCGGAAAGATCGCACGTATCGCCACCTCTTCCGAGGCCATGGCAATGAGATCATCGGATTCGTAGAGCACGAGCGGCTTTGCTGCCATGGTGTCCTTGGCCATGCCGAGCTGATCCCTGGTGCAGACAAGGTAGGTGAACACGCCGTCGATCTCGTCTATGGAACGGCGCAGGCTCTCTTCCAAAGCCACGCCGTTGGCCAGGTGATGGGCGGTGTAGACGGCGAGGAGTTCGCTGTCGCAGTCCGACACGAAGCGGTGCCCCTTCCGCTCCATTTCGCGGCGCATGATCCAGTAGTTGGTGATCTGCCCGTTATGGACGACGCTGACATCGTTGTAGGGAAACGCCCAATAGGGATGAGCCGACTTGATGTCGACATCCGACTCCGTCGCCATTCGCGTATGGCCTATGCCATGGGTTCCCTCGAAGTCGCTCAGCCCGTACGCCTCGGCCACGCTGCCGGCATCGCCAAGATCCTTGATCAGTTCCAGGCCGTTGCCGAGCGAGAGAATCTCCACCCCTTCCGTTTCCTCGATGTGCTCGGCCATGTCACCCGTGTCGCCGTCATGGTTCAGCACATAGCGCAACGCATAGGGCCGGACCCGCTCCTTGGCCTTGACCTCGGCCTCGTGCTTGGCGAGGATCGCGTCGACCGCCTCGATGCGCCTTTCCAGCTGGTCATGGATGCTGCGGCCAAGTTCCATGTCTTCGGCTTCGGCAATCTTGAGGCGCATGACATACTCGCCATCGCCGGGGTCGCCGTAGACCGCATATCCCGTCGAATCCGGTCCGCGATGCCTGAGAGCCTGCAACATCGACGTCATTTCCGCGCCAACATTCGAGCTTCGGCCCTTGTGAATTATTCCAGCAATTCCGCACATTCAGATGCGCCTCCCCAGTCGTTCCCCAGACAATGGGCGCCGCAGCGGCACCCGGCTCCTGACGCCTCCGCTCACGGCAGGCATTCCATGTACATTTCGTTGTCCCACTCAGTGACCGTCGACATGAAGCGCGCAAACTCGTCGCGCTTGTATTCCTCGTAGAGCCTGTACATCTCGCCCGGCAGGCCGCGCTGGACGACCTTGTTCCTAGCAAGATGATCCAGGGCCTCGCCGAGCGACATCGGCAGCTTGCGGACCTTCTTGCCTTCCGCCATCGCCTCGTAAATGTTGCGCTCTTCAGGCTTGCCCGGATCGAGATCGTTTTCGAGACCGTCGTCCATCGCCGCCAGAAGCGCCGACCCCATGAGATAGGGGTTCACCATCGAATCGACCGAGCGATACTCAAACCGGCCTGGTGCCGAGACGCGAAGGCCCGTCGTCCTGTTCTGAAACCCCCAGTCGGAAAAGACCGGCGCCCAGAAGCCCGTGTCCCACAGCCGCCGATAGGAATTCACCGTGGAGCATCCGATCGCGGTCAGGGCCTGGAGATGCTTCACCACGCCGCCAATCGCCTTCAGGCCGGTCTTGCCCGGCAGCTGAAGGTCCTTGGTGTCGGGCATGAACGTGTTCGTGCCGCCCGAAACATACAGGTAGTTCTCCTTCAATCCAGGCAGCTTCTTCGGGTCGTTGCCTGTCGGCTTGAAGCCGTCCTTGCCCCTGGTCCAAAGCGACATGTTGTGGTGACATCCCGAAGCCGAGACACCCATGAACGGCTTCGTCATGAAACAGGCGAAGATTCCGTGCTCGCGAGCGACCTGGGCACAGATCTGGCGATAGGTGGTCAGCCGGTCGGCATTTCGCAGCACGTCGTCGAAGGTCCAGTTGAGCTCCAGCTGTCCCGGCGCGTCCTCGTGATCGCCCTGGATCATGTCGAGACCCATCCTGCGGGCGTAGCGTATGACCTGCAGGGATACCGGCCGAAGCGACTCGAACTGGTCGATGTGATAGCAGTACGGCTTGGAAAACCCGTCGCTGGGCTTGCCGTTCTCGTCGAACTTCAGCCACATCATTTCGGGCTCGGTGCCCATCCGCAGCTGCAGCTTGTGCTTTTTCTGGAAGTCGGCATGCAGCCGACGAAGATTGCCGCGACAGTCGGCAGTGAGATATGCTCCTGGATCCTGCCTCTCCTCTCGATTGCGGAAAAGCGTACAGTAGAAGCGTCCGATCTCCGGAGCCCACGGCAATTGCATGAACGTCTCGGGCTCGGGAATTCCGACCAGTTCCGCAGCTTCCGGACCGTATCCCAGATAGTTGCCGGCCCGGTCGGTGAAGAGATTGACCGTGGCGCCATAGACGAGCTGGAAGCCCTTCTTGGCCACGCTTTCCCAGTGGTCGGCAGGAATGCCCTTGCCCATTATCTTGCCGGTGACCGAAACGAACTGAAGGTAAAGATACTCGATGCCCAGTTCGTCGATCTTCTTGCGGACTTCCTTGACCTTTTCGTCTCGACCCTTCGCTTCGACGAACTTCTCTATATCCATTGCCACGATCGTTCTCCCAGTCGGTCAATATGCCCGCCGACATGCCGGACGGGCGGGTTCATCAGCTCCATGGGTAGGGGCTGCTGGAAACCGGATGCAGTTCACCCTTGGCAAAGCGGCCAAAGCGGAACGGCTCCAGAAGTTCTTGTCTCTCTCCAAGCACCTCGTCCGCGATCAGGTGTCCGACGCCAATCATCTTCCAACCGTGATTGCTGTCGGCGATGACCGCGACATTTTCGCGGAAGTGATCGAAGACCGGGAAGCTGTCGGCCGTGAAGCAGCCGATGCCTCCCGAAGGTTCTCGATGATACTTGGGCATCTTGCCTTCATAGCGCCCCTGGCAGTGGGCAAGCGCGCTGACCCACATATGCGCGAAATCGTCGCTGGCAACGAATTCCGGGCTCGAAGGCCCGTACGGGTCGATCTGCACTTCGTCCACCGGCGTGTCGACCTTGTACGGCGAGGCTCCCCCTTGAATGCCGCCGAAGTGAAAGTCGGGCTTGTAGTAGATGCCCCACATCTCGTCGGTGATGACGGAATCATCCACTGTCGATCGGAGTTCGGCGTCGGTATCCACGTGGATGACCGGTGGCAGCGAACCGTCGTCCGCACGTCCTTCGTTCGGGTCGACGAGCAACACGCCCTCTTCCAGCTGCCAGAAGCGCCACATGGGCACGTCTTCGTGCATCTCGCCGTTCGTGCCCTTGATCGAGATCTCGTTCGGCAGGTCCAGCATGTTCCAGAAGTCGCGAACCCATGGCCCCGCTCCGACTATGACGCGCTCGCAGGAGATCGTGCCCTTGCTTGTCTCGACCGACTCGATCGCGCCCGAGCCATTCATTGACTTGAAGCCCTTGACCTCGGTCCCTGCGATTATGCGCACGCCCAGTTTCTCGACCTTGTCGGCGAGGGCGTACATGGTCTTTGTCTGATTGGAGAAGCCGCCCCGCTTTTCGTGCAGGACGCTCGTTATGTTCTGCGCCTGCCAGTCACCGAAAATGCCGCGCATGTATGACGTGCTGGCATTCGCTCCCTCGATGAAGACGCTGTCGTACCCGATTTCCTGCTGCTGGGCGAAGATCGTTCCGACATCGTCGCGCATCGATTCGGGGCTGATCTGCATGTAGCCAACGGGATGGTAGGAGAGTCCCTCGGGGTCAGTCTCCCAGATGCCGACTGAATGAGCCATGAGCCTGCGCATGGCCGGTTGAAAGTAGTTGTTGCGCACGACGCCGCAGGCAATCCCGCTTGCGCCCGACGCAATGCCCGACTTGTCCAGGATGACGATTCGACCCTCGACTTCCTCGCCGTTTTCGATCAGCCGCTCGGCCAGCCTCCAGGCGGTCGAGACGCCATGGATCCCGGCTCCAACAATCACGTAGTCGACGTGACTCGGTACAGACATGCTGATCGCCCCCATCTTGCAGGTCGGACTTCTGAATCGCACACTGTGCCCGACCGCACACCAAAATCAACCCCTTTTTGATCCAATCTGTTGCATGTGACGCAGACTCTGCTACTTTTGGAATAGCATTGGATCAGCAGGTGGCCCAAATGGCTTGGCGCAATTCTTCAAATGTCGCCTTGGAGATCCGGCGTTCGATCACGGACGGCACCTATCGCCGATTCGATCGCTTGCCGGCGTCGCGCCAACTTGCCGAGTCGTTCGGGGTGGCGCGAAACACGCTCCGCGACGCCCTGCAGCAGCTTGAGAGGGAAGGTCTCCTCGAAATCCGGCCCGGGAGCGGCGCATACGTGACCGGTCTTGGCGACCGATCGATTTCGAAGGCCGTCGAGGAGGCGGCGCCACTCGAGCTCATTGACGCCCGCTTCGCGCTTGAACCGCACATTTGCCGCCTCTGCGTGCTTCACGGCAAGCGAGAGGATTTTGAGACCATGGACGGCCTTTGCCGGAAAATGGAGAATTCGACGACCGATCCGACGACGTTTGCCGAGGCCGACACTGCGTTTCACAAGGCCCTGGCCTCCGCCACGCGCAACAACCTGCTCATCTGGCTGATCGAGCAAATCAACACCGTGCGCTCGCTCGACGAGTGGACGCGGATGAGGCAACTGACTCTCGATGCAGCCATGATTGGCCAGTACAACGTCCAGCACCGCGAGATCCTGAATGCGCTGCGCTCCCGCGAACCGGAACGCGCCGCGACGAAGATGAAAGAGCACCTGGAAACCGCACGCCTCTCCTTGACGCGCGCGGCCGAGACCTAGACCTGGGCTGCGGCCTGAAGCCAGTTGATGTAGAGCCTCTCGGCCAGGGAATTCAGCGCATCAATGTTGGCATCGAGATCTCTTTCGAGTCGCGCAGGTCCGTCTGAGCCCATCGCCTTGACGAGCGCGTCCGCATACTCGGGAATCATGTTCCAGTTCGTGACCGTGTCCGCTTCGATCTCGATGTGAAATTGGGCCGAGTACGCTCTAGGACCCCATTTGAGCGCCTGCACGGTGCAGGCCGGAGATGTCGCCAGCACATCCGCCCCTGCCGGCACTTTCGTCACTTCGGCCGAATGCCATTGCAGGCAGGGAAACGCCTCCGGGAACCCGTCAAAGATCACGCCGGTCGCTCCAGCCTCCGTCAGCTGCACGTCCATGACACCGATCTCCGGCGTCCGCGACGGACCAACGCTGCCGCCAAGGGCTTCGGCAAGCAATTGATGGCCAAGGCAGAGGCCGAGGAACGGAAGGCCCCTGCCCTCAACCGCGTCCCGTATGCAAGCCT
The DNA here is from genome assembly GCA_965208685.1 of Paracoccaceae bacterium. Classification (GTDB taxonomy): domain Bacteria; phylum Pseudomonadota; class Alphaproteobacteria; order Rhodobacterales; family Rhodobacteraceae; genus JAJEFO01. The sequence continues at coordinate 1,042,939 of CBDBPL010000007.1, read as the reverse complement.
TCTCCGCTGCCAGCCATGGATGCTCGTCCTCCTGCCAGACGTCCATCGGCCCGCCCAGCACCCAGAGTCCGTCGTACCCGTCGATGGAAGGCAGTTCCTCGCCGGCATCAAGTTCGACCGCGTCGTAGTCGTGGCCGTCCTCGCGGAGGAACTTCCTGAAAATTCCCGGATGCTCGGCTTCCGCATGCTGCAAGACAAGAAGCTTCAACGTTCGATCCTCCTCAACAGACCCTATTCGACCGATGCGCCCGCTTGTCGGCGCGTACGAGGACTAACGCCGAATTTCCGCCTGTACGCGCCGGAAAAGTGACTTGACGTGGCGAATCCGGTTGCCTCCGAAACCTCGGCAATGGACATCGGCGTGTCCTTGATCAACCGTTGCGCAACGTCAAGACGCATTTCCCGGTAGTAGGCCATCGTACTCCGTCCAAGCCGCTCTGCAAATAGCCGATTCAAGTGCCTGGGAGTCACCCCCGCCACGATTGCGAGCTGGGACAAGGACAATGGATCGGCAACATGGTCCTCCATCGCCGACACGGCTTCGACCAGGTGCGGAGAGTTGCTGCCGAGCCGTTCGGCCAAGGTGCCCCGCTGCGGGTCAGCAGGGGCGCGAATGTCGGTATGCAGGAACCAGTCGCTGACCAGCCGGGCGAAGCCGCCGCCCCACTGGCTGGAGATCAGGGCATGCATCAGGTCGAGTGGCGCGGTGCCGCCTCCGCATGTCACCCGGTCGCGGTCCATCACGTAGAGACGTCGCTCGATCAGGCATTCCGGGTGAATCTCGGACAGTGCCGCAGCATGTTCCCAATGGACGGTCATGCGGCGGCCCTCCATCAGGCCCGCCGCCGCAAGGATGACGGAGCCGCCGGAAACGCCGCCGATGCGGACGCCCTGCGCGTCAAGGAGCCGCAACCATTCAAGGATGTCCGCATCCTCGAACGCGAACGGGTCGCCGCCCGCCACGACCAGCAGCAGGTCAAGGCCCTCCGCGTCTCCCGGGCGGCAGGTCCTCTCGATCACGGCGGCGCCCGAACTCGGAACCCGGCCGTCCGAAGAAAAATGGACGATCTCGTACAGTTCCGAATCCGACAGCAGGTTGGCCGCGCGCAACGGTTCGACCGTGCAGGCGTAGGACATCAGGGCAAAGCCGGGAACCGGCAGGATGCCGACCCGGAAGGGGCTGAAATCCGTCGGGCCTGTCAGGTCCTGAATTTGCAAGTTTCTGTCCAGTTCCAGCATATGAAATGCCAAGGTCTCCCACTATTGCCCGATACTGAACCAAGTCGGCTGGAACGCAATGCGATATTCGGCACTGAGAATCCTGAAGGAGGGCCTGACGGGCAACCGCGGATGGGAACCGGTCTGGCGCGAGCCGGAGCCCAGGCGGGAATACGACATCGTCATCATCGGCGGCGGCGGCCACGGGCTGTCGACGGCATACTACCTCGCCAAGGAATTCGGGGAGCGCAACGTTGCCGTGCTTGAAAAGGGCTGGCTCGGATCTGGCAACATCGGCCGCAACACGACCATCATACGCTCGAACTACCTCCTCGAGGGCAACCAGCCTTTCTACGAGTTCTCGCTCAAGCTCTGGGAAGGGCTTGAGCAGGACTTCAACTACAACGCGATGGTCAGCCAGCGCGGCATCCTGAACCTGTGTCACTCCGATCCGCAAAGGGACGCCTTTGTCCGGCGCGGCAACGCCATGCGGCTGTCAGGCGCCGATGCCACGATCCTGGGCCCCGACGAGATTCGGAAGATGTGCCCCTATCTCGACCACGAAAACGCCCGCTTTCCGATCACGGGTGCATTGTGGCAGCCTAGAGGCGGCACCGTTCGCCACGACGCCGTGGCCTGGGGCTTTGCGCGGGGCGCGGACCAGCGCGGCGTCGACATCATCCAGAACTGCGAGGTGACGGGATTCGACATCAGGAACGGCCGCTGCCGCGGTGTCGAGACCGCCAAGGGGCCTATCAAGGCAAGGAAGGTCGCCATGTGCGCGGCGGGATCGTCGTCGCGCGTTGCCGCATTCGCCGGCATGCGCCTCCCGATCGAGAGCCACGTGCTCCAGGCCTTTGTCTCCGAGGGACTCAAACCGGTGCTGCCCGGGGTCATCACCTTCGGCGCGGGGCACTTCTATGCCAGCCAGTCAGACAAGGGCGGGCTGGTCTTCGGAGGTGACATCGACGGCTACAACACCTATGCGCAGCGCGGCAACCTGCCGGTCGTCGAGGACGTCTGCGAGGGCGGCATGGCGATCTTGCCGATGATCGGGCGAGCGCGCCTGCTCAGGATTTGGGGCGGCGTAATGGACATGTCCATGGACGGCTCACCGTTCATCGACAAGACCCATGTCGAGGGACTCTACCTGAATGCCGGGTGGTGTTACGGCGGCTTCAAGGCGACGCCTGCCTCCGGCTACTGCTACGCTCATCTTCTTGCGACCGACCGGCCCCATGAGACCGCCCGCTTCTTCCGTCTTGATCGCTTTCGACAGGGAGCGATGATCGACGAAAAGGGCGTAGGGGCTCAACCAAACCTGCACTGAGGGACGGGCATGCGAACGACGACAGGGCACGGATCAGGGACAAGGACAGACAGGAAGGCGCCGCGGATGATCATCAGCCATCCCTTGCTAGGCCCCCGAGACGCGGCGGAATTCGTCGTGCTTGGAGATGCGTGCCTGATCGACCGCCCCGACGGCAGGAACGCCACGTTCGAGGATATGCATGACTACGCCTACGTCAGGGACAACCCGGCAGGTGAACACCGCGAGCTCTGGTACCACGAGCAGGGCGACCGCTCATGGCTGGTGGTGACGCGCTGCACCCTGACCCATGACGTGATCAAGGTGGAACTCGCCCGAGACGTCGCACGCGCCCGGGGGCGGTCGCGATGACCCAGGCGATGCGCATCGACGGCGGCATGGTGGACCGGTCACGTACGCTCTCCTTCAGCTGGAACGGCCGCTGGATGACCGGATATCACGGCGACACGCTTGCCTCGGCGCTGCTTGCCAACGGCGAGCGCCTGATAGGCCGATCGTTCAAGTATCATCGCCCGCGCGGCATTTTCACGTCCGGGTCGGAAGAGCCCAACGCGCTGGTTCAGCTCCGCGAAGGCGCCGCGCAGGAACCCAACACCCGGGCCACGACAACCGAGCTGTTCGAAGGCCTGAACGCCACCAGCCAGAACCATCGAGGCCCCCTCGCCTTCGACCTTATGGCGGCCAACGATCTCCTGTCGCCCTTCCTTTCAGCCGGCTTCTACTACAAGACCTTCATGTGGCCGAAGTCGTTCTGGGAGAGGCTCTACGAACCGCTGATCCGCGCCTCCGCAGGTCTGGGCCGGCTTCCCATGAAGCCGGACCCGGATGTGTACGATCACGGATTCCTGCACTGCGACCTCCTCGTGATCGGCGCCGGACCGGCCGGCCTTTCCGCCGCGCTGGCTGCCGCACGGTCCGGGCTTCGCGTGATCCTGGCCGACGAGGACTTCGTTCCGGGTGGGCGCCTCAACGCCGAAACCCATGAAGTCGACGAACAGTCCGGCGCGGATTGGGCGGCCGCAGTCACTGCCGAACTCGCCGCCAGCGGCAACGTGCGACTGATGACGCGCACAACCGTATACGGCGCTTTCGATCATGGCATCTACGGCGCGCTCGAGCGCCGGACCGATCATCTGGCCGACGCCGAGAACAGGCCGCGCCAGGTGCTCTGGCGAATCTACGCGCGGCGCGCCCTGCTCGCGGCGGGCGCGACCGAACGCTCCATCGCCTTTGGCAACAACGACCGCCCAGGTGTCATGCTGGCCGGCGCCGTGCGCACATATGTCAACAGGTTCGGCGTCGCGCCGGGCAGAAAGGTCGCGGTGTTCACGAACAACGACGACGGCCTTCGCACAGCCGAGGACCTGGGCGAAAAGGGCATCAAGGTCACCGCCGTCATCGATGCCCGCAAGGGCGGCTTCGTGACGGACACGTTCGGACGCCGTGGCATCCGCGCGGTTCGCCTCGGCGACGGCCGGCGCGTCGAAACCGATTGCCTGGCAGTGTCAGGCGGATGGTCGCCGAACGTGCATCTCACATGTCATCATCGCGGCCGTCCGGTCTGGAATGCCGATGTCGTCGGCTTTGTTCCGGGCGACGAGTTGCCGCCAGGCATGGGCGTGGCGGGTGCCGCGAACGGGACCATGACGCTTGCAGCGGCATTGCGGGAAGGTCACGGAGCGGCTGTCGAAATTGCCAGGGATCTCGGTGCCGACGGATCTCCGGGAACGCCGGCAAGGGCAGCGGACGAGGGCTTTGCCGCAGCTCCGTTCTGGCAGGTGACGGGACTTCGCAAGCGGGCATGGGTGGATCTCCAGAACGATGTCACGACCAAGGATGTCCGGCAGAGTCACCAGGAAGGATTCCGGTCGGTCGAACACCTGAAGCGCTACACGACGCTGGGCATGGCGACGGACCAGGGCAGGACAGCCAACGTCCTGGGGCTCGCCCTGATGGCAGAAGCCGCCGGAAAGAGCATCGAGGAGACGGGAACGACCATATTCCGGCCGCCCTACACGCCGGTCGCCATCGGCGCGTTCGCAGGGCGAGCGCGCGGCAAGCACTTCCGCCCGCATCGCCTGACTCCCAGTCACAAGTGGGCGGAGGAGAACGGTGCCGACTTCGTGGAAGCGGGCATGTGGCTGCGTGCGCAGTGGTTCAGGCGGCCAGGCGAGAAGGGCTGGCGCGACAGCGTGGACCGCGAGGCGTCCCACGTTCGAAAGTCGGTCGGCGTCTGCGACGTGACCACGCTCGGGAAGATAGACATCCAGGGCCGCGATGCGGCCGAGTTCCTGAACCGGCTCTATGCCAACGCGTTCCTGAAGCTTCCCGTCGGCAAGGTTCGCTACGGCCTGATGCTTCGCGAGGACGGCATCTGCTACGACGACGGGACCACGGCCCGGCTTTCGGAAAGCCACTTCGTGATGACGACCACGACCGCCAACGCGGTGCCGGTGTTCCGCAACCTGGAATTCGCTCGCCAGTGCCTCTGGCCCGACCTGGACGTGCACCTGATTTCGACGACTGACGGCTGGGCGCAGTTCGCGGTTGCCGGTCCGAACTCCCGGGCGCTGCTCTCGAAAGCGGTCGATGATCTCGATCTCTCCAATGACGCCTTCCCGTTCATGGCCTGCGCGGAGTGCTCGGTGTTTGGCGGCACGCCCGCCAGGCTCTTCCGGATCTCCTTCTCGGGCGAGCTTGCCTACGAGATCGCGGTGCCCGCGCGCTACGGCGACAGCATGATCCGGGCATTGATGAAGGCGGGCGAGGAATTCGATGCCGTGCCGTACGGAACCGAGGCGCTCGGCGTCCTGCGCATCGAGAAGGGCCACGTGGCCGGCAACGAAATCACCGGCCAGACCACGGCTCGGATGCTCGGACTCGGAGGCATGGTTTCCAGGTCGAAGGATGCGATCGGGCTGAAACTGTCGGAACGCGACGCAATGAACGAGGACGACGGGATGCGCCTTGCCGGGTTCCGGCCCGTAGATCGTTCCGTCATCCTGACAGCAGGCGCGCATTTCCTGAATCCTGGCGATCCGGCGGACATGGCCCACGACCAGGGCTGGATGACCTCTGTCGCCTACTCGCCCGAACTCGGGACCTCAGTGGGTCTCGGCTTCCTTAAGGGAGGTACGGATCGAATCGGCGAGACGGTCCGGGCCTATTCGCCCGTCCGTGATCAGGATGTCCTTGTCGAGGTCTGCTCGCCCCACCATGTCGACCCGGACGGAGTGCGCCAACGTGGATGAGATCAACCTGGAAGCGGCGCCGGTCCTCGGCGGCGCAAGCCTGGAACTTTCGGGCAATCGCATCGTCGAACGTGACGATCTGGCGATCGTCTCGATCGCGACGCCGCTGGGCGGTGAGGATGCACTGACGGAAACGCTCAGGAACGGCTGGTCCCTGGACGTCCCCGAACCGACACGCTCGTCACTCAGCGGCGAGATCCGGGCCATTCGGACGGCACCCGACCAGATGATGCTGATCTTCCCGCACGCGACGCCCGATGCAGAAGAGGTCGTGCAGGAGCGGCTGGGAGGAACCGGTTACACGACCGATCAGACGGATGGATGGATTGTCCTGGAGGTTGCCGGCCCCGACACGCTCTTGGCGCTGGAGCGGATCTGCCCGCTTGACCTGCCATCCTTTGAAATCGGCGGCACCGGCAGGACGGTCATGGAGCATATGGGCGCGATGGCGGTCCGAACCGGAGATGACGCGTTCCTGCTGCTGTCTGCCAGCTCCTCTGCCGCGTCGTTCCTGCATGCGGTAGAGACATCCTACCGCTACGTGACGTGAGCTTGCGCAAGCGAGGCAATTGGATGCGGGCGGTCGCGGCCGAGTGTCGGACCTGAACTGGCCTGCTCCCCTACGCGACCGACACTGTCATGCTGCCGAGGCCTTCGGCCTCCGCGATCATTGTGTCACCCCTTTCCACCGGGCCGACGCCGGCCGGCGTTCCTGAAAGGATGACGTCGCCTGCCGCCAGTTCGAAATACTCCGACAGGTAGGCGATGATCTCCGGCACCTTCCAGATCATCTGGTTCATGTCGCCTTCCTGCCGGACCTCATCGTTCACTGTCAGCGCGATGCGGCCCTTGTCGAGATGGCCGACCTCTGACACGGGATGAATCGGACCTGTCGGCGCCGAATGCTCGAACGCCTTGCCGATCTCCCACGGCCGGCCCATTTTCTTCTGGACGCCCTGCAGGTCACGCCGGGTCATGTCCAGCGACAACGCATAGCCGAACACGTGATCCAGCGCGTCACCAACCGCTATGTCGGTGCCGCCCGATTCCAGCATCACTGCAACTTCGACCTCGTGATGAACATCCTCGCTCTGCGGCGGATACGGGAAGATTCCGGAAGACGTGAGATTGTTGGGGTTCTTCTGAAAGAAGAATGGCGGCTCGCGATCAGGGTCGTGCCCCATCTCGATCGCGTGGGCGGCGTAATTGCGGCCTATGCAGTAGACCCGGCGTACGGGAAAGAGAGCGGCATTCGTGGCTATCGGCAAGGCCACGGCAGGCGGAACTTCGATTGCAAACTGCGGCATTGGAGTTCAGGATCCTCACAGGCTTCGTTACGTCGCACACGCTTTATCGCAGCGAAAGTGCCAAATCAATCTCAACCAATCTGGCACCTCAAGGAATTCAATTTCGCTGAAAATCATTGCGTCAGCAACGAGAATCAGGCAAGCTTGAACCAATATTTGCAAATTGATCAACCAATTTGGCGCGCCCATGCAGACGAAACCGGACTTCATTGATCGAGACGACGCGGTCACCGCGCTCAGGACGTTCATCGCCACCGGCAGCTTCCGACCCGGCGACAGGCTGCCGCCCGAGCGAGAGCTGACGGTCATGCTGGACATGAGCCGGAACACGCTTCGCGGGGCGCTGGACTCACTGGAACGCGAAGGCGCGATCTGGCGTCATGTCGGCAAGGGCACGTTTGTCGCGGCCCACGGCGACAGCGCGGACACCGGCAGCCTGGCTGAACTGACAAGGCAGGTGACACCCGTCCAGCTGATGCGGGCGCGCCTTTCGCTGGAACCGGCGATCGCTCGCGAAGCGGCATTGAACGCCTCGAACGCTGCAGTGATCCGTTTGAAGCTGGCCTGCAGCCGCTGCCTGGAGGTAACGAACTGGGAAGCCTACGAGGCACGGGACGATGCGTTTCACAGAATCATTGCTGAGGCGACGGACAACGTGCTGCTGCTGTCCCTGTTCAATCAGCTGAACCAGGTCCGGCGCGCCGTGGCATGGGGCACGGTCATTCGCCAGTCGCCGCAACCCGCGCGGGACCATCCCAGCTTTGTCGAGCATGACGCAGTTGCTGCCGCGGTCGAGGCGCGGGATCCGGTCGCCGCCCATGCTGCAATGCGTACGCATCTCAGTTCAGTCGCAACACGCCTGTTCGGGGAGGACTGACGTCGAACCACTTGGCGGCACGAAGGAACCAGTGCCTGAATCAGGAACATCAAGCAGACCTGCTCATCAACCTAAGGGAGGAAACACGATGAGACGCATATTGAAGAAACTCATGGTCACGGCGACGGCCTTGCCGTTCGCGCTCGGATTGTCGATGGCAAGTGCCGACACGATCCGAATTGCCCTGGCAGAGACTCCGTCGGACGAACTGGCCGCATTCTTCGTGGCGCTGGACCGCGCCAAGGCAAATGGCCTCGATTACGAGTGGACCGCCTTTGCCGACGAGGAACTGGCCATCCAGGCGGTGCTCAGCGGCCAGATGCACATCGGCTTCGGCACGCCCTATGCGGCCATGCAACGGTCGAAGGCCCCGCTACGGATCGTGTTTCAGCTCTCAAAGCTGAAGTTCTTCCCGGTCACGACAAAGAAGTACAGCATGCTTGAAGACCTGGACGGAGAGCCGATCCTGTTGCACTCGCGCGGAGGTGGCACGGACGCGATTGCCAACGTCATCGAAAGCCGTCTGGGCATCATGTTCGGCGACCGCTCCTACGTGCCGGGCTCGGCAAACCGCGTCGCTGCTCTCCTTGGTGGACGCGCCGATGCAACCATCATCGACCTGTCGAACAAGAACAAGCTGATGCGCAGCGAAGCTGGCGGCAATTTCAACGTGCTCGAAATGTTCGACGTCGAGGCCAGCGACGAAGCGCTGTTCGGCAATCTTGACTGGATTCAGGAGAACGAGAGCGACGTGCAGATCTTCGTCAACGCGCTTCTCAGCGTCTACCGCGACATGCACGACGATCCCACCATGGTTCGCCGCGAGACCAATCCTGACGGGCCGATCGGCCAACTGCCGGAGGAAATCCTCGCCGAACTCGACGGCTTCTACGCAGATGCGGTCGAGGCAGGTCTCTACAGCCCCGACGGCGGCGGTCGCACTGCAGCCATGGCGGACCTGGAATGGTACACTGCCGCCGGTCAGCTTGAAGGTGATCCAAGCACGCTGAACATCGAGGACTTCTGGTACCTCAAGCCGCTCGATGCGGCGATGCAGTAAGCCAAGCAAGGTCGCCGCGCCACTTGAGTGGCGCGGCGACATCCAACATCCAGAAAGGGTGCCAGCCCCATGATGAACCGCTCGCTCACGCTAAAGATCCTTTCCGCAGTGATCCTCTTCGGGGCCTGGGAAATCGCTGGGCACATTCCCGTCAGCTTCGCCTTTCCGACCTTCCTGGAATCCATGGGAGCGCTCATGCGCATGATGGGCGACGGCACGATGCTCGACGCCTATGCCGAAACCCTGAGGCCCTTGGCCGTAGGGATCGCCATTTCGGCGTTTCTGGGCATCGCCTTGGGCATCTGGGTGGGTCTGAGCCGGTTCTTCGACTGGCTGTTCTCGCCGATCTTCATTGTCATGCAGGCCGCGCCGCTTGCAGCGCTCATTCCCCTGCTGGTCCTCGCCTACGGCATCGGCCTTACCTCCAAGGTCCTGGTCGTGTGCATCATGGCGATGCCCGTCATCGTGCTCAACACGGCGGGAGCCGTTCGCAACACGCCGGATTCAATCAAGGAAATGGGGCGTTCCTATCTCGCGACGGACCTTGACATCATCCTGAAGATCATCATCCCGGCTGCATCGCCCGTCATATTCGCCGGACTGCGTCTCGGCATTTCCGCCGGCTTCATCGGCGCCATTCTGGCGGAACTCAAGATCACGCCTACAGGAGTCGGCGACATCATCACCTACAGCCGTTCCATTGCCGACTATCCCAGCATGTATGCGGCGATCTTTTCCATCATCCTTCTGGCTGTCCTGTTCCTGAATCTCCTGGAAAGGATCGAAGCCGTCCTCTTCAAAGGGAATCAACTTGGCTATGCCTCAGACTAGCGCTGCCGAGACCGCAACGGGCGCCACGGAGGACACGGCGTTCGAAATTGCTGTCTCCACGCGGAACATCTCAAAGAACTTCGGCGAGGTGGAAGCGTTGAACGACCTTTCGCTCGAGTTTCCGCTCGGCCAGTTGACATCGCTCCTTGGCCCTTCGGGCTGCGGCAAGACCACGCTCCTCAAGATCATCGCGGGCCTGCTGGAGCCCACGTCCGGGGAAGTCGAGGTAAACGGCCAACGGGTCACCGGACCGGGCCCGGACCGGGCGTTCGTCTTCCAGGACTTCGCCCTGCTGCCCTGGGCCAGCGTCATTCGCAACGTGGCCTTCGGACTGGAACTGCGCGGCGTGGCGCGTTCCGAGCGCGAAGCGGTCGCCGAAAGCTACATCCGGCAGGTTGGCCTGGCCGGCTTCGAGAATGCCTATCCTCACGAACTCTCCGGCGGCATGCGCCAGAGAGTCGGGCTGGCACGCGCCCTTGCCGTCGACGCCGAGGTCCTGCTGATGGACGAACCGTTCTCGGCAGTCGATGAACAGACACGGCGGAAGTTCCAGGAGGACCTGCTCGAACTCGTGCAGGACCAGAAAAAGACCTTCATCTTCGTGACCCATTCGATCGAGGAAGCGGTGTACGTCTCGGACCAGGTCGCAATTCTTTTGCCGAGGCCGAGCCGTGTCTCCGAAATCATCCGCCCCTCCAGCTTCCGCGGCAAGGGCGTCGACAACATCCGCCGCGATCCCGAGTATCTCGACATCGTGGACGAGATCTGGGCCTCGCTGCGCCGCTATGTGGAATAACCGATGACACTCTTGGGATACCGCTTGCCGGGCATGTCTTCGCTGATCATCTGGGGTCTTCTGTGGGAAGCTGTCGGCCAGTCCGGGCTGACCTTCTTCATCCCGCCGCTTTCGGAAGTCGTCGCGACCCTCTTCAACGTCATTGGCACGGATGCCTTCCAGAAGGCCCTCGCCGAAACAACCTACGCGTTCTGCGTGGGCGTCTTTTCCGCCATCTGCATCGGAATCCCGACGGGCATCCTGATGGGGAAGAACCGCCTGCTGGACGAATTGCTGCTGCCCTGGGTGAACGTGTTCCTGAGCGCGCCGCTGACGGCGCTTGTGCCGGTTCTCATGGTCCTGTTCGGCTTCGGCATGAGAGCCATCATCATCACGACGACGCTGTTTGCCATCTGGATCATCATTCTCAACGCCCGTGCGGGCGTGAAGCAGATCAACCGGTCACTGGTGGACATGGCGCGGAGCTTCGGTGCCTCCCCGGTAGACGCGTTCTTCAAGGTGTACCTTTGGGCCGCCCTTCCGGAGATTCTCGGCGGCATACGAATTGGCATCATTCGCGCCGTCAAGGGCGTCATTATCGGGCAGCTGCTGATTTCCATCGTTGGCTTCGGCGCGCTGTTCGAGCTCTATGCGGCGAATTTCCTGATGGGGCATTTCTGGGCCGTCCTGATCGTCCTGTTCGCGCTCGCGTTCACGATTTCCGAGATACTGGCATATCTTGAGCGCAGGGTTTCGTACTACGCCGCCAAACGGTAACCTGCCCCGCCATGATCAGGTCGACGCGCCCTTCCTTTTTGCAGGGCCGCCGCTCACGATCCCCGGGCTGCCTGGAAAGCGGTCATGCCCTCCCTGTTCTATTGCAGCAAGCCCGGGTCGCCACAGCGGATTCCGGATGAGAGCAGAACGCCGCGCGACCGTCGCGGCAACGGGACTGGGCGACAAGCGTCCGGACCTGCCTTCACGCATTCAGCCACCGGGCTTGCGACCCGGGTCCGGACTCTCCTGTTGCCGAGCGCAGATGAGCAGCACAGCACCAAGCAGTTTCCGGGAATCGTCGAAGACTGCCGGACGTTCGCCGCGCCAGCGGTCGTAGAGCCGGTGTGGAGAAGGGGCTCCCGCCTCGGCCGCTTCTAGCGCCTGTCCCGCTTCGGTGACGAAGTTGGCAATTCGCGCCCGCATGTTGGCTTCGTACGTTTCCCTGTGCCGGGTTTCCATCCGCATGTGGAAGAGCGAACTGCGCACCCGCGGCCGAAATTCGAGCCCGTCAAGCACCCCAGGTACATCGGCCCAGAGTCTGCGCGCACGCGCGTAGTGCCTTGAAGCGCGGCCGAACTGGCCTGCCTCCCTGGCAATGAACCCGACGTTGGCAATGCTTGTCGCCATGCGCGGGTCGCTGCGATGGAAGAAGAAGCGTGCAAGATACCACGCGAAAAGGAATTGCCTTCGCGCGCGCGAAACATCGCCACTCGCCCAGGCCGCATTGCCGCGCTCCTGCCAGCGTTCCCACAGGATGTCCGAACGCCGCCAGCCGGCGGCCAGTGCCGTCCGCCATTCGGAGCTGCCAGCCTCAGATGCCGAGGTACGCCGTGCGAACATGTTCGTTGTCGTGCAGTTCGTCTGCCGGGCCTTCCAGGGCGAGTGACCCCGTTTCGAGGACATATGCGTAGTCCGCAAGCTCGAGTGCCAGTTCCGCGTTCTGTTCGACGAGGATGACCGGCACGCCCTGAGCGTTGATTTCACCGATGATCGTCGCAATCTCCTCGACGATCTTCGGAGCGAGACCCATGGATGGCTCGTCCATCAGGAGGAGCCTCGGTCCGGCCATGAGGGCGCGGCCGATCACCAACATCTGCTGTTCGCCTCCGGACATGGTCTTGGCCAGCTGCGTGCGCCGTTCCAGAAGCAGCGGAAACCGGTCGTAGACCGCATCGAGGTCCCGCGCGACCGCTTCGCCGTCCCGGCGCAGGAACGCTCCGGTCCGGAGGTTTTCCTCGACTGTCAGGTCCGGGAAAATGCGACGTCCCTCCGGCACGTGGGCGATGCCCCGGGCGACGATCTGGTCGGGGTCCAGGTGATCGATCCGTTCGCCGGCGAATCGGATCTCGCCTTCGCGAAGCTTCGCCAGGCCCGAAATCGCCCGCAGCGTCGTCGTCTTCCCCGCGCCGTTGCTTCCGATTATCGTGACGATCCGGCCGTCCGGAACGTTGAGCGAAATGTCGCGGATCGCCGACACCTTGCCGTAGGCAACGGCCACGCCTCTCAGCTCAAGCAACATGGCGCGCACCCCCGAGGTAGGCCTCGATGACGTCCGGGTGGTGACGGATTTCCTGCGGGTTGCCTTCGGCGAGGAGCCGGCCGAAACTCATGCAGGTGATCCGGTCGCAGAGTCCCATGATCGCGTGCATGTCGTGCTCGACGAGGAGAATCGTGACGCCGGTGTTCCTGAGCTTGACCATCAGTTCCATCATCCGGCCGGTCTCTTCCGGGTTCATTCCCGTGAAGGGTTCGTCGAGAAGCACCACGTCGGGGCGCGCGGCCAGCGCAACCGCCATGCCAAGCGCTCTCTGATGGCCATGGGGAAGTTCGCCCGCCAGCTCGTCGGCCAGTCCGGACAGTCCGAAGAAGTCAAGCGCCTCCTCTGCACGGGCGCGGGCAGCGCGGCGGTTTGCCTTGTCCACGCCTGCCATCGCCGCGAAGATGTTTGGCGGGAAACTCATGTGGGTGCCGATCAGCGCATTTTCCAGGACCGAGAGTTCGGCGAAGAGCGTCGAGTGCTGAAAGGTCCGAACGACACCGCGCCGGGCGACTTCGTACATCCTGAGCCCGGATATCGTCTCGCCGCGCAACCGGACCCCGCCGCCGGTCGGCTTGTAGAAACCCGATACGACGTTGAAGGTGGTCGTCTTTCCCGCGCCGTTCGGGCCGATCAATCCGTGAATCGCGCCGCGCTCGACCTTGAACGAAAGGCGGTCGATCGCCGTCAGTCCCCCGAAGCGCATGGTCAGGCTGTCAATCTCGAGAACGGGCGGGGCCATCTGTCACGCTACTCCGTTGCCTGGGTTTCGCCGGGCTTCCTCTTCCTCGCGTTTCGCCAGGAGAGCGCGCCGCGGACGAGGCTCTCGAGACCCTTGGGCATGAACAGCACCGAAAGGATCAGGATGAGCCCGTATATGAGCGGCCGCATCTGCTCGAATCCCGCCTCGCGCAGGACGATCTCGTTGAGAATGGTGAGAACCACGCAGCCGAGGATCGGCCCGTAGAACGTCGCGGTTCCGCCGACGATCGTCCAGGTCAACACGAACACCATCTGCTCCACGTCAAAGCTGTTGGGATTGATGGTGCCGATGTAGTGCGCCAGGAGCGCGCCCGACAACCCTGCGAAACCAGAGGCGAGAACAAAGGCGAGCGTGCGGTAGGCCCGCACGTTGACGCCGGACGCCTCAGCGAGCCTGTCCTGCCAGTGGACCGCGTGGAAGGTGAGGCCGACGGGCGAGCGCTCGATCCTCCACATGATCCAGAGCGACACCCCGACCACGGCGAGGGCAAAGTAGTAGTAGCTGACCGGTTCGAAGAAATCGAAGGCGTAGATGCCGATGTCGAAATCCGGCATCGGATCGATCTTCTTTATGCCCTTGGGACCGCCAAAAGGGTCCCGGAACCGTTTCCAGAGCAACCGTATGATCTCGCCTGCGGCGAAGCTTCCGATCAGGAAGTAGAAGCCCTTCATGCGGAACAGCGGGAAACTGAGGGCCAGCGCGACCATCGCCGCCGTGACGGCCCCGAGGAGCATCGAGGCCGGCACGTAGATGCCGAGGCGCTTGGACAGCAGCGCCGAGGCATAGGCCCCCACTCCCATGATCACCACGTGGCCGAGCGACCACTCGCCGGTGAGGGTGAGAAGCCTGTAGGATGCGACGACCAGTACGTTGATGGTCAGGAAGACCAGGATTTCCTGCTGCGAGAAGCTCAGCGCATGGGGCAGCGCGAGCAAAACCGCCCCGAGCCCTAGAATTGCCGCCAGATTTGTCACTGAACTATGCACGATCCGTTGATCCGAACAGCCCGGTAGGCTTGACGATCAGCACGACCAGCAGCAGCAGCAGACCGACGATGTCCGCGATGACCCCGTCAAAGAAGGTTGTGACGAAGGTGTGGACGAAGGCATAGGCGACGGCCACGATGACAGCGCCTTCGAGCGATCCGATGCCGCCGACGATGATCACGATGAAGGCGGTGACGATGACGGAATGGCCCATGTGCGGGTTGACCGAAATCAGGGGCGCGGTCAGGGCGCCCGCGACACCTGCGAGGGCCGCGCCGATGAACATCGCGATTCGAGCGGTCTGGTTGATCGAGATTCCCTGCAGTGCCGCCGCTTCCGGATCCTGGGCGCTGGCCCGAAGCGCCCAGCCGAAGCGTGTCTTCTTGAGGAACGCCCAGAGGCTTGCGAGGAGAACCACGGCAGCGAGGATCACGGCCAGCCTGAAGACGGGAAGCCTGACCTTCTCGGATATGACAATGACGTCCTGGGTCACGGGCGGCACATGTTCCATGCGCACGCCGAACCCCATGGACACCAGCGCCTGCAGGATCATCAGGAAGCCGATCGAGGCGACCAGCCCGCCAAGCGGATTGTCTCGGAGCGGTCGAAAGAACGCCCGTTCCATGCCTAGGCCAACGATGCCGACGAATGTCATCCCGACCGCCACAGCAACCAGGTACGGAAGGTTCCAGTCCGCGTAGACCGCGACGATCGCGTATGCGCCCAGCATGAAGAGTTCGCCATGGGCAAAGTTGATCACCCCCATGACGCCAAAGATCAGAACGAGGCCGACAGCCACGAGCGCAGTGTAGCTGGCCGCATAAAGGGCGTTCAGCCCGGTCTGCGCGAGAAGTTCAACCATCGTCCTGCAGCAGGTTCAGTCCGGAGATTCGGGCGGTGCGCAGGGAGAAACGCACCGCCCGTGGGAATATCGCAGAGCGACGTTGCGCGAAATCCGCCCTATGATCGCTGGTCCCACATCTGCCCATAGGCGGCCATGTGCTTCTTCAGCAGTTCACCGTGCTTGGCGTACCATTCGGGAATCGAGCGGAATTCCTTGATCGTCGCCTTGCCGCCCTCGATGACGACTACGGGCCAGTTGCCGACAAGGGCGTTGTCGATCCCGAACAGGTCCTCGCCCCACCAGTCCGCTTCTCCGAAGGCGTGGAGACCGGTGCCTCCCTCCTTCATCGCTGCAAGGACTGCGTCCGGTTCTGCCGAGCCTGCCTTTTCCGCACCTGCCTTCCAGAGATCCATGATCGAGGCATACTCCCAGCTCACCGCACCCCATTGGTCAGCTCCGTAGCGAGAAGCATACTCCGCATAAAACTCGTTCGGCATCTGGAAGTTGATGTTCTCGTCATTCAGCGCCGGATCGTCGAAATCCGGGAACTGGAAGATGAATCCTTCCATGAACTCCTCGGAAGTCTTGGCAACGATCTGCTGGTAGAAGTCGGCGGTGCAGGAGATGACCTGGCCCCCGTACCCTTGCTGAAAGAGTTGCTCGCAGATCGGGTGGACGTAGTCCGCGTAACAGGTGTCAAGGCAGACGATGTCCGGATTGCCGGATATCAGGCGCGTCACCACAGGTGCGAAGTCCGTGGTCGCCGGATCAAAGAGCAGGGGGTCGTCCTGCATCTCGATGCCAGCCGCCTCGAACGCGGCCAGGTAGGTCGCAACCGACGGCAATCCGAGGGCGTCGTCCTGGGCGCACATGACTGCGGTCTTCAGTTCCGGCATGTTGTCCGCAAGCCACTCGACCCCGGTTACGTTGTAGATTGGATGCACTTCGCACGGCGCGATCAAGGTCGTCGTGTCGGGTGAGAGATCTGATGGCAGCAGGGTCGAGAACAGCATGCCGGTCCTGTCGGCCACCGGTTGCGCACCGGGCCAGGTGTCACCACCCAGCATCATGATGAACTTGACCTCGTCCTCGCGGATCAGCTTGGTCGCGCCGGTCCGTGCCTTGGCCGGATCGTACTCGTTGTCGTAAGCCACGAACTCGACGGCATGGGCCTCGCCTCCGATGTTGATGCCTCCGGACGCGTTTATCCATTCGCCCCAGATCTCGCATCCGTCGAGTCCAGGTTTGCCCCACGCCGCCACCGGGCCGGTCAGGGGAGCGAGAAACCCGATCTTGACGACCTTGTCAGCCGCGAACGCCGTTCTCGGCAGGACCGCCGCCGCTGCTGCGGACCCCGCCATAGCCGCACCAGAACCCAGCAGCCTGCGGCGGGTAAGACCGTCTTTGAACATCTTGGCAACCATCTTGTTTCCTCCTAGTTCTTTGACTTGTCAGCCGTGTCGGCTTCGTGCCTGGCGAGAATCGTCATGTCATGTCATGTCTTCATTGCCTGCCTAACCACATCTATACCAAATCATTCATTCCGAATGGCTTTCCCCTGAAGCGTAGACAAAATCTGTGCCAATTTCAAGCAAAGTTAATCCAATATGTTAGAAAAGGTTTCATCGTGGATCAGAATTGGTCAAATTTGCTTGTGCCACTCTGGCTGCGGCGTCACATCATGCCGTGACAGCGGCCGTTCGCCGGGATCGCCCGCTCGGGCGCTGCGGCAGGGCCATGAGTGCAGGAGCTGGTCCGGATCCCAGGGACTGGGGGCGATCTCTCGGGTGGAGGCGGATTCTCGGCCTTCAGGCCCGGCACAGCAGGCGCGTCCCTCGACGAAGTCGCGTCACGGCGCGGGCTCAGGCACCGGGCCGTGACCAAGGAACCTGTCAAGGGATGTTGCCCCGTGCCGCTTCCGGTTCAACCGCAACAGGAATTCGTTCAGGTGAACCTGAAAGCGCGTCCCAGGCAGGACGTGGTGCCGGGATGCGTCCGGGCTCTCCGTCCTCGGAAGGCTCGACGCGGCGCCGGCCAAGCGGAAGCTTCCCTCCGCGCTGCGGCCCTTTCCGCCTGTTTCTGCCCGCCTTCCCAAGGCCGGAGCATGATCCCAAGGCGCATGTCAGCACGTCAAGGGCAGCCGCCAATGCGCCCACCCAAGATCGGGACCGCTCCAAGGCACCGCCTTGCCGAGAAGGCGGCCTCCGCTGTCGCGGAGGCCAGTTCACTTATGGCAATGAACCGAAACGCGTCAGTTCAGCGCGGCATCCGTGATCACGTGCGTCCAGGCCGAGTCACCCGGATCGGCCGTGATCACCGGATCCGAACCGCCCGCAAGAAGCGTGTCGACCGTACGCTGGAAGTCGGCGGGAACAAGAGCGCCGTTGGAGCCGGCCGTCAGCTTGGCGATCTCTCCCATCATGCGCTTCTGGTGCCTTTCGGTCTGAGCGCCCGTCTCGTCGTACTCCAGCACGATCAGGGCGGCCTCGTCCGGGTTGTCCTCGGCGTATTTCCAGCCCTTCATCGAGGCGCGGACGAAACGCACAAGCTTGTCGACCTCACCCGGGTCGCTCAGCTTGTCCTCATTGACATAAAGGCCGTCTTCCAGCGTCGCCACGCCTTGGTCCTCGTACTTGAAGACCACCAGGTCGTCGGCGCTCAGCCCCGCATCGATGACCTGCCAGTACTCGTTGTAGGTCATGGTCGAGATGCAGGCCGCCTGACCCTGAAGGATCGGGTCGACATTGAAGCCCTGCTTGAGAACCTCGACGCCGTCCGAACCGCCCTCGGTCGGAATGCCAAGCTGGCTCATCCAGCTCAGGAACGGAAACTCGTTGCCAAAAAACCAGACGCCCAGGGTCTTGCCCTTGAAGTCGTCCGTCGTGGCCACGCCTGCATCCTTGCGGCAGGTCAGCATCATGCCGGAGGACTTGAAGGGCTGCGCGATGTTGACAAGCGGCAGGCCCTTTTCGCGTGCGGCAAGCGCCGCCGGCATCCACTCGACGGTCACGTCCGCCCCGCCTCCGGCAATCACCTGGGTCGGCGCGATGTCCGGCCCGCCGGGCTTGATCGTGACGTTCAGGCCTTCCTCCTCGTAGTAGCCGTTTTCAAGCGCCACGTAGTAGCCTGCAAACTGCGCCTGCGTCACCCACTTGAGCTGCAGCGTCAGGTCGTCGAGGGCAAAGGTCTGCGTTCCGCCCAGCGCCAGCGCCATCGCGCCGGCAAATACTCGTTTCATCATGGCTTCTCTCCTCTCAGCCGTTGTTGTCATCGTTGCGATGGGTGCCAGAAGGTCACCCAACGTTCCACGAGCGTGACCGCTCCGTAAAACAGGGTTCCGGCCAATGCTGCCACCGCTATCTCGGACCAGACCATGGCCAGCTCCAACGTGCCGACCGAAGTGGAAATCCGAAATCCCATTCCCCGCGTGGGCGAACCGAAATACTCGGCGACGATTGCGCCGATCAGGGCGAGCGTCGTCGCGATCTTGAGACCGTTGAACACGAACGGCATGGCCGCCGGCAGCCGCAGCTTCATGAGCGTCTGCCAGTAGCTCGCCGAGTAGGTTCGCATCAGGTCGCGCTGCATCGCCGCCGTGTCCGCAAGTCCCTGCACGGTGTTCACGAGAATCGGAAAGAACACCATGACGACCACCACCGCGGCCTTCGACTGCCAGTCGAAGCCGAACCAGTTGACCAGGATCGGCGCGATTCCCACGATGGGCAGGGCAGCCACGAAATTGCCGATCGGAAGCAGCCCGCGCCGCAGGTATGGCGAGCGGTCGATTGCGAGCGCGACGGCGAAGGCCGCGAGACATCCGATCACGTATCCGGAAATCGCGCCCTTCAGCGCCGTTTGACGAAAGTCGATCCAGAGCGTGCCGGTCTCAGTGGCAAACGTCTCGGCAATGACAGTCGGCGCAGGCAGGATTACCGGCGACACGTCCAGGCCGCGCACCACGAGTTCCCAGATCGCCAGCACGGACAGGCCGAACACCACCGGCACCGCGACCCGACCAACGTAGGAAGACGCAAGCGACGATCCCGCGATGCGCATGTTCAGCCACCACGCAGCCATCCAAAGCACGAATGCCGCGAGCACAAGCGTCATGACCCGAACTCCGCAGGAATGCGAGGGGCGGCACCTCCGACCATGCCGCACGACATGCACCGAGGCATTCCGCGCCTCGATGCAGTCCCGCTGGCCGGATCCGGCACAACCCCGCTCGACGCAGTTGCGGCTTGCGCCAAATTGCCTCGCGGCAGGGACGGCATGGCTGCGAAAGCCGGTGTCATGGCCGGCGCATGGATCATCTCGCGTACCCCATGCGCTGAAGGGCCAGCGACTGCAGCGCCGCGACAATGCTCACAAGAGCGCCCGCGAGGCAAGCCGCCGCGAAAAGGGCGGACCAGATCATGAGCGGGTTGCCGAACTGATCGCCGATCAGGATGCGCGCGCCGAGTCCCTGGATCGCGCCGGTGGGCAATTCGCCCACGATCGTGCCAACCAGGGCCGCCGCGATCCCGACCTTGAGCGACGTGAAGAGATAGGGGACCGAAGCAGGCAGCCGCAGCTTCCAGAATGTCTGTCCGGCACTCGCGGAATAGGTCTTCATCAGGTCGATCTGCATCGGTCCGGGCGACCTCAGCCCCTTGACCATGCTCACCAGCACCGGGAAGAAACAGAGGTATGCCGAGATGATCGCCTTCGGAACCGTGCGGCCCTCCACGCCCAAGGTCGCCAGCACGACGATGATCATCGGAGCGATCGCGACGATCGGGATCGTTTGGCTGATGATGGCCCAAGGCATCAGGCTCATGTTCGAAGTTCTCGAATACACGATCGAGACCGCCATTCCGATGCCGACCACCGTGCCTAGAGCGAAACCCCAAAGCGTTGACTGCAACGTGATCCAGCCGTGGAAGACCAGCGAGCGTTTCGACGTGACCTTGGTGTCGAGCACGGTCTTCTTCAGTTCCGCGGCAACCTGGTGCGGTGCCGGCAAGCGCGGACGGTCCTGATCCATCGTGTCTGCGACAATGTCCAGGAAGGTCAGCTCCTGGCCCGCGCGCTCCGCCTGGGCGACCGTCCAGCCGGCGTTCATAGGCACCACCGCCACGTACCAGATCGCGAGAATAGCGGTAAGCACCGTCACGATCGGAAGGATCCGGTTCATGCACCGCCCTCCCCGGCAAGGGAACTGCCGCGCGACCGCGATGGCGGCAGCTTCGGGAAGCCATGCACGAACGGTTCAGTCTCCATAGGAATGCCCCGCCCTCAAGCCCTTGCGAATGCGCTGCGCGATTTCCAGGAATTCCGGCGTGTCGCGGATGTCCAGCGGCCGCCTTCTCGGCAGCGGATTGTCGATGATGTCCGTTATGCGCCCGGGACGGGGCGACATGACGACGACTCGCGTCGAAAGATAGACCGCCTCCGGAATCGAATGGGTCACGAAGCCAATGGTCTTCCCCGTGTGATCCCAAAGTCTCAGGAGCTGTTCGTTGAGGTGATCCCGCACGATTTCGTCAAGCGCCCCGAATGGCTCGTCCATCAGGAGTATGTCGGCGTCAAAGGCGAGCGCCCGTGCAATGGAGGCCCGTTGCTGCATGCCGCCAGAGAGCTGCCACGGATGCTTGTTCTCGAAGCCCGACAGTTCCACCAGTTCAAGTACGCGATTGACCCGGTCAGCCATCTCCGACCTTGAATAGCCCATGATTTCGAGGGGCAGGCGGACGTTGCCGGCTATCGTCCGCCAAGGGTAGAGACCCGCCTCCTGGAACACGTAGCCGTATGCCCGGTCTCGGCGCGCCTCGTCCGGACTCGTGCCGTTGACCCGAACCTCGCCGCCCGTCGGCGTCTCAAGCCCCGCCACCACGCGCAGAAACGTCGTCTTGCCGCATCCGGACGGTCCGATGAACGATACGAACTCGCCCTTGCCGATCTCCAGCGTGACATCCCGCAACGCCTGGATCGAGCCATCGCCGGTCTCGAATGTCAGGTCGAGATTTCTCGCCTCTATGGCGGCAGCCTGTGACACTCCCGTTCCTCCGCCCCGAACCTCAGACCCCGCTCGCAGGAATGCCGGCCCGTTCGACGGGACGTGGCGCGGTCAGTTCCTTCCAGGACGAGAGCGCCCTGTTTACCGGCGTGTTGGGTTCACGACGGACGAATTCGCCATGGCCTTCCTTGGTCCTGATTTCGCCGTCATGGACCGCGACGTGACCGCGCGTCAGCGTGAAGCGCGGCAGGCCCTTGACGTGCTTGCCCTCGAACACGTTGTAGTCGATGGCAGACTGTTGCTTGTCGGCGCTGATGGTCTTTTCCTTCTCCGGATCCCAAACGACAATGTCGGCATCCGCGCCGACAAGAATCGCGCCCTTCTTCGGGTAGCAGTTCAGGATCTTCGCGATGTTCGTCGAGGTCACGGCCACGAATTCGTTTGGCGTCAGCCGTCCCGTGTTGACTCCGTGCGTCCAGAGCATCGGCATCCTGTCTTCCAGTCCCCCGGTGCCGTTCGGGATCTTGGTGAAATCGCCGACACCATGGCGCTTCTGCTCGGTCGTGAACGCACAATGATCGGTTGCCACGACCGAAAGCGAGCCGCTTTGCAGACCGGCCCAGAGCGAATCCTGATGCTTCCTGTTCCGGAAGGGCGGCGACATCACCCGGCGCGCGGCGTGATCCCAGTCCGCGTTGAAATACTCCGACTCGTCCAGCGTAAGGTGCTGGATCAGCGGCTCGCCCCAGACCCTCTTGCCCTGCTGCCGCGCGCGCCGGATCGCTTCATGCGCCTGCTCGCAGGAGGTGTGAACGACATAGAGCGGCAGGCCCGCCATGTCGGCGATCATGATCGCGCGGTTCGTGGCCTCGCCCTCGACCTGCGCGGGGCGGGAATAGGCATGTGCCTCCGGCCCGGTATTGCCCTCTGCCATCAGCTTGGCCTGCAGCTCCGCCACGACATCGCCGTTTTCGGCATGCACCAGCGCAATGCCGCCAAGTTCGGCAAGTCGCTTGAATGACGCGTACATCTCGTCGTCGTTCACCATCAACGCGCCCTTGTAAGCCATGAAGTGCTTGAAGGTCGTAATGCCTTCCTTCTCGATCACCGTGGCCATCTCGTTGAAGACCTGTTCGCCCCACCACGTCACCGCCATGTGGTAGGAATAGTCGCAATTGGCCCGCGTCGACTTGTTGTGCCACATGGCCAATGCGTCGTGCAGACCCTGTCCTGGCGACGGCAAGGCGAAGTCGACAACCATCGTGGTGCCGCCGGACAATGCCGCGCGCGTGCCGGATTCGAAGTCGTCCGAACTGTAGGTTCCCATGAACGGCATTTCGAGATGCGTGTGCGGGTCGATGCCGCCAGGCATCACGAAGCAGCCGGTGGCATCGAGTTGCTCATCGCCTTTCAGGTCGTCACCGATCTCGGCAATTCGGCCGCCGTCGATCAGGATGTCCGCCCTGAATGTAAGGTCATGGGTAACGACAGTGCCGTTCTTGATTGCTGTGGTCATCTTGTCCTCTCCGTTGATGGGCGCTCGGCACGATCGTCACGATTCCGGACAGCGATCCAAGACAGGCCAATCGCCCTGGTCCGGCCTGCCCGGTCACTGAACAAGTCTCTCCGCCACGGCGCACGTCGCCACGGTCCGCAGCCTTCATTACCGTCCCACGCCTCCGCCGGCATCCCCGTCACGCGCCGTTCGCGAACCCCTTCACCTGCTCCCGTAGAGGCGGGCATCCGCAGACTCCTCACTCCACGATCTCCGCCACGTCGACCACGGCATGAAACAGCACGTCAGCACCGGCCCGAGCCCACTCAGGGGAAATCTCCTCCGCCTCGTTGTGGCTCAGCCCGTCCACGCAGGGACACATCACCATCGCCGTTGGGGCCACGTCATTGATCCAGCAGGCGTCGTGACCGGCACCGCTGACGATGTCCATGTGACTGTAACCAAGTCGATCGGCGGCATCACGAATTGCATTGACGCAGTTCTCGTCAAAGGCCGGCGGGTCGAACTGGCCGACGATTTCGCATGCAAACCGGGTTCCAATGCCTTCGCAGAGCTTCGGCGCCCGTTCCGTGAACTCGTCGACCATTGCGTTGAGCTTGTCCAGAAGATGCGTGCGCATGTCCACGGTGAACACCACCTTCCCCGGGATGATGTTTCGGCTGTTTGGAAAAACGTCAACGTGGCCGATCGCGCCGACGGCATTCGGCTGATTCGCCATGGCAATCTCGTGCACGAGTTCGGTTACAAGGGCCAGCCCACGCCCTGCATTCCTGCGCATGTGCATTGGGGTCGAGCCAGTGTGGCTCTCGTTCCCGGAGATCGTGCATTCGATCCAGCGAAGCCCCTGCCCATGGGTGACGACGCCAATGTCCTTCCCTTCCGCCTCCAGAATGGGTCCCTGTTCGATATGAAGCTCGAAAAAGGCTTTCATCTTCCGGTCACCGACCGGCTCGACCCCCTTCCATCCGATGCGTTCCAGCTCGTCGCCGAATCGCTTGCCTTCCGCGTCCACGCGGTCATAGGCCCAGTCGCGGTCATGCTTGCCCGCGAAGACACCCGAGGCCAGCATGGCCGGGGCGAATCGAGTGCCTTCCTCGTTGGTCCAGTTGGTCACGACGATGGGATGGCGGGTCCTGACACCAAGGTCGTTCAGGGTCCTGACGATTTCCAGGCCGCCCAGAACGCCCAGAACGCCGTCGTACTTGCCCCCAGTAGGCTGCGTGTCGAGATGGCTCCCGACATATATGGGCAACGCGTCCGGATCAGCGCCCTCGCGACGAGCGAACATGTTGCCCATCTCGTCGACACCCATCGCGCAGCCGGCCTCTTCGCACCAGCGCTGGAACAGCGCTCGTCCCTCGCCGTCTTCATCGGTCAGGGTCTGGCGGTTGTTGCCGCCGGCAATGCCCGGGCCGATCCTGGCCATTTCCATAATCGCGTCCCAGAGACGCTTCCCGTCTATCCTGAGGTTTTCCCCCGGTGCCGCCATGGCCGCACTTCCTCCTGTCCACCCCCCCCCAAATCCCGGAGAGTTTGACCAATTGGTCAGGATCACGCTACCATGGAGCGACGCGCAGTCAAGGATTTCGGTTCGCTCCCCATCACGGAAAGCAGCATGGCCATGCCGGAAGCATCCGCACGGACGCGGATACAGGAAAAAAACATCAGCACCATCCTGGATGCGGCGCTGGAAGTGTTTTCGGGAGCGGGGTTCCGTGGTGCGACACTGGACCAGATTGCTCGCGCAGCCAGCCTTTCGAAGCCCAATCTCCTCTACTATTTCAAGTCCAAGGAAGCCATTCACCGTGCGCTCCTGTCCGAGCTTCTCGATACCTGGCTAGCCCCCCTTCGTACGCTGGATTCCGGCGGCGAGCCCGTTGACGAGATTGTCCGATACGTAATGCGCAAGCTCGACATGGCCCGCGAACTGCCTCGCGAAAGCCGCCTGTTCGCGAACGAGATCGTTCAGGGCGCCCCGCACATACTCGACATCATCGAGGGACCGCTGAAGGCGCTGGTCGACGAAAAGGCATCGCTGATCCGCAAATGGGCGGCCGAGGGCAGAATTGCCGAGGTGGACCCCTATCACCTGATCTTCTCGATCTGGGCCACGACGCAGCACTACGCGGACTTTGACGCGCAGGTGCGCGGCATTCTCAGGCCCGGGCACGATCAGCATTTCGACGATGCCGCAAGGTTCCTCACGCATCTGTACCGCACGGCGCTGACTCCGGATTGACCGGATCTGCCTCCGCATGCCCCGTCGGCGTCCGGCGTTCCGTCACTCGGCTGCGCAGGCGCCCGGATTGTTGGGATGGGTCGTCCAATTGGCGTAGTCTGCAACGACGTCCTGGCCGGTGCGGAGGTCCACGGCGCCGGGTGCGAGCTCTTCCATGGTGATGCAGTCTTCCACCGGGCAGACATTGACACACAGGTTGCAGGCCACGCACTCCTCGTCGATGACCTCGAACTCTCTCCCTGGAGTCATCGCGATCGCCTGGTGCGACGTGTCCTCGCATGCCGCGAAGCACCGCCCGCAGCCAATGCAGAGATCCTGGTCGATCCGGGCCTTGGTCACGTAGTTCAGGTTCAGGTACTGCCAGTCAGTGAAGTTCGGCACCGCGCGACCCACGACGTCATCGACCGATGCATGGCCCTTCTCGTCCATCCAGTTGCCAAGACCAGAGATCATTTCCTGCACGATCTTGAACCCATAGGTCATGGCGGCCGTGCAGACCTGCACGTTGCCCGCGCCGAGCGTCAGGAATTCCGCCGCGTCACGCCACGTCGTCACGCCACCGATACCGGAGATCGGCAGCCCTTCCGATTCGGGATCGCACGCGATCTGCGCAACCATGTTGAGCGCAATGGGCTTGACCGCCGGACCGCAGAATCCACCATGCGTGCCCTTGCCGTCGATGGACGGCTCGGGGCTGTACGTATCGAGATTCACGGACGTGATCGATGACACGGTGTTGATCAGCGACACGGCGTCAGCTCCGCCCGCCTTGGACGCCCGCGCAGGATACCGGATGTCGGTGATGTTGGGCGTCAGCTTCACTATGACCGGCATGCGGGTGATTTGCTTGCACCACCGCGTCACCATCTCGATGTAGTCGGGCACCTGGCCGACAGCGCTGCCCATGCCGCGCTCGCTCATCCCGTGCGGACAGCCGAAATTCAGCTCGATGCCGTCGGCATCGGTGTCCTCCACCAGCGGCAGGATCGACTTCCATGCATCCTCGACGCAGGGCACCATCAGCGACACGACGACGGCGCGGTCCGGATAGTCTCGCTTGACCGTCTTGATCTCCTGGAGGTTGGTTTCGAGCGGGCGATCAGTGATGAGTTCGATGTTGTTAAGGCCCAGCAAGCGCCGGTCGGCGCCCCAGACCGCGCCATAGCGAGGCCCGTTGACGTTGACGATGGGCGGCCCCTCTTCGCCGAGGGTCTTCCAGACCACCCCTCCCCAACCGGCCTCGAAGGCGCGGCGGACGTTGTATTCCTTGTCCGTGGGCGGTGCCGATGCCAGCCAGAACGGGTTGGGCGACCTGATCCCGACGAATTCACATGCCAGATTGGCCATGACTTTCCTCCCTTCGGGCTCAGCCCGATTCAATCCCTTGACGTGGCGGCTCATTGGCCGTGCTTGTGCTGGCAAGAATCGTCTTGTGGATGTTTTCCGCCGCCTCGCGACCTTCAGCCACCGCCGTCACCGTCAGGTCGTCACCGCCCGTGGCGCAGTCGCCGCCCGCCCAGACTCCTTCGAGCGAAGTGCGTCCGGATTCGTCGACCTTGATCTTGCCGCCTTCGATCTGCAGCGCGCCCAGCCCATCCCCCAGCTTCTGGCCGATGGCCATGAACACCTGGTCGGCCGCCAAGCGGAAGTTCTCGCCGGTGCCTTCCAGGCCGTTCTTGACATCGCGCGTATACTGGAACTCCACCTCCTGAACCGCGCCGTCACCGACCGCGCGCACCGGCCGTGCATTTGTGACGAGGCGCACTCCCTTCGAGGTTGCGAGATCCTGCTCGTAGCGGCTCGCCGACATTCGGTCCCGTCCACGGCGGTAGACGATGGTAACGGTCTCTGCGCCAAGCAGTCTCGATTGAACGGCAGCGTCAATCGCGGTCATGCCCCCGCCAACCACAACGACGTTGCGGCCAATGGCGAGGTTGGACAAGTCTTCCGCCTGCCGCAGATCCGCGATGAACTCTACCGCATCTTCAACGCCCTGCAGGTCCACTCCCTCGATCTGCAGCGCATTCACTCCGGCAAGCCCTATGCCCAGGAAGACCGCGTCGTGGTCCTTGATCAATGCATCGAGATCATGTCCATCCGAAAGGCGCGCACCTTGCACGACCTCGATTCCCCCGATGCCGAGCAGCCATTCGACCTCCGCCTGGGCAAATCCGTCAACCGTCTTGTAACTGGCGATTCCGTATTCGTTCAGCCCGCCCGGTCTTGGCCGTGCATCGAAAACAACGACTTCATGGCCGTGCATTGCCAACCGATGGGCACATGCCAGCCCTGCCGGGCCCGCACCGACCACGGCTACCCGCTTGCCGGTACTCTCGGCGCGCCCGTAGGGATGACTGTCCCTGGCCATCATTGCGTCAGTGGCGAATCGCTGAAGCCGCCCGATCTCGACGGGCCGGCCCTCGGCAACTTCGCGCACGCACGCCTCTTCGCAGAGCGTTTCCGTCGGACAGGCACGTGCACACATGCCGCCGAGTATGTTCTGGTCAAGGATCGTCCTGGCGGCGGCTTCGGGGGTGCCCGTGGCGATCTGCCGGATAAAGAGCGGAATGTCGATCGTGGTCGGGCAAGCGGTCACGCACGGTGCGTCATGGCAGAAGTAGCAGCGGTCTGCCGCAACCAGAGCTTCATGCCCGTCGAGCGGCGGATGCAGGTCAGCGAAGTTCCGGTCAAGCACCTCTGATGAAAGGCGTCCGGCGGCAATTCCAGGCGTGAACGGATTGTTGGCCATGTAGCGGGCTCCGTCGCGATTTGTCACACTCGGTACAGAATGCCACACTCAGAGATTTTATCAATTGGTAAATTTTTTGGCGCTGATCGGTCGGGGCAACTTGCGCCAGGTTTCCTCTGCTTCAGCAGTTTCCGTATGGCTGCGTGCACAATGTCGAATTCGTGGGCCGTGCATGACACGATGACCCTTGGCGCAGATCGGCTTCCCGCAAAGTGGCCCTCGGACAGACCCCATGATGATCGGCTAGCTTCTGCTGCTGGCCCATGCATACTCTGCATTGCAATCGCAGTCAGCATGGCCGCGGGACACGTTCCAGCACGTCCCGAAATGTCTCCAAGAGGGAATTCGAGACATCGTCGCCGACTCTTGGTTGACCGACATTTCGGGCATGAATGCCATTGTGACCGAAATGCCGGTCATGGGTCTTCGTGCCGAACACATCGTCCCCTCTGCAACGGTGCTCCAGC
The DNA here is from genome assembly GCA_965208685.1 of Paracoccaceae bacterium. Classification (GTDB taxonomy): domain Bacteria; phylum Pseudomonadota; class Alphaproteobacteria; order Rhodobacterales; family Rhodobacteraceae; genus JAJEFO01. The sequence goes on along the minus strand of CBDBPL010000007.1, from coordinate 1,014,414 downwards.
GCACATTGACAGGCGCTTCGCGCGGAAACTCGGAATCTAGAAGAGACCCTCGATCTCACCCGCATCGTTGAGGCGAATGGACTCGGCTGCCGGAACGCGCGGCAGGCCCGGCATCGTCATGATCTCGCCGCAGATCACGACAATGAACCCGGCACCGGCCGAAAGGCGCACTTCCCGAACCGGAAGGCTGTGGCCCGTTGGAGCGCCGCGTCGGCTGGGATCGGTCGTGAAGGAATACTGGGTCTTTGCCATGCACACCGGGAGGCTTCCGTAGCCCTGTTCTTCCCAAAGCTTGAGCTGGTCCCGGATCTTCTGATCGGCCAGCACCTCGTCTGCACGGTAGATGCGCTTCGCAACGGCCTCGACCTTCTCGAACAGGGGCATCTCGTCGGGATACAGCGGCGCATATTGCGACTCTGTCTGATCGATTGTCTCGACAACCTTTCGCGCCAAGTCGGACGAGCCCTTCGAACCGTCGGCCCAGTGCATGGACACCACCGCTTGCGAACCGTGCCCTTTCACGTAGTTGACCACTTCCTGCACTTCGGCATCCGTGTCCGCCACGAAATGATTGATCGCGACGACGGCAGGCACGCCAAACTGCTTGATGTTCTCGAGGTGCCGTCCCAGGTTGGCGCATCCCATGCGGACGGCCTCCACGTTCTCCTTGCCGAGATCGCTCCTCTCCACGCCTCCGTTCATCTTCAGGGCGCGCACGGTAGCGACGATGACGACCGCGGCGGGCTTGAGGCCGGCCTTGCGGCACTTGATGTTGAGGAACTTCTCGGCGCCCAGATCCGCGCCGAAGCCCGCTTCCGTCACGACGTAGTCCGCAAGCTTGAGCGCGGTCGTGGTCGCGATGACCGAGTTGCAGCCATGAGCGATGTTCGCGAACGGCCCGCCGTGAACGAATGCCGGGTTGTTTTCCAGCGTCTGCACGAGATTCGGCTGCATCGCATCCTTCAGGAGCACTGTCATCGCGCCGTCGGCCTTGATGTCGCGGCAGAATACCGGTGAGCGATCACGGCGATAGGCGACGATCATGTCGCCGAGGCGTTTCTGCAGGTCCTTGAGATCCGTGGCCAGGCAAAGGATCGCCATGACCTCGGACGCCACCGTGATGTCGAAGCCGCCCTCTCGCGGGAAACCGTTCGCCACGCCTCCAAGCGACAGGGTCACCTGCCTCAGGGCACGGTCGTTCATGTCGACGACGCGACGCCACGCGACACGGCGCACGTCAATGTCCTGCGCATTGCCCCAGTAGATGTGATTGTCGATCATCGCGGACAGGAGCGAGTGCGCTGAAGTGATGGCGTGGAAATCTCCGGTGAAATGGAGATTCATGTCCTCCATCGGGACGACCTGTGCGTAGCCGCCGCCGGCGGCTCCGCCCTTCATCCCGAAGTTGGGCCCGAGCGAGGCCTCGCGAATGCAGATCATCGCCTTCTTGCCAATGGCGTTCAGACCGTCGCCGAGACCAACGGTCGTCGTGGTCTTTCCCTCTCCGGCGGGCGTAGGGTTCACGGCGGTGACCAGAACGAGCTTGCCGTCCCTGTTGCCCTTGACCGAGTTGATGAACTCCTGGGAAACCTTGGCCTTGTCGTGACCATAGGGGAGAAGATGCTCCGCTGGAATGCCCAGACTGCCGCCTACTTCCTGTATCGGTTTCTTCTTTGCTGCACGCGCGATTTCAATGTCTGACATTGTGGCTTCCTGCTGAGTCAATGGTTGTGGATTTCATGTCTGGATGGCCCGTACGACCAGGCGAATCCAGCTGAGATCGCATGCTGGCTTCAGCCGTGCCGAACGTGAACAAGGAGACTCCCGGGCAGCCAGGGAAGCGCACGACCTGCGCGCCAGATTCCCTCCGTGCCCAATTCGATCCTCCGCTTCTCATTCTGCCGCGATCGCCTCGGTCGCCTCGACACGAACCGCGGCGAACTTGAACTCGGGAATCTTTCCAATCGGATCGAGCGAGGGATTCGTCAATACGTTCGCGGCGGCCTCGACATATGCAAACGGCACGAAGACATTGCCCTCGGCAACCGTCCGATCGGCACGCGCCATGATCGTTATCGACCCGCGTCGGGTCGTCAGTCGTACATAGTCGCCGGCCTTGATTCCCAGTTCGCGCAACGTCTTCGGGTGCAGCGAGCAATTGGCCTCCGGTTCCACCGCATCAAGCACTTGCGCGCGTCGCGTCATCGAGCCTGTATGCCAGTGCTCCAGCTGGCGGCCCGTGATCAGGACGAAGGGATAGTCGTCATCCGGCAATTCGTCCGGCGGGACAACCTTGGCAGGCGTGAACTTCGCGCGGCCATCCGGCCTCGGAAAGCCGTCCCCGAAGACAATGGCCTGGCCCGGGTCCTCAGGCGACAGCGATGGATAAGTGACCGCGCCTTCCTTCTCGAGCCGATCCCACGTGATGTTGTCGAGCGACTCCATGTTGAGCTTCATTTCCGCAAAGACGTCCGCGGGGTGTTCGTAGGACCAGTCAAGGCCAAGACGCCTGGCAAGCTCCACCACGATCCACCAGTCTTCCTTGGCATCGCCCGGCGGGGCGACCACCTGGCGGCCCATCTGAACCTGGCGGTTGGTGTTGGTGACCGTGCCGTTCTTTTCGGTCCAAGCCGAACTCGGCAGGATCACGTCCGCATAGTTCGCGGTCTCGGTCAGGAAGATGTCCTGCACCACGAGATGATCAAGCTTGGCCAAGGCATCGCGGGCATGCTCGACATCCGGATCCGACATCGCCGGGTTTTCTCCGAGGACGTACATGCCGCGAATGTCGCCATCATGGACCGCGTCCATGATCTCGACAACCGTCAGCCCCTTTGCGTTCGAGAAGTCACCGGACTTCCAGACCGACGTGAAGGCCGAACGCACGCCGTCATCGGTAACACTCTTGTAGTCCGGCAGGAACATCGGGATCAGGCCCGCATCCGAAGCGCCCTGCACGTTATTCTGGCCTCGAAGCGGATGAAGCCCAGTGCCGGGGCGGCCGACCTGGCCGCACATGAGCGCGAGCGAAATCAGGCATCGCGAATTGTCCGTGCCGTGGATGTGCTGGGAAATCCCCATGCCCCAGAAGATCATCCCCGCCCTTGCCGTCGCGAAGGTGCGGGCAACATCGCGCAGGACGTCCGCCTCGATGCCGCAAACCTCGGCCATCTTCTCCGGCGGGAAGCCTTTCAGGTGCTTCTTCATCCCTTCCCAGTCTTCCGTGAACGCCTCGATGTACTGCCGGTCATAGAGATTCTCTTCCACGATCGTCGACATGATCGCGTTCAGCATCGACACGTCCGCTCCCGGCTTGAACTGGAGCATGTGCGACGCGTGACGCTTCAATCCCTGGCCCCGCGGGTCCATGACGACGAGCTTGCCGCCGCGCTTCGCGAACTGCTTGAAGTAGGTCGCCGCGACGGGATGGTTTTCGGTCGGGTTGGCACCGATGACGATTGCCACGTCCGCATTCTCGATTTCGTTGAAGGTGGCGGTCACCGCACCGCTGCCCACGTTTTCGAGCAGCGCTGCAACCGAGGACGCGTGGCAAAGCCGCGTGCAATGGTCGACGTTGTTGTGGCCGAATCCCTGCCGAATGAGCTTCTGGAAGAGATAGGCCTCCTCGTTCGAGCACTTGGCCGACCCGAAACCGGCGACATAGGTGTTTCTCTCGTCCCGAAGCCGGGCCATGCCATTGGCCGCCGCATCCAGCGCCTCGTTCCAATCCGCCTCGCGAAAATGCGTCAGGACGTTCCCGGGATCGACATTGAGCCCTTTTGCCGGCGCGTCATCGCGACGAATCAAGGGCTTCGTCAGGCGATGATGATGGTCAACGTAATCGAAACCGAAGCGTCCCTTGACGCAAAGGCGGTTCTCGTTGGCCGGACCGTCGGCACCTTCGGCACAGAGAATCCTGTCGTCCTTGACCTTGAACGAAATCTGGCAGCCGACGCCGCAATATGGGCAGACGCTCGCAACCTCCCGGTCGTAGTCCTTGCTGTCGCCCTGAACCGTTGCGGGCAGAAGCGCGCCGGTCGGACAGGCCTGAACGCATTCGCCACACGCCACGCAGGTGGACCCGCCCATCGGATCGTCCTGGTCAAAGACGATCTTTGCGTCATGGCCTCGACCGGCCATCCCGATGACGTCGTTGACCTGCACCTCGCGGCAGGCACGCACGCAGAGATTGCAGTGGATGCACGCGTCCAGGTTGACGCGCATGGCAACGTGGCTGTCGTCAAGCAGGGGAATCCGGCCCTTCTCAAGGGGCGGAAACCGGCTCTCTGCAACGCCGGTCGCAGCCGCCATGTCATGGAAATGCGAGGACCGGTCATGCGGCGTCTCGGGCTGGTCGGCCGCAAGCAGTTCGACCACGAGTCTCCGGGACTCTTCGGCACGACCTGAATTCGTTCGGACCACCATTCCCTCGGCAACGGGCCTTATGCAGGACGCGACGAGCGTCCGCTCGCCCTCGACTTCAACCATGCATGCGCGGCAGTTGCCGTCAGGTCGGTAGCCCGGCGAAGGCTTGTGGCACAAATGCGGAATGGTGAGGCCACGGCCATGCGCCGCCTCCCAGATCGTGGTTCCTCCCTCGACCGAAACCTCTTCTCCGTCCATGGTGAACGTGACGGTCATGAGTCTGCTCCCAAACCGGCTTCAGGGACATGCGGCCCGCTCCTCGATGACCTGCAGCACGGACGCACGATGCCTGGGCAGGCGACCGGTTCCTGCCGCGAATCTCCGTTCCGTCCTCGCGTGGCACGAACTGCCCTCATATCTCGTCTCCAAAATGCTTCATGACCAATCTGATCGGGTTGGGCGCCGCCTGCCCGAGCCCGCAGATGGATGCGTCGGCCAATACCTGGCAAAGGTCTTCCAGGAGGTCCTGGTCCCAGGTTTCGCGCTCCATGAGCTTCACGGCCTTCTCGCATCCCACGCGGCACGGGGTGCACTGGCCGCAGCTCTCGTCCTCAAGAACTTCAGCATGTTCAGCGCCGCATCACGGGCCCTGTCCTTGTCGGAAAGGACGACCACAGCAGCGGATCCGATGAAGGTGTCGTGGGGCTGGAGCGTGTCGAAGTCCAGCGGAACATCGTCCAGGGACGCCGGCAGCAACCCGGCGGACGGCCCCCCCGGCTGGTATGCCTTGAACTCGTGCCCATCTGCCATGCCGCCCGCAGCCTCGATGACGTCCAGAATGGTGGATCCCGCCGGCAGAAGATACACGCCGGGCTTTGCAACCCGTCCCGAGACGGAGTAGCTGCGCAGGCCCTTGCGCCCGTTCCTTTCGGTCGCGTTCAGGCACTCCGGTCCCTCGCGGCACACCCTTGCAACCCAATGGAGAGTCTCGACGTTGTGCACGAGCGTCGGGCGTCCGAAGACGCCAACTTCAGCAACGAAGGGCGGACGATGGCGCGGCAGCCCGCGCTTGCCTTCGATCGACTCGATCATCGCGCTTTCCTCGCCGCAGATGTAGGCACCTGCCCCCCGCCGAAGATCGATGTATTCCGGAGACACGATGCCCTCGGCTTCGAGCCTGGCGATTTCGCGACGGAGGATCTCCAGGATCGCGGGGTACTCGTCGCGCATGTAGATGAAGCAGGTTTCAGCCTCGACGGCCCAGGCTGCAATCAGCATGCCTTCAAGGAAGAGATGCGGTGTGCGCTCAAGGTAGTAGCGGTCCTTGAAGGTGCCTGGTTCCCCTTCATCGCCGTTCACCGCAAGGTAGCGCGGCCCGGGATTTGCCCTGACAAAGCCCCATTTCTTGCCGCACGGAAAACCCGCGCCGCCCAGCCCGCGCAGCCCGCTTTCGAGGACCTTCTGTTGCACATCTTCCCAGTCGCCGACTTCACGCAACTTCAAGAGCGCCTCGTATCCGCCTGAGCTTCTGTAGGTTTCAAAGTCTTCATACTTCGGAATCTCGGCATGCGTATGCCCGGCCGAGATTGCCCCCCGGACCTTTTCCAGCGTCGCATGGTCGACATGGTTATGGCCCAGTTCCAGTGTTGGCGCCGTATCGCACCTGCCCATGCAGGGCGCACGGACCACGCGAACCCTGGACGCATCGAGACCCTCTTCCAGGGCATGCCTGAGCTGTTCGGCACCGGCCAGTTCACAGGACAGGGAATCGCAGACCCGCACGGTAAGTTCGGGAGGCGGAGTCTCGCCTTCCTTCACGACATCGAAGTGGGCGTAGAACGTCGCAACTTCGTACACTTCAGTCTGTGCCAGCCGCATTTCCTCGGCAAGCGCAGCAATATGGGCTGCCGAAATATGGCCGTACCTGTCCTGCACGAGGTGCAAGTGCTCAATGAGCAAGTCACGGCGACGCGGCCGGTCACCAAGCAACGCACGGATGTCCGCCAACGATTCCTCGTCGACCTGGCGGCCCTTGGGCGCATGTCGGCTTCGCCCCGTACGCCCTTGTTTCCAAATGCCCTTTTGATCGTCCAATGGTGCCATGCGCGCTCCTGTTCCGGAACAGTGTGCATTCAGGAGAACGTATCGTCAAATCGGAAAATCGAATTGTTTGATAAGAAACGCTTATTGCTCTGTCGGCAGCACTGTGCTCCGGAGCGCCTCGACCACGGGGATTCCGCGCGTGCGTTTCGGCGTCACGAGGGCCACGGGCTTTGAGACCACCGGCTCGATCATCGGCAACAGGGCGGCGCCACCAAGCGTGCCGAGCGAGTCAACCAGAACCTGTGGCAGCACGGTTGCTCCCATGCCCTCTCGCGCCATGGCGATCGCGGCGATGAAGCCGCTTGTTTCGGCGACAACGGCGGGATGTGCGCCAATGCTCTCGAACACGTGGTCAAGAATCCGACGGTTCTGCATTTCGGGCTCGAGCAGGATGAGCGGCATTTCCGCTGCCTCCGCCCAGGTGACAGCCTCCGCGCCGAGAGACGCCAAATGCTCAGGTACAAACAGGATGTACTGCTCGTCGTACAATCTTTCCACGCACAGAAGATCGGTGGACGCACCCTCCGAATACGTCAGGCCTGCATCGAAGCGCCCGTCGTCCACTCCCTGCTGGATGGAGAGCGAGTTGGTCGTCTCGATTCGCGGGCGAATTCCCGGGAATCGCGCGCGGAGCCGGTTGGCAGCAAATGCCGCATAGGCCGACGACGTCGGAATCGTGCCGATCATGAGCGCCCCCGTGACCTCGCCCTTGGCCGCGCGAACTTCCTCCTCCAGCGTGCGAACCCTGTCCAGGATGGCTCGAGCGTGCGCCACCACGGTCTCGCCTTCTGCAGTCAGTCCCTGGAACCGGTTGCCGCGCTTGACGATCTGGATGCCCAGACGTTCTTCCAACTGACGAATGCGCATGGAAAACGCTGGCTGGGAGAGACCGCAGTCGCTCGCAGCCCGCGCGAAATGGCGGTGCCGCGTCAGTGCCAGCAGGCAATCAAGGTCCCTGAGGTCAAGCATGTGCAACTTCCCGCGGATTCCTGATGCACATGGACGCGCGAAGGTGCAAGAGGCACGTTCCAAGCGAACGCGTCCCCTTGGCCCTGTTAAGGCTATTTGGGGTCGAACTCGGTTCCATTGCAGGAAATCGGACCTGGCGGGCACCTTCGGCAAGACTCTCCAGCACCTGCAGGACACTCTCCTGTTGAGCGGCGAAGCGGCAGTGGAAAATCCGCCTCAATCTGCCCATTCGTTGCTCGGCGAACATCGGGCTGAACGACCCGCGCCGCCCGTTCGGGTCAAGATGGAACGACGTTTCCAGAATGTCATGGTCTTGTTCGTCCAGCACCGTTCACTCCTTCAAATCAGAGGCAAGGCCCGCGCGTCTTCGTTCAATCCGGGGGACTTCCATTGCAAGCCGGTCAGCCCCCGGCTCCTTTGTCGTGACAGGCAGCATGAACAAGTTGGTACGCCCGGCCTTGCCGACTGCAATTGCGACAACCGCGGTCGGGCGCGGTTTGCGGCCATCTTCCGCACCAGCCTCATGCTCACGACGCCAAAGATATTCGCAGGTCCAAACGTCCCCCTTCTTGGGCGACGTCACTGCGGGAACTCTTCAGTTTGGCCTGTGCATGCCGCCTCCAGCATCTCCAGATGCTCGGCGGGCATTTCCTCCACCACATAGGCTTCCCGTTCATCCGTCTGGAAACGCTGCGCGTATTCACGAATGCTCATCAAGACAAATCGGGGCTTCTTGTGCCTGGTTATTGCGACGGGCTCATGGCTGGCGGCGTCAAGAACATCACCAAGCGTCTGTTTCAGGTCGGTCGATGAGAAAGAACGCATATCAAGTCTCCGTTTGGAAAAAATGGACAAAACAAACATTTAAGACAATCTGCAATTCCCAGAAGCGGCAGAAGACACACGGCAGAAGACACAGATGCTGGAAGACTGCTTGCACAATCCGGAGGCGCAACTTGGCTATCGACTAAAGAAGCGTCGAGAATCTGCTGATGGATTTCCCATTGCCTTTAGCAATGGGACGAGCGAAGGACGCAAGCCCGTCGAAGACGGTTTCAACGCTCGGTCTCGACCCGAAGGGGTTCGAGCCATCAGGCTTCTTGGCGATTCAATCAAGGCGTGTCTCAGAGCGGCACATTTCGGCACGAGCTCGCAGTTGTGCTGGCCGCCGAAAGTGATAGGGAAACGCTGATCGCGAATGCCGGGAGATCGCCTGTGACAAGCCCCATGCCATCGACCATGCGCGCCGTTACGTTTTGCAAACCCGGCGGGCCGGACGTGCTCGAAATCTCGGATTGCCCCCTGCCCCATCCCGCCTCGAACCAAGTCCTGGCACGGGTGACCGCGGCAGGAGTGAACGGACCGGATCTCCTTCAACGGCAAGGAAACTATCCCCCGCCCAAAGGCGCTTCGGAGCTTCTGGGCCTCGAGATTTCGGGAACCGTGGCTGCTGTCGGGGAAGATGCTCCCCGTTGGCGCGTCGGCGACAGGATATGTGCCCTGACCCATGGGGGCGGCTACGCGGAATACGTGGCCATTGACGCCAATCATTGCCTGCCCGTTCCCGAAGGGGTTTCGGAAGTCGACGCGGCGGGTCTGCCCGAGACCTACTTCACGGTCTGGAGCAACGTGTTTCTCGATCACGAAGTGAGCGAGGGTGCGCTGATGCTGGTTCATGGCGGCGCCGGCGGCATCGGATCCACTGCGGTGCAGCTCGGGTGCGCCATGGGCCTCAGGGTGTTCGCCACGGTGTCCAGCGCCGACGCCGCCGATTTCGTGCTCGGACTTGGCGCGGAACGCGCCATCAACTACCGCGAGGAAGACTTCGTCGATGCCTGCCGCGAGGCCGGCGGCGCAGACATCATCCTGGACATCGTGGGCGGCGACTACATCGCGCGCAACTTCAAGGCCGCGCGCCATGACGGACGGATCATCCAGTTGGCCTTCCGGACAGGGTCCAAGGTCGAAATCAACCTGATGCCGATAATGCTGAAACGCCTGCAATACGCCGGTTCAACGCTTCGCTCGCGCCCTGCCGAATTCAAGGCAAGGATCGCCGCAGGGCTTGAGCGCACCATCTGGCCGAAATTCGCGTCGAACGAGGTCGGACCGGTGACCCACGCCGTCCTGCCGCTTGACAGGGCGGATGAGGCGCATCGACTTATGGAGAGCGCTCGCCACCGGGGCAAAATTCTCTTGACCCCGTGAAGCTGCACTGGATTCAGGATGCGCATCGACGCGACGACCGGGCATGTTGACCACAGTCTGGAACATCGAGGCAGGATCATGAATTCCGCCAGATATCCATCGCTTGAAGGCGTGCCGGTCCTGGTGACCGGCGGAGCCACGGGAATAGGCGCGAACATTGTTCGTGCCTTTCACGGCCAAGGCGCGCGCATAGCATTCATCGATGTTCAGGACCAGCCTTCCAAAGCACTGACCAGGGCACTTCCAGGGGCGGTCTACCGGCATGCGGACGTCACGGACATCCCGGCGCTTCAGGACGCCATAGCCGACATTGCGCAAGAGATCGGGACGATCCGGGTGCTGGTGAACAATGCCGCGAACGACAAGCGCGAGGCGGTGGAGGACGTGACCGTCGCCGACTGGGATGTCGCGCAGGCAATCAACCTTCGCCCGCACTTCTTTGCCGCCCAGGCCGTACGGCCCGGCATGGCCGCGGCGGGCGGTGGAGCAATCATCAACTTCTCGTCCATCGCTTGGCGTCTCGGCCACGGGGACATGACGCCATACACGACGGCCAAGGCGGCAGTGCTGGGATTGACAAACGCGCTGGCCGACGCGTTCGGGGACGACAACATTCGCGTCAACGCCATCGAACCTGGAGCCGTGATGACCGAACGACAGCGCGAGCTCTGGTTCAAGACCCAGGAAGAAGTAGACGCGGTCGTCGCCCGGCAGCTCATCAAGCGCGAATTGTGCGGCGAAAACATTGCGCACATGGTGCTGTTCCTGGCTTCAGACGAGGCACAGATGATCACCAAGCAGTCCTTTGCGGTAAATGGCGGCCTTGTTTGAGCGCGGCCAGTCAATCCATGCGCCTGTGCGAATGAGGCGCCAGTTCGACCATGCGGATCGCCTATGCGAGGACACGCAAAGCCGCCGCAGCTCTCCGGAACGCTGGGCCACGCCGCGATGAAATACGGTGCCTACTCGCCGCCTTCGCCTGCAGCCTGGTTTATGCGCCGGATCGCCTCGTCGGTAATGTCGATTGCGTCTGCGGACGCAACCACATCGCGGAGATCCAAGACGACAAACGCTCCTCTTGCGCGCACGATGTCGGAAATGATTCCTGCCGCGTCACGAAGAAAGCTGCGCCGCGCCTCTTCTCGCGCGCGGTTCAGAAGCCGCCCTTTCTCGTCCTGTTCGGCGCGGAGCTTCTGGACTCGGGCGTCGAAGGCATTCGCAAGATCCCGGAATTCCTCGGCCGGCAGTTCCGCTCGCCGATCGGTCAGATCCCGCTCCTCCGCAATGAGCTCGTTCTGGATCCGCTTGTTTTCCGCGACAAGCTTCTGGGCCTCGCGCTCAATCTCGGCCAGCACGGACGCACCCGGTCGCGTCTCTTTCAGCAGCCTGTCCTGATCAATTGTCAGGACTGGCGCTGCAACTTGCGCGGAAACGGCACCGGAAAGCAGGCAGGCGCCCGCGACGAGGCCCGCGAAAAGCAGCCTAGAAGCGCGTGGAAATCGTAATGTCGAAGCTGTTGGTTTCATCCAGCTCGCTCTTGTCCAGAGGCCTGGTGAAGTCCATGCGCAACGGACCGATCGGCGTGTCCCAAAGCAGTCCGAATCCAACTGCCGACCTGAGATCAAAGGAGTCGTCCACCAGCACGCAGTTTGAAATCGGCGTGCCGTCGCTGCCATAGCAGCGTCCTCCCATCCTGTCGTCGAGACTCCAAAGCGATCCGGCGTCCGCAAAGACGCTGCCGGTCAGCCCGTACTCGGAGGGAAGGCCCAAGGGAAATTCGGCCTCAAGGCGAGCGGCAACGTACCTGTTGCCTCCGAGCACATCATTCGAGGTATTGTCCGAAAGGTCGCGGGGACCAATTCCGCGTGAGTTGAACCCCCGCACCTGCCGGGACGACAGGAAAAACCGGTCGGTTACATGCGAATTCGTGCCGCTAAGCGAGTGGAGCGCACCGCCCTCCAAGGTTGCGCGCAAAGTGACTTCCTCGTTGAAGGCATCCCGTTCGGCCACTGCACGCGTCGTTGTCTTGACGAACTTCACGTCGCCCCCGAGGCCGGCGAATTCCTGGCCGAACGTCAGCCGCACGCCGCGGTTTGGATTGAGACCTCCACGCAGGAAATCCAGGGTGTACGTGAACCCGACTGAACTTCGAAACAGGTTGCCCAGTTCACTGTCCATTCGGATGATCGGCGACGCGTCACTCGCGATGTTCCGGAGCGATTCTGACGCCGCCTGGTAATAGACCGAGAGGCGCGAGTTTTCCCCGATCGGAAAGCCAATCTGGGGGGAAAAGCTGGTGACACGCGTGTCGTAGCTCGCGTTTGCGAAGTCTGTCGCCACGTGCCCGAGGCTGAAACCAAGGGATACGTCGCGTCCGAGGAATGCCGGCTCGGTGAAGGACAGCGTCGTGCGTGCATCGTCAGTCCCGGATTCGATGCGGAAGGCCAGCGACTGGCCACGGCCAAGAAAGTTCCGCTCCGAAAAGTTGACTGCGAGCGCAAATCCGGAATCATCGTTGTAGGTGCCGCCGAACGACAGCAATCCGGTTGGCTGCTCCTCCACGTCGACGTCCACGATGATCTGATCGGAACGGCTGCCGGGGCGGGTGTCCACTGCCGCGGTCCGGAAAAACCCGAGCGCCCGAATTCGTTCGGCAGCGTTGCGAATCTCGCGCGGATTGAAGGGATCGCCCTCCACCGTCGTGAACTGGCGGCGGATGACCCTGTCCAGCGTGGTCTGGTTGCCGCTGATGTCGATGCGCTCCACGAATATCCGGGGCCCGCGCACAAGCGCAAACTCGACGTCGAGCGAAAGATCGCGCTCGTTTCGGGTGATGACCGGATCGACGCGAAGGAAATCGAATCCCTGCTGCAGGGCAAGGCGTTCAAGACGCGCAATCTGCTCGTCGACCAAGGTCGGAGACCAGGTGTTTCCGGAACGGATGCGAAGAGCGCCCTCGTAATCCTGAACATCGGTATCGTCAAACTCGCTCGAAATCGTAATCTCGCCAACCGAGTACTTCTGGCCCTCGCGAATCGTGAACGTCACGAACGTCGCGTCGCGCTCGCGCGACAGTTCCACGGAAGTGTCGAGAATCTGGATGTCGACATAGCCGCGCGAACGATAGAAATCGACGAGGAGCTGGCGGTCAAAGGCAATCCGCTCGGGAACGTAAGTGTCACTGCCGATGATTGCGCGAAGGAAACCGGCCTGCTTCGTGCTGATCGCTCGGCGCAGCCGACGGTCCGAGTAGGCCCGGTTGCCGACAAAGCTGATCCGCTCATTCTCGACCACCCTGCCCTCGCTGACCTCGAAGACGAGGTCGACGCGGTTTTCCGAACGGCGTATGATCTTTGGCGTCACGCGCGCTGCCAGCCTGGCCGCGGTGGCATAGGCGTCCGCTATTGCCACGGCATCCGCCTCGGCGACTGCGGGCGTGTAGACCCTGCGCGCTTCCGACGTGACGACCTCGAGAAGAACGTCGTCGGAAAGGCGACGGTTACCCTCGATCGTCACGACGTTCACGGTCGGGCGCTCCACCACAACGATCCTGATGCCATTGCCCGTCGGAATGATCTCGGCGGTCTCGAAGTGTCCCGTGGCCATGACGCCTTGAACGGCCTCGTTGATTTCGCTGTTGCTGAACGTGCGGCCGGCGGTGAGGCCCGTGAATTCAATGATCGATTCCGCCGGCAGCCGGGTATTGCCCTCGACAGTGATGTTGTCCACCCGAACTTGGGCCGCAACTGCTGTGCAAAACGACGCAAGCAGGACCGAAAAGAGGGCACATCGCAGAATACAGGAGGCAAGCCTGAACATTTTTTTCCCCAGGTCCAGAAGTCTCCGCCCGTCACTAGAGGGATTCTCCGGGGCTGTCAAAAGGTCGCGCGAAGCTCCGGAGGCATCGATGCCTTCAACCGATCAGGCAAGTGCCATGGCAAGCCTGTCTGGCACGCAGAGGCATGCGACGCGCCACGCCAGCCAGCCACGTCTGGCAAGCGCGGAGAGTGCCTTCGTGTGCAGCCTCGTCGCTCCGCGAAAGTCCCAAGTCCAACTTGCTGCAGCCGACCGCCTGCCGTGACTGCCCGCTCACCTCCGAGTCCAGGACAGTCGCCGGTCCATCTTGATCGGCGCGCCAAGGCTGCCTGGGCACCTGTTGCACAGTGCGTGAAGGATCGTTAGGTGACGGACTGGAGACGAACCGCAGCGTTGTGCTGAAGGTCACGCCCAAGGAGCGGAACGGGTCATGGAAAGCGGCAAGAACGGTCCGGTCTCCGCTCACCGTCATCTGCCAACGGATCCGGAACTGCGCGTAAAGGCGTTGGAGGAAATCCTTGTGCGCAAGGGGCTGGTCGAGCCCGCGGCCCTGGACGCGATCATCGACATGTACCAGAACCGCGTCGGTCCCCGGAACGGCGCTCGTGTCGTGGCGCGGGCATGGTCCGACCCGGGTTTTCGGAACGCCCTGCTCGCTGACGCGTCAGACGCGATTGCCGGGATGGGCTATGCAGGGCGTCAGGGCGAACACGTTACCGCCGTTGAGAATACGCCGGACACGCACAACATGGTCGTTTGCACGCTCTGCTCCTGTTACCCTTGGCCGCTTCTTGGCATTCCGCCCGGCTGGTACAAGTCCGACGAATATCGTGCCCGCGCGGTCCGCGAGCCTCGCAAGGTGCTTGCGGAGTTCGGCGTGACGCTTCCCGAGGGCAAGGCTGTCCGCGTTTGGGACTCGACTGCCGAGATGCGCTACATCGTGATTCCCGAACGCCCTGCCGGCAGTGCGGGAATGGACGAGGACGCGCTTGCCGAGCTGGTCACCCGCGACAGCATGATCGGGACCGGCCTGCCGATGGAACCGCAGCGATGACCCGCATTCACGACATGGGGGGGCGGTTCGGCTATGGAGCTGTCTTGCCTGAACCTGGTGAGACGGCATTTGAGGAAGCTTGGCACGCTCGCGCTCTTGCCCTGACGCTGGCGGCCGGAGCCTTGGGGCACTGGAACATTGACATGTCCCGCCACGCGCGCGAACGGCTCCGTCCGCGGGAGTATGCACGGTTTTCGTACTTCGAAAAATGGCTGGCAGCACTGGCGAATCTCCTCGTGGAGACCGCGGTGCTAGAGGACAGCGACCTGCTGCCTTGCGCCGGCGGAAAGACTCGCCAACCCCTGTCTTCGCGTGCGTTGAGGGCAGAAAATGTAAACGATCTGCTTGGCCGCGGATCTCCGACAACTCGGAACTGTCAGGGATTGGCACGATTTTCCGTCGGGGAATCGGTCCGTGCACGCCGCCTGGCGGGGAACAGGTTGTTGCCAGGCGGCCACACGCGGCTGCCAGCCTATGTTGCGGGAGCATGCGGACGCGTGCTTCGTCGTCACGGCGTCCACGTCTTTCCCGACAGCAATGCCCATGGCCTCGGAGAGTCGCCCCAGCCACTCTACGCGGTCGCGTTCCCGGCGGCGGAACTTTGGGTCAACCCGGAGCACCCGCGCGACGAGGTCGTACTGGATCTCTGGGAATCCTATCTTGAGCCAGTGCAATGACGCCGCGTTCCGAGCCGGCTTTCGACGCACCATGGCACGCACGCGTGTTCGCGCTCGCCGTTGCGGAGAACGACGCTCATCGACTTTCCTGGTCTGACTGGACCGCGCGGCTCACAATGTCCCTGCGCAAGTGCGGGCTCTCCCGTTCACTTAACGGAGGGGACGACTTCTTTCTCGCGTGGCTTGACACTCTTGAATCGATCCTGGTCGAAGAGGGCTGGATCGAGCGCGGTGAAATTGAGCTGGCAATGGCTGAATTGGCCAAGGCCCATGCACATGAACCGCAGAAAGTCCAGCGTGCCAAAGCGTCCAGGTGACGCCCTTTCGAGAGAATTCCACTCCGCATTGATGCACGGCGCTGATGGACCAATGCATCCGTTGGGACTTCTTTCGAGCCATGGAATGGCTCGAAGTCATGGGCAGACGATATCGTTCCCGATCGCGAATGCCATGAGCGCGAGCAGGAGCAGCAACCCGCCGGTCATCAAGAGCTTCGTCAAACCGTCATTCGGCGGCCGGCCCGTCACGGCTTCCCACGCGTGAAAGACGAGATGGCCGCCGTCAAGCACCGGAATCGGAAAGAGATTGATGAGCCCGATCGCCGTGGAGAGCAGCGCGATGAACCAGACGAAAGTGAACCAGCCCTGGCTTGCGGCCTGCCCGGACACCTCGGCGATCCCGATCGGGCCGGAAAGGTTGCAGGTGGAGATGTCGCCGGCAACCATGTGATAGACACCTGAGAGCGACGAGCGGATGATGAACTGAACCTGGTCCAACCCGTACGCGAGCGCCTCGCCCGGCATCGGAGTCACGATGGCGGGCTCGAACGCGAGTGCGCCTGTCACGCCGATCAGCCAGCGCGTCTCGAATCCGCCGCCTGGCGCAGGAAGGTCGAACTTGGTCGGCGTCAACGTCACAGTGCGGTTGCCTCGGCCTTCACGCCAGACATCAAGCGTTACCGACCCGCCATCTGACGCGCTGACCGCCTGGCGAAGCGCGTCGAAGTCATGAATCTCCATGCCATCAACGGACACAATGACGTCGCCCCGCACCAGGCCGGCATTGGAGGCGGCGGAAGCCGGGGTCGTCGCGGCAACAATCGGAGGATAGAGCCACGGACCAGCGACGTCGAATTCCCGACCGTCCCGCAGGACCGTGTATGTCAGGTCCGGCGCGGCATCGAGACCGGCAGAGAATTCACCGAAGGCCTCTGCCTCTGGCACCTGGGAACCGTCGATTGCCAGGATCACGTCACCCCGGCGCAGATCGTGCGCTTCCGAACTGGGAAGCGGATACAGGTCGTCAACTGTCACCGGATCGGCTGCCACGCCGCGAAACATGAACAAGACCGCAAAAAGAACGAAGGAAAGAGCGAAGTTGAATGCCGGTCCCGCCATGACCGTGATCGTGCGCGCCCAGAGCGGAGCACCATGCATTGACGCCCGGCGCCCTTCCGCGTCCAGGGAACCCATGGCTTCGCTGTCCGGGCTCGACGCAGGATCCCGATCGCCAAGGAACTTGACGTATCCGCCGAGAGGCAGAATCGCGACCTGCCATCGCGTACCGTGCCTGTCGACACGACTTGCCAGCACCGGCCCGAATCCCAAGGAGAAGACTTCCGCACGAATGCCGCTCCAGCGGCCCACGATGTAATGCCCGAATTCATGGACGGCGATGATTATCGACAATGCCACGACAAACGCGGCAATCGTGAAGGCGAGATTTCCGAAACTTGGTATGAGTGCTGCGATTTCCAAGATGCGCCGTCCTACCTGTCCAATGCCGCCATGGTCTCCTGAGCCCGGACCCGTGCCACTCGATCCGCCTCACGCACGGAGTCGAGAGTCATCTCCGCCTTGCCGTGATCGTCCATTGAAATATTCTCGATCTCGCGTTCGACAACCCTTGCCATGTCCGTGAACCGGATCCGGCCTCCCAGGAACCCGTCAAGCGCTGCTTCCTTGGAGCCATTGAAGGCCGCTCCCGCGTGTCCGCCAGCGGCCATGACCTCGCGGACCAGCACAAGCGCGGGATAGCGCCCTGGCTCCGGAGACTGAAAGTTCAGTTGGCCGATCTTTGCCAGGTCAAGCCGCTCGACCGGCAGATGCGATCGCCGGGGATGGTGCAGCGCATAACCGATGGCATGGCGCATGTCCGGTGGCCCCACATGTGCCATGAGCGCGCCGTCACGAAAGCCGACCAGGGCATGGATCACGCTTTCGCGGTGCATCAGGACCTCTATCTGCTCCGGTGAAAATCCAAAAAATTCCTTTGTCTCAATAAGTTCCATGGCTTTGTTGAACATGGATGCGCTGTCGATCGTGATCCTCTGCCCCATGGGCCAGTTCGGATGGCTTGCGGCCTGTTCCGGTGTCGCCTCGGAGAGAGCGTCAAGCGGCCAGTCGCGGAACGCGCCTCCCGACGCGGTGATGATCACGCGCTCAACCGATTGCTGATCCTCCCCGGTCAGCGCCTGGAAGATCGCCGAATGCTCGCTGTCAACGGGAATGATCCTGGCGTTGCTGCGCCTGGCGGTCTCCATCAGGAGCGGACCGGCGGCCACCAGGCTCTCCTTGTTGGCCAGCGCAAGTGTCGTGCCCTGTTCCAGGGCGCGAAGTCCCGGTGGCAGACCGGCGAAGCCAACGATTGCCGACATGATCCAGTCGGCCGGGCGCGCCGCCGCATCAATCAGGGCCTTCTCTCCGGCGGCGACTTCAACATCCGTTCCTTTGAGCGCGTATCGGAGGCTTTCGAGCAGATCGTCATGGGCCGTGACGGCGATCTCTGCGTTGAACGCTGCCGCGGCAGACGCGAGGCGCTTGACGTTGCGACCGCCAGTCAGGGCCACGACCCGATACGCCTTCGGATCCTGCCGGATGATCTCCAGCGTGTTTGCCCCGATAGAGCCCGTGGCGCCGAATATCGAGACGCGCCGCGTCATCCGAAACCTGGAGGGAACTCGATGAACCGTCCCGCCGCCAGCGTGAACAGGGACGCTCCCAACATCGAGTCAAACCTGTCGCACATGCCGCCATGACCAGGCAGCAGGCCTGAACTGTCCTTCACGCCCGCCCTGCGCTTGAGTGCGCTCTCCGCCACGTCTCCGGCCTGACCCGCGATCGCTGCGAGAATGGACATGGCGATCAACTCGAGACCGGAATTCGCAAGAAGCACGAAAGCCAGTCCCACAAGCGCCGCCCCTGCCCAGCCGGCTATGGTCCCGGACCAGGTCTTTCCAGGGCTGACGCTCGGCCAGAACCTGGGACCACCGATCGACTTTCCGACGAAATATCCCAGGATGTCGGACACGATCACGACCAGGACCAGCCATAGGATCCAGACGAATCCGTGGTCATCGCGCTGCACGGCCAGTCCGTATCCACCCACGAGAATCGCCGTGCTGTACAGTGCATGGGTTGCACGGCCGCTCTTGAGCAGCACAAGGCCCGCCGCCGCCGGGGCAAGCAGCAACGGCAACATGTACACGGCCTGGTAGGTGACGAGAAGCATCAGGGCAAGACCGCCGACTAGGCCGCAGGCAACTGCGGAATCCGTCGCGCCCGCCATGCGGGCGATTTCCCACACCATCAAGCCCGCCACCAGGGCGACAAGGGCATGGAAGGGATGGCCACCAAGCCACATGATCCAGAATCCGAGGATTGCGGTGATGCCGCCTGTGGCGAGGCGGCGGCTCAAGTCACCCCAATGCCCCTCGGCAACCGTCATCCAGGCACGGTGCCAAATCTGCGTTCGCGAGTCGAGAAAGTGGCAAGGACCTGCTCGAATTCCTCTCTCGTGAAGTCCGGCCAGAGCGTGTCCACGAATACATACTCGGAGTATGCCGACTGCCAGAGCAGGAAATTGGAAATCCGGGCCTCGCCGCTGGTGCGGATGACCAGGTCGGGATCCGGCAGCACGTAGGTGTCAAGGAACCGCGCAAGCGTCTCTCCGTCGACGCTTTCCGGATCAATGCGCCCAGCCTTGACCTCGCGGCATAGCCGCTTGGTCGCACGCGCGACCTCGTCCCGCCCGCCATAGTTCAGCGCGACCGTGACGTGCACGAGGTCGTTGTCGCAGGTCAGGAGTTCCAGTTCGTCCATCAACGCGACCAGGGTTTCGTCAAGCTTGATCCGGTCGCCAATGAAGCGCACTCGCACGCCAGATGAGATCAGGGCCCTTGCTTCGTCCATCATGTAGCGGCGGAACAGCTTCATGAGGCCCGAAACTTCGGCCTGGGTGCGCTTCCAGTTTTCTGTCGAGAAGGCAAAGATGGTCAGGTACCTGACCCCGAGATCAGGGCATGCCTTGACGATTTCGCGCACGCGGTGCGCACCCGCGTGGTGCCCGAACAGCCTGGGCTTGCCGCGCGCCTGCGCCCAGCGACCGTTCCCGTCCATGATGATCGCCACATGCTTCGGTTCGGCGTGCCTTGCACGCTTGCCCGCAACCGCCTCTCCAGTCCCTGCTCGCACCTGTGGCCTCATACCTGCATTATGTCGTCTTGCTTGCTTTCCAGCACCGCATCGACTTTCTTGATCGCATTGTCGGTTGCTTCCTGCACGGCACTCTCCCAGAACTTCTGGTCGTCCTCGCCCAACCCGTCGGCCTTTGCCTTCTTGATCTGGTCCATTCCATCACGGCGAACGTTGCGGATCGCAATCCGAGCGTTTTCCGCATATTGGCCAGCGACCTTGGACAGTTCGCGGCGACGTTCCTCGTTGAGCTCCGGGACCGGCAGCCGAATGATCGTGCCATCGGTAATGGGATTGATGCCGAGCCCGCTCCCACGGAGCGCCTTTTCAACGGCACCTACCAGGTTCTTGTCCCAGACGTTGATCGTGATCATGCGAGGTTCCGGCACGTTAACGGTGCCGACCTGGTTCACGGGTGTCGTGGCCCCGTAGGCATCAACCATTATCGGCTCCAGCATCGAGGCAGAGGCTCGGCCTGTTCTCAATGTCAGGAATTCCTGCCTGAGCGCGCTCATCGCGCCATTCATCCGGCGTTCAATGTCGTCTAGGTCGAGTTCGAATTCTTCTGCCATGCCATCTTGGCGCCCGTCCTGCGGCACCCTCCCCGCGAATTGGTATCTCTATACCGCCAATGAGCCGCAATTGTATAGGGAAAGGTGCCCGACGTGAGGGCCGTTGGAAGTCAGGACGGCCATTGCGACAGTCACGTTCACTTGCGGATGCTGCAGACGAAGGTCGTCCATGTGCTGGCTCGCTGCGGTCGGTTCGCAGTCGTTCTTCGTCGCTCGCTCCCAAAGTCAGGACGGGAACAGCATCGGCAGAATCACTTCGTGCAGGCCGGATGGCCAGGTGCCGCACCAAGGACCTGAAGCCTGCAGAATCTCAACCTGTCACCGTGGCAGTTCACGACGGTGATGCCACGAACGCGTCCCAGTTCCTGCGGTTCGCGACCGGTCTCGTCAAGCGGCGTGGCAAGGAGAGCACATGGACGATGCATGCCATGGCCGGGCACCGGCGCACGTGCTGAATCGCGTCCGACAGGGTCCAGCGGCACCAAGGACTCCCGTAGCACGATGGCGCGAGGTCAGAGCGGATTTTTCCTTGACTCCGCTCGTGCGTTCTTTTTAGTTCGGTAATAGAACGAATAAATTGGTGCCCTGTGCGCGCACAATCAAGAATCTCCCGACGCATGTCCCGAAGCGCGATAGTCCAGGCCATCGCAAGCTATGGCCCGGTGTCACGTGCCAGCGTTGCCAAGCTGACCGGACTCTCCAAGCAGACCGTATCGGAAATCGTGGGCAATCTCGAATCGGATGGCTGGGTCCGCACGGTCGGCGAAACGGAAGGTCACGTCGGTCGCAGGGCAGTGGTCTACGAGATTTCGCCGGGTGCCGCGACCGTTGCCAGCGTCGATCTGGGCGCTTCGAAAGTCAGAGTTGCCTTTTGCGACCTCATGGGTCGCGTTCTGGCCGAGAGGGTCGAACCCACCGATCGCTCTGGCGGGATGAACGTGATCGAGCAGGTGGGGCGCCTGGTCCAGGCAACCGAGCGCGACGCAAGGGAGCCATGTGGTGACCTGCAGATTGCCGTCGTCGGCGTTCCCGGTGTGTATGACCCCAAGACAGGTGCGGTCCTGATGGCGCCGAACATCGTCGGCATTGACCAGTTCGACCTGGCCGCCGCGGTGCACAAGCGGCTTGGCATCGAAGTTTTCGTCGAAAACGACGTGAACCTCGCAGCCTTGGGCGAACACTGGCTGGGAAACCGTCGCGAACACGACAACTTTGTCTACATTTCGGTCGGCACCGGAATCGGTGCCGGAGTGGTCGTGGGTGGCAAATTGCTTCGCGGCACAATCGGTGCGGCAGGCGAAATCGGCTTCCTGCCCTTCGGCGCCGATCCATTTGAAGCCGAGAGTCTCAAGGTTGGCGCCCTTGAACGCGTGACGGCAACGAGCGCGATCGTTGGCAGCTATCTGGAGTTGTCGGGTCGAGAGTCGGATGTTCCGGGCGTGTTCGATGCCGCAAGCGCGGGAGACGTCGCGGCGCAGGAAACGCTGGATCGTGTAGCAAGACAAATTGCCAGGGCGGCCGCTGCAATTGCCGCCATTGTCGATCCCTCCCTGATCGTTGTCGGCGGCTCCATCGGCACGCGAACCGAGTTGCTGGAACGGATCGTTCGGTTTGCCTCCCAGTGCTATCCGGGCAAGATCACCATCGAACGATCGAAACTGGGCACCCACGCCGCACTTGCAGGCGGCGTGTCGATTGCCCTGTCACATCTGCACGTTTCCATATTTGCAGAGGGACAAAAGGGCGCGGAAATCCTGATTCCGCCGCCCGCGATTGAAGAGTTCAGGGCAGGTGCGTCATGAGACTTCGCGACGATCTGCCTGAACGCCTGGAGCTGGCACAGAACGCCGTCGCCGATCTGGCATTGCTGAAAGAGGCATTGGCCATCGAAAGCGTGACCGGCAACGAGACTCCCTTTGCGCGGCACCTGGAAACGCAACTGTCCGGGCTGGGCCTCGAAACGGGCCGGGGCGAGTTCCTGGACGGCCGCGAAAACGTCTGGGGCACCCGTCACGGGGACGGTCCGAACCTCATGATTCTCGGCCATACCGATACGGTTCACGTGCGCGGATGGGAAGATCACTGGCAGGACGATCCCCGCCGAGACCCCTTCGGCGGCATAGAGCGCGACGGGCATGTCTGGGGACGTGGCTCAAGCGACCTTAAGGGCGGGATCTGCGCCGCGATTGCCGGCATGCGCCTGTTGCAGCGCGCAGGCATCACGCCCGTGGGCGGTCTCACCCTTGCCTTCATCGGCGACGAGGAAAGCGGCGAGCCGGGAAGCGGTGTCAGTGCGGGAGCCAAAGACCTGGTGCACCGGGTTGCGGCGGGTGAAATCGAGAGGCCTGACTTTGCGCTCTATGTCGAGCCAACGAACCTTGACGTCTATGCAGCCCAGATAGGCTTCTTCATCGCCGACGTCACGGTCACGGGAAAGACGGCATATTTCGGAACGCCGGAATTGGGAGCGGACGCTCTCAAGGCCGCGCACGCGTTGCTGTCACGCATCTGGAAGCATGAGGCCGAACTGAACGCGGGACCCTGCCACGAACTTGTGGGCGCATCCTCGATACTTGCAACGTCAGTTGAAAGCGGCGGCTTCATTGCCGTGCCTGGCGAATGCAGGCTTTCTCTCATTCGCAAGCTGCGCCCCGGCGAAGACCTGGACGCGGCGGTTGCGGCATTCGAGGCCGCCCTTGATGCCTCGAACATGCCCGAAGGCGTAAGCGCTGCTGTCGAATACCCCGCAGGACGCGACCACGCAAAGGGTGGCTCGCCAGTCGAGACCACGCCGGACATCGCGCCAATACGGCTGCTGCAAGACTGCATTCAGCTTTCCCGTCCCGGCGCCGGGCGGATCGGCGGCGCACCCTATTGGTCTGAATTGCCGTTTCTGACCGACGGGATCGGCTGCCCGGCGGTCTATTGCGCCCCAGGAGACATCGCCGTTGCCCACACCTATGAAGAGCGGATCGAGACGGAAGAATACCTCGCCGCCGTCAGGGCCTTTGCGCTCTTCATCGCGCGATACTGCGGAATTGAACCAACCAGCGGAAACTCAACCTGAGGAGGAAAAAATGTCCCTAGTCAAAAACACGCTTGCCATCCTGGCGCTGCTTGGACTCGTCGCCTCTGCCAGCGCCGAAACCATCGGCCC
This sequence comes from Paracoccaceae bacterium, assembly GCA_965208685.1. Classification (GTDB taxonomy): domain Bacteria; phylum Pseudomonadota; class Alphaproteobacteria; order Rhodobacterales; family Rhodobacteraceae; genus JAJEFO01. Next base: position 991,021 of record CBDBPL010000007.1, on the reverse strand, counting down.
CGGTGGCGAAGAGGCCACGCCGTCGTCATCCGTTGTCGTCGGTGACGAAAAGGTCGCGATGGTCCAGGCGAAAGGATACTCGGCCGCGCTCCTGTGGCACGACCAGTCGGACTTCGTGAACGCGGTCACGGCAGGTGCCAGCGACGAATTCGAACGGCTCGGTGTCGAGGTTGTCGCGGTCACCAGTGCCGGGTTTGACGCCGCCAAGCAGCGCAGCGACATCGAAACGGCACTGGCCAAGAGCCCGGACATCATCCTGTCGTTGCCGCTCGATCCTGTGACTTCCGCCGCCGCCTTTGAGGAGGCGAAGGAGGCCGGGGTCGCGCTCACGTTCCTGTCCAACCTGCCTGCTGGCTATGAACATCCCAACGACTACGCGGCCATCGTCACCGACGACCTGTTCCAGATGGGCAAGCAGGCAGCCGATGCCTTGGCCGAAGCCATGGGCGGCGAGGGCACGGTCGGATGGATCTTTCACGACGCGGCCTATTACGTGACCAACCAACGCGACAATGCCTTCAAGACCACGATCGAGAACGATCATCCGAACATCTCGATCATAGCCGAACAGGGCATTGCCGATCCGGCGCGCGCCGAAGAGATCGCCAATGCGATGCTGCTGAAACACCCCGATCTCGGGGGGATCTACGTCACATGGGCAGGTCCGGCCGAGGGCGTCCTGGCCGCGCTCCGCGCCAACGGGAATGACAGCACGAAGATCGTCACGCTTGATCTTTCCGAGCCGATTGCGCTGGACATGGTGCGCGGCGGCAACGTGGCGGCGATCGTCGCGGACGAAGCCTACGAACTGGGTCGCGCAATGGCCGCCAGTGCGGTGCTCGATCTTGTCGGCGAGGTGGTTCCGCCCTTTGTCGTTGCGCCGGCAATCACGGTCAAGGCCGACAACGTCGTCGAAGGGTGGAAGAGGTCGCTCAACATTGATCCGCCAGCAAGCCTGACATCGAACTGAGGTTCCTCCCTGGCGGGCCGCTTCCCGCGGCCCGCCGAACTCTTTCCCGGCAAAAAGGCAACGACGGGGACTTCTTGTCGAAGAGTCGCATCGTGTCTCCCGTTGAGTTATCTGTTTGTCTGAAGCGGTGGAACATGGAACTTTCCTCGCCAGCCAGAAGGGCGGGTCTCCCGTCGATCTTCGACCCGGCCTTGCGCAGCAATGCTGCGCGGCCGGCGCCCGCATTGCGGGAGCATGACGAGACGCCCGGGATTGGCGCGTCTGCACGGCAATGGGCGTTCGGGTTGCGGCCCCCGATGAGCCGTGAAGCCAGTCCGGGAGCCACATTTTGACTTGCGGAAGCAATTCCCCAAAGACGGAATCGGCCCTGTCCTGGATCAAACGGCTGGATCTGCAACGAAGCGTGATTTACTTCGGCTTTCTGGCCATATTCCTGTTCTTTGCCGCGACGCTCCATGACGACGGGTTTCTCACGACCCGGAACCTGACCAATATCGTGCTGCAGACGGCACCGGCGACGATTATGGCCATAGGACTGGTCTTTGCGCTCTCGGCGGGCGAGATTGACCTGAGCTTCGGCTCCATCGTGGCGGTTTCGGCCCTTGCAGCTGCCGTCGCGATGCAGAACGGCCCGATGGTCTTCGGCGTGGCCGCAGGTCTCGGCGCCGGTGTCTTGATCGGCGCCTTCAACGGCGTTCTTGTCGCCTATCTTCGCCTGCCCTCGTTTCTTGTGACGCTCGCGACCCTGGGCCTGTTCGCCGGAATCGCACGTTCAATGACCGACCTGCGCTCCATTCCCGTGATCAACGACGCGTTCACCGGCTTCTTCGGTTCCGGCAAGCTGCTTGGCGTTCCATCGCTCGTGATCTGGACAGTGGCCGCGGTGGCCGCCGGTCATGTCCTCTATCGACATTCCCGCTTTGGCGCCCATGTGCTGGCAGTCGGCGACAACGCCCGCGCGGCCCAGGTCTCAGGCATCAAGGTGCCCCGGATTCGCCTGATGGTGCTGACATTGTGCGGTGCGACCGCCGGCCTTGCCGGGCTTCTCTATGCGGGACGCTTGCAAGCGGCGAAATACACGCTCGGCGAGACCGATCTGATGACGGTGATTGCCGCCGTCATTGTCGGCGGAACCGCGTTGAACGGTGGCAAGGGCTCGATCATCGGTGCGCTCCTTGGCTCGCTTATGATGGGGATGCTGAACAACGGGCTCATTCTCATGGGTCTCAAGGTCTCCGACCAGATGATCGTGCGCGGGGTGATCATCCTTGTCGCAGTCGCCGTGTCCTTGCGTGACACCCGCCGGTAGACCGGGAGGAAACATGTTTCTGGACCTTCTCATCCGCCGCAATCCGCGCTTCGTCGAAGCCGCCATGGCGCTGCATCAGCAGGGCGAGATTCCTGCCAACGCCTACGTGCTCGACCTGGATGCGGTCGAACGCAACGCCCGCACTTTCAGGGCAGAGGCCGACAGGCACAACTTGACCACATTTGCCATGACAAAGCAGGTGGGGCGCCACTCCGGGTTCTGTCAGGCGGTGATGCGCGGCGGAATCAACCGCGCGGTTGCGGTTGACATGCCTTGCGCCGTGGCCTGCAACCGGGCCGGGCTGAAGGTCGGGCATTTGGGCCATCTGGTGCAGGTGCCCCGACACGAGGCCGATTTCGCGGCGGCAAAACTGACGCCGGACTACTGGACAGTGTTTTCGGACGCCAAGGCCCGAGAGGCGGCCGATGCGGCCGCGAAGGCAGGGCGCGAACAGGCGCTGATGGCGCGCATCCAGACACAGGGCGACACGTTCTATCGCGGCCATGAAGGCGGCTTCGACGCGGAAGACATCGTGACCGTCGCGGACCGCCTGGATGCGCTTGCGGGAGCACGCTTCGCGGGAATCACCACCTTCCCCGCGCTTCTCTTCGACCAGGAGAGACGCAGGGTGCTGCCCACGCCGAACCTAGCCACATTGAACCGGGCTGCCGAGGCGCTTGCCGCCGCCGGACGCCACGGCATCGAGATCAACGCGCCCGGCACGACCTCTTCAGCGGTGCTGTCGGTCTTGGCAGAGGCCGGCGCCACGCAGGTCGAACCCGGGAACGGGCTTCATGGCACCACGCCGCTGCACGCCGTCGAGGACCTGCCCGAAGACCCCGCGGTCCTCTATCTGACTGAGGTTTCGCACAGTCACGGCGGCAAGGCCTACTGCTTCGGAGGCGGGCTCTACATCGACCCGGTGTTCCCGGCATACCAGGTCCGGGCACTGGTCGGCGGAGGCGCGACCACCGACCGCGACGCCCTGCGCAACGTAGAGATTCCCGACTACTCAGCAATCGACTACTACGCCATGATCGATGCCGATTCTCGGCCGGGCGACACGGTCGTCTTCGGTTTCCGGGGCCAGGCATTCGTGACACGCGCACTGGTGGTTGGCATCCAGGGCGTTGCCAAAGGCAGCCCGGAAGTCACCAGCATCGAGAACGGCTTCGGCGACACGGTGGACTGGCCAGGGACATATTCGCCATGACCGCAACACCCGTCCTGTCTCTGAACAACATTCACAAGGCCTTCGGCGGAGTCGTTGCGATCAAGAACTTCTCGCTGGAGCTCTTTCCGGGCGAGATTGTCGCTTTGGTCGGTGACAACGGCGCAGGCAAGTCAACGCTGATCGCGATCGTCTCGGGCCTGCACCGTCCGAACTCGGGCGAGATCCTGCTCGACGGCGAGACGGTGAGTCTCTCTGACGCCAGCTCGGCGCGCTCGCGCGGGATCGAGGTTGTCTACCAGGATCTCGCACTCGCCGACGATCAGCCCGTCTTCATGAACATGTTTCTCGGCCGAGAACTGACCCGCAAACCCCTGGGCCTTCTGGACAAGGCGCTGATGCTCCGTGAAACCCAGGCGATGCTGGATCAGCTCGACGTGCACATCCCGTCGGCCAGTTCGAAGATCCGCGATCTCAGTGGTGGCCAGCGTCAAGGCGTCGCCATCGCGCGCGCCACCCACTGGGCCAGCAAGTTGATCCTCCTGGACGAGCCGACCGCAGCGCTCGGCGTGGCGGAAACCGCCAAGGTGGAGGAGATCGTCGCCACGCTCAAGGAACGCAACCTCGCGATCCTGATCGTCAGCCACAGCCTGGACCAGGTCTTTCGCCTGTCTGATCGCATTTGCGTCTTGCGACGCGGCGAGCAGATCGGTGTTCGCAGCACCCCGGAGACCGACAAGAACGAGATCGTTTCAATGATCACCGGGGTTCACTCCTGATGTCCCGAACCACCCTCATGGCTGCCGAAATTGCGGAAATACCCGATGTCATTGCTCGGCAGCTTGATGCCCTGGACACATATCTCGAAGCAGGCCGTCGCTTGCGCCAAGACGGTACGCGCGGGTTGGTCACCTGCGGCCGTGGAACATCCGACCACGCGGCGACCTTCTTCAAGTACCTCATGGAAACGAAGGTCGGCCTGCCCGTCGCTTCCATCGGGCCCTCGGTTGCCACTGTTTACGGTGCCAAGCTGCGGCTTGCCGGGTTTGCCTGCCTGACATTCTCGCAATCCGGCGGAAGCCCCGACCTCGCCGCCTTGCAGCAAGCGGCAAGGGACGGCGGAGCGCGAACGACTGCTGTTCTCAATGTCCTGGACAGTCCTGTCGGCGAAGGTGCTGATCTTGTCCTTCCCGTGCTTGCCGGGCCAGAACGCGCGGTCGCCGCAACCAAGTCATTCGTCGGCATGATGGTCGCATCGCTGGCCATCGTCGCAGGCTATCTGAACGACGGCGAATTGCTCGTCGCCTTGAAGTCGTTGCCCGACCTCGCGCGGGAAGCGCTGGGCCGGAACTGGTCACATGCCGGTCCACCCTTGGTCCGCGCGAATTCCCTTTACTGCGTCGGTCGGGGCCTGAACATGGCAGTCGCGGCGGAGGCGGCACTCAAGCTGAAGGAAACCTGTCACCTCCACGCGGAAGCATGTTCCGCAGCCGAGCTGTTTCACGGACCGGTGGCAATCGCGGATGGATCATTCGCCGCGTTGGTCTTCGGTGCCCGCGGCGGGGCCGAAAGATCAATAGACGCGTCCATTGCCCGGCTGAGGGAACTTGGGGTCAGCGTCTGCAAGGTGGAGTCCGGCTCGGGCAGTGGCACGCTCAGCACGCCGGCGACGGAACACGAAACGCTCGATCCGGTGCTTCAGGCGATTGCGTTCTACAAGTTTGCAGAGGGCCTGGCCGTCAATTTGGGGGAAGACCCCGACGCCCCCCCGGGCCTGAAGAAAGTGACCGAAACAGTCTGAAGGTTCCTGGTCCGGACCGGTCACCGTTGCGTCTGCCGCAGACGGCGCTCCGTCCCGCTTCGCCAATGCTCACGAGTCGGCGTCGAGCCAGATCGTGACCGGGCCGTCATTCGTGAGGCCGACCTTCATGTCGGCACCGAAACGGCCTTCTGCGACCTGAACGCCGAGATTCCGGATTTCGGCAGCAAATTCCGCAATCCTGGCCTCCCCTTCCTCCGGAGGTGCGGCGGAAGAGAAGCCCGGCCGGTTGCCCCGAGACGTATCCGCCGCCAGCGTGAACTGGGAAACGACCAGCGCCTCGCCCCCGACATCCAGCAGCGAGCGGTTCATGCGACCTTCGTCGTCCGAAAAGATTCGGAGCCTTGCGACCTTCGCAGCAAGTTTCGAAACGACCTCGGGTGGATCACCCGCCATGGCGCAGGCCAGGACAAGCAGGCCGGGGCCGATTTTCCCGACGACCTCGCCGTCGACGGTCACGCTTGCGCCACTGACACGCTGGACAAGAGCACGCATGCGCGGACCCTCACGCCCGGAACAAGACAGCGGCTGCGGGACTCAAGGCACTCACGCCCGGTCCTGGACGATTGTGTAGGTCCCCTCGCCCGAGAGAATGCCGCGAAACCCGCCCGGCTCGTCGAGAGAAAACACGATGATCGGAAGTCCGTTGTCGCGAGCAAGCGCGATGGCGGAAGCGTCCATGACCTTCAGGTTCTTCGCCAGAACGTCGTTGTAGCTGATCTTGTCGTGTCGCTTGGCGTCCGAATGCTTGGCGGGATCCTTGTCGTAGACGCCGTCAACCAAGGTACCCTTGAAGATTGCCTGACATGACATTTCCGTTGCACGCAGCGTCGCCGCGGTATCGGTGGTGAAATACGGGTTGCCGGTGCCGGCGGCGAATATGCAAACCCTTTTCTTCTCGAGGTGCCTGACGGCCCGCCTGCGAATGTAGGGTTCCGCGACCTCGTCCATGCGAATCGCCGAAATCACCCTGGTGTGGATGCCAAGCGCCTCCAGCGCGGACTGCATGGCCAGGGCGTTCATGACCGTGGCAAGCATGCCCATGTAATCCGCAGTCGTCCGCTCCATGCCCTGGGCCGAGCCTTGCAGTCCCCGGAATATGTTGCCGCCGCCGATCACCATGCAGACTTCGACACCAAGCTCGTGCACCGAACTCACTTCCTCTGCGATCTTCGCAACGGTCGGCGGATGAAGCCCGAAACCCTGATCGCCCATCAGCGCCTCGCCGGATATCTTCAGCAATACGCGGGAATAGGCAGGATCGTTGGGCTTGCTCATGTTGCTTGTCCTCGCATGTTCTGGCTTTGCTTCGGGCGCGAAAATGTCCGAAAACTCCGAAATGTTCAACGAGGGATCACTGGGGGGCATCCTGGACCGGATCGACCCGGATCGTCCGGTCCTGATCACTGGCCCGACCGCAAGCGGAAAGTCAGCGCTTGCAATGGCAATCGCGGCGCGAAACGGAGGGCCGGTCATCAATGCCGACGCCATGCAGGTCTTTGCCGACTGGCGAATTCTCACCGCCAGGCCTTCAGTTGCCGCCGAGGCAAGGGTGCCGCATGCGCTCTACGGCCACGTGCCAGGTCACGTCGAATACTCCGTGGGAAGATGGCTCCGCGATCTTGCACCGTTTCTTGGCGGGCCGGTGCCCGTGATTGTCGGCGGCACCGGGCTATACTTCACCGCCCTGACGGAGGGACTGGCCCCGATTCCCGAGATCCCCGAAGAAGTGCGGCGCATCGCGATGAATCGGGTCGCTTCGGAAGGCATCGACGCGCTTCTGGGCGAACTGGATTCCGGAACCCGGGCGCGAATCGACGTGAAAAACCCCATGCGCGTTCAGCGTGCGTGGGAGGTGCTGACGGCGACCGGTCGAGGACTGGCCGCGTGGCAGAACGAAACAGCCCCTCCGCTCCTTCCGCTGTCAAGTGCGGCGGCAATTCTCGTCGACGTGCCAAGGGACTGGCTGAATCAGCGAATCGAAAGTCGTTTCGCGCAGATGCTCTCGAATGGCCTCCTTGACGAAGTGCGCGCGAACGCACCTGCGTGGCATCCCGCCCGCCCTTCGGCGAAAGCCATCGGCGCAGCCGAACTGATTTCACACGTACGCGGCGAGATGTCGCTCGAAGATGCGCGCATGGCGGCCATCGTTGCCACGCGGCAGTTCGCGAAGCGTCAGCGCAGCTGGTTTCGCGGCCGAATGTCACGGTGGCAGACGATGCGCCTGCCTTCCGGGACGGGCGCCTCCGCCTGAAGGCGGCATTGCCGCCGGCCTGCATTCAATTTGCCTTGAGGTATGCCACCAATATGTCGCGCGCAGCCTGCAGGTCGCTCTTTTCGACCATTTCCGTCACGGTGTGGATGTATCGGGTGCCGACCACGATTCCGACGGCGCGGGCGCCGGATGCCGCCTGCTGCGCGGCGGCACCATCCTGCCCTCCCGAGCGCAGCATGGTACGCTGGTAGGGGATCTTCTCCTTCTCGGCCAGCGTCGCGAATTCCTCCGAAAGCGCCTTGTCGGCGATGAAGGAGCCGTCACGCAGATGCAGGCCGAACCCCTTGCCTTGCTCTGTCGTGCGATCTTGCTCAGGGACGCCCGGCGTGTCGCAGGCAAGCGTCGTGTCGATTCCGATGCCGATGTCCGGCTTTACCCGAAACGCCGCAGTCCGCGCGCCCCTGAGCCCCACTTCCTCCTGCGTCGTGAAGACCACATGGATCTCGGATCTGGTCTTGAACTTTCCGAGCCCGCGCACCGCCTCGATGCCGAGCCAGCAGGCAATCCGGTTGTCGAGCGCCTTCGAGACCACCTTGTCGCCGAGTTCCAGGAACGGCTCGTCCATCACGACCATGTCGCCGACCTTGACGACGTCCTTCGCACGCTTGCCAAGTCCTGTATCGACGAAGAACTCGTGAGGCTGGGGAATCTTCTTCCTGTCCTCAGGAGAGGAAATGTGCACCGGCCGACCGCCCGGATTCATGACGGCCTTGAGATCTTCCTTGTCCGTGCAGACGAGAACCCTGCGCGAAAACAGGTTTCTTGGATCGAACCCGCCCAAGGTCTGGAGATACAGGAACCCCCCTTTCGAGATGTGGCTCACCAGGAACCCGATTTCGTCCATGTGACAGAGAAGCATGATCTTCTTCGGGTTCTTCGACTTGCCCCTCCTGACGCAATGCAGCGACCCCATGGAATCGGTGTTCACCTCGTCAAAGAGCGGCTCGGCCTCCTGCTCGATCTTGCCGCGCACGCGTTCCTCATGGCCCGGCACGCCGGGGGTTTCGCACAAGGTCTTTAGAAGAGTGATGTTCATGAGCCTTCTTTCGTTTTGATCGAAACGATCAAATTGTGAATCGAGCGATTCGCAAGCACTTTCGCCAATGCAGCAAGCCCGGGCAATCCCGCGCGGCATGCATGGCGCAACGCGAAGCAAACAGGTGCATCAAAGCGGCCAGAAGAACGGGATCAGCAGAGATGCGAAAATCCCCGTCGATAGGTTCAGCGGAATGCCGACCCGGAGGAAATCCGTGAACCTGTAGCCGCCGGGCCCGTAGACCATCATGTTGGTCTGGTAGCTGATTGGCGTGGCAAACGTGGCGGAAGCGGCGATCATCACCGCGATGACGAGAGGGCGTGGATCAACCCCGATGGAATACGCGAGCCCGATGGCGACCGGCGTCACGACGACGGCCACCGCGTGGTTTATCGTCTCCGACAGGACCGAGGTCACCAGGTAGATCGCCCACACGATCAGGAATGGAGGAAGCGCCGAGACGAACGGCTCGATGGCAGTGACAATCAGCTGAATCGCGCCGGAGGTCTCTATCGCGGTGGCAACGGCAAGCATTGCAAAGATCAGGCCGAGAAGCCGGCCATCTATGGTCGAGAATGCCTCGTCTGCGTCAATGCAGCGGGTCAGAAGCACGACCGCCACTGCAATCATGGCAAGGAACAGGATCGGCGCGGCGCCGATTGCCGCAAAAGCCACGATGCCGGCAAGCGTGCCAAGCGCCAGCGGCGCGTGCCCGCGCCGGAACGCCCGCGCCGTCGGCTCGGACACGTTGACAAGGCCCGTGTCGCTGGCCAGCCGGGAAATGTCCTCGGCGGCCCCCTCCAGAAGCAGGGTGTCTCCAACCCGGATCACGAGATCGTCGAGTTGCCGGCCAATGTTCTCGCTCCTTCGGTGGACCGCCAACGGATAGACCCCGTAGCGTCGCCGCAGCCTGAGATCCCCGAGCGAGCGTCCAACCAAGGTCGCTTGCGGCGTAATCAGGACCTCGACCGTCGAGGTCTTCCGTGACGAGAGCTTCTCGGCCAGCCGCACGTCCGGATTGTCCTTGAGTCCAAGCAGTTCCTCCATCTGGGTGCGAACCACGACGCGGTCCCCCGCCTGCAGGCGAACGTCATCCAGCTCCCGCCGGAGCGACGCGTCCCCCCGCAGGACATCGATCAACCTCACGCCGCCTCGCTTGAAGAGATCAACCTCGGTCACTGCCTGTCCGATCAGCGCACTGTCCTCGGGAAGCGCGATCTCCGTGAAGAACTTCATCTTTGACCTGTCTCCGAGAAGCGTCCCCATGCTCGCGCGATCCGGCAACAGGCGTGGCCCCAGGAATCGCAGGTAGATGCCGCCCCAGACGACCAGGATGACCGCCACGGGGGTCACCTCGAAGATGGTGAAGGGCTCCATCCCGCCAGCCCGGGCAACGCCGTCAACGAGAAGGTTCGTTGACGTGCCGATCAGCGTGCAGGTGCCGCCGAAGATCGCCATGTAGGAAAGCGGGATGAGCAGCTTGGACGACGAAATCTTCAGCTTGCGCGCAAGCTGGACGAAGACCGGGATCATCACGAGAACGACGGGCGTGTTGTTGACGAAGGCCGAGGCGACAACGACAAGGGCCATGAGCGCTCCGATCGCCATGGCCGGATTGTCGTCCGCCCTTGCTTCGGCGAGCCTTGTGAACCATGCCAGCGCACCTGTCCTCACAAGTGCGCCCATCACGATGAACATTGCCGCGATCGTCCATGGCGCCGGGTTGGCGAGGACATGAACCGCCTCCTCGTAGGGCAGCAGGCCAAGCGCCAGGAGCGCACCGGCACCTGCGATGGCCGTCACCTCCGGAGGGTAGACTTCACGAATGAACAACGCGAACATCACGGCCACGACCACGAGAGTCACGATTGCCGGTGCGTTCGGGTGCAGGTCAGCAAGTGCTAGCATCATTGCCGTTTTTCCCCGCTTTCCGGCTTTCCCGCAAGCGTCCCGGCTCCCGGACCCGGCTGGACGAGGAATACTCCCAGCAGCATCAGGCATATTGCGGCCCAGATCCAGCCCGAATAGATCTCGCCCAGAATCAACATCGCCCAGAAGACGCCGAACCCGGTGACGAGGTAGCTCACCTGGACTGCAAACAGGGCGCCGGCCTTCCCCAGCATCCAGACATAGAGGCAATAGGCCATCACGTGAACAAGCGAGACGGCAACAAGCGCCATGTCCGGCAGTGCCCACGGCGGCCTCGGGTCGATGAACTGTCCGGTCGCTTGCGCAAGCGGGAGGGTGATTGCCGAACCAAGGACCAAGGCGCCAAACAGCGCGTCCACGGGATCGAGTCCCGCAGTGCCCCATTTTGCAATCAGGTTGCTTTCCAGCCCGTAGAAGAAGGGCGCGATCAGCGCGAGCGGCACGAAGGCGACCATGGCGCGCTCGGGAAGGCTCGCTTCCGGACCCACGATCAGGAGAACGCCTGCAAGACCCAGGCACAGGCCAAGCAGCCGGGTCAGCACGAAACGCTCGATCCCGAACGCAAGGGCAATCGGGAAGGCGAACATCGGCACGAACGACAGCAGGACTGACACGAGGCCGGACGGCAGATGGCGAATTGCCTCGTAGCTCGCAGAGTTCGGGATGACCGTGCCGACCAGTGCGAGCTGGAGATAGACGAAAAGGGCTGGGGCGTCCCAGCGGATCCGCCGGCGGCGAACGGCCTGCAGAATGCCCAGCGCAACCGCCCCGATCGTCATTTGCCAGAAGACCAGCCCGAACTGACGGTAGCCCTCGCTCACCGCGATCTTGGCCAGGGGCTGGGTCAATCCCCAGCCGGCACCGGCAAGCAGCAACGCCAGAAAGGGCAGGATCAGGTTCCGGGGCATCAACCTCAGGGTGGAGGCGCGAGGACGCCACCATCTCGCACCGGAATAATTTCCAAGGCCTTTCCGGTGTCGTCATCGGTTGTGACGAGGACGCCGCACAGCGTTGCCTCGCCCGACGCGGCCTGAAAGCGGCCCCTTCTCATGCCGGTCACGAAGCGGCCAAGCGGCTCTTCCTTGGCCATGCCGATCACCGAGTTGTAGTCGCCGCACATTCCTGCGTCCGTCATGTAGGCGGTGCCTCCAGGCAGGATCATCGCGTCGGCCGTCGGCACATGCGTATGCGAACCGAGAACGGCACTGGCGCGTCCGTCGCAAAAATGACCCATCGCCATCTTCTCGGACGTGGCCTCGCAGTGAATGTCGACGAGACTTGCGTGAACGGCGCCGGCAAGCGGAAACCTGTTCAGGATCTCGTCAATGGCCGAGAACGGATTGTCATAGGGGCGGTTCATGAAGACCTGGCCGAGAACCTGGGCCACGAGCACCTTCCGGCCCCTGCCGGCGTCAAAGACCCTGGCGCCTGCGCCCGGCGCGGCCGTCGAAAAGTTCAGGGGGCGGAGAATGCGCGGCTCGCGCTCGATTCCTGGCAGCATGTCGCGCTGGTCGAACGCGTGATCGCCCAAGGTCAGCGCATCGGCGCCCGCCTTGAGCAGCAAGGCCGCATGGTCCGGAGAGACTCCGAGGCCGGAGGTTGCGTTTTCGCAATTGACCACCACGAAATCCGCCTGCAGGCGCGCCCGCAAATCGCCGAGCCGGTCGACAACCGCCGTGCGCCCGGACCGCCCCATCACGTCGCCAAGATACAGGATTTTCATGCCCTTGCCCCGGGTTGCACGTTACATGTTCGCCAAGTCCCGGAAACTCGCCTGCAGCGCGTTGCAATGCCGCCGTTCTTTCCAGGCACCGGTCATCCTGCATCCTGGCGTGCGCCGATACGAAATCAGACAGTCACCGAATTGAGTCGGTTTCCGGACCCCGCTGATCCCGGCATCTCTTGCACCGTTCACGCGCGTTCCGCAAGCCGTTGTGCTCGCGCCGTGGCCCGCGCTGTCATTCTCGGCGATCAGACCCGGACATCCAGATCGCTGGACATGCGCCGGCACCACACTGCCCGGGCGCCGCTTCGCCCGGGTTGGCTGCCATGATGAAATCGGGCGCCGTGCCGCCTCGATGGCTGCGATCGTGTCATTGAATTCAATCTGACGACTCGTCATGAACGGCTTCACCTGCATCGGCAGATCTGCACGCATTCATGGCCCAGACCGATGTTCTCGCGAGCCGCAGGCAGCAGCATCCACAGGCGCATTGACTTGAGCGTTCGCCGCCCGCCTTTCAGGCCGGCATGATCTTGAACCGCGCTTCACGCGAGCCTCCTGATCCCTGACTCCGTGACAACGAGGTCGAGAAGCTGGTCGGTCGGCTCGCATGGCACTTCGCGACATTCCTGGATGTCGTAGGCAAACCCGATCGCCGTCACCTTGTCGCGCGAACGCAGTCTCTCCAGGGTCCTGTCGTAATGGCCACCGCCATAGCCGAGACGGCCGCCCTTGCTGTCGAAGGCAAGCAGCGGCACGATCAGGATGGACGGCACAAGTTCGACCCGATCCCGCGGAACGGCAGCGCCAAAGGCGCCTTCGGCCAGTTCCGTGCCCGGCATCCACCGGCGAAACTTCAAGACTTGATCCTTGCCCTGGACCACGGGAAGGCAAAGCTCGTGAGATCCGGAAAGTGCATGCATAGCCAGGCCGAGGGTCGATTTCGGTGCGGATCGGCCAGTAGCCCGAGACCCTCGACCCGGTCGCAACCCGAACCACGGCAACAAGATGCTCGCACGCGGCCTCCGCAACACCTGGGTTTGCCTCTTCACGGCGGCGCGCAGCTGCCTTGCGCATGTTGGCCTTCAGGTCCGTGACATTCACAGCAGCACCAGGGAAGCCAGGCCAAGGAACGTGAAAAAGCCGACCACGTCGGTGACCGTCGTGACAAAGCTTCCAGATGCCAGCGCCGGGTCGACCTGCACCCTCTCGAGTGCAATCGGCACGAGAACGCCGGAAAATCCCGCCACGACCAGGTTCACGATCATGGCGACCCCGATTACGACTCCGAGCAACGGGGAGCCGAACCAGACGTATCCTACCACCCCCATGATCACGGCGAAGAGCCCACCGTTGAGAAACCCTGCCACGCTTTCCCGCCAGATGACCCTGAGCGCGTTCGAGCTTGTCAAGTCACGCTTTGCCAGGGCCCGAACCGCCACCGTCATTGACTGCGTCGCGGCATTGCCGCCCATGGACGCCACGATGGGCATGAGAACCGCGAGCGCGACGACGGCTAGCAGGACGTCCTCGAACTGCGCAATCACGATCGAGGCGATGATCGAGGTGACAAGGTTCACCGCCAGCCACGGGAACCTGCGCCAGACGATCGTGACGGTTGACGTCGACAGGCTCTCTTCGCCGACGCCCGCGAGCCGGAACACGTCCTCCTCGTGCTCCTCGTCCAGCACGGCCATGGCATCGTCAATGGTGATCACGCCCGCAAGCCGGCCTGACGCGTCAACCACCGGGGCCGAGATCAGGTGGTACTGGTTGAAGGCGTAGGCAACGTCACCCTCGTCCTCATCGACACGAAACGTCCGGAAACTGTCCTCGGTGATCGTCGAAAGAGGCACGTCGCGGCGCGAGGACATGACCCGTCCCAAGGTCACGTAGGCGACCGGCTTGTGGCGCGGGTCGACGAGCATGATGTGGTAGAACTGTTCAGGCAGGTCATCGCGTTCGCGCAGGTGATCGATGGCGTCACCGACCCGCCAGTGCTCAGGAGCCGTTACCACTTCACGTTGCATGAGGCGACCGGCGGAGTCCTCTGGAAAGGACAGCGACTGCTCAACCGCAATTCGGTCACCCCTGTCCAGGGCGTCGAGGAGCGCCTCCTGCTGCGGCTCTCCAAGATCTTCCAGGATATCGACCACGTCATCCGATTCGAGTTCGCGGACTGCATCCGCCAACTGCTTGTCCGGAAGGAACTCGATGACGCCCTCACGGATGCCCTCGTCGATTTCCGAAAGCACCTCGCCGTCGATCAGGTGGCCGGCCAGCGTCAGCAGTTCGCGGCGCCGACCGTCGTCAAGCTGTTCCACGAGGTCCGCGACGTCCGCGGGATGAAGCGGCTCGAAGAGCTCTGCGAGGTGATCCGCGTCCCCGGCCGCCAAGGCCATCTGGACCTGCGACACGAGGCTGCGGTCGAGCGCGTATTCGTCCTCGCCGTGCTCTTCACCCGCTCCGCGCGAGGTCTGATCATTCATGGCACCGCCTCCTGTCGCACGCTCGCGCGCACATTAGCATCCGCCGCAGTTCGGCAACAGCGACGTCCTTTCAAGATCGGCAAACGCCGTGGTTGAACCGAGGCCCCGGCTTGACCGCTTTCGGGTCCGGATCGGGGCTCCTAGATCTGGCCGACTTTCTTCAGGCGGGCATCGCGCAGCCGGGCGAAATCTTCACCGGCATGATAGGACGAGCGTGTCAGCGGCGTCGCGGACACCATGAGGAACCCCTTGCCGTAGGCTGCCTTCTCGTAGCCGGCAAACTCCTCGGGCGTCACGAACCTGTCGACCCGGTGATGCTTGCGCGTCGGCTGCAGGTACTGGCCGATCGTGAGGAAATCCACGTCCGCCGCACGCATGTCGTCCATGACCTGGAGCACGGACTGCCGGTCCTCGCCCAGCCCGACCATGATTCCCGACTTGGTGAACATGGAAGGATCCAGCTCCTTCACGCGTTGCAGCAGCCTAAGGGAATGGAAGTACCGTGCGCCGGGACGCACCTCGGGATAGAGGCCGGGAACCGTCTCGAGATTGTGGTTGAACACGTCAGGCCGCGAGTCGACCACGACCTCGAGCGCGGAAGGCGCGCATTTCAGGAAGTCCGGAGTCAGTATCTCGACGGTCGTGTCCGGAGACCGCCGTCGGATCGCGCGAACGGTGTGTGCAAAATGTTCCGCGCCGCCGTCCTCGACATCATCGCGATCAACCGACGTCACCACCACGTGCTTGAGACCGAGTTTCCGCACGGCATCCGCAACTCGACCAGGCTCGAAGACATCTAGCGCCTCCGGGGGCTTGCCGGTTGCGACGTTGCAGAACGTGCAGGCCCTCGTGCAGACCTCGCCCATGATCATCATCGTGGCGTGGCCTTGACTCCAGCATTCGCCCACGTTGGGGCAGCCCGCTTCCTCGCAAACCGTTACGAGACCGTGCTCGCGCATGATGTTCCGGGTCTTGGCATAGCCTTGACCCGCCGGTGCCTTGACGCGAATCCAGTCCGGCTTCTTCGGCTGGTCGCTGTCCGGACGACGCACCTTTTCGGGATGACGCTGGCCGGGGATCTTCAGGTCTCTGACACTCATTTCGGCTCCATCTGCCTGCGCGCCGCAATACCCGCAATGGAGCGGAAAGTCCAATCTTCATCCAGTCTTGCATGGCAGCCATGCGGGAGGTGAATGCACTTCCGAACAGCGCGGCTTTCGGTCATGCCCGAAGGCAATTGCGCGGGCGTCCTATTTCCCGCCGACCCTGCCAGCCAGCTCCTGGATCCGCTTCACCATGGAACGAAGGCCGTTCGAACGCTGCGACGTCAGGTGCTCTTCCAATCCAAGGCGATTCAGTTCGGCGCGCGCGTCAACCTTCAGAACTTCGCGCACGCTCAATCCCGAGAACAGCGCCTTCAGAACCGCAATCAGCCCGCGCACGATTACGGCATCGCTCTCACCTTCGAAGGTGAAGGTCGCCGTGGTGCCCGCGCCCTCGACTTTCGGCACCAGCCAGACCTGGCTTGCGCAGCCCTCGACCTTCGTGGCCGGCACTTTCAGCGCCTCGTCCAGAGGAGGCATCGCCTTGCCCATATCGATGACGTGGCGATAGCGATCCTGCCACTCGTCAAGGTAATCGAAGGCATCCACGATTTCTTCGAATTCTTCCTGTGCCATGGACTTCCAATTAAGGCGAGTCCCGTTCAAGGTCCAGAGCAGGACGCCTCTCGAACCTCGGCAGCCGGGCCGGAAATTGCGGCAAGGACAAGGGCAAGGAGCTTGTGCCCTAGGGCTTGCCGTTTTGTGCCTTGTCGTGTGCGCCGCGTGTGCTATTCATCCCCTCGGCGACGTGCCGTGCCATGGGAGCAAGTCTGTGCCCTCCGATCTCAGGTTTGCTCGATGGATGGCTTCCGGCCACGCCGCGACGCCCGCCCCAGTGGCATGGTGTCCAGGATTGGCGCTTCTGAATGTCGATGGCGTATTGCTGGAGGCCCGAAGATGCGCAAGTACATGTCGAAAGGAGATCGCGCAATCCTGTCAATCCATCGACATACCTCCCAAGGACAAGGGCAAGGACAATGACGTCACGCAGATGTATCCTGACGGGTTTTTTGGCAATCGGCTTGTCAGGATGCGACGCTCTCCCACGCATCGGCGGATGGCAATCGGAACCCCTTTCGGGCTCTACGGGAGACGAGCTTCAAGATACGAACGAAGACATTCGTCCCCAAGTGGCCGAAATTGCGTCGCTTGCCGTCGAGGACGTGACGGGCGGTGCCATCGTTCTCGCGACCGCCCTGCCCGCGACTCAAGGCTGGTTCAAGCCCGAGCTCGTCAGTGATGCGCCCGACGGCAAGCCGGTCGACGGCGTCCTGTCGTTCAGCTTCCGTGCGGTGCCGCCGCGCGAGACTCAGCCCCAATCGACGCAGCGGTCACGTGTGCTCACCGCCGCTCTCTTCGTCCCGGATGCCCGTCTCGCCGATGTCCGGAGCATCAGGGTGATCGGAGTGCAGAACACAAAGTCCGTTCGGCCCTGACAGCCGGGCCGCTGCGCCCGGCGCGAATCAGGCTTCGAACACTTCGACCGACGTCCCGTTGGCGCGAAGGGCGAGCTTGCCCTTGCAAAGCCCGAGCGCATCTTCGCCGAACGCCATTCGCCTCCAGCCCGTCATGGGCTGGCCATCGTAGTTGCCGGCTGCAATCTCATCCAGTTCTGAAGATGTCGCGATCAACTTCTGCGCGACGCCGAGTTCCTCCGCCTTTGCATTGAGCAGCACGCGCAACAGGCTTGCGAGAGCAGGATTCACCTGTGCCTGGCCGCGCTGGCGGTCCGAGTTCGGCAGCCGGTCGTCAGGCGTGTCGATTCCCGCTTTCACGGCAGCAAGCAATCCACTCGCTATTTCGCCCCTTCGGGCGTTTTGCGGCAGGCGTCGGGATCGGCCGAGTTGCTCCAATGTCCGAGGCTTTGTTGACGCCAGTTCCAGTATTGCGTCATCCTTGATCACGCGGTTGCGCGGAATGTTCTTGTCCCGGGCGTAGGTTTCACGAAATCGCGCAAGCTCTCGCACGATGGCAAGGTTTCGGCCCGAGTCGGAGCGGGTCTTGATGCGCCGCCAAGCTTCATCAGGTTCGACTGCATAGGTTGCCGGGTCGACAAGCACGGCAAGTTCCTCTTCGACCCAGGATCGTCGTCCGGACGCGTCCAGTTCCGCGGAAAGTCGTTCATATATGTCGCGCAAATGCGTCACGTCCGCCAACGCATAGCGCTTCTGCGCATTGCTGAGCGGACGCCGCGACCAGTCAGTGAAGCGCGAGGACTTGTCGAGTTCGGCCTGCGCGATCTTTCGGACGAGCGTTTCGTACCCGACCTGATCGCCGAATCCCGCCACCATGGCGGCGACCTGCGTGTCGAAGAGCGGCAACGGAATGACCCCGCCTTCGACAAAGAATATCTCGATGTCCTGGCGTGCTGCATGAAAGACCTTGGTCACGTTCTCGTTGCCGAGAAGCTCATACAGCGGATCGAGGGTCAGGCCGCGTTCCAGCGGATCAACCAGAACGGCATCGTCATCGGACGTTCCCGGCACGGCCAGCTGCACGAGGCACAGCTTGGAGAAATAGGTCCGATCCCGCATGAACTCGGTGTCAACAGTCACGTACGGTGCCGAAGACGCTTTCCTGCAGAACGCGTCGAGTTCCTGCGTTGTCGTGATCGTAATCATCTCAGTGCATTGTCCCCATTCATTTTCCGGGCGCTGCACCGGCATTCGGCGTAATTCCCTCGGCCAAGTAAACTGGCGATCTGTCGCCGTCCGCGAATCGACGCAAGACCGCCGGATAAAGTTGGTGCTCCGCAGTCAGTACACGGGCCGCGAGCACATCGGCCGTATCGCCGAAGTTGATCGGCACGCGCGCCTGTCCCAGAACCGGACCGGAATCAAGTTCGTCCGTGACTTCATGAACCGTGCATCCCGCCTCATTGTCGCCGGCAGCGATTGCGCGGGCATGCGTGTCAAGGCCAGGGTACTTCGGAAGGAGCGACGGGTGGATGTTCAGGACGCGACCGGACCAGCGCCTTGTGAATTCGGGGCTCAGTATGCGCATAAATCCGGCAAGGCAGATGATGTCCGATCGGACAGCTTCAAGACGCTCGGTCAATACGCAATCAAATGCGGCCCTGTCGCCTCGAAACGGACGGTGATCCACGACCGCAGTCTCTACATCCGTCTCCCTGGCCCGTTTCAGCCCGCTGGCATTGGGCTCGTTCGACAGCACGAGCACCGGACGCGCAGGGTGGTCCCCGACCATGTCCCGCACGAGCGCCACCATGTTCGAACCGCCGCCAGATATGAGGATGGCGACCCGCCTCAAAGCAACTTGCCCTGAAAGGCAACATCGTTGCCCGCAACCACCCTGCCTATCCGGAACACCCGATGCCCAGCTTCGGCGAACGTCTCTGCCGCGGAGTCAACCGACGCCTCAGGCGTGACCGCAACCATTCCGATTCCGGCATTGAAGGTTCGCAGCAGTTCCGATTCGGCAAGACCACCCGTTTCGGCGAGCCATGCAAAGACCGGAGGCAATTCCCACGCGCCGAGATCGATTTCGGCGCCGAGACCGTCGGGCAACGCCCGCGGCACGTTCTCGGTCAAGCCGCCGCCAGTGACGTGCGCCAGTCCGCGCAACGCTCCCTCCCGCAAGGCGTTGACGGCACCTCGGACATAGAGCCGGGTCGGCTCCAGCAACGCCTCGCCCAGCGAGCGGGCTGCCCAAGGGCACGCATCATCCCAGGAACAGCCGTGCTCTTCCACTATCCGGCGAACCAGTGAATATCCGTTCGAGTGCACGCCGTCGCTGGCAAGTCCGAGCAGCACGTCTCCTTCGGAAACTCCGGCAGGCAGTCCTCGTCCTCTCTCCATTGCGCCGACGGCAAAGCCTGCCAGATCGAAGTCGTCGCCCGCGTACATCCCAGGCATTTCGGCAGTTTCGCCACCAATCAATGCACATCCCGATCGTGCACAGCCTTCGGCGATCCCCTCGATCACCTGCGCCGCACGGTCTACATCGAGACGCCCGGTCGCAAGATAGTCGAGGAAGAAGAGTGGCTCAGCACCGTGACAAACCAGGTCGTTCACGCACATTGCCACGAGATCGATGCCGACGCCTCCAAGTTGGCCGGCTTCGATGGCGACCTTCAGCTTGGTTCCGACGCCATCGGTCGCCGCCACGATGATCGGATCCTCGTATCCCGCAGCCTTGAGGTCGAACATGCCGCCGAATCCGCCCAATCCAGCAACACTGCCAGCGCGAAAGGTTCGAGCCGACGCAGGCTTGATTCGTTCGACCAGCGCGTTGCCCGCCTCGATGTGCACGCCTGCATCGGCATAGGTGAGACCGCCTGTGGCCATGCGTGTCCTTCTCCAGTTTGGGCTGCGGATACCGGAACGCTGCCTCGGTGTCCACGAGAGGCACTGCGCTTGACCGTCGCGCCCGGTCTGTTATCTCCTCTCCCGAGGTCGGGCCTGTAGCTCAATTGATTAGAGCAGTGCGCTCATAACGCATTGGTTGGGGGTTTGAGTCCCCCCGGGCCCACCAATCTCACCGATGCCGGATTGAAGCAGCGCGATGCTGGATGCCACCGACCCGCTGGCGTTGGAGCATGTCCGCGCCTGGGAGGTCTCGCCGTTGTTTGCGATCGTCCATTGCCGACGCGCTTCCGACACTCGACTGGAGATCATGTCTTCTCCACAAAAATGCCTGTGCATGGAATGGCATCACGATTCAGCAGGTTCTTTGCAGCACACGCATGGGGTGCTCGCAGTTCCAGCAATGGCTCCGATAGAATCACGTGCGACAAATTGGCGCGTGACCTGCAATGGACATCAATCATCTCGCGAATTCCTGCAAATTTAGATCGCGTGCTTCTCCACCGGAATGAAGTCAAATTTCACCTGTCCCTTCCTAATTCACGTGCAAGATTGATGTGCGTTCCCTTGCGCGGCAGCAGGCGGGAAACCGTGACGATGAAACAGTTGCATCTGGACATGCTAGTGTTGAGGCAAATGCTCCCAGATCCAAGTTAAACGTCATTGTTCCAATGCCCTCATTGCCTGGAGACATATTGACCTGGATTGACCCAAAATTGCATTTCCGCAAGAGATTGGCATCGATGCCAAAGATCGAATTCGTCCAGAGATGGAAGTGTCGGCGCAAGGCTTCAGAAATTCCCCTTTGCCGAGAATTCGGAGTTGCGTTTCAACCAATACAAATGTAGCACAATCAATCATTGCCGAATTGGCAGTTTATGCCATCGCAACCAAGGAGAATCGCATGGCAACGAAATTCAACCTCGCAAAGCTCTCCGAAAGAGAACTGAAGGCGCTCAAGCGCGGCGTCGAAAACGAACTCAAGACCAGCCGGGCGCGCACGATTGCGGCCGCGACGAAAGAACTTCAGGACGCGGCCCAGAAAATCGCAAAAAAGCACGGCCTGACAGTCAGCGATGTCCTGGGCAAGAAAAGAAAACACCGCAAGCCCCCTGTACCGCCGAAGTATCGGAACCCGAACGATCCCGGCCAGACCTGGTCCGGCCGTGGACGCCAGCCAGCATGGTTCAGAGAGGCAAGAGACAAAGGCAAGTCAGCCAAGAGTCTCGAAATCTGAAATTGGAAAAAGGGCGGCATTGTTTGCCGCCCATTTTCACCGCGGAATCGAAATCTCGGCCTTCAGGCCGCCCAAATCCCTGCTTTCCGCAAGTGACAAAGTTCCACCATGCTGTCGCGCCACGTCTGCAGCAATCGACAGGCCAAGCCCCACACCCAAGCCGACATCCTGATTCCTGGCCGAATCAAGCCGGATGAAAGGCTTGAGCACGAATTCGCGCTGATCTTCCGGAATGCCAGGCCCGCTGTCCTCCACAACAAACTTGATTCGATCCTTTGCGACTTGCGCCGATACCGTGGCGTGCCCGCCATATCGTACTGCATTGACAATCAGGTTTTCGAGAGCGCGTTGCAGCGCCGCTGGCCGCAGCATTGCGCGCCCGTCGCCTTCCAGCGTTCCAAGGATCACTGGCTCGCTTCGCGCGATTCGATTCGTCAGCTTGCGCACGAAATCCAATGGATCAATTTGCTCGGGCTCTTCCAAGGCGTCACCCTCCGCGAATGACAAAAAAGCCTCCAGCATGCCCTCCATGTCCTGAACGTCACGGCGCATCGCTTCGGTTTCGGAACTGTCGTCCATAAGCGAAAGCCCGAGCTTCATCCTGGTCAATGGCGTCCTCAGGTCGTGGCTCACCCCGGACAGCATCAATGTTCGCTGCTCGATTTGACGCTCTATTCGGCTGCGCATGTCGAGAAACGCCTTGCCTGCCAATCGAAGTTCGGCGGCACCTCTCGGTTCATATGGCACGACACGTCCCTTTCCGAAAGCCTC
Organism: Paracoccaceae bacterium; assembly: GCA_965208685.1. Lineage (GTDB taxonomy): Bacteria > Pseudomonadota > Alphaproteobacteria > Rhodobacterales > Rhodobacteraceae > JAJEFO01. The sequence goes on along the minus strand of CBDBPL010000007.1, from coordinate 968,864 downwards.
CGCCGCAAATGCAAGGCGTCGAATCGGGCGAATCTGGTTGCGCATGTACAAGAGGGCAATTGCTGACATCAAGAGCGCGGTAAACCCGATCAGGACAAGAAACTGATGCGGGTTGCGCGCATTGAGCCGCCGCCGGGAAACGATCAGTTCGACCGGCCCCAACTCGGTATTGACGGAAAGCCGGGCAAAGCCGTGAAGGCCCACCAGATCAACTCCGAGCAATTGCTCTATCTCTCGATCAAGCGTTTCAATGACTGTCTTGCCCGACAGGTCGTACCAGTCACGCCGCGTCACATTTTCCGCGGCTCCCGAAGAAATTCGAATGCCAAGGGGATCGGCAACCTCCAAGGCTCCATCGAATGCGCTGTCTGCGTCCGGAGAGTCAACATCGATCCGGCCGAGGATGAGCTTGATCTCGTACGCCACAGCCACAGTCATCTGCTCGGTCACGCCCTCGTACAAGCGCTGGATGAACACGACCGTGACGACCGCCATGATGACGGTCACGGGCACGAGCAGGATCAGAATCGAGCGCCCGTAAAAGGTTCTTGGCATCCAGTGTTTCAGAAGCCGCGCAATCATGCCATGACCCTAAGGGCGAAGAAGCGGGAGAAAAAGGGCCGATGAGCAAACCGCAGGCAGGGCACGTTCGAACCGTTGGAGACGGGATTCGGTGCGTCCTTGCCCCAAACCCAGGCATGATGACCCATTGGGGAACGAACAGCTACATTGTCGGCGAGGGCCAGGTTGCAGTCATCGATCCCGGGCCTGAAGACGAAGCTCATCTTGATGCAATTTTGCGTGCGACGGCGGGCGAGCACGTAACCAACATATTGATAACGCACGCGCATGCCGACCACAGCCCGCTCGCCAGGACTCTTGCCGAGAGAACCGGAGCAACCGTGCTGGGTTTCGGGCTTCCCGAGGCGGGGCGCAATGCAACCATGCAGGGCCTTGCGAAAGCGGGTCTCGCGGGCGGTGGCGAAGGTGTCGACAGCCTGTTTCTCCCCGACATCCAGATATCTGACGGCGACGTCGTCAACGGCGAGGGCTGGCAGCTTGAAGTGATTCATTCACCGGGCCACTTTGCCGGTCATCTTGCCTTTCGAATGGACGACGTGGTCTTCTCGGGCGATCACGTGATGGAATGGTCTTCCTCGCTCGTGTCGCCACCCGACGGAAACGTCCGAGACTTCATGCAGACCTCTGAACGCCTGGCCCGCCTGGGCGCCCGTCGGTTCCTGTCCGGACATGGGCCCGACATTCTGGAACCTGAGGAGCGCCTTTCCTGGCTGATCAAGCATCGCCAGGCCCGGGCAGATGCGATCCTGGATACACTGAACACCTCACTGCAAAGCGTCGAGGAAATCACGCTCAAGGTCTACACCGACACCCAGGCTGCCATGCTGCCTGCTGCATCGCGAAACGTCTTTGCGCATCTCATCGACCTTGTCGAAAGGGGGCGGGCAACGGCACATCCTGAATGCGGACTGTCCGCACGATTTTCGCGAAACTGACCGCTGCGTTCGCTTGAAACCTGGTTCCGGAAAGACCCTCGCAATTGCGGCAGGCCACCGAATTTCGCCGTGCCTGCCCACTGGACGCGGTCCGCGTGCATTGCTATATCCACCATCGGCGTTCCGGCGTAGCTCAGCGGTAGAGCAGTTGACTGTTAATCAATTGGTCGTTGGTTCGATCCCAACCGCCGGAGCCAAGAAAACAAGGCCTTGGCGAGAAGTCGCTGAGGCCTTGATCGCTTCCGGTCTTTCAGGCCTTGATCGGCTGGGTGCCTCTCGTGTGTCAACCATTCATCGAAAGCCCCACTTCCTTCCTCCAGGGTCGTGTCGCTGGGCCGGCAATCGCGCCGGTCCGAGCGCAATCAGGTTGCGTAGGGCAGGCCGACATATTCGTAGGCGAGCGCGTGCTGGGCCGCTTCAGACGTCAGCAGCAAGTCATAGTCGTTCTCGCGGATCTTCTGGTCGAACGGATCCTCGTCGGGAAACACGTGCAACAGCTTGGTCAGCCGCCACGAGATGTTCTCGGCGGCCCAGATGCGCATGAGCGCAGTGGCGGAGTAGTCGTCGAGAAGGGCGTCGTTGGCGTCCTTGAAATGCGCCACCAGGGCGCGCTGCAGGTAGTACACGTCCGAAAACGCCAAGTTCAGGCCCTTGGCCCCGGTCGGCGGCACGATATGGCCAGCATCGCCCGCCAGGAACAGGCTGCCGTGGCGCATCGGTTCGCTGACGAAACTTCGCAGCGGCGCAATGGATTTCTCGATCGACGGACCTGTGTGAATGGTCCTGGCCACGTCAACTGGGAATCGGTGCAATAGGGCTTCCCAAAACCGGTCGTCAGACCAGTCCTCTGGCGTATCGGACAGCGGCACCTGGATGTAGTAACGGCTGAGCATCGGGTTGCGCTGGGCGGCCATTGCCATGCCGTCCTCGTGATAGGCGTAGATGAAGTCGTCGAGCGGCGGCTTCTCGACCATGATGCCAAGCCAGCCGAACGGGTAGATGCGCTCATATTCCTGGCGATGCGAGGCCGGGATCGCCTGGCGCGAGGGGCCGTGGAATCCGTCGCACCCGGCAATGAAGCGACAGTCGACGCGATGTCTTCGGCCTTCCTTCTGGTAAGTCACGTGCGGCGCATCAGTCTCGATGTCGTGCAGTGCAACGTCCTTGGCATCGCAGGCCACCGCGCCGCCATCGCGTTCGCGGGAGGAATACAGGTCTTCGGTGATATACGTCTGGCCATAGGCCATCATCTGCTTGCCCGTCCATTTCTTGACGTCGATGAAGAAGTCGGGGCGGTCCTGCCAAATGATCCTGGATCCATTCTTCGCCTTGCCCTCGCGGTCCATGCGCTCGCCGAGCCCGTAGTCGCGCAGCAGCTGTGCGGCACCCGCCTCCAGAACGCCGGCCCGAATGCGGCCAAGCACGTGGTCCCTTGACTGACGCTCGAGCACGACGTTGTCGATGCCGTTGGCATCAAGGATATGGCTGAGCAACAGCCCGGATGGCCCGCCGCCGATAATGCAAACCTCAGTCTTCATGGTCTCTCCTTCGCCGGAGGCGCGTGGCCAGGCGCGCGCGACCTTGATCTTGGTCTTCGGGTCAGTTCTGCAGAGGGCGTGCAGGAAACAGGTCCGCTCGGAGACATCAAGCATCTCCATTGCGGTTTCGTCAGATTCGGAGACTTCCAACTGGACATTGGCTTCTTCTGGATCCGCTTCTCGCTCCCTTGGACTGCATGGATCGACCCGTTCCGGCGCCCGGCACTTGTCATTGACAGCGATTTTCCTGTAATTCGCACGACATTTCCTTCGCGGTGATACCATGGCGCTCGACGGAGCAGAAAATCTAAATTCGCTTGGCTTTCCGAAGCTGCCTTCGGAGACCCGTGTCGTCGTGGCCATGTCCGGCGGCGTGGACAGTTCCGTCGTGGCCGCCGAACTCGCGCGCGAAGGCTATGACGTGGTGGGCGTCACGCTTCAACTCTATGACCATGGAGCCGCCCTGGCAAAAAAGGGCGCCTGTTGCGCAGGAGCGGACATCCGCGACGCGCGCCGGGTGGCGGAATCGATGGGGTTTCCCCACTATGTCCTCGACTACGAAAGCATCTTTCGTGAGACCGTGATCGACGAGTTTGCCGAAAGCTACCTTGCCGGCGCCACCCCCGTGCCGTGCATTCGTTGCAACGAACGGGTGAAGTTCAAGGATCTCCTTGGGACCGCGCATGACCTCGACGCGGATTGCATGGCCACGGGACATTACATCCAGAGGAAGCTTGGCGAATCTGGACCGGAATTGCACATGGCCGCAGATCCGGCACGGGATCAAAGCTACTTTCTGTTCACGACGACGCCGGAACAGCTCGAGTTCCTGCGCTTTCCCCTTGGGCACTTGGCTTCCAAGAAGGAGACGCGCGAACTCGCAGGCGCGCACGGCCTGTCCGTGGCCGACAAGCCCGACAGCCAGGACATTTGCTTTGTCCCGAACGGCAACTATGCGTCCGTCATCGAGAAACTGCGTCCTGGGGCCGCTGAGCCCGGCGCGATCGTCCATGTCGACGGCCGCGAATTGGGCACCCATGCAGGCGTCATCCACTACACGATCGGCCAGCGGCGGGGCCTCGGCATCGGCGGGCTCGACGAGCCGCTCTACGTGGTCCGGCTGGATGCCGACAGCAAACGGGTCGTTGTCGGACCGAAGGAATTTCTCGCCACCCGCACCGTGCCGGTGCGCGAGATCAACTGGCTCGGAGACGGAACCTTCGACAGCGCCAGCGCGTGGAATCTCTCGGTCAGGGTCCGCTCGACGAGACCGCCGACAGAGGCCGTGGTCCATCCGGTCTCGGCGACCGAAGCGACAGTCGAGTTGCTGGCGCCGGAGGAAGGCGTGTCGCCCGGGCAGGCATGCGTCTTCTACGAGACCGGTGGCAGCCGCGTCTACGGCGGGGGCTGGATCTGGCGCGGGTGATGATCCCGCGCATAGCGTGGGCGGTCCCCGCGATCATCAGCCGCAGGGAATCCGAGATGCCGGCAACGGCTTTGGGCCTGCAAGCACTTGCGTCAGCAGCGGAGGACTCATTGTCCTCGGCCGTCGCCCTTTCTCGAAAGCGCTGCGAGAACCGACCTTGCTGCGCGCAGCCCCGGCATCTCCTCTCCACGACCGAGGCGCGTCATGGTCGTGGCCATGGCATCCAGCTGGGCCTCGCGCGCCGCATGACTTGACAGCAATTCGTTCAAGGCCTCTGCAATTGCTGCAGGCTTGCAGTCCGGACCCAAGAATTCCGGGACCGTCCTGGTGTCCGTCACGAGGTTGACCAGCGTCACCGTATCGATGGTCGCCAGTCGGCTCATGACCTGCCATGACAACCAGTTCATGTCATAGGCAACAACCATGGGCGTCGCGTTCGCGGCAAGCTCCAGCGAAACCGTCCCGGACGCGGCCAGCGCCACGTCGGAGGCAGCGAATGCCGCACGTTTCATTGCGGGAGCACCGTCACGGGGATCAAGGACGATCGGCTCTCCGGGCCATGCACGGACCCCTTCGCGGACAGCCGATGCGACCGGACCGGCCGCGGGCACGACGATGCGAATTTCGGGACGGATTGCCAGAATCCTGCGCAACGCCGCTCCGAAGACCGGCACGAGGCGCGCGACTTCCTTGGGACGCGATCCTGGGAGTGCCAGCACGATTGGCGCGTCTCCTGTTCCGGTCTCGGCACGAAATGCCCGAATGTCTTCCGGAGCGGCAAGCGGCTCGGCCACCACAGGATGCCCCACGAAGTCGCATGTCATTCCTGCCCTTGTCATGAGTGGGGGCTCAAACGGCAAGAGCGCCAGGACATGGTCAGTGCAGCGGGCCATTTTCTCCGCTCGCGACGCTCTCCAAGCCCAGACCGAAGGTGCCACGTAGTGAATGCAGCGGATGCCCGGATTCCGTTTCCTGACAGCACACGCCATGCGCTGCGAAAAGTCCGGCACGTCAATCGTGATCAGCGCATCCGGTTGCCACGCAACGCAATCAGCCACGACCTCGTTCAACCTCCGACGAAGCTGCAGGTATTTTGGCAGCACCTCTGCAATTCCCATCACGGACAGGTCGTCCATGGGAAAGAGACTCTCCATGCCCTCCCGCTGCATTTCAAGGCCTGCAACGCCGCGAAACTCAAGGTCCTGCACGAGGGACACAAGTCCCCGAATCAATGCTGCGCCAAGCTTGTCGCCCGAAGCCTCTCCTGCGAGCAGGTAGAGCTTCATGAGGCCCACCGGCCCTGCCCGTCGAATGGCGCACCACATGTCACGGCTGACGCACCCACAGGAAAGTCCCGGAATCATCTGCTGTCTTCACTGTTTCCTCGCGATCCAGAACCATGACTCCTCCAGCCTCGATGACAATGCCGCCGAGTCCCGCTTCCGCAACGCGGGTCGCCGTCTCGGGACCGATCGTCGGCAGGTCGACACGTCTATCCTGCCCCGGCTTCGGGGCCTTCGCGAATATGCCTCCCGACCGATCCGGCCTGCGGTCCAGGCTCTCCAGCATCCAGTCGGTGCCGTAGCTAGTCTCGACGGCAATGACCTGCCCCAGGCGCACGACGCAAGCCTGTCCGATGTCCGCGACGCCAATGGCCTCCAGCGCGGCATCGGCACGGGCGGCATCTTCCACGTCTCCGGCCGCAGGTTGCCTGTGCGTGAGCACACCGGCAGCCGGCAACAGGTCGGGAGCAAGATCATGGGCCGCACGAATCACGAAACCCTCTGCCTCGAACATCTGCAGCAGGATCGTGAGTGCCCCGTCGTCACCCTTCCCGAGTGCCGCCAAGATTCGGTCGATGAAGGGCCTGCTGCGAGCTTCGGCTTCGCCGGGATCGAATTCCGGGCGACGGACGGCACCTGCGAAGCAGAGTTCCGTCACGCCACGTGCCTTGAGCGCATCCATGAAGCTCGCAATCCGATCAAGGCGAAAGATCAGTTCCGTGTCGATCTCGGGCGACGTGCCATCAATCCGCGCCAATACCGGCTGCTCGGAAAGGGCACGCGCAAGATGGCCGGGCAACCCGCCATTGCCGGCGACCAGCGCCAGCACCTCAGCGCTCCGGCGTAAGATAGCTGCGGTCAGACGCGCCAAGGATGAATTCAACGATGTCCCGCACGTAGGTGCTGGAAGTCTCGTCGCTGAGCCTGCGGGCACGGTCCTGGAAGGTGCCCTCGCCCTGCGCCAGCGTCTGGAAACCGGCACGCAGGGCCATGATGTCCTCCCGGGAGACGCCCTTGCGCTTCAGTCCCACGAGGTTCAGCCCTTCAAGCTGACCCCTCGGCGCCTGGACAAGGCCGTAGGGAATCACGTCATTCGTGACCATTGTCACTGCGCCAATTATCGCGCCCTTGCCCACGCGAACCCATTGGTGGATGCCGGAAAGCCCGCCGATGATCACGTCGTCCTCGATCACGCAATGACCGGCGATCGCACCCTGGTTCGCGACAATGACCCGGTTTCCCACCTGGGCATCGTGAGCCACGTGTGACCCGGTCATGAAGAGACAGTCATCTCCGACTCGGGTCACGCCTACGCCTCCTGCCGTGCCGGTGTTCATGGTCACGCCTTCGCGAATGCGGTTCCTCTTTCCGACAATGAGCCGCGTCTTCTCCCCCTTGTACTTGAGATCCTGTGGAATCTCGCCCACGACCGCGCCAGGGAAGATCACGGTCTCGTCACCGATTTCGGTCTGTCCCGCAACGACTGCGTGTGACTTCACGGCCACCCCTGCGCCGAGGGTGACCTCGGAGCCGATCACCGAGAAAGGCCCGACATTTGCGCCTGGCCCAATGACGGCCCCCGCCTCGACAACGGCGGATGCATGGACCTTGGCCTCGGGATCAATGCTCACTTCGGCATGTCCATCACTGCGGTGAACTCGCACTCGCACGCGGTCCCGCCGTCGACGGTAGCAACGCCCCTGAACTTCCAGACCTTGCTTCCGCCGCGCAGCTTGTTGATCTCCATCCTGAGAACGTCGCCAGGCACAACCTTGCGACGAAACTTCACGCCGTCCATGGCCATGAAATAGATCGCGACCTTCCTTTCCACGAGATCCAGCCCGACTCCAGCGATAACGGCCGATGTCTGGGCCATGGCTTCGACCATGTACACGCCAGGAAAGACCGGCTCGCCCGGAAAGTGGCCGGCAAAGAAGGGTTCGTTGATCGTGACGTTCTTTATCCCGACCCCTCGCTCCGTCCCATCGATCTCGATGACCTTGTCCACAAGCAGGAAAGGATAGCGGTGAGGAATTATCTTCTGGATCAGGCCGATATCCGCCGATTTCAGTTCATTGCCCATGGAGCCATCCCTTTTTCTTGAGGTAGCAAGGCGCAACGGTCGCCGCAAGAAGGCGGATTCCAAGCGTGCTCCCGCCGCGCGACTTGCCGGAGCCGACAAGCGGCAGGGATTGAACCTCTCCGGGTCACATGCCAGCCTGCACCGCATTGAGCAACCCAATCATCGGGAGGCGACATGGTCGACGAGGTCACCGTTCCGGCCAAGAAGGTCAACGCTGCCATTTTGGCCGGATGCCTTGTGGCGTTCCTAAGCTTTGGCTTTGCGGCGACCTTTGGAATCTTCCTCAGCCCCATGAGCGAAGCCCTTGGCTGGGGCCGAGAGACATTTTCCCTCTCGGTCGCGGTCCAAGTTCTCTCATGGGGCATCATGCAACCGATCGCTGGAGCCGTGGCCGACAGGTTCGGGACCGCGAGGGTCCTGGCTTTCGGCGCGGTCTGCTTAGGCATCGGATTCGCGTTGCGGGGCATCGTGACCGACCCGACGCTCTTCATCCTGACAGGCATCCTGGTCGGCGCGGGCATCGGAGCCGGGTCGTTTCCGATCGTCATCGGCGCGCTTGGAAAGATCGTCTCCGAGGAGCGGCGCAGCTTCATTCTTGGCCTCGGCACTGCCGCAGCTTCCCTTGGCATGTTCATGGCCGCGCCGGCGGCGACCACGATGATCGGGACGATCGGCTGGTCGTCCGCTCTGATCGTGATCGGCGCCAGCTTTGCCCTGATCCTCCCCGGCCTCGTGTTCATCGCCCGAGTGGCAACGCCGAGCGCGACCGGATCCTCTGCCACGGACTTCGGCAACGCGCTTGGCATGGCATTCAGGGACAGGAGCTATCTCTGCCTGTTCTTCGGGTTCTTCGTTTGCGGGTTTCACGTCGCCTTCATCCAGACGCACCTGCCGGCCTACGTGATTGACGTCGGGATGGCGGCCTGGATCGGCGGATGGTCTCTTGCACTCATCGGGCTCTTCAACGTCGCGGGATCATTTCTTTCGGGGTGGTCGGGCCAAGTCTACTCGAAGAAGTGGGTGCTGAGCGGAATCTATTTTGCGCGCGCTGTTGCAATCACCGCCTTCATGCTGGTTCCGGTGACCGAATTCAGCATTCTCGCCTTCTCGGCCGTCATGGGACTTCTCTGGCTGTCGACGGTTCCATTGACCATGGGCCTCGTCGCGCAGACGCAAGGGCTGAAGTTCCTGTCGACATTGGCAGGTCTCGTCTTCCTGAGCCATCAGACCGGGAGTTTCCTGGGCGCCTGGCTGGGTGGCCGGATCTATGACCTCAACCAAGACTACACGCCAATGTGGTGGACCGCAGTTGCGCTCGGTTTGCTGGCCACGCTCCTGCACCTCCCCATTCGCGAATCACCGGGGCCTCTTGCACTCGCCGAAGAGTCCTGAATGGCATCCGGCATGGGTCGAGTCCGGTCACGCAACAGACGGCGGGTCACGATGGGGGCAGGATCAGGTGCAGAAGCGAGCGCGACCGGAAACGCTGACACGGTGCCTGTGCGTCGACTGCAAGGCCGCAAAAGGACCTGCGGCCCGAGCACTGGTTCAAGCCGGGCGACCTGAAATCCAAGGGGCAAGGGAGCCGCGAAATGCAGACGAGCCTTTGCCGTAGCGACTGGGAGCGAACGCCCGCCATGACCGTCGTCAACGCGTGGTCCAGCCCCTTGTCATGTCGCCAGCACGGTCGAGACCGTACGGAACGAGCTCGCAGGACCGGCTCCTGGCTAGTGCCGGCGAAAGGCGAGACACTAACGGGATGGGACAATGTTCATTCCGCGGCAGCCGGCAATTCCAGTCTGGCTTCCTCTTTCGTGACACGTTGGCGGCCGTCCCGTCCCCGGCTTGCCACAACGGCATTCTGACTGTCGCGAGACACGCATGGATCCGAACCTGCTTCTGCTTGCCACCATCGCACTTCTCCTTGGCGGCTTCCTGAAAGGGGCGACCGGTGCGGGAGCACCCGTAGTTGGCGTCCCGATCCTGGCCGCGATCTTCGATGTACAGCTCGCAGTGGCTGTCTTTTCCGTACTCAACCTGTTCTCGAACATCTGGCATTCCTTCGCTTATCGAAAGCACCTTGGGCCGTTCCGGCTGGTTTACGGCTTTGCGTTATCGGGTGCGGTCGGGGCAATTGCCGGATCAGTCCTGCTTGCGTCGCTGCCCACGGATGCCCTGATGGCCTCGCTGGCCGCCATGGTGCTTGCGTATATCTTCCTGCGGCTCTTTCAGCCGGGCTGGGTGCTGAGTCGATCGGCCGGAATGCGGCTCGTGCCCTACGTCGGCATCGCTGGAGGATTGATGCAGGGGGCCGGTGGAATCTCGGCGCCAGTCTCCGTGACGTTCCTGAATGCCATGCGTCTTCCCAGAGAAGAGTTCATTGCGACAATATCGGTCTTCTTCGTCACAATGTCGGTCGTGCAAATCCCGTCGCTGGCCTACCTTGGCATCCTGACAACAGACCGCTCGCTCATGGCAATGGCGGCCGCGGTTCCGTTGTTCCTCGCCATGCCGCTCGGCGAGTGGGCAGCCGGATACATGTCCAAGGCGGTGTTCGACCGGATCATTTTGGTTCTACTCGCCGTGATTGCAGTCCGGCTGATCTGGACATCGGTCAGTTAGCCCGGATCGCTCGCCAAAATCGAAGTTTGCCGCGCCGTCAGCTGAATCAGAACTGCACTTCCGGGCTTTCAGCATTGATGCCGGAGATCGTTGCTCGTGCAGCAACGTCACGCGCGTTCGGGACTGTTCGCCCGAGGGAACGATAGGGACCCATTTGCAGTCGGCATGCCGCTAGCGACGGCGTCGTGCAGGGTCGCGCCGCGGCCTGACTCGCCCCATTGCCCGTTGATTCTGTCTGGCCAGCGCCTGCCCGAGAATTCCCAACCCTTCGACTCCATTCGATGAATCCGGAATTTCCGGGTTCGATGTTCGGGCCGGGAGGATCGCTTTCGGGGGCCTGCTCGCGCGATTCCGGTCAATGCCGGCAACTCGTTGCGAAGCAGGCATGAACAATTACGGCTATGGCAAGTTCACCCTGCACGCCGGGGACCCTATTGGGAAAATTCCAATCTGGGCGTTGGACAGGAAATGTGTCCCATGGACAGTTCCCGGCCGTGCCCGGTGCAAGCATCGCGACGCGCCCGAAAGCGAGCCGGTCTAGCGTCCGCGAACCAGGGAACCAGGACACCTGAGACCGACCTGCATGCCTCGCTGGGGATGCGCAACAGGTCACCTGCAGGGGAAACGCCGAAAGGACGGGCGGATTCCATCCTCATGCCTGTCTGCGGGAATCGCGGTCAGGCACGTCCACCCGGATCGTCACGATGTCGGTGTCGTGATACTGCTGGTGGCGAACCCAGGACGCGAGGTGCCGCAGCAGCCTGAGCGAGACTTCCCGTCCGATCACGTCTTCCTCCACCCGTTCGCCGAGCAGCGCAAGCCGGTCCTGAAGGTTTCCGCTGCCCGTCAAGGCAACGAACTCCAGAATCGCGCCGCCGTCCTCCTTGCGCGCCGACAGGAGCAAGCGGCGCGGAACGGGTTCCAATTCGGATTCGTCCTGCCGAATGAGCGACAGCAACGTCTCTTCGGCCGCGGCATCGAGGCGATCCGACATTGCTGTGTCCCAGCCCCTACGGGACGCGAACGCGGCGAGAAAGGCCCTGATGTCGTTCAGCGCCGAGACGTCCAACGCCAACTCGACCCGGCTGCGACGCGGTCTCGTCAACTCCGCAAACAGGGTCATGACGATGGCCACGAGCCCACCGGCCACCATTCCGTTTTGCAGATGTGGACCGGCAAGTGCCGTCACTTGTTCCGGAAACACGACGCCGTTCTGGAAGCCGACGCCGACCCAGAACGCGACTCCGGCGATCATGCCCTTGCGATAGTCGATGCCGTCCTGGACGATGATCTTCATGCCAATCACGAAGATTGACGCCATCGTTACCGTTATGAACGCGGCGACCACCGGACCCGGTATTGCCAGGATCACGGCGAGCGCCTTGGGAAGGAATGCCAGCGAGATGACTATGGCACCGTAGGCGACCCCGACTCGGCGGGCGCTGATCCCCGTGAGTTCGATCATCGACGTTCCCGTGGGACGGAATCCGACCGGCATCGTTCCCGCGAGGCCGGACAGCAGATTGCCGACCCCGTCCGCAGCCACTGCGCCTTGCGTCGCTCTGAAGTCCGCCGCCCGAGGCGAAGACCAGGCTACGCGCTGGACGGCGATGGAGCCGCTGATCGTCTGGATCGTGCATACCACGGAAATGAACAGGAATGCCGGGAGAAGGCCCCAGAACGCCGGTCCGAAGTCGAGATCAAGACCCGACCATTGGGCCCTCGGCAGACCAACCCACGCAGCCTTGGCGATACGGTCGACGTCATACAGACCGAAGGCTCCGGAGACAATTGAGCCCGCGACGATGCCAATGATTGGAGCCCAGAGACGCAACGGGCCCTTCGCCTTCAGAACTATGACGGCGATGACGAGAAGGGTGGCGAGAGCGCATAGTGGAGCCGCAGATGGCGGGGACCCCGCCGGCACGTTCTCCAACTGAACAAAGATGACCGGCATCACCGTAACCGGAGTCAGCATGATGACCGTTCCCATGACGGTCGGGGTCAAAATTCGCCGAAACAGCGAGAGCCGCGCCGAGAACGCGAACTGAAAGAGAGACAGGACGAGCATCAGGACGGCGAGCAATGCCGGACCGCCTGCAGCGAGTGCCGCGACGCTCACCGCTATGGCGGCTCCGGACGTTCCCGTCACGAGTATGTGACCGGCACCGACCCGCCCGACCCGAATCGCCTGCAGGACCGTGACAGCGCCGCAGATCATGACGGACGCCGAAACCGCCCAAAGCAGGAGCGGCTCGGCCTGGCCCGCGGTCCGGAACACGACCGTCGGAATCAGCACCGATCCGGGTACAGCCAGGCCCGCCATTTGCAGACCGAGGCCGGCGGCAAGCATCGCCGGAACCCTCTCGTCGGGATGGCGACCATGATCCGCATTGGCATTGGACGTCTCAGCGCTCATATCTTCGGCACCACTCCGGAAGACTTCGAATCGACCACCCTTGCAGGCATCCGTGAGACCGAAAGACGCGAGCGCGTGCTCTCGGTCTCGTCACGAAATGCATCCACAGGCGTGACATCAAAGCAGTCCCGGAAGCCAGAGGCAAGTCGCGGGCACGGCCAGAATGATCGCGACGCGGACGAAATCGCTCACCAGGAACGGCAAGGTGCCCCTGAACGACTCGCCGAGCGGCACCTCTTCGGCCAAGGCGTTTATCACATAGACGTTGAGGCCTATCGGCGGTGTGATCAGCCCGACCTCGACGACGATCAGTGTCAGGATCCCGAACCAGATGGCGACCTCCTCCTCCGTGAGGCCGAATTCAAGGCTTGTGACCAGGGGAAAGAAAACCGGCACCGTAAGCAGGATCATGGCAAGGCTGTCCATGATGCAGCCGAGGACCAGATAGACGAGCAGGATCCCAATCAGGATCGACATGGGCGCCAGACCTGATTCGGCGAACGCGTCCGCCAGCTCAACCGGGATCTGTGACAACGCGAGGAAGCCGTTGTAGATCTCGGCCCCGATCAGGATGAGGAAGATCGCCGCGGTCGCCTGGGCGGTCTCGAGCACGCTCGAAACAAAGCCCGCCCGGTCCATGCGTCCGGACACCGATGCCAAGAGAAACGTTGCCGCAGCCCCGATAGCGGCGCCTTCGGTCGGGGTGAACATGCCGAGATAGATGCCGCCTATGACCAGCAGAAAGATCGCGGCGACAGGCCACACCGGACGCAAGCTGCGCACTCGCTCGCGGAACGGCACGGCCGGAACCACCGGCGCCGACGCGGGATTGAGCCGGACATACATTCCGACCGCGGCGGAATACCCGAGCGTCGCGATGACGCCGGGGATCAGCGCGGCGAAGAACAGCTTCCCGATCGACTGCTCGGTGATGATCGCGTAGATCACCAGAACCAGCGAGGGAGGGATAAGGATTCCCAGGGTGCCGCCGGCGGCCAGCGAGCCAGTGGTCAACGCCCCGGAGTAGCCGCAGCGTCGCATCTCGGGCAAGGCCACTGACGCCATGGTCGCTGCGGTCGCGACCGACGATCCGCAGATTGAGCCGAACGCGGCGCATCCGCAAACGGTCGAGATGGCCAAGCCTCCGCGGTGGTGCCCCACCCAGGCGCGCGCCGAGTCGAACAGCGAACGGCCTAGCCCCGCACGGACTGCGAACTGGCCCATTAGCAGGAACAGCGGCAGGACAGAGAGGGTATAGCCCGAAGTCCGGCCGAAGGGCCCGGTGTTCAGCAGGCCAAGAAACGCCGGCCATCCCGCGAGCGACGCGAACCCGAAGCTGCCGACAGCGAACATGGCGATCGCGACCGGCATCCGGAGGGCGATCAGTACCAGGCAGACGCCAAACAGGAGTCCGCCGAACTCGATATCGGTCATTTTCCGAGTGCGCGGAGGTGGAAACAGTACCCCCAGACGCAGACCGTGGTCAGCAATGCCGCACCAGGCAGTGCGGCGAAGTAGCCTAGCCAGATCGGAATTTCGAGAAACAACGTCGTCTCACTGTCTTCGAACTTGTGAACGCCTCCGACGAAGAGACGCCAGGTGATCAGCGCCGCGACTGCCGCGAAAACGAGATTGTGCGCCGTGTCCAGGGCCGCCCGATAACGCTCCCGCATCCGTCCGGTGAAGAACTCGACGACGATGTTTCCGTTCCTCATGTAGCAGTAAGGGAAGAATGCGAACACGGCCACACCGCAGGCAAGCTCCGTGATCTCGTAGTCGCCAGGTATCGGCGCATTGAAGAGATAGCGTCCAAGGACGCTAAACACGGTCACCGCAACGATCCCGATCATGAGAATGCCGCCGGCCATCGCCATCGCCCTGGCCAGACGCCAGCAGACGGCACCGAAACCGCGTTCCGCCCAATTCGGAACACGTTCGCGAAGACCTCCTCTCACATCGCAGTCCGCCACCCGCCTGCCACTATTGCTGGCCGCCGCCATACTTGGCCAGCAGGCGCGCTGCGTCTGCAAGCATTGCCTGTCCATCGTGCCCCAGGGCGCCAACCTTCTCGACCCAGCCGTCGACGACCGTCCGGGTTTTCTCCCGCCAGCGCTGGCGCTCCGCCTCGGACAGCGACAGGATCGGATGGCCGCGCTCGACCGCGATCGCCCGGCCCGGCTTCTCGTCATCGTCCCACATCCGGCCGAGCCGTTCGGCCAGCGCCATCCCGGTACTGTCGTCAATGATGGCCTTGACGTCCGGCGGCAGCTCGTCGTAGCGCCGCTTGTTCATCGTCATCACGAACAAGACGCGGGAAAGAGAGGCTTCGGTGTGGAACTTCGTGACCTCATGCAGGCGGAAGGGACGCATTATGGTCCAGGGGATCGCGGTCCCTTCGACCACGCCCCGGGACAGGGCCTCGTAGACGGCGGGCACCGGCATGCCGACCGGGACGGCGCCCAACACACGTAGCGTTTCCGCGCTGATCCGCGATGGCGCGCGTATCTTCATGCCTTCGAAGTCCTCCAGCACGCTGATCTGCTTCCCGACGGTGTGGACGTGGGTTGGTGCAGTGCTGTGAAAGACCAGCGGGTGGGTGTCCTTGTACTCTTCCCTCAGCCACTTCCCATGGAACTCGGTCAGCGCCTGGCTGGCCGCCGTCGCGTTGCCGGACAGGAAGGGCAACTCGAACACTTCCGTCAGGGGAAACCGTCCCGGCGTATAGCCAGGTATCGTCCAGACGATATCAACCACGCCGTCGCGTGCCTGACCATAGAGATCCGCCGGCCTGCCGCCAAGCTGCATGGCCGGAAACACCTGTATCTTGACCAGGCCCTCGGACTTCTCCTCGATCTCGTCGGCCCAGGGCTGCAAGAACAGCCGGTGGGCGATTGCCTTGGGCGAGTTGAAATGGTGCAGCCGAAGGATGATTT
This sequence comes from Paracoccaceae bacterium, assembly GCA_965208685.1. Classification (GTDB taxonomy): domain Bacteria; phylum Pseudomonadota; class Alphaproteobacteria; order Rhodobacterales; family Rhodobacteraceae; genus JAJEFO01. Next base: position 953,043 of record CBDBPL010000007.1, on the reverse strand, counting down.
GTTCCGCTTCGGCACGGTCTGGAGACGAACAAAGCAGCCCCGCGGCGAACAAGACCAACGCCACGGCACCAGAAAGTCCCCGACCTACGCGCATACTCTCCGTCCTTCGGGCTCCAGATGTCCGGCCCGGACCAAGCCGCGCGGAATCGACGGCCGCGGCCTTGCCAAACGAGCCGGGCGGAGGAACAACGCACCGAGCCGCGACGCGCGCTGCCGCAAGGCGGGCAACCAGGGGCCGACATTGGTCAGCACGCTGTCAACGGTGGCCTCCGGGGCGGAAATGCGCCCGCCCGGACCGTCCTTGGTCTTGATCGCGGATGGATCAAGACACACCGAGATGTCTAACCCGGGCATCCGGTCTTCCAGTCCAGTTGCCGGATGCTGACCTCATCCAGAAGACCCATTTTCTGCAGGGGATGGTCGGCGAGGAAAGCCCGTGCCGCATCGAGCGAAGGGGCTTCGATGATGCTGAGAGTGCCGTTGATGCGCCCCCCTTCGTCGAGCGTCGGACCGCCGCAATGATGGGTGACGTCGGGATGGCCCGGGCGCTCGCTCAGATAGGACACGACGCCGTCGAGCGCTTCCTGCCGCTCCTGGCCCGTGTCGGGCTTGTCCGAACCGAATATCACGAAATACATCGGAATCTCCTTGTGTTGAAGGCGGCATCCGCCACCATGCAGCAAGGAGTCTAGCCCGGGACCGACATTTCCGCCAGACCATTCTCTCTCAGACCCTTGCCTCCCAAGGTCCATGCGCCGACGGGCCGGAGACACCTGCCCAGTCGCACCAAGGCCGGAACTGGCATCGCTTGCGGCGCGATGGGAGGGAGCGGTCGAGCTCGTCGGCGAATCCGCGAGCAAGTGTTCGGCACTCATCACACGAGAACCGAACGGAACACATGGGTTTCCCGCAAAATTGATCGAGACTCGACAAAGAGGCGTGATCTTGCGAGCGTTCGGCCCTGCCCGTCGCCGCGCCCGCCGCCAAGGAACCGAACTTTCAATTGCACACATCACTGATGTCCAAGGTGGCGCCACGGGCGATGTCGCTCAGATGACCGAAATCTCGCCACATGACGATGTTGCCCGGCGGCGGGCCCTTTGCGCACACGGGAATGCCGACAAGCCTGGCAAACTTGAAGAGGTACCGTGAGAGTGTTCCGGCAGAACGGGAATGGCCCGGCCGGATCTGGAGCCTTGCGATCGAGGATGGCGGTCTCCAGCTCGGCCAGAGCCTGGGGCGCTTCTGGATTCGGCTTGATCCGGTTGAGAATCTTCAACCAGAACACGAGCCAGCCCAGGATGCAGAACACCGCGAGCAACCGGATCAGCCGCTCCGCGGTTCGCAGTCGCGCCTGCCATGCGTACGCTCTTGCTCCGGCCCACATGGCAGCTGAAGTGCTTTCGCATCCCTCCGGTCCAGATTGCCGCCAACCGACGCGGCAACTCATGCTTGGGCTTGCGCCCGCCGGAAAACGCCCCCTTCCACGGCGTGCTGAAAGTCGGGATTGGTGCGGTCTGGCGACCGGTGCGTTGGAGCCAGATTCTCTCGTTCACCTCATCTGGCCTGGCAGGAACAATGCGATCTGCGGAAACGCGACGAGCAGTGCAAGGCACACTGCCATAGCAACCCAGAATGGCAGGACACCTCGAAATATCGTGCTCATGGGAACACCTGCAGCGACGCCTTTGACAACGAAGACGTTGATGCCGACGGGCGGCGTGATCAGGCCCATCTCGATCACGACAACGCAGATCACGCCGAACCAGATCGGGTCGAACCCGAGACCGGCGATGATCGGGAACACGACCGGCATCGTGACGACCAGCATGGCAAGACCATCGAAGAACATGCCAAGTATGATGTAGCCAACCAGAATCAAGACCAGGGTTCCGTAGGTTCCGAGGCCGAATTCCTGAAGCTGCAACGCAAGGGTCTCGGGAATGTGCGTGAGCGCAAGGAACGGCCCGAAGACATGCGCTCCGATGATGATCAGGTACAGCATGGCGGTCGTCGTCACCGTCTCAAGCAGGATTTCGGGAACCTCGCGGAACTTAACGGCACCGGTCCCAAGTGCCAGAAGCGAGACAAGGGTTGCCCCGACGCCGGCGGCCTCGACCGGCGTGAAGACGCCAAGATATATTCCGCCAATGGAGGCCAGAATGACTCCGATCAGCGGCAGTGACCTGAGGGACGCCATCAGCTTCTCGCCGGCAGTCGTGCTTGGACCAACCGGACCGGCTTCAGGACGTATCGACGTGACCGTCAAAATTACAGCCACGAAGAGGAGCGAAAGCAGGATGCCGGGCAAGATGCCCGCGATGAAGAGCTTGCCGATACTCTCTTCGGTCAGGATCGCGTAGAGCACGAAGCCAGTGGAAGGCGGGATCAGTATGCCAAGCGTGCCACCCGCTGCGACTGAACCTGTCGCAAGTCCGTCGGCATAGCCGAACCGCTTCATTTCAGGCAGTGCGACCTTCCCGATGGTCACCGCAGTGGCGACGGACGAACCTGACACGGCGGCAAAGGCGGCGCAGCCCAGAACTGTTGAAGACGCCAATCCGCCACGCAACTGGCCCACCCACGCGTATGCCGCTTCATAGAGTCGCTGGGAATAACCTGCTGCGCCGGCCATGTTGCCCATGAGCACGAAGAGCGGGATGATCGAGAGCGAATAGGCCGTAATCGACGAATAGGTCTCCGACGACATGGTGGCGATGGCTGCCCGCTGGCCGTCGATGACCCAAATCCCTCCGAACCCCACGACAAGAAGCGCCATTCCCACCGGCAATCGCGCAACAAGGCAAAAGAACAGTGCGACGATCCCCCAGGCACCTATCAAGGTTTCACTCATAGTCGGTAACGCCTTGCAGAAACTGTCCAATCAACTGTCCGGCGAGAACCACCGCGAAGAGGCCCATGCCAAACGTAATTGCGCCATAGGCAATCCAGACCGGGAGCTCGATCATGTTGGTCACGTCGCCGTATTCGTGAGCATCAAGCATCTTGTCCCACGACTTCCGAACCAGGAGAAAGAGCACGATGCAGGAGACGACACGAGCAAAGACATCGCCCGCAAACCTGCCCAGCGCCCCGATCCTGTGGTCGAGGATGTCCACCCGGATATGCCCGTCCTGAAACGTGGTGAGAGGCATCGCCGCCATGACCACGAGCGACATTCCGATCTCGACCAGTTCCTGGTCGCCGAGAATGGGCTGATTGAGCACATAGCGAGCGAATACAGCAGTGCTGACCAGGAGCACCAACCCGAAAAGGACGAGGCCGCCCAAGAGAGCGACCCCTTTGAGAAGGCGCTCGGGGGACCCCCAAGCGCCTGAAATGCTGCTGTGATCTTCAGCCATTACTGCCGCAATGCGGCGGCCCACGCAGTGGCGTCGATCCCCTCGGCATCAAGTTCCGCAATCACCTCTGCGGCAAGGTTGTCGCTCGCCGCGTTGAACTCGGCGGCAGCCTCTGCCGAAAGCGTATGGACCTCACCCCCTTCGGCGATCCACTTTTCCAGCGCCCTTTCTGAAGCGCTCGTCATCGTGACTCGACCGCCTTCGGACATCTCGGCGCCCGTCAAGTCGGTCAGCTTGGCCTGGGTGTCGGCGTCAAGCGCCTCCCAGCTGTCCCGATTCATGATCAGCATGAAAAGGGAGTTCGTGGCATTCATGCCGACGGTGATGTGCTTGATCACCTCGCCAAGCTTGAAGCTTGTCAGCACCGAGGCGTCCACGAGAACGCCATCCACGACGCCGGTATCCAGCGACTGGTAGACCTGCGTGATCGGCATGGAAACTGCGGTCGCTCCCCAAGCTTCGACGAGGCGGCCGGTGTTCTTGGACGGCACGCGGATCTTCAGGCCGTCCAGATCGGAAAGCGCTTCGATCTTCTTTTCGTGCATCAACAGCATGGCGTCGCCGGCCGTCCAGAGTCCCAAGAGCACGACGCGGCGGAACTCTCTGTCGAGCATGTCGATGTTTGCCCAGATCGCCTCGGTCTTGTTGACGCCCGGCTTCACGATGCCCGGAACCTCGACCAGCAGAGTCTTCTTGAACTGTGACGCCGTATAGCCCGGCAAGGAGTAAACGATGTCGGCCACTCCGTCGATGACACGGTCATACTGCTTCGCCGGACCTGGACCAAGCTCGCCGCCCGGATAGACACGTATGGTCGTCGCACCGCCGGTCGCTTCCGCCAGCTTCTCCGCAAGCGGCACGAACATTTCGACGTGAAGATGGTACTTGGTTGAAGCGAAATGCGCGAGCTTGAGTTCCTCTGCATGTGCCATCGCTCCGATGGCAAGCGTGGCCAGGCCGCCGAGGATGGATCTAGTGACAGTCATGGTCTCCTCCCTATTGACTATTCCCTGTCAAGGGCAGGCCTGCGAACGCGGCAGTGACTGCGAACGGATCCTGCCTGCACTCCTGTGTGGCAACTCTGACCGCTCACGTCAAGGCAACCTGAAGCTGGGGACGTGGCTTCTCACACTCACCGAGAGATCCTGACCGGAACCCGGGATGAGCCAGACCGGATCACGCAATGGACAACGGGCCAAGACGAAGGCAGGATCGAAAGCGGGAACGAACGCGACTGCAGCCGCCGATACGGAGCATATGCCTTGACAGTGAAACAATACCAAGACCTGCGATCCGCCCGGTGGTTCAGGCCAGACGACCTGAGATCCATGGGCCATCGGAGCCGCGCGATGCAGATGGGCCTGTCCCGTGACGACTGGGAGGGGAAGCCCGTCATTGCAATCGTCAACACGTGGTCCGATCTTTCGCCATGCCACCACCACCTCCGGGACCGTGCTGAATGGGTTCGCCGTGGCATACTTCAGGCGGGCGGCATGCCCGCCGAACTGCCCGTGCACGACTTTTCCGAGCAACTCCTAAAACCCACCTCGATGCTATATCGCAACATGGGTGCGATGGAGGTGGAGGAAGCCCTGCGCTCGCATCCGGTCGATGGTGCCGTCCTGATGGGAGGCTGCGACAAGTCCACCCCTGCTCTTGTCATGGGCGCGATCTCGATGGGCCTCCCGTTCATCTTCATGCCGGCCGGAGCGATGCTGAGGGGCAACTATGCCGGCAAGACGCTGGGCTCGGGCACGGATGTCTGGAAATACTGGGATGCACGCCGCGCCGGAACTGTCGACAAGGCAGAATGGGACGGCATCCAAGGCGGCATCGCGCGCAGCTACGGCACTTGCATGACGATGGGCACGGCCTCCACGATGATGTCGATCGCGGAAGGGTTTGGCCTCACGTTGCCGGGCGCATCGTCGATTCCCGCACCCGATGCAGCACACAAGCGCATGGCCGCGGCATGCGGCCGACGCGCAGTCGAAATGGTCTGGGAGGACCTGACCCCCGGAAAGGTCGTGACCGCCGCCGCCGTGCGAAACGCCACTGTCGTGGCCATGGCCACCGGTTGCTCGACAAACGCCATAATCCACCTCATTGCCATGGCCCGCCGTGCCGGCATCGACTGGGGACTCGACGACATAGACGCGATAGGCCACGACGTTCCTGTGATTGCGAATGTCCGGCCAAGCGGCACCGAATACCTGATGGAGGACTTCTTTTACGCAGGCGGCCTGCCGGCGCTGATGAAGGAAGTCAGCGCCCACCTCCACCTCACGGCCATCACTGTCACCGGCAAGTCGCTCGGCGAAGGCATCCTGGAGGCCGTGAACTACAACGACGATGTCATTCGGCCCCTGTCGAATCCGGTCTATCATGAGGGTTCGCTGGCGGTGCTGCGTGGCAATCTCGCGCCTGACGGCGCAGTGATCAAGCCAGCGGCCATGGACCCAAGGTTCCAGACTCACGCCGGCCCGGCGATTGTTGCGGACAGCTACGCCGAACTGCGCAAGATCATTGATGACGATAACCACCCCATGACGCCGGATCACGTGCTCGTCCTCCGCAACGCGGGACCGCAGGGCGGGCCGGGCATGCCGGAATGGGGCATGATTCCGATGCCGAAGGCCCTGCTCAAGCAAGGATGCCGCGACATGGTGCGGCTTTCGGATGCCCGGATGTCCGGCACGTCCTATGGCGCCTGCATCCTGCACGTGGCCCCTGAGGCCTTCATCGGCGGCCCCTTGGCACTGATCAAGGACGGGGACGTCATCGAGATGGACATCCCGAAACGCACGCTCAACGTGAACGTGTCCGACAGGGAACTCGCGCAGCGCCGCGCAGATTGGAAGCCGCCCGAGCCGCGCTACGAACGCGGCTACGGCTGGATGTTTGCGCGGCACGTCGAGCAGGCAGACAAGGGATGCGACTTCGATTTCCTCCGCACGGATTTCGGAGCTCCCGTTCCCGAACCGGAAATCAACTGACGCGAGAGCAAGCCCGGGTCCATCCCGCGCGAGAGGGACACTTCGACCGGGTCATGGGAGGCTGCACAGAAAGAGGGGCGCAAGTGAAGGTTTCAGAAGATGCGATTGAGAGACTCCGGCACGTGTCGGTGGCGACACTGGCCACCGCGCTGTTCAAGAAGGGCCTGAGGCGACAGGTCGTTCAGGGCGTCACGCCTGTGACCCCGAAGGGCCGCAACATGGTCGGTCCCGCCTTTACGCTGCGCTACATGCCGGCGCGCGAGGACAGGAACCAGCTTTCGGAGTTCCAGAATCCGAGGCATCCGCAGCGTCACGCGATCGAGACCTGCCCGCCGGGACACGTCCTCGTCATGGACAGCAGGAATGACACGCGAGCCGCAAGCGCTGGCGACATCCTCATCACGCGGCTCATGGTCCGGGGCGGAGAGGGTGTCGTGACGGACGGCGGCTTCAGGGATGCGCATGCCATCGGTGCCCTGGACATTCCGGCCTATCACCAGCGCCCTTCGGCACCGACAAACCTCACGCATCACGAGGCGATCGAGATCGATTGCCCGGTTGGCTGCGGCGATGCACCTGTGTTTCCAGGCGACATCGTCGTGGGCGACGATGAAGGCGTGATCGTGGTGCCGGCGCAGCTTGCCGAAGAGGTGGCAAACGAGGCCCGCGAGATGACCGAATACGAGACCTTTGTGGCGGAACAGGTTCGCGCCGGCGAAACGATCATCGGGCTCTATCCTGCGACACGCCAGGAGTGTCTCGAAAAGTACGAAGCATGGCGAAAGGCAAGAAAGCGGTGAAATTGCTCACGGACGAAGAGAAGTCCGGCACCTGGGTCGGGCGCGTGTGGCGACCGGGAACTGGCCCGTCCGTCGTGACTCTGCGGGACGGAAACGTGGTTGACATCACGTCGCGGAGAGCGCCGACCGTCAGAGACGTGCTGGAGCTGGACGACCCTGTGGCCCATGTGCGCGGCTCGGAGGGCGAAGTCACCGGCTCTCTCGATGCGGCGTGCGGCGCATCGGAAAGGAAAGACAGCCTGTCCTGGCTTGCTCCTTGCGACCTCCAGGCGGTCAAGGCCTGTGGCGTGACCTTTGCCCGGTCCATGGTTGAGCGCGTGATTGAGGAACAGGCCGCCGGTGATCCGGCGAAGGCGGAGGCGGTACGCAGTCGCGTGCGCAAGATCGTCGGCAGCACGCTCAACGAAATTGTGGCAGGCTCGGAAAAGGCGGCGCAGGTGAAGCAGGAACTGATCGCGGAGGGCCTCTGGTCGCAGTACCTCGAGGTTGGAATCGGGCCAGATGCAGAAGTGTTCTCGAAAGCACAGCCGCTGTCATCAGTCGGCGCATGCGCCGAAATCGGCCTCCACCCCGTGTCGACCTGGAACAACCCTGAGCCGGAGATTGTTCTGGCCGTGAATTCGAAGGGAACATGCCACGGCGCGACGCTTGGCAACGACGTCAACTTGCGGGATGTCGAAGGCCGTTCGGCTCTCCTGCTTCCCATGGCCAAGGACAACAACGCGAGCTGCGCCGTTGGCCCCATGATCCGCCTGTTCGACGAGACCTATTCAATGGATGACGTGCGCAGTGCCGAGTTGAACCTGCGCGTCGAGGGCGAGGACGGGTTCGTGCTGGAAGGCCGGAGCCTCATGTCTGAAATCAGCCGGGATCCCCTTGATCTCATCGCGCAGGTCATCGGGCGGCATCATCAGTATCCGGACGGGTTCGTGCTCTTCCTCGGCACCCTGTTCGCGCCCATCGAGGACCGGGACGAACCCGGCCAGGGATTCACGCACAAGCTGGGCGACCAGGTCACGATCTCTTCCCATGGACTTGGCGTCTTGCAAAACACGGTGCGGCTCTCGACCGAATGTCCTCCGTGGGACTTTGGACTGGCTGATCTCATGCGCAATCTTGCAGCTCGAAGCCTCATCTGACGGCAGGTCTCGAAGCCGAACGCACGGTCCAACGAATCGAATGCCTCATGAAACTCGATGCCGCCGGGGGAGGTCGTCCCCCGGCGGCAGTCAATGCGGCATGCAAGTCCGGTGTCAGGTCAGCCAAATATGTCGGCAGTGATGCCCACATACCAGCCTTCGGACTCCTCGTATGTCGCCTTCCGGAGAGCAGCATCCTCGCCCGTCTGGCTGATGAATCCGTCGACCTTGGCGATCTTTTCCGGCGTCGCCTCGTATGTGGCGCCGACCTTCACGCCGTCATAGCTTGCGATGAGCGACCAGCACGTGTTCGAGAACCGGGCCGGGAACACCCTCGATCCGGTCAGGGCGCCTCGAACGGCATTGGCGCAGACCTTGGCCTGGCTGTTTGCCGAGAAGCCCGACTTGGGCATGTCGCCCTGCTGGCTCGCGTCGCCCAGAACGTGGACGTCCGGATCCGCCTTGCTCGACATGTCGATTGCGTTGACCGGAGCCCAGTTGCCGTCGGTCACGCCCGCAACTTCCGCGATGCGTCCAGCCTTCATCGCGGGAATGACATTGACCACGTCGGCATTCTCGACCTGGCCGTCGATGTCCACGGTCATGGCGTCGGGGTCGACGGATACGTTTCCTCCTCCGAAGTCCGGTCCGAGGCGGCTGATCATGCCGCCGTAGTGCTTGTCCCAGCCTTCCTCGAACAGTGCCTGCTTTGAGAACTTCTCCTTCGGATCGGCGATCAGGATCTTCGCCGTCGGATTGTTGTTCTTCAGCAAGTGCGCAACCATGGAAACGCGCTCATAGGGTCCCGGCGGACAGCGAAAGGGATTGGGCGGAGCGACCATCACGAAGAGTCCGCCTTCCTTCATCCCCATGAGCTGAGCCCTGAGGAGTTCGGTCTGCGATCCGGCCTTGTAGGCATGCGGCATCCTGTTCTGGGCCGAAACGTCCCATCCCGGCACCGAGCCATCGACGAAGTCAATGCCCGGAGAGAGGATCAACTTGTCATAGCCGAGCGTTGCGCCGCCGGCGAGCGTCACCGTCTTCGCGCTGCGATCAACATCCACGGCCCAGTCATGCACCACGTTGACCCCGTGAGCGCTCGCAAGCGTGCCGTAGCTGTGACCGATGTCCGAGACTTCCTTGAAGCCTCCCAGGTACAAGTTCGAAAAGAAGCAGGTGTAGTAGGTTCGCGTCGGCTCGACGAGCGCAACGTCGATCGCGCCGTCGCTGTCCTTGGCGACATAGCGCGCTGCGGTCGCGCCGCCCGCGCCGCCGCCAATCACGACGACGCGTGGTCGCCCGTGTGACGCGCCCCATACGGCGGGTGCGGCAAGCGTGGCGGTGGCCCCTGCCGTGCTTGCCAGAAACGATCTTCTGTTCAGTGACATGTTTCCCTCCTTGAGATTGTCAGTCTTCGAGAGCCGCAAAGTAGGCGGCCAAAGCCGCGATTTCCTCGTTGCCAAGGCGTCCGGCAACCATGTTCATGACGGGATGCTCGCGCACGCCAAGCTTGTAGGCATGCATAACCGTCACGAATCTGTCTTCCGCCCAACGCACGATTGATGGAATGCCCTCGTCATCTCCATCTGCCTGATGGCAGGTCGTGCACTCGGAAGACAGGTATTCGCCGTACTCCGGATCACCGACAATGTCGAGCACCGAAGAATCGAGCACGACTTCGGCGGCGGCTTCGGAAGCTTCGCCGTCTCCGGCGCCGCCGGGAGACTCCGAGAACGTCTTCAGGTACGCAACGGTGGCGGCGATTTCGTCCTCCGACTTGAGTCCTGCAAAGGACATCTTGGTGCCTCGCAGGTACTCGCGCGGCTTTGCGAGATATCCGGCAAGTTCCTCCTCGTTCCAGATGAGGCCGCGCATGCCCGCCGCCTTCATGGCCTTTGAGTAGTTGAATCCATCCACGCTTGCCGCGACGCGACCGACAACTCCGTTCAAGTTCGGCCCGGCGCGGCTCTTTGCATCCTTGCCAACCTGATGGCAGGCCCTGCATTTCCTGAATGCCTTTTCGCCTGCGGCGACGAGTTCGGAAACCGGCGAGGTCATCGCGGCTTCCTCGCTTCCGGAAGGCTGTTCGGCGGCCTCGTTCGCCGCGACGCCGGCGTCGCCAATGCTCTCCGTGACTTCCATGGGAGCAACTTCCTGCTGCACGGCCGTTGGAACAGACATGCGCGCTGCGGCCGGTTCCGGGGCCCTCTCGACGAGCCGGTTTGCTAACGCGTATGCCGCAACGAGCACGACCGCCACGGCCGCAATCGACGGAATGAAGACGCCAAGAAACCTCAACACTTTCCCGTCTCAACGCCCGCTCGCGGCCCTGGTTCGGGTGCCGTCTCCGTGGCAGATCGCATGCACGCGACACTTCCCGAAGCCTGGGGACTGTCGCCTGGCGTGCGCGGCGGAGACATGTGCCTGTCAACCGACCTCGATCCGCCTCGACAAGGTATAGACGTCACCGTCATCATCGTACCACGTGAAGACAAACTCGCCCGACTCCGGCACCTTGGACTCGAACTGAAAGTACGGATTGCTCGAAATCGCCGGTTCCATCTGCACGTCGATCACCGAATGGCCATTGAATTCCGCGGTGAACCGGTTGATGATCGACCGCGGCACGATGTTGCCATCGCTGTCCTTGCGCTGGCCGGATTCCATCTTGTGGTTGATCAGCGTCCTGATCGTGATCGTGTCACCGGCGGAGGCCGTCTTCGGAAGCTTGACGCGGGGCGTGACTCCTGTTGCCATGTCTCGTCCTCCTCAACCGCCACAGCCACCGATCGTGACCTTCACGGACCTGCTGGTCTTGCGAAACGTCCCGTCTTCCATCTTCGCAACCGCAATCACGTTCTGGCTCCGTGCAAGACGGATCCGGGTCGAGCCGGAGGACGAAGCCGCGAGCGGGCCGAAACTGAACTTGGCCACGCCGGGCAACGGGTTTCCCGTGGCAAAGACCATGATCGCCACGGCACCATCGGCAGAAATGCTGATCGGCACTGCATTGCCGTTCTCGGCGATTTCCGGGATGTCGAGAACGACGCCGCCGTCGACAGCCTCCGCGCCGCCCGTGAACGCCGCGATGGCCTCGTCCGCCGCGCTGGCCCTGGCCGGGACCGCACTCAGTCCACAGGCTGCGACGCTTCCCGTCGCGAGCACCATCACGCCTCTGCGTGTCATCAGCATGCCGAAGCTCCTTGTTCTTCCCTGAGCGACAACAGGCACGCGGGAACATCGTCGTGCTGCCTTGGCATTAGATCGGGCCTTCCTTCACGGCTTTCAAGCGGCCAGAAGACTCCCGTGCCGTGTGACCAGGTCGGCATTCCGACGTCAGGAAGCGTCTTCTTGGCGTACGTCAGGATGCCACGGAGTCTGGCTTGCGTCCAGCGAACTCCTTGCCAGCGCGCCATCACGAACGTGCCAGCGCCGTGCTCGGGGGTCAGCCAGCGCTTGCCGGCTTGCGCTGCTTCTCGGCGTGGATCATCAGTGGCCGGGCCTCCGAAATCACCGCCTCGTCATTCACCACCACTTCCTCGACGCTCTCCAGCCCGGGAAGTTCGAACATCGTGTCAAGAAGGATGTTCTCCAGAATCGAACGAAGCCCGCGCGCACCGGTCTTCCGTTCAATTGCCTTCTTCGCGATGGTCCTGAGCGCGTCATCAGTGATCGTCAGCCGGGTGTCTTCCAGCTCGAACAGCCGCTGGTACTGCCTGACCAAGGCGTTCTTCGGCTCGGTGAGAATGGTGACGAGCGCGTCTTCGTCCAGGTCTGACAATGTGGCGATGACCGGCAGGCGGCCGACGAATTCCGGGATCAGTCCAAACTTGAGAAGATCCTCGGGCTCCAGCTGCCCAAGAATCTCCCCGGCACCGCGATCTTCGGTGTCCCTGACGTCCGCGCCGAAACCGATGGCAGAGCCCTTCCCACGCCGCTGGATGACCTTTTCCAGCCCCGCGAAGGCACCACCGCAAATGAAGAGTATGTTTGTCGTGTCGACCTGAAGGAACTCCTGCTGCGGATGCTTGCGCCCCCCTTGGGGCGGCACGCTGGCCACGGTGCCTTCCATGATCTTCAGGAGCGCCTGCTGCACGCCCTCGCCGGACACGTCGCGCGTAATCGACGGATTCTCGGACTTGCGCGTGATCTTGTCGACCTCGTCGATATAGACGATGCCGCGCTGCGCCCTTTCGACATTGTATTCGGACGCCTGCAGCAGCTTCAGTATGATGTTCTCGACATCCTCGCCAACATAGCCCGCCTCGGTCAGGGTCGTTGCATCCGCCATCGTGAACGGCACGTCGAGGATTCGGGCGAGCGTCTGTGCGAGAAGGGTCTTGCCGCAGCCCGTCGGGCCGATCAGCAGGATGTTGGACTTCGCAAGCTCGATGTCCGACTTTCCGGCATGATGCAGGCGCTTGTAGTGATTGTGAACCGCTACCGAAAGCACGCGCTTCGCGTAGTCCTGCCCGATCACGTAGTCGTCAAGGACTTCGCAGATCTCCTTGGGCGTCGGCACGCCGTCGGAAGCCCGAAGCGCCGCCGACTTCGTCTCTTCGCGGATGATGTCCATGCACAGTTCGACGCATTCGTCACAGATGAACACGGTCGGCCCCGCGATCAGCTTCCGGACCTCATGCTGGCTCTTTCCGCAGAAGGAGCAGTAGAGCGTGTTCTTTCCGCTGCCGGAGTTTTTTGCCATGACCTAACCCCTTCTCCGCGTGCCGCGTTGCTCGATAGGACACGTTCCCATGTGCCGGACCCTAGGTGAGTGCGCAAAGGTGCACAACGCAAAATTCCACCCGGCCAGAGGCGTCACTTCTTGCCGGAATCAGGCTCGGCGCGACGATCCGCGATCTCGTCGATGAGCCCCCAGTCCTTGGCTTCCTCGGGCGTCATGAAATTGTCCCGTTCCAGGGCGTCCTCAACCTTCTTCAACGACTGCCCGGTGTGCTTGACGTAGATATTGTTGAGCTGAGTCTTGAGCCGTTCGGTCTGGCGCGCATGGATCATGATGTCCGTCGCCTGACCCTGGTACCCACCGGACGGCTGGTGCACCATGATCGAGGAATTGGGCAACGCCATCCGCATGCCTTTCTCGCCAGCCGCGAGAAGGAGCGATCCCATTGACGCCGCCTCCCCCACGACAAGCGTCGCGATGCCGGGGCGTATGTACTGCATCGTGTCGTAGATCGAGAGACCTGCCGTCACGACCCCGCCGGGACTGTTGATGTACAGCGAGATCTCCTTCGAGGGATTCTCCGCCTCCAGATGCAGGAGCTGTGCCACGACGAGCTGGCTCAGCCCGTCATGTACAGGTCCGTTCACGAAAACGATTCGCTCCTTCAGGAGGCGCGAGAAAATGTCGTACGCGCGTTCTCCACGGCTGGTCTGCTCGACCACCATTGGAACCAGGTTCATGTATGTCTCGAACGGATCTTTCATTTGCCGCTTTCGCCTCTGCCGACGTGTTCCGTGGCCCCGCTGCCTGTCAGTGTCTTAGTGGCCACAGTCTGGGGCTTCAAGAGCACCGAGACTGCCGACGGGAGATTTCCGGCGGCGGCGCAAGACCGCTTCACAGTGCCTCTGGCGGAGTTTGGCGGCTGCGCAACGTGACCGTCGGTCTGCACCATGCCTCTTGGAGAGCATCCGGTCCCGTCGAGATGCCGGATGCCCGAAGTCGGCGACCTGTCGATCGACTTCGGCACCGCCCGGCTCCCGCGACTCGATTCGTCTCGCCGAATGCGCGCTTCCGGGTGGCAATCATCCGGCTTGCCTTCCCAAATGGCAGGCGTAAATTTGCCGCCATGGCACAGGCATCCACACTGCCCCGGAACGATTCTGGCATCGAGACCGCCATTGACGTGATCAAGCAGCGCTTCGGTGAGCGGCTCCAGACCGGACGCCCGATCCGGGAGCAGCACGGCCACACGACCACCTGGATCAGCAACCAGCCGCCTGACGCGGTAGTCTTTGCGCGATCCACGGAAGAGGTTGCCGAAGTCGTCAGCGTGGCGGCCGCACACCAGGCCCCCGTCATCGCCTACGGTACCGGCACGTCGCTTGAAGGCCACGTCAACGCCCCTGCAGGCGGGATCTCCATCGACGTGAGCCAAATGAACAAGGTGCTCGAGGTTCATGCGGAGGATCTCGATGCGGTCATCCAGCCAGGTGTCACGCGCAAGGCCCTGAACGAGGAGTTGCGCGACACCGGGCTCTTCTTTCCAATTGACCCGGGCGCAGATGCGTCCCTGGGCGGCATGGCAGCGACCCGCGCATCGGGCACGAACGCCGTGCGCTACGGGACGATGCGCGACAACGTGCTGAGCCTGGAAGCGGTGCTGCCGTCAGGCGAGATCATCCGGACGGGGCGTCGCGCGAAGAAGTCGAGCGCAGGCTATGACCTGACCAGGCTCCTCATCGGGTCGGAAGGCACGCTCGGCATCATCACCGAACTCACCCTGAAGCTGCACGGAATTCCCGAGGCCATGTCCTCCGCGCGCTGCACGTTTCCCGAGGTCGATTCCGCCTGCCAGGCGGTCATCTCGACTATCCAGATGGGTGTTCCGGTCGCACGCATCGAGCTGCTGGACGCAGATTGCGTGGCCGCCATCAACGCCTATTCCAAGCTTGATCTCCCGGTGAACCCGCTCCTGCTGCTCGAGTTCCACGGTTCGGAGTCGGAAGTGGCTGCGCAAGCCACGACCTTCGGTGAGATCGCCGACGAATTTGGCGCCACGGGCTTTGAATGGACCTCGAGTCCCGAGGAACGCAACCGTCTCTGGCAGGCGCGCCACGACGGCTACTGGGCGCTGCTTGCATCGCGGCCAGGCAAGGACACGATCGCGACGGATGTCTGCGTGCCGATCTCGAATCTTGCAGAGGCCGTGGAGCGGTCGCAGGACGAGGCCCGCAGACTGGGACTCTACTCACCGATTCTCGGGCATGTCGGCGACGGCAATTTCCACAACACCGTGTTCTTCGACAAGGACAATGACGAAGAGCGAGCGAAATGCGAGCATTTCATTGAATGGCTTGCCGAGCTCGCAATCGAACTGGACGGCACGGTCACCGGTGAGCACGGCATCGGCCAGGGAAAGATCGCATCCCTCTCAAGCGAATTGGGAACCGCCACCGGGATCATGTCGGCTATCAAGGAGGCCCTTGATCCAAACAACATCATGAACCCCGGCAAGATCATCCTGCCAGGCTGAAACGGTCGCCCTTTTTTCATGGCACGGCAGCCATGAACTCCCTTGCCCGCAGGCCGCGCTTGTCAATCCATCTCCGGCGGCGTGAACGCGGATCCGAAATTCAATCTACCGCGTGTCCGGTGAAGTTGGAGACACACGCCGCGCTTCTTGGTCAGTTCGTGCAGTCCCGCGGCTCGATAGTGTCGAGGACTTTGCCGACGGCCCGCCCGAGGACTTTACGGGATCCGGCCGCCACTCTGCACAGGTGATGCTTGATCCAGGCGAATGCCTGGTCGATCGAGTCCAGACGGGCATTTCTCGCCTTCCCGCGCCCCGGAACCAAGTTCCAGAGTTCACAGAGTCACGACCGCTCGGGACTTCATTCGACGTTGAAAGTCTGCGGGAGATAGCGCCACAGCAGGCCCTTGGCCCGGCCCACGAGCAACATGCGGTCCTTCTTGGGCTGGCTCGCGAGCCTCGAGCGTACCCACGGCCAGGCAAACTCTGGCGTGGCCGGCTCAAGAAAACAGGATGAACCGGGCGGTTGCTACGTCAAACCAAGAATGCCCTTGAGATCGCCTTCTTCCGGCCTTGTCGTCGAAAGGTCGAGGCCAGCCCTGATACCAATCAGGTGCTCGAACATCTGAGCCGCCGCGGCGTCCGAATTTCCGCGCTCGATTTCACCCAGCATGTCCGAGTGCTCATGGTCCGGGCACACCGTGCGGTTCGAGGTGCCATACAGTCCGACAATCAGCGACGATCTCGTCACGAGCTCGCGGACCACGCGTCTCAGAACGGAGTTCCCGGATGCCAGCGCGAGCTTCACGTGAAACTCGCCGGACAGCCGGATGAGATCCGCTCCCTTGCCGCTTTCCCGTGCCTCGTCCTCCAGAAGGACATGCTGCTTCAGCATTGCCAGGTTTGCGCCGCTGATTTCCGCCGCGACCTGTTTCGCGATCGCCGGCTCCAGAACCGAGCGCGCATCGAAGATCTCGTTCGCCTCGATTCTGCTTGGGCTTGCAACAAACGCGCCCCGGTTTGATTCCAGTTCCACGATTCCCTGGTCCGACAGGAGCAGCAAAGCCCGCCTGACACGCATCCGTCCCACGCCGAATGCCTCGCACAGCTTGAGTTCGCTCAGCTTCTGGGCAGGCGGAAGCCGATGCTCCATGACTGCACTGTAGATGCGTTCGACGATGTAAGCCTCGTCAACCCGGTCGGGCAAGGACCTGCCCGCCCGCCTGGACCTGGCCGGTGCCGCTGACGCGCCCATCCTGGAACCACTCCTCCGTTCAACCGCCCGCAAGGCATTTCAAGCCACCACCCGGAATTTGTCAACGTTCTCGTCAACAATATGGCACTAGATTGTTGACAATATGAGATGCCCATGCGAAGGGTCGCTCAGTTGGCGTATTCGAACAGGTCCTGCGACCTGCAACGCGCCAACAACCGAAAACCACCTTGGAGGGGGATATGAGACGCAGAAACTTGCTTTCGACCATGGCGGCGGCGCTTGCGCTGTCGGCCGTACAGGGAACGACCGCCCTGGCGGACAACCCGGTTCTCAAGATCGGCTTTGTCGGTGTCACGAGCGGACCGGCGGCTGCATGGGGCATATCGAACCAGCGTTCGATGGAGACCCGTGCGGCATGGATCAACGAGACCGGCGGATACACGATCGGCGACGTCACGTACGACATCGAGATCGTTTCCTTCGACGACCAGAAGGACCCGAAGCGAGCGATTGCCGGCATGGAAAAGATGGCCCAGGAAGGAATTCACTATGTGGTCGGACCGAACGTTGACGACGGTGCGGCCGCCGTCCGTCCCGTCGCCGAGGCGACCGGAATAATCTACTTCCCCTATGCCTTTCCGAAGCCCCTGTACACGGCTCCGGCATCGAATGCCGTTCTCGGAATGGTTGCCAACTACCAGTCGGGCCCGGCCATCTACAAGTACCTGATGGAAGAACGGGGCGTGAAGACCGCTGCCTTCATCGCCGCCAACGAATCCGACCCGCTGAGCCAGCGTGACAGCGGCCGCGAGGCGGCGGAGGCGCTGGGGCTTGAAGTGGTTTCCGCCAACGTGACCTACCAGGTGGACACCACGGACTTCACTCCTGTCCTTACTCCCGTGATCCGCACGAATCCCGACCTGCTCGTGCTTTCGGGCGTGACGCCCGCCAACGCGCCGCAACTGCTTCGGTCCGCGCGCGAACTGGGCTTCCAGGGCATCATATCGACGGAGACCGCCCAGGATGCCCAGGTGCTGCGCGAGGGCGCTGGCGACCTCGCTAACGGGTTCATTTCCGTCGGCGGCGCGTCCACGCCGGAAATCGCGTCCGACATGATGAACGAGTTCGTCGCGAGATACACGGACATGTTCGGCGAATACAACGACGAGTCGAACACGAAGGTCTACGCCCTTGAATACATCCTGGCGACGCTGGCGGCGAACCCGGCAGCCATTGACGATGTCGAGGCCTTCAAGCAGACCATCGATTCGTTCGAGGCGCCGAACCCCTACATGAAGGGCGATGCCGTGATGCGCTATGTTGGCGTCTCGTCATTCGGGCAGCGACGGCAGATCGCGGTGCCCCTGGTCGTGAACGTCTACCAGGACGGAGAGTTCGAGACGCTCTTTGTTGCTGAAGTCGACTAGGCCGGCCAGAGACCTCGGAATTGCGCACCGGACCGGAACCTCCGGTCCGGTGCTTTCGCGGAACGGGAAGTCTTCATGGAACAGGTGATAGCGAACGGCGTCTATCTCGGCTCGCAGTACGCGATGATCGCGCTCGGGCTGACGCTGATATTCGCCCTCATGAACGTGCTGAACTTCGCCCATGGCCAGATGTACGTCATCGGCGGATTTGTCACCTACACGTTCTACGGCCAGTTCGGACTGCCCTTCGTGCTCGCCCTCCTGATGTCGTGCGTGACGCTCGCGGTGCTCGGCGCCTTGATAGAGAAGTTCCTGTTCGGCCCCGTGATCAGGAGATCGTCGAGAGAGGAGAGCACCATGCTGCTGGCGGCGGGATTGGCCTTCCTTCTCGACGCGATGATCCTGCTGGTCTTCGGGGAGAAGCAGCGCGGCGTCCCGAAGATCGTCGACGGAGTCCTGAACTGGGACTTCAGGATCATCATGCCGTACGACCGGATCCTGATCTGCTTTCTCGCGATGGTCTCCATCGCCGCGTTCATCGCCTTCATGCAATTCAGCAAGACAGGTCGGGCCCTCAGGGCCCTGGCCCAGGACCGTGACGCCGCCCAGCTGATGGGCGTGAACGTCAACCGGTATTCCATGATCGGGTTCGCCCTGGGCGCAATGCTGGCGGGCCTTGTCGGCGGCCTGCTCGTAACCATCACCGGCGTCAATCTCGGCATGGGCGGCCCCACGTCGATCAAGGCGTTCATGATGGTCATGATCGGCGGGGCCGGCGTGATTTCGGGCGCGATCCTCGGCGGCTTCATCCTGGGCATGCTCGAGGCTGTCGGGCTTGCCGTGCTGTCGCAGTACGGGGACATCACCTACCTCGTCATTTTCGTCGCGCTCATGATCTTCCTGGCGATTCGCCCGCAGGGACTCATGGGCAAGCCGTGGGGATAGCGCGATGAACCGTCTTGACGCGCGCCGGCTGCGGGCGCTGGCCTATGTCGCGGCGTTCCTCGTTGGAGTCTTCTGGCTCATTCCCTTTCTCATTTCCGTCACCGGGCTCTGGAACTTCTACTTCACGCTGACATCCGTGGCGTTGCTGTCCGTTGCAAGCGCCGGTGTCTGGCTGACGTTCTACATCGGCCGGATCAACATCGGCCAAGGCGCGTTCGCGCTGATTGGGGCCTACGTGTCGGCCATCCTGGTCACCAAGGCGGGCGTCTCCTTCTGGGTTTCCCTCCCTCTGGCGGGCCTCTTCGCGAGCCTGGTGGCCATCGTGATCGGCCTGCCCATACTGCGCCTGCGCGGCGTGTATTTCGCGATGATCACGCTGGTGCTGACCGAGGTGGTCCGGCTGGCGGCCCTGGCGCTGCCGATCACCAACGGCGCGAAAGGAATAGTGTCAATCCCGCTGCCGGGAGAGCTTTCGGTTCTCGGCATCACCCTGATTCCCGACTTCTCCGCGATCCAGAACACCAAGCTTGCGTTCTACCATGCCGCCTGCGTGCTCATGGTTCTCTGCTTCGCATCATTGTATCGAATCGTGAACTCCCGCCTCGGGCATCTCTGCCGGTCGATGCAGCAGAACGAGGAGCTCGCCGAGTCCGTGGGCGTCAACGTCGCCTACCTGCGCGTGATCGTGTTCGCGATATCCTCCTTCTTCGGCGGCCTGGGCGGCGCGATGTTCGGAGCGATCGCGCAGTCGGTCTACCCGTCGAGCTTTGTCGTGAAGGATTCGATAGATTTCATGCTGAACTGCTTCCTGGGCGGGCTCGGCTACGTGTTCGGCCCGATGCTCGGGACCCTCGTGCTCTATTTCGGCTGGGACCTGCTGTTCGAGCTGGGACAGTACCAGCTGCTGGTGTTCTCCGGCATACTGATCCTGCTGATCCTGGTTCTTCCGAACGGGCTGCTCAGCATTCGCATTGACATGATCCGGAAGCTGTGGAGATGACCCCGCTGCTCCAGATCCGTGACCTGACCCGCAGGTTCGGAGGGCTGACAGCAATCAATGCCGTCTCCTTCGATGTCCGCGAGAACGAGATATTGTCGGTGATCGGGCCGAACGGTGCGGGAAAGTCCACCCTCTTCAAGCTGATCACCTCGTTCCTGGCCACCACCTCCGGCGAAGTGCTGTTCCGCGGCGAGAGGATTTCCGACCTGAAGCCCCATGTCGTGGCCCGGAAGGGCGTCGTGCGGACATTTCAGGAGACCAACATATTCAAGGACATGACGGTCAGGGAGAGCGTCATCCTGGCGCAGCATCTCCGGTCATCGGCGTCGCTGGCAGGGTACTTTCTCGGAACCGGCGCGGCGCGCCAAGACGAGGACAGCTTTGGCCGGCGGGCGGACGAGGTTCTCGACTTCCTGGGGATGTCGGAGATCTCCGGCGAGCGGGCGCGCAACCTGCCGCAAGGCCACCTGCGGGCGCTGGGAATCGCGATCGGGCTTTCCACCGACCCGGTTGCCCTGCTGCTCGACGAGCCCTTTGCGGGGATGAACATGGACGAGACGAAGAACATGGTTTCCCTCGTCAAGTCAGTCCGGGATCGCGGCGTGACCGTCCTGCTTGTCGAGCACGACATGGCCGCGGTCATGTCGATCTCGGATCGGATCGTTGTATTGAATTTCGGCGAAAAGATTGCCGAGGGTCCGCCCACGCAGATACAGGACGATGAGAAGGTCATCGAAGCCTATCTGGGCAGCGCCGATGACGAGATCGGGGTTTAGGCCATGGTGTCCAGGCTGCTGCAGTTCGATGACGTGAAGCTCTACTACGATCGGGTCTTCGCCCTGCGTGGCGTGACGCTGGACCTGGCCGAGGGCGAGACGGTCGCCCTCATCGGCGCCAACGGTGCCGGAAAGTCATCCATCCTGCGCGCGATAACGGGACTCTCCGGGATCGAAAGCGGATCGATCAGCTTCAGGGGGGAGCGCATCGACGGCCGTGACCCCGCGAGCATCGTCGGCATGGGCATCGCCATGGTTCCCGAGGGTCGCCGTGTGTTTCCCTACATGTCGGTCAAGGACAACCTCATGATGGGCGCGTTCACCCGAAGCGGCAGGGCGGACATCAGGCGGTCGCTCGACGGTGTCCTCGAGCGGTTTCCCCGGCTGCGGGAGCGCCTGCGCCAGTCGGCCGGGACGCTTTCCGGCGGAGAGCAGCAGATGCTCGTGATTGGCCGGGCGCTGATGGCCCGGCCGAAGCTCCTGCTTCTCGACGAGCCGTCACTCGGCATTGCGCCCAAGCTGGTCCAGGACATCGCGAGGTCGATCGTCCGGATAAACCGTGACGACGGCGTTTCCGTGCTTCTGGTCGAGCAGAACTCGCGCATGGCGCTGAGCATTTCCCATCGCGCCTACGCGATCACGACAGGAAACGTCGTGATTTCGGGAGAGTCGCGCGAACTGCTCAACGACAGCCGGATAAAGGCGGCGTACCTCGGTGGAGCCGTGTAGGAAGCCATGGACCTGCTCGTCGTGAATCCCAACACCACCGCCTCGATGACCGAGACCATCGACCGTGCGGCGAAGCGTGTCGCCCGGCCCGGCACCCGGATAGTGACGGTTGGTTCGGAGTCGGGGCCTCCGAGCATCCAGGGCTACCTTGACGGAGCTCTCTGCCTTGCAGGCATGCTGGAGCAGGTCGAGCGCCACAGAGGCGTGGACGGAGTCGTCATTGCCTGTTTCGACGACACCGGGCTGGACGCCGTGAGGTGCATGGTGGACGCGCCGGTGCTGGGAATCGGCCAGTCCGCCTGCTACGCGGCGAGAATGCTCAGCAACAGGTTCACCGTGATCACGACGCTTTCGCGGTCCGTGCCGTTGCTGGAGGCCAACCTGCAAAGGTACGGCCTGACGTCTCTCTGCGCCAGGGTCCGGGCAAGCGACATTCCGGTGCTGGAGCTGGAACGCATGTCTTCGGAAACCCTGGACACCATGCGCCGCGTCATCGAGGCCGCGATCAGGGAAGACCGGTCGGACGCGATCGTCCTCGGCTGTGCAGGCATGACCGACCTGACGCAACGGCTCTCGAAGGAGTTCGGGCTCCCCGTCATCGATGGACTGAGCTGTGCCGTGACGATGGCCGAGGCGCTCGTCGCCGCCGGCCTGCGCACGTCAAAGGCCGGGGCATACGGATAACGTGCGCCGGACCGGGCGAATCGGGATCGATACACCAGGTTCAGGATATCGCTTCGAGGGTGCGCATCGGCCAAAGCAAGCCAGTACGCCTGGAACGGCAAGGAACTGCCGCCGGGGTCCCTTCCGGCATTGGGGCGTTCGCATCGGCTGATCACGGATGCTTCGCCCACTCGACTCTATTTTTCAGCTTCGCGAATTCCCCTTCCGCGGTGTCAAGCGAAACTGATCGCATTGGTCCCGTCCGGTCTGCGGCATGCAGCACTCATGATTGGGCGCGCAGCAGTCAGGATGTAAGTGGGTCCATGCGCCGCATGAACGATGTTCGGAGAAGGCACTGGCCGACGCACCTGAACTCCAGGCAAAGGAATTGATTGCCGAAAGATAAGGTATTCCATATCTCTATGTCCAAAAGTTCACACTTGTGGAAACCGGTCTGCGACTCCGAAAGGACGTCGAATCCAGGAAGTCAAGGCTCGTTGTCTGGAAGCTGCCCCGCTTCCTGCAACACCTTGCGCGCAACGCGAAAGCAGTCAAGCGCTTGCGGGACGCCGCAATAGATGCCGACGACATGAATGATCGCGCGGATTTCTTCTGCCGACACGCCGTTGTTCAATGCGCCCCGACAGTGAGTTTCCCACTCGTGCATCTTTCCCAACGCGCCGATCATTGACAGGTTCATCATGCTGCGGGTCTTGGCATCGATCGCGTCGTCACCCCATCCGAATCCCCAGCACCATGCGGTCATCGCCTCTTGGAACGGGCGGGTGAAATCGTCAGCCGCCGCAAGGTTCTTCTCCACGTATTCCGAACCGAGCGTCGCCTTTCTCCGTGACAACCCGACCTCGAACAGATCCTCGTCAAATTTTCCCATCCCTACCTCCGATCTGGTGATCTTCATGAACGCCTCGACTCGAACCGGACATTTCTCGGCCCGTGTCCCGCCGCCCGGCCTTCGGCTTCCGTGACCGAAACCCGTTCGCAGCCTCTGTCTTGCCCTTCCGCTCCCGCAATCGCAATTCCCGGAACTGCCTGCAATGTCTCGAACGCGCTCTTGCGCGGTGCCGGACATGTGACCTCCAGCTGGATTTCCATGATGCCGCCCTCGTCACAGAGTCAGCCGGTGAGCGTGAAGCCAGTCGTAGTGCGGCTTCATCCGGCGATGGATCTGCTGGACACGCGGCGGCGTGTCCAGCAGATCCACGTAGTTCCGCCGTTGGGGGGCCAATCCCGTCGAATTCGCGAGGTTGGCGTGAAACGAGCCGCCGTCCCACCAACTGTGCGCCGACGGGTCACCGTCCGCCTCCCAGGAAAGCGCTTCCGGAACGAAGGGAATCCCCACCGCCCCGCAGAACGCTTCGACCATTTCCTCCGGATGTTCCAGAAGGTCGTCGCTGTCAATGACCGGAGGCACCTTGCCCTCAAGCGCACTCACCAGGTCGTAGAGCGCGCGCAATTCGGGGAAGCCGACCTCTCCTTCGTGGACATCAGGCCATTTGTCGTGGAGCGACGTAATGGTCTTCGCGGGATCGCGAATGAGAAAGGCGTGCGTGAAACTGGACAGGAACTCCGGATCCCACATGTGGCTGATGTAATGGGGAAAGTCCTTGAGAAAGACGGGGCCCTTCTCCGCACGGGTCCGAATTTCCTCCCAGACACTCTCAAGCGTGAGCCCAGGGGTGGTCTTCGCTCCCGGCTCGAAGCGATGCCAGAGCGGAGCCTCGCCCTGGTACCAGGCTTCGCCGAAGGGTTCATGGAGACAGTCAAAGTCGCCGCGCTGCCGCATCATCCGCTCGAACGCGGTCGACGTCGATCGCGGCACGGCCCAGAGGGCAAGGATCCTATGCATGGCGTTCCCGCTCCGTGTGCGGAGGCATGCCCGAGACCGAGCCGTGCTCACCTGCCGCCGACACGCCGCCAACCGTCATCGTCCGTGGCATGCCAGCGTCCGCAAGTTCAGTCACGCAGACTCTCCAGCAATTGACCCTGTGGCGTCACCGGGGCAAGTCCCAATGTCTTGAAGACTCGCCAATACAGCGCCGTGTCGTGCCCGACGACGGGCTTGCCGAGTCGTTCTTCCAGCGCTCGCGCCAGATGCACCGACCTCTGCGGCAACCCGTTGGGCCCGGACCGGAAATTGCACATGCCGTTGATCAGGTATGCATCTGCGGCCGGCGCCTGATCGGCGACATACTCGAAGCTCCTGAATGCCAGATCGCCGTCAAAGACCCATCGGCAGGCGTTAATCTCTTCCTGGCTCTCGAACCAGCCCTGGTCGTGAAAGTTGCCGGCCCAGAGCACTTCGAAGCCGGCCTCCTCCAGGAATCCCCGCGTCCCCTGCCACCAGTCCGGCCAGTGATAGGCGGCGTTCAACGCGACCCTTTCGACGTTGAGGGCGCGCAGGGCCTCCACCATCGCATAGCCCGCCATGTGAAACGCGATGCCGTACCTGTCGGACAGGGCCCTGCAATGGTCGCGGATGCCAACGACGCCGAGGCCGGACGCATGGACCCAGTTCGATCCGACTTGCGCGGCGACGTCCGCACCATTCCTTGCCATGCAGTGGCAGAAGTCCTCCATCATTCCGAAACTGGCCTTCCGCTGGTCGAGACCGTGGGCGTAATCAGGCACGTGAAGCATCCAGCCGTGGACACCCACGGTTTCCGGGGCCATCCGGAGGAAATCCGACGGGCCGGCATCGTAGTCGAAGGGCGGGCAGGTAAAACCAACCTGATGCGGGAAGAGCTTGTGCTCCGCCCGCCATGTTTCGGGCATCTTCACGGTCCGGCATCCTTCGGCGGCACGTCGAAGGCCCGGCTGCCCGGCAAGGCGTGCAGGTCTTCCAGCCAGGACGCGCGAGAACGCAGCACGACCTGTGCGGTCGGCCGGTAGTCAATGCCTTCATCCAGAGTCGCGGCATGGATGTGGACTTCGCCAGGCCATTTCTCGGACCGAAAGTACATCCGGGTGCCACAGTTCCGGCAAAACCCGCGCTGCGTGCCCCGAGAGCTTTCGAAGTGATTGACGTCTCCCGTCCAGACGACGGATTCTGGTTCGAGCCCGACAAAGGCGGTGAAGGGTGACGAGGTCGCGCGACGGCAATCCTCGCAGTGGCAGACCAGGTTGCGCGTGACCGGCCCCGGTGAGGACCATGAGACCCGTCCGCACAGGCAATGCCCGGTCAACACGGTCATTTCATGGCCCCGCGGCGGCAACTGCACGCCGCCATTCCCGGGCGCGGAACCGAAGCGGCATGCGCCTTCGGCACGGACGGCACACGGACGGCGCTAGCCATCCACGGCCTCGCGCATCCACCGCTGCAGGTGCATGACCGAGTGCTCGGAGTTCACGCCGCATTTCGGATCGATGACCAGTGGACCCGGCGCATAGCCGCGCGACCGAAGACCTCGCTGCACGGATTCAACCAGATGGACGTCTTCTTCAACCGTCGTCTCCCTGTCCTGCCGGGCAAGGTCGAGAATCACGTCGCTCTCCTCCCCGTCAACCGCGTACCACCCGCGCCAGACAACGACTCGGCCCACGTCGACCGGACGCCAGTGATAGGTGTTGAGCACGTTCCCAGGATAAGCCTGGAAGCTGAATGCGGGCCAGAGAAACCAGCTGGAGTACTCTTCCGCGTGGGCTCGCGACCGGTCAAATTCGTAAGTCATGTCATCGAGGTTCTGGCATTCGGTCGTGTGGCGCAGGCAATAGCCCCGTGGCTGAATGTCATAGGTCTCGGCCTTGACCACGCCGGTCGCGAATGTCGGGTGGTTGAGGCTGCAATGGTAGCATTCGGAGTAGTTCTCTACCGACACCTTCCAGTTGCAGCTCTCGGGGATCTCGATCCATTGGATCGGCTGCAAGCGCTCCCAGTCCGGCACCCATGCCCGAAGCTCGTCCTGAACGCCCGGAAACCACTCGTCCATCGGTCTTGCATCCGAATCCAGGTTGACGAAGACAAGGCCGAGGAACACCTCGGTCCTGACCTCGGACAGGCAGACCTTGGACCTGTCGAATCCCTCGACCACCCCTATGTTCGGACCGGACCGCAATTCGCCCGTCAATTCGTATGTCCACGAGTGATACGGACAGACCAGGAGCCGCTTTGTCCCAGACCCGTTGACGAGCTGATGCGCACGATGCTGGCAGACATTGTAGAATGTCCGGATTGCGTCGTCGTCGCCCCTGATCGCAAACAGGCTCTCGCCCGCGATTTCGAAAGTCACGTAATCGCCCCCATTGCGAAGCGCGCTTGCGTGGCATGCAAACTGCCAGGTGCGGGACAGCAGCCCGCCCTTCTCCGCCTGGAAGACTTCCGGGTCGGTATAGTAGCGGGCCGCGAGCGGACGAACCGGATCGGTCATTGATGCAAGTCCTTGCCTCTAGGACGCGGTGAGAGGCTCGTCCGAACGCGACGGGCGGTGCACGGCCATCCACCCCCCAAACGCCAGACTGTCCGTCCGCAAGAAAGCCCCAAAATGCGCCTCGGATGATGCGTTGATGCCATGCGTCATTGACGATGGTAAAATCGTGCGATTAGCCTGTCGAGCAGATTCACGTGCTTCAGGAACGGATATTCATGGCCATGCCCGCAACGATGAAAGCAATGGTCACCCTCGGCCATGGCGGAATGGACCAGATGGTCCTGCACGTCGACTGGCCACGACCCGACCCGGCCCCAGGAGAGGTGCTGATCAAGGTCGGCGCATGCGGCCTGAACAACACTGACGTCAACACGCGTTCCGGCTGGTACTCGAAGGCGGTCACCGAGCGCACGACCGGCGACGGTTTCGATGTCGAGGGGCAGGACGATCCAAGCTGGGGCGGCGCGCCAATCACGTTTCCTCGCATCCAGGGCGCCGACATTTGTGGCGAGATCGTGGCCGTCGGGGACGGCGTGGAGCCTGCCCGTATCGGCGCCCGCGTGATCACCGACAACTGGATTCGCGACCCGGAGGAACCCGCAAACAGGAGCAAGGTCGGGTATCTTGGCTCGGAACGCGATGGCGGATTTGCGGAATACGCGACCGTTCCGTCGCGGAACGCCCTGACCGTCCGGTCCGAGATGACGAGTCCGGAACTCGCCACGTTCTCCTGCTCGTATTCGACAGCGCTCGGGATGCTGCAGCGCGCGCGGGCCGAGGCCTCGGACACGATTCTTGTCACCGGTGCGTCTGGAGGCGTCGGTGGAGCCCTTGTCCAGCTCGCGAAGATCCGGGGCGCCAGGGTCGTTGCCATGGCTGCCGAGGCCAAGCATGCCGAAGTCTCCGCCCTTGGCGCCGACCGCGTCCTGCCACGCGACCCCGGGGACCTTCGCTCCGCTCTCGGCGACGAGACCGTCAGCGTCGTTGCCGACATCGTTGGCGGCCCGGCATGGCCTGCCCTCATAGGCATCCTCGATCGCGGTGGCCGCTACACGTGCTCGGGGGCAATCGCCGGCCCGATCGTAGAGTTCGATCTCAGGACGTTCTATCTCAACGACCTGACATTCACCGGTTCAACGGTGATAGGCGAAGACGTGATGCCGGAGCTCGTCCGGTTGATCGAGGCGGGCAAGGTCAAGCCGAGCCTCGCCGCAACGTGGCCGCTTGAGGAACTTCATGCGGCACAGGCCGCCTTCATCGACAAGAAGCATGTCGGCAACATCGTCGTGACACCATGACCGGCGTGTCGGAGGACGGCGGCTGCGCGTCCCTTCGCGGCAGTTGCGCCCCAGTCGCAATTGGATTGCCGACAAGCCTGGCGCATGCCCCTGACCGCGCTGTACATCCAGGAATTCTCGGTTCATGAAGATCATCCGCATCGCAGTCTACAAGGTCGATCTTCCGCTGGAGCACCCGTACTGGCTCTCGGGCGGACGGCTCAAGTTCGAGTTGCTCGACGCAACGTTTGTCAAGGTCGATACTGACGCCGGCCTCTCCGGATGGGGCGAAGGAACGCCTTGGGGCCACACCTATGTCGCCGCGCATGGTCCCGGAATCAGGGCAGGCATTGATACCATGGCTCCCTTTGTCCTGAACCTCGATCCGCGGAAGGTTCTGGATGTGGAGCGCGCAATGGACATCGCCCTTCCGGGGCATCTCCATGCCAAGGCTCCCATCGACATGGCCTGCTGGGACATCGCGGGCCAGGCCGCGGGACTGCCGATTTCGGACCTCATGGGAGGCGGCTCCCGGACGCCCGCGCCCATCGCTTCGTCGGTCGGCGCCAAGACAGTCGAAGACACTCGTGAGGTCATGAACCGGTACCGCGAGCGCGGCTACGTGGCCCATTCCGTCAAGATCGGCGGTGACGTCGACCTCGACATAGCTCGAATCCGGGACGTGGAAGCACATCGTGGGCCGAACGAGATCATCCTTTACGACGCAAACCGAGGATGGACCCGCCAACAGGCTCTTCGCGTGATGCAGGCGACGGAGGATCTTCGCGTCACGTTCGAGCAGCCCTGCGAAACCCTTGACGACATCGCTGCCATCCGTCCGCTGCATTCTGCACCCGTGAGCGTGGACGAAAGCCTCGTGACGCTTCAGGACGCCACACGCATCGCCCGCGACGGTCTTGCGGAAGTGTTCGGCATCAAGCTCAACCGGGTCGGAGGA
The DNA here is from genome assembly GCA_965208685.1 of Paracoccaceae bacterium. Lineage (GTDB taxonomy): Bacteria > Pseudomonadota > Alphaproteobacteria > Rhodobacterales > Rhodobacteraceae > JAJEFO01. The sequence continues at coordinate 924,156 of CBDBPL010000007.1, read as the reverse complement.
TTGACCAAGGCTGCGCGCATGCGCGACGTCGCGCTTGCCCACGGCATTGACATGTTCATCATGGCAACCGGCGGTTCGGTGCTGGCCGATGCCGAGGCGCTCCACCTCGCCGCCACGGTGCCGGACGCCCGTCGCCTGGCGGTCTGGGCCTGCCAGGACATGTTGTCCGAGGACATTGCCGGAGGCCAGGGGCCGCGCAACAGGGACGGCCATCTTCATCTTCCCGAATCGCCGGGCCTTGGCGTTCATCCTGACGAGGCATCCCTCGGTGAGCCGGTTGCGGTCTACGGGCCGGCGTGAACGTGCGTCTGCCTGCAATCCTCGGGCAGGCAACCTGTCCTGCGGGCATCGAAAGCTGTCCCGCGGCCGGCTCGTGGCACCGAGATCCTCGCGTTGCCGCAGGAGCACGACCATGAAAATCTCCGCGATTCGTCTCTGGCGCCTGCCATTGAAGAGCCACGAGGCCTATTACATGGCCGAAGGCAAGACCTGCGACACGGTCGAAACCGTGATCCTGGCGCTCGACACCGACGCCGGAGTCACCGGCTGGGGAGAGGTCTGCCCGATCCCCCACTACCTTCCGGCCTACGCGCGTGGTGTTCAGCCAGCGATCGCGGAACTTGCGCCGATGCTGCTCGGCAGCGACCCGATCGGGCCAGACGCCGTCTTGTCGAGAGCCGACGCCTGGTTGCAGGGACACGTTTATGCAAAGTCCGCGATCGACATTGCGCTTTGGGACCTGACGGCGAAGGCCGCCGCCCTGCCCCTTTACCGCGTTCTCGGCGGACGCCAGGCGGATTCGATGCCGCTCTACCATTCCATCACCTGCATCGCGCCGGACGAAATGATGCGCATCGCTCGCGAAGCCAAGGCGCAAGGCATCGGGCAATTCCAGGTCAAGCTTGGCGCCTCGGGAGACTGGCAGACCGATGTCGAGCGTTTGACCAAAGTCCGGCAAGCCGTCGGACCGGGGCCACTTGTCTACGGTGACTGGAACACGGGCGCCACGTCGCTTGAAGCCACGCGCGTCGGCCGCGCGGTACGCGACCTGGACATCATGCTTGAGCAGCCGTGTCGCACCATCGCCGATTGCGCCCGGGTTCGCGGTGCGACCGGCCTTCCAATGAAGCTTGACGAGGCGGCCATTGACACGGAGACCCTTCTCGAGGGGCACGCACGGGGGTGCATGGACGCGGTCGCGCTAAAGCTTTCCAAGTTCGGCGGCTTGTCGGCCTGTCGCGCCGCCCGCGACCTCTGCCTGCATTTGGGCGCAAAGATGTGCATCGAGGACACTTGGGGATCGGACATCGCTACCGCCGCCCTCCTGCATCTGGCGGCCACGACTCCACCCTCGCGTCTTCTTAACACGTGCGATCTCTCGGGCTATGTCGGCCCGCGCCTTGACCCGAACTCGCCGAGCCGTGAAGGAGGATGCATCACGCCTCCCGAGGGTCCGGGTCTCGGAGTCGAGCCCGACCCGGACATCCTGGGAGACCCGGACCTGAAATTGGAGTAGTACATTGACCACGATCACATTGCAGTCCGACCTGGTGGTGCGTGCGAAGGCCGTGGTGCTCGCTGGCGGCATCGGCGAATTCGATCCCGCAGTGTGTCCCGGTCCGTGCGCGCGGCGATCAGCCAGCGATCACAGAACTTGCGCCGACGCCACACGGCGGCGGCCCGATCAGGCAGGACGCCATCATGTCGACAACCGACGCTCGTGACAACTGCCACGTGCCAGGACAAGGCCGCGTGCGGCGGCGTCTGGCGAGAGCACCGTCTTCCGCGCGGTCGTCCCGTCCCGAGCACATCGAACTCAGCGAAGGGCTTGAAACGTGCCGCGGGCGCCGGTGGCGGTCCGTCGCGCACTCGATCCACGACCCTGGCCATCCTCGCCAGATCGCATTCCGCGACGCTCCGCTCAAGATCACGCACCGTCGGCACGCTCGGAGAAGTCCCGCATGCCGATGATCACCGAATCCACGCCGATCGTCCATGCCGACCCAATTCCGGAAGCCGCTGACGTCGTGGTGATCGGCGCCGGGATCATCGGCACCTCGACCGCCTGGTTCCTCGGGCGGCAGGGCGCAAGGGTCGCGCTGATCGAGAAGGGGCGGGTGGCCGGCGAGCAGTCGAGCCGCAACTGGGGCTGGATCCGCCAACAGGGCCGGGACCGGGACGAGCTGCCCGTCGTGATGGAGTCAAACCGGATCTGGCGGAGGCTCGCGGCAGAGACCGGAGAAAAGGACCTTGCCTTCGCAGGATGCGGTCTGGCGTATCTCGCTGAGGACGAGCGCGCTCTTGCCAGGTACGAGGAATGGCATGATCTCGCCCGGGAGCACCAGCTTGACACGCGAATGCTATCGCCGGAGGAAGCGCGCGAAGCGTGTCCCGGATTCGAGGGACAGTGGGTCGGCGGGATGCTGACCCCGAGCGACGGGAGGGCGGAGCCGCTTGTCGCGGTACCGGCGCTGGCGCGCGCGGCACGACGCGTCGGGGTGTCGATCACGGAGGACTGCGCCGTGCGCACCCTCGAAACCAGGGCCGGCAATGTCTCCGGCGTGCACACCGAGCGCGGGCCCGTACGGGCCGACCGCGTGGTGCTGGCAGGCGGTGCCTGGTCCACCAGCTTTGCGCGCAACGCCGGAATTGACCTGCCGCAACTCATCGTGCGTTCCACGGTCGGACGCACTCATCCCGTGGCCGACCGCGGACTTCCGAACGTTTCCATGCCCGGATTCGCCACGAGCCGTCGTGCGGATGGCGGCCATACTGTGACGACCGGAAACCTCGTCGAGCACCACGTGTGTGCCAGATCTTTCCGGGACCTGACAAAGTTCGCGAAGCTGGCGTGGAAATCGGCCGCGAACCTGCGGCTCAAACCGAAGCCTCCCGCGGGCTATCCGGGTGCATGGGGTTCAAAGACGCGCTGGCGTGCCGACGAGGTCACGCCGTTCGAGCGGATGCGCGTGCTTGACCCGCCGCCGTCGAAGGAGGGCCGGCGACGCCTGATGAAGCATCTCCGCGTACGGGCGCCTTGGCTGGAAGAGGCCGGCATTGCAGAAGCGTGGGCAGGGATGATCGACGTGACTCCCGATGCCGTGCCCTACATCTGCGAAGTGCCATCGCTTCCTGGCCTGTTCATCGGCACCGGCATGAGCGGACACGGCTTCGGGATCGGGCCGGGCGTAGGCCGGGTTCTCGCCGACCTGGCGCTGGGCCGCCAAGCCGGCTTCGACTTGTCGCGGTTCCGCTTCGAACGTTTCACTGACGGCAGCCCCATCGTTCCCGGTCCCTACTGACAAAGCCCGTTCGGGCCCGCACCCGCGATCCGGCCATGTCGACCCGCGCCTTGACCCGAACACGCCAGGTCGTGAAAAAGGGGAGGTGCATCGCGATGCCCGAAAGTCCGGGCTTCGGGGTCGCGTCCGACCCGGACATCATTGACGGCCCTCGCCTGATTCAGGAGTAGGACATTGACCACCATCACATCGCAGACCGATTGGGTCGCGCGTGCGCAGGCCGTGCTGCCGGCAGGCGGGTTCGGCAATTTCGATCCGGGCATCGTCATCCGCGAGGGTCGGGGCGCACGGGTCTGGGACGAAGACGGCAACGCATACGTCGATTACTTGATCGGATCGGGACCGTTGGTCCTCGGCCACGGCCACCCGGAAGTGCTGGAGGCCGTGGCAAGGCAGCTCCCCAGGGGCCAGACCTTCTTTGCCAGCAATGCTCTCGGCATCGAGCTTGCCGAAGAGATCTGCCGGGCCCTGCCTTGCGCCGAGCATCTCCGCTACGTCTCCACAGGCGGCGAGGCGGACATGTACGCCATGCGGCTCGCCCGCGCGTTCACGGGCCGCGACAAGATCGTGAAGTTCGAAGGCGGCTATCACGGCATGAGCGCCGAGGCGCAAATGTCGCTTGCGCCGGAAAGACCCGTGAACTTCCCGGGAGCCGTGCCTGACAGCGCCGGGATTCCGGCCGGAGTCGCCTCCGAAGTGCTGATCGCGCCATTCAACGACCCGGACTACATTCGCTCGCTCCTCGCGGAGTGGGGCGACCGGGTGGCCGGCATCATCGTCGAACCGCTTCAACGCTTCATTCCGCCGGATCCCGGATACTTGCAGGTTCTCAGGGAAGAAGCCGACAGGCATGGCATCGTCCTGATCTTCGACGAAATCGTCACCGGGTTCCGGCTTGCCTATGGCGGGGCGCAGGAATCCTACGGCGTCACACCCGACATCGCGACGTTGGGCAAGATCATCGGTGGCGGGTTTCCCCTGGCGGCGATCGCCGGCCGGGCCAGGATCATGAAGCACTTCGACAAGAGCCTTGCCGGCCCCGGCGGCTGGCTGATGCAGGTCGGGACGCTTTCCGGCAACCCGATTGCAGCGGCCGCGGGCCTCAAGACCCTCGAGATCCTGCGGCGCCCCGGCCAGTACGAGCGTCTGGAAAATCTCGGCAAGACGGTGATGGGACTGGCCCGCGACGCGCTCGACCCGACGGGCATTCCGTATCGGCTCGTCGGCGCGCCGTCGCTGTTCGAGGTCGTCTTCACCGACCGGGCTGTCCGGAACTATCGCGACGTTCAGGCAGCGGACGGCGCCCGCACCGCGTCCTGGAACGCGGCGCTCCGCGACCACGGGCTGTTCAAGCCCCCGGGCAAGGCCTATTGCTGCCTTGCCCTCGACGACGACGATCTGGAAGTGACGAGGAGCGCCTTCGAGGCGGCGGCATCGCAGCTTGGCTGACGGCTTGTCGGACAACGTCCCGGAACTGTCGCGGGGGTGAACTTGCCGCTGCCGAGCGCGGTTTCGCCGCTGGCCTGCCGGGAACCGGAGCTCGTTTTCGCCGGAAGGCCAGGCATGAAGCCGGGTGCCGGAACGGGGTCGTGCCCACGAACGCTGGCGCCTGGCCCCCTTCCAAGGATTGACCTTCGGCGTGCGTCAAACAACCGTAATGTACATGGCCACAAGCGACGAAGAGCTTGCCCTTGCCGCGGCAGGCGGCGATGCGGCAGCATTTTCCAAGCTGCTGGAGCGGCGCTATGACTCGCTCTTCGCACTGTGCTTTCGGCTTACCGGCAGTCGGGCAGAAGCCGAGGACCTGACACAGGACATCTGCGCCGTGCTGCCTGCGAAACTGGCCGGATTTCGGGGCGACGCGCGGTTTGCCACCTGGCTCTACCGCGTGGCGGTGAACGCCGCTCATGATCGCCGACGCCGCGCAGCCGCACATGCAAGGGCCGCCGCCGGTTGGGGAGACCGCGAGTTGGATCGCCGCGCGGCCGATGCGGAGGCGGCCGACAATGTGAGGTGGTTGAGGCAGGCGATGCGCGCCCTGCCGAACGATCTGCGCGACACGCTCGCGCTGGTGCTGGACGAGTTGACCCATGCAGACGCCGGACGGGTGCTGGGCGTCTCCGAAGGCACGATCAGCTGGCGGGTATCAGAGGCAAAGAAGATCATTCGCGCCCAGCGCGAGACCGAGGATCGGACATGAACGACGATGATCTTGACAAACTGAAGGCGGCCATGCGCGCCGCAACGCCCGTGCCGGATGACGCGAACAAGGCCGCCAATCTTGCCCTGGCGCGGAAGAGCTTTGAACGGTTCCAAGGAACGACGGGCGCCCTGCGTCAAACCCCTGACGGCCCGGAAACGGGCCTTGCCAGGGAGCTAAGGATGATGCTGAAGTTTCTGTCCAACCGCGTGGCGCTGGCCGCGACCACCGCAATCGTCGCTGCCGGCGCAGTGATACTTCTCCCCATGGGTGACGCGCTCGATCCGCCGCAAATGCCAGGCGACAGCGGGTCCGTGGCTCCCGTGCCGATGCTCGACAGGCCTGCCGAGGCAAACGCGTCACTGAAGGTGCGTTCTGCGTCCACTGAGCGGCACCTGCGCGCGCAGTCGACGGAGACCGTGCTCAAGGGTGGTGACATCTTCGCGGAATCCACTGGAGGGGTTCCGTTCGAACACCTGATCATCGAGCCCACGACGCTGTGGGCGGAATTCGACGCCGAGGAGTTCGACGGCGCCGATGACAACCCGGTCAAGGTGACGGCGGAAAGCCCGGTGTCGACCTTCTCGATCGACGTGGACACCGCGTCGTACTCCGTCGTGCGGTCGTCGCTGATGAACGGCTACCTGCCGCCGGCCGAGGCCGTTCGCGTGGAAGAGATGATCAACTACTTCCCCTACGCACATCCTGCGCCGGACGGTGATGCGCCGTTTCGGCCCACGGTGTCGGTCGGTCCGACGCCATGGAATTCGGACACGAATCTGGTGCAGATCGCGATCCAGGGCGCATTGCCCGAGGTCGAGAACCATCCGCCTCTGAACCTCGTTTTCCTGATCGACACGTCCGGTTCCATGGATCAGGCCAACAAGCTGCCGCTCTTGAAGCAGTCGTTCCGTCTCTTGCTGGGGCAGTTGCGGCCCGAAGACGAGGTGGCGATCGTGACCTATGCGGGCAGCGCCGGGCAGGTTCTGAATCCGACCCCGGCGCGGGAGCGGACCACCATCCACGCCGCGCTTGACAGGCTGGATGCGGGCGGATCCACCGCCGGTCAGGCCGGGCTGCAACAGGCCTACGCCACCGCGCGTGGCATGACCGAGGATGGCGAGGTTACACGCGTGATCCTCGCGACCGACGGCGACTTCAACGTGGGCCTTTCCGACCCCAAGAGATTGAAGGAGTTCATCGAGCGGCAGGCCGAGTCGGGAGCGTACCTGTCGGTTCTGGGCTTCGGGCGGGGCAATCTGGACGATGCCACGATGCAGGCCTTGGCGCAGAACGGCAACGGCACGGCAGCGTATATCGACACGCTCGGCGAGGCGCAGAAGGTTCTGGTGGACCAGCTGTCCGGCGCGCTCTTCCCGATCGCCGACGACGTGAAGATCCAGGTAGAGTTCAACCCCGCGCAGATCGCCGAATACCGGCTGATCGGTTACGAGACCCGGGCGCTGCGGCGCGAGGATTTCAACAACGACGCGGTTGACGCCGGCGAGATCGGGGCGGGCCACTCCGTCACCGCGATCTACGAGGTCACGCCCGTGGACTCGCCCGCGCGGCTGACCGACCCGCTTCGTTACCAGGCCGATGGGGTCGCGAGCACCTCGGACGAGCTGGGCTATCTGCGGCTGCGATACAAGGTGCCGGGGGCTGCAACCAGCCAGCTGATCGAGCAGCCGGTCACCCCCGACCTGGCGCCCTCGCCCGAGGCCGGGTTTGCCGCCGCGATCGCCGGCTTCGGGCAGCTCTTGCGGGGCTCGGACCACCTGGGCGACTGGTCTTGGGACGACGCGATTGCACTTGCCAACGCCAACCGGGGCGACGACCTTTACGGCTATCGCACCGAGGCAGTGCAGTTGATGCGGCTGGCGCAAAGCCTGGATCAGCAGCGTTGACGGGACGAGCGCGGTCTGCGCGGGGGCGCGCGCAACGGCAACGCGGCGACAATCCGCTGCACAATTGGCCTCGTTGGGCTCATCTTCCACCTCCGCGCAGGCAACTCTCGTCAGATCCGTCTGCCGTGGCACTAGCGCCGCCGGGTTCTCCTGGGGCAGCATCTGCCGCCACGCCAGCCGTTCGTCCCGAACGAAAGGCACGGGTTTCCTGCAGTCGCTTCGCGAACGCATGCTGATCTTCAGGCGCCTCGATCCGATCGACCAGGCCAGCACATGCGTCAATCGGACCACGGGAACGCGCAAACCAACTCGGATTGCCGGACATGCCCGGGCAACACGCCTGTGAAGCGCGGCCCTCGATCACCATGCCGTCAATCGTCGTCAATGCCGTCCACGGCACCGGCACCGAATCTCCGGGACGTCTCGGATGCCGGCGCATGGACCCTGCAAGCGAACTCGCCAAGCCGGTCCCATGCTTGAGGATCGGGAATTGCGCGGCCCGCACCGGGACGGGCTTCCGGCATTTCACCACTGACCGCGACCAGCATGCTGTCGAGTTCCGAACCCGGGGCATCTTGCAGCGCAAGCCCAGCCCCGTCGGTGATCGACGAACCACCAGACCAGGTCACTCGCAAATTGACGCTGATCCTTGCGGCCGCCCAGGCCGCGAACGGCAAGAACAGGACCGGCGACGCCATCCGGCCGAACTCATGTGGGCACTGCAGCAACCGGCGTGCATGATCCGACAGGGCCGCGCCCGCCAGCATCGGACAGAGCACGCCGCCGGGCGCAGACCAGATCTCTCCCGGATCCGGCGACCAGTCATCGAGGTTCGTGCCGTCGGTCCGTTCCAGCAGGGATGCCAGCTGAGGGCAGCCATCAATGCCGCGTCCCGCCAGCCATCGCATGGCCGCAGCGGCTTCCTCCGCAATGCCCCAAGGGTATCCAGCACCGCGTGCCGCTTTCCATGCGATGGTTTCGACCTCGTTCAGCGACCGGCTCACGCAACCAGCTCCGGATAGACCCAGTCTTCGCAACTTCCGGGATCGAGGTCGCCGGGATATGGCGCGCCTGCGTACATGCGGATGCGCACCCAGCGGTCCGACTTTGGATCGAAGTGCGTGGCACCGAAGAAGCTCAGCTTGGCCCGCAACATGTCGATCGGCAGCATCGATGCGCTGATCGTGTTGTCGTGTATCTCGGCATACGGGGCGGAACGGCACACCTGCGCGCGGCGAATGACATGACGATGCTCGGGGTGCTTCAAGAGGAACGCAGCCACCTCTTCGCCGGGAGACCAGCGTTCAAGATCGGCAAAGGCGCGCGCCGCGTCGCGGCCCGGGGAAAGCGGCTGCTCGAATTCCGAGATGTCTTCCTCGTGGCGCTCGCCGAGACGGGGCTCGAGCTTTTCTTCCGAAATGTACCATGCACGCGCCGTTGCCGCGGGCACCGTCCAATCAATTTCCAGCGCCCAACCATAGTGCTCGCGAAGCAACCTGCATGTCTCCGCCAACGACATCGAACCGTCGATGCGGAAGCCTCCGTCATCCGCATCTGCCATCCCCTCGGAAAGCTCGTCCACGACTGCCCCGTACGGTTCGAGAATCAGCGAGGCCAGGCACTCCTGCCCCTCCTCGCTCAGGGCCGCTTCGGACCACCCAACCAGGCGGTCCCAGGGACAGTTCTCGCCGGTCGACCAGCCTTCAATCCGGGCCTTGATCAACTGCAGGTCCATTTGCAGCCTTTCCACCCTGGCCTGCTGAGCCGAGTGTCCGGAGCGCCATTCGCGAACCATGACCTCGCTGCGCCGCAGCCTGTCAAGAAACAGTGCCAGTTCCGCCTCGGTTGCCGTCGGGACCGACCGAACGCGCCGTATCGCCTCTTCGCGTGCCGCGATCCAGTTGTTGAAGAGCGCGGCGTGATTGACGATGAAGGGCGCCATCCCCAGCCCCGTCGCATTGCCGATGCCAAGCTTCCTCGCCGTGCCGCGGTCCAGCGGAACCGCCCGTTCGCCGCCTCGACAACGCGCCACGTGTTCGACAAGATCGAGCACGAACGCCCGGATCAGGTAGACAATCAGCATTTCCGCCTGGAAGGGCGCAGCAAACTCGGGCCGGTTTCGGACGTGCGCGTAGTCCACGGCCCCGAACTTGCCCGAACCATATACCGCAGTCGTTCGCATCAGGTATCCGACGGCATCCAGTTGCTCGGCGTCTGGCTGGGTTCCCGCCGCAAGCGCCGCCACCACATGCTCCCAAAGCCGCGACGATCGGTTGGCCCGCGACACGACCAGTTCGCGCTCGCTGTACCGGCCGGCCTCCTGAAGGGGCACGTTGGCTGCAAGGCGCTCGACGTCCGTTTCGTCCGGCACACCGTCAAGAAGCGCGAAGGTCGCGTCCCAGGCTTCCGCGATAACCCGGTCCGATCGCATCTCGTCAGGCAGGTCATGGCCGAATGCCACCAGGGAATAGGTGCGCCGCGGGCAATCCACCCTGTAGGTCGCACGACCGATGCCCTTTTCGTCCATGTCGAAGGCGGTGCGCGAGAATGTCCAGTTCTCGCGGGCCATGCGGCGTGTCAGGATCCGCATGAAGCTCAACCGGCTTTGGTGCATGGAGCCGAGGCGCGCCAGCCTCATGATTCGGGACGGATCGCGAAGCGATGCCTGCCGACCGTTCATGGTCACATTGGCCCGAAATTCTCGGCAAAGAACCGGTACCAGTTCCCGCCCATGATGGCGTTGATCTCGGAGTCGTCCATGCCGACCGACCGCAATCCCTTCTCGACATTCGTGAAGTCCCGATTGTCCTGGAACCAGTCCGGCATAAGAGGGAACCCGGGCGCGGCTGCCGATCCCTCCCCATAGTCGATCTCTTTTGTCCAGCGCCCCGTGCGCATCCATTCAACCACGCTGTCCGGCTGATCCTGGCAGAGATCCGAGCCAATGCCGAAATGTTCCGTTCCAAATGCGTCAGCCGTGCGTGCAATCATCTCGCAAAAGCACTCGATGGTGCATTTGGACTTGTCCTTGAGGTGATGCGGGTAGAGCGAAAACCCCAGCATCCCACCGGATTCGGTGACGGCCCGGATCACTTCGGCCTTCTTGTTGCGCAACGCCGGTGCCCACGCGTGAGGATTTGCGTGCGTGATCGCGATCGGGCGCTCCGATATCTCTGCAGCCTCGATCGTCGAGCGATCCGCGGAATGGCTCATGTCCACCACCAGGCCGACACGATTCATTTCCCGGATGACCTGTCGGCCCATGCGCGTGATGCCAGCGTCATTCTCCTCGTAGCAACCCGCAGCCAGGAGCGACTGGTTGTTGTAGCTCAACTGCATGAAGCGCACGCCAAGAGCGTGGAAAATCTCGACAAGTCCGATGTCGTCCCCGATGGGGCTCGGATTCTGGAATCCGAAGAAGATTGCCGTGCGGCCGGTCTCCCGGGCGCGTTCGACATCATCCGCCGTCAGCCCCTTCGTGATCAGGTCGGGAAAGGTCTCGAACCAGCGGTTCCAACGTTCGAGGTTCAGCACTGCCTCGCGAAAGGTCTCGTGGTAAGCAACGGTCACGTGAACGGCGTCGACCCCACCGTCGCGCATCTGGCGGAAGATCTTTTCCGACCAGTTTGCATATTGAAGTCCGTCTATCCGCACCAAACGTCCGCCTCCACGCCTGCCCGGAGGTCAACCGGCAACCCACGGGCAGACCCGACCACCCATCACCTCAACCGTCAAGCCTTCTACGATGCCGAATGGGCGACACCGCTGCACATTGCAGCTGCCGTTGATCGTGATCCATCCTTGGCCGACGCACGGATCGATGCGGGAACCGGCCCAATGGAGAGTCCGGCCCCGATCTCTGCAATTCGTCGCAGCCTGTCAGAACTGCACCCGCGAGCAAGCCGCACGCAGGCCTTCTGCCAGCCGTACGCTCCCTTTGCGGTCAGGCCTTCTTGAGCGGCCCGGCCAGCGGCATTCCCGCATCCTCGAAGTAATGACGCGTTACCCTGAACACCATTGGCGCCAGAAGGATCAGGCCAATCAGGTTGGGAATCGCCATCAGCCCGTTCAACGTGTCTGACAGGTTCCACACGAAATCAACCTTGACGTTCGCAAACGCAAGCGCCGCCAGGATCCAGAGCGCCCGGTAGACGAGAAGGCTTCTCTCGCTGAACAGGTACTGCCAGCAACGCTCCCCGTAATATGACCAGCCGAGAATCGTCGTGAACGCAAACACCGCGAGCGCTATCGTGACGATATACTGGCCGCCGGCAATCGACGTCTCGTAGCTGGTCGAGGTGAGAATCGCACCGGTCAGCCCGCCGCCATCGGCACCGGTCATGGTCCATGCGCCAGAGGTCAGAATGACAAGGGCAGTCATCGTGCAGACAATGATGGTGTCGATGAAGGTTCCAAGCATCGCAATGACTCCCTGCCTGACCGGACTGTTGGTCTGCGCCGCAGCATGGGCGATGGCAGCCGAGCCCAGCCCGGACTCGTTGGAGAACACGCCCCGTGCAACGCCGAAGCGGATCGCCGCCGCCACCGCAGCGCCTGCAAACCCGCCGGTTGCGGCCGCTGGCGTGAACGCATGGGTGAAGATCATCCCGATGGCCGAAGGAACTTCGGTGATGTTGATGACTATGATCAGGAGCGCCGTGCCGACATAGAGCACGATCATCGCCGGCACGAGCTTGCCGGCCACATCGCCGATCCGGCTGATCCCGCCGATGATGACAAAGCCCGCCAGCGCGGCGACAACAATGCCCGTAATCCATGTCGGCACATTGAAGCTCCCGCCGAGGGCGGCGGCCATCGAGTTCACCTGAACCGCATTTCCGATGCCGAACGCGGCTATCGCGCCGAAGACCGCAAAGGCGATGCCAAGCCACTTGCCAAGTTCGGGGGCAAATTCGCCGACGCCGTTGCGCAGATAGTACATGGGCCCGCCGACATACTTGCCGGTCGCATCCACTTCACGGTAGGTCACGGCACAGACGGCCTCTGCATATTTTGTCGCCATGCCAAAGAGCGCAATCAACCACATGTAGAAGATCGCTCCCGGACCGCCCAGCGCGATCGCGGTTGCCACTCCTGCAATGTTCCCGGTGCCGACGGTCGCCGACAGCGCCGTCATCAGCGCATTGAACGGCTTGACCTCGCCTTGGCCAACGGTCTCCTTGTCAAACAAGAGGCGAAACCCGTATCCGACCCTGCGCCAGGGCATGAAGACAAGGCCCAGCGTCAAGAGAACGCCGGTCACGCCGAGTATGCCAAGCATGGGTGGCCCCCACGCAAACGCATTGATCGAGTCAATAATGGAATTCAACCGGTCCATCGAACCCTCCTCCATTTCCTGCATGCCTTGCCGGCCAGGCGAAACGGAAGCCCCGGCACGAAGCCGGCAAGTCCTTGCCCGGAGACTATGTCCCCCTCATGGAGATGGCAAGGAACGCTTTCTCCGTACCCAAGTCTGCTTTCGCGACACGGTCGGCGCCGCGCCGGGGCTGGGGCTCAAAGGATACAGTGCGAACGGGACCACTCGATGCGTGTGACGCGGCTGATCCAGGAATGGGTGCCGAATCTGCGCCTCGTCAAGGATCGGCTGGCCGGAGTGCGGAACGAACTGTGCCGGATGTTCCCGGCATGCGCCAAATCCCGAATCGGCATTGCCGCTGCAACGCCTCATCGTTCCGCCTTGCAGGCTCAACCGTCCTCGCGAAGCCTGACGGCTGCATCTCCGGCCCGCATGCCGTCATCGACCCTGTCCAGGCGCAGGTAAGCCAGCCCCAGACCGCCGCTCTGCGAATGGAGCGCTCCCACAACCTGCCCCTTGCCGTTCAGGATCTTGGTACCGACCGGGGCTTCGCCAGTGACCTGAACCCGTCTCAGTCCCTTTCGAAGATTCGCCTTGTGCTTCATCCGCGCAGTGACCTCCTGGCCCACGTAGCAGCCCTTCTTGAAGTCGACGCCGTTCAGGCGCTCAAAGCACGCTTCAAGCGGATAGGTGTCATTTGGGAGCAACTCAATGCCGCTCTCCGGCACTCCGGCAGCGACGCGAATGGCGTCCCAATCCGCCGCTTCGCCCCCTCGCCCGTCATAGGCGCGCCAGCCCAGTCCGGGGTCTCGCGGGTCGGGATACGCGCCAGCCGGTGCGTCGCCAAGGCCTCGTGCGACGCCGATGTCCGTTTCCTCGATCGTCACGTCTGCCCGCAGCCTGTACATCTGGAGGCGCTGCATCAACCCATTCGCAAACCCCTCCGCCACATCAAGGAGAATCGTGTCGCCGTCGGAGACAAGGAAGAAATCCGCGAGATACTTGCCCTGCGGCGTGAGAAGCGCCGTCCAGACAAGCCCGTCCTTTAGGCGTGCCACGTCGTTGGTGACCAGGTTCTGGAGATAGTCTTCCCGGTCGGCACCGGAAACCCGAAACACCTTGCGTTCGCTCATGCTGGCCTCCTGCGAGCTTCCGGGCCAATATAGGGCCTTGCCAGCCAGATTGCAGCCATGCCCGCACCCATTGCCGTCATCATCCCTTCGTTCAACGCGGCCCGTGCACTGCCGGCCACGACCGAAGCGCTTCTCGGCGGCCTGACGGACGGGCTGGTTGCCGAACTCATCCTTTCCGACGGCGGTTCGCAAGACGGCATCACCGACGTCGCAAGAGAACTTGGAGCGACGCTGGTGACCGGCCCCAAGGGACGCGGAGGGCAGATTGCACGAGGGGTTGCTGCTGCACGGGCTCCCTGGGTGCTGATCCTTCACGCCGACACGCATCTCTCTCATGGCTGGGCTCAGGCCGCGTACAGTCACATGGAGAATCATCCGGACAAGGCGGGCTGGTTCCATCTCAGGTTTCGGGCGCGCGGCTTCGCGCCACGACTGATCGCGGGGGGCGCGAATCTTCGTTCACGCATCCTTGGCCTGCCCTATGGCGACCAAGGGCTCCTGATCGCGCGGGCAACGTTGGAGGAAGTCGGTGGAGTGCCAGAGATTCCGTTGATGGAAGACGTGGCGCTCGCCCGTCGTCTCAAGGGGCGCCTTCGCCCGCTCGACGCCATCGCGCTCACGTCGGCCGAGCGTTACGAGACCGAAGGATGGCTGCGGCGAAGCATCGGCAATCTCGGTACGCTAATGCGTTATTTCCTCGGGGCATCTCCCGAAGAACTCGTCACCCGCTACGAAAGGCAAAACGAGCACCGGTGAGACCGGATCAGGCAACCGCCTCGACATCAGCCACGATCCCGTCAACGACTTCCTTCAGGAGCGCTTCGTCCTCGCACTCCGCCATCACCCGAATGAGCGGCTCAGTTCCGGACTTCCGGATCAGGAGGCGACCGGTTCCTGCCAGTCGTTTCTCGGCATCCGTGATCGCGCTCTTCACGGTCGCGGTTTCGAGAGGCTGCGCATCCTCCGAGTACCGAACGTTCTTGAGGAGCTGCGGCACGGGCTCAAACATGCGGCGAAGTTCGCTTGCCGAAAATCCGGTGCGTCGCATCTCGGCCAGGAAATGAACGCCCGCGAGCAGGCCGTCGCCGGTCGTCGCATAGTCCGTCATGACGATGTGCCCCGACTGCTCGCCACCAAGATTGTACCCGCCGGCCCGCATTGTCTCGACCACGTACCGGTCGCCCACGGACGTGCGCAGAAGAGAGATGCCTCGACCCTCCAGGAACCGTTCCAGCCCGAGATTCGACATCACGGTCGTCACCAGGGCGTTGCCCTGCAGGCAGCCTTCATCGGCCCAACGCGCCGCAAACAACGCCATGATCTGGTCGCCATCGGCCGCCACGCCCGTCTCGTCGATGATCACCACGCGGTCTGCATCGCCATCCAGGCAAATTGCGACATCGGCGCCGCCGGCCAACACGGCGTCTGCAGCCGTGGCGGTGCAGGTCGTCCCGCAGTTCTCGTTGATGTTCGTCCCGTCGGGCGAGGTGCCGATTTCAGTCATGTCCGCGCCCAGCCTGCCGAGCAGTTCCGGTGCCGCACGATACGCGGCCCCGTTCCCGCAATCGATCACGACCTTCATGCCCGAGAGGTCCAGGTCGCCTGGAAGCGTGGCCTGCAGGCTCTCGACGTAGCTGGAAAGCCCGCCATCGACCCGCCGTGCGCGACCGATGTTGACCGGACTGGCCGGTTGGATTCCGCCCGCCATGATCGCCTCGATTGCGGCCTCGGCTTCGTCCGAAAGCTTGAAGCCGTCGGGGCCAAAGAACTTCACGCCGTTGTCTTCATGAGGATTGTGGCTTGCCGAGATCATCACTCCCACGTCCGCCCCCATGGAGCGAACCAGCATTCCGACCGCAGGCGTCGGCACCGGGCCGAGCAGCAGCACGTTCATGCCGGTCGACGTGAACCCTGCCGTCAGGGCACTCTCGAACATGTAGCCGGAGAGCCTCGTGTCCTTGCCGATGATGACGTGGTGCGTGGCGGAACCGTCCCGGCGAAAGTAGCGTCCCGCGGCGGCACCGAGGCGCAGGACGGTGTCCGCCGTCATGGGATGCGTGTTGACGCGCCCGCGCGCGCCATCAGTACCGAATAGCTTGCGTATCATCTGCCCGATCGGATGCGTCGTTTTGTGCGCTTGTATCATGCCTTTGTGGCACTCCGAAACCGCCTTTGCAAATTCAGTTCCAATGTCCTTGGCGCGTTGAGCAAGCATGGCCGCCCTCGTGATCCGTCGAAGGGCGGCACGACGAGATCCGCCACCAATCCCGCAGAGTCGCTCACTGAACGGGAAGCTCTGGCTCCAAGATCCCGTTTCAATGGCTTTGCAACCGGCCTTGCGCTTGACCCGATCGCGCAATGGCACCTTTGCCTTGGTGAACCGGTGAACGGCCTGGAAAGCCGGCAGCATGCCCTGCCTCGGCAGTTTCTGCGTCCGGCGATCAAAGCACCGGATCTCGGGACACGAGAACGGACGCCGTATAGTCACCCAACCTCTGCTTCTGCATTCCGTTCGCGTCAAAGTTCGAGGGCGCGAGCCAAGCCTCAAACGCCTCTTCGAGTGCCGGCCATTCGCTGTCAATGCACGCGTACCAAGCCGTGTCGCGATTCCTTCCCTTGACGACCGTCGCCTGTCGAAAGATGCCTTCGTAGGAAAAGCCGAATCGTTCCGCCGCGCGCCGCGAACCGTGATTCGCCGCATCGCACTTCCATTCAAACCTTCGATAACCCGCCTCGAAGGACCAGCGCATCAGTCGATAGACCGCTTCAGTAGCCTCTCGAGTTCGCTGAAGACGCGGTGCAAACGTGAGCCATCCCGTCTCGATCGAGCCTGCAGCTGGCTTGATCCGCATCAGGCTGAGCGTGCCTCCGAGCAGGCCGTCCTCCATGCGCACCGCATAGTGAAGCGGGTCAGGAGACGCGCGTGCCGTGTCCACCCATGCCACAAAGGCAGCATGGTCGAACGGACCGTGCGGAAGATACTCCCACATGCTGCCAGCTGCATCTTCCGCGAATGCCTGCATCAACCCCGCGACATGTTCACGCTCGACCGGTTCCAGCTTGACGTAGCGTCCTTGAATGGCCGTTCGAGATGGAAGTGACGGAGGTGACCAGTCTTTCAGGCTCATGGGATTTCCTTACTCAGATTCCCGAAATCGTGGCGCATGGTGTCACCCGGCCCGGATCGACGGCCACGATCGTCTCCCCCCGGGCTGGCATCACGACGTGACGATCACTCTTCTGGCGGCAGCGTTCGCAATCGCAAGTCACGCAACTGCTCTCTTGTCGGCTCCGTCGGTGCGCCCATCATTAGATCCTCCGCGCGCTGGTTCATCGGAAAGAGAATGACTTCGCGGATGTTCTCCTCGTTGGCCAGAAGCATGACGATCCGGTCGATCCCCGCAGCGCAACCGCCGTGAGGCGGAGCGCCGAATCGCAGCGCGTTGACCATGCCGCCAAATCTGGCGCGCACCTCGTCCTCTCCATAACCCGCAATCTCAAATGCCCGAAACATGATCTCAGGTTGATGGTTGCGGATTGCTCCCGAGGCGATTTCGTGGCCGTTGCAAACCAGGTCATACTGAAAGCCAAGAGCGTCCAGCGGATCGCCCTCAAGCGCAGCCATGCCCCCCTGCGGCATCGAGAAAGGGTTGTGCTCAAAATCGATCCCGCCGCTCTCCTCATCCTCGATGTAGAGCGGGAAATCGACAATCCAGGCAAACGCGAACCTGTCCTTCGCGACAAGGCCAAGC
This sequence comes from Paracoccaceae bacterium, assembly GCA_965208685.1. Classification (GTDB taxonomy): domain Bacteria; phylum Pseudomonadota; class Alphaproteobacteria; order Rhodobacterales; family Rhodobacteraceae; genus JAJEFO01. Next base: position 906,545 of record CBDBPL010000007.1, on the reverse strand, counting down.
TCCTCGCCGATGAGCACGCGCGCTCTTCCGGCCACGGTTTCAAAGCTCGTTGCCTTGCCGCCAAGGAAAAAGGCCGCGTCACCCGAGGCCAGGCCGAGCTGCTTCCTGATGGCTTCCGTACGCTCAGGGCCAATGTTCTTTGCGACCGGCCCGGCCGCCTCCATGCCGTTCTCGCCGTCGCGCCAGATGATGTAACCCATGCCCGGAAGGCCCTCTCCCTGGGCGAATGCGTTCATGCGGTCGCAGAATCGGCGACTGCCGCCACCCGGCGCGGGAATCGCGCGCACTTCGGTTCCTTCCTGGTTCAGGATCTTCGCGAAAATCGCAAATCCGGACCCGCGGAAATGTTCCGAGACATCCTCCATCCTGACCGGGATTCTCAGGTCGGGCTTGTCGGTGCCGTACCAGAGCATCGAATCGCGATACGGGATCTGCGGCCAGTCGGCGGCCGAGTCCACGTCGCGGCCGCCTGCAAACTCGGAGAACACCTCCTCGATCACCGGCGAGACCGTATCGAAGACGTCCTGCTGGGTAACGAAGCTCATTTCCAGGTCGAGCTGGTAGAAATCTGTGGGCGAACGGTCTGCACGCGGATCTTCGTCGCGGAAACACGGTGCGATCTGGAAGTATCGATCGAAGCCGGAGACCATCAAGAGCTGCTTGAACTGCTGCGGCGCCTGCGGAAGAGCGTAGAACCTGCCCGGATGAAGCCGCGAGGGCACGAGGAAGTCGCGAGCGCCCTCGGGGCTGGATGCCGTGATGATCGGCGTCTGGTGCTCGCGGAATCCGGCGCCCCACATGCGCCGCCGAATGCTGGCCACCACGTCCGAGCGGAGCTTCATGTTTTGCTGCATCACCTCGCGTCGCAGGTCGAGAAACCGGTATCGCAGCCGCGTCTCTTCCGGGTATTCCTGATCGCCGAACACGATAAGCGGAAGCTCATCTGCAGTTCCCAGAACCTCGAGGTCGCGGATGAAGACCTCGATTTCGCCGGTTGGAATTTTCGGATTCACGAGATCGGCGTCCCGCGCCTTCACTTCGCCATCTATCCGGATGCACCATTCGGAGCGAACCGTCTCCACTTCCGCGAAGACCGGGCTGTCCGGGTCGGCCAGGATCTGAGTGACGCCGTAGTGGTCGCGAAGATCGATGAACAGCACGCCGCCATGATCTCGAACGCGGTGAACCCAGCCCGAAAGGCGCACGGTCTCGCCTTCATGTGCGGCATTGAGCTCGGCGCAACTGTGACTTCGATAGGCGTGCATGTGCTTGCGTTTCCCGATTGCAGGGCGCCGATACACCTTGCAACGGACCGGAAGTCAAGCGGACAGGAGATGCCAAGCCTCAACGGGCGCGCCGGATCGCCTTCCGCCGAGACCTGACGCCAGAAAATGCGGCGCCGTCTTGGTTAGACCCTTGCACGGAAGCAGCCAATCCCTATAACGCAGGACAATTTGCGCGTGACCGCGAGGCAGCAGATGCCGAAGAGAACCGACATTGACTCCATCATGATTATCGGAGCCGGTCCGATCGTCATCGGACAGGCCTGCGAGTTCGACTACTCGGGCGCACAAGCCTGCAAGGCTCTCCGCGAGGAGGGCTTTCGCGTCATCCTCGTGAACTCGAACCCGGCCACGATCATGACCGATCCGGGCCTGGCGGACGCAACCTATATCGAACCCATCACGCCGGAAGTCGTGGCCAAGATCATCGAGAAGGAAAGGCCCGATGCACTTCTTCCGACCATGGGCGGACAGACAGGCCTGAATACGTCCCTGGCGCTGGAAGAAATGGGTGTCCTGAAAGAGTTCGGCGTCGAAATGATCGGCGCAAGGCCCCAAGCCATCGAAATGGCCGAAAACCGAAGGCTCTTCAGAGAGGCAATGGAACGCATCGGTCTCGAGAACCCGAAGTCCGCGATTGCCGATGCACCCAAGAGCGCCGATGGACGTTATGACATCGCAAAAGGCGTCGAGCGCGCGTTGGGAGCGCTGGACGAAGTGGGGCTTCCTGCAATCATCCGGCCCGCATTCACCTTGGGCGGCACTGGCGGCGGCGTCGCCTACAACCGCACGGAGTATCTTGAGACGTGCCGCCGGGGGCTGGAAGCATCTCCCGTGGCGCAAATCCTGATCGACGAAAGCCTGCTCGGCTGGAAAGAGTACGAGATGGAAGTCGTCCGTGACCGGGCGGACAACGCGATCATCGTGTGCTCCATCGAGAACGTTGACCCGATGGGCGTCCACACGGGCGATTCCATCACGGTAGCCCCGGCGTTGACCCTCACCGACAAGGAATACCAGAGGATGCGGACGGCCTCGATTGCCGTTCTTCGCGAGATCGGTGTCGAGACCGGAGGCTCGAACGTTCAGTGGGCAATGAACCCTGCGGACGGACGCATGGTCGTGATCGAGATGAACCCTCGGGTTTCCCGGTCCTCGGCCCTGGCGTCGAAGGCCACTGGATTCCCGATCGCGAAGATCGCCGCAAAGCTCGCCGTAGGCTTCACCCTGGACGAGCTCGACAACGACATAACCAAGGTCACGCCCGCCTCGTTTGAACCGACGATCGACTACGTGGTCACGAAGATCCCGCGCTTCGCTTTCGAAAAGTTCCCGGGCAGCGAACCGACGCTCTCGACCGCAATGAAATCGGTGGGCGAGGCAATGGCCATTGGCCGCACGTTCCATGAAAGCATGCAGAAAGCGCTTGCGTCCCTTGAGACCGGCCTGACCGGGCTCGACGAGATCGAGATTCCCGGTGCACCGCCCTTGCCTGCGCCTTTCTGCAACGGCAGCAACATCGCCTCGACCAAGGAAAATGCCGTAGGCGGCGGGCAGGCAGCCATCACGGCAGCCCTCGCCAAGCTGACGCCGGACAGGCTTCGCGTCATCGCGCAAGCAATGCGGCACGGGCTTTCGGACAGCGACATTCAGGCCGTGACGAACTTCGATCTCTGGTTCCTCGCCCGGATCCGCGAAGTCGTGGACGCCGAGGCGGAGGTGCTGGAAAACGGGTTGCCCGAGTCCGGGGAGGACCTGCGCAAGCTGAAGATGCTCGGCTTCACCGATGCGCGGCTCGCGAAGCTGACCGGTCTGCGGGAAGATGACATCCGTCGCAGCCGCCACGGTCTGGGCGTCAACGCGGTCTTCAAGCGAATCGACACCTGCGCAGCGGAGTTCGAGGCACATACACCCTACATGTATTCGACTTACGAAGAGCCCGCCATGGGCGAGGCCGAATGCGAGGCGAATCCCACCGAGCGGTGCAAGGTGGTCATTCTCGGCGGCGGTCCCAACCGCATTGGCCAGGGAATCGAGTTCGACTATTGCTGCTGTCATGCCTGTTTCGCGCTTTCCGAGGCGGGCTATGAGACGATAATGGTCAACTGCAACCCGGAAACCGTCTCCACGGACTACGACACTTCGGACCGGCTGTATTTCGAGCCGCTGACATTCGAGCATGTCATGGAGATCCTTCGGGTCGAGCAGGAACGTGGCACGCTCCTAGGCGTGATCGTGCAATTCGGCGGCCAGACTCCGCTGAAGCTCGCCAACGCGCTGGACGAGGCGAACATTCCCATACTCGGGACGTCACCAGACGCGATCGACCTGGCTGAGGACCGGAAACGCTTTCAGGAACTCGTCAACCGACTGAACCTGAGGCAGCCCAGGAACGGCATCGCACATTCCGGCGAGGAGGCGCTCTCTGTCGCCGACGACATCGGCTATCCGCTGGTGATACGGCCATCCTACGTTCTTGGCGGTCGCGCGATGCAGATTGTCCGCGATGCCAGCCAGCTTGAGCGGTACATCCGCGAAGCTGTCGTCGTCTCGGGCGAAAGCCCGGTCCTTCTCGACGGCTATCTCGACGGCGCAACCGAGGTGGACGTGGACGCAATATGCGACGGCAAGGACGTGCATGTCTCGGGCATCATGGAGCACATCGAAGAGGCCGGCGTCCATTCCGGCGACAGCGCATGCTCGCTGCCTCCACATTCGCTTCCGCCTGAAATCATCGACGCACTCGTCGAACAGACCGAGGCATTGGCCCGGGAACTGGAGGTTGTCGGGCTGATGAACGTGCAGTTCGCGATCAAGGGCGAAGACATCTACCTCATAGAGGTCAACCCGCGCGCTTCGCGTACCGTGCCATTCGTGGCCAAGGCGGTAGACAGCGCAATCGCGTCGATTGCGGCTCGCGTGATGGCCGGAGAGAGACTCTCCGATTTCCCCAGGCGGACTGCGGACGATGACGCCAAGACGGATCCCATGACACTAAAGGAGTTTCGCACGCCTTGGTATTCGGTCAAGGAGGCCGTGCTCCCTTTCGCGCGTTTCCAGGGCGTCGACACGCTTCTCGGTCCCGAAATGCGTTCGACCGGGGAAGTCATGGGATGGGACAGGAGCTTTGCGCGCGCATTTCTCAAGGCGCAGCTTGGCGCAGGCACCATGCTTCCCGAAGAAGGGACCGTCTTCTTCTCCATCAAGAATGCCGACAAGACGGAAGAGCTGGTCGAAACCGCACGGACGCTGAACAAGCTCGGACTGAGAATCCTTGCCACTCGTGGCACCGCAAGGTTCCTGACCGACAACGGCATCCCGTCAGATATCGTGAACAAGGTCTACGAAGGAGGCCGCACGATCATTGACGTGATGAAGGACGGCGAGGTGGCGCTGGTCATGAACACGACCGAGGGAGCACAGGCCATTGAGGATTCGCGCTCGATGAGAAACGTGACGCTCATGGACAGGATTCCCTATTTCACGACCTCTGCAGCGATTCATGCAGCCGCGCTCGCGATGGCATCAAGGTCGGAAGGCGAACTGGACGTGAGATCGCTGCAGGACTGAGCGGCTCACGCAGCATGCCCGCGTCCGGGTCGCCCTTCAGAAGTTCGACATGGAGCCGGTTCAGCCGTCCGGCAGGCCTTGATGTCGACGTCGCTCTCGGGGGATCGGTCTTACGGTCGAGATGCCCGCGAGCGGCAGGAATTACCCGAAACGATCGGGAAAGTCAGGGTAGCGGCAAACGACGACGTCGCCGCCGGTCGGGTTCTCGGCCTCAACCTCCTGACCATCCGTTGCGAGACTGACGCAGGCGCGCGCGCACGTTGGCCGGGCTTTCGCGGAGAGTTGCGAACGCCTCCGCAACCTGGGCGGGTGCGCAAGTCATGAAGTGTATGTTGCCGGCCTGAAGAACGCCGCCAATGTCGGACCTGTTCGACATGCCGGAGCGCAGGCGCTTTGTCGTTGAAGCTTTTTTGCGGCTGGGATGGCATTCCCTGGCATGCGGCGATCTTTCCTGTCGTTTCTCTGGCTTGATGCATCAACCGCAGTGACTTCCAAAGGTCAGACGAGTTCCGATGTCCGTTGCACGATCTCGGAGACCACCTCGTCGGGAGATTCTCGCCACCAGCGCCGCTTCGAGAATATCTCGATCTCGACCGGGCCCCGGAACCCGGCGTCCTCGACCGCCCGCCGAATGGCCCGATTGTCGATGAGGCCGTCTCCTGGCATGCCCCGGTCAAGGCGGAGGTCGGTGGTATCGGCAAGCCAGTCCGAGACATGGAAGTGCCGCAGGCGTGGCGCGGCTCGGCGAATGTCGCGCGGCAGGTTCAGGTCCCACCATAGCGCATACGTGTCGAGAGCCACGCCGGTTGCATCGTCCGCGTCCAGTTCATCGAGAAAGTCGCAAGCCGCCGAGAGGGTCGAGATCACCGAGCGGAACCCGCAGACCATCGGATGCAGCGGCTCGAGAACGAGGCGAACGCCTGCCGCCCGGGCTTCGGGCACAACGCTGCAAAATCCTTCCAGCGCGTTCAGACGCGCGGCCAGGAGATCGGTCTCTCCCTTCCCCAGCCCACCGGTCAGCATCAGCAAGCTCTCGATGCCCAGTTCCGCGCAGGATTCGATCCGCCGGCGCGTCAACTCGATTTGGGACGCACGCTCCGCCGCGTCGCCAATCGCCATGGTTCCGCCAACGCAAAGCGCAACCGCCTCGACCTGCGTGTCCGTCAGGGCCCGTCGCGCTGCCGCCACGCCCGTCTCTTCCAGCTTTTCGTGCCAGATCGCAGTCATGGGCACGCCATGGCGAGCCAGGCACTCCAGACCGTCCGCAAATCCGCATTGCATCAAGGTGACCTGGTGAATGCACAATCTCTCGAGCGGAACCCCTGCCATCAGTAGGTGGCCCGCCCGCCGGTGACGTCAAACACCTGTCCGGTAGTGAACGAACAAAGCGGGCTGGCGATCCAGGCGGTCATGTCGGCCACTTCACGGGGTGTGCAAAACCTGTCCATGGGAATTCGGCCACGCTTGTCGGCGATGTAGTACGAGCTCATGCCTTGCAACAGATCGGTTTCCGTCATCACCGGCGCAACGCAATTGACCGTAATGTCCGAGGGCACCAGTTCCCGGGCGAGGCCCTTGACGAATCCGATCACGCCGGACTTGGCGGCACCGTACGCGCAGGCGTCCGGGTTGCCCTCTTTCCCGGCCACGGACGAAATTGCGATGATCCGCCCGGCTCCACGGTCGCGCATGTGGGGCAGGACCACGCGGGCTGAAAGAAATACGCCGGTCAGGTCGACGTCGAGAACCGCCTGCCATTCGTCCAGTGCGTATTCCCAGGCCGGCTTGGTCGGACCGTTGATCCCTGCATTGGCGACCAGAATGTCGACTTGCCCCAGCGCTTCAAGCGAAGCGCAGAATCCCGACGCGACCGATTCCTCATTCGTCACATCCACATCCGCCAAATGGGAAAATGCAGGATCGCCCCCGGCGGCTGCGCTCTCAATGTCCCATCCGGACACGACCGCCCCAAGCTCGCTGAACCTCTGACTTATCGCGAGCCCGATTCCGCGCGCTGCTCCCGTGACGATTGCCGTCTTTCCAGTCAGATCCAGGCTCATGCCGGTACCTTAGCCATTCGGCACCCATTTCAGAATGTGCTGCCCGACGGTGGTCAGGTCACCGTCCTGATTCGTGATCCGGATATCCGCCGTGGACCGTCTGCGTTCAATGTCGATGGCGGTAAATTCGTACTCGACCGTTATGGTGTCGCCCAGAAACACGGGCTTGAGGAAACGGATACGATCGTATCCAAGCGAAACAGGCGTTTCTTCCGACTTGCGCGTGTGCGCGATTGCCATGGTGGACACGGTCGACATGAAGCCCACCATCAGCGCCCCGTGGGCCATCAATCGACCATAACGGGACTTTTCCATATAGGCCTTGTTGACATGGTTTGGCGAAAAGTCGCCGGTGATCCCGGCAAACATGTAGACGTCGCTTTCCGACACCGTCTTGGAAAAGCTCACCTTGGCACCGACTTCGACATGAAACTCTGACATTCTTTCCCTCAATTCTTGCGCTCGGGGCCGCAGATGTCGATCCGACTTCCGCACCTCGCGGATTCCAGCACCGCAAGCGTGGCCCTCAAGGTTCCGGTGGAATCGGCAGCCGAAATGACCGGGCTCGCGTGGCCCGCAACGACCTCGGAAAAATGCTCGATCTGGCGGACAAAGGCATCGCCAAGTTCAAGCGAGATGTCGTGGACCCTTTTGGGAGTGATCCAGCTTTCCGGTTCGCCATCCGATGTCCAGTGTCGCAGGTTCGGAAACTCCAAGGCACCCCGGGTGCCCGAGAACGTGATGCAGTTTTGTCCGCTGCGCGGAAACGCCGGATTCTCGCCAGTGGCCATTTCCCAGGCCCAGGGCGAATCCGCCTGATCGGACATGACAAAGGCTCCAAGCGACCCGTTCTCGAACTGAAGCGCGAATGCTGCTGCATCCTCTTTCTCAAAACCCTGCACCGAATTTCCCGCCAACCCGGTCACCGACCGAATATCTCCCACAATGTAGCGCAAATTGTCGATTTCATGGATCAAGTTCGTCAACACAGGCCCGGCGGGTGAGCGCCTACGCCAATCCGGAGCATAATAGGATTCCGGCTTCCGCACGCTCCACTGGCCGGACACCGTGACAAGCTGACCCAGCGAACCGCCGCGCACCATTTCCCGGGCCCTGGCCACATGCGGATAGTAGCGTCTGTGGTGTCCCACCAAAACGCTCAAGCCCCGCGCCTCCGATAGGCGAGTCATCTCTTCCGCCTCGGCAACGGTCGCTGCAATCGGCTTTTCGACCAAGAGATGACAGCCTGCATCAAGCGCAGCCAGCGCCGGTTCGAAGTGATGCTCGGTTGGCGTCGCGATGATGACACCGGACGGAGCAACAGCACTCAACATTTCATTGGTGCTCGAATAGTGGGGCACGCCGTGCTCGGTCGCAATTTCCGCAGCGCTGGAAAGCGGGTCCGCGATTGCTACCAAGTCGACGGACTCGACTTTCGCCATCGCTGTCAGGTGCCGTTTGCCAATGACGCCCGCTCCGATCAATGCAATGCGTTCAGGCATGGGCGCCCGTCCGCGCGTGATCAAGAAAACAGTCGCTTTTCATCAGGCGTGGGGATTTGCTCATGATTGGCGAAAACCCCATCTTTTCGATGATATCACGTTCTATATCGATTCCGGGCGCTATCTCGATCAGGTGCAGTCCATCAGGGTGAAGTTCGAAGACGCAGCGCTCCGTAACGTAGAGGATAGCCTGCTCCCGCAACAGTGCCTGATCGCCCGAGAAGGTAACCTGTTCAACCACACTCACCATCTTGCGAACCTCTCCCTGGCGTTCAATCCGTAGTCTGCCGTCGCCAGAAGTGACTTTTGCACCCTTTGCATCGAAGGTGCCGCAGAAGACCACCTTGCGTGCGTTCTGTGCGATGTCGATGAATCCGCCAGGACCTACGGTCAGGCCACCAAGTTTCGAGACATTGACGTTGCCGGCGGCGTCAATTTCGCCAAATCCCAAGAACGCGATGTCCAGCCCGCCACCCGAATAGAAGTCGAATTGTGCCGGGCCGTCGATCATGCAGCTCGGGTTGCGTGCATAGCCGAACAGGGTGCCGGTCAGAAGCGTGCCACCATACGTGCCGTGTTCGATGGTCTGATAGTAGCGGTCCTGCTCGCCGCGGCTGGCGACAATGCTTGCGACCTCGTCGGGAATGCCAAATCCATAGTTGATCACGGCGCCGTCGCGCAATTCTTCATGGGCGCGACGCGCAATGATCTGACGGACGGAAAAGGCAGGTGCAGGCGGCGGCGGTTCGTCGGCGTGCCGTTCGCCCGAAATGGCAGGGTCGTAGACAAGATCATAGCCTTGGCGCTGGTCGGGATCGACGACAATGACGTCGACCAGCGCGGACGGTACTCGCACTGAACGCGCGCCAAGGGTGTTGCGAGGCACTCTTTCGCGCACCTGGAATATCACCTTGCCACCCGAACTCCGTGCCGCCGCGGCCATAGCATAGATATCGACATTTGCCGGTTCCTGGTCGAGGCTGATGTTGCCATCCTCGTCGGCGACCGAGCCCTTCAACAGTGCGACATCAATCGGATAAGGCAGGTAGCGCAGGAATGTCTTGCCGTCGATCTCGATCCGCTCGACCAGGTCTTCCGTGGTCACCGAGTTCATCTTGCCGCCATCCAGCCGGGGGTCGACGAAAGTGCCGAGGCCCACGTGGGTTATCAGCCCGGGTCGCTTGGCGGCGATTTCACGCATCAGCTGCATGATCACGCCGGACGGCATCACATAGGCCTCGATCTGGCCGTTGCGGGCCATCTCTTGCATGCGTGGCGACCAGACCCAATGTCCGCCGATGACACGTTTTGCCATTCCGGCATGGGCGAACCTGTTCAATCCTCTTTCGCCCCGGTCGCCGATGCCCAAGGCGTGAACGACTGTCAGGTCGCGGGGGTGGCCTTCATCCAAAAAGCGCTTCTCGACCGAGGCGTGCAAAAAGCTCGCCTCGACCAGCCCGCCACCGCCGCCGATCAATCCCACGGTGGCGCCATCCGGGATCAGGGCAGCGATCTGGGAAATGTCAGCGAATTTGGTTTTCATGGTTCACACCGGGACCTAGTAACCGCCGCCCAGCTCTTCCGGCATGTTCATGGCGCAATGTCCGATCGTCCTGGACTTTGCCTTGATCGCCTTAGCCAACTCGATCTCGAAATGTCCCGAGTCCGCGACCAACTGTTCCTGCAGGCGCAACTCGTCATCGGCAAATCGTCGGACGGTGCAAGTCAATAGCCGCTGCGCATCGCCGAGGCCGAAATCCATCAATAGTATCCTTTTGCCCCGCCGCCATCGCAGGCGATCCCGGTTCCATGAATGTGGCGGGCTGCAGGCGAGCAGAGAAAAGCCGCCAATGCCGCCACATCCGCCGGATGGCCAAGCCTGCGGATGCCTTCTGCGGCGATCGAGTCTGCCTCGACCTGGTCGCGGGTCTTGCCCTGCTGTGCCGCGCGGTCGACGAAAATGCCCTCCAGCCTCTCGGTGACCGTCAGACCTGGATGTATCCAGTTCACGTTCACGTCATCCTGCAGCCCCTTGTCGGCCAGCGCCTTTGAAAAGTTGGCAAGAGCGGCGTTGACTGCACCGCCCACCATGAAGTCGGCGGCGGGCGTTCGGGCGAAACCGCCTACGACATTGATCACTGTCCCCTTCGCCTCCTTCAGCGCGGGCCACAGAGTTCGGCAAAGCCGCACCGCGCCGTGAAACTTGAGCGCGAAGCCGTCAAGCATTTCGTCGTCCGGCTGGTCTGGAAAGATGCCGCCCTTGGTCGCGCCGGCGGCATTGACCAGAATGTCACACCGCCGGAACTTGTCGAGCGCAGCGCGGGCCGCTTCGTTGCACCCCTCAAGCGTGCGAAGATCCGCTGCGTGAAATCCAACTTCGCCCCGCCCGGCTTTGGAAAGCCCGTCCGCAACAACCCTCAGCCGGTCGCCATTGGATGCCGCCAGGAAGACGTTGCATCCGCCCTCGGCGAGATTGCGGGCGACGGCCAGCCCGATCCCCCTTGATCCACCGCTGACAAAGGCGGCCTTTCCGTCAAACATCGTCCGACCCCTTCCGATTGCGGGCTTCGAGCCCTTTAACGATCGCCGCCAACGTTTCGAGCGTGGGCGTTGGAACATCATTCCTGTGCCCCAAATCAATCACTGCGCCATAGATGAAATCCACCTCGGTTGGCCGGCGGTTCAGAAGATCGACGCACAGCGAGGACTTGTTGTCACCGGTCCCGCCCGGCTCGGTGATCATCTTCAACCCCCGAACCGCCGCGTCACGGGCAAGCTCGATGCCCGCTGCCTCCGCCACGGCCAAGGCTTCATCCAGCGCCCGAAAGGCCGTCGCGTTGAGTTCCGGAACCGACAGCACTTCGGCCGACGTCATGTCGGTCGCACCCGAGGCCGCGCTCATGGCGATATTGCCCAAGAGCTTTTTCCAGATGTCGCGGACTACGTCTTCCGACACATGGGTCTCAAGGCCGGCGTCGGTCAATGCACGCGCGACTCTTTCCGCCCTTTCGCTCTTGCCGCCGCCGATTTCGCCGATATGCGAAGGCACCCGGCTGAAATCGCGGACATGGCCAGGTCCCTCCATGACTGCGGCCATGGCCGTCAGCCCGCCTAGGACGTTCTCTGCACCCACGACCTGGCCGATGACCTCCTCGTTTCCAAGACCGTTCTGGAAGCTCACGCAAACCGCGCCGTTCTTGACCAGATGCCTGACGCCCTCGGCGCCGGCGCGAGTTCCGTCAGCCTTGCATTGAAAGAGAATGATGTCCGCGTGATCGATGCCCGATGCGTCTTCAAGAACCTCGACCGGCACGGTCCGATCTCCGCCGAAACCGCTGATCCTAAGGCCGCGCTCCCTCATCGCCGCCACATGTTCCGCATTGGTGTCAACCATGGTCACGGGCAGGCCGCCTTCCTGCAGGATCGAGCCGAAGAGCGCCCCCATGCCGCCGGCACCCACAACCACAACGCTTGGTTTCTTGCCAGTCATCCTCAGTCGAACCTCACATTGATTCTTCCAAGCGTTCCGAAATCCGCTTCAACGCGACTGCCCTTGGCAACCGGCTGCGGCACGCAGGCGGCGCCGGTCGAGACAAAATCGCCTGCCGCCAGCTGAAATCCTCGCCCGGTCAAGTGGTTTGCCAGATCGCAAAGCGCCTGCAGGGGCGGCCCGCGCATGCTGCCCAGGAAGTTGTCCGACGGTGCGCCGCCATCCACGCTTACGCGAACTTCATGGTTCAGCAAGTCCAGCCCACGCCAGTTCTTGACCGGTGTGCCGAAAACAAATCCAATGCCGCCGCCATTGTCCGCCACGGTCATCAGCGAATTCTGTTCTGCATCCAGATCCTTGGCCAGGAAGCGATTTCCGATAATTTCAACGGCCGGATGCAGCACCGCGATTTCGGCCATTCGGTCGGGGTCTTCGATTTCAGCGGGAGTAACGTCTGCGGTCACGCGAAACGCGAACTCAGCTTCGGCTCGCGCGTCTGGGAATCGCTCGATGGGCAGGGCAACCTCGCCACCCTCCCATGTGACCGATCTGAAAATCCGGCCAGGAATGACGTCGCTGTGTCCGTCCAGCTCACGCATCCGCGCACTCGTCGCCCCGACTTTCCAGCCGGACAACTCGTCATCGATCCGCCTCGCCATTCGGTCGGCCACGAAATAGGCTTCCGTCCGGTTTGTCGGAATTTCCGTATCCCGCAATTCCGCAATCCGCGAACAGCCGAGCCAAGCTTCACCCAGCCTGCGTGCAAGCCCGGCAAGCGCAGCATCGCGATTACTGGTTTCGAGCAATCGAATCCCCCTCCCGGCAAAGGCTAGCCGATCTAATGCCACTCTGAACAGGAATGCACTTGGTGACGGCATGGGATTGCCTCTCTTGGCGGCAGAAAACCAGAAACTTGATTGGTTCGCGTCAATGAGGCATCAAAACTCGAATGAGTACATCAGAAAATCAACGGAAACCGCGTGTCATCGACGTCGCTTTGCAGGCTGGAGTAAGCACAGCCACGGTGGACCGCGTCCTCAACGGCCGGCCTGGCGTACGCGCGAAAACGATCAAGAAGGTGCTCGATGCCATGGATCGCCTTGGCGCATCGACCGCTCGCCCAAGGGTCATTCCATCGGTGCCTGCGGGCCTGACAATAGATGTCGTCCTCGCTGAAGGCGCGGGGTTTGCAAACGACGTCCTGTCGTCCGAACTGAAGACCTACTGCGAACGGGTCGGCTTCAGTTACCGTCGAACATTTTCGAAACGAATGGTTCCCGAAGCTCTGCGCCGCACCCTTGACGAATGCATGGAGCGAGGGACGGACGGCGTGATTGTTCAACCTCTTGAACATCCGCTGGTGCGCGACGCCATCGCCCGTCTTGCCAACGCGGGAGTGCCCGTCGTCTGCATACTCACCGATCTCCCCGCATCGGACCGGCTGGCCTACGTGGGTCTCGACAATCGTGCGGCGGGAAGGGCCGCCGGTCTTCTCACGGGACGTCTATGTAGCGATTCAGGCGACCTCGCACTGTTCGCCGGAGGCGAGCTTTATCGCAGCCACGAGGAACGAGAGGCCGGATTCCGCAGCGTCATACGTGACAGCTTTCATCACCTCGGGATCCTTGCGACATTCTCCAGCGGTGACGACCCGCAACGCATCTACGTCATGGCCCGTGATCTTCTGAAAGACTGCGACAACCTGCGCGGCATTTGCTGCATTGGCGGGGGCAACAGGGGAATTGAGAAGGCTCTCCTGGAATCTGGGCGGCAGAAACAGATCGTCTACTGTGCCTTCAACCTGACGCCATTAACCCGAAATGGCCTCCTCTCAGGAATATTCGACGTCGTCGTGCATCAGGACATGGAGCGCGCGGCGCACACTGCTGTCGATTCACTTGTTCACCATTTCGAAGGCAACGCGCCATCTCCCGGCACGATACCGACCGAATTGATCATGGTCGAGAATCTTCGCTGACAGATGCAGGAACAGGCCATGGAACATTTGCAAACGGGCGCTGTCCGCGCGCTTGACGAAGTGCTAGTGGCGATGGAGGAGCAAGTCACCCGAATTCGTGCGTCTGCCGCCTGACTGGGCCAAATTCGCCATTTCAGAATAGGATAGGGAGGGATCGATGGCTGGCATCACACTACTTGCCGCGGTTACAATTCTTTATGCGGGCTACAACCTGTTCTTGAAGCTGTCGGGAGGGCACGTTCCTTCCGGGGCCACAACAACCGTTCTCGCCACTATGTGCATTCAAGTCGCTGCGCTTCTTACATCGATCATGTTTCTTGCCGTTCTGGCGCTTCGAGGCGGACACGTGTTTTCGCTGTCTCCGGGGTCTTATTTCTGGGCTGCGGTTGCCGGGTTATGCATCGGAGGCGCGGAGATTGGCTATCTCTACCTCTTCGGGGGTGTTGCAGGAATGAAGTCGATGGATGCGAGCATTGCCATTCCAACAATCGTGAGCGGCACGATTGTCATTGCGCTGCTGTTTTCGTTCCTTGTCCTGAGGGAACACATTTCCTGGAGCCAGGTACTCGGCAGTTGCCTGATCCTCATCGGAATATTCTTCCTGTTCATGCAGAGACCGGGCTCGGCATAGCGAGTGTCCCATTGTGCCTGCAAACGGACTACCAAAGTTGGGCCAATCAATTGAGTTTTGCCGCGTGCAGCAAGCGCAGCTGCGCTTGTCGTGTCCTTCGACAAGCTTGAATGCACATTTCGGGTCCCTCGTGCGAAATCCATGCGCCGCTACAAACGCGTGGGATCACGCCACATCTGGCTGCTTTGCTTCCAATCCTCGGCTGCAGAAATCCGACAGAAGGTAGCGCATCCATTGGTTATCGACGGTATTGAGAGAATTGGCGCACGCGAGAGGATTCGTGTCTCCAGCCTCTGCCACTCACAATTTGTCTCGGATTCCTGGATAGACAATCGAGACGTTCGATGGCTTTCAACGCGGAACCCACGGGTCGACGATCTTGATCCCGCATCCCTCGAAATCTCTCCCATTGCGCGTGGCAATTGCGGCCCTGTGGGCACGAGCAATTGCGGCAATCTGACAGTCGGGGAAGCTGATCGCCCGACCGGCTGCTCGTCGGTCAGCGAAGATCGCTGCAAACTCCTGAGCGGCGGCGCTGTCGAATGGCAATACGCGGTACCCGAAGTCATCCCAAACCAGGGCGTTGATCTCAGCAACCAACCTGTCCCGGAGCCGCCCGGCCGGAAAGATCAGGGCTCCGCGCCGCAATTCGGCCTCTCCAACCGCGCTCAGGTGAAGACCGGAATTGTCCTGACTCCCGAACCAGTCCAAAACGGCGGGAGCGGGCAACGGCCGCATCAGCTCCGAGACGACGTTGGTGTCGATCAGGATCATGGTCTCAATCGAAGCTTGGCGGCTCAGGCACTGGATCCCGATCCGGCAGTTCAAGCTCCACGCCTCCCATGGCGGCGAACCGCCGATGGATGGCTTCGCCGAGATTTCTGTTCTCTGCCGGGGGGCCAATGACCTGCCTCAGAATTTGCCGCACTTCCTCTTCCATCGAACGGCCATGCTCGGCCGCACGAACGCGCAGACGCCCTTTGAGACGGTCGTCAAGATTGCGGATGGTAATGCTGGCCATGAATCCCTTCCATACTTGTCACAATGTAATCAATGATAGCATTGCTGGCAAGAAATGCCTGAATCAATAGCTGCCGGATCATGGCCCCTCATGTCCGCCGCGAGTTGCAGCCCCCTGCAAAGACACGCAGCAAAGCCCAGAAGCAGACCTCAAACGCCGTGATCTCCGGAGACACGCCCGGACTGCCAGCCGTTTCGTCATGACGGAAAATGCGCATTGCGGCGCCAAGATCCACGCATGGGTCAAGATCATGCACTTCAAGGGAAGTGGCGCACCCGAGAGGATTCGAACCTCTGGCCTCTGCCTTCGGAGGGCAGCGCTCTATCCAGCTGAGCTACGGGTGCCAATGCGACCTGATAGTAAGGTTGCCGCCTCTTCGCAAGTGCATCCCTGCACCAGCATCGCACCAGCATCACACGCTGTGATCGTTCCGTTACCCGAGTAGTTCCAGGCAAGGATTCTGTGCTTCAACCAATGTGCCGACCTTGGCCTCGGTGATTTACAGTCTGAAACTCGCCCGCGTTGATGACGCAATCGAAAACGCTCGCGACCGTGTTTGCGGTTTGCGGGAGAATCAGAGAATTCCGGTGGTGGAGACGATCGCGAAGAACTGTCGGATGTGCCTGGTGGAGGGCCCGTCGATCCGGTCGGTGGCCCGAGACCTTGGGCTGGCTCGGAATTCCGCGCGCAGGGTGGTCCCCGCCGATCGGGCCTTGGGCCTGACGGCAGGCAGGATGACGCCGGCGGCGGGTCTCTCGCTGTACCCGATAAGCGGCTTTGCAGCCAGAGGCCTCCCCTCATGAACCGGTCACCGGTTCCAATCGCCGGGATTTGTTGGAACTCATCGGATTCGAGCGAAGGACTTGCGCAACAGATCGAAACCATGGGCTATTTCCCGTTCGGAAATCGTCAAAGGCGGGACAATTCCAATGACATGGCCAGACGAGCCACATTCCCAGGTAATCAGTCCGTTTTCGAGCGCGTCTGCGCGAATGGCTCTCGTCCGATCATGATCCGGAGCACCGGCATCGTCGGCGATTTCCACGCGAATGTCTGCAACAAATGGAAAATCGACGAGCATTGCACTGTATACTGAGATCCATCGCGCGATGCGGCTGGCCATTTCGGGCACGCCATTCGCCACGATGTACTCAAGCGAGGCACGGGCGGCGGCAGCCGAAACCGGGTGAAGCTGGAACGTCGACGACTGGGTCCCAGGCAGCCACGTGGTCATGATGTCTTCGCGCCCGGCGACCAGCCCCGCCGGAAATCCGCCACCGAATGCCTTTCCGAGAACTAGAAGGTCCGGCACGAAGTCTTCGCCCATGAACGAAAAGAGATGTCCGGTCCGCCCAAGCCCGGTAAAGACCTCGTCGGCAATCAACGGAACTTCGCGGGCTTCCGCGAGATTCGCCAGCGTCCGCAGCCAGCCCTTCGCAGGGAAGATCATGCCCCGCGTGGCCTGGGCCGGCTCCACCACGATCCCCGCCAGCGGTTGCGCGCCATCGATTATTCGCTCCAGCCGATCCGGTGGGCAGCCGTAAGGTGCAAAAACGGTGTCAGGCAGGAGCGGACCGAGTGACCGGTTGCGTCCCTTGCTTTCCGACACTGCCAGCGCGCCGATGGTGCGTCCGTGGTAGCTGCCCTCGAATGCGAGGAAACGGCGCTTGCCGGTAAAGTGCATTGCCGCCTTCAGCGCGGTCTCCGTAGCCTCTGTCCCGTTGGTCGCCGGATGAAACCGGGCAAGGCTCTCCGGCAAAGCATTCCGCAGCAGTCGGTAGAGCCTCACCTGCTCATCGCTGAGGAAGTGCGGACCGACATGTGCCAACCCACTGTTCAACTGGGTTTCCACTGCGTCCATGATTGCGGGATGATTGTGGCCGAGGTTCGTCGTACCGGACCCGCACGCAAAGTCCAGGTAGCGTCTGCCTTCGGAATCGAGCAGCCATGAACCGGCGCCACCGGAAATCATCGGCGGTGATGCACTGACTGCGTAGGTTTTCGTCGCGCACGACATGAGCGAAGCCGGGGCGCAGGGCGCATGATGGTGGTTCATTGTGGCACGCTCACGAAAGAGCGTGCCGCGCCCGGTGCGCGAATCGGCATCTCCGATGTGCGCAAGTGCTTCCCAAATCAGCGCGCCCGGTCCGCACACGACCGGTTTGTCGAGGAGCGCTTCCATCTCCTCCACAACCGGAAACAGGCTTGCGCCACCACCTGCAACCAGGACCGCCTGTGCAGAGGAGCTATCGGCACGACGTGAGAACGTCAGCCAATCGGCGGCAGTCATTGCGTCGATCGACGTTTCGTCATCGCAGGACAGGACATGGCACCGCACCACGTCGAGGCCGTAACCGGACAGAAAGAGATTGAGTCTTTCGGAGACGTCGGCACCGTAAGGGGAGAGAACAGCTACCTGTCGTGCTCCGAGATGCAAAATGGCCTTCGCAAGCGAGATGCTCATGGAGATAACCGGGATGCCGGTTGCATCCTCGATTGCCTGCGTCTTCGCCAGTTCTGCAGCCGCGCCGCCGACAAACCCGGCGGCGCAGTCTCCAAGTCCAATCACGTCCGGCCGGGCTTGCTGCAGCAAGCAGGCCGCCTTTGTCAGAACTTCCATGTCGGCATCCCGCTCGAGTTGTTCGAGGTCGAGCGTTCCCCCGACCGGGTAGCGGGCAACCAGGAGAGAAATGTTGTTAGGCAACCAGCGCCAGAATTCGCGGTCATTGCGACCGTCGGAGGGCCAGAGCAGCCCGATTGCCGCAGCATCGCCTGCCATCAGGCCCGTGTCCGTTTCTCAAGCGCGCGCGAAAGCCATATCAGACCACCGATGATGACGATGTACAGCCCTGCCAGTTCAATCAAGACTTCGATCACGACGAAATACTCGAATATGATGTCGTTTGCGACCTTGGTCAGCTCGTTTACCGAAATCACGGAAAGGAGTGCCGACGCCTTGATGACATTCGCGAGTTCATTGGTCAGTGGTGGCAGGATGCGTCGTGCCGCCTGCGGAAAGAGCACGAGGAAGAGGGTTTGCAATTCGCTCAATCCCAGCGCAATGGCGCTTTCGCGCTGTCCCCTGTCGAGACTTTCGACCGCACCCCGAATGATCTCTATGGCGTACCCGGCACCGATGAACGTCAAGGCGACCACACCGGTCCAGAATTCGTTCAGGACAACGCCGAAGCGCGGAAGCGCGAAGTAAATGATCGCGATCTGCACCAGCTGGGGCACGCCTCGCGTAAACTCGACGAAGGCCTGAATCAGGGCACCAGAGACCTTCCCACCGAGCAGCTTCCAGGTCGTGAGGAGGATGCCGAGGGCAATGCTGAAAACTACCGCCAGCACGGAAATCTCCAGGGTGACCAGAGCCGCAAATAGCATTTTCGGCAGGATCTCGAGCATGAACTGGATATCGAGAACGTTCATGGCGCTAGCGGATGTCCACGGTTTCAGTCTTGCCCTCGAATCCGAAAACATCGGTTTCAAGGTATCTCGCAATGCGGCTGACACCAAGGATCAGAGGCAAGTAGAGCATGGCCTGCACGGCGAGCAGCTCAACAAACTTGAAGCTGGTGGCCTGCAGTGCGGTCGCGGCCTTGTGGAGTTCGAAAAGCGAAATGACCGACAAGACAGCAGATGCCTTCACCAAGTGGGACATTTCATTGGTTACCGCGGGTATCATGCGCTTGAAGGCCTGCGGCAAAACGACGAGCCGGATCGTGTGCCACCACCCAAGGCCGAGCGACGTTGCCGCTTCTGTCTGCCCCTTGCTGATGGATTGGACGGCAGCCCTGGCGATCTCGATCTGGTATCCCGCAGAATTGAAAGTCAGCGCGATGACGCCGACCCAGAAGACGTCGAGCCGCATGCCGATCTTGGGCAGCAGGAGATAGGCGGCATAGATTTGAACGATTATGGGAGTGCAACGCACAAGCCCGACATAGGCGTCCATGAGCCAGGTCAGGGGATTGCGCTTTGCCATGAAGGCGCGGGCGGTACCGCAACTCAGGCCCAAGAACATGGCCAGCGCGAGGGAAATCGCGCTGACCTCGATTGTCACCCAAAACGCCGGAAGGAGCCTTGGGAGCGCGTCGAGCATGTAGGCAACATCCACGGACCTCTGTCCCTTCTAGCGGCTTCCTGCGGCACGGACGAGCGGACCGTCCCGCTCAGACAGAAGTGCCCTTGGCAGGTTCCGGCCCGTGGGTGCCGGGCGAGTCTACCAGGTGGGCGCCTCGTCGCTCAGCAAATCGACGAAGGACTTTCCGAACCATTTTTCCTGAAGGGCTGCAAGCGTTCCGTCTGCCTTCATGTCCCGGATTGCCTCGTTGAATGCGGCCCGAAGCGTTTCGTCCTCTTTCCGGAACGCCATGGCCGTCCATTCCTGTTCCCACATATCGGACGCGAATGGAAGCACGTCGAAGTCTTCGGTGGTCTTCGCAAACTCAAGCAGGCTCACGATCGTTGAAGCGTAGGCATCAATTCGTCCGACCCGCATCGCTTCATAGGCGACGGCATCCGAATCGTAAGTCTTGATCTCTCCCGAGTATTCGAAGCCCAGTTCCTCAGCCGACAGCTTCAACTGGTTGATCTGCGGCGTTCCGGCACCGGCCGAAACGGTTTTGCCTCCCAGCTCGCTGCGGCCCATGATTCCGCTGTTGCTCATGACCAGCAGGCCCGAACTCGCGTCCATGTAGGGGATCGAAAAGTTCACGCGCTGGTATCTCTTCTCCGTGGCAGTCATCCCGCCAAGGATGAGATCGAATCCGCCGTCGTAAAGCGTCTGTATGACCGTTGCCCAGTTGGTTCCCTGCGGGCGTGCCTCGACACCCAGCCGCTTTCCGATTTCGTTGGCCACGTCGATGTCGTAACCGACGATTTCGTTGTTTTCGTCGCGGAATTCGAACGGCTTGTATCCGACTTCCAGGCCAAAGACGAAATGACCGCGCGACTTGATTTCATCAAGCGTGTCGGCGGCGGGCTGGACGACGGTCAGGATCGTGACAGCAAATCCGACAAGGAGTGCTGCTGTTGAACGCTTGGCCGTGAGGAATACTGACATGACTTTTCTCCTTCTTTTCGTGATTGCGCCCCGGTCCTGCGGACAAGGGCGAACAGCGCCAATTGGCTCCAGTATATTGTTAACAATATCCAGAGCCCGCTTATCTGTCACCATTTTTTTTCCAGACTTCCGGGTCCGGCTTCGATGTTTCCAGCGCCGGAATGGAAGCGAAGACTGTCTCCAGCGCATGGGCGACATCCAGGAGCCAGGCATCGGAACGCACCCGGGATATGACTTGCACCGCCATGGGCATGCCGCCAGGTCCGGTGCCGCAGGGAATGACGGCAGCGGGTCCGGCGAAGAGCGTGACGCCATAGGAGATGGCCTCCCATCGAAGGTAGCCGCCCATGTCCTCTCCGTCGATCTGTTTCGGGTACACTTCCTCGTGCGGGAAGGGCTGCACGGAGGTTGCCGGCGTGATGAGCAGGTCGTGGCTTTCGAAGAATGCATCGGCGGCGAGGTAGATCCGCGTCTGGGCGTCCATTGCCCAGCCGATGTCGGCAACGGAGATCTTCTCGGCCCGCTGGAGTTCATCGACGATCGTTGGCCCAAGCGCATCGGGGGTTTCGTCGTAAATCCTCCCGAAGTCATGGACAAAGCCGATTCCCCGCAGAACGTAGAAGGCCCGGTCCGCGTCGCGCATGTCGGGATGTGCGTCTTCGACATCGGCGAATACATGACTGAATTGCCCGAGCTTGTCTCTGAATGCCGTGCGCATTTCCCGGCTCACCGGTGCAAAGCCAAGGTCCTCGGAAACGGCAACCCTGAGGCGAGAGAGATCCGTTCCGCGAACAGGCCCGTGGAAGTCGGTGCCGGAGGGCCAGGCCAGTGGGTCGCGACTGTCTTCGGTCATCATTGCCGACATCAGGAGCCTCGCGTCGGCCGCCGATCGGGCGAGGGGACCCTCGACGTCGAATGGCGACCAGCCGAAACCGCGACGGGTGCTGGTCACGGCCCCCGCCGAAGGCCTCATTCCGAAAATGCCGCAAAATGCTGCGGGTGTGCGCAGGCTTCCAGCAAAATCCGATCCCATCGCCAAAGGCAGCATTCGTGCAGAAAGCGCCGCCGCACCGCCGCCGGTGGACGCACCGGCGGAGAGTGCAGGATCGTAGGGATTGCCGGTCGCGCCGAACAGCGGATTGTCGGTGGTTGCACCGAATCCGTGCTCGGGGACGTTGGTCTTGCCGATGGCCACGGCACCTTCATTTCGCATGGCGGCAACGATGTTGTCGTCATGTTCGGGGATGAAGTCCTCGAATAGCGGCGATCCCTGCGTGGTCTTCACTCCGGCGAGGTCGTTGAGATCCTTCACGCCGAGCGGCAGGCCATGCAGCTTTCCGAGCGGCTCGCCGTTCATGACGGCGGATTCCGCCGCAACGGCCTCGACCCGCGCCCTTTCGAAGCACGGAATGACAATCGCGTTAAGCACCGGATCGAGTCTTTCGATCCTTGCGATGCAGCTTTCGAGCAGTTCGACAGGAGAAAGCCGCTTTGCACCGATTGCCGCACGGGCGTCGACGGCAGAGAGATCACAGGGTTCACACATGTTGCCTTCCAGTTCCGAGTTCGTGCTTGATCAGCCTTACGGTTTCCCCCAGCCCCTCTGACAGATGTGCTCCATCGATGTTGATCGGTGGCACGAACATCAGGGAGTTTCCGCTTCGGCCGCCCAGGTAGATCAGGATGCGCCGGGAATGCGCGGCGCCCTGTACGCGAATGGCGGTTGCGCGGTCGGGGCAGCCATTCCCGTCCATGATGTCGACCGCCGCCTGTGCGCCCACGACGCGAACGCCGCGGGTGCGTTCAAGCGCGTCAAGCGGGCGCAGGAAGCGTTCGAGAACGGGTTCAACCGTGTGCTCGACATGTGCCAACAGGTCGTCCCCGCGGATCGTCCGTATGGTCGCGACCGCCATGTTGCAGGCGAGGGGATTGCCTTGAAACGTGCTGGTGTGCATGCCGTGCGGCCAGGCCTTGAGAATCTCGGGACGGGCAGCCACGGCCGACAAGGGCAATCCCCCTGACATGGCCTTGCCCATGGTGACCATGTCGGGGACAACGCCGGCGCTTTCGAAGGAGAACCAAGCCCCGGCGCGTCCGAACCCGCACCAGATTTCATCACATACCATCTGGATCCCGTGCCGGCGCGTCAGGTCCCTTATGCCGGACAGAAACTCCCCGGGCGGAGACAGGACACCGCTGACGCCCTGGATGGCTTCCACCACCAGGGCCGCGGGAAGGTCGTCATTTCTCCGCAGCTCTTCCAGGCGGTCCGACAACCGGGAGAGGCAGGCGTCGACCTCGTCGCCTTCGGCCCCGCGTGAACTGGGATAAGGCAGGAAGTCGACGAGTTCGTGCAGCAAGGAGAAGGGTTCACGAATGCTGCCACCGTCAGTGAGCGACAGTGCGCCGATGGTTCGCCCGTGATACCCGCCCTCGAAAGCAATCAGACGCGTGCGTCCGGTTGCGTATTGTGCGGCCTTGATCGCAGCCTCGACGGCTTCGGCACCAGAATTCGCCAGCTGGATGCAGGACAGCTCCTCGGGCAGAATCGAGACCAGCTCTTCATAGAGCTGAGCCCGGAAGGGCGAAGGAAGCCTGGTACCGGTGTGCAGGACACCCGTGGCAAGTGTTTCCTGCAAGGCCGCAATGTGCGCAGGGTGGTTGTGACCGATGTTGCTCGTGGCGGAACCGCAAACAAGGTCGAGCCATTTCCGGTCCCGTTCGTCGTAGAGCCACGATCCGTCTCCCCGGAGGAAGACGGGTGGTTCCGCCGTGAACCGAAAGGTATTGGCTGCGCTTGACTCGTGAGCGCGCGTAGTGCCAAGGACCTGCTTGGTCCTCGTCATGTCATGAATCCCCGTTTCGGGCAGACTTCCGCAGCACCGTCAAGTCCGGCTCGCGCCATTCCGCGATGATCTGGTCACCCGGGTCTGGCGGCGGCCGGTCATCCAGGGTCCTGCGTCCGAGTTCGACATCCAGCATGTCTCCGCCGGGAGACACCCCCTGTACTTTCAGTGTTGCTCCGGTAAATTCGACATTCCTGACCTCGAGCGCGGTTCCGTTCCGCTCAGGCACGCACCCGCGGTCGCCTGACCTGATCGAAATGGCCTCGGGCCGCAACGCCAGGGCGATCCGCTCGCCTTCGCCATAGGAATCCCCGCCTTGCGCTGGCCGTGTGACCAGGGATGCAAGGCCGTCGGCGTCACACTCGATCCCCGAAGCTGTCACCCTGCGCACCCGTGCCACGATGACATTGCAGGCACCGATGAACCGCGCGACGAACTCGGTTTCGGGGCAATCATAGATGTTGACCGGGTCACCCAGTTGCTCGATTCGGCCGTCCCGCATGACGGCTACCCGGTCGCTCATGGCGAGCGCTTCCTGCTGATCGTGTGTCACGTAAATGAATGTCAATCCCACGCCCCGGTGCATGCGGCGCAGTTCGCGCTGCATCTGGTGACGAAGGTTTGCATCCAGTGCACCGAGAGGTTCGTCCAGGAGCAGAACCCCTGGTTCGACAATCAATGACCGTGCGAGCGCAACCCGCTGCCGCTGTCCTCCGGAAAGCTGATGCGGGAGGCGTTGCCCGTATTCGGCAAGGCCGATCGTTTCAAGCCAGGACCGGGCGCGGCTCTCGCGGGCAGTGCGGGCGATGCCGCGCATCTTCAGGCCGTAACCCACGTTTTCAAGCAGCGTCTTGTGCGGGAAAAGCGCGTAGTCCTGAAACATGATGCTCGTATCGCGTCGGTTCGGCGGAAGGTCGGTCACGTCTTCGCCACCGACCTTGATCGTTCCGCCGGACACCTGCTCCAGACCCGCGATCAGGCGCAACATGGTCGTCTTTCCGCAACCGGATGGGCCGAGCAGCGTCAGGAACTCGCCAGCACGGACATGCAGTGACAGGGGCCGGACTGCCGGCATGGTGCCGAATGATTTCGATACACGGTCCAGTTCTACGTCCTTAGCCGCGCTCACGATGTGCTTGTCCCGGGTGCGTGCCTCAGGTTACTCTGTGGCCGTGTCGACGAGGCAAGTTGGATTAGGCAATCGTGTATTATGAGAACGACAGCCTTCCGCAGACGCTGTCCTATTTCATCCTGAACAAGCTGCGCTGGCGAATCATTACCGGGGAGCTCGCGCCAGGCCAGGCGTTGCGGGAACAGGAACTGGAGGCCGACTACGGCAGCAGCAGGGGACCGGTGCGGGAGAGCTTGCGCCTTCTCTTGCGCAACGGGCTCGTGGAGCATCTGCCGCGGCGCGGGTTCCGGGTCCGAAAAGAGACGCGGGACGACGTGCGCAACATCTACCAGCTCCGCGCCACGCTCGAGGGGATGGTGATCGCCGCCCTGGCAGACCTCGACATCGATCCCCTGTGCAAGGCGTTGCGGGGACGATGCGCGATCATGGAAGGTTACTACAAGGCGAATGACATCGAGGGCTATTTCCGCGAAAACAGCACCTATCATCAGTGCATTATCGACTACACGGGAAACCGTCCGATCGCTCAGGTCCTGTACTACGTGAACGAGATTTCGCTTCCGATTCGCTACAAGCTTCTGAAGGAGGCGTTCCCGACACACCGTTCTCTCGACTATCACGAGGAAATCCTGCACCAGCTTGAAGCCGGGAACATTCCCGACGCGAAACGGCTGACGCAAGAGCACATCCTGGAGAACCTGGACCGGGCGTTGGCGTTCTTTGACGAACATGAGGATGCTGTTTCGAGCTGAGGGCTTCATGCCAGCGCGATCACGCCGACTTCAACGATTGCATCTTCGCCGATTGCGCTCACCTCGACAAGATTCCTCGCCGGGGCACTGTTGCCGAAGACGTCCGCAAAGGCGTCGTTGACCGCATCCTTCGCGGAAAGGTCGGTCACATAGACTATGGCCAGCATGATCTTTTCCGCCCCGCTCCCTGCCGCTTCCAGTACCGTGACGCAATGTTCAAGGGAAAGGCGGGCCTGCGCTGCCGCTCCCTTGACGATCCGGCCCGTTGCCAGATCACGCGGCATCTGCCCGCCGACAAAGACGAACCCTCCGCCCTTCACGCCTTGCGCGACCGCCGAGGTCGACGCTGGCACATCAGGGTGGTCAACAATTTCTCTCATCCTCCCCTCCTTCGGTGCAGGCGCATGAAGCTATGCGCCGAGCCTGCAATTCACGGTGGTCAAGAACTCGCGCATGCCCCAGATGCCGCCTTCGCG
Source organism: Paracoccaceae bacterium (assembly GCA_965208685.1). Classification (GTDB taxonomy): domain Bacteria; phylum Pseudomonadota; class Alphaproteobacteria; order Rhodobacterales; family Rhodobacteraceae; genus JAJEFO01. The sequence goes on along the minus strand of CBDBPL010000007.1, from coordinate 880,736 downwards.
ACCAATTCCAGCATCCCGGAAACCTCCGGTCGGAACTTCCGCGCCCTGTACTGCCGTCGAGTTTATCCCGATGCTGCCGAAACGTATTTCACCGAGATGTGGCTGAAGTGCGTCCGGCGCACCCGTGTAGAAATAGGCGGCCAGCGCGTGACGCTCGCATGACAGGCGCGCCAGCAGGTCCTCCCGCCGGGAAAAGGGCCGGATCGACAGCAGCGGTCCAAACGTCTCGTACCGGTCGAAAAAGCTGTCACGGTCGCTCTCGACCACGGTCAGTGGAAACACGAAAGGGCTGTTGTCCCCGACCTTGTGCGGCTCGGGCGTCAACAGTCGCTCGCCGTCCTCCCTGACACGGAGTGCGACATCTACAAGTGCATCCGCTGCCTCTCGCGTCCGTACCGGGCCGAGGTCTCCGCCGAGGTCCGAGGGACCCGCCGTCACTGCCGCGACGCATTCCAGCAGCCTCTCCCTGAACGCAGGATAGATTCCTTCTTCGACGAAGACGCGATTGACGGAAGAACACGCCTGACCGGCAGCCTTGAGCTTGCGGTCAAGAAGGTCCCTGACGGCTCGGTCCACATCGGCGTCGCTGAAGACGGCAAACGGACAGTTTCCCCCTAGTTCCGTGACCGCCTTCTTGCCGCCTGCGGCGCATGCAGTTGCCAGTTCACGCCCGACAGCGGTGGACCCGGTAAAGCTGACGATATCGACTTCATCGTGCCTGAGCACCCGGCCGACAAGCTCGGGGTCGCCGGTCGCGAGCAGCTGGACCTCGTTGCCGACGCCTGCCTGCCGGAACGCCCTGAACATTGCACGCGCACAAAGCATCGCAAGGGAGGAAGGCTTGACGATCACCGGGCATCCGGCGGCGATCGCGGGTGCAATCTTTCTCGTCAGACCCGCCACGGGGTCGTTGAACGGACAGATCAGGAAAGCACCGCCCAGTCCCACATCTGTCACAAGGCGGCCGGGCGCGATTGTCTGCTCGAATGCAATGTTGTCCAGCAAGGCGCGGCAATGGTCCAGGAACGAAATCGCGTAGTCGATCTCGGCATCGGCTTCCCCGGGCTTCTTTCCCACTTCCCTTACCACGAGCGCTACCAGTTCCGATCGTGCGGACCGCAGGCCCTTGATGCAGCCTTCGAGGATCTGCCGTCGTAGCTGGCAATCGCCCACCAAGGCCCGACGTTTGGGGGCGAGGTGCTGCAGCTGCCGTTCGGCATCGGCAGGCGCATCCGGGCGCCAGTGCGCAAACGCGCGCCCGTCATTCGGCGAAACCACCACGCGTGTCATGTCAGCGCCCATGATCCATCTCCGGCAGCCCGCCCACTACTTCGGCGAGAATTCCCAGCAACGCGCGAATTTCGGAAACCGGTTTTCCGAAGCAGACCCTGAGGTGATCGCGATATCCTTTGCCGAAGGTCTCGCCGGGCAGGGACAGGACCCGGCGGGCCTCCAGTTCCCGGCGAAACAATACCGAGCTCTCCACGTACGGAAACAGATAGAACCCGCCCTCCGTTGCCACATGAGGCCAGCCCTGCGCCGCTGCAAAGCCGAGCATGAGCCGCCGCTGCTCGGAGTAGCCTTCTGGATTTGCCTCCGGTGCCTTGATGATCCGCAGGGCGATGTTCTGGCTCGGCGTCGGTGCGGCGCTGAGAAGGGTTTGGTGGGCGGCGATCACCGGAGCGGCTCTGTCGCGATGCACGAGGCATGCGCCCAGCCTCAAGCCCTGGAGATGGTAGTTTTTCGAAAAGGAATTGACGACGAAGACGTGATCCTCCGGAGCGCACACCGAATCGTGCCATTTCGGAACGTCGAAAACAATGTTCGAGAAACTCTCGTCGAGAAGGAGGATGGCCCCTGCATCCGCAGTCTCCCGGCAAAGCGCGTCGATTTCACGTTGCCCGAGCACCCGTCCGGTCGGGTTGCCGGGATTGCTGCATATGACGGCACCCGCCCCGGACTTGCGCAAGGACTCTCGCAAACGCGATGCGTCGATCTCGAAACCGTCGTCGGCGCGGGTTTCGTGGAAAACAGGCTGGAGATGCGCCAGTCCGATTAGGTCCTCGTAACTTGGCCAATGCGGCGAAACAACGAGCACCTTTCCTCCGGCGGGCAGCATGGTGCGAATGATGCAGAAGATCGATGATTTCGCGCCGCCAACGATCAAGCACTCGTGCTCGGGAAGGTTCCATTTCTTGAACAGGCCCGTTCGTGCCAGGTCCCGCAACTCCGCGAGACCGTTGCCCGGCGTCAGAGTGGTCCCGAACCGGATGTCGGCGGCAATCGTGCCGGTGCGATCCGGGAATGTCGGCGTGCTGAGCGAATAAACTGTCTCGCCGGTGATGCGCGCCGATGCGATCTCCCCTGCCAGCGCGAGGGTCGGGGACCTGCGAAGACGTAGGTTCATTTCCGCTGGTCCTTCCGCATGAAGAGGACCTGCGCAGCGATGCCAAGCGCCATGGAAAAGCCGAACACCATGACGCCGATGGCATTGATTGCCGGATCGAATCCGGTCACCAGGGTCGTCCAGATCTTGATGGGAAGCGTGATGGAGAAATTGGTCAGGAAATAGGCGATGACAAACTCGTCAAAGGCAAAGGTAAAAGTGATGATCAGTGTCGCGACAATGGCAAAGCGGCAGGATGGCAGGACGATTTCGAGAATGGCGCGCAGCCGCGAAGCACCGAGGGCCCAAGCCGCCTCCTCGTGGCTCTTCGGAATCTGTGCAATCCGGTTGCGAAGGTTAAGCACGGCCAGTGGCAACACGTAGAGGACCTGCCCTGCATAAACCAGACCCAGCGAGGGTTCGAGGCCGACGGAGACGAAATACAGGCGCAAACCGATTCCGATGAGAATCAGTGGCACGGCGAGCGGTGCCAGGACGAACAGCGTGACCACCGTCTTTCCCGGGAACCGTGCGTTGACGAGCGAGTACGCACACAGGAACGCAATGACTGTCGCGGAGACGCTTACGGCCGACGCGACAGCGATGCTGTTCATCAGTCCGGAAAAATATTGTGCATCGCGGAACACGCGCCCGAACCACACCAGCGTGAATTCCCGAAACGGCATGACCTGGTAACGGCCACTGTTGAAAGAGAACACGGCCATGACGACGATCGGCAGATAGATGGTTGCCGTGACTGCAGCGAACAGAAGTGCGAACCAGCGGCCGTATGCATGCCTGCGGACCGTGCTCACCATGTCATACCTGCAGGCGGACCTGGCGGCGAACCAGCGCAAGCGGCATGGCGGAAACCAATACCACGCCCATCAGGACTGCGGCAAATGTCGCGGCCATCGGCAGATCGTAGGTCCCCTTCAGCGTGCTAAGCATCAATTGCGCAAGGACCGGTTTGAATCCACCACCGAGGAGGGTCGGCACGGCGTAGTCACCGACGCAAATGATAAATGTCAGCACGGCGCCGATGATCCAGCCGGGGAGGCTCAGGGGCAGGACGATCTCAAGGAAGCCGCGCCATTCACTGCCTCCAAGATCCCGATTCGCCTCGAGAAGTCGAGGATCGATGGTGACCATCACGCTGAAAATCGTCAGTGTTATCAGCATGATGCCGAACAATGCCAAACCGAAGACCGAAGCTGACATGGTATAGAGAAACCCGAGTGCGACGGGTTGGCCAAGTACCTTGGTCAGTGCGAACGCGATGACACCGCTGTCAGACAGCACCAGTTGCCAGGAAAATGCGCGAATCGTGAAACTTGTCCAAAACGGAGCGATCAGCAGGAACAGCAACAGGAGCCGACGTCGCGGGTGTGCCGCGTAGGTCAGGAACCACGCCAGCGGGTAAGCAATGACGGACGCGAGCACGACCGCCGCAGATGCCAGCAGGACGCTACGTACGAGTGCGTCCGTGAACCGGTCGTTCGTAAAGAAGGTCACGTAGTTGGACAGAGTCAGCCCGCCGTGATCGGCGCCGGTGAAACTGAGGCCGACGGTGTAACCTATCGGTACGACAAAGAACCCGGCCATGAGGATTACGGCAGGAAGGATCCCGTGCCACAGGTTGGCCACAGGCGCACGTCGACGGGCGGATGTTTCTCGCACGGTTTCGCCGATGCCTACCATTCGAGCGCCACGGCGCGCATAGGGGCACCGTCCACGCAAGTCGACTTCAGTGGCACGGCTACCAGAAAGGGGCGCTCCGCGTGCAGGCGACCCAGGTCCCTCAGGTCCTCGACGAAGGGAACGCCAGCGGCGAAGACCGCGTGATGAGTGGCGAATTCCTCGTTGTAGACATGCCTGACCGGCATTTCACGCGCAATGTAGTCCTGCGGAAAGTCGATGCAGACTGCCGCAGGCTCCAGGGATGTGATCCACTTGGCCGCGTCCGGTTCAAGGTTCGGCGCCTTGAGGTGCCATTCCCGGCTTTCGTAGCCGAGCCTGTTCGTCAGGTCGCTGCGGAGGATCAGGCGGTCGCCAGGGCGGAGGCGGTCGCCAAGCCGCTCTGCCAGCAACGACCGCGTAATCGGGAAAGGCAGTTCCAGGTCCGAAAAGTCTGCAATGACCGCTTCGCCGACAAACAGGTCGAGCCCTTCGTTCGGAAGATCCTGGATCGTCGCGCCGCCTTTCCGCATGTGGCATGGTGCATCGCAATGGGTAAAGCCATGTCCGGTGATCAGGAAATGGGTTTCCTCTGCGTCGTCGCCTGTGGCAAAACTCCTCCCCTTGCAGACATCGATTTTCCATCGCCAGTGATTGAAGAGCGGGACCGACAGGTCGACAATGCGGGGCGTGTCGGACGGCCATGAACTCATCGCGATCGGCCGGCATGGCGCGGTGGCACTGTCCGGGAGGGAAATCGGCAACGCAACGAAAAAGACCTCTTGATTCTCGATGGCGCCGAGGTCAACGCAGTTCTCCGTCAGCAGCAGCCCCTCGGCGTGGAGCGCTGCGCGGAAGGGTTCGTTGTGGTTGTCGTATCCTCCTTCGCCTCCGGGACGGCTGGCCGGGATGTTGTCACAGGACAGGTCCACTGCCACATGAGTGAATCCGGCCCTCGATATTTCCGCCGCGCAACCGGGTGAAATCCGGGGGGCGTTCCGCCAGTATTCCGGCTTTCTATTGTGAACCGACTCCGCATGCCCGCTCCTCAGGACGAGGATGTTTCGCTCGGGCCGGCCAGAGCACTTTGCTGCGATCACCGCTTCGTCGATCGTTTCCGAAGCGGAGACGTCGAGGACTTGGGCAACACCGGCGAACATCTGCAAAGGATAGTCGTCGAGCCGTTTTCCGCCGCGAATTCGCCATCCCGGGGCGGATGTGAAGCTGAACCCACTGCCGCGCCACCTGTATCCGAACTCCTGGAATTCGTCGCCGCGATAGTAGGATTGTGACACGAACGGGTAGCTCGGCCAAAGCCAATGCGGCTCCATGCACTGCGAACAGTCAATGATTGCCATACCCGGTTCCATTCTCCGTGCATTGCCCATGGACGGGAGACCGAACGCCCCGCTCGTGACAAGCGGAGGCGATCGGTCGGATGTCGTGAACCTCAGAGGTTCTTGAAGTTCTCCCAGGCGTCGAGCCATTCCTGCCTGTTGTCAGGATCCTTCCTGGGTGACAGGTTGGCCATGAACACCTCGTCGAACCGGTCGAGGTCTACCAGGTTCAGCAATTCGCGCTTGTCGTCAGGCAGAAGTTCCGCGGCCTTCTTGTTCGGGACCATGCTGTAGTAGGTCTTGGCGATTGCCAGCATGGACTGGAACCTTGGCCCGGCCACGTACTGCACAAACTTGACGGCGTTTTCCATGCGCGGCGTGTTCGCTGCGATACAGACGGCCTGGTCCCAGGTCACGCCACCTTCCTCTGGCACTCGCGCCTTGAATGGAAGGCCGTCGTCGTACATTCCGGCCTGAACCCATTCTCCGGCGATCGCGAGGTCGTAACTGCCCCCAGCCATCGCTTGGATGACCTGCGACGTGTTGCCGACCAAGCCGACCTGCGGACGCAGGCTCGTAAGACGGTCGACGAGTGCGCCGAAGGCAGCGGCGTCAAGGTCATAGGGCTGCGGGTTGCCGTTGAACTTCGAAAGGCAGCCCATGTTGGGCAGGAACCAGTCGAAGAGAGCAACGCGGCCCGATACGGCGCTGTCCCACAGGACCGAGTAGCTTGCGACATCGTCCTCTGAGAACTTCTCGTGGTTGTACGTGATGCCGTAGTAGCCGAAGCGGTTCACAAGACCGTACATCTTGCCATCGACGTAGCACGGTGGCCAGTTGGCAATGATCTCGAAGTAGTCGTCCAGTGGATAGTCGCCCGGGTTGAGTTCAAGCAGCAGTCCGTCTCGCGCCGCCCGGGGCACGTAGGCGCTTGTCGGCGTGATGATGTCAAACGTTCCTGCCGGAGAAGAGCGGACCAGGGCTACCATCTCCTCGTCCGATCCGTCGTGAATCTTGAGGTTGACCTTGATTCCGGTGCTTTCCTGGAACGCGTCGAGCATTCCGGGCTCTTCGTATCCCCCAAATGCGAGCACGTTCACTTCGCTTGCCTGCGCGGAGGCGCGACCGGGAAGCAGCCATGGTGCAGCCAGTGCCGTGGTGCCAAGCGCAAATCCTTTGCCGGCTGTGCCGAGGACTCTTCGGCGTGTCCATCGACTGGCGCCTGGCGTATTGAGTTTCGTGCGGTCAGACATGTCTGGTTCCTCCGTTTCAATTGGAATTCCGGCGTCTGAGGTACGGCGCCGGTTTCGTGAATTGTATTTTGTCTACAATTTCAAGATCGAGAATGGGGGTTTCCGGGAGACCTGTCAAGAACAATAGAAATTGGATATTGGCACAGGGAGTATCCCACGCTGGATTCCGTTTGATGCCTCGTGACGGCCGGCATCCCTGCGTTGCACGCGCGCGCGTTTGGGCAGGGTGGGCGCTTTGCTCCGGCTTTGCCGCGCAGCATGTGCGACGGTTCCTTCATGTCGATTCGCAGGTGCATGGAATCCTGCCCGGTTCATCGGCCGTCGAAACCGGTGCGCCGACGGCCAGAACGGCTTCAGCCACGCCCTCCCACCGTCCCGTCAGCCCCTCTGGCTCGAAGAAATGCCCGCTGCACAAGTGACACGCCCTTGGACTGCTTCGTCACCCGAACAGTTCCTGGCAAAGTTCCAGCGCTTCAACCAACGTGTCGACCTCGGCCTCGGTGTTGTACAGCCCGAAACTCGCCCGTGCCGACGCAGTGATCCCGTAACGCTCCATCAGCGGCGCGGCGCAGTGGTGACCGGCCCGGACCGCGACACCCTTCTTGTCAAGGACCGTGGAGATGTCGTGAGCGTGGGCCGCTCCGTTGAGCGTGAACGAGAATATTGCGGCCTTGTCTGGTGTGTTCCCCTGCACGTTCAGCCAGTTGAGCCCGTCGATCCTCGACCGCAAGTAGTCACAAAGCCGGGCCTCATGCCGGGCCACGTTCTCCAAGCCGAGTTCCATGAGATAGTCGAGGGCGACACCAAGGCCGATTTGCTGAACGATTCCTGGCGTGCCGGCCTCGAACTTCATCGGCGGAGCCGCCCAGGTTATGTCATCCCTTCTCACGTCCCGGATCATGTCACCGCCGCCCATGAAGGGCCGCATCTGCGCCTGGCGTTCCTTCCGGATGTAGATCGCCCCGGAGCCGGACGGGCCGTAAAGCTTGTGCCCCGTGATCGCGTAGAAGTCACACCCGATGTCCTGAACATCTACCGGCATGTGAACCGCGCCCTGGCTCCCATCGACCAGCACCGGAACGCCCCGTCCCTGCGCACCGCGACAGATGGACTTCACGTCGACCCTGGTCCCCAGAACGTTCGACAGGTGCGTGACCGCAATCAGCCTCGTCCTAGGCCCGATCGCGTCCAGTACCCTTTCGGGCGGCAGCGCGCCCGATTCGTCCACATCGACCCACTTGAGGACAACTCCCTGCCGCTCGCGCAGGAAGTGCCAGGGCACGATGTTGGCATGATGCTCCATGACCGACAGGACGATTTCATCGCCCGCTTCCATGCGGGGCATCGCCCAGGCATGCGCCACCGTGTTTATGCCTTCGGTCGTGCCCGAGTTCATGACAATCTCTTCGGCTGCGCCCGCATTCAGGAACCGTGCAATGGTGCCGCGCACGGCCTCGTACTTTTCGGTCGCAAGGTTGGAGAGATAGTGCAGACCCCTGTGGACGTTGGAGTACTCCTGCGAGTATGCGCGCGTGACCGCGTCAATCACGACCTGCGGCTTTTGTGCCGATGCACCGTTGTCAAGATAGACAAGCGGTTGGCCGTTCACTTCCCGTCCGAGGATCGGGAAGTCGCGGCGAATTCTCTCGACATCATACACGTCCGCCCACTCCGATAAGGCCGATCACGATGGGCGAAACAAGGAAGGAGAAGAGGAACAATGCAATCCAGGACAACACGAACAGCACAAACGATGTCCAGAGAGACTTGAACCCGTGGGCCTCGGCCATCACCGAAATGAACAGCCAGACCCAGTGAATGAAGAACGCGATTCCGACCAGTCCGGTCAACGTGAACGAAAACGCCGCCAAGATCGGCAGGAGCACGACACCCGCAGTGAAGTACATCCAGGCGAAGACAAACACCAAGAGCACTTGTTCGAACCTGCCCTGCCCTCCAAATGCCCCGCCCATCTTCCACAGCACCCAGACCAGGAACAGTTCGCTGCAGAGTTCCAGGCCTGCACGCAACAGAGGTGGCAGTGTCGGCACGGGCATCACCAACGCTTCCGCCATCGGCAGAAACCGCTCGACGGCAATGACGTAGAGCACGATTACCAAGACGAAAGACATCCACACGGCATCGCGCGGCACGCCAAGCCGGAAGAGCTCGGCCGCAGACGACCGCGGTTCGCGAAGCATGTTCAGCGCGATGCCAGGAAGTCGGTCCCAGAGAGTCACGCTGCCTCCACGTGCGCTTGCTTCATCGCCAGCATTCCGGCCCACAAAAATGCGCAGAATAGTGCGAAGGCAACCAGGCTCATGGCATCGAACGGCAGTCCCGGGGCAAGGCCGGCGGCAAGTCCGGACAGGAGCCAGGCCGGTGTCGAGGCGAGCAGCGCCCAAAACAGTGCGGCCCGACAGGCATAGCCAGTCGCGGGCCACCGGACCAGGCGCAACACGACGTGCACCAGCAGCGCAATTGCGTAGAGAACAAGCGGCATGGCCACCATCCAGGCAAAGAAAGCTCCGGCAAGTCGCGCATCAAGCCCGACAGTCGGATCCGACCAACTCTCGCGCGCAAGCCTGGGCAATTGTGCCACGAATATAAGGCCACAGGCCGTCAGGGCCATGGCAAGCAAGCCGCCTTCGCGACGAAAGCCCGTCATTCGCCGGACCTGAACGGACTTGGGAGTCCGGTAGGTTCTCAAGATATCCAGAACGACGCTCATCTGCGGCGACGCTGCAGCCAACCTTTGAGCCGCCCGGAAATGTCCTCGGCAATGTCTTCGCTCTCGATTTCCTCGATCGCCTCCGCAAGAAAGGCGAGGACCAGAAGATCCTGCGCGTCGGGTCTCGGAATGCCGCGTGACTGCAGGTAGAACAGTGCGTCCTCGTCGATCGCACCCGACGTCGAGCCGTGGGAGCATGCCACGTCGTCGGCATATATTTCGAGTTCGGGCTTCGCCAGAAACTGCGCGTCCTCGTCCAGAAGCAGCGACTGGCTGATCTGGTACCCGTCGGTCTTCTGCGCCCCCTCCTTCACCAGGATCTTGCCTTGAAAGGCGCCAACAGCACCGTTGCGCAACACCTTCTTGAAGACCTGGCGGCTCTCGCACCCGACCGCGTCGTGGACAACAAACACGGTGTCGTCGTGATGGAAATCGCCGTCCCCGACGGCTGCGCCCGCAATGTGGGCGACAGCATTGTCGCCAACGAGTTCGATGAATGCCTCATTGCGGGTCAAGATGCCATTGGCAGTCAACGTGAACGACTTGAGGGCGCTCTCCTTTCCAAGGCGCGCGAACAAGTGCGTGACCGCGCGACGTTCATGATCGCGACCCTGCGCGCGAACATGATGGAACGCGCCGCCGTCGGCGACATCGACTTCCATGCACTTGTTGAAGCGCGCCGCCGCGGGGCCGTTTTCGAGGACTGTCAGGTCGGCCCCGCTTTCGACCTTGATTGCAAAATGCAGGATCGCGTCGCTGTCAGGGTTCTCATGCAGGTAGGTCAGGTTGACAGGCCTGGAAACCCTTTCAGTGGCCCTGATCACGATGCCGTCGGTGGCGAATGCCGTGTTTAGCGCCGCAAAGGGGCGCGCCACGGGTTCCTGGCCCCGTGCCTCCAGCACTCCGTAGACATCCTTCAACCAGTGAATGTCGTGCGCCGTCGCTGATCGGAGCCTTTCGATTTCCAGTCCCTCGCACGAAAGGTCGTCCGACGCTTCGGCATCGAAGACACCGTCCCGGAACACGATTCTCAGTCGATCGACCTCATTGAATGCGGGCGCTTCCTTGAAGTCGACCACGGCCGCAGGAGGGGCTTGCGGCGTGTTCAGGTCATCCGGTCGCGTGAATCGCCAGTATTCGTCGCGACGCCCCGGCAGTCCCGTTGCGAGGTACCGGGAAACGGCCTGCCTGCGCGCCGCCGTCGCCCATGCCGCGCCGTCGGGCACTTCGAGATGGTCAATCCTGGCTTCCGTGCCTTCCTGTCTGCGAACGGGCAGGCCCATCAGGCAACCTCCAGGAGGATGTCGGCATACCCGTTGGTCTCGACTTCAAGCGCGAGTTCGGGCCCTCCGGTCTTCACGATTCTGCCGTCCGCCATGATGTGAACCACGTCAGGTTCAATGTGGTTCAGCAGGCGCTGGTAATGCGTGATGACCAAAAATGCGCGGCCGTCGTCGCGAAGGGCGTTCACGCCGTCAGCCACGAGGCGCATCGCATCCACGTCCAGACCTGAATCCGTTTCGTCCAGAACGCACATCTTCGGTTCGAGAACTGCCATCTGGAGGATCTCGTTGCGCTTCTTTTCTCCGCCGGAAAACCCGACATTGATGGGACGCTTAAGCATTTCCGGGTCGATCTGAAGAGACTTAGCCCTTGCGCGGATGAGCTTGAGGAAATCAGCCGCGCTCACTTCATCTTCGCCGTGCGCCTTGCGCTGCGCATTGAGCGCGGTCCGGAGAAACGTCATGTTGCCGACTCCGGGGATCTCGACAGGATACTGGAATGCCAGGAACAGGCCCGCTGCAGCACGTTCCTCGGGTTCGAGTTCGAGCAGGTCCTGGCCCTCAAGCGCAACGCCCCCGCGCGTGACCTCGTAGCCGTCCCGTCCGGACAGGACATAGGCGAGCGTCGACTTTCCCGAGCCGTTCGGCCCCATGATCGCGTGCACGGACCCGGCCGTCACGTCCAGATCAACGCCCCTGAGGATCGCCTTGTCCTCTTCCTCAAGCCTGACGTGAAGATCGTTTATTTTCAGCATGTCTTCCTCATGAAACTGACGTGCGGGAACGCTCTTGTGACCTGCACCCAAATGAATTCTGCGACCTGCGAGCGCTTCGGACGCGGCCGCACTGTCATCGAAGGGCCATTCCCGCCGAGGTCCTCTGCTTGACAACGCGAGACATCACCGAACCCTTTCCCAGACGCGACCAAGCACGGATTGCGCGAAGAAGCTGCCAAGAAAGCCGCTCGTGAAGCTGACCAGGACCAAGGCGAAAAGCCCCAGTGCACTCGTCATGAAATGGACGAACACCGCAAACGCCGAACAGAAGAGACCGGTAAGGGCTGCCGTGAGGAGCATTGTACGGATCACTATTTCTTCCTCCAAAATTCGCTCGGCACCAGGAGACGCATGCTGGGTCCGAACAGCGCTCCCGACGCCGCGCTGACTGCCAGCAGGAGCGGCCAGGAACCGCCCATGCCCCGCATCCAGCCACCAAGGGTCAGCAAGATGACGAGGGCGAAGCTGAAGGCGCCAACGCACACGGAAAACTGCCAGTTCATGCCTGAATTCCCATCTCGTGGACACGGCCAAGGCCGTCGGCCATGCCGGCATTGCAACAGCATGCGAATTCGACGCGGAATGCGCCGTGCATGAACAGCAATGAGTTGCTCATCCGACGCTGCCCTCAAGCGAAATCGCCACCAACTGCTGCGCCTCCATCGCGAACTCCATGGGAAGCGCCTGGAGCACGTCCTTGCAGAAGCCGTTGACAACGAGCGCCACCGCCTCTTCCTCGTCCATGCCGCGCTGCCTGCAATAAAAGAGCTGGTCCTCGTCGACCTTCGACGTCGTCGCCTCGTGCTCGACTCGGGACGAGTTGTTCTTCACTTCGATATAGGGAACGGTATGCGCCCCGCACTTGCCGCCGATCAGGAGCGAATCGCACTGGGTGTAGTTCCGGGACTCGCTGGCCCTGGGATGCATCGAAACCAGCCCGCGATAGGTGTTCTGCGCCCGCCCGGCACTGATACCCTTGGAGACGATCCTCGACTTCGTGTTCTTGCCGAGATGCACCATCTTGGTGCCCGTATCGGCTTGCTGCCGGTTGTTCGTGATGGCGATCGAATAGAATTCGCCCTGGCTTTCGTTGCCCCTGAGAATGCAGGACGGGTATTTCCACGTGACGGCGCTACCGGTTTCGACCTGCGTCCACATCACCTTCGAGCGCTCGCCACGGCAATCGGCCCGCTTGGTGACGAAATTGTAGATGCCACCCTTGCCCTCCTCGTCGCCCGGATACCAGTTCTGCACCGTGGAATACTTGATCTCGGCATCCTCCAGCGCCACCAGTTCAACAACCGCGGCATGCAGCTGGTTCGTGTCCCGCTGCGGCGCCGTGCACCCTTCGAGATAGGAAACGTAGGATCCCTTGTCGGCGATGATCAGCGTACGCTCGAACTGGCCGGTATTCTCGGCATTGATCCGGAAATATGTGCTGAGCTCCATCGGGCAGCGAACGCCTTCGGGAACGTAGACGAAGGACCCGTCCGAGTACACGGCCGAATTGAGAGTCGCGTAGAAGTTGTCCGACTGCGGCACGACGCTGCCAAGATATTTCCTGACAAGATCAGGATGCTCCCTGACGGCCTCCGAAATCGGGCAGAAGATCACGCCCGCCTTCTCGAGTTCGGCCTGAAAGGTCGTGCCGACCGAGACGCTGTCAAAGACGGCGTCCACGGCGACCTTGCGGCCTTCGTAGGGCGAACTCGCCCCACCATCCACTCCGGCAAGCACCATCTGCTCTTTCAGCGGAATGCCGAGCTTCTCGTAGGTCTCCAGGAGCTTCGGATCGACGTCGTCGAGCGACTTCGGCTTCTCCGCCATGGATTTCGGCTTGGCATAGTAATACTGGTCCTGGAAATCGATCGCCGGGTAGTCGACCATGGCCCACTCCGGTTCATCCATCTCGAGCCATCTGCGATAGGCCTCGAGCCGCCATTCGGTCATCCATTCCGGCTCGCCGTTCTTTTCCGAGATCAGGCGCACGATGCTCTCGTCGAGACCCTTCGGCGCATAGTCCGTCTCGATCTCGGTCTCCCAGCCATGCTTGTACGCCGCCGAAAGGGATTGCACGGCTTCGACCGTTTCCTGGTCGACGCCGTCCTTGACCTCAGCCACACTTTCCAGAACTGTCATCTGCCGGTTCCCCTTCACGCCGCACGCTGGCGGAGTTTCCCTTCCTGCTTCGTCCACGCGTCCACGAAGCGCATCACCTCACTCTCGGTCGTCGTCGGACCGATCGACACTCGAAGCGCGCATTCCGCCGCTTGCGCATCCAGGCCCATGGCGCGGAGCACGCGAGATCCCTTCACCCTGCCCGACGAGCACGCTGAACCGCTGGAGACGGCGAAACCTGCCAGATCCATTTGCATGACCTGCGTTTCCCCTTTCCAGCCCGGAGTGACGAAGCAGGAAGTGTTTGGCAGCCGCCGCGAGTCTCTGCCGACAAAAATAGTCTCTTTTGCGCTGGCTTCCAGAGCGTTTTCCAGATCGTCCCGCAAAGCCTCCGCCGCGGCCCAGCGTCCGGCCGCAAGATCAAGCGATGCATCCTGAGCAGCGGCGCCGAATCCAGCGATTCCTGCGACGTTCTCCGTGCCGGAGCGACGGCCCAATTCCTGCCCGCCGCCGCAAAGCAACGCCTCGATCTCCATGCCTTCGCGCACGATCAGGGCGCCAACACCCTTCGGGCCGCCCAACTTGTGGGCCGAGAGAATTGCCAGATCCGCACCTGACGCGCGAAACTCGAAGTGCACCTTGCCCGCCGACTGGGCGATGTCCAGGAGCAGACGGTCGCAGCGGACTCCATCAGCTGACCAGCAGCCATCAACCGGATCCGGCCGCTCCGTGATCACTCCGGTTTCCGAATTTGCATGACTCATGGCCAGCACATGCCCCGGCCCATCCCGCGCGACGCTCGCCGAAGCCATGTCGCGATGCGCCCAGAGGCAGTCATGCGCGTAGGCGTGGACGCGGACGAAATGCTCCGGCGCCAGGTGCCGAAGCACGGAAGCCGCCTCCGTCGCCCCGGACGTGAACACGACTTCCGCCGGGTTGCATCCGACCAGTTCCGCGACCTGCACACGGGCACGCTCGACAATGCCACGCGCCCTGCGGCCCTCGGCATGCACGGAGGACGGATTCCCGGTTTCCTCCAGCGCTGCATTCACGGCGCTCCTGGCGCTCGGTCGCAGCGGCGCCGTCGCGTTCCAGTCGAGATATGTGCGATCATCCTTCACGGACATCCCGGCGCAACTCCAGCACGAGGCTCGACGCCTCCCTCAAGTCCCTTTGCGCTGCTCATCCGTCGTCCACCACTTGCAGAAGCGCCGGGACGGCAGGGCAAGGGGCCAGTTCGTTGCCGACCACGTCCGAAAGCCGCGTCTGGTGGAGGAACACGTAGACATGTGCGGACAGCCCTTCCCACAACCTGTTGCTGAGACTCTGCGCCTTCGAGCCCGAAACGCCGCCGCTTGCGCCAGCCCCCGTGTGCATGGCGCTTACCGTCTCGTCCACGGCGCCAAGGATTTCGCTGATCCTGACCTGCGCAGCCGGACGGGCAAGACGATACCCGCCGCCGGGTCCACGAACGGATTCCACCAGCCCTGAGCGCCGCAACTTCACAAACAGCTGTTCGAGATAGGGCAACGAAATGTCCTGGCGCTTCGAGATCTCGCTCAGCGACAGCAGCTCGTTCTCCGGTGTCAGCGCCAGATCCGCCAGCGCGACCACGGCGTAACGCCCTTTCGTGCTGAGTTTCATGGCTGAGTGCCTCGCCTACTTCTCATTGACCTTTCGCGCCGCGCAGCTTACGTCCCGAAAGTCCTTCCGGAGGGCGGAGCCTGTTTAGAACGGTTCTAAGGTAACTCATGAAATTCGTCAACTATTGACGAAGCTTCGGCAAGTGGAAAGGTGAAACTGGACAGATGCCCGAGGTCATATTTCCAGGACCTGAAGGTCGGCTCGAAGGCCGCTACCACCCGCAAAGGAACAGGGACGCACCCATCGCGATCGTGCTGCATCCGCACCCGCAGTACGGCGGAACGATGAACAACCGCATCGTCTACAACCTGCACTATGCGTTCCACAACATGGGATTCAACGTGCTTCGCTTCAACTTCCGGGGCGTCGGGCGCAGCCAAGGCGAATACGATGAGGGCATCGGCGAGTTGTCCGATGCAGCTTCGGCCCTCGACTACCTTCAATCCATGAACCAGAATGCAAAGCACTGCTGGGTCGCCGGCTTCTCGTTCGGTGCGTGGATCGGGATGCAGCTCCTGATGCGACGCCCGGAAATCACCGGCTTCATCAGCGTGTCCCCGCCGGCCAACAGCTATGATTTCTCATTCCTGGCACCCTGCCCCTCATCCGGCCTGATCATCAGCGGCACCGCAGATCGCGTGGCGCCTCCAGAAGACACGCACGAACTGGTGGAACGGCTGCATGAGCAGAAGGGAATCACGATCACGCATTCCGAGATCAACGGTGCGGGACATTTCTTCGAAGAGCCGCACATGGACGACATGATCGGCCAGGTCACCGAGTACGTCAAACGACGCCTGACCGAAACCACGCGGTAGCATTCGGCGCCGCGTGCACCCGGCGGTGTACGGACTTGCGCACGGGTCCGGCCATCGTGCAGCCTCCGCATCGGTTCCGCGGGATTGCCATCTCTCGCTGACGCCAAAGTGCAATCCTGGCAGACCGGCAACGAAGTGGCTGCCGAGTTCGCTGTTTCCGAGCATTCACTTGTCCCGATGCTGCGATCCGGCGCCAAGTCCCGTCGGCGCTTCGTCAACGCCGTCGCCACGCGCGATGCATGCCTGATTCCAACCATGCTGCGCGCATGGGATTGCCCGGCCGCAACCGGAACGAGAATCAGCCCAGCCATGCGTCCCGGCGACCCGACCGTCATCGGGGATGCGGTGACATTGTGCGAACAAGTGCCGCAACCACCCATTGGGGAACGGCTTCGGCCTTTCACGACATCACGTCTGCGAGGTTCGCGAGCACTTGATGCGGCTGATCAAGACCGCTGTCGTCAATTGGCATGGCTGCATCCGCACGCGCTTTCGCTGCCGAGAGAACAGCTCGCGACCGCACGAACCGACTCCGCCCGACTCCGCGCGTCTTATTCCGGAACAACGTGGCCGCCCGGCCCAGCTCGGTTGCGGATCCCGTCGAACGCCCGGTTGGCGAACCGGCGGGCACGAAGTGCAGGACAGTCGAGTGGCCCGCCCGTCGCGCGGCTTTCACGTGGCGGTGGCCTCCGACACCGCAGGGAATGGCTTCCAAGGGATGCGCCCGATCTCCCGCGGAACGCGGCCTGCCGCCCGCGCCGCACGTTGCACGCGTCATTGGCAGATGCGATCGTGCCGGGTTCTCTTTTGCCCTTTCGGCAATCGTGCAAACCGACGTAGGTTCGCACGCATCAGTTCAGGAGACGATCATGTCCCAAACATATGCGGTCACCGGTGTTGCAAGCGGAATTGGGGCCAGACTCGCAGCGACGCTGAAATCGCAGGGCCACGTTGTTGTTGGATTTGATGTTCACGAACCCTCTGAGAACGTTGATCACTTCGTGCCTCTGGACCTGAACGACAAGGACGCGATCACGGCTGCGGCGGCTGAAACGCCTTGCAAGCTTGACGGGCTTTGCAACAACGCGGGCGTGCCGCCTCGCAGCGGGCTGGAAGGCGTCATCCTGCAAGTGAACTTCCTGGGGACGCGTGCCTTCACGGCTGCCATGCTTGCGCACCTGAGGGCCGGCGCATCGATCGTGAACATGGCCTCGCGCGCCGGCCACGGTTGGCGTGACAATGTCGAACAGGTCAAGAGGTTGGCGCAGCTGACGCATTCAGACCAGGTCGCGCGGTTCGTAGCCACTGAACGAATCGATGCCACCCGCTGCTACAATCTTTCAAAGGAGGCCGTGATCCTGTGGACCGCGGCAATCGCCGAAGAACTGTTGGGTCGCGGCCTGCGTGCGAACTCGCTCAGCCCCGGTGGCGTCGCAACCGGCATCCTCGACGACTTCAAGCGGGCATTCGGCGATCAGATGGCAAGGAACGTCGAGCGAGCGGGACGACCCGGCAGACCCGAGGAGATCGCGGAAATCGCGGCCTTCGTCCTGTCGCCCGCAAGCAATTGGTTGAAAGGCGCGGACATCGCCATCGACGGCGCAATGGGCGCATTCAACATGTCCGATGCCCTGGGGCTGGACGCGATGCTTCTTCCACAACCGGAGGATGCGGAATGACCGTTCCGACCTCCGACATCGACTTCTTCTCCGACGACGTGATCAAGGATCCGTTTCCGGTCTACGCGGAACTCCGCGAGTTGGGCCCCGTGGTCTACATGGCAAGAAACGACCTCTACCTCGTCGCGCGCTACAAGGAGGTCAGCGAGGTTCTGCAGCAACCCTTGCGCTTCGTGTCTTCCCGCGGCGTTTCGCCGATCCCGAAGGTCAACGAGATTCTCGTGGGCTCGACGCTCAACTCTGACCCGCCCATCCATGACGAGACCCGTGCGGTCACTTCAGAACCGCTCTTGCCGGGATCACTCCGCGACGTCGAACCACGCCTGAAAGCCGCAGCCGACGGGCTGATCGAAACGCTGTGCGATCGCGGCGAATTCGACGCCATCGCTGATCTCGCGCAGTTCCTGCCCGTCACCATCGTTGCCGAACTGGTCGGCCTGCCCCAGGCCGTCGACTCCAACCAGATGCTGAAATGGGCGAGCGCCGCCTTCAACCTGTTCGGGACGGAGAATGCCCGCACGGTCCAGGCGTTTGATGACCTGAAGACCCTGAGGGACTTCCTGCTGGAATACGGCCGCCCTGAGAGGCTGGCGGAAGGTGGCTGGGCAAGGCGCATTTTCGAGGTGGGCCCGGAACGCGGATTTCCCGGGAGCTGTGCGCTCAATTGATGCGCGACTACATCAACCCGTCGCTCGACACGACGATTTCGGCGACGGGCCAGATCATCAAGTTCCTTGCCGACAATCCTGAACAGTGGTTGAAAGTCCGCGCCGATCCTGCGCTGATCCCCAACGCCGTTGAAGAAGCGGTGCGCCTGGCCACGCCCATTCGGGCCTTCACCCGCTATGCGATTGAGGACATCGAGGTGTCCGGCCATGTGATCCCGAAGGACAAGCGCGTGATCGTCTGCTATGCCTCGGCAAATCGTGATCCGCGCAAGTACTCCGATCCCGACGCTTTCGACGTCTGCCGGGACGTCCATGATCACGTCGGATTCGGGCAAGGCGTTCACATGTGCATGGGCATGCATCTGGCGCGCCGGGAAATGATCCTCCTGCTGGAGGCGCTGCGCCGCCGCGTAGAACGCTTCGAGCTGTCGGGCGCGCCCGAGATCGCCATGAACAACACCATCCGCGCCTATTCGAAACTGCCAGTTCGCGTCCATTTGGCAAGCGAGGTCCTGACCGACCCTGTTGGGACCTCGGCAACGGCAGCCCCTTGGATTGACGTGAGAATCGCCCATTGTGAACCGGCGGCAGCTGACGTTCTGAGCCTTGAATTGAAGAGTGCCGACGGCGCTCCCTTGCCAGCCTACGAGGCCGGCGCGCATGTCGATGTCTTCGTGCGGTCCGGTCTCATCAGACAGTATTCGCTGACCGGCGACCCTGGGGACCGAACACGGTACCGCCTCGGAATCTTGCGCGATCCGGAATCGCGTGGCGGCTCGGCGGCGGTTCATGCCGAATTCGCGGCCGGTGCGGGCATTCGGATCGGACGCCCACGCAACAATTTCCCGCTGCATGACGCCGGACATACAATCCTGGTTGCGGGCGGCATCGGCATTACCCCGATGCTGAGCATGGCCTATGCCTTGGAGGCGAAGGGGGCGTCCTGGGAGCTTCACTACTGCGGGCGCACCAGGGAAAGGCTTGCCTTTTGCGAGGAAATGGACCGCTTTGGCGACAAGGTCCACATCCACATCAGCACCGGCCCGCAGGAGCAGAAACTGGACATCGAATCCGTCTTGCGTGCGGCATCACCCGAGCGGCATCTTTACGTCTGCGGGCCAGGCGGGTTCATGGATTTCGTCGTCCGCACCGCGGAAAGCCTGGGCTGGGCGGACGATTGCGTGCATCTGGAGCGTTTTGGCGCGGAAGTCGACACCGATGGGGCTCCGTTCACCGTCGTCGCCCGCAAGTCTGGCAAGACCTTCGAAGTCGCCCCTGGCGAGACGATCGCGGGCCGGCTGGTTGCAAACGGGGTTGGCGTGTCGATGTCCTGCCAGTCGGGCGTTTGCGGGACTTGCCTCACGCGCGTGGTCGACGGCATGCCCGACCATCGCGACCTCGTGCAGACGGACCTCGAAAAAGCGTCCAACGCGAAAATCACGATCTGCTGCTCGCGGTCAAAGACAAGAGAACTCGTGCTGGACATCTGAGGGGCGGCAGGAATGCGCATTCGACACACCGGCCTGGTGTTTGACGACCCGTCGCAATCGACACCAGGCTACATCCTGATCTGCCCGGTTGAAGGGGACCGCGCCTACCTGCTCGCCCCCGACGGATCCGTTGCCCATGAATGGGCGACTGGCAACGGCATGACGAACTGGAGCTACCTGCTCCCCAACGGCAACCTGTTCCGAAATGAGCGCTGCGAAAACCGCAAGGGAGTGGCACTCACGGTCAGCGGACGCATGTCCGAATATGCGCCGGACGGAACCCTGGCATGGCGGCACGACGACGCCTATCAGCACCACGATGCGCGCCGGCTTGCGAATGGCGCGATCTACGCCGCTTTCACGGAACTCTCCGAAGACGAAAAGGCCAGGATTCCGGGCGGGGTGCCGGAAACGCATTCCGAGTCCGCCAAGTGAATGACGACGGCGACGTCGGCCGGCCTCCGTCCGCCCGGCCTTTTTCGACGGTGCTTGTCCACGCATTCCGAGGGAGGCCCATTTGGAGAGGCGATTCGCCAAGTGAATGACGACGGCGACGTGGTTTGGGAGTGGAATTTCCTTGAACTTGGGCCAGACACGCATCCACTTCACAGGAACGCCAATCGGTGGAGCTATGGCCACACGAACACCGTCTCCCCGCTTGCCGACGGCACCTGCCTGATCAGCTCAAAGAACCTGAACCTGCTGTTCATCGTCGATCCTTCGACAAACAAGGTCACATGGGAGTACCAGGATGACGAAATGGGCGGTCAGCACGACGCGCAACTGCTCGAGAACGGAAACATCCTGATCTTTGCAAATGGCGTCTACAACAGCGACCTGCATCACAGCCAGGTCCTGGAAATCGACCCGAAGGCAAAGGAGGTCGTCTGGCGGTACGTCGCCAAGGACGACTTCACGTCGTTCTTCTCGCCACATATGGGGGGCGCGCAAAGGCTGCCAACCGGCAATACGCTGATCTGCGAGGGCAACAAGGGGTGCCTGTTTGAAGTCACGCCGGACGGAGATGTGGTGCGCGAATTCGTCAGCCCGCACTTTGTCAATTCCGCCCAGTTTGGCCAAATCAACTGGCTGTTTCGATGCCGCTGGTATGCCGCAGACGCACAAGAGATCGCGGCGCTTGCACGGTCAGTCCCCCTTTAGGTCCAATACTGTTGCCTTTGGCGCGATTTGGGACGATGTCCGGCGTCCAGCCGCGTTTCCGGCGCGACACCGGGTCGCGCAATTGCCAAGACCGTTCTTCTTCTGATCGTGAGGCAATTGTCGTCCGTGCCGCCCGGCGGCTCTGAGACAGTGCTGCCATAACGGACGGTCCGTCGGCACCAGGTGATCCGGTGCTCGGTGAAGCACGCCTCAAGGATGCACTGGACAAGGGGAGCCGTACGATCGTCTGGAAACCTTGGCGGAGGCGACGACGCCCCGAGGCGCACGCGAGCCCTCCGCTGGACCTCGCCGACGGTACTGTCTCTTCCCCGAGTCCGGAGCCCGGCGCCCTGTCGCTGGAACCGATGACGGCAGCGGAGGACCGCCGGCGCCGGGAGACGATGATCGAGACCCCTGGGAGCTGATCTCGCGCGCGGAGGAGACCGGGGCGGCGCTGCCGGTCCGGGCGCGCCGGGGCCCAAGGCGCCGGATGGCGCCGGGTGGCGCCGGCCTCGGGCGGCGACGAAGATCTCTCGGACCCGTCCCGTGCCGCCATCGCCATCCAGGCCATGAAGGACTGCGACGGAGGCAACCGAAAGGAGAAGACACGGCATCAGGTGCAACAGATTGATAGACGTCGGGCGCGGTAGCGACAGCTCGGCTTGGGACGCGACATGCAACACGGAACATGACCGGCTTGCGGTTCATGTCAATGCGGGCGGATTGGCGACCGATCGCCGGTTGGCAACGCGCCGGACCGGGACCACGGCCGCATCAATCAATTCAACGGCGTTGGGGTGCTAGGAAACGACGTCCACATGTCCAGGATAGACATCGCCATTCGTGTCCACCCATTCAAAGGCCAGATTCGCGCTTTCGGAGAGACGCAGGCTGAAGGCAATGTAAGGGTTCGCGGCAACAGCAGGCTCCAGCTGGGCGCCGAAGACCTCTGCCCCTTCGACAAGGCATCTGAATCGTTCGGCGATCCGGACGGGGACGAGAAGGCCGGTCTTGTCGTGGCGCAATCCGGTTTCCATCGGATGATTGATGATTGTACGCACCGTGAAAACCTCGTCTCTCGCCACCTTGTCGGGCAGCGCCACTCGCATGTTCGGTGCCCAACCAGGCGGGAACTGGTCGTTTGCGACGGCATCCTCGCAGGCCCCGTAGGTGACGTTGACGTGCCGGACAGCCTTGAATGTTGCGCCGTCGGACATCTCTGCAATGGCCACCACGTCCTGAAATGAGTCAAGCCGCACGCGGGTGCTCATCCGCGCCTCGCCACAGGCTGGCGTAAAGTAGAGGGCGACAACCCGGGGACGAGGATTGCGAGGCGCGTAGATGCGCACGATGCGCGGGTAGTCGTCGGGAGTCATTTGGCAGGGGATGTAAGTGTCCATCGGTACGGAAGCACCGGAGTCGGAGAATTCCGGCATGGTGATTTCGATCTTGCCCGATCTCAGTTTCGCCGCGCCGAAATCCTCTTCTATCGCGGCAAGCATCTCCGCCTCGTCCGCCTGCAGCGGCAATGCACAGGTTGCCGCGCCAGCCGCCAGCAGCGCGCGACGTGACAAGGTGATCGGCGATGCGGCTGGCGGCCTATTGGGGTCCGACATGTCCGTAGCCCTCCATGCCCGTGTCACCAACGGTTGCACGCGCAGCCTAGCACTTTCGTGCAAGCAAAACAAATTTCTGAACCAGGGGAATTCCGCGTGGCCGTTCGGCCCCACGGCACGGTCACAGGTCATCGACACCTTGCGGGAAGAGGTGGCTGTTGCGTGGATGGCCGCGATCCTGTCGCGGGAACGGTTCGACTGCCGGATCCCCCTGCACCGCCGAATCCGCGAGAGAATCTCGTTCCTCGACGTGCCCGGACTTCCCAGGTTTGCCGGAGTCATGACACCACTGGGCATTCAGACCAAGGTCGTATCCGGCATTGCGCCTCCGGCACACGGCGGAGGTGGCGAACAACCGGCCCCGCCTCGTCCGAGCCAGTGTCCCGGGACTTGAAGGGGCGCCGCCGCACCCGACGCTGATCAAGGCTCGCGGCATCGATCCGGTCGTGAATCCAGGGGACCGGACCCTTTGGAGCACGCTTGATCGCGCGCATCTGGGCGAATGCCGGGACCGCAAGCGCCTTCTGGACCCGGGAAACCAGATCATGTAGCATGAAAAGACACGGCAGGTGAGCGTCGCGTTGGGGCATGCGATCAGCTCTTGGACCGTCCAGGAGGCCGCGCCAAGAGCCGGGGAATCGCACATTGCCATGCACAATCTTGTACGCTCGGTAGGCCTCGCCTGTCAGGCAGTACGGCTTTTCCTATGTTTTAGATAGGCTACACAAATGAAATTCCCTGCCATCCTCGACGCAAGCTGTGGAGGAGCCATGACTTGCCTGAGGAGGGACCATGACTTGTCCTGATCCGGATCGTGTCCATCATCGAGTCTTCGCGATCTTTGCCGCAGTTCTTTCAGGGGCCGGGACTGCCTGGGCGGCAGACGGGCCGCTTTCGGTAACGGTCGATGCCTGCACGACGTGCCACGGCCCTCGCGGCGTGAGCCAGGGGACGATGCCCACCATCGCCGGCATGGACAGCGAGGTCTTCGCCGAAGCCCTGCTTGCTTTCAGGGACGGCTCGCGCGAATCCACTGTCATGGGCCGCCTCGTCGGACCCTTGTCCGACGAAGACATCGCCGAGATCGCGGCCTATTTCGCCGCACTGCCGGGAGCCGACCAATGACCCGAACCGGACTGACGCGCCGGCAGGCGCTTGGCTTCGCCGGCGCGGCGCTGACCGCGCCGATCCTCGCAGCACCTGCGCGGGCACAGGCCGGTGCGCGCGTCGTCGTGATCGGCGGCGGATTCGGCGGGACGGCGGCGGCACGGGCCATGCAGCGGATCATGCCGGAGGTTGAAGTCACTCTGGTCACTGATGCGCCAGCCTTCGCCACCTGTCCGTTTTCCAACCTCGTGATAGGTGGTCTGTGGGACATGTCCGAGATCCGGTTTTCCTACGATGCCGTGCACAACGATGGTGTCAAGGTGCGGGTCGATCCGGCGGTCGCTCTTGATCCGGCCAGCCGCACCGTAACGCTGCATTCCGGCGACAGGCTGTCTTACGACCGGGCCATCGTGTCGCCCGGGATCGACTTCCGCTACGAAGCGCTGCCCGGGGTCGGGCCCGAGGTCGCGGACAGGCTGCCCCATGCCTGGAAGGCCGGCGCGCAAACGGTCCTGCTGCGTGACCAGATCCGGTCGATGCCTCAGGGCGGGACCGTCATCATCGCCCCGCCCGACAACCCGTTCCGTTGCCCCCCGGGACCGTACGAGCGGGCAAGCTTGATCGCAAGCTACCTGAGCCGGCACAATCCGGCCGCCAAGATCATCATCGTCGACGGCAAGGACAAGTTTTCCAAGCAAGGCCTGTTCATGGAAGGCTGGCAGGCGCTTTATCCGGGAATGATTGAATTCGTTCCGTTCTCCGATCACGGCGGACTGAAGGGCATCGACGCCGACGCGCGGCGCATTGAGACCTATTTTGACGATTTCAAGGGTGACGTGATCAACCTGATCCCGCCGCAGCAGGCGGCAACGATCGTACTGGATGCCGGGCTGGGCGGCAGCGGTCTATGGTGCGAGATCGACGGATTGACATTCGAGGCGCGAGAGGCAGCACATGTCCACGTCATAGGCGACGCGGCAATCGTCGGCGACATGCCCAAGAGCGGGTTTGCGGCCGCAACTCAGGGCAAGGCATGTGCCCACGCGGTTGCGGCACTCTTGGAAGAACGCGAACCTCAGCGCGGAATCCTGATGAACACCTGCTACAGCCTCGTCGGGCCCGAGTACGGAATCTCGGTCGCCGGCGTGTACCGAAGTGCGCCGGACACCAACCGGCTGGCCAGCCTGCCCGGCTCCGGCGGCACAAGCGCAGCGGGCGATCTGCCGGAGCTGCGCCTCGACGAAGCGAGCTACGCCCGTGGCTGGTACGCGAACCTGACGCAGGAACTGTTCGGAGCGTGAGGCAGGTGCCTGCTTTGGCCCTGGGCTTCTGGCTGCAGGGTTTTGGGGCTGCCAATGCAGACGGGCTTGCCCCGCTGACCGGTCAGCCCGGCGACCCGGCGCGCGGCGAAGCGCTTCTGCTCGACATGCGACGGGTCAGTTGCCTGATCTGCCATGAAATCTCCTCCCTCGACGAACGGGACCAGGGCCAGGTTGGCCCGGCTCTTGACGGCGTTGCATCCCGGCTTGACGGCATGGAGCTGCGGCAACGAATCGTCGACGCCCGCGCCTTCAACCCCGACACGATCATGCCGCCCTACTACTCGGTCAAGGGATTGGTCGAAGTCGCGGACCGCTATCGCGGACAGACCATCTACGATGCACAGGAGGTCGAAGACGTCGTTGCTTACCTGCTCACCCTGACGGAAGAGTCGAACCGGTGAGGTGGCGTTGCCTGTCGGCACTGCTGGCTCTTGCCCTCTGCCTGCCCGTTGCGGCCGAGGAGCCGCGGTCCGGCTACAGCTACATGGAGCCGGCAACGCAAGCGATGCAGGACGACGATTTCCTCAATCCGGGATTCTTTCTGGTCGACGAGGGACTTCGGCTATGGAGCCAGCCAATGGGACCGGCTGGCCAATCCTGTGCCGACTGCCACGGCCCGGTCGACCGGGAGATGAAGGGCGTGGCCGCACGATACCCTGTGCTGGACGCGGGAACGGGCAAGCTGGTCAACCTGGAGCGGAAGATCCAGTTGGAAACCGCCCGCATGGGCGCGGAGCCACTGGCCTACGAAAGCCCCGAAGTCCTGTCACTGACAACCTTGATTTCATACCAGTCGCGGGACATGCCCATGCAGCCGGAGATCACGCCGCAGTTGCAGCCGTTCCTCGACCGTGGCAGGCAAATCTACGAACAGCGGCGGGGGCAGCTGAACATGTCGTGCCCGCAATGCCACGTCGATCACGCCGGCAACAGGCTGCGAGGCGACGTGATCAGCCAAGGACAGGTAAATGCCTTTCCCATCTATCGCTTGCTTTGGGGAGAGCCGGGAACGCGTCACCGAATGTTCGAATGGTGCATGCAGTCGTTGCGCGCGCAGCCATTTGAACGTGGGTCGGACGAATTCATCGAACTGGAACTTTACCTGGTTCAGCGCGGCGCCGGCCTGGTGATCGAAGCGCCCGGCGTGCGGCGCTGAGCGGCAACGGGGAACGGTCCGAGGGAGAGACCAGATCATATGGGACGCAAAGTGAAGGTGCTGGGTTCGCTGATTGTAGCGTTCCTTCTTTTGGTCGGCGCGGCGTTCTTCTGGGTGACCTATGCCCCAGCGCTTGACCCTTTGGAGCCGGGCAGCCTGGACTTCTCCGACGACGAGATCAGGCGCGGCGAGCAACTGGCGCTGGTCGGCGCCTGTTCTGCCTGCCATACGGCCGAGGGCGGCGCACCGCTGGCGGGAGGGCTTGGACTTCCGACGCCCTTCGGCACGATCTACTCGACCAACATCACCCCCGATCCGGAAACCGGCATTGGTCGATGGAGCTTTGCCGCCTTTGCCCGGGCCATGCAGGATGGGCTCGACCGCGAGGGCAGGCATCTCTACCCGGCCTTCCCCTACGACAGTTTCGCCAAGTCGACGGACGAGGACCTGCGCGCGATCTATGCCTGGCTCATGAGCCAGCCTCCGGTCATTGCCGAGAGCACGCCGAACGAGTTGCCGTTCCCGTTTTCCTTCCGGCCCGTTCTGGCGGGGTGGAAGCTGCTGTTTCTGGATGGGGCGCCCTACGCGCCTGACCCGTCACTCGACGAGGAGCAGAACCGCGGCGCCTACCTTGCGATGTCGCTCGGCCACTGCGGGGCGTGCCACACGCCGCGCAACCGCTTCGGCGCAATGATTGGCGACCGCCTGTTCGAGGGAGGCGAGGCCGAGGGCTGGCTGGCGCCGCCGCTTGGCGGCCATTCCATCGCCCCGATTGCCTGGACGCTGGACGACTTTGCCGATTACCTGTTCGACGGCTGGAGCGAGTTGCATGGCATTGCGGCCGGGCCGATGACCACGGTGGCCGATCAACTTTACGACGCCGACGAAGACGATGTGTTCGCGATTGCGGCCTGGCTTGAGTCCATTACCCCGGCGCAATCGGACGAGGACAAGGACGCCGCCCTGAGGTTCGCAGAGTCACGCGACTGGCCGGCGACCAAGGGAGTGCTCTACGATGAGGAGATCACCGATCCGGTCCTGAGCGCCGGGCGCGACGTCTTCGCGGCCAGGTGCGCGAAATGCCATAGGGAAAGAGTCGCGAAGTCGCAGCCCATATCGCTGGGCCTGACCTATGCGGCCAATGCCCCTTCGCCGACAAACCTGCTCAATGTCGTGCGCGACGGCATTGCGCCGCCGCTCGGCGCGCCGGACCGCAAGATGGACGCGGTTGCGCTGACCGACGAGGAACTGACAAGTGTCGCGGCCTATGTGCGCTGGCATTTCACCAACCGGCCGCCTTGGAAAGACCTGGAGAGTGCGGCGGCCGCGCATTGAGCCGCAGCGTCAGTCGCAGGGAAAGTGGCTGATGAACATTTCGACCGCGGTTTCGAAGGCGGGCAGATCGTCGATATAACCGGTACTGACCACCACGTGGGGCCCGGCAAAGACCG
Organism: Paracoccaceae bacterium; assembly: GCA_965208685.1. Classification (GTDB taxonomy): domain Bacteria; phylum Pseudomonadota; class Alphaproteobacteria; order Rhodobacterales; family Rhodobacteraceae; genus JAJEFO01. Next base: position 853,063 of record CBDBPL010000007.1, on the reverse strand, counting down.
CGACCAGATCCTGAGGCGTGACAGTCGCCGGTATGCAGGCCTTCTCGTGGATCACGACATAGTCCGCATAGCCCTGTACAAGCCCTTGGCAGAAGGCCTGCGATTGCCGCTCGCGCCGAAGGCAGAGCGCGACCGCATCGCCGGTACGCAGAAACGGCTCTGCCGTGACCGGCCTGCGTCCGTGAACAACGGGGAAGTCCGGGCTCTCTGCGCCAAATGACGCGTGCGGCCAGATCAGCGCCAGGAACAGCGCAAGGTTCACTCTCGGCATGTCGCTTCGCCCTCACTGCTGCGGGCAGGTGAACACGGTCGCAGCCGTCTCGCAAGGCTCTGGCAGCCATTCATCCGCGGCTGCCGGACCTCAAGCAAAATGCATCGCAACATGATCCTCTTGGGGTCGGTTCATCCAATTTGATTTTGCAATTTGTTCGATCTGACTGTATTGGTGCAGCAGCATCAAGGAGGGAGGCAGATGAAAATCTCTCACCTGGCCAGGATTATCGCCGGGTTCGGCATGGTTCTGTTTGGGTCGGTGCACGCCGGAATGGCCGAGAAGATCGAGGCCAATTGCACCGGGATGGTGGATTTCGACATCTATACGATCGACACCGAAGAACCCGTTCAGGACGTCGCGCTCATCGGAACATCCAACGTGGCCATCGACGACGAGTTCATCATTCTGACCGGCGAATTCGGCGAGTACAAATTCGACCTTAACCGCGGGACGCTCTATCGGGATGGCAATGATACCGGGATCTACTGCACATATTCCCGCAAGGCCGGGTAGACCGCCGGAACCGCTCGGACGCGAGCCGCCGCGCAATCGATCCGTCACACTCGATATCGGCTCTTCTTCTTTCGTTTTGCTGCCGCCACATTCCTGCATGGCTTGGATGGCGATGCAGGCATGGGGCAGGAACCTGGCGCCCTGCAACTGACAGGACAGCCTTGGTCTGGCGTGACGCACCGGCCACACCAGTCCCGACACGCGGGTGATTTCCAACTGCAACCGAGAGGGTGACGTCCGGGAGATGTTTGAGGCCAAGATGCGGCAACCGGAGGCTGCAAATTGACATTGGATTTGACCCGGACGGAAATTCCTGCATTCCGCGACCTTCAATGCTTCATGTCCTGGAGCGTTTCCGTGCTCGCGCTGAAATTGCTCGTTCGGGCTTAGCTCACGAACCGAACCGGTGCATCATGCCATCGGTGCAGCCCGTCACGAGGAAGACAGCCACGGTCTCTCGCATTCCGCAAGGCGCGGTGGAGCCTTCTGGGCCGACGCCAGGCAGCGCCCGCCGACCCGATCGTGCAAGTTGACCCTGAAGCTGAATTCTCGAGGCGACGCGGGCCGCGCCAGCTGCTCGTCCTTGCAGTCCGTGCCGAACCGCTCGACCGTCTCCGCCGAAACCTGGTGCATGCCGGTATTCGTGGCCGCGCGAATCGAGCCGAATTCGGTCCGGAGCCGAACGTGCATCATGGATGGGTCGCTGCGGCAGTCTCTTTCGCGCGGACAACCTCATTGGTTTTTCCAATGTCAAGTATTCAGAAAAACGCCTTCCCTTTGTGTTGAGTGTGCGTTCTTGTGTAATCACACTTCGACTAGAGCCGCTTGGGCCCGACTCAGACGTGTTCCCTGTTCGTGAAGACCAGAGAATCTTCGTCGGGTCCGGGACATCTCGATGCGCTTGCCGTGTTGGGAATCGGCAAGCCTCGCCCCACGGCAATCCTAGGGAGGAAACAGATGTCGATTACGCTTAATATCAACGGTCAGGACCACTTGATCGACGTGGATCCACAGATGCCCCTGCTTTGGGCAATCCGCGAAACGGTCGGCCTGACAGGCACGAAATTCGGCTGCGGCATCGCCCAGTGCGGCAATTGCACGGTGATCGTCGACGGCAACGCCGTGCGGTCCTGCAACACCCCCGTCGCAACCGCGGCGGGAAAGGCGATCCGCACCATCGAAGGCGTTTCGGAGAACAACGACCACCCGGTTCAGCAGGCATGGCAGGAACTTACGGTCCCGCAATGCGGGTATTGCCAGTCCGGCCAGATCATGTCGGCGGTTGCCCTGCTGGAGAAAAGCCCCGATCCCACGGACAACGAGATCGACAAAGCCATGGCCGGAAACATCTGCCGGTGCGGCACCTACCCGCGAATTCGCGCAGCCATTCATCGCGCTGCCGAACTGAGCAAGACCTGAGGGAGACAGTCATGAAACATATGAACCTCACGCGACGGAGCTTCATGAAGATCACGACGTCGGCCGCGGGCGGTCTGGCGGTCGGAATTCACTTCCCGTCGATAGCCGAGGCCAGCGGCGAAGGTGCCGCTGCGGAAATAAATGCCTGGCTGACCATCGACCCCGACAACATCGTCAGCATCGTGACCCCCCAGACTGAAATGGGTCAGGGTGCCTTCACCGCGGTTCCCATGATGGTGGCGGAGGAGCTCGACATACCGTGGGAAAACGTCCGGCATGTCTTTGCAAGTGCCAACCGCCATGTGAACAATGACAATCTCTACACGACGACGTCCACTGGCGGCTCCACAACAGTTTCTCGCCGTCACCCCTACATGATGCAGGCCGGTGCCTCGGCCCGCGAGCGTCTGCGGGTGGCCGCGGCGAACCGCTGGCAAGTGCCGGTGGACAAGGTGACCGCCAAGCAGGGCTGGCTCACGACAGAGCACGAGGAGCAGGGCACGATTCAGGGCACCTACGGGGAATTTGCGGCCGAAGCCGCAGCCGTCACGCTCGAAGAAGAGCCGGCGATCAAGGCCTACGGCGACTGGTGGCTTCTTGGCAGGGATGTCCCGCGTCTGGACGTGCCGCTCAAGACCAACGGGACCGCAACCTACCCGATCGACGTGTCCGTTCCCGGCATGGTCCATGCCGCTGCAATGGCTTGCCCGGTACCCGAGGGTCGACTGGTGAGCTACGATTTCGAAGCGGTCAAGGATATGCCTGGCGTCATCGCGGCGGTTGAACTCGAACAGGTCAAGGAAGTGCCGGCCTTCACCGACTTGCGCAGCGGTGTCGCGATCGTGGCCGACAGCTGGTATCAGGCACAGAACGCCTTGGCGGTCATGCCCATTGTCTGGGACTATGGCCGGGGCGCTTCGATCAGCACCGAAAGCCAGATGGCCGAGGCGATGCAGCTGATTTCGCAGCCCGGGGCCCTTGTACTCAACGAGGACGGCAATGTCGGCCGCAGGCTGGACCGTGGCGTGAATCACGATGCGGTGCACGGGATCATCGAGGCTTCTTCCAGTCAGGTGACCGGCGAAGTCTACTACCGGCCGTTCGAAACTCACGCGACAATGATGCCGCCCTGTGCCGTGGCTGACGTGAAGGACGACCGGGTCGACGTCTGGACCTTTACCCAGGACATCGCCCGTTCGCTGAACGAGGTCGCCGACCAACTGGGGCGCGACACCGAGAACGTGTTCCTGCACCAGACCTATCTGGGCGGCGGCTTCGGCGGCGGCTACAACATGGACGTGCACCGGCAAGCGGCCGCCATTTCGGCGGCGGTCGGACGGCCGGTCAAGGTAGTCCGCTCGCGCGAGGAAGACGTCGCGCAGGACAGCCAGCGACCGCCTGTCTGGGGGACCTACAAGGCCGCGCTTGGCGAGGATGGCCTTCCCGAAGCTCTCGTAACCCATTTCGTGGGCGACGAGAAGTTTCCCGCCTTCTCGCAGCGCGGTGTGGCCAACATGCCCTACCTGGTGCCGAACCGCCGCCACGAATACAGCGCGGTCCAGAACCACATCCCGATCGGCTATCACAGGGCGCCGGGCGCCAACTCCACCGGGTTCATCGTGGAGCAAATGGTCGACGAGCTGGCCCAGGCTGGCGGCTGGGATCCGCTGGAGTGGCGGATCAAGATGACCGAGGGCAACGAGCCGTGGCAGCGTGTACTGCTGGCGATGAAGGAAAAGTCCGGCTGGACGACCGACATGGGTCGAGGTGAAGGCATGGGAGTTGCGGTGGTCGCATCGCACGGCACCGTTGCCGGTTGCGTCGCCACCGTGGCGGTCAGCCGCCGTGGCCAGATCTTCATCGACAAGCTGGACTTCTACATCAACAGCGGCTACGTCATAAATCCGCTGGCCGCGCGCGAACAGGCCGAAAGCTCGGCGATCTGGGAAATGTCCCACGCCATGTTCGGGGGTCTCGTCATCCGCGACGGCCGGATCGTGAACACGAACTTCGACAGCTACCAGATGATGAAGATGGCGGATACGCCTCCCGAAATCGTGGTGCATCTGGAGATGTCGGAGGATCAGTGGTGGGGAGGCCTGGGGGAGCCGACCGGCCCACCGACCCCGCCCGCGGTTGCCAACGCGATCTTCTACGCGACCGGCACGCGGGTCCGTTCCACGCCGCTGGCAAATGCGGAACTGTGACGAAGTCCGGGGCTCGTTGGGCTCCGGGCAGGCCCGCCCTCCCTCTCGGGCGAAGATCGGAAGGAGCCGGAGCGGCTCCTTCCCTTTGCATGGGCGCGCGCTTTCAGCATGCCGCCATGGCCGGGACCGGCGGCGGTGACCATGATCCGTCTTTTTCCAGATCTGGGTGACCGACGCCATTGAAAGCAATTCCGGCAGCGGCGTTTCTTGCAGTTTTGCCAATCCTGGCATGGGCTTGGGATCCAGACGACCTGAACCGCTTTCGGAGCACGCTGACCTGCCTGTCCTGCGACTTGACCGGCGCAAACCTCATCAAGGCCGACCTGCGGGCGTCGAACCTTGCCGGAAGTGACCTGACCGATGCCCGGCTATCCTACGGCATTCTGATCGGCGCAAACCTGTCGGGGGCGACACTGACCGGGGCCGACCTCCGGGGGGCAAACCTCTTCTACGGCCTGCTGGATGGCGCCAGGCTGGACGGCGCCGACCTGACCGGAGCCATATTGACCGGAGCGACGCTGGCCGGGGCCGATCTGACCGGGACGGATCTGGGAGGTGCGAACCTTTTCTCGGCCAACCTCGCCGGTGCAATCATGCACAGGACCGATCTTGGACGTGCATCGCTTGCGCGCGCCAATCTGAGCGGCACCAAAATCGAACGTGCCGCGCTCGACAACGCGATCTTGTGCGAAACACTGATGCCGGACGGGCGTCGTGCGGACAGGGACTGCTAGGAGTTGGCTGCCGCGCGCCTGGCGACTGCCGGGGCTCCTGGCGCTTGCGCTTTGGGCGTGGCTTGCCGGCCCGACACCGACATGGGCTCAAGTTGACGCACGCCAGACGCCATCGCTGCTTGACCGGCTGACTCCCGAGGTGATGTCCGCGGTCTTTCCCGGAATCACCCGGCTGGAAATGGTGGACGACGACGGGCCTGTCGCCGCCGCCGCCTATCGCAACGGGGAGATGGCGGGCTATGTCTTTTCCACTCTCGATGTGCTGCGTGCTCCGGGCTATTCGAGCACGCCTTTCGACGTCGTAGCAGGTGTCACGATGGGCGGCCGCATTACCGGTGCGGTGGTCCTGTTCCACCGCGAACCCTACCTGATCAACGACACCCGCCGCACGGCGCTTCTCGTCACCTTTCTGCAAGCCATCGAAGGCAGCGAGGCGCGGCTCGGCGCCGAAAGCGGACTGCCGCCGGACTTCGTTGCCGGGGCGACCATTTCCGCACGCGCCATGCGAAACGCGGTCCAGGAAGGCGCTCGCATGGTGCTGCGCTATCGCACCGAAGAGATCGTGATCACCGAGCCGACCATCGACATGATCAACTTCAAGCCAATGAGCCCGGATGAGCTTGTCGCTGACGGCGGACTGGCCCTTGCGCATGTGTCGAACGCGAATCTGGCCGAGGCGATGGCGCGCGCCGGGGTCGGCGACCTGCTGCCCGAGGTGCCGATGTCGGGCGGACCGGACGACACCTACATCGACTTCGTGACCGGCTATGGCAACGCGCCAAAGGTCGGGCGCAACGGCGCCGGGCTGGAACCCTATGACGAACTGATCAATGGCCGGCCCGCGGGCACCCAAGGAATCTTCGTCGCGACGCTGGGCGGCGTCTACGACCACCGCGGTACGCGGTACAACAACCTGTCCAACGGTTTCCTGCTGGATCGGGTGAAGGTCACGCAGGGCAAGCGCGACTTCAGTTTCACCAAGGCGGACATGATCGTGACGCGCGGCAAGATCGCAGACATGCTGGTGCTGCCACCCGATAGCGGCTTCGATCCGATGCAGCCTTGGCGCGCAGACCTCTTCGCGACCGCGGTGAGACCGGACGGGAAACTGGAACGGTTCGTGCTGGCCGGTCTCGACTACACTCTGCCCGGCTCCATGATCCTCATGCCTGAACCGGACCCACCTCCGGCCTGGGTCGAACCCTGGGCGGACGGCATGTACGACATCGCGATCCTCTCCACGGCTCTCGCGCTGCTGACTGCGCTTCTGGCGTTTCAGGCGCAGCTGACCCGGCGGCGCCGGTTGCACCGATGGCTCAGGACCTCGTTCTTGGCGTTCACGCTGGTCTGGATCGGCTGGATCGCCAGCGCGCAGCTTTCCGTCGTTCACCTGACAAACTATCTCAAGGCCCCATTCGTGAACCTTGACCTTGCGTTCTATCTGGCGGAGCCGCTGATCGTGATCCTTACGGGATACACCGCAATCTCGCTTGTCCTGCTGGGACGCGGCGTCTTTTGCGGCTGGCTTTGCCCGTTCGGGGCCCTGCAGGAACTTCTGGCACTGGCAGCGCGGACCCTGAACCTGCCGCAGTGGACACCCTCCAAGCCCACGCAACGAGTCCTTTGGAACGGCAAGTACGTTGCGCTGGGGGTGATCCTGCTGCTCGCCGTCGTGGCCCCGGATGCCGCGACCGTCGCCGAGGAAGTCGAACCCTTCAAGACCGCGATCACGGCCGTGTTCGTGCGCGGTCCGCCCTATGTCGTCTATGCCGTCGTGCTTCTGGTGATCGGGCTCTTTGCAGAACGCGCGTTTTGCCGTTTCCTCTGCCCGCTTGGGGCTGGGCTTGCCCTCCTCGACCGGCTGCACCTGTTCGAGCTTCTCAAGCGTCGCCCGGAATGCGGCAATCCGTGCCAGCTGTGCGAGCGTTCCTGTCCCGTGAAAGCCATCGAGCCCTCCGGCAAAGTCGTCACGGCTGAGTGTTTCCAGTGTCTCGACTGCATGGTCGAGTACTACGATGACCGACGGTGCCCGCCCTTGGCGCAGATGCGAAAGCAACGGGAACAGGTTGCAGGGTTTCCCCCCGTCCTCGATTCGGCAAGCCCACCTTTGCGGGTGCCGACGTGACCCTTTCGCGGCGCCGTACCTTGCGGATACTCGCCGCCGGCTTGGCGGTGCCGCTGGGCGTTCTCGGGCTGCAGTCGACCCAAGGCCTTCCGCGACCCGTGCGTTGGCATGGCGAGGCGCTGGGCGCGGTTTCCGCCATGACGCTTTGGAGCGTCGATCCGGCACGCGCCAGCCGCGCCCTTCGGCGCATGCAATCCGAGATCGCGCGGATGGAGGCCATCTTCAGCCTTTTTCGACCGACCAGCGAATTGTCGCGGTTGAACCGGGAGGGACGGATCGAACGCCCCTCGCGAGACATGGTCGAAGTTCTCGATCTGAGCCGCCGGATCGCCGAGGCAAGTCGGGGGGCGTTCGACCCCACAATTCAACCGCTCTGGGCCCTTCACGCCGGCAGCAGGGCTCCTGATCCGCGATTGATCGCGCACGTATTGCCTCTCGTCGACTACACATGCCTGACCGCGCGCCGCAGCGTCATTCGATTTGGGCGTCCAAACATGGCCGCAAGCCTGAACGGCATTGCGCAAGGGTACATCACCGACCGGATCACTGAATTGTTGGGCAATGAAGGTTTCGAAAGCGCGGTGATCGAACTGGGAGAAACCCGTGTTCTTGGCCAGGCGCCAGATGGCCAGCCTGTCTCGATCGGGCTCGTGAATCCGAATGCACCTGCTCGCATTTTGAGCCAGGTGGCACTTGCGGACGCAGCGCTGTCGGTCTCGGGCGGCTACGGCCAGGCACTGCCGAACGGCACCGGCAGCCACATATTCGACCCGCGCAACGGCCTGAGCGCAGGGAGCTTGTCACAGGTTGCCGTGGTCGCGCCGAAGTCGGCGTTGGCCGACGCGCTGTCGACAGCGATTTGCGTCGCCGGCGAAGGGGCCGCAAAGTCAATCCTGTCCACCGTGCCAGCCGCGCGGGCGATCCTGACGCGACCGGACGGAACCAGTGTCGAAGTCTAGCGCGCCAGGGCCGCAAGCCCGGCAAGCGCAATTGCGCGGAACATCGGGTCGTCCAGGGTTCCGGCTATCGCGACGGCCGTGTCAAGGCCGCTGGTGCGCGCCTGCGCCAGGACCACAGCCGTCACCAATTCCTCGGCATCGGCGCGTCCGGCGAATTCCGTCACCAAGTCCAGCGCCCGATCGGTCTTGCCTTCCGTCGCCAACATCACCGCGATGGCACGAACCGCATCGAACCGCTTGTTTCGATTGGCAATATTGGCCACCATTTCGAGCGCCGCTCTCGATCGGTCGGTCCTGGCGTATTCGCGGGCGATGATCGCACGGGCACGGTCGAGATCCTCGATCACCGTGATTTCGGAAAGCGTTTCAACGCTGTCATCGTAGGCGCCCGTCATGGCTTGCCGTTCGGCAAGCGCGGCCAGCGCGGCACCATCGCCATAGGCCTCCTGAATTGCGAGTGCCATCTCCAGCGCGCCTCCGAAATCACCTGCGGCCGCCATGCCATCGGAAATTGCAACCATCGCCTCGTGATCACCGTAGGACGCCTCGATGCGCCGCGCCGTGGTCAGAGCCGCCTCGATGTTCCCCTGCGCCACCTGCTCCGCCGCTATCCCAGCCATGGCGCGCGCCCGACCCCCAAGATCGGGGATTGCGTGCGCAGTCTGCAATCCGGCTTCGATATCCCCGCTCTGCGACTGTATCCTGGCTACTTCCGCCAGCGCTTCGTAGAACCAGTAGTGATCGAATCTGTCGCTGCGCGCGACCAGCCCGCTGGCGATCTTGAAACGGTTCTGTTCGGCGGTGAACCAATAGTCCATGCCAATCCGCGCTGCAGCGTGCATCGCGGAGGGGATGTCGCCCGACCGCGCCACCGAGACCGCGATCGCGGCTTGCGCCTCCGATCTGCGGAACGGATTGTTGATCGCCACCACGGTGTCGAATGCCTCGTCGATCAGCCCCCGGGCCGCTTGCTCGATCGCCAGCGTTTCGAGCGCAAGATCCTTGGCCGAGCGGTTGCGTGCGTCGCCAATCTCCATCGCAATCTCAAAGGCCGTGTCGAATGCACCCAGCAGCGCGGCCGCCCGGACGATTTCGGCTTCGGCCTCGGCCATCGTGATGGGGTTTTCGATCAGCCCGGCCTCTTGAACGGCCTCAGCCAGACGCCCCAGTTCGGCCAACGCCGCCGTAATCGCGAAATGCGCCTCGTCGCGCTGCAATTGCCGGCCCAGATCTCCTGTCGCCTCCCGGGCGGCGCGCAGCAGGCAATCCGCAGTCGCCGGCGCACACTCGATCGGAGAACCGTGCACGACCATTCCACCGAACCCGACGGAAAGCATGCCAAGCACCAGGGCTTGTCGGAATGGCCTCATCCCAGTTACACCCGCTGTCGACCCCACGGGGCTGACAATAGCCCGATTTCGCGGCTCGCCGATAGATGACCGCAATCGGCAAGACTATCGAATCTGAAAGGGTTAAGCGCGGTTTCTGCGTGACTGCGTGATTCCCTGCTGCAAGAGACTGGCGGACGCGGGGTTGAGCCAGGAAGGCGCAGGACTCCGGACGAATCGGCGACGGTGTGGAATTCACCGGGCCATTGGAACGACCTGGCATGATCATCCCGATGCAGGCGCTGCCATGACTTCTCGACATCGAGCGCAGCACGTTGACCTCCGCCGCGACACGCACGCAGTGGGCGACCGCCGGAGAATTCACGAAGAAGGGCGGCGATTTCGTCCTTTTGCCGACGGGCAGCCAGGATACGTTCACGACGATGTCTCGCTGCACATGGCGGATCCGGAGAATGTTGGGAAGACGTTGCGTTGCAACGCCGTGAACAAGGGCCGTGGGCGCATCAAGATCCGCGATGCGACCGTCTGCCTCGACGCGCCACGCTGCAGCGGACCTGCATCACCTGCCGGTCCTGCGTGCAATCGGAAGGGCCAAAGTGACTCGGGAGACCAAAAGGGGCGCGGAGCAAAAAGTCGCGCTGCTTCCTTCTCGGCGAAAGGCTTGGTACGGAGCGGTGCCTCAAGATGTTGAGCTCGCGCTTGGCGGCAGAGAATTCGCTTCATTGGTTCCTCGACGTGACAATTTCATTGGACGTCAAGTACGCAAGGTCTTTCAGATGACCATCGCGACCGAAAGGACAACGGTCCCGGAAGCCTGACGCTGATGCGGAATCCGGCAATGAACCTCGCGCGGCTGACCCATGGAAGGGAGTGCCGTCGACGCGCGGAATTCCGAAAGCCAGCGGCGACGACGAATTGATTCTGGATCTTGTCGGTTCCGCGACGCGGCGCCCAAGAACCCAAATGCGATGGCCCAGCCACAATCCGGCGAAGGCTCTTTGTTTCTGTCGCTGCAGCAGCTATGATTCATTGACAAGGCATGCACGCCAGGTGCGACATGAAACCGTTTCTGCCCGGTCTCGCTCTTGCTCTGATCCCGACAGCGCTCGCTGCCTGGGACGAAAGCGCCGTGACGCAACTCAGGGAAACGGGGCGATGCGAGGAATGCGACCTGACAAAGGCGGATCTCAGGTGGGCGGCGGTTTATGCCGCGGAACTGGGAGGTGCACCAAATCTGGTCTACGGCGTGTTGGACGGGTCCGATCTGTCGGGCGCGAATCTCTACGGCGCGAACCTCGAAGGAACCAGCCTGCGCAATGCCAACCTGACTGGTGCCGACCTGTCTTGGTCGGTCATGTTCGGAACGGATCTCACCGGAGCCGACCTGACCGGCGCCAAGCTGACGGGCATCATCTTCTGCGACACGATCATGCCCGATGGCAACAAGAACGATGCCCAATGCTAGCGCGTTCGTGCCGGATGAAGCCTGACATCTCATGGACCTCGCGCATTGGTTCATAGGTCCTGGTTTCGGTTCTGCCGGATGTTTCGGTGTCCGTCGGACATGGTACCGTTCCCGAACGCGGTCGGCAAGCTGCTTCCTGACGCGGTCCGCATGCGATGCCGCGCTGCGGAACGAATTCGACCGTGGCCATTCTGCGGGTTGCGTGGCACACGAACATGAGGTCGGGCTCCAACCAATGCTCGCGCGAGGCAGGGCGCGAATCCATGCAGTGCCAGTCCCCCTTGGACCAGCAGACAAGGCGGCTAAGGTCAATAAACTCGGGTTCCCATCAATTGACGATGTCGTTCGGCAGCGGAAGTTGGGAGAGGCCGAGCCTTTCCGACGTGTATTCGTCCCTGACCAGTCCTGATACCTGCACGGCGAAGTCGCGAAATGGGCTCACGCTGACCAGATGCTTTGGCATGGCCAAGGCAACGCTGCGAGCGATCTCCTCCAACTTGTAGAATCGGACGCGATTGCGAACGTCGCCGGGAAGGTTGGGAATCACTGACATCGGGGTGTGGCAAGTCGCCAGGCCGGCCGCAACGATCCGAACAGCCGTTTCATGCGTCATGCAGCCGAAGTACGGGTGCGCACAGGGCAAGAGGTTCTGATACCAGTTCCGGGATTTCGCGGACCAGTGGGCGATATCGCCAATGTCCACGTACCGGTTGAGACACTCAGCGTCTCCAGTTCCGTCTTTGCCTGACAGACAGGCCCGGACGGCATCCACCGGAACCGACGCGGGCGCGGCCAAGACGATCCGGTCGTCGAACAAGCCAAAGACGCTCAGCGATGCACGATGCGGCTCAAGCCGTTCGGCGCTAAGGACCGCAACGTTGACCTTGTGCATCATCAGTTTTTCGATCAGTTCAGCGGAGTTGATTGCCCAGACATGGTCAAAACGCGAGATTCGCGGCACAGACAGGGCAATCTCGGCAACTCGTTCGATGAACCGTCCGGTCAGAGATGGCGTCGCACCAAAAGAGAGCGAAAGACCTCTGCCATCGAAGAGATCGAGGTGCCGGGTTTCAGCAGCATCGACAGCGGCAAGAATCCTCTCGGCGGAACTGGCCCAGTACATTCCGGCAGGGGTGAGTTCCGTTCGCGGGCTGCGCCGGCGGACAAAAAGCAGAACTCCGAGTGCGTCTTCCATCTTTGCCAACTGCTGGGACACGCTCGGTTGCGACATCCCAAGTTGCCGGGTGGCGCGACTGATCGACCCGGCAATCGAAATTGCTCGCAGGATTTCCAGTTGTCTGAGCGTCACCTTCATGGAAAGCGCGCCTTTCGCGTTTGGGATGAGACCAGCGAAACCGAAATCGAAACTCCAGGCAAGAGCACACGTCAAGCCTTCAGGCTGCGTGGTTGGAAGGCCAATGCGTGCGTAGGACGTGCTTTAGGGGTCCTTCCGAACGAAATGAGGGCGGAAGAGAACAAGGAACGCCCTTGAACGCGAATGCTTGCTCTGTGCGGTTGTCCATTGCGCCGTTGATGGATTGAGCCGACTTAATCGAATCAAATGAATCCACCGTTCCAGCCTGCAGTGCATACACCAGCAGCTGGGCACCTGTGTCTACAGCACAGGATGTTGCGCATTTGGCTGGGCAGCAACGACAGTCCCTGTGTTACCGCGCTTTTGCGGGACGGGTCTGCTGACTTCTTTCGACCGGATCATCAGTTTCGTCGTCTTTTGTATTGGTGACAACTGTAGATCCAACATTTGTGGCAAACGAAAATGCAAAGGTTCTGGCTTGTTGTTTCGTGAGGCCCCAAAAGGCCCGCTCGACACCGAATCGAGCCCAACCTTTTGCAGGAGAGCGTTCATCTTGCAGTTGCAGGGAGTCAATCAAGATGCGCAGTTCGGTCAGCCGACGCTTCGCCGCACAATGCGAATCCGGTCGGCATTGGGTGGGTGCGTGCCGAGAAAGCGATCCCCCGGATCGGCGGCATCCTGGAAGAAAAGCACGCCCCGAAGCGCGTCGTATCCGGCGCGTTCGGCAATTTTTGCGCCGAGAGCGTCAGCCTCAAGTTCGTACTCCTTGGAGTAGCTTCTTGCCCCGATTGTCCCGCCGATGTCTGCGGCTGCATCCATGCCGCCCTCGTCAAGACCGGCCGCGGTCCCGAAAATCGCTCCGATCAGAATGCCCGCGATGGCCGATGACTGGGTCTGCAAGATGTGCTCCTCAATGTGGTGGGCCGCTTCGTGGGAGAGAGCGAAGGCAACCTCGTCCCGGTTCTTCATCGCACGGAGCAGCGATGACGTGAAGACAATGACCGGACGTCCGTTCCGCTGGTACATCTGGTATGCGTTCGGCTGCAGGTTTGGTCGCTCGTCCACGAGGATCAGGAAGTCGCAGTTCAGGTTCGCCTGCGATTCACGGCAAACTTGCTCAGCCACGGGCTCTACGCGCCGCACGACAGCGCGAAAGTCCTCAAGGCCCTGAGGGGAGCCCGTGCGCTTGACCTTGGGCAAGGGTTCGAGTTCCGGACGCTGCGTCGCGTCGGGAACACAGGCGGTCAAGACCATCATCGCGCAGACCGCAATGAAATTTCCGCAGTTCATCTAATCATCCCGCAGGAAACCCCGTCCTTCAGGGCGGGGAGGAATGCGGGCTCCCGTGTTCCGTGCATCGTTGCCGTCTCCTTCATCCGTGACCTGTCGATGTGATATCCGTAGCCGTCGCCGCGCTGGACGACGCGGCAGTGCCGGTGCGAGATCCCCTGCACCGTCCCCTCCGCCGTCTGGACGTTGAAGGAGCCTGTCCGGCGCACCGCGACGCGACCCACGTGGACACCCCTCCTCTTCCCCGAGGGCACGGTCGCGCGCACGATGTCGCCCGTGCGGAAGCCGCGCACGGTCTTCTCCGCCATCAGGTATCCGACCGGGAAGCCGGACCGGTCCACGCGGGTCCGCGCATACGAGCCCCGGCCCATGGCCCGGATCGCGAGCACGGGCTGCCTCCAGCCCTTCAGCGCCGGCGTCTCGCCGACGCAGGCGGCGTCGAGGGCATGCGACTTCGGGATCCCCAGCCGCGTGCGGTTGAACTTCGTCCGCCCGCCCGAGGCGCCGGTGACGGGAAGCCCCGTCCGCCTCAATGCCTCAAACAGGACGCGGCGGGTGGCGTTGACCGCGGCGGCGGCGGAGAGCGGCGCTTTCGCCTGCGCCAGCACCCTCCGGAGACGTTCCGGACGCCTGGCCAGAAACGCTTCCACGGGCTGCGCGCCCTTGGCCTGGTTGCAGGACCGACACGCGAGGGCCAGGTTCGAGACCCGGTCGGAGCCGCCCCTTGCCTTCGGACGCACGTGGTCGACTTGCAGCGGCGTGTCCGTGGCACCGCAATAGGCGCACGTCCGTCCCCACTTCTCGAGCAGGCACTCCCTGACCTCGTATCCGGCGAGGGTGCCCTGCTGGTACTCCGCGCCCGCGATCTCCGGGTTCTCCAGCGCCTGGGTGTCGAACCGGACGACCTCGCACGCGATGGAGGTCACGGGCGCGAGCCTGCGCAGCCGCTCCGTCCACGAGGCCACGTTGTCGACCCGCGACTGCAGCGAGGGCGGGAGCTTTCTCCCGGAGCGCCTGTTGTCGAACCTCTTCTTCCGGTAGCGCAGGTTGGCCGAACGCCGGCGTCGCCGGTAGTTGCTCCGTTGCTGCATCGCCTTTCTGATTCTTGCTCCCCTGTGCTCGATCTCGGCCAGGAACAGGACCTCGCCGTCCTCCCGCACCAGCGCCAGGCCGGTGGTCTTCGCGCCGGGATCGATCTTCAGCTCGATCTCCTGCGCGTCTCCACCAACCCGGTCCCGAAGCCGGATGGTGAAGGGATGGAGCCGCACCACGACGGCACGGCCCTTCTTCAGGAGCTTTCTCGCCCTGGCCGGGTGGCACGGCATCAGCGGGTCGCCGCACCGGTCCAGGACGAAGACGCGGCTTGCGCCGCTCTCGGGGTCGCTCGCGCTTCCCCGGTGACGCCGACCGAAGCCGGTCTCCCCTCGCACAACCTGACCACCCGCGTCACGATTCGCCCCGTTTCGTGCCTGACCCGGCGTGTCTGCTGACGAATCTTCAAGAGCCCGGGACTGAGGAAGCATCCCGGGGTTGGTCTTCAACGTATGGTTCAGGGTGGATTGGATGACAGTCTCCTTTCCTGTGCTGGTCAGCATGGGCTCTCGGAACTTCCGTTCCTCAAGCCCCTCCCTTCAGGGAGGGGTCGCTGACCTCCATGCCTTGATTCGTGCTTTGGACACATGTTGATGCAGATCGCGACAAGCCTGCAACACGCTTGCTCAGTTTCTCCGTGTCACTGTCAACTAAAAACTGCCCACTTTTTGGAGTGCGCCCTTTCGGTTGGACAGTTCAGCCTGCACTTTTTGACCCATCCAGGGCGTTGATCTCCTCGAACTTGTTCGGGCTCAGATATCCGAGCGCCGAATGCAGTCGGGTGGCGTTGTAGATGTCTTCAATGAAGTGTGGCAAGTCGGCTGCGACGTCCTCGAAGGTCTCGTAGTCGCCGACGTAGACCCTCTCGACCTTCAGGGTCTTCAGGAAGCTCTCGGCCTGTGCGTTGTCATAGGGATTGCCGCGCCGGCTCATGGACCCGACGAAGCCCCGTTGCTTCAGTATGCGCCGATGCCGGAGCGCCGCGTACTGGACGCCACGGTCGGTGTGACAGACGCAACCGGGCAAAGGCCGCCGGTGTTCGATGGCTGCCGTGAGCGCCGCCGTGGTCAGGCGCACGTCAACGTGGCGGCCGAGTGCGTAGCCGACCACCTTTCGCGACCAGGCATCGAGGATGACGGCCAGGTAGGCGAAGCCATCTGCAATGGCGATGTAGGTGATGTCGCCGACCCAGAGCTGGTCCGGTCCGAGGACCTCGTAGTTCAACGCCACGTTCGGGTAGATCGGACTGTCGTGATCGCTGTCGGTCGTCACGGCGTACCGGCGTTTCTGCCGTGGATTCAGGCCGTTCTCGGCCATGATCCGCCGCACTTTCTTCGCGTTCACCCGCAGGCCGCGGTGCCGAAGCTCGGCTGTCACCCTTCGATAGCCGTAGCCGTGGCAGGTCGACGTGATGTCCAGGATCTCGATGACGGCGGGGTCATCCGCGGGACCGTCGGGCTGGTGACAGTATGTAGGAGCGCGGCAAGGTCATGAGGTCGCACCCGCGTCCGATCGTGATGCAATCGGGCCGGTGATCACGGATCCAGACCCGTCTCTCTGCGACTGTCCGCGCACTCGAGCCCCCTTTAGAAACTCGATCTCCAATGCCTGGCGGCCAACCAGCCGCTCCAAGGCCGCGATGCGTGCCTTGCACTCGGACAGCAGGTCGGCCTCGACTGCGTCATCGTCGTAGGATCCGCGCTCGTACTTCTCGATCCAGATGCGGATGAGGCTGCGGCAAACATCATGACGACGGCTCAGGGCCTGGAGCGCCTCTCCGTTCAGGCAGGCCTCGACCACCTCGCGTTTCTTCGCGGTGCTGTGTCTTCGGTGTCTCGTGGTCATGGAACCTCCTTGCAGAAGGCCCCGGATGGGGGAAAATTGAATCGCCAAATTGTCCAACCGCAGGGGCGCACTCCATTTGTCAAAGTAAAATTGCACACTTTTTGAGGAAGGGCGGTCCGAGTTCGGGAGCGGAAATCGCGGCATCCGTGAACGATGCCAAGGCCCCGTCCGATCTGCATTCGGCTTCGTGGCGCCTCTTCAGCAGGGTTGCCCGCCTTGGCCCAGACCGGGTCGTGGCGCGGCGGCGCGGCGCAAGCGGTCATTGATCGCCCGCCCAAGGTCGTGATCGGGGATCGGGGCTACGGCAATCCTCTCCGCGCCCCTCGCATCCGCTTCATGAAACGCCGCAAACAGTCTCGCTGCCGCTTCCCTTAGGTCGCCGGCATGCGAGAGGGAGGCATTTCCCTTGATGTCGCCGAATCCCAAATGCCACTCTCCAGACTCGGCGACCCGTGCGTTCATTCGAACCAGGCCGCTAGGCGCGTAGTGCGAGGCAAGCTGGCCCGGAGACTCGACACGGCCTGAAGCGTCAGCCTGCACATTGGCGCGCGGGATATCCTCCGGAACCACAAAGACTCCTTCGCGCAGCACTACCGGTTGCTTGCCTCGAAACCCGATGATCGTGGATTCCAGCCCGGCGGAGGCCACTCCGCCATCAAGGACCGCAGCAACGCGGCCGCCAAGCCCGGCCATGACATGATCCGCAGTGGTCGGACTGATCTTGCCCGACGGGTTGGCCGATGGCGCTGCAATCGGCCCCCCGAATGCCTTGAGCAGATTCTGTGCCACAGGCGAAACTGGCACCCGAAGCGCCACTGTCGACTGCCCCGCCGTGACCAGGGAAGAGATGCCGCTCCGTTTCCGCAAGGGCACGACCAGCGTCAGGCCGGCAGGCCAGCCGTTCCCGATGAAAGGCAGCGCGGCCTCCGGGAATCTCGCGATCTCCCTGGCCCAATTCATGTCCGACACATGCGTGATAAGTGGATTGAACGAAGGTCTGCCCTTAGCCTCGAATATTCCGGCAACGGCGAGTCCGTTCCGTGCGTCGGCACCCAAGCCGTAGACGGTCTCGGTTGGAAATGCGACGAGCAAACCTCCAGCCAGAAGTTCCGCCGCACGGGAGATTCCCGTCTCGTCGGCAGCAATTCTCTCGGTTTCTTCGGGCATGTCCCGGGACGTCACCTTCTGATTGCGACTGGCCGTCGCCGCATGAAAGGATGCAGCGCACTCGTTAACGATGCGTTGCCATGATGCCAACCTAGATTTGCCGGAGCGAACGAGAATGTCCTGCAGGTCGCCGGTCAGCGGCATTCGATTCATCCCGCAGAAAATGGTTGGATGCCCGGAAGTCAGCGCAACGGACTGGATTGAATGCGCCGCTCCGGTCCTTGTGGACGCAATCCTGCGAAAGGGTGCGAAGCTCTGCGATGTCGCCTTGGCGCCGATCAACGCCATCGGGGACTCCCACCCCGCAAGATTGGAGAACCGTATCGTGCACTTGCCAACTGGATTTCACGAGGGGTCTTGCAGAATCGCGGAAGGCGGCCGGGCCGCAAGCCGGCAGCGACGTGGGCGCATTGCGCGGAGAACCGGCTACGCCGAATCCGAACGGACGACCATGCTCTCAGACTTGCACGGATCTTCATTCCGAAGACTCGTATCATCGGCGTTCAAGACTTTGAAACGAAGCTGTTTTCTTGCGAATGCGCAGGCATCCTTGGTGGCGTCATGCCGCAAGACAATGGTCCGCCCTTGGCGAACGGCAGCGATGCCATGCCCAACCTGTCCTCGTCACTCCCGGCCGGATCTCCTCGATCAGCAGGCGGCAACAGGCAGGGCTGGCCGACGGGGCTGGACAAGGACAAGCGGCCAGATCGGACCATGTCCCGACATGACTGCCATCCGGGATTGGCATTGAGACATGCGCTATCCAGCGAGGCGATTGAACGCGCGTATGTCGGTGCCCGCCGAGCGTCGCTGCAGCGTGTATTCTGCAAATGCCCCGGGCACGGCAGCGGGCTGCCAGCTCAATAGTGCTTCCTGGTAACTGGGGCGGGCGGAAACCCTCTCAAACCAGACCTTCAGGCTTGGCGTCCTCTCAAACGGCCATCCCATTAGATTGAACCGGTGGAAGTTCGGCATCCATGCCACGTCGGAGAGTGAAAATTCTTCGCCACCCAGAAATCTCCGACCATCCGACAGCAGATCTTCCAGGTGCCGGAACCCCTCGTCCGTCCGACGAACTGCCGCATCGAGGCGTTTGGGATCGAAGCCCTTGGCGAAGTCAAGCCTGAACTGTTTCAGCCAGTCATTTTGATGGCTTCGTTGGAACGCCTCGGCATCTTCGGGTCCTGGAGGCGGCCTGGAGCGAAACAGGAACTCAAAGCTCAGCAGCTTGAGGTCCAGCTGCGCCTCATCCGCCGTTTTCAGCAGTGCCGGTGACGCTCCTTTCGCCAATGGGCTGTCATCCCCGGCGACTTGCCGGATTATGTCAACGGACTCTATGAAGAGATGGCCGTCTTCCACGAGCGCGGGAACCAGCCCTTTCGGATGGATCGCCTGATACTCCTTCGTTGCGTGCTCGTTCCTTTCCAGGTCAATCACGTGGCTGACGAATGGCTTGCCGGTCTCGGCCAGGGCAATCCGGACACGTTGGGAGCAGCTGGACATCGGCGCATGCCATAGATGGATGCCCTCAAGCGACTTTAGCGACGTGTCCTTGGGTTCGATTTCAGGCATTTTTCCTACCTCATCTCCTGGTCCAACGGATCACGCCGCGTTTGGAGGCAGCAAGATCCATCGCCAGAACTGGCGCTCGAGGTGCGTCAGTGGCGATGGTCTCCGGTTCGCAATCGTCCTTCGGCGATTTCGACCCACCACGAGCACCCGTGAGGAATCGCGGCGTCGTTGAAGTCATATGTCGGCTGGTGGACATGCGCGGTATCGCCGTTGCCGAGAAGGATATAGGCACCGGGACAGGAATTCAGCATGAACGCGAAATCCTCGCCGCCCATCGTCAGGTCGGCATGCCCGCAATCGCCCGCCACCCGCTTCGCGGCCTCGATGGCGTGGCCGGTCTCGGTCTCGCTGTTGGCCATCGCGGGGTAGTTCCGGTGGTATCCGATCTCCGCCTTTGCGCCGAAGGCCGCCGCAGTCTGCACGACGGTCTCGCGAATGCGGCTCTCGGCCATTTCCTGAACTTCCGTCTCCAGAGACCGGACCGTGCCCTTGAGCATGACACGCTCGGGAATGACGTTGTAGGCCGTTGACGACGTCTCGAAGGACGTCACCGAGATCACCAACTGCTTGACAGGATCAAGATTCCTGCTCGTGATCGTCTGCAGCGCAAGGACGATCTGGCATGCGACGACGGTCACGTCTATGCCTTCGTGAGGCTTGGCTGCATGCGCCCCGCCGGCTGCGATCGTGACATCGAAATGATCGGCTGCTGCGAAGAACTTTCCGGCCCGGATCGCAAAAGTTCCGACATCCGCCTCGGGCCAGTTGTGCATTCCGTAGACCTCGTCGATGCCGAAGCGCTCGATCATGCCGTCGTCAACCATTTCGCGACCACCCCCACCGCCTTCTTCGGCGGGCTGGAAGATGACCGCGACGGTTCCATTGAAGTTCCGCGTCTCTGCAAGGTATTTCGCAGCGCCAAGAAGCATCGCGGTGTGCCCGTCATGTCCGCAGGCATGCATCATGCCTGGCGTTTTCGACGCATATGCCAGCCCCGTTTCCTCATGGATCGGCAAGGCATCCATGTCGGCGCGCAGGCCTACCGTCATCCCCGAAGTTCGTGTCTTGCCGTGGATCAACCCGACGACTCCCGTGCGTCCGATGCCTGTCACAACCTCGTCGCATCCGAATTCCTTGAGCTTCTCCTCGACGATTCCGGCGGTGCGATGCACCTCGAAGAGCAGTTCCGGATGCGTGTGGAAGTCACGCCGCCACCCGGTAATTTCGTCATGCAGTTCAGCAAACCTGTTGCGAGTGGGCATCTTGCACCTCTTCTGTCCTTTCTTGCAACTTTCGGACTTTGGTCGGGAACGCAAGCCCCTCGCCCTCACGAGCGCGTCAATCGGCCCTGCATCAGAACCTCATGCGTCACTTGAGGGCGACCGACACCAAGGCTAGGTATCCCGCATGTCACTCTGGGAATACGCCAATCCGAGGAAGTTCATGGCGACAACCGACCGTCTGGTCGGACCGCTGTTCATTCTCGCCGCGCTGTGCCTCGGGATCGGGTTGACCTGGGGATTCTTCTTCGCACCGGACGACTTCCGGCAAGGCTCGACGGTCAGGATCATCTACCTGCATGTTCCTTCCGCCATGATGGCGATCAACGCCTGGGTCATGATGCTGATTGCATCGCTCGTTTGGCTGATCAGGAGGCACCACGTTTCGGCACTGGCAGCCAAGGCCGCCGCTCCGGTAGGTGTGGCGATGACCCTGATGGCGCTCTTCACCGGCGCGGTCTGGGGACAACCCATGTGGGGAAGCTGGTGGGAATGGGATCCGAGACTGACTTCGTTCCTGATCCTCTTCCTCTTCTACCTGGGCTACATGGCGCTTTGGTCCTCGGTCGAAAACCCGGACACCGCTGCCGACCTGACCAGCATGCTTTGCGTCGTTGGGTCCGTCTTCGCCCTCCTTTCCCGCTACGCCGTCAACTTCTGGAGCCAGGGACTGCATCAAGCCGCGAGTCTCTCGCTGGACAGGGACGAAAACATGTCAAACGAGTTCTGGCTCCCGCTCGTGACATCTATCGCGGGATTCGTCATTCTTTTCGTCGCGCTCGTCCTCTTGCGCACCCGCTGCGAAATCCGCCTGCGCCGGGTGCGCGCGCTTGAATTGAAAGAACGCATGACGTGATGCCCGACCTTGGAACATACGCATTCGAGGTCGCACTGGCGTATGCGGGGTCGTTCGTGATCCTGGTCGCCATCATCGGACTTAGCGTGCTGCAAGCCCGGCGCGCCAAGCGGCTCCTGGACGAAACCGAGCGCCGAATTCCCGATGCCTAGGATATCGCCGCTTGTCCTGCTGCCGCTCGTGGTCTTCGCGGGGCTTGCCGGACTGTTCCTCGGCGGCATCTACCGCGAGGATCCGGACGCCCTGCCCTCGACCCTCCTCGGGCGCAGCGCTCCTGTTCTTGACGTCGTTCCGCTCGGGCAGGCGGCAGCGATTGATCCGCATGAATTGACGAACGGAAGCGTCGCGCTCGTGAATTTCTGGGCAAGCTGGTGTGCGCCCTGCCGCGTTGAACATCCACAGCTGATGCGCCTGAAGCGCGACGGCTTCGCGATCCTTGGCATCAACTACAAGGACGACCCGCAGAAAGCCCAGCGCTTCCTTGACGAACTCGGTGATCCATTCAAGGCCGTCGGCGTGGACCCAAGGGGACGAACGGCCATCGAATGGGGCGTATACGGGGTTCCCGAGACATTCGTCGTCGATGGCACGGGCAAGGTCGTCTCAAGATTCGCCGGACCCGTGACGGATCAGATTCTGGAACGCAGGATCCGCCCTGCGATCGAGACCGCGCTGACACGCTGAACGTGCAGCATCCGCAAGTGCCGGGAGGCGAGCTTCTGTACAGCCGCGTTCCACCTCCCGCGCCGATCAACCAATCGGCAGCAGGGCTCAAGGCGCGAAGGCGTCACGCCGCCGTGGCAAGGTCGCGAAGCACATAGTGCAGGACGCCGCCATGCTCGACGTATTCCTTCTCGATTCCCGTATCGATCCGGCACTTGAGCGTGATTTCCTTCGAACTGCCATCCGCGAAGTCAATCCGGCATGGCACCTCGGAAAGCGGTTGCAGATCGCCTTCCAGTCCCGTGATCGTGATCGTCTCGTCTCCGCTCAACCCGAGCGACTGGCGCGTGTCTCCTCCGGTGAACTCGAACGGAATGACACCCATTCCGACGAGATTGGAGCGGTGGATGCGCTCGTAGCTTTCCGCGATGACCGCCTTCACGCCCAGGAGCGCGGTACCCTTTGCGGCCCAATCCCTCGACGAACCGGCGCCGTACTGGGCACCCGCAATCACGACCAGTGGCGTGCCCTGCTCCTGGTATGCCATGGCCGCATCGTAGATCGACATCTGAGTGCCGTCAGGACCCTTCGTGTAACCGCCTTCGACGCCATCCAGCAATTCGTTCCTGATGCGGATATTGGCAAACGTGCCCCGCATCATGATCTCGTGGTTCCCGCGTCTCGAACCGTATGAATTGAACTCGCGCGGCGCCACTTGCCGATCGGTAAGGTACATGCCCGCCGGAGTCGTGTCCCTGAACGAGCCCGCCGGCGAAATGTGGTCGGTCGTCACCATGTCTCCGAGCAGGGCCAGAACGCGCGCGCCCTCGACGTTGGAGATGGTTCCAGGCTCCGGCGACATGTCCCGGAAATACGGAGGATTCTGCACATAGGTCGACGTTGCCGGCCAATCATAGGTGAGGCTGTCGGTCGTCTCCACGCCGCGCCATTTCTCGTCGCCCATAAAGACATCTGCATATCTTGACTGGAATGCATCCCGCGTCACGGTCTTCTGCACAAGCTCCGCGATCTCCTCCTGCGTCGGCCAGACGTCCTTGAGGAACACGTCCTTGCCGTCCCCGTCCTGTCCGAGGGGTTCGCTGGCAAGGTCGATGTCAAGCGTCCCCGCCAGTGCATAGGCCACGACCAGAGGCGGTGAGGCCAGGTAGTTCGCGCGAACGTCCGGGCTGATCCGACCTTCGAAGTTCCGGTTTCCCGAAAGAACGGCCGCGGCCACGAGATCGCCGTCCGAGATCGACCTGGATATCTCGGGCTGGAGCGGTCCGGAGTTCCCGATGCATGTGGTGCAGCCATATCCAACGAGGTTGAACCCCACGGCGTCCAGGTCTTCCTGCAGTCCTGCCGCCTCAAGATAGGCGCTCACGACCTGGCTGCCAGGCGCAAGCGAGGTCTTGACCCATGGCTTGCGGTTCAGCCCCAGCGCCCGCGCCTTGCGGGCGACCAGGCCCGCGCCGATCATGACGTAGGGATTCGACGTGTTGGTGCAGGACGTGATCGAGGCGATCACGACCTTGCCTGATTCCATCGTGTAGTCTTCGCCTTCCACGGCGACCTTCTTGCCGACGGGACGCTTGAAGGTCTCCTTCATTTCGCGTGCAAACGCGGCCTTTGCGTCGGTGAGCGCCACGAAGTCCTGCGGTCGCCTCGGACCTGAAATGGCTGGCACGATCGTGCTCATGTCGAGGCTCAGCTTGTCCGAATAGACGGTCGCGTTGTCGGTTCGACGCCACATGCCGTTCTCCTTGGCATAGGCCTCGACCAGCGCAATTCGCTCTTCCGAGCGACCGGTCTGGCGAAGGTAGCGCAGCGTTTCGCCGTCGACCGGGAAGAAGCCGCATGTCGCGCCGTATTCGGGAGCCATGTTTGCAATCGTGGCCCTGTCCGCGAGCGGCAGTCGGTCCAGCCCCTCGCCGAAGAACTCGACGAACTTGCCCACGACGCCCTTCTCGCGGAGCATTTCGACAACCTTCAGGACGAGGTCCGTGCCGGTCGTGCCTTCCACCATGGATCCGGTCAGTTCGAAACCGACGACTTCCGGGATCAGCATGGAAACCGGCTGACCCAGCATCGCGGCCTCCGCCTCGATGCCGCCGACGCCCCAGCCCAGCACGGCCAGTCCGTTTACCATTGTCGTGTGGCTGTCCGTTCCGACGAGCGTATCAGGGAACGCCACTTCGGCCCCGTTCTGGTCCTTGTCCGTCCAGATCGCCTGAGCGAGGTATTCGAGGTTCACCTGGTGGCAGATTCCGGTACCTGGAGGGACGACCCGGAAGTTGTCGAACGCGCTCTGTCCCCACTTGAGAAACGTGTATCGCTCCATGTTCCGCTCGTACTCGCGATCAACATTCAACTGAAAGGCGCGTGGGTTGCCGAATTCGTCGATCATGACCGAGTGGTCGATGACAAGGTCGACCGGGTTCAAAGGGTTGATCTTCTCGGCCTTGCCCCCGAGGGCCACGATCCCGTCCCGCATGGCCGCAAGGTCAACCACGGCGGGCACGCCGGTGAAGTCCTGCATGAGCACGCGAGCTGGCCGATAGGCGATTTCCCGGGGATTCCTGCCGCCCTTCACCGCCCATTCCGAAAACGCACGTATGTCGTCAAGCGTCACGGTCTTTCCATCTTCGAAACGCAACACGTTTTCCAGAACCACCTTCAGAGAGGCGGGAAGCCGGTCGAAACTTCCCAGGCCGGCCGCCTCGGCCGCAGGGATCGAATAGTAATCCACGCTGGCACCGCCTGCCGTGAGGGACTTCCTGGTTCCTGATGAGTCATGGCCTACGGAAATGGGCATCTCTTCGCCTCCGTCTTGAGCTGGACAGGATTTCGGGTCGGGCATACTCCCCGATTGCGGAGCGACGCAAGGCGCGCGGCGCAAATTTCGCGCAAGAGCGCGTACATTCCATCCAAAAGCCCGCAAAACAAGCGAAATTCCGTCGGTCATGGGACATTGTAACGCAGCCTCGCAAAACCTTGATTGGTTACCGAGGCGCGGATTCGGTACTGAGGTCGAGGACCATAACGGGATCTGGGGCAATGACTCGACTTATGCCGATTGCCGCCGCGCTTTGGATGGCGGCCTCCGGAATTTCAGCAGCAGGCCAGACGGTCGTCGTGGAGCTGTTTACGTCCCAAGGGTGCAGTTCCTGCCCGCCGGCAGATCGAATCCTCAGTGAACTGGCCGAGCGCGACGACGTGATCGCCCTGGCGCTGCACGTGGACTACTGGGACTACCTGGGCTGGAAGGACGAGTTCGCCATTCCAGGCCATACCAAGCGTCAACGCTCTTACGTGCGCGCGATCGGAAAGAACACGATCTACACCCCTCAGATGGTGATTGGCGGCCGGGACCACGTCATTGGTTCGCGGCCGATGAGAATCTCGAGACTGCTGCAGAAGCACGCCGCCCAGGATGCCCGCGTCAACGTCGTGGCCAAGCGGACTGGCGACAAGATATCCGTCGAGGCGACTGCGTCCGGGGCGACGGCCGTACCAGCAATCGTTTATCTTGTGACTTACCTGCCGGAAGCGACGATTGAGGTGCTACGCGGAGAAAACGCCGGGCGGACGCTCACCTATCACAACATTGTCCGGGATTGGACGAGACTAGGATCATGGAACGGCAAGTCTCCCTATCGCGCGACGGCCCGGGTGCCGGAGGGCGTTCCCGTCGTGGTGCTCGTGCAGGCAAGAAATTCAGGACCTATTCTCGGGGCTCACCGGCTTCGCTAGCACCGGATTGAACCCGTCCCGGCCTCCTCTTCCAGCGATGATGGATCCAGAACCACTGGGTGGGGTGCTTGCGCGCCATCCTTTCAACGATGTCGTTGTATTCCTGCATCATGCTTTCGGGAGTCGATCTGGCCAAAGGAGCCTCCATTTGCACGCGAAACCTCTGGCCGTCATCCTCCCGTATGCCGAACAGCGGGATGATCTCCGCGTCATAGGCCAGCGCCCACTCGGCAGCGGACAAGGCGGTATGCGCCTCCCGGTCGAAGAACTTCAGGAGCGGCGCCCCTGCCATGGAGATGTCCGTGGCAATTCCGATCACGCCACCCTCCTTCAGGTGCCGGATCAGTCCCGCGATCCCCTTCCTGTTGGTTGGAAAGACCGGAGACGCGATCGTCGAAATCGCCTTGACGTAATGGGCGTTGAATGCGGCGTTGCGCATCGGCCGGTAAAGCGCGGCCATTGAGTATCCCTCGCGAGTGAGCTTTGCGCGCGGAACGTCGTAGTTCCCGAAATGTGCCGTAACGAGAATGACCGGCCTTCTCGCGTCGCGAGCAGCCTTGAGCGCGGCGATGCCGGGACCTTCCATCGTCGCGGCCCTTGCTCGCTCCACGAACTCCTCTCCTGAGTAGATCTCGATCAACGTGCGCCCGAAATTGTCTGGCACGCGCCGCGCGATTCTCCGCCTTTCCGCCGGAGAGAGTTCGGGCATGGCGTGATCCAGGTTCTCGAGGATTCTGCGGCGCCAGCCACTGAGCGGCGCCACTACGTAGGCGGCCAGCTTGCCCACGAGCGGACCTCGCATGCGATAGGGAAGCAGAAGGGCGAAACCGAGAAGCGAGCGAGCAAGCCCGTTGTTCAGCCAGTCCCTTAACCGGTTGCCGAGTGCCACGGCCCGCACCTCGCCATCGAGTCACAAGCCGTTGGATACGGGGCCTTGGCCATGCATTGCAACGGGGAATGTCAGGTTGAATTGCGGAACCAATTGCGCGGCCGGCGGCCGGCAAGCCAAGCAATCTCGAAAACACGGCGGCCAGATGGCCGCCCAGCGGATTTCTGAGGGAACGGGATCAGCCAGTTGGCGTGATGCAGGAATTCGTCTCGGTATCAAAGACCTGCCCCTCGGGGCACGACATCGTGACCTGTTCTTCCGCGTGGCCCTTGAAGCACATGGCCATTGCCAGCGAAGGCATCATCGCCAAAAAAAGAGCCGTGACAAGCGATCCAGCTTTCATGAGTCTCTCCCTTTCGACCGTTGTCTGCTTAGCCTAGCACGAGATTTCGCACCGGCATTTCACGAAACCGTGAACGCAGCTACGTTCCAAAGACGCGTCCGAAAATCGTGTGGACGTGCCTCGTGTGATGCTCAAGGTCGAACTCCTCCCTGACTTCCGCCTCCGAAAGCACTGCGGTCACGTCGGCATCGGCCAGAAGTTCCGCAAGAAAGTCCTTGTCCTCTTCCCAAACCTTCATCGCGTTGCGCTGCACCAGGCGGTAGGCATCCTCGCGGCTGACCCCCTTTTGGGTCAGGGCCAGAAGCACCTGCTGCGAATGGACAAGGCCGCGCAACCTCTCGAGATTCGTCTTCATGTTCTCTGGATAGACAACAAGCTTGTCGATCACGCCGGTGAGACGTGCGAGCGCAAAGTCCAGATGAACGGTTGCGTCCGGGCCGATGCCACGTTCCACGGAGGAATGTGAGATGTCGCGCTCGTGCCAGAGCGCGACGTTTTCCAATGCAGGCGCGACCGCGCTGCGGACAAGACGGGCGAGGCCGGTCAGGTTTTCGGTCAGGACCGGATTGCGCTTGTGCGGCATGGCGGAGGAACCCTTCTGCCCTTTCGAGAAATGTTCTTCCGCCTCCAAGACCTCGGTGCGCTGCATATGCCGGATCTCGGTCGCGATGTTCTCAACGCTCGACGCGACGACGCCGAGCGTCGCGAAGTACATTGCATGCCGGTCTCTCGGGATGACCTGCGTCGAGACAGGTTCCGGGCGAAGGCCCAGCTTGGCGCAGACGTGCTTTTCCACATTGGGGTCAATGTTTGCAAAAGTCCCGACCGCACCGGAGATCGCCCCGGTGGCCACTTCCTCACGTGCCTGCAGAAGACGTGCCCTGTTGCGGTCCATTTCCGCGAAGAACCTGGCGAAGGTCAGCCCCATTGTGACCGGCTCCGCGTGAATGCCATGGCTCCGCCCGATGCGGACATCCATCTTGTGCTCGTGCGCGCGGCGCCTCAGCACGGCAAGAAGCGCATCCATGTCTTCGAGAAGCAGGTCGGCGGCACGCGTCAGCTGGACGTTAAATGCGGTGTCAAGAACGTCGGAAGACGTCATGCCCTGGTGCACGAAGCGAGCTTCCTTGTCGCCGATGATTTCGGCAAGATGGGTCAGAAACGCGATGACGTCGTGCTTGGTGACGGCTTCGATCTCGTCGATTCGCGCAACGTCGAACTCTGCGTCGCGAGCCTTCCAGACCGCTTCCGCGCTTCCGCGGGGAATGACGCCTAGCTCCGCCATGGCGTCGCAGGCATGCGCCTCGATTTCGAACCAGATGCGGAATTTGGCTTCCGGCGACCAGATTGCCGCCATGTCCGGACGCATGTATCTCGGGATCATGTGCGGGACCTTTCATCGGATACGGGACTGCGTTTAGTCTGATCTTCTGGCACATTAAACCCCTGAATCAGCGCTCAAGCCCTTGAAGGCATTGATGTCTTGACCTCATGCGCGAATGGCCGGATGCGCCCTGTCATCAGGCCAGGGAAGGCATGTCCAAGGCGCCGCACAATTTCCGATTGCGGCCAGGTTTGCCATGCCTTGGTACGCGACCAGTTTCGCAGGGACGCATTGCCTCATCCTGGATGGGGCGCAATCAGACAACCGGGACCAGAGGCTTGACCCTCGCGGTACCGGCAACTAGTTCATTGTTCCTGGCGGGTGTAGCTCAATGGCAGAGCAGGAGCTTCCCAAGCTTAAGACGAGGGTTCGATTCCCTTCACCCGCTCCATTCATGCCATCCGGAAAGCCCTCCCTTGTCTGAATTCCTGAACCAGCTGGACGCCCCTGACCTCGAAGCCATGGGAATCCATGGCTGGCCCTACGGGTATTCGGATCAGGTCAGGTTCCACGAACTCGACCCATTGAGCCACGTGAACAACGCGTCGTACCTGAGCTGGTTCGAGAACATCCGGGTCCGTTACCTTCAGGACTACGGGCTTTCATCCTACGGGAGGCGCGATGACGACCCGCAGATCGTGGTGCGCCAGCAAAGCGCCGACTACCTCGCTCCCATGTTCCAGGACGAACGCTATGTCGTGACAGCGCGCACCCGGCTCCTCAAGCCTTCCAGCCTGATCATGGACTATGCTGTGCATTCCGGCGGCGCGGTTCGCGCCACATGCAGCGCCGTGCTTGTTAGCCTGGAGCAGGACGGCAAGGCACGGCGTCCGCACAAGGACGTTGCGATCGAGCGCATTCTCGCCAGGGACGGGGCAGAAATGGCGTAGAGCCGCTCAGCCGGCGTGCCGTTGCACAAAGCTGACAAGCTGGGCTGTCGAGGCGTCCTTGCCGCCAGCGTCTGCCTCACCGGAAACCACTGGCTCGAGATCCTTGGCCAGCGCCTTGCCAAGCTCGACGCCCCATTGGTCGAAACTGTTGAGTCCGAGCATTGCACCTTCGACAAAGACCCGATGCTCATAAAGGGCCAAGACCTGCCCGAGCACGAACGGCGTCAGGCTTGGGTATGCAAGCGTGGTCGAAGGCCGGTTGCCCGAAAAGACCCGATGCCTTGCCTGCCTGTCCAGTTCCTCGCCCGAAAAGTTGTCGGCGAGCAACGCCATTGCCTCCGCCAGGCTGCGGCCCCTCATCAGGGCCTCAGACTGGGCAAGGCAGTTCGCGACGAGCAGTCGATGCTGGTGCGCAAGCTCGTCCTCATGGCCCGCCGCGCCGATCATGAACTCGCACGGGATCACGCGCGTCCCTTGGTGAATCAACTGGTAGAAGGCGTGCTGGCCATTCGTTCCGGGCTCGCCCCATACCACGGGACCGGAATGGACCGGAAGGTCGGAACCATTCATGAAGACGCCCTTGCCGTTGCTTTCCATTTCCAGCTGCTGAAGATAGGCTGGAAGACGCGACAGCCGCTGTTCGTACGGCAGCACCGCCCGCGTCGCGTAACCGAGACCCTGGTTGTGCCAAAGCCCCGTCAGCGCAAGCATGACCGGCATGTTCTGCAGCGGCGACGCAGCCTGGAAATGCAGGTCCATGGCATGGCCGCCTGACAGGAAAGCCCGAAACGCCTCCGGCCCTATGGCGATCATCAGGGACAGCCCGATCGGTCCCCATACGGAATAGCGACCCCCTACCCAGTCCTCGAAGCCGAACACGCGTTCCGGACCAATGCCGTAGGCCGACGTCCGCTCCTTCGAAGAGGAAAGCGCCACGAAATGCGAGCCTGCGATTTCGTCACCCAAAGTGTCGCCAATCCACTTTCGAACGGTGTCGGCATTGGTCATGGTTTCAATCGTGGTGAAAGTCTTGGAGGCGACGATCGCCAAGGTCGTCTCCGGCTTGAGCGGCAGGAGGGTGTCGTTGACGTGCGCGGCATCCACGTTCGAGACGAAATGGCACCGAGGCCCGTCATGGTAGGGTGCCAGCGCAAACGTTGCCATGGCAGGACCGAGGTCCGAGCCGCCGATACCGATGTTGATCACGTCCGTGACCTTGCCGCCCGTGACGCGAACGCTGCCGTCACGCACACCCTCGGCGAACGTCTCCATACGTCCGAGCGTGCCCAGCACGCCCGGCATGACGTCCCGACCGTCCACCATGACTGGTGCGCCCGCAAGGTTGCGGAGCGCCGTATGGAGCACGGCCCTTCCCTCGGTCTCGTTGATGGATTCGCCCCCGAACATGGCCTGCCGCAGCAACGGGATCGCAGACTCGTCGAACATTTCAAGCAGCAGGTTCCGGCCTGCCTCGTCCATCGCGGTCTTCGAATAGTCAAATAGCAGGTCGCCCGCCTCAACGGAAAACTCGCGCGCTCGGTTCGGATCGACCAACCGCTCCATGATCGGCGTCTCGACCGCCTTGCGCGCCGTGTTGCGAAGCCGATCCCAGCTCATCACGTGCTGTCCTGCCTGTCGTCGATGTCCCGCCACTTCCGGCCGTCGCCATGAAGCAGGGCGGCCGCTCCTTCGGGTCCGTTCGTGCCGACCTGGTAGGAATCCGGATGCCCGTCCTGTTCCCGCCAGTCCTTGATGATCGGGTCGGTCCATGCCCATGCCTGTTCAACCTCGTCACCGCGCATGAACAGCGTCTGATTTCCGCGAATGACATCCATGATCAGGCGTTCATAGGCGGCCGGCGCGTCCTCCACTCCCCGCCCCAGCGCTTCTGCAAAGGTCATGTCCAGCGGAACATCAACGAGGCGCATGCCGCCGGGCCCAGGCTCCTTGATCGTAACGAAGAGATTTATGCCCTCGTTCGGCTGCAAGCGTATGGCCAGGACGTTGCGGTGCTGCCCAAGCGTCTGGCCGAAAATCGAATGTGGCGCGGTCTTGAACACGATCGATATCTCCGAATGCCTGGCCGCCATGCGCTTGCCGGTCCGGAGGTAGAACGGCACTCCCGCCCATCTCCAGTTGGAGATGTGAAGTCTCAGGGCGATGAAGCTCTCTGTCCGGCTGTCCGCATTTTCGACCTGGTCCAGGTAGCTTTCTCCGGGCACGTTGGACACGTATCGGCCCCGCACGATGTCGCGCGGAGCCGGTCGCTCGATCGCCCGGATCACCTTGAGTTTCTCGTCCCGAACCGCGTCCGGGTCGAAACGCGACGGCGGCTCCATCGCAATGAGGCAGAGAAGCTGCATAAGGTGATTCTGGATCATGTCGCGCATTGCGCCTGCCTTGTCGTAGTAGCTCCCGCGCCCGTCCACGCCGACGCTCTCCGCCACCGTGATTTGCACATGGTCCACGAACTGCGCGTGCCACAGAGGCTCGAACAGGACATTGCCGAATCGGACCGCCATCAGGTTCTGGACGGTTTCCTTCCCCAGGTAGTGGTCGATCCTGTAAATCTGGCTCTCGTCAAAGTGGCTGCGCAAGATCCTGTTCAGTTCCCGGGCACTCTTGAGGTCGCGGCCAAACGGCTTCTCGACAACTATTCGGCAGGCGGGACTCGCGCAGCCGTGTTTCCGCAGACGTTCGGCCAGCGTGCCAAAGAGCGACGGCGCTACGGAAAAGTAGAAGGCCCGTACGACGTCGTCCCGCAACTTGTCGGAAAGCGCGTCCCAGCCGCTGTCGCTCGCGGCATCTAGGATGAGGTGGTCAATGCACTCCAGAAAAGTCCTGATGTCGTGTTCGGGCCGCGCGGACTCGGGGACGAACTCGTTCAGGGCTTCGGCAACAAATGCCCGGTAGCCATCCCTGTCCAGCTGTCGCCTTGCGGCGCCGATGATCCGGCTCTCCGGGGGCATCTGTCCCGCCCGGAAACGGCGGAACAGGCCAGGAAATATCCGCCTCCTGGCAAGATCGCCGGTACCTCCGAATATCACGAGGTCGAACGCCTCAACCGGGATGACGCGCGAAACCATGTTGTCTACCTCTTTCCGTCACTAACGCCTGTGCCACGTTCCCGACGCGTCCGCAGGACGATTTCGCGGCAAGCAATGCGATGCCGACAACATCACATCACTGTCACTATCACTTGCCTGCACTTTACCCCCCTGGATTTTAGAGTCTTGGTCGGACCAATCGTTCGATTTGGAATTCCGGTGAGGAGCGACATATGCAAGTCTTGGCGGATGCTTGCGGCAAGTTCAACTCGACAATTCATCGAAACAAGCCGCCGACCTGGCCGGTGCGCCAGGCACGCGGTTCAAGAAATCGCGTTGCTTTCGCGGTTGCCTGATGACGACAGGGTCGGGCAACCGACGAGGCAGATCATCCTGGGGGGCGAGAACGAATGAAGGACGGCACCGAGTTGATTTCGAGCGAGAAGTTCCGCGACCCCCTGGTCACGGCAACAGGTGAAGAGCGGGCCGAGGTTGCATTGTCACGTCTTGAGACGCTCTGGTTCAACACAGGCACCTTGTGCAACATCGAGTGCCCCAACTGCTACATCCTGTCGTCGCCGAGGAACGACAGTCTGGTCTATCTGACGCTGGCTGATGTCGAGCACTACCTTTCCCAGATCGCGGAAATCGACAAGCACGTTCGTGAAATCGGGTTTACGGGAGGCGAGCCGTTCATGAACCCGGACATCATTGCGATGGCACGGGCTTCCCTCGAAGCGGGACATGAAGTCCTGATCCTCACAAATGCCATGAAACCGATGATGCGAAATTCAATGCGCGCCGGAATCGAAGACCTTCGGCGCAGATTTGGCGACCGGATGACGCTCAGGATTTCGCTCGACCACTGGTCGGCGGCACTGCACGACGAGGAACGTGGCGCTGGCAGCTTCGGCATCTCGCTGCAAGGCATGCGCTGGCTTCGTGACAAGGGCGTCTGCATGACCGTGGCCGGGCGCACGATGTGGGGCGAGACCGAGGCCCATGCGCGCGACGGATACGCCGCGCTGTATGCTAGCGAAGGTTTCGAGATCGACGCCTACAACCCGGCCGGCACGGTCCTGTTCCCGGAAATGGATGAGACCGTCGATGTACCGGAAATCACGACGGCTTGCTGGGACATACTGGGCAAGTCGCCTGAACACGTCATGTGTTCCTCCTCGCGAATGGTGATCAAGCGCAAGGGGAGCGCGCACCCTGCTGTCGTTGCTTGCACGCTTCTTCCCTACGACACGCAATTTGAGCTCGGCAGGTTTCTGAAGGAGGCGTCAAGGCCCGTCCGGCTCAATCATCCGCATTGCGCGAAGTTCTGCGTTCTCGGCGGAGCAAGCTGCTCGGCATGAACTTCCCTCCCTTCGGCGACCGCAAGGTCTCACGGTGAGCCCCTATTCGACCCGCGCGTGTCAGAGCGCCGTCAGCTGGCCATCGCGCAAAGCAGCTCGAACATGATCGACGCACCGAGAAACGCGGTGGCGCCGCCCTGGTCGAAGGGGGGTGACACCTCAACGAGGTCGGCGCCCCGGATGTCGAGCCCGGCAAGATGGCGACAGACCTCAAGCGCCTGGAACGAGTTCGGACCTCCGACCTCCGGCGTGCCGGTGCCGGGCGCGAATGCCGGATCCACGAAATCTATGTCATAGCTCACGTAGAGCGGCTTCGTGCCGACAACCTCTCGGGCCTCGGCCATGACGTCCTCGATTCCGCGCGCGAACAGTTCCTCGATCCGAACCGTCCGAACGCCGACGGTCTTCGCAAAGTCCATGTCTTCATGGTCATACATCGTGCCGCGAAGGCCGATCTGGATCACGCGCCCAGGATCCAGAAGGCTCTCCTCGACGGCGCGGCGAAACGGCGTGCCGTGAGTGAACATCTCGCCGCCGAAGTAGCTGTGGAAAAGATCCGTGTGGCTGTCGAAGTGAATCATGCCAAGCGGCCCGGCTGCCGCCAGACTCCGCAGAACCGGCAAGGAGCAAAGGTGATCGCCGCCTGCCAACAATGGACGAATCCCGGCCTCCTGCAATCCGGCAAAATAGGCATCGAACCGCTCCAGCGTGTCGGGAATGCTGGCAGGGTTCGGCCCGACATCGCCCAGATCGGCGCAGCTTGCGGCCTCGAAGGGGCGAATTCGCGAGACAGGGTGCTCGGCCCGGATCATGGTCGACGCATCTCGAAGCTGGCGCGGTCCGTGCCGGGCGCCGGGGCGGTTCGTCGTGCCGCTGTCCCACGGCGCGCCGACAAGGCCTATCTGGACTTCGCCGAATCGCGGGTGCCCGCGCGGCACGTACGGCAGGCGCATGAAGGTTGGCACGCCCGCAAAACGCGGAAGGTCGAAGCCGGAGACGGGATGAAAGAAAGGATCGCTCATGAAGCGAAGCTATGTTTCCGGGTCGGGAAGTTCCAGTCCGGATTTCGCGATCCGGTCGGCCACACGCCCTTCCTCAATCACGATCTCCCTGCCGCCTGCAGCCAGCCAGCTTGCCAGCACCTGAGTGGCAACGTCAACGTGTTCGGCCTTTCTCAAGGCGCATTCCCAAACCGTGGCCACCCGCCAGCCGACCTCGAGCAGTCTTGAACGCACCTCGTTGTCGCGCGCAACGTTTCTTTCGAACTTGGACGTCCAGTATTCCGTGCGTGTTGCGGGCACCGTCGCGTGACGACACCCTTCATGGCGATGCCAGAAGCAACCGTGCACGAACACGACAGCATTGTATTTCCGAAGCGCCAGATCCGGACGGCCGGGAACGTTCTTCGCATGCAACCGATAGCGAAAACCTCGCCTGTGCAGCGCCTTTCGCAGCACGAGTTCCGGCCTCGTGTTCTTGCTCCTGATGCTGGCCATGATCCGGGATCGCGTCTTGCTGTCAACGACATCCACCAAGGTCTCTGCTCCACCTGCACCTTCGGCGGCTTCAATGCATACACCACAATTTCGCCCTTCAATACTGCCGACGGCATTCGGGACGGCTTCAATCTCACGATCAATCAGTCCCGGTACGGCTTTCGCACTCAAAGGGAAGCTCAGTTCAGCATCGCCCTCGCATCCTCTGGCTCAAGCGGTGCCGGGCGCGCGCAAGTCGTCGTCATCTTCACGAATCCCCCGTTCTCCCCGGACTTCAGAAGACCCGTCATCACTTCGACCGCATGAAGCGCAAGTTCCATCGAGCAACGGTGCGGACGGCCATCCTGAATTGCCATCGCCATGTCAGAAAGCCCCGCCGCGCGATAGTTGGCGTGTTCGCCGCCCTGGTTCACGATCGCAAACGGATGGTCCCATGCATCAACGGCACTGGGTTCCTGGTTCGCACGGGTCATGGCAAGTTCGCCTCCGAAGAAGTTCGGATCTGGCAAGTCAAGACTGGCTTCAGTGCCGTAAAGCTCCATGGGCTTGTGCCCGTGGGCCCAGACGTCCCAGCTCGTGACCAGCGTCACGACCGCACCGCTGCGAAACTCGAGGATGCCGTGGATCGTCGTCGGCGTCCTGACCGGAATCTCCTCGCCGCGCCGCGGCTCCGAGAGGATGGTTCGCGTTCCGGACGGAGTCGTGCTGACCGCGGCCACGCGCCTTACCGGCCCGATCAACTGGACAAGATTGGTTACGTAGTAGGGACCGATGTCCAGGACCGGCCCTGCCCCCGGGAGAAAGAAGAAATCCGGATTCGGATGCCAGTGCTCCATCCCGTGGTTCATGAAGAACGCCGTGCCGCTCGTCACTGTCCCGATGACGCCGTCATCGATCATGTGGCGCGCAAGCTGGTGCGATCCCCCAAGGAACGTGTCGGGCGCCGAACCGACGCGACAGCCCTTCTCCTCGGCGAGGCGCGCGATTTCCGCACCTTCCTCCAGCGAAAGAACAAAGGGCTTTTCCGAATACACATGCTTGCCCGACTTCAGCGCGCTCGACGAAACCCCGAAATGCGCGGCCGGAACCGTCAGGTTCACCACGATGTCGATGTCGTCGGCCCCAAGGAGCTCTTCGACGCTGTCGTGACGCACCCCGAACTCCTCCGCCCGGGCGCGGGCGGCCGCGTCAGCGATGTCTGCGACTGCGCGGACTTCGAATCCCCTGAACATCGGCGCAAGGCGCAGATAGGCCGAGGAAATGTTGCCGCATCCGATGATGCCAACGCCAAGATTGCTCATCTGCCTCTCCGTCAAAGCGCTTCCAGAAAGCCGACGGAGCGCTCCGCGAAACGCCGGTCATCGCTGGGATTGTCATGCTCGAGAACAAGGTGGTTGCAGCCAACATGTGCCAAGGCGGCCACAAGGCCCGTCCAGTCCAGCGTTCCATGGCCCACGTCGGACCAGCCGTCTTCGTCAACACATGTGCCGTCGGGCGCGATGTCCTTCACGTGGGCCGCGCCGATTCGGCCGCCAAGGCGTTCGATCCACGCGAAGGGATCCGCGCCGGCACGCACCGCCCAGGCAACATCGAACTCAAGTGCAAGCGCCGAACCGCCCTCAAGCAGGGACTCGATCGGATGGCTTCCGTCGTCCAGCGCCCGGAACTCGAAGTCGTGGTTGTGCCACCCGAAGCCGATGCCCGCGTCCTGCAACGGCTTGCCGGCTTCCGCAATGCGCGCGCCGAACGCGCGCCAGCCGTCCCGGTCATCCGGTCGGTCGGCAGCATCGAGATACGGCACGTACACGTCTCGCACGCCAAGCGCAGCGGCGATCTCCCTGACGCCGTCCGGCTCGTTCTCGACCATGTCCAGCCCGAAATGCCCGCTCGTCATCACCAGACCGGCCTTCTCCAGCTCGGCCTTCAACCGGCCCGGATCGCCCGAAGAGGCGTAGAGACCGCCAAATCCTTCGACCTCTGAAAGGCCAAGGTCCGCGATCATGCTCAGGGTCTTCGACAGAGGACCGAACTTGCGTGACGAATAGAGCTGGTATGAATGTGACACGTCCGGAACTTCCTTTCAGATGGGATTCATGCCGAATGCCTGACGGCGCAACGCGTCGGCATCCGACCAGTTTCACGGATCATCGAAGTTGCCGATGATGACGAACCGCGGTCAAGCAATGTCTGCCATTCCCGCTCAGAGACGCTTCTCGTCGCCCGCATCAAAGAGCGACGCGTGGGCGGAATTGACGCCGGCCCGGAGCGAGTCGCCGGTGGCAACCTTGGACTGTCCGCTGATCCGCAACCAGAACCGCTTGCCGTTGACGGACGTCAGGACAAGCGTGTCCGAGCCGAGCGGTTCAACCACTTCTGCCTTGACAGAAAGCTCCAGATCAGCTCCCGCCGCCTCGTCGCCCACGAGAACATGCTCTGGTCGAATGCCGAACCATACATCTCCCGTGGCCTCCCGCTCGAACGAATAGGAATCCAGCGGAACGGAAAGCTCTCCCGCAAGGAAGCGGCCATTCTCCACGGTTCCCCGCTGCAGGTTCATGGCGGGCGAGCCGATGAAGTCCGCAACATAGAGATTGGCCGGCCGGCTGTAGATCTCGCCCGGCGACGCGAGCTGCTGAATGATCCCGTCCTTCATTATGGCGATCCGGTCGGCGAGGGTCATTGCCTCGACCTGGTCATGCGTGACGTAGATCATGGTGTTGTCGAGCCGGTCGTGCAGCTGCTTCAACTCGACACGCAGGTCGGCGCGAAGCTTTGCATCCAGGTTCGAGAGCGGCTCGTCGAAGAGGAAGACGTCCACGTCCCGCACAAGGGCACGCCCGATCGCAACCCGTTGGCGCTGGCCGCCCGAAAGCGCCGACGGCTTCCGCTTCAGCAACGGCTCTATCTGAAGGATGTCGGCAGCCCGGGCCACGCGCTCCTTGATCTCGCTCTTCGGCACGCGGGCGTTCTTGAGGCCGAACGACATGTTACCTTCGACCGACATTTGCGGGTACAGCGCGTAGCTCTGGAAGACCATGCCGATTCCGCGCTCCGACGGTTCGGCCCAAGTGACGTTGCGCCCCTTGATGAAGACCTGGCCGCCGGTGACGTCGAGCAGCCCCGCGATGCAATTGAGAAGAGTGGACTTCCCGCAGCCCGACGAGCCCAGGAGGACCAGGAACTCGCCTTCGTGGACCGACAGGCTCAGTCCCTTCAACACGTCGACCGCCCCGAAGCTCAGGTCGAGATTCCTGATTTCGACGGATGTCGCTCCGTTCCCGCTCATGGCTTCACCCTTTCACCGCGCCGGCTGCAATGCCCCTGACGAAAAGGCGGCCCGACACGAAATAGATGACCAGCGGCACCAGCCCCGTCAGGATGGTCGCCGCCATGTTGACGTTGTATTCCTTCACGCCCTGCACCGAATTGACGATGTTGTTGAGCTGGACCGTCATCGGATAGATGTCCGGCTTGGTGTACACCACGCCGAACAGGAAGTCGTTCCAGATCCCGGTCACCTGGAGAATCATCGCGACCACGAAGATCGGCAGCGACATCGGCAGCATGATCTGGAAGTAGATTCCCCAGAACCCTGCCCCGTCCACCCGTGCGGCCTTGAAGAGCTCCTCGGGCAGCGACGTGAAGTAGTTCCTGAACAGGAGCGTCAGGATGGGCATTCCGAAGATCGAGTGCACGATCACCAGGCCCCAGAGCGAGCCGTAGAGGCCCAGCTCGCGCAGCAGGATCACGATCGGATAGAGCATGACCTGATAGGGAATGAACGCCCCGAAAATCAGGATGGTGAAGAAGACGTTCGCCCCCTTGAACCGCCAGTTGGCCAGCGCATAACCGTTCACGCTCGCAATCGCGATCGAGACGATCACGGACGGAATCGTGATCCGGACCGAGTTCCAGAACCCGCGCGAAAGGCCGTCGCAATTCAGTCCGGTGCAGGCCTCGGCCCAGGCCTTGACCCAGGGCGCGAACGTGATCTCGACCGGTGGCGCAAATATGTTGCCGAGCCGGATCTCGGGCATCCCCTTCAGCGAAGTCACGATCATCACGTAAAGCGGCAGCATGTAGTAGAGCGCCACCATGATGAGCGTGCCGTAAAGGAAGATGTTCCGCCGCGAGAACGTGCGGCGCGGCTTCGGCCCGTGGGCGCCCTCGAATCCTGCAATTGCCTCAGGCACGTTTCCGGCTCCCGAACTCGAGATAGGCCCAGGGGATGATGACAATGGCCACGGCGAGGAGCATCATGGTCGATGCGGCGAAGCCCTGCCCCAGGTTCTGGCGCAGGAACATCGTGTCGTAAACGTATTTTGCCGGCACTTCCGAAGCGATTCCCGGCCCGCCGCTGGTCTGCGCGACGACAAGGTCAAACACCCGAACTATGCCGCTCGCGATAAGCACCAGGGTGGTGATGAAGACCGGGCGCATCATGGGGATGACAATGAAGATGTAGGTCTTCCAGGTCGGGATTCCGTCCACCCGGGCGGCTTTCCAGATTTCCTGGTCGATGGTGCGCAGCCCGGCCAGCATCAATACCATGATCAATCCCGTGCCCTGCCAGAGTCCGGCAATCAGGATGCCGTAGATCACGATGTCCTGGTTGTAGAGCGGATCGAACTCGAAGCTCGCCCAGCCCAGGCTCCGCACGATGTTCTGCACCCCGAAATCC
The DNA here is from genome assembly GCA_965208685.1 of Paracoccaceae bacterium. Taxonomy (GTDB): domain Bacteria; phylum Pseudomonadota; class Alphaproteobacteria; order Rhodobacterales; family Rhodobacteraceae; genus JAJEFO01. The sequence goes on along the minus strand of CBDBPL010000007.1, from coordinate 813,094 downwards.
GGGTTCAGGATCCACTGCCATACGAGACCCGTGACGATGAACGAAAGGGCGAAGGGATACAGGATGATGGTGCGGAACGTGTTCTCGAACCGGATCTTCTGGTCGAGAAGCGCAGCAAGCACGAAGCCGATCACGAGACTGAAGACCAACGAGCAGATCCCGTAGATCATCAGGTTCTCGATCGAGACGATCCAGCGATTGGTGTTCCAGAGCCGTTCGTACTGGTCCAGCCCGACCCATTTCGCCTTGGGCAGAAGCTTCGAGCTTGTGAACGAGTAGACAACCGTCCAGAGCGTGCCCCCGACAAAGACGCAAAGCGCCGTCAGGATCATCGGGATGGCGGCGATCTTGGCCGTCAGATTCCTGAACAACGCGTTCGGTCTGGCCGCTGTTGCCGCCACGGTCGCCCCTATTCAGAGAGTGACGGCGGGGCCATGTCTGGCCCCGCCGATACTTGCATCAGTCCGCGTTCGCGATGATGTCGGCGTAGCGCTCCTGGGCGTCCGCCGCCGAGATCGAGCTGTCTGCCCAGAACTCGGTCATCAGGTCCTCGATCTGGCCAAGCGTGTCGGGCGACAAGGTCTGGTTGGCGTCCGGCAGGATGTTGCCCTGCGCCAGAATGGCCAGCCCCTTCTTCATGCAGTCGTTTGCCGCCGCGAGATCGACGTCGCCGCGCACGGGAAGCGACCCCTTCTTGAGGTTGAACGCCACCTGCACTTCCTTCGAGAGCATCAGCGAAGCAAGCTCCTTCTGCGCAGCTTCCACCTCGGGATCGGACTGCTTGGGGAAGTAGAAGGCGTCGCCGCCGGTCGAGATGATCTCGTTCACGCCAAGTCCGGGCAGGCAGGAATAGTCCTTTCCGGCCATCTGGTTCGCGACCTGGAACTCGCCCTGCGCCCAGTCTCCCATGATCTGGCCACCGGCCTTGCCGGTGATCACCAGGTTTGTCGCCTGGTTCCAGTCCTGCACGTTCGAGCCCTGGCGCATCTCGCGCGCTGCCGCCGCCGCCTCGAAGACCTTGGCGTATACCGGGCCAGCCGCAACTTCGGCGTCCTTGTCGACGCTCACCGCTGCCCAGGCCTCCGGACCGGCCAGCGCGATCGTGATAACGCCGAATGCACCGGACGCCTGCCAAGGCTGATTGCCCATGGCAAGCGGAACGATGCCGCTTTCGCGAAGCTTGGGAGCTGCCGCCACGAATTCATCCCAGTTCGACGGAACCGGAACGCCAGCCTTCTCAAACGCCGCGTGGCTCAACCAGATCCACTGCCAAGAGTGGATGTTGACCGGCACGCAATAGACGCGCCCGTCGATGGTGCAGCTGTCGAGCAGCGAAACCGGATGCACGATGTCACGCCAGCCCCCTGCCTCGGCCACATCGGTAAGGTCGAGCATCAGGCCGGCCTCGACCAGCTCTTCCGCCTGCCGACCATGGTTGAACTGGGTAGCGCCCATCGGGTCACCCCCGGTGATCCGGCTGATCATGATCGGACGCGCCACGCCGCCGGAGCCGGCGATCGCGCCGTCAACCCAGGTGTGCTCGGTCTTTTCGTTGAACGCCTTTGCAAACTCGGCAACAGCCGCAGCTTCGCCGCCGCTGGTCCACCAATGCGTGACTTCGAGGTCCACGGCATGGGCCGCACCAGCGGCGCACATCGCAGTGCCGCAAAGCAAACTCTTGAGCGATTTCATCTATTCCTCCCTGTTGTGATTTCAGATTGCGGGGGCAACTAAGTCAATTGGATTGATAAATCAAGCGGGTTTGCCCGCCATGCGGCAGCCCGTTCATTCGGATGCCCTATGCACGGCAGCCGCACCGTGCGCAGGACGGTTGCCGCGTGTCGGGAGCGATGCGTCACCTCGTCAGCGTCGTGACTGGGAGGCTGGCCCAATCTGGCCGCGCCCGTGCGCGACAGCATCCCGGACGCGCGTGACTGTTCCTCACCCGGGGCGGGGACTTGCGGCGGGTTCGACAATGAGCCGTACGTGTTCGCGCAGGATCTCCTGCCTGGATCGCCTGAACCGGGAGTGCGGCGGAGATTCCTCATGGCTCGATCACTGTCCCTGCCGGCTCATCGACTTCGAACGACGTCGTTCCAAGCGCCGCCCATTCCTGAAGGCACGGCACGGCATGCGTCATGACATTCCCGTCGCAGCGGCTCCGGTTTGCACCTCGCCAAGTGTGATTGGGGACTCCTTGATTCCGGATTCGGCGCGAGCCGATTGCCAGGGTCGGCCGTCATGCCCGCATCCGCTGCCCATGCGGATCGAACGGAGGCTGCGCAAGGCGCCTTGCCCTGCGCAGTTCTCCCAGAATCTCGATTTCGACTTCCAGGTCCTCCGACGCCAGTTCAGCGGGAACAAGCCCAAAGGCAATCGACCTGTCCTGCCAATGCGAATACCCGCCCGACGTGCAGAACCCGACAACGCCGTCCTGATGCCAGATCGGCTCCCACGCAACGACATCTGCGTCGTCCGCATCGACATCAAAGGCGCAAAGGCGTCGTGCAGGGCCGGCATCGCGCTCTTGTTCGGCGGCCGCGCGCCCGATGAAATCGCCGTTCTTGCCGAACGCAATGAACCTGTCGAGCCCGGTCTCCGCGGCAGTGTAGTCCTGCGAAAACTCCCGCTGCCAGGATCCGAAGAAGCGATCAAGCCGGAGCGACATCATCGCTCGCATCCCGAAAGGACGGAGCCCGAATTCGCGACCGGCCTCGCTCAACACCCGCCACAGATGCCGCTGCGAGCCGAGGTCGCAATAGATTTCGTAGCCAAGATCCCCGGTATAGCTCACGCGCTGCACGGTGCAGTCGGCCATTCCCAGGGTGAGTCTCCGCACACCAAGGAACGGAAACGCCTCGGTCGACACGTCGGCTCCGCTTGCGCATGCCAAGAGGTCGCGCGCTTCCGGGCCGGCAATCTGGAAACCCGTCTGCGCGTCGGAAATGTTTCGAACGGTTGCCTCATCCGCTTCCGAAAGGTGCTTCTCGAACCAGCGAAGATGGAAGTCCTGGCTGCCATAGCTTGCCGTGAGCCGGTACTCGTCCTCCGCAAGGCAGGATACCGTGAAGTCTCCCACAAGGCGCCCGGACGGCGCCAGCATCGGCGTCAGGCTGAGGCGGCCTTGTCGGGGAATGCGGCCGGCCATGATCCGGTCGAGCCAAGCCCTCGCTCCCGGTCCCTGGACCTGGAACTTGCTGAAGTTGTGCACCTCGTTGATCCCGACCCTCTCGCGCACGTGCCGGACTTCCTGCCTGACCGCTTCCCATGCGTTGGAGCGCCGGAAACTCGGAGCTTCCAGCCGTGGCTCCCCGGGCAAGGCGAAGTAGTTCACCACCTCAAGCCCGTAGACCGCGCCAAACACCGCGTTCATCCCGTCCCAGATGTCGTACATTGGCGTCGTGCGGAACGGTCGCGCAGCCGGCAGTTCCTCGTTCGGGTAGCTGACGGAGAATCGCCGCCGATAGTTCTCGATCACCTTCGGAACGGTGTAGCCCGGCGTGGTCCAGCGCCCGTAGCGCGACACGTCCATGGCCCACGGGTCGCGCTCAGGTGCACCCTCGATCATCCATTGCGCGAGCGCGAGACCGACGCCCCCGCCCTGGCTGAATCCAGCCATCACTGCGCATGCAGACCAGTAATTCCTCAATCCCGGCACGGGTCCGACCAACGGATTGCCATCTGGCGCAAAGGTGAAGGGTCCGTGTATCGCGCGCTTGATCCCGGCACGCTCAAGTATCGGGAACCGACGGTAGGCAAAGTCCACTGCCTCTTCGATCTTGTCGAACTGGTCGTTCAGCAGTTCATGTCCGAAGTTCCAGGGCGTGCCGTCCACGGCCCAAGGTTCGCAGGGTTGCTCGTAGAAGCCGATGACGAACCCCTTGCCTTCCTGCCTCAGGTAGCTTTCGCCTCCGGGATCGATGACATGCGGGATCTCCTCGTCCCTCGCCGCAATTTCCGGAACGTCCTCCGTCACGAGATACTGGTGGGCCATCGGCAGAAGCGGCAGGTAAATTCCCGCCATTGACGCGACCTCTCGTGCCCACAGCCCCGCGGCATTGACCACGTGTTCCGCAACGACGACGCCTTTCTCCGTCACAACGTCCCAGTTGCCGTCCGCGCGCATGTTGGTTTCGACCACGCGGTTTTGCGTGGTGATCTCTGCACCGCCCATCCGCGCCGCCTTGGCATAGGCGTGAGTGGTCCCGGACGGGTCAAGGTGGCCGTCGAGCGGGTCGTAGAGCGCACCCAAGACGCCTTCGACATTCACGAAATCCGCCATTTCGACAATTTCGGCGGGAGACAGGATCCGGGTCTCCAGCCCCATGTATCGGTGCTTGGCTCGCTCGGCCTTGAGCATGTCCAGGCGCTCGGGGGTGTCAGCCAGGGTCAACCCGCCGCAGTGATGCAGGCCGCACGACATGCCGGTCCGTTTCTCGAGTTCGTCGTAAAGACCGATCGTGTATCCCTGCAACGCGGCCATGTTGGTGTCGCCGTTCAGCGTGTGGAACCCGCCCGCAGCATGCCATGTCGATCCGCTGGTGAGGTCCGAACGTTCGATCAGCATGACATCGTGCCATCCGAGCTTGGTCAGGTGATACAGGACGGAACAGCCTACAACCCCGCCGCCAATGACCACGACACGTGCCTGTGTCTTCATGTCTGCCTCCCGCTCAACCTGGTTGCCGCTGGCCGCTCAATCGACCCTCCCCCAGTTCGCCAGTCGCGCCCGAAGCGCTTCCGCCCGTTCGTCACCTCGTTCAAGAGCAAAGATCCACGCATGCGTCAGGAAGAATGCGGCAGAGTCGATGTCGTCCGATGCCTCCGCCTTGTCCGCAACCAAGGCATAGAGTCCGGTCAACGCTTCGCCATCACCGGCTTCATGGGCTGCAAGAAGCTCGCGTTCGAGGGCTGCCAGTTCATCTGCAGTCACTCGGCGGCCACCATGGCCTCGGACATGCGTTCGGCAACCCAACGGTGGAACAGGTGGGTCGGCCGATCCATCGCCGGGGAAAACCGGCCGCCGTCAAACCCCGGGGCGCAGCGTGCCGCCTGCATGCCTTCCACGACACCGACGTCTTCGATGAAGACCTCCTTCCACTGTTCGGCATTCTTCAACCGCAGGGAGCCGGGCGTGTCTGGCGAGGCGTAGTATATATGGATGTGCTCCCGGGTCATGCCAGGCCCCTTGGCTTCGAGGATGAAGACGAAGAAATGGTCGCGCTGAACGCCCAGCAGCACGTTCGGCGCTACCGTGATGTATTCGCCGGCCCTGTCCCACTTCTTCGAAAGTCCGGGAAAGTCCGGAAACACCGTCCCGTCATCGTCGCGTATCTGCCGATAGACCTCCGTGCCCTGGCCGAAGAACCTCCCCGGCGCCTCGATGTGATAGTGATCCTCGAGCCGGGAATAGCTGTTCAGGCCGGGATGCACCCAAGGCAGATGGTAGCTCTCGCAGAAGTTCTCGACTGCGAGCTTCCAGTTCGTGCGGCAATCCAGCTGAAAGCGGCTTTCCGGGCCGCCATGATGGATCGGGACGTCGAACTCCGCCCAGCGGGCGATGAGGTCGGCATGCAGGTCGTCGAAGTCGGGAGCGTCCCCGGAGAAGTTCACGAAAACGACATCCATCCAGACATGCGTTCGCACCTCGATGAGCCCGAGGTCCTCGCGCTTGATCCCTGCGTGGGAGTTCCTGCCCGGCCCGCCGACATGGGGCGTCGCGACCAGCTTGCCTTCATGGCTGTAGCACCAGGAATGGTAGGGACAGCGGATCGCGCCCTCGATCGTGCGCGGCTCCGTCAAGAGGATCATGCCGCGATGGCGACACACGTTCTGGAAGACCCGGATCTGGCCGTCCTTTCCCCTGATTGCGAAGAGAGGAACGCCCAGGAAATCAATTGGTCGGGCGTCGCCCGGTTCCGGCACGTCGGCCGCGACACAGATGCCCGCCCAGGTCGGGAACCATAGCCGTTCGCGTTCGCGCCCAAAGATCTCATTGGACGTGTAGTGTCCGTTTGGCAGTCCGTTGGCAGTCTCCACGGGCCGCAACACGGAAGCCAGATCACATTGTGTCATGTCAGCCACCCCAATGGATGTTACGAAAGTCGCTCCAGAGGAACCGGGCAACGATGGACATCTGCGGTTATCCGGTCGCGCCTTTTCGCGACACGTCCTGTTCTGTCAGCGTCACGGTACGCATGTGCACGACCTTGCCCTTCGCGGCGGCGTCTTGCGCAGCAAGACCCATCTCGACTGCGCGGGCACCGTCGAGAAGATTGACCTCCGGGTCGCCGTGGTTCCTCAGCATGTCGAGGAAACGCAAATGCTGGTAGTAGGTCGCACCATTGTGATCGCCGATGGTCTGCAGGTCCGGATCGATAGGAATGTCCACTGACCGCGGACCCTTGGGCTCGCGGGGCGAGACCACTACCTGCGGCTGTGGCGGCGACCCCAGATGCTCGGGCCAGAACCGGGACGGGCCCGGCACCCTTGCCTCGATCTTGCCCTTCGGCCCGACCGCCGTCAGTTCTTCCTGGTAGTCCGAGCCTTCCGCGTACATGCAGAGCTCAAGCATCGCGCGGCAACCGTTGTCAAATTCGACGATGACATAGGCGCCGTCCCAGATGTCGGGAGTTTCGCCGCCATAGACCTCGTTCAGGTGATTGACGTCCTGCCCGGCCGAGGCCATGACGCGTTCGGGTTCCCCGCCAAGGATGTGCCGCATCAGGTCGAAGAAATGGCAGCACTTCTCGACAAGCGTTCCGCCAGTGTTGCGATTGAACCTGTTCCAGTCGCCGACCTTGTGCAGGAACGGAAACCGATGCTCGCGAATGGTAAGCATCGTCGGACCGCCGGTCGCCTCGGCAACCTCCTCGATGAAAGACTTGATGGGCGGCATGTAGCGATATTCCATGCCGACCCAGACCGTTGCCGGATACCCGGCAGCAAGTCCCTGAATCCGCTTCGCGTCGCTTGCGCGGGTGTAGAGCGGCTTTTCGATCAGCAGCGGCAGCGGTCGCGTGCGCGCGATCGCCTCGAACTGGGCGGCATGGAGATGGTTGGGTGAGGCGATCACCAGGCAGTCAATCCCCGGGTCGGCAAGAAAGCCGGCCAGCGATCCATGCATTCGAGCCGCGGGAACGACCCTGCGCGCCGCATCGGCCATTTGTGCGTCCGGCTCGAAAACCGCCGCGACCCGGGCTTCCGGCAACAGCGCGATGTTGCGCGCATGCTCCTGCCCCATCATTCCGCAGCCGACAATTCCGTAATTGATCACTTCCGACATTCCGGACCTCAACTCATCCGCGGCATTCTTCAGCAACGCGTGGAATCGAACCAAGTCTTCGAGATATCAACGATTTCCGAATCCATCGTCAAGCATTGACGCGAACCGTTGCCGGCGCCGACGGCAGCCCTTCGCAATTCCGGCTCGGCACTTGGCAAGCGCCCACGCGTTCCCCTGTCCCTGGATCATGCCGCTCCGACGACCTTCGTTGAGGAATGCGCGGAGCGTCACAAGGCGCCCCTGAGCCCGAGGCGCGGTTTCAGACGCAACGAACCGAAGTTTCCGGCAGCGCGACAAGCTCCTGGTCCTCGCCAAGCCGTCAATTTCCCAGCCTCCCGTCTTCGCGCTCGTAGCGCATGAACGCAAATCGTTGGCTGTCCGGCGACCAGCAGGGCACGTTGATCGTTCCCTGGCCACCATAGAGTGCCACAAGCGGTCGGACCTGTCCGGTGGCGCACTCCAACAGGCGCAATTCGACGTCACGACCTGATGGATGTCCGGCGGTACCTGGCGCATAGGCAAGATAGAGCACATGACGACCGTCGGGCGACGGGTGCGGAAACCAGTTGACGCCGGCATCTTCAGTCATCTTCTGCGGGTCACGTCCGTCGGGTCTCACGCGCCAGAGCTGCATGTTGCCGCCACGATCCGAGTTGAACCAGATCCACTCCCCGTCCGGCGAGTAGTCCGGTCCGTCGTAGTGGTGCGGCCCACCGATCACTATGGCCTCGCCGCTTCCGTCCGTGGCGCAGGTGGCAATGCAGAACCCGCCGTTTCGGACGGCGGTATAGGCGAACTGACCACCGTCCGGGGACCAGCCATGCCACCAGGATGGCGTCGCCTCCGTGATCCGCCGGGGACGGCCGCCTTCGACTGAAATGGTGTAGATGCACGACTTGCCGCCGTCGGAATTGTCCGACACCGCAAGGAGGGAGGCATCGGGGGCGACGCCGTGGTCGTTGTTGATCCGCGACAGTACGCCGGTATCGATTGCGTTCAGCGCGGGCGCGTCGAGCGGCACCCGATACAAGCGCCCGTCGCCGTTCACGATGAGCGACCCGTCATCCGGCATCCAGTTCGGCGCCTCAATCAGGAACGAAACGCTCAGCACCGCTTCAACGCGATCAGTGCCGAGGTCAAAGATTTCGAGATTGCTGCGCATCGACTTGTCCTATCACATGCTCGACAGGGTCCCGTCATCCCCGAATCGCGGCAGGTGCAGCAACCGGAGCCCGAGGCTCTTGACCCAGATCGTGCAGGCTGTTGTACAGGATCGCTTCACAATCCGCCCGCAGCGGAGTGTTTCTGATCGGCAAGGCATGCCGGCAAGGAACTGCAAAGACCGATCTGTCCTGCAAGGAAGTCGAAGCGTGCAGCGCCAGATGAGCCGGAGAGCTGCCCCAACCTTTAGGCAAGTCGCCTTGATCCGTTCATCCCAAGGCGCTGCAAGTCGGCGCAAGTCGCACCCGCCGTCGACGATCGCCCGAAGGTTCCTCCGTCCCGTCACCCGGCTGATGTCGCTGATGGCCGAGTCCAGCCGCACGTTCATCTCAGCCAGCGTCTTCCGCTCTAGCCTCCCTGGCGCGCATCGCCCATCTGTGGCCGGCAGGGCTGCTGGTTTCGCAGGTGTCGTACCGTGTCTGTCGCGGAATGGAGCGGTTGGATTGTCCGGGTCCAAGGGCGCACTACCCGACCGATGCCTCCCTTGCCAGCGGCAGTGGTGCATTGGCCGAGTTCTTGAACTCGACAGTTGTAAAGATGAGATCAGTGTCGCCGATGTTCTCGAGGCTGTGGGTCATGCGTTCACCATTCGCAAAGGTGAAATGTCTAGTGTCGCCCGTCTCGTATTCGACGTCGAAATGCGATCCGTCGGGCTGATGGCTACGTGCCCGTCCCGGGCCGTGAATGGTCCAAAAATAATCGAGCACATGGGTGTGAACCTTCAACCTTTCACCCGGCCGGGCCTGGATATGCCAAACTCGTACCCGATCGGTCTCAGACACCAATCGGCTTCCGACTTCACCGTTTTCTGCGCGATCGATAAACTCTTGGGTCAGGTCCAGGTCCACTACTCGACCTCCGTCCAAGAGATCACGAGAGCCGCACAACTTGTCGGCATGGACAGGTTCGAATGGATCATCCGCAAATGTGCGCCCTTCTCGCCGAAGACCCTGGTTGCCAGATGGGACGCTCCACTCAAGGCACGCGGCACATCGTGGAAGTCCGCCGTGGCTCCGCCGGCACCCTCCACGCGGTGAATGCGCTTGATCTTGGATAGATCGCCTGTGATGGATTTCAGCAAGGACAGGCCATTCATGGCCAGTAGCTGAAAGGCGGCATAGCCTTGCCCGGCCGCCAAGGTGCCGCCAATGAGCCCGGCAAACCTTGGCCCGCCATTGATCCATGGCAACGTGCCGGACGCGTGGATGATGCTGCCGATCTGCATATGTGCGACGAAGTCTCCCGCCGTGTCGTGTACCGGCAGCAGTTCGAAGCCCGGTTCAAGCAGACGTTCTTCGGGCGTCGCCCTTGTGACATTCCCAAGCTTCATTTGTGCTCCCGCAATTTCAGCCATTGAAAGTGCTCTGACTTAGTTCGTCAGACTAGTCTAGCGGTGCGACTTCGTGCAATGCCGTCAGGAAGGAATGTGCTCCAGGACGGTAGGCTTATGACGCGCGCGGCAAATGCGGGTTGAAATTTGCACTTCCGCATTCCCGGGACGACCTATCCAACGTGCTCGCTGACGGGTGTGCCAAGGGCGGTGAGGCCCTCGAGCCCGGCGATGCGGACATGACGCTCAGCAACTTGGCAGTCGAGGTTCTGCGCCATGGCCTTGACCGCGCCCTGCCACAAAATGGATCCTGGATTGACGCACTTGCCAGGGGAATCACTGCGTGGGCGCAACGCGCAGAGATTGCGTCATGGCACCTTCTGGTGTCGTAGACCGCATCTCCGGCGACACTGGCGATCTCCTCGTCTGGTGGATCTGGATCGCGACATCGCTGCAGCGCCGAGTTCATCGCCTCCAAGCCGGATGACTGGCTTGGGCGGGTGATCAGTGAACGGGCACTGGATTCGGGCTCGCACGGCGTCAGCCATCAAGTTCGCGCCCGCGAACTCGCGGATCAGGCCGACTACGTGGAGCAGCATCCCTGGACCGGCATTGGGCGCGTCCGATCCTGATGCGGTGCCGCCATGTTCGGTTCCATAGACCAGGCCCCGTCAGAAACCGAAGCTGGCAAGCGGATGGACATTCGGTCATTCATCTTCCCGGGCAATCCGCATATGGACATTCGGTCATTCATCTTCCCGGGCAATCCGCATATGGACGAGCGCAAGGCGTTCGGCGCACGGCTCCTGACGGAACTGCCTCACGATCAAGCAACATACGCAACATTTCTCGGACACGGACCCAAAATGTTCTTGCTTTGTTTCGATGATTCCAGTATGCGCTTCGCGACGCGGGGAAAAGACGAAATCCAAGTCGGATCATCGCGTTGATGGACGTTTGCGTGTTCGGCTTCATGCCATGCACGTTTCACGGCAACTTGGGCCGTTTTTCGGGCGGCGGGCGACGATGTTGCGTTCGTTGCGGAATAAATCAAGTGAAGTCATGCTCGCTGGCACGTCAGCGACCCCTCCCTGAAGGGAGGGGCTTGAGGAACGGGAGTTCCGAGAGCCCATGCTGACCAGCACAGGAAAGGAGACTGTCATCCAATCTACCCTGAACCATACGTTGAAGACCAACCCCGGGATGCTTCCTCAGTCCCGGGCTCTTGAAGATTCGTCAGCAGACACGCCGGGTCAGGCACGGTTTGCTTCCGAACCGCTTGCGGCGATCGGTCCGGTGGACCGATCGGGAAGCAAACGGGCGGATCGTGATGCGGGTGGTCAGGTTGTGCGTGGGGAGACCGGCTTCGGTCGGCGTCACCGGGGAAGCGCGAGCGACCCCGAGAGCGGCGCAAGCCGCGTCTTCGTCCTGGACCGGTGCGGCGACCCGCTGATGCCGTGCCACCCGGCCAGGGCGAGAAAGCTCCTGAAGAAGGGACGTGCCGTCGTGGTGCGGCTCCATCCCTTCACGATCCGTCTCCGGGACCGGGTCGGAGGGGAGACCCAGGAGGTCGGGCTGAAGATCGATCCCGGCGCGAAGACCACCGGCCTGGCGCTGGTGCGGGAGGACGGCGAGGTCCTGTTCCTGGCCGAGATCGAGCACAGGGGAGAGAGAATCCGCAAGTCGATGCGGCAACGTGCCGGTTACCGGCGACGGCGACGCTCGGCGAACCTGCGCTACCGGAAGAAGCGGTTCGACAACAGGCGCTCCGGGAGAAAGCTCCCGCCCTCGCTGCAGTCGCGGGTCGACAACGTGGCCTCGCGGACGGAGCGGCTGCGCAGGCTCGCGCCCGTGACCTCCATCGCGTGCGAGGTCGTCCGGTTCGACACCCAGGCGCTGGAGAACCCGGAGATCGCGGGCGCGGAGTACCAGCAGGGGACCCTCGCCGGATACGAGGTCAGGGAATGCCTGCTCGAGAAGTGGGGACGGACGTGCGCCTGTTGCGGTGCCACGGACACGCCGCTGCAAGTCGACCACGTGCGTCCGAAGGCACGGGGCGGCTCCGACCGGGTCTCGAACCTGGCCCTCGCGTGCCCGTCCTGCAACCAGGCCAAGGGCGCGCAGCCCGTGGAGACCTTCCTGGCCAGGCCGTCCGGAACGTCTCCGGAGGGTGCTGGCGCAGGCCAGGGCGCCGCTCTCCGCCGCCGCCGCCGTCAACGCCACCCGCCGCGTCCTGTTCGAGGCATTGAAGCGGACGGGGCTGCCCGTCGCCGGCGCCTCGGGCGGGCGGACGAAGTTCAACCGCACGCGGCTGGGGATCCCGAAGTCGCATGCCCTCGACGCCGCCTGCGTCGGCGCGACGCCGGCGCTGAAGGGCTGGAGGCAGCCCGTGCTCGCGATCCGGGCCATGGGCCGGGGCTCGCATGCGCGGACCCGCGTGGACCGGTCCGGCTTCCCGGTCGGATACCTGATGGCGGAGAAGTCCGTGCGCGGCTTCCGCACGGGCGACATCGTGCGCGCGACCGTGCCCTCGGGCAAGAAGAGGGGTGTCCACGTGGGCCGCGTCGCGGTGCGCCGGACAGGCTCCTTCAACGTCCAGACGGCGCGGGGGACGGTGCAGGGGATCTCGCACCGGCACTGCCGCGTCGTCCAGCGCGGCGACGGCTACGGATATCACGTCGACACGTCACGGATGAAGGAGACGGCAACGATGCACGGAACACGGGAGCCCGCATTCCTCCCCGCCCTGAAGGACGGGGCTTCCTGCGGGATGATTGGATGATGGAGCGTGTCGGAATCTGCGATGACATCGAGTTCAGCCGCATTGCCTACGGGCTGTGGCGCGTCGGCAACAACGATGACACCTCGCCCTCGCACATCCGCGCCAAGATCGAGGCGTGCCTCGAACAAGGAATCACGACCATCGACCAGGCAGACATCTACGGCGGCTACACGGCGGAAGGACTGCTCGGCGCCTGCCTCAGGGAAAGCCCAGGACTGCGCGATAGGCTGGAAATCGTCACCAAGTGCGGCATCGTCGCACCCGCCGGGAGGTACGCTTCTGCAGGGGTCAAGCACTACGACACGACGGCTGAACACATCTCCGTGTCCATAGACACGTCGCTTTCCGAAATGGCTACGGACCGCATAGACCTCCTTCTCGTCCACCGTCCCGACCCGTTCATGGATCCCGAAGAGACCGGGCGTGCGCTGGACAACGCCGTTGTCTCGGGGAAGGTTCGCGCAGTCGGGGTCTCGAATTTCCGGCCTTGGGACTGGACGCTTCTGCAGTCTGCGATGTCGACGCCGCTTTCGACCAACCAGATCGAGATCAGCCTCGCCGAAACGACTCCCCTGGCAAACGGCGACTTGGCCTTCCTTCAGGAACGGCGGATACGCCCCATGGCATGGTCGCCGTTGGGCGGCGGGTCGCTTCTTGCCGGCGAAGGCGACCTGCGAACGGCGATCTCCAAAATCGCCATCCGGCATGGGGTCGGCGAAGCCGCCGTGGCCGTCGCATGGCTCCTGGCGCACCCGGCGGGCATCCTTCCCGTCATGGGAAGCAACCGGATCGACAGGATCCGCATGTTCGGCGATGCGCTCAAGATCAGCATGGATCGGGAATCCTGGTTTGAACTGTACGCAGGCGCGCTCGGTGTCGACGTGCCCTGACGCGGCCCTCCTGCCCGCCGCAGGCGAAGCCATCGCCTGCTGCGTGGGATCGCTTCGCGAGGCTCGACGAGCTGGCCAATTCGAATTCGCCGCAAGCGCGCGGTCTGGACCGGACCATTGCCGGACTCTCGTAGGCGGACGAGTTCAACCACGCCGCCGTCCTGACAACCGTCCCCGAGAGGCCCGCCCGACAGGCGTTGACCCGAAACTCCGCGCCGCTACAGTCTCCATTGACAACGAGGAGACAGGCATGGACGGAGGCGGCAAGGCTGCCGGTGCCGAGGACTGGGGACCGTTCGGGCGACCGTTGTTTGACGACCCATCTGCACTGGCGCTGAGCCGTGTCGGTGTCGTCGACGTCGGTTCGAACTCGGTCCGAATGGTCGTGTTTGACGGTGCGGCCAGATCTCCTGCGTATTTCTTCAACGAGAAGGTCATGGCGGGCCTTGGAGCCGGCCTGGCCGAAACAGGCTGCCTCAACCCAAATGGAAGGGTCCGCGCGATGGCCGCCTTGCGGCGCTTTCAGGGACTTGCAGAAGCCATGAGCCTGGAGCCTTTGACAGCCGTGGCCACCGCCGCCGTGCGCGAAGCGCGGGACGGGCCCGAATTCTGCGAGGAGGTTTTTCGCGAAACCGGGCTCAGGCTCTGGGTGATTGACGGCGAAGAGGAGGCGCGGCTTTCGGCGCAGGGCGTTCTCCTGGGCTGGCCCGGGGCGTACGGCCTCGCCTGCGACCTTGGCGGCGCGTCCATGGAACTGGCGGAGCTGCGAGACGGAGTTGTCGGAAGAAGGCTCTCTTCGCAGCTCGGACCCCAGCGACTGCGAGTCGTCAAGGGCGGCAAGAAGGGGCTGAGAAAGTTCCTGAAACAGGAAGTGGGCGCGCTTGCCGAAACCATTGGACCCCAACGTGACCGCCTGTTCCTTGTCGGCGGCTCCTGGCGGGCGATTGCCCGAATCGACATGGACAGGCGGGGCTATCCGCTGGCCGCGCTGCACGAATACCGGATGAGCCGGAAGACGGTCTACCGGACGATCGAGTTCATCGAGGAAAGCGATCTGGAGGAACTGCGGACACGCGTGGGGCTGGGCGAAGGCCGCATGGACCTGTTGCCGCTTGCGTCCCAGCTCCTGAAACACCTCGTGCGCGAATTCAAGCCCTACGACATTGCCATTTCCAGCTACGGCATTCGCGAGGGAATGCTGTACGAGCAGATGCCGCAGGAGCTTCGCGACCGGGATCCCCTGATCGAGGCCTGCCGCTTCCACGAGGCCAAGGACGCGCGGATGCCGGGCTTCGGCCGGCGACTCTATGATTTCGTGCTGCCGCTGTTTTCGGGACGCAGCGCGCCCGACAAGCGACTCATCAAGGCTGCGTGCCTCCTGCATGACGTGAGTTGGCGCGCCCATCCTGACTACCGCCACGAGGTCTCCTTCGCAGAGGTGACGCGCGCAAATTTCGGCGGCATGACCCACCAGGAGCGCGTGTTTCTGGGTGTTGCGCTGCTGCATCGCTACAAGAACAGTCGCGCGGACACTCCCTTTCAGGACCTCGTCGACCTGATAGAGGAATCGGACCTGAATTGGGCCGAAATTCTCGGAAAGGCTTTGCGGTTCGGCGCAATGCTCACTGCGTCCGAAGACGACAAGATGGGAGAGCTCAGGTACTATCCGAAACGCAAGTGCCTGGAACTTCGCCTCGCGCCGGGCACGCGCGACCTGTACGGAGAGGTCGCGGAGGCGCGCCTGAATTCCCTGGCTGGCGCGCTCGGTGGCGTCGAAATCGTGGTCAAGGGCCGCTGAATCCCTCTACATCACGGCACGCCCGTGCGGCAGCCCCGGCGGGACCACGGGCGCTGGAGGCGACAGGAAACGGCGCAAGCAAGTGCCGTAGCTACAATTCGAGACACCAGCGCATGATGGCCTTCTGGACGTGAAGGCGATTCTCCGCCTCGTCAAAAACGACCGAATTGGGGCCGTCCATGACCTCGTCAGTCGCCTCTTCACCTCGGTGTGCGGGCAGGCAATGCATGAACAGTGCGTCGGACTTTGCATGTGCCATCAATCCCGCGTTGACCTGATACGGCTCAAGTTGCTTCCGGCGACGTTCCCTGATTGCCGGGCTGTCGTGCATCGAAACCCAGGTGTCCGCCACGACGAGGTCGGCTCCGCTGACAGCCCTGACAGGATCGGGATCCAATTCGACGGAGGCGCCGCTGGCCCGCGCGAGTTCCACGAATTCCGTTTCAGGATGCAGATCCTCCGGCCCTGTCACGACCATTGCAAAACCGAACTGCCCTGCGGCATGCAGGAATGATGCACAGACGTTGTTGCCGTCTCCGGTCCAGACCACTCTCTTGCCGGCAATTGGGCCGCGATGCTCCTCGAAGGTCATCACGTCCGCCATGACCTGGCAGGGATGAGTCCGGTTCGTAAGCCCGTTTATCACGGGCACGGTGGCATGACTCGCAAGCTCAAGAAGCGACGCTTCCTCGAAAGTCCGAATCATTACGAGATCCACGTAGCGCGAAAGAACCCGCGCCGTGTCGGCGATGGTCTCCCCGTGACCTAGCTGGATTTCATTGCCGGAGAGGATCAGCGTCTTCCCCCCCAATTGACGGACTCCGACGTCGAACGAAACGCGGGTACGGGTCGACGGCTTTTCGAAGAGCAGCGCCACCATTCGACCCGCCAACGCCTGCACGTCGTCCTCCTCGCCCTTTGGACGAGCTGCACGCGCGTCCTTCATTGCCTTGGCCTGGTCTAGAATGCCGCGAAGAACTCCCGGTTCGACATCGTGGATGTCAAGAAAGTGTCTCATGTGCGTCGTTCCCCAGCGCTCAAGTCGTCGCGACTGTTCGATTCTCGCAACGGTCAGGCGGCCTTGGCCGCCGTTGCCGCCTTGTCCATGCGGGTCATTGCCTCGGCGATTTCTTCGTCACTGATGGTCAGGGCCGGCAGGAGGCGAACCACGTTGTCACCGGCCGGAACCGTAATGATGCCTTCGTCAAAACCGGCCTTGACGACATCCGCGTTCGGCATCTTGCACTTGATGCCGAGCATCAGTCCCTCCCCCCGAACGCCTTCGAACACGTCAGAGTGTTCCGAAACCAGGCCTTCGAGCTTCTGGCGCAGCAACCCCGCCTTGCGGTTCACTTCCGCAAGGAAGGTCTTGTCCGCCACGGTCTTCATCACCGCGTTCCCGATCGCCATCGCGAGTGGACTGCCGCCATACGTTGAACCATGGGTGCCCACCGTCATGCCAGAGGCTGCATCCGCGGTCGCGAGCACTGCGCCGAGTGGAAAACCGCCTCCGATTCCCTTGGCGACCATCATTATGTCGGGCGCGATCCCAGCCCGCTCGTGCGCGAAGAGCCTTCCGGTTCGTCCCATCCCGCACTGCACCTCGTCCAGGATCAGCAACACGCCTGCATCGTCACAAAGTTGGCGAAGCGCTTTCAGGGACGCGTCAGGCAGCGGGACGATGCCTCCTTCGCCCTGCACGGGTTCGACCATGATGGCGGCACTTGACTCCGACACACTGGCACGGGCCGCGTCGATGTCGCCGAAGGGGACCTGCATGAATCCCGGCAGCAACGGACCAAATCCCTTGACCATCTTTTCTGCGCCGGAGGCGGCGATGGCTGCGCTTGAACGACCGTGAAAGCAGCCCTCGAACGCGATGATTTCGACCCGTTCGGGCTGGCCATTCTCGTAATGGTACTTTCGGGCCATCTTTACGGCCAGTTCACAGGCTTCGGTGCCTGAATTCGTGAAGAACACAGTATCGGCGAAAGTTGCCTCGACCAGCCGATCCGCGAGTTCTACCTGTCCTGGAATCTCGTAGAGGTTCGAGACGTGCCACAACGCGTTCGCCTGTGACGTCAGCGCATCCACCAGCGTCGGATTGGCGTGACCCAGCAATGTCACGGCGATCCCCGAACCCATGTCGAGAAAGCGTCGTCCATCCGCCTCGATCAGCCAGCTGCCTTCGCCCTTCACGAACTTGAGGGGCGCGCGGGAATAGGTGGGCAGAATCGACGGTATCATCCGGTCTTCCTTTCAACAGATTTCTAGACGTGCCAGTGGTGACTGACCGAGTCAACGATGACGGAAATGGGCGTGCAGTTTCGGACGCTGGTTCAGCGTCGGCGTCGGAGCAAGGAACTTGCGGCACACGTCATGGGCCAACGCATATGCAAATTGCAGACCAAGGGAAAGGGGGAAACTTGAGGCTGCCTGCAGTCACAACGCGGGCGGACTGGCACTCCAAGAGATCGTTCCAGTCGTCGTGACTCTCGGTCGGATGCCAAAACCGATATCGAGAGTGCCACGGCTTGAACGGAAGTCGCGCAATTGAACTGCCGACGCCCGCGCAACTGATCAATAGCGTTCAGCGAATGCAGAACGATCATGTGGCGGGGTGCCGTTGTACGCGAAGTATTCTTCCGCTCTGACGATTTGCCCGCAACGCACCTCAAAGAAGGACACCGCGAACAAGGAGGTGTCGCCATCACTGATTTTCGTCACCGTCACGACGCCATAGGCACACTCGTCGATTCGCTGGACCGTGCAACGCCAGGTGCCCGGATAGCTCTCGTTGAGAGCGATGAAGTTCTCGGGGCCGCAGATGCGCTCTCGGGTGTTCGGCCAGTGTGCCTCGAAGTCCTCGGACAACAAGGGCAAGGCATCCCGGAATCGCTGCTGGTCGAAACAGTGCCAGAGCCCAGCCGCCACGTCCCGACCCTTCCGCTCAGTCATCGGAATGTCGAGTAGATTCAACCGTTGTCCCCCCACACTGGCTGCCTTCCATTGGGCTTTCGCCAGAATCGCGGTGAATTACACGCCAATGGATGGTCCTCAGCCTCTGCGTCTGCAGGCTACCAGGCATCAGCAATTTGCCGATCAATCAGGCGACGCCCGTCGTCCTTGGAACGGGAGCGCCGCGTCCTTGGACAGACATTCGCAAATGGGGCGGCCGCTTTCAAGTCTGCGCAACACGGGGATGGCAAGCACTTCAACGCGTCGGCCGATCCATCGCCAGCCAGTGCGTCAACCGCTTCGTAGACGCCGGCACGGGCACCGCGCAGAACGGGCATGCCGCCTCGCACGCCCGGATCTTCCACAACACGCTTTCGCGTCTCCGCCCACTTGTTCAAGCCAGCCACGGCTTCGGTCACTTTCTCACCGCGAGAAATGGTGATGCAGCCGCTTTCAAATCGAAGACCGCTTGCCGAACCCGGATCTCGCCACAGTTGGCGCCAGTTTTCCTTGGCGTAACGCTCTACCTTGCGCATCGCGTCGAGTCGCATGCCCTCGCTCAGCTGGGAGCCGTCAGTGGCCCCAAGACTGACCATTGGCACTGCGCAGGCATAGAGCCTTCTTCGGTCGGCGACTTTCGCGGCCGCCGAATCAGGCAGAACTTCATCGTCAAGCAACTGATTGATCTTGCACGCCGCAATCCCGGTGGCGACGGGTGCCTCGTTGATCAGCAATCTCTCTCTCGAGTGCATGCTTGGCTCCTTCCGGACTGGACAAGGCTGCCTCGCGGGTTGCCCTTCAGAACTTCCGAGTGGACCAGGTGGGACACTGCAGACGATAGAACAAAAAGAGGAAATGATATTGAAGAAAGCATTTCTTGCGACCACGGCACTCGTGACGATATCGGGCGCGGCCTATGCCCAGGGCGTGACGCTCTCGGGTTTTGCCGCAATGGGAAGCGCCGACGGCGGCAGTGGCGACCCAGAGTTCCATCAGGACGTTGACGTCACCTTCAAGATGGAGGCCATGACAGACGCCAGCCTGACTTCCGGGACTGCGGTTGATCTTGACGAGGCTGCCGGTTCCGGGGGCTCCGACGACTTCGGTGTTGCGGCTTACATCAAGGGTCCATTCGGAAACGTCACTTTGGGTGACACCGACGGCCCGAACGTTCTCGGGCTTGGCGGGTCGAATTTCTACGGGGACGGTCTCGGATCCTGGACGGGTACGCCTTTTTTGACCGAGAAGCGGTTGGGCGCGGCAACGCGCGGATGGAGTTCGTCGTCACCCATGAGATCCTGCACGCCTGGGGGATGGGCGCGCATATCGATCCGCATAGCGTATCCGAACGCCGTGCTCGTGCCCTTCGTGCCACGCAACCTGAACACGGTGCCGCGTTTCTGGATGACCGTGGAAGGAGAGGCGTTGCTGGCAGAGACCATCCTCGTCCCCTGGACGCCGGTTTCCGACCTGACGGTCGCCGATCTCGGACCATGGGAAAACGAGGGGTACCGGAATCGACCCGTGGCCACCATCGCTTATCACCAGCCGATCACGCGGGACTGGCTGAAAGATATCTTCGGCAAGGAGATCAGCCACGACCTGATCGGGCGGCTGCATGCGCGTGGTTTGATCGGTACCGGACCACGATCACCCAGACGTGGGGCGCCATACTCCTACGTGACGACGGACAAGTTTCTGGTCGCATTCGATTTGGAGACCCTGCAGGACCTGCCGGATCGGGAACAGCTTGAGGATGCGGGGTTGGGGGCTGCCTAGTGGTTCGAATCATTCATTTGATGCCATTTCGTCAAGCTTCTGATGCCCTCTCTTCCACGCCTCGACGAGGTCCTCGGGCTTCCTGCTCCAGCGGAACGGGCGGGCGTCGCTGGCGTTGTGGTGCTCGATATATCCCTCGATCGCCGCGACGCACTCGTCGAGCGAGTCGAAGACCGCGTCCTTCAGCCTCTGCCTCGCCAGCTTCGAGAAGAACCCCTCGACGGCGTTCATCCACGACGCCGAGGTCGGGGTGAAGTGGAACGTCCAGTCGGGACGGCCCTTCAGCCACTCGTGGACCTCGGCCGACTTGTGCGACGAGACGTTGTCGAGGATGACGTGCACTTGGGTTCCTGGCGCGATCCCCTCGGCGACGTGGTCGAGGAAGGCGAGGAACTCCTCCGAGCGGTGCCGTTCGACCGTCCGGCCGACGACCTTGCCGGTGGCGGTGTCGAGGGCCGCGAGGAGGCAGGTCGTGCCGTTCCGCCTGTAGTCGTGCGTCCTCGTCTCGGCATGGCCCGGCTTCATGGGCAGGGGCCTCTGCGTCCGGCCGAGCGCCTGGATCTGGTTCGCGCGCTCACTCGAACCAGTGGCGTTCACGCGCTCACTCTCGTCAACCGAAAGCACCACCGCGTGGTCGGGCGGGTCGACGTAGAGGCCGACGACGTCGCGCACCTTGATCTCGAACCTCGGATCGCGCGAGACCTTGAAGGTCTTCACCTGGTGCGGCCTGAGGCCGTGACGGAGGAGGATGTTGCGAACCGTGGAGATGACCATGTCGCCCATTTCCTCGGCCAGGGCCTTGAGCGTCCAGTGCCGGGCGTGTTCCGGCGGCGGCGACATCGCCAGCGCGACCACGGCCTTCACCCGGTCCTCGGGGACCGGCTTCCTCCCCGGAGGGCGGGTGGCGTCCCGGAGAAGCCCGTCGACGCCCTCGGCGAGGAAGCGGTCCCACCAGCGCCAGACCGTCGGCTTCGACATGCCCGTCCGCCGCATGGTCTCGGCCAGCCCGCGGCCCGAGCCGAGCGCCAGGACGATGCGGGCCCGCCACACGTGCTTCTGCAGGCTCCTCGGGTTGTTGACGATCCCTTCGAGGCGCTCGCGGTCTCCGGCCGAGAGTTCGATTTCCTGTCGCGTCGACTTCCTGCCCATTGCTCCTGTCTCCCTGTCATTGGCCGCATGACGGCGGCGGGGAGGACAGTATCATGCCTCGCGAGAGAATGGAATCCTTTGTTTTGCATTATACACTAGGCTTGTGCAATCGCAACAAGTAGGGACATTTGGTGAGCGGGCTAACGGACAGACAGTGAAGTGTTTGACCCAGCCGTTGAGCGATAGAGTTGACTTTTATAGCTCAATAATTGTCATTGAGTGATTTATAGACAGGAGTTCTATAACTCATGACGTGGAACTGGCAAGAGCCGGGTTGGCCGGAATTTCGATACGATGCTGCGGTCATTGCGCGGCTTGAGCAGCGGTTTTTGCTGTCGTCGGGAGAGATCCTGGGCGCTGTACATCATGTTGGTCCGTCCGAACGTGACCAACTTCGAATTGATCTTCTGAGCGACGAGGCCATGAAGACCAGTGCGATCGAAGGTGAGGCGCTGGACAGGCTAAGTGTACAGTCTTCGCTGCGCCGCCATCTGGGCCTGTCCCCCGACAATTACCCGACAAAGCCACGGGAGCAGGGTGTGGCCGAGATGATGGTGGATGCTTATTCTACCTACGCCGAGCCGCTCACGCATGAAACGCTGTTCCGGTGGCACAAGATGCTCTTGTCCCATGACAGGCGCCTGGACGCAATCGGGGCTTATCGGCGGCACGACGATGCAATGCAGATCGTCTCTGGCAGCATGGATCGGCCTGTCGTGCATTTCGAGGCACCGCCATCTGACCAGGTTCCGAACGAGATGGACCGGTTTGTCGACTGGTTCAACCGGACCGCGAAAGGGGCCGAAGTGGCTTTGCCGGCACTTACGCGGGCGGGGCTGAGCCATCTCTATTTCGAGAGCATCCATCCGTTTGAGGACGGGAATGGTCGCTTGGGTCGGGCCCTGGCCGAGAAGTCCCTGGCTCAGAATATCGGGCAACCGAGCCTGATCGCCTTGGCCTTCACGATCGAGCGGGAGAGGAAGGCCTACTACGACCAGCTTGAGCGGCACCAGAAGACGCTGGATGTCACGCCCTGGTTGGAGTGGTTTGCTGAAACCGTTCTGACAGCCCAGCAGGTTACTCTGGAACGCGTGGGATTCTTCATCGCGAAGGCGCATTTCTATGACCGCCATCGCGAGAAGCTGAATGAGCGGCAAGCCAAGGCGATCGAGCGGATGTTTCGGGAAGGGCCAGACGGATTCAAGGGCGGCCTGAGCGCAGAGAACTACATTGCAATCACTGGGACGTCGCGGGCGACAGCTACACGGGACTTGCAGGATCTCGTTGAGATGGGTGCTCTCACCCGCACGGGTGAGCGGCGGTACACTCGTTACTGGCTCAAACTTGAGGAAACATCTCCTTAGTCGATTTCGCCAAGGCCGGCCTGACCAACGAGATGAAACCCCTCGTCATCCCATGGTCCGAGATCGGCGACCGTCAGGTCGGAAACCCGCGTCCCGGGAACGAGGATGGTCTCTGCCAGCAACGCCTCTCCCTCCACGGTCAGCCAGAGACGCGGCACTTTGTACAGGTTGCGTGGCACGAAGGGCACGAGCACGGCGTTCGGATACTCATGCGGATCGACATGCGCGCGCATCCCCCAGGCGTGCATGATCTCGTGGGTGACGACGAACTCCATCCGCGCGTTGCCGCGCCCAGTCGCTTCTCGGTCGAAACAGGCGTGCCCGCCCAGGATCCGAGACCTATCTCGGTAGAAATTCGACCCGCCAAGCCCGAGAATGTTCGGGCCGTAGGCGTCGCCTTCTTCATCCGTCGGCCTGAGCGCCTTGCCGTCCGTGAAATGGACATGGACTTCGTCTTCGGGAATGTCCTTGGTGGCGAGGCGCTTGGCAATGTCGGGGCCGAACAGGATGCGCCGTCCCCAGGGAAGGCTGGCGTTTATGTTGCGGAGCGCCGCCAGGACCCGCCCTGCGCTCCGAGGCAAGCGCAGTGCTGTCGATCCGAAGGGTCTTACTGCGCCCCGAAATCGACAAAGACCAGGTCGTCCCCTCCTTCGCGTTCCTGGTGCGTCTGGAAGGAACGGAGGAAACGGACCGCCTCCGCCGCGCTGGCGCTGCCGTCCCGACCCAGCGGGTCTCGCCAGCGCCCGAAGCCGACCTCAAACGTCCCGCGACGGGATTGGGTTTCAAGGTCATCGAGAGCCGGTCTCTCGCTCGCAAAGGCCGGGCCGATCCCGACGCGGCCGCGACTGAGGCGGTAAGGAACGCGGATCTCGGCAGGCAGGGGCTTGGAAAGTGGATGAGGCGGCGGGGGAGGCGGCACAGGCATCGGTGCCGGAATTGGTGGCGTGGCGCCGTCGCCGCCAACCGTAGACGGTCAACCCCGCCGCCGCAGGCTGGCAGCATCAGGCCGGCCGCGATGACCGTTGCCGCCAAGCCGCGCGGGCGTGTTTCACAAGGACACGTCATCGCAGCATGCACCTCATCCCTTTTGTCACAGGCCACCAGCGGTCTTCGCCAGAGCAAGGAAGCGCTCGACGTAGCCCATCCAGTTCGTCTGGGCAGTCCATCCTTCGCGAAGCCGGAAGCCTGACGATAGATCAGCCTGGCCCGACTCCCAAAAGGCACCCAACTGGAGGCAGACCCTTGCAACGCCTCCCCGCATCACTAGAATGGCTCTGTTCGAACAACGCAGGAATTCCCGATGTCGTGGACAGACGAGCGCGTAGAAGGTCTCAAGAAAATGTGGGCCGAGGGCAAGTCCGCCAGCCAGATCGCCAAGGATCTGGGTGGCGTCACCAGAAACGCGGTCATTGGCAAAGTGCATCGCCTGGGCCTTTCCAACCGGGCCGGCGCATCAGCCTCAGCTCCCGAAAAGAAGCCGCCCCGGGCGTCCTCATCGAAGCCCGCGTCGCGGACAAAGACCTCTCAGGTCCGCGTTGTCGAGGTCGCGGTCGCCCCCCGCAAACCCATCGTGCCAGCCGGCCGGCCACTGCCGCCGCAGCCTTCCGCAAACGAGATCAGCCCGGAGGCGCTCGAAAACGTGCGCAAAGTGGAAAAGACGGCAAAGAAGATCGGGCTCCTGGAACTGACGGAACGAACCTGCAAGTGGCCCATAGGGGATCCGGCAACCGACGAATTCTGGTTTTGCGGCCTGGCGGTCCAGCAGGGCAAGCCTTACTGCGAAGCCCATGTGGGTGTCGCGTTCCAGCCCATGTCCAACCGGCGCGACCGAAGGCGATAGTCCCGTCGCGTAGCCCCTTCGCACAAGCCCGGCTACCGCACCGCCTCTGACGCAAGCTTCCCGACAAGCGCCTTGAGCGCATTTTGGTAGCTTTCGCCCACAAGGCGGCCCTCCGGGTCAAACTCCTTTTGAGCATGGGCAACCATGACCTCGGGACCCGTAAGGAGTTTCGGTTGAAAGGTGTTGAGAGCAAGCCGCAAGGCATACTGCGCGCGCGCGCCGCCCGCACGTCCCGCCGTCGCCGACATGATTGCCACCGGCTTGTCCCGCCAAGGGTTGCCTTCGCCCCTGCTCACCCAGTCGAGCGCGTTCTTGAGAACGCCCGAAATCGACTGGTTGTACTCTGGCGTGGATATGGCCACGGCATCCGCAGCCTCAATCTGCCGCTTGATGCGCGTGGCCGCCTCTGGAATGCCATCCGCCTCTTCGACATCGCCGTTGTAGAGCGGCATGTCGAGGTCGGCCATTACGGTGTCCCCCGGCCAATGCCGCCCTGCGGCAGCCAGCAGCTTGCGGTTGAACGAGCCCTGGCGCAGCGCGCCGCAGATGAGGAGAAGAGTCGGCATGAGTGCAAGATGATCCAGTTCGCCATTCGAAGCCGGGATATATTCTTTCGACGCCCCGAAGCAAAGGGTGCCTTGCCCTACCGCTTCTTGTCGGCGGGATAGGTCCCGAGGACGTGAAGCAGAGAAGTGAAGTACTCGAGTTCCTCCAGTGCGAGCCTGACCGGCTCGTCATCGGGGTGCCCCTCGATGTCGGCGTAGAACTGGGTTGCGGAAAACGAACCGTCGACCATGTAGCTCTCCAGCTTGGTCATGTTGACGCCGTTCGTGGCAAATCCGCCCATGGCCTTGTACAAAGCCGCCGGGATGTTGCGGACCCGGAACACGAATGTCGTCATCATCCTCTCGTCCCGGCGCGAAACGTCAGGTTCGCGTGCCATGGCCAGAAAGCGCGTCGTGTTGTGGTCCTCGTCCTCTACATCGCGAGCCAGAACGTCGAGCCCGTAGACTTCCGCCGCCAGTTCCGACGCCAGCGCCGCGTCTTCAGGGTTGCCGAGCGTGGCCACCTCGCGGGCTGCGCGTGCGTTGTCGGGACTTGCCTTGCCCTCGATTCCGCGTTCGCGAAGAAACCGCGCGCATTGGGGCAACAGCACCAGGTGGCTGTGGGCGCGCTTGACCTGGTCGAGACTTGCACCCGGCACGCCAAGGAGGTTGATGCGAACGCGGACAAAGGCCTCGTCCACGATGTGAAGCCCGCTCTTCGGCAGCAGGCGATGGATGTCCGCGACCCGCCCGTAGGTCGAATTCTCGACCGGAAGCATCGCCAGTTCGGCCTCACCCGCCTTCACCGCTTCGATGACATCCTCGAATGTCCGGCAGGGCAAGGGTTCCATGTCCGGCCGGGTTTCGCGGCAGGCCTGATGGGAATAAGCGCCAGGCTCTCCCTGAAATGCGATGCGTCCCGTCATTTCCCAACTCCCGGGTGCGGCAACAAAGCCCACAGGTCGTGCGTCTTAACCCTTGAACGGCACCAATGGAAGCGGATAGACAGCGGCGAGAACCAGACGAGACGGGACAAGAAATGCTCGACACCATGACCATGACAAAGATCGTGGGCGGCCTCTGCGGGACCTTTCTGATCTTCCTGCTCGGCGGGTTCGGCGCCGAATTCATCTACCACGGGGCAGAACATGGCGGCGATGATCATCATCAGGCCTACCTGATCGACACCAGCGAGTTTGATTCCCACGGTGCCCAGGAGGATGTCGCCGAAGTGGACTTTGCCGAGGTCTATGCCGCCGCGGACGCCGCGGCAGGCGAGAAGCTCTTCCGGCAATGCAAGGCTTGCCACAGCCTGGAGGACGGAAAGAACGGCACCGGGCCGAGCCTGTACGACATCGTGGACCGGTCCGTGGCAACCGTGGATGGATTCAACTATTCGGGCAAGCTCGTCGCCGTTGTCGACACCTGGACGCCTGAGAACCTGAGCGGCTTCATCGAGAGCCCGAGAAAGTTCGCGCCCGGGACCAAGATGTCCTACAAGGGGATGTCCAAGGCAACGGACAGGGCCGACCTGATCGCCTGGCTCAGCACCTTGGGCCAGTAGGCCGGCGAGCCTTCAGGACCGTTCGAATCCTGCCTGCAGACCGGGGCGAATTGCGAACAGCTGCATGCGTGACGGCTCCCGAGCCACGTTCGGGCACACGACATCCTCACCAACAAGTCAGCACTTCTTGCTTGCTTGATCACCATTTCCAAACTTAGGTAATGCCCGACGAGAGAATTGCGCATTCTGAATCATGGACGGAGTAGCTGACATGCCCCGAAACGCCCACCGTACAACCGATCTGCAGAACTTGCGTCGGACGTGTCTCTGCCTAGTCGGTATGGTCTGGCTCTTTCCGGCACAGGTCTCGCTCGCCGATGACGCCGAAAAAATCATAGTCAGTCACGGCTTCAACGAGTATGACGAACTGAAATACACGCCCGACGATCCGCACCTGGACTACGTGAACCCTTACGCGCCGTTGGGCGGCGAGATCAGCATATCAACGATCGGAACCTTTGACAGCATGAACCCCTATGCAACGGGCAGGGGCAGCTGGGGCGCTCTTTCGACCATCGGCTACGAAGACATCATGGAGACGACATCCGACGAGGTCGGCTCCTACTATTGTGTGCTTTGCGAAACCATCGAGTACCCGGAAAGCGAGAGCTGGGTGATCTTCCACCTGCGCAATGACGTGACATTTTCGGACGGCACGCCGATGACGGCTGAGGACATTCTGTTCACGCACGAGTTGCTGATCGAGCAGGGAACCCCCTCCTATGCCAACTACATCAAGCAGGTCATTGCGGAGGCGAAAGTCCTCGACCCGCACACCATCAGGTTCACCTTCGCCGAGGATGTCCCCAAGAAGGGGCTGATCACGCAGATGGGTTCGCTGCCCGTCTGGTCAATGAAATGGTACCAGGAGACGGGCGCGCGGCTGGACGAAAGCCGACTGGAAATCAGCCCGGGGACCGGCGAGTACATGCTGGACAGCCTCGATGTCGGTCGGAGCATCGTCTACCGGCGAAACCCCGACTATTGGGGCGCGGACCACTACCTTAGGAAGGGACGCGGCAACTACGACCGCATCCGGGTCGAGTATTTCGGCGACAGTTCGGCCGCCTTCGAGGCATTCAAGGCGGGCGAGTACACCTTTCGGCAGGAAAACAGCTCGATCAACTGGGCAACGCTCTACGACTTTCCCGCGCTCGAAAAGGGCTGGGTGAAGCGAGAGACCTTGCCGGACGGATCGTTGCCCGGAGCCACCGGCTTCGTGTTCAACATGCGTCTCGACAAGTTTCAGGACCGGAACCTGCGACTGGCGCTCGGCCACATGTACAACTTCACCTGGACGAACGAGAACCTGCAATACGGCCTGTTCAAGCAGCGCGAAAGCTTCTGGGAAAACGATCGCCTGAAGGCGGCAGGCCTTCCCGAGGGGCGCGAACTGGAGCTCCTCGAAGAGTTCCGTGATCAGCTGCCACCGGAAGTCTTCACCGAACCCGCTTTCCTGCCGCATGATAGTGGCGAAAGGCCCCTCGACCGGAAGAACCTCAGGAAGGCCCTCCGCTTCATGGAGGCTGCAGGATACAGTCCTGGCGACGATGGTATGCTGCGCAATTCGGGGGGCGAGACGCTGGACATTGAACTTCTCGAGCGCACGCAGGCATTTGATCGCATCCTTCTGCCCTATGTCGAGAACCTGAAGACGCTTGGCGTGAACATCACTTACAACCGAATCGACCCAAGCCAGTACCAGAACCGCCGGCAGGAAAACGACTTCGACATGCGATTTACGGGCTACCCCAGCGGACTTGTGGAGGGTTCGGGCCTCACGCAGAAATACGGGTGCGAGGACAGGGACGACATCTTCAATCCCGCCGGGTACTGCAACCCGGTCGTGGACGTGCTCGCCGACAGGATTCTCGAGGTAGAGACCTACGACGAACTCGCGGCCCACGTCCGTGCCATCGACCGGATCATGCGGCATGACTATTTCATCGTGCCTGTCTGGACACTGCAGGAAAACTGGGTCGCCTACTTTGACATGTTCGAGTACCCAGAGAACCTTCCCGAATTCGGGCTGGGGTACCTGGACTACTGGTGGTTCAATGCCGAGAAGGCCGAAGCGCTCAGGGCGGCGGGCGCGCTGAGGTAGATCGCCTATGGGTCCCTACATTCTGCGTCGGCTGCTGCTGATCATCCCGACATTGTTCGGAATCATGTTGATCAATTTCACGCTGACGCAGTTCGTGCCGGGCGGACCGATCGAGCAGATCCTTGCGCGTCTCGAAGGTGCTGGTGATGTCTTCGAGTCATTCTCCGGTGGAGCTGGCGATGTCGACGTCAGCATCGGTTCGGACGCCGGCGATTCCGGCTACGTTGGCGCCCGGGGCCTGCCCAAGGAGTTCATCGAGGAACTTGAGCGCGAATTCGGCTTCGACAAGCCGGCGCATGTCCGTTTCTTCAACATGATGTGGAACTACCTGCGCTTCGACTTTGGCGAGAGCTATTTCCGCTCGATCTCGGTCGTCGACCTCGTGATCGAAAAGATGCCCGTGTCGATCACCTTGGGCCTGTGGTCGACCGTGTTCGCCTATGTCATCTCCATTCCGCTCGGCATCAGGAAGGCGGTGCGGGACGGGTCGAGCTTCGACACCTGGACAAGCGGCTTGATCATCGTCGCCTATGCTATCCCGGGATTCCTCTTCGCCATCCTGCTCCTGGTCCTTCTTGCCGGCGGAACATACCTTCAATGGTTCCCTCTGCGAGGACTGACCTCGGAAAACTGGGAAGAGCTGTCCGTTCTGGCAAAGGTCGTGGACTATTTCTGGCACATCACGCTGCCCGTGGGTGCTTCATCGATCGGCGGCCTCGCGACACTCACGCTCCTCACGAAGAACTCGTTCCTGGACGAGATCAAGAAACAGTACGTGATAACCGCCAAGGCCAAGGGCCTGAGCGAAGGGCGCGTGCTTTACGGGCACGTCTTTCGGAACGCCATGCTGATCGTCATCGCAGGATTTCCGAGCGTGTTCATCGGCATTTTCTTCGGGTCGTCGCTGATCATCGAGACGATCTTCTCGCTTGACGGGCTGGGGCGACTCGGGTTCGAGGCAGCGGTCGCGCGGGACTACCCGGTGATCTTCGGGACTCTCTTCGCCTTCGGGCTGGTGGGCCTTATTGTCGGGATCCTGTCGGACCTCATGTACGTCTTCGTCGACCCCCGCATCGACTTCGAGCGACGGGAGGTCTGAAGATGATGGAACTCCAGCGCAGGACAAGGCGTCCTTGGCTTTCCCCGCTGAACCAGCGCCGTTGGCGGAACTTTCGGCGCAACCGACGCGGTTTCTGGTCACTCTGGATTTTCTGTGCGCTCTTCGGATTGAGCCTCTTTGCCGAGTTCCTGGCCAACGACAAGCCGATCCTGCTCAGGCACAAGGGCGAATACTACATGCCCATCTTCAATTTCTATCCGGAGACGGCGTTCGGCGGCGATCTCCCTATCGAGGCGCAATACCAGTACGAGGACATTGCCTGCCTGATCGTTTCGGGCGGCGTGATCGACTGTTACGACGATCCGGAGGGCATTTTGGCGGAAATCGAGGAACGCGGCACGGCGCTCGGCCAGCCCGTCGACAAGGGCTGGATGATCTGGCCCGTGATACCCTACCGCTATGACACGATCGTCGACATTCAAGGTGCCGCCCCGTCCGCTCCGAACGCACACAACTGGCTCGGAACGGACGACACGAAGCGAGACGTGGTGGCGCGCGTCATCTACGGATTCCGGCTGTCGATCCTGTTCACCTTGATCGTAACCGTCGCTGGCAGCGTGATCGGAATCATTGCAGGCGCCGTGCAAGGCTATTTCGGGGGCTGGCTGGACCTGCTCTTTCAACGCCTTCTGGAGATCTGGTCTTCGACACCCTCGCTCTACGTGATCATCATCATGTTCGCGATCTTCGGGCGAAGTTTCTGGATGCTCGTCTTTCTCACGGTGCTGTTTGGCTGGCCGGCGCTCGTAGGCGTCGTCCGCGCCGAATTCCTGCGAGCACGGAACTTCGAGTATGTCCGCGCCGCGCAGGCGCTTGGGGTCTCCAACCGGACCATCATGTTCCGGCACCTGCTTCCGAACGCCATGGTCGCGACCGTTACGTTTCTGCCGTTCATCATTACGGGCGCGATTTCCACGCTGGCCGGCCTGGACTTCCTAGGTTACGGACTGCCATCCTCGGCACCATCGCTCGGCGAACTGACGCTTCAGGCAAAGCAGAACCTGCAGGCGCCGTGGCTCGGATTCACGGCGTTCTTCACGTTTGCGATCATGCTCTCGCTGCTGATTTTCATCTTCGAGGGCGTGCGCGACGCCTTCGACCCCAGAAAAACGTTCACATGAGTGCCGGATCCGGTCATCTGGCCGCGGCCTCGCCCCGCGCGAGTCCTGAGTATGGGTCACATTCGCGGTCGCTTACGGGGCAGCCCCCTCGGAGCAGGCAACCGTGAACGCGGTGATGCAGGCACGGAACCTGAACGTGACCTTCCGGCAGGAGGGCGCGGAAACCCGTGCCGTGCGGAACGTGAGCTTCAACATCGAGCGAGGAGAGACCGTGGCCCTGGTCGGGGAAAGCGGCTCCGGCAAGTCCGTGACCGCCTTGTCGACCGTCTCGCTCCTGCCTGAGAGCGCGGAAATCACCGGTTCCGTCACCTACGAAGGCGCCCAGATTTCTGGTGCCAGCGAGGCGGAACTGCGACGGGTTCGCGGCAATGACATCAGCTTCATCTTTCAGGAGCCGATGACGTCGCTAAACCCCCTGCACACGCTGGAAAAGCAGTTGACGGAATCGATCCGGCTGCACCAAGGGCTGACGGGCCGGGCCGTGCGAACCCAGATACTCGAGCTGCTCCAAAGGGTGGGAATTCCCGACCCCGAAGAACGGCTGAAGAGCTACCCGCACGAGCTGTCCGGCGGGCAACGACAGCGGGTCATGATCGCCATGGCCCTCGCGAACGGGCCTAACCTCCTGATCGCCGACGAGCCCACGACCGCTCTGGACGTAACGATCCAGGCGCAGATCCTGGAATTGCTGGCCAAGCTCAAGGACGACGAGGGCATGTCCATGCTCTTCATCACCCACGATCTTGGCATCGTGCGGAGATTCGCCGACAGGGTCTATGTCATGAAGGACGGCGAGATCGTCGAACAGGGCGAGACCGGTGCGCTGTTCGAAAACCCGAGGCACCGTTACACGAGGCAGCTCCTGTCGGCGACGTCCGCGGGCGTTCCCGACCCCGTGCCCGTGGGTGCGAAGACCGTGGTCGAAACGGACAGTCTGCGCATCTGGTTTCCGATCAAGCGCGGTCTCCTGAGACACACGGTCGGTCACATCAAGGCGGTGAATTCCGCGACCCTTTCGGTGCGTGCCGGCGAGACCTTGGGGATCGTGGGCGAAAGCGGCTCGGGCAAGACGACGCTGGCGCTGGCGATCCTGCGCCTGATCTCGTCGGAAGGTCCTGTCATCTTGATGAACCACGAGATCCAGAAACTGAACTCGAAAAAGATGCGGCCGCTGCGGTCCGAAATGCAGATCGTGTTTCAGGACCCCTACGGGTCGCTCTCGCCCAGAATGACCGTCGAGGAGATCATCGCGGAAGGCCTGGCGATCCACCCGGTGGATTCCGATCGCGATCACCGCTCGATGGTGACCGAAATCATGAGAGAGGTGGGGCTGGATCCAGCGACGATGCATCGCTATCCGCACGAGTTTTCCGGTGGCCAAAGGCAACGGATCGCCATTGCACGGGCGATGATCCTGAGACCGAAGCTCTTGGTGCTGGACGAACCGACATCCGCGCTGGACATGACGGTCCAGGTGCAGATCGTCGAATTGCTCCGGAACCTGCAGAAGAGGCACAAGCTGGCTTACCTGTTCATCAGCCACGACCTGAAGGTCGTGCGTGCATTGAGCCACAAGGTGATGGTCATGAAGCGCGGCGACGTAGTGGAACAAGGCGACGCAGCGCAGGTCTTTGACAATCCGCAAACCAACTACACGCGGCAGCTGATGGCCGCCGCTTTCGACGTCAAGGCCATTGGCCACGCATGAATTGCGATGGAGGAGTGACCCCTGCGGCACGTCATTCCAATGCTGCCGCCGTGTGGCCAAGAGTCTGAACGCAGAGGCACCATCCCAGCCTGTTTTGCAATCCGCGCGGGATTTGGTCCGGCAGTTCGTCAGCCATCATGAAGGATTGGCGGGTCATCGCCAGGTGCATGAACGCACGATTCGACCACGAAGTTCGCCACGAGAGGTCGTCTCCAACAACTGGTGAACAAGAACATCACGCTGCGCCAGCCCGGCATGACCCTGCCAACACAATGCGCGCCACGCATCTCTTCGTGACGGAATGGCACCCACCCTCCAGCGGATGCCACGTTTTGCCGATCTCTTGGGGTCGAAACCTGGAAAGTCGACGGGCTACAAGCCACGTAATGCGCGAGTTCCGGCAGTCGGGATCGGAGCGCCACGCTGCCTGTCAGTCCAAAATATGCCTTGGCCGCAAGGCAATCGTCAGCGAGCAAAATTCAGCAACTCGGGAGTGTTCGTCCGAAGGGTGATCAGTTATTGAGCCATGACATTACGGTGACGCGGCGTCGGAATGCGGTACTCGGTGCAGCGTCCCGGATCTTTCTTGCCGATCGAGGTCGAACACAGCATGCGAAAGACCGGCACGACAACCAGCGGGATTCAGAAGGAATGGTAGATCCGATCGCCTGGTACGATGCCAATGCCGAGGCAGTCGTGACGCGATATGAAACGGTTCGGTCGGAAGTTGTCCACGACTGGTTGCGGGACCTGCTGCCCCAGGGTTCGGCTTCAGTGCTCGATATAGGCGCGGGCAGCGGTCGTGATGCTGCTTGGCTGGCTGCCAATGGTCATGATGTGGTCGCCGTCGAACCGTCCGGGTCCATGCGGGCTGCCGCCGCTTCCCTGCATGACGACCCAGCCATCAACTGGATCGATGATCGTCTGCCAACACTGGGCGTTGTCTCGCGATCTGGCCTGTCGTTCGACCTGATTCTCCTAAGTGCCGTGTGGATGCATGTGCCGGAGAGTGACCGGCGTCGTGCCTTTCGAAAGATGATCAATCTGCTCAGGCCTGGAGGTCTTGTGGCAATCACCCTGCGCCTCGGTCCGAGAGACATCGAGCGGGGTTTCCACTCCGTGGCTCCGGAAGAGGTCGAGGCTCTGGCCAGGGATCACGGAGCGCTTGTTGAGAAACACGTGGAGGCAATGGACCTGCTGGGCCGGGATGACGTCCGTTGGGCCCAAATGGCGATCAGGCTGCCAGACGATGGCACCGGAGCGCTTCCGCTGCTTCGGCACGTCATCCTGAATGATGACAAGAGTTCAACCTACAAGCTGGCCTTGCTTCGCGCAATGTCTCGGGTGGCCGATGGTGCCGCCGGATTTGTCCGCCATACTGATGCCGATCATGTTGCCGTACCGTTCGGGTTGATTGCCCTCAACTGGATCCGGCTGTTCAAGCCACTGCTTTCGGCGGGCCTTCCGCAAAGCCCGACCAATGTCGGCCTGGAGCGACTTGGCTTCGTCAAGGAGGCTTACCGCAAACTTGACGACGTCTCGCATCTCGACCTGCGAGTGGGCATGAGATTTCCGAGCGAGCTGTCTGCTGTCCTTCACCAAGCGTTGAAAGATGCTGCCTATACCATCGAGAGAATGCCCGCTACCTACATGACCTATCAGGGCGGGGGCCAGGTATTTCCGGTGACAAGGTCCCGCAGGCAGTCACGTCCGACTTCGATACATCTCGACCAGGAGTACCTGTTCAGTTTTGGCGAAATGCTGGTTCCCAGGCATCTCTGGCAAAGTCTGCAGCGCTTTGGCGCGTGGATCGAGCCAGCCATCGTCGCCGAATGGGGTCGCCTCATTCGGAGCTACGCTTCTAGCCAAGGCAAACAGGTCGACGACGGGGCGATTGCAGCCGCCATGACGTGGGAAGAGCAAAACCGGGACGTAAGGCTGGCGCGTAACCGGGCGTTGGAATTGTCGGCCAACGGGAACCTGTATTGCGTCTGGAGCGGCAGGCGCCTGAACGACAAAAGTCTGGATGTAGATCATTGCCTTCCATGGATAGTGTGGCCTTGCGGCGATCTCTGGAACCTCATGCCAGCCCACCGGACAGTGAACCGAAAGGAAAAGCGTGCTCACCTGCCGGGTGACCGCCTGCTTCGATCGGCCCAGGACCGAGTGTTGAACTGGTGGGGGCAGGCTTACTCGGAAGGCGTGCCGATGATCTCCGATCGATTTTGGCTTGAGGCAAACTCAAGCCTTCCCGGCATCCGTGCCGCGAAAGGAACCCTGGACGACGTCTTTGATGCTGTTTGTCTTCAGAGGATGCGGCTGAGATGTGACCAGCAGGTTCCCGAGTGGGCGGGAGAGAAGTACATTTGAACTCCCTGGACGATCTTGCTTTGCCTACTTGGAACGCAGGCTGCTGCCGACAAGCAGAGAAGACCGCCATGTCACTACTGGTATCCCATTCGGGCCTACAATCTCGCTTACTGTCGGCGTCGCTAACCATGATATTGACCGACGTATCCTGACAGGATACAATACAGGCAAAAGGGTGTTTCCGAGAGTGTGCGTGACCTGACTCTGCTGTTTGCAAGACGTTGAACCTGCTGATCCCGAAAATCCTGCCATGATGACCGCTATTCAACCTCACTTTCTCAGGCGCGCGCATTTGAGGAGACAATCCGATGATAGAGGGCACGAAGGGAAAACCGATCGAGGGCCTGATGGCCGGAGAGCCGGGGAAACGCTTCCCCAAGGAACTGGTCAGGCGCGCAGAACAGCACATTGCGATGCTGGACGCGGCGACTTCGCTGAACGATCTGGCGACGCCGCCCTCCAACAACCTGAAGAAACTGTCTGGCGACCGACAGCACCAGTACGCGATCCGGATCAACCGGCAATGGCGCATCTGTTTCAGATGGGACGGAACTGATGCCCATGACGTTGAAATCGTAGACTATCACTGACTGTGAGAGACATGGCTATCTTGGCAAACCCGGTACATCCCGGAGAGATCCTGAAAGAGCAATTTCTCGATCCGTACGGTCTGAGCGCCGGAAGGCTGGCAAAGGCGCTCAACGTGCCGCGTACGCGCATCGAGCGGGTCGTAAGCGGCGTGCGGGCCATCTCGCCGGATACCGCGTTTCGTCTCTCCAAGTATTTCGGCACAAGTCCAGAATTCTGGCTGAATCTGCAGCGCGGATATGATCTGTCCGTTGCGGCCCAGGACCGGAAGCTTGCCCGGGATCTTGAGGACATTCTTCCCTGCGCAAGCTAAGCGCAGTTCCGTTCGGCCGTCTTGCCGCAGCTTGACGCTCCCTGTCCAGCGCTCCCGGAACAACCGAGCAGTAGTCATTGAAATGAGACGAGAGTGCCGCGATTCCGGCACGCAGGCTCTTCTGGGCTTGCCTCCGGAAGTTCAGGGTTTCAGGGCGATGGAAGACGAAGGCGGCGCGCGAACGCGGGTTGGGATCGCGTGCGTTGGTGAAGCGCGTGATCTTGCCGGTGCTCTCGTGTTGGAAAGGCAGAGGCTCGGCATCGGAAACCAACTTTAGCTTCGCTTTGGCGCAACCCTCGGATTGCGCTTCAACCGTCGTGAGTTTCGCTCCCCAGTTGCCGGACTTGGCTTCGACGACGCCGACGGCCTGCCATTCCGCACTCAAGACATGGTCGGCTGGCCCAATATCGGCCTGATACTTCCGTACGGCTACGCAAAGACCAGCATTGAAGTCGAGAGCGTCCTTGTCCTGCACAGGCCAACCCGCCGCCAGGAGTCGACTGTCGATTCGGTCGCGACCTGCTCGGGATTCTTGTTGAGGTCAGGCGACACGAAATGATTTCCGATCTCTTGGCCCATCAGCCCGCCGGACGAACTTTCGAGGTAAAGTTCCGTGCAGACCCGGAAGGCAATCGCTTTGATCAGGCATGAGGATCGTCGCTACCACCCGACTGCCCTTGCGCCAAATCCTTGATGCGTTCAAGCATGTGCCTCCGGTGATCCTGCCCACCGAAAGAGATGGCAAGCATTTGGATTTCACGATGACCCTCATCGACCAGAAAGTAGAACACGGTCCTTCCCTTCGTCGCGTGACTGCTCCCCGCCCTGAAGGGCGGAGCTTCCTGCTTCAGGCTGCCGCGGGCAATGTGCCCGTCTAACGCAAGCCTCCACAGGCAGAGACGGACAGCCTTTCCGCCTTCAGTGCCAGGATACCGTGCCGCCGCAGGTTCACGGCCGCGTTGACGTCCCTGTCGTGCTCATCCCCGCCCTGAAGGACGGGGTTTTATGGCGCACTTGATAACGCAGGCCTTCCATGGTCTGCGGTTTCAGGGTTCCCTGAAATGGCACATTGCCGAATGCCGCCCCGTCGTCCTCGATTCCGCGCATGCGCTCCACCGCGCGTTCGAAGGCTATGTCCGGCGCTTCACCCAAATCGCGATACGCGTTGAACAGATGGTCATGGACCAGGTCAAGATCCGCGGTGCAACCGGCACTGCAAACGACGTCAAAGTCCACGGGCGCGACGCTTTCTGGCAATCATGCGTTCTGTCTGCCGCCGATCCTCTTCCCTTGAAAGGAACGGGCCTTGCGCGCGGGCTTCGAAAAACGCCCGCAAGGCGGCAATTTCCGCTTGCTCACGTTCCGTCTCGGAACGCACGAGTTCAAGACCCCGCTGCACGACAGCGCTCAGGCTCGAATAGTGGCCTTCGCTGACAAGCCTGCGTGCGAACACATCCTGACTGTCCGTGATCGACACGGACGCCTTGGCAGACATTCGAGCCTCCAAATCGGCGATACTACTCAGTAGTGACCTTGGAAGGTCCAGGTGAAGGATTCAAGCCGTCGCAATGCCTCAGACAACGCGTTTCAAGCCTGCCGACTACGTGCACGGATTTCAACGGCAGACCTCTTGATGACTTGATGCTGCGAGGCGTGTCCAGCGCCATCTACGCCCCACCGGTTGCTGGCACGCACTGCGGGGAAGCGGTCTCAACCGAACGCACAAAGCATGGGCGGGAAACACGATGCCGGGATCTCAAGACCGAATCCGCCGGGCATGGGATTCCGAACGCCTTCCTGCCAGAGTTTGGGTTCGGGCGGCTCGCACCCTGCTTGAGTGATGCGATGCAATTCGGAACCATCAATACCGCCGAAGAGAATTACGCGTGCCTTCGGCACCTTTGCCCGACCTTGATGCGTAGCGTGCCCAGCGGCACCGCCGTCCCCTTCGGTTGCGGGTGCGCGCTGCAAGGAAGAGGCCTCAACCGTTCGCACAAAGCATGAGCGCGAATCCCGATGCCAAGGCGCTCAAGACCGAATCCTCTGCCGAGAATGAAACTCCGGACTTCGTCCTGAACGCCAGCCGTCCATCCGTCGGCTTGCGCATCTGACCGCGCGGACTTGCGGCTATGCTTCTCCAGGGTGGTCCCGTTCCAGGCCATGGTAGCCATCCACATCTTAGGTCAGCCTATCAGGCGAATCTCACATTTGGTGGATAGGTGCCAATCTGTCGAAACGCAGTCCGCTGTGGGCTGATGTCTGCCTTTGACGGGGAGATCGCTTGCCAAAACCAGTTTCCAAGTCTGCAACGAAAACCATAAGAACTGCTACCAGTTGACCAAAGCATTCACTTCTTTTCAAGCCGGCGGGATGCCTGACATACTCGATTCAGGGAAGGTTGAGATGTCTGAAATGCACTTTTTTTCGCCGCCAGTGGTAACGCTCGGTCCTTCACGTGCGCCATTGATTGCCAGCCTGTCGGTTGGAACGAGAGGCGGAGAATGCCTTAGGGTCAGGATAAAGCAGAACGACGATGTCTGGACGGTGACGTTCCCGGTCTCTGAAGGGTCATACCTGTTGCTTGGTTTCCACCCGTCCGGGACGGCGGAGATCACCGTTCAATTGTCAGGCCAAGCCGGAACAGTGACTTGGCCTGAAACGTTGCATCTCGAACTGCAAGACGTTCCGACCTGCCCACTCGAGATGCCGCCGTTCCGAACGCACAAGTGTGATCCGGATCGCATGGCCGGGAACTTCACGTTCCTGACCGTGCGGCGTCGGGCGGTTGGGCGCATTCCGGACATGACGATGGCCTTGCGAAGATGGTTCACCACATGGGGCATGCTTGTCGCCATTGACAACCACGGTCGTGTGCGCTGGATGCGCAAGCTGGACAAGCGTGCCGCAGGGATCGAAAAGCTGTCGAACGGAAACCTGTTCGTTCACGATACGGATTCCTGTTCCCGTGAAATCGATGTGGCGGGTGACACCATAAACGCTTGGTACGCCAAGCACCGGCCCCAGGGCGAGCATCCCGGCGGAATCCCGGTCGACGTGCGCAGCCTGCACCACCAGCCGCATCAGATGCCCAACGGCAACTTCCTCGCTCTTTCCGGCCATTCCAAGCTGGTCAAGGACTGGCCGGCATCGGTGCATGAACCGGACAAGCACAAGGCAGACCGCGAAATCGTCGGCGACATGATCGTCGAATTCTCGCCCGACGGTGAAGTGGTGTGGAGCTGGGACAGTTTCGATCATCTCGACCCATATCGTACCGGCTACGATGCGCTTGATGCCTATTGGCATGTCCGAGGATTTCCGGGAGCGGCGGATTGGACACATGGGAACGGAGTGACCTACGACCCGCGCGATGACTCCGTGCTCGTGTCGTTGCGACTTCAAGACTGCGTCTTGAAGATCGACCGAAAATCCGGCGGCATCACCTGGATCTTGGGGGATCACGGCAATTGGTCGCACGAGCTTCAGAAAAAGCTGCTGAAACCCGTCGGCGAAAACTTCCGCTGGCCGTGGCATCAACACAATCCCCGCATCACCTCCGAAGGGACCATCGTCCTTTTTGACAACGGGATTTACGGCGCGCGTCCAGGGCAGGAGCGCCTTCCCTTCCACAAGAGCCTTTCTCGAGGGGTCGAGTTCCGTGTAGACGAGGAAGCAATGACAGTTGAACAGGTCTGGGCCTCGGCGCTGACGGACGAGGACGTGAAGGAAAGAACCTGGGCAATGGGGGATGCCCATCGACTTGAAGAAAGCGATACGGCGCTGGTCATTCACTCGATATCCATGCCCCACGGTCGCGATGACATCGGTTTGGACGAAGATGATCGATCCATGCGATATGTGGCAGAGTTCCCTTCGCATGCGCGTATCCTGGAGTACAATCGTCAGGACATTGGCGACATTGTCTTTGACGTGACCGTGAAGGATGAAACCGACCTCATCCAATGGGAGGTCTTTTCGGGCGTCCGGGTCGACAACCTGTACCCTGACCATACGGGCATCACCCTGCAATTCGGGGACCATCTTGAGCCCGAGGCATGACGGACTTCGCGTTCCTCGAAGGCAAGACGGTTTTCGTCGTCGGTGGGGCGTCCGGCCTCGGTGCACGCGTTGCGGTCCTGGCGCAAGAGGCGGGCGCCAAGGTTGTCGTGTTCGATATTTCGCCGTCTGAAGTCGGTGCGTACCGGCCGGTGGATCTCCGGGACGAGGCCTCGATCCGGAACGCACTTGACGAGACCGGGGAGTGCTTCGACTTCCTGGTCAGTTTCGCCGGCTTGCCACCTGGCGCTGTCCCGGCGAGCATCCTTCAGGTCAACTATCTGGGACAGGTCCAGTTTCTTGAGGGTCTGCTTGGCAACGCCAATGAAGGGGCAGGGGTTATCTCGATTGCGTCGATCGGCGGGCGCGAGTGGCGAAAACATGATGAGATCATTGCCCAGTTTCAGGCCATATCAGACCTGTCCGAGGTCCCGGCATTCACCAAGGAGCGCGGCATCGACGGCAAAGCCGCCTACAGGCTCAGCAAGGCGGCCCTGATCCGATGGACCCGCCAGATGGCTTTCGCGCATCCCCGGAACGAAGTGTCCTTCCTGGCGGTTAGCCCGGGCCCGGTGAACACCGAATTGTTCAAACGCGCAGCAAAGAACTCACCCGAAGCGACGGCCGATCTGCTCTCCGCTGCTCCTCGCATCGCCGAGCCGGAGGAGATTGCGAAAGCCATCATCGGACTTTGCCGGCCTGAATTCCATTGGCTGAACGGCGTCAACATCCCGCTGGATGGCGGCGCCGACGCGCGTTTCGATGCCATGGGACTGAACATGAACATCACGTTCGAAGAATGGTCGGAGGAGCAATGACGTTGCAATACAGACTCGTTCTTTCTCTCGAGCAAGACTTCCCTACGCCGTTGATTCCGCGCCAGTTGTCCCGTGCGCGTTTCCCGAAAGGTCTCCGCATTCCAGGATTCCGGCCTGCCCGCGTCGTTCCGCGCCTCGATAGCGGTTGCCGGCACGATTTCTGCGCCGGACCCGGGAATCCGTCCCCTCTGGCGCGGTCGCAACATCTTGTGCCACCTTGGTCAGAGGGATAAGCCAATCCAGAAAAACTAGGACAATCTAGGGAGAAACAAATGAACTCATTCACAAAAGTTCTTGGAGTGGCGAGCTTTGCCATCTCCTTGGCCGCATCTGCCGGCGTTGCGAGCGCCGATGCACTGCGTGCACATACCACTGCGCCCGGTGCGGCGCCGAACACAATGACCAAGCTGTTGGCAAAGTATGCAGAAGACGCCGGCATCGATGTTCAGGTCATCGAGGGTCAGAAACTGATCAAGTCGATGCTGCTTCTTGGGCAGGGCAAAATTGAACTGATGCCAACAATCGTCGGTCAGTATGCCCGCCTCGCCACGGGAACTGGCCCCTACAAGGACATGGGTGACAAGGGTCCGGAAATCGCAGACGGCATTCGATCGCTGATGGAGTTCAATGCGGCGACCATGCAGGCCTTTGCCTGGGAAAGCACCGGCATCAAGACCTATCATGACCTGAGGGGCAAGAAGGTGTATGTCGGTCCGGGCGGCGGTGGCGCCGGAACCGATACCGAAGAAATCATTCGTCTCGTCACTGGCATGGAGCCAGGCGACTACGAAAGCTTCAAGGCGCCTTGGGGTGAAGGCATGGCCATGATGCGCAATGGTCAGGTCGACGCAATGGTTCGCATTGCCCCTGTCGGGGCCGCGATCATTCAGGAATTTGGCCTGTCGAGTCCGATCCGCTTCGTTCAAATCGCTGAGGAAGACCTTCCGAAGGTCCAGCCATATCTGAAGGTTCCAGGTCGTTCGATGTCGACGATTCCGGCGGGAACTTACGAAGGTCAAACCAACGAGGAAGCCGTGAACACCTTCTCGTTCGTTGCCGGAATGGCCGTGAACGCCGATGTCAGCGATGACGTAGCCTATGCCCTGACCAAGGCTTTCTGGGACAACGTTGACGAGATCAAGGCCAGCGCGTCCTTCCTTAGCACGCTTGACCCTCAAGACCCCTTCACGGTCCTCAACGTCAAACTGCATCCCGGTGCGCTGAAGTACTATGACGAGGCGGGAATCGCCGTACCGGACGCTCTTCGCTAAGCGCCAACACTTCGTGCGGCGGCGGTCCAGCCGCCGCCGCACGCCTTTCTCGAACGCAAAGTTGCGAAAATGTCGGACCAGGCCGCCCAACCCAGAGCGCCTTTCTTGCGGTATGCGGAATATCTGGCGTTACTGATTGGCGGCGTCACGGCCGTCATCTGCATCCTGAACGCCGCCCCCGGCTTCTTTGGTCTGCCAACCTTTGGACCATTGGATTCCAAGCAACTCAAGCCGGCGGTCTTTTTCGCCTGCATCCTGGTCTACGTCCTTTCGGTGCCATTTGGTGCGAGAATTGGCGAGAAGTCCGGCCCAATTGCCGGATGGGCAGGCTATTTTGTTGACGTTGC
Organism: Paracoccaceae bacterium; assembly: GCA_965208685.1. Taxonomy (GTDB): domain Bacteria; phylum Pseudomonadota; class Alphaproteobacteria; order Rhodobacterales; family Rhodobacteraceae; genus JAJEFO01. Next base: position 770,773 of record CBDBPL010000007.1, on the reverse strand, counting down.
GGTCATTGCCGTCACGGCTGTCGCATGCTGGCAATACTACGTTATCACCACCACAATTGACGACGCGATCTACTTCTTCAGCCCGCAGGATGCCTGGATTGCGACAGCCGTCACGATTTGCGTGCTCTTTCTGTGCTGGCGTGCGTGGGGATTGCCGCTGACCATAGTGGCTGGCGTGTCGGCATTGTACTTCTTCACTTCCGATCATTGGCCTGGTTTCGCGCAAAGGTCTGCGCCGGAATTCGTCGAGGGCGCGGCCCTTCATCTGTGGTTCGACCTTGGTCTGGGGATGCTCGGAAGCATTGCCTCGATCATGATCCTTGTCGTGTTTGTCTTCATTGTCTTTGGCCAATTGCTCGAAGGCACCGGAGCCGGCATCTCGCTCATTCGGGTCGCGTTCCACCTGACGCGTCGTTTGCGGGGTGGCCCCGCCCACGCTGCCATCGTGTCGTCCGGGCTGTTTGGCACCATGTCCGGGAATGCCTTGGCCAACGTCGTCGGCACCGGCGTCCTGACCATCCCAATGATGAAAAGATCGGGCTTCCCGCCGCATTTCGCTGGCGCTGTCGAAGCGACCGCATCTTCGGCTGGCCAGATCATGCCGCCGGTCATGGGTGCGGCGGCGTTTGTCTTGGCCGACATTATCGGCATGTCCTACCTGAGCGTCATTACTGCGGCGCTCGTCCCCGCATTGCTCTACTATTTCTCGCTCTTTGCGGCAGTCTATTTTGAATCCGGCCGGTTGGACATCAAGCCCGAGAAGATTGACGACGAAAACCTGCAGGTCACCCGGCAAGATGTCATCAACATGATCATGATTTTCGGCCCCGTTGTCGTCATGGTGGTGGCGCTGAACAATGGCTACTCGGCCGCCGGTGGCGGCGTTTTTGCGTTGATCACGACGATTGTTCTCAGCTTCGTCAATCCGGCGATCCGTCAAGCCCCCTGGAAAATCCTGGTCGCCATCGGTCGCGGCGGCCAGGTGTTTGCAAAGATCTTCATCGCTGTCGCGATCATTGGCCTTATCGTCTCCGTCCTTGGGGCAACTGGCCTGCCGACGGACTTTGCCAACATGGTGTCGCGTGTTGGTACAAACGGACTGATGGTCAGCCTGTTGATCGCAATGCTGGCGGCCTTGTTGCTTGGCATGGGCATGCCAACGCTGCCAGCCTACCTGACGATTGCCTTGGTTCTTGGACCGACGCTTCGACAGTTCGGCCTCTCAGATCTGTCGCTGCACCTTTTCGTCCTCTACTACGGCGTTGCCTCCTCAATTACGCCTCCCGTGGCAATAACGGCCTTTGCAGCGGCGGGAATCGCGGGAAGCCCGCCGATCAAGACCTCGCTCTATGCCTACCGTGTTGGGATCGTGAAGTTTCTTGTTCCCTTCATTTTCGTCTACTATCCCGTTCTTCTCATCGTCGACGAAAGCGGGTTTTCTGCCACGGACTTCGTCTTGACCCTTGTGCGCGTCGTCGTGGCGATCCTGACATTGTCTTCGGCTTTGGCGGGCTTCGACACGTCACGTTTGTCATGGCCCGAGATAGCCATTCGCATCATCGCTGCTCTTGGATGCCTGATCATTGTTTCCCAAGTCCATTGGATTGCCTTCACGGTTTGCGTCGTTCTGCTGGTCGCAAGCCGGCTTAGAATGAGGGTGTGAAGCTGGCACGGCACCAGGTGGAACTTCAGGGGAGGCGAAATCGGTTTTCCGCAACCAGCCTGCTGTTTTTCAACGTCTTTCCGGATCGGGAACCACCGGTCAGCCTGGCATCCTTTTGGGAACGCCCTGGTCCAGCTTCACGCCGAGGGGCTCGAAGGCCCTTTCCTGCACCCGGTGGGCACGGTGACGACGTTCGGCAGGATTGTGCCATGGCCCGGCAGGCGCAGCTGGATCAGTGACTTGCCCGAGAGGTCGTCGAGCAGTGTGCGAAAGCTGTGGACTGGCGGCCCGTCGGGGAGTCCGCTTCGTGTCGCCTTGGCCTTGGCGCACTCCGAGACCCCGACTTTCTCCACCTGCGATCGGACGCATTGACCGTTGCCTTGGCTGACATTCGGGTCGCGGGCCCCCGCTGGCTTGCTCGTGGAATCACGCCAGGCAGGAACATCCAGCCGACATCCGGACTTTGGGGTCAGGCAGCCCGCCTCCTGCTTGAACGGTGCATTGCCATTGGGAACCGCCAATGTCGCCGAAGCGAGTTCCGCGTGTTCTCGGTGCCCTTGCCCAACCTTGACGCGACTTGGTGCCCAGCGCCATCCCCGTCCCTTCCGGTTGAGCGCGCGCACGACAGGGAAGCGGTCTCACCCGGTCGAGCAAAGCGTGAGCGCGAAACCCGATGCCAAGGCACTCGAGATCAAATTCGCTGCCGAGAATGGAACTCCGGACGTCTTCCTGAACCGCTGCCGTCCATCCGTCGGCTTGCGCATCTGGTGGCTCGCAGGCTAACTGCGTGGGCGTTCACCCCATGCAGCAGGACGCCCCATGGACTTTTCGCTCAGCGCCGAGCAGCAGGCAATCTACGACACGGCCCTGGCGTTTGGCGCCGACAGGATCGCGCCCAATGCGCTGGACTGGGAGATGGATGGCACCATTCCCCGAAACCTGTGGCTCGACATTGGCGAGCTGGGATTCGGCGGCCTGAACATCAGCGACGAGGCAGGAGGTGCCGGACTCAACCGCCTGGATTCAACGCTTGTGTTCGAAGCCCTTTCCGGGGCCTGCGCTTCGGTCGCCGCGTTTCTCTCGATTCACAACATGTGCGCCCGGATGATCGAAGCCCTTGGCAGCGAAGAGTTGAAGAACCGAGTCCTGCACTCGGTCATCAAGATGGAGACCTTGCTCTCCTACTGCCTGACCGAACCTGGCTCGGGATCTGACGCCGCGGCCCTTCGCGCCCGCGCGGAGCGCACGAATGAAGGATGGCAGATTTCCGGGACAAAGGCGTTCATCTCGGGCGGCGGATACTCGGATGCGTACGTGATCATGGCACGTACCGGCGGCGAAGGCCCCGACGGCATCTCGGCCTTCCTGCTGGAAGGCGGCGTGAAGGGCCTGACATTCGGCGGCCTTGAGCAAAAGATGGGCTGGCGCAGCCAACCGACGCGCCAGGTCCAGATGGACAATTGCGCCGTGCCGGCCGGCAACCTGCTGGGAAAGGAAGGCGAAGGATTCAAGTACGCGATGGCGGCGCTCGACGGCGGGCGCCTGAACATCTCCGCCTGCTCGCTCGGCGCCGCGCAAAGTGCGCTGGACAGGACGATCGCCTACATGGCTGAACGGCAGGCCTTCGGCCAAAGCCTCGACCGGTTCCAGGCGCTTCAATTCAAGATCGCCGATTGCGAGATCGAGTTGCAGGCCGCGCGAACCTTCTTGCGCCATGCCGCCTGGGCGCTCGACACGGCGCAGCCTGACGCCACGAAACGCTGCGCCATGGCCAAGGCGTTCGTGACCGAAGCCGCATCGCGCATCGCGGACACCTGCCTGCAGCTTCATGGCGGATACGGCTACCTCGCCGAATACGGGATCGAGAAGATTGTCCGGGACCTGAGGGTACACCGCATTCTGGAGGGAACGAGCGAGATCATGCGGGTCATTGTCGCACGTCACCTGACGGCGGGTTCATGAGCGACATCATCCTGCGCAAGGAAGGACTCGCTGGGCGGGCCACGCTGAACCGTCCAGGCGCATTGAACGCTGTCACGCTGCCCATGATTCGGGACTTAGGCGACACGCTTGCCCAATGGGAACCTGACGACGAAATCGCCTTGGTCCTGATTGACGCGAACGGCGAGAGAGCGTTCTCGGCCGGCGGTGACATTGCCGAAATCCACGGCGCGCTGGTGCGCGGCGAACATGAATCCGTCCGACGCTTTTGGCGGGAGGAATACCGACTGAACGCCACCCTCGCCAGCTTCCCGAAGCCGGTCGTCACGCTTCTCAAGGGCTTCACCATGGGAGGCGGCGTGGGGCTCGGCTGTCACGCCTCGCATCGTGTCGTCGGCGGCAGTTCCCGGATCGCGATGCCGGAATGCGGAATCGGGCTGGTGCCGGACGTCGGCGGGTCGCTGCTGCTGGCTCGGGCGCCAGGACGCATAGGCGAGTATCTCGGCACTACGGGCACGCGCATGGGTCCGGGAGACGCGATCTTTGCCGGTTTCGCCGATTGTCACGTTCCGGAAGACATGTGGGCGGACCTGACGGCGCGTCTGGAAGCAACGGGCGACCCGGCCGAAATCGACCGGGTCGCACATCCGGCGCCAGCAAGCCCGCTTGCGGTGGTCGAAGCTGAAATCAACCGGCACTTCGGGGGCGAGACCCTCCGGGACATTCTCGAATCCCTTGCCCGGACGGAAAGCGAGTGGTCGCGCGAGACCCTGTCACGGCTTGAACCGCACGCGCCTCTTTCCCTCGCCGCGACGATCGAGCTTGTTCACCGCGCACGGACTGCCAACCGCATCGAGGCGGCGCTGGTCAACGAATACCGGTTCGCGCATCGGGTGACCGAGCAGGGAGACTTCCTCGAAGGCATTCGGGCAGCCGTCATCGACAAGGACAGGTCACCCAGATGGGTGCATGATTCACTTGGCGCAGCGACGGCGGAGGAAGTCGCTGACATGCTCAGCTCGCTTGGACCGCAAGAACTGAAACTGGAGGACTTCTCATGAGAGTCGGATTCATCGGCCTCGGCAACATGGGAGCGCCCATGGCGCGCAATCTCGCTGCAGCGGGTCACGACGTGGCGGGATTCGACATCGCGGCACCGGTTCCTGAAGGCGTCGACGCGGCCGACACGGCCGCTGGCGCCGTGGCGGCGCGGGAAGTGGCCGTCACGATGCTGCCCGACGGGGAGATTCTTCGCAGCGTTGCAAGCGAGATCATCCCGGTGATGGCCCCGGGAACGGTCATCCTGGATTGCTCCACAGTTGACGTGGAAAGCGCGAGGGCGGTCGCCGAACAGGCGCGGTCGGGAGGAGTGCATGCGCTTGATGCACCGGTCTCCGGCGGCATTGGCGGAGCCGAAGCGGGCACGCTGACATTCATGGTGGGGGGATCCGAAGAAGCCGTGAAGGCTGTCACGCCGCTCTTCGACATCATGGGTCAAAAGGCCGTGCATTGCGGACCTTCCGGAAACGGTCAGGCGGCGAAGATCTGCAACAACATGATCCTCGGCGCCACCATGATTGCCACCTGCGAAGCCTTCGCGCTGGCCGACAAGCTCGGGCTCGAACGGCAGGCAATGTACGATGTCGTCTCCACGTCCTCGGGATACAGCTGGTCGATGAATGCCTATTGTCCGGCGCCGGGCATCGGCCCTGCCTCGCCGGCAGACAACGACTACCAGCCAGGATTCGCGGCTGAACTCATGCTGAAGGACTTGCGCCTTTCTCAGCACGCAGCCGATGCCGTCGACGCCGACACTCCGATCGGAGCGCGTGCAACCGAGATCTATTCAGCTTTCGTCGAAGACGAAGGCGGGAAGGGCAAGGACTTCTCCGCGATGCTTCCCAGATTCGTCGCCCGGAACCGTCCCGCAATCCGATAGCGCCACGTTGAACGCCGCGCCTTGAAACTTTCCGCCGAGGGCATGCGCTCGACCGGCAGCGCCCTGGACGGGCGATCGAAGCGCCATCCGACGCGACGGTGCCGGTCAGCGCCCCGAGTTCTTCTCGGGAAAGAAGATCGAAAGAAACGGCACGATCGCACGCGTGACAACCGGAAGCAGGAACAGGCCCAGCGCCAGCCCGACAATCCCGTCAAGCGCCGCGGTCACGACCCATTTCACGAATCCACTGGCCAAGCCAACGGCCTCGGCGGTCGTGGCGGCGACCTCCTTGATCAGGTCATAGGGCGCAGGCCAGTTCAGGACCTCAAGCCCGTGCACGATGATGTTGCCGCCGACCCAAAGCATGGCTGCGGTCCCGACGATGGAGATGATCGTCATCAATCGCGGCATGAACTTGACCATCCAGCGGCCAAGGTTGCGTGTTGCGGCCAGTCGACCGACCTGGGACAGCTTCAGGCCCGCGTCATCCATCTTCACGAGCAGCGCCACCGTGCCGTACACGAGAGCGGTGATCCCGATCGCGACCACTGCCAGCACGAGGCCCGCCGAAACAAGGCTGTCCGTGTCGACTGCGGCGAGAGAGATCGTCATGATCTCGGCGGAAAGGATGAAATCCGTCTTGATGGCGCCCTTCACGCGTCGCTCTTCGAGGTGGGCTGCGTCAAGGGATTCGGGTTCCACGTGCCCGGTTTCGGGATGGGAATGAATCGCGTGCCACACCTTCTCGGCACCCTCGAAACACAGGTAGCAGCCGCCGAACATGAGAAGCGGCGTCACGAGCCAAGGCAGGAATGCATCCAGCAGGAGCGCCAACGGCAGCAGGATGACAAGCTTGTTGAAGAAGGACGCCCTGGCAATCTGCCAGACGACGGGCAGTTCTCGCGCCGCGGGCAGGCCAGTGACATACTTCGGTGTCACCGCCGCGTCGTCGATGACCACGCCGGCCGCCTTCGCGCCAGCCTTCGCGGCATCGTCGACCACCGTTGCACCAATCTTCGCGCCAACCCGTGCCGCCTGACCGGCCAGGTCGTCGACCTGTGACGCCGTCAGCTTGACGATTGCAGCGACATCGTCGAGTAGCGCCAGCAGACCGCTCATGCATGCACCCTGAAACTGCTCATTCCCATTGCCTGACTGGCACACCTTGCGAGTGTCCCTCAACCCCGGGCCGATCCATTCGCGGACGCGCAGGCACGCGAGGGCCGGTCAGATCGGCAATGCCGTCGTTGACTTGATCTCTTCCATCGAGAGCAGCCCCGTCACGTTGTATATCTCGACCTCGGAAATCAGCGCCTGGTAGAACTCGTCATAGGCGCGCGCGTTCCGGACCCGCACCTTCAGGACATAGTCGACATCGCCGGCCAGCCGATGCGCTTCGAGCACTTCGGGCCTCGACATGAGCGCTTCAAGGAACCGGGCCTGCCACTCCGCCTCATGGGCCGAAGTGCGGACCAGAACGAAGAAACAGGCCTCGAGACCAAGCTTTTCCGCGTCGAGAACGACGGTTTGCTGCCCGATCACGCCTGATTCGCGCATCTTGCGAATCCGGTTCCAGACCGGCGTCTTCGAGGACCCGACCTTGCGTGCGATGTCGTCCAGCGACTGGCTTGCGTCCCGTTGCAGCTCGCGCAGGATTTTCCTGTCCAGATCGTCAATTCGCGCTGCCATTCCCGTCGTCTCTCGAATTCCCGACACCTGTCTTTCATTTCGACAAATTTAGAACATATGTCCCTATTTTCAAGTTGCATCTGCACAAACTTGGGAAAAAATTCTATGTTTTGCCTCAAGTTGGAGTGATGATGAAGCATTTCCCGATCTTCCTGGATGTCGAAGGCCGCGACATCGCCGTCTCGGGCGGGGAAGAGACCGCGCTGGCAAAGCTGCGGCTCCTGCTGAAGACGGACGCCAGGCTCACGGTCTATTCCGCTGCCCCCCACGCCGACATCCGCGCGCTGGCCTGCAACGGCCAGCTGACGCTGGTGCCCCGCGCAATCGAGGCCGCGGACATGGCCGGCAAGGCGCTGGTCTACGCGGCAAGCGAAGATGCGGACGAGGACCAAAGGGTCGTGACACTTGCGCGCAAGGCCGGGGTCCTCGTCAATCATGTGGACAACCTGGAGACCTCGGACTTCATCACGCCAGCCATGGTGGACCGCGACCCGGTGGTGGTGGCCATCGGAACCGAAGGCGCCGCACCGGTGCTGGCGCGCGCGATCAAGGCCGAACTGGAAGAAAGCCTGCCACCGGCACTTGGATCTCTCGCCAGGGTCGCCAAGGGCTTCCGCAAGCTGGCGAAGGCGCTGCCCCTCGGCCGAAAGCGCCGGACATTCTGGTCGGACTACTATTCGCGGGTCGGCCCGCGCGCCTACGACAATGGCGGCGAGGCCGCGCTGGCTGACACCTTGGAACGCTTGCTGGCGGAACACATGAGTGCACGGCCCGACATCGGCAGCGTGACCTTCGTCGGATCGGGTCCGGGAGACCCGGATCTTCTCACTCTCAAGGCAAGGCGTGCACTCCACGACGCCGACGTCGTGATCCATGACAGGCTGGTAACACCCGGGATCCTGGACCTTGCGCGGCGAGAGGCTCTCATCGTCAACGCGGGAAAGCAGGGTTTTGCCCCGTCGACACCGCAAGCCGAGATCAATGCCTTGCTGGTGCAGCATGCCTCGGAAGGCCGGCACGTCGTGCGACTCAAGTCCGGAGACGCGACTGTCTTCGGCCGGCTCGACGAGGAAATCGATGCCTGCGCAGCAGCCGGCGTTTCCTGCTCCGTGATACCGGGCATCACCGCGGCCTCGGCTGCCGCAGCAGGCATCGGCCGGAGCCTCACGCGCCGCGAGCGCAACTCGAGCGTGCGGCTGATCACGGGCCACGACGTCGAAGGCTATGCCGAACATGACTGGCGCGCACTCGCCCGCCCGGGCGAGGTCGTCGCGATCTATATGGGAAAGAAATCCGCCCGCTTCCTCCAGGGAAGGCTGATGATGCACGGCGCGTCGCCCGACACGCCCGTCACCGTCGTCGAGAGCGCCACGTGCGCCAGCCAGCGTGTCGTTGCTTCGGAGCTGGCCTACCTGTCCGAAGACATCGCCGAGGCCGACATGACCGGCCCGGTCCTCGTCCTCTACGGCCTCGCGCCCCGCGGCACCGAAGCCATCGCCCGTCCAGAAAAAGAAAGGGAGGTCGTCCAATGAGCCGTCACCGTCATTCACCGAAAGTCGTCACTGCCAGTTCGCTGCTTGAAGGAGACACGGTTTGGCTGGCCGCCGACGACCGCTGGACACGAAACATGTCGGAGGCCGAGCTCATCGAAGACGAGGCGGTCGCCGAGGATCGGCTTCTCTTCGCGATCTCGCAACCCGATCTTGTCGTCGGGGCCTATCTGGCCGACGCCGCCCCGGGCAAGAACGGCCCGATTCCCGTCCATGTTCGCGAAACGCTGCGCACGAAGGGCCCCTCAAACTACTTCCACGGCAAGCAGCAGCAGAAACAGGCCGTCGCCCTGGCAAGTCACTTCGAAGAGGCATGAACCTATGTATCAGTATTCCGAATTCGACGACTCCTTCGTGCGGGAGCGCGTTGCGCAGTTTCGAGCCCAGGTCGATCGCCGGATCGACGGCAGCCTGACCGAGGACGAATTCAAGCCGCTTCGCCTGATGAACGGCTTGTACCTGCAGTTGCACGCCTACATGCTGCGCGTCGCGATACCGTACGGAACACTCAATTCCGGGCAGATGCGGCAGCTTGCGATGATCGCGGAGCGCTGGGACAAGGGGTACGGCCACTTCACCACTCGGCAGAACGTTCAGTTCAACTGGCCAAGACTGGCAGACACGCCCGACATCCTGGATGCGCTCGCAGACGTCGAGATGCATGCGATACAGACGAGCGGCAACACGATCCGCAACGTGACGGCCGACCATTTCGCGGGCGCCGCCGCCGACGAGATCGCGGATCCGCGGCCCGTGGCGGAACTGATACGCCAATGGTCGACCGACCATCCGGAATTCCAGTTCCTTCCCAGGAAATTCAAGATCGCCGTCACCGGTTCGCCAAACGACCGGGCCGTGACCCGCGCCCATGACATCGGACTGCGAATGATCCGGAACGAGACAGGAGAACCCGGCTTCGAAGTCATTGTCGGCGGCGGACTCGGGCGGACTCCCATGATCGGCAAGGTCATCCGGGAGTTCCTGCCGCGCACCGACCTGCTGCCCTACCTGGAAGCCATCGTCAGCGTGTACAACGCACTCGGACGGCGGAACAACAAGTACAAGGCGCGGATCAAGATCACGATTGCCGAAACCGGCCTGGACGAATTCAGAACCCGCGTGGACACCTGGTTCGAACAATTGAAGTCGCAGTTCGGCGGGGCTGACCTGGCAATGCTGGCACGTATCGAACGAGACTTTGCGCCCCCCGCTTTCCGGTCCGCGCCCCTGGGCCAGTACGACAAGGCGCGAGAGGCTGATCCGGCCTTTCGCTCCTGGAGCGACATCAACCTTGCCCCTCACAAGGCCGAAGGCTACGCGATCGTCACCGTCTCGCTGAAGGCGCATGGTGCGACGCCGGGGGACGCGACATCCGACCAGATGCGCGCCCTGGCGGATCTCGCCGAGCGTTTCGGCCATGACGAGTTGCGCATCAGTCACGAGCAGAACGTCATCCTGCCCCACGTGCACAAGTCGGATCTTCCGGAGGTCCACTCGGTTCTCAGGGAACACGGGCTGGCCACTGCCAATGTCGGACTGATCTCGGACATCATCGCATGTCCGGGAATGGACTATTGTGCCCTGGCGACCGCGCGCTCGATACCGATTGCACAGGAGATTGCGCAACGATTCGACGAGTTGAAGCTCGAACACGGGATCGGGGAACTGAAGATCAAGATCTCGGGATGCATAAACGCTTGCGGGCACCATCACGTCGGCCACATCGGAATTCTCGGCCTCGATCGGGCCGGCGTGGAGAACTACCAGATCACGCTCGGCGGCGACGGAACCGAAACGGCGGCGATCGGCGAACGTGCAGGACCCGGTTTCTCGGCGGAAGAGATCGTGCCCGCCGTCGAACGGCTGGTCCACGCCTATCTCGACCTGCGCAGCGGCGGAAGGGAGACCTTCCTCCAAACGTACCGGCGGCTGGGGATCGGGCCGTTCAAGGCAGCCCTGTATCCGGAACGGGCAGGCGCCAATGCCGCTTGAAGCCCCCCTCGCCCCACCCGCCGAGCGCGCGGCTGAACTGAATCGCCGATTCGCGCATCATGCGGCGGCGGAAGTTCTGGCGCATGCCCTCCACGACCCCGAGACGGGCAACGCAGCCCTTGTCTCGTCTTTCGGTGCGGAGGCAGTGGTGCTCCTGCACATGGCCAGCGTCATCGACCGGACAACCCCCGTCCTTTTCGTAGACACCGAAATGCTGTTTCCGGAAACGCTGGAATACCAGCGCGAGGTCGCCCGGCAACTCAGGCTCACCGATGTTCGCGTGATCCGTCCGGACCGGGAATCCGTGTTTCGGAACGATCCAGGCGGCAACCTGCATCGCCGCGATCCCGACGCCTGCTGCCACTTGCGCAAGACCGAGCCCCTGAGAGTCGCGTTGGCCGGATTCGACGCATGGGTGACAGGTCGCAAGCGGTATCAGGGAGGCCAGCGCACGGAGCTGGATTTCTTTGAGGCGGACGGCCCCACACGGATCAAGGTCAACCCGCTCGCGCATTGGTCGGCTTCGGACGTGCAGGACTACATCAGCAACAACCGCTTGCCACGGCATCCTCTCGTCGCAAGGGGCTTCCCGTCGCTTGGATGCCTTCCTTGCACGACGCGCGTCGCACCGGGAGAGGACCATCGCGCCGGACGCTGGCGAGGGCACGACAAGGACGAGTGCGGGATTCACTTCTTGGAGGGTCGGATGCGTCGCAAGGGGCCGACAGGAGAGTTCACATGACCATTCTGGTGACGGACAGCGGGTTTCGCACAGAAGAGCGGGACTGGGACTTCAGGCCGCCCGACCAACTTCCGGCCGGCCAGGCAGGACTTGCCGTGGAACTCGCCTCGGATGCTGATCCGACGATACTGAGCGATCACCTGCATGCCATCGAGCTGATCCGGGTGAATTTCCCGGAATTCGCTGACGGACGCGGATTCACAATTGCCCGCGTCTTGCGCCTGATGGGATACGGCGGCCGCATTCGTGCGAGTGGCCACGTGATTGCGGATCAATACGCGATGGCGCGTCGCGCGGGCTTCGACGAAGTGGAGATCGATGACCAGCTTGCAGCCCGTCAGCCCGAGGAACAATGGCTGCGACGGTCAGACTGGCAGTCCCATGACTACCAGGCCCGGCTGCGCGCATAAGGCCGTTTACTCCACCCAACGCAATCTTTAGGAAGGGACGCCGATGCAACCGGCGCAAATGCCATGACCGACCAGATGCCCGTAGCCACTGTGAATGCCAAGACGGTAACGCTGCCAGACGCCCAGACCGTGACACATGTCCGGCACTGGACGGATCGGCTGTTCTCCTTCCGCGTGACCCGGCCGGCATCCCTGCGCTTTCGCTCGGGCGAGTTCGTGATGCTTGGGCTCTTGGGGGAAAGCGGCAAGCCCCTTCTTCGTGCCTATTCCATCGCCTCTCCTGCATGGGACGACGAGTTGGAGTTCTATTCGATCAAGGTTCCGGACGGTCCACTGACCTCGCGGCTCCAGCATGTAAGGGAAGGGGAGCAGATCATCCTTCGCACCAAGCCCGTCGGAACGCTGGTTCTTGACGCGCTGCTGCCCGGCGACCGCCTCTGGCTCTTCGCGACCGGAACCGGCATCGCGCCATTTGCCTCGCTGGTGCGGGATCCGGACACCTATGAACGTTACGGCGAAGTCATCCTGATGCATACATGCCGCGACGTGGCAGAATTGGACTACGGTCGCGAGTTGATCGAGGGCGTCCGCGCCGACGACCTGCTGGCAGAGCTCATCGGCAAAGGCTTTGCGGACAGGCTGAGATACTACCCCTCGACCACGCGAGAACGCAGCCCGACCATGGGCAGGATCACCGACAACCTCTTGTCGGGCAAGGTGCTCACAGACCTGGCCATCGACGGCGTCAGCCCGGACAGGGACCGCGGCATGGTCTGCGGGTCGTTCGACTTCATCAAGGACATGAAGGCCGTTCTCGAGGGTTTCGGGCTTGAAGAGGGCGCGAACAGCGATCCAAGGCACTACGTTGTCGAAAAGGCCTTTGTCGGCGACGGCATCTGAGGCCTGTTCCGGGCCTGCTCCTGTCGGCACGCCCGGCCCTCAATCAAGACCCAGCAGCAAGATCATCTCTCCGGGCGAAGGCTAGGACTTGCAACAGGACGGCAGGAAACTGCCGTTGCACGCGCCGTTTTGTCTTGCAAATCTGGTTGAATCCCCTCTAGTCCGGACATAATTTCGTGCACCTGTAGCAACAAGAAAAGGACGCATCACCATCGCACGCAGACCGCACAACGCACCGCCGGTGCGTGACACAGGCCCACGGGTAAACGACCGAATCCGTGCGCTTGAAGTCCGGCTCATCGGAGCCGACGGAGAAAACAGGGGCGTTGTCTCGCCGGAGCAGGCCCTCGAACTTGCCGAGGACTCCGGGCTTGATCTCGTGGAAATCTCGCCGAATGCCTCGCCGCCAGTCTGCAAGATCATGGACTACGGCAAGTTCAAGTACGAGCAGCAGAAGCGCGAAAGCGATGCTCGCAAGAAGCAGAAGACCATCGACATCAAGGAGGTCAAGTTCCGCCCCAACACGGACATCCATGACTATGACGTCAAGATGCGGAACGTGACACGATTTCTTGAATCAGGGGACAAGGTAAAGGTAACGCTGCGATTCCGCGGGCGCGAGATGGCGCACCTGAACCTGGGCCGCGACCTACTGGAACGCGTTGCCGACGACATCAAGGAAATCGGCAAGGTCGAGAACATGCCCAAGATGGAAGGCCGACAGATGGTCATGATGATCGGACCCGCCAAGTAGCCGGGGCTGCCGCTCCGCGAATGCTGGCCGCAGGAAGGATCCGGGCATGAACGCGCAGGACGGAATCAAGGCCAAGGACGCACCGGACCTCTCGGAATTTGCATGGGAGGACCCGTTTCGCCTCGCCGACCAGCTGACCGAAGACGAGCGCATGCTGGCCGAGGCGGCCCGAGCTTTCGCGGGCGGCCGTCTCGCGCACCGCGTTCGGGCGGCTTACGCCGAAGAGCGTGTGGAACCGGAAGTCATGGCGGAGATGGGAGAGGCCGGACTGCTGGGCATCACGATTCCCGAAGAGTTCGGCGGGCTCGGCTCCAGTTACGTGACCTACGGGCTCGTGGCCCGCGAAATCGAGCGAATCGATTCCGGCTACCGTTCCATGATGTCGGTCCAGTCTTCGCTGGTGATGTATCCCATATTCGCCTACGGCACGGACGCGCAGCGCGAGAAGTACCTTCCCGGCCTCGCGGCAGGCAACCTCATCGGCTGCTTCGGCCTGACGGAGGCGGAAGCGGGCTCCGACCCGGCTGCGATGAAAACCCGGGCCGAAATGGCTGGCGGCTGCTACCGGCTGAACGGTTCGAAGACGTGGATATCAAACTCCCCGATCGCCGATGTGTTTGTCGTTTGGGCAAAGTCCGACGCCCACGGCGGCAGGATTCGAGGCTTCGTGCTCGAACAGGGCACAAAGGGACTGTCTGCACCGAAGATCGAGGGGAAGCAGTCTTTGAGGGCAAGCGTGACCGGAGAGATCGTGCTCGACGGCGTCGAAGTCGGCGAAGAGGCGCTCCTGCCCGATGTCGAGGGGCTCAAGGGTCCCTTCGGGTGCCTGAATCGCGCGCGCTACAGCATCGCCTGGGGCGTTTTGGGAGCTGCCGAGTTCTGCTGGACGGCAGCACGGCAGTACGGGCTTGTCCGCAAGCAGTTCGGCAGGCCGATTGCGGCTACACAGCTGTTCCAGAAGAAGCTGGCGGACATGCAGACCGAAATTGCGCTCGGACTCCAGGGCACGTTGCGGGTCGGCCGGCTGATGGATGAAGGCCGTGCCGCTCCCGAGATGATCTCGATCCTGAAGCGCAACAACTGCGGCAAGGCGCTCGACATCGCCCGCATGGCGCGCGACATGCATGGCGGCAACGGGATCTCGGAGGAGTTTCAGGTCATCCGCCATGCAATGAACCTGGAGACTGTGAACACCTACGAAGGCACGCATGACATCCACGCGCTGATTCTTGGCAGGGCGCAAACCGGACTGCAGGCGTTCTTCTGAGTCGGCCACGCCACGATCCGCCCGGAAGGTCCGACCGAACCGTCAACGGCTCAACGCCAACCTTCCAGCATGAACGCGATGCGCCGTCGGCCTGCTGGACCCCAAATCGCTCCGGTCAGACATGGCCGCCGGCTGTCGCCGGTTCACCTCAACTGTCGTAGTCGGGCGTCCTTGCGGCACGAACGCGTTCTTGAAGGCGCGGCAGCAATACGCCGACGAGCACGCCAATTGCCAACGGCACCGCGTGATCCTCCGACACCAGCCACGACGCGACCGCCGCCAGCAATACGCATCCCGCAAGCGCGGTCGCGCGCAGCTCGACCGCCTTGATCAGGTCCTCGCTGATCGAGAAGGTCAGCGACAACAGCCTCCTTGCATGATCTTCGGCATGAAAGGCTCCCCAACCCGCGGCCAGACCCAAGACAAATGCCACCAGCATCATTCCACCCATTTCCGTCTTCCGACGACAATCCTAACCGATTCTCGTCAGATTTCGAGACTCTGGCACCCCGGCACCCGTTCCGATAGAGGAAACGCATGAATGACGCCACGCTGACCATCAGGCGGCCAGATGACTGGCATCTGCACCTGCGCGACGGCGCCATGATGAAGGGCGTCCTGCCCTGCTCCGCTGCACATTTCGCGCGCGCAATCATCATGCCGAATCTGTCGCCACCCGTCGTCACGTCGCACGATGCCGCCAATTACCGCGACCGCATCATGGCGGCCCTGCCGAAGGGTTCCGAATTCGAGCCGCTGATGACGCTCTATCTGACCGAGGACACTGACCCGGTCGACGTGAAGGCCGCGGCTGACAGCGGGCTCGTCAAGGCGGTCAAGCTGTATCCAGCTGGGGCGACGACGAATTCCGCAGGCGGGGTGCGCGACTTCGACAAGATCCGAGGTGTCCTCGAAACGATGGCCGAGATCAGCTTGCCGCTTTGCGTCCACGGCGAGGTGACACGCCCCGAGGTCGACATCTTTGATCGTGAAGCGGTCTTCATCGACGAGGTGCTCGACCCGATTCGTCGCAGGACGCCGGGCCTGCGCGTCGTGATGGAGCATATAACGACCGCCGAGGCTGCCGCCTATGCGACCGAGGGAGACGGCGACCTCGGTGCAACCATTACCGTCCAGCACCTGATGCTCGACCGGAACGACATGCTGGCAGGCGGCATCCGCCCGCATTTCTATTGCCTGCCGATCCTGAAGCGCGGCACCCACCGACCGGCGCTGGTCAAGGCCGCCACGAACGGCAACCCGTCATTCTTCCTGGGAACCGACAGCGCACCTCACGCAACCGAGGCAAAGGAGAGTGCGTGCGGATGCGCCGGATGCTTCACGGCACCGGTTGCGCTCGCGTGCCTGGCGGAGGTCTTCGACGCAGCCGATGCGTTGGATCGGCTGGAGGGATTTGTCTCGATTCACGGGGCAAGCTTCTACGGCCTTCCCCGAAACGTTGCCGAGATCACGCTGCAGAAGGGAGATCCGGTCGAGTTCCCAAGGGAAGTGCGAACCGGTGCGGGCCCGGTGACGGTCTTCAATCCGGGCACGCCGGTCCATTGGCGAGTCGCGCCATGATCGCCAGTTCCGTCCGAATCGGACGTCACATCCAATGAAACCGAGTTGCGAGGCAAAAGATGTTCCCGACGGTCTCCATCCCCTCAAGCTGCCCCGATGATGCGGAAATCGCGCGGCAGAGCGCAGAGATGCTCCTCGAAGCCGATGCGGTGCACTTCAATGCTGAAGAGCCATTCAAGCTGTCAAGCGGACTGCCTTCGCCAACCTACATCGATTGCAGGAAACTGATCTCCTACCCGGACATCCGCTGTCGCCTCATGGACTATCTGGCTGCGAGCGTCTTGCGTCGCACCGGCATTGATGCCTTTGACAACATCGCCGGCGGAGAGACTGCCGGAATTCCGTTCGCCGCCTTTGTTGCGGAACGACTCGGCCTGCCCATGAGCTACATCCGCAAGAAACCCAAGGGCCACGGCCGGAACGCGCGAATCGAGGGCGTAATGGAGGCTGGGGATAGAGTGCTTCTTGTCGAGGATCTTGCCACCGACGGCGGCTCGAAGCTGTCCTTCGTCGATGCCATCAGGGAGACCGGTGCCGCCTGCTCTCATACCGCCGTCATTTTCTACTACGGAATTTTTCCGGACGCATTGGAACGGCTCGAAAATCATGGAGTTGCGCTCCATCATTTATGCACTTGGAAGGACGTTCTCGAGGCCGCCAAAGCCGGAAACAAGTTTGATTCCGACACCTTGAATGAGGTGGAATCCTTCCTTGCGGCGCCGCGTGCATGGCAGGAAGCGCGCACTGCCTGATTGGCAAATTTGAACACAAGGTATTGACCTCGACCACCGTCTGGCCTCAATATGATGCGGCGCGATGCGCATCCACAGGCAATCCACATGATTTCCAGATCGACCGTGCGCGGGCGCACTGGTTAGATACGCTGGCACTCGACGAATCAATGGTGACCGGAGGCAAGGGCAGGCATGAACGAAGTGACCCAGATCAGGCAGGCGGGGGCGGAAACGCGGGACTCCGTTCCGCACAACGTCGAGGCCGAGCAGCAGCTTCTGGGCGCGATCCTGACCAACAACGACGTCTTCGACCGGATTGCGGCCCTGGTCTCGGCAACGGATTTCCACGACCCTGTGCATGGCCGGATCTTCGAGGTGGCGAAGAGCCGCATCTCGAAGAACACGCTGGCCTCCCCGATCACCCTGAAGGCCTTCCTCGAGGACGATGCTGGACTGAAGGAGCTCGGGGGGCCGGCGTACCTGGCCAGGCTGGCCGGGTCGGCGATCTCGCCATTTGCGGCACGGGACTACGCGCAGATGATCCGTGACCTCTCTATCCGGCGCGAGCTCATGCAGATCGGCAGGGACATCACGGAGAAGGCCGCGAGCGTGGACGTCGCGACGGAGCCTGCGGAACAGATCTCGGAAGCCGAGCAGGCGCTCTACGAAGTGGCCGAGTCGGGCCGGTCCTCTGCCGGGTTCCGGTCCTTCCTGGCGGCCCTGACGACGGCCGTCGACGTGGCCGCCGCCGCCTACAGGCGGGACGGCGGGCTGGCCGGGCTCTCCACCGGCTTCGCGGACCTCGACCGGAGGATCGGCGGGCTGCACAGGTCGGACCTGCTCGTCCTTGCCGGGCGTCCGTCGATGGGCAAGACGTCGCTGGCGACGAACATCGCGTTCAGCATCGCCAGCGCCTACCGCAGGGAGGCCTCGCCCGAAGGCCGCGAGGAGACGGTCGACGGCGGCGTCGTCGGCTTCTTCTCGCTGGAGATGTCGGCCGAGCAGCTGGCCGCCCGCATCCTGTCGGAGGCGTCGGAAATACCGTCCGAGCGCGTGCGCAGCGGGGACATGGACGAGCCCGAGTTCCGCCGGTTCGTCGAGGCGGCCAAGAGGCTCGAGGCCTGCCCGCTGTACATCGACGACACGCCGGCCCTTCCCATCGGCCAGCTGGCCGTGCGCGCGCGGCGGCTGAAGCGGGAGCACGGGCTGGACGCGCTGGTCGTCGACTACCTGCAGCTCGTGCGGGCGTCGACGGTCCGGGACAGCCGGGTCAACGAGGTGTCGGAGATCACCCAGAGCCTGAAGGCGATCGCCAAGGAGCTGGAGATCCCCGTGATCGCGCTCAGCCAGCTGAGCCGCCAGGTCGAATCCCGCGAGGACAAGCGGCCGCTGCTCAGCGACCTGCGGGAATCGGGCTCGATCGAGCAGGACGCCGACGTGGTGATGTTCGTGTTTCGGGAGGAGTACTACAAGGAACGCGAGAAGCCCGGCGACCACGACGGCGAAGCCATGGCGAAGTGGCAGGAGGAGATGGAACGGGTCCACAACCGCGCCGAGATCATCATCGGCAAGCAGCGCCACGGCCCCGTCGGAACGGTGGAGCTGGCGTTCGACGGGCGTTTCACGCGGTTCTCGAACCTTGCAAAGCCCTGGCAGAACGAGGCCCTTGATCCTGCGTAGGGGCGTGGGCGCAGGGGAACGTGCCATCCACGGCGACTTCTGAATCCATCGAAACGGCGGGGCGCAGCCCCCGTCCATTGTTCCATCGCTTGGGTGTACCATGGTTCCCGGCCCGCCGGCGCCTCGAAATGCAGGCGTTTCGGCGCTTGCACGTGCGGAACGGGGTCAAGCACTCATCTACGCTCGTCCCTCCCCTGCGCTTCCGCGCCTTGCTTCCTGGGCAGCACCAAGTTCCGTGCGGACTTGCGACTGACTGGTCTTGTCTCCGTTCTGACCTGTTCAACCTTGCATTTCGGCAACCGCATCAGGCATCCGCATGCGCATGCCAAATGACCCCATGGAATTTGGCGGTTCCCTTACAAAAGGGAGCACATCCGGCGATTTGGCAGTTACTTTCCGGAAATGGAGCAGCTGCCCGTGCCGTTGAAGCCACGTTCGCCGCAATTGGCGGCATGAGGCTGGCTGAATGCCATGGCAACTTCTTGCACGTATCCCGAACATGCCCCGTTTCCGCCTACGGCGGCGGCACGACGTTCGATGCCCTGCAGCGCCGGGTCTGGGGTCCGGGCAAGGGTGACCTTCAGGCGGCGCGGAGCGCCGTCACCAAGCTCCGCCGCAAGCTCGGCGACGACGCCCGCAACCCACGCCACATCCTCGGAGAGCGCGGCCTCGGCGATCGGATGCCCGAGCCGGGCGAACGGCAGTCCGCATCTCAGCGCCGTCTCTGGATGTTGCGAATCCTTGCCCGAACCGACGCCGCTTCCGACACGCCGGCGCGGGCAAGCATGCCGTCCACTCTGTCCCGGTATCGCGGAAAGCGCAGCGACAGTTCGTTGAACCCGCTATAGGCCCACGCCCTCACGAACTTGTTGTCGTTCTCGAGACAGGCTTCCAGAAACCTCTCGAGCCCGGCGGTCTCGTTCTCAGGAATGTCCAGGTAGGGAAGGCATTGGAGAACATGCAACTTGCTTTCCCAGTGGTCCTGAACGGACAGCGCGCCGAGCACGGCGCGGCAACCGGAGGAGCTCAGGGAATTTCCGGCCTCCAGATGCTTCTTCAGCAGCCAGGTTGCCGCCCGTTGCAAGTCGACATCTGCGACATGGCCCAGGATCGTTGCGACGAAGCCCTCTTCCGCGCAGTGGCGATCATAGGTCGATTGCAGAGCGGCAGCGGACTTGCCGTCCCAGGAGGCGATCTCTTCGGACAAGGCCACCGTCACATCCGGTTCCTGCGATTCTGAGAGTCGGGAAATTACACTCGTGACCAACCAGCAATCAGCCGTATACCGTTCCGCGTCCTGCCCAGGCAACCCGGCGACATGTGGATCAGGAACACTCTCGGACTCACCGGGACGGCTCGACGAACCGATGTCCCACCCGACCAGCCGTTCCATCTCCCGATCCATGTTCGCCGCGCTGAAGAGACCGGGACGCCAAGAGTGGGAACCACGGCTCCATGGCCTCCGGAACGCGGCCCGGTGAATCTGTTCCCCACGGAGCCGGAGATTTCCGTGGCATTGAGCAATCGGGTGCTTTCTCCTAGACATCCTTGTGGCCGGCCTGTTCATGGCGAGGTTCATCCATAGGAGCAATCTCATGTTTGTTGACAGCTTGCTGGCCGGTGGACTGCAGTTCTTCTCCGCACTGTTCATCTTTTGCATCGGCCTTGGCGCCGCCATCGCAGTCGCTCTCTTTGTCATGGACATCTCCCAGACCCGCGACGCGGTCAGGAGGAACTATCCAGTCATCGGGCGGTTCCGGTATGTCTTCTCGATGCTTGGCGAATTCTTCCGCCAGTACTTCTTTGCCATGGACCGGGAGGAGATGCCGTTCAACCGCGCCGAACGCGAATGGGTCGACCGCTCTGCGCGGGAGTCCAACAACACGGTGGCATTCGGATCGACAAAGAACCTGACGGCGACAGGTTCGGTCATCTTCGTCAACTGCGCCTTCCCCACCCTGACCGAAGACGCCGTCGACATGGTGCCGATGGAAATCGGTCCGTATTGCCGGAATCCGTACATTGCTCCGTCCTTCTTCAACATCTCCGGGATGAGCTACGGCGCCCTGTCCACGCCGGCCGTCAGGGCGCTGTCGCGTGGCGCGGCGCGGGCCGGCTGCTGGCTCAACACCGGCGAAGGCGGCCTGTCGCCTCATCACCTTGAGGGGGGATGCGACATCGTCTTCCAGATCGGAACCGCGAAGTACGGCGTCCGCAACCCCGACGGAAGCCTGAGCGATGACAGGCTCAGGGAAGTGGCGGCGCATGAATCGGTCCGGATGTTCGAACTGAAGCTCAGCCAGGGCGCGAAACCGGGCAAGGGGGGCATTCTGCCCGGAGCAAAGGTCACGGCGGAAATCGCCGAGATCCGGGGAATCAAGGAAGGAAAGGATTCGATCTCTCCCAACCGGCACCCGGAAATCAGGACGGTCTCACAGCTACTCGACATGATCGGGCACATCCGGGACATCTCCGGCAAGCCCGCGGGGTTCAAGTCGGTTGTTGGCGACGTCGACTGGCTGGAAGAGATGTGCATCGAGATTCACGATCGCGGGATCGAGAGCGCACCGGACTTCATCGCGGTCGACGGCGGAGACGGCGGAACGGGCGCCGCTCCGATGCCGTTGATCGACAATGTCGGGCTGCCCGTGAAGGAAGCGCTTCCGACATTGTCCGACACGTTGCACAGGTACGGATTGCGCGATCGGATCCGTGTCATAGCCTCGGGCAAGCTGGTCACTCCCGCGGAAGTTGGATGGGCGCTTGCCACGGGCGCGGACTTCGTCACGTCCGCACGCGGGTTCATGTTCGCGCTCGGGTGCATTCAATCCCTCAAGTGCAACAGGAACACCTGCCCCACCGGAATCACGACGCACAATGCCAGGCTTCAGAAAGGCCTGAATCCCGCCGAGAAGTCGGTCAGGGTTGCAAGCTACTGCAGGAAGATGATCAGGGAAGTGCAGGTCATTTCGCATTCGTGCGGTGTCGTCAGGCCCAGGCTGATGACGCGCAAGCATGTCCGTCTCGTCCAATCGGACGGAAGATCCGTTCCAATGAACGTACTTTATCCCAGGCCGGAAACACTTCCCGAATACCTGGGTCCGTAGACAATCGTGCTGCCGCGCTCACTCCGGCAAGGAGATGAATTCTCGCCGCGAAGCTCTCGTCCGTCCTGTCGCATCGCGTCGCCACCGCCCTGAATTTCTTGGTTTTCGAGAGGAATTTCTCGACCTGGCGCCACGACCCGCGAATTTTCCGCTCATGCTTCCGGGACTCCGTCCGGTTCCGCCTCGACGGGATCACCGCCTCTGCTCCACGCCGGTTCAGATCCTCCATGGGAACCACCAGAATCTCCGGGGTCAATCCGCCGCTGGCATTGTGGAGCGCCACCTGTGACCTTGTTGCATGACGGATGCCCGGACCGCGCCGGAGACTGGATCGGTTCTTCTGCAGCTGAAGGTCAGGCTGCTTGGGATCAGCCCCATGATTTGGCGGCGCGTTCTTGTGCCGTACACCATGTCGCTGCACGAACTTCACGGCGTGCTCCAGGTGGCGATGGTATGGGAAGCGATCCACCTCTTTCAGTTCAGCGTCCGGGGCGTCGTGTACGCCGGGCCATGTCTGCACCGCCAGCCAGTGAACGTTCCCCTTTCGGATTTCCGGTCCTGCACGAGCGCACCCTTCCGGTTGATGGCCACGTCGGTCGGCGTCCAGGAAGATTGATCGCGTCACGCAAGAACCGCGTCTCGCCCCGCGTGAATTGTGCGTACGAACAGCAGACTCGACAATCGACAACAGGTCTCCGCCGCAACAGTCGTGAATGTCGAGTTGAACCGGAAGGTCGGCTTCCTCCGCGATCAAGCGGATGAGTGCCACATACCCGACCTTGCTTGGCGCCGTGGAAAGGCGCCGATCCCCAGCGGGTGCAAACCCCGCCCGGCAACTGTCGCTCCAACCGGTAGCAATCGGGAGAGTACCGCCTGTCTCGTGCACGAGACAGGCGGTACTCTCCAATGTCGCAAATGTGGGAGAGGGGTCGCCTTGGCGAGGTCATTCTACTCCGCATAGCCATTGGATGGACCCTGGATGCCAGTCGCACACCCTCCCTGTTCCACGGCGGAGAGCCACAAGTACGGTGTGCTCTTTGTCTTCGCGGCCGGGGTCCTCTGGTCAACCGTTGGGCTGGGCATTCGCCTGATCGAAGAGGCCGTGGTCTGGCAAATCCTGCTCTACAGGTCGATCAGCCTGTCGCTGTTTCTCTACATCGTCATTCGCGTACGGTCAGGCGAAAGCCCGTTTGCCCAAGTCCGGCGCATCGGCTTTCCCGCCGTCATCGCCGGGTTGGCGCTGGTGGCCGCCTATTCCGGCGGGATCTATTCGATCCAGACGACCTCCGTGGCAAATGCAATGCTGCTCTTTGCGACGGCCCCTTTCATGGCCGCGATTCTTGGGTGGATTGCACTGCGCGAATCCGTGCGCGTCGCAACCTGGATTGCGATTGTGGTCGCCATTGGCGGCATCGCCATCATGGTTGCCGACAAGTCCGGTGGAGTTGCCCTGAAAGGCAGCCTTGCCGCTCTTGGATCGGCGCTTGGCTTTGCCGTCTTCACTGTGGCGTTGCGTTGGGGGCGGACTGGAGAAATGCTGCCGGCGGTGTTCCTGTCAGGCCTCTTCGCCATCATCATCACGTTTGGAACATGCCAGTTCCTGGGTCTGTCTGTCGCACTCAGCGTGCACGATGGTGGTGTTGCGATGGGCATGGGGGTCTTTCAGGTAGGGGCAGGCCTGATCCTCTACACGCTTGGGTCGCGCAGTCTGCCGGCTGCAGAACTGGCCTTGCTGTCCCTGGCCGAGGTCCTGCTTGCCCCGATTTGGGTCTGGTTCTTCCTTGGCGAAACGGCGAGCCTCAACACTCTGATCGGCGGTGCATTGCTGCTCGCGGCGATCGCCGGAAATGCGCTTTCAGGAAAGCGGCGAAATCCCCCGCCCATCACCGCGCCTTAAGGATGATGTCGCGAGCCGCCCGTTGCGGACATTGGGTCCATCCCAACTTGGTCGACGCTGCCGAGAGTGCTCGCCGACGCCGGCTGAGACGCAAGCCCCAGTCGATCCGCCCGTTCGAGGAGCGCCTTGACGGAGGACGGATACCAGGTCGCGCGTCCGCGGGGCGTCGGAACGTGCATCTCCTCGAGCATGTCGCACATCTCCTGCAGGGTGACGTCCGGACGCGCCGCCCGCATCGCGGCAACCAGGACCGGCAGGCGGTCGTCTTTTTGTCGTCCCGACGCCCGTTCCAGAACGGTCTCAGGCAGCAGTCCCTCGGCGACGTAGGCCCTGGCCGCGCGCACCAGGCGCTGCTGATTCCAGCGCCGCGAGTCCGGCAGGCGCGAATTCACGACGCCAGCACGTCCTGCCAGGGCATTCGGGACGCAGCCTGCGCACGTCCGGCGCCCAGTCGCCTGCGCTGCGGTTCAGGCGCTCCAGGAACGCGTCCCGGCGCGCCAGGCGAAGGCGCAACAGCGTCGCGCGGTCGCCCGACACCAGCCCCGGATTGCCGCCTATGCGGCCTTCGGCGCGGGCGGCGGCAAGGCCCGACATGGTGCGCTCACGGATCAGCGCCCGCTCGAACTCGGCCATCGCGCCCAGGATCTGCAGCGTGAAACGGCCCTGCGGCGACGCGGTGTCGACCGGATCCCCCAGCGACCGGAAATAGACGCCCCGGGCCTGAAGGGCGGTGATCGTCTCGAGCAGGTGCAGCAGGGACCGGCCAAGGCGGTCGAGCCGGACGACGACGAGCAAGTCGCCAGCGGCCAGACGGTCGAGACGGTCGGCCAGGACCGGACGTGACGGGTCGCCGCCGGAGGCGCGCTCCTCGGCAACGGTCTCGCAGCCCGCCGCCTTGAACTCGCGAAGTTGCGATTCCAGCGTCTGTTCGCCCGTGGAGACGCGCGCATATCCATGCAAGGCACCTGTTTTGGCCATCAAGCCACTCCCGCGCTGGTTGAGGGACGGTTGGCCGAAACCGCCTGCACGCGAGGATGTCCCCGGCGGCTTGAAGTTCGAAAGGGTTGCAGCATTGTCGCGCTGCACCGTTTCATGCCTGCCCAATTTCCACTCATCGAGAGTGCCGCCTATCTCGTGCTCGAGATAGGCGGCACTCTCCTGAAAGTTTCGAAACTTGGGCCGATTGCGGCAATCTTGAATGAACCAGGCAGAGCGGAGACAAGATCAGTCAGTCACGTGACCTCGCAGATTTTGGTGCTTCCCGATAGAGTTGGCCTGACGCTCCCTATGTTGGATTGAGGCCTGTACTGGCAGAACAGTCAGTTGGAGGGACGCGGCAAGGTCATGCTCCCGTACCGTCTCGGTGCCTCGAGCACCGGGCCGAGCAGATGGGTCAAGCGCTCTTGGCTGGCCTTGCCGTTGCGGATCCGGAGCAGTCCCTCCTCACCCCGGATGTCGGCGACTTGCAGCGCCACAACGTCCGAGACCCGGAGGCCGGCGCCGTAGGCGGTCAGGGTCGCCGTACGGCAGCCCAGGTCTGTGATCCCCTGGATCGGGTGCTCGACGTCGTCCTCCGGAATGGAACGGGGGAGCGGGTCGGGAACAACGCCTCAAGCAGGAGTGCCACGCTTGGGCGAGGCAATGCCTTGAGCGGCAGCCGCGATTGCCCGGCCCGACCGAGATTCACTTGATTTACATCGCCCGGACGCGGGACTACCGTTCCGGCGGATCGAAAAAGTCCGAAGCCATGGAAGAGACCAAGATGCAGGAATCGCAGCATGATCGCTGCAGCAGGTCGCTGGAATCGAGAACGGCCCTTGTAACCGGTTCAAGCCGGGGAATTGGTGAAGCCACTGCGAAGGCGCTGGACAAGGCTGGCGCGCGCGTGATCCTGACAGGACGAACCGTCGCTGACCTCGAGCGCGTTGCTGCAGGCCTCGGCAACGAGCCAGTCGTCATTCCGGCAGATCTTTCGGAGGCCGGAGCGGGCACGCGCCTGGCGGAGGCTGCGACTTCCAGTGTTGGGGGCGTGGACGTGCTCGTCAACAACGCGGGCTTCCCGATCAGGGGCGCACCGGAAATGCTCGATGAAGCGGAGCTCGACAGGATACTCGCCGTTAACGTCCGGTCGCTTCTCATGCTGGCGGCCGGCCTGGGCCCGGCAATGATCGAGCGAGGTCGAGGATCGATCATCAACGTTTCGTCCGTCGCAAGCTTGAGAGGCCCGATCGGTCGGGTTGCCTACACGGCCACCAAGGGCGCAATAGACGCAATGACTCGGGCTCTTGCCGCCGACTGGGGTCCAAAGGGCGTTCGTGTCAACGCCGTCAACCCTGGCATCATCAAGACGGCGATGTTCGAGTCGCGTCAGGACGACATGACAGCCGTCGCACAGGCGATGGCAAGGCGAGTGGCTCTCGGAAGACTCGGCGAACCAAGCGACGTTGCGGACGTGATCGTGTTCCTCGCATCCGACGCAGCGGGCTACATTACCGGAGAGACGATCACGGTTGACGGCGGCATGGTGCACGCCATGACGGCGCACGAGGGATCCGGATAGCCAGATCCGCCAAGGCCGGGCATGGCCTTGGCGCCCTTCTCATCTGACAAGGCTGAAGCACGTCTGCCTGACTCGGCGATCCGGACAGGCCGTTCAACCGATGCCTCGTGTCGAGGCAACGTTGGCAAGTGCGTATTCGAACAGCTCGAGGGCTCGCTTCGGATCTGACCTTGCGAGGCGTTCCTTTCCGGCGGGAGTGAGGACAAGCGTGCGGCATGGCGCTTCTGCAATCGTCGCGAGGTTCGCGGCGGCCGTACCAAATGCGCTGCCTGGCTCGATAACGTCGCCCGCCGCGAACTGGACAAGCCGATTGCCTGTCGCATCATGCTGCGACGCCCGCCCGTCCTGAAGAAGCTGCATGCCCTCCTGCGGCACGCCGGGGGCGACTATTGATTCTCCTGGCGAATAGGTTCGTGGTTCCAGATATTCTTCAATTTCCTGGATCAGCTGTTCAAACATTGCCATCCGCTCCAGGTGACGCTCCAGGTCTTCCACAACCCTTTCCAGGAGCTGTTGCCGCCCGCTCCTTTCCTGCCCGAATTCGCATCTCCAGTTCTCTATGATCATGTCCTCGCATTTCTCGATCGCGTGGTCTGCGTCAACCTCCATGACCAGCTCCTGAAGCGCCTCTTTCGGGAGCTCGGACCTGAGAGTGGACGTGAGACGATCCGATGCTCCGAAGATCACGACGGTGACGCCTTCCGTGTTCGCGGCCCTGATGAACCGCGCCAGCGCATTGACTGCCGAAAAATCGAACCCTGACACGTTGCGGAATCCGAGAAGCATGAATTGCGGGAAAGGATCATCTCTCAGGGAGAGCCTGAGCTGGTCAGCCAAGCGGTAAGCCGTGCCGAAGAACAGGTAGCCACGGAGCTCATGCGCCTGGGCCAGCTGTCCCTCTGCGAGAAGTATGGCACGGTCCGGGATCGGGCGCATCTTCCTGCTTTGGCGCTCCCGCAGCGTATACCTGTTCTCGATCATGTCCGTTCTGCTCAGGCTGATGACAAATATGGCCGAGGTAAAAAGCATGCCGACCCCGACGCCTTCGAGAAATCCGAAGACAACGATCGTCAGGAAAACGACAACAATGGCCGCGTAATCGGTGAAGACCAGCTTCCGCCAGCTTCTTGCCAGCCACTCGTCGACCATTTGCATGCCGAGGAACAAGAGAACGCCAGCTATCAGGTGAACGGGAAACAGCTTCAGGAGCGCATCGCCTGTCAGCAGCACAATGCCCAACGTGAGTGCCGTCACAAGGCCGGTGAGACGCGTCATGGCACCGAACAGCGAATTCCGTATGCTTGTAAGGGCGATCAGGCATCCCGGGGGCGCGCCACCGACACCGGTGAGCGCGTTGGCCCAGCCCGCTGCCTTGAATTCATGGTTCCAGTCGAGGTCGCAGTTGGCCGCGAGCTCTATTCCGCCGAGATTCATGACAACGCAAATCAGCGTTACCGCAACCAGTATCAGGATGTTGGGGATCTGCTGCGTCATCACACCCCAATCGATGAACCGGAGGTCAGAAAATTCGAAAGGGGGCCAAAGCCCCGCGCCGGCAACGGAAAACAGCAGGCCTGCCTCCCTGGCCTCGTCCGCTGACACTCCGAATGCCGCGATTGCGGCATGAAACAGGATGGCGGCCAGGGCAAAGGTCGCTGGAAAGACGTAGAACTTTCTCCAGATCCGCATCAGAGCGAACAGACCCACGCCAAATCCGATGCCGATGCCGGCGAACTGCAGGGTGTCAGGTTCCAGACTGACGAGGCCTTCAGGGTTCCTGATCGTGATGCCCATCAACTCCAGCGCCAGGACGCATGCCAGGCCGCCGGTTCCTGCTATGAACCCACCGGCCACCGGGTATGGAATGAAGCGAAGGAAGCTCGCGAGCCGGAAGTGCCCGATCGCCAGAAAGCAGAGGCCGGTAACGGCGGTGCCGATCAACGCCGCAGAGACGGCAGTCACGAACAGGGGCTGACCCTCCAGGTCAATGGACCCTGCAATCACGACCATCATCACGACGGAAGGCATGGGCGCACCTGCCATCGCGCCAGGCAAGCCGCTTGTCAGCGCAACCACCGTTCCGATCACGCAGTAGCCAAAGAGCACCACTCCCGCCCCGACCGCGAAATGGTCCGAAAGCGGTCCGCTGAATATTATGGCCGCCATGGAAACGCTGAACACAAGAATGAGCACTGCCGAGATCAACCCGCAGAACAAGGCAGGCACGGCCTTTTCCGACCGGACGTCGCGTGCGAGCTCGGAAGCGAGGGAAGCTATGGCATTCGCCACTGCCATGGGTCGGTCCCGCTCCTTCCGTTTCGTGCTCACGCTCGCCTCCGCACTCTCAGCAGCAGCGGGGCAATTCCAATCATGCACAGCGCTGTACCGAAGGCGAGAACGTACGCCTCGTCAAGTGGCGGAACGGATACCAGCGTGCCCCCAATTACCAGGCATACCCTCGCCGCGAGAGCGGAAACGGTCGGGTTTCGAGTGCCGGTCAGCCCCAGCGAGACTGCAGCAAGCCCGACGAGCGTCAGCGCCGACACGGCCAGAATCTCCAGGACGCTCCCCCGCATCAGAAGCTGGGGACGGAAGATGAAGGCGAACGGAACAAGGTATTTCGGCATGCCGAGCGCGGCCGCCAGCCAGCCCGTCGTCCAGTAATCGCTCTTCGCGATGGAGGCTGCGGCGTAGGCGGCCAAGGCGACGGGAGGCGTGATCATTGCCGCAAGCGCCGCATAGAAGACGAACAGGTGGGCGTCCAGAAGCTCTACGCCGAGCTGCACGATCGCATGGCTGATCAGCAGCGCCACCAGCATGTATGCAAGGCTGGAGGGGATGCCGAGACCCAGAACGATGCATGCCAGGAACGAGCAGATCAGCAGCAGTGGGAGATTCCCCGTTGACCAGTCTATCATCAGTGCCGGAAGCTTCGTTCCAAGCCCAGTCAGCAACACGGTGCCGGAAATTATCCCGAGGGCAAGGCAGGCAATGGCGACATCAATCAGTTCCCGCCCGCTGTCGACAAGCGCCTGAAAGAGCTTTCGCGGCGTGATGCGCACGCGCCAGGGAAGACTGACCGTCAGGCACGCAGCCATGGCGATCATCACTGAAGTTTGCAGCGGATTGCGGTTTGCCAGCAGGTACACCAGGACACCCAATGCGCAAAGGAAGGTGACGAGACCGGGATGCCGCAGGGCAGCCGTGACGGCAGGCCGGTCGTGACCGGTCTTGGCGACGTGCGGCTGAATTGACGTCTCCATGCGGTGAATCCGCAGCCAGACACCAAAGCCGAGAACCAGGAAGTATAGCGTTGCCGGGATCAGCGCAGCCACGATGACGTCAATATACGCGACATCAAGAAGCACGATCATCAGGAACACGGCGAACCCCATTACCGGCGGCATGATCTGGCCGCCGCTCGATGCCGCCGCCTCGATCGCCGCCGCGAGTTCCCTGCGAATCCCGACCCGCCTCATGAGCGGGATGGTCATGTTGCCCGAAATGTAGACGTTGCCCATCGTGCTTCCCGACACTGTGCCGACGAGCGCACTCGACATGACGGCCATCAATGGCGGGCCGGTGCGCCCGGTTCCGAACAGCGATCGAGACAGGCCCATGACGAAATCCATCGCACCTACCTGCTGAAGCACTTTCCCGAGAATCAGAAACAGTGCCATGTACTTGAGGCAGGCGCTCATGGCGAAACCCATGATTCCGGCGTCGTTCAGGTACAGGAACGAGATGATCCGTTCGAGGCTGAACCCCCTGTGTCCCCCCAACCAGACGGGAAGATGCTGACCGAAAAACAGGTACAGGAGGAAAATGGCCGTCACTGCCGCCAGTCCGCTTCCGAGGCAGGCCTTGACGGCGACCAGAATCAGGTAGACGCCTGCGATTCCGACCATGATGTCAGTGCTGTTCGGGATTCCCTCGCGATATGG
Organism: Paracoccaceae bacterium; assembly: GCA_965208685.1. Classification (GTDB taxonomy): domain Bacteria; phylum Pseudomonadota; class Alphaproteobacteria; order Rhodobacterales; family Rhodobacteraceae; genus JAJEFO01. The sequence goes on along the minus strand of CBDBPL010000007.1, from coordinate 740,423 downwards.
CAGTTCGTGCGCGTTGAGGATGATGTAGCCGAAAACCGCAAACCCAAGCAGCAAATGGGCCACCTGGAAGGCGCCAGCCAACCAGTTGCGCGGCTGCATTGAAACGAAGAACGCCGTAACCGCCAGCAATGCCAGCGCCGCGCGTTCGGACAGGGGAAAGCCGGGTTGCCAGTAGTTGTACAGGGCGTACAACGACACCGCCAGAAACAGGACTGTCCGCGCCTGCTTCTGCGCTGTCTCCGCGACGGCACCAAACATCGCTGTCAGCGCCCGTCATCACTGGCGGGTTCCTTTATTCGGAATCCCAGAGGCCAACCTCCTTCCAATACCTGATGGCACCGGGATGGTAGGGGAACGGGTCGGACGGTGACGTGAATATGGCCGGGTTCTCAATGGCCGCCTGGACGGCGGGCAGGAGGAGAACGATCTGTTCCATGTTCTCGTGCAGCGTCTTGACGATTTCATAGGCCGCCTCATCCGGAAACTCGTCCGTCGTGGTCAGGGCGGACATGGTCAGGCTGGGGCCATGGTTCACGAAATCCAGCCCCGGCAGCGAACCTGGCTCGAATGCGAACACCGTGAATCCCGCCTCTTCAAGCGCCGCCTTGTCGGTCTTGGCCCAGACCGCCTCGTTTGCGCTGGCATACTCCTCGATGATGGCTGCCAGCTTCGTGCCGACCGTCCACGCGAGCGCTGCATCAACTCGCCCCTCCGCCAGGAACCTGTACCTGTCCTGCGACCCAAGTGGAACCTCCTCCACGTCGTCAATCCAATCAACGCCCTGGCTCCTCCAGAACGGCTCGTGGAGGGCTGAAGTCCTGATGCTCGAACCCAGGCCCACACGCTTTCCCTTGATGTCCTCGAAATTCTCGATTCCCGCCCCCGGCCGAGCGATCAGGTGCCCGACAATGTGAACGAAACCCATCAGGGTCCGGATCTCCTTGTAGGGCTCTTCGCCGGCCTCGAGGTTGCGGCCATGCCACGCATTTCTCATGGCAGACCCTGTGACACTGGCAATTCCGAGTTCTGCCTCGCCGCGCCGCATCATCCGCGAGTTCTCGATGCTGCCGCCGGTTACCGCAACTTCGAACCGGCCCTCAGGAAACTTCTCGGAAAACACCTGCTGCATCGCGGTTCCGAGGATGTGGGGCGTAGATCCGACCGAAGCAGTTCCCACGGTGAACCCGTCAAGCGCATGTGCCGGTGAAAGCGTCGCATGCGCCAGGAAGACGAGCAGCGCTGCCGCAATTCGTGCGGCCGTGGCATTGCGGAAGATTCGGGTGCAAAGCCGGAATGGTCCGATCGAATCGGCACGGCAATCGCATGTTGAAGTCATTCGTTTTCTCTCCGTCAAGCTCAAGAATCGAAAGCGTCGGCCGGGCGCCCGGCCGACGGGACCGCGTCCGGCAATCTCTGGCAATGCCATCGCCGCGTCAAGGGATTGTAACAGAAGAGTTTTCATGACAATGCCAAAGCCTGCCTGTTGCATGGTCCGCGGCGCGGCCAGGCCCCGTCCGGAAGGAAGCTCGGGCACGCGGGGGGCGTTGCGGAGGGAGGGAGGCTGGCCTGATGACGCTTGCGCAATGTAAGCGATGGAGTGGACGCCCCCTCCGAACGGCGTCACTGTCTCGTCCACGTTCGTGAGGCTGACGGTGAGAGTTGCCTCGACCGGGTTGGCCCCGTCGGTCACGCGCACGGTTACCTCGTAGTCGCCGTCCCCGTCCGCGTCGTCCGGCGCCTCGAAGTCCTTCGCCGCCGCAAAGGCCAGCACGCCAGCCGAACTCAAGGTGAACTTGTCCTGGTCGGCACCGCCGGTGACCGACCAGCTGAGGCCCGATGCAGCCGTGTCCTGATCCGTCGCCGTGAGCGTCGCGATCGCTGTCCCGTTCTCGGCCGCCGCGAACGGGCCCGTGGACGTGATCACCGGCGCCGCATCGTCATCCGCGACCGTCACCGTGTCCTGCGCCGCGCTCGAATCGATCGAATAGCCGCTGCCGGCAGAGATGCTTGCGGTGATGACGCTGGCGGACTCCACGACCTCGTCGTCCTCCGTTGCCACCGACAGATCGGCCGTGGCCGAGCTTGCGCCGAAGGTCACCGTGTCCGCCGGCGTGCCCTTCAGCATCGCGCCGTTCTCGCTCACGTCCACGTTCATCGTGAGCGCGCCTGTCAGGGATCCGGTCCGCGTCAGCGTGAACGACGGCGACCCTCCCTCGCTTTTCGTGCTCGACCCTGCCGCGATCGAGATCTCTGGAACGGATGCCGGACCAGGCACCGTCACGGTCGGGGCGTTCGACAGCGCCGTGCCGCCCGGCGTGCAGATCGCTCCCGTCGCGCTGCATGCGCCGGTCGTCTCCGGCAGTGTCAGCGTCACCGCTCCGTTGCCGGACGGCCTGATCCTGAAGATCCACCGGTCGAACGACCCGCGTTCGACCCGGCGCCTGCCACTGACCGTGCCGCCGCTCACCTGGAGGGCATCCTGGATCGCCTGGTTCTTGTCGAACGACTCGTTCCCGTTGAACACCTCCTCGGTGAATGCGAGACGGACGGTGAACACGCTCTAACCGTCATGACTCGCCGGAACGGCCCGGAACTCCGCCGTCAACGCCTGCGCCGGAGGCGGTGCGGCCACGGCCAGCAGGAAGGCACCTGCATGCAGCGGTGCAATCAAGGCCAAGGCGGCCGCGCACACAAGTCTCGATGCGCGGCAATTCACGACATTCGCCAATCTCCTGAAATTGCCACCGCCCGTTTCAAATCCAGGTCCCTCAAATGACATGCCTGCCCCGCAATGCTGCAAATCCATTCTTGACAATGTCCGCTGCGGACGACGGTCCGCCCACGCACGGCTGCGCCGCTTCCACGCGAAACGCGGCCTGCACACACGATTTCGCGCTACAGCAGGTCCGGTCAGGTTAGCAGGACGGCAGTTTCACCGGCTTCCCCAAGTTTGGGGAGATTTGCAAAAAAATCTCTGGACCGGCACTGTTGCAAAAAATGTGAAGCCGCTGCGCTTTTCCTCGAACAGCTTCTCGTGCTGCACGTCCTGCGACTGTCAGACGAGGCTGACGCGCGCATTCAGCCTTGGCCATGGGGTCTCGATCGAACTTCGGATGCATGCGACCGCCATGTTGAGGAAAGTGACGTGGCACGACATGGTGCCCCGACATGTGTGCTCTTGGAGACGCTCCCATGACCCATGACTTCAAGTGGCGACATTTCCGGGGCGAGATCATTCTTTGGGCCGTTCGGTGGTACTGCCGATACGGCGTCAGCTACCGTGACCTCGAGGAAATGCTGGAAGAGCGCGGCGTCTCGGTGGACCACACCACCATCTATCGCTGGGTGCAGGCCTATGCGCCGGAGATCGAAAGGCGGCTGCGCTGGCACTGTCGGCCAGGCAGCCTGTCGCGGTCCTGGCGCGTGGACGAAACATACATAAGGGTCAAAGGGAAATGGGCGTATCTGTACCGCGCGGTCAACAGCCGTGGCGACACCATCGACTTCCACCTGTCGCAGACCCGGAATGCAAAGGCCGCCAAGCGGTTCCTCGGCAAGGCGTTGCGCGCCTGCAAGGAGTGGGAGAAGCCATTCGTCATCAACACGGACAAGGCAGGATGCTACGCACAGGCCATTCGGGAGTTGAAGAAAGAGGGAAAGTGCCCCTCCGACACCGACCACAGACAAGTGAAATATCTCAACAACGTCGTCGAGTCCGACCATGGCAAGCTCAAGCGCCAGCTCGCCGCCGGCCTTGGCGAAGTCCCTGGACTGGCGTGGGTTGACGACGACGGTGCAGAAGCCGCGATCGTGCAGCGACTGCAGGAGCGCCCGGTGCATCCGCCCCGTGGCCTCCATGACGACCCGCACCGCGTTCCCCTCCCTGAGGATGCGGGCGACCTTGCGGAAGCCGTCCGTGTCGTTGGTGGCGGTCCAGTCCCGCCCGTTCAGGTGAATGTTGAGCGACTTCTTGCTCACGTCGATTCCGGCGACTACGATGGTCATGCTCTCCTATACCATTTCCGGCACGATGTGCATTCACACCGTTTTCGAGGCATTTCCGGGAGCGGCGAAGTCCGTCCCTGTGCCGCCTCGGAGCGCGTAGCGCGGAGGGGCGGCACAGGGACGGACACGGCCCGTTGCCACCCTTTCCTCGCCTTCGTCCCGTCTGCTACCGACGGGACGGGCCAAGGGTCCGGGAGCGCCGAAACTCTCCAGTGCATCGAGCACCTGAGCGGGACATGCGCCCCGGCCCCTGGCCATGATGGAGTCCCCGTGGGGAGTCTGCGCCTCGAGCGCCAGTATAGGAACCGGACAGCATCATGGCGGCCCGCTGAGGGAACTGAAGGGAGCGAATGCCATGGACAAGCTTGAATGCCTCGTCGGAATCGACTGGGGGACGGTCATCCACCGGGCCTGCGTGACGGACGCCGCCGGCCAGGTGCTTGACGAACGGGACTTCGGTCACGGCGGCGCCGGCCTCGCGGAGATGGCCGACTGGATCGTCGCGACGGCCAGGGCCGGGCCGCAGGCGGTGGGGATCGCCATCGAGACGCCGCACGGACCGGTGGTCGAGGCGATGATGGAACGCGGCTTCGCGGTCCACTCCATCAATCCCCGACAGCTCGACCGCTTCCGCGACCGGTTCTCGCCGGCCGGAGCAAAGGACGACAGCCGCGACGCCCGCGTGCTCGCCGACGCCCTGCGCACCGATCCTCACGCCTTCCGGCACCTGGATCCGGTCCTGCCGGAGATCGTCGAGCTGCGGGAATGGTCGCGGATCGCAGGCGAGCTGACCGCCGAGCGCGTCGCGCTGACGAACCGCGCCCGGCAGCAGCTCTGGCGCTACTATCCCCAGCTTCTCGATGTCGAGGGCGATCTCGCGCGAGCCTGGATCCGCGAGGTCTGGAAGCGCGCGCCGACGCCGGAGAAGGCAAGGCGGGTCCGCGCCGGCACCGTCGCCGGGATCCTGAAGAGCCATCGGGTCCGCCGCATCGACGCCGAAACGGTCCTGGACAGGCTTCGACAGCCCGCCATCGAGGTTGCGGCGGGAACCGCCAATGCCGCCGTCGCCCATGTCGGGATCGTCTTCTCGCAGCTCGATCTCGTCGACAGGCAGCTCAACCGGGCATGTCGCGAGATGGACCGGCTGACGGCGGCGCTCGGCCGGCCGGACACGTGTCCGGACGAAGACGCGGGACAGCGGTTGCAGCGTGACGTGGAGATCCTGAACTCGCTCCCAGGCGTCGGCAGGGTCGTCCTCGCCACGCTGCTTGCAGAAGCCTTCGATCCCCTGCAGCGGCGAGACTACCACGCCCTGCGCTGCCTGTCAGGGGTCGCGCCCGTCACCAAGCGGTCCGGCAAGACGGTGCTCGTCCTGCGCCGCATGGCCGCCAGCAAACGCCTGCGGGACGCCGTCCATCACTGGGCCCGGGTCGCCGTCATCCACGACCCGACCTGCAAGGCGAGGTACGCAGCGCTCCGCGCCCGCGGTCACGGACATGCCCGGTCGCTGCGAACGGTCGGCGACCGCCTGCTCAAGGTCGCCTGCAAGATGCTCGAGAACCGGACGACCTTCCTGGCCGGTCACCAGAGCCAGGGGCAGCGCCATGCCGCATGAAGCCCGATCAGTCCAGGCTCCGGACCCGTGGCGGCGGGCAGGGAGGCCGCCGAAAATCCCCTTTACAAATGGTGGGGAGTCCCGCTCCTATCCTCGCGATGATCCGGTTCTCAAACCCAGGCATCCATTCAGGACCCGGGAGGCGAAGGGAGGGCGGGCCGACCACGCTTGATCACGGATCCGCTTGCGCGATCCTAAGGGCTTCCGGTCCGACCCGCCCTGCGGGGCAAGCCCCGCTCCGCCGCCGCCAGGCCAGGCGGCGGCGGTCCCGTCACAGGAATGAACCGGGAAGGTGACGGCGCGCAAGAGACGGTTTTTCCACAGGAATCCGCGTCCAACTTATCCACAGCCAACTCCCGGCTCCTTTCTGATTCTCGGAGCATACGAGGGCTTCGAGGCAATGCGCGCCATCAAGAAGAAGCAGGCCAGGGCCTTCCAGCTCCAGCCTGGCATCAGGGGCGAAGTGCGTCTTGTCGAACGTGCCTTCGGCATAGGGCCGGACATGATGAGCGAACTGATGTCACTGCACGGAGCAGAGCTGGAACGGATCGCGATCCAGCAAGGGTATTGAGAGAGAGCGGAGCCAAAGACACGCCTTCTGCAGCATCAGCAAATTTTTGCAACAGAACCGGACGCGGTCCCCGATGATGTCGTCAGTTGCCTCGTTGCCGAACCGCGCTGTCGCGTTCGAGCACGCTGATGAGATTGACACTCGGAGGCCGGATTGGACCAGGCATCATGCAGGCGGCCGACGAGCCGACCGCGGACGGAAGGAAGATGCCCGGCGGCGGACGAGAAGCGGACCTTCCCGGAAACAGGGAGGAAGGACCTTGAACGAAACCTGAACGGCGTCAACCCCGCCGGAGATTGCCCGGTTCCGGACCAAACGCCAACGCCGCTCCCGGCATGAACGCCGCGCCCACTTGCCGCCGGCGCCGGAACAGTCTTGCCAGGTTCGGGCTTCGTGGCCGCTCATGCGCAGGAATCCGTGCTTGACGTGGGGGGGCCCATTACGGAAGCGCGCGCCAGCGACGACGCCCGAAACCCTGTCAGGCGTCACGCTGGCCATATGTGTATGTCCACGGCAAGGTCTCCTCAAGCGGAGTCCACTTGAGTTGCAAATCAAGCGGTTTTCGGACCTTGATCCCTTCAATGTGGTCTTTCGGCACGAAGTACCAGATGCCCACGTTGAAGTCTTGAGGTATCCCTAACCAAATTTCCAAAGCTTCCCGAATGTTCGGCATGCTTACCGCATATTTGTCGAGTTTCGTTTTGATCCTGCTCCAATTGCATGACCAAGTCACCTCGCAGAGGAAGACTTCCTTGTCGCACAGGCGCACGGCTACGATGTCCGGCCAGAGATATGTCTGGTTCGGATGCTTGAAATCCCTCACATGCGATGTCCGAAGATAGTACTCCTCAGCGACCATCGTCCGGCCGTCGGAGACAAGCCAGTCGGCGACAATTGACTGGAAATAATCCATTTTCCACTCCTTTGCTCTGCATCGGTTGCCGATCTGTCGGTTGTCACATATTGCTGCCCGTCCGGAAGCTGGCAAGCTGTCACAGGCGCTTACTGTACTTCCTTATGTCTGTTTCGTCCGCGCGCCAGGACCGCGACAGGCAGCCTGGCCGACGGTGCCAGCGCAGCCGCCTTTCGATCTCCGGCGCACAGGCCTGCACCCAGCGATGGATGGTGGTGTGGTCCACCGAGACGCCGCGCTCTTCCAGCATTTCCTCGAGGTCACGGTAGCTGACGCCGCATCTGCAGTACCGCCGGACGGCCCGAAGAATGATCTCGCCCCGGAAATGTCGCCACTTGACGTCGCGGGTCATGGGAGCGTCTCCGAAAACACACATGTCGGGGCACCATGTCGTGCCACGTCACTTTCCCCGACATGGAGGTCGCATGCATCCGAAGTTCGATCGAGACCCCATGGCCAAGGCTGAATGCGCGCGTCAGATTCATCTCGCAGCCGCAGGACGTGCAGCACGAGAAGCTGTTCGAGGAGAAGCGCAGCGGCTCCACATTTTTTGCAACAGCGCCCTTTCGGATCCGGCAGGCGGCGTTAAAAATTGTGGGAATGCGGCAAACTCGGAGGAACGAATGAATAGGCGCAAGCAGCGTGGCCGGCTGCTCCGGCGTGACCGAAGACTCTGCGGCATTCACCTGGGGGGATGCGGGCAGCCCATCGAGGAAGGGGATGGGTGCAACGTCGATCACATCATCCCATCGGCGTTCTTCTCAAAGGTGAGCCGGCGCAGCCGGAATCCGTATGAGCGAGACTGGAACTGCCAACCGATGCACTCGGGATGCAACACAGCGAAGGCGGACGGTCTAGCGGAATGCCCCAAGTTTCGCCGCAACTGTCATTTCCTTCAAGTGGAGGACGGTCATCTGTTTATTCGAACGCGCGGGCGGGCCGGTTCGGAAAGGCACTTGTTGCTGCCCAATGTCGTATCGCCCGGCAGCGACAAGGTAGACGCCCGCTCGGTGGTCGGGCCGGGAAAGCTGGGAGGACGGAAGGTCCAGGGTGGTTCCGTAGGCATGAAGGCTGAGTTCGGATACATGCTACCGGGGATCGCGGCGGCGAACGTCGACTGGTTCAACCTGCACGAAAGGGCACGCGTGGAACTCCAGATACCCAAGAAGTTCGAGCTGACAGAGGAAGGGCGCGTCATTCCGGTCGGTACGGAAACCGTAAAGGGGAGCCTGCCGGATGGGGATTATAGTCATTTCCCGTCACTGCCGACGCCGGAGGGCGGGCTGGCGGTATTCGGCCTGCGAGGATGATGGCGGAAACATTGAAGGGGATGCTGGGTCGTGAGGCGAGTGGCACGAATCCCGAGGCTGGAGAGCCGGAATCGACCCGTATTGGCGCGCGCGCAATCAACTGACCAATGACCCAGAGCAACCCGCACAACGACCGGATCCATAACGGCACAGAAGGCAGCACGGTCCGCTTCGTACCCTTGTTCGCCTTCCACTACGCCGCCAGCATCAGGCCGCGTGAGAATTGTTACCCTGCCGCGCGTCGTCGCGTCTCCGCGCGCGAATTCGCGCGGTCCACTGGAGCTGCGATCACAATATTTACGCCGGGGGACACAGCAGCCCGCGGAACCATGAGTGCTCATCCCTTGGTAGCCACTACAGAGTCATTTCCGTCGGTCTTTCCCCAGAGTACGATCAATTCTCCCAATCGAACTGACTGCCGATGCTGTTCAACAGGGTGTGTCTCCGGCCCGCCCATGCAGCATTTCGTTCTCTGCCCGTGCCTCACCATGTGGGCAAGTTGACCGGAACCTGGAAGTAGTTAGGACTCGCTATGCCCTTGGGAAAAGCCATATCCTCCGCCGTTGCACGAACGAAAAGGAACGTCCGGCAACGAATTGCGGCATTGTGGAACTACGTGTATCGCGTTCAATACATCATTGGACAGTTTCGGGTTCGCTACAGAGGTATAGCTTTTTCCGTCATTCTGCTTCTTCTTGTATCGGCCAGCTTCTATCTGTCGCCGTCATTCCACGCGGCCGTTGAGTCCCACTATTCGACAGAAGAGGCGGTTCAAGGGCTACAACATCTACTGTTGAACACGGGAACCGCATTGGTCGGGGCGGCCGCCATCGTGACCTCGCTCGTGCTGTTCGCTATGCAAGTGAACATCGAGCGCATGCCGCACGGGCTGTTTCGGCGCCTGAGTGCGGACCGCCGGTTGCTCGGGGCATTCGCGGTCGCATTTCTCCTCGCAATCGCCGTCGCCACGCTTTCGACCTTCGCGGGACGGATCACGCTGGTGTATGTCGTAATCTCGGCCGTTTGGTCCGTGGTACTCATTCTCCTCTTGTTCCTGTATGCCTATCGGCGGGCGTTGGTCCTCATCAACCCGATGCAGCAACTGGAAATACTACTTCAGGACACCCGCAACGACCTGGAGCTCTGGGAACGACGGGCTCGCCGGGCGTTGCCACTCCTCGAGCCCGACCAAACTGAAAGAGCCGACCCGTCTCCAAGCGACCCCACGCATGACCTCGCCCGTACGGCCTACTTCCAGATAAACAACCATTGGACAGTTGGGGCAGCGCGGGGTGTCCGGCATGCAATGTCGTTTGCTCGGCGCTATGCGGAGCAGGGAGACTATGAAGTGTCGGCCAAGGCGCTGACCGCTGTTGTCGTCATTAACGGCGCATACATCAAGGCCAAGGGAAAGACGTTCTACGCCAACCCTCCGCTTATGGAGGATCCTCGTTCGAGAGACGCATTCGTTACCGAAACCCTGGAATACATGCGGCAGAACGTGCAGAGAGGAATTTCCCGGCGGGATGAGCAACAAATAGAGCAGACCTTGCAGGCTTTGGCTTCGCTAGTTCGGTTGTATCAGGGCATCGACTACTCCAGCCCATATGCTACAAAAAGCCATGCCCATCTTGCCGCGGGATATCTCGGGAACGCGGTACAAGCCGTAGTCCCTCACGATATGGCCGATGTAGTGCTCGAGGGAGTGCGGCTCATGGGGCGATCGGCCCAGCACTTCCTCATCGAGGGCAAGCCCGATGAAGTCGCAACGCTCACCCAGGAGATCGCTTTGATCGCCTGTACCGGCTGTGCGAAAGAAAATTACCGCCCGGTTACCATGGAAGGCATGGCCCAACTAGCGAATCTCACATTCGATGTCGTTCGTTGCAAGAACCGCAACACCCGATTTGCGACCGGAGAGATCCGCCGGAATGTTGCCCTAATCTCACAGTTGTTCCTCAAGGTGCCTGATTCGCCACTCTCGAACAACCACAGCACATATCTGGGGCCGTACTACTCGTCGACGAGCGCGGAGAGCTTACGAATTCGGCTTACGGCACTGGTCAATGCGCTCTCCCAGGAACAGGCAGACAATGAGGACGCGCAAACGGTCATCCGAAATATCGAACAGTGGGCGGATGGCCTTTACGAAACGACGAAGGAGCTGCTGCTCGCGGCCATAGCTGCCAGATCTCACTTCACCATTGCCATGATCCAATGGATTGCGGGTTTGACGGAACTCCTTCTGGCGCTGTCGAATGCGCCCGCCTGCAACCCTCAAACTAAGAAGGACCTGCGGAATCACGCGCTTTGGTTGGTCGCCACGTTGACCTGGATTCCCGATGACAAGGACTCGGTCACATTCGTGGAGACCTTCCAGTTGACCGAAGCCTTGTTCGAGGCTGCGACCGACGCGCGCAATCGCGGCTGCGACGATGTTTCGAAAGAGATCGGAGAAATCCTTTTGTCATGGACATTCAAGGGAGGCAGATACATCACGGGATGGAGAGTGCTCGCGCGGGGCTTGTGCGCGTGTGCTGCATTTGCGTTGATGGAAGGCGATGGCGACGTCGATGCGCTCAAGACCGATATCCGTAAGCGTCTTCAAGACGACCGTGCACCGGAGCGCGAAGTGCTGGAACACGCCGCAAGGGGAATCCACCAAAAGGCCGACAGCCTGCCGGTGCATGGACACTGGTCGTCGAGAATAGACGCTGCAATTTCGCGGTTGGACTACAGATCCCTTGCTCCGCTATTGAACGAGATCGCAACCATGTTGTCTCCGCCCTCCCGATGATTGCAGTGTCCGATTCGCGGAACATTTCACGACGTTGGCGTCCGGCAGCTTCATGTCTGGAGCAGAGAGGAGTTGGGGATAGACCTTGCAATGCGCCACACGCGCAAACGCCTGCGCAGACCAGCCCCCGACATCGGCTCCCTCGCGCAGGCATCCTTATAGTGCTCCGCAAAGCGGAGAAAGCCGCTCCTTGCCTCCGGGAGTTCCGTACTGCCCATTGACGTCAGTCTGCCCACCCCTCGCGCTCGGCGAGACATTCCTCGCTGTCGAGCGCGCGCAAGGGTTCACAGCAGGACTGGATCGCCTCTCCGGCTTCAATCAGGTCGAAGCCTCCGGAATCGACGATCTCGACCAGTTCATGAATGTCCTCCACATCGGACTCGCGGCCAGGAACAATGTTGTCCCGCAGAACTTGCGTGGCCATGCCATGCAGGGCCATGAGCTGTTCCCGCAGATCCAGGAGCGCTTTCGTTGCCTGGTCGATCCGGTCGACGGCGTGGAGAATCTGCATGGTGTCATATTCCTCCCGCAAACGCTCAAGGGCTTCACGGTCCACGAGGCCAAAGCCAGTCTGTTTCGTCGGCATGGCGATCCTTTCTTGACATCACCCTTCAGGGTTCCGGCGTTGACCGGAACCCGGTGCCCAATGCGCGGTTGCCTGCTATGGTCCTAAGAGCTATAGGTCAAGGCAGGCGAGTTTGGCTGAAGGAGTTAGCCGATGCGCGATCTTATGACCGGGATATTTTTCAAGGAAGCAAGGAAGTCCAGGATTCCCGATCAGAAGTTCATTGAAGCGGCACAACGGGCACGGGACGGCATGGCGTACGCGGACCTTGGCGGCGGTGTCTACAAGGAGCGCATAGCGAGGAAGGGCCAAGGCCGCTCGCGCGGGTTTCGCACTGTCCTCTGCCTGCGGCAGGACGGCGACGCGCTGTTCTTTGCCATTTTTGCGAAGAAGCGGAAGGCAAACCTGAACGACGAGGAGCTGAAGACGGCGCTGAAGATCGCTGCAGAGTTTCGAGCACTCAGCGCGCAGGACATCCAGGCCGCGATCGCTGCGGGGAAGTTCCGGGAGATCCAGAAGGGAGGCGTCGATGCCCTGACAGAACCAGGCCACGAAACGTGATCGAACGCATGTGACTTACATCTTGAAGAAAGAGAGTGACCTAAATGACCGACACGAACAATGCAGGAAAGCAGTACAAGTCCGAGGTGATGGCGCAAATGCACGCCGCAGCCCAAGACATGAGAGACCTGGATCTCATTTCAAAGAAAACCATGGCGGAGTTCGACGAGCTCTGCCTCACTCCGATCAAGGCCATGACTCCCGAGGAAATCCGCGAACTGCGACTTGGCGAGGCTGCAAGCCAGACGGTCTTTGCACGTCATCTGAATGTCTCGCCGGGGCTGGTGAGCAAGTGGGAGCGTGGGGAAAAGCGACCTGGAGGACCGTCCGCGAAGCTTCTCGCTCTCGTGAAGGCGAAGGGACTTGAAGCGGTCGCGTGACGCTTCGGCGTTATGCGTCAGGGCGATGACTTGACCTCGAAAGCGACCGCTCATCGAGGTCAGGCGCTTCCAGAGCCCCTGCCCGCCCGATGACCGTGCAGAACTGTTCACTCCATCCAACGGCAAATTTACACTTTGACAAGTTGTATTCAAACGCCAGTTTGTAAACGCATTTTTCTGCCTGAAGACAAATGGACCCAAGTCGACGTCCCGCACCGAGAGCCCCGGTTTCCAAGGACTACTGAGGCACTGGGGGCACAAAACTCGGCCATTGCTCGTCCTCAACATCAAGGGAATTCTGGAAGAATTCGTGCCGCATTTCGGCGACATGCGCGAAGACCAATGCCTGCAGTGCCGCCCCGCTGCATATCGGAATGTCCGGGATGCGGAAGCGGCAGTTCCGGCGAAGGCTGTCATCGCCTGACGGTCGGCAACCGTGGATCGTGATCACGTGCGCCGTGCTTCAAGCGCCTGGCGCTTCCATCCTGCAAAGGGTCAGGCAAACATCGCCGAATCTTCGAGCGTCCAGTCTGGCAATTCCCGGAGGAGGTGCAACCTCGTCGGCTTCCTCCCAGGCAATCAACGCTCCATCGGCAATCCACCCGCCTGACCGGGCCGCAAGGAGCGCAGGTCCGCCAAGCTCACGGCGATATGGCGGATCGAGGAAGACCAGGGTTGCCGGCTCAACTGGCGCCCGCACGAGACGAGTCGCGTCGCCGCGAACCAGACGGGATTCCTCCTCAGCTGCCGCCCTTGCAATATTTTCCTGAAGAATTTTCGAGGCCGTGCGTCCATTCTCCACGAATGTTGCGAAAATCGCACCTCGCGAAAGTGCTTCAAGACCAAGCGCGCCGGTGCCGGCAAACAAGTCCAGCACGCGGGCACCGGTCACCGGATCGCCAAATCGTCCGCCAAGGAGAAGGTTGAAGAGACTTTCGCGAACCCGGTCAGTCGTCGGCCTGAGTTGCGACCCTGCTCTCCTCTTGCCGACGGCTGCAAGGTTCAATCCCCGCAAGCGGCCCCCGATTATCCTCATGCCTTCAATAGCGCCTTCAAGTCCGATTCCGGATCCTGAACTTGAGCCGGCTCGACGTTCTTGGACATTTCGAGCAACCGCTTGCCTATCATGTAGTCGCGAGGTGCATTGATGGCATCCACTGCGAGGAACCGTTCGCCCCGGAAGTACCAGTGACTCCGCCCCTTCTCGGATTTGCGCGACACGACCCTGTCATAACCGGCGCTCAAGCCTGCAATCTGGAGTTTCAGGTCGTATTGGTCGGACCAGAACCAGGGGACAGGGACGTAAGGCGATTGAGCGCCCAGCATGTTCGCGGCAACGGCCTCCGCCTGATCAATTGCGTTCTGCACGGATTCGAGCCGCAGCCGGTTCCCCATGTAAGGAAAGCATGTGCAGTCCCCGGCGGCCCAGACATCCACAGCCGAGGTGCGTCCGAACTCGTCCACAAGAATGCCGTTGTCGCAATCGATTCCGGCTGCCTCCGCGAGGCGCGTGTCGGGACGGATTCCGGTACCCACGATTACGAAATCCAGGTCGATCGTCGATCCATCCGTGAGCTTCGCGCCTGAGACTTGACCTTCTCCCGTCAAGCACTCAACCCCGACACCTTCTCGAATGTCGACGCCGCGAGCCTGATGTTCCGCACGAATTGCGTCCGACGTCTCGCTCGCGGCGACGCGTTGCAGGATACGCTCGGTCAATTCGACAAGAGTGACCTTCAGCCCGAGTTTCGCGGCCACGGAAGCCGCCTCCAGCCCGATATAGCCGCCGCCCACCACGAGCACTTGCGCGCCTTGGCGGCAGCGCGGGCGGATTCGGTCAATGTCGGCCAGAGTGCGTACAGTATGGATGCCTGCCAGATCACGACCTATTGCGTGCGGCAAGCGATTCGGAACAGATCCAACTGCAAGCGCGAGTTGATCGTAGGACAGGCTGTCATCTCCAATCGTCACCGTCTTCTTGAGAACGTCTATGGCGTCAACGGGAGCCCCTAGGCGAAGCCCGATGTCCTTGTCGTCGTAAATCGAGGGAGGTCTCAGATAGAGGCGCTCCTCAACCATCTCGCCCATCAGGTAGGCTTTCGACAATGGAGGACGCTCGTATGGCGGCACGGGCTCGTCACCGATCAGAGTCACTTCACCGCCAAATCCTGCCGCGCGCAGCTTTTCGGCGAGGGACGCCCCTGCCTGGCCTGCTCCGATGATCAGAATTCCGCCCATTCACGTTGACCACTGGCTTCTATCGTCAAAAGGCATATAACCTCGGCAGCGAATTTGGCAATTGGGAGACTCAGACGATGGCCCAGGTGGGTGACAGAATTCCTTCGGCTACGCTCTTGCACAAGGCGGGAAGCGACGTGACCGAAGTCGACATCTCGGAGCGGACGGCCGGGCGCCGAGTGGTGCTGTTTGGTTTGCCCGGTGCCTACACTTCAACCTGCGACACTGCGCATCTGCCAAGCTTTGTCCGCACCGCTGATGCCTTCCGGGCGAAGGGAATTGACGAAATCATTTGCGTCTCGGCCAACGACGTGCTCGTGATGGAGCATTGGGGCGAGGCCTCGGGCGCGAACGCCGCCGGCATCACGATGCTGGCCGACTGGAACAGCGAGCTTGCGAAGGGTCTTGAACTTGCGTTCAGCGTGCCCGCCGTCGGCCTCAAGGATCGCATGACGCGATGCGCAATGCTGATCGAGGACGGAGAAATCAAGATTCTCCAGGTCGAAGAGGACAGCGGTGTCTGCAGCCTGACCGCAGGAGAGTCGCTCCTCGAGATAGTCTGACGCCCGACCGTCCGACAGGTTCCCGGGTTGCGACGGGAAATGCCAGCCAGCCTGGGGACGAGTGATGGCAGGCTGGCTCCTGCCTCAGGCATCCATCTTGTCTGCAAGCTTGAGGTCGCGCTGGCTCAGGCCGTCAACGTCATGGCTCGTCAGCGTGACCTCAACTCGGTTGTAGACATTGAACCATTCGGGGTGGTGGTTCATCTTTTCGGCCACGATAGCCATTTGCGTCATCCACCCCCACGCCTCAACGAAATTCCTGAACTTGAAGGTCTTCATGATGGCATCCCGACCTTCAACCTCGATCCAACCGCATTCCGAAAGCCGGGCAAGAGCCTCCCGGCGTGCGTCTCCATCCAGTCTGTCGCTCATTCCGGTTCCTCCTTGACTTTCCGAAACGGGCCGTAGCTCGTGAGCACCTCTATGTCGTCGTCAACCGCGGCCCGCTCCGCCTCAAGATACTCCTCTACAGCGCTGGCAAACCCCGAATCCGCCACCCAATGCAGCGAGTGAGTCTCCGTTGGCAGATATCCTCTCGCCAGCTTGTGGTCACCCTGGGCGCCAGCTTCGACCGCGCCAAGCCCATTGGCAATTGCATAGTCGATTGCCTGATAGTAGCAGAGCTCGAAGTGCAGGCAGTCGTGATACTCGATTGCGCCCCAATAGCGGCCAAAGACCGTCTCGCGTCCCACGAAGTTCAACGCGCCCGCAACCGGACAACCTTCGCGGATCGCCAGGACCAGAAGAATGTCGTCAGCAAGCTGCTCCCGAGCCTGGTCAAAAAAAGCATGCGTCAGGTACGGCCTGCCCCATTTGCGTGCACCCGTGTCCTGGTAGAATTCCCAGAAGGCGTTCCAGTGCCCCGGCTGAATGGCGTCGCCGGTGAGGGCCACGATGTCACCTCCGAAGGATTGCGCAATGCGCCGCTCCCGTCGGATCGCCTTTCGCTTGCGCGACGACAGCGCCGACAGAAAGCCGTCAAAGTCTTCGTAACCCTCGTTTACCCACCGGTACTGCCGCGTCACGCGGTGCAGAAACCCGAGTTCGCGGCCACGGGCGGCCTCATCCTCCGCGCAGAACGTGGCATGCACGGACGAAAGCCTGTTCTCGACGGCGATATGTAGCGCGCCATTCAACAGCGCTCCAAAGCAGTCCGCCCGGCACCCTGGACGCATGAGAAAACGACGCCCTGTTACTGGCGTAAACGGCACGGCAATCTGCAACTTCGGGTAGTATCTGCCTCCGGCCCGTTCCCAGGCATGGGCCCAGTTGTGATCGAAGATGTATTCGCCCTGGCTGTGACCCTTCACGTAGAGTGGCGCAACCGCCACCACTTCACCCTTGTCCCGGACTGCAAGATGTCGCGGCAGCCATCCCGTGCCAGAACCGACCGAGCCACTTGTCTCCAGAAGGTTCAGGAACCGGTGGGTGGTGAAGGGATCGACGGGACGCAGGCCGTCCGCGGTCTCAGCGCCGGCACAGGCATCCCAGTCTTCGGGTGCAATCGCCGACAGGCTTGCCAGCGTCGAGATTTCCAGCGCGGATTCGCTCATGCGTGCACTTTAGCGTGTCGTGACCGAAGCTGCGATCAGTCCGCATGATCAGGAAGATACCCTTCAAACGTCACGTTGGCTGCGATGGCGCGCGCACGGCGCTCTTCCTTGGCGGATCGCACCGTCCAGCAGAGGATGTCCGCGCCACGCTGCTTGAGTTCCAGCACTCTCGCGCTGGCCAGATCCCGGATCTCGTGGCTGATGAACGATGCTCCCGCTTGCTCGTAGTCCGGGATTCCCGCAAGCTCGGCACGCCTGGCCTCTGGAATCGGCCAGTCCGCCTCGCGGAATGCGCAGGTCACAAGGCCTCGTGGCACACCGGGTGCCAGCGTCTGCATGGCCGCAACGCTATGCGGATTGAAGGACATTACCGCCGCGGGACCATCATACCCTTCCAGGACCTTTGCGACCGCGCTTTCGAGAGAACCAACATCCGGACCGAACGTTCCGTCCCAATCCTTGATTTCGATCAGGAGCGGAACGCGGCCCGCGACCAAGCCCAGGACTTCCGCGAGATCCGGGATGGACTCGCTGCTTCCCCTGAGCGCAATGGAAGCGAGTTCCTGAATGGATTGCTCGCGCACGAGACCTTCACGGCCTGTCAGCCGCTCCAATGTATAGTCATGGAAGACAGCCGCCTGCCCGTCCGACGTGAGTTGAACGTCGATCTCGATCCCGTATCCATGTTCCAGTGCGGCATTGACCGCCGCACGCGAGTTTTCCGGCCGTCCATCAGAAGCGTCATGCAGCGCGCGATGGGCGATTGGGCGGGTCAGGAACTCCCTTGGCAACAGGACTTTCACGACACTTCAAAGATGCCTTCGATCTCGACCGCGACGTTCAAGGGAAGCGCTCCGGCACTGACGGCGGAGCGCGAATGTCGTCCGGCGTCGCCCAAGACGGCAACCAAGAGATCCGAGGCACCGTTGATCACCTTTGGCTGATCCGTGAAGTCAGGCGTTGAATTGACGAATCCAACAAGCTTCACGACGCGAACCAGACGACCGAAATCGCCATCGCAGGCGACACGCACCTGGGCCAGCAACGACAATGCGCAACGCCCGGCTGCCGCGGCGCCGGCTTCCACGTCAAGTTCAGCGCCCAGCTTGCCGGTGATGAGATTGCCATCTGCGTCCATCGAGATTTGGCCGGACACGAAGAGCAGGGCTCCGGACATGACAAAGGGCACGTAATTTGCCACCGGCGGCGGCGAATCGGGCAATGCAAGCCCCATCTCCTGAAGCTTCTTCTCCACGTCGGTCATCATTTGGCTCCTCCTGTCCGGCGTGACGGGATGTCGCGCCTGTTCGACCATTTTCACTCCGCGTCACCCGAGCGCAACAGGCCTGCCTCAAAATTCTTGCGGTACTTCGCCGGTTCTGTTGCGCCGCCCCAATGGCAGACTAGAATTGATCACCGGATCAACATGGATCGTCAGTGGAAACATCGTGCGCAGCATGCATCTCAAATTCCAGCACATTGCAATTCTGGCCGCCGTCGCGCTCGCCGTTCCGGCATGTTCCGTACCGCCGGAGGAAGGTGCAATCCACGATCCCTATGAATCGTTCAACAGGGTAACCCACACCTTCAACAAGGGAGCGGACCGGGTGCTCGTCCGCCCGCTCAGCCAAGCCTACGGAGCGACAGTGCCAAATCCTGTCCGCCGCAGCCTGTCCAATGTTGCAGCGCATCTCGACGAGCCGAAATCCGCCGCGAACCACGTCCTGCAAGGCGACATTGAAAGTGCCGGCCAAAGCTTCTTCAGGTTCCTCGTCAACAGCACGGTAGGTGTGGCGGGCCTGTTTGATCCTGCTGCCGGCAGCTTTGGAATGGAACGGCGGCAAACGGGCTTTGGAGACACGCTGGCGGCGTGGGGAGCACGGGAAGGCGCCTACCTGGAATTGCCCTTTGCGGGACCCTCGACGGAAAGGGACTTTGCAGGGTTGGTCGTCGATGTTGCCACCAATCCGGTCAGCTACATTTCCAGCGACGTAGCCATCTTGAACACGGCATCCACGATTCCCGCCACGTTGAATGTGCGTTACGAGTTCAGCGATACAGTTGACAGCATTCTCCGAGACAGTGCAGACAGTTACGCGCAGTTGCGACTCTCCTACACCCAGAGCCGGAAGTTCAAGTTGAACCAGCAGGACCCTGACCACGTCGGCCACGACCCGTTCGAGGACCTATATGACGAGATATATGAAGAGCTCTACGATGAATTCTGATCCGACGCGCCGAACCCTGCTGTTCGCAGGCGCCTGCGGGGCCGTTGCGTTGCGCGTTGCCCCTGTCCATGCGCTGAGCGACGACGCGGCGCGTTCGCTCATCGACGCCGTCGTCAACGACATTCATCGGGTCATCAACTCCGGCATGCCGATTGAGACCGCGTTGAAGGAATTCGAGAACATCTTTGTCAACTATGCGGATGTACAGGCGATTGCACGCTCCGCGCTTGGTCCACCTGCGCGAACCGCCTCGCCGAGGCAGCTTCGGGAATTCACCGACGCGTTTTCGGGGTACATATCACGGAAATACGGAAAGCGGTTCCGCGAATTCAAGGGCGGTGTCATCAAGGTGACCGATGCGCGCAAGAGGAGTCGCGTCCACGAGGTTCGCGCGATCGCTCGGCTGAAGGGCCGGGAACCGTTGGCGATGAGCTTCGTGGTTTCGGACCGCTCGGGAAAGACCCTTTTCATCGACATCCTTATCGAAGGCATCAGCTTGTTGAAGTCCGAACGCGTCGAGATCGGGGCCCTGCTTGACAAGCAGGGCGGTGATGTGGACCGACTCGTTGCGGCATTGAAAGGAACCGGGTGAGCGGCCCCAAGGCAACGCCGTCCTGCCGCCGCACCTTCTTCAGCCCTTAGGCCCCGTCCGGCTTGGAGCGATGCCGCTAGTCGTCTCGCCCTTGGACATATGCGCGCCAGAGCGCAAACACGCCCGCCGCAAGGATGACCATGGCCCCCAGTGCGACGTTTGCCCTCAGGGCCTCGTGAAACACCACGATCCCGATGAGTGCCGCAAAGACCTGGTGAAAGTACGCGAACGGCTGCACGGCACCGGCTTCGGCCAGTTCGTAGCAGCGGATCAGAAGCCAGTGCCCGGCAACGCCGGTCATGCAGAGCGCCAGCATCCACAGCCAGTCGACAGGCATCATCCATTCCCAGTTCGGCGCACCGATGAATGTCATGGCCACGGCTCCGACTATCCCCGTCCAGAAGAAAGATGTCGCCGTGTTGTCGTTCCGCGCAGCGTAGCGGGTCGTCAACGAATAGAGCGCAAACATTAAGGCTGAAATGAAGGGAATCATTGCGACCGACCTGAACACGCCGGTCCCGGGCTGCAGAATGAAGAGCATGCCGAGAAAGCCGGCAAGGACGGCCAGCCATCGCCGCCATCCGGCCCGTTCACCAAGCAGCGGCCCTGCTAACGCAATCACGATCAGGGGATATATGGCAAAGATCGCGTGGCTTTCGACCAGTCCAAGGAGCGTGAATCCGAAGACCGCCACGCAGATCTCGCCGGCAAGCAGCAGCCCCCGGAATATCTGGAGCGCCGGTTGGGATGTCGCTGCAGTCGCACGCACGCCTCCAGGTCGGCGTGCTGCGATGGCAATGACAAATGCGGCAAAGAACCAGTACCTGATCATCACGACCATGAAGGTGTTGTATGTCACGGCCAGGTGCTGCGAGATGCCGTCCTGCACGGCGAATACGAAGGTCGCCGCGATCATCACAAGGATGCCGTTCCGGTTCGATTGTGACGTCATGAGCGGGCGATCGTCATGTGGCGCTTGCGACCGAACCCGGGCGCTCGCTCAACGACGAAACCTGCATCGGCAAGGCCCGCGCGCACGGACCTGGCAGCGCTGTAGGTGGACGCGGTAGCTCCGGGACGGGTGTGAAGCGCGACCTGACGCAGGAGGCGTGGCGTCCAAAGCTCCGGATTCCTCGCAGGGGCGAATCCGTCAAGAAACCAGGCGTCCGCAGCATCGTCCCAGCGCGCCAGGGTCTCGCGGGCATCTCCCAAGACGATCTTCAAGTGCAAGCCGTCGGCCACGAATTCCTGTGCACCAGATCCCAGGGCAGCCAGGAGAGGCGCGGCCAGACCGAAAACCTCCGGAAAGGCCGACAGCGCTCTCGACATGTCAGCTGGCGCCATTGGACACAGTTCGAACGAGGTGAAGCGCAATGGCCCGGGCATTCCGGATTCGCGCCACATGGCCCACGCCGCAATGGCGTTGAGACCGGTTCCGAACCCGAGTTCGGCCACGTGAAAGCCCGGCACGAACCGGTCGGGCAGTCCGTTGCCCGCGAGAAAGACATGCCTTGCTTCGGCGAGCCCGTCCTCCAGCGAGTAGTACGGATCGCCAAAGCGCGACGCGACGGGCACGTCGCCCTGCCATTCCAGGTCGGGATGCTGGTCGTCCGGCAAGCCATCTCCTACAATTGCTCCGTTCCGCGGCGACAGTGACAACGGGGGAATGCCTTGGCAATGGTCGACGTGACGGTGCGGGGAGCCGGCATTTTCGGACTCGCAATCGCCTGGAAGGCCCTGCAGCGCGGCGCACGGGTCCGGGTCATCGACCGGAACGGACCCGGCTCAGGCGCGTCGGGCGGCATTGTCGGCGCGCTCCAGCCGCACGCACCCGATCCATGGAACCCGTTGAAGCAGTATCAGCTCGAGAGTCTGACCGAGGCCCGGGAATTCTGGGAAGGGGTCGACGCGACGTCGGGCGCTTCTTCCGGGTTCGCCCGCGTGGGCCGTCTGCAGCCACTCATGCGCGAACGCGACATCGCGCTTGCCCGTGAGCGCGCCGCCGCCGCGCGCAAGAACTGGGGCGAGAGCGCATTGTGGGAAATCATCGATGCTCGGGGGGCCGGCAATTGGGTCCCGCCCTCCCCTACCGGACTGCTCGTTCACGACACGTTGTCGGCAATCGTGCACCCGCGCGACGCGATTCGGAGCCTTGCTGCGGCAATTCTGGCAGGCGGCGGGGAAATCGTGGCCGACGAACCCGATCAGGGGCCGGTCATCTGGGCGACTGGATGGCAAGGGCTGCTTGACCTCGGCAACGCGCTTGACCGGCCGGTCGGCAGTGGAATCAAGGGACAGGCCGCACTCATCCGCCACGACGCGGTTGGCCAGCCGCAGGTCTTTGCCGACGGTCTTCATTTCGTGCCGCATCTTGACGGCACGCTGGCAATCGGTTCGACCTCGGAGCGCGACTTTGCGACGCCAACCACGACCGACGGTCTTCTTGACGACATCATTCGTCGTGCCGGTGAGATCATGCCGGACCTGGCCGGAGCCGCAGTCGTCGAGCGCTGGGCGGGAGTCCGGCCTCGCAGCATCAGCAGGGCACCGCTGCTTGGACCGTGGCCCGGGCGCGCCGGCCAGCATGTCGCCAACGGCGGCTTCAAGATCGGTTTCGGCGTCGCACCGAAGGTCGCGGGAACCATTCTGGACCTGGTGCTGGACGGCGTCGATACGATCCCTCCTGAATTCCACACCAGACGCCTGACAGAGAGCCCAGACCGCGCTTTCGCGCCAAATGTCGGCTTCGGCCCAAGGGAAGCGGGCGAGGACCAAGCGCGGTAGCCGCGGACCACGATTCCGCCTTTACGACCCACGCCGCTTCGACGACGCATGCCCGAAACAGGAAGGAACCCGGGTTCTGCCCACTTTCCGCTTCCACCGGGATCGGAATTCCCCGATAACCCGGCCATGGAATTCGACCGCTCGATAAAGATTGTGCCGTCAATCCTTGCGGCAGATTTTGCGGATTTCGGACGCGAGATCGAAGCGGCAGAGGCAGAGGGCGCCGACTGGATCCACGTGGACGTGATGGACGGTCATTTCGTGCCAAACATCACCTTCGGGCCGCAGATGGTGAAGGCAATCCGCAAGCATGTTCGGACCGTCTTGGACGTGCACCTGATGATTGCGCCGGTCGACCCGTTCATCGACGCATTCGCGCAAGCAGGCGCAGACATATTGACGGCGCATGTCGAAGCCGGGCCGCACACGCACCGCACGCTTCAGGCGGTCCGAAATGCCGGAATGAAATCAGGCCTCGCGCTCAATCCCGGAACGTCCGTGGAGGCGGCGGCGCCGTTGCTTGACCTCTGCGACCTGGTTTGCGTGATGACCGTCAATCCCGGGTTCGGCGGCCAGGCTTTCATCGAACCCCAACTGGGCCAGATCGAGCAGCTTCGCGCCATGATCGGCGACCGCAACATCCATGTCGAGGTTGACGGAGGGGTTGATCAGCGCACCGCACGTCTCGTCGCCGATGCCGGGGCGGACGTGCTTGTGGCCGGCACTTCTGTCTTCAAGGGCGGAACGGCCGCGAAGCCAAGGGCATATGGCGAAAACATCCGCGCACTTCGTGAAGCGGCGGACAATGCAAGAGGAGATTGATCCATGGCGGCTGCATCACCACCGGTTTGCGACTTTGGCTGGAAAGCGCCGGCCTTCTCGCTGCCGACCACCGACGGACGGGTTCTGGCCCTATCCGACATTGCGGGCCCGAAGGGCACGCTCGTCATGTTCATTTGCAACCATTGCCCTTACGTCCTGGCAGTGCTCGACCGCATGATCAGGGACGCGCGTGACCTGCAGGCGCTCGGCGTCGGCGTGGCGGCGATTTGCGCGAACGACGCGACCACGTATCCGGCGGACAGCTTCGACAAGATGAAGCGGCTGGCCGAAGAACGCGGCTTCCCGTTCCCCTACCTTCACGACGAGGACCAGACGATCGCGCACGCCTATGGCGCCGTCTGCACCCCGGACTTCTTCGGCTTCAATGCCGATCTGGAACTGCAGTACAGGGGAAGGCTTGACGCCTCCGGAAGCCGCCCCGGCCCGCAGGATCTCCGACGCGACCTGTTCGAAGCGATGCGAGACGTGGCCTCGACGGGCAAGGGACCGCGAGACCAGATACGTTCGACCGGGTGTTCCATCAAGTGGAAGGCCGCGTAGGCCGGTCCTGTCAATCCGCAACCAGGCAGTCCTGCGTGGTCCCGGAAACGGTGACGCGCAGGTTTCGGGCAGCGAGGGCAGCACTTGCGCCTGCCGCTCAGGCCACCAGTGATTCCGCCACTTTCAGATCGACCGACACGAGCTGGCTCACGCCCTGCTCGCCCATGGTCACGCCAAAGAGCCGGTCCATCCTGGCCATTGTCACCGCGTGATGGGTGATGATCAGGAAGCGTGTTTCGGTTCGACGGCACATTTCGTCCAGCAGGTCACAGAAACGCATGACGTTTGCATCGTCAAGGGGTGCATCGACCTCGTCCAGCACGCAAATTGGCGCGGGATTGACAAGGAACACGGCGAATATCAGGGCGATCGCGGTCAGTGTCTGCTCGCCGCCGGAAAGCAGTGACAGCGTCGAGAGCTTCTTGCCGGGAGGCTGGCAAAGGATCTCAAGGCCGGCATCCAGCGGATCGTCCGATTCAACCATCGCGAGCCTGGCCTTGCCGCCGCCAAACAAGTGCTTGAACAGGGCCGCAAAGTTCGAATTCACCTGCTCGAACGCTGCAAGCAGACGCTCACGGCCTTCCTTGTTGAGACTGCCGATCCCGCTGCGGAGCTTCCGGATCGCTTCCTCGAGATCGGTCTTTTCGGCCAACAGGTTCCCGTGCTCCTCTTCCACTTCACGGGCATCTTCCTCCGCCCGGAGATTCACCGCCCCAAGGGCATCCCTGGTCCGACGAAGGCGGATCACTTCCGCCTCGATCCTGTCGGCGGACTCCATTTTCTCGGGATCGGCATCAAGGGATGCCAGAAGCGCCTCAGGTGTCGTCTGCTGCTCCTCGACGATCCGTTCTTCCGCCACGGCGAGAGCTTCGCGCGCTGCCTCCATCCGCGCGTCCGAGGCCGCACGTCGTTCACGTGCCTCTGACGCCTTGCGTTCAGCCTCACGCTCCGCATCCTTGGCCTTGCGTTCAGCAGTCTCGGCCTCGGCCAATGCATCGGCGGTTGCGCGGCGGCTCTCCTCCGCCGAGTCAAGCTCGTCTGCAAGTGCATTGCGCTCCGCGGCGATGCGACCAGGAGCGCCCCTCGCCACTTCAAGTTCGGCTTCCGAGGTTGCCCGGCGATCCGCCAGTTCGCGGACGCGAGCCCTTGCATTCTCGAGGCGGTCCTTCCATGTGCCGCGCAATTTCTCGATTTCTGCAAGACGGCGCTGACGCAGCTCGCCCTGACGCTTCAGCTCCTCAAGCCCCGAACGAAATGCGACAAGGTTCTTTCGCGCTTCTTCAACGCCGCTCTTCTTTTCCTCGGCCTCCGCACGCAGCTTGTCGAGATCTCCGAGATCCACGAGCGCCTTCTCGGATTGCGCAAGGCGATCACGCGCCGCGGCGGCTTCGTCGCTGTGACGACGGACCGCAAGATCGGCGGCTTCGCATTTCGACTCCTCTATGTCCCTGCTCGCCTCGAGCCGGGACGCCGCCCGGCCGGCTTCCGTCAAGGCGCGATCTGCGGCAAGACGTGCCTTGCGGGCCTCGCTGGCACCCGCAACAAGTGCATCCAGCTCTGACCGTATCTCCTCGTACGTCCGGCATGCGGTCCCGGACCGCGCAGCTGCGGATTCAAGTTCACTTTCGAGATGCTTCAGGCGGTTCAACTGCTCCATTCTCAATGCGGCCGCCGAAAGGACCTCTCCTGCGCCAGATCGGAATCCATCCCATCTCCAGAGTCCGCCATCCTTGCTGACCAGGCGCTGTCCGGGCTTCAGTTCCGCCTGCAGGCGCATCGCATCCTCGGGCTTGACCAGGCCTATCTGGCCGAGACGTCGCGCAAGCACCGGCGGAACGTTGACATGGTCCGTCAGCGGCTCGACGGCAGCCGGCAGGGCTTGCGAGGTCTCGTAGTCTGGCAGAACCACCCATCCGGAATCGGCGTCGCCCTTGACCTCCGGTGCCCGCAGGTCATCGGTGAACGCGGCTCCGATAGCCTTCTCGTAGCCAGGCGTCACGGACAACTGGTCCACGACCTCCGACTCCTCGGCCTGACCGTCGTCCACGAGACCTGCCAATGCCGCCACTTCGGATTGAAGCGCCTTGACTTCACCCTCCGTCGCCGAGCGGGCTGCGCGGGCCGCCGCCTCCTTGCCCTGTGCGGCATCGCGTGCGTCGTCGGCATCTATCAACGCCTTCTCCGCGGCCGCGGCCTCCCTTTGGGCGGCGTCTCGCACGGCCTCGGCTGCAACGCGTGCAGCCTCGGCCTTGGCCAGCTCCTTGCGCGCGGCCTCTCCATCGGACCTGGATTGCGCCTCGGCGGCTTCACTGCGTTCGAGCGACGTCCGAGCATCTTGAGCAAGTCGCTCCGCGGACTGGTGTCGGGCAACGAGCCGGGCGACATCCTCGGTCAGTTGCGAATTCTCGGTCTCGATGTCCTGGAGCACGCGCGCTGCTTCCTGCGCTTCCGCGCCTGCGGCTTCGACCGCGTCTGCATGACCCTTGCCCGCAGCGACGAGTTCGGCCTCTTCTTCGTCCGACGCACGAAGGGTCTCGACTGCATCCTGGACAAGTCCGGCCTCCCTGTCCGCGTCCCGGGCGAGCTGCGCGATGCGCGCACCAAGCGTCTCCGCGGCTTCCGCTGCGCGCCGCTCCTGCTCGTCAAGGCTGTCGGCACGATGCTGCAGTCGAGCCAATGCAGCGGCAGCGGAAGCTGCCTCTTCCCGGAGCGGCGGCAGCGATGATTCGGCGCCCGCCCGCACGTCTGCGGAAGCACGTGCAATGCGCTCCGCCGCGGACGCAATGCGCGAGCCTTCCGCGAGGGCGGCCTCTGCCGCTGTCCGTGCCCTGTCCGCCTCTTTCCAGCGCAGGTAGAGGAGAAGACCTTCGGCCTGCCGCAACTGCTCGCTCACTTCGCGGTAACGCTTTGCCTGCCGGGCCTGGCGGGCAAGTGCGGCCAACTGTGAAGCGAGCTGCTCGATCACGTCATTGACGCGGTCAAGATTCGTTGCCGCACCGGCGAGCTTCAGTTCGGCCTCGTGCCGGCGCTGATAGAGACCGGATATTCCGGCAGCCTCTTCAAGAATGCGTCGTCGAGCCTTGGGTTTGGCATTGACCAGTTCCGCGATCTGGCCCTGACGCACAAGCGCAGGGGAATGCGCTCCGGTGGAGGCATCGGCGAACAGCATCTGAATGTCACGTGCGCGAACGTCCTTCGCGTTCACCTTGAATGCCGAACCCGCCTCGCGGGTGATCCGCCGCACGACTTCCAGCGTGTCTGTCTTGTTGAAATCGGCGGGCGCGGTGCGCTCGCTGTTGTCGAGCACCAGGGTCACGTCGGCCGAATTGCGAGCGGGGCGCGTCGAGGCTCCGCCGAAAATGACGTCGTCCATGCCGCCGCCCCGCATCGCCGTAGGCCTGTTTTCGCCCATGACCCAGCGAAGCGCCTCCAGAAGGTTGGACTTGCCGCAGCCGTTCGGGCCAACAATGCCCGTCAATCCGTCCGCAATGATCAAGTCGGTCGGATCTACGAAACTCTTGAACCCGTTAAGGCGAAGGCGCTTGAATCGCACGGATTTTGCCTCGCAATTGATTCCGGTTCGCAAAATGTCCGGCGAAGAGGGCAGAAAGTCAACGGCAAACACCAAGGAAAGCGTAACGACCTGCAGTTATCTACAATATATTGCAGATTCCGGCATTTTATGCAATGCCGCATCAATGTCTGAGGCCGTGACCATCACAGACGCGATAGATCCAGCACGTGCCCAGGCACTGCTGGCTTCGCTCGGAAGGCCCCAGCGCGTCAAGTCGGGTGACGTCCTGCCTCCGCTCGCGCATTTCGCCTACTTTTGGGAACCCGTGGACGAAGCCCAAACAGGACGGGACGGCCATGCCAGGCCAGGTGGCCTCATTCCGGACCTGGGCCTTCCAATTCGCATGTGGGCCGGAGGGCGGCTCACGTTTCACGCGCCTTTCAGGGCCGGCTTCGCCGCCCAAAAGGTCACGACCCTGCACGAAGTCAAGGAGAGGCAGGGACGAAGCGGCAGGCTTGGACTGGTCACGCTGAAGCACGAAATCCGACAGCGGCACGCGCCCGTCATCTCCGAAATGCAGGACATCGTCTATCGCGAACCGGGCCCGCTCGCGGGCGATCCGCCCGTCGAAACCGGCAAGGCCCACGTGCGGCACGCCCTCAAGCTTCAGGAGCTCACGCTGTTTCGCTATTCCGCGATCACCTTCAACGGCCATCGCATCCACTACGACGCGAACTACTGTCGAGAGGAGGGCTATCCCGGGCTGGTCGTGCACGGGCCGTTCCTGGCGACCCGGCTTGCCTGCCTTGCTGCCGAACATCTCGGCACTCTCAAGTCTTTCTCGTGCCGTGCGACGGCCCCGCTCTTTCTCGGCGACGCTGCATGGCTCTGCCGCGCGGGTGACAAGTACTGGGTCGAAGGCCCGAACAGCAGGCGCTGCATGGCGGCGACAGCGACCTGAGGAAACCGGCGCACCCCGCGAATCCGATGTGCTGCTCGCGCGGCCCGACATTCGCGCGAATCCCATTGGGCACAATCAGGTTGCCTGATCTGCCCTGCCCAGACGCACGCGATTGACTACCTACACTATTGTAGTTATATTTCCATAATGACAAAATTGCGCTTCACATGGGATGAGGGCAAGAACCTCTCCAACCAGCGCAAGCACGGCCTCAGCTTCGAGGTCGCCGCCCGTGTGTTTCTTGATCCGCTGCAACTCTCCAGGCAAGATCGCATAGAGGACGGGGAGCAACGCTGGAAAACGATGGGCCAGATCGACGGCCTGGCTATTGTCTTGGTGGCTCACACCTTCGCGGAAGAAAGGTCAGTGGACGAGCCAGTTGAAGTGATTCGCATCATCTCGGCACGGCCTGCAACACGCAGAGAAAGGAACCGATATGAAGAAGGTTGAACATACACTCGACACGCTCCCGCCCTTGACGGAAGCGCAAAGAGGCAGTCTCAAGCTACTAGCAGAGATGCGTGACGACGAAATCAAAGCCGACGACATCCTTGAACTGACAAAGGAACAGTTGGCTGAGATGAAAGCCGGCGCGTTCTACAGGCCCATCAAGAAGCAGATCACAACCCGCGTGGATGCGGATGTGCTGGTGTGGCTCAAGTCCGGTGGAAAGGGCTATCAGTCACGCATGAACGCCATCCTCCGGCAGGCGATGCTGAGCGCGAAATGAACTGCACAGCTCGGCCACCTGCACGCCTTCGACACCCGCTTCGCCCCTGGTCGGAAACCTCGAGCCTGCGACCAACTCGCGCAGGGGTCGCGGCGATGACCGGCACGGGCCCCTCTTCGGGCAGGCCGCTCATGCTTCCGGCGCTCTCGAATGCAGCATTCGCCACTGCAACGCTGGCGTGCCAAGCACCCGCCCTATGCCAGACGGATGCGCACGTCAAAAGTGGATCCTGAACTCGTCGCGAACCCTCAGGTCCAGCTCGGCCGGAACCTGGATCCTTGCCTCTGACAGGATTCTCTCGATTCTGGCACGGGCCTCGAACAGGATCTCCGGCCTTTGCGCCTCATCCCACTCCTTGGGACTCATGCGGTTGCCAAGCACGGGATACGTGTATTCCGTCTGCATCATGCGCAATGTCTGGTCGCTGCCCAGGTAGTGTCCTGGCCCGCCAAGGCAGACTTCGCGCATGGTCTCGATCGAAACCGTGTCCTCGTCCACCTCTATCCCCCGGACACAACGCAACGCCTGTCCGATGACGTCGTCGTCAAGAACAAGACTCTCGAAGCAGAAGCCGAGGAGCGAGGCCTGCATGCCGGCGGATTCGTAGACCATGTTCAGTCCCGCCAGCCCCGCCAGCACGGCGCTGATCCCTTGCTCCCATCCCGTCTGGATGTCCGGGAGCTTGGAGTCGGCCATGCCGGCGGCCGCGCCGCCGGGCAATCCGTAGAACCGGTGCATCTGCGCGCAACCGGCCGTAAGCAACGCCTGCTCGGCAGAGCCTCCGGACATTGCGCCCGTGCGAAGGTCCGACACGAAGGGCCATGTCCCGAACACCGCCGGGTGTCCCTCGACCACCGAGTTCACGTACACCACGCCCGCGAGACATTCGGCGACGGCCTGGACGATTGCCGTGGCTATTGGAGCGGGCGCCGTCGCTCCCGCCTGTCCCGCAGAGAGGAGCAAGACCGGCATTCCGGCGCGTATGCAGCTTTCCATCACCAGGCAGCTCTCCTCCGCGAACTTCATCGGCGGAACCACAAAGCAGTTCGAGTTCGAGATGAAGGGCCGGGCACGCCATTCCGACTCGCTGCCAGCCAGCATGTGGATCAGCTTGACGGCGGGCGCGACGTTGCCGGGCTCGGAAAACGAGGTGCCGATGTGCTTCCTGGTGCCGGCAACGCAGGCATAGATCGTGTTCAGGTCGAGTTCGAGATTGTCCTCAATGTCGCGGCAGACCATCGGGCGCTGGAAGAAGTGGATGTTGTCCAGGTGCTCCACGAGGCGGGCCGCATCGTGGAGGTCCGCCGTTGACGGATCCCGATACTCCTTCGTGAACGGGTCCACGACATGCACCGCGGCTCCGGCCGTGCCGTAATGGACGCGGCTCTCCTCAAGATGAAGGTCGTATTTCGGGTCACGGCCATGCAGCGTGATGTTGCGTGCCGCCTTTGCCAGCATGTCCTCAACCAGCGCCCGCGAAAACCGGAGGCGTCCGTCGTCGTCGTGCCGCGCACCGGCTGCCGTCATTGCTTCGACGCCGGACGGCGGGGCATCTGCAAGGCCAATCTCTTCCAAGGCGTCAAGGGCCGCCTCGTGAATGCGCGTCACGCCACTCTCGGAAAGCGGCGCGTAGCGTCCTCCCTTCATGCCTGGACGCACCGGCCGGAGATCCTCTGCCAGCGGTGCCGCACGGAGGGCGACGCGTGCGGCGCGTCCTCCCGAGCGGCGGCTCACGGTCTCGCCTCGCTCGTCGGCAACTGCACTTTCCTCGTTCGTGCCATCTCAGGTCCTCACTCTTGCCGCCTTCGGATCATACATCGGTGCCAGGCTGGCCGCCGCCCTGACGCGATTTCCCGCGATCTCGATTTCGTAGCCAGACGCCAGCACCTCTTCTGCGCTCTCCCCTTCGCATGGCACGTAGCCCATGCCGATCGCACCACCCAGGGCATGCCCGTAGTTCGCCGAGGTCACGATGCCCACGATCTCGCCGTCTCGAACCAATGGCTCGTTGTGAAACAGCACAGGCTCGGGTTCTTCGAGCATGAACTGCACGAGGCGACGCTTGAGACCCTCTTCTCTCTTCCTGAGCACGGCGTCGCGGCCAAGGAATGCCTTCTTGGCACCTGTCTTGACCGCAAAGCCCAGTCCGGCCTCCAGCACATGGTCCTCGTCGGTGATGTCGTGACCAAAGTGACGGAAAGCCTTTTCGATCCGGCAAGAATCCATTGCGTGAAGGCCGGCAAGCCTGAGACCGAATCCCTCCCCGGCGTCCAGGAGCGTCTCGAAGACGTGAGCGGCCTGGTCGGTGGAGGCATAGATTTCCCAGCCCAGTTCGCCGACATAGGAAATCCGGTGCGCGCGAACGACGCCCATTCCAAGCTCGATCTCCCGGGCAGCGCCAAAGGGAAACGCCGCATTCGAGAAATCGTCCGGCGAGATCGCCTGCATCACCTCCCGCGACCGGGGACCCATGAGCGGGAAGACGGCCTCGGCGGCCGTGACATCCAGGATGACCGCAACGTCAGCCCCCAGGTTTCGACGAAGCCAGGCAAGATCGCGCTGCACCGTGGCTGCGGGAACCACCAGCAGGAACGCTGCGCCGCCGAGCCGGGTCACCGTCAGGTCGCACTCGATCCCGCCCCGTTCGTTCAGCATCTGGCCGTAGGTTGTCGTGCCGACAGGTCTGTCCAGGTCGCCTGCAAAGACACGCTGCAGGAATCCCAGCGCTCCGGGTCCGTCGACCCGGATCTTGCCGAAGGAGGACATGTCCAGAAGGCCCACGCCCTCGCGCATGGCCATGTGCTCGTCCCGCTGGTTCCTGAACCAGTTCTGGCGCTGCCAGTCATGGCGGTATTCGCGCTCCTGCCCATCCCGTGCAAACCAGTTGGCGCGCTCCCAACCGGCCGTTTCCCCGAAAACCGCGCCGCGCTCCCTGAGGTGCTCGTGGACCGGAGACCGTCGCACCCCGCGCGCCGTCTCGACCTGCCGGAACGGGTAGTGGTCCGCATAGAGGAGGCCGAGGGACTCGGACACGCGCTCCTTCAGGTACCTTCGATTGCGCTGAAACGGCTGGGCGCGGCGGACATCAACGTCCCAGAGATCGAACGGTGCGCGGCCCTCGTCGATCCACTCGGCCAGCGCCATGCCCGCACCACCGGACGAAACGATGCCGATCGAATTGTAGCCGGCGGCCACCCAGTACCCGTCAAGTTCGGGAGCCTCCCCAAGGTAGTACCGGTCGTCGGGGGTGAAGCTTTCGGGACCGTTGAAGAAAGTGTGAATGCCTGCGGTCTGAAAGAGCGGAACTCGATTCATGGCGTGTTCGAGAATCGGCTCAAAGTGCTCGTAGTCCTCCGGCAGCGTATCGAATTCGAAATCCTCGGGAATGCCGTCCATTCCCCAGGGCTTTGCCCTGGGTTCGAAAGCCCCAAGCATCATCTTTCCGGCATCGGCCTTGTAGTAGGCGCATTCGTCCGGCACGCGAAGGACGGGCAGATGCCCGATGCCGCCGACGGGTTCGGTAATGAGGTAGAAGTGCTCGCAGGCATGGAGCGGCAACGTTACTCCGGAGCGCGCCGCAAGCTCTCGCGCCCACATGCCGCCGCAATTGATGACGACTTCCGCGCTCGTATGGCCCGCTTCGCCGTCGATCTCCCAATCGACGCCCGTCACCTTCCGATCGCTTTCGGTGACCGCCGTCACCTTCGCGCCCTCGGTGATCTTCACGCCCTTCATCCGGGCCCCCCGAGCCAGCGCCATCGCTATGTTCGCCGGATCGCACTGGCCGTCACCCGGCAGGTGAACGGCGGCCACCATGTCCTCGACGTTGACGTGCGGATACAGTGCCATGACCTCTTCGGAGCCGACCTCGTTCACCTCGATGCCGAAGGCGCGAGCGAGCGATGCCTGGCGCCGAACTTCTTCACGCCGGTCCTCTGTCAGGGCAACGGTGAGAGATCCGACCATCCGAAATCCTGTCGCCACGCCCGTCTCGGCCTCGAGCCGCCGATAGAGATCGGCGGAATACTTGGCGAGCCGGGTCATGTTCTCGTTGGCCCGCAACTGCCCGATCAGCCCGGCCGCGTGCCAGGTCGTTCCGCTCGTCAGCTTCTTGCGCTCCAGGAGCAGAATGTCCGTCCAGCCCCTTTCGGCGAGGTGATAGGCAACCGAACAGCCGGACACGCCGCCGCCGATGATCACGGCGCGGGCATGTGCGGGAAGCGCGCTCATGGGTACAGCTCCGCAAACCTGGACTTGTAAAGCGCGATCATCTCGTCTTCGGTCACGCCATCGTCATAAGGCGGGGTCGCAAGATGGAGCACGCGTTCCGCCCCGATGCGAACGAGGTGCGAGATGCGCGACGACAGTTCGCCCCATGCTTCCTCCCACATCGGGTAGAGTTCCGCGAATGACGGATCCCGTCTGCCGATAATCGTGGCCGGCCCGCAGACACGCACGCCCTTGCGTCGAAACGGGTCGACAAACACGACTTCGGCGGACGGCGCTTTGGCGAGATTTCGGCGCGTTCCGGGCGAGCGTATGTCTCCATATGCGATCGCGTCGTCGCCAAGGGCGAGGAACGTGCCCTTCGGCGCCGCCGCAGGTTCGCCGTCCGGCGTCACGGTGGCAACGATGCCCAAGGGGAACTCCCGGATGATGCGCTGCGCCTCGGCGTCAAGCATGGTCAGCCCTCCCCGACATGCCGCCCGCGGCCGGACAGTCGCGAATTGACCCCGGCGGATGCACATTGGACGATTTCGCGGGCCCGAACCGGCCGTCGAACCTGGCAATCCGCTTCCTTCCATTCCGCGTCATGCGCGCAGCCTTTCGTTTTCCGGATCCCAGAGCGGAGCATCGGGCTGCACCGTGGCCTTGCATCGCTCCCCGTAGATGTCGACCTCGACTTCCGTGCCGGGAACCGCCAGGTCGGATCGCAGCATGCCAAGGGCAACGGAGGCATTGACGCGGTAGCCCCACCCGCCCGAGGTGGTTTCGCCGACGACTTCGTCATCATGCCAAAGCGTCGACATGTACGGCGCGTCCGCATTGCCGGCATCCACCGTCAGCGTGACGAAGCGCTTCGCAACGCCCTGCCGCTTCTGTTCCAGGAGCGCCGCCTTCCCCGGAAAGTCCGTGTTCTTGTCGAACCTGATGAAGCGGTCGAGCCCCCCCTCAAGCAGGCTGTAGTCCGAGGACAGGTCGCCTTTCCAGGCACGGTAGCCCTTCTCCAGGCGAAGCGAGTTCAGCGCCCACATCCCGAACGGCTTCGCGCCCGCCCCCGTCAGGGCGTCCCAGATGTCCGGAGCGTCCTCGAACCGGCAATGGATCTCCCAGCCGAGCTCGCCGGCGAAGGAAACGCGGGCCAGCGAGCAGTCCTTGCCGGCAATGCTGCCGTCAAGACTGATCGACAGCCACCCTGCATCGAGATCGTGGCCGTCATTGACGCTGTCGAGAATCTCGCGCGATGCCGGGCCGGTCACCAGGAGGCACTCGAACTCCTTCGTGTGATCCGTCACGCTGATGCCGTCCGGCGCATTGCGGGAAAGCAGTTCGCCGTCATGCCACTCGGCAGTCGCGGCAGTGATCAGGCGCACCTCGCTGTCGCCATGCACCGACACCGACATCTCGGTGACGATGCGCCCCCTGTCATCCGCAAAATAGGCAAGGCTGATTCGGCCCTCGCCCGGCAGCCGCGACGCCGTCAGGCTGTCGACATAGGCTCGGGCACCGGGGCCCTGCACCTTGAACCGCGAGAAACCCGTGATCGCCAGCACCCCGCAATGATCGCGCACGGCCTCGCACTCCTCGCGGATGCGCTGTTCCCACGGCCCCGACCGGTTCCAGGTCTGGGTCGCGTCGTGGCCCGTGTCGTCATCAGGACGGGCGAAGTAGTTTGCGCGTTCCCAACCGCTATAGGCGCCGAAGACCGCGCCGGCCCGTTCAAGCCGGTCGTGCAGCGCGGACCGCTTCCGGTCGCGGCCTGCAGGCCATTCATGCCAGGGGAAATGCATCGCGTACTCGTGGCCATAGACCTCCATGCCCTTCTCGATGCAGTACTCGCGATCCGTGTAGTCGGTGTATCGCCGGGGGTCGCAGGACCACATGTCCCATTCGGTCTGACCTTCGGTCATCCATTCGGCGAGCACCTTGCCCGCACCTCCGGCCTGCGCGATGCCGAACGTGAAGACGCAGGCCTCGAACGCGTTCGGAACCCCGGGCATCGGGCCGATCAGCGGATTGCCGTCAGGGGCATAGGGGATGGGCCCGTTGATCACCTTCGCGACGCCGGACATGCCAAGTTGCGGCACGCGGGCCATGGCATCCTCGATGTAGGCCTCGAGCCGGTCGAGATCGTCCGGGTAGAGCTGGAAGCTGAAGTCGTCCGGCATCGGATCGTCCGGCGTGATCCAATGCGCACGACAGTTCCTTTCGTATGGCCCCAGGTTGAAACCGTTCTTTTCCTGCCGGAGGTAGTAGGAAACGTCGACATCGCGCATCAAGGGCAGCTTGCGGCCGCTGTCCCGTGTCCAGGCGGCGACCTCGGGAATCTCCTCGGACAGGAGGTACTGGTGGCTCATCACCATCATCGGAACCGTGCGCCCTCCGAAGGGCACGAACCACTCGCCGACCCGCTGCGCGTAGTACCCTGCAGCGTTAACGACGCATTCGCAGCGGATGGCACCTTTTTCGGTGTGGACGATCCATTCGCCGTTCTCGCGGCCGATGCCGGTTGCTGGCGTGAAACGCAAAACCTGCGCACCCATGTCGCGTGCGCCTGTCGCGAGCGCCTGCGTCAGTTGCGCGGGATCTATGTCGCCATCCGTCGGGTCGTAGAGAACGCCTTCCAGGTCATGGGTCTCCATGAAGGGATACATGGACTTCGCCTCGTCCGGCGAAAGAATCTGGATGTCGATCCCCTGGTAGCGCCCCATTCCGCAGGCTCGGTGGAACTCCTGCATCCGCTCGCTTGAATGGGCCAGCCGGATGGAGCCGGTGACGTGATAGTTCATGGGGTAGCCGACGGCATCGCCCAGGCCCCGATAGAGTTCGGTCGAATAGCGCTGCATGTTCATGATCGACCATGATGTCGAAAAGGTCGGCACGTTGCCCGCGGCATGCCATGTCGATCCTGCCGTGAGCTCGTTCTTTTCCAGCAGCACGCAATCGGTCCATCCGGCCTTCGCCAGGTGATACAGCGCCGAGGCCCCTACTGCGCCTCCGCCGATGATGACTGCACGGGCTGTCGTCGGAAGTTCGGCCATGGGCGTATCCTCAGTATACGGGCGGCGCGATCACCCAGATCGCGGTGCAGGGTTCGGATGTGCGGTTGGCCCATCGGAAAGGCTCGCCACGAATGCGGAAACTGTCGCCGGGCTCCAGCGCAAAGCTCTGGCGGTCGATGGTCACTTCAAGGCGACCTGAAACGATGTAGCCCACCTCCTGGGTCGGACGCACGGTGTCCTCGGACCGCTCCGCTCCCGGGGCGAAAGTCGAGTGAACCACTTCGAAGTCGTCCGTGAGGTCCGGCGACAGCAGCTCCTCGAAAAGCCCGCGCACGCGGTGACCAAGGGGACGACGGCCGCCCTTGCGGACGATGCGTCCTTCTTCGTGGGGAGCGCCCGACGACTTGCCGAAGAACGAACGCAACGGCATGTCGAGCGCGGCAGCCAACGCGTTCAGCTCTTCCATGGACGGTTCGGAGATGTCGCGCTCGACCTGGCTCAGCCAACCAATCGAGCGACCGATGCGCTCGCTCACTTCGGCAAGCGTCAATCCACGCCGGCGACGCAGGACCCGCAGGTCCTGGCCAAGGCTCTCGGACGCGATGGTTGCGGTCATTTGTGCCTCGCTGTGACGCCACGTTGCGATTTCCGCGCAGATGTCATGAAAAAGTCAACAAGTTTTTCACAAAGCCTGGAAAGCCGAATCCGGCAATTGCGGCACGCGCGCGTCCGATGCCACTGGACCCGGATTGCCTCGATCAGGGTGAATCGGGATTTCCCGCACTCTTCCAGTTTCCTGAAAACATGGGTGCATTCCGGGCCGACATCAGAGACAGCGTGAACCGTGCATGACCACAGATGCAGAGGAACCTGGCGGGACGAATCAGGATGGGCGCTTGTTCATTGACCTTGGCCAAGTACGTTAGGTCCTGCCATTGGACCGTCGCGCTTCCCCGCTGCCCTTCACACCGCCCTTGCTGTCGAGGTGACGTTTCGCTTTGGGCGAAGGTCCAGGACAGCCGGAGTGCCCGGTTTCGCAAGGCACACTCCGACAATGCCCGGAACCATGGATTTCCTGCCAGCCAGCCAACGGTCCTTGTTGAATTGAAAGCAAAAGTTGCAATTGTTTGTAAGCGTTAATTTGGGAAGCAGTTACCAGGATGCGGCGACAAGCGAAATACGACCCGCTCGAAGCACATTTGAAGTCTGTAGGGTTTGAGCGGATCAGGATGACCTTTGGCGAGGTCGAGCAGGTCATCGGGTCCAGCTTGCCTGATTCAGCGCGGAAGCATCGGGCTTGGTGGAGCAACAATCCATCCAACAGTGCCATTACCCACGCTTGGCTTGCGGCAGGTTACAGGACCGAAGGCGTCAGCATCGAGCACGAGGCCCTTTCTTTCCGCAAGAGCGCGTCCGTCCGGGGACCAGTTCGCTCCAAGCCCGAAAGCAAGGCGCATCCCGTTCTTGCCTGCATGAGCGGAACAGCGACCATGTCAACTGGCACGGATCTCACCGAGCCCAGCTTGCCGGAGTGGGAGGCCATGACAACGGAACAACGCATCTGTCATGAGTGAGTTTCTGCTGGATACCTGTTCAGTCATTTGGCTTGCCAACGGCGACCCGATCCACCCGAAGGCGACGGAACGGCTCAATGCGAACTGCCGCGAAGGGCAAAATACATACGCGTCTCCCTTTTCCGCTTGGGAGCTGGGGATACTCGTTTCGCGCTCCCGGCTGAGATTGGAGCGCCCCGTTTTGAGATGGTTTGAAGACTTCTTGGACAAGGGACAAATCACGCTGGCGGCACTGTCCGTACCAGTGCTTGTGGAATCATCATTCTTGCCAGGAACCGCACCCGGCGACACGGCCGACCGGATGATCATCCCGACGGCGAGAGCGATGATCTTGACCATTCTCACCCGCGACCGCCTGATCCTGGACTACAGCAAGGAGGGACATGTTCGCGCCATGAAATGTTGACACCGCGTCGCCGGCGGCAGCACCCAGCGCGGGATCGGCCTGTTGCGGGGGAAGCCCCGCACGCCGACCATCCGGTCGAAGCGCGGCTTCGCCGTGTTGGCGTAGACGTGCGCCTCGACGAAGAAGAAGGTGCTGACCGATGCGCCGTGCGGGTCGGTGGCCGTCAGGTTGATGCGCACGTCCGTGTCGCTGCCCGCGGCGGCGGCCGAGACGAACACCCTGTCCCCGTTGAAATGCAGCAGCGGCGTGTGGCGGAGGAACCGGACGTTGTCCGGGGCATTCGGCACGACGGCAGTGACCGTCAGCTCGTCGCCGTCCGGGTCGATGAACACCGGATTCCGGCGATCGGAGCTGGCCGTGCACCGCTCGGTGTCCAGGATGCGGCCGACGCTGAAGACCCCGCCTGGGGACGTCAGGGGAAGCCTGCCGCACGAATTGTTCTGGGGCTCCGCGACGCAGCCGTCGGCCGGCGTGATGACGAAGCGGCTGCCGGGAAAGGAGTGGGCTGCCGGAGGGGAAGCGGAACACCGGGCCCTGCGGACATGCGCCTGAGAGCGTGATGCGCGGATGACCCCGATTGGTGCGGTGGGGACGAAAGACAGGATAGGGGCAAAAGGTCAGAGACACGCGGTCGGAAGAACCAGTTTTGGCCGCAGGGCTTCGAGCCCGCTTAAGCGATTTGGATCCGGTCCACGTGCACCAAATGGGCCCGCAACGGATGAATGCTGAATCTCAGAGGCCGGACATGCGACAGTGCCTTGACCGCATGCCCGCATGACGCCTCAATTCAAGCTTGTGCCACAGGGGGCGTCCACATGCGGCACCTGTGCATAACGTCGTTCCCGGGCATTTCGGCCAATGCCGTGAAGGCCCGGATCTGGATCGCCGTTTCCGTTTGCGTGCTCGTGGCCATCATCAGGAATCAGTTGCTTGCCGATTCCGAAACCGCTTCTCGCCAGACCTGACTTCCTAAGCAGTTGCCTTTATTTGACTTTTTACGGGGCAGTAGTGAACTGTACTCGTTTATCACTGCATCTGTACCTGTGTGATACCTCGTTCGTTCATCATTTTTGACCCGACGCACGCACGCCGAGTGCGCTACCGGGGACATTGGGAGAATGAACATGCCGACAGTCAGCCATTTCTTGCTAAACAAGCCGTGGAGCGGTGCGTCCACACGCACCGGGGACATCCATAACCCCGCCACGGGGGCAGTAACTGGACAGGTTGCACTGGCGTCAAAGGCCGATGTTGACGAAGTTGTTGACGTGGCAGCAGCCGCGTTGCCCGCCTGGGCCGCAACGCCGCCGGCCAAGCGGGCGATGGCAATGTTCGAGTTCCGTGACCTGCTGAGAAAGCACACGAATGAGCTGGCGGAGCTCTTGTCTGCCGAGCACGGGAAGACCATTCCGGACGCGAATGGTGAAATCGCCCGCGGGATCGAGGTGGTGGAGTTTGCCTGTGGCATACCGCAGCTGCTGAAGGGCGAATACTCCGAGTCGGTGGCCGTGAATGTTGACAGCCATTCCGTGCGGCAGCCGGTGGGCGTAGTGGCGGGGATTACGCCGTTCAACTTTCCGGCTATGGTCCCGCTTTGGATGTATCCCGTGGCCATCGCCTGCGGAAACACCTTCGTGCTGAAGCCGTCCGAAAAGGACCCGACCGTCGTACTGCGCATCGCGGAACTGCTGGCCGAAGCGGGCTTGCCTGCGGGTGTCTTCAATGTCGTCAATGGCGACAAGGAATCCGTGGATGCACTTTTGGACAACCCGAAGGTCGACGCCGTCAGCTTCGTCGGCTCCACCCCGATTGGCCACTATGTCTATTCCCGCGGCACGGATTCGGGAAAACGCGTTCAGGCGCTTTGCGGCGCCAAGAACCATCTGATGGTGATGCCGGATGCGGACATGGATCAGGTGACTGACGCGCTGGTCGGGTCGGCCTATGGTTCGGCCGGCGAGCGCTGCATGGCGATCTCGGTAGCCGTTCCGGTGGGCAAGAAGACCGCCGACCGGCTCGTGGCGGCGCTTGAGCCGCGCATTCGGGCCTTGAAGGTTGCGCCCTACACTGATCCCGCGTCGGAACTGGGGCCGGTGATCTCGAAGCAAAGCTACAACAGGATTCACAACCTGATCGAGCAGGGCCTGGACCAAGGGGCAAGTCTGGTTGTCGATGGCCGTGACATCAGCCTGCAGGGCTATGAAGACGGCTATTTCATCGGCGGTTGCCTGTTTGACAACGTGTCGACAGACATGTCGATCTACAAGGAAGAGATCTTTGGCCCGGTTCTGTCGGTCGTTCGGGCGAATGGCTATGAAGAAGCCGTGCAGATGATCAACGAGCATGAATATGGCAACGGCGCTGCAATCTTCACCCGCGATGGCGATGCCGCCCGTGATTTCTGGGGGCGCGCCCGGATCGGCATGGTCGGTGTCAATGTGCCGATCCCCGTTCCGGTTGCCTACCATTCCTTCGGTGGCTGGAAACGGTCGCTCTTCGGGGATCACAGCATCCACGGCATGGAAGGCGTGCGGTTCTACACACGACTGAAAACCATGACCGCACGCTGGCCCTCGGGCATCCGGACCGGCGCGGAGTTCAACTTTACCGGTGGCAAGGACGTCTAGACCCTGCGGCCGGCTGCCACGGGCCGCGCCCTTCCGCCGGAGCGCCGCCTGATCGATCCCTCACGAGGGCGTAGCTGATCGCCTGTGGTCCTTCGGTAACTGGTTTGAGTCGGAATACGTTGCAATTCCAGTCAGAAGAAACTGCTTAAGGGTTCGCGCATGCAGTTAGGGCTGAAACTCGACCGCAACGGGACTGTCGGGCTTCGTGATCAGATTGTGACGCAGCTTGCGAGGTTGATTCTGGATGGACACCTGCAACCTGGCATGCGCCTGCCGTCTTGCCGGAATTTCGCCAAGGAACTCGAGGTATCCATCAACACCGTCATTGCGGCCTATGAAATCCTGGAAGAACAGCAGCTTATCCTGTCAAAGAGCCGATCGGGCTTCTTCGTGCTCGCGGAACAGGGAGTCAGGAATTTCCAGCCCGAAAGCACCAAATCGAACAAGCCCTCACCGCTGCGAGACCGGTTGAACTGGCAACGGCAATCCGATGATCTGGCAACCATCGTGCGGCCGGAAAACTGGTACGACTTCAAATACCCGTTTGTGTGCAATCAGATTGATGAAGGAGAGTTTCCCGTCTCCGAATGGCGCGAATGTTCGCGTCAGGCAATGAACCGGGCGGACCTGAAGGTTTGGTCATCCGACGGGCATTATTCGGAAAATGCCGAATTCATCGAGCAGATTCGCACCCGTATCCTGCCGCGTCGGGGCGTGTTCGTGAAAGCGGACTCGGCGCTTGTGACCCTGGGCTCCCAAAACGGTCTCTACATGGCGAGCCATCTGCTTGGCGGGCGCGATCGTGTGGCCGTCATTGAAGATCCGGGATACCCGGATGCCCGAAAGATGTTGCGTTCCAGCTTCGGCGAATTGAAGTTCCAGCCCGTTGATGACGAAGGCATGATCGTGGACGAACGCCTCAAGGGCGCGACGATGGTGTTCGTCACGCCCAATCGTCAGTTCCCGACAACCGTCACGATGTCGGAGCTTCGCAGGCAGGCCCTGATCGAGGCCGCCGAAGAGCATGACTTCTTCATCGTCGAAGATGACTACGAATGCGACGTCGATTATCGGCATTTCACGCCCCTGCCGCTGTTCAGCGTGGACGGTTCGGGGCGCGTGATCTATCTGGCCAGCCTGTCAAAGGGCCTGTCCCCCGGATTGCGGCTTGGATACATGACGGCCGCGGAGGAGTTCATCACGGCGGCACGTGACCTGCGCGGCAGGATCATGCGCCATCCCCCGACGGTGCTTCAGTTGACGGCGGCCGCGTTCATCAGGTTCGGACAGTATGAGAGCCGGCTCAGGCGCATCCAGAAAGGCCACAGGGAGCGATGGGAGATCGCGAACAGTTTCCTGCGCGCGCATTTCCCCAATTTTGAAATCAAGGGTGAATTCGGCGGAACCACCTTCATACTCTCCGACCAAGAGAAACGTCTTCGCGCCAGCGAGATTGCCGGGCGGGCCCGCGAAAGGGGCGTGATCATCGAAGAGATCGCGCCCTGCTATTCCGTGTGGGAAACCGGCGAGTATGCGTTTCGCGTGGGCGTTTCAGCCATCGATCCACTTCTGATCGAGGCAGGTCTTCAGGAACTGAAGCAGACCATCGTGGAACTGGGCGCCTGACCTCGGGGAACAAGGGGAGTTGCGCCCGGAGCCCTGCACCCACGAATTTCGCAAACTGTACCTATTCCTGTCCGGCGCCGTGGTCTTTGGTTGGAGAACATGGACAGAGGCACGAATGTCGCAGATCGGCAGCCGGTCTCCACGTGAGAGATTTGGGGGTGTTTCCGCATACCGCAGCGTTTCCAGCTCTTCCTGATCTACCGCTTTGCATCGAAGCGCGATCAGGCAAGGCGAGAGCCGGCGCCACGCTGCACCAGGTGTCGCCCATCACCGAGGAAGGCGGGACGGGCAACAGCCGCTTCCGACGGCATGCATTCTGTCATTTGACGCAGGACGAGCCTTTGGCGTGAGGCAAGGGTCGGAACGAGAAAGGACTGGATTTGGTGAACCGGGGACTGGAGGCGCTGACGCACTGGATTTCAGAGGTCTTTGGATGGATCGGCTGGCTGTTGATCCTGTACTGCATGGCATTCGGCGTTTCTGATGTATTCCTGCGCTATGTCATGAACCAGCCGTCTCAGTGGATCGGAACGACGTTGCAGGCCGCCATGGTCATACTGGCCTGTGTCGGCGGGGTGTATTCGTTGCAGCACAAGAGTTTCGTGAAGCTGGACCTGTTCTATGCCAATGCCAGGGATCGCACGAAGGCCGTTCTTGACATCCTGACGGCGCCCGTCGCGATCCTGTTCCTGGTCGTGCTGATCTGGAAGGGATACGAGGCGGCGTCCTTGTCGGCGATGCTCAATCAAAGGACGCCAACCGCTGTCCCCATCCCGATCTACCCTATCAAGTTCGCGATTCCGATCAGCGGGGCGCTCGTGCTTCTGATCGTGATCAAGCACCTGATTCAGGACATTCAGACCGTTCTTGGCCGCTGACTGGCGGTCTCGAAGGCCGTGGCGGATCATCTTCGTTCGACTAGCGAATACCCGATGAAACAGGAGGAGAAAATGAAACATACCAGAATGCTGCAAGCCACGCTGTGCGCCGGGGCCGTTGCCGTATTCGGCAGCATGGCTGCGGCACAGGACGGTCCGCCGGACACCGTGACCGAATGGACTTTCCAACCCGCGTTCGACCAGACGGATGCAGGTTGGGACAACGGCTTGATCCCTTGGGTTGAAGCGGTCGAAGTGGCCACCCAAGGCACTGTCAAGATCCGCGTGGAGCCGGCAGGCGCGCTGATCAGCGGTGCAGAAGCCTTCGGCGCCGCTGCCGCAGGCCTGACCGACGGTTATGCGGGCTGGGGGTCCGTCTACGGCGGCGACATGCCCGAGGGCATGCTGGCCTTCGGCATGGCCATGGGTGCCAACAACACCGAGGAAGCCTGGGAAGTGATGTGGGGCAACCCCGACTATCGCGTCGGTGACATCGTGCAAGCGGCCGCCAATGCGCGCAACCTGCATTGGGTCGGCTGGACGAACCAGGGTCCGAACGCCATGTTCACGACTTTCCGGGTGGAAAGGCTCGAAGACCTGGACGGCAAGAAAATGCGTGCAGGTGGCCCGCAGGCCATCTTTCACTCGACCATGGGTGGCGCGCCGGTTTCCATGAACGCCGGTGAAATCTACACGGCCATCAAGCTGGGCACCATTGACGGCACGTATTGGGATACGGGCGGCATCGACGACATGTCGTTTCAGGAAGTGATCAACTACGCGATCATGCCGGGCTGGAACCCTGCGCAGCACCAGGAGATCTTTGTCAACCTGCAAAGCTGGAACGCCTTGACCGACTGGCAGCGCAAGCAGATCGAAGGCGTCTTCGAGGAGACGTATTTCCTGACCAGCAAGATGCATGCTGACGGTGTGGAGGAAGCACTTCAGATCCTGCGCGACGCCGGTGGCGAAGTGATTGTGTTCTCTGAGGAGGAAATCGCGCGGATGCGCGCGAAATCCATCGCTGACGTCTGGCCGCAGGTCGCCGCGGCGTCCGCAGGCAACGCCGAGGGCGTGGAGATCTACAAGAGGTTCCTGGAAGACAAGGCCGCCGGCAACTGATCCGGCGCGCTTGGCGATCTGATCGCCGAGTTTGCCAAG
The DNA here is from genome assembly GCA_965208685.1 of Paracoccaceae bacterium. Taxonomy (GTDB): domain Bacteria; phylum Pseudomonadota; class Alphaproteobacteria; order Rhodobacterales; family Rhodobacteraceae; genus JAJEFO01. The sequence goes on along the minus strand of CBDBPL010000007.1, from coordinate 695,665 downwards.
ACCATTGGCCCGATCCGGGCCAATGGAACTCCGAAAGGCGAAGCTTTGCCGAACAGATCGCTGGCGCCTTGGCTTCGGCTTCGGGCCGAAGACAGCAAAAGGACACGGGACCGGAGAACATGAGCCTCGAACTTGTCACTGCCCTCTATTTCATCGTGCTGTTCATCTTCCTCTTCATGGGGTTGCCCGTTGCGTTCGGGCTTGGCGGGACGGCGGTTCTGTTCGCCATCATCCTTGAGCCGCGCGCATTGCTTTCCGTTCCCAGTGCCTTCTATTCAACACCCTGGAATTCGGTGCTTGTGACGGTGCCGCTGTTTCTGTTCATGGGGTCTCTCATACGGTTCTCGGGGGTTGCAGAGGCCGCCTATGACGCGGTCTACAAGTTGATAGGGCACATTCACGGTGGCCTGGCCATGGGCACGGTCCAGGTTTGCACGGTCTTTGCCGCCGTGACGGGCATCACGCCTCCTGCCACCACGACGATGGGCCAGATCGCCTATCCTTCCATGGTGCGCTACAATTATGACCGTTCGATTGCGATCGGTTCAATCGCCGCGGGCGGTGCCCTCGGCGCATTGATCCCACCCAGCGTGCCGTTCATCTTCTACGGGCTGCTGGCCAAGGTCTCGATTGGCGATCTGTTCATGGCAGGGGTTGTTCCCGGCCTCATGCTGGCAACCTTCTACGTCATCTACATCGGCGTTCGGTGTCGGATACAGCCCCACCTGGGCCCGGCCCTTCCGGCGGACCAGAAGTTCACTCGCCAGGAAAAATTCGTGGCCGTCTTCAGCATTTGGCCGTTCGCGCTGTTGATCGCCATCGTGCTGGGCGTGATCTGGGGCGGCATTGCAACTCCGGCGGAGGCTGCAGCCTTTGGGGCGACGGGCGCCTTCCTCATCAACCTGGCCTACGGGCGTCTCACGAGGGAGGTGCTCGTCGATTCGCTCGTCTCCACGATCAAGCTGTCCGGCATGGGCCTGTGGATACTGATCGGTGCAACCATCTACCTCAACGTCTTCAACTCCATGGGCAGCCAGGACTTGCTGACCAACCTCGTGCTGTCCATGCCCGGGGGCGGCACCGGCATCCTGCTGATGATGATGCTGATCATTCTGGTGCTGGGCATGGTGATGGATGACTGGGCGATCATCCTGCTCTGCACGCCCCTGTTCATTCCAATCATTGACGAGCTGGGGATCGACAAGCTGTGGTTTGGCGCCCTGTTCATCGTGAACATCCAGATTGCCTACCTGACGCCACCCTTCGGCTTCGTGCTTTTCTGGATCAAGGGCGTCCTGCCCAGCGATGTCAGCATGGGAGATGTCTACAATTCAGTTGGCCCGTTCGTGGCGATCCAGATCTTCGGCCTGTTACTGGTTTTCCTCTTCCCGGCAATCGCTACCTGGCTGCCCTATGCGCTGAAGTAGATCCGGCACCGGCGTCGCGTCTTCTTGCCACCCTCGATTGCCAGCCAATTGATCCGGCGCAGCCTTGGTCACTTGGCACGCGCCCTTCACTCGAAAGAATCCGGAGGTTCAGATGTACAGTCACATTCTCGTCGCCGTTGCCCCTGGTCACGTCGCAGCCTACGCAAAGTCTCTTGACACCGCGCGCCGCCTTCTGGCCGATGGCGGAAAGATCACCGTTCTTTCGGTGCTGGAAGAGTTGCCATCATATGTCGGGTCTTACTTTCCTGCCGATCAGATGAAGAAAAGCCAGTCGGACCAGGCCTCCATGATCAGGGCAGAAATTACCGGCGATGATGTCGAAGTCCAGGTTCTGTCAGGGCATCCGACGAACACCATTCTCGATTGGGCCAGCAAGCATGAGACGGATTGCATAGTGGTGTCGTCGCACCGGCCCGGTTTGTCGCACCTCTTGCTGGGATCAACGGCGGCCCGCGTCGTTCGCCACGCCAAGTGCGCCGTGGTCGTTCTGCGCTAGCCCGCTGTGAGAGCTGCCTTTGGTGGCCCTTGCAGGACTTGACACCGGGATCGGAAAAAGATCGATCACAGCCTCAGATTCGCAATCGGGGGTGATCTGGCCACAGATTCCGAAAGCATTCGGCCAATGATTCCATGGCATTCGGCCAACGCGATGACGTGATGCTTCGAGGCGATCTGCTATCGGTTGCCGTTCGGTTCAATTCGCACCGGAGGCAGCCCGATGAAGAGACTGCCAGTGCGCAAGATACGCGAAGACGGAAACGGGACGGCCATTGCGCCGGAACCGAGCGCAGGTTGAAAGTCAGACCAGTGGATGAATCGGGGATGACTTTCCGATGCCAGATCGAAAATCACGGATTTCGCCCTAAACCGGGGTGGACGCAAAACACAGATGCTACCGGAACCGACCCGCCAATGGTTTCACGGCGTTCGACGAGACGGTCGCACGGCAGGCATTGTGACCTGCAATCAAAGCCGCTTCGGCTTGCAATCATCAGGCTGAAACCACATTTTCTGCGAACGGAGCCGTATCGGAAACGGCACCTTCCCGACAATTGATTCCATCGGCTTGCCGGCACCGACTTTAGCGAAATCCTGTCTGTTTACGGCGCCTGGAAATCATCGTATGGGCTTGTGCGTCACGCTCGGTTCACCAGACGGTGCTCACATGCTCATCGGCGTTCCCAAGGAAACGAAAATACACGAATACCGGGTCGGGCTGATTCCCGGCAATGTCCGCGAACTCGTCGCGCACGGCCACCGCGTCGTCGTGGAAAGCGGGGCCGGAGGGGCCATCGGCATGACCGATGCACACTACGAGGAGGCCGGGGCATCCATCGCCGATTCGCCCGCCGAGGTGTTCGCCGAGGCCGAAATGATCGTCAAGGTGAAGGAGCCGCTGGCGCCGGAGCGCGCGATGCTTCGCCAGGGACAGATCCTGTTCACCTACCTGCATCTTGCGCCCGATCCGGATCAGGCCGAAGATCTGCTCGACAGCGGTGCGACCTGCATCGCCTACGAGACCGTCACCTCGCCGTCCGGCGGCCTGCCGCTGCTGGCGCCGATGTCGGAAGTCGCCGGCCGCATGTCGGTCCAGGCAGGCGCATATTACCTGGAGAAGACCCATTACGGCTTGGGCATACTGCTGGGCGGCGTGCCAGGTGTCGACCCCGGCAAGGTTGTCGTGATCGGCGGCGGCGTCGTCGGAACCCACGCCATCCATATCGCGCTCGGCATGGGTGCCGACGTATGGGTGCTGGACAGCAACATCTTGCAGCTGAACCGGCTGTGGCAACAGTTCGGCCGGCCGCTGAACACCGTGTTCTCGACCCGAGAGGCCATCGAGCGCCACTGCATCGCGGCGGACCTGGTGATCGGCGGCGTCTTGGTTCCCGGCGCGGCGGCGCCGAAACTGGTGTCCGCCGAACTCGTGAGCCGGATGAAGCCCGGCTCGGTCCTTGTCGACGTTGCGATCGATCAAGGCGGCTGCTTCGAGACATCCCGTCCGACGACCCACGACGATCCGGTCTACGTGGTGGACGAGGTCGTGCATTATTGCGTAGCCAACATGCCGGGCGGCGTGCCACGCACGTCGGCCCAGGCGTTGAACAACGCCACGCTGCCCTATACGCTGGCGATTGCCGACAAGGGTTGGCGCAAGGCACTGGGAGACGACCCGCACCTGATGGGCGGACTGAACGTCCACGCCGGCCGGATCACCCATGCTGCGGTTGCGGAGAGTCTCGGTCGCGAGTGTCTTGATCCGAGGGAGGCAATCGCACACTGACCGGTGCACCGCTCGGGATGTGGCCGGGTAGACGGCGGGTCTTGCGACGCCCCGTCCCCCACAGAGCCGTTATCCTGGGTTCTTGATTGTTCCGGATTCCCGCTGCTGTCCCGAGAAAATCGGATTAGCATTCCATAACTTTCTGATGCAAATGCATTAGTCGGGCCTTTTCGGTGTTGCCGACTTGAACCTGCGTCTCCCGCCTTCACACTTCCTCCCTGAAACGCAACGTCAAGGAGGAGAACGCGATGCATTCCGGCAGCCTGGTCTTCGCCCAGATCATGGGACATCTCCCGTGGCACGTGTTCAACCGGTGCGTCTCCCGGTACGGCGGCGACCGGTACGTAAAGGCGTTCAGCTGCGCGGATCAGTACCGGTGCATGGCCTTTGCCCAGCTCACCTGCAGGAGCAGCCTGCGCGACATCGAGACCTGCCTGCGCGCCCAGTCCGGAAAGCTGTATCACATGGGCATCCGCGGCGGAGTTTCCCGCAACACCCTCGCCAACGCCAACCATTGACTCCCGCAACACCCTCGCCAACGCCAACCATGCCCGTGACTGGAAGATCCACGCCGACTTCGCGCAGCGTCCGTTGCCCGGGACGCCCACCCCGATGACGCGCTTCCCGGCCCGTGGACCGCAGCACCGGCCTCGTCTGCGATCAGGTCGTGCGGCCGGATGGCATCAACAGCGCGACCGATTTCCCGGACAAGACGCGGCGGGTCAAGTACCGCGACCAGGAACGCGACAAGACCCTGGTCTTCCTGACCGACAACTTCGCCCTGCCGGCCATGACGGTCGCAGACATCTGCCGTTCCAGGTGGCAGGTGGAACTCTTTTCAAGTGGATCAAGCAGCATCTTCGGAAAAAGTCTTTCTTCGGCACCTCGGGGAACGCCGTGAAGAGCCAGGTCTGGATCGCCGTCTCGGTCTGCGTGATCGTTGCGATCATGCGGAAGCGCCTGAAAATCGAGGAAAGCCTTCACACAATCCTACAGATTCTGAGCCTCACGGTTTTCGAGAAAACTACTTTGAATCAACTTCTTGACACGACGGAGCATCACGTCCAGCCGGACGGACCTGGCAAGCGGCTGAATCTATGTGACTATTAATGGGATACTGCTGGCGAGGAGACTTTCTTGCTGCGGCGGAACCCGTATGGCGACTGGAAATGGGTTCGACGGCGACAGACGAGATGCGGAAATGGCAGTTTGCCGCAGCTGCACGAGCGGAGGGGGTGGCGGCCTTCAGTGGCGCATACGGAACTTGCTTGCCAATGCGTTGACGACGCCCTGAATGCGCACTTAGGTTCCGCGAAACATCCCGCGAAGACGATTCCTGCCGATGCCAAAACAAGACCTTCCCAGCCACGCCCGGGTCGTCATCATCGGTGGCGGAATCATGGGCTGCGGCCTCGCGTACCATCTCGGCCATGAGGGCTGGGGCGACGACACCGTGCTCCTGGAAAAGGCCGAACTGACCAGCGGTTCGACCTGGCATGCGGCCGGACAGATCACGCGCTCCACCAGCTCATACGGCCTCGGGCGGATGGTCGACTACAACATCGGACTCTATGCCGGACTGCTGGAGCAGGAAACCGGGCAGCCGGTTACCTGGCACGGATGCGGCTCGCTGAGGCTGGCCTATGTCGAGGACGAAATGGACTGGCTTCGCCAGACGCTCTCGGTCGGCCGCGCACTTGGTTTCGACATCGAACTCGTCGACCCGGAATTCATTGCCGGCAAGCACCCGTTCTACAACCTCGACGGCGTGCTTGGCGCTCTCTACACGCCGGATGACGGCCACGTCGATCCGTCAAACGCGACCATGGCTCTTGCAACCGGCGCCCGACAGCTGGGAGTCAGGATCTTCCGCCGCTGTCGCGCCCTGAACATCTCCTTGAACGATGCCGGAGAATGGCTGGTCGAGACCGAGGGGGGCACGATCACGTGCGAACATGTGGTCAACGCGGGCGGCACCTATGCCCGGCAGATGGGGGAGTGGTCGGGCCTGCAATTGCCCATGACCTCGATGACGCATCACTACCTGGTCACCGAACCCGTGCCGGAATTCCAGGATCTGGAAACGGAACTCCCCGTCGTTCGCGACGACCGGCAGGTCTCCGGCTACATCCGGATGGAACAGAAACGGGGTCTCATCGGGATCTACGAAAAGGAGAACCCGAATTCCGTATGGCACGACCATTGCCCCTGGGAGGCCGAGAACGAACTGTTCGACGCCGACTACGACCGCATCATGCCCTGGCTCGTCAACGCCCTCGACCGGATGCCTGTTCTTGCAGATCTCGGCATCGTGCGGGAGGTCCACGGCGCGATCAGCCATCCGCCGGACGGCAACCCGTTGATCGGACCTGTGCCGGGCGCGCGCAACTACTGGTGCTGCTGCGGCACGCAGATCGGCATCGGATGGGGCCCGGGCCTGTCCAGGGAACTGGCGCGATGGATGGTCCACGGTGCGGCGGACATCTCGATGCGCGAGCTAGATCCTCGCCGATTCGGGCCCTACGCGACAGAGTCTTGGCAAGTGACGAAGGCGCACGAGGACTATTGCCTGCGCCACGAAATCCCGTATCCGGATTTCAATCGCCTCGCCGGCCGACCAGTCAAGCCCTCGCCCGTCCATGACCTTCTCCATTCAAAGGGGGCAGTGCATGAGGAGGTGTTTGGCTTTGAACGTCCGCGCTGGTTTGCGAGAGACGGCGTCGCGCAGCGCGACCACTACTCTTTCCCCCGAAACGTCGTGCACGACATGATTGGCGAGGAGGTGCGGGCGGTCCGCGAACGGGTCGGCATCATGGACATCACGGCGTTCACGAAAGTCGAGGTCGCCGGTTCCCAGGCCGGCGACTTCCTGGATCGCCTCGTCGCGAACCGGCTGCCTTCCAGGGACGGATCGGTGGCGCTCACCCACATGCTGAACCGGCGCGGACGGATCGAGCTCGAAACCACGATCACGCGCCTGAATGCCGAGCGCTACTACCTTGTCTGCGCCGCGTTCTTCGAGAACGTCCTGATCGACCACCTGCGCAACCACCTCGCCGGGGAGGACGTGACGATCACCTCGCGTTCCGAATCCTGGTCGGCGCTGGCCTTGAGCGGACCCCGCGCGCGAGACGTGCTGAGTGCCTGCACGGATGCCGACCTTTCCAACGTCGGCTTTCGCTGGCTTTCGGCGCAGGACATCACGGTTGCCGGCCACACGCTGCTGGCTCTCAGAATGTCCTATGCCGGCGAGCTTGGCTGGGAGCTCCACATGCCGAACGACGCCTGCCGGACAGTGTACAAAGCCCTCCGGGCCGCTGGGGCACAGCACGGAATCGCGGACTACGGAAGCTTTGCGATGAACGCCCTGCGGATGGAGAAGGCGTTCAAGGGCGCGCGCGAACTGACGAACGAGGTGACGCTTCCCGAGGCCGACGTCATGGCGTTCGTCAGCCTCGACAAGGAGTATCTCGGCGCAGACGCAACGAGACGCGGCGCCAAGGCCGCCTCCGAGGGCACCTTGCCCTGGATCTGCGCCTATCTTGAAATCGAGCCCGATGGCGTCAATGACGGGCATGGCGGCGAGGCCGTGCTGCGGGACGGACAGGTCATCGGCGCCACGACATCCGTTGCCTACGGCCACAGCGTCGGCACGATACTGGCATTCGCCTATATCGATCAGGCCGCACACATGCCCGGTGCGGAGGTCGAGGTGGTGGTCGCCGGAACGCCCCGACGGGGGCGAATTCTGTCAGAGGCCGCCCATGACCCGGCCTCGAAACTGCCGAGGACCGACGGATGAAGGGCTTGGCGAGGATCGGCATGGCGGAAACTGGCACAACGCGCTTCGGCGCGTGATTTTCATTGACGGAAGTGCCGTTTCTTTCCAACGTCGGCACATATGGAGGAACGAGCCTCGTGACGAAATGCCTGCCATAAGGTGCATCGCGACGCTTCGCAGGTCGACCGGCTGCGATCTCGTGGCCCGACGGCTGCGCCTTTGGCAGCAGCCACCGACCCGGCCAGACTTGCAACCCGAACATTCGGAACCCGCTCCATGCCATCGCCACGCGCCCTGCGCCTTGCCATCGATATCGGAGGAACCTTTACGGACACCGTCCTCGTCGACGGTGACGGTCGAATCCTGGCAACGACCAAGACCGCGACGACACCGGCAGAGCCGGCGCTTGGCGCCATTGAGGGCGCCCGTCATGCACTGACTGCGGCCTCGGCAGCCTGGAACCAAGTCGGCGGCTTCATCCATGGCACCACGCTCGCCACCAATGCCCTGATCGAACGCCGAGGCGCGAAGGTCGGCTCGATCACGACCGAAGGCTTCCGCGACATCCTCGAAATTGCCTACGAGCGGCGCTACAGCCAGTATGCGATCAATCTCGAAAAGCCTGACTTGATCGTGCCCAGGACACGGGCATTCACCGTGGGCGGGCGGATGAATGCACGCGGCGAGGAACTCGTCCCGTTCCATGAAAGTGCGGTGGCGGCGCTGGCTGGGCGGCTTGAAGCCGATGGAATCGAGGCTGTCGCCATCTGCCTGCTTCATTCCTACGCGAACCCGACCCACGAGTTGCGGCTCCGCGACATGCTCCGCGCGACGCTGCCGGATCTGGTGATTTCAGTCAGCCACGAGGTCAGCCCCGAAGCGCGCGAGTTCGACCGATTGTGCACCACGGTCGCAAATGCCTACATCCAGCCGCTCATGTCGCGATATCTCGCGGACTTCGAGACGCGCTTCCGGGCCGAGGGACTGGCCTGCCCCATCCTGATGATGACCGCGAGCGGCGGCATGGCCACTCTCGAAACCGCGTCGCGTCTCCCGGTGCGGCTCATTGAATCAGGCCCGGCCGGCGGCGCGATCCTGGCTGCGCGGCTTGCCCGCGAGACCGCCAAGGGCAAGGTGCTTTCCTTCGACATGGGCGGCACGACGGCCAAGCTCTGCCTGATCAACGGCTTCCGGCCCCAGACCGCGCGGAGATTCGAGATCGCCCGCGCCGAGCGGTTCATCAAGGGTTCGGGCATGCCGGTACGCATTCCGGTCATCGAGATGATCGAAATCGGCGCCGGCGGTGGCTCGATCGCTGGCGTTGACCGGCTCGGCCGGATTCGCGTCGGACCGCAAAGCGCAGGTGCGGACCCTGGGCCGGCTGCCTTCGGGAACGGCGGCAAGCAGCCCACGGTCACGGATGCCGACATCGTGCAAGGGCTCATTGCGCCCCACGGCTTCGCCGAGTCCCGCATAAGCATGAATCCGGGTGCTGCCACGGCGGCGCTGAAGAGCGAGGTCGGTGACGCCCTTGGCCTCGATCCCGACCGCGCGGCGTTTGCCGTGACCGAGATCGTGGACGAGAACATGGCGAACGCCGGACGGATGCACGCAGTGGAATCCGGCAGGAACCTTGACGACCACGTCATGATCGCCATCGGCGGCAACGGTCCGCTTCATGCCACCCGCCTCGCACGGCGAACCCGTGTGCGCACTGTTGTCGTTCCAAGGAACCCTGGTGTCGGTTCCGCCGTGGGATTCCTTCACGCACCGGTTTCCTTCGAAATCGTCCGGTCGCGATACACGACGCTCGAATCCCTCGACGTCGACGCAATCAACAGGTTCTTCCGAGACATGGCCAGCGAAGCGCGCACTGTCGTCAGGGCCGGCGCACCGGACGGGCCATTGACCGAGCGCCGCGTCGCCTTCATGCGATATCATGGACAGGGCCACGAGATCGAGGTCACCGTCCCTCCGCGCGACCTGGAGCCGCCCGATGCGATTGGCCTCCGCCGCACCTTCGAGGCCGAGTACCGGCGCCAGTTCAGCCGCACTGTTCCGGACATGAAGATCGAGATTCTGAACTGGGCAATTCATCTCGCCTCGGAGGTTCCGGGAATCGACCCGGCGCCCGCCGCAGCGGCTCCGTCCACCGCGAATCCCGCCGGATCCCGGATGATCCTCTGCGACGTCACCGGGGAATGGCGCGAAGCCGCAGTCTACGACCGCGCGAACCTGTCGGACGGCGCCCGCCTTTCGGGGCCGGCACTGGTCACGGAGCCACAGACGACGACCTTGGTGAGCGCAGATTTCGACGCAAGGGTGGACGGGGCCGGGAACATCTGGATGACCCGGCAGGAAGGAACATTGCCATGACAATGGACAGCACGCGACTTCAGGTTCTTTGGGACAGGCTGCTCGCCGTTGTCGAGGAACAGGGCCAGGCTCTCATGCGCGCCGCGTTCAGCCCGATCGTGCGCGAATGCGGTGACATTTCGGCCGGAATCTTCGATGCCGAAGGCCGGATGCTCGCCCAGGCCGTGACCGGCACGCCCGGGCATGTCAACACGATGGCAATGGCCGTGGAATTTCTCCGCGCCCGCTTTGCGGATCAAGACATGCGTCCCGGGGACATCTACATGACCAACGATCCGTGGATCGCGTCCGGTCACCTGAACGACTTTCTCCTGATGATGCCCATCATGCATGACGGCCGCCTCGTGGGCTTCACCTCCTGCACGTCGCACCTTGTGGATCTCGGCGGACAGGGCATGGGCCCGGAGGGCTCGGACATCCACGACGAAGGTCTCATGATACCGCCATGCAAGCTGGTGGAGGCCGGCGAGGTGAACGGCCTCCTGCTCGACATCGTGAAGGCGAACTCGCGCGAACCGATCGCCAACGAGGGCGACATCTATGCGCTGATTGCCTGCTGCGAGGTCGGTGCAGCACGGGTGTGCCAGACAATGGATGAGTTCGGTCTTGCCGACCTCCGGGACCTCTCGCGCCACATCATCGAGACCTCACGCCGGGGTGCGCGCGACATCATCGCGGAGCTGCCGAAGGGGACATGGAAGAGCGCCATGACCGTGGACGGCTATGACCGCCCGCTGACGCTGCGCGCCGCCCTCACCATTGCGGAGGACCACGTGCTGGTCGACTTTGCCGGCACCGACCCGTGCGCCCCGAAGGGCATCAACGTGCCGCTGAACTATGCCACCGCATACACCGTCTTCGCCCTTCGCTGCATCATCGGCCCCGACATTCCCAACAATGCCGGCTCGCTCGAGCCCTTCCGTGTCACGGGACCGCCCGGCTGCATACTGAATGCCAGGCCGCCGTCGCCGGTTGCAATGCGCCATGCGCTTGGGCAGATGACGCCCGATCTGGTCTTCGGATGCCTGGCGCAGGCACTTCCCGACAAGGTTCCTGCCGAGGGCGCGTCCTGCATGTACGACCTCCCGCTCCGGCATGCGCCCGAAGCGGGTGAACGAGGAGACGTCCAGTTTGCCCTGGAGCTCGTCTTCAACGGCGGCACAGGCGCACGGCCAGCACGTGACGGGCTCTCGGCCACGGCCTTTCCAAGCGGCGTCTGGGGCAGCCAGGTGGAAACCACGGAGGCGGTGGCACCGGTCCTGTTTCACCGTCGCGAACTGCGCACGGATTCTGGCGGCCCCGGCCGGATGCGCGGCGGACTTGGGCAGCGAATCGAGATCAGTCCGGCGCTGAACCAGGACTTGCTCCTGTTCCTCTCCGTCGAACGGGTGAGGAACCCGGCGCGTGGCCGCAGCAAGGGCCAGGACGGCGCGCCGGGGCGCATCCGGATCGGCGAGGAGGGACCAGATTTGCCGGGCAAGGGCGAGATTCGCATCAGGCCTGGCGAGCGCCTGATCTTCGAAACCCCGGGCGGTGGCGGGTTTGGCGCTCCTGACAAGCGCCCGCCCGTCATGCTCGAAGGCGACGTGCTAGCGGGACTTGTCAGCCCGGATGCCGCGCGACGGGCCTATGGACGGACTCCGTGACCCGTGCACGGAAGCATGTCGCGGCGATGGCGCCCTACGCTCTGGCCGACCTCTCGGGGCCGGACGGCCATCCTGCACCTTCGCTCGCGCAAAACGAGAGTTTCCGTCCGCCTTGCCCGGGCGCTTTCGAAGCGGTCGTGGCTGCCATGGCCGATGCGGCGCTGTACCCGGATCCCGAGTGGACCGCATTGCGTTCGACGATTGCAACGCGGCACGGCCTCGACCCTGACTCGATCCTCTGCGGCAGCGGCTCACTCGAGCTGATCAGCTGCCTGGCGCGTGCGTTTGCCGGCCCGCACCGCGCGGTTCTTGCACCTGAACACGCCTACCCGTATTTTCGCAGCGCTGCGCAGGCAAGCGAGGCCCGGTTCGACACGGCGCCCGAATCCGGCTGCACGGCGTCGGCAGACGCCCTTCTCGAAGCCGTCCGGCCGGATACCGGCTGCGTCTTCCTTGCCAATCCCGGCAACCCGACCGGAACCCGCATCCCGACAGGCGAGATCCGCCGTCTTCGCGGCAGTCTCCGCGAGGACATCCTGCTCGTCGTTGACGAAGCCTACGGCGAATTCGCCGATCATCTCGATGCGCCCGTCTTCGACATGGCCGCAACAGGGAACACGGTCATCCTGCGCACGTTTTCCAAGGCGTACGGGTTGGCGGGCTGCCGCGTGGGATGGGGCACGTTTCCGGCAGGGATTGCGGTCGAGGTCCGAAAGGTCCTGAACCCCAGCAACGTCACCGCCATCTCGCAGGCCGCCGCGCGAGCTGCGCTGCAGGACGATGCGTACATGCGCGAGACCTGCGCCATGACTGCCGAACGACGTGACCAGGCGGCAGCGAAGCTGGCCGCGCTGGGCATGCGCTGTCTTTCCGGCAGCACCAACTTCCTTCTCCTGGATCTTGAAACGCAGGAACGTGCGCGCTCCGCCGAGGCACGGCTCCGTTCCGGACGTGCCGTCGTGCGTGCGCAGGGTGCCGCGGGACTTCCCCACTGCCTTCGCATGACGATCGGTCCGGCAAGGGAACTGGACAATGCCATCTCCCTGCTTGAGACATGGATCAGGGAAGATACGCCATGAAACCATCCCGCGGACGAGCCCGGCTGGGACTTCTCGTCCCTTTCACGAACACGAATCTCGAGCCGGACATGACGCTCATGAGTCCTCCGGGCATCTCCGTCCACTCAGCCCGCCTTGGTGGATATGACGCGGAGCGGATACCGGACGAGTCCCAGATGCAGGGGCTCGGCACATCGGACATCGACGAACCGCTCCGCCTCCTCACGGGCGTCAGACCCGACATCATCCTCTACGGCTGCACTTCGGCAACGCTTGCACACGGGCCCGACTTTGACAGGAAGCTCGCGGCCCGCTCCAAGTCCGTAAGCGGCGTCGAGACGGTGACTGCCGCGGGCGCACTCGTCTCCGCACTCCAGGTGCTGGGCGCCAAGAAGGTCGGACTTGCCTCGCCCTATGTCCAGGCAATCAACGACATGGCCGTCGCATTCCTTGCCGAGGCAGGCATCGAAACCGTCCAGCGATCAGAAGTCACTGAACCGCTCAGCAACGAGGATCAGGGCGCGATGACTCCCGACGAGGTCATCGCCTCCGGAATCCGCGCCGACCACGACGATGCAGATGCCGTCGTTCTCTCCTGCACGGACATGCGCAGCGTCGAATCCGTCGCGCGGCTCGAACGGGCCCTTTGCAAGCCCGCGATATGTTCAAACCAGGCCATGATGCACGAGGCGCTTCGCCGCCTTGGAATCGATGAACCCGTTCCGGGATTCGGCGCGCTCCTCGAAAGGCCCCGCACATGAACCCTGATGATCTCGCCGAGTTCGTGCTTGGCACGCCCGACGTGCCGGAAAGCGCACTCGACTTCGCGGCCACGCTGCTCATTGACACGCTCGGCGTCACGGCGGGTTCCGCACGGCTTGACGCCGGACGCATCGCCCGCGACCACGCGGTGCGGTTTCTTGCGGCGGGCACTCCCGCCGAGACGGCCACCCTTCTCTTTGACGGCCGGACGGCCTCGATGCCGGGAGCCGCCTTCGCAGCTGCGACGCAGACCGACAATCTTGACGCTCATGACGGCTTCAATCCGACCAAGGGCCATGTCGGGTGCGCCGTCGTGCCCGCGCTCTGCGCCCTGGCCGAGAGCGAACCTGCACTGTCGGCGCGCGACGCGCTCACAGCACTTGCAATTTCCTACGAGGTCGCCGCCCGCGCCGCGCTGTCGCTCCATGCGACGGTCAGCGACTACCACACGTCCGGGGCCTGGAACGCGCTTGGTGTCGCGGCGCTCGGCGCACGGCTGCGAAACCTTGACGCCGACCGGCTCCGACAGGCGCTCGGAATCGCCGAATACCATGGACCGCGCAGCCAGATGATGCGCGAAATAGCAAACCCGACCATGCTGCATGACGGCTCCGGCATGGGCGCGTTCGTGGGTCTCACGGCGGTGCTGCTGGCGGAGGAAGGGTTCGAGGGCGCCCCGGCCATAACCGTCGAGGCCGACGAGGTCGCGGAACGCTGGGGTGATCTCGGCCAGAACTGGACGGTCGAACAGAATTACATCAAGCCCTATCCGATCTGCCGATGGGCGCATGCGGCAATCGACGCCCTCGGCCAGCTAAGGGAGGAACACGGGTTTGCCGCGCATGACGTATCCGCGATTGACGTGAACACGTTTGCCGAAGCCGCGGAGCTCTTTCCCGGCATGCCGGAAACCACGTCGCATGCCCAGTACTCCCTTGCCTTCGCGCTTGGCGCACTGCTTGTTCACGGCAGGATCGGACCAGACCAGGTGACCGGCAAGGCCCTGTCCGACCCCGAAATCAAGGCCGTTGTCGGCAAGATCCAGGTTTCAGAGGATCGCCGTCACTCGGCGCGGTTTCCGGAAGGCCGCTGGTCCGACGTCACGGTTCACCTGTCCGACGGTCGCACGATGTCTTCGGGAGACGTCAATGCGAAAGGAGGCCTGGAGACACCCCTGCCGCACGATGCCGTCAAGGCGAAGTTCCTCGAAATGACACGCTGCCTCGGCCACGACCGCGCAACTGCCATCTGGGAAATGCGCGACTGCCTGACGGAGCCAGACACGAGGTTCGCCGAACTGTTGCGGCTCATTCACGCGCGTCCGGTCACATGACCCGAGCACCCCGCATTCTCCTGCACAATGATGCCACTTCAAGGCATGCGGACAGGCTGCGGTCCGCGTTTCCCCGATTCGACGTGGCGGAATGCACGACCTACGAGGCCCTGCCCGACATGATTCGGGAGTTCAGGCCCGACGTGGTCTTCACAATCCGCTTCGCAGGCAGTCAAGGCTTTCCCCGCAACGCCCTTCTCGCGCCGGGCGGCCCCCGATGGATCGCGAACGGCGGCGTGGGAACGGACCATTTCGGGCGATGGGATCCGACCAGCACGACGATCACGAACGCCGCCGGCGTGGCGGCGGACATGATGGCGGAATACGTTCTGGGCGGCTTCCTGCACTTCACGCTCGACATCGAGGGGCTGCGCCGGGACAAGGCAGGTCGCGTCTGGCACGCACGCAAGATGGTGCCGCTCAGGGGAAAGACGCTCCTGATCGTAGGTCTCGGGCATACAGGGCGTGCACTTGCCAAGAAGGCAAGGGTCTTCGGCATGCGCGTCGTCGGCGTGCGCTCGCGACCGCAATCCGACGAATGCGTCGACATCGTGGCCGGTCCGGACGACCTCCGTGGCTTCCTCGAAGATGCCGACTGCATCGCCGTTTGCGCTCCGCTCACGCCGGCAACCCGCGGCATGATCGGAAGGGCCGAGATTGCCGTGATGAAACAGGGCGTGCTCCTCGCCGATGTCTCTCGCGGAGGCATCGTGGACCAGGCAGCTCTCGCAGAGGCCCTTGTCTCCGGCCATGTCGCCGGCGCCGCTCTCGACGTGTTCGAGATCGAACCCCTTCCGAAGGACAGCCCGTTCTGGGGCATCGACAACCTGATCATCTCGCCCCACTGCTCGTCGGTGTACGACGGCTGGGAAGACGCGTCCTTCGATCTCTTCCTTGACAACCTCGACAGATGGATTGCCGGAAGCCCGCTCAGGAACGTCGTCGACCCGGAGCGCGGCTATTGACCCGAACCGCCCCCAAGCATCGGATCGCAGTCGCCGGATTCCAGCACGAAACCAACAGTTTCGGCTGCGGAACGGCAGGCATGCCGGAATTTGAAATGGCGGATTCATGGCCAGCCCTCCTTGAAGGCGATGCCGTGCGCGACGGCACTCTCGGCCTGAACCTGCCGATAGCGGGGTTCATCGAGGCGGCAGAGTCGTCCGCGACGATCGAGCTTCATCCCGTCCTTTGGTGCGCCGCGGAGCCTTCCGGTCCTGTCACCGACCACGCGTTCGATACGATCACGGCACGCATCGTCGCCAGGCTCGGCAAGGCCTTGCCTCTGGACGGCCTGTATCTTGATCTCCACGGCGCGATGATCACCGCAAGCCACGATGACGGCGAAGGCGAGCTGCTTCGCCGCATCCGTGCACGGCTTGGTCCCGACCTGCCGATCGCGGTCAGCCTCGACATGCATGCGAATGTCACGAACGACATGGTCCGCCACGCCAGTTCGATCAGCATCTATCGCACCTACCCCCACCTCGACATGGGCCGGACGGGCGCCCGCGCCTTGTCCCGCCTGCTGCGCCTGCTCGAAGGCGAGCGACCCGCGACGGCGTTTCGGCAACTGCCCTACATCATCCCCATGCATGCCCAGCATACGGGTTCCGACCCCATGCGCAGGCTCTACGGGATTGCAGTCGAGATGTCCGGCGGCGAAATGGATGTCGAGCTCGCCGTCGGCTTCACTGGTGGCGACATTGCCGACTCCGGCCCCTCGCTGCTTGCCAGCGCCGTCGATCCAGCAAAGGCGGATGCCGCGGCCGATGCGCTTCTCGAAGAGGCCCTCGCCGCCGAGGCGGACTTTGACTGCACGCTCGTGGCGCCTGAGAAAGCCGTGAGCGCCGCAATGGCCAGGCCCCCCGGCAAGCCCGTCACGATCGCCGACGTGCAGGACAACCCGGGCGGCGGCACGTCATCCGACACGACCGGTCTCCTCAAGGCACTCGTGAACGCCCGGGCGAGACAGGTGATCTTCGGCGTCATGCACGATCCCGCGGCGGCGGCGGAGGCGCACAGGCTCGGCATCGGGCGCGAGTTTCAGGTCGGCCTGGGCGGAAAGTCGGGAGTCAAGGGCGACACGCCCCTTGATGCGCGCTTCCGCGTCGAAGCCCTGAGCAACGGAGAAGTTGCCTACCGAGGCGAAATGTACGGCGGCGGCACGGCCCGGATGGGGCCCACGGCGGTGCTTCGTCCGCTCGGGACGGACGCCGACATCCGCATCGTGACCTCAAGCGTCCGCAACCAGTGTCTCGACCGGGCCTATTTCTCCCACGTCGGCCTCATCCCCGAGGATGCCAACATCATTGCGGTCAAGAGCACCGTGCACTACCGGGCCGAGTTCGAACCGATCAGCCAGCGCGTGATCTCCTGCGGCGCACCGGGAGCGCTGCCTTGCGACATTGGCCTGATTCCATATCGAAAACTGCGCCCCGGCATTCGCCTGGGACCGTGCGGGACTGTTCACGGTGCGCCGTGCGAATAAACGGTTGAATCGACGGGATTTGCGGTCAGTATTGTCCTTGATGAAGAATCCGGACCACCGGACCCAAACAGATGTGGAGGAACACAATGTCATCACTTACGGGATCACCCGCATTGGCGGACGTCAGCCGCCGCAGCATCCTCAAGGGCGCAACGGCGCTTGGCACTGCCGCTCTCGTCACGCCCTGGGGCACGCCGCTCAAGGCGCAACCCAAGCGTGGCGGCACGCTTCGCGTCGGCATGGCCCATGGCTCGACGACCGATGCGATGGATCCGGGCAGCTGGGAAGCCGACTTCATGATCTTCCAGGCGCATACCCGGAACAACTACCTTACCGAAATCGCCGCGGACGGCTCTCTCGTGCCGGAACTGGCCGAAAGCTGGGAAGCCTCGCCCGATGCGAGGGTCTGGACGTTCAAGATCCGTGAAGGCGTCGACTATCATTCCGGGCACAGGCTGGTCGCGGAGGACGTGATCGCGTCGATCGACCATCATCGCGGAGACGACTCGACCTCTGCCGCGAAGCCGATCGTTGCGGACGTCGTGGACATGAAAGCCGACGGCATGAACGTGATCGTCACGCTTGCCAACGGCAATGCCGACTTCCCCTTCGTGCTGTCAGACTATCACCTTCCGATCCTTCCGGCGAAGGATGGCATGATCGATCCCGAGACCCGTGACGGCTGCGGACCGTTCCGGATCGTCGACCTCGAGTTCGGCGTCGGCGCGCGCTACGAGCGCCACGACGGCTACTGGAAGAGCGGACTGCCCTACATCGACGCCATCGAGCAGTTCGTCATCCACGACGACGCCGCACGCCAGAACGCCCTGATCTCGGGAGAGGTCAACTATATCGACACGGTGGATCTCAACACCGTGTCGCTGCTCGGACGGGCCGCGGGCATCGAGATCCTTTCGGTGACTGGCACGCAGCACTACGGGCTCCCGATGGACACCCGCGCGGCGCCCTTCGACGACGTGAACGTGAGGCTGGCGCTGAAATACGCGATCAATCGCCAGCAGCTGGTGGACACGATCCTGAACGGCTACGGCTCGCTCGGCAACGACCATCCGATCGGCCCGGGCGCGCGCTTCTTCAACACCGACCTGCCCCAGAAGGAACTCGACCCGGACAAGTCGAAGTTCCACCTCAAGCAGGCTGGCCTCGACAGCCTCAGCGTCGACATCCACCTCGCCGACGCGGCGTTCGCGGGCGCGATCGATGCAGGCGTCCTGTTCTCGGAATCGGCTGCTTCGGCCGGCATCAATCTCAATGTCGTGCGTGAGCCGAACGACGGCTACTGGAGCAACGTCTGGATGCAGAAACCCTTTGTCGGCACGTATTGGGGCGGCCGCCCGACGGAGGACTGGATGTTCGCCACGGCCTATGCCGAAGGCGTGCCCTGGAACGAGACCTACTGGAGCCACGACCGCTTCAACGAGCTTCTCATCTCGGCACGCTCCGAACTCGACGAGAACCTGCGTCGCGAAATGTATTTCGAGATGCAGCAGATTGTCTCGGACGAAGGCGGAATCATCATTCCGATGTTCGCCGCCTATGTCGGCGCCTACAGCGACACCCTGGTCAAGCCGGACCAGGTCGCATCCAACTGGCGCAACGACGGCCATCGGATCGGCGAGCGCTGGTGGTTCGCCTGATCTGACCGGACTTGCCCCCGGCCGGTCCCGGCGACCGCGTCGGGGGCATTTTCTTGCGGCGGACATGCGCTGACCGATGTGACAGCAAGGGAATTCGATGTCTCACATTGCCAACATGATCCTGAAGCGCATTGCGCTCGGCATCCTGACGCTCTTCGTCGTGTCGCTCATCATCTTCCTGGCCACCGAACTCCTGCCCGGGAACTTCGCCCAGGAAATCCTGGGCCAGTCGGCAACCCCTGAAACCGTGGCGGCGCTCAGGCGGCAGCTTGGCCTGGACCAGCCGATGCATGTGCGGTACGCAGGCTGGCTCATGGATGTCCTCCGGGGAGACTTCGGAGAGTCACTTGCCAACGGCATGGCGGTGTCCGACCTCATCGGGCGGCGCCTTGGCAACACGCTTTACCTGGCTCTTTATGCCGCCGCCATCGCCGTCCCCCTCTCGCTGGCGCTCGGCATTCTCGCCGCCTTGTTCAGGAACTCCTTCTTCGACCGCTTCGCGAACGCGTCCGCCCTGACCTCGATCTCGTTCCCGGAGTTCTTCGTGGCCTACATCCTGATCTTTCTTCTCGCGGGGGCCGGCGGCGCCTTCCCGTCAATGGCCAACTTCCGGGGCGATCCTAGCCTCGGCGAATACCTGTATCGTGCATTCCTTCCGGCCTTCACGCTGACCCTCGTCGTGACCGCGCACATGATGCGGATGACGCGTGCGGCGATCATCAATCTCCTGGCCTCGCCTTACATCGAAATGGCGCAACTCAAGGGAATGAACCCGATGCGGGTGATCGTGAAGCACGCGCTTCCGAACGCGCTCGCCCCAATCATCAACGTGATCGCGCTGAACCTCGCCTACCTGATCACTGGCGTCGTGGTCGTGGAAGTGGTCTTTGTCTATCCCGGCCTGGGCCAGCTGATGGTCGACAGCGTTGCGGCACGCGACATGCCCGTCGTGCAGGGTGTCGCCTTGGTCTTTGCTGCAGCCTACGTGTTCCTGAACCTTGCGGCTGACGTGCTTGCGACGCTTTCAAACCCCCGTCTGGTGCACGGACGCTAGGAGGCGGGCATGGGACTCGTCACCGGATTGTTCTGGCTCGCCGTCGCCATCGCCCTCGGTCTCGCAGCCGGCTGGATCTTTCGCGTCGCCGTCGTTGCGGCGAGCCCCAGGCCGATCGCCCGAGAACTGCGCACGGCACCCCTCACGGCAAGCTTCGGCATGCTGATCATCCTGATCTACATCGTTGTCGCCGTCTTCGCGCCCCTCGTCGCGCCCTTTCCGGAGACCGAGGTTGTCGGCACCGAGTACCAGCCTTGGGACGACGTCCACCTTCTCGGCACCGACAACCTGGGCCGCGACATGCTGTCGCGGCTCATCTTCGCGGCGCGGAACACGGTCGGAATCGCCTTCATCACGACGGCGCTTGCCTTCATCCTGGGCACCATGACGGGACTCCTCGCCGCCTCGGTCGGCGGATGGGTCGACCAAGTGCTCAGCCGCACGGTCGACGTGCTGATGGCTATCCCAGCGCTCATCTTCGCGCTCTTGCTGCTGACCATCGTCGGCACCTCGATCGTCAACATGATTCTCGTGATTGCGCTGATCGACAGCACGCGCGTGTTCCGGCTCGCGCGTGCGGTCGCCATGAACATCGTTGTCATGGACTATGTCGAGGCTGCCAGGCTTCGGGGCGAGGGACTCCTGCGCCTCAACATCCGGGAAGTCCTGCCGAACGCCATGGCGCCGCTCGTGGCGGAGTTCGGCCTTCGCTTCTGCTTTGTCTTCCTGATGATTTCCGCGCTCAGCTTCCTGGGCCTCGGAATTCAGCCGCCCACGGCGGACTGGGGGTCCATGGTGAAGGACAACGCCACGCTCATCTCGTTCGGAGACATCACCCCGCTCCTGCCTGCGGGCGCGATCGCGCTCCTGACCGTCTGCGTGAACTTTGTCGTGGACTGGCAGCTGCACCGCGCAAGCGGGCTGAAGGAGTAACGCCATGCTGGACGCGAACGACATCCTTCTTTCCATGAAGGGCCTGCACATCGAGGGCCGCACGGACGAGGAGTGGATCGAGATCGTCAAGGGCGTGGATCTGGAGCTACGCAAAGGGGAGGTTCTCGGCCTCATTGGCGAATCCGGTGCGGGCAAGTCCACGATCGGTCTCGCCGCCATGGGCTTTGCGCGTGACGGATGTCGCATCTCGGGCGGCGAAATCACGTTCGACGGAATCAACATGCGCGCGGCCAGCGAGGCAACGAAGCGCGGCCTGCGCGGACGCCGCATCGCCTACGTGGCGCAGTCGGCCGCCGCGAGCTTCAATCCTGCCCACAAGCTGATCGACCAGTACAGCGAAGGTCCGGTCAAGCACGGCGTCATGAGCCGCGACGAGGCGGAAAGCGACGCGACCGACCTCTATCGCCGCATGCAGCTGCCCGAGCCGGACAGCATAGGGTTCCGGTATCCCCACCAGGTTTCGGGCGGGCAGCTTCAGCGCGCCATGACGGCAATGGCCATGGCGTGCCGTCCGGACCTGATCATCTTTGACGAGCCGACGACCGCGCTGGACGTCACCACGCAGATCGAGGTTCTTGCAGCCATCCGCGACATCGTCGAGCAGTTCGATACGGCCGCGCTCTACATCACTCACGATCTCGCCGTCGTCGCCCAGATGGCCGACAGGATAAAGGTCCTGCTGAAAGGCGAGGAGATCGAGGAGTCCGACACGCGATCCATGCTGGCGAACCCAACGCAGGACTACACCAAGTCCTTGTGGGCCGTTCGCACCCACGCGCGGCCCGAGCAGCCCCCGGCACTAGAGGGCAAGCCTGTCCTCTCGATCCGGAACGTGACTGCAGGATATGGCGCTGTCGACGTGCTCAAGGATGTCAGCTTCGACATCCACCCGCGACGCACCGTGGCCGTGGTTGGTGAATCCGGCTCCGGAAAGTCCACGACTGCTCGGGTCATCACGGGGCTCCTGCCACCCCGGCGCGGCGAGGTGCTGTTCAACGGCGAGGCGCTCCCGCCCGACTTCCGTCGACGCTCCCGCGATCAGTTGAGACAGGCGCAGATGATCTACCAGATGGCGGATACGGCGCTCAATCCGAAGCTGAAGATCCGTGAACTCGTCGGTCGGCCCGCCCAGATGTATCTCGGCCTTCGCGGCAAGGCGCTGGAGGAACGAATCCGGGAACTGCTCTCCCTCATCGAAATGGACCCGGACGACTACATCGACCGCCTTCCGTCCGAACTCTCAGGCGGCCAGAAGCAGCGGATTGGCATCGCGCGTGCACTCGCCGCTGAACCTCAGTTCATCATCTGCGACGAGGTGACGTCGGCACTTGACCAGCTGGTGGCCGAAGGCATCCTGAAACTGCTCGACCGGCTCCAGGGAGAGTTCGACCTGGCATACATGTTCATCACCCATGACCTTGCCACGGTGAAGGCCATCGCGGACGAGGTCGTGGTCATGAAGGACGGGGTCGTGGTCGAAATGGGCCCCAAGTCCGAGATGTTCCAGCCGCCTCACGACCCCTATACCGAATTGCTCCTGTCCTCCGTGCCCGAGATGGACCCGGACTGGCTGACCGGACTTCTCGAGGCCCGCGCGACGGCCGCCAACGGCTGAACGACACCTCCTTCCGCCTGTCCGGGTGAACCTCGTCAAGGGCGTGCGGACGGTCACAAGCCGCCTTGGCGTCGCGCCACCGCGGCATTCCGTCAAGCGGCACGCCCCGGCGACTGGCAGCGCGGCGTTGAGGAACCATGCAAATCTCGGCAAGCTCTTGCCGTTCTGCGCCGGATCGATCCGCCGTCCGCCAACGGCTGAGCGTCACTTCATCCCTGCCGGTCCGGGTGGGCGTCAGTAAAGGCAGGCAATCTGTCACACGCCTCCCTGACGCGGCGTATCCTCGGCATCCTGTCAAGCAAAACTCCCCAGCGATCGGCATTGTATAGCTGGGGAATCAGACACAGGTCGGCAAGCCCGGGACGGCCTCCGGAGCAGAACGGCGCCTGTTCGAAACCGCCCAGCATCGCCTCGAACGCTACGAGCCCCCTCCCGATGAACTCCTGCATCCAGTCGGTTCGCGCTGGCTCCTCGCCGCCGGTCGCCCGGTTCGAGACGGAAAGATTGCAGACCGGATGCAGATCAACGGCAATCACCATGGCAAGCGCCCTGACGCGAGCACGCTTGACCGGATTGTCGGGAAGCAGGGCAAGTCCGCGAGTTGAATCGAGGTATTCGAGGATTGCCAACGACTGGGTGAAACGATGCCCGTCAATGTCCAGCACCGGCACGAATCCCTGCGGATTTCGCGCCAGGTGTTCCGGCCAAATCTGTTCACGTTCGAGCAGGTTCACCGTCACCCGCTCATGGCTCAGACCAGCCAGGTTCAGCGCGATTCGCACCCGGTAGCTCGCCGAGCTCTTGGGATAGTCGTAGAGTACGATCTTGCTCATTTCGCTGCCTCGATGGCCGCTGCAAGAGTGGCTGGGTCACCTATCTGGTTGGCAAGAACAAGCACCAGTCGCGCGTTCAACTCCACGCTCTCCTTGTCGCTCAAGCCCTCATGAGCCTTCAGGAGAGCCTCGTAGAAGCCATCCGGATCGGGCAGGTTCGGATCCAGTTTGAGTGTCATGCACCCCCCTTTCCGACGGCGCTCCGGACAGATGCTTGAACTCCATCCAAATCAAGCTCCCGCCACCTTGCAACGACATGCTGGTCCGGGCGAATGAGATACGCGGCGCTCGAGACCTCTCCCAGGTACCTCTCCCTGAGCATGTCGCCGATTGACATGTCGTTCAATGCAAGGCCGGCCACGGAAATTCCGTCCACTTGGGTTGACTTGGGCACATCGAGACCAAGGCCAAGCAGCGCGAACTCCCCCCCGAGAAGGTCAAGTAGGTACCCGTCATGCACGGGCGCGTCAGGCGCCGGTGCACCAGGTCGCGACCGCACGGGCCGGCCAAGCATGTCGGGACCAAAGCCCGGCAACCCGTCGTATGTACAGGGCACGCTCAGGCGGCCGGAGTTCACCAGCGGGCGTGCGAAGGAATGTCGTGCAGCCAAGGTCAGCACCGCGTCACGAAAGGTCCGCGAGATCTCGGACTTTGGCGTCAGAAAGTCCGTTGAGCGGGTCGAGTTCAGGATGTTCTCGTCCGCCGCCTGGATGCGTTCGGCGTCGTAGCTGTCAAGGAGCGTCTCGGGAGCCAGTCCTCGAAGCACCAGGTCCAGCTTCCATGCCAGGTTCTCGGCATCCTGCACTCCTGAATTTGCCCCGCGCGCTCCATACGGCGACACCTGATGGGCGCTGTCACCGGCAAACAGCACCCGGCCGTGCCGAAACCTCTCCATCCGCCGGCACTGGAACGTGTAGATCGAACTCCAGACGAGTTCGTATTCCACGCCTTCGCCGAGCATGGCGTCAACGCGGGCGAGGATGTTCTCCTCCTTCAGTTCCTTGTCGCGATCGATGTCCCAGCCAATCTGGAAGTCGATCCGCCAGATGTCATCAGGCTGCTTGTGGAGAAGCGCCGAATCCCCCGACCTGAACCAGGGCTCGAACCAGAACCAGCGCTCGGTCGGGAAATCCGCCGTCATCCTGACGTCAGCGATCAGGAAATTGTCCTCGAACACACGCCCCTTGAATCCAAGCCCGAGCAGGTTGCGCAGGGGCGAGCGTGCACCGTCACATGCGATCAACCAGTCCGCTTCCATGTTGTAGGCGCCCTCCGGCGTCATCACTTCGATCCGGATGCCGTCCGGCCTCGCCTCGATCGCATCGACCCGGTTGCCGCCGCGAATCTCGATCTCGACGCCTTCCGCCCGTGCATGCTCGATTGCCTCGAACAGGAATCTCTCGAACTGAACCTGGCTGAGATTGATGAAGGCGGGGTACCTGTGCCCGTCCTCCGGCAAGAGGTCGAAGCTGTAGATCTCGTCCCTGTCGCGAAACACCCGGCCCTTCTGCCAGATCACGCCCCTTTCCAGCATCCCGGGACCGGGGCCCAGCCGATGCGCGATCTCGAGAGTGCGCTTGGAAAAGCAGATCGCGCGACTTCCGAGACCCACACCTTCATGATCGTCGAGAACCACCACCGGATGCCCCTTCCGGCCCAGGTCGAGTGCCGCGGCAAGCCCGGTAGGTCCGCCGCCTGCGATCACCACCGGGTGGCGCACCGGCGTGGCCGCATCCTGTTCGCCGGACCGGCGATAGGGGTAAAGCCGGAGCGCAACCGGATACCGGTCCTGCAGGGTCACGAAAGAAATTCCCGAATGCAATCCTGCGCGATCGGCGCACGCTCCCACTCAAGAAAGAAGTCGTCCAGTTGCGGCGGAGCGATCCCGGCGTCGCCTACCTGAACGTGAGCCTGTCCCCGGTGATGAATCTGGTGCTGGAACAGATGCGGCAGAAGTGCGCCGATTCTCTCCCGTGTCTGCGCGCCCGGGCGCTCGACGGCCATGCAGCGGTCGAGTTCAATGTCGCCATCGCAGAAATTCATCAGGTCCGAGTCCAGCCTGGACTGTGCCTCGGCAAGCGCGTTCACGTCCTCGATGTCAGGCAAGGCGTAGACGGCGCGGCCAATGCCGGCTCCGTTCAACGCGCCGAGGTAGAAGGCATCCACCTTCCGAATGTGGTTCAGGGTCTTTGCCAACGAAGGAAAGAAGCCCGGGCGCCGTGCCGCGAACATGGCCCGATCCATCCCTGAGATCGCCTCGTAGAGCGTCCGGTTCGCGTAGCGGTTGTTGACCGCGAATTCGAAATAGGGGCTCATCCCTGCAGTGCCTCCCACATCTCCAGGTCACGCTCCGCAGTCCATATCCGCGGCGTGTCGATGTCGCGTGCCTCGTCATAGGCGCGAGAGACGTTGAACGGCAGGCAATGCTCGTAGATCGCGTAGTCGCTGAATTTCGGATCGCATTCCGCACGCACCGCATCCCAGGCATCCTTCAGGGAACCGCCACCCAGGGCGACCTTGGCGGCCGGCCCATAGGTGGAGCGCACGAAGTCCTTGGTCAGGTCGAGAGCCGAGTTGACCATCTCCTTGCCGATCAGGGCGTCGCCCCGACCCGGCGCGATCGAGTCCAGGTCGAAGGACCGGATGGCCTCAAGCGTCGCCGGCCAGTCGTGGAAGTGTCCGTCGCCGCAATAGCAGGCCGAGCGATATTCGACGATGTCGCCAGTGAACATGACGTTTTGGTCAGGCACGTAGATCACGATGTCTCCGGCGGTGTGCGCACGACCGACCTGCATGATGTCCACACGCCTGCTGCCGAGATAGACTGACATGCGACCGTGGAAGGTGGTTGTGGGCCAGGTGAGGCCCGGAATGCTCTCATGACCCTCGAACAGCCGAGGAAATCGCTGGAACTCGCTGTCCCAGTCCTCCTGCCCCCGCTCGGCAACCATGGCGCGGGCCTTCTCGGACATGATGACCTGCCCGGCCTCGTAGGCTGAAGCACCCAGCACTCGGACCGCGTGATAGTGGGTCAGGACGAGGTGCGTGATCGGCTTGTCGGTCACCTCCCTCACCTTGTCGATCACCTTGCCGGCCAGCCGCGGCGTCGCCTGCGCTTCGACGATCATCACCGAATCGTCGCCGATGATCACCCCGGAATTCGGATCCCCTTCCGCAGTAAAGGCGAACAGGCCTTTGCCGATCTCGTCAAAGGTGATCTGCTTCTCGCCCAGGTCGCCCTGGCTCGCGAAGGCCTTGGCCATGTCGTTCTCCCTACCTTGCGTCAAGCATACGGGTCTTCGAGCGCCGGCAACACCTTGCCGGTGCAGTCCCCGAATCCGATTCGGTAACCTGCACCTTGGGCAAATCCCCTGAGCGTCAGCCGATCTCCGTCCTCGATGAAACTTCGCGTGCCTCCCTGCGCAAGCTCCAGAGGCTCCTTGCCTCCCCATGAGAGCTCAAGCAGCGAGCCACGGTTCCCGCGCTCTGGCCCGGAAATCGTGCCGGTCCCGATGAGATCGCCCACGCGCATCGGGCAGCCGGACGTCGCGTGGTGGGCGAGTTGCTGTGCCGACGAATAGTAGAGTTCGCGCGAATTCGTCTTCGCGATGGTTTCCTCGGTGCCGCCTTCGGGCAGGAGCGTCACTTCCAGTTCGATGTCATGGTGCATCGGTCCCGCATCTCTCAGGTGAGGCAGGAGTTCCTTCTCGCGCGGGGGCGGGTCGCAGCGAAACGGCTCCAGCGCAGCCTTCGGCACGATCCAGGGGCTGATCGTCGTGGCGGTCGCCTTCGCTTGGAACGGGCCAAGCGGCTGGTATTCCCAGGCCTGGATGTCGCGGGCGGACCAGTCGTTGAGAAGGACATAGCCGAAGATATTCGCGTCCGCTTCCGCCACTCCGAGCGGACCGTCGGATGGTTGCCCTACAACGGCTCCCATCTCCAGCTCGATGTCGAAGCGTCTGGAGGGCGCAAACCGGGGTGCTTCGTCAGCAGGTCCCTTCAACTGGCCCCAAGGCCTGCGCACATCGGTGCCGGAGATCACGACCGAGGACGCCCGGCCGTTGTACCCGATGGGCATGTGCAGCCAGTTTGGCGGCAAGGCGTTTTCCGGACCCCGGAACATGGTCCCGACATTGGAGGCGTGGTGCCGGCCTGCGTAGAAGTCCGTGAATTCGCTGACAACGAACGGCAACTGCATGGTCACCGCGGATTGCGGGTGAAGGACTCCGGCGATGCGGTCCCGCTCCTCGGCACCGTCGGAGAGCAATTTCGTCAGCGCGTTGCGAACCCGCTGCCAGCTCCCCGGACCTTCGCCCATGAAGTCATTGAGTGAGCCGTTGCGAAACCCGGCGGCGGGAATGATCCCCAGTTCTTCCAATGCAGCGAGGTCGAGAACCATGCCGCCCACGGCCGCGCCTGCGCGCGGGCCCTTTCCGTCATCAAACACCCCGTAGGGCAGATTGTTCAGCGGAAACCACCCGTCGGGGTCGTTCGCGCTCTCCACCCAACTCTTCATCATTGCCAAGACCGTCCTCCTTCAGACAGGTTCAGTAACTGCCCCGCTCGGGCGCGGGGCTTTGCGCGGGAAATGCCAGTCGGCGCTGGGACGCCACAATGCCTCACTTCCGTCCTGGGCTCCCGTCGAATTTCTTATCGAGCGAGGCCCAGCACTCGACATAGTCATCCTGCAGCGGCGCTTCCTTGGCCGCAAATTCGGTCAGATGTTGCGGGAACCTCGTCTCGAACATGAACGACATGGTGTTCTCAAGCCGGTCGGGTCCGAGATTCGAGCTGGTCGCCCTATCGAAGGCGTCCCGGTCGGGTCCATGGGGCAGCATCATGTTGTGGAGCGACATGCCGCCCGGAACGAAGCCTTCGGGCTTCGCGTCGTACTGGCCGTAGATGTTGCCCATGAGCTCCGACATGACGTTCTTGTGGTACCATGGCGGACGGAACGTGTCCTCCGCAACCAGCCAACGCTCGCGGAACAGCACGAAGTCGATGTTCGCAACCCCTTCCACGCCGGAAGGTGCCGTCAGCACGGTGAAGATCGACGGATCCGGATGATCGAATAGGACCGCCCCCACCGGGCAGTAAGTCTTCATGTCGTACTTGCAGGGGGCGTAGTTGCCGTGCCACGCAACGATGTCGAGCGGACTGTGCCCAATCTCGGTCGCATGAAACTGCCCGCACCACTTGATCACGACCCGCGAGGGCGTTTCGCGATCCTCGAAGGCCGCGACGGGCGTCTTGAAGTCCCGCGGATTGGCGAGGCAGTTCGCCCCGATCGGTCCCCGCCCGGGCAAGGCAAACTTCTGTCCGTAGTTCTCGCAGACGAAGCCGCGGGCCGGGCCTTCGAGCACCTCGACCCGGTAGACGAGCCCGCGAGGCAGAATCGCGATTTCCTGCGGCTCGACATCGACAACGCCGAGTTCCGTCGCGAAACGCAACCGGCCTCGCTGCGGCACTACCAGGAATTCGCTGTCAGCCGAATAGAAGTACTCGTCCTCCATTGAACATGTCACAAGATAGATATGCGCCGCCATGCCCACCTGAGTGTTCACGTCGCCTGCCGTCGTCATCGTCCGCATGCCGGTCAGCCAGGTCAGGTCCTCCTCTCCCGCCGGCACGGGATCCCAGCGGTACTGGCCAAGCGACGTGACATCCTCGATCACGTTGGGAGCGCTCTTCCAGTAGGGCAGCTCGATCCTGTCAAAATGACCGACATGACGTACAGAGGGCCTGACTCTGTAGCACCAGGTTCTCTCGGGTCCCGGCGCCGTGAACGCCGTGCCCGAAAGCTGCTCGGCGTAAAGCCCGTAGTTCACCCGCTGCGGCGAGTTCATGCCTTGGGGCAACGCGCCTGGCAGCGCTTCGGTTTCAAAGTCGTTCCCGAAGCCCGGCATGTAGCCAGGCACGGTTCCGGCCGGGGTCTCGGCCTGCTTCAGGTTCAGGGGTACACGTGCATCGTCCATTGCATCGCTCCTTCCATGCCGTCACAACTATTGGTTGTAAATGTAACTAACAAGCCCCGGAAGGAGTCTCATGCGCCGCAAATCCGAATTCGATCCCCAGGACTTCCTGCCCTACCTGCTGAACCAGGCCGCCGAAGCCCTGAGCCTTGAGTTCCAAAGGCACTACCGAGGGCAGTACGGGATGCTCCGTACCGAATGGCGGGTGCTGTTCCACCTCGGATGCTACGGCGAAATGACGGCAAAGGAGATCTGTGACCGCGCAAGTATCCACAAGACCAAGGTGAGTCGGGCGGTTGCGGCCTTGCAGGCGAAGCGCTGCCTGACCCGACGAGAGCTGGAGCGGGACCGCCGCCACGCCGTTCTGCAGCTGACCGCGCATGGCAGGAGGGTCTTCGCCGACCTCTCCCGTGCCGCCCATGCATTCGACTCCGAGGTACGTGCCGCCATGACACCCGACGAGGCTGAAGTCCTTCACCGCTGCCTGATCCGGATCGCCGGCTTAGAGAAGGCGCAGCACTCGAGCTGAATCAAGCCGAATTGGCGCCGTCAGCGTTCACGAACTGTCCCGTCGCGGCCCATTCGATCATGCGACGACTTTCGCGCCCGACCTGAAATTGCCACAGACTCTGGGGAACCCCCATGCGACGGCCGGCGCGTTGACGCAGGAAGCATTCTTGGCCGGGTGACGGAAATCGGAGTTCGAGGAGCGTCCGGTGGCGCTCGCGCCAGGCCGGAAACCTGCGTCAACAGGCCCAGAAACAAATGCGCATTGGTTGCCCGTCAATATCCGGGCCACGCGAGTGTCAGGTTAGCGACGTTCGGTAAGAAGGGGCTGGATTGCCTCGTATATGCGCTGCGATGCGCCTCCGTGACTCGCGTGAAACGACTCGACCGCCTTCGGCGACCTTCGCGCGATCGCCGCTCGAACCGCATCGGGCAAATCCTCCGACGCATTGCAGACTGTCAGCATGCCTGCCGCCTCTGCTTCAACTGCAGGAAACTCGATGGTCCCGACACTAGGACCTGTGATTGCCGGCTTTCCGAGCGCCAACGGCTCGATGATATTGTGCGCGCCACGGGAGCCAAATCCACCACCCACTATCACCGCGTCGGCCGATGCGAGGTAGAATGTCATTTCTCCCAGCGAGTCCCCGACGAGAATCCGCGCGTTGCCAAGCTCCGAACGGAGATTCAATCCATTGTCGAAGAGTTGGCTGCGCAATGCGATCTCGAAACCAACCGACTGCAGGAATTCGCCTGATGCCAGGAATCTTTCCGGGGCACGAGGCACCCATACCACGAAAGGGGGCTCAGGATCAGAGAAGAGCTTGGCAAGTGCCCGGACATAAACTTCTTCCTCCCCCTCTACGACGCTCGCTATGGCGACGACCTTCTTGCCTTGCAGGCTGGCCGCAAATGCCTTGCCGGCCTGAATCTGCGTCCGGGACGGCACGATGTCGAACCGTGTTTCCCCAGCGATGCGAACGTCGGATGCACCTAGCGCGCGGAACCTCCTTGCCTGAATCTCGGACTTGGCGAATACCGCCGCCATGCGCGCTACCGGATGGCCAAAGAGCGAAGCAAGACGCCTTGCCTTCGGCCAGCTGCCTGCTGGTATCTGCGCATTGACAAGGGCAAGCGGAACACCCGCCTCGCGCGCTGCCTCGATCATGCAGGGCCAGAACTCCATTTCGACGACAAGGCCGACCCTCGGCGCATGGGAGGCAAAGAACCTTCGCCAGTAATCGGGGCGATCGATGGGCAAATACCGCGCCGCCATTTTGCCGGCAACGACTTCATCCGCAAATGCCTGCTCCACCTTTCTCCGGGCCGCCGGCGTGGCATGCGTCGTCATGACTCGATGCCCGTCCTGCAGAGCCAGTCGCACGAGCGGTTCTGCGGAATTGATCTCGCCAAGGGACACCGCATGCAGCCACAGATCAGCCGCAAATGGTGCGCCTTGCCCTTTCCGCTCGTCGAGATGGAGGCCATAGTCGGCATCGCCTCGGGCTCGCTTTCGGAAGTATCTCCACACTACAGGGGTGAGCACCCTGAAGATGTACGCATAGAGGAACAGAAAGATCCGATAACGAAGCCTTGCAGGACGGGACAAACTGAGACCATTCATATCACAATCGCACCCTCAGTAGGTGGCCCGCATAACAGCTTTGCCGCTGTGCGAGATACGGCAAGGATGAATGGCCTGCAAGGGCTGCACTGCGGAGCAAGCGCACTAGAAGAGTCTAGACCAAGGTCATTTCGCTGCACGTTGAGCTTTGAATTCTGGTCGTCAAGGTTCACGAGAGCCGCCTTCTTCATCGCAGTTGGCATAGGCCAGGTTCCCAGCCGAACAGAACAATGCTCACTTTGGTTGACGCCGCAAATGCATCCATGTCTGCAAACAACTTCGGATTCCGTCCTCCTCAGGCCCTTGATCAGCGCTATAGTCTGCTTGCACCAAAATTAGATCGCGCCGACCGAAGCGATCACAAGGTTGTGGTCTTCACCGATCAATCCATCAATTTGCTCAAGCGACAATCGTCGTCGCCGCTTCAAAAGCTTTGGAGTCACAGAATAGATGGCACGGCTCTCGCCGGTGCGCCGATCAGACAATCTATAGAAGTTCTGGTATCCGAGATCATCCAACAGGTCGCAAACACGTGTACCTCTTTTGGGATCGGCCTTGTAAAACCCTTCCAGTGCAATGACCGGATAGGTGGTCGACAGCAGATCGCAAGCACCGGCAATCACCTTGTCCTCGTGTCCTTCGACATCGATCTTTATGAAGCTGACGTTGTCAAACCTCAATTCCGAATCCCGAATCACTTCATCAAGCGCCTTTACGTCGACCGTCATGCCAGTTGCCTCATCCGCGATCCGCGATCCTCCTAGGTTATGGTCATGGGTCTTGAAATTCAGTCTGGTCGAGGCGTCTGACAATCCCAATGGCACAACCTCGACCGAACTCCCAAGTCCCGCTGTGTTGACTCTCAGGATGGCGGCGACCATTGGGTTCGGTTCGAAGGCGACGACCCTGCTAAAGTACCTTGCGAAGAAGACCGTATGGTTGCCAATGTTCGCCCCGATATCAAGTGCCGTGGAATCGCGGGGCAAGCTGGGAAACACCTCGCGAGCCAGAGCGTCCAATTCACGCCCCTCATAGATCCCGTCCAGCACGACCGAATTTGAGACAAAGTCACCGAGAAACACTGCGCGAATTGTGGGAGTGCGCCCAGCTCTCTCGTGTCGCCGCAAGTGTTCTTTGGCAGCGCGACGCAATATGGCTTGCCACAATCCAGACATCATCCTTCCTTGGTTCGATCGCTCGTGCAGCTTTGTGCTGCGCCGTGGAAAACGCGTCAAGTCGGCTGGTCATGTCGGATCCGCCAGACCAATGCCGTCTGTGCCACCTCGAATGCCCCTGGCCCAGACAGCACCGTCGCTACAACGGCGGCCTTCAGGGTCTCGCACTACTTTCGAAGTCGATCAGGCTCGGGATCCTGCGCGCAGGGCAGGCTGCGCCGAAGCCACGGCTCGACCTCGGCTTCGAATCTGCTCACGCAATGCATGACAAGAATCTGCCGCCGCGCCTCTTCAACGGCACCCAGAAAGACCTTGTACACAATGGACAGTCCGTGCCAACCTTCACAAGCCATGCAGTCCGACAACAAAGGCCAAAAAACGGGAACACTTCATCAACAACGCACGGGCGGAATACCTAATTTGGCAATGGTGGCATCCAACGTCTTGCCAATGCTGCGATGCCCCTTCGCAAGTGAGAGTCAACGGTTCTCGCGTCAGAGCCCGTTACGCACCGCTAGGGTCGCGTCCCAAACAACGCAACGACACCACTGCGACATGGAACACCTTGACCTCACGCGGGTGAAGCGACAAACCAGAGCCCTTCACTGGCAACCATTTGCGATGTTGCCCGCTTGTAAGTGCGATGTCGCCCTGCAGGAGCTGGAACTATCGACAAGGTCCTGGAACTGCATCTCAAGAGGACGGTGATTTGGTATGACTCAACCGTCATTGAATCGATGGACCCGGGGCTCTTCGAACCTGATTGGCTTCGCGCACAGGGCCATCTTCGAGGCAGTTCGCAAGGACGCGGCAACGCGCACTTCTTGCACTTTGCGGATCACGACATGGTCTTGCGGGCATTTCGGCGTGGCGGGCTCTTTGGCAAGTTCAACCGCAACCGCTATGTATACGCGCGGGTCAGCGGCAGCCGGGCGATGCGAGAGTTCACATTGCTCGACTGGATGCGTTCGCAGGGTCTACGTGTCCCGCGGCCGCTTGCGGCTCGCCATTGCACTTACGGGCTGTTCTATCGCGCCGACCTGATCACTGAGCGCATACCTGATGCGCGTCCGCTTGCCGAGGTGCTGTTAGAACGAGCGCTGCAGGAGCGGACTTGGTTCAAGATCGGCGCTGTCACAAGGCAATTGCATTCCTTAGGCGTACATCATGCCGACCTCAATGGACGCAATATCCTGCTGGATGCCAACGAAAGAGCTTGGCTAATCGACTTCGACAAGTGCAAAAGACGCACACCGGGAGGGTGGATGCAGCGCAACCTTGCCCGCCTACGGCGTTCGTTAGAAAAAACTAGGCGCATGCATCCGGGACTCAACTGGACCGTTCAAGACTGGGCCGCGCTTCTATCCGGATATGCACATTCTTCCGGACCGCAGATGAAGTGAAGATGTTCGGCCAATGGTGAATTGGGGAACTTTAGGACTACATCTTGAATAAAACTCTAATCTGCATGAAATGGGGAAAGGCGTATGCACCGGACTACGTCAACGTGCTGGCCTCGGCAGCCCGAAGATATCTGTCTGGAGAGTTTCGCTTCGTTTGTCTCACCGACGATGCCGAGGGCATCTCACCCGATGTAGAAACCCTGCCCATCCCCGAGATGGGGCTATCCCCTGGCAATTTCCGCTTCGGTGCCTGGCCAAAGATATCGCTCTTCAAGCCGGAACTCTATGACCTTTCAGGCCGTGCGCTCTTCATCGACCTGGATTCAATGATTTGCGGCGATCTCGCGCCGATGTTCGATCATCCTGGAACTCTTGTGATGATAGAGGAATGGCGCCGTCCAATCGACTGGTTGAAGATCAGCCGGCCGATTCGCGGGGCGTCCGGCGTAATCGCCTTCGAAATCGGATCGCTTGGCCACATTTACGATGAACTAGTTTCGCGCCCCGAACACTGGACTTCGACAATGCGCAACGATCAGAGATTCATGTGGAAACGGCAGAATGAGATAACCTTCTGGCCGAGACCTTGGGTCATCTCCTTCAAGCGACACCTTCTGTACCCGCCACTTGTCAACAGGATGCTGCCGCCAGGATCGCCACCCCATGACACTCGTATCGTTGCCTTCCACGGTAGACCTCGCCCCGCCGAACTGGTACCCGATCGACGTCAGGCTTGGGGCGATACCTGGCGTGCCGGGCGCGGCGCGGTTCCTTGGTTCCGCGAGTACTGGCTCTCCAACGGAGGGCGCGAGACAATCGAAGCGATCGGGCCGCTGCGCGACTGGCGGGGTCGTCCAATCAATTGATTGCATGGAATCTTTCTGTGTGGCAGGTTGAGACTTGGGAAACGCTGCTTAGTAGCAGAAGCGAATGGATTCGTGGATTTGCGCTTTCATGCGTCGTTTGATGATTCGTTTGAGACATGCGTCACTTTCTTGAAGCTACGATAACGCGGCCATTCAATACTTGAATGCTTGGCGACAATTGAAACAAAAGAGAAACTACAAATGATACACATCGCATATGGAATTGATGATAAGTACCTGCCTTGCTTGATTGTATCCATGTTTACGGCACTAAGAGAGGTAAGCGAGCCGACTACGATAACGATATTCACGGCGGGTCCCGAGTTTGACACTTCACCCATTCATGTTTTGGCCAAGAATTTCGAGAATGCCACATTTGAATTCCGGCGCTTCGATACCAGCTCACTCGCCACATACGGCAAGACCGAGGTTGCCACCCGATTTCCCGCGGCAAGCATGTTGCCGTTGTTTCTACCGCAGATGGTTGAAGGCAGGTGCCTATTTATCGACGCAGACACACTTATTTTGGATGACATAGCACAACTGTTCAAAACTGATCTCAAAGGAAATTTGATTGGAGCCTCCAGATCGTACGCTGCCGCACTTTCAATTCGTAGAGCTTTTCATCGAGGTTTTCTTTTTCCCCTCATTTACAAGAACAGGAAAGAGAGATTTCGGAAGAAGTCTTCCCGACTTGGCTATTCAACGATTTCGGAATTCGAGAAAAAGTACTTTTCGTCTGGCGTCATTCTGCTCGACACGGACGCCATTCGCGCCGCAGACCCTAGCAATGCTCTTGCAAGTGTGGATTCGAGCGAAGAACTTTGGGTTAACGGTCTTACTTTGCCAGACATGGACCGGCTAAATCAATTTTTCAAGGATAGAGTTCACTATTTCGATCTCAAGTGGGATGTTCCGAGAGACGTCTCGTCATTGAACAAGCTTTATGCACAGCCGGATCTTTGGAGTGAGATTGTGGCTGCAATTGAAGATCCAAGCATCTTGCACTATTCTGACATCTACATGCGGAAGTCATGGAATCGTCCGTGGTACGCAGGATCTCGTTATCGATTGTACCGGCGGACTTGCGAGTCCATTCGCACGCAGACGGGAATCGACGTGTCAGGCATGTTTGATGCACGCGCGCGAGCTGCCAGCTCATGAGCTCACCGAGCGAAGTGCCGATCGCCCCTCTTCGCGAAATTTGTCGACTAGCACATTGGCTGTGCGTGCCGCCTGCAGGCCCTCGGCTTTGATATGAAGGCCTATCGTCCGTGCAGGTTCGTCCGGGAAACCGCAGATATCAGGGAAGGTCCCTTCAAACGCTCCCGCCCAAGGCGACGCGGGAGGCCTGCTTGAGACGGGCACGTTCGCAATTTGCCGAGAGTGCACCAACTTCGATTGACATGCATGGCGAGAGAGATTTAGCAATTTGCCCTCAGCGGCGTATGTCATCTTCATCTGTCCGCGTTCAGAGGGATCCGTTGGCATGTTGTTGCCCAAACCCACCGGCAGGCCACATTGGCAATGAGGAAGTGAAGAGCAGTGTTTTCCCTGAGTGAGATCGAATCTGCTCATAGGCTTGTGACTCGTCCAGTGTCCCCCACGCCGCAATACGCGTGGCCGCAACTGTGTGCACGGGCAGGTAGCGAAGTCTGGGTCAAGCACGAAAATCATACGCCAACCGGGTCATTCAAGGTGCGTGGTGCCTACACATTCATTGACTGGCTTGCGCGTGTCCATCCGGAAAGCCCAGGAATCATCACGGCAACGCGCGGTAACCACGGACAAGGCCAGGCGCGCGCCGCCACGGCCGCGGGCCGTCGTGCAGTAATCTACATGCCGCATGGAAACTCGGTCGAAAAAAACGCAGCCATGGAGTCCTTCGGCGCCGAACTCGTGGAATACGGCTACGATTTCGACGAGGCCAAGGAAGAGGTGCTCCGGGTCGCCGCAAGGGAGGGGCTCACCTTTGTGCCGCCCTTTCACAAGGAGCTTGTCCGTGGCGTCTCGACATATGCCTTCGAACTCCTGACTGCCGTCCCCGATCTCGACACGCTCTACGTTCCGGTGGGTTGCGGATCCGGAATTTGCGGCTGCATCGCTGCCCGCGACGCCCTCGGGCGCGACACGAAAGTCGTGGGCGTCGTCAGCGAACATGCACAGACCGTCAAGCTTTCGGTCGAGGCCGGGCACCCGGTGGAGACCAATTCCGCACGGACCTTTGCCGACGGGATGGCGGTTCGTGTTCCGGTGGAAGAGGCGCTTGCGATCTACGGTGTGGGTGCAGAGCGGATCGTCACGGTCAGCGAAGCGCAGATCGCCGAAGCCATTCGCATCTACTATAGAGACATCCACAACCTCGCCGAAGGTGCGGGCGCTGCGCCGCTGGCCGCGTTGCTCAATGAGCGGGATCGAATGGCGGGCCGAAAGGTCGCTGTCATCCTGACCGGCGGCAACATCGACACGGACTGGTTTCTGAAAGTCATGTCAGGAGGTGTTCCGGTTCCGTAGAATGAACGGCCCGCACGTGCCCTTTGTTGACACCCGCATGCCGCCTTGGGGCAAGCTGGGCGGGTTCATCGGCTGCGCCGACCTTGGCACCAATTGAGAACGCAACAAGAAGCGCGGCGCCCCTGGGAGCGCCGCGCCGAGTTCCTGAAGGGCTGGCTGGCTACTCCTCGTCGCCGCCTTCCTCCTCTGCCTCTTCGGCATCGATCTCTTCGCCTTCGATCTCTTCGCCTTCCTCTTCTTCTTCTTCGGCAGCAGTGGCAAGTCCGGAAGGCGCACCGATGTTGGCAATCACGAAGTCGCGGTCGATCGTGGGTTTGGTCCCCTCCGGCAGCGTCACGCTGGAGATCGTGACCGTATCACCAATCTCGAGCCCCTCGACATTGATCGTGATGCTCTCGGGAATCTCGCCAGCGGTCACGATCAACTCGACTTCGGGTCGCACCATAACCAGCAGGCCACCTTGCTTGATGCCCGGACAGTTGTCCTGGCCCACGACATCGACGGCGATGAAGAGGTTGATCTTGGACGCCCGTTCGAGGCGCATGAAATCGACGTGGGTCGGAAGGTCCCGCACCACGTCGCGCTGCACGCCGCGGCAGATGACGCGAGCATCGTCCTGACCGTCGACCTTAAGGTTGAAGAGCGTCGAAAGAAAGCGACCTTCCTTCAACTTCTTGAATAGCATGTTGTAGGGAATGTTGACCGGAAGCGGATCGACGCCGCCACCGTAGACAATGCCTGGCACGAGGCCCTCTCTGCGAGCCTGACGGGCGGCCCCCTTGCCTGTCCCCGTCCGCACCAAGGCATGAAGATCAGGGATCTCGCCAGCCATGGGTATTCTCCGAATTGCGACGCAGGGCAGCCTCCAAGGGTGTCCGCCCTGCAAGAAGCCGCGCGTATAGCGAGCAATCGCAGAGGTGTGAAGCGGTTTCTTTCGAGGAAGGAACGATGCGCGTCGAGGTCATCGGCAAGATCATGGCAAGGCTTCAGCACATCATGTGCGCCACGGTTCGGGCAATTTCGGTCCGACTTCCCGTCAATGACCGGATTCGCCAGAGTGCGGGGCGTTCATGTTGTAGTCTGCGGCAAGCAAGGAAAACCCTCGAAAGGAACCAAAGGGTAGCCGCGAATACATGAAGCCGCGAGGGATTCCGTCCGCTCGCAAGCTGCACGCGAAGCGCTCATGCGGACGCCTCGGCGCTGGACAATCCAGGTTCGCGACAAGTTCAGGACGTTTGGCGAAGCTCCCGCCTCGCGGGCAAGAAACGTGAAGGCGCTTCGCGGAAGGAACGGCATGGTGCTGCCAAGATTCGCGATTGACGCGTCCCGTTGTGCGATGGCGTCACGCTTGAAGTCCTGGACGTCAGGTCATGCGCAAGCAACCAATTGGAGTAAATCAGTTGTTCGAAATTGTGATCGTCCGACAGGATCGTTTCTCCGCCTCAAGGTGGTCGATGTGGACATTGACGATCTGCGGAGCGCCGCCAGGGCTCCGGTGCGCATTGAGGGGTGAGAGGAGGAATTGAATCGCGGGATCGCAATTGATCGGCCATTGGGCAGAGAAGCGCCTTTCAAGGCCAGGCGCCAGCACCCACAAGTATCGCAGGCAGAGTAGGCACGACAGTCCAAGGTGAACTGCGTCCAGATCGTCGGCATCGAACCGGTCCGCAAGCCCGGTTCAGTGTTTTGCTCTGATGAGGATGGCGGCGGCACTCGACGTTGGACTCGACGACATCGCGACGAATCTCCCCTCCGCGTCGCACGACCCCGCATGCCCATCCTTTGCGGCGAAGGAGGTCACGGCAAAGTGCGGAAGTTCAGACCCGAAGTGACTTGGCAACTACTCGCATTGATCACGCAGGCGGCAGCAGGATTTGAGGCCACAACTCCAGACAATGGCGGCTGGCCTTCCCAAGAGATGGCGGCGGAGAGGCTCCAGGCATTGGCCGCACGAACACGCCCTGTCGTGACGCGGAACGGGGAGACAAGGCGCATGCAAGCGACCAAGCACAAGCCGAAAAACGAACCGAACTGCAGACAACGCGATGCCAATGCCCCCGCGACATTGATCCGTGCCTGCATTTTCTGCGAAAGCTCCGCTTCGTGGCTCAACGTGCGTCTTCGTTGTGAGTCTTGAGGCCTTGCACGATTCCGGCGAACTGTCGCGCACTAAGCAGGTCAATCAACAGCGGGCATCGGCGTGACGCATTCGCGACTTGCGATCCAGGCAGGAAACTCAAGACGCAGAATCCTGGGTTGCCCCAGAATCCGGAAACTCGGGTGCGCCCATTGCGCATGCAAATGGCGTGCATTAGGACACGACTCCGTGATGGAGGAATTTCGGATGGGATCTCGGATGAAGATTCGGCTTAGTTTGGTCTTCTGGACGCTTCTTGCCGCACTTATGGGGACTTCGCTCTGGTCCGGCCCTCTTGGTCCGGAAATGCGTGTCGTCGCTTCACGCGACCGGGATTTCATCGAGAGGTCCGGCGCACAGACCTTCGAGGAACTGCTCGATACCGGGATCGTCCGCTACTTCTACACCGGAGGGCAGACCTTGCTGATCCTGGTCGACGGAAGGCCCTACTGCACCAGCAACTGCGACCTGGACACCTTGCCGCTTTCGGCGGTTGAGCGAATCGAGCTGCTGAGCGGGGAGAGCCTAGGCGAATTCGGTGGCATTGCGGTGAACGGGGCAATCAATGTCGTGATGCGGAAGGACGTGGACGGGATCGAGACGCGAGCGGTCACGCGGATGCCAAGCAAGGAAGGCGGCAACAGTTGGCAAGGCGGCATCTTCTGGGGCGGCCCCGTCGGCGAGAGCGGCGGGCACATGACCGTCGGCGTTGATGTTCTCAGGCGTCAGGAAATCCCGTCCCGAAGCCGGGAGTTCAGCCGCTCCGACTGGCAGGAGAACGGCTCATTCGACGAATCCAGCAATGTCAGTGTCGGCGGCAATACCGTCTGGGTGGTTCAACGTGACGCTGACGGAGAATTTGAAGGAGTGAGGACGGTCGCGTTGGGAGATTGCGACCCTGCGAAGGGCTACGCCGGTCCGCTCCGGAATCCACCAAGCGCCGCGGTTGACGGCGACTTGGGTTGCGGCTTCGCGTTTGGCGACATCATGTGGAACACTGCCGACTTCGAACAGCGAACCGCGATCGTCAACCTGAGCCAGCCTCTCGGCGACCGGAACAAGCTCCATCTGTATGCGAACTTTGGGCAAGGTGACGGGGCGTTCCGCTTTGCGCCACCCGTCGGCGCATTCAGCTTTCGTCCCACACAACGCGTATTGGACGAGATCAACGACGCGGCCGGCTCCATGATCGCGGACAGCGATGATCTCTTTTCCATCGGGCATCGGTTTATCGGCCACGGAAACCGCGACTGGCATTGGGCCTACGATGAGTTTGACATCGCCACCGGAATCGAAGGGCGACTGACAGAAAGTCTCGGATACGAAGCGTACATCGATGCTTACCATCTGGACGGTTCTCTTGTCGGAAACACCTTCGTCCATACCGACAGGATCAGGGAGGAAATCGCAGAGGGACGCTACGACGTAGTTGACCCGACCTCGCCGATTGACCCGGATGCTCATCAGCAGGCCATAGAACGCACCAGCCTGCAGGAGGAGGAAGTCTCCGGCATAGAAGGCCTAGGAGCCCGGCTAGCGCTGGAAGGGCGGACGATTGCACTTGACGACCGAAGAGTGGCATGGACCGCCGGCCTTGACATGAGCACGGCCAAAGTGCACTCGATCCTTCGCTTTCGCGACAACGAGGGCATGACCCACGACGTGACAAGGGTCCTCGGCTCGGGAGGAGTCAGCTTCGAAGGCGAGCGCAAAAGCGTCGGGGTGTTCGGGGACATGTCAGTGCCGCTGACCGGGAGCACGGATTTCAGGGTCGCGGCCCGCGGCGACGAGTACGACGACGTCGGCGGGCTGCAGTCGTTCCGCGTTGCAGCCGAACACCGTCCGACCGATGCCGTAACGCTGCGCAGTTCCTGGGGAGCGGGAGACAGAGCGCCCTCTATGCTCCATCTTCACAGCACCGCATCGCAGGACCACCCCTACATCCAGTGCGACCCCGGGCGAGGCGGTGCGCCCAGAAGCGCCTGCACGACTCCAAACAGGAGACAGGTGACGCGCGAAACCACAGGCAACCCGCAGCTCGAACCCTCCGAAACCGAAAGGTTCGCCGTCGGCGCAGAGTTCCGCAGGCATCCGTACTTCGTGGACGTGGAATGGTATCGGCTGTCGCGCACGGGCCTGCCAGGACTGCGCAATCCGAATTGGGCCATGCACAACCTGGATGAATGCTCGGACGGCAGGCAATCAAACTGCATTGCGCGTGTTGGCGGCGACATCACCATCTACGACAGCTTTGCAAACATCGTGGATACCGAGATTTCAGGCATCACGACCCGGTACCGTGCAGACTTCGCAACGGATTGGGGCGAGATCGGACTGAGCGGCGCATGGCGGCACGTGACCGATGCTGAACTTCGCATCGAAGGCAATGAGGATCGGTACGCCACGTCCAAGAACATGGCCCGCATCAGGTTCGAGGCCCGGCGCCAGAACCTGACCGCCACCTGGACCGTGAACCACCGCGCCGGCTTCAGGAACCAGTCGGACACCGGCGACTTCAGCGACTGGACCGGCCACGACGTGGCGCTGGACTGGAACGAGCCGATGGGGCTGGAAGGTGCGCGGATAACGGTCGGCATCTTCAACCTCACCGACGCCGGTCTCACGGTCGACACCGCAAATCCCGACAGCGTGGACGGCCCGGAGGCGGCCGGTTGGGGACGAACCTTCTTCCTGACGCTGAACAAGAGCTTCTGATGGGAATTCGGCACCTAGGTCCCAAGATGCCGCGGGCGCCGGCCCGACCGTACAGTTGTCGCGGTCCCAACGGCTTCGCGGGCACGCCAAGCCGCGCCGGCACGCAGCCAGCCGAACGCCCGCCGACATGATGATGAACTCGCACCGATCCGACAGAGCGCGCCTTTCACCGCCGACTGGTGGATTGCCTTCCGACACCCAGACAGGAAAGAGCCCATGAACGCAGAATCCTTCAAGTTGACCCGTGAATTCGACGCATCCAGGGACCTGGTCTGGCGCACTTGGACCGAGGCGGACCTGGTTCAGCGCTGGTATGGGCCGGGCGTCGAAACGGTAATCCACGAATTCGAGGTCAAGCCCGGCGGACTCTGGCTGAACGAAATGAGAATGGGCGAACGCTCAATGAACCAACGGATGGAATTCACGGAGGTGAGCCCGACCGACCGGCTGGTCATCCTGATGTCGAATGCGGACGAGAATTGGGAGGTCACCGCCAACCCAATGATGCCGGACTGGCCACGCACGATCCTTACCACCGTGACCTTGGAGGATCGGGAAGGAGGAGGCACCCTTCTCACGCTGGACTGGACCCCCCACGAGGCAACCGACGCGGAAAGGGCCGCCTTTGCCGCCTCTGCATCCGACTTCAACAAGGGCTGGGGTGCCGGAATGAACATAATCGACGAAATCCTCGCCGAGCTCTCCTGACGCCTTGCGCCGCGACGGACAGTCCCCGGACCCTGGCCATCATCTGGAACGAACGGGCCGGGCGATGCAACGTGCCCGGTTGCGGCGAGTTCGAACATTCCCGAAGTCTCGTGGCAGCGGCGCGGTCACGATGCAGGCGCCGCCTCGGAAACCTGACCTCGGGATCTGGGCCTGATCAGCCAAAGCCGCCCGAAAACCCCTCCGGCATGAGGAGAATTTCCCGGTCCACTTCGGAGATATCCCGGCGCCCGCAGAGCGCCATCGAGATGTCCAGTTCCTTCCTGATAACGTCGAGAGCGGCGGTCACGCCGGCCTCGCCCATGGCGCCGAGCCCATACACGAAGGCGCGTCCGATCATGGCTCCCCTTGCGCCGAGCGCCACAGCCTTCAGCACGTCCTGACCGCTCCGGACTCCGCCATCAAGCCAGACTTCCGTCCTGTCACCAACCGCCCTTACGATTGGCTCGAGCATCCGGATCGCCGAGAGCGCCCCGTCGAGCTGACGCCCACCGTGGTTCGAGACGATGATGGCGTCGGCACCCAGTTCGGCGGCCTTCATGGCATCCTCCTCGTCGAGGATGCCCTTCAGGATCACCTTTCCGCCCCACATGTCCATCAGCTCCTTGATCCGGTCCCAGTTCAGCGACGGATCAAATGCCTCCGCGGTCCAGGAAGAGAGCGATGTCGGGTCGGTCACACCCTCTGCATGACCGACGATATTGCCGAAGGAACGGCGCTTCGTCCCGAGCATGCCCAGTCCCCAGCGCACCTTTGTCATCATGTTCGCGATTGACGCCAACGTGAGCTTCGGCGGGGCAGAAAGGCCGTTCTTGATGTCCTTGTGCCGTTGCCCGAGCACCTGCAGGTCGACCGTGATGACAATCGCGGTGCAGCCCACGGCCCGTGCACGCGCCAGGAGGCGCGACATGAAGTCATTGTCCTTGAGCGTGTAGACCTGAAACCAGAAGGGCTTGTCGGTGTTCGCAGCCAGATCCTCGATCGAACAGATCGACATGGTCGAAAGGCAAAATGGCACGCCCGCCCTTTCGGCCGCGCGGGCCGCTTTTATCTCGCCGTCGGCACATTGCATGCCCAAGAGCCCGACCGGTGCCAGAATCACGGGCATCGCCACGTCTTCGCCGATCAACCGGGTCGCGACCGACCGATTTGCCAGGTCGACCGCGATCCGTTGCCGAAGGCGGATTTCGCTGAAGTCGCTGGTGTTTTCGCGAAAGGTCTGCTCGCTCCACGATCCGCTTTCGGTGTAGTCAAAGAACATCCTCGGCACGCGGTGACGATACATGCGCTTCAGGTCGGCGATTTCCGTGATGACTGGCATGGGCGCGCACTCCCTCGAACTTGATTGGCCGTGCTATCAACTCCGTGAGCGGTCGACAACCATCGCCGTTCCACGGTCATGCCGATCGGCCTGGAGCATCAGGGGCTGCCGGTTGCCGGATGCCAGGATGAGAGGCTGCGTTCGAGAGTGCGGCCATCGCCGATGCGAACGACAATTCGGTAAAGGCCTACGGTCACCTTG
The DNA here is from genome assembly GCA_965208685.1 of Paracoccaceae bacterium. Classification (GTDB taxonomy): domain Bacteria; phylum Pseudomonadota; class Alphaproteobacteria; order Rhodobacterales; family Rhodobacteraceae; genus JAJEFO01. Next base: position 651,211 of record CBDBPL010000007.1, on the reverse strand, counting down.
AATGCCGCTGCATGAGACCGGTCGATCTATCGCCCATCAGGTCACGAAGTCCTCGCACCGCGGAACTTGGAGATGCCTGCATCCGAACGCGACGAGACCGTGACAGGCACCGCCATTCGCAGTTGCTTCTTCATGACGCGGTGTATCCAGTCGATGCATCGGTCAACAGAGGGAACTTGCGCTCTCTTCGTGCGCAGGCAAGACATGCAGCAAGTGCGTGAACTGGAAGCCGGTTGGGCCCAACGCCCGGCATGGCACGGAACTCGGCATGCTGCCAAAGATCGGTATCATTGACTACAGGGCCGGAAACTCGGAAAGCGTCGCGGCCGCCTTGGCTGCCATCAACATCCCCTTTGAATTGGTCAGCTCGCCCGAGTGCCTCGCCGCCGTGGACGCTATTGTCATGCCAGGCGTGGGATCCGCCGGAGCCACGATGGACTCGCTGGACGAGCTGGACCTGATTGCGCCGATGACCGAATTCGTGATGGAGAGGCGCCGGCCCTATCTGGGCACTTGCGTCGGCCTTCAGATCGTCTTCAGCCACAGCGAAGAAGGCGACGCCAGCTGTCTTGGCTGGCTGCCGGGTACCGTGCGCCAGTTTTGCGAAGCCACGGTGCGCGTGCCACAGATCGGCTGGAACGAGGTTCAGAAAGCCAGGGACCACCCGATTTTCGGAGGAATCGGGAGAGGATGCTACGCCTATTTCGTGAATTCATGTCACGCTTTCCCCGAGCAGGATGACGTGGTGATCGGCACAGTCGACTACCTGGCAGGCGCAGGTGCCGTGTCCGCAAGAGGCAATTTGAATGCCGTGGCGGAGCGTGTGGATGCGCCACTCACGACGAAACTTAAAGGCACAGGGCCATTCTACGGGCACCCAAAAAACATCGGGCAAGTGCTTTTGCTGTTCGAGCGCGGTGACATGCTGCGCAGCCTTCGCGCGGCGGGCATCACGCAAACTACGGGCACATATGATGCCTAAGGCGACAGCGGCTATGTTGAGGACATCGCGATTGAGCCTGCCGAAATCCGTGTCTCTGATCGGATGGATACCGGATGGCTCCCCGACTTGTCTCCTTGTGGTGGGAAACGACCTGGCCTGCCTTCGGGGAGGTCCTCTTTTGTTGGCATGTTGCTCGCTTTCTCTCAAGCCTGTCTGCTTGCAATATGCTATCATGAGTGCTATATTGATGGCAATCCGAGGGAGAGCCAAAAAATGGGGCAAATGACTGTTCGCAATATCCCTGACCCGCATTACGCCGCGCTGAAGCGTGTGGCCGCTGCCAACGACAGGAGTGCCGAGGCCGAGGTGCGCCATCTGATCGCGCAGCATGTAGGCGGAACAACGGGTTTCGGCTCTAAGCTGGTCAGCAAGTACAGCGGGATTGCCGATCAGAATGTCCTGTTTGAGCGCGATCAAGCCGCCAGTGACCCGGTGAACTTTGAATGATTATCGTTGATACGATGGTTCTCTCAGAACCATTCAATCCAAAGCCTGACTCCGCCGTGATCGACTGGCTGGACCAGCAAATCCCGACTGATCTGTTCGTGACCACCATCAATCTCGCGGAAATGGAATATGGACTTTGGTCCATGCCCGAGGGCAAACGTCGCAGGCAGTTACATCGAGGTATCACAGAGCTCTTCGAAGTGGATTTCTCGGGTCGTATTCTGCCGTTTGATTCAAAGGCGGCGATGATGTTTGGCACAAACATTGCCCTGGCCCGACAGAAACACGGGAAGAATGCCATCAAAGACATGGACGGTATGATTGCGGCCATTGCGATCAGCCATGACCGATGCCACGTCGCGACGCGAGACCAACGCCCTTTTGAATTGATGGGTGTTGAGGTGATTGACCCATGGTCAGAGTGATACTGCACATAATGGGACCGGGCGACTTTGTCTCTCTTTTTTGGGGTGAGAACGTCAGGCCATGAATATTTCTAGGTATAACTCTAGCCTAGAAAATCACTAACTGTGGCAAAGATCCGTGAGTGTTCACCCACCGACCTCGGCAACACAAAGGCCGCCGCCTCTGGTCGCCGCTGCCGAGACCCAGTCTGGCGCGGTGCTGGCCTTCGCCTACTTCATCTCGGTTCGATCAACGTCCTACCGGCCGCAGGACTTTCCCACGCTGCGGCTGATTTTTCGGTCGGCTGACGAACGGAGGCCGGATCGGGATGTTCTGGCCGGATTCCGAGGCTGCGAGGCCGCCCGCGTGCCGACGGCGGCAGCGTTTCCGGCCCCGGATGATTCGTTCTCGATGTCTGGCGGCTTTCCGGCGGGTCCCGGACGCCTTGGCGTCTCAGGGCCGGGTCAGGGCGGCGATGGCCTCTCTGCGGTCCAGCTGCAGCCGGCGGTCCAGCTGCAGCCGGCGCCGGGCTTCGGCCAGGCTCTCCGCCTCGCGGCGGTTGGCGAAGATCACCGCGAGCGCGATGTTGTCGGGCATGGCCCGGTTCGCCGGACCGTTGCCCGTGCGGGTCAGGCAGGCGTCCTCGCCGCAGACGCAGTCCTAAGGCAGGCGTCCGCAGACGCAGTCTCTCGTATGCTTCGAGAATCAGAAAGGAACCGGAACGCGCACGCGCGCGTGCAACGCATGCATGCCCCACGTCAAGCAGAATCAAACGAAATCAAGCGTGGGAAAGCCCTGTCACGTAAGGCCGGACTTTGACGTCGATGACACGTAAGGCCGGACTTTGACGTCGATCCAGCGCGAACCTGATCGTTCCGAGTGTTTGGCTTGCCAACCCTGCGGTCGTCGGCGAGGCTCGCTTTCCTCGGCCACGTCGGCAGGAGCGCAACGGTTCATGCAATCCGGTGAACGACTGTCGCCAGTCGGGAGATCTCTGCCCGGTCTGCCCGCAACGACTCGACCATGTGGCCGAGATGCCTGCTGCTGTTCGAGTCCCGCACGGCCCGCCGCAGAGACCACGCGGAAGTCGGCCTTGAACGGTCCTGCGGGCAGCCGAAGCGGGTTGTCCTCTCCCCGGAAAGGGTGCATCTGCAATCCCGTCGTTCCCCTGCGGCAAACGAGGCGTCAGACATGCAGGCTGCATCCATCGAAAGAGCGTTCGTCCAGAAGTTTTCCGGCGATCTGGATGGGAGAGTCGCTGTGCCGGGGAGCAAGAGCATCACCAACAGGGTGATCATGATCGCGCTTGTCAGCGACGGGACGACCACCATTCGCCGCCCGCTTCAAAGCGACGATACCAGGGCGGGGATTGAGGCCGCGCGTGCCCTTGGGTGCGGGATCGAGGAAACGGCCGAGTGCGTCATGATACGGGGGATCGGACGCGAAAGGCCGGTCAGCGGGATCGAGGTCGACGTCCGGTCTGCCGGAACGATCGCCCGCTTTCTGCCCTGCATCCTGGCTCTTGGAACCAGCGGCAGATGGACACTGACGGCCAGCGAACAGATGAAGTCCCGTCCGATGGCAGGCGTCTTTGACGCCCTTGCCGGTCTTGCGCCGGACTGCATCAGCCCGCTCGGACACCCCGGCTACCTGCCTGTCGCGGTGCAGGGAGGCTGCCTGACCGCTTCCGAGACGAAGGTGTCCGGCAGCACTTCCAGCCAGTACCTGAGCGGCCTTCTGCTGGCTGCCCCTCAGGCCGACAGGCCGCTCTGCATCGTGACGGATGGCCGCGTCGTGCAGCGCCAGTTCGTGGACATCACGATCGACCGCATGCGCGCCGCAGGCGCTGAAGTCGAAGCCGCGCCCGACTTGTCACGAATTGTGGTGCAGCCGACCAGTTACGTGGCCCACGACGTCTCGGTGGAAGCTGACGTCTCGACGGCGTCCTACTTCTCCGCCCTGCCTGCGGCCCTTGGCGGCGCAATCACGATCCCGAACCTCGCCAAGAACAGCCTTCAGCCGGACATTCGGTTCCTGGAGATTCTTCGAGAACTCGGATGCAAGGTCGATTGGCTTGGCGGGAAAGAGGTCAGAATCTCGCGGCCGCCGGATCTGCCGAAACTTCGGGGCAACCGGCATTTCGATCTGAACGACTGTTCGGACATGGCATTGACCGTTGCCGCCCTGGCACCCTTTGCAGATGGCCCGATCTCGATTTCCGGGGTGGAGCACATCCGCAAGCATGAGTGCGATCGCATTGACGCGATGGCCACTGCCCTGCGCCGCGCCGGAATCGAGGTCGCGGAAAGATCCGACGGATGGACCATCCATCCGGGCCAGCCGCGGTTCGCTGACCTTGAAACCCGTGACGACCATCGCATGGCGATGGCGCTGTCCGTGCTTGGCCTGGCCGGAGACGGCGTTCGACTCGACCATCCAGACTGCGTTGGCAAGACTTGCCCGGAGTTCTTCGATCTCATCGGGGGCGTCGGGGCAGTCGTCGCCCGCATGCCCGCGCAGTAGCGACTTGGCTTTCGCCTCCGCGCTTGGCCGCGAGGGAATGACGTAGCGCTTGCCGTTCTCCGGATCGTGCAGCACCGATCACTGCCGGCCGTTGAGCGCCTCGCGAATGACCCGCGGCGACATGGGCCGTTTCCGAAGCGCCACCCTCCGGGCCAGATGGCGCGCAGGCATGGGCCATGAAGGCGAAGGCCAGATGGGCGCGGATGCGCCGGTCGGTCCAGTGGAACACCGGCCGCACCCGCAGGTCCTGCTTGGTGATCCGGAATCTCTCATAGGTCTCCCACCGCTCGTGGTGCAGCGCCGCGAGCCGTCGTCGAGCGCCTCCGCGACCGGGATCTCCATGTTCCCCCTAGACCGCCACGGCAGGTCCGCGCCCGCGAGATCGAGGACTTGCCCGACACCCGGACCGGAAGGTCCGGCGATATCCGCCGCAGGCCGCCGACCAGGCAGCGCAAGACCGCGCGCCGAGACAGTCCGGAACAGCGCCATCGCGATCACGTAGTAGACCATCACCTCGGCGGGAAGGTCGCGCCGCCGCCGGCTGTCGCGGCCCAGAGACCGCAACGCGGCGCGAAAGCAACAGTATTGCGACTAGACCCTCAGTTCCGGCGCGGCCTAGTGCAAAAGAGGCAGAGCCAATTCGACGGATCTTGACCGGTTCGCACTCTTGCATCATGCAATTAGTCGCGGTCTGCAGGTTCTAGCCACCCCTCATAGAACCGGCTGACGGGATCGATCAGATCTTGGGACAAACGGCGCAGCGCGAGCTCGTCTTCCGTTGCAGGCTGACCCAGCACCCGCGTGATTTCATTGAGGATCTGGCCCCGGTCGATCCGCGTGAACCTGCCCTCGTGATAGACGACCTCGCCGCCGATCAGGACCGTGGCGACGGCAGTCGTCTTGGCGCGCCGGATCAGCACCTCGACAAGCGGGATCGCCGGGTCCTGCCAGGGCCGGGTCACCGTCTGCCAGTCAAGAAGCACGATATCCGCCGCGGATCCGGGAGCGAGCCGCCCGATCCGGCCAGCAAAGGGCGTTGTGGCCGCGCCATGTTCGGTTGCCATGCGCAGGATTTGCGCCGCGCCGGGATGTGGCGCGTCGTGGCCCGCGGGGCGGTGCAACGTCAGCGCCAGCCGCATTTCCTGCAGCATGTCGCGGTCGTCGTTGAGGCCCGCTTCGTCAATGCCAAGCGCCACCGGCACGCCGCTGGCGAGGAATGCGTTCAGATCGGCCGTGCCGCTTTTTAGCCGCAAGTTGGAGGAGCAATTGTGGCACAGGCAGCCGCCACGCTCGGCCAGCAGGTCGAGGTCGTCGGGCGTCATCCAAACGCCGTGGCCGATGGTCAGCTGCGGCCCGATCAGGCCGAACCGGTCGACATGGGCCAAGGCCGATCCGCCGGTCCGGCGGCGGGCATATTCCTTCTGATAGGGGGTCTCCAGCAGGTGCATATGCATCGGCGCGCCGGTCTCCTCGGCCATGCGGGCCGCGCTTTCCAGCGCGGCGTCGGACAGCCAGTGCAGGTTTGACGGCGCGATCTGGATCGCGATTTGGGCATCGCCCTGCCAGCGCGCGCGCAACGCATGGAAGACCGCGATCTGCTCAGACAAAGGCAGGCCGAACCCGGCGAGATAGGCCGCCGCAGGTTTCTGCAGCGCCGTCGGCAGCGATGCGACGAACGCTTCATCGGCTGCATAGATCATCCGGTTCTGATCGCGCAGTGCAAAGGAATAGCTCGCCCGCATGCCGATCTCCTTATATGCGCCGATGATCCGGTCGGCCCGGGCCAGAACCGCATCGGTATCACCTGGCGCCCGGCTGTGCAGGTGCTGCACCGTGGTCACGCCCGAGGCGATCATCTCGAATGCGGCAAAAAGCGTGTCGAGCCGGGGCTCGACATCGCGCATCGCCAGGCGTTCGGGGAACCACAGTTCCAGCGGCTGGTCCCGCGCGCCCATTTGGAAGGGCGTCAGGCCGACATGGTGATGCGCGTTGATCAGCCCGGGGATCGCGACCCGCCCTTTGCCGCCGGTCTCGGACAGGCCCGGATGGACGTGCCGCAGCGCGCGGGCCGGCCCGATTTCAGCGATCCGGTCGCCCTCGATCAGGATCGCCCCGCCCTCCAGGATCTGCGGCGTGCCATCGGGATCGATCCCGGTGACGATATGATCGGCGGTGACAAGGTGGCGGGTCATCTCAGCGGTCTTTCCTTGCAGCGGGCGACGCTCAGCCGGACGGCCGCGGGCAGCGGCTCGATCAGCGGCACGTGGGAGGTGGGAGCAAGCTGGCGCGCGGCCTCGGCAAGGGGCCCGCCGCCGATCACGATCGCTTCGGCGCCGGCATCGACGGCCCGGGCGCAGGCTGCCGCAAGCGCGGTGGCAAGTGCGGCGGCATCGCTGGTCAGCGCGACCGGATCGCCCGGAGTGGTCCAAGTGCCGAGAAAGCGGTCATGGCCATAGGCTACGGCCGTCGCTGCGATGCCGTCGCGAAGATCGGGGGTGGTGGTGACCACGGCAAAGCGCCGCCCGCCTTGCGCCGCCTCGCGCATACCCGCCTCGGCAAGGCCTGTGACCGGCACCGCCAGAAGGTCGCGTAGGGCCGACAGGCCGGGGTCGCCGAAGGCGGCAATGAGCACCGCCCGCGCCGCGCGCAGCTGCGGGGCCAGAGCGACGACCGCCTCAGCCGCCCGCGCCAAAGCGGCGGGGGTTGTGATCAGCGGCGCGCCGAACGGAGCGGTCAGCCCCTCGATCCGGATTCCGGGGCCCGCGGCCTCCTTCGCGATCCGCAGCATGCTGGCCGTCGTCGCCGCAGAGGTGTTGGGATTGATCAGCGCGATCATGCGGGACGGGCCGCGTCGAAGACCTGCGCGATGTCGACACGCCGGGCCAGCCACAGACGGTCGCGCCCGCGATCCAACTCGGCCAGCACCTGCTCAAGGGACTTGAAGCGGCCGGGGCGGCCGACGATGCGCAGGTGAAACCCGATATTGAGCACACGCGGCAGGCCGTGCGCGGCTTCGGCCTCCAGCACATTCAGCGCGTCGGTCACGTAGTCGATCATGTCCGTGGCCCGGACAAAGCCATTGGGGTGGAAGAACTTCATTTCATTGGCATCAGGCTCAAAGGGCACCACGATCAGGCCCGACGCATCGCGATAGGGCAGATCGCCGCCGAAGCCGTTGGATGTATGGAGATAGCTCCGCTCTGCCAAGAGACTCCGAGTCCAGGGGCTTTCCGCGCCACGGCAGAAAAAGCCGCGCGGGCGTTCGCCGGTGGCCCGCAGAGTGGCCTTGGCCGCGCGGTCAAGATCGGCGGCCTCGGACTCGGTGCGGTCGTAGTCGGCACGCGGGCGCCACAGCCAGCCATGACAGGCGGTCTCTTGCCCATCCTCTGTCAACATGCACGGGACCGGCGCGGCGCGCTCGGCGGCACGGCCGCAAGCAAATTGCGTCGCCGGGACTCGAAAGCGGCGCAGCGCCTTGGTCATGCGCCAGGCGCCGGCGCGGGGGCCATAGGCGAAGATCTGCGCCTGGTCCGGATCGGGCCTGCCCTCGGGCACGACCGAGAGCAGCTCACCGATCCGCTCACTCGCCGGGTCGTCATCGAGCACTTGCTGCTCGGCCCCCTTTTCGACATTGACCACCACCGACACGGCCAGTTTGGTGCCATTGGGCCAGGTCAGATCGGGCCAGGCGCCCCCATATCCGATGAGGTCGCGGCTCATGCCGGCACCCCGGGGGCAAAATCCGGCGGACAGGGGCGTGGCTGCCACTCGGGCAGGCCCGTGGCGCTGCGCCAGGCGCGCGCGATATCGGCCCGGGTGGCGAACCAAACCCCTTCCCGCCGCAAGGCGTTGTCAAGAAACGCCTCCAGCCCGCCGATCCGCGCTGGCCGTCCGATGATCCGGGTGTGCAGCCCGATCGACAGCATGCGCGGAACCTGTGCCGATTCTGCGAGCAGCCGGTCGAATGCCGAGATGCAGTAGCGAGCGAAATCCTCGGCAAAGACGAAGCCGCCGCCATTGTGGAAACGCATGTCGTTGGTGTCGAATGCATAGGGCAACACCACATGCGCGCCCTGCGCCGTGTCCACGACATAGGGGATGTCGTCGTTGTAGGCGTTGCTGTCATAAAGGAACCCGCCCTGTTCGATCAGCAGGTCCCGCGTGCGCAGCGAAGTGGCCGAACGCGTGTGCCAGCCCAGGGGCGGCGCGCCAGCGGTGCGTTCGATGGCCGCGACGGTGCGCGCGATCGCGGTGCGCTCGGTTGCGGCGTCGAAATCGACATGCCGCTCCCACCGCCAGCCATGGGCCGACACCTCATGCCCATCCTCCACGGCCTGCGCCGCGATCCAGGGCGTCGCCTCCAGCGCGCGGCCGCAGGCATTGAGCGTCGCCGGCAGGCGTCGGTTGCGCAGCGCGTCGCGGATCCGCGGCCAGCCGGCGCGGGGGCCGTATTCGAAATGGCTCTCCATGCACAGATCGGGCGCGCCTTCGACCCGTTCGACGGCCTCATAGATATGCTCATTGCGGTCGTCGCCCGCGCGCAGGCTCAATTCGGCGCCTTCCTCGACATTCACGACAATCGACACCGCCAGGCCGGAGCCGTTCGGCCAGCGGATCGCGGGCGGACGGCCCGCGTAGCCAGCGAAATCCCGCGCCGGCCCGCTCATGCCGGCACCTGCACCGCGTCCACGAAGCGGCGGCAGAGGTCGACATCCCACCGCAGCAGACCCTCGGTCCCTGCATCGCGCCGCATCAGCACGCTGCTGACGATCACGCCATCGGCTGCGGCCATGGCATCGGCGATATTGGCCTCGGTCACTCCGCCGCCGATCAGGATCGGTCGGCGCATGCCCTTGCCGCGCGGCGTGCCAATGAGGGTCAACGTGTCCGAAAGGCTGTTTCCGGTGATGATCAGCCCGTCGGCGCCCGACTTGAGCGCCCAGTCCGCGGCGAAAGCCTGGCTCTCGCCGGAGATCGGAACCGCCGTGCGGTCATGCACATCGGCCAGGAGCGCGATGTCCGGCCAGCGCAGCGCGACCCGAAGGGTCGCCGCCTCGACCGCCGATCCGTTGCACGGGCTCTGGGCAGTCATCGGGCCGCCGACAAAGACACTCAGGCGCACGAAATCCGCTCCCTGGCATGTGCCACCGACAGCGCCGCGACCAGGTCATGCGCCTCGATGATGGTGCCCAGGCGAAGCTGCGGCAGCTCGGCACGGATCAACCGGCCTAAAGCCGCCAACAGCGCCAGCGTGCCGGGCGCGGCTGGATCGGCGGCCTTGGTCTGGTCCTGCGGTTTGATCCAAGGGATGCCGGCCTCGGCGAACACCCAGGCATTGGCAAGCGCGTACGCCTCGTACCACGTGACAGAGAGATGCCGGTTGCGCGTGGAATCGAGCAGATGCAGGGCGGCGTTGACCGGTTTGGGTTGATCGAGGAGGTTCAATGACATGGGCTGGATTCCCCTTGCAGTGTGGCGCGCGCGGCAGGTCTGTCGGCGGGCAGGGCGGCGGCGGCGCCAAAGCCGGCGACAACTCGGGCGGCAGAGATCGCCCCAAACCGGGCGGCCTTAGCCGGATCGCCGGTCTCCACCAGGCCGGCCAGAAATCCGCCGCAGAAACTGTCACCCGCTCCGGTGGGGTCATGGGTCTCGACGCGCAGCGCTGGCACCGCGACGGCGGCCTCGGCCACGCGGTCCCAGACCAGCGCGCCCTCGGGCCCCATCTTGACGGCCACTGCGCCGGGGCAGCGTGTGGCGAGGACACGCAGGGCTTCGGCCGGCTGCGCCCCCGGCACCAGCGCGCGCAATTCCACTTCGCTGGGCAGGAACGCGGTCAGCCGTGTCAGGATCGGAGTGAGCGCATCGAGGTCGAGACCGGCCAGTTGCCACCCGGGATCGGCAGTGACGACCGCGCCCGTCGGGAAGAAGAGGTCCAGCATCTCGCGCATCACGTCGGGCGCGCTGGGGGCCAGGTGCACGCCGCGCACGCCTTGCCAGGCCTCGGGCACCTGCGTCGCGCGCAAGGGATGCCGCTCCCGAAACTCGGAATAGCCGATCTCCTCCGGCGCATTGCGGGCCTGCAGCCGGACTCGCCACGCGGAGGCCTGCTCGGGCGAAAGCCGGTCGGTCGGAAAGCCCGCCGCGGCCAGCGCCGCGCCCGGTGCCGTCAGCCCCTCGTCCCGGCGGCCAGCGCCGTCGTAAAGAAACCAGTTGCCCGCCGTCAGCGCCACCTCGGACCAGGCCACGCCCGACAGGTCGACCCCGCCCGCCTGCAACTGCTGGATCGTGTCCTGCGGGTAGCTTGCCACCGCGCAGCTGACCAGCCCGACCCGGCCCACCCAATTGAGCGCGCCGACGGCGGAAAAGGCGCCATTGCCGCCGGCCACGTCCAGCGCGACGGTGCCGTCGGCAGCGACGACATTGTCCACCGTCAGCCCGCCGACCGTGACCAGGTCGGGCGTCATGTCACAGCCCGAGCCGCGGCGCGCCAAGGTCCAACGCATCGCGTTCGACCGCGGCGTGGTAGCCGAAAAGATGCAGCGGCACGCTATAGACGATGGGCGCGGTTGCCGCCGGAACCGGCGGCAGATGCCAGGCCACATCGACGATCTCGGCGATGTCGGTCTCCCCCTCGGGGACCAGCGCCACGCAATAGCCCTCGCAGCCTTGCGACATGATCGCGGTTTCCAGCGCCCTTGCATGGCTGGCCTCGTCGGCGGCGACCATGAACAGCGCATCGCCCGCCTTTTGCGTGCGGTAGTGGTGATATTCCTCCAAGGGGAAGGAATAGGCGTGGATCGGCGCAAGTTCCTTCAGCTTGGCCGCTCCGAACTCGGCCGGAGCGAAATAGGGGCCGGGGCCGGTGGTCAGCACCAGATCGGCACGGGCGAGATGTTTGGCCACCTGTCTGGCCGGCTCATAGAAGGCGCGCGCCACGGCGTCCACCTGCTCGGGCAGCGCGTCCAGCGCCGCCTCCAGCGCCGAGGCGTCGCCGCCCTTGGCCGTTTGCACCGCCGCGGCCATCGCCAGCATCAGCGCCATCGCCGCGGTGCTCGATTGTGTGGGCCAGCCGCCCCGCGTGGCGTGGACATGCAGCGCGCCCGGGCATTGCTCCATCAGCGGAGAGCCAAGCGTGTTCGACAGGCCGATCGTGTAGGCCCCGCGCTCGGCCGAGCCGGTCAGCCCGTCGATCACCGGCTCGGTCTTGCCCGAGGAGCTGAGCCCGATCACCAACGTCTCGGCGTCGATCGCATGAAGCCCGTAGGTGGCGAAGTCGAACGCCTCGACCGGCTCGCAGGGCGCGCAGAGCGCGGTCTCCAGTGCCGGCCTCACGCCATGCCCGGCGATCCAGCTGTCGCCGCAGCCAGCGGTGACGACGCGGCGGATGGTCCGGTCTGCCAGGTCGCGCCCAATGGCGGCAAGGGGCTCGGCATTGGCCGCCACTGTGGCGCGGATGGCTTCGCCTTGGGTCATCATCTCGCGCTCGGTCAACGCCACGCGGCGAAAGCGCTCCGGATCGCCCGCGGCATCCGAGGAAGACTCGCGTCGGATTTCCTTCAATCGTTGCTCGAAACTCATGTCGCTCTCCGTGCTCGGCGGTCTGGAATTTGCGGGCGCGCGAAAAAGCTGGCACGGCCGCGTCGTTTTCGATATTCCTCATAATGAAGGAAAACGCAAGCAGCAGAAAGACAAGTGTCGTGGAAAACATGCAAAATGCCCCCGTGCCGTGTCGCCATCAGCGGATTCTCGAGATCCTCGATGAGGAGCGCATGGTCGAGGTCGCCCGCCTGTCCCAGGCCTTGGGCGTGTCGGCGGTGACCATCCGGTCCGATCTTGATTCGCTGGACAAGAGATTGCTGCTGCGCCGAGTGCGCGGCGGTGCGATGGCGGTGCAGCCGGCCCGGTTCGAGCGCCCGGTGGACGTTCCCAGCCAGAGATTCACCGCCGAGAAGGAGCGGATCGGGGCCATGGCGGCCGGAATGGTGCGCAGCGGCGAAACAATCATCCTGGATGCCGGCACCACAACGCTGGCCATGGCGATGGCGCTGCCGCAAGACCTGCGGGACCTGGTCGTCATCACCTCCAGCCTCGACATCGCCATTGAGCTGCACATGCATCCCGGCGCCTCGATCATGGTAACTGGCGGAAAACTAAAGGAATCTGGACGAAACCCGCGTTCACGCTCGCTGGTGCCGCCCTTCGCCGGGCTGCTTCTGGAGCAGCTCAACGCAGATTGCGCCTACCTCTGTTGCGCGGGCATCGACGCCGCGAGCGGATTCACCAACGCGCATCTGGAGGAGGTCGAAGTCAAGCGCGCCATGATCGCCGCCGCACGGCGCGCGGTGATGCTGGGGGACCGCGGCAAGATCGGTCATGTGGCTGGCGCGCGGATCGCCACGACACGCGAGGTCGCCGCCCTTGTCACCGACCGCAAGGCCGCGCCGACAGATGTCTCGGCGCTGGAACAGGCCGGCATCGAGGTGATTCTCGCCTGACGCGCGCCTTTGCTGCCTGAGACGTTGCTTCTGGACTGCCATGTTTTGAATTTTTTTCTTGCGTAAGGAAATGAAATCGGCTTTCTTTGATGACGCGCCGAGTTTCGGCAAAAAAGCTGAAAGGGAGACCCCTATGCAACTGACTCGAAGAACTGTCCTAGGCAGCCTGGCAGCTGCCACAGCACTGACCAGCCCGACGGTCCTGCGGGCTCAGACCCGCGAGCTCGTCATGGTCGGCTACGGCAACGATTCCGACGCCCCGCTCATCGCCGGCGGCGAAGAACTGGGCCGCCGCAATCCCGGCGTGTCGCTGCGCGTGATCGGCGGTCTGTCGGCCGAAGCGCTGGCGCAGATCAAGGCCGCGCGCGGCAAGTCGCCCTATGACCTGGCGGTCATGGGCTCGCCCGCGATCATCAACGCGCTGGCCGAGGATGTGCTGGTTCCGCTGGACTTCTCGCAGATCCCGAACGCCGCCAATGTGGACCCGAAATTCCCGCCATACGGCTATGATGTCGGCCAGCCGATCTGGTTCGAAGGCATCGGCGTCGCCTATGACACCACCAAGATCTCCACGCCGCCCACCGCCTGGAAAGAGCTGTGGAGCGGCGCCTATAACGGGCGCATCGGCATGTGCCGCCCGCAGTCCAATCTGGGCCTGGGCGTGCTGGCAGCCACCAGCGAAGCCTTCGGCATGCCGCAGGACGACATGGAGTTCGCCCTGAACAAATGGTTGGAGCTGGACCCGCTGGTCGGCCGGTCGCCGCCGCTCTTGCAGCAGATGATCGAGCGCGGTGAGGTGGATCTGGCGCCGCTTTGGCACGTCAACTCGGCGCTGGCCGCCAATTCGGGCCTGCCGATCGGCTACACCAAGATCACAGGGCCGGGGCCGCTGATGCTGCCCACAAACATCGTGCATTTCGTCAACACGCAGGAGGGCACCGCCGATCTGGTGCATGAGTTCGCCGACATCCTGCTGACGCCCGAGATCCAATCCATGGCGGGCAGCGCGCCGATCTATTTCGGCACCGTCGTCAAAGGCATCGAAGTGCCGGCCGAGGCTGCGCCTTATGTGCCCTCCACGCCGGAGGAACTGGCCACGACGACTTCGCTGCAATGGCCCGACTTCGCGCCGCTGCGCGGCCAGACGGTGGAAACCTTCGACCGCATGTTTGCCGCGTCATGAGGCAGGAGACGGCCGATTTTTTGTGAGGAATCGGACATGGCCGCCCCGGTGCTGCGCATCGGGGCGGTTTCCAAGCGCTTCGGGGCGATCACGGTCCTGAAGGATTGCTCGCTCGATGTCGCCGAAGGCGAGATTGTCACCCTGCTGGGTGCCTCGGGTTGCGGCAAGACCACGCTCTTGCGCTGCATTGCGGGGTTCTGGGATGCCGAGGAAGGCGCCATCGAGATCGACGGCAGCGATGTCGGCAGATTGTCGGTCAACCGCCGCCCTGTCGGCGTGGTGTTCCAAAGCTACGCGCTTTTCCCGCATCTGACCGTGGCCCGCAATGTCGGCTATGGGCTGCGCATGCGCGGCGTGTCCCGGCGCGAGATCGACGCCCGCGTGGCGGAGGTGTTGGAGACGGTTTCGCTTTCCGATTTCGCCGATCGCTATCCGGCCCAGCTTTCGGGCGGTCAGCAGCAGCGCGTCGCGGTGGCACGGGTGCTGGTGTTGCAGCCGCGAGTGCTGCTTCTGGACGAGCCGTTCAGCGCCTTGGACGCCAAGCTGCGCGGCGCCATGCAGGTGGAGCTGCGGCAGCTGATCAAACGGCTTGGGCTGACCGCGCTCTTCGTCACCCATGACCAGGAAGAGGCGCTGACGATGTCAGACCGCATCGCCGTGATGCGCGCGGGCCGGATCGAGCAGGTCGCCACCCCGGATACGGTCTTCGACCACCCGGCTACCGCCTATGTCGCCGATTTCATCGGCACGTCGAATTTCTGGGAGGCGCAGGCCAGCGACGGCCAGGTCGCGCTCCCCGACGGCCAGACGGCGCAGACGCAGCTGAGCGGCGCGTTGCAGGTGATGACCCGCCCGCACAATCTGCGCGTGGCACCCGAGGAGGCGAGCCCCTGGCGCGGGACGGTCTCGTTCCACCGGACGGTCGGCGCGCTGATCGAATACCATGTGGAATTGCCGGAAGGGACGACCGTGCGGGTGGCCGCCATGCGGCAGGACCGCGCCCGCCCGCTGCAATCGGGCGCGGCGGTCAGCCTGTCGGTCATCGATCCCGCCTATTGCGCGTTCTATCCGGTCTGATGGCAGCGACGGCGCTTCCCCAGCCCGCGGAGCGGGTCAGCCTGTCCGTGCAGGTGCTCGACAAGCTTCTGTCCGGCCGCGGCATCTGGCCGGCGGTGCCGGCGATCATCGTGCTGACGATGGTCGCGGTCGTCCCCTTCGTGATCCTGTTGTCCCTGGGCTTCTCCGACATCGTGGTGTCGCGCGGCGCGATCGTGTCGCAGACCTTTTCGATGGCGCATCTGGCCAACGCGCTGACCGACCCGCTTTATTGGACAACCTTCCAGCGGTCGCTGTCTCTGGCGCTCAACACCACCTTGCTTTGCCTGCTCTTCGGCTATCCTGTGGCCTATCTGTTCCTGATCGGGGGCAAATGGACCCGGCGGCTGATCCTGATCCTGACCATAGCGCCCTTGCTGACCAGCGGCATCGTACGGACCTACGCCTGGCTGGTGATCCTGGGAGGGCGCGGCGTGGTGAACTCCACCTTGATGAATCTTGGCCTGATCGATCAGCCGCTGCGGATCATGAACACCCATTGGGCGGTGCTGATCGGCATGGTGCAGATCCACCTGCCGGTGATGATCCTGCCGCTGATTGCGGTGATGAGCCGGCATGAGGGCGGGCTTGTGGAAGCCTCGGCCAATCTCGGCGCTTCCCGGCTGGACACGCTGCGCACGGTGATCCTGCCGCTCAGCGCGCCGGGGATCGGCACCGGGGCGGCGCTGGTGTTCACGTTGAGCTACACGACCTTTGTGGTGCCGCAGATTCTGGGCGGCGGAAATTACCTCAACGCCGCCACGATGATCTATGAGCAGGTGGTCTTCTCGCTGGAATGGAGCAAGGGGTCGGTCAGCTCGCTGATCCTGATGGTGACCTGCCTGATCGTGCTGATCGCGATTGCGATGCTGACCAACTTCTTCACCCGCTGGACGAAGGCACGTGACGCATGATCAAGGCCCTGCGCACCGCGTCGCTCGGCGACATTCTTGGGATCGGGTTGATACTGTTCATTGCGGTCTTCTCGCTGCTGCTGCTGATCGCGCCCTCGATCATCGTGGTCACCATCTCCTTCGACACGCGCGCCTTTGTCAGCTTCCCGCCCGAGGGGTTCACCCTTCGCTGGTATGCCGAGGTCTTCGAGCAGACCGAGCTCGTGGGCTCGATGTGGACCAGCCTGAAAGTGGGGCTGATGGTCACCGCTCTGTGCATCCTGTTGGGCGTGCCCACGGCGCTGGCCTGTGTGCGCGGCAAGTTCCGCGGCACCACGGCCCTGTCGGTCTTCGTTCTGGTGCCGCACATGGTGCCTGGCATCGTGCTGGGTGTTGCCGTGCTCTTTTCCGGGGCGCTGGTGGGTGTGTCGCCGTCGATCTGGCTGCAGACGATCTCGATCACGGTATTCATCGTGGCAGTCATGGTGCGTACGGTTCAAAGCCGGCTGGTCCGGCTTGACCCGTCGCTGGAGGAGGCCGCCACCAATCTCGGCGCGACGTCGTTCCAGAGCCTGCGCACGATCACTTTTCCGCTGCTGCTGCCAGCGATCCTTGCCGGGGCGGTCTTCACCTTCGTCGAAGGGTTCGACAACCTATCGGTGGCGATCTTCACCCATGGCTTCCGCGACAGGCCGCTTCCGGTGGAGCTGCTGGCGCTGGTGCAATACACCTCCACGCCGCTGGTCGCGGCGGTCTCCGGCGTGCAAATCCTGCTGGCGATCCTTGCGCTTGTGGCGGTGTCAATGAGCATCGGGCTCGACAAGGTCAACCAATAGGCCGCGCCGGCCGGCATGGGCGCCCAATCCGCCGCGCCGTGGAACCGGCGCACCTGTCCGGGTGCTCGGACATGAGCCGCTCGGTGATTCCGTGCGCTACCGCCGAGCTCTCGTAGGTGGAATTCGGTTCCAGCAAGGTGAAGTTCTGCTTGTGCTCGCGGACGCAGGACCGAAAGCCGCTTTCGTTCATGTTCTGGATCCGATAGCGATGATTCTCGACAAGGATCCCGATCTTGCCGGGCCGCTTGCGCATCTTTTCAATTGCCCAAGTCCCCGTGCGCCCGACCTTCCAGTAGCCGAGGCCGATGTAGCCAACGTTTTCGCGGGCCGTAAGTGGAGTGGTCAATCCTGCGAACGGCACACCCGCACAGAATCAGCAAGACCTCGGTCAGGGCATTCGTCGCCGATCCATTGCCGCAACCTCCGCTTCCCAGTCGCTTGCAGACGCTCCGCGCTCCAGCGCCGCCTCCATCAGCTCTGCCTGGCTCATCGGTATGAGTCCGTCCACAGGCGGATCGCGGTCCAGGTTTGTCGGAAACGCGTAGCCCTCGGCGGAGGCGGCAATGGCGTTTTGGACTTCCCTCCACGTCAAGGCCCCGGACGCGCGAGCCTCTGCCAATACTGGATAGAGCGCCACGGACATTGCCGATCGGTTCACGGCTTCGATCGATCGCCCGAAAGCGGATCCGATCTGCAGGAGGTTCGCCATCCGTCGAATGTCGTGGGACCGGTTCGTGCCAGCGCCATGCATGACCGCCGGGTTGAAGAACAGGAGATCGCCTTTCTCAAGCGGCAGTTGCACATGGGCCTTGGCGAAGAATTCCTGAAACTCCGTCCGCCCGAAAGCCACGTAGCCCTCGGTGAAGCGTTGCGAATACGGCAGGAGCATCGTCGGGCCGCTCTCCACCGGCATGTCGCAATGCGCGATCGCTCCCTGGAGCGTCAGGCGAGGAGAAAACTCGTGCGCCTGAATCGGATAGGTCGCCAGTTGATCGGCGTTCATGAAGCCCAGGTGGTAATCCCGGTGTGCCGTCTGCGCCGCACCGCCAGGATTCACCCGGTTGACCTGTGCGGTCAGCTGATAGCCCCGCCCCAGCCATGCCCGGGCCGCCAGCGCGATCGCGTCGGAGGCGTAGTAGCGCAGGAAGTTCGCGGGGCTGGCCTGGCAGTGCTTTTGCGCTGCGTTCCAGACACGGTCATTCGCGCCCGGCTTCGCAAAATGGTCCCCTCCGCCTGTTCCGCTGGCCTGCTCGTCATCAATGATCCGTTCAAAGACTTCCGTGGCCTCGTCCACGACGCTGGTGTCCGCCATGCCGCCGCGAATCACCACTATGCCAGGGCCGGTGTCCAGGATCGCATTCCATTCGGACATGATGTCGGCAGCCCGGGCGGGTTCGACCGCTGCTTCGCGTACGCGCGATCCGTCATAGATCGGCACGTTGCACTCCACCGCTTCCGCCTCGGGCCAGTCACCAAGTTCTGTCGACTCTGACACTTGCGCGCAGAACCTCGCAAATGACCCTGCCCCTTCGCCGATCCATACCCGCTCCCGAACACCTGCCGCCAATGTCTCTTCGTCCATTGCCCCACTCCCAACGCTCAGCGCAATCATATTGGTCGTTCGCGAGCGAACAAGACGCAACGAGACGGGCGTGACCGGCACCGCCGCGATGCGGCGGACGCTGTCTTGTCCGGCACGGCCGTGCGGGCCCAAGAGATCCCTGACATCTTCTTTCGAGCGACCAACCTGTCGGCGCAAGCCAATTTTCAGGTCCGGCCTCGTCATGGCGCGCGCGCAGTTCAGCCCGCTCGCCATGGTGTCTTCATGTCATTAGGAGCCTCAGGCCCTTGGTCACGTCAGTCCTGACGGCCACGCGCAACGCCGCCTCTTCCCTGTTGCGCAGCGCTGCCAGTATCAGGCGATGGCTGTCGGGAGGCCTTCCCTGCCGCATGCGGCCGTACAGCTTGCGCATCGTCGGCCCAAGCTGAAGCCAGACCGTTTCAACCAGCGCCAGCATCGCCGGGGCTTGGGCACGAAGGTACAACGTTCGGTGAAACTCCAGGTTCGTGCGAATGTAGGCGACGGCATCGCCCCTTCTGACCGCCTCTGCAACCGTGCTGTTGATCGCAGTCAGGCGTTCGATCAGGGCCAGGTGCGCACGCGGCAGGGCACGGACAGCCAGTTCGGTTTCCAGCAGGCCGCGAAGGGAAGCCAATTCCTCAATCCGGTCGTTGGCGAGTTCAGGGGTCGAGATGCGTCCCGACACGGACATAGTCAGGGCGCCTTCCGCAACCAGGCGGCGCGCCGCTTCGCGCGCAGGCGTCATTGACGTCCCGAATTCCTGCCCGATGCCCCGCAACGTCAGCGATGTTCCGGGCACCATTTCGCCGTGCATGATCCGAGACCTGAGGGTCCGGTAGACCCGCTCATGGGCAGCAATCGGTGGTTCGCTCGGCCTCGCCTGCATGCAGGATTGTGATCACAACGGTCGTGCCGCGTCAATCACCGTGATGGAACCGATACCGGTGCAAGCCCGCGCCTTCCCGCCTAAGCCAGTTTCGAGGCGCCTGGTATTCGGGACATACATTCCTGACAACGTTCCAGAAAGCGCGCGAGTGGTCCATATGCCTGAGATGCGCGACCTCGTGGGCGACGACATAGTCGAGTACGCTTGGTGGCGCCAGAATCAGGCGCCACGAGAACATCAGATTGCCCTCCGCGGAGCACGAACCCCAACGGGAACGCGTGTCCTTGAGCTTCAACTGCCGGAATTCCCTGCGGACTGCACGGGAATGTCGCCATGCTGCGGTGGCCAGCCGCTCACGTGCAAGCTCCTTCAGAAGCGCCATCACTGCAGGAGCGGCCGAACCTGGGGGGGCCTCAATTCTGCCATCCGCAAGCCTTGCGGTCGACTCAACTCCAGCCACAACCTTGTGCGACCTGCCTTCGACAGGAATCTCGGCACCGACATCAACCAGCATAGGGCGCGGCCGTCCTTCAACCGCACTCGCAATCCAATTGGCCTTCTTCTCGGCAAAGTCCTGGGCGGTGCGCAGACTCATGCCTGCTGGCACCGTCAGTGTCACCCGACCATCAAGATTCGATACCCTCAGGCTCAGGCGACGGGCTCGCGCAGACCGCCGAACGTTGATGCTGATGTCAGGCGCCGAATCCAGCCTCAAGTACCCCATTGCCCCTTGCCTGTGTGCAGCGTCGCTTGCAACGTAGCGCCCCGGGCGTCCCGCTGCCAGTGCCGCGAATCCCTTTGACAGCACCAAGGCATTGTGGCACGTCGCGCGAAATTTCGAAGAGCAATCAGGATAGAGGCGGACATGCCCAAGGAAGAATGGGGCACCAAGCGGGTTTGCCCGACCACCGGCAAGAGGTTCTACGACCTCAACAAGGATCCGATCGTCAGCCCGTATACGGGCGAACCGGTCATTCTTGACGCTGACAAGGCAAAGCGCATTGCGGCCGAAGACGCCAAGGAAGCGGCCAAGGGCGCGACCGAGTTCGAGGACGAGAACATCGTGCTCGAGGACGACGATGACGATGCGGACGTTAGTCTGGAAGACGAAGTTCTCGAGGATGACGACGACTCCAATGTCTCGCTTGACGAAATCGCGGACGTGCCGACGGAGGACGACGACCGATGAATTCGCTTGCGTGGCGCGATCCAAGTCATTACCCACGTTGATGCGGACGACGCTTCGTCGCTCTTGATGGGGCCATAGCTCAGTTGGGAGAGCGCTTGCATGGCATGCAAGAGGTCAGGGGTTCAAATCCCCTTGGCTCCACCACCATCCCCTTGGCAGCCTGACGTTCGGGCGGGCCGCCGCAAGCCAGCCCGGAAATCTCTGGATTCCGCGTTTCGCAGGCCTGTCTCGGAGACTCGTCACCTGTCACGCCCCCTCGCCTGTGCCAGCACGGCCTTGGCACGCGCTTCAATGGGTCCGTCGATCATTCGTCCGTCCAGATTGGCCACTGCGCGCCCGTCCCGGCGAGCGTTCTCTGCCGCTTCGACAATGCGTCGGGCGGTTTCAAGTTCCGCAGGCGTTGGGACAAAGGTTCGGTTCAAGACGGCGACCTGGTCCGGGTGAATCGCGAAGCCGCCGGTGGCACCCAGCGCGCGGGCCTTCCCCGCAGCGGCTTCAAAGCGTTGCAAGTCGCGAAAGACTGCAAGCGTGTCAGGCAGGACAAGCGGTGCTCGTCCCGCGGCACGTGCCGCCTGTATCACCAGGAAGGCCGCAGGAAGCAGCAGTTCGGATGTGGGAGAGGCGCCCATGTCGGTGGCGTAGTCCTCGGCCCCGAACCCCAGCCCGGCGACGGAGGGTGCCGCCTCGGCAATCGCCAGCGCCTCGATCACGCCACGCGGATCTTCAATCAACGGGACAAGAGGCACGGCATGTCCGGCCAGGGTCGCTGCCCGGGCTGTCGTTGCCGGAGTTGCCTTTGGCAGAACGATGATGCTGGCGCCAGCGCCAACCGCCGCCGCAATGTCCGTTTCTCCCCCGTCGTTGGCGAGGTTGACGCGTACGGCTACCGGAGTGCCATTTCTCCCGAGACTTGAGATTGCCGGCAACAGTGTCGCGCGGGCTTCGTCCTTGCGGTCCGGTGGCACCGCCGCCTCGAGGTCGAGCACGAGCGCGTCCGCCCCGCGCCGGCTCGCGTCACGGACCAATCGATCCTCCAGGATCGGGACGAAGAGGAGCGACCGCCACATCAGATTATGCCGCTTTCCCGCAGCGCGGCGATCCTGTCCGACGAAAACCCGATGTCCGCAAGGATGTCGTCGGTATGCTCGCCCAATCTCGGTGCAGGCCCGCGCACGCTGGCAGGCGTCTCCGACAGGCGCGGAAACGGCGCGTGCATCGGCAGCTCGCCAAAGTCGGGGTCGCCGTGGGTCTCGATGACCTCGCGACCCTGGATGAAGGGATGCTCCATCAAGTCTCGAATATCGCAGATTGGGCCGACCGTGACGCCGCGCTCTTCGAAATGCGACAGGTTCTCGGCGACCGTGCGGTCGGCGAAGAAACGACCGACGATCTCCTCCAGTTCGGCGCGGTTTCGAACACGATCGGGATTGGTCAGGAACCGCGGATCATCGACCAGTTCCGGCCGGCCGATGGCTTCCGCAAGCCTTTCCCACATGGACTGCATTGTGGCCGACATCGCGACATGGCCGCCGTCGGCGCAGCGATAGACGTTTCTGGGTGCCGCAACATCTCCCCAGTTGCCGTTCCGGCTGGGGACGCTTCCGTCGGCGGCATAGGCCGTGGCCATCGGCCCCAGAATGCTGAACAGTGGCTCAAAGAGCGAAAGATCGATCACCTGCCCTTTGGCCTGCCCCTGATCACGGGCACGGAGCGCGGCCAGAACGGCGCCAAATCCCGCCAGCCCGGCGATCATGTCGGCCAAGGCAAGGGGCGGCAGAAGGGGCTCGCGATCCCGAAATCCGGTCATGGCTGCAAATCCTGACATTCCCTCGATCAGGCTGCCAAAGCCCGGCTTCCGCGCATAGGGGCCGGTCTGGCCCCAGCCGGAAACGCGAGCGATCACCAGCAAGGGATTCCGCGCCAGCAGGACTTCCGGGCCGATTCCCCACTTTTCCAGTGTGCCCGGAACGAAGTTCTCGACAAACACGTCCGCGGTGTCGACCAACTTCAGAAGGATGTCCCGCCCTTCGCCGGAGCGCAGATTCAGCGTCAGGGAACGCTTGGACCGGCTGTAGACCTTCCACCACGCCTCATGGGTGCCGAACCGGCGAAGGTCGTCACCCGCCCCGGGGCGCTCAACCTTGATCACGTCCGCACCGAAATCGGCCGTCATGTGCGTCAGCATGTTGCCTGCGGCCAGCCGCGTCAGGTCCAGCACGCGCAGGTCCGCAAGTGGCGTGTTCCGGCCGTCTTCGAAGGGTTTCCGGGTCACGGTGCGCCCGCCGTACCGGCCAGTGCTCGAGCGGCGTCGAGATAGGCCTGTTCCGACGCGCGTTGCTGTGGCAGGCCGACGAGTTCGGTGTAGGCCGCAAATCCGATGCCGTGATGCATCGCCTCGCGCAGATCGCCGTTCTCGAGAAGATCCCCGTAGTAGGCCTTCAGTGCCTTGACGATGACGTGGGTGGCAGTGACCGGCATCACGCAAGCCGCGTAGCCCATGTCCTGAAACTCCCCAGCTGCGAGGATCGGTGTCGCCCCCCCGTCGATCAGGTTGACCAGGCATGGGCCGTCCAGCTCGGTTGGAATGCGACGCAACTGGACCAGGTCGGTGGGAGCTTCCACGAAGAGGATGTCCGCACCGATCTCGCGGTAGAGCGCCATCCGGTCCAGCGCGGCCTGCAATCCGTCCGTGGCAATGGCGTCCGTGCGGGCCATGATCATGACCGATTCGTCCTGACGGCTGTCAAGCGCCGCCTTGAGCTTGCCTGCCATCTCGTCGACTGCCACGACGGCCTTGCCTGCCATGTGGCCGCAGCGTTTGGGATAGACCTGGTCTTCAATGAAAAAGGCGCCGACGCCCGCGCGCTCCATCATGCGGACGGTCCGGGCCACGTTGGTGACGTTGCCGAATCCGGTGTCGGCATCTGCCAGCAAGGGCACGCTGACCCGCTCGGTGATGCGCGCGTAGAAGTCCGCCAGTTCCGTCAGGGACAGCTGGGAGCTGTCAGGTCGCCCCAGCAAGGCTGCCGTTGCGGAGTAGCCGCCTGCGGCCAGCGCCTTTGCCCCGCTGAACTCGGCCACGAGTGCACTCAGCGTGTCGTGCACGCCGGGCAGCACCGCGATTTCGGGGGCATCTATCAGCGCGCGCAGGCGCGATCCGGGAGGCTTCATGTCCTGGGCTCCAAGGATGTTTCGGCAAGGGCCTTGCGACCTGTTCGGACCTGTCCGATCAGGATGAAGGCGACAAAGACAAGTGTCGCGCAGACCATGAATATCGCGAACGGGTGCTCAAGCACACGGCCCAGCGGATCCCGGTACAAGATGGTGACAGCGCCTCGCAGATTGTGCTCGAACGTGTCGCCAAGAACGAATCCGATGATGAAACAGACGACGGAATAGTCGAACTTGCGCATCAGGTAGCCGATCACGGCGAAGACGATCATGATGTAGATCGCCGCAAGACCTGCCGAGGACGACATGTAGACTCCGACGATGCAAAGCAGCAGCACCGTCGGATAGAGGATCTGTCCACGCACCTGGATGACCTTGGCGAAGATCCTCAGGCCCACGCTGCCCAGCAAGAACGTGCCCAGATTGGCCAGCATCATCGTCGTGAACAGCCCATAGATCAGCACTGCGTCGTAGAGGAACACGCGCGGTCCCGGTTCGATTCCGTGAATGATGAAGGCGCCCACCAGGAGTGCCGCGGTCACGTTGCCCGGAATGCCAAGTGTCAGAAGCGGAATCAGGTTCGCGCCGTTGACGGCGGAATTCGCGGATTCTGTCGCCGCGATCCCTTCATGGGCTCCCTTGCCAAAGCGCTCCGGCGTCTTCGACGCGCGCATCGTGACGCCGTAGCTCAGAAACGCGGCCACGCTGGAGCCCAGACCCGGCAACGCCCCGATGAACGTGCCAAGCGCCGCCCCGCGTGCCAGAACCCAGCGCAAGAGCCAGAATTCGCGCAGGGACACGCGGCGATCCTCGGGCTTCGCGCTCTCCTCGATCACCGGCGCATCCGGCGGGCGCATCCGGCCCTTGATGATTTGCTCCATCACTTCGGGCACGGCGAGGACGCCAATGGCGACCGCGGCCAACGGAAGCCCGTCGGTCAGGGAGACGATGTCGAAGGTGAAGCGTTCCGCAAGTCCGCCGCCGATCGTGCCGACAAGCGCGCATAGCACGCCGAAGAGCGTCGCGATCAAACCGCGCAGCAGCGACCGGCCCGACAGCAGGGCGATGATGGTGAAGGACGCAAGCAGGATCGACGTCTGTTCCACTCGTCCCATCCCGATGGCGATCGCGGCCAGAGGTGCGGCGACCAGGAACAAGGTGATGTCCGAACAGGTGTCGCCGACAACGGACGAGTACAGCGCCAGCTTCATCGCCTTGCGCGGCTGCTTCTTGTGCCGTGCCAGGGGGTGCGCGTCGAGCGCTGTGGCGACTGCCGAGGGCTCGCCGGGCGTGTTGAGCAGCGTGGCGGATATCGCGCCGCCAAAGCCGCCGCCCTTCATCACGCCCACCAGCATGCCAAGCGCGGCAAGCGGATCCATCGTCATCGTGAGAGGCACGGCAATCGCGATCGCCATGGGCGCGTTCAGTCCCGGAACGGCGCCGATGGCAATGCCGAGGGCCACGCCCGCCGCTACGGAAAGCACGGTCCAAAACGTGAGTGCGGCCGCGATGCCGGCCAGAACGCTTTCCATCAGCCCGACCCCTTCACGGCAATACGCGCCCGAGCACATGGGTGGACAGGACCCAGATC
Source organism: Paracoccaceae bacterium (assembly GCA_965208685.1). Lineage (GTDB taxonomy): Bacteria > Pseudomonadota > Alphaproteobacteria > Rhodobacterales > Rhodobacteraceae > JAJEFO01. Next base: position 625,912 of record CBDBPL010000007.1, on the reverse strand, counting down.
AGGATCGGGCCGATGGCCGATGTCAGCACGAGGCCCACGGGGCGGATCGGGCCAAACATCCACATCGAGACCGCGACGATGGCTGGGGCCACAACGAGAAAGTGCAATGTCTGAAACCCCACTGTGGCGACAAGCAGGACAAGGATCATGAGCGTCAGGCCGCGAAACTCCCCCTGAGCAAAGCCGACCGTCGCCGGGTCGGACTTGCTGCGCGGCGCCAGAGTGCCCCTGATCAACATGGCGGTCCCGCAAAGCACGAAGCCAACGGCGACGATTTGCGGCATCAGGCTGACGGGCAAACGCAGGTCTTCGTCGGGTTCAACCCAGCCCGGAATGAGCCAGAACAGCAGGCACATTCCAAACGCCAGGCCGAGCGCACCGCCCAACGCGTCCTGCCTTATCCGGGGCATGGCTGCCTCACGGTCAAGAAAAAACGCAACATCTTACGGGAAAGAGCGAAAAAGTTACGTATTTTCTTGCTTTGTTTCGATGATCTCGGCATGCTTGTCGCGACGCGCGGAAAGGACGAAATCCAAGTCGGATCATCGCGTTGATTGACTTTTGAGTGTTTGGCTTCTGCCATGCGCGCTTCACGGCAACTGGGGCCGTTTTCGGACGGCGGGTGCGGAAGCTGCGCTCGTTGCGGAAGAGATCAAGTGTCACGTCCTTTGACGGGTTGCGGCGGCGGCTGGGAGATCCCGGCCGCCGCCCTGCGTCAGCATGAAGAGCCTGCCGCTACTCCAGTTCGGCTTTCAACGAACCGAACAAGCCGGCCTGCTCACGGATCATGGCATCCAGCTCGGAGGCACTGATCTGCATCGGCGTGGCACCCAAACGGTTCTGCACCAACTCCACGAAGCCGTCTTCGGCCGTGATTTCGTTGATTGCGGCCGACATCTTGCCGCGAATGTCGTCCGGCAGGCCCGCCGGTGCAACCACGGTGCCGAAATTCACGACGTAGCCAGCGTAGCCCAACTCATTTATGGTCGGCAGATCGGGCAGCGTCGACAAGCGTTCCGGGTTCGGCGTCGCCAGGCCGATCACGTCGTTTTCGCCGATCATGTTGAAGCCGGATGCCCCCACCATGGTGAAGTCCGCGTCCCCGGCCAGCAGTGCCGCGCGCGCCTCGGAACCGCCCCGGGTGGGCAGGATGTCCAGTTCGAACCCGGCCTTTTTTGCGAGGGCCTGCATCACCAGCCGATCCAGCGGGATCAGGGAGGCGTAGGAAAGGTAGCCGCGCTCCTTGCCGAAGGCGACCATCTCTTCGAAGCTGGACCAATTCGCATCCTTGGACAGGTAGGCTTCGCTGTAGCGATTGACGCCCGCGATATAGGTGAAGTCGTCAATGGCATAGGGCGCATCTTCGGCGAGTGTGTTGAAACTGTAGGTCGACGTGATCGCAGCTGCAAACGTATGCCCGTCTGCCGGCTGATCCTTGAGATAGGTCGAAGCCACGGTGCCGCCGCCGCCCGAGCGGTTCTCCATGACGACAGCCACCCCAAGCTTTTCCTCAAGGCGGTTGCCAATGTAGCGCATCATGGTGTCGGTACCGCCGCCCTCACGAAAGCCGATCACGAAGGTGATCGCCTTTTCGGGCCAGTCGGCCCAAGCCGGACTGGTCGAAATTGCTGTCATTGCCGCGGCAACGGCACCCAGAACGAATCTGCGATTGATCATTTGGTCCTCCCGGTTGCACGGCCCGCAAGCCTGTCGCCCGCGCTGGCCGCTCGATTCTTCATCGCTGAAGCAGGTTGCACCTTTTCCTCCATCTTGAAAGTATATTGTCTGGATTGAACGTATCTGGAACCTAGATAGCCAAGGTGGACTACGATCTCCGTCAGCTTCGCTATTTCGTGGCGATCTCCGAGGCCGGAAGCCTTTCGAAGGCGGCCGTGGAGCTGAGCGTTGCACAATCGGCCCTCAGCCATCACATGGGTCAGATGGAAGGACGCCTTGGTGTCGCCCTCCTGGCTCGAAGCTCGAAGGGCGTCAGGCTGACCGAGAACGGGCGGAGATTCCTCGATCATGCCCGCGCGATCCTGGCTGCCGTCGACGCCGCAACGAACGATGTCCGCGATGATGCGCGGGAACCGGGCGGCCTGGTTCGCATCGGCATCACGCTGACGGTCGCACCCGCCCTGATCGGGCCGTTGATGGCCCGGTTGGCCAAGATTGCGCCGCGCGTCTCCCTTCGTGTCGAAGAGCGGGTCAGCCCGCATCTTGTGCAGGCCGTCAGCAATGGCGAAATTGACATTGCCGTCTGTTTCAACGCCGGGGACGACCGTCGCATCAAGGCGGTCGCCCTGTTTGAAGAGGACATCTGCCTTGTCGGCTCTGCAGAGCTTGTCGGAGAAACGGGTGCGAGCGTAGCGCTGGAAGAGGCGCTGTCCTACCCCCTCCTGCTGCCTGGTCGCGATCACGTCCTGCGCGGCATGATCGACCGCGTTGCACTATTCCGGAATCATCCGATCGAGGTTCGCCATGAATGCCTGTCCCTTCACTCGCTGTATTGCGGGCTTGAACAGGGCATCGGCGCGACGTTGATCTCAAAGTTCTCAGCGCTGCCGCTTTGGCGCCAAGGCAAGGTCGTATGCCGGCGCGTCGTGGAACCGAACGTGACTCGTCGGCTGTTCGTCGCCGCCAGTGCCGAACGACCCATCACCAACGCGCAGAATGTCGTATTCGAGCAAGCGGTGGCCTGCATCAGGGCCAGCGTCACCCGCAAGAAGTGGCCGGACACCAGGTTGGTTGAACCGGAGAGGAAGTCTTGACCTGACCGTGAGCCTGATCGCGTCCGGCTTGATCGGCACACGGAAAGCCGATCAAGAGCTCTGGATCGGCAAAGAATTTCGGTGATCTGCCCTTGCGGCAGCTCATGCAATGCGGGGTCTGGCAAGATTCAATGCGGACGCAGCGAGGATGCGTGCCCCAAATTGACAGATTCCTCTGCATCTCGGCCCATACGCTTGGCGGGGTTTCGCGGATTTCTGTAAGTCCCGAGGAGTCCCCCTTTTGTCCCAATCGGAATTTCATGAAAGTGCGACATTGTTCGCATTGCCACCTCCCTATCAGCCGAAACGCCTTGCGCGTCTTGAATGACTCGCTCGGGAGAATGGCATCGAGGGCCCTTGATCGCCGAAAGCATCCGGATTGGGCCGCCAGCGAAATCGTCGTCACAGCTGGTCAATGCAAGCGTTGAACGCTGAACGCGCCAAGCCCGTCTCGACCGTTGGCAACGCAAATTGGAGTGATTGGATCTGCCTGTCATGCCGTCATTGAATGAACTCGAGAAGATTGGTCTTCTGCTCTTGGATTCACCACCATCCCCTCAATCTGGACTGCAACTCCAACCCAAATTCTTCTTGCGGCATTCCCGACCATCCTAGGTCGGCTAGGCCTCTGCACGGCAGATGGCCAATCGGATGTGGCACTGTTCAGGGACGACCAGGCCCGCCTTGGGAAGCGAAGGGTTCGTGTCGAGGGCAAGCCGGTGTCGACGGCCCGTCCATGGAAAGGCGGCGAATTGCCGAAATCCCGCGCCCTTTCACAACCATCGACAGACTTCGGCTGCCACGGAGTGGAATCCGATCGAGCCGTTAGCAAGCGGGATGCCTCGTGCGTCGCACATAAGGGATGCAAGACTGTGGCGGCGTCGCCGTCGGCCGGCCTTGAGGTCGGTGCGACACTTCGCCGTTCGCAGGAGCCAGTGGTCGGCCGCACGTCTGGACGAGTTCACCCGACGGCGCGCGAGCCCATGATATGCGTGACGATGTCCTGGCGGGAGACCTCGTTTACGGGGACCTGCACGTTGACTTCGCCCCGATGCATCACGGCGATGGAATCGGCGCAACGGAATACATGCTCAAGGTTATGGCTGACCATGAGCACGGTCAGGCCCTGGTCACGCAGACGCTCGATGATCGTCAATACCCGGTCGGTTTCCTCCACGCCCAGGGCTGCGGTCGGCTCGTCCATGATGATCAGCCGCGCGTCGGAATGGATAGCCCTGCCTATGGCCACCGCCTGTCGCTGCCCGCCCGACATGACGAATGCGTTCGCGTAGGGATTTCCAATTTGTATTCCGACCCTCCCTGTCAAGACCTTGAGTGCCTCCTTCCGCATGGCGGCCTTGTCCAGCACCGTGATCAGGCCGCCGAAGTAGGACCTTGTGCGCTCTCTGCCAAGAAAGAAGTTCTGGACCAGGTCAAATGTACCGACCAACGCCAGATCCTGGTATATCGCCTCAATGCCAAGGCTGCGGGCGGATTCGGGGTTCGCAACGCTGATCTCCTGCCCCTCGAGGACGATTGTGCCGGAGGTCGGCGGATGCACGCCCATGACAATCTTGATCAGGGTCGACTTGCCTGCCCCGTTGTCTCCCACGAGCGCCGTCACCTTGCCTCGAACCACATCCATGGAAGCGCCGCGCAGGGCTTGCACGCCGCCAAAGGACTTCTTTATGTCCCGCAGCGACAACAGCATCTCCCCCGCCGAAGCGGGGGAGGCTCGGGACGCGCGCGACTCAGTTGCCACTCTGCAGTTCCCCTTCGATTTCCGGCCAGTTTTCCATCAGGCGAAGCGAACCCTCAGGCACCTTGGTCAGCACGTCCTCGCGCGAAGAGACCATCACCATGTCAAGCGGATACTGCCTTTCGATCTGCTCGCCATTGGAATGGCGGACGATGGCGTCTGCGATGTAGCGGCCGCTGGACTGGCTGTCACGGAATATCGAGCCGCGGATGAGCCCTTCCCAGATCATGTCGAGTTCCGGCGGCACGGCGCCGAAGCCGAAGACGTCGATGCTGTCCTCTCCCATCCCCTTCAGGGCGTTGGCAACGCCCATGGCCATGGAACTGTTGCCGGCATAGATCGCCTTCACGTCCGGATTCGCGAGGACAAGCCGTTCAGTGGCGTCGAAGGCACGGGCCTGCTCCCAGTAGGCATAGTGCTCGAACGCGACCTCGATGCCTGCCGCGACCCATAGGTCGCGGGCGGTGCCGACCCGCTGCTCGGAAATCTGGTTTCCGGGCTCCGCGAACATCAGTCCCACCTTGTCGCCCTCGGACAGGACGTTTTCCAACGCCCACTTTGCGGTGACCTCGCCGCCCTCGGCGTGGGAGTAGCCGCTATAGGCAAGCACGTCGACGCCCGCATCCTCGGGATGAACGTCGAGATGGTTCACGACTATGATCGGGATGCCCGCCTCGTTGGCCGCCTGCAGCGCCGGAACGATGCCGAAGTAGTCGATGGGCCCTACGATTATGTAGTCCATGTCGAGCGTGATGAGGTCGTCGACAATGTCCAGTTGCTGCTGGACATTGGCCTCGGCGGTCGAAGCACGGGCGGTGAACTCAATGTCGACGCCCTGACGTTCCATCTCTTCCTGGAAGGCAACCGCGAATTGGCCGAAGTAGTCCAGCGTGTCGTAGACGGGCGGCGCGAAGCCGATCTTCAAGGGCTCATCGGCTGCCATGGCGCCAGAGCCCGCGCCAAGTGCGAGCGTCAATCCCATGGCGATCCCGGACAGGTGTTTCTTCATCTTGGTTCCTCCTTTTCTATCGAGCATTCAAAGTCCTGGCCGCGTCGATGCGCGGTCAGCCGCTCGCCATGCCCTGGCGGCGGAAGCGGTAAAGCTGAATGGCGACGGCAACGACCAAGGTCGTTCCGATGACGATCTGCTGCCAGTAGAACGGCACGCCCATGAGAAGCAGCCCGTTTTCGGCAACGCCGAGAAAGACGGCGCCGAAGAACGTGCCCAACAGCGTGGCGTATCCGCCAAACAGGAACGTCCCGCCAAGGACCACGACGGCAATGGCGTGAAGTTCCATCGTGGCACCGAGCACCGCCTGGGCTGCGTTGAGGCGGGCGACCAGCATGGCACCGGCCAGTCCGGCCAACGCCCCGCAGATGATGTAGGCGCCCATTTCGTACCGGCGCACGCGGATTCCGGCGCGGATGGCGGCGCTTCGGTCCCCGCCGACGGCAAGGACATAGGTTCCGAAGCGCGTCTTGTTCATGAGAAAGGCGCCAAAGAGCACTACGGCAAGTGCTACGAGCCCCGCGGCAGGCAGGCCCCAAACCCGGCCCTGACCGATCCAGAGGAACGAATCCGGGAAATTGCGAACTTGGTCGGACCCCATGACGAGATAGGCGAATCCGCGAACGGCAGTGAGCGTGCCCAGCGTCACGATGAGGGGCGGCACCTTGAGGGCAGTGACGGCGAATCCGTTGACAAGGCCGACTGCCGCGCCGACCCCGATCGCCGCGATGACGGCGATGATGGACGCCGGGCCATCTCCAAAGACCCCGCTCTTCAGCACGAGTCCCGCGACGCAGCCGGACAGTGCCACCGTGGAGCCCACGGAGAGATCGATGCCCCGGGCGGCCATGACGATCGTCATCCCAGTGCCGAGCACGAGGAAGATGGCAATCTGGCGAAACACGTTGAAGACATTCCGACCGTCCAGAAAGACCGGATTGATGACCGTGATCAGGGCGATGAGAAGAACGAGCGGCACCAGCAGTCCGAGCGGCGGCACCAGCCCTGGATTGCGTTCCAGAAAGCCGAACCCCCTCCCCGTGTCGGCTGACATGTCGCCGTTTGCCGTCGTCAACTGGGATGGCCTCCACTGCCAGCACGGCAGTGTGCTGACACAATGCCGCGACAACTTCACGATTCAGTATTTCATTGTCAAGTGTGACTGGGCGTTGTCAAGCAGAAATGTGGCGATGGGTAACGTTCGGAACGACCGATTTTCGCCTTTGAATCCTTAAATTTCCTATATATCAAACACTTGAGTGTCCACTATGCAAAACCCTTGCGTCAGGTCTGCGGTGACGCATGAAGGCGTGTTGACTGCCTAAGCGCGTCTCGCTTTACACATAGGATTGCGCCTGTAAAGTAAAGCGTGGCAAAAAACGCGAAGAGATAGGAGCCACCCATGACCCGGAGCCAGCCTCGAGAGCGGAATCGCGCACGTTTCGCATCTCGCCTGAACTCATTTGCGTCGGCGCCCGAACTGTATTGGGGTGCGCGTGCGGAAAAGCCGTCTGTCGCCGAAATGATAGGACGCGCCGCGACCGTCGCGGGCCTCAAGCATCTCGACCTGAATTACCCGGACCACTTCACGGATGTTGCCACGGACACCATTGGCACCGTTCGCGATGAAGGGCTCGACGTGAGCGGCCTTGCAATGCGCTATTACACCGATCCGAGATTCAAGCTGGGCGCTTTCAGCAACCCGGAGGAGGCGGTGCGCCGCAAGGCGCTGGATCTCACCAAGGCAGGGATCGACACGGCGGCCGAAGCCGGGGTGGATCTCATGACGATCTGGTTGGGCCAGGACGGTTTCGACACGCCCTTCCAAGTGGACTACGCCCGCCTCTGGGAATGGGAGGTGGAAGGCATACGAGAGGTGGCCGACCACAATCCCGAAGTTGACATCAGCATCGAGTACAAACCGAACGAACCGCGGGCCTTTGCCCTCCTGCCGGACATGCCCACGACGCTGCTCGCCGTCCGAGAGGCTGGCTCGCCGAACCTCGGAGTGACCCTGGATTTCGCGCACATGCTCTACGCGAATGAGCAGCCGGCCTATGCTGCCATGATGGCCGCAAGGCACAGTCGTGTCCTCGGCATCCACCTCAATGACGGATATGCCAAGCGCGACGATGGCCTGATGGTGGGATCCGTCCACTTGGTTCAGACAACCGAGATGTTGCGTCAAGTTCGTCAGGACGGTTACGACGGCGTCATCTACTTCGACACGTTTCCGGAAGTTACGGGTCTCGATCCCGTGGCCGAATGCGAGGCGAACATTGCTGCCGTGGAGGCGATGCTTGCAGTTATCGATCGGGTCGACGCCGACAACCGCCTCTCCGACGCCATGGCCCGGCAGGACGGGATCGCTGCACAAAGGATCGTACGGCAATGCATGTTCCAGAACTGACAGGCTGCTCCGCCTCCGACGGCCCGGAACCGCGCGCCGTGGGGCCACGCATTCGCATGATGCTGCCGCAATTGACGACGCTGGAAGCGCGCGTGGTGGAGCTGGCGCTCGGCAGGCGCGATTTCACCGAGGCGACGTCCTTGCAGAGTGTCGCGAAGGCGGCTGAAGTGTCCGAGGCGATGATCGTGAAGGTCGCCAAGAAGCTTGGGTACGACGGGTATCGAGACTTCCGCGCCAGCCTCGCCGCGTACAACCGCCTGCCGGTCGTCGAGCTGCACAAGGAGCTTGCTAGCGACGACAGCACCAGAACAATCTTGCAGAAGGTCTTCCGCACCGCGGTCCAGGCTCTTGAGGAGACCCTCGCCATCTTGGACCCCGCAGACATAGAGCGAGCGGCGGACCTCCTTTACCGTGCCCGGACCCGCGACTTCTACGGCCTGGGCGGTTCTGCCCAGATTGCACGAGATGCTGCACACAAGTTCCTGAGAATCGGCATGAGGGCCAGCGTACAGGACGATGCACACATGATGGCCATGTCCGCGTCCTTGCTCGGACCGGATGACGTCACCGTTGCCTTCTCGCACTCCGGAGAAACGGACTCCGTGGTCGATGCGGTCGCAATCGCCAAATCTGCAGGTTCGCCTGTCGTGGTGGTTACCAACCACACGAACTCGTCGCTCGGCGGCCTGGCAGACGTGGCGCTATGCTCCACGGCTCAAGGCTCGCCTCTGACAGGCGAGAATGCCGCTGCCCGCGTCGCTCAGCTCACCATCATCGACGTGGTCTTCGTGGCGGTCGCCCAGCGAGGTGGCGCGACTGTCGAATGCAACCTCGAAAAGACCATGCAGTCGGTTCGTACGAAACGTCGGGCACATCGAAGATGACGGACAACATGCATAGGTCGGCATCCGTAGCGGTTGTCGGCAGCCTTCACTACGACATCCACGTGACCGGCGCAGATCGCCCGCGTCGCGGCGAAACGCTGCTGTGCGAGGCAAGTGCCTGGAAGGGTGGCGGAAACCAAGACATTTTGGCCGCCCGCCACGGGACCGCGACCGCGTTTGCAGGCACGGTGGGCGATGATGATCCTGGCGAATGAAGCGCCGCTGCCACAGCTACGATCCGCTCGGTCTTCTCATCGCTGTAGAAGCAGAGTCGCGGATGCGTGCCGCACGTTGGATTCAGTTCCTTGGGCAGAACGTCGTGTAGTTCGTCGATGCCGTGTTGGCAGTTGACGAAGTCGCGCACGACGAGAATCTGCGTGTTCCATGTGCCGGAACCCGCCGACCGGAACGCGGCCTTCCTGCGCAGGAACAGGTCCGTCGTGACCCGTTCGACCCCATCGGCGTCGGCAAATTCGAAGAATGGGTCGGGGACAAGAACCGGCAGACGTCATGTCGGCTCCGAAACGGCGGCTATGGTCGCGATGCTCGGAGAGAACTGTATGGAAAGCGCGGTCATGATCCTGCATCCGTAACGGGCTGCGGCGCGGGCCAGGGCCGCGCGAGCAGGCGCAGGGAGCCGGCCAGCAGCTGCGCAGTGGCATGGCTGCAAAGTCTGACAACAACTGGTCACTGATTCTGAAGACATGCGATCGCCGATCCTGAAATCATCCGATCTCCGGTTCCGAAGGCATGCGATGGAGCCCGTCCCGAGCCGTCGGTGCCAGCCTCGACGGTTGACGCAAGGCCGCAACAGCGCCCCCCTTTGCCGAAATCGGAGACGAACCAATCCGGATCCAATGCCCATTCTGGCAGGCCCTGAACCGAGAGCCTCGCGGACAGCGGATCCCGCATCGGCCCAAACTTGGCTTCGTCGACGCCGTCCGGAGCTGGCATCCCACGACGCGCGGCTTCGGCTGGCGCGCAAAGCCAGTCGAAGGCAGGGACGTGACCTCTGGCGATGACGGTCTTCATGCCAGGCAACAGAAGCGAGGCCGGGCACGCAGTGCGCGGGGGAAACAATCCATCGAGGAGATTCTCGCTTGGCAGCGGGAAGCGAGCCGAGTCCGATTGCATCATTGGCGTTCCTTGATTCAGAGAGGGTGGAACTGACAGAATAGCGAGAGACGGACGACAGGCGGCAGGTCAGGCCTTGGCGTGGCGGAAATGCAGAGTCGGGCTGGTCGCGATTGCCGATATTGTCGCTTGGCTGAGGTGGAAAAAGATGTGCCGCGCACCCAATGCCTCGACCGCCGGAACCAGGGCCAAGAAACGCTGTGCCGCGATGTCGCGGCATGGCAGCGTGACCGCAACGGCTTGTCGAAACCGGTCCATTGGCGGTTCAAGATCGAGGACACCCGCATCAAGCTGGAGTCGCCTTACCCATCACTCCAACGATGCAGGCGCACTTGGCTGCCGCCTCCGGACAGCTGCCAAGTGCGGACGGCATGTTTGGCAATTCCGCCAAGCCTGACCGGGGGACAGCTGAGGAAACGGGCAATCAGTGGCAGGCCGCCGTCCATCTCTTCCACCGTCCGCGGCACCGTGGACAGCAGAACGTCGCAACGCCGCTCCAGCCGCAAAGTCGAGGAACAGCAAACCTGACGCTTGCGGCTTGACGGACGGCCTGTTATGACACCGATGTCATGACTTCGATGTCATTGGCTGCTCTCGCCGGAGGTCTTGCAGGCCCGCGGCGTCAAACGGGGGATTGCATTGGCCACGATCTACGATGTCGCGAACGCGGCAGGCGTCTCGCCAAAGACCGTAAGCCGAGTCCTGAACGGCGACGCTCCGGTTGGCCAGGAAACCCGCAAGGCGGTCGAGGCGGCAATGTCGGATCTTGGCTACGTCCCGTCAAATGCGGCCCGCATGATGCGATCAAACCGGTCAGGGCTGATCGGACTCATCACGGGCGCACTCAGCCACAAGCTTGAACCGATGGAGCCGACAGGCCTCCCGGATCTCTATATCGTGCAAGGCATCCAGAGGGTCATGGCCGACAGCGGCAAGACGCTGATCATCGCGGATACTGGTGGAACGTCTGCCAAGGTGCCGGAACTGGTGCGCACGTTCCTGCAACACAGGGTCGAGGCGCTGATCTATGTCGCGGACTACCACAAGAGAGTCACCTTCGACACGGGTGCCGGAAACTGCCCGGTCGTGCTGGTCAACTGTTTCGACACTGACGGCACTCCGGCAGTCCTGCCGCATGACGAGCGGTGCCAGTTCGACCTCGTGACCGACCTGATCCGTTCGGGCCACGAACGGATCGCGTACCTCACGCTTGACCCTGCCATGGTGGCCGGGGAACTGCGCTCGAAGGGATTTCGTGCGGCGCTTGAAGCCGCCGGCATTCCCTACGATGGCGCATTGGAAGTCATGGCGCGCGAAAACGTCGAGGACGACGACGGCGCACTCCTGCAGCGCGCGCTCGACTCGGTTCTTGCGCTCGACAGGCCGCCAACCGTGATCTGCTGCGGAAACGACGAAATGGCCCTTCGACTGTACGGGCTGATACGGTCGCGCGGGCTTCGCATCCCCGAAGACGTTTGCGTTGCCGGCTTCGACAACTACCGAGCCATCGCCGAGACACTCTATCCTCCGCTGACCACGGTGGAACTGCCCTATCTGGCGATGGGACGAAGAGCGGCGGAGATCGCTCTGGGCATGATCAAGGGCGAAGACGAGCAGCTTGCGGGACCGGAACTGATTCCAGGTCCCGTGCATTGGCGGTCATCCGTGACCGCCCTGAACTCAGTGACGAAATTCAGGAGCAACACAGGGAGTACATTCTCATGAAACTGAAGACATTTGGCGCGGCGCTGGCCGCATCCGCGTTCGCGGCCGGAGCGTCCGTCGCACAGACCTCGGTAACCATGTGGTACCACGGTGCCGGCAACGAGGTTGAGTCGAACCTCATCAACCGGATCATAGACGACTTCAACTCCGGCCAGTCGGACTGGAACGTCGTCATCGAGAGCTTCCCGCAGGAAAGCTACAACGACTCCGTCGAGGCCGCCGCGCTCGCAGGCAACCTGCCCTGCATCATCGACGTCGACGGCCCCGTCATGCCACGATGGGCCTGGGCCGGATACATGCAGCCGCTGCCCATCGACGAGTCGAAAATTGCCGACTTCCTGCCCGGGACCAAGGGCATCTGGAACGACACGCTGTACTCGATCGGCCTCTGGGACGCAGCCGTCGCCCTCTATGCCCGCCAGTCCACGCTAGACGAGCTCGGCCTGCGTACGCCCACGCTCGACAACCCTTGGTCGCGGGACGAACTGCAGGCCGCACTTGATGCCGCCAAGGACTCGGGCAGCTACGAATACGCGCTTGACCTCGGCATGGCGTGGAAAGGCGAATGGTTCCCGTACGCCTTCGGTCCGTTCATTCAGAGCTTCGGCGGCGACATGATCGACCGCTCGAACTACACGACGGCCGAAGGCGCGCTGAACGGCGATGCCGCGCTTGCCTTCGGCGAGTGGTGGCAGAACCTGTTTGCCGGCGGATACGCGCCCGGCAACAGCCAGGACGGCGCTGACCGCGATACCGGGTTCATCGAGGGCAGGTACGCCTTCTCGTGGAACGGAAACTGGGCAGCGGTCCCGACGATGGACGGCGGCGTCGAGGACATCGTGTTCCTGCCGGCGCCGGACCTCGGGAACGGACCGACCATCGGCGCGGCGTCGTGGCAGTTCGGAGTCACCGAGACCTGCGAGCATCCCGACGGGGCGGCTGCCTGGATCGAGCACGCCATCCAGGACAAGTACCTTGCCGCCTTCTCGGACGGCATCGGCCTGATCCCGTCAACGCCGTCGGCGGCGGCCATGACGACGAACTACGCCCCGGGCGGCCCCCTCGAGGTGTTCTTTGAACTCTCCAACGCGCAGGCCCTCGTGCGGCCCGTGACCCCGGGCTATCCGGTCGTCGCAAAAATCTTCGAAAAGGCGTTGGCAGACATCGCGGACGGGGCCAACGTGGCGGACACGCTCGATGCCGCCGTCGACGAGATCGATGCGGACATCGAGGCCAACAACGGCTACGGCAACTGATCGTCTACAGCGGGCGGGCCGGGAAACGGCCCGCCCGACCCCTGCCCGGGCGCCAGGATGGCATCGAGACTGACACAGCAGAATCGTGCGGGCTGGCTGATGGCCGGACCCGCCTTCCTGCTGATTGCAGCCTTCCTGATCATTCCCTTCTTCATGGCGATCGGGTTCTCGTTCACCAACCAGCGCCTCGTGTCACCGAATCCGACCGAATGGGTCGGAACGGCAAATTACGAACGTCTCTTCGGCATCGCCGTTCTCACGCTTGTGGCCGAACGCGACGATGACGGCGCAGTCAGGACGAAGGACGGCGAGCCCGTCTTCCCGTCGCTGCGCACATACACCCGTAACAAGGACGGCTACCCCCAATACTATCGCAAGCGCGAGTGGTTCAGCTTCGGTCGCGGTGACGACCGGCGCACATTCGTCCTGGCAACGGACGTTGTCTTCCTGAAGGCCGTGCGCAACACCCTGTTCTTCGTGGTTGTCGTCGCGCCGCTCCAGGCGGCTGCGGCGCTGGGCCTGGCGCTGCTCATCAACCGGAAGATTCGCGGCATCAACGTCTTCCGGACGATCTACTTCATGCCCGTCGTGATCTCGATGGTCGTGGTCTCGATGCTCTGGCGATTCATCTACGACGGCCAGAACGGGCTCCTGAACACGGTGCTCGGCATGCTGACCTTCGGCTGGTTCGAGCCTGTCGACTGGCTTGGGCAGACATCCACGGCGCTGCCCTCGATCATGGCGATGTCGATCTGGCAGGGGGTCGGCTTTCACATGATCATCTGGCTTTCGGGTCTCCAGACGATCCCGGCACCGCTCTACGAAGCGGCAAGGATCGAGGGCGCGTCGCGCTGGCAGACGTTTCGGTACGTGACGTGGCCCGGCCTCCGCAACACCGCAATCCTGGTGATGATCATCATCACCATGCAGGCATTCACGCTCTATCCGCAGATCGCGGTCATGACGGGGGGCGGACCGCTTGACAGCACGCAGTCCATCGTCTTCCAGATGGTCGAGCGCGGCTATGGAAGGCAGGACATTTCGGGCGGATCGACGATTTCCGTCTTCCTATTCCTCTTCGTGCTCTCGATTTCGCTTCTGCAGCGCTGGCTGACGCGGGAGAAGTGACATGACCCTGGAACGCAAGACGCGGCTGATCGGACTGTATCTCTTCCTGGGATTCATAGCCTGCATATTCATCCTGCCGATCCTCTTCATGGTCATGTCATCGCTCAAGCCGGACCTGCAGCTCTTGAGCGACAGTTCGTCATTGCGCGCGTTCCTCCCGGTCGGGGACATCGGCGTCGACAACTACCGCGATGCCTTCAGCAGGGCTCCGGTCGGACTCTTCATCTTCAATTCGGTCTTCATCACGGCGACGACGCTTGTGCTGTCGCTGTTCCTTGCCTCGATCGCCGCCTTTTCGTTCGTGTTCATCGAGTGGCGTGGCAAGACGGTTGTGCTGGCGATCATCATCGCAACGTACATCCTGCCCTTCGAGACCGTTGCCGTGCCACTGCTTCTGCTGGTGAACAACCTGCCTTGGCTGAGCACCGAAGGCGTCACCTGGGGCTGGCTCAACTCCTACCAGGTGCAGATCGTGCCCTGGATCATCCGGGCGCTGGAGATCTTCCTCTTCGTCCAGTACTTCCGCGACTTGCCGCGTGATCTAGTGGAGTCCGCCCGCGTCGAAGGCGCAAGCTGGTTTCAGGTCTATCGCCGCGTGGTGATGCCGCTGTCCGGACCGGTCATCGCGACGGTCGCAATCCTGAAGTTCCTCGAGATGTACAACAACCAGTTCATCTGGCCGATCATGGTCGTGCAGGAAGAGGGCTTGAGACCGATCATGGTGGGACTGCTCTACTTCTTCCAGTTGAACACGGCGTGGGGCGAGATCATGGCCTATCTCAGCATCATCACTGTACCCGTCCTGGCGTTCTATCTGGTCCTGCAGCGCGCGTTCATCGCCTCGATCGCGTCAACTGGCGTGAAGGGGTAGGCATGCTGGCACTTGAAGATCATTGGGTCTGGGACAGCTGGTACCTGCACGACGGCAACCAATGGCACTGCTGGTACCTGAAGGCTCCGAAATCGATCGGCGACCCGGAACTTCGCCACTGGAACGTGACCCAAGGCCACGCCGTCAGCGACGATCTCGTGACGTGGGAGCATCGGGGAACATCGCTCGCGCCGTCCGAAGGCCCGGCCTGGGACGACAAGACCACCTGGACCGGGTCGACGCTGCGTGGCGACGATGGCTCCTGGCACTACTTTTACACCGGAACCTCGCAAGCGGAAGGCGCGCTGATCCAGCGAATCGGTCACGCCGTCGGCGAAGATCTGGAATCCTGGGAGCGGGTGGGCGATGGCCTCTGTCTCGATCTGACAGGCCCGAATTCCGTGCATTACGAGACCGACTGGGAAGGCGCATGGCACGACCGCGCCATGCGCGACCCCTGGGTCATGAAAGATCCGGACGGCTCGGGGTGGTTGATGTACTTCACCGCGCGCGTGGCCGGAATCGACGAAACCAATGATGCTGGATGCATCGGATTCGCCACTTCGCCCGACCTGGTGACCTGGACGCTGGAACCTCCGGTGTTCTCTGGCGGCTGGGGCCAGCTTGAAGTGCCGCAGGTTCTGCAGATCGACGGCAGATGGCACTGCCTCTTTTGCATGGACCCCAAACACCAGGCCCGCTGGAACGCAGAGAAGAACGGTCGCATGGGGCGCGGCACGCACTACTTGATCAGCGATTCGCCGCGCGGTCCCTGGCGGCTGCCGGACGGCGATGCACTGGACACGAAAGTCCTTCGGTACGCCGCCCGCATCGTCGAGCACGACGGCCTCAAGCTCCTCGGGTTCAAGGACGGCGGACCGGACGGCTTTGGCGGCTACATCATGGATCCCGCGCCCGTGTTCCGACGCGGGGACGGAACCCTGACCCTGGAGCGCTGACATGGCTGGCATTCAACTTTCCAACGTTCGCAAGCAGTTCGGAACTGTCGAAGTGATCCGGGGAGTCGACATCGACATCAAGGACGGGGAATTCGTCGTCTTTGTGGGCCCGTCAGGCTGCGGCAAGTCCACGCTGCTGAGGCTGATCGCCGGGCTCGAGGACATTTCCAGCGGCGAACTTCGGATCAGCGGGCGCGTCGTCAACGATCTCCAGCCCAAGGAACGCGGCGTTGCAATGGTCTTCCAGTCCTACGCGATCTTTCCGCACATGACCGTGCGCGAAAACATCGCCTTCGGCCTCACCATCCGCAAGGAAAGCAAGAACGTGGTCGAACGAAAGGTTGCGGAGGCCGCGCGCATGCTCCAGATGGAAAACCTCCTTGACCGTCGTCCCTCCCAGCTCTCGGGCGGCCAGCGGCAAAGGGTGGCCATAGGCCGGGCGGTCGTGCGCGACCCGTCTGTCTTCCTCTTCGACGAACCGCTGTCGAATCTTGACGCGGCTCTGCGCATGAGCACGCGCCAGGAAATCGCGACGCTGCATTCCCAGCTGAAGACCACGATGATCTACGTGACCCACGATCAGGTCGAGGCCATGACACTCGCCGACAAGATCGTTGTGCTGCGGGACGGCGAGGTCATGCAGGCGGGCGCACCGATGGACCTCTATCACAACCCCGCCAACCTGTTTGTCGCCGGCTTCCTTGGGGCGCCTTCCATGAACTTCATCGCGGTCTCCGTGGAAAACGCGCACGCCAAGAAGGTCCGGGTCTCAGGTCCCGCGATCAGCGGCCTCGACGTCAAGATGGGCGAATGCAGTTACGCGACCGGCCAGAAGGCGACGCTCGGCATTCGCCCGCAACAGCTGAGGCCCGTGCCGGACGGCACGGGGCCGCTCAACGGTACTGTGGTCCTGACTGAACGGCTGGGCAGCGAAACGATCGTGGACGTGCGCCTGAACTCGAACGACAGCATCGTTGCGGCGCTGCCGGAGGACACGATCCTGCGTCCGGGCGATGCGGTTTCTTTCGATTTCGACCCGGCGCATGCGCACTTGTTCGACGAAACCTTGTGACGAAGCCTGCCGTCATACTTGATCCTCATTGGCGAACCCTGGCCGAACTGTTCTCGCAGGGCACGCTCTCGGCCTTGCGGGAGGGATTCGACGTGATCTGGGGCAAGGACGAACCGATCTCCAGTGAAGCCTTAGACGCGGCCTGGCCGTCAGCATCCGTGCTGATATCCGCGACCCCCACCGTCACTCGGAAGATGCTCGACGATGCACCGAATCTTCGTGCAGTGATCGAGGTCTCCGGCACCTTTCCGGCCTCGATCGACTACGAGGCCTGTGCCGCGAAGGGCGTCGAGGTCCTTTCCTGCGCTCCGGGGTTTCGGGAATCCGTCGCGGAAATGGGACTGGCAATGGCCCTCGCGGGCGCGCGCGGGCTGGTCGCCGAGCACGAAGCGTTTCGAGGCGGCAACGAAGGCTGGCTGCAGGAAAACTCGACGACCGATTTCTCTTTGCACGGCGCGAGGATGGGGTTTGTCGGCTTCGGACAAATCGCCAGGGAACTGACGGGATTGCTGGCTCCGTTTCGCCCGAGAGTCAGGGCTCATGATCCTTGGCTGGCGCCAGGGGATGTGAACCGGTTCGACGTGGAACTGTGCAGGCTCGAAGACCTGCTGAAGTGGTCTCGCTGCCTGTTTGTCACGGCTGCTCCGACATCCCGGAACAAGGCGCTCATCTCGGCAGACATGGTTGCCCTGCTCCCGGACCACGCGCTTGTCGTGCTCCTGAGCCGGGCACATCTGGTGGATTTTGACGCGCTCGTCGCGGCGGCGAAGACCGGGCGAATACGGGTCGCTGCGGACGTGTTTCCCGTCGAACCGCTGCCGCGGAACCATCCAGTCAGGAATGTGTCCAATGTCATTCTCTCGCCGCACCGCGCGGCGGCGGTTCAAGGTGGTCGCCACCTGATTGGCGACATGATCTTGAGGGACCTGAAGGCCATGTGTTCGGGAGACTCCAGTCGACAACTCGCGACGTCCGACTCCGGCCGCGTTGATCTGGTCGCTGGCATCGGAAACGCCGCCCGGGCAGCCAGCAGGGTTGTAGGGAGAGGCGGCTCGTAGGCCGCAGGTCACATGCCGAGCAAGTCACGCGGAATCTTGATGCCGGACCTGCGCGGGAGTTGACTATGGTGCCCGGTGCCTTGACAGTGGATCGTATCGGACAGCCCTGACAAGTTGAGACAGAAATAACAATGACCAGGTACCACCCGCTATTGGTTGCATTGCACTGGATCATGGCGGTCATGGTCGTCGTGTCGCTCTTCTTCGGAAAGGTGCTCCTGTCCACCATGAGCAATGCCGATCCACAAAAGCTGCAGGGGCTCGCGGGCCACATGACGGTCGGCCTGGCCTTGGGCGCGCTCCTGCTCCTGCGGCTTGCCGTTCGGTTCGCTTCGGCCAATCCGCCCCATGCCGAGACCGGGAGCCCGCTTCTGGACAAGGTCGGCATCGCGACCCACTGGATCATGTATCTGCTGATTGCGCTCATGGTGCTCAGCGGGTTGGGCACGGCCCTGGTCGGCGGCCTGTTCCCGATCGTCTTCGGCGGAAACGACGAGCAGTTGCCGGCAAACCTGTCCACTCTTGCACCACGCCTGGCACACGGACTGATTTCGAACCTGCTCATTCTTTTTGTGCTGTTGCACACCTGCGCGGCTCTCTATCACCAGTTCTACCTGCGCGACGGCTTGTTTCGGCGAATGTGGTTCGGAAGTCGCGGCAGCTAGGGTTCGCCAGACAACCATTCAACCGGTTCCGGTCTTGCACGCCTTGCCGACAACCTGTTCGGCCGAAAGGGGAGAGATTTGAAACTCCGCAATTTCAAGGTCCTGACATTCGATGTCTATGGCACGCTCATTGACTGGGAGACGGGGATCATCGAGGGATTGAAGCCGCTGACAGACAAGGTCCGTCAAGCGCTCGGCCGCGACAAGGTCCTCGAGGCCCACGCATATCACGAATCCACGATCCAGCGACTGACGCCGTCAAAGCTGTATCGCGACCTGCTGCCGGTCGTCTATCGGCGTCTCGCGGAGGAGTGGAACGTCACCGTGTCATGGGAAGAGTGCAGGGCGTATGGCACGACCGTTGGGACGTGGCCCGCCTTTCCGGACAGCGCGGAAGCGCTGAAATACCTGAAGCAGCACTACAGGCTGGCTGTCCTGACCAACACGGACAACGTCAGCTTTGCCGGCAGCAACGCGAAGCTTCGAGTCGCGTTTGACAACGTCTACACGGCGGAGGACATCGGCTCCTACAAGCCGGCTCCGCGAAACTTCGAGTACATGATCGAAGCGCTTGGCAGGCAGGACTTCGACAAGTCCCAGATCCTGCACGTGGCCGAGAGCCTCTTCCATGACCATGCACCAGCAAACGAGTTCGGGTTGGCGAATTGCTGGATATATCGTCGCCACGGCAAGGAGGGCTTCGGTGCAACGATCGACCCAGGAAGGACGCCGCGTGCAGATTTCCAGTTCAACAGCATGGCGGAATTCGCCGCGGCGCACCGAGCCGAGGCGGATCCATAGAGCAGCCGGGACCTTCCGCAGGATGCGAGGCTGACTTCGTTTGGGTGCTTGTGGAGAAATGTTGACATGCGGGAAGCACCCAGCCGATCAATGCTGGACACACATGTCCGAAACATGTGGATTTGTCGTGTGGCGCCACACGCGGACCGCAGAACGGCTTTCGCCCTGCTCGGCCTCGCGACCGCCCAACGTCGCCATGCCACTGCACAACGGCGAGCCACGAAAGCGGAACGTCGAAAGGCGTCAGCGTTTCGTTGCAAGTTCCCAACGTTGAGACATCGGGATGCGTTCAAGGCGATGCGGTCTCGCGGACACCATCCCTCCGTGAACGCGTCTTGACACCCAGTTTCTTTCGAGGTCGGCCGCCTTTCGCTCCGTTTGCCCGTGCTGCTGCAGCCTTGGCAGGTGAAGTGGACCGACCAGCGCGCCGGGCGAGGGCCTTGACCATCCAGTCCTGCGTACCAAAAACGCCTGCCACCAGTGCGGGCACGTACAGGTCGACGTCGAGTTTCGGCCAATGGAGATTGAAGCCCAGGCCCTCGACCTCGACTTGAACGAGTTCTGCGCGCGACGCGCCGGACAGTTCCTGCACAAGCTGCGCAGGAAACACGTAAGTGCATCCGTTGATCAAATCGATCGTCACCTCTTTCGTGGCATCGTCGTAGCGAGCCGCCTTGGCGCGCGGCTCGCGTTCGAGCGCTTCCTGCCCGCGAGCAAGTGCTTCGCCGAAATCTGCGTCACTCCGCTTTGGCTTCGTCTTCCTCACGCTTGCCATGAATCTCTTCCCACCGCTTTAAGAACTCTTCCCGGTTTTCCAGGACTTCCTTCACCAAACGACGCAGCCTGTGCCGCGGAATGCCTGATATCCGCTCGACCTCGGGCTCTCCGTTGGTCCCGAACAGCCGCACTTTTGCGTGCCCGTCCCCAGAGATGAGGTGCACATGCGCCGGGTCGTGGTCGTTCGAATGAATTACAAAACGAAATTCGTGGAGGCGATGAATTGTGGCCATGTTCAGCACTTTCTCCCTCAATGGTTGCTGGGGCCATGAATTCAAGTGTCATCGTGATTTCCAATCGTATCCTATCTGTTGGGTTTATAAGTAGCTTTGCTTCCCGACAGAGTCAAGCCGCAATCGAGGTTCGCCAGAATCAAGTCCCAGCCGTGCGGCTTGCCATCACATCCGGAAGTCCGGGCAGGATACCGAGGCCGGGCCCTGATCGGGAGTGCGGCGCCAGCGCAATTTGGGCACCTAAACGAAAGGATGACAACTTTCGATGCTCCGATTTCGCGGCACGACGTTGTGCACTGGCGAAAGTGCTGACAGCATCCATTTGTTGCTCCGGCAACCTGTGTCGGGGTCTGGCGCAACTGGGCGGGCGAGAGGCGGTTGCGTTCGCAACCTCTACTGACTGTCACTGGCAGGTGAATTTCCCACAATTCTGGCAAATGAAAATGCAACAGTTCTGGTGCGAGTTCATGCCCACGACTAGCACAGGACACGTACGCCCAGCCTGGGTGCTGCATGTCAACCATCGTTTGCGCAGGGCACTTTGGGCAACCGGCCCGCACTGAAGCCGTCCTTGCCGTCTTCGCCGATCATGATCCGTCCTTCCTGCGGCGCCGGTCCGTGCCGGAACGAGACGCGGGCGACGATTTGTCTCGGGTCCCAAAATCCCTATGGTCGCCCCGGGGAATTTATGTAACTTCGCCTCCACGGGAGACGACAGACGCATTCTCGAGGAACCATTGATGCAATCTCGAGGAACCATGTAGCGAGCATGCCGTGGAATTTTCGCGCACCGAAGACCTGAGATTGGACTGCCAGTACTGCCCCGTAAGGCACAGGGCCATCTGTGCGGCAAGCGATGACGCGGAATTCTCCAAGCTGAATGCCATCAAGTCCTACAAGTCGATCCCCGCAGGTCAGGCCGTTGTGCTCCGCGGCGAAAGACTGGATGTCGTCGCTTCCATCGTGTCCGGCGTTGCGATCCTGTCGAATACCACGGTTGACGGAAGAATGCAGATCACAGGCATGCTGCTCCCGTCGGACTTCATCGGCCGACCGGGGCGTGACTCCTGCGACCATGACATTACGGCCGTCACCGACCTGACGCTCTGCTGCTTCAGGCGCAGACCCTTTGAAGACCTGATCGAAGACGCGCCGGCCATCAGGAAACGGCTTCTGGACATGACGTTCGACGAACTTGACGCTGCCCGGCACTGGATGCTGCTGCTCGGACGCCTGACGGCACGAGAAAAAATCGTCAGCTTCCTGATGCTCGTCGTGCACCGATCCACATTGCCCGAAGATGTCGATGAGCCGGTCCAGATCGACTTGCCGCTCTCGCGCGAAGCGATGGCAAGCTACTTGGGCCTGACCATCGAAACCGTCAGCCGCCAGATTTCCAAGCTTCGCAGAGAGGGCCTGATCGAGCTGAAGACGGCAAGGCGGGTCGTCATTCCGAGCGCTTCGCGCCTCGTCGCGGAGCTCGAAAATGTGGACTAGCTCATTCTCCCCGGCACGCCCCCCGCAGTGTCGCGATGCGGTGCGGCACCGTCCGCGCCCAGCAATGCCGGCCGTTGCTCACGAATCCTGTCAGGACATCCGGTTCCGCCGGTTTTCGGACCGACTTGACATGGATCAATGCAGCGTGACTCGCTTCCCGGAATGGTCCCGGCGAAAATTGCCAACCGGGTTGCGCCGAGCGCGGCATAATTGCCGCCCGAGCGTCCTCAGGCGAACGCAAGGGAGTCGAGGATGCCGATGGACACGCCCGGAATTCCGAAGAAACGTCCCGTGCCAAGCGCGGCATCAATCTCGGCCTAGGCGCTGCGGCCACCAATCAATCCCGGGAATCCAGTCATGTGGGATACGCTGAAACTGACCTTGCTGGGCCTGACGGCCCTGATTGCGGCGCTCGCCGCGAACTGGGGGCATGACCTTGCCTACCAGGTCCATGCAGTGCTGATCATGTTGATCGCCGCCGGCCTCTTCGTCTGGCAGGTCGGCCAGGTCGGCGAGAGACATCCAGCGGTCGACGCTTCCGGCTATGCGGACGACGTCATCCGCGCCGGGGTGATCGCCACCGGCTTCTGGGGCATCGTCGGCTTCCTCGTCGGGGTGGTGATCGCGCTGCAGCTCGCCTACCCGGCCCTGAATTTCGACTGGGGACAGCCGTACACCAATTTCGGTCGGCTCCGGCCCCTGCACACGAGCGCGGTCATATTCGCGTTTGGCGGCAACGCGCTCATCATGTCGTCGTTCTACATTGTCCAGCGGACCAGCGGGACGCGGCTCTGGGGCGGCAATCTGGCCTGGTTCGTGTTCTGGGGCTACAACCTCTTCATCGTGCTGGCCGCCACGGGATACGTCCTCGGCTCGACGCAATCCAAGGAATACGCCGAACCCGAATGGTACATCGACCTGTGGCTGACAATCGTCTGGGTCGCGTTCCTCGCCGTCTACATGGGCACGATCTTCAACCGGCGCGAAAGGCACATCTACGTCGCGAACTGGTTCCTGCTCTCGTTCATCATCACGGTCGCGATGCTGCACGTCGTGAACAACATCTCGATTCCGGTCTCGATCTGGGGCTCGAAGTCGGTGCAGGTCTTCGCGGGCGTGCAGGATGCAATGGTGCAATGGTGGTACGGGCACAATGCCGTGGGCTTTTTCCTGACCGCAGGTTTCCTCGGCATGATGTACTACTTCGTGCCAAAGCAGGCAAACCGCCCGATCTACAGCTACAAGCTCTCGATCATCCATTTCTGGGCCCTGATCTTCCTGTACATCTGGGCGGGACCGCACCATTTGCACTACACCGCCCTGCCAGACTGGGCCTCAACGCTTGGCATGGTGTTCTCGGTGGTGCTCTGGATGCCGTCATGGGGCGGGATGATCAATGGACTCATGACGCTGCAAGGCGCTTGGGACAAGCTCCGAACGGACCCGATCATCCGAATGATGGTGATTTCGCTTGCCTTCTACGGCATGTCGACCTTCGAGGGGCCGATGATGTCGATCCGCGCGGTCAACTCGCTTTCGCACTACACGGACTGGACCATCGGTCACGTGCACTCCGGAGCGCTTGGCTGGAACGGCCTGATCACCTTCGCCGTGCTCTACTTCCTTACTCCCCGGCTTTGGGGCCGCAGGGAAATGCACTCGATGCCGGCGATCAACTGGCACTTCTGGCTCGCGACCATCGGCATCGTGCTTTACGCGGCGTCCATGTGGGTGACGGGCATCCTGGAAGGCCTGATGTGGCGCGAGGTCGATTCCCAGGGCTTTCTCGTGAATTCCTTCGCCGACACCGTCGAAGCCAAGTATCCGATGTATGTCGTTCGTGCGTTGGGCGGCGTCCTCTACCTCGCCGGTGCAGGAATCATGGCCTGGAACATGTGGATGACGATCAGGGGCGGCGTACGCCCAGCGGCGCCTGTCGGCGTTCCGGCGGAATAGGGAGGCGCACATGTCCGCCATCAGCAAGCACCGAATCCTGGAGAGAAGCCCCACCCTCCTCCTCGTCTTCTCGCTGCTCGTCGTCTCGGTCGGCGGGATCGTCGAGATCGCGCCGCTCTTCTATCTCGAGAACACGATCGAGGACGTTGAAGGCGTGCGTCCCTATTCGCCGCTCGAACTGGCCGGGCGCGACATATACGTCCGCGAGGGATGCTATGTCTGCCACAGCCAGATGATCCGGCCGATGCGGGACGAGGTCGAGCGCTACGGCCACTACTCGCTGGCCGCCGAATCGAAGTACGACCACCCGTTCCAATGGGGGTCGAAGCGAACCGGCCCGGACCTTGCCCGAGTCGGCGGACGCTATTCCGATGCCTGGCACGTCGACCATTTCATCGATCCGCAATCGGTCGTGCCGCAGAGCGTCATGCCGAAATACGCCTTTCTCGCCGATGCGCGCCTGGAGGACGACCTGATCGAGGATCTTCTGGCAACGCATCGCCTGGTCGGCGTGCCCTACACGGACGAGATGCTGGCCGAAGCCCGTGCGGACTTTCATGCCCAGGCCGATCCCGACGCGGACACGGACGGGCTGCTGGAACGCTATCCCGGCGCAGTCGTCGCGAACTTCGACGGGCAGCCCGAACTGACCGAGATGGACGCGATCATCGCGTACATGCAGATGCTCGGCACCCTGGTCGACTTCTCGACCTTCACGCCGGACGAGACTCGATAGGAAGAAACGATGGAGACCTATTCATTCCTGCGTGAACTTGCCGACAGCTGGGTGCTGCTGGCTTTGTGCATCTTCTACATTGGCGCCATCGGCTGGGCGTTCCGCCCCGGGTCTCGCGCCGTTCATGAAGAGATCGCGAACATTCCGCTCAAGGATGATCCGGAAAGCGCGAACTGCCAGGACGACCAGTCAAGCGGCGCGCCAGATCGCGCGGCGGATGCCGGAGCCGAGGAAAGTGCATGATGGAAAGCAGGACAGATCACGATCCGGTCACGGGCACCGAAACCACCGGCCACAACTGGGACGGAATCCAGGAACTCAACACGCCCCTGCCGCGCTGGTGGCTGTGGACGTTCTACCTGACGATCGTCTGGGGCATAGGCTATTGCATCGCGTATCCGGCCTGGCCGCTGATCGACCGCGCGACGGCCGGCATTCTCGGCTACTCGACGCGAGCGGAGGTTGAAACGCAGATCGCGGAAGTGGATGCACGGAACGCCGAAGTCGCCGCCCGCCTGGCCTCTGCCGACCTGGCAACCCTCGATCGGGACGACCCAGCGTATCACTACGGCGTTGCAGGCGGTGCTGCCGTGTTTCGCGCCCATTGCTCCCAGTGCCATGGCGCCGGGGCGGCAGGCGCCCTTGGCTACCCCAACCTTCTTGATGACGACTGGCTGTGGGGCGGCACGCTCGACGCGATCGCAGCCACGGTACGCCACGGCATCAGGAACGATACCGACGGCGACGCCCGCTGGTCCGAAATGCCGGCCTACGGCGACTTCCTTGAAGAGGAGCAGATCGCGGCCGCAACCGAATTCGTGCTTCAGTTGTCCGGTCAGGCACATGACGCGCAACTTGCTGCCAGCGGTGCGACCGTCTTCGCCGGGGAATGCGCCTCCTGCCACATGGAGTCCGGGACGGGGGACCGCGAGACTGGCGCGCCAGACCTGACAGACGCCATCTGGCTTTATGGCGGCGGTCGCGAGGCGATTGCCGAGTCGATCATGAACTCGCGCTTTGGCGTAATGCCGGCCTGGGGCCCAAGGCTGGATGAAGTCGAGATCAAGGCCGTCACGCTCTACGTGCATCAGCTGGGCGGCGGCGAATGACGGGCAATGCCTCTTCCGACACGGTCAAGTCCGACATACGTTTCCGCGGCGGATGCCGCGCCAGGGAGGGTCAGAGCGCCTCCTGGCCGGATGGGCCGATGCCGGATGCCGGCGCCAGTTGGCATGAGTCGCACGGAATCGGCCACCCTCGTTCAGGCGGCTGAACTTGCAATGCGCCGGATCACCCCGAAACGTGGCCGGACGAAACGAACGCATAGGTCCAAGCAATGAGCGACAGCGAACCCACTGCCCTGTACGCCGCGCGCGAACCGATCTTTCCGCGCCGGGTTTCCGGGCTCTTTCGGACGCTCAAGTGGTGGATCATGGGCGTGACGCTCGGCATCTACTACCTTACGCCCTGGATCCGATGGGATCGGGGGCCGAATCTCCCGGACCAGGGTGTCCTTATCGACATTGCCGGGCGACGCTTCTACTTCTTCTGGATCGAGATCTGGCCGCATGAGCTGTATTTCGTCGCCGGTCTCCTGATCATGGCCGGGGTGGGTCTCTTTCTCTTTACGTCGGCGCTAGGCCGTGTCTGGTGCGGATACGCTTGCCCGCAAACTGTCTGGACCGACCTGTTCTTGCTCGTGGAACGCTGGATCGAAGGCGACCGCAACGCGAGAATGCGGCTTTGGAAGTCAGGATGGACACTCAGGAAAATCAGGCTCAGTCTCACCAAGTGGGCGCTTTGGATGCTTATCTCGGTCGCGACGGGCGGCGCCTGGGTCTTCTACTATGCGGACGCGCCGACGCTCCTGCACGACCTGGTTGCGCTCGACGCCGCGCCGGTCGCTTACTTCACGATCATGATCCTGACGGGCACGACATTCGTCCTTGGCGGCTTCATGCGGGAACAGATCTGCATCTACATGTGTCCCTGGCCTCGCATCCAGGCCGCGATGATGGACGAAGAGACGCTCACGGTTGCATACCGCGAATGGCGTGGCGAACCGCGCGGCAAGGGCACGAAGCGACGCGCGCTCGCCGAACGTGCGGCGGCGTCAGCCCAGGCTGCGGGTCCCCGGGTCGGCGGGCGATCGCCCAGGATCCCCATGCCGGGCATTGTTCCAGCCGCCGGCATGACCGAACCCGCCCGCGACGAGCCCGGCGACTGCATAGACTGCAACGCCTGCGTAAACGTCTGCCCGGTCGGCATTGACATTCGGGACGGTCAGCAACTTGCCTGCATCACCTGTGCGCTTTGCATCGATGCCTGCGACGATGTCATGGCGCGGATCGGCAAGCCAAGGGGCCTGATCGACTACCTTTCGTTTTCTGACGAGAAACGCGAGCGGGCCGGTCAGTCGTCACCGTCGGTCTGGCGGCATGTCCTGCGGCCGCGCACGGTTGCATACACGACCCTCTGGAGCCTTGTCGGCCTTGCCCTCCTCTATGCACTCTTCGTTCGTCCGGAAATCGACATAACCGTGGCACCTGTGCGAAACCCGCAATTCGTCGTCCTTTCCGACGGCTCGATTCGAAACGCCTACGACGTTCGGCTCAGAAACAAGCACGGCGAGGATCGCCCCTTCCGAATCCAGGTCGCCGGCGACGCCGCACTCCGGCTTGACGTCGAGGGCATTGATGCCACGGAGGTTCCGGTGCCCGCAGATGACACGGCACGTCAGAGGGTCTATGTCATTGCTTCCGAGAAGACCGACCCGGCCCTTGCGGACACCACGAGCATCCGTTTCTGGGTCGAAGACGTCGTCTCCGGCGAGCGGGCCTACCAGGACAGCGTCTTCAACGGAAGGACCGGGCAGTGAGGCGGGAGATCAACGGCTACCACGTGCTGACGCTCTTCGTCGGCGCCTTTGCCGTCATCGTTGCCGTGAACCTCGTGCTCGCGACCTTGGCCATAAGCACCTTCCCCGGCCTCGAGGTCAAGAACTCCTATGTCGCAAGCCAGACCTTTGACGCCGAACGACGCGCACAGGTGGCCCTGGGCTGGAACGTCGTTCCCGGCGTCACCGAAAGCACCGTAACGCTTGCCGTTCTCGGCCCCGACGGCCCGGTCGAGTCCCGGATCACGGAAGCAACCCTCGGCCGGGCCACTCACGTCGCCGAGGACAGCGTCCTTTCTTTCCGCTTTGACGGCACACGGTTCGTTGCACCGAGACCGGAAAATCTCACGTCCGGATACTGGAATCTCAGGCTGGCCATGACGGCCCCGGACGGAACGCCCTTCAGGCAGCGAGTCACAATGTGGGTTGAAGAATGACCTCCGCCTATCCGACCCTTGCCCACTCAAGTGCCGGATCGGATCTTGTTCCTGCATCGGACACGGTGCCAACACACACGCTTGTCTTGCCGAGCATCCATTGCGCAGGCTGCATCCGGACCGTGGAGGAAGTGCTCTCGCGGCAGCCGGACATTCGCTCCGCCCGCGTCAACCTGACACGCCGCCGCGCCGCCGTGTTTGGGGTGCCTGGCGTGGATCCGGGCCCATGGATCATGGAACTCGCGGCGGCCGGCATCGAGGCCCACGAAGCAACGAAGGACGGCGGCGGCATCGACAATGGAAAGGCCCTGGTCCTGCCTCTTGGCGTGGCAGGATTCGCGTTGATGAATGTCATGCTGCTGTCGGTCGCCGTCTGGTCAGGAGCATCGGATTCGACACGTGACTTCCTGCACTGGATCAGCGCGGCAATTGCCCTGCCCGCAACGGTCTACGCCGCCCAGCCGTTCTTCCGGCACGCTTGGTCGGCCCTAGGTGCCGGCCGTCTCAACATCGACGTTCCGATCTCCCTTGCCATCATCCTGGCATCGGCCATGTCGCTCTATGAAGTCGCAAATGGCGGAGAGCACGCCTGGT
This sequence comes from Paracoccaceae bacterium, assembly GCA_965208685.1. Classification (GTDB taxonomy): domain Bacteria; phylum Pseudomonadota; class Alphaproteobacteria; order Rhodobacterales; family Rhodobacteraceae; genus JAJEFO01. The sequence goes on along the minus strand of CBDBPL010000007.1, from coordinate 597,284 downwards.
TTGACGCAGCACTCGCACTCACCTTCTTCCTGCTGGCCGGCCGCGTACTCGACCAGCGAATGCGTCGCTCCGCTCGCTCCGCCGCCGCCGATCTTGCCGTCATCGAGCCCGCTCGCGCCATCCGGATCGAGGACGGCGTTAAAGTGAGCCGTCCGCTTGGGGAGCTCCGTGTCGGTGACACGCTGTGGCTTGCGGCTGGGACACGCGTGCCGGTTGACGCAGTACTGGACGATGGCAGCGTCGAGGTCGACCGGAGCGCCATTACCGGCGAAAGCGATCCCCTGGCCCTGATCGGTGGCGACACCCTGACGGCTGGCGACATCGTGCTCACCGGTCCAGTGACAGCCAGGGCCACTGCGGTTGGCGAGAACACGACGCTTCGCCGCATGACACGGCTTGTCGCCACGGCGGAGAATGCCAGATCCCGCTATTCCGGCCTCGCTGACCGTGCGGCAGCTATCTATACGCCGACGGTCCACGTCGTTGCAGCCGCAGCGTTTCTCGGCTGGCTTCTTGCCACCGGCGACGTGCGCGTGGCACTGAACGTCGCCATCGCAACGCTCATCATCACGTGTCCCTGCGCGCTGGGCCTCGCCGTGCCGGCTGTCGCCGTCGTGGCAACGTCGCGGCTCTACCGGAACGGCCTTCTCGTAAAATCCGAAACCGCTCTCGAACGGCTCGCCGGGATCGACACGGTCGTCTTTGACAAGACTGGCACGCTGACCTGCCGCGCCCTGAAAGTGCCGCCCAACATGCCGGACGCTGACCGCAGTGTTCTGCGCACCTTGACGGAAAGTTCGGACCACCCGCTCTCCAGGACATTGCTCGATGCCCTCGCCACCACCGCACCGGCAGACGTGTCGAATGTCAGGGAAATCGCCGGAATCGGGGTCGAAGGCACATGGAACCACACTTCGGTGCGTTTCGGGCGGGGAGACTGGGTCGGTGGAGATTCCGACACCGCATTCGCGGTCGGAGGACGGACATACGCGATTGCCGGCACCGAGTGCCTTCTTCCGGATGCAAGGGAATCGATCGACCTGCTCAAGGCGAATGCTCTGGAAGTTTGCCTTTTGACTGGCGACTCGAGTGCCCGCGCCCGGCATGTTGCTGCCCGGCTCGGCGTCAATCGTTTCTGGTCCGAAGTGTCGCCGGAGGGCAAGTCAGCCGTTCTTCAGGAACTTCGTGCGGATGGTCATTCCGTCCTCATGGTGGGCGACGGCCTCAACGACACGGCGGCCCTGGCTGCGGCCGACGCCTCCATCGCACCTGGCAACGCCCTTGACGCCAGCCGAAACGCGGCGGATGTAGTCATCGTGTCAGGTCGATTGCCGGGCGTGGCCGAAGCGATCAGCACGGCACGGCTCGCCAAGCGTCGCATACTCCAGAATTTCGGGGTTGCCGCCGTCTACAACGCGATTGCCGTCCCGCTCGCCGTTGCAGGGATTGCCACCCCGCTCATGGCTGCCATCGCGATGTCGACGAGTTCGCTTGTGGTAATCCTCAACGCCGGACGCTGGAGGCGCCAATGAACATTCTGGTCATACTCATCCCCTGCTCGCTGATCCTGGGCCTTGGAGCGCTTGCGGCCTTTGTGTGGACGGTGAGAAGCGGCCAGTATGACGATCCGAAAGGCGATGCGGCGAGAATACTGATGGATGAAGACGATCCGGATTCCTGACTCCGGCAGGTGAACACGGGCATTCAGGAGCTGGTTCGTGCCAGGGTCAGCGTGGCCCATTGACCGATATCCTCGCGCATGTGCAGGCCGAATCCCTCGGACGAATAGTGCTTGGCCAAATGATCCGCCTGCTCGATCAGGATCCCGCTCAGGACCGCATGTCCGCCTTCCCGCAATGCCTGCGCCATGTCCTTGGCCATTCCAAGCAGCGGATCCCTGAGAATGTTGGCCAGCACGAGATCAAACGGTCCAGCCAGCCGTGCGTCATCGAATCCCGAGGCCTCGACAAGCGCCACGCAGTCCTCCAGGCCATTGGTGGCAAGATTGGCCCGCGCAACTTCGATGGCGACCGGATCAACATCGGAGGCGAGCACTTTCGCGCCGCAGGCAAGATGAGCCGCCATCGCGAGCACGGCGGTCCCGCAACCGATGTCCGCCACGTTTCGAATGATCGCGCCGTTCCCGACCAACCTGTCCAAGGCGTTCAGGCACCCGAGCGTCGTGCCATGATGTCCGGTTCCGAATGCCATCGACGACTCGATCCGGATCAGGATCCGACCCTCGGGCGCGGTTTCGACGCCACTTCCGCAATCAACGAGAAAGAGTCCCGCATCCACCGGAGCGAGTTCACGCCGCACATGGGCGACCCAGTCCACGTCCGGCAGTTGCGAGATTGTGAACTCGGCAGCTCCATGTGCCGCCGCCAGCAGCGCCAAGGCAATCTCGTCAGGAGCGTCCTCAAAGTAGCCGCCGACTTCCCAGATCCCGCTGCCATCCTCGATCATGATGACACCGATTCCAGTGGGCTCCGGATCGAGCGTTTCAAGGGCTCTTCCAAGGGCCTCGGCCCGCTCGAGGTCTTCCAGCGTCGTCAGGGCGGTCCATGTTTCCATGAGCCCGGGGCTATGCGCGCCGCCACGCTTCGTCAACGGTGTCGGCTGTGGCGATGCCGATGGCGGCGACCTGTCCTGCAGTATGCGATTGAGGCCGTGGTTCCGGTTCCAGCGCGATCGGTGCACGTATGGTCGGCGGCAAAATGCCTATGCGGCGACACCGGTGCCGATCGGGCAACTCACTCCCGTACCACCGACGCCGCAATACCCATGAGGGTTCTTTGCAAGGTATTGCTGGTGGTAGTCCTCGGCAAAATAGAAGGGCGGGGCTGGCAGAATCTCGGTCGTGACGTCTCCAAATCCCGCGGCAGCAAGGCGATGCGCGAACATCTCCTTGGATGCCTCGGCTGCCGAACGCTGCGCATCGGTCGTCCAGTAGATTCCTGAACGATATTGTGTGCCGACGTCGTTTCCCTGTCTCATCCCCTGCGTCGGATCGTGCCCCTCCCAGAAAACCCGAAGCAGGTCGTCAAAGGAAACAGCGGCAGGATCGTGTATCACCCTTGCCACTTCGTTGTGACCCGTGCGACCAGTGCACACTTCCTCATAGGTCGGGTTCCGGGTGTGCCCGGCTGCGTAACCCACCATCGTCAGCCAGACACCCTCAAGCGACCAGAATTTCCGCTCGACGCCCCAAAAGCAGCCCATGCCGAACATTGCAGCGTCGTGGCCATCGGGTACGTCAAGCGTAAGCGGACGATCAAGCACGAAATGCCGCTCGGCGGTTGGAATCGGCGCGTCGCGACCGGGCAGCGCCTCGACCGCGGTCACCATGGATCGGCTTTTCCTGAACATCTGAAACATGGGCTTGGCTCCTCTGCCCAACAATATGGGGCGTTGCGACCACCATTCCAAGCATGACGAAGATCTCGACACCTGTCACTATTTCAGTTTGCTGAAATCCCTGTTGTCATGCTGCCACGAACTCGAATTCGGGTCGTGGCGGAAGCCGTCCTTCTCAGTCCGCGGCAACTCAATCGACGAGACTCCTTTGCACGCAATGCCTGGCTGCCGCCAAGCTTCATTCGGACTCCTGTTGCCGGCACCGCTCTCGAATTCCTCGGCTTGACGCTCCTTCATGGTCGAATCCTTCGCCGAGCGGCCTGATCGTGCGGGTCAAGATCCGCGCAGACTCGCCGTGTCGCTGCACTCAGCGCCGATCGGCGTTTCAACCCGGTCCTTCATCCGGGCAGGAAGCGAGACGATTCTGCCTGCCATGCCGAACACTGCCCAGGGGATCATCGAAAGGCTGACAATGCGGTCTCGAACCCTTTCACGGGGTGCCGCGGGATCAGGAACGCAAGGCACAACGAGACCGCGGCCATCGCCGCGGCAAGGACAAAGACCATGCCCGGCGACACGATCCAAAGATATCCCAGGAGTGCCGGCAGAAAAACCGCCGCAATGTGGTTGATCGTGAAGGCCACGGCGGCAGTCGGTGCGATGTCGCCAGGATCAGCGATCTTCTGGAAGTAGGTCTTCTGCGCAAACGCAAGTGCAAAGAACAGGTGATCCAGCACATACAGCGTTGCCGCAAGCACAACACCCCAGTCAAAGAAGTAGATTCCCGCATAAGCCATGAAGACGGCAGTCAAGCCGAGATACTCGAAGATCAGCACGTTGCGCTCGCCCCATAGCGTCAACGCCCTGCCCATGAGTGGCGCGGCAAGCATGTTTGCAATGTAGTTTACGAGGAACAGCGCCGTCACCTCGTGCACCTTGAGGCCAAAGCGCTCGACCATCATGAAAGCCGCGAAGACCAGGAACACCTGCCGTCGCGATCCGGACATGAACTGCAACGCGTAGTACAGCCAGTACCTGCGGCGCAGCACCATGCGCCGCTCCTGCGGATCGCCCTCGAATTTCGGAAATGCGATCCAGCAATAGGCGGCAATCAGGACGCAGACCCCGCCCGAAATCATGTAGACCGTGTTGTATGTCAGGTCCAAGAGGTCCCAGGTTGCCACAACGACCCCGTACGACAGGAGCGATGCGGCCGAACCGACTGCCACCAGCCACCCGAGCACTTGCGGTGCACGGTCCTTGGGCAGCCATTGCAGCTGGAGGGACTGGTTGACGGTTTCATAGTAGTGGAACCCGATCGACGAAATCACGGTGACCATCAAGAGGCCGCCAAGACTCGGGAACCAGGCCGTGACCGCAGTCGCCGCCCCCAGCATCAGAAGCGAGAATAGCGCAAGCACCTGCTCGCGCATGAAGAGGATGACCGCGATGACGCCCACGGCAAGAAAACCGGGAATCTCCCGCACGGTATGCAACCAGCCGATCTCCACGCCGGTGAAGCCCACGCGTTCGATCACGAAGTTGTTCAGGAGCGCCGACCATGTGGCAAAGGCGATGGGCATCGCTGCCGCCATCAGAAGCAGAAGCGTGGTTGGCCTGCGCCAGACCGGCAAGGACTTCGCAGTTTCGAGATCGACGCTCACCATCGCACCGCCCTACGCCCAACGGCAGGCAATTGAAAGGCAAGGCCTTGCTCCGGATCGAAGTTGCGACCTCGCGCGCAAGGAGCGAATCAGAAGATGCTCAAAAGAATCGCTGCGGATCAATGTCCACCGACAACCTGAGGCTTGCCGGAAGCTTGACCTGGGCAAGCCACTCGGCCAAGGCGCCCTGAATTCGTGCGCCACGCTCCGCCTTGACCAGGAGCCGCACGCGATGCCGCCCCCGAATCCGCGCGACAGGTGCGGCCGCCGGCCCGTAGACCTCGGCCCCGATCCTTCGCAACGGTTCAGCCCGGGCTGCGAGCGCCTTGCCTGCCTTGATGACGGCCTTGGCGTCCCGCGAAGAGAGGATGATGCCCGCGAGACGACCGAACGGGGGCACGCCTGCACCGCGGCGCGCGGCGGCCTCCGCACGCCAGAACTCCTCTTCATCCCCCGACAGGATGGCGCCCATCACGGGATGGTCGGGCTGACATGTCTGAACCAGCGCCAATCCCGGCCTTTCCGCACGCCCTGCGCGTCCGGACACCTGCCGTATCAACTGGAACGTCCGTTCGGCCGCCCGCAGGTCCGATCCCTGAAGGCCCAAGTCCGCATCGATCACGCCCACAAGCGTGAGGAGGGGAAAGTTGTGCCCCTTTGCCACGATCTGCGTCCCGACAATCACGTCCGCGCCGCCCTCTGAAATCTCCTTGATGCATGCCTTCAGGTCCTTGGCGGAACCAAAGAGGTCGGAAGACAGCACGGCGAGCCGAGCGTCAGGGAAGAGCCCCAGCACCTCTTCGGCCAGACGCTCGACTCCGGGACCGACAGGTGCCATCCTGCCCTTGACCTTGCAGGACGGACAGGCATCTGGCACGGGCCTCGTCGCGCCGCATTGATGGCACATCAGGATCCTTCGGAAACGGTGCTCCACCAGCCAGGCGTCACACTGATCGCAGTCGATCTGGTTTCCGCACGCCCGGCAGATCGTCACTGGTGCGTAGCCGCGGCGGTTCAGGAACAGGAGCGCCTGCTCTCCGGCCTCGATTCTCTCCTTCATGGCACGGGCAAGGGTGTCGGAAATCCAGCGATTGGCCGGCAGGTTCGCCTCGCGCAGGTCTATCGCCCGCATCTGCGGCATGACCGCTGCACCGAACCGAGCCGTCAGGGCAAGGCGCGCATACTTGCCCGATTCCGCGTTCACCCAGGTTTCGAGGGAGGGTGTGGCCGAAGACAGGACTGCCTGCGCATTCGCGATCGACCCGCGCAGAACGGCCATGTCTCGAGCGTTGTAGATGACGCCTTCTTCCTGCTTGTAGGAAATGTCGTGCTCTTCATCCACGACGATCAGGCCGAGATCGCGAAATGGCAGGAAGAGCGCAGACCGCGCGCCGACAACAAGTTCCGCGCCACCCTTTGCCACCATCGTCCAGGCACGCCGCCGCTCGGTCGTGGTAACCCCGGAATGCCATTCGGCTGGGCGAGCGCCAAATCGCGCCTCGACGCGATCCAGGAAGCCCTCGGTGAGGGCGATTTCAGGGAGCAGGACAAGCGCCTGCCGACCGGCCTTCAGGCACGCCGCAACTGCTTCCAGGTAGACTTCCGTCTTTCCCGATCCGGTCACTCCCTTCAGGAGTGTGGCGCCGAACCGCCCGGACCTGACTCCGGCAACCAGCGCCTCCGCGGCTTCGGTCTGCTCACTCGTCAACGCAACTTCGGCCCCGCGCGGGTTTAGCGCCGGAAAGGGCTGGTCGCGCGGGCTTTCCTCTTCGGCCAAGACTCCCTGTGCAACAAGTCCCTTGACGACGCTGGTCGAGACGCCCGCCGTTTCCGTCAACTCGCCAAGCGTGAACGCAAGGCCTCCGAACTCATCGAGCGCCGCAACGACCCTTCGTCGTGCGTCCGTCCACCGGTTGGGCGATTCCCGCCTTCCGCGACGATAGATGCGGCGCATCGACGGCGGGTCGCCAAGACCCGGCGATCGCGTTGCAAGGCGCAACATCGCCGGCATCGGCGTCAGCGTGTATTCGGCGGCACGATCCAGGAACGTCTTCATCTCCGCACGCATCGGCTCAACGTCGAAGACCCGAATGACCCTGCGCAGCCTGGACGCATCCACCTTTCCTTCGCCCGGTCCCCAGACCACGCCAAGAACCTTGCGCGGCCCCAGAGGCACCTCGACATAGGAGCCATCAAGGCAGCCGCTTGGCGGAGCCCTGTAGTCCAGCGCTCCGCCGAGCGGCTGCGTCGTGAGGACCGAAATCAGTTCGCCGTCCATGAATTGTCGCATCGCTTGAGACTGCCTCTGCGTCGAACAAATTGGGGTTCAGCCCGAAGGGCGTGTCGTATATGAGTGCCACGAAACCGGAATTGTCCGCCAGAGGGGTCCGCCCATGAAGTTCTTCGTCGATACCGCCGACACCGATGCCATCCATGAATTGAACGAGCTTGGCATGGTTGACGGAGTAACCACCAACCCGTCGTTGATCCACAAGTCAGGCCGCGACATCAAGGAAGTCATCGCGGAAATCGCCGAAATGGTCGACGGCCCGGTCAGCGCCGAAACCGTGGCGACGGATTTCGAGACCATGGTCGAGGAGGGTCACGAGGTGGCGATGCTGGGCGAGAACATCGCCATCAAGGTCCCGCTGACCTGGAACGGGCTGAGAGCCTGCAAACGCCTGTCTGGCGAAGGGCACATGGTCAACGTGACGCTGTGCTTCTCGGCGAACCAGGCACTGCTCGCGGCAAAGGCCGGCGCGACCTTCATCTCTCCCTTCATCGGACGTCTGGACGACATCAACGTCGACGGGATGGACCTCATCTCGGACATTCGCGACATCTACGACAACTACGGCTTCGAAACGCAGATCCTTGCGGCCTCGATTCGCTCGGTCAACCACATGACCGAGGCGGCGCGGATTGGTGCCGACGTGGCCACGGCCCCTCCGGGCGTGATCAAGAAAATGGCCGAGCACCCGCTGACGGACAAGGGTCTGAGCGCGTTTCTGGACGACTGGGCTAAGACCGGACAGTCGATTCTCTGAGGCTCAGCGCATCTCTGGCAGGCAGGCAAGCTCATTTTCGGCAAATGGGGCGGCCGATTCGATGATCGCGATTCAGTCGACCACCTTCCTCACTTCCGCAATGAAGTCATCACCGCGCTCCTCGAAACTTCCATAAGAGTCGAAACTTGCCGCGGCCGGCGCCAGGAGAACCGTGTCTCCAGGCTGCGCATCCTTCGCGGCGCACCGAACCGCCGCGGCCATTGTAGAGCAGACTTCGAGCTCGACCCCCTCGAGGTCCCGCGCGACCTCCGTCGCCTGCCCCCCGATCGCATATGCCTTCACAACTGTTTCGAGGCTCGATTGCAGCGCCGAAATCCCTCCTTCCTTCAACTGGCCACCCACGATCCAGCGGACACGTGGAAACACGGCGAGCGATCTCGCCGCAGCATCCACGTTGGTCGCCTTTGAATCGTTGACGAACGTCACCCCGTTCCACCGGGCAACCACCTGTCCGCGATGCGGCAGCCCTTCGAAACTCAGCATCCCTTCCCCGATGGCCGCCGACGAAACCTCAAGCGCCCGCAGAACCGCGAATGCCGCGCATGCGTTCTGGTGATTGTGCACCCCGGGAAGGCCCTGCATCTCCCCAAGATCCAAGGACGCGGCGGACTGACCGTCATGCAGTTCGGTAAGGATTCCGTCCTTTGCCGTGATCGACCATCCTTCGCTGGCCGACGTGGAATCGGCCGTTACACGAATGATCCGGTTCTCGGACGAGCCTCCGACCAGCCGATTCTCGAGGAACTTTCCCTCGACTTCGTCGATACCGATCACGGCAACACGCGGCTTTCCCTGCAGGAACAAGCGCTGCTTTGCCGCAAAATACCCACCCAGTCCGCCATGACGGTCTAGGTGATCAGGGCCAAAATTGGTGAAGACGGCGACGTCAGGTGCCAGACTGCGTGCAACTTCGATTTGGTAGGACGACAACTCGAGTACAATCGTGCCGTCTTTCCCTGGCGAATCGATGTCCAGGACGCCGCGGCCGATATTGCCCGCAAGTTGACTCTCGCGGCCCGACGCGACGAGGCAATGGTGAATCAGGGCAACGGTCGTGGACTTCCCGTTCGATCCGGTCACCGCCACGACTCTGGGAAACTTGCGACTTCCGCCCCGGCCTGGAATGGCGAGCGAACGAAAAAACAGGCCGACGTCGTTGTCGATCGGAATTCCAGCGGCCATGGCGGCTGCAACATGAGCGTTTGGGTGAGGGTAAAGGTGAGGAATGCCGGGGCTCAGCACGAGCTCCACAACCCCATTCCATGCCCCGGGAACGGAGAAGTCATGAAGCATGGCGCCTTCGGCTTCGGCAATGGCCCTCGCATCTTTGCTGTCGTCCCAACAGAGAACGTCCGCACCGCCCGCCCTGAGCGCGCGCATGGCGGAAAGCCCGCTCCGGCCGAGACCAAGCACGGCGATTCGAGCGCCCGAGACCCCCTTGACAGGAATCACCCCTGAATCTCCTCTTGTCCCGGGAACAAAGACTTCCCATTCCGTGCGGAAGAGCCCTTCGCAGACATTGGCACGAATGCGCGTCGGCGGTGCATCAGATGCTCCATGTCCAAGTCCCTCGCGCCGAAACGGCTATCGCGTGCACTGCGGCAAGGAAAGCGGCCTTCTCCAGGAAAAGGTCGCATGGGGCGTGTGTCCGCAGCGTTCCTGGCATCACCGACCGGACGGGCAAGGACTTCCCTGCAGGAATGGACGTGGCGCGATGACTGCGGGACACCACTGCCTATCGCACCTTCAACGTGGCAAGTCCGACGAGTGCAAGAATCAGTGAAATTATCCAGAACCGGATCACGATTTGCGGTTCGGCCCAGCCCTTCTTCTCGAAATGGTGGTGGATCGGCGCCATGAGGAAGACCCTGTTTCCCGTGATCTTGAAATAGCCCACCTGTATGATCACGCTGAGCGCCTCGACAACGAACAGGCCGCCAATGATCGCCAAGACGATCTCGTGCTTGGTCGCCACCGCCACTGCGCCAAGCGCACCGCCGAGTGCCAGGGATCCAGTGTCTCCCATGAAGACGGCAGCCGGTGGCGCATTGTACCACAGAAACCCCAGCCCCCCGCCGATCAACGCAGAAGCAAAGACGAGAATTTCGCCGGTCCCGGGCACGTAGTTGATGCCGAGATACTCCGTGAAGTCGGTACGGCCGACGGCGTAGGCAATCACGCCCAGTGATCCGGCAGCAATCATCACCGGCATGATCGCCAGCCCGTCCAGCCCGTCCGTCAGGTTCACCGCGTTGGCAGCTCCGACGATCACGATCATGGTGAAGGGCACGAAGAAGATGCCGATGTTCCAGAGCAGGCTCACGACCGGAATGGCCAGTTGATTCTGCAGGTCGGGCGGATGCATCGAAGTCGCCCAGATTCCGGCTACCGTCGCGATCGCGAATCCGGCAAGCAGCCGCATCCGACCCGAGACTCCCGAATGCGAGTTGCTCGTGACCTTCTTGTAGTCGTCCATGAATCCGACCAGGCCGAAGGCCACCGTCACGAACAGCACCATCCAGACGTAGCCAATGTCCAGCCGAGCCCAAAGGAGAGACGCGGTCACGAGAGCGCCGAGGATCAGGACGCCCCCCATCGTCGGAGTCCCGGCCTTGGACGCAAGGTGGTTCTCGGGCCCGTCATCACGGATTGGCTGGCCGTGCTTCTGCTTGGTGCGCAGGAGATTGATCAGCGGGCGTCCGAAGAGAAAACCGAAGACGAGCGCCGTGAAGAACGCACCACCTGACCTGAACGTGATGTACCTGAACAGGTTGAAGAAATCTCCGCCATCCGAAAAAGTGGTCAACCAATACAGCATCAATTCAATTCCTTCTGTCCGTCCCCCACGTGCGCCTTGCTCAGCGCACGTATCGCCTCGACCACGAGACTCACCCTTGAGCCCTTCGAGCCCTTGACCAGCACCACGTCGCCGGCGGCAAGATGCTTGTGCACCGTTCCCGCAAGTTCCTCTGCCGTCTCGAACCACGATCTCCGTCGCGCGCCGGGCAGGGCGTCGTGAAGCGCGCGTACTCTCTGCCCCACGCAAATGACGCGATCAATCCTTTCCATCGCGGGAAGTTTCGCCAGATCGGCATGAAGCAGAGCCTCGCAGGACCCGAGCTCGAGCATGTCGCCCAGTATGGCAACCCTGCGCACACCGGCGGTGCGGCCGGTTGCAGCCGGAGATTCCGTGCCCGCCAGCACCTCTAGGGCCGCTGCCATCGATGCGGGATTTGCATTGTACGCGTCGTCGATCAATTCGATTCCAAGGTTGTCGACCGGATCCAGGAGGATCGTCTCGCGCCGGCCGCGACCCTTCGGCACATTCCAGCTTCCGATGTCGCAAACGGCAATGTCCAGATCCGCTCCTGCAAGGCTCGCCGCTCCAATCGCTGACATCGCGTTCATGGCAAGGTGCCGGCCGGGCGCACGGATCTTCATTAGGAACGAACCGTCCGCAAGCCTGCCCTCGACCACGCTTGCTTCGGCGGTCAGCGTCACGCGTTCGGCACGAAGCACGGCCTGCGCGCGCTCGCCGAAACCGACTTGGCGTGCCGCGTGGAGCCTTGCCTCCGCTTCCAGGATCGGCGCCGTCTCCACATCCGCGTTGAAAAGTGCAACGCCGTCCGGCTCGAGACCTTGAAAGATCGAGCCCTTCTCGATGGCGATCTCCTCAACGTTGGAAAACGCCTCCAGGTGCGCCGCAGCAACCGTCGTCACTATCGCGATGTTCGGGCGCGCCATCCGCGCAAGCGGCGCGATTTCGCCGGGATGGTTCATCCCGATTTCGATCACGGCGAATTCGGAATCAGACGGCATGCGCGCCAGGGTCAGCGGGACACCCCAGTGGTTGTTGTAGCTCGCCTCCGAGGCGTGAGTTCTTCCTTGTCGCCGCAAGACATGCCGAAGCATTTCCTTTGTCGACGTCTTGCCCGCGGATCCGGTCACTGCAATCACCTTCGCCCGGGTTCGCGAGCGCGAGGCTTCCGCAAGCCGGCCCAGTCCTGCCTGCACGTCTTCGCACACCAGGAGTGGCGCCTTTCGGGAAAGTCCATCCGGGACCCGCGAGACCAGTGCTGCGGCCGCGCCGTTGCGGAAGGCATCAGCGACAAAGTCATGACCGTCACGCTTGTCGCGCAATGCGACAAACAAGTCTCCCGGTTCGAGTGTCCTGGTGTCGATCGAAACTCCTGACGCCTCCCATGCGGGGCCGCTCGACGATCCTCCCACCGCTGCCCGGGCCGTCCTGGAGGTCCAAAGTGCGCTCACAGGCCCTTGCCGTCGAGAACGGCCACGGCCATGCTCACCTGCTCCACATCATCGAATGGCAGGATCGCGTCACCCACGACCTGTCCGGTTTCGTGGCCCTTGCCCGCGACCAGGAGCGTGTCGCCTGCGCCAAGCGCGTCGACCGCGCGCAGGATCGCCTCCGCACGGTCGCCAACTTCTGCAACGTCGGAGGAACGATCTCGCGCACCCGCAAGAATTTCGGCCCTTATCAAGTCAGGATCCTCGCTTCGCGGATTGTCGTCGGTGACGAACACGACATCCGCATGATCCGCCGCAGCGCGTCCCATCAACGGACGCTTGCCCCTGTCCCGATCACCTCCCGCACCAAACACGACGATCAACCGCCCAAGCACGTGGGGCCGCAGGGCACGCAGGGCCGTGACCAGTGCCTCGGATGAGTGAGCAAAGTCGACAAAGACCGTCGCACCATTCTCTCGCCTTGCCGCAAACTGCATTCGCCCCCGCACGGGCTGCAGCGCATGCATTGAATCAAACGTCTCTTCCGGGTCCGCACCGGTTGATATGCAAAGGCAGGCCGCCAGCAACGCGTTTTCGGCCTGGAAGCCGCCGATGAGACCCAGCCGCGCCTGGTGGATGCGCCCGGCCCATTCAAAGCGAAGTTCCTGGCCCGTTGCATCGAATCTCTGTCCGACGATCTGCAGCGCCGCCTTGCTGCTGCGCCCGACCGTCAACAGGTCCTGACCATGCGTTTCCGCCACGTCAACCATGCGCACGCCCCAAGGATCGTCGATATTGACGACAGCCGTTCCATCCTCAGGCAGCACCTGCGAGAACAGCCTTGCCTTCGCCGCGAAGTACTCATCAAGATCGGCGTGATAGTCCAGATGATCCCGGCCGAGATTGGTGAAGGCCGCCGCCCTGAGACGCACGCCGTCCACCCTTCGCTGCGCGAGACCATGGCTGGAGGCTTCCATCGCGACGTGGGTAACGCCCTCCCTGGCGATCCGTGCCAGTGCACCGTGCAACTCAATCGGGTCCGGCGTCGTGTGCGCAAGCGGAGCGGTATAGGCTCCTTCGACTCCGGTGGTCCCGACATTCACTGCCTCGGCACCCATCTCGCTCCAGAGTTGCCGGGTAAAGCTCGCAACGCTGGTCTTGCCGTTCGTCCCGGTAATCGCAACCTGAACTTCCGGCTGCAGCTCGAACCAGAGCGCCGCGGCAAGGGCCAAGGCCTCGCGCGGCTCCTCAACGACCACGAGCGGCACGTCTACGGATGCCAGCACATTCCCTGCAATCGAGGCACCATCGCGGTCGGTCAGGACCGCGCCCGCCTTGTTCTGCATTGCCTGCCCGACGTGACTGGCGCCATGCTCCCTGGTTCCTGGAAGCGCCGCGAAAAGGAAACCCTCGCGCACTTCCCGACTGTCGGCGGCAAGGCCGGTAACCTGGGCTTCAACAGCATTCCTTGCCGCCAGCCCGAGCGCAGCCAAGCTTCTGGATCTTGCCTGGGTCTGCATCGCCACGGCCCCTGATCAGAACTGCGCCGACATTACACTCTGCCTGCCGCGGCTTTCAATGTCGGGCGCAAGTCCCAAGATCGGCGCGGCCCGACGAATGATCTCCGCCGCCACGGGTACTGCCGTCCACCCCGCCGTTCGCCGCGGTTCCCGACCGCTGGTTTCGACCGGTTCGTCGAGTGCGACAACAAGCACGTACCTTGGATCATCGGCGGGAAAGGCACTTGCAAACGTGGCAATGACCTTGTCGTCATGATAACCGCCCCCGGGCTTCGGCTTGTCCGCCGTCCCGGTCTTGCCTGCGACGTGATATCCGGGCACTTCCGCCTGCCGAGCCGTGCCTCGCGTCACCACCTGTCGAAGGATTTCCCGCATCTGCATCGAGGTCTCGGCGCTCACGACCCGCTCGCCGGTTGCCCCCGCGCCCTTGACGAGCGTCGGCACCACCTTCACGCCGCCGTTCAGAATCGATGCATAGGCCGCAGCCAAATGCACCGGCGAGACCGAAATCCCATGGCCGTAAGACACGGTGATCGTGTGGATGCCTGACCAGTTCCTGGGCACGAGCGGCCGTGCGGTTCGCGCCTCGACCAGTTCGAACGGCACCGGCGAGAACAGGCCGAGGCGCCCAAGGAATTCCCTTTGCCGTTCCGCCCCGATCATGATGGCGATCCGGGCAGTTCCGACATTCGAGGACTTGACGACAACGTTCTCGACGCTCAGGTTTGGCCCGTAGTCTCGAAAGTCGCTGATCGAATACCTGCCCCATTTGAGCGGACCCTTGGTGTCGATCAAGGTGTCGCGGTCAACCAGTTGTTCATCAAGGCCCTGGGCTGCTGCAAAGACCTTGAAGGTTGAGCCCAGCTCATAGACGCCCTGCACGGCACGGTTGAAGACTGGACTTTCGGACGGCTTGCCTGCCGCGAAATGCGACGGCCTGTCGTTCGGATCAAAGTCGGGAAGGCTGACGAGGCTCAGGATCTCGCCGTTTCGGGCATCCATCAGGACAGCGACCGCGCCCTTGGCATTCATGACCCTCATCCCGCCTTCGAGTACATGCTCGACTGCAGCCTGCACGGTCAGGTCCAGCGACAGGGTCAACGGCACGTCGCCGCGACCGGGATCACGCAGTTCATCGTCCATGGCCTTCTCGACGCCAGCGACTCCGACGAGTTCGGCTGCGCTCACTCCTTCGCGACCAAAGCTGACCCCGCCCAGCACATGCGCTGCAAGCCGCCCGTTGGGATAGAGCCGCATCTCCCTTGGTCCGAACAGGAGGCCCGGTTCGCCAATGTTCTGGACCGCGTCCCGTTGCTCGGGGCTGATCCGGCGCCTGATCCAGAGAAACTTTCTCGGCCCGGTGAAACGCTGATACAGGCGTTGTTCATCGAGATCGGGGAAAATCTGCGCCAGTTTCCGCGCGGCGATGTCCGGATTGATCAAGTGCTGCGGCTGGGCGTAGACGGAGTGCGTCGACAGGTTGGTCGCAAGAATTCGTCCGTTCCGGTCGGTAATGTCCGCGCGCGCCGCAACGATCTGGGTGCTGCTCGCCGCCGCCTTCGGCTCGGCCGGTTCCGACGTGGCCAGAACCGCCATTTTCGCGCCGACAGTTGCGAATGCGGCGAGGAACACGAGTGCCAGCGCCAGCAGGCGGCCCTCCACGCGTTCGCGCTGGCCGTCACGGCCAGCCTCGTGGCGCGCGGCAAGGATGGCGCGCTCGATCTTGTCCGGGTTCTCACCCGTCTGGCGCGCCGCAAGGATCCGGGCCAGTGGACGAAGCGGGATTCTGGTCACTCGTCGCCTCCTTCAAGCGAGGCCGCGAGATCCGTGTCCGCCGGGTAGGGAATCTGGTCGATGCGCAGGAAATTGCCGGGACCCAGTTCCAGAAGCCGCAACCGGTCAAAGTTCAGATTCGCCAGGTCGTCCAGGCGCTCAGGCTTGTTCAGGTAGGCCCACTCGGCGCGCAACATTGACGCCCGCCCGCGCAGGCCAGCGATTTCCACATGCAGCCCGTCCACTTCCTTCAATCGCGCCTGGGTCTCGTAGTTCTGACGGTACGCCCATACCGCCAGCGCCAGCACCGCAGTTGCGGTGACAAGGTGGAAAAGGGTCTTCACGGGGAAATTTCCCTTGGCAGTCCCAGCCGCGACCGGTCTGCAGGACCGGCCGATGCTTCCGTGCGTCGACCGAGCCGCAACCTTGCCGATCGCGCGCGCGGATTGCGCGCCACCTCTGCCGCAGAGGGAAAGACCGCCTTGTTCGGGGCGACGAAGCGCGGCTCCCGCAACGGACCTTCTGGTTGGTGTCGACTTGCCCGACCTCCTCGGCCGGAACGCTCCTGGAAGAACCGTTTCACGACCCGGTCTTCCAGCGAATGAAAGCTCACCACGGCGAGCCAGCCGCCAGCTCGAAGTGCCCGTTCTGCAGCCTCAAGTCCGGCGGCCAGTTGAGTGAACTCGTCATTCACCGCGATTCTCAAGGCCTGAAACGTGCGCGTTGCCGGGTGGCTTGCACCCCGCGTCCGCCGTGGCAGGACGGCCTCGATGACTTGGGCGAGCACGCGTGTCGTCTCGATGGGCGCCTCCTTCCGCCGATTGACGATGGCGCGCGCTATCGCGCGCGCTGACCTTTCCTCTCCATAGTGAAAGAGGATGTCCGCGAGCACGGCTTCGCTGGCTCCTCCGACGATGTCGGCTGCGCTCCTGCCAGACCCGCTCATTCTCATGTCCAGGGGTCCGTCTGCCTGAAACGAGAAGCCTCGCTCCGCCTGATCGAGCTGCATGGAGGACACGCCCAGATCCAGGACCACGCCGTCCAGTCCGAATTTTGCATGGCGATCCAGATCGGAAAACGTTCCCTCGACGAGTTTCAGCCGGCCGCCATAGGCATCGGCCCAATCCGCAGCCACTTTGAGCGCGTGCGGGTCCCGGTCCAATGCGATCACCCGTTCTGCGCCCGCATCGAGCAGGCCGCGGGAATGTCCGCCCGCCCCAAAGGTGCCGTCGAGCCAGACGCCGCGCACGGGTGCGCACAAGGTCAGGATGGCGTCAAGGAGAACGGGAACGTGCGGTGGCTCGGCAGTCTCGGGGACGGCGGCAGACATCGCCTAGTCGCCTGCATCGTCTTCCAGAAGGGTCCAGATGTCAGCGCCGTCCGGCATCTTGTCGAGCAACGCGTCTATCGGGGCCTCTGTCGCGTGGTAGGTCTCGGGCTTCCAGATCTGGAACGTATCTCCCATCGCCACGAAGTAGGCCTTGTCCTCGATGTCAATCTTCTGGCGCTGCTTGAGCGGCAGGACGATTCGCCCGGTCTCGTCGACCGAGGCAGACAGCGACTGGCCGTTGAAGAGACGTTCCAAGGCGCGACGCCGGCCGGATCCACGCGGCATCAGGCTGATCCGCTGGTCGACCTCGTTCGCCGCATCGACCGTAAAGCACTCCAGGAAGTTCCGCCGCTTGTCGCCATACACGATGACGAATTCCGGCATCTTGCCCTCCGACCAGTTCGGGTCGCCGTCCCGCAGCACGGTGCGATAGCTGGCGGGGATCGACACACGCCCCTTGGTGTCCACCTTTTGGACGCCTTCGCCTCTGAATCTCCGAACCACTGTCCCGCAGAGCCTCCTGTTCCGGTCCCTGAAACGGAGAAGCGGCGGATCGGATTGCTGCCAGAGTATCCGATCCGCCGCCCTCGTCCCGTTCCCGGGATGGTCCAGCTGCGCGCGCCACCTGGGGGGATGTCTGCTCGCCCGCGCGCCGGATCTTTGGTGTCGGATGAGGGAGCCTGTATGAAACCTCTTGCCTCGATTCCGGGATCGTTTCGCCCCGAACTCCACTCCGCTCGCTCCGGTATCAGGGAGAATACATGGGAAATCATGGAATGCAAGTGAAATTTTTGGGAAATTTTCAGTGCTGGACTTGGCATTTCAGACTTCGATCTAAATATGGTTGTTTTGGGCAAGATATTGCCAAAATACTCAATATATAGCCTCCAAAAAATTCCCATGATTTCCCAAGAATTTTAAAAAAAGTGCTTGAATCTAGCCGAATCAGCCACTCGCACGTCGTGCGCGGCAATCATGATGCATGCTCAATACCATGCAAGAAACCAAGTACAACGCCCGTCGACGGAGACTTCGAGAGGACGGCATGGTTCGGGATGGAGCGCGACGCCCTGTCGGCCCAAAAGGCAGCCGTCCCTCCAAGTTGACCGGTGCCGAAACATGCGGCGCGGCGAAGAATGGCACTGACCGATGTCCCCGTGCTGGTGTTACTGGCAAGTTCAAATCTCCCACTTTTGGCAAACGAGAGTGCGAAGGCCTTGGCACTTTGTTTCGGAAAACCCGGTGCCGCCCCGTCGTTCAGAACGACCTGGACCTGTAGGCGGCGAGAGCACGAGCGCGGCCCTCTGCCAGATTCACCACTGGTTCGGGATAGGCATCCGTCGGCGACAGCGCCCAGCTTTCAGGAATGGCATCAAAGTAAGACAGCGCGTTCGCTGACGGGTTTGCCTCACCTTCCGCGATCCAACGGCGCACATAGGCACCATCCCCATCGAACTTCTTCTGCTGGGCATCGGGATTGAAGATTCGGAAATAAGGCGCCGCATCCGGCCCGCATCCCGCCGTCCACTGCCACCCCATGGCGTTCGAGGCCGGATCCCAGTCGACCAGGCAGTCCTCGAACCAGCGCTGCCCTACTCTCCAGTGCGTCACCAGGTGCTTCGTCAGGAAGCTCGCGACGATCATGCGCGCGCGGTTGTGCATGTACCCGGTGACATAGAGCTCCCGCATCGCCGCATCGACAAGGCGCACGCCCGTTCGCCCCTGCCGCCAGGCGCGCACCTCGGTCGTGCCGTCATCCATGGACCATGGGAACCGATCCCAACCCTCCCGCCAGTTGCGTTCCAGAATCCACGGCGTGTGCCAGGCGAGGTGATACGCGAACTCTCGCCATGCGAGTTCCTTGAGGAAGGAATTCGCTCCCTGACTACCTTCTCGGGCTGGCCGCACTGCTGCGCGCCAGCACGTGGCAGGGCTGATCTCGCCCCATGCCAGGTGCTCGGAGATACGGGATGTCGCCGCTTCCGCCGGGTAGTCTCGTCGTTCGCCGTAATCGTCCATTCTTTTCTCGGCGAAGGACGCCAGCCGGTCACGCGCGGCGTCCTCGCCAATCGTGACGTGCCGGACTACCACGGACGCGCCGCGCCGCATCGGCCGCGAAAGACCCCAACCCGTGACATCTTCACTCGTCGGCCAGGTTGCAGGCGCGGGCAGTCGCCCTGGACGGGGCATCGTCGTTTCCACATCGATGCGCTCAACCGCCCGCCAAAACGGCGAAAAGACCTGAAAGTGCGCCCCAGCCTTGGTCTGGACCGACCATGGCTCGAACAAGACGCCACCCGCAATGCTTGCTCCGTCTATGCCCGCTTTCTGCAGGGCGACCTTCACAGCCTTGTCGCGCGCTACCTGCGGTGCATCGTACGCCCTGCCCCACCGGACCGTCCTGGCTCCGGTCTCCGCCGCGACGTCCAGCAGCACAGCCGCCGCAGACCCGCGGCGACAGATCAGGCGGGAGCCTGCGGCATCCAGTGACTTCGCAAATTCCTCGACACCCAATCCGAACCGCCAGAGAGGCGCCGCACCGTAGGATTCGAACACTTCATCCAGAACGAAGACCGGAATCACCGGACCTCCAGCGTCAAGGGCTGCCGCAAGCGCGGGATTGTCCGAAAGACGCAGGTCCTTCCGCACCCACCAGATCACCGGATCACGCATATGTCCTCCGACAGCACCGAATTGATCCACGCGCTCGAGATCGACTCGATTGCGGGCGACGATCTCAACATGTCTCGAGCGATTCGCAACCCGACCGATTGCCGGACACGCACCTGCTCAACCCGCGAGCGAGGCCGGTCAGGACCGGCGGCCAAGCCTGTTCGAACGGGTTCGCAACAGTCGGCTACAGCACGCGATCAAGCGCGGCGAGCAACCGCGAGACCTCGTCTTCGCAGGTGTAGTGCGTGAAGCTCAACCGCAACACGCCGTGGGCCGGGTCAATGCCCATGGCTTGCAGCGGCCTGACCGCGTAGAAGTCCCCTCCGCCCGCTATGATGCCCAATGGCGCAAGCGCGGCCGCGACATCCTCGCCCGGCCTGTCGGCAAGGACCCCAACCGTCGGTGCCCGATTCCGGGCATCCCGTGGTCCCACGAGGCGCACATTGTTGCGCCCGGCGAGGAACTCAAGCAGCGGTCGCAGCAGAACCTCTTCCCGAGCTCGCATTGCATCGTGCACGGCGCGCGCGCGTTCGGTCGGGCCGAGCGTCCCGCCTCCCATCGATGCGAACAGCGCATCCACGTAGTCCGCCATGCCGGCACAGGCGGCGACCTGGGCATGGTCCGGTCCCGCCGGCACAAACCGCTTCGTCAGGTCCCCGTCGTTGAAGAAGTGTCCCTGGTTCGGCAACGCCTCGCCCAGCGCGCGGCGCATCACCATGATGCCCTGATGTGGTCCGTATGTCTTGTAGGCCGAGAAGAGATAGATGTCCGCACCCAACGCTCCGACATCCGGAAACCCGTGCGGCGCATAGGAAACGCCGTCGACGCAGACGACCGCCCCGGCGTCGTGCGCCATGCTTGCAACAGCCGAGACATCGTTGATTTCGCCGACGACGTTCGAGCAGTGCGGAAAGCAGAGAAGAGCGGCGCCTTCCAACAACGGCTCCAGCGCGCAAGGATCCAGATGTCCGGTGCCCGGGTCGATGCGCCACTCGCGAATCTTGATCCCTGACGCCTCAAGCCGCCGCCAGGGACCCGAGTTTGCCTCGTGGTCCTGGTCGGTCACGACTATGGCCGCACCTTCGGGCAACCACGCGCGAAACGCCTGAGCCAGGACATACGTGTTCTGCGTCGTCGACGGACCGAAGCTCACTTCGTCCGCGTCAACTCCGAGCATGCCTGAAAGCCGCGTTCTCGCCTCATCCATCTCCTCGCCCGCCAACCTGCTTGCCTCGAACGGACCGTAGGGCTGAACCTTCCTCTCCCGATAAAATCGCTCGAGGCGCTCAGTCACGAACCGGCAAGGCCAGGATCCTCCCGCGTTCTCGAAGAATGCCTGATCCTGCAAGGAAGGCTCGGCAAACGCCGGGAACTGGGCCCGCACAAAGTCGATGTCGAGTTCTTTCATGGACTGAGAGCAAATCCGCCGGTCCGGCGTTCGTCAAGCATTGGCCTTCCGCTCGGCCTTGCTGATGCCGCCGCGGTTCGGCAGACCGGTCCGGCATGGTGCGCATAGAGGGTTGAAACCCGTCCAAGCCTGTGTATAAGCCCGCCGTTCGCCGCAATTCATGCCATTGGCGCAACCTCTCGTGGAAGGGCGCGGCGACACTGCCCCTCCTTTGAAGTGCGCCTGAAAGAACGGAGAAGACATGCCGCTGTATGAGCATGTGATCATTGCGCGTCAGGATCTGTCCAACGCGCAGGCTGAAGGTCTTGTCGAACACTTTGGAACTGTTCTCGCGGACAACGGCGGAAAGGTCGTCGGCAACGAGTACTGGGGCGTCAAGACCATGGCCTACAGGATCAACAAGAATCGAAAGGGCCATTACGCTTTCATCAAGACCGACTCGCCGGCACCGGCCGTGCACGAGATGGAACGCCTGATGCGCCTTCATGATGACGTCGTGCGGGTCCTGACCGTCAAGGTCGACGAGCACGAGGAAGGTCCTTCGGTCCAGATGCGCAGGGCCGAAGAGCGCGAATCCCGCCGTGAACGGCGGTAGGAAGGGAAAGTCTCATGGCAACGAAGCCTTTTTTCCGCCGCCGCAAGGTCTGTCCCTTCTCCGGCGAGAACTCTCCAAGAATCGACTACAAGGACACCAAGCTCCTGCAGCGCTACATGTCGGAGCGAGGCAAGATCGTGCCGTCGCGGATCACTGCCGTGTCGTCTCGCAAGCAACGCGAGCTGGCCCGTGCAATCAAGCGCGCGCGATTCCTTGCGCTTCTTCCCTATGCAGTGAAGTGAGGACGGAAACCAATGCAAGTCATCCTTCTTGAACGCATCGCGAAGCTTGGCCAGATGGGCGACATAGTCTCTGTCAAGGACGGCTATGCACGCAACTTCCTGCTGCCGCAGAAAAAGGCGCTCTGGGCGTCCGAAGCCAACATCAAGCAGTTCGAGGAACAGAAGGTGCAGCTTGAAGCGCGGAACATCGAGACCCGCAAGGAAGCTGACGCGCTTGCCGGCAGGCTCGACGGCAAGCAGTTCATCCTGATTCGGCAAGCCTCCGACGGCGGCTCTCTCTACGGGTCGGTCACGCCCCGTGATGCGGTCGAAGTCGTAGCGGAGGCAGGCTTCTCGCTCGACAGGAGCCAGGTGGCAGTTGATGCGCCGATCAAGGAACTCGGTGTGCACAGCGTGGCCATCACGCTTCATCCCGAAGTTGAGGTTCAGATCCAGTTGAACGTGGCCCGATCCGAGGGCGAAGCCGAGCTCCAGGCCAAGGGCATCAACATCGCCGAGCGGGCGGCCCAGGACGAGGCCCAGGCCGAGCTCGCGATTTCTGAGCTCTTCGACGAAATCGGCACCGCCGAGCTCGACGAGTTGCAGAAAATGGGCGATCCCGAATCCGAGGAAGGGTCGGAAGCGGCTGCCTCCGAGGCAGCCGGGCCGGAGCCGGGTGCAGCCGACGACACCCCTGCGGACGATTCAGCAGGGGGCGAACAGGAAACCGGCGCCGACGAGGGCAAGGCAGCCGGAAGCTGAGGACCCGTGCAAGGACGCTCGGGGACTGGCGACTGATCCGACAGGCCAGATTCCGCCTTTCTGGTGCCGGTCTCCTGGATTCGCAGTCCGCGAGGGCCGATTGCATGGCGCGAGGCTTCAGCATAGCCTTCCGCCATGTGTGGACGGTTCGCCCTGACCCTGCCCCATGAGGCCATGGCCGACCTGTTCCGCGCTGTTCCGGCGAATGATCTTCCGGAAACCCCGAACTACAACGTCTGCCCGTCCGACAGCATACATGCAGTCACGTTCGAGGACGGAATCAGGCGTCTCAGGTCACTGCGATGGGGCTTCCTTCCTCGTTGGTACAAGACGCCAACCAACGGACCGCTGCTCATCAACGCCCGCGCGGAATCCATTGCGCAAAAGCCCGCCTTCAGGGAAGCGTGCCGCAGTCGTCGATGCCTCGTGCCGGCAACCGGATTCTTTGAATGGACACGTGATTCGGACAACAACCGCCTGCCATGGTACATCCGCCCAAAATCAAATGGCGCGATGGCATTCGCCGGTGTCTGGCAGGTTTGGGAGCGAGGCGAATCGCCGATCGCCTCTTGTGCGATCGTCACGACGTCCGCCAACAGGACACTGTCCGGGATCCATCATCGCATGCCGGTCATTCTGGATGCGCAGGACTGGCCGCTCTGGCTTGGGGAGGCCGGAAAGGGCGCCGCTGCAGCGATGAAGCCCGCGCCAGATGACGCCCTCCAGTTCCACAGGGTGGACACCAAGGTGAACTCCAACCGCGCCAGTGGCGCTGAACTCGTCCTACCTGCGCGGGCGATGCCTCCCTGAAGGGATATCCTGCCGGGCGGACTGGTGGACTTGCCAACCCGTTCGCGATCCGGTGCCGGAACCCGGTGCGTTCAGGTCTTCCGAAGCCGGATGACGACATCCACCTTTGATATTTCGGCGCCATGCGGCGCTCCGGGCAGACGGCGGATTTCCAGTTCATCCGCCGGCGCGTCCGATAGGCGTCCTTCGTCTTCCCAGTAGAAATGCGGGTGGTCGTCGGTGCGCGTGTCAAAGTAGCACTTTGTGCCGTCGACCGTGATTTCCTGAAGCAGCCCGGCATCACAGAACGCCCGAAGCGTGTTGTAGACCGTGGCTAGAGACACTGCCTCTCCGGCACTCCGCGCCGCTGAATGCAGGCTTTCGGCAGTGACGTGCCGATGCTGGCCGTCGCCAACAAGAAGTTCGGCCAGCACGGCCCGTTGCCGCGTCGGTCTGAGCCCCGCCTTGCCAAGCCATTCCGAACTGAGTTCGTGGAGCCTCATGCCCGTCGTTCCAGTTCCCGCTTCCCCCTGAACATAGTGGAAGATCCCGTCCCTGTTCAATCGGATTCAGGCATCGTGACAACATTGCCTGCCGCCGCCCCCTTGCGCCACAATCGTTGCCCCTGCTATTGGGCGAAACAAGTGATCGGCATCATTGTCAGGGACAGTGCCAACGTGACGGGGTATCCGACGTCTTTCGACAAGGAGGGCCTTTTGGCCTGCGCACGGGGCGAGCTTTTCGGCCCCGGAAACGCGCAGTTGCCCGCGCCTCCGATGCTCATGATGGACCGGATCAACGAAATCAGCGGCGACGGCGGATCGCACGGCATGGGCCATGTCGTTGCGGAGTTCGACATCGACCCCGAACTCTGGTTCTTCGACTGTCATTTCCCGGGCAACCCGATCATGCCAGGCTGCCTCGGCCTCGACGGTCTCTGGCAGTTGACGGGCTTCAACCTTGGATGGCGCGGTTGGAAGGGCCGTGGATATGCGCTGGGCGTCGGCTCGGTCAAGCTCACCGGCATGGTGCGACCGGATCGCAAGCTGCTGAGGTACTTCGTTGACTTTACCAGGGCCGTGCAGACGCGTCGCCTGACCATGGGAGTTGCCGATGGCCGGGTGGAAGCGGACGGCGAGACGATATATGAAACGAAGGACATGAAGGTTGCTCTTTCCGAGAGTTGACCATGGGAGAAGCGCGCATGCGTCGAGTCGTGATTACTGGCCTCGGCATTGTCTGCCCGATTGGCAACGACTGCACCGAGGTTGCCACCAGCCTGCGGGCTGGCCGGTCCGGGATCGCCTTTCAGCCGGACTATGCCGAGCATGGGTTCCGGAGCCAGGTTGCCGGCATACCGGACATCGTGCTTGCGGACGTGATCGACAAGCGCCAGTTGCGATTCATGGGGCCGACCGCCGCCTACGCCTATCTTGCCATGGAACAGGCAATTGCCGACAGCGGGCTTGAAGACGGCGACGTCTCCAACGAGCGCACGGGGCTAGTTGCCGGTTCGGGAGGACCATCGACATCCAACTTCTTCGTCGCGCACCAGACCGTTGTCGAAAAGGGCGCGCCAAAGCGGATGGGCCCGTTCATGGTGACCCGCTGCATGTCTTCCACTGTATCCGCCTGTCTCGCAACGCCGTTCAAGATCAAGGGGCTGAACTACTCGATCACGTCCGCATGCTCCACCACGCTCCATTGCATCGGCACCGGCACCGAGCAGATCCAGCTGGGCAAGCAGGACATCGTCTTCGCCGGTGGCGGCGAGGAGGTCGACTGGACGCTCTCGTGCCTGTTCGACGCCATGGGCGCGATGAGCTCGAAGTACAACGATGTGCCAACCGAAGCCGCTCGCGCCTTCGACGAATCCCGGGACGGTTTCGTCATTGGCGGAGGTGGCGGGATGATCGTGCTTGAGGAACTGGAGCACGCCAAGGCTCGCGGCGCCAGGATCTATGCCGAAGTGACAGGGTACGGCGCGACGTCCGACGGCTTCGACATGGTCGCGCCGAGCGGCGAAGGCGGTGAACGGTCGATGCGGATTGCGACCTCGACATTGGGCGATCGCAAGGTGGACTACATCAATGCCCACGGCACATCGACGCCGGTCGGGGACGTGATCGAGGTCGAAGCGATTAGGCGCGTGTTCGGAGAGGATCATGCCCCGATCTCGTCGACCAAGTCGATGACAGGCCACTCGCTCGGCGCGGCCGGCGTGCACGAAGCCATCTATTCTCTCCTGATGATGGAAGGCGGCTTCATTGCGCCGTCAATCAACGTCAAGACGCTTGATCCGGCGCTCCGGCCCGAAGAAATCGTCACCGAAACGACGGAAACCGAGCTTGACACGATTCTCTCGAACAGCTTTGGCTTCGGCGGCACGAACGCCTCCGTGGCGCTGAGCAAGTTTCACGGGTGAGTGCCGTGCCCGGACTGATGCAGGGAAAGCGTGGCCTGGTCATGGGCGTTGCAAACGACCGGTCGATCGCCTGGGGCATCGCACGGGCGCTGGCGAACGAGGGCGCGGAACTTGCGTTCTCCTACCAGGGAGAGGCCTTCGGCAAGCGGGTCGAGCCCCTCGCAGAAAGCGTCGGATCGGACGTCCTGATCGATGTCGAGGTCACGGACGTGGCCTCGGTCGAGGCGTGCTTTCGGACGCTGCGGGAACGCTGGGGGCGCCTGGACTTCCTGATCCATGCCATTGCCTATTCCGACAAGGCCGAGCTGTCCGGGCGATTCGTCGACACGAGCAGGGAGAACTTCCTGAATTCGCTGAACATTTCCTGCTACTCCTTCATCGAGGTCGCCCGCGAGGCCGAAGTCCTGATGACCGGCGGAGGCACGCTTGTCACGCTGACGTACATGGGCTCGAACCGTGTCCAGCCGAACTACAACGTGATGGGAGTCGCCAAAGCGGCCCTTGAATCCGCCGTTCGCTACCTCGCGAACGATCTCGGACCCAAGGGCATAAGGGTCAACGCGATCAGTCCGGGTCCGATGAAGACGCTGGCCGGCGCAGCGATCGGGGGGGCGCGAAAGACCTTCAAGACGATAGAGGCCAATGCGCCCCTGCGCGCGAACGCAACGCTTGAAGCGGTTGGCGGGACGGCGGTCTACCTGTGCTCCGACCACGGCGCGTCCACGACCGGCGAGATCATCCGCGTCGACGGCGGCTATCATGTGCTTGGAATGTTCCAGGCCGACAGTGCACAGGCCATGTAGCGCGGAAGGCCCTTAGCCGGACCGGGCCTTCAATGCGCCGGCATCGGCGTCGGTGACCCTAGATGACCTCGGTTGCGAGGCCTGACAATCGAAGCCCCGAGCCGATCGAGAATCCGCACCTCGGCAAATGGTCAGCCTGCATCCTGATCACGACAAGCGACGGCAACCATGGGAGAGAGACAGGCCGCCCAGCGAACGTTTCCGCTGGACGACTTGCGACCGTGGCGACAGGACTGCCTGCCGGGATCCTCAGCCTGGCCCTCGACCTATGAACGACCGCCGATTTCCGAGACGCCTTGCGCCACGATGTAGACCAGGATCGGCAGCACGATCATCTGCACGGAACTGCCCGACACGTTTGTGAAGTGGCCAATGAGCGCAATGATCAGGGCGATGATTGCGGCGACGCCTTTCTTCGACTTGAGCATGTCGGCGATTGGAGTAACGATCATGGCATTGTCCTTTCCGATTCAAGATTGACCCAGTCGGCGAACTGGCAACACTCGACAGAACGAACCTGCATTGAATCTAACGCTTAACGCCTCCTGCGTCTTCCTCTGTCACTCTGCGGATGCTCAAAACACACCAGCTCACCCGCAAGAACTGGTACTGAGGCACTACAGTGTCACAAGATGTTGATTCCGTCAAGACCATAAGTGACAGCTTCAAGACACTGTTCAAGTCCGTGCCAGACGTGGCACGGAGCGCTGAACCCGTAGGGGAAGGTCGCCTGCCCGCCGGCAGGCGAAACGTCGGAATCGATGTGGATTCCAGAACACGCGGGTACCCGAACCGCCCTGTTGAACCGAGGCACTTGACGCACTCGGGACCAGGCAGTGGATCGAGACGCTGAACGAATGCCACTCCGACGCGCTTGGCAGGAGGGCGCACCGTCTGACATCGGGGTCGAGTCAGGATAGGTTGTGCGAGGAACTGACGTGGGAGAACGTGATGTTCAACGATCTCTGCGCTCTTGCAATCGCGATCGCAGGCACCGCTGAATGGCCGTTCACGTCAGAGCGGATGGCCCACAATGTCGAATTGCTTGAATCCATCGCCCGCTCGGCCGAGGATCGGTGCTCCGTAGAGATCACCAAAATCGCATGACACCGTCACGCCCCTTGCCCCTTCTGATGGTCGCGCCGAACGGCGCGCGGCGGGGCAAGGCAGACCATAAGGCGTTGCCGATCACGCTGGATGAAACAGTTGAGACGGCCGTGGCTTGCCAAAGGGCCGGCGCGGACGGCTTGCACTTGCATGTGCGCGACACGGACGGCAAGCACAGTCTCGACACGGGGCTGTACCGAGAGGCAATCGCTGCCCTCCAACACGCGGCGCCAGGCCTGTTCCTGCAAGTCACGAGCGAGGCGGCCGACTGCTACGGTCCCGACGCCCAACGAGCGATGATCCGCGAATTGCGGCCACCCTCGGTATCCGTCGCCCTTCGCGAGATGCTCTGCGCCAGTACCGAAGCGGACAACGCGCGGGCGTTTTACGCCTGGGCGCATGACGACGGGGTCGACGTGCAACACATCGTGTACACGGCGGAGGAGTTGCGCTGGCTGCTGGAATGCATCGACCAAGAGACGGTTCCGGGGACGCATCACCAGTTGCAATTCGTTCTCGGCTCGTACGGGGGATCAGTGCTGCCGCGCCCACGCGATCTTGAGGCATTTCTGGCACCGCTCGGCGCGCGAAAGGCAGATCTGACATTTGACTGGATGGTTTGCGCCTTCGGCTCGGCTGAAACGGCCTGCCTGGCGCATGCGGCAGCCCTGGGTGGCAAGGTGCGAGTCGGGTTCGAGAACTCACTTTGGAATGCAGACGGATCCTTGGCGCGTGACAATGCCGCTCGTGTTGCAGAGATCCGAGCCGTGCTTGACGAAACTGCGTTCGTCGGCAGCGCGCACGGCGAATCCACTCGTCTCGGGCATTGACGAGGTTCCTTGGTGGCCGTCTGGGGAACCCTGCTCCGATGCAAGCGTTTCAGTGGGACTCTTCCGGCCCGGTCCCGATTTTCCCGCCTTGCACGTGATTGCGGACATGCCGGGCGGCGCCCAGGCGTCGTCGTGCGGGTTGCGTCGTCCCGATCCACTGCAACTCTTGCGGGCCATGCGGCGCACCGCTTGCGTGGCTGCGTGTTCCGGCTGAGTCAAGGCCAGTAGGGCACGGGGCGCGGGTTCCAAATTCAGCTCTCCGACCATCGGCGTGACCGGCTTGCCGCGTCAGTGAACGAAGCCTTTCGCCGGCCTGCGGAGGCAATGGAGGACTCTCGGGCGGCAACCATTGCGAACCCAATTCCTGTCCTCCTTCCAAGTCGCGACATCGTCGAGGATCCCGTGGACGCACTCGAACGACCGCCGGGCGAGATGGAACACGGGGAGCGCCTCGGTGTCGACGGTCACCGGCGCGTGGCTGCAAATGCCGTGCACGATCTCGGCGCTCGGCCCGCCCTGCTTGCGCTCCGCCCCTCACTGTTCCTGGCTTGCCCGTGCCGAGGCTCTCAGACCCTCGACATCCGCCTTGAGATTGGTCAATTGCCCGGCATTCAGCGGCACCAGGGGCGGTGCCAAGCGTTTCCAGCTGTCGTCACCGCTGCGCCAGGCTTCCATCTGTTTCATGGCCGCCATGAGCGGATACCTCGATGCCACCGCACGGGCTGCTTTCACCAACGCGAAAGCATCGCTGTCAGGGCCATCGGCAGCAGCCATCGCGTCGCGCGCGTAGGCTCCGAACGCGTTGGTGGATCCAGAGATGATGCCGGCGCAGCCGCCAGCCAGACCATCGAACAGGAACGCTTCGCTCGACGGATAGACGTCAAAATCCGCATCCGCTCCGCCGGTAGCTTCAGCGAAGGCGAGCGACTGTGACAGGTCACCGCTGGAGTCCTTGAGGCCCGCAATCACCGGTCCAAAGGCCTGCTTCAGCCGAACGACGACATCGACCGGAATCGGCGTCATTGACATCTGCGGAAAGTGGTAGAGATAGACTCGCAGCCGATCATCGCCGACCTTCTCAACTAGCTGCGAGAAATAGGCGTAGAGTCCCTCGTCGCTGGGTTCCTTGTAGTAGAACGGCGGCAAGGCAAGCACATTCACGAACCCGGCGGAAATCGCCGCCGACGTCAGATCGACAGCATCGTGCGTCGCGCAGGATCCGGTTCCGAAGATCACGCGGCTCGGGTCGAACCCGGCCTCTGCGAACGCGCCGGGAAGCGCCATCCGTTCGCGATGGGAAATCGAATTGCCTTCGCCCGTCGTTCCGGTCGGTGCGACGCCATCGCATCCTCCCGCCTCAATCAGGTGCTCGCAATAGGCGACAAGTTTTTGGGTATGGAGCGTCCCGTCCTCCCGAAACGGTGAAACGGCGGCTGCATAGATCCCTCGTTTTGCCTTTGACATGTTCCTTCTTTCCATTCTGCGGCAGCCAAGCCGGATTTGCTGTTGCGCATCGACACAGTCACCTTGATCGCGTCGTCGATCCTCTTGTGCGCACTGCGCAAAGCGTTCGGCAAGTCCCGCATCGGGAGGTGCGCGCGTGAACCTTCGCCGCGTCAAAGCGCCTGTCGGTGATGAACGCAATCGCCCGATCGGCAGACGGCCTGCCCTTGGTCCTGGTCCCTTACAGGTAGATGTTGTTGACGGCGAGATTGCCTACGTCAAGTTCGCCGGGCTTCCCCGGAAAGACCACGAGACAGACCTTTCCGCCCCGGTTGATCATGTGCACGGCCTGGTTGCTCGTCGCCTCGATGCCAGCGCAGTCCAAATCACAGTCCGCACTCTCGCTGCCGGTCAGATCTTTCACGCGGGCAAACGCGTCCTCGGACCGGACGTGTACGAGAACGTGCGAAGCAGTTCCGGTCCGATCCTGTTGCGATCTCCGTGCGTGCCGAAGGGGACCGCCCGGCTGGCACCAAGCGACTTCGCCACTGCCAGAAACCCGATTGGACCGGGACCAATCACCGCCGTGCCTTCCTTGGCAACCGGCCTGCCAAGTTCGGCAATCCCTTGCATCAAGGTCCCGGCCGTCACGACCAGCGTCGCCTCGGCACGGCCGTGTTCGGACACGTCCTTATCGATCAGATTCAGGTCGTCGGGATCCCGACGCACCCATGCCTTCTGCCGCCCCGGCACGCGCATCGAGTCGGCGCACTGCATACCCCCCCCTGCACTGCGTCACTCCATGCCAGCCTCCCAATTCCGCCGAGTCGGATCGCCGCCTGTATTGGTCAACCAACCTCGGCAAGTGCGAACCATTTTGCCCGTGTTGAAGTCTGCCTGGCTTGATGGCTTCACAAGGCGAGCATATTCTTGTTGACTTCGCGAACGGAGTGCTGTCTCGGTCGACGCAGACTTGATGCAGATTGTTTAGGCAATGCAACAACTCGGCAGGATGACAGCCTCCCGCTGCGCACTGGAAGGCCGGCTTGCAAGTTCCGGCCCGGGGCCCGGTGACCGGTTGCCGCCGGAACGGGACCTGTCCGGGCGGCTGAAAATCTCGCGCGGCAAGTTGCGCAAGGCTCTGACGGCCCTGGAAGCCGAGGGCATCGTCGAACGACACGCGGGCGTTGCGCGGTCCTGCGTATGCCGTCGGCCGCCGACAGGGACAACGAACCGATTGTCGTGCGCCTCGCCGAGATCACCAGCCCCCGTGCCGCAATGATGGCGCGCCTGTGGCTTGAGCCCGAACTTGCCGGACACGCTTCGATCCACGCCGCCCCGCGTCACTTGACCGAGGCCCGCCGGATTGCGAACGGCATGCGGACAGCCGCCAACTGGGCGGAGCGCGAGCAGCTTGACTTGCGACTGGATGAGTTGATCGCCGTGACCTCGGGCAGTCCGCTTCTGGCCGAGTTGCACCGGATCATGAATGCGGTCCGGGATTTGGTCGTGCTGTCCAGCCTGGAAATCCCGCAGGACAGGCCGTCGCCCGACCGCCATTCCTTCGCCGAGCATGACGAGATCATCGCGGCGCTCGAGAGACGTGATCGCTGGGCTGTCCATGCGGCGATGCGCGAACACCTGAAACACCGCACACATGACGCTTCTGAAGGACGACTGACTCGTGATTGACCTCTACACCTGGACCACTCCGAACGGCCGCAAGGTCTCGATCATGCTCGAAGAGCTTGGCATCGACTACGCAGTGCATGCCATCGACATCTCGAAGGGCGAGCAATTCGCGCCCGAATTCCTGAGAGTCGCCCCCAACAACCGCATACCGGCCATCGTCGATCACGACACCGGCGTCCAGATGATGGAGTCGGGAGCGATCATGCTCTACCTCGCCGAAAAGTTCGGCCGGTTCCTGCCAAAGGGCGATGAGCGCTGGCCTGCGATCGAATGGCTGATGTGGCAGATGGGCGGTGTCGGCCCAATGTTCGGCCAGGTCCACCACTTCGTGAAGTTCAATGCCGGCAAGTCCGCCTATGCGGAAGAGCGCTACTCGAAGGAAGCCAGCCGCCTATACGGCGTTCTCGACAAGCGGCTGGAAGGGCGCGACTACATGGCTGGCGCAGGTCGCGGCGAGTATTCGATCACCGACATGGCCACCTGGCCGTGGGTCTCCCGCTATGACTGGCAGGGAATCGATCTGCAGGAATTTCCCAACGTTCGTGACTGGTACGTCCGCATTGCCGAGCGGCCGGCAGTGCAGCGCGGCTACCAGATACCGAAGTACGTGAGCGATGTCCCTCTGCCCTGAACTGCAAGCACGTGTACACGGGCAACGCTCGCAGCTTCATCTCGGGCCGCCGCTGTCCTGATCACGCCCTGTCGAAGACCTGAAACGGCCGTTCACGGATCCGCAACCTGCACGAGGATGTCGGCATGGCCGTGGTCTCGTCGGGAGAACTTGGCAACCCTGTGCGGACCGGCCACCAGACCTTGGCCGGAATCCAGGCAGCGACGGATTCAGGCATGGAGGACGAGGACTTCACGCGCATCCACCTCTGGATGGACAGCCTGGCAGGAAAGCAGCGTCGAAAGCGCTCGTTCCGGCTGCTCTGATCCGGCGCTTCGGACAGTCGGCGGATGATCGGCGATGTTCTGTTCATGCCATCGCCTTGACCCGACCTAGCACACCGTCCCGAAACGCATGGCGGCAGCACGCATTTGGTCGCGAGGCCCTTGGCCGTAGCGTCTCAATCTTGTCCGGCGCCAGGATCATGGATCATGGGGTGACGCCCGCTTGGGGCTGGGCTAAAGAGCGCTTCGAACCGAAGGAGCCATCCGATGGGCCGCATCCTCATCACCAGCGCCATTCCCTACATCAACGGGATCAAGCATCTTGGCAATCTCGTGGGATCCCAGCTTCCCGCAGACCTGTATGCCCGCTACATGCGCGCCCGGGGGCACGAAGTCCTCTTCCTCTGTGCCACCGACGAGCATGGCACTCCCGCGGAGCTCGCGGCGGACAGGGCGGGCAAGCCCGTTGCCGAGTATTGTGCGGAAATGTGGGCCGTCCAGAAGGACCTTGCGGACGGATTTGCCCTCTCGTTCGACAAGTACGGCAGGTCGTCGAGCACGCAAAACCACAGGCTGACGCAACACCTAGCGGGAAAGCTCGAGGAGGCGGGGCTGATCGAGGAAGTCACCGAAGATCAACTCTATTCCAAAACGGACGATCGCTTCCTGCCCGACCGGTATGTCGAAGGCACCTGCCCCGAATGCGGATATGAACGCGCGCGCGGAGACCAGTGCGAAAACTGCACCAAGCAGCTTGACCCGATCGACCTGATCGAGCCTCGTTCCGCGATTTCCGGTTCGACCGACCTCGAGATGCGGGAGACCAAGCACCTCTACCTCAAGCAGCGCAATCTGCGACAACAGCTTTCTGACTGGATCGACAGCAAGACCGACTGGCCGATCCTGACCACCTCGATCGCCCGGAAGTGGCTGGATGACGGCGATGGCCTGCAGGATCGGGGCATCACTCGTGATCTCGACTGGGGTGTTCCAGTCATGCGTGGGGACGAACCCTGGCCCGGCATGGAAGGCAAGGTCTTCTATGTCTGGTTCGATGCGCCGATCGAGTACATTGCCTGCGCCAAGGAGTGGACGGACGGGCGCGGGGCAAAGGACGCGGAGTGGGAGCGATGGTGGCGAACCGACAAGGGCGCGGAAGACGTCCGCTATGTCCAGTTCATGGGCAAGGACAACGTGCCCTTCCACACGCTCAGCTTCCCCGCGACGATCATTGGATCGGGCGAGCCCTGGAAGCTCGTGGACTACATCAAGTCGTTCAACTACCTGAACTACGATGGCGGACAGTTCTCGACCTCCCTCGGCCGCGGGGTCTTCATGGATCAGGCGCTTGACATCCTTCCGGCCGACTACTGGCGCTGGTGGCTGCTGAGCCATGCGCCCGAAAACTCGGACAGCGAATTCACTTGGGACAACTTCCAGGCGAGCGTGAACAAGGATCTGGCCGACGTTCTTGGCAACTTCGTGAGCCGGGTGACGAAGTTCTCCAAGTCGCGCTTTGGCGGCACCGTGCCATCAGGGGGAACCCTCGGGTCAGACGAAGAGGCCCTGATCGCGCGTCTCGAAAGCGGCCTCAAGGCATACGAGACCCATATGGGAGCGATCGAGATCCGGAAGTCCGCCGCTGAACTGCGCGCCGTCTGGGCGGCCGGCAACGAGTATCTGCAGGCTGCCGCCCCATGGACCGCATTCGGCGAAGATCCGGATCGTGCGGCGGTTTCCGTTCGCCTCGCGATCAACCTGATCCGTTTCTATGCGGTGATCTCCGCCCCGTTCATTCCGGACGCGTCGGCGCGGATGCTTGACGCGATGAACACATCCGACACGGCATGGCCATCGGACATTGGCGACGCGCTGTCGGTGCTGCAGCCGGGACACGCCATTGACGTTCCGGACATGCTCTTCCGGAAAATCACGGATGACGAGCGGGAAAGGTGGCGGGTGCAATTTGCCGGAACGCGGGACTGAACTGTCCGAAATGTCCGTTCCAGTCCAAGACGCAGCAACCGTCATCCTTGTCAGGGATCCCCAAGACGCCCCCCGAATCCTGATGGGACAACGGGGCAAGGCTGCAGCCTTCATGCCCGAGAAGTTCGTCTTTCCAGGAGGCGCCGTCGACGAGGCCGACGAAACGGTGCCGTGCCCCAGACTTGACCCGGCCTGCAGGAAGAGGTTGCTGGCCGAATCAACAGCGACGGATCCCGACCGGTTTGCCGCAGCCGCGATTCGCGAACTCTGGGAGGAAACCGGCCTGTGCCTGGGACGCGCGGGAAACTGGCCGAACCCGCCCGTGCCGTGGCGCGACTTTGCCGAGCAAGGCATTCTGCCTGATGCCAGCCCCCTAAGCTTCTTCTTTCGCGCCCTTACCCCGCCCGGACATCCGCGCCGATACGATGCACGGTTCTTCCTGGCCGATGCAGCCGCGCTTCGGTTCGACGCTGATGACTTCTCTCGGGCCGAATCAGAACTCAGTCACATTCAGTGGGTGGCGGTCGACCGGGCTCGCGAACTCGACCTGCCCTTAGTCACGCAGCTCGTCCTGACGGAACTTCAGCGCCACCTTCCACGAACTGACGCTCCAGACCAAGTGCCTTACCTGTGCAACGACGAGGCGGGAAGCCGGGTGATCTGGCTTTAGGCAAGGAATGCGACTGCGAGGATCGAGGTTGCCAGAACGCCGATGCCGAGCAATTCGCGCGGCCTGAGCGTTTCACGGAACCAGAGCGCACCAATCAGGATCGAAAGGATCAGTTCGATCTGCCCCACCGCAAAGACATAGGCTGCGTTCATCAGGGAAAAGGCGGCGAACCAGCTCCAGCTGCCAACCAGGGAGAAGACACTGACGATCGACGTTTGACGCCAGGCGGCAAGTGTGGCGACGATCTGGCCCGGTTCCTTCAGCCAAAGCCAGACTCCCAGCGCGAGTGTCTGCCAGAGCACGACGACGGCCAAAGTCACGCCACCGGTCAGAACCGGGTCTCCGGACGAAAGCGCAAGCGTTGCGCCCCGATAGGTCACGGCCGAGAGCGCGAACAGAATGCCTGACAGGATCCCGATGCCCGCCGCCTTGTTGAAGATGCTGCCGCCTTCGGGCGGATCGGACAGGAGCAGCACACCGACAAATCCGAAAGCGATGGCGGCAGCCCCCGGACCCGAAATCATGTCGCCCAGGATGACGAAGCCAGCGAGAGCGGTCAGCATGACCTCGGTTTTCTTGAACGTGATGCCGACCGCGAAAGCCCGCATCGAGAAAAGGCTGACGGTGCAGACCGTGGCCAGGATCTGGAAGGCCCCTCCCAGAATCGCGTATGTCAAGAACGTGGGCGTGAACTCCGGAAAGTCGGCTCCGGTTGCACGGCCATACGCAAATGCCAGCGCAACCGCGAGGGGCCATGACCAGAGAAACCTCGCCCAGGTCGCTGCTGCGGGGCTGAGCGCCGCGCCGACAAGGACCTTCTGGACCGCAAAGCGCATGGTCTGCGCCGCCGCCGCGAGCACCGAAAAGAGGACCCAAGGCTCCATGCTCCGGCGCTCTGCCTGTCGTGGCACCAAAAGACAAGACCGCTCAGCCACCCGTCGTTTCGGGGTCGTCGTGCGAGCGCCCATGCAACACGGGACGAGCCGCCGAATTCTTGCAGGCAAGGAAATATTGGCAGAAGAACTCTCCGTGGGAGCGGAATAGGTACCTTTCGTTTGCTCCCAGAAACCGCTCCCGGTCCGCGCAACAGAGCTTCGGAATCTCGTGCCAAGGCACTGTCGGACGTGCGTACTGAAACACCTGCGGGTTGTTGCGGAGGAGGAGAAGCTCCGGGAAGTCAAGATTTTCCACGAGAACGCTGGGCTCGCACGGCAGGTCGTGCAGACGATGCTCGAGGTGGGTGCGGATGCGAAGCAGGTGACATCGAAACGTGGCAGGCAGCAAGATGGGCCCAGGACGGCATCGGCGACGCAGGCACTGCCGCGACCAGCGCCAACAATGCCGGGATGTGCCATTGCCAGCCTGCCTTTGCGGGCAAATGCGTCCGGTTGCGCCAGTCGGAAACGAGAAAGTGCGCCGTCCAAGCGCCCGGGTCATGGCTGAATGCGCATCGGTACTTGGTGTCGCGGGCGACTGGATGCGGGAAACGTTTGCCTGGCAAGTGAGACATCTTCGGCAGTGTTTCCGAACCGGTTCCTTGTCGATTCCAGGGTTGAGAACATAAAGGGAACGATCTATTGTTCTCCTCATGCCTGATGCTGCCCACCTTCTGGTCCGGAACAGCCACCGACGCCACGCCGCGTCCGAAGTGACATTCCTTCGCGGCCTGTCCCTGAACCGTGGCCGCGTGCACGAGTTCTGCGGGATTGCCAGGCGTCGACTGGCACTGATGGCTGCAGGCGCGATGCAGGGACCGGTCTTCTGGATTCATCCTGCGTGGATGCCCGTGAATCTGAACCCCGACGGAATGCTGCATCTCGCCAACCCCTCGCGATTCATCTTCATCCGGCCGAAGCGGTCCGAAGACCTGCTCTGGACAATGGAGGAAACGCTGCGTGCGGGAATTGTACCCCTGGTCGTGGCCGACCTGCCGGAGCCACCCGGTCTCATTCCCGTCAGGCGGCTGCAACTGGCGACCGAGACCGGAGCCGCAGAGGGAAGCTGCACGCCCCTTGGACTGATCCTGACTCCGGGAACCGGGGGGGCGCCCGGCGTCGAGACCCGGTGGAGCATGACGCCCGCTCATGGAACAGGAAAGCAGGAAACCTGGCAGCTTGACCGACTCCGTGCAAGGACGGAACCGGTGAAGCGTTGGCACCTCAGTGGCGGAAAGGCCGGGCCGAGAATTGATCTTGCCAGGGCCTGAGGCAGATCACTCGGCTGCCGCCTTGTCGTTTTCGACCAGTGCGTTCCAGCCGGCAGTGAACCCGCTCAGCGACATGTCAAGATCAACCTTCCTGTCAGGCACCGCCGCAGGAACGATCGTCACTGTCGCAGCCGCCCCTCGCCGGAACCGGTCAATCTCGTCATCGGTCAGCCCAAGCTGCGCGAAACATCCTATCGAGCGGCAGAAAAGAAACCGATAGATGCGGGCCTCACCACCATCCACCGCAAGACGGAGATTTGCCGTGAGCAAGGTCTCGAGCGGCGTCACGATCGTCGCTCCAGCCACGACCTGAGGGTCGTCGGGGACGACAAACAAGGTGATCTCCGCCACCGAATTCCCGTCTTGGTCGCGAAGGAGCTGGTAGAGTTCGCAGGGATCCTGCCTGTCCGCGACCCTGATGCAGATAAGCTGCCAATCGCCGAACTTGTCCTTGACGTAGACATCGGCCTCTTCCTTCGGCATCCCGAGAGACAATTCGGCATTCGGGGCGCCCTCACTGGCCGTCGAGGACTGGGCAATTGCCTCGACGGGAAGCACCGTGAAGGCCAGCGCCAACGCAAGTTTTCTGATCATAAGGTTCATTCCGCGCTCACCTGCTACCGGGTTGCCATGCATCAGTGTCCTGTAACTGTAGTTGATACGAAATAACAAGCGACAACATCATGGAAGCGAACGGCGCGGACAACACCGCGGCGCAGGTGCTGCTCGGGAACGCCAATCCGACCGCTACCGCACGCTACGAAAGCCACCTCGGCGAGCCTTGCCGCCAAACCGCGCAGCTGGTGCAGGCGCCGGGCGCGAGGGACAAGAGCAATTTGATGCTGGCGACGGCTGATCGATCGCATGCGCACATTGTTCGCTTCATGTTGCTTGCATCACGTCTCCGTGTTCATCCCCATCAGCCGGAATTGGCGACGCGACGCCGTCAAGTCTGTGATCGACACGGCTTGATCCAGCGGTCAGGTTGTCTTGTCTGTCCGGTGCCGGAAGCGTACAGCGATGCTGAATTTCTGACGGAGGCAAACATGACCGAGCGTGGCTTCCGCGTCCGTGGCCTTGGAGAGATCGCCATTCGCTGCGATGATCTCGAGCGAATGACGTCCTTCTACAGCGATGTGCTCGGACTGGAGCGGATGGAAGGCAATGTCGCCGAGGGCATCGTGTTCTTTCGCGTCGCCGAGGGCTTTGCCGGGCACACGCAGGTTCTGGCGCTTTTCGACAAGCAGCATGTTTCGCGTCCCGGGCGGCACCCGACCGGAATGGAAGCGCCGGCGACTGGAGCATCCTCCTCGCTCCATCATCTTGCGCTAAGCCCGGGCGGCACCCGACCGGAATGGAAGCGCCGGCGACTGGAGCATCCTCCTCGCTCCATCATCTTGCGCTAAGCCTGCCCTACGGGGAACAGGAAGCCGTGATGAGTTGGTATGAGGCGCAGGGTCTGCCGTATCGGGTCGAGACATTTGGCTGGGTCGGCTGGCGCGGAGTGTTCACCGAGGATCCCGAAGGCAACACCGTTGAACTCGTGGCTTATGATGGTTCGCTCGCAGTCGCATCCGAGCCCGGTTCGCGCTGAGGTCAATCTCGAGTCCTGGAATTGGTTCGGCCTGCGGGAAGGAGAAAAGGACCCATCGGGTCCCTTTCAACTTCACTCCCTGCCGGATTGACCGGTCTTGATTCTTCGGGGACTTATTCAGAGATTCCAGGAGCGTCAACCAAGATTTGTCTGCATTTCTGCACTTTCCGTGACCAGGAGGACTCCTGTTTCGTCGGGATAACAGCGCATCAGCCAGCCAAGACGAATCGGGACACGAAACGGCGCCGCATCCTCTGGCGAGCCCCGGCCAAATGTGCGATCACTCCGGAAACCTGCACCGGAGATAGGCATGGCATTCGGCAAGGGACATCATCTCAGCCTGATCGACGGCTCCGCATTCGTCTTCCGTGCCTTTCATGCGCTTCCGCCGCTCACGAGAAGGTCCGATGGCTTGCCCGTCGGAGCGGTTTCGGGCTTTGTCAACATGCTCTGGAAGATGATGGAGGACAACAAGGGTCCGGATGCCCCGACCCACATGGCCGTCGTCTTCGACAAGGGCTCGCACACGTTCAGAAACGACCTCTACAAACAGTACAAGGCGAACCGGGAGGAAATGCCCGAGGACCTGCGACCCCAGATCCCGCTGACACGCGATGCTACCCGCGCCTTCAACATCGCCTGCCTCGAAGAAGAGGGTTACGAGGCGGATGACATCATTGCAACTCTCGCACGCACGGCCCGCGAAGCCGGCGGACGGGTCACGATCGTGTCTTCCGACAAGGATCTCATGCAGCTCGTCGGAGAAGGCGTGGAAATGCATGACGCCATGAAGAACGTCAGGATCGACGCCGAGGGCGTCGAGGAGAGGTTCGGCGTCCGCCCGGACAAGGTGATCGATGTTCAGTCACTGGCCGGCGACAGCGTCGACAACATTCCCGGCGCACCCGGAATCGGAGTCAAGACGGCCGCACTCCTGATCAGTGAATTCGGCGACCTCGACACCCTTCTCTCCAGGGCAGACGAGATCAAGCAGGAAAAGCGCCGGCAGACCCTTATCGACCACAAGGACCAGATCCTCCTGTCGCGGAAGCTGGTGACGCTGGTCCAGGACATGGACCTGCCCTATTCCTTGGATTCCCTGGAGGTCAAGGAGCCCTCGGCCGAAGACCTTCTGGCCTTCCTGACATCGATGGAATTCCGTACCATTACCGGACGGGTCGCCAAGGCGCTTGGCAGGGAAGTTCCTGCTGCGCGGGAGACCGTCGCGCCGCAACAGGAGGGCAAGACACCCGAAACGCCGCCCATTGACCACGGCAGCTATGTGCGGATCGGCGACGCTGCGACGCTCGATGCCTGGGGCGCCGATGCACGGGCCATGGGCCGTATCGCAATCGACACCGAAACAACCGGTCTCGACGAAATGAGGGCCGAACTGGTGGGCATCTCGCTTGCGGTCTGGCCTGGCAAGGCATGCTACGTGCCGCTGATCCACAAGGCTTCGGCCGGCGAAAACCTCTTTGAATCCGGCGAGATTGCCGAAGGCCAGATGAAGGCGGAAGACGCGCTCGCGATCCTGAAGCCGATTCTTGAAGACCCGGCCATTCTCAAGATCGGGCAAAACCTGAAATACGACGCGAAGATCCTCGCGCGCCATGGCGTGCGGATTGCCCCATTCGACGACACGCTCCTGATGTCCTATGCCATGAACGCCGGCCTTCACAGTCACG
Organism: Paracoccaceae bacterium; assembly: GCA_965208685.1. Taxonomy (GTDB): domain Bacteria; phylum Pseudomonadota; class Alphaproteobacteria; order Rhodobacterales; family Rhodobacteraceae; genus JAJEFO01. The sequence continues at coordinate 556,538 of CBDBPL010000007.1, read as the reverse complement.
GCATGGACACGCTCTCCGAACGCTACCTCAGCCACCGACCGATCGAGATCAAGTCGCTTCTGGGCACCGGCAAGAGCCAGATCACCTTTGACAAGGTCCCGATCGAAGATGCGGTCAAGTATGCATCCGAGGACGCCGACATAACGCTTAGGCTCTGGCAGCTGTTCAAGCCCGAACTGCACCGGAAGAAGGTGACGACCGTCTACGAGACGCTGGAGCGCCCGCTTGTACCGGTCTTGGCACAAATGGAGATGCACGGCATCAAGGTGGATGCCGGCACGCTTGCACGCATGTCGAACTCCTTCGCACAGAAGATGGCTGAGCTGGAGGACGCGATTCATGCGCTCGCGGGCACGAAGTTCAATGTCGGCAGTCCCAGCCAGGTAGGCGACATCCTCTTTGACCGGATGGGCATTGCCGGGGGCAAGAAGGGCAAGACCGGAAAATACGCCACGCCCGCCGACGTCCTGGAAGATCTGGCTACGGAACACGAGCTTCCCGGCCGGGTGCTGGACTGGCGGCAGCTCCAGAAGCTCAAATCGACATATACCGACTCCTTGCAGGACCATGTCAATCCGGACACCGGCCGCGTTCACACGTCCTACTCCATCGCGGGTGCAAACACGGGACGCCTCGCTTCGACCGATCCCAATCTGCAGAACATCCCGGTTCGCACCGAGGAGGGCCGCCGCATCCGCGAAGCGTTCGTCGCCGAGGACGGACAGAGCCTTGTCAGTCTCGACTACTCGCAGATCGAACTGCGCATCCTTGCCCATGTCGCCGGCATCGAGGCGCTGAAGGAGGCGTTTCGCGACGGGCAGGACATCCATGCAGCCACGGCGTCGGAGATGTTCGGCGTACCCCTGGACGAGATGACCGCGGAGGTGAGGCGACAGGCCAAGGCGATCAACTTCGGCGTGATCTACGGGATTTCCGGCTTTGGCCTGGCGCGAAACCTCCGCATTCCGCGAGCTGAGGCGCAGGGCTTCATTGATCGCTATTTCGAGCGCTTTCCCGGCATACGCGACTACATGGACGAAACGGTAGACTTCGCCAAGAAGCATGAACATGTCGAGACGCTCTTCGGGCGCCGCATCAACACGCCGGAAATCAACAAGCGCGGTCCGCACGCCGGCTTCGCGAGACGCGCTGCCATCAACGCTCCCATCCAGGGCACGGCCGCAGACATCATTCGTCGCGCAATGATCAGAATGCCGGACGCCATCGCCAAGCTTCCCGCAAGGATGCTACTGCAGGTGCACGACGAACTCCTCTTCGAGGTCGAAGACTCCGCCGTCGACGACCTGATCGGAATTGCGCGTGACGTCATGGAAGGCGCTGCCGACCCGGCGGTCCATCTTGATGTCCCGTTGATCGTTGACGCCGGCCAGGGCAGGAACTGGGCTGAGGCGCACTGAACCGGGCCTGAACGTGATGGCGAGGAGAGACGTGGCGGACCCGATCAAGGACACAAGGAGGATGATTGCCGAGATGCAGCCACGGCTGCATCCTGGAAAGTACGTGTTCTGTTCGGGCATCAGGGACGATCTTGCAGCGGACGTCGCGAATGTGGCCAAGGGCAGCTTCGTCGAGGACGAGGGGATGTCGTTCATCATCCCGCAGGAGGAAACGGACCGACTCGGAATCGCCGGAGGAGTTGCGATGAGGCAAATCACGCTGATGGTCCGGTCCGCGCTCGACGGGGTTGGCTTGACGGCGGCAGTCTCGTCCGCCCTCGCCACGCACGGGATACCGGCGAACATCGTCGCGGCCGCCCGGCACGACCACGTCTTCGTGCCGGCAGATCGGGCGGAAGAAGCCTTGGCCATCCTGCTCGCACGGCAGGCAGAAGCGCAGGTCGGATCATGAGCCCGGCAGCGAACAGGCCCCATGTCGAGATACGCTCGATGGACGAGCTCGGGGCGTGGCTGGCAGAAAACCACGAGTCGTCGGAGTCGGTCTGGCTGGTAACCTACAAGAAGGTCCACGACGCCCACGTTCCTTGGGGTGACGTGGTTGAGGAGTTGATCGCGTGGGGCTGGATTGACAGCGCGGTTCGTGCAGTTGACGAGACACGCTACAAGCACTTGATCTCCCCTCGGAAGGACAGTTCGGCATGGTCTGCCGTCAGCAAGGGCATCGTTGACCGGCTCCGTGCTGAAGGACGCATGCAGCCGTCGGGCGAAGCGCGGGTCGCCGTCGCGAAGAAGAACGGCATGTGGACCTTCCTTGATGACGTCGAGCGGCTCGTGGTGCCGGACGATCTGGCCGAGGCGCTTGGCCCGGCACGCACGACTTTCGAAGAGTGGTCCCGGTCGATCAAGCGTGCCTGGCTCGAAAAGATCAAGTGGGCCAAGACCGACCCTACGCGCGCCAAACGCATCGCCGAATGCGCAGGGGCTGCGAGGGAGAATCTCAAGAACGGAGGCCTTGCCTGAGAGAGCATTCTCGGGTCCCGGGCCGACGGCACGCCGCAGAACCGGCGCGGAATGCCTGTCAACCGCCGTCTGCCCCTTTTCCCTGCCCGCCCCCTCTTCTATGAGTGCGGCAGCCTTGAAGGGAAAGGAAATGCAGGAACCCGAGATCACCGAGGATCTGGTCGCCTCCCACGGGTTCACTCCTGAGGAATACCAGGAAGTTCTCCGCATACTGAACCGGGAGCCAACCTTCACCGAGCTCGGCATATTTTCCGCAATGTGGAACGAGCACTGCTCCTACAAGTCGTCGAAGAAGTGGCTGAAGGACCTTCCGACGACAGGACCGCAGGTCATCTGCGGTCCGGGCGAAAATGCCGGCATCGTCGACATCGGGGACGGCCAGGCCGTGGTCTTCAAGATGGAGAGCCACAACCATCCTTCGTATATCGAGCCCTATCAGGGGGCGGCGACCGGGGTCGGAGGCATACTCCGCGACATCTTCACCATGGGCGCAAGACCGGTTGCCGCGATGAATGCGCTCTCCTTCGGCGAGCCGGGCCATCCGAGGACCAGGCGGCTCGTGTCAGGAGTCGTCGAGGGAATCGGTGGCTACGGCAATGCCTTCGGCGTGCCGACGACAGGCGGCGAGGTGCGGCTTCACAGCAGCTACAACGGAAACTGTCTCGTGAACGCCTTTGCCGCCGGCATCGTGGATGCAGACAAGATCTTCTACTCCGCAGCGAGCGGCGTCGGCATGCCAGTCGTCTATCTTGGCGCGAAGACGGGACGCGACGGCGTGGGAGGCGCCACGATGGCCTCGGCGGAGTTCGACGAAGACAGCGAGGACAAGCGGCCTACCGTTCAGGTTGGCGATCCCTTCACCGAAAAGCGCCTGCTCGAAGCCTGCCTCGAGCTGATGGCCACCGGTGCCGTGATCTCGATCCAGGACATGGGCGCCGCGGGCCTGACCTGCTCTGCAGTGGAAATGGGCGACAAGGGCGGTCTCGGCGTCAGGCTGAATCTTGATGCCGTGCCGCAGCGCGAAGACGCCATGACAGCCTACGAAATGATGCTCAGCGAGAGCCAGGAACGTATGCTGATGGTGCTCAAGCCCGCGTTCGAGGCAGAGGCAAAGGCGATTTTCGAAAAGTGGGATCTCGACTTCGCGATCGTGGGCGAGACCATGGAGGAGGACCGTTTCCTCGTCATGCACCAAGGCGAAACCAAGGCGGATCTGCCGCTTTCGCGTCTTTCGTCCAGTGCCCCCGAATACGACCGTTCGTGGGTCGAGACGCCCCCGCCCGCCCCGCTTTCGGACGTGCCCGAAATCGACCCGATCGAGGGGTTGAAGGCATTGGTCGGCTCGCCAAACTACGCGCGCAAGCAATGGGTTTGGGAACAGTACGACAGCCAGGTCATGGCCAACACGGTGCGCACCCCTGGTCGCGGCCCGGGCATCGTTCGGGACCAGGGAACCGGGAAGATGCTGGCCTTCACATCTGACGTGACACCCAGATACGTGAAGGCAAATCCGTTCGAGGGCGGCAAGCAGGCCGTGGCGGAGGCCTATCGGAACCTGACGGCCGCCGGGGCCAGGCCGCTTGCAGCAACCGACAACCTGAATTTCGGCAACCCGGAAAAGCCGCAGATCATGGGCCAGTTCGTCGGCGCCATCAAGGGAATTGCAGAGGCCTGCACCGTTCTGGACATGCCGATCGTTTCCGGCAACGTCTCGTTCTACAACGAGACCGACGGTCAGCCGATCCTGCCGACGCCGACCATTGGTGCCGTCGGCCTGATCCGGCCTGAGGAGGCTTTCGTGACGGACGAAGTCCAGGACGGGGACTGGGCGCTCGTGGTCGGAGATTCGACAGGATGGCTCGGACAGTCCGCGCTGCTGGCAGAGGCGTTCGGCCGCGAGGAGGGGGACGCCCCGGCAGTCGACCTGGCCGCCGAGCGCGTCCACGGCGAATTTGTCAGGGAACACGTCGCCCTGATTCACGCCGCGACCGACCTGTCGGACGGTGGCCTGGCGCTTGCGGCATTCGAATTGGCGGATGCGGCCGGCCTGGGCGTCACCCTTGACACGGATGAAGTTGGCGCCCTGTTCGGCGAGGACCAGGCCCGCTACCTGATTGCCTGCGGCTTCGACCAGGCAGAGGCCATAATGGCAGGGGCATCCCGTGCCGGCATTCCCGTCAGCCAAGTCGGACGCTTCGGAGGAAACCAGATCTCGTTCGGAGGCGCTTCGGCACCGCTCGCCGAGCTCTCCGAACTTTATCGCAGCGCCTTTGCCGACGTGCTTTCATTGAATGATGGCTAGACGCGACCGTCTATTGGGTGTCGGCTTTCCGGGAACAACTTTATGTCGGCGACCGGAAATGGCACAAGCCTCAATTACAGGATCGTCGCAACGCTTGCCTTGATTTCCGCGGTACCATCGTGGGCTTGATGCTGCCGACTGCAATTGTCAGCTTGGCGATATCAGTGTGGATGTCTTTCAACGTTCGGGAGCGTGCTGCTGACAACGGGTGGAACTCCGGCGAATTCACGTGCCTGCGGGCATGCAGCGCGCGGCAGCACGACGTGAGAACAAATAGGATTCAACCGTTGCTGCCCGAGTCTTCCGAGTCCGAGACATCGTCAGGCCCCACCGGCACCGCACTCCCGACGGATGCTTCAGACCGATCGCGTGATCCCGCCGTCCACGCGAATGTTCTGGCCCGTGATGTATGCTCCGGCCTCTGACGCGAGGAAGGCCACGACCCCGCCAATCTCCGTAAGCGACTTTCCGTAACGTCCCATCGGGATCTTCTCACGAAACTCGTCCTTTTCCGGCAGGCTGTCGATGAAGCCCGGCAGGACGTTGTTCATGCGGATGTTCTCTGCCGCATACCTGTCGGAGAACAGCTTGCAAAACGATGCCAGGCCAGCCCGCATGACTCCGCTTGTCGGAAAAACCGGGTTCGGCTCGAACGCGGCAAAGGTCGAGATGTTGATGATGCTGCCGCCACCCTGATCCTGCATGATGGGCGTCACGAGCCGCGTCGGCCGAACGGCGCTCAGGAAGTAGACCTCCATTCCCTCGTGCCAGTCGCCGTCGGCCAAATCAAGGATGTCCGCACGTGGCCCGTGGCCTGCCGAGTTCACCAGCACGTCGATGCGGCCCCACTTGTTCATGGCGGCATCGACGAGCCGCCGCAAGTCGGCATCCTCGCGGTTCGAGCCAGTCACACCAACGCCATCGAGCTCCTTCGCAAGCGCTTCCCCCTTTCCTGATGAAGAGAGAATCCCCACGTTGAAGCCGCTTGCGGCCAGAGCGCGAGCGCTGTCCGCACCCATGCCGCTCCCACCGGCCGTGATAAGGGCAGTCCTTGTCATTGCATTCTCCTTGGTCGGTCAATTCCATCCTTCACTGCGGCAAGAAGCCCGTCGGCGCCGCGCGCCAGGACCGATGTGTCCGTTCCACAGGCCACGAAGGTGAAACCCTCGTTCAGGAGCTCCGCGGCAAGCTGCGCATCCAGAACCAGCGTGCCGGCGGGCTTGCCGGACTCCCGCACGGCGCCTGCTGCCGCGCGGATCAGCTCCCAGACTTCCGCTGCCATTGGCTGCCCCACTTTGCCGACATCCGCCGCAATGTCGGCGGGGCCGAAGAATATTCCGGAGACCCCGTCGATTTGCGCGATTTCGGCGGCCTGTTCCATCGCCGCACGCGTCTCCAGTTGGAGAAGAACCGTGGTTTCGGCCTCGACGCGCTGGACATAGTTGGTCACGCGTCCGTACTTTGTTGCGCGGGTGGACCCCGCGACGCCCCGCATGCCTCGCGGCGGATAGCGGGTCGAGGCGACTGCCTGACGCGCTTCGGCGGCGGACTGGATCATCGGGAAGAGGAGGCCCGGTGCGCCGATGTCAAGCATCCGCTTCACGGCCACCGGGTCGTTCCATTCCACGCGCACGATCGGCGTCGTGTCGTAGGGTGCAAACGCCTGCAACTGGCCGAGAACGCTGAAATAGTCCCCTGGGCTGTGTTCCGTGTCGATCAGTGCCCAGTCATAGCCAGAGGGAGCCACGACTTCGGCAGCAAGATTGCTTCCCAAGGTGATCCAGATCCCGACCTGCTTCTCGCCGGCCGCAATCGCGTGCGTGAACCGGTTTCGTTCCAATTTCATTCAGATCACTGCCCTTTCGACGATCGGTGCATTCTTCACGATCCGCTCAAAGTCAATGGGCGCTGGATCCAGCGCCCTGTAGTCCCCGCAGGACAACCACTCCGCCGCGAACTGGCTGATCCGAACGTTCAGTTCCTCCGAGAATTGCTGGCGCATGCAAGAGTTGGTGCGCGCGGTTGGGCAGGCTTCGCAGGTCGTATCGCGCTCGATCACGAGGACGCGACCGTCAAAGTCCGGGCTCTCGGTCAGGAACCAGGCGGCGGGCAATCCCGTCATCGCGCCGCCGACGATCACGACGTCATAGGTCGAATGCGTCGACATCTCGGCGAACGCGGCCATTCAGAAGGCCTCCCCTTTGCGTGCTGCCTCTTCGACCGCCCGAATGTCCTCAGCCGAAAGACCGTAGTCATGCGCAGCGGTCTCGGCGGAGATGTAGCCTCGCGCGAGGTCGCGCTTCACGAACGCCGGATCCCTGTCAGCAGGCGCGCCGTATCCACCTCCTCCCGGAAATGCCAGCATCACCTTGCGGCCAGTCGGAACGAACTGCTTTCCCTTGCCGCGCATCGGAGTGCCGTCGTCACGGGCAATTGTCGTCGGTGCACCGGGCTGACCTCCGTTGCGACCGCGCGCCGGATGATGGATCCGATCGAACATGGCCTGAAAGTCGAACTCGTGACCCTCTTGGGCACCAATTTCCATGAATTGGCCAAGGCCGCCCCGCTGCCGGCCGGCACCGCCGGAATCCGGGCGAAGCTCCTTCCGCCAGATGATCACGGGCCCGGTGTGCTCGGTCGCCTCGACAGGCATGGTCATGACGCCAGACGGAAAGGCTGTGGCATTCAACCCGTCATGCTCAGGGCGCGCTCCCGAACCACCGGAATTGAATGTCAGCACCTCGCCACGCCGAGCTGCGCCCGTGGCAAGCGCGTCCGGGCTCGGCCTCAGCGAAAGCTGGAAATTGCAAAGGCATCCGGCTCCTTCGGCGGGAACGACGCCGGGCAGGATCTTGTCAAGGGCACTGTAGACGGCGTCCGGCACAAAGTGCCCGATGATGTGCCGCAGCGCGACGGGGGCCGGATGCACGGCGTTCACGATCGTGCCTTCCGGGGCCACCACCTCGAACGGTTCAAGCGATGCATGGTTGTTCGGGATTTCCGGCGCGATGGCACACTTGAGGGCATAGCAGGCATAGGCCTTCGCATAGACGAACGGGCAGTTGATGCCCTTCTTGTCGATGCCGCTCGTGCCCTTGAAATCGACCAGGATCCGGTCGCTCTTGACTGAAAGCCTGACCGCGAGGGTGATCGGGGTGTCGAAGCCGTCGACCGTCATCGAGCCGCTGGCCTCCTCTCGGGGCAGCGCGGCAATCCTCTCGACGGTCGCGCGGCGCGAGTTCTCCAGAATGAAGCCGGCGATGCCTTCCAGGTCTTCGAGCCGAAACTCGACCATCATGTCCGACAGGCGTCGGTGCCCGATCTCGTTGCAGGTAGCGAGCGCATACATGTCCCCGATCAGCTGGTCCGGCTCTCGCACGTTGCCCCGCACGATGCGCAGCAGGGTTTCATCCACTTCGCCGCGCTCCGCGAACTTCATGATCGGGATGTACAGGCCTTCTTCGTAGACGCTGTGGGCATCAGCGCCGAATCCCCGCCCTCCGATGTCGACGATATGGGCCGTGCAGGCGAGGAAGCCCACGAGCGCGCCGTCGTGAAAAGACGGTGTCACCATGGTGATGTCATGCAGATGTCCGGTGCCCTCCCAAGGATCGTTCGTGATGTAGATGTCGCCCTCGAAGATGTCCTGCCGCCCGATCCTGCGAATGAAGTGTGCCACCGCATCCGCCATCGCGTTCACATGGCCGGGCGTGCCGGTCACGGCCTGGGCCAGCATCCGGCCTCGCGCGTCGTAGACGCCCGCCGACAGGTCGCCGGCCTCGCGAACGCTCGTGGAAAAGGCCGTGCGCACCAAGGCCTGCGCCTGTTCCTCGACAACGGAAATCAGGCGGTTCCACATCACCTGGAAGGACACGTTCGAGGGCTCCATGAGCTACCCTTTCACCTGGATGTCGATGCAGCCGTCGGGTTGGCAAATTGCCTTGCTGCCAACCGGCAGGATGATCGTCGTCTCGCCCTCGGTGACAGCACCAGGTCCGACGACATGCTCTCCTGGCGACAAGGCGCACCTGGCGACCGTGACGGCATCCTGATGCCGGCCGCTCGCGGGATCGACGATGCGCCGCCTTCCGGACTCCCTCGCCTTCTTTCCGGCCGGGACCAGGCTCACCGGCTCCACCGCTTCCGCAGGCGTCGACGCCTTGACGGACCAGACCGTGATTTCCACGTCCAGGCCCGCGACAGGGCGCCCGAAGAGTCTCGCGTAGTCCTCCTCGAACAGTTTCAGGAATGTCGCCGCATCCGGCTCTCTTGCCTGCTCCTGGGACAGCTGGATCGGGATCTCCCAGCCCTGCCCCGAGTATCGCATGTAAACCTTGAACTCCGAGATGATCTCGCTGGCTGCATCGCAGGTTCTGACAAATCCGGTCGCGTCCTTCTCCAGCTCGGCAATCAGTTCCTTTCCCCTGGTCGGATCGAAGTCCGAGAGCCTCATGTAGATGGAACGGTTGGCCTCGAAGCTGAACGGCGCGCGCAGGAACCCTATCGCCGATCCGACGCTTGCGGCAGGAGGCACGATCAGCCGCTCTATGCCAAGTTTCCCGGCAACCCGTCCGGCATGCAGCGGCGCAGCGCCTCCGAACGCGATCATGGTGTACTCGCTCAGGTCTTCGCCGTTCTCCACGGCATGGACGCGAGCCGCGTTTGCCATGCTTTCGTCCACGACTTCCGATACGCAGAGGGCTGCCTCGTCCAGCGCCATGTCAAGCGCATTGCCGACATATGTCGTAAGCGCCGCTTCCGAAAGGTCGGGCCGAAGCTTGATTGATCCGCCGGCAAAGTTGTCCGGGTCGATCCTGCCCAGCACCAGATCCGCATCCGTCACGCCGGGACGCTCGCCGCCCCTGCCGTAGCACGCAGGCCCCGGCTCCGAGCCGGCGCTTTCCGGTCCGACCCGGATCTGTCGCATCGCATCCACTCGTGCGAGGCTGCCGCCTCCAGCGCCTATCTCGACCATGTCAATCACGGGGATCGAGATCGGCATGCCAGAGCCCTTCTTGAACCGGTAGGTTCGGGCCACCTCGAAGACCCGGGATGTCCTGGGGGTCTGGTCCTTGATGAGACAGATCTTTGCCGTTGTCCCACCCATGTCAAAGCTCAGCACCTTGCCGATTCCCTGGCGTGCCGCTACATGCGCAGCGTAGACCGCACCTCCAGCCGGTCCGGATTCGACCAGGCGGACGGGAAATTCGGCGGCACTCTCCAACGAGATGATCCCGCCGCCGGAGTGCATCAGGAAGATGTCGCAGCGCACGCCTTCCGCCCTGAGACGGTCTTCGAGGCGGTTGAGATAGGAATTCATGAGCGGCTTGATGTAGGCGTTGGCCAGCACGGTATTGAAGCGCTCGTATTCACGCATCTGCGGGCTGACCTCGGACGAAAGCGACACCATGGCACCCGGCATCCGTTCGGCCAGAACCTCTCGCGCCATCGCCTCGTGCGCATCGTTGACATAGGAGTGGATGAATCCGATGGCGACGCTCTCGAAGCCGGCCTCGGCGATCCGGTCAACCGTGGCCTCGACTTCGCCCCGGTCCAATGCGACCAGCACATCACCTCCCGCACTCACCCGTTCGCGAACGGTGAATCTCATCTGCCGCGGCGCAAGCGGCTCGGGCAGATTCAGGTTCAGGTCATATTGTTCGAACCGCGATTCGGTGCGCATTTCGATGACGTCGCGAAATCCCTCGGTCGTGATCAGTGCCGTCTTCGCCCCCCGTCGCTCGATAAGGGCATTGGTCGCCAGCGTCGTGCCATGAATGATCTGCCCGATCTCGTCCGGGCGTATCCCTGCCTTGCAGCATGCTAGATGCATGCCGTCGACAATGGCGTCCTCGGGTGCCGCGTAGGTGGTAAGAACCTTGGCCAGGAACTGCTCGCCACCGCGCTCCAGCACGATGTCGGTAAAGGTCCCGCCGATATCAACGCCGAGTCGAATGGAGCCGGGAGTCACGTGGTCAGTCCCCTCAGGAATTCGGAAAGTCTCCGGAATCACCTGCGCATGTCTCAAGCGCGCGACAAAAAAAAGCAAACCCAATTTTAGGCCCATAACGACTCTCGCTCGCACCCTAGATGAACTCGTTCGCCGAACGGCAAGCCAATTGACCTGGGGACCGACCGCCTCTCCCCGGATGCCGGTTGGTGTGAACGGAAAGATCGCGGGCCTGACCGCAACGTGCAGCTTGCAGGGCATGCTCTTGCACCATAGATTCGCAGCAGACATTGCGAAGGAACGACCCATGCCGATGCAGGCTCACGAAATCGAGGCGCTCCTGCGAGAGCGCTTCCCGAACGCGACCATACAGATCGGCGGCGATGACGGCGTACACATGTCGGCAATGGTGATCGACGAGAGCTTCCGGGGCATGAATCGCGTCGAACAGCAGCGCGCCGTCTATGCCGCACTGAAGGGACGGATGGACGGACCGGACGGCGAGTTGCACGCGCTGGCGCTGACGACGAGGGCTCCGGAATAGCCGACCGCCGGGACAGTCATCCCAAAAGACGCCCGGACGCTTTGCAATTCGCGCCATCGCGGACTATTTTGGGAACATGGCCGCGAGTTCAGAGAGATTGAGATGACTGCGCAGGAACAGATCAAGGATACCGTCGACGCCAATGACGTGGTGCTCTTCATGAAAGGCACCAAGACAATGCCGCAATGCGGGTTTTCGAGCCGCGTGGCCGGCGTGCTGAATTTCATGGACGTCGAGTTCAGGGACGTGAACGTCCTCGCCGACGAGGAGATTCGGCAGGGCATCAAGGACTACTCGGACTGGCCGACGATTCCGCAGCTCTACGTCAAGGGCGAGTTCGTCGGCGGCTGCGACATTGTCACCGAGATGACCCTTTCGGGTGAACTGGACCAGCTCTTTGACAAGGAGGGCGTCGCCTACGACAAGGGCGCCGCTGACAAGATCCGGCAGCACAACAGCGAATAGTCCCCGCGGTTCTTGCTGTCGGTGCCGGTAGTACGCAAGGGCGGGAAGCGACGCCACCGCTCCAGGGCAAATCCTCTTCGGCCGCGCTGGACGATGTCGGCGGTCGATTTGCCGGGTTCTTCCAGAAGCGCCCGGCATGGCTGAATTTCTCGCTGCGCCGCAATGAAATCCCTGTTGCCAATTCCACGCGCACGCCTCTTGATCAGTCCACCGACCAGAACAAGGCAGCTCATGCGAATCAAGCACCTGATCATGGCCACTGCACTGCTGACAGCGACAGCGCTGGACGCAAGTGCAGAGACGCTGCGCTGGGCGCGAGCGGGTGACTCGCTGACGCTGGACCCGCACGCGCAGAACGAAGGCCCGACTTCCGCGCTTGCGCACCAGATCATGGAGCCCCTGGTCCTCCGGGACATGAGCGGCAAGATCGTTCCGGCATTGGCAACCGGATGGGGCCCATCGGAAAGCGATCCGAACGTCTGGGTCTTCGAGCTGCGCGAAGGCGTGAGGTTCCACGACGGCGCGGAGTTCGACAGCGAGGACGCGGTCTTCTCGTTCAACCGCGCCATGACCCCGGAAAGTGACTTCAAGACGCTTCTCGCGTCGGTCAGGGAGGTGCGCGCGCCCGCCAAGCACGTGTTCGAGATCGTGACCGACGGACCGAACCCGATCATGCCAGCCAACCTCACCAACATCTTCATCCTCGACAAGGGCTGGGCCCAGGCAAACAACGCGGTGAAGGTGCAGGACTACGGGGGCGGCGAGAACACCTATGCCGCCCAGAATGCCAATGGAACCGGCCCCTACAAGCTCGTCAGCCGCGAGCCCGACACCAGGACGGTGCTCGCGATCAACGAGGACTACTGGGGCAAGGACGAATTCCCGATGGAGGTGACGGAAATCGTCTACACGCCGATCGCGAACGGCGCCACCCGTGTCGCCGCGCTGCTCTCGGGTGAGGTGGACTTCATCCAGGACGTTCCGGTTCAGGACATCGCTCGCGTCGCAAGCAGCGACGGCCTTGACGTTCGGACCGCCCTGCAAAACCGCGTGATCTTCTTCGGGATGAATGTCGGCGATGACGACCTGGCCACGGACAGTGTCAGCGGAACAAACCCCTTTGCCGATATCCGCGTGCGGCAGGCAATCAACGTCGCGATCAACCGGGACGCCATCAAGAAGATCGTGATGCGCGACCAGTCTCAGCCTGCCGGGGTCATCATGCCGCCCTTCGTCAACGGCTGGACAGAAGAGCTCAACCAGGCGCCCAGTCCTGACATCGCGACCGCAAAGGCGCTCATGGCCGAGGCCGGATACGACGACGGGTTCTCCATCCGGCTCAACTGCCCGAACGACCGCTACATCAACGACGAGTTCATCTGCCGGGCGGCGGTCGGGATGCTTGCCCAGATCGGACTCGCGGTGACCTTGGAGGCGCTGCCAAAGGCTCAGCACTTCCCGCTGATCGGCAACCTGAAGACCGACTTCTACTTGCTTGGTTGGGGCGTGCAGACCTACGATTCCGAGCACATCTTCAATTTCCTGGTTCATTCACGAGACCAGAAGTACGGATCATGGAACGGCACGCGCTTCAGCGACGCCGGTCTCGACGCCAAGATCGAGGCGCTGGCAACCGAGATCGACCTGGCCAAGCGCGATCGCATGATCGCCGAGATTTGGCGGGCGGTTCAGGACGAGCAGATTTACATCCCGATCCACCACCAGGTCCTGAACTGGGGCATGAAATCAGACATCCAGACCATCGTGGCGTCCGACGACACGGCCAAGTTCAAGTATTTCAGCTTCAACTAACGCCGTGATGACCTAAAGAGCCGCGAAAATTCGCCTCATGCAACGCTCGGGATGCGGTGCACCAGTTCGACCGGCCGTTCGAATGCCATCAAGCGCAGCGGCGTCCGCACGCATGACATGGTTGCGCCGCGATCAGCCATGGCATCGCCAAACGGTGAAGCTTCATCGATTTCACAATCCGGTTGACGCTGCTCTTTCCTTCCTAATCTTGGTCACAAGTGACCACAATGGAGCGAACGAGCAATGCCAAGGATCAGCCTAAGGGACGCGAAGACGGGGTTTTCGAACGTGGTCGACGAGGCAATCAAGGGAAAGATCATGACGATCACGCGCCATGGCAAGCCGGTCGCCGCCGTCGTCTCGCTTGAGGCGGCCGAACTGGCTCGGCAGTCCCAATTGCGTGAACGGAGCGGCTTCGTGTCCTATCTCACGGAGTTTCCCGGCGAGAAACTCACGCGCAACCGGGCACTGTCCCGGAGCATCGATCTGTGAAGGGCTTTCTGCTCGACACGGATGTCGCTTCGTTGCCGGCGAGGCCTCTGCAAGGCGAGGGCGGAAAGTTCGCCGACTGGCTGGAGCAGAGGGATCGAGAAGGCCGCGTGTTCCTTTCCGTAGTCGCAATCCACGAAATCCGGAAAGGAATTGCGCTGCTCGAGCACAAGGGTGCGACGACAAGGGCGTCTGCACTTCACGCCTGGCTGGCGGGACTTCGTGCAGGATATGCCGACAGGGTTCCCGAACTTGACGTCTCCATAGCTGAAGCCTGCGGGAATGCCGAGGCGCGAGCGCTAACGGCGTGACACGGCCCCGACATGGCCGACGCCCTGGTGGCCGGGGTCGCAGACTTCCATGATCTGGTTGTCATAACGCGCAACATCAAGCGCTTTAGCGCGTTGGGCGTCGCTGTCGTGACCCCGGAAGAAGTTGTTCAATTGGAAGAATGTCCGCCGTCATGATCCTCGCGAATCGCGCAAGGCGCACTTCAAGCCGGAAGCGGGCCAAAGTGAGAATTGCGCGCATGACTGACTTAGGACCGTCAGGACGCAAGCACGTGCAATCCAGGTCAATGCGGCGCTGAACATGCTCCATCGTGGCATCGCGGTGGCCAAGTGGGAAATCGGCTCGACGAGCCGTCCCGGCGCATCCAAGGATGCAAATGAATCTGCCGTCGCCGGTTTGCCGGGGCCGGACGCGAAACGGCACACGGGTGAAAGAACCGCTCAGCCATGAATGCAAGTCCCGACTCGAACTTCCAGACCGTCTTGGCGTCCGGGGACACGGCCAGGATCAAGCATTCGCGCTTCGACTGACGTCAATGTGACTTAGGCCAGTGCGGAAACCGCATTCAGCCTCTGGACGTTTTTCCACACATGCGGCAAATGCCCCATTGCGATTCCGGCCGCACGGTCACTACTGCGGTCCGTCAAACAGGGAGGATAGATCATGCAGACCAAATGTCTGACAATTGCAGCAGCGTTGCTGGCCGCAGCATCGCAGGGAGCAAGTGCCGAAACGCTGCGCTGGGCACGGGCGGGCGACTCGCTGACGCTCGACCCGCACGCGCAGAACGAAGGCCCGACCTCCGCGCTGGCGCACCAGATCATGGAACCACTTGTCATGCGGGACATGACCGGCGCGATCGTGCCGGCGCTGGCGACCGAATGGGGCCCGTCCGAAAGCGATCCGAATGTCTGGGTCTTCGCGCTGCGTGAAGGCGTGAAGTTCCACGACGGTGCGGAATTCGACAGCGAGGACGCGGTCTTTTCGTTCAACCGCGCCATGACCCCGGACAGCGACTACAAGGAGCTTCTCGCCTCGGTCAAGGAGGTGCGCGCACCCAGCAGTCACGTGTTTGAGATCGTGACCGACGGGCCGAATCCGATCATGCCATCCAACCTCACCAACCTGTTCATCATCGACAAGGGCTGGGCCGAGGCGAACAACGCGGTAAAGGTGCAGGACTACGAGGGCGGTGAGGACACCTACGCAGCCAAGAATGCAAACGGCACCGGTCCCTATAAGCTTGTGAGCCGCGAGCCCGACACCAAGACAGTGCTCACGATCAACGAGGACTACTGGGGCAATGGCGAATTCCCGATGGAGGTGACGGACATCGTCTACACGCCGATCCAGAACGCAGCGACCCGGGTCGCTGCGCTCCTCTCCGGCGAGGTGGACTTCATCCAGGACGTGCCGGTGCAAGACTTGTCGCGCGTTGCCGGCAGCGACGGGCTGGACGTGCGAACCGCGCCGCAAAACCGCGTGATCTTCTTCGGACTGAATGTCGGGGATGGCGACCTGGCCACGGACAATGTCGACGGAAAGAACCCGTTCGCAGACATCCGGGTGCGACGGGCAATGAACATCGCGATCAACCGCGATGCCATAATGAAGGTCGTGATGCGCGAGCAGTCTCAACCGGCTGGGGTCATCATGCCGCCCTTCGTCAACGGCTGGACCGCCGGGCTCGACCAGGTTCCGGAACACGACATCGACGCCGCAAGGGCGCTCATGGCCGAGGCTGGCTACGGAGACGGGTTCTCGATCCGGCTCAACTGCCCGAACGACCGCTACATCAACGACGAGGCCATCTGCCAGGCGGCAGTCGGGATGCTGGCGCAGATCGGTGTCACGGTGACCCTGGAAGCCTTGCCCAAGGCCCAGCACTTCCCGCTGATCAACAAGCTGGAAACCGACTTCTACATGCTCGGCTGGGGCGTCCCGACCTACGATTCCGAGTACATCTTCAACTTCCTCGTCCATTCGCGGGACGAGAAGTACGGCTCGTGGAACGGCACGCGATTCGGTGATTCCGGCCTCGATGCCAAGATCGAAGCGCTCGCCTCCGAGACGGACCTGCCGAAGCGCAACAGCATGATCGCCGAGATCTGGCAGGCGGTTCAGGATGAGCAGATCTACGTCCCGATCCACCACCAGGTGCTGAACTGGGGCATGAAGTCCGGCATCCAGACCGTTGTCGCGCCGGACGACACGGCCAAGTTCAAGTATTTCAGCCTGAAGTGACGCCAAGCAGAGCCTGGGGGCGGCGCGAGAGCCGCCTTCAGCCTCTGCACGCGGCCCAAAGCGCAGGTCGTCGGAAGCCGCTGCGCCGGTTGCAGCGAATCAAGTCGACATGCCGGATGAGCAGAAAATGGCTGCAGGCACGGCATACGCCGCAAGTGGCGGAAGCCTCGTCTCCACCGGGAACCATGGATGCTTGGTTCCAGGCAGGCTTGCCCGCCGCGAACAATCGGGCGGCGTCTACCGTCCCCGCGCAAGCGTCCGATGAATGCGTCGGGTTCCGGGAGCGATGGGGCGTACGACAGTGCACCCGACCGAAACCGCGCGGCTGGCAACGAGTCGACTTTCTGCCCTGCGGCGGAGCAACGCTTTCGTCTTCCGGCCTTTACGGAGCGGCATGCTGGGCCGACGCGCGCTGCCGGTTCAGCTCACGGCCCGCCTGTTCGGCAGGCAACGCGCCTTCCACGCGATCAACCAAACGGATTGTAGCCAAGCCACCCATGTACAATTGCCGCGGCAGCGAAGACTGCAGCAGCGCCCACGGCAGCCATGACCTCCTTTCGTGCCGGCACCGGCTCCGGAGCCGACCACTCCGGCACGGCGCGATTGATGACAGCAATTTCCGCCAGTGCCCAGGCCAGCAAGCCGCCAAAGAGAACAAGCGAAGGCAGGTCTCCATTCACAATGATGTGGGCGAGTGCCCATAGCGCAAACCCGACAAGCTGCGGATGTCGGATGATGCGCGTGACTCCAGTCCGCAGCCCGCTCGCCGCAAACAGGTAGAAGGCAGCGAACACAACCAGGTTGTTGATCCCCACAAGCGCCGCCCCCGGATCCCAGTAGACCACGCTCTCGGCCATGCGGTAGCCGACCACCATCAAGGCCAACGCAACGATCACGGCCGCCGCCACAAGCCCCTTGCCCGTCTTGCCCAATCGCTCGCGCCTCTCCGGAGCAATGCGCTTGAAGAGATGTGCCGCCCACCAAATCGCAAGTCCCGCTACCAGCCAGATCATGTCTTTCCCCCCTTTCCCATGGCCGTGTGCGCGAGCGACAGTCTTGCCGCAATTTGCTGCACCGCATTCGTGATGCCGTCATCCACGACCGCTGCACCCTTGCCTTCGGCCTCTGCATCATCGAATGGCACAATCTTCCGTCGTGCCATGCCCATCTTGCCTTCAGTTGGCGATCATGTCGACAAGTCACATTTTGCGAGTGAAGGCAAAAGTCGGAAACTGCTCCATTGCCGCTTGGACTCCAGCGCGGCGAGCGCATCGGTGATGCCGGCAAGATCCCTGGCCTGTGCGGCGGGATTGCCTGGATCATTGCCATGTCCGTGCCGCACCACGAAGGGTCGCCTTCTTGTCTGCGGGCAAGTTGAAGACGAACGCCATGGCCCCGGCGAAAGTGACGAAGGGAAGTCCGCCAATCCAGCTCCCGGCATCCCGGACCCTATGCAGGTCAGTTCGCACTTGCCAGTGTCAGGGGCTGTTTCAGCGCCGCCGATCGTCCCGGCCGAGCAAGGTGATCGGATCGACCTGCCCGACACCGAGGCCCTCACCCTCAACCGCCACGTCATCGCCAAGGCATCGAAGAAGTTTCCGCTACCGTTCTACCCCGCAGCCCGCCCCGACAGCAGGCCGACAGTGGCTCCACTGATGCTCTTCGGACGGGATCGGAAGCGTGTCCTGCAAACTCTCCTTGGCGCACCCGCCGCGTTCACCGGGCTTAGCCCTGCCTGTTCGGAGCCATCGAGCGAAGTGACGACGAACCGGGAGGACGCGATGCGGACCGAAGCCCATGACGCGACCGTCCTCGCGCGCTTGATGTCCATTTTGCGAGAGTCCCACGGGAGCGGTCGCATCGCGCTTCCGGCGGGAGCCAGCTCCGGCGCACGCCGTGCATGTGCGCGCGACGCCGCGTTGCGCGGCTTGCTCGAAGCCATGCGCTGCCGTGTCCGGGAACGGCAAGACCAGGCCCCGCCAGCACCGCGTTGCCGCGTCCAACGCGGATCGCAACGGCCAGGCCGCCCCAAATGGACTTTCGCATGACGTCCCCGTTGAGGACCCCGCGATCCCTTCGGTCGTTGCACTCCAGGAATTCCGGGATGGAGTTGCGTTTCTGGTGCCCGTTGGCGCGACGGCAATGGGTTTCGCAACTCCTTCCGTCAAAGCGGCCCGCTCGCCGTACGGTCCCGCGAGGGCCAAGAACCTCAGCCCGAGCCGATGCCGGACCACGCCCCCGATCGCGGGCCCGCACTGCATCGCATGGTGCCGAGCGCGTCTGTCGACCCGCCGCGAGGCAAGAGAACAAGAGACTTGCGAGAGAGGTGGATCCAGCGCTGGCATGGCCTTGTGCCGCCGTCGCCCGGGCTCGACGCACTGCGAACCTGTCCGGCGCCGGAACATGAGGCCATGCGAGGTGGTCACGCCTTGCCATCCGCGACAAACATGCCAGAGTGACGCCTGGTGACACAAAGGAGAAAAGAATGACACCAAGAGCTTCAACCAGTGTGCTGGGTTTCCTGCTGGCGACCGGCATTGCTGCCGGCACGCATGCCGAATCCTTCAGATGGGCCGGCACCACCGACCCGCAGACGATGGATCCGCATGCCGTGAGCTCGGCGCCGGTCCTCGGCTTCCTGAACAACGTTTACGAGGGCCTCGTGCGCCGCGGAAGAGACATGTCGATCGAGCCTGCGCTGGCCACAAGCTGGGAACCAATCGGCGACGGTGCGGGCTGGCGCTTCTTCCTCCGTCAGGGTGTCACGTTCCACGATGGAAGCGAGTTCGACGCTGACGACGTGATCTTTTCCTACGAACGCGCATCATCGGAAGCGTCGGACGTGCGCAGCTGGTTTGCGACCGTGTCGGACGTGGTCAAGGTCGACGACTTCACGGTTGACGTCATGACCAACGTGCCGAACCCGATCTTCCCGGACTCGATCGCCAACTGGATGATGATGGATGCGGGCTGGGCCGAAGCGAACGGCGCGGCGCGGCCGGACAAGGAGTCTGGCAACCATGCCACCCTCAACGCCAACGGCACCGGCGCCTTCGTGCTGAGCGGCCGCCAGCCCGGGCTGGAGACAGTCCTCCAGCCGTTTGGCAACTGGTGGGGCGAGGTCGAGCACAACATCACCGAGGCGACTTTCCTGCCCATTCAGAACCCGGCCACGGCCGTCGCTGCCCTGCTTTCGGGCGATGTCGACCTGATCAACCCTGTGCCAATCCAGGACGCCGAGCGGCTGTCCGGCCACGACGCGGTCAAGGTCATACGGGGCATCGAGGCCCGCGTCATCATGCTTGGCTTCGCCCACGAGGCAGATGCCCTGAAATACGGCCCCAACACGGGCGATCCGAATCCATTCAGGGACGCGCGCGTGCGCGAAGCAGTGGCAAGCGCGATCAACGTGCCTGCCATCCTGCAGACCATCATGCGCGGCAGCGCCGAACCGGCAAGCCAGCTTGTCAGCCCCGCGATGCGAGGCTTTTCCACGGCAAATGACATGCGCCCGGCGTTCGATCCAGACAGTGCAAGGACATTGCTCGCCGAGGCTGGCTACCCTGACGGGTTCGGCTTCGGTCTCAAGTGTCCGAACGACCGCTACCTGAACGACGAGGCTGTCTGCCAGGCTGTCGTCGGCATGCTGGCTCAGGTGGGAGTCACTGCCGAACTCGACGCGATGCCGGTCCGCAACTACTGGCCGGAACTGCGCGAGGACAACTTCGACATGTACATGCTCGGCTGGTCACCGGGCACCTTCGATCACGAGCATCCGATCCGTTTCCTCGCGTCCACCCCGAACAGCGAGAAGAAGCTTGGCAGCTGGAATTTCGGGGGATACTCGAATGCCAGAATCGACGAACTCCTGCCGATGATCCAGTCCGAGATCGACGACACCAAACGGCAGGCGATGCTGGACAAGGTGACCGCGCTCTATCAGGACGAGCATGCCTACGTGACGATGTACGTCCAGCCGCTCGTTTGGGGCGCCCAATCAAATGTCGAGCTGACGCAGCGACCGGACAACTTCTTCATCCTGCGTTGGGTCAGGGTCAACTGACCTTGCGGACGCACCACCGTCGGCCCGCCTCCGGGCGGGCCGGATTCGCACTCTGCCCGCGCCTTCTTCGCCGTAACGGTCACGGGGAAGCCACGTGCTGAACTACATCATTCGCCGCATCTTCCAGTCCGGAGTCGTCCTGCTCATTGTCGGCCTCGTGGCGTTCTCCATGTTCCGGTTCGTGGGTGATCCGATCGACAACATGCTTGGTCAGGAACGCACCCAGGCCGACATTGAGCGCCTGCGTACGCAACTCGGGCTCGACCGGCCGTTCCCCGTGCAATACTGGCGCTTTCTCGAGAACGCGGTGCAGGGCAATTTCGGCGTCAGCTACAGGCAGGGTCGCCCTGTGGCTGACATCATCGCCGAACGCGCGCCGGCAACGCTGGAACTGGCAGCCGTCAGCGGTCTCTTCGCGATCGTGATCGGCATCGTTCTCGGCGTCTTCACTGCGATTCGACGCGACGGCTGGGCCTCGCACGTGATCATGACCGGATCTCTCATTGGAGTCAGCCTTCCCACGTTTCTGATAGGCATCCTGCTGATCTACGTCTTCTCGGTGGAACTCGACCTGCTTCCCAGTTTTGGTCGTGGCGACGTGGTCGATGTCGGCGGATGGTCCACCGGCCTTCTGACCGCGAGCGGTCTCAAGGCGCTTGTACTGCCTTCAATCACGCTCGGACTGTACCAGATGACTCTGATCATGCGGCTCGTGCGCGCCGAGATGCTCGAGGTTCTCCGGCAGGACTACATCAACTTCGCACGCGCCAGGGGACTCTCCGAGCGCGTCGTGAACTTCCGCCATGCGCTGAAGAACACGCTCGTGCCGGTCATCACAGTGACCGGCTTGCAGCTCGGATCCATCATCGCTTTCGCGATCATCACCGAGACCGTGTTCCAGTGGCCAGGAGTCGGACTGCTTTTCATCAACGCGATCCAGTTCGTCGACATCCCGGTGATGGCTGCCTACCTGATGCTGATCTCGGTCATGTTCGTCGGAATCAACCTCGTGGTCGATCTCCTCTACGTCGCGATCGACCCCCGGCTCCGCGGCAACGGGCACACGACATGACGAGCGCGCGTGCCGAACCGGACCGAAAAAACCCGGTGGCCTTGCGGATCTGGGCGATTTGGCAAAGCGATCTCGCGTGGGCGTTCCGCCACTCTCCGGTCGCCATGGTCTCCTTTGTCGTGGTCGTGCTCCTGGTCTCGGGAGCCCTCCTTGCGCCGTTGATCGCTCCGCACGACCCGTTCGATCCTGCAACGCTCAACCTTATGAACGGGTTCACGGCACCGGGCACGCCAAATGCGTTTACGGGAGAGAGCTTCTGGCTCGGCACTGACGATCAGGGCCGTGACGTCTTCTCGACCATTCTCTACGGCATGCGCATCTCGCTTCTGGTGGGCTTCGCAGCCGTATTGCTCGGCATGGTGATCGGGGTGACACTGGGCCTGATTGCCGGCTACCGTGGCGGCTGGACGGAAACGATCATCATGCGCATCGCCGACGTGCAATTGACCTTCCCCGCGATACTTGTCGCCATGCTCATCTTCGGCATCGCCAAGGGTTTCACGCCCGTGGAATATCGGGACCAAATCGCCATCTGGGTTCTGATTCTTGCGATCGGCCTCTCCGATTGGGTTCAGTTTGCGCGCGTCGTGCGTGGCGCAACGCTGGTCGAAACAAAGAAGGAATACGTGCAGGCCGCGCAACTCATCGGCAGATCGGGGACCGCAATCATGATCCGCCACATCCTGCCAAACGTCCTCTCGCCCGTGCTGGTGATTGCGACGATTTCGCTTGCACTCGCCATCATCGCCGAGGCGACGCTGTCCTTTCTCGGCGTTGGCGCACCGCCTACACAGCCCTCGCTCGGCACGCTGATCCGGATCGGCCAAGGATTTCTTTTCTCCGGCGAATGGTGGATTCTCTTCTTCCCCGCCTGCACGCTGCTTGCGCTCGCGCTCTCCGTGAATCTTCTCGGCGACTGGCTGCGCGACGCACTGAACCCGAAGCTGAGATAGCCATGGCACGTATCGCAGTCCCGGCCGGCGGACAGCGGCACCTCGCGCCAGTACCGGACAACCGGTGAGCGCAATTCTGGAAATCGCCGACCTGACGGTCGAGTTTCCGATGCGAAAGGAGGTCTTCGTTGCCGTCGACGGGGCCAGCCTGACGGTCGAGCCCGGCGAGATTCATGGTCTTGTGGGCGAATCCGGGGCCGGGAAGTCGACCATTGGGGCGGCCGTCATGGCACTGCTTGAACGCCCTGGCAGAATCGCGGGCGGCACGATCCGCTTCAAGAACGAGATCATTTCGGGACGTGATCGGGCAGCAATGCGGAACTTGCGCGGAAGCAAGATCAGCATGATCTTCCAGGATCCGCTGACGTCGCTGAATCCGCTCTTCACGATTCGCGAGCAGTTGACGGAAACCATCACGACCCATTTGAGCGTGAGCGACGCCGAAGCGCGCGAGCGGGCGCGAGATCTTCTTGCACGCGTCGGAATCCCCGAGCCCGAATTGCGGCTCAACCATTACCCGCACCAGTTTTCGGGCGGCATGCGTCAGCGCGTTGTCATTGCGCTTGCCCTCTGCTCGGAGCCTGACGTCATCATCGCCGACGAGCCGACAACCGCGCTTGACGTCTCGATCCAGGCCCAGATCCTGGATCTCATCAGGGAACTGGCGAACGAGCGCCAAGTCGGCGTGATCCTGATCACCCACGACATGGGCGTCATTGCCGACACGACGGATCGCGTGACCGTCATGTACCAAGGCAAGGTAGTGGAGACTGGTGCAACCAAGCTCGTCCTGGGCAAACCGAACCATCCCTACACCAAGTCGCTCATCGCGGCCGTGCCGCGCCCCACGGTGAAGCTGCACCGGTTTCCGCTCATTTCCTATGGCGGGCGCACCACAAAGTTCCGGATCGGCGACCTGGCGCGGAACTGGAACAAGACGGAAAGCGACTCCGGCAGACCGCTCTTCGAGATAAGCGGTCTTACCAAGCGCTTCCTGCAGAAGCGCTCCTTCATCCCGTCCCGGCGAAAATTTCTTGTCGCCGTCAACGACGTCAGTTTCGACATTCGCCAGGGCGAGGTGTTCGGAATCGTCGGCGAGTCCGGGTCCGGCAAGTCCACGGTCGCACGCATGATCGCCGGGCTGTACAGGGTCGACGGCGGCGCGATACTGTATGACGGACAACCGGTCACCGGATCACTTGCCTGGTACCGTCGCCAGATCCAGATGATCTTTCAGGATCCGTATTCGTCGCTCAATCCGCGCATGCGGGTTGACGCAATCGTTGCCGAACCCGCGCTCCATCACAAGCTGCTGTCCGGCAAGGCGCTGAAACACAGGGTCGACGAGCTGCTCGAACATGTCGGACTTGGCGCAGATGCGGGACTCAAGTATCCGCACGAATTCTCCGGCGGTCAGCGCCAGCGCATCTCCATTGCACGAGCGCTTGCAACGCAACCGAAATTCCTGATCTGCGACGAGCCGACATCCGCGCTCGACGTCTCGATCCAAGCACAGATTCTCAACATCCTGAAGGATCTGCAGGAGTACCTGAACCTCACGATGCTCTTCATCTCGCACGACCTTCCGGTGGTGCGTCAGATGTGTGATCGCGTTGCCGTCATGCAGAATGGTCGCCTGGTGGAAATCCAAGAGGCAGAGACACTCTTTGCGACTCCCCGGGAAGACTACACGCGATCACTTCTCAGACAGATGCCGCGTCTCGACGGTCTTGCTACCGAAGGCATCGAGGATCATGTCGAGAATTGAGCAGCGTCCGCGGTCGCGTCAGTGACGAAAACATCCTGTGAGAATTCTGCCAGCAATCGAACCCAGAGGGCGACGGCAACCGTCTTCGGCTACGCTTGGGCTCCTGACTTCTTCTCGGCAACTTCCGCCAACGCTTCCGCACGTTCGGCAATCCTGACCAAGGTTCCAGACACCTTGTCCTCAGGCGGCGCAACCTGGATCCCTCGTTGCTCGACCTGACCTTCAAGATCCTTGATTCGAGCCTCTAGCCGGGCAATCGTTTCCTCCAGTCCCGACTTGTCGCTTGCGGCAACGACATGCTTGTCGGCCAGCATGAGCCCGGCCATCAGCAGCATCTGCGCTTCGGGAAGGCGTCGGGACTGCCCCTCAAGTGCCTTGGCTTCGGAATTGAGCAGCCCGGCCGCCTGATGAAGAGCACTCTCTTCGCCATCCCGACAGGTCACGTTGAAGAGCCGTTCACCAATCCGAATCGAAACCTCCGGCATCACCCTGCCTCCTTCAGCACAGGTTCAAGCGTCGCCAGGATGTCCTCGATCTCCGTCTTCTCCACGTCTCGATTGACGCGAAGGCTGGCAAGTTCGCCTTCCAATGCGAAATTCAGCAGATCCGGCTGCACCTGCCCTTGGGCACTGGCCGCGCGAAGCGCAGCGTTCGATTCCCTGAGATGCCTGTTGACCGCCCTCATCTGCTGTAGCAGGGCATCCCGGGCCCTGAGCGCCTCCTGCAAGCGCGCCGCGTCAGCCTCGGGACCTTCAATGTCGCCGTCCCGGCTTTCATCTTTCGCGTCCGGGCCAATCTGGTCCAACGCCGTTTCCGTCCTGTCCAGCGCGGACAGGATTCTGCTTTCGATATCGGACACTTCACTCATGGTTGCTCCTGGCTTGCGAATCCACTTGCCGAACACTCGATGCCTGGACCGCGAATCGACGCCCGACAACAGGGCCTGTACGGAACATAGCGCATGGGGCGACAGTTTCACGCACTTTCCGAACGATGCGCCGCGGCTCGCCTTGCGTTCGGCAAGCTGGCTGCTAAGAACCAAGGCGATGTGGACGAGCCGAGGGCGAGAGCATGGACATCGAGACCCTAAAGGAACTGCATCCGGACCATTTTGAGCGTGCGGCGGCAATTCGCGTGCTCGCCATGGATGCGGTTCAGACGGCCAATTCAGGTCATCCCGGGATGCCCATGGGCATGGCAGACGTGGCGACGGTTCTTTTCGAAAGGCACCTCAAGTTCGATGCGGCCGACCCGGACTGGCCGGATCGCGATCGCTTCATCCTGTCTGCGGGCCATGGCTCGATGCTGCTCTATGCGTTGCTCCATCTTACCGGCTACGAGGACATGACGCTCGACCAGATCAAGCGTTTTCGCCAGCTCGGCTCGATCACGGCAGGCCATCCCGAATACGGGCATGCCAAGGGGATCGAAACGACCACCGGACCTCTTGGCCAAGGGCTTTCGAATGCTGTCGGATTCGCCATTGCAGAAGAGGCGCTCCGGGCACGTTTCGGGAAAAAGGTCGTCAATCATTTCACCTATGTCATCGCGGGCGACGGCTGCCTGATGGAGGGACTGAGCCAGGAAGCGATCGGACTTGCGGGCATGCAGCGACTCTCAAAGCTGATCGTGCTTTGGGACGACAACGACATCTCGATTGACGGAAAGGTCGCGCTTTCGGACACGACTGACCAGATATGGCGCTTTCAGGCTTCAGGCTGGGAGGTCTTGGAGTGCGATGGACATGATCCCGAGGACATCGACCGTGCGCTGAGCAAGGCCCGCAAGTCGAAAAGGCCCGTGATGATCGCATGCAAGACCGTCATCGGGTTCGGCGCGCCAAACAAGCAGGGCACGGCGTCGGCACATGGCTCACCCCTTGGGCAGGACGAGATCGACGCCACTCGTGCGACCTATGGCTGGCATCATGCCCCTTTCGATGTTCCGGGCCCAATCCTTGACGCTTGGCGTATCATCGGCCGACGTGGAAACGAGGATCGCAAGGCTTGGCAGGACCGATTTGCGACCCTATCGGCTTCGCGCCAGGCAGACTTCAACCGGATAATGTCGGGAGGCGCCCACAGGCGGCTGGTCACCGTCGTCCGGGCCCTGAAGAAGTCGCTGTCGAAAGAGAGGCCAAAGGTGGCGACCCGAAAGGCGTCGGAAATGGCGCTGGCGGCGATTAACCCGGTCGTGGCCGAAACCATCGGAGGCTCAGCCGACCTGACCGGCTCGAACAACACGAAAACCCCGGATCTGGGAATCTTCGATTCAACGAATCGCAAGGGCCGCTACCTGCATTACGGGATCCGCGAGCATGGCATGGCGGCTGCGATGGTCGGCATGGCGCTCCATGGCGGTGTCAGGCCCTACGGCGGCACGTTTCTTTGCTTCACCGACTACGCCAGAGGGGCAATTCGGCTGTCGGCACTCATGGGCCTGCCCGTGACCTACGTGATGACTCATGACTCTATCGGGTTGGGCGAGGACGGACCCACCCACCAGCCCGTCGAGCATCTGGCAATGCTGCGCGCAACGCCCAATTGCCGCGTGATCCGGCCCGCCGATGCGATCGAAACCGCCGAGGCTTGGGAAATCGCGCTTTCGTCACAGCGAACCCCGACGGTTCTGGCTCTCTCGCGCCAAGGCCTGCCGACCGTGCGAACGCAACACAAGTCAAGAAACCTGACGGCCATGGGTGCCTACACCTTGGCCAGTCCCGGTTCAGGTCGGCGACGGGCCGTCCTGATCGCCACCGGCTCCGAGGTGTCCGTTGCGTTGGAGGCACGGTCGCTTCTGGAAGCGGACGGAATTGGCACCAGCGTGGTTTCAATGCCTTGTGCGGAACTTTTCGCCGAGCAGCACGAAACCTACCGCCGACGAGTGCTGCCTGCGGGCGCAGTCCGCGTCGCCATTGAGGCAGGCGTGCGTCAGGGCTGGGACAGGTGGCTTCTTGGCGAGCGTGGCCGCGCTGGGCGCGACGGGTTCGTAGGCATGGAGGGTTTCGGCGCTTCCGCTCCGGCCAGCGACCTGTACCGCCATTTCGGCATCACGGCAGAAAACGTCGCCGACAGGGTTCGGTCGCTGCTGTAACCGTGGAACCAAATGCACCGGCCGAAGCTCCGCGCCTCACGGCGCGATGCCTGCATGGGCATGCCGGACTGCTACTTGATCTTGCCTTCCCTGTACTCGACGTGCCTGCGGGCGACCGGGTCGTACTTCCGCACCGTCATCTTCTCCGTCATCGTGCGGGCGTTTTTCTTGGTTACGTAGAAATGGCCCGTGTCTGCTGTCGAATTCAGACGAATCTTGATCGTCGTCGGCTTCGCCATTGAGTCTCTCCTCTCGGGCTCGGCCCTGAAGACACCGAGCCGGAATTCTCAAGGCCCGGGTATTAGACGCCGAACAAGGGGTGTCAACAGAATTCGATCCGTGAACAGTGCTGACCTTGCCTTGCGTTCGACTGTCCGCGCAAGCCTGATCGCGAACGTCCTGTTCCGAACGCGACCGACGGAAGCCAATCTGGATCGCGGCACTGTCCCGGGTGCGGCCTACGAATCCTGGAGACAAGGTGCGGATGGCTTGTAAGCCGGATTCTGTGTCCCGTTTCCGGGATGATGGCCATTCATCTTGCCCCGCCGTTGCCGGAAGGGTCATGCTGCCAACCCGGGTTCCTGAACCGAAGCGCGTCCGCGCGGAACCCCTATTCGGCGTTGCTCCCGGTGGGGCTTGCCGTGCCGGTCCTGTTGCCAGTCCCGCGGTGAGCTCTTACCTCACCGTTTCACCATTGCCCCGCGTGCGAGGCTGTCTGATCTCTGTGGCGCTATCCCTCGGGTTGCCCCGGCCGGGAATTACCCGGCACCGTCGCTCCGTGGAGTCCGGACTTTCCTCGAAACCTTGGTTCCGCGGCCATCCAGCCATCCGCAATGCGTTACATATGTGCACTGACTCCACCAAGCAAGTCGCAAGAACTGGCAATCCACGGTGGACCTTCTCGTCCTGGCATTGAAAACGTCATTTGACGGGCGGGCCAGGACAACCGGCATCCAATTGGATTGCTTCAGCCAAGTCTCCGCGGCTCGGGTTCGACACTGCCCGAAATGCTGTGGACAATGCGGCATGGGCACCGGACCTGTGATAGCGGTTGTCAGGCCGCTGGCGGCGGCAAAGCAGCGAAGTTACGGACCCGGCCTAGGCGGCCTAGGCTCGCCCCGATCTTCAAACGGTGCACCGCGCATTTGCCCTGACATCCGGTCCTGGTGCCGAAGACTGCCTTTTCGTGACGGATGCCGAGTGTTCACGCCTCGTAATCCGGGGCGTGTTCTGCTTGGACTGGACGGCCCGGCTGATCTGCCACTCAATCAACCGCCAATAGATTCCGGAAGATTCGCAGATCCTTGCGTTTGACAACGACAAGGCAGATCAGACACGGCACACTGGCGCCAGATTGGCCTCAAAGGACCTCTGCCGGAAACCCTCGCGCCAGTCCGGCCATGAGCGCCTCATCATCCGTCGACAAGGGACCGCTCCCATCCGGATTGAATCGCTGCCGGAAGGCAGACAATATGGCGTTCTTCCCCTCGTGCACCGGGTAGCCGAACGCAGCGGCATCTCGCATGAAGTCGCCGCCTGACAAGGGTGCCGGCCAGACCGAGAGGCCCTTCTCAGCCAGCCGCCGCCAGTCGAAATGCCGCCCAGGATCGCGCTTGCGACCGGGGGCCATGTCTGAGTGACCGATCACCGCCCGCGGAGGCAGGACATGACGGTCCAGAATGTCGGCGAGCAGAACTTCCAGCTTTTCCATGAGCGGTTCAGTGAATCGAGTCGTGCCGTCATTGTCGAGTTCGATCCCGATGGAACGGGAATTCACGTCGCCCCGCCCCCCCCAGGAGCCAGCGCCCGCGTGCCAGGCCCGCTGGTCCTCGCGAACCATCCGAAACACCGTTCCGTCCCGCCCTACCAGGTAATGCGCAGAGACTTCGAACTCGCTGCCGCAGAGGCGTTCAAGCGCCGCCTCAGAATTCTCCATTGCAGTATAGTGAATTACGACCAATTCTATCTGAGCCCCGGATCGCCGGTCCCCAAAGCAGGACGCAGGTCTGTCGATGACCTCCACGCCTGGCCCTACCGTGTCATGACAATTGCGCATTGCAACAGGCCGTTCCTCGTGACGCAATGCGCGCCTCTGGCCGGCGCGGAGACCGATGCGTTTGCCGAGTCAGATGATCAAGAGCCGGATCTGCTGGTGCAACACGATCTGGTTTCCTGGCTCCTAATTGTGCCTGCAGCCCCGCCAACCACCAAGATGAACGCCCGAAGCGCACCGCACCGCGCGTACGGTCCGGAGCCCTCATGTCGCGTACCAGTGCACCGTCATAAGGGTAGTCTGCTTCGTGAACGGAAAACATCATCCCTGAACCGCAACTTGGCAATCGAAGTCCAGACAGCGTCATGGCCATGATTCGCCAGGTGACCGCCACATTGATCGCGGCGACGCCGGCACTGTTCTTCTGTTCCGGGCAAGCCGTCAACAAAGCGGTGCTCTTCGCAAGACGTGCCGATCGGCATTCGTCGCTCAAGCGAGCCCCCCAAACCCTGATTTGGCCGCACCGCCACATGATCCACGCAAACCACACCGAACTTGCTTCCCAAGCGCGTTCCGTCTCGTTCTTCGACACCATCTTCTCGGTCCGTCGACCGCGCCTGGCCATGTCCCTTCGGCCTCTACTTGTCGAATTGCCCGCGGAACGGAAGCTGGCCGATCGCGGACATGAGCCACCATACACTTCATCGACAAAGGTCTCCACAAGGAACGGCCAGCACTCGTAGTGCGCCTCGAAGTTGCGCGGCATCAGCGATGCGCCACGCAGCCTGTTGCCAGACCTGGCAGCCGGCAATGACCGTCACTCCGCGCAGATGCTCTCGCGCGATCAGCGTGCACCCTGCCTCACGCTCTTGCGCCGTAGCTGCCATGTGGATGCGCAGATCGAGAATCCTGACAAGGGGCCAATCTCCAGCACCTAGTCGGACAAGTTTGCCTGCGTCGCCAAGGACCCTGCAACCGACTGCCCGCACCGACGACCGAAAGCTCTCCGCAAATTCACCTACCAAGGTTGCGGCGGCTGTCAAACCGCTCCTGATAAGCGATCGCAGCCATCCGGGACACTGCCGCCATGTCCCGCAAGGTGCCGCCAATAGGAGACTGTGCCAACTCGGGGCTGAAGAGGCGCGACGAACTCACGTCTTTCAGCCCAATCCGTCATGACCCGGCAGGGCTAGAATCTGTACGTGAGCGAGAAGACCGCCTTGGTGTCGCTGGAATCCAGGAACTTCATTTCGCCCAGCGCGACCTCGGCGTTTTCGTAGTTCAGGCCGAAATTCGCCGACAGGCCCCTGGCCAGGTCGTACTGAATCCCCAGCGCCGCGGAGACTTCCTCCTGTCCGTCGATCTCGCCGTAGTGTCCTTCGAGAGACAGGCCCCAGACCATGATCTTTCGGCGAATTCCTGACGATATGAACCAGCGCGTGGCGTTCGCGCCGGCGGAAGAAAAGCTCTCCTGTCCCAAGCCTACATCGAACAACGTGCTCCCGTAGACGACCTCCCCGACCACGCTGAACCCTCGGCTCGTGAACAGGTGCGTTTCGTCTGCAGCTTCGTATGCGCCCTCACCGGCGCGGAACGTGACGCGATAGTCCCTGCTTCCGTTGCCAATCGGGCGCTGGAATGTCAGTCCAAGGTCAACGTTGCTGTCATCGTCCACCACACCGCTCGCCACGAACGGACCAACCCGACCAGCGTAACCGGCGCTCCTGTCGGCACGTTCACCGTGAAAGTCGTCAAATGCCAGGACTGCATTGCCGAATCCTCGCCGGCGTCGGGTCTGATCGCGCACGGTCTCCGACACATTGCCCAGCGACACGGTGCCCCAGACTCCCCCTACCGATAACGCCGCATCATCCGTGTATCTTTTGCCTTCCACGGATGACAGGGATTCATCAGAGACGAATTGACCGGCATAGCTCAACTCAACGCGCCAGCGGTTTGGAAGCTGGGTCATGGCTACCGCCCCGAGGCTGCCGATCAACCCTGGGCCATTGTCCTCGTCGTCATCGGACCCGGCCGTGTACCGGGTCTCGACCGCTCCGATCAGCGTCAGCGTCACGTCACCGATTTCCACTGCAACCGCTTCTTCAACCGGCGAGAGGTGGTCAAGATTGGGCAGACCGCTCTGCGCCCTTGCAGGATCAGCGCCCTCAACGCCAATCAGGGCGAACGCCGCAACGAGTCCAGAATGCCGAGAGGTTTTCGTGCCCATTGCGTCAGCCCCGCTTCGGGAAGGTCGTGCGGAAGGCATGGCGGGCAATGGCGCGCCCGGCAGCAAGGCCCTGAACGTTGTCAATTGCCCAGTGGACCCCACCAAAGAGCCTGCTCATGCCGTTCTCCTCGGCCATGTGGCTGAGGCTTGTCCAATGCCGCGTCACGCCCTGCAGCTGCGGCCACAACACCTGATCAGGCGACCTGCCGGAGAACGCGATGTCATCCCGGCCGTTGATCAGGGCGATCATTTCCGCGGCTGCGCCACCAAACGTCGAGTGGCCGGACGTGTACGACGGGAATTCCGGAGTGGGAATGTAGCTGCGCCAGCCGGCGTGCACGCTCACCCTGTCATCCGAATTGCCGAATTCCGGAGCCCGTGCGCGGATGGCGGTTTCGGGACGGAGCACATCGTAATGGTACTTGCTGTCCCAGGCAGAGATCGACGCATCACACTGCGTCATGCCAACCAAGGCCATTGCCCGGGCGAGTTCAATGAAACCAAGGTCACGATCCTGGAGGAGCTGCATCGCGATGTACATGAAATGGCCCGGATTCGTCACGCCCCAAGGCCCGTCTTCCCAGAACAGCGCCACTTCCGACTGGTCCGCCGTGCGGGTCGTGCTGTAATTGCCGCCCAACCTGCGGATCATGTCGAACTCTTCCGCGAATTCCGGGCTCCTGGAGTCGTGGAAGCCGGAGACCCGGAATTGCGACCCTGACTTCATGGTCCAAGGCGTGATCATCCCATGTCCGGGGTATAGGCATCGCTCGAACGACGGGAAGGACGGTCCCGGCGTAGCGCCGTAGAAGGGAGCGGTCGGGCTCCACTGCAGCGTATCCCCGCGCCGTTCGTACCTTCCGAGGTAGTAGTTGACCTCGCTCGGTTCCGAACCATCGTCGGTTCGCTGGCGGAGCACGGTCATGGCAGCCTTGCGGCCCCATTCCACGCCAAGGGTCTTGGCTTCGCTTCCGGGAAAACGTCTCAGGAACGCAGTGCGTTCAAAGAGGAATGGCTGCTGGAACGCCTCTGCCGCGGCGAGTGAAAAGGCCACGCCGTAGGCAACTTCGGGATCCGCGTCGTGCGGTCCATTGCCGATTCCGAATGGCTCGCCATAGGCCCTCGCGATGCCGTTGGCGGCAAGGAATCCCGCGGCCGTCGCCAGTCCCAGGTTGTACGCCGCCCTTGGCGCCAGAACCCGCTGGTCCCGGATCTGCTGCAAGGCCGCGTCCACCCAATGGAACACGGCGTTCTGCCTGCCTGGTCCCAGGATCTGGCTTGCATAGGAAGAGCCGCGTGCCTGCGAAACGGCGCTGACGCCGACCCCGCCCGCGAGGGGAACGGCGGCAACCGCGGTTGCGAGCGATCGCACGAACTGTCTTCTCGACAGGGGCGTCCCAGCGCATGATTGGTGCGTTGATACGTGCTGTCGGACTAGGGAAGAGGGTGCGGAACCTTCAGTTGATTTCAATCTTGCCTCCATTGGTATTGGGGTAATTGCGCCGATAGGCATGCGTGTCCCGCAAATGGCGGCATCGGTCGCTCTCCGGCGACGTAACGGACGGGAAGACGGGAGTAGAGGATGCCGCTTGCGGGTCGATTGTCAGGCCACGGAATCGCCGCGTGCGTCCGTCGATGAACTGCGCAACACTGGAAGCCTGCGACAGACCGTCCTCGCAGCGGCTGCGATCCGGTGTGTTCGACCTGTACTTGGACGGCATTCGAACCCATGGCCGGCACTGATAACCATCTCCACTATGAACGCTGACCAACTGCCACGCGCACTCTCAACCAAACTCACGCGGCAACCAACCACGGGAACGGGTGCCCGCTAGCATGGGGCGCAAACGGCAACAATGGTAAAATTGCCGTGACAGCAGATTTCTGCATCCGATGCGGCAATTGGCCCGTCGGCTGCAGACAGGAATCGTCTCTCGTCTTGCGACTCTTCAGGCGTGGGGTCATGAGCGTCAGAAAGAAACGGCGTGCGCGCCCTGTCGCCTCCGGACACCTGAAGAACGCTGTGCACCGGGGGATGTCACGGGCAAGCGCGAGTTCAAGGCGCCGGAGGCGCAATGCGCGCCAGCGATTGCAGAACTCGATGACGCCAACCGCAGGACGCGATGCCGCTGACGAAATGGACTGGCGCGCCGTCTCTCGAAACGGTCAGTCCCGACAATCCGTGGGGCATGGCGATCTGGCGCCTGAAGCGGTCCCAGACATCTGCCTCGAGCCGTTCGGCCGAGAACAACCGGACGGAGCCGTGATCGCCGAAGCGGCAGCTCGGCCGCAACAAGGACTGGCCGGGAACGTTGATGACCGAGATGCGGAAAGACGGAACCGGAGACTGGCCGGGACGGACCCTCTGGCGACACATCGTGAATGGCCCCGTGAGCAAACCATTGACTCGCTGGCACTGGTCGCGTGATGAGCCAAGTAGGCAAGTTGGCCGCCATGTTCCGGCGCTGGAACCGGCAGCGGCTGATCGTCCCAAGCCAATGAGACCGAATCACCTGAAGGCTATGGGCCCGGCTCTCCCGGGATGCGTCGGCGAATCGGCATCCGGACAAGTCGCTGACGGGATGAACTGCGGGTCTGGCTGGCTAGCCGTCCTGTCGTGCGATTCGGAAGGGGTTTGGGTCCCAGTTGCAGGCAAACCCGTCACCGTCTGGATCCAGGCCCTTCCAGTCACGCTCGGGTCCGCCCGCCTCAAGGAATGCCGCCTGCGCCCGGTCGGTCCAGCCATACTTGGTGCAGGCACGGTTGTACCGTGCTTCGTTGAACCCGCCCGAACGGCGGTAGACCGGTTCGCCGACTGCATTCGTTGCCGAGAGCGCATAGGCCACGATGTTGGGTTCCGATCCTTCGGGACGGACGGGCAGTTCCTCGGGCTCGACGACCCTAAGGGCCTCTCGCTGGCGTTGCAGCCTGTCACGGTCGCTTTCGATGGTCTCGCGCGAGCTTACTGCTTCAAAGTCCTGCTCGTCCGAAATGACGGCACGGTCGACTTCAGGTGAAGCTGTCGCTCCCGCATCGCCTGCGCCCTGCGCCAGCGCGTCCAGACCTGGATCCGGATCTTCGCTGACCAGCCGCGCACGTGCATCAGGCACAGGCGAATTCAGGGCCATGTCGCCCGGCGCATGTATGATGGCGATCTCGCCAGAACGGCGTGATCCGGCGACAGTGCCCGATTCCGGGCCTTCAAGGGGAACGTCGTCCATGCAGGCCGTAACACCGCCAAGAGCGATCATTGCGATCAGACGGAAGGTCATTTCCGGTATGTGCCAATGCCTGTACTGCATCGACATTCTACCACCATTTCTCTGGCTTTGCCACAAAGCCGGCACGGTCCTCGATCGCAAGTGCGAAATCCAGCAATTCGCCCTCTTCCCACGGCTTGCCAATGAGCTGCAGCCCAAGGGGCAGGCCGTCCGGATCCAGGCCGGCCGGCACGGAAATTCCGGGCAGACCCGCCAGATTGACCGTCACCGTAAACACGTCATTGAGATACATCTGCACTGGATCGTCGAACTCCTGGCCGAGCGGAAATGCGGCCGACGGAGTCGCGGGCGTCAGGATCGCGTCGATGCCGTCCGCGAACACGTCCTCGAAGTCCTTCTTTATGAGCGCCCGAACCTTGCGCGCACGATTGTAGTATGCGTCATAAAACCCGGCAGAAAGCACGTAAGTGCCAATCATGACTCGCCGCTTGACCTCGTCCCCGAACCCTTCGGCCCGGGTCTCTTCGTACATTGCCGTAATGTCGTCGCCCTGGGCGGGCGTCGCCCGATGACCGTAACGCACGCCGTCGTAGCGCGCGAGATTCGACGACGCTTCCGCCGGGGCCACAACGTAGTAAGCGGGCAGTGCGACTTTCGTGTGCGGCAGCGAGATGTCCACCAATGTTGCGCCGGCATCCTCAAGCATGCTGCGGCCTGATGCCCAAAGTTCGTCAATGGCTGCGGGCATTCCATCCATTCGGTATTCCTGCGGGATGCCGACGGTCTTTCCCGTGATCTCCCCAGTCAGCAGGGCCTCGAAATCCGGCACGGGAATGTCGGCACTGGTGGAGTCCTTCGGGTCATGGCCAGACATGGCCTCAAGCATGATTGCGGCATCGCGAACCGACTTCGTCATCGGCCCCGCCTGATCAAGCGACGAGGCAAAGGCGATAATCCCCCACCGGCTGACCCGGCCATATGTCGGCTTCATGCCGGTGATCCCGGTGAAAGCAGCCGGCTGCCGGATGGAGCCGCCCGTATCGGTTCCCGTGGCGCCCAGGCAGAGATCGGCAGCAACGGCTGCGGCAGATCCGCCGGACGATCCGCCAGGTGTCAGCTCGGTGTCGCCCGGCTTCCACGGATTCACGGTGCTGCCATAAACACTGGTTTCGGTCGAACTGCCCATGGCAAACTCGTCCATGTTGAGCTTGCCTGTCATCACGGCTCCGGCTTCGAAGAGCCGAGACGTCACGGTCGACTCGTAGGCGGGCTTGAAGCCGGCCAGAATCCCGCTCGCCGCCTGGCTCGGCACGCCCTCGGTGCAGAACAGGTCCTTGATGCCTACCGGAATTCCGCAC
Source organism: Paracoccaceae bacterium (assembly GCA_965208685.1). Lineage (GTDB taxonomy): Bacteria > Pseudomonadota > Alphaproteobacteria > Rhodobacterales > Rhodobacteraceae > JAJEFO01. The sequence goes on along the minus strand of CBDBPL010000007.1, from coordinate 520,252 downwards.
ATGGCCGGTGCCTGGCCCTCGGCAAGCCGTGCGTCCGCCGCCCTTGCCTGTTCAAGCGCGAGATCTGGTGTCGGATGGACCACGGCATTCAGTGCCTCAGCCTCTTCCGCCGCCGCAAGGCACGCCTGGGTGAGTTCCATGCTCGTGATCTCGCCTGCCCGGAGCCTGTCGCGCGCCTCGGAGATCGAGAGGAGATTGAGTCCGTTCATGCCCTATTCCACGACTTTCGGCACAACGAAGTAGCCCTCGCGCGCATCCGGAGCGTTTGCCAGCACCTTGTCGGCGATGCCGCCACCGGAAATCCTGTCGTCCCGGCGCTTTAGCCGCATCGGCGTGACGCTGGTCATTGGTTCGACGTCCCTTACGTCAACCTCGCGCAACTGCTCGATGAAGCCGAGGATCGCATTGAATTCGCTGGCAAGCGCCGGCAGATCCTCATCATCGACCCTGATCCGTGCGAGGTTTGCAACGCGCCGGGCGTCGTCGTGGTCAATTGACATGGGCGACTTCTCGATCGGTTCCGCCCGCCCCTGTAGCGTGACCTGCCGACAATTCCAAGTCTTGAAAAACGCTGAATGGCAAGTCCGTGACGCGGTTGGGACGTGTCCTTCAGGAAGTTCCGGCACGCCACTGATGCACCTAGTTGCGCTTTCGGGATTCCCGCCGTTGCCGCCGCGATCATGCCGCGCTTCTGCCGACCCCTTGGCAGCCGCGCCTCGATGATGGCCGGGTCGGGGTCTTGGCCGGAATGAATGACGCGGGTTGCCAGTGCAGCGCGATTCATGTGTGTCATGGCCTTCCTTCAATGGGGCAAAGGGACTTCGTTCTTGACCGAGCCGATGACGACGCTGGTCTCGATGCCGAGAACGCCCGGCAATTCAGCCAAGACCGATCGCAGGAAGCGGTTGTAGGCTTCCATGTCCTCGAAGCGCATCGTCAGGACATAGTCGTGCGGCCCTGTGACCAAGGCGCAAGCTGTCACCTCAGGCAGATGCTTGATCTTGTCCTCAAACGTCGCGATCGTCGTCTGGTCGCGGCTTTGCAGCTTCATGAACACATAGACAGTCAGCCCGTAGCCTGCCTGCTCCATGTCGACATCGACGGTGTAGCGGCGGATGATCCCGCCCGCCTCAAGGTTCTTGATCCGCCTGCGGGTTGGCGTGGTCGACAGTCCAATCTCCTCAGCCACGCTTTCCACGCTGCGGCGTGCGTCGTTCGACAGGGCGTGGAGGATTTTCATGTCAATGTCGTCCATCATGTTCACTTACGGCTAAAGATTTCCATTTTCTCATCAAAATTGGTGAGAGTTCGTGCGTTGACTAGTGTCATGCTGCCACGCAAGGCAAGTCAAGACAGAACGCAAAATGAAGCGCAAGGATTTCCGCCGTCGGCAACTCGACGGGCACGATCTGCACCCCGCCACGCAGATGACCGCCTATGGGTACGATCCCTCGCTGTCAGAAGGCGCGGTCAAGCCACCGGTTTTCCTGACCTCGACCTTTGCGTTCGAGACAGCCGAGCAAGGGGCAAGGTTCTTTGATGTCGTCGCCGGCCGCAAGCCCGCGCCTGAAGGCATGGGGGCAGGGGGGCTTGTCTATTCTCGCTTCAACCATCCCAATACCGAAATCGTCGAGGATCGTCTGGCCCTGTACGATGGTGCGGGGACGGCGCTGCTGACTTCGTCCGGAATGGCTGCCATCTCGGCCGTGGCGCTGGCCTATCTGCGCCCCGGCGATGCAGTGGTGCACTACACCCCGCTCTATGGCGGGACCGAAACGATTCTGGGCAGGGTTCTCCCGCAATGGGGCATCAAGCCCATCCCCTTTACCGACGGCATGGACGAAGGCGCGCTGACCTATGCGCTGGAGAAGGCAGCGCGGCATGGGCCGGTCAAGATGATCTATCTGGAGACTCCCGCGAACCCGACCAACGCGCTCATTGACCTTGCGATGGTGCGGCGCGTGTTGGATGCCTTGGCCGACGCGACATCGGAAGTCCCGCTCATGGTGGTGGACAACACCATGCTCGGGCCGGTGTTTCAGAAGCCCATCGAGATGGGTGCGGACATCTGCGTCTATTCGCTTACGAAATACGTCGGTGGCCATTCCGACCTAGTGGCGGGCGGGATCACCGGGTCCAGGGATGTTCTCAAGCCAATCCGGCAGACGCGCTCGGCCTACGGGTTCCAGCTTGACCCGCATTCATCGTGGATGCTCTCCCGGTCGATGGAGACGCTGTCGCTGCGGATGGAACGGGCGGCGGAGAGCGGGCGGGCCGTCGCGAATTGGCTGGCGGAGAATGAAATCATTCCGGCCCGAGTCCTGCATCCCGAGATGCCCGAAACCGATCGCGCGGCGGAGGTCTACGCGACGCAATGCACCGGACCGGGCTCGACCTTCTCATTCGTCGTGGAGAATGACCGCGCGCTCGCCTTTCGCATCATCAACAACATGCAAATCTTCAAGCTGGCGGTGTCCCTCGGTGGCTCGGAATCGCTCGTGTGCCACCCCGCCTCGACCACGCATTCAGGAGTACCGGAAACCACGCGCGACATCTCGGGCGTGACCGAAGGGCTGATCCGGCTGAGCGTCGGACTGGAGCATCCGGACGATCTCATTCGCGATCTGGACCAGGCCTTCCGCCGTGCTGCTGCTGGCGCCATTCAAGCGGCGGAGTGAGCGCATGACCAATTTCGCCACGCTTCACGACATCGAGCGGCAGGTTCTTTGGACGGCGATGTGGACGATCCACAACGCCAATGCGCTGCGCGAAAAAAAGGACGGCGACGTCAAGGTAGGCGGCCATCAGGCCAGCAGTGCCTCGATGGTGTCGATCCTCACGGCGCTCTATTTCCACACTCTGCGGCCCGAGGACCGCGTGGCAGTCAAACCTCACGCCGCGCCCGCCTTTCACGCCATCCAGTACCTTGCCGGGCAGCAGACGCAGGCGAAGCTGGAAGCCTTCCGCGGCTACGGTGGCGCACCGAGTTACCCGTCGCGGACCAAGGATATCGACGACGTGGATTTCTCCACCGGCTCGGTTGGGCTGGGCGTGGCGATCACGGCCTTTGCCTCCTTGATCCAGGACTACGTCGTCGCGAAGAGCTGGTCGGACCGCCCCAAGGGCCGGATGGTCGCCCTGATCGGCGATGCCGAGATGGACGAGGGCAACATCTTTGAATGCCTGCTGGAGGGCTGGAAGCACGATATCCGAAATTGCTGGTGGATCATCGACTATAATCGCCAGTCGTTGGATGGGATCGTGCACGAAGGTCTTTGGGCGCGGTTCGAGGCGATCTTTGCCTCTTTCGGCTGGAACATCGTGCGACTGAAACACGGGGCGCAGCAGCGGGCCGCCTTTGAGGAGCCGGGCGGTGACCGCCTGCGCGACTGGATCGACAATTGCCCGAACGCAGACTTCTCGGCGCTGACCTTTCAGGGCTGTGACGCCTGGCGGGCTCGGCTCATGGACGACATCGGCGATCAGGGCGACGTGACGGCCTTGCTCGACCGGCGCGGCAACGAGGAATTGGCCGCGCTCATGACCGATCTGGGCGGGCATTGCCTTGAAAGCCTGACGGAGGCCTTTGGCTCGATCGACGACGACCGCCCGACGCTGTTCCTGGCCTACACGGTCAAGGGTTGGGGCACGCCTCTGGCCGGGCACAAGGACAATCACGCCGGCATCATGACTGCAGCGCAGATCGCGGATCTCAAGACAAGCCTTGGTGTCGCTGAGGGTGCGGAATGGGCGGCCGATGCGGCCTTGCAGGATGTGGCGAAGGCCAAGGCTGCCATCGCGGCGGCACCGTTTTTCGCCAAGGGCCCACGCCGCTACACGTCGCCTGCGGTTCCGGCGCCGACGCTGGCGGCGCCCACGGATCGGGCGATTTCGACCCAGGCGGCTTTCGGCAGGATCCTCGACGGCATGGCGAAATCCGGTGGCCCCTTGTCGGACCGGATCGTGACTGCGGCCCCGGACGTGACGGTGTCCACCGGGCTCGGGCCATGGGTCAACCGTCGGGGCCTTTTTGCCCGTGACACGCGTGGCGACACGTTCAGGGACGCGCAAATCCCGTCGACGCAAAGGTGGGCCTTCTCCCCGGAAGGTCAGCACCTTGAACTGGGCATCGCGGAGATGAACCTGTTCCTTGTGCTGGCCGCTGCCGGGTTGTCGCATTCGCTGTTCGGAGAGAGGCTGATCCCCATTGGCACGGTCTATGACCCTTTCGTGTGCCGCGGCCTCGATGCGCTGAACCATGCCTGCTACCAGGATGCTCGCTTCATCGTCGCGGGCACGCCCTCGGGCGTCACGCTTGCCCCCGAAGGCGGCGCGCACCAGTCCATCGGCACGCCCCTGATCGGCATCTCGCAAGACGGCCTCGCCAGTTTCGAACCCGCCTACGCCGACGAGCTCGCGCGGATCATGGAATGGTCCTTTGACTACCTCCAGCGCGATGGCGAGGGTGACCCGGACGAGCGCACCTGGCTGCGGGACGAAACCGGCGGCTCGGTCTACCTCCGTCTTTCGACCCGGCCCGTTGAGCAAGCGCTCCGCAGCCCGGATGCGGAGTTCGACCAAGGCGTGATCGACGGGGCTTACTGGCTTCGCCGCCCTGGCCCAAACCCGGACGTGATCCTCGCCTATCAGGGCGCGGTGGCCCCCGACGTTGTCGAGGCCGCAGGTCGCATCGGCCAGGATCGGCGCGACACCGGCGTGCTGGCGATCACTTCCGCCGACCGGCTGAACGCAGGCTGGACAGCCGCCAAGCGCGCCCGTCAACGGAGCCACAAGGGCGCTCGCGCCTGGATCGAGCGCATGCTGGCACCAGTTCCCCGGGACTGCACGATCGTGACCATCATCGACGGCCACCCGCTGACACTTGGCTGGCTGGGGGCCGTGGCCGGGCACCGGACCGTGCCGCTGGGGGTCGAGCATTTCGGCCAGACCGGGCGCGTCTCTGACCTCTACCGCCACTACGGGATCGACGCAGACGGCATCGTTGCGGCGGTTGATGAAATGACAGCGGGCCGACCCGTCCGGCTCGTGGGCTAACTCAAGAGAAACAAGCAGGAACAAGGAGAAAGACATGTGTCATCCAGTCACCATGGAATACGTCAAGGGCAAGGCCCTGAGCCGCCGGGACCTGTTTTGCGGGTCAGCCGCCGCTGGTGCCGCGATCGTTGCGGCGAGCGTCTTGCCGACCAGGCCGCTTATGGCCCAGACCCCCAGCCGAGTGATCGATGTCACCCACACGCTCACACACGACTTTCCGACCTATTTCGGCGAACAGCAGTTCTTTGACGAGCAGATCTTCAACTACGCGGAACACAGCTTCAACCTCAAGGAGATCCGCGTGAACGAGCATACCGGCACGCATATCGATGTGCCGCTGCACTTCACTGACGGAGGCACGTCGGTCGACGAGGTCCCGGTCCAGTCACTGGTCTGCCCTCTGGCCATTGTCGACATTCGCGAGAAGGCGGATGCCAACCCGGACGCCCAGGTGACGCCGGGCGACCTGGCCGATTGGATGTCCGCAAACGGCCCGATCCCGGCGGGTGCCTGCGTTGCGCAGAATTCCGGGTGGCAGGCACGGCTCGGAACGCCCGGGTTCCGCAACGCCGACGACGAAGGCAGGATGCACTTCCCCGGCTTCCACGTTGAAGCTGTCCAGATGCTTCTGGAAGAAACCGAGGCGGGCGGCGTCGGCGTGGATACCCTGTCCATCGACTACGGGCCCTCCGCCGATTTCGCGACTCACTACCGTTGGCTGCCCGCCAACCGCTGGGCAGTCGAGAACATGGCGAACCTCGATCAGCTGCCGGCGACCGGCGCTACCCTTGTCGTCGGCGCGCCCAAGCATCGGGGCGGAACGGGTGGACCCAGCCGCCTGATCGCGCTGGTCTGACGGGCACTGCTCCACTGCCGGACGACGACGCGCCCGCGCCACGCGCGCGGGCCGTCTACGATGATGTCCGCACGACTTGAGGCACGGACCGCATCAATGATTTCTGGCGCGCCTTGGCCCATGCTCCGGACACCCAGGAGGCCGTCTGGTCCCGGCTGAAAGCCGTGATGGCGCCCGGTGCACTCGACCCAATGGTCAAGGGGATGCTCCATGTTGCAGTGTCCACTGACAATGGCTGCGACCATTGCATCCATTCCTTCATGGCCTCGGCCAAGGCCGAGCGCATGACAGCGAAGATTCGTGAGCACTCCATCGCATAAAATGCGACGGCTTCTCGGCCAAGCCCCGGACCAACGTCCCTACTTCGCGGCCAAAGGCTGGTTCCCAACCCCAATTCGGAGAACCTACGGGTTCCGGTCACGCCCGTCAGCAAGGAGCGCGCACTCCGATGGCTGGAAGCCACCGCAATGCGCAAACAAAAACGGGCCGGTGGCGCAGGTCGCATTCGCCGCGTGATTCGCAAACGGAACATCATGGAACCAAAAATTGAACCATACGAGGATCACGCCCGTCTCGTGTTGCTGCCTTGCCTTGTCCGTGGCACGGCGATACACCCTTGCGGTCAAATCCGGGAAGGCATTCATGTCCAGCGAACTCATCAACAGTTTCAAGACCGGCCCTGACGAAAATGGCCGCTTTGGCACGTTCGGAGGCCGATTCGTCAGCGAAACGCTGATGCCGCTCATCCTTGATCTTGAGGCCGAGTACGAAAAGGCGAAGACGGACCAGGCCTTCTGGGACGAGATGAACCATCTCTGGACCCACTATGTCGGCCGACCGTCGCCACTCTATTTCGCTGAGCGCCTGACCCATCGTCTGGGCGGCGCGAAGATTTACATGAAACGCGACGAACTCAACCACACAGGCGCCCACAAGATCAACAACGTGCTCGGCCAGATCATCCTCGCGCGCCGCATGGGAAAGTCCCGCATCATTGCGGAGACCGGCGCCGGGCAGCACGGGGTCGCAACGGCGACGGTCTGTGCGAAGTTCGGCCTGCAATGCGTGGTCTACATGGGTGCGCACGATGTCGAAAGGCAGAAGCCGAACGTCTTCCGCATGAAGCTACTCGGCGCCGAAGTGGTGCCGGTGACGTCGGGCCGAGGCACTCTGAAGGATGCGATGAACGACGCGCTTCGCGACTGGGTGACCTACGTCCGTGACACGTTCTATTGCATCGGCACGGTTGCTGGACCTCATCCCTATCCGGCAATGGTCCGCGACTTTCAGTCCATCATCGGAAAGGAGGCTCGCGCCCAGATGATGGAGGCCGAGGGACGCCTGCCCGACACGGTCATTGCGGCGATCGGGGGCGGGTCGAATGCAATGGGCCTCTTCCACCCGTTCCTGGACGACAGAGGAGTGCGCATCATTGGCGTCGAGGCGGGCGGCAAAGGCGTGGATGACCGGATGGAGCACTGCGCATCGCTCACCGGTGGACGTCCTGGCGTGCTGCACGGCAACCGGACGTATCTGCTGCAGGATGACGACGGGCAGATTCTTGAGGGCTTCAGCATTTCCGCAGGGCTCGACTATCCCGGCATCGGACCCGAACACTCCTGGCTTCATGAAACAGGGCGCGCCGAATACGTCTCGGTCACCGACCAAGAGGCGCTCGAGGCGTTCCAGCTATCCTGCGAGACAGAAGGCATCATTCCGGCGCTGGAGCCCAGTCACGCGCTGGCGCATGTGGCGAAAATCGCGCCCGGCCTGCCGGCGGATCATGTCATCTGCATGAACATGTGCGGTCGAGGCGACAAGGACATCTTCACGGTTGCCAAGGCCCTTGACTGGACCATGACCGAATCCGATTGAACTCGAAGGCGGTGGCGCAACGTTGACGATTGCGACGGTCGACGACATGGACAACTTCATTGCAGAAGATTCTGGACTTTCATCTTTCGGCAAGGCGTTGCAGATTCATCGCAATTCGATAGAATGCAGGGCTTGCAAGCCGGTTCACGCGAGGATTGAGACATGTGGACAAGGGCTCTCGACATTGCACTTGGGAAGGCTGTCCAGATCGGCCTGTTGACGGTCGAATTGCCAGGTGGGACGGTGCTGACGTTCGGCGACGGCAACGGGCCGCAGGTACGCGTGTCCCTTACGGACAATGCAACTGTCCGGCATTTGGTGATCAACCCGGAACTTGCAGTCGGTGAAAGCTACATGAACGGAACGCTCGTCATCGAGAATGACGACCTCCACGGCCTTCTCGAACTGATCCTCCGCAACCTCGACGACCCGCATCGGACCTGGTGGCAACGCGCGCATCTGCAGCTTCGCACAACCTTCAGGCGGTTCATGCAGCACAATGCAGGCCGAATTTCCGTCCGGAACGTCGCGCATCACTACGACCTGTCGGGCGAACTTTACGAACTCTTCCTGGATGCGGACCGGCAGTATTCCTGCGCCTACTTCCAGTCGCTCGACGACACGCTTGAAGTCGCGCAGGAGCAAAAGAAGGCCCATATTGCCAGGAAATTGAGAATAGAACCGGGAATGCGCGTGCTCGACATCGGCTGCGGCTGGGGAGGAATGGGCCTTACGCTGGCGCGGCATCACGGCGCCCAGGTCCTCGGCATCACGCTTTCCAAGGAGCAGCTTGCGGTCGCGCAGGAGCGTGCGCGGGCCGAGGGCCTTGAGAAGCAAGTCGAGTTCCGAATGACTGACTACCGCGAGCTTTCGGGACAGTTCGACCGGATCGTGTCGGTCGGCATGTTCGAGCACGTGGGACTGCCGTATTTCGACGCCTATTTTCGTTCCGTGCGCGATCTCCTGGCCCCGGACGGCGTGGCGCTCATCCATTCGATCGGGATCTCCGAGGCTCCCTGCGCCACCAACCCGTGGATCGCCAAGTACATCTTTCCCGGCGGCTACGTGCCAAGCTTCTCGGAAATCGCGGCGTCGGTCGAGCGCCAGAATCTGTGGATTGCGGATGTCGAGTCCCTGAGGCTCCACTATGCCTATACGCTCCGGCACTGGTTCGACCGGTTCGTCGCGAACGCCAACAAGGTGACAGAGCTTTATGACGAGAGATTCGTGAGGATGTGGAAATTCTACCTCGTTGCCTGCGAGCAGACGTTCCGGCTCCGGCGTCAGGGCGTGTTCCAGTTCCAGATATCGCGCGAGGTCGATGCGGTTCCAATAACACGGGACTACCTGTATTCCGGCACCGCGGACGCCGAACTGCGGGCTGCCGAGTAGACGCGTCCCTTCCCAGACTGACACCGCCGCTATCGCCGTCCTTCCCAGAACCAGGTGCCGATCATCAGAATCGAGGCGAGCAGCAGCATGGTCCAGGCCGGCAGCAACGGCGACACGCGGATGTCCGCCGTCAGGTACGCTTCGCGAGGCGTGATACCGATCCACCCGCGCCCCGACGCGACCTGGCCTTGCCGGACCCGGCGAATGTCCGGCACGCCGTCGGCGACCTTGTGCACGCCGCCGCGCGTGTCCGCCACCGGACCTGCCAAGAGCGCATCGCTTGCAATCGTGGCCTCGAACTCTTTCAACGCCGCAGGTCCAAGTGCTGCGACACTTTCCTGGTCACCTTCTCTCAGCCGGTAGAGCCCTGCTCCTGGCGCCTGCCAAGTCAGCGAGTAACGACCGGGCGCGACTTCTTCCAGTGGCAGCAGGATGACTTCACCGTCCGGACCGATGACTTCGACGTCCCCAACTTCGTCATTGATCGTTCGTCGGGCAATCGTCATGGTCAGACCCTCCGAGATCGCGGTCAGCGCCTCCTCTTCCAGGTCGGGTTCCTTCATCATCCAGTGCGCCAGCCGCCTGAGCAGTTCCAGTTGCGGACCGCCTCCTTCAAAGCCACGTGACCACAGCCAGGCGTGGTCCGACGCGAGCAGCGCGACGCGCCCCTCTCCGACCCGGTCGATTACCAGCAGCGGCGCGTCGTCCAAGCCCTCCATGAGTGTATGGCCGTCGCCCTTGGCAGCCACGTCGATTTGCCGAAGCCACCTTCCCCAAGACCGTTCGTTGCGGGTTGCCGCATCATTGACCGGTGCCAGACCCTCGGTCACCGGGTGACGCTGGCCGATTCGAGTCACCTTCGGCAAATAGGCGAATTCGCGCACCAGTCCGCTGGGTGCGGCCGGGAGAATCTCGGCAAGCGGCGAATGGTAAATTGACTCGGCCGTTGCGAAATCCGGACCCGCAGCGACCAGAAGTGCGCCTCCGCCCTCGACATGCTGCCTGATGCTGTCGAGATAGACCGCCGGCATGATGCCGCGCAGCTTGTAGCGGTCGAAGATGATCAGGTCGAACTCGCCGACCTTGTCCAGGAAGAGCTCACGCGTCGGGAAGGCGATCAGGCTGAGTTCGTTCACCGGAACCCCGTCCTGCTTTTCGGGCGGGCGCAGGATGGTGAAGTGCACAAGATCCACCGAGGCATCAGATTTCAGGAGGTTGCGCCAGGTTCGCTCGCCAGCATGTGGCTGGCCGGAGACCAGCAGGACCCGCAAGCGATCCCGTACGCCGTTGATCTGCACGACCGCCGCATTGTTGCGCGTGGTCAATTCGCCGGGATGTTCGGGCAACGTGAACTGAATGACGTTCATGCCGCCGTGCCGGAGCGTCACTGCAAGCTCGACATCCTGACCGACCGGCACACGAAACCGGTCCGGCGTTCCGCCATCCAGGGAAATGTCGATGCCGGCAGCCTCGGGAGGGCTTGCCGGAGCCGCTCCCTGGTCCTCGACCTTCAGCGTCAAGGTGACCGGCTCGTCGATGATTGCAAATGCCGGAGCATTCCGAATCAGAAGACGGCGGTCCCAGTCGCCGGCTTTCCCGGTCAACAGCAGGTGCATCGGCGCGGGAAGTTCCGGAAGGTGATCAATGTCATGCAGTTGCCCGTCGCTCACGAGAATCACGCCTGCGAGACGTGCGCGCGGCTCGCTTGCAATTGCGTCGGCAAGCGCCTTCATCAGGAGCGTGCCGCGATTGCCGTCGCTGTCTTCCACATGAACCATGCGGAGCCCGACATTGCCGAGGGCGGCGATTTCCTCCTCGACCTTCGCGATCGCTTCCTCGGTTTGGGACGGGCGAGTGTCGATGCTTTGGCTCGCGCTTTCGTCAACCACGAGAAGGACCAGGTCGGAAAGCGCTTCCCGCTCCTCGATTTGGGTCGACGGGTTCGCGACTGCCATCAGGAGCAGCGAAAGGGCGATCCCGCGGAGCCACCATCCTGAAAGGCCGCCACGGACTGCCATCAAGGTCAGGACCAGCGAGGCCGCCGCCAGAGACCACAGCATCGCCCATGGAAACAACGGTTCGAAAAAGATGCTGTGGACCACCTGCATGGCTCAGCCGAGTCCCTGAATTTGCCCGAGCTGCTTTCGGGACAGCGTCGGCCGTGCGAGCGGCGCAAGGCATTCCAACGTGATGACCTTCCTGAAACGCGTCATTGCCCCAGCCTGTCAAGCAGGGCGGGAACATGGACCTGGTCCGACTTGTAGTTCCCGGTCAGGACGTACATGATCAGGTTGACTCCGAAGCGATATGCGATCTCGCGCTGGCGCTCGCCAGAAAAGGCGCGACCCACCGGAAACATGGGCCGTCCTTGCGCGTCCATTGCCCACGCTGCCGCCCAGTCGTTCCCACCGATCACCACCGGCGTCACGTTGTCGTTGAGATTCCTGAATGGCATGCCCTCGGCCTGCAACGCATCGGCAGGTGCCGCTTCGACCCAGACGTTCCGTCCGGCATGACGGCCCGGAAAGTCTTGCAGGAGGTAGAAGGACCGGGTCAGCACGTGATCATGAGGAATTGGCTCAAGCGGCGGAACATCGAGTGACTTCGCCAGTTGTCTGAGCTTGGTCGCGTTCGAACCTCCCGACCCGTTTCCGAATGTCACTGCATCCCGTGTGTCGAAATGTATCAGCCCCCCCGCCCTGAGATACCGGTTGAGCTTCTCATATGCCTCGGCTGAGGGACGTGGCTGCGCATCGGTAACCGGCCAATACAGGAACGGAAAGACCGAGAGTTCATCTGTCTCAAGATTTACTCCGACCGGCTCGGCGGGCTCGACCGAAGTTCTGCGGACAAGAATGTTCGAAAGTCCCCTCAATCCCGCCGCGGCCACTCGATCCACTTCCGCGTCGCCGGTGATGACATATGCGAGCGTCACCTCCGACGCCGCCGAGACAAGTCGCGCCAAATCCTGTTCCTGTGCCGGCGCAGGTGACGCGTGCCAAAGCAGGACCACAGCAGCCATTCCAGCCGGAGCACGCACGCGTGACATGCGGCCCGACTGCCAGAGGGTTGCCAGCACGTCGATCATGAACACAAGGATCGCCAAGAAGAGAAGAGAACCCTTCAGAGGAAGAGACCGGGAAGCCGCAAACTCCTCAACCGGCACATCCACGGGCCAGTCAGCCGCTGCCAATTGCTGCGATGCGCCAAACGCATTGAGTCCGATTGTGCCGCTGTCGCCAACATAAATTCCGGGCGGCAAGTCGGGGCCCGGGCTCTCTGTCACCAACCGGACCCCGTCGACACCCGCAATGGTCCCTGCTGTACCCACGTTGCCGAACCCGTCGAGGCGTCGATCCAAGGTCCACACCGTGCCATTCAGATCCTCCGCAGACGGCTGAGTCTGCCGCGCGGATATCGCCAATCGTTCGAGCATCTGCACGAAGAGTCCGGATAGCGGCAGGGTCGACCAATCTGCATTTGCGGTCACGTGAAACAGCACGACCTGTCCATCGCCCAGACGCTTGCGCGAAACGAGCGGCGTACCGTCTGCCAATGTGGCGATCGTTCGCTCGGCCATGCTCGGATCAGGCTGTGCCACCACCTGGCTCGAAACCGTGACGTCATCGGGAACGGGAAGGCCAAAAAACGGGCTCGCCGCCGAAAAGGCCCTGAGCCGCTTGGGTTCGCCCCAGCTCATCGCTCCCCCGACCCGGCGTCCTCCCGCACGAAGTCGCACCGGCAACAACACGTCCTCCGCCTCGCGACCTATGTCGGACGCGGCCAGTCGCGGGCCCGCGAACCGCAGCAGCAGACCGCCATCGCGCACCCAGTGCTCAACCGCGTTGCGCTCGCTGCCTGCAAGAGAGGCAACGTCGGCCATGACAATCACGTCGGGGTTGGCGAGGACAATGTCCTGAATCGCACCGCGAATCAGGTCGGCACCCGGGCGCAGCGCCTGTTCAAGGTAGTGCGTCGGTGAAAGGAGCCGTGACCCTTCTCGCTCCTCGCGCGCGGCAATGATTGCTACCTCGTGACGGCCAAGGCTGTCATCCGTCAGGCTGACGGCACCGGCGGAACGGATTCCCTCGATCTCGAAGCGCGTCAACCTGTTCGTGAGTTCGGGCGGCAGCGACAGGACGACCTCGGCCTCGCTCTCACCCTCCGGTATTGCGACATCGACACGTGCCAGTTGCCGCTCAATGCCGCCAGGGTCGAGGCCATGCGCCACGACCGTCACCGCACTTGCTTCAGTGCTCCGGCTCCTCGCTACCGGCACCTGAATCGTCCCGTCGGCGATCCTGGCAGGCCTCAGCGCCAGAACGGGATGCCGGGCCTCGAAAACTGACACTTGCCCGCGCTCCTGGAGTTCAGCCAGTGCCGCGCTTCGCCAATCCTGCGCAGTCCCGTCCGAATACCAGAACGTATCGAAGCTGCCGTCGAGCCCGGACAGCCAGGACAGCACCGCAGGCCCATCCGGCATCCACGGCACAGGCACGACGCCCGGAAGTTCCGACAACCAGTTCCTTGCCGAACGGAACGGCAAGACCGGGCGTGACGGCAGGTCGGTCAACGAGACAACGGCGGTCTGGCGACCTGTCACGGACGCTTCGCCAAGGAGACCCTCGACATGTTCGTTTCGCGCTGACCAGTTAGGCGCATCCGCCCAACTGCCGTCGAACAGCAACAAAAGCGGCCCGTCGCGCACCGTGTCCGCTCGAGGAGTCAGGACGGGGTCCGCAAACCCGATGATGGCTGCCGCAACCGCCAGCATCCGAAGCAACAGAAGCCACCAAGGCGTCCGGTCAGTCTGCACCTCGTCATCCGCGAGGCCAAGCAGCAGGGCGACTCCGGGGAAGAGCCGCCGAACCGGTGCCGGTGGCACGGTTCGAAGCAGGATCCAGAGAATTGGCAGCAGCGGCAGGCCCAGGAGCAGCCATGGATTGGCGAATGCCAAGGGACCGAGCGCCAACATCAAGCAGGTCTCCAAGGCACGGCCGGAAGAATTGACCGGCATGCACTCGACAATTTTGGCTGTCTGGACATCACGCTCAATGCTCCCTGGCCAGCGCCATGTACAGCCAAAGGAGGGCCGCAGAAGCCGGAGATCCGGTGCGACAGACGTTGAATTGCCAGCCCGCCAGCCTCGCAAGCTCCCAAAGCTCGGCCTTCCGGTCCGCCAGCCGCTCCAGATAGCGGTCGCGAAGCTCGTCCGCCTTCAAGGTTTCGTGCGTGAGCGTTCCACCCATGGACTCGAAGACCGTGCGCCCTTCGAACGGGAAGGCCTCTTCCTGCGGGTCTAGAACCTGGAGGAGCACCCCTTCAATGGCACGGTCGGCGGCACCGGTCACGGCGTGCCGCACGGGCTCCAGGTCGCCCAGAAAATCCGACAAGAGGACGGCGCGCGTCCGGGCCGGCGCATCGGCAAGCTCAGGCACGGGGTAATCGGTGGCATCCTCCCCTTCCGCAATTGCGCTGTTCAGACGCATCAGCTGGGCATGACCGTTCCGTGGCGGCAAGCCGGAATTGGCCAGGCCAACGCGCTCACCGCCGCGCATCAGCAGAATCGCCAGCGCCAGCGCCAGCCTCCGCGCCATGTCGATCTTGCTTGGCAACGATCTCGACGACGCAAAATGCATGGACTGGCCCATGTCCAGCCAGATCATCACCGACTGGACAGCCTGCCACTCCTTCTCGCGCACGAAGAGCGCGTCATCGCTGCGCGCCGAACGCCGCCAATCGATCATGCCAATTTCGTCGCCTGCGCTGCTTGGCCGGTACTGCCAGAACTCGTCGCCCGATCCGACCCGCCTGCGCCCGTGCTCGCCGGGCATGACGCAGGCCGCAAGGCGTTCCGCAGACGCTAGCAAGGGCGGGAATGTCTCCGCGAGTGTCTCTGCCTCGCGGCGCAGTTGCACGGTCGTGCCGGAGGTATCGTGCGCCGCGCTCAAGCCGCTTCCTCGATCCGGGCAACTTGACTGGACACATCGTCGATGACTTCCTGCAACGTCAAGCCTTGGGCTCGGGCGGCAAAACTGAGCGCCATGCGATGTGTGAGCACCGGCGTCGCAAGGGCCATCACATCCTCTTCGGACGGCGCGAGGCGGCCGTCGAGAAGCGCGCGCGCCCTGACCGTAAGCGCGAGGGCCTGCGCAGCGCGCGGACCAGGTCCCCAACTGACATGTTGCTGCACGATGTCGGGCGAGTCTGCCTCCTCCGGACGGCAACAGCGCACCAGGTCAAGAATCGACTCCATCACGGATTCACCCACAGGCATCCGGCGCACGATCGTCTGTGCGGCAACGAGTTCATCCGGAGTCAGGACCTGGGTTGACTGCTCTTCGTCCGCGCCCGTGGTTGCAAGCAGGATTTCGCGCTCCGTCGCCCGGTCAGGGTAAGGAACGTCAATCTGCACGAGGAACCGGTCCAGTTGCGCCTCCGGCAGGGGATAGGTTCCCTCCTGCTCTATCGGGTTCTGCGTTGCCAGGACATGAAACGGCGCAGGCAGTTCATGTTCGTCTCCCGCGATGGTCACCGACTTTTCCTGCATGGCCTGCAACAACGCGGACTGCGTCCTCGGGCTCGCCCGGTTTATCTCGTCGGCCATGAGCAGCTGGCAGAACACCGGACCCTTGATGAACTTGAAGACTCGACTGCCGTCAGCGCCGGTCTCCAGAACTTCTGATCCAAGTATGTCAGCAGGCATCAGGTCCGGCGTGAACTGGATTCGCTTGCCGTCCAGCCCCAAAACGGTCGAGAGCGTTTCCACAAGTCGTGTCTTGCCAAGTCCCGGCACGCCGACCAGCAGGCCATGCCCACCGCAGAGAATTGCCGACAGCACGAGATCCACCACTCGCTCCTGCCCAATGAACCGCTTGGTGATGCTGCTCTTCACGTCTGCCAGCCGTTCGCACAGCCCTTCGATCCCGGCAACCAGCTCGGATGAAGCATCGGACATGGCAATCGCTCCCTTTCGCACTATTATGCACAGTAGAACGAACTATTGCTCCGGGCACAAATGGCAAAATCCGAAGGCGGTCAAAACCCCGTGAAACCCTCGGCGGAAAGCATTGCCGCGACGGCCCGAGCCGCGTCTCGGCGCGGGCTGCCTCCGGTTCACCTCTGGAATCCGCCCGACTGCGGCGATCTCGACATGCGGATCGCAAGGGACGGCACGTGGTTCTATCTTGGCACGCCCATCGGGCGACCAGAGCTCGTGCGGTTGTTTTCGACGATTCTCAGGAAGGACGGGGATCGCTATGTGCTGGTCACGCCCGTCGAGAAAGTTGGAATTGCCGTTGATGACGCGCCTTTCGTGGCCGTCGACTTCACCGTCACAGGCGAAGGCAAGACTCAAGCGCTGACCTTCGTGACCAATCTCGGCGACGAAGCCAGTGCGGGATCGGAGCATCCGATTCGAGTCGAGCGGGATCCGGCGACCGGAGAGCCGTCGCCCTATGTCCACGTTCGCGCAAGTCTCGAGGCGCTGATCGACCGCAAGAGCTTCTACAGGCTGGTGGAAATTGGAGTGCATCATGAATATGACGGTGCCAGCTGGTTTGGAGTCTGGTCCGGCGGTCAGTTCTTCCAGATCATTCCGTCCGCGGAATTGCCATAGGGATCGCAGTCTCAAGATTGCAGGTTCAAGTCCCGCCCCCGCAACCACCGAGACCGACAAATCCGGCATGTGAGCGCGGCAGCCTTCATGTTCCCGCGCCCGTTTCCTGCCCATTCGAGGATGGTTCCGAGATCGCCGTGCAGCACGGCATCCATTTCGCCCCGTTTCGCTCCAGGCGTGAGCACGATGCGGTCGATCAGGCTCCTAATGGCCGCCGCCGCTGCTTCGCGGTCCGCCGCATGGTCCAGCGTATCGGCGAGCCGCGCCACTTTGCGCCGGTAGACGTCCGCGACGTTGGGGTGAATGTCCTGGAGGTCGACGGGAGTCGTCGTAAGCCGTTCGGTCAGCTCGTCCTGGCGGGCATCGAGCTCGCGAAGCCGGTCCGCCATGCCCCGCACGTGGCCGCCGTCCTCGATGACGGCGATCATGGCTGCCATCTTTCTCTCGACGTCGCCCAGTTCCTTCCTGTCGCTCGCGCCAGAGGCACGGCGCTCGCGGTTGATCCGGTTGGTCTCCTCGGCATGGGCGCGCATCGCCTCGGCGGCGACCTCCGGCGCCATCAGCCGGTTCTTCAGCCCGGACAGCACGCGTTCCTCGATTGCCGCGCGACGGATGCCCCGGCCGTTTGGGCAGGATCCGGTCATGTCGTGGCCGGAGCAGGCGCAGCGGTCCTGGCCGCGCATGGCGCAGGGTCCGCCGCACACGCCGCACTCGAGCAGGCCCGAGAGCAGGTGGCGGGGGCGGTGCGCGCGGTTCAGCCGGTTCGTCCGCCCGGACTGCGTGGCCTCGATGAACGTGGCGTATTTCTCGGTGATCTCGCCCTGGCGGTCCTTGACTGCCTGCCAGAGGCCGTCGTCGACGGTCCGGAGATCGGGAACCTAGGTGACGATCCATTCCTCCGGCGGGTTGATCCGGGAGGGTGCGCGACAAATTTGTTCAGGCCCGGCGATTTCAGCCTGCCCTTCGCTCCCAGAAGCCGTCGAACGTGTTGCTTTGAACGCAGCGCCGCAGCGCGATGACGGCATTTGCGCCGTCGACGCTCCAGTGCATGTCGCCGCGCTTCAGCCGACCCGCGATCACGGACTTGCAGGCGCCCGCGACGACCCCGGTTGAGACGCAGAGGTTCTGCTCCCGGAACCGGGGATAGTCCATGCGCGCCCGGTTCGTCTTGAAGCAGGCCATGTTCCTCTCCGCCTCCTGGCAGCGGTCCGCATGCCTGGCGAGCTCCTCGATGACGAGATCGAGACGCCCCAGGTCCAGTTGGTCTCGCCGGACCTTCCCCCACTGTGCCGCATGGTCGCTCCCCGGTCCGTAAAGGGCCTTGGCGACGTCGAAGACGTGCTGCCTGGCATGGAACATGTCGACGATCTGGATCGCGTCCGGGACATGCTCGTCGGCGAAGTTCCAGATCCAGGCCGCCCCGTCCCCGAGGACGACCCGGCGCTCGACGCCGAAGAACCCGCGCCGTCCGGCCTCGCGCAACACCCGCCTGGCGAAAGGGGCGAGCTCCCGGTCCGTGTCGCGGGTGGCGATCGATTCAATGGCGGCATTGTGCCTGACGGACCCGGCGTCGCGGACCGGACGGCCCTCCTCGTCGCGGGCTTCCGCCGACCAGACGGTGGAGAGCTTGACCTCGCGTGTCCGGCCCGAACCGTCGGCCTGCTTCCCGGGCCGGCCCTCTGTCTCCTCCTTGCGCACCGGGACCCCGGTGCCGTCCAGCCTCAGGTAGAGGGTGGCGGCCCTGGCCGGCTCGGGCTCGATGACCTCGCGTTCGTCCTCGGCGACCTCGCGTCCCAAGGCCTCGGCATGACGCTTGACCTGCCTTGCCCCGACCGCGAGGCCAGCCAGTTCCCGCAGCAGGACGCTGCTCTTCTCGAAGCTCAGCTCGGCCGTCGTGATGCCGACCATGCAAAGCGCGCCCGGAGACAGGGACCCGCCCTCGACGCGGAGCGCACGGTCGCGCGGGCTGAACCCGCCGCCACAGGCCTCGCAGTGATACCGTGCCCGCTCCAGGGTCAGCGGCCCGAGGGCCGTCACGAAGGTCTTGCGCCGCCGCCCCGAACGGCGCGCGTCAGCGCCGCAGGCACAGGGCAGCTGCGACTCCTCCCCGTCCGAAAGGTCGGCGTTCAGCCGGGCGGCAAGCAGGGAGGCAGCGGTGCCCAGCGCTGTCTCCCGGACCACCCGCTCCAGAACCTCGAAGTCGATCCCGTCCGCCGAGCCAGCGATCAGCCGGTCGATGTCGGCCGCGACCTCCGTCCTGACCGCCGTCGCGAAGCCCCCCCTTTTCCCGGACCCGAAGCCCGCCTCTCCTTTCGCCTGGCCTCGGCCAGGGATTCGCTGGCCGCCACGAAGGCCGACACCACGCCCCGGAAGCGCTGGTACTCGTCCAGCAGGGGCCGGGTCTCCTCGACCTCGTCCCGGCGCAGGCGCGTCGAGGAGACCTTGCCGTCGATCGACCGGGTCAGGATGGTCCCGGGATGACGCGCCGCGTCATCCTCGGCACAGCGGCAGTTCGGCTTCCCGCAGCGGGTGAGATTCTCCTGAAGGGACCCCGGACGCATGTCGCCGATCGTCCGGAATTCCTCCCTGGCCCGGTCGCGGGCCTCGATGAGCTTTTCGATGTCTGCCACGTGGCCTGTCCTGTTCCGTGATTACGGGACAAGGATCGCGCCCTGTCATCTTGTCCAACTATCTTATACAAGGTAGCCGTGCAAGTCACCGTGTCTTCGTGATTCTCAGGAATTCCAAAAAAATTTGTCGTGCACCCTCCGGCAACGTGTACATTGCATCGGTTGTCCTCGTGTGTATATAGTTGCGCATGATGCGCAACAGCCGAGACATCGTCAAGCGTCTCAAGGCTGAGGGCTTCGAATTGGTGAGCGTAAAGGGTTCGCACCACAAGTTCAGAAAGGGCACGATCACCGTGGTCGTTCCGCATCCGAAGAAGGACTTGCCCGTCGGCACCGCCCGGGGCATCGCCAAGCGGGTGGGCTGGGACTGAGGAGGCAGCCATGCACTATGTCGCCGTCATCGACAAGGACCCTGGAAGCGCCTACGGGGTCCGGTTTCCAGAGGTGCCGGGATGCTACTCGGCCGCCGACAGCTTCGATGACATCGTTCCCAACGCTATCGAGGCGTTGAGCCTGTTCTTCGAAGACTGCGAGCCTATGCCGTCGCGCGGAATCGAAGCGGTGCGGGAGCAAGTTGCCGGGAGTATCGCAGAGGGCGCGGTGCTGATGATGATTCCCTATGTGCAGGACCGGAAGCGAGTCGTGCGGGTGAACCTGAGCCTGGAAAAGGGGTTCGTCGATACGCTCGACGAGGCGGCGCGCATGCGTGGCATGACGCGCTCCGCGTTCGTTCAGAAGGCAGCTACGCGAGAGATACTCGACCCTGCCTGAATCGGGCGAAGTTGTCGGCTGGTGCTCCTCAGTGAAGTGATGCCGTTGCGGTCCGCCGACATGCTGTGGCCGACGATGGTGCAACAAGCCTCGCGGTCGAGATGGAGGCGACCGCTCAAGCAGGCGCGGGGATGTCCGTGCGACGCCTGCCACGTTCGATGCGGCCTCAAACCGGCCTGTATTGCGCATCAGTCAGTTGCAGTTCGCTCCTGTGGTGAGCTAGTGATACGATTTCTAGTTTGCAATCAATGGGTTGAGGCGGTTCAGACCGGAATCTCAATCATATGTCGATCTCGGTGGTTGCGAACTCGCGCAACCACCGAGACAAGCATTCCCGACAAGGCTGTTCCGGTCATTATGCATTGGCGCCCGCGCCCGGCCCATTCGGGGATTGAGTCGAGATTGCCGTACAGCACATCGGCCCTCTCGGCATCTGGAGCAAGCACAATGCGCACTGTCAGGTCTCTTCTTTGGCCAAGGCATGGCCACCGTTCCCGACGGCGGCACGACGGATGTCCTTGCCGGCAAACGGGAACTTGCACAATGCCGGACTCAGGCAAGCCACTTTTCGTGGAACACGCTCAACGGATCCTCAACGTAATCGCCGAATGGGGAGATGCGCACATATCCATGACCTTCATACAGGGCGTGGGCATCGGGTTGGCAAACGCCCGTCTCCAGGCGCGCAATGACGATTCCGTGCGAAATCAGGTTCGATTCGAGCGCATCCAGCAGCGCGCCGCCTATGCCGCGGCCGCGAACTTCGGAATCGACATACATCCGCCTTGTCTCGCCGTATCGTGGGGACGTGAGACTCGCGGGCATGCGCTTGACCGCACCGCATCCGACCACCTCCCCGGCCACGAGCGCGACGAGGAACGCGGCGTCATCGTGCTCCAGCGAATCGATTGATTCGAGATGGTTGCTCTCTGCCGGGTAAAGGGAGAGCTGGAGGCGGTCGAGCATGCCAATGAGCCGACGCGCACGCGGGTCTGACGGCGCGAGCGGCCGGATCTTGAAATCCCCTCCATCCGGCGTGTCCTGCATCCAACCGTCCGTCACGCACCCGTGCGAGACATCGGACAATCACCTGATGCATTTGCACGGGGTGTCATTTGATGCACATCCATGCCGGTCAAGTTCGCTTCCTTCGCCTCATGCGCACGAAGAGATTTGTTGGGAACATGGTGAATGCAATTTGTTCCTTCACTCTGGTCCGATTGACCGGCAGCACGTCGAAGTTGCTGCACAACATGGCGAGCACCGTCTTGATCTCGAGCATCGCAAGATTGCGACCTGGACAGAAGCGCGGACCGCCTCCGAAGGGAACGAAGGCACGGTGATCGTGCGGACCATGCCTCGCTTCTTGCCTGAGGAGCCAGCGCTCGGGATCAAAGCAATCTCCGTTGACGAAATGCTCCTCCCGGGTTGCCAGGTGACGCAGCAGCATGAAGATCGTGGTACCCTTGGGGATTCTGCACCCAAGGATCCAGGTATCGTTCAGGGCTTCCAGCATATGCAGTGGCGCGACAGGCTTGAGGCGCATGGATTCGCTGCTGACTGCATCGATCACCGGCATCCGCTTCGTCTGTTCGAAGTTCACCATTCCAGGAGAGTTCGACGCGGTCAGCGCATCGATCTCGCGTCGACAGCGATCAAGCCAGTCCGGATTTCCGGTAAGGAGATGAACCGTCCATGCGATCGTGTACGCCGTCGTGTCCTCGCCGGCGAGCAGCAGGTTGCCGACATTTGCGAATATCTCCTCGTTGGTGACCCGGGATCCCTCGACCTCCATCTCGACGATGATGGCTTCAAGGAAGTCCTGGGGTGACTGGCGACGCGCGGGTTCGCGTTCAAGACGCTCGCGTGCGGCATTCACCATGGCGCCGAACTCACGCTCGAGCGCATCCAGCGCTCGATCAAGGGCACGGTCCGCCGGAAGGCGGAAGAGGCGCCAGTAGGGAAACGGCGAGTTCAAGCGCCTGTGCAGAACCGGAAACACCTTGTCGAGATGGCGCTGGATCGTGGGGCCCGACGTCTCCAGCGTGTTTATGTCGATACCGAAAGCCAGCTGCGTGGTCACGTCGACCGTGAAACGCATCAGGTCGCGGCAAAGATCGACGAGTTCACCCGCGTCAGCTGCTCGCTCCCATCGCCGCTGCAACCGCCCGACCGTAGTGGCGAGCAACGGAAAGAAATCCTCGATCCTTGCCCGGTTCAGCGCATCGATGACGATGCGGCGCTGTCTGCGCCAGTCCTCTCCCTCCGCCGCAAAGACCCCCTTGAGTCGCATTTCGGAAGCCGCGGCTTCCAGGTAGCTGGGGCGACGAAACCCGTCCGGACGATCGGACAGCAGGCGATGGATTTCGTCGCGATCCGAAAGCACCACCACAACGTGTGGGCCGAGACGGATCCGGTAGAGCGGACCGAATTGGCCAGCCCACTCCTCAAGGTCGAGATGCAGGCGGTCGAAGCGGATCTGGTGGAAGTTGCCGATCAAGGGCAGCCCTCCCGGACCGGGAAGGGCGTCTGCCTCCGACCTGCCATGCATGCTGGCAATAGCGGTATTCAATTCCGTCCTCCTGCTTGCAGCCCCTATCCGGGCACGACAGATTCTCGCCTGGTCAGCAATCCGCGGAAGAATCCAGATCCGCAGTGATCTCTGGCACAGGCGCGGACGGCCTCGATCTGCTACACATAGAATTCGCCGTCATTCGATTCAACGCGAATGCGTCTTGGCTCCTGTGCCAGCATCCGGAATAGAGCCGGGCCTGACTGCCGATGCGATGTCAGTGCCGGATTGAACATTCCCAATCGTTCCGGGCCTCAGGGCTCCGCCCGACCTCTCCGGTCGGCGCGGAGGTTGGCATAGAGCACATGGTTCCGCCAGCGCCCGTTGATCTGAAGGTAGCCCTGCGCCACGCCTTCATACTTGTAGCCGCAGTTCTCAAGAAGACCACGTGACGCCGCGTTTTCCGGCAAGCATGCGCTCTCGACCCTGCTCAGGTCGATGATCTCGAACGCGTAGTGCACCATCGCCGTCAGCGCCTCGCGCATGTAGCCTTGCCGCGCATGTTCCACTCCGATCCAGTAGCCGATCATTCCGGATTGACTCGGTCCCCGTCGGATGTTCTCCAGCGTGATGGCTCCCAGAAGGCACTCGTCGCTCCGCCGCGTGAGGAACAGCGGCACGGCCGTTCCCTCCCGAATGGAGCGACGCGCCCAGTGGACGCGATTGACGAACCCCTTGCGCGTCAGGTGATCCGTCGACCACGACGGTTCCCAGGGCTTCAAGAATTCTGCGCTCTTCCGCCTCAGTTCGGACCAAGGCTGGTAGTCGCTCTGGACCGGCGGACGCAGCAACATGCGTTCGGTATCAATTCTGACTCGGCCTCTCGTCCACAGCATCAGGCCGCCAGCTTGTCCGTGACTTCCTGGACTGTTGGAGCGGCCGCCACCGGCCCGTAAAGCGCCAAGGCTCCCGCACCGGCAGACACGAGTCCCGCCGCCACCTCCCGCACCGACTGCACGCTGATCGAATCGACCTTCTCGATCGTTTCCTCGATCAATGGCACTCGATCCCAGATCGACAGATGCTTCGCCAAGCGTTCGGCGCGACTCGCGGGCTGCTCGAGCCCCATCAGCAGGCCTGCCTTCAACTGAGCCCTCGCCCGCGCAATTTCTGCCTCGGAAAGGTCATCAACCGACCGCCGCAATTCGTCCACCGTCAATGCCAAGAGCTCGGAAGTCTCCTCACCGCTGGTCCCGGAATAGACCGTGAGGAGGCCACTGTCCGAATAGGGGCTCGCCTGCGCGAAAATCGTGTAGCACAGCCCACGCTTCTCGCGCGCCTCCTGAAAAAGCCGCGAGGACATGCCGCCGCCCATCGCGATCGCGAATGCCTGGGCGGAGTATACCGCATCGTCTCGATATTCGGGGCTCTCGAAGGCCAACGCCACATGGGCTTGCTCCAGATCCTTCTCAACCCTCGTCTCGCCTCCCAGAAAGCGCCCGGGCTCCGCGTCGGCCACGGTCCCAGGCGACAGGTGCGCGAATCTCGCCTCAGTTGCCATAACAATTTCGTCGTGATCGACGGCACCCGCGGCCGCGACGATCAGGTTGCCGGGCAAATAGCGCTCGCTGACGAACCCGGACAGGTCCTTGCGGCCGAAGCGCTCGACCTTCGACGCGGGACCAAGAATCGGGCGGCCGAGAGGCTGGTCCGGAAAGGCCGTCTCCTGCAGCCAGTCGAAGATTATGTCGTCGGGCGTGTCCAGAACCTGCCCGATCTCTTGCAAGATCACGTGCCGCTCGATCTCTATCTCACCAGGATCGAAAGCCGGATTCAGGACGATGTCCGAAAGGACGTCCAGTGCAAGGTCAGTATGCTCTGCAAGAACGCGCGCAAAAAAGGTCGTCATCTCACGCGACGTGTAGGCATTGATGTAGCCGCCTACATCCTCGATCGCCTCGGCGATCTGCAGCGCCGTCCGGGTGCCGGTACCCTTGAACGCCATGTGCTCAAGGAAATGGGCGATCCCGTTCTGCTCGGCGCGCTCGTGGCGTCCGCCGGCCGCAATCCAGATGCCGAGCGAGGCGGATTGCAGCCCCGGCATGTGTTCGGTCACGACGCGTACGCCGTTCGCCAGCCTGTGAAGTTCAACTGTCAAGCGGCCCGACCCTCCCTGATCGCGTGACAGAGCTCGGCAAAGTCATTTGCCACCCGTGTCACTCGCTCGGGACGCTCATAAAGATCTGCCATTCGGTTGGGAAGGGGTGGACGAATGTCCGTCGCCTGCTCCACCGCGTCCGGGAACTTGGCGGGATCTGCCGTGGCAAGAGCGATCATTGGAATGCGTGGCTCTGCCATTCGACCGGCCACTTCGAGTCCGACCGCAGTATGAGGGCAGACAAGCTGACCGCTTGCGGCGTGCATCGCCCCGATCCTGGACATCGTCTCCTCTTCCGAAACCCTTCCGCTTGCAAAGGTCTCGCCAATTCTGCCGAGCGCGACGTCGTCGATCCGAAACCCGTTTCCAAGCTCAAGTGCACTCATCAACGACACGACCGCGTCGGCGTCGCGCCCGTATGCGTCGAACAAGAGCCGCTCGAAATTGGAGCTCACCTGAATGTCCATCGAGGGGCTGATCGACGGCCGGACTTCCCCGGTTCGATAGTCTCCGGACACGAGCGCACGGTGCAGGATGTCGTTCTGGTTGGTCGCTATCACCAGCCGCTCGACGGGCAGCCCCATGCGGCGCGCGACCTCGCCTGCGTAAATGTCGCCAAAATTGCCCGTTGGCACGCAGAAGCTGACTTTCCGATCAGGCGCTCCGAGGGCCACCGCAGAAGTGAAGTAGTAAACGACTTGCGCCATCACGCGTGCCCAATTTATGGAGTTCACGGCTGCCAGACGCATCTCCTCGCGAAATCCCAAATCGGCGAACATGTCCTTCAGATGGCGCTGGCAATCGTCAAACGTGCCCTCGACCGCAAAAGCGCGCACGTTCCCCTCCGTCGGCGTGGTCATCTGCCGCCTCTGCACCTCGGACACCTTGTCATGTGGATAGAGTATGCAAACATCCACGTTTTCCAGACCACGGAACGCCTCGATCGCGGCACTCCCGGTATCGCCGCTGGTCGCTCCCACTATGGTGACGCTTTCGCCCCTTCGCTGCAGCACGGCCTGGAACATCTGGCCGATCAGCTGCATGGCAAAGTCCTTGAAGGCCAGCGTCGGGCCGTGGAAGAGTTCCAGAAGCCAGATTCCGTCGCCAGCCTGTTTCAGGGGCGCACGGCTGACGTGGCCAAAACCTGCATAGGCGGCCTTGATCACCTCGCGAAACTCGTCCTCCTCGAAGGTGTCGCTCACGAACGGACGCATGAGCGCAAGCGCCGCGTCCTCGTAGCTCTTGCCATGCAGCAAGGCGATCTCGCCCGGCTCGAATGCCGGCATCTCTGCGGGTACGTAGAGTCCTCCGTCGGTGGCCAGCCCGGTCAGCATGGCCTCTTCGAAGGACAGTTCCGGAGCCTTTCCGCGTGTCGAGACGTATCTCATGGCAGTTCCTCAGTCGGTCCGCTTCCGGATACGCCAGAGCAGGAAGAGAGTCATCACCGCCCATACCGCCGCCAGTCCGAACCACTGGACCGCATACCCCAGGTGACTGTTTGGAATGCCCTCCGTCGTCACGGGAAGCGGCGTTGCCGGCGGGTCGTTGTTCGAAGCCTCCCGGGCCACGACGAGAACAGGCTCGGTCCGCAGTTCTTCGGCCATCGCGGCCAGGTCGCGCCCGTACCAGATTCCGGCTTCGCGGTCAGGCTGCGGCGTCCAGCGATCCACCTCGTCAGGCCAGTGAAGATTGCCGAGCAAGGTCACCGACGTGGCCGGCATGGCACGGGACCGGTTCGCGACCGGCACGGCTCCCCTGTCCACCATGATTCGCCTCCCCTCCGCCGTCTTGAACGAGGCGACCAGCCTGTAGGCCGGTCCGACTTTCGGCAAGCTCACCAGCACGGCGACATCCTCGCCTACAAAGTCACCCTCGACAATGACGGGAAGGTACTTGTCGCGATCGGCGGTCGGCGCTGCTGGAAGCGGAACGGGGTCTGCAGCAATCCTTGATTCAATTTCGGCGAGAACGCCTTCCTTCCAGGCCAGCCTTTGCAGCTGCCATGCGCCCAGCGAAACGAGCAGGGAAAAGCCGCCTACGCCTAAGATCAACGGAAAGAGCAGCCGCATGTCACCTGAGCCTCCGTGCCGTTCCCGAAACTGCACGAAACGCGCCGGGGACGAAACCCCGGCGCTGCGCTGTCACGCGGCGATCCGATCCAGTTCAGCTGCCCCAGATGTAGATCGATGCAAAGAGAAACAGCCAGACGACGTCGACGAAGTGCCAGTACCAGGCCGCAGCCTCGTACCCGACATGGCGTTCGGCCGTGAAGTGCCCGGCCCGCACACGCAGGTAGCACACGAAGAGAAATATCGTGCCGATGATCACGTGGAACCCGTGGAACCCGGTCGCCATGAAGAAGGTTGCGCCATATATGTTGCCCGAGAACCCGAATGCCGCGTGGCTGTATTCATAGGCCTGGAATACCGTGAAGAGCACGCCGAGGATAATCGCGACGATGAGCCCCGTCGCCATGTCCTTGCGGTTGTTCTCGTGCGCGATCGCGTGATGAGCCCAAGTTGCCGCCGCCCCGGAGCACAGGAGAATCAGCGTGTTGATGAGCGGCAGATGCCAGGGATCGAAGGTCTCGATGCCGGCAGGTGGCCAAACGCCATCGACCGCCGGGCTTTCGGGGCCCATGGGATAGAGCGCGTTCTTGAAGAACGCCCAGAACCATGCCGAAAAGAACATGACCTCCGACATGATGAACATGATGAACCCGTAGCGCAGGCCGATCCTCACGACCGGCGTGTGGTCGCCAACGATGGATTCCCGGATCACGTCCGCCCACCAGGCATACATCACGTAGCAAACGCCTATAAGGCCGATGATGAACATGTAGGGCTGTTGCAGGTTCTCCGGGGTGTTCTGTCCGAAAGCCAGCACAAAGCCGAACAGCATGACGAAGCCGGAAACCGCACCGATGAACGGCCAGACCGACGGGTGCAGGATGTGGTAGTCGTGGTTCTTCTCGTGCGCCATGCCGGACTTCTCCAGGATTCTAGTTCAGTTGCGATTCCGTCCCGTCCTCGCCAAGCGCTGCCTGTTCGGAACGGTAGTCTTCGGGTAGATCCACCTCGTGGAACGTGTAAGACAGCGTGATCGTCTTGACAAACCTTGCATCGGGATCGTCAAGAATTGCGGGTTCCACGAAGAAGCTGACCGGCATGCTGACCCGCTGGCCGGGTTCGAGCACCTGAAGTTCGAAGCAGAAGCAGTCAATTTTCGAGAAATAGGCACCGGCGGAAAACGGTGCGACATTGAAACTTGCTGTGCCTGCGATTCTTCGGCTCGTTGGGTTGTAGGCCTCGTAGAACGCCAGGCCCTCTTCGCCGATCCGGATCGGCATCTTGAGCTGTGCGGGCTTGAATTCCCACGGCATCCCCGACGCGGTCGAGGCGTCGAAGCGTATCGTGACCAGTTCTTCCAGCGGCGCGTCAAGCGGGGACCTGGCGACATCCGTCGTGCCGCCCCACCCAGTGACCCTGCAAAAGAGATCGTAGAGGGGCACCGACGCCCATGCGAGCGATCCCATGACCAGAACCACTCCGAGGAGTCTTGCTGCCGTGCGCTGCCGTGCGTCCATCATGACCCGGATACCTCCATCCCAGGCCTCACGACGTGATCGAAGCCCTGCAGCGGGTCACCACGCTTCACCTTCACCACGGTCAACGCAAAGACAACGGCAACAAAGAGAGCGAGCGCGAACGCCACACCGAGATTCCGCGAGAGACGGCGTGCGTGCAATTCGTGCGTAGCCCTGATGCCGCTCATGACACTTGCCTCAACACCGCGTCCGCGAGAATGGCGCCGAAATGAAGGAAGAGGTAGAACAGCGAGGCGCGGAAGAACGCCTTTTCCGCAGCGTAGCCGTCACATTGGGCAACGGCTTCGTCCCGCCTGCAGATCTGTACCGCGCCCCGTACGAACATGAGGTTCAGCACGACGGAAGCGGCAAGACTCACCGGGCCGCCGATCGGACCCAAGGCAAGCCAGAGCGACACGGGCACGAGAAGCAGCGTGTAGGCCAGAATGTACCTTCGCGCCGCAGGACGGCCATGGGTCACCGTGAGCATCGGGACGCCTGCATCCTCGTAGTCGGACCGCATGAACAGGGCCAAGGCCCAGAAATGCGGCGGAGTCCACACGAAGATCAACGCAAACATCAGGCAGGCTTCCAGGGAGATGCTCCCCGTTGCCGCCACCCAGCCGATCATCGGCGGGAAGGCGCCGGCCGCCCCGCCGATCACGATGTTCTGTGGCGTCCGGCGCTTCAGCCACATCGTGTATATCACTACGTAGAATGCAATCGTGACGGCCAGAAGGGAAGCCGCGAGCATGTTCGTCGCAAGGCCAAGCATCACGACCGAAAGGCCGGACAGGCCAACGCCGATCGCCAAGGCCTCGTCCGGCGCGACACGGCCACTCGGAACCGGACGCTTCATCGTGCGCCGCATGACCGAGTCGATATCTGCATCGTACCACATGTTCAGAGCGCCTGCGGCCCCTGCCCCGAGCGCGATGAACAGCATCGCCGCAACGGCTTCGACCGCGTGAAGGGATGCCGGGGCAACCACGAGGCCAACCAGCGCCGTGAAGACCACAAGCGACATCACTCTTGGCTTCAGCAGCGCGACGTAGTCGCCGAATGTCGGTTCGTGCTCGTGCGCCGCGCTGATTGCGAGGTCCCGCATTCGAATTTACTCGCTCGCCGCCAACCGAATCGGGCCCGGCTCAATGTAGTTCCCCGCCGCTCGCGTGTCGGCGGCCCACGCGTCGTATTCGGCGGCCGGAACCGCCTTGACCGTTATGGGCATGTAGGAATGACTCAGGCCGCAGAGCTCGGAACACTGCCCGAAATAGACGCCCTCATGGCCTTCGTCGACCTTGAACCAGAGCTCGGCAAGCCTGCCCGGAACAGCGTCCTGCTTCACACCGAACGACGGAACGGTCCATGCATGGATCACGTCGGCGGCGGTGACTTGGACCACGACGACCTTGCCAGTCGGGATGACGACCGAAGTGTCCGTGGCGAGGAGGAAATGCTCGTCCGTGTAACCCGCTTCGGCCAGCTGCTGCGAGGTTTCCGGCGTTAGCTGGTTCGCGCTGTCAATGCCGATCATGTAGCTCGCAAAGCTGATGTCCTCGTCTGGATACTCGTATTCCCAGTACCACTGGTTGCCGGTCGCCTTGATGAACACCTCCGGCTCGGGGATGATCTGCTGCTTGAACAGCACCGGCAGCGAGAACGCCCCGATGAAGACCAGGATCACGATCGGAATGACGGTCCAGGCCACTTCGACCGGCGTGTTGTGCGTGAAACTTGCCGGGTTCGGATTGGCGCGGCGGTTGAAACGCACGATGCAGATCAGCAGCAGCGCCATGACGAACAGCGAGATCACGGTGATGATGATGAGCACCATTCCGTCCAGCCATTGGATGTCACGCGCGAGCTCGGTCGTGGGCGTCTGGAATCCGAGCCCGGCCTGGTCCGGTTGCCCGATGAAGGGCAAGTCCTGCGCATGAGCAGCGCTTCCGGCGACAAGCATGGTCGGGCCGGTGAGGAGGGATCTGAGGCGCATCAGTCTAGGGTCCTGTTCGCGATGGCTTTGTGGCATGCCTCTAGTCGGCATGGCCCGCCGGTTGTTCTTCAGACGCTAGAAACCATATAAGATGTTCATGAACAAGGCATCTGATTGCGGCATTCAGACGCTTTTCCGCGTCGCTCAGGGAGCAAGGCATGGTCGTGCTGAACCAGTTTAGGCCGTTCGAGACGCACTTGGACAAGGATGCCGCCCTCCACATTCTGCAAGAGACGGCAAGAGGCGCGGACGACGGCGAGCTGTTTCTGGAACGCCGTCGCTCGGAAGTGCTGACCTATGACGACGGGCGCGTGCGCAACGCAAGCTATGACGGCGCAGAGGGCTTCGGGCTCCGTGCCATAAAAGGCGAGACCGCCGGCTACGCCCATTCGACCGGGATCAGCCTGGCCGGCTTGAAGCGCGCCGCCAAGACCGTTCGGCTGGCAGTGGGCGACGGGGGCGGTTCGCTCGCCGCATCGCCGGCACGTGAGGTGCTCAGTCTCTATTGCGACGAGAATCCCATGGAAGATGCCGAGTTTCCCCACAAGATCGAAACGCTGAAGGAGATCGACGCATTTGCCCGCGACCTGGACTCCCGGGTCGTTCAGGTTTCCGCCACGCTGGCTGCGTCGCATCAGGAGGTTGCGATCCTCCGTCCCGAGGGCCGCTGCGTCACAGACACGCGGCCGATGGCGCGCCTGAACGTCGGCGTGATCGTAGAAAGGGACGGTCGCCGCGAATCCGGCGTGTCCGGCAGAGGCGGCCGCCACGGTCTTTCCAGGCTGATTGCTCCTGAGCGCTGGCAATCGCTCGTGCGCGAAGCCCTTCGAATTGCCCTCGTCAATCTCGACGCGGTGGAGGCACCGGCGGGCGTAATGGACGTGACCCTTGGTCCGGGCTGGCCTGGCATTCTCCTGCACGAGGCGATCGGACATGGCTTGGAGGGAGACTTCAACCGCAAGAAGTCCTCTGCGTTTGCCGGCCTCATGGGACAGAAAATTGCTGCAAGTGACGTGACCGTGCTGGACGACGGGACGCTCCCGGACCGTCGCGGGTCGTTGCAAGTCGACGACGAGGGCACGCCGTCGGGCCGGAATGTCCTGATCGAGGACGGCATCCTCGTGAACTACATGCAGGATCGTCAAAACGCGCGGCTGCTGGGCGTGGAACCGACCGGCAACGGTCGCCGCGAGAGCTTTGCGCACGCCCCCATGCCGAGGATGACGAACACGTACATGATGCCGGGTCGTGCAGAACCTGAATCGATCATCGCCGAGGTCAGGGACGGCATCCATGCCGTCGGCTTCGGCGGGGGGCAGGTGGACATAACGAACGGGAAGTTCGTGTTTTCCTGCACGGAAGCCTACCGCGTCAGGGACGGCAGGATCTGCGAGCCCGTGAAGGGCGCGACCCTGATCGGTGACGGGGCAACCGCGCTCCGGCACATCCGCGCGGTCGGAAACGACATGGAGCTCGACCCCGGCATCGGGAATTGCGGCAAGGCGGGGCAATGGGTGCCCGTCGGCGTCGGCCAGCCCACCCTCCTGGTCGGAAACCTGACCGTGGGCGGTTCATCCGCCTGATCGCTCGTCGAGGCAAAGTGCTGTCCGATTCGCCCGGAAATCCGGAGATTCGGTCCCCGAGCACCGTGTGCCGACCTGATCTGACGCGGACGTTCACCGTGCCGATTTGCGAACGACCTCTGTGCGAAGCGCTCCTGAAATGCCGAATGCGGCAGCCGTCGTCCTTCACACATTGACAAATGGCAACAACGCCCCACATCTTCCGCCGCCACAACCGCGTTCGCTTTTCGGGAGCCCCCCATGCCTGTCGTTGTCGTCGAGTCTCCCGCCAAGGCCAAGACGATCGAGAACTTTCTCGGCAAGGACTACACCGTGCTCGCAAGTTTCGGTCACGTGCGCGACCTTGCCGAAAAGGAAGGTTCGGTGAATCCCGACCACAACTTCGCGATGAAATGGGAAGTCCCGGCTAGGGCAAGAAGGCACATCAAGGCAATCGCCGACGCCCTCCAAAAGGACAAGGCGCTGATTCTCGCCACCGACCCTGACCGAGAGGGCGAGGCGATCTCCTGGCACCTTGAGGAGGCGCTTCGTGCCCGCAAGGCCATCCGGGAAGACACAACGGTCGACCGAATTGCTTTCAACTCCGTCACAAGGAGGAGCCTGACCGAGGCGATGGAAAACCCGCGCAAGGTCGACCGTGACCTTGTCGAGGCCTATCTTGCCCGCCGCGCGCTGGACTACCTGGTTGGCTACACGCTCTCGCCGGTACTTTGGAGAAAGCTGCCCGGCGCAAGGTCAGCGGGCCGCGTGCAGTCCGTGTGCCTGCGACTCATCGTCGAGCGCGAAATGGAAGTGGAGGCGTTCCGGATTCAGGAATACTGGACCGTCAAGGCGGTCCTTGCCACGCCTAGAGGGGAGGAGTTCGAGGCGCGCCTGACCGTGCTTGACGGAAACAAGCTCGACCGGCTTGGCATTCCCGACGAGGACCGAGCGAACGAGGCGGTCCAAGCAATCCTGTCAAGCGACTTGTCGGTCAAGTCGGTCGAAGCGAAACCCGTCATGCGCAGCCCGCCGGCGCCGTTCATAACATCCACGCTGCAGCAGGAGGCATCGCGCAAACTCGGATTCGGTGCGAAAGCAACGATGCAGGCCGCGCAGAAGCTCTACGAGGCTGGGCACATCACTTACATGCGAACAGACGGGGTGGACATGGCTCCGGAGGCGATCATGGCCGTCCGTGACGCGATCAAGGAACGGTACGGCGCAAAGTACCTTCCCAAGGGACCGCGCAGGCACAAGAGCAAGGCCAAGAACGCGCAGGAAGCGCACGAATGCATCCGCCCGACCCGCATGTCGGCACATCCGACCTCACTCCCGATACAGGACACGGGCCAGCTTGACCTGTACGACCTCATTTGGATGCGGGCGCTCGCAAGCCAGATGGAAAGTGCCAGGTTCGAACGGACCACGGTCGACATCGCAAGCGCGGATGGCTTGACCGAACTCCGGGCGACCGGTCAAGTCCAGACCTTTGACGGCTTCATGAGGGTGTACGAGGAAGGCCGCGACGACGTCGTTGACGACAATGAGAGGATCCTGCCCCGAATCAACAACACGGAACCGGTGCAGCTGGACCAAGTCCTGCCCGAGCAGCACTTCACCAAGCCTCCTCCGCGCTACACCGAAGCCACGCTCGTAAAGAAGATGGAAGAGATCGGCATCGGGCGACCGTCGACATACGCGTCTGTCGTCTCGACGATTCAAGACAGAGGGTACGTGCGGAAGGAAAAAGACCGGCTCTACCCGGAGGAAAAGGGGCAACTGGTAACCGCTTTCCTGATGAACTACTTCCGCCGATACCTGAGCTACGACTTCACGGCCAAGCTTGAGGAGGAACTTGACGACATCACGTCCGGGACGCGTGACTGGAAGGACGTGCTTGCGCGCTTCTGGGAAGAGTTCAGCGCTTCCGTCGGGGAAACGTCCGAGCTCCGATTCGCCGACGTTCTGGAGAAGATCAACGAGATACTGGCACCGCATCTCTTTCCGCCAACCGAGGACGGTCGCGACCCGCGCATCTGCCCCCACTGCGGCACCGGGCGGTTGTC
Organism: Paracoccaceae bacterium; assembly: GCA_965208685.1. Classification (GTDB taxonomy): domain Bacteria; phylum Pseudomonadota; class Alphaproteobacteria; order Rhodobacterales; family Rhodobacteraceae; genus JAJEFO01. The sequence continues at coordinate 486,172 of CBDBPL010000007.1, read as the reverse complement.
GGCGCGAACCGCCCGTGCCGGCGGAGCGTTTATCGGTTGCTCGAACTATCCCGAGTGCCGCTACAGCCGTGCCTTCGGTCCGCCCGGCCAGGAACCGGAAAGCAATTTCCCTCCAGAGGGCAGAAAACTGGGCGAGGACGGCGAAGATGCGATCTGGGTCCACAAGGGCCGATTCGGACCCTATGTTCAGCGAGGCGAAGCTTCGGCTGACGGTGAGAAGCCGCAGCGTCGCACCGTGCCCGAAGCCTGGGATCCAGCCGCAATCACGCTCGAGGAGGCGCTCAGGCTTCTCGAATTGCCTCGTCTCGTCGGTCAGCATCCCGAAGACGGCGTGTCGATCTGGGCCAATCTCGGGCGCTTCGGGCCCTTCCTGAAGCACGCGGATTCGACGAGCTCCAAGGGCGGCACGACCGCCGACCTCGAGTCGATCGAGGAAGTTTGGAGCGTAGGCATGAACCGCGCCGTCGAGCTCATCGCGGCAAAGGTGGCCTCGCGCGGGAACCGGCGTCGGAACGCGACGGTGCTGAAGGAACTCGGAGAGCACCCGGAGCGCGGCGGCCCCGTGACCGTTCTGGACGGAAAGTACGGACCTTACGTGAACTGGAACAGGGTGAACGCGACGGTCCCCAAGGACGCTGATCCTGCCAGCATTGACATGGCCACCGCAACCCGTCTCATCGAGGAGCGTGAAGCGAAGGGCGGCAAGACTCGGCGTCGACGCAAAGGGTCCTGATCCGAAGCCTCGCTTTCACGCAAGGGCGATTTCAATGGAAGCGGAAACGGAGGCAAAATGCCCCTGCCGAGGGCAGCTCTGCCGGATCTTCCGCTCTTGAATGGTGAAAGGCCGCTTCGGAAGCGCGCCCGGACGTCCGCGCAGAAAGCCGCTCCAGACGCAGGTCAGGCGCACAAGCCCGCCGCCGCCATCAGGGCCTCTGCGTCTGCCTTGAGCATCCTTTCGCGACCTTCACCTGCAATCGGGACCCTGCCGTGCTCGAGCAAGAGCGGAGCGGCCAACGGCGTAACCCGGTCGAGCATGACATGATCGACCCGTCCCCTGGTCCGCTCAAGCAGTTCCTCGATCCGCCCGAAATCGACCAGTCCCCGCATTGCCTCCTCCCGCGTGATTTTCAGCATGAGATGTTCAGGATCGTATTTTGCGAGCGTGTCGTAGAGAATGTCGGAAGAGAATCTCGCCTGCCGGGCGGTGCGCCTGGCGGCTCCATGATTCCTGGGAATCATCATCGCGATCGTGGCGGCAGTGCGAAAGGTGCGTTTCATGACGGCATTGCCGGACATCCATGCTTCGAATGCGGTACGCAAGTCCCGCGCATCAAGGAGAGGTTCGGGATCAGGAATCGCATCGAGGCCCCAAATCAAGACGGCATAGTCCGTCGAAACGAAACCCAGCGGACCGAGACCCATCGCCTCCATCTTCCGGGTAACCAGCAGCCCCAGCGTCTGCATCGCGTTACGTCCCGCGAACCCGTAGATGCAGGTGTTCTGCCGACCTTCATACGGAAAGCTCTCGACCAGAATCCTGCCTGCCTCCGGGAGTTTCGACCGATCGCGCTGAAGGCGCAGCCAATCCGCCGTGTGACGCGGCAAGGCCGTCCAGTCCTCCGTCTGGAACATCCTCAGGATGCGGTGGCTGAGTTGCGTCGATGTTGCGAACTTCGTCCCAGCAAAGACCGCGATCTTGGGCGCCTTGTCCGGCTGACGCGACACTTCCACGGTCATCTCGCGCAACCGGTCGTAGCGCACGACCTGTCCGCCGATCAGGAACGTGTCCCCAGGCGCAAGACTTGCTGCAAACAACTCCTCGATTTCTCCCAAGGGCTTGCCGCCCCGCTTGTTCCGAAGCCTTACGTTCAGCGTCTCCGTATCCTGGATCGTCCCAAGATTGCGCCGAACTTCGCCGGGAGCACGGGGATCCCGGAACTCCCAGAGGCCGTCCGGTCCCTGGCGAAGCCGCTGCCAACGATCATAGGCCCGAAGCGCATAGCCACCGGTTGCCACGAGATCCAGACACGCGAGAAAGTCATCATGCCGGAGGTCAACGTAAGGTCCGGCACACCGAAGCACCCGAAAGAGTTCATCGGCGTCGAACGGGCCCCGGCATGCGCGGATCAGAATCTGCTGGCAGAGCACGTCGCGCGGACCCGTTCCTCTCGGGTCACCGTCGAGATCGCCTTCCCGCGCCGCATCGAGCGCCGCCACGCACTCCACGACCTCGAAGCGGTTTGCCGGCACGACCAGCGCCTTCGACGGCGCGTTGTAACGATGGTTGGCGCGACCTATTCGCTGCACGAGTCGCTTCACGTTCTTGGGCGCGCCCACCTGGATGATCAGGTCGACGTCTCCCCAATCAATCCCGAGGTCGAGCGTACCCGTGCAGACGACCGCCCGAAGTTCGCCGTTCACCATCGCGGCCTCCACCCTTTGCCGCTGCGACCTTGCCAGCGATCCATGGTGAATGCCGATCGGAAGACCGTCCTCGTTCTGAAGCCAGAGGTGGCGAAAGAAGATTTCAGCCTGCGCCCTCGTGTTGTGAAAAATGAGCGTCGTCCTGTGCTTCCTGACCTCGTCGAGCACTGCCGGAATCGCGTGCCTGCCACCGCCGCCCGACCAGGGAGGCAACTGGTCCGTGGCAAGCATGGCGATCTCCGGCGCGGGGCCGGGATCGGCATGCAGGATCGGACACGGGTCTGGATGACGCGCCAGGAAGCGGGCGATCGCGGACGGATCCTCGACGGTCGCGGACAGGCCCACCCGTCGAAGTCCGGGGCATAGAGCCTGAAGCTCGGCGAGGCACAGTGCAAGCTGGTCGCCACGCTTCGATTCCGCCAAGGCGTGGACTTCGTCAACAATGACGCGAGAAAGGCCGCGAAACATCTTCGGCGCGTCCTGGTACGTGAGCAGCAGCGCAAGGCTCTCCGGCGTCGTCAGGAGAACATGCGGCGGATCTGCGCGTTGGCGCTTCTTGCGCACGGGAGAGGTGTCGCCGGTCCGGTCCTCCACCCGGACCGGCAATCCCATCTCGCCGATCGGCGTATCGAGATTCCGCGCGATGTCGGTCGCCAAGGCCTTCAGGGGAGAGACATAGATCGTGTGAAGCCCGTCCCGACCGCCTTCCGCAAGTTCCTTGAGCGTCGGCAGAAACCCGGCCAGCGTCTTGCCGCCACCGGTCGGAGCGATCAGCAGAAGCGCAGGCTCGTCGGCACGCCCCACGATCCCCAGCTGATGAGGATGCGGAGTCCAGCCGCGGCTTCTGAACCAGTCGACGAAGCGCTCCGGAATCACCTCACGCATGGCCAGTGCCCGAAGTCGAATAGCCGTTCACGAACGGCAATTCGCGCCGAAACAGCAAATCTCCCGCACCATCGAAGGATGCCGGCAGACCGGAATTGCGTTCATGCGCACATTGCGTGTTCCGTGCGCGACTTCCGGTCATGCAGGCCGCAGAAATGACACGGAACCGCCCGAATGCAGCCAGATCCTCGCCGCAATCCGGGTGCTTATTTTGTGAGGCTCTCAACCACTCTCGCAAGAAACGCCCCGCCTGCCTCGAACTGTTCGACCGCAATGAACTCGTCTGCCTGATGCGCCTGCGCGATGTCTCCCGGACCGCAGATCACTGCCGAGCAACCTGCGTTCTGGAAGTGCCCGGCCTCGGTGCCGTAGCTGACGGCATGAATGCCGTTGTCGCCTGTGATGCTTCGGACCAACGCTTCCGCGGCGCCGTTCTCTTCAGGCACGAGCGCAGGCACCTCGTGAAACGGCCGGAGCCTGACACCGGCCGACGGGGCCACCGCCTTTGCCTCAGCATCCACTTCCGCCACGACCGCACGGAACTCGGCATCCAGCCGGTCCGAATCTTCATCGGGGACCAAGCGCCAGTCGATTCCGAACCTGCAGTCGCCAGCAGTGATGTTCTGTGCCGTGCCGCCCTGAATCGTGCCGACATGAAGCGTCGTGAACGGCGGATCAAATTTTGCGGCCACTTTAGACGGGGCGCGGGCGCGCAGTTCGTCGTTCTTGGCATTTGCCCAATGGATTAGCCGGGACGCTGCCATGATTGCATTGACGCCCTTGTCCATCATCGAGGAATGCACCTCAAAACCCTTTACGTGCACGTCGAATCCTGCGCTGCCCTTTTGGCCAGTGACGCATTGCATCATCGAGGGTTCGCCAATGATTGCGATTGCGGCCCTTGGCAGGCCCGATTCGGCCATCGCCTCTATCAACGGCGGCGCGCCCGCGCAGCCGATCTCCTCATCGAAGGAAAGCGCGACCTGCAGCGGTCGCTTCAGGCCGCACGCAAGCGCTTGGCGCAAGGCATGCAGAGCCAGGGCGTCAAACCCTTTCATGTCGCAGGTTCCACGCCCGTAGAGCCGGCCGTCCCGCTCGCGCACTGTCCATGGATCCGATCTCCAGTCCTGTCCCGCGACCGGCACCACGTCCGTGTGCCCCGAAAGCACTACGCCTCCTGGAACGTCCGGACCCACGCTGCAGAAGATCGCTTCCTTGGTCGGGTCGCCGCGCTTTGGCATGCGGTGCGCATGGATGCCTAGGTCGGCCAGGTAGCCCTCGATCCAATCGATGAGCGGCAGGTTCGTGTCCCGGCTCACCGTCGGAAACGACACCAGCCGGTCGAGAATCTGGCGGGCAGACAAGCTCATGACGCAAGTACGAAGTGTCCTGATGCCACTTCATCATATGCCGATGGACCGGGCTCGTGCCCGATGGGATAGATCGGTGACGGGATCGGCTTGAAGTTCAGATCCTTGTCGCTCTTGCGCTGAGCGGGGTCGGCGACCGGCACGGCCGCAAGCAGCGACTTCGTGTACTCGTGCCGCGGGTCCTCGAATACCGCCGACCGCGGTCCGATCTCGACGATTCGACCCAAGTACATCACGGCCACCATGTGGCTTACCCGTTCAACGACCGCCATGTCGTGGCTGATGAACAGCATGGAGATGCCAAGTTCCGCCTGCAACTCCATCAGAAGATTGAGAACCTGCGCCTGCACGCTTACGTCCAGCGCGCTTACGGCTTCATCGGCAACAATGAGCTTGGGATTCAGGGACAGGGCCCTTGCGATCGCGATCCGCTGCCGCTGCCCGCCCGAAAGTTCATGCGGATATCTGCTCATGAAACTCCTTGGCAGGTGCACCCGGTCGAGAAGTTCGGCAACCCGGTCGGCCCGCTCTGATGCATCACCCGCGCCATAGTTCAGCAAGGGCTCTGCGATCTGGTCGGAGAGCTTCATCTGGGGATTCAGCGATGCGAAGGGATCCTGGAACACCATCTGCATGTCGCGCCGCGCAAGGCGCAGTTCCCCTGCATCCATTTCCAGAACGTTCCGTCCACCCAGCCGGACCTCTCCCGAAACCGGCTCGACCAACCTGAGCACCGACCGGCCGCATGAGGACTTGCCGCAGCCAGACTCGCCTACGAGGCTCAGTGTCTGCCCGGCCTTGACCTGGAACGACACGTCCTCGACGGCATGCACGTAGGCGACGGTCCGGCGCAGGAATCCCCCGGATACGGGAAAGCGTGTGACGAGATTCCTCACGTCGAGAAGCAGCTTGCCATCCGCTGATGCAGAAGCTGCCAGATCGCGACGCTGATCGCCCATGAGCCGCATGGGCTCTGGCGCCGGCTTGCCCCGCATTTCCCCCAGTTTCGGTACTGCCGCGAGCAGCGACTTTGTGTATTCATGTCGCGGAGTCTCGAAAATCTGCCGGACCGGCCCTTCCTCCACCTTCTTGCCACGGAACATGACCACGACTCGGTCCGCCATCTGCGCAACGACGGCCATGTCATGCGTGATGAAAAGGACAGACGTCCCGGTCTCGCGCTTCAAGCGATCAATCAGGGCCAGGATTTCCGCCTGGATGGTGACGTCGAGCGCGGTTGTCGGTTCGTCCGCAATCAGCAGCCTGGGCTCGCAGGCCAGTGCCATGGCGATCACGACTCGTTGCCGCATGCCCCCGGAAAGTTCGTGCGGATACTGCCTCAACCGCCGTTCGGGTTCCGGAATGCGCACGCGGCGCAGAAGCTCCAGCGCATGCCCGGTCGCCTGCTCCCGGGTCATCCCCGTGTGCACGCGCAGACCCTCTGTCAGCTGCCGCCCGACCGTGAAGACCGGATTGAGGGACGTCATCGGTTCCTGAAAGATGATGCCTATCTCGTTGCCGCGAATTGTCCGCATGAGGGTGTCGTCGGCCTTTGAAACGTCGACGACACCGCCACCCGCACCACGGTCGAACAGGAGTTCACCGCTCGCAATCTCCCCGCCCCCGAACTCCACCAGGCGCACGAGCGAAAGGGAGGACACGGACTTGCCGGATCCGGATTCACCGACGACGCAAAGGGTCTCGCCTGACCGAATGTCGAAACTGACATCCTCGACGCCCAGAACCGGGCCGTCCCTCGTCTGGAATTCGACACGCAAGTTCTTCAGCGAGGCAAGCGGTTGATCAAGCATGGACATCCCCGGAGACGCGCGAATGCGAGACGCTAAACCTCACTTGCGAAAGGTGTCAAACGGAACGCGCCGAGAATCGCCTGCTTGCCGGTGCCAGGCCTTGCGCCGACCAGGGAACACGCTTGCCGCCGCGAGGTCACGCGCAACCGTCTCTTGGCATCCAAGTGTTGCGATGCGCCTCGGAGGAGCCCGGGTCAGGATGTCTTCATCGCTTCCCGCATCCCGCAGGGCGCGCAGACTGCAATTCGGCTTCGCCCGTCCCGACCGAAACTCAAGAAATGAGTTGGAGTACGTACGCTCTGTAGTAACCTGCGGCAATTCCTGCCCGAATCGGTCCGCCGATTCCGGACAGGAAACGGAACACGGAAACAAAATGGAGCAAGACAATGAGAATTGTAACCATGCCCCTCATCGGGGCGGCGGCGGCGGCACTTGCATCGATGGCATTTGCCTCCGACCACGAGGGGCCACGTGGCCGTGATGGCGAAGTCAAGATCATCTACTGGCAGGCGCCGTCGATCCTGAATCCGTACCTTTCCGGTGGTACGAAGGACGTGGAGAGCGCCTCGCTCGTGATCGAGCCGCTCGCCCGCTACGACGAGAACGGCAACCTGACTCCTTGGCTGGTCGACGAGATACCGACTGTGGCGAACGGCGGCGTGAGCCAGGACCTGACCCAGATCACCTGGAAAGTCACCGAAGGCCTCGTCTGGTCCGACGGCACGCCGTTCACGTCCGCGGATGCCAAGTTCACGTATGAATACTGCACGCATCCCGAAGGCGGATGCGCCCAGGCAACGAAATACGAAGGCGTCGTCAGCGTCGAAACGCCGGACGCGCTCACCGTGGTCGTCACGTTCGACGAGCCCACGCCCAACCCGTACGGGCCCTTCGTCGGAGGCGAGGCACCAGTCATCCAGGCTGCGCAGTTTGCCGATTGCCTAGGCGCGAAGGCGCCTGAATGCACCGAAGCGAACTTCAATCCGATCGGCACGGGCCCCTTTGTCGTCACCGAGTTCAAGCCGAACGACGTGATTTCCTTCGCGGCAAACGAGAACTACAGGGTCGAGGGCAAGCCCGCCTTCGCCACGGTGACGTTCAAGGGCGGAGGCGATGCAACGGCGGCCGGCCGCGCCGTCATGGAAACCGGCGAGTTCGACTATGCCTGGAACCTTCAGCTCGCGCCCGACGTCATCGCGAAGATGCAGGAAGGCGGCATGGGCACTCCGATAGCCGGCTTCGGTCCGCTCGTCGAGCGCCTGATGCTGAACAACACCAATCCCGACCCGGGACTCGGGCCGGACGAGCGCTCGGTCGTGCGTCCGCATCCCTTCCTTCAAGATCCCGCAGTCTACAATGCCATGTCGATGGCCATTGACCGGCCGCTGCTGGTTGACATCGGCTATGGTCAGGCCGGCCGCGTCACCTGCAACTGGGTTCCGGTGCCGCAGACCTATGCGTCCACGACCTTTGACTGCTCGACGCAAGACATTGCAGGGGCCAACGCCCTTCTCGATTCAGCCGGGATCGTGGACACCGACGGCGATGGCGTGAGAGAGAAGGACGGCGTTCCGCTCAGCATACTCTACCAGACGTCGACCAACGCCGTGCGCCAGGACTTCCAGGCGCTGATCAAGCAGTGGTGGGCTGAAATCGGCATCGAGACCGAGCTGCGGAACATCAACGCATCCGTGTTCTTCGGCGGCGACCCGGGCTCTCCCGACACTTTCCAGAAGTTCTACGCCGATGTCGAGATGTACGCCAACACCTTCAACGGCACCGACCCGCAGGCCTATCTCGGCAACGGGCTTTGCGACAAGGCGCCTTCGCCTGACACGCAATGGCAGGGAGAGAACATCTCGCGGTTCTGCATGGACGAATACGACGCGCTCCATTCCGAACTCTCAAAGACCGCAGACGTCGGTCGGCGCGGAGAGATCGCGGCCCTGTTGAATGACATGGCCATCGAGAACGGCATGATGATCCCGCTTGTCCACCGTGGCCGTCTCTCGGCGCATGCCAACAGCCTTGGCGGCATCAGGCTGAACGTCTGGGACAGCGAACTGTGGAACATTTCCGACTGGTACAGGACCGGAAATTGACACGGGCGACGGGGCGGGCCTGTCCCGCCCCTCCATCTCGGCCGCGGCCATGCTGACCTACACGATCCGGCGCCTGCTCCTGAGCGTGCCGACGCTGCTCTTCATCAGCCTCGTCATCTTCCTGCTCCTGAAGCTTGCGCCTGGCGACCCGATGGCGCAGGTGCCTCTGACGGTTCCTCCCGATGTCAAGGAGAGGATGCGCGAGGCGCTTGGCGTGGGGCAGCCCTGGTACGTCGCCTTCCCGAAATGGCTCTACCAGTTCTTCGCGGTCGAACCGCTTCACTTCATCGACGCAGCTTTCGGCACGTCCCTTGGCGAAGGCCAGCAGCGCGTGATCTCCTGGCAGACGCGCTCACCCGTCATGGACATCGTGATCCAGCGATTGCCCCAGACCCTTTGGGTCGTGGGAGTCGCCTATGTCGTGGCCATCCTCATTGCGCTCCCGATCGGCATCTACTCGGCCTACCGGCAGTATTCATGGTTCGACAACGCGGGCACCTTCGTCGCCATGGTGGGCTTCTCGGTCCCGCCCTTCTTCTCGGGCGTTCTCGTGATCGTGATCTTCTCCGTCTGGCTGGGCTGGTTTCCCTCGATCTACGACACGACCCACAAGGTCAGCGACTGGGACAGCTTCGTCTTCCAGCTCAAGCAGATGATCATGCCCGTAATGGTGCTCGCCCTTCAGATCACCTCCCAGCTCTCGCGCTTCATGCGGGCTTCCATGCTCGACAATCTCAATCAGGATTACGTGCGCACGGCGCGTGCAAAGGGCCTTGGAGAGAAGACCGTGGTCCTGGTGCATGTCCTCCGCAATTCCCTGATCCCGGTCGTCACCGTCATCGCCCTTGGCGTTCCGGCCATTTTCGGGGGCGCCATCATCACCGAGCAGATATTCAAGGTGAACGGCATCGGCCAGTTGCTGATCACCGCCATCCAGGCCAACGACCTGCCGATGGTGCAGACACTGACCTTCATCTTCGCGGTGCTGATCGTGCTGTTCAACCTCGTCGCCGACATACTCTACGGCATTCTGGACCCGAGGATTCGCTATGACTGATTCCCGCCACTCCGCGGAACAGGCGGAACTCGTCTCCACTCCCCGTTCCCAATGGGCTGACATATGGGACCAGTTCAAGCGCCACCGTGGCGCGATGTGGGGCGGGGCCGTTTTTCTCTGCATCATCCTGATGACCGTCGCCGGGCCCTGGATCTACTGGAACGACCCCAAGTTCGTTCCGACCGGCCGCGACTTCCTGGAACTGCGCGACACGCGCCCGATCTACGTGGCACTCTGGGAGTCATCGGCCAAGGTCAGCTGGGCATATCCGCTTGGCACCGACAACCTCGGCCGTGACACCCTCGGCCGACTGCTGGCAGGCGGGCGCGTATCGCTTGCCGTGGGGCTTGCTGCCATGCTTCTTTCCGTGTTCGTCGGAACGCTGATTGGCGTGCTGGCCGGTTACTTCCGCGCCCTTGACGGCGTCCTCATGCGGTTCACCGATCTCTTCCTCGCCCTGCCCCTCCTGCCGCTTCTCCTGGTCGCGGTCCTGCTCTTCCGCGACCGGCTGTCGGGCTTGTTCGGGCCCGAAGGCGGCACTTTCATGCTTATCGTCGTGCTGGTGGGCGCCACGTCCTGGATGCAGACGGCACGAATCGTCAGAGGCGACGTCCTGGCTCTCAAGGAGCGCGAATTCGTCCTTGCCGCCCGTTCGATCGGAACGTCTCCGCCGAAAATGATAACCCGCCATCTCCTGCCGAACGTGATGTCGCCAATCATGGTGTCGGCCACGCTCGGCATTGCCACCGCAATCATCACCGAAAGCGCGCTCTCGTTTCTCGGATTCGGGTTTCCTCCGGACTTTCCCACATGGGGCAAGCTGCTTTTCGACGCCGTCGACAGGATGGAACTTTATCCAGAGCGCGTTCTATGGCCGGGCCTCATGATCTCGCTAATCGTGTTGTCCGTGAACTACATCGGTGATGGAATTCGCGACGCCCTTGATCCTCGAATTCGAGGACGTTGAGTCCGCCCAGACTATCGCGCATGCAATCTCGCGGCCCGAAACTCTCCGCAAAGGCCGGGAACCGCGGCGATGCAGGCTGTCCAACCGCCGGTGTTGGCGCCAGCGTTGTCTCTCGGTGCCTGCCGCAGGTCGCATGAATGGCGCCACGGACGCAAATGCGCCCCGCGAGCGGGCACCGTCACCTCAGCCGAACGTCGTACTCACGGCACGCCGCCTCCAAGGAAACCGGTGCCGGCTTGTTCAATTCGCCACTGCGGCAGTTCTCGGCAAGCGGGAACCTGAACGATGCGCATACGTCTCTTGTTCCGGTTCATGGTCCCCACGAAGCCCCCGCCATGCAAGATCGCCGTTCCCGTCGGCATCGTTTGCGTGGACGCCTCGCTCGATGCCGTGTTCCGGACAGGAGAAGTGGGCCTGACGGGCGGCGAAGTTGAGCATATGGCCCCCCAAGCATTCGTCACAGCAAGCAGCTCGCGATCGGCAGAGTCGAGCTTCCAATGGAGGACGGTTCGTCATCGAGTTCGGAGATTTCGATGCGCGGGACTTGGCGCTCAACACCAAATCTCGGTTCGCTCCAAAACTCGGCTCCCGCAACAAAAGTCTTCGCAAGCGCCCGCGGAATCTGTCCACCGAGGACGATCACCTCCGGATCGACGATGGCCGAAAGCGCATTGACCACGCGGTTGAAGCAGGGAAGTGCTGCATCGACCCAGGCCTCGACACCAGGCCATGACGGGTCGAAGGACTGCCGGAGCTCGGCAATCGACTTGATTTCAACGCCTTGCGCCCGCATCTCCCTCAGGAGGATACCAAGCGCCGGGCGGCGCTCATTGTCTTCAATGTCCAAAATCGCCGAGAACTCGCCCGCATTTCCACGAAACCCCCTAAGCAGCGCCCCATCCGAGATTACCGCCCCCCCGAATCCGTAGTTGAACGAGAGATAGGCGAAGTCGGCGACCCTGCGACCCAATCCGAGGGTCGCCTCCGCAAGCGCCGAGCAGTTCGCGCCATTCTCAACCCAGACAGGGACGTCAAAGAACTCGTAGAGCAACGGGCCTAAATCGATCAGGGCCCAATCCTCCAATGGCACTGGCGGATTGAAACGGGTTCCGCCTACGCGAAAGCCGGTTATGCCGAACCCGATGCCGAACAGGTCATCTCGGGTCGCGTTGAATTCCGCCAGGACCTCTTCAAGCGCTTGATCCATGCGGCGCAGACCAGCAAGGCGCCCCACGTCATCGAGATCAATGCGGCGCGTGCGGTAACGGCCGGAAACGTCCATGACCGTGACTCCGGCACTGTCGGTCTCGAGCGATATGCCCGCCGAGAGCCCCCACCCGGGATTCAATCGAATGGTTGGGCTGGGTTTCCCGCGACCGGTGCCCGGAACCGGAGGGCCGAGCGCGATGAGGTGCCGGCTTTCCAGCTGATCGACAATCCGGTGAATCGATTGCTGCGTCAGACCGATCCCGTTGACCAGATCCGACCGTTGCAAGCCGGGCCTTCGCCAGATCTGACGCAGGATTGCACGTTCGTTCCTTGAGGCGACCTCGCCTGCACCCTGGTCGCGCAAGTATCTGTCGCAGATCAGATCTTCCGGTCTGTATGCACGTGCATCCACGTCACTCTCCGAATTCCAGTTGCTGCCGTCACAGATCTTTCACACTTTATGTGTTTTTTTATTCACACACCACTTGTAACAAACGGATGCGTCTTGTAAACTGCGAACATCCTACCACCTCTGACCGCAAGGAGACTCCCATGACCAAACTTAGCTTCGCGGCATGCGCAACCGCATTTCTGGCAGGGGCAAGTGCAGCCCACGCTGCCGAAATCGAATTCTGGTATGGTAACACCGGAAAAATCGAAGAGGCAATCCAGGCGCACTGCGCGGCGTTCAACGATGCGCATTCCGACCACAAGATCACCTGCGTAGGCCAAGGCGGCTACGAGGCAGGCATGCAGAAGGCCATCGCCGCGTACCGCTCGGCCCAGCACCCCGTCCTGATCCAGTTCTTCGACGCCGGCACCCTGGACCTCATGCTCTCGGACGCCGTCGTGCCGGTGCAGGAGATCATGCCGGACGCTCCGTGGGACGACTACATCAACGGAGCGAGGTCGTACTACGAAACCTCTTCGGGTGACTTGTTCTCGCAGCCCTACAACGGCTCGACCCTGATCTTCTACGCCAACATGGAAATGCTGCGCGGGGCGGGTGTCGAGGAAATCCCGCAATCCTGGGAAGGCGTGATGGAAGCCGCCCGCCAATTGAAGGCCGCAGGCGTCGAATGCCCGTTCACTTCGGACGCGCATCCGTGGCGCGTTCTCGAGCAGTTCAGCGCCCGTCACGGTGCGCCGATCGCGACCAACAACAACGGATACGGCGGCCTCGACGCGGAATACACATTCAACGAAGGACCCGTCGCCGACCACATGCTGAACCTCTCCAAGTGGCGCGAAGAGGGCCTCGTGAAGCTTGACCAGGACACCGTGGCAGGAAAGTACAACGCCGCCTTCAATGCAGGCGAATGCGCGATGATGGAGGCGTCGACCGGATCGTACGGCGCCGCATACGCCGCGCTCGGAGACAAGGTCAGGATCACCATGGCGCCGATGTACGACGGCGTGGATCGTCGAAACACCTTGATCGGCGGCGCCGCGATCTGGGTGATGAAAGGCCACGATGACGCCGACTACGAGGCGGCGATTTCCTTCCTCAACTTCGTCCGAGGCGCGGATCAGCAGATCGAGTTCACACGGCGGACGGGCTACATGCCGGTCACCAAGGCCGCACTCGCATCGCTCGTCGCAAGCGGCAAGGCGGACACCCTGGAATTCGCGACGGCCGAGATGGGGGTTGCCTCGCTCAACCAGCCGGGGGACGAGAACTCGCGTGGCATTCGGCTCGGCTTCTACGTTCAGTTCCGCGAAATCTTCAAGGAAGAGACCCAGAAGGCGTTCAACGGCGACCAGACCATGCAGGCAGCGCTTGACAACGCGGTCTCCCGCGGCAACGAGCTTCTGCGTCGTTTCGAACAGACATACCGCGGCACAAAGCTTCCGTGACGCGGCAATGTAACTCGGACGGGGTGGCCGCACCCCGTCCTGATCCGGGACAGCGGGAGTGACACAAGGTTTCTACACCGGCCGGTGGAGCTATTGGACGCTTGTCCTGCCGATCCTCGCGTTGATCGCGATGTTCTTCTACATCCCGGTGGCTCTTGCGTTCTTCTGGTCATTGTTCCTCGAACGCCCCTTTGGCGGCGGATCGGAATTCGTGGGATTCCAGAACTACGACCGGGTCCTGTCCGACCCGGAGTTCTGGAACGCGATGTGGCGCACGCTGATCTTCATGGCGATCGCCCCGACGCTTGCCATCGGGCTGTCGCTGATCCTCGCGCTTGCGGCCGACCGGGGCATCCGGATCAGCCAGGCCGCGCGCAACATCATCATCTGGCCCAAGGCGGTCGCCGGGGCGTCGATCGGCGTGGTCTTCGTCTTCATCTTCAACCCCTTTCTCGGCATCTTCGCGCCGCTCAACGAAATCCATCCCGGAATCTGGAATCCTCGGATCGACGGGGGCGACGCCTTCGCGACGATCCTGGTCGCGCAGGTCTGGAACGGCATTCCGTTCAACTTCATCATCCTGCTGTCGGGACTTCAGGCCATCCCCGACGGGCTCGCCAAGGCGGCCGCGATGGACGGGTCCGGGCCGTGGCGAAGAATCGTCGACCTGCAGTTGCCGCTTCTGACGCCACAGCTCTTCCTTACGTTCGTCCTGGAATTCGTCGGCACGGTGGTCGAGGCTTTCGGCCTGATCGACACGATGACACAGGGCGGCCCCGGCGGCGCCACGAACCTCCTGATCTACAAGATATATGTCGATGGCTTCAAGGCCTACGACCTTTCCGGCGCCGCGACGCAGACGGCACTCCTGATGATGTTTGTCATTGCCATGGTGATCCTTCAGTTCCGCCTCGAAAGATTCGTCAAGTACGAGAGGTAGAGGAGATGGTCGAAGACACCCGGGGCATTGACCGAACGGCCTTCGTGATCCTCGTCATCGGCGTCGCGTTCATCCTTGCGCCCATCGTGATCGCGTTTCTCACGGCGTCCCTGTCCTACGAAGAGTTCGTAAGCGCCGGCGGGATCGGGCTGAATGTCGGGTCGAGCTTCCTTGACAACATGCGACGGATCGTCACCGAGACCCAGTTGCCGGGACAGCTCTGGAATTCCATCGTGATTTCGCTTCTGGTCGCAGGGATCAAGTGTGCATTTGCCTTCACGGCCACATTCGCGCTGGTCTTCTACGAATCCCGGTGGAACTGGATCATCTTCTCGCTGACGATCGCGACCGTCATGCTGCCCCTCGAACTCCTGGTCATAACCACCTACCAGATCGTCGCGAACGTCGCGATGCCGCTCAACTGGCTGATGCACGTCACCGGTCTCGCCTGGCTTGCCGA
This sequence comes from Paracoccaceae bacterium, assembly GCA_965208685.1. GTDB lineage: Bacteria > Pseudomonadota > Alphaproteobacteria > Rhodobacterales > Rhodobacteraceae > JAJEFO01. Next base: position 471,090 of record CBDBPL010000007.1, on the reverse strand, counting down.
ATGGGCCGTCGGCGCGAAGCACGAATTAAGGCTGAGTCTCCTCGACACCTATATCGGTGTAGCGCTGCCCATCGCGACCTCGTCCACCTCCGTCTTCATCTACCGCCAGTTCTTCCTCAGCCTGCCAAAGGACCTGCCGCGGGCCGCAGCCATGGATGGAGCGTCGCCCTTCCGGTTCATGGTCGACATCCTCCTGCCACTCTCGTGGACGCCCCTCGTTGCGACCTTCATGTTCTGGTTCATCGGAGGCTGGACCCAGTATCTCTGGCCGCTCGTGGCAGCAGCAACGCCGGACGCTCAGCCAGCGGTAGTGGGGCTCGCGAAACTCGCGAACACCGAACCGGACCGAATTCCAGACGTGCCCTTGCTCATGGCCGGAGCGCTCTTCGTCTCCTTCATTCCGGTCGTCCTGATCGGCGTCATGCAGCGCCAGATCGTGCGCGGCCTCAACCTGTCGGAGAAATGACGATGGCCGGCAATGCCATCGCCCTGGAGGACGTCCGAAAGGCATACGGCGGCAATCTCGTGATTCCCGGCCTTACCGCCGAAGTCGGCGGCGGACAGTTCACGGTCATCCTCGGTCCGTCGGGATGCGGGAAGTCGACGCTCCTGAACATGATCGCCGGCCTGGAACGCGTCACCTCCGGGACAATTCGGTTCGGTGGCCGCGAGGTGCAGGATCTGGCCCCAAAGGACCGCGGTTGCGCCATGGTCTTCCAGAACTACGCGCTCTACCCGCACATGTCCGTGCGCAACAACATCGGGTATGCCCTCAAGGTTGCCGGAGTCCCGAAGGAGGAACGTCGGAAACGGGTGGAAGCCGCTGCCGAAAGCGTCGGACTCCGGGGGCTCCTTGGCCGTCGCCCCTCCGAACTGTCGGGTGGCCAGCGACAGCGCGTGGCCGTCGCCCGCGCCATCGTCCGGGAACCCTCGGTGCTTCTGTTCGACGAGCCGCTCTCGAACCTCGACGCAAAGCTGCGCCACGGCATGCGCATGGAACTCACGCGCCTGCACGACCGCATTGGCGCCACGTCGGTCTTCGTGACCCATGACCAGGTCGAGGCGATGACGCTGGCAGACAAGGTCATGCTCCTGAACAATGGCGAGATAGTTCAATATGCCGCACCGTCGGAACTCTACGAGAACCCGGCCACGACCTTCGTTGCGACCTTCATTGGCGCTCCGGCCATGAACCTCCTGGTCGCGGACGGCGAGGGAGCAGGGATCCGGCTCCCGGACGGAGCCCTCCTGACGACAACGCCGTTTCGCGGGCCGGTGACGCTTGGCATCCGTCCCGAGAACATCGAGATCGTGCCCGATGGCATCCCCTGCCGGACCGTCTACAGCGAAAGCCTGGGATCGCATTCCGTGATCGTCGCCGCACTTGCAGACGGCCAGGAATTGCGCATTGCAACCCCGCTTGGCCGTCGCATGACACCCGGCGAGACATTCTCTGTCCGCTTCATGAAGGGTGCCATCCGGCTGTTCGATCCGGCATCGGGAAAGCGACATTGACCCAGACGAGCAAGGACACGGAATGAGGCCAGAACGCCCAGACCTGATCGACTATCTGACCGGAAGACTCGCGGGCAGCACCCTTCCCGAAGGCATTTCGGTTCCCGAAGGCGGTGGCAAGTTCCACACGGATGGCACCGTGCAGCACTGGCCTGGCAACACGTTCATCTGCCACGTCGACCCCGCATCGCGCGCGCACGCGGCGCTGCGAGCGATGCAGGAAGAGATAAAGATGAGCCGGTTCCAGCGGTTCTACACCTTCTTGCCGCCGTCCAGCTTCCACATGACGATTTTTCAGGGGCTGTCATCGACGACCGAGATGCACGGCGCCATGCCCAGGGAAATGCGCGACGCCCCGCGCGACGACCGGACCCGCATTCTCCTGGACCGCGCCAGCGCCCTCGATCTGCCTGCCCGTCATCAAGCCCGGATGGTCGATCTCTTCGCCGGCAAGAGCGTGACGATGACCGGCGCAGACCAGGCTGAAGAGGACGCGTTGCGCAAGACACGTTGCAAGCTGTCGGAGGCGACCGGAATCGAGGAGCGGGACTTTGATGCCTACGTCTTTCACATCACGCTCGCGTATCTCGTCGAATGGGTGACGCAGGAAACGGCGGAGGAGATTGCCGACTTCAGCAAGGACCTGACCGAACGATTTCGCGATGAGGTCGGAACGATTTCGTTCGGGCCGGTCGAACTCTGCAACTTTGACACAATGCACGCGTTCGAGCGGGTTGCGTACCTCGGCTCCCGCCAAGCCGATGCGTAGAGGTCACATGCCGTCGCCCGTCACTGAGAACCATGCCGCCGCGCTGGTTGCGCTCGTCCGCGACACCGCGCGCGCAGAGATCCTGCCCCGCTTCCGCTCCCTGTCCGCAAGCGAAATCGAGGGCAAGTCAAACGCAAGCGACCTGGTCACCGTGGCTGACAGGGCAGCCGAAAACCGCATTGCCGAAGAGGTCTCGCAGCTCTTCCCGAGCGCGCTGATCGTCGGGGAAGAGGCTGTTGCCATGAACCCGGCGCTTCTGGACCGCATGACCGACAGCGAGATCACGGTGATCGTGGATCCAATCGACGGGACGTGGAACTACGCCAACGGCCTGCCGCTCTTCGGAGTGATGATGGCCATAGCAATCGACGGCAAGACGGCCTTCGGCCTTCTCTATGATCCCATGTCCGACGGCTGGGTCATGGCGCACGCAGGGCGGGGCGCCTTTCGCCATTCCGCCGCCGGAAGGACCGTGCGGATTTCGTCGGCCGCGCGGGGCGATCCAACGACGGGTTTCGTCCCGCTGTTTCTTTACCCGAAGGAGACGCAGCGCTGGCTTGCTCCAAGGCTTGTCGCATTCGACCGCATCATGTCGTTTCGCTGCTCATGCCACGAGTACTGGCTCCTGGCGGAGGGTGCCGTCGATTTCATGATCTCAGGGCTGTTGAAACCGTGGGACCACGCCGCCGGCGAACTGATCAGTCGAGAGGCCGGCCTGCACGCCGCGATGCTCGATGATGGCGCGCCCTACTCCATCTTCCGGTCGCAAGGAGAATTGCTTGTCGCACGCACGAAGCAAAGTTGGGAAGTGCTTCGGGACACCTTTCTCGAAGACAATCCCTAGAATTCACGCAAGCCATGCAATGCCACCAGTTTCATGAACACTGCGGAGTGTTGAGGGACAAACTCAATGGCAGACTCAGTGGCCGGCAAGAGGCACGGGCCGCAACTATGGCCATTCCCGAGCGCCCAAGCCACAATCCGGAGAACGCCGGCCCGTTCCGAGAAACGCCGAAGGATGCACGAAATGAACGACATTCTGCTCAGGTCCCAAACAGGTACCGTCGCCGAAATGCGGCTCAACCGCCCCGCACGTGGCAACGCCTTGTCGCTCGAACTGATCGATCGGCTGCGTCACGCCACGGATGAACTGGCAGAGAATGGAGGCGTCCATGTCATCGTCATCGCGGCGGAAGGCTCGGTCTTTTCGGCAGGCCACGACCTGAAGGAAATCACAAGGGCAAGGGCAGGTCCCGACGGTGGCCGGGCATTCTTCGAACGCGCGATGGAAGCATGCTCGGAGATGATGCAGACCCTTGTCCGTTGCCCGAAGCCCGTCATCGCGTCCGTTCAAGGTGTCGCTACTGCCGCTGGCTGCCAACTCGTCGCGTCCTGCGACCTCGCCGTCGCCTCCGCCGATGCCGGCTTCGCCACTCCAGGGGTCAACATCGGGCTCTTTTGCTCCACGCCCATGGTTGCCCTGTCGCGAAACGTCGGACGGAAGCACGCGATGGAGATGTTGCTGACGGGCGAGACCATTTCCGCCGAACGGGCCCGAACGCTCGGCCTCGTCAATCGCGTCGTGGAGCCCGGCCAGCTGGCGGCAGCCACTGCGGAACTGGCCGGGCAGATCGCCTCGAAGTCTCCCGCAACCTTGAAGATCGGCAAGGAAGCGTTCTACAGGCAGCTCGAATTGCCCCTCGGCGAAGCCTATGCCTACACCGCCCGCGTCATGGTCGAAAACCTGCTGGAACGCGATTCCCGTGAGGGCATAGAGGCGTTCATCGCCAAGCGCACGCCCGTCTGGCAACCGCTCCCGCAAGCCTCCGAGACGGACCCGAAATGAGTGATTGCCGCCACGAACGTGTGCCCCGCCCTGCGCGGTACATTCCCGTTGCAGCCATCTCGAGCCCCGCATAGGTTCCCGCGACATTTCAGAACTAGAGGAATCACGACATGTCCGATCGCCCGCAAGGCTTTGATACAGTGCAGGTGCACGCAGGCAACACGCCCGACCCCACGACCGGCGCACGCCAGATACCCATCTACCAGTCAACCGCTTTCGTGTTCCGTGATGCCGAGCACGCTGCCGCCCTGTTCAACCTCCAGGAAGTGGGCTGGATATATTCCCGGCTGACCAACCCGACCGTGGCCGCGCTGGCCGAGCGGATAGCCGCGCTCGAGGGCGGTGTCGGCGGCATAGGCTGCTCTTCGGGCCATGCCGCGCAGATCATGGCCCTCTTCCCGCTGATGATGCCAGGATGCAACGTCGTGGCATCGACACGGCTCTATGGCGGGACGTACACCCAGTTCACCCAGACCATCAGGCGGTTCGGCTGGTCGGCGAAGCTGGTGGATTTCGACGACCTCGACGCCGTCAAGGCCGCGGTCGACGAGAACACGCGCGCGATCTTCTGCGAGTCGATCGCCAACCCGGGCGGCTACATCACCGACCTGGACGCCATCGGCAAACTCTCTGACGACGTCGGGCTGCCCCTCATCGTCGACAACACGTCGGCCTCGCCGTACCTCTGCCGCCCGATCGATTTCGGGGCGACCCTCATCGTGCACTCCACGACCAAGTACCTCACCGGCAACGGAACCGTGACTGGCGGGGCCTTGGTGGATTCGGGCAAGTTTGACTGGTCGGCGTCCGGCAAGTTCCCGTCGCTGTCGGAGCCCGAGCCGGCCTATCACGGCCTCAATTTCCACGAGGCGCTCGGTCCGATGGCCTTCACGTTCCATTCGATCGCCGTCGGGCTTCGTGATCTTGGCATGACGATGAATCCGCAGGGCGCGCACTACACGCTGATGGGGATCGAGTCGCTGTCGCTCCGCATGGAGAAGCATGTGGCAAACGCCGAAAAGGTCGCCAATTGGCTGGAAGCCGACGATCGGATCGAGAGCGTGACCTACGCAGGTCTCAAGAGCTCGCCGTACTTCGATCGGGTCGCGCGCATCTGCCCCAAGGGCGCCGGCGCATTGTTCAGCTTCGCGGTCAAGGGCGGCTATGACGCCTGCGTGAGACTCGTCGATTCCGTCGAGATGTTCAGTCATGTTGCCAATCTCGGCGACGCGCGCTCGCTGATCATCCACTCGGCTTCGACGACGCACCGACAGCTGACCGACGCGCAGAGAGAGGCCTCGGGCGCGCTGCCCAACGTCGTCCGGCTGTCGATCGGCATCGAGGATCCGGACGACATCATCGCGGACCTGGACCAGGCACTGACCAAGGCCACGGCATAGGTCAGCATCCGGGGCCAGGCCACCGGCTTGGCCCCGCTCGCTCGCCAGGCCGCCTGCGGTGGTCTGGCATGGTGCCGTCAGGCAGCGCTGCGCGCTTCGTCCATGATCCGACGCATCTCGGCGATCGATGGGCCAAGCCCGACAAAGATCGCCTCGCCGACGAGAAAGTGGCCGATGTTCAGTTCACGCAGTTCGGGGAACTCGGCGACCGGCGCGACTGTCTCGTAGGTCAGTCCGTGGCCGGCATGAACCTCCAGCCCGAGGGAGTGCGCGAAGGTCGCCATCTCGCGGAGGCGGGCAAGCTCTGCGTCCCGCTCGGCCAGGCGACCCTCGGCATGGGCATCGCAATAGGCACCTGCGTGCAGCTCTATCACCTGGGCTCCGATCCTGTTTGCGGCCTCGATCTGTCGGCTGTCCGCCGCGATGAAGATCGAGACGCGTGAACCGGCCTCGCGCAATGGCGCGATGAAATGCGCCAGCCGATTCTCGTCCTGCGCCACTTCCAGACCTCCTTCGGTCGTGCGTTCCTCCCGCTTTTCCGGAACGATGCAGACGGCGTGAGGCCGATGGCGCAACGCGATTGCCTGCATCTCGTCCGTGGCCGCCATCTCGAAGTTCAGCGGCACGCCAAGCGCCTCGGTCAGCCGCTCGATGTCATGATCGGTTATGTGGCGCCGGTCTTCGCGGAGATGCGCGGTGATCCCGTCCGCGCCGGCCTCCTCGGCAAGCTTCGCCGCCCGAACCGGGTCAGGATAGTCGCCGCCGCGCGCATTGCGAACGGTGGCCACGTGGTCGATGTTCACGCCTAGCCTAAGGTGTTCCATGCCGGCACGTTAGGTCGCGAACCCGGCCCTGTCCATTGCCTATCTGACGATGGGCTCCAGGGCATCGTAGACCGCTTCTCCGCCAATGCCCCAAGCCACGTCCGGGAGCGAATCCGGCTTGTACCGGTGGTGGGCCAGCTCGTCCCGGGCCAGCCAAAGCGTTCGGGTGACCACGCCCCCAACATCCGTCCACTCGCCATCGGGATCTCCGGAGACCAGCTGGCAGCGGAAGTAGACATCGACCTGGTGAAACGTGCCTGCCGGATCGTGGAATTCGTTGACCAGCACGACCGGGCCGACTTGCACGGTCAGGCCGGTTTCCTCGTGGATTTCCCTGACGAGGTTGTCGGGAAGGGACTGGCCTCTGTCGACACCGCCACCTGGCGCGCAAATGAGATCGCTCCTTCCGTCGGGCCAGGCATTGACCATCAACAGTCGCTCGTCCCGCAGGACAATCCCCCGTACGGACAGGCGCGGTCCCTCCATCAGGAACCCGTCGCAGGACCGAGGACGCGCGTTACGTGCCCCATCTTGCGTCCGACCCTCGTCTCCATCTTGCCGTAGAGATGAAGCCGCACCCCGTCCTCACAGGCGATGGCAGGAACGTCAGCCACTTCTTCACCGATGAGGTTGGTCATCTCCACGTCCGAGTGCCGAATCGGGTCGGCAAGGGGCCAGCCTGCCACGGCCCGGACATGCTGCTCGAACTGATCGACGACGGTGCCGGCCTCGGTCCAGTGCCCTGAATTGTGCACGCGCGGTGCAATCTCGTTGACGACCAGTCCGTCCGCCGTGTCGAAGAGTTCGACTCCGATCACTCCGCAATAGTCAAGCGCGTTCAGGATCGCGGCCGCGATCTCGAAAGTTCGTTCCCGGGTCTTCCGGTCGATCCTTGCCGGAACCCTGGTCGTGCGCAGAATGCCGTCCTTGTGGACGTTTTCGCCAGGCTCGAAGCATGCGATCCGACCATCGGCACCTCGCGCCGCGATGACGCTGACCTCCCGCTCGAACGCGACGAATCCTTCCAGCAAGGCCTCCGCACCCGCCATGGCGGCGAGCGAGTCATCGCCGCAGCCCGCCTCGTCGATCCGCACCTGGCCCCTCCCGTCATAGCCAAGCCGGCGGGTCTTCAGTATGGCCGGAAGTCCGACGGCCTCCATTGCCTGCACCAGGGCAATGACGGCATCTGGCGATGCAGAATCAACGGGATGGAACGGGGCCGTCGCCAGGCCGATCCCGTTCAGGAATCGCTTCTCCCTCAGGCGATCCTGGCTGACCGCCAGCGCCCGTCGGTTGGGGCGGATCGGCACCCTTGCCTCGATCAGGTCCAGCGCCTCGGCCGGAACGTTCTCGAACTCGTAGGTCACGACATCAACGCCACCCGCGAAGTCCGCGAGCGCCTCCCGGTCGCAATATTCGGCGGTGGTGGTCATTCCAGCGACCTCGCCTGCCGGCGGCATTGCTCCCGGTTCAAAGACGTGCGTGCGCAGTCCGAGCCGGGCTGCCGACATGGCAATCATGCGCCCAAGCTGTCCTCCGCCCAGTATGCCGATGGTCTGACCCGGCACCAGGGCGTCAGTCTTCATGGGGCGCTTCGGCGACGGACTTCGTAAGCGCCGCCCGCCATCCATCCAGCCGCTCTGCGAGGCTCGAATCCGACAATGCAAGGATGCCTGCCGCCATCAGCCCGGCGTTGCAGGCGCCAGCCTTGCCGATCGCCATGGTGGCCACCGGATACCCGCGCGGCATCTGGAGAATCGAGTACAGGCTGTCCACGCCCTTGAGCGCACGGGTTTCCACCGGAACGCCAATGACCGGCAACGGGGTCTTTGAGGCCATCATTCCGGGAAGGTGCGCTGCCCCACCCGCTCCCGCGATGATAACCTTCAAGCCGCGGTCTTTCGCCGTCTTGCCGTATTCCCAGAGCCGGTCGGGTGTCCGGTGCGCAGACACGATGCGGACCTCGTGCTCCACTCGAAGCTCGTCCAGAACTTCCGATGCCGACTTGAGCGTCGGCCAGTCCGACTGGCTTCCCATGACAATGCCGACCGTGGGGTTCATGACAACTCCTCGAAGTCGGCGCGACACTAGCGCCCGAGGCAAGGCATCGCAATCAATCAGGCTATGATGTCCGGGGTTATGCGATCCTCGATCGCCTTGATCCTGTCCTTGAGCGCAAGCTTCTGCCTCTTGAGCCTCTGGATGGTAAAGGCATCTCCGCCCGAATCCCCGAGCGCCTTTATCTCCTCGTCGAGCTCGCGATGCTCGCGCCGAAACGTTTCCAGTTCTACGCGAAGGACATCCTCGGTCTTCATCTTTTCGGGCGGGTGCTGGGTCATTGCATGCGGCTTCCGCTGGGACTGCCGACAAAATACCGCCAACAGGCCGCTCCGCAAAGAACTTTAAGGCCTTGTCGAATGGCGCTCAAATCCCCATGTCTCTCAAGGCGCTGGATCGCCTTCGGGGTCCTGAGGCCGTCGTCGCTTGCAGAAAGGACGAGCTGGATGAGCAAACTGGCACTGGGAACGCACCCGTTTCTTCTTGGGTTCGACCAATTGGAACGCTTGGTCGAACGCACCGCCAAGGCGGACAGCGGCTATCCGCCCTATGACATAGAGCAGGTCGGCAAGAACGCCTTCCGAATCACGCTTGCGGTTGCCGGATTTGCAGAAGGCGATCTCTCGATCACGATGGAAGAGAGGCAGCTGGTCGTGCGCGGAAAGCAGGACGGCGACAACGACGGCCGGGTCTTTCTTCACCGCGGCATCGCCGCAAGGCAGTTTCAACGGACCTTCCTGCTCGCAGACGGAGTTGAGGTGTCCGGAGCGCAACATGCCAACGGCTTGCTCCACATCGACCTTGCCCGTTCCGTTGCCGAAAATTTTGTCCAGACAATCCCGATCACAAAGGGCGGACCGTCATGAACACGCCGTTCGACATCAAGGGCATGGATCTCGAGCGCCTGGTCTATGTGCGTCCTGTCGACGTCTCGGATCTGCCAGACGGTTTGCAGGAGCAGGCACAAGGCCTTGGAACGGTCTATGCCCTTCACTCGTCGGACGGCGAGCGGCTGGCGCTGGTGAAGGACCGCAGCCTCGCCTTCATTCTTGCGCGCCAGAACGACCTGGCTCCAGTGAACGTCCATTAAGGCCCATCGTTTTCACGATGTCCTGCCTGCAGTTCCGGAGGCTCCTTTCCTTCACCGCGCACGGCCCGTCTGTCCGGTTGGCTCCAAACGAAGAAAGGGCGCCCCTACGAGCGCCCCTTCCGATGTCCATTTGACCGTGGCCTTGGAAGCTGCTGCGCAACCCCTCGGGCCTGCGCATGCTACATCATGCCGCCCATGCCGCCCATGTCGGGCATGCCGCCACCGCCACCAGGAGTTTCCTTGGCGGGCCGTTCGGCGACCATGGCTTCCGTCGTGATGAGAAGCCCGGCGATCGACGCGGCGTCCTCAACCGCAGTGCGCACGACCTTGGCCGGATCGATGACTCCGTGGCTGAACAGGTCACCGTATTCCTCGGTCTGGGCGTTGAAGCCGAACTTGGCATTCTTGCTCTCGCGGATCTTCCCGGCAACCACAGAGCCGTCCACACCGGCATTCTCGGCGATCTGGCGCAGCGGGGACTCGAGAGCCTTGCGCACGATCGCGACGCCGGCTTCCTGGTCGCTGTTCTCGCACTTGATCTTTTCGAGGCCCTTTGCAGCCTGCATGAGGGAGACGCCGCCGCCGATGACGATGCCTTCCTGCACGGCGGCGCGGGTCGCATTCAAGGCGTCGTCGACACGATCCTTGCGCTCCTTGACCTCGACTTCGGTCATGCCGCCCACGCGGATGACGGCGACACCGCCGGCGAGCTTGGCCACCCGCTCCTGCAGCTTCTCGCGGTCATAGTCTGACGTGGTTTCCTCGATCTGCTGGCGAATCTGCGCCACCCGGGCCTTGATCTCGGACTTGTCGCCCGCACCGTCGACGATTGTAGTCTCGTCCTTGGTGATCGAGACGCGCTTGGCGGAGCCGAGCATGTCCATCGTCACGTTTTCGAGCTTCATGCCCAAGTCTTCCGAGATCACCTGGCCACCCGTCAGGATCGCAATGTCCTGAAGCATGGCCTTGCGACGGTCGCCGAAGCCGGGAGCCTTGACGGACGCGATCTTCAGGCCGCCACGCAGCTTGTTGACGACAAGCGTGGCCAGGGCCTCGCCTTCCACGTCCTCCGCGATGATGAGGAGCGGCTTCTGGGACTGGATGACCGATTCAAGCAGCGGAACCATCGGCTGCAGCGACGACAGCTTCTTCTCGTGCAGGAGAATCATCGCGTCCTCGAGTTCGGCGGTCATCTTGTCGGGGTTGGTGACAAAGTAAGGCGAAAGGTAGCCGCGATCGAACTGCATGCCTTCCACGACCTCGGTTTCGGTGTCGAGGCCCTTGTTTTCCTCAACGGTGATCACGCCGTCGTTTCCGACCTTTTGCATGGCGTCCGCGATCTGCGTGCCGATCTCGGCTTCGCCGTTTGCCGAGATCGTGCCGATCTGGGCAACCTCTTCCGAATCCTTCACCTTGCGCGCGGCCTTCTTGATGTCTTCGACGACCGACGTGACAGCGGCATCGACTCCTCGCTTGAGATCCATCGGGTTCATGCCCGCGGCAACTGCCTTCATGCCCTCGCGGACGATGGACTGCGCAAGCAGCGTGGCGGTGGTGGTGCCGTCGCCGGCCTCGTCATTGGTGCGGCTAGCGACTTCCTTGACCATCTGCGCACCCATGTTCTCGAACTTGTCCTCAAGCTCGATTTCCTTGGCGACCGTCACACCATCCTTGGTGATTCGAGGTGCACCAAAGCTCTTGTCGAGCACGACGTTGCGCCCCTTGGGTCCGAGCGTCACCCTCACGGCGTCGGCGAGGATGTTCACGCCAGCCAACATCCGGTTCCGGGCGTCGGTCTCGAATTTGACGTCCTTAGCGGCCATTTCCTTAGCTCCTGGTTGTCTATCGTTTGAGTTGGTTCAGGACAGCGAATTCAGGCAATGATGCCGAGAATGTCGCTTTCCTTCATGATCAGAAGTTCTTCGCCGTCGAGCGTGATCTCGGTGCCCGACCACTTGCCGAACAGGATCTTGTCGCCGGCCTTGACATCCATCTTGATGCGCTTTCCGTCGTCGTCCTTCGCCCCTGCGCCAGCAGACACAATCTCGCCCTCAGCGGGCTTTTCCTTGGCGTTGTCGGGGATGATCAGGCCGCCGGCGGTCTTCTCGTCGCCTTCCATGCGGCGAACAAGAACGCGATCATGAAGCGGTGTGAATTTCATGTTGAACGCTCCTTCGTTCCTTTCGTTGTATTCCTGTTAGCACTCGTAGAGGGTGAGTGCTAACAGGTGCTAACTAGGGAAGCGCTCAAGGTCTGTCAACGGGGGCTGAAATTTTTTTTTGAACTCGTTCCAAGGACTTGAAAACGCGTGGATTCCAGGTCCTCAACGGAACCTTGTGCGCTTGGTGGCCAGGTACTCGCGTCGCAGCGTGTACGTCCCTGTCGCCATGATGATCCCGGCTCCCGCCCACGTCCATGCGTCCGGGAACTGGCCGAAGACAAGCCAGCCGTACAGCGACGCCCAGATGATCAGCGTGTAGTGCACCGGCGTGATCGCGACCGCGAGACCCAGCTCAAGGGCGCGGATAACGCACACTTCGGCAAGTCCCGCCAGCAGGGCCAAGCTCAAAAGGAGCAGGAATTCGGAGCCGCCGGGCGTGACCCACACCCATGGCAACGGCATCGAAAGCACGAAGACGGCAGTTATCGCCGTGTACAGGATCGTCGTGCCGGTCCCGTCCCGCGCCGCAATCGCCCTGCTGATGACTTGACGGCACGCGAAGAAGAACGCGGCAGCGACCACGAGCATTGCAGCGGGATGAACCACGCCCATGCCCGGGCGGAGGATGATCATCGACCCGACGAATCCCAGCACGACGGCGACCCACCTGCGCCATCCGACCGGCTCCCGGAGAATCAACGCCGCCATGAGCGTGACCAAGAAAGGGGCCACGAAGCTCACGGCCACCGCGTCCGCAAGCGGGACATGACGAAGGGCGAAAATGAACGCAGCAGCGGACAGCGCCGCCACGAGACCACGGACAAGCTGCAGCTTCGGATGCGCGGTCAGAAACAGGTGCCGCCCATGAAGCGCCAGCAGAAACAGGGCGCCGACGAGCAGGCCCAACTGCCTCGTCCACACGATCTGGAACGGATGCAGGTCACTGGTCAGGAACTTCGCGATCGTGTCCACTGCCGCAAACAGGAACATGCCAAGGCCCATCAGCAGGAGACCCTTGCCGTTCTCCACCCGTCCGGCAGGCATCGCATCCGTAGATTGGTTCGTGATCTCCGGCCCTCCGGCTGTCCCGCGAATAGAGACCGGATCGCGGTCGCTGGCAAGATCACCCGCAGCCCGCTGCATTCCCGCTTGACTTCGCGTACTCGACCCCCTACGCCGCCCGTGTTTCCGGGAGCAGCTTTCTCCCGGTCCCTGAAAGTTCAGGGATCGCCCCCCATCAGCGCGTTGCGCCCATGGGGGCGTTTGGCGTTAAGGCCGGCAGGTACCTGCTGGAAATCGAGCGGCGAATTGGAGATCGGACCTTGTTCGAGAATCTGTCAGAGCGGCTTTCGGGTGTCTTCGACCGGCTCACGAGGCAGGGCGCTCTCTCGGATTCCGATGTCCAGACCGCGCTGCGCGAAGTGCGCGTGGCACTTCTCGAAGCCGATGTTTCACTCCCCGTCGCCCGCGACTTCGTCAAGGCCGTGCAGGAAGAGGCCACGGGCCAGGCGGTCACGAAGTCCGTCACGCCGGGCCAGCAGGTCATAAAGATCGTCCATGACGAACTCGTTCGCGTGCTCACCGGAGACGAGGATCCGGACGCGCTGAAGATCGACGATCCGCCCGCGCCCGTCCTGATGCTGGGCCTGCAGGGATCGGGCAAGACAACCACCACTGCCAAGCTTGCCAAGCGGCTCACCGAAAGGGACGGCAAGCGCGTGCTCATGGCGTCCCTCGACACGAACCGGCCGGCGGCCATGGAACAGCTCGCAATCCTGGGAAGGCAGATCGGCGTCCAGACATTGCCCATCGTGAAGGGCGAAGACCCAATTGCCATTGCCAAGCGCGCCAAGCTGCAGGCCACTCTTGGAGGCTACGATGTCTACATGCTCGACACGGCCGGCCGCCTCCACATAGACAAGGAACTCGTGTTGCAGGCCGCAGCCGTCCGCGACGTGGCAAGTCCGCGCGAGACGCTTCTGGTCGTGGACGGCCTGACCGGGCAGGACGCGGTCAACGTGGCCACCGAATTCGATGACAAGATCGGTGTGACGGGCGTGATCCTGACCCGAATGGACGGTGATGGACGCGGTGGAGCCGCCCTTTCCATGCGTGCTGTCACAGGCAAGCCGATCCGCTTTGTTGGAACCGGCGAAAAACTGGATGCCATCGAGACCTTCGAACCCGATCGAGTCGCGGGCCGCATCCTGGGCATGGGTGACATCGTCGCCTTGGTGGAAAAGGCCCAGGAAACCGTCGAGGCCGAGAAGGCGGAGCGCATGATGAAGCGCTTCCAGAAGGGCCAGTTCAGCATGAACGACCTCAAGGGCCAGCTCACGCAGATGGTCGACATGGGCGGCATGACGGGGATCATGGGTATGATGCCGGGAATGGGGAAGATGAAGGCACAGATGGAAAGGGCCGGGTTTGATGACCGCGTGATCCGCCAGCAGATCGCCCTGATCGATTCCATGACCAAGCGGGAACGCGCCAACCCGCGAATCCTGCAAGCGTCGCGAAAGAAACGCGTTGCCGCAGGCGCAGGGCTTGAAGTGTCTGATCTCAACAGGCTGCTGAAGATGCACCGCCAGATGTCAGACATGATGAAAAAGGTCGGTCGCATGGGCAAGAAAGGCATGTTGAACCAGCTCGGCGGGCTTGTCGGCGGCGGAGCCATGCCAGGCGGCATGCCCGGAAAGGCGGAAATCGAGGCCACCCAACAGCAGCTCGGCCGGTTGCCCGGCGGCCTTGCGGGTCTCGGCGACGATTCCGGGGGCCGGTTCCCGCCGGGGATTTCAGGACTCGGGAAGAAGCAATGAGCCAGAACCGATCCCCGTTTCTCCATTTTCGGATGCGCGGTTTCGCGCCGCAATGCCTCCCGGCCGAGGGTGCGGATTCACGAGCCGTCGGCAGCCACGACTTTCTCCCGTGCAACTGTGCTGGCAAGCCATGACCTCGAGACATGAGGAACCGACGCCGGGTCCGGCAGCGGACATCGCGCACGCGCTCGCGGCAAACGTGCCGGTGATCCGGACCAGTCGCCTGATCCTTCGCGCAGTGCGGCTGGAGGACTTTTCGGGTTACGCATCCATCTTGTGCACGAACCATGGCCGATTTGTCGGGGGCCCGCTTTCACGCGAGGACGCGTGGTCCGACTTCGCGGCCCTGAGCGCCGGGTGGTTGCTCCATGGCCACGGCGGCTGGGCCGTGGCGGACACGGCCACCGGTGACCTCCTGGGATTCGTGATTCTGGGGCTTGAACCCGGTGATGTCGAGATCGAGCTTGGCTACCTGTTCCTGGAAGATGTCGAAGGACGAGGATTTGCGACGGAAGCGGCGGCGGCGGCGCGCGACTGGGCGTTCAACGCCCTCGGTCTCCTGACGATTGTCAGCTATATCGCAAGCAAGAACGCCCGATCCATCGCCTTGGCCAGGCGCCTCGGCGCCGCGGAGGACACGCCGAGGAACTGGCCAAAGGGGAACGTCGTGTACCGCCACGTCAAGCCCGGCGGGGAGGCGGCCATGAAACCAGGTTCCGCAACACGGCGCCCCGGTGATCCCGAACTTCAAGAGACCAACTGAAAGGAGTCAAGATGACTGACGTCGTGAAGCGCGCCGCCGAGCTCCTGGAATCGCACCGGGCATCAATCGACCGGCTCGACACAATCCTCGTCTACACCCTTGCCGAGCGCTTCGCCTGCACCCAGACCGTGGGCGAGCTAAAGGCGAAGCACAAGCTGCCACCTGCCGACAAGTCCCGTGAGGCGGATCAGATCAAGCGCCTGGAAAGGCTTGCAAGGGAGGCCAACCTCGATCCGGAATTCGCGAAGAAATTCCTCGCGTTCATCATCGGGGAAGTCATCCAGCACCACATGCAAATTCAGAAGTAACCCAGAAGGACCAACACAATGGCAATGAAAATTCGCCTTGCTCGCGCCGGAACGAAGAAGCGCCCGTTCTACCGCATCGTCGCTGCCGACAGCCGCATGCCCCGAGACGGCCGCTTCATCGAAAAGCTGGGCACCTACAATCCGCTCCTGCCCAAGGACAGCGCGGAACGGGTCAAGATGAGCCTCGAGCGCATCAGGTACTGGATGGACCAGGGCGCAATGCCGACCGACCGCGTTTCACGCTTCCTGGAAGCCGCGGGTGCGCTCGACAGAAAGGAACGCAGCAACCCGAAAAAGGCCATGCCCCGCAAGAAAGCCCAGGAACGCGCTGAAGCGGCGGCTGCAAACGAAGCGGAGGACGCCGCGGCGTCGGGGAATGCCCAACACGAAGACGCGAATGCCGAAGACGCCAAGGTGGACGAGGCGCCGAAGGCCAATGCCGAAGAGGCCGCCGCCGAGGACCCTGAAGAAGGTACGCAAGCGGGGCCAGAAGAAACGCAAGACGCCGCAATGACGGAAGTGAACGACGAGCCGAAAGCGGCATCCGCGGACACGGAGTCAACAGAGACGGAGGTGCCCGAAGAGCCCAAGGCCGGATAGGGCATGCCCGGGTCGCCTGCCTCGATGCCCGCACGGCGCGGCCACGTCGGTCGTGGCGCGCAGGCGCTCCGAGCAGGTTCGCGCCAGCCAATGCACGCCCGGATGGCAACGGCCAAATGAAGGACCGAGTCTGTGTCGGCGCGATCACGGGCGCATTCGGGATCAAGGGAGAGGTACGCCTCAAGAGCTTTTGCGCTGAGCCCGAGTCCATCGCATCATACGGTCCGCTGTCGTCCGAGGACGGCACGACGACATGGAACCTGCAGCTGGTGCGCCCTTCCAAGAACGGTTTCGTCGGCCGTCTTTCGGGAGTGACCACGAAAGAGGAGGCGGACGCACTTCGCGGCACGAAACTGCACGTTGCCCGGAGCCGGCTGCCCGAATTGCCGGAAGACGAGTTCTATAACGCCGACCTCGTCGACCTCCTGGTTCTTGACACCGGAGGAAGCGAACTTGGCCGAGTCACGGCTGTCCTGAACCACGGCGCGGGAGACTTGCTGGAAATAAGCCAGAACAATGCCGGACCGGGCATCCTCCTGCCACTGACCCGCACAAACGTGCCCACGATCGACCTGACGAGCGGACACATCGTGATCGACCCTCCGGACGGCCTGTTCGATTGAGCTTGACCGACCGGAACGATGCAACGGCATGCCGCGTGGCGGGCGCGTCACCCAAGCCAGCCTGCGGACCTCGAGAACCGGCACCGCGCCGCGGTTCCGTCCGACGGTATTTCTGCCTCTTTTCAATTGATCCTCTCTGACTGTAGGTTGAGTGCAGAAACTGGACCCAAAAGAGAAATAGGGGGAATTGTCATGAAGAAGATGCTTGCTGCTTCAATCGCGTCCGCATTCCTTGCAGGCACGGCCTTGGCCAGCGGCCATTCGGAAATCAAGATCGGCATCATCGTGGGCCTCACCGGCCCGATCGAATCGCTGACGCCGCAAATGGCGGACGGAGCCGAGCTTGCAATGAAGGAAGTCAGCGATTCCGGACTTCTGCTCGGCGGCTCCACGGTGACGCCGGTCCGCGGCGACTCGACCTGCATCGACTCTGGGGCTGCGACCTCCGTTGCCGAACAGCAGATCACCAGCGAAGGCGTGAAGGCCATCGTGGGCGGGGACTGCTCGGGCGTCACGGGCGCGATCCTGGAAAACGTCGCCCTTCCAAACGGCATCGTGATGGTTTCGCCTTCGGCAACCTCGCCGGGCCTCAGCCACCAGAACAACGAGGACAACGGTCTCTTCTTCCGGACCGCGCCGTCCGACGCGCGCCAGGCGTCGTGATGACGGAAGTTCTCATGGAACTGGGCATCAGCGAAGTTGCGGTGACCTACACCAACAACGACTACGGCAAGGGCCTGGCCGACAGCTTCCAGACCGCGTTCGAGGCCGCTGGCGGCACGGTCACGATCAATGCGGCGCACGAGGACGGCAAGGGTGACTATTCGGCAGAGGTCGGCGCCCTGGCGTCCGCCGGCGGCCAGCGCCTGGTTGTCGCAGGCTATGTCGACCAGGGCGGATCCGGCATCATCCGTGCAGCGCTTGATTCAGGCGCGTTCGACACCTTTCACCTTCCTGACGGCATGATCGGGGAAGCCTTGACGGACAACTTCGGCAGCGAAATCGACGGCTCGACCGGCCAGCACCCGGGCACCGACAGCCCCGGCGCGGCCAGGTACTTCGAGCTTGCGGCAGGCGCCTTCGACGCCACGTCGCCATTTTCCGCCGAAAGCTATGATGCCGCGGCGCTGATCATGCTTGCCATGCAGGCCGCCGGATCGGCGGAATCCGCCGACTTCAAGGACAAGATCATGGACGTTGCCAATGCTCCGGGCGAACAGATCCTTCCCGGCGAGCTTGCCAAGGCCCTGCAGATTCTCGCTGACGGCGGTGAGGTCGACTATGTAGGCGCAAGCGCGGTCGAACTGATCGGCCCGGGCGAATCGGCCGGCAACTACCGCCAGATCGAGGTCAAGGGCGGCAGCATCGAGACCGTCAAGTATCGGTAACGAAACAAGACTGGGGCCCGGACCTGTTCCGGGCCCTTTCGCATCCGGGAACGGGCATGATCAGGGTCGAGGGCCTGCACAAGCATTTCGGCGGATTTCGTGCCGTTGATGGAGTCACCCTGGAAATTGCGTCGGGCTCGATCACTGGCCTGATCGGACCAAACGGCGCAGGCAAGACAACGCTGTTCAACGTGATCGCGGGAACCATGCCCCCGACCGGCGGACATGTATTCATGAGCGGCGAGAACATCACCGGCCTTCCGCCGCATGACCTCTTCCACAAGGGGCTTCTTCGCACGTTTCAGATCGCCCACGAGTTCGCCTCCATGAGCGTCCGCGAGAACCTGATGCTGGTTCCGGGCCAGCAGCAGGGGGAGAGAATCTGGAACACGTGGATCGGTCGCCACCGGATCGCGGCAGAGGAAGACGAGATCCGGAAGAAGGCCGACGAGGTGATGGAGTTCCTGACCATCGGCCACTTGAAGGACGAAAGGGCGGGCAACCTTTCGGGAGGTCAGAAGAAACTCCTTGAACTGGGCCGCACCATGATGGTGGACGCACAAATCGTCTTTCTGGACGAGGTGGGCGCCGGCGTGAACCGTACGCTGCTCAGGACGATCGGCGACGCGATCCAGCGCTTGAACAGGGAGCGCAGCTACACCTTCTGCATGATCGAGCACGACATGGATTTCATTGGCCGACTTTGCGACCCGGTCATCTGCATGGCGGAGGGCAAGGTCCTGGCCGAAGGAACGATCGACCAGATCAAGGCGAACGATCACGTCATAGAAGCCTATCTCGGCACCGGTCTAAAAAACAGGATCAAGGAGGACGTCCAGGCATGACTTGCTCCCGGACAGTTCGCATCGGCAACGGCTTGCGCCGCCATGCCGGCGAATTCGGCGTCAATGTAGTGGAGTGCCGTCCGCACCGCCCGATTCGAGACGCGCGTGCAGATGCATGAATCGTGACCAAAGAGGCCCACGGTGAGTGATCCCTTCCTGATCGGCGATTCCTTGAGCGGCGGGTACGGTCGTGGAGTGGATATTCTCCGTTCATGCACCATTTCAGTGAACGAAGGCCAGATCGCCGTGATCGTCGGACCGAACGGTGCGGGCAAGTCGACAGCAATGAAGGCAGTCTTCGGAATGCTGGATCTCCATGAGGGCTCCGTCAGGCTCGGCGGCGAAGACATCTCGCACCTGAGCCCGCAGGACCGGGTGGCAAAGGGGATGGCCTTCGTGCCGCAGAACTCCAACACCTTCACGTCGCTGACGGTCGAAGAGAACCTCGAAATGGGGGCCTTCCTGAGACGCGACGACATTTCGGGAACCTTGGCGCAGGTCTACGAACTCTTTCCGGTCCTGAAGGAAAAGCGCCGCCAGACGGCAGGCGAGCTGTCAGGCGGACAGCGTCAGCAGGTGGCCGTCGGTCGCGCGCTAATGACTCGGCCCAGGGTCCTGATGCTGGATGAGCCGACGGCAGGCGTCAGTCCCGTCGTCATGGACGAGCTGTTCGACAGGATCATCGAGGTGGCAAGAACCGGCATCTCGATCCTGATGGTGGAGCAGAATGCGCGGCAGGCCCTCGAAATCGCGGACAGGGGCTACGTCATGGTGCAGGGACAGAACGCCTTCACCGATACCGGCGAAGCACTCCTTGCGGATCCGGAAGTTCGACGTTCGTTCCTAGGTGGTTAGGAGTTCGGGCAGGAACTGGAGAGTGGAGGCATGAACAAGCTCTCAAGGACACGTGCTGACGCCGGCTTCCGGCAAGACGGCGGACGTTTGTTGCGACGCGAGCGCCATTTTGGATCTCTTCGGAATCCTGCAGAACCGGCTTCCACCTGTCCAAACAGGAGGGCACCTTGGATCCACTGAACGCGATCGTCGCATTCGCGAATTTCGTCATGCTGCCGGCGGTTGCCTATGGGAGCCAGCTGGCGCTCGGAGCGCTTGGCGTGACCATGATCTACGGAATCCTGAGGTTCTCCAACTTTGCCCACGGCGACACCATGGCCTTTGGCGCGATGGCAACGATCCTCTGCACCTGGTGGCTTCAGGCCATGGGCGTGTCTCTGGGTCCGTTCCCGACCGCGCTTCTGGCGCTGCCGGCAGGAATTGCCGCCACCGCAGTGCTTGTCCTGCTCACCGACCGACTCGTTTACCGGTTCTACCGGGAGCAGAAGTCCGCACCCGTCATTCTGGTCATTGTTTCCATGGGCGTGATGTTCGTGACGAACGGACTCGTACGTTTCGTCATTGGAGTCGACGAACAGCGATTTGCGGACGGAGCACGCTTCATCATCACGGCTCGCGAATTCAAGGAGCTGACCGGCCTGAAGGAAGGCCTCGCGATCAAGTCCACCGCGATGCTGACCGTCATCGTCGCAATCATCGTCGTGGCGCTTCTCTTCTGGTTCCTGAATCGCACCCGCACGGGAAAGTCGATGCGGGCGTTTTCGGACAACGAGGATCTCGCTCTCCTCTCCGGCATCAATCCCGAACGCGTGGTGATGATCACCTGGATCATCGTGGCGGCGCTGGCCACCATTGCAGGCGTGCTCTACGGCCTCGACAAGAGCTTCAAGCCGTTCAACTACTTCCAGCTTCTCCTGCCGATCTTCGCATCTGCCATCGTTGGCGGCCTTGGCAATCCGATCGGCGCGATCGCGGGCGGCTTTGTCATCGCATTTTCTGAAGTCACGATCACCTACGCGTTCAAGAAGGTCGCAGGCTACCTGATCCCTGCCTGGGAACCGCAGGGCCTCGTCCAGCTGCTTTCGACAGACTACAAGTTCGCCGTCAGCTTCGCGATTCTCATCGTCGTGCTCCTGTTCCGGCCGACCGGACTGTTCAAGGGGAAAGCGCTGTGACCCTGAAGCCACGAGACACGACCCTCTTTCTTGCTGTCTTTGCGCTGATCGCCGCAACCGGCTTCCTGCAAAGCTGGAACGTTGCGCTGGGCATCCTGAACATGGGCCTTGTCTCGGCAATCATGGCCCTAGGAGTGAACATGCAATGGGGCTATGCGGGCCTATTCAATATCGGCGTCATGGGGTTTCTGGCGCTTGGAGGCCTCAGTACCGTGATCATCTCGAAACCACCAGTTGTCGAAGCCTGGGACGCTGGCGGCCCTAGGGTCATCTTCGCCCTTCTTGTCGGAACTGCCGCCATCGTGGCGGCCATCCTGGCCTGGAAGAGGATTCCGGCAGGGAAGGCTCGCGCGCCTGCGCTCGTCGCGATCCTTGTCGTGGGCTTCTTCGCATATCGCTGGCTCTTCGACCCTGCGGTGGCAGCGATCGAAGCGGTGTCGCCGGCCAGGGCGGGAAATCTCGGCGGCCTTGGGCTGCCCGTGCTGGTTGCGTGGCCCGTTGGAGCGCTGCTCGCCGCGGGGGCGGCGTGGGTCGTCGGGAAAACGGCGCTTGGCCTGCGGTCGGACTATCTCGCGATTGCCACCCTTGGCATCTCCGAAATCATCATCGCGGTTCTCAAGAACGAGGATTGGCTCTCGCGCGGCGTCAAGAACGTGAGCGGCATCCCGCGACCGGTGCCCTACGAAATCGACCTCCAGAACTCGGAACGATTTGTTGACCGGGTGTCGGGCCTTGGCTTCGACCCGGTGACGGCGTCCACGATTTCCGTCAAGCTTGCATATGCTGGCCTCTTCCTGGCGGTTCTGCTCTTGCTGCTTTGGTTGGCGCAGGCTGCGCTCAACTCGCCTTGGGGCCGGATGATGCGGGCCATTCGCGACAACGAGGTCGCGGCCGAGGCGATGGGCAAGGACGTCACGGCAAGGCACCTGCAGGTGTTCATCCTCGGATCGGCGGTCTGCGGGCTGGCGGGAGCGATGATGACGACGCTTGACGGCCAGTTGACACCCGCAAGCTACCAGCCGCTGCGATTCACGTTCCTGATCTGGGTCATGGTCATTGTCGGAGGGTCAGGCAACAATTTCGGCGCGGTGCTGGGCGGCATGCTTATCTGGTATCTTTGGGTCATGGTTGAGCCCTTGGGCGTCGCCCTTATCGGGGGCATCACTTCAGGCATGCCGGATGGCTTCTGGTTGAAGGAACATCTCCTTGAAACTGCCGCGCACATGCGGCTGCTGACCATGGGACTGATCTTGCTGCTGGTTCTTCGCTTCAGTCCGCGTGGACTGATCCCCGAACGGTGAATCCGCTTGTCGTCATTCCTGCAGCAGGCTCCTCGTCACGCATGCGAGGCCGCGACAAGCTCCTGGAGCAGGTTGACGGCACGCCGCTGCTTCGCCGTCAGGCCGGCATCGCCATGGAAAGTGGCTGCGAGGTCGTCGTGGCGCTTCCGAAAGGCGACGTCGCTCGCCAAGAGGTGTTGAAGGGCTTCGAACTGACCATGATCGAGGTCGAGGATGCGGGCGAAGGCCTCGGCGCCACTCTCCGCGCTGCAACCCTGCATGTCATGCAAGTTGCCCCCGGTCGCGCCATGATGGTCCTGTTGCCGGACGTTCCGGGGATCGCCACGTCCGACATCAGAACTGTCATTGAAGGCTTCGAGGCTGTCGGCAGCGACACGCCGACCCGAGCCACGGATGCCTCAGGAAAGCCGGGCACGCCCTTGATCGTGCCACCAAGGCTGCTGCCTCAGTTCGCCAAGCTGACCGGCGATGAGGGTGGTCGCGCCGTTCTGAATGACGAGACGATCACTTTCGTGCAATTGCGGGGCGACCGGGCCACCCGGGATCTGGACACGCCGGAAGACTGGCGGGCATGGCGCAAGAAAGGCGGCCCGCTTACCTGAACACGACAGTGGCGCAGAAGCCCGGCACCAACCTCGATGCGGCGAAGAACGCTCGGGACAGGGCCCTTCGGCGCATCGTACCAGTGCAAGAGGTGTCAGGACAGGCGCATGTGCACGGGCGAGCGGTGTTTGCGCCGGCAACCGCTGCTGACCCGTGAAATCAATGCTTGCGGCGGCACGACGGTCCGTCAAGCCAAACATATAGGTCCCCTTCCTTGGGGTCCTCCCGGCATGGCGCAGCCTCGGTTCCGTCATGAAAGCGCTATCAAGACATCGGTGATGTCAGAGCTTGATCAACGGAAAATGCGCGTGGATTCTGAAACGCGTTGAATGCATCAGGGCAATGGCAAATGGAGTTGACTTTATGAAAGCGCTGTCATTTCATCTGGTCAGGACAGTCGGGAAAAATCAATTCAGCGACCTCTCCCTGAAGAGAGAGGCTTGAGGGGCGCATGTCCCGACGGCCGATGCTGACCAGCACAAGAAGGAAGACCATCATCCAATCTGCCTTGAACCATGCGTCAGAGACCAACCTCGGGATGTTTCCTCAGTTCCAAGCTCTGGAAGATCCGTCGGCAGACACGCCGAGTCAGGCGCAAAGCGGGGCGATTCGGAATGCGGGTGGTCAAGTTGTGCGAGGGGAGCCCGCCTTCTGGCGGCGCTGCCCGGGATGTCATTGCGACCCCGCGAGCGGCGCGAGCCGCATTGCAGAGAACGCTGCATCACGGTTTTTCCGTCCAGGCGAGGCAACTCGTCTTCGGGGCGGGTGGCGGTTTGCCCGACCCTTTTCAACACAAACAGCAATGGGGCGCGCTTTCCTCCCGGGCCTGCTTGCCGGGGATTCAAGCGCGAAAATCAGATGAATTATCTTCGCTCGCGCGGACTCGGGTTGCTTTGGGCGACCGGCTCCGCTCTCGCAATTGCAGCCGTGGCCGCACATTCCGAACCTACTCACGGCACCCTTGTCGTCGCGGTCAATCAGGAACCGCAGGACCTTGCTGCACAAGGCACCTACAAGGAAATCAACGCCACTGGGCTGCGCAATGTCGTGGAAACGCTGACCGCGGTAGACCCGGTGTCCGGCGAGATGCGGGGCGTGCTCGCCACCGCTTGGGAACGCATCGATGGCAGCACGCTGCGCTTCACCATCCGGCAGGGCGTCAAGTTTCACGACGGAACCGACATGACAGCGGAAGCGGTGGCCAAGTCGATCAACTGGGTCTGGAGCCCCGAAAAGGCGTTCACAATCCAGGAATATGCCGGCCCCGGTGAAATCACCGCCGCCGTCATCGACGAAAATACCGTCGAGGTGGTGTCGAGCCAGGCCGATCCGCTGTTGGAATTCCGCATGACGCTGGGCGGCATCTCATCGGCAGCGCAGCTTGACAACAGTCCTGAGGAGCATTTCGACACACCCGTCGGCACCGGGCCCTATGTCTTCGGCGAGTGGGCCAAGGGCCAGTACTGGACGGCGACCTACAACCCCGATTGGTGGGGACTGAGCGCTGACGATGCCTATGGCACAACCAAGCCGGCCTATTCAGACCTGAAGTTCGTGTTCCGGGCGGAAGACGCCACCCGCGTGGCGATGGTTCAGTCGGGCGAAGCGCAGCTGGGCATGTTCCCCTCGGCCGACGAATGCGCACGTGCGGCGAATGCGACCGACTACGACTGCGTGACCGGCCCGTCGACGACCTATCTCTACGGCCGGCTCGATCATTCGCTGCATGCCCACCCCGTACTCGCCGACCCGCGGGTGCGCGAGGCGGTCTTCTTGTCCGTCGACATCGCCGGCATTGCCGATTTGCAGGGCATGGCTTCTGTGCCGCAAGGACAACTTGGCCCCAAGGGCACCATTGGCTTCAACGATGCTGTGCAGCCCTACACGTACGACCCGGAGCGCGCCATGGCGCTGCTCGCTGAAGCCAAGGCAGACGGCGTCGATGTCGATGCGCTGAATGTCGAGGTCGTGGGCCGGGACACGACCCCGCGGATCAAGCCGATCGTCGAGGCCATCGGCGCGATGCTTAACATCTCTGGCATCGAAACCACGATCAAGGTGCAGACCCCGCAGGAGTTCAACCCGCGTGTCCGCATCGCTGGCTATGCCGACGAGCCGAACCGGCAGATGATGCAGGTTCACGTCAAGGGCAACCCCTCGGGCGACTATGGGCTGCTCCTGCACTCGAACTATGCATGCCCGGACATCAATGACCCGAAGGGACCGTCGCGGTCGTCGGTCTACTGTGACACCGATTTCGACGCCAAGCTGTTCGAGGCACTGGCAAGCTTTGGCGACGACCGGAACGAACGGATGAAGGAACTGGTCCAATACGTCCACGACCGGCACCTGATTGTGCCGCTGGCGCTCCTCGACCGCGGCTACCTGGTGAAGGCCGGGACCGAGTTCACATTCGGCACCGACCACAGAATCCAGGCGGTCTATCTGAAGCCGGCTGAATAACCTCTCTGGTGAAGAACCGGCGCGCTCCACGGGCGCGCCGGCTTGTCCAATTGTCCCCCTGACGGATAGACGGACATATGCCCTACCTCTTGAAGCGGGTGATCAACTCCGTACTCCTGCTGCTGATCACGGTCTCCTTTGTCTTCTTCGCCTGCCGCATGATCGGCGACCCGGCGCTGAACATGCTCGGCCCCGGCGCCAACGACATAGCGCTGGAAAACCTGCGCCGTGCGGCCGGCCTGAACGACCCGCTCTGGCTCCAGTGGGTGCGCTACATGGGTGGGCTCCTGCAGGGCGATTTCGGCGTAAGCTACCGCTATGGCTTCTCGGTGATCCCCGAGGCGGACCTGAAGGACATAGGCGTACCCGTGGTCGATCTGGTGGCAGAGCGCCTGCCCGCCACCTTCCTTCTGGCCGGCGTCGCCATGGCCATCGCCGTTCCGCTTGGGCTCGGCATGGGCGTAATCGCGGCCGCCTACCCGCGGCATTTCGCCGACCGGCTGGTCACCGTACTGTCGCTGGCCGGCGTCTCCATCGTGCAATTCTGGCTTGGGCTGATGCTGATCGTGCTCTTCGCGGTCCAGCTCGGCTGGCTTCCGACGGGGGGCTACGGCGAACCGGCGCATGTAATCCTTCCGGCGTTGACGCTCGCCGCTCGACCCATCGGGCGCATCGCGCAAGTTGTGCGCAGCGCGATGCTGGACGAACTGGCGAAACCCTACGTTGTCACTGCCCGCGCCAAGGGCGTTGCCGAGTGGCGGGTAATCTTGCTGCACGCCCTGCGCAACGCAGCGATCCCCATCATCACCATGATTGGCGACGAACTGTCCGCGTTGCTTACCGGCGCGATACTGGTGGAAAAGATCTTTGCCTGGCCGGGCATCGGACTCTTGATCATCGACAGCCTCAGCCGCAGCGACCTGCCGATCATTCAGGTCTCGATCGCCGTGGTGGCCACGCTGGTGATCATCGTCAACCTGTTGGTCGATTTCGCCTATCGCATCATCGACCCGCAGATCCGGCTTGGGCAGAAGGCGTGACGTGATGGCCGATGTGAGCAATCCAGCCATTGAAGACGCCATCGATCCCAAGGACGAGCGCGAAACCCTCCGCGACTACCTGCGCGCGCTCAGGCACGACAAGATCACGGCTTCGGCGGTGCTGTTCCTGCTGGCCCTCCTGGCATTCACCGCAGGTGCCGAATTCCTCGCCCCGCACAAGCCCACCGGGCTCAACCTCGCCGACCGTATGCTGCCGCCATTC
Source organism: Paracoccaceae bacterium (assembly GCA_965208685.1). Classification (GTDB taxonomy): domain Bacteria; phylum Pseudomonadota; class Alphaproteobacteria; order Rhodobacterales; family Rhodobacteraceae; genus JAJEFO01. The sequence goes on along the minus strand of CBDBPL010000007.1, from coordinate 444,421 downwards.
TCGACCGGAAAAAAAGGGCTGTTCTACCTCCTCGGCACCGACGAGCTGGGACGGGACCTGTTCACGCGGCTGATCTATGGCGCGCGAGTGTCCGTCTCGGTGGGTCTTTTGGGCGCGACGCTCTCCTGCTTCTTCGGTGTCATCGCCGGACTGACGGCTGGCTACTACGGCGGGCTCTACGAGGACCTGGTCATGCGCTTTGTCGACGGCATGCTGTCGCTGCCCTCGCTGCTTGTGGCGCTCTTCGTGCTGTTCATCCTTGGCGGCGGGTTTGCGAACCTGATCCTGGTCTTCGCGGTGCTGCACTGGATGGTCTTCGCCCGCATGTCGCGCGGGCTGGCGCTGGCGGCGCGGTCGAAGACCTATGTGGTGGCCGCCAAGGCCATGGGTGCCTCGGGCCGGCGGATAGTGTTCCGTCATATCCTGCCCAACGTGGTCGCCCCGATCCTGGTCCTCTACACGCTCGAGATCGCGATCCTGATCCTGAGCGAGGCCTCGCTTAGCTTCCTCGGATTCGGCGTTCAGCCGCCCGATCCGTCCTGGGGCCTGATGATCGCTGACGGACGCGAGCACATCCGATCCGCCTGGTGGCTTGTAGCCTTTCCGGGGCTGGCAATCTTCCTCACCGCGCTCTGTCTCAATCTCGTCGCAAGCTGGGTGCGCGCAGTCACGGATCCGGCGCAGCGCTGGCGCTGGTTCGCAATTGGAAGCGGAGGCAGAGGATGAACAGGCCGCTCGTCAATGTCGAAGGCCTTCGCGTCGAGTTTCCGTCCAAGCGCGGAGCGATTGCAGGAGTCCAGGACGTCTCGTTCACCATCGAGCCGGGCGAGATCGTCTGCATCGTGGGCGAGTCCGGCTCCGGCAAGTCTGTCTCTGCCTACACGCTGATGCAGCTCACCAAGTTCTCCGGCGGCTGGGTGGCGGACGGTCGGCTGACACTGGAAAGCGGGGGCGGAAACGAGATCGACCTGCGCGCGGCGGATGAGGCGCGGATGCGCACGATCCGGGGCAACGAGATCGGCATGATCTTTCAGGAACCGATGACGGCGCTGAACCCCTCATACACGATCGGCTGGCAACTGGCCGAAAGCCTGCAGCAGCACCGCGACATGAGCCGTGAAGAGGCCGCCGACCGCTCGGTCGAATTGCTGAAACAGGTGCGCATCCCCGAGCCCGGTCGGCGGCTGAAGCAATACCCGCACGAGCTTAGCGGCGGCATGCGCCAGCGCATCGTGATCGCAATGGCGCTTGCGTGCGAGCCGAGACTGCTGATTGCCGATGAACCCACCACAGCGCTCGACGTGACGGTACAGTCCGAGATTCTGGCGCTCATTCGCAAGCTAAGGGACGAAACCGGCGCTGCGGTTCTCCTGATCACCCACGACATGGCCGTCGTAGCGCAGATGGCTGACCGGGTGGTAGTGATGCAAAATGGCCGCGTGGCCGAGGAAGGACCGGTCGAGCAAGTGCTGACCGATCCGCAGCACCCCTACACGGGAGCCCTTCTGGCCGCAGTTCCGAAACTCGGGGACATGGCCGGCAAGACCCTGCCCGAGCCCATGGAAACCGTCGCCACGACCGATTGCCACATCGACAAGCCGCTGCAGCCGGGCAGCCGCGTACTGCTGGACGTCAGGCACCTGACCAAGCGCTTCCCGATCCGAGGCGGCTGGTTGGGCCGGACCGTGGCCAACGCGCACGCGGTCGAGGACGTGACGTTTCGCCTTCTCGAAAACGAGACTCTGTCGCTGGTGGGCGAAAGTGGCAGCGGCAAGTCGGTGACCGCGCACTGCATCCTGCGGCTGGAACGCCCCGACGGCGGCGAGATCACCTTTGACGGGCAGGATCTGCTGGCACTTTCCGACGAGGACATGCGGTTGGCCCGCCGCGACATGCAGATGATCTTTCAGGATCCCTACGGCTCGCTCAACCCGCACATGTCGCTGCTGGAGCAGGTCGTCGAGCCGCTGAGGAACTTCAAGCTAGAGGCTGGCAGCGCGCTCGAGGACCGTGCAGCGGAACTCTTCGACCGGGTCCGCCTGCCGCGCACCTTTCTCAGGCGCCATCCCAGCGAGCTTTCCGGAGGGCAGCGCCAGCGCGTCGCCATCGCCCGTGCCCTGGCCCCCAAGCCCAAGCTGATAATTGCCGACGAGGCGGTTTCGGCACTGGACGTGTCGATCCAGGCCGAAGTGCTGAACCTGATGATGGAACTGCAGGCCGAGATGGGGATCTCTTACCTCTTCATCGGCCACGATATGGCGGTGGTCGAGCGGGTTTCGCATCGGGTCGCGGTGATGTATCTGGGCCGGATCGTCGAGACCGCTGCGCGGGAGCAGGTTTTTTCCAACCCACAGCACGAATACACCAAGGCGCTGCTTGCCGCCGTGCCGACGCTCGACCTTGCCCACCGCGCCGAAAAGTGGGAACTGGCCACCAAACCACCACCTTCGCCCATTCACCCAGTTGGATACGTGCCCGAGCCGGTGCATTTCGAGAGAGTGACCGAGGGCCATTTCGTTTTGCGTTCGGGTGTGGGTCCAGCCGAGGAATGAACAGACGACCGTGAGCGAAGCCAAGACATCCCGCCGGGACCACGGCAACATCACCGCCCAAGACGTCGCCGACCGTGCTGGCGTGTCGCTGACCACGGTGTCGCGCAGCTTCTCCGATGCCGGCCTGGTGAACGAGGCCACGCGAGAGCGGGTGCTGAGCGTTGCCGGGCGGCTCGGCTATCGCCCGAACATGGCCGCACGCGTCCTCGCCGGGCGCCGGTCGAACCTGATCGGCTTGCTGGTCAACAACTTTGACGACCCCGAACATCTCGACCTCTTCCGCTTCGTTTCCTCCGAGGCGCAACAGCGGAACTACCACGCGATCCTTTTGAACGTCGGCCACAACCGCTGCGAGATTGCGTCGGTCGACACCGCCCTGCAGTTTCAGGTTGACGGGTTGCTGGTGGCAGCCTCGCACCTGCCGGACCAGCTTGCACAGAGATGCGAGGCCCAGGACAAGCCGATAGTGGTCGTCGGCCGCCGGTCTCTGCGCCCCGAATACAGTTCGGTCCATTGCGATAATCACGCTGGCGCCGCGCTGGTCGCTGACTACATGCAGGAAAACGGCGTCATGCGCCCGGCCTTCATCGGTGGCAACGCCGATGCCACGGTGACCAAGGAACGCATGGCGGGCTTCGTGCAGCGAATAGAGGAACTCTACGGCTACCAGCCGGTGACCCGGCTAGCCGGGGTCAACGACTACGACAGCGGCCACGCGGCAGCGCTGGAGCTGATGAACCTGCCCAAGCCGCCCGATGGGTTCTTCTGTTCAAGCGACCTGCTGGCAGTTGCCGCCCAGGATGCAGTGAAACCGAACGGCAGCCAGCCAGGCCAGGATCCCATGGTTGTCGGTTTCGGGCAATCCCTGCTCGCAAGACTGAACGCCTACGATCTCCATTCCGTCAGCATGCCGTTCGAGAAAATGGTGCGGGCGGCGACCTCGCTGTTGATCGACCAGATCGAAGGCGTGAGCTTTGAGAAGACCGAAATCGCCCTGCCGTGCGACAAAATTGGGTGATCCCGACCGTGTTGGCGATGACGCTGGCGAACCGCACGACGCATTTCGGACCCGTCCATGCCAGCTTCCGCGAAAAGTGGTTGTGCGCAAGGCAGAGCAGTCACTGCAAGGTCCTGGTCCTGATCTTGCGCACCGCCCTGGCGCGCGAGTCCTTGGGTCTCGAAGAGCGGCAAGAAGATCACGTCGAATGCCTGATCGCGATTGCAGGCCTTGCCCGGGTTCAGGTCGTCAATCAGGATTCAGATGTGAACGGCAAGCCTGTCGATGCGCTTGAATGTGGCGTTGCCGTTCCTTCTGCCTCGCAGTCGCGCCCCGGGCCAACCGAACGCTCCCTTGGGAGCGATGCTCCGCCTCCGGGCCACTCGAAGGCGCCGACAGGTGCATTGTTGGAGAGCCGCCAGTTGCGCACCGCCGGCGGACGGGTCCTCGTGGAACTCGTTGATGACTCGCGTTGCCGGCAACAAAGCCGCCTGCACGAAGCCCCCGTCACCGGAGTTCAGCACGAAGATGTCGCATGTTCGGTCGGCCTGGTGGTGGTCTTCCATGCGCACGCGCTCCAACGGTTCACAACTGGCGTGTCAGCGTGGAGTCACGATTCAGAACCTTCTTCCCGGGTGCGCCGCTCCTCTGGCGTCGGCGTGTGGTTGAACACGTACGCGCTTCTGCAAGCCTCGACGCCGCCGAGTTCCTCAATTCTGCGCCTTTGGTCAGCAAAGCATCGGGCATTGACTTCTTCGGGATCGCAAATGGCCCTCAACCGACGTTCGCCTTCCCTCCAGGCCGCGAGAACCGCGGGATCGCTGACCCCGTCACGGGCCAGATTGCGAACTTCATGAGGGTCTTGCGCCAGGTTGAACAGTTGCGCGTCGTGCCCGACATAGTATACGAACTTCCAGTTCCCCCACCGCGTCATGAAGGATCCGGTCGTCGAACCACCATCATGGTACTCGCTGAACACGGTACGGTTCGGATCGTCCTCCTCTCCTGCGATCAATCGCAGCGAACGACCCGGGCAGTGTACGTCTGAGTTGTCCATAGCCGCAGTTACATCGACCGCAGTCGCCGCCACGTCCAGGAGACTCGTCCCGGTGCGCACTCTCTTCCCTTCTGGAACTCCGGGGCCGGCGGCAATCATGGGGATTCCGGCCGATGCCTCATACATGACCTGCTTGGTCCAGAGGCCATGATCGCCCATCATGTCGCCGTGATCCGAAACGTAAACGACGACCGTGTTGTCCGCCTGCCCCGACTGCTCCAGCGCAGACAGGACGCGCCCCACGCAGTCGTCCAAAAAGGAAATAAGGCCATAGTACGCGGCCTTGGCTTCACGCACCCTTGCTCGGTCGAAGTGCCGGTCGTAGTCAAAGAACCGGGCTATGTTTTTCAACTCGGCATGCCGGGGCCGCTGCGAATGCTCATATGCGATCGGAAAGTCGACGGTCTCCGGATCGTAGAGATCGTAGTACTCCGAGGGCGCGACAAGGGGGTAATGCGGGCTGACCAGTGACACGAATGTCGCCCACGGGGCTTCTGACTCTCCGCACGCGAGCAGCCAATCGCATGCGGCCTGGGTTACTTGCAGATCGTAATCTGTATAGGAGCTCGGTCCCGCGCCGACATCTGCGGCAAGTTCCCGAGCGGAATCGAAGCGCGGCGGATCTTCGCGCAAGAGCCCGGCAGGCCAGCCAACACCACCGAAGACATGCATCGGCAAGATTTCTCGTGAGAAGCCGTTGTCGTCATCGCCAGAACGGAAGTGCAGTTTTCCAATCGAAGTGACCTCGACGCCGCCGTCACGCAACTTGTGCATCCAGCTCCGGGGAACGCCGCGATAGGGAGTGGCACTGTCCCAACAGCCGATGTTGTGAACGTAATCGCCACACGCCATGGCAGCACGCGCGGGAACGCAGATGGGCGACGGAGTATAGGCATTCTCGAAAATCGTCCCGCGGGCGGCAAGCCCGTCCAGATTCGGCGTCTTGACAACGGGGTGACCGGCGCAGCCCATCGCGTCCTTGCGATGCTCGTCCGAGATGATGATCAGGAAGTTTTTGCCCGAGGCAGAGTTCATTTCGGGGGCATCCATCGGATTGGGCTGCCGAAGCGGCGCAGAGAATGGCATCTTACACGATTGCCCATGGTGTCATTGCATCTTCCAGTGAGCGAGGAGGTCTTCGCGCTCCAAAGGATCCTGACCCCGGCCGTGAGACGCGTCCTGATCGTTCGCCGATGCGGACAATGATCTTGAGATGGGTCGCGGCCCGAATCAATTCCCTCTCTCCAGTCCATTCGAATTCGCCCCTGTGGCTTCCTTCAGTTCGGGCGGACCCATTCTTCCCAAACGGGCGGGTTTCATTCAACACAATCCAAGTGCGGAATAGTGCGAACAGCATTTGTTGGCGCGAAACTCTGGACAAGCAACAGTTTTGAGGCTTGGATTCAGGTTAGATTCATACCTTGGAGATGGAATGCCATGGCGCTGTCGCTCAACTGGCGGCGGAGCTTCGAAACCGCAACAGGACATCAAGGCGTCACAGGCACCGCGGAAGAGCCGAACATCTCGCAGGCCGTCACCAGGCAGCAAGCCTGGCTCGTCGAAGGCCGTGCCGGAGTGAAATTGTTCAGCCGACTTCTCCAGGGGGTGCCGTTGACCGAGTCCAAGCGCTGCCTGTTCCTGAATGTCGCTGGCGAACTTGCGCTGCCGGAGCGGAGCATTGCGGACGACAGGATGTCGCCGGCTTCGATGGTCAAGGTCATTTGCACCCGCGGATGCCAATGACCGCAGCCACAAGGATTCCCTGCATCGGATCGGCGCATTGGGACGTGATTGGCAGCGCAGGCATTGTCATGACGGAAGGCTCCGATGTGCCCGGACGCATTGCCTGGCATCCAGGTGGCGTCGCCTTGAACATAGCCACTTCGCTGGTGCGGTTCGGCATGGCGCCGACCCTGCTATCGGCCATTGGAGAAGACGACGAAGGCGAAAGGCTCATCTCCTTTGCATCCGGAGTCGGGATTGACACGACATGCGTCTACAGAACTGCAGAACTGCCAACGGACAGCTACATGGCAATCGAGGGGACCAACGGCCTGATCGCAGCCATTGCTGACGCCCATTCGCTGGAAGCCGCAGGCGACGGGATTCTCCGCCCGCTCTCAGATGGCCGTCTCGGATCGGCAGAGGCGCCATTTTCCGGGCCGATCACGCTGGACGGAAACCTCACCGGTGCACTCCTGGCCGAAATCGCGACAAGCCCGCTTTTCGAAAGGGCTGACTTGCGCGTCGCGCCGGCCTCTCCCGGGAAGGCAGAAAGGCTCGCGCCTCTGCTCGACATGCCGAACACCACCGTTTACGCAAATGTCGAAGAGGCCGGGATCCTGTGCGGTTCGCGCTTCGGCAACTCACGGGAGGCCGCAATGGCATTGCTGGAACTTGGCGCAAATCGAGCCTTGGTCACGAATGGCGAGCATGCGGTCGCAGATGGATCCCGAACAGGCATCATCCTGGCAGATCCGCCCGCAGCAAATGTCACTCGCGTCACTGGTGCCGGCGACACCTTCCTTGCGGCACATGTTGCTGCCGAAATCGCGGGTGCCCCGCCCAAGGATGCCCTGGACAAGGCGCTGCGGGCAGCAGCGGATCACATATCGAGAGCAATCACTCCATGACATTGCCTCTCGACATCGATGAAGAGATCCGGGACGCGCTCGAAGGCGGCAGGCCCGTGGTCGCCTTGGAGTCCACGATCGTTTCCCATGGCATGCCCTATCCACAGAGCATTGAGACGGCGCGCTCGGCAGCGAACGCAGTGCGGAGCGAAGGAGCGGTGCCCGCGACCATCGCCGTGCTGGCCGGCCGATTGACCGTCGGCGTGGCGGAGGCAGAGCTGGACTCCCTCGCCAGGGCGGGTCGCTCGGCCCGGAAGCTCTCGCGCGCCAATCTGGCATCCTGCATCGCTGCCGAGGAAACAGGAGCGACGACCGTAGCTGCCACGATGATCACGGCACATATTGCCGGGATCGAGGTCTTTGCCACTGGCGGCATCGGCGGCGTTCACAGGGGTGCGGAAGCGAGCTTTGACATTTCCGCCGACCTCCAGGAACTCTCGATCACGCCGGTTGCGGTGGTCTGCGCAGGTGCGAAGGCGATTCTCGACATCCCGAAGACGCTGGAAGTTCTGGAAACGCTTGGTGTGCCAGTCACCACGTTCGGAAGCCCGGACTTCCCGGCGTTTTGGTCGCGGACCTCCTCCGTTTCGTCGCCTTCCATGTCGAAGAGCACCCGTCAAATCGCCCGGGAATTCCTTTTTCGCCGAAGTCTCGGCCTGCACGGCGGCCAGTTGATCGCCAATCCCGTTCCGGCGGAAGACGAGATTCCCGCATCAATCATGAATCCGCTGATTGAGCAGGCGGTCTCCGAAGCAAGGGAGCAGGTCACAGGACCTGCGGTCACGCCCTTTGTCCTCGATCGAATCTTCGAATTGTCCGAGGGACGTTCCGCAAAGGCGAATGAAGCCCTCATGCTGAGCAACGCGCGCCTGGCGGCAAGAATTGCATCCGATCTCGCCGATCTTCGCAAGAAGGGATGAAATGATTTCTGTCAAGACTCTCGTGAGCGCCGCTTCAAGCCCTGAACTCTCTCGGCATCCCGGGACGAAGCCGATGATCCTGAAATTCCAAGGCAATCGCGAGGACGGACGAAGGCGAGGCGCGTTTGCCGTCCTCAATGCGCTTCGCGCAGCAGTGTCAGATAGTCTTCCGGTCCAGCCGGCCTTGGGTTTGTCTTGGCCAGATGGTCCTTGGATGCCTTGTCGGCGATCCCAGGCAAAACGCCGGCTGCAACGCCAAGTTCCGCCAGCCTCGTAGGCAGGCCCAAGCCGGATACGAATTCCGTCAGCCAAACATGCAGGTCGGCATCTTCAGGAAGGCTCGCCGCCCCGCGAAGGTCGGCGTAGGCGAGATCGGCGTGACCCGCATTGAAGCGCAGGACATGAGGCAGCAATATCCCGATCAACGTGCCATGGTGGAGATGCAGCTCTCCCAGCGGCGTAGCCATGGCGTGGGCGCCCCCGAGCGCCTTTTGCAGGCACATGCCGCCCATCAGCGCAGCCATCATCATCTCCCATCGCGCTTCCCGGTTGCTCCCTTCCTGGACGGCAACGGGCAGCCATCTTGCGGCGCGCCGAACGGCATCAAGAGCAATTGCGGCAGCGGGAGGGTTTTCCAAAGGGCTGCAATACGTCTCAATCCCGTGGCTCAGCGCATCAATCCCGGTGGCAGCGGTCAGTCGCGACGGCAGGGAAAGCGTCAGTTCCGGGTCACAGATCACGACGTCCGCAACCATGTTCAGGTTCACGGCCACGCATTTCGAGCCGTCCAGAAGGGACATCACGCATGCACGGCCCACCTCCGCCCCGGTGCCTGCCGCGGTCGGGATCGCAATTTGACGGGCAACCTTCCCGATCCTGTCTGACCCGCCTTGCTTGACGTTGTAGTCAGCCAGGCTTCCGCCATGGCTCGCCAACAGGGCGACCGCCTTTGCCAGGTCGATGGGCGACCCGCCTCCGAGCGCGATCACCCCGTCACAGCCTCTGCCGTTCCAGATCTCGATGCAATCGAGGAGCGATCGTTCGGTCGGGTTTTCTGTCGTGCCGTCATAAACCACGGGATCCAAGGGCCTCGCGGCATCAAGGGCACGCTGCAGAATGCCCGCATCCGCCACGCCTGCGTCGGTCACGAGCAACGGACGCTTCAAGCCAAGCCGCGTGATTTCATCTCCAAGGCTTGCAATGGCGCCAAAGTCGAAATGGATGCGCGAAAGATACTGGATCAGCGGCATCAGCCTTCGACCTCGTAGTAGATATGCTTGGTCTCGAGGAAGTCGTTCATCGCCTCGATGCCGTGGAGCCGCCCGATGCCGCTTTGCCTGTAGCCGCCTGTTTCGACTTCCGCAAAGAGCCGGTTATGGCAATTGAGCCAGACCGTGCCAAAGCGCAGCTTGCGCGCCATGCGCATCGAGACGTTCAGGTCGTTGGTGTATACAGAGGCGGCAAGGCCGAAACGGGTGGCATTGGCCTTCGAGACGGCCTCCGACTCGTCGCGGAACCGTTCAAGCGACACGATGGGGCCGAATAGCTCGTCCTGCACAAGGTCATGGTTCACGTCCTCGATTTCGAACATCGACGGCGTCACGAAAAATCCGTCCAGCAACGCGTTGGCGCCCGCTGTGCCGCGCACGACGAGATTGGCCTCTGCGCCCGCACGTTCGACAATGCCAAGAATCCGCTGCTGGCTCGGCTTGTCAATGAGCGGACCCAGTTCAACGCCCTCGGCACGTGCATCCCCTGTCCTTGTCGCCTCGTACGCTGCCCGCAGGCGTGCCTTCACCTCGTCGTAGATCGTGTCCTGCACCAGCACTCGACTGATGCAAGTGCACATTTGCCCGTTGAGCGCCAACGAGCCGCGTTTGATCTCCGCCACCGCCATGCCAATGTCCGCACCGTCAAAGACCAGCGCAGGGGCCTTGCCGCCCAGTTCCAGCGAGACATGCTTGATCGTCTCTGCGGCGTTGGCCATGATGATCCTGCCGGTGCGGGACGATCCGGTAAAGGAAATCACGTCTATCTCGGGATGCGTGGACAGGACGGTGCCAACTTCGGTGCCGCATTCGTTGACGGAATTGACCACGCCATTGGGCAGCGACGGGACCGACTCGAAGCAAGCCATGACTGCCGCATTGGTCAACGGGGTTTGCGAAGCCGGCTTGGTGATCACCGTGCAGCCAGCCGCCAGCGCCGGAGCGACGGACCGAACCAGCAGAGTCACCGGCGCGTTCCAGGGCACGATGACCGACGCGACACCCGAAGCCTCCCGCGTCATGAGACTCATCTTGCCGGGCGCGCTCTCGAAGGTTCGGCCAAAGACATTCCGTGCAACGCCCGCGTAATAGCGTGCCTCGCCATAGCCGGCGGCAAGTTCGTGCCTGGCCTGGCCACGCACCTTGCCGTTTTCCCTGGCCATCAGATCCGCAATCTCGTCCGCACGCGATTCCAGGATGTCGGCGAATTCGAGCAGAACCGCCGCGCGGAGCCGCGGGCTGGATGTCCAATCCGTGGTCTCGAAGGCGTCACGGGCCGCCAGCACCGCCTGACCCGCCAGTTCGGTCGACCCGTTCGGAGCCTCGGCGAAGACTGACCCGTCCGAGGGGTTCTGGACCGGGATCATCCCGTTTGGCGCGTCCGAAACCCATGCACCGCCGATGTAGTGATGTCCTTCCTTGGATGGCATGTCAGGAGTCTCCTAAGTCAGTTGTCCAATGGCACGGGCGAGAATGCTCTCGGCGTCGGACTTCGTCGACGAGCCGACCCAAGCGATGAACTGATCGGGTCGAACGAGGATCGCGCTGCACCCATAGGCCTTCTGCAGCGCCCCGGATTGCAGTGTCAGCACCTTGAGCGGGATGCCGAGGGATTCTGCCGCGCCTGCAAATCCCCTTGAAAGCGCGTAGTCGCCGCAGAGATCCATTAGCGTGAAACCTGGGCCGAGCGCATCCCACAAATCGCCGCCATCGGGCATTGCCTGGGGCGCAAGGTGATTGCCCGGCCTGGCTTGGAATCCGTGCTTGCCCTTTGCCCCTGACTGCTGTCCCGGTTCGCCAAAGACAATTGGCGAGCCAGCGTAGTGTGGCAGGAACTCGGTTACGTCCGCATCGTCTGCATTGGCTCGCGCGGCCCATGCCTTGTCGAAGGCCGCCTTGTCCTTCTCCGGCGAAAACTCACTCGTGAACCCGCGAAAGTCGTCGATCATCCGGGTGATGAAGTCCCGGCTGACCGAGCGGAAGACCGGATGCCGTTCGGCGGTGTAGCTGTCGAGCAGCTCGGTTCCGGCCCAGCCCTTGAGGGCTGCGTCAAGCTTCCAGCCGAGATTGCGGGCATCCTCGAGGCCTGTATTGACGCCGTAGCCGCCGTACGGCGGGTGACTGTGGCAGGCGTCTCCGGCAATGAACACGCGATCGTTGCGATAGGTCCGGGCGTGGGAAATGCGCAGGTCCCAGAACCCGATATGCTCGAATTCCAGGTCGAATTCCGCGCCAGCCATTTTGTGAAGGAAGGCGTGGAAGTCGAAGTTCTCCCGCGTGGCGCCGTCCGGCACCGGTGCATGAAAGAACCACCCTCCGTTCAGGTCGACGCGGCCCAGAAACTGCCAGTAGCCATCCATCGAGGGGTGCATGACATTGAAGATCGACTTGCCGGGATAGCGTTCGAGCAGGTCATGCAATTCCATGGACCGGAAGACGAGCAAGGCCATGCGCGGCCCTTCGTGGTCGGTCTCGTTTCGGATGCCGCCGGCGTCGCGCGTTACCGATCTCGCCCCGTCGCAGCCCACGGCATAGGCGGCCTCAGCCACATGGTTCACACCATCAGCCTCGTAGGAAACGCGAACGCCGGCATCACCTTGAGTCACGCCGGTGACTTCTGCACCCTGAACGAACGCCACCTGGGGAAGATCGGCAACGCGACCCCTCAAGACGCTCTCGAGATTGTATTGCGGCAAGCGCTCGTTGTCGGCGAAGTAGTAGGATCGCACGCGCGAGCGTTGAAACCAGTCATAGTGATAGTCGCTCAGAAGGCGACCGTAGGTCACGAGACCGGCATTGCCGAATTCCGGCGGAATCGGGGTGGCCGCGCGCACTTGCTCCGCGATGCCCCAGGCGCGAAAGTGCTCGCCCGTTCGCTGCGTCAGGTTCTGCCCCTTGGGGATGCGGTGCAGCTCGGTCGTGCGTTCCAGCACGATGCTCCCGACCCCCCTGAGAGCAAGGTCGATCGCGAGCCCCAAGCCGACAGGTCCGCCGCCGTTGATGATCACCTGAGCATTTGTCACCATCCCCTCACGCGCTCTCGACAGTGCAGACGTCCCTATCCACGGCAGCGGCTTCGACCGTCACGCCGTCGCCCGGAGCCCCGGCTTCGCTGGACACAATTTCCGTCTCGAATTCGTACAGGACATCTTCCACCTCGAATTGGTCGCCCGGCACGAAGCGCCGATTCGTGATGGTTCGTTCCTCCAAGTTCATCCCGACGCGGGCACTTTGCAGCTTGGCCTTCATGCGTCACACCTAAGGAAAGAGGGCCTTTGCGGCAATGACAATGCGCTCGGCATTCGGCATCAGGGGCAGCTCCACTGACGGCGCGTACGGCATAGCCGTGTCCGGCACCGTGATGCGTTGGACGGGGGCCTTCAGATGAGCAAAGCCCTCGTCAGCGAGGATTGCCGCAACATGGCTCGCGACCGAACATGCATCTCGGCTTTCGTCCACCACGATGGCGCGGCCGGACTTTGAAACACTGGCAAGAATCGCCGCCTTGTCGAGCGGCACCAGCGATTGCAGGTCAAGCACCTCCGCCGACACGCCAAGCTCGCTCTCCAGCCGCGTAGCCGCCTGCAACGTCATCCGAGTCATCGATCCCATGGTGATGATCGACAGGTCGCTGCCTTCTCGCATTGTGCGAGCCTCGCCAAGCGGCGTGACGTGGTCGCCGTCCGGGATCTCGCCAACGTCGCCGCCCCGTCCACCGGGCTCGAGGAAAAAGGTCGGATTGTCGGAACGGATCGCTGACTTCATGAGACCCTTTGCATTGCCGGGCGTCGAGGGAACCACCACTTCGACTCCAGCCAGGTTCATCAAGAGCGAAAAGGGCGTGTCCGAATGCTGGGCCGCAGTCGAACGTCCGCCGCCGTAGCTTGCAATCACCGTTATTGGCAGGGTTGCCTGCCCTCCGCTCATCAGTCTGAGCTTTGCCATCTGGTTGGCGATGGCATCAAAGCCCGTATAGATGAAATTCGAAAACATCATGTGCAGGATGACGCGACGACCGCATGCCGCCGCACCCACCGAGATTCCCGTCAGCGCCTGCTCGGAGATCGGCGTGTTGCGCACCCGATCTGCACCGAAACGATCCAGGAGGCCACGTGTGTCGCCAAATATGGAGGCCTCGACATCTTCGCCGATCAGGATCGTCATCGGGTCGCGCTCCATCTCTTCGACAAGCGCCTGGTTGATCGCCTGTATGAAACGCATTCGCGGCATCAGGACCCGGCCCACATCAACCGTTCCGCCGTGCCAGGCTCCGGCACGACACCCGCTTCGCCGAACGCCACTGCTGCATCCACGCGTGCATCCGCCTCGACTTCCATGCTGTCACACTCGGCATTGTCCGCAGCCCCGCGGTCAACGAGCACCGCGCGGGTCCTTGCGACAGGATCCTTGGCGCGCCACGCCTCGATCTCCTCATCGCTACGATAGGGAGTGGAAAGGATCATTGCCTCGGCCGAAAAGTGCCCCGAATAGCGATAGGTCCGTGCCTCGACGAAGGCTGGCCCGGCGCCGGAACGGCAGTGCCCCAGTGCTTCGAGCGCCGTCTTCCAGACCTCCACGACGTCATTGCCGTCGATGTTCCAGACAGGGATGCCAAAGGGCCTCGCACGATCGGAGATCACGCCGGAAGTGACCGTGCCGGACGGCGAGAACTCGGAAAAGCCGTTGTTTTCGCAAACGAAGAGAACTGGCAGCCTCCAGAGCGAGGAGATGTTAAGGCTTTCCATCAGCGAGCCTTGGTTGGCCGCCCCGTCGCCAAAGAAGCAGACAGCGACACGGCCCTCCCCCTCGAGCCGGTTGGCAAGGGCGGCGCCCGTGGCAATGCCCAGCCCTGCCCCCACGATCCCGTTTGCTCCTACGATCCCCTTCGAGAAATCGGCCACATGCATTGATCCGCCCATGCCGCGGCAGATGCCTTCGGCCTTGCCGTAGATCTCGGCGAACATCGCATTCACGTCGCCGCCCTTGGCGAGGTAGTGCCCGTGCCCGCGATGGGTCGAGGTGATCTGGTCCCGATCATCGAGATGGGCGCAGATGCCGACGGCTACCGCCTCCTGACCGTCTGACAGATGCACTTGCCCGGGCGTCCGCCCCTGCTTCACGTCGCGGAAAAGCTGTTCCTCCGACTTTCGAATCAAGAGCATGCGCCGGTACATCTCGACCAGAACATCGTCGTCCGGCTGAACGTTGGAAGCGCTCGCGGCCATGTCATCGCCTCTCCCTGACCGTGAAGGTAGGACGGCGACGCCGGTTGCGACAATAGCCCCAGATTTACAGGAGAGGAAAGCGCGACTAATATCTTTCGCGCCGACCGGGAGCAAGGGGAGCGCCCATGGACTTTCGCCAGCTCAAGTACTTTCACGCCGTTGCCAAGCACGAGAGCCTGACTGCGGCGAGCGAGGCGCTGAACGTGACGCAGCCCGCGATCGGCCAGCAGGTGCGGAAGCTGGAAGCGGAACTTGGCTTGAAGCTGCTGACCCGGCATTCGCGGGGCATGCGGCCAACCTCCGTCGGCAAGATCCTGTTCCAGCGCGCCGAAGACATACTTGGCGCGGTCGAAAGCACACGACGCGAACTGTCCAGGCATCGAAACACCAGCGAGGGGACGGTCCGGATCGGCGTCACGCCGTCCCTGAGCCGAGTCCTGGTGCCGCGGCTGATGGAACTGGGCTTCGACAGGCATCCGGGCATAACGCTGCTCTTCAACCAGGGGTTTCCGGCGGACCTGGAAGGGATGTGGGAGGCTGGAGAGTGCGACTTCGCATTCTTCGACAGGGACGTCGAAACGGATGAATCAGAAAGCCTTCCGGTCTACAATGAGCGTCTGTGCCTGATCGGGCCGCCGAGCCTCTGCGCGCCGTTGCCTGACCCCGTGCCGATCGGGGACGTGGCAGGGCTTCCCGTCGTGCTCGACGTGCGCTCGATCTGGGCCCGTGAACAGCTCGAGCGCGGGTTCAGGAAGACCCGGTCAAAATGGGCCGACCTGATCGAGTGCTCCTCGATCGAGATCCGACGGGAATATCTGGTGCGCGGGCGTCGGTTCTGCGTTGCGCCCATTGCCCAGTTCAACGACGAAATCGCCGCCGGGCTTGCCGCCTATCGCACCATTGACCTGCCCTGTTTCAACCGCACGGTCCACCTTGCAGGACCGCGCGTCGAGAAGATGACGGAAGCCCAGCGCAACATCCGGACGCTCATCGTTGAGATAGCCGACGATCTGATCAAGTCCGCCAAAGTGGCCTGGCATCCGCCGGAGTGGACATCGGCAGAAAATAGCGATTCTTCTACCAGTTGAAAGCAATCCCGTCTTTTTTGCTTGCAAGGTCCTCTGCATTGTATCGTCAGGGAGATTGTCAATGCCGGCAGCACAGTTTCTTGCAGAACCGGCCATCGAACATGGGCCGGCGCACGCGCCACTTGTCGCCCGACTGCACATGAAGGCATCGGATGCGGACGTGATTCGTGTGCGCATCGAGCAGAATGGAGATGTCTGGACGATCACCTTCCCGGCAGCAGATGGCGGTCATCTGCTGCTTGGGTTCCATCCCGACGGCGTGGCGAGAGCAACGGTGCAGATCGCCGGGCAGGACGGTGCCGTGACATGGCCGAAGGCAATCGCGCACCGACTCAGGGATGTGCCTGCTTCGCCGCTGGAGATGCCGCCGCTGCAAACACGTGTCTCCCATCCGCATCGAATGGCAGGTCGATTCACTTTCCTGACCGTTCGCCGCCGCGCCATGGGGCGCATCACGGACATGACAGCTGCACAACGCAAATGGCTCACCCACTGGGGCATGCTGATCGCGGTCGACAATCAGGGCCGGATGCGCTGGATGCGCAAGCTCGACCGACGCGCGGCGGGCATCGAGCACTTGGCGAGCGGCAACCTGTTTGTCCATGACACCGAGTCCTGCTCGCGAGAGATCGACGTTGCCGGGGACGTCATCCGAGCCTGGTACGCCGCGCGACGACCGCAGGGCCCAGAGGACGGCGGCGTTCCCGTCGACGTTCGCAGCCTGCATCATCAGCCCCACCAAATGCCGAACGGCAACTTCCTTGCGCTCTCAGCGCACGCAAGGCCCGTGAAGGACTGGCCGGCATCGGTCCGCGAGCCCCACAAGTACAGGGCCGATCGCGAAATCGTCGGCGACATGGTTGTGGAGTTCACGCCTGAGGGCGAAGTGGTCTGGAGCTGGGACAGCTTTGACCACCTTGACCCCTACCGCATCGGGTATGATGCCCTGGATGCCTATTGGCATGTCCGCGGATTTCCAGGCGCGGCCGACTGGACCCACGGTAACGGCGTTGCCTACGACGAGAGCGATGATTCCGTCCTGGTGTCGTTGCGCCTGCAGGACTGCATACTGAAGATTGACCGAAAGTCGGGCGAAATCGTCTGGATACTGGGTGATCACGATGGCTGGCCCGCCCGGCTGCAAGGCAAGCTTCTGACCCCGATTGGCGAGAATTTCAGGTGGCCCTGGCACATGCACAACCCCCGGGTCACTTCGGAAGGAACGATCATGCTGTTCGACAACGGCATCTATGGTGCGCGTCCCGGACAGGAACGGATTCCCTTCCACCAGAGCTTCTCGCGCGGCGTGGAGTACCGCGTTGACAAGGACGCCATGTCGGTCGAGCAAGTCTGGTCTTCCGCCTTGACGAATGCCGATGTCATGGAACGCACCTGGGCCATGGGCGATGCGCACCGGCTGGAAGACACCGACACGGCACTGGTGATCCACTCCATCGCGATGCCGCATGGCCGCGACGACATCGGGATGGACGAGGATGATCGGTCACTGCGTTACGTCTCTGAATTCCCTTCCCATGCCCGGATCCTCGAATACAACCGCAAGGACATCGGAGACATCGTGTTTGACATGACCGTCCGTGACGCAAACGACCTGATTCACTGGGAGGTCTTTTCCGGCGTGCGGGTCGACAGCCTCTATCCTGAGGACAGCGGCATCAAGCTAGACTTGTGCGACACGTTGCAACCGGAGGACGCAGCGTGAACGGCATCTCGCCCCTGCCAGTGCAGGAAATCATGGCAAACAGCCCCGCCCACGCACCCCTGGAGCGGGCGCAGGAATGGGCGACGGGTGCGGCTTACGTCATCGACCGGTTCGTGCCGTTGGACGAGGCGGCCGTGCCGATAACCGATCTCGGGCTTGTTCGGGCCGATGCCATCTATGACGTCGTGTCCGTCAGCCGCGGACAGTTCTTCCGCCTTGAAGACCATCAGGCCCGGTTTGCGCGCTCATGCAACCGCATGAGGCTCTCAAGTCCGTTTGCGCAAGCCGAAGAGGCTGCATTGCTGAACGAGCTCGTTGCCCGCACCGGGCTCAAGGACGCCTATGTCTGGTGGGCGGTCACCCGCGGCGCGAACCTGCCTCACCCCAGTGACCGGCTGCATGCGGAGCGTTTCCAGAACAGGTTCTACGCCTTCGTGATGCCGTACGTGTTCATCAAGGACGATGTGGACCGGCAGGCAGGCATTCACCTGCATGTCTCGAAAGACTACATCCGCATTCCCGCAAATTCCGTCGACCCTCGCGCAAAGAACTTCTGTTCGCTCGACTTGAACATGTCGCTGATGGAAGCGGGCGGCGCTGGCGCCGAGTGGAGCGTTCTGACCGACGGGAACGACGTCTTGACCGAGGCGCCAGGCTCGAACGTCTTCGTGGTCCGCGAGAACAAGATCATGACTCCGGAGATTGGCTGCCTCGAAGGAATCACGCGGCTCACGGCCCTGGAGCTTTGCGCCGAGATCGGGCTGAACGTCGAAGTGGGCACGGTGACCGTCAACGATCTCGTGACTGCGGATGAAGCGTTCCTGACGTCCAGCGCTGGCGGCATCCTCCCGGTCTCAACGGTTGACGGGCAGCCGATTTGCCAGGGATCCGGCCCTGTCTCGACGCGCATTCACAACCTCTACTGGGAGAGGCGCTGGGCCGGGTGGCACGGGACCCCTGTTGACTACGAGGCAGCCAGTTGAGGCGATTGAAGGATTTCCACGACGTTTCCGTCCACGTCGCGTCCATAGGCGAAGACTCCGCCCGCGGGCATTGTCAACGGCCCGGCATGAAAATGCATGCCAAACGCCTTCAGCCGCTCATATTCCGCGGCGCAGTCATCGACCTCGAAGCAGACGTGATTGAATCCTGGCTTCGCAACAGCGAGCTGGCGGTCGGGCAGACGTTCAGGAAGATCCTCGAACTGAAAGAGCTCCAGCCGGCCGCTTTCGAAGCCAAGCATGACGATCCGGCCGGAACTCCCCGCGGCCGCCAGCCGCGTGGTCAGCGCCGTGTCACCCGGCCCCCACAGGAACTCTCCAAGGCGCTCCGCGAAGAAGTTGTCGCTGTAGAACCCCGCCAGTCGGTCAATGTCCTTGGTGACCACGCCCACGTGATGCATGCCGATGATCATGTCGGATTCCTAGACCGGACCACTGCGGAGTTCCACCATGGCTGATCGCATCATCCTTCTCGGCACCAAGGGCGGCCCGCGCCTGACGACAGGGTCGAGCTGGCCGTCGTCTTCGGTCATCGAGATTTCAGGGCGCCCGTATGTCATTGACTGCGGCATGGGCGTGACACGACAGTTCGTGGAGGCCGGATTCTCGCTTGCAGACGTGGACACGATCCTTATCACGCACCTGCATTCGGACCATTGCCTTGAGCTTGGACCGTTCCTGCACACCACCTGGGTGTCTTCCCCGAAGCGCCAGATCAAGGTCTACGGCCCGAAAGGCGTCGGGAAGTTGATCGATGACTTCCTTGCCGCCATGGCCTGCGACATAGAGGTGCGCATCGCCGACGAGCGCCAGCAGGATCCGCGCGACATGTTCGCCGTGACGGAGTACACGGAAGGCCATGTCTTCACGGACGATCTGGTTGAAGTTGACGCGCTGCGCGTGGTGCACCCGCCACTGACCGAAACGTTCGCCCTGAAGGTCAGGGGGCAGAATGGCACTGCGGTCTTCTCCTCGGATACGAGCTATTTCCCGCCCTTGGCCGTATTCGCCAAGGGTGCCGACGTTCTGGTGCACGAAGTCATGCATCGCGCCGGAACCGAAAGGATGTGCGAGCGCCTGAAGTCCATCAAGCCGAACCTGATGGAACACATGATCGCAGGGCACACGTTCGGAGACGACGTCGGGCAGATCGCGACGGCGGCGGGCGTCGGGCACCTCGTGGTCCAGCATTTCACCCCTGGAGACGATGAACTGACCGGACCTGCGGAATTCGAGGCGCTCGTTCGGCAGACCTGGAACGGCAAGATGACGGTCGGCCACGATCTTGCAGAAATCGCGCTTCGAGACTGATGCGGGGTCCCGGCAAGGGAGCCCGCGTCGAATTCAGGACATGACTGACGCACCTGACCCGGGTTGAATTCGGGCTTTTCGCGGGTCGAGGCGTGCTCAAACCGGGGGCAGGATGGTTGCCTTCATTCGGCTGCGCACAAAAGCTGGCATTCAGTCATGAGAAAGAAAATCTTTCTTCTGGAACGATACGAAGTTTTCTACTCTAATCCATGTCAAGAACGTTCGGCGAAAGTGCCAACAGACAGGGAGAGCACTATGAAATACATGGCTAAGCTTTTGACTTCGATTGTTTTTGCGGTAGTCGCCATGACCGGCATGACACGCGCGGAATACCCGGAACGCCCGGTGGAATTCGTGGTCCCGTGGCCTCCCGGTGACATCGAGGACACGATTGCCCGCATGATTTCGGATGCATTCAAGAACGAAACCGGCGTTCCAGCCACCACCGTCAACATCAAGGGCGGCGGCGGTCTGATTGGCGCCACCCACGTGTACAACCAGCCTGCAGACGGCTACACCGTCGGCGTCTTCACCGCCAACATCATCTCTGCCCACATCATTCGCGGCAATGCGGAATACGAGAAGGGGGAGTTCGAGCCTCTCGCCGTGATCATCGGCTACGGAATGATGCTGACGGCCCACGCCGACGCGCCGTACGACAACTTGATGGAGTTGGCGGAACACGCCAAGTCGAATGACGTCAGCCTTGGCGTATTCGGCCTGAACGGCCCGCCCGCCCTCCAGACACTGAAGATGGCCGAAGAGCTTGGCTTCAAGTTCTCCAGCATCACGGCGTACGACGAGACGACCTGCCAGATGATCTTGAACAGGGAAATCGATGTCACCCTTGGCGGTGGCCTGCTGAAGCCCTGCCTGACCAGCGGCGAAGCCAAGGCGCTCGCAGCCTACACGACGGCGCGCATTCCGATCTATCCTGAAGTGGCCACACTCGAAGAGCAGGTGCCCGGCATTTCCACACCCGGCTGGACCGGCATCTTCGTTCGAAAGGACACCCCGGCAGAGGCGCGTGAGGTGATTTCGCGCATTGCAAGGGCCGTGGTGGAAAGTCCGGAGGCGCAGGAAATCGCGGCTAACGCAGGCGCCGTGGTTCAGTGGATGCCTGCCGACGAGGCAGCGCAATTTGCGGAAGCCTTCTACACCCGGTTCGAGAACCTCCTGGCAAAATAGGCGCCAATGTCCGGCGACAGAAAGGGCGACGAGCCCCCGTTCAGCGAACAGCCGACCGGGGGCCGTTTCCTGGTCAGTGCGATCTTCGTCGCCGCGGTCGTACTGCTGACAATGGTAGGCTGGCAGACAACGCCTGGCTCTATGGGCCAGACCGCAATGTCCGGCGGCTGGTGGGCGGAGCCTGCACTTGCTCCGACCGTGGCGCTCATCATGACCATCATCGCTTCCGCGATCGCGTTCTTCGTCGCGAGGCGTGAAACGGTCGATGTCGGACAGACCATGCGCGTCTACGGGCAGATTCTGCTGATCTCCGGTTGCATGATCGGCGCGGTCATTTTGATGAAAGTGCTCGGTTTCGCGCTGTCAATCCTCATTTTTGCAAGCGTGGTGGCAACGACGGCGGGCTTCCGCGGCACGCGGCTCGCGCTGATCGCGCTCGGGACGACGGTCGCAATGGTCCTGATCTTTCGCGTCGGCTTTTCGATCTGGTTTCCTCGGCCCGCGCTCTTCAAGTGGCTTGACCTCCCCGTGTCCTGGCAAGGCATCCTTTGATGTTGGAGACAATCGCACTTGGCGCGCAGCAGCTGGCCGATCCGGTGATTTGGATTGCATTGATCAGCGGCAGCGTGCTCGGCATCATCCTTGGCGCCATACCCGGGATTGGACCCGGGGTCGGGATAGTGCTGCTCTTGCCGATCACCTACACCATGGATCCGCTTGCCGGGATAACGCTGTTGATGGGGCTGTATGCAGCGGGATGGTACGGCGGAGCCGTTCCGGCAATCACGATCAACACTCCGGGGACGGCCGTAAACGTGCTGACCACATATGACGGCTATCCGATGGCCAAGAATGGCGAGCCGCAGCGTGCCTTGGCTCTCGCCTACTCTTCGAGCTTCGTCGGCGGGATCTTTGCCGTCAGCGTTCTGGCTCTCGCCGCCTGGCCCCTTGCGGCGCTGTCCAAGTACCTCACCTCGGTCGACCTCGGCATGGCGGCGCTCTTGGCGATGGTACTTGTCGTGGTCGCCCATCGCGGCAGCGAGTTCGCCTCATTTGCGATGCTCGGCGCGGGGCTGTTCGTCTCGACCATCGGGCTGGAAACCGCCTATGGCTCGGCCCGGTACACGTTTGGCACCACGTGGATGATGGCAGGGGTGCCGTTGATCTCGATGGTTCTCGGTCTCTTCGCGTTAAGCCAAGCCCTGACACTGATTTTCTCCGACAGGCAAGTCAAGGACGCCAATACCGAATTCGACCGGCGCCTTCTCAGCGGCTTCACCGAGGTGTTCCGCTATCCCAAGACCCTGTTCCGTTCCGCCGGACTGGGAGTGGGGATGGGCGTGCTTCCGGGAGTTGGAGAATTCCTCGCCCAGTTCTTTGCCTATACCTCCGCCCGCGCCGGATCGAAAACGCCGGAAAAGTTCGGCAAAGGCGCACCCGAGGGAATCATCGCGTCGGAAACGGCCAACAACGCCGTGCCCCCTGCAGCCCTGGTACCGCTTTTGTCCCTCGGCATCCCCGGCGAAGCCTTCACCGCCTTGATGCTGACCGTTTTCATTGTCCATGGCGTCGATCCGGGGCCCACGCTCTTCGAGGACAACAAGGCATTCGTCGCAGGGCTCTACATGACGCTGTTCATCATGAACTTCGTCATCGTTGCGTTGCTGCTGGTCGGCACGAAGTGGATCGCCAAGCTCTCCACCGTCAACGACAGGCTCCTGGGCGTGATCATCATGTGCCTGGTCATGGTCGGCACGTTTTCGTCAAATTACCGGCTGTCCGACACGATAATCGCAATTTGCTTCGGCGTCCTCGGATTTGCGCTCAGGCGTGCCAACATTCCGATGGTGCCAATGATCCTCGGGCTGGTCCTTGGCCCGATCATGGAACGTTACTTCCGGCAAGGCATCGGGGCTGCGGGTGGGGACATGACGATCTTTGTCACGCGTCCCGTGAGCCTGGTCTTCCTGATCGTCATCCTTGCGCTTATCGCGATGTCCGCCCGAAACGCGGTCCGGCGCGTGCGGCAGTGAAAGGGCATCGCCCGATTGCCCATTGGGAAACCGTCGGAAGGAGAAAGTGCATGACCACATTCGATCTCGAACGGGCCCCGATCCATCGCTACAGGCATGTTGACTGGGACTCGGAGCGTTGGGACGGGTTTGTCCCTAGAGACGGCGACATCTACGTCTGCACCTGCTACAAGTCCGGCACGACCTGGACGCAGATGATCGCGGCCCTGCTGGTGTTTCAGACTCCTGACTTGCCGCAGCCGCTGAACGAGATCTCGCCCTGGCTCGACCTCGTAACCGACGGCAAGGAAGCCGCGCACGCGCGGCTCGCCGCACAGACCCATCGTCGCATCTTGAAGACTCATACCCCGCTCGATGGCCTGAAGTGGCACAAGTCGGCCAGGTATCTGGTCGTCGCGCGGGACCCGCGGGACGTCTTCGTGTCGATGATGAACCACCAGGAAAACACCGACCTGGAAACCGAACGCGCGCTTGCCGCGGAATTGGGCAACGACGCCACGGTCAGCGATCTCTTGGCCGCAACCGAAGAGGATCGGCTGAAGGAGTGGCTGACCCGCGGCTTCTTTGCGTGGGAGCGCGACGGCTACCCGTACTGGTCGGTCTTGCACCACGGCGAAACCTTCTGGCAGCATAGAGACAGGAAGAACATCCTGATGTTGCACTACTCGCAGTTGAAACAGGATCTCGAACGCGAGATGCGACGCATCTCCGCCTTCCTGAACATCGGCGTCGACGACACAGTCTTTCCTTACCTGTTGGAGGCGGCCGGGTTCGAAGCGATGAAGAAGAAGGCTGACTCCCTCGCACCTGGCGCCGATGCGAAGCTTTGGAAGAACAACGCGCGCTTCTTCAACAAGGGCACCAGCGGTCAATGGCAAGGCAGGTGGAGCGAAAGGAACCTCGAACGGCTCGAGACGCTCGGCAAGACTTATCCGGTCGACTACATTGGCTGGCTCATGTCTGGAGGAAAAAGCGACTAGGATTGCTTGTTCTTGTCAATCGTTCACGAGCGAGCCTTCCGCCGAAGCGCGTGAAAATGCAGTCCGATGGCCAGCAGCATGAGGCAAATGAAGACGAGCGAAATCGGTCGTTCGAGAAACACCCATGCCGAGCCCGACGTGCCAATGGCCTGGCGCAGTCGGTTTTCGAGGATGGGTCCGAGCACCACCCCCAACAAGATCGGGACCATGGGCATCCCCGCGCGCCGCAAAGCCACGCCGACCAGGCCAAATGCAAGCGCGAGGTAGCAGTCGTTCAGATTGTAGTTGGCCGTGTAGACGCCCGCAAAGGCAAAGACGAGGATCCCTGCCCCGATCAGCTTGTAGTTCAGCCGGGTCACTTGCGCGATCCAGCGGCCAAAGGCCAGAAGGAAGAGGAATGCTACGACATTGATCAGAAACAGCGAGCCGTAGAGGCCGTAAATGAAATCAGGCCGCGTCTCGAAGAGGGTCGGCCCAGGAAACACGTTGTGGACAGTGAAGACGGCCAGCATCATGGCTGTCAGAGCCTCGCCTGGCAGACCAAGGGACAACAGCGGAACCATGGCCGCGGCCGGCACCGCATTGTTGGCCGTTTCGGAGGCGATCAATCCCTCAGGCGCGCCCTTGCCGAACATCTCGGGAGTCTTTGAGCCGGATCGCGCAGCCGTGTAGGAAAAGAACTGCGCCATCCATTCGCCCACGCCCGGAAGCACGCCCATGACCACACCGAACCCCGCGGAACGGAACAGCGTGACGGGATAAGTGAACACCTCAAACAGCGCCTTGTAGTTCGGTGTCGCAGGTTCCTTGGCATTGGGCGGCCTCTGGGCGCCGCTCAACAGAATGAGTCCCTGGCTTACCGCAAAGAGCCCGAGGCCGATGGGGATCAGGGGAAACCCGCTCAGAAGCCATTGCTGGCCGAACGTGTAGCGCTGGCTGTAAAATGTCTGTTCAAGGCCAACCGTGCTCAGAAACAGGCCGACGCCCACCATCGCCATTGCCGGAAGCGTTGCACCCCGATGCGCCAGTATGACCAAGACAATCGCCGAAACTGCGGCCATGGCGAATTCCGGCGAGCCGAAGTTGGAGGCAATCGCGGCAAGCGGTGCGGCAAACAAGGCAAGAGCCAGTACCGAGACGATGCCACCAACGAAGGATGAAGTGTAGGCCAGCGTCAGCGCCCGTCGCGCCTCACCGCGCAGCGTCATCGGATAGCCGTCGTAGGTCGTTAGGACGTTGACTGGGGTGCCTGGCGTATTGATCAGAATGGCTGGAATGGCCCCGCCATACCAAGACCCGGAATAGACCCCCAGCAGAAGCGTCAGGCCCACCAATGGTTCCATCTGGAACGTCGCTGGCAACAGGATCGCAATGGCCACGACCGGGCCAAGACCAGGGATCGCCCCGAGAATGACGCCGCCGAGCGCCCCTGCCGCAAGGGCCGCGAGGACGTATAGGTCAAAGATGGCGGCGATGCCGATCCTGAATGCTTCCATCCCTGTCCCTTCAGAACGTTGCCAGCCGATTGTTCATAGCAGGCTGGGGTCGGGGAACCAGACGTCAAACAGCCATACGAAGGTGATCCAGCAAATGGCCGGAAGCAGCACCACTCCTGTCAACCATTGCCGCAGCGAGAGCCCTGCGATCCCAAGAACCGCGCCAACAAACATCACGGTCGAGAGCACGTAGCCCAGCATAGGCACGAGGGTCACATAGCCAAGGAACAGGAGTGAGAACAGGACAGGCGTCGCCGCCTCGAAGTGCCTTGGGTGCAATGGCGCAATTTCGAACGGCCAGCTCCGCATGAAGCACCGGAACGAGACAAGGCCGCTGCCCACGGCTGTCAACCCCAGCGCGATGCCTGGGAAGAACGCCGGATGCGTGTGATAGCCCATGTCCGGGGGCGGCGCCTTGGTCAGGACAGGCGTGAATGTCAAAAGCCCCGCAGACATCACAAAGAGCAAAAAGACCAGAACGAAGGAACCTAGGCCGCGAATGTCCTCCTCGGCGACGGCCATGCCTCCGTCAACGTGTTCGGTTCCAGGTGCGTTGCGATCGTGCTGCATCACCCGCAACGCTCCTTACCATTCAGCCCTTGTTCAGAGATCACCAAGTTGCTTCAACAGCTCTTCGCTTGCTGCAAAGTCAGCTTGAACCCTTGCCTTTGCCTCCGCCGGATCCTGCCAATAGAGTTCCGCGCCGGTGGCCTGGCGCAGGTTTTCGACTTCGTCCGAGGCGATGACTTCGGCCGCCACCGCTGAAATCTTGTCGATCACCTCCTGTGGCGTACCCTTGGGGACGAAGATCCCGCCCCACAGCACGATCGGGTCCCCCTCGACTTGTTCATGCAAGGTCATTGTCTCGGGAAGAGTCGGGATGCGGTCATTGGTATAGGACGCAATGGCCTTCGCGTCACCGCTGTCGAGACATGCCTTCACCTGCGCGGTCGTCGTGTTGATGACCTCTGCATCACCGTTGCTTAACGTCGTGCAGTCGAGACCCTCGAAAGAAGCGTCGGAAGCGAACTTGAAGCCAAGCTCGTCGGCCATGGCGAAGGTCACCTTGGTGGGAATCGCGCCATATCCGAAATGCCCAAGCGATACGTCGCTGGACATTGCATGCTCTGCCAGTTCAGCAAGATTGTCGTAAGGTGCGCTGGCGGGTGCCGCCAGGATGAAGGGATACGTGACGAATATCCCGACAGCGTCAAATGCGTCGGCCGAATACGTCGTGTTGCCCAGCTGGACCTGGCTGGTCAGGAGATCAATCACGAGATTGCCGATCATGTAGCCGTCAGGCTTGGAGTTCGCGACTTCCGTCGCGCCGATTACGCCGCCGCCGCCAGGCTTGTTGAGAGCCTTGACCGGGACGTCATAGGTTGCCTCCATCTTGTCAGCGATCATGCGGGCGATGGTGTCTTCGATGTCGCCCGGAGGCCAAGGAGTCAGGATCGTGACCGGCCGCTCGGGCCATTCTGCCTGGGCCATGTTGGCGGTTGCGAGTGCCACGAGCACCGCGGCTGAAATTGCGGAAATCAGTTTCATTAGTCGTCCTCCCTGCTGCAGTTCCAAGGCACGCGCGGCGGGTCCGGTCAACCACCGTGACGAATCCCGGCATCGGAAGTCCGGATTTCGCACCGCGCGCTCGAAGCCCGCGTTTCCGCCCAACAGCCAAGCGTGCCGGAAACCTTCGAGCGTTCCTCCACTCCAGGAATCGAATAGCTTAGCAGTGCCACTGCGGCAACAAAGCTCTGTTTTCGGCAGGGGAAACAAAAAGTTAAATCGCTAGCCCCAAATCGGGTCGCTGCACGTGCAACGCGGCTGGCGGATCAGGTCTCACGTCCTGCACTCCGCCGCAGCAGCCAAGCACGAATTCAGCCCAAAGAGGCCCTCCGCCCGACGAGGGCAAACTCGTTGCAAGGCCGGTTGACGTCGGGTCTTCCGCCTTGGAAAGGAGCACAAGGACTCTCGTGCACCTGGCAGCGTTGGTGCCGATGTCCGATGCCCCGCGTCCGGGCCAATAGATCTCATGCCCTTCTCGGTCTCGGGAGCGTGACCTCCCGCCCGTTTGGCGGGCACGAATATCTGGATTCCCCAGCATGAGCGTTGCTTTGGGAGACCCGTGCGGGTCCGCACCCTCTTGGCGAGACCAGCGGGGACAGTGACGCGAGTCCGTAGCTCGGTCTGGAAGTCCAGCGGTGAGGCAATCCGGGAATGAGATGCCGTCCGGATTGGAATGGTTGTTCGACGACCATGACGGGCTGTCGCGACGGCAAGCAGGTGGGCGCATGCCCATCCGGCGACAATCACGCGCAAGTCAGTTGACGCCCCGGTGGCTGGTGCAAGCACCAGCATTGAGTTGCTGAGGCTCAACGCTGACCTGGCAAACCCCGCCCGCCGTCGCGGGCGAGGCATCCGGCCGCGGTTGGCTATTCGTCTTTCTTGGCACCAAACGCGCCCAGCACGTCGTCATGTTCGAAAGTGCCGCCGACTTCGGCATGGTCGGTGCCGTAGAAGGTGGCAGCGATGCGGTTGTTCGGCCGTACGCCCGAAGCGAAACCGTCGGGCGTCATCGGCACGTCACTGAACGTGATGTCACTCTGTACGGCTCCCGTGAACAGTTCGTGGATGTTCGTGAAGGCCACGTCGACATCGGCGTCGGCGAAGTTCACGGTGATCGCGGAATCGCCGTGGTAGCCTTCGGTTGCCGCGAGGTTGAAGCCGAGCATGATGCCGCTCCACGTGGCGGTTCCGCTGCCGGTCAGCCTGTCGCCTGTGGCGTCGCCAAGGGTCGCGCCGAAGGCCTCGTACGCCGTGATCTCTCCGTCGACGTCCCGCCGGATGTTGTTCTGCAGCCAGATGGCACCGTCGTCCATCCACGCGCCGTAGGAGTTGATCCTGAGAATCCCGCCATCCGCCTGATCCGTTTCCTGGGCGCCCTGGAAGACGGGCAGTCCGTTATGGGTCATCACCGCCTCGAAAGTCACTTCCGAGGAATCCAGATCGGTTGCGGTGAACGATGCGCCCCCGAGCCGGCACGTGTCGCCGATGCAGTCAACGGTCCTGGAGAGATTGCCACGGTTGTCGTAGCGATCCGTCGTTCGGAGGACAGTGGCCGCGTCGCGCAACGCAACGAGTTCGGATTCCACCTCCTCCGATCCCATGGCAAGGGGCTGTCCTCCGACCGCGCCGCGAATGATCGACGTATCCGCAATCGGCTGGCTGGGGGGCGGGACCATGGGCGGGGCCGGGCTGTCGTTTCCGCTGTCGCTGCAGGACGCCAGCACACAGGCGCAGGCGAATATCAAGGGTACTCTCATTGGATTTGCTCCTCGCAGATTGGCTTGCGACCGCGGCGGGTGCCGGGCCGTGCAAATCGTCATGAGGAAACATGAAGACCCCGCCTATTCACCGGACATGGGGAGCTACCCCACGTCGAATGCAATGGCTGTTGTATTCAGCGGGCGACCCGACACAAAGGCCGAGTCTCATGACGATTTGCGGGAACCTGCTTAACGGGATTCGGCGGGCTTGAACAGTCCTCATCGATCTTGCGTGAATGCGAATTCGTCCTGGCCCGCCGAACCCCGGCAAATTGCCATGGCACTGCCAATGGCTGTCCGTCGCGGTCCAATGGGCGCCCTCCCGTGCTATGGTCGGCCAGACCGTTCGGGTCCTCCCCGGCGCGCAGATCCCCGAGCCTGGACGCAACCAGGAAGCGTTCCGAACGAGATCGAATGGATTGGATTGGGAGTCCGGCGTCAGTGTAGTTCCGTCAACTGGGAAAACAGATTCTCCCGGGACCGACCCGTCATGCTGCCCGTCATGCTGCCCGAAGGTTGAACGAGTCTTGATCCGAAAACGGGTTCATGTCCGAGGCATCTTCATGGCGAGTCGTCGGTCGGATTCCAGTTGTCCGACGGAAGTCGTTGCCAGCATCGCTCTCAACCCCTAAGTTTCTCCGAGCATTCCGGGTCGACGCACATGAACAGGAGATTCTACGACAACCACGTGGTCCGACGGCGAAGGAGCGCTTTCGCTTGGCTCAGAGGCTCTTTTCTGACGGGGCTGGTGGTGATCGCGCCAATCGGGCTGACGCTCTGGCTGATCTGGACAGTCGCGGGCTGGGTCGACAGCTGGGTGTTGCCCTTCGTGCCCATCTGGCTCAGGCCCGATCAGTATGTCGGGTTGAACATCCGCGGCGTCGGCGTGATCCTCTTCCTGATCTTCACCGTTGTCGTAGGCTGGCTTGCAAAGGGAATCATCGGCAGGTCGCTGATCCATTGGGGCGAGAGCCTCGTTCACAATCTCCCCGTGATCCGCTCGGTCTACAAGGGCCTGAAGCAGATCGCGGAAACGGTGTTTGCACAGTCAGACACTTCCTTCGACAGAGCATGCCTCGTGGAGTATCCACGCAAGGGGATCTGGGCCATTGCCTTCATTTCCAAGGCCGCCAAGGGCGAGGTCGATGCCAAGATTGACCGTGAAGGCGGGAAAACCGCGGTATTCCTGCCAACGACGCCCAACCCCACCTCCGGCTTTCTCCTGTTTGTCCCGAAGAGTGACCTGATCGAACTGGAAATGTCGGTCGAGGACGCCGCAAAGCTCGTGATCTCGGCGGGTCTGGTCTATCCCGACGGCAAGCCTGTCGCGTCAAGAGCGATCGAAGAGATTCGCGATCCCGCGACCGGCTCCAGCGAATCCTGATGAAGTGACACGCAAGGCACTCGGCGCGACATGGCGGGAATGCCAATGCCGACCGAACCCGTCCCGAGTTGCTGCCTGTTGACCAGGCGAAACGGATGGGGCTTATATACTTTACAAAACCGCCCGTCAGGCCGACTCCTCCGGCCCGGCACACGGCATCGCACGAGGCGTCGACGGGAACGATGACGACGGGAACGGGGATCTTGTGCGGCAGCGGCCTCTGGAAAGTTGGAACAAGAGGCGAACTTTGTGCTTGACAGGCAACCCCGGCGCTCTCATGCTGGGTTCCAGGGACGCTCCTGGCGTCCTCGCCCCATCGCAGACCGGAGGAACGACCGCATGGCCCTCGTCGCCACGCACAGGCAGATCGTCTACCGCCTGCCGCCGCAGAGGCGGAGCACCTGGCGATTGCTCGAGCGGACGCTCGAGGACCAGCGGCAGCTCTGGAACGCCGCCCTGGAGGAGCGCATCGTCTGCTCCCGGAAAACGGGCAGGTCTCTGACCTTCTTCGACCAGTGCAAGTCGCTGACCCAATGCAGGCGCGACGATCCCGAAGTCGCCGCCTGCCCGGTGGCGATCCAGCGCGGCACGCTCCGGCGGCTGGACGAGGCGTACAAGCACTTCTTCCGGCGCGTGAGGGACGGTCAGACGCCGGGGTTCCCGAGGTTCAAGGGACGCTCCCGCTTCGACAGCATCAGCGTCGTCTCCGGCGTGAAGGCCAGGGACGGCAGGCTGCACGTTCCCGGCTTCGGTCCCCTGGCCATCCGCCGGAAGGGCGGCAACCCGTGCCCCGGCGGGAAGCCCGTCTCCGCCGTCCTCAAGCGCGTCGGCGGCAGGTGGCACGCCATTGTCTGCCTCTCGGTCGAGGTCGAGGAACCCGCGGACAACGGCCGCGCCGTCGACCTCGACAGGAACGGGGGCCAGGTCGCGGACAGCGACGGCGGGATCTTCCAAATGCCCGACATGGCGCGGCTGGAGGCGCGGTCCCGAAGGCTGCAGCGGAAGCTGTCCCGGCAGCGCAAGGCGAGCCGGCGGCGCGAGCGGACGAAGCGGCACCTGGCGAGAGTGCGGCGCAGGACCGCCAACAGGCGGAAGAACTGGCACCATCACGTGAGCCGCAGGCTGGCGGCGAAGGCGGGAACCGTCGCGGTCGAGGGGCTGAACGTGAAGGCCATGACCCGCTCGGCGAAGGGCACCGCCGATGTGCCCGGCACGAGGGTGGCGCAAAAGTCAGGGATGAACCGCGCCGTCCGCGACACGGGGTGGACGGCGCTGAAGCGGATGCTGGACTGCAAGGCCGCGAACCTGATCCTGGTTCCGGCGAAGGACACGAGCCAGACATGCCACGAGTGCGGCGCGAAGGACGAGCGCAGTCGCGACCGCAGAACTCGGGCGAAATTCCGTTGCGTGGCCTGCGGCCATCGCGCGCATGCCGACATCAACGCGGCGAAGAACATCCTTGCGCCTGCCCTTGGCGGCAGGGCGGGGAGGGACGAGGCGTCCGGGATTGGCGCACCTGCACGGCGAGAAGCGATTGCGTTGGCAACTTCCACTGACCCGTGAAATCAATGCTTGCGGCGGCCAGGCCGTCAGTTTTGTCAAGTATAAAATTCCCAAACGGATAGATCGGTACTGGCCGACAGCGAATTCGAATCAAAGGGCGGTCCAGCCACCGTCCATGGAAACTGCTGTACCGGTCAACTGTGCCGCAGCATCGCTACACAAGAACACCGCGAGGGCACCGAGCTGCTCAACCGTGACGAACTCCTTCGTCGGCTGACGGACAAGCATAACCTGCTCAACCGCCTCGTCTTCGGAAATTCCATGTTCTTTCGCAACGTCGGGAATCTGCGCCTCGACCAGCGGCGTCAGGACATATCCGGGACAGATGGCATTCGCCGTGATCGGGTCACGCGCCGTCTCCAGCGCCACGACTTTCGTCATTCCAATCAGCCCGTGCTTTGCAGTCACGTAGGCCGACTTGTAGGGAGAGGCCGTGAGCCCGTGCGCGGACGCGATGTTTATGATGCGGCCCCAGCCCTTCTCGCGCATCAACGGGATGGCAACGGCCGTGGTGTGAAAGGCGGAATTCATGTTGATCGCGATGATCGAATCCCATGTCTCGACCGGAAACTCCTCAATCGCCGCAACATGCTGAATGCCCGCGTTGTTCACCAGGACGTCACATGCGCCCGCCTGCTCGACAAGCGAGCGGCACTCGCCGGGCTTCGACATGTCGGCCTGTATGTAGCGCGCACTCACCCCGGTCTCCTTGGCAATCCCTGCCGCAAGAGAATGATCTTCCTCGCGATTCGTGAACGAGTTCAGTACGACATCCGCGCCGGCTCGCGCCATTGCCCAGGCAACGCCAAGCCCGATGCCGGAGTTCGAACCGGTGATGACGGCCGACTTTCCCTCAAGCGACATGGGCAACTCCATGGAACGCGCGGCGAGCTTGAATGACGGCATCGATCACAGCCCGGCCACGGCACACGTGACTTGACAGGCTAGAGGTCCAGCCCTTCGTATTTCTTCTTGAACCTTGACACGCGGCCACCGGTGTCCAGAAGGCGCGTGCCGCCGCCAGTCCATGCCGGATGCACGGTCGGGTCCACGTCAAGCGAAAGCTGGTCACCCTCCGCTCCCCAGGTCGAGCGCATCTGGACAACGTCGCCGTTTGTCATCTTGACATCGATAACGTGGTAGTCGGGATGAGTGTCTTTTTTCATTACGCGTTCCTCAGGCCTCGCTCTTCGGCTTGTATGCGGAATCCTCTGCAATCCGTGCCGATTTTCCGCGCCGCGACCGAAGGTAGTAGAGCTTCGCGCGACGAACGCGTCCGCGACGCACGACGGTAATGGAATCGATGTTTGTCGAATGCAGCGGAAAGACCCGTTCGACACCTTCGCCGAAGGAGATCTTGCGCACGGTAAATGACCCGGCAATGCCTTCGCCGTTCTTTCGCGCGATGCACACACCTTCGTAATTCTGCACGCGTGTCCGCGTGCCTTCCGTGACCTTGTATCCAACCCGGACGGTATCGCCCGCCTTGAAGTCCGGAATGCTCTTGCCGAGAGCAGCGACCTGCTCGGCGTCAAGCTCAGCGATCAGATCCATCTGACCCACTCCTGTCATGCCCCGAGTTGTCCCCGGGAGATGTTTCGTGCCTCAGAGCTCCGATCGACATGTTGGGCCGGTCGTGCCGCCCGCCGGAGGATACAGGTCAACTTTCCCTTTGAGCACCAATTTGCTCGCGAACCCGCGTCCCTATAGGGGGTGCTTGGGTAGCAATCAAGGGGAAAAAGCCGCTTGAAACCGTCACATGCGCTCCCAAGAAGGATGGGGCATTGTCGTACACTTACGGCTTCTCGCCGGAATATGCCTGCCAAAGATCCGGCCGCCGCTCTCTCGTCAGTCGCTCCGCCTCTTGCTGGCGCCAATTCGCCACGGCCTGGTGGTCGCCAGACGTCAGGACGTCGGGAATGTCACGCCCCTCCCAGGTCGCCGGGCGCGTGTAGTGGGGATGTTCGAGAAGCCCGTTCGAGAAGCTCTCGCCTTCGATTGAGGCAGCGTTGCCAACCACGCCAGGCAAGAGCCGAACGGCAGCGTCGATCAGGGCCTGCGCAGCAATCTCTCCACCCGTCATCACAAAATCGCCCAAGGAGACTTCCTCGATGCCGAACTGATCGATCACGCGCTGATCAAGACCTTCGAACCGACCCGAAATGAGAACGAGGCCAGGACCTTCCGAGAATCGCTGCACCATTGCCTGGTCGAGGCGGTGCCCACGCGGACTGAGGTACACCCGAGGCAGGGACGTGTCCCGGCACGCGTGTCGGATGGCGTTTCCCATGACGTCGGCACGAAGAACCATGCCCGCGCCGCCCCCGGATGGCGTGTCATCGACGCTACGGTGCTTGCCCGAACCAAACTGTCGCAGATCCACCGCTTCCAGGTTCCAGATCCCTTCCGCCAATGCCTTGCCGATCAGTGACGCGCCCAGAATGCCGGGAAACGCTTCCGGGAAGAGCGTGATGACCTTCACCATCCATGCCCCGGCATGCGATGGCCGGTCCGTGAGGAGGTCTCGTGGCGCAGAGCTTGCCGAAATGCTAAACTGGCCGTGGGATCTGGCGCCAGGCATGTTCATGCCGTGGACATATAGACCCAAGGCAGCCATGCTGCAATTGCCGGGCTCGGCAACACCAAGGCCTTCAAGCGAACGGCGCTGCGACCCGAATGCCTGCCCAGCACGCGCCGCAAGCCGCATGATGCCAGCAAGACTGCATGACGGCGTTGTCGCCGACAGTCCTGCGATTCGAGATTCCGACCCGCTTCAACGCAACGCGAGGGCGGCGGCCCTCGCGCGATCCTTCGTCAATTGGATCGACGCGCCAGCGCAGCGGCATATTCGGGCCCGAGCGTGGAAAGCCCCTTCAAGATGTCGATCGCATAGGCCAACTGGTAGTCTTCGTCGCGCAGTTCCGCGGACTCTTCCGCCCTCAAGCGATCTTCCTCGATCTGACGGCGCTCGTCTTCGCTGAGGCTGTCATTTGACAGAGATCCGCGCAGGTCGGCCTCGAATCGCCTCTGCCGCTGGGGTTCATCGGTCTCGTCGACTTCCAGGCGGGGCGGCTGCTGGACAATGATGTCTGGAGACACGCCAAGGGCCTGAATCGACCGACCGGAAGGCGTGTAGTAACGCGCGGTCGTGAGTCGCATTGCGGCCTCGCCACGCAGAGGCATTACGGTTTGGACCGAACCCTTTCCAAACGACTTCGTGCCCACGACGATTGCGCGTCGGTGATCCTGGAGCGCGCCCGCCACGATCTCCGACGCCGATGCGGAGCCGCCATTGATCAGGACGACGATCGGCTTGCCTTCGGCCAGGTCACCGGCTTCCGCATTGAACCGGCCGCTGTCCCGAAGCTCGCGTCCACGGGTCGAAACGATCTCGCCGCCTTCGAGAAACGCGTCGGACACCTTGACGGCCTGATCGAGAAGGCCTCCCGGATTGTTCCGGAGGTCGATGACGAATCCGTTGACCGCGTCCAGTCCGCCAGCCTCCTCGACCATTTGAGGCAATTGCTCCTCCAGGGACGGAAACGTCTGGTCGCTGAACGTCGTGATGCGCAAGACCACCGTTTCCCCGACAATCCTTGACCTGACCGCCGTCAGCTTGATCGTGTCACGAATGATCGAGACATCGAACGGCTCCGTCTCGCCTTCGCGCACGACGGTAATGACGATCTCTGAACCGACAGGACCTCGCATCATTTCGACCGCCTCGTCGAGCGTGAGGCCCAGGATGCTCTCGCCGTCGACATGAGTGATGAAGTCGCCTGCCTGCATGCCCGCCTCGTCGGCCGGCGTTCCGTCTATCGGCGAGACCACTTTCACGAATCCGTCTTCCTGGGTCACTTCTATGCCGAGCCCGCCGAATTCGCCCCTCGTCTGGACACGCATCGCCGCCGCGTCGTCCGGCGAAAGATACGATGAATGCGGGTCGAGCGACGTCAGCATCCCGTCGATCGCGGCTTCGATCAGTTCGCCTTCGTCCACCTCCTCAACATATTGCGCACGGATGCGCTCGAAGATATCGCCGAACAGGTCGAGCTGTTCATAGACGCTCGGCTTGTCGCTCTCCTGCGCAATCACCGGTCCCGTGACCTGCGTTGCAACCAGAACACCGAGCATCACGCCCCCGACGGATGCCAGAAAAAGGTTCCTCATGGTCCATTCCTTGTATTGGCCCCGTATCTTGATCAGGGCTGGATCGATCAGGCCATGCACGTGCCCGACCTGCATATAATGCGTTTCTGGTCCGAAAAGACCACAGTCTCGCGTAATTTCGTTCAATTTCTCTTGTGGGAGCGGAATTTCGATCATCGAAATCCCGTCTCGCCATCGACAGGGCGGCTGTTCAAGCCCGAATCAGGCTCCTTCCGGTCATTTCGTCCGGCTGGGGCAACTCCATGAGTTCCAAGACGGTTGGAGCCAGATCGGAGAGACGTCCGTTGGCGAGCCTCACGTGCGCGGGACCGCCGCAAAGCGCGACCGGCACGAGATTCGTGGTGTGCGCCGTGTGCGCCTCGCCGGTTTCAGGATCGACCATCGTCTCACAGTTTCCATGATCCGCCGTAAGCAGCATGGCGCCGCCCGACCTGTCGAGCGCCTCGACGACGCGGGCAAGCCCTTGATCCACGGCCTCGCAGGCCTTGATTGCGGCATCAAGGTCTCCCGTGTGTCCCACCATGTCAGGGTTGGCATAGTTCGTGACGACAAGATCATAGCCTGCCTCAATGGCCTCGACGAAGGTGTCGGTCACCTCTGCCGCCGACATTTCGGGTTTCAGATCGTAGGTGGACACGTCCGGACTCTTGGGCATGAAGCGGTCTTCGCCCGCTTCCGGCTCTTCCTTGCCACCGTTCAGAAAGAACGTGACATGCGGATACTTCTCGGTTTCGGCGAGCCGGAACTGCCTGAGCCCATGCCGTGCAACCCACGCGCCCAACGTGTTCCTGATGTCCTGTTTGGGAAACACGCTGGTCATGTAGGCATTGTGCTGGTCCGAGTATTCGACCATGCCAAGACACGCAGCCAGGTTCGGGCGCGGACCGGCCCCGAATGCGTCGAAGCCGGGTGCTGCAATTGCCGCCATGATCTCCCTGGCACGATCGGCACGGAAATTCGTGAAGAAGACTCCGTCTCCGTCATTCATTCCGGCGTACCCTGCGAGCACCGTAGGCAAAATGAACTCATCGGTGATGCCTTCGGCCCGGGCATCGTCGACTGCGGTCAACCCGGTTTCCGATGCCACGCCCTCGCCCTTCACAATGGCACGAAAGGCGTGCTCGACGCGGTCCCAGCGGTTGTCACGGTCCATCGCGAAGTACCGGCCTGAAACGGTAGCGACTTCCACGCCAGACGGGATGGCTTCGCGCAAATTGGCAATGCATTCATGCGCGGACCTGGGTGGAACGTCGCGGCCGTCGGTGATCACGTGAACGAGTGTCTCGATGCCGGCATCGGCGAGAATCCGTGCCGCCTGCGCCATGTGCGACTGGTGCGAGTGAACGCCACCCGCTGACACCAGTCCCGCGAGATGGGCCCGACCGCCAGACTCTTTGAGAACCGCGATGAATTCCTGCAGCGCCGGGCGTCTCGCGAAGGAACCGTCCTCGATCGCAAGGTCGATCTGGCCAAGATCCATGGCAACGATCCGACCGGCGCCGATATTTGTATGCCCGACTTCCGAATTGCCCATTTGCCCGGAAGGAAGTCCGACATCCGGACCGTGCGTGACAAGCGTCGAGTTCGGGCACTCGGCCATGATTCGGTCAAAGGTCGGCGTCGAGGCCAGTGCGGGCGCGTTGTCGCTCGGATCTTCACGAAGACCCCAGCCATCAAGGATGCAGAGCACCACGGGAGTCGGCTTGCTCATCCTGAACTCCATGCCTTCAATCGGGCCATGCCCCCAGACTGGGACCGGTCCGGAGATCAACCCCGGATCGCGGATGCCGAGCAATGTATCTTCCGCGCCGCATTTGCAAGCTCCCGGATTGCGCCTTGGCCCGACGCAGTCCGCAGATCTCCGGACTGATCACTTCCTTGGCTGGCGTGGCTGCGGTCGGCCAGGCATCTCCTTGAGAAGTCCGCCTACACCCATCGCGGCGATGCTTTCGCCATCCACGGGCATTGCTGCCGCCAATCGCTCAAGCACCCAGTCGACTCCGTTCAATGCGGGGGAGCGCGCGCATCCCGGCAACCCGACGACGGACGCGCCCTCCAGGTCGGCAAGAAACAGAAGGTTGCCCGGATCAACGGGCATGCCGAATCGCTGAATGACTCCTCCGGCCGCTGACACGGCAGCGGGAGCGACGTCTGCGCGATCTGAAGTTGCGGACGCGCCGAGAATCAGGATCAGGTCCATTTCCGGATCCAGCGCATCAGTGATCGCCTCGGTCCGATGCTCGACGACGGAAACATCCGCGAGTTCAAGCCCAAGTGCGCCGATGCGATCTTCGACGACCTTTCTCCCCTTCTCGAGAAGACTCTCCTTGAAGCTCGGCAACCTTGTCAGGATGAGTTGCACCCGACCAGGCCTGAATGGTGCCAGGCGGACAGCGCCGTCTCCCAGCACCTCTACCGCCACATCGACCTGCGCCGCCGCCACTGCATAGGTGATTACCTTGATCGTGGCGACCAGCTGACCGCGGTGCACCCGCATCATGTCAGGAAGGGTGGCAAGCGTGATGCCTTCGTCGACCCGGTTCATGGCGTGGACCGCGTCCGAATTGACCATGACAATGCCCGAATGCCCGGCGACAAGATTGGCACGGCCCGTGAATGCCTTGGTCAGTTTCAGGCCTGGCGTCATGAGTCTCGCCGCGATTCGGCCCGCCGCATCGTCTTCCGCGATGTCCCCGGGCTCCAGCTGCGCCGCAATGACGGACTCGATTCCAGCCTCCTTCAGGCGCAGCACGTGCTCCGCACCCAGGACCGTGCCTTTGCTTACGGTGCCGCTCTCGAGTTTCATCGAGTGGGCGAGAATCGCGCCTTCCGCTGCTTCCACGGCCAGTTCCCCGAAGGTCATGAGCCGGCCCCGGGGCGCGCTTCCGGGTGCCTAAGGCGTTCGGTCATCTCGGCCATTATGGACACGGCGATCTCGGCCGGACTGCTGGCTCCGATGTCGAGGCCCACGGGTCCGTCGATTCGCGCGATCGCGTCTCCCGAAACGCCGGCTTCGGAAAGCGCCGCGACGCGCTTCGCATGCGTGCGGCTGGATCCGAGCGCCCCGATGTAGAACGCCTCGGTTGACAACGCCACGCGAAGCGCCGGCGTATCGATCTTCGGGTCATGACTGAGCGTGACGACGGCGGTGCGGGCGTCGACGCCGTGGGCGTCCAGAGCCTCGTCAGGCCAGCCTTCGAGAAACAGCTCGCCCGGGAATCTCTCCGCGCTGGCAAAACTGTCCCGTGGATCGCACAACGCAACGTCATATCCGGCCAGGCGCGCCATCTGCACCAACGGTTGCGCGATGTGGACGGCACCGACGATGACGAGACGCAGCGGTGGATTGTGGACGCCGCGGAATACGTCGCCTTCGCGTACGGACCTGTCGGTTCGAAAACGCTCCTCGAGTTCCTCATCAGATTGGTCTCTCGGCAGAAGCCGCCGAGCCCAGGACGACAGGTCGACTTCCCAGACAACGGGCTGGCGCGAGACGCGCGCGCTCACCAGCGCCCGGAGCTCGTTGACTGAAGGCCCCTGCCCCTTGCCGACCGGTTCCACCATCACCTCGATCTCGCCACCGCATGCCAGGCCGACCTCGAATGCACTCTCGTCGGAAACGCCAAAGCTCAACATCCGGCAAGTGCCGTCTTGCATGGCATCGGATGCCTCGAACAGCACCGCACTTTCCACGCAACCGCCCGAAACCGATCCCTGGAACGACAACTCCCCGTCGATCACGAGTTGCGCACCGACCGGCCTGGGCGCTGACCCCCAGGTCTTCACCACCGTCGCCAACGCGACGGACCGACCGGCGTCGACCCATTCGAGCGCCAGTTCAGGTATGTTGTCGTGCGATGCCATGCTCAACTCCGGCCAGATCCAGCCAAGCGACAGCGAACGGTCCATGCCGTCGAGCGGCTCTGCAGATGCAACGCGACGATCGCGCGAAGCGGACGCGCAGCATTGGCGCCAAGTACCCGAACTTTGGCATGCGTTTGCGCGTCACCGACAGGACACCCACGTCAGCTCGCGGGCACGAGCACTGCGGGCGAGAAAAGAACGCCAAACTGCTCGCACCAGATCACGACGGACTTGATCGCGCCCAAATCGGTTCCCACGGGCACCGCATAGGCCTGATCGCCAACATTGCCCTTTAGCTGGCCAAGCGACACCCAGGAACTGTAGGCAATGTCCGAGGACTTCCGCGGATCCGGATGGGCCGAAAGCCAGACTTCGAGATCGGGACCATTCGTCACCTGGAACTTCGACAGCTGGACTTCGTGTCCGCCGTCGGGAAGTGCAACGAGAGTCGCGATCCCCTGCCCCTTGTGCCTTTCATCCGCGTCACGGAAGCTTCCTGTCGCCACGACCTCGGCCTCGCTCAGGTTCTCGAACACAACCTCGTCGAACAGGAGCGGCGAATAGGCGTACCAGAGAAACGCTCCGACCGGCGCTCCCACGACAAGACCGAGTATGAACGCAAAGAGCCTGCGCATGGCCGAGTCTCCTTTCCTGCCCAAAATGTAGCCCGATTCTCAAGGTGTGGGAACCATTCCAAGTCTCGTCCGTCAGATGGCCGGCTGCCGCGTGGAAACGTGCTTGCAGACTTCCCGCCCTGTCCCGGCCTTAATTCCCGGCAGGCGCCCTATTCGGCAATTCCCGGCGTGTCCGGGGTCGCTTTCGGTGGCCATCCCGTCGGATAGATTTGTGGCCGGATGGCTCAATGAGGTAGAACCTGCTCCCGAAACGGAGGCGCGCCCATGAAATCACATGTCAAAGCACTGGTCGTCGGCGGCGGGGCCGTGGGAACCGCGATCGCATATCACCTCGCCAAGGCGGGCTGGAAGGACGTGCTGCTGCTTGAGCGGGACGAACTGACATCCGGCTCGACCTGGCACGCGGCAGGGCTCCTGCCCTATTTCAACATGAGCTATGCCACGACGCACATCCACGATCATTCGATCAGGTTCTACAAGACGCTTGAGGAGGAAACCGGACTCAATCCAGGCTTCCAGGTCGTCGGCAACCTGCGCATGGCGCAGTCGCAGGACCGGATGGACGAATACATGCTCTATGCGTCGACCGCGGAGACCTGCGGCGTTCCGTATGAATGGATGACGCCGGCCCAGATCAGGGATCGCTGGCCGCTTGTTCGCACCGAAGACCTGAAGGGCGCCATCTTTCACCCGACCGACGGCTACATAAATCCCGCCGACGTGACTCAGGCGATGGCAAAGGGCGCTCGCGCACGCGGCGCTGCGATCGAACGGAGATGGCAGGTCGACAGCTATGCCTGGGACGGCGAGCGCTGGAAGGTGCAGGCCACGAAAATGGAGGAGAAGGGCGGCAACCTGCTGCCCTCTGGCGAACAGGTCACCGTTCATGCCGAGCATGTCGTCACGGCTACAGGCAATCATGCGCAGCGGACGGCCCGGCTCCTCGGCATCAAGATTCCGGCAATCCCCGTGGAACATCAGTACATCGTCACCGAACCGGATCCCGCGCTCATGGAATATCGCAAGACGCGGCCCGAACATCCCGTGCTGAGAGACGCCGACGCAAAGTGGTACGTGCGCGAGGAACGTGGCGGCTGGATTCTCGGCCCCTACGAACGGAACGCCCCGGCCCGCTTCGAGTTCGGCTGTCCGGACGGCTTCCGGGCCGACCTCTTTCCGCTCGACCTGGAGCGGATCGAAGAGGAGTACATGTCCATGATTCACCGTATACCCTCTTCCGAGACCGTTGGCCTGAAGGACGATTTCAATGGCCCGATCTGTTACACGCCAGACGGCAATCCCCTGCTCGGGCCCGCGCCAGGACTGCGCAACCTGTGGCTTGCGGAGGGCTTCTCCTTCGGCATCACCGCGGCAGGCGGAACCGGCCACTACCTTGCGCAGCTCATGGTCGAAGGCGAGGCAGAAATCGACATGGCAAGCCTGGACCCGAAACGGTACGGCCCGTGGATGACCACCGAGTACGCAGCGCGAAAGAACGAGGAGT
Source organism: Paracoccaceae bacterium (assembly GCA_965208685.1). GTDB lineage: Bacteria > Pseudomonadota > Alphaproteobacteria > Rhodobacterales > Rhodobacteraceae > JAJEFO01. The sequence goes on along the minus strand of CBDBPL010000007.1, from coordinate 402,503 downwards.
GCTATTCGCACGTCTACATCCTGCATCACCCGGACGAGGAACGTGAGGCCTGCCGGCCGCTCCGCACCGCGCCAGCATATGATCGGCAAAGGGCGGCCGGCGCGCAGTTCGGGCAGGTCAACGGCTGGGAACGCCCGAACTACTACGGACCGGAGAACGCTTCGGACAGTTTCGACCACGACGCCCGGAGCTTCCGGCGAGGCGCGTGGTGGCAGCATGCGGTCGACGAAGCCAAGGCGATCCGGAAAGGCGTCGGCCTGATCGATGCCACCGCGTTTTCCAAGCACGTGGTTCACGGACCCGGCGCGGCGGCATTCCTCGACTGGTTCACCTGCAACAGGCTGCCCGGGACCGGACGGGTCGGATTGACCTATGCGCTTACTGCACACGGCACGACGCGTTCCGAGTACACGATCATGCGTGAAGCGGAGGATCGCTTCCTGCTTGTCTCTGCCGGAGCGTGGCATGCCTATGACAGGGACTTTCTCCTGAAGGCCGTCGAGGACAGGGAAGCGGAACTTGGCCGGATCAATGTTGAGGACTGGACGGCGCGGCTGGGCGTGTTCGCCATTGCGGGACCGAGATCCAGGGAGGTTCTCAAGGCCCTGATTCGCGATCCGGATCCTGACGCGGCACTGTCAAACGCCCTGTTCCCGTGGCTATCGTTGCGGCAGGTTGAATTCGGGATGTGCCCAACGCTTGCCGCACGCGTGGCCTATACGGGAGAACTGGGCTGGGAGCTGCATCATCCGATCGAGATGCAGAACCATCTCTGGGACCGATTGATGGAAGCCGGCGCACCCCATGACATGAAGCTTGTCGGGGCACGGGCCCAGAACTGGCTCCGGCAGGAAAAGTCCTACCGCGCATTCGGAACCGAACTCGGTCGCGACGCAACGCCCCTTGAAGCAGGCCTGAACCGGTTCGTCGATCTCAAAAAAGACTTCCTCGGCAAGGCAAAGATGATGGAGACCGGAATCCGGTTCAAGTGTGTCACGCTGCTGGTCGACGGACCGGCGGACGCGGATCCGTGGGGCCGGGAAGCGCTCTATTCGGGAGAGAGGAGGGTCGGACGCCTGACTTCCGGCGGCTTCTCCGTGCACTTCGGCAAGTCGATTGCGATGGGATATGTCGGGCCGGAGCAGGCGCAGCCCGGGACCCGGCTGAAGGTCAGGATGCAGCAGAAGCTCTGGGACGCGGAAGTGACGGATGACAGCCCCTATGATCCGGAAAACGCGGCGATTCGCTTCGACGGATAGGCGCTGCCTGCAGACGAGGCTTCCCCGCCTCAGGTGGCGGGCTGTGCGTTCCGGATCTCCTTCTTGATCCGTCGTGCCTTGGCGCTCAGGTCGGCATCCTTCGCCTTCATGAGAAACGCGTCCAGACCGCCCTTGTGATCAACGGTGCGCAGTGCAGCCGCTGACACCTTCAGGCGAAAGGTCCGGCCGAGCGTCTCGGACATCAGTGCCGTCTCCGTCAGGTTCGGCAGGAACCTGCGCTTGGTCTTGTTGTTGGCGTGGCTGACATTGTTGCCGACCATCGGACCTTTTCCGGTCAATTCGCAGCGCCGCGACATGGGCCATCTCCTGATCAGGTTCGGAAGGCGCGAGGCCCCCTCAAGGCAAACGGGCAGTGCCATCGGCGCTGCCCGGGAATCCGTCCATGGGTGATATGCCGCCGCTGCCGGAGCGTCAAGCCTTGAGACGCGATTCCCTGCGACCGGACCTGAAGGTCCAGGTTGCCGTGACGTCCTTCAGGAACCTGCCGTCCGCCCGAGGCGGGACAGGGCCTCCCTCGCCGCCGCACCGGGAGCACGGGTTCCTTCTGCAACGGCGCTCCGAAGCTCCTGCATTGCCGTTTCGGACTTCCGATCCGCCTCGAAGTGGCGAAGCAGTCCCCTGCGCACCTCGTCCTCGAACCAGCGGCTAGCCTGCTCACTGCGCCGCGCGTCCCAGAACCCGCTCGCCTTGCGGAACTCGGCCAGTGCGGTGATTTCGTCCCAGGCCTCACGCAATCCGGTCTCTTCAAGCGCGGAAACCGGCATGGCCTTCGGAAAGTCCTGCGGATCGCCCTTTCGCTGCTTGAGAAGCCTGAGCGCGCTGGAATAGTCCGCGACTGTCCGGCCGGCGGCAGGCTTAAGGTCCCCGTCCGACTTGTTCACGAGGATCAGGTCTGCGATTTCCATTATTCCACGCTTCACGCCCTGGAGTTCGTCCCCGCCGCCCGGCGCCATCAGGAGGGTGAAAATGTCCGACATGTCTGCCACCGCGGTTTCGGACTGGCCGACGCCCACCGTCTCGATCAGGACCACGTCGAAACCGGTCGCCTCGCAAAGCGCGACGGCATCCATCGTGCGCCGGGCGGTCCCGCCGAGATGTGACTGGCTTGGAGACGGACGTATGAACGCCCCTGGCTCGCGCGAAAGCCGTTCCATGCGAGTCTTGTCGCCAAGAATCGATCCCCCTGATCGAACCGAGGACGGATCCACGGCAAGGACAGCGACACGCTTGCCGCGTTCAGTCAGCATGCAGCCGAAAGCCTCGATGAACTTTGACTTGCCTGCCCCGGGCGTACCGGAAAGCCCGATGCGCAATGACTGCCTGCCGGACGCCGCCACGGCGTCGAGCAATTCCTCGGCACGCACCCTGTGATCTTCGCGGCCGCTCTCGACAAGTGTGATGGCGCGCGCCAATGCACGCCTGTCCCCGTTCAGCAGGGCCCTTGCCAGCGTTCCGGTGCCGTCCGTCATCGTGCGGCGGAATTTGGCGCGGGCCGGCATGAGTGTCCAGATGCCCGACGAATTCGGGTCTTGAAGAATTCGGGCCGGCTCATGACGAATCGGGGCGTCCGCGACGTCTTGCGTTGAGGCCGGGCGTGGCCCCGACGGGATCCTCGGGCCAATGATGCTTTGGATACCGTCCCTTCATTTCCTTTCGGACGTCGGCATAGGAGCTGGCCCAGAAGCCGGGCAGGTCCATGGTGGTCTGAACCGGACGGTCAGCCGGCGACAGCAGCGTGACGCAGAGCGGCCTGCCCGCGACCGAAGGATGATGCCGGGTGCCGAAGAGTTCCTGGACGCGCAACCTGACTTCCGGCACGGGCGCAGTGTAATCGATCATGACCTTCCGGCCGAGCGGTGTTGCGTATTTCGGCGGCGCCTCTCGGTCGAGAACCTGCACTTGCTGCCAGTCCAGCATTGCGCGCAGGCTTGGCAACACGTCAAAGGCCTTCCAGCCGGAGGCGGTGCGCACGTCGCCCAGATGCGGAAGAAGCCAGTCTCCAAGCGTATCGAGGAGAATCTCGTCCGCCATGTCCGGCAAGTCGTGACCCGCCGCACGAAGCGCCGCCACTCTCGCCTGGAACTGACGCGCCGCCTGTGACAGTGACAGGCCGAGGAGCCTGATGCCGTCCAGCATCGCGCGGGAAAGATCGGCAGGAGGCACATCCTTCCAGCGCCGGGACGAAAGGACGATTGCCCCCAGACGCTCCTCTTCAACGGCAACAACGCGTCCTGACGAACTGGACCAGCGCACCGCACGATTCCATGTCACCCGATCTCCAAGGACATCCCGCAACGTGCTCTCCGAAACGGGCAGCGCAGTGCGAACGGTAGCCTCTGTCGGATGACCATCAGTACCGACTACGACCAGAAGCGGACTGCCCGCCAGAGGATCGCCCGCATCCATTTTCGCCCCTCGCCCGCCAGAGAGAAGCCAACGCGGGTGTCGTCCCTTCCTGCGCAGCGCGATGCGATCCGGGTATGCCAGGGCCACTTGCGCCGACGGGTCGGAAATTCGAGTGTTCGGTGCGATCCTGGAGAGCCTGGCCGACTCCGCACGGATTCTGTCGAGGACCGGGTCGCGATGCCGGGACGCAAGCGCGTCGAGACGGATCGAGAGATCGGCCCCTGCAGTTCTGAGCGGGTCACGGTCAGACAGCAGTGCGGCGAGCGGTGCAGCCGACTTCCCTGCGAGTGCCAGCATGTGGCCAAGTCGGGGATGCAGAGGCAAGCGAACCAGGGCACGGCCGTGATCGGTGATGCGCGTCCCTTCCATTGCACCGAGCTCGGCGAGAAGCGCCCTCGCATCTGAAAGGGATCCCTCAGGCGGAGGTGTCAGGAAAGAGAGCTCGCTGGCACCCCATTCGGCAAGCTCAAGTGCGAGCCCGGCGAGGTCGGCGGTTTCCATTTCGGGAGGCGGAAAGGGTGCCAGTGCACCTTCCTCACCCTTGGTCCAGAACCGGTAGCAGATCCCGTCCGCGACACGGCCCGCACGGCCCTGCCGCTGCTCGGCCTCGGCACGGGCGACACGTTCGGTAACGAGTCGTGACATGCCCGATCCCGGATCAAAGCGTGACCGGCGCGTGAAGCCGCTGTCTATCACCACGCTGATGTCGGGAATGGTCAGCGAGGTTTCGGCGATCGAAGTCGCCAGCACAAGCTTGCGCCTGTCGGTCGGTCCAAGTGCCTTGTTCTGTTCGGCGAACGGAAGTGACCCATAGAGTGGCAAGATCGCGATGTCCGGCAGGTCGAGTGCGGCGATAACGCTGCGAATCTCTCTTTCGCCTGGCAGGAACGCCAGCATGCCTCCCCTTGTCTCCGTGGCGGCCGCCTTGATCAGGGACACCATGCCGGACTCGACCGGTCCGCTCCGAGGTCGGCCAAGCCAACGAGTATCTACGGGATAGCTTCGTCCTTCCGACTTGATGACTGGAGCGTCTCCCATCAATTCTGCCACTGGCGCGGCATCGATGGTTGCAGACATGACCAGAAGCAACAGGTCTTCGCGAAGCGCTGCACGGCATTCGAGGGCCAGCGCGAGACCAAGATCCGTATTGAGCGAACGCTCATGAAACTCGTCAAAAATCAATGCCCCGATCCCCTTGAGGTCGGGGTCTGCCTGGACCATGCGGGTCAGGACGCCTTCGGTAACCACTTCGATCCTTGTCGCCTTCGAAACGCGCGTCTCGCCTCGAACGCGATAGCCGACGGTCTGGCCGACCTTCTCGGACAGCGAGGTCGCCATGGTTCGCGCCGCGGCACGGGTTGCCAGCCGTCTCGGCTCAAGCATGACGATGCGACCTTGGGTCAGGCCCGCCTCGAGCAGGGCAAGTGGCACGCGCGTGGTCTTGCCAGCACCCGTCGGCGCCCGCAAGACGGCCTGCCCGTGACTTGCCAGCGCATCCGTCAATTGCTGCAACGCGTCATCGATTGGAAGGCGATGGACCATGTGGCAGGAGTAGCGAAGCAAACACGAATTTGAAACGCCCGTCAGCGGGACGCGGATTCACGCGGTCTCATGCCTGACCCTTGCCGTCCCGATCTCGTTGGCCGAGGCACATCGTCACCCCGGCGACGATCCAGTTCCCGCGCCTCGTTTCACCACCGGGCAAGCGCTTCCTCGTCCTCATCTCTGGCCGCAACCCACTTCTCTCCGTCGGGACCGAATTCCTTCTTCCAAAACGGAGCGCGAGATTTCAGATAGTCCATCAGGAACTCTGCCGCCGCAAAGGCGTCCGCGCGATGACGCGCGGCCGTGGCAACCATCATGATCTGCTCGCCAGGTTCGAGCCGGCCGTAGCGGTGGACAATGACGGCACCCAGAAGCGCCCAACGTTCCATAGCCTCCATGCGAATCGCCTCAACGGCCCTTTCGGTCATGGCAGGATAATGCTCGATCTCCATGGCTGCGAGCTTGCCGCCATCGTCTCGCACCAAACCCGAAAAAGTCACGATGGCACCGGCGCCTGAAACCGAGTTCGCGAAGCGCCGGACTTCGGCGCCCATGTCAAAGGCGGATGACTGGATGCTGACGGTCATCCGCCCGTCATCGGAGGAAAGAACGCGACCTCGCGCGCTCCAGCCAGCGACGCATCCATGGCTGCCAGGTCCTGGTCAATCGCCACGCGAACCGCAGTCATGTCGGAAAACGCCAATGCATGCGCCTCGCTCCGTGTCCGGAGCTCCTCCACCAGTTCCGTCACGGTCGCGGCATCGGATTCGATCTGCTCTGAACGCTCTCCGATACGCTCTCGAATCCAGGCGAAGTAGAGCACGTCGATCATTGTCCGTCCCTCAGGTACGGAAGCCCCTTGCGGAAATAGTCAATTCCCGAAACGAGAGTCAGAACCGTCGCGACCCAGAGCAGGACCACACCGACCCACCACGTTCCATCAGTGGCAAACCGGACGAGTTGCTCGGCCTGCGGCGCATTGCCCCCGACCCCGGAGGCGAACATGTGAAAGAAGGCTCCCGAGGCGAACAGGACTGCAATGGCGATCATCTGCGCAGCCGTTTTCACCTTCGCGACCCATGTGACGGTGAGCGCCCCAGACGCGTCGCCAAGAAACTCCCGCAGCCCCGAAACAAATACCTCCCGGAACACGATAGCGGTGGCTGGCAACAGGATCCAGGCATTCAGTCCGGACTGTGCCGTGATCACCAGCAGCGCAATGACAACCATGGCCTTGTCGGCAATCGGGTCGAGCATGGAACCGAATCTGGTCTCCTGCTTCCAGCGCCGTGCAAGGTAGCCGTCAATGAAATCGGTGACGGCAGCGCCCACGAAGAGAAAGAACGCAAGCCAGTCCGCCCAAGGGCGCGCAAAGTACAGGAACATCACCCCCACGCCCGGGGCCGCCAAAAGCCGCAGCAACGTCAGCACGTTCGGGATCGTAAAGGTCATGCTAAAGACTTAGTCCCAAGGCGGACAATTGGGAAGTGCCCGCATTGCACCCGTCCGACCGGCGCGTGTCCCGTCGCGGCCGTCGGCGCGTCAACCTCCCTCGTGAAAGAAGTCGTAGATATTCTCGGCCGTTCTTGCCGAAATTCCTTCGACGGCCTTGAGATCCGCCAGTCCGGCGCGGCTCACCGCCTTGGCCGAACCGAAATGCGCCAGAAGCGCGCGTTTCCGGGCAGCGCCCACGCCTGGCACGTCATCCAGTGGAGTCGCCCCGATCGCCCTTGAGCGCCTGTGCCTGTGGGCGCCGATGGCAAATCGGTGCGCCTCGTCGCGCATGCGCTGCACGAAGTAGAGAACGGGATCGCCGCGCCTCAATGCGAACGGTCGTGCACCCTTGCGATGAAACTCTTCCTTGCCCGCATTGCGGTCGACGCCCTTTGCGACCCCCACCACGGGCATGTCGTCGACGCCAAGCTCCACCAGGACGTCGTGAACCGCGCTCACCTGCCCGTCGCCTCCATCAATCAGGAGCAGGTCCGGCCAGGCTTCCGTCTGCCGGTCGGGATCCTCCTTGAGAAGCCGCTTGAAGCGACGGGTCAGCACTTCGCGCATCATCGCGAAGTCATCACCTGGCGCCAATTCGGAATCCTTGATGTTGAACTTGCGAAACTGGCTCCGAAGGAACCCCTCCTTGCCCGCGACGATCATGCTGCCGACTGCATGTGCACCCTGAATGTGGCTGTTGTCATAGACTTCGATGCGCTGCAGATCGACATCGAGTTCAAGAGCCTTCGCGAGATCTCCCAGTAGCCTCGCCTGGGTGGCGGATTCGGACATCTTTCGGGCCAGGCTCTCGCGGGCGTTCCGCAACGCGCCAGCCACGAGCTCCTTCTTCTCGCCGCGTTGCGGGACGGATATCGTGACCTTTCGGCCCAACTTCTCCGACAATGCGGCTGCCATGAGATCCGCATCCTCGATGCCGTCGGAGAGCAGGATCAGGCATGGCGGGTCCTTCTTGTCATAGAACTGGCCGACAAAGGCCTGCATGATCTCCGCCGCCTCGGCTCCGGATCCGGTGCGCGGATAGAAGTCGCTGTTGCCCCAGTTCTGATTGGCGCGAATGAAGAAGACCTGAACGCAAGCCTGTCCGCCTTCGACGTGAAGCGCAATAACATCCGCCTCGACCACTCTTGCCGGGTTCACGGCCTGGCTGCCCTGCACGAAGGTGAGAGCCTTCAGACGGTCGCGGAGCGCGGCAGCCGTCTCGAATTCGAGCGCCTCCGACGCGGTCTGCATCTTTTCGGCGAGTCGTTCCTGCACCATGGTCGTGCGGCCCTGCAGGAAGCGCTCGGCATCTCGAACGAGGGCTGAGTATTCCCTTTCCTTGACCTTGCCCACGCAGGGCCCGCTGCAGCGCTTGATCTGGTAGAGCAGGCAGGGTCGAGTGCGGCTCTCGAAGGTGGCATCCGAACAATTCCTCAAAAGGAAGACCTTCTGCAACTGGTTGATTGTCCGGTTCACGGCTCCGGCGCTGGCGAAAGGCCCGTAGTAGTCACCCTTCTCCTTGCGAGCGCCTCTGTGCTTCTTGATCTGCGGAAAGGCATGGTCCTTGGTCACGAGAATGTTCGGAAACGACTTGTCGTCCCGAAGCAGCACGTTGTATCGCGGCTTGAGCTGCTTGATGAGATTCTGCTCGAGCAGCAACGCCTCGGTCTCGGTCCGGGTCGTCAGGAACATCATCGACGCGGTCTCCCGGATCATCCGAGTGATCCGGGGCGAGTGTCCGCCCGGCCGGGCGTAGGACGACACCCGAGCCCTCAGGTTCCGCGCCTTGCCCACGTAGAGCACGGAACCCTTTTCGTCGAGCATCCGGTAGACTCCGGGGCTCGCATCAAGCGTCTTCAAGCTGGCCTTGACGGCTGCATGCCCCCGAACGGGCGGTGGTCTCGATCCTTCAACCATGATTCTCGGACACGCTGCACAAGTTGAATATCGAAGCAAGAAAAAAGCTGTCCACGAAACCTGTGGATATCTCTGCGGAAAACCGACACCGATCTAGGATTCTTCCTTGAATTCAGCACTCTTCGCGAAAATGCCCAAATTTTGGGCGATTCTGCAATGCCTTGATTTCAAACATTATTTTTTGCCCCCTCGTCAATACATTGATAGTAAGCGTTCGGTCGAGCGGTGATGGCTTTCCTTGACGCGTGTTTGGCGGCCTTTCCTGACTTCCAGCGTCGTCCGGAACTGTTTCGTGGACCGCGACGCCTGATGGGCGTCGGTGCTGGACAGTCATTCGTGCCTGTTCCGATTTTCGTCGCGACGGCGTTGCCGTTGCCGGGCTTCGGTTACGGCGTTCGGTTTCGGGGAGGATGTTGGGAACGGAACTGGGGTCAGCGGTTGAGCGTCCGCTTCCAGTCCTTTCGGAGCGGGCAGAGCCAGATGTCCTTCCTCGGCTTGTCGGCCTTGTTCCAGCGGTCGTAGCGGCCGCGCCCCTTGGTCGTTCCGACGCGGATCCAGCCCGAGGCCCGGTAGACGCCGCCGCTGTGGCGGGGAACCTCCACGAAGGTTTCGCAGAGCACGGGCGTGGTGCCGTAGCGTGCGGTCCAGTCCTCGGGCAGCCGCCTGCGGACGAGCGAGAGGATGTGGGATCCCAGGTTCGGGATCGCCATCCAAGGAAGGATCAGGAACCTCGGGTTGTCGACCACGAGAGGCAGGTTCCTTTCGCGCAGCTCCGGCGTCCATCCGATGAACCGGTCGCGCGGCGCGAGCCGCCATGCGGCGGTCGAGAAGCCGAGCATGGCCAGCGGCCGGCCGTTTCGGTCATGGACCGCGTAGCGCATCTGCGCGCCGACCAGGCGCGTGTATCCGAGGTAGTGCCAGCGGGCGACGAACTCGTTCCAGAGCCTGCCTTCCCGGGTGCCGCCCTTCACGATCCGGAACTCCAGCGGGCGGACCTCGTCGAGGGCCTTGGGGACGGGCAGCAGCGGAGGCGGCTCCGTGTCCGGCCCGAACGTGATCGGCTTCGGGACGGGCGGCACCCGGGAAGGCGGCGGCAGCTCGATGATCCCGTCGCGGTGCATCTTCAGCATGACGACCTTCGCCATCATGCTCTTGAGGCCGCCGTCGGGCTTGAGCCAGCCGGTGCGGCGGCAGAAGGCGCGGGCGATCGCCGTCCGGGTCGGCTCCGTGACGGTCAGCTCGCGCAGCAGCCTCATCTCGGCGACGGTGAAGTCGCGCCCGTGGTAGCGGCATTCGACCTCGTCGCTCACGGCGGCGCCGCGAAGGCCCGCCTTCTCTCCTCGCTCATCGACCACGGCAGCCACGGGTCCAGGTCCCCGGGCGGGAGGCCGCCGTTCTCCGCACAGGCGTCAAGCCACGCCCGGAGCCAGCGCAGGACGTCGAGGCCGTTCCGCGCGACCGTGCCGAGGACCGTGTACATGACCGCCGTCATCCGGGCGCCCGCCTCGCTGTCGGAGCCGAAGCTGAGCTTCCGCCCGATGGCCGGGTTCCTGATGGCCCTTTCCCCGACGTTGTTGTCCATGGGAACCTCGGGATGGTCGAGGAACACGCTCAGCCCCTCGCGGTGCCTGGCCAGCGAACGCAGCGGCTTGCGCTCCGGCGCCGTTTCCGGAAGCTCCTCCAGCTGTCGCTCCGCTTCCGCGAACAGCGCGGCGACCGCGCCCTCCAGCCCGGCCTGCGCCGCCGCGAACCCCTTCGCCGGGGATCCGCTGTCCGGATCGAGGCAGCCGAGCCGGACAGCGTTCAGCCGGTAGATGTCCGCGATCCGGTCGATCCATCCGTCCCTCCACTCCGCCAGCCGCGGCCGTCCCTCCGCGCATTTCAGAAAATCTCGCCGGGCGTGAGCCCAACAGAAGCACAGGATGATCATGGCGGGCAACAGCCGCGCCAGCTTCTTGTACGCGCTGTAGCGGTCGCAGACCAGAAAGACCGGTCCGACGGCGTCGGAGAACAGCCTCGCGGCGGCGGCGGCGCTGCGCGTGCGGTCGACGTGGAAGAGGACCGCGTCGTGGCTGACGGACGTCCAGAGCCACGCGCGGCGAGACTTCCGGATCTCCCTCAGCGCCTGGATGCGCCAGCCGGTCTCGTCGGCATGGCGCAGCCCCGCCTCGTTCTGGCGCGCGAGGACCGCGTCCCAGATCGGCTCGAACAGGGGCAGCATCCGGCCCGTGCCGTCGGCCAGCGTTCCCGGCGAGACCGCAAGGCCCTGGCAGGCCAGCCAGTCCGCGACGCGGCGGCACGGCCGCATGCACATGAAGCGCTCGTGCAGCACATGCGCCCACACGCCGGTCCCGAAGGCCGTGCCCGGGAACAGCCGCGCCGGCGGCGGCGCCGTCACCTCGGACGGCGAGGAGGCGCACTCGCATCCCCGGCGCCAGCGCGGACGGACGATCCGCCGCTTGTGCGCCCTGACCTCGATCTCGACGACTTCCGATTCGTGCGAGCCGTTGGCGACGTAGGGCTTGCCGCAGCAGGGGCAGATGCGCGCGTCCTCCGGGGGGTCCAGCCGCTCCTCCGTCTCCTCGAGGTTCGGCCGCGGCGTGCGACCATGGCCGGGCGCGCCGGGCTGCTGGCCGCGCCCGCGCTTCGAGGACGGCCTCGGCCCCTTCTCGCTCTTGCTGCCGTACGCGGATCTCGACATCGAGGACCTGCTCGAACGAAGCGCGTCGTTCCGCGCCTCGAGCGCAGCGACCCTGTCCCGGAGTTCCTGCACCTCGGCCGTCAGCGCCGCGTTCTCCATGCGCAGGGACATGACCGTGGAACGCTTCCGTGCATCGACGCCGGCCTCCGCGAGAAGCCTGCCCAGCCGCGTGACCTCCTTCTCCAGCGCAAGGGCGCGCTTCGCCGTCCGGCGGACCTCCCTGACCTCCTCGCGGGCGGCATCCAGCTTCGCCCGGCTCTTCTCAAGGAACGTCTCCAGGCTGCTTGCGCGGTTCCGGGCCTCCACCTCCCGCCAGCGCAGCTCCTCGCTGCGGGCCTCCGCCGCATCCGCCCGGGCCTCCGCGTCCTCGGCACGCACACGTTCGCGCTCGAACAGAAACCGCCAGTCGACCGGATCGGGCGACCGCAGCGATCGCGAGAGCCCGCAATCAGCGAAATCCGGAACGGTTGGCGTCCCTGACGCCTCGATGCGCATCTCCATGCGCGGCGCGATAGCACGTCGGCTTTCGGGTTACCAGTGCCGATCTCGCAACGACCGGAATCACGACAGGACAGACTGGCGTCACTTCACGACCGAACGCTTACCATTGATAACATTGAAGATTTTGTAACATCTGCGTGACAGCCCGTCGTTACAGTGCACAACTCACCGCGGCTTCGGCGGGTCCCCGGTCATCCCGCACCCCGAATGTCGGGCGTTTCCCAAGCCAGATGCTGGCCTCCGTCAGGACAAATCAGCTGTCCCGTCACGCCCGGCGCGTCCAGGAAATATCCAAGCGCCCCAATGACGTCCGCGGCGTCGCTCCCTCTGTTCAGGATCGTGCTTCGGCGCTGGTTCGCGAAGTGCTCACGCGACTGGCGCGCCCCTTGCAGGGTCGGCCCCGGCCCGATCGCGTTGACGCGGATGGCAGGCGCCAACGCCTGCGCCGATGTCCGTGTCAACGCCCAGAGGGCGGACTTGGCGATCGTGTAGGACGCGAAATGCGGCGTGAGCTTCCTCACGCGTTGATCAATGACGTTGACAATCAGCGCTCGGGCCGTGAGTTCGTTCCATTCGCCACCGGCTTCCGGCTCCGGGGCCTGTCCGGCAAACGCCTGCGTCAGGACGAACGGAGCCCGGAGATTCGACTCGATGTGCCTGTCCCAGCTCTCGCGCGTGCAGGTGTGAACCGTGTCGTACTCGAAAATTGACGCGGAATTCACCAACACGGTCAGCGGGCCGCCAAGAGCCTTGACGGCATTCGGCACCAACCCCTGCATTTCTTCCTCGACAGTCAGATCCGCTTCAAGCACCGCGGCCTTCACGCCCAGCCCGCTTGCCGCGGCTGCGACAGCGTCGGCTTCGTCCAGCGATCTGTGGCAATGCACGACAACATCCAGCCCGCGCCCAGCGAGGTAGAGCGCCATCGCGCGCCCAAGGCGCCTGCCCGCGCCCGTCACCAGTGCCTGACCATTCATCCGTGCCGTACCACCAAGATCACGTACACGACATATAGGACCGTGAACAGCACCCCGAAACGGCGCGTCAATTCCCAACTGCCGAAAAACACGAACGGAGCGAGCAGCACCGATGCGGCAAGCATGAACCACAAGTCAAAGACCAGGAATTCCCTGGGCACCGGAATCGTGCCGAACAGCGCCGCGCCACCCGCGATCAGCAGGAGATTGAACACGTTCGAACCGATGACGCTGCCGAGCGCCACGTCAGCCTTCCGGCGCACAGCGGCCATGGTCGCGGTGGCAAGTTCGGGCAGCGAAGTGCCGATGGCCACGATGGTAAGGCCTACGGCGCTGTCGGAAACCCCGATGATACCCGCCATCTCCACTGCAGCATCGACAAGCAGCCTGGCACCCAAGGGAAGACAGGCGATTCCAAGCACGAGAAACAGCGCAATGGTCCGGATCCGAATCTGCGGTCCTGGCGCTTCGGCCGGCAGAATGCCCGCCATGCGACGATGACGAGCGGCATGCCGGACCTGATCGGACACGACCAGGACCAGAATCACGAGCAAAATGACTCCATGGACCCAGTTGAGAGGTCCGATCACGCAAAGCAGGAAGAACACGACGCTCACGCCAAGCATGGTCACGTAGCTCTTGCGGCAGTCGGTTTCCCTGGTCCGCAGCCGCGAAATCAATGCTGGCACGCCCAGGACCAAGAGCACGTTTGCGGTGTTTGAACCAACGACATTGCCAAGCGCGAGTCCCGGAGCACCGCTGAGCATCGCCTGAATCGACAACAGGAGTTCCGGGGCGGACGTGCCTAGCGCAACGATCGTCAGGCCAACAACAAATGCCGGGATCCTGAGGTGCGGGGCGGCGCCGACGGCACCACGCACAAGAAGATCGCCTGCCAGAAGCAGAATTGCCAGTCCCGCCGCGCCCGTGATCCAGACCAAGCGTCAGGACCTTCCGCAAGTGCATGGTCCCTTGCCAATCCGGTATCGCCCGCAGCCGGCGCACTTTTGCGCAAGGCCCCTCATGTTGCGCGGCAGCAAAACGCGGAGTCTCCCAAACATCGCGAGCAGGGCAATGAACACCAGAAAGATCGTCACGATCTTGAGCATCATGGGCTCAGACTCCGAAACGCCGGAAGGCCAGACGATCCTCGATCTCGAACATCACGTCAGCTGCGAGTGACACGCCGAACCTGTTGAGGAACGGACGACGCAGTTCGTAACGCTTGAAAGCGACCTTTTCGCCGAAGACTTCCCTCATCTTCGGCACGAGATGTCCGACCCCGTCGACAAGGCCTGTGGAAACGGTCGCCGAGCCTACCCAGATGTCTCCGTTGAAGAGGTCCTCGTCCTCGTTCAGACGCGCACCCCGGCGGGACTTCACGTGGTCGATGAATCCGGCATGAATGTGCTCCTGCAGCACCTTCAGCCGCCTTACGTCTTCCGGCTTCTCTGCCTGAAACGCGTCCAGCATGCTCTTCGTCTCGCCGGCGGTATAGACGCGGCGCTCGATCCCGTGACGCTCGATGAAGTCCTTCAGGCCGAAGCCCGCCGAAATGACCCCGATCGATCCGATGATCGAATGCCGATCCACCCAGATTTCGTCCGCCGCGCTGGCAATGTAATATCCGCCCGAAGCCGCCACGTCCTCGACAAAGGCATAGACCTTGACACCCTTCTCCTCGGCAAGCCGCCGGATGCGCGCCGAAATCAATGACGACTGCGCCGGACTTCCCCCGGGCGAATTCACGGAAAGCGCCACGGCAGCGGGCTTGCCCTTGGTGAACGCCTTTTCGACGAGACCCGCCAGGCCTGAGTCACTGAGCGTGCCTCGTGCTCGCGCGGCAATCACGCCGTGAAGCTTGAGCACGGACACGACGGGCCGGGATTTGACGAAAGGAATCAGTCTCCTCATGGCCTTCATCTAGGCGCACGAGGCGGCGGCAACAAGTCGGTATGCCCTGGCGAACCCGATTCCGCACTGTCAATGTTTCAGCCGGACCAGCACTCATGGCCGGTCAAGGCCTCAGTCGCCCCCCGTTCGGCAATCGCGCATCTCCGGAGGCAGGCAGCCCCGTCGCGTCAGGACGGATCCCGCCAGCGATTGATGATGGGATAACGCCGATCCAACCAGAAGGATCGCTCGGTCAACCGCACGCCTGGCGCCGACTGAAAGCGTTTGTACTCGGCGCGGTACAGGAGTTGCTCCACCTGCTCGACGACCTCGCGTTCAAATCCCAGGTCCACCACTTCGGCGACCGATATTTCGTCATCGATCAGGGCTGTCAGAATCACGTCCAGATCGGCGTATTCGGGCAGGGAATCGCTGTCCTTCTGACCTTCCTTCAGCTCGGCCGTCGGCGGCTTCTCGATCACGACCGGCGGAATCACCGCCCCGTCCGGTCCTTTCATCCACGGCCGATGGTTGGCGTTGCGCCAGCGGCAGGTTTCGAAGACCCGAGTCTTGTAGAGATCCTTGACCGGATTGTAACCGCCAGCCATGTCGCCATAGATCGTGGCATATCCGACGGCCGCCTCCGACTTGTTGCCCGTTGTCAGCAGCATCTCGCCAAACTTGTTCGAAAGCGCCATGAGGATGACAGCGCGCAGTCGCGACTGAATGTTCTCTTCCGTGATGTCGGGCTCCCAGCCGTCGAGGAGTTGGGCCAAGGCCTGCACCGTCGCATCGACCGGCTCAGCAATTGGTACCGTGTCGAGCCTGACTCCAAGCGCCGACGCCACTGCGGATGCATCATTCAACGACTGTCGGCTCGTGTATTCCGAAGGCATCATGACGCAGCGCACGTTCTCCGGTCCAAGGGCGTCTACGGCAATGCAGGCAACGGCAGCGCTGTCAACGCCACCGGACAGGCCGAGGACCACCTTCGAGAATCCCGCTTTTTGGACATAGTCCCTGGTGGCGTCGACCATGGCACGATAGTCCAGTTCCCACGAATCCGGACACGGCGCGATCTCGCCCTTCGCTGCGCGCCAGCCATCCCGTCCGCCCTCGAATTCCACATGAACTATGGACTCGTCGAAGAAGGGCATTCGTACTGCCATTTCGCAGCCTGGATTCAGGATGAAGCTGCCGCCATCGAATACCTGATCATCCTGACCCCCGATCATGTTGAGATAGACAAGCGGCAAACCGGTCTCGATGACACGCGCCACCATCAGGTTCAGTCGGGTATCGAACTTTTTCCTGCAATAGGGTGAGCCGTTCGGCACCAGGAGAATCTCGGCCCCCGATTCCGCGAGCGCTTCGGGCACGTCCTCATGCCAGGCATCCTCGCAGATCGGCACTCCGATGCGGACACCGCCGAGGTCGAAAGGGCCTGCCAACGGTCCCCGATCGAAGACCCGAACCTCGTCGAATACCGTCTCGTTTGGCAGGTCGCGCTTGAGATTCCGGCGCACGACGCGCCCATCCTTGAATACGTGAAAGGCGTTGTAGAGCCTCTCGTCCTGGTGCAGCGGCCCGCCGATCCCGAGTGCCGGACCATCTGTGCAGGCCACGCGCAACGCGTCGAGTCGTGCCTCGGCGTCGCGCACAAACGATGGCCTCATCACGAGATCCTGCGTGTTGTAACCCGTGATGAACATCTCGGTCAGCATCACGAGGTCGGCACCAGCCGCACGGCCCTGCTCCCATGCGGAACGCGCCAGCGCAGCATTGCCCGCAAAATCCCCGACCGTGGGGTTCATTTGCGCCAGCGTCAGGCGAAATCTTCTTGCCATCATGCGTCTCCACAGGATCTCTCTGCGGGGCCGGACACCGCAACCACCTCCGCTTTGCTCGCTTGGGGGTCGGAAATCAAGCCTTCCGGCACTATGTTCCGCGAATGCCGAACGCAATACTCACCAAGAGACATTGCCGGACCACGCGATGGCAAGAGGAGTCCCCGCAGGGAAAAGCGTTTGCGGGCAAAGGGCCACTCAACTAGTCTCTCCGGCACGTAGCAGGCCATCGCGCATCGGGCCGGTGGCACGACTGGGGGCATGCATGAAGCTGGCATTGGGACTGATTCTTCCACTCGCCGCGGCAGGCCCCGGAGGGGCGCTTGCCCAGGAAGTCGTCACCAAGCAGTACGACGATGGCGGTGTCTACGAAGGCACGTTCAAGGACGGCCAGCAGCACGGGCAGGGAACGTACCGGCTACCGAACGGTTACGTCTATGAAGGCGAGTGGGTGGAAGGAAAGATCGAGGGCCAGGGGAAGGCAAGCTACAGCGACGGCTCGGTGTACATCGGCCAGTTCGTGAACGGTAAGCCGGAAGGAACCGGAAGAATCATCTTTGCAGAGGGCGGCACGTATGACGGGGAGTGGAGCGACGGCAAGATC
Source organism: Paracoccaceae bacterium (assembly GCA_965208685.1). Lineage (GTDB taxonomy): Bacteria > Pseudomonadota > Alphaproteobacteria > Rhodobacterales > Rhodobacteraceae > JAJEFO01. Next base: position 385,338 of record CBDBPL010000007.1, on the reverse strand, counting down.
AACGGCCGGGGTGTCGCCGAATACGCCACCGGAGTACGTTACGTCGGAGAGTTTGTCGACGCGTTGCGTCACGGACAGGGTCGGATGGAACGCCCGAACGGCTACGTCTACGAAGGCGAATGGTCAAATGGCGAAAGATATGGCCAAGGGCGAATCGAGTACGCGGACGGCGCGGTCTATGACGGCACGTTCGCAGGAGGCTTGCGTGACGGCCACGGATCGTTCGCCATGGCTGACGGCACGACCTATGACGGCGAGTGGTCCAAGGGCCAGATTCACGGCAATGGACGCCTGTCTCAGCCAAGTGGAGACGTCTACGAGGGCGACTTCCTCGAAGGCAGACGCCACGGCGAAGGACGCCTCACATATGCCAACGGAGATCTCTACGAAGGAACGTTCGAAGCCGACATGCGCGACGGCCAAGGCGTCTTCACCGGCATGGACGGTTACAGGTATTCGGGCACGTGGGTCGCCGACAAGATCGAGGGCGCGGGGGAAGTCACCTATCCCGACGGCTCGGTCTACACGGGAACCTTCAAGAACAACCAGGCACATGGCACCGGCAAGATCGTCTATGTCGACGGCGGCAGCTACGAAGGCGAGTGGGTTGACGGCGTCATCAACGGCAGGGGATCCGTGACATATGCCAACGGCGTCGTCTATGACGGCGAATTCAAAGAGGCCCGGATGCACGGTACCGGAAGGATCGTCTTCAAGGACGGCTTTTCCTATGAAGGCGAATGGGTGAACGGCCAGCGTGAAGGCGCTGGCGTGGCGCGCTACACGAACGGATCGGTCTACGAGGGCGCATTCGTAAACGGCAAGCGAGAGGGGATCGGCACGATCAGGACCGCCGCCGGCGACACCTATGCTGGTGAATGGAAGGCAGGGGAAATCGAGGGCAACGGGGTCGCGACCTTCGCGAACGGTGACGTCTATGAAGGCGCGTTCCGTGCTGGCAAGCGCCATGGCTGGGGCACGATGCGTTACGAAAACGGCCTGGAACTCAACGGCATCTGGGAAAACGGATCGCTGACTTCTGGCTCGGACGAGCCAAACCCGACCGACGAAAACTGACGCTCACGAACCAGATTTCACTGAGCGTCGCGAAGCTTCCCGGGCTTCGCCCTGGTTTCCACGGTCAACGGTGCTTGCCACCTCGCATGCCTTGAAACTCAGGAATGAACCGGGCAGTGGCTGCCGCATCGACTGGCCGCGCGCCCGTGGAAGGCTGCACCCGCCAAATTGCGCATACAGAGCCTTTGACACCCGCTTCTGCAGCGACTAACGTCCGCTTCCATGAAACAGGCAAGCCATATCGCACGTTTGTGCGCCGATCACGTCGGCCTGCTTCTTCTCCTTAGACGCCTCTGAGCGTGCCTTTCGGCGCGACCGCTCAGAGGATGCCCTCGCGCCGGGAAACAGACTAGGGAAACAATCTTGCATACGATCAATCTGGCGAAGGGGTTGCCAGGCACAGCGCCCCGCATCAAGGCTCGAACCGCCCCGAGGTGGCGTGAGCGCACGATTGGACCAGACCCTGCAAGCCGGAATCAAGGGCGACGCGGTTCCTGGGCAACCGAACCGGCAGCCAGTGACATGCCAGCAGTTCGAGGACGGGAAGATGGCTGACAGCGAACACGTACTGATATTCGACACGACGTTGCGGGACGGCGAACAGAGCCCCGGTGCGACCATGAGCCATGCCGAAAAGCTCGAAATTGCCGAGCTGCTTGACGAGATGGGAGTCGACATCATCGAGGCCGGGTTTCCGATTGCCTCGGAGGGGGACTTCGAGGCCGTGAGCGAAATCTCCAGACTTGCGCAGAACGCGGTGATCTGCGGGCTCGCGCGGGCGAATTTCCAGGACATCGACCGCTGTTGGGATGCCGTGCGGCACGCCAGGCAGCCACGAATCCATACCTTCATCGGCACGTCTCCGCTTCATCGCGACATTCCAAAGCTCTCGAAGGACGAGATGGCGGAGCGCATCCACGATACCGTGACCCATGCACGCAATCTTTGCGACAATGTCCAGTGGTCGCCGATGGACGCGACGCGGACCGAATGGGAATACCTCGTGCGTGTCGTCGAGATCGCGATCAAGGCGGGCGCCGCGACGATAAACATCCCCGACACGGTCGGCTATACGGCGCCCCGCGAAAGTGCCGGGTTGATCAAGCGCCTGATCGAGGAGGTGCCTGGAGCGGACGAGGTCGTATTCGCGACTCATTGCCACAATGACCTTGGCATGGCGACGGCAAACGCACTGGCTGCGGTAGAAGGTGGCGCACGGCAAATCGAATGCACCATTAATGGCCTGGGCGAACGTGCCGGCAACACCGCCCTCGAGGAAGTCGTGATGGCGATGCGCGTGCGCAGCGACATCATGCCATTCAAGACCGGCATCGACACCACGAAACTGATCAATGTTTCGCGGCGCGTAGCAGCCGTGTCCGGGTTTGCCGTGCAGTACAACAAGGCGATCGTTGGCAAGAACGCATTCGCCCACGAGAGTGGCATCCACCAGGACGGAATGCTGAAGAACTCCGAAACCTTCGAGATCATGCGCCCGGAGGACGTAGGGCTCTCGGAAACCAGCATCGTGATGGGCAAGCATTCAGGCCGCGCGGCGCTGAAATCAAAGTTGAAGGAACTGGGCTTTGATCCGGGCGACAATCAGCTGAATGACATTTTCGTTCGTTTCAAGGCGCTCGCCGACCGAAAGAAGGAAGTCTTCGATGACGACCTGATCGCCCTGATGCGGGACCAGGGGACGGACGAAGTGCATGACCGCATCAAGGTCAAGTTCCTGCGGGTCATCTGTGGCACCGAGGCGCCGCAGTCCGCCGACCTGATTCTCGAAATCGACGGCGAGGAGACGCGGGGCACTGCGCAGGGCGACGGGCCCGTCGACGCGACGTTCAACGCGGTCAAGAAGCTCTTCCCCCACAAGGCACGACTTCAGCTCTACCAGGTGCAGGCAGTGACCGAGGGCACGGACGCCCAGGCAACCGTCAGCGTGCGAATGGAAGAGAACGGCCTCATCACCACCGGCCAGTCGGCGGACACGGACACGGTCGTTGCAAGTGCAAAGGCCTATGTGAACGCCCTCAATCGGCTCCTGGTCCGGCGGCAGAGGACCGGTCCCGATGCGGATGTGAAACAGGTGTCATACCGGGTCACCGGGTGAGGTCCCTGTACGGGGCGCTTCAGGACGCGGCTGCCGCGGCACCACGGCCTGCGGCGTCCGCCGACCGTTTCCCTTCGAGAAACTGAAGCGCATCCGTCATGAACCGCGTTCGTATCGCGGGCACTTCCATCATGACCTCGTGCCTTGCGCCCTCAATGACGCGGAGCCGCGCAGACGGCCATCTGGCGTGCATCCTGCGAACGACGCTCGCCGAAACGACCCGCTCGTCGCTGCCAAGAATGGTCAAGACCGGAAGGTCAGGTCGAGGCGCTCCTGCAAGCCGGCGTTGTTCGGAAATGGCACTGCCGACCCATCCGATCGAGGGGCCGCCGAGCACCAGGCCCGGTTCTTCCGTCAACTGGCGAGCCATGTGCGTGAATGTCTCGCGGTCGTGCGTAAGCACGTTCGCGCCGAATCCCCCCTCGGTGACGTGGCTGCCAGGACCAGAACCCGGGATGTAGCGGCGTTCAGCGCCAAGAAGTCCCAAGAGGCGCGCAAGAAGGATCGCCACCGGCCAGACGGTGAAAGGCAGATTGAGCCCCCACATTGGCGCGGAGAATATCGCCTTCCTGACAGGCAGTCCCTCGATCAGGGACCTCAACCCGATGCAACCGCCCATGGAGTGAGCGACGAGATACCATGGTTCGGGCAGGCCGTCGGCTCGCGCCGTCGAGACCAGTTCCGCCACGTCAATCTGATAGTCCGGGAAGGACGCCACGTGTCCGAGCCTCGCATCGTCAGTCAGCCGGTCCGAGAAGCCCTGCCCTCGCCAGTCGACCGTGGCGACCGCGTAGCCTGCCCCGTTCAGGTCACGCGCGACCCGGCCGTACTTTTCTGCATATTCGGTCCGTCCCGGGAACAGGAGAATTGAGCCATGCGCCCCGTTGACCGGCCACAGGACAACACGGACGCGCCGACCGTCCCTGCCGCGCCGCCAAACGGCCCGAACGACTTCGGGGCCTTCGGCGAGATCGGCACGAAACGGTGCACTCTCCATGGTCAGGCAAGCGCCGGGGCCAGTCTCATCGCCGCGCTGATGTCTCCGTCGATCTTCAGCCTTCCGGACGCAAAGGCCGCCGTCGGATCCAGGTCGCCTTCAAGAATGTCACGGAACGTGTCGGCGTCGGCCGTCATCGTCACGTCCGCCTCGTCGTCACCAGCCCGTGCGCCTTGCTCGTCCAGAAGGATCGAGCCTTCATCCTCGATGACGAACTTCGCGGTCCCGTCAAATCCTCCGCCCAGCTTCGAATTCAGCATCGTGACTGCCTCATCGACTACGTCGCTCATGGGTCTGTCCTCACTTCGATGTGTTGGGGCTCGAATCTGCCCGCCGATAGGTTAGGATCAAAATATGCGCCTAAACTGCCAATACCTCAAATCCCCGGTTGCGGCCATCGCCGCATGCCTCGCGCTGCTGTTCCCGGCTCTTGCTGACGATGCGGAACTTGATTCGCTGTTCGAGGGCCTGCAGACCGCAAGTCCGGAAGCAGCCCAACAGATCGAACTGGAAATTTACCGGATCTGGTCGCAATCGGGTTCGCCGGCAATGGACCTGTTGCTGGAGCGCGGGCGCAAGGCGCATGCAGAAGGCGACTTCGCGCTGGCAATCGAGCACTTCTCGGCCTTGGTGGATCACGCACCCGACTTTGCCGAAGGATACAACGCCCGGGCCACGGCGTATTTTCAGACCGGTCGCTTCGGCCAGTCGCTGGCCGACATCCAGCAGACGCTAAGGCTCAACCCCAGGCACTTCGGTGCCCTGAGCGGGCTGGCGGCCATTCTCGAGGAGATTGGCCGTCCGGAATACGCACTCGAGGCGCTGCGCGCCGTAAAGAAATTGAGCCCGCAGCGTGAAGGACTCTCGGACGCGATCATGCGTCTTGAACGAAAGGTTGAAGGCCAGTCCATCTGAGCGCATGTCGAATCAATGCTTCCTTTGGCGGCGACCCGAGTTTCCGTCGAAGACCGTACCATTCCTGGCAGTCGAGCTTCCTGCCCTCGGACTTCGGGCGCGACCCGCCCCATCGTTCGAAGGAGATTGCAACGCCATCACGGCGGAAAACGTCCCGAAACTGGCGAACCCGGCTCTCTTGCATCGAATTGGTGCGAGTGCCACACGACGCGAAATGCCATGTCGATGGAAAACGTCGCAAGGTTCCTGCAGAGGCTTCGGTCCGGCGTGCCACCTGACGCAGGATCTTCTTGAAATCCGCGACCGAGCGACCTGCAAGGCCGGTCACGACCCGAACCGGGCGTGCCGCATGCCGGCGCCACGTGCGGCCGCGTGCGCCGCGACGGCACCGGGCTCAGACGGATGTCCGAAGACGCCCGCACGCGCTTCGCTGTTCCGGCAGGGGGGTGTTGTTCTGCGCGACGGGTTCGCCGCGCCATCGCGATAGAGATACGCTGAAAGCTCATCAGGCCTGGCGGTGACCTACTCTCCCACGCCTTAAGACGCAGTACCATCGGCGCTGCAGCACTTAACGGCCGAGTTCGGGATGGGATCGGGTGTTTTGCGTGCGCTATGACCACCAAGCCAGAGGAACTTTCAGCATCCAAGTCAGGGGGCATGCTCCTGATCGAACCAGTCTGCTTCTGGATCAAATCAAGCCTATCGGGCAATTAGTACCGGTCAGCTGAACGCATTGCTGCGCTTGCACACCCGGCCTATCGACGTGCTGGTCTCGCACGGCCCTCAGGGATACCTTGTTTCGAGGGGGGCTTCCCGCTTAGATGCCTTCAGCGGTTATCCTTTCCGATCATAGCTACCCTGCACTGCGGCTGGCGCCACAACAGGTCCACCAGTGGATCGTTCACCCCGGTCCTCTCGTACTAGGGGCAACTCCTCTCAAGTATCCTGCACCCACGGCAGATAGGGACCGAACTGTCTCACGACGTTCTAAACCCAGCTCACGTACCTCTTTAAACGGCGAACAGCCGTACCCTTGGGACCTGCTTCAGCCCCAGGATGAGATGAGCCGACATCGAGGTGCCAAACGGTGCCGTCGATATGGACTCTTGGGCACCATCAGCCTGTTATCCCCGGCGTACCTTTTATCCGTTGAGCGATGGCCCTTCCACGCGGGACCACCGGATCACTATGGCCGTCTTTCGACTCTGCTCGACCTGTCAGTCTCGCAGTCAGGCTGGCTTCTGCCATTGCACTCAACGAGCGATTTCCGACCGCTCTGAGCCAACCTTCGCACGCCTCCGTTACTCTTTGGGAGGCGACCGCCCCAGTCAAACTACCCGCCACAGAGGGTCCCGGATCCGGATGACGGACCGCGGTTAGACATCAAGCAGGCAAAGGGTGGTATCTCAAGGGTGGCTCCACGGGGACTGACGTCCCCGCTTCGAAGCCCACCACCTATCCTGCACATCACATGCCTGATGCCAGTCTGAAGCTGTAGTAAAGGTGCACGGGGTCTTTCCGTCTAACCGCGGGAAGCCTGCATCTTGACAGGCAATTCAATTTCGCTGAGTCGATGTTGGAGACAGCGGGGAAGTCGTTACGCCATTCGTGCAGGTCGGAACTTACCCGACAAGGAATTTCGCTACCTTAGGACCGTTATAGTTACGGCCGCCGTTTACCTGGGCTTCAATTCGGAGCTTGCACCCCTCCTTTTGACCTTCAGGCACCGGGCAGGCGTCAGACCCTATACGTCGTCTTGCGACTTCGCAGAGCCCTGTGTTTTTAGTAAACAGTCGCCACCCCCTGGTTTGTGCCCCCGGCCAATGGTTGCCCATCGACCGGGCCTCCTTCTCGCGAACTTACGGAGGCATTTTGCCGAGTTCCTTCAACATCGTTCTCTCAAGCGCCTTGGTATTCTCTACCAGTCCACCTGTGTCGGTTTGGGGTACGGTCTGATGGAGGGCTATTTCCAGGAACCGCCAGGCCGCCAGCCCAATCCGATAAGGGCTGACAACTTCCGCGATCCGTCACATCCTCCTGGCCCAGGAATGTTAACCTGGTTCCCATCGACTACGCCTTTCGGCCTCGCCTTAGGGGCCGGCTTACCCTGCTCAGATTAGCTTTAAGCAGGAACCCTTGGACTTTCGGCGACAGGGTCTCTCACCCTGTTTGTCGCTACTCATGTCATCATTCTCGCTAGTGATCTCTCCACCGGATGGCTCGCGCCCCGGCTTCATCGAAGACTCGGTTCCTCCAATCCGGGCGGACCCGGTCAGGAGGAAAGGAGTCATGTCACACTACGCTCCGCTACCGCAGCTTGCGCTGCCCTAAGCTTCGGCTCGTGGCTTGAGCCCCGTTACATCTTCGCCGCAGGACAACTTGATTAGACCAGTGAGCTGTTACGCTATCTTTAAAGGATGGCTGCTTCTAAGCCAACCTCCTGGTTGTCTTGGTCGTCCCACATGCTTTCCCACTTAGCCACGAATTGGGGGCCTTAGCTGTAGGTCAGGGTTGTTTCCCTTTCCACGACGGACGTTAGCACCCGCCGTGTGTCTGCCGACCAGTACTCCCCGGTATTCGGAGTTTGGTTAGGATCAGTAAGCCTGTGGGGCCCCATTACCCATCCAGTGCTCTACCCCCGGGGGTATTCAGTCGACGCTCTACCTAAATAGATTTCGCGGAGAACCAGCTATCTCCGAGTTTGATTGGCCTTTCACCCCTAGGCACAGCTCA
>CBDBPL010000007.1:0-372500 GCA_965208685.1 Paracoccaceae bacterium | reverse complement strand
GGTCCACTTGTTGACCGGGCGCACCGCAAGCGTCGCGATCAACACCTGGAGCGCCAGCTCGCCGAGTTCGTGCTCCAGGGCCTTGATCGGCTCGACCCCCAGGCGACCCGTCTGGGCCTGCCACAGGAACCAGACCGGCGGCAGCACCGCCAGCACGTAGATGGCCAGGGGCGGCACAAGGCCAATGGCCCGGTTGACACGCTTGACCACGCTCACCTGCACAAGCCCCTGGCCCGGCAACGGCCGGTGCGGCACACCAAGAATTCGGACATCATCAGTGATTCACGATGAGGTCCATGCCGGCATAGAGATGCGCGACCTCTTCCCCGTAGCCGTTGAACTTGGCCGTCGGGGTCTGCTTGGCGAAGAGGCCGCCGCCAACGCGGCGCTCGTACTTTTGGCTCCATCTCGGGTGGTCACGTTCCGGATTCACGTTCGAGTAGAAGCCGTACTCGTGTGCGCTGTACTCGTTCCACGCGGTCGGCGGCTGCTCCGCGACGAGCGTGATCTTCACGATGGACTTGATCGACTTGTAACCGTATTTCCACGGCACGACGACCCGGATCGGCGCACCGTTCTGGTTGGGCATCGGCTCATCGTACAGGCCGGTGGCCAGTATGGTGAGCGGGTGCATCGCCTCGTCAAGGCGAAGGCCCTCCTTGTACGGCCACTCGATGACCGGATAGCGGACCCCGCGCATTTCCTCGGGTCGCAGCACGGTCTCGAAAGCCACGTATTTCGCGGAAGGCTGGACTCCGACACGGTCGAGAAGGTCCGCGAGCTCGAAGCCGACCCAAGGAACAACCATGGCCCAGCGCTCGACACAACGCAGGCGATAGATGCGTTCCTCGAGCGTGACGTCCTTCAGGATGTCTTCCAGCCCGTACGAGCCGGGCCGGTCAACCAGGCCGCCGATCTCGATCGTCCAGGGTTCGGTCGTCAGTGCACCGGAATAGCGTGCCGGATCGCCCTTGTCGGTACCGAACTCGTAGAAGTTGTTGTAGCTGGTGATCTCGTCCCAGGTGTTCAGTTCAAGGCCTTCGCCATATGCGGTCTTGCGAGCATTGAGACTCGCTGCTGCGGGCCCGGCAATCGAGCCGAGGGCCACTGCGCCGACGCCCGCCATCAGTTTCCGCCGGTTCAGCCACACGTGCTTCGGTGTCACGTCCGACCAGTTCAAGTCGCTCTTGTATCGTCCTGCCATGCTGTCCTCCGTTGCGGGTGCTTCGGAAAATGGCGGCTGATCGGCCTTTGGGCAATCGGTTTCACGGATTCGTCATTCGCTGCGCGGATTCTTTCAATTTCGTCACGATCCGTCACGGACCGCTGACCCGCGCACAACGAAGGCGCGTTGGAAATTCCATGTCTCCGCCACTCCGGTCACCGGCATGCACCCCGGGCTCTTCCGGCGTTGCAGGGAAATGCCGATTCAACAAAAGCTGCCCTGACAGAACCAGCCCGGGGACTTGGCGGCGCCATGCGCAAAATAGAGCCACAACCGCTCCCCCGTACATGTTGTCACCCGCCAGTAATCCCTCACGCCGGTACGCCACTCGGGCTCGTCCAGCCACCATTCAGGCGCGATCCGCTCCGGTCCCAAGGCGGCAAGGATCTCGAATGCCCGCCCTCGCCAGTGGAATGTCACGGGCAGTTCCGGCCCTTCCTTGGACACGGTCACGATTTCCGGTCGCCAAAGCTCCAGCGGCCGAAGCGTGCGCGGCTGCGGCCATGCCCTGGCCGGCTCCGACCATGCGGCGTGAAGCACATTGAACGTCTTTTCGGGAATGTGGCTTTCAGCCGGATGCAGCCGAATTACCGTTTCGAGCCCGATGCGCGCACCGATCCGGTTCAGAAGGCACTCCGTCTGCTTCTCGCGCATGGATTGCATCGCGCCATCGCGCGCCGCCGCCGCAAGGGTCGCATGCGCACGGGACGTCACCGGTTCGGTAACCGTGGCGACAAGCCGCATCATGTCGATCCCGAAGCCTGCGTCGATATCGTCTGCCTTCATCATCAAGAGCGCGCAGACTCGATCAAGTGCGGTCACGGCATGCGTCAGCCCGACCTCGACCCGGCTCGCCTTGTGGTCGCTTCGGTGACATTCGAGGCGAACCTGCCGCATGCCCCGACCCGTTGCCCGAAGCCTTTCCTCCAGCGTTGGCAGAAGCCGCTTGATCGCCGCTTCGATATCCTCCTTCGATCCGATCGGCTCGGGAAAGGTAAGACGCACCCCGAAATGATGGGGCGGACGCGCGGGGTTCACGGGCTCGGGCTCCGTGCCGAGCGCCTGATCCAGCCTCTGCAGCAGGGAATGCCCGAAACGACGCCTGAGTCCCGCCCTCGGCTGGCCCGCCAGATCGCCGATCCGGCGCAATCCCAGCCGGTTCAGCTTCACAACCATGTCATCCTCGACACGCAGCGCCGCAACCGGCAGGTCGGCCAGCGCCGCCCAGACCTGTCCGGGCGGCACGATGCGTGCCCCGCATGAAGATGGCACCGCCGCTTCGGGCTTCGGACCACCCCGTTCCCAGTGCCGCCGCCTGGCAGCCCGCGAGCGCGTCGCCCGCGCTTCCTGGGCGATGTCATCCCCTGAACGCGTGCCCGCCACCCCCTTTCCCGAGAACCGCGCAAGGGCCCAGGCGGCACCCACCGAATCCGCAATGCTCGCCCGCAATGTCAGTCCCAGCCCCGCACATTCAGTCTTCACCTGATCAAGCAGGGTCGCTTCGCCTCCAAAGAGATGCGCGCACCCCGTGATGTCGGCCACAAGCGCCTCGGGCGGGTCCTCGGACACCCAAGGGCTGAACTTGCCCGCCCAGCGGCACAGCGCAGTCAGAACAGCATGATCGACCTGCGAGTCCATGAGCCGCGTCTGGAGCGTGGAACACATGGCGCAGGCATCACTCAATGGCTGGCCTCGCTTCAATCCCGCCGCCTCCGCCTCGGCCGAGAGCGAAACCAGCACCTGTCTCTGTCCCTCCTGCCCCACGACCGCAAAAGGCACGCCAGGCATGCCAAAGCCCTGTCGCACCGAATGCTCGGCAGCGAGACGAGGAAACCAGAGCGACATGATCCGTCGCTGTCTCATGAATCAAGACAATATCACGGCAGAGCATTAGTTCCTGTTTTGTTTCAATATATGCGAAGCCCCGCCCGATGTCGAGGCCTTCATCCATCAGTCCGCAAGAAGGAACGCAGAACCTGGAAGCGGTGCAAATCGCAACGACGCGAACCAACCAGGCTGGCCATCGTCAATGGCAAAGAGCCGGCATCATTGGATTGGCTCGTGAAGCGAGGCGCCGGGCTCCAAGGACTGCCCAGCCCGCAAGCAGGCTTGCCAAGGCGGCAACGGCAGCTGCCTCGCCGGATTCCGGCTCCTCTTGACGAGCAGATCGAGCTTTGCTGCGTCTCATGTCTTGCCACCAGTTTGTGGCGAGAGCTGATACGTCAGCCATTCGGTCCTTTCGGCAACGGAATCGTAAAGCTGCCGTGCCTGGCGATTGTCCTGCGCCGTCATCCAGCGCACGAAGTCCCAGCCTGACTTCTCCGCAAGCACGGAAGTCGCCTCAATCAACCGCCGGCCGACCCCGCGACCACGCTCGGCAGGTGCGACAAACAGATCGTCAAGGAAGCAAGCAGAACTTCCCGTCAGAGTTCGGAAATAAGGACGAAAATGGGCAAAGCCGACAATCTGGCCATCCTTGACAGCTACCAATCCGCTTGTCGGGTGGTCTTCATCCATTAGCCAACGCCAGACCCGATCGAAGACCTTCTCGCTCATCTGCTGGTCATAGAACTGGCCATAGCTGGCAAACAACTTGCGCCAATCTGATTGGTCCTGCTCGCACACGGCCCGAACCTCGACTTCCACGGAACCCTCGGCCCGACCCGGTTCTTTGCGCATCATGGAAACCATCCTCCTTGACAAAATGCCGATTCTGCAAACTTGGGTTGCCATTGTGGCAAGAGCGCCTCCAAAGGAATTCCACGCTCTCGCCGTGCTCCTGCTACCTGATTGCCCGGCGTTGGCAACGGGTGATGAAACGGTCGTTGACGATCTTCGCAATGGCTTCCCGTTTTCGATGATGCGTGCCGGCAAAAGAGGCAAGGAACGCCGCGTGGAACTGGCGGAATTCCGGACGGAACCAGTTTCGCGCAACATGTCGATGCACGACGCCCAATGATCGCTCAACGGGCGGGGACGCGTCGTGTGGGGCAACAGGCGAGCAACCGGCTCCGGAACTGCGGCCGCTTCAGGCAAGGTCCGAGCGACCTTGCGTGCCGATGGCGTGCATTGTCGCAATGCAAGTGAATCGGCCTGCCGCCGAAACGGGTCCGTTCGAGCTTCTGCAACTGCCGCGAGCTCGTTTCGGCATCGGCTTTCCCACCTGCGACGAACGTGAGCTTGATCTTCTCAGGGTGCGGTGCCGCGCGTGGATTCAGCTGCCGCCGGACCGCCTGGAATTGGCCTTTTGCAATTGATTTTGCCTCGTTCGTCGCGCAGGGTCGGTTCAGAAACGAACTGGGAGAGCCAAGGGATGCGCACAAAAGCCGCAATTGCCACCGCCGCCGGCAAGCCGCTGGAGGTCATCGATGTCAATCTTGACGGGCCGAAGGAAGGCGAGGTCCTCGTCGAGATAATGGCCACGGGGATCTGCCATACAGACGAGTTCACTCTTTCCGGTGCCGATCCCGAAGGGCTCTTTCCGGCGATCCTCGGACACGAGGGGGCTGGCATCGTGCTCGAAGTTGGCAAAGGCGTCAAGAGCGTCGAGCCCGGCGACCACGTGATCCCGCTCTACACTCCCGAATGCCGGGAGTGCGAGTACTGCCTCCATCCCAGGACGAACCTCTGCCAGGCGATTCGGACCACTCAAGGCCAAGGCCTGATGCCGGACGGCACGTCACGGTTTTCAACGCTCGACGGCGACCCGATCCTGCACTACATGGGATGCTCGACGTTCTCGAACCACACGGTGATGCCCGAAATTGCGGTCGCCAAGGTTCGGAAGGATGCTCCCTTCGACAAGATCTGCTATATCGGGTGCGGCGTGACCACAGGCATTGGCGCCGTGATCAACACGGCGAAGGTCGAAGAGGGCAGTCGCGCGATCGTGTTCGGACTCGGCGGAATCGGGCTCAACGTAATCCAGGGCCTGCGGCTTGCAGGTGCAGACCAGATCGTAGGCGTCGACGTCAATGCCGGCAAGAAGGCCATGGCCGAGAGATTTGGCATGACGGACTTCGTGAACCCGGAAGAGATGGACGGCGATCTCGTTGCCTTCCTGGTCAATCTCACGGGAGGTGGAGCGGACTACACGTTCGACGCCACCGGCAACGTCGACGTCATGCGGGCCGCACTGGAATCTGCGCACAAGGGCTGGGGCGAAAGCGTGATCATCGGCGTGGCGCCAGCCGGAGCCGAAATTGCAACTCGACCTTTCCAGCTGGTGACCGGAAGGGTTTGGCGAGGAACCGCGTTTGGCGGTGCAAGAGGCCGCACGGACGTGCCGAAGATCGTCGACTGGTACATGGACGGCAAGATCGAGATCGATCCGATGATCACGCATACCCTGGAGCTCGACGGCATCAACGAGGGCTTCGATTTGATGCATGCGGGCAAGTCGATCAGGTCGGTCGTGGTCTACTGACCTGACGGCAGCAGATCCAGAAGGCGTGCAGCCTGATGACTTGGCGCCGCTCAATGCGGAGGGCCTTGTCATTCGCCGCATCAGACACGACATTCCGCAGATGCACTTGAAGGAACGGTCATGATTTCCGGTGACAAAGGCGACGACAAGAAACGTGACGATGCCGGGCAAGACAGGGTTTCGGAGCTCTTCTTCAAGTCCCGCAACGTCCTGATCACCGGCGAGATCAACGACAAGCTGGCAAACCAGGTCGCCACCCGCCTCATCGCCCTGGCCGAGGACGGTGATGACCCGATCAACGTCTTCATATCGTCGCCCGGCGGACACGTGGAATCAGGCGACATGGTCCACGACATGATCAAGTTCATCGAGCCCACGGTTCGGACGATCGGTTCCGGCTGGGTTGCGTCCGCAGGCGCGCTGATCTTCGTGGCCGCAAGGAAGAGCAATCGCTTCTGCCTGCCGAACACGCGCTTTCTCCTGCACGAGCCCCGTGGCGGGGTCGGCGGATCCGTTTCGGACATACAGATACAGGCGGAACAGATCCGCATCATGCGCGAGCGGTTCCACCGCATCTTTTCGGAGGCAACGGGACAGGCCACGAAGAAGATCGCGGCCGACACCCGGCGCGACTTCTGGCTCAACACCGACCAGGCCATCAAGTACGGGCTGCTTGGCAAGGTGATTTCCAGCGCAAGGGAACTGGAATAGGTCCGGATCGCTGGCCGCGCGTTCGGCGCGCGAACTGCGATCGTGACGAAAGTGCGGCCGGTTCCGGTCCTGCCGCGGGACGACCCGTGTTACGCCTCCGAACCTTGGGCTTTCCAACGAGTGCGCCGGTTCACGGATTGCCGGCCGGTCTTGCAGGATCGAAGCCAAGACCACAAATTGGGACAGGTCCGCCGGAGAAGCGAATGATCCCTGGTCTTGATCGCCGTCGCAAGTTTTCCGACCTGTCAGAACAGGAAGTCCTTGCCCTTGCGATTTCCTCGGAGGAGGACGACGCCCGAATCTACCGTACCTACGCCAGAAAGCTCCGGAAGGAGTTCCCTGGTTCCGCCTCCGTGTTTGACAAGATGGCAGTCGAGGAGGACGCCCATCGCGCCGTCCTGATCGACCTTCACAGAAAGCGCTTCGGCGACACGATCCCGTTCATTCGGCGCGAGCATGTTTCGGGCTACTTCGCCCGTCCTCCGGTGTGGCTGATCGAGAATCTCGGGCTGGAGCGCATGCGCGAGGAGGCGCTCGCGATGGAGCACGCCGCGGCCCGCTTCTACGAAGCCGCGGTCGGCAAGGCCAGCGATGCCGAGACCCGGAAGCTTCTGGGTGACCTTGCGGCGATCGAGGCCGGGCACGAAACCGTGGCGGAGAGCCTGTCCGGCACGCACCTCGACCACGAAACCCGGGAAAGCGAGAGCCGGTCCGCGCACAGGCAGTTCGTGCTGACATGGGCTCAACCAGGCCTAGCCGGGCTCATGGACGGGTCGGTGTCGACATTGGCGCCGATCTTCGCCGCGGCCTTTGCCACTGGCGACACGTGGAGCACGTTCCTGATTGGAATCGCCGCTTCGGTGGGTGCAGGCATCTCGATGGGATTCGCGGAGGCGGCATCGGATGACGGGCAGATCTCCGGGCGCGGCTCGCCTGTCAAGCGTGGCCTGGCTTCAGGCGTGATGACCACCATTGGCGGGCTTGGTCACGCGCTGCCTTACCTGATACCGGATTTCTGGACCGCAACCACGATCGCGTTCATCGTGGTCCTCGTCGAGCTCTGGGCAATTGTCTGGATCCAGAACCGCTTCATGGAGACACCGTTCTTCCGGGCCACGCTTCAGGTCGTCCTGGGCGGCGCGCTCGTGCTTGCGGCCGGAATCCTGATCGGGTCCGGATAGATTCGGACCGTTCGAAGCGACAGGTTGCATCGGAAAGGGCATGGACGGCCGCCTCGGAACAGCGGTGGCGGGAAATCCCGCATGAAAGCAAACCGAAAGATCTGCCGCAAGAGCGGCACGTGCCCGGGACAACTTGGGTCAGGCAGCCGGCCGCACCTCCCGAACGGCTCAAGTTCCGTGGTCCTCGAACTCTACTGGCGGTCGCTGCCCGCGCCATAGGCATCGATTATCTTGGCTACCAGCGGATGACGAAAGACATCCCCGGACGCGAAGTGGCAGAACGCAATCCTGTCAATGTCGGCAAGCCGCCTTTCGGCGTCCATGAGTCCGGACGTGACCCCGCGAGGCAAGTCCGCCTGGGTCCTGTCACCGGTGATCGCCATTCGGCTGCCTTCGCCCAGACGAGTCAGGAACATCTTCATCTGCATGGTGGTGGCGTTCTGTGCCTCGTCCAGCACCACGAAGGCGTTGGAAAGAGTCCGCCCCCGCATGAAGGCAAGTGGCGCGATCTCGATCCGCTTGTCCTCGATCAATCTGGCCAGCTGCTTGTCAGGCAGGAAGTCATTGAGCGCGTCGTAAAGCGGCTGCATGTACGGATCTACCTTGTCCTTCATGTCGCCCGGAAGGAAACCCAGCCTCTCGCCGGCCTCGACCGCGGGTCGGCTGAGTATGATCCTGTCGACATGGCCGTTGACAAACATGTTCACGCCCACTGCAACAGCGAGATATGTCTTGCCTGTTCCCGCCGGGCCGATTCCGAACACAAGCTCGTTCGAGAAAAGGGATCGGACGTAGGCCTTCTGCGCCCTGGTCCTCGGCTCAACCAGTTTCTTTCGCGTCTTGATCTCGATCTTGCCGCGCGGAAAGAGTTCCATCTGATCGGAAGACGGGCCGACGGCCGCTTCCTCGTCCATGCGAATCTCCGCGTCGATGTCGCCGGGCGTGATCTCGCGCCCTGCCTCCAGCCGCCGATGAAGCGCTTCAAGCACTTCGACTGCGCGACCGACATCCGCGCATTCGCCGAAGACCGTGAGCCTGTTGCCTTGATGCACGACCTGCACGGAAAGCGCCTCCTCGACCTGAACGAGATTGCGGTTGAACTCTCCAAAGAGGTCGATGAGCAGGCGGTTGTCGGGAAACTCCAGTTGCGTTTGGAAAGCTTCGTCTTGCGGCTTCGGGTCGTCCAGCGCACGAACGGTCAAATTCTGTCACTCCGGGCAATTAGGGCCTGATTGACCTGATGCTGCCAAGGGTTTGGCGGCAACGCAAGGGGGCCAGGGCTCCCACTGGGCCCCGGGAATTCCGCAGCCATCCGTGGACGGTGCGGCGAAATCGCCCTTGCCACGCAGAAACCCACCGAACGAGACGAACCTGGAAGCGGAGCATCGGACCGGAGCGGTGCCAGGGTTGGGTCGCCACTGCTCCCGAACTTGCATGCTCGCCCCTGCGGGGATGAACGGGTCATGCAACCGAGGTTGCGATGCCTAGCCTTGCGAAACCTCGCCCGAGAGCGAGTTGCTGTTCGATGCCACGACTCGCACCGGCAGAAGCTCGCCGACGCCGGCCTGGCCTCCGGCAACGTGAACCGCGTGCAGGTATTCCGACTTGCCCACAACCTGCCCAGGAAGGCGTCCCGGCTTTTCGAACAGGACGTTGACAGTGCGGCCGACCATGGATTCCTGGGCTGCGCGTTGCTGCCGGATCAGAATCGCCTGCAATCGCTGCAGGCGTTCGTCCTTGACCGCATCGTCAACGCCCTCGAGTTCCGCGGCGGGCGTGCCTGGACGCGGCGAATACTTGAAACTGTAGGACTGCCCGTACCCGACCTCTTCGACCAAGGCCAGCGTATCCTCGAAATCCGCCTCAGTCTCGCCCGGAAAGCCGACGATGAAGTCGCCGGAAAGGAGGATGTCCGGTCGCGCTTCGCGAATGCGCTCAATGATCCTCTTGTACTGTTCCGCCGTGTGCCTGCGGTTCATCGCCTTGAGCACCATGTCCGAGCCAGATTGAACGGGCAGATGCAGGTACGGCATCAGCTTCGCGACCTCTCCGAACGCTGCGATCAGGGAGTCGTTCATGTCTGACGGATGGCTCGTCGTGAAGCGAATGCGGGCCAGCTCGTCGATTCCGGCCAGTTCGCGGATAAGCCCGGCCAGGCCGTCCTCGTGCCCGTGATAGGCGTTGACGTTCTGCCCCAAGAGAGTGATTTCGCGCACCCCCCGCGCAACGAGTTCGCGCGCCTCCGCCACAACGCGCCCGGCCGGGCGACTGACCTCGGCACCACGCGTGTAGGGCACGACACAGAATGCACAGAACTTGTCGCAACCTTCCTGAACGGTCAGGAACGCGGTCGGCCCTCGCGCCGGCGCCGATCGCCTGGGAAGATGGTCGAACTTGTCCTCCTGCGGAAAGTCGGTGTCCAGCGCCCGGTCTCCGGTTCGAATCTTCCGCTCCAGTTCCGGAAGCCTGTGATAGCTCTGGGGGCCGACGACCATGTCGACCATGGGCTGGCGCTCAAATATCTCGGCACCCTCCGCCTGGGCCACGCATCCCGTCACCCCGATCTTCAAGTCGGGCTTTGCGTCCTTCAGCGGGCGGAACCGGCCAAGCTCGGAATAGATCTTTTCGGTAGCCTTTTCCCGAACATGGCACGTGTTCAGAAGGATCATGTCTGCGTCATCGACGCTTTCGGTGGCAACGTAGCCCTCGGTCGCCAACGCCTCGCTCATGCGCTCGCTGTCATAGACATTCATCTGGCAGCCATAGGACTTGATGAACAATTTCCTTGGTGCGGACACGGGACCGTCTCCCTCTTGAACCCGAGCGTACTACCGGGCTTGCCTCGCGTTGCCAAGCACCGTTGCCGCCAAGGCTGTCAGTCAGCCGTGAATCCGGGAGAAGCAACGCGCTTCGGCGCCTTGGTCCACTTCCGCAAGACAGATCCGCACGCATGGCGCGCCCGATCACAGGTCGCGAACGATTGCCAGGCGTCGGCTTGGCTCCGCATGCTCGATTCAGCACGGCTGAGTCCCGGAAGCCGCCTCAGTCGCGACCGCCGGATGCCAGGCTGCGACCGGTCATGGCCAGGACCGCGAAGCAGACCGCCCCGAACGCCGCGTAGACGGCCAGAATCGCCTGAATCTCCTCGATCGACATTGCGCCCACCGCGGACGCGTTCACCGACACCATCAGCAGGCTCGCGGCAAAGAAAAGCCGCGCCACGAGATTCCTGAGCGAGATGTAGGTCGCGCGCATCTCGTCCTCCAGAATGGGCTGGATTCGTGCGGCAATGAACGGCTGCGCCAGGCTGTCGGGCACCTTTCGCAAGAGAAGAAGCAGCACTGCCGGCATGTTGCCGAACGCTGCCAGCCCGGCCGCGAGCAGGATCTGGATGCAGAATGCCAGCAGCAGGAGGCGCTTCAATCCGAGCCAGCGCCGTGCCCCCGGAGCCAGCCAGGACGCAGCGACCGACACCAGCATCATGAGCGTGGTCACGACACCGCTCACGACCGCAGCCTCGGCGATGAAGCCCGAGCCGCCCAGAACATCCAGTATGAACGGTTGCCCGAAAACGAACGGCAGGTGGCCGAAGCCATAGACGAGCACGGACAGCGCGAGGAGCCATGCCAGAACCGGATGGACCAGGGCCTTGCGAAGCGCATCCAGGCGCTCCGCCTCGCTGCGGACGCGACGGGCGCGACCCGGTTCGGAAAACCGGATCGCGATCACGACCAGCATTCCGAAGGCAACCGCGCTGGCCGCGAACGGAAGGCGCAGGCCCGAGAGAGCCATGACGCCTCCGGCGACCGCCGAAACCGCAAGCGCAAGGAAACTGAAGCGCCATGCGCGGATCTCCTGCGTCTCGACCTCTTCGGCTCGACCTTCCTCGGCCAGCGACTCGTAAAGAATGGCGCTGTCCGTTCCCGAGGCCAGCGCTATGTGGGCGCCCAAGGCGAACTGCGCGAGCGCAAAGACCCAGAATCCCTCGCCGAGTGCAAACAGGACACCGGACAGAAGCCCGGCGCCGGCGCTCATGATCAGCGTCGTCCGCCTGCCCCACCGATCCGAGAAGTATCCCGAGGGCACCTCCAGCACGGTCGTCGTGATGTCGTAGATCGCGTAGAACAGTATGGCCTGCGCTGCGGAGAGCTCCGACTGCAGGAACAGGAACCAGATCGCCTGCCAGAAAAGCAGGTTCTGGAAGAACTTGAACCACGGGTAGAGCGCAATGTTCCGTGCTGCGCCGCTCATCAGCCCACAAGCGTCCCGGATTCGCTTCCGCCGACCCGTCCCGCCCCTGCCGGACGTCTCGGGCAAGCAAAGGCCGGCTGGAAAGCGGCGCGCATCAGAGCATTGCAGGCACGACCAGGTCAGGTGGGCGGTGACCGTCGGCAAACGTCTTCATGTTGACGATCACCGCCTCGCCCATCTCGACTCGTCCCTCGACCGTCGCCGAACCCATGTGGGGAAGAAGCACGACATTGGGAAGTGCGCGAAGCCGCGGGTTGATTTCGTGCCGCTGCTCGAAGACGTCCAGCCCGGCGCCGGCAATCTCGCCGGAGCGCAACATCCGCGTCAGTGCGTTCTCGTCGATGACCTCGCCGCGCGACGTGTTCACGATGACGGCGTCAGGCTTCATGAGCTTCAGCCGGCGCGCGTTCATAAGGTGAAACGTGGATGGCGTGTGGGGGCAGTTGATCGACAGGACGTCCACCCGGCTCACCATCTGGTCGAGACTTTCCCGGTAGGTCGCATTCAGGTCCGCCTCGGCTTCCCGCCGCAGGCGACGCCGATTGTGGTATTCGACCGGCATACCGAAGACCGCGGCACGGCGTGCAACGGCCTGCCCGATTCGACCCATGCCAAGAATTCCCAGCCTGCGGCCTGCAAGCCGCCCGCCAAGATACGCCGTCGGCGCCCAGCCATGCCATTCTCCCTTCTGCATCACGGAAAGCCCTTCCGGGATGCGCCGGGCGACGGCAAGGATCAGCGCCATGGTCATGTCGGCCGTGTCCTCGGTGACCACGCCTGGCGTGTTCGAGACGTGGATGCCGCGCTGCCGCGCGGTTGCGACATCGATGTGATCCACGCCGGCCCCGAAATTCGCGATCAGCTTCAGCCGCTCGCCAGCCTGGGCAAGCAATGCCGCATCGATCCGGTCTGTCAGCGTTGGCACCAGCACGTCGGCCGATTTCATTGCCGCCGCCAGTGCATCACGCGACATCGGCGCGTCGTCGGCATTCAGCGAAACGTCGAACAGTTCGGCCATTCGGCGCTCGACGGGCTCGGGCAAGCGTCGCGTGACGACAACGGTCAGGCACTTGTCTGGCATGCGAGCGTCGCTCCCGTCTTTCCCTCGCCTTCGGTTGCTGGCAAAGTGGCAAGGAACCGAGGCAGACACAAGGGCGCAAGACGCCAGTGAAAGGTGCATAGGGAACGGAACACGGCGCTGATGCGACTGACGCTTGCAGCCTTCCTCTCTCTGACATTGGCGAGCTCGATTCCAGCCGCCGAGCGGGGCAAGGTCACGAACCTGCCAATTCCGCGATTTGTTTCCCTGAAGGCCGAGGAAGGCAACGTCCGGCGCGGACCGTCGCTCAGCCATCGGATCGACTGGGTGTTCCGAAGGCGCAACATGCCGCTGGAAGTCACCGCGGAATACGGCCATTGGCGACGCGTTCAGGACCGGGACGGACAAGGTGGCTGGATGCACTACTCGCTGCTGTCGGGCGTGCGCCACGTGATCGTCGAGGACGACCTGATACCGCTTTACGCCAAGCCCTCCACCGAGGCCGTGATCAAGGCCTACGCAGAGGTCGGAGTTGTCGCGCGGCTTGGCAACTGTGCGCCGGACTGGTGCAAGATCAGAGCAAACGGCATTCGGGGTTGGGTCCGCAAGGACCAGATTTGGGGGGTCAGGCCCGACGAATTGCGCGAGTGAGACGGCACCGGGCCGCCGCACAAGCAGCAACCTGAGAATTGCCGCATTCAAGAAGCAGCAGTTTGGCACCAATTCGCAATCCGGAAGCCTCGGTCACCAGACACAGTCATGAGGTCACTTCCAGACATCGGGTTTTCCGATGACCTTGCCGGGATCCGTCGATCGACAGGGCCTGCCCAGAGGCAGCCCAGCAGGGTCGTGCAAGGCGCCCCGGACCCCGAAGATTTCCCACAAAATCGAGCGAGAAACCGGTGGCCCTTGGCGCATTGCCCATGGGCGCAGGCATCGTCTTCCGAGTGGCGACGACATTCAACAGGGCCCTGCCGGTTCTGGGCGGCACGCCGGTCATGTCAAGTTGATCGCCTTGCGCGGCGAATCGGTGCTGTTCCGGAGAGTTGGCGTGCTACATCCAAGACGCTGCGGTGCCTCAGGATCAGTCGCTCAAAACGGCCATGCTGTCGGTGTCCCAACAGATCCACACAGGCGAATCGCCCACGGCCTGACCTGTCTCCAAATTGACATAGGCCTTCAGAGTTGCACCCGCAGCCTGTTCGACGAGCAGGTCCACCATCATCCGGCTGCCGAGAAAGGTCTTGCCGACCACCCGGCCCTGGACCGCATTGACTCTTGCGGGCCTCTCGCAGTGCAATTCCAATCGCTCCAGCCGGACCGAGGCGGTGACATGTCCGTCGGGATGCGGGTCTTCTGGCCGCCTGTGACCGCGCAGGGTCGATCCGTGCCAATCGATCACGACCTCTTCGCCCTCCTGGCTGCGGACTTCACCCGAGATCAAATTTGTTTCGCCAACGAACTCCGCGACGAAGCGGTTGGCTGGGTGAATGTAAAGCTCTTCGGGCGTGCCGTCCTGCTCGACGCGCCCGGCATTCATCACCACGATCCGGTCGGACATGGTCAGCGCCTCTTCCTGGTCGTGGGTGACGAAGACGAAAGTCTTGTCTGTCCGCCTCTGGATCGACTTCAACTCTTGCTGGACCTGTCCCCGAAGCTTCGCATCAAGCGCGCCAAGCGGTTCGTCGAGCAGGAGAAGTGCGGGATCAAGGGCAAGCGCGCGCGCAAGGGCGACACGCTGGCGTTGTCCACCGGACAGCTGGCCGGGATATCGGTCGCCATAGTCGGCAAGCTCGAGGAACGCCATCAGCTCTTTCAGTCTGGCCTTGATGGCACCTCGACTCATGCGTGTCAGCTCTAGTCCGAAGGCCATGTTTTGCAGGACCGTCATGTGCGGAAACAGCGCGTAGTCCTGGAACACCATGTTCACATTGCGCCGGTCCGGCGGCAGCCGGGTAACGTCCTGGCCCTCCAAAACTATGCGTCCGGCGTCCGGGCGCTCGAACCCGCCGAGAAGCCGCAACGTCGTAGACTTGCCGCAACCCGAGGGGCCCAGGAAGGTGACGAACTCGCCCTCGGCGATATCCAGTTCCATCCGCTCAAGCGCGACCGCGTTGCCGAAGGTTTTCGAGACCCCTTCGATGCTGACGAGGGGAGGCTGCGAGGTCATCTTCCGGGATCCTTGTTCGTGCGACGCACATATCGCTCGGCCCAAATGCCGAGGACAGCTGTAAGGAGCAGCGCGACAGTGGCAATTGCGTTTATTTCCGGAGACATGCCCGAGCGCAGCATGGCGAAGATCAGAACTGGCAGCGTTGGCTCGTAACTGCCAAGGAAGAACGAGCGGACAAAGTCGTCGAAGCTGAGCAGCAGGCAGAAGATGCTGGCGCCCATGATGGCAGGGGTAAGATAGGGCAAGGTGATCCTGAGGAAGGCGACCAGCGGATCGGCGCCAAGGTCGCGTGCCGCCTCGATCTGGCTTTTCGGCAGGGTGGAGAGACGCGCCATGACCACCAGCACCACAAAGGGTACATTGTGGACCGCGTGGGCCCAGATTATCGCGAACATCCCCGGTTCGATGCCAAGGAATCGTGCATAGATTCGGAACGCGATTGCCGAGATGATGCCGGGCACAAGCGCTGGCAGGATGGCAAGACCGAACACCGTCGCACGTCCCCAGAACTTCCGGCCCTCCAGCAACACCGCGATCCAAAGCCCAATTGCGATTGAAATCACGGATGCGGACACTGCGATTGCGATCGAATAGCCAAAGACCGAGATCACCTCGGCATCCTCGAACACGCCAAGGTACCAGTCGAGCGTCCAGGACTTGATCGGAAACCCTATGAACCTTGAATCCTTGAATCCCATGAGAATCATCAGGATCAGTGGCACGAACACATAGAGGACGAAGGCCCAGTAGACGCAAGAGAGGAAGATGCGCGTGTTGCGGGTCACTTGGTGTCACCTTTTCTGAGCATGTACATCAACCGCTGAAAGACGCCCGAAATCGCCAGTGCAGCAAGGAACATGATCGTCGCAAAGGCCGCGCCAGTGGGCCATTCGTCGCCCGCCACGTGGAAAAAGCCCGCGATGGTCTCGGCAAACACCGTGGTCGAAGGGCCACCAAGAAGCACCGGGGTCGCGTAGAATCCCGTCGAGATCAGGAAGACCAGCGTGCACCCCGAGGAAATGCCCTCGATCGTCAGGGGCAATGTCACGCGCCGGAACCTTGTCCAGGCGCCTGCGCCAAGATCGGCCGCCGCTTCCCAGTAGCTTTGCGGGAGCTTCTCCAGTGCCGAGTAGAGCGGAAGCAGCATGTATAGCGCCGTCAGGTAGACGATGCCCACGCCCATCGAGAAGCTCGTGTACATGAACGGGATCGGCCGGTCGACCAGCCCCAGCCACCTTAGCGCAAGGTTGACCGCTCCGGTGTTTCCCAGCAGGATCATGATTGCATAGGTCCGCACGATCTCGCCGACCCAGAAGGGAACGAGAAGCAACAGAAGAAACAGAAGCTGGTTCTTTCGGCTGACATGCCGGGCAAGGAAATACGCGACGGGGTACGTGATAATGAGAGTCGCCAGAGTAAAGGTGCTCGCGAAGACGAGCGTCCGGAAGAATGGCATCCAGAACAGCCTGTCCCCGAAGAACCGCCCGTAATGTTCCAGCGTGAATTGGGTCTGGGCGTCCTGGGCAACCGGATAGGCGTCGGTCAGGCTGACACGAAGCATCTGCAGCATCGGTCCGAGATGCTGCGTCAGGACCCAAAGGACCGGCAGCGCGGCGAGAATGAAGAACTGGCGCCGCGGAGACGCGTAAACGAAGGTCAACAGGGCCTTGTAGGGGCCCCAACGGGTCGCTCGGCCCCAAAACGCGGCGTGACCCTCCCCCGGTGCGTCCCGTGGTTCAGGCGCGGATGCGACTTCTGAGTTCATGGCGTTCCCCAGCCGGTCAGGTCGGCACGCACGCCCTCGGTAAAATGGGCGGATTCCAATGGGTGGAAACGGAGGTATCAGTTTCGGTCCGCACGCCCCGGTGAGGGGGCGTGCGGCGGGTCAGGACCTCAGGCCGCCTTCACGGCTTCCACAGCAGGGTCGACGAGACCGTATTTCATCTCATTCGCCTCGGCGCGGAAGAACTGCAGGTTGGCAAGTTGCTCCTCCGGGAAGGAAGTGGACCGCTTCTCGGCCTCGGTCAGGTATTGCGAGGCGTCCTTGTAAGTCGAGATGAAGCCCGACGCCTTGGTCATCGAGGCACCGATTTCGGGAGACGCCAGGAGCGCGTTCAGAAGCGTATAGGCGTTGTCCGGATTCGGGGCGTTGTTGGCAATGTTCAGCGTGTACACGAAGCCATATGAGCCTTCCCGCGGGATAGACATGCCCAACGGAAAGCCGTCGTTGATCAACGCGGCAGCCGGACCGTTCCACGAGTGACCCAGAACGATGTCCTGATTGATGAACATCTGCTGCACTTCGGCACCGCTGTCATAGTACTTGCGAACAAGCGGCTTCTTCTCAATCAGAAAGTTCTTCGCTTCCTCGACGATTCGCGCGGCCTCGTCCGGGTCGTCCAGGTAGGCGACCATATTGCCGTCATAACCCAACATCAGCATGACGATCGACATCATGTCCTGGATGATGTAGGCGGTCTGGCCCTTGTATTTCTCGCTGAACAGAGTGTCCCAGGTCTGGGCCTCTTCCTCGGTAACGAATTCGGTATTGTAGGACATCACCTCCATGCCAGAGAGGATCGGCGCACCCCACTTTTGGCCGTTGATCGTGGCCCAGTCGCTTTCAGAGAATGTCGGATTGATGTTTCCCCAGTTCGACAACCGGCCGGTGTCCATCGGTGCCAACAATTCGCTGTCGATGAACTGAAGGAACCGATGACCGGCGACCGTAACGACATCCACCGTCGGGTTCGGTGCTTCGGCGGCCAAGAGGTTGAATTGTTTGCCTTGGTCGTCGACAAGGCGGACGTTCACCTTGATGCCGGTATCGGCCTCGAACTGCTCCTTGAAGGCGTCGGGAACGAACTGGTTGTAGGTCCAGACGTTCACCTCGCCGCTGCCCTGCGCATAGGAGCGCCGCAGATAGGCCGGACTTGCCAGCAAGGCCGTTCCAGCGACAGTGGTGCTGAGGAAACGACGGCGGTCAATTGTCGGATTGGTCATTTCTTTCTCCATTTCTGTTTGGTTGGCTATGGATCAGCGGACGCCATGACGACATCCCGGTGGATCAGAAGGCCGGTCTTCGCAGCCCCCTTCAGGTCATCGAGCGAATGGCTCGACAAGTCGATAGCATCGAGAAGGGCGTTCTCGGTGATGAAGTCCCGGCCGTACATGGCCGAGAATATGCGAATGCCTGCCTCGTGCAGCAGCGCGGGTCGACCCGCCTTTCGACCAAGTGCGGCGGTCAGCACCAGCCCGTAGGGCACATCTTCGGTAACGTAACGGCTATCGGCCGTCGCGGGTCCGGCACCGCCGTTTCCCAAAGCATGCATCTCTTGGTTCATCTCCGATATCGAGGCCACAGGCACATGGAACGACAGGTGGAAATGCTCAAAGATCGTGCGCACCTTCACCCCCAATGCCTCGGCGATTGCCAACCGCTCGCGATCGAGCGCTTCAAGCAGGCGGCCGATATTGGGGGTGACGTTCTCGCCCTGGCTCCAGTCCTCGCCGCGTTCCATCCGGGTCATGTTGCCCAGCGCGATACCCATGTGATTTTGCGGGTTCAGGTTCGAGAGCGATATCGCCAGCAACCCTTCTCGCGGCTGGAACCGATCCCCGAACAGTTGCTGGCAAAGCGTCAGAGCCTCGCCCGACAGATCTTCTGGCAAGGTGCAAAGGTCGATCAGCTTGCGAACCGTGTTGACCCGCACCCGCGACGGCGACTGCCGTCGCCCGGTTACCGCGGTCGTGCCCCAGGCGGTCACAGGGGCGCAAATGCCTCGCGCCGCCAGTTGCTGACCCAGGTAGATCGCGCCAAGCGAGGCGTGAGACGAGATGATCACGTGCTGACCGTCCCGGACACCCGGCGCAAGCGCGTCCATGGCCGGTCTATGGCCATAGGCGGGTAGAGCGATCATGATGCAATCGTTCTCCTCGGCCAGTTCCCCGGCAGTGGCGGCGATGCGCGGCGTCAGAACAGTGTCGAGCGCCCCCTCTGCGGTCAACGGAATGCCGTCGGCAAGCGACGCTGTCCCCGTGCCCGAAGGCGACCAGAGCATCGGGTCATGCCCGTTGGCGGCAGCCAGCGCCGCCGTTCCGAAAGCGACCGAGCCTGCACCTGCAATGCCGATCCGGATCTCGTCTCCCATCAGACACCGAGCCCCCCGCAATTCATAAAGCGCCACATCATTGATGTCGTCAAGTCATGCCTCCCCACCGCCAGGCCGCACCGGATCGCCGAGCACATGCATCAGCCGGTTTGCCCAGCCAAACAGCGCCGTGGACAGGATCAGGTCGAGGATCTCGGCTTCCTCGAGGCCCGCCTCGTGCAGAGCCTGCATTTGCGCCTGTCCAGCTCCGGGCGGGGCTTCGGAGAGCGCTACCGCGAAGTCAAAGATCGCCTGGTCGCGATCTGGCAGCGTCGCAGCGGGACCATCAAGGAACAACCGGTCGGTGATCTCGGTGCTTTCCTCCAGCTGCGCGTGGCGCGCGGCGTGAACGGCGGCGCAATAAATGCAGCGATTGACCATCGAGGCACCAATCGCGCCGATCTCGCGCTCTGCCCGGCTCATGCCCCCCTTGTCGTACATGATCGCGTTGAACAGGGGCGAACGGACCTTTAGCGATTCCACATCGTGCGCCAACGTCAAGACATAATCCGAGACCTTGGTGCCGGACGGCGTCACGCTCAGCGCATCAAGCTGCGCCTCGCTCGCCTCCTCCAGCTTCACCGGCACCACGCGCGGACGCCATTCAGGCACATTGCGGGTGAATTTCCTGACAACCGGACTCACGGGTTGCCCTCCGTCATCAGCCGCAGCCCGGCGACAACCCTGATCTGATAGGCGAGGAATGCGTTCAACTCGGACAGCCGCACGATGTCGGCATCCGCGACACCGGCATCCTGAAGTGTGGAGATGTCGGCTGCCACCACGTTCCGCGTGTCAACTGCGACCTTGTCCATGAAGGCAAGTACCGGGCCAAGCCCCTCCGCCGCGCCGTCGCGGGCCGGATTGGCCAGCCCGGCAAAGTCGCCTGCCTCCGACACGTAGCGGACGGCGAGGTCCCCGACACCGTTCAACGCCGCGATCCGCGCGGCTAGCGCAGCCCGCAAGGGATGCGGCCAGCGCCCCGTCTCCTTTGGCCGCAGAACCGCGTCTTCTGCCACTGCGGTCATTTCGAAGATGTTCGACCGGAGCGCCACCACGTCGGCTGCAGGTCCCGTTTCGCGGATGCCGGCCGAGGCCAGCGTGGTCTCGTTCATGCTCATCCCACTTGCCCTTCTCGTTCCGTTGGTTCCAACTCGGTAGCTGTCCATTCGCTGCCGTCCAGTTCAGGCTTGGCGTAGTCAAGCAAGCCCTGCCAATGGGATTCGATGTCCTCGGCGTAAAGCTTCGCCGCCAGCGCACGGGCCAGCCATTCGGCCCCTTCGGAAACGCCAGGAATGTCGCCGCTCACCTTGCCAAGGCTCGCTGAGGCGCCGTAGTTGAAACAATAGACATTCTTCAGCCAGGTCGCCTTGCCCGGCACTTTTTCCCGAAAACTGAAATCAGGGTTGAGATATGGGAACCGTGCGAGATCGGCGGATGGCTCGCCCTCGGGCGGGGTATAGACATCCTCCCAAAGCTGGATCTCGCTCGCCGCCTTGCCAAACTCGACTCGCGACAGCGGATCGACCGTGAACCCGGTGCCTAGGATGACGAAATCCGCAAGGTAAAACGTTCCGTCGGCGAAGCCTATACGCGCGGCATCCCCCTCCTCCCGCGTCGATGTCACCGCCTTGCCGAAATGGAAAGACGCGTTTTCGTGCCGGCTGACCCGCAGCATCGAGCCATGTGGCGCGGGCGTCTGAGTCGCGAAGGAATACTGCATGAAACGCCAGCGCCATTCGTCGGGCAATTCCGCGAAGCCGGCCGTGAAGCCGAAGCTGCCGATCCCCATCATCTTGTTGACCGTCGGCATCTCTTTCCGGCGGATCAGGTGGCAGACCTTGGCGGCGCCGTGCTCAAGCGCCTCGGCGGCATTTTCGACGGCCGAAGCGCCGACACCCACTACCGCCACCCGCTTGCCCTCGAGCGCCGAGAAGTCGATCTCGTCGGCGCTGTGCGCCCAGTACTTGCGGGGCAGGCCGTCGACAAAGCCTGGAATGTTCTCCTCGCCGGTGCCGTCGCGGCCGGTGGCGAAGACAAGTTTCCGGGTCAGGATCGTGTCGCTGTCCGCACCAGATAGATGCAGTCGCAGCAGATCGCCCTCGGGCTCCACCAGATCGACCGAAACGTCGTTCTCGACCGGCACTTGCAAGGCTCTTCGGTACCAGCGCAGATAGTCCATCCACATCGGGCGCGGAATTTTGTCCATCGCACCCCAGGCTACCGCCCCGAATTGCGCGCGGAACCAAGCCTGGAACGTCAGCGTGCCCTGCCGATAGCATGGACCGGTCAGTTCCTTGGGCGAACGAAGCGTCTCCATCCGCGCATAGGTCAACCAGGGGCCCTCCAGCCCTTTCGCGCTGCGATCAAGCACTCGGGTGTTCAGCACTCCGCCCATACCGAGCGCAAACCAAGCCAGCATGCCGCACATGCCTGCGCCGATGATTGTCACGTCGGTCACTCCCTCGCGGCGCGGCACCCAGTCCTTTCCAGGATAGCAAAGAAAGCGAAGGTCCTCCTTGAGGCGCTCCTCAAGCACCGGAAGGCCGCAGGCGTCGATCGGGGAAGGCTCGGTGTCTGGCATGTCTTGTCCTGTCTTCTGCATTCTGGCAGACCCATTTGGCTGCCGACCCGGCCCTACCCGGATGCAGGCCGTCGATTTGGGCAGTCGTGGCGGCGTGCGTGGCCCGGACCGTTCACGGGAATGTCGCGCAGATGCTGGTGATCCGCTGGCAGATCCGGGTGCCAGTGCATGCGGTGCAGTGGACCATCGGCAGGCCGGGCCTTGGCTGCCGCGAAAACCGCTGGGCGATCTCGTCGGTGCGCTGAGCGCGTGATCACAAGCCCGCCCCGGGCCAAAACAAGTGAAGAGGTCAGCCCGAAGCCAGCCCAGAGCGCCATCAGGATCGGATAGTGCCTTACCGAATCGCCCAGACGCAGTCCGGCGAAGACCACCGAGTTCAACAGGACCAAGGCCAATGCCAGCGACAACGCGAGGATCCAGAGAATGAGGCCGCGAAGCCTGGGTGTGTGGCGGCAGATGCCCAAGCCAATGACCGCGCGTTCCAGAATTGGCTTTCTGCCGTCACCGAAGGCCCCGGCAGGGAATCGGGTCGCCGAGAGTGCAAGGATCGACCCGACGAATGCAAGCGCTGCGGCAAGAAACGAGTGCTCAGCCCATGTCACGCCCAGCAAGCCAGCAGCAATCGACGAACTAAGGGCCACGTCCAGCGCAAGAGCGACCCGTGACCAAGCCAGCGCATGGACAAAGATCCCTGTTTCGGGCAACACGTCGGGAATTACTGGCTGGCAGAGCGGCGCAATCGTCGCAGCAAGGACGAAAAGGGCGAAAGTCAGCGTCGCGATCTGCAACGTGGGCACGGCGAAGGCCGTCGGCACCAGAAGCAACATTCGCCCGAGATCCAGGCCCAGCATCACTGGCTTACGCGGCATGCTGCGCAACAACGTTTCGGCAAGCGGGGCAAGGGCCAAATAGGCCACCAGCTTCAGCACAAGCAAGAGCCCCAAATCCTTGCCCGCCGAAGCGCCGTCGATCCGGCAAGCCGCTAGCGCCAACGCCATTGGCAGCAGCCCGACCGCCGCCAGGGACGCGACCTGTGCGGCAAAGAGCGTCGGAACGGCAGGGTTCGAGTGGGAGCTGGTCATGCATCGGGGTGCCTCACTGGTTATGTCTAGCCGTGAACCGGGCGGTGCCTGTGTCCACCTTGCGGATGTCCCGATAATCTGGTGCCATCACGGCCAGATTGTCCACCTCCTGAAAGATACAGGCCACCCGCTCGTCAATCATCAATGCCAGGAAACCAAGCCGCACCTAGTCCGGAAATTCGGTCTCGCGGCCTAGACCGGGCGCTTCCCGTGCAGGGGAGAAAGTCGGCCAAGGCACCGTTCCAGGGTGGTCGTGGACAGTTCTGCACCATCTGCGCCGGCCCGGAAAGGGACGGCTTCACAGGTGAGCGGCCTCGTACCGAAGAATCGGCAAGGCCGCCGCCTCGCCTGCATGACACCTGCCTTTCACGAAGCCGGGGCCGGAACCGCCGCCAATGCCGCCTGCAAGGCCCATTCAAGCGTTCGGAGCGCTCGCCTGCGCGCTCGCAGGACGAGGCCTCGATCTGAGTTCGCCCCGTGCGGACAGCCATTGGATCTCGAACGCGCCCGAGAACGAATACCTGGCGCCGTGCCGAAGGTCCTTGGCCCAACGCACATTCCTGCGAGACCAGAGTCCGGGAAGATTCATCAAACTCGCGCGGAAACCTCCTGGGTCGCTGCCACCTGCTCAAACCGTAACCGCCGCCCTCCGGATCGCTCGGGCACACGCGGCAGTCAGATCGGCTGCAAATGATCTGCACTTGCACGACAGTGTTGACGAATTCACTTGCGGCTCACACTGAAGACTTCCGGCCCGGGATTCCCAGGGGCACCCCTCCGCCCCGCACGATTCCGCCTGTCCATTGACGCAGGTCCGTTCGTCTACGCACCTCTGGGGAACATTGCGAATGTGTGGTCGGAGGGGCCGCAGCAGCCCATGAGGTGCGCACGTTCATCGCGACGTGTTGACCATACGAGGGGAGCCGACGCCAAATTGGGCGACCCACGGCCCGCGGTCGGACTTGTCCACTCTGTAGACCAGGATGACCTTGCGAAAGTGGAATTTCGCAAGCGTACGCCCAATGCGAGTCTCGTCAGCGCCACGGTCCCGGTCCGAACGGTTCCGCCCAAGCGTCGCCATGGGCGCGAGAGCAAAACAGGATCGTCTGCTCAAGATCATCAGCCTCCACGATGGTCGCCGTCATCCGCGGCAGAGGCGCGTCGTCAACCTGCGCCATGCTCGTCCCCTTTGAATTGGGTGATCCTTCCATCCCCTAAAACGGCGATGGTGGCCAAGGCATCAGGTTCGAACTCCCAGGCAATCCGGACCCGTCATCTCCTGACCTGAGGATGGCGCCGCCAGCAGAACTGTCCAGGAACATGACCGTGCATCGGATTCGGACACGCAATGACCCGGGAAATCTGCCGCGTCTTCAGGTCCAGCGTGCTTCCGGATGCATCGCCAAAGGCGTTGCAGGTTCTCAAGGTGAACTCCAACCAAGCCAGCAAGCGGACGAATGGAGTCGGTACACACTGAGCAGCTTTGGATCTGTCCGACTGCGACCCGAATTGCTGGAGCGGCGCAGCTACGGAAACCGGAGGGGATTCGCGATCCAGGGATCAAGTCCCCTTGGTGCGAGTGTCGATCTCGGTCGGTGGATGACAACTCCTGTAGCGGTTGACGGTCTTGTCGCTTGACCGCGGCCAAGCCAGGCATGCTACGCTTCACCGCATGTGCAGAGATCCGGAGGAGCACCATGACCCCGACGCAACTTGAACACGTCAACCTGACCGTCAGCGATCCAAAGGCAACCGCGGCATGGATCGAACGGGTGTTTGGCTGGAAGATCCGCTGGGAAGGGCCTGCAATGGAGACCGGCTACACCGTGCATGTCGGGTCGGAAGACAGCTACGTCGCCCTGTTTGCCCATGGCGATGGAGCCTCCGTCTCGATGAGTTCGAGCTACGTCACAAAGGGAGGTCTCAATCACTGGGCCGTCGTGGTCGACGATCTCGACGCCGCCGAAGAGCGCGTAAAGGCCGAAGGATTCAATCCCGTCAACCACGCAGACTATGTGCCCGGACGGCGCTTCTACTTCCATGACAATGACGGAATCGAGGTCGAAGTCGTCCAGTACGACTGACAATTCGGACCATGCTGGCCTGAGCGCGGCGAGGCACATCCTGGAATTCAGGCTTGCCCAACGTGCCGGGAGATGCAAGGCGTCCGAGTTCGTTGCACTTGCACGGCCAAGAGGGCTGGCGTCGGCCACTTCAGCGATCCGCTATTCCAGCGTCAGCAAGCCAAGCAAAAATTCCCAATTGAATTGCCGGGGTGCTCGCCCGCACCTATAGCCGCACTATGTCCGACTCAGTCCACGCCGAGGATCGTCCCGAACTGCGCGGGCAGGCGCGTGCGCTCCTCCGCCTCGGCCTGCCCATTGTCGCGGCGCAGCTGGCTCACATGGGCATCGTCACGACCGACACGGTCATGATCGGATGGTACGACGTTCCCTCGCTCGCCGCGCTTTCCCTTTCAGGAGGCATCTGGTTCATCATTTTCATACTCGGCTCGGGCTTCGCCTGGGCAGTGATGCCCATCGTCGCCTCGGCAATCGCACTGAACGACATGCGGGAGGTGCGCCGGGCAACCAGGATGGCAATGTGGCTGTCGGGCCTCTATGGCATAGCCGTCACGCCGCTGTTTCTGTTCTTCGAGCCAATCTTTCTGGCCATGGGCCAAGATGCCGAAGTCGCTCACTTGTCCGGACAATACATGGTCTGGCTCGGCTTGGCCACGGCGCCCGCGCTCCTTGTCACGACCCTGCGAAGCTATCTCTCGGCCCTCGAGCGGCCAAATGTCTTCCTTGCCGTAATCCTGTGCACCGGGCTTCTGAACGTGGTGCTGAACTACGCACTGATATTTGGCAATCTGGGCGCGCCGGAATTGGGCATAGCAGGTGCGGGCATCGCTTCGCTGATCGGAAACCTTGCCACCTTCGTACTGCTGGCCCACTTCTCCGCCCGGGTCCGCCCGGACTACGCGCTCTTTCGCAACATCCACAGGCCGGACCGCATGTTCCTCGGTCGCGTATTTCGGCTGGGCTGGCCCATCGGACTTACCAATTTTGCCGAGACCGGGCTGTTCGCGGCTTCAACACTGATGATGGGCTGGGTTGGCACCGTTGCGCTTGCGGCCCACGGAGTGGCACTGCAGGTCGCAGGACTTACGTTCATGATGCATCTCGGGCTGAGCCAGGCGATAACTGTCCGCGCAGGCCGTGCCTGGGGCATGGGCGACCGGGCCTTGCTGAGAGCCGCCAGCCAGGCTGCGATGATTCTTTCCCTCGCTGCCTCCGTGACAACTATTGTGTTGTTTCTCACCCTGCCCGAATTCCTCATCGGCCTCTTTGTCGATCCGCTGGATCCCGAAAGGCCCGCCATCCTGGCGGTTGGTGCATCGCTCCTTGCCGTGGCAGCCCTGTTCCAACTCGTCGACTCCGGGCAGGTCATGGCCCTCGGAATGCTGCGCGGCGTCCAGGACACACGCGTGCCAATGATCATTGCGGTCGTGAGCTATTGGCTTGTCGGGCTGCCGGTCAGCTACTTCTTCGGCTTTACGTTCCAGCTGGAAGGAGTCGGAATTTGGCTGGGGCTTACGGTAGGTCTCGCCTGTGCGTGCATGGCGATGCAGTTCCGATTCTGGACCCGCTACGTCGGTCCGACAAGGGCGCTGGGATGAGGCCGACTTGTCCGTCCCCCACACGCAACCAAGCCCTGAACGCCGATTGAAACCGGCCTTGCCACGCCAGCAATCCGCCGTCGGCGAACGGAAGCATGCGCATCCTCGGCAGGAAGCCAGGGAGGCGTCAATGCCCTCCTATTGCCGGCCCATCTTTTCCAGCTGCTCCTGAACGGCGGCGAGCTGGGTCCGGATTTCGTCAAGTTCCTCGGAGGCCACATCCTTTTTGCCGTCACCGTCGGGCGTGTCCGGATCACCTGGACCGAACGTGCCGGTCATGGCCCTGATGAACGCCTCCTGCTGCGCCTGCATCGCCTCGAACCCGGGCATTGCCGACAACGGATTGGTCATGCTCTCCACGACCTGCGACTGCCCCTTGCGCAACATCTCGAAGCTCATGGCGAGGAACTGCGGAACAACCGAATGCGCCTGGCTGGTGTAGGATCGGACAAGGTCTGTCAGCACGTCCATCGGCAAGACGTTCTCGCCCCGGCTCTCGTGCTCGGCTATGATCTGCAGGAGATACTGCCTCGTCACGTCGTCACCGCTCTTCAGGTCCACGATCTGCACGTCGCGTCCTTCGCGGATGAAGCGTGCGATGTCATCCAGCGTCACGTAATCCGAAGTTTCGGTATTGTAGAGTCGTCGGCTGGCATATCTCTTGATCTGCAGTTTCTCTCCCGACATCCGAGTCTCCCAGAATTTCGCCGCATCGCAGCTTACGATTGTATTCCCCAACGTCAAAGCGCTTTTGCGCGGCGCTACGGAGCCAGGAAACCGGGACCGGCTCTTGCAAGAAGCGCCTCGGCAAGGTCGCGACCAAGCGCAGGGCCATCCTCGATCGGACCCTCTCGCGTTCCGAAATGCGTCTCGCTGCCATCAAGTCGCAGAATCTCCCCCGACAGTCTCAGCATGCCGTCCCTGATCTCTCCGTATCCCGCAATCGGCGTCCGGCACGAACCGTCGAGACGGTTCAGAAACGCTCGTTCCGCCTGCATCCTGGCCTCGGTCTCCTGGTGCCGAACGGCATCAATGAGCTGCGCCACGCTACAATCACCCTCCCGCCGTTCGATGCCGACAATGCCCTGACAGACCGCAGGCAGCATGTCATGGACATCCATCGGCACCATCGGAACGCTTCCTGCCACCCCCAGCCGTCTCAGGCCGGCCATCGCCAACAGAGTGCCGTCGGCCGCACCCGAATCCAGCTTTTGGAGCCTCGTCTGAACGTTGCCCCTGAACTCAACGACATTGAGATCCGGACGGCGGTGCAGGGCTTGGGCGCGGCGTCTCAAGCTGGACGTTCCCAACGTCGCTCCTTCCGGCATGTCATCCAAAGCGCCGCCGGAGCGCGACACGAACGCCTCTCGAACGTCCTCGCTCTGCAGGCAGGCATCGACCACCAGCCCCGCGGGCTGAACGATCGGCACGTCCTTCATCGAATGCACGGCGCAATCGATCCGACCTTCCAGAAGCGCCTCCTCGATTTCCTTGGTGAACAGCCCCTTGCCGCCAAGCTCGAGCAACGGCCGATCGGTCACGCGATCCCCCGTTGTCGTGATCGCCACGATCTTGAACGCTTCCGGCTCGAGACCGTGCGTCGTGGCAAGGAGGCTGCGCACCTCGCTGGCCTGCGCCAACGCTAGCGGAGAGCCGCGCGTGCCGATGCGGCATGGACGATCACGATCCGGCATCCTCATGCGCAGGGGTCTAATCACCGCTGCGCTGCAAGACAATGCACTCTATTGACAAGCTCGGACACTGGCAGCAGAGGCGGAAGCATGACAAAGAAGCTGCTGCGCACGCTGGCGGGTGAACGGACCGACACTCCGCCTGTCTGGATGATGCGCCAGGCAGGACGGCACCTGCCGGAATACAGGGAAACGCGTGCCCGCGCGGGGGACTTCCTCGCCCTCTGCTACACGCCCGAACTTGCCGCCGAGGTGACGCTTCAACCAATCCGCCGCTACGGCCTTGATGCCGCGATCCTGTTTGCCGACATCCTCCTTCTCCCGGACGCCCTTGGCCTCGAAGTCCGGTTTGTCGAAGGCGACGGCCCAAGACTCTCAACCGTGAAGACGCGCGCCGACCTCGAAGCCCTGCACCCCCCCGACGCCATCCACCAGCGTCTCGCGCCGGTCTATGACACGCTCCGCATCGTTTCCGGCAAACTGCCATCGGAAACCGCGCTCATCGGCTTCGCCGGCGCCCCGTGGACTGTCGCCACCTACATGATCGCCGGAATGGGAACACCGGGCCAGGACCCTGCCCACGCGCTGAAAACAGAACAGCCTGCCTTGTTCGACGCCCTGATCGAGCGCCTGACCGAAGCCACCATCGCCTATCTTTCGGCCCAGATCGAGGCGGGCGCGGAAGTCGTCAAGCTGTTCGACAGCTGGGCCGGATCGCTTGCAGGCGAGGACTTCGAAAACTATGCAGTCGGACCCACCTGCCGGATCGTCACCGCCCTGAAGTCACGCCATCCCGACACGCCGGTCATAGCATTCCCACGTGAAGCGGGAACGCGTTACAAGGGGTTCGCCCGGCGCACGGGTGCGGACTGCGTGGCCCTCGACGACTCGGTCGATCCCGCCTGGGCGGCACGCCACGTTCAGAAGGACGGTCCGGTTCAGGGAAATCTCGCCCCGCGTCACCTGGTTGCCGGGGGAGACGCCCTCATTCGCGAGACGCGCTCGATCCTGGAAGCATTCCGTGCTGGCCCGCATGTCTTCAATCTCGGCCATGGCATCACGCCGGATGCGTGTCCGGACAACGTTCATCTCATGATCGATACGGTTCGCAATCGCCGGTAGGTGCCCGGGCCTCCCTCGCACGACTGGGGAACGTCCGCCGCCGGATTCGGAACTGCCCGTCAGAGAGGGCGATTGGCCTCGTCGAACGTGCGCAACGCACGAGCGGCTGCGCGGGGCTTCATTCCGCCGTCAGCAAGGGCGGCCTCTTCCTCGAAGACAGCCGCTTGGTCCTGCGCTCGATCCTGAGTTCCAGCTCTCCACCCTTGACGCCAACCCTGACAATGCCGCCCTTGGCGAGCTTGCCGAACAGCAGTTCTTCTGCCAACGGCTTCTTGATCTCCTCCTGGATGACCCGTGCAAGCGGCCTGGCACCCATCTTGTCGTCGTAGCCCTTGTTCGCCAGCCACTCGGCAGCCCGCCGAGTCAACTCGATGTGAACGCCGCGGTCCATCAACTGCGCCTCAAGCTGGAGGACGAACTTTTCGACGACTTGCAGGATGACCTCCGCAGGCAGCGGCGCGAAGGAAATCACGGCGTCAAGCCGGTTCCGGAACTCGGGCGTGAACATGCGCTCGATCGCTTCCGTATCCTCTCCCTCGCGACGGTCTCGACCGAAGCCCACTGCGGCCCTCGCCATGTCCGAGGCGCCTGCGTTGGATGTCATGATCAGGACCACGTTCCGGAAATTCACGGCCCGTCCGTTGTGATCGGTCAGCTTTCCGTGGTCCATCACCTGGAGCAGGATGTTGAACACGTCCGGATGGGCCTTCTCGATCTCGTCCAGGAGCAGGACGCAATGGGGATGCTGGTCGACACCGTCGGTCAGCAATCCGCCCTGGTCAAAACCGACGTAGCCGGGCGGCGCGCCGATCAGCCGGCTGACGGCATGCTTCTCCATGTATTCCGACATGTCGAAGCGAAGCAGTTCAACGCCCAGCACGTCCGCCAGCTGGCGTGCCACTTCCGTTTTTCCGACACCAGTCGGACCGGCGAACAGGTAGTTGCCTATCGGCTTTTCCTGCTCGCGAAGCCCGGCGCGGCTGAGCTTGATGGCCGAGGCAAGGGCCTCGATGGCGCGCTCCTGCCCGAACACCACCCGTTTCAGTGACGCTTCGAGATCCTTCAGGACGGTTGCATCGTCCTTGGACACGTTCTTCGGCGGGATGCGCGCGATCTTGGCCACGACCGTCTCGATCTGCGCGACGCCGATCGTCTTCCGGCGCTTCTTGATTTCCACGAGTCGTTGCGCGGCGCCGGCCTCGTCAATCACGTCAATGGCCTTGTCAGGCAATCTCCGGTCATTGATGTAGCGCGCCGAAAGCTCGACCGCCGTCCGCACGGCATCGTCCGTGTACTTGACTGCGTGATGGTCCTCGAAATACGGCTTGAGCCCGAGGAGAATCTGAACCGAGTCGTCGACCGACGGTTCGATCACGTCGATCTTCTGGAACCGGCGGGACAGCGCCCGGTCCTTTTCGAACTGCTGGCGGTATTCCTTGTACGTGGTGGATCCCATGCACCGCAGCCGCCCGCCCTGCAACGCGGGCTTCAGCAGGTTGGACGCGTCCATGGCTCCGCCCGACGTCGCGCCCGCGCCGACCACGGCATGAATCTCGTCAATGAACAGAATCGCGTCGGGGTGGTCCTCGAGTTCCTGCACGACCGACTTCAACCGCTCCTCGAAGTCTCCCCGATAGCGGGTGCCCGCGAGCAGGGCGCCCATGTCCAGCGAATACATCGTGGCTCCATGCAGCACTTCCGGCGTGGCCCTCTCCACGATCTTCTTGGCCAGACCTTCCGCGATCGCCGTCTTGCCGACCCCCGGATCGCCGACCAGCAGGGGATTGTTCTTCCGGCGCCGGCACAGCACCTGGACGCAGCGCTCCGCTTCGTGCTCCCGCCCGATCAGCGGATCAACGTCACCCTGGGCCGCCTTCGCGTTCAGGTCCACGCAGTATTTCGCGAGCGCCGATTCCTTGTTGTCCTCTTCCTCGGCATGCCGGGCGCCGTGATCTTCCTCTACCTCGCTTGCGCCCGTCACCGACCGCGTCTCGCCAAATGCCGGATCCTTGGCCACGCCGTGGGCAATGAAATTCACCGCGTCGTAGCGCGTCATGTCCTGGGCCTGCAGGAAGTAGGCTGCGTTCGATTCGCGCTCCGCGAATATCGCCACCAGAACGTTGGCCCCGGTAACTTCGGTCCGGCCGCTTGACTGCACATGGATGGCAGCTCTCTGAATCACTCGCTGGAAAGCCGCTGTCGGCACGGCCTCCGATCCGTCAATCCCGGTGACAAGGGACGAGAGATCGTCCTCGATGAATTGCTTCAATGTTCTCTGCAAGTCATCAAGATCGACCGAGCAGGCCTTCATCACCCTAGCGGCGTCCGGTTCGTCGATCAGGGCGAGTAGCAGATGCTCAAGCGTGGCAAGTTCATGGCGACGGGAATTGGCAATGGCCAGCGCCGCATGAATCGCGCTTTCCAGCGTATTCGAGAAACTTGGCACGCGCAGAGGCTCCTCACTCAGTTCCCGTCACGACGGTCAGTCGACTCCCTTGGCTCCGACCGCATGCGTCCAGAATTCTGCCATAACTCTCGGGCTTCAAGAGTTTTTTCTTTCAGTTGGATCACATTTTTTGATGGCAACGTCATTTTCCCCCGGATTCAAGGCAGTTCCGACCGTCAGAAAGCGCCTTTGCGAAGCCTTTTCCGGACCAGACAGCGCGGCGCGGACACCATTCGCATACCTCAAAACGCGTCCTTGCGGCGTCGGATCTCGCCGAACACCTCTGCATCGCTTGCTCCGCTCATGCCGAGCCCCGACTTGATTTCCGCAATGCCTGAACGGAGGAACGGATTGGTCGCAAGCTCCTCCGACAGAAGCGAAGGCACGGTCGGCTCGCCCTTGGCGCGCGCCTCGGTGATTTGCGCGATGCGCTCCAGAAGCTCCGGGCTGTCCGGCTCGATGGTGATCGCAAATCGACCGTTCGACTCGGTGTATTCATGTCCCGAGCAAATGGTCGTGTCGCCAGGGAGTTCCGCAATCTTGCAAAGACTTGCCCACATCCGTTCCATTGTACCCTCGAACACGCGCCCGCAGCCAAGAGCCATGAGACTGTCGGCGGTGAACGCGACCTTCGCGGCCGGCACGTGGAAGGCGATGTGGCCTACCGTGTGCCCCGACACGTCGAGCACCGTGGCCTCCGCTCCCAGGAGCTCGAACCGGTCACCGTCGGCGACGGCGAGATCGAGGGGCGGCAAGCGTTGCATGTCCGCCGCCGCGCCAACCACGCGCACTTCGCCACCAATGCCTGCCTTCAGCTCGTCCAGCCCCTGTACATGGTCTGCATGATGGTGGGTCAAGAGAATGTCCGTGACGGTCAAGCCGCGTGCCACGATTTCCGAGAGTATCGGCGCAGCCTCCGGCACGTCCACCACGGCCGCATTTCCCCTGCTTGTCAGCAGGAACGCGTAATTGTCCTCCAGACATGGAATCGTAACGATCTCAAAAGACATGGCATTACCCTCGTGCGCCGTTATGCTGGCCATAATTGTCGGTTAAAGCATCCGGAAGAGCAATGCACTTCGACGTGGTCGATCTTGACGCATTCTACGACAAGACCCGCCTTGGACGGATCGCGCGAAACGCCATTCGGGCGCGAATGCACGAACTCTGGCCGCACACGCGGGGGCTGAACGTCCTGGGATTCGGATTCGCGGTTCCGCTTCTTGGACCATATCTTGATGCCGCGCACCGCGTGACGGCGCTGATGCCGGCTCGACAGGGCGTGACACGCTGGCCGACCGGGCAGCCCAACATCTCGGTGCTTTGCGAGGATTCGCTATGGCCCGTCGAGACCGACAGCGTTGACCGCCTGATCGTCCTACACGCGCTTGAGACCAGCGAACACCCGGTCACGCTCCTTGATGAATGCTACCGCGTCCTCGCACCGGAAGGCCGCGGCATCCTTGTCGTGCCGAACCGCGCCGGCCTTTGGTCGAGCCGTGACGCGACGCCATTCGGATTCGGGCGACCCTACACGCTCGGCCAGCTTGAAGGCATGCTTTCCGCGATCGGCCTTATGCCCGAGCGACATCTTGCAGCGCTGTACCAGCCACCCAGCGAAAGGCCGTTCTGGCTCAGGACCGGTCCGTACTGGGAAAGGCTGGGGGCACGGGTCGCAAATCGCTTTGCCGGGGGCGTCCTTCTCGTCGAAGTCACGAAGCAGGTTCCCGCCCCGCCCAGGGCCGGACTGGCCGAGGCGATCAAGCGTCCCCTCGGCGTTCTGGACGGAATCGCAGTCCCCGGACCCAAGCCGGTCTGAACAGGATCCGGTGGAATCGGCCCGAAGTCACGACGCATCATGCGTCGGCAACGCTGCATTCAGTCGCACCCGGAACAAGTGACTGGAATGTTGCGAGAATTGCCCTGCGACAGGGGTTCCCTACCCTGTTGCGGTGCAGAAATTCCTCTGCTACATGACCGCTGGTTTTCTCGCGGGCAGCGCCCGTCGACTATGGCCGTTCGTGTCGGCAACCCGGCAGAATCGCCAGGCTTTGGAAGGGGTGACAAGTGCCGGAATCCGCCTCAATTTCTTCGGGAATTGCCGCTCGCTACGCGACGGCCGTCTTCGAGTTGGCGAAGGATGACGACGGACTTGACCGGCTTGGGCGGGATGTTGATGCGCTGGATGCGGCCCTTTCCGAAAGCGCGGACTTTCGCAGGCTGATACGTTCGCCGATCTACTCGCGCGACGACTTGGGCAATGCCATCGCGGCCATCGCTGCCAGCATGGAGCTCTCGGGCACAATGGCGAACGCGCTCGGGTTGATGGCTTCAAGACGCCGTCTCTTCGTGTTGCCCCAGCTTGTCGCCGCGCTCCGTCAACTCATCGCGGACGAGAGGGGCGAAGTGACCGCCGAAGTGCACACCGCGACAACCTTGTCGGACGGGCAGAAAGCAAGGCTTGCCGCCTCGCTCAAGGCGTCCGTCCGCAAGGAGGTGAAAATGAACATTGCCGTCGATGAAAGCCTGATCGGCGGCCTAGTCGTCAGGGTGGGTTCGAAGATGATCGACACCTCGATCGCATCGAGGCTTGCGGCCCTGCAGAACACAATGAACGAGGTCGGTTAGATGACGATCCAAGCAGCAGAAATCTCTGCAATCCTCAAGGAGCAGATCAGGAACTTCGGTCAGGAGGCCGAGGTCGCCGAAGTGGGCCGCGTGCTCAGCGTCGGGGATGGCATCGCCCGTGTCTACGGCCTCGACAATGTCCAGGCCGGCGAGATGGTCGAGTTTCCGGGTGGCATCATGGGGATGGCGCTCAACCTGGAAAGCGACAATGTCGGCATCGTGATCTTTGGTTCGGACCGGGACATCAAGGAGGGCGACACGGTCAAGCGCACGAACGCCATCGTGGACGTGCCGGCCGGGGATGCGCTCCTGGGGCGCGTCGTTGACGGCCTCGGCAATCCGCTGGACGACAAGGGCCCGGTCAATGCATCCGAGCGCCGGGTCGCGGACGTGAAGGCGCCAGGCATCATCCCGCGTCGGTCCGTGCACGAACCCATGGCCACAGGGCTCAAGGCAGTGGACGCCATGATCCCGATCGGCCGGGGTCAGCGAGAACTCATCATCGGCGATCGCCAGACCGGAAAGACCGCAGTGGCGCTGGACACAATCCTGAACCAGAAATCTTACAATGAAGCTGCAGGCGATGACGAAAGCAAGAAGCTCTACTGCGTTTACGTCGCGGTCGGGCAAAAGCGGTCGACGGTCGCGCAGCTCGTCAGGAAGCTCGAGGAATCGGGCGCGATCGACTATTCGATCATCGTTGCTGCCACCGCCTCCGATCCGGCTCCGATGCAGTTCCTCGCACCCTATGCCGCAACGGCAATGGCGGAGTATTTCCGGGACAATGGCCGCCACGCACTGATCATCTACGACGATCTCTCCAAGCAGGCGGTGTCCTATCGCCAGATGTCGCTTCTGCTCCGCCGGCCTCCGGGACGCGAAGCCTATCCGGGAGACGTCTTCTACCTGCACTCCCGGCTGCTCGAACGTTCGGCGAAGCTCAACGAGGACAACGGTGCCGGATCACTGACGGCACTGCCCATAATCGAGACCCAGGGCGGGGACGTGTCGGCCTTCATCCCGACCAACGTGATCTCGATCACCGACGGCCAGATTTTTCTTGAAACTGACCTGTTCTACCAGGGAATCCGCCCGGCGGTTAACACCGGCCTCTCGGTGTCACGCGTAGGTTCTTCCGCCCAGACCGCCTCGATGAAGTCCGTCGCTGGTTCGGTGAAGCTTGAACTTGCCCAGTACCGTGAGATGGCGGCCTTCGCGCAGTTCGGCTCGGACCTCGACGCAGCGACGCAGCGGCTCCTGAACCGTGGCGCGCGCCTGACCGAGCTCATGAAGCAGCCGCAGTACTCGCCGTTGACGAACGCAGAAATCGTCTGCGTCATCTTCTCCGGCATCAACGGATATCTCGACGGGATCGAGTTAGGTAACGTGGGACGCTTCGAAAGAGGCCTGATCAACCACTTGCGCTCCAAGCACCAGGATCTTCTCGACTGGATCACCGCCGAGGATCCGAAGGTCACCGGCGAAGCCGCCAACAGGGTCAAGGCAGCCATCGACGAATTCGCCAGCGACTTCTCATAAACGCGAAACCGGCCTGAAGGACAGCAGGAATGCCAAGCCTCAAGGACCTCAAGACACGGATCGACTCGGTCAAGTCGACTCGGAAGATCACGCAGGCGATGCAGATGGTCGCGGCCGCCAAGCTGCGCCGCGCCGAAGAGGCTGCATCGGCCGCGCGGCCTTACGCCGAGCGGTTCGACGCCGTCCTGGCCGGGTTGGCAGCCGGTATCGGCGATGACGGCCCTAAGCTCCTGAAGGGCACGGGATCGGACCAGACCTGGCTTCTCGTGGTCATGACGTCCGAGCGCGGGCTTTGCGGCGGCTTCAACTCCTCGATCGTGAGACTTGCAAAGGCCCAGGCCAAGAAACTTGTCGACGACGGCAAGACGGCAAAGATCCTAACCGTCGGAAAGAAGGGGCGCGAACAGCTCCGTCGCGAATACAGTGACCACTTTGTCGGCCATGTCGACCTCTCTGAAGTGAAGCGGGTCGGCTACACCAACGCGCAGGACATAGCCTCAGACGTCCTTGGCCGCTTCGACGCCGGGGAATTCGACGTCGCGATGATCTATTTCAACAAGTTCGAGAGCGTCATCTCGCAGGTTCCGCAGGAACTGCAGATCATCCCCGCAAAGATCGAAGCCAGCGAGGACGCAACCGTGTTCGACTACGAGCCGGGCGATGAGGAAATCCTCACCGAGCTTCTGCCACGCGGCGTTGCGACACAGATCTTTGCGGCGCTCCTCGAGAACGGCGCGTCCGAGCAAGGCGCACGAATGAGTGCCATGGACAACGCCACCCGCAATGCTGGCGAGATGATCGACAAGCTCACGATCCAGTTCAACCGAACCCGGCAGGCGGTCATCACCAACGAGCTGATTGAAATCATTTCGGGCGCAGAGGCGCTCTGAAGCACCGGAGAACCAGAGATGGCAAATGCAAGAGGCAAAGTGACCCAGGTCATCGGCGCTGTCGTCGACGTGCAGTTCGACGACCACCTGCCCGAGATCCTGAACGCGCTGGAAACCGACAATCACGGCAACAGGCTGGTCCTTGAAGTCGCCCAGCACCTCGGTGAAAGCACCGTCCGCACGATCGCGAT
This sequence comes from Paracoccaceae bacterium, assembly GCA_965208685.1. Classification (GTDB taxonomy): domain Bacteria; phylum Pseudomonadota; class Alphaproteobacteria; order Rhodobacterales; family Rhodobacteraceae; genus JAJEFO01. The sequence goes on along the minus strand of CBDBPL010000007.1, from coordinate 335,488 downwards.
GGACAGTTCCGAAGGCCTCGTCCGCGGGCAGGACGTCACCGACACCGGCGGTCCGATAACGGTTCCCGTAGGAAACGCGACCCTTGGGCGCATCATCAATGTCATCGGCGCACCGGTGGACGAAGGCGGCCCGGTGAATGCGGACGAACATCGCGCGATTCACCAGCCGGCGCCAGAATTCTCCGAGCAGTCAACCGAGTCTGAGATTCTCGTGACCGGCATCAAGGTCGTGGACCTTCTCGCTCCCTACGCCAAGGGCGGCAAGATCGGCCTCTTCGGCGGCGCCGGCGTCGGCAAGACGGTCCTGATCATGGAGTTGATCAACAACATCGCCAAGGTTCACTCGGGCTTCTCCGTGTTTGCCGGCGTCGGCGAGCGGACCCGTGAGGGCAACGACCTCTATCACGAGATGATAGAATCCAACGTCATCAAGCCGGACAACCTTTCGGAAAGCCAAGTGGCGCTCGTCTACGGTCAGATGAACGAGCCTCCTGGAGCGCGCGCGCGCGTCGGCCTGACCGGCCTCACGCTCGCCGAGCAGTTTCGCGACCAGTCCGGCACGGACGTCCTGTTCTTCGTCGACAACATCTTCCGCTTCACCCAGGCAGGTTCCGAAGTGTCGGCTCTTCTGGGCCGCATTCCTTCGGCGGTTGGCTATCAGCCCACGCTTGCGACCGACATGGGCGCGCTGCAGGAACGCATCACCTCGACCAAGGCGGGATCGATCACGTCCGTGCAGGCAATCTACGTTCCGGCAGACGACCTGACCGACCCGGCGCCGGCTACGTCGTTTGCCCACCTGGACGCAACGACCGTTCTTTCGCGCGCGATTTCGGAACTCGGCATCTACCCCGCCGTGGACCCGCTGGACTCGACGTCGCGTATCCTGGATCCTGCAATTGTCGGCGAGGAGCACTACCAGGTGGCACGAGACGTGCAGGGCGTGCTTCAGCGCTACAAGTCGCTGCAGGACATCATCGCGATTCTCGGCATGGATGAACTCTCGGAAGAGGACAAGCTGACGGTTGCTCGCGCCCGGAAAATCCAGCGTTTCCTGTCGCAGCCCTTCGACGTGGCCGAGGTCTTTACCGGCTCGCCCGGCGTTCAGGTGCCGATCGAGGACACCATTTCCTCGTTCAAGGCGGTGGTCGCCGGCGAATACGATCACTTGCCCGAAGCGGCGTTCTACATGATCGGCGGCATCGAGGAAGTGATCGCGAAGGCCGAGAAGCTGGCCGCAGAGGCCGCATAGGAGGTCGGCATGCCTGGCACGTTGCAGTTCGACCTGGTTTCACCCGAACGCAGCCTTGTTTCGGGACAGGCCAGTTCGGTCCTGATCCCCGGCGCTGACGGAGACATGGTGGCCATGCCGAACCATGCTCCGGTGGTGACCGGGCTTCGCCCGGGTATTGTCGTTGCCGAGGCCGAAGGCGGCGTGCAGGAGTACGTGGTGACCGGCGGCTTTGCCCAGATCACGATGGAGGGCGCGACGATACTCGCCGACGAGGCCCTGCCGAAAGCGGAAGCCAGGTCCGAATTCCTTGATGAGCACATTGCCGCTGCAAAGGAAAGCCAGGACGGCGCGGCAGGAGCAGCTGCGGACGAGGCGGCAAAGCGAGTTGCCGATCTCGAGACGCTGAAAGGCATGCTTTGAGGTCTGCATGTTCGCCGGCGTGCGGTTTGCAGCAGACTCGCAATGACATCCACGATGGCGACTGCGCTTAGGGTCTGGACCCACTGGAAGCCAGCGACCAGCGCCGGTCATCGCTGAATTGAATCTCCAGGCCGCACTCCGCGGCGGACGCGAAGCGGCTGACCGGGGACCGCAATCATGATGCGTACTGGTTCGGCAAGGCATCGAGTGTTCGACAGAGCTCGCCTGCATCTCGGCGCGCGTGACAAGGGGCCCCGCAGGGCCGGCCGGCGGACCGAGGCACTGCCTCGCGCGCCTCAAGGACAGGCACCGTGTCGCAACCCGCGGCGGCAGGTGCCCGAACGTCTTTCCGGCGGCATGGCCGCGAGCGCCATGCATTGGTTGCGGAACCGGACCCTACGCGGTCACCGCGGATTCCCATGCGAGCATGGCCCGCTTCACGGGCAGGCCCCAATGGTATCCCCCCAGACCGCCTGACTTCCGAAGCGCGCGATGGCATGGAATGAGCCAGGAAATCGGATTCCGTCCGACTGCCGTGCCAACGGCCCTGACCGCCCTTGGCGTACCAATCACCCGTGCGATGTCGGAATATGTCGTCACGTGACCCGTCGGAATGTGCAGGAGCGCCTCCCACACCTTGATCTGAAAGGGCGCACCGATCAGGAACAGCGGCACGGGCCCGTCAGCATTGCCGCTCTTCGGAAAGGCCGATGCAACCATCGGGGCAAGAATTGCAGAATCCTCTTGATACGACGCCTTCGGCCAGCGCGCCCGCAGATCTGCCATCGTCGCGCCCGCGCCGGCTTCGGCCGCAAACCCGATGCCGCAGATGCCCCTTGCCGTGCCCATGACGAGCGCCGGTCCGAAGGGACTGCCGAACCAGCCCCAGAAGATCTCCAGCCCCTCTCCGCCCCGTGCGTAGTCGCCGGGACTCATCGCCTCCCATCGCACGAACAGGTCGTGAAGCCGTCCCGACCCCGACAGGCCGATTTCGTCCGCAGTTTCAAGCGTCGTGTGCCGCCGGGCCAAAAGCGCCTTTGCGTGATCTAGTCTCAGCCACTGCTGGTACCGCTTGGGCGAAACCCCGGCCCAGCGACTGAAAATCCGCTGGAAATGCGTAGGGCTCATGTGCATTTCTGACGCAATCTCTTCCAGCGAAAGATCCCGGTCGCCCGCATCGATCAGTTCGATCGCGCGTCGGACTAGCTGGTAGTGGTATCCGATTTCCGGTTCCGACATGTCCTCGCTCTTTGCGTCCCCTGGCTCTCTGTCCCAGAATTTACAAGTCGTCAGACAAAAGACGACCCGCATCTTGCGAGAAATGCTTGCCGCCAATTCCTCGTTCCGTCAGAAACGCGATCCATGGTCAGGCAATTGCCCTTTCAGACGCTTGTCGAGATTTTCACGCGATTCCGCGAGGCCGAAGCCGAGCCCAAAGGCGAACTTCAGCACGTCAACGCCTACACGCTTGTCGTAGCCGTGGCCCTTTCCGCCCAAGCAACGGATGCGGGCGTCAACAAGGCCACGCGCGAACTCTTCAAGGTCGCGGACTCGCCCCGGAAGATGCTTGGCCTGGGCGAGGACGGCCTCATCGAACACATCAGGTCCATCGGGCTTTTTCGCAACAAGGCCAAGAACGTCATGCGGCTCTCTCGCATCCTTGTCGACGAGTATGACGGCGAAGTTCCCTCATCCCGAGCCGCCCTGCAATCCCTGCCTGGCGTCGGACGAAAGACCGCCAATGTCGTCCTGAACATGTGGTGGGGTCATCCTGCGCAGGCGGTGGACACACATATCTTCCGTGTCGGCAACCGCACGGGAATTGCGCCTGGCAAGGATGTCGACGCAGTCGAGCGTGCAATCGAGGACAATGTTCCAGTCGAATTCCAGCGCCACGCCCATCACTGGCTGATCCTGCATGGGCGCTACACCTGTGTCGCGCGCAAGCCGAAATGCGGGGCCTGCCTGATCCACGATCTATGCCAGTTCGAGGAAAAGGTGACATGAGCTACGATGTCGTTGGCATCGGCAACGCGATCGTCGACGTGATCTCGCCCGCAGACGATTCCTTTCTCGAGCACATGGGGATCGAGAAGGGAATCATGCAGCTTGTGGAACGCGAGCGCGGCGAACGGCTCTACGGCGCGATGACGGACAGGGTGCAGGCCCCCGGCGGTTCGGTCGCAAACACGCTGGCGGGACTCGGCAACCTTGGGCTCAGGACCGGATTCATCGGGCGCGTTCGGGATGATGCGCTCGGCAGGTTCTATGCATCTTCCTTGGCCGCGGACGGAACGGAATTCGTCAATGAACTGGCGGCCGGCGGAGACCTGCCGACATCCCGCTCGATGATATTCGTCTCGCCGGACGGCGAACGGTCAATGAATACCTATCTCGGCATCTCGTCCGAACTGGGCCCTGAAGACGTTCCGGACGAAGTGGCGGGCGCAACGAACATCCTGTTTCTCGAGGGCTATCTCTACGACAAGCCAAAGGGAAAGGAGGCGTTCGAGCGCGCGGCGCGGCTCTGCCGCAACGCCGGCGGGCGAGCGAGCATTGCGCTCTCGGACCCGTTCTGCGTCGATCGGCACCGAACCGACTTTCGCCGCCTCGTTCGCGAGCTTGACTGCGTCATTGGCAATCAGCAGGAATGGGAATCGCTCTATCAGAGCGACCTTTCCGGAGCGCTGGAATCCGCGGCTGAGGATTCGGGCCTGGTGGTCGTCACGCGATCAGGCGAGGACGTGATACTGGTCCGAGGCGACGAGACCGCACGCGTCTCGGTCAGTCGGGTGGTGCCGGTGGACGCGACCGGCGCGGGCGATCTGTTCGCGGCCGGGTTTCTCTACGGCTATGCGACAAACCAGAAACTCGAGGTCGCCGGCCGCATGGGCTGCGTGGCAGCATCTGAAGTCATCAGCCACTACGGTGCCCGGCCCGAAGCCGATCTCAAGGAGTTGTTTCGGAAGCACGGCCTGATCTGAGGCTGCACAAGTTCATGCCATCTGCACTGCAGCCCGGAGATGGCCTCCGTCCATCATTCCAGGACGGATGACGGCCCGACCCCGACACGTTCATGAATCATCGCCTTGTGCCGCCTGGGCATCAAACCGCAATTCAGAAAGCGCAATAGGCCTTCGGCCGGCACGCGTGCAGCCTAAGCGGCGTCCTGCGACAAGCGAGCCGGCAACTCGCGGGCCCAGGCACCGATCGTGCCGGCTCCGAGGCAAACAACGATATCGCCAGGTCGAGCCTCCGTGCGCACCAAGGATTCCAGTGCATCCTCGTTCTTCAGGGCGCGTGCATCCTTGTGCCCCTGAAGTGCGATCCCAGCCACAAGGTCTTCGCGCGTCGCTCCGACCACCGGGTCCTCTCCGGCGCCAAAGACATCGGCAATGGCCACAACGTCAGCTTCGCCGAAACAACGGCAAAACTCGTCGAACAGGGCCGACAGCCGCGAGTACCGGTGCGGCTGATGTACCGCGACTATCCGGGTGTCCGGGCCGGACGCCAGCGCCTGCCGCGCCGCAGCCAGCACCGCTGCGATCTCCACGGGATGATGGCCGTAATCGTCGATGATGGTGACTCCCCCGACTTCGCCCACCTTTGTGAAACGCCGATTGACGCCCTTGAACGCCGCCAACGCTTCACGGATTTCCGAACCCTTCATGCCCAGGTGCCGCGCCACTGCCACGGCACCAAGTGCATTGGAGACGTTGTGGCTTCCCGGCATCGGCAGTGTGCAGTCCTTGATCACCGGCCCGCCGGCAAGCTCAATGTCGAAACGGGCCGCAGTGTTCTCATGGCGAAGGTTGACCGCCCGCACGTCCGCATCTGCATTGAATCCGAACGTCATGATTCGCCGATCAGTCACCCGGTCCGCAAGCGCCCGCACCTCAGGATCGTCTGTGCAAAGAACCGCCAGTCCATAGAACGGGATGTTTGACACGAAATCCTCGAACCCCTTCTGCAGGTCCTCCATCGTCCCCCAATGCTCCATGTGCTCCGGGTCGATGTTCGTCACAACTGCAATGGTCGCCGGAAGGCGGTTGAAGGTGCCGTCCGATTCGTCGGCTTCAACAACCATCCATTCGCCGCTTCCGACGCGTGCATTCGATCCATAGGCGTGAATTATGCCGCCGTTGATCACCGTCGGATCGATGCCGCCGGCATCCAGCAGAGCCGCCACCAGCGTAGTCGTCGTGGTCTTTCCGTGCGTGCCGGCAACCGCAATGTTGGACCGCAACCGCATGAGTTCGGCCAGCATTTCAGCCCGGCGCACGACCGGAAGACCCCGTCTTCGTGCTTCGTCCCGTTCCGCGTTGCCAGCCTTGATGGCTGAAGAGATGACGACGACCTCGGCCCCATCCAGATTCTTCGCGCACTGGCCTTCGAAGATCGTCGCCCCAAGACTGGCCAACCGATCGGTGATCTTCGAGGACTTCAGGTCCGATCCCTGAACCACGTAACCCGCTTCGATCAGCACCTCGGCAATGCCGGACATTCCGATTCCTCCGATCCCCACAAAGTGGATCGGACCCATTTCCGTCGGAAGCTTCGTGACTGCTGCGCTCACGTCAATCTCCAACCAATTGCTCGATGGCGCAGGCCAGACGGCTTGCTGCGTCCGGCTTGGCCAGACCAAGGGCACTGTCCCGCATCCGTGAGGCAGTTTCGACCGTCCCAAGAACGCCAAGCATCTGCTCTGTCAAGGCCATGGGGTCAAGTTCGGCTTCGGGCAAGAGAACTGCTGCGCCGGCATTGGCAAGACTGTGCGCATTCGCGGTTTGGTGATCTGCTGCGGCCGCAGCGTAGGGGATGAGGATCGAGGGACGACCGATTACGCAAATGTCCGCAACCGTTGAAGCCCCCGCCCGGCTTATTGCGAGATGCGCGTTCTCGATCCGCCGGCCAATGTCGGCAAAGAACGGTTCGACATTGGCCTCTATGCCTGCGGACTCGTATGCAGCCCTCACACGATCCAGGTCCTCGGGACGTGCCTGATGCGCTACGCGCACGTCCGCGGCCAACCGATCTTCCAGGTCCGCGATTGCCGGTGGAACGACTTCGGAGAGAATGCGCGCGCCTTGAGATCCGCCGATCACCAGAATGGAGAATGGGCCTTGCTCAGGAATCTCATAGGTGGCCCCGGCCCGCTCCAGGACCTGCGCCCTTACCGGGTTTCCGGTGTGCACGGCCGAGACTCCGTCTGGCAGGGTTGTCGGCCAAGTTCCGCATGCCACCTTGTCGACCCGCCGCGCAAACAAGCGGTTTGTCCGGCCGAGGACGCCATTCTGCTCATGGATCATCCTCGGGATGCGGAGTGCCCACGCCGCGGTGAGGGCGGGGATCGAGGGATAGCCTCCAAAGCCAATCACCGCGCTCGGACGATCAACCAGAAACCTGAACTTTGCCGCCGCGATTCCGAACGCAATGATGAACGGTACCAAGAGCTTCGTTGGCGCTCCGCCGCGAGCGAAAGATGCACTTGCAATCTTCCGCACCACAACCCGATCAGGGAACCGGTCTGCATATTGCGCGCCTCGGCCATCCGTCATGAGCGTTACGCGCCACCCCTTTGCCAGCATTGTCTCAGCGAGGGCCTGGGCCGGAAACATGTGTCCGCCGGTCCCACCGGCGGAAATTGCAAGATGGCGTGCACTCATCGCCCTATGTCGGCACGGCTGCCGCGGATGTCGCCTTGGGGCCGCGTTCGCGTCAATGCCAGCAGCGTGCCAACCAATATGCCGCCGGCAATCAGGGACGAGCCGCCGTAGCTTACAAACGGCAGCGTCATGCCCTTGGCAGGCAGGAGCCTGACCGCAACGCTCAGGTTGATCAACGCCTGCATTGCGAAGGTGCAGGCCAGCCCGGTGCCAGCAAGCCGATTGAAAGAATCGCGTTCACGTGTCAGGCGGTAGAGAGAACGGAACACAATGGTCGAATACAGCAGGATGACGACAAGGACGAGGATCAGCCCGTACTCCTCGGCAGCGACTGCAATGATGAAGTCCGTGTGAGCGTCGGGAAGAGACCACTTCACTGTGCCTTCACCCACTCCGACGCCAAACAGACCGCCCTCCCTGATGGCGTTCGCGGCGTAGCCAAGCTGGGTGGTCGGATCCACCTCGGTCGCCAGGAACCCATCGATGCGGCGTGCAACGTGTTCTGAATTCTCGTAGGCAAGGACACCGCATGAAATGATCAGTCCTGCAATCAGGAGCAGCAGGAGGAAATGAGCGCCTCCGACGAAGTACATGACTCCCCATGCAAAGAAGATCAGGCAGGCCTGCCCATAGTCAGGCTGAATGGCAAGGAGGGCCACAACCGTCAGGGCCAACGCGAAGGAAAGGGACTTGCCCGGGGGGCCTGCAGCCTCGTCCGACGCAGCAATCAGCCATCCCGCGAGCACGATGAAACCGGGCTTCAGGAACTCCGAGGGCTGCACCGATCCGAATCCAAGCGAATACCATCGGACTGCGCCTTTTCCAAAATCAGTGCCGAGGAACGGCAGCATGACCATGGCCCCGAAGGAGGCCAGGAAGACAAGTACCGCAATGCGCCGAACGGTTCTGGGAGCCAAGAGCGTGATCGCGAACATGATCAAGAGGGCGATGGCTCCGATCGTCGCCTGCCGCTCGAAATAGTGAAACGCCCACAATCCGTGTCGCTCGGCCAAGGGAGGGCTGGATGCGAGGCCCAGCAACAAGCCGATTCCAAACAGTGCCAAGACACATCCTATCGACCACTTGTCGACGGTGCGCCACCAGCGTGGGAGTATTGGTTCGCCGTTTCCACGGAAAACCGAGCCGTAAACCATCTCTGTCATGCGTGTTGCTCGTCCGCCTGCCTGTCCGTTTCCCGGATCTGCGCGGCAGCATAGCCAATTTTTTGCACAAAATCCAGCGTGCCCTTCGCGATTCGCGGATGGGCCTCCGGCCACGCGATTTTCGACCTTGGCACCGATGAAGACGCCCCAGGCGATTGGCTACGTACCCAATGCAAGCCTGTCGGCGAGGTAGCCTTCAATCAGGAACCGCGCGATGGAGCCCTTGCGAGCAGCCTTCATGCCTGGATTGTCGCCCGCCAGCACCTGCATCATTTCCTCGCGCGTGACCCATTTCGCATCCTCGATTTCATCAGCCTGGATGCTGATGGAATCGGTCAGCGCGATTCCATGGCAGCCGATCATCAAGGATGACGGGAAAGGCCATGGTTGCGAGGCCAGGTATCGCACTTCGCCCACCTCGATGCCGGCCTCCTCTCCGACCTCGCGGCGCACGGCGGCCTCGATCGTCTCGCCAGGCTCCATGAATCCCGCCAGAAGGGAGTACATTCCCTCGGGCCAGAAACCCGACCTCCCCATCAGGACCGAGTTGCCGCGAGTGATCAGCATGATGACCACCGGATCGGTGCGCGGAAAATGCTGGCCTTCGCAGGCGGGGCAATTCCGCTGCCAGCCCGCCATTGCCATCCTGCTCGGAGCGCCGCAACTCGCGCAGAAGCGATGCGCCCGATGCCATTCGAGAAGCGCTTTTCCGATCACCACAAGTTCGGCATCGCGACCGGAAAGGCGTGCCATGTTCTGGCGCAGGTCGGCAAACGTGCATCCATTGGCGATCTCGGGATGCTGCTGTTCCGATGTGTCATTGAATGCTCCGACGCCCTCGTCGTCGCCCTCCGGAAGCCAGTCCGAAATGTCTCGCGCATAGCGGGACTCGCCCTCATCCAACCCAAGAAAGACTGCCGGCTCACTGGCCGATTCGAATGCCTGATGGTCGGCCGACAGGAAAACCGGCCGGCGGCCTTCCCTTTTCAGCAGCGGCTTGCCCCGCCAAAGCGGCAGCACGCGACCGTTCGGAGGGTCCGACCTCAGGTGAACGGCCCGGTCAAGTCCCGAGCCGCCAAAGGTCACTGATTCCACGCATTGCATACCAGGCCGTTCCCTCCCGAAGCTGATGTGCCACGCGGCCGGCGAATTGGCAAACGAGGCTGCACTTGCCGGCGCATGGGACCACATCTTCCGCCAACGCCGACTCCGCGCTTTTCGAATCCAGGCCAAGGAGCGACGCGAATATCCACGCATAGCATGCCAACGCGAATCGGCAGGACGGCGCTTCTGGCAAACCTCACGAATGCAGTCATCCGCCGCGCTGCAACCGGTTCCCGCAAGGTCAACGACCAGCATCGGGGCATTCGACATGAAATGAGGTGAGGTGAGGTGAGAGGTTGGACAACGACCCAAGCGTGGCTCGTTACGGCTGCTTCCTTCCGGACCTGACCGGGTTGGCGAGGCGCTCGCCCGCGCCAACCTCTCAAGATCACCATATAGCGCCTTCAACTGGCGCGCGCAAGAAAGCAAGAGGTCCGGGAAAGAGGCCTCACTTGCGGCTTGAACCCGAGGCCGCCCAAGCCTGCTGGGCGGTGGTCTCGACGGCACAGGGCCTGACGGATCGAAGCCGCGCCAGCGCCGTGTCGACGTCCTCACCTGCCTCCACCATCAGCCTAAGGAGCGCCATTCCCGAACGTCCGCAACCGCCGTAGCAATGCGCCAGGACACGACCGCCGCCATCAAGGGCGCGATGCGCCACCTCCGACGCCTCCGGCCAAAGTGCGCAGGTCTCGAGAGAAGGCGCCCCAAGATCGGTGACGGGCAAGTGCCGCCAAAGCACGCCGGCTGCCTCAAGATCCTCCCCCATGGCTGACGCGCCAGCAAATTCCATCTCGTGCCCCCCGGTCATCGTGAGGACAACGTCTGCGCCCCAGGAAATGATCTTCGTCAAGTCTCCGGAAAAGTTCCCTCCCCGACCCGGCATCGGCGCAATGCCGATCATCCCGCGTCCAAGCGGCAGTTTCGCGATCAAGTAGTCAGCCAAGGCGAACCTCCGTCACTTGATCCGGATGCTCCTCCGACCAGTCGTCCAGAAACTCCGCCATCTCGAGCTCTCCGGCAAATTCCACGTCATGCCGCCTGAGCGGCACTCCGGCCTCCAAGGCAAGCCGGGCACAGGCAACGTGATCACGCTTGCGCCCGCGAGGCGCGTTCTCCGAACCATGGATTATCGTCGACAGCAGGTCCCCGCCATATCCGTTTACGTGATCCAGGTTGACCCCCAGGGAAAGAAGGTACGCCATGACGTCCGGAATCCCTTCCCAACCCGCTACCTGCACAGGCGTCAGCCCCTGCGGGTCCGGCCGGTCATGAGGAAGGCCGACTTCCACCAGCGCTTTCGTGCGCCGCAGCGCGTGCGGAAGGTGGACCTGGGACCGGATCATGTCGCGGGTTGGCTCCGGCAGGCGTTCAGGATCGATTCGGCATGCTGCCCGACCAGCAACCGCCTCTGCAATCGCGACCTCCTCGCGTCCGAGGTCTGTCCTGCAGCCCCGTGACGCCATTTCTTCGGCAGCACCGTCATTGCCGAACAGCCGCGCAAGCGCGTATGCGCTGTGGCCCCATGCAATCATGTCCGGGTTCCCGCCCGCGTCGAGCAAACTGGCCACGATCCGTCGCGAACAGAGCCGCCGCGCGGCTTGGTGCAGCGCAGGGATCACGAATGGCGCCTCGCCCGAAGCTTCCGGCCAGTGGACGGATTCGTTTGGATCGGCTCCGCCCTCAAGAAGCACATGCACCATCTCCGGATCGTTGAAGTCGAGAGCGCGTGGCAAAGCGTTTGTCCGCGCGATCTGCGCACCGTGGTCCAGCAGGAGCCGCAGGGCGCGCGCGCCGCTTTCGCAGGCATGATAGAGCGACTCGCCGTCATTGGGATCCGCCCCGTTTTCCAGAAGCCACGCAGCCAGCCGCAGGTTCGACGCGTGGCCTAGGGCGCCATAAAGCGCCGAAAGCGGATTCCCGGGCACTTGCTCATATGAATCGTTGACGTTGGCACCGGACGACAGCAACACCTCGGCCGTTGCCAGCATGTCATCTTCCGAGCCGCCGTGGCACCACCACCGCGAAAACGCCAGGTGCAGAATCGGGGTTCTTGGCCCCTGTATGGGTTCATTGCCGGCTCTCGGCCTGGCCTCGAGCGCCTCGCGCACGCCTTCAACGTCGTACATGGCGCACAAGATCCCGAGATTGTCCCGCCTGAGATCCGGCGCGGCATCCAGGAGGCGTTCGACCCGCCATCCCTGGCCGTGAAACAGCGCCATCTTGAGGCGGTCGAGCTTCTCGACCCTGTCCATGGCCTCTGCCTCGGTCGCAAACTTGAGAACCGGCCAGCTTGCATATCCTGCTTCCCTTGCCAGAACGTTTCGGGCGTCGGCATGACTTACCGCCTTCGGAGCGGTCCCGAGAACCGCTTCGGCACGGGCCAGCGCACCAGTGTCGCCTGCAGCACAGGCTTTCTTCAATGCCTTCGCGTTCTTGCGCAAGCGATTGATGGGGACCGCCATCAGGTCTCTCCCTCCTGGTCCGGTCGTCCGCCGAAACGGGCATGAGAAGCACCGTCAAGGGTCGAGCGAAAGATTCGCGAGTGCAACATCGGCCTTCCGAGGACCTGAATTCGATCCCGAAATGGGCCATGCCAGCATAATGATGCACTGTGGCAAGGCAAGTGTGGACCCTTCTCTGCGCGCAGTCTACGCTTGCCCGAACCGATTCATGCATGGTGCCCATGACCGACGGCACAGATATCGAGTACCAGGTACTGGCACGGAAATACCGCCCGGAGACCTTTGCCGATCTTGTCGGCCAGGACGCCATGGTGCGCACGCTCACCAGTGCCTTTGCGGCTGACCGCATCGCCCAGGCTTTCATTCTTACGGGCATACGAGGCACCGGGAAGACCACGACGGCACGAATCATCGCCAAGGGCATGAACTGTATCGGCTCGGACGGCAACGGCGACCCGACAATCTCGCCTTGCGGCACCTGCGAACATTGCGTGGCAATTTCCCAGGGCCGACATGTCGACGTTCTCGAACTGGACGCCGCCTCCCGCACGGGCGTGAACGACATTCGCGAGATCATTGAAAGCGTGCACTACAGTGCCGCCTCGGCCCGGTACAAGATTTACATCTTCGACGAAGTTCACATGCTTTCGACGAGTGCCTTCAACGCGCTGCTGAAGACGCTGGAGGAGCCTCCCGCCCACGTGAAGTTCATATTTGCGACCACCGAGATCCGAAAGGTTCCGGTCACCGTCCTCTCTCGCTGCCAGCGCTTCGACCTTCGCAGGATCGAACCCGAGACCATGATGGAGATGCTCCGCCGAATTGCGACTGCCGAGAGTGCCGAGATCACCGACGAGGCGCTGGCGCTTGTCACGCGCGCCGCCGAAGGATCGGCCCGGGATGCCACATCGCTCCTTGATCAGGCGATCAGCGACCGAGCCCAGGCGACCGACGTCGATCAGGTCAGGGCGATGATCGGGCTTGCAGATCGTGGCCGCGTTCTGGATCTCTTCGAACTCATCATGACCGGTGACGTTGCCGGCGCTCTGGCAGAGCTCTCCGCACAATACTCAGACGGCGCCGATCCGATGGCGGTCCTCCGTGACATTGCTGACATCACCCATTGGATCAGCGTCATCCGCATCACGCCAGAGGCGGTCAACGATCCCACGGTGGCACCGGAGGAGCGCACTCGTGGCTGTGCTCTGGCCGACAAGCTGCCCATGCCGGTGCTGTCCCGAATGTGGCAGATGGCGCTGAAGGCGCTCGAGGAAGCGGGGAATGCGCCCGATGCCATGATGGCTGCGGAAATGGCGGTGATCAGGATGACGCACGTGGCGGATCTTCCGACACCGGGCGAGCTCGTGGCGAAATTGAAGGAGCCCGCTTCTTCCTCTGCATCGCCCACGCCGTCCTCCACGCCACCACCATCAAGTTCCGGCAGGGAGGAGCGCGGCCCCGCGCAGGGGCCCGGCACGTCCGCAGTGGCGACTCGTGCCGCAAGAGCGGCCACGTCCGGCGGAGCCGTTGCTGCTGCCGCTGTCCAGCCAGCGCATGTCCAGAATCCGGAAATTGCCCTCGCACGGTTCCCCACCTTTGCGCACGTCGTCGACCTGATACGTGCAAATCGCGAAGTGAAGCTCTGCATGGAAGTCGAGGAGAATCTGCGATTGGTGTCTTACAAGCCTGGCCGCATCGAGTTCGAACCCGGACCGACGGCAGCCCGGGATCTGGCACAAAGGCTGGGCCAAGGCTTGAAGAGCTGGACAGGCGTCCGTTGGGCGGTTTCAGTGACGGCTTCGGGCGGCCAGCCCACGATATCCGAATCGCGTAACGCGGCAACCGACAGACTCAAGGACGCTGCCAGAAAGAATGAAACGGTCGCCGCGATTCTCTCGACGTTTCCAAATGCCAAAATCGGGGCTCTCCAGACCGCCGAAGCCCTCACCGTATCGGCCGCCGAAAGCGCTCTCGATGAAATCGAGGATGAATGGGATCCCTTCGAGGGAGACTGATGCCACAACCTTTGCCGCGACACTTGGTTTGGCATGGCACGGTTTCAAGACGTTGACATTCATTCAGGCCGTGTCCGGAGCATTGCGCAAGGGTGAAGCCGTTTGCTTTGGCCGCCACAGCAAAGAACGTGTCGATCACGGGAACTGACCGAATTGCAATGAGCCTTCCCCAAGCCCCGGCTACCGACGGATTGACGGACAGCATGCAATTCAAAGGGGGCTTGGACGGTCAAGGTCAGCCGTGCCTCCAGGGCAGCGATCCGCCCGGAATTGCACGATCACGACACATCAACGCACTTGCGGATTTCGCCAAGAGCCACAGCGCCAAAGGCAGATCTTGTTTGTTAACGAACTCCCGCCTGTCGCCAGTCTGCATCACAGGACCGCGGCGGCCGCCGCCGCGAATTTTCGTCGTGTCGGCACGGCGTCTACGGGAGAACCTGGCGTGAAGCCAATTTCTGGACAGGAATGCCAGGAGGCGTGAAGAGGGCCACGGCTGCACGCACTTCCGGCAGTTCAGCAATGCGCCTAGTGCCCGGGAGATGCTGCCGCTTCCGCCGCGCGCCGGGGATCGACCCGGACGTGCCGCGGCAGCAGCATCGCTGCGATCAGGATGATCAACGCTGCCAGCGCGAGGCCGGGAAACTGTCCCTCGAATCCAATCCCTCTCTTGTGCAACAGGGCAATCAGGGGAACGGCGATCGATCCGATGCCCAGCGACAGAACGTATTCCACCGAAAATGCTCGTGAGCGAATGCCGCCATCAAGATAGCGGCCGAGCAGCCACGACGTCACCGGGATTTCCGCGAAGACGAAGGTCACGAGCAACAGCGCGAGGATCAGGGCCGCCCACCCCGAAGCATGTGCCAGAAACATGAGCAACATTGCCTGGGACGCGAGCAGCACGATCAGCACGGAGCGTGCGCCAATTCGATCAAGCAGTTCGCCGACAGGCAGCTGCGCAAAGGCGGCTACGGCAAAGACCAATCCCGCGGACGCACCGATCCAGGCCAGATCGCCGCCCGTGCCGGTCAGCCTTTCGTCGAAGAACATCGGCAGCGAGATCGTCACAGCATTGAAGATCAGTCCACCAAACAGGGCAATCACGCATACGATTCCAAAAATCATCACCTGCGTCCTGCGATCACGTTGCAGAGCGACGCCGGCGCCGGCGTGCACGGCAGACTGCGCCATGCCCGGTGCCTTCCCATTGCGCTTCAGCAACAGCAGGCCGATCAGGACCGAGAGTATTCCAGGCAGGACAAAGGCCCACTGCCACCCCAGGAACCCGGCGAGCAATCCGGTTGCCGTGGCGGCACCGGCCAACCCCATGTTTCCGAAAACCCCGTTGACGGCCAGCGCTCGGCCAGTGCGCAATCCTATGTGGGTGATATGGGCAAGGCCGACCGGGTGGTAGATTGCCGCGAAGAGCCCGAGGGAGCCGAGTCCGACTGTCATTGTCAGCGGGCTCTCCGACATCGCGATCCAGAGGCTCGATCCGCCACAGCCCAAGAAAAAGACAGCGATCAGCATCATGCGATCCATGCTGTCGCCGAGCCAACCGGCCGGAAGCGTGCCAAGAGCGAACATCACGTACATCGGCGTCCCGAGCAGGAGTACATCGGCGTATGCCATGTCCCAAGACGGAGCGATGGCCAGCGCAGCCGTCGGAAAGATGAGCAGGAAGAAGTGATCGAAGAAATGCGCGAGGTTCAGAAATCGAAGGGCTACGCTGCGGGACATGATTGAACCTCGAGAGTTGTGACCCTTTGGCCCTTGAGCCTTGGAAAAGATTTGATGCGGCGTCAAGCGGGCTTGTTCGGGTCACCTCAAGGCCGGAGCGGCGAAACGATCCCGCCTAGGATTGCACGAGTCGCAGATGCACGCCGACGCCAAGTGCCGCAACGACTCCCTTGGCAGGCGGAACGGCTGCCATGCGGTCTTGGAACTCAACACGCACAACCCTTGGTGCCGTCGTCACCGCCGCCATGCAGGAATTGCTGAGGTCCTTGCTGCGCGCGATCTCGATGCCCGATCCCATGCCCGATCCCGAATTCGCGGCCGGAAACGCGCGGGAAACTCAGTCAGTGCAGCGTGACGCATCTTTCGCTTCAGCACCACTAGGCCTTGCCGCGCAACGCCCAGCAAAATATCAAGCAGTAGGCGCAATCGGGAGACATGGCATGATCAAGCCGCTTGGCACGCTCGGCGACATGGGAAAGATGTTGAAGGCCGCGCATGAAATGCAGTCCAAGATGACCGAACTGCAGGACGAGCTCGACTCCATGACAGTCACCGGGGAAAGCGGCGCTGGTCTCGTCAAGGCCACGGCAACTGCCAAGGGCAAGCTCACGGCGCTCGACATCGATCCCTCGATCTTCCATCCCGACGAGAAAGAAGTCGTGGAAGACCTGATTGTTGCCGCCGTCAAGGACGCCCAGGAAAGGGCTGCCGCAAAGGGACAGGATGAAATGAGGAAGCTGACCGAAAGCATGGGCCTTCCGGCGGGCATGAACCTGCCCTTCTGATCCTCGTGCTTCACCGCTCCGTCTTGCTTGCGACCCTTCTGACGGCCGCCGCCGCCCCGGCACAGGACTGGGCAACCAAGGAAAACTGCACCGTCAGCCTGCCGGAAGTTCACGAAGAGACGCTTGATCCTCCAGGGCTCGCGGCACTTGAGACGGGTGCCGCAAACATTGCCAACGGGGTTGGACGGTTCTGGAAGGTGACCGCACCCAACGGAGCCATCTCACATCTCTGGGGCACCATGCGTTCGTCACACCCATTGATCCTAGACTTGCCGCAGCCGGTCCGGGATGAGATCAGCGGCGCACGCACTGTTGCTGTCGAGGTCGACGAGACGTCGGAAAGCCGGGAAGAGCACCGCACCGCAATCTATTTCGATGACTACTACAACGACGCCTCCGATCCGTTCATGCGTGACGGAACCGATGACGGCACGATTGCGGGCCTGCCGCTCCAGGTGTCCGACTGGATTCGTGCCCGCGCGTTTGACACCGGCTGGTCGGAAGACGCAGAACTCGTGCTTTCTCCGGCTGGCCTGGCCGCGGTGCTTCGCTCTGATCCTTGCGAAGACTTTGCTCGCGGGACGTTCCCGACGCAGGGAAACTATGTCCAGCTTCTCGGCATTCTTGCCGGAAGCGACACGCTTGCCCTCGAGAAGCCCGGGGCCTTCCTTGCCGACCTGAAGGGGCGTGACGAAACCGCCGAAGCGATCCTTGCTGTTCGCGCCGCCCGTTTGCGGCCGGTTGACGGCAACCAGCAAAGAAGCACGCTCTTCGCTCTCTATCTCGAGGGACGAATCGGCTTCGTCCGCGGCTGGCAACGGGCGCACGTGCAGAATGTCCTTGGACAGAGAGGAAAGGACGCCCAGAGGATCGCCGAAGACTACATGCTGGCGTTCAGGAACAAGCGGTTTTTCGACAAGCTCGCCGGAGAGTTTCTGAAGGGCGGAGTCTTTGTCGCCGTTGACGCAGACCAGATTCCGGGAGAAGCCGGCCTCATTCGGATGTTCCGCGATGCGGGCCTGAACGTGCAACGCATCCTCCTCGCCGGAGAAGTGGAATGAAGGCGAATTCCGAACTTGAAACCCTGATCGAGCTGATGGCCAAGCTGCCAGGGCTGGGTCCGCGTTCGGCCAGGCGTGCGGTGCTGCATCTCGTGCGGAAGCGGGCTCAGCAGCTTGCGCCGCTTGCTGACGCCATGGCACGCGTTGCCGAAACGACGCGCGAGTGTCTGAACTGCGGCAATGTCGCCACGAGCGAGCGCTGCGCAATCTGCGCGAGCGAGCGGCGCGCGAACGGAGAGATTTGCGTGGTCGAGGACGTGGCCGACCTCTGGGCAATGGAACGTGCAGGCGTGTTCAAGGGCCGCTACCATGTGCTCGGGGGCACGCTCTCGGCTCTCGATGCGGTGGGTCCGGAAGAACTCCGGATCCCGGCCCTGGTCGAACGCGTCGCCGAAGAGAAAATAAGGGAAGTGATCCTTGCATTGAACGCCACGGTGGAAGGCCAGACAACGGCGCACTACGTCGCCGAACAACTCGAAGGGCGCGTGACGGTCACGTCCCTTGCCCAAGGCGTCCCGATCGGAGGCGAGCTTGACTATCTCGACGACGGCACAATCGGCGCCGCCCTTCGGGCCAGAAAGTCGCTCTGAGAAACGTCGATCGGTCTCACAACAGAAAATCAGGGCCTTCAATTCTCGTCTTTGGTCGCGCCCTCTTCTACGCTGTCGTCTCCCGAGCTTTCAGGCAGGTTGAAGAAGCTGTCGGCGTCGGGCACATCCGAATCCTCGGCACTCTTTTCCGGCTTGTCGGAAAGCGTGAATGTCTCCAGCCCGGAGATTGCCGTGGGGATCCTCGGCTCCGGGTCCGCGTCAAGCGACTGTTCGGTTGAAACGAGCTTGCGACGTTCCTCGTCCGTCATCACCTCGCCCTCGCTGGCAATCTTGGCCGCCGCCTTGTGCACGGCTGCATCGAGCTCGGATTGCTTGCAGAGACCAAGCGCCACCGGGTCGATCGGTTGAATGTTCGAGATGTTCCAGTGGCTCCGATCGCGAATCGACTGGATCGTGGGTTTGGTGGTTCCCACGAGCTTTGAAATCTGTCCGTCGGAAAGCTCGGGATGGAACTTCACCAGCCACAGTATCGCCGCCGGACGGTCCTGCCGCTTGGACAGGGGTGTGTAGCGCGGTCCCCTGCGCTTTTCCTCGCCGACGGCCGCCGGGTTGAACTTGAGCTGCAGCTTGTGAAGCGGATCCTTTTCGGCGGCGTCAATCTCTTCCTGGGTCAACTGGTTGTTTGCGATCGGGTCGAATCCCTTGACGCCGGTCGCCACGTCACCGTCGGCAATGCCTTGCACTTCCAGCTCGTGCAGCCCGCAGAAGTCCGCGATCTGCTTGAACGTGATCGTGGTGTTGTCCGCCAACCAGACCGCAGTCGCCTTGGCCATGATCGGTTTGTTCATCTGTCAATCTCCTGCCAAGTCCCGCCCTCGCCGGAAAATCGGCCTGTCCGGTCGGACCAGCTCCTCGAATTCGGGGATTGGCATGAAATATAGACCCGCAAGTCGCGGGAGAAAAGAGGCAATCCTCAGCCTTGACGGACTTCCCGATTCGGTCCGGACAAGGGGTCTTGCGGACACGAATCGATGCAAACGCGCGACATCATGCAACGACGTGAATTGCGCTCCAGCGCCGCGACAGGAAAACCGTCGGCGCACCGGTCCGGGCAATTCGCCTTGTGGCGAACAAGCGTGCGCGCGCACGACTGCCTAGGTGCCGGACTCCCACCGCCCAGGCAGACCCGAGCCTTCCTGACCTTGCGGGGCGAGGAACCTTTCGAACAGCGCGGCCTGTGCGTCCATGAGAGGCTTGGTGACCGGATTCTGTCTCAACTTTCCCTTGAACGCCTCGATCTGCATGACCTCGTCGATCCTTCGATCTATGAACGCGTTCGTTGCTGCGTGATCGACGCTCTGATCGCCCAGCCAATAGAGCAGGGTCGATCCAAAGACCGCGGAAAGCGTGGCACGCTTCGTGTACCAGTTGCCGTCGCGCGATGTATCTCCGAGCGCATTCCAGATCATGTCGGAGGTGCCCCAAACCAGCTTCGCGCCTTCGGGAGCGTGGGTCGGCACGGAAAAGAAGGCTGCCGTGCGTCTCGCCACCTGCTGGTCCGGCATCGCGTCAAACCGGTATTTCAAGGCCGTCGCAACCCTGTCGCGAAACCGGAACGATTCCAGGTCCGCTTTTGCGAGGCGCTCATTCATTGCGTTGTCGCTCCTCCGGTGAAGCGCCGCCACAAGGTCGAACGCTCCCCGCGGCGCCAACATCATTGCGTCCGCCTCACTCAGCCCGACATCTGCTGCTGCAGCCGCCAAGGTGGCCGCGGACCAGCCATCGAAGGCAACATGCTTCAGCGCGGCATCCAGAAACGCGTCCAGATCTGGTGTCTTTGCCATCAGATTCTCCGGCATCCGCCTGTAGACAAGCGCAGCAGCCTTTGTTATTGGGGCCATCTCTTGCAGATTCTGCACAACTCTAACTCCGAAAGGCGGTAAAGGCCACATGCAGGTCAGCGTTCGCGACAACAATGTAGACCAGGCGCTCCGTGCGCTGAAAAAGAAACTGCAGCGTGAAGGCGTCTTCCGCGAGATGAAGCTTCGGCAGCATTTCGAGAAGCCCAGTGAAAAGCGTGCGCGCGAAAGGGCGGAAGCAATCCGCCGCTTCCGCAAGCTGGCGCGCAAGAAGGCCCAGCGCGAAGGGCTCCTGTGAACCCAGGTACGGCGCAGCCGGACAGTACTCTGCATCGAAGGCCCGGGCTATCCGGGGCCTCCTGCTGAACGGCGGCCTCGCCCGCATCCCAAGAAGCACCAAATAGCGTCGATTCCCGACCGGCGGACGGAGCGGGCACTTTCGGTACGAAGCATCCAATTCAGTCGGGGCCGCCCCGAAGCCGGCTCGCGCAATTCCGAATGCGAGAGGCTTCCGGACGAGTCGCCCTGGAGCTCTCCGTTACACAGGAAGCGCAGTGGTCTGGCGCACCGTCCTCAATGCAAAGGACGAATGAATCTGCGCCACGCCGGGCAGCCGCGCAAGCTTGCCACGGTGAATCCGCGCGAAGTCCTCGGTATCCTGCGCCACGACCTTCAGGAGATAGTCCGCCGTGCCTGCCATGAGGTGGCACTCGAGCACGTCCGGAATGCGTGCCACTTCCCGTTCGAAGGCGTCGAGCACCTCGTCTGCCTGGCCGGAAAGCGTGATCTCGACAAACACGACCGTCGGACGGTCGAGCTTCTTCGGATCAAGCAGCGCCACGTAGTCGCGAATGATTCCGGATCGCTCCAACCTTTGCACGCGTCTGTGGCAGGCCGAAGCGGACAGGTGAATCTCGTCCGCAAGCTCGGCATTCGAAATGCGACCCCGTCGCTGCAACACGGAGAGAATCCGAGAGTCCGTGGCGTCAATCGTGTTCATTGCGCAATTCTCCTTCGCGAATCACGGCTGCTTCCGAACATTCTGCCACGATTTGCGAAATTCATCAGAGGCGTTTGAGCATACGGACAGGAAACTCCAGCGGTCTTGCCTCTTTGGAAAGTGCCGGGCAATGCACCATCATTGGCCGAAGGTCGCTGTCGCCGTGACCGGCCGGGCAAGTCTTCGAAACGGTCGTCGAAGGATCGGGGCGTACCGTCTTGCCACTACCCTTCCTCCTACGCCCGCAGCACACCACCCGTGGACTTCGAAACCTTTTCGACAATCGCCTTGCTGACTGCGTCAATCTGCTCGTCAGTCAGGGTCCGTTCCCTCGGCTGCAGACGCACCGTGATGGCAAGTGACTTCTTGCCCGTGCCAAAACTGCCGCCCACGAACTCGTCGAAGACCCTCACCTCTTCGATCAAGGACTTGTCCGCACCTGCGGCGGCGTTCACGACATTTGCCGCCTCGACGTCCGCATCCAGCACGAAGGCAAAGTCGCGCTCGACCGCCTGGAGGTCGCTGACTTGCAAGGCGGTGCGTGTGCTGCCCTTTGCGCGCGGCTCAGGCACGGCCGAGAGATGGATCGCGAACCCGACCGCCTGCCCCTTCACGTCCAGCCTGCGCAGCACCCTGGGATGCAGTTCGCCAAATGCCGCAAGCGTGATCCTTGGTCCAAGCGTGATCTTCGCCGAGCGGACCGGATGCCACCAACTGTTGGCTCCCCGACCAATTTGCGTACGCGCGGGGGCTCCGGCGGCGGCAAGAACCGCCTCCGCATCGGCACGGGCGTCAAAGACGTCCACGTCCCGGCGCTCTCCATGCGGGTCTTTTGGGCCGGTTGCGCCGACGCGAATCCCTGCGACCAAGATCTCGAACTCTTCCGGCTCGCCGCCATGGAAAACGGCGCCGGCCTCGAAGAGAGCCAGATCGGCGAAACCCCGCGCCTGGTTGCGCGCAGCCGCGTGCAACAGCCCCGGAAAGAGCGATGGCCGCATCTGGGTCATTTCGGACGATATGGGATTCGCGACGCGACGCGCCTCGTCGCCGCCGCCGAACAGCGCGGCCGAGGCATCGTCGATGAAGCTGTAGGTCACGCATTCGCAGTAGCCGAGCGCCGCCGCCCTCCGTCGCGAGGCCTGCTCACGCCTCTGGAGCGGTGTAAGGATCGGTTCCGGCACGCCAGGCGCAGCCCTAGGCATGGGCTTCGGCTCCAGATGCGTGAGCGATGCCATGCGCGCCACCTCCTCGACCAGGTCCGCCTCTCCCCGCACGTCGGGACGCCACGAAGGCGGAGTCGCCATGTCTCCATCAAGCGCGAATCCAAGCGCTTCCAGCGTCGCCCGCTGATCCTTGGCCGGAATGTCCATGCCGACAAGCGAAGAGCAGCGTGCAGGGTCCAGGCGATAGGCACGGGCCGTCTCGGGCAAAGCGCCCGCCTCGACGACATGAGACGCCTCGCCGCCGCAAAGCTCCATGATCATCGACGTGGCTGCCTCCAGGCCCGGCAGCGTGAACTCGGGATCCACCCCCCTTTCAAAGCGATACCTGGCATCGGAGCTGATCTTCAGCTTGCGTCCCGCATGCGCGATCGTCACCGGATCCCAATAGGCGCTTTCGACAAATACATTGACGGTGTCCCCGGTCACGCCCGTTTCGTCTCCACCCATGATGCCAGCGATGCTTTCAGGTCCCCGCTCGTCGGCAATGATCATCATGTTCCTCTCGAATGCATAGGTCTTCTGGTCCAGTGCGAAGATCTGCTCGCCGCCCTTTGCCCTATGCACGCGGAGGTTTCCCTTGACCTGGTCGGCATCGAAGACATGGAGCGGCCGGTTGCGGTCGTAGGTGAAGAAGTTCGTGATATCGACCAGCGCCGAGATCGGACGCAGTCCGATGGCCTGCAACCTTCGCTGCAGCCATGCCGGCGACGGTCCGTTCGTCACGCCCCGGATCACCCGGCCGGCAAAGTAGGGATTGCCGTCGATCGTGTCCTTGTCGATCGAGACGTCGATCGGTGAATCAAACGTGCCCGGCACCGGAGCAACCGGCCTCTCGATCCTTGTTCCCAAGCCTCGGGCCGCCAGGTCGCGGGCAATCCCCTCGACACCCAATGCGTCCTGACGGTTGGGCGTGATGGCTATCTCGATCACCGGATCGACCCTTGACGGGTCATTCGCCGCCAGCCAGTCGATGAAGCGCTCTCCCACCTCGCCCGACGGCAACTCGATGATCCCGTCATGCTCGTCGGAAAGCTCCATCTCGCGCTCGGAGCACATCATGCCGTGGCTCTTCACGCCCCTGATTTTCCCGACCTGGATGGTGGTGTCGATGCCCGGAACGTACGTGCCGGCATGTGCAACAACGACCGTGATCCCTTCACGAGCATTTGGCGCACCGCAGATGATCTGCCTGGGACCCTGATCGGTCTCGACTTCGCAGACCCGCAACCTGTCCGCGTCGGGATGCCTTTTGGCCTTCAAGACCTTGCCAAGCGTGAAGTCCTGCAACCGGTCTGCAGGATTCTGGACCTCCTCCACCTCAAGGCCTATGTCGGTCAGGGCCTCCGCGATCTCGTCAACCGTAGCGGTGGTTTCAAGATGCTCCTTGAGCCAGGCAACCGTGAACCTCATCGCGATTCCCCCGAACGAGTGCCGGTTCTTTCGGACGCCGGCAAACCCGCTGCCTCGGACAGTCGGACCGACGCATGGCGCCCCGGATGATACCCCGCCTGCATCGGGCCAGGCACTCTGCACGATGCGGCACGCATCACTGCAACCCTCCGTGCAGCGTCGGCACGTCAAGCGGGGCGAAGCCGTAATGCCTCAGCCACCGCAGATCCGAATCAAAGAAGGCCCGAAGGTCCGGAATGCCGTATTTCAGCATCGCCAACCGATCAATCCCGATGCCGAAAGCGAATCCCTGCCACGTGGAAGAGTCGATTCCACTAGCTTCCAGTACCTTCGGGTGCACCATTCCTGAGCCCAGGACCTCCAGCCAGCCTTCGCCCTCGCCAACTCTAACGGTTCCGCCCTCCCAAGAGCACTGGATGTCGACTTCGGCCGACGGTTCCGTGAAAGGAAAGTGCGAGGCGCGGAAGCGGGTCTTTACGGTCGTCCCAAAAAAGGCCGAGAAGAATTCCTCGAGCACCCATTTCAGGTTGGCCATCGAAATGTCGTGATCAATCGCAAGACCCTCGACCTGATGGAACATTGGCGTGTGCGTCTGGTCATAGTCGGCCCTGTAGACCCGACCCGGACAGATTATGCGAATCGGTGCCCCACGCTCCTGCATCGCGCGTATCTGGACCGGCGAGGTATGGGTCCTGAGGACATGCGGCGGCCGGTTGTCACCCTCCGCCTGCGCCATGTAGAACGTGTCCATTTCAGTCCGTGCAGGATGGTGATCGGGGATGTTGAGCGCGTCGAAGTTGTACCAGTCGCTTTCGATCTGCGGACCTTCCGCGACGGAAAATCCCATGTCGGAGAAGATGGCCGTCACCTCCTCGGTGACCTGGCTGACGGGGTGGACGCTTCCGTACGCGCGCTGGCGCGCAGGCAATGTCACGTCTAGCCATTCATCCTTGAGACGCGCATCGAGAGCCGCGTCTTCCAGTGCAGCCTTCTTGGCCGTGATCGCCCCGTTGATCTCGTCCTTCAACGCGTTGAGCGCCGGCCCGGAGACCTGCCTCTCCTCGGGGGTCATGCCGCCGAGCTCGCGCATCCTGAGCGACACCTCGCCTCTCTTGCCGAGAGCGGCAACGCGCAGCTCTTCAAGCGCGGCCTCATCGGCCGCGCCAGCGATCGCGCCAAGGTACCTTGTTCTCAGTTCGTCCATCTGGACCCTCTCGATCCTTGCACCGCCGTGCTAGCCGTCGGAACCCCTGAAGACAAGAAGCTGCGCGACCCCCAAAAGGTCCGCAGCTTCACTTGTAACTGATCCCGAAGGGAGCGTTTACGCGATCGCGGCCTTCGCCTTTTTCACGATGGCCTCAAACGCCTCAGGCTCGTGCACGGCAAGGTCGGCCAAGACCTTGCGGTCCACTTCTATGCCTGCCCTGGAAAGGCCGTTGATGAAGCGAGAATAGGTTAATGCCTCGTCATGGGCCCGGACGGCGGCGTTGATCCTCTGGATCCAAAGCGCACGAAAGTTCCGCTTGCGGGCCTTTCGGTCACGGGTCGCGTACTCGTTGGCCCTGTCGACAGCTTGCCGCGCGGCCTTGAACGTGTTCTTGCGGCGACCGTAGTAGCCCTTCGCGGCGCCGATCACCTTCTTGTGGCGGGCGTGAGTGGTCGTACCCCCTCTTACACGTGACATGTCTGCGTCTCCTCAGCGGTCGTAGGGCATGTAGCGCTTGGCGAGCCTTTGATTAGGCCTGCTCATCACGGTCGTGCCGCGCGCATTGCGAATGAACTTGTTTGTCCGTTTGATCATGCCGTGGCGCTTCCCCGCCTGGGCGCTGATCACCTTTCCCGAGGCCGACACCTTGAAGCGCTTTTTCGCGCTCGACTTGGTCTTCATCTTGGGCATTTCCATCTCCTGTCGACAGACGGTTCAAGGCCCGCTCGGCATGCCGCTTCGGCCGGCGAGCCCACTGAGGCGTGCCGCATACAGGCCGGCCGAGGCGCTGGCAAGAGGGAAAGCGCACCTGCCCGGCGTGCGCACCTGGCGCGAGGGGCAGGCGCCGCACGGGAATTTGCAGTCTGCAGTCCAATGACCTTCATCATTGCCAGCGACCCCGGTCGCGGCACCGGTCTTCAATCGGGATCTGCGGGAATGATCTTGCGTTCATCGCAGGACGAAACGCGCAAGATGTTCGTGGTGCCCGGCTTTCCGAATGGGACGCCGGCAGTCACGACGAGAAAGTCGTCCGGTGAGGCGAACCCTTCCGCTATGGAGGCCCTTGCTGAGTTTATGACGGCAGTCTTGAACCGATCCACCTCGCTGGTATGGGAGCAGTGCAAACCCCAAGACAGGCAGAGTCGCCGTGCCGTCTGGATCCGGGACGTCATGGCAATGATCGGAACATGGGGCCGTTCGCGGGCCACCAGCAACGCGGTCGTCCCGGATTCCGAGTAACTGCAGATCACCTTGATGTCGGCGGTTTCCGCAATTTCGCGTGCAGCGGAAACAATGCCGTCCGCGACAGACTGCTTGGGCCCCCCCCTGCTAGCATCCACGACATCGCGATACGTGGGATCGTTCTCGACCTCGATCGCGACGTTGTGCATCGTCGACACCGCCTCGACAGGATAGGATCCGACTGCGCTCTCGGCCGAGAGCATCACCGCATCGGCACCTTCGTATATCGCGGCGGCAACGTCAGACACTTCGGCTCGCGTTGGCATCGGGCTTTCGATCATGGATTCAAGCATTTGCGTTGCCACGATCACAGGCTTCGCCGCCTTCCGGCACTTCCGCACCAAGCGCTTCTGGATCGGCGGCACGTTCTGGACCGGCAATTCCACGCCGAGGTCGCCCCGGGCAACCATGATTCCGTCTGACGCTTCAAGAATGGAATTGAAATTGCGCACCGCAGCGGGCTTCTCGACCTTTGTCATCAGCGCCGCGCGACCCCGTGCCAACTCGCGCGCCTCGTGGACATCTTCGGCTCGCTGGACGAACGACAGGGCCAGCCAGTCGACACCAAGCTCGCACACGAATTCCAGATCCGACCTGTCCTTCTCTGACAATGCAGCGAGCGGCAGAAGCACGTCCGGAACGTTCACGCCCTTCCGGTCCGAGACCGTGCCGCCCACCAGGACGGTGCAGTCCGCGAATTCGGGACCGTGCTCTTCGACTTTCATGCGGATCTTTCCGTCATTGACAAGCAGCGTTGCACCCTTCTCCAGGGCTGCGAAGATCTCGTGATGGGGAAGTTGCACCCTGTTCGGCCCGCCCGGTGCGTCCGAGAGATCGAAACGAAAGCTCTGGCCTTCTTCGAGATCAACGGCGCTGTTCGCAAAGATACCCACCCTGAGCTTCGGCCCCTGCAGGTCAGCAAGGATCCCGATGGGTCGTCCCACGTCCTGTTCGACCTTGCGGATTATCTCGTGTCGTGCCCTGATATCGTCGTGATCTCCGTGGCTGGTGTTCAGGCGGAACGTGTCGGCTCCGGCCTCGAACAGCTTGCGGATCATGTCGTAGGAGCTCGACGCCGGACCCAATGTCGCGACGATCTTGACGTTTCGGAGACGGCGCATGAGACATTCCCTTGGTATCGGATGATATTCTCTACTGCCGCAATTGTTAGCGCCTGACAACTGGCCAACGGGCGTGTCGGGCGATAGTTTCCTGCCATGCCGTTCGAACCGGAAGAATCATCAGACCTGTGTCCCGTCATCGTCGTCGGCGAATCCCGGCCCTCGCGATGCCTCGTGCTGTGCGATCATGCGTCGAACGCAGTCCCGTCCTGGGTGGCAAATGGCGATCTCGGAATCTCGCGCGACGACATGTCGCGGCACATCGCGTATGACGTGGGCGCGTCAGGGCTGGCGCTGAAGCTGGCGGAGCGGCTGGATGCGCCGGCAGTGCTGGCCAACTACTCGCGCCTTGTCATTGATCCGAACCGGGGCGAACAAGACCCGACCCTTGTCATGCGGATCTACGACGGCACCATCATTCCGGCCAATCGCAATGCGGACGCGACCGAAATCGAACGGCGCAAGCAGATTCTCTACCGTCCATACCACCGCACCATCGCAGAGATCGCGGCAAGGCGGCCGGACACCGTCATTCTTTCGGTCCATTCATTTACACCGCAGTTTCGCGGTCGAAAGCCCCGCCCTTGGCACGTGACGCTGCTGTTTGCCGACGATGATCGTCTTTCGCTCCCCCTTCTGGCAGGGCTGGCTCGCGAAAGGCAGCTGATCGTCGGCGCAAACCAGCCCTACAGCGGCAGGCTCGAGGGGGACACAATAGACAGGCATGCCGTGCAGACACGGCGACAAAATACCTTGATCGAGGTGCGCAACGACCTGATTGGCAAGGAGCGAGATCAGGCAGAGTGGGCCTTGAACTGGAAGCCGCCGCGTTCAGGCGCTTGCAGAAGCCGACCGCCTTGCCCGCCTTCTTCCCGAGGCACTGGCAGCGGCAGAAACTTGAGGAGAAGCTCGATGGACGACAAGATCCGCCTTGAACTGGAAGCCGCCGCGTTCAGGCGCTTGCAGAAGCACCTGATGACCGACCGCCTTGACGTTCAGAACATCGACCTCATGAACCTCGCCGGGTTTTGCCGGAACTGCCTGTCGCGCTGGTATCAGGAAGCGGCGGACGAGCGAGGCATCGAGATCTCGAAGGAGGAGGCTCGCGAATCGTTTTACGGCATGCCCTACGATGACTGGAAAGCCATCCACCAGACGGAGGCAACGGCGGGACAAGAGGCTGCGTTCGAGCGGTCCCGGAAACTCCACCACGATCGTCAGCGACCCCTCCCTGAAGGGAGGGGCTTGAGGAACGAAAGTTCCGAGAGCCCATGCTGACCAGCACAAGAAAGGAGACTATGACTGAGGCGACGGCTGAACCGACGACTCTCGCCACGTGATCCATGGCCGCTCCGTTTCCGGCCAGCATCTGCGGCACCCGCACTGCTCAGATTCGCTGAAGCGCAGCAACAGCGCTAAACGGCGGACTTCCGGGACTCCGCGATATATATCTCTCGAAGCCGGGTTGCGACCGGACCAGGCTTTCCGTCACCGATCCTCGCACCGTCGATCTCGATGACCGGCATCACGAACGTTGATGCAGACGTGATGAATGCCTCGTCCGCCTCCTTGGCCTCGTCCACGGTGAACGGTCGCTCCTCGACCTTCATCTGCGCCTCCCGCGCAAACGCCAGCACGGCCTTCCGAGTGATGCCGTGCAGGATCTTTTCGGAAAGATCTCGCGTGATGATCCTGCCTGCCCTGACGATGCAGGCGTTGTTCGAGGTGCCTTCGGTCACGACACCTTCCTCGACCATCCACGCATCGTCCTTGCCCTGATCCTTGGCCGTCTTCTTTCCGAGGACGGGATAGAGAAGCTGGACCGTCTTGATGTCGCGGCGCGCCCAACGAAGGTCGTCGATCGTGATCACCCTGATGCCTGTCTTCGCGGCCGGACTGTCGACGATGTTCTTGGTCTGCGTGAACGCCAGCACCGTGGACGGCACGAGCTCGGGCGCCGGGCAGTCAAAGTCTCGATCCTTGTCTGCGCCACGAGTGATCTGGAGATAGATCATGCCTTCGGTCAGCGCGTTCCGCCGAACCAGCTCCCGAAAGACCTCGGCCAGTTCCTCGCCGGAAATCGGAGGCGCCATTCCAATTTCGCCCAAGGATCTCTCAAGTCGTGCCGCGTGCCCGGCGAAGTCAATCAGCTTGCCGTCGAGGACGCTGGTCACTTCGTAGACGCCGTCAGCAAAAAGAAACCCCCGATCGAATATCGACACGCGAGCCTCCTCTTCAGCAACGTATTCTCCGTTGATGTACACGATGCGGCTCATTGCTTACCCCCAAAGTTCAGGCCGTGGCGGATGCACGCACCCGTCGTCGAATTCCAGCGCATGGTCGCGGTCTTCAGCCAGAAGCAGCGGCCCGTCAAGGTCAACCACCGTCGCACCTTGAGCAAGCAGGACCGCAGGTGCCATGGCAAGCGACGTGCCGAGCATGCATCCAACCATGATGTCGTGACCTTGCTCCCGCGCCGCAGCCCTGAGCGCCAATGCCTCCGTCAAGCCGCCGGCCTTGTCGAGCTTGATGTTCACTGCATCGTACTTGGCCTTGAGCGCAGGCAAAGTCGCCCTGTCATGAACCGACTCGTCAGCACAGACCGGCAGCGGCCGCTCGATTTCGGCGAGCACTTCATCATTGCCGGCGGGCAATGGCTGTTCGACCAGCCGGACGCCAAGCCTTACCAAATGCGGCGCAATTTCCGAATACAGTTCGGCACTCCATCCCTCGTTCGCATCGACAATGATCCGCGTGTTCGGGGCGCCGCGCCGAACGGCTTCGAGCCGGGTCATGTCATCTTCGCCGCCCAGCTTCACTTTCAGCAATGGTCGCCCGGCCTGCATTCGAGCAGACGCCTCCATCCTCTCAGGCGTGTCGAGCGACAGCGTGTACGCGGTAACAACGGGCCCTGGCGTATCGAGCCCGGCCAGCCGCCACGCGCGCGTTCCTGCCTGCTTTGCCGCAAGATCCCAAAACGCGCAGTCAACGGCGTTTCGCGCCGCTCCGGCAGGCAGAGTTTCCTGGAGCTCCTCGCGGGTCAGTTCATCCGGCAAACCCATGACCTGATCTGCCACTGACTCCATGGATTCGCCGTAGCGTGCATAGGGGACGCACTCGCCCCTTCCGACCTTCCCTTCCGCTTCGATGCGAACGGTAAGGACCTCGGCGACATCACGCGACCCCCGCGAGATCGTGAATGTTCCGGCCAGCCGGAATGACTCGGGATCGGTACGTATCTCCATTCAATCGGATCTTTCCCGCAGCTCGTTCCTGAGGAACGCGCACAGGGCCTGCTTCAGCACGGTCAACCCCATTGCACGGCGTGGCCCGTCATGGCCACCGCTGCACATCGACCAGGAAAGCGCCCAACGGATTCAGATCGCCTCCAGCGCATCCACAAGGCGAGCGGCCCCGTGCCGAAAGGGATCCACTGTCGGCAGGCCCATCCGTTCCTCGATCTCCTCGCAAGATCGCGTGGCCTCATCGTCGTCCAGCGCGCTTGTATTCATCGAAACACCGCAGATCCTCACGGCCGGGTTCGCGACTTGGGCCATTGGAAGCGCCACTTCGCGAAGCTCTTCGAGCGTAGGCAGTCCGTAGTGCGGCAAGCCCCGCATATGTGTCCGCGTCGGCTCATGGGCGAGTATGATGGCATCCGGCTGCCCACCATGAATCAGTGCCATCGTGACGCCGGAATAGGAAACATGGAAAAGGCTGCCCTGTCCCTCGATGTGATCCCAGTGGTCGGAATCGTTAACTGGCGTCAGGAACTCGACCGCTCCGGCCATGAAATCAGCGACAACGGCGTCAAGAGGTACGCCGCTTCCCGTGATCAGGATTCCTGTCTGGCCTGTCGGACGGAAGGTCGACTTCATTCCTCTCGTCCTCATTTCCCTGTCCATGGCCAGACCCGTGTACATCTTGCCAATCGAGCAATCCGTTCCGAGCGCGAGGCAACGCTTGCCTGTCCGCTTCCTTCCGTTTGCAATCGGATAGGCAACCGTCGGAACGCGCACGTCATGGAGAGACCGATCGTTCCGCTGCGCAACCTCCCTCAGGATGTCTTGATCACGCAGCAGGTTGTGCTGGCCGTTCGCCAGGTCGAATCCAATTTCCAAGGCGTCCTTCAGAACATCGAGCCAGGCTTCCGGGATGATCCCGCCCCGGTTTGCCACGCCGACGACCAATGTACGAGCACCCTGTTCCCAAGCGTCGCTCAAGCTCAGATCAGGCACACCAGCATCGGCCTTGCAGCCGTCCAGCCGCAACTGCCCGACGACATGCTCTGGCCGCCAGTCGGCAATGCCCTGTGCCACCTTTGCGGCGAGCTGATCAGGCGCATCACCAAGAAAAAGCAGATACGGCTTGCGAATCATGGCACCCTCCCACGTCTCGCAATTTTAGGCGTCCCCAGAGGAAAGTTCTGCCATTTGCTGTTAAATTTTATGCATTTCACGAAACATCACCTCTATTCTTGCGAAATTTTCGAAGAAAATTGCTCACTCGATATGCCGCAGCGCAACAGGTTTGCATGCTGCAGCGCAACATTATAGTCAGTTCGTGACTGAACCTTGCAAAAGGCGTGCTGCCAATGAGCTTCCGTCCGCAACCCCCCGCGCCGGGCCGTCCGAATCGATGCCAGCTCTTTGGCCCCGGTTCACGGCCATCAATTTTCGAGAAAATGGCGGCATCCGAGGCGGACGTGATCAACCTCGACCTCGAAGATTCGGTCGCGCCCAGTGACAAGCCCGAGGCGCGAAAGAACGTAATCGAGGCGATTGGCGACCTGGATTGGCACAGGAAGACCCTTTCAGTCCGCATCAACGCCCTTGACACGCACTACTGGTACCGGGACGTGGTCGATCTCCTCGAAAACTGCTCCGAACGGCTGGACCAGATCATGATTCCGAAGGTCGGGTGCGAGGCCGACATCTATGCCGTCGATGCCTTGGTGTCAGCCGTGGAATCCGCCACCGGGAGAACCAAACACATTGACCTGGAGGTGATTGTTGAGACTGCCGCCGGGATCACCAACGTGGAACGGATCGCGGCAAGCTCTCCTCGTCTCAAGGCCATAAGCCTGGGCGCGGCGGACTTCGCGGCCTCGATGGGCATGCAGACGACCGGCATCGGCGGCACCCAGGAAAACTACTACATGGCACGGGAAGGAAGCAAGTACTGGTCCGACCCTTGGCACTGGGCTCAGACCGCGATCGTGGCGGCCTGCCGAACCCACGGCGTCCTTCCGGTCGACGGACCGTTTGGAGATTTTTCCGACGACGAGGGCTTCCGTGCACAGGCACTGCGATCTGCAACGCTTGGGATGGTTGGCAAGTGGGCGATCCATCCAAGACAGATCGCACTTGCCAATGAAGTGTTCACGCCGTCGGCGGACGCGATCGTCGAAGCCAGGGAAATCCTCGCCGCGATGGAGGAGGCGCAGCGGTCGGGATCCGGTGCCGCCACCTACAAGGGAAGGCTTGTTGACATCGCGAGCGTGCGGCAGGCCGAAGTCATTGTGAGACAGGCCGAACTGATCGACCTGTGAATCGGCGGCCGCTCGCCAGGCGGCGCGTCCCGTTGCCGGGCGCGCCCTGCACTCTTCCACCTGATCGCAAGTCCGACGACCGGCGGGGAAACCTACTGGGTCTCGGCCCTGGGCACCGCGTGGTCAAGTCCGCCGTCGCGGGAGGTCACACCGCGCTACACGCCGGCCAGCCAGACATCGTATCGCGTGTTGCGACCGCCGCTCTCCAGCCTGCGAAAAGCGTCCATCTGCAGGAACCGTCCGGATCGCGGGTCGCAGTCGCCTTCGAACAACCGGTCATCTTCATGCGTTTTCCGGCATTCATGCCGCCCTTGAGACCGTCGCCCCAACTCGGAGCGTCCTGGCCGGGCCCCTTGCCTGACGGCCATTGAACTTGTCGCCATGAACGTCCCAGAATCGCGCCGTTGCAAGCACGTAGCCAACATCTTCCCTGGCACGCCTCCGTGAATCCAGGACCAGACCGGTGAACCAGGCCAGCCACTCGGTTATGTCCATGCCTCGCCTCCCGGCACGATCGAGCGCGTCGTAGTAGTCCTGAACCTTGCCTTGGATCGTCGCGGACAGGCGCAACAGCGCAGGACGCACGAGTTCTTGTGGCAAGGCAATGTCCGCCATGGCACGTCCGACCCTACCATTTCCGTCGTCAAGCGGGCGAATGCGCCCGAACAAGGGATGTGCCACGCCCGCAAGCACCGCACCCTTGAAGTTCCGGCTTCCGTTGAACCACTCGACAAAGCGCTTCATCTCTCCGGGCATCCACCTGGACGGCGGCGCCTCGTCGCGAACGGTCTCATCCCGAGGTGGCGCACCCAGAAAACCCTAGGCAAGGCGATGTGACTGCGACCGGGACGCGTGACCAGGACGTTGAGTGAATCCCGAATTGCAGTGCGCGTGCACCTGGTGCCCCCAACATGGCGCATGTCCACAGGAGCACCTGCACCGGCTCATTGGAGCCGGCGCACAATCAGAATTGTCACGTGGCGGCAGCGACGGCACGCTTGGCCATGACGGAAACCAGATTGGCACGGTAGACGCCATCGCCGTGGATGTCGGACAACATCTCTGCCGCACTCACGGAAATGCCGTTCAGCGCTTCCGCGGAGAATTCGCCCCCAAGTGCGGCCTCGAATTCGCCCGCCCGGAATGCGCCGTCCGCACCGGCCCCGGTGACCCCGACGCGGACGCCGCCATCACCCCTTGCAACGAAGACGCCGCACATGGCGTAGCGCGAAGCGGGGTTCGGGAACTTGGCATAGGCGCCTGCCTCCGGTGCCGTGAACCCAATCGACGTGATGAGTTCGTCATCCTCGAGTGCAGTCTCGAAGAGGCCGACGAAAAAGTCGTCCGCCGCAATCTCTCGGCCGGCCGTCTTGATCGTCGCCTCCAAAGCCAGCATCGCTGCCGGGTAGTCCGCCGCAGGATCATTGTTCGCGATCGAGCCACCGATCGTGCCGCGATGGCGAACCGCCGGATCGCCGATATTCGCGGCCATTTCGCAAATTGACGGACAGACGTCGCGCAACTCTCCGCTGGCCGCGACTTCCGCATGCGTCGTCGCGGCTCCAATCGTCACCTCACGCCCCGAAACCGTGATCCCGCGCAGGTCCGCCGCGCCAGACACGTCGACCAGGTCCGACGGCGCCGCGAGGCGAGTCTTCATGGCCGGTATCAGCGTCTGCCCGCCCGCAAGGAACTTCCCGTCCTCCGTTCCGGAAAGGAGTCTGGCAGCTTCGGATGCGTTGGACGCCTTGTGGTAGTTCAATGAATGCATCGCCTCTCTCCCTATTCCGCAGCCATGCTGGTGCCGGACGCCTGGATTGCAGCCCAGACCTTCGCGGGCGTCGCCGGCATGCTGACGTCGTTGTTGCCGATGGCGTCAGTGATCGCGTTGATGACGGCGGGCGGCGAACCGATTGCCCCAGCCTCCCCGCAGCCCTTTATGCCGAGGGGATTTGTTGCGCACCGGGTGTTGTGATGCTCGACCACGAAGCTCGGAACGTCTTCGGCACGCGGCATCGTGTAGTCCATGTAGGATCCCGAAACCGGCTGGCCGCTCTCGTCATACACCATCTCTTCCAGCAAGGCCTGCCCGACACCTTGGGCAATGCCGCCGTGAACCTGGCCTTCGACGATCATCGGATTGATGATCACCCCGAAATCGTCCGAGGCCACGAACTTGACGACGTCGGTCTTTCCGGTGCCTGGATCGATCTCGACCTCGGCAATGAAACAGCCCATCGGGAAGGTGAAGTTCTCTGGATCGTAGAACGCCCCCTCCTTCAGGCCGGGTTCCATGTCGGCTGGCAGGTTGTGCGCGGTGTAGGCCGCAAGGCCCACCTCATGCCAGCCGAGTGCCTTGTTGGTGCCCGGCACCTTGACCTGGCTGTCTTCCAACACGAGGTCGTCCGGATTGCACTCCAGCAAGTGCGCCGCGATCTTCCGCACCTTCACCTCGACCTTGTCGCAGGCCTTGACGATCGCCGAGATGCCGACGGGACCTGAGCGCGAACCGTAGGTGCCCATGCCGAACTGCACCTTGTCGGTGTCGCCATGGACGATCTGGATGCTGTCGAGCGGCACGCCGAAGCGCTCCGCCACAACCTGTGCGAAGGTCGTTTCATGTCCCTGCCCATGGCTGTGCGAACCGGTAAGCACCTCGATCGTTCCGACCGGGTTAACGCGCACTTCCGCCGATTCCCATAGACCGACGCCGGCTCCGAGCGAGCCAACCGCAGCCGACGGCGCGATTCCGCAAGCCTCGATGTAACAGGCCATGCCGATGCCCCGAAGCTTGCCACGATTGGCGGCCTCTGCCTTGCGCGCCGTGAAGCCCGCCCAGTCGGCAGCCTCCATGGCCTGGTTCATGTTGCCTTCGAAATCTCCCGAATCGTAGTTCATAATGACCTGGGTCTGGTACGGGAACTCCTTGACGAAGTTTACGCGCCGCAGTTCCGATGGATCCTTGCCCATTTCTCGCGCGGCTGTCTCCATCAGGCGCTCCACGACGAAAGACGCTTCCGGTCGCCCCGCGCCGCGATAGGCGTCCACGGGCACGGTGTTCGTGTAGCATGCCAGGACTTCGCAATGGATCGCCGGGATGTCGTAGGTTCCCGAAAGCAGCGTCGCGTAGAGATAGGTCGGCACGGCACTTGAAAAGAGCGACATGTAGGCACCAAAGTTCGCCTTGGTCGAGACCTTGAAGCCCACGATTTTGCCGTCGGCATCGAAGCCCATCCGCGCCTTGGTGACATGATCGCGCCCGTGGGCATCGGTCAGGAAGGACTCCGTTCGCTCCGCCGTCCACTTGACGGAGCGCCTGGTCTTCATGGAGGCCCAAAGGCAGACGATCTCTTCCGGATAGATGTAGATCTTCGACCCGAACCCTCCTCCCACATCAGGCGCGATCACGCGAAGCTTGTGCTCGGGGGCAACCTGATAGAAGGCGCTCAGCACCAGCCGCGCCACGTGCGGGTTCTGGCTGGTCGAATACAGCGTGTAGTGGTCTTCCGCGTCATCGTAGGTCGCAACCGCAGACCGCGGCTCCATCGCGTTCGGGGCGAGGCGGTTGTTGGTGATGTCCATTTCAGTGACATGCGCCGCTCCCGCGAGGGCCGCCGCGGTCGCGTCGCCGTCGCCGAGTTCCCAGTCGTAGATCACGTTGCCGGGCGCGTTTTCGTGGACTTGCGGGGCTCCATCCGCGAGAGCGGCCGCAATGTTCGCCGCCACGGGAAGCTCGTTGTAGCTCACCTCGATCGCCTCGGCAGCCGCTAGAGCCTCCTCCTTGCTTTCCGCGATGACGACGGCCACTGCGTCGCCAACGTACCGCACCTTCTCGGTTGCCAGCGCAGACCATGCACCCATGTTCATCGGGCTTCCGTCCTTTGACGAGATCGCCCAGCCGCAAATCAGGTTGCCAATGCCGTCACCAGTCAGTTGCGCGCCGTCCAGAACGGCAACGACCCCGCTCATCGCCTCGGCCGCAGACGTCTCGATGCCGTTGATCTCTGCATGTGCGTGAGGAGACCGGACGAACGCCGCGTAGGCCTGGTTCTCCATCCTGATGTCGTCAGTATACTTGCCCTTTCCGGTGATGAAGCGCTTGTCCTCCTTGCGCTTGACCGGTGCACCGATTCCTTCGCTCATCTGTCGCCCTCCTCACATCTCGCTGGCGGCTTGCGCAATCGACTTCACGATGTTGTGGTAGCCGGTGCATCGGCAGATATTGCCTTCAAGCTCGTGGCGGATCGCGGCTTCGTCGAGCGTCCTTCCCTCAGCCTTGTAGCGATTGACCATGTCGATTCCGCTCATGATCATGCCCGGCGTGCAAAAGCCGCACTGAAGCCCGTGATTGTCATTGAATGCCTTCTGCATCGGGTGCAGGTCGCCGTTCGCCACGCCCTCGATGGTCGTGACTGCCGCGCCTTCGGCGGCGGCGGCCAGCATGGTGCAGGACTTCACCGCCTTGCCCTCCACGTGAACCACGCATGTGCCGCACTGGCTTGTGTCGCATCCGACATGCGTGCCGGTCAGGCGCAGGTGCTCGCGTATGTAGTCGACAAGGAGCGTGCGGTCCTCGACATCGGCGGATACGGCCTTGCCGTTCACCGTCATGGAGACTGTGCTCATCTTGATCCTCCTAGGAAATCACTTCGGGTCGCCGGGACATGCCTGAACGATAGCAAAGACTGGCATTCAGGAAAGCAAAAAAAGCCTTGTCCCGGGCGCGGAACCCGAAAGATTCTTCTTGTGCCGCAAGCTTTCGCCTTTTCAGGGCACGCGGAACCCTGCAATTAAGTTTCATGACCGACATCCTGCTTCTTGCCTTCATCTTCCTGATCGCCGGCGTCGTGTCCGTCCCAATTGCCACGCGCCTCGGAATGGGTTCGGTTCTCGGCTACCTCGCTGCGGGCGTCGCGATCAGCCCGGTTCTGGCGCTGCTGGATGTCGACGTGCATGCAGTCCAGCAGGTTGCCGAACTTGGCGTCGTCATGATGCTTTTTCTCATCGGGCTTGAGCTGGAGCCGAGATACCTGTGGCAGATGCGGCTCAAGTTGCTAGGGATGGGCGGCGGCCAGATACTTCTGACGACTGCCGTCGTGGCGAGCCTGGCCAACGTGCTGGGACAACCTTGGAACGTGTCGGTTGCAATCGGTCTTGTGCTGGCGCTCTCCTCGACGGCAATCACGCTGCAAACGCTCACCGAAAAGGGGCTGCTGAAGAGCTCGGGCGGTGAATCCGGTCTACTTGTCCTACTGACCCAGGATGTGGCCGTCATCCCGATCCTGGCGGTTGTGCCCTTGTTGGCGATTCCCGAACTGGCGGGATTCGCGGCAACTTCAGGCGCGGAAGGTCACGGTCCGTCGTTGAGCCTCGTGGAAGGGATGAACGGTCTGCAGACTGCCGTAGTAACGTTGAGTGCCGTAGGCATCGTGATTCTCGGCGGAAACTACCTGACGCGTCCCGCGCTCCGGTTCATTGCGGTCACGGGCCTCCGCGAGATCTTCGTGGCAACCGCCCTTGCCATCGTCGTGACCATCGCGCTCCTGATGGTGCTTGTCGGCCTTTCGCCCGCGCTCGGCGCGTTCATCGCGGGCGTCGTGCTTGCCAACAGCGAGTACCGCCACGAACTCGAGAGCGACATAGATCCGTTCCGCGGACTACTCCTCGGCCTCTTCTTCATTACGGTTGGGGCTGGCATCAACTTCGCGCTCCTGTGGGAAAGCCTTGTGGTCACGATAGGCCTGACGCTGGGCCTGATCGCGATCAAGGGCGCGATCCTCTTTCTGCTTGGCACGGCATTCGGGCTCAGGGGACCGGATCGCTGGCTTCTTGCAATGGCCCTCTCCCAGGCCGGCGAATTCGGGTTCGTGCTGCTTTCCTTTTCGGTTGCCAATGCCGTTCTGCCGACCGCAATCGCCGACCAGCTGCTTCTCGTGATTGCCATGTCGATGCTGCTGACTCCCTTGCTCTTCATCGTCCATGAACGGGTGATCACCGACCACTTCATCAACGAGGAAGTGCGCGACGAGGACGAGATCGAGGAACCCGGCGAGATCATCATCGCCGGCTATGGCCGGATTGGCACAATTGTTGACCGAATGCTCCTTGCGGCAGGCTACAAGACGACCGTCATCGACTACGACTCCAAGCAGATCGACATGTTGAGAAGGCTCGGGGCGCGTGTGCATTTCGGGGATGCAACCCGTCCGGATCTCCTGAAGGCTGCCGGCATTGACCGGGCAAGGGTCCTGGTGATCGCGATCGACGACGTGGACAGCGTAACGCAGCTGGCGGAATACGCGGTCCAGAACTTTCCGGATCTTCACGTCATCGCAAGCGCCCGGAACCGCCACCACGTGTACGACCTCTGGGCGGTCGGATGCAGGGACATAATCCGCGAAACCTATGACAGTTCACTCAGGGTCGGGCGTTCCGCTTACGAGGCGCTTGGCATACCTCGGGCAAAGTCCCGAAAGATGGTCGAAGCATTCAACGACCTGGACCACCGCGCAATGCTGGAAGTCGCGGACTCTTACGATCCGGCGCTCCCGCTGGAGAAGAACGACGCGTACGTGGCACGGGTCAAGGAAATGCGCGGCCCTTGGGAACAGGAGCTCGGCAACCGGATACGCGAGATCCTGCGGGACGGATAGGCCGGGCCCGGGCGGGCAATCCCGTTGTCCCGGCCAGCACAACGCCTGCTCGCTCGGGATGGCGAAGCGACGAGTGGACCACCCAGCCGCCAAGCACGGCTTCTTGACGGCCGTCCGAAATCCCGTGCACCGCGACCGCGACATCCGCTGCACGCCGGAGCGGCGCGAGCGGCACCTGCCGCACTCTCGGTCATCTTGAATTGCAGAACGCGATCACGGCCTATGCGGCCAGGCTGCCCTGTCCCATCGAGAGGAACTTCGACCGCCGCTCCTCGATCAGCTCCTTGCGCGCCATCCCAGACAGCTGCTCCAGGAACTTCTCGATGCACTTCCCCACGGACTTTGTGGTCGCCCCCATGTTCCGATGCGCGCCCCCAACCGGTTCGCGGACAATCTGGTCGATCACGCCGAGGCGGTGCAGGTCCTGAGCCGTCAACCTCAGGGCCTCGGCCGCTTCCCGCATCTTTTCGGCATCCTTCCAGAGAATTGACGCACAACCCTCGGGAGAAATCACCGAATAGACCGAATGCTCCAGCATCGCGACGCGATTAGCGGTCGCAATTGCCACCGCCCCGCCAGAACCGCCTTCGCCAATCACCATGCTCACGAGCGGGACGCCGATCTTCAGGCACTTTTCCGTCGCCCGCGCGATTGCCTCAGACTGGCCTCTCTCCTCCGCGCCCTTGCCGGGGTAGGCGCCCGGCGTGTCGATGAGGGTCACCACGGGCACGTTGAACCGGTCCGCCAGGTCCATGAGTCGTACGGCCTTCCTGTAGCCCTCGGGACGCGCCATGCCAAAATTGCGCTCTATGCGGGCCTGCGTGTTCTTGCCCTTCTCATGCCCGATCACCATCAAGGGGCGGTCGTTCAGTCGAGCCAGCCCGCCAATCACCGCCTGGTCATCCGCAAAGTTCCGGTCGCCCGCCAAGGGTGTGTACTCGGTGAACAGGGACTCGATGTAGTCAGTGCAGTGAGGCCGGTCGGGATGGCGCGCGACCTGGCACTTTCTCCAAGGGGACAGGTTCTTGTAGAGATCTGCCAGAAGCGACTTTGCCTTCGAATCCAGCTGGTTCGCTTCCTTCTTGATGTCCATCCCGGAATTCGAGCGCGCCATTGCGCGCAGCTCTTCCGCCTTGCCTTCGATTTCCGCGAGAGGCTTTTCAAACTCGAGATAGTTCATGCCTGCCCTTTCTCAGCTCGCAATATAAGGGCCGCGGGTCACAAACCGCAAGCTTCGACATCCGGGTCACTTTGCCGTTCCGTTCGCCAAGGCAATGACATTCCCCGTTCGGGAAGGGCATGACGAGGCGGTCCGAATGCGACCTCAGCTTGCTTCTCGGGCCTCGTCGAGGAGCGCGCCCGAGCGGGCCTCGACGCGTTCCTCCAGCGTTTCCATGAATTCCGTCACGGACAGTCCCGGCGGAATCGGATCAAGAAACTCGACCACTGCCGTGCCCGGTTTGCGAAGGACCTTTCGTTTCGGCCAGAAATACCCGACATTGGTGGCGACCGGCACGCAGGGCTTGCCAAGCTGCTCGTACAGAACACCCGTGCCGACCTTGTAGGGCTTCCAGGCACCAGGCGCCACGCGTGTTCCCTGCGGATAGATGATCAACTGGCCCATGTCGGAGCCCTGTCTGCTGACCCTGCGCTTCATGCTGCGGATTGCGTCTCTGCGCCGGCCGCGAGCTACCGGGATGCAACCAATGCGCAGCGCGTATTGCCCAAGAACAGGTGCGAACATCAGCTCGCGCTTCATGATGAACCTTGCTCGACGAACGGAATGGAAGATGACGATGATGTCGAAGAATGACTGGTGTTTCGCGGCGATCAAGACGTCGCCAACCGGCGGTTCGCCCCTGATTTCGACATTGAGAGCGACCATCCGGCGCGCTGTCCGGATAACAAGGGAGCACCAAGCGTTGCAAGCGCGATATGCCCATTCCTGACTGAAGACCGCAAAAGGAAAGAAGAAGAACGCGTATCCAAACATTGCTGCGTACATGAAGGAGCTGAATGCAAGCGATCTCACCCATTGCAACATCATGCAGACACCGCCGTCCTCGTTTGCCGGGCCGGTTCTTCGTGTTCCGGCGCATTCTTCCGGAACCGATGCGCCCCGGCCCCGTCGGGTGCATGATGACGCCGCCTGGACCGGGCTGCAATGGCGCCTGCCGAGTCCCTCATGAGACACCCTCGCGCTCCCGCCATCCGGTTCGGTCAACCGGGCATTGAGGATTGGCCTTGCCTTCGGCTTCGTTCGACCCGACAGGCCGCAGGGACCGGACGGACGCGTCGCAGACTGGCCCGAGCATGACTCCAGCAAACGGTACAGTCGTGGCGCCGGTTGAACGCATCTGAGGGCAAGACTACAATGCGGACACGGTCTCCCGAACGGGCGGAGTTGACCCATTGGAGAATCTGGCCATGCGAACCCGGCGCTGGTTCAATTCCTCGCTCCAGGAGCTTCCTCCATGCAGCTGACGTGCCCCAGCTTCAGTTCCGAGTGCGTGCCGGAAGACGCCTTGATCGCGGCGCATGGCCAGGAATTGGTGCGCTCGGACCGCGAACTCGCCGGGCTCGAAGCCGCCGCGCTGCACAGGACCCAGGGACCGGGAGCGAGCCCGTGAACCTTGCGCAGGATTCGGCCAGGAGCGCAGAAAGGGATGGCGCCCGGACGGATGATCCGGACCCGGGGCCCGGTGACCATTCTCATTCAAGCGCGGAAGCAGGCAGGCACGACCTGGATGCGATGCATGCGCTCACCATCGACCGTGCCGCGCTCCAAGTCCTGAAGGAAGAAGCCGAACGCGAACTCTCGCTGCGGCGCACGCAGGCGTCTGGGTCCGACGGGAGTTCTCCCGACGAAGTTCAGCCAGCATCCGGCGATGCGGCTTCGGACAGGCGCCGGAAGGCCTCGGGGAGGTCGGTCCCCGAAAAGGGACGCAATGGCTGGGTTCGCGCTGTCCTGCTCCTGATGCTCATGATGGCTGCCTTGGTCGGGCTCCTGGTCGCGATCTACCTGCGAGCGCCAGCGATTTCGCATACCTATCCCAATACCGAAGGTCCGCTCCAGTCCTACCTGGAAACCGCAAACGCGTTCCTGGGCTGGCTGAACGGAGTGCTTGGCAGATGACACGGAAACCGGGTTTCGCATCGCGTCCCTGACCGCGTCCGGCTCTGGTTCAGGCTCGTTTGCGCAGACGAGCCCAAGCGAATCTCCCTGCACATGCGCCAAAGACCGTACGGTCGCGGACGGGTCAGAACCGCTCCAGCAAGCGCCGCAGGTAGTCACGTTCCTCTTCTGAGCGTTCCATCTCGCCAGAGCGGCGGCGCAGTTCGTCCAGAATCTCGCGAGCCCTTCGCTGGAGGTCATCGCCCTGCAGCAAATGCTCGTCGGTTCCGAACCGACTCCCGCCTCCGGCGTCACGTCCCAAGGGATCGCGGTTGGCGCCGGTATTGTTCCAGCCGTTGCCAGCCCCCTGCTGGCCAGCCTGATTCTGCCCCTGCTGCGCCATTTGGTCTGCCAGATTGCGCATCCCTTCGCGCAAGGCCTCGATTGCGTCGGCCTGGTCTTCCAGCGCACCGGCGAAATCCTCGTTCCGGAGATCCTCTTCCGCGAGGTCCATCGCGTCTCCGGCTCTGCCGAGCGATTCGCGGGCGGCGTCTCCTCCCGGCGTGCCGACGCCAGGAAGGTTCTGCATCTGCCGGTTGAGCTCCTGTCGCAACGCCTGCTGACGGTCTGCAAGGCTGCCCTCGCCACCCCCCTGCTGCTGGCCCTGCTGTCCGCCCTGGCCTTGCTGCCCGCCCTGGCCATGACGCAGTCCTTCGCCGTCGCTTCCTTCCCGCCCGAGGTTGCCAAGGGACCGACCCGCCTGGCCGCCGCCACGTTGTTCCTGCAAATCGCGAAACGCCTCGTCCGACAACCCTTGCTGCTCGCGCAGGGTTTCGGCCAAACCTTCCATTGCCTGCTGTCCAGGCGACGGCTGGCCGCGAGCGGCTAGGCTGTTCTCCATCATCCTGCGCAACTGCTCTAAGAGCTGCGCTGCCTCGGCCATGCGCCCTTGTTCCATCAGTTCCTG
This sequence comes from Paracoccaceae bacterium, assembly GCA_965208685.1. Taxonomy (GTDB): domain Bacteria; phylum Pseudomonadota; class Alphaproteobacteria; order Rhodobacterales; family Rhodobacteraceae; genus JAJEFO01. The sequence goes on along the minus strand of CBDBPL010000007.1, from coordinate 291,936 downwards.
CAGCCGGTCGAGGAGAGCATCCAGTTCCTGGGGGCCAATCTCCATGGCCTCGCCCTCGGCGAACTGCTGGTTCTGCCCTTCTCCCTGCTGCTCGGCGAGCTGACGCAGGTAGTCCTGGATCGCTTCTCGAAGTTCCTGCATCAGGTCCGCGATCTCGTCGTCACTCGCGCCGCTTTCCATCGCCTCGGCGAGACGCTCCTCTGCCCGCCGCAATCGTGCCAAGGCGTCCGAAAGATCGCCTTCCTCGATCCGCACCGCCAGGTTCCAGAGCGCGTCCTCGATCTCCTCGACGGAAGAGTCGTCCAGTCCGTCCAGCGATGCCCGCGCTTCCAAACGCCTGACAATGAACCGGAGCATCATGAAGTCGGTCGCAGAGCGGAACACGCCTTCCGGCTTGTAGGACACGGACCTAAGGACCTGCGCCACGCGCCCGGCATTCTCCCTGTTCCAGAGAAGGTCGCGCCGCCCCTCGATGATCGCCTTGGCGAGGGGGTCGAAGAACCGACGCCCCGGCAGGATCGCGGACTGCGGCTCGGACACCCCTTGCTGTCCGGCATCGTCATGTGCCGCCAGTTGCGCTCGAACGGGCTGATTGGCCCACGGATGGCGCGAAAACTCGCCGATCACGGTTTCAGTGAATTCGGACCGGTCACCCGCAATCGTCAGAGGCAGTTCCAGCATGATCGGTTCGCGCGGCTCGGGATCCAGCGCCAGACCGTATCGACGGTCAGCCCGCTCTTCGTCGAGAATCAACTCGATCCACCCACCAACGACCCCGTAGTCGTCCCGGGCAATGAAGGGCGCCTCCATGCGCCCGCCATCGCTGCGCGCCACCGGTCCGGCAAATTCTATTTCCGGCGCGAGGTCCGCCTCGGCTTCCATGGTCCATTCCCGGCCTCCCGGGCCGTCGATCCTGACCTCGCCATTGCGGTTGACTTTGAAGCTTTGCGACGGATCGCTTGCAGACGGCACGTCCTTGGTTCTGCCCGACACGGTTTCGTGCAGCGTCAGGTCGCCGACGCCCCCGTAGAGGCGGATCGTCACCAGGCTGCCCACAGGAACCGTGAGCCGAGCCTGCTCTATGTCGTTGAGATAGAGGTTTGGTCGCCCGGTATAGCCTGGCGGCTCCACCCAGCCTTCCCAGGAGGACTCCAAGGCCAGCGCCTGTTCATCGAGCATGACCTCGCCCAAGGTGCCAACCTTGAGGAACGACCCGAACAACAGTCCGACTGTAAGGAAGAGCAGCGCGACATAGCGAAGCCCGAACAGATCAAATCGGGAAAGCCTGAGGTCTGGCTCAACCGCCCGGGCCTCATCCAGGCGTTTCGTCATGCGTCCGACATGGGTTTGCCAAATCACCTCGGATCCGGCGTCGCCTGCACCGATGGCATGCCGGTCAGCCACGGTCGCGATCGGTCGGCCCGGCAAGGTCGCATCGAGTCGGTCAAGTGCCTCCTTGCGCTTCGGGAACCTGAACCGACGCACGGCCATGCCGAAAGTGGCCGCCGCTGCCAGTGCCACCAGGATTCCGAACGCCCACGCCACTTCCAGCAGCAGAATCTCGTGCATGCCTAGCAACAGGGCCGAACATGCGAACAGCAGCACGGTCCAGAACGGCCAGAACGCGCGCGCAACACGTTCGGCGAACAGGCCGATAATGGTCAGGGCGAGCGGCCACCTGAGCCGCAGCCCGATCTCCGGAGGAAGTTCGACTCGACCGGTCATGGGTCCTGATTCCTTCTTGGGGCAGGACCTGCCTACCCCTTGAGCCATGCCGGGATGATATCGCGATTGATCATTTCGTCAAATGCCGGACGCGGCCTGATCACTGCAAACCGACTCTCGCTGACCAAAACCTCGGGAATCAGGGGCCTGGAATTGTATTCCGATGCCATGACCGCCCCGTAAGCGCCAGCCGAGCGGAACGCGACGAGATCTTCTTGCGCGACAGGCGGCATTTTCCGTCCGCGCGCGAAGGTATCCCCGGTTTCGCAAACTGGACCCACGACATCGTACGTTGCCTGCTCGGCTCCAGGAGCGGGCTCGGTCACGGGCACAATGTCGTGATGGGCGCCGTACATGGCAGGGCGAACCAGATCGTTCATTGCCGCATCCAGGATCAGGAATTCGCGATCCTCGCCGGACTTGACGTATATGACCCGCGCAACCAGCAACCCCGCGTTTCCGGCGATCAGCCGCCCCGGCTCGATCTCGATTTCGCAATCCAGATCCCCGACGGCGTGCCTGACCACTTCGCAATACTCGACCGGAAGCGGCGGTGCGGCATTTGATCGCTCGTAGGGAATTCCCAGTCCGCCCCCGAGATCCAGCCGCCGGATGTCGTGGCCGTCGGACCGCAGCACACGTGCCAGTTCCGCCACCTTCTCATAGGCTCGCTGGAAGGGGCCAAGATCCGTCAGCTGCGAGCCGATATGGACGTCGATGCCCGTCACATCCAGGCCCGGCAGGCCGGCGGCCTCCGCATAGATCTCTCGCGCGCGGTTGATCGGAACACCGAACTTGTTCTCGGACCTGCCGGTCGCGATCTTCTCGTGCGTCCGTGCATCCACGTCGGGATTGATCCGAATGGCAATCGGCGCGGTCACACCAAGCCGAACGGCAACTTCGGAAAGGCTGCGCAATTCGGGTTCGCTCTCGACATTGATCTGCCGGACGCCGCCGGACAGTGCCAGCGCCATTTCGTCCGCGGTCTTTCCCACGCCCGAGAAAACGATCCGCTCTCCCGGGAAGCCTGCCGCGACGGCCCGTCGGTACTCGCCGCCCGACACGACATCGACGCCCGCTCCAAGTCGCGCCATTACCGCGAGCACGGCCTGGTTCGAGTTCGCTTTCATGGCGTAGCAGACAAGGTGGTCGATGCCGGCCATGCCTTCGTCGAACAGGCGGAAGTGCCGTTCCAGTGTCGCCGTCGAATAGACATAGAACGGCGTCCCCACCTCCGTCGCGATCTCGGGAAGAGGCACGTCCTCGGCGTGCAAGACGCCGTCACGATAAAGAAAATGGTCCATCCGTGTTTCCTCGAGACCCGGCAAATCGTCATATCAGATGCGCGTGACGGCGCAACATTCGACCGGAATGCGGGCAGATTGCAGCCTTTGCAGAACGAGCGTCCGCTTCAGGAAGTCGTTGGACATCCGCTTCGTCCGGCGAGAAGATCAAGCCATGCACGAATACACGGCCTCGATTCGCTGGACATGCGAGGGCGACTTCGCACGTGGCCGCTACTCCCGGGCTCACGACTGGGCATTTGACGGCGGTGCCGTCGTCCGCGCCTCGGCATCGCCGCTTACGGTCCCGCATCCCTTTTCCGATGCCTCGGCGATCGATCCGGAAGAGGCATTCGTGGCCGCGGTCGCGTCATGCCACATGCTCTGGTTTCTGGATCTCGCACGACAAGCAGGGTTGCAGGCGACATCCTATCGCGATGCTGCCGTCGGCCGCATGGAAGGTGCGCCGCATCCCTGGATCTCCCGCGTCGACCTCCATCCCGAGACCGCCTGGACGGGAACCGCCCCGGAACCCGGAAAGACCCGCGAGCTCCATCATGCCGCCCACGAGCGCTGCTTCATTGCAAGTTCGATAAAGTCGAACGTGGTGGTTCACCTGCCGTAGGAAACCGCGAGGCAATTTCCCGAACATCTCAGGTTCCAGCGAAACCGGAACAATGCGGCCGCCATGGCCAACCGGACCGACAAGGGAAAGTCCGGGCTGGACAGGACGACCTGTCCCTCGCGTTTGTCAGAGCCTCCCGACGACGCCGATTCTTGCCTCGCCCGACACGTTGACGCCCTGCCCTTTCGGGTGTGGCGGACCGTCCACGCCGCATGCGCCGAGCGCCAGAACGAGGAGAAGCGCCAACACCCTCACGGCAACACCCTCACGCCACGGCCGCCCGATTGCGCCGAAATCGAAAGCCCGGCACTGATCCCGCCGGCACTGTCCCTGGCGCTGATCCCAGTCGTCCGGTCCTGACGTCCCGCTGCCAGGATCGGCTTAAGCCATGCCAATCCACTCACGAGAGCCGCTCCCGCCACAGCGCGACCTGTTCGCGCACTCTTTCCGGTGCCGTTCCGCCAAAGGACGTGCGGCTTCGAACCGAGCTCTCCGCTCCCAGCACGTCCCGGGCTTGCTCCGCGATCGCTTTGTGAACCGACTTCATCTGTTCGAGCGTCAGTTCCCGCAGATCCTTGTTCTCCGCCTCCGCCATCGCCACCAGCCTGCCGGTCGCCTCATGTGCCTCCCGAAAGGGAAGGCCCGCCTCCCGCACCAGCCAGTCGGCGAGATCGGTGGACGTGCAAAAGCCTGACGACGCCGCAGCGGCCAGGACACCCGGGTCGGCAGACATGTCCCGAACCATGCCTTCCATAGCCGCCAGCACCAGCATCAGCGAGTCCGCTGCGTCGAAGACCTGCTCCTTGTCTTCCTGCAGGTCCTTCGAATAAGCCAGCGCGAGGCCCTTCATGACGGTAAACAAGCCCACGGCGCTCCCGAGAATGCGCCCGGTCTTTGCCCGCACGAGCTCGGCTGCATCCGGGTTCCTCTTCTGCGGCATGATCGACGAGCCGGTCGAAAAGCGGTCCGAAAGCGCCACGAACCGGAACTGCGCACTCGACCAGATCACGATTTCCTCGGCCAGCCGGCTGAGATGCATTGCCACGATGGCGCTCGCCGCCAAGAATTCCAACGCGAAATCCCGATCTGCCACGGCGTCGAGCGAATTCGCCATCGGCCGATCAAATCCGAGCGCACTCGCAGTTGCATCCCGGTCGATGGGAAAGGAAGTTCCCGCCAAGGCGCAGGCCCCGAGCGGACACTCGTTCATTCGCGTCCGTGAATCGGACAGCCTGGAGGCGTCGCGCTCCAGCATTTCGACATACGCCATCATGTGATGGCCCCACGTCACAGGCTGCGCCGTCTGAAGATGCGTGAACCCGGGCATCACCCAGTCCGCGCCCGCTTCGGCCTGGCCAACAAGCGCCCGCTGCAGGGCCCTGATGCCCGCGATCGCGGCATCGCATTGGTCCCGCACCCAAAGCCGCAGGTCGGTCGCGACCTGGTCATTCCGGCTCCGAGCGGTGTGAAGCCGACCCGCAGGCGCACCGATCAATTCCTGGAGACGCGACTCGATGTTCATGTGGATGTCTTCAAGCGCGGCCTGAAACCGGAACCCTCCGGTTTCAATCTCTGACAACACCGTGAGCAGGCCTTCCCGGATCGCCTTGGCATCGCTATCCGTGATGATGCCCTTTGCGGCTAGCATCGCTGCGTGGGCAAGCGAACCTTCGATGTCGTGTCGCGCCAACCGCTGGTCGAATCCGATGGAAGCGTTGATCGCTTCCATGATCGCGTCCGGACCGGCGTCAAAGCGTCCGCCCCACATCTTGTTCGCGTCGTCTGTCATCTGGTCTCCGGAGGGAGTTCAATGTCCCGTCTCTTCGCCGTTCTCTACACTTGCCTCGCGCTCACTGCAAACCACGCCAGCGCGGACACCGGCAGGCTCGAGGATCTGCGCGAGGGGACGATGAGGAAACTTGTCTTTGCGGAACCGAAAGCCGTGCCCGACACCGGCTTCACCGACGCCGAAGGGGGCGCACATCAGCTGTCCGACTTCAACGGCAAGTTCGTGCTCGTGAACTTCTGGGCCACCTGGTGCGCCCCTTGCCGCAAGGAAATGCCCATGCTTTCGGAACTGCAACGCGAATTCGGCGGCGAACGGTTCGAAGTCGTGACCATTGCCACTGGGCGCAATTCCCTTCCGGGCATCCGCAGGTTCTTCCAGGAGACAGGTGTCAACAACCTCCCGCTCTTTCTCGATCCAAGACAGAACCTCGCCCGCAGCATGGGGATTCTCGGCCTTCCGGCTACCGTGATCCTTGACAAGGACGGCCGGGAAATCGCCCGGATGCGCGGAGACGCCGAGTGGTACGGCGAAAGCGCGAGGGCGATCATCCGGGCCCTGACCGAATCCCGTGGAAAATAGTGGCCCGGCATCAAGGCAACAATCCATTCTCCGAAACCGCAATGCCCTCTGGTCCCGAATCGGATAATCTGCCCCGCATCCTGATGCGCGGAGACGCCGAGTGGTACGGCGAAAGCGCGAGGGCGATCATCCGGTCCCCGGCATCAAGGCGATCCGGATAATCTGGCGCGAACCGCATTCCCAGGAGGACACCCGAATGAACATTGTTCCGAACGACCTCGCCGACGTGATCGAAGCCGACCGCGCGCACATCTGGCATCACCTGATTCAGCACAAGCCCCTGGAGACAACCGATCCCCGCGTCATGGTCGAAGGCAAGGGCGTGCGCGTCTGGGACGCGGCTGGCAGCGAGTACATCGACGCCGTCTCGGGCGGCGTGTGGACCGTCAACGTCGGATATGGCCGCGAGCGCATTGCCAACGCCATCCGAGACCAGCTCGTCCAGATTCCTTATTTCTCGGGCAGTGCCGGCTCGATCCCCGGCGCGAATTTCGCAAGGAAGCTGACCGGGCTGCTGCCCGGCCTGACGCGCGTTTACTACGCAAATTCCGGTTCCGAGGCGAACGAGAAAGTCTTCAAGATGGTCCGCCAGATCGCGCACAAGGAATACGGCGGCAAGAAGCACAAGATCCTCTTTCGTGAACGCGACTATCACGGCACGACGATCGCCTGCCTTTCCGCCGGCGGCCAGCCCGAGCGGAATGCCCAGTACGGCCCCTTCACGCCCGGCTTCGTGGAAGTGCCGCACTGTCTCGAATACCGCGCCCAGGTCGAAACCGAAAACTACGGCGAGTGGGCGGCCGACCAGGTCGAAGAGGTCATACTTCGCGAGGGCCCCGACACCGTGGGCGCGCTGTGCCTGGAACCCGTTACCGCCGGCGGGGGGGTCATACCGCCCCCGGAAGGATACTGGGAACGGATTCAGGAAATCTGCAGGAAGCATGACGTCCTCCTCCATATCGACGAGGTCGTCTGCGGCGTCGGACGCACCGGAACCTGGTTCGGCTACCAGCACTTCGGCGTCAAGCCCGACTTCGTGACCATGGCCAAGGGCGTGGCCTCGGGCTATGCCGCGATCGCCTGCATGGTCACGACCGATGAGGTCTTTGCGATGTTCAAGGACGATGCGGACGATCCCATGAACTATTTCCGCGACATTTCGACATTTGGCGGCTGCACCGCCGGACCGGCTGCAGCGCTCGAGAACGTCGCGATCATCGAGGAAGAGGAACTCCTCGACAACACCACTCGGATGGGCGCGCGCCTTATCGACAACCTGCACTCGCTTCAGGAGCGGCACCGTGTCATAGGCGACGTGCGCGGCAAGGGGCTGTTCTGCGGGGCCGAACTCGTTGTCGACCGCTTGACCAAGGATCCGGTCGACGAAAAGAAGGTCCTGGCAGTCGTCGCGGACTGTGCGGCACACGGCGTCCTCATCGGCGCTACCAACCGCTCGTTGCCCGGGCTCAACAACACGCTCTGCTTCTCGCCCCCGCTTGTCTCGACGGCCGACGACATCGACCGGATCACCGCTGCAGTGGACAAGGCGCTGACCCGGACATTCTCCTGAGATCCACCCGGGACAGAACTGCAGACGGGTCACATGCTTCCGGCCGGCCCAGGCGTGGCCGGCCGCGATCAGCGCTCGGGAGCAATCAGAGCAGGTCGAGAAGCTCCAACGTCGGCCAGGCATCCGCCGGCAGGCCGAAGCGCACCTGTTCCTTCTGCACCGCGCTGCGGGTCTTGGCACCGATGATGCCGTCTATTCCGCCCACATCATGGCCGCGAGCTTCGAGGCGTTCCTGCAGTGCCTTGACCTGGTCCTCGTCAAGCGCCGTGTCAGGCTCACCCGCATCGTAGACCGGCGCCCCTTCAAGGCGCATCGCGAAATGGGCGGCAGTGATGACGTAGACGAAGCTCTTGTTCCACTCCAGGAAAACGTTGAAGTTCGGATAGATCATGAAGGCGGGCCCGTTCCGGCCCTGGGGCAGCAATATCGCCGCTTCAAGATTCGGCGCGGCCAGCCTTCCAGATCTCGGCCTGACCCCGGCCGCCACCCAGTCAGACGCGCGCTTCCAGTTCTCGAATCCGGTCTCGGACCAGTCGAAGCGCTTCGGCATCCGGACTTCCTGCATCCAGGGCTGGTTCCTTCGCCAGCCGAGATTGATGAGCATTCTGGCACCGGAAACCAGGGCGTCCACAGGGGAGCCTTTCAAGTCGATCTTTCCGTCACCATCAGCGTCGACACCATTGAGAAGAATGTCTTCGGGCAGCATCTGGACCATTCCGATTTCGCCGGCCCAAGCGCCCGTCGTGTTGACGGGATCCAGGCCGCCTCGCTCGAACAGTTCGATCGCGGCCAGGACCTGAGGTCGGAACAGTTCCGGTCGCCTGCAGTCATGGGCAAGCGTGACTAGCGAGTTGACCGTGTTGAAATCACCCTGAACGACGCCGAAGTCGGTCTCGAAGCCCCAGAACGCAAGCAGGACGCCTCGGGAAACGCCGTACTCGCGTTCGATTCGGTCAAAAACATGCGCCCATTTCTTGGCGTTCTCCGATCCATGATGAAGCCTGTGCTGACTGATCAGGCGCCCGGAAAACTCGATGAATGGAATCTGGAATATCCCCTGCGCCCGGTCAGCCCGGATGACCTTCGGGTCAAGGGCCACGCGTTCAAGGAAGCGATCGATTACCTGCTCGGAATGGCCGTTTCCTATTGCCTCGTCCCTGATGCCTTCAAGAAACGCGTCTAACGGTCCGCCGCATGGCTGGGCACCGACAGGCGGGGCGCCAAGGAAAAAGGCGGCCAAGGCAACGATTTTGTTCACGTTCGAGGTCCTCCGACACAGCATCCTCCGGAGCTTTCCGGTCGCCGCCAGACAAGCATCAGGTTTGGAATGCGTCAAGCTGCGACATGGTCCAGAGCCCGCCTCGGTCCGATCGATCTCGGGATGGCGGCCGCTTGCGGCCCTCGTTGGAACAGGGCTTGCCATGCAGCGCCTTCTGATTGAACAGTCAGCCTATTCGTGCTGGAATCTCTGTTCATGACCTTCGAAGACAAGCTTTCATTCTCGACGAGGCTCTGCCAGTCCGCCGGATTGCTGGCACGAGACTACTTCGCGCGCCGCGATCAACTGCACGTTGACCAGAAGGGTTCGCATGATTGGGTGAGCGAAGCCGACCGCAAGATCGAATCGCTCATCCGCAAGAAAATTGCGGAAGCGTGGCCGGATGACCGAATCGTTGGCGAAGAACATGGCGGCACCGCTGGCGCAAACGGCTTCACATGGGTCATTGACCCGATTGACGGCACCACGAACTTCCTCAACGGCATTCCTACGTGGACAATTGTTCTCGCCGGAGTGGCCGAAGGCAAGACTCAATTCGGCGTAGTCCACGACCCGATCTACGGCGAAACCTTTTCGGCGCTCCGCGGGTGTGGAGCGCATCTCAATGGACAAGCGGTTTGCGTGGCGGAAGGCAAGTCTCTTGACGAAGGGACCGTGGGGCTGGGTTACTCAAACCGAATAGCGCCCGAGAATGTCACGTCAATTGTGAACGCTCTTGTTGTCCGCGGGACGATGTTCAATCGCAATGCCAGCGGAGCCCTGTCATTGGCATATGTGGCCGCAGGGCGGCTGCTTGGGTATGTGGAAGAACATATGAACGCATGGGATTGCCTCGCAGGTCAGCTGCTCGTGACAGAGGCGGGCGGAGTGGTCGAGGATCAGAATGCCGACGAGATGATCCGCAAGGGAGGTCGCGTGATCGCAGGTGCACCACAGGTCTTCGAGGAACTGAAGTCCATCGCGACACTTGCGTGGGGCGGACGAGATTGAACCAATGGCTTCCGGCGCCGCTTCAGCGCAGGGCCGGAAGGATCGCTGATTCGCAAGTGCTCAATTGCAGACCGGTCAAGTCGCCAGGCAATCCCCGGGAACTTCGGACTGCAAGTGAGCCAGACGGGTCTACTACGTCTCGCCGGGCAGCAGCACGGGTCCTCTTGAGGCGAAGGACATGAACAAGTTCGTACCGACCTCCAGCGGCTTGTCCACGTCATCCTGCACGGCAAAGACCTGTCCGAACCCGCCCTCCAACGTGTATTCCATCCGCACGCCTACATAAGTTGCCTTTGCGACCGTCGCAGGCACGCCCGTGTCGCCATCAAGGACAATGCGGGACGGACGCACGGCAAGCGTGGCCGGCCCCGGAGACAGTCCTCGCGCCGGCAGCTGGTGCCGGTAGCCTTCGACTTCGATCATCGCGGTTCCACCATCCAGTTCGACAATTTGGCACTCAATGAGGTTTGCCTCTCCAATGAAGTCGGCAACAAAGCGGTCGTTGGGGGCGTCATAGAGTTCTCGTGGCGTGCCGATCTGGGCGATGGCTGCGTTGCGCATCACCACGATCTCGTCGGAAACCGCAAGCGCCTCTTCCTGGTCGTGGGTGACATAGACTACGGTCAGGCCGAGTTCCTGCTGGATCGCGCGGATGTCCTCACGCACCTGCCGACGCAACTTGGCGTCCAGATTCGAAAGCGGCTCGTCAAAGAGCAGAACCTGTGGCTCGAGTACCAAGGCACGCGCCACCGCAACCCGCTGCTGCTGACCACCCGACAGTTCTGCCGGCAAGCGCCCGTCGAAGCCCTTGAGGCCCACCAGTTCCAACCCCTGCAACGCGCGAGAACGGGCTTCCTTCTTTCCGAAGCCCGAGAAGGTCAGGCCATACATGACGTTTTCCAGCACGCTCATATGCGGAAAGAGCGCGTAGGACTGAAAGACCATCGACACGTCGCGGTCGGTCGCAGGCAACGTCGTGACATCCACGTCGCCAATGGTGATTCGGCCCGAGGTGGCCATCTCCAACCCTGCAATCATCCTGAGCGTCGTGGTCTTTCCGCAGCCCGAAGGGCCGAGGAGGGTCACGAGCTTGCCGGCGTCCACCGCCAGGTCGATGTTGTCGACCGCAACGACATCCTTGCCGAACTTCTTTGAAACGCCTTCGAACCGGATCGGTGCGGCCTTGGATGCGATGCTCATCTCACGCTCTCCTCAAACATTCGTCCGCGACTGCGTCATGCGGCGCCCTATCTGGGTGCGGCCCACGATCAGCTGCAACAGCGCCACGGCGGAGAGCATAACGAAGATCAGCGTCGTGGAGTAGGCAATCGCGAGGCCGTAGTCATTGTTCTCGACCCGCCCGATGATGTAGCTGGTGGCCATGTCATACTCCGCCGATACAAGGAAAATCACGGCCGAGATCGCGGTCATGGCGCGCACGAAGGAATACACGAGCGCCGCGAGAATTGCAGGCCGCAGAAGCGGAAGGATCACCCGGCGGAAAGTCTGCCACGAGTTGGCGCCGAGCGTCAGGGAACTTTCGTCCAGCGACTTGTCGAGCTGGGACATTGACGCGATGCCGGCGCGCACGCCCACAGGCATGTTTCGGAAGATGAAGCTGACAACGAGGATGATGCCCGTCCCAGTGATCTCGATCGGTGGCACGTTGAAGGCGAGGATGTAGCTTACGCCGATGACCGTGCCGGGGATTGCGAAGGACAGCATCGTGCCGAACTCGAACGCGCTCTTTCCCGCGAAGCTCTGCCGGGTGAGCAGATAGGCCGTGACCAGCCCGACCGCCCCCGTCAAGGGCGCTGCGATTGCGGCGATGGTGATCGTCGTCCAGAAACTGTCCCAAGCGGCACCCGTCCACCGGATGCCCTCCTCCTCGATCCGCATCGAGAAGGCCGTCACGTAGTGCTTGAAGGTCAGCGAGTTGTTGACCCCCCAAAGCTCCACGACGCTTCCATAGACGATCATGCCGTAGACCGTTGCAGTAAAGATCGCCCAGCCGAGCGCCACGATCATCGCCGGAATTGCGAGACCGCTTGGCATCAACGGGTGCACGCCCGCGTCGCCCTTGCCCGAAACGGTCGTGTAGCTTTTCTTCCCAAGCCAGGCCCGTTGGGCAAAGAAGGCTGACAGGGTGAAGAACAGCAAGACCATGGCAAGCACCGCCGCACGACCCTGGTCGTACTGCGCACCGACGATGGCGAAGAAGATCTCCGTCGAGAGCACGTCGAAGTTGCCGCCCAGGACGAGAGGGTTGCCGAAATCGGCCATGCTCTCGATGAAGCCCAGCAGGAACGCGTTGGCCAGTCCTGGGCGCATCAGCGGCAGCGACACAGTACGGAATGTCTGCCAGCGGTTGGCACGCAGCGTCTGCGCGGCCTCTTCCATCGACGGCGAGACGCCCTCGACCACGCCGATCAGAACGAGGAAGGCAATGGGCGTGAACGCCAGCGTCTGCGCGATCAGCACGCCGGGCATGCCGTAGAGCCATCGGGTGGGCTGCGTGCCCAGAAGGTCGGCGAAGAAAACGGTCACGGAACCGGACAGGCCGAACAGCAGGATCAGCGCGAGGCCAATCACGAAAGGCGGCGTGATGATCGGCAGCACTGTCAGCGCGCGGAGTATGCGTTTCCAGCGAAACCCTGAGCGGGTCACGACAAGGGCAAAGGCAAGGCCCAGAACGGTGGTGATGAAACCGACGGCGATGGCAAGGACAAGTGAATTCAGCGCCGCGCCGCATCTCGTGCCAAAGAAGCAACCAAGTCCCCACAGGCGATCATCGAAGAACTTGCCGACAAACGCCGAGATCGAGTATGCGCCTTCGTCGGTCACAAAGGCCGAGAACAGCATGTTCGCGATGGGAAAGAACACGAAGGCGGTGACAATGGTGACCACGCCGCCGATCGCGCCGACCACGAAGACGTCCCCGTTGACCGCACCCCGCGCGGCGATGCCCTGGGTGAAGAGGAACAGGAAGGCGGAAGCGCAAATCATCGCGCCGTATCCCATCCCGAACTGGCGATCTCCCAGCGCACCAAACGCTGCATTCATCCATTGGAAATTGAAACCGCGGATGCCGATTGAAAATCCCTGGATGATCAGCCAGCCGAATCCAAGCGCGCCTGCGACGGTCAGAATGCGGAAATACGTCGGGTCGGACTTCTCCCGTCCGAGAGCCAGAAACGGCAGGAGGAGAGGGATCAGCAAGGGGGCCAGCCACAGCTTCTCGCCTTGTCCGATCAGGAAAGCGGCTGGGGAATAGTCCTCCTCGAACGGGTAGCCGTCGACCAGCCACTCGAACGAGAAGAAACCGTCCTCCACCCCGTACCAGGGGCAGAGGACGAAGCCGACCCACCCGGCGACGATCCAGAAGATCAATACCGGAGGGGTCTGAGTTGCTTTCGCGGGCGTCACCTACTGTGGCAGGGTCGAAACCTCTTCGTCCCATTTCTGCAGCAGGCGCTTGCGCTCGTCTGAAGAGCCGTACTTCTTGAAGTCGTAGTCGATCAGCTTGATCAGGCTCATGTCAGGCGCACTCTCGGAGGTCTCCGCCCCCGTGTTGGACGGGACTTGGAATGCATTCACTTGCAGCGCGAGATTCTGCGCCTCGACGGAGAGCGCCCAGTCATAGAACATCTTTGCCTCTTCCAGGTTGCGCGCTCCTTCGATGATCGACATCGAACCGATCTCGTATCCGGTGCCTTCGCACGGTGCCACGACCTTGATCGGGAACCCGGACACGGCCTGCTTGACCGCATCGTGCATGAAGACGATGCCGATGGTGTTTTCACCGCGACCTGCCGCCTTGATCGGAGCCGAGCCAGACTTCGTGTACTGGTTGATGTTGGCGTGGAGCCCCTTCATGAACTCAAACCCGTCGTCCTCCCCGAAAATCTGCACCATGGATGCAAGGGTCGTGTAGGCCGTGCCTGACGAGTTCGGGTTCGCCATCTGGACATGGCCCTTGTATTCCGGTTTCAGCAAGTCCTTCCAGCAGGACGGCTCGGGCAGGTTGTTCGCGGCCACGAGTTCGGTGTTGTAGCCGTAGCCCAGCGCTCCGGAATAGATGCCGATGGTCTTGTTGCCGGCGCTTTCGGCCTGTGCAATCGCCCAGTCATGCAGCTGGTCGCGCATTGGCGACATGTATTCCATTGTCAGGCCTTCCTCCGCTGCCTGCAGGTGCGGGTCGCCCGTGCCGCCCCACCAGACGTCGCCCTTGGGGTTGGAGGATTCCGCACGGATTTGCGCGAAGGTCTCGCCCGAAGACTTCCGGGTCATGTTCACGTCAATGCCCGTCGCGTCCTCGAAGCTCCGAGCCATCAGCTGACACCAGTCTTCCTGTGCCGAACAATAGTACGTCAGCTTGTCGGCGAATGACGCCGACACCGTCGCGGCGAGCGCGATCAACGATCCTGCGATCGTGGCTGTAATCCTCTTCATCTTCCTCTCCTTTCGGGTTAGATTGGACCGGTTGTTCCGGCCTTGGTTGGCGATGCCTCACGAGGCTTCGCGTTTTTCTTCCTTCTTCGTCAGTCGCTCCGGGTCCCCTGCCGGGTCGTCAAGAGCCTCGAGATCTCCCTTTCATCGGCCAGCCTCGCGGCCTTCCAGAACGAGTTGCGGCGGCACGTGCGTCCCACGCGCCCCTTCGAACGGCGCAGCGGCCCGCCTGCCGCAGTCGCACAGACCATAGTCCGGCATTGAACCCAGGCGCAACGGTCGAGGCGCCTGTCCAGAAAACAGTCGCCAAAGGGCAGGCTGGAGATGAACCCGGCCGCACCAGCCTCTGTCAGCGCCTCGGTTTCGGCAGCGCGCAGTGCCTTCGCGTCGTCCATCGGCCATCCCGTCGGCGTCGTCCTGCAGCTGACGCCGCGCCATCCCGCCATTGGTTCGCGCGGCGGTGAAGTCCTCCCCAAGTGTCGCTTGGCGACGTCTCCCGGAGCCCTCATGCCGCGTCTCCGCCGCTTCGGAGCGAGGCAAGACGGCTCCCCAGGAGGTCGCCGGTCTCCTCCGCGATCGGATAGGCCACGTAGGAAAGCGCGGCGTTTACCTGTTTCAGAAGGCGCAACGTGTCCTGATGGATGTTCGTGGTCTCGAGGCTGGCGGCCGCGCCTTGCTGGAGACGCCTCAGGTGTCTTTCCTGCAGCTTCTGCTCTTCGATCCGGATCCGGTCCTTTTCGGCGACGAGCTGGCGCGCGGCCTCGGCATCGCCAGTGGTCAACACCCTGAGGGCCAGTTGACCGTTGGTGACGACTTGATCGTGGAAATGATTGAGATCCGCGATGCCCTGATCGGAGAACCTGATTGCTTGGTCCTGCATCTTCTTCGCCAGTGAAACGAGGTCAACCGCGATCCGGTCGCCGGCCTCTTCAAGACTGTTGGCCACTGCGGCGATTTCCAGCGTCCTCTTGTCCAGTTCAGGAGGAATGCCATTTTCGCGCAGTCGCGAGATGTAGATCTTCGTCTCGAAATGCATCCTGTCAATGTCGTCCTCTCGCATCTCGATCACGCGTGCAATGTTCGGATCCCAGCCACGAAACAGTTGCATGACAGGGACCAGAATGGCTTGCACGGTCTCCGCCATTCGCAGGAGTTCGCGCTGAGCGCAGGCGAGCGCCAGGGGCGCGTGGTCGAGCGCATCCGGGTCCAGCGCCGAAACGATCGCAACCGTCCGCTCGGCATGTCTGGGCAGTGCCGCATCTGCAATGCGGACAAGCTTGCCGGAAAGGGGCAGGGCCAACGCGAGCAACGTGGCGTTCACCACGATGTGAAGCGTGACAGCCTGCTGGCCCGGTTCCGCGCCGAGCAGCGCGAGATCGACAATGCCACCCACGAGAAGTGCAAGAAACAGGAGCGCTATGCCGCCGCGCGCAACCAGGTTGCCGATGGCCACGAGCCGGGCCGGCCGCTCGCTCGACCAAAGGAGCACGAAGGGAATGAGCCCACCGCCGAAGTTCGCGCCGATCACCAGCGCGGCGGCCACCGGCGCGGCGGTCAGTCCGGTAGCGGCGAAGGCGGCATAGGTCAGCACTGCGGCAAGGCTGGAGTGCATCGCCCAAGCGATGAGCGCACCGATGGCAAATGCGCTGACGAGGTCGCCCTGAAAATAAGCCGCTATGTTCTGGACAACGGAGTTGGCTCCAATCGGCGCCGCCGCATCCCGGATCATGCCAAGAGAGATCAGGACCAGCGCGAAGCCGATCACCATGCGTCCGACCTGCTTGGACTTGCGGCTGCGGGCATTGAAGAAGATCGCGATGCCAAGAAGCAGTGCAAAGGGGATCAGCGCCTGCACTGGCAGGAACAGAACCATTGCCATGATGGCAGCGCCGAGGTCTGCGCCGAGGAGGAGCGCCAGGGCGGCATGGGGTGCCAGCATGCCAGAGACCGCAAAGCCCGCACCGATCAGCGCAACGGCGGTCGAACTTTGCATCAGCATTGCCGCAAGGCTGCCGCTTGCCGCGGCGGAAAGCTTGTTGTCGGCGCGATCCTTCATGAGACGTTTCAGGTCGGGCATGAATCCGCGTTCGACGCCCGTGCGGATCAGGCGAACCGACCACAACAGCAGCGCGACTGCGGCGGCGAGCTGTGCGGCAAGGACGATCATTCGGGAACGTCGGTTTCTGGATTGCGCTTGGGCATGGCCACTGTTCGCACAGGCGTCAAAAATCCGTTTTGTGCAAGAAATTTGCACATCAGATAGTGGGATATACAACAAAATAATTGCAATTGCGACAGAAAAGCCACAATTTTGTCCGGAACGGCAGAATCGGACAGCCGGATGGCGCAGACAAGGACGCGACTCAACATGGCGGAGAACGGCCGGGAACGCTTGAAGAAGCGCGAGCGGCGGCGGCAGATACTTCTGGAACTGAAGTTGCGCCCCCATGTCCGCATCAGCGAACTTGTGCGGCGGTTCAATGTCTCCGCCGAGACGGTCCGCCGGGATCTTGACGCGCTGTCCGAGGACGGGCTGATAGACCGTGCTCATGGCGGTGCCTCGGCCCCGGCGCAGGGGCATTACCCGAGCCTGGACGAGCGTGCAAACGACCGGATTGCCGAGCGAGAGCGGATCGGGCGGCGGGCAGCCGGGCTGGTGCAGGACGGCGAGACCGTGATGATCGATTCGGGCTCCACCACGATCCAGATGGCCCGTGCCCTGGCCTGGCTTGGCACGCAATGCACGGTGATCACCAACTCGATCCCGGTTGCCATGACGATCGGGCACGGGGCGCCCGAAGTGATCCTGTGCCCCGGCGAGTACCTGCCCGCGGAATCGGCGACGGTCGGAACCGAGACACTGGAGTTCCTTGAGCGCTTCAACGTGGATCGCTGCGTGATCGGCGCGTCAGGGTTGACGGCCTTGGGGCCGTCAGAGACGGTGCGTGGCTTCGCCGCGGTGAAGCGGGTGATGCTGCAGCGCGCCACGATCCGGCACCTTCTGATCGATTCACAGAAATTTGGCCACAAGGGTCTCGCCAACGTCGGCAAGCTTGCGGACCTGCAATCCGTCGTCGTCGATGCAAAGCCGAAGGGAGACTTGCTAAGTGCGCTGGATGGCGCGGACGTCGGCATCCTCGTTGCCGACCCGGCGTGATCGAGTGAAACGAACCGCGGCGGGGGAAGCCGCACAACTGGGAGAATGACATGAAACTGAACATCAAGCCACTTTTCGCCACATCGGTGATCGCGTTGCTGTCGCTCGGCACCGCCGCCTCGGCACAGGATTGCCCAAGGGGCGACCTGGATGAACGCTTTTGCGACGCAGACGGGGATCTGATTGCCGACATTCCGGGCGATCCGGCGAACCAGATTGATCCGGACACTCTGATCTTCGCCTATACGCCGGTCGAGGACCCCGCTGTCTACAAGACGGCGTGGTCGGACTTTCTGGATCACCTTGAAGCCGAGACCGGCAAGGACGTTGCCTTCTTCCCGGTTCAAAGCAACGCGGCACAGATCGAAGCGATGCGTTCGGGCCGCCTGCACATCGCGGGGTTCAATACCGGATCGAACCCGCTTGCGGTCAACTGCGCCGGCTTCCGGCCCTTTACCATCATGGCCTCGCTGGACGGCAATTTCGGCTATGAAATGGAGATCATCACCTACCCGGGATCCGGCATCGAGAAAGTGGAAGACATCAAGGGCAAGCAGCTGGCCTTCACCTCGCCCACCTCGAACTCGGGCTTCAAGGCACCGTCGGCCATCCTGAAAGGCGATTTCGACCTGCTTCCGGAACGCGACTTCGAGCCGGTCTTCTCGGGCAAGCACGACAACTCGATCCTCGGGGTCGCCAACAAGGACTACATGGCTGCCTCGATCGCGAACTCGGTCAAGTCACGCATGATCAGCCGAGACGTCATCAAGGAAGAAGACGTGATCACCATCTACAAGTCGCAGACATTTCCGACGACCGGCTTCGGTGTGGTCTACAACCTCAAGCCGGAACTCCAGGACAAGATCCGTGACGCCTTCTTCAGCTTCGAATGGGATGGCACGACGCTCGAAGCCGAGTTCTCGAAGTCGAACGAGGGCCAGTTCCTTGAAATGACCTATCAGGTGTTCTGGGAAGTCATCCGCAAGATCGACGCGGCCAACGGCGTGTCCTACGCCTGCGAATGATCCTCGAATACTTGCGCGGGCCCGGCCGGGCCCGCCACCAACGCTTGCCCGGGACAATTCATGCTGCGCCTCAATAAGCTGACAATGACGTACAGGACCGGCGACCAGGCGCTCAAGGAAATTGACCTGGAAGTCGGCAAGGGACAGGTGCTTGCGTTGATCGGTCCCTCCGGCGCCGGCAAGTCGACCCTGATCCGCTGCGTCAATCGGTTGGTGCAGCCTACGGGCGGCGCGGTCTGGCTGGAGGATACTGACCTGACAAAGCTCGGTTCCGGCGCCTTGCGTAGGGCACGGCGCGAGATGGGGATGATCTTTCAGGAATACGCGCTTGTTGAGCGGCTGACTGTGATGGAAAACGTCCTGTCGGGCCGGCTCGGCTACGTGGGCTTCTGGCGGAGCTTCCTGCGCTGGTATCCGCAATCCGACATTGACGAGGCGTTCCGGCTCCTGGACCGTGTCGGGCTCCTGCACATGGCTGACAAGCGCGCCGACGAGCTGTCAGGCGGCCAACGCCAGCGAGTCGGAATTTGCCGGGCCCTGATACAGGACCCGAAGCTGTTGCTGGTCGACGAGCCGACTGCCTCCCTCGATCCGAAGACCAGCCGCCAGATCATGCGGTTGATCACCGAGCTCTGCCGCGAACGCCGGCTGGCAGCGATCATCAACATTCATGACGTGGCGCTGGCGCAGATGTTTGTGCCACGCGTTGTCGGACTGCGCTTTGGCGAAATCGTCTACGACGGCCTGCCCACGGGTCTGACACCCGAGAAGCTGACGGACATCTACGGCGAAGAGGATTGGGAGGCCACCATCAAGAAGATGGAGGACGAGGACGAAGAGGAGGTCGAGGCCGCCGAATGAGCAACCGGAAACTGGAAGACATGCTGGGAAAGGGCTGGCGCAAGCCGCCGTTCGTGTCGAACCCGAAGTTGCGCTGGAGCCTGATCCTCGGCTTTCTCGCCTACCTTGTCGCCGCCTTCATGACGATCGAGGTCGACTGGGGACGGGTCTACGTGGGCCTGGACCGCGGCTGGGCGTTCATTCTCGCATTTACCAGCCCGGACTTCACCAGTCGCGCCAGCGACATCTGGAGCGGGCTGCTGGAGAGCATCGTCATGACGGTCGCCGCTTCCGTTGTCGGCATCCTGATCTCCATCCCTATCGGCCTTGGCGCCGCTCGCAACATCGCCCCCTTGCCGATCTACCTGATCTGCAGGGGCATCGTGGCAATAAGCCGGGCGCTGCAAGAGATCATTGTCGCCATACTCCTGGTCGCCATTTTCGGATTCGGTCCACTGGCCGGATTCCTTACGCTTTCCTTCGCGACCATCGGGTTCCTGTCGAAGCTGCTCGCGGAAGACATCGAAGCGATGGACAAGGTGCAGGCCGAAGCGATCAAGGCCTCGGGGGCGAGGTGGCTTCAATGGATCAACTACGGCGTTCAGCCTCAAGTCATGCCACGACTTGTCGGACTTTCCATGTATCGGATCGACATCAATTTTCGTGAGAGCGCGATTCTCGGCCTCGTGGGCGCCGGCGGCATCGGCGCGACGCTGAACACGGCCTTTGACCGCTACGAGTACGATACGGCCGCCGCGATCCTGATCCTGATCATCGGGATCGTCATGTCGCTGGAGTATCTCTCCGGCATCATCAGGGCAAGGGTGCAGTAGTGCCGGTTCTCGAGAAAGGGAATGGGCAGACCTGGCGGCGCCGGACCACCGGCGAGAACCTCATCCGCTGGTTCGGCTGGCTGATCGGCGTCGCGATCTTCGTTGTTTGCTGGCAGAGGATTTCCGAGGCGACCACCTGGTTCTTCGTGTGGGACGCACCTCGCATCGCTGGCGATATCTGGACTCGCGCCACGCCGCCGCGCTGGGTGTACATCACCCAGCTTGGCCGCCCGATCTGGGACACGCTGAACATCGCGACACTCGGAACGCTCATCGCGATTTGCCTCGCCGTGCCGGTCGCCTTCATGGCCGCGCGGAACACGACGCCTTCGGTGCTGTTCATCCGGCCCGTTGCGCTTCTCGTCATTGTCTCGTCCCGCTCGATCAACTCGCTGATCTGGGCTCTCCTCCTGATTGCGATCATCGGTCCCGGCGTCTTCGCGGGAGTCATCGCCATCGCCATCCGTTCAATCGGATTCTGCGCAAAGCTCCTCTACGAAGCGATCGAGGAAATCGACCACACGCAGGTCGAGGCGATTTCCGCTACCGGCGCCAGCCGCTGGCAGGTCATGGCCTATGGAATCGTTCCGCAGATCCTGCCTGCTTTTGCGGGGATTGCCGTTTTCCGCTGGGACATCAACATTCGTGAATCCACCGTTCTGGGCTTGGTTGGCGCAGGTGGCATCGGCCTCCAGCTGTCGGCGTCGCTCAATGTTCTTGCCTGGCCGCAGGTGAGCCTGATCCTGCTTGTCATCCTGGCTGCGGTGATGATCAGCGAGTGGGTCTCGGCAAAGGTTCGGGGTGCGATCATTTGATTTCGATCTCGGCAGACGAGGCATTCAAGGCCTACGAGGCGGTTCGGCACCGGCTCCCGGAACCACGCGGCGGTGACAGGCATGTCCGACACATAGAGACGCTGGCTGACATATCCGGGGATTACGACGTGTTTCTTCTGGATGCTTACGGCGTCCTTAACATCGGCTCGACAGCGATACCGGGCGCCCGCGACCGGGTCGAGGCGTTGAAAGGCGACGGCAAGCGCGTCCTGGTTGTGTCCAATGCCGCCAGCATGCCTCAGGACAAACTTCTCGACAAATACCATCGGCTTGGGTTCTCGTTCTTCGCGGAAGACATCGTGACAAGCCGCGCGACCCTCGCCGCAGCCATTTCCGGCAAGTCCACGACGCACTGGGGAGTGATGGCGGGAAAACACACTCTCTTCGACGACCTGGGTGACGTGAGCTACCTCGTCCTGGCGGACGATCCCTCGGCATTCCGGGAAGTCGAAGGCTTCCTGCTGATCGAAAGCGGATCCTGGACGGAAGGCCGCCAGACGATGCTGGAGGAGGCCCTCAACGAGCGCTCACGTCCGGTTCTTGTCGCCAATCCCGACATTGTCGCCCCGCACGAAAGCTGGTTTTCGGTCGAGCCGGGCCACTTCGCGCACCGTTTGGCCGACCGGACCAGGATCACGCCAGAATTTTTCGGGAAGCCCTTCCACAACATTTTCGATCTCGTCTTCGAACGGCTGGGCGCAATCGAGCGTTCGCGTATCCTCATGGTAGGTGACAGCCTGCACACTGACATCCTCGGGGCGCAAGGTGCTGGCATAGATTCGGCGCTGATGGCGCGATTCGGCCTTTTTGCGGGAAATGACGCGGAGCGCGCCGTGGCATTGACCGGCATTGTTCCAGATTTCATTGTAGAGCGGCCATGACCGACCTGGTTGTCATACGCTCTTCAAGTTGCGCGGACACTACGCGCGGCACAACCGCGGCATGCGCCGCAAATTCCGAAACTGAAAATGGGAGACAACCATGAAACACACGATCAGCATTCTGGCCGCCTCGGCAACCCTGGGCACGGTCCAGGCCGCGATGGCCCAGACGGAAATCGAATTCTGGCATGCCTTCACGGGCAGGCTGGGAGAGCTTGTGGCCGAGCAGGTAGACACCTTCAACGCCTCCCAGTCCGACTACAAGGTCGTGGCCAGCCACAAGGGCAACTACTCGGAAACGCTGAACGCCGGAATCGCGGCGTTCCGTGCAGGCGAACAGCCCGACATACTCATGGTCTTCGAAGTCGGCACCGCCACGATGATGGCCGCAAGGGGCGCGGTGAAGCCGGTCCACGAAGTGATGGCAGCGGCGGGAGCCGACTTCGACCAGTCGAAATACATCGGTTCCGTCAAGGGTTACTATACCTCGCCCGACGGCAACATGCTGTCGCTGCCGTTCAACTCGTCAACGCCTGTTCTCTGGGTCAACCGAGACAAGCTGAGCGAAGCCGGCATCGACCCAGACACCGATCTTTCGACCTGGGAAAGGGTCAGCGCCGTTCTGGACGAGTTGAAGGCGGCCGGCGTGGACTGCCCGCTGACGACCGCATGGCAGAGCTGGATTCACCTGGAGAACTTCTCGGCCTATCACAACACGCCGTTCGCCACGAAGGAAAACGGCTTCGCCGGCACTGACACCGAACTGGCCTTCAACGGCCCGGCGCAGGTGACGCATATCGGCGCGATGGGCGACTGGGCAAGAGACGGAAAGTTCATCTACGCCGGTCGTCGCAACGAGGGAGGCGCGAACTTCCGCGCCGGCGAATGCGCGTTCTTCACCGAGTCGTCCGCAGGGTATGCGGGCATCAGCTCGGAAGCCGAATTCGACTTTGAAGTGCGTCCGCTGCCTTACTGGGAAGCTGTCGTCAGCGAGCCCCAGAACACCATCATCGGCGGCGCGTCGCTCTGGGTGATGGAAGGTCAGGGTGACGAGGAATACAAGGGCGTCGCGGCGTATCTGAACTTCCTCTCAAGCCCTGAGATCCAGGCCAAGTGGCACCAGGATACAGGCTATCTGCCGATTACGGCCGAGGCGGGGGAACTGACCAAGAGCCAGGGATTCTACGAAGCCAACCCGGGCACTGACGTGGCGGTAATCCAGATGACCGCGAAAGAGCCGACAGCGAACTCGAAGGGCCTTCGACTGGGATCCTTCGACCAGATCCGCGGAATCATCGACGAGGAACTGGAAGCCGTATGGTCTGGTGACAAGGATGCGCAGGCGGCGCTCGACAGCGCGGTTGAACGGGGCAACTTGCTTCTGCGCCGATTCGAGCAGGCGAACCGCTAACGGGAAGACAGGCTGCCCCGAGTCAATTCGGGGCAGCCATTCAAGGGGCCATGGAAAAGCGCGTCAAATTCAAGGGACTCTGGCTTCCGATGCTGCTGGTATTGCCGCAGCTCCTGATCACTGCCATCTTCTTCTTCTACCCGGCAGGGCAGGCAATCTGGCAATCGCTTTTCATTCCCGACCCGTTCGGACTGTCCATGCAATGGGTCGGGCTGGGGAATTTCGAGTTCCTGCTGGCGGACCGCTACTACCGCGCCTCGTTCTTCACGACCGCGGTCTTCTCGATCCTGGTGACCGTCGTATCGATGGGCGTAGCGCTCTACCTGGCTGTGCTGGCGGACCGCCTTGTCAAGGGGTCCGGCACATATCGAACGCTTCTCATCTGGCCTTATGCCGTCGCTCCGGCTGTCGCCGGAGTGCTTTGGCTGTTCATGTTCAACACGCGTGTTGGGGTAGTGACGTGGTATCTCGGCTTGCTGGGATACGACTGGAACCATGTCCTGAACGAGGGCGAAGCGATGGGGCTTGTCGTAGTCGCCAGCGCCTGGGGGCGGATCAGCTACAACTTCCTCTTCTTCCTCGCCGGGCTTCAGGCGATTCCGCGCTCCGTCATCGAGGCCGCCGCAATCGACGGTGCACATTTTTGGACGCGGTTCCGGACGATCGTCTTTCCGCTTCTTTCTCCAACGACCTTCTTCCTCCTGGTCGTGAACATCATCTACTCCTTCTTCGAGACATTCGGCGTGATCCATACGATCACTTCCGGCGGGCCCCAGCAGGCCACGACGATTCTTGTCTACAAGGTCTACGCCGACGGATTCGTCGGACAGGACCTCGGTTCCTCTGCCGCTCAGTCGGTGATTCTCCTGGCTATCGTCTCTCTTCTGACGGTCATCCAGTTCAAGTACATCGAACGCAGGGTGCACTACTGATGGCCGGGCACAGTGGCATGGTGGAAAGACGCGGCGCGGGGCTCTGGCTTGTCCATCTCGGCCTCATCGTGGGCATCGCCTTCATCTTCTTCCCGATCTGGCTGGCATTTGTCGCCTCGACCGTTGAGCAGCAGGAAATTGTCCGTCCACCGATGCCGCTTCTGCCCGGCGATCAGTTCTTCTCGAACTACGCCCGGGCCTTGACCTCTGGCGTCAACGCGCCAGTGTCGACGATGCTGCTGAACTCGGCGATCATGGCGATCGGGATTTCGCTCGGGAAGATCGCGATCAGCCTTCTTTCCGCCTTCGCCATCGTTTACTTTCGCTTTCCGGGGCGGCGGCTCTTTTTCTGGCTGATCTTTCTGACGCTGATGCTGCCCGTCGAAGTCAGGATCGTGCCGACCTACGAGGTCATCGCGAATTTTGGTATGCTGAACAGCTATCAGGGCCTGATCCTGCCGCTGATTGCATCCGCCACCGCCACGTTCCTGTTCCGCCAATTCTTCATGACCGTGCCGGACGAACTTGCGGAGGCGGCACGCGTCGACGGAGCGGGACCAATGCGGTTCTTTCTCGACATCCTCTTGCCAATGAGCCGCACGAACATTGCTGCGCTCTTCGTGATTCTCTTCATCTACGGCTGGAACCAGTATCTCTGGCCGCTTCTGATCACCACAGATCCCGAAATGAACACGATCGTCATGGGCATCAAGCAGATGTTCCCGTCTGGAGACGACACCGCTGACTGGCCGGTGATCATGGCGACTTCGATCCTTGCCATGGTGCCGCCGGTGCTGGTGGTCGTGGGGATGCAAAGACTCTTCATCCGCGGACTCGTGGAAAGCGAGAAGTAGAAAATGGCAACGCTTGCACTCAACAACGTGAAGAAGTCCTTCGGCAAGACAGACGTCATTCATGGCATATCGATCGACGTCGAAGATGGGGAATTCATCGTCATCGTCGGGCCGTCGGGCTGCGGCAAGTCCACGCTCCTCAGGATGGTGGCCGGGCTTGAGACCATCACGAGCGGCGATGTCCAGATCGACGAGCGTCGGGTCAACGACCAAGAGCCCATGGATCGTGACATCGCAATGGTCTTCCAGAACTACGCGCTCTACCCGCACATGTCGGTCTTCGACAACATGGCCTACGGACTCAAGATCGCAAGGACGCCGCGCGCCGAAATCGAAGAGCGCGTGGAACAGGCCGCAAAGCTCCTGCAGCTTGAGGCCTATCTTCAGCGCAAGCCCCGCGAACTGTCTGGCGGCCAGCGCCAACGCGTGGCCATGGGGCGCGCCATCGTCCGCAAGCCCGCGGTCTTCCTGTTCGATGAGCCGCTGTCGAATCTTGATGCCAAGCTTCGCGTGCAGATGCGCCTCGAAATCAAGGCGCTGCAACGCGAGCTGGGTGTCACCGCCCTTTACGTCACGCACGATCAGGTCGAGGCCATGACGATGGCCGATCGAATGGTCGTCATGAACGGTGGCATTGCAGACCAGGTCGGCGCACCGCTGGATGTCTACGCCAATCCGGCGACCGAATTCGTTGCGGGATTCATCGGGTCGCCCCCGACCAATTTCCTCTCGGCAGACATCCTGGGACAGTCGGGCGACGCAAAGATCGGTGTCAGGCCAGAGCACACTCGGCTGTCCGATAGCGGCAGCCTGAAAGCCCGCGCGACCTATTCCGAAGCTCTCGGCGCCGAAACGCTCGTGCACCTGAAGTGTGCTGACGGTACGCAAGTCACCGTTCGACAGGACGCTGCGTCGACGATTCCACGGGAAGGCACTGAGGTCGGACTGGCTTGGGATCCCTCAAACGAGATGAGATTTGATGCATCGGGGCGGCGTTGCTGACAGAGTCGGCGCTCTCCGATGCCGTTGTCAAAATCCAATGCGCTGATAAACCTGAGGCAACGGGACCATCGGCACGAGGCGGACGGCGATGACAGCATACGACGGAAAGGAACTGGCGAAGCGGCCCGCGAATTTCCAGCCGTTGTCGCCGGTGTCCATGCTCAAGCGAACGGCCCAAGTCTATTCAGGCCGCACCGCTCAAGTCCATGGGCGGATCAGGCGCAGCTGGGCGGAGGTTGGCGAACGATGCCGCCGCCTCGCGTCTGCGCTCGAGGAACGCGGAGTCGAAACGGGTGACACGGTGGCGGTCCTTGCGCCAAACATCCCCGAGACGTTTGAATGCGCCTTCGCGGTGCCGATGCTGGGCGCGGTCCTGAACGCCAACAACACGCGTCTGGACGCAGCCACGATTGCATACATCCTCGATCACGGTGAGGCGAAGGCCCTCCTTGTGGACACGGAGCTGTCGGAAAAGGCCAAGGCCGCCGTCGCGGAATACGGACGCGACATTCTTGTGGTCGACATCGAGGACAGCGAGGGCCCGGGCGGCGAGAGAATCGGCGCGCTCACGTATGACGAACTGCTGGCAGAAGGCGACCCGCTCTTCCAATACCGCCTGCCTGACGACGAATGGGATGCGCTTGCCCTGAACTACACCTCCGGAACGACGGGACGACCAAAGGGCGTCGTCTATTCCCACCGTGGCGCGTTCACCAACGCGGTCAACAACGTCATCACCTGGTCGATTCCCCGGCATCCGGTATATCTCTGGACACTTCCGCTCTTTCACTGCAATGGCTGGTGCTTTCCCTGGACGATCACGCTGCTCGGCGGAACGAACGTGTTCCTGCGAGCGCCACGCGCCGGCCCCATTTTCGACGCATTTGCCGATCACGGCGTGACTCATCTTTGCGGTGCGCCGATCATAATGTCGCTCATCGCGGGCGCAAGCGCGGAAGAGCGTCGCGACTTCCCGCAGAAAGTCGAAATGATGACAGCCGCCGCGCCACCGCCCGCAAGCGTTATCGAATCCATCGAGGCGCTTGGAATCAACATCACCCATGTCTACGGCCTGACCGAATCTTACGGACCTGCCGTGGTCTGTGCATGGCAGGCTGAATGGGACGACCTGCCGACGGACGAACGTGCGCGACGCAAGGCGCGTCAGGGCGTGGCTTACGAGCTGGAAGAGGACGTGAGGGTTCTCGACCCGGACACGTGCGAGCCTGTCCCATGGGACGGCAAGACAAGCGGTGAAATCGCCTTCCGGGGCAACATCGTCATGAAAGGCTATCTCAAGCAGGAGGAAACGACAGAGGAGGCATTCAAGAACGGATGGTTCTGGTCGGGAGACATCGCGGTGCAGCATCCGGACGGCTATATCGAGATCCGCGACCGCGCCAAGGACATCATCATCTCGGGCGGCGAGAACATCAGCTCGATCGCGGTCGAGAACGCCCTCTACACTCATTCGGCCGTGGGGCTTGCCGCGGTCGTGGCCATGCCGGACGAGAAGTGGGGCGAAGTCCCCTGCGCCTTCGTCGAACTGGCCGAAGGCGCCAGTGCCACCGAGGACGAGCTACTCGAACACGCGCGCGCCGGGCTGGCCGGGTTTCAGCGTCCCAAGAAGATCGTCTTCGGCGAACTCCCCAAGACATCGACGGGCAAGATCCTGAAGACCGAGCTTCGGAAACGCATCTGAGCAAGGGTCGAATTGCCGTGACACTTGGCAAGGTCCAGATCGACACCGGCGTGACGCTTGTTGGAGCCGGCCGTCCGCATGTCTCGGACATTGCGGCATCCATGGCACTTGCGCCGCACCTCGTCGCTGCTGACGGCGGCGCGAATTCCTGCATTGCCGCCGGCCTCGAGCCATGCGCCGTCATCGGCGATCTCGATTCGATCACCGACGAGACGCGCGCCGCCCTGCCGGAAGCCAGAATCATCGAGTATGCCGACCAGGACATCACGGATTTCGAGAAGTGTCTCCGCCTGATCGACGCGCCCTTCGTGATCGCCACCGGCTTCACCGATGGCCGGCTTGATCACACGCTTGCCGTGTTTTCGGTCCTCGCGCGTCGCATTGGCCCGCCCACGATCGTGCTGGGAATCGAGGACGTTGCCTTTGCCGCGCCGAGTCAGCTGGTTCTCAACCTTCCCGACGGCACGCGCTTCTCGCTCTTCCCGATGACGCCGGTGAAGGGCACCTCGACAGGACTTCGCTGGCCCATCGACGGATTGAAGCTTGATCCCCTGGGCCGCCTTGGCACGTCAAATCTGGCGTCCGGACGGGTTGAGCTCGAATTTGACTGTCCCGGATGCCTCACGTTGATTCCGAGGCTCCACCTCTCCCTGGCAGTCGCCGCGCTGACCGGTTCAGTGCATGCTCCCGGTAGATGACATAGAGGCCTGACGCGATCGTCACGAAAATGCCGACCAGCGCCAGGCCGTTCGGGAAGTCCTTGAAGATCAGCCAGCCCAGCAAGGCCGCGATCGGGATTTCAAGGTACTGCATCGGTGCCACGGTCGCCGACGGAGCGAAACGCAGGGACCAGGTCATCATGAGATGCGCGCAGGTCCCGAGAAGCCCCATTGCTGCCAGCAGCCACATCGAGACCTGATCAGGCATTGCAAGCACGAAGCCGGGAACGTCATAGGGTGCCAGCACCGCCAGGAGAGGGACAAGCAACGCGCAGGCGATCACTCCTGAGACCGCCTGCAAGGACACGGCATCCACCTCTTTCGCCAATTGCCGCGTCGCAAGCACAAAGAAGGCAAAGTCGATCGCCACGGCGACCGGCAGAAGCGCAGGCCAGCCGACCTCCGCAAAGCTGGGCTGCATGACCATCAAGGTGCCGACAAAGCCGACGCAACAGGCAATCATCCGACGGCTGCCAACGTCCTCGCCCAAGACGAATCGGCCAAGAAACAGGGTGATGAAAGGCATGACAAATGCAATGGCCACGGCATCGGCGAGCGGCAGGTACCTGAGCGAAAGGAACATCAGGCCTATCCCCAGCACGTGCAGGATTGCCCGGGTCGTGATCAGGCGAAGCCTCCCAAGCGCCGGCGCGAGGGAAATTCCCGCGAACACGACGACGGGAACGAGCACGATTGCCTGAATCGCCATTCGGACCGTCACCAGGACGGCCACGTCAACGTGTTCGCCTAGCAGCTTCGCCAAGGCGTCTCCCATTGGCACCATCATGCAGAAGCCCAGCATGAGAAGGACGCCGATCGCGGGCTGATCGCGTGTCATGGACGGAACCTATCCGTGCAACGCGAATGTGCAACGGCTCGTTGACTGGAACGCGGATCCAGGGCGGCAGGAGCGAAGGAGGTCAAGCTCAATTGGTCGAACGAACGGCCGAACGAATTCGAGTCGCACTGGCCGCATGGCGGCCAGCAAGGCCTGGGACCCTTTCCGCATGGACGTCCCGCTTGATTTGAGACAATGCAAGCAATCGTCGCCCGTGATATGATGGGAGTTGACAAAGGATGGGGAAGGGCATTTTCGCCCCGATGGGCTCGCCGACGTCCGTTCCGTGAAGGAGGCCAGAAATGACAGTATTCGTTGCGTTTGCCACAGTAGAAGGCCAGACCGGAAAGATCGCGAAATTCGTGTCCGATGAGGTCCGGAGCATGGGTCGGGACGTGTCGGTCCTGGACGTTGACCAAACCGCCTCAGTGGACTTCAGCGGTGTCGAGCATGTCGTGCTCGCCGCATCTGTGCATGAGCGGCGGCACCCCCGAAGTTTCGAGGCATTCATTGCCGCCTGCAGGGAGGAGTTGAAGGCTCGCCGGACCATGCTGCTTTCGGTAAGCCTGAGTGCGGCCTTCCCGGAAGGTATCGCGGAGGCGGAGGACTACGTGGTCGAAATGAACATGCGAACCGAACTTGCTCCTGACGTCACCCTCCTGGTGCCGGGTGCCGTGCAAGAGGGAGCCTACGACTACTACGCCCAGCAAGTCTTGAAGCAGGTGGTTCTGCGAAACCGCGAATTCGATCCAGCGAAGGTCACCGGGCACGAGTTTACCGACTGGGAAGCCATCAGGTCCGGGCTGCACGCATTCCTCGGCGGCGATGCCTGACCAAGAGAACTCGCCAATTCGCAAGAGGCATCGGCGCACATGGAATTGGAACAGCGTCACCGGCCTTCCGAAGGCGTTGGCGACGAGCGGTGCAGGCGCGGCATTGTATAGAAAGCGCCTGTCGCCGTCGAACGGGGCAGGCCGGACGTGAAGCGTTGACTGGAGCGCCGGGTGCGCCGTCAGCGCAATGTCGGCCATGAGCGCGTTGCATCGCCTCGTTGCAGCCTGCGTGAGAACGAACGTGGCGCTGAAGGAAGCGCGCATTGCCACGGCGCATGGAAATTTCCGGGGCCTTGTCCAGCTGCGTTCTGAGGTTCAGTGGAAGGCGATGCACGACGTCGCGACGAGGCGCAGTCCCGTGCAGGTTGCAAGACGGCGTGCAACCCATGTGCGGCGCCACGGCCAGCGATCGGGCAACAGGCACGCGCCCTCGCCCCGATTCACCCGCACTTCGAGTGGCCGCAGCTCGGGCAGGTCATGCAGCCTTCGAGCATCTGCATGCCGAACTGGCCGCAATTCGGGCAGGCTGGACCCGGCGCACCGCCAAGATTGACGACCTCGGCCTGGGGGTCGCTCTTCAACCCCATGCCCTCGCCCTCAATGAATCCGATTGTGATCAGATGCCGCTCAATGACGCCTCCGATCGCCGCGAGGATCGACGGCACGTACTTGCCGCCCATCCAGGCTCCGCCCCTCGGATCGAAGACTGCCTTCAGCTCCTCGACCACGAACGACACGTCTCCACCGCGCCGGAACACGGCCGATATCATCCGGGTCAAGGCAACCGTCCATGCGAAGTGCTCCATGTTCTTCGAGTTGATGAAGACCTCGAAGGGCTGCCTCCGGCCGCCAACGACGATGTCGTTGACCGTGATGTAGATCGCGTGCTCGCTCGCCGGCCACTTGAGCTTGTACGTCTGCCCTTCAAGCGCCTGCGGCCGATCCAGCGGCTCGGCAATGTAGACAACCTCTCCCTCTGCCACCCGAGCCGGAGCCGGCACCTCGTCAGCGGATTCATGCACTGCCAGGACACTGCCCGTGACGGCGTTTGGCCGGTAGGTCGTGCATCCCTTGCAGCCCCTGTCCCATGCATCCATGTAGACGTCCTTGAATGCATCGAACGAGATGTCCTCCGGCACGTTGATCGTCTTTGAAATGCTCGAATCCACCCATTCCTGCGCGGCCGCCTGCATGCGCACGTGATCTGCCGGCTCCAGCGCCTGCGCGTTCACGAAGCAGTCCGGCAGCTCCCTGTTCCCGAACCGGTCGCGCCAAAGCTGGACAGCGTAGTCCACGACTTCCTCCTCGGTCCGACTTCCATCTTTCTGCAGAACCATCCGGGAATAGGTGTAGGCAAAGACCGGCTCGATGCCGGAACTGACATTTCCGGCGTAGAGGCTGATCGTTCCGGTCGGAGCGATCGAGGTCAACAGCGCATTGCGGACGCCGTGCTCCCTGATCAGCTTGCGCACATCCGCGTCCACGTCGGCAAGAGAACCGCTCGCGAGATAGGCATCGGAGTCAAAGAGGGGAAACGGCCCCCTTTCCGCCGCAAGATGCGCCGAAGCCTTGTAGGCGGCCCGTGCGACCGCACGCAGCCATCGCGATGTCAGTTTCGCGGCCTCTTCCGATCCATACCGCTTGCCCGTCATGATCAGGGCGTCGGCCAGCCCCGTTACCCCCAAACCGATCCGCCGCTTGGCTTCGGCCTCCCTGGCTTGCGCCTCAAGCGGGAACCGGCTCGCGTCGACAACGTTGTCCATCATCCGTACAGCCGTTCCGACAAGATCCTCCAAAGCTGCCTCGTCCAGAGCCGCGTTGTCCTCGAACGCGTGCTCGACGAGACGCGGAAGGTTGATCGACCCGAGCAGGCACGCACCATAGGGCGGCAAGGGTTGCTCGCCACACGGGTTGGTGGCCGAAATTGTCTCGCAATACGCGAGATTGTTCATGGAATTTATGCGGTCTATGTAGATTACGCCCGGCTCGGCATAGTCATATGTCGCCCGCATGATCCGATTCCAAAGGTCACGGGCTTCCAGCGTCCTGTAGACGGCGTCACCAAACCGTAGTTCCCAAGGACCATCCGCCTTGACCGCCTCCATGAACGCGTTTGTCACCAACACGCTCAGGTTGAAGTTCCTCAGTCGCGCCGGGTCCGACTTTGCGGTGACGAACTCCTCAATGTCGGGATGATCGCACCGCATCGTCGCCATCATTGCGCCGCGCCTGGATCCGGCCGACATTATTGTCCGGCACATGGCGTCCCAAACGTCCATGAAGGACAATGGCCCGCTGGCATCCGCCGCCACGCCGCGAACGTCGGCTCCCTTGGGCCTGATGGTCGAGAAGTCGTAGCCGATGCCGCCACCCTGCTGCATCGTGACGGCCGCCTCCTTCAGCATCTCGAAGATGCCGACCATGCTGTCCGGGATCGTGCCCATCACGAAACAGTTGAAGAGCGTCACCGCCCGGTCTGTGCCCGCGCCTGCCACGATCCGGCCGGCGGGCAGGAACCTGAAGTCCTCGAGCGCCGCGTAGAACCGGTCCTCCCAGACGTCGGGCTCCGCTTCCTCCGCCGCGAGCGCGCGCGCGATTCGCCGCCATGTATCCTCGACTGTACGGTCGACGGGCGTTCCGTCTGCCGCCTTGAGGCGGTATTTCATGTCCCAGATCTGTTCGGCAATGGGTGCGGAGAAACCGGCCATGATGAGTCCCCTTGGGCAGAGTGACAACCTACAACAAGTTGAAGGCGGCGGGCAATCCGCTACGATTCCCTTGACAAGGGACCCTGGAGAAGACGCACGTTGAGCGAGCCGCTGCACCTGATAAAGCTGAGCGTCGGGTCCGAAAGCGTGGCTTCGCTGGCCAAGTGGCAGGCAACCCGGGCAGCGCAAGGCAAGGACGGGCTGCCGCGCCACGTGACCCGCATGTGGCCGAGGCGCAAGGCCGAACTCCTCGGCGGCGGCTCGATCTACTGGGTCATCCGGGGCTTCGTCAGAGTGCGCCAGCGAATCGTGCGGCTTGACGAGGCGGACCTTGGCGATGGCATCCGCAGGTGCGCAATTGTCCTGGATCCGGCGCTCGTCTCGACCGCGGCCACGCCACGCCGCCCGTTCCAGGGCTGGCGCTATCTCCGTGCGGAAGATGCGCCCGTTGACCTGACGCATGATGGCACGGACGGCGATCTTTCGCCACAGCTCCTTGCCGCACTCGCTGAAATCGGCGTGCGGTAGAGGGACGCAAAGCCCGAACTCCCGCGAACGGCCCAGACGCCATCAAGAACCGGACATTGGATCCAGCAGGCAAGTTGCGGGCTTCGGCCTGCAGGGCACTTGTTGCGAAAGTGCCCGCCACTGCGGATCACGCAAGACCAAGCCTCGATTGCAGGCCGTCCCACACCTCGCGTGCGCCGCCGGCCCAGACATTTGCGCGGGTCTCGAACAGGGCGGCCTCGGAAGAAAGGATCCGCCCGTCTTCCAATGCGCGCAGATGATTGTCCCGCAGCGTCGCGCCGCTTGTCGTTATGTCCGCGATTGCCTCGGCATGCAGGTTCTTCACGGTGCCTTCGGTGGCGCCTTGGCTATCGACAAGCTGGTAGTCGGACACTTCGTTGTCACGCAGGAATCCCCGCACAAGGCGATGATACTTGGTTGCAATGCGAAGCCGATGTCCATGCACGGCCCGAAAGGCGGTGGCCACCTGATCGAGATCATCCAGCGTCGTGACATCAACCCAGAAGTCCGGCACCGCGATCACCAAGTCCGCCTCGCCGAATCCGAGACGCTGAACTTCGCCCACCTGGCTGTCCCACATGGCCAGCCGCTCGCGAGTCATGTCGATGCCGGTCACGCCTACGTGAATGCGCCCCGCAGCCAGTTCGCGCGGAATCTCGACGGCCGCCAGAAGGACGAGTTCGACCTTGGCCGCGCCCTCGACCTGGCCCGCGTATTCCCGCGCCCCGCCCGACAGGCCCAGCTTGACACCCCTCCCGCCGAACCAGGCAATGGTGTCGTTCATCAAGCGGCCCTTCGAGGGAACGCCAAGCTTCAGCGTCATGACTCGTTCCCCAGGCTGAGCATCAGTCCGGGACGCAGGACGCCACCCACGGCTGGCCTGCCGCCGGCGCCTCCGATCGCACGGCTGAGTGCATCGTAGCGGCCGCCGCTGGCGACCGGCGGAAAATCAGGCCGTTGGCCGGCAAAGAACCCGAACACGAAGCCATCATAGTATTCGAGAGTCGTCCGTCCGTAGCTCACCTCGAAATCTAGCGAGTCGACGTCGACCCCGAGGGCGTCCAGGGCCGCGAAGCGCGCCGCCAGCAATTCGATCGCGGGCAAGATCGAAGGCAATGCCGATGCAGTCTCGCGCAACTCCGAGAGCGCATCTGGCGCCTTTCCCCGGATTCCCAGAAGCCCATCGATCAAGCCGATCACCTCCGCTTCCAGCGGCGGCTCGGAGCGCTCCGTCTCCAGGGCCTCAAGTCGTGTAGCGACTTCCGCTCGCGTCCGCAGCCCGATTTCGACTCCGCATTCCGCATCCGGAATCTCGGCTGCGGGCGTGACCTGGCCGTAGCGGTTCAAGAGCCCGCGAAACCGCTGCGGCCTCCAAAGGTGATGCATGAGCGCGGCCTGCCTGGCTGCGCTCGTTTCCAAGCCCTCAATCGCCGCGCGCAGCAGCCCTGTGTCTCCCGTGGCCGGCCTCAGGCCCAAGGGCGCGAGGATTTCCGCAAAAGCCGCGAAGACCTCGGCGTCCGCTTCAACTGCAACTCCTCCTCCGAAGATCTCGTACCCGACCTGCAGGTATTCCGCGTCCCGGTCCGGATCGTCCTCCTGCCGCCGGAACACTTCACCTGCATAGGTGTACCTGCCCCCCGCCCGACCTTCGGACACGTGCTGCTGGACCAGGGGCAGGGTAAAGTCCGGCCGCAGCATCATCTCGCCCCGGAGCGGATCGTGCGTCGTGAACGCCCGGGCGCGGATGTCCTCGCCATAGAGGTCCAGAAGCGCCCCCGCAGGTTGCAGGATGTCAGTCTCGAACACCACCGCGCCCCTTGCCTCGAACAGCGCCCGCAGCCGATCAGCCTCGACCCGAATGTCGGACTTGTCCGTCACCTGTCCAGGATCTCGCGCACCCGGCTGACCAGATCGCCGACCGGGCATTCGAACTGTGCGGGCTGATCCCGCCACTCCTTGAGCGAGGCGTGGTCGGCAATCCTGGCTCCCAGGGCGAGGTCCTTGACCTGCACGACACCGCGCGCGACTTCGTTCGAGCCTTGAATGATGGCGACGGGGGAGCCGCGCCTGTCGGCATACTTGAGCTGGTTTCCGAAATTGCGCGGGTTGCCCAGGTAGACCTCGGCCCGGATGCCCGCCTTGCGGAGCATCGACGCCATCGCCTGATATTCGTCCATCCGGTCCTGGTCCATTACCGTCACCACAACCGGGCCGACCGCATCGCCGCTTGACTGCCCTTTGGCGCGAAGCGCCGCAAGAAGTCGATCTACTCCTATCGAAATGCCCGTCGCAGGAACTTCCTGGCCCGTGAATCGCTTGACGAGATCGTCGTAACGCCCGCCTCCCGCCACGCTGCCGAACTGCTGCGGGCGGCCCTTTTCGTCCCTTACCTCGAAGGTGAGATCGGCCTCGTACACCGGCCCGGTGTAGTAGCCCAGGCCGCGCACCACGGACGGGTCGATGATCACCCGTTCGGGACCGTAGCCCCGTGCCTCCATGAGTTCAGCCATGCCGCGCAGCTCCGCAATGCCAGCCTCGCCCGTTTCGTTGTCGCCAATGATTTCCGACAGGCGTCCGAGGGTCGCTGCATTGTCGCCTCTGCGTGCCTCGATGAATTCCATGACCGTTCCGGTCTGCGAGTCCGCCAGGCCGGCGCCCGCGGCAAAGTCGCCGCTCTCGTCCTTTCGCCCGGCGCCCAGCAAGGAACGGACGCCCTCAGGTCCCAGCCGGTCCAGCTTGTCGATCGAGCGCAGGACGATGCCGCGCTCACGTTCTGCCTCTCCGGGCATTCCAGCGACTTCCAGAACGCCGTTCAGAACCTTGCGGCTGTTGAGCCGTATCACGTAGTCGCCCCGCCGAATGCCAACGGCCTCTAACGCGTCCGAAAGCACCATGCAGATCTCGGCGTCCGCGGCGATCGAGGGCGACCCGACCGTATCCGCATCGCATTGGTAGAACTGACGGTATCTCCCAGGCCCCGGCTTTTCGTTCCTCCACACCGGCCCGATTGCGAAGCGTCGGTACGGAGTCGGCAGATCGTTCCGGTGTTGCGCAAAGACCCGCGCAAGAGGGGCCGTCAGGTCGTATCGCAACGCCAGCCAGTCGCCCTCCTCGTCCTCCTGCCAGGCGAACACCCCGTCATTGGGGCGATCCACGTCTGGCAGGAAGCTCCCTAGGGCCTCCACCGTTTCGACGGCAGGGGACTCCAGCGCCTCGAAGCCGTTGAGATGATAGACCCTGGCGATCGCATCAAGCATCGCGCTGCGCTCGGCAACATCGTTGCCGAAATAGTCGCGGAAACCCCTCGGCGGTTCGGCCTTGGGACGTGGGGTCCTCTTCTGCTTGGCCATGGGCCATCCCTCGATCTTGACGCGCCGTGGTTTAGCCCTTGGGGCAGTGAGGGACAAGAAGCTGACGCGCGAGTTGTGCCGCGACGGAACTGCCGACGCGTTCACAAGGCTTGGTGGACGATTCGAGCATGCCTGTCAGTCGGGATCACTCCGGTCCGACATGGTTGAGCTTGGAAGCGGCGGTCCCGTCAGGGCGCGGGACTCCCCCAACGGGAAAGCGCAGCAGGTCCGCCGTCGCAGGGTGGAACGAACCTCCAGATTTCCTCAGTGCCGCTCGATGCGGCACAGAACGCCCTCACCCCCATACGCTGATTCGAAAACCGGTCTTGGGTCGACTTCCTGCACCAAGCAACACGGCAAGTCGGCGTCACCTGAAGCAACGCATCCGGAATGCGCCTGGAACATCGCGGTGCTTTGCCACTTTCCGTGGGGCACGTTAAGGTCTCCCATGATACGGAACTTCAGAAGCCGGAAGCTCCGGCGCTTCCCGGAGCGCAGCGATGCACGGCGCATCCACCCGGAGCACCGCGCGCGAGTGCGCGACATCTTGGTGCGCCTGAATGCGTCTGCGAGCCTGGATGACATGGATCTGCCAGGGTTCCGGCTGCACCGGCTCAAAGGGGAGCATGCCGGGCACTGGGTGGCGACGGTCAGCGCCAATTGGAGTGTGATCTTCCGTTCCAAAGACGGCCATGCCGCAGACGTAGGCTGCCTGGACGACCACCAGGGAGGCAACGCCTACGATGATGCACGATCCGCCCCATCTTGGCGCCTTCATCCGGCGCCAGTGCCTTGAGCCCCTCGGGCTGACTGTCACCGAGGCCGCGAAAGGGCAAGCGGTCTCGCGCAACACGTTCTCGCTCCTGCTCAACGGTCGTCTCGGCAACTCGCCCGAAATGGCAATTCGGCTGTCAGAGGCGTTCGGCGGCAGCCCCGAAAGCTGGCTGACCCAGCAGATGCAGTACGACCTCTGGCATGCCAAACGGGACCGCGAATCTGTCGAAGTTCGCAAATTTGCGACGGCCTGACCGGCCTGCACCCACACGCATGATGTCCTCGGCGTTGCAGTTGCGCGCGTTGAACGCCAAAGTCCGCTCGACGCACATCGCCCCGAACCGTCGCACCCGCAGCTTCTGGCCCACCGGGTCACGATGCCGGGAGTGTGCGTCCGTTGCGCAGCGAAGCCGCATTGTGGCTCAGTCAGGGGTGTCGAATCACGCGTACCGTCACTCGCCGCGTCCCGCATCCGCGAGAGAACCGTACGCAAGCGTCCGCAGCGCTCAGCGTGAACCGTTCGATGACTTCGTGAAGTCAGGCAGGCGGCTCCATGGCCGCCTTCGGGCACCTTGCAAGATTGCAGTGTTTTGGACCACCTCGGCAGGGTCGAACCTGACTGGGGAAATCCAGACGCAAGTCCCCTGCAACAATGTGACTCCAATTTCCAGGCTTGCCGTTGCACTGCCAGGCAGAGCGCAATGGACCTTCATTGGCAGCGCGGCGGACTGTCGGCAACGAGCAACTGCGCCTGAAGCTCGCCGAACCGACGCTCGTGGCAATATCAAGTCCGCGGCGTCGGAATCGGGTGGTCATCTGCAAAAGCGCCGAGGAGAGAAGTCATTGATCTCGTGGCTTGCTTCCTTGCCGCAAATCAGTTGCGCAATCATCTCGCCCGACTTCGGCGCCATCATCAAGCCGTAGTGCGCATGGCCAAAGTTCAGGAACAGGCCCTGATGGCCCGCCACATCTCCAATCATTGGCAAACTGTCCGGAAATGACGGACGTCGCCCCATCCAAAAGCTCGGACGGTCTGTCTGGAGATCGCGAAATGCCGCTTTCGCGATCTGCACCAGCCGGGCATTGCGCCTTCCGTCCGGAGGCGCGTCAATCGGTGCAAATTCTGCTTGGCCAGCGATGCGGATCCCGCCTTCCATGCTGCTGGCCACCACCTTTGCGTCCACGTCCATGACCGAGTTGTTGATCTCGATGCCCGGCTCGCTGAATTCAACGTGATACCCGCGTTCGGCCATGAGCGGCACGTTCAGATTCGTCCACTCGAGAAGCCCGGGGCTCCAGGCGCCAAGGCAAACGACCAAACGGTCGGCTTTCAGGGTTCCTCCGGCGCACTGTATTGCCCAGCCTGCAACCCTGCGCTGAATTGCCGTCACGTCGGCTTGCATGAAGTCCGCCCCAAGCCTTCGGGCCTTGTCGGCAAGAACCAGTCCGAGCCTTCCTGGCGATCGCACTCGCGCCTGTCCCTTGATGACGACGGCTGCCTCGAAGTCTTCGCTCAGCTCAGGTTCGATTTCCGCGAGCCTGTCCCGGCCGACGAGTTCGATGTCAGCACCTTTCTCCAATCGGATGCGGTATCCCAGATCGGCCAGGTTGGCCCGGCTGCCGTCGCGGAAGGCGTGTATGTAGGAACTGTCGCGGAGCAGTCCTTCGTGACCCGTTCCCAAGAGGTGCCTCTGATAGAGCTCAATGGACGGCCCACAAATTTGAGACATCGCATCGGAAACTCTGCGCACGTCCGCCTCGCGTCCTTGCCGCAGGAAGCGCCACCCCCATGGGATCATGCGCGCTGCAACCTTCGGGTGAATCGAGAGGGGCCGGCCATAGCCGAACAGTTGGCCCGGGATCCTTTTCCAGATGCCGGGAAGCGACTGCGGAACGATCGACCAGGGCGACACAACACCCGCATTGCCCATCGACGCTCCCTGCCCGGGTTCGCCCCGATCGATGATCTGGACTGGCACACCGCGTTCAAGAAGGGACAAGGCCGTGCACAGACCGACGATCCCGGCACCGAGGATCGTAACCGAGCCGTCTGTGTCAGGCGGCGGCATTCGATGCGTACCGTGCAAGCACCTGGCTGATCACTGCCGGCGCCGCAATGACCAGCGCAGCAAGATCCGCCTGCAACGACGGGGCGATGAAGACAAGACCGGCCAGGGCCATCAGGACCCGGAACACCGCGCCCATCGGCGCCAGCCAATAGCCCACGACGGCCGAAGAAAGCGCGATGACGCCCGCGATGCAGCTTGCTGCCGTGTATGAGAACTCCAGCAGGTCAAAGCCCGTTGACGACACGAACAGAAGGACGGGCGCATAGACGAATGCCATGGGGGCGATGACCTTGCCCAAGCCCAGGGTGAAGGCCGACATGCCGGTTCGGAACGGGTTGGAGTTGGCGATTGCCGCAGCCGCATAGGCCGAGGTGCAGACAGGTGGCGTGATCTCGGCAACGACGCCGTAATAAAGCACGAACATGTGGCTCGCGATTGGCGGGATGCCGAGTTGGGCCAACGCCGGCTGGGCGACCGACACGAGCATGATGTAGAGCGCCGTCGTCGGCACTCCCGCGCCCATCAAGATGCAGGCCAGCGCGATGAAGGCGAGGCTGATGAACAGCGTCAGGTCCTCGATCGTGAAGAGCTGGTAGGTGCCGTACTGGAAGAGCCAGACCAGGTCGTTGCCCAGGTTTGACGCCGCTTGCGTCACCATGAAGCCGATGCGGAATCCAACGCCAGTGGTGTTGATGACGCCGATCACGATGCCAACCGCCGCCGAAGCCGCTCCAACGGCGAGCGCATATTTCACTCCGGTCTCGAACGTGCCGGCCATTTCGATGACCGAGACCCGAGGCTGCGCGTTCAGCGTTGCAAGCGCCGCTCCGGCCATGAGAATGGCTGACATGGTGAAGTCGAAGCCGCCGCCTGTGTATTTCCAGATGACAAACGCGATGAAAGCGAACGCGTAGATGAGCGTCGCCGGCTCCTTCACTCGGCTCATTCCGGCCACGATGGCCAGCGAGATGCCGCAAAATGCGGACATGTAGGGTGTGTAGCCAGAAAAGAGCACGACCAGCAGGCCGACCAGCGGGACGACGTTCGCCCAGCCATCGCGCCAGACGGCACCAAGTTGCGGAAGCGCATCGCGGCTCAGGCCCTTGAGGCCAAGGCGGCGCGCCATGAGGTGGACTACGGCGAAAACGCCAACGTAGTGCAAAAGTGCCGGGAAGATCGCCGCTATGACAATCGTGGTGTAGGGCACCTCCAGAAACTCGGCCATGATGAATGCCGCCGCACCCATGATCGGCGGCGTGATCTGGCCGCCCGCGGAGGCGGCGGCTTCCACTCCGCCAGCAAAATGGCCGGGATAGCCAAGCCGTTTCATGTTGGGAATCGTCAGTGCGCCGGTCGAGACCGTGTTGGCGACCGACGAGCCGGAGATGGTGCCGAAAAATGCGGAGGAGACTACAGAGACTTTCGCGGGACCGCCGGTGTAGCGGCCTGCAAGGATTGTTGCGTTGTCGATGAAGAGCTTGCCCAGCCCCGTCCGCTGCGCGATGACGCCGAAGAGGACGAAGTGGAACACGATGGTCGAAACCACCCAAAGCGTCACGCCGAAGATGCCTTCCTGCGGGAAATACATCGACGACACGAAGGTGTTGAATTTTACGCCCGGATGCTGAAGCAGGCCCGGAAACGCTTGTCCGAACAGTGCGTAGCAAATGAACACGCCGATGATCAGCGGCAGTATCCAGCCCAGCGTACGGCGCGCGATGTCGAGGACCAGCACGATCAGGATGCAGCCGAAAAGCATGTCCCAACCGTTGGGGTTGCCCATGCGGAACGTCATTTCCTCGACGCCCAGCCATTCGATCCCACGCCAGGCGAAGCCGAGATAGAGCGCCGACATGACGCCGAGAATCATCAGGATGACGTCGAGATACGGCACGCCGCCAAGACGCAGCGCGCCGGTATTCAGGTCAAACGAGGTCTTCGACTTGACCAGCGGATAAAAAGAGTAGGTGAGAATGAAGAGACCCGACAGGTGCCAACCCATGTGCCAATAGTCTGGCGGGAGCGCAAAGCCCGCGGTGAGGTAGTGGTAGACAGCAAACGTGAGGGCGACGTATCGAAGAAACTTTCCGAAGGTCGGCGTGACCGAACGCGTGGCGGCTCCCTCGTCGAACTTTTCTTCGATCGCTGCGAGCTCTGTATCTGAGAGCTCGCGCACGTCATCAGGTCCGGGATCGCTCATGACGCGCCCTTTCAGGTCGGAGAATTCGCTTGGAAGGTGTACGGGCGGCCGAAGCCGCCCGCATTACGTGCCGGACTACTCGAGGTGTCCTGACTCCTTGTAGAACTTCTCGGCACCCGGGTGCAGCGGCACGCCCAGAGCGGCAATGCCGTCTAGCGCCGTGTCCACCGTGATCTGCTTGCCTTTCGCGTGACCGTTGTCGAGCAGCTTGCGGGTGTTGGAATTCCAGAGTGCGGCGGTGATGCCGTAGACGAGCTCTTCGGAGAGATCCGACGACACGACCAGGAGCGCCGAAACGGCCGGCGTCATTACGTCGTAGTCGACGCCCTCGTAAACGCCCGCCGGAATGCTCGACGGGATATAGGCCGGGATGATCTCGTTGATCTTTGCGAGGTCATCGTCCGTGAAACTGTGAAGCTCCATCCCCTTGGTCGCAGCCAGTTGCACCATTGCGGAAACCGGCCAGCCAGCGGCGTAGAAGTAGGCGTCAAGCTGACCGTCGGCCAGACGTTCGGCCGACTGCGCATTGTTCAGTTCAGCCTCGTCCATGTTGTCTCGCGTGACACCCCACTCGGCGAGCATCATCTCGACGGCAACCTGTGTCCCGGATCCCGCCTGAGCGATGCCTACGCGCTTGCCCGCCAGATCGGAAAGGTCGTTGACGCTCATGCCCTTCGGGAGAACGAGGTGCAGGTCTTCCGGGTAGAGGTTCGCAACGATCCGCAGCTTTTCATGCGGCTTGCCGTCGAACTTGCCTTGACCCAGGTACATTGAGCGGGTCACGTCGGCGGCAGCCATCCCGGCTTCAAGCTCGCCGTTCTGAACGGCAGTGTTGTTGAAGACCGACGCGGTCGTGGACTGCGCGATCGCGATCAGGCCTGGCACGCCACACTGGCCACCCTTGTCACATGGCCGCGCACCGGGAGGTGCAGAAATGCCATTGGCGATTGTGCCGCCGATCGGAAAGTACGTTCCGCCGGCACTTCCGGTGCCGATCCGGAAGAAAGTCGGGTCTTGAGCAATTGCTGTTCCGGCCGTCAGCGTGGCAGCAACGGCGAGGCCCAGAAGCTTGGTGATTGTGTTCATTGTGTTCTCCATGTGAACGGACTCCAGCAAGAGAGTCGTGCAGAACAGAATACAGCCCCAAAAGAGAAATACAAATTTGAATATCTTTGAAATTCCAAAATTTCACTTATGAGTTTGGATCTCCAGGTCAAGTCCGGGCACGACCCCGTTCAGTTCCGCAGCGATGACGGAGGACATGGCCTGGTGACGGAGACTCGCGACCTCCGGTCAACGGCATGAGAGTGGGAATCTTGAATGATCATTGACATTGGCAACCCCTGCCGCCGCCATCTCGCCTCAGCGCGCGCCAGGCCATCTTCCGGTTTCGGCCTGGCCGACGCACGACTGCGGAATCCGAAGGCCTGCTTTTCCTCGGGGCGCAGATCTGGCATCTTTCCTCTTGGGCGAGGTGGCGGCGACCCTTCGCCATGACAGGCATCTTGTGCCACTGCTGGACTCCGTCGTTGTTGCCTGGACGATCCGTGAGATCCTGTGTCAACGGTACAGGTTCAAATTGCGCATTGTGTTGCACTGAAAGTGGGGCGCGGGCATGAATATTTCGCAGCTTTCGGCCTTTCACGCCGTCATGACCTCGGCGACCCTTACGGAAGCCGCTGACCGGCTTGGTCGTACACAGCCAGCAATCAGCGCGGCGATCAGATCCCTTGAGGATCAACTGGGCATGAAGCTGTTTGAACGACGTGGTCGCAAGCTCGTGCCTGTGCCAGAGGCGCAATACTTGATGACCGAGGCCAACGCGATACTTCGGCAGCTCAGCCAGGTCCGGCATACGATGCGTGGTCTCGGTGACGGACACTTGGGCACGTTGACCGTCGCGGCGATGCCGGGCCCCGTCACCATGCTTTTCCCCCGGTTCATTGCGACACACATCGGCAAGAGGACCGGCATCAAGACCTCCATGCTTGCCCGAAGCTCCAGCCAGATTGCCGAACTCGCCCGCGCGCAAAGCATCGACTTTGGCTTTGCGGACATTCCGGAAGATGCGGACGGCGGCGGGCTCTACCGATCCGACGTCATCTCTGGAAATTGCTTCGTGGCGCTTCCAGCGACCCACGCGCTCGCTCGCGAGCCAGCGATTTCTCTTGATGCCCTCGGCGGTCAGCCCATGGGATCGCTCCAGGCCAATCACGTTCACACCCGCGATGTCCGGCGCGCGTTCGACGATGCCGGACACAAGTTCAATCCGATGGTCGAAAGCCAGACCTTCTTGCCGATCCTCCCGTTCATCGTGGCCGGCCATTGCTGCGCGATTCTAGACCCGTTGACAGTCGTGCATGTAAGGGAAACAGGTGCCTTCTCCGAGGCGCTGAGCATCCGCCCGCTCGATCGACCGTTGCGCTACAGCTACGCGATCATTTCTCCGGCCCACCGCCCGACATCCGTTATCGCGACCGAGGTGCGCGGTGCCTGGACGCAGGAGGTGCACCGCCTGCTCGACAGCGCAGGCGCGCATCCAGAATCGCGGCTTCAAAGCATTGACGCGATGACGTCTTCGTAGGCAAATAGAGCGGCAAGCCCGCCGGTATGCACGAAACAGACACGGCTGCCTCTCGTGACTTCTCCGCATCGGACAAGCGCCAGTACGGCAGCAAAGCTCTTGGCGGTGTAGACTGGATCCAGCATCAGGCCTTCGTGTTTGGCCATGATCTTCATCGCCTCAATGCCAGGAGGACCAAGCTGGCCATATCCCGGCGTCAAGGCGCCGTCCCAGACGCGAATGTCAGCTTCGGCAACGCTTGCCGCCCCCGGATAGAGCATTTCCAGCCGCTTCACGGTTCGACCGACACGCGGGCCTTGCTCAGCAGCGCTGCGCCGGACGCAGCTTCCA
The DNA here is from genome assembly GCA_965208685.1 of Paracoccaceae bacterium. Taxonomy (GTDB): domain Bacteria; phylum Pseudomonadota; class Alphaproteobacteria; order Rhodobacterales; family Rhodobacteraceae; genus JAJEFO01. The sequence continues at coordinate 247,241 of CBDBPL010000007.1, read as the reverse complement.
ATGACCCGCGCGCCAGAACCCGCACCTCTAAGTCCGGCGAGCAGCCCCGCATGCGTTGAACCGCTTCCCGAGGCGACCACGAAGACGTCGAAGTCGTTCTTCTGATCGAGAGTCTCCTTGGCCGCATCCACGTAGCCAAGCGCACCGAGCGGTGGATGACCTTCCGAGAGATGAATGACATATGGTCGGCGACCCTCGGCCTTGAGCGCTTCGGCCCGCTCTTGGAGCGCAGCATCTGCGCCGGCCTCGTCCTCACCCTGGGGATAAGTCATGATCTCGGCGCCCATGAGCCGCGAAAGAACCACGTTGCCGGACTCTCGGTACCGGCGCGGTTTGCCCGGGACACGGTCTTCCAACTGCACGATCGGGTGCATTCCCTGTGCCCGCGCAACCGCCACCGCCAGTCGGGCGAAGTTTGACTGCACCGCCCCAGTGATAAGGATCGCATCTGCGCCTTCAGACATTGCCGCGCCAAAATAGTACTCCAGCTGCCGCGCCTTGTTTCCGCCAAGGGTCGGTCCTGCAAGATCATCCCGCTTGATGAACAGCTCGACCCCCAACAGCTCAGACAATCTTTCTGACGCCGCCAACGGTGTCGGATCTAGGACGATTTTCAGCTTCCGATGCTCGTCATTGCGCGGCATCACGCTTGTCCCTCACCCGAAGCAGACGCCGGAAATGTCCGCGGCGCATGAGTCCCGCTACCGCCAGGTCCACGCCGGTTTCCGACGGCGTTGCCCTTGATCATGGCCCGATTCCTCCTGCATTCCTCTTGTCCGACGCAACCTTCTTGCCTGTGAGGCAAATGCACTGGCCATTCATCCGTGGCCTTCGCGATCCCCATGCGCAGGCGCTTGCGTCCGAGATGGCAGTCCCCTCACGGATTGGACGCCCGCACCCGTATGCACCGGCACATATCGGAATGTGAAGCGGCAGGCCAAGGAGAGCATGGCCCGGAGCCCGCTTCACTGTCCGCCCTCCTCGGTTATCCGCAGCGTTCCTTCGCCTTGCGGGCCATCACGTGAATGCGCAGCTGTGCACGGCGTGCCGAGACCATGCCTGGACTGCGATCTTGCCAACGCGTACGCAGCGACAATCCGGACGAAAGCCTGGATCGAGGAAGCTTGGCCAGCGCCAATTGCGCCGCCTCGACCATCAGGCTACATCCACTCGGAATCGCTGAACGGAGACCTCCCCAATGAAGGCTCATCAGTTCGTCTACCACATGGACGGAGTGTCCAAGGCGCTTCCGGGCAACCGAAAATGCCTCGAGAACATCCGCCTCTCCTTTCTTCCGGGCGTCAAGATCGGCGTCGTGGGCGTCAACGGCGCTGGCAAGTCGACCCTGATGCGAATCATGGCCGGACTCGACAAGGACTTCACGGGAGAAGCCTGGGCGGCCGACGGCATCCGTGTCGGATACCTGCCGCAGGAGCCCCAGCTGGACGACTCCCTCAACGTCCGCGAGAACGTGATGCAGGGCGTTGCGGAGAAAAAGGCCAGGCTCGATCGCTTCAACGAACTCGCAATGAACTACTCTGAAGACACCGCCGAGGAAATGGCGCAACTTCAGGACGAGATCGACTCCCGGAACCTCTGGGACCTCGACGCCCAGATCGATGTTGCGATGGAGGCCCTGCGCTGTCCTGCGGACGACGCAGAGGTCGACTCGCTATCCGGCGGCGAGAAGCGCCGCGTCGCGATTTGCAGGCTTCTCCTTGAAGCTCCGGACATGCTCCTGCTTGACGAGCCGACCAACCATCTCGATGCCGAAACCGTCGCTTGGCTCCAGCAGCACCTCATCAACTACAAGGGCACCTGCCTCATCGTCACGCACGACCGGTACTTCCTGGACGACATCACTGGATGGATTCTCGAGCTCGACCGCGGTCGTGGCATTCCCTACGAGGGCAACTACTCTGCCTGGCTTGAGCAAAAGGCCAGGCGCCTCGCACAAGAGGCCCGGGAAGATCGTGCACACCAGAAGACGCTTGAACGCGAACTCGAATGGATCCGCCAGAGCGCGAAGGCGCGCCAGGCAAAGCAGAAAGCCCGGATCAACGCCTACAGCGAACTCGCGGCCCGCTCCGAGAGAGAAAAGCTCGCGCGAGCCCAGATCATCATCCCGAACGGTCCGCGTCTCGGTTCAAAGGTGATCGAGGTGAACGGTCTCAAGAAGGCCATGGGCGAGAAGCTCCTGATCGAAGACCTGTCCTTCAGCCTGCCGCCCGGAGGAATCGTCGGCGTCATCGGCCCGAACGGCGCCGGAAAGACCACGCTGTTCCGGTTGCTTGCAGGCCAGGAGCAGCCCGACGGCGGCGGCATCGAGTTCGGCGACACCGTGCAGCTTGCCTATGTCGACCAGTCCCGAGACGACCTGGACGCCGGCGCGACCGTCTGGGAGGAAATCTCGGCAGGTGCCGAGATCATCGAACTCGGTGATGCCCGGCTGAACAGCCGTGCCTACTGTTCGGCATTCAATTTCCGGGGCGGAGATCAGCAAAAGAAGATCGGGATGCTGTCGGGCGGCGAACGCAACCGCGTCCACATGGCAAAGCTCCTGAAGGCCGGAGGCAACGTCCTGCTGCTGGACGAGCCGACCAACGACCTCGACGTGGAAACGCTGAGAGCCCTTGAGGACGCCCTCGTCGACTTTGCCGGATGCGCGGTGGTCATCTCCCACGACCGCTTCTTCCTCGACCGAATCTGCACGCACATGCTCGCCTTTGAGGACGAAGCCCACGTGGAGTGGTTCGAGGGCAATTTCGAGGACTATGAGGAAGACAAGAAACGGCGGCTCGGCCCGGGTGCCGTGGAACCGAGGCGAATCAAGTACAAGAAATTCGCGCGGTAATGGCCAGCCCGACCTACGCCTCCGAAAGCCCGCGGCGATCGTTGGAGGGCATAGCGTGGATGGTCCTTACCGGCATCCTCTTCGTTGGAGTGACGGCAGCGGTCAAGCACGGTGCGGCGGATCTTCCCGCAGCCGAGTCCGCATTCCTGCGGTTCGCATTCGGGCTGGTCTTCCTGGCTCCCATGACAGGAATTCTGCTCAGAACGCGCCTTAGTCGGCGGCAGTGGCAGCTCATCGGGATGCGCGGTACCGTGCATGCGCTTGGCGTCTGCCTCTGGTTCCACGCCATGACCCGGATAACCATTGCCGAGGTCACGGCAATGAATAACCTGATCCCGGTCTACGTGACCCTTGGCGCCGTGCTGTTCCTAGGCGAAACTCTAGCGATTCGCCGGCTGGTTGCGGTCGGGATTGCGTTCCTCGGTGCCTTGCTGATCCTCAGGCCCGGGCTTCGGGAGCTCTCGGACGGGCATCTTGCGATGATACTCGTGGCCATGTGCCTCGCTGGCAGCTACCTGTTTGCAAAGCGAATGACGGCCGAGCTTCCGGCCTCTGTGATCGTGGCGATGATGTCGATCGTCGTGACGATCTTTCTCCTCCCTCTGGCGATTGCTGTCTGGCGCTGGCCGACCCCCGGCGAAGTCGGCTGGATAATGCTGATTGCCTGCCTCGCGACCTGCGGCCACTACACGATGACGAGGTCGTTTGCCGCCGCTCCGTTGAGCGTGACCCAGCCGGTTGCCTTCGTGCCTCTCGTCTGGTCGGTGCTCATCGGATTCTTCGTGTTCCATGAAGCCATCGACATCTGGGTCGTCCTGGGAGGCTGCCTGATCATTGCCGCAGCAACGTTCATTGCCATTCGAGAGTCCTTGCTGAACCGGGATCGCAGGGTCAAGGACGGTACCGGACTGCTGTGAATCCGGAGACTACGGCCCATTCCAGTCCACGTCTTCGGCGGGTTCAACGATCAGGCGTCCATCCGGAAACGGGCGCATCAGGTCGCGCGCTTGGGGTTCCTCCCCGTGCAGCCAGGTCTCCAGCGCGTCCGCCGCTATCAGCACGCCCATCCGGTGATGGACGTCGCGCACGTCCGCAGACGGCTCGCAGGTCACGGTCGCGACCTGATGCACGAACCGACCGCCGGGCGCTTCCCAGACATCCGTGATCGCCGCAAAGAGGAGCAGTTCGCCCGATTTCGGGCGGATGCGCCAAGCCTCCTTGCGGCGTGCCTTGCCGGTCCACTCATACCAGCCGTCGGCGGGCACCACGGCTCGTCCGACTCCTTCGAACGCGGTCTTGTCAAACACCGTTTCGCTCCGTGCATTGATGATCGTTTCCAGCACCGGACGACCACGTGCATTCACGCGCCCTACGGGAATCATCCCCCATCTCATCCGTTCGAAGCGGTGCCCGGGGATGCACACGATCACGTCCTCGCCAGGAGAGATGTTGCGGCGCGGAGACTCGCTCTTTGGGACATCGTCGATGCCGAGTGCCAACGCGACATCCGTCAGCGGCCTTTCCAGAAACATGCGTCCAGGCATCGCGCCCTCGAAATTGCTGCGGCCGCCGACCCACAGCACCTCATTCGCGTCTGTACCGTCACGGCAACAGCAGGCCGGAATCTGCGTTACATTCGCCATTTCGGCAAGAAGTCTCGCAGCACGTACCTGGATAGTGCCGAATCTCACGCAATTGGGGTCGCCTCTGCACTGTGCGAATCAAGCAAGTGCCATTATTTGTTCTGCAGCCGCACGCGGGCGGGCAAGCACCCTGCCCGTTCGGGTGGCGATCCCCGTCCTGCCGGATCGGGAAACAAGAACCAGAACCTGGAGACGACCATGTCCAAAATCTCACTAGCCTGCGCAACGGCCGTCCTGGCGTCGTCCGGTGCCGCCTTTGCGGGCAGCCACCTAACCGAAGTCAGCTTCGGCACCAACTGGGTTGCTCAAGCCGAGCATGGCGGCTTCTACCAAGCCGTTGCAGACGGCACTTATGAAGAGTGCGGGCTCAAGGTCACGATCGTGCCGGGAGGGCCACAGATCAACAACCGTGCGCTGATGCTTGCGGGCAGGATCGACTTCCACATGGGCGGCGACCTTTTGCAGGCGTTCGCGGCAGCAAAGGAAAACGTGCCTGTGGTTGCGGTGGCGGCCATCTTCCAGAAGCATCCGCAAGTCATCCTTGCCCATCCCGGCGAGGCCGAAAGCTGGGACGATCTCAAGAATCTCACGCTCCTGATCGGCGACAACGGGTTTCAAAGCTACTACCAGTGGATGATGGCGGCCCACGGCTTCACCGCTGAGCAGCGCGAGCCCTATACCTTCAATCCGGCGCCGTTTCTGGCCGACAGACGCAAGGGAATGCAGGGCTACCTGTCGTCCGAACCGTACCTTGTCGAGAAAACGGGCGGCTTCACGCCAAACGTGTTCCTGATCGCGGACGCAGGCTATTCCACCTACGCCACGACCGTTGAAACCATGGCCGACGACATCGCCGAACGACCTGAAGTCGTGCAGTGTTTCGTCGATGGCTCCATCAAGGGGTGGTACTCGTATCTCTACGGCGACGCGTCCGCCGCGAATGCGTTGATCCAGGAAGCGAACCCCGAAATGTCGTCGGACAAGATCGCATATGCCATCGCGAAGATGAAGGAGCACGGCATCGTGGATTCAGGCGATTCCGAGTCCATGGGAATTGGAGTCATCACGGATGCCAAGGTCGAGGACTTCTTCAACAAGATGGTCACCGCTGGCGTAATTGACGGCGACGTCAACTGGTCGGCTGCATATGACACGAGCTTCACGGGCAAGGGTGTCGGCATCGACCTGAAGAAGTGACCTTGGCGCGGAGAGGCGCATGACAGCGAGGCACGGGCGCAAGCCCCTCCTGACCATGTCCCGCATCGAGAAGACCTTCGGCGGCGAGACGGTGGCGTTGAAGGACCTGAACCTGACCGTGAACGGGGGCGACTTCCTGTCGCTGCTCGGCCCTTCGGGCTGCGGCAAGTCAACGGCCCTCAGGCTGATTGCCGGGCTCATTCACCCGACCAGCGGTCGGCTCGAATGGAGCGGCGAGAGGGGCGCCGGCGATCTGGGCATCGTGTTCCAGGAACCGACGCTCATGCCCTGGCTGACCGTCTCCCAGAACGTCTGGCTGCCGTATCGCCTTCGCGGAAGGAGATTCGCGGAGGCGCAGCACGACATCGAATCCGTGCTCGAGCTCGTCGGCCTCTCGGAATTCAGCGACGCGCACCCGCGCGAGCTCTCCGGCGGCATGAAAATGCGTGTCTCAATTGCCCGCGCCATGGTCACGCGACCGCGGCTGATTCTGCTGGACGAACCCTTCGCCGCACTCGACGAGATCACCCGCTTCAAGCTGAACAACGACCTGCTGGAGATGAAGGCCGCGCTGGGCTGCACGGTGATTTTCGTCACCCATTCGGTTTTTGAAAGCGTCTTCCTTTCAGACCGCGTCATCGTCATGGCCGCGCGGCCCGGACGGGTCATCAGCGAGCTCGGCATAGATACGCCCTATCCTCGCCACGCCGACTTCCGCACCTCGAACGAATATGCGTCCCATACAAGGGACGTGTCGAACGCGTTGGGAGTGGCCATGGGAGATGTCGCATGAACCCGCCCGAAGACCCAGTTCCTACCCTGGACAAGGAGGAGGAACTCCGGGCAAGACGCAACCGGATCAACCGCATTGCCAAGTGGACGCTCCCAAGCCTCGTCATGGCGCTCAGCCTGCTTGCCTGGCATCTCTACGTGACCCTGAACGACGTTCCCCACTACGTGCTGCCGGGGCCGGTTCCTGTCGCCAAGTCCATCATTGAGGACTGGGCGCTGCTCTGGCCCGCTATGCTGACCACTTCGCGCCTGACGATCCTCGCGCTCTTTCTCGCCGTGACGGGCGGCGTTTCCCTCGCCGTTGCCTTCACCCAGTCGCGATGGGCGGAGATGAGCTTCTTTCCCTATGCCGTGATCCTTCAGGTTACACCGGTTGTCGCCATCGCACCCCTGCTGCAGATCTACGTGGACAGCGCCTTCGTCGCGGCACTGCTGTGCGCATGGATCGTCGCCTTCTTCCCGATCCTGTCCAACACGACAACAGGCCTCAAGTCCGCCGACCACAACCTGCACGACCTGTTCACGATCTACGGGGCCACGCGTTGGCAAAGGCTTCGCTACCTGGCTGCGCCGTCAGCGTTGCCCTACTTCCTCGGCGGCCTCAGGATTGCCGGAGGACTCGCTCTCATTGGCGCGGTGGTCGCCGAGTTTGTCATCGGCCGGACCGGCACCGGGCTCGGTCTCGCATCGACATTGCTCGAAGCGTCATACCGCTTCAACTTCGGACGCCTCTATGCAGCGCTGATCCTGATTTCGATCCTTGGCATCGGAATCTTCGCGATCACCTCGTTGATAAGCCACCTGATGCTTCGCAAATGGCATGAAAGCGCATTGACTCGCGAAGTGTGACCGCAGCCCAGTCCTGCAAGACCTGGCCTCCCGGCAAGCCCGGCCTTCATGTCCGATGCAGGCATCATCGATCGTGGCACGCAGGACAGATCGTCGACGCCGCACCTACATCTGATTGACATGGACCGGCCGCTCGCATGATCTCTTGGAGATGCATGGGACAGTGGTTCCGGGGAGAACAACATGAAGAACGCACTCAAGGAAGTCTGGGGCCGTGGCGCCCCGGTCCTGAACGGATGGTGCTCGATCGGCAGCCCTTTCACTGCAGAAATCATGGCTGCGCAGGGTTTCGACTCGCTCACGGTCGACGGGCAGCACGGGGCACTCGACTATTCGGAAGCGCTGCCGATGCTCCAGGCCATGCGCGCGTCACGCAAGACGCTCCTGGCGCGTGTGCCCTGGCGCGAGCCGGGCATCATCATGAAGTACCTTGATGCAGGTGCGATGGGCATCATCTGCCCGATGATCAATTCGCGCGAGGAAGCGGCCGAATTCGTGAGCTTTCTCAGATACCCGCCCGAGGGGCAGCGCAGCTTCGGTCCAACCCGTGCCGCCTTCGCCTTCCAAGGCTACTCGACAGAATCCGCAAACGAGGAGATCCTTGCTATCGCCATGATCGAGACCGCCGACGGCGTCAGGAATCTCGACGAGATCGCGGCAACTCCCGGGCTCGACGGGCTGTATGTCGGGCCCATAGACCTGACGCTCGGCGTCTCGGGCGGGCGCCTTCCGCCCGGCCTCGACCGTGAGGAGCCCGAAATGATCGACGTGCAGAAGAGGATTGCCGAAGCAGCGAGGAATGCCGGCATTCACGCAGCGCTCCATTGCGGATCACCCAAATACGCGATGCGCGGGATCGAGTGGGGGTACGACATGGTCACCATTCTGGGCGACGTGCGGTACCTTGCTTCGGCGGCCAGCGCCTCGGTCGACACTTTCCGCAGGTTGAGCGGCACCGCCGCCTCGGGAGGCGACTTGGGCGCGTATTGAATTCACGGAACGCAATCATGCCGCCCGCCCTGGTTCCGGAGCCCGCCTTGCCGAAGTCGGGTCACCACGTGCGTGACGGCTCCTCTACCGGTTGCAGGAGAAAGCGGCTTGCGACCTGATAGTTGATTCATGATCAATCGTCCCAGCGCATTGGCCACCGTGCAAGGGCGGGTATGACTTTCGTGAGCCGCCGCGACTTTCCCGATCCCGCACTTTGCCAGACCTGCTGGAAAGGCACCGGGCGTGGCGCAAGCTTGTCAAGGGTTGCACTTTGCGCAGTGACCCGATCAAAGTTCTGCCACCAAAGGGGAGGCATCTGATGAAACTCACCGGCAACTGGTCCTTTCCCGCACCTGTCCGATTTGGTGCTGGCCGAATCTCCGAAATCGGCGATGCCTGCAAGGCCGCCGGCATCAAGAGGCCGCTTCTCGTCACCGACCGGGGCCTCGAGGAGATGGAAATCACGGCGCGGGCGCTTGATCTCATTCAGGACGCGGGGCTGGAACGCGCGCTCTTTGCCGCCGTCGATCCGAATCCGAGCGAACGCAATCTCGAGGACGGGTTGCGGCTCTACCGGAACGGCGGGTTCGACGGCGTCGTGGCGTTCGGCGGCGGGTCCGGCCTGGACCTGGGCAAGACGCTCGCCTTCATGGCCGGTCAGTCTCGCCCGGTCTGGGACTTCGAGGACGTTGGCGACTGGTGGACCCGTGCCGATCCGACCGGCATCCACCCCATCGTCGCGGTGCCCACGACTGCGGGCACCGGGTCCGAAGTCGGGCGCGCCAGCGTCATCACCAACTCAGCTACGCACGAGAAGAAGATCATCTTTCATCCGAAGATGCTGCCTTCCGCAGTCATTTGCGATCCGGAACTCACGGTCGGTCTGCCGAAGGCCGTCACGGCCGGCACCGGGCTTGACGCCTTCGCGCATTGCGTCGAAGCGTTTTCAAGCCCGCATTACCACCCGCTCTGCCAAGGCATTGCGCTCGAAGGCATGCGACTGGTGAAGGAGTACCTGCCGCGAGCGCATGACGACGGCTCCGACATCGAGGCCCGCGCGCAGATGATGAGCGCGGCCGCAATGGGAGCAAGCGCCTTCCAGAAAGGACTGGGGGCGGTTCACGCGCTCTCGCATCCGATTGGTGCGCATCACGGCACGCATCACGGCACCACGAACGCCGTCTTCCTGCCCGCGGTTCTGGAATTCAACGCAGAGGCCATTCGGACCCGTTTTGATCGGGTCGCCGCATATCTGGGAATTGACGGTGGATTCGACGGGTTCCGGGCTTTCGTTGGCACGCTGAACGAGCGCCTTGGCATTCCCAGGACCCTGACCGATCTGGGCGTCAGCGATCCCGATGTCGACCGGCTCGTGGCCGATGCCCTTCGTGACCCGTCAACTGGCGGCAATCCCGTTGAGATGACGGAAACCAATACAAGGGCGCTTTACGAACAACTGCTCTGAACGAAGGCCGACGAGGACGGGTCGGCCGCTTCCGGGCCCATGCGTGCTTGTCTCAGGGAAGTCTCGCCCGCTGCACAGCGAGACGGCTGGAAACGAGCGGCACCATGTGCAGCCGCCCTGCATGACCCCCTCGATCATCGCGGAGGCTCCATTCGGTGGCTGGTGGAGCCGAGGGGAATCGAACCCCTGACCTCGTCATTGCGAACGACGCGCTCTCCCGACTGAGCTACGGCCCCGCCGTAAGCGCATTTGGCCGACGCAGGATGTCTTGTCAAGCTGCTGCGCCATTGGTCCCAGAGTGCGATTCCGGCTCGCAAGATCACTCCGCCGAGGCCTTGGGCAAACCCTGAACCCGAACAAGGGCCGATGCGTGCGGGCAAGCGCGTTGACAAGTTGCCAGTCGCCATCAACAAATCGGGGTTCAAGACAGGACCATTCTCGAGAGGGAATCATGGGCAAGAGATGCCAGAGCTGCGACATGCCGTTTTCCAAGGATCCCGAAGGCGGTGGCAGCGAGACCGACGGCAGCCGCAGCGCCAAGTATTGCTCGATATGCTACGCAGACGGCACCTTTCGTCATCCGGACGTCACGGTCAAGGAGTTTCAGGCAAATTGCGTCGACGCGATGACGGCAAACGGCATGCCAAGAATCATGGCCTGGTTCCTCACGCGCGGGATTCCGAAACTCGAAAGATGGGCAGGTTGAACCCGGCCATTTCGGCAAAGGCATGGCCGGGTTCCTTCGTCACGTGACATGACGGAGCCACCCTTCAACCGGACTGGCGTCAACATCAGGGTGCAGGCGGCCTTCCTGGAGACTGTCTCGCTCCGGCTCTCCGTCATCCGGCAACGCGCGGACACAGACCAGGTGCCTGTCGCCCCAGACATTGTCGACGCGATTGACCGGCGGCCAGTACTTGTCGACACGAAAGGCGCCGACCGGATAGCAGCCGGTCTCGCGCGAATACGGCCGGTCCCATTCGCCTACAAGATCCTCGACCGTGTGGGGCGCGCGCTTCAAGGGACTGCTCGCGGCGTCAACACGCCCTTCCTCGATGTCACGGACTTCTTCCCGTATTTCCAGCATCGCATCGCAGAATCGGTCGAGCTCGGCCTTTGTCTCGGATTCGGTCGGCTCGACCATCAGAGTGCCCGCCACGGGCCAGCTCATCGTCGGCGCGTGAAACCCGTTGTCGACCAGGCGCTTGGCAATGTCATCCACGGTCACGTCAGCGCTGTCCGCGAATGGCCGCGTGTCAAGGATGCACTCGTGCGCCACCCATCCCTTGCCGCCCCTGTAAAGGACATTGAACGCGCCTTCGAGGCGCTTCGCGACATAGTTCGCATTGAGTATCGCGACACGGGTCGCCTGCGTCAGGCCTTCATCCCCCATCATCAGCAGGTAGGCATAGGAGATGGCAAGAATGCCGGCCGAACCGTAAGGCGCGCCCGAAACCGGGCCGGCAACCCCGCCCGAAAATGGATGACCGGGCAGGAACTCGGCCAGATGGGCGCGAACGCCGATCGGCCCCATGCCCGGGCCGCCGCCGCCATGGGGGATGCAAAAGGTCTTGTGCAGGTTCAGGTGGCTCACGTCGCCACCGATCTCTCCGGGCTTGGCAAGGCCGACCATCGCGTTAAGGTTGGCGCCATCCATGTACACCTGCCCGCCATGGTCGTGGGTGACCTGGCAGACCTCTCGCACTGATTCCTCGAATACGCCATGGGTCGAGGGATAGGTAATCATGCAGGCCGCCAGCCGGTCGCCGGCCGCCTTGGCATGTGCACGAAAGTCAGCCAGGTCGATGTTGCCGTCTTCGAGCGACTTCACGACGACCACGTCCATGCCGCACATCTGCGCGCTTGCCGGATTCGTGCCATGCGCGGAACCCGGAATCAGGCAGATCCCGCGTTGGTCGTCGCCGCGTGACCTGTGATAGGCCAGGATGGTGAGAAGCCCCGCATATTCGCCCTGCGCGCCGGAGTTGGGCTGCATGGACATTGCGTCGTAGCCGGTTATCCGGCAAAGCCGCGCGCCCAGATCCTCGATCATCCCGACATAGCCCTCGACCTGATCGGCGGGAACGAAGGGATGAATGTTGGCAAATTCGGCCCAGCTCACCGGCATCAATTCGGCCGCGGCATTGAGCTTCATGGTGCAGCTCCCGAGCGGGATCATCGCGCGGTCCAGTGCAAGATCACGGTCAGCCAGTCGGCGCATGTACCGCATCAATTCGGTTTCGGCCCGGTTCATGTGGAACACGGGATGGGTCAGGTAGGCCGAGGTGCGGCAACACTCCTCGGGAAACCGCGTGTAACGCGGCTCGAAATCGTTCCGTTCGTGATCGAGGCCAAAGGCGCGCCAAACCGTTTCCAGCACGTCCGCGCGAACGGTCTCGTCGAGCGAGATGCCAATCCCGGTCTCCCCGACCTTTCGAAAGTTGATCCTTTCTCCTCTCCCGGATTCAAGAATGGCTGCCTGCCGCTCGCCGACCTCGATCGTGATCGTGTCGAAGAAGGAATCCGGCGCGACCTCGAAACCGCCCGCCTCGAGCCCCATAGCCAGCCGCTCGGTGTTGCGGTGTATGCGTTGCGCAATGGCCTTGAGGCCCTCGGGTCCGTGAAAGACCGCGTAGAAGCTCGCCATCACGGCAAGCAACGCCTGCGCGGTGCAGACGTTCGAAGTGGCCTTCTCGCGACGGATGTGCTGTTCGCGGGTCTGGAGCGCCAGCCGATAGGCGTTTCGGCCACGCGCATCGACGGACACGCCCACCAGGCGGCCAGGCATCGCGCGCTTGAAGGACTCCCGGCAAGCCATGTAGGCCGCATGCGGCCCGCCAAAGCCCAAGGGCACGCCGAACCGCTGCGTCGAGCCGACGGCGATGTCGGCACCCATTGCACCCGGCTCCTTGAGAAGCGTGAGCGCCAGCGGGTCCGCGATCACGATGCCCACGGCACCGACGTTGCGCAACGCCGCGATCTCGCCCGAGAAGTCGCGAACATGCCCGAAGGTGCCCGGATACTGAAAGACGGCGGCAAAGACCTTGTCGGCCTCCATGTCCCCCGCTGCGCCAACGATGCACTCGATGCCGAGCGGGGCCGCCCTGGTCTGCATGACCGCGATGTTCTGCGGATGGCAGTTCTCGTCGATGAAGAACGCGCCGGCCTTCGACTTGGCGACACGCTGCGCCATCGTCATTGCCTCGGCCGCAGCGGTGGCTTCGTCGAGAAGCGAGGCGTTGGCGATGTCCAGGCCCGTCAGGTCACAGACCATGGTCTGGTAGTTGAGAAGCGCCTCGAGCCGCCCCTGGGAGATTTCGGGCTGGTATGGCGTGTAAGCCGTGTACCATGCCGGATTCTCGAAGATGTTTCGCTGAATCGCGGGTGGCGTGATCGTTCCGTAGTAGCCCTGCCCGATCAGGGTCGTGAATTCGTCATTGCTCTCGGCAATCTCGCGCATTCGCCCGAGAAGCTCCCATTCGGAAAGCGCCGGCTCGAACTCCAGCGACTCTTCCTGCCGGATCGACTCGGGAAGGGTCTGGTCGATCAGCTCGTCGAGCGAGGCAACGCCAATTGCCGACAGCATGGCCTCCATCTCTCCCGGGGACGGGCCGATATGGCGCCGATTGGCAAAATCGTAGGGCTGATATTCAGTTGGCTTGAAAGGCATCCTGACCTCCTTGCGGGCAAGGCGCGTTCGGCGCGTCGCTTGCCGAGTCCTGCCGGGCCGCAGCCCTAGGCGATCATGTCCTTGTATTCGTCTTCGCTCATCAGTCCGTCGAGCTGACTCAGATCGTCCACCTTCATCTTCATGAACCAGGCCGCGCCAAGGGGATCCGCGTTGACGAGACCCGGGGTGTCGACAAGCGCGTCGTTCACCTCGACGATCTCGCCGTCGACAGGCGCCGTGATGTCGGACGCCGCCTTGACGCTCTCGATGACGACCGCATCGTCGCCCGACGAAACCTGCGTTCCGGCTTCCGGGAGTTCGACAAACACAACGTCGCCAAGTTGTTCGGCCGCATGTTCGGTTATCCCGACCACTACCAGGTCGCCGTCAACGCGGAGCCACTCATGTTCCTCGGTGTATTTCATGTCATCATTCCTCATCGCTTGAAGGTTGAGGGGCGGAACGGCATGTCAGCCACGGTCACGGGCATCCTCTTGCTCCTGACCTCGGCTTCCAGCACGGTACCGGTCCCGGAAAATTCTGTTTTGACATAGCCCATGGAGACCGGCCGTCCGAGCGAAGGGCCGAATCCTCCCGAAGTGACCTCGCCGACAGGGTCGTCCGAACCCTCGCGGAAGATCCGTACTCCGGCGCGGACCGGCGCGCGCCCGTCAGGCAGGAAGCCCACCCGACGTCGCGGAGCACCGGACTCAAGTTCCTCCAGAATGCGCGAAGCACCCGGAAAGCCGCCTGCCCGTTCTCCGCCACGACGCCTGGCCTTCTGTATCGCCCATTCAAGGGCGGCTTCGACCGGCGTCGTCGTCGTGTCGATGTCGGAGCCATACAGGCAAAGCCCCGCTTCCAGGCGAAGCGAATCCCTGGCTCCAAGCCCGATCGGGATGACCGCGTCGCTTGCAAGCAGCGCCTCCGCCATGGCCCGAACCTCGGAGGACGGTATCGAAATCTCGTAGCCGTCCTCTCCGGTATAGCCCGACCGGGACACCCACAATTCGATGCCGTTCCAGTCCAGAACGCTTGCGTCCATGAAACGCATTTCCGCAACGCCCGGCACGAGCGCGGCCAGCGCCGCCTCGGAGCCCGGCCCCTGCAGCGCGAGAAGCGCCCGATCAGTTATCGAGGTCACGGAGCAACCGGCAAGGTTGGCCGAAAGGTGCGCGACGTCCTGCTCCCTTGTCGCCGCGTTCACGACCAGCAACAGTTCGTCGCCACGGTTGGTGATCATCAGGTCATCAAGGATGCCACCTGCCTCGCTGGTGAAGAACCCGTACCGTTGCCGCCCCTCGGGAATTCCGAGGACGGAAACCGGCACAAGCGCCTCAAGGGCCAGCTGAGCCTCCTTGATCGAGTTGGCGGAGACCCGGACCTGGCCCATGTGGCTTACGTCAAACAACCCCGCCGATGTCCTGGTATGCAGGTGTTCCCAGAGCACGCCGTCATAGTATTGCACAGGCATCTCGTAGCCAGCAAACGGCACCATCCTGGCGTCAAGTTCGCAGTGAAGGCCGTGCAGCGGTGTCCGGTTCAGGTTCGGCATCGCGGTTCCCCTCAGTCGGCCCGCGCATACCGGCGAGCACCTCCCGGGCAATCACGTTGCCCGTCGCGTGCCCCCTCTGTCCTTTTGCCTGAGATCGTTATCCCTTCGGCGCCCCGTGCCCGGGGTCTCTCCAGAAGCATTTCAACGCGACGGTCCTTTGGCCTGAGAGTTTACCGGGGCGGTTGCTCCTTCGGCACCGGGTCACGCCCGGATTCTCCCGTCGCGTCCATTTGGATCAACGTATAGGCCGCACTGCCCTTCTCTGGCAAGTCCCCGTTTCCCGAATTAGACTGCATGCATGACGCACGCGTACGTGTTCGGCTACGGCTCGCTCGTGAACCGCCGCACTCACGGCTACCGCGACGCGAGCAGGGCGCGGATTGCCGGCTGGCGGCGCGCGTGGCGACACCTTGAGGGACGGGACGTCGCCCTGCTGACGGTCATCGAGGATTGCCAGTCCCAGCTTGACGGCCTGATCGCGGCAGTGCCGGACGCGGAATGGGCGGCGCTCGACCTGCGCGAAAGAAGCTACCTGAAGGCCAAGGCCGAAAGCGTCGAGCACACTCTGCCGCGAAAGCCCGAAGTCCACATCTATCACGCACCATGCTGGATGCACCGGCCCGCGCTGTCCATGACGCCAATTGCGCTCTCGTACCTGGACGTGGTCGTGCAAGGTTATCTGGCGGAATTCGGCGAGGCGGGCGTGGCGCGATTCTTCGAGACGACCGACGGCTGGGACGCGCCGGTCCTGGATGATCGCGACGCCCCGATCTACCGGCGCCATCGCCCGCCGAACGCAAGGGAGCGCCACCTGGTCGGCGATCACCTCTCGGCGCTGGGAACCAGAATCAAAATGCGCCGACCCTGACAGCTCTTGACGCTGATTGCCGCCGGCCGCATGACGCGCCACGGTACGGTTGACATCGCGCCGCGGTCCGAGAGTCATGCAATTCGCTTGCCTTGCATCGCATCGCGTCCCCTCTTCCCGGTCAAGCCTGCCGGACAATCCTGAGACGCGCGCGAAGTCCGCCTGGACAGTCCTCAAACGCAAGGGTTCCGCCGTGGAGCTTGGCGATTGCCGAGACGATTGTCAGCCCCAGTCCGAAGCCGCTGATGGACGTAACATTGCTCCCCCGTTGAAAGGGGGCCATCAATGTCTCCAATTCCTCCGCCGAAATTCCGGCCCCTTCGTCATCGACCGTGATGGTGGCAAAGTCGGAGTCCGCATCGAGCCCAACGGTAGCACGTCGCCCGTACTTTAGCGCATTGTCCACCAGATTGGTGATGGCCCGCTGCAACGCCACCGGTCGCCCCGTGATGATGATCTGACGATCACCGCTGACGAGACCCTTTCCCTGGCGTGACATGAAAACAGAGCTCGCACCGCGCACGACAACATCCTCGCTTTGGCGAAATGTCACCGGGCGCTCCATGTCCTGGTAGTCGGCCACGATCGCCTCATCAGCGAGTTGAGCGACAGTTTGCGTGCCGGCTCGGCGTTCATTTCGGCATGGGTATAGGTCAGGACGCTTTCGATAATGCCGGTCATCTTGTCGATTTCGGCCTCAAGCCTTTCGCGAAGCTCGCTGTCCTCGATCAAGGCCGCCCTGAGGCGCAATCGCGTGGCCGGCGCGCCGAGGTCGTGACTTACGCCGGACAACACGGCCGCTCTTTCTTGCAACTGGCTGCGTTCGGCCTCCAGGTAGGTGTTCAGTGCATCGACGATCTTCTGCAGTTCTCTGGGGCCTTCCGCCTCGTAGCTCTCCGGACCGCCCAATGCCCTGCGGCCTCGCAGGCGTTCGGCGAAACTCGTGAACGCCGAAGAAATGTTGAGCGCGGAAGTGACCAGGATGGCCAACGCAATCAGTGCAAGGAGTGCAGCCAGGACCCTTCTGTCCGCGGGCGCGGCACCGCATCCCCAGACAGAGGCGCCATCGATCTGCACCCAGCGTGATTCGTCAATCTGGGCTAGGACAAGAGGATCGCTGCAGTAGGAAGCAAGCAGGCGCGCCAGGTCACCAGTCGCTGATTGCGCCGTCTTCCCGATCTGGGGCGGCAGATTGGCAAGCGGATAGACAAGATCCGCCGAAAGGACGACAAAGTCTAGCCTCTTGCTGTCCAGCGGATTCTCGCTGCCTGTGGCAATCGGCACGTTGGTTACGAAAACGGGCTTGGGTGCGCCCGACAGCTGGCGGAATTCGCCGGCGTCGGCAAGTCGCTGATCGAGGGGCGAAAGCTGCCGGATTGTGATGCCGTTTTCCTTGTTCGGTCCGCGCAGCAGGTCTCCATGCAAAACGACGCCAGCAGAAAACGCCCGGTCTTGATGCGCACGCCAGGCGTTTGCGGATTGCATCCAGATCCACATCGAAAGCAGGCCTGCGGCGAAGGCAGTGAGGACCAGACCGGTTCCCAGTGTTCGCAGGCTGCTTTTCAAGTATCCGATTCCGTCGCATCCACAGAGAAGACATAGCCGGTGCCTCGCTCCGTCTTCAGGATCGCCGGATCCTTGGGATCGGCCTCGATCTTCGA
Organism: Paracoccaceae bacterium; assembly: GCA_965208685.1. Taxonomy (GTDB): domain Bacteria; phylum Pseudomonadota; class Alphaproteobacteria; order Rhodobacterales; family Rhodobacteraceae; genus JAJEFO01. The sequence continues at coordinate 229,697 of CBDBPL010000007.1, read as the reverse complement.
GCGCAACCTCGCGACCAGCATGTCGATCGAACGTCCGACCTTGTCCTGAGACTGTGATGCATCGCCGGTTACGTCCAGCGCTTCCGCGATTTCCTCGCGCGTCAATGGAATGTGCTGGTTGGCCAGAAAGGTTTGCAACAGTGCCATTTCGCGCCGGGACAGTGCAACCTGAACACCTGCCGGAGAAAGGACGACGTCGCGCTTTGCGTCATAGGTCCAGCCCGAGAACCTGTACGTCTTGGTGTTGCGTCGATGGGCCAGGGAAGATGACCGCCGGGCCCTGGACAGGACCGCCTTCACACGTGCCAGAAGCAGTTTCGGATTGAACGGCTTGACGACGTAGTCGTCCGCCCCGACCTCGTAGCCGGCCATCCTTTGGTTGTCGGCAGAAAGCGCCGAGACCATGATCACTGGAACGTCCTGTTCCGTGCGAAGCCTTCGACATATGTCCAGCCCGTTCTCGTCTCCGAGCATGACATCAAGCAGGATCAAGTCGATTCGACCGGTCTCCAGGTGCCTGCTTATCTCGATTTCAGTGGCGGCAGGCAGGGCGATGGACCCGTTCTGCCTGAGAAACTGCGTCATCATGTTGCGCATTTCGGGATCGTCATCAACGACCAGTATCCTGGGAATCGTCACGCCAAGCTCTCCCATGAAGTCCGGATCCGTGACTCGCCTGAGCCGGTTTATGTAACATCATGCAACAGAATCGAGCGCCAGGTAACAACGTGTAACGGGCCGGGCAAAAATCTTGCTCCGCGGTCGGAAAAGCGGACACGCGCAGATTGAATCACCCCGCTCCGCACCTAGAAACTCAACCCATCTGGCCGCTATCGCGGCATCCTTTTAGGGAGGAAGCAAAAATGAGATCCCATGTTCTTGGCGCCGTTTCCGGACTTGCCCTGGTCGCATCAAGCGCGGCCCATGCAGGCCCTGAAGCCGAAGTGCTTCACTGGTGGACGTCCGGTGGCGAAGCAAAGTCCGTAGCCGTGCTGCAGGAAGAGTTCGCTGCAAACGGCGGCACCTGGACCGACATGCCCGTTGCCGGCGGCGGCGGTGACGCAGCCATGACCGCACTTCGAGCGCGCGTCCTGTCTGGCAATGCACCGACAGCCGTTCAGCTGAAGGGTCCGGCAATTCAGGAGTGGTACGAGGAGGGTGTGCTCGCCGACATTTCTGCAGTTGCAGTGGCCGAAGGTTGGGCAGATGTCTTGCCTGCGTCCATTGCCGGCCACATGATGTGCGAAGGCACCTGGTGCGCAGCGCCGGTCAATGTTCACCGCGTGGACTGGATCTGGGCCAATGCAGACGTGCTCGAGGCGAACGGCATTGCGATGCCGTCTTCGTGGGACGAGTTCAATGCCGCGGCCGAGAAGCTCCAGGCTGCGGGCATCATTCCTCTGGCCCATGGCGGCCAGGCCTGGCAGGACGCGACCGTCTTTGAAGCGGTGGCGCTTGGCATCCTGGGCGCGGACGGGTTCCACAAGGCCTTCGTCGAGCTCGACGAGGCCACGCTCAAGTCTGACGGGATGAAGGCGGTGTTTGACCAGATGCGCACCCTGCGCGGATTCGTTGACCCGAACTTCCCCGGACGCGACTGGAATCTTGCAACCGCGATGGTCATGAACGGCGAAGCTGCGTTTCAGGTCATGGGCGACTGGGCCAAGGGCGAATTCCTGGCCGCCGGCAAGGTGCCGGGCGAAGACTTCCTTTGCGCCTCGACGCCCGGTGACGGGTTCCTTTACAACGTTGACAGCTTCGCGATGTTCGCCGTTGACGGCGCTGACAAGACGGCCGGACAACAGCTGCTGGCCAAGCTGATCGTCGGCAAGAACTTCCAGAAGGTGTTCAACCTCAACAAGGGGTCCATCCCGGCTCGCGTCGACGTCGCACTGGACGAGTTTGACAGCTGCGCCCACTTGTCGGCAAGCGACATGGCCGCGTCCAACGAAGGCGGCTCCCTGCTGCCAAGCTATGCCCACGGCATGGCGTTGCGCGGTGCCCAGGCAGGTGCAATCACCGATGTCGTGACTGCCCACTTCAACTCTGACATGTCGTCTGAAGATGCCGTGCAGCAACTGGCGACAGCCGTTGCAAACAGCATGTGATCAACTGCATGACGGTTCCGCTGCGGCATGCCCGCGGCGGAGCCCCGCACGTTGGGAACCGGTTCATGACCAAGTGGCTTGAAGACCACCTGCCCAAGCTGATGCTTGCGCCGTCATTCGTGGCGGTTCTCGTGTTCGTGTACGGGTTCATTGCATGGACAGCCTGGGTGTCCCTGACAAGGTCGCGTCTGCTGCCGAAGTACGAGATCGAAGGGCTCATTCAGTACCAAAGGCTGTTTGCCTCGCCGCGTTGGGACACCGCGCTGAACAACCTCTACATCTTCGGGGCGCTCTTCATCGTCATTGCAATGGCCCTTGGGCTCTTGATGGCCATCCTTCTGGATCAGAACATCCGGACCGAAGGCGCGATCCGAACGATCTACCTGTACCCGATGGCGCTCTCGATGATCGTCACGGGGACGGCCTGGAAATGGATACTCAACCCTGGCCTCGGGCTGGAGGCGATGGTCAGGGGCTGGGGTTTCGAGAGCTTCTCGTTCAACTGGCTCGTCGACCCGGACATGGCAATCTACACCGTCGTGATCGCGGCCCTGTGGCAGAGTTCGGGGTTCGTGATGGCGCTCTTTCTGGCCGGCCTGCGATCGGTCGACGGCGAGATCATCAAGGCCGCTCAGGTCGACGGAATACCGACTTGGCGCATCTACACGGCAATCATCATTCCATCGATGGCGCCGATCTTCCTGTCCGCATTCATCGTGCTGGCGCACCTGGCGATCAAGAGCTTCGACCTCGTGATCGCACTGACCGGCGGCGGGCCGGGATTCGCCACGGACCTTCCCGCGACCTACATGTACGCAATGGCGTTTTCACGCGGCGACATCGGGCAGGCTGCGAGTTCCGCCATGGTCATGATGGCCGTCGTGTTCGCCATTGTCGTTCCCTATCTCTACTCTGAACTGCGATCCCAAAAGGATGACTGAACTTGTGACCTCGCCGGCCCGCGGGCAAAGCCAGGCCGTAAGGCTTCTCCTTCGCTGGAGCCTTTACATCGCCCTGGGATTTTTCGTGATGATATATCTCATGCCGCTCTTCGTGATGGTCACGACATCGCTGAAGAGCCTTGAGGAAATCCGCACCGGCGACCTTGTCGCCTTGCCGCGCGAAGTGACCTTTGACGCCTGGTTTACCGCGTGGTCCGGCGCTTGCACGGGCATAAAGTGCGAAGGAGTGAAGCCGTATTTCTGGAACTCCGTTCTGATTGCGGTTCCTGCCGTAGCGATTTCGACGCTTGTAGGCGCGATAAACGGCTACGTTGTCGCCCAATGGCGCTTTCGCGGCGCCAACATCATTTTCGCGCTCATGCTTTTCGGCTGCTTTATCCCTTTTCAAGTCGTGCTGCTTCCGATGGCACGCGTCCTGGGCATCATGGGGATTGCCGGGACCATTCAGGGCCTGATCTTTGTCCACGTCGTCTACGGCATCGGGTTCACGACCCTGTTCTTTCGCAACTACTATGTCACGATACCGGTTGAACTCACCAAGGCCGCCAAGGTCGACGGGGCAGGGTTCTTCCGGATATTCTGGTCGATTTTCCTCCCGCTCTCGCTGCCGATCGTCGTCGTGACCGTCATCTGGCAATTCACGCAGATCTGGAACGACTTCCTGTTCGGCGTGTCCTTCAGCCAAGCCGGAACCCAACCCGTCACCGTAGCCCTCAACAACATCGTGAACTCGACCACGGGCGTCAAGGAATACAACGTTGACATGGCGGCCGCGATCATTGCGGCCTTTCCGACGCTGCTCGTCTACGTCGTGGCCGGCAAGTATTTCATACGCGGCCTGACCGCCGGATCTGTGAAAGGATAATTCCGATGGCTCCGATCCTTGAAATCCGGAATCTCTGCAAGAACTACGGGTCATTGGAGATCCTGAAAGACATCAATGTGTCCATCGATTCCGGTGACTTCCTGGTACTTGTCGGTCCTTCCGGCTGCGGCAAGTCCACCCTCTTGAACTGCATCGCCGGCCTGGAGCCGATCTCTGGCGGGACGCTGAGCATCGGCGGCCAGGACATGACGAACGTCAGCCCGAAGAACCGCAATATCGCGATGGTGTTCCAGTCATACGCGCTCTATCCCACGATGAGCGTCGCGAAAAACATCACGTTTGGCATGAAGGTCCGAGGCGTCGATCAGCCGACGCAAGAAGCGAAGCTGGCGCAAGTTGCGCAGCAGCTTCAGATCGAGCCATTGCTTGGCCGCCGGCCGGGGCAGCTTTCCGGGGGACAACGGCAACGTGTCGCAATGGGTCGTGCGCTGGTTCGGGACCCTGAGCTGTTCCTGTTCGACGAGCCGCTTTCGAACCTCGACGCGAAGCTCCGCGTCGAGATGCGAACCGAGATCAAGGCGCTGCACCAGAACCTGGGGGCATCCATGGTCTACGTGACGCACGACCAGATCGAGGCGATGACGCTGGCGACCAAGATCGTTGTCATGAAAGGCGGCGAAATCCAGCAGATCGGAACGTCATCCGAAATCTACAATCGGCCCGCAAACCTGTTCGTGGCAGACTTCATGGGCAGCCCCGCGATGAACCTGATACCGGCCAAGACGCGGTCGAACGACGATGGCACGAATATCGAAATCCTGCGCAAGGACGGGGAACCGATCGTCCTGACGGACCAGGTCAATCGCGGTTTGCCGGGCGATGTCATCCTTGGCGTGCGCCCGGAGGACATCGCGGACCCGGAAACGCGCGGAGGAGGCAATGTCCAGGCAGCGGACTGCATCATCGACATCGTGGAACCCACCGGCGCGGACACCTTCGTCGTCATGCAGTTGGGCGGCAAGAGCGTCACGGCGCGCCTGCATTCGGAAACGACCGCTCAACCCGGAAAGACCCAAAAGCTGGCCTTCGATCTTGGCAAGGTATCATACTTCGCGCCTGACACCGGATTGCGCCTGAACTAGGCCGACACGTCCCGCCACGGACGCTGGTCGCACGGAGACCCGCCTGTCACCCGCACCATGCGGGAACCTTGAACGCACAATCTGGCCTTTCCGGATCGAAGAACGAAAGCCCGCAATCTGCCAACGCGCATTCCGACGGGCATCAGCAAGCGAGGACTTGGCCTGCATGCTACGTCCACCATTCGTCAATGCTCGCGATGTCCTCGTCCGACCATCCGAAGTGATGCGCCAGTTCGTGAACCATGACGTGCGCCACCAGATCGGAAAGCGCCACTTCGCCACGTTCAATCCACTCTTCCAGAATGGCCCGACGAAAAAGCCAGATCGCGTCCGGTTGCCCCCGCTGGTCCGACACGGACTTTTCCGTGAGCGGCACGCCGTCATAGAGACCCGTCAGTTCAAAAGGATCATCGATTTCCAGATCGGCGAGAATGTCGTCCGCCGCAAATTCCTCGACCTGGATCACCACGGCGCGGGCATGATCTCGGAACTTCTTCGGCAAGGCCTCGACGGATGCGACGGCCATGGCCTCGATAACCGCCGCACTCGGCGCCTCTGCCACCTGCCAGTCCATCACGCTCCCAATATGGACAATTCTCAACTCATGTGAAAGAGGCACTGCCGATCAGGAGATCCCGATGACCGTCACCCGATTCGCGCCTTCGCCAACCGGCCTCATCCATGTCGGCAATCTGCGTACCGCACTTCTGAACTGGCTGATCGCGCGGAAGGCGGGCGGCACCTTCATCCTGCGCATCGACGATACAGACACGGAACGTTCCCGGCAGGAATTTGTCGACGCCATCAGGGAGGACCTCGAGTGGCTCGGCCTCGGTTGGGACCGGGTCGAACACCAGTCCACAAGGCTTGACCTCTACAACGACAGCGCGGACAGGCTCCGGGACTTGGGACGGTTCTACGAGGCTTGGGAAACCCCCACCGAACTTCAGCTCAAGCGCAAGAAGCAAAGGAACATGGGAAGGCCTCCGGTCTACGACCGGGCGGCGCTCGATCTCTCGGACGCAGACAGGAGCCGGCTTCGCGCCGAACGCGGAGCCGGTGCCTGGCGCTTCAAGCTGAATCGCGCAAGGATCGACTGGGAAGACCTGATCCTCGGCCACGTGTCGATCGACGCAGCCAGCGTGTCGGACCCGGTGCTGATCAGGCAGGACGGGCGAATGCTCTATACCTTGGCCTCGGTCGTCGACGATATCGACATGGGTGTCACGCATGTGGTTCGCGGATCGGACCACGTGACGAATACCGCTGCCCAGATCCAGGCGATGGAAGCGCTCGGGAGCCTGCCGCCGGAATTTGCCCACCACTCGCTCCTGACCGACGCCAAGGGCGAACCGCTGGCAAAGCGGCTGAACACGCTCAGCCTGCGTGAGTTGCGCGCAAACGGAACAGAACCGATGGCAATCCTGTCACTCATGGCCAGGCTGGGCTCATCCGACCCGGTCAGGCTGTGCGCCAGCCACGAAGAGATGATCGAAGGCTTCGACATCGCGCGATTCGGCGCCGCACCCACGAAATTCGACCCGGAGGATCTGGAACCACTCACAACGCGCGTTGTGCACGGCCTCGCCGTCGAGGAAGTCGCGGAACACTTGAGCGCCGTTCCGGGAGAGTTGCGCGCGCAGTACTGGCATGCCGTGCGCGCCAACGTCTCACGACGCTCCGAGGCAGGCAGCTGGTGGCAATCACTTGCCGACTCGGATCCAAAGGATGTCGCCGAAGAGGATCGCGAATTTGTCAGCGAGGCGTTGGACATGCTTCCCGCGCCGCCGTACGATGCGGAAACCTGGTCCACCTGGACATCTGCCGTCGGGAACAGGACCGGAAGAAAGGGCCGAAGCCTGTTCATGCCGCTTCGCCTGGCAGTCACCGGCCAGTCGAGAGGCCCGGAAATGGCGGATGTCATGCCGCTTCTCCAGAAGAAGCCAGGTCTTTGACGGCCGGGCAAGGCACCCGCCGCATGAGCGTCCGTCCGGCAATGCCGTGTGCGGCCAATGACCCGAAGGGCGATCGCCCCTGCCGGGACCATGCCGGCATTCCCTCACAGCCCCTCTCAAGGAATTTCCGCCAATGAAGTCCCACATTCTGACAATCACCCTGAACCCGACCGTCGATTTCTCGACGACGGCACCAGAGATCGTGGCCGAATTGAAGCTCCGCTGCTCGGAGCCGCAGATCGACCCGGGCGGCGGAGGCATCAACGTCGCGCGAGCCGTCAAGCTCCTGGGTGGCCAGGCCACGGCACTCGTTGCGATCGGCGGGGCCACCGGAGCGCATCTCCTCCAACTGCTCGCGCTCGAAGGCGTGCCCACTGTTGCCTTCCAGGGTCCGGGCGAAACGCGCCAGTCCATGTCGGTTATAGATCGGGCGTCAAGGGAACAGTTCCGGTTCGTCATGCCGGGACCGGTGTGGCAGGAGCATGACGTGCCACGCGCGCTCGACTCGGTCGACCAGGCAGCCGGCGAAGATACGCTCGTGGTGCTTTCCGGGAGCCAGCCACCCGGAGTCGCAAAGGACTTTCCTTCCATCCTTGCGGATCATGTTGCGGGACGGCAGGCGCACCTCATTGTTGATACGTCCGGACCGGCGCTGTTCCATCTCGCCGAGAAGCCGCACGACGCCGTCTATGTCCTGCGCATGGACGGCGAAGAAGGCGAAGAACTGGCGGGCCGCCCCCTGCCCACGCGAGCCGATACGGCGACGTTCGCCAGCGAACTCGTCGACAAGGGCGTGGCCCGTGTCGTCATCGTCGCCCGAGGCGCAGATGGCTCGGTGCTGGCGGACAAGGGCGGGGCGTGGCACGCCGTCAGCCCTCCCGCACCGGTCGTTTCAAAGGTCGGCGCAGGCGACAGCTTCGTTGGCGCCTTCACGCTCGCGCTTGCCGGCGCCGAGCCAATCAGTGAATGCCTGCGGTGGGGCGTGGCGGCGGCCAGTGCGGCCGTTTCGACGGAGGCAACCCGGCTCTGCGACCCGGAGACAACCGAGCGCAACCGGATTGCCTGCGAACTCACTCCCCTGACGTGATGCGGGCGGCGGCCTGCCGTGGCCACGTCACGTTCAGGACTTCAGCCTGTAACCGGTTCGAAACATCCACCAAACGATCCCCAGGCAGAGCCCCGCAAAGACGAATATCGCGACGAGGCTTGCCAAGACCGGCACATCCGCCGTGCCAAAGAACGACCAGCGGAATCCGGAGACCAGGTAAAGCACCGGATTCAGCAAGGACACGTTCTGCCAGAACGGAGGCAGCATGCTGACCGAATAGAAGGACCCACCGAGGAAGACGAGCGGCGTGACCACGAGGAGCGGCACCAGGTTCAATTGCTCGAAATTCCGCGCCCAGATTCCAAGAATGAAACCGAGGAGCGAAAAGCTGACTGCGGTCAGGACCAGGAATGCCAGCATGAATGCCGGATAGGCGATGCCCAGGTCCACGAAGAACAGGGATGTCACGAGGATGATGAGCCCGATCAGCATTGACTTTGTGGCGGCAGCGCCAACATAGCCAATCACGATTTCAAGCGACGAGACGGGTGCCGAAAGAACCTCGTAGATCGTGCCGATGAATTTCGGAAAGAAGATCGCGAAGCCCGCATTCTGAATCGATTGCTGCAGGACCGTCAGCATGATCAACCCGGGCACGATGAACGCCCCGTAGGACACGCCCTCGATCTCGGGCATGCGACTGCCGATGGCGGCGCCGAAAACGACAAAATACAGCGCGGTCGAAACCACCGGCGACACGATCGACTGGAAGATGGAGCGGAAGAATCGCCCCATCTCGAAGCGCCAGATTGCGGCGATGCCGTACCAGTTCATGCGACGTCCTCCCGAACAAGGCGCACGAAGATCTCTTCGAGCGAACTCTGGCGCGTCTGGATGTCGGCCAGCGTCAGCCCGGCGGCCTGCACAGCCGTGAGCAATCGGGTGATTCCCGTGCGTTCTCCGGTTGTCTTGTAGGAATAGGTCAGCGACCTGCCGTCTTCGGAGCGAACCAGGTCGTATTCGGCCAGCGTGTCCGGGACTGCCTCGACAGGCTGCGTCAGCTCGATCCGGACTTCCTTCCGGCCAAGGCGCTGCATGAGCGCAGACTTTTCCTCGATCAGCAGCAGCTCACCGTCATTGATCACGCCGACCCGATCGGCGATGGCCTCGGCTTCTTCGATGTAATGCGTGGTCAGGATGACGGTGACACCGTCCTGACGCAGCCGCTCTACGAGCATCCACATGTCGCGGCGAAGCTCGACGTCCACGCCAGCGGTCGGCTCGTCCAGGAACAGGACACGCGGCTCGTGCGACAGGGCCTTGGCGATCAGAACCCGCCGTCGCATGCCGCCAGACAGCTCTGACGTCCTGCTGCCCCTCCGGTCAAGGAGCGCGAGGTCCTTCAGCACGTCTGCAAGCAGCGCCTCGTTGCGGGGCTTGCCAAAGAGCCCGCGCGAGTACCGCAACGTGCTCTGCACGAGCTCGAATGGCTCGAGATTGATTTCCTGGGGGACAAGCCCGATCAGCTTGCGTGCCGCGCGCCATTCGGACTGAACGTCGTGCCCACCTACGGAGATTCGTCCTGACGTGGGCAGGGTGATCCCGCAGATCGTCGAAATCAGCGTCGTCTTGCCTGCGCCATTGGGCCCGAGAAGGGCAAGAATTTCGCCCTCCTCGATGTCGAGCGTAATGCCTTTCAGGGCCTCGATCCCGTCGTCATAGGTCTTGTGAATGTCGTCTATCTCGACGATGCTTGGCATGGGAGACCTCCCTTGAGCCGCGAACATGGAGCTGAATGGCCCTTTCAGAAACCGCGGCCTGGATTCACTGACACAATGCAACTGTTCGCGTCACCGCGCCACGCGCAGGGGGGGCCACGATGCGACGCGTATCCCGTGTCGCAGCCAGCCGGCTTCAATGCAGAAACGAACGCAGAGCCGTGGCCGCGTCGCGCTGACTGCCCGTCCTGCAGGACAATGCGGCTAGTTCTGTGCGTAGTATTCGACGACCAGGTTCGGTTCCATGAGCACGGGATAGGGGACATCCGTCAGGCCCGGGGTGCGCACGAAGGTTGCAGACATCTTCGAGTGATCCGCTTCGATGTAGTCAGGCACGTCGCGCTCGGGCAGTCCTACCGCCTCCAGCACGATCGCAAGTTGCTTGGACCGGTCACGGACCTCGATCGCATCGCCCTCCTTGACACGGTAGGACGGAATGTTGACGCGCTTGCCGTTCACCCTGACATGTCCGTGGTTGACGAACTGGCGCGCGGCAAAGATGGTCGGCACGAACTTGGCCCGATAAACAACGGCGTCGAGACGTCGCTCCAGCAGTCCGATCAGGTTCTCGCCGGTATCTCCCCGGACTCGTTCCGCCTCGGCGAAAATGCGGCGGAACTGCCTTTCTGTCAGGTCGCCGTAATATCCCTTGAGCTTCTGCTTGGCGCGGAGCTGAAGGCCGAAGTCGGACATCTTGCCCTTGCGGCGCTGTCCATGCTGGCCCGGGCCGTATTCGCGGCGGTTGACTGGGGACTTTGGCCGACCCCAGATGTTCTCTCCCATCCGGCGGTCGATCTTGTACTTGGCAGCTGTGCGTTTGGTCACGGCTGATCTCCTTCCTGGGCGCCGCTTGCCAGGCAAGCGACCTTGAAGGGCGTTGTCCTCTGCCAAAAGGCCGACAGGCATCCCCTTGCGGGGGCCACCAACACCAATGAAGGCGCGCTTATACAAGCGGGCACGGCCGAGTCAACCCGGCAATTTCGGCCGCGCGCATGGGCTTGCCACGTCGATTGCGATCCGCTTTAAGCACCTCGACACACATTCTTGACCTGCCCTCCCATGCCACAGATGCAAGGCCGCATCACGGCGGCCCTCGGTCCCACGAACACCGGAAAGACACATTATGCCGTAGAGCGGATGCTGGGCTACAGGACGGGGATCATCGGCCTCCCGCTCAGACTGCTTGCCCGCGAGATCTACAACAAGATTGTCGACCTTCGCGGACCCTCGGTGGTGGCCCTACTGACCGGCGAGGAAAGAATCATCCCGAACCGAACCCAGTACTGGGTTTGCACGACGGAAGCGATGCCAGGGGACACGGCAGTCGATTTCCTTGCCGTCGACGAAATCCAGCTCGCCGCCGACCCGGAGCGCGGGCATGTCTTCACGGACCGACTGCTCCGGGCCAGGGGCCTGACGGAAACCGTCTTCATGGGATCCGACACAATGCGCGATTCCATCTCTGCGCTCGTGCCGAACGTGAGCTTCCAGCGCCGCGAGAGACTTTCCACCCTCTCCTACGCGGGCGCGAAGAAGATCAGCCGACTGCCGCATCGATCCGCGATCGTCGGGTTCTCGGTCGAAGGCGTTTACGCGATCGCGGAGCTGGTCCGACGTCAGAAGGGAGGAGCAGCGGTGGTCATGGGCGCGCTGTCCCCGCGAACCCGCAATGCCCAGGTCTCCATGTACGAGAGCGGCGAGGTTGACTATCTCGTCGCCACGGACGCAATCGGCATGGGCCTGAATCTCGACATAGGACATGTCGCATTCTCCGGTCTCAGCAAGTTTGACGGGCGCAAGATGCGCGACCTCGCACCGAACGAACTGGCGCAAATCGCGGGCCGCGCCGGCCGTTTCCAGACTGACGGCACATTCGGAGTGACGGGCGATGCGCCGCCTCTTGCCGAAGCCGTGGTCAAGGCCATCACCACGCATTCCTTCGCCCCGGTACAAAGGCTCCAATGGAGAAACCACCGACTGGACTTCAGCAGCGTTGACCGGCTCATCGAATCCTTGGAGACGCCTGCGGACGGCGACCGCCTCGTCCGTGTCCGAGACGCCGACGACCTGATCGCGCTGAGGGTGCTCGCCGGTCAATCCGAGAGTCGCGCACGCGCCAAGGACGAACCCTCCGTCAGGCTCCTCTGGGATGTCTGCAGCATCCCGGACTTCCGCGGCATCAGCCATGAGGAGCATGCCGAACTACTCGGCGCGATTCACGGTCATCTGCATGAGAACGGCGAGATTCCCGAGGACTGGCTTGCCGGGCAGATCCAGCACATCGACCGCACGGACGGCAACATTGACATGCTGTCCCGCCGACTCGCTTACATCCGTACGTGGACCTATGTCGCGCAACGCAGCGGATGGTGTCCCAACGAATCCCATTGGCGGGACTTCACTCGCGCTGTAGAAGACCGTTTGTCGGATGCGCTCCACGCGGCACTGACAAGACGATTTGTCGACCGGCGCACGTCCATCTTGATGCGCGGGTTGAAGCGGAAGGAGAACCTCGTGGCCGAGGTCAACGCCAAGGGCGAAGTCACGATCGAAGGCCAGTTCGTTGGCCACATCGACGGCTTTCGGTTCCGCCAGGACGTGGACGTGTCGGGTGACGAGGCCAAGACCGTTCGTGCGGCGGCCATTGCGGCACTGGGGCCGGAATTCCGCCTGCGCGCGGATCGGTTCTACAATTCGCCTGATTCCGAAATGGACTTCACGGACCAGGGCGGGCTGGCGTGGGGAGAGCACCCGGTCGGCAAGCTCGTGGCCGGCGACGACCCGCTGAAGCCGCAGGTGGCGTCCTTCGTCGATGACGAAGCCGACGCGGAGGTGACACAAAAGGTCCAGCGTCGGCTCCAGCACTTCATCGACCGGAAGATCGCGCTGCATTTTCTTCCCCTGCTCAACATCAGGAACGACGAGAGCCTGAACGGCATCGCCAAGGGCTTCGGGTTCCGCATGGTAGAGGCCATGGGCATCATTGACCGCCGCGAGGTTGCAAGCGAGGTGAAGGAACTCGATCAGGAGGCACGCGGCGTCCTGCGCAAGCACGGCATTCGATTTGGCCAATTCACGATCTTCATGCCGGATCTGCTGAAACCGGCACCAACCCGCCTGAGGCTCGTGCTCTGGTCGCTGGCCCGCGGCGACGAGGAGTTTCCGCAAAGCCCGCCGCCAGGCCTGGTCACGATTCCTGCGGTCCAGAAAATCCCTGCTGCCGTTTACCTGAAATCCGGGTACCGGCCGGCCGGAGAACGCGCGATCCGCATCGACATGTTGGAACGGCTCGCGGACATGCTCCGGACAGAAGACAGCCGCGGCGGATTCGAGGCGACCCCCGACATGCTCTCGATCACCGGAACGACGCTCGCGCAATTTGCGAACTTGATGGAAGGACTTGGATACAGGGCGCAACGCGGCGAGCGCGAGAAGGTGCGCGAGGCACCAGAGCAATCTTCGCCATCCGAAGAGAGTGCAACGCCGGACGTACCCGAGACCGCTCCGGAAGTCCTCGTACCCGAGGAGTCGGGCGATCAAGGCGGCGGCATGCAACGAGAGCCCGGCACGATCGATGACGGTCCGGAAATCGAAGAGTTCTATACGTTCGTGTGGGGCGGGCGCCGCGGCAACCAAAGGAAGGGCGCGAGACCGCAGCGAAAAGGCAAGAAGGCGCTTGGCAAGAAGAGGCCGAAGGACGGGGCAAGCGCCGGCACCGGTCGCTTCGAGGCCCGCCCGCCGAAAAAGGACAGGATCGACCCCGACAACCCGTTCGCGCAGGCCCTCCAGGGGCTAAAGAACAGGGAAGCCTGACCTGATGCGTCGTCGGCAGCCGGTCTTCGTCCTCCTGCGTCGAAGGCACGCTTGGGCTCAGCGCGCTTCAGCCAGTTCAACCGGGAGGCGCCGGTAGCGCCGTGAGCGACTCCCAGCGCCTGGACCAATGGATTTGGCACGCCCGGTTCTTCAAGACCCGCGGACTGGCAACAAGATTCGTGGCAGGCGGCCATGTCCGGGTTGACGGTCAGCGCGTTTCGAAGCCATCCTTTGCGCTGCGCCCGGGGCATGTGCTAACATTCCACAAGGCCCGCAGAGTTCGCGTAATCCGTGTCGACTCCCTGGCGGTACGCCGCGGCCCGGCTTCGGAAGCGCAAGCCCTGTATACGGATCTCGCCCCGCCAGAGGACGACAATGTTCCACGCGGTCCGCGATTTGAAGGCAAAGGTCGTCCGTCCCGCAAGGATCGCCGCAACGCCCGACTTTATGGCGATCCTTCGCTTGATTGAGCACGTTCAAGCGTTTACCTGATCGTGAATCCCTGTCACGAGGCATCCATGACTTATGTCGTCACCGACCACTGCATTGCGTGCAAGTACACAGACTGTGTCGAAGTCTGCCCGGTGGACTGCTTCTACGAAGGTGAGAACATGCTGGTCATCCATCCTGATGAATGCATCGACTGCGGGGTCTGCGAACCCGAGTGCCCGGTTGACGCCATTCTTCCGGACACGGTGCCCGACATGGAGAAATGGGTGGAATTCAATCGCCAGTACTCGGAGCAATGGCCCGTGATCGTCACGAAGCGCGACCCGTTGCCAGATGCCGAAGAGATGGAAGGCAAGGACGGGAAGATGGAGCTATTCTCGCCGAACCCTGGAGAAGGGAACTGACGCGCCCGCCGTCTTCGTGTGAACGAACCGCCGGCAAGCACACGAATTTCTGCGCGGATCCTCGCTCGGGCAGAATTTGCGATCGGCCACCTTGGAATTGCGGCGGATCTTGCTATATTTGCGGGGCAAGGGCGAGGAAACATGGATTGTGACCTCCCCGGACTGGTGAAAATGCGCGACGGGAGGGCAGACACGCGTTCCCGAGGTGTGTTTTTGTCGCTTTTCGCCAGCTTGAGAGGAAGGGCTGAATGAGCAAGGTCAAGAAGATGGAATTCCGCCCGAACGATTTCGTGGTCTACCCGGCGCATGGCGTCGGCCAGATCGTGTCGATCGAGGAGCAGGAAATCGCAGGCCACAACCTCGAACTGTTCGTGATTTCGTTCGAGAAGGACAAGATGACCTTGCGCGTGCCCACCAACAAGGCCGCCCATGTCGGCATGCGAACTCTGTCTTCGCCGGACGTGGTGTCCCAGGCAATGACGACGCTCAAGGGCAAAGCTCGCGTCAAGAAGGCAATGTGGTCGCGTCGCGCGCAGGAATACGAACAGAAGATCCATTCAGGAGACCTGATCGCGATTGCCGAAGTCGTCCGCGACCTGCACCGCGCCAACGATCAGCGCGAACAGAGCTATTCGGAGCGCCAGCTCTATGAGGCGGCGCTGGAGCGCCTGACCCGCGAAGTCGCGGCCGTCAATGGAGCTGACGAGGTCGATGCGCAACGTCAGGTTGACGAGGTTCTGATCAGTCGCGCTGCGTGACATGCGGAATGGCATGCACGGCGCGATCCTCTTCCGCAGCACACCAATTTTTCCATTCTGCGCCGGCTGACCGAACAGCGGCCGTGCGAGGCGCTCAGTTGGTTCCGTCAATCCCCTCCGGCTGGCCAACCACGACGAATTGCAGATCTTCGGGACGATACAGTCGCTTGGCCACGCTCCGCACGTCGTCTGTCGTCACCGCGTTCACCATGCCGTTTCTGGTCTTGACGTAATCAAGGCCGAAGTCGTCGATCTGCATGCCAACCAGTATGCGCGCGATGCTTCCGTTTGAATCGAACCGTAGCGGATAGGCGCCGGTGAGGTAGGCCTTTGCCTCCTCAAGTTCGTCCTCCGTCAGGCCATCCGCTGCCATCTTCGCCCATTCCGCACGCGTCACCTCGATTGCTTCCGCCATCCGCTCATTGGCCGAGGCGACCTGCCCGATCACCAGCTGTGCGAGATCAAAGCCCGCGAGATATGCTCCGATGCCGTAGGTCAGTCCCCGTTTCTCCCGCACCTCGTCACTCAGCCGCGACTGAAGTCCGGAAGCTCCGAATACGTGATTTGCGACAAATGCCGGAAAAAACTCGGGATCGTCCCGTGGAATGCCGACATGTCCGAACACGGCCACGGACTGTGGCGTATCGAAGGGAACAACGGTCACGCCGCCGGCCAGCAGAACCTCGGCATCGTCGGGCAATGGCGCACCTGCCTCCGGCAAACCACCGAGAAGGGAGTCGAGCAACCTGCCCAGTTCTTCGGCAGTGATGTCACCTGCAGCCCCGACATAGACGCGGTCCCGGGCAATCACGTCCTTGTAAGCCGTCACGATGTCGTCCCGCGTCAGCGCCGAAACGCTGTCGATCGTGCCGTCAATCGGAGTCGCATAGGGGTGGTCTCCGAATGCGAGGGCATTGAATCGCCTCGATGCAACGGCGTCAGGATCCGTGTCATCGCTGCGAATGACCGTCAGCACCTGGTCACGCACGCGGTCCAGTGCAACCTGATCGAACCGGGGGGCCGTGAGCGCGCTCTGCAGGAGCGCAATGGCTTCGTCCCGGTTTTCGGTCAGGAACCGCGCCGAAACCGTGAGTGCATCCCGGTGCACGTCGAACCTGTAGCTTGCGGCCAGCGCATCCCGCGCTGCGGCGAATCCCTGGGCGTCTAGGTCTCCCGCGCCCTCCTCCAGGACCGCGGTCATCAGGTTGATCGCTCCCCTCTTGCCAGGCCGATCGAGCGAGCCGCCCCCCTTGAACCTGATTTCCAGGGCGGTGAACGGGATTGAACGCTCCTCGACCAGCCAGGCCTTGATGCCACCAGGCGACGTGACTTCCTGAATGTCTACAGCCGCCGTCGCAGGGCCGGAGGCAAGAATCGCCAGTGCCAATGCACAAAATAGCCGGTTCACCTGATCACCTCCTCTGATTGCCGCGCAAATCCCGTGACCGCGCGTCGCCGGTCGAGATGCGTGCGTGCTGCCGAGAGTATCTCTTCTTCGGTCACGGCCTGCAGAATGTCTGGCCAAGCGTCGATGTCCTCTACCGTAAGGCCCGTCACCAATCCGCGACCGTAGAGATTTGCCAGATTCGAGATGTCGTCGCGGGCATAGATCTCCGCAGCCCGGATCCGCGTCTTGATTCGCTCGAGCTCCTCGGCATCCACGCCCTCTTCCAGGAACTCGGCAATCGCCTCGTCCAGAAGCGACTCCGCCTCTTCCAGCGAAACGCCCTCGACAGGCACGATTGCCAGCCCGAAATTTGTGTCGTCCAGTGCATGCTCCCGATACCAGGCTGAAGTGTACACGGCCTGCGGATCGTCGAACTGCAGCTTCCGCGCCAGAACCGAGGTGGTCGACGAACCTCCCAGAACCTGCGCAAGCATGGCAAGGGCCGCCGCCTCCTTCTGGTCCCCAGGATCTCGCTCGGGCACGAGATACACGCGGGTCACGTAGTCATTGCCGATCCGGGGATCCGAGAAACTAAGGCGCCGTTCGGCCAGCTGCGGGGGCTCGGACGGACGGTTGCGCACTCGCACGTTCGGATTGGACGGAATGATCCCGTAATGCCTTTCGGCAAGCTCCCTGACCTCTTCCGGATCCACGTCGCCCGCCACCACGAGGATCGCGTTGTTCGGTCCGTAGTGCTGCCTGTAGAAGGACACCGCATCTTCTAGCGTCAACGCCTCGGCTTCGTGTTTCCAGCCAATGACGGGCACGCCGTAAGGGTGGTTCAGGAATGCCGCAGCATATATCTGCTCCCTGAACAGGGAACCGGGATCACTGTCGACGCGCTGCTTCCGCTCTTCGATGACAACGTCCCGTTCAGTTGAAATGTCCTCCTCGACAAGCGCAAGGCCATCCATGCGGCTGGCTTCCATCCCCATCACGAGATCGAGGCGATCAGCAGCGATTCGTTGTACATAGGCCGTGAAGTCAAGGGACGTGAAGGCGTTGTCGCTGCCCCCGTTTCGGGACACCACATCGGACAGTTCGCCCGATGCAAGTTCGTCCGTTGCCTTGAACATGAGATGTTCGAGAAAGTGAGCGATTCCCGACTCGCCGGGCGGCTCGTCGGCGGAGCCGACCCGATACCAGACCATGTGAACAACAACCGGGGCGCGGTGATCCTCGATCACGACCGCTTCCAGGCCGTTCCCGAGTTCGAACGTGGTGATTCCAGAGGCCCGGAGCGAGCCGGGAAGGACGACAAGGACCGTCGCCATGGCAAGAACAAGGATGTGCATGGGTGCTCCTCGTGAGGCAGGTTCCAGCAAGAATTGTGCGAGCCCTTCGCGCAGTCAACTAGCATTTGCGTGACAATCCGGATGATGGCCCGACTTTCGGGATTGCAGGCCGGACATTGCAATGGGTCACTGGCAAGTCGGGCGTCTCAAGCGCATTGAGTCCATTGGAAAATTCGCCGAGATGGCTGGCGCCCGTCACGATTCGTATCCCGGTTCGCCGTGAAACAGCGGTTCGCGAAGCCGGGCCATCATGCACCTTCGGCGTATTCCCCGCCACACGGCCGACCGCAAGATCGCAGATGCACACGTTTCCGGCAACATGGGCGCGATGTCGGACGCCGGCTTCCATCGGACAGGTTCAGGGGTTCGAGCAGCGAATGGACTTCCGGCTCATGGAAGCCAACGTGAGAATGAACAGGATCTCCCGAACTTCGGGCACGACATTGAGAAACTGGTCTGGGATGCAAGGCGAAATGCCGGCAAGCAGCAATCGGCCGAAGAGCGAACCAAGATCGTCCAGGCTGGCCTGCAGGGACGGAGAAGCATCGCTGCGCATTCGCCATCTCGAGACCATTGGCTGGGGAAGGTCACAGTCAATCGCGATCCTCAACAAATTCAGCCGATGAGTCGTTGCCTTGGGTGGCGACGGCAAGGGAGGGACTCGATTCGCGAACTCAGTCAATCCCGCACGATGGGTCATCCAGAGGCACATTGTCTTCGCGCGAGAACGCATGAGCCACGCACCTTGCGCGATCTGCAGCGGGGACGTTTTCGCACCACCCCGTTCTCGAAGCAGGAACATGGGCGCCCGATCATCAGGCCACAGGATCCTTTCAACGAGATCTCCGTTCAACCGGCCTCAATCTTCTGCGGTTGCCAGGCCTGGGCGTCAGTATTCCGGCACCACGGCCACGCCCTCGCGCCTCGACCGGTCGCAGGCCAGCGCAATTGCAAGGGCCGTGCGGCCGTCTTCCTCGGTGACGGATGGCGGTCGCCCCTCCCGAACCGCGGCCTGGAATTCGTCAAGAGCATGGAAGAACGACGCGTCGTAGCGTTCCAGGAAAAAGTGCTTGAGCGTCGCGCGCGCATCGGTCCCTTTGCCATCCCAGCGGACCAGGTTGTCGTCGCGGTGGTTTTTCGTTTGCAGCATGCCCTTCGTGCCAAACGCCTCCAGCCTCTGATCGAAGCCGTAGGCGCACGCACGTGAATTGTTGACGTGAACCAACGCGCCGGAGGGCATCTTCAGCACGGTCATGGTCAGGTCGACGTCGCCCTCGGCACCGATTGCGGGATCGAATTTGCAGCTGCCGGTCGCATACACCTCCACGGGCCGCTCTCCCGCGATCCAGCACATCAGATCGATGTCGTGGATCGTTGCGTCCAGAAAATACCCGCCGGAAGCACGAACATAGTCGATCGGCGGCGGCGCGGGCTCGCGGCTCCAGCTCATCAGCATGTTGACCGTACCGATCTCGCCCGCCCGAACAGCGCGCTGCAAGCTGGCATTGTCCGGGTCGAACCGTCGGTTGAATCCCAGCATGAACGGGACCGGGTGCGCCTTCAGGCACGACATTGCGCGGTCCACGCGCTCCAGCGTCTGGTCCAGCGGCTTCTCGCAATAGATCGGCTTGCCGGCCTTCGCCGAAGCCTCGACATATTCGACATGGGTGTTGGTCGGCGTGGCGATGACCACGGCATCGACCGACGGGTCGGCCAGCACTGCGTCCAGGTCTGCGCTGGCCGTGCCGCCGTATCGCGCCGCCGCCTGTTCCGCGGAAGCCAGATTGGGGTTGAACACCGTGATCAGCCGCAAGCCGGGATGCGCGTTGATCTTCGGCCCGTAGACATGGGCCATGCGCCCGCTTCCGAGCAGCGCGATTCCCAGCATGACGTTTCCCCTTCTAGCTCCGCGCATCTTCCGCGATCAGGGCGGCCCCCTTTTCGCCGATCATGATGGCTGCGGCGTTGGTGTTGCCGGTCACGATGCGCGGCATGATCGATGCATCCACCACGCGCAACCCGTCAATGCCGTGGATCCTAAGGCGCGGATCCACAACCGCATCCTCACCGATCCCCATCTTGCAAGTGCCCACCGGATGCAGCAGCGACAGCCCCGATGCCCGGCAATGGTTCAGCAGTTCGTCGTCCGACTGAACGTCCGAGCCCGGCGAGATCTCGCTTTCGACGCAATTGGCCATCGGCGCCGTCGCAGCGATCTTGCGCCCGAATTTCAGGCCCGCTAGCGCGGCGCGCCGGTCCGCCGCATCAGCGAGAAAGTTGAACTGAATCGCGGGCTGATCCCATGAGCGCGGACCAGTGATGCGAACGTGTCCGCACGAATTGGGGCGCATGTGCTCGGCCAGGATCGTAAAGCCCGAGAAGGGATGCGGCTTCAGCCGTTCATCCGTGCACCAGGCCATGAACGTCACCATCATGTCGGGCCGGTCGATTTGCGGTCCCGAACGGATGAAAGTGTTGGAGTAGTTGCCGTTGTCGGAAAACGGCCCGGTGCGGAACAGCAGGTAGCGCAGCAACTGGAAGCCGCCCTTCAGCTTGTTGTTGTAGAGATCGTTGACGGTGGAATTCACGGTCGAGCGGTATTCGGCACCGATTCCGAAATGGTCCTGCAAGTTCTCGCCCACTCCCGGCAGATGGTGCAAGGTCTCGACCCCGTGCGCCTGCAGGTGCGACTCAGGGCCGATGCCCGAGATCTGCAGCAATTGAGGCGAGTTGAATGCGCCTCCACAGAGAATCACCTCGCGGCGAACGCGCGCGGATTTCGGCCCGCCCTGGTCCGTCCAGGTCACACCGGCCGCCCGTCTTCCCTCGATCTCGATGCGCTCGACCATCGCATGGAGCCGAAGGTCGATGTTTCGTTTGGCGGGTCCCTTGAGATAGCCCGCCGCGGTGCTCCAGCGGCGCCCCTTGCGGGTCGTTGTCTGGACATAGCCCGTTCCCTCCTGCCGAGGCCCGTTGAAATCATCGTTGCGCGGCACGCCTAGCGCGACCGATGCGGCGAGAAAGGCGTCGCCCAGCTCGTGTTCCGTGCGGAGGTCTGAAACCGCGACCGGCCCGCCGGTGCCGTGATATGCATCGGTGCCGCGCTCCTGATCCTCGCAGGACTTGAAGTAGGGCAGGACGTCGTCCCACCCCCAGCCAGTGCACCCCGCCTCGGCCCAGCCATCGAAGTCCTCTGGCTGGCCGCGCATGTAGATCATGCCGTTGATCGCCCCGGTGCCGCCCAACACCTTGCCGCGCGGCTGAAACAGGCGGCGCCCCATCAAGTGCGGCTCAGGCTGGCTTTCGTAGCACCAGTTCACCGCAGGATTGTCATAAAGCAGTGAATATCCAAGAGGAATATGAATGAGAGGATTTCGGTCACGCCCACCGGCCTCAAGCAGCAGCACCGAATATCCCGCTTCGGCCAGCCGCCCCGCGACGGCACAACCTGCGGACCCAGCGCCGACAACCGCAAAATCATGGTCTTCGGTCGTCATAGATCCGCTTACCCTGCTTGGACACTTGTCGGCCAAGCGTGACATGACCGGCAACGACACCGGAACAACGCAATTGTCAGATTTGGACGAAATTTCACTCGTTCGCGTCCGGGATCTATAGATTATCAGATATGGACAATTTGAACCCTGGCCCTGGAGCGATTGAGTGACACGCGAAGAACTCCTGCGAATCCTGAATTTCGTGGACGCCAATCGCGAGATTTCCGAAACGCGGACGGGACTGTCAACCACTGATGCGCGCTGGAACATAATCTCCTACGCCATGCGGCGGCACCTGGAAGGCAAGCTGATGACCACCACCTCGGCGGCAATGGCGGCCAACGTCCCCTATGGCACGGCGATGCGGCGGATTTCAGAGCTGATCGACCAGAGGTTGCTGCACAAGCGGCCGAAATCAAAGACCGGAAAGTCCTTCTCCCTGCATCCCACGCGCAAGCTGATCGAAGAGTTCGAGAGTTTCGCCATGCAGCTCAAGGCCATGGTCGGAAATACCTTTGGCTTCAATACCGGAGACGGCGAGATCGGCGACTTCTACTTCGGCGGATATTACATGGCCTCGCGGATCCTGCCCTATCCCAGTGCCATGCGTACCGGCGTCGGCTATGACCGGACATTCCGGATCCTCTGCCCCATTGATCCGACGTTCAAGACACTGAGCGAGTTCTCATCCAGTCTGGAAGAGCTCTGCGGCACGAAAATCGAGATCACGAACCTGCCGCTGGACGATCTGCACAGCAGGATCATGGAAAGCGCTAAGCAACCGGTTCCGGAATACGACCTGATTGCGATTGACCTTCCCTGGGTCGGTCAGTTGGCCGAGGAAGGCGTGATCGAGCCCTTGGACGAGATAATGCGCCAGGAGCGCTACAACCCGTCCGACTTTCACAATGCCGCCTTTCGCGGGTCTTTCTGGTGCAACAAGCAGTTCGGCCTGCCGATCCAGCCGACGGCAGAGCTGTTGTTCTGCCGGTCGGACCTGTTTGCCGACGCCGGCCTTTCGATCCCGCGCACCACTGACGACGTGCTGTTTGCTGCACGCGTCCTGCACCGCTCGGGCTTCAACATGTCCGGAATCGTGATGAACTACGGCCGGGGCACGCCCGTCGCCCACACGTTCGTCCAGACACTGGCGGATTTCGGTCAGCCGATCATCAATCTCAAGCCAATTGGCGATGAATTCGACCTCACCGAGATTTCAGGCGAGAACCATCGCCCGCAGCTCGATACCGATCCTGCGCGACTAGCTGCCGAGTTCCTGCTGGAATTGCTTGGCCTGTCCCACAAGGACAGCCTGACCTGCAACTGGGATCGCCGCATTCGGATTTTCTCGGAAGGCCACGCGGCAATGACCTATGGCTGGAGTGTCCGAGCAGCCGCCTTTGAGTTGAACAGCGCGTCGCCGGCTCACGGCAAGGTCCACTATGCGCCGCATCCGCACGCGCCTGGCGTGCACACGGTCTCTCCGATCGGCGGCTTCTCGCTGGCGATGCCGGAGGGGCTCAGCAGCGAACGCAAAAGCGCGTCGTGGAAGGTGATGGAATACCTGACCAGGCCCGAGATGCTGAAATGGTATGTCCAGAACGGAAACCTGTCCAGCCCGCGGTTCTCAACCAGCGCCGACCCGGAGGTACAGGCCAAGAGCCCGCTGATCAGCGAAATCGATGGCATGGAGCGCCGCGGCGAACTGCAGATCTGGCCGCGCCCGCCGATCCCGGAATTCAGCGACATCCTGGGAATTCTCGGCGACGAGATCCACCTGATGCTGCAGGGCGAAGCGAAGCCTGCCGTTGCGCTTGGCAATGCGCAAAACCGCATTGATGCGCTGATGCGGGCGCATGGACACTATTGAGTCCCAACGGCTTCCCGCCAAAGGACTCATTTTGGACATCTTCGCTCTCGTGCCGCGCGGTCGGCCTGTTGCACGCTCCTCGTGTCGCGGGCGGGCAGCAAGCTCTGCCGGAACGCAATTTTGTGGCCGCACCTAATGTTCGGCCGCACGAAATCCAAGGAGGAAACTCGGTAATGAAAATCAAGTCGAAACTGGGCCTGGCGATCGGCGCCATGGCCATGGCCGGATCCATGACCACGGCGACATTCGCCGAGGACATCAGCATGGCCTTCATCGTCAAGGACATGAACAACCCATACTACTGGCGCATGGGCGAAGGGGCCAAGCGCGCAGCCGACGAACTGGGCATCGAGCTGTCCTATGTCTCGGCCGAGTTCAACGGCGACATCGAGGGCCAGATCGCCGTGGTTGAAACCGAGATCATCAAGGGTCACGACGCGATCGTGCTGGTCCCGATGAACGGGACTGCATTGATCCCCAAAGTGATGGAGGCCAACGCCGCCGGGATCCCCGTAATCACCGCCGACACGCGGGTTGATGACGGCCCGGCCAAGGTTGAGACCTTTGTAGGCCTGGATGAGCAGACCTCGTTTGCCGGCATGGCGCAATGGGTCGTCGATCAGCTGGGTGGCAAAGGCCAGGTCGCGATTCTCGAAGGCTTTCGCGGCAGCTCGACCGCCGAGCTTCGGCTGAATGGCATGATGGACGTGTTCAACGCCAATGACGGCATCGTGGTGGTGGCATCGATTGCCGCCGACTGGGACCAGGAGAAAGGCCTGAAGGCGGCAGAAGACATCCTTCAGTCGCACCCCGAGGTCGACGCGATCATCGGTTCCAATGACTTGATGGCGCTGGGCGCGGTTCAGGCCGTCAAGGGCGCGGGCAAGCTTGACGACATCATCGTGGTCGGCGACGACGCGATCCCGTCGGCACTGGCTGCCCTGAGGGCCGGCGAGCTGAACGCGACCATCGACGGCAACACCGATCTGGTGGGCTACGAGGCCGTGATGGCCGCCTATCGCCATGTCACGAAAGGCGAAGAGCTGGACGACTGGATCGTTGTCGAATCCTCGATTATGGTGGCATCGGACGTGACCGACGAATATCTTGCCGGTCGCGGCATCGTGCTGGAATAGTCCAGCCATCCGATTGGACGGCCAACGCCAAGAGATGGCCGGGTCGCGCCCGGCCATCTCTTTTCGAACAGGGAACTGAATGATGCCGGACCCTATCCCACTGGTCGAAATGCGGCACATATCAAAGCACTTTGGCGGCCTGCAGGCACTGACCGACGCGCAGCTTGAGCTCTATCCAGGCGAGGTTCTCGGCGTATTGGGACACAATGGCGCCGGGAAGTCTACGCTGATCAAGATCCTTTCGGGAGCCGAGACAGCCAGCGAGGGCGCAATCTTCGTCGAAGGACGCAAGGCGCAGATCAACGGCCCGAACGATGCTCGCACCTATGGAATCGAGACGATCTACCAGGAACTGGCGCTCTGCGGCAATCTGGACGCCCCGGCGAACCTCTACATGGGGCGCGAGCTGCACAAGTGGGGCTTTCTTCGCAAGAAGGCCATGACAGCCGAAGCGACCAAGGCACTCAGCCGCCTGAACATCCGCATCCAGTCGCTCGACGTTGAGGTTGACAGCATGTCGGGCGGTCAGCGTCAGGCGATCTCGATCAGCCGCGCAGTGCATTTCGACACCAAGATCCTGATCATGGACGAACCGACCGCGGCCTTGGGCATGGAAGAAAGCAAAATGGTCATGAAACTGACCGTGGAACTGAAGAAGCAGGGTATCGGAATCATCTGGATCAGCCACGACATTCACGAGGTGTTCAATTTCACCGACCGGATCACGATCCTGCACGGCGGCAAGAACGTGGTGACCGGGCCGACGAAGGAATTCACTCAGGACGAAATCGTGTCGATGATCATCTCCGGTCTCGCTGTGGAGCGCAGCACATCTGCGGCAGGGGACTGAGACATGCAATTCGCCCGAATCAAGTCCCATCCGCTCGTCTGGATACTTCTCGTCGCCGTTCTGCTGGCCTTCGTACTCTCGTTCCTGTCGCCGTTCTTCATGACCGTCGGCAACTTGACCAACCTGTCCAAGCAGGTGTCAATCGTTGCGATCCTTGCCGCCGGCCAGGCCGTGGTCATCATTTCGGGCGGCATCGACCTGTCGGTGGGATCGGTTCTGGCCCTGTCCGCGGTCGTGATCGGTGCGCTGATACAAGTTGACGTGGATCCGTTCGTTGCCACCCTGGCCGGCCTGGCAGTCGGTACGCTCGCCGGACTTGTCAATGGCATTGTCATCACACGCGGCAAGATCCCGCCCTTCATCGCG
This sequence comes from Paracoccaceae bacterium, assembly GCA_965208685.1. Classification (GTDB taxonomy): domain Bacteria; phylum Pseudomonadota; class Alphaproteobacteria; order Rhodobacterales; family Rhodobacteraceae; genus JAJEFO01. The sequence goes on along the minus strand of CBDBPL010000007.1, from coordinate 203,992 downwards.
ACCCTGGGAATGCTGGGAATTGCGCGCGGGTTGGCATTGGTCATCACCAAGGGCGTGTCCTACCAGGTGCTGGTGCCATTCTTCCTCTACATCGGCAACGCCAAGTTCCTCGGACTTCCGATCCCGCTCTACTTCGTTGTCGTCACCTACCTTGTCGTCACAGTGATGCTGCACACCTCCGTCTTCGGCCGCCACGTCTACGCGATTGGCGGCGACGAACGGGTCGCCCGACTGGAGGGCATTCCAGTCGATCGGCAGAAGATAAAGATCTACATGCTGAGCGGTTTCCTGGCTGCCCTTGCGGCAGTGGTCATGACCGGGCGCCTTGCAGCCACGCCGCCAAGCGTTGCGCAAGGCATTGAGCTGCAGGCCATCGCGGCCGTGATCATCGGCGGCGTCAGCTTTGTCGGCGGACGCGGCATTGTCCTGACCGCGCTGATCGGAGCGCTGATCATGGCCATGATCACCAACGGGCTGAACATTCTCGGGATTTCCTCGTTCTACCAGCAGGTGCTGATCGGCGTGGTCATCATCGTCGCCGTCTGGCTCGACAACCTGAAATCGCAAAAGTAGGTCGGCAATGAGGATCGAAAGCAAACCGGGCGTCGGCATCGGCCTGATCGGATCCGGTTTCATGGGCCGCTGCCACGCCAACGCTTTTGGCGCTGTCGCAGGTCTCTTCGACCTGCCCGCCGATCCCGTCAAGTCGATCCTGGCGGACGCAACCGAAGGAATTGCGGCGGCGGGGGCGGCGGCATTGGGATTTGCGCGGGCGACGTCGGATTGGCAAGCGATGGTACAGGACGACTCTGTCGACATAGTCGCGATTGCCGCCCCGAACGATTTGCACGAGCCCATGGCCCTGGCCGCAATCGCCGCCGGCAAGACGGTCTACTGCGAAAAGCCCTTGTCGACGACCGCAGGATCGGCCCTGAAAATGACGAGGGCCGCCGAGGCTGCCGATGTCGTCACCTCCGTCGGGTTCAACTTCCTGCGCAACCCGATGATCGGGTTCGCACGGCAGATGATCGACTCCGACGAGATCGGAGAGATCACCGGCTTTCGCGGTCGCCATGCGGAAAACTACATGGCCAGCCCGGACGCGCCGCATTCCTTCCGCACCGATCCTCAAGGCGGAGGAGCGCTGACCGACATTGGCAGCCACATCCTGTCTCTGGCCCGGCACCTTCTTGGCCCGGTCGTCGAAGTGAACGGTCATGCACGGACCATATTCCCCGACAGACCGGTCGTCGCGGGATCCGCCGAGCGCCGCCCGGTCGTGGTTGACGACATGACCCATGCGCTCCTGCGCTTCGCCAGCGGCGTCTCGGGCAGCATCGAAGCAAACTGGGCCGCGACGGGACGCACGTTGGACTTGTCCTTCGAGGTGACGGGCACCAAGGGTGCCATCGCCTTCACCCAGGAGCGCATGAACGAATTGCTGGTCTATTCGGGCTCTGGCCAAAAGGCCGGATACCAGCGCATAGAAGCGGGCCCCGCCCACCCTCCTTACGGCAGCTTCTGCCCTGCGCCAGGGCATCATCTGGGTTTCAACGACCTAAAGGTCATCGAGGTTGCCCAGCTCGTCCAAGCTCATATCGAACGCGGATCCTGCATGCCCGATTTCCGCGAAGCCTACGAGGTTCAAAAGACCGTTGAGGCCATTCAATCATCCGCTCAAACCCGGGAGTGGGCAACGGTGTCAGCGACCCCTCCCTGAAGGGAGGGGCTTGAGGAACGGAAGTTTCGAGAGCCCATGCTGACCAGCACAGGAAAGGAGACTGTCATCCGATCTACCCTGAACCATACGTTGAAGACCAACCCCGGGATGCTTCCTCAGTTCCGGGCTCTTGAAGATTCATGACGTCTTTCTGGCAGAAAGCGGTCCACTCGCATCCAAAGCGGCCGTGACTGGAGGCGGTGCGCGGCGAGCGACAAGGCCTTCGAGGTACGGTCCGAAACCTGTCATCAACCCCTACGCTCGGCCGGAATCGTCCGATCATTTCCTGCACCCACTTCCGTCGGGAACACCGGATTGCACTCCGCGTCGGCGGCCAGCAAAAAGCGCTGATGAATGCGGACCAGGCCTGAGGATCCGCCAAGCGGGCCTCAACTGACTTGGGACAGCTTGGAACCGGCATCGAAAGACTGCGCGATGGGACGTCCGGCCGTCATCGCAGGTTCCGAAAGCAAAAGGCGGAACCGCCCGTCACGGCATCGGGCTGCTGCATGCCAACGCGGGATGACCAGCATTGCTCGATCACGAGCGCCTTGATCGGCCAAGGGAATAGGCCTTGAGGCGTAGCCGCGCACATCCTTTCCGAACCGTCTTCCCTCGACTGATCTGCACCCTCACTGCTCGACCGGCGCGGGCGGGGCCGCCGAGGTCCGGATGCCGAGACGGCGAAGTCGCGCGAGTTCCGCATACTGGTCGAGCGACATTTTCTCGTAGGCTCGGAAATAGACGTTCACGTCGAAGAGCCTTTCCAGGACACGACCCTGATTGTCGCGTCGGAACTCCAGGTCGGCGACGGCAAGTTCGGCACGGATGTTGCCGTCAACTCCATGCCGGGTGGCATGGGCCAGAAACACGCCGTCTGAGGAGCCTCGCGCCAATGCCTCGACATCGCCGCCAAGCGCAGCCGCGACATCGCTCTCCGGCGTCGGATCGGTCAGGTTTGCAAGGCCCGGCGTCGGCTCAGGCAGCGCGGCAAGATCTTCGGGCATTTCGAGCGGCTTCGCCGGAATGATCCCGAATTCGTCGGGGCCGCCAGCGCGATCCCGGCCAATGTTCATCAGGCCTGGTTCGCCACCTGCGCAGGCGGCAAGTGCCGGGATCAAGCATGAGAGCAGCAGCCGACGCAGCATGAAAGCCTCCGAAACCGTCTTTTGGGTTCTACTCGTGAATTCATCCGGTGGAAAGCCTGTCCTGTTCATCGCCGCCCTGTGCGGGTGCTAAGCACGATCAGCCCGAACGCGCCAACGAAAATGGCAATGTCCGCGACATTGAACGACCACGGATTCCGCCAGCCGCAACACGACACGTTCAGGAAATCCGCGACTGCCCCGTAGACCAGGCGGTCAATCACGTTGCCGACGGCTCCGCCGATGACCAGACCCGCCGACACCAGCATCGGGAGTCCGGGCCGGTCGCGCATCATCCACCAGAAAATCGCGCCACATATTGCGACCGCCAGCCCGACCAGCACCCACTTTCCGGCAAGCGGGATACCGAAATTCACCCCCTCGTTCCATGCCATGCGAAACTGCACGTAGGGCGGCAAGACGTTGATCGCGCCCAGTGCCTTGAGGTTCATGGCGTGAACCACGAAGTACTTCGTCAACTGGTCGAGCAAGACGGTCAGGGCCGCCGTGCGAACGAGAGGCGCGAAACAATGCATCAGTGTCGGAAATGCCTCATCCCTGAAAACACCATCGCAATCCCGGCCGCGTCGGCGGCCTCGATCACCGCCTTGTCCCGCTTGGACCCGCCTGGCTGGATCACTGCCTTCGCGCCGACATCAGCAGCGGCAAGAAGGCCGTCCGGAAACGGAAAGAACGCGTCTGACGCCACGACAGAACCCTTCGCCATCGACCCCGTGAGGCCGAGATCACGGGCCATGCGACCCGCTTTCAGCGCCGCGATCGTCGAACTGTCGACCCGGCTCATCTGTCCTGCCCCGATTCCAACCGTGCCGAGATCGCGGGCATAGACGATCGCATTGGACTTCACGTGCTTGGCAACGCGCCAGGCAAAAAGCAGGTCGTCGATCTGTCCCAGCGTCGGAGCAACCCGAGTCACGACTTTCAGGTTCGCCGCCTCGCAGACGCCATTGTCCTCATCCTGAACCAGCCAGCCGCCCGAGACCTGCCGAACGGAAACTCGGGATGCGGAAGGACCGGGAAGCCCGCCGGTCGTCAACAGGCGCAGGTTGCTCTTGGCCGCAAGGATCTCCTTGGCTTCATCCGTTGTCCCCGGTGCGATCACGACCTCTGCAAACATGCCGGCAATCGCACGCGCGGCATCCCCGTCAAGCGTGCCGTTGAAGGCTACGATGCCGCCAAAGGCGCTTGTCCGGTCGCAGTCGAACGCACGACCGAATGCCTCTTCGCAACTTGCCCCGCGCGCCACGCCACAGGGATTCGCGTGCTTTATGATGGCGGCAGCGGGCCCGTCGGCCGGATCGAACTCGGCGACCAGCCGAAAGGCGGCATCGGCATCATTGATGTTGTTGTAGGAGAGTTCACCGCCCTGATGCCGCACCGCAGTCGCAATCCCCGGGACTTCCGAGCCGTCCTTGTAGAAGGCTGCCGCCTGATGAGGATTTTCCCCGTAGCGAAGCCGCTGCGCCAACGTGCCCGCAAAGACCCGGCGGCGCGGCGCCTTCTCGCCAAGGACGTCGGTCATCCAGGCCGAAATCGCGGCATCGTATGCAGCGGTCCGAGAAAGGGCCGTCAGCGCCAGACGCCTGCGAAAGTCCAAGGAGGTCCGGCCGTCTTGGGCTTGCAGTTCATCCAGCACGTCCTGGTAGTCGGCGGCATCCACCACTACGCTCACGAACCTGTGGTTCTTTGCGGCGGACCGGATCATCGCGGGTCCGCCGATGTCGATGCACTCTATCGTCGCGTCATGATCGTCCCCGCTCGCGACGCTGGCTTCGAACGGGTAGAGATTCACGACCAGCAGGTCGATCATTTCGATCCCGTGCTCCGCCGCTGCGTTCAGATGCCCTTCGTCGCTCCGCAACGCCAGAAGCCCGCCATGCACCGCAGGGTGGAGCGTCTTGACCCTGCCATCCATCATCTCGGGAAACCCGGTGACTTCCGCGACATCGGTCACTGCCAGTCCGGATTCGCGGAGCGTCGCGGCGGTGCCTCCGGTGGAAATCAGCTCGACGCCCCGGCCCGAAAGCGCGGTGGCGAACTCGACGAGACCCGCCTTGTCAGATACGGACAGCAACGCGCGACGCACCGGATGCAAGTCTGTCATGCCTGCGCAGTCCTTTCGTTCATTCCGGCGCCGGTTCTTCCTTGGGGATCACCACATCGCCTCGCCTGGCCTTTGCAATGATCCAGCTGACGCGCGTCGAATACTCCATGGCGAAGCCGGAGAGAACAACTTGATTTGTCGCACGCGGCGACGTCGACGTGCTTTCCAGAAAGACGCTTTGCTCAAGCGCCAGCTGCACATCGCCGGGGCAACTGAGATTCCAGATCTCGCCGTTCTGCAGCAACATCGAAACATCGCGACCTTCCGCACCCAACTCCGCTTCAACATCCGGATGCAAATGGAACCGTATGTTGAATGGCACGCCGGAAAGTCTTCCCGCGCTGAGCAATGCGTCGAACCGCTTCTGTCCGTCCCCGGAAGTCGCGAACAGGACATCTTCGCCCGTGAGCATGCCGCCCTCTGGATCGACACGAAGCGTACGCCAATGATCGAGGCCGCACCGGCCCTGGTAGCCATCGTGACCGGCAACAATTCGGGTGCCGTCATCATAGTCGTTCCGTTCCAGGGTAACGTTGGCTGGCGCGTGCACGATCCTTTCCGCGCTTTCGGCAAGGGTGCCGCCGGAAGCGCCGAAGCGAGAGGAAGAATAGCCCTCGACGTCCAATGTCGAGTGCGAGGACGTTGTCCTGGCGACCATTCGCCATTTCCTGCCAAAGGTCTTCCCCGAACCGCAGTTGACGACCAGAGGATGCATGCCGCATGTCAACTCGAAGGCCAGCGTCGATGCATGCGCATTGGCCGATGCTGCCGGTGGCGCGATGTCAACGATCATCGTCGTGCGGCCGTGGGCCACCCTCGCGTAGCCCATGGCCAGTTGCCGCCTCGGCACGCGCCTGACGGCGGCGTTGGCCAAGGCCCAGTCAAGCTTGCCGGCTGTTCCGCGGCCGCCGCCATGGAATCGCGCCAAGCTGCCATCCACGTGGCGAAGCGACCGCAAGACGGGCGCCATCGCCGTGACGGCCGCCCTGTGCTCATGTTCCGGCGGCTGTCCGGCCGCCTGAAGGGCCGTTGCGGCCCAGTTGAGCAGGAAAAAGACTTCGAGAAGTTCTTCGGGATTGCGCGACTCCATCGCCCCTTGGCTGTCAATGGAAGATCTGCACTCCCTCGCGAGCGCACGGCTCGCCCTGCGCATGTGGCTTTCCATCCCCGACAGCGCCGCGCTTGCCTGGATCAGCCCCGCAAGCGCCTCGAACCTGGGCAGACCGGGACGTGCCGCCTTCCAGCGGCGCGAGAGAAAGACCGCCTGAGCCGAGAGCGACCTGCGAAACGCGTCGCTTTTCCCGCGCCCCTGTCCGGCCAGCAACTGGTCTGCATTGTTGATCCAGCGCAGCACGCGCCGACCCGTCAGTTCGGGCGTCCATCCGGCACCGGACCCAAGTCTGCAGCGCCGGACCCAGTCGTGCGTCCAGTCCTGCGCAAGCCGGTTCGTGCGAAGGTCGCACACTGCCGTCAGGTCATCGAGCCATTCGAACCCGTGGATTGCGGCTTCAAATTCCGCGCTCGGCATCGACAGGTCCCAGATGCTCTGGCCCGGGGCCGGCAGGGAAATTCCTGCAAACCGGAAGTCCCCCGCAGCGAGTCGGCGTCCGCGTTCGACGGAGCCCGTCACGCGAGTGTCGGACATCATGGTGAAAGCCGCTGCCGGCGGCGACAAGCAGGCCCAAATCGCATGAAGGCGGTTCAACCAGCGCGTGGCACGCACAAACCAACTCCCTGACCCGGGCATTCGCGTCGCCCTGCCCGGACGCAATCTGCCCGGCCTCCGGATTGCGAGGATAGCGAAACGCCGTCAGGCTGTCATGGACGTTTTTCCAGGCGCGCCACGAAGAACCCGTCGATTCCACCCTCGTCACGCCAGTGGTCGGGGCGAATCCTCAACATGCCGTCGCGCGCGCGCCAGCGCGCGTCGATCCAATCGCCAACCGCAACCGCGATCGAGACATCCGAATGTCGCGACACCGCGGCGGCAACCTGATCCTCACCCTCTTCGGGCAGAAGCGAGCACGTGCAGAAGACCAGCCGCCCACCGGGCCGAAGCGAAACGAGCGCACGGTCGATCAGCCGCGCCTGCAGCCGGGCGAGTTCGTCTATTCCGCTCCCGTCGCGTACGAAGACGAGATCGGGATGCCGTCTGAGCGTTCCGGTTCCCGAACACGGGGCATCAACGAGAACCGCGTCGAACGTCCCTTGCGACGTCCAGTTCAATGCGTCAGCCACGATGCAGGTCGCCGTGAGCCCTGTGCGAACCAGGTTCTCCTCCACCCGCGCCATTCGCTCTTTCGAGACGTCCAAAGCAGTGACAGCGGCTCCCGACGCCGCCAGTTGCAAGGTCTTGCCCCCAGGTGCGCAGCAGAGATCAAGCACGGCTTCGCCGGATCGCGCATCAAGCGCGCGGGCCGCAACCGCGGCCCCAGCATCCTGCACCCACCAGGCGCCGTCGGCATATCCCGGCAGACCGGAAACCTGCCGGGCCATCGGGAGGCGAATGCCGCCATCCGGACGCAGCGACGCCCCAAGCCGCCTGGCCCAGGATTCCTCGTCGCCGGCATCACGCAGCGTAAGATCGAGCATTGGCCCGGCTGCGAATTCCGCCTCCATTGCAACCACCACGTCCCGCCCCCAGGCAGCCACCAATCGCCTCCGAAGCCATTTCGGAAGACTGGGAAGGGGCAGGCTGTTCCAGTCAGTTCCTCGACGCAGCACGTTCCTCAGGACGGCGTTGACCAAGCCTGCCTTTCCGCGCGGCGCAAGTGTCACGGACTGGTCGACGACCGCATGTGCCGGAGAATGCTCGACGAACATCTCGAACACGGCCAGCCGCAGCAGGTTCATGACCTGATCTTCCGGCAGACGCTTCAGGAACGGGCCAAGCATCCTGTCCGAGCGGCCCGCCCATCGAAGCGCGCCAGTCGCGAGACGGCCGGCACGCGCCCGCTCGGGAGGAACCAGTTCCGCTGTCGCTCGTGCCAGCGCGACGTCCAGCAACTGGCGCCGGTCCGTCACCGATGTCATCGCCGCGACTGCTGCGCGCCGCACTTCTGCCCCGGCTTTCTTCATCGCCATGCCTTGCGGGAAGTTCAACGAACCCTATAACAGCCGGGAACTCCGCCACAAGGAATCCTCCATGACCGAGAACGACCTGCCTCCCGAAGCCCGGCGTGCTCTCGCCGACGCCGAGCGGCTTCGAAAGAAGAAGGCGGAGGGCGTGGGCCGACCCGAGGAATTCGGCGGCCCAGAGGGTCCGGATCCGGTTCGCTACGGCGACTGGGAGAGGAAAGGCCGAGCGGTCGACTTCTGATGAACCCAATGCGGGCAGGACGGTGTCCTTACCGGACCGCGCCCGACCGGTTGCAGCACGAGTTTCCGTTCAGCGCGATCGAGTGCGTCGTGTCGCGGATGACGGCCTGCGCAACTTCTCAGATCGGAACGGTGCTGAACGCATTCGTGTAATCGTGCATGTGCACGGTCACCTGCTCGTCGGACAGGAGAACGATGCCGTACGCGGGCGTCTCCCGGGTGCCAAGAACCCGGTCCGTCGCGCCGGCGAGATCAAGGGCGACCTGGTGATTCGTCCCGCGCATGCAGGAAAAGGGGATTCCGCGCCATGTGCCCCAGACCGGCCGGTGGAGATGGCCGAAGAACAGGTGCCGAATGCGCGAAACGTGGGGGGCCAGCATGTCGTGGAAGGCATCGCCATCGGCAAGCCTGATGTCGTCCATGCCTGACATCCCAACTGGACAGGGCGGGTGGTGCATGAACAGGAAGACCGGACTTGCATCGCGCTCCAGTTCCGCACGCAACCATTTTTGCCGCGCGGGACAGTATTCGCCGGCACCTGATCCGGGAACGTGCGTGTCGAGAAACAGGCAACGACCGAACGGCGTTGCGGCGCAGGACTGAATGAATCCCCCGCTGTCCCGGGGCAAATCGGGAAAGACCCGGACGAGCTCCTGAGTATCGTCGTGATTGCCGACCAGAAGGTGAAACGGCATCTTGAGGCGCCGTATCTCGGCTCCGAAGGTTTCATAGCTGGCGACGTCCCCTGAATTCGACAAGTCGCCCGTCACGACCACAAAGGCCGCGTCGCCATGTTCGGCATTTATCGAGGCAACCGCCGCTCGCAGCCGCGCTCCGGGTTCGAGACCGGCCAGAACTCCGTTGCCTGCAACGACGTGCGGGTCGGTAAGATGAACGATCTTCATGAAACGCCTCCTCCCGAGCAGGTTCCTGCGCCACATGCTCTCTGTTGCGCGTGTCCGTGGCAAGGGCAAGGCGGGCATCCGATGCAGCCCGTTCAAGACTCGCGGACACGGACTTGACGATCACGGTCCCCGGAAGACGTCGGCCGGCCTGGCCGCCGAAGGATCGGGAAGGTCGGAGCCGCAGGGAACGGCCTGTCCGACAACGAACCTCTGGCAATCCCTCATTCTCCCTTGTACAGGATCCAAATGCGCATTCTGATCATCCTCGTCCTGCTGCTGGCCGGATCGGCCCATGCGCAGGAACGTTATTTCGGGGTCGTCATCGGCTCGGCGCATATCGGCAACGATGCGCTCAACAACTTCAATCCCGGCCTGAGCTACGGGATGCGATGGGAGCGTCGGCCAGGCACGGAATGGCATCTCGAGGGCGGCGTCTTCCACAACAGCTACGAAGAGGTGTCGCCGTTCGTCATCGTCGGAATTCACATACCCCTCTTCACTTTGGGCCGTGCGGAAATCCGGGGCGGGGTCAGCACCGGCCTGGGATATTATCGGACCTTGGCAATCGACCTGAAGGACGATTACGGCATTCCCAATATCGGAGGCTACCTGCCTCTGGCGTCCGCCACGCTTTCGGCGCGCATGGGTGACACCGATTTCCGGTTGACCACGGTCCCGCCGGACAGGGACACCACGGCCATCTTCAATTTCTCCATCGCACGCAAGTTCTGAGGCACGTCTCTTCGGCGCGGCCTGTCCGGCCCTGACGTGACAGTGGAGGATGTCCCGTCGGCTCGGGCGCGCAGGGTGCTCCGACAGCCCTCCTCCTCGCCCGGTGCATCCTGGGCAGCCGTTCCTTGAACTCCTCGTCACGGCGCGAGTCCGGGTCGATTGCAGGCACGCGACAACGGGAAGTGCACTGGCGAAGGCACGGGAATTGACCTAAACGCGGGCAAGCAGTTTCGAAGGACGCCCATGCATGTCCAAACGCGCAGGCTTCGTGGCTCTGATCGGCGAGCCGAATGCCGGCAAGTCGACCCTGTTGAACCGGATGGTCGGGGCGGATGTCGCGATCGTCACCCACAAGGTTCAGACAACGCGAACACGCATTCGCGGCATCGCGATCGAAGGAAACGCGCAGATCGTCCTTGTTGACACGCCCGGCCTGTTTCAGCCTCGGCGACGCCTTGACCGCGCCATGGTCACGGCGGCATGGGGCGGGGCGGCGGATGCAGACATCGTCGTGCTTCTGGTCGAGGCGCACCGCGGACGGACCAGCGGCATGACTGCAATCCTGGACTCTCTCCGGCACGGCTCTGGTCGCGCACCGGTTGCCCTTGCCATCAACAAGATCGATCGAGTCAAGCGGACCGCGCTCCTGTTGCTTGCGGAGGAACTGAACGGCACCTTCCCTTTCGCACGTTCCTTCATGGTTTCCGCAAGGAACGGTGATGGCGTAGACGACCTACGCCACTGGCTGGCAGAAGAACTGCCGGAAGGTCCATGGCTCTATCCCGAGGACCAGATCGCGGACATGCCGCTTCGGATGATCGCTGCGGAAATCACGCGCAAGGCCCTTACGCTGCGCCTGCACCAGGAATTGCCATATCAGCTTACGGTGGAAACCGAATCGTGGGACACGAGCCCGGACGGATCCGTTCGGATCGACCAGGTGATCTATGTCATGCGCGACGGCCACAAGGGGATCGTGCTTGGAAAGAATGGCGAGATGATCAAGGTGGTCGGACAGCTTGCGCGGCGGGAGATCACGGAATTCACGGACTGCAAGGTCCACCTGTTCCTGACCGTTAAGGTGCGCAGCAACTGGCAGGACGACGCAGAACGCTTCCGCGAGATGGGTCTCGAGTTTCCGGACGGCGCGCCATGACGCGCCTGACTTCGGAAATCTGGATAGCCGCATACCTCACGCGCCTGAGGCAGGCAGCGATTCCCGCGTTCATCGTGCGGAAAGGCGACGCAACGGCAGGCGCGGTGCTCGTGAAACTCAACACGCTGGACGGGTCGGCGACCTGTTTTCAACGCTCGTTCGACCTTGTCAGCGGCGAACGGCAATGGGTCGTTCTTGCCGAAGGCCCCGAAGCGGAAGTCGACCGGAAGGTCTCGCGGCAACGCGAATTCGATCCCGACATCTGGGTGGTCGAGGTCGAAGACAGGACCGGTCGCCACATGCTCGACGAGCCTGGCCTGACCTGAACAGCCTGGCGCATGACTGCGACGGCGGCCGTGCGAGGCGCGGGAACGTCACCTGAAGTGTGCGGGCGGGGACGCCGCTCAGTCGATCTCGCCAAGGAGATCAAGCACCGACGGACCGATGTCTGCGACGATGATCTTTACGCCGTCCCGGTTCGGATGCATGCCGTCAGGCTGCATGTATGCCTCGAGGGCGGCGGCCCGGTCTCCAAGCGCAGCCAGCGCCCCGAGAAAGTCTGGATGGTACAACACGCCGTGCTTTGCTGCCAAGTCGGGATAGATCGCATTGAAGGCGTGTTCGTATTCAGGGCCATAGTTCGGGAGCGCGTCCATTCCGATGAGCAGCACCGGAACGTCCTGCCGCCCGGCCTCAAGCAGGATGCCGTCCAGATTCGCCCGGGCAACGACGGGGTCGATGCCGCGCAGCATGTCGTTTGCGCCAAGAGCGACGATCAACGCGTCCACATCATCCGACAACGTCCAGGCGATGCGGCTCAGGCCTCCCGCCGTGGTATCTCCCGACACGCCCGCATTGATCAATTCGGCATTGGCGCCCCGCATGTCCAGCCATTGCTGCAGCTGCGGCACGAAGCCGTGATCCGGAGCCAGGCCGTAGCCCTGGATCAGGCTGTCGCCAAATGCCGCAACCGTCGCGGGCGCCGCCCATGCGGTCCCGACGAAGAGAAATGTTGCAATTCCGGCGTTGCGCACCACGCGCATGACCCCATATGCCTCTCGTAGCCGCCAGAACGGAGCACCCATGGCCGAGACGATCCTCTCCCTGCGAGATGCACGCCTTTCGCTCGACGGCAATGCCGGACGGGTCGACATCCTGAAGGGAATCTCGCTCGACGTCATGAGGGGCGAGGCGCTGGGTCTTGTCGGTCCTTCGGGGTCGGGCAAGTCATCTCTCCTCATGCTGCTAGGCGGGCTCGAACGCGCAACCGGCGGCGATGTCGCCGCGTTGGGCAACGACCTCACGGCCCTTGGCGAAGACGCCCTCGCTCGCTTCCGCAGAAGGCATATGGGCGTCGTGTTCCAGTCTTTCCACCTTATATCGACGATGACGGCGCTTGAAAACGTCGCGACCCCGCTGGAACTTGCGGGCGTGGAAGATGCGTTCGACCGGGCCGCCGAGGAACTGGCCGCGATGGGCCTGGAAGACCGCATCCACCACTACCCGTCGCAATTGTCCGGCGGCGAACAGCAACGCGTGGCGCTCGCGCGCGCTGCCGCGCCGAGACCAGACATCCTCCTTGCGGACGAGCCCACAGGCAATCTCGACGTAGCCAACGGCGAGGCAATCATGGACCTGCTCTTCGGCCTGAATGCCCGGCACGCGGCGACGCTCGTGCTCGTCACGCATGCGCCAGAAATCGCGGCGCGATGCGATCGGGTCGTGCGGCTGTTCGACGGACAGCTCGCGCCGGAAGACCGGCAGGCAGCGGCCGTTTGAGCTTGCGCGTCGCCAGCCGCATTGCCCGGCGAGAGCTGCGGGGCGGGATTCGCGGGTTTCGCGTCTTCCTCGCCTGCCTGGTCCTCGGCGTTGCCGCGATCACCGCCGTCGGAAGCGTCCGGGAGGCTATCCGCGCCGGCCTGGAACGCGAGGGCGCCACGATTCTGGGCGGCGACGCAGAACTGGAACTGACCTACCGGTTCGCCAGCGCGGAAGAGCGCGCCTGGATGGACGGGGTCGCGGAAGAAGTTGCCGAACTCGTCGACTTCCGGTCCATGGCGGTGTTCGGCTCGGGCGACACGGCTGAACGCGGCCTGACCCAGGTGAAAGCGGTGGACGATTCATATCCCCTTCTGGGTCGTGTCGTCCTGGAACCTGACATTCCGATTGGCACCGCGCTGGACGGCGATCGCGACCTGCCGGGCGCCGTCATGGCACCGCTGCTGATTGCGCGCCTCGGCATGGAACCGGGAGACCGTTTCCGCCTGGGAACCCAAGAATTCGTCCTCGTGGCGGCGCTCATGCATGAACCTGACGATGCGGGCGGAGGCTTCGGGCTCGGGCCACGCACGATCGTGCGCACCAGGGCGCTCGAGAACAGCGGACTGATCCGGGCGGGCACGCTCTTCGAGACCGAATACAAGCTCAGGCTGGCCGACCAGGCCGACCTGGATCTTCTCAGGGCCGAGGCAGATGAACTCTTCACCGGGATTCGCTGGCGGGACCGGCGAAACGGAGCGCCCGGCGTTCAGGCGTTCGTCGACAGGCTGAGCACCTTCCTCGTGCTTGTCGGGCTGGCCGGCCTGGCCGTCGGCGGTGTCGGAATCTCTGCCGCGGTCACGGCATATCTGGAACGAAAGACCGCAGTCATAGCCACGCTCAAGACCCTGGGCGCGGACAGCCGGACGATTTTCCAGACATATTTTCTGCAGATCGGCGCACTGACGGTTCTGGGCATTGTCATCGGCATTGTCGCCGGAAGCCTTGCACCCGTCCTGCTGGCATCCGTGATCGAGGAGAGATTGCCACTTCCCGCCGTGTTCGCGCTTCATCCCCGGCCACTTGCCGAAGCCGCTCTCTACGGAACCCTGACAGCGCTCATCTTCACGCTTTGGCCCTTGGCGCGCGTAGAGGATGTGCGGGCGGCAACGCTGTTTCGGGAGAACGGAGAGCGTCGGCACGGGTTGCCACGCATTGCATGGATCGCGCTTACGCTGCTCCTGGTTGCCGGGCTCGTGTCCTTGGCTGCAACACTCTCGGGTCTCTGGATGCTCACGCTGGCGACTGCAGGCGGCTTGATTGGCGCGTTCGCGCTTCTGGTCCTTGCTGCGCGGGGCATCCGATTGCTGGCGCGCCGTCTCGCTCCCGCGGTGCGCGGAAAGAGTGCGGCGCGACTCGCGCTCGGCGCGGTCGGCGGCCCGGGAAGCGAGACAACGTCGGTGGTCCTGTCACTGGGCCTGGGCCTCACCGTGCTTGCCGCGATCGGCCAGATTGATGCCAATCTCAGGAACGCGATCGCGCGAGACCTGCCGGAGCGCGCGCCCGCATTCTTCATGGTCGACATCCAGCCTGACCAAATCGACGGGTTTCGAACGCGCCTGTCCGAAAATCCTGCCGTCTCGAAGATCGAGAGCGCGCCAATGCTGCGGGGCGTCATCACCGAGATCGACGGGCGGCCAGCCTCGGAGACCGGTGGCGATCACTGGGTCCTGCAAGGCGACCGCGGCGTCACCTACTCGGACCGGCCGCCGGACGGCACGGTGATCACTCACGGCGAATGGTGGCCCCGAGGATATCAAGGCGTCCCGCAAGTGAGCTTTTCCACGGAAGAGGCACTCGAACTGGGCCTCGCCATCGGCGACGAAATCTCCGTCAACATCCTTGGCCGGGACATCAAGGCCAACGTGACGAGTTTTCGCGAGGTGGACTTTTCGTCTGCCGGCATCGGGTTCATCCTTTCGATGAACCCGGATGCGCTGGCAGGCGCGCCGCACAGCTTCATCTCCACGGTCTATGCGGATGCCGAAGCCGAAGTCGAAATTCTTCGTGACGTCTCAGGCAGATATCCCAACGTGACCGCGATCCGCGTCAGGGACGCGATCGGACGCATAACTGAAGTTCTTGCCGGCATTGCGGCGGCAATCACCTACGGGGCGCTGGCAACCCTCCTGACGGGCGTCGTCGTGCTGATCGGCGCAGTGGCTGCAGGCGCTCACGCAAGAACCTATGAAGCCGCCGTCCTGAAGACGCTGGGGGCGCCGCGCAGGACGATCTTGCGGAGCTTCGCCATGCGCTCTGCCGTACTGGGGGCCGCCGCCGGCATCGTCGCGATCATTGCGGGCGGTCTTGCGGGCTGGGGCGTGATGCGATTCGTGATGGAGGCCGAGTACGGATTCGAACCCGTCTCGGCGCTCCTGATCGTCGCGGGCGGGGTTGCGGCCACGCTCGCCGCCGGACTGGTCTTTGCCTGGGGGCCGCTTTCCGCCCGGCCGGCGCGCGTCCTTCGCGCCCGCGAGTAGCCGAATTGCGGCTGCCCGGTAGAGCGATGCTCCGTGTTCGCAGCCGCTCAATCTCCTGCGACGTCTTCCGGTGGCCGCCCTATCAGGTCATAGGCCAGCAGGTCCGCGATATCCCGCGGATCCCGGATGTACGGGATTCGGGCCCTTTTCAGTGACGCGAGGAATTCCTCGTCGCTTTGCCAGCCCGCCTCAGCCTCATCGATGGTGACGAAACGAAATTTCAATTCCTCGCCTGCCCTGGCCTGTGCCACTCTGGGCAGGTCCGTCGGCAGGACGGTCCCGATTCGGGGATAGCCGCCCATGGTCTGGCATTCCGCCAGAAGCACGTACGGCGTGCCGTCACCCGTCATCTGAACGTCGCCTTCCGCAATGAAATCCGAGACCTGGTTCAGCTGTGCCCTTGTCGAGAACGGGGCGCCGTCGTGATCAAGCCGGACACCTTGCCTGTTGGCACGAGGGTTGCGCACGAAGACCGCAGCCTCGAACGAATTCAGCATGTCGCGATCAAACAGGCCGGTTTGCGGGCCGGGCATGACCCGGACCGGCCCGGTTCCGGCATGGCGTTCCAGCCTTGCCGGCGGCGAATCCGGAACGGGATCAGGCGCGACGGGAAGCAAGTCGCCCGTCCGCAGCAACCGCCCGAGCCCCCCGGCCCCATGGAACCCTCGCCCTCCGTTCACGACCGGCGTGGCAATTCCGCCGGCCACGTGCAGGTAGGCGTAGACACCCCTCTCGGCGGCTCCGACATCCAGCACCGCACCCGCTGCCGCGAAATGGCTTGCGCCGGCATCCAGTCTCTCTCCGTCAAGCGTTGCCTTCATCGCCGCGCCTGTCAGGGAAAACCGCATGGGCGCCTGAAACCGGAACCGTCCGCCCAGTTCCGCCATCTCGATGCCCGCCGTGCCAAGGGGCAGGTCAAGAAGGGCCAGCCCCTCGATGAAAGCGGACCGGTCCGCCGCTCCGCCACGCGAGAGCCCTGACTTCAGCCATCCCCGCCGTCCCAGGTCCTGGATCGAAACGGCGGGTCCGGTCCGTTCCACGACAAGCCCGGTCGTCATGGAATCTCCGATCTTTCGGCGCCGCCATGAGGTGGCGCGTCTTCCAGCAGACGATCCAGCGTCAGTCCTTCGACGGGCAGGAACGTCATCTCGTCTCCCGGCCTGAGAGGAATGGACGGATCACGCCCCGGATCATTGCAGCGAAACGCCGTCCGTCCGACCTGCCGCCAGCCGGTGGGCGCAGCGTTTGCGAAAGGGATGACCTGGCGCACGGCAACGACGACGGCCCCGCGTGGCACTTCGTGCGTCACGTCGCCCTTTCGAGGAATGTCCCAGTGCCCAGGCAGAAAGCCGAGATAGGGTTGGCCGGGCGAAAATCCCAGCGCCAGAACGCGAAGGCGCGCTGCGCAAATGTCCCCGATTGCCGCGTCGGGCGCGAGACCCGCCGCGTCCGCCGCCGCCTCCAGGTCAGGCCCGTGAGCGCCACCGAAGGCGACCGGCACGCGCCAGAGCCGTCGCCCCGCCGGAAGGGAAGCATCCCGCCAGTCACGTTCGGCCAGCCTTGAGCGAAGCTCGCCTTCCAGCGCCTTGCGCGCGATGACGTCGGGCCGGAATCTCACGAGCACCGAGGCAAGCGACGAAGCGGTTTCCGCAACGCCTTGAATCCCGGAAGATTCGAGATCGGCACGAAACGCCAGCGCAGCCCGGTTTGCGGGCTCGCTCAACCGGTCGGCAAACCGCACGAGCACCCCGTCCGGGCCAAGCGGCAAGAGTGCAGGAGCATCCGTCACCGGGCGAAGGTTTCACACCGACGCGGAAATGAAAACTGGCCGTCACATGCCGGACCGTGCGGCCGCGACCCTTGCGCACTGGCGGTCCCCGGCGCCGGCCGCTACAGGGGGACATGCTGCACGCGATCACGCATGGCAATTCGACCGGACGCGCCCCGCTCTTGATCGCCCATGGGCTCTTCGGCTCGGCCCGGAACTGGGGGGTCGTTGCGAAGCGCCTGTCGGCGACCCGGCGCGTCACGGCCGTCGACATGCGCAACCACGGCGCGAGTGACTGGTCTGATGCCCACGGCTATCCCGACATGGCCGCGGACCTCGCCGGCATCATCGACGAAGAAACCGATGTCCTTGGGCACTCCATGGGCGGAAAGGCGGCCATGACCCTCGCGCTGACCCGTCCAGAGTTGCTCCGCAAGGTGGTTGTCGCCGACATCGCGCCCGTGACCTACACGCACACGCAGCAGCCCATGATAGACGCCATGCGCACCGTCGAGCTTGACCGGATCGAAAGCCGCCGGGACGCGGATGCGCAACTGGCAGAACGAAACGATGATGCCGGCGTGCGTGCCTTTCTCCTGCAATCGCTCGACGTGAAGGCGCGACGCTGGCGCCTGAACCTCGACGTGCTGGAACGCGAAATGCCGCGCATCATCGGATTCCCTGAGCTCGGTGGCGTGTTCGAAGGGCCGGCCCTATTCCTGGCAGGTGCCGAAAGCACGTATGTCACGGCCGCGCATCGCAACCGCATCAAGGCGCTCTTTCCGAATGCGCGGTTCGCCAGGATTCCCGGTGCCGGCCACTGGCTTCACGCCGACAATCCCCGCGCGTTCGAAGCTGCGGTAACGGCATTTCTGGACGCCTGACCTTGCGCCAGCTCATCCGGACGCGCACCGGTCACGGGCTGCCACGCCCAAGACGTTGAGACGAATTTCGCAAACTTCGCAAGATTTGGTTGCCTTGCACAATATATGGGTGTATGCGTGCGGCCACAGGTGCGATAGGACGCGGATGCATCACTTGACGCTGGCGAGGCCCGGGCAACCATGCCCGGGCTCGTTAGCTTCTGCCAATCAAGAATCAAGAAGGCGTCAGGTGCTTGGACGCGGTCCTTGCATCGTGCCGTTGCCGACACACCCTGACGCCTTCCCCGTGCCTTTCTCCCCGAAGGGTGTCTGGCCCGGTTTGCAGCGAACCTCGCGATCCGCTACCACGCAACGACCAAGGTTCCGATGCCGTCGAAGATGAATCCGAAAACTCTTCTTCTTTTGCCCAGTCCCTGAACCTTCGCTCCCCTTCCTGGAACTGACGTTCCGATCCGTTTTGCTCCGGCTCCAAAGGCCTTGCACCCGTCCTCGTCCGGAGACGCCTGACGGTAATGCCACAGTCGCAAGCCAAGCGATTCGCCGCAAGGGAAATTTTCCTCGTCGGCGAAATTTCTTGGGGATAAATCGTTGGATTTATTGGGGAAAAGCTTGTGGACAAGTCGAAAAACCAATTCGCGGCAACGTGCTGGACGGGGAAAACTCCCTGGCGCATCCAAGGCAAGAAAATTCGCCGGGGCGGGGCGGATTCCGCGTTTCGGCCACGATTCCGCCGACCAATCCGGAACTTCTTGACCCACTTGCCATCAGACTGATTCGCCGATCCGAGCGTTGGCGGCCCGACCTGCGGCCAGTGGGAAGAGTCGAGAGCGACAACATGCCGCCTGCCTTCCGCGACCAATGCCAAGAAGTGGCCCGCAACAGCCCTCCCGGTTCATTCGCCCATCTTCAACGCATCGATGAACGCCTCCTGCGGAATGTCCACCTTCCCGAACTGGCGCATCTTCTTTTTCCCTGCCTTCTGCTTTTCCAGCAGCTTGCGCTTGCGCGTTGCATCGCCGCCGTAGCACTTTGCCGTCACGTCCTTCCGCAGCGCCGACAAGGTCTCGCGGGCAATGATTCGGCCACCGATCGCGGCCTGGATTGGAATCTTGAACATGTGGCGGGGGATGAGTTCCTTCAGCTTCTCGCACATTGCGCGGCCCCGGGCCTCGGCCCGGTCGCGATGAACCATCATCGAGAGCGCGTCGACGGGCTCCTCGTTGACGAGAACCTGCATCTTGACGAGGTTGTCCATCTGATAGCCCGCAAGCTGATAGTCGAAGCTCGCATACCCTTTCGTGACCGACTTCAAGCGGTCATGGAAATCGAAGACGACTTCGTTCAGCGGCAGGTCATAGGTCACCACGGCGCGGGCACCCGCGTAGCTGAGCTCTTCCTGAACGCCGCGGCGGTCATGGCAAAGCTTCAGGACGTCGCCAAGATAGTCGTCAGGCACGAGAATCGTGGCCCTGATGCGCGGCTCCTCGACATGGTCGATGTTCGCAGGGTCGGGCATGTCCGCGGGATTGTGAAGTTCCAGCATGGATCCGTCGCGCATGCGGACATGGTAGATGACCGACGGCGCGGTCGTGATGAGCTCAATGTCGTACTCGCGTTCAATGCGGTCTCGGACGACCTCCAGGTGCAGAAGGCCGAGGAAGCCGCAGCGGAAACCGAATCCCAGGGCGGCAGACGTCTCCATCTCGAAGGTAAAGCTCGCGTCGTTGAGGGCGAGCTTCTCGATCGCATCGCGGAGGCTTTCGAATTCGCCGTTGTCGACCGGGAACAGGCCGCAAAAGACGACGGGCTGCGAGGGCTTGAATCCGGAAAGCGGCTCCGGCGTGGGATTGCGTTCATGCGTTATCGTGTCGCCGACGCGGGTATCCCGCACCTGCTTGATGGACGCCGTGAGAACGCCGATTTCGCCGGGACCGAGTTCCGCAGCGTCCGCCATTTCGGGCTTGAGTACGGCAAGCCGGTCGATGCGGTACCTGGCGCCGGTCTGCATCATGACAATCTGGTCGCCCTTGCGGATCTTCCCGTCGACGACACGAATCATGACGACCACGCCGAGATAGGGATCGTAGCGTGAATCCACCAGCATGGCCTTGAGGGGGGCATCCGCGTCGCCGCGAGGCGCGGGAAGGCGACGAACGACTGCTTCCAGCAGTTCGGGCACACCGTCGCCGGTCTTCGCGGAAATCTGGATCGCGTCGGCGGCGTCGATTCCTATCACCTCCTCGATCTGCGTGCTGACGCGTCCGACGTCGGACGCAGGCAGGTCGATCTTGTTCAGCACGGGCACGATCTCATGATCGGCATCTATTGCCTGATAGGCATTGGCCAGCGTCTGGGCCTCGACACCCTGCGAGGCGTCGACGACAAGAAGCGACCCCTCGACCGCCTGCATGGAGCGGCTGACCTCATATCCGAAGTCCACGTGCCCTGGAGTGTCTATCAGGTTCAGGACGTATGTCTGACCGTCCGTTGCCGGATACTCGATGCGAACCGTGTTTGCCTTGATCGTGATGCCGCGCTCGCGCTCGATGTCCATGGCGTCGAGGACCTGCTCCTTCATGTCCCGCTCCGCCATTGTGCCCGTCATCTGAATGAGCCGGTCGGCAAGTGTCGACTTCCCGTGGTCGATATGGGCGACGATCGAGAAATTGCGGATATGCGACAGGTCAGTCATTGTCGGGATATGCGGCAGGCCGCTTCCGTTGGCAAGACGGGCCTGCGGACGTGAAACTCCACCAGGCCCGGCACCATATGATCGATGCGCCATCGCGCGGCATCGCTCCCAAGGCCCGTGGGTGGCACCGTCCATCACACGTTCGAGCCGCTCGTCGCGGCACTGCGCCTGGCGCGGCGAACGTCCCCGAAACCGCAATGCCGGTTCGGGGCGGGGCCCTGCGGGAGCGCGATGCGGACCGCGCCCCGCCTTCCATCTGTCAGTCGTCGTCCTTTTTCAGGGCCGCGCCCAGGATGTCGCCGAGCGAGGCGCCGGAATCGGACGACCCGTACTGCTCGACGGCCTTTTTCTCCTCGGCGATCTCCCGAGCCTTGATCGAGAGATTGAGCTTTCGCGACCTGGCGTCGATATTGGTGACCCGCACGTCCAGCTTGTCTCCGATGGAAAACCGGTCCGGGCGCTGCTCGGCGCGGTCGCGCGAGAGGTCCGAACGGCGAATGAAGGACTTCGCGCCACCGTATTCCACCTCGATTCCGCCCTCTTCGATCGCCGTCACCACGACGGTGACGATCGAACCGCGCTTCACGCCGCCAACCGCTTGCGAGAAGGTGTCGTCGAGCGCCTTGATCGAAAGCGAGATGCGTTCCTTCTCGACATCCACCTCCGTGACGGCCGCCTTGACCTCATCGCCCTTGCGGTAGTCCTGGATGGCCTCCTCGCCGCGCCGATTCCAGGAAATGTCGGACAGGTGCACCATCCCGTCGATGTCGTTGTCGAGGCCGACAAAGAGACCGAATTCCGTGATGTTCTTGACCTCTCCCTCGACATGCGAGCCGACCGGATGGGTTTCGGCAAACACCTCCCAGGGATTCCGCTGGGTCTGCTTGAGACCCAGGGACACGCGCCGCTTTGCGCTGTCGATCTCGAGCACCATGACGTCGACTTCCTGCGAGGTCGAAACGATCTTGCCCGGATGGACGTTCTTCTTGGTCCAGCTCATTTCCGAGACGTGGACCAGGCCCTCGACACCAGGCTCCAGCTCGACGAACGCGCCGTAGTCCGTGATGTTGGTCACGCGGCCATGATGTACCGACTCAAGCGGATAGTTGCGCTCCACCGCATCCCACGGATCTTCCTGAAGCTGCTTCATGCCGAGCGAGATCCGCTGCGTTTCCTGGTTGATCTTGACGATCTGCACCTTCACCGTGTCGTTAATCTTGACGATATCGGACGGGTGACTGACCCTGCGCCACGCCATGTCCGTGACATGGAGCAAGCCGTCGACGCCGCCGAGATCAATGAACGCCCCGTATTCGGTGATGTTCTTGACCACGCCGTCAACCGCGTCGCCTTCCTTGATTCTCTCGATGACCGCCTTGCGCTGACCCTCGCGCTCCTTTTCCAGGATCGCGCGGCGCGACACGACAATGTTGCCGCGACGCCGATCCATCTTCAGAATCTTGAAGGGTTGCTTCATCCCCATGATTTCCGAAGGATCGCGTACCGGTCGCACATCGACCTGGCTGCCGGGCAGAAACGCTACGGCGCCGTCAAGGTCGACGGTAAACCCGCCCTTTACCCGGCCGAATATCGCGCCCTCGACTTCGCCCTTGTCGGCATAGGCGGTTTCGAGCTTGTCCCAGGCCGCCTCGCGGCGCGCCTTGTCGCGGGAGATCACTGCCTCGCCGCGCGCGTTTTCCACGCGGTCAAGGAAGACCTCGACCTCGTGACCGACGTCGATCTCCGGCGGCTCGCCTGGTCCTGCGAATTCCTTGAGTTCGACCCGGCCTTCCATCTTGTAGCCGACATCAATGATCGCTTGTCCGGCTTCGATGGCAATGACCTTGCCCTTGACGACAGATCCCTCGTCGGGCGTGTCGATTTCGAGGCTTTCGTCTAGGAGGGCCTCGAATTCCTCCATGGTTGCGTTTTGAGCCATGTGGCCTTTGGTTCCTCTGTTCGTGTTTTCCGGCCAGGCGGTTGGTTCCGCCGGTCTTGAGTTGGTACGTGACGATCGGGCGCGGGCGCCAAACAAGAAGGGCCGGTGTTCGACCGACCCTGCCCAAGTCCTTTGCCCACGGCCGTTACCGCCGTTTCGACGGCAGGTCTATAGGCGGGAACTTCACGTATGGCAAGCACCCCGCTGCACGCGGTCGATGTTCATCTCGGCGGCGTGGGCAAATCGGGCGTCCCTTGTCATGGCGTCAAGCCCGAACCCGACGGCGTTGACACGGCAGTCTACGTGCTGTGCCCTCTCACGTCGGCACCACGTCATCGGTATCGGCGAAGTAGGAAAACTCCCCGGGAATGGTGATCGAGCGGTTCCACTAGGCGCGGCAGGCCTCGGCCGTGGCACGGGCGAGGTCAATCGTGTTCCAGATGAACGCGTCCTCCATCTGGTTGCCAAGCGCGAGCATGCGATGCGCGACCGCGGTCTGGCGCCTAGACCACGCCGCCACGGCCGTCGGCACGTCGGAATGGCCGGACAGGGCGTCGACAAGGTCCGCGGCGTTTGAAAGGCCCTTGAACACGCCGGCACCGTTCGTTGGCTGGACGACCACGCCGGCATCGCCGCAAAGGCCCATCCTGCCCTTGCCATATCCGGGCAGAGCCAGATGTCCTTCCTCGGCTTCGCCCATTCGTTCTTCCTGTCATGCTTGCCCCGTCCCAGGTTCGTGCCGACGCGGATCCATCCGGAGGCCTTGTACACGGCCCCGGTGAAGCGCGGAACCTCGACGAAGGTCTCCATCAGGACCGGCGCCACCTTGCAGCGGTCGTGCCAGTCCTGCGGCAGCCGGCGCCGCGCCTCGGAGAGGATGTGCGAGGCTAGGTTCGGGATCCGGACCCAGGGCATGTCAGATACCTGGAGTTGTCGATCACGCGCTGGAGGTTCCGCTCCCGGACCTCCGGCGACCATCCGATGCAGGCGTCGCGGGGCGCATCTGCGCGCCGACGAGGGGCGTGTAGCCGAGGTAGTGCCAGCGCGCGGCGAACCCGTTCCAGACGCGGCTGGCCCCGGGGCCGGTCCCGGTGACCCGGACGAAACGGATCGGGCGCACCGCGTCCAGCGTCTCCGGCATCGGCGCCTGCGGGAACGCCTCGCGGTTGCGCGCTTCGTCGGGCAGGTTCAGCGACGAGCCGATGAAGGCCACGAGATGCAGCCCCCGGTACCACGCGCCGGGCGTCCCGGGACGCGCCAGCGGGGCCACGCTGCTGTCGCGAAGCGCCAGGAACGGCGCCGCGCCCGCGAGATCGAGGACTTGCCCGACACCCGCACCGGAAGGTGCGGCGATACCCACCGCAGGCCGTCGACCAGGCAGCGCAGGACCTCGCGGGCCTCCGCGCTCCACGGCCGGGACGTGCGTCGTCCTGTTGGCAACGGGTGAACATTTCAGGGCTTGCCTTTGGCGCCGATCAACGTGGACGGGGGCGAAAGGCGATCCACCCTGCGCCACAGAGGTGTGATTGGTAAAACGCTTTACTAGCAATAAAATATGTGCTTGTGTCTCGCGAGTCCGCCCTCGGGTCCGGTGGCCCATTAGCGAAATTTCGGATGCAACGGAACACCGGCCCTCCGGACAGAACGCCAAAATCAATGACATTCCGCGAGATTCTCACATGCTCCGCACCCTTAGAGTGATCGCCTGGGACGACCCGCGTTGCACCGACCCGCTGGAGGCGGCCGCGGTGGCATGGGAGGCCAGAACAGGAGGAAGAATCGAGATTTCCCGCCGCCCGCTGACGGCGTTCAATGACCAGCCCCTGCGCGAGTTGTCCCCCGCTTGCGACGTGATGATCATCGACTTTCCACACGTCTCTCAAGCCATGCAGGAAGACGCGATCATACCGATCGAAGAGATCGTTGATGACGAAGTCACGCGTGCGGTTTCCGCCAACGCGATTGGCTCCGCGCAGGCGTCTTTCCTTGTCGACGGCGTGAATGCGGCCTTCTGCAGCGACGCTGCGTGCCATGTGGCGGCCCACCGGCCTGCATCGCTGTCCGGCTACGGTGCATCCGCTCCTGAAACTTGGGACGGGGTCATGTCATTGGCAGAGAATTTCCCGGGCTCGGTGGCTCTGGCCCTTTATCCGACGGACGCAATCGTTTCGCTCATGAGCATCGCAGCCGGCACGGGCGCCGCCCCCGACGGCGGCAAAAGGTTCTTCTCCGATCAAGAGGCGGCGAAACAGTCGATTGACCTCCTTGTCAGGCTCACGCGAGTTGTTGAGGACTATTGCTGGCAATGCACTCCGCAGGCCCTCTTCAAGGCAGCGCAGACCGCTCCTGAGATCGCTTATGTTCCCCTGACCTTCGGTTATGTCAGATGCACGCGCCCAGAGGAGGGCGGATGGAGGTTCACTGCTCCGCCGACGGACTGCGGCAGCACGCTTGGCGGGGCTGGCATGGCCGTGTCTTCGCAGTCAGACCTGACTGAATTCGCAGCGGAATTTGTCAGTTGGTATTGCGGTGACGAGGGTCAGGTACTTGCCGGAAAGGCCTGGGGGCAGCCTTCGGGCCTGTCGGCCTGGAACGACCCCGAAATCGACGAGATGACATCCGGATTCTATTCTGGGACGCGAGAGACGCAGGCTGCCGCCTGGGTCCGCCCGCTGAACCGCTGGTGGCCTGCGGTTCAGGAGAAGGTGGGCGAACATCTGGTGCGACTGTTGCGTGCCAACGAGCCCCCGGAGAAAGTCCTGTGCGAGATCGAATCCATGTACCAGGCGCTGCGAAGCAAGCTGTAGGCAATGCCGGCCACGGCGGTCCAGGTGCCGCTGCACGCCGACGGACCGTCCTTGCCACCGCAGCAGCCCAGGGCATCGGTCGCGCGACGGTCGAACGCATGGCCGCAAAGAGCGCACGCGTCAACGCATCGGACATCGATGTCGCCTCGCTGGAGGAAGCAGGCGGAGTCGAGGTGTGGCAGCGTGACGTGACGGACCCGGATGCGGAGGCCAATGCGACTGCCGGGACTGGCCGCACCGGCGTCCCCCGAGACCGCGAAGGCTTCGACTGAACGTGCGTTTGCCAATGGCGGGGCGTTGCCCGCCGACTCATGTGATTTTGAACCACCCCGCCTTTTGCAGTACAGTGGCGCGGAATCGCGGATGCTTGACTGCTCGCTGCGAATGAAAGGCGACGCGGCGTGCGAGTGATGGGTGAGACATGGCTACTCTGGCAGAGATTGCGCGACGCGCTGGCGTTTCGTCGGCATTGGTATCGCGGGTCATCAACAATGACGAGACCCTCCGCGTCAGCCAGAAGACTCGAGAGTGCGTTCTAAGAGTCGTGCATGAAGCGAACTATGCGCCAAACGTCGCGGCGCAATCACTGCGGTCGTCGAAATCCGGAACGATCGCGTTTGTTGTGCATGATGCCACAAATCCGGTTTACGCGGAAATCCTCCGCGGCGCGCAGGCAGAGGCCGAGCGGCAGAACAAGGCCATTCTTCTGGGCGACTCCGCGGCAGGGAACGTCGGCAACTCCCGTCTGGCGCGAATGATTGGCGGCGGTGGCGTCGACGGCCTGATCCTGCAGGCAGCGGGTGTTCAGGCCGACAATCTCATCGTCAAGGCAGCGCGCAGGAAGATTCCTGTCGTTCAGTTACAATCCGATGTCGGCCTGGGCGGAAGCCTGATTCAGCTTCCAGACGCTTCGGCAGCGGAGATCGCCACCCGGCACCTGAGATGCTTGGGGCATCGGACCATCGGATGTCTTGCCACATTTGCGGGGCTGACTTTCACGGAAGGCCGGATGAAGGGATGGCGAAGCGAAATGGGAGCTGACGCAGACCCGTCGCTGGTCGCGCATGCCGGTCCGTTCGTGACGGAGGGCGAGGCGGCGACCCGCGAGCTGCTCCTGCTGCGTCCGGACATAACCGGCCTGGTGTGTTTCAATGTTGTCGCTGCCATCGGCGCAACGCGCGCAGCCAGCGCACTGGGGCTGGACGTTCCGAGGGATCTTTCGGTTGTGTCGATTCATGACATAAAGTTTGCCGAGGACCTGAAAGTGCCGCTTACTGTCGTCAGGATGCCGCTAGCCGAATTGGGCCAAGTGGCGACAAGAACCGTTTGCATCGAGGCACCGGAGCTTCCTGCCAGAATAGCTATCGAGACTTCACCCGAATTCGTCCAGCGCCAAAGCACTGCGGAGCCGGGCAGGCGGCCCTAAAATTTTGTGGTAAATCGCTTCACCATCCTCTATCTTTGTGATTAACTTGAGTCCCGGGACGTGACGCCGCGTCGCGAATGGAGTTCGGCGGATCATGGGTGATGGAGTGCTACTGAAGGACGTCGTCAAGTCATTTGGCGACGTGACCGTGATCCCGAAGCTGAATCTCGATGTCAAAGAGGGCGAGTTTGTCGTCCTGGTGGGACCTTCAGGATGCGGGAAGTCAACCACTTTGAGAATGATCGCCGGGCTTGAGAAAGTCAGCAGCGGTTCGATTTCCATAGCAGGCCGCGACGTCACTAGGGAGCGTCCCAAGCAGCGCGACATCGCCATGGTTTTTTAGTCCTACGCGCTCTACCCGCATATGAACGTCGGCGAGAACATGTCATTTGCGCTGAGGCTGGCAAGGGCTTCAAGGGAGGAAGTGGCCGAGCGAGTCAATCGCGCGGCCGAGATGCTTGAGCTGATGCCGCATCTCGACCGCAGACCCAAAGACCTGTCAGGCGGGCAACGTCAGCGCGTGGCGATGGGGCGTGCGGTTGTTCGCGATGCCTACCGCTTTCTGTTCGATGAACCTCTGTCCAACCTTGATGCCAAGCTGCGTGCTTCGATGCGGACCGAGCTTTCCCTGCTGCACAAGAAACTTGGTCGCACAATGATCTACGTCACGCATGACCAGATTGAGGCCATGACCATGGCCGACCGGATCGTGATCATGAAAGACGGTCTGATTCAGCAGGTCGGTTCGCCCAAGGAAGTCTACAACGATCCCGCGAACACCTTCGTTGCAACCTTCATTGGCTCTCCATCGCTGCCGCCAATGTCCTCGGGATATGCAGTCGCGGGCATCTTCACGTTCAGGATTGCCTCGAACGAATTCATTCTGGCGCTTTTGCGGACCGGCCGAAACACCCGAACATTGCCCGTTGCCGCGGCAAGCTACATCACCGAAGAGGGCGTTGAGTGGGGCCGGATCATGGCCATGGGAACTTTGACTGTCATACCTCCGCTGATCTTTACGTTCTTTGCCGCGAAACAGATCATTGCAGGAATGACCGCCGGCACGGTCAAGGGGTGATGTTCCGAAGCAGCTACCAACGGCCCGATGTACTTTCGATTGTCACCGATCACTGGTCGGCAAATCTTCTGGGAGTTGCGGGGCATCCGGTAGTCAGGACACCGATCCTGGATCAGATTGCGCGCAGCGGCACGCGTTTCACCAATGCGTATTCCGAACACCCCGTCTGCATTCCGGCGCGCCGGTCCATGATGACCGGCACCTCCGCGCGCGAACATGGCGACCGCACGTTTCAAGCCAAGCTTGAGATGCCGGCGCATCTTCCTACAATCGCGCAGACGTTCCGTGATGCCGGGTACCAGGCCTACGGCGTCGGCAAGACCCACACCTATCTGCAGCGCGACCACCTTGGCTTTGACGATATGCAGCTGGATGACGAAGGCCGAACCAATCACGGCGTAACGGATGATTACGAGATCTTCCAGGGCGACAGGGGCTGGCTGGGAAAGCAGTTCGGCCACGGGATCTCGAACAACGGGTACGAGGCGACATCCTGGCATTTGCCAGAGGATGCACGTGCCACCACCTGGGCGACGGATTCCATGTGCCGCATCATGCGCCGCCGCGATCCCAAGCGTCCGGCGTTTTGGTATCTGGGTTACCGGCATCCGCATCCGCCGCTGGTGCCGCCGGACCGCTGCCTGCGCTTCTATGACGGTGTCGAAATGGATCGGCCCGTTTGCGGGGCTTGGTCCGATGTGGATGACCTGCCGCTGCTGTTGCAGGCATTCCGCGCGCGAAACCAGTATTCCGGCCGCGAAGGTGCCTGGGCCCGAAGGCACTTCTACGCGCTTTGCACCCAGATTGACCAACAGATCGGCGCACTGTTCGGCACGCTGCGCGAAGAGGGCATTCTCGACAGTACCATCGTGATGTTCACCTCAGATCACGGCGAAACCATGGGCAACCACGGCATCTGGGCCAAGCAGAACTTCTACGAGGCGTCAGCAAATGTCCCGATGATCCTGATGGGCACAAAGGGGGACGCGCGGGTTCAGGCCGGTGCCTCGGATGACCGGCTGGTTTGCCTGGCCGATGTCATGCCCACTCTGCTTGACCTTGCCGGGATAGAGATCCCCGACACGGTCACCGGACAATCAATGCTCGCCGCGCCCCGAAGCCACCTTTATGGCGAGCTCGGCGAGCGAGAATTGTCCAGCCGCATGATCCATGACGGGCGGTACAAGCTGATCTACTACGCCGCCGGAAACCGTACGCAGCTCTTCGACCTTTCCGAGGATCCGAACGAGCTGATCGACCTGTCCGGCAATTCCTCCCAGGCCGGACAGGTCGATCAGTTGCAATCGCGTCTTCTTGGGGCGCTTTATGGTTCGGACCGGGACTGGGTCACGGATGGCAGGCTTGCCGGACTGCCGAACCGCCGCTACCATCACGCGCCAAATCACGGGCTTGGGATGACACGAGGCCATCAATGGCCGGTCCCGCCGGTGAATCCCAATGGGCTGATGAATTTCTTTCCGGAAACACCGGAGGATACATGATGAAGGCCATGGTCACGGGCGCGACGAGCGGGATCGGGGCGGCGACGGTCCGCGCCCTCACCGCCGAAAGGTTTGAAGTGCTGGCCGTCGCGCGCCGCGGTGACCGCCTTGCGGATCTGCAAGGCGAGACCGGTGCCCAGATCCTTGTCGGCGACGTTCGCGATATTGCGGCACTGACGCCCGGGATCGAGCGATTTGCGCCCGACATCCTGGTAAACAACGCCGGTGTCGGACATGGCATCGACGGGCTTGCTGGCATCGGTCCGGAAGTGTTGCAAGAGGCAATTGATATCAACGTCACCTCCTTGGCGCAACTGACCGCTGCAGCGCTTCCGGGCATGATTGAGAGTGGGGGTGGCCACATCGTCAACATCGGCTCAATCGCCGGGCTGCTCACGCTGTTCTCGGCGCTCTACGGGGCAACCAAGGCCGCGGTCCACATGTTCAGCCAGAACCTGCGCTTCGAACTGATCGGAACCGGCGTGCGCGTGACCGAGATCTGCCCAGGACGAGTGGCGAGCGAATTTGTCAGGCCTCGGAAGGTGACCGTGAGCGGCTGGACCGGATCGGCGCTTCCGGGATCCGAGCCCTTGACCTGGAGGATGTCGCGGACGCGATGCTCTACACGATCGGCGCCCCGCCACCTGTCAATGTCACGACACTTGAAATCCTGCCGACGGATCAGGCCGCCGGCGGCGTGCGGGTGGCCAACTGAGATGGACAGGCTGACCGGAATGATCGCGTTGGTCACCGGCGCCAGGAACGGGATCGGAAAAGCCACCGCGCTGGCGCTGGCGCGGGAAGGCGCCGGGCTGATCCTTGCGGATTGCCAGCTGGGCCATGAATTCTGGCGCACCATTCGCGTTGATCTCTTCGGAACCCTTCTGACTTGCCGGCGGGTGATCCCTGAAATGGTGACATCGGGCGGCGGCTCGATCATCAACATTTCCAGCTTGCGGGCGATTATCGGGACTCATGGCGCCGACGCCTACACGGCATCGAAAGGCGGTGTGCCGACCATGAGCCGCGCGATGGCCGTGCAGCGGGCCAAGCATAGCGTGCGGGTCAACGTTCTTGCGCCCGGGGTCGTGCTGACCGAACGTGTCGCCGCCTTCGTCCGGCCGGACAACCCGATCTACCAGAAGTCGCTGCTTGGTCCGTCGGAGCCGGAAGACGTCGCCTTTCTGGCGCAGTTCCTGGCGTCGGACGAGGCCCGCAAAATCACCGGAACGGTCATGTGCGTTGATGGCGGCGCCAGCATTTACTGAGGAGGTTTCCCGATGAAACGAAGCACGGACCGCATTCTGACCAGCCATGTCGGAAGTCTTCCAAGACCGCACGACCTGCTCGACATGTTCAAGGCCAAGTTCTCCGGCGAGATCGTTGACGAGGCAAAGTTCGACGAAAAGGTTGCCAATGCCGTTGACCGGATGGTTGCGGCACAAGTCGACGCCGGAATTGACGTTGTGGCAGATGGCGAGATGTCAAAGCCCGGCCACGCGATCTACATCGAGGAACGCCTGACCGGCTTTGAGCAGCGCCCCGGCCACGACACCGGCTATTATGCCGAAGAAAAGGCCGCGTTTCCCGAGTATTACGAGGACTATTTCTCTCGCGCCCATCTGGGCGGCGCAATCGCGCCAGCGCATCCGGTCTGCTGTGTCGGACCGGTGAGCTATGTCGGTCATTGTGCGTTGCAAAAGGATCTGGCCAACCTGCGCGCGGCCTGCACGAAGCACGGCGTTGAAGAGGCGTTCATGCCTAGCGCCGCTGTCACCGGCGTCGGGTTCAACGAATACTACGCCAGCCAAGAAGAGTACATGTATGCCGTCGCCGATGCGCTGGCGGAAGAATACAACACGATTATTGAGGCCGGTTTTTTGCTTCAGGTCGATGATCCCTTCCTGCCGAATGTCTACATGGACAAGTCGCTCGGCGAATACGAGCGGCTCGAAAGGGCGAACCTGTTCGTCGAGGCCGTCAACCACTCGATCAGGGGGATCCCGCAGGAAAGGATTCGATACCACACTTGCTATGGAATCAATCAGGGCCCGCGGGTCTACGAGCCCGACCTTCCGATGATGGTGAACGAAGTGTTGAAAGTGAACGCCGCGGCCTATTCGTTCG
The DNA here is from genome assembly GCA_965208685.1 of Paracoccaceae bacterium. GTDB lineage: Bacteria > Pseudomonadota > Alphaproteobacteria > Rhodobacterales > Rhodobacteraceae > JAJEFO01. The sequence goes on along the minus strand of CBDBPL010000007.1, from coordinate 172,370 downwards.
AGGCCGGGAACCCGCGGCACGAGCATGAGTATCATTTGTGGGAACATGTCGATCTGCCCGAAGGCAAGCTGCTGATGCCAGGTGTAATTACCCACGCCTCCAGCGTTGTTGAGCATCCCGAATACATCGCCGAGCGCATCGTTCGGTTCGCGGATCGCGTTGGCCGTGAAAATGTAATCGCGTCAGCCGATTGCGGGTTTTCAAGTCAGGCGATCTACAAGACGGAAGTCGAGAACCGCGTCGTCTGGGCAAAGCTGAAATCGCTGTCCGAAGGGGCCGCCCGGGCAAGCGAGCTGCTTTGGGGGAAGGCCGACCGCCAGGGGGTGTCCTGAACGCACGGAATGGCTCTGGCGACCGCTGCCAGAGCCAAGTCGAAGGCACGCGGCACCGGGCGCTGCCTAGCCTGCCTGTCGAGGTCAGCCGACACCGCGCTGGATTCAAGAAAGGGAAGTCATGAAAGTCGTCGTTATCACAGGTGGAAACAAGGGTCTTGGTTTGGCGCAGACCAAACGGTTCCTCGACGACGGATGGCAGGTCCATGTCGTTGCCCGGACCTCCGGCGATCTGGATCGCCTTGGTGTTGGGGACTTCGTGTTTCATCCGGCTGATCTGACGGACTGGCGCGACACCGGTTGGCTGGACCGGGTGAATGAGGCGGCGGGCGGGATTGGCGCGCTGGTGAACAATGCCGGCATGCATCTCAAGAAGCCCGTTTGGGAGGTCACGCCCGATGAGCTTGAACGGCGATTGGATCTGAACGTGAAGGCGGTCTTTCGCGCATGTGGACGGTTTGTCGAGCTGAACCGCGAGCGGGGAGCGGGTGCAATTGTCAATATCTCTTCGATGGGCGGGTTAATGGCCTTACCTGGAGCTGCCGCTTATGTGACCTCGAAAACGGCGGTCATCGGCCTTACGCGGTCGGTTGCCGTTGACGCTGCAGCCTATGGAATTCGCTGCAACGCTGTGTGTCCGGGCTTCATCGATACCGACATGACGCGGGCTGTTCTGGAAAAGGACCCCGAAAGGCGTGTGAAGATCGAGGCCCGGATCCCGGGCGGCAGGTTCGGCAAGCCCGAGGACGTTGCCGATGCGGTGTCTTATCTCGCGAGCGACCGGTCGTCCTATGTCAACGGGGTCGCGCTGCCCGTGGATGGCGGATATTTCATAGGGTTCTAGCCCATGCGCTACACCAAGTCCCTTCTGGCCGAGGCGCGCAGGATTGAAATCGTAGCGGCCGAGATGCCGGAGGAGATCGCGGACGACGCCATCCGGCTGCGTCTTGCCACGGCCAGCATTTGCGGCACTGACATGCATTACTTCCGACATTTCGCGAATGCCGGTTTCCAGCTCGATCATCCGGTAAGTCTTGGCCACGAGGCATGCGCCTATGTCGAAGACGCGAACGGTCACCCGTTCGCGAAGGGAGCACTGGTGGCCATCAACCCGGTCATCGAATGCGGCACGTGCGAACGATGCGCGAAGGGTGACATCAACATGTGCGCCAGAAAGAGATTTCCCGGGTCGGCAACCACGAAACCGCACATCGACGGGTTTTTCCGCCAGCATTTCGACTTTCCGGCGCGCTGCTGCCGGGTGGTCGATCAAGCGGTGCGCCCCGACCATCTGACATTTGCGGAACCACTTGCCTGCGCAATGCATTCGGTGAACATCTCGGGGATCACGGCCAATCAGCAAGTGCTTGTCACTGGATGCGGACCCATGGGGCTCCTTGCGGTCGTCGCCGCCAAGTCCCGTGGCGCGGAGGTCGAGGTCACGGACCTGAAGCCCGAATGCATCCTGGCAGCAGAGGCGGTCGGCGCAACACGTGGCTATGTGATCGGTCAAGGCGGCCCGCCGTCGAACGGCTATGACGTCGTGATCGAAGCCTCAGGCAACCCGCACGCATACAATCAGGCGCTGGACGCGGCCCGAAAGCAGGGCACCATCGGCGTTCTGTCTCTTATCCAGCCGACCGCGGTGCCGATAAACCTGCATCTCAACGCACTGAAAGAAATCCGGTCGGTCGGGTCGATCCTTTTCACCTGCGAATTTGACGAGGCCGTCGCGCTGATCGAAAGCGGCACAGTGGAATTTGACGCGATCACGGCACGTCGTTTCGCGATCTGCGAAACTCAGGCGGCTTGCGAAATGGTGGCTGAGGGGCAGGCCATTGGAAAAGTGCTCATTCAACCTGAGTGAGGCGCATTGCGATTGCGTTGAGACACCGCATCGCTTACCGGGCAAATGCAACGTTTGCATCGCATGGCGCGTTCCCGGTGAGTGATTCGACATGAACGCACTGCGCTACAGGGTGGAACGCAGGAAGACAATCTCGCCTCGGCCCGTCCTCAATGAGGCGGGCCACCGTCGATCCGTGGTCGACGATGGTTCGCGACGGGTCAAAGCACGACCTTGCCACCGCGATTGATCTTGACACGGCGGACAATCTCCTCGTCCCGCTTCACCTTGAATTCATCGGGGTTCCGGCTAGTCGGACCTTCAGGGAGAACAAAACGGGATCGAACGTGCGCAAGCCCTTGCTCCTGCACCGGCTTTCCGGAGCCATGTGAAGGATAATACGGGATTCATGTTACATGTAAGTTGACAGGACGTGCCAAGTTGTGCCAATATTGACTTGCAACACAACATGTGGACGTTCCATGTCCTTCCATCTCGAGACCATCCCGAACCGCAAGAGCCGGCCCACGGTCCTCATCCGCAAGGCATGGCGCGAGGACGGACGCCTCAGGAAGAAGACCCTCGCCAACCTCACCCAGCTGCCGCCCCACATCGTCGACGGCATCAGGGGCCTGTTCGAGGGCGGCGTCGCCATCGCCCGCCCCGAGGACGTCTTCACGATCCGCCGCTCCCTCCCTCACGGACATGTGGCGGCGGTGCTGGGAACGCTCCGGTCGCTCGGCATGGTGCGCATCCTGCACCGGGTTCCGGGCCGCATGCGGGATCTCGCCGTGGCCGCGGTCGTCGCGCGCGTCGTCGACCCCGCCTCCAAGCTCGCCACCGCCAGGGCGCTCGATCCGGAGACCGCGTCGACGAGCCTGGGGGCCGTGCTCGGGCTCGGGCCCGTCACCGGCAACGAGATGCTGGACATGCTCGACTGGCTGCTGGAGCGCCAGCCCTGGATCGAACGGAGCCTCGCGAACCGGCACCTCGGAGGAGAGAACACGCTGATTCTTTACGACGTCTCTTCCAGCTACCTGGAGGGACGGTGCTGCCCCCTGGCGGCCTTCGGCCACAACCGCGACGGCAAGAGGGGCAAGATGCAGGTCACCTACGGGCTGCTCTGCGCGGCGGACGGCTGCCCGGTGGCGGTGGAGGTCTTCGCCGGCAACGCCGGGGACCCGTCCACGGTGGCAAGCCAGGTGGACAAGGTCCGCTCACGCTTCGGCATCGGCCGCGTTGCGCTGGTTGGCGACAGGAGCATGCTCACCACGGCGCGGATCCGGGAGGACCTCGAGCCTGCGGGGCTCGACTGGATCTCGGCCCTGAAGACAGGCGACATCCGCAAGCTGCTGAGGGAGGGCGCGGACGGCGCCCCGGCCCCGCTGGAACCTGAGGCGCTGGTTCCCGACGCGGTGGCGGAGGTCACGGGGCCGGACTTCCCCGGCGAGCGGCTGATGGTCTGCCTGAACCCGAGGCTGCGGCAGGAGCGGGCCCGCAAGCGCGAGGAGCTCCTGAAGGCCACGGAGGAGGCGCTGGAGGCGATCGCCGCCGCGGCCGCGCGCCGGAAGCCGGGGCCGGCGAACCGCGACCGGACGATCAAGGCCCTGGGGCGGGAGGCCAACCGGCGCAAGGTGGAGAAGCACTTCGACATCGCCGTGCACGACGCCGGGATGGACTGGGCGCGCAACCGGCACCGGATCGAGGCGGAGGCCAGGCTCGACGGGATCTACGTCGTGCGCACCAGCCTGGATTCCGCGTCGCTCGGGCCGGAGGCGGCGGTCGAGGCGTACAAGGGCCTCGCGCGGGTGGAGCGCGCGTTCCTCACGATGAAGGCCTCGCGGCTGCGGATCCGGCCGGTCCATGTCTACTCCGAGGATCACGTCCGGGCCCACGTGTTCTTGTGCATGCTTGCGTGTCACGTGGAGTGGCACATGCGCCGGCGCCTCGCGCCGATCCTGTTCGAGGACGATGACCGCGAGGGCGCCAGGGCGCGACGGAACTCGCCTGTCGAGCCGGCCAGGGTCTCGGAACGCGCGAAGGCCAAGGCGGCGGACAAGAGGACCCCGGACGGGCTGCCGGTCCACAGCCTCACGACGCTGCTCGCCGACCTGGCCACGCTGACGCTGAACGAGGCGACGGTTTCGGCCGGACCCGACCACGGCTTTCCGGTGTTCGCGCAGCCGACCGAGCTGCAGGGCCGGGCCTTTGACCTGCTGGAGATCGACCCCGCCAAGTTCCTGCCGTGACAAGCCGGGACCGTTACATGTCGAGTCCCGCCCGAAACCGGTCATCGCGTTGATGACAAGGGGTTTCGCGAAAATCTGGAGATGAAGATCCGGCCAGTCCAATCGTAAAAAGCCTTCACCCGATTTCATCCCGATCCTGCCATCATCATAAAGCTGGCCGACCGGTGTCTCCGACGGTGCGGTCGCATTGCAAAGATCGGCCCAAACAGCCTTGGCGGCCGACGAGTTCATCAGGTCGAGACCCGCAAGATCGGCATGTTCAAACGATCCCATGGCAGGCAGCCGCGAGGCATATCCGACTTTCAGAATCGTGTCGCAAGCCTCGGGCGTTACCAGCCCCTTGCCGACCAGCGACGAAAACTCGCGCAGGACTGCATGCTGAATGCGCGCCCAAAGAAACCCGGGAATGTCCGGGCAGAGAACCGGAGTCTTTGTCGTTTCTTCCAGCAGGCGGGTCACAAACCTGGTCGCCGCGTCGCGCGTTTGCGCACCGGGAACGACTGCCACAAGTTCGATCAGATGCGCGGGCTGAGCGTAGTGCGCGACGCAGAACTGTTTGGGCCGGGCCAGCGCCGACTGGATTTCGGTCGCGGATAGAGCAGAGGTGGTGGAGGATGTCACCGCATCGTCCGGCGCATGTTTCTCGGCGCGCTGAAGCAGATTCTGCTTGATCGCGATGTCCTCGGTCGCGGCCTCGATCACGAAGTCCGCGCCTTCCACCGCGCTGGCCATGTCGGAATCGGGCGACATCCTCGCCAATACCCTTTCACGATCGCCCACGTCTGCCAGCCCTTGGGCAACGAGAAAGTCGAATCCCGCACCGGCCCGTTCCATCGCCACAGGCAGCGCGTCTTCCATGCGCCCCCAGATCCGCACCGTGGCCCCGCCAAGCGCCAGCGAAAGCGCGATGTCCGATCCCATCGTTCCGGGGCCGAGGACCGCGCAGACCGGCAGTGTCTTCATCATGGCATCGCTCTGAACGTCATCACGTTTCCGGGAAGTGTTGGGCCGGATTCAACCGATATAATGCCAGCCGTCACCGCGCTTTTCCGCCAGGCCTTTGCCAGCCATGTCTTTCAGGCTTGCATCAATGGACACCAGCGCACGCCACTCATGCACCTTGTCCTGATCGTCTCTATCAACGGAACGTAAACGGTCAATGCTTGACAGAGCTGAATTCGGCGGCTCCGGATCCTCGTTCAGCGGGATGCGCAGGCTGATGTCGACGCGCCAGCCCTTGACGCGGACTTGCTCGACAACCAGGCGCAGCAGCTTCTGTCGTTCCGCGAAATCGAGGCGGTCAATGCCGGATGCCACCGATTCCGAGAATCCGGCGATCCTCTTGCTCAAGGCGTTCTGCCGCGCGAGTTCCTTGCGTTGGGCAACCAGGGCGTCACGCTGCTGTTCCAGCTCCTGCATGCGCTGCCGGACCTCCTTGCTTCGATGCAACAGCTCGCCGTGGTCGACGAGACCTGCCTGATACAGGTCGCCGATGCGCCGCCTCTCGGAATTGGCGGCATCGCGCTTTCGCCGGAGCCTGGCCAGCTGCGCCTGCAGCAACTCGTCATCGACAGGCTCGCGGCGTTCCGACACGGCGCGCTCGCCGTCCAGAAGCGTCTCCGGGCGCAACAGGGCATTGCGGACCTGTTCGAAGACGAAGCTGTCAAGCTCGTCGGCACGGATGTTGCGTTCCGGACAACGGCGATGTTCGCCGCCGGCCCTGAGGGGATCGTGGTTGTGACAATAGTAGTAGCGATGGAACGTGCCGTTGCGCCCGCGCATCTTGTGGCACGACACGCTCACGCCACAGTGTCCGCACCTGATCAGCCCGCGCAGCAGCCAGTGTCCGTGCTCGGCACGTCTGGGGTTCCAGCGCGAGTTGTCGCGACTGACACGCTTCACCGCCTCGAACACCGCCTCGTCCAGGATTGCCGGCACCGGGATGGCGATCCATTGGTCGCGCGGACGCTGCACCTGCCGGCGCCGACCCGTCTGACCGTGCCGCGCCACGACCTCGGTTCGATTGTAATGGGCCCGGCCGACATAGGCTTCGTTGTGCAGGATGCGGCTTATGGTCGACGTGTTCCAGAGGTCCCGTCCCGTCGGAGAGCGGATGCCGTCGCGGGAGAGCCCGATGGCGATCTGGCGCATCGAGATGTCCTTGCGAACGTAGGCATCGAAAATCCGGCGCACGACTGCGGCCTCGGGTTCGAACACCTGCAGATGCGCCGGGCGCTCGCCGGTCCGGGGAACTCGACGGAATCCATACGGCACCTTCCAGAAGATCACTTCGCCGGCCCGGGACCGCCACAGCTTGCCACGCCGGTTGCGCTCGGCAATCTTTGCGCGCTCATACTCGGCAATCACGCCCTGCACCTGGGTCAGCAGGGTGCCTGCGGATCGTCCTCGAGATGCGGCGTGTCATGGAAGCGAACCGTCACGCCGTGGCGCGACAACTCGTCAAGAATGATGGCCTGGTATGCGTACATGCGCGCCAGGCGATCCGCCGACAGGCACCACACGCCTTCAAGGATTCCGGCCTCCGCCGCATCGCGCAATGCATCAAGACCAGGTCGGTCCAGGCGTGCGCCGGACCGGCCCTCGTCCGTATACTCGGCCACCAGCTCGTCGCCCTCGCCGGCCACGCGTTCACGCAAGAGCGCGAGCTGCGAGCCTATAGCCGCGGGCTTCCTGGGCGTCGGTCGAGACCCTGGCGTAGATTGCGACTCTCATTGCTGCCCGGTCCCCGTTTCCCTGTGCCCGGGCCGGGACTCCAGGATCACCTCGTAGCCTGCAGCCAAGGCATCGAGGCGCGGGTCGGCATGGGGCGTCCACGGCACCCGTTCCGCTCCCTGGATGCTGGCGACGTAGGCCGGTTCCGCGCCGGGCCAGGCAATCAGTCCGGCAAGGCCGCGCCGTCCGAAACGGGCCGCCGCCAGCGACTGCAGGGGCTGCTCCTGCAAGACCGCCCGCCGCAGTGCCTCGTAGTCCGCCTGAGCGCTCTCGCCGATCGGCCAGAAACGGCGGGTCAACGCCGTGCCCGTTCGACGGTGCGCCGATGCAGCCGCACCGAGAACTGCCGTTCGACCTGTTCGGCGAGATGCGCGCTTGAGACCTCCGGCCCGGCTTCGGCAATGAAGTCGGCGATCTGCGGCGTGAGCTTGAGAGGCCCCCGGCGACCCCGGCGTGCATCGAGCAGCCCTTGCATGCCCCTGTCCTCGAACGCCGCGACGACCAGGTAGAATGCGGCGCGCGAGTAGCCGTGATGCTCGGCGGCCGCGCTTGCGCTGCGCCGGTCGACGAAATGAGCCCTCAGCATCTCGTACTTCACCTGGACCTTGTCGTGCGGCAGGAAGAACTTCGAGCGGCCGTCGAACAGTTCGGCGCTCACCGCGTCGACGCGTGGATGGACCAGTCCGGCGGCCTCGAGCGTGCGAATGCGTGACGATGTGCTCATGAGCTTTCCCCTGTCGTGCTTCAGGGTAATCCGGGCTGACACGTTTGTCCAGTGTTATTTGCCGCTCCCCAGACCATGGCCACAACATGCGGGGATTCCTTGAGCCGGATGCACCGTATATAAACAGAAAGCATGCCGGATGGCGAAGACGGCGACATGCATCACTGGACATTGCGACATTCTTTAATGGACATAAATCATGCGTCACGTCGGCGCCTCCGATATGTGGGACTGATGTAGAGACCTGCATCGCTGGCGTCACAGGTCAGGCGGGCATCAAAAAGCAGCTTTGCGTTCCGTTGATAACAGCATTTGTCGCAAAGGATCGCAAAGCTGATGCCTGGGTTTTCCTTCAGATGATGTACCATCGACTCCTCGACTCTGTTAACGCGCACGCGGCAGTCCTTGACCAGCTCTTGCGTTTCGGCGGCAGTTTTGGCGTCGTCATGTGCAAGCAGCACGGTCCGAACGTCGCGCTCTTTCAGAAAGCGCTCGATCTTGCCGAACGTGTCGCGCATGACATTCGGATCTTCGTAGAGATAGAGCACAGGGTTGAAGGCCGGCAGAAGCGGGTCGGCGATGACAAGCGTTCTGGTCGAGCGCTCAAAAACCCGACCTCTGCCATCGAATGGCCCATCATCTCGACCACCTCCAGCTCAATCACGTCGCCTTCTGCGATGAACGTGTCGATCGAGCCCTCGGTCGGTCCCATCCAGTCGAGGTATTCCGCGTTCAGATCGAAGTGTTCGCCCTCAGGGAAGGCATGCACAATTGTCTTGGCGTTCAACATGTTGTCGGCCACGCGATCCGCACGGTTCCTGTGCCCCCATGATGGCGGCGCCAGTCTCTGACTTAATCCAGCCATTGTTGCCGACATGATCCATGTGCTCATGTGTCAGCAGCAGATAATCCAGATCCCGGCGTTCGATATCCAATTCCCTGAAAGCCTGCTTCAGAGTGCCCAGCCCGCCATGGAGGCCACTGTCGACAAGCGCGATCTTTGCGCTTCCCCGCACGAAGAAGACACGGGTTGCGGTTTTGCCTTCGTGGTCGCCCGGCAAGCCCATTGAAACCACCGAGAAGGGTCAGAATTGATGGCTGATCGCAGATTTTGTCAAGTCACTTTGATCCTCTATCTGCCCTTGAATTCAGGCGCACGCTTGTTCATGAAGGCATCTATGCCTTCCTTGCTGTCCTCGGTGGCGAAAAGCGCACCAAGAACGCGCTGTTCAAGTGTGAGGCCCGAGGACAATGCGGCGTCAAGCCCGTCATCGACCACGCGCTTGGCTTCTCTCAGCGCGACGGGCGCCATGGCGCACAGGCATTCGGCATGGTCCATCACGCGAGGCATCAATGCATCCGGAGTGCAGGCTTCCAACGCGATCCCCAGCGCGACAGCTTCGTCGGCAGAGATCATGCGACCACTCATAAGGATGTCCTTGGCCCGCATTGGTCCGACCAGTCGTGGCAGGCGCTGCGTACCGCCGCCGCCTGGAAGTAGGCCAAGCTTGATTTCGGGAAGTCCCATCTTGGCCTTCTCGTTCATGTAGATGAAATCGCAGCACAGCGCCAGTTCCATGCCGCCGCCCAATGCATAGCCGTTTACGGCGCAGATCGTGATTTGCGGCAGGTTGGCGATGGCGTCGAATGTCTGCCGTGAACGGCGCTGGAAACCGTCGAACTCGGATTGCCCGCAGCCGTGATAGCCTGCGATATCGGCTCCGGCGACAAACCCGCGCCCAGTCCCGGTAAGTATGACAACCCGCGATTTGCCGGATCTGGCGCAGAGATCCGTCACGTAGTTCCCAAGCGTCTCCATGATTTCGAAGTTGAGCGCGCCCAAGGCCTCTTCGCGATCAATGCGCAGCACCTCGAAGGCACCATGGCGGGTCAGAACCAGGTTGTCATGCAGCCTTTCCTCCGCGGGCGTCGCCATCAGACCGCACCCTTGTCGCGCAGGTCCGCCAGCCGGTCTGCCTCAAACAGTTCTGCCAGAACCTCGTCCGTGTGCTGGCCAGCGGTCGGCGGGGGATAGCGAAGCGCGATCGGGGTTTCACTGAGCGTGACAGGGTTGGCAATGGCTTTGATCTTGCCCGCCGTAGGATGATCCATTTCGACCAGTCGCGACGAGCCGAGATCAACAAGCTCTTCCAAGGCCTCTTCGGAATTCCGGATCGGCGCAGCCCAGACATCGGCCTCTTCGAATGTCTTCATGATCTGCTCGGTTGACATTTTGCGCGTACCGGCATCAATCCGAAGCTTGACCGCGTCGCGTTCGTTCCAAGGATCCATGTCGGCCAGCCCGTCATCTCCCAGTAGTGGCCCGAGTTTCGACAAGGGGCACATGGCGATGGCGATCCAGCCGTCAGAGGTGGGATGTGAGCCGTAAGGGGCATCGTTCCAGCAGCTCGCGACCCCCGCCTTCGAGCGCTTCAGCGTGATGTTCTGGTTGAGAACCGCGAAATTCTCCTGCGCCATGACATTCAGCATTGCCGAGTAGAGATTGGTCTCGACCTTTTGGCCCACCCCGTGTCGGTCGCGCGCGAGCAACGCGCCGAGAATGCCGATGGCAAGCGACTGGGACGCCGCGAAATCTGCGATGGGCGTACCGCAGGCTGTCGGGGGATCTTCGGCGCGGCCAGTGTTGAACATGACGCCGGACATGGCCTGGACAAGCAGGTCCTGACCGGGCATTCCCTTTTCCGCCAGATAGCTTGTCGGGCCCCAGCCCGAGCCGCTGGCGTAGATGATCCGGGGATTTGCCTTCCTGAATTCTTCGTAGCCCAGACCAAGCCGATCCATGACGCCGGACCGGAAGTTCTCCGTAACCACGTCGAATTCCTTGGACATATCCAGAAGCAGCGCAATGCCATCAGGGTTCTTCAGATCGACGGTGACGGAGCGCTTGTTGCGGTTGAACGCATGGAAGGCCGCGCTGTCGCCACCGACGAACTGGCCGATCATCGGCATCCGGCGCATCCACTCTCCATCACCGGGCCGCTCGATCTTGATCACATCGGCGCCCATATCGGCCAATGTCTGAGTGCAAAGCGGGCCGAGCATCATTTGCGTGAAGTCGAGGACGCGAACACCTTCGAGCGCCATCTTTGCCTCGGGCAAACTGGGTCTCCCTCCATCGAATCGTTGATTCTTTGCTGGTAACACGATTTACCAAATCCTTGTCATATGCAATACAAGCAGACGGACATTCTGGGAACCTCTGGTTGGGGTCGAACTGATGATGAACTCCGGCGGGCTCGCACTTCGCAGATGACGCAAGGAGGTCTGAGATGGTTCCCTGGCTGGAGGTAGCGGATCCAAACTTCGCAAGTCGGGGAGAGGCGCCGAGAATTGAGGCATTGAACTTGCGATTGGCCGGTACGGCGCCGCTGGCCATCTGCGGCCGAAGCGGCGTCGGGCAGACAACGCTGCTGAACCTGCTGGCGGGGACGCAGAACCCCACGACGGGATTTGTCACCTTCGACGGCAGCAGGGTCACCAAACCTTCGCGCGAACGTGCGTTGGTGTTTCAGAATCACAATCTCTTTCCCGTGCTATGTATGTCCTTGACAACATACGTCCAGCATAGCATATTTCTGGCGCGGGCAATGCAATCCCGCCGCTGACCGATCCAACATAAGAAAGGCGGCCTGATGGTTTGGAAGATCGACTTTCATCAAGACTTTGCGCTGGAATTCAAGGAATACGAAGACACGATCAGATTGGAATTTATGGCAATTGTCGAACTGCTTCGAGAGGAATGGCCGTCACTTGGCCGGCCACATGTCGACACGCTTCAGGGCTCCAGACATGCGAACATGAAGGAGCTTCGCTGTCGTGGCGCCTGCAAGACATGGCGCGTGGCCTTTGCCTTCACGCCGGAACGATCAGCGCTGCTGCTCGCGGCCGGGGACAAGTCCCGCGCGAAGTCGAACCGGTTCTATCGCCGGCTTGTCACGAATGCCGAGAAGCGGCTCGACGAGTTCCTGAAGGAGGCAACGGAAAAGGAGGCCACATCCGACGAGAGTGCATGAGCCACCCTGGACACCCCCCGGAGCTGCGCTTCGGGGGTGCGCTGAAACAAATGATCAGATCGAGAGAGAAAGCATGAAAACCGTAAGCCATGAAGAAATGAAGGCACGCGAAACCCCGGAGATGCGGCGCCGGATCGAAGCTCGCGCCGAAGAGCTTCCGGCCGAACTGGCCACTTTGCGCGAATTCCGCAAGAAACTTGACATCACGCAGGTCGAGCTTGCCGCCGAGCTTGGCATTGGACAAGAGGGCGTCTCGCGCCTCGAAAGACGGAACGACATATTGGTGTCCACCCTTCGAAGGGCAGTTGAGGCCATGGGAGGCGACCTGCGCCTCATTGCCGAACTTCCGAACGGAGGCCGCGTGGAGCTGTCCGACTTCGGGCACGCGTAACTGCCGGGCGGTCGATGCTGCTCGCGCCCGATCCTTGCCCCGAGCGGGATCAGGTAGTTGCGGCCCCTCGCCTCGACCCCGTGACCGGCACAGTGGAACAGCCCGACCGCGTCGCTTCCCGCGCGCTCCAGCCGCTCGCCGAACCCGTCGATCTCCTCGACCAATGCCGCGCGGTCGACTTCCATCCGCTTGCACATCCGCAGAGTGTCGAAGCGAGAGGCCGGAAAACCCGCATCGAGCAGATCGCGCGATTTCATCTCGTCCAGAACCTTGCGCGAGGTCGTCAGGCCGCCACCGCGCCCGACAAGCCCTGCCTTCGAGCGTTTGTAGACGGTCACGCCATACCCCGCACGCCCCAGCAGTATGGCGGCCATGCATCCCGAAAGCGACCCTCCGATGATCGCCGCCTTCATGGCACGTCTCGTGTCGGCGCTTCCGGGAAGAATACCATGTCGCCATTCCTGTTGATCGGCGGGACCGGCCATTGATTGCCGCGGGTGAGATTCAGGCCGCGATTGGGGCCGGGACGAAACGTGCGTCCGGGTTCGCCCTTGGGCGCGTCGCCATCCCACCACTTTTCGTCCGAGCCGTAGGTTTCGGACCGCAGGAGTCCGATCAGGCGCTGAACCGTTCCGGCATGGTCCGGATCCGACCCGAGATCGGTCATCTCCTGCGGGTCGTTCTCCAGGTCGAACAACTGGACGCGGTTGCCGCACGGGTACCAGATCAGCTTGTGGCGCTGGTCGCGGACCATGCGAGAGCTGTGGCTCTCCTCTCCAAATTCGCCGTAGATGTAGTCGCGCGGCGCATCGCTCACCATCGAGCGCCCATCGACATGATTCGGCGGCTCAATCCCTGCGAGCCCAAGAAGCGTCGGCATTATGTCCTGAAGGCCGGTCACGCGGTCATCGACCGAGCCGAAGGGCAGACAGTCGTCCCCGCATTTGCCCATCAGGATCATCGGCACGTTGGACGAGCCTTCGTAAAAGGTCTGCTTCGCCCACATCCCGTGGTTGCCCAGCATGTCACCGTGATCCGAAGTGAACATGATGATCGTCTCATCAAGTATGCCTTCCTCGCGGATCGTTCCGATCAGCGCGCCGATCTGCTGATCGATCTGGGTGCAAAGCGCATAAAAGGCACGCCGTGCCCACCGGATCTCGCGCTCGGAATAGACATTGCGCGCCTGCACGCCCTGCAGGTTGTAGGGCAGGTCGGCCGTCGACCAATCGCCTGCAAAGGGCATGTCGATCTCGACATCGCCGTAGTGGTCGAGAAACCGCTGCGGCGGCACCAGCGGCGGATGCGGATGCCGGTAGCCGAGATACCAGAAGGACGGGCGGCTGGGGTCGCGGCGGCGCACGTAGCGCGCCATCGTGTCGGTGGCCCAATTGGTGGCATGGAGTCGCTCGGGCAGATGCCATGCGGTCGCCTGGTAGGCGTTGTTCGACAGGCCGTGTCCGAACTGCTGGCCGACATGGCCCTCGTCGCCCAGGAAGATCTCGTAATCGTCGGTCACGCCGTAGAGCGTGCGTCCCTCGTCATCCAGCTGGACATCGTCGAACCCGATCCGGTCCCGCTGCGGATAGGTGTGGGTCTTGCCCACCGCATAGGCCTGATATCCCGCGTCGCGAAAGCACTGGGCGAGCGTCGGCAAATGCGGATCCATCGGACGGCAAGGCTGAAAGGTGCGGTCGCCGTGCTTGCGAGGGGTGCACCCCGTCATAAGGGTACGCCTTGCGGGCAAGCAAACGGGCGTCTCGGAGTAGCAATTGGAGAACCGCACCCCGTTCCGACACAACTGATCGAGCACCGGCGTGTGGATGGCGGGATGACCTGCTGCCCCAAGCAGGGCGGCTGGCCAGTGATCAGTGACTATCAGAAGGACATTGGGTTGCAGCTCAGCCATTTTTTTCTCCCGATCTTCGCGATCCGATGAACGGCGCTGCAACGAACGCGACCGTAAGGCCAAGCACGCCAAGCGCGATCGGATCGGAAATGAATTCCATGAAGTCGCCCTGCGCGCTGATCATGCCCTGGCGCAGCTTGCCTTCAAACGTGGTTCCAAGCGCCATGCCGATCACGATCGGCGCCACCGGGTACTTGGCGAACCGCAGGATGACCCCGACAACCCCTGCAGCTGCGCAGATGATGACATCAACCGGGTTTCCGCGGACAACGAAGGCGCCGACAAACGAAAACAGCATGATGAACGCCATCAAGATCGGTTCCGGCATCGCAAGGATCTTTGCGAAGATGCGAGAGCCAAGTGCGCCAAGTCCAAACATTATGAAGTTGGCGATCAGGATCAGCAGGAAAGCACCCGTCAGGATGTGAGGGTTGTTCTGCGCCAAGTCGAAACCAGGGGTAAGGCCCTGGATCGTCAACACACCCAACAGCACCACTGTCCCTCCGTCACCCGGAATCCCAAGCGCCAGTGTCGGGATGAGCGCCCCGCCCGTGACGGCGTTGTTCGCGGTCTCGGATGCGACGAGGCCGTCGGGCTCGCCCTTGCCGAAGTTTTCCCGCCGCGGCGAACTGCGCCGCAGGTCAGAATAGCTGACGAATGTTGCAGCCGTTGCGCCCGTGCCCGGCAGGATGCCGATGAACGTCCCTATGACCGAGGCTCGGAAGAACTGAGGAATGCGCAACGTGATTTCCCCCAAGGCAGGCATGCGGAAGCCCACGTTGGAAACGTCCGGCGGCTTTGCGGCAAAGTAATGCCCTGCGCGGTGGAAAACTTCTGCCAGCGCGAAGATCCCGATGAGCACGGGGATCAAGGACAGCCCGCCCATCAATGCCGGTTGCCCAAAGTCGAAACGGGTGTAGCCTGTCAGGTCATCGGTTCCGATCGTGGTCAGCCAAAGACCGATGACACCTGCCAGAAGACCCTTGATCGTGCTGCCGGAAGATACCCATGCGATGCAAGTCAGCGCGAATACGATGATCGCGAATATCGCCGCCGGTCCGAATGCAACTGACACCCTTGCCAGCAGGGGTGCTGCGACAATCAGGACCGCCAACGAAAACACGCCGCCGACAAGCGACGACAACGTGGCCCAGCCAATGGCAAGATCGGCTTGCCCGGCCTTGGCCATGGGATAGCCGTCCAGAACCGTGGCCGCAGACTGCGGCGTGCCCGGGGTGTTGATCAAGATCGCCGATATGGAACCGCCGTAGACCGATGTCACATAGATCCCGAGGAACAAGGCAATCGAGGCTTCGGTGGACATCCCGAAGGTGAAGGGAAGCGCCACGATGAGCGCTGCCACGGTTCCAATCCCTGGCAAGGCGCCGGCTATGGTGCCCCAGACAGAGCCGATGATCAGCGCGACCAAAACGCCCACGCTTGCGAAAACGGCTATGGCTTGGGCAACCTGGTCCATCAACCCGCTCAGATCTGGTGGAACCAGGGCGACCGCGGCAGCAGCAGTTCAAACCCGAATGTGAACAGTGCCCATATCGCCAAAGGCGCCAGCACGGACAGCAGCGCCAGCGGCACGGGCTTTCGGTACTGGAATGTCCAGCAAAAGGTCGCAAAGCCCGGGACCGTCGCAAAGACGAAACCGATCTTCGTGATCGCAAGGCCGGTCGCGCATACGATGGCGACAAGGGCGATCATCTGGGCCAGATTGACTTCAGATTCTTCGGGTGCGCCAAATCGAATGGCCTGGATCAAGGTCACGCCCGAAAGCATGATCCAAATTGTCAGGAAGATGCGTGGCGCAAAGGCCGGTCCGACATCCCCGCCGAATGTCGGGACGTCAAAGGCATCGCCGAACGTCATGGCAAAAAGTGCGATGCCGGCGACGAGCAATACACCCGAAACCGAAATGTCCAGCATGCGTGTCACGGCACCTTTCCAAATTGCGCCCCGGCCAGTCTCAGCCAGCCGGAGCCTGAAGCACTACCTCAGGGAATCATGTCCGAAGATCACAATGTGGTTCCCGGACTGGACTCACGGCTCGTCGGAGTCGGCTACCCGAACGCCCCTTGCCCTGCAGATGCGCCAATCAAGGACGCCTCGTCATGTTCCACCGCTTCAGTCAACCAAGTGTCAAAACGGGAGACACGATGTGACCCTGACATAAGTCCCCTACTTTATCAGGCCAGCGTCCTTGAGCAGCTTGCCGTTCAACTCGAACGCTGTCCGGAAGAACGGACCAAACTCCTCGGTGCCCATGTAGCGGATCAAGCGGTTTGCGCCGGCCATGTTTTCCATGAAACTGCCTGTTTCAACGGCCCTGGCGCAGGCCTCTGACAAGGTGTTGACCACATCGTCCGGCGTTCCGGCCTGCGTGAAGAAACCGAACCAGACCGACACCTGCGTGTCATATCCAAGCTCTGCCAGCGTCGGCACGTCCGGATGCTGCCCTGACCGCTGGTCCGACAGGATTGCCAGCGCTCGCCAGCCGAACTTTGTGCCGAAATCTGCGAACCAGGCCGTTGCGTCGGCGCGTCCGCCATTGATCTCGGTCGCGATATCGCCGCCGCCCTTGGTCGGTATGTACTGGGTCGTGACGCCAAGCTTGTTGTCCAGCGTCAACTGCGCCACATGCGCCATCGAGCCCGGACCCGCGCCTGCGAATTTCAGGCCATCGCCATTTGCCATCGCGATGTAGTCTTCGACGGTCTTGATCGGACTGTCTTCGGCCACGACCAGATAGAACGGCCCCTGGCTGACCATGCAAATCGGGGTCCAGCTGTCCGCGTTGTAGCTAGTGCGCTTCAGGTGCGGCTGCGTCGTGGTGGTTCCCACGGGAAGGAACCCGAGGTTGTAGCCGCTGGGCTCAGCCTGGCTCAACTGGGTTGCGCCGACCGTGCCGCCGGCACCCTCCACGTTGCTGACAACGATGTTCTGACCGAGGATTCCTTCCATCTCCGCCGCGAAAAAGCGGGCGGGCACATCGGTTCCGCCGCCAGCGCCGAATGGTACCAGCAAGTTTATCGTGCGTTCCGGATACTCGGCCAATGCAGTGGACGCGGCCAGGACCAAGCCCGCGGCAATCCCTGCCGAAGTGACTCTTTGCTTCATCATTCGTTCCTCCATGAATGCCAATTCGAATGATACGAGGCTGGGCGCGACCGCCTAAGTGATAAATTATTGCCCGTTAACAATTAAGTAAGCTATGCTGACCGAATGGCGACCCGAACTACCTTGAAAGACGTCGCGCGCGCGGCTGGTGTCTCACAGATGACGGTTTCCCGTGTCGTGCGAGGCGACACGGCTGTTTCGATCAGAACCAGGGAGCACGTTGAATGCGTCATAGGAACCATGGGCTACGTGCCTAACAAGCTTGCCGGGTCGTTGGCTCGGGCCTATTCCAATCAGGTTGCGGTGCTGATCCCTTCCCTGATCAACAACGTCTATGCGTCCGTTCTCGCGGGCATCACGGAAGAGCTTGAAACGGGCGGATACAATCCGGTTGTCGGCGTGACCGAGTACGATCTCCAAAGGGAAGAAACCCAGCTGATTTCGATGATGTCCTGGCGACCGGCCGCCGTCATCCTGGCAAACCTCGTTCACACTGACCGGACCCGTTCAATCTTGGAGAACACGTCCGTGCCCGTAGTCGAAATCATGGACATCCGTGGCAATCCGATCGACATGGGTGTCGGCCTGGACCACGAAGCTGCAGCAACAACGCTTGCCGATCACCTGATGGCACGCGGCTACAAGAGATTCGGGTACCTGGGCTGGCAGACGAACGACTTTGTCGCTGCGGCCCGGTTCAGGGCGTTTCGGGCGCGACTGGAAACACGCGGGTACGGGCTTGTCGCACCCGATGTATATGATGCACCGCCCGATATGCCGGCCGGCAAAAAGGGATTGGAGACACTGCTGTCCGTTGCGCCGAAGACCGAGGTGGTGGCTTACTCGAACGATACGGCGGCAATGGGAGGCGTGAACTTGTGCCTGGAGCTGGGCATGCGCATCCCGGACGATCTGGCAATCGCAGGGTTCAGTGGCTTGCGGATGGCGCGATGCCTGCCACAGCCGCTCACGACGATTAGAACGCGACGCCGTGACATCGGGAAGACTGCCGCACGAAACGTCTTGAAACGCCTGTCAGGCACGCCAGTGGAGCGAAAGATGGATTTTGGCTTCGAGCTCGTAAAGGGGCAAAGCGCCTAGATTCCTCCCTGTGTCCAAAGGCTGCAGTATCGGACGCCTGCATGCGCTTGATCTGCATCCGGGTTCATTCAATGCGCGCCATGAGACTCTCTCTCTCACGGCAATCGACCTGTATCCGGACGTCGGCCACGGGAAACCCGTTCACCGCCGGCCACGCACGATGCCACGCGGTCAATGGGCGCGTCAGTGCTCGCCACCGGCCTCAGACCGCCTACCTGTCTCCCAAGCGCGCCCTGACCGCCGCCAAGGCAAACGCGGACGCTTCATCCACGCCCAGATCGGACGTGTCCAGGATCACGGCGTCCGAAGCGGCCTTCATCGGCGCGTCACTTCGGCCCGCATCCCGCGCATCGCGCTCCCTGATGTCCTCGAGCACGCCATCTTCCGTGACATCGTGGCCAGCAGCAGTCAGTTCGAGCCAGCGACGATGCGCCCGGGTGGCAACGCTCGCAGTGACAAAGAGCTTCGCTTCCGCGTCCGGACAGATCACGGTTCCAATGTCCCGCCCGTCCAGCACGGCTCCGCCGTCCCGGCCGGCGAATTCGCGCTGGAACGCCACGAGCGCCTGGCGCACTTCCGGCATGGCTGCAACCTCGCTTGCCACGCGCGATACTTCGGGCGTCCTCAGGTCATCTCGCAACACGTCGCCGTGGCGAAGCGTCGAGGCCGCGGTCTCGGGAGGAGCGCCTTCGAGCACGCGCCGTCCGACGGCACGGTAGAGAAGACCGGTATCAAGATGCGCGAACCCGAATTCAGCCGCGACGGCACGTGCAACCGTGCCCTTGCCGGCTGCCGCCGGGCCGTCGATCGCGACGGTGAACTTCACCGTGCGACCCTTCCCGCCGTCACGTCACGTCTTGCCGGACGCATGAGCCACGGGCCTTCAGACGGCTTTCCTGAGTTCGTCCGCCAGATCGGTTCGCTCCCAGGTAAAGCCACCGTCCTTGTCGGGCGCTCGCCCAAAATGGCCGTAGACTGCCGTACGCTGATAGATCGCCTTGTTTAGCGCAAGATGCTCGCGAATGCCGCGCGGACTGAGATCCATGGCCTTGGAAATGGCTGCTTCGATCTTCGCTGCAGGAACCACGCCGGAGTCGAAAGTGTCGGCATAGATCGACAGCGGCTTTGAGACCCCGATCGCGTAGGAGAGCTGGATCAGGCACCTCTCCGCAATGCCCGCCGCCACCACGTTCTTGGCCAGATAGCGTGCTGCGTAAGCGGCAGAACGATCGACCTTGGTGGGATCCTTGCCGGAAAACGCGCCACCTCCATGCGGCGCGGCGCCGCCATACGTGTCGACGATGATCTTCCGCCCGGTTAGCCCGGCATCTCCGTCCGGGCCGCCGGACACGAAGGTGCCGGTGGGGTTCACCCACCACTCAGTGGCATCGGTAAGCCATTCGGTCGGCAGGACCTCGCGGATGTAAGGCTCGACGATCATGCGGATGTCGTCTGGAGTCTGGCTTTCCGACTCGTGCTGGGTCGAGAGCACGATGCTTGTCGCCTCGACCGGCTTGCCGTCTTCGTAGCGAAGCGAGATCTGAGACTTCGCGTCCGGACGCAAGGCTGGTGCGTCACCGGCCTTCCGCGCCTCGGCGATGCGCTTCAGGATGGCGTGGGCGAAGTGGATCGGCGCAGGCATCAGTTCCGGCGTCTCGTTCACCGCATAGCCGAACATGATGCCCTGGTCGCCTGCACCCTCGTCCTTGCTGGCCGAGGCATCGACGCCTTGCGCGATGTCGGATGATTGTTCGTGCAGGTAGTTGTCGACGCTCAGATTCTTCCAGTGGAACCCGTCCTGATCATACCCGATTTCCCGGACGCATTCCCGCGCAATCTCTTCGGCCCGATCAGACACGGCTTTCGGGCCGCGCACCTCCCCTCCGATCACGACCCGATTCGTCGTGACAAAGGTCTCGCAGGCGACGCGGGCTTCCGGCTCCGCGGCCAAAAAGGCATCGAGGACCGCATCCGAGATCCGGTCGCAGATCTTGTCGGGATGTCCCTCGGAAACGCTTTCCGAGGCGAAGACGAAATTCTTGCGGTTCATTTGAGGTGCTCCATTGTGTCAATCGCCGTCACGCCAGGAAGCCGTTGTGACGGTCAGACGCCGTTACGACTTTCGGAGAGGCTTGACAATGGGATTGCGCGGCTGACCGAAAAGATCGCGGCAAGACCCATGAGAAGCAGGAGAACGAACGGGAGATCGCCGGTCCGGGCGTAGATCGTTGCGGGACGCGGGGCCGGCAGCGGCACGTCGAGATGTCCCGATTCGCCGAGCGGCAGCGACCCCAGGATCCGCCCGTACGGTCCGATGACCGCAGAAACGCCCGTGTTCGCGGAGCGGACCAGCGGAAGGCCCTGCTCGACGGCACGGAACCGTGCCTGCTGGAGATGCTGAAACGGCCCGGAGAAGGTGCCGAACCATGCGTCGTTGGTGATCTGCAGCAGATAGTCCGCACGTTCTTCCGCGCGACGAACATGGCCCGGAAAGATCGCCTCGTAGCAGATCATCGGCAGCGCCCGCCCGAGCGGCGTGTCGATCAGCGCCACGTCGCGTCCGGCGCTGTAGCCATAACCGTCTCGGGCCGCGAAACCGCTGATCCCGACACGTTCGGCCAGCGCGCCGAAGGGCACGTACTCGCCGAAGGGCACGAGATGGACCTTGTCGTAAATGTCGGTGACGCGGCCGTCGGCATCAATTTGTGCCATCGAATTGAAGTAGCGCTGTCCGTCGCCCCGGTTCGCGCCAAAGACGACCGGCGCGCCTCCTGAGGCATTGGCCATGCGCCCGAGAATCGTTTCCGCCTCTTCGAGCCGGTACGGCAGTGCGGATTCGGGCCAGATGACGAGCGCAACGTCGTTGCCGGGCGCCGACGTGGACAGCAATTGGCGGCGCAGGAAGACACTCGCCTTCGCGGGATCCCACTTTTCGTGCTGAGGCGCATTGGGCTGGATGACCCGGATCACGCCCACGCCGGTTTCCGACGGCGTCTGCGCGCTCCGTCCCCATGCAATGAGCGCCGCGATGCCAATCAGCGCAAGCAACGTCGCGATCACCTTGCGTGGCGTTGCGACAGGCAGGGCGGCAAGGATCAAGGTCAGCGCGGTCAAGCCGTAAGGCCCGACAACGCTCGCGGCCATGATCGCCGGAGTCTCGGTCCAGATGTACCCTGGAAGCGCCCAGGGAAATCCGGTCAGCACATGCCCGCGCAGTATCTCGGCCAGCGACAACGACAGCGCCCAGCCAATCGCCCCGCCGCCGGTCCGGCCCGAGAGCCATCCGGCCAGTGCCCAAAAGAGGGCGAGACCCGTCGCCACGAGAACGATCGCGAAAGGCGCCATCCAGCCGTGGCGATCGCTGTCAACGTAAAACGGCTCAATGATCCAGTGCAGGGTGACGGCGAAATAGCCGACACCGCCCAGCCAGGCGGCAATCGCCTTGTTTCTGCCGCCTTCCGCCGAGGACACCATCCAGGAGAGAGCCGCCAGCCCCAGGAGCGCGAACGGCCACAGGTTGAATGGCGCGTGGCCTGTCGCGGCAACGGCACCGGCAAGCGGAGTCAGCGACGATCTCCAGCCGAATCTCGCGCCCCGCGAAAGTCCGGAAGACCAGAGTCGGAAGGTCGGGATGCCCAGCCCGAATCGAAGTCGCGCCCGCATCACTCGGCTGCCTGCGGCAGGTCCAACCGTATGCGCAATCTCTTGATATGTCTTGGGTCGGCGTCGACGACTTCGAAGTCCGTGCCGCCCGGGTGCTTCACCACCTCGCCACGGGACGGTACGCGTCCCGCAAGCATGAAGACAAGGCCGCCCAGCGTGTCGACTTCCTCGTCACCCTCTCCGGTCCGCAGCTTGCGACCGACTTCCTGTTCGAATTCATCGACCGGTGCCTTCGCATAGGCGAGAAAGCTGCCCGATGCCTCCTTGATCCAGAGAACGCCCTCCCCGACGTCATGCTCGTCCTCGATCTCGCCAATCACCTGTTCGATCAGGTCTTCGATCGTGACCAGCCCGTCAACGCCGCCATATTCGTCGATGACCAGCGCCATGTGCACCCTGTCGGTCTGCATCTTCTGCAGCAGGACGCCGATGGGCATCGAGTGCGGCGCATAGAGGAGCGGTCTCAGCATCTTGTCGAGCGCGAACCTGTCCTCTGACCCGTTGAAGCCGTGCTTCAGGGCAAAGTCCTTGAGATGCACCATGCCCTGAGGCTCGTCCAGCGTGTCCTTGAACACGGGCAGCCGAGTCAGCCCGCTGTCGTAAAAGACCTGCACCAGCTTCTTTTTCCTGATGTTTTCCGGGACCGCGACGATCTCGACTTTCGGGATCATGACATCCTCGACCCGGAGGCGCGTCAGGTTGGCGATGCCGCCTGTCGTGCCATTTGCCGCGGGAACCACGGTCGGGGCTTCACCCTCGCCGTTCCGGTCCGAATTGCTTGCCAGGGCCCGCAACCATCGCAGCACGGACCACCGTCTACTGCCGTCTTCCTCCTGCGCGCCATGCGCCGCGCTAGAAGACGCCTCGCCGTTATCTCCCATAAGTCCTTTCCATCACGGTTCATCCTCGGGGCCCTTCTGCGAATGCACATCCGGAATCCCGAGCGATTGGAGTATTGCCGTTTCCGTTGCCTCCATCAAGTCGGCATCGGAATCATCTTCATGACCGTAGCCAAGAAGATGCAGTACCGCGTGAACAACCAGATGCGAAACGTGCTCCTCGAGCGGAACACCTCCGTCCCTGGCCTCCGCCAGGCAGGTCTCAAATGAAATCGCGATATCGCCGAGTTCAGGGGCACCTGTCGGCGGAGGCGGACGCGCGCCCCTCTCGGCCGCAGCGCGCTCGGCGGACGGCCAGGAGAGCACGTTGGTCGGAGCCGGCGCGTCGCGGAACCGGGCGTTCAGCGCGGCAATCCGCGCGGCATCGCAGGCAAGAACGGTCACGCTCCAGCCGTCCGGGTCTAGATCAAGGTGCTTCAGCGTCGCCGCGACGGCGCGAGAAGCCAGCGTCTCGATGCCTGTCCCGCGCCAGCGCGGGTCTTCCGCGATCACGTCCGTGGTCATCGACACGGGTCTACACGAATGCCGCAGCGGACGCTATGGTGACGGCATGAGCGGAAGTTCGTCCAGTTTCAGGAAGCGGATTGATTCCATCTGTGCGCCCCTGCCTGGCGCGGAGGTCTCCGACCCTTGGGGCATGGAACACGAGGTCTGGAAGGTCGGGGGGAAGATCTTTGCGTGTGCAGGCGTATCCAGGCCCGGCGTGACCGTGAAGACCCGGGACACCGAAACGGCAAGCATGCTCATGGAAGCGGGCATTGGCGCCCGGGCACCTTACTTTCACAAGAGCTGGATTCTGTTGCCGGAGGATGTCGCCGACGACGAACTCCGCCACCGCCTCGTGACCTCGTACGATCTCGTTCGTGCCGGCCTGACCAGGAAGGTCCGGGCGACACTTCCTGAGCGGAAGGACTGATTCTGACGCGATTCCGGGACTCGCTTGATTCCCGACAGCGATTCAAGCCATCTCCCCACATGGACGGCGAGAGCAAGCATGCGGACTGGATAGCGGTCGACTGGGGCACCTCGAACCTGAGAGCCTGGGCGATCCGGGAAGGGGCGGCCGTCGCCGAGGCGGCTTCGGGCAAGGGCATGGGAGTTCTGGCACCCGGGGCCTTCGAGCCTGCGCTGCTGGAAATCATCGGCCCCTGGCTTGGCGGGGAGCCGGTGCGTGTCGTCGCGTCCGGCATGGTGGGTGCAAGGCAAGGCTGGCAGGAGGCTCCCTATGTGGTCGTGCCTTGTGCGCCGACGGGCACACGCGCCGTTCGTCCCGACGTGGCGGACCCGCGCCTCGACGTGACCATCCTGCCCGGACTTGCGCAGGACAAGCCCGCTGACGTGATGCGGGGCGAAGAGACGCAAATCGCCGGATACCTTGCAGGGGATCCCGGATTCGACGGCATCATTTGCCTGCCGGGCACCCATACCAAGTGGGTGCACGTTTCGGCCGGAGAAGTGGTGAGCTTTCGTACCTTCATGACCGGCGAGCTCTTCGCGCTGCTTTCCACCGCATCAGTCCTGCGACACTCGGTTGGAGAGGGCTGGGATGACGACGCGTTCGCGGAAGCCGTCAACGACGCCATGGGAAAGCCCGAAGCAATTGCCGCGCGCCTGTTTGCGCTGCGCGCGGAAACCTTGCTCGCGGATCTCGGGGAGGGCACCGCAACGGCGCGGCTGTCCGGGCTGTTGATCGGTGCCGAACTCGCGGCCGCACGCGCGTACTGGCTGGGACAGCGAATCGTCCTGGTCGGCGAAGGCAGGCAGGTATCGCACTATGCCCGGGCACTTGCCTCTTGCGGCGCAATGGCCGAAACCGCGGACGCCACGACGGTGACGCTGGCGGGTCTTGCCGCCGCCCATGCCCGACTGCAGGAGAAACCATGAGCCGACCCCTCATTGCCATCCTCCGTGGAATCGATCCTGACGTGGCCGTGCCGATTGCCGAAGCCCTGATCGAAGCCGGAATTGACCGGATCGAGGTGCCGCTGAATTCGCCGTCGCCGTTCAGGTCGATCGAACGAATGGCCAGAGCCTTTGGCGACAAGGCACTGATTGGCGCCGGCACGGTCCTGACCGAGGCCCAGGTCCAGAACGTCAAGGCCGCCGGGGGAGCCCTGGTGGTCTCGCCAAATTGCGATCCGGCTGTGATAGCGGCCACGAAGTCGCTCGGGATGCAGAGCTTCCCTGGCGTGCTGACGCCAACGGAGTGCTTCGCCGCCCTGGCGTCCGGCGCCGACGGGCTGAAGGTCTTCCCGGCATTCCTGGTGGGAACCGAAGGACTGAAGGCACTTCGCGCCGTTCTGCCCGCCAACACCCAAGTCTACATGGTCGGCGGCGTGAGCGCGGAGAATTTCGGTGACTGGGTTCGCGCAGGTGCAAACGGGTTCGGGCTCGGAAGCTCATTGTATGCTCCGGGACTGGACACGGAGGAGATGGCGGCCAGGGCAAGGGCGGCAGTGGCAGCCTGGGAGGAATGCGACCAATGAGCGAAGTGTACGACAAGACGGCTTGCCAACTGGGGGAAGGCCCGATCTGGCATCCGGAGCGCGAGCAACTCTACTGGTTCGACATCCTGGGAGCACGGCTTCATACGCGTGAAGACGGGCGAACCCGCAGCGTGCAGTTCGACGAACTCGTGTCTGCGGCCGGGTGGGTGAGTGACACCGAGCTGTTGATCGCCTCGGAAACGCGGCTGTTCCTGTACGATGTCGAACGGGAGCGCAGTGAAGATGTCCAGGGGCTCGAGGCCGGTGATCCGGAAACGCGGTCGAACGACGGGCGTGCTGACCCTTGGGGAGGGTTCTGGATCGGCACGATGGGCAAGCGCAAGGGTCGCGGTGCAGGAGCGATCTACCGCTACTACCGCGGCGAATTGCGCCGGCTCTACCCCGACGTCACGATTCCGAACTCGATCTGCTTTCTGCCAAACCAAGAGGGCGCGTTCTTTGCCGACACGCCGACAGGCAAGATCATGCGACAGGATCTCGACCCCGATCTCGGCTGGCCGGACGGCGACCCGGAAGTGTTTCTGGACCTGACCGCCGACGAGCTGCACCCGGACGGCTCGGTCGTTGATGCCGCGGGCAATCTCTGGAATGCGCAGTGGGGTGCATGGCGGGTTGCATGCTACGGCCCTGACGGGGACTTTCTGAAGGCCGTGGAATTCGACGCGGCACACACGTCCTGTCCGGCCTTCGGGGGACCAGGGCTTTCGACGCTGTACTGCACGACGGCACGGGAAGACCTGGGCGAGGCGTCCAAGGCGCGCTCCGACAGCCACGGCATGACCTTTGTCGAGGCTGACGCGGGCATCGGCCAAGCGGAACACCGGATCAAGCTATAGCCGGGCCTTGCCGCCCTTCGGGCGCTGTCTCGCCTGGACGCTTGGGTGCCACTGCCCGGCAGGCGGCCAACTGATCGCCGCGCCCGCCCGGAACTGGCGGGCGCGGGAAGTACCCGTTCAATCCTGGGACGGCGTCATCAGGCCCATCATGGCTCCGGTCGGGTCCTCGACGATGGCGATGCGACCCACGGTCCCGACATCGAACGGCTGCCTGTGAACCTTTGCGCCGGCGGCTTCCGCGGCCCCGGCGGCGGCATCGACGTCATCCACCGCGAAATACGTGAACCAGTGTGCGGGGACTCCTTCGAGCTCCATGTCGCTCATGTCCATCATGCCGGCAACCATCTCGTCGCCAAGCTTGGCGACCGTGTAGTCCCCCTCTCCGCCAGGAACTGGCATGGTCTCGAATGTCCAGCCGAAGGTTGCGCCGTAGTACTCCTTGGCACCTTCCACGTCCCGGGTCATCAGCTCGTTCCACAAAACCTTGCCATGATCTTGAGACACCGTTCACCTCCCTTGTCTGACTTTGCGCTGCCTAGCGCTACCACACTAAACAGCAGTGACGCCAATCATTGGGCAACTCATTAGAATCGTTGTCACGGCGGACGCAACCGGCTTGGATCGCCAAACAACGGTCTTCTTCAGGAATTTTTGGCAATGGTCTTGGAATCCGATCGGGCAACTTGGACGGCGGACGCAAGTCCATCAATCGCGCGATCTGCAGGAGTCAACTGAATGATGGGTCTCCTCGCTTCTTCCGCAATTGAGACAAGGCTCCCGCATTGCCAGCCTGACGCGAGGCAATCTGGGTCCTGATCGGGATTTGCCTGCACTGCTGACGATACGCTCTTCAGCGTCGCCGCTCGCACTCTCGTCAACAATTGATCGTCCTGCCTCCTTGCGTTCGGGTCACGCATCTTCCTGCGGCGACGTCACTCGTCTGCTGCCAAGGCCGGGCGTGGGGATTCCCGTCAGCGAAAGCCGTTCCAGTCTTCGGTCCGGCTCCATTGCCGGCCCATTTGGCAACGGCTCTGGCGCCCCTTCCCGGATCGCTGCACAAGGGGCATGCTCGTGCCCCCCTTCCATCCGAGTCGTCCGAGGATCCTGACGGTGCAGGCGACCTTGGCTGCCCCTGCGGCAGTCAAGGAGAGAGCACGCCAGTCTTTCGGGGTGGCTTGAGTCTAGACGGCGGCGGCCAGGCCCGGTGCCAGCGGCCAAGCCCGGACCCGAAGAGCGACGACAATGCCCGCGTCCGCATGGCCGTCAGGGCCACGATGCCTGCGGTGACGGAATGCCGAGGTTGCGACCGGAAAGTGGCCAATGCGGAGTTCTCGGGCGGCGAGAGGCCGACAGGCCATGTCGAGACCTGCCCCGGACTGCCGCACCGAAACCCGTGGAGCCGTTTCCGAAACGATGCCTGGCTTCCCGCGGTTCGGCATCATCGCATTCGCGGCGCGCCTGCCGACCGCACAGATGGTCCCGCTCTGGCACGTCGCGCAGAAAATGAAGGTGCTTGCCGGGATCGCCATTGCCGAAGCGACGCTGTCGACCCAGACATGGCACCCGCAAACTTCGGCTGAACGGGAGGAGCAGACGAGCGGAAGGCAGCTCGCATCGTCGCTCCTTCACGTCGAGTAGATCTCGATCCGCACCGGCGGAAGGATGGAAGAAGGCACTGGCTGCAGCGGCTGCAGCACAGACGTTGACGCTGCAGCAGCGTCGCCTCGGGCACTCAGGCATTCCTGGGAGATGGTTGCCCTTGGATCGGCACCGGAGGGAACGATCACGCGAGTGCGTTCTGTTCCCGCGTTGTCAACCGTCTTCGGCGATCGGAAGATAGCGGAATGCCCAGTCGTTGTAGCCGGTCTCACCCCGGTACCAGACAACCTCAGACCCCGGTTCCTCGTCGTGGTTCCAGCGAGGTCGAATGCCTTTCAGGCCACTTTCCAGCACGAAGCGTCGCCGCTTCTGGCTGAGTCGAATGCGCTCGGCCAGCGCAGCGCTGTCCCAGCGCTGCATGACCATTGCCCGAAGTCTCTCTTCGCTGTCCGCATGCAAGGAGATCCCCGAAAGATTCCGTCGCTCGTTCGGGTCGCTCTCCACGTCGAAGAGAAGCGGGGGATCGTCAACCGATTGGATGTACTTGAAACGTCCCTGCCGGACCATGAAGATCGGTGCGGTTGTGGCCTCGGCCAGGTATTCGGCATAGACAGGCCGGTCAGGTTCCGGGTCCGCCAGCTTGGTCGAAAGGTCTTCGCCGTCCAACGGCTCGACCGGGGAGGTCCAGCCGCCGCCTTCTGCAAGTCCCATGAAGGTCGGCAACAAGTCCACAAGCGACACGGGTGTCGTCGCGCGACCCGCAGAGAAGACCTCGCCGGCGATGATCAGGGGCACCTTTAGGGATGGCTCGAAGAAGTGCTTCTTGAACCACATGCCGCGTTCACCCAACATTTCGCCGTGATCTGACGTGAAGACGATGACCGTGTTGCTGCGCAGCCCTGTCCGGTCCAGCGTTTCGATCAATTGTCCGATCATCTTGTCAAGATAGCTGATCGAGCCGTAGTACGCGCGCCGCGCCGTCAGGACATCGTCATCGGAAAATCGGACATTCAACATCCCGAAATCCGACAGGAGCCGCACCGAATGCGCATCATGCTGGTCTTCCGGCAGCGTCGGCACTGCGGGCAAGGGGACATCTACGTCCTCATACAGGTCCCAAA
The DNA here is from genome assembly GCA_965208685.1 of Paracoccaceae bacterium. Taxonomy (GTDB): domain Bacteria; phylum Pseudomonadota; class Alphaproteobacteria; order Rhodobacterales; family Rhodobacteraceae; genus JAJEFO01. Next base: position 143,300 of record CBDBPL010000007.1, on the reverse strand, counting down.
ACTCTTTCTGGCAAAGATAGGGTTCGTGAGGATGAGTGTAGGAGACCTGGAGGAAGAACGGGCGGTCGTCCTCTGATCGCACGACATCGTGGAGATGCTGCACCGCCTGAAACGTCACCAGATCGTCAAAGTCGATCTGCATCGAACGTTCGCACACCCCGGCAATCGTCACCGAACGGGCATCGTTCGTGTCTCGCTCCCCCTCGTCACCCCAGTTCGGCACCCAGGAAAAATCTGCGGGGTAGAGATCGGGGGTCAGGCGGCGTTCGAAGCCGTGGTGCTGGTCGGGACCGATGAAGTGCATCTTGCCAGACAGCGCGGTCTGGTAGCCGGCGGCACGCAGGTAGTGTGCATAGGTCGGAATGGCGGCGGGCAGTTCGGCGGCGTTGTCGTAGGCCCCGACTTCCGAACAGAGCCTTCCCGTCGCCATTGATGCGCGTGACGGAGAACAGAGGGGGGAATTGCAGTACGCGGTCTGGAACACTGTACCTTCCGTGGCCAACCGATCCAGGTTTGGCGCTTGGCAGATCGGGTCGCCATAGCAGCGAAGGAATTGAGCGGCCAGCTGATCGACCTGGATGAAAAGAATGTTTGGTCTCATGGGAGGCGCTGTCCGGAATATTGTCGACAATCATACTATCCAAGTCCTACAATCCGGCAAGCGTGGATTCGGCAGCGTTCAGGGGCATGCGCGAATGGAATGGAATTTTCTGGCGGTTCTGAGGGACTTTGACCTCTTGATGCTGGGCCTCTTGAACACGCTGAAAGTCACTGGCCTGGCGCTTCTGTTCGGCGTTCCCCTCGGGCTGGCCCTCGCCCTCTCGCGCCTCTCGACCTTCCGAATCCTCTCAGGCGTCGCCGGGTTCATCGTCGAGTTCTTCCGCACGACTCCGCCGCTGGTCCAGCTCTTCTGGTTCTTCTTCGCGCTGCCGATCCTGATCGATGTACGCATGACGCCGCTGATCGCTGCGGTCGTCACCTTCTCAATCCAGTCTTCGGCCTTCTTTGCCGAGATTTTCCGGGGCGGCATCCTGTCGATCGACAAAGGACAGTGGGAAGGTGCCAAGGCCATTGGCATGACCTACGGCCAATGCCAGCGCCGGATCATCCTGCCACAAGCGATCAAGCGGATGATCCCGGCATTCATGGAGCGCTCGATCGAGCTGTTGAAGACAACGACGCTGGTCTCGACCGTGGCATATACGGATCTCATGTTTCAAGCGAACGAGCTGGCACAAAAGACCTTTCGTCCGCTGGAGGTCTACACCATCGTCGCGGCGATCTATTTCGTCTTGATCTTCCTCGTCAGCCAATTTTCCATCGCGGTCGAACACCGCCTTGCCAAGTCGGGCGAGGGGACGGTGCGCTGATGGCCCACAACTGGGACTTCGCCACGATCTTGCAGAACTGGCCCGTTCTCTGGGTCGGCATCAAGGGTACGGTGTTCATTTTTGTCATCACCGTCGTTCTTGGCCTCGGCGGCGGGCTGATCGTCGGTGTCGCACGTTACTCGAAGTCGCCTATCGTCAGCTGGCCCGCCCGCGCCTTTGTCGAGGTCTTCCGCAACACGCCCGTGCTCGTCCAGATCATCTGGTTCTACTACGCCTTCCCGATCCTGACCGGGATCGAGACCGATCCGTTTCTTGCCGCCGTCCTTGGCATTTCCCTCAACACCATGGCGTTTTCCGCCGAGATCTACCGCGCAGGCATCCAGTCCATAAACCGGGCCCAGTGGGAGGCCGGCAAGGCCATCGGCATGAACTACAATCAGACTCTGCGTCGCATCATCCTGCCCGTCGCGATCAAGCGCGTCCTGCCCGCCCTGACCAACCGGGGAATCGAGGTCTTCAAGATGTCCACGCTGGCGTCCGTTGTCGGCTATGTCGAAACGCTCAACCAGGCCAAGCTGATCTCGGACCTGAATTTCAACCCGATCGAAAGCTACACGGCCGTCGCTGTCATCTTCTTTGTCGTGCTCTATCCGGTGGTCCAGGGAACCTACGTGCTTGAGCGCATGTTGCGAAAGGCCGATTGATGTCCGAGATTCTCCGCATCGAAAACCTGCACAAGAGCTTCGGCGATCTGGAAGTTCTCAAGGGCATCGACCTGACCGTGCGGTCCGGGGAAACCGTGGTTCTTCTCGGATCTTCGGGTTCGGGCAAGTCCACCATGCTGCGATGCGTGAATTTCATGGAGACGCCGACCGAGGGAAAGATCCACTTGAGCGGCGAACTGATCGGGACGGAGCGTGACGGCCGGATGCGCTACCGCGAAGCCGAGCTTTGCGCACTGCGGACGCGGATCGGCATGGTCTTCCAGCACTTCAACCTGTTCCCGCACATGACTGTTCTCGAAAACGTCATGGAGGGCCAGGTCATCGTTCTGGGTCGCGGGAAGCCCGAAGCGCATGACAAGGCCATGGCGCAGCTCGAACGCGTCGGCCTCGCCGAGAAAGCCGCCGAGTACCCGGCGCGCCTGTCCGGCGGGCAGAAGCAGCGCGTGGCCATCGCGAGGGCGCTGGCGATGGACCCGGAAGTGATGCTCTTTGACGAAGTGACATCGGCGCTTGATCCCGAGCTGGTGGGCGAGGTGCTCAGGACCATCCGGCAACTCGCCGAAGATGGCATGACCATGCTCTGCGTCACGCACGAGCTCGGCTTTGCCTATCACGTCGCCAACCGCGTGCTGTTCCTGCACGAGGGCACAATTCTGGAACAGGGCGAACCCCAGAGCATTCTGAAAGCCCCTGGAACCGACCGAATGAGCGAATTCCTGGAAGGGCATTCGCTTTTCAAGCTGCCGGATTGACGGCAGATCAACTCAAACACGGAAAGGATCGAATGATGAAACTGCTGAAACGAACGGGGGCCGCTCTTCTTGCCGTCCTTGCCGCGCTTTCGCTGACAGTCGGAGCGGCGCAGGCGCAATCGACCTGGGACAGAATCCAGGAAACCGGCAAGCTGCGCATGGGGGTCACGCAGGCTCCGCCGTGGTATTCGAAGAACCCGGCCACGGGCGAATGGGAAAGCGGGCTGATCGTCTCCATCGGCAAGTCCATGGCCGAGGAACTGGGGGTCGAGCTTGAAATGTTCGAGGTCACCTGGGCCACCGCCATCGCGGCGCTTCAGGCCGACAAGATCGACATGATGTTCCTGGATGCCACGCCCAAGCGGGCGATGGTCGTGGACTATCCGAAACAGCCGCTGCTCTACATCTCGCTGGCGGTGCTGGCCGACGACGAGCTTCCGGTTTCGACCTGGGAAGACCTGAACAAGCCCGAAGTGACGGTGGGCGTGCCGCAGGCGACCTCCATGGATGCCTTCCTGACGCGTACCATCCCGAACGCGGACATCCAGCGCTTCCCGGACAACGGTGCCGCAATCGCCGCGTTCCAGTCAGGCCGCGTCGACGCGGTGTCGCTCTTCCACCCGCCGCTTCTGGCCGCGCGCCAGAAACTGGGCCGAGGGCAACTGGTCATTCCAACGCCGGCCTTTTCGTCGCCGTCTTCCATTGCCGTGCGCCGCGAAGACGACAAGACCTTCCGCGACTGGGTCGATCACACGATCTTCTACTACTACGAGACCGGCCGCACGCAGCGCTGGTACGAAGAGTTCCTGCGCGAATTCGGCCTTGACCCCAAGGCCTCGCCGGTCATCCAGCGCGAGCTCCTGTTCAACAACTGAGACCACATGCGGCGGCGGCGGAATGGCCGCCGCCGCAAGTCAAGGTGCCTGCATGAAGAATCCCGATGACGTCTCGTCCCGCGATGCGGCTGACGACGACCAGGGCGGCCAGATCCCGACCTGCGTCAATGGCGACATCCTTCGGCAAGACGATGCCGAGATGTCCGGATGAAAAGGCCTGCGGCCGCTCTCAGTCCGGTCGAAGACCGGACCCTGCGCGTCCAGGTGCGGCGCCAGGTTCTTGACAGGGTTCTGGACGGCCATTTCAAGCCCGGACAGAAATTGGTGGAAACCGCGCTGTCGTCACAGCTTCGGGTCAGTCGCGCACCCTTGCGTGAAGCGCTTCGGGAGCTCGTGGACCAAGGCATACTCGTCAGCGAACCTTACAAGGGGTTCCGCGTCCGCCCGGTATCCGAACGCGACCTGACGGAGCTCTACTCGATGCGGACCGCGCTTGAGAAATTCGCCTTCACCCTGGTCTGGCCGCTACGTACGCCTGACAGCCTTGAACTCCTCGGCAAGAGATACGCCGAGTTGATGGCCATCCACCGCACCCAGGACCAGGCCCGTGCGATCGAACACGAAATCGCGTTTCACAGCTGGGTCTACGAGACGACAGACCATCGCCTTCTCATGGCCCATTGGTCACGTCTGTCGCAACTGGTGCGAATTTACATGTCGCTGCACCACAATTTGCACGGTTCACACGGGGTCTTCGGCAAGATGACGACACGCTACCGCGATCTCGCGAATGGCGAGAGCCTGGACGCCATGCTTTCCCACATAGACGAACACATGGCGCAGGGCTTTGATTCCGTCCTCAAGGCACTGAGATAGGCGGCGACGCTTCAAAGGGCGAACTTCTGACCAATCCCCGTCGCGGCGTGGATCCTGGAGAAGACCCGCAAGACGCATCCGAACCGCAGCCTGCACATCCAACCGCTTCTTCCTCCGCTGCAAGGTGGCGACAGCCGTGATGGACGCTGCAATCCGATGCACAGGTTGCCAGCCCGACCCGCACGTGTGATTAGGGATCTCGCCCCAATCCCGGAACTGGCGAGATCAACCCGATGCCTGAATTCCACGCACCAGACGGCGCACGGCTCCACTATGCCGACGACGGCGAGGGCCTGCCAGTTCTCGCGCTTTCGGGTCTCACGCGAAACGGCAGCGACTTCGACTATCTCGCGCCACACCTCCCGGGCTCCGTACGTCTTGTCCGGCTGGACTGCCGAGGTCGCGGCAAATCGGAGTGGACCGGCCAGGAGACCTATACGGTTCCGGTCGAAACAGGAGACGTGACCGCGCTCCTGGACCATCTCGGGCTGGACCGTGTCGCCCTCATCGGCACGTCGCGCGGCGGCTTGATCGCAATGGTGCTGGCAAGCGTTGCAAAGGAACGTCTGCTCGGAGCCTGCCTCGTGGACATCGGACCCGAGATCACAGCGTCCGGTCTTGAAGCCATCCGCAACTATGTCGGGAGGAACCCGACGCAGAAGACATTTGCGGAAGCGGCGGAGATGCGTGCCGGGCTGATGAAGGGATTCGAGAACGTGCCGGAGAGCCGTTGGGAGGAAGAGGTACGGAAGCACTATGTGGAATCGCCAGGCGGGCTGAAGATCAACTACGACCCGGCGCTTCGCGACGCCTTCCTTTCCGCCGCCTCGGCGCCCGCGCGGGACTTCTGGCCCATGTTCGATGCGCTCGACGGCCTGCCGCTCGCACTGGTCCGAGGCGCGAATTCCGACCTCCTGTCCCGGGAAGTCGCCCAGGAAATGTGCCGCCGCCGGCCCGACATGGTCTTCGCCGACGTGCCTGGTCGCGGCCACGTGCCCTTCCTTGACGAGCCGGAAGCGCTGGCAGCCATGCGGGAATGGATCGGAAGGCTGCCATGAACATCGATCGAATCGTCGCCGCAGCCGATAGGATTGCTGGGCACGCGCTTTGCACACCGCTTCTGAACGCTCCGCTCCTGGACGAAACGGCCGGTCGCCGCGTCTTCGTAAAGGCCGAATGCCTGCAGCGGACGGGATCGTTCAAGTACCGAGGCGCGCGGTCGGCCCTCTCCGCGCTGCCGCGGCACGTCAAGGAACGGGGCGTGCTTGCCTTTTCGTCCGGCAACCATGCGCAGGGCGTCGCCTGCGCGGCACGCGAAATGGGCGCTCCCGCCGTGATCGTCATGCCAGGCGATGCGCCGGAGCTCAAGATCGCCAATACGCGGGCCTTTGGCGCCGAAGTCGTGCTCTACGACCGGGCGACCGAGGATCGCGATGCGATCGGCACGAAGCTCGCGGAAGAGCGTGGCCTTTCACTCGTCAAGCCCTTCGACAACGAGGACGTGATCGCCGGGCAGGGCACCTGCGGCCTCGAGATCGCGGACCAGGCAACGGAAGCAGGCATCGGGGAGGCTGACGTTCTTGTCCCGTGCGGCGGCGGCGGCCTGAGCTCGGGCATTGCGCTCGCGCTTGAGGCCCGTGCGCCGCTTCTTCGCGTTCGCCCGGTGGAGCCGGAAGGATTTGACGACGTCGCCCGGTCCCTGATCGCGGGGACGCCTCAGGCCAACGCGAGGATGGCCGGCTCGATCTGTGACGCCATCGTCACGCCCGCACCGGGCCGGCTGACGTTCCCCATCCTGCAAAGGCATTGCGGCCCAGGCATTGCCGTGCCGGACGCGGATGCGCTTCGTGCCGTTGCAGCGGCCTTCATCCGGCTCAGAATCGTGCTGGAACCTGGCGGGGCGGTTGCGTTGGCTGCCGCGCTCTTCCATCGCGAGGGCGAGCAAGACGTGATTGTCGTGGCATCCGGCGGCAACGTGGATTCGACTGTCTTCCGGAACGCGCTGAATCGATTTGGCGAAACTGATTGACGCTGACGATCATGCACGCGCAGAGTGGCGCCAGGGGTGCGGATTCATGACCATTTGCCGACTTGAACATGTCGACCTGCATTACCGGGAGGATGGCGATCCCGACGGAACACCGGTTGCATTTTCCAGCTCGCTCGGCACGGACTACAGGCTTTGGGACCCCATCCTGCCGTTCCTGCCATCGGGGCTTCGCCTGATCCGCTACGACATGCGGGGGCACGGACTTTCGTCCTGCCCAAGGCCGCCATACCCCATGGGTGCCCTCGTCGCAGATGCGGAGGCGCTGCTCGACCATCTGGGCGTTCGGGATTCAGTCTTCGTCGGATGTTCGATCGGGGGCATGATCGCCCAGGGCCTGGCGGTGAAACGGTCCGACCAGGTTCGCGCCATGGTCCTGTCGAACACGGCCGTGAAGATCGGCACGACGGAAACGTGGCAGGAAAGGATCGATGCCGTGAAGTCCGGTGGCATCGAGTCCCTGGCCGATGCGGTCATGGAACGGTGGTTCTCACGCGAATTCCGGGCCACACCCGAACTCGTTGCCTGGAGGAACATGCTGACTCGTCAGCCGGACGACGGCTACATTGGTGGCTCGTCCGCGATTTCGGGGACCGATTTCCATGCCACGACGGCGAACCTGATCTTGCCGACGCTGGTCATCGCCGGAAGCGAGGACGGTTCGACTCCGCCGGACCTGGTTCGCGAAACTGCCGAACTCGTCAAGGAAAGCCGGTTCGCGCTTATCCGGCGGGCCGGGCATCTTCCAATGGTGGAAAGGCCCGAGGAGTTCGCCGGGCATCTCACCGAATTTCTGGAAAATCTCGAGCATGACTGAAAGGCCGAGTCCGGCGGGATTGCTGGCTCCGCGTCGCCGAGCGGTTCGCTGTCCTGTCGCGCGGAAGCCCGGCCACGTTCCGGCGGCGCTAGGCCGATCGCTGCCTTCGGGGGCTGCGTCATGACCGATCGGCACGAAGCAGGCACGAGGACGCGCCGCGCCGTTCTGGGCGACAGCCACGAGGATCGGGTCGAGGTCGCGAAGATCGAGCTTGACGAACCGTGCCGGGACATGATCACGGAAGGGGCGTGGGACACGGTCCGGGCTCGGAGCACCATCAGCCGTCGCGAGCGCTCGATGCTGACGATCGCTCTTCTGGCGGCCTCAGGCAATTGCGAGGAAATCCCGATGCACGTGTGCGCGGCCGCACATTGGAGAGGCCGAAAATGAGCCGGATCAGGGCTGCTGTTTGTCGCGCGTTCGGAGAACCGTTGACCGTCGAAGAGCTGGAACTCGCACCGCCGCACGCGGGAGAGGTCGAAGTGGCGATCAGGGCCTGCGCAGTCTGCCACTCGGACATTGCGTACGCCGCCGGTGCCTGGGGTGGGCGACTGCCAGTTGTCTACGGCCACGAGGCCTCGGGCGAAGTGGTCGGCGTTGGCCCCGGCGTTACGGACTTCCGGTCCGGAGACAGGGTCATCGTGACGCTCATCAAGTCGTGCGGAACGTGCCATGGCTGCGCGACAGGCCGGCCCGCGCTTTGTTCGGGATCGGGGCACGCGACACCGCTGCGGGGCGCGGATGGCGAGCGTGTCCTGCGCGCAATGTACTGCGGCGCCTTTGCGGAAAGGACGGTCGTTCACGAAAGCCAGATTGTGCGCATCCCGGACGGCATCCCGTATGACGCGGCTTCGCTGCTCTCCTGCGGAGTCATCACAGGCGTGGGCGCGGTGATCAACGCCGCAAGGCTCAGGCCCGGCGAGAACGTCGTCGTCATCGGTGCCGGGGGCGTAGGTCTCAATGCCATCCAGGGCGCGCAGATTGCGGGCGCGGGCCGGATCGTCGCCATTGACCTGATTCCGCAAAAGCTGGAGGACGCACGCGCCTTCGGCGCGACGGACGGCATCCTGGCAACCGGCGGCGACCCGGTGGAGAGGCTCCATGCCCTTCTAGGGAAGGGGGCGGACGCGGTCTTCGTCGCGGTGGGCGCGACGCCCGCTTTCGACAGTGCGCCATCGCTGCTGGCGCCCGGCGGGCGGGTCGTTCTGGTCGGCATTCCTCCGTCCGGCGAACTGGCCACTTACGAGCCGGACATGGTCGCAAGCGCCGGGCAGATGCTGCTCGGCAGCAAGATGGGCGACACCGTGCTTGCGCGGGATGTCCCCTGGTTGATCGAGCTCTATCTGCAAGGTCGCCTCAAGCTCGACGAACTGATTACCGGGCGATGGAACCTTGATCAGGTCAACGAGGCAATTGCAGACACGAAAGCTGGAAAGGCCCGGCGGAACGTCATCATGTTCCAGTAACCGGCACCCAGGCCCAACGGACGCCTCCTTGGGCAACGAGCCGATCATGGCCGACGCCAGTTCATCTTCTGGACCCGAACCGTGAATGGTGATTGGCTGACCAAGCAGTTCCACCTTCGCTCACCGGAGGCATTCTTCCATGCGACTTGATGATCTCGACGTGATCGTTACGGCCCCTCCGGCACCCGGATGGGGCGGGCGCTACTGGATCCTGGTCAAGGTCACGACCGATGACGGCATCACCGGATGGGGCGAATGCTACGCAAGCTCGGTCGGGCCGGATGCAATGGCCGTCGTCATCCGGGACGTGTTCGAGCGACACATGCACGGCGAGAATCCTGCAAATGTCGAGAAGATGTTCCGGCGCACGTATTCCAGCGGATTCACCCAGCGCCCCGACCTGACGGTCATCGGCGCGTTCTCCGGCCTTGAAATCGCGTGCTGGGACATTCTCGGCAAGGCGCGGGACTGTCCGGTCTGGAATCTGCTGGGCGGTCGCATGAACGACCGGATCAGGGCCTATTCCTATCTCTACCCTCTCCGGCATCACGAGCTGCCCCGGTTCTGGGGCGATGCAGACATGGCGGCGGAATCGGCGCTCTGCCTTGCGGACCAAGGCTACACGGCGGTCAAGTTCGACCCTGCAGGCCCCTACACAATGCGGGGCGGCCACCATCCGTCGCGCTTTGACATCGAGACCTCGGTTCAATTTTGCGCCCGCATTCGCGAGGCGGTCGGGCCGCGCGCCGACATCCTGTTCGGCACCCATGGCCAGTTCAACCCGGCAGGTGCCATCCGGCTCGCGCGGGCAATCGAGCCCTACGATCCGCTTTGGTTCGAGGAACCGGTGCCTCCTGACGCACCCGAATCCCTCGGCCGGGTGGCGCGGGCGACCTCGATTCCGATCGCAACGGGCGAGCGGCTGACGACGCGATCCGAGTTCGCGGCAGCACTGTCAAATGGCGCGGCGATACTGCAGCCGGCACTGGGGAGAGCGGGCGGCATCTGGGAAGGGAGGAAGATCGCCGTCCTTGCCGAATCCGCAGGGGCGCAACTTGCGCCGCATCTCTACGCAGGTCCGGTGGAATGGGCGGCTAACCTGCATCTGTGCGTCTCGATTCCGAACCTGCTGATCGCGGAGACCATCGAGACGGGGTTTCACGACGCGCTCATCAAGGGCACGATCCGGGTCGAGGACGGCTATGTCCCGGCGCCGACGGGCCCAGGACTAGGCATCGACGTGGACGAGACACTGGCGCGAAAGCACGCCCATTCCGGAGATCGCCTGCATCTCGAAATGCGGGACGATCCCCCACGCTATGATCGCACCCAGCTGTTTGAAGGCGGCGCGCCGGTCGGCAAGGCACCGGATTCATGATGCCAGTTCCACGCTGCATCCGAATTGCGGCGCATGTTCAAGATCCGCACCGTGCCCCTCTGGAGCAAGGGCGGGTCGTGTTGCGTTCGACTTGAGCCGCCCTTTGCGCAGCCTTCGAGAACGGATGCGCATTGTGCCTGAACATGATCAGAAAGGACCTCGATGCTGCTCATGAGGACACGTGCGCTTGGTGCAATGGAACTGGCGCCGAGCGCGGAAGAGGCCAACACTACAGCGTGAGTTGCTCGAACGTCTGGAGCGGCAGGCAAATGCGCAGCGGCTGCGACGGGAAAGGCGCGAAGCCGCACCGTTCATTGAAGGCGCTGGCACGGTCGTGCAACGCGTCGACCACAATGGCATAGACGCTGATCGTGTCGCCGGCGCGGAGGGCGCGATGACGCGCCAGAGATCAAGCAGACTGTCGCGCCGCCTTTGCATGCCGTTCTTGCATCGGTTTCTGTTGCGATCGCCTATCGTCTCTGGCGGGCAGTCAGCATTTTCAGAGCGCTCGCAAGAGGCATCGCCCGAACACTTCCTTGCCCTGGCACCTCCCTGTTGCCGGCATAGACCAGCATGCGCTCTTCAGCGCCCAGATCCTCGGCAGCGATATGGAATCCGCGGGTCACCTTGGGCGATGTGGTGCGCTTGATCTCAATCGCCCAGAGAGCGCCGCCGGGAAGCTTAAGGACCAGATCGATCTCCGCCCCGGCAGATGACCGGCAAAAGCTTGCCTCGGTCCCACGCGGCGCTGCCGCGATCAGGTTTTCAATGCAGAAGCCTTCCCAGCTGCCTCCAACAACCGGGTGTCCGAGCAGGTCTTCCAATGTCTCGATCCCAAGCAGTGCATGGGCCAGCCCGGGGTCGCGGATGTAGACCTTGGGAGACTTGACAAGCCGCTTGCCTGCGTTCGAGTGCCAAGGCGGCAGCCGTCGCACCACCATCAGGTCGACCAGAACATCAAGGTACCGCGCGACACTCTGACCGGAAACTCCAAGATTGCCGGCTAGCTTGGCCGCATTCAAGAGCCCGCCTTGTTCATGGGCAAGCATCGTCCAGAAGCGACGCAAGGACTCTGCAGGAATGCGCAATCCAAATCCGGGAATGTCGCGCTCCAGGTAGGTCCTGATAAAGTCCTCCCGCCAGGTCAGGCTGTCTCTTTCGCTCTTCGCCAGGAAGCTCTCGGGAAAGCCACCGCGGAGCCAAAGTGGCGACAATTCCTCCACACCCGTTTCCGGCAGAGCGAAAGGCATGAGTTCGTGGTAGCTGACCCGTCCCGCCAGCGACTCCGAACTTTGGTGAAGAAGTGCTCTTGAGGCCGACCCAAGCAAGAGGAACTGCCCGGTTCGGTGTCCTTGCTTGCGTCGCCGATCAATCTGACCACGCAAAGTCCCAAACAGGTCCGGCACAACTTGCACCTCGTCAATCACCACGAGGCGGCCGGCCTGATCGTCAAGGTACAATTCAGGCTCATCAAGTACCTGACGGTCGGCAGTTCGCTCCATGTCGAGATATACTGCGTCTCGGCTTTCCGCGATTCCCTGCGCCAGTGTCGTCTTGCCGACCTGCCTTGGCCCGAGAAGGACGACACCGGGCTGGACATCCAAGGCCTGTTCGAGTGATCTCTTGAGGGAACGCACGATCATACATTGCATATATTCCATCTAATGGAAGATTTGCAAGGTGCATTGAAGATGCGGGTTGTGCATTCCGCGACAGGGAAAGGCAACGAGAACAGGACCGGCAAACGTTCTCAAGCAGCCACGCATGAAGATGATCCGTCGACCCAGGAGTGCCCTGGTGCCTTGATTGCAGCCCGTTTCTTGCGATCGCATGAATTTCTGCCTGAACAGGCATTGCTGTCTTTGCCAGCCGGTCAAGGTTCAGCGTCCTGGTCTGCGAAACGAAAACTGGCTGTGGGGACAATTTCGAAACAGGTTCAATTCGCAAACAACGCCATCGCGCATGGCATGCCGCTCTTGGGCTCGGCCGGACCTGGAATCGCCAGCCCGGGCAAAGGAGATTGCCGGATTCATCAGGACGCCGAAGCAACCTTCAAGATGGACGGCATGACTGGTTATGGCCAGGCCTTCGGCACAACTGCATCTTCGCAGGCTGACAAAGCTGCGTCACGACAGGAAACAGCCTCGCTACCGAATGAGATGGCCAGCGCACATCTTCGAAGAATGGGAGTGGCGTCACTGGCGGGCTCGTCCCGAAATGTGCTCTCCATGTCTTCTGCGAGAGTGTCCGCATCCAGGATGAACGGGAAGATATGGGCCATCATCCTTCCCTTCCCCCGTCCCTCGAACGGGCGTCCACGGCAATTTTCGGTCTGCGTTCGTGATGGTCCGGGGGCCTTGGGCGCAGAGCCCGATTCGCGACAACAGCCTCAATCGACACGCGGGCAGAACGTCCGACCCCAAGGCTTCGCTGACGAAGAATCCATCTCGATTCTCCGGCCCCGCGCTACGGCGCATGTGATCGCAACCTCAACGCCCTGTGTTGATGGCGTGGACGCCCCGCTGCCTCTTGCACTTGCGACTCACGGCCGGGGATTTCGCAAACACGTGTCGACGCCCCGTCACGCAGTAAGCTGCATCTTGGCGATCCGGGAAGGACTCGAACCCTCAACCTGCTGATTAGAAGTCAGCCGCTCTATCCAGTTGAGCTACCGGACCGCATGCGTCGTCATAGCACGACCCGCCGCCATCACAACATCGGCTGTCAAAACCCGTTGGCAACAATAGGCGCATCGTGCAGCGCTCAATCCGGCTCGGCGCGTTTCTTTCGTCGTCATGTTGCACAAACGGTTCCGGGTCGGATTGCGGACGCTCGTTCGTCAGATACCTGAAAACGTTGTCACACTAACCGCTTCCGGTCCTCAGCCATCAGTGTGTCCAGGCACCGCGTCGATCAGTCGCGAAATTCTCGCCATACCCGCGGGGGCGGACATTTGGCTTTCTCGGCTTCGGCTCGCGCACGGTCGCGTCGATGCCATGCCTTTCGGCATAATCCAGCGCCGCCTCCCGTGTCGGAAACCGCATCCGCACCTGCGCCCGCGTGTCAGCCGACGATGTCCAGCCCATCAGCGGATCGATTTCGCGTCCATCCTCGTTCACGAACTCAAGGATCCAGTCCCGGGTCGTTGCAGTGCCGGACGACATGGCGGACTTCGCTGGACGATAGATGCGTGCGGTCATGTTGACACTCTATCGACAATCTCCGGCAAAGGATCAAGAGCCCATCTGCCCTGGGACTTGCGGGCCAGGCGTCGATTCGGGTCGGCCACATGCACTTTCGTGACTTCTTTGCGCGCGAAAGATCAAGATGACAGACCATCAATTCGCAACTCTCCGAATTCAGAAGAACCCGCACCGATGCGAGCACGTCGGAAGCAGAGCGGTTCTGGACTGCGTCTCGGAAGGTGAGATGGCGCCAAGCTCGGAGCGACGCGTGGCGCATCGTCACCCGGCCGGGTACGCTCACAATTCTCCAGACCCATGCGAAGTCGAAGAGCCACGGGCGCGCAAATGTCACGGTTCCGCTTCCCTGAATGTCGGACAGCCAGATGACCAAGACGATCTGATTGGAGGCTTGCCGCACGAGGACGCCTGCCAGAATGCACTCTGACGGATTCCGTGACCCTGCGATCGCCTGACAGGCACTTGAGGCGGGGCGGGCGGACGAACAGGTTCTGCAAGGGTTGAGCCTGACGCCGGCCCTGTTGAAAGACCCCCATGCCGGCCCTTCCTCCATCGCATGAACGCGATTCCGGAGTTCGCCCCATGTCTATGCGGCAGCCGGGGCAAGGGTGGCAAGATCCTCGTCCACTCCTTCGCCGAATCGTCGATCGCGAATGCATCGCGGAAAGCGACGTCGTGCCGGGCAGACAGCGTTTCGCGCGGACATTCGTGCCAAGACACTCCGACGCAGGTCCCGCAAGCCTGCCAGACGCAGATCGTTGACGCCATGCCGACTCCACGCTTGCAACCGGTCTCTTGAGGGTCGAATGTGGCTCGGACCCGGAGAATCCAGTTCCATGTCCGCAACCGACATCCAGACCCTCAGTGCGCCAGCGCCCGAACCCCGATCCCGGGAGAAACTCGAAGGCGGCCACCCCCTCGTCATGGAGTCCGAATTCGAACCTGCCGGCGATCAGCCTGTCGCCATTGCCGAACTCGTCGAGGGGGTCATTGAGGGCGAGCAGAACCAGGTTCTTCTTGGGGCGACGGGCACCGGCAAGACCTACACGATGGCCAAGGTCATCGAGGCGACCCAGCGCCCGGCCATCGTTCTTGCGCCGAACAAGACGCTTGCGGCTCAGCTCTATGGCGAGTTCAAGGGTTTCTTCCCCTCGAACGCGGTCGAGTATTTCGTTAGCTACTACGATTACTACCAGCCCGAAGCCTATGTGCCGCGCTCCGACACCTATATCGAGAAGGAGGCCCAGATAAATGAGCAGATTGACCGGATGCGCCACTCCGCCACGCGTGCGCTCCTCGAGCGCGACGACGTGATCATCGTCGCGTCGGTGTCCTGCATCTACGGCATCGGCAGCGTCGAGACCTATGGCGCGATGACGCAGGATCTGCATGCGGGACGCGAATGCGACCCACGGAAGGTCATCGCGGACCTCGTCACCCAGCAATACCGCAGGAACGATCAAGCCTTCCGAAGGGGCACGTTCCGCGTGCGGGGCGACGTCATCGAGCTCTGGCCCGCGCATCTCGAGGACCGGGCCTGGCGATTGTCCTTCTTTGGCGAAGAGCTCGAGGACATCACCGAGTTTGATCCTCTTACCGGCGAAAGGACCGACAAGTTCGAGCAGATCCGCGTCTACGCGAACTCGCACTACGTGACACCCAGGCCGACTCTCCGGCAGGCCGTCAAGGGCATCCGGGAAGAGCTCAAGATTCGCCTCTCGCAGCTTGTCGAAGAGGGCAGGCTCCTTGAAGCGCAGCGGCTGGAGCAACGCACGAACTTCGACCTCGAGATGATCGAGGCAACAGGATCGTGCAACGGCATCGAGAACTACTCGCGCTACCTGACCGGGCGCGCTCCCGGAGAGCCGCCTCCCACGCTCTTCGAATTCATTCCTGACCGCGCCATTGTCTTTGCCGACGAGTCCCATGTCAGCGTGCCGCAGATCGGCGGCATGTATCGGGGCGACTATCGGCGCAAGTTCACCCTCGCCGAGCACGGCTTCCGTTTGCCCTCCTGCACAGACAACCGGCCTCTGAAGTTCGAGGAATGGGACATCATGCGCCCGCAATCGGTCTTCGTCTCGGCAACGCCCCAGTCCTGGGAGCTCGAACAGACCGGCGGCGTGTTCGTCGAGCAGGTCATTCGCCCGACCGGGCTGCTCGATCCGGAAGTGGAGATCCGTCCGGTCGAAATGCAGGTCGACGACTTGCTGGACGAGGTGCGGAAAGTGGCCGCCGACGGCTACCGCACCTTGGTGACGACCCTCACCAAGCGCATGGCGGAGGATCTCACCGAGTACCTTCACGAACAGGGCATCCGGGTGCGCTACATGCACTCGGACATCGACACGCTTGAGCGGATCGAGATCCTGCGCGACCTTCGGCTCGGTGCGTTTGACGTGCTTGTCGGCATCAACCTGTTGCGCGAGGGCCTGGACATACCTGAATGCGGCCTCGTGGCTATCCTGGACGCCGACAAGGAAGGCTTCCTGCGAAGCGAGACCTCGCTCATACAGACCATTGGCCGGGCCGCGCGCAACGCGGACGGGCGCGTCATCATGTATGCCGACCATGTCACCGGATCCATGGAACGGGCCCTGAAGGAAACGGAACGACGGCGCGCCAAACAGCTCGCCTACAACGAAGAACACGGCATCACGCCCGAAACGATCCGGAAGAACGTCGCGGACGTGCTGGAGGGACTCTACAAGGGCGACACCGATACGGCCCGCATAACCGCCCAGGTCGAAAAGCCACTGGTAGGCGCCAACCTGCAAGCACATCTCGAAGGGTTGCGCGACAAGATGCGCAAGGCTGCCGAAGATCTTGAATTCGAGGAAGCGGCAAGGCTCAGGGATGAGATCAACCGGCTGGAGACCGTCGAACTTGCGGTCGCCGACGACCCGCTCGCACGACAATCGCAGGTGGAATTGGCCGTGGATGTGTCACAAGCGGCACAAGGTCGTTCGTCGGCGGGAAAGGCCGGCCAGCGGGGAGGAAACTTGCGGAGACGAAAGAGGAAGACGAGGTAGTCCTTCGGGGCAAGGTCCCAAATTTCGTTCGCGCGCCCTCGTCCTGCCTGGATTCAGGTTCCGACATCCGGCTCCCGCAGGATGTGTACGCCGTTGATCCGCCAGTTCCCGTCAATCCCGACCATCTGGTAGTCGAGCAGGTGAACACCTCCCGCCCGGTCGCGGATCAACACCCTTTGCCACAGCGCGCCCTTCACCTCGCGCAGCCTGAGAAAACGCACCTCCGAAGGCCGCCAGACCATCGGGTACCCGTTGCGCACCATTAGTCCAAACCTCTGGTGGTTGCCGAAGAGTCCTTGGATGCCCGGCGACGCGAAGGAAAAGGCGCGCGCAAAATCGTCTTTCAGGAACGCGTCGATCTGCGCCTCGATGGTTGCCTCGATTCCGGGCGCCCTTGCCGGCTCATCTGCAGCCGACGCGATGCAAGCCCAGCACAGAGCGAGCGCCACGACAACTGAACGAAGGTTCGAATTCATGGCGCGTCTCCATCGCATAGGACGTCACCTCGGAAATCCTCTCCTTGCGTCCCGTCTCTGTCAATCGATGGCGAGGCGGACGGGCGCCGTGTTCGGCGCAGCATGTGACGGACGCGCACCAACGCGAAGCAAGAAGCAACAAGAGGCGAAAAGGGCGATGCGCCGTCGCAGACCGCCGTTTCTCCCGGCGAAGGGAAAGGATCGTCGCGACCGCCACGGTCGTCACGGTCCGTCAGGCGAAGGGTGCCGGTTCGACAGTGTCTCAGGCGAGCCTGCCCTCCAGTGCCTGCTCGATCAGCGCCGTCGTCTCGTCGATGCCGTACAAGGCAATGAATACACCGAAGCGCGGGCCTTGGCTCGAGCCCAAGAGCACTTCATAAAGCGCCTTGAACCAGTCACGAAGAGGATCGAACCCGTGCTCGCGGCCGACGGCGTAGACCATGGACTGAAGCCCTTCCGCGTCAGTGCCGCCACACCAGGCGTCAAGCCGCGTCTTCAGGTCCTCCAGGGCGGCCCGTTCCTTCCCTTCCGGAGCACGATACGTCCTGTGCGGCCGCACGAGATCGTTGAAATACGCGACGGCAAACCCGGCCGCCGTGTCAAGATCAGGGTGCGTGTCCGGTGCCGCATCGGGTGCATAGCGCTTGATAAAGCCCCAGAGCCGATCCTTGTCCTCCGCGCCGGAGACGCTGGCAAGGTTCAGGAGCATCGAGTACGGCACGATCAGGTTGGAACTCGGCACGTCGCCCGAATGCACGTGATAGACCGGGTTCCCGAGCCTTGCGGCATCGTCTTGGCCCTCGTAGGCGCGAAGCTGCTGGTGATATTCGTCCACCGCCTTCGGGATCACGTCGAAATAGAGCCGCTTTGCGGTTCGCGGCTTCAGGTACATGAAATACGCAAGGCTCTCAGGTGCGGCATAGGCCAGCCAGTCCTCCAGCGAGAGACCGTTTCCCTTGGACTTCGAGATCTTCTGTCCGTGCTCGTCGTTGAACAGCTCGTAGTGCAAGAGCTCGGGCGGCCTCGCGCCCAATGCCCGGCAGATCCTGGATGAAAGCTCCGCAGACGGGATCAGGTCCTTTCCGAACATCTCGTAATCGACCTCAAGCGCGGCCCACCGCATGCCCCAATCCGGCTTCCACTGCAACTTGACGTTGCCGCCTGTCACGGGAATCTCTATCCGCTCCCCGTCCGGTTCCTCGTAGACGATCGTGCCGGCCGAGACGTTGCGTTCAAGCGTCGGGACCTGGAGCACATGCCCGGATTTCGGGCTGATCGGAAGAAACGGCGAATAGGTCGACTGCCGGTCCGCGCCCAGCGTCGGCAGCATGACCTCCATCATGCTGTCGAAGCGTTCGAGAGCGGTCAGCAGGATGTCGTCAAAGCGGCCTGACCTGTAGGCCTCCGTCGCGGACACGAAATCGTACTCGAAGCCGAACTCGTCCAAAAAGGCGCGAAGCCGGGCATTGTTGTGCGCACCGAAGCTCTCATGGGTGCCGAATGGATCGCGCACGCACGCCAGAGGCAGGTTCATGTCCTCCAGCATCTGCTCCCTGTTCGGCACGTTGTCCGGGACTTTTCTCAGCCCGTCCATGTCATCCGAAAAGCAGACGAGCCTCGTGGGAATGTCGCTGACCACCTCGAAAGCGCGACGTACCATGGTCGTCCGCACCACCTCGCCGAAGGTGCCGATATGCGGCAGCCCGCTCGGCCCGTAGCCGGTTTGGAACAGGACATGACCCTTCTCGGGCGGGCCTGCCTTGCATCGCCGGAGCAGCCGCCGGGCCTCTTCGAACGGCCATGCTTTCGAGGCCAGTGCCGCTTCTCGCGTCGCGGTCATCGGATCGATCTCCAAATTGCGGAAACGGTGTCCTATTGCAGCGGCGCTGTCGCGTCAATAAGTTCCCGGGCAACACGAGAGAGGAGATCCGCCTTGGCTTTGAAACCCGCCGATTTCACGCCCGAGGACACGCTGCTTGCCGTCATGATTGCGGTTTCCGCCACGGACGACACCATTCGCACGTCCGAACTTGTCTCGATCGAGCGCATGGTCAACCACCTGCCTGTGTTCAGCAACTACAAGATGGACCGCCTGAAGGAGGTCTCTGCCGCGACCTTCGACATTCTCGAGGAAGAGGACGGGCTCGACATCCTCTGGGACACCGTGCGCAGGAACCTCCCCGAGCGGCTCTTCGACACGGCTTACGCCGTGGCCTGCGACGTTGCGGCCGCTGACGGCACGGCACGCGAGACCGAGCTCAGGCTCCTCGCCGACATGCGCTACGAGTTGAACATCGACCGGTTGCTGGCCGCCGCGATCGAGGCAGGGGCGAGGGCGAGACACCGGGTCCTTTGACTGGCCGAGCGAGACGGGCCCAGGCAGGCAACGCCTTGTCCGGCAACGGCACAGACGGCGCCTGACGGACAGTACCCGATCCGCGATTCAAGACGGCAATTTCCGCAGGGGAAGTTCCGTGGACGCGCTGTCGGATTCATCTCTCGTGTGACCAGCCACCGATTCCGCGGATGCTTGTAGACGAGAGGTCGCTCATCGGCACGTTCAGGAATGTCCAGGCCGGCGGATCGGCAAAGGCCAGTTGCGGCGCCGCACGTTCCGGACACCGGTCGCGTCGGCACCGACGTGCCGCCGGAGAAAACAGCGGCGACACCCGATGGCCGGGCCTGGACAGAACGGCTACCGGCACCAGCGCCAAGATCTCCTCCCAGTTGTCCCAGCGATGCAGGTCCGCCAGATTGTCGGCACCCATGAGCCAAACAAAGCGGACCCCGCGAAATCGCCCCTTCAACCGGTGGAGACCGTCCCATGTGCGCCGCGTCCCAAGTCGCGTCTCCAGGTCCGTGACGCGGACGCGAGGATGCCGCATGACCGCCCGCGCCCGCGCCATGCGCTCCGACAGCGGGGCGGGTCCCCTTTCCTTCAACGGATTGCCGGGCGACACCAGCCACCACACCCTGTCGAGCGCAAGTCGCTTCAGCGCTTCGCGGGTGATGTGCGCATGACCTTCATGGGCCGGATCAAACGATCCACCAAGCAGCCCGATGCGCATTCCAGGTCGCGCTGGAGGAAAGCCTCGCTCCATGGGACCAAGGTCGTGTCCTGCCCGCCCGCGATTGTCCAGCGGATTCCGGATCATCCGTCGCTGCGGGACGGGCGGCGAAACTCGTTCTGGACGCGCCATGCGGGACCGCCTAGGTTCGCCCTCCGAAAGGATCTGATTCATGGCATTTGGCACCAATGTACGCACGTATTTCGAGGGCAGTTGGCATGACGGTGACGCCTTCGTCATGAAGGCCGCAGATCACGGTGCATGGCTCGGCTCCAGCGTCTTCGACGGCGCACGCTATTTTGAAGGTGTGGCTCCCGACCTCCTGGCCCATTGCGAAAGGGTCAATCACTCGGCGGAAGCGCTCATGCTGACTCCGACCCATACTGCAATGGAAATGGTGGAGATAGTCTGGGACGGCTTGAAGTCCCTGGCCACGGACGCCGCCGTGTACATCCGGCCCATGTACTGGGGCGTCGACGGCGACGAAACGGCGATCGTGCCAGATGCCGGGAGCACCGCGTTTTCCGTCTGCCTCGAGGAGAGGCCGCTGGCGCCCGAGGACGCATCGACCCGACTGACCACCACGCGGTACCGTCGGCCGATCCTGGAGAGCGCGGTCGTCAACGCCAAGGCGGGCTGTCTCTATCCCAACAACGCGCGCATGATCGCCGAAGCGCGGACAAAGGGCTATCCGAATGCGCTCGTCGCCGACGCCATGGGCAACGTCGCGGAAACCGCCACTGCCAACATCTTCATGGTCAAGGACGGGGAGGTTCTTACTCCGGTCGCAAACGGCACCTTCCTGGCTGGCATCACGCGTGCTCGTCACATGATGAATCTTGCCGCCGAAGGTTCATCCGTCCGCGAGGCCGTGCTGACATTCGACGACATTCGCGGAGCGGACGAGCTCTTCATGTCAGGCAACATGAACAAGGTCACGCCGGTCGTCGAATTCGACGGAACCGAGTTCCAGCCGGGACCCTACACGCGCCGCGTGCGCGAGATGTACTGGGACTGGGCGCATTCGGAAGGCAACTGACCGTCTCTTGCATCCTGGCGGATCCGGGCCCGTCAAGCGTCACCGGCAACCGCTCCGCAGGCGCGTCGCCCCCGAAAGCGTCAGGAACTTCGTGGATCGGCGTATGGACACGACCCGAAACCTCGTCCACGCTGTTCCAGCTTCATCAGAGAAGGCACGTCACCGATGGCATCACATGAAGACGGCGGTTTCCTCCACCTGCCAGACAGCGCAATCGAGGCACTTGCCATCCCGCCCGGCGAAATCGCCGATGCAATCGAGGCCGCGCTGCTCGCGAAATCCGAAGGCCGACTCCATGTCACGCCAAAGTCCGCGCTTCTGCCGGGCGAGGGACGTTACATGATGTCCACACTTGCCGTTGGCGACGAGGGCATGACGGTCCTCAAGACCGTCAGCGTCAGTCCGGACAACCCCGGGCGGGGCCTGCCCTCGATCAACGGCGCAATCCTCGTGCTCGATGCCGAAACCGGCCTGCTGAAGTCGGTCATGGGAGCGAACTGGATCACGGCGCACAGGACGGCGGCGCTCTCTGCGGTCGCGGCGCGGCGCCTGGCCGACCCCGCCTCGACCTCGATCGGGTTCGTTGGCTGCGGCGTCCAGGCACGAAGCCATCTCGCCGCGTTTCGTGCGCTCTTTCCCCTGCAACACGTTCTGGCCTGCGGCCGGAGCGCGGCCAATCGCGACGCCTTCTGCGAGGAGGCCCTTGCATTGGGGCTGGACGCCCGCGCGGCAGATGCGGAAGAGACCCTCCGCGAGGCCGACATCGTGGTCACGTCCATCACGCTCGACTACACCGTCGAGCCTTTCCTTGACGCGGCCTGGATGAAACCCGCCGCATTTGCGGCGATTACCGACCTGTGCATTCCCTGGATGCCCGACAGCCTCGCCCGCTTTGGCACCATGGTCGTCGATGATCTCGAGCAGGAGCGGGCCGCAGAGCGCCCCTTGATGGATGCGCAAGCCATCGACGGCGATCTGACGGATCTCGTCACCGGACGCATTGAAGAGTTGAAGCAGCCTGCGGCCTTCGCGTTCCGGGGCCTGGCCCTCGGCGACTACGCCGCAGCGGTCCTGGCGTATTTGCGTGCACGGAAGACCGGGGCGGGACAGGTCGTCGCGGATGCCACGGTGGACGGGGATTCCTGATCTGCGCATCATGCGTCCGGAGTCGGAGGCGGAGCATGAAGAAATTCCTGGTGATCCTTGATGACAGCCGCGAATGCCTGAACGCGATGCGCTTTGCGGCAATTGGCGCCTCGAAGGCAGGCGGGGGCGTGCAGATTCTCGCGATCATCCCGCCGGAGGAGTTCCAGCACTGGATCGGCGTCGCCGAAATCATGCGGGAGGAGGCGCGCGAGCGCATCCATGCGCATTTCGAGGTTTTCGCCAGGTGGATGCGCGATCGGCAAGACGTGGATCCCGAACTGGTGATCCGCGAAGGAGAAGCCGTGCCCGAAGTCCTGTCCCAGATCGAGGAAGACGGCGGAATCGGGCTGCTTGTGCTCGGCGCCAGTCCCGACAAGGGCGGTCCGGGACCCATCGTGACGGCTCTTTCGCGACGTCTTGGCTCCCTGCCGGTGCCGCTTGCCATCGTCCCCGGAGCGCTCTCGAAGGAACAGCTCCGCCAGATCTGGTAGCGGGTCCCGCCCGGCGCGCGGCGCGGGCGTGGCCCTTGCACCGCTTGTCGGCCAATCTAGAATCATTCCAAATCCATTGACAGCGGCGCTGCCCGGGCGCATATCTATGTCCTGCCGGAGGCATGCCCATGTTCATACAAACCGAGTCCACACCAAACCCCGCCACGCTCAAGTTCCTGCCCGGCCAGACCGTGCTTGGAACGGGCACCGCGGATTTCCCATCGGCCGACACGGCGGGTCCATCGCCGCTTGCCCAGAGAATATTTGCCGTCAACGGAGTGACAGGCGTCTTTCTTGGCGCAGACTTTGTCACCGTGACGAAGGAGGGCACGCAGGAGTGGGATGTCCTGAAGGCACCGGTTCTCGGTGCGATCATGGAGCATTTCCAGTCAGGCCAGCCAACCATGGAGAGCGCCGCCGCCGAAAGCGCTCACGCCGATCACGACGGCGAGAACGACGAAGTCGTCACGCAGATCAAGGAACTGCTCGACACGCGGGTGCGCCCCGCCGTCGCGCAGGACGGGGGTGACATCGTGTTTCACGGATTTGACCGTGGCGTCGTCTATCTCCACATGCAGGGTGCCTGCGCCGGATGCCCGTCATCCACGCTGACCCTGAAGATGGGGATCGAGAACCTGCTTCGGCACTACATTCCGGAAGTCGTGGAGGTGCGCCCTGTCGCGGCCTGAGCCCACGATCCTGGCATTCGACACGTCGGCCGCGCATTGCGCGGCCGCATTGCTGAAAGAAGGCCGGATCGCTGCCTCGAGATACGAAGAAATGGCACGCGGCCAGGCGGAAAGCCTGTTCCCGGTGCTCGAAGAACTGATGGGCGAGGCCGATGCGGACTGGCGGGACCTCGACGCCATCGGCGTCGGCGTCGGGCCTGGCAATTTCACCGGAATCCGCATTTCGGTCAGCGCTGCGCGAGGGCTTGCGCTGTCACTGGGCATTCCTGCCGTCGGGATCAGCACTTTCGAGGCAATCTTCGATATCGCGGGGCGCCCCTCGGGCCGAATTGCCGTATTCCTGCCCGCCCCGAAGGGCTCGGCATATTTCCAGATATTCGCAGACGGCCGGCCGCAGGGCCCGGCATTCCTTGAACCGGACGGCTTGCCGCGCGACCCGCGATGGGCCGAGGCCGTGAAGGCAGTCGTCGGACCCGGAACGGACGGCCGTTGCCATCAGGTTGCGATCGAACTCGCCCGAACCGGCAAGGGACTCGAGCCCGAAGAGCTCGTGGTCGACGGCCTGAGCGAGCAGGCCGAAGCCATCACGACTATCGCCGCAGGGCGCATCGGGTCACGGAACGAGCGGCCGAAACCACTCTACGTTCGCCCGGTCAATGCGGCTCCAGCCCGCGGCTCGCCGCCGGCCGCGCTGCCGTGACGCCCGAGACGCTTGCCGCTCTCCATGCGCGCTCCATGGACGTTCCGGGCCCGTGGAGCGCTTGCGAAATTGCCGACCTTCTGGCGAGCCCGGGCGCGTTCCTCGCGAAGCCGCCTCAGGATCTTCCGACGCTGCGCGGGAAAGGACCCGACGACGCATCCTTGCGGTTCCATGGCTTCGCGCTTGGGCGCGTCGCGGCGGACGAGGCCGAACTCCTGACGATCGCCGTTGATCCACGCCATCGGCGACAGGGCATCGGCAGCGCATGCCGCGCAGCCTTCGAGGCGGAGGCAAGATCGCGTGGCGCTGTGCGCGCCTTCCTGGAAGTGTCGGTGACAAACGAGGCCGCCCTCCGCTTTTACCTGGCCGCAGGATGGAGCAGGCACGGATGCCGCAAAGCCTACTACCGCACGCGGAGCGGGCACGTAGATGCCATCCTGATGAGCAAGTGCCTCGCCGACACCTGATGCCGGGTTCCGCCCTGCCGCTGCATCCGGCGGCAAGACGCCTATTGACCCTCCCGTCCTCTGTTGCCTAAATCGTGCATCCGGCGGAAGCCGGGGGACTCGACCTCCGGCATCAACGCCCTGAACGCAACTAGGAGATTCTCGACATGACATTCATGCAAAAGACGCTCGGCGGTGCCGCGGCCCTGGCAATTGGAGCCACTGCCTGCCTTGCGGAACCGGCCCTGATGTACGACCTCGGCGGAAAGTTCGACAAGTCGTTCAACGAGGCCGCCTACAACGGCGCGCAACGCTGGGCCGAGGAAACCGGCAATTCCTACCGCGAAATCGAGGTGACGGCCGAGGCGCAGCGGGTCCAGTTCGCGACGCGGCTGGCGGAGGCCGGGTTCAATCCCGTCGTCGTGCTCGGATTCCAGAACGCGGCAACCCTCGAGGAGGTCGCGCCCAAGTATCCTGACACGTCGTTCGTCCTGGTCGACATGGTGGTCGACCTTCCGAACGTGCGCTCGGTCATATTCCAGGAACACGAGGGATCGTATCTCGTCGGCATGCTGGCCGCGATGGCGACCGAGTCGAACACGGTCGGGTTCATCGGCGGAATGGACGTGCCGCTCATCCGTCACTTCGGCTGCGGCTACGCACAGGGCGCCAAGGCCGTGAATCCCGACATCACCGTCATCGCCAACATGACGGGCACGACGCCGGCGGCGTGGAACGATCCCGTCAAGGGCGGCGAGCTGACCAAGGCGCAGATCAGCCAGGGGGCCGACGTGATCTATGCCGCGGCGGGCGGAACCGGCGTTGGCGTTCTGCAGGCGGCGGCCGATGCGGGCGTGCTCTCGATCGGGGTCGACTCGAACCAGAACCACCTGCATCCGGGACAGGTGCTGACCTCGATGATCAAGCGCGTCGACAACGCCGTGTTCAACGCCTTCAGCGACGGGGCCGGCCTGGACACCGGCATCGTTGTCATGGGCCTTCCCGACGACGGCGTGGGATACGCGCTCGACGAACACAACGCGCCCCTGGTCTCGGCCGAAATGCAGGCGGCGGTCGACGACGCCCGGGAGAAGATCATCGCCGGCGAGATCGAGGTCGTCAGCTACTACGAGAACGACAGCTGCCCGGCACACGACTTCTGATGAGCGAAGGCTCAGACAAGGCGGGGCGGCCGGATGCGGCCGCTCCAGCCATCGAGCTTCGGGAGATTTCCAAGTCCTTCGGCCACGTGCAGGCCAACAAGGACATCTCGATGCGCGTCATGCCGGGGACGATCCACGGCATCATCGGCGAGAACGGGGCCGGAAAGTCCACGTTGATGTCGATACTGTACGGATTCTACAGGGCCGACGCGGGCGAGATTCTCGTCGGCGGCACGAAGACCGACATACCCGACAGCCAGGCCGCGATCGCCGCCGGAATCGGCATGGTCTTCCAGCATTTCAAGCTGGTCGAGAACTTCACGGTCCTGGAAAACGTCATACTCGGCGCCGAGGACGGCGCAAGGCTCAAGCCGTCGCTCGCCAGGGCCCGCTCGCTGCTGACCGAACTGGCACGCGAATACGAACTCAACGTGAATCCCGACGAAAGGATCGAGGATCTCTCGGTCGGCCACCAGCAAAGAGTGGAAATCCTGAAGGCGCTCTACCGTCACGCCGACATCCTGATTCTCGACGAGCCGACCGGCGTTCTGACCCCGTCGGAGGCGGATCACCTGTTCCGCATTCTCAAGGGACTTCGCGACGAGGGAAAGACCATCATCCTGATCACGCACAAGCTCCGCGAGATCATGGACGTGACCGACACGGTGAGCGTCATGCGCCAGGGCGAGATGACTGCGACCGTCAAGACGTCCGACACGAACCCGCAGGAACTGGCGGAACTGATGGTCGGGCGCAAGGTGCTGCTTCGCGTCGACAAGATGAAGGCCGATCCGGGCAGGAAGGTGCTCGAGATCGAGGACCTGCGGGTCGTGGACGACGACGGCGTCGAACGGCTGAAGGGCATCAGCCTCGACCTGCGGCAAGGCGAGATTCTCGGCATTGCCGGGGTCGCCGGGAACGGACAGTCCGAGCTGCTCCAGGTGCTTGGCGGGTGTCGCAGGGCCACCGGCCGCATCCGCCTGAACGGCGAGGAGATCGATCCGGCGGATCATGCGCTGGACGGGCAGGTCTGGCGCGGCCGGGGCGTGTCGCACGTGCCGGAGGACCGGCAGCGCGAGGGGCTGATCCTGGACTTCTTCGCGTGGGAAAACATGGCCTTCGGCTACCACCACGCTCCGGAATACCAGAAGTCGCGCTGGCTCATGAACAACGCCGCCATCCGTCGCGAATCCGGCAGGAAGATGGAGCGATTCGACGTCCGTCCGCCGATCCCGGGACTGGCGGCACGGAACTTTTCGGGCGGCAACCAGCAGAAGATCGTGCTGGCCCGCGAGATCGAGCGTGACCCGGACGTGCTCCTGGTCGGCCAGCCGACACGGGGGGTGGACATCGGCGCCATCGAGTTCATTCACCAGCAGATCGTCGAGCTTCGCGACCGGGGGAAGGCGATTCTCCTGCTTTCGGTGGAACTCGACGAGATCCTCTCGCTTGCCGACCGCATCGCGGTGATGTTCGACGGGCAGATCATGGGCGAACGGATGCCGGACAAGACCAGCGAGCACGAGCTCGGCCTACTCATGGCGGGAATCACGGACGCGGCGAGCGCCGCATGAAGAATGCGGGCATCAGCTTCGTTTGCCGACGATCCGGATCGGCGGCATGTTGCGCACGTCGACGGGAAGAGGAACCTGACCGATGACCGTCCTGCCGAAATGGGCCGATGCGATCCTGATCCCGCTCCTGTCGATCCTGATCTCGTTCGTGATTTCCGGACTGGTGATCCTCTATCTCGGCCTGAACCCGTTCGAGGCGCTGCGGCTCATGGTCACCGGAGCGCTCGGATCGAGCTACGGCTGGGGCTACACGCTGTTCTACACGACGAATTTCATCTTCACGGGCCTGTGCGCGGCGATCGCGTTCCACGCAAGGCTCTTCAACATCGGCGGCGAAGGACAGGCCACCCTCGGGGGCCTGGGAGTGGCGCTGGTCTGCCTGGCGGTTCCCTGGCCGCACTGGACCCTGGCGCTCCCGGCCGCGATGCTGGGCGGTGCCTTGTTCGGGGCTGCCTGGGCCTTCATCCCCGCTTGGCTGCAGGCCAGGCGCGGCAGTCACATCGTCATCACGACGATCATGTTCAACTACATCGCGGCGGCCCTCATGGTCTACCTGCTGGTCGAGATCCTGAAACCGGAAGGGTCGATGGATCCGGCGACCCGCCGCTTCGGTCCAGGTGCCGAACTGCCGCTCTTCTCGGACATCTTCGGCCTTGTCGGCATCCCGTTTTCATCCTCCGCACCCGCCAACATCAGCTTCTTCATCGCGCTCCTCGCCTGCCTGCTGTTCTGGCTGCTGGTCTGGCGGACGCGGCTCGGCTACGAGATCCGCGCCTACGGCCACAGCGAAACCGCGGCCGACTACGCCGGAATTTCGCCCGTGCGCATGATCATCATCGCGATGATCGTCTCCGGCGCGCTGGCCGGGTGCATGGCGATCAACAGCGTCATGGCGGCCGAACGCCTCGTGCTCAACTCGGTCGAAGGGGCCGGGTTCATCGGGCTTGCCGTCGCGCTGATGGGTCGATCGCATCCTGTCGGCGTGATCCTGGCCGCGCTGCTCTTCGGGTTCCTCTACCAGGGCGGCGGCGAGCTCGCGCTCTGGGCCAACATACCCCGTGAGCTCATCATCCTGATCCAGGGCCTGGTGATTCTCTTCACCGGTGCGCTGGACAACATGGTGCGCATGCCGCTCGAACGGATTTTCCTCATGATCCGTCGGCCTGGAAGGCAGGGGGCCTGAGAGATGGACTTCCTGACGCTTCTTCAGGTCCTGGACACCAGCGTGAGGCTTGCCACGCCGCTCCTGTTTGCCTGCCTTGCCGGCCTGGTCTGCGAGCGCGCGGGGATCTTCGACATCGGGCTCGAAGGCAAGATGCTGGCATCGGCCTTCTTCTCGGCCGCGGTGGCCGCGATTTCCGGATCCGTCTGGATCGGCCTGCTCGCCGGTGTCATGGCCTCGGTAGCGCTGGCGGGCGTGCACGGCCTCGCGTCGATCACGTTCCGTGGCAACCAGCTGATATCCGGCGTGGCGATCAACTTTCTCGCATCGGGACTGACCGTCCTGATCGCCCAGGACTGGTTCGGCCAGGGCGGGCGCACGCCGTCGCTCAGCGGCGGCGCGCGCTTCAACGAGATCAAGCTGCCCTTTGCCGACCTGCTGTCGGGCCTGCCCTACATCGGCCAAAGCTATGCCGAACTGTTCTCGGGGCATTCGCTCCTCGTCTATGTCGGCTTCCTGACCGTGCCGCTGACCTGGTGGGTGATATTCCGGACACGATTTGGCCTGCGCCTGCGCGCGGCCGGCGAGAACCCGGAAGCCGTCGACACGGCAGGGGTCAACGTGATCAGGCTGCGGTACACGGCGATCGCAATCTGCGGGCTGCTTTGCGGTCTGGCCGGGGTGTATCTCGCGACCGGGCTGCAGGCAGGCTTCGTCAAGGAAATGTCCTCCGGGCGCGGGTTCATCGCGCTTGCCGCGCTGATCTTCGCGAAATGGCGGCCATGGTACGCCCTGTTTTCGTGCCTTCTCTTCGGCTTTTTCCAGGCGCTTTCGTTCCGGCCGGACGTCGTGAAGGCGGTGACGAGCCTGGACGTTCCCGGCCAGCTTCTGGACGCGCTTCCCTACCCGAACGGGAGGATCGCGAGGAGACCGGTTCGGACGCCGTGCGCGCCTGTCTCAACGTTTTGGCGCGCCGGAAGATTCGTGACGACGACGCCCGCCGACCGCTCGGAAGAGTCTCGAACGGCATCCGCCGTGCTCCAGGGAGGGAGGCGAAGGGCATTGGACCAAGACAGGCTTCGCCGTCACCCGACCGCCAGTCTCGCGGGCACCTTCAACGCGGCGTGCATCCCTTGCAGACGGGAATTGGCGGACCGCAGGATGCAAGCGCCGGACAGGATCAGGATCCGTCGGCGGAGACGCGCCTTGCCGGG
Source organism: Paracoccaceae bacterium (assembly GCA_965208685.1). Lineage (GTDB taxonomy): Bacteria > Pseudomonadota > Alphaproteobacteria > Rhodobacterales > Rhodobacteraceae > JAJEFO01. The sequence goes on along the minus strand of CBDBPL010000007.1, from coordinate 113,669 downwards.
TTCACGTCTCCGCAACCCGCTCGATCGGCACCGAATGTCCCCGACGGAACCGACGAACACGGCATCTGCGGAAAGAACAAGGATCCTGGACCCCGGCGGGCAAGACAAGTCAGTTCAGCGACTTCGACTCCCGATCCGGTCGCGGAAGCGATCGGCCCGGATCAAACGGGCCGGCCGTTCGGCTCGCGCGAGCCTCGCCCGTCGTCAAGCCCAACTGGCGACTATCAGGTCGGCCGCACGGTCAGCAATCGCCTGGGTCGGCGCATTCGTGTTGGCGCTAACCAGGACGGGCATCACCGAGGCATCGGCTACACGAAGCCTGTCGATGCCCTTCACCCGGAGATCCGGCGTCAGGACCGCGTCCGCGTCATCTTCCGCGCCCATCCTGCATGTGCCGACCGGATGGTAGCCCGTCTTGACTGTCCGGCGACAGTGCGCCGCGAGATCCTCGTCGCTCGTGCAACCGGGGCCGGGCAGGATTTCGCAATCGATCTCTCCGGCCAGAACCCGCGTGCGCAGTATGTCTCTCGCGAATCTCAGCCCTTCGATCTCAAGTTCCAGATCGTCCTGGTGGCCGAGGAAGTTCGGATGGATCAGGGGCAGGTCATCCGGGTCGCTTGATCGCAGCCTCACCCACCCGCGCGCCTTCGGCCTGAGAAGAAGCGCGTTCAAGGTGACGCCCGGTTTCGGCTTTACGCCGACGATATCGCGGTCGAGGTACGCCGAAGGTATGCAGAACATCTGCATGACCGGATCTCCGGTCTCGTCGGGCATGACGAACGCCGTCGCTTCCACGCCGATTGTCGAAACCGGGCCGCTCCGAAACAGCAGGTACTGAAGGCCGTTCACGAACATCTTCAGCCCGCGATCCTCGCCGAAATAGCCGAGCTTCCGGTGCGTTGTCGCGAATACCGGCACCTCGTGATGGTCCTGAAGGTTCTTGCCGACCCCGCTCAACCGGACCTTCGTTTCGATGCCGGCCTCGGACAACTCGTCAGGATCGCCTATCCCTGACAGCATCAGCAGCTTCGGCGTAATGAAGGCGCCGGCGGTCACGATCACTTCGCAGTCGGCTGGGACGGTCTTCACCTTTCCCTTGTGGACATAGGTCACGGCCCGGGCACGCCCGCCTTCGACCTCGATTCGGACAGCCTTGGCGCCGGTCCTGACGGAAAGCCGGGGGGTGTCGATGACCGGCCTTAGATGCGCATCGACCGCGCTGCACCTGCGGCCCCTGTCAATCGTGTACTGCATGAAGCCCACCCCGGACGGACGCCCGACATTGAAGTCGTGCGTGAAGGGGTGGCCGAGTTCCTGGAGCGCCTTGACGAACAGGTAGCTCATCTCGCAAGCATGATTCGAATCGCTGACCTTCAGCGGACCATTGGGGCCATGATGTTCGTTGTTCAGGCGCCTGTTCCCTTCCTGCCGCATGAAGTGACGCAGCATCGAGTCCCAGTTCCAGCCGGGGTCTCCCGTCAGATCGGCCCAGTTGTCGTACTCCGCCTTGCGGCCCCGCATGTAGACCATCGCGTTCACGCTCGTTGACCCGCCGAGAACGACACCTTGCGGAACCGTCTGCACGCGGCCATCGAGCGCCGGCTGGGGAACGGACTCATGGATCACGAGATCGCGGTGGCCGTTGATCATCTTTATGAAGCCGGCCGGCATGCGCAGGAGCGGATTGGAATCGGGGCGACCTTGCTCGAGCAACAGGACGCGCGCGCCCTCGAGTTCAAGCAGGCGCGAAGCAACGACGCATCCTGCGGCGCCGGCGCCGACAACAATGAAATCCCAGCCTTTGTCCACTTCCCGACTCTCTAAGCGGCTGCAGGCCGGAGGCGCGTGCCGTTCGCCGAGAAAAACATGCAATCAACCGGCTTTACCATCAGGTCCACCTTGCTGTCCGGCTCGAAGGATCGTTGCACGGATGCGAGCACCCTGACCAGGCCGTCACCCAGCCGCACCGTCAAGAATGTCGTGTCGCCGCCGTATTCTGCCGAATACACCGTGCCCCTGGCGTTTCCGTCCCCCGCCTCACGAACTTCCAGAAGGTGCGGGCGAATGCCCAGCTGCACATGATTCTCGTCTGCCAGCCCGCAACCTTCCAGCCGCAGCCCGCTCCCCTCGAAGACTTCCGCCCGGATGCTGCCCCGGACAAGATTGATTTCTGGCGTGCCCACGAATTCGGCGACGAAGGCCGTGGCCGGGTCATTGTAGATTTCCTCGGGGTTGCCGAGCTGCACGATCCTGCCCTCGCTCATGATGGCGACCCGGGTCGCCAGCGTGATCGCCTCGATCTGGTCGTGCGTGACATAGACGGTCGTGATTCCAATCTCGTGGTGAAGCCGCTTGAGTTCGGCACGCATTCTCACGCGAAGCTTTGCATCGAGGTTGGAGAGTGGCTCGTCCATCAGGAAAGCGTTCGGGCGCCGCACGAACGCCCGTGCGAACGCCACCCGCTGCCGCTGGCCGCCGGAAAGTTCGCGCGGCTTGCGATCGAGAAGGTCGAACAGCTGGACCTGCCGCGCCGTTCGCTCCACCAACCGCTCCCGTTCGGCACGGACAACGCCCCTGAGCCGCAACGGATAACCGATGTTTTCGGCGACCGTCATGTGCGGATACAACCCGTAGTTCTGGAAGACCATTGCCATGTCGCGCTCCCTCGCCGGGAGGCTGTTGACGTTGACACCGTTCACGAGAACGTTGCCCTCGGTCGCCGCCTCCAGTCCGGCAATGATCCGCATGGTCGTCGTCTTTCCGCAGCCCGAGGGACCCAGCAGCACGAGGAATTCGCCGGACAGTACTTGCAGGTCAAGCGCATCTAGGACCCGGACGGCACCGAAGTCCTTGGTTACCCGCTCCAGCACGATTTCCGCCATGCAGATCTCCCCGAAATTCGGATTTCCTTATAGTCGGACTTTTTCCCAAAATGAACTGAATAATAGCCAATATTTCTTGATCTGCAGCGATAAGTCTGATAATCTTTCGCTCTAGGTTGTTCGGATGCGCCGCCTGTCGGGTCCCGTCGTCCCTTGCAAACCGTGGCGGGGGCCGTGGTGGCATAGTGGAAAGGAGTACTCCGATGCACCGTTTTGCCCCAAGACCATACCAGCTGTCCCGCCCGATAAACCGTCGCCTCCTGCTTCAGGCAGCCGCGGTCATTACGGGTGCCGCCACGCTTGGCCGGCCGACGGCCACGTTGGCGGCGATGTTCGAGGACGTCAAGGACGAGTACCTGAATGCAGGCATCGATTGGCGCCAGGCAGCAGGGAGCAAGATCCAGCTTGCCGGACTTACCCATCCCTGGATGGAAACCATCCGTCCGCTCGTGCCGATATTCGAGGAACTCACGGGCGTCGAGGTCGAGGTTGTCGAACAGTCCAACACCGAATTCATCACCGAAATGCCTGTCAAGCTGGCGGCAGAGAACGCCCTCCCGGACGTTTACATGGTCTGGGCCCAGGGACAGGCAATTTCGGGTGGATGGCTGGAACCGCTTGATCCCTACCTTGGAGACGCCTCATTGCACGACGCCGCCTGGTGGGATGACGCGGACAATTTCCCCGGAGCAAGATCATTTTCGATCTGGAGCGACGGGGTTTCCTATACGCGCACCATCACGGCGGAAGCGCAGACGCTGTTCGTGAACGGCGCAATCCTTGCGGAAAACAATGCCGGAATTCCGGCGACATTCGACGAATTGCGCGCGACGGCCGCGGCAATCAACAGTGACGACGTGTCCGGCGTCGCAATGCGCGGCAAGGCGACGGGCGACGCTGTCGCATGGCCTGCCGGCGGGTACGTGTTCTCGTACGGCGGCGGCATACTCGGCCTTGACGGCGCCGTCGCGATGGACTCCGCGGAAGCCATCGCGGGAGTCGACATGTATGCTAGGACGTTGCGCGAGGGCGGACCGCTCGGCGTGTCCAACTATCACTGGCTTGAAGCCCTGAACGACTTCCTGCAGGGCGCAACGGCGTTCGGCTGCGACAGCTCGAACTTTGCGACCGACATTTCGAATCCGGAAAAGAGCATGGTCTCGGACGTCGCGACATTTGCGGCCTTCCCGAAGTCACCTTCCGGAATCTCGAGGCCGAACATGTGGCACTGGCTTACCGGAATAAACCGGTTCTCGGAGAACAAGACCGCCGCATGGCTGTTCCTGATGTGGGCAACTTCCAAGCCGACCAACATGCTGGGCGCGGCAGCGGGGCTGGCCACGCCGAGAACGTCGGCATGGTCGTCGGACGCGTTCAAGCAGGCATTTGGCGCCGGGGCGGCCGAAGCGGCCCTCGCGAACCTTGCCAATACGGACGGCGACATCATGAAGGCCACCTGGTTCCATCCGCAGGCTGGCGAGGTGCTCGATTCCTTTGCAATTGCAGTGAACGAGGCCATCACCATGGCCAGCGACGCCGAAACCGCGCTCAATTCGGCGGCGGACAAGGCGCGCCGCGCATTGGGACAGTAGTAGTCTGCCTGAACTCCCGGGCGTCCATTGCCGCGCGATGGCGGCAATCTACGGGACGTCCGGGAAACCTGGCGCCTCGCGCCGTTGCCCCTGAACATGCCACGCAACGTCTTCATTGTCTTGATGCTGGCGCCGACCACCATCCTTCTGCTCGGCGTCACGCTCTTTCCGTTCCTCACCGCACTGGTGATGAGCTTTACCAACTACTCGCTGATACGCCCGGACGAACTTGCCTGGATCGGATTCGAAAACTACCTGAACCTGCTTGCTTCGGAGGAATTCTGGCGCTCCTTGAGGATAACGGTCATCTTCACCACCTTCGCGGTTTCGGTGCAGATGATTCTCGGCACGGCCGTCGCGCTCCTTCTCCACTACGAAACGCGCAGGGTCGGGTGGCTGAGGGTGATCTACCTGTTGCCCATGGCAATTACGCCTGTCGCTGCCACGTTCACCTTCCGCATGATGTTCAACCCATCGCTGGGCGTGATCAATCACCTGTTCAGGACCGTCGGGCTGGCACCGCAGGACTGGCTGGGATCGCCCGCAACGGCACTCCTGTCCCTCTTGATCGTGGACACCTGGCAATGGACCCCGTTCGTCATGCTGATCGCCGTCGGGGGGCTCGCCGCGATGGACGACGAGCAGCTGGAGGCAGCGGAAATGGACGGTGCGACCTTCTGGCAAACGCTGCGCCACCATGTCATCCCGATGCTCGCGCCCTACCTGGCCTTTGCGCTCGTGTTTCGTTCGATAGATGCCTTCAAGACGTTCGACATTATCTTTGTCCTGACCGGCGGCGGACCGGGGACGCTGACCCGCACGCTCAACCTGCTGACCTACAAGCACGGAATCGAGTTTCTCTCCATGGGATATGCATCCGCGATCGCGATCGTGATGCTGGCCATCGCGATCCTGGCGAGCCAGGTCTTCCTGCGGCGACTCAGGCTTCTCCAACCGAGGGCGGCGCGCGCATGACCGCAAGCGCGCACGAGATCGGCGTCAGGGTTCGGCGGCACCGGGCCGCATCCGCAGCGGGCCGGATCCTGCGCCGTGCCAGTCTTGCGCTTTTCGCGCTCTGGTGCCTGTTTCCCGTCTACTGGCTGATCGCCACTTCCCTGAAACAGGACCGCGAGGTCCTTTCGCGTCGCCCCAGCGTCTTCTTCTTCGAGTATCAGTTCGAAAACTACGCCAAGGTCATCGCCGATCCCAGCACGCTCAGCTATTTCTGGAACAGCATGGTTGTCGCCCTGGGCTCGACGTTTCTCGCGCTCCTGATCGGCGCGCCAAGCGCGTATGTCATAGCCCGGTACAAGTTTCGCGGCGCTTCGGATTTCGCGTTCTGGATCCTGACCACGCGCATGGCGCCGCCTGTGGCCGTGCTCATTCCGTTCTTCGTGATGTATGTCACGCTCGGGCTGAATGACACCCATTTCGGCCTCATTCTCGCACACGTCGCGGTAAATCTCTCCATCGTCGTCTGGCTGCTGCGCGGCTTCTTCGAAGACCTCCCCTTCGAAGTGGAGGAGGCCGCTTTCATGGACGGCGCGACATATTTCCAGGCGTTTCGGCAGGTCGCCTTGCCACTGGCGCTTCCGGGCATCGGCGCGGTCGGAATCCTGTCCTTTCTCTTCTCGTGGAACGAATTCCTGTTCGCGCTCGTGCTCGCCGACGAAGCGGTCCGGACCGTCCCGGTGGGCATCTACGGGTTTGTCGGGTTTCAATCCATTGCCTGGGGCCGTCTTTCCGCCTCTGCCGTCATCATGATCTTGCCCGTCATTCTGTTCATCGCGGTGTTTCAGCGCAGCTTGATCAGGGGCCTCACGATCGGGGCGGTCAAGTGACGGTCCGGACGGAATTCCTCGACTCCGGTGGCGGCCTGGCACAGAGCACAGCCAAGCATATCGGGCAGAAGATCCTCCGCGGGGATCTGCTCCCGGGCGCCCCGCTTCCGCCCGAGGGCGAAATCCTGACCCAGATCGGCATCGGAAGATCGACCCTGCGTGAAGCGTTCCGCATCCTGTCATCGAAGGGATTCATTTCCTCCCGCCAAAGGAGCGGGACACGCGTACGCCCCCGCGAGGAATGGAATGAACTGGACCTGATGGTCATCGCCTGGACCGCCGAAATCTTCGACGTGGACGAGATTCTCTACGAGCTCTACGAGTACCGCCGCCTTCTGGAGCCCGAGGCCGCCCGACTTGCGGCCGAGCGCGCAAGCGACGCGGAAATCGCGGCAATACAGAACGCGTTTTCCGCGATGGAGCAGTCGCTGGGCCACAGGAAAGACGAGATCGAGTCGGACATCCGGCTGCACGTAGAGATCATACTGGCGGCGAACAACAGGTTTCTGACGCCACTGGCCACGGCGATCAAGTCGTTGCTCAGAATTGCGATCGAGCGTTCCCACTCGGAGCCTGCACCCCTGGCGAAGAGCGTCGAGATGCACCTTGCCGTGGTCGAGGCGATAGCCGCGCGAGATGGAAGCGGCGCCCATTTCCGCATGCGCTACCTAGTGGAAGACGCGATCACTTCGTTCCAGCGCTCAAGACACTCTCGAGACGCGGAAGGCGACCGCTGAACCCGACTGCGGCCGGCGGCCGCAAAACCTGTCAAGGGGGAACGCCCACGGGAGGTCAACTCTCGATGCGCGCCGCTCCAACCCGGAGGCCTTACCATTCGGCAATCGATCCGTCCGGGTGGCGCCAGACCGGCGCCCGCCATCGGTGGCCGTGCCGAGCTCGCGCCTCGACGACTTCCTCGTCGATCGTGAGGCCCAGCCCCGGACCGTCGGGAATTGCCAGAAACCCGTTTTCGCTCCTGAAACGACTTCCCTCACACAGGTAGTCGTTCAGGTCACCGCCCGCATTGTAGTGAATGCCGGTGCTCTGTTCCTGTATGAAGGCGTTCTGGCAGACCGCATCGACCTGAAGGCTGGCGGCCAGCGCAATCGGGCCTATCGGACAGTGCGGCGCCAGCGCCACGTCGTACGCTTCCGCCATGTGGCCAATCCGCACCATCTCCGATATGCCGCCGGCATGCGCCACGTCCGGATTGATCACGCAGGCGGCGCGTTTCTCGAAGACCGGGCGAAATTCGTAGCGCGAGTGAAGTCTCTCGCCGACGCATAGCGGGATCGAGGTTGACTGCGCCAGCAAGGCCATGGCGTCAATCTGCTGCGACACGACCGCATCCTCCACGAACAGGGGGCGGAATCTCTCCAGCTCCTTCAGGAGGATTCGCGCCATGGGGTAATGCACGCGTCCATGGAAATCGAGGGCGATGTCGATCGTGTCGCCAACGGCTTCGCGAAGTTCATACAGTTGCGCAAGGATCGCATCGACCCTTGCATGACAGTCCACGATCTGAAGTTCCGCGCAGGCATTCAGTTTTGCCGCGCCAAACCCTTCCTCACGGAGTGCACGCAGGCCGGCAACCAGGTCTTGCGGCCGGTCTCCACCGACCCATCGATAGGTGCGAATCCGGTTCCTGACCGGGCCACCCAGGAGCTGGTGCACCGGCTGGTCGTATGCCTTTCCCTTGATGTCCCACAACGCCATGTCGACGCCGGAGATTGCACTCATCAATACGGGACCGCCTCGATAGCAGCCGTTTCGATAGAGCTTTTGCCAGGTGTCCTCGATCAGCAGTGGATCGGTGCCGATCAGGAAGTCTCCGAACTCTTCGATCTTGGCGGCGAGCGTGTCGGCATGCCCCTCCAGGACGGGTTCCCCCCAGCCGCTCAGACCGCAATCGGTCTCGATCTTGAGAAACAGCCAACGCGGCGGCACCTTGTAGGTCTTGAGTGCTGAGATCTTCATCATTGGTTTTCGGCCAGTGGGCCGATCATGGGACGTTGCAAAGCCTGATCCGTATACTTCAATTTCCTGCCTGATCAAGCCAAGCAGATGGTGCCGCTTCGCATCGCAAGCCGCGCCGCCCCGGTTCGGCTCGCGAGAAACCCGCAGTTCCCATGGCACGAATTGCCTTGCAGTTGCGAAATGTTGGATCCAACAAGTTCCAGGTGGACATGGCACTTGCAGCCGCGTGCCGGCTCGTTTCCGCCCGTGTCGGAGCGCTGGCAACGCCTGTACGATGCAGATTGCCCGCAGCCTGCCTGAATCGTGCGCGCGGTGCGTCAGTTGAAGGGCACGCATCGCGCGGGCGCTTCGGGACTTGAACCAATGTCGTGACTCTGGCCAGGGAACTTGCAGGAACGATGAGACAGTATTCAGGAATCCACGCGGTGCTTTATGCGCTCTTCGACCAATCGGGCAAGCTGGACAGGGGCGCAATGAGCGACCAGGTCTCGCGGATGCTGGGATGCGGTGTCGATGGGATTGCCGTGCTGGGACTGGCAACCGAGGTCCACAAGCTGTCGGTCCCCGAGCAAAGGGATCTCGTAAGCTGGATAGCCGAGGACCTGAACGGCCGCCTTCCGTTTTCGGTTACCGTCAGTGGAAACGACGTTCAGGTCCAGCGCAGCCTGATCGAGTTTGCGCTCGCCAACCGGGCAGACTGGCTGATTCTCCAGCCTCCGATGGTCCGCACGTACACTGGTGACACCTACCTCGATTTCTTCCTTCGGGTGGCCGACGGATTCGAAGCCGCTTTCGCCGTGCAGAACGCCCCGGCTTTCCTCGGCCGCTCCCTCGGCACAGCTCAAATTGACCGGCTTGTTGCGTCCAACCCGAGCTTCTCGCTCATCAAGGCCGAGACGCCTGCGGTTGAACTAGCGGAACTGGTAGGCCTTTACGGAGGACACCTCACGGTGCTGAACGGACGCGGCGGGCTGGAGTTGACCGACTGTCTGCGGGCCGGTGCGGCGGGCTTTGTCCTGGCGCCGGACGTGATCGATTTCAGCAAGGCCGCCTTTGATGCCTGGTCTGCCGACAACGAGGAAAGGGCCGAGGCGATCTACCGGAACGCCCTGCCCGCGATCACCTTCATGATGCAGTCGATCGAGCATCTAGTCTGCTACGGAAAGCGAATTTACGGCCTCCGGACGAAGACCGCTATCCACGATCGGGCCCCGGCATTGGCCCCGACAGACTTCGGCATGAGGATCGCCACGCGTTGGGCGAATGCGTTCGGACCGCTTGGCCACGGGCACGATTTCGGCTCGACGACCTCGAGTTGAATCCCCTCCCTACCTCCCTGCCGACCTGCCCGTGCTGCCGGCTTCCCGAATGCTCCGGACATCTCGTCTGCAACTTGCCGTTCCCGCGGAGCGCGCAATGCTCGTGCACCAGATTGAAGCCTCCTGGCGCATGCAGCTCACGCCGGACCTGGTGCAGCGGCAATTCGGACATTGATTTCCGGCAACGGATGCCGAAGGTCATTCCTCGATGAGACAACGGGGCCAAACACCGCGCGCACCGGGAACCGTGGCGGCTGCGGCCTTGAATTCCGCCGGACGGCCAGCAAGCGGCGACCAGGACAAGCGCACGACGGTCCTGTCCGCATTCGACGCCGAAGTCCCGGGTGATCGGCTGACGAGAGACCGGGCTTGGCTGCCCTCATCAACGCGTTGACTGTCAGCAACTCGAGACCCGCCGGGACCTTGGCGACATAGCCACGCGCCCGTGTGCGGCGACTCATCAGTTTGGCGTCCATGTCCAAGGCAGGGCCTGCATGTTCTCGCCGGTGCGGCAATCGCAGGCTGTCCTGGCGGATTGCGGGACCTCTGAATTCGGCCTTGCACCGTGCTATCCGATCGGCTCAACTTTCAGGGTCGCAGTTCACTCCAGGACCAGGAAGCAGATGCCGAATCGCGAAAAGAGAGCATGCGAACATGACCGCGCCGCGCATCCAGACGGACAGGAAGCACAGCGCACCGGAAATGCGACGACACGATGACTGCGCGTCTTTCGAGCAAGCTGGCGATCGTCACCGGAGCCGGCCAGGGCATCGGGGCAGCGATTGCGCGCGCATTTTCCGCCGAGGGTGCATTTGTCGTCGTCGCGGAACTCAACGAAGCGACCGGCGCGCGAGTGGCCGCGGATGTCGCCGGACGCTTCGTGCAAACGGATGTCACGGTGCAGGACGACATCGACCGGCTGCAGCAAATTGTTGCCACGGAACACGGGTCGCCGGACATCCTGGTGAACAACGCGGGCGCCAACGTTTTCTTCCGACCGCACGAAATGCCGCGCGCGCAATGGGCGCGCTGCATGGCGCTCGATCTCGAGGCCTGCTGGGCGCTGGCCGAGGCCGTGCTGCCGGCGATGCGCGCAGCAGGTCGCGGCAGCATAGTGAACATTGCCAGCAGCCACAGCTTCAAGATCATTCCACACACGTTTCCCTACCCTGTGGCGAAACATGGTCTCGTGGGGCTGACCCGTGCGCTCGGCATCGAGTACGCGGCCGATGGCATCCGGGTTAACGCCATCGCGCCAGGCTACGTCGACACGCAGATTGCCCGCGAGTACTGGGCCGGCTTCGACGATCCGGCCGCAGAGCGCGACAAGGCCGAACGCCTGCATCCGCCGCTGCGCATCGGCACGCCCGAAGAGGTCGCCATGACGGCAGTCTTCCTCGCCTCGGACGAGGCGCCCTTCATCAACGCCGAAACCATCGTGATCGATGGAGGAAGATCAGCCCTGTATCATGGCTAGATCTCGTCAGATGCAGACAACAATGACCATTCCTTCGTCCGTCTCAGGGTTCGCGCAGATGTCGGCACCGCCCCGGGACGAGCAAATCAAGCACTTCATGATCGACGAGATCGATGCCGCGGATGGTCACGTCCGGCCCGTGGCAAAGGCGACCGGAGATCGTGCCGCGACCGGGCCGGCAACGTGATCGAGCTGACTGCAGGCAAGAACCTGCGTTTGACCCTCGATCCGCAGAACGGGGCCGGGGTGCGAACGCTCGTCTGCTTGAACGGCAAGGGAGACTGGGTGCCGGTTCTTCAGCCCGCCGACCCGGCGGACAGCACTGCAAGCGGATCGGCCATGTTCCCGATGGTGCCATTCGCGAACCGCGCCCGAGGCAACGTCCTGCAGGTTGGCACGGCCACGATCCGGCTGTCACCCAATTCCGCAGATCCGCTCGCAATCCATGGCTTCGGCTGGCAGCGCCCTTGGGATGTCGTTAGCCAGGATGCCGAGAGCTGCTGCCTGGTCCTCCGTGCCGACCCGGGGATGCCGCTTCGATTCGAGGCGCGAATCCGGGTGCTCGTCTTGGGGAACGAGGTGGAGTTCTCGCTCGACGTGACCAATCCCGGATCCGAACCAATTCCGGTCGGGCTCGGCTGGCACCCGTATTTCCCCCATTTGGACCGCACGACGCTTCGCTTCCGCAGCGATGCATTCTGGCTCGAGGGACCGGACCATCTGCCAACCGATCCGCTGCACGTTCCGGAGGAACTCGATTTCTCTGCCTCCCGCGCAGTGCCTTCAAGCTGGCGAAACAACTGCTACGAAGGATGGCCCGGACGTGCCGTGATCGTGCAGCCGGACCTTGGCTATCGCCTCGAGATTGCCGCCGGTCCTCCCCTGCAACACCTGATGCTCTACACGCCTCAGTCCGGTGTCTTTGCACTTGAGCCGCAGAGCCACCTGTCGGGTCAGACATCAGTGACAAGGGGCGGCCTGCTGGCCCTCCCGCCGGACCGCACTATCGCCTCGCGGCTCAGGTTCAAGGTTTCACCGTCGTTCGATGACCAGGTCGACAATTCCGGACAAGCGCCCTCGTGATGACAGCTCCCTCATCGTACGGCACGGAAAGTCCCGAGGTGCGGTGGAGGATCCGGGAGCCGCTGCGTGCTCGGTCCGTGCGTGAGGTACATGACAGTCAACGACCAACATTGAGCCGTCAATCGTATGCAACTGGGGGTTCCGTCCCGACGCATCGCTTCGCGTCTTGCGCGCCCGCGGGGAACAGTCAGGGCACGACGCATGCCGCGTCGACCCGAAGGTGGTCGCCGCGGTTCCTTCTGTCTCCGGCAACATGGCCGTCAACGTGATGCCATGTCCAGTTCCGCCGATTGACGTCACAGAATTCTCCGCAATTCATAGACATTTATAGCCCGATCAGGCTATATTTGGTTATAATTTCATTGAAGGGGATACGCCGCGTTGGACCAGCTAAAGAACCCGTTTTCACCCGGCGCCGGTTCGCCGCCACCGGAACTGGCAGGGCGGGACCCCATCATCAGCGAAGCGCGAGTTGCGCTCGGTCGCGTGATCGCGAGACGAAGTTCGCAGTCGCAGATTCTTTTGGGGCTGCGAGGAACAGGCAAGACCGTGCTGCTCAACAAGATCGAGGGCATTGCCGAGAAAGCGAACTACCTGACCTCTTTCGTGGAAGCCCCGGAAGCCAGAAGCCTTGCGGAACTCCTCTATCCCCAGATGAAGCAAGTTCTCAGGAAGCTGTCGAACGTGGAAGCGGCGCGTGCAGCGGTCAATTCAGCGCTTTCAGGCCTGCGCAATTTCGCATCCGTGTTCAAGGTTGCCGCCGGTGAAGTGGAAATAGGCGTCGAGCCGACGCCGGGCAGCGCTGACAGCGGTGATCTGGAGCTGGATCTCACCGAGATGTTCGAACTCATTGGACAGGCGGCAAGGGATGCCGGTCGAGGTTGGGCGCTCCTGGAGGATGAAATTCATTACCTGTCAGAAAGGGACCTTGCGGCAATCATTGTGGCCGTGCACAGGGTCTCCCAGAAGAGCCTGCCGATATTGGTTGTGGCTACGGGGTTTCCGCAGATTGCCGGACTTGCCGGTGACGCGAAGTCCTATGCCGAACGGCTGTTCGCCTTTCCGGCCATCGGGGACTTGGAAAAGGACGCGGCCATCGAAGCCATCCGCAATCCGGTTGAGAGGCAGGGATCAAGAATTGATGACGAAGCACTCGAAGAGATGATCGCGAAAACGGATGGCTACCCATTCTTCCTGCAAGAATGGGGGTACCAGGCATGGAATGCCGCAACGGAAAGCCCGATCACCCTTGAGGACACGATTCGGGCTTCGGCGCTGGCGCTTGCGCGGCTGGACAGGGGCTTCTTCAAGGTCCGCATGGACCGCCTGACGCCAGCAGAAGTCGAGTACGTAAATGCGATGGCGGGCTTGGGTCGCGGCCCTTACAGGTCCGTGGATGTCGCATCGGCCCTCGGCAAGGGGCTCGCGGCCTTGGGGCCACGCCGGGCAAGCATCATCGAAAAAGGAATGATCTACAGTCCTGGCCACGGTGAAGTGGATTTCACGGTTCCGCTGTTTGACGATTTCCTGCGGCGCCGGAGTCCGGCAAACTGACTGGACAGAGCGTCAATTCGCATGGAGCCTGATGCAAAGGGTGAGCCTCTCGTTCCCGCTGCTGCGAGCTTGCCAGATTCAGAGGTCCTGACCTCGGGTTCGTGATTTGACGGCCCGGGCTTCGCGTTTTCCCAACAAATCAACGGGTTTTCGGTCTTTTTCGCTTGACAGCATAGGTGAGTGAATTACAATATAATATGATGCCCATATTCGAGGTTTCGCACTCATGAACACGCTTGCCATGCACCCTGCGGACGCCGTCCAGATCGGCGCCTCGTGCTTCTCCTTCGCGTCCGATGGCGGACGGACCGTCTACTTCTCCAACCTGGAGCCCTTCGACTGCCACGACGAGAACGACCGCCCGGCGATGCTGCTGCGGATCGCGAGGTTCGCCAGGCACGGCGTCCCCCAGAGTGTCCTGCAGGCCGCATTCGGCGTCGGGCGCGCGACGGTTCAACGCGCTGTCAGGAAGCTCCGGGAAGGGGGCGATGCGGCGTTCCACGAGCCGCGCAAGGGGCGCGGCACCAGCGTGATCACCGGAGAGACGGCGGACGCGGCGAACCGTCTCCTGGCGGAGGGCATGAGCGGCACGGCCGTGGCCAGGGAACTCGGCGTTCCGCAATCGACGGTGTATCACAACATCCAGAGGGGCTTCATCGGAACCGGAGCGCCGGGCGCGGGCAAGCCGGCGGAGACGGAATCCGATGCGGGGACCGACGCCCGCGAAGCCCCGCTCGGCCGCAGCGCGCGGGACCGACGCGACCGCGCCGCGCCGATGGGCCGGGCCGCGCGCGACAGCGCGGGCCGCGTCGCGGCCTCGGCGGGGGCGATGGCGGAGGCGCAGCCGCGCTTCGACGAGCCGCTGTTGGCGGTCGCCTGCGGCGGCGTCCTGGCCGCGCTGCCGGCGCTGCTGAAAGAGGGGCTGCTCGACCGCGCCGGCGCGTTCCTGTCGCTGCCGAAGGGCTACGACGGGCTGACGAGCACGCTTCTCCTGCTCGCGTTCCTGTTCATGGCCCGGGTCCGCAACCCCGAGGCGCTCCGCCACGAGGCGCCGGGGGAGTGGGGCGCGGTCCTCGGCCTGGACCGCTGTCCGGAGGCCAAGACGCTGCGGCGCAAGGTCCGGGCGCTCGCGGCGGACGAGAAGCGGGTGAAGGGCTGGCAGGACGCGCTCGCGCGGGACTGGATGGCGGACGGCGGCGACACGGTCGCCACGCTCTCGGTGGACGGGCACGTGAAGGTCTACGCCGGCCGGAAGGGACGGCTCCGGAAGCACTTCGTGTCGCGCCAGAAGCTCTGCCTTCCCGCCTCGACGAGCTACTGGGTCAACGCGCTCGGCGGCAGGCCGCTCCTGTGCCTGCACAAGGATCTCGACCCCGGCATGGCCAGGGCGCTGGAGCAGGACGTGCTTCCGGCGCTGGAACGGATCGGCCTGCCGGGACCGGATGCGCCGGACCTCACGGCATCGGAGGACGCCACGCCCGCGCTGACGCTGGTCTTCGACCGGGAGGGATGGAGCCCGGCCCTGTTCGGGCGCCTCGCCCGCCGCGGCGTCGCGGTGATCACCTGGCACAAGGGCTTCAGGGGCGAGGACTGGCCGGAGGCGGAGTTCCGCGCCGTCGAGGCGCCGATCCACGGCCCCGGCGGAACCGGTTCCGCCGAGGTGCGCCTCGCCGAGAGGCGGATCCGGCTGAGGGACGGGCCCGAGTTGCGCCAGATCCGCTGCCTGCTGGACACGGGCCGCCAGGTCCCGCTCGTGACCACGGACTTCGGCGTGCCGATGGAGCGGGCCGCGGGCGCGCTGTTCTCGCGATGGGCGCAGGAGAGCTTCTTCAAGTACATGCGCGACGAGTTCAATCTCGACGGGCTTCCGGTCCATGGCCTTGCCGAGCTGGATCCCGACGCGCGCGTCGTCAATCCGGCCCGGCGCGAGCTGGACCGCCGGATCAACCGGATGCGGAGCAGGCTCGGCACGATGCGCAACCGCGTCGCCGACCTGCTCAGGGGCGCGCCCTCCGACGCGGCCGCCAGGTCCGCCGAAAGGGTCGCGGCCGAGATCGGGACGCTCGACGCCGAGCGCGAGGCGCTCAAGCTGCAGCGCAGGGAGGTGCCCACGCATGTCAGGGTTGCGGAACTCGGCGAGGACGAGATGCTCGACGCGCTGCCCTCCGGCGAGAGGCTGCTCCTCGACGTGATCCGCATGATCGCCTACCGGGCGGAGACCAGGATGATGCCCGCCGTCGCGGCGGCCCAGGGCGTCAGGCAACGCCCGCGGCGTCCGCTCGCAGAACTGTTCCGGTCGGAGGCCGACATCGTTCCCGAACCGGAGAGCGGCATCCTGCGGGTGCGCATCCTCGGGACCGCCAGCAACGCCGGCGACGCCGCGATCGCCGGGCTGCTCGACGAGCTCAACCGGACCGGAACGGTCTTCCCAGGGACCGGCCTGCGCATGGTCTACGAACTGCCCGAAGTCGCACAGACCACCGGACAAGAGGCATCACGTTCATTGTAGGAAATCTGGTCCGAGTTCAGGACGTCTGAATTTGCCATCCAGGTCGCCTCAACCATCGCGTCCCCGATCCGTGATCGTCGGCAAGGGTTCGCGACAGGCCAGTCCCAGGCGAAGCCTCGAAAGGCCTGCATGATCGCCCTCAGATTCCCGCAACCCGTTGGCATCACGTGTCCGCAGACGTCAATTCCGAAGGTTGCCGGGTCCGGCCCGACTCGCTCCGCAACCAAGGCCGGCGCCACCAAGGCTCCGGTTGAATGCTGGGCGCCGTGCGGCCGGTCGCGTTGAATCCGCCTTTCCAGGACCTGGACCCTTCGTCGCAATTGCAGACGTCCTTACCTCGAGGGTTCACGCTGGCAACTCTCGTGAACCACATTTCCTGGAATTCGCCGGCGGCTTGGATGCCCGCCCCCTTGTTTTCATACCTCCTGGAACATGTTCAGCGCCTTCAACGCTTGCATCGTGGTTCATGGAATCTTAACAGCTCGCCGACGCACCAGGAATGTCAGCAAAGTCCCCGAAGGGGCTCTTTTGTTTGGCAAATGCGGTCTATTCGGAGCCTATGGTCGCCTCCCGAGGTCAGGACGTATGAATTGACGGGAACAGGCCTGTCGGTGCCGGACCGCAGATCCATTTCCGGCCCGTGGAAAGCGGCAAAGTCGTCGAGTTTCAGTACAGCCTTCCGGGTGTCAAAACGCTCATGCGACCGTCCCCGTCGAGTCCGGCCGCGTTTCCTCCCGGCCATGTTCCCAATTGCCACACGAATTCCTCGGCATCGCCCACGATTGACCGTTGAAGGTCATTCGCACACGGGGATACACGCGGCGGATGCACATCTACCTTCCCATCGCCGAAGTGTCGGTTGACGCCTTTCTGCTGCTCGGGCTCGGCGGCTTCGTGGGAGTCCTTTCCGGAATGTTCGGTGTCGGCGGCGGGTTCTTGATGACGCCGCTCCTCTTCTTCATCGGCATTCCCCCGGCCGTCGCGGTGGCGACCGAAGCCAACCAGATCGTTGCCTCCTCATTCTCGGGTGCACTCGCGCACCTGAAACGGCGGACCGTCGACCTGAAGATGGGTGTCGTCCTCCTCGCCGGCGGGCTCGCGGGTGCGGCCCTTGGCGTCCAGATATTCAATGCATTGAAGGCCATCGGCCAGGTCGAGCTCCTCGTGCGCCTGTGCTACGTCGCCTTCCTGGGAACCATCGGCGGGCTCATGCTTGTCGAGAGCCTGAAGGCGATCCGGAGAAGCCGAACGGGACGCCCCGCGCAGCGATCCAGGAAGAGCCAGCTCGTCAACGCACTGCCGTTCAAGGTGAAGTTTCGCACGTCCGGAATCTACATCTCCGTCATTCCGCCGGTCGCGGTGGGAATTCTTGTCGGCGTCCTGGCCGCCATCATGGGCGTTGGCGGCGGCTTCATCATGGTTCCCGCGATGATCTACGTCCTGGGCATGCCGACAAAGGTCGTGGTCGGCACCTCCCTGTTCCAGATCATGTTCGTCACGGGCTTCACGACGCTCCTCCATGCGACCACCAACTACACGGTAGACGTCGTCCTCGCCGTCCTTCTTCTGGTGGGAGGCGTGGTCGGCGCGCAGGTGGGCACGCGAATCGGCGCGAGGCTCCAGGCCGAACAGCTTCGCATCCTGCTCTCCCTCATCGTGCTTGCCGTTTGCGGCAGGCTCGCGCTGGACCTTCTCGTCGAGCCTTCCGAGATCTACTCACTCGGGGCCGGAGCGGGCCACTGATGCTGCGCCCCGCCCTCGTCCTCTGTCTCCTCGCGGCCCCGCTCAGCGCCGAGAGGGTCGTCGCGGACCTGAGCCAGAGCCGCATCTCGATCACCACCGACTTTGACGGATCGGAAATCCTGATCTTCGGTGCAGTGAGGCGCGAGACCCCCATCCCTGCCGAGGATCCGTTGCAGATCCTGATCACGGTCGAGGGACCGTCGGAACCGGTCACGGTCCGCCGGAAGGCCCGCCGTTTCGGGATCTGGGTCAACGCCGATTCCGTGGATGTTGACAGCGCGCCGAGCTTCTACGCGGTCGCCACGTCGGCGCCCTGGAACGCGGTCATCAGCGACGTCGAGGATCTTCGCCATGACATCTCGACGCCGCGGGCGATCCGGTCGGTCGGCGCGACGATCGCTGGCTCCGAGGACTTCACCGAAGCGCTGATCCGCATCCGCGCCGGCCAGGACCTCTACCAGTCCAGGATCGGAACGATCAAGTTCGAGCAGCAGACCCTGTTTTCGACGTCGGTGCGCCTGCCCGCGAATCTCCACGAGGGCGACTACCGCGCACGGTTCTTCCTGACCCGGAAGGGACAGGTCGTCGACATGTTCGAAACAGCGATCGACGTCCGGAAGGTCGGACTGGAGCGGTTCCTGTTCAGGCTCTCGCGCGAGAATCCGCTGATCTACGGGATCATGTCGCTGGCCATCGCCATCATGGCGGGCTGGGGCGCCTCCGCAGCCTTCCGCGTCTTCCGAACGTGAGCTTCACGCACTCTTCGTCGGGGATCATCCGCGGGCCGACAGGGCGCACCGACCGCGAGCCCGGCCAATGGCCGCCGGGACGGAACGCTGCTCAACCGCGACCGACATAGGGCATCTTGGTCGCCATCACCGTCATGAACTGGACGTTCGCGCCAAGCGGCAGTTCGCACATGTGCAGAACCGACCGCGCGACGTGGCCGACGTCCATCGTCGGTTCCGGCTGCAGGGAACCGTCCGCCTGGGGACGACCCGCCGCCATGTCCTCGGTCATCTCGGTCAGCGCGTTCCCTATGTCGATCTGTCCGCAGGCAATGTCGAACTTGCGCCCGTCCAGGGACAGGCTTCGCGTCAGTCCCGTAACCGCGTGCTTGGTGGCCGTGTACGGCACCGATCGCCAGCGCGGCACGTAGGCCGAGACGGAGCCGTTGTTGACGATGCGTCCGCCATGGGGAGACTGGGCGCGCATGTGCCTGAACGCGGCGCGGGCGCAATTGAACATCCCGGTCAGGTTCACGGCGAGCACGCTCTCCCAGGTCGCATCGTCAATCTCGTCGATCGGAACGGCAGGGCTGCCTCGGCCAGCGTTGTTGAACAATGCATCGATCCGGCCCGTCCTTTCCGCAAGTTCGGCAAAGGCGGCGTCAACCGCACCGCTGTGGGTGACGTCCGCAGCAAGCGGCACCGCTTCGTTCCGGCCGTCGCATAGCCGGGCCAGCTTGTCGGCGCTTCGTGCCAGGCAGCCCACGGTCCAGCCCGCTTCCAGGAACGTCTCGGCCGTTGCCTTGCCGATTCCCTGGCTTGCGCCGGTGATGATGATGGTCCTGTTCATGCCTCCTCCTCCGCCGACAGCGCGAGCGGCACCGCCCGCTTCTCCAGATCGCTCGTTGCAAGGGGAACTGCAGGCCTTCCCAGCCTGTTGCGCCTCACCCAGTGCAGCCGCTCCTCCGCCCTCGTGATCGCCACGTAGGCCAAACGCTTCCAGAGCGGAATGCCGGCTTCCATTCGCTCGGAGCGATACGCCGCGTAGAGATCGGGTGCGAAGACCTGCACGTCTTTCCATTGCGACCCCTGCGCCTTGTGAATCGTCACCGCCGCGCCATGCAGGAACGTGGCGCCCATCTGCGCCGCCGAGAGAATCTTCGGCTCGACTTGATCCGGCATCTCGATCTTGATGATCGATGCCGCGGAAACAAGGGGCTCCGCCGCCCCGATCACGTGCATGCGCGCAAACCCGGAGCGGCCGCCAGGGCCGAGGAAGATCGTCTGGGCGCCCTTGATCAGGCCTCTGGCCTCCAGATCGAGCCGCTTCATCCGATGCCGGAACGGCAACTCGATCCCGTCGCATATCAGGGGCTCGCCGGAAAGCAGCCTGTCCGGCGGTGCTTCGTGGGCGGTGCGGAACGCCTGTATCAGGCGGACCCTCGTCGCGTTTCTCCAGACGAGCACGGGAGACCGCGCCATCAGCGTGGCATCCACACGGGAGGCGACCACGACCCGGTCGTCGTTGCTGGCAACCTCCTCGACCATCCGCTCGAATCCCTGGAAGGTCAGGTCCTCGTCGCCCAGGGCATGGGCCAGTTCGAGCACGGGATTGTCCACGTCCTGGCGATGGATGCGGCTGAGAGAGAGTTTCCGGGGCTGGGGGAGCGAGTCAAAGACCATCTCGCCTGACTGGTTGACGGGCGCAAGCTGGGCCGGATCGCCGAACATCACGAGCGTCTGGAATATCTCCTGCAGGTCCTTGAACTGCTCGGCGTCAAGCATGGACGCCTCGTCCACGAACCCGATGTCAAGCGGGTCGTCGCGTCGCTGCCAGCCCTTGATGAAGTCCGACCCCTTCACGCCCGCGACGGCCAGCGCGCCCGGAATCGAGGGCTGCTTCCCGTAGAACGCCTCCGCCCGGTCCAGTGCCTCCTCGCTCACCCCGTCGACCTTGGGTTTCTTGCGACGGCCCGCCAGCCACTCGGCGATCTTCTCGTATTCCGGGTCGTAGACCGGCGTGTAGAGAATGCGATGAATCGTCGTTGCCGGCACGTCGTGCGACCGCAGGACGCTCGCCGCCTTGTTCGTCGGCGCGAGAATGGCAAGCGAGCGCGCCTTCCTTGCCCGCCGTCCCTCGTAGTCGCCGCCGACGGTCTCCACTCCGGCGTCCGAAAGGGATTCGGCAAGACGCGCCAGCAGCAGCGTCTTGCCCGATCCCGCCTTGCCGATCACGGCCACCACGTTCCGTTTGCCGCGCCGGCGTCGCTTCGTGACCGCCTTCTCCATGTTGACGCCGGCAGCCAGCATCACCTCGGCGATGCGGTCAAAGGCCTCGGCCTGGTCCTCGGAAAACTCTGCTACCGGCAGCGACATGGGATGCGTGACTACCCCGGGAGCCAAGGGTTTGCCAGAGGCAGGCGACGTGGTCCGTGCAGCCGGCTGCAAGACGCCGGATTGCGTGACCCCTTGCCGCGATCCGGTCATGGCGCGAGATACGTGCCCCGGGAATCGCTGCTCTCCGCGCGCACGTTCCCTTGATGGTCCCGTGCAATTGTGCCAGCAAGGTACAATGAATGATCTGGCACAGTGCCTGACGGAACGCTTCCGGTCGCAGCGGCCAGGTTCCCGGAGCAGTCCGACCCGGAGCCTCGATGCCGGACGGGCGGCAGTGGGGAGCCCGGAATGAAGCTGCTGCACTGGCTTTTGATTCCGTTTCAGACATTCAACGGGATCGTGCTGCAACTCGGCCGGGCCGTCGCGATCGTCGCGATCACGCTGATGGTCGTCGCCATCCTGATCCAGGTCTTCTTCCGCTACGTTCTGAACAACCCCCTGCCCTGGCCCGACGAGGCCGCGCGCTTCGCCATGCTCTGGATGACCGGCTTGATCGCGCCACTGGCCTATCGCAGGGGCGGGTTCGTCGCGATCGACATGCTGGTTCGTGCCCTTCCCGAACGTGCCGCCGCCCTGCTCTCACTTGTCCTTCTTGCCATCGCCGGAGTCGTTCTTGGCTGGGGCATCGACATCGGTCTGAGCGAGGTCACGGGCTTCATGTCACGCGCCAAGACGGCGTCGCTCTACTACGTCAACCTGGACCTGGAGTGGGTGAAGGTGCCGCGCCAGTGGATGATGATGTCGTTCTTCGTCGGCGTCGTCCTGCTGTTCCTGGTGAACGTGGAGCTGTTCCTTCGCTCGCTCATCACGGTCCTGGGCGGCCGGGACGACCTGGCCGACCTCGGGCCGCCCGAAGACGAGATCATGGCTGAATAGGGCGCGGCATGCTGATCTGGTTCCTCCCTGCCTTCCTGCTGTTCCTGGCGATCGGGCTTCCGGTCTTCTTCGGGCTGATCGCCGCGCCAGGCATCCTGCTCTGGCTCGCAGGGCAGGAAAAGGACATCACGCTGCTCTACCGCAACGTCTACAACGGCATGGACAGCTTCCCGCTCATGGCCATCCCGTTCTTCATGCTGGCCGGGGAACTCATGAACCGGGGCGGCATCACCATCAGGATCGTCGAGTTCTCGCAGGCCCTCATCGGGCATCTCCGGGGCGGCCTCGCGCAGGTCAACATCCTGTCCTCCATCATGTTCGCGGGTCTTTCCGGTTCGGCCGTGGCGGACACCTCGGCGCTCGGCTCCATGCTGATCCCGGCAATGGAAAAGGAGGGCTACACCCGCCGCTTCGCCGCCGCGATCACCGCCGCCTCGTCGGTCATCGGCCCGATCATCCCGCCTTCGGGCATCATGATCATCTATGCCTACGTGATGGGCGAATCCGTGGCCGCCCTCTTCCTCGCCGGCATCGTGCCCGGCATCCTCGTGGGCGTCGGGCTGATGTTCATGGTCCGGGCCGTTGCCGACCGCTACGAACTTCCGCCCGCGAGACGCGTCGTGACGACCGGCGTCGAGCTCGGGCGCATGGAATACTGGTTCTCCTTCGTCATCGTCCGCCTCAACATCGGCTGGCTCCTTGCCCAGCTCGTGCCCCTCGGCGAAGCGCCGACCGCCCTTGCCGAATGGCTGGCATTCGGCGCCGGCTTCCTGGTCGCGCACGGGTTCATGCTCGGGCTGCGACGTGCCGTGTCCAACGACTTCCGCATGGTCTGCAAGCGCGCCGTCGTGCCGATGCAGACGCCGATCCTGATCCTGGGCGGAATCCTCGCAGGCGTCTTCACGCCGACCGAAGCCGCCGCCGTCGCGGTGGCGTATGCGGTGATCGTGGCGTTCCTGATCCTGCGCACGATGACGGTCCGGGACCTGCCGGACGTATTGGCGCGCGCCGCGACGACCAGCGCCGTCATCCTGCTTCTCGTCGGTGCCGCGCTGGCGTTCAAGACGGTGGTGTCGCTGAGCTATGCACCGCAGATCCTCGCCGACTTCATCCTCGGCCTTTCCGAGAATCCGCTTATCCTGCTGTTCCTGATCAACCTGCTTCTCTTCGTCGTGGGCATGTTTCTGGATGCGGGCCCGGCGATCATCATTCTCGGACCCATCCTCGCGCCGGTCTTCGTTGACCTCGGCGTGCATCCGGTGCACTTCGCGATCATCATGAGCGTCAACCTGACAGTCGGCCTCGCGACGCCGCCAATGGGCCTCGTCCTGTTCGTGGCCTCGTCCGTCTCCGGCGAGCGCGTCGAGACCATCGCGAGGTCAATACTGCCATTCCTCGCCATCGAGATCGTGGTCATCTTCCTGATAACCTACATTCCGGCGATTTCCATGACGGTCCCACGGTTGACCGGGTTCGTCCAATGACGAGCGCACGGTTGACCGGACTCGTCCAATGGCATCATAGTCAGCAAGTCCCAAGGAGGTAAGAAAATGCTGAAACACCTGACCATCGCCGCGCTTGCCGCGGCACTGAGCCTTGGCTCGGCGATTGCGGTCTCCGCCGAGACCATCAAGCTGAGGGCCACAGCCAACTCGAACGAGAACGACGAGGACTACGACGGCCTCGTGGTCTTCAAGAACTACGTCGAACAGGCGTCGAACGGCGCCATCGAGGTCGAGCTGTTCATCGGCACGCAGCTCTGCTCCAACGGTTCGGAATGCCTTGCCGGCGTTGCCGACGGCAACATCGACATCGTGATCCAGACCTCGGGCGGCACGGCCAACATCTTCCCGTTCGTGCAGGTCCTCGACCTGCCCTACCTGATGTCCGACGACCGCGTGGCCGAGGCGGTGCTCGCGAACGGATCTCCATTCGTGCAGACGATGCAAGACATGGTTGCCGAGACTTCCGATGGCGCGGTGCGGCTCATGACAATCGGGAACACCGGCGGCTGGCGCAACTTCGCCAACACCCAGCGGCGCGTCACGCAACCTTCCGACATGGAAGGGCTGAAGATCCGCACGGTCGTCGCCGACCTGCCGCAGGAGCTCGTCAAGGCGCTCGGCGCTTCGCCGACGCCGATTCCGTGGCCGGAACTCTTCACGTCGTTCCAGACCGGCGTCGTCGAGGGCTCCAAGAACGGCATCACCGACATCATGAACATGAAGTTCCCGGATGCCGGTTTGCAGTACGTCACCCTTGACGGCCACGCCTACATGGGCGCGCTCTGGTTCATGAACAACGACAGGTTCATGTCGCTTGACCCGGCCCTGCGCAACGTCGTTTCCGACGGGTTCTACGCGCTCCAGCAAGCCACGTTCGCAAGCCCCAAGCGCAAGTCGATCCAGGCCTACCAGGACTTCCAGGCCGGCGGCGGCGACATCTACGTGCCGACGCCCGGCGAGAAGTCGATGTTCAAGGAAGCCGCATCACCGGTCTATGACTGGTTCAAGTCCAACGTGGACGGCGGATCCCGCATCTACGACGCGCTTGTCGCGGCCGTTGCCGATGTCGAGGCCGAAATCGACAAGATCCGGATGGCAGACACGCAGTAGGCGTTCGCCACCAGGAAAGTTCGGTCGCCCCTTCCCGGGGCGACCATCTTTTTTTCTTCAATGCCACGCAAGCGGCGCCGTCACGGCGATGCGCAACCGCTCGCGAGTCCGGGAACCGTGCGGCATCGCGCATCTCGGTTCCGGATGATGCTGCGCATGCCCAAAGCTGGGAAATTCAGTTGCGTGGCAGGCGATTCCGTGATTGCGCAGGCGGTACATGTGCTATGTTGCGCGGAAGCCAACTTCCAGAATCGGGAGCCTGACGATGTCCGAATCCTTTGAACGCCAGGGCTATCTCTTGTTCGCCAACGCCCTTTCCGACGACGATCTCGGCATGCTTCGCGATGTCTGCGACAAGTTGCTCGAGGAACCGGCGCAGGACGGGGGCGCGGGCCTTCACAACATCGGTCTCGGCGACGCGCGCCGGTTCCTGCGACATCGCCACGCGGATTTCCCCTCGCTGGACGAATTCGTCACGTCCGAGAGGATCGACCGGATCGTGCGTCCCTGCCTGGGCTCCGATTCTGTGCTGTTCAACGAACAGTTCGTGGTCAAGGGCGCAGGGAAGGGCGCGAGCTTCGCCTGGCACCAGGACTCGGCCTATGTCGGCTTCGACCACAAGCCCTACCTCACGGTCTGGATCGCGCTTGACGACACGACCGAGGAGAACGGCTGCGTCTA
Source organism: Paracoccaceae bacterium (assembly GCA_965208685.1). Classification (GTDB taxonomy): domain Bacteria; phylum Pseudomonadota; class Alphaproteobacteria; order Rhodobacterales; family Rhodobacteraceae; genus JAJEFO01. The sequence goes on along the minus strand of CBDBPL010000007.1, from coordinate 88,395 downwards.
CCTCCTCCCCCGCGACCTGGAAACGGATCCGGGCATAGACGAGCATGAATGGCAGGAGGATTCAAAGGAGTTGAACGGCTATTTCGGGGACGACCCCGGCCGACCCATGGTCTGCCCGGCAGGCACGGTGGTCGCGTTCTCGAGCAGGACACTCCACCGCTCCGGTCCCAACAGGACCGACAAGCCGCGCCGCGCCTACATCGCGCAGTATTCGGTCGAACCGATCCGAAACCCGGAGACAGGCGATCTCAAGCGCTTCGCCAAGCCCGTCGGGCGTGCCGCCTGACCGCTGTGGTTCCGGCGGCCGCACGCGGCAGCGCCCCGATCCGGTGCGAGGATCCGGCCGCCGGACCCAACGCGGGTCCGCCGGTCGTTCAACGCCCGGATCTCTGAAGGGCATGGCACATGCCCTGGCCAATTCAGCGAAACGGGTAGAGCCAGGCCCGGTAGTCGTCCACGAGCGCGTGGGCGTGATCGATCTGTTCCTGAGTCATCTTCTTCCGGACCTCTTCGAGGCTGATGGCGGCGTCGGGATCGCCGCCGATCGCGCTCAGGACGTACCACATGTAGGCCCGCACGAGATCGGGCGCGACGAGACCGGTCCCGACCTCGTAGTACCAGCCAACGCCGGACTGCGCACCGGCGTGACCCTTCATCGCCGCGCGCAGGTACCATTCGAACGCCCGGACCTCGTCCTTCTCGACGCCGAGCCCCAGGGCATACATGACGCCGATCAGTTCCTCGGCCTCGGCGTTGCCCGACCGCGCGGCGGGCCAAAGCGCCGCACGCGCCTCCTCGAAGCGACCGGCTTCCATCAGGTCACGCGCCGCCTCGAGCTCGGCCGCCGCCGGATGCCCGAACCCGAGCCAGATCAGCGCCGCGACGATGCCGATCCGGATTCGACCTCCTGCAAACATGCGTCTCGCTTCCATGCCTTCTTCCTCGCCATTGTTCTTTGCGTAACCCCGCTTGCCGGGGCGAACGCCGCACCCGACCTGCCGGCGCCCCTTTCCGAGGGCGACTTCACCGCGTTCGATTCCGAGCAGGCCGCGCTTGGCCGGCTCCTATTCTATGACAAGATCCTGTCCGGCAACCAGAACATCTCCTGCGGCACGTGCCACCACCACGACCACGCCTCGTCGGACGGGCTGAGCCTCGGAATCGGCGAGGGCGGAGACGGCCTCGGGCCGCTGCGCACTGCCGGAGTAGGCCGTGATCGCATCAGGCGGCGGATCGCCCGAAACTCCGCCGGGCTCTGGAACCTCGGGCACAAGGGAATCAAGGTCCTGTTCCATGACGGCCGGCTGAGCCCGTCGCCCCTCTACGGGAACGGCTTCAACTCGCCCGCCGAGGAATGGCTGCCGCAAGGGCTGAATTCGCTGCTGGCCGCGCAGGCCCTGTTGCCGCTCGCCTCGGCCCCCGAAATGGCGGGCGATCCCGGCGAGAACGAGATCGCGGGCGCCATCATCGACCGGATCGACAAGGGCTGGCCCGTCCTTGCCAAGCGTGTGCGCACGAATCCGGAGTACGGCGAGATGTTCGTTGCCGCCTTCGATCACGTGGAGCGCCCGGAGGACGTGAGCGTCGTCGAGATCGCCAACGCGATCGCCGCCTTCATCGGCACGGAGTTCCGCAATCACGACAGCCCCTTCGACCGCCACCTTGCGGGAGACGCGACGGCGCTCGACCCTGCTGAGAGGCGTGGCATGGAGCTCTTCTTCGGCGAGGCCGGCTGTTCAAGCTGTCACTCGGGTCCGCTCCTGTCCGATCAGTCCTTCCATGCGCTCGGCCTCCCGGCCTTCGGCCCCGGGCGCAAGCGCATGTGGGATCCGATGCCGCGCGATGTCGGCCGGATGGGCGAGAGCGACGACCTGCGAGACGCCTACCGCTTCCGCACGCCGTTCCTGCGCAACGTCGCGCTGACGGCACCTTACGGCCACAACGGCGCGATGCCGACGCTCGAGGACATGGTTCGCCACCATCTCGACCCGGCGGCAAGCCGCGCCAAGTGGACGCCGGCAATGGCGGCCCTGCCGTCGGCGCCATGGCTGGCGGACATCGACTTCGTGATTCAGTCGGACGTTCTGGAAATGGCGCGGCAGGAGCGCGCCCTGGACATTGCGCTGCCTCCTCTCTCGGACGAAGACGTGAAGGAGCTCGTGGCCTTCCTCGGCGCGCTCACCGGCGAGACCGCAGGCCTGCGACCGCTCGGGCGACCGGGGCATGTGCCGAGCGGCCTGCCCGTCGACTGAGGCTTGAATCCAGGTCGCGAGCCTGTCCCGTCCGATATAGGGCACCGAACGCGCCGTGGGGTCGAAACCCGGCCCGGGCCAGCCATGACCCGGTGTCGCCGAAGTGCCAAGCGTGGCTCGCCGGCAAGAGAGCCGAAGGCACGTGGGCTTTGACCTCGCGGGCGGGCCGCGCTAATGGGAAACCGCCGAGTGGCTGCATCGCAGGCAGGTTGCACAGCGGTTCGGGCGTGCGTGCGCCGCCCGCGGGCAGGGCCGGCGGGATTGCCCGGGGCGAGACTTGCAAGCGGCCGTGACGGGCTGCGAGAAAACGTGGGGAAGAACCAGTGAACGAAGCCGAAACCGGAACGGGAGCCGTGACCGCGCAATCTGACGATGACGAGTTCGCGATCACGCTCGGCATCGAGGAGGAGTTCTTTCTCGTCGATCCCAGGACGCGGGACCTGCTCGTCGACCCCGACGTCGCAATCTTCGAGGCCTGCGAGCAGGCCAGCGGCGCCCACAAGATCGTCCGCGAGTTCCTGCGCGCCCAGATCGAATCCAACACGCGCGTCTGCAGTTCCGTCGCGACGCTGCGGCAGGCCCTGCGCGAAACCCGACGCACGATCATCGAGGCGGCCGAACAGCACGGCGCGGCGGTCCTCGCCGCATCCACGCATCCTTTCGCGTCGCAGACGGAGCAGATGACCACGCCGAGGAAGCGCTACGAGAGCTTCGCGAGCAGGTTCCAGGAGAACGTGCGCCAGTTCGTGATCGGGGGCATGCATGTCCACGCCGGTTTCGGGGACGAGGATTCGCGGATCCGGATCATGACGGTTCTCCGCAACTACCTGCCCCTCCTGCACGCCCTGTCGACGTCCTCGCCCTTCAGCCAGGGCCGGCTGACCGGGTTCAAGTCCTGGCGCCTGACCCTGATGGGCGGCCTTCCCCGCACCGGCGTGCCCGGCCCGCTGCATTCCTGGGCGGAATACGACGAACTGCTCGGCGAGTACCAGCGCATGAAGTTCATCGAGGACGGCAGCGAGCTTTGGTGGGACATCCGTCCCTCACACGCGTTTCCGACCGTCGAGCTTCGGATATGCGACACCTGCACCCGCATCGAGGACGCGGTCTGCATCGCGGCCTTGTACGCATCCCTCGTCCGGAGGCTGATGCGCCTGGACAAGGAGGGCAACCTGCCGCTCGAGGACCACACCGACATCATCGCGGAGAACCGCTGGGTCGCACAGCGCTACGGCGTGCTGGCGAACTTCGGCGACTCCCGCCGCCTGAGCGGGCGCACGGACATCGAGGACCTGGTGACCGAGCTTCTCGAGGACGTCGCGGAGGACGCGCATGCGCTGGGCTGCGAGGTGGAGATTCGCCGCGCGCTCGACATCGTGCGCGAAGGCACTTCCGCCGACAGGCAGGTCGATCTCTTCCGCCTGAGCCGCGTCGAGGGCGCGAGCGACGCGGAGGCGCTCCGCAAGGTCGTCGACCAATGCATCGCCGACACGCGCGAGGGTGTCTGATTCGGGAACCGCCGGGGCCCTCCCGAGCGCTCTTCCGACGAGAGCCCCTCGACTTCGACCTGCGCATGGCCTGAGAAGTTCACGGGCTGCCCGTCCGGCCGGAGCAAGGCCCTTGAGGGCCTGCGCCTCGCGCGACGTCCTCGCGGCTTGCGGCGAAGGATGCCGGCGATCACGCCGGGTCAACCACCGAACTTGAAGTCACCAACCGGACCGGCCCGCGGAAGCGGACCTTGCGAAACCTGTCAAGGGGCGACACCGAGCCAGGCCGGCGGCGTTCAACGCTGACCGCCTTGCCCAAGGCAGGGCCCGGGCAGGACCACCTTTCCTTCACCTGTTCGGCGGCCGGGCGCCGACCTAGGGCTGCTTGCCCGCTTCGCGCACGTCCTCGAGCGTCCGCAGTCCCGTCCGCGGGGCCTGGACCAGGACGGCCATGTTGCCGGGCTTGTGCTCGTTCCTGCGCATCTTCACGTGGGCGGCCGGGATGTCGCTCCAGGGGAAGACCTCCGACATGCACGGGTCAAGACGCTGGTCGACCATCAGCTTGTTGGCGGACGAGGCCTGCTGCAGGTGGGCGAAGTGGCTTCCCTGGATGCGCTTCTGGTGCATCCAGACGTAGCGCGCGTCCATCGTCAGGTTGTAGCCCGTGGTTCCTGCACAGATGACGACCATGCCGCCCTTCTTGACCACGAATGTCGAGACCGGGAACGTGGCCTCGCCCGGGTGCTCGAAGACTATGTCGACGTTGACCCCCTTGCCGATGATCTCCCAGATGGCCTTGCCGAACCGGCGGACCTCCTTGAACCACTCTCCGTATTCCGGCGAGTTGACCGTCGGCAGCTGCCCCCAGCACTCGAACTCGTTGCGGTTGATCACGCCCTTCGCGCCCAGGCTCATGACGAACTCGCGCTTCTCCTCGTCGCTGATCACGCCGATCGCGTTGCCTCCGGCGGTGTTGACGAGCTGGATCGCGTAGGATCCGAGACCTCCGCTGGCGCCCCAGACCAGCACGTTCTGCCCGGGCTTCAGCTCGTGCGGGTGGTGGCCGAAGAGCATCCTGTAGGCCGTGGCGAGCGTCAGCGTGTAGCAGGCGCTTTCCTCCCAGGTCAGATGCTTCGGACGCGGCATCAGCTGCTGCGCCTGGACCGTCGTGAACTGGGCGAACGAGCCGTCCGGCGTCTCGTACCCCCAGATCCTCTGGCTCGGGGAGTACATCGGATCGCCGCCGTTGCAGTGCTCGTCGTCGCCGTCGTCCTGGTTGCAATGGATGACAACCTCGTCGCCGACCTTCCAGTTCCTGACGCGGTCCCCGACGGCCCAGACGATGCCCGAGGCGTCGGAGCCGGCGATGTGGTAGTCGGCACCGTGAACGTCGAAGGGGCTGATCGGAATGCCGAGGCCGGCCCAGACGCCGTTGTAGTTGACGCCGGCGGCCATCACGAGAACGACGACCTCGCTGCTGCCGGGATTGCGGACATCGACCACCTCCAGCTGGAACGACTGGTCCGGCTCTCCATGCCTCTCGCGGCGAATCGCCCATGCATGCATCCTTGCCGGCACGTGGCCCATGGGCGGGATTTCTCCCAGGTCGTAGAGATCCCTGCCCGTTTCTGATGCCGTGTCCGCGCTCATCTTGTCCAAAGCCATCCCGCGTTGCTCCTTCCATGTGACGCCGCAATGCAGAATCACAGATTCGACCCCCAGTCAATCATTCCTGTGCGCAACATTCAATATGTACTGTTCCAAGATTTGAAACTTTATTACCCTAGATCCCGCTACAGAGCCAGATTCAGGGCAGTTCTGTGGGCAGAGGCGCTTGCGCGGCAGAAGACACCAAAGTCCTGAATGCTACCGTTGCGCCCGGAATACGCTGCAACGCGGCGTATTGACAGGGACAGTTTGTTACGCTTTATTGCCAGATGCCGCAACTTTGTTGCTCTTCGGAGGTGCCCATGACCGCAGACAGACCCTGGCTCTTCAGGACGTATGCCGGGCATTCGACGGCCCAGGCCTCGAACGCGCTCTTCCGCGACAACCTGTCCAGGGGACAGACCGGCCTCTCGGTCGCCTTCGACCTGCCGACGCAGACGGGCTATGACAGCGACCACGAGCTGGCGCAGGGCGAAGTGGGAAAGGTCGGGGTGCCGATTTCGCACCTGGGCGACATGCGGCTCCTCTTCGACCAGATCCCGCTGGAAGGGATGAACACGTCGATGACGATCAACGCCACGGCGCCGTGGCTTCTCGCCCTCTACGTTGCCGTTGCCGAGGAGCAAGGAGCGGACATCGCGAAGCTCAAGGGCACGGTCCAGAACGACATCATCAAGGAATACCTTTCGCGCGGCACCTACATCTGCCCTCCCGCGTCCAGCCTAAGCATGGTCACCGACGTCGCGGCCTACACGGGCAACCACATGCCCGGATGGAACCCGGTGAACGTCTGCTCCTATCATCTGCAGGAGGCCGGCGCGACGCCCGAACTTGAACTTGCCTACGCGCTGGCGACGGCACAGGCCGTGCTCGACGACCTCAGGGCCAAGGTGCCGGCGGAGGATTTCCCGGCCATGGTCGGACGAATCTCCTTCTTCGTGAATGCCGGCATTCGCTTCGTGACCGAGATGTGCAAGATGCGCGCCTTCTCGGAACTCTGGGACGAGATCTGCCGCGAACGCTACGGGGTCGAGGATCCGAAGTACCGGCGCTTCCGCTACGGCGTCCAGGTCAACTCGCTCGGCCTGACGGAACAGCAGCCCGAGAACAACGTCTATCGCATCCTGCTTGAAATGCTCGCGGTCACGCTGTCACGAAACGCCCGCGCCCGCGCGGTGCAGCTGCCCGCCTGGAACGAGGCGCTCGGCCTGCCGCGTCCCTGGGACCAGCAATGGTCTCTGCGCATGCAGCAGATCCTGGCATACGAGACGGACCTCCTGGAATTCGGCGACCTGTTCGACGGCAATCCCGTCGTCGAGGCGAAGGTCGAGGAACTGAAGGACTGCGCCCGGAACAAGCTTGCCCACATCGATGCCGCGGGCGGCGCCGTCGAGGCCATTGAGTACATGAAGTCCCGGCTGGTCAGCTCAAACTCGGAGCGAATTGCCAGGGTTGAGTCGGGCGAGACCGTCGTCGTGGGCGTCAACAGGTACGAGAGCGGCGAAGAGTCGCCCCTGCCGTCCGGCGCCGAGGCCGTGGTCGAAATCGACCAAAGCGCCGAGGCAGAGCAGACGGCGCGCCTCACGGCCTGGCGCAACGAGCGCGACGACGCAACCGTGACGCAGGCGCTCACGGAACTGCGCGCGGCATGCGAGTCGGGCAGGAACGTCATGCCCCCTTCCATCAAGGCCGCCAAGGCGGGCGCCACGACGGGCGAGTGGGGTGACGTTGTCCGCGCGGCCTTCGGGCAGTACCGCGCCCCGACCGGCGTCTCGAGATCGCCGTCCAACCGGACCGAGGGGCTTGACCACGTGAGAGAGGCCGTCGACGCGGTGTCCGCAAGGCTCGGAGAGCGCATGAAGTTCCTGATCGCGAAGCCGGGTCTCGACGGCCATTCGAACGGGGCCGAGCAGATCGCCGTCCGCGCCCGGGACGTCGGCATGAACATCACCTACGGAGGCATCCGCTTCACGCCGTCGGAAATCGTCGCTGCAGCCAGGGATTCGGGCGCCCATGTCATCGGCCTTTCGATCCTGTCCGGATCCCACCTTCAGCTGATCAGGGAAACACTCGTTGAGATGCGGTGCGCCGGTCTCGGCGACGTGCCGGTGGTCGCGGGAGGCATCATTCCCGACGACGACGCGGCGCGGCTTCGCGCCATGGGCATCGCTCAAGTCTACACCCCACGTGATTTCGAGCTGAACCGGATCATGCTCGACATCGTGCAGCTCGCCGACAGGCAGCAGGTCGCGGCCGAGTAGGCGCGACCCACCCAGCTTCAGCCCAGGCAAGGCTTCGCGGCGCCTCCGGTCTGCACATTGCCGGCCCGGACACCATGCATTCGGCATGGCCTGTCGATTCCTGAAAAACCGACCCAAGGGAGCGATTGCACGCCGTCGCGATTTGGCGGAACCTGTCACCAAGACAACTGCAGATCGGAGCCCGCGACATGACCATCCATATCGGCGCCAAGCCCGGCGACATCGCCGACACCGTTCTATTGCCGGGCGACCCCTTGCGTGCCAGGTGGGCGGCGGAGGAGTTTCTCGACGAGCCCAGACTGGTCAACGAGGTGCGCGGCATGCTTGGATTCACGGGCAGGTGGAACGGGCATCCGGTCACGATCCACGGCTCGGGCATGGGCATGCCGTCGCTCTCGATCTACGCCAACGAGCTCATCCGCGACTACGGCGCCAAGACGCTGATCCGCATCGGCTCTTGCGGCAGCATGCAGGAGGACGTGAAGCTTCGCGACATCGTCATCGCGATGACCGCGTCCTCGGTGGAGACGCCATCGAGGGGGATGTTTCGGGAGTTGAGTTTCGCGCCCTGTGCCGACTGGGCACTTCTCCGTGCAGCCGTTCAAGCCGCCGAAGGGACCGGCGTGCCCACGCATGTCGGCGGCATCTACTCGTCAAACACATTCTACGACGAGCGTCCCGACCTTAACGAGCAGATGACCCGCCACGGCATACTGGCCGTCGAGATGGAAGCTGCGGAACTCTACACTGTCGCCGCGCGCCACGGAGCGCGGACGCTCGCAGTCCTGACCGTTTCGGATCATCTGCAGACCGGCGAGGCGCTGGACTCGGAGAGCCGCGAGAAGTCCTTTGGCGACATGGTCCGGATCGCACTTGAGGCGGCCTTTTCCACCTGACGTTGCGTACCAAAAGTGATGAACAAGGAGATTCTCACGTATCCTGCAAAACTCTGGAACATTTGACCGACAATATGGCGGCACTTGACCGGCAGACCCTGCCGCACTTGACGAAAAGTCCTGCAACACTTGACGGCGAATCCCGCGGCATTTGACGCCCGCGTCCCGTTCCCGGCACCCGGCCCGCGCTCACGGCAGGGCGTCGGGCAACCCGGTCACGGCCCGTGTCCGCGCAATTCCGGCGCGGCGTCCTCGCGATTCAGCTCGGAGAGAACCGACAGGAGGACCCGTCGCTGTTCCGGAAGGACCTGCAAGGCGACTTTCCAGATTCTCTCCGGATCGGTGCTGTCATATTCACGGACCAGAAGGTTGCCGCGACGAACGGATTCCGTCAGGTCCGGTATCCGCTCGGCCAGTTCAGGCGAGTTTTCCTCGAGGCCGGCGAGAGCTGCGCCAAAGGTCGTGAGTTGCCGCTCGACGGCCCTCTGCAGCAGGTCGCTGGCCAGGAAGCCGTCGAGATCGATTCCCTCGACGTAATCCATGATCTTTCCGGCCGCCCGTTGCGCCTCCTCCAGGTAGACCCGGGGATCACGCTTCATGCACGGGCTTACGTCACTTGCCGCTGTCGGGCCGGGCTGACATCCCGGATCGCTCTCCACGCCGCGCGCATCGTACACGACCTCGCGGCACTGGTTGACGCTGGCCCGCAAGTACTTGTTGTCAGGCAATGCCATGACCAGATCGACTTCACGGCCCAGTACCGCGGCAAGGTCGCCTTGCAACGCGAAGTGCCGCCGGAGGAAAGGGCCCAGATCCTGCGACTCGTACTCCACCAGGAAGTCCACGTCGCTGGTGACCGGGTCGAAGTCGGTCCCGCGCGCGGCCGAGCCGAAGACCTCGAGCCGGTTCACGCCGTGGCTGCGGCACAGTTCGGCGATCTCCTCTCTTCTGCTGGCGATCTCTGCGTGCATGGCCCTGCGCCTCCGTGCTGCCGGCATGCGTACCGTCACCGGGATAACAGCCCGAACGGCCGGATTCCACGACGTTCCCGGCGACGTTGGCCCCGTGTCGCCCTGCCCCCGCGATGCCGGAGATCCGGCGTCGCGAACGCGGACCCCGTCATCAGTCGCGCTCCGCACCGAGGTAGCGTTCCCGGCCGCACGCGTGCTCCGCCCCGAAGGAGCACGCGTGCGGCCTTTGCCGTTCCCGCCATGGCGACGGCTCGGTGCGCCAGGACTTGCCGTGGAGCTGCTGGACGGCCTTGACGACCTGCTCCCGATCCGCCTCGTCGGGCAGGCGCTCCAGGTCCGCTCCCCTGCCCCGGGCCAGCTCACGCACCTCCGCAGCGGTGAAGCTGCGGTAGATTCGCCGAAGGAGCGACCGATCCTGGAATGACTCCCGGGACTTCGGCCCTTCCCGCAGCTCCGCGACGAGGGCCTGCCGCTCCTTCCGGATGCCGTCCGCAGCGAGAGTCGTTCCCCGTTCCAGGGCCTCCGCCATTGCCAGTGCCAGGGCGTGCCGCTTCGTGCCGTGCGTCGCGACGACGGCGCGCGCCACGCGAAGCTCGATCTCCGTGGGCAGCGGCTCCTCGTGGTGGAGACGGCGCATCCCCTTGGCGACGGTGGCCTTGTAGGAGTCAATGTCCGCCTGCGCCGGGTAGTCCGGGTTTCCGTCAAAGCGGGCCCGGACCTCGAAGATCTCGCCGATGCCGATCTCCCGCGCCGCCGCGACCCGGACGTCTGTCTCCGCCCGCCTGCGCGCGATCCCGAACGCGAGCTCGTCGACCTCGGCCTCCGGGACGTTGTGGGCAAGCATGGAGTCCCGGAGGACCGCCTCGACGTCGCGGGGCAGCGTGCTCCGGTGTAAGGGCGCCTTCGCGTCAACGCGCTCGCTGACGGCGCAGGAGAGCACGAGCACGTCGTCGGCCAGGTGCGGGTCGGGCGCCGTGTCCCGGCGCGCGGGGACGGGGCCGGTGCGGAATGCCTCCGCGATCCGCTTCCTGCCGTCCGTTCCGAAGCCAGCAAGGCCCTCGGGCACCGCTCGTTCCGGATCGCGCAGCGCATCCAGCTGCTCGAGGCTAAGGGAGCGCGCCAGTTCCTCGAAGGTCCCCCGAGCCTCCGGCCGTGCCAGCATCGCGCCAATGACGGGGAGCGGTTCGGGTTCCGGCCGCTTCGCCGGATCGTCCAGCGGCGCGAAGATCTGCAGATGGCGGGACACGTCGCGCCGCGTGTCGCGGTCGACGTTCGCCAGGCTCGGCGGCAGCGGCAGCCGCAGGTCGTGAAGAGCCAGGATCTCGCCCTGCGTGAAGCACTTCGTCATGCGTTCGCCCAGGTCGGGCTGCGGCTCCGGCGCGTGGCCCGAAGTGGCCAGCTCCGCGAGCAGGTCGGCGCGCGCGGAGCGGAGCGCGCCCGCCTCCGGCAGCGGCCCGGCGGCGGCGGCCTCCCGGACGGCAGCGACCAGCTCCCGCTCGGCTTCGTTGCGGACGTCCGCCACCCCGATCCCGGCGACCGGATTCCCGTCGACGCCCCCCGCGCCCGCGCGGTCCAGAAGCGCCGCGATTCCCATCTGCAGGTCCTGGGCGTGCACCGGCGCAGCCATCGGCGTGCGTGCGGTGACGGCCATGGCCAGCTGCAGGGTCAGTTCCGGTTCGGCCCCGGACCGTTCCTGTGCGGGGGCCGCGCGTCCGGTCGCAACCCCGGTCTCGCGGTCGGGCAAGACATCTCTTGCCGCCCTTTCAGCCGCGACCCTCTCCGTCTCTGCTCCCTCCTCCGCAGGCCTCTTGGCGGCGGCCGCGGCCAACTCCTCCCTCGCGGCCTTCAGGGCTTCGGCACGCCCGGGCCAGTCCCCGCGCAGACGCAGTTCCTCCCGGCAGCGCTCGAACCTGGGCCGGTGCCGTCGCGGCGCAGCGCGGCGCCTCTTCGGCAGGAAGATCCCGAAGGCCTCCTCGGCCAGGCGCTCTTCCGACATCTCCAGCTCGTCCAGCATCCGCGCGACGTCGAGACCCCGCGAGCGACGGGGCGGACGACGGATGGCCGGCGCGGCGTGCCCTTCTTGCGCAGCGGCGAGGCTCGGGGCCCGGTCCGCGGTTTCCCGGGCCCGGGTCTCGCGGACCTCGGCTTCCGGCACCCGATCCGCGACGAGCTCTTCCGGCCGGCCGAGCGCCCGGGCGAGCGCGGCGCGACAGCCGTAGAACCGGAGCCCGTCCTCGAAGAGCTCCGCGACCGCATCCTCTCCCATGGCCCGCGCGGTCAGTGCGCCCCTTGCGAGGACCCGCGCGGCCGTGGGTGCCCGGCCGGAGTCCTCGCCCGGCACGGTCCCCGCCAGCTTGACGGCCAGTGCGTCCGCCTCGCGGACCGTGCCGGAGGGCGACTGCCGAAGCACCATTCGCCAACTGGCGGGATCTGCGAGGGCCTCCACGTGGGATTCGAGCGCAAGCCGGTCCCTTCCTTCCGGAGCCGCGCCATGGCGCAGGATCGCCGCGCCGATGATTTCGGCCATGACCTCGCCCTCCAGGCCGCGCAGCGGCGCGTCCGATGGGTCCGGGTCGCCGAGCCGCGCAACCTCCCTGAGCCGTGCCAGCGCGCCGGAGACTTGCCCTGGCGTCCGCGGCCCCGTCTCGACGCCGCGTCCGCGCATGGCTGCCCGCGCGCCGAGCGCGGGATCGAACCCGTGGTCGAGCACGCTTTCCGGCGTGGCGTCGCGCGCGACGATCCGCGCCATCGCGCGCTGAAGGGCGGCCTTCTCGACCGGAGCCACGATCCGGAGCCTCTCCCGGTGAAGGCGCGCACCCGACGCGAGCAGCTGGCGGCTCATCCCCGGGGTCGCCAGCACGTGGACGCTGTCGGCCGCGCGGCCAGTCTCGCCGGCGATCGTGCCCGCGAAGCCGAAGCGCCACTCCGGGATTTCCGTTCCCTTGGGAACGCGCACGTCGCGCATCGCGCCGTCCCGGCCCCTGACTCGGAACATGGTCGCTCCGGCCCGGTCGCGGCCCTGATGCTCTGCCAGCTCGCCGGCATGGAACCTCAGCGCCTCCGGCACGCCGGGATCCCTTGGCATCCAAGCGACAATCCGGATCCGGTCGCCAGGCTTGAGACCGGCGAGCGATCCCTCCAAGTCGGGCTCGTAATCGCGCCGCGCGGGATCCTCGCGGTCGAGGCACTTCCTGATCGCGTCGTTCAGCGCGTCGACGTCCTTGCGCGACCATGCCAGCGCCACCTTGCTCTCCGCCTCGTCGGCGACCCAGACCTTCGCGATCTCGTCGACGGCGCGCCTGCGGTCCCGTGCCGCGACCAGGCACCCGTCCTCCGCGAGTGCGGCAACCGCGCGCTCCCCTTCCTCGCCGCCGCGCATGAGCATGCCCATCACGAGGGCGCGTCGGGGCTCCCAGCGCCAGGTCTCGTCGATGCTCGTCGCGCCGAGACGCATCCTGAGCGCCTGGAAGACCGGGCCGCCTTCGGGCGGCCCCAGGGCGCCGTCGTCGAGGAAGGCGACGAGCTTCGCGCCGCTCTCCTCCACCAGTTTCAGGAGCCGGGCCGCCCGCTCGGCGCCGATCCGCCCCGCGTCGTCGAGCACGATGACGGCGTTCGGATCCAGCGAGATCCTGCCCTGCTTCAGGTCTCTCTCGAGACCGTGGAGCGTGAGGAGCTTCATTCCGCCCCGGCCCTCGGGGTCGGACCCCTTCCAGCGGACCCCGGCCTCGCGGAGCCCGTCCTTGGCGGCGCCCGAGGCCGCTACCGCGAGCACCTGTCTGCCGGCCCTCTCGTGGACGTCCGCGACGATGGCGGCGACGGCCGTCTTGCCGCTGCCGACGTCGCCGGCGATCAGCCGGAGCCGGCCCTGCCGCGTGGCGGACCGCACCGCCGTCTCCTGCGCAGGCGAGAGGCCCCGCCTGCGACCGAAGTCCGGCGCCAGGCGCGGGCGCGGAGGCGCGTCCGCAGGGACGGGATCGAGCGCCAGACGGATTCCGCGGTCGACGGCGTCCAGCTCCGTCTTCAGCCGGTCCTCCGTCGACCAGACCCGTCCGCCCCGTCCATCGTCGTCCGCGAGCACGACCAGGTCGGGGCGCGACATCGCCTCCCGGAACAGCCGCAGGAAGGTGTCGGGATCGCCGCGCGAGACCCTGGCGAGCTGGCCGGCCACGTCCTCGTCGCGGAAGACGGAGGCGCGGCGGAGCAGCACGTCGACCGCCCGCTGCGGCTCGCTGGCGAGTCCATCCGGGTCGCGGCTGGCGTCCCCGCCGGGATCGTGCCCGCGGCCCGCGGCCATGAGGCCCACGGTTCGCTCGGCGACCGCCATGAAGCGGGCATCGGCGACGAAGTCGATGCGCCCCGCCTCCGCGCCGCAGGCCTTCCAGTCCGCGCGGCCCTGGAGGCCCGCCGAAGCCTCCCACGGCGCGGGATCCCGGCCCGCGTCCGGTGACGCGGCCTCGCCGTCGAGGAGGTCGGTGTCCAGCGTTCCGGCGGTCTGTGCCATCCGCACGAGGTCCGTGAGCCGATCCAGGTGCCCTGCGCGGCCGAACACGGCGAGGCGCTCGCTGTGCCGGCTGAGCGCGACATAGGTCGCATGCCGGTGCATGCGCCGGTGCGGCAGCACGAACACCGAGTCCGCGGTCATGCCCTGCGACTTGTGGATCGTGGCCGCGTGGCCGTAGTCCGTGTGCTCCAGCTCCTCCCGGTCGAGCTGGACCGGGTTCTCCCGCCCGTCGATGACCGCGCAGACGCCGTCATCCTCCGTCCGGGTGACCGTGCCGAAGGCCGACTTCGGCAGGCCCCATGCCTCGCTGGCCCTTGTCAGCACGATCCGGTCGCCGACACCAAGGTCGCGGGGCGCGAACGTGATCCGCAGTTCCCCGTCGTCGCCGCGCACGCGCCGTTGGATCTTCCCGTAGCAGCGGACAGTCTCCGGATCGATCACGCCCTGCGACAACGCCTCGGCGCGGATCGCGTCGTTGAGCGCGTGGACGTCCCTGTTGGTGAAGGCAACGGTCATGCGGGTGCCTCCGGGGTGCTTCTCCATGTCAGCCGCGTGCGCCCGCGCCGCCGCCGCGACCGGATCCGCCCTGACTTCGCCCTCGATACGGACGGCGCCACGATCCGCGTAGTGTCGGACGGCATGCTCCACGTTCGCGCCGCCAAGCGCCAGGCGGCGCGTCGCCTCGGCGTCCAGGCGGTCATTCTGCCGGACGACGTGGTCGATGACCGAGACGTGCCCTTGGCCGGCAGCGCGTTCCGCGATCGCCCATCCCGGCATGTCGGAGACGGGCTGCAGCTGGTCCGGGTCGCCAACGGCGACGAGCTTTCCGCCCATGGCGAGGACGCGTTCCTGGACGCGCGACCAGGCCCCTGCCCCGACCATGCCGGCCTCGTCCATGACGAACACGAACGCGCCTTCCTTCGGCACGTCGCCCTTCTGCCAGCGGGCCTCCCAGCTCGCCAGGGTGGCAGCCTCCACGCCGTCGATGGCGGCGAGCCCGGCCACGGCCTTGCCCGACGGCGCTGCGGCCAGGACCTCGACGCCCCGCGCCTGCCATGCCGCAGCGACCGCCCGGAGCGTGTGCGTCTTGCCCGTGCCGGCGTGTCCCTGCACGAGCGTCAGCCGCTCGCGGCCGAGCATCGCCTCCGCCGCACGCGCCTGGCCGGGGTTCAGGCCGTCGAACATGTCACCGCGCTCCACGGGCATGTCCCCGGGCACGAAGCGTCCCGCCGCAAGCTTCCGCGCCGTTGCGTGCGCGCTCCGCATCGCCTCGGCGCGGGCCGTCGTGACGAACCGGCGCGCGCCGCCCGGAGCCTCGGCGGCGAGCGTCAGGAGGTGATCCGATTTCATGACGCGGTCGCCCAGCGTCCCGAGCTCCGCGTCCTGCATCGAGGCGCCGAGCCGTTCCCGCAGCGCCCGGCGCACGTCAGTTTCCGTGAACACCGGCCGGTCCGCCTGGACGACGGCAAGCACATGCTCGGGGTGCTCCTTCAGGTAGTCGGCGTTCGCGCGCCAAGCACGCACGGAATCGAGCCGCACGGCTGGCATTTCGGTGGCGCCGGTGTCCGGAACCGCGTCGCCGCGCTTCGGCGCCGCCGGACGAATGGGCGCCGGGACCGCGCTTTCCTGCGCTGCCCTGGCCGCGAGCGCCGGATCGAAGCCGTGGTCAGCCGCGCTCCGTGCCGGGCGCTCCCGGCCTGCCATGCTCTCGAGCGCCGCACTGGCACGCTCCTCCGGGACCGGCAGCGTGATCCGGAGATCCCCGCTCGCGATGACCGCGCCTGCCGCGAGGGTCGCGCGGTCGAGGCCCGGCGAAGCGATGAGGTGGACGCTGTCGTGCCGCGAGCCGGCCGCCGCCGCGATCGTCGAGGCGAATGCGAACTGCCAGGACGGAAGCGGGCCTTCCGGCACCACGTCGACCTCCCGCGTCCCGCCGAGGCCGGCAACGCGCATCCTCAGACCTCCGCCGGCGAGGGTCTTCAGCACCTCGGCCCGGTCGCCGCGAATGATCATGCCGCCGTGCACGCCCCTGGGCGTTCCGCACCAGCCCGCCACGGTGAAACGGACGCGGTCGCCGGGCCTGAGGTCCCCGAGCGGCCCGAAGCGGCTTTCCCTCGCCTCGACCCTGCGTTCCGGCATCGCCTGGTCCAGGGCCTGCCGGATCGCGTCGGTCAGCGCGTCGGCGCCGGCCCTTGACCAGGCCAGCGCGATCCGGTCCGCGGCGCGATCCTTCACGAACTCCGCCGCAACGCGCGTGATCGCGGTCTCCCTGTCGCCCGCCGCCGTCACGCCGCCCTGATCGCGGAGGCCGGACAGCGCCGCTGCCGCGTCGTCCCCGCCCGCGGCAAGGCCGGCCAAGATCCCGGCGAGGGGACCCTCGACGCCCTGAACGCCTTCCAGCGCCACCGCCCCGGCCCGCTCGGACAGCGCCCGGAACACCGCCCCGCCGAACGGGGGCCGCTGCGTAGGATCCAGGATCGCCACGACTCCCGCCCCCGTCGCCTCCGCCCGTGCAAGGGCGGCGTCGGCCTGGAAAGCGCCAAACGCGTGGGAGTCGTCCAGCACGATCACGTGGCCGGGATCCCCTTCGGCGCGCCGGACCGGCTGCTCCGCCAGGAACCGGTCGAGCGTCAGCGCGAAACAGCCGGTCGCCTCCAGCGCGGAGCGTCCGGCGGCGGTGGCGGCGACGACGGTCACGACTCTTCCCTGCGCCTTGTGGGCCCGGACAATCTCGGCGGCCAGGCGCGTCTTTCCGGAAGCCGGTCCGCCGGTCACCAGCGCCAGCCCGCCGCCCTCGGCCCCGGCCTGCATCGCGTGGACGAGCGCCTCCCGCTGCGACCCGGAGAGCGGTTCCGCCGGTTCAGGGACGCTCACGGCCTCCCCGGTCCCGGATCGCTCGGCCATGCGCATCGCCCGGTCGATGGCGGCAAGCTCGGCCCGGAGGTGGGCGGAAGTGGTGTAGATCCAGGAATCGCCTTCGCTCAAGGCTCGGCCGCCAGGCAGCGCGACGAGATCCGGGTGCCGGATCGCCTCGTCGAACAGCCGGAGGAAGGTCTCGGGGTCCGCGACGGGCGCGGCGAGCGCGGCCGCGAGCTCCTCTGCACGGATCACGCCGTTCCGTGCGACGAGCGTGTCGATCGCCTCCGTCGGAGCGCCGCTGAAATCGCACCTGTCGGCCGGAAACTCCTTGAGTACGGGGTCGCTCTCGGCCCGGTCGGCGGCGAGAAGGCCGGCAGTCCTGAGCGCGACGGACTGCAGGTGGGCGTCGCCCGCGAGGCCGGGAAGCCTGTCCCCGCTCCGCCGCGATCCCCGCCAGTCCAGGCGGTCCGTCGTGGCCTCTTCCGGCATCCGGACGGCGGGGCGGCCCCGCTCCGCCTTTGGCACCGGCGGCGCGGCGCCGCGAACGCCCATGCGGTGCAGGTCCTCGGCGCTTTCCATGTGGCGACGGCGTCCGAACACCGTCACCTTGTCGCGATGCCGGCTGAGCGCCACGTAGGTCGCCTGCCCGTCCATCCGTGCGTGAGGCAGCACCGAGACCAGGTCGGCCGTCATGCCCTGCGCCTTGTGGACCGTCGCCGCGAACCCGTGGTCAAGATGCGGAAAGGCGGCAGGATCGATCGCGACAGGTTCCTTCCGCCCGTCGACCAGGACCGTGAACCTGCCTCCCGCGACCTTCGTGACGGTGCCGAATCCCGAGCGCGGCAGGCCGAGATCGGGTGCCGGGCGCGTGAGCAGGATGCGGTCCCCGGCCCCGATCCGGATCTTCGCGGCCTGTCGCCATACGCGCGCGCCGCCGCCGGAGGTCCGCACGCGCCGCTCACGCGCGATCTCGACCTCAATCGCGTCGACGTCGTTGACGATCCCTTGCGAGACCGCCGCCGCGCGGAGTGCTTCGTTGAGCCTGTCGACGTCATGGTTGGAGTACGCAAGCGCGATCCGGCTCGCGTCTTCCGGTCCCACCCAGTAGGCTGCAGCGAGGGCGGCGACCGGATCGTCGAGCACCTCTGGTTCCAGCCGAACAGCGCCGCTCGCAAGGAAATGGTCGATGCCGGCCTGGATCCCGTTCCTGCCGCGCGCAAGTGCCATGACGGCCGCACGGTCGCCTTCGTCCCTCTGCCGTAGCACCTGGTCGATGACGGGGAGCGCGTGGACCGTGGACTCGGCCGGAGCCCATCCCGAGAGGTCGCCCACGGGACGCAGCTGCTCGGGATCGCCGATTGCCACGAGCTTGCCGCCGGCCGCCAGGACACGCGACTGGACACGGGCCCACTGCTCGACGCCGACCATGCCGGCCTCGTCCATCAGGAAGACGAAGGGGACCTTTGGAATCTCGCCACGCTCCCAGCGCGATTCCCATGCCGAGAGCGTTGCGGCCCGGGCGCCCTCTATCCGCGCAAGCTCCTGCGTCGCCTTTCCGGACGGCGCGCCGGCAAGCACCTCGACCCCCCTCGCCTGCCAGGCCGACGCCACGGCCCGGAGCGCCGTCGTCTTGCCCGTCCCGGCGTGCCCCTTCACCAGCGTCAGCCGATCCGGCCCCAGCATCGCCTCGGCCGCCTCGCGCTGGCCCTGGTTCAGCTCCGCCGGCAGCCATGCCCGGACCGGGCGCGCGGCGTCAATCGCGCCCCTGACCTCCCCGAGGCCCGCCCGCTGCAGCGTGTCGTTCAGGTCGCTCTTGCTGCCCGAGGGTTCCGGGGCCATCGCGACCCTGAGGTTCCTGCCCCGCCCCAGGTGCTCGGCCACGGCCTGCCTGAAGGCGCGTCCGGCGGGACTTTCGGGG
The DNA here is from genome assembly GCA_965208685.1 of Paracoccaceae bacterium. Taxonomy (GTDB): domain Bacteria; phylum Pseudomonadota; class Alphaproteobacteria; order Rhodobacterales; family Rhodobacteraceae; genus JAJEFO01. The sequence goes on along the minus strand of CBDBPL010000007.1, from coordinate 69,582 downwards.
GCGTCGCGGTCCGGAGCGAGGATGACCTCGCGACCGTCAGGGACCGGCGCCGCGGCAAAGCCGGAGACCCCGAACACGGCCCAGGTCTCGAGGCCGGTCGCCTCCCAGGCCGCGAGCGCGGATTCCGGCCCCTCCGCAATGACGAGCGGCCCCTCCGCCAGTTCCCCGTCCCGCGCCGGAAAGCGAGCCGGAACACCGGAGATCGTGCCGAAGGCGGGCTTGCGGACGTCCGTGTCAAGCGGCGTCCCGTCCGAGTCCATCAGGATCCGCTGACCGCCCTGGATCACGCCGTCCGCATCCCGCGCCCAGACCACGAGCGACGCGGCGTCGGGGTTCCGGACACCGAAGCCGGGAACGGGCGGCAGGTACGCGAGGCCCTCCTGGGGCAATGCGCCAATGCCCCTGGTCGCGAGGTATGCCGCCGCGGGCGTGTCGGCGACCGGGACGGCCCTGGCTGCGATCCCGCGCACGAGCGTCGCGCGGCGCTCCGCGGCCCTCGCCTTCTCTCCGGCGGCCGCCCGTTCCCGCTCCCTGCGAAGCGCCGCGATCCTGTCCGGATCCGGCACGTGATCCGGGGCGACGCCGGCCCAGCCGGCCGCTTCCCGTAGAACGCGCGGGAAGTCGCGCCTCGCGCCATCGAGGCCGCAGAGAACTCGTGCCGCGAGGTCGAACAGGTCGCCGCCGACGCCGGTCGTGTGGTCCCGCCAGAGGCCGCGCTTCTCGCCGCGCATCTGCATCGCGACACCCTCGTTCGCCTTGGCTCTCCATTCCGCCGCACCGGGCCGGACGGGCTGGCCGAACGCCTCCCGGAAGAGGTCACCGGCGCGCGACTGCAGCGCCGCCCGGACGGCGTCGACCGAGATCAGGGGCTTGCGTCCCTTCGCCGGTGCGGGCGCCGGCCGCCGCTCGCGTCGCGCTTTCGCTGCCGCCGCCTTGGCTTCCCGTCCGCGGGCTACGGCGATCGGTCCGACATCCACGAGGATCGGTCCGTCCCCGCTCTCGAAAGCGTCGCCCGCCGAGACCAGTTCCGGGTCCATCCGGGCAGCGACGAGACGCGCGGAATCGGCGGCCAGACGGGTGCCCTGCTCCGCCTTCGCGCGGGTGACGTAGAGCGGCTCGCCCTCCACCGCCTTCGCCCCCATCGGCACCAGATCGGCCGAGCCCGAGACCGCCGCCACCAGCTCCGCCGCGAGGTTCTCCGGAGTCTCGTCCAGCCGCGCCGCCAGCTCGCCCAGGAGTTCCGCCTTCGTGAAGCTCGCGCGCCGCGACTGGACCACCGTCAGGACATGCTCCGGGCGCTCCCGGAGGTAGGCCTGGTTCTTCTTCCTGAGCTCGTCGCAGGCCAGCTTTGCCGTGGCCGTTCCCCCTGCCTTCTCGACGTTTTTCGCCAGTCGCCAGTTGTAGCTTTCGGGCTCGAGCATGATGCCCCGGTCCCTGAGCGAGCGCATGTCGACCCGGTCCCTCAGGCCCTCTCGCTCCAGGATCATGTTGGCGTGCCGTTCCCAGGTCCTGCGCACCTCGGTGACCGCACTGCCACGGGTCAGCCGCCGGTCCTTGCCGCCCCAGGCGTCGACGTCAAGGAATCGTGTCGGCAGCATCATGAGGGCGTGGGGGTTGCCGTCGTCCTTGTCGTGAATCACGAAGTCGACCACCGTGCCGCGGCTCGTGTAGGCCTCACGGACGTAGCCGCGGACAAGGTCGATCTGCGCCTTGCCAGAGAGTGTCCTGGGCAGCGCTATCGTGAGCTCTCGCGCGAGCATGGCCCGCTTCGGGAACTTGTTCGTTGTCGCCTCGACATGCTCGATGTCGTTCCAGAGACACTGGGAGACCCGCGCCCACGCCATTCGCTCCGCAACGTCCATCGGTAGCAGGCCGGTCCCCGCGACGGTGGTGCCTTCGGCACCGACGACTTCCTGCAGCGCGACGGTTTCGTTTGTGCCGAGGAGGAGCCGACCCTGTGCCGCATGGGTCAGAACCTCGTTCAGCGCCGCCTGGAACGCCGCGTCGCCGTAGGCCCGCGCCGCCCATGTCGGGGCATCGCCGGGAAGCATGATCTCCGAGTGCTTCAGTTCGCCCGCCTTCGCGCCGTCGTACGGCGCAAGCAATCTGCCGACCATCGCCATCTGGGTCGCGTGGCGGTAGGCCGCCCGCTTAACGGCGCTGGCACCGGTCGACCGGGAAATAGATGTGAACTGGTGGTAGTGCGTGGCCATTCTCCGCAAGCATATCGGGAAATGTACGAATTTAAAGCATTTTTTGTTTATACGTGCATGCCAAGACATTCGTTGTACGTTGGCGGCCGTTCCTTCCCGGATCCCTGTGGCAGCGGCGCTGCGCGTCCTGGCCATGAAACCAGGGTCCGCAACGTCGCCGACAGCAGGCGTCGGACTGGCGAGACGAGCTCAAGACGGCGAAGCGAGACGTGGCACGATGCAATGCTCAAGCCAGCGAAGCCGCTCGTCGAGGAGTGGCCCGGTCAGGCACCACTCGATGGTGGAACCGCAGGTGAAGAGTCTTTCGAACATGATCGTGTCTCCCTCTTGTGGAAGACAGGTTCATGCCGTGACGGGGGAACAGGGAGAAAAGACTTGTTGCGGTGCGGCGATCGCTCACTTGCCCGAAACGCCTGTTTCCGCGCTCCATGACCGGTTCTCGCGTGCGTTCAGACTCTCGGGAGAAGTCACGATCGCGGTGCAATCCAGGGTAGTCACGGCACTGTGGATATCCGGGCGCGTGTTCAACCACGGGCTGGCCGGAGAGGAAGGGCGGAGAGACGGAGATCGCGATCGGAAACGCTTGTCGCCGCCGAGAATCCGGTCATCGGATACGGACGGCTGCCAAATTGTCATGTTGCGGAGATTCCGGGGATGCTGCTGTCAAAACTGACTTCTTGGGGCCACCGCAACATGGAAATGACCGCAACATGACACGAGCACGTGGCCGAGAACGATCATGGCCTCCCCGAGGAAGGACGGCGCCGCGGGCCTGAACCTCGCCAGCCGGTCGCTCGCGACCGCCGCGCGGGCGAGGGCGAGGGCGGGGGCGAGGGCGAGGACGTAGAGCGAGACGACCTTGATGTCGAACGTGACGATCACGACGAGGGCGGGCACCTCGACGCCCCCGCCCAGGATCAGCGCGAGCGCGCCCCGGGTCGTGACCAGCCCCAAGCGAAGGATGCTCAACACGATGAAGGTTATCGCCGTCATGCCCTGGGTGATCGCGCCGGCCAGGGTGCCCCAGGCAAGGGTCGAGAACGTGTTCCCGGCCCATCGCCCCGCAGCCCTTCGCAGCCGCCGGGTGGCCAGCGCCTTCAGGTTCTTGGTGAGGATCCACATCCCGACGATGAATAGGCCGAGGCCGCCCGCGATCCCTGCAAGGAGCTCGTTCATGCCAGGGTGACGTCATCCGCAGGGAGGGGAGCCGCCCGCACATGCATGATCGGCATGTCAAGAGCCCCGGGGAGGACGTGCCGGCGTGCCCGACGTCCGCTGCAGAAGGCCAGGCCCTGCCCGCTTGCGCTGCAAACGTCCTTTCTCGTCGAGTTCGTGCATCCCGGTGCGCTGTTCGGGCACGAGCTGGACGCTACGGCCGGTTTCGCGAGCCGTAACCTGCCCGTTTCCGCCGGATGACAGCAGTCAGCGCAGCGAATGTGCCGGGATTGAGCCGCAGGCAGGTTCACCGACTTCTGAAGCGGTTCCGGTTTGGCGGACCGGCGTCGATTCGGCACAAGGCGCGTGGTCGCGTCTCGAACGAATTGCACGGCGATGCGCAAGGCTGCCCGAACCCTCAGGAATGTATTCCGCAGCCTGGCGCAACGACCGGGCGCGCGGGCCATCAGCCACGATCAACCAGGAACTCCGCGAACAGTTGCTGCGTCAACGTGACCTCCGAATTCCTCCAGGCAGCGATCGTCGGCAAGGTTGCGTCGAGATCCGTGAAGGGCTGGAGGACGAGGCCCTTTCGCAAGATGTTTTCCGCGCATGTCGTGTGAATGGTGATGCCCATTTCGCATGCTATCAGGCCGAATATTCCTTCCGAGTTGAATGCGTGCTGCGCGACCTCCGGGGCAAATCCGGCGTGACGGCAAATGCTGAACAGGTGATCGTTGAAGTGTTGCCAGCCGCTTGGATTGCCGAGCACAAACGGCTCTCCCGCAAGCTCGCCCAGGTCAACGCCGTTCCTGCTGGCCAAGGGATGGTTGTCGTAGAGCACGGCGACGAACGGATCGTCCTGAACCGTAACGCTCGCGAACTCCGACTGGTGGATGGGGCCTGTCACGAAGCCGAAATCAAGCTTTCCGGTCTTGAGCCGTTCCAGCTGACCGGCCGTGAAGCCATGCACGGGCTCTATCGTGATGTCGGGGTGCCGCACCTGAAAGTCCCGGAGTATCGCGGGCAACTCTCCGCAGATCGCGAAGTCCGTGTAGCCGACAACCAGGTGGCCGAGTTCCCCGGTCGTCGCCTTGTTCGTGCGCGCAATCACGCCCTCCATCGCACGAAGCACGTCCTGGCAGCCGGAAAGGAACACCGTGCCGGCGTGTGTCAGCCGGACACGTCGATTCGAGCGGTCGAGAAGCTGAACGCCGAGCTGGGCTTCCAGGTGCTTGACGGAGCGGCTCAATGCCGGCTGCGCCACGTTCAGCCGTTCGGCGGCGCGGCGGAAATGCAGCTCTTCAGCGACGGCCGCAAAGTACCGGATATGTCTCAGGCCGAAATTCACGACATGATGATATCACAACGGCATCAAAGAATCCAAATTTGATATTATACTTGCATTGAAATACGTGCGACGTTTCCGTCCTGCACACAACCGGGAGGAATAGGATGCTCAAGAATCTTGCTCAAAAGCTTGCCTCCACAGCCGTGATGGCGGCGGGACTGATCCTTGGCGGCGGAACCGCGGGTGCGGCCGACCTGACCATCAATCTTGGCTACGCGGCGGCAAACACCAGCAGCTACGCCGTTCTGGCCGACAAGTTCGAGGAGCTGGCCGAGAAATATTCGGACGGCAGCATCGACGTGAAAGTGCGCTGCTGCGCGCAACTCCTGACGGAAGACGAGGCCTTCAAGGCGATGCAGCTGGGCACGGTCGACATGTACATCATCACCGGCAACAACGTGTCACCGCACTTCCCGCTGATGGACGCGTTCGTCCTGCCGTACATCTTCCAGAGCAAGGATCACGCCTACCGTGTCCTGGAGGGAGACGTCGGGCGGGAATTCGCCGAACAGCTCAAGGCAGCGACCAGGGTGCATCTCCTGACCTACGGCTTTGTCGGAGACCGCGACTTCTACAATTCGCGCCAGCCGATCAAGACCATGGCGGACATGGAAGGACTGAAGGTTCGCGTTCCGAAGAACCAGGTCATGATCGACACGTTCAAGGAGTTCGGGGCGGCGCCGATTCCGCTCGCCTGGGCTGACACGCCAACCGCCCTCCAGACGGGAACGGTTGACGGTGCGGACAACGGGACCTCGTTCATCAAGTCGCAGAAGTTCTACGAGATCATGCCTTACTTCACGCAGCTCGAGCACTTCTCCTACATGTCGCCGCTGTTCGCGAGTCCGCGTATCATGGACAGGCTCACCGATGCCCAGAGAGAGGCTGTGTTGAAGGCCGCCTTCGATGCGGGCGTCTTCCACAAGGAGGAAATGTCCAGGCAGATCTCGGAGATCCGGGCTTTCCTCACGACCGAGGGTCAGGGCGGCATGCAGACAACCGATTTCGACAAGTCCGACTTCATCGCCGCGGGCCAGCGGGTGCAGGACCGCTACGCGGCGGAAAAGGGCGACGACTTCAGGAAACTGCTGGCTGCCATCCGGGCTGCGGCGGAATAACCCGTCAGGTCCTCCACGGGCAGGTTGGGCTGGAGCCGAATTTTGGCTTGAAACAGCCCTTCCTGCCCTGTTGACGTGACATCAGCGGCGAAGCCGCACGTTGAACCGGAGTGGTCTGCGGCAAGGGGACGGTCTTGCTTTCCATACTCGACAGGTACCTTGAAGACGTTCTTTGCACGATCTGCCTGGCCGTCGTCGCTTGCAGCGTGATGATCCAGGTCATTCTGCGGTTCGTGTTCACGTCAGCGAGCGCCTGGGCCGAGGAAACTGCGGTATTCGGCATGATTTTCGCCGTCTACCTCGGCGCTTCGCTGGCCGTCCGCGAACGGGCGCACATACGAATAACGATGCTGGTCAACGCCCTGCCGCGACCCTTGCAGATCGTCTGCATAGTCATCGCCGACGCAGCGTGGTTCGGCTTCGTCTGGTTCATGGTTCATCAGACGATCCTGTTTACCCAGCTGTTGTTTGAAGTGACCTACATCACCCCTGGCCTCGGCATAGAGCAAAGATGGATCCAGATATTCATCCCGGCCGGCTTCGTCCTGATGGCATTCCGGATGGTGCAGGTCTATTGGCGGTGGGGCAGGTCCGGCTGGAAGGGGCTGCCGCTGTGAACGGCCCCCTGGTCATGGCGGCAGTCTTCGTCTTCGCGATGGCCATCGGGGTGCCGATCCCCTTTGCGGCCGGCATCGCGACAGTTGCCGGGATACTGATCGCCGACATTCCGCTTACCTTGATGGCCCAGTCCGCATGGACGGCATTCGAACCGTTCCCCCTGGTGACGATACCGCTCTTCGTGCTGGCGGGGCAGCTGATGGAACATGGCGGCATGTCGGAAAAGCTGGTCGCCATCGCCCACAGGCTTGTCGGTGCCTACAAGGGCGGGCTGGGTCTCGTGACCGTGGTCGCCTGCATGTTTTTCGCCGCGCTGTCGGGGTCCGGTCCGGCAACGACGGCTGCAATCGGATCGATCACGATTCCGGCAATGATCAAGGAAAGCTACAAGCCGAGGTTCGCTGGCGCCATTGCCGCGGCGGCCGGTGCGCTTGGCAGCATGATCCCTCCGAGCAACCTGCTGATCATCTACGCGCTGGTATCGGATGAATCCATTCCTCGCCTGTTTCTCGCAGGCATTCTCCCCGGGATCGCCCTCGGTCTGCTGCTGATGCTGGTCACGTTCATCGTTGCGGTGCGCAACGGCTATGGCGGCGTCGGCGAGGCATTCAGGTGGCGGCCGCTTCTCGAGGCGTTTTGGGACGGGAAATGGGCGGTGTTTGCGCCTGTCCTGATTCTTGGCGGAATCTATACCGGCATCTTCACTCCGTCCGAGGCGGCTGGCGTGGCAGTGTTCTACGGCTTGTTCGTCGGCCTGTTCGTTTACGGAGGCCTGACACTCAGGAAGGTGTTTGAAGCTTTCAGGTTCACCGCCATCGTGATCGGCACGGTGCTGTTCATTCTTGGCTCCACCAAGGCATTCGGGCAGCTGGTCACGCTCTACGACATTCCGCAATCCATCCTCGCCCTGTTCGAGGAGTTGACAGCGCATCCCTGGCTGGTGCTGCTCCTGATCGGCGTGTTCTACATCCTGGTCGGCATGTGGCTGGAGAGCATCCCGCAGATCATCATCTTCACGGCGGTCTTTCTTCCGCTGGTCACAAGCCTGGGCGTGGATCCGATCCTGTTCGGCATATTCACCGTCATGACCTGCGAACTCGGGTTCCTGACACCGCCAATCGGGGTGAACCTGTTCGTTGCCGCGCGCATCAGCAAGACTTCGATCGAGCAGATCTCCATTGGCGTGCTGCCGTTGCTGATCCCCTACATCGCGATGATCTTCCTTCTCGTGTTCTTCTCCGAGTGGGTCACGTTCCTTCCCGACCTGGTCTACGGAGAACGAGTGCATTAGCGCCATGGCCAAAGACGACTGCATCGTTCCACTGGTGGGATACTCTGATCGCCTGTCGGTCCGGCCGGGGGAAACCGTCGGGTTCAAGGTCTCGTCAACCGGAACCGAACCGTTCACCGCCTGGCTGACACGCTCGATCAGCGCCGATCCAAATCCCGCCGGGATGGGAATCGTCGAGGAGCCCATGGAGGAAGCGTTCGCGGAACAGGCCTTTCCGTCACGCTACCAGCCGTTCCATCCGGGCTCCCATGCGATAACGGAGGAGCGGGTGTCGCTGCGGCCCGGCGACGGGTTCCTGATGGCCGCAACCATCTATCCGACCCTCGCCAGGGGATCCCCGCAAACGATCTTGAGCGTCGGCGACGTCAATCTCCTTGTTTCGGGGGACGGGGCGGCAGCGATATCTGTAGGCAGGGACGTCGTTTTCGCACCGACCGGCATCAGGCTGCGCCGTTGGTACGAGCTCGAGGCGGGATTTGATGCTGACTCAGGCAGGCTCTTCATCCGTCAAAGGGAACTTGGAACCCCCTGTCCGGCCGAGGTGCATGGCTCCAGGCGGTGCAGCCTGACGAAGGGGGAAGTCCGCCAGCGTGCAATCATTGCGGCCCGGATGAAGGACGGCGTTGCGTGCGAGCACTTCAACGGCAAGATCGAGGCGCCCGGCCTCTATCGCGGGACCGAGAGATCCGATGGATCCGCAATCGCCCGTTGGGACTTTTCCAGGGACATCTCCACCACGACGGTCCGCGATTCGAGCACGAACCAGGTCGATGCCCGCCTCGTCAACCTTCCGGCACGCGCGGTGACAGGCTCGCGCTGGGACGCGACGGAGATGTGCTGGCGGCACGCTCCCGAACACTATGGCGCGATCCACTTCCACGAGGACGACATATACGACTTTCAATGGGAGACCGACTTCGCTTTCCGTGTACCCGAGGACCTTCCGAGCGGCGTTTACGTGATGCGCATTTCGTGCGGCGAGCATCGGGATGCCATGCCTTTCTATGTTTGCCCCTCCAGAGGAAAACCGCGTGCGAATCTCTGTGTGCTGATCCCGACCTTCACCTACGCGGTCTACGGCAACCACGCACGGCCGGACCATGATTCGTCCTGGAAGGACCGCGACCGGGAATGGAACGCGTACCCGTACAATCCGGCGGAATATCGCAGCTATGGTCTCTCGACCTACAATTTCCATTCGGACGGTTCCGGCATCTGTCACGCGTCCCACCGGCGACCGCTGTTCAACCTGCGGCCCGGCTACCGGACGTTCGGAGGATCGGATTGCTCGGGGCTGCGCCACTTCCAGGCGGACAGCCACCTGATCTCCTGGCTGCACGCCAAGGGCATCGCCTACGACGTCATCACCGATCGGGAGCTGCACGAGGAGGGGCTGGCGTGCCTCGCGGACTACCGCGCGGTCATGACAACGAGCCACCCGGAGTACCACACGGACAGATCGCTGGACGCAATTCGGGCCTACCGCGATTCCGGGGGCAACCTCATGTACCTGGGCGGCAACGGATTCTATTGGCGGATCGCGCTTCACGAAACCGAAACGGGCGCCATCGAGATTCGCCGCACGGAAGGCGGCATACGGGCCTGGGCCGCGGAGCCGGGCGAATACTACAATGCGTTCGACGGTGCGTATGGCGGTCTTTGGCGCAGGCGTGGCCGTCCGCCGCAGGAGCTCGTCGGCATTGGATTCACCGCACAGGGCGAGTTTCACGGATCGCATTACCGGCGGAAGTGCTTCGACCCGGCGTATGACTGGATATTCGAAGGCGTGCACGGTGACATCATCGGGGATTTCGGTTTCAGCGGCGGCGGCGCGGCGGGGTTCGAGATGGATCGCGTCGACCATCGCCTGGGTTCGCCGGACAATGTTGTCGTCCTTGCCAGTTCCGAGGGACACGAGGATCGCCCGATCCTGGTTCACGAGGAACAGCTGACCCATTTGACCAATTGGCCCGGAGAACCGACCGGCAACCTGTTGAGGGCGGACATGGTGTATTTTGACTTGCCGGCCGGAGGATGCGTGTTTTCGGCCGGATCCATCACCTTTTGTGGCAGCCTTCCTTGGAACGGCTTCAGCAACAACGTCTCCACAATCCTTGAAAACGTCGTCAACAGGATGACTGGTTCCGGTCTCCGGGATCGTTCGCGACCGAGAGTTGAGCGCTCCCTGGATTGAAAGCCACTGTCATCTTGATTCCACGAAGTTTCGTGCAAGTTCAGTTTGCCAAAAAAACCTGGTTCCTTCGTCGCGCCGAACATCGTTGGCGACGGCTGTAGCCTGTCAAGGCCAGTGACCAAAGGCGCTGCAGTCGCCATCCACGAACAGGCGAATCGAAACATGAACGCCAAGCACGGGAAGGACGACCCATGGCGCATTCAAGGCCAGGACAAAGGCAAACAGGTCCCGTCGGCTGATTCCGGCATGCCGCTCGGCAATGAAAGAGCTGATCCTGCAAGCCGATGTGGCATACGCTGGTCTTCCGCAACTGTAGTTGACGTCAACTCGGCAGATGACAAAAAGAGGAGGCGGTTCGATCAGGGACAAGGCGGTGAAAGTGGTGCAGGGCGACTCGGAGCGCGAGCTCCTCCAGGCGCATCTCTGCAAGCACAATGCGCCGAGGTTGCAGGCCGACCGTTGCAGGATCATCCTGCTTACGCCCAAGGGCTTGCAGGCACGGAGGGCCTGTCGGACGATTGTGGGTCCGGCTGGCCTTTCAACGTGACCGACGACAAGGTGACCGAGGGGGCCGGGCGGACACTGGACACGATGCCGAAATACGCGACCCACTGGTAGGAGAGTGCCGCCTGCAAATGCGGTCGAGATCCGCTCTCCGTAGCGACTGGGCAGAAGATTCAGGCTGTCGCGCCCCATCTCGGGAAGCACTGCAGCTTCATTCGCCTTGGCGTAACCGATTCGGCCGGGTCAAGCTCGATGAGCTGGACTATCGTGTCTGTGAACACGTCATAGTCCTGCGCAAGCGTGGTCAGGTCATGACAGTCCCAACCGACCATCGAGATCCCGTCCTGTCCGACGATGGCCAGATCCTTGGGAACGCGGCGTCCAAGCAAACGCACCGCAGCGTCGCGCGCGCCGATCGCCATCACGTCGTTGCCACAAATCAATGCATCTATGCCGTTGCGTCGCAGCAACAGCACCGCCTCCTTGAATCCTGAATCATAGGTGTAGTCACCATGGCCGAACGCCTCGAACCGCAGACCGTGCGCTTCGAGGGCGGTCGCGAACCAGTCGCGCCGCTTCTGGTCTATCCAGCTTGATTTTCGTCCTGCGAGGTAGGCGAAGCGCCTGCGCCCATCGTTGACAACTTTCTCGATGATTTCGCCAGCCGCGGACCTTCCGTCGATCTCGATCGAATCCACGTTCGGATCGTCGACGGGGTCGACGGCCACCATGATCGGACGGATCCCGTCAAAAATCCGGATTGCGTCCTCTGCCGAAAACATGTCCGAAAAAATGATCACCTCATCGACGTGATAGGTCGAGGCAAGCCGCATCAAGGTCATGCGATCTTCGATCGCGGCGCAACACAGGATAATCGGCACCAGCCGGCGGTCCTGAAGCCTGTGGACCAAAGCGTCCAGTTCCTCGGCTTCGCATGGGTTGGCGATCGTGTTCACCACGATCGCCACCAGGCGCGACCGCTGGCTGTGCAATGTCCGGGCAATGGCGCTTGGTTGGTAATTGTGCTCGATGGCAGCCGAAAGGATGGCTTCCCTGGTCGCCTTCTTGATGCTGGCGGTCGGAGAGAAGGCCCGCGAAACGGTCGCCGACGAGAATCCAGTCAGTTTGGCCAATTCCACCGAGGTTATTCGCTTTTTCCGGCGCATCCGGGTTACCGTTTGGTTCATCTAGTGTCTTTCACGCATTTCCGCTTCGTGCAGTGCTTGGGTTGTTGGCGTCCCGATTGACTCGTTTTGGGTGAAGTCACGTTTCCAGGGGATGGGGATGCGGCCGGTGCCAGTTCTCCAGAACACGGCCATCTGCATGCGGCTGCCGTGCCCACCTGATTGCATTTGCTATGACACGCCGAACATGCGGATTGAAGTAGATCGGGAACGTTTCATGGCCCGGCCCAAAATAGAATATCCGACCACGGCCGCGCCGGAATGCGCACCCGCTTCGAAACACTTCGCCTCCTTGAAACCAGGAAAGAAACACCAGCTCGTCAGGAGTTGGAATGTCGAAGGGCTCGCCATACATCTCCGATTGAGGAATGTCGAAATTCGATGGCAGGCCTTCGGCCACCGGATGCGACGGGGAGACGATCCACACCCGTTCCGTCTCGCCTTGCGGCTGTTCACGCCATGCCAGATTGCAGCTGGTACCCATCAATCGCTTGAAGATCTTAGAATGATGGCCTGAATGAAGGACCACAAGTCCCATGCCGGAGAGAACTCGTCGCTGCACGCGGTCAACCAGGTCATCGGATACGTCCTCGTGGGCCTCGTGCCCCCACCATACGAGAACATCCGTCGTCTCAAGCGTCTCGGGAGGAAGTCCATGATCTGGATCGTCAAGGCCCGCCGTGCGCAAGATGAACCCTTCATCGGCAATCCCGTCGGCGATCGCTGCATCCATGCCGGCCGGATATACGGACGACATGTCGGCCCGTTCGCGCTGAATGCATGCCTCCGTCCAGATTGTCACACGTCGTCCCATTCATTTCCCCTTGCCGGGCAAAAGGACTTGTTTCATCACCATGCGATAGCCTTCCCGGTTCCGTCAAACGCATGGCATTCGCTCGCCGTCGCCTCCAGGCCTACGGAATCCCCGACATGCACCTTCACGTCGCCTTCCAGGCGGGCGATAACGGAACTCCCACGGGTTCCGAGCGTCAGGTAGGTTTCAACCCCAAGCCGCTCGACAACGTGAACGTGCCAGGAAACACCTGACTTCGCATCCTCTGACAGCTTCAGATGTTCTGGCCGGATGCCAATCTGAACCCGCTGGCCGTCCGCAAGCGACTGGCCGTTCGGCATGCGGACAATCCATCCATTGTCGGTGCGGGCCTCTGTTCCTCCGTCTGCGCGCCGCCGCGCAGTCGCCTGCAGCAGGTTCATCCGCGGTGATCCAATGAATGTTCCGACAAAGGTGTCAGCAGGATGCTTGTACAGTTCGATCGGCTCGGCCGACTGCGCGACTTCGCCATCTCTGACCACAACGATCTTGTCAGCCATGGTCATCGCTTCGACCTGATCGTGGGTGACATAGACGACGGTTGCCGACAAGGTCTGATGCAGCCGTTGCAACTCGCCGCGCATCTGGACCCGCAAGGATGCGTCGAGATTGCTCAAGGGTTCGTCAAAGAGAATGACGGAGGGTTTCTTGATGATGGCCCTGCCGATTGCCACCCTCTGCCGCTGTCCTCCCGAGAGGGCCACAGGGCGGCGGTCGAGCAGGTCCGACAACTGAAGGATCTCGGCCACTTCCTGGACCTCGCTGCGAACTTTCCGTTTGGGCACATTCTTCAGATCTAGCGAGAACCCAATGTTTTGCGCGACCGTCATGTGCGGATAGAGAGCATAGGACTGAAAGACCATCGCGATTCCGCGCTTGTCCGGTGCGGTGTCATTCAGACGCTTTCCGTCGAGGAGGAGGTCGCCAGAATCGATTGACTCCAGACCTGCGATCAGGCGCAGGAGTGTCGTCTTTCCGCAGCCGCTAGGCCCGACAAGCACCGTGAATTGCCCATCTTCAATTGCAATGCTGACGCCCTTCACGACGTCCACGGCGCCGAAGGACTTGCTGACTTCCCTGAGTTCAATTGTAGCCACCGCGTTTCCTTCCTTGCAGGTCAGCCCTTGATGCCGCCGCTAAAGGTCTGAACCAGGAACCGTCTCGCGAAACCAAACGCAATGACCGCGGGCAGCGTATAGATGACGGCAAGCGCCGCCATGAAGCCGAAGTCCATCTGGTTTACTCGCATGTAGGCACGGAACAGGCCGAGCGGCAAAGTCTGCAATTCATTCGACGACAGAAAGATCAGCGGCATGAGGAAATCGCCCCAGGCGATGATGAAAGCGAAAAGCCCTGCAGCTCCCAGGCCGGGGAGCGCCAGCGGGATCAGGACCTTGCGGATACGCTGCAGGAGCGTTGCCCCGTCCATCAGGGCGGCCTCTTCGTAGTCTCTTGGAATCGTGTCGAAATAGGTCTTCATGATCCATAAGGCGAGTGGCAGCTGGGTGGCCGCAAGGACCAGAATGATCCCGAGATAACCGTTCACGAATCCCACGATATGCATCGTCGAACGGACCAGTTCAGACGGCATGATCGCCCGCACGATGAATTCCACGGGCTGGTTCGCCGTCAGGAGCACCTTGTACAACGGAACGATCAACGCCGTGGGCGGCACGACGCGTATCAGGATTATCGTGTACAGGAACGGTCGCCGCCACCAGCCGCGGCTGCGCGAGAGGGAATAGCCGCCGAGGCCGCCAAGGACAATGACGATGAGTGTCGCAGAGCCGACAACGATCGCGGAATTTGCGATCCACAGGAATCCGTCATGCTGGCCAAATATGCTTGCATAGTGATGCAGCGACCATGACCGCGGCATTTTCAGGAACTGGCTCGGCTCCGCATCGACGGAAGCGACAAATACCCAGACGAACGGTATTGCACAGTAGAGACAGATCAAAACGAGGATGAAGCCGGCAGCAGCCTCCGCCGCCCGGGCCCGCGCCCGTTCACCGGGTGAAACGCCAGACATCTCTAGACCTGCACCCTCAGGAGCCGCACATAGGCAATTCCGATAACAAGCGAAATTGCCAGCATGACGACAGCGACCGCGGATCTGAAACTAAGACGAAAATGTAAATCCCGATGATTTCGGTCGCGCCTCCCGGACCGCCTCGGGTAAGGGCGTAGACAAGGCCGAACAGTGAAATCGTCGTGACCGTCGACACGAGCATGTAAAGAAAGATTGTCGGCATGAGCAGGGGTAGCGTGATCCTCAGGAAAATCTGGCGCACGGTTGCGCCGTCCATTCGGGCGGCTTCGTAAAGCTCATGCGAGATTGAGCTGATTCCCGAAGTCAGGAGGATCATCGCAAATGCGATTCCGCGCCAGGTGTTGACGATTATGATCATCGTCAGCGGGAATGTCGCAAGCCAGTTCTGTGGCGGGATTCCGAACAATGCAACGATCTTGTTCAGGGTTGCGTGTTCGCCGCCTGCAAGCATGCTCACCCACATGAAGCCAGCAACGACCTCCGGCACTGCGTTCGGCATGAGTATGATGGCGTTGATCACCGGCCTGATCCGGAATGGCCGCCTCAGAAGGATGGCGGAAACCAGTCCAAGAACGAACTGTCCGATGATCGCTGACCCAAGGACAAACCAGAAGGTCACTACCAGCGAGTTCCAGAAGTCTCCGTCCGTGAAGAGCCGGACGTAGTTTCTGGTCCCGACGAAACGCGGATTCAGCGCAGCCGGTCCGGAGAGCGCCTCGTTGGTGAGGCTGAGATATATCGAATAGAGTGCCGGATAGATGACCAAGGCGCCAAGCAAGACTGCTGAAGGCGCCAAGAGCAGCAGCAATTGCCGCTTTGCGCGTTTCTGATATGCCGCGATCGCCATCCGCGAACGCTATCAGCTTTTGGTTGCGGTCAGAAGCGGAGCCGCGAACGGCTCCGCATTTCTACGCGTCGATCTCGGATGGATGCCGAAAAAGACCCCCGGCAGGATCACTTTACGACGTCTTCTCCAAGAAGGTCCGTGGCGTACTCGACGAGAATCGCCTGCGCGCCGGCAGCGTCCGTTTCACCGCGCAACAGGGCTTCGGTGGCGCGGGCCACACCTTCCGAGACAACCGAGAATCCTGTGGCTGTCTTGAGGAACACACCGTCATCAACGTTCATGTGGATTGGGACCAGCGCCTTGAGCGCCTGGAAATCCGCATTGTCCGCAGCGTCCTTCCGAGCCGGAATGTTGCCGAGCTTTTCGGCGTAGGCAACAGCCACTTTCACCGAACCGAGCTCCAGGAGAACCTGTTTGGCTTTCTCGAGGTTCGCCGCATCGGCATTCACGCCCCAAGGGCTGTCGATGTCGACGAGGACATATTGCCCACCGTCTTGCCCGGGAACCGCCCAGGTACCCACGGCATCCGTCACATTCGGAATGGGATTGCGGGATTCCGGACCCCAATCGTAAATGTAGCACCATGTGCCGCATGTTGTCGCCGCGAGCTCGCCCGCCGGAAACATCTCGTACTTGGGAATGATCCAGGGTTCCGGACCCAGCAGCGGGTCGATCGGCATCAGCTCATTGGCAATCAATTCCTCGTAGACCCCGAACACATCCATGACGCCGGGTCCCTTCAGGTTGAGCGTGCCGTCGTCATTGGCGATTTGCGGCGTCGAACTTCCCATGACCAGGTAGGTGAAGCCTTCTCCGAACGCACCGCCACCCCATGTGACACCTGCGGGAAACAGCAGACCGTACGCGCCGGTCACGTCCTTGACCTCCTTTGCCCGGTCGATCAGTTCACGCCAGTTCCGAGGTTGCTCGGTTGAAATCCCGGCGGCCTCAAGGATGTCGCGACGGAAGTAGATTTGCTGAACATTCACCATCGACGGAAGGACGTAGATTTCGCCTTCGCTGGCGGTGACGAGGGACTTGGCGACATCGAAGAGATGATCGTATCCCTCCCAGGCGCGCATTTCAGCGCCAACAGGCGCCAGATACCCGGCTGCGACCATGTCCGCCACGTCCTGGCCACGAGGTGCGGTGAACAGATCAGGTGCGTTTCCGGCGCGGAGTTCGGTCAGCAGTTTTGTCAGGTAGTCCTTTTCGGGAGCTGGATATTCGACGACCTCAATCGTCACACCGAGCTTCCCTTCAATCGCCGGAACATTCTTCATCAGGGCGTCAATCCGCGCCTGCCGGTGTTCCGCGATCCGTATTGTCTGCGCTGCCGCAACCCCCGCCAGAATCGCCAGGATCGAAGCGCTCGCGACCACCAGTGATAGTTTCCGGATCATCATTTTGCCCTCCCCTCTTGAATCAAGACATGAATGATTGTAAACGTATCCAAAGATCATTGCAACAAGATGGTGATTCCGATCTCAAGTTTTGTTTTTCTCATTATTTTCAGCATGAAACTTATCACTCCCAAGCCCATCTCAAAATGATAGCGTTCCCAGAATTGAGAAAGAGTCTCTGGTGGCGGACGGTCAGTCCTCAGACCCGCGATCGGTTCCAGGCCCCAGCCGTTGGTCGACGGCCTGCCAGCGATGCGCCAGTGTGGAGAGACGTCTTTCGCGTCCCGGATGCGGTCATGTGCCGGCACTCCGCCGCCCTGCCCCGCCTTGCCCCGCGCCGCTTCGTGACGGTGTCCGCCCTCGCCACGGTTGCGTTCCGTCTCCCGGCCTGTCTTTGTATGATGGCGACAGAAACAGCGGGCACTTCTCCGCCGAACACCGTCGATATGCGTCAGCGCGTCAATACGCCTTCGTTTCGCCATCGCTCTGGTTCGGGCAGCCAAAAGGCATGGCAAATCTCCGCGTCGACAGGGAGATTGCCGCCGTCGCCTGAAGCGCGCGCAACTCGCTTCCCGCAGGAGAACCAAGGACACGCCATCAGAAGGAGCACGACAACGTGGAACGCCGGTTTACACGACAAATGAAAGCAGACCCCATGCAATCGATTGTCCGCCGCAGACCTTTGCAGGGTAGCCACCTGGACGTTGGTTGAGCCATGGCCGGGAAACTTCGTCTCGCGATTGCCGGAACCGGCCACAAGGCTACGGAATACGCAAGGAGCTGGCTGCAAATGCCGGATGTCGCCATCGTCGCCATAACGGACATCTGTACAGAAGCGCAGGACAGGTTCAGCCGCCTCTGTGTTGATGCTGGCGCGAGCAAGCCGGCTTCGTTCGGCGATTTGCGGTCACTTCTCCTCGGCTGCGGGAGCGGAATTGATGCCGTGTATCTGGCAACGCCGCATGCGTTTCACGCCAAGGACGCGATCATCGTGGTGGACGCAGGGATCGACCTTCTGCTTGAAAAACCGATGGTGACAAGCGTCGCCGAAGCACTGGAACTGGCGGGTGTTCGCCGGCGTACCGGTTCGACGGTCGTGGTCGCCTATCAGGGCGTTCTTTCGCCGCTCGTGCATGATTTGAAGTCCAGATCGGCCGCAGGCGAGTTCGGTGAGTTGCTTAGCGTCTCCGGCTGCGTTTGGGAGAACTGGGCCAGCCTGTATGCCGGTCAGTGGAAACAGGAATCCGAGGTCTCTGGCGGCGGGTTCATGTTCGATACCGGAGCGCACTTGATGAATACGGTGCTGACAATTGCCGATTCCGACTTTTCGCGCGTGGCGGCGTTCATGAACGGGCGCGGCCTGAAGGTGGATGTGGTCACAGCCGTGGCCGCCCGGCTTTCAAGCGGCCCGCTTGTCACCTTGCACGCGGTAGGGGCGGCGCCGTTTGCCTGCGCATCGCACATCTCGTTCTACTTCACTGCGGCAACAGTTCATGTCGATGCCTGGGGACGATGGCGTGAAATCGTGACTGCTGACGGCGCGGTCGAGCGTGACGAGGCCGAAATCATTGACAATCCGCTGCGGGCTTTCATGGCGATCCGCGAAGGCCGCATGACGAACAACTCGTCTGTCGAGGACGGCTTGCGCCTGGCCGGCCTCTGGGACGCTATCAAGGCTTCCGCAGCCAAGGACGGCGAGCGGGTCCTGGTTGAAAGGCAAACCCTGTAGACGGAGCTTCCGGTCTCCGCTCGATCGCAGAGTTTCTTTCCGATAAATCGGAACTTCACTGACCGGGAAGACGTTTTCGGCCATGCATGACTGGGGTCTCTGCCGGATTCAGGCTGTCACGCTTATGCAGTCGTCCCGATCCGGGTCCATCCCGAGCAGCTCGAACGCCCTTGCCTGCAGTCTGGTCGGCTCCGAGGCCAGCAGGAACCGGCTGTCGGGCCGTCCGGGAAGGGAGGCGTGGTTCAGCGTCAGCGTCCCGAGGTCGGCGAGCAGCATCGTGAGGCTGTGGGCCGGACGCCCGTCGGGTGTGCGCTTGTCCGCCGCCTTGGCCTTCGCGCTCTCCGAGACCCTGGCCGGCTCCACCGGGGAGCTGCGCTGCGCCCGGGCGCCCCCCGCGGTCGTCGTCCTCGAACAGGAGCGGCGCCAGGCGCCGGCGCATGTGCCACTCCCCGTGACACGCAAGCATGCGAAGGAACACGTGGGCGCGGACGTGATCCTTCGACCAGACATGGACCGGCCGGATCCGCAGCCACGAGGCCTTCATCGCGAGGAACACGCGCTCCACCTGGCGAGGCCATTGCAATCCGCCACGGCCGCCTCCGGCCCGAGCGACGCGGATTCCAGGCTGGTGCGGACGACGTGGATCCCGTCGAGCCTGGCCTCCGCCTCGATCCGGTCCCGGTTGCGCGCCCAGTCCATCCCCGCGTCGTGCACGGCGATGTCGAAGTGCTTTTCCACCTTGCGCCGGTTGGCCTCCCGCCCCAGGGCCTTGATCGTCCGGTCGCGGTGCGCCGGGGAGCATGATCTCCGAGTGCTTCAGCTCGCCGGCCTTCGCACCGTTGTCCGGCGCGAGCACTCTGCCGACCATCGCCAACTGGGTCGCGTGGCGGTAGGCCGCCCGCTTCGCGGCGCTGGCACCGGTCGACCGGGAAATGGACGTGAACTGGTGGTAGTGCGTGGCCATTCTCCGTAAGCTTATCGGGAAATGTACGAATTGAAGGCATTTTTCGATTATACATGCTTTTCGAAACATTCGTTGCACGTTGACGACCGATCCTTCCCAGATCCCTGTAGCAGCGGCGCTGCACGCCCTCGCCATGAAACAAGGGTCCGCGACGTCACCGGCAGCAGGTGAGGGACTGGCGAGACGAGCTCATGACGGCAAAGCGTGACGTTGCACGGTCAAGGTCGGAGAGTTGTCCACTGGGACGGCATCGAGCATGATCATGGCCGGGGCCGGCGAACGGCGGGGGGAAGAGCGCGTGCACGCCGGCCGCGCGGATCGTCCTGAGTGTGTTGGGCATAGTGAAGGCGAGCGCGACATCCGAATGGCCAAGGTCACGCAGAAGATCTCATGCTGCTTCCGGTCACCGGAACAAGCCTCGGCTTTGTGCCGTATTTCAAGCTATCTGGAGGCGATGGGACACAACCCCGTGACCGCCAAAAACTTCGCGCTCCTGGGCAAGGCCGCAGAGACGGCTTGAGACCGGCCCCGACTTCCGTAGAATGGTCCGAGCGGTTGCCTTCCAGGAAGAATCGACGAGATGCATGGGCTTGCGCGCGTGCGGGACGGGTCTCGCAGAAACCGAACGAAGGACAGCCGGGACCCGGCCGAACCGGAAAGATGAAAAGCCCGACGGGCGATTTCCTGTCGCGCGAATTCGATCAAGGAGACTGGATTTCATGGAGATCGCTGCCCGTCCCGCCTGCCTCGCCCTCATGCTCGCCCTCATGCTCGCGCTCGGCGCCTGCTCCGGCGGCGAAGAGCGAGCCCCAGCCCGTCCGACGAGCTTCGACGGCGAGGTGCTGCGCATTGCGGTTGAGCGCGCGGACGGCGGCACGGAGCGCTTCTCGAGCCTCCGCGACGAATGGTACTCCTGGTCCTGGTTCCCCTTCATGCCCAACCACTCGGGCCGCCGCTGGACCATGGGCAAGACCGACCGGGACGGCGTTTCGCTCGCCTACGCCCTGGTGAGCTGGGACAACGACAACCCGACCGACTACCTGTCGGCCGGGTTCTGGATGCGCTTCGACGGCGCCAGGACGACGCGGCGCCTCAACCCTGCGGACGCCGAGATCGTCCCCTTCATTGACGGGCCGGAGCTGGATGCGCGCCTCCCGCCGGAACTCCCGTCCTCGGGCACGGGTGCCTACGCCGGCAGCGCCGGCGGTGTCTACCGCTACCGCCAGCCCGGCGCGGAGCCGCTGGCCGAGGAGTTCACGGCAACGATGACGCTGCAGGCGGACTTCGCCGCCGGCACCGTCGCCGGCTGCATCGGCTGCGTCGGCGACATCGCACTCGAGCGCGAACACCTCTATTCGTTGCTCGGCTGGCGGCGCGGCGATGCGGCTGCCGAGCACCCGCCCGCCGGTTACGAAATCCGCTTCGCGCCTGCCGCGATCGACGCGACCGGCGGGTTCGAGGGCGCCTCCGTGGCGGTGACCCACCCGGACCGCGCCATCGTCGGCTCGGAAGGATCCTGGTCCGGCCGTTTCTCCAGCCGCCCCGCCGGGGACGGAACCCCAAGGCTTGCCGCAGGCCACGCCAGCGCCGCCTTCGCCGAGGCCGACGGCGGCGAAGGCAGCTTCGATTCGATCTTCACCGTCCTGCACCCGACCCTGTTGCCGCAACCTCCTCGGGATGGACCTCTTCCGGGACCCTGACGCGTGCATCTCGGGCGACAGGGTAACCCCGTCTGCCTGGCCCTGGACAGAAGCTGCGTCAAACGGTCTTGCGGCCTCGTCAGTCATCGGTGACCGATGAACGGACGCCGGCAGAGGCATCGATCGCTGACGAGTTGCGCGACGACGGACGCCGGGTTCGCCCCGACAATGCCGAATCAGCCACCGCACGGACTTGAGAATTCGCCCGATCTGCAAGGGTGGCATCTCACTTTCGGTCTCGCGATTCGGACATTGCTTGATGCGACTGACTTCAGGGAAGAAACCCGGAGGGCCTCTTCGCGGCATGTAGATCTCAAGGACTGTGTGGCCGAAAAGGGGTCCATTGCGGACAGAGCGGTCTTAGGCGTCGAAAACCAGGGAAATTCAGTTTTGGACACGCATTCTCATTCGAACACCGCCCTTTTTACAACGCCAATGTTTGAAGGTGCGGGTTCCTGTTCGCAAATGTCGCCTCACGTTCCTTTGTTGGAACGAACCCAATCATGAATTTTCCACGTCCTCGCTTACCAGCCGCATCACCTGCGCCCCAAGCGCGAGATCGGATACCTGCCCGAAATGGCGCGCACGCATTTCGCCCTGTCGATCGAACAGCACGAGGCTGGGCGTGCCCTGCAGGCGCCAAGCCTCCATCGTTCGCGGCATCGGGCCGTCGCCATGCGCATCAATTGCGACTGGGAAGGGGATCCGCCACTCGTGAAGGAAGGCGGCAAGGCTCTCGCGGCTGTTGCCATCGTGATGCTCGAAAACGCTGTGCAGGCCGATGACCACCAGGTCCCTCTCCTCGAAACTTTGAGCGAGGCGCTGCGCCTGGGGCAGGCCGGTGAGGACACAGCCGGGACACAGCATCTGAAACACCTCGACCGCCAGGACCCGGCCCCTGAATTGATCCAGTGTCAAAGGATGCCCGGTGTTCAGCCAGTCTGCAGCGAAGAAAGTGGAACTGTCCATCGGGCTCCTCCCCTCTTTTGACCGGTGCGAACGCCTGGCCTGACTTTCCGTTAAGCGGGTTTTCGGCAATTTGATCAAGACCTCCCAGCCTTCCAGGCGGACCAAAGCTGCATAAATGGGAAACACCGCTTGCGTTCCGCGCTGCCGAGGACCGGTGGGCCGTCGCAATGGGCCTGTTCGGCCGCATTCAGGATGCGCATTCTGGGCATGATGGAATCCGTTGCCGGGATCTTCGAACAAAACGCTCGTCTTCTCCGCGCGTTCCGAACAACGAATGTCGTTGATCAAACCAACGGAGAGTGTGTCCTTGATTTCGAAGGACGGCGTTTTCTTCGAATTCTGGCCGATGGCGGCCGAAAGACAGCCTAGGACCATCGGATATCTTCGGGTGTCCAGGCAGGAGCATGATCCGGACAAGGACCGGGCCGACATCCTCGCCCTTGCCAACAGGGAGGACCTCGGCCGGGTCGAGTTCGTCGAGGAGAAGGCTTCCGGCAGGATCGCGTGGCGCAAGCGAAGGATCGCGGACATTCTGGAGGAACTTCGTGAGGGCGACGTTTTGGTCGTCAGCGAGCTGTCCCGGCTCGGGCACTCGATGCTCGAGTGCATGGAGACCCTGTCCATCGCCACGAATGTCGGCATCATGGCCTGCGCCATCAAGGGCTCCGGGAGACTCGACGAAATCATCCAGAGCCGGATCATCGCCATGGCGGTCTCAGCGGCCGCCGAGATCAAGTGCGATCTGCTCTCGGAAAGGACCAGGGAAGCGCTCAGGGCGAGGAAGGTCTCCGGCAAGCCGCTCGGACGGCCGAAAGGGCCGAGCAAGAGCAAGCTCGATCCGATTCGTCCGGAGATCGAGGCACTGCTCACGAACGGATCGACGCAAAGGTTCATCGCGAAGCGCTACAAGACGACGCCCGGCAACCTCGCGAACTGGATGAAGAAGAACGGGATCAGGAAGCCAAAGGCATGAGAATCCTATGGCAGAACCGGTACTTGTGCTAGGTATAGCCCAACTACCTAAAGTGGCAAATCTGCCGGAAGTTAGTTTCAATACCGGCGGCGGCGAACGAATGAGACGACGCCCACGCCCCGGTCGAAAGGAGTAAACACATGGAGATTCTGCAGGCAGGATCGCGCCCGTCCCGAACCGGACCGGAAGACTCGTTTTCAGGTCGGGTTCGAATTGACCCGGTGATCATGGCACCTGACCCTTCCCGGGTCCGTGCGCTGACCGTGACCTTTGAGCCTGGTGCCCGAACTGCATGGCACACGCATCCTCTTGGCCAGGTACTGATCGTGACCGCGGGCAAGGGTCTCGTGCAGACGTCTGGCGACCGAATTCACGAAATCCGTTCTGGCGATGTTGTCTGGTTCGCGCCTGAAGAACGCCATTGGCACGGCGCTGCGCCTGATACGGGAATGACCCACATCGCGATCCAGGAGGCGCTCGACGGTTCCAACGTGACTTGGATGGAACACGTTACGGACGCAGAATATTCCGGCACGTCCTGACCGAAATCGTACCGACTTGTCCGAGAATTCCAAGGTGCGAATGCGAGTGGTCGCCTGACCTGCCTGCACACTGGGCTCTGCCATCCTTCGGGTGATGTGGCCCGATCATCGCATCCATGCGGCTCTCCTCGGCTGTCACCTCGGATCAAGCGACTGAAGAACGGCCTCCGGAAGCGAATGCGGGATGAAACAGTCGGACAGATCGGAGAGTGCCGGACTTGATTCTGCGGCGCGCCCGGGATTCCGGCCGCGGTCCTCAACGGCATCTCTTGAGAGGCGCTCAGGGCGCCAGGGAGGCGTCTTCGGGCTGTTCGGGACATCCGGTCAAGAGTCGTAATCCGTCCCGTCGTCGCCGTCCTTGCTCTCATGGGGCGCCGGGTTCTGGTTCATGTGGCCCTCCAGGTTCCGGAGACGATCGAGAAAGCCCGGCACCACCTCCGAACATGTTCTGTCCAGGCAGGACAGGACGTCACCCCTGCGCAACGGCTCCCCGTAAAGGCCCCTGAAGACGTGGCGGAACCCCATGACGTCGCGAACCGCGGAACGCATGGAGGAAGCGATGACAGGCGGGCGAACAGACGTTTCGGTGGACATCTGGCGCAAGAGATCCGAATGCCACTCGGAACTTGACGGAACTTCGCCGTCAATCGTCCGCGCAATGTCCGCGAAAGCGTTTTCCATGCTGCAGAAGATGCCATGAAGGCATTTTCCGATGCTGTCCGTCAGGTTGTCCTTCACATCCTCCAGGCTCTCCCCTCGAGAACGTTCTCGAGTTCCTTTATCCTCCGAACCGTTCTTCGGGCCTTGTCCAGTTCGACCGAAATCGATTCAAGATGCGCGTTGGCGCGAACGAAAAGGGCGGAAGACGGATTGACCCTCACGACACGCACCATTCGCGGAGATGCGGCAGCCTCTCCTCCTTGCGAAGGTCGATGAAGACGTCATGTTTCGAACCGGCGATCTCCGCCCTCTCCCTGAAATCGTCCGCCGCCTCTGCAGGAGCCCCTTTCAGGACCAGGACGTCGAGGTCGGACCGGTCATGAACCGCGCGGCGCGCGTAGCTGCCAAAGAACATGATGCGAACGCCGCAATCACTTGCCGCACGGCGCAGTTCGGCAGCCGCACCGTCCATGCGCGCGAGCGTCCGCCTCTCGCGGGCTTTGAGGATGACTTCCATCCGTGTCATGGCGGCCTCCCACCATGTTCGGCTCTCACTCAATGATAGCCTGTCTGCATCCGTCTCTCAACGCCCCTGGCGGACGCTTGCAGGCACTTCCATCATGATTGACGCGGCCAGCCAGCGTACGATCTCGGCGACACTCTCCCGAAATCTTGCCGTTCTTGACCCGCTTCGTGCGTACTGGGCCTTGTTCTCGAGAGTACCGCAAAGTCTGGGGCAGTCAGGCGGCCATGCTGGCTTCAAAGATTGTCTTCATACGATGTCCTGTGATGCGGCCATGACCAAACGTGCCATCACAGACCAAATTCAGCAACTGTTCCAGAATTTGCGGTACTCTCCATGCGGGATTCCTTCCTGGAACGTGGCGGAAGCTTCGTGCAGCCTTGTGTATCTCAGTGAAGCGTGGAACGATAACGGAACATCATCAATGAACGTCAGTTTTCTTAACAAAATACGCGTTACGCGCCCGATTGCCACGCGCGCAACGATGGCGGGCCCAAGCGTCTCCAGGGTCTCGCTCGCGGGCAAGGACACGCCTGAACGGCACTCAGTTCGAAGAGAGAGGCCGTTTCAGCGCCGGATCCTGGCCGGAAAGGCCCGAAAACCGGGGTCTGCGCCCAGGAACATGGTCAATCCTTCACGGTTCGCATGTTCCCGCTCGAAGCGGCGCGTTTCCCGTCGACCTGATCATTCGGCGCCACAAGCGGTCCTGACGCCTGGGTGGTGACGGCCATCTTCATGGCCACCAGTCTCTCCGCCTTCCTCGTTTCCTCGTGATCGAAGGCCGGCCGGTAGGCCGCGATCTCCCGGGAGGACATCCCGGCGGCCCTGCAACGAACACTCCACTGTTGCGCGATCACGTCGAGCATCCGTCGCAGGTTCGCGCATGCCCTGTCTTCCGTCAGGTCGAAATACGGGCCCGCCTCGATGGCGGCCTCGATTGACGCCGTCCGTCCGAACTCCTCGCTGATGCCTGTCGCGAGCATCCGGTGCCGCTCCGGCTGCGGATTGATGTCGAAGGCCGGCGCGAGCACCCACAGCCCCCCGGTTCGGTGCAGGAACCCGTGGTTCTTCAGGTGATCGTCATTGTTCGACACCAGGATGGTGAACATGAGCCGGTTGTGCAGTTCCTCCATCTGCCGGACCGGATCCGCGCCATGTGCGGCAAGCGCGTCAAGAATGTCCGTGTAGAACCCGCCCTCGGCTTCGTCCCGTCCAAGGAAGGACTGTGCTGACAGGTACGGCATTCGTCCCCCTTCCCCGCGGTCGAAGCGCCTGATGATCGCGACGGGCCGCTGTGCTTCCGGGATCTCGAGGCGCGCTTCCGCGGCATGCAGGCCGGCGGCCCGCGCGAGGTTGAGAGTCGCCACCTCCACGCGTTCCACGGGCCGCGTGTCCCGGTCCGAGGTGAACTTCGCGATCGCCAGCGTGCCGTTGTCGTCGAAATCGGATTTCGGCCTGGCGCCGCCCAGGGATCCCGCATGGCCCGCCAGTTCCCGCAATTGGCGAGCGCCCATGGCGGGGTCGGTTTCATAGGCACGAGCCAGGGCCAGCAGCCTGGCGAGATCGTTCCGGCGCGGGACCGGTGGCCAGTCCCGGGACTGAGGGGTTCCGGACTCGTCGATGAACCGCAGGGCACCCTGACGGGTCTCGTCGCTGGCCGAAAGCAGGTACTCCAGTTCATTGGGCGGTCGGCCCAGATCCCTCTCGATG
The DNA here is from genome assembly GCA_965208685.1 of Paracoccaceae bacterium. GTDB lineage: Bacteria > Pseudomonadota > Alphaproteobacteria > Rhodobacterales > Rhodobacteraceae > JAJEFO01. The sequence continues at coordinate 43,049 of CBDBPL010000007.1, read as the reverse complement.
AGGCCCCTTCCCCAGCTGTCCGGGGTCGCGTCCGAAATCGGCCCGGGCAAGGCCGAGCGCGTCGCGCCTCGACGCCCGGACCGCACGTGCGGACCCTCGACGAGCGGCAGGTCGGGCGCGAGCGCGAAGGCGCCGGCCCGTTCGAGCCAGGACGAGGCGTAACGAATGGCGCTGACCTGGCGGGTTCCGTCGTCCTCGAAACGAAGATCGCCCACGTCCAGCAGGCGCCGCCCGATGGCGACGCGGACATGCCTGCGCCTCGGGGTCACAGGGCGGCTCCCGCCATCGGGTCCCCGTCGGGGGCGGCAACGGCCTCGCCCTCGGCGACATGATCGTCCGGGGCGCGCCTGCTCCGGATGCGCTGCGGAAGCTCCGCCACCTCCAGCATCAGGCCCGCGCCGTCGTCCGCCATGTCGAGAAACTCCTCGAGACGGTGCAGTTCGCCCAGGGCCCGGAGGGCTTGCGCCAGGCATCCGACCGAAACGCCGGGTTCGCCCCTTTCGAGGCGCAGCACGGTCGGGCTGGACACGCCGAGCCGGGCCGCGAAATCCGCGACCGGGATGCGGCGCCTCTTGCGCGCGATCCGGATGTTGCGGCCCATGCAGCGAAGCGCATGCATGACGGCAGGCGTGTGCTTTCTTTTCATATGGCAATTATATAGCATTGAAAATGCCTTTCAATAAAAAATATGTGTCGTTATAGACATTCTGCGAGGCTTCAGGAGGCCTTTGATGACCGGGGAGCGTCATGAGAGCCGCGCTCGCGGGCAATGACACGCCTGGACGGTCCTCGGCGGCCCTGGCCATCTATGGATGTTGCGCTCTCGGACAACCCGTCAGGGAGAAGGGCGCACGTGCACGGGAAGCCGTGCCGGCCGGACCTGCCGGGACAGTCCTGAGCAATCGTGATTGCAGGTTGCCGCACATTGGGCAGGAACAAGAAGGGCCAAATGGGAGTTCCATGTTCATGGCAGCCACGACGTCGGGAAGCACCAAGATCTGCGGGGTCACGTGACTGACTGATCTTGTCTACGCTCTGCCAGATTCATTCAAGATTGCCGCAACCGGCCCAAGATTCGAAACGTTCGTGCAAATTGACGCCGCAGATTTCGGTGGTTCCCTACGTGCTGTCCCGGCCCTGTCGAGGCATGTCCAGCCGGACACGCCAGTCTCGCCGCAACTGCGTGGCCAGGCCGGCGAAGCTGTCGCCGGTCTCGCGGCAGACGACGATGCGGTCGGCGCGAAAGTGGCGAAAGTCGCCGCGCAGCTCGCACCAGGCCGCCAGCACCGTGACCTCGATGTAGTAGATGACGGCGAGCGGCAGGCAGGTGCGCTCCGTCACCCGCTCCCGCCCGTCGCGATAGACGAGGGCGAGGCGGCGGCTCTCGCGGACCGCGGTCCGAAGCACGCCCATGCCGGTACCCGCCGGCGTGCCGAATTCCGAGACCACGAACCGGCCGTCGTCCAGCTCGTCCGCACGCGGCTCGGGCAGAACGCCGGCGATCTTGGCGGCGACGCGGCGGGCGGCCGCTTGCAGGCCCCGGTCGCCGGTCCGGCCCAGGAGCTGCAGCCCGACCGCGACCGCCTCGACCTCCTCGCGGTCGAACATCAACGGCGCCAGGTCAAATCCCGGCCGCATGATGTAGCCGACGCCGGCGGCGCCGTCGACCGGCACTCCCATGGCCATCAGCGCCGCGACGTCGCGGTAGACGGTGCGCGGTGTGACCTCAAGCGCTTCGGCAAGCTGTGCAGCGGTGGTCGCCTTGCGCGCGCACCGCAGCAGCTGGATGAGCTCAAAAAGGCGGTCTGCGCGACGCATGATCAAGTGTCTCCTTCTTCATGCTTCGGATCCCGGGGCCAACGGCTTCCCGACGTGGATGGCCCCCGGTTCATATCCGGCATCTCCGAAGATTGATACCGGATGCAGGCGTTCCGTACATGGGCGGTTCCCGCCGCTTCCCGACAGAGAATCTTGCGATGCGCGGCCTCGGCAATTTCGGCCACGTGGCAGCCGAGCAAGTCGATTCCGCGGCCGAACATGGGCATGGCGGGAGCTCCCGGTGGAACACGACGGCATCTCGATGAGGGATCTATCGATAGCGGGGCTTGATCACTCCTGACACCACGCTGTCAGGAGCTCTCCGCGATGCTGCCGCCTGATTCGCCAGGGAGGAGAATGCCTTGTTCCACGATGCCGGGCGGCAGGTCGCGCTAGGTCGCATCCTCGTTGTGCTGTCGGCCGTCGCGTGGAGCACGGCCGGGATCTTCACCAAGGGCGTCGAGGCGGATGTCTGGACCGTGCTGCTCTGGCGCGGGCTCCTGGCCGGAGCGGTGATGTCCGCCTGGCTGGGGTGGCGTCGAGGACGGGCCGGGCTCACGGACTGGCAGCGTCTTGGCTGGGCGGGATGGTCGGCCGCAACAGTCAGCAGCGCGGCGACCATCTGCTTCATTGCCGCGTTCAAGAACACCGCCGTCGCCAACGTTGCCATCGTCTACGCCACCGCGCCCTTCGCCGCCGCGGGCATCGCGTGGGCATGGATGCGGGAAACGCCCGGTCTCGCCACCCTGGTCGCGGCCGGGCTGTGCCTCTCCGGCGTCACCGTCATGGTGGGAGGCTCGGCGGGCAGCCCCGATTTGGTCGGCGACCTGCTGGCTCTCGGCATGACCGCGCTGATGGCGTTGATGATGGTCATCATGCGACGTCATCCCGATCGCCCCATGACGATGGCGGTGGGTCCGGTTTCGTGCGTCCAGCTCGTTGCGGTCGCCTGGACAACGGGCGCCCATCTCGACGTCGCGATGCGGGAGCTGGTCCTGCTTGCCGGTTTCGGCGTCGTTCATGCGGCAGCCACGGTGCTGCTCGCCGAAGGGGTGCTGCGGATCCGGGCCGCGGAGGCCGCCCTGCTCGGCGCCCTGGAAGTGCCGCTGGCGCCACTTTGGAGCTGGCTGCTTCTCTCCGAGACATTGCGCATGCCGACCTTCGTCGGCGGCGCCGTGGTGCTCGCGACCCTTGCCTGGTACCTGGGTCGCGAGACCCGCGCCAGGGCCTGAAGTTCGCACGCTTGCGCAGGGTTCGGCAAATGGAGACAGCTTCGAACAGACCATCGGGCGACGCTGTGCCAGCCTGCGCGGGCCTGCCGCGCCCGGACGGTGATCGTTGGCTGCCGGACTCCCTGGCAAGCGTGACGGAGCAACTCGGAGGCCTGGCCTGCATCTGTTCGGGTGCCAACGCATTGGCTGTGACCGAGGTGCTCGACAGGCTGTGCACGACAGCCCGCCAGCCCAGCGCCGAAACGTTGGCCCGGCACCACCCACGCAACATTCGGAGGGAGGATCCATGGGGATTGGTACAAAGTTGAACCCGACACTTTGCGCGTTCATTGAACGGCAGCCCGTGTTCTTCGTGGCCACCGCGGCGCCCGACGGGCGGGTGAACGTGTCACCCAAGGGGATGAGCACGTTGCAAATCCTCAACGACGCGCATGTCCGGTGGCTCAACCTGAGCGGCAGCGGGAACGAGACCGCCGCCCATCTGCGCGCATCGAACCGGATGACCCTGATGTTCTGCGCCTTCGAGGGCAGTCCCATGATCCTGCGTGTCTACGGCAAGACGACGACAAGCCATCCTCGCGATCCCGACTGGGACAAGTAGGCCGCCGGTTTCCCCGCCCTCGCGGGATCGCGGCAGATCTTTGACCTGGGGGTCGATCTCGTCCAGACCTCCTGCGGCAGCGGCGTGCCGGTCATGCGGTTCGTCAAGGATCGCGGCCAGGAGGAACTGGTCCCGTTCTACGAACAGATGGGCAAGGAGGGCGTCATCGCGTACTGGCGACGCAAGAACACGGTCAGCATCGACGGCATGGCAACGGGGATCCTCGATGACGATTGATGCGCTGCCTGCGCGCCGGGCATGTTCCACACGCGCTTGTCGAACAGACGAATGCACGTTGCATTGGACAATGGACATGCCGCAGAAGATCAAGGGAAAGCTGTTTGAGGTCTTTCATTCGCTGGAAGGGAAATTCATGATGCCGGACGCATGGAACGCAGGCAATGCCCGCATGTTCGATCGGACCGGCTTCCCGAAAGCGGGGGTGCAGCCAGTCCGGGCATCGCGTTCTGTCCGGGTGTCCCCGCCCATGAAGGAACGCTTGCCACGCAGGCGCCGTCGGGCGAGCCCCGTCGGATTGCTGGCGCGGTTCGGATGCCTGTCAGCGCGTGCACCGGGAATGGTCATGGACACGCGCGCGAGATGGCGGTTGACACCATCGGCCGTTGCATTCGAGCGGACGATGGCCGAACTGTACCATCGCTGCCCGCGCGCCGGAGCATCGGAGGCACGCCCGAAAATCCGTTCAAGGCCGACGGGCCGCTCGAGAAGGGACTGATGGCATGGGCGAGCTTGCAAGCGGCATGCTGGACGCGGCCGGCCTGGACGCGTTGACACTCCTATACGGCCTGGCCGCGGTGCTGGCGGGCGCCTATCTCAAGGGCTTCACCGGATTCGGGGCGTCAATGTTCTGGATGACCAGCCTCTCGCTCGCGCTTCCGCCCCTGCAGGTCGTGCCGATGGTCCTCATGTTCGAGGTCGTCACCAGCGCCACGCTCCTGCCGCAGATCTGGCGGGACGTGCGGTGGCGATCCATCGCGCTCCTGCTGCTCGGGACCTGGGCGGCAACGCCGGTCGGCATTCATGTCCTCACGAGGCTGCCGGCGGCGCCTGTCCGGATCGCGCTGGCCATCGCCGTCCTGATTGCCGCGGTCCTGATGCTGCGGGGCTTCGCGCTCTCGAAGGAGCCCGGCCGGACCGCCACCGTCGGGGTCGGACTCATGGCCGGCGTCCTGAACGGCAGCATGGGCATCGTCGGGCCGCCGGCGGTCCTTTTCTATTTCTCGTCGCCGATCGGCGTGGCGGCGGGTCGCGCCTCGATCATCGCCTACTTCATCGGCACCGACAGTGTCGGAGCCGCCATGTTCGCGGCCCAAGGCCTGATAGACGCCAGCGTCCTGTGGCGGACGGCAATCTTCCTCCCGGTCCTGGTCGTCGGCGTCGTCGCCGGGAATCACGGCTTCGTCCGGACTGACCCGGAGAGCTTCAAGCGGACGGCGATTCTCGTTCTGATGGCGCTTTCGGTCCTGCTTGGCGTGCGTGCCGCGTGGCCTGCATGATGATGTCGCATCGCGCCGGCCCAGACCTTCGAGAGAGGCCTTGCGGAGGCAGGCCGACGAATTCGGGACGGACGAGAATCCGTTCCTGCGCCTGTCCGCCGTCCTCCATCCGGGCCCGGCCGGCTGCTTCGGTGGTCGCCCAATTCTGCGGCCATGGAGAATTCGCGCTGAACGGTTCCCTGGAGAGCCCTTCACGCGGTCCGGAACGCTGCACGGCACCGCGCAGCACCGTCCGCAGCCGTCCATTGCGGCGGGTTTCCGGACTGGTTGAACGGCAAGCGCGAAAGCGGACGGCAGGCGGTCGCGGCCGTCGCCGTCGCCAGCCCGGCGCCCCTGGAGCCGATTGTCCGGAAACGCCCTTCCGGCCATGAAGCGCCACGCGGCACACGGGGTTGCGACGTGTCCTGCGGAGGGCCGCGGCGCAGGAGCCGAGAGATGGCTTGACGCATTGCCGCACTGGATGCTCGACTCTCTCGGCAACAACCGGCGTCCAGAAGAAGCGATCGGCCCAAGGACTGCGGCGACAGGCTTGTCCCTGGGCCCGTGGCGCGCATTCGCTCCGCCGCCCTGGCGCATCCGTCCACCGCGACCGACATGGTTTCGGGACAGGGCCCATCGTCTCTCGCTGATCCGAAAGGCCAGTTCACGAGAGGCAGATCATGAATGAAGTGCAAGAGAGCAAAGGAACCGCGTTCAAGGACCTGCATGCCGCCGACGGGATCTTCGTGATGCCGAATGCCTGGAACGCCGGCAGCGCCCGCATGCTGGAAGCGGCGGGCTTTCCGGCAGTGGGAACCACAAGCGCGGGCATCGCCTTCTGTCTCGGGCTTCCCGACCAGGAGGACGCGCTCACCCGCGAGGCCGCGCTGACTTCGCCGGGGCGCGGCTGAGAGACCGGTCGGATTGCCGGCGCCGTGCGGATTCCGGTCAGCGTGGACGCGGAGAACGGCTACGGGCACACACCGGAAGAGGTGGCCGAAACGATCCGCCTGGTGGCGGTTACAGGTGCCGCGGGAGCCAGCATCGAGGACTTTTCGGCCAGCTTCGGCGCGGGCGGCCTCTACGATCGGGTTCTGTCCGTGGAGAGAATCGAGGCGGCGGTGGCTGCAGCTGCGGCCCTGCCGTTTCCCTTTACTCTGACCGCGCGAGCCGAGTGTTATCTCTCGGGGCATCCGAACCCGTTCGCGGAGTCCGTGGCACGGGTCGTCTCCTATCGAGACGCGGGGGCGGATTGTCTCTATGTGCCCGGAATCGCCGACGCGGAGACCATCGGCAGGCTCGTGAAGGAGGTCGAAGCCCCCGTAAACGTCGTCGTGGGCCTCGCCGGCAATCCCTTGAGCGTGAACCAGCTGGAGGACCTTGGGGTGAAGCGGGTGAGCATCGGCGGCTCGCTCGCCCGCGCCACCTTCGGTGTCATCCAGCGCGCCGCCGAGGAAATCCGCGACCGCGGCACCTTTTCCTATTCTGACGGCCAGGTGCCGGACGCAGAACTATGCCGGTTCTTCGCCGGCCGGCAGGAATTGTTCGCACGCTGAGGGAGCGCACTGATCCTCCCCCGGCGACCCGCCTTCAGAGGCTCGGGGAAGAACCGCGCCCGATTGCGGTTGTTGCGCGAATGCCCGAATCGCCCTCCAGCATCGGCACGACCTCCTCGTCGAAGATCCCGGCGAGCGGATCGGGGCGCCGACGGCCGCGCGGCACACGCTTCTGCGAGGGGGGACGCAGATCCTTCTGGATGCGGTATCCCGTGGCGGCGCTGAAGCCAGCCTTCACGGCCGCCGCTTCCGTCGAATGTGTTTTCCTGTTGTTCATGAAAGTCCTCATCTGGTGATCGGTTACATGCTGGCCCGGCACCTCGCTCTCCTCTTCCCGAGAAAGTTTGCGAGGTGATGACCCGGACCGCCGCGACCACCAAGGGCTCCCGATTGGGGGTCGACGAAAGTCGTTTCGGCGACCGTCAGCTCCGGTCGGGCTTCGCCCTCCCTGCGCTGACGGTCGCCGCCTTCGCCCCCGGAACGGGCCTCTCATCCTGATTGACGCTGACTCTCAGCTTGATTGACGCGCTAGACTGGCGGGTCGACGACGGGCTCTGCTCGCACTGCACCAAGCGGCACGCGTCGAAGGCTCATTCCGCGGGGGCGTCCGTGAGCTCGAGGCGTCGCTCGATGCGCTCAAGACGCTGGAACACGTTTCCCTGCTGGCTGTCCCTGTTGAGATCGCTTTGCACGAGCCCTGCAAGGTGCGCCTTCATTGCGCGGATCTCGTCGCGAATCTCGTGCCTTTCCAGCCGGGCGTTCTTCGCGTCTTCCCTGAGTGCCTTGAGGTGCTCAAGGATCAGTTCGCTTGTCACGTTCTCGGCCATCGCGCACCTCGCTTCGGGGTCCATGATAGAAGGTTCCGTGCGGCTTGGGAAGTCGGCGCGCGCCGGAGCCATGGTCCGACGCCCGCGTCCGGCGGCTGGAGCTTTCCGGTGGTCTTGGAACGCGAAGGCGCGTGGCTCGGGGAGCGGTGGCTGCTTTGGGAAAAAATCCCGCAATATCACGTATTTAACATAAACACGTGTTATGCGCCTAACGGCTGCAATCGCAAAGTCAAAGCGTCCCACATCCGCAAGGCGGAAGCGTCACGCCCTGCCCCGATGAAAACAGGCAGGGAAGCCGGGCATGGGACGGGTCTTGACGAGCGGGCGCGAGCCGAACCGGGTCGAGGTGTCGGGCCAGGCGGTCCAAGGCCGGACGGCAGCAGCCCGCGAGCGAGTGCAGCCGGAGCGCGACCTCTCTGCGGAGCGGAACACGATTTCGGCCAGCATGTGAAGTGGTCGCTCGGACGCGAGTGGACATTCAGCCATCGTGCCGGCTGCCAGGCTGAACCCGCCCTGTCCCCGCAGCCCCGGCGTGAGCGCCCTCCATACCATGTATTGACAAGCCGGGTCTCTTCGCCCCAATATCTTGGGGTCCGCGGCGGCACGGAAGACACCGCGGAGGGGGACGCCATGAACGAATTCGCCAAGATCGGCCTTGCGGGCACGGAGTCGCGGGATCCCGTTCCGCACAACGTCGAGGCCGAGCAGCAGCTTCTGGGCGCGATCCTGACCAACAACGACGTCTTCGACCGGATTGCCGCCCTGGTCTCGGCAACGGATTTCCACGATCCGGTGCATGGCCGGATCTTCGAGGTGGCGAAGAGCCGCATCTCGAAGAACACGCTGGCCTCCCCGATCACCCTGAAGGCCTTCCTCGAGGACGATCTGGGACTGAAGGAGCTCGGAGGGCCGGCGTACCTGGCCAGGCTGGCCGGGTCCGCGATCTCGTCCTTCGCGGCACGCGACTACGCGCAGATGATCCGTGACCTCTCTATCCGGCGCGAGCTCATGCAGATCGGCAGGGACATCACGGAGAAGGCCGCGAGCGTGGACGTCGCGACGGAGCCTGCGGAACAGATCTCGGAAGCCGAGCAGGCGCTCTACGAAGTGGCCGAGTCGGGCCGGTCCTCTGCCGGGTTCCGGTCCTTCCTGGCGGCCCTGACGACGGCCGTCGACGTGGCCGCCGCCGCCTACAGGCGGGACGGCGGGCTGGCCGGCCTCTCCACCGGCTTCGCGGACCTCGACAGGCGGATCGGCGGGCTGCACAGGTCGGACCTGCTCGTCCTTGCCGGGCGTCCGTCGATGGGCAAGACGTCGCTGGCGACGAACATCGCGTTCAGCATCGCCAGCGCCTACCGCAGGGAGGCCTCGCCCGAAGGCCGCGAGGAGACGGTCGACGGCGGCGTCGTCGGCTTCTTCTCGCTGGAGATGTCGGCCGAGCAGCTGGCCGCCCGCATCCTGTCGGAGGCGTCGGAGATACCGTCCGAGCGCGTGCGCAGCGGGGACATGGACGAGCCCGAGTTCCGCCGGTTCGTCGAGGCGGCCAAGAGGCTCGAGGCCTGCCCGCTGTACATCGACGACACGCCGGCCCTTCCCATCGGCCAGCTGGCCGTGCGCGCGCGGCGGCTGAAGCGGGAGCACGGGCTGGACGCGCTGGTCGTCGACTACCTGCAGCTCGTGCGGGCGTCGACGGTCCGGGACAGCCGGGTCAACGAGGTGTCGGAGATCACCCAGAGCCTGAAGGCGATCGCCAAGGAGCTGGAGATCCCCGTGATCGCGCTCAGCCAGCTGAGCCGCCAGGTCGAATCCCGCGAGGACAAGCGGCCGCTGCTCAGCGACCTGCGGGAATCGGGCTCGATCGAGCAGGACGCCGACGTGGTGATGTTCGTGTTTCGGGAGGAGTACTACAAGGAACGCGAGAAGCCCGGCGACCACGACGGCGAAGCAATGGCGAAGTGGCAGGAGGAGATGGAACGGGTCCACAACCGCGCCGAGATCATCATCGGCAAGCAGCGCCACGGCCCCGTCGGAACGGTGGAGCTGGCGTTCGACGGACGTTTCACGCGGTTCTCGAACCTCGCAAGGCACTGGCAGAACGAGGCCCTGGATTCCGCGTAGCGGCGTGGGTGCAGGGGAACGTGCCATCCACGCAAACGTCTGAATTCATCGAAGCGGCGGGGGCCGCAAGGGATCCAATGTCTTGCATGGAGGCCCCCATGGCGGATCGTCTGACCCGGCTTCCCTGAATCTACCTGAACCATTTGCGGCGCCCTTGAACTTGGCCTGCGCGAGTTCGCTGACGGCGGTCGGTGCGTTGGCTCCTCAGACTGCCGCCGACCCAGCGTGGACAGGTGGTTTGCCGGCCTGAATCCGGCCGCCGCAATGTCCGAATGTGGGAACTACCAACATCGCGCCGAGGCTGTGACGCGCGAACTTCCTGTGAAAGTCCACGTTCAATCCCGGTCAACTTTCCAGCCTGTCATTCAAGGATCGGGAAATGTCCAGAAGACTATCGTACAGGGCTTTATCGTCCAGCGGGAGCAGATCTGGCGCTTCCAGTTCTGACAGTGCGTCAAACTCTTTCAGCGCTCCTGAAGCGACGTCTTGCACCTTTGCGACGTGCTCCAATGTCTGCAGCGTGGCTTGAGCCAACTTGACGCTCCTTCTCGCGTCTTCAAGCATCCGGACCGACTTGTCTCGACTCCTCTCGAGGACGTGCCTGTACAGGTCAATTGCCCTTCTGGCCAAATCAAGGGCTCGAACAACATGTTCGATCTTCACGCGATCTTGCTCTCTGTCATCCACTTCCGTAAGCAGGTGCAGATTGTCGGTTCTCAGGCGGTCATTGTCGAATTCCAACTCGGCAAGTGCCGGCAGGTATTTCTCGTCGTAGTTCTGAAGGTGCCTTTCCGTCAGCCTCATGATAGTCAGGCGCACGATCAGCGCAAGCCTGTAGTACCGGAGTTGCACCGTCCTGGAAAAGTCTTTGTCGGCACGCGAATACGCGTCCCTGAGATGCTCTTCCAATTCACTCAGGACCTTGGCTGCGGCGATGGCATCAACCAGATCTTTGCCATTCACCTGGTAGAGTAGGGACTCACACTGCCGTGCCGTGAGCTCCATCGATAGCTCTTGGTTCATGTAGCGCCTGAAATCAGATATCAACGTCATCCGGCGGCTCTCCAGTTCTCGAATCCTGGTTTCGAGGTTCTGACCAAACACGACTCGCGAAACGCCTTCGCCCATCAATGAACGAAGTGTCATTTCAAGTTCGGAATCCCTTTCTGGGCCTCCGCCACCGAACGACCTTTCGGCGTCAAGCGTGAACATCTCCTCCCGGAGAGTTGTCAAGTCGGAGTCCAAGGAAAAGAGCTCATCCCTGATCGCCGCATGCCCTTCGGGAAGAAGATTAGCGATCGCCTCGTCCAGGTGGCTGTCCAGCTCTTTCCCATAGGACTCCTTGTTCCGGGCAATCAAGGACCACTCCGGAGCCGAGTCGATGTCGGCAAGAACCCCCCTTATGGCGGGAATGCTGTCCTGAAAATGCTCGAAGACATCCAACGTCGTCGGGTTCAGTCCGGATTCCTCGGCCCAAAGTGCGCTTTTGGTGACCAGGAGAAGAATCAATGAAAGTCGCGTCGCCCGCGTCATGCAAGCCACAATCCACGTGCAGGGCACTGTCCGAAACATTTTCAGCTTTCGTATTCCGGGTGAGGGCCGGGCTACAGTTGCGTGGTCGGCAAGTCAACGGCCTGACAATCGCCATGCGGGCGCAGCCGATCCAACATACGGGCCACGTCGAAGCGGCGGGAACCGGAGTCACGGCATGAGCGCCGACAGCGGCTGCAGGACCGCTTGCCCGGCACTGAGCGGTGACCATGGCATAGTCGATCCAAGGCAGGATCCACGTTGCGCCGACAGTCTCGAGAGCACCGCAAAGTGCGGGGCAGTTAAGCGGCCATGCTGGTTTCAGTGGTTGCTTTCGTACGATGTCCTGTGACGCGGCCATGTCCCAAGCGCGCCATCACGGACCAAACTCAGCAACTGCCCCACACTTTGCGGTAGTCCCCTCGAAGGAGCGCGGAATGCCGGGCCCCACTGACACGGGATTTTCCGGCGAACCTGTTGCAGAGGAAGATCGCGAGAAGGCCCCTGCCGCAACGTCGCCCTCGCCCGGGAGGCTCTGGACGATGATAACGAACCGCCCGAGGTCGGTCTTGATCAGCGCTGAGGCAGAAGTTCCCGATAGTCAGAAAACCCTGCTTTCCTCAGGGCCTCCATCGCTTCGACCCGTGTCTGGCGGCCTTCAACGGGATCTAGCATGGGCGCCATGCGCAACAGTGATGCAATGTAGGCTTCGTCAAGCCCATGCTCGCGCGCACCGGCGATCACGAGAGCGAGGTACCAGTCATAGGGCTTGAGGCTGCTGTCCGTCTCCGTGGCGAGATAGGTGGATGCGGTGACTGTTTCGCCACCGCCGACAAGTCGGACAGGGAACGCGTCGCACCGTCGGTAGCCGCCGCGGAGGGTTGCTCCTTCGGCCTTGTCCAGAGCGTCACGCTGTGTCATCGGAATCTCGTACAGCACACCGGCGGTTTCGCAACCGGCCTTGCTGGAAAGATTTGCTTTCCCCGAACAGTCCTTGCTCGGCTTGCTGAATTCCATGCCCCATCCATCGGCGACTGCGCACCCTGTAGGCCGGGCGCGATCACAACGAGCCTTCAGTCGTGCGGTCAGCATGTTCGAACCGTAGGCGAAGTAGCAAATCGTCATGGTCGCCCTCGACATATGGAACTCCCACTGACATTTTTCGCAGGTCAACGTGCTGGCTCTCGAATCACCTGCCCGCGCCTCTTGCAAGTTCGCATTGCAACACTAACCGTGACGTTGCCGGTTGACAATTTCGTCCCCTGCCTGGCACCGGGGACCAGTCGCTGCGGAACTAATGCCTGGTCCGGCTGGTCGAGCCGGCGATGGTACGAGACTGTTCCACGTCAGGGAGGCATGCCTGCAGCTCTCTGATTGCGTTCGTCGGTTGTTGACCCGGCAAACCGCCATCACGGTGCATTCAGTGCGACGAGAAAGTCCGTTGCAGCGTCCGGACGAGGCCGGATCACGGCGAAATCGGGCGTCTGGCCTCAGGGCCGGAAACAACGGCCAGCTCGCGACTTGCCCCCTGACCCCGCCTGCAATCTGGCACCCCATCGAGTGCCGGCTCGCGATAGCCTTTATTCCTTCGTGGTCCGTCAATCGGCAGACCGCTCGCGGTCGAACTCGGATCTTGAGGAACGGTGCGCCGTGAAGTCCATTCCGATGGGTCGGTAATCTGGTACAGCTTCTATCCTCGCCGCGCTTTCCTGCGCCCGGCGGGTTGGTCAGGCCTTGTTCGGTGGTAGGCCGTGACAAGCAGGCCGTTCGCGACAACGGCTTCCTTACCGGCAAGCCGCTCAAGCGTAGCGATCTGTTTCTTGAGTCCCCGGATGAGCCTTGCCGCATCCCGACTTCTGAGCATGAAACGGTCGGGGTTGGTCTCGGTGCCGTGTTCAAGCAGGATGTCGATGTCAGACCTGCGAATGCCGCGCTGCGACATCCTTGCTTCTCCGTGGCGCGTAATCGCGATGCGTGTCATCGGACTTTCCCTTCCTGTGAAGCGATCGCGGCATCCTCTCCGAGCCAGTCGGTCAGTTCGCGCATGGAAGCTTCCTTGGCCTCTGCCAGCGCGTCCCGGAGCCATTGGCGGTAGTCGGCCTCTTCCCGCTCCTGCCTTGCCTTGAGGCACTCGTTTAGGTCGATGCCGCCGTGCCAGATATAGTCCAGGATTTCGTCTCCGTCTTCCTCCCCCGCTACAATGCCGGTGATTTCGCCCAAGGTGTCGCTGGCAATCCGATAGCTGGCGACCGTGTCGCCCCCATAGGACTCGATGGAGGCTACGGCTTCTTGCGGCAATCCTTCCGTCTGGCTGCGAATGAAGTGGATGAAGGGTCCTTCATCATCGTCTTGCCGGAATTCATTTTCGATGAGGTGTCCGAATATGTCCCGTTTGCGGAGGGACTTCTCCTCCTCCTCCAGAATGTTCTCGGCGGAATGGCTGGCAGCGGCAACGATTGCTCCGAGATGCGCCGACCTCTCCACCAGCCCTTGGCTGGTTTCGTCCCGCATCTTCCACATTTCGTCGAGTCTCCGGCGCCGTTCCAGCAGGCTCCGTTCCGCGACGATGAGAAAGAGCAGTGGCGCGATGTCCAGCACATCCATTGGCCGGATGCCGTAGCGCCTGGCCACGATCAGCAACGCTGGAGGTACATGGCGTGATACCCAGCGCTGCATTCGGGTGAAACCGAACGGCCGCTCAGTTGCTTCCAAGTCGGGCGGCTTCGTCAGGATGTCCCACTCGACGCCAAGCGCCTTGCACAGAGGCTCACGTAGATGCGCTCTTACGCGGCTCCCCGTGCCACGCTCCCATCGGCTCACTGTGTCTTTGCTGCAGCCGATTTTCTCGGCAAGCTGCACTTGCGTGAAGCCTCTCTTCCCGTTCGCCCGCTTGCGGTATGCCTTGAGGGCCTCCGGGCAAATGATGCCCCTCTCTTTCATGCCGTCCTCCTGTCTCTAAAATTGCAGCAGTTACTCTACTTTGGGCATTTTTCACTTATTTTCTATCGCCATCTTATAGCTATTTTAGACTATTTGCCGCAAATTTGTCCTCATAATTCGTCATAATCGTGTCGATATTTGACCTGATGTCAACGCACGCCATCATTGCATTGCAGGCGAATATGCCGGATGCCGGCACACCGAGGGGCTGGGCGCAACCTCTGGCGGATGCGGAACTGCACCGCTCTGAAGCGGCAGCGCGCAGAAAGGCGGCAGGATCGAAAGTGGGGTTCGATCCGGAGAGTGCTTACCGCAGGTCTATCCCCGCGCGTGCACCGAAACCCGAGACAAGGGAGGCAGACCGCATGCTTGACTTGACGCCAGCAAGGGTTCCGCAGGTCCGCCATTTCGACCATTCCCGGGCCTCGACCGCGCACGCGTGCCAAGGACGGACGGTCGACAACGTGATCGCGGTGATGGAGACGCGGCACCCAGGGCTGCCGACGCAGAGGCTTCTACGTCGAGATCAACCGGGCCTGTCACAAGGCTGAGCTGGTCACCGGCGATGCTAGGGCGCTGCGCGAAACCCTGGATGCGGCCACCGGCGAGCGTGTCTCGGCGCTCGTGGGCATCGACGCGGTAGAGCGGGCGCTGTCTGGGGAGAAGGCGCGCGGCGACGGGAAGGAGCGCCGGCGCAGCGGGGAAAGGATGGCCGTGGCACCCGGCGGAGCTTGCAACCGAGCGCAAGACAAGGGTCGCGAGCTCTGGTCCGAGCCGGAGAAGGTGCGGGAGCCGCAGCAGAAACCGGTTGAAAGGGACCTCGGGATGCATTGTACACCGGAGCCAGGTCCTGAGCCGCCGCTTGATCCGAGGCGCGAAGCACGATGAAGATCATTTCCTGGAACATGAATCACAGAAGCGACTCCTGGCGATTCCTGCTCGACCTGGATGTCGACCTGGCGCTTCTTCAGGAAGCCGGCAAGCCTCCTCCGGATGTCGCTGAGAGGATCGAAGCCGATCCCGCGATCGAGGTCGATTCCGTGCCATGGAAGACCTTGATCGTGGGCGGCAGGAACTCATGGAGAACCGCGATCGTCAAGCTGTCGAACCGCATCTCTGTCGACTGGATCGAGGCGAAACCGCTCGAATCGGCAGCTAGCAGGGAACTTGTGGCGAGCTGGCCCGGCACGCTTGCTGCCGCGCTCGTCAAGCCGCGCTCGGGCGAGCCGGTGATCGCCGTTTCCATGTACGCGCCATGGGTGCGGACACATCCCCGGGCGGGAAGAAATTGCCTTTTTGCGGACAGCTCGGCACATCGCGTAGTTTCCGACCTGTCCACATTCATTGCGAAGAAGCGCGAGCACCGGGTTCTGGCGGCCGGCGACCTGAACATCCTGCGCGGCTACGGCGAAGACGGCGATGACTGGCTGGCGGCCCGCTACAGGACTGTGTTCGACCGCATGGAGGTCCTGGGACTGCCCTGCGTCGGACCGGAACATCCGAACGGCAGGCAAGCCGATCCCTGGCCGGGGGAGCTGCCACGAGACAGCAGGAATGTGCCCACTTTTCATCACAGCCGGCAGTCGCCGGAAACTGCAACACGCCAGCTGGACTACGTCTTCGCTTCGACGGAACTCGCCGACTCGATTGCGGTGCGGGCACTCAACGCCCCCGAGGAGTGGGGACCGAGCGACCACTGCCGGATCGAGATCGACCTTGTGGAAGGGTCATGAACATGCACGCGTGCAGCGCCGGAACGGCAATCGAGATGTCATGGAAACCACTGCGCTGGGAAACCTGCAGCCGCGCATGGCAAGCCAGCTGGGAGGCGGAACGTGGCAAGTGAAGGTCTCCGGACACCGTTTCCGTTTCTCGACCCGGGCCGGTTCCTTGCGCATCCGAAGGCGTCCAAGCCCAAGGATCGCAGCAGGATGCTCCAGTCCGAAAACAGCGAGGACTGGATGACCTGGAACGTGTTCCAAGCTCTTCAGGTCCGGACCGACTGGTGGCCGGCAGTCGTCGCGCTGGCGAGTAGGCAGGCACCGGCGTTGCCGGGCTCGCTGGCACTCGGCGATCCCCCGTCCGTTGACCTCTGGCGCCTTGTGCCGTCTCCCCGAGCATACGAACGCGCGAGCCGGGAGCGAATGGCGAATTCGAACAATGCCGGCTGGCGGAACCGGGCAGCCAACCAGAGACCCGTCGAGGGTCCGACGGAAGTCGACGTCGTCTTCGAGGGACTCGGGCTCCTGATATTCTTGGAGGCGAAACTAAGCAGCGACATTTCCATGCGTACGAAATACGACCCGTCGCGCAACCAGATCGAACGGAACATCGATTGCGTGCTCGAGAACGCCGGTGACCGTGACGCCCTGTTCTGGATGTTCGTCAAGGAGCGACAGGCGGAGTCCGAGCACTCGAAGGTCTTGGACGCCTATCGTTCTGAAACCGGGACGCTTCCATCCCGGCTGCCTCACCGGGATCCGCTACGCCTGGCGCGACTGGTGGAAAACATCGCCGTGGTTGAATGGCGGGAGCTTTTTTCATTGATCCCCGACAGCCCGGAACTGGCGGATGTCCGAGTAGAGATCCTCCGAAGGGCCGGATGATCCGCTCGCCATGGCCCACCGTCTTCGCCCGGGGTCACAGGCAAAACGGGATCGTGACCGCAGACCGCGCGTCCGGCTCACGCCTGCCTGCCCGCTCTGTCGAGCTCCCCGAGATTGCGCGGCGGGAAACAGGCCGAGAGCCCGACCGACCAGATCGCGGAACGCTTTCTGGCGACGGGAGATGACGACGATCTTCAATTCGAGGGCCCAACGAATCAGCGCATCGAACATCTGCTCGATGCGGTCATCGTCGGTGCAGACGATGGCGTGGTCGGGGATGGCCGGCGCAGGCGTGCCCGCCTTGGCGGCATGCGCGCGAATGCAAGTCGGAAGAGCGGCGCGATCTGCATCTGCGTACTGACCGACTGGACTTCGAAATGCTCCGCCTTGCCGGCCCGCGTCAGGGCCGCTGGAACAAGGGTGTCCGGATCGAAGCCGTGTTTCGCCTCAGGTCGGAAGAGCCGCAGAAACTGCGTTCGAAAACTGCGGACACCGCTGCCGGAGTCTCATTCGCGTCGTCGGGTCACGTACGCTTCCATCGTGTCAAGGAACGAGGGATCGTGAGTTTCCGCGACGTGACGGCTGTTCCACAGTCCTGACTCGCGCACCCGTTCCCGATCACTGAACGCGCCAAGCCAGCGGTCGGTTGGGACATCGACGGCTGGCGTCCTGGCATGGCTCAGCAAGGCAATGGCGTTTCGCTCGATGACGCCGCGCATGCTGGTCGGGCCCGGCGGATCGTCGACGCCGAGCCACAGGAACGGCATCCGGCCTATGCACTCGCTGACCCGCCGCTCGAGTTCGGCCTCGTCGCGCCTGACCGTCGCGCGGTCAAGACCGAGCCTGCGAGCGGCTGCGCCCGCATCCGAACCGACTCCCCAGCTCGGCGGCGGCGTTGCGTCGGCACGGCGGGCGAGCGCCACGCCGACGATCAGCCGAAATATCGATCCGCGGTGATTGCCGGCCCCGGTCCGCGTACTGCCACGGTGCTGCGAGAGTCTTTGCCATAGCGACGTTCGTGAACCTGGCTTCAGCGCATGGGTGCCGATCCGCACCACGCGCAGGCCGCGGACTGGATCGCTTCGATGCTCGCCCTGCTCGAAGAAGAAGTAAACGCCGCGGCGAGGCCAGTCCATTCGCCCGTCGCAGTTCGCGAGTTGCCTGCAACCACCGCCGCGCTCCGAGACGCGCGAGAGAAGTGCGTAAAAGCGCCGGGTGTCGGCGGCGCGGTCGGGCGCCGAGGTCGCGGCTTTCACGAACCCACCTGGGCGGACAGCCACGAGAGCTGCTGGCCGATGCGCATGCCCTGCATCGGCACATGGAGATCGAGCCCCCGCCCCCGCAACTCCGCTTCAAGAAATTCGCGGTATGCCATGCCCGCGCACACGGTCACGGCGCTGACGCAGGACAGGCGAGGAGCGAGATCCTCGATCACGCCGTGCGCCCAGATGCGCCGACGATCCGCCGGCATGGCGTTGAGCGTCTCGTCATATGGGTCGATCATGGCAGCCGGATCGAGAAGCCCATGCTTCGCGGAAAGGATGTACCATGGACAGCCGAGCGCCTCGATGCAGGCGCGAGCCTTCCGGAACCAGGCGGAAACGTACATGTCCCTGGCAGGCGCGGCGACGGACTGCTTGGCGCTGACACAGGATACCAGGCACAGATTGGCGCTGCGCCACCGGTTGTCCGGGGAGGAAGCCGGAAACTGACTGCGTGGCAGCCGACGGTCCGGCCGAGGGTTGTGGTTCTTCGACGGGCGCATGGGAGCATTGGGGACTTCTGGGGCGCTCTCATAGTGAAACGTTGTCGTCGTGCTCCGAGGGGGGCCTTCTCGCCGTACGAGGACGATGCCGGCGTCTTGCTGGAACTTGCGGCCTTCGAGGGAGCTGCACACGCTCGGCGTGGCATTGTGCAGCCCCATTGCCCGGACCACGTCGCCCGCCCGGATGGCGAGGCGCGTTCCGCCGCCGTCGCGCCACGGGCGCACGTACCGCTCCAGAGCGTAGGCCCGGATTTCGTCGGCTTTGGAAGGCATGACGGAGATGTCGCTGTCCGGTGCAGGAAACGCTCGAAGGACTATCTGCGGCAAGCCGGCAATGCAAGGATCCCTGGGTGCGCATGACTTGGACGCGCCCGGAACCTCGGCATGCGGATTCAGGTGCGCAACCGGCGATGGCGCGCAATGCCGTTTCGTGCATGTGCCTGCGGCGCTTCACCCTTCGCAGTCGGCACCATCGTTGGCGATACTGGCTCCGAAAGACGTTTCAACCCGAATCTCGGACGGCTGCCGATTCCCTTGGCGTGATGATGTCACCTGGAAGATCGTGACCGACGGCGCAGCGTCGATCGCAAGGCCCCCGTCGTCAGCGGGATTCGCATTTGGCGAAACGGCACTGAATCGTTCCTGTGGTCAAACCCGCAGGCCATCCGCGAATTCGGCAGGAAAGGACGCTCGCGGCTTTCCTTGAGACGCATGTCGCCAAGGAAATTCAGCCGTCGAAACGCGCCGAGCCGAAATCGAACGGACCAAGGCCACCTGCAACAAGGCAGAGCACTTTGCGCGCCGCAGAGTCCCAAACCATGCCGCTCACTTCGTTCGGTCCTCGATCGAAATCTCGACCGCGGCACGATCGATCCAGTGCAACGCAATGCCCGGCCGTCCGAATCCTCCCTGCCGAGCAAGCGATTCCCGATAGGCTTCGAGCTGCGCTGCGTAGTCGCCGAATTCTCCCGCGCCGCTCTTGTGGTCAAGGATCAGCCACTTGCCATGTCCCTCTGCCAGCACGTCGACGACCCCGTTGAGCTCGGCGCCCGAGTCTTCCCGCCGCTGAACCGGGACTTCGCACTCGATGCGCGCGTAGCCCTCCGATTTCAGCCAGGCCCTCAAGGCCTGGGCCCGGGCCTCCAGGACATCCAGCGTGGGCTCGTCGAGTCCCGACGTCGCGAGGCCGAGGCGCGGCCGCAAGTCCGGGCGTGCGAGGAACACGCGCATCGCCTTGTGAAGCGCGGTGCCCCTCTCGCCGGCCGGCCCAGCAAGCGCGACGGGCTGCGCCGGGACGCCAAGCCTGACGAGGCGCGTCGCATGCGCGCGCGTTGCATCCGGCGCGATCTGCGACGGACGGATGCGCCAGGGCGACCGTTCGCCCGCGGGCAGGTCGCGAAGCTCCCCGAACGCCAACCGTGCCTGGCCTTCGCCCGCCTGCATGACGTCGGGCAATTCCGGCGCATCACCGGGGCAGTTCAGGATGCGCGCGGCAAAGCTTGCCTCTCCCGCCTTCAGGCAGCCCTCTTCCGGTTCCAAGGCAGCCTCGAGGACGAGCATCTCGGCATGGCTTGACGGCCCCTCGCCTTCCCCGAGCTTCCTGAGCGCGAAGTCCGGCCATTCCAGGACCAGCCGGTCCCGCGCACGTGTCAGGATGACGTAGAGCAGGCGCCGTGCATCGGCTTCCGACGCTTCGCGCCGGTCCGAGACAAAGATGTCCCTCTTCTCCCTGTTCGGCAGGTCCGGCGTCCAGATCAGCCGCGCCCGTTCGAGGATCGCTCCAAGATCGCTGAAGTCGGTGAACTCCGCCCTGAGCGTTCCTGGCCGCTCGCCGATCTTGTTGTCAAGGCCGACGACAACCGTGACCGGCCACTCCCGGCCCTTGCACGCATGCCAGGTCACGATCTCGACGCCCAGAGCCTCGCCCTGGCCGGGATCGGGGTGTCGGTCGAAGTCCCGTTCGTCCCGGCGCGCCTCAAGCCAGCCAAGAAAGACCTGCGCGCCCGCGCCGTGAAACCCGGCAGCGGCCTTGAAGTCGCGATGCGCATCAACGAACTCCGTCACTTCCGCGCGCAGGCGCATCAGGTCGGCATGTGCCTGTGCCGCATCCGGCAGCGTGGCTGCCCACTCGAGGATCCCGGCGGACTCCAGGACCTGCGGCAGCAAGGTTTCCAGCGGCATCGCCGGGCCGGTCTCCGCAACCTCCCGCAACGGGCCAAGTTCAGGGCAGGCTTGCAGCACGCCGTCGGCAAGCGCCGTCATGGCCTGCTGCAGGGGCATGGCCGTCGGCCCCAGCGTCAGCAGCGCGAGGGCGGCATGACGGTCGGTCGGGTCCACCGCGAAACCGAGCGCGTTGCGTGCGGCCATGACAGCGGGCGAGTCCAGCCACCCCGGCGCGCTGATGCGGACCGGAACGTCCTGCTGCTTGAGCGCGCCTGCGTAGCGCGCCGCCATGGCGTGGGTCGGGCAGAGCAACGCGATGTCGCGCGGCTCGACGGGCCGGAATTCCGGACTCTTCGGATCGCCTTCACGGTCAACCACAGGCCCGCCCTCTGCAAGGATGTCCGCGACGTGTGCCGCGACATGCTCTTCCGGGCGCGAATGTCTCGACCAACGCCCCTCCGACACCCTGAGAACCTCGGCGAAGGTCTGCCCGGTCTCGGGGCGTTGCGGATCGAGAGGCACGTAGGCGTCGCCGAACAGGCCTGCGGAGATGGCGTTCACCAACTGCATCAGCCGCGGGTCGGATCGCCAGTTCCCGGTCAGGGGCGAGGCGGCCTCGGGGTTCTGCTGCTCGATCGCCTCGTTGAGCCGCGGATCGGCGCCCTGAAAGCCCATGATCGACTGCTTCGTGTCGCCTACGATCAGCACGCGCTTTGCGGACTCGGCGACCCGCCAGAGCAGCGCGAACTGCACCGGGTTCGTGTCCTGGAACTCGTCGATTATGACGCAATCCACCTCGGACAGGAGCGCCGCGAGGATCTCCGGGCGCGTCCGGAGCAGGCGCTCGGCATCGCAGATCATGTCCGAATAGTCCATGACGCCGGCCTCGCGCTTCATCTCCGCGTAGTTCGACATCACTTCCTGCGCGCCATGCACCAGTGCCGCCAGATGCGCGCAGGCATCCTCCAGGGGTCCCGGATGGATGGCGATGTCGGAAGCCGCGGCAATCACCTCGTCCGACAGGTCGTCGTACGGGTCCGGAGTCGGCGCGCCGCGCTTGGACTGACGCAGTTCGCTCAGCGCCTTCCAAAGCCCCCAGTCTCGACGCAGCTCGCCGGGCCGCAACGCTTGCTGCAACGACTTGAAGTCCTTCTCAAACGCTCTCCGTGCAGTGCCCGACGTTGCATGTTCCGTCAGGTCATTCGGAAAGTCTGCCAGCAGGGCCTCCGTCGCGGCGACGAGGCGCGCCTCGAGCGGGACGGGATCGTCTGCGACGGGGCCGTAGAGGTCGCGCAACCGCGCAACGGCCGCGTCCGCCAGCCCGGGATCGTCGCCGCTGTCACCGAGCCCTCTCAGCAGGTCGATGGTGTCAAGGATCCTGCCGCGAAAGCCGTCCTCGGGGCCGGCACTCGTGGCGAAGTCAAACCTGTAGCCGAAGCGCCGCAGATCCGCCTTCACCGCGTCGAGCGACTCCGCCTGCGCCACGGCTTGACGGATCAGCAGGTCCCGCTCGGCCTCGGCGAGAACGCGAGGCTGCGGAGAACCTCCGGCCGCAAGCGCGTGTTCGGACAGAATGCGCAGGCCCAGGCCGTGGATCGTCGACACGTAAGCCTGTTCAACCGCAAGCGCGGCTTCGACCATGCCCTCGGCCAGAAGGCTCGAACGGATCCTGCCGCGCAGTTCGGCCGCGGCAGCCTCGGTGAAGGTCACGGCCAGAATGCGCTCCGGGGCAACAAGCTCCTCCCGGACCCACTCGGTCAGGTCTGACTTGATCCGGAACGTCTTCCCCGATCCGGCACCGGCTGGCACGATGGTCAGCACCTCAGCCATGGATGTCCTCCAGGCCTTCGGTCGTCGCATCAGTGCCTGGCACCATGAAGCGCGACACCAACGGCGAAGCGTCCAGTGCATAGGGCGTCAGGCTGGCCGTCTTGTCAAAGTACGTCCTGTCATCTTCGGCGTTCAGCCGGATCAGTCCGGCGCCAACCTCGGCAAGCCGGGAACCCAGCAATTCCATGGCCTGCCCCGAGATGTCGCCCGTCATGACCGTCGCCGTGCCATCCGGTGGCTCCAGTCCCTCCAGCAGGACACCCTGATCATTGATGAGATGGTAGGCGACCCCGATCCGTGGCCTGCCCGCCAGTGCCGCTTCCAGGACCTGTCCGGCCCTTTCCGGTCGCATCAGCATCGCGCGGTAGAGGCCGAGCTGCAGGTCCCAGCCGGCTTCCAGCCGGGCACGACGTCTGGCCGTGCCGCTCTTCTTGTGATCGACCACCAGCAAGCTGCCGTCTGCAAGTTGCAGCAGGCAGTCCACGCGTCCTCGCAGCGGGACGTCCAGCGCCTCGCCGCGCAGGTCGATCTCGTTGTCGATCACGCGCGCCTCGAGCCTCTCGAGGGTATCACGCCAGAAGCGGGCGGCATTCCGCATGTCGCGGGCAAGTCCCTCACGCTCCACGGCCCAGACAGATCGCTGCAGGAACGGGGCGTAATTTCGAATTGCCGATGCAAGGAGCTCGGGCACCGCTGCCACAATCTCTTCGTGGCTTGGCAGGGCCGCATCCCTCGGAAAGAGGAATTCCAGCACGTCATGCGCGATCGTGCCGGCCACCATGACATCGAGACCGTCCGGCGCCCAGGTCACGGGTTCCGCATCGAGCTCGGACAGGCTCCAGGCCAGCGGGCTCACCAGGAGAGTCTCCAGCCGGCTGGGCGATTGCGGGCGCATCCTGCCATCGCTGGCCGGACGCAGGCGCAGGAGATCCCGGTCAAGACGCAGCACGCCGTCTTCCGGCAACGCGCCCGCCCTTCCCTCTCCTTTCATGTCCACGGTCCTGTGCGCAAAGGGCCAATGGGCCGGCGGTGCCGCGCGCAGGTCGCGGATCAGGCTCTCGGCATCTTCGGTGCCCTTAGCATCGGTTCCGACGGTGCGGGCCAAGAGCGACAGGGCGGCCGCAGGTGCCTGACGGCTTCCGCTTGCGGCAAGGATCGGGCGCAGAAGGGTCAGGGTTTCGGATGCGCTCAGGAACTGGCGACGCAGTCTTTCCAGCCGCCGTGCCAGCGCATCGCCACGGGTCTCGACACGCAACCCCGTCCTGGCGTGCAGAAGTTGGAGTTCGCCATCGAGAAAGAGCGGCGAGGCCGAAACCGCCCGCGGCCAACGGTTGCCGCTCATCCCCAGGACAATCAGATGCCGGGCCGGGCGCCAGGGCATCGCCGCCTCCGTGAACACGCTCACGCCCTCGACGAAAGCCTCCGAAGGCATTGGCCTGGGCGTTGCCGGCGTCACCAGACGATAGAGCGCCGGCCAGTCCGGCTCCTTGCCCTGGGACAGCACTTCGCGCAGCGCTCCAAGCCTTGACTGGAACGCAGCGACATCCTCGCGCAGCTCGACCGCATCAGTGAGGCCTTTCGCCGCCTGCTCCAGCGCCCGGAGAATGCCGTCCGGTGTCTGGGCGATGTCGCTGCGCAAGAGCTCATGGAGGCGTTGCGCACGACCCGTCAGCGATCTGGCCGCATGGTGATCGAACCGTCCCTGCATCACCTCGCGCGCCAGCTGCAGCCCGGTTGCTGCAGGCCAGGGCATGAGTGGCGAGACGTAGAGGCTCGCCAGTGCCATGGCCGGCGCCGGGCTCTGCAGGCACAGGAGAAGGTGCAGCAGCGTCTCTCCGGCCAAGTCGCGCCGGGCCGGCAGCGTGGGCAGTCCGGAAGCCGGCACGCCGAGCGCATCGAAGGCACGGCGAAGATGCGCGAAGTATCCAGCCTCGTCCGGCACTAGGAGCGCGATGTCCCTAGGCTCTGCCCCTTCGTCGATCAGGCGCTGGGCGCGAGCCGCCGCGAAGTCCGCCTCTTCCGCTTCATCTCGCAGCGCGAAGAATCCAAGGCTGTCGTCAAGCGGCCCTGGCTCGATCGCGACACCGGTCAATCCGTTCTGGGCGCGCCACAGGCTGGTTCCCGGCGGCGAACCTGCCAGCAGCGACGCTCGCCGCGCGGCCCACTCCTGCCGGAATGCGTCATCGGCGAGCCCGTGATGATTGCGCAGGTGAGCATGAAGACCACGTTCGACCGGTGAAGCGAAGTCGCAGGCCTCGGCGTTGACCATTGGCAGTGACTCGAGCGCGTCGGAAGCGGAACAGGTCAGGACATGGGCACAGACCTGGAGATCCTCGGAAAGCGCCTCAGGCGCGTTTCGCCAAAGATCGCGGAGCGCCGCGAGGTGCCGGTAAAGGCGACTGTCCCGATCCAGGCCCGAAAGTTCGATTTCGTTCGGCGAGAGGCCCTCCGTCGCCAACGCGACGCTCCGCAAGGCCGCACAAACGGCCCTGCCCGTCTCCAAGGGCGCCACCGCCATGCTGGCAGACCACGGCTGCCCCTCGGCCGACAATGCGGCACTCGCGTCGAACGCCGCGACGCGGGGCGCCAGGTAGGTCTCTGACAGCAGATCCGGCGTGATCGCGCGAAAGGCGCCTGTCCCGGCATGGACGGTCACAGAGGGTTCAAGTCTGTTCATCGCCACCTCCTCGCCGAGCACGACTCCGACATGCACCGGCCCGTGCGGCCGCCACTCAAGATGCGGCGCGCCCCAGCCGAGGCATCAGTCTGTTCAGAAAATCGAAAGGACACCTTGTCCTGTGATCCCTGCCCGCTCCATGTCTCCATGGAACAACGGCGGCTTGCAACCCTTGGTCAGGACCCGCGCGCCCGGAAATGACGCATGCCGGATGCGGTGTCATGACGACTCCTGATGAATGGGATACATGACTGCTTCGAAAAAGCATTCCCCGGCCCCTCCGCATTGACGCCCTTCCGCGCGGAAACGGGCAGCAGGACAACACTTTCTCTCCGGGAAAGATCGGCGACAGCGTCTTCGGCTCGGCAACGATCCCTTCTACCCGGTCGCCGGCAAGGGCCGCTTTCCGTACCAGCTTGACATTGAAAGGCATGACTCCCGGCCGGGCACGGGACGGATCGAGGCTTGACGAATGCCATGTTCAAGGGCCGCATCTCGATCATGGACAGGTTGCGCGTCGAGCGAGAACGTCCTGATGACATGATCACGGTCAGCAGCAATGATCCCGTGCCTGATCAGAGGTTCAGGCTTTCCCCCACAATCACGCGACCGAAGACGATTCGAATTTCCGGCCCCTCTTGCGGGACGCTCGGGGCGACGCCCCAACGAGCCAGGCACGTCCATGCCGGATTGGGCGTGAGCCTTGCACGCCCTACGGGAGATCTGCCTGATCTGGATAGGCG
This sequence comes from Paracoccaceae bacterium, assembly GCA_965208685.1. Taxonomy (GTDB): domain Bacteria; phylum Pseudomonadota; class Alphaproteobacteria; order Rhodobacterales; family Rhodobacteraceae; genus JAJEFO01. Next base: position 17,147 of record CBDBPL010000007.1, on the reverse strand, counting down.
CCTTGGTATCGGGCAAAGTTGATGCACCGCTTTCCGCCTGTCAGGGAAAGATGATGCTTCACGCAAGCGGTTCAAGTTTGCCACGGCATCCAAGCGAGGCTTGCTCCATTGTGGCCATTCCTCGGTCTCTTGATCCGTCCGCCGCCCAGACCACGGTGGCGCTGGCGCTAGGCACCGGGCGGCCCGTCTTGGCGGCAAAACAGGCGCCTTGGATGGCCGTGGCATCCGCCAGGCTCGGCAATGGCACCCGTGTCGATGTAGCCCGACCAGGGTCCGGGGCCATGTCCAACCAACAGGTATTTCGGCCAGACGCCGCTTCTCCGAGCGATGCCTTCCAGCAATCCACCCCGGCCAAAACAGTCGAAGTTGCCACCAAGGCCGTAGTCCTCGATCGTCGTCAGAAACGGCGGGGGGGTTCCGTCGCCTTGGCAATAGAGTGCGTCGTATCTTTCGAAACCATCACCGCCAATGAACAGGATGGCGAGGCGTCGCGGCCCGTGGTCCTCACCACCCTCCCGCCGGTCCAGCGCAACGAACCATGCAAACGGCTCCACGTGCTTGTCCTTGAAGCGAGCGGTGCCCCGGACGTCTTCCGCAGAAACATGTGGCCTCCACCCGTCCGGTCTCAGGACATCATCGGGCACCGGCTCCTGATGGGCGATCTTGTAGCCTCTAACGCCCTGGTCCCGATCGCGAAGGCTCTCGAGCCGCTGGTTCTGGCTTACAGCCTGGTCCACATAGATGAAGCTGTGCGCGGAGTGAGACCTTGCACAGAGCTTTATCGGCTGTCCGTCGTCGCCGCTGCCCGGATAGTAGACAGTGCGCGAAGCGAAGAAGGCCTCGCGGTCAAAGCGTGGAGGTTCGGCGCCGTCCAGCCACTCCGGCATGGGCTCCGGGCAGCGTTGCAGGATGCATTCGATTGTCGGCATGATTGTTTGCCCTCCCTTCGCTCTGGAACACTTCATGGGGAATTGACTTGGCGAATGCAACCGACCGGCGCTGCCGGTTAATTTGCAGCCGTCGGACTCCGATGAATCGACGCGCACGCCACCACCTGAAGCCTCGATAATTCGTTGCTGACGGAAAGACCGGCATCCTCGCGGTCCAGGAGCAGCATCTCGCCCCGCCCCCCGCACTCCGCTTGATGAACTCGTCACACTGGGATGGAGGAGGGAACTTGCCTCCGCCAAAGCGAAGCCGATGTCGTCGAAGCATGATGTCCAGTCAGGGAACCGAAACGGCGGGATCGTGACTGGCTGCCCGGGCAAGCCTTGGGCGCGCCCATCCGGCTCCGGCTGCCGGCAACCTCGGGCCTGCGCAGCGGGAACTGTCAGGCAGGCATTGAGAAGCTGCCGAGGCCGCCTTGTAGCGTTTTCGGACGCCGGTCGACGTGGCGTCGCCGTCCACTCGCTTGTCCGTGGAATTGCCGAATTAAGCGGCAGCTTCCTCGGGCATCCATGCGACTCCGCCTCCAAGCAGCTTTTTCGGTTACGGAGAGATGATTTGAACCCGGGACACTCAGGCCGTGGAATCAGGTGTTGACATTTCCCCGGATCCTTGTTAAATTTGTTATCTGGCCTCTTTTCAACTGATATACTGCTTAATTATGGCTCTTGACATGAAAGCAATGCTCGCGACGAGCCCCCTCAGTGTCTTCAAGGCAATCGAGAACTTTGACAGGGATCTGGGCAGGCACCCGGAACTGGTCAAGCGACTGGGAATCGTGCGTGCCTACTACGTGCTCGAGAAAGAAGGCGATGCGACGATTTTTTGTTTCTCGAAATTCGCCGGCTACGAAGGCATGTCGGCCAGGAGGTACCTGGACAAGGATGTATACGCGTTGCTCGATGGCGGTCGGACGGAGAAACACCTGTCACGATGGTTCGAAAGCGTCAGTCAAGATTCCGCCGCGTACGAGGAACTCCATCGTAGCCTGGTCAAATGGATGCAGCGGTACGGGAAGCGCCCACGGGATGGCGTCCGCATCAACGTTCTGCAGCCGGAATTCCAGAGCCTTGTCGAAAGTCAGGAAGTCCCGGACGACTCCGGTGCCCTTGACCTCGACAAGTCATACATCGAGGGGAGACTGTTTCCTGCATTCACGACACGGCACGAGAGAAACCCGGCAGCACGCAGGGCGTGCATTGAAATCCACGGCGCGTCATGTGCGGTCTGCGGCTTCAACTTCGAGGACGTCTACGGGGAACATGGGAGAGGTTTCATCCACGTCCATCACCTGACGCCTTTGGCGGACAGTGACGGCCCGAACCCGGTTGACCCGGCCGAGGACCTCCGCCCGGTCTGTCCGAATTGCCATTACATGCTGCATCGCCACGAGGAACTTTTTTCTCCCGAGGAATTGAAGAGCATTCTGCAGCGCCAGCGATCAAGACGTCCGAAGCGCCGCTAAGTCCCCCAGACAAGAAGTGCCCCGTCCCTCCCTTCGGTATCGAAATGGAGACACAGACATGCTGACCCTCTACGAATCAAGACTGCTCGCCTCGTATCTTGCCAACATCGCCTCGGGCCTGGAATGCAGCGACCCGGAGGCCCGGGAACTGATCGACTGGATCGCTGACCTGGACACGAATCGCGTCGCGCTGGGCGCCAGTGCCAAGAGATGGCGGCGGCGCGCCGCGGGGAGAACCTTGAAGATGAGGGAATCTCCAAGGAGACGCTACGTCGAGTCGAAGAGACCCTGCGGAAGGAGTCTGCGAACATTCAGGCCGGACGGGACCGAACCGCCCTGCGCCTCCGGCAGCTCGGAAAGACGACTGGCCTGAGTCGCACGGATCTCAAGATGCTCGAACTCCTACTGCGTTACGAGACCCATGCGGTCTTCGAGTCCATGATCGACAGCATCTTCATGCCTCCGGGCCCGTGCAGGAACGTGCTCAATTTGCGCGGATGGGCCCTGACCCTGATTCTCGGACTGAAGCCAACGACCATCCAGGCTCGCCTGCAGAACGGCGCGCCCCTTGTTCGCTCGGGGCTTGTCGCGGTCGGCGCCAACGACGGCGACATTGAATTGGCGCCCCGGCTCCATCGCCTGGCCGCCGCGCCGGAAGACGGGAATGCCGACGTCACCCGCCTGCTTCTGGACGTTGCGCCTCCGACCAGCCTGGAATGGGCCGACTTCAGTCATGTCGCCGATGCGCGCGACCACATCGAGGACGTGCTGAGGGGCGCGCTCGCCAGTGCCGCAACAGGCGTCAACATCCTGCTCTACGGACCGCCTGGCACCGGCAAGACGGAATTCTGCAAAGTGCTCGCTGCCCGGCTCGGCGCGACGCTCTTCAGCGTCGGCGAAGCCGACGACAACGGTGAAGAACCTTCGCGAGGGCAGAGACTCCAGGAACTCAGGCTGGCGCAGCGCCTCGTCGCCGGAAACAGCGGTTCTCTCCTCCTGTTCGACGAGATGGAGGACCTGCTCGATTCCCCGATTGGAGGTTTCGGCAGGTTCGGACCGCTGCATTCCGCCCGGTCCCGCGGAGCAGCGTCCAGGGTCTTCATGCACAGGCTGCTGGAGGAGGGACCGGCGCCGACCCTGTGGACCATGAACGACGCTGCAGGTGTCAGCGAAGCCATCCTCCGCCGCATGATGTTCGCTCTCGAACTGCAACCTCCGACCACGGCAGTGCGAGCCCGCGTATGGGCCCGGCAACTCGACCTTCACGGCATTTCCGCCACGCCAGAGGAGACAGCGGCCCTGGCCTCCGAGTTCGCTGCCGCTCCCGGGGTCGCGGCAGGCGCAACCGCGGCCGCGGGCCTCTCCGGAGGTGACGTCGCCACGGTGCGCACGGGGGTTCGCAGCCTGGCCCGTCTCCTCTCATGCGACAGGCCGCCCCAGGGAGCTCCGCGCGGATTCGATCCTGCGCTCATCCGGGCCGACACCGACCCCGCGGCTCTCGCCAACCGCTTGGCGGAGGGAAGCCGGCTTCGCTTCTCGCTCTGCCTGCAAGGTCCGCCGGGAACGGGCAAAAGCGCCTACGTCCGCTACCTCGCGGAGAGGCTCGACCTGGAGGTCATGCAGAGGCGGGCGTCTGACTTGATGTCCATGTGGGTGGGAGAGACCGAGAAAGCCATCGCCCGGGCATTCGCCGAGGCGCGCGACGTCGGCGCCTTCCTGGTCTTCGACGAAGCCGACTCCCTGCTCGCGGACCGGCGCCTCGCCCAACGCAACTGGGAGGTCAGCCAAGTCAACGAGATGCTAACCTGGATGGAGAACCACCCCTTTCCCTTCGCCTGCACCACCAATTTCGGGGACCGTCTCGACCCGGCGACGCTGCGTCGCTTCGTCTTCAAGGTCACGCTTTCCTGTCTCGACGCCGAACAGGCCCAATTGGCGTTCCGCAGCTATTTCGGTCTGCAGCCGCCCCCCACCCTCGCAACGCTTGCAGACCTGACGCCCGGTGACTTTGCGGTTGTGCGAAACCGGGCTGAAATCCTTGACTTGCTCCAGGACCCGGAAGCGCTTGTGGACATGCTGCGCACGGAGTGCATGGCCAAACCGGACAGGCCACGAACCATCGGCTTCAAGACAAGTCGATTCTGCGAGACCTTGCCCGCCGGATAGGCGGTGCTTTCCCATTGGCGTCCTGCCCACAAAACCGCGCACAGGATCAGCCTGGAATTCTGGGAGCCGCCGGATCGATGATGCGCCAACAATCACAGGGCAAAATGGCATTCCTTATGGCGGATTCGGCAACTATGGTTGGTTTAGGCCGTTGATGCGCACTGACGGCACGGAAAGTCGAGTTCACAATGCCCTACCCAATTGAACAAAAGCTCGTAGTTGCCGTCTCATCGACAGCACTGTTTGACCTGCAGGAAGCCGACGCAGTGTACCGAACGGAGGGGCTTGACGCGTTCTTAAGGTACCAGGAGAAAAATAGAGCAAACGCTCCAGCTCCCGGGGCTGCATTTCCGTTCATTCAACGATTGCTTGGGCTCAACACAGTCTATGCTGACGAAGAACCGATTGAAGTTGTAATACTCTCGCGAAACCACCCAAAGGCCAGCCTCAGAGTTATGGATGCAGTAGAACACTACGGACTGAACATCTCGCGGGCTTCTTTCACTGCAGGCGCACCACCGTACCCCTACATGGCAGCTAAGAATGCTGTCCTCTATCTGAGTACGGATCGAGATGAGGTGCGCGAGGCTGTAGAAAATGGCCATCCCGCCGGGCACGTCCTGCCCTGTAAGGTCGTACCCGATGATGATGACCAGCAGTTGCGTATTGCCTTCGATTTCGACGGCGTGATCGTGGACGATGAAGCTGAGCAGGTATTCGCGGATGGAGACCTGCCGCTATTTCATCATCATGAAAAAGAAAGACGTGAGAAGCCCTTAAATTCGGGTCCGATGTTCCCACTGCTAAAGAAAATTTCTGATCTTCAAAAACTTGAAGCGGCCAAACCTTATGGCATCAATGATCCTCAAAAACATGTTCGAATCGCAATCTTGACTGCGCGAAATGCACCGGCTCACGAACGATTGATCACGACATTGGAGAATTACGGGATCCAGACAGACGAACTCTTTCTCACGGGAGGTATCGAGAAAAAGAACTATCTCGATGTTCTTAAACCCCATATCTTTTTCGATGATCAATTGGGACACTTGGAACCAGCTTCCGAAAACACACCCTGCGTTCACGTTCCCTTCGGCATTCGAAATAGTTAGCGCCTAGATGCTCAAGACGAATTGCGTCTGGTCTGGATCTCCTGCCGACATCCTAGCCCCTCCGGGCGAATGTCCGCATTCCTGTCAACAAAGGGTCTGTTCCGGTGACATCCGTGTTTGGAGTCTACCCAATTTCGAGAGCACCGCAAAGCGTGGGGCAGATAGGCAGGCATGCTGGTTTCAGAGCTTGTTTTCATGCGATGTCCTGTGACGCGACCACGACCCAAAGGTGCCATCACAGGCCAAATTCTGCAACTGCCCCACGCTTTGCGGTGCTCTCGAAGAGATAAGGTCGATTCCGGCTGGGGGCGAAATGACACTCTAAGCGATTTGCCTTCGCCTCACGTCGCGTTCACGGGCGATTGCCCGCACATTTGATGCTGAGCGCTGCGAGAATGCGCGTTTATCCGGCCTGCCTGTGCCGTTTCACGATGTCGAGCACGGTGTTCTTGCTGATTCCGAGATCACGCGCGATCCAGCGGTAGCTTCGTCCCGCGCTGACGGCCTGGAGGACCTTCGGCGCGAGCCTGTCCGACTTTGGCCGCTGTCCCGGCTGGCGGCCGAGCTTCTTGCCCCGTGCCTTCGCCGCGGCCAGCCCTGACTTCACGCGTTCGCTGATCAGATCGCGCTCGAACTGGGCGATCCCCGACAGCATTGTGGCCATCATCCGTCCGAGCGGCGTGTCGAGCTCGAAGGTCATGCCGTTCATCGCGACGACCGAGACCTTCCATCCTGCCAGCTGGTGCAACGTGGCGAGCAGGTCCTGTGTCGACCGGCCCCACCGGGAGAGCTCGGAGACAAGGACGGCATCGATCTGCCGCGCCTGGGCGAGATCCATCACCTTCTTGCGCGCGGCACGATTTGCGGATGCCCCTGGTGCGGTGTCCCTGAATGTCCCCGCCACGTCATAGCGGCATCGTTCGGCGAAGGACGTCAGCTCCGATACCTGGCGCTCGCAGGACTGGTCCGCGGTGGAAACCCTCGCGTATATGGCCGCGCGCCGTCCCAATTGAACCTCCCCTGATTCCGGCCTTGCAAGTCACTGATGTCGATTTTCATAATTGAGTTCAGCGGCGCCCATTGATTTTCTTCACTTTTTCCTCGCGCCCTGTCACAAAAGACTTCAGTGGATTGTCACAATCGGGTGCAGTGCGTTGCATTTCGGTCATGAAAGGGTTCAGCGTGTTGCAGCGGCGGAGCCGGTCATGGACATGAGGAACGTTCCACAACTCCCTCAGATCCGGACCAACCCCCACCCGCTTGGAGGTCGGCGGCACTCCCGGCGCAGAGCTGACATTCCCGTGCCGATGGCCACTGAAGTCCAGTGTGACAGTCCACTGAAGTTTTTTGTGAAAGACGGAACCAGACCAACCCCCCAGCAACTGCGGCAAATTCTTGCAACAGAGCCCAAACGAAAGGCCCTCCTATGGAAACTGCAACCGGCATTCCCTCCCACGGTTTCTTGATTGCGTTTTTCGTGGCGCTCTCCCTCTCCTGGTCTGACGCGCCAAACGCCCAGGAAGCCGCTCCCCTGCCGGAGTATGTGGTCGATGCATTTGGCGCACCGCCTGCGATTCCGGCAGGTCCGCTCCCTGACGGTTTGCGGTCAGCCGTTCAGGTGGCCTTTGTCGACAGCATTGCTCAGCAGGTCTGGGGACCGGATCAGACCTCGGCGCTGGAGGAAATCAGTGCGTCAAGAGATCCCCGGCTAGTCTGGGTCATCAGTGATTTGCTCCGTTTCATTTCCGATCGCCGCATTAGCGCATCCCTGACCGACGCGGCCTCCAGCCTGCTGGAAAAGAGATTTCCCGGACCCAACAGCTGGGGGGCCATCACCGACCACCTGATTGCCTGGGACATTCCTTCGCCACCTGGCTACTTGCCGGTTAAACGCGCCATATTCACCGGTGTCATTCCTGGCTGGGACAAGATCTTTGTGGAAGGCGACATCGACTGGCGGCATGTCTCCTGGGGCGGAGTGTTAATCGATGATCGCGCCTATGACAGGACAGACAGCACCTGCAATTGCATTCCTGCGGCTGACAACCCCGAGGTGAGCAGCGCTGAAGAGGCCACCTGGCTTAAAGACAGCGACATCGTCTTTGGCATTGAGGTGAACGATGAATTCCGCGCCTATCCGCGGCGCATTATGGAAGTGCGTGAAATGGTGAATGATACCCTGGGCGGAAGAGACCTTGGCATTCCCTATTGCACCCTGTGCGGCTCGGCGCAGGCCTATTTCACGGATCAGCTGCCTAAGGGAGTTGAGCGGCCGGTCCTGCGCACCTCAGGGCTGCTGATCCGGTCTAACAAGGTCATGTATGACATCAATACGCACTCAGTGTTCGACACGTTTCTGGGCAAGGCCGTAACCGGGCCGCTTGCGAAGCGGAACCTTCAGCTGAAACAGGCCTCGATCGTGACGACGGACTGGGGAACCTGGAAGCGGGAGCATCCGGAGACAACGGTGCTTGTCGAAGCGCTGGCGCTCGGACGGGACTTCGATTTCCGCAACGGGCGGGACGCCAATGGCCCGATTTTCCCGGTCGGCGATGTCGACCCGCGCCTGCCGGTTCATGAAGACATCATTGGCGTTGTGACTGCTACTGGAAGACCGATCGCCTTTCAGCGCAGCAAAGCGATTGCAGCGCTGAAGCGGGGCAACAGGATTTCCTATGAAAACGTCCACCTGCAGCTCGATGCCGGCGGTGTGAAGGCCGTTGGTGCAGACGGGTCCGACCTGGGCAGCCATCAGGCCTTCTGGTTTGCCTGGTCGCAGTTCCATCCTCAAACCGCCCTTTGGCCCAACTGAAGTGGCCTTGGACGGAAGCACCAAAAACCTGGGGGTCGATCGACGTCACCGCCAAGCAAGATTTGCCTCAAGCCACGCCGGAGCACCATAATTTCTGACGTCCTGACCTCGGGGGACAGTCATGATTTTCTGTGGCCCGATTCAGCCAGGCGTCATCGCATGATTTGTACGCTGGATTACCCTAAGGAAGAACAGATCGAGCACATCCGGGATTAACGAAGTGACTGGAGTCGAGTGAGGCTGAGTGCAGAAAACCCCTTTAGGGATCTTGGCAGCCCATTTTGGTTTGAGAATTCGTCCTCAGGCTTCCTTTGGTCCGAGATATCGATAGATGGTGGCCTTTGAGAGGCCGTAGTGTGCCATCAGATCCTTTATCAGGGTGCCTTGGTTTCGTTTGTCGCGCAACTCGGCAACCTGATCATCTGTTAGCGCGGGCCGTTTCCCGAACTGGATGCCTCGGTCCTTGGCCCTCTTGATTCCGTCCATCTGACGCTCGGCGCGGATTTCGGTCTCGAACTGGCCGATGGCCCCAAGCATGTTGAAGAGGAGCCGCCCGGTGGCATCGGACGTGTCGATGTTCTGATCGAGGACGACAAGATCGACGCCCTTCTCGCGCAGGTTCTCGGCAATCTGGCAAAGATGGAGCGTGGACCTGGCCAGCCGGTCGATGCGGGTGACGATCAGTTGATCACCTTCACGGACATAATCCAGGCAGTGCTTGAGCTGGGGCCGTGCATCTGTGGCACCGCTGCGCTTCTCCTCGAAGAGCTTGTCGCAGGTGCTGAGCTTCTCGATCTGGACATCAAGGGATTGTCCGACGGAACTGACGCGTGCATATCCGACTTTGGCCATGGGGTCTCGAATAAACTAAGAGATCGTGCGAACGACATATTGAGACATTGATAAAGACGTGACAAGCGGATCGTCTCGACATGTCTACTTTCAAAGACGACCCCAGATAAGGAAAGCACACCCGATGGCCCACCGAGCGGTTTTGACTGCGCGACAACGCGCGGCGCTTTTTGATCTTCCCACGGATGAGCCATCGCTGCTCCGGCATTGCACGCTGTCCGATGAGGACATCGATCTTGTTCGCACACGCCGCCGCCCCGAGAACCAGATCGGCTTCGCCCTTCAACTCTGTGCCTTTCGATATCCGGGCCGATTGCTGAGGCCGGGTGAGGTGATCCCGGATGAGATGTCCCGCTTTGTTGCCGCGCAACTGGGACTGATGCCGGATGATCTCCTGCCATATGCAACGCGAGAAAACACCCGGCACGAGCATCTTGGCTCTCTGCGCAAGATCTATGGCTACCGAATGTTCAAGGGCAAGCGAGCAAAGCAGATGCGGCGTTGGCTGGATCAACACGCAGAGGCGGCACAGTCGAGCGAGGGGCTGGTGCGTGGGTTCGTGGAGGAGTGCCGCCGGCGGCAGATCATTCTGCCAGGCTTGACGGTCATGGAACGGCATTGCGCCGATGCCCTCGTTGCCGCCGAGCGCCGGATCGAGGCGCGCATTGCGGCACGTCTCTGCGGCGCGATGCGCAGTCGCCTTGATGGATTGTTGGGTGAGGAGGTGGAGAGCCGCACCAGCCGGTTCGTTTGGTTGCGACAGTTCGAGGTTGGGAAGAACTCCGCTGATATCAACCGCCAGCTCGACCGGCTGGAATTTTTGCAGGGGATCGCGTTGTCGCCAGCAATTCTGGACGATATTCCCGCCCATCGGATCACGCGCCTGCGCCGTCAGGGGGAGCGCTACTTCACAGGCGGGCTGCGGGACATCACCAGTGACCGACGGTTGGCGATCCTTGCCGTATGTGTCGTGGAATGGACGGCTGCAGTCGCCGATGCCGTGGTCGAAACCCATGACCGGATCGTGGGTTCCGTCTTGCGGGACGCGAAGGCGATCTGTGACGCCCGCGTGGCCGAGGCTCAGGCGGAGATAGACGCCACGCTGGCAGGGTTCGAGACCTTGGGATCGACGCTGTTGATGGCCAAGGGAGATGAAGCTGCCGTTGCCGGAGCGGTGGACGCCTCCTGCGGTTGGGATGGTCTGGAGAGCCTTGTGATGAAGGCCACTCAACTCAGGGCCACCGTCAAGGCAGATGCTCTGGCCCATGTTTCAAGGGGCTTCCACCGGTTCAAGCTCTATGCGCGGCGGATGTTGACGGCCTTGGAAATCACCTGTGCCGATGTCGCACAGCCTTTGCTGGCGGCTGCAAACGCAATCCGGGACAAGCAGGACATCCCGCAGGGTTTCCTGTCGTTTCTGCTGCCGCGTTCAAAATGGCGCGAGCAGTTTCGGGATCCGGAGACTGACAAGGACCGGCTTTGGACGGTCGCTGTTCTGTTCCATCTGCGCGATGCGTTCAGATCCGGGGACGTCTGGCTCACCCACTCTCGTCGTCATGCCGACATGAAACAGGCCCTGGTGCCGATTGAATCGGCGCGAACGATGGGACTCCTGATGCCGCTTGATCCGGAAACCTGGATCGCGGATCGCAGGCACCGCCTCGAAGACGGGCTGAAGAGGTTGGCGACGGCGGCCCGAACCGGGACATTGCCGGGCGGTGTCATCGAAGATGGCACGTTGCGCGTCGAGCGCCTTGAGGCGGATGTCCCGGAAGAGGCCAGCGATCTCGTTCTCGATCTTTACCGTCGCCTGCCGGCGGCGCGGATCACGGACATCCTGATGGAGGTGGATGCTGCCACCGGGTTCACGGAAGCCTTTACCCACTTCTGACGTCCTTACCTCGAGGGTTGACGCTGGCAACTCTCGTGAACCACATTTCCTGGATTTCGCTGGCGGCTCGGATGCCCGACCCCTTGTTTTCATACCTCTTGGAAAATGATCAGCGACTTCAGCGCCTGCATCGTGGTTCATGGAATCTTAACAGTGCGCCACGCGCTTGGAATGTCAGCAAAGTCCCCGAAGGAGCTTTTTTGTCTGGCTAATGCGGTCTACTCAGAGCCTATGGTCGCCTCCCGAGGTCAGGACCTCTGCACTTGCACACCGGCGCTCCGTGTCGCGACAAGGTCGGGCTGCTGAACGTGGTGTTGGCCGAAGGGCTCAATCTGGGTTTGAGCAAAATGGCCAACGCCACCAACACCCATGATTTCATGCAGCTCTCGCGCCTGTCGCGCTGGCATGTCGAAAGCGAGGGAATGTCCCGCGCCCTGGCCATGGTCGTCGAAGCGCAGGCGCGTTTGCCGATGGCCCGGTTCTGGGGTGCCGGTCAAACTGCCTCCAGTGACGGGCAGTTCTTCCTCACCACACGCCAAGGGGAGGCGATGAACCTCATCAATGCGAAATATGGACAGGAGCCCGGGCTGAAAGCCTACACCCATGTGTCCGATCAGTACGCGCCATTCGCCACGCAGGTCATCCCGGCCACGGTGAGCGAGGCGCCCTATATTCTGGACGGGCTCTTGATGAATGAAGCGGGTCGCAAGATCAAGGAGCAATACGCCGATACCGGAGGCTTCACCGACCTGGTCTTTGCGGTCACGTCGCTGCTGGGGTACTTGTTCCGCCCGCGCATCCGCGATCTCGCGTCGAAGAGGCTGCATGTCTTTGAACCGCGCATCGTCCCAATGGAACTCAAGGGCCTTGCCGGCGATCAAATCCGCGAAGACACGATCATCGCCAATTGGCCCGATGTTCTGCGCTGCATCGCAACCATGCTCTCCGGCAGAATGCAGCCCAGCCATCTCCTCAGGAAACTGGCGGCGCGCCCGCAGCAGCATGCCCTGGCGCTTGCCTTGCGCGAAATCGGGCGGGTTGAACGGACGCTGTTCATCATCGAGTGGCTGCTCAATGCAGAAATGCAGCGTCGCACGAATATCGGTCTCAACAAGGGCGAGGCGCATCACGCCTTGAAGGGAGCTTTGCGGGTCGGCCGTCAGGGTGAAATCCGAGACCGTACCACAGAAGGCCAGCATTTCCGCATCGCAGGCCTGAACCTGCTAACCGCCATCATCATTTACTGGAACACCGAGCAACTCGGCATCGCTGTGGCGCGGCGACAAAGAGCCGGACTGGACTGCTCAGCCGAACTCCTCGCGCATATCTCTCCGCTTGGATGGGCCCACATCTTGCTCACTGGGGAATATCGATGGCGAAAAATATCAGATCAAGCGGCTTAAAGGGGTTTTCTGCACTCAGCCGCACTCGACCCCAATATGACCATGACCGCTGTCCTGCGTTCCTGCAACGCCCTGACGGCCCGGCACCCGAGCTTTCCCCGCACACGCAGGGATGATCCGCGCCTTGGCAAGCAGCCACCGCATGTCTCAGGGCGTTCCCTGCGTGGGCTTCATCCGTTGGGCGCGTAACATGTGTTGTGTTAAGAAAAGTTCTGTTTCTGGAAGCTGTTCCGTTACCGTTCCGCGTATCACGGAGCTTCGCAAGACTGCATGGAACCACGGGCGCACCTCGCGGCCTGCCGGTTCCCGGTGCGGCGGGTGGCGCGGGCACTCGCCATGAGGACGAATGACATGGTCAAGTCAGTGACGCATGAAGCAGGCTCTTGACGGCTGGAATGTCGTTCCGTCGCCTGCCGGAGCCGGCCCCCGCATGGGTCACGCTCGTTATCCATTTTTCACGACAGCATTGACATACAACAACCACGATGTATATTTTAGTCTACGACAGGTCAGATATACAACAAAGGCAACATGGAAATGGAAACCGTTCCGGAATTCTACGTCGGCAGTCCCGTCGAACCCGTCGACCTGCGCTTCCGCGACGCGTTCGTGGCGGAGCTGTGGCATACCCTGCGCGCCGGCCACGTGGTGCTCACGGCGCCTCGAAGAACCGGCAAGACCAGCGTCATGGACCACCTGCGCGACCGTCCCGAGAACGGATTCCAGGTGGTGTCGGTCAACGTGCAGGACCTGACGCACCCGGCCGATTTCTTTCAGGTGCTGCTCGACGCATTCCACGACGCGCATCCGGATCTTCTTCGCGACGGGCTTGCCGCAGGCTGGGAACTCGTCAGCGGCGTGCTGGGCAAGGTCGAATCGATCGGAGCCGGCGGTTTCAAGCTCGCGCTTCGCGAAGGCGATCCCGACTGGCAAAGGAACTGGCGCCAGCACGGCGACACGCTTCTTGCCCAGGCTCGCGCCACCGGCGTCCCGATCCTCTTCATCATCGACGAGTTCCCGGACATGCTGCTCAGCCTGTCCCAGGAAGACGAAGGGTTGCTGCGCGCGTTCCTTGCCTGGCTTCGCACCCAGCGTCAGAAGCCTCCCCCCGGGCGGGACTCGATTCGCTGGCTGGTCGGAGGCTCGGTCAACCTGGCCGGCACCCTCGACGCGCTCGGAATGGTCGACCGCATCAACGACCTCGTGGACGTGTCCCTGCCGACGCTCACCGACGAGGACATCCGGACGTTCGTCAGGGACATGCTGAGCGGTCGAGGCGTCCCTTTCGATGACGACGTCATGCCGCGCCTCGTCGCCCGGCTGGGCCGCCCCATTCCGTACTTCATGCAGATTGCGACGCAGAACCTCCATCGGCGGTGGAAACGCGAGCAGCGCAGACTCGCCGCGACGGATGTCGACGCCGTCTTCGACGAGATGGTCGTGGGGTCCGCCGCACGCGCCCAGCTTCAGCACTACCACTCGAGGATCCGTCAGTACTACGCAGGGCCGGGACGGCCGATCGCCCACGCCTTGCTGGGCCAGATCAGCCTGAGCGAATCGGGCCTCAAGCGCGCAACCCTGCTGCAGGAGACGGAACGAGTGCTGGCGGGACTTGGTACAAGTCTCCCGGAGCATGAGCGCCGACAGCTGTTCAACCGGCTCATGCTCGACCTCGAGAACGACTTCTACATCGTGGAGGTCGAGGAAGGGCGCTACGGCTTCGCGAGCGGCGTGCTGAAGTCGTGGTGGAGGAAGCATCATGCCTGAACCGGCCCCCGCGTCGAACATCGGCCTCTACCGGTCCGGAGTGACCAGCCCGGAGCGCCTGCGCCACACCACCGTCGCGCGTGAGCACGTCCTCGACAACACCATCGCGTCCCTGCGCGGGTCGATACGCCGAAAGTCGAAGAGCCACCTGCTCTTCATCGGTCCGCGCGGCATCGGCAAGACCCACCTGCTCTCCTGCATCGAGGACGCCGTCCGGTCGGACGCGGCGCTCCGCGAAGGGATCGTGGTCGCCCGGTTCCCGGAGGAATCGAACCGGATCCTCTCCTTCGCCGACTTCCTGATCGGCCTCTGCGGGATTCTGGGCGAGGTCCTTGAAGACGAGGGGGGCTGGGCCGAACTCCTCGCCGAAGTCGAGGCCGAGGCGGACGGCGCCAAGGTCGCCGACACGCTGGTGCCCGCCATCCGGCAGGAGAACCGCCGGCAAGGCCGCACCCTGGTCATCATGATCGAGAACCTGGGCGAGGTCCTGTCGAGGCAGATCCGCGACGGAACCGACGTTGCCGCCTTGCGCAAGTTCCTCATGGCCGACAACGGCTGCCTGCTGGTGGCCACCGCGCCGATGCACTTCGACGGCATCACGGACATCCGGCAGCCGTTCCACGACTTCTTCGACATCCAGATGCTGGAGAGCCTGAGCTTCGAGGAAACGGTCGAGGTCATCCGCCGCAACCTCGAATGGGAAGAGCGCACGGACATGCTCGCGTCCATGGAAGGCATGAGGTCGCGACTGGAGGCGCTCTTCGGCATGACGGGCGGGAATCCACGGCTGACGATGATGCTCCACGAGCTGATTGCCCACGAGTCGGTTGCCGGGGTGCAGGAGCAGTTCCACGTGCTGCTCGACCGGATCTCGCCATTCTACCAGGGCCGGATGGCCGATCTGCCGCCCGGCCAGCGCGCGTTGCTGGAATGTCTTGCGAGCATGCGCGACGAGGAGAAGACGCCCGCCGCAATTGCCGCACGCATGCGCATGAGCCAGCAGGAGACCTCGTCGCTCCTGAAGCGACTGTCGGACGCCCACTACCTGCGTTCCGTGCAGCACCCGCGGGACGGGCGATCGCGCCTCTACGCGATTCGCGAGGGTTTCTTCGACATCTGGCTCGCGATGAACCTCTCCCGCGGCGCCCGCACGCGGCTTCCCTTCCTCCTCGAGTTCTTCAGGCTCTTCTACCCGAGCATCGCGGACCGCGAGAAGAAGCGCATCGAGCTGCGCGAGAGGCTCCTCGAGGAAGGGGGGGCCGACGCGAGACAGGCCCTCGACTACCTGAGCGAAGTCGGTGACGAGGGGGAACGGGCGACGGCGAAATTCCACATGGCCTGGACGTTCGCCCAACTCGGAGCGGTCGAGCTGGTGGCGAACTACGTGCTCGAAGCCGCGCCCCTTGCCGGGGACGGCGTGAGCCGGTCGATCGCCCGCGTCGTTTCGCGCGCGTCGCCCGCTCCGGACTATCTCTCCGAGATCGAGGACATGATCGCGGCCTGGGAAAAGCACCGGAGCGGCGATCTCGAAGCGTTCGCCCACCGCCTCGCGGAAATGGGAGAGGGGCTTACCCTGCATGCGTTCTCCGAAACCCGGCTCGCGTTTCTCAGGGATGCGGTCGAGAGCGTGAACGACGCCGGGGAAAGGATCAGGCAGCGACTGCAGATTGCGGCGGTGCTGATGGAACTCGCACGCTGGAGGGAATGCGAAGAGCTGCTGCGCCAGACGCTCGCCGAGGCGAAGTCACACGCCGATGCGAAGCTTGTCGCAAGAGCGTCCAACGACCTGGCAAATCTGCTATGGCATGCCAGCCGGCACCGTGACGCCGAACCGTTGATGCGGGCGGCGCTTGACGTCACCGAGGCCGCCTTCGGCAAGCACCACCCCGCTGTGACAGAATGCCTGAACAACCTGGCGGTGCTGCTGCAGGACACGAACCGCCACGAGGAGGCCGAGTTGATGCTCCGGAGGGCGCTGGCAATCGACGAGGCCCTCTTCGGCGAGCACCACCCCGCCGTGGCGAAGCGCCTCAACAGCCTCGCGGTGCTGCTGCAGGACACGAACCGTCACGAGGAGGCCGAGCCGATGCTCCGGAGAGCGCTGGCCATCGCCGTGGCCGCCTTCGGCAAGCACCACGCCACCGTGGCAACCTGCTTGAACAACCTGGCGATGCTGCTGCAGGACACGAACCGCAACGAGGAGGCCGAGCCGATGCTCCGGAGAGCGCTGGCCATCGCCGAGGCCGCTTTCGGCGAGCACCACCCCGCCGTGGCAACTTGCTTGAGCAGCCTAGCAACGCTGCTGCAGGACACGAACCGCCATGACGAAGCCGAGCCGATGTTCCTGAGAGCGTTGGCAATCGACGAGGCCGCCTTCGGCGAGCACCACCCCACCGTGGCGAGTCGGCTGAACAACCTGGCGGCGCTGCTGCATGACACGAGCCGCAACGAAGAGGCCGAGCCGCTGATGCGGCGCGCCATTGACATCCTGGATTCCTCGTCGGCGAACGCCAAACATGAGCACCCACGTCTCGAACTCGTGAAAGCGAACTACCGAGCCCTTCTGCGGGCCAATGCTGACGAGCCCGACTGAAATCGGTCGTGCCAGCAGCGGGCAACCCGGTTGAACGCGGTCAACCTCCGTTCGCGAACCTTCTCAAGGGCGTCAGCGGTGACGCCGAACATTGCAGTCAACCGTCCGACAGGGGCCTTGCCGTCCGACCGGGATCGTTCA
>CBDBPL010000006.1:0-12542 GCA_965208685.1 Paracoccaceae bacterium | reverse complement strand
ATCCAACGCGGAAGGGATCCTGGCGGAGATCGGGGTAGTCTTTACGGAAAACCCTGCAGCGCTGGAGCGCTGGCGCTATGCGGGCGCCGACGTTGATGGCGACCGTGTGCGCTTGCCGAAAGGCCTGGCCCGCGAGCTTTGCGGCTCGGCGCCTTCAAGCTTCGTCCAGCATGCCCGCAATTCCGCGCGCAACGTGGAAATTGGCGGTGACAATCTCGTGCTGGCTCCCGTCTACGGTCCGCCTTTCGTGCGGGATGCGGCAGGTGGGCGCCGCTACGCGACGATTGAGGACTTCAGGAATTTCGTGCGGCTGGGTTACGTGTCGAAGTGGCTGCATCATTCCGGCGGCACGGTCTGCGAGCCAACCGACGTACCGGTCAATGTCCGTCATCTCGACATGCTCCATGCCCACATGACGCTGTCCGACAAGCCGTTCATGGGATCCGTTACGGAACCGGAGCGGGCACGGGATTCGATTGAAATGAGCGAAATCCTCTTTGGCAGGGAATTTGTCGCCGAAAACACGGTGATGACGTCTCTTGTCAACGTCAACTCGCCGCTCACCTTTGACAGCACGATGATGGGAGCCATGGAGGTCTACGCGTCGGCGAACCAGGCCTCGATAATCTCGCCATTCATCGTCGGTGGCGCGATGTCGCCGGTTTCCGTGGCCGGTACGCTTGCACAGGTGACGGCGGAAGTGCTGGCGGGCGTCGCCTACAGCCAGCTTGTTCGCAAGGGAGCGCCAGTCATCGCGGGAACTTTCGTGGCATCGATCGACATGAATTCTGGCGCACCGACCTTCGGAACGCCCGAAGCTGCACAGGTCACGCTCGGCATGGGGCAGATCGTGCGCAGGATGAAACTGCCCTATCGTTCGGCGGGAGCATTCTGTGGCTCGAAGCTGCCAGACGCGCAGGCGGCATACGAAAGCGCGAACAGCCTCAACATCGGACTTCTTTCAGGCGTGAACTTCATGCTGCATGCCGCAGGCTGGCTGGAAGGCGGTCTAGTGGCCAGTTTCGAGAAGTTCGTCATGGACGCCGACCAGTTGGGCATCTTGCACAGGCTGGCACGCGGAATCGACGTGTCGGAGAACGGTCAGGGAATGGGCGCGATGCGTGAGGTTGGACCTGGAGGGCACTATCTTGGATGCGCCCATACCCAGGCAAATTTTCAGACGGCGTTCTGGCGCAGCGACCTTCTCGACTACAAGCCGTTCGAGACCTGGGCGGAAGAGGGCGGGCGTGACACTCAGGAGCTGGCGGCCGAGCGGGTTGCGACGCTGCTGGCGCAGTATGAACAGCCGGCAATCGACCCGGGTGTCGCGGAGGGACTGGAAGCATTCGTTGCGGAAAGGAAGGAATCCGCGCCGGAGGCATTTGCATGATGCAATGACTCGTCTCGAGGCGGCCATGCCTCGAATTGAACAATCATGACATGACGCCAATGTCCTGCCTGCCGTGATGCGCACGGCTGAACAAGTGACCGTCCGAATTCAACTTCAGTTTCATGACCTGAAGGCCGTAGGTTCAAATCCTACCCCCGCAACCACTCAGGCCCCTGAAAACATTGATGTTTTCAGGGGTTTCTTTTGTGTTGCCTCGTCAAATGTGGGAAGAGTATCAACACGTGCGGCAGCTCGCGGGATACATCTCCAGTCCACACATGACCGCGCCTGGCTCCGCCAGGGGGCGCTTCGCAAGAGGAGCCGGCACGGGTCAAAACGCCGTACTGTGTTGAGTTATCGTTGCTTTTTCACATGTGTGACCGGGATTGGCAACGCGGGCTCCCGCCGGTCCCCAGGCTCACTGTCGCGTCGGAATGGTCAACACCGCTAGGTGAAAAACCTGACGGTCGTAGCCGTTTCGCCAGATGATTTGGGCGCAGATTGGCGAGGCCCCTCCGGTGCGATCGTCGTCGCGGCGGGTCCGTGCGGAGCCGCGGCTTGCGACGGTTGTGGTTCAGGTGCCCGGTCGAGTAGCCGCGCTCCGGGCGGAGATTTTTGCCAGTCTGCGGATCTGCGCCGAGTTCAGTGCGGGTCCAGAACCCCGGGCGTTATGCCGGATCGTCGTCCGAGGTCGAGGTCCTTCGCGACCCTGTTACCCACTCGTCGAGCTTGGCGCGCACATAGCGCACGCGGTTGCCCAAGCGGTAGTAAGGCGGGCCATCGCCCGTGACGCGGTAGCGGTTCATCGTGCGCACCGAGAGCCCCAGGTATTCGGCCGCCTCGCGGTTGTTCAGGTGTTTGGCTCGAGTAGTCAGTGCCGCTTCCTCCGAGGAGCCCCGTTCCGACGCTCCGCCATCCCTGGCGCCTCCGGGCGCGGTCATGACACGCGCTGCGACGCGCCCGTAGTGGGGATCGGCGCCGCCGGCGGCCTGGCCGAGGATGATGCGCGCTGCCGCACTCTCATCGCTCATGGGCCAGGTCTTGCAGGTGATCCTGACCGGCGGCTTGCCGGACGGCATTCAGGAAGGGAAGCAGGACGGGTTTGAGCGCTGGCCATAAATCGAGCGCGAACATCTTGGCCGCAAGTTCACGGCCCCCCGCCTCGGATTTGAACCATTTCTGCGGGTGGCCGTTCTTCCATGCCTTCTCCTCCCCCGCAGCCGCTCCGTCTGTGTCACCGGTCGCAGCCGCGATTATCAGCGCCCGAAGCCTTTTGCCCTGCGCCTGCGCAGCCGACAGGAGCGTCTCCAGGTCTTTCTCGGCGCAGCCTAAACGGTCAGCGAGCGTACGTAGGCGGTCGCCGTCAAGATCGCGGTCCTGGTCCTTGACGAGTTCGGTCAGCTTGTCGGCGTCAACAAGCTTTATGACGTTTTCTTCAAGGCATCCGCTTTGCCACTGAAAGAGCCGTTCATTCATATTTGCTTTGAGTGTCTGCCACGGCCCGGCGCGTTCCCTTCGTGATCGGCAAAGCCGGCAAAGGTCAGGCCGGCTTTGGCCATCGCCTCAAGAACAGAGAGCGTGGACTCATTCCCGTGCCCGTCGGCCAAGTGGATACCTTGATCGTGAAACCGGCCGTCTATCGCCCGGTCGAGAAGGTATGAGACAAAACCGATCTCGGTTCGTCCTTCGCAAATGATCGAGAATCTTGAAAGGAAGGTCACGGCATCGCGCCCCTGCAGAGAGGCAATCCGCTGCTGCGCAAGCAGGCCAATATTGCCGGCCGCATCGAGGTACCAGAGATGAGCTTGCGTGGCCGGTTGGGTTCCAGCCCGCGTTCGACCTCATCGACGACGGTGACGCGCGTGGCGGACTCTGTCGCTTCTGCAATTTGCAGCGTTGCCATGCGGCGGGTGCCGGCGCCCCAGCTCGCGAGCGGCAGTGAAACGTTCTCTGATTGCGTGGCGAACAGGCCGGTCAGGGCGCCGATCGATAATCCTTGGCTGCTTGTCAGGCCGAGTTCGAGATTGTGCGGCAGGGATTCCCGCTTGAGCGTTTGTCGAGCGCGCTGAGGGCCGTGCGGGCGTCTTCGCAAAAATTTTCCTGCAGGTCGATTTCGGCGAGACGGCGCCCTACTCGTGCCCGCAAGCCCTTGTCGGCAAGGAGCAGGTCAAGGGCCGATCCGTAAACCAGCCTGAGGTCGCGGTCGTTGCGGTCATCGCCGCCAAGCCGCACGAGTCCTATTTGCCGCCTAATGGCGGCAGACAGTGGATCAATTTCGTCATTGGGCTGAACAATCTCCCAGTTGATCTCAAGTTCGGGCGTGCCGCATACCTGCAGGCAGTAAACGGGCTCATCGGCCTGCGGAATGTCATCGGCCTCGCCCCGTGGGGACATCGGGGGAATCGCGTTCTCGCCATCCCACTGCCAGGGCCAGGCGAACTTGGCCTGCTGCCCGATATCGGACGATGCGGGCAGTGAGACGGCGGCTCGAATGGTAAAACCGGCATCGGCGTTGCGCTGCCAGTAGTCGGCCTCGGCAAGGACCATGCTGTTCGAGGGGCTGAGGAACAGAGCAATGGCTTCAAGAATTGTTGTCTTGCCCACGTCACCGCCACCGAGAATGACGTTCATCCCGGATGCCGGATTCCACTTGAGGCTTTCGATTCCCCGAAAGCGTTCAATGTGCAACTGGCGAATGATGGCGGTTTCAGACATCCGTTTGATCTCGTGATTGCATACTCAAGGCTGCTCCTGCTGCACGTTGGCGACCGAGGATCTTGCACCCTCTACGAGGCTTTCGACCTTATGCATGCACGGACGCTGCTCTCTGCAGTGACCACGCAACCCGGTCCGCCACAAATTGCGCGAACGGCCCGATATCCTGATCGATGCTGGCGCTTTCAAGCGCCGCCAGGTAGGCATCACGATCCTCGACCTGGATGACGGTCCACGGATAGCCGCCGGATGCCAGCATCGCGTTCATGACAAAGCGCGCCATGCGCCCGTTGCCGTCCGGGTAAGGATGGACATAGCCGAACAGCCAGTGCCCGAGCACGGCGCGGACGGAGGGTTCGGTCTCGCTTTCCAGCAGATCGAACAAAGCCGGCATGGCATCGCGCACCGCCTCCCAGCGGGGCGGCACATGCCGCGATCTCCGTAGAAACACCGCATCGTTGCGATAGCCGGCCAGAGCGGAAGCCGCGATCAGGCCGACGGCGACGCAAGGCTGAAACAGCTCGCGATACCAGTCGCGATGGGCTTTGTGGACCAGAGCACCAGCTTCACCGCCGCTAATGATCTCACTGACCGCCGCCCGCACGAGCCGGAACGCCTGCCAGTAACCGCGCGCGGCCAGCGCATCGCGACTCTTCCGGTCGGCGTCAAGATCGTCCGGATCCCAGTTGCCTGCGCGCACCCGGTCGATCAGCTCCGGGGTGGCGCGGTAGCCCTCGATCGACAGCGAGTGATAGGCATCTTTCCGATAGATATCGTCAACGAAGGACAAATAGGCTTCGGGGTCATGGGGCAGGCCGGGCGCTTCGGGAAATGCAGCGATCACGGGCTCGCGCATCGTCTCCCACAGCGAATGCAGGCGGCCGACGATCGGCGCCTGGGCCCGGCTCGGAGCACCAAAGGCCCGATCCGGTTCGAACGGATCGGCTTCGCGGACATCGTAGCCGGCACGTTTCATGACGCCCAGAATCTCATCGCCCACGTCGCCCCTGCCGATCCGGCGGAAGGCACCGGCCAGCCGCCCGGCAATCACCGAACGGCCGCCATCGAGCAGCCGCCCGAGCACGTCGGCCGCATCACGGATGCCCGAGAGGACGACCTGCGCCTCGACCGGGTGCCGGACGAAGAACGCCTCCGGTACGCGCACCAGTGCAGCCTCGGGGACAAACAGCCGCAGCCCGTCCCGGTCCGTCAGGTCGGCGTCCGGCGGCATGTCCCTTTCTCGAAGATCGAACAATGACGTGCCGAACAACAGTTCGACGGTGTTGTTGGCACCCTTGGGCGTATAGATGACGACTTGCCGCGGGATGACGGTGTATTCAGCGTGGAGCAGCAAGGACTGTTCCGGAGACAGGTGCCAGTCCGGCCCGAACCGGACTGTACAATAGGCCGCACAGAACTCCTGGAAGGAAGCGAACCAGGGCGTCGTATTGCCCGGATCGGTATCCGGGCTGCAGGAGATCAGCCAGCCCTTCATCACCTCGCGCAAGAAACCGTTCCTGACCAGCCGCGCTCGGTGCACGCGCGTCAGTTCGCCGGAGCGGAAGACCCGCCGGCCCCGGCCCTGGAGCTTCTCAAGCTGCGCCAGCGACGCCGCGAGTTTCTCATTCGGTGTGACCATGACCGACTATCTGCGTGGCTTCACAAGTTCAACGTGCCGCACTAATGCAAGTATTTGCCGTCGTAATGATACAAGTCAATTCTGCTGCATATATACACGTAAATTGCGACGCAGCAACACACGTCCCTGCTGCACAGCGATGCTCGCAGGAAGCGCGGATCTCGGCCGTGCCCGACAGTGTTGTTGATTTCGCGGAATACGCGAAACTCGGCAAACGACCGCCGCTCGCAAAGGGATACCGCATCAGGGTGAACGCCGAATCCTAGGTCGTGCACGATCCAACGCCGATCGGGTTGGAGGTGCTGACGCTGGCGGATCTGCACTCGTCGGCCGTGTCATCATCGTTGGTGGAACATCGGATGATACGGAACCCCGCCCGGCCCTCAAGGCCGGACGGGGTCTCCTCGACTGCCTGGAAAGTCCTGACTCTCTCTCTCTCTCTCTCTCTCTCTTGAGTAAAACTTCCCTACGCGATTGATTCTGCCCCGATTGTCCCGTCCGTGTCTTCGGGCATCCTGACCAGCTGGTAGCCGAGCTGCTTGGCGCGCCGGCCAAGGTTCGAGACGCTGCGGTCCACGCGCCGCCGCTCGTAGGTCTCGATCCCGCGCTCCACGTATTCCTCCGCACGGGTGACCAGCGTGTAGATCAGGCACGCAAGCTCGCGCGCGGTTGCCGTGATCGCCACCGGCGCATCCTTCCGGGCGAGGCGCCCACGGTGCCTGGCCCCGATGAACGCCTGGCTCCTGCGGGCGGACATGGCGGCCATGCGCAGGGATTGCGCGACCTTGTTGATCGCCTTGGGCGCACGCCCCGGCAGGGACTTGCCGCCGCTGATCCGGGTTCCCGGCGCCAATCCGAGCCACGAGCTGAAGTGCTGCGCGGACGGGAAGGCCGAGAAGTCCGGGCCGATCTCCGCCGCGATGGTGAGCGCGGTGTTCACTCCTATCGCCGGGATCACGGTGAGGTCGACACCCATCATCCTGTGCAAGGCCTCGGCCGTCGCCCTTTCCTTGGCCGTCCGCTTCGCATGATTGCTACGAGGCGCCTTCGGCAGGCCGGTCCCGGAACGCGAGGGGCCCGGCGATCCGGGCAGCTGATCGTCGTCCGGACCATCGTGCGGAGGCGTCAGGCTGTCGATCTGCATCGCGATCTGCGTCTCGCACGTCGCGATCTGTTCGGTGAGGAAGTCGAAGCGCTGCATCGCCTGTGTCAACGCGAACACGTGCTCTTCGCGCCAGGTGCCCTGAAGCGCGGCCGCGATCCTGTCGTGGCTGGCCTTGATCCGCCCGTCCCGAAGTGCCGCAAGCCGGCGCGGATCACGCTCGCCGTCGATGATCGCCCGAAGAATCCTCTGGCCGGTCACCCCGGTGATGTCGGTGATCACCGAGTCAAGCCGCACGTTCATCTCGGTCAATGCCTTCTGCATGTGCAAGACGCTCCTCGAGCGGTCGTCGGTCAGCCGCTTCGCCTGGCGGACGTAGGAACGCAGCGGGCACACCGCGTCGCCGGGACGGAAGGCGCCGCGCAGCAGCCCGTACGACAGGAGCTGGCGGATCCACTGACAGTCCAGCACGTCGCTCTTGCGGCCAGAGATCTGCTTCGTCATCCGCGGCGGCACCAGCATCACCTCGAAGCCGGCCCGGTCCAGCACCTCGAAGACGGGCATCCAGTACACCGAGGTCGATTCCATCGCCACCTTCTCCACCCCGCAGGACGACAGCCATGCCGCCATCTCCTCCAAGTCCGGCGTGAATGCGTCGAACGACCGCACCGGCTCCTCGCACCGTTCGGGATCGACCGCGACGTAGTGCGTGTCCTTGCCGATGTCGATCCCGGCGCAGTCCCGGGTCACGATCTCCAGGCTCTCGGCCTTCCTTCTCCCTTTGCGTGGCATGCGATTCCCTCCTCTTCTCGCCTCGCTTCACTTGGGCCGGAGAGGAACCACGGCGCATTCCCAATCTCTTGAACGAGGTCGCGGGAAAACCCGCGCCATCAGTGAAAGAAGCCGATCATGGTTCGGGCCATGCTGCTTGACGGGTGACTGGCACGCCATTGTCTTACGGACCTCAACTTCCCCAGCCTGCCGACAGACCACATCCTCGGAACCGTTGCTGCAAGCACCGTTTTTCTTTCGCGAAAGGACCGGCGCCGCGCGCGGGTGGGTTGCTGCTTGGAAAGAGATTCAGGCCGCCCGCGTCAGGCCGCGAAACGCCCCGACCTGTCCCGCAATATTCCGGCAGCGCCCGGAAACGCGGACAGCACAATCCGGCACAAAACCAGGCATTCGGGACGAAACAATGTGGGATTCAACAGCATCGGTGCCCACATTGCGCCGTCGGAGCCGGCGTGGGCAGTTGTCCGAAGAGCCGTTGCGGCTGGCTTTTCCCGCCCAGCCAATAGTCTCGTCGTCATCGTTTCGCCGGAAGCGCGAACAGGCGCATTCCCGGTCCAAGGGTCACCGGCCCGGACTTGCAGCCACCCGCCTCGGCCGTCACGCCGGTACATGGTCCAGCCGCCGTTGGCAGCGGAGCGAGGTTCCAAGGCCGCGGCAAGGAGTGCGCGTCATAGTTGATCCACTCGGCTCAAGGCCCAAAAGGTATTTCTTTTCACCTGATAGGGAATATGTTATCGTTTTTCGTGATCAGTTATTGTTTTGCACGAAATGGCAGCGAGCTCGCGCCACTACGGGAGCGTAACAATTTAGTCATGGACACCCCCGCTCAGAATTGTTTTTCGGGTCCTGTTACCGTCTTTCAGGAACGGCGTCTTCCCGTGCCAGCGACGCTAGCGGGATACGCTGCGCTGGTTGGGGCATACAATCTGCAAGTGCCGCTTCCCCGGAACCTCAGCGCCATTGGTGAACGGCACAGGTTCATCGAGCAAGACGGCTGGCGCATCTATTCACCGCGCTACACGCCGGACGCAAGCCTGGAAGGTCATCTCACCTTCGCTCTGAAATATGAAGGGCTGGACCTGGCCGTCCTTAGGAGGCTGTTTGTCGCGACCGGCCCGGCCCCTCTGGCCGACCTCGTCAAGGCCCAACCAACGGGCGCCTACGCCCGGCGCATTTGGTTCCTCTATGAGTGGCTGACCGGGGCGCAGCTCAATCTCCCAAACGCCAGTAGGGGGGTCTACCCACTAGTCGTCGATCCGAACCAGCAATTTGCCGTCCCCGCGGAAACCTCCCCGCGGCACCGGGTCAAGAACAATCTGCCCGGCACGCCGGAATTTTGTCCGTTGGTGTTCCGAACCGAAGCACTGGAGGGCTTCATCGCCACAGACCTTAGGGCGCGCGCGGAGCAGGCCATTGCTGCCGTGCCGCGTGATCTGCTCGCGCGCACGGCCGCCTTCCTGCTTCTCAAGGATTCGAAGTCTAGTTTCGCCATTGAGGGCGAGCATCCTCCGCAGGATCGCATCCAGCGATGGGCCCGCGCCATTGGACAAGCTGGGCAGCAATCGATCGATCATGATGAACTCCTGCGTCTGCAACGCATCGTGATCGGAGACGACCGCTTCGTTCATCTCGGTCTCCGGACCGAAGGCGGCTTTGTCGGTCAACACGACCGCGAGTCGCGCATGCCGATCCCCGACCACATCAGCGCCCGACCGGATGATCTGCCGCAGCTGGTAGAGGGATTGGTCGCTTTCGATCGAGAGTTCGCCCAGCAACTCGATCCGGTAGTCGCCGCATCGGTTCTGGCCTTCGGCTTTGTCTACATCCATCCTTTTGACGACGGGAACGGCCGGCTGCACCGCTACCTGATTCACCACGTCCTGGCCCAGCGCGGTTTCAACCCGCCGGGACTCGCATTTCCGGTATCGGCGGCGATTCTGGATCGGATTAACGACTACCGTGCCGCGCTCGAAGAGTACTCGCAACGCTTGCTGCCGTTCGTGCAGTGGGAACCGACGGAACACGGCAATGTTCGGGTGTTGAACGAAACCGGCGACTTCTATCGGTATTTCGATGCCACGCAGCAAACCGAGTTCCTGTACAGCAGCGTGCAGCGGACTATCGAACTGGACTTGCCGCAAGAAGCAGAATTTCTGAGGCGGTACGACGCGTTTCGGAACGACCTCAACCTGATCGTCGATATGCCAGATCGCCTGTCGGATCTACTATTCCGGTTCCTGCACCAAAATGCGGGTACGCTTTCTCGCCGCCGGCGGGAAAGGGAGTTCGCTGCGTTGACAGACGACGAGGTCGCGCGCATCGAAGCCATTTACCGGGAAGCATTCGCCGGCAACCATTGTTGAACGCGAATAGAAATCGGCCAGCGAAAGCGAGTGGCCGCATACTCGACGAACCACGCCGCCAGCTACGGCGACCGCTTCTACGCCGAAAAGGTGTTCCCGCTCCTGCTGCAGCTCGACCGCCTGGTCGGGCAGCGCGCCAAGGCGAAGCATGAAGAGTGGAAGCGCCACTTCCGGAAGCGGATCGACAAGCTGGCGATCCGCGTCCGGAACCTGGTCGAGGACCTGCACAGGCGGGTGGCCTACGACCTGGTGCAGGCGTTCGACGTGATCCTGCTTCCGTCCTTCGAGACGAAGGAGATGAGCGCGAAGGAGGATCGCAAGATCAGGACGAAGACGGTTCGGTCGATGCTGGGCCTGGCTCATTACCGGTTCAGGCAGAAGCTCGAGTGGATGTGCCGGAAGTACGGCAAGCGTCTGGTGATCTGCAACGAAGCCTGCACGAGCAGGACACGCTCATGGGACAGCTTCGTGAACGAGAACCTTGGCAGCGCGAAGACAGTCTCGGACGGCAGCATCGTCGTCGACAGGGACATGAACGGCGCGCGGGGCATCATGCTGCGCGCGCTCTACGGCAACTTGGGCCGTTTTCGGGCGGCGGGCGCCGATGTTGCGCTCGTTGCGGAGTAAATCAAGTGTGCTGGCACTTCCACCTGTCGTACCGGTCCCATCGGCGGCTGACCTTGAAGTGCTCAACGATCAGCCGAGAATCGATACCTGGGCAAGATTGACATTCCATGACGAAAGATCGGACGACATTTGCGTCGTGCAGCGCACGCTGACCGTTGGTACGCGTGGCAAGATCAGCATGACCGTAACCGGCCTCGAAGATTTGGGCTTGCCGGACCTCGCCGTCGAAGCGGGGACATTGATGCCGGGCATTGCGGCCCAAATGCGCTTTGACGAAAAGACCACCTTTGCCGATGCGATTGCTCAGTTGACAGGTCTCAAACCACTAGAGGACTTGGGACACCGGTCGCGAAGAGTGGTTAGGCGGCTCCGAACGACCGAAACTCAAGATACCCAATCCCAGGCTGCAACAAAGCTGGCTGATTTCAAGAGCAAGAGGCAAAGCATTGTCGATGCGTAGACCGCGCAGCCTGACCTTGGTGAACCAGCTGACCTGATTGCACCGGATGAAGCATCTGAAGAAGACCAGTGCCAGACGACGATCGCGGATACGCGAAAGGGCTTCGAACAATCCAAGAAGATCCTGGAAAGCCGGGCTGAGTCGGTACTGGGCCGTGCCCTGCTATTGGACGATGCCGATGTCTTGCTCCGGCAATTGGCCGGTACGTCCGACCTGCTCAAGCCAGCCGCGCTCAATGCATTACTCTCAATTGTCATCACCAAGAGTCTGGGTGCTGTTTCTGACGAACACGCCGACGCCGCGTTGGACCCTCGTTGATGAGATGGTCGCCCGCGCGAACGCGATTTCAGGACGACTACGCAACAAACAGGAAGCGGCCAACAGGCAACTGCATGGCACCGCGAACACCACAGCGATACCGATGTGGAGAGCTGCCCAGTGTGCGGTACCAACCTGAACGAGGTGCCGTCAGATGCTGTTCTCGATAAGGACGTCAAAGAAGCACTACGACTGTGTGGCGAGGTCGACGCCGACGCAGCCAAGGGTGCTGAAGAGTGGGAACTCGATGCTGCCCGCGAATTCCTGGAAAGGCTGCCCGAAACACTGCAGGCGTTCGCAAACAAAGCTCCAAAGACAGAATTGTTGCAGATATACAGAAAAGCCTTCGTCGAAGAGCTTCTTGCGGAACGCGGCTTCGGTGGCGTCTTGCAACCAGTGAAAGAAAATGCGGCCGCGGTGTGGGAACTCGCGATCTCGGAGCATCCGTTACCCGCTGCGCCCGAATTGGAGCTTTCGGCGTGGCCGGAAGAGTTCGACGAGGGAACGCTGCCAAGACGAACCGCAAATGTCGAACGCGTAGTAAGGCTGGCGAAGCATCGAACGGAGGGCGCTGTCGTGAGACGAGGGATTGGCCGTTAAGTTCATGACATAAGGGTGGCAAGCGGGTGCGTTTTTGCCAGGTCGTGGAGCTGCCCTGACAGGGTACGTCGGTGAGAACGCGGCGAGAGAGTCGGGAAGCCGGCAAGACTAGGACTGTTCTGGTCCGCGAACTGGGCGCATCAATTGTAGTTGTAGACATTGAGAGCAGAGCACACGACGTACCGCAACGCACCAAAGGAATCAGCGAGCAGTTGATCGGCATCGTCAAGGTGCCTCCTGTCAGGAAAGTCGTTGTCGTGGTCGAGCAGAACTTCCCGCAACGATCTTGTTTCTTCAGGGACCAGGGAACGCTTGAAGTTCTCGAAATCGTGATTCGGCTGGTCCTGCAGGTTTCCTGACATGCCCTAGTCGCAGGAGATTGATACAGGGCTACCGCCATATTCCGCAGAAATCTTGATCGCATCCCACAGCTTTGCCAATCTCAATCCATGTTCGACCGACGAGTGGTTCTGCATACGCCCTGCGCGAATGTCCATGAATGCCAGGAGCGGGTTATTGACGATCTCACTTTCGGC
>CBDBPL010000005.1:0-83208 GCA_965208685.1 Paracoccaceae bacterium | reverse complement strand
CCGGCGGAAGGGTCGCGAGCGGTTCCTGTCAGACGAGGAGATCCGCTCTCTCTCGACCCGCCTTTACGCCCGCGAGACCGACTCGCCTCTGGCGGTCGCAGCAATTCGACTCCTCCTGCTCACCGGCTGCCGCAGATCGGAGATCCTGACGCTGCGCTGGACGGATTTCCGGGAAGGCGCGCTGTTCCTTCGGGACAGCAAAACCGGACCCCGGACCGTTTGGCTTTCGCGGGTGGCGCGCGACGTCCTCGACGGTATGGAACGGACATCTTCCTGGGCGTTTCCCGCGAGCGGGGGCACCGGACCGCGCGACGGGAGCTGGCTGCATGTCCGCTGGAACGAGATCCGCTCGGAGGCGGCCCTCGACGACGTCCGCCTTCACGACCTGCGTCACTCGTACGCCTCCGTGGCACTGAAGAGCGGCGAGAGCGTCATCGCCATCGGTCGGCTTCTCGGCCACCGCTCGGCGGAGACCACGCTGAAGTACACGCATCATGCCGACGCGATGGCGGCCGAGGCCGCCGCGACCGTCGGGGCCGTGCTGGCCGCGGAGGGCTGAGCGATGGCAACACGGAAGCGCGTGCGGCTCACCGACGCGGGCATCACCCGCCTGCGTCCGCGGGAGCGGGAGTTCACGGCCTGGGACAGCCGCGTCCCGGGCCTCGGTGTGCGGGTGAGGCCGAACGGCGGCAAGAGCTACGTGTTCATTCGGACGGTTGGCCGACGCACGAAGCGCATCTCTCTCGGTTCAACCGATTCGGTGGGAATCGACGAGGTACGGCGCGAGTGCCTGTCAAGAAAGGCCGACGAGGACCTCGCGGGACCGACGGAGCAGGTACAGGAGGCACCGTCCTTCGGGGACTTCGTCGCTGGCGAATGGAACGCAGCCCACATGGAACGTTTCAAGCCTTCGACGCGGAAGTGTACGGAGTGCTTCCTCAGAACACAGCTCCTGCCCGCTTTTGGTGCGACGGCAATGGACCGGATTACAGGGAGACAAGTCGAGCGTTGGTTCGACGAATATAGCCAGACCTCTCCGGGCGGCGCCAACCGGGCGCTCGACGTGCTCCGGCAGATCCTGAACTTCGGGATCGCGTGCGGCCGCCTGAAGACGAACCCGGCGCGTGGCGTCCGCAGGAACCGGAGGACCCCGTTGACCCGCTTCCTGTCCCGCGAGGAGGTCCGCCGGCTGCACGACGCGCTCGACGCGGCGTCCCGGCGGGGTCAGTCGCAGCGCCAGCAGGCCGACGTGATACGGCTCTTGCTCCTGACCGGAGCTCGCAAGGGGGAGATTCTCAACCTCCGCTGGACCGAGGTGGACGGCGACACGCTCGCTCTCGCCGACAGCAAGACCGGCCCGAGGAAAATCTGCCTGAACCCGCAGGCTCGGGCAATTCTCGACCGCCAGCCGCGCGGTCCGGGGCTGTACCTATTTCCTTCGCCCGATAGTCCTGACCGGTCGCGCTGCGGTGACCTCCGCGTCTGGCCCAGCGTCCGCCGGGAGGCGGGCATCGAGGACGTGCGCCTGCATGATCTTCGACATAACTATGCCTCGTGGGCCGTCATGAACGGCGTTCCGGTGCCGGTGGTTTCCCGGCTCCTTGGTCATTCCAGCACGAAAATGACCCTTCGCTACGTCCATCTCTGTGACCGGGACATCCGCACGGCGGCGGAGCGGGTCGGGGAGGCGATGGAAAGGCTGATGGTGGGCGCGAAGGTCTGACGCGGTCTCCGGGAGGGAAGCGGCGGTAGGGGAACACCCGACCTTCGCCGCGCGTTCCGCGGGTCTTGTACCGCGCCCTCGAAATCCGCCTGAGGCATCCGATTCGAGGGCCGGCGAGGACACGGAGCCGACCACGAGGCACGTCATGACACCGACATCTTCGGAACATCGCGGCCGAGACCGAGGAACGACGACCGGATCCCGGAAGCCTGGACGACCGGCCGGTACGAGAAGAAGCCTCGCCGCCCTCGGTGACCGCCGTGCCTGACGCATCCGGTTCAGCGGTGCCCGGCCGGCCCGCGGGGGCCGGGGCCGCTGACGATCACTTCCAAGTCAGGAGAAAGGGCATGGTCTCGGTGCTCTTTGCCCTGTTCCGGCTGGGACAGGCGTAGACTGTGACGGTAACGGCAGACAGCGTCAGGGGCTTGGCTTCGGCTCGCGATCAAGGGAAGTCTCCTTGAACGACATCAAGGCGGTTCGGCTGAACGCGGGCCGGCGCCGGGCTGGAGCACGCAGCGGGCGGGGCGACCGTGTCGGACCTCGCCCGAACCGAAGCGGGGGCGCTGGCGAACGCGATCGAGACGGCGAGGGCCGACTGGTGTCGGGCCTGGCTGGTGTAGAATGCCGACGGCGGACTCGAAGTGATCGTTCTCAAACGGCTTGCGCTTGCCGACGTGCCCCTTGCTTGGCCCGTAGCCGCTCCGACCTCATTCTTCGTCGAACAATCAGTGCCGCAGGCGACCGGCTGGTGGGCCGTAGTGCGTACACAGAATTGCCGGTCGCTCCGCGCCGCGCTCAAGCTCGTCGTTGCGCACGGTGGCGACGAGGCTGCAGGAGATAGTTGGCGGGAAACATTGACGCCTCGAACACTTTCCGTCTAGGCGAGAATTCCAAAGAATCCCTGCATTGACGACTATCTACGATGTCGTTTCAAATTTGTTGCCCAACAGAAATGAACCGAGACAAAGCTTGATGAAAGGCCCTGCGACCGCTCTCGCCGATGCGTTCGAAATCGCGACGATAAAGCGATTGCGCCTTGATCTTGTGCGACTACTTGGGCCTCTTAGTGCCGCGCATCAACGCTTGCATGAACGAATGGCGGCGCAATACCCAAGCGCCGACGTGTTTCAAAGTGTCAAGAAGGATGCAGAAATTGCGGCCGATGATGCGCTTCGCGACCTCAAGTCATATTTCAACAGCAAGGCACCTCCTTCCGCCCGCCGTCGATTGACGGCTCTCGCTGCCGATCGATCGAAGTACCGGTCAAACGATCCGCCGAATTACCACATCGATGACACGCTAGCCGACCTAAGGATGTGGGCGTCTGAATTTATGGCCCGAATGGCTACAACTTGGCCGGACGCTTTGTCGGATGTTTCGGAGATCGGCATGCTGCGGGACATCTTGGAACTTCTGGAAGCGCCAAGTGAATTTCGCTCAAAGGTCAGAGATGCGTTCATCAGGAGCGAGTTGGACCTGCATCGAAATTTCTTCGATCGGATCGAGGCCAGGCCGCTCACGGACGAGCAGTGCAAGGCGGTGATCGTCGACGAGCAACGCAACTTGGTGGTCGCCGCCGCGGGCAGCGGGAAGACCTCTGTCATCGTGGCAAAGACCGCATGGCTCGTCCACAGGGGCTACCGGAAGCCTTCCGAGCTCCTGCTGCTCGCCTTCGCGCAGGACGCCCGAAACGAGATGGAGGAGCGCATCGGCAGGCGCCTCGGGGCGGCCGCGCACGGCGTGACGGTCCGGACCTTCCACGGGCTGGGCATGGAAATCATCGGTGATGCCGAAGGCACGCGTCCGGCGCTGGCCCGCTCGGCGGAAGACCGCTGGGCATTTTTTGGCCAGCTCAAGGGCACCTAATCGGAAATTCTGGCCGAAGATGCGCTTGCGGCAAGCGTGGTGGAGTGGTTCCAGAGCCAGTTCGCGCCCTACAGGAGCACACACGAGTTCTCAAACTGGGGCGCGTACTGGGATTACATCCGCCAGCACGAGATTCGTTCGTTGGCGGGCGAAAGGGTCAAGAGCTTCGAGGAGTGCGAGATCGCGAACTTCCTGTATCTCAACGGCGTCGAACACCGGTACGAAGCGCCGTACGAGCACAACACGGCAACGGCCGAAAGGCGCCAGTATAAGCCCGACTTCCATCTCCCCGACCACGGCATCTACATCGAGCACTTCGGGATCGACGCAAAGGGAGACACGGCGCCTTTCGTCGACCGGGAGAAATACCATGAGGAGATGGAGTGGAAGCGCAGGGTGCACGCCGAACGGGGCACCGTTCTGGTCGAGACATTCTCGCACGAGCGCATGGACGGGCGGCTGATCCGGAACCTCGAGCGGAAGCTTGCGAAGCACGGCGTGGAGCTGGCGTCGATCCCCAAGGAACGTGTGTTCGCTCTGTTCGAGGAACAGCGTCGGGTCGACCCGTTCATCCACCTGCTGGCCACCTTCCTTCAGCACTTCAAAGGCAGTCCGCTCGTCTTGGAAGAAGTCATCAGGCGGGCCCGCTCCCTTGATGACGGCGGGCGGGCGAATGTGTTCCTGGAGGTGTTCGGTCCGGTTTTCGAACGCTACCAGGAGACGCTGGACCGGGCGAGGGAGATCGACTTCGACGACATGATCAGCAGGGCGGCGGAACACGTGGAGTCCGGCCGGTACAGGAGCCCCTTCGGCTACATCTTGGTCGACGAGTTCCAGGATATCTCCCCTGCCCAAGCACGCCTGCTGAAGGCGCTGCTCGACGGCTCTCCTGGGACGCAGCTGCTCGCGGTCGGCGACGACTGGCAGGCGATCTACAGATTCGGCGGATCGGACATCGCGGTGATGCGGGAATTCGGGGAACGGTTCGGCGCGTTCGAGCGCATCGACCTGGGAACCACGTTCCGTTGCGCGGACCGCATCTCCGCCGTCGCGACGGATTTCGTGCTGCGCAACCCCGCGCAGGTCGCCAAGACGGTGCGCGCGGTGCGGAAGTCGGACGGGCCAGCCGTGCATGTGGGCCTTCCGGGCGAAGGCGGACTCTCGTTGCTGAATGAGGCGCTCGACCGGATCGACGAGGATGCCAAGGGGCACGAAGGGAGTGCCAAGGTGCTGCTGCTGGGCCGCTACTGGCGCTTGAAGCCCCGCAATCTCGGCGAACTGGGAAGTCGACATCCACGCCTGCGCCTCAGTTACATGACGGTGCATCGCGCTAAGGGTCTGGAAGCCGACTACGTGGTGGTGCTCGGGCTGTGCGCCGGCAGGCTCGGGTTTCCGGCCGAGATCGCGGACGACCCACTGCTGGACCTGGTGATGGCGGCGCCCGAGGAGCATCCCAACGCCGAGGAAAGGCGACTGCTCTACGTGGCGCTGACCCGCGCGCGCCGACAGGTGTTCCTGCTTGCCGAGGGCGGCGCCCTTTCCGCGTTCGCGACGGAACTGATCGAGGACAAGGAACGGGTGACCGTATTCGGCCGTCCGCCCGAAGGCGACGTGGCGTGTCCGCAGTGCAAGGAGGGACGCCTGGAACGCCGCGAAAACGCCCGCGACGGGACCATCTTCAGAGGTCCTGACCTCGTGACTTGATTTCGTGTGTCGGGAGGGCCGGTTTTCCCCGCAAGACAAGGAGTTTTTCCGGATTTCCGGCTTGACAGGCGCGGCCAAGGTCTGATAATATAATATGAAACATCATTTCAGGCCAGAGCCTCATGAACACACTCCCCGTCAGCCCCCCGGAAGCCGCCCAGATCGGCGCCTCATGCTTCTCCTTCGCGTCCGACGACGGCCAGACCGTCTACTTCTCCAACCTCGAGCCCTTCGACTGCCACGGCGAGGACGACCGCCCGGCGATGCTGCTGCGGG
Source organism: Paracoccaceae bacterium (assembly GCA_965208685.1). GTDB lineage: Bacteria > Pseudomonadota > Alphaproteobacteria > Rhodobacterales > Rhodobacteraceae > JAJEFO01. Next base: position 77,639 of record CBDBPL010000005.1, on the reverse strand, counting down.
TCGCCAGGTTCGCCAGGCACGGCATCCCCCACAGGGACCTGCAGGCGGCGTTCGGCATCAGCCGCACGACGGTGCACAGGGCGCTGGACAAGCTCCGGGACAGGGGCGAGGCGGCGTTCCACGAGCCGCGCCGGGGCCGGGGCACCAGCGCGATAACCGGGGAGACGGCGGACGCGGCGAACCGTCTCCTGGCCGAGGGCATGAGCGGCGCGGCCGCCGCCAGGGAGCTCGGGGTCTCCGTCGCGACGCTCAACCACAACCGCCGGCGGGGCTTCATCGGCGACGGAATGCCCGGCGGCGCCAGGCCGCGGCCCGAACCGGAGGTTGCGGAGACGGAAACCGGCACGGCGTCCGCCGTCCGTGAAGCCCCGCTCGGCCGCAGCGGGCGGGACCGGCGCGACCGGGCGGCGCCGATGGGCCGGGCCGCGCGCGACAGCGCGGGCCGCGTCGCGGCCTCGGCGGGGGCGATGGCGGAGGCGCAGCCGCGCTTCGACGAGCCGCTGTCGGCGGTCGCCTGCGGCGGCGTCCTGGCCGCGCTGCCGGCGCTGCTGGAGGAGGGCCTCCTGCAGCACGCGGACAGGTTCCTGTCGCTGCCGAAGGGCTACTACGGGCTGACGAGCACGCTTCTCCTTCTCGCGTTCCTGTTCCTGGCCCGGGTCCGCAACCCCGAGGCGCTCCGCCACGAGGCGCCGGGGGAGTGGGGCGCGGTCCTCGGACTGGACCGCTGCCCGGAGGCGAAGACGCTGCGGCGCAAGGTCCGGGCGCTCGCGGCGGACGAGCGGCGGGTGAAGGGCTGGCAGGACGCGCTCGCGCGGGACTGGATGGCGGACGGCGGCGACACGGTCGCCACGCTGGCGGTGGACGGGCACGTGAAGGTCTACGCGGGCCGGAAGGGACGGCTTCCGAAGCACTTCGTGTCGCGGCAGAAGCTCTGCCTGCCCGCCTCGACGAGCTACTGGGTCAACGCGCTCGGCGGCAGGCCGCTCCTGTGCCTGCACAAGGATCTCGACCCCGGCATGGCCAGGGCGCTGGAGCAGGACGTGCTGCCGGCGCTGGAACGGATCGGCCTGCCGGGACCGGATGCGCCGGACCTCACGGCATCGGAGGACGCCACGTGTCAAGTCCAGTTCAGAATGTTGAGCTCAACATTCTGAACTTAATCTGAACTGCATTCTAATGTTGAGTAAGTGAGCTTAAGCCTCTGGAATCCCGAGATTCCAGAGGCTGATTTCTTGCCATTACGTTAACCGGTCCGGAGGCTGTCGAGTAACGAGATCAGAGAGTCCTCGACGTCGCCGAACTGTCCCTTCTCCAGATTCGGTGCAGGGTGGCTGTTCAGAATGGAGAGTTTCTCGTCCGGAAGCGCTCGAAGATAGGTTTCCGTGGACGTCACCGAGGCGTGTCCAAGCCATATCGATACCTTCCGAATGTCGCCGGTGGCCTGCAGGACGTGAATCGCGCAGCTGTGTCGAAGTACATGAGGAGTGACATTCTTGCGGGCCAAGGACGGACATGCACGACTGGCGGCCTCGACGTGGACTGCGAGACGGGACGCGAAGCCGTGTCGGTTCATGATCCCGCCACGAGCATTCGGGAACAAGCCGTCGTGCTTGAGAGGAGGCCGACGGTCGATCCACAGACCGAGAATCTCCTGGGTTGCATGCCACAGCGGCATCACTCTTTCTCGCCGACCCTTGCCTCTGATCCGGACACTTTGCGGACCCGGCCAGTTCAGGCTGGCAAGTGTGAGAGATGTCAACTCCGAGACCCGAAGCCCACAGGCATAGGTCAGGTGCATCATGGCACGGTCGCGCAGACCGCCACGTGTGCTGAGACTCGGGGCATCGAGCAAAGCCTGCAACTCATCGCGTTCAAGCCAGTCGACGAGCTTGTTTTCGCAACGCTTTGCCGGGATGGCATGGATCTGTCGGGACAGGCCGAGACTTTCCGGCATCCGCAACTCGAGGAAGCGGAACATGGACTTGATTGCCGCGAGACGGACATTGCGCGAGCTCGCGCTGTTGGCCCGGTCGTTTTCCAGACAGTCAAGCCAGTCCAGCACCAGTTGAGCATCAAGTTGTCCGATGTCGATCAGCGCAGGCTGCCGTTCGAGCCGTTCGCCGGCGAACACGACAAACAGCTTGATCGCATGGGCATAGCTCTTGACCGTGTGGACACTTGCGCCACGAACATGTGGCAGGTGCTCGAGCAGAAACGCGCTCACGTGCGGGGCGATGGCCGTCATGACGACACCTGCCCAAGGTGCATTCTCTCGGCATCGTCGGCGATTCCCCGCATGATGGTCGGCGTTGCGTCAAGGTACCAAAAAGAATGCCGACAATCCGGTAATGCCGAGCGAGGCGTGACGGAGCGTTGAATCAAAGGGGCTCAGGGCCGCTTTCGCTCGGCATTACTCCCGACGGTCACTTGCCTTCCAGGACCTTCATCAGGCTGTCCTTCACGCCCTTGAAGCTCCCCCGCCGGATGGAGGGCGGCGCATGGGCTTCAAGGATTTCCATCTTCTCGGCAGGACACGCCCTGAGATAGTCTTCGGTGGTCCTGACATCGGCATGGCCGAGCCACAGCGAGACCTTGCGCGGGTCTCCCCGACAGGCATGCAGGACGCTCATTGCCGTTGCGTGGCGCAGCACATGCGGGGTCACCCGCTTGCCCGCCAGCGACGGAGTCTCCAGGACCGCCTTGGCGACATGCCGGTCGAGAATGTAGGCAAAGCCGTCCGTGCTCAACGCCCGTCCGCGGGCGCTCAGGAAGGTAAGCGTCATTTTAAGCCCATACCTCTGCGCCGTTTCCCGCCCGGGGATTTTCACGTTCAGTGTTCGCCACGAAGCTGAACTTTCCCAGGAGGATTTCGATGACGGATGTTTCCCCGGCCGCTACGGGCCATGCCGCAGCCGAGCATTGCGCGGCGCCGGCGTCTCCAAGCCAACCTGACCCTTTCCAGATGCGCCGTCACTGGCCTGATTCCGAGAAGGCCCGGCTCGTGTCGGAGACTTACCTGTCCGGCACCTCGATCAATGCCGTGGCGATCCGCCACGGCGTGGCCGAGTCAACCCTGAGATTTTGGCGCAAGCAGGCGGCGCGGGGCGAGCTTGGCCCCGTGCCGGGGGTTCCTGCAGTGCCCGCCGTGGTGCCCGTTGTCGTCGGCGAAGACGCCGACCCCACGACGTCCGCTTCGGTCGCCGCTTCCAAGGCCGGCAGCCATCGGGCGCAACGGCGCTGGCCTGTATCCGAGAAGGCCCGGATCGTCGCGGAGAGCTTCGCGCCCGGCGGCTCGCTCAGGTCGGCGGCGAGGCGTCACGGCGTGGCCCGGTCAACGCTCTCCGAATGGCGCGTCCTGGCGCGGGAGGGCAAGCTCGGGCCCGTTCCGGAGGCTGCGGCGCCGGCGACCCGAACGCCCCCGGCCGGCGCGGCCGTGGACGCGGCCCCGCGCATCGATGGTCCGGCCCCGTCGCCTTCGGTCACCGTCGAGGCCGGGGAGGTCGTGGTGCGGCTTCCCTGGGACTGCCCCGTGGAGCGCATCGTCGCGGTGGCCTCGGGGCTGGAGCGGGCGCGATGATCATTCCCGGCTCGCAGCGGATCCTGCTGGCGACCCGGCCCGTGGACTTTCGCCGCGGCCACGACGCGCTTGCCGCGACGGCGGCGCTGGAGCTCGGCGTCGACATCCATACCGGCGTGATCGTGGTGTTCCGGTCGAAGCGGGGCGACAGGCTGAAGATGCTGGCCTGGGACGGGACCGGCCTTGTGCTTGTCTACAAGCGGCTGGAGCAGGGCCGCTTCGCCTGGCCCGGGATCAGGGACGGCGCGATGCGGCTCACGCGCGGCCAGTTCGAGGCGCTGTTCGAGGGGCTGGACTGGCGCCGCGTCCATGCGCCGCCGGCCATCCGCCCGCTTGCGGCGGAATAGCCTCGAAAGCAAGCGAAAAACCGGCACATCCTGTTGCCAGGCAGGCGCCGTTACGCTACATGTGGCGGCATGACGACCCTGCCTTCCATCATCCCCGGCGCCGACGGCTCGGTTCCCATGGCGGTTGTCTCCGCAGCCCTTGCCGAGATGGAATCCCGGCTGGACGAGGAGCGCTCGGCGCGCCGGACGGCGCAGGAACGCGCGAAGCGCCAGAAGGTTGAAGCCGAGCGCCTTGCATCTGAGACGGCGCGGCTTGGAGCCGAGAACGCGGACCTCTCCGAACAGGTCCGTCGCCTCGAGCATCTCAACGACGAGTTCCGGAAGCTCCTGTTCGGCAAGAAGTCGGAGAAGCTCCCTCCCGACGATCGCCAGCTGTCGTTCGAGGACCTCGGGATCGCGGCCGCCGAGGCCGACGTCGAGCCTCCCGCCGAAGACTGCGAGGACGAGGGAAGCGCGACCCGCCGCCGGCGGAAGCGCCCGGCCCGCTCCGGGCTCCGCTTTCCGGAGCATGTCGAGCGCCGCACCGAGGTGATCGAGCCCGAGAGCACGCTCTGCCCCTGCGGCTGCGGCGAGATGGCAAAGATCGGCGAGGACCGCAGCGAGCGGCTGGACTTCGTCCCCGCGAAGTGCGTCGTGATCGAGACGGTTCGCCCGCGCTACGCCTGCAACAGGTGCAAGGGCGGCGGCGTGGTCCAGGCACCGGCCCCGCCCGCGCTGATCGAGGGCGGGCTTCCGACCGAGGCGCTGCTGGCGCACGTGATCGTGTCGAAGTTCGCGGACCACCTGCCGCTTTACCGCCAGGGGCAGATCTTCGCGCGCCAGGGGATCGAGATCAACCGCGCGACGCTTGCCGACTGGGTCGGCAAGGCGTCGTTCCATCTCCGCCCGCTGGTGGACTGCCTGGCGGCTGACCTGAAGGCGTCGGGCAAGCTCGGCATGGACGAGACGCCGGTTCCGGTTCTCGACCCCGGGCGCGGCAAGACCAAGCAGGGCTACATGTGGACGATGGTGCGCGACGAGCGGCCATGGTCGGGCTCGGACCCGCCGGGCGTCGTCTACGGCTACGCGCCCGGGCGCGGCGGCAAGCATGGCGAGGCCCTGCTCGAAGGGTTCTCCGGAACGCTGCAGGTGGACGGCTATTCCGGGTACAACCGGCTGCGCCGGCATGACCGGCCCGGCGGGGCGCTCACCCTTGCGTATTGCTGGACCCACGGTAGACGCGGAATCAAGGAGGTCCACGATTCCAGCGGCTCGCCGATCGCCAGGGAGGGTTTGGCCCGGATCGCGCAGCTCTACGCGATCGAGGACAGGATCCGTGGCGAGCATCCGGCAACGCGCCAGTTCGTGCGGTGGACGGAGTCGGCGCCGCTGGTCAACGCCTTCGGGGTCTGGCTCGACGAGCAGCGCTCGCGGGTGTCTCCGCGCTCGCGCCTCGGCGAGAAGCTGGCCTACTTCGCCAACCACTGGGACGGCCTTCTGGTGTTCCTGCACGACGGCCGCGTCGAGATGGACACGAACTTCGTGGAGAATCGAATCCGGCCGCTGAAGCTGACGAAAAAGAACGCATTGTTCGCCGGCCACGACGAAGGCGCGGTCTCGTGGGCCCGCGCCGCGACGCTGATCGAGACCTGCAAGATGAACGGCGTCGAGCCGTATGCCTGGCTCAGGCACGTGCTGGAGAGGATCGCCGCCGGACACCCGATGTCGAGGATCCACGAGCTGCTGCCCTGGAACTTCGACGCCCGCGCAGGGAATCGCTGAAAGCGGCCTTCAGCCCGGATCCCGAAACCTGTTTGCCGTCAAGCAAATCCCGGTATGGGCTTAAAATGACGCTTACGGAGCCTTGCGGCGCAGCGCCGGTGCATCATTGCGCGGTCGCGCAGTCCTGCCACGGTCCCGGTGTCCGGTGCATCCAGATCGCCTGCATCTCCGTCCGGTCGAGCCAGTCGATCAGCTGGCCTGTCGGCAGCGCTTCTGCGTAAGCGTCATTTTAAGCCCATACCTCTGCGCCGTTTCCCGCCCGGGGATTTTCACGTTCAGTGTTCGCCACGAAGCTGAACTTTCCCAGGAGGATTTCGATGACGGATGTTTCCCCGGCCGCTACGGGCCATGCCGCAGCCGAGCATTGCGCGGCGCCGGCGTCTCCAAGCCAACCTGACCCTTTCCAGATGCGCCGTCACTGGCCTGATTCCGAGAAGGCCCGGCTCGTGTCGGAGACTTACCTGTCCGGCACCTCGATCAATGCCGTGGCGATCCGCCACGGCGTGGCCGAGTCAACCCTGAGATTTTGGCGCAAGCAGGCGGCGCGGGGCGAGCTTGGCCCCGTGCCGGGGGTTCCTGCAGTGCCCGCCGTGGTGCCCGTTGTCGTCGGCGAAGACGCCGACCCCACGACGTCCGCTTCGGTCGCCGCTTCCAAGGCCGGCAGCCATCGGGCGCAACGGCGCTGGCCTGTATCCGAGAAGGCCCGGATCGTCGCGGAGAGCTTCGCGCCCGGCGGCTCGCTCAGGTCGGCGGCGAGGCGTCACGGCGTGGCCCGGTCAACGCTCTCCGAATGGCGCGTCCTGGCGCGGGAGGGCAAGCTCGGGCCCGTTCCGGAGGCTGCGGCGCCGGCGACCCGAACGCCCCCGGCCGGCGCGGCCGTGGACGCGGCCCCGCGCATCGATGGTCCGGCCCCGTCGCCTTCGGTCACCGTCGAGGCCGGGGAGGTCGTGGTGCGGCTTCCCTGGGACTGCCCCGTGGAGCGCATCGTCGCGGTGGCCTCGGGGCTGGAGCGGGCGCGATGATCATTCCCGGCTCGCAGCGGATCCTGCTGGCGACCCGGCCCGTGGACTTTCGCCGCGGCCACGACGCGCTTGCCGCGACGGCGGCGCTGGAGCTCGGCGTCGACATCCATACCGGCGTGATCGTGGTGTTCCGGTCGAAGCGGGGCGACAGGCTGAAGATGCTGGCCTGGGACGGGACCGGCCTTGTGCTTGTCTACAAGCGGCTGGAGCAGGGCCGCTTCGCCTGGCCCGGGATCAGGGACGGCGCGATGCGGCTCACGCGCGGCCAGTTCGAGGCGCTGTTCGAGGGGCTGGACTGGCGCCGCGTCCATGCGCCGCCGGCCATCCGCCCGCTTGCGGCGGAATAGCCTCGAAAGCAAGCGAAAAACCGGCACATCCTGTTGCCAGGCAGGCGCCGTTACGCTACATGTGGCGGCATGACGACCCTGCCTTCCATCATCCCCGGCGCCGACGGCTCGGTTCCCATGGCGGTTGTCTCCGCAGCCCTTGCCGAGATGGAATCCCGGCTGGACGAGGAGCGCTCGGCGCGCCGGACGGCGCAGGAACGCGCGAAGCGCCAGAAGGTTGAAGCCGAGCGCCTTGCATCTGAGACGGCGCGGCTTGGAGCCGAGAACGCGGACCTCTCCGAACAGGTCCGTCGCCTCGAGCATCTCAACGACGAGTTCCGGAAGCTCCTGTTCGGCAAGAAGTCGGAGAAGCTCCCTCCCGACGATCGCCAGCTGTCGTTCGAGGACCTCGGGATCGCGGCCGCCGAGGCCGACGTCGAGCCTCCCGCCGAAGACTGCGAGGACGAGGGAAGCGCGACCCGCCGCCGGCGGAAGCGCCCGGCCCGCTCCGGGCTCCGCTTTCCGGAGCATGTCGAGCGCCGCACCGAGGTGATCGAGCCCGAGAGCACGCTCTGCCCCTGCGGCTGCGGCGAGATGGCAAAGATCGGCGAGGACCGCAGCGAGCGGCTGGACTTCGTCCCCGCGAAGTGCGTCGTGATCGAGACGGTTCGCCCGCGCTACGCCTGCAACAGGTGCAAGGGCGGCGGCGTGGTCCAGGCACCGGCCCCGCCCGCGCTGATCGAGGGCGGGCTTCCGACCGAGGCGCTGCTGGCGCACGTGATCGTGTCGAAGTTCGCGGACCACCTGCCGCTTTACCGCCAGGGGCAGATCTTCGCGCGCCAGGGGATCGAGATCAACCGCGCGACGCTTGCCGACTGGGTCGGCAAGGCGTCGTTCCATCTCCGCCCGCTGGTGGACTGCCTGGCGGCTGACCTGAAGGCGTCGGGCAAGCTCGGCATGGACGAGACGCCGGTTCCGGTTCTCGACCCCGGGCGCGGCAAGACCAAGCAGGGCTACATGTGGACGATGGTGCGCGACGAGCGGCCATGGTCGGGCTCGGACCCGCCGGGCGTCGTCTACGGCTACGCGCCCGGGCGCGGCGGCAAGCATGGCGAGGCCCTGCTCGAAGGGTTCTCCGGAACGCTGCAGGTGGACGGCTATTCCGGGTACAACCGGCTGCGCCGGCATGACCGGCCCGGCGGGGCGCTCACCCTTGCGTATTGCTGGACCCACGGTAGACGCGGAATCAAGGAGGTCCACGATTCCAGCGGCTCGCCGATCGCCAGGGAGGGTTTGGCCCGGATCGCGCAGCTCTACGCGATCGAGGACAGGATCCGTGGCGAGCATCCGGCAACGCGCCAGTTCGTGCGGTGGACGGAGTCGGCGCCGCTGGTCAACGCCTTCGGGGTCTGGCTCGACGAGCAGCGCTCGCGGGTGTCTCCGCGCTCGCGCCTCGGCGAGAAGCTGGCCTACTTCGCCAACCACTGGGACGGCCTTCTGGTGTTCCTGCACGACGGCCGCGTCGAGATGGACACGAACTTCGTGGAGAATCGAATCCGGCCGCTGAAGCTGACGAAAAAGAACGCATTGTTCGCCGGCCACGACGAAGGCGCGGTCTCGTGGGCCCGCGCCGCGACGCTGATCGAGACCTGCAAGATGAACGGCGTCGAGCCGTATGCCTGGCTCAGGCACGTGCTGGAGAGGATCGCCGCCGGACACCCGATGTCGAGGATCCACGAGCTGCTGCCCTGGAACTTCGACGCCCGCGCAGGGAATCGCTGAAAGCGGCCTTCAGCCCGGATCCCGAAACCTGTTTGCCGTCAAGCAAATCCCGGTATGGGCTTAAAATGACGCTTACGCATCATTGCTGCGCAGAATCGCGCGCACCTGCGAACGCCAGATCGAGGCACTCCGGGACACGGTACTCCAGGTAGCGAAAAAAAGACTTTATCGCGGCGAGACGATTGTTGCGGGTGCTGACGCCGTTTCCGCGTTCGCTTTCCAGGAAGTCGAGGAAAGCCAGAACGAGCGCGGCCGTAAGGTGCTCGATCTTCAGTGTGCAGGGACGGGTCTTGACCCGTTTGGCAGCGTAGGGGACGAGCAGCCGGAAGCATTCCCTGTAGCTCTGCACGGTATGGCGGCTGAAGCGCCGCTCGACAGGAAGGTGCTCCAGCAGGAAGGCCGTGAGGTGGGGGGCAAGATCAGTCATCGGCCCCTCCGTTCACGAATGCGCGCTCCGTGGCCTCGGCAATGCCGCGCAGAAGGACAGGGGTCGCCTCCAGGTACCAGAACGTGCTCATGAGTTCAGCATGGCCAAGCGTGGTGGAGAGGGCGAGCATGTGACGCCCGGGTCGGGCGCCGGGCGGCATGTTCTCAAGGGACCTGACGGCAAAGGCGTGCCGCAGCGAGTGCGGGGTCGGTCCGCGTCTTTCGCCGGGCTTTCGAAGGCCTGCCCGTTCCGCAAGCTCGCGGAACACGACGTCCGCGTGTTCGCGTTGGGGAGGTCGGCCGGTCGCGATCACGAACAGATGCCGGTCCGGAGTCCTCTCCCTGAGACGTGCCGCCAGGTAGAGATCCAGGGCCTCCCGGCTCGTGGGGTGCAGCACGACCAGCCTTGTCTTCCCGAACTTCGTGTCCCGGATGACGAGACCGTCATCGGTGACGTCCTCCAGCGTCAATGCGAGCGCCTCTCCGATGCGCAGGCCGGTCGAGGCCATGAGACCGAACAAGTAGTGCCAGGTCAGCGGCGCGATGGTCCCGGCCGGACCCCGGGACAGCGCCGCGTCCAGCAGCTTCCGGATGTCCGGAACCGGCATCGGGAAGGGTCGCGGTCTCCACGAGGGCCGGCGGCCCAGCGCATCGCGATGCGGCACTTCGTGGCGTTCGTCCTCTGCGTGCAGCCAAAGGGCGAAGTCGTGCACGAAGCGCAGCAGCCTGATCTTCGTCGTCGAGGATGCCGTCCTTGACGACGATGCCCATTCGAGCACGGTCGCGGCCCGGATGAAGGTCTCGCCCCGGGCCTCGGCGAAGCGCGCGAACCTCTTGAGAATCCGTTCGTTCTGCGTGAACCGGTAGCCGAGCGCCTGCTTCGTCTCGACGAAGCGGGCGACATTGTCGCTGATGCTGGCGGTCATCGTGCGCTCCCCCCGATCCAGGGTTGGGCAACCTCCTGCAGCATGACCGTGTCCGTCTTGGCATAGATCGCGGTGGTGCCCGGCGAGGCGTGACGCAGAAGGGCCTGGATGACATCGAGATCGGCCCCCGACCGGAGCAGGCCGGTGGCCTGGCTGTGGCGAAACACGTGCGCCCCGCGTCCCGCGAGGGTCGTGACGCCGGCACGGTCGAGCGCGCGCTTCGCAACGCCACTGACAGTGCTTGGAGCCGCGAGGGCGCGCGCCGGGGCCATGGCGCGCAGGAACACCTTGTCTTCATCGGTCGCCGGCCTTGCCTTGGCGATGTAGGCATGCAGGGCGTCGCCAACATCCTGCGGCAGCGGGAGTGCCGCTTGCCGACGCGACTTTCCGGCGACACGGATCTCGGCCCTGTCCCAGTCGATGTCCCCGAGGCGCAGGGCGGCAACGTCACCCGCCCGCAGCGCGAGCCGGGCGAGCAGAAGCAGGATCGCCCGGTCGCGCAGGCCGGCCGGATTCCCGCCGCAGCTGGCGATGGCACGCTCGACGTCGTCGGGCGGGATGTGCCGTGGCAGGCCGGACAGGCGCCGTTGGGCCGCCGACGGCACGGCCGCGACCAGCGTGGCGGGCACGCTGTCCTCCGAGACCAGGAACCGGAGATACATGCGCACGGAGGTCGCCAGATGCTGGGCGGTGCTGTGCGACCAGGGCCGCATCGCGTCGAGCAGTGCGCACCGGATCAGCGATGCGTCATATGTGCCTGGATCGTCCCCAAGCGCGGGCAGCATTCGCGTGATTGCCCGGACATGCTGGCGTATGCTCCTCGGCGCGATGCCGCGATGGCGCTCAAGCCAGAGGGCGAACCGCTCGAGCCTTGCGGGCAGCGCCGGCTCGAGCGGAACGGGCTCCAGCGGGGCGATCCGTCCGATCGAGACGAGATGCCTGAGGAAACCGCGCAGCTGGCCATGGCAGGCTTCCGTGCCCCGCTTCCGGCGGCTGCTGTACAGTCCGGGGATCGAGCAGACGAATTCCTTGTTCAGGTACTGCGTGAAGACATCCGGTGTCAGGTCCCGGAGCCGGATGCGGGACAGATGCAGCCAGACGATGAAACCGGTGCATGCGTAGCGGAAGGACTTGACGCTGTTGGCCGTATAGCCTTCGTCGCCCAAGCCGGCGAGGAACGCATCCAGCAGACGCAGGTTGTCTTCCAGTTCGCCGGTTGTCTCGATGTGTCCCGCACTCTCGAGGAAACGGACGAACCACATGAGTTCGGCCGACGTGCGGCGCCTGTTCCAACGCCTGACACGGACGGACGCACAGGACGCACCGCAACGACATTCGTGCTGCAGGAAACGCTGGATGATCGAGCCGTCGACCGCCCGCAGCTCGATCCCGGCGAGGCTGAGCCAGATCAGGAAGTGACGGGCTGTGCACCGGTAGTTGTCGAGCCGGCTCTCCGAGAGCTTTCCCTCGCGCTGACGCCGACGCTCGTCGGCGAAGGAACGGGAGAGGCCGTCGAACTCGGCCAGAAGGGTCTCCGCAAGGGCGCGGCACTTGGATGTTGCAGGCATTGCATGCTCTCCGTTTGTTGAGTGAGAGCCGTACCCTGCCCGGAATCGCTGCGGGAGTAATGCCGAGCGAAAGCGGCCCTGAGCCCCTTTGATTCAACGCTCCGTCACGCCTTGCTCGGCATTACCGGATTGTCGGCATTCGCAGTGTCATGCCGAGCGCGGCATGACAGAACGTGCCCTGCACGTTGGCATGGCCTAAATATGTGGACAGGGCCAGTGTGTGTCGGCCGACATCCGCGCCTGCCGGCAGGCGCTCAAGAGCGCGAATCGCGAATCCGTGCCTTAGATCCTGCAGGCGCGGTCCCGCCGTCCCCGGTCCGCCGCGCAATCCGCAGCGGCGGCCAATCGCGATGAACGCCTTGCGGATGTTTCCGGTCGTCGGCGGGGTGCCGGCTGCGGTAACGAACAGGTGGTCGTCGCAGGTCGGCATGGCGAGTCTCGCGATGAGGTATGCATCCAGCGCCTTCCATGTTGATGGATGCAGCGGAAGCAACCGGGTCTTCGCGAATTTCGTGTCGCGGACGATCACTCCATCGGCCGTGAGATCGCCAAGACGGAGGCCTACGGCTTCCGACACCCGCATGCCGGTAACCGCCATCAGGCCGATCAGGCAATGCCAGGTGCGACGTGTAAAGGGTTTGGTGTTTGGCAACAAAAGCGCCGCACTCATCAGGAGGGCAACCTGCTCTCGAGTGAACGGGAACGGAGAAGGTCGCCGATACCGGACATCGCCAAAGAGGCCTTTGGGCGGGATCTCGTGGCGCGTGTCCTCCGCCTTCATCGCCACGGCGAAATTGTGCACGATACGCAGCCTGATCTTCGAATGGTGCGCGGACGGTCTCTCTGCCCAGGCGACGGCGGTCGCCGGGTGAACGAATCTGTCACCTTTTGTCTCGGCGAAGTTCGCAAAATCCAGCAGCAGCCTTTCTTCCCGGTGATATTTTCGGCCGAGTTTCCGGTTCAAGGCGACGTATCTCTCGACACCCTCCCTCAACATGAGCCGTCCCCCTCGATCCAGGGTTCGGCAACCTCGGCCAGCATGGTCACATCCACTTTGGCGTAGATCGCGGTAGTGGCCGGGAACCGATGCCGCAGCAAGGCGCCGACGGCATCCAGCGATGCACCTGATCGCAACAGGTTCGTCGCCACCGAATGCCTGAGTACGTGGGCGCCCCGCCTGCCGGGTGTCTGGACACCAGCCCGGTCGAAGCAGCGGCGCACCAGCTTCGAAACGCAACTGGGGCCGGAAAATGGACGAAATGGTGCGAAATGACTCAGAAACACATGCGACTCTGCGACCTTCGGGCGATGGTTCACGATGTAATCCACCAACGCGTCACCGGCATCCTGCGGCAGTGGCAGCGCCGTCTCTCGGCCAGACTTGCCGGAGACCCGCACCAGGGCGTTGCGCAGATCAACATCCTCGATGCGCAGATCGATGATGTCGCCGGCGCGAAGCCCCAGTCTGGCCAGCAACAGGATGATCGCGTGGTCGCGCATGCCCGTCGGCCGGCCAGCATCGCAGGCTGCGATGGTCTTTTCCACGTCCTCGGGCGAAATGTACTGTGGCAATGCCGCAAGGCGATGGACGGGGATACGGGGCACTGCACCTTCAAGGCTGGCGGAACAGAGCCCGGCACAGGCGAGATAACGCAAAAGCAATCGCAAAGAAGCGGAAATACTGCGCGCCGTCGACTGGCTGAGACCTTCGATGCGAAGGAGCAATCCATGGCGTACGCTAGCAGCGTCAAGATCGTCGATCGCAACGCCGAACAGGGCCATGAGATCTTCAGCGTATCTCAGGTGGACCCCAACCGATTTGCTGCAAATGCCACGGTGCTGCACGAGCCAGTGTCGAAATCCGGCAAGAATGACAGAACCAGGAAGTTGTGTCGCTGACATGTTGTCCTCCTCAAAAGTGACATGGCCTGGAAGCGGCCACGCCCATCAACAGAGGAACCTTCCATTTGTCAGGCTCAGCAAGCAATCCGTAATGGCAAGAAATCAGCCTCTGGAATCTCGGGATTCCAGAGGCTTAAGCTCACTTACTCAACATTAGAATGCAGTTCAGATTAAGTTCAAAACTGACCCAGGAATCGCGTTCAATTTTGACCCACCTTCCGCCTCTTCCCTTTCCAAGTAGCAATTCTCCTGCCGGGCATTCCGCTCCGGCGTTGGGTTTTGGCTCGGGGAGAACGGGAAGATGGGAACGCTTGACCAGGCTGACTGGCATGGACTGGTGGCGACCGCGCGATCGCTGCCTCTGGACAGGGTCGCGACGGCGCTTGGCTACCGCCGCGACGTGAGGGACAAGGCGCGCTGGAAGCGGCCGGGATCCGTCCTGAGCATCAACGGCGAGAAGTATTTCGACCACATGTCCGGGACGGGCGGCGGCGGTGCGATCAGCCTGGTGATGCACGCTCACGGTGACGGTTTCCGCGATGCCGTCGCCTTCCTGTCGGCGCAGGGGCTTCGCTTCTGCAGCCCGCACCGCCGGGACGGCGCGGCTGCTCCGGCAGTCCGGCGGCGGCTCGACCTCCCGGCCCGGTCGCAGGCCTCCTGGCCCGAGGTGCGCGATCACCTCGTCACGGAACGCGGCATCGGCGGGATGCTGCTCCAGGTCTGCCACGCCCGCGGGCTGGTCTACGCGGACCGCCGCGGGAACGCGGTCTTCGTTTCCCGCGACGTCTCGGGCAAGGCGGCCGGAGCGGAGATCGTCGGCCTCCGGCGCCGCGGCGGCGATGCCGCGTTCAAGGCCATGGCGCCGGGATCGTCGAAGGCGTCGGGCGGGTTCTGGATGGCGCTGGACGGCGCTCCTCCGGAGCGTGCGGTTCTCGTCGAGAGCGCGATCGACGCGCTGTCGGTGCTGACGCTGCGGAGCTTCCCGTGGGCCGGATCCGGCGGCTTCGCGGCGGTGTCCGCCGCCGGCGTCGCGACATCGGTCCCGCGCTGGCTGGACGGCTGGCGCCTGCGCCGGATCCTCTGCGGCTACGACGCCGACCGGGCGGGGGACGCGGCCGCCGCCAGGCTCGCCCGGACCGATCCCCGGGTCGTCCGCTGCCGTCCGGCGGTCGAGGGCGAGGACTGGAACGACCTGCTCGTGCGGGAGACGGCGGGCGAGCCGGTCTGGAGCGAACGGCCCGAAGGCGAGGCGTGACGGGTGCCGCCCCGCCCGCGATCCCGCGGCGGGCGTTCAGCTGCGGTGCCGGAACCGCCAGCTCTCGTTCCCGGTCTCGATTATGTCGCAGTGATGGGTGAGCCGGTCGAGCAGGGCCGTGGTCATCCGCGGGTCCCCGAACACCTCGGCCCATTCCTTGAACGGGAGGTTCGTGGTGATGACCATCGGCGTGTGCTCGTAGAGGCAGGAGACGAAGTGGAACAGGAGGTGCCCGCCGGTGCGGGCGAAGGGCAGGTAGCCGAGTTCGTCAATGATGATGAAGTCCCGCCGGCGCATGGCGTCGGCGAGACGGCCCTGGCGGCCGTCGCGCTGCTCCTGCTCCAGGAGGTTGACCAGCTCGACGGCGTTGAAGAATCGGCCCCGGCAGCCGCGGCGGATGCAGGCCCGTGCGATGGCCACGGCAATATGACTCTTGCCCGTGCCGGTTCCGCCGATCGCGACAATGTTGCGCGGCGGATCGAGGAAGGAACCGTCCGCGAGCTGGCGCAGCGGCCGCTCCTCGACAAGGCTCTGCGTGAAGTCGAACCCGTCGAGCTCCTTCGCCGTCGGCAGCTTGGCGACAGACAGCTGGTACTTGATCGAGCGCGCCTTCTTGTCCGCGACCTCCGCCTTCAGCAGCGTGCCGAGAACCCGCTCCGGGGGATGGCTGCGCCTGGCGGCGTCGGCGAGCACCTCGTCGTAGGCGGCCTTCATGCCTTTCAGGCCGAGCGCGCCCATCAGTTCCAGGATGTCCTTGCGTCTCATTCCCGCATCTCCCTCAGGCTGTCATAGCGGCTGCAGTCGGCTTCCGGCTCGACGCTCAGGCGAAAGCGCTCGGGAAGCTCGATCCTTGGCGCCGGACCGGGATCGCGCCGTCGCGACAGGATGTTCAGGACCACGTCGGCGGAGACGGCGCCGCCGTCCAGCGCGTCGGCGCAGGCCGCGCACACCTCGTCGAGCCCGTCCTCGGACACCGCCGCGAGGATTCGCACCATCTGCCGGTCGCCGTCCTCGAAGGCGCCGAGCCGGCCCCTCACCGCCTCCAGCGCCTCCGGCAGGGCCCCGTTCCGGAACGGGGCGCCGTTGCGCAGCGCGCCGGGCTTGCGTTCGAGCACGGGCAGGTAGTGGAGCCAGTCGTAGACCGTCCTGCCCCGAGCGAAGCTGCGCGGGTGGCTGCCGACCAGCTCGCCGTCAAGGCGGATGTCGACCCGGTCCGCGTAGGCAAACACCTCCGCCGCCTGCTCGGACGCGCGCGCCTCGACGCTGTACCGGTTGCCGTCGAAGTGCACCAGGCAGGTCTTCGAGACGCTCCGGCCCAGCGACCGATGGCCGTCGAAGGCCCCCGGAAAGGGGATCAGGCAGCGGCGCTCCTCGCACGCGAACACCTCCCGGACCGTCATCTCCGGATCTTCGGGATGCGGATGCTCCCGCGCATGCCTGCGACAGCTCTCCTCGAGCCAGTCGTTCAGGTCGTCGAGGCTGTCGAAGCGCGGCGGCTCGCGGAACAGCCGTTCGCGAACGTCGCGGACCTGGCTCTCGACCTGGCCCTTCTCCCACGCCGCGTTCGGCGTGCAGGCCACCGGCTCCACGAGGAAGTGCCCGCACATCTCCAGGAAGCGGGCGTTGAACTTGCGCGTCCGCCCCGCGAAGATGACGTCCACGACCGTCTTCATGTTGTCGTAGATTCCCCGCTGGCACGAGCCTCCGAACGCCCCGAACGCCCGGTTGTGGGCGTCGAAGACCATCTCCTGGGTCTCGCGCAGGTACGCCCGAACGTAGCTCATGCGGCTGTGGCAAAGGCGCATGTGCGCCACCCTGAGCCGCATCGTCGTGCCGCCGATGACCGCCCATTCATGGCTCCAGTCGAACTGGAAGGCCTCCCCGGGATCGAACTCCAGCGGAACGTGGGCGCCCGACACGCCGCCGCCATTGCGCCGGTCCCACGCGGCCGCGTAGCGGCAGACCGCGCTGTAGCTCGCGTCGCATCCCTGGTCCGCGAGCTGCCGCCAGATCCGCTTCATGCTCAGGCGGTCGCGCGGCTTCTTCCCCTTGTTGGCCTCCAGCTTCCGCTCAAGCTCCGGAATGAAGTCGCCGAGCTTCGCGTGCGGCTGGTCCGAACGCTGGTACTTCGGCGCCGACCCGTCGGACCGCAGCACCTTGCGGACCGTGTTGCGCGAAACGCCCATCGACCTCGCGATCGAGCGAATGGACCTCCCGTGAACGTGCCACGCACGCCGTATCTTGCCGATCGTCTCCACTGACACCATCTCCACTGCCTCGCTGATTCGTTGCGAGGCAGGCGTTTCCACCTGATTTGGGGTGGGTCAAATTTGGACGCGAATCACCCCCCGAAGTGGGTCAATTTTCAACGCGACTCCACAGCCACGCCCGCGCTGACGCTGGTCTTCGACCGGGAGGGATGGAGCCCGGCGCTGTTCAAGCGCCTCGCCCGCCGCGGCATCGCGGTGATCACCTGGCACAAGGGCTTCAGGGGCGAGGACTGGCCGGAGGAGGAGTTCCGCGCCGTCGCGGCGCCGCTCCACGGCCCCGGCGGCGTGCAGTCCGCCGAGGTCCGGCTCGCCGAGCGGCGGATCCGTCTGAGGGACGGGCCCGAGGTGCGCCAGATCCGCCGCCTGCTGGACACGGGCCGGCAGGTCCCGCTCGTGACCACGGACTTCGGCGTGCCGATGGAACAGGCCGCAGGCGCCCTGTTCTCGCGATGGGCGCGGGAGAGCTTCTTCAAGTACATGCGCGAGGAGTTCAACCTGGACGGGTTGCCGGTCCACGGCCTGGCCGGGCTGGATCCCGACGCGCGCGTCGTCAACCCGGCCCGGCGCGAGCTGGACCGCCGGATCAACCGGATGCGGAGCAGGCTCGGCACGCTGCGCAACCGCGTCGCCGACCTGCTCCGGGGCGCGCCCTCCGACGCGGCCGCCAGGTCGGCCGAAAGGGTCGCGGCCGAGATCGGGACGCTCGACGCCGAGCGCGAGGCGCTCAAGCTGCAGCGCAGGGAGGTGCCCACGCATGTCAGGGCCGCGGAACTCGGCGAGGACGAGATGCTCGACGCGCTGCCCTCCGGCGAGAGGCTGCTCCTCGACGTGATCCGCATGATCGCCTACCGGGCCGAGACCAGGATGATGCCCGCCGTCGCGGCGGCCCAGGGCGGCAAGCGCCGACCGCGCCGTCCCCTCGCGGAGCTGTTCCGGTCGGAGGCCGACATCGTCCCGGACCCGGAGAACGGCATCCTGCGGGTGCGCATCCTCGGCACCGCCAGCAACGCCGGCGACGCCGCGATCGCCGGGCTGCTCGACGAGCTCAACCGGACCGGAACGGTCTTCCCCGGAACCGGACTGCGCCTGGTCTACGAGCTTCCCGAAAACGGGGCCGAACCCGGCGAAGATGCTTCATGAAAAATGAGCCGGGAAAGGTGCGGGGTCAGGACCTGTGATCTTCTACGGCTGTTCGAACTGGCCCCATTGCGAGCACACGGGGCGCCCGTGCCCGAAGTGCGGCACCGGCCTGCCTGTCAGGTCAGGCGACGGGTTTCGCTGCCGCGACTGCGCGGCTTCGATCGAGGCATGCCCGGACTGCGAAGGCTGGCTGGAGACCAAGATGGGGAGGTTCGGTCGCTTCCTCGGATGCTCGAACTACCCGGCATGCGAGTACACGGGGAACCTGAAACTGCATCGGGCGTGAAATCGACCTGCCCAACGTGTTCATCATTCGAGCGCAGGACCCATCAAGAATGTGGCTGCGATGCGCCGCCGGACCGGAATGGAATGTCCGTGATCTGACGGTCGACCCAATCTCGCTGGATTACTTCAAACTAGGCGCAGCGGAATTTACAAACGATAAAGACGTAGCTCCCCGTGCAGGCGACATTCCGATCGACCGTCCGTTCCGGTCGCTAGCCAGCTCCACTGGCGACCTCCGCCGCACCCGGGCACCCTCGCGATCGTCGTCTTCGAACAGGAGCGGTGCAAGACGCCTGCACACGTGCCACTGCACATGGGAGGCCAGCACGCACAGGGACACGTGTACGCGGACATGATCCTCAGAATAGGCGTGCACCGGCCGGATGCTTCCGCCGGGATGCTTTGAGCACTCGGAAGGCACGCTCCACGCCCGCAACGCTCTTGCAATCCTCCATCGCGGCCTCCGGTTCGAGCGACGCGGAACCCAGACTGGTGCGGACAACGCAAACAACACCTCGCACGTTAATTGTCGCACTAGCGGCTTGGTGCCAACCATGGCGTCACCACATTGCATCCGCACGTGGTCCGTCCTCCGCTTGCATGCAACATGCGTCCTAAACTCAACATCTGCCCTGGCTTGCGGACACCATGCAACGCCATCAAATGAGATATTCGGAGCCTTTGCCATGCGCAGCAACTCGAAAGGAGATTGTCGTCGGTCAACGGACCACACGAAGATTCGCGACGATCACATTCACATAGGACCGGCGCAGGGAACGTTGTTGCACTAACGCGCCTCTGCCTTAAATTGGTGTCTGGAATTGGATGGAGGGACGATGGATGGACCTGTACGAACAAATTTCTGACGATGATCATGTTGCATTTCTGCAGCTTGAGCGCGAGTTTCGCAACGAACTGGAAAATCGCCAAGAGGACCAAAACTCAAACTGGTCGTACCTTTCTGCCGACTACATGAACAAGGTTCTTGCTGCTGCGAAAGCGCTTGAGATTGAATCTTTATCGGGCTTTGCGGTGGACACTAGGGATTTGAATGCTCATAATGCCAACTTTGATGATTTTTTGCGAGCAGTTGACAGTGTTATTGTCCAAATTCGCATTGAAATATCCCGACGCCAGAATGCCATGATTGTCGGTCTAACTGAAGTGCAAAAAACGAAAATTCGTCGTTTCATCAAGAAGATTCGAGACGAAGTCGAGAATTCCAATGCGCCGCCATCGAAAAAGGAGAGCCTATTCGAAATACTTGCCAAACTTTCTGTTGAGGTCAGCAAAGACCGAACACGATTTGATCGGTTTGCTGATTTGGCGAGATCTCTTGCCGGCCTAAGTGCTGTTCTTGAACGGGAAGGTGCGCGACCGTGGTGGCCTTGGTTTGAGAAAATTATGGGCCTAATTGACGATGCCAAAGAAGCCGAACCAAAACTCCCAAAGCCCATCAAGATAAGGGAGATCGAACCGCCCCGAAAAGAACTGCCAGGGTCTTTTGATGGTGATGAGAGCAACAGCAGCGACGACGATGAAATCCCGTTCTAATGCCTAGTGCCCGTTGGCATCCATAGCGGGAACACACTGTCCGGGATGACCGTGCCGTTGGCCTTTCAAAGTGCCATACTTGTGTAGGTAATCCGATTCCTGTATGGCGCGGGCATGCAGGTCGGCCTTCGCCATTTCGATTCGCGCACGCTTGACTGGCTGGCCGTTGCCTTGCGCTCCGGCGAGCACACGCGGCATGCGCTGGCCCGCGAACTGTGCGAGCGCACCGGCTGGCTCAACGCCCTTGGCCGCCCGTGCCTGTCTGCGGCGGCGGCGGCGCTGCCGGCGCTCGCGGAGCGGATCGGGATCGAGCTTCCGCCGGCGCGCGACGTGCCGGATCCGGCCGTCGCGCCCGCCGTTCCGGCCGGTGACGTTCCCGACACCAAGCTGGCCTGCGCGCTTGAGGATCTCGGCCCCGTCTCGCTCGACCTGGTGGGCGACGCCGACGACCGCCGCTTGTGGGAGGCGATGATGGAGACGCATCATCCGCTGGGATGGGCGCGGCCTCCAGGCGGCCAGGTCCGCTACTGGATCCGCTCGGAGCGCCACGGCGTCCTCGGCGGGATCGGCTTCGGTTCGGCGGCCTGGCAGCTCCGGGCGCGCGACGCGTGGATCGGATGGTCCGCCGACGCCCGCGCCGCCAACATCGGGCGCGTGATCTGCAACCATCGCTATCTTTTGCTCCCGGGCGTGCGTATCCACGGCCTCGCGTCCGAGATCCTGCGCATGGCCGCGCGGCGGGTGGCTGACGACTGGGAGGCCCGCTATTCGGTGCGCCCGGTGGCGGCCTACACCCATGTCGGCCCGGAGCACGACGGCTACTGCTACCATTGCGCGGGCTGGACCGTCGCCGGGCGGACCGGCGGACGCAGGAACGAGGCCAGCACGGTGCGGGTGCTGGCGCTCGAGGACGGCTGGCGGAAGGCGCTCGGCAAGACGGTGCGCCGCCCGGTCGGGGCGCTGGCCGGCGCGTATGACGGCACGGACCTGGACTGGGCGGAGCGGGAGTACGGTCGCACGGGCCACACCGACGGGCGGGTGCGGCGACGCATCGTTGACATGGGCCGGTCCTGGCTGAAGAACATGGGGGAAGACCTGCCGGTCATCTTTCCGACGAAGGCGGAGCAGAGGGCCGCCTACCGCCTGCTGTCGAACCCGAGGATATCCATGGAGCACGTTCTGGAACCGCATTTCGAGGCGACCGCGGACCGCTGCCGGGCGGAGCCCGTGGTCCTTGCGATACAGGACACGACGGCCCTGAACTACACCGGCCTGGAGGCCACGACGGGCCTGGACGGGATCGGCGGCGGCGGCAAGGGCAGCGTCGGCATCCTCGCCCACGCCGGGCTCGCGGTGACGTCCGAGGGCCGGCCGCTCGGCCTGTTCGCGATGGACGCGGCCTTCCGGGAGGATCCCGAGGAGGACAGCCGGCGCTGGGTCGAGGGCCTCGGGCGGGCGCGGGAACTCGCGGCGGCCTGCCCGGACACGCGTGTGGTCTCCGTCTGCGACCGCGAGGGCGACTTCTGGGACCTGCTCGCCCACGCCGTGGACGACGGCGACGCGCTGCTGGTCCGCGCCAGCCGCTCGGCGCAGCAGCGCGTGACGGTGCCCGGCGGCGGGAAGGCGTGCCTGTGGGAGCATGTCGCGGCCCGGCCGCCCGTCGCGGTGTCGGAGCTGACGATCCCGGCCGCCGGCGGCCCCCGCGCGCGCAAGGAGCGCATGGCCCGCCTCGAGATCCGCACGGCGGAAGTCTGGATCGTGCCGCCGCGCTGGGACCGCGGCGCGGACCCGCTGCCCATGTTCGCCGTCTCGGCCACCGAGACCGGGGCCGACGGCGACGACCCGCTGCACTGGCTGCTGCTGACCACCGAGCGCCCTGCGGAGGACGAGGCCGACGCCGTGCATGCCGCGACCGTGCTGGGCTGGTACCGTCTGAGATGGACAGTTGAAACCTGGTTCCGGACACTCAAGACCGGGACCCGGATAAAGGACCGCCGGCTGGACAGCGCCGACGACCTGCGCAAGTGCCTCGCCTTCGACGCGGTCACCGCCGTCCACGTCGCCGACATCACCGTCCTCGCGCGGGAGCGCCCGGAAACCCCGGCAACCGAAGTGTTCCCTGAAGAGGACGTGGACCTGCTTCACACGATGCTGGAATCTCAAGGCCACCGGGATGTCGTCAGGATGCCCGCCGGGCAGGTGCCCGACATTCACGCCGTTGTCATCGATCTCGGGCGCCTCGTCGGCTCCCATCCAAACCCTCGCCAGCCGCTTCCGGGCACGAAGAAAGTCTGGCAGGGGCTCGAACGGCTCAACTGGGCGATACAGGTGCGTGACGCCATCGGCGAGAAAAGGCGGGAATAGGATCACCTATACAGGTGTGGCAGGTTGATAGAACAAGAACCATTTAATTCCGGCCTTTTGGGAACATGGCAAAAAACCGGGTGAATTTCACGCACCGGCCTGTGCGTTAACCGACATTGAATACGAAAGTGACTCACGGCGTGACTCCGAGACCGGAATTCACTTGGTGAGTACCACAGAAAGCTACAATCGGCACGATCGTCGGTGTGGAATTGTCATTCGTGACTAAGGCAGAAAAGGCGCAAACCCAGTTAGGAACGTTTTTTTGCGTCATCGCATGATTTGTGGAGAGCAGTTACGGAAAACCCTAGGGTGATTGATATGGACGGAACACTTGCCAACATCGTTAGCCAAGCCATTTCGGGTGTTGCAGCAGGCATCATTTTGGCGATAGCTTTTGGCATTATGGATGCTCTCCAAAGACGTCGCGAGAGAAAGGTACAAGCAAAATTTATCTCCGATATGATATGGGTTCGTGCCTATGCTGTGCTAGAACTATTCAGCATCGACACGTCTCATATCGGAGTAGATAGCACCGTCATCATGGATGGTTTTCGAAAGAATTTGTTCGAATCATTTCGGGAAAACATGATCGAAGTACTATCTCGTCGAAGTTCTCGGCTCACCTTTGACGAAATTGAAATGATAAGGAATGGGTTATTCCGATACTACGACGAATGCTACAAAGACAAAGATAAGGCACCATCCAAAGAATGGTACATTGAAACATTCAGCAGGCTCAAAGAAATAGGGTGGCTCGACATGTCAAAGTGCCCAAACGAGATCCTACAAATGCGAGAAGCAAGTAAGATCAAATGGGCGTGGCTCCGGAACCTTTCAAGACCCCATACTTGTATAGGTGATCGGGTTCCTGTATGGCGCGGGCATGCAGGTCGGCCTTCGCCATTTCGATTCGCGCACGCTTGACTGGCTCGCCGTTGCCTTGCGCTCCGGCGAGCACACGCGGCATGCGCTGGCCCGCGAACTGTGCGAGCGCACCGGCTGGCTCAACGCCCTCGGCCACCCGTGCCTGTCGGCGGCGGCGAAGGCGCTGCCGACGCTCGCGGAGCGCATCGGGATCGAGCTTCCGCCCGCCCGCGACATGCCGGATCCGGCCGCCGCGCCCGCCGTTCCGGCCGGTGACGTTCCCGACACCAGGCTGGCCTGCGCGCTTGAGGATCTCGGCCCCGTCTCGCTCGACCTGGTGGGCGACGCCGACGACCGCCGCTTGTGGGAGGCGATGATGGAGACGCATCATCCGCTGGGATGGGCGCGGCCTCCCGGCGGCCAGGTGCGCTACTGGATCCGCTCGGAGCGCCACGGCGTCCTCGGCGGGATCGGCTTCGGTTCGGCGGCCTGGCAGCTCCGGGCGCGCGACGAGTGGATCGGATGGTCCGCCGACGCCCGCGCAGCCAACATCGGGCGCGTGATCTGCAACCATCGCTATCTCCTGCTCCCGGGCGTGCGCGTTTACGGCCTCGCGTCCGAGATCCTGCGCATGGCCGCGGACACGATCGCCGACGACTGGGAGGCCCGCTATTCGGTGCGCCCGGTGGCGGCCTACACCCATGTCGGCCCGGAGCACGACGGCTACTGCTACCATTGCGCGGGCTGGACCGTCGCCGGCCGGACCGGAGGACGCAGGAACGAGGCCGGCACGGTGCGGGTGCTGGCGCTGGAGGAAGGCTGGCGGAAGGCGCTTTGTCGCGTGCAACGCCGCCCGGTCGGGGCGCTGGCCGGCGCTTATGACGGCGCGGACCTGGACTGGGCGGAGCGGGAGTACGGTCGCACGGGCCACACCGACGGGCGGGTGCGGCGGCGCATCGTTGACATGGGCCGGTCCTGGCTGAAGAACATGGGGGACGACCTGCCGGTCATCTTTCCGACGAAGGCGGAGCAGAAGGCCGCGTACCGCCTGCTGTCGAACCCGAGGATATCCATGGAGCACGTTCTGGAACCGCATTTCGAGGCCACCGCGGACCGCTGCCGGGCGGAGCCCGTGGTCCTTGCGATACAGGATACGACGGCCCTGAACTACACCGGCCTGGAGGCCACGAAGGGCTTGGACGGGATCGGCGGCGGCGGCAAGGGCAGCGTCGGCATCCTCGCCCACGCCGGGCTCGCGGTGACGTCCGAGGGCCGGCCGCTCGGCCTGTTCGCGATGGACGCGGCCTTCCGGGAGGATCCCGAGGAGGACAGCCGGCGCTGGGTCGAGGGCCTCGGGCGGGCGCGGGAACTCGCGGCGGCCTGCCCGGACACGCGGGTGGTCTCGGTCTGCGACCGCGAGGGCGACTTCTGGGACCTGCTCGCCCACGCCGTGGACGACGGCGACGCGCTGCTGGTCCGCGCCAGCCGCTCGGCGCAGCAGCGCGTGACGGTGCCCGGCGGCGGGAAGGCGTGCCTGTGGGAGCACGTCGCGGCCCGGCCGCCCGTCGCGGTGTCGGAACTGACGATCCCGGCCGCCGGCGGCCCCCGCGCGCGGAAGGAGCGCATGGCCCGCCTCGAGATCCGCACGGCCGAGGTGGAGATCGTGCCGCCGCACTGGGACCGCGGCGCGGACCCGCTGCCCATGTTCGCCGTCTCGGCCACCGAGATCGAGGCCGACGGCGACGACCCGCTGCACTGGCTGCTGCTGACCACCGAGCGCCCTGCGGAGGGGGAGGCCGACGCCGTGCATGCCGCGACCGTGCTGGGCTGGTACCGTTTGAGATGGACAGTTGAAACCTGGTTCCGAACACTCAAGACCGGGACCCGGATAAAGGACCGCCGGCTGGACAGCGCCGACGACCTGCGCAAGTGCCTCGCCTTCGACGCGGTCACCGCCGTCCACGTCGCCGACATCACCGTCCTCGCGCGGGAGCGCCCGGAAACCCCCGCGACCGAGGTGTTTCCGGAGGAGGACATCGACCTGCTTCACACGATGCTGGAATCGCAGGGCCACCGGAACGTGGTGAGGATGCCCGCCGGGCAGGTGCCCGACATTCGCGCGGTGGTGATCGATCTCGGGCGTCTCGTCGGCTCCCATCCAAACCCTCGCCAGCCGCTCCCGGGCGCGAAAAAAGTCTGGCAAGGGCTCGAAAGGCTCAACTGGGCGATACAGGTACGTGACGCCATCGGCGAGAAAAGGCGGGAATAGGATCACCTATACAGGTGTGGCAGGTTGATAGCTCCGGAACTGATCATCGCAAATGTCCTCATCGCATGATTGGGTCTATCCTAACAAGGATACATAACCCACCACAGGATCATGCGTGATTCCTGACGCGCATGATGGTCTGCCTGCTTGTCCCGAACTGCTGGGCGATTGACGAGATCGTCTCGCCGTTCCGGATCTTTTCCTTCACCAGATCGGCCCTAACCCAACATAGGCCCTTTCCCAACATAGGTCCCGAATCCGCCACAGGAAGACGAAGTTGAGTCAGTCCCTTTGGCTGTAGCTTGGGGCTGTTTGCAACCCCAGTTGGGCCGGAAATGGAAGAAAACCTGATTTCCGGGGATTTCCGGTATGTTCACGCATGAAGGGGACGGCGTACTGGCATGGAGGGTCCTGCAGCGGGCCGCGCGACTTTGAATACCGGTGGCGCAGAACTGTGCCACGAAAAGCTTAGAGTGTCATTTCGCACCGAGCCGGAATCGACCCGAGGAAAGTGCCTGCTATCTCGTGCACGAGATAGGCGGTACTCTCGTGGACCAACACTGCGCTCAGTAACGGCCTCGTTGCAGACCGGAATGCCGTCGGCGCGCGACCATCAGCGGCATGTCAGGTACCTTACCTTTCACGCGCCGCCGATGGAAATCTTCAAGTATCAACCATCAGCCAAGAGACCTTAGACAATGGACAAGAGAAGTGAAACCGAGTCACGTGATGATAACTCCATGTTACCAGCTAACTCCGGTCCCACTTTCTCCGCAGAGGGCGAAGTAATGAAGACTTATCGAAGAGGTGGATATTTCGTTGGTGTAGCAGGTCGGTCCGGGCTGCTTTACTGGTTAGCTGCCAAATTGTTCGGTTTCCTAACTTCCTGTGTAGTTTGGAGCATCGTGCTTGCGCTAAGTTGGATAGTAGCGGACGAAACCGTTCGGACTAGAGTCCGAGGTTTGCTTGGGGATAGTCCTACGACATTCGCGTTGGGTGATGAAGGCCGACAATTTCCTCTCTTGGCCACTGACGCCTATCATGAAATACCGACAATCTGGAAACAGCTGCTTGCCGAAGTTCAACTAAACCAATCGAACTATCCTGCTCGGGTCGTCTCGACAATTCGGGAGTTGTCATCAAAAGACATTCGCACGCTAGACCATATTGCGCCCTATGTCCTTGGCAACTCGATCGTTCATGCAGACAACTTCGAGATGGGCTACGAAATATCTTCTGTAAGCGACGCGGATCTTGAACGCATGAAAACAATTGGAATTACGACAGAGGGTCAATTGGGATTGTACAGGGAAATAAAGCCAAGTGGCGAAACCAGGGGAGCAAACGTTTAGAGGTACAGCTCTTGCACTATTCATTAGGGCTTTGGACTCGACCATCGAGGACAGGATACATGTGACTTCACTTACCGAAGAGGGTGAAGAAATATTTCGACTGCTAGATAAAACCGACGAGTTTGCAAGGAGTGTGCAAAATAGCTTCGACATTAAAGGAAAGAAAGAAGATTGCAGCACTGGTCTATGCGCGATTCGAACCAGAACCGGAGGACAAAGTTTGGTCCAACGCAGACGCTACGGGGAACGCCTCTTGGTTGTGTTCGCGGTATGGCACTCCACTATAAGCCCAAGACTGGGATCCCGCCGCGAGCCGCATCCGAGCCGATGAGGCGCAGATTGTCGACAAGCTCTCCCGTATTGGTATGTTTGGGTCATGGCCGCGGCACAGTTCTTGGCCGGGAACAGTCCCGGACGCGGACGCTCCCGTGCATGTGGTGGACATCGATGCAGGCGTGCCCGATCGCTTTCGGGAGTTCCTGCAACGCGCGAACGTGAGCGACGTGCATGTCGAGCCGGAGAGCCCCGTCGTTCGATTCGCGAGAGAATACGCTGCCTTCGCAGCGGAATGACGATGCCCAGGTTCCAGGCTGCCCGTCAGAAAGGAGGGGCCGGCCGGAGCCGTCCGTCGTGCGCCGGTCTGCCCGGAAGATCGAGGTCCGGTCCCTGAACGCTCGTCCAGGGAGCGGTCCGCTGCGGGTCGCATGCAGACCCGCAGCGGTTCGGGCCGGTTCGTCCGCAGCGATGTCCGGGTCCATGCTGCATCGCCACCTGCAGCGGGATCCCTCGCATGGCATGCGGTGCCTGTCCCGCCCGGCGTTCCATGGGTTCCAGTGCCCTAGCTGCGCGAGCCTGCTGATTCTCGCCGATGCCCATTGGAAAGTGCGACCCCAAGCCGAAATCGCTGACGCATTGCCTGGCTGCCATTGTCCGCGTTGCATGAAGACCCGAACGATCTCCCTTTCGCTCCGCCTGTGCTCGCAGCCGGGCACGGCCAATCCGGTCATGGCCCGTCAGGGCACGGTTCCGGCGCGGCGTCCTCGCGATTCAGTTCGGAGAGAACGGACAGGGCGACCCGCCGCTGTTCGGGAAGGACCGGCAAGGCGGCTTGCCAGATTTCCGTCGGATCGGCGCTGCGATGGTCACGGACCAGGAGGTTGCCGCGACGAACGGGTTCCGCCAGGTCCGGGATCCGCTCGGCCAGCTCTGGCGAATTCTCATCGAGGCTGGCCAATGCTGCGCCAAGGGTCACGAGCAACCACTCGACGGCACGGCGCAACCGGAGATCGGCCAGGAATCCGTCGAGATCGGTTCCCTCGACGAAGTCCATGATTTCTCCGGCCGCCTGCTGCGCCGTTTCCAGGCAGACCCGGGGATCACGCTTCATGAACGGGCCCGCGGCACTTGCCGTCGCCGGGCCCCGCAGGCACCGCGGATCGCTCTCCACGTCGCGCGCATCGTACACGACCTCGCGGCACTGGTTGACGCTGGCCCGCAGGTACTTGTTGTCAGGCAGTGCCATGACCAGGTCGACTCCACGGCCCAGGACTTCGGCAAGTTCGCCTTGCAGCGCGAAATGGCGCTGGAGGAACGGGCCCGGATCATCCGACTCGTACTCCACAAGGAAATCCACGTCGCTGGTGGCCGGGTCGAAATCGGTCCCGCGCGCGGCCGAGCCGAAGACTTCGATCCGGACAACGCCGTGGCTGCGGCACAGCCCGGCGATCTCCTCGCTTCTGCTGGCGACCTCTTCGTGCATGGCCCGTGCGCCTCCTGACTGCCGGCTTGCCTCCCGTCACCGGTAAGGCAGCCCGGGCGGCCGGGTTCCACCGTGCTCCCGGCGCCATGCACCCCGGGGCTGCCCGGCCCGCACCGTCGCCTTCGCGGTGCCTGTGACGGGACACGACCTCGACCGGTTCACGGCTGGCCCGGAGCCTCCGGGCATCACTCCTGCAGCCTTGCGAGCCACGGGCCGTGCAGCCGCCAGCCCACGTCGATCAGCGCGTCCAGCACCTCGTCGAACACGTGCTCGAACCGGAGACTCCCGTGTTCGCAGACGTAGCGCCACTCTTGGAGGGCGGTTTCATGGTCGTTGAGGATCGCCCGCAGTCCCTTGCGGTGCGGGATAGGGGAGTGTGGACAAAGCGGGTCCGGCCTCTCGGGAAATCTCTCTGCCAGCAGCTGCTGGATCGTCTCGGTCAGGTCGTCATGCAGCCTTGTCAGGGGTGATGTCGCGGGGGATCGCCACGTTCCGCCTTGTGGCCAATGCGCCAGAGCGCCTTCAGCGCGATTTCCGCGGACTGCGCCCGCAGGATCGGCGCGCCGTGGAACGCGGCGAGAAGGTCCTCTTCGTTCCTGCCTTCCGCCGGCTCGTTGCGCGCCCGGTCGAGCAACTCCGCCGCGCGGCGCAGGCCTGTCGCCGGCCTGAGCATCCTTCCGGTCATTATGCATGCGTCTCCTTCGTCAACGACCTCAAGGCGCGCCATTCGCCTGCTCTCCTTCCATCCATTTCCACTTGCTCGACGGGTACCGAGCCGGATCCCCGCTCGCCTTCGATGAGGCTATGGCATTTCTGACGTCCTTACCTCGAGGGTTGACGCTGGCAACTCTCGTGAACCACATTTCCTGGATTTCGCTGGCGGCTCGGATGCCCGACCCCTTGTTTTCATACCTCTTGGAAAATGATCAGCGACTTCAGCGCCTGCATCGTGGTTCATGGAATCTTAACAGTGCGCCACGCGCCTGGAATGTCAGCAAAGTCCCCGAAGGAGCTTTTTTGTCTGGCTAATGCGGTCTACTCAGAGCCTATGGTCGCCTCCCGAGGTCAGGACCTCTGCATTTGGGGCCCGGAAAGTCGTCGTCCAGGGAGTCTCGACGCCCCAAAATCGCGTGCGATTCTGATGGGAGGCGCAGCCGTCTTGGCCATGCTTGCACCTCGTTGCCATCTTGGCTCCTGCCAAATCGCATCGGGCCTTGGGCATCGACCATGAACCTGCGCATGTCAATTCCGGAGAATTCCACGCTTGCATTGACGGCATGCATGCATGCCCTGCGCGCACCAGCCTCGCAGTTTTCCCATCCTTGGGCGAAATCAGCCGCTCGACATCAATTCGGAAATCCGCCCGCCGATGCGTTCCGCCGCCGCCTCGACATCCCGGTCCGAGACGTGAGCGTAGCGAAGCGTCATCGACGTCTGGCGGTGGCCAAGCAGCCTCGACACGACCGGCAACGGAACGCCCTCGATCACGCATTGGCTTGCGTACGAATGTCGCAGATCGTGCAGGCGCACGTCCTCGATTCCGATCTCCCGCCGGACCCCGTACCAGAGGGCGAGATCCCCGGAAATCGGTCTCTCCGGGTCCTTCGGCGAAGGGAAGAGGAACTCTCCGGGTGTGGCCATCCGCCTTTCCACGATCTCACGGGCTTCGGCGCTCAGATGCACCGTTCTCGGACCCGTCTTGGCGTCCTCGAGCCTGAGGCAGTCCCCGTCGACCTCGCGCCTCGTCAGGCGGAGGATCTCGCTCTTGCGGCAGCCCGTCAGCAACAGCAGGCGAATGGCGTCCGCCTGCGCGCCCTTGCGGCCGCCGGCATGCCTGTTCAGGGCCTCGTTCAGCCGCCGTATCTCGTCCCGGGACAGGAACCGCGAGAGCCTCGGCCGTCGGTTCGGGAGCACGGACGCTGCCGGATTGGAGGCGAGCAGGCCGCGCTCCATGGCGAAATTCAGGCTCTGGCGCAGGATTTGCAGCGCGGAGTTGGCGCCACCGGGAGCGGTCCTGCTGAAATCGTCAAACCACTCTTGGATTGCCTGCCGCGTGATCCGGTCCAGGCGCAGCGACCCGAACGCGGGCAGGAGCCTGCGCTTCAGGACATGGTCCCGCCCCCTGATCGTCGACGGCTTGCATCTGTCGATCCACGAGCTTCTCCAGTCGTTCAGGGCGAACTCCCGGTAGGTCGGGACGTCCCGAACTGGTGAAGCCCCGTCGACCTGCAGCCGGAGGCATTCCCGGCGCGCGTCCTCGACGGAAACCAGGTCGACCCGGCCGAGCGACACCTTGCGCCCGCCGACGGCACAGATCCATGTCCTGGTACCGGACGGGTAGACACGGACGCGCAGGGCCGGAACGGCCCTGTCTCGCACGGAGTATTCGCTTGCGGACGGCTTGAGACGGCGCGCGCGCGCATCCGTCATCCTGGCCCGGGTCATGTCCGCCTCCCGAGGAGAACGGCGCCCATCGCGACGGCGGCCCTCTCCGCCTCCGTCTCGGCATGGTGGGCGTACCTGAGCGTTGTTTCCGGATCGCGGTGCCCGAGCAACCGCCCCACCGTGATGATTGTCTCTCCGCTCCGTACGGCGGCGCTCGCGTACGAATGCCTCAGATCGTGGAGGCGGACGTCCCCGAGGCCGGCCTCCGCCCGGATCCGGAGCCAGGCGTTGTGAAACGCCGTCTCTGAGACCGGGCCGTCGGACCTCGCGGACGGGAACATCCAGGGCGACGAGCGGGGAAGGCCGTCGAGAACCTCGCGGGCCGCAGACGACAGCCACACCGTGCGGGGACCCGTCTTGCTGTCGCTGAGGTAGACGTGCCCGTCGCGGAATTCCTTCCAGCGAAGGGTCCTGATCTCGCTCGACCGGCAGCCGGTCAGCGCCAGCAGTCGGATCATCGGGACCGCCGGGGACGGTCCCGCCTCGCGCAGCGCGTTGCCGAGCTTTCCAAACTCGGCGTCTGACAGGAACCTGTCCAGGTTCCGTCTCCTGTATCTCCTGATCCCCTTGCACGGATTGCTGCCCTCCGGACGCAAGCCGTCGGCCTCGGCCGCCTTCATGATGACCGACAGCACGGGCATCGACCGGTCCGCCGACGTCGGCGTCGCGTGCAGGGAGGCGAACCAGTCCCGCACGTCCCGCCGCGTGATCTCGGCAATTTGCCGTCCTGCGAACCGGGGCAGGATCTGCCTGCGGAGATAGTTCCGGTTGTTCTTGAGCGTGCGCGGCTTCCAGTTCCTGCCGTGCCGACGGAACGCCCGTTCCGCCACGGCCTCGAACAGCGGTGCCGTCATGGTGTCCTCCTTGGCCACGCGTGGCGACGATGGCCACGCGGTCGGTCCTCGTTCGAGCGTTTGGGTGAGGGCGTCACCAACACCCTTGCCGCGTACGCTAGCCCTGTCAGCGCGAAATTCAAGTACAAGCGCGCGGCACCGCTTGCCGAAATGCTGGCTGCGGAGCCAATGAATGAAACCGGAAGAAGCGTTCCTGAACCCGCCATTCCTTCCGCATCGCATTTCCCGTCGGGTAAGGGTCAGCATCACTGGCCAAGTCCTCGTGGATGCCCTGTTCGCGATGCGGAATTCGTCACGCGGCACTATGGTCGGTCGTGCGCCCGCACCGCAACGCGAACCAGGGAGGCTGCACCGACCGCTTGCGTCGCGCCCCTTTGCCCGCGAACAACGTGCGATTTGCCTGTCCGCAGCGCCTATCGCCCGTTTCGAGTCGTGCATGGGCACGCATGCAGCAAGGGTACGCGGCGGTCCGCCTCCCCGAGCAAAGGCAACGCGCGTGTCTGCCGGCCCATGTCGGAATCCCCAGCTCACATTCCCGATGGTCGCGGCGTCTTTGGTCTCCGTCGCATATCGGGCTTCGCCACACTCACGCATACAGGGCCGACGGGCTCCGCCCTGGAACGCGGGAAGGAATGCACATTTCGCTTGAGTATTCCGGCCCGATGCGCCTGGGAGACGTGGCGGCGGATTTTCTTTGCATGCCCGTTGCCCGTTCCCGCCCTTCATTGCCATGGACTGAGGAGGGGTTGGCCACCACGCAGCATATGACTAGTGTCTGCCATCACATGACTGGCTGGCCCTTGAAGCGCCTTCCGGAGAAGTTCATCCGGTGCGCCGACTCGGTTCTGGAGGAGAAGACGCCGTTCGACTCCAAATGGTTTGCACTTGGGCCAGACCGATGGCTGAAGGACGTCGAGGCGTCGTCGTTCATGGAATGGGTGCGGCCGCTTGGTTCCAAAGGAAGGCGCGCGTCGATTGCTTGGCGAGACAGAGTGCCGAGGAACCACATCATGCCACGATGCGCCGTCGGGCGTGCCGGAATCGAAGGAGCTACGGGAGACGAGAATGACCGACCTTGCGCCGCTCGACGATGCGATCACGCTTGACCAGCTCAACCGCGACCCGTTTCCGATCTACCGGCGATTGCGCCGCGAGGCGCCGGTGCTGCGGGTCAAGGCGGCAGGACGGACGTTCCTGACGAAAGCCGCCGACACGAAATACGTAAAGGACCACCCGAAGCTGTTCAGTTCCGACGATCCGAACACGCCGATGAAGCGCGCCTTCTGGGCGCACACGCTCATGCGCAAGGACGGCGACGCGCATCTGCGCGAGCGCATGGCCATGGCGCCCGCCTTTGCCCCCAAGGTGATGCGGGACGAATGGATGCCGCAGTATCGCGGAATTGCCGAAGACTATGTCGCGCGGCTGCCTCGCGGCGAAGTCGTTGACCTGTTTCCGGCGCTCTCCGGGCCCTATGCGGCGCGTGGCCTGGCGATTCTGCTCGGTCTTGAGGAGGCCTCGGACGAGGAGATGCAGCGCTGGTCGCAGGCGCTGATCGACGGGGCGGGAAATTTCGGGTGGCGGGACGAGCCCTTCGAGCGCGTCGACCGCGCCAACGAGGAGATGCACGCGCTCTTCGACCGTGTGCGTCGCAGGCACTTGGCGGAACCGAACAGTTCGGCGTTCTCCGTGATGCTGAACGCCGACGACCCGATCCCCGAGACCCAGATTCACGCCAACATCAAGATCGCAATCGGCGGTGGCATCAACGAGCCGCGCGATGCCTTGAACACGACACTGTACGGACTGCTGGCCAATCCAGACCAGCTCGAGGAGGTGAAGCGCAATGCCGACTGGGAAAGGGCCTTCGAAGAGGGCATCCGCTGGGTTGCGCCGATTTCGGTGTCGTCGCGCCTTGTCACGGAGGACACCGAAATTCGAGGCTGCCTGATTCCGAGAGGAGACACGGTCATGACCATTCAGGCCAGCGCCAACCGGGACGAGGACCTCTACGAGGACGGCGAGGCGTTCATCGTCGGCCGCGAATGGAATCCGCACCAGTCCTTTGGCAACGGGCCGCACTTCTGCCTGGGTGCGCATGTTGCCCGTCGCGCCATCGGACAGATCATGCTGCCCATTTTGTTCGACCGGTTTCCTGACATGACGTTGCCGGACCCCAGTGCGGTGATCTGGCGGGGCTTCGGTTTCCATGGCCCCACCTGCCTTCCGGTCCTGTTGAATTAACGACCGCAGACCCGGAGCAGGATTTCGGCGGCAACCGCTTGCGAATTTCGCGAACTGAGACGCAAGTTGCGAAAGGTCGAATGTCGGGCTAAGGCCATGTCCGTGGGATCACGCGTGATCGAGGTCCGGTGCAGGTCGACGAATTGCAGACGCGTGAAGAACGTCGGGGTCTTGCCGGCGGTCAAAGGCGCAGACGGGAACCACGAGAAGCATCTGGGCCTGCGCCTGCGGCTGATGCGGTCGGAGGGAACGGTCATCACGGCACCGCGTTGTCGCAGCCTGAACAGCCGGACGACCGACACTTGCGAATGGAGACGTGCCACATGCAGCGGAAGAATCGAGTCAATCCCGGCTTCCGTCGGCACGCATGCCATCCACCGTGCCTTGCGCAGGTCTGATCCCAGAATCAACCGAAAGGCATCTTTCCGAGGAATCTTGCATCATGAAATTGCGAACATTGGGTAAGGGCGGGCCGCCCGTATCGGTCCTTGGCGTCGGCGCGATGTCCTTTGCCGGCATCTATGGCAACGCGACCGTGGAAGAGAGCCACGCGATCCTGGACGCCGCGCTCGACGCCGGCGTGACTCATCTGGACACGGCCAACGTCTACGGCATGGGACGCTCGGAGGAAATCATCGGCAGCTACCTTGCCCGCCGAAAGGGCGAGACGCCTTTCGTCCTGGCCACCAAGGCTGGCATTTCACGCGACCCCGAGACCGGGCGCAACTTCGACAACAGTCCTGCGCATATCGAGGGCGAACTGGACAAGAGCCTTGCGCGGCTGGGCGTTGAACGGATCGCGCTCTTCTACCTCCATCGTCTCGATCCGGACGTGCCGGTGGAGGAGGTCGTCGGCACCTACGCGCGCCTGGTTGAGGCCGGCAAGATTGGCCGGATCGGGTTGTCGGAAGTCGCGCCGACCACTCTGGCGCGCGCGTCGGAGATTCATCCAGTCGCGGCGGTGCAGTCCGAGTATTCGCTGCAGACACGGTCGCCGGAGCTGGGGCTGGTCCAGGCATGCGAACGGCTCGGGATCTCGCTCGTCGCGTTCTCTCCGGTCGGGCGTGGATTGCTGACCGATGCCCCGCCGACGCCCGATGGGATGGAGGCCTCGGCTTTCATGAAGTCCAATCCGCGGTTTTCCGGCGGCAACCTCGAACGCAACCTGGCCGCAAGCCAGCCGCTGCGCGATCTGGCGGGTGAGGCAGGTTGTTCCACCGCGGCGCTGGCGATAGCCTGGGTTCTGGCCCAAAGCCCGTCCACGCTGGTGATCCCTGGCACCCGAAACTGCGACCATTTCGCCGAATTGGTGGAAGGGGCCAACTTGGACTTGGGTGCGGACCTGAAGGCCGAGATCGAACGTCAGCTGCCGATCGGCTGGTGCCATGGGGACCGCTATTCCACGCGGCAGTGGATCGGACCGCAAAAATACTGCTGACGACCCACGATAGATCCGACAGGATTCCAAGGCATGAATCTGTGCCCGCGGCTGATCCGCCGCGAATGCTGGGCAGCCAGGTTGCCCAGAGGCAGTCAGGTTCGCTCATCGCCCCGAATCGGTTCGCACTTCTCGATCTTGACCAAGTCATTGAGCCAAAGGAATCTCTTCCCGCCGGAATGTCGCCGGCAACTTCGGCGTTACGCCGCATTCACGGTCGTTGTCTCATTTGATCGGGCAGCCAGGTCGCAAGATCCGGAACGGCGATCAGCACGAAGACCATCAGCACCATGATCAGGAACATCGGGATCGCGGACTTTGCGATGAAATTCATTTCGTGATGTGTCATCCCCTGGAGCACGAACAGGTTGAAACCAATTGGCGGAGTGATCTGGGCCATTTCAACGACAACCACGATGAAGATGCCGAACCAGATGAGATCTATTCCGGCGTCGCGAATCATGGGCTCCACGACCGCCATCGTCAGCACGACAGAGGAAATGCCGTCGAGAAAGCAGCCCAGGATGATGTAGAAGACAAGAAGCACCATGAGCAATTCGAACCGCGACAGCTCCCACTGTGCAATGAGATCGGCGAGTCCGCGCGGCAGCCCCGTGAACCCCATCGAGAGCGAGAGGAACGCGGCGCCCGCGAGAATGAGCGCGATCATGGCGCTCGTCCGGGTCGCTCCCATCAGGCTTTCAGTAAAGGTCTTCCAGTTGAGCGAGCCTTGGCTGGCGGCAAGAATCAGGCCGCCGATCACGCCGAACGCGGCCGCTTCGGTGGCCGTGGCATAGCCAAGATACATCGAGCCGATAACCACCAGGATCAGGCAGATCACCGGGATCAGGAAGCGCGAATTCGCGACGCGTTCGGAAAACGTCATCGGCGGCTCGGCATCCGGTTTCCAGGACCGCGACACACGGCTGTAGATCGCCACGTACGCCATGAACATCGCGGCAAGCACAAGCCCCGGCACGATTCCGGCGAAGAAGAGCTTGGAGATCGATTCGTTGATCGTGACCCCGTATACGATGAGGGTCAGCGATGGCGGGATCATGAGGCCCAGCGTGGCGGCGCCGGCAAGAGTGCCGATGACCATCGGCTCAGGATAGTTCCGCTTCCTGAGTTCAGGAATGGACATTTTGCCAACCGTGGTCAGCGTTGCCGCCGAAGATCCCGAGACGGCCGCAAAGACCGTGCAGCCGACGATGTTGGTGTGGACAAGGCCGCCCGGCAGCGACTTCATCCACGGGCTGAGACCGCGAAACATGTCCTCTGACAGGCGGGTTCGGTAGAGGATCTCTCCCATCCAGATGAACAGGGGCAGGGCGGTCAGCGTCCATGAGGATGAGGAGGACCAGATCGTCGTGAGCATCGTGTCGCCAACCGGCCTGGTCGTGAACAGCTCCATTCCGACCCACGCAACGCCGATCAGCGACAGGCCGACCCAGACGCCCGATCCCAGCAGCAGGAAGAGCACGAAGAGGAACAGGACGATGATCGAGGCGTCTTCCATGAACTACCCTCCCAATCCTTGTTCGATCTGGTCCCGCGAAATGCGGTGTTCGCCCTTGAAGATCAGGTTGAGGAGGTTGTCCGTGAGCGCCACCGCGAAGATGATCGCCCCGGCAAGAACGAAGCTTTGGGGAATCCAGAGTTCGGTTCGGTCCTGGCCCTGGCTGATGTCATTGAATTTCCAGGACCAGTAGACGAAGCGCACCGCAAAGTAGACGAAATACCATGCAGTGACGGTGCCGATAGCGAAGCACCAGATTTCCAGGAGACGCCTCCGGCGAGGGGAGAGCGCGTTCAGCACGATCGAAACCCGGATATGGCTGCCCCTGCTGAGGGCGTTGGCAAAGGCAAGAAACGATGCGGCGGCCATGAAGTAGCCGGCATACTCGGGCGCGCCCGGAAAGACCTCGCCGGTCCAGCGCGCGAGCATCTGGATCACGATGAGGCCCAGAATGGCAATGAGGCAACACGCGGCAAGAACACCTGCCGCAACGTAGACCGAATCAAGGGCACGGCGGACAAGCGTCATGGCGGCTCGCCGTCACTGACTTCTTTGCGGGCGCGGCGACATCTGCACGATTCCCGCCGCACCAAGTGCATGCTGTGGACCAAGATGCCCTCCGCTCGGGCGCGTCGCCATCCCCGACGCGACTCTCGATGGCCTCTGCGCCCTTGTCGCAACTGAAGGCAACCGTACCGTTCCTGCGAAGATCGCACACGCAAGCCCGCGAGCGGTCAACCAATCCCGGCCAGTCGGGCGATTCACGGAGCGCGTCTCTGCCGACACCTTTCACCTCGCTCAGAATTGGCGTGAACGGGCGCGACAGGCGCGCCCGTCCGTCTTGATCACTTCAGCGACATGAACCTGTCGACAATTGCCTGACCTTCGGCGCCGGCGGCTTCAAGCCACTCGGCGGTCATGACCTTGCCGATTTCCTGCAACTCGGCTTTCATCTGGTCAGAAGCGGGCGCGACCGTCATGCCGCCGTCCCGAAGGCCTTGGAGCGTGAAGCCGGTGTACTCCTTGGCCCTCCAGTTGCCTGCATATTCGGCTAGTCCCGCACAGGCGTTGATGACGTTCTTGTTCTGGTCCGAAACGCCGTCCCAGACTGCGGAGTTCACCAGGACATAGTTGCGCGGCAACCATGCGTCCACTTCGTAGAAGTAGTTCAGCGATTCCCAGACCTTCCGGTCATAGCCAGTGGAGCCCGACGAAACCATCGCGTCAGCCACGCCGGTGGCAAAGGCCTGGCTGATCTCGGCCGCTTCGATCGTGACTGGCAGCATGCCTGTCAGCTCCGCAAGGCGCGAGGTTGCATTGTTGTACGAACGGAACTTGATGCCCTTCATGTCCGCGACCGAACTAACGGCATCGCGAAAATAGAGACCTTGGGGCGGCCATGCGACGGAATAGAGCAGGTGCAGGCCCTGGTCTGCCAAGGTATTCGCGATGGTGGGTTTCGCAGCTTCCCATAGCTTGTCTGCATCGTCGAAGCTTGTTGCGAGGAACGGCACGGAGTCGACGCCGAACAGCGCATTCTCGTTCTGGTGGCCCGAAAGCAGGCGCTCGCCGATCGGCACCTGACCGGTCTGGATCGCACGCTTGATCTGGGCTCCGGGGAAGAGACTTCCGCTCGGGTGGGTCACGATCTCGATCTCGCCTCCCGTGCCGGTCGTCACGCATTTCGCGAACTCGGCACCGGTCACCGAGTGAAAGTTGGAGCCGGAATAGGCCATGGGCATATCCCACTTCTCGGCCACGACCGGCGTTGCGGTCATGGTTAGGGCGACAACGCCCGCAGCCAGGAAAGTCATTGAGTTGGACATCTAGACACCTCATCATTGGGGGTTATTTTGCAAATTCACAGATTGAAGGCCGTCACGCTTCGGGACCCTTGACGACCTTGACAGGACGGGGAACGAGACCGGCGAGCACTTCCGGCGTGAGGGGCATGATGAACTCCTCTTCGATCTCGGCCATCTTCAGGTGATAGCAGTGTGGCTTGACAAGCGATTCCTTGACCATGGCCCTCTCCATTTCCAAGTTTTCCTCGGCAGCCTCCCGACTACCGGTTCAATGAACGGTCGAAGTTATCGATGCCGGGCGCCGCAATCGGCATTCCGGCCCAACTCGGGAAGCCGAGGACTGCGACCACCCTGAAACACGTGCCAATGGTCAAGGACAGCATGATCGGCGTGCCGATCGAGAAGATCGCAAGGCTTCCAGCAGCCCATCCACCTAAGTGATGCTCGATGCCCGCCTTGCAGCGCCATAGATGCACCAGTCTCCGCGCGAGCACCAGCAGTAAGCCGAGGTTGCCGAATGGAATCCTCAAGTGCTCCACCACCGAATCTCCCCAAAATTGAGAAGACGCTAACCCGCGTCACCGCGGCTTGCAAGCGACGGTGCACGACAAAATCGTTCGGACTTCCAGGTGATCACGAGGGCACCGAATTTTGCACCTTTGCCTTGAGGAATGCACCTTCGCCTTGAGGAAAATAACTGGACAAGATTGCAGGGCACGATCCTTGTCCCGCGATCTCCGAGCAGGACAGTCCACATGGCACGCTTCGACGCGCTCATCGAAGCCCGCGACCGGGCCAGGGAGGAGTTCCAGACGATCGGCGACATGCGTCCGGGGTCCTTGCAGAAGAGAGGTGCAGGCGTTGAAATGGAGCCTGTCGTAGCATTCAAGCTCCAGCGTCACGTGATCCTTGAGTGCCTTTCCGCCGGAACGAGCCAAGATCATGTCCTGGACTCCGGTCAATGGGTTCCCCACGCGGCGCTTTGCGGCGCCGGCCAGGCCACGTGGCTCAATCAGGCGGGTCAGGCCGCGGAGCGGAACAGCGACCGGAGTCCTTCACCACGCCGACGACCCGTCTCGTCGGTCTGAGGCAATGCCTCGCAGGTTCTCCTGGATGGATCACGTCGGACGACGTGCACTTGCGTATCGTGCAGGGGAATAGGGGGTCAGTTCAAGATTCGGTTGTCTTCCCGTGAT
The DNA here is from genome assembly GCA_965208685.1 of Paracoccaceae bacterium. GTDB lineage: Bacteria > Pseudomonadota > Alphaproteobacteria > Rhodobacterales > Rhodobacteraceae > JAJEFO01. The sequence continues at coordinate 37,386 of CBDBPL010000005.1, read as the reverse complement.
GAGCTGCGAGACCAGGCGACCCGTCCGGGGTCCGCCCGTCAGTCCCACGTGATCGTGGCCGAAGGCCATCAAGGCCCCTGCGACGCCCGGCACAGGGCCGATGAGCGGCGTGCTGTCAGCGACGGAGGGGCGGTGCCCCATCCATTCGACGGTTTCCTTCCAGGCGATGCCCGGCATGGCTTTGCGAATCTGTCTCTCGAGCAGCCTGAAAGGTGCCCGCGACGGTGGCGCGTCCAGGCCGCCGAACTCGACAATGCCGGCAAGCCGCAGGCGGCCTTCCATGGGAGTTGCCACGAACTTGGCGGCGGCAATCATGACCGGTGACCGCGGCATGATCGTGGGTTCCCAGAGCTCCAGATGGTATCCCCGCTCGCTCTCCATTGGCACCTTGACCCCGAGCTTTCGGGCCAGCGGTCCGGACCATGCGCCCGCCGCGAGGACGGCCGAATCGCACCGGACCGTCTCGCCGTCGACGCGAAGGCCGGTGACCTGCCCATTCTCATGGACGACGTCCGTGACCTCGCCGATCAGGAGTCGCGCACCCCTGGTTTCGGCATGTCGTGCCAGGTCCTCCACGTAGCGACCAGGATCGCTGATCCGCCCATGGTCCGGGCATCGGACTCCGAAGCCGATCGACGGGCCAAAGGCGGGATCGTATTCGCGCAATGCCGTGTCTTCGAGTTCCTCCCACGTGTATCCGTGTTCCGCCCGAATCCGCCAACCCAACGAATCGCTCTCGAAATGGGCACGGTCGCGATAGAGGAAGACATAGTCTGCGGGGCAAATCCATTTCTCGGCGCCAGTGTCCTTCGCCAAGGCCTGGTGCTCGGCCAGGCTGTCGCCCACGATTCGCGCCATCGCCGCCGCCCGCCTGCGGACGTCGCTTGCATTCGCGTGGCCCAGAAAGCGAGTCAGCCAGGGAAGGAGGCGCGGCAGATACTGCCACTTGAGAAAGAGCGGCTGGTCACGACCGAGGAGCAGGCCGGGCACGTTTCGGAGCAGTCCCGGCACGGACACCGGGATGATGCCGTTGGATGCCAGGACACCGCCGTTGCCGTGGCTGGCGCCTTCGGCGGGTCCCCTCCTGTCGATCAGGATGACGTCGTGCCCGTCGCGGAGGCACCAGATGGCAGTCGATACGCCGACAATCCCTGCGCCAATGACCGCGACTGTCTTTCGGGGTTCTTCCATATTTTCAGCACCTCCGCCGCCCTGGGTGCGGAGCCTGCAACAGCGCAGCGTGGTCCGCAATTTCTTTCCGGCAATGCCCCGACTGATCCGGAACGAACTTGCAGGCAGACGCCGAGACACCTTGCGCCGTTGTCAGTGGCTGGCCGCCCGTGTGCCTGAGATGCTGGGTCATGTTGTAGCCAAGCCCGGACGGCGAAGGACAGTCCGCTTCCCCGGCAGGCGTGACTGTGCGGGCCTCAATGCACGCGGTGTTGTCAGGTTCACGCTATCCGAACCATGTTGTCCAGGCGACGGCACAGCGCATCGCTCGCCATAGCGTTGAGGCCGGATCCGCTCCATGCTTCATTGCCGGACAAAGGTGGATAAACTTGCAGGCAATTGGCAGCAGCGAATCGCGATGTCCGGGAAGAGGCAACGGCCATGATCAAGGGCGGAAAATCGGTCTACGGGGCTTCGGTGGGCATCCTCATGCTCGAAGCCCGGTTTCCGCGCATCCTGGGCGACATGGGCAATGCGGGCACGTGGGGCTTTCCGGTGCACTACAAGGTCGTGCGCAATGCGTCGCCGGGTCGCGTGGTCCGGCAGGGCGCGAAGGGGCTGCTGGATGCCTTCAGGATCGCGGCGCAGGATCTTGAGGCGGACGGCGTGGACGGAATCACCACGAATTGCGGGTTCCTCTCGATTTTCCAGGAAGAGCTGTCTGCAGCTGTCAACGTTCCCGTGCTGACCTCGTCGTTGATGCAGCTTCGCGCGGTCAACGCGCTCCTGCCTTCAAGCCGCCGAGCGGGCATCCTTACCGTCTCGCGTTCGTCCCTGACCGAGGCGCACCTGGCTGCCGCAGGTGTGCCAGAGGGCACGCCCATCGGCACGACCGAGGGCCGTGCGCATTTCACGGAAGCCATCCTGGGCAATTCACCTGAACTCGATCCGGTGATGGCCGAGGCGGACAACGTGGGCGCCGCTGAAGACCTAGTTGCGGAACATCCCGACACAGGTGCAATCGTGCTCGAATGCACCAACATGACGCCTTACGCGGCTGCGGTCCGAAACGCCACGGGACTTCCGGTCTTCTCGCAAGTGAGCTTCGTGAACTGGTTTCAGTCCGCGTTGTCCCCACCGGACTGGCCCCGCAGGACCTGAGAAACATGTGCGCATCGCGCGTCGGTCGTTCGTTGCCGAATCGCGCCCTGCGAGCGTTCCGAACGAGCGCGTGACCGGCCTCGCGCAGGAGTGTTTCCCGAAGGAAACGCACTCTTCGGGCCGGTGACCGACACGCAGGCGAAGGCGGTCCGGGACCGGATGGACGCGCGCCCGAGGAACGCGCTCGGCTGCCTGAACCCGGCCGAGGCGTTCCGAATGGCACGGCCTCCTTGACGAAACCGCACCGGACCGTACGGAGGGCGCGGCTATTCTTCGTCGCGATGGGATTTCAGCCTGTTCCGGAGCAGGATGTCGGTGGCCGAAGGCCGGGGATCCCCATCGCCAGGCCACTTCCTCCGCTCGGGCTGCGCCTCCGTTCAGGAATGGCCAATGTCGCGCTTCGGACTGCCTCACGATCAAGCAACAAACGCAACATTTCTCGGGCGCGGATCAAAAATGTTCTTGCTTTGTTTCGATGATTCGGGTATGAGCGGCGCGACGCGGGGAAAGGACGAAATCCAAGTCGGAACATCGCGTTGATGGACGTTTGCGTGTTCGGCTTCATGCCATGCACGTTTCACGGCAACTTGGGCCGTTTTCGGGCGACGATGTTGCGCTCGTTGCGGAATAAATCAAGTGGCAGTGAGAGATCCGGGAAGCCGTTTGCCTTTGTGAACGCAGCAGATCCCCGGCCCTGCCCAGGCGCGTTGCCGGCACGCGTGTGAACGCGGTGCCGGACCGACGGGCCTTGGTGCGCGGGTGGCGTCATCTCCGCCGTCGGAGGTTGTCACGGCACCGGCACGTTGATAGGCGGAGCCTTGGCATGTTGATGACCAAGCAATGCATTTCCCGTGCAATTGACGAGGCGGCGCACTTTCAGAGTGGTGTTTCACTTTTTTCTGCCAGGAGAGTAACAGCCGTTCAGTTGGACTGCGACATCCTGACCGGCAGTGTCCAAGGCAGCGGCGGAAGCCCTTTTCCGGTTCGAGTTCGACTGCATGCCGACTCGAATGGCCGCTTGTCTGCGGTAGATGGCATCTGCACCTGCGACGTCGGATACAATTGCAAGCACGTCGTTGCGGTTCTTCTCGAATTTGCACAGCGGAGTCCTGATCCTGCCCTCGCCACCGCAACCAGAGATTTGGCGCCCGCGCTGCCTGGCTTCGGTCGGCAGGAAATGCCCGGCGAAATCACGGCATGGCTCGCAAGCCTGGACGAAGGGAAAGGCGCCTCAGCCGCGACATTGTCGCCGACGACATCCAGCGATGCCATATTCTATGTCTTTCGGCGAAGTCATGATCATGCAAGGGCCGAGATTGCGTCGTTCAGGGCCTACGTGAAGAAGGACGGCAGCATCGGGAAGAACGTCCGCGAATTCAATCCGCAGCTCTACGGCGCCGGCGGTGCGGGCATCACGCAGTCAGATGCCGCCATCCTGGCGCAATTGGCGTACTTCTCCACCGTTTCGTACCCGACCCGCCAAGACTGGCCGGGCGGGGAAACGCTGGAGCGGCTCTTGCAGGAGGTAATCGCGACCCGTCGCGCGCGATTCCGTGACATCAACGGTCCGAGCCTGACTTGGGCGGAACCCAGAGATGTCGGCTTTGAATGGGTGCTTGACGCCCTGGGCAATCAGAGCCTGCAGGCCAGGGACGGGGAGCGGCAGCATTTGGCTGCCCTGCCGTTTCCAGACCCGGTCTTTGTCGATGAAGAGTCCGGCCTGACCGGTTTCGCGCGCACGTCACTTCCGCCCGGCGTTGCGGCGGCGCTCGCACGCGCTCCGACGGTCCCGGCAGAATCAGTCGCGCCCCTGGCGGACATCCTGGCGCGGCGACTGGGCGACGCGGTGCCTCGTCCCCAGCCCGTCGCGGTGCACGAAAGGGCCGACCTTGCGCCGACGATGACCTTGAAGCTGTTCGGGCACAGTCGGAAGCAAAGGGTGAACGACACTTGGTGGAGCCCAAGAACCCGAACCGGACATGAAACCGTGACCTATCCCTGCATTCGTGCCGAGATTCGTTACGCGGGATGCAGCGACCCCATGGTTCCCGCTGCGGGACCCGACATTCGGTATGCCGACAAGGAAGGGGTGCACGTCATTCGACGAGACCGCACGGCCGAGAGGGACTTGCTGTTCGCCCTGGAGGGCATTGCAGCGGAATTCGACGGCGAGTCTCCCGAGTATGCGCGCGTGAGCGGAGGTCAGCTCCCGAAGGCGATGAGCGAAGCGCACGTCATCTTTCTCCCGGTCGTGCCTGGGGACACATACTCCCTTCACGAAGTTCTCGACTTCAACGCCGAGGGGCTGCCCCGACTGCGGGAGCTGGGATGGGAAGTCGACATCAATCCGAGCTGGCCCGCGCGCCTCTATTCCGGAGACGTGAGTTTCCAGACGGTCTTCGAGCAGTCCGACAACGACTGGTTCTCATTGGCATTGAAGCTGGATGTGGATGGCACGGCGCTGGACCTGACAAACACGATACTTCAGGTCGTTGCTTCGCTGCCGCTCGACAGCGCCGGAAACCTTGTCGATGGGTTTGATCTGGACGAGTTCCTCGCGGATTTCGCGTTCTACCTGAACCTTTCCGACGGAACGATGGTCCCGGTACAGGGCGTCGAACTGGCCGGATTCATCGAAGCCTTTCTCGAAGCGCAGGGCCTCACCAGGTTTCACATGGCCGACGCCGGCCGCGCGGCGCGCCTGATCGAGGCGCTGGACGGATGTGGCGCGCCTTGGGACGGCGGGACCGAGATCCTGGAACTCGGCAAACGGCTGTGCAACCTTGCGACCGCGTCGGAGGAGGACCAGCCTGCCTCGCTGAAGGCCGAGCTTCGCCCGTATCAGGCGCAAGGCTATGGCTGGCTCAAGGCCCTCAATGACAGCGGATTTGGAGGCATCCTGGCCGACGACATGGGCCTTGGAAAGACCGTGCAGGCCCTGTCCCTTCTGCTCCATTGTCATGTCGAAAGGAATGCCGACCGTCCGAGCCTGCTGGTGATACCCACCAGCCTCGTCAGCAACTGGCAGAACGAGGCGGCACGATTCGCGCCCGACCTGAAGGTGCTTTGCCTGCATGGAACGAAGCGGCACCAGCGGTTCGATCAGATCGGGGCGCATGACCTGGTCTTGACGACATACCCGTTGATCCACCGGGACCATGACGCGCTCTTTGCCCGCGAATACGAACTGGCGATCCTGGACGAGGCACAGGCGGTGAAGAACCCCGCCGCTTCGGTTGCCAGGCACATCCGGCAGATCACGGCACGGCAACGCATTGCGCTCACTGGGACGCCGCTGGAAAACAACCTCACCGAGCTTTGGGCCTTGTTCGACTGGCTCATCCCGGGGTTTCTTGGCGATCGGAAGGGGTTTGGTGCGGAATATCGCAGGCCGATCGAGCAGCAGGGGGACCGCGCGCGGCAGCGTCTTTTGACCGACCGGGTCAGGCCCTTTCTTCTGCGCCGCACCAAGGACGAGGTCGTGGAGGACCTGCCCCCCAAGACCGTCATTGACGAAACCGTGATGCTGGGTGGCAAGCAGGCCCTGCTCTATGAGAGCGTACGCAGCGCAATGGACGCCCGAGTGCGCGCGGCAATCGCGGAAAAGGGTCTCTCGGGATCGCGCATTACGGTGCTCGACGCGCTTCTGAAGCTCCGGCAGGTCTGCTGCGACCCGAAGCTGGTCAAGCTGGATGCGGCCGCAAAAGTCAGTGAAAGCGCCAAGCGCGACCGCCTTATGGAATTGCTCGAAGAGCTCGTGAGCGAGAACCGCAAGGTCCTTGTCTTCTCCCAGTTCGTTGAAATGCTGCGCCTCATCGAGACAGACGTTCGGAACCGCGGATGGCCCTATGCAATGCTGCACGGCCAGACCCGGGATCGCGCGGCCGTGATCGAGAGGTTCCAGTCCGGCGATGCGCAGCTGTTCCTCATCAGCCTGAAGGCAGGAGGAACGGGCCTGAACCTGACGGCGGCCGACACGGTCATTCTCTACGATCCGTGGTGGAACCCCGCCGTTGAACGGCAGGCGATGGACCGTGCGCACCGGATCGGGCAGGACAAGCCTGTCTTCGTCTACCGCCTCTACAGTGAGAATACTGTCGAAACCGCGATCAAGGCCATGCAGGCGCGAAAGCAGGCTTTGGCCGACGCGCTCTTCGAAGGTACCGGGGGCGGCGCCCTGACCTTGACTGAAGACGACCTTGCGGACCTGTTTGGGGCAACGTGAGTCCCACGGACGCATGTTCATTCAATGTCTCGGCAGATCCTGTCCGCCGTCGGCGGAGTGCATCCATGGCGCTCCTGCCGGCACGTGAGTCCTTGCATCGGCTTCCGATCCGTCCGATGGATGCACCATGCCGTCACAGATGAGGATAGCGCGGTTCAGCTCCGTGAGATATCAAGCCTGGATCTCGTCAGGGCGAACCTCTTTCTCGGCGGCAATGGACGCGGCAAGTCCGACTTGCCGTAAGCCATCGGCTTGGCTTCGGCCCGTCCGGGGAGAGAACTTGGAGATTCCGATATCGGCGCCAAGGGACTACGGTTCGCGCCGCCGGAAGTCATGAAGTCTTCCTTCTACGCAGTTGCCGCGCGCCAGGCAGAGCCCCGTAGATGGGTCGGTTGGCCGGTTGACCTTTGCCAGGTGGACGTTTCGTTAACTGGACGGCCTGAGAAGCTTCATATTCTCCTCGCTGGACCTCTTCCCCTTTGTCTCCTTCCAGGGCATGGCTTGGCGCAAAGCAGCTGCGAGAGCACTTCAGACAGCGCATAGACCGTCTATTTCAGGTCGAGCGTACTGCTGCCTCCCGACCCCATGACACGTGAGATCAGGTGGTCAGTCACGTCGTTGAAGTAGCTGGCCAGTTCGGCATGAAGCTGGCAGTATTCCGGCCATGCCTCGCGATAGAACTCCTCCTCCCGGACGCGCACCATGACCGTGGTGCGGCGTTGCCGCCTGTAACGGTAGGGCCGGACGCCATGCTTGCGACACACGGCGCAGAACTGGTCGACGCACCGGATGTCCGGTAGCGAATGCTGAAGCTCGACCTCGGGCTCCGGCTGCTCTCCCGCCTTGGTCAAGCGTCCCCGAAGCCGTTCGATGGCGACACCGGCAGCCGACTTCACCCCTAGGCTGCCCGCTCTCCGGAACAGCGCCTCCAGCTTGGCAAGTTCCGCCCTCAGTTCGGTGTCTTCAACCATCGCGCGCCTCAATGCCCATCCTCATCCAGCAATGTATGATCGGATGCCTGCCGACAAGGCCGTCAGGTTCCGCACGTTCGACAAGAATCTTCGAGACCATCCGACCTGATCGCAACATTCTGTGGCCAAAGTTGCGATGCACCCAAAATAAGGTATTGCGCATCCCCTCGAAAGAGGGAATCCATCATCATTGGATTCTGACCTGCACATGCCTCACGTCACCGAACGGGTCGCAGCTTCTCAAGGGATGCAACGAGTGAAGCGTCATATCGAAATCTATCATGGCTCCTGGATTCCGCGGCCAGCAGACGAGTTTGACAATCCTGGCCAATTCGTCTTCTGGGTTGAAACGTCGGAGCACGGCAAGGGAAAGCCGACGCCTGGACAGCACCCCTCCCATCTCTCCGATGCCACCCGTCTGGACAGTTTCCTTGCATCCGACCTGAGACTCGGTCGGGCGGCCGTGGAAGCCGCCTGTCCTGGACCGGGTGCGTTCCGTGCGACAATGCCAAGCGCCAACGGAAAGCCGCTGCCGAGCCTTGAGATGGCCCAGCTGTCCGGCGAATACCTGCCCGAAAGGTTCGAGTGGAACGACTGGGACATCAGCGGGATCGCCCTCGGCAATCCGCTTGCCTTCCTTCGCGAGCTGCAATTCCTTTCGAGTTTTGCCGAAACCGAATTCCGGATCGGTCATGACCTGAATTTCTGGATCAAGTACGCCCAGCAGTTGCGCGCAATGGTCCGCCAGCACCAGTTCCTGCCCGTCATGAAGTGCCGCCAGCCCAGGAAGGGCCGTACGCAGCCAAAGTACGTGGCCGGATGGGCTCCGGCCGACAGTCTCTATGAGCGCAACCTGCACGAGTTTGCCGCCGCGATGCCTGCCGTGTGCACGCTCGTAGGGAGCGAAAGGAACGGGCGCACGAACGGCAAGGCCCCAGTGTCGATCCTCGACCGAACCGACCTGCTGCGGCAGTTTTCCGAGCAGCAGGTCGACATGCTGGTTTCCGGCACCCCTTTCACGAAGTCGTTCCTGAATCCGCTCAAGGACAGTTGGTTCGCAGGAGCATTGGCACAGACGTTGGAAAGCCGGGTTTCGGCGGGAATCGATCCCCCGAGTCCTGACGAAGCGGATGTCGCCAGCTGGCTTGCGTGGCAGAGGAAGATTCTCGGCCAGGCACAGCGCACGGGATTCTCGCTTGGATTTCGCTTGAGCCAGGACGAAGGCAGCAAAGACGATCGTTGGCGCATCGGGTTTTTCGTGTCCTGCAACGAGGACCCATCTCTTTCGGTGGACCTTTCGGAATGGTGGCCGATGTCTGAACGCAAGAAGGGCGACTGGCAGAAGCGCTTCGGTCGGCAGTTTGAACGCAATCTGCTTGTCAGTCTTGGACAGGCCGGACGAATCTGTCCCTTGCTCTGGCAGGGCATGGAAACCGCGACGCCGGCCGGGGTCGAAATAGACCTCGACACGGCATACGAATTCCTGAAGGACGATGCACTAGTGCTTGAATCCGCAGGTTACCGCATCGTCCTGCCGAGTTGGTGGACGCCGAAGGGACGCCGACGGGCGCGTTTGCGTGTCAGGGCCAGCGGTGCAGGCAGCCAGCCCCAGCAGGCAAGCCCCGCTTCAGGACTGCTGAACCTGGATTCCCTGATCCAGTACGATTACGAACTCTCCATAGACGGCGAACCGGTGACCGAGGACGAGTGGAAGACGCTGCTCGAAGCCAAGTCGCCTCTCGTGAAGTTCCGCGGCGAATGGATGGAGATCGACCATCGGCGAATGTCCGAGACGCTTGAACTCTGGCGGAACCGGGAAGGGGGCGTTGGCGTAGAATTCAGCCAGTTGATCAAGGACATGGCTGAAGCCGACCCCGACACTGAGGAGTTTGTCTTCGATGACGTCCTGGGCGAAGTCCTCAAGGGCCTGCAGAGTCTGGAGAGCATTGAACCCATGGACAACCCTGCCGGGATGTGCGGCGACCTGCGAGCTTACCAGAAAGCGGGGCTTGCATGGCTGGCGCGGCAGGAACGGCTCGGCCTGAACCCGTGCCTGGCCGATGACATGGGCCTGGGCAAGACCGTCCAGTTGATTGCATTGCTGCTTCACGAGAGGCAACATGATGGAAGGGCGCCGGATTCCGGGATCCAGCCCACGCTTCTGGTTGCCCCGACATCCGTGCTCAGCAACTGGAAGAGGGAAGCGGAGAAGTTCGCGCCCAAGCTGAAATGTCACATTCACCATGGCCCGGACAGGGTTCGCGACCGCGCAGACTTCGCCAGGTCGGTTTCGGGCCTCGACCTGATCGTGACATCTTTCAACCTCGCCCGCTCGGACAAGGAAACTCTCAATGCCGTGCGATGGCGGCGCGTAGTCATCGACGAGGCGCAAAACATCAAGAACCCGAAATCTGCGCAGGCCAAGGCGATCTCTTCGCTTGCTGGCACCCATCGCATCGCCATGACGGGGACGCCGATCGAGAACAGGCTTATGGACATGTGGTCCCTGTTCCGGTTTCTCAACCCCGGCTACCTTGGCACGGAAGCGCAGTTCAGGCGCGCTTACGAAGTGCCGATCCAGCGGGAGAACGACCAGGTCCGCGCCCGACAACTGCAGCAACTGGTCCAGCCGTTCATTCTCCGTCGCCTGAAGTCCGACAAGTCGATCATTGACGACCTGCCCGACAAGGTCGAACAGAAGGTCTACTGCAACCTTACCAAAGAGCAGGCATCGCTGTACCAGGCCGTGGTCGAAGACGTTGAGGACAGGATCGCGGAGTCCGAGGGGATGGCCCGGCGCGGGTTGATCCTGTCGACGCTGATGAAGCTGAAGCAGGTCTGCAATCATCCTGCGCAATTTCTCCAGGACGAAAGCGCCTTTGACGAAAGCCGTTCGCACAAGCTGGCCCGCATGAACGAAATGATCGAGGAAGCCCTGGTGGAATCCGCCAGCCTTCTTGTGTTCACTCAGTTCACCGAAATCGGCGAGCGGCTGGAAGCCCTGTTCCGGGAACGACATTCATGCCCTGTGCATTACCTGCATGGCGGCACCACCAGACGACGCCGGGAGAAGATGATCGAGAGCTTCCAGGATCCGGATTCGCCCGCCGGGATCTTTGTTCTGTCGCTGCGGGCGGGGGGAGTCGGAATCACGCTGACTCAGGCAAGTCATGTCTTCCACTTCGACCGTTGGTGGAACCCGGCGGTCGAGGACCAAGCCACGGACCGCGCCTACAGGATCGGCCAGCAGAAGACGGTGTTCGCACACAAGATGGTCACGCTGGGGACGCTGGAAGAGCGCATCGACGAAATGATCGAAGCGAAGAAGGCCCTTGCCGAGAACATCGTCGGCGCCGACGAGAACTGGCTGACGGAGATGGATAACGACGCATTTCGGCAGTTGATCTCCCTGAATCGCCAAAGCATTGTGGAGGCTTGATCATGGCCAGGATGACCCGGACCTGGTGGGGCGAGATCTTTCTTGGCGTCCTGGCAATGAGCATGGACGAGGGTCGACTCAAGCGGGGTCGGGCCTATTCCGGCCCGAGCCGGCTCCTGAAATTCTCCATCAGCAAGGGTGTGGCCAGGGCCACCTTGCGTGGCAACATCAATCATTATTTCGGTATCTACGAGGAGCCTCGATACAAGGTGACAGTGAAGTTGCGACAGTTCACCTCGGCCGAATGGCACGGGATCTCGGAGATGATCTCCGGCAACGCCGCCTGCCTGTCCCAATTGCTCATGAACGAAATGCCGACGGCGATCGAGAATGCATTTTCGGATTCCGGCAAGTCCCTGCTGCCAAGGTCACGGGACGACCTCATCAGCAAGTGCTCGTGCCCCGACTGGGCTTCGCCCTGCAAGCACGTGGCAGGCGTCTACTACAAGATCGCCTCGTTGCTTGATCGCGACCCGATGCTGCTCTTCGAGTTGCGCGGTCTCGAGTACTCCATGCTTCGCGAAAAGCTCGCAAGTTCGCCCTTGGGGCAGGCGCTCATCGACGAGCAGACCGAAGAGGAAGGGTGCCTCAACCTTCCCGCGCACCGCTACACCCAACCGAGTGAAACGCCCGCAGCAGGCATTGACGTCAAGTCCTATTGGCGAGGTGAACAGCCGCTTCCATCGGTTGACGCGTTGAGCGGATCCCCGCCGACGCCTGCCGTTCTGGCCAAGAAAGGAGGAGATCTCCCGGCGTTCTGGCACCTGGACCGGTCCTTCATCGGAGTCATGGAGGACGTGTGCGCCCGCGTTGTGCAGAAGAACCGGAATTCCCTGTAGGCAATCCGGGAAACCGCGCTGCGCGCCTTGTCGCCATCGAGCGTCAAGCACTGCCTCACGCTCAAGCAGCAGGCGCAACATTTCTCGGGCAAGGACCGAAGACGTGCATTCTTCTTGCCCTGTTTCGATGGTGCGGGCATGCATTTCGCGGCGCGTGAAAGAGACGAAGTCCAACTCGGGTCATCGCAAAGATTGACGCTTGCGTGTACGGCTTCGTGCCTTGCACGATTCACGGCAACTTGGGCCGCTTTCCGGCGGCGGGCGAAGAAGTTGCGCTCATCGCGGAACAAGTCAGATGTCGCTGCAACTCTTGCGCCAAGGACATGGGGCCGGCACGATGATGCAAAGGTGCCGGCTGCGCGTTCTTCACAAGCGGCTTCCCGCCTGGAGAGTTGGCCAAGTCGACTCTGATCGCCAAGGCCGCCGTCCGGGCGGACGATCCACGCGGAGATCGAAAGCGCGCTGTAGCCGCTCCAAAGGATCTTGTTGCCCGGTGGAGCTTCGTTGCCGTGTTTCGCGTTTGAATCAACCGAGACTTGGCGTGCGTTGCGGCCCATTCTCCGCGTCCTTCAGGCTTTGAGAGCCCTGCAAGGCTGAATCTTGTGGATGAGTTCCTGTTCGCGCTTGAGAGGAGCGAGTGCAGGAAAACCTCGCCGCCGCATGGAAAGGCGGAGGAGAACCCAGGTCGGCGATTGCGCTTCTCCGGAGCAATCGCCTCTCAATCGGGCCGGGCAATTGCCGGTTGTTCACGTGTCCGAGTGACCCACGATCGACTTCAGTCTCTGGCACGGTCGATCTCGGCGAACGAACACGACTGAAGCCAGCGCGGTCCGCTCGCGGAACGCAAGGGAGCGATCGCGATCTTGTAGTGCAGGGGATCGCCGCCTCTGATTGCACCGGATTGCATGGGCGTTCGGGCCGAACCAGAAATGGCAGGTTCAACTGCCTCACGATCAAGCAACATAAGCAACATTTCTCGGACACCGGGCAAAATTGTTCTAGCTTTGTTTCGATGATTCGGGTATGAGCTTCGCGACCCCGGGAAAAGACGAAATCCAAGTCGGATCATCGCGTTGATGGACGTTTGCGTGTTCGGCTTCATGCCATGCACGTTTCACGGCAACTTGGGCCGTTTTCGGGCGGCGGGCGACGATGTTGCGCTCGTTGCGGAATAAATCAAGTGTCATGTGAGAGCACGACGGACTTCAATCGGTGCCCCGGTATGGCTCGACATACTGAAGCGCCATGTCCCAGGGAAAGAAAATCCAGGTGTCCTGGCTGACGCCGGTAATGAACGTGTCGACCTGCTGTTCGCCCATCGGCTTGGCGTAGACCGTGGCGAAGTGAGCCTGCGGAAAGTGTCGTCGAACGAGTTCAAGCGTCTGGCCGGTATCGACCAGGTCATCCACGACGAGGATGCCGGCGCCGTCGCCCATCATTCCCGCGTCCGGAGATTTCAGGATCTTCGCATCGGTCTGCGACTGGTGATCGTAGCTCTTCACGCTGATTGTATCCACGATGCGAATGTCGAGTTCGCGGGCCACGATCATTGCCGGTGCCATGCCGCCACGCGTGATTGCCACGACCGCCTTCCACCTGCCGTCAAGCGGCCCGCGCCCGTCCAGCCGCCAGGCAAGCGCACGGGCGTCGCGATGCATCTGGTCCCAGCTGACGTGGAAACCCTTCTCGTGCGGCAGTCGCTCTGTCATGGTCCGGCATGCCGTCCAGGTGGAGGGAACGTCTCCGGCAGGCGCAACCGCCATGCCGGGCACCCGTTCCTCGGGTGACGGCATCGTCCGGACCTGGTCGGAAATCGACTTCCAAATGGCATGGCTCTTCCATTGCCAAGAGTCATCATTCCCTCCTTTCGTAAGTCATGTCCGGTGCGTCGAGCGCCTTCATGCCCACGACATGGTAGCCGGCATCCACGTGATGAACCTCGCCCGTGACGGCAGAACCGAGATCGGAAAGAAGATAGAGCGCGGCGTTGCCGACATCCTCGATGCTTACGTTGCGTCTCAGCGGAGAATTGTACTCGTTCCACTTCAGGATGTAGCGGAAGTCGCCGATCCCGGATGCCGCCAAGGTCTTGATCGTGCCCGCGCTGATGGCATTGCAGCGGATGCCGTCCCTGCCGAGATCCTCGGCGATGTAGCGCACGCTGGCTTCCAGGGCAGCCTTGCAAACCCCCATCACGTTGTAGTGCGGCATCACGCGCTCGGCCCCGTAGTAGGTCAGGGTCAGGAGCGACCCGCCATCTGGCATCATCGCGGCGGCCCGCTTTGCGATCGCGGTGAAGGAATACACCGATATGTCCATGGACATGAGGAAGTTGTCGCGGCTTGTGTCGACATAGCGGCCACGCAACTCGCTCTTGTCGGAAAATCCAATCGCGTGAACAACGAAATCAAGCCTGCCCCAGCGGTCATCGAGTTCCCGGAACAGGGAATCCACGCTGTTCACGTCCGCCACGTCGCAGGGCAGGACGATGTTCGAACCCAGCTGTTCGGACAATGGTCCGACGCGCTTCAGGAGCGCTTCGCCCTGATAGGAGAATGCGAGTTCGGCACCGTGATCGGCAACCGCCTTGGCGATTCCCCAGGCGATCGATCTATCGTTTGCCAGCCCCATGATCAGGCCTCGTTTGCCTGTCATAAGCCCTGCGGACATATTCTGATCCTCGCCCGTTTACCGTGCAGCGGGTCTATGCGATCACGTCAGATGCATCAAGGGCGTGAAGGCGGGCGTGATGGACAGAAGCGAAATTTTCGAAGGAAACGACCCCTTGGTCATTGTGAGCCGTTGGCTGAACGAGGCGGAGGGGACCGAACCGAACGACCCGGGCGCAATGGCACTCGCAACTGTGGACGAGTCCGGCTTGCCGAACGTGCGCATGGTGTTGCTCAAGGGGATCGAGAACGGCACCTTCGTCTTCTACACCAACTACGGCAGCGTGAAGGCGCGGGAACTCAAGACGTCCGAGAAGGCGGCTTTCGTCATCCACTGGAAGAGCCTCCGCCGCCAGGTCAGGGTGCGTGGATCCGTGACCGTCGAGGACGGCGCGCCTGCAGACCGCTACTTCGCCTCGCGAGGGGTGCAGAGCCGGGTAGGGGCATGGGCTTCGCGCCAGTCCCAGCCGTTGTCGTCCCGGAAGACTTTGATGGCCAGGGCGGCAAAGATGGGCGTCATCCACGGCCTCGACCCGAAACGCCCGCCGTTCTGGGGCGGCTTCAGGATCTTGCCCGTCGAGATCGAGTTCTGGGCCGATGGCGAATTCCGGCTCCACGACCGATTCCGCTGGACGAGAGCGTCGCCTGAAGCCACTTGGAAGGTGGAACGCCTTTATCCTTAGCGCGCTTCTGCCGAAATTGTTGCAGAATTGGTCGGTTTTTTGGGTTGCGCGTGATCGTGCCAACGGCTCAAAGTAGGCGCATGTTGGGCAAGAGCCCAAGGGATGATGCTTAGATGACCGACCTCAGCAAAGGCGGCGCGCGCGTCACTGGAACGGTAAAGTGGTTTGATCCGTCGAAGGGATTCGGCTTTGTCGTTTCCGACGAGGGCGGGCCTGACATCCTGCTTCATGCCAACGTGCTTCGCAACTACGGACAGTCCTCCGTCGCGGATTCGGCGGGGATTGAAGTCGTGATTCAGGAAACGGCACGAGGAATTCAGGCGACCGAAGTGCTCCGGATAGATCCGCCGGCCGCTTCCGCGGCGGATGATGGCGTCCCGGATGGCGGCGAGTTCAACGAACCGGTTGACCTGTCGTTGCCGCTGGAGCCGGCGCGCGTGAAGTGGTTCGACAAGGCGAAGGGGTTTGGATTTGCCAATGTCTATGGTTGCAACGAGGATGTCTTTCTTCACATCGAAGTCCTGAGGCGATCGGAGCTTGCCGACCTTCAGCCTGGAGAGGCCGTGTCAATCCGGGTCGTGGAGGGCAAACGAGGCCGCATGGCCACTCAGATCACGTCGTGGGAAGCGGGCCTTAGATCCGAGTAGCGATGCGGGCAGGTTTCGGATTCGTGGCATTGTTTGCACTTGCCGGAACCGCGTCTGCGGATTGCAAGGTTGATCAGGTCGACTTGCGCGGCGACTGGGGCCGCGCGCGGTTCACGGTCGAGCTCGCGAATGACCCCGACGAACGTTCGCTCGGACTGATGCACCGGGACTTCCTGCCTTCGGGGAGCGGAATGCTCTTCGCATACGACGCGCCGCAGCGCGCGGTGTTCTGGATGAAGAACACGAGGATCCCGCTCGACATGATTTTCATGACACCGTCCGGAACGGTGACAAGGGTCCACGAGAACGCGATTCCGTTTGACGAGACTCACATAGATGGCGGCGAGGGAGTCAAGTTCGTGCTTGAAGTCAACGGCGGCCTGTCCCGCAGGCTTGGCATAGACGAAGGAAGCGAGCTTCGCCATCCGGTCATCGGACCGAACCCGGCCTGGCCCTGCGAATAGCCTGCGGGAAGAAGGACCGAAAACGTCGCGACGAGCTCGGTCGGGAACGCGGCGGGCCGGCGCGCATGTCTCCAGGCATGCGGGCGGGTTCCACCAGCTGATCGTGTGGCGTTCGCAATTGCAGAATTCATGGATTGCGGACGATTCGCCGACCCTTGCATGCAAGGACGTCCGCAATCTCATGCACAAGCAATTTGCCAAGGGGAATTTCTTTGCGGTAAGGATGCGGCGGAGTCGGGGCGTAGCGCAGTCTGGTAGCGCACCTGTTTTGGGAACAGGGGGTCGGGAGTTCGAATCTCTCCGCCCCGACCAGCATCGGCAGGGCATTCGCAATGCGCAGACTGGCCCGCAACCGGCTCGGCGCTCCCTGCATGCAACGCGTGGAATCCTGTCGGCATCGCACATGCGGCCTGGTGACATCGACGACACCTGCCGGATTCAGCGAAAAGGCATGTCCGGAGCCGGGGCAACAGGAACCTGGAACGTCAACGTGCCCAGCTGTCGTTCATCGGGAAGCAAGGGCGTCCTTGGTGCCCGTGCCTGCCAGTGTCGTGAGTCGCACTCGATCCGCGGGGTGATTCTATTTTGATGGCCGAAAGGCGGAACGACAGTCCGGCCATCGTGCCGCTCAAGATGAGCTGGTCCGATTGCCCAAGCCGGCGGTCGTACCCTTTGTGCACCTTGCGTGAACGGTTAGCTTGGCAGCGTAAGCGCCTGATCTAGATTGACGGTTTCCTGAATTCGGGAGTTTCGTGCGGACTCATTGGTCGGCGCATCGAAGCCTTGCCCCGAGTCCGCAGAACTTTGTGAGAATTCGCTGTTGACGAACCCCATGCAAAGGCTGCAAGTTGTGCAGGCCGGTTGGGAGGCCACAACATGTTGTGGACATCGACAGGGACAGCATTCGATCATCTTCGGTCCGCCAGGAAAGAAGGGTTCGTGCGCTCAAGCAACGCCGTGCACGGAACAGGCGTCCTTGTCTCATCTCCTGGCCGTACTGAATGTCGCCCTGACTGAGGCAGGCGAACAGGGAAACGGAATTGGCTCAGACAAGAACACAACGGGGTCCAGGCAAGAAATGAAAATCAGGCGCAGCTTCACGAAGGCAGGGCGGGACGCATACGCGTCCATCAAGTTCACGGCGACATCATCCGAGATCAGGAATCCTGACGGCACAATCGTGTTCCGGCTCGACGACGTTCAGGTCCCCGAAGGCTGGAGCCAGGTGGCGTCAGACGTCATCGCGCAGAAGTATTTCAGGAAGGCCGGAGTGCCGGCGCGCCTGAAGAAGGTGAAGGAGAAGGGCGTCCCGGAATTCCTCTGGCGTTCGGTGGCGGACGAGGTCGCGCTCGCCGACCTGCCTGAAGAAGAGCGCTACGGCGGCGAAACGCGGGCGACGCAGGTCTTCGACCGCCTGGCGGGGGCCTGGGCGTATTGGGGATGGAAGGGCGGCTACTTCTCTTCGAAAGCGGACGCGCGGGCCTATTTCGACGAGATGCGCTACATGCTTGCGACGCAGCGCGGGGCGCCGAACTCTCCGCAATGGTTCAACACGGGCCTCCACTGGGCCTACGGCATCGACGGACCGAGCCAGGGTCACCACTACGTGGACTACAAGACCGGCAAGCTGACCAAGTCCCGAAGCGCCTACGAGCATCCGCAGCCTCACGCGTGCTTCATTCAGTCTTGCGCCGACGACCTCGTGAACAGCGGCGGCATCATGGATCTGTGGGTCCGGGAGTCACGGCTCTTCAAATACGGGTCCGGCACCGGGACGAATTTCAGCCTCCTCCGCGCAGCGGGCGAGCACCTGTCCGGCGGCGGCAAGTCATCGGGCCTGATGGGCTTTCTGAAGATCGGCGACCGAGCGGCGGGCGCCATCAAGTCCGGCGGCACGACCAGGCGTGCCGCAAAGATGGTGATCGTTGACGCCGATCACCCCGACATCGAGGACTTCATCAACTGGAAAGTCATCGAGGAGCAAAAGGTCGCCTCCATCGTCGCCGGCTCGAAGATTCACGAACGCGAGCTCAACGGCATATTCGCGGCGATCAAGGCGTGGGACGGCGGTGAAGCCGATGCGGTTGATCCGGAGAGGAACGAGAGCCTCAAGGCGGCGATCCGGTCCGCGAAGACGGCCGCAATTCCGGAAACCTACATCAAGCGCGTTCTTGACTACGCGAGACAGGGCTACGAATCGATCGAGTTTCCGACATATGACACGGACTGGGATTCGGAAGCCTATTCAAGCGTTTCGGGCCAGAACTCCAACAACTCGATCCGGGTCACGGACGCGTTCCTGCAAGCGGTGAAGGACGACGCAGACTGGAAGCTGCTCCGTCGGACCGACGGCAAGGTGGAAAGGACCGTCAAGGCGCGTGATCTTTGGGAGCAGGTCGGCCATGCCGCCTGGGCCTGCGCGGATCCCGGCATCCAGTACCATGACACGATCAATGCCTGGCACACATGCCCCGAGGCCGGGCCGATACGCGCGTCGAACCCCTGCTCGGAGTACATGTTCCTCGACGATACCGCCTGCAACCTGGCATCCATGAACCTCCTTACCTTCCATGACGATGGGGAGTTTCAGGCCGACGACTATGTCCATGCAACGCGTCTCTGGACACTGACGCTTGAGATCAGCGTCATGATGGCACAGTTCCCGTCGAAGGAAATCGCGCAGCTCTCCTACGAGTTCAGGACTCTCGGCCTCGGCTACGCGAACATTGGCGGCCTGCTCATGACCATGGGCCTGGGATACGATTCGGACGAGGGCCGGGCCCTGGCGGGTGCCCTCACGGCGATCATGACCGGGGCGTCCTACGTGACATCGGCTGAGATCGCGCGCGAACTGGGCCCGTTCCAGGGGTGCAAGGAGAACTCCGAACACATGCTTCGCGTCATTCGCAACCATAGACGTGCGGCGCGCGGAGAGACGTCAGGATACGAGGAGATGAACGTGCCTCCCGTCCCGCTCGATCATGACAACTGCCCGGACGGCAGGCTGGTCGAGCTGGCTGCGAAGATATGGGATGACGCGCTCGATCTGGGCATGAAGCACGGATACCGCAACGCCCAGGCCACGGTCATCGCGCCGACCGGCACCATCGGCCTCGTGATGGATTGCGACACGACAGGGATCGAGCCGGACTTCGCCTTGGTGAAGTTCAAGAAGCTCGCCGGGGGCGGTTACTTCAAGATCATAAACCGCTCGGTGCCGGCGGCGTTGGCGACACTTGGATACTCTTCCTCCCAGATCCAGGACATCGTTTCCTACGCCGTCGGCCACGGAACGCTCGCGAACGCTCCGGGAATCAACCATGCAGCGCTGGTTGGACATGGGTTCGGCCAGGCCGAGATCGACAGGATCGAGGAATCCCTGCCCTCGGCGTTCGACATTCGCTTCGTGTTCAACCAGTGGACGCTCGGCGAGGCGTTCTGCTCGGCGACCCTCGGGATCCCGCCCGAGAAGCTGAACGATCCGGAATTTGACCTTCTCCGCAGCCTCGGTTTCAGCAAGTCGGACATCGAGGCCGCGAACGACCACGTCTGCGGTTCCATGACACTGGAAGGCGCTCCTCACCTGGCGCAGGAGCACTACCATGTATTTGACTGCGCGAATCCCTGCGGACGCACGGGCAAGCGGTTTCTTCCGGTCGACAGCCACATCACGATGATGGCGGCCGCTCAGTCGTTCGTTTCGGGCGCGATTTCCAAGACGATCAACATGCCGAACGACGCGACCGTCGAGGATTGCAAGGCGGCCTACGAACTGTCGCACCGGCTCGGGATCAAGGCCAATGCGCTCTATCGTGACGGCTCAAAGCTCTCGCAGCCGTTGTCGGCGGCACTTGTCGAGGACGACGACGAGGCGGCCGAGACGCTTGAGACCGGCACGCCGCATGAGAGGACCGTCGTGCTGGCCGAGAAGGTCGTGGAAAGGGTCATCGCCAAGGACTTTGCAGGCGTGCGCAATCGAATGCCGGAACGGCGGCGTGGATACACCCAGAAAGCCATTGTCGGAGGGCACAAGGTCTACCTGAGGACAGGCGAGTACGGCGACGGTTCGCTGGGCGAGATCTTCATCGACATGCACAAGGAAGGCGCCGGATTCCGGGCCATGATGAACAACTTCGCGATCGCCGTCTCCGTCGGCCTCCAGTATGGCGTGCCCTTGGAGGAGTTTGTGGACGCTTTCACCTTCACTCGCTTCGAACCGGCCGGAATGGTGCAGGGCAACGACTCGATCAAGAACGCGACCTCGATACTGGACTACATCTTCAGGGAGCTGGCAGTAAGCTATCTGGATCGCATCGATCTCGCGCACGTGAAACCGGAAGGCCCGACCTTCGACGACGTGGGCCGCGGCGAGGAAGAGGGCAAGCCCGCCACGGCTGAGGCCCCTGCGGCAAGGGGCTCGACCCATGTCGAGGTGCTGAAGCGTGTCGCGTCCGCAGGATACACCCGTGGCCGCGTGCCTAGAGAGCTGGTGCTCGTGGAAGGCGGTGCCGGCGCCGCAGTGGCGCTCGGCAGTGCCGACGTTCCGGCAGCGGCTGACGCGATTTTGCCGGACGTTGGAACGGCATTGGCCTTCGGGGCGTCGCCGGCCGAGGGCACGGCCGGGATTGACGCCCGAGCGAAGGCCAGGATGCAGGGATATGAGGGAGACCCTTGCAGCGAATGCGGCAACTACACCTTGGTGCGCAACGGCACATGCATGAAGTGCAACACGTGTGGCGCGACGAGCGGGTGCAGTTGATGACGCGTCGCAGGGCAGCGCATCGGAACCTGTTCCGAGGACAGGGTGGCGCTGCCGCGCAGTGCCGCCTTGATGCCGGGGGATCTCCCGCCCCGGCGACGAGAAGCGGGGCACGGCCGACAGCTTGGGCCGGCTTCCTCCCGCCCGGAGAATCGCGGCTTGCGGTTCGACGGAACACGGGGCGGGTGCGCTCGCACTGAACGCAGGTCAGGCCGCAGGCGGAAACCGGGCGGTACGACAAGTGGGCCTGACTGGCGAAACTGGGGGGCCGATGGCCCCCCAGCTTTCCTTGCGTTGATTGCAGCGACGCTGCCGGACTGAAGGGGCGATCTCCATGAGGCTCTCAGGACGTCCCGCTGGGAAGGAGCGCTCCCAAGACCCGAAGGCAGGCTCAAGGAAGCGGGAATGACGGTTCCGGGGCGGAGTTCCCGCGTGCCGGACGCCGTTGGCGACGCGCTCAGGTCAGCCCGGTCTCCGCGTCGATTTCACCTCTCGCCAGGGCCACCACGCCGGTGCGTGCCAGTTCCTCAAGGCCCAGGGGCCGCATGAGGTCCGCGAATGCATCTATCTTCTGGGACGTGCCGGTCACTTCGAACACGAAACTGTCGAGCGTGGAATCCACGACCTGAGCGCGGAAGATGTCCGCGAGCCGCAGGGCCTCGACACGGACATCGCCCCTTCCGACAACGCGGAAGAGGGCAAGTTCCCGTTCGACCGCCACGCCCTCGGTCGTCAGGTCATGCACGTCGTGAACGGGCACCAGCCTGCCGAGCTGCGCCTTGATCTGCTCGATGACCGATGGCGTGCCGGTGGTGACGACGGTGATCCGGCTGCGATGGCCGGTGTGATCGATCTCCGCGACGGTCAGGCTTTCGATGTTGTAGCCACGTCCCGAAAACAGCCCGATGACGCGCGCAAGGACGCCAGCCTCGTTGTCAACGATCAAGGCAAGCGTGTGCCGTTCCGTTCCCTGCTCATGGTAGTCGCGGAGGTCGTAGGCCGAATGGCTCGACGAGCCTTTCTTGATGTTCAGCGGTGACATGTCGTCTCTTCCGTCCTGAGGGAGTCCCGGTGCTGTTGCAGGCGCACAGGATGCCGCTCGTGCTTTGGCCACATCTGCAAGCCCTAGACCAGCACGGCGCCACCTTCCTTGATCGCGTTGCCCGTGTCCGCCTTCTCGCCGAGCAGCATCTTGTTGTGCGGCTCGCCGGACGGGATCATCGGAAAGCAGTTTTCGTGCTTCTCGACCACGCAGTCAACGACGACAGGTCCGTCATGGGCAAGCATTTCCTTGATTCCATCGTCCAGGTCCGCCGCATCGTCGATCATGATGCCCTTTGCCCCGAAGGCATCTGCGAGCTTGACGAAATCCGGCAGGGCTTCCGACCAGGAGTGCGAATAGCGCTCGCCGTGCAGCAATTCCTGCCACTGGCGGACCATGCCAAGGCGCTCATTGTTCAGGATGAACTGCTTCACGGGCAGGCGATACTGCACCGCCGTGCCCATTTCCTGCATGTTCATGAGCCAGGACGCCTCCCCGGCAACGTTGATGACCAAGGCGTCGGGGTGTGCCATCTGCACGCCGATGGAAGAGGGAAAGCCGTAGCCCATGGTTCCGAGTCCGCCGCTGGTCATCCATCGCTTGGGATCGTTCATGCCCATGTACTGGGCAGCCCACATCTGGTGCTGGCCAACTTCCGTGCAGATGTAGCGATCGGGATGGCCCTTGGTCAGGGCCTCCAAGCGCTGAATTGCATGTTGCGGACGGATGGTCCTGCCCGTTTGCTCGAACTTGAGGCAATCGACCTTGCGCCATTCGTTGATCTGCTTCCACCACTCCCTCACCGCCGGGGCGTCTGTCTTCGCGCCTCGCGAATTCCAGATCTTCAGCAGGTCCTCCAGCACATGCCCGACGTCGCCGATGATCGGCAACTCGACATGGATGACCTTGTTGATCGAGGAAGGGTCGATGTCGACATGGGCCTTCACGGAACCCGGGCTGAAGTCTTGCACGCGACCGGTAATCCGGTCGTCGAAACGTGCGCCGACGTTTATCATGAGGTCGCAGTCGTGCATGGCGAGGTTCGCCTCGTAGAGCCCGTGCATGCCCAGCATTCCAAGCCAGTTCTTTCCGTTGGCCGGGTAGGCGCCCAACCCCATGAGCGTGGACGTGAGGGGAAAGCCCGTCTTGTCCACCAGCCGCCGCAGAAGTTCGCACGCCCGGTCGCCGGAGTTGATGACGCCGCCGCCGGTATAGAAGATCGGGCGCTTCGCGGTCTCGATCGCTGCCGCCAATGACGTGATGACCTCGATGTCTCCCCTGACCTTTGGCGCATAGTGACCCGTCTGGGCTGCATCGGGTCCGATGTATGTGCCCGAGGCGAACTGGACGTCCTTCGGGATGTCGACGAGCACCGGACCGGGCCTGCCGTTCATGGCGACGTGAAAGGCCTCGTGGATCGTGCTTGCAAGCCTGTCCGTTTCCTTCACCAGCCAATTGTGTTTCGTGCAAGGTCGCGTGATGCCGACCGTATCCGCCTCCTGGAAGGCGTCGTTGCCTATCATGAATGTCGGAACCTGTCCGGAAAGCAGGACGATCGGGACCGAATCCATCAGGGCGTCGGTCAGGCCGGTGACGGCGTTCGTCGCGCCCGGCCCGGACGTGACCAGGACCACGCCGGGTCGCCCGGTGGAGCGGGCATAGCCTTCGGCTGCATGGACTGCGCCCTGTTCGTGGCGCACGAGGACGTGCCGGATCCGGTTCTGCTGAAAGACCTCGTCATAGATTGGGAGCACGGCCCCGCCCGGGTAGCCGAACACGACCTCGACCCCCTGGTCCTGCAACGCTTTCACGACCATGCTCGCGCCGGTCATCTGCTCTTGTTCCATTGAGCCTGTCCTCTGTGTACCACGCACAAAAAAAGCCCCCGGGGTTTCGGGGGCGCATGGGTATCCGTTCAGGGATTCCGTTACCGGTCCATGCGCCATGTCCTCACAAGTACTACGGCCGTTGTTCCCATCGTCGGACTCCAATTCAGGCCCAAGACACTAGCAGCGTCGAGATTGGCGTCAACCGGTAATTTTGCAATTCTTGCGTTTCGCGCGTTGTTTGCGAAACTTCCTTCACGACCTGCCGTGCCGCCTTACCAATTCCGGGCATGGCCGCCACGCCCGCACCTTGGTCCTGCAGCCTTCCGGTTGCCTGGTTGTTGTGCGGCGGGCTTGGATCCATGCGGCGTTTCGGGACGAACCGGCCTGGTGTCTGGCAGGCTGATGCGTGCCACTTGTTCCGCGACCGGTTCGGAAGCCGTACGACCAATGTCTGGCGAGTACCGCTTCGGGTCACCAAGATCCTTCCACTCTCCGTCGGAGTAGATTTCGACGGCCGCAAAGTTCGCCTTGTATGTCATCTTTGCCGAGCCGGGAACCCAGTAGCCGAGATAGACATAGGGGATGCCGGCATCCCGTGCGATCCGGACATGGTCCAGGATCACGTAGGTTCCGAGACTGCGGCCTGCCATTTCCGGATCATAGAAGCTGTAGACCATGCTCAACCCGTCATCGAGCACGTCGGTAAGGCATACGGCGCGGAGCGTGACGTCGTTCCCGTTCTTGGTCGTGTACTCCACCACCCGCGAGCGGACCGGCGTTTCCTCGATCATTGCCGCGAACTCGAAGATGTCCATGTCGGCCATGCCGCCGTCCGCGTGCCGGCTGTCAAGATAGGCGCGGAACAGGTCGTACTGCTCCTCGGTCGCCCAAGGCGACATTGCTTCTCGGACGAGCGACGAGTTTCTCCGGAGCGTCCGGTTCTGGCTTCGAGACGGCGCGAAGTCCTTGACCCGGATGCGGGCGGAGAAGCATGCTGAGCACTCGGCGCAGGAAGGTCGGTAGAGCACGTTCTGCGAACGGCGGAATCCCTGCTTCGAAAGCGAATTGTTCAGCTGTTCCGCGTAGTTGCCCTGAAGTGACGTGAACAGCTTCCGTTCCATCCTGCCCTTCAGGTAGGGGCAGGTCTGGGGTGCAGTCACGTAGAACTGCGGCGCGATGGGAAGAGTGTGCCGCATGGCTTCCCGCTTGTCTTGCTCGGCGCGAGACTAGCAAACGGAAGCCGTGCCGCCAATCCAAATCGGGTCAGGCCGCGCCGAGCTTGCGACGATTGACCGCAACCGTGCGAAGAACAACGTCGGTCAGGCCTTGGCCGCGCGCCGAGAGCAGCATCATTCCGATGGAGATCACCTGCAGCGGAAATGTCAGCACCGAAGCGAAGTATCCCGCCGTGTGCAGCAGCGCAGTTGTTCCATCAAGCCTCGCGCCATCCAGCCCCCGGATCTCGATTCCCACGAGGATCATTCCCGGCGTGGCCGAAGATGTCGCAAGCGTCGCCCAACGGTAGAGAAAGCTGATGCATGCATAGACGGCAGGCAGGAAAAGCAGCGCGGTCAAGAGGGTGAAGGCCACGATCGCGGCAGTGGCCATCGAGATCAGGACGACATCCAGGCACCAGGCGAGAAACCGCTTCAAGGGCACGTTGCGATAGGGGCGGTCGTCGTCGTCGACGCCTGGCTGCTCGATCGGGTGCCCCGAAGGTGTCATGTCGGCATTCCTCCGTCTTGGAATCAATGGCGGCCCGTTCTGTGTCAGAAGGGCCGCCAATTCAGGGAGTCGGGTTCCCGGCTCACGCCCTGACAGCGTCGGGGTCGATGTCGGCGTCACGAGCCCTTCTGGCGCGTTCGGCCATGAACTGGTCGAATTCCGCCTTGTCCTTCGCGTCACGCAGGCGCTGCAGGAAGGTCTCGAACGAATCCTGTTCCTCTTCAAGGCGTTGCAACGTGTCTGCCTTGTACGCGTCGAACGCTGCGTTGCCGCTGGACTTCATGGCGGCGCGAATGTTGCCGTATTTCTTGCGTTTTCCGTCGAACATGCCCTTGCTCCAGATCATGTAGGCCAAGAGTGCCAGGCCGATTGGCCAGAAGAAGATGAAGCCGAGGATCATCGCTGCGATCCAGGCTCCTTTGCCACGCTCGTCCATCCACCGCTCGAAACGGCCAAACCAGCCCGTGAAGCCGGAAGTGGTGGCATTGAGTGTCGCGTTTGTCATCCCTTGTGCTCCTTGAGTTTGCAGATGTGAATATCTTTCACATCACCGATATCGTTCGTTCGTCGCAAAGTTCAAGCCAGAATGTGACTTATTTTAACATTATCTGCATAACATTCTGAAAAGACGTCAAACAATTTTGTTCGAACGGCATGTCATGGCGCAATTCTCGCGGAAGCCGGCCTGTTGCCGGCACGGCGCCGCAAAGACGGCTCTTGCTGTTCCGAATGCGGCGTTTGAAGTCGACCGGCGCGTCCTGCCCGGCACTCCATCCCGGCGGGAGAGCCCGGTTGGTCGGACCGTCAGTTTCAGAACTGTTTCGGCAAGGCCCGTCGAACGAAGGCCCGCGCGAGTCGCGGCCGGATGGGCGAATTGCGGCACCCGCAGGGCGCCTGCGTCGGGCCGGCGGTCAGCTTCGGGCTCTTCGGGTCCCATCACGGGTCGACGGCCCTGCCTGGAATCAGCGGCTCGCGTGACGCGGATCTCGTCCGGCGCGGACAAGAGGTCATTTGTGCCGGGCGGCGGCCTTGAACGGGAGAAGGGTCGGCATCGACCGAAGCAATGTCGGCGATCTGGAGCGCTGCGAAGGGGAAGACATGTTGCCTTGATCTCTCGGCGGGGAATATAGTCTCTCGGAGGAATTCCGGAGCAGGGACCGCAAGACATGGCGCAGCTGAAAGGCATTTTCGCGGCGATGTGCACGCCGATGGATGACGCGGGCGGCGCGATAGATCCCGGTCGCTACCGCGCGCATGTCGATGACATGATCGAGGCGGGACTCCACGGGCTCGTGCTTGGCTCTGGCACGGGCGAATACGCGTACCTGTCGGACGTCGAACGGCGCTGGTTGATCGAGGAAGGATGCAGGCACGTGAACGGACGGGTTCCGACGATTGCGCAGACAACGGCGATGAGCACGCAGGACTGCATCGAGAGCGCCCGGTTCGCGCAGGATGCGGGCGCCGACGCCTTGATGGTCCTGCCTCCTTTTCTGGAACCCCCGAACGAGCGCGGAGTCCTGTATCACTACACCGCGATTGCCAAGTCGGTGAGCATCCCGATCGTGATGTACAATGTTCCAGCACAGGCTGCCCCGATGACGGAAGAACTGTATCGGAAAGTGCTGGCGGTCGAGAACCTCGACTACATCAAGGACAGCTCGGGAGATTTCGTGGCTCTTCAAAAGCTGATCGGAATTGGCGGCAACGTGCTGAACGGTTCCGATCCCTACGCGGTCCACAGCCTGATGTCAGGGTGCATCGGCATGATTTGGGGCGCCGCGAACTTCATGCCACACGAATGCGCGCAGCTCTACGATCTGGTTGCGGAGGGCAAGTATGCAGAAGCTCTCGCGCTATGGGACAC
The DNA here is from genome assembly GCA_965208685.1 of Paracoccaceae bacterium. GTDB lineage: Bacteria > Pseudomonadota > Alphaproteobacteria > Rhodobacterales > Rhodobacteraceae > JAJEFO01. The sequence continues at coordinate 9,896 of CBDBPL010000005.1, read as the reverse complement.
CATGAAGGCGATCTGTCTCTGGCTGTCGGGCAACGTGCATGACGTCGACTACCTCACGGGCGTCAAGGCGGCCACGCGCCTGACCGGCCGGGACATGGGCGGAGCACGCAAGCCCCTGCCTCCGGTGCCGGGTGCTGCCCGCCACGACATCAAGCTGGCGCTTAGCAAATTGCCGGTGAACCGCACCAAGGTCGATCGGCTGGTCTGGCGTGACTGGCAGGAAGAACGTGACTGGCTCGTCCAGTCCTATCGCAACAATTGAGGCTTGCCCAAAATGGCCGAGAACAAGAAATCCTATCCTGCCAAGGCCGTGATCGGCGGACGTTCCGTCGACGCGACGGAGCGCAAGACGTTCGATTCCGTCAACCCCTCGACCGGCAAGGTCCTGGCAGAGATCTCCGAATGCACGACTGCCGACGTTGACAAGGCGGTGGCCGCGGCGCGGCAGGCATTTGATGAAGGGCCTTGGCCACGAATGTCGCCAGCCGAACGCAAGACGACGCTGCAACGCTTCGCGACGGTGATCGAAGCGAATGCCGAAGAGCTTGCCGAACTCGAAGCCTTGGAAGGGGGCAAGCCGATCACCGATGCGCTGGGCATCGACCTGCCTGAAACGGTCGCCACGATTCGCTGGCATGCCGAAGCCGTCGACAAGATCTGCGACAAGATCACGCCGTCCGGTCCCGGCATTCTTTCCATGGTGGTGCGCGAGCCCATTGGCGTGGTGGCTGCGGTTCTGCCATGGAATTTCCCCGTCATGATGGCGTCCTGGAAACTTGGCCCCGCGCTTGCCGAAGGCAACACGATGGTGCTGAAGCCGGCCGAACAGACGTCAATGTCCACGATCCGCCTGGCCGAACTCGCGACCGAAGCGGGCGTTCCCGATGGCGTGATCAACGTCGTTCCCGGTTTCGGCGAGGTCGTGGGCAAGGCGCTTGGCGAGCACATGCAGGTCGATTGCGTCGCGTTCACGGGCTCAACGGACACCGGTCGGCTGTTTCTGCACTACGCGGCGGACTCGAACCTTAAGCGGGTCCTGCTTGAATGCGGTGGCAAGAACCCGATGATCGTCATGCCGGATGTCGAGGATCTCGACCTTGTCGCGGACCATGCCGTGAACTCCGCTTTCTGGAACATGGGAGAGAACTGCTCGTCGAACAGCCGTCTGCTGGTACATGAGGGCCTGCACGGCGAACTGATCGACCTGATCGTCGAGCGTGCGCAGGGCTGGGTGGTCGATGATCCGCTGAAATCAGCGTGTCGCGTTGGTCCCCTTGTCGAGAAGGGGCATATGGAAAAGGTCCTTGGCCATATCGAACAGGCCAAGAGTGATGGGGCCAGGCTGATCCATGGCGGCAGGCGGGTGCTCGCGGAGACGGGCGGCTACTTTGTCGAGCCGACCGTCTTCGACGATGTTACACCCGAGATGCGGCTCGCGCGCGAAGAGGTGTTTGGTCCGGTGCTTGCCGTCATGACCTTCAGGACGCCCGAGGAGGCCATCGCGATGGCCAATGACACCGACTACGGCCTGGCGGCATCGGTGTTCGCTCAGTCGAACAAGACCGCGCACAATGCGGCGCGGCAGCTGCGGGCCGGAACGGTATCGGTCAACTGCTATGGCGAGGGCGATCAAGGCACTCCGTTCGGCGGTTACAAGCTGTCCGGTTTCGGCGGGCGCGACAAGTCGCTCACCGCCCACGACCAGTACTGCGAACTGAAGACCGTGTGGATGGATCTCGGCTGAGGCCGACGATGAAGATCAAGCGGCTTCCAGAGATGGATGACAACAACGGCTGGCTGAACATCCTGCCGCCACTGCCGCCACCCGTTTCGGCCCTGGGTGAACTCCGGTTCGATTTCGCCATTGTCGGAGCCGGGTATGTCGGCCTGGCAGCCGCGCGCCGTCTGGGCGAGCTTCTTCCGGATTGCAGCATCATCCTGCTGGACGCCGGGCGGGTCGGGAACAACGCGGCGGGGCGCAGCTCGGGCTTTGCCATCGACCAGGCGCACAACATTCGCGCCAAGGACTTTGCCGGCGTTATTGATTCGGAAAGGGAGCAACTTTCCCTCAACCGGGCTGGACAGGACTACCTGCGCGAGGCGGTTCGATCACATCGGATTCAGTGCGACTGGGACGAAGCCGGAAAGATTCACGCGGCCGCGACGGATCGCGGAGCCACCAAGCTGAAGGCGTATTCCAAGGCACTGGACCTTCTGGACGTGAAGCATGACTGGCTTGACGGCAACCGAATGAGCGAGATCACGGGCTCGGAATTCTACATCTCCGGCATTTACGCCCCGGGCACCATCCTGGTGCAGCCGGCCGCTCTGGTCCGCGGTCTCGCAGCGGCCTTGCCGGGCAACGTGACGCTCTTCGAAGACAGCCCGGTAACAGCGATGGAACTCGGCGATCCCCACCGGCTGACCATGCCGAAGGCAACCGTCAAGGCTCGCACCCTGATACTGGCCAACAACGGGTTTGCCGGACAGTTCGGCTACTATCGCAAGGAACTGCTGCCCATTGCCACTTGGGGCAGCCTCACCCGTCCGTTGACCGGCGACGAATCCAGGATCCTGGGCGGCTGGAACAGCTGGGGCATAGTGCCGGCGGATCCATTTGGCACCTCGGTTCGGCGAACGATCGACGGCCGGATCCTGATCCGCAACACCTACAGCTACAACCCCGGCCTGAATCCCGTGGAGCGGGACCGGACATGGGCGCGGGAGCGGCACGAGACATCGTTGCGCAACCGCTTCCCCATGCTGCCTGGCCTGAATTTCGACTACACTTGGGGCGGCGCCTTGTGCCTTTCCCGCAACGGCGAACCGGTCTTCGGAGAGCTGGAGACCGACGTGTTCGGGGCTTTCTGCCTCAACGGAGTCGGGATCGTGCGCGGGACAATTTACGGAAAGCTCCTGGCAGAGCATGTGGCGGGCGTCTCGACTCCCTTGCTCGACATCATGTTGAAAGCAGGGCGGCCATCCTGGACGCCGCCGCAGCCGTTTCTCGGTTGGGGCGTAAGGCTGAATTTCGCCAAGCGTCGCCATGACGCCGGATTGGAGATGTAGGCAATGGACCTCCTGGGCAAGACAGCGCTGGTGACTGGCGGCACCTCGGGGATTGGTGCGGCAACCGTTCGCGTGCTGGCGGAGTCCGGGGCCAACGTCGTTGTCGCTGGTCGTAACGAAGGCGCTGCCAAAGAGCTTTGCCAAGAGATTTCCGGGGAAGATCGCCAGGCGACATACGTTCTTGGCGATGTTGTTGACCCTGCCTTCGCCGTTTCCGCAGTCAGTGTGGCGGAAGGGCGGTTCGGCGGACTGCATGTCCTTGTCAACGCCGCCGGCGTCATTGTCAGGGGCACAGCAGAAAGGACATCCGACGATGATTGGAACTGGATGCTGTCCGTCAACGTCACTGGCACGTTCTTCATGTCCCGGGCAGCGATTCCCGCGCTGCGCCGGTCCGGGGGCGGCAGCATCGTCAATATGGGGTCCACCGCCGGGCTGGTCGGCTGTCCCGGCCTTGCAGCCTATTGCGCAAGCAAGGGTGCCATCGTGAACCTGACGCGAGCCATGGCGCTTGACCATGCGCACGAGAGCATCCGCGTGAATGCCGTCTGTCCTGGCGCAGTTGACACGCCGATGCTGGTCTCTGGTCGCGGCGATGCGGCGCCGGATTACGTCCGCGAGGACAGCCGTGTTTCGATTCCGCAAGGCTGGTTGCCTGGGCCGATTGAGATCGCCAATGCCGTCGCGTTCCTGGCTTCGGATCTCAGCAAGCATGTCACCGGCGCAACATTGCCGGTCGACGGAGGGTTCACCGCGAAATGAGCGCCAACCTGAAAGACAGGGTCGCCATCGTGACCGGCGGCGCACGGGGGATCGGCCTTGCCATTGCGCGATGCCTGCACGACGCGGGGGCGCACGTCGTGATCGGGGACATTCAACCCTTGGATGATGACGCCCTGCACTTTCACGATCTCGATGCGACTGACGAGACGTCCGTCGCCGCCTTCTTCGCACATGTTCGTCACAGCCACGGCAGGCCCTCGGTGTTGGTCAACAACGCTGGCATTCTGTCCTGCACGCCGCTTGATCAGCTGACGGTTTCGGAGTGGGACAATGTCATGGCGGTCAATTTGCGCGGGCCGTTCCTCATGGCCAGGCATTTCGCTTCCTGCTGTTCGCCGCAAGACAACCCGTCAATCATCAACATTGGCTCGATCGAGGCATTCAGCGGCAACCCCGACCATACCGCCTACATGACTTCCAAGGCAGGAATAAACGGCTTGACGGTGTCTCTGGCGATCGACCTCGGGCCCAAGGGCGTGCGCGTCAACGCCATTGCGCCAGGCTGGATCAGCACCGAGATGAACGAGGGATACATGGCGGGAGTTCCGGATCGTGCCATTGCTGAAAGACAGCTTTGCGACCTGCATCCGTTGGGGCGGACTGGATCTCCTTCGGACGTCGGCGATGTCGCGGTCTGGCTGGCAAGCGACCAGTCGCGATTCGTTACGGGACAAGTCATTCAGGTCGAAGGAGGACGCATGGCGAAGCTGCCTCTCCCTGTCGCATTCAATGTCTAGGTTCGGCGCATGAGCGGCGTTCGTTCTCGGACGAAGCGGCGCGGCCGTGACGCAATACGCGACACCCGCATTTCAAAAGAGCTGCGGTTCATGCCGGAGACGGACCGAGGCATCCCCTATGTGGACTTGTTGACGCCCGAGCAGGTTGACCGAATTCACCGCGAAACCATGACCCTGCTGTGGACAAAGGGCGTGGAATTCCGAGACGACGAAGCGATCCGTGCGTGGCGGGACGCGGGCGCAGAGGTGCAGGGCCATCGCGTCCGGATTGACGAACCACTGCTGATGCAGCTGCTTTCGACAGCACCCGAGAGCTACACGATGCACGCGCGGAATCCCGAAAGGTCGGTCACGCTTGGCGGGCGCAAGCAGATATTGACGCCGGCCTATGGCGCGCCGAACGTGCTCGACCTCGACGGGGTTCGCCGCTCACCGACCATTGCGGACTTCAACGACTTCGCGAAGCTGTCCCATATGTCGCCGGGCATGCAGATGTCGGGCGGCGTGCTGTGCGAGCCGCTGGACCTGCCTGTGCCCAAGCGGCATTTGCACATGGTCTACGGCTTGATCCGACATTCCGACAAGCCCTTCATGGGCATGGTCACCGCACGCGAACGGGCCGAGGACAGCGTCCGCATGGCCGAAGTCGTGTTTGGCAAGGACTTCGTTCGCGAACACACAGTCATGACGTCGATTGCAAACTGCAACTCGCCCCTGGTCTGGGACCAGACCATGCTGGACGCGATCAAGGTCTATGCAGCGGCAAACCAGGCGGTGCTGTTCACGCCGTTCGTTCTCAGCGGAGCCAGCACGCCGGCCAGCACGATCGGGTCGCTCGTCCAGATCAGCGCCGAGGCACTTGCCGGAATTGCATTCTCGCAGATCATCCGCCCCGGGGCGCCTGGAGTGTTCGGGCAGTGGATCGGGGCGGTGTCGATGAAATCGGGCGCGCCGATGGCCGGCACCCCGGAGATCGACCACATCAACCTTCTGGTTGGCCAGATGGCGCGGCACTACAAGCTGCCATGGCGATGCAGCGGCGCGTGCTCGAGCTCCAAGATCCTGGACGCTCAGGCGGGGTACGAGTCCGCGCGGAATCTCTTTGGCGCCGCGCTGGCCGGCGCCAACTTCATACTGTCGACGGCAGGCTATCTTGAAGGCGCCCTTTGCCAGAGCTTCGCGAAATTCGCGGTTGACGCCGAGCAAGCCGAAATGACGCACAGGTTCTTGAAGGGAATAGACTTTTCGGAACTTGACGATGCGTTGGCGACGATTCACGAAGTCGAGCCCGGCGCACACTTTCTTGGCACGAAGCACACGTTGGAGCACTTCGAAGCGGCATTCATCATTCCCGAACTCATGCACCACGACAGTTACGAGCAGTGGGAGGCGGAAGGTCGGCTGGATGCAAACGACCGCGCCGTTCGAAAGGCAAGGTCCATGCTGGCGGCATATGAGCTGCCTGACCTGGATCCGGCAATTGACGAGGAACTGCGTGACTTCATTGCCCGGCGTGAACTCGAGATCGGCGACGCCATCATGTGATCCAGACCAGGCGGCGGGCGGGGGCATCATTCGGCGATTGGACCCAACCGACCCCGCGCGCCGAAGGTTGATCCGCAACAGGCCAAGCTTGATCGAAGCCAGGCGAACGAATCGAGACGACGCAGGAATGCAGAGGTGGATGGTCGTCTTTGTGGCGTGTGCAGCCGAAAATGTCCAGGATGCCGCCAGGTGGCGCTACGGCCCAGGCGGTCAATGTCGGCGCTTCAAGTCGCGCATGCCGCAACTCGGCACCCGGGATCTTGGCCATATGCTCTTGCGTGACTCTAGCATGTGCGTCCGGGCTGCGTCGGCGACGTAGCCGTTGAAACATTCGAGCGGCTTCAGGTCGAGGGACATGTGCAAATGCGTCAGGTATGCGTCCGGACTCTACGTCGACGCCCCGCTGTTCCTGTCCTACTTGACCCGCGTCCAGGTTTGCGCCTTGCAGAAAACCAGCACGCAGCCTGAGACATCCAGAGTGTTGTCGTCCTTCACTTCCAGTTTCGAACGGTAGATCTGGCCGTCCTCGGGATTGTAGATTCGGCCCTTTGTCCACTTGCCTTCGCCGGTCTTGGTGAATCCCGACATCATTACAAGCCCGAGAAGTGGTCGGGTCCGCAAGGCCTCGTTCTTGTTCTTCTCGTCGAGCTTCAGTGTGCCATCCGCATTGTGTGGCTCGGTGAACCAGGCGATCTTGCCGCAAAGCTTCTCGCCACAATGCCAAATCTCGATATGCGAATTGCCGGCTGGGGTCAGCCATACGCCGGCAGGGTCGGCGCTGCCGGCGCCAGCAAGAAAAATCGTCGCCACAAGGCCGGCGAGAATCGTCTTCAATGGCCTCTTGATCATGAATTCCACCTTCAGAGCCTTCCAAGGAGTCTCGCCGTTGCGGCCGCATCTTCCGGAACCGACGCCTGGATTCTGTCTCCGTTGCTGATGCAGGATGGCCGGCCTCTGGCCAGCGCCCTGCGAGCGTAGGCGAGCCTTGCCCGAATTTCAACACGTTGCCGAACGTGGCTCAGGGCGGATCTGTTCTAACGCTGCGCGCGATCTCGAGTGGTCCGTGTTGCAGCTCCGACCCTTCTTCGGTCTCGTTTCGAGGAGTGCATTCGGCGTCCGTGCGACCTGAGCGGCGTCCCGGTGAGGGAATTCATGGTCTGACGGAGACCCCGAAGCATCGTCCGGGCAGGCGTGACCGCCCCCGGGCATTCCCGAGGGCGGTGGTCGCGGCGGACGGCTCTTTCAGGCGGCTGCTGTCCGCGGCCGCGTGTTTCCGGTCATCCGGAGCATGTCGAGCACCCGCCTCGGCTTCCTGGCCATGGCGCGCATCGCTTCCGCGACCTCCAGTCCGCGCTGCCTGATCAGGCCGATGGCGAAGCGCCGGAACAGCGTCGTGTTCGCCGGCCCGTGGCCGGTGCGGATCCGGCTGCGGTCCTCGTCGAAGCTCCAGTCAAGGACATGGTGAGTGGCCTCGATCCGCCAATGGCCGCGGTTCAGCTCCAGCAGGCGCTTCGGGGAGGCGGCCTCCGGGCCCAGGCTGGTGACCCCGACGGCGGTCTCGGCGCTCCTCTCGCCGGTCTTGACCTCGGTGACCTCGCGGTGCACGGCGAAGACCTGCCCGACGCCGGGGAACCTGACGTAGTCGTTGATCTCCGACGACACCCAGATCGAGCGGCGCTCGAGGCGGCCGTGCTCGGGCTTCCCGCTTTCCTGGACGAAGTCCGGGGCGCGCTCCGCCATGGCCTCGTCCATCAGGAGCCGGATATCGTCCATCAGGGTCTTCTGGTTGCCCTTGACCGTGAAGAGGAATGCCGCGCCGCGTTCCAGCAGGTAGTCGGCAAGGGCGCGCTGGGTCAGGAGGGCGTCGACGGTGACGACGCGCCCCGCGACCGTGGCGTCGGGAAGCGTGTCGAGCAGCGGGATGACCGTGCCGATCTCGTTCGTCCGCTTCTCCTCCTGGTCCGCGCCGGCTCTCATGCCGACTTTTTTTTACCGTGGTGGGCGCCGGTGTCGTGGCCCACGATGCCGAGCACGTGCGTCTGGCGACCGTCGTCGTCGATGGCGCCGCGCATCGTCTTCCCGTCGATCGCGAGCGCGCTGTCCGTCCCGCCGTTGGCCGCGGTCCATGCCCGAAGCGCGTCGTCGAGCTGTCGCGGGTCGACCCGGACCAGCACGTCGCGGATCACCGTCCGGCTCGGCGGGATGCGGGTCCTGTTCCGGAAGCGCACGCCGAACTGCGCCAGGACCTTGGGGGAGAGGTCGTTGACCCATTCGCTGATCGCCTTGTAGCCGCGGGCGCCGGACAGCGTCGCCGCAAGGGCGAGGCCGAGGACCGAGGGCAGCGTGTGGCGCCGGCCCGCCGCGCGCCGTGGGTCGTCGACGTCCTTGAAGAACGCGGGCATGGACGTCATCTGCTCCGTGCTGAGGGTCACCTTGGGAACTCCTTTCTGCAGGTCGGGTTCGAGATGGGCGTTCCGGAGCCGGGCCCGCGCGTCGCGGCACAGCGGCAGGAGGAACACGCGCTTCGGCTCGGCATGCTCCCGGTAGCCCGCCCCGGCGCGGCCGAAGCCCCGGGTGAGCCCGGCCTCGATCCAGTTGGCGGCGCGGTAGACGGTCCCGTGGAAGCGGGCCGGGTCGACATAGGTCTCCAGCAGCAGGAGCTCGTGCCCGAAGCGGGCCGGCCAGTCCCGGACCAGCCGGCGCGCGCACAGCGCGAGCGCCCGCGAGCCGAGGTTGCGCGGACCGCCCGGCAGGATGAGGAAGCGGGAGTTGTTGCTCACGAGGTGCAGGCGGTGGAACCGCACGCCGCGGTCCCACCCGATCCAGCCGTCGCGCGGGCCGCACTTCAGCGCCGGGGCCGAGAAGACCGCCAGCGCCAGCCAGCGCTCGTGACGGTGGACGACGTAGCGGACGGTCTCGCCCATCGTCGGCAGCGCGCCGAGGTAGTGGTGCTCCTGCAGCAGGCTCCGGAAGCGGGGCTCCTCGCCTCCCGCAACCGTGCGGACGGACACCTCAGCCAGATCCATCGCGCCGCTCCCCTCGCCGATTCGCCGCGAATCAGGCGTAGCAGGGAACTGGCCGAGAGTCCAGAAAAAGGGTCAATCCCTTGGCCGGGAACGCGAAACTACGTTGGAACGGATCCGCCCTGGAACGTGGCTGCTGGCCCCTGCGAGGCGCCGTCGCCCATTTGGAGAGTCAGGATTGCGTTCCCGGTCCGATGACATTCTCGTTGGGCCTCGCCGCCGTCCAACGATGAAACGGCAGTGCCTCAGCGAATCGGGTTCATTCGCCCGACCGATCCTGGCGGGCCCCGTGTGAAGCGGCCAGTTCGGCCAACTTGCTGCCAGCTGCAAAGGAAATCAACAGAATCGGTGTCAGCAATCAGGTCGTGAACTCCGCTACCGTGGCACCGGAGATCTCGGTCAGACGCTCGGGGGCGACTGAAAATATGTGCCTCGGCGTCCCGGCGGCGGCATAGACGACGGCATATTCCAGGAGCTTCGGGTCGAGGAACGCGTGCGAAGGCGTAAGGTGGCCGACCGGAGCGACCCCGCCGATCGCGAATCCGGTCTTGTCACGAACGAAGCTGGCGTCGGCGCGGCCAAGCGTTTCACCCGCGGCCTCGGAAGCCTTCTCGCCATCGACGCGGTTCCCGCCGGCAGTGATGAAGAGGACGACCGAATTGCTTTCTTCGCCTCGAAAGACGATTGACTTCGCTATCTGGTCGATTTCGCATCCTGCCTCTCGGGCAGCATCGCCTGC
>CBDBPL010000004.1:0-19232 GCA_965208685.1 Paracoccaceae bacterium | reverse complement strand
CATGATGCGGGGCACTTTTGCCAATATCCGTATCAGGAACGAATTGCTGGAAGGCGTGGAAGGCGGCTACACGAAGGGCCCGGACGGCACGCAGATGTCGATCTACGATGCGGCCATGGCATATCAGGAGCAGGGCACGCCCCTGGTCGTGGTTGCAGGAGCCCAGTACGGTGCCGGCTCCTCGAGGGACTGGGCCGCGAAGGGCACCGCGCTGCTAGGCGTGAAGGCGGTCATTGCGGAGAGCTACGAGCGCATCCACCGCTCCAACCTCGTCGGAATGGGTGTCATTCCCTTCGAGTTCACCGGTGGAGACACGCGCCAGTCGCTCGGCCTGACCGGCGAAGAAACCATCACGATCACCGGGCTGGAAGGTGATCTGAAACCGCTTTCCGAAGTGCCATGCCGGATTGACTTCGCGGATGGCAGCTCGAAGGAAATCACTGTCAAGTGCCGAATCGACACGGGAATCGAGAAGGAGTACGTCGAGCATGGCGGCGTCCTGCACTATGTGCTGCGTGACCTTGCAAAGGCGGCGTGAAGCCTGCGCGTTGCCGGCGCCGCTGCCGACTGGCTGACCGGCGCGGTCGGTCGGTCAGCCGGTCAGCCGGTCGGTCACCCGCTGTCGAATCTCGCTTGCCGGGCCTCCTGACGGCTTCATGTTCAATGCGTCAGTGCAGTCTCCACCGCGGGCAGGATCCTGCGTTCCAGAATCTGCTCCGTCACGGGGCCGGCAAATCTAGAGACGACCTTGCCCTTACCATCGACGACGAATGTCTCCGGCACTCCGTATACGCCCCATTCGATGGCGGTTCGTCCCCGCGGGTCGGCGCCGACGGCCTTGAATGGATTGCCGAGTTCGTCGAGGAAGCGCCGAGCCTTCTGCGGATCGTCCTTGTAATTGACGCCAAGGATCGCGAAGCCGTCGTGCTTCAGGCGCATCAGCTGAGGATGTTCTACGCGGCACGGCGCGCACCAGCTGGCCCAGAAGTTCACCAGCGTCACGCTTCCGTTCGTCAGCTCGTCCTGTTCGACCGCCGCCGCGCTCTCGAACGGAACGACGTCCAGAACTGGCGCGTTGCGCCCGAGAAGGGTCGAGGGCAGGGCTTCCGGATCCTCCCGGTAGATGCCGCCAAGGAACAGTCCGGCAAGCCCTGCAAAGACCACAAGCGGCAGCAGGACAAGCGGCGATATCCTAGTCATCGGAGATCCGGCGCTCGGTTTCGTCCAGGAGCCGCTTGGCGCGCAGGGCTTGCAGCACACTCAGTCCGACGATGGCGGCAAGGATCAGGAACGACCCCGCATATGCCAGAGCGACCTCGAATGCGTATGCTCCGAGGTCAGGCATCATGAAACGCGTTCCTTCAGTTCAAGGGCACGCACCCGGCGCAGGCGGATTTCGCAGCGGGTGCGCAAGAGGACGAGCGCGACGAAGAGAATGACGAATCCCGCGATCGACACGACGAGCGGGAGCCAGAACTCGTTCGATATGTGCTCGTCGCTGTCCAGCGAGAGGCTCGCGGCCTGATGCAGTCCCTGGCTCCAGAAGTTGACAGCGTAGCGGGAGAGGAGGGCAAAGACAGACCCAACGACGCAGAGCATGCTGGTCAGGTCGGCAGCGGTGTCCGGGTTCTCGACCGAGGACCAAAGCGCAATGTAGCCCAGGTAGAAGAGGAACAAGATCAGGAAGGAAGTCAGTCTTGGATCCCATTCCCACCAACTGCCCCACATGGGCTGGCCCCACACCGCGCCGGTGAAGAGCGCCATCAGGGTCATCGCCAAGCCTACCGGAGCGGCGGCCTTGGCCGCCAGTGCAGAAACGTGGTGCCTTCGGACCAGCCAAATGAGCGATGCAACCAGCATCATGACCCAGGCGTTGATCGCCATCATGGCTGAAGGGACATGCAGGTAGATGATCCTGACCGTCGAGCCTTGCCGGAAGTCGTCCGGAGCGAAGAAGAACCCCCAGGCCAGGCCGGTGCCGAGGCACAGCGCGGCGAGAAGGAACAGCGGTCCAACCAGACGGTCCGTTGTCGCCATGAACTTCCGAGGATTGGCGTATTCCCAGAATGACATGCGGGATACCTAGCCTTGGAGTCGGTCGCTCTCAAGTGACGCGTTGAGTCCCGATGCAGGGCCGATTGACGCGCTCCTGCTGGCGGGGGCTTGCGTTTCCGAACAAAGTCCGAAAGTTGCAGGAAAGAACTCAAGAGGTGCACGATGCCCACTCGCAACAGGTTTGCTGAACTGCATGACGAAATCACCGCATGGCGGCGTGATTTCCACGCGCATCCGGAACTGCTCTTCGAGGTGCATCGCACCGCCGGAATCGTGGAGGAGAAGCTCAAGGAATTCGGATGCGACGAGGTTGTGACAGGCATCGGTCGCACGGGAGTCGTCGGGTTGATCCATGGCAAGACCAGGACCTCAGGGAAGACGGTTGGCCTGCGAGCCGACATGGATGCCTTGCCGATCCATGAGGAAACGGGGCTGACCTATGCGTCGAAGACGCCTGGCAAGATGCATGCCTGCGGACATGACGGACATACCGCGATGCTTCTAGGCGCTGCGAAGTACCTTGCGGAGACGCGGAACTTCAATGGAACCGTCGCGGTCATTTTCCAGCCCGCCGAAGAAGGCGGCGGCGGTGGGCGCGAAATGGTTGACGACGGCATGATCGAGCGCTTCGGCATCGACGAGGTCTACGGAATGCACAACTGGCCCGAGGCGGATGTCGGATCGTTTGCGATCCGGGCCGGAATGTTCTTCGCCGCAGCCGATCATTTCGATGTCGCGATCGCGGCCGAGGGGGCGCATGCAGCCAAGCCACATGAAGGCATAGACGTGACCGTTGTCGCATGCCAGATCGTCCTTGCGCTGCAGACGATCGCGAGCCGGAATCTTGATCCAATCAAGCAGCTGGTGATCTCGGTGACGTCCTTCGAGACGTCGTCTACGGCCTACAACGTCATTCCCGAGCGTGTCACGCTCAAGGGCACGGTCCGCTCCCTGGAGTCAGAAGTTCAGGAAATGGCCGAGAGGCGCATTCGCGAGACCGTCGTGCAGACCGCGGCAGCCTTCGGTGCAAAGGCGGAGATCGGATACCAACGAAACTACCCGGCGATGGCGAACAGCGAGGCCGAGACCGGCCACGCCATCGAGGCCGCGAAGCGGGTGTCGGGCGATTGCGGGCATGCCAACCTGACAATGGGCGGGGAGGACTTCGCGTTCATGCTGAATGCCTGTCCGGGTGCCTACATCCTCCTCGGAAACGGCGATACCGCTCATGTCCACCAGCCGACATATGATTTCAACGACGCCGCGATTCCTCACGGTTGCTCGTGGTGGGTCGAGATCGCCGAAGGACGATTGCGAACCGGAGGCCATCACCGCTGATGTGCCTCGGGCATCAGTCCTGCCTCACTATCAAGCAACATACGCAACACTTCTCGGACACGGGCCAAAATTGTTCTTGCTTTGTTTCGATGATTCGGGTATGGGCTTCGCGATGCGGGGAAAAGACGAAATCCAAGTCGGATCATCGCGTTGATGGACGTTTGCGTGTTCGGCTTCATGCCATGCACGTTTCACGGCAACTTGGGCCGTTTTCGGGCGGCGGGCGACGATGTTGCGCTCGTTGCGGAATTAATCAAGTGTCGGAGGATCTTGCTGCCTCCAAGACGGGCGTGATGCATTGGACCAGGAGATGAGGCAGGAACGTTGCCTGAAATCGAACCCGCGGACACGTCGCTGAAGTCGCTTGAGGGCATCCATCTATGGCACGCGCCGATGTCGAGCTGCTCCCAACGCGTGCGGATTGTCTTGGCTGAGACCGGCAAGCCATTCGTCAGCCACGTGATCGATTTGGAAAGGAACGAGCACGCAACGAAGGAGTATCAGGCGATCCATCCGAAAGGGCTGGTTCCCGCGCTCGTGGAGGACGGCCATCTCTTCATTGAGTCCGTTGACATAATCCAGCAAGTCGCCGGGGATGACAGCCCGTTGGCGAAAGCGGCGTCACCGGAACTGCTGAAAATGGCGGATGAGGCACAGTTGGACCTCAAGCTGCTGAGCTTTGAGTTCCTGTTTCGCTCCAGACCGCCTCCAGGACCCGAAGATGCCGAGGCGTTTCAACGAAGCCATCAAAACGACTGGCTGAAACAGTTTCGGCGTGACTTCGCCAAGGGCTTCGAGCCCGAACGCATCGATGCTGCAGTCGGTCGGACGGATGAGCGGTTCCGGCACCTCGACAATCTGCTGTCGGATGGTCGGAGATGTCTGGGTGGCGACGAATTCTCACTCTCCGACGTGGCATGGATGCCGAACTTCCACCGCTTCGATCTCATGGGATGGCCGTTTGAAAGGACGCCAAACCTGAAGGCCTGGTTTGAGAGGGTTTCCGCCCGCCCCAGCTACCTTGAGGCACTCTTGAATTGGCAGCCCGATGCCGTGCGTGGGGCAATTGCAGAATACACGCGGAAGCGGCGTTCGGAGGGCACCGACATCCGCGCGTTCGGCCGCCTCTCTGGATAGCGCATGCCTCAGTTCAAGTCCCGCAAGGCAGTCACGTCGGGGCATGATCCGATCTGGTCGCTTGTCCTCGTCCAGGATCGTTGACCAGCCAGGCCCATTGCTGCCTGATGGTCGAGGAGTTCCGGACGGGAGCGGCGAGGACAGGTTGGCGACGACATCGATGCCGTTTGCCAGGGGCGAGCCATTGTTTGCGGCACGAAGCCACCAAAGAAACCTGCTCTTTCGCGAGAAATCAGCCCCGTTTCAAAATCTTGCGCACCGACGATGCGAGTCTCCGGAATGAAGATCCGCGCAAGTCTGCGAGCATGGTCGTCCATTTGGATTCGGCTTGGCCGGTCCTTCGTGCCACGCCTGCTCTCGTCACGTCAGGCGCTCGTCTGCCAACTCCTGAAGTCAGGAAGCGAGATCTTCGGGCGAAAGATCGAAGAGCCCTGCTCCACCTTGCCGTGTCTGGGCGAGCAGCGCAGCGTGCTCCGGCAACAGTCGCCGGACGTAGAATCGGGCCAGGGCGGTTCGGGCACTGCCTGGTTCCGCAAGCGCGGCCTTCAGGTGGTAGTGTGCCCCAAGCACCCGGGCCGTCGCTCGGAGAAATGGCACCGCGACTGCAAACCGGCAGCTTGCGTCTTGGCCGATCAGCCACTTGGCGGTCTCCCGGACCGATTCGGCAGCGTTGCCGACAGCTTCGGCCAGCGTTGGGATGCGGGGCCTCGCCTGCCTGGAACTCTCTTTCACCTCGTCCAGAAGTCGATATAGGGCTTCGCCGTCGTCCATCATCTTGCGGCCCACAAAGTCCATGGCCTGGATGCCGTTGGTGCCTTCATAGATGGTCGTGATTCGTGCGTCGCGGAGGTATTGGGCTGCGCCAGTCTCTTCAATGTAGCCCATTCCTCCATGGACCTGCATCGCCTCACTTGCCACGGCAACGCCAGTGTCGGTGCCAAACGCCTTGGCGATGGGTGTCAGCAGTGCTGCCCGCGCCTTCCATGCTGGTCCGGCGTCAGCGCGGGACAAGTCGATTGCAACCGCACAGGCCAATGCGATGGCGCGCGCCGCGAAGATCTCGGCTTTCATTAGGATCAGCATCCGGCGCACGTCCGCATGCTCAATTATGGTGCCGGATCCTCCTGCCTTGCCTTGCCGACGTTCTCTCGCAAAGGCGAGTGCCTTCTGGCAAGCCGCCTCGGCCACTCCGATGCCCTGGATGCCCACGCCAAGACGTGCGTTGTTCATCATGGTGAAGATCGCCGCCATGCCTCCGTGCTCTTGCCCCACCAGCCAGCCGGTGGCGCCGACATACTCCATGACGGCCGTCGGCGATCCGTGAATGCCAAGCTTGTGTTCGAGACTGACCACGTGAAGGCTGTTGCGTTCATCCGGTTGGCCTTGTGCGTCGGGGAGAAACTTCGGCACGAGGAACAGGCTGATGCCCTTGGTGCCCGGTGCGGCATCGGGCAGGCGCGCGAGCACGAGGTGGCTGACATTCGCCATGAATTCCGCGTCACCCCAGGAGATGAATATCTTCTGGCCCGTGACTGCATAGGTTCCGTCTCCCTTGGGGACGGCCTGCGTCCGCAATGCGCCTACGTCGCTGCCGGCTTGAGGCTCGGTCAGGTTCATCGTGCCCGCCCACTCGCCGGAGATGAGCTTGGGGAGATAGACCGCCTTGATTTCGTCGCTGCCGTGCGCATCGAGGGCCTCGATCTGGCCTTGCGCCAGGAGGGGACAGAGTTGCAGCGCCAGACACGCGCCCGCCATCATTTCGTTGATTGCCGACCCAAGCGTGGTTGGCAGTCCCATGCCGCCGTGCACTGGATCCGCGGTCAAGCCGATCCAGCCGCCTTCCGCAATCTTGCGAAACCCTTCGTCAAATCCAGGAGGCATGCGGACGATACCGTTCTCCAACCTTGCAGGGTGGGAGTCTCCGACGGCGTTGAGCGGCGCCAAGGCGTCGTCGCAGAGCTTCGCGCCCTCCCTCAGGATTGCGTCCACAAGGTCAGGCGTGGCATCTGCAAACCTCTCCGTATCGCTGACTTCCCGAAATCCAACTACATTCTGCAGAATGAACTGGAAGTCGCTGACGGGTGACCTGAAAGACATTCGCGTTCGCTCCGGCGAATCTAGGTTGGCATCAAGGCTACGCGTCGTTAACGAGTACGCTGCAAGCTTGCATGTGGCAATTGTCAGTCGCAATCAGAACGTGAAATCACGGGACATGCCCGCAGAAACCGAGAGACTTGCTGCAGACGAGGCGGGAATCACCCGTGCGGCGGAACTCCTCGCCAGTGGCGCGCTCGTCGCATTTCCGACCGAAACCGTCTACGGCTTGGGTGCCGATGCACGGAACGGGCTCGCCGTTGCCAGAATATACGAGGCCAAGGGCAGGCCTGCATTCAATCCCCTGATCACGCACGTGCCGGACATTGGCCGGGCGAGGAAGATCGCGAGATTCCCGGAGGCCGTGCTGCCATTCATCAGGAACGGCTGGCCTGCCGGGCTGACGCTCGTCGTGCCCTTGCGCGAACGAAGCGGCATATCTTCGCTGGTCACGGCAGGGCTGTCGACAGTGGCGATTCGGGTACCTGTATGGCCAGCCGCGAAGTCCCTTCTCACAGCATTCGGCGGCCCGATTGCAGCACCATCGGCCAATCCGTCAGGCAAGATCAGCTCAACGACGGCGGATCATGTCATGACCGGCCTGAGAGGCCGGATCGCTGCGGTTCTGGATGGAGGAATCTCTTCCGCCGGGATCGAGTCCACGATCATCGGGCTTAGGGACGAGGAACCGGTCGTGCTGCGCGAAGGGGCCTTTGTGGTTCCGGACGGCGTCCCGCGCGTCACTTCGTCGGCTGACGCTTCAAGCCATGTCGATTCTCCTGGCCAGCTGTCCTCGCATTATGCGCCTAGCGGTCTGGTACGAATGAACGCACGAGTTGCCGAGCCTGAAGAGTGGCATTTGGGTTTCGGAGACATCAAGGGAAATGCCACCCTCTCGCATGACGGCGACCTAAGGGAAGCGGCGGCCAGGCTCTTTGCGGCGTTCCACGAAGCAGATGCGAGGGGCGTGGAGAGGATTGCCGTGGCCCCGATCCCCGATCATGACCTTGGGAGGGCGATCAATGACCGCTTGCGCCGCGCCGCCGCACCACGACCCTGCCCAGGACACGCCGGGCGACAATGCTGAAGTAGTGCGAGTGATCAAAATGTATGTCGGACAGGGCCTTGGCATCGTTCATTGATGCCGCGAATTCCGGCTTGGAACGGTGAAACTGACCAAGCGTGTTGCAGGCTTGCCGCGATCTGCATCAACATGCGTCCGAAACGCGAATCAAGGCATGGAGATGAACCGCGGAAACTCCATTGCGGTCTGCGCGATGATCGTCTTGACGGCCTGTGTTCCCGACACGATGCAGCGCCCGGAACTCGAACCATCGCCCAAAGTCAAGCGCACGGGCTCCCCTCAGGGCGTAGAGGACTTTCGCGCCGTCGTGCAGCGCGTTGAGCCCGTGGCCGAGCAGGTTTGCCGTGAGGCGCGAGCGAACCTTAACTGCGACTTCCTGATCGTGGTCGACGAGCGGCCAAACCTTCAGCCGAATGCATACCAGACCTATCAGCGCGATGGACGTCCGGTGATCATCTTCACGGCGTCGCTCCTCCGCGTGATGAAGAACCGGGACGAAGTGGCCTTCGCCCTTTCCCACGAAGCGGCGCACCACATTGAGGGGCATATCTTGCAGACCCAGTCATCGGTCTTCGCAGGCACCCTGATCGGGGCGATTTTCGGGGCTGCGGCCGGTCTTGACGCGAGCGGGCTGGATTCAGCCGCCGACATCGGCGGGACACTTGGAGCAAGAAGCTATTCCAAGGAATTCGAACTTGAGGCAGACGCCCTCGGCGCAAGGATCGCAGAACGCGCTGGTTTCGACGCACTTCGTGGCGTGCTCTATTTTCAGGATGCCGCTGATCCGGGAGATCGCTTCCTCGGCACGCATCCGCCCAATGCCGACCGGATCCGCATGGTACGAAAGAGCGTCGGTTGACCGAACTGCGCATCTTGACTGGCTCCCTCTCCCTGCAACCGGAAGACGAACGCGCTTTGGCCTTGGTGCCACTGAGCCTGATGGCTCGACGTGCGCTCTTGCCTGAAGTTTCGATTTCGGTTTCGCTGGTCTCACCCCATACGCGAAAGTCGCGCTGTCCATGAAGGTGACGCTCAGACAACTGGAAATCCTGCGAGCAATTTCGATTGCCGGGTCGATCAGTGGAGCCACCCGGCAACTGGGGATGTCGCAACCAAGCGTGTCCCAGCAGTTGGCAAAGATGGAAGACGCGCTCGGAGTTCTGCTTTTTGTCCGCCGACGCAGCCCGCGAACGGAGCTCACCCCTGCCGGAATGTACTGGGCCAGTTCCGCCGACAGGATTCTTGCCGCCGTCCATGCCGCTGAAACTCGGCACATCGATCTGTTCGATGGCAGTGGTCTTTCGCTCTCTTTTGGTGCGACCCCATCTCTGACCGGACGGTTCATCGAACGAGTTGCCGAGATTGCCCTGTCGGTGCCGCAGATCTCGCGCTTTGACCATGTCTGGGCAATCAACTCCGCTGAACTGGTCGAAAAGCTGATGATGCACAAGGTCAACGTTGCGGTCCTTAGCGCCGAACGGCTGGAACCGCATCGTGCATCGCTGAGCGTCTTTGGCTTGTTCGACGACCGGATCGTCTTGGCCGTGCCCGCGTCAGTCCCGGCGGATGCTGTGCGGGCCTGTCTGTCAGGCAAAGATGGGTCTGGACACGCCGAGTGTCTCAACCGGTACGTGGACACTGGCGACATTGCCCACTGGTCCGCGAAATCCCGGAACTGGTATCAGAACCTCTTGCCCCGTGCGCACCCGTACTTCGGCTGCATGACGCATGAAACGGCCGTTAGGATCGTTGCGGCCGGTCTGGCGACTTGCCACACCCCGATGTCAGTGATCCCCAACCTTGCCGGCGGCGTCCGCAAGCGCGTCCGATTCTACAGGTTGGAGGAGATCGCTCGCAGTGTCGCCTTGGCCATGCCCAAGCATCTGAACAGCGTGAGCCCGTTTCGCGACTTTGCCGCGCGGGTTTCGGAACTGGTCAGGGACGAATACACTTCGGAAAGGCTCGGCCTCTCCCAGCTTCCGCTGCCGAACAATGTCGTCAACTGATGGGAACCCGAGTTTTCCGACCCTAGCCGCCTTGCCTGCTGGTTCACGGGGACAGGCATTGCATGACCTCGCGCGTCCTGCCCCGCGCGAGCATTGGCTGGAGCCCTCCCTCATGTTCGTGAGCCTCGTAACCCGCGGAGCAGCCGCAGTCGAATTCGTTCCACAGCGCGGCATCGCATGCCGATCGCGTCGGGAAGCTTCCAGGCACGGTACCACGTCCGACGGGCACTGATCCATCCGGCAGGACCGAAAACAGGACCATGAACCAATGCGCGAGTTCCATGAGATGTCAGGCTGCATCCGGCACGAACGCGTTAGCATTGGGCATTGTTCCTGTTGCCATTCGGCATGATCGTGTCGCAGAAGATAATGCCCGTTAGCTTGGCGTCGGTCAGGTCGGCTCCGGTGAGGTCCGTTCCGATCATGACCGACCAGGACAGGTCGGCACCAGTCAGGTTGGCATTGCGCAGGCTGGTTCCTTCGAGGTTCGCGCCGTAGAGATTCGCGCCCGACAGATCGGACCCGTCCAACACGCCGTAGACTAGATTTGGCGCACCGCCCAGTTCTGCGGCATAAACCGCCGCCCACCTGAGATCCGCCCTAGTCAGGTCGCATGCTTCGCATCGCCCCGTGTCCTTGAGTTGCGCCACCGCGCGTTCGTCCCAAGCAGCGAGCGCTGTCGGGATCAGGAAAACAGCGAGACCGGGCAGGATCGGATTCATGTCGCACCTGGCGTGCATGCCTTTTCAATGGATCATAGCTGCAGGGGCGGCAAAAACAATGGGTCTGCGGACGATCGTGGCAGGGCCATCGCAATTCGATTCCTTGGGGCTCGGCATCAATTTGGAGGCGTGCCGCGGAACTGAAAGGTTGCAGAACCAGGCCGCCGCCGGCCTTCGGAACTTCTGGCATCGACGGCACAGCCTTCCGCTGGCCAGCCGCGCGAGGCTCAGCGCCAGCTCCCGCATCGGCGTCATGTCTTCGGGACCGTTGTCCTTCCGGTCGCAAAGGCCATCTGCAGAACCTTGCGTACTTGACGTCCGATTCCAATGCCACGGCGAGGGACCACCGTCGGGGACTCGTCCGAAGCCCTGCGCCTTCCTGGCTCGACCCCATGTCCGCCAGTCTCACTCGGCAGGGAATCTCGCACTCACGCACAAACCAGGGGAAACACGTTCAAACTCGATAGTCTTGCCGGTTGCAGTCATCTATCGGCGAGCCGCGAATTCGGGCTATTGTAAACCCAGCGGAATCTAAAGCGGGTGCAACTGGGATGAGGCCGTTCCGACATGCATTATTGCTTGGCATGCTTTCCGTCGGGTTCGGTGGAATGGTCGTGCACGGTTCTTCGATCGAATGTGCGCCCGCGACTGCGGATTGCCTGCTGGGCGCCGCCCGGGGGGCGACAGAGGATCTGGGCCGGCAATTGCAGCGTGACGAGGTGCATTTCGCGATTTCGGCGGCGTTGGCCGAACTTGGGCGCCCGGCAGAGGCCGTTCAAGAGGCCGGGCTGATCGAAAACCCCATCACGAAGGCCGAGGCCGAAGCCGAAATCGTCCGGGCGGCCGCGCGGCAGGGGGCATTCGACACAGCCTTTGAGATTGCGGTGGAGATTGGCGACGCACGCAACCGCTCGGCCAAGGATCTTGCGCTCGAAACGCTGGCGGTCGAGCAGGCGGCCCGGGGCCTGATCGACGGGGCATTCGACACCGTAGTGGCGATCAACAATCCCTTCCGCAGATCAGAGGCGCAGGCGGCGATCGCGGTCTCGGTGGCGCGGTCGGGCGACATCCCCTCCGCGATGCACGCGGCAGCGCGGATTGGCATGGACTATTGGTTCACTGCCGAACAGAACCGTTTCAAGATCGCCAGTGGGCTGGTCGCGCGCAGCGACAGGTTCGACCACTACTGGTTTTTCGAAGCGCTGGCGGAAATTGCCAAGATACAGTCGCAGAACGGGGATATCGATGCCGGATTGCAGACTGCGCACGCAATCCCCGATCTTGCCGGCCGGGCGCGCGCCTTGGCTGGGATAGCTGCGGAGCAGGTGGCGCAGGGGAACATCGAGGCGGCCCTGACGACGGCGCGGCGGATCGAGGCGTCCTATGGTGATCACGAGGCGATGGTTGCGATTTCCGATGGCTTGGCGGCCGCTGGTGATTTCGGAGGCGCGCTGGAGATGGCGCGCGCAATTCAGGAGACCTACGGCGATGGTGCCGCACTGGCCGCGCTTGCCGAACGGCAAGCCATGATGGGCGCCTACGACGAAAGCGTTGCGACACTCTCCGAAATCGCGGTGATCGAGGATCTCGACCGCGCGCGTGCAATCATCGCCCGCGAATACGCCCGGATCGACCGATCGAAGGCGGCGCTCGAAATGGTGGGCAGAATTGCCAATCGAAACAAGCGGTTCGATGCGGTTCTTGCCATCGCGGTGACATTGGCGACGGAAGGCAAGACCGACCGGGCACTGGACTTGGCGACGGAATTCGCCGGGCGCGCCGACGCCGGGGAATTGGTGACGGCTGTGGTCCTGGCGCAGGCGCGTGCCGGCGATCTTGACACAGCCGTCGCGATCGCCGGAACGCTGGACGACCCGATGTTTCGCGCCATCGCCCTTGCCGGGCTTGCGGCCCTGGCGCGCTAGACTTCGACGCTGGTCCCGTCCGGACGAGTCAGGATTGCCCGTGCGGCTGGTACGGTGGACAGGATTTCTTGTGCGGCATCTTCCCCGGCGACGCAAATCGCTGTCGACAGCGCGTCGGCCAAGGCCGACTTCGGCGCGACCACGGCAACCTGTGACAAGCTCCCTGCGCTCAGGCCGCTGCGGGGGTCGAATATGTGGTTTCCGGTGCCGTCCGGCAGCGCCTGGCCATAGCCGCCCGAGACCGACAGCGCTGCATCGCCAAGTGCCACCTGGCTCGAAATGCGGGCAGGTGCATTCGGATTCACGAGCCCGATCGAGACAGGCTGGCCATCTGGCGCTTGGCCAAGAACACGGGTTTCTCCCAGTTCGATCACCGCGCTTTCGAAGCCTTCATTGCCCAACAACTCAGTGATCCGGTCGGTGACATACCCTTGCGCGATGCCGTTCAGGCTTGCGGCCATGTTTGGGCGCCCAAATTGAATGACGCCGCGGCGTGCGGTCAGGGATGTGTAGTCGACGAGAGGCAATACGCGAGCGAGCGATCTCGGGTCGGGTGCCCTGCTGCCGGCGTGAAGGGCCCAGAGCGGCTGAATCGTAGGATCGAACGCCCCCCGGCTTGCCTCGGCGATCCGGCGGCTCAGATCGAGAACTTCGACCATGTCTCGCGAGGGGCGTTCGAGTCGCCCCTCCCGGTTCAATCGCGACAGTTCGCTGGCCGGTCGAAACAGGCTGAAGATCGCCTCCATCCGCGCGATCTCGGATTGCATGCGCCGAAGGGCGCGGCTGGCGCGTGCCGGGTCGACGCTCCAAAGCGTCATGGTCGATACCGCACCGAGCGCCTCGCCATGCCAGCGCACGGGCCGTGGAAGGCCTTGGGTCGATTGCAGCGCGAGAACGCCAAGCGGCACCGCCAAGCCGGCGGCGAGTATCCGCAGGGTCCGGCGCCGCGAAAGGGTCACGCCGGCGCCCTTGAGTTTGCGCTGGCCGATTTGAGAACGGGGCGGAACCCCGCAGCCTGTTCCCGTTCCTTTCGCAGCTGCGCCAAGGGCGGGCACCGTCGGTCATCGTAATACTCGACCATGCAGTCGAGACACTGGAAACACTCAGCCGTGACGACTTTTCCGGAGGGATCGATGGCCTTGACTGGACAGGAACGCTCGCACAGCTGGCACGGATTGCCGCATTCCGGGCGACGCTTGAGAAGCTGGAACAGGTGCAGCCGGTCGAGGAGGGCAAGCCCAGCCCCGAGCGGGCAGAGGAAACGGCAAAACGCGCGTTCTGCAAAGAGCCCGATCACCAGAAGCACGACGGCATAGACGACATAGGGCAGACCGCGCACGAATACGGCCGTGATCGCGGTCTTGAAAGGTTCGACTTCCTCGGCGACGATCGCGGCATCCGGGGCCACGACGGCAAGCAGCAGGATCACCCCAAGCGTAACGTACTTGCCGTTCCAAAGGACGCGTTGCACGGGCATGGAGGGAGTCCACTGCGGCAGGTTCAGTGCCCGGGCTGCCTGTGCCAGCAGGTCCTGCAGGGCCCCGAACGGGCACAGCCAGCCGCAAAAGACGCCGCGTCCCAGCAGGACAAGCGAGATTGCGGTGTATCCCGTAAGGATCACGATCAGCGGCTCGGCCAGATAGAACGCAAGGTCAAGGTTCACGAAGGGTGCCTTGAGATAGTTCAGGAGGTGAACGACGGAAAGCTGCGCGCTGGCGATCCAGCCGATCCAGACCAGCGTGAACACCAGGAACGAGGTCCTGAGCCATCGGTGCAACTGGCGCCGCCTGGCCAGCTGCGCCTGAAACGCCAGAAGCGCAGTCAGCAGCGCGAGAGCCGTGGAGAGGATCGCGATGTCGTGCATGCCGTCCGCCCAGGGTTCGATCCAGGCCGGGAGTGGCTTCGGTTCTGGCATGAGGATCATGGAGCCGGGCAGAGTGTAGGCAAGACCGGCTAGCACGAACCGTTCCAGTTTCCCGTCTGGTCTCACCGCGGACGCGAAGAGGTCCGCGCGCCAGGGCTGCATCGGATCGAATCCGCTATCGGGTGGCAGCACCAGGATGTCTGCGATCTTGCCACGCGTCACGATCATGTCCGCCTTGGTGAAGCTGAAGTCGCGACCTCCCTGCGTGACCTTCACTCGATCCAGCAGGAAACCGCTGGACAGGTTGTGGTACCGCGTGCCGCGGTGGTCGTAGACTCCGCCCAGCGTCGCGACGAAGATCCCTTGGGTGCCCGCGGGCCAGCCATTGATCAGTTCGTCATAGGGTTCCAGCCCGGCGCCGTTGCGCCCGACCTTTGGCGCGTTGCCATAGCCTGCGACGAAGTCGATGTAGGTGTCGTCCGGTCCGCCCGACATCGGCACCTCGGGCAGCAGGTCGCCGACCCCGGCGCGCGCCATCGCCTCGGCCAGCTTCGCGTTCGACACATGCGCAAGGGCCAGTCCGCCGTCAGCGACAAGCTCCTCCGGGCTCATTGGCTTGAAGTTGATCATGTCGATGGTCGGCTCGGTGACCACGATCTCTTCGGTGCGATAGCGCAGCACCATGCGAGCGCCTTCCTGGACCGCGTTACGCATGGCGCGTGCGGATATGGTCGCCCCGGCAACGAAGTCCGGCGGCAGCCCGCCTTCGACGCCGAGCCGCGCCTCGCTGCCTTCGATGGCCTGCAGAAAGGTGACAAGAAGCGCCGTGCGGCGGGCGTCGTTGATCAGGTAGGGTTCGCGGTGGAACAGGACCACCGCACCCGTAATCCGGCCGTCCATCGTGACACCTGCCACGACGTCGAAGGGCGTGCTCGAATAGCCCGGGGCCAGGAGCACATCGAGAGTGGAAAAGACATAGCCCGCCATCTCCTCCCTGCGATAGGCGGCGGCGGCGACAGGCCCGTCGTCGTCCGCCATTTCCAGCCGGGTGATCCCGGGAAAGACCGCGGACATCACCTCGGGAGTCAGTCGGTCAAGCAAAGAAGGCGTTTGGCGTGCGTCACCTTGTGCCCAAATCGGTGCCGGGCCGGCAAGCCAGGCACCAAGCGCGAGCGCCAGGAACCCCGGCAGTCGCCAGGCGCGCGGCAGCCAGCTCCTAGCAGTCCCTGTCCGCACTGCGTCCATCCGGCATCAGTGTCTCGCACAAGATCGCGTCGTCGAGCGTGGTGTGTTCAATCTCCGTGCCGCTCAGATTGGCGCGCGCAAGCGATGCACGCCCAAGATCGGTCCTGTGCATGGTTGCACCGGCGAGGTTGGCCGAGAAAAGGTTCGCGCCGCCCAGATCCGTGGCGGTCAGATCGGCCCCGGCCAGCGTCGCCCCGGTCAATATGGCTCCGGTCAGGTCGGCGCCGTCCAGCCTGGCGCCATCCAGCAGGCCATAGAAAAGGTTTGCCCCTCGAAGGTCGGCCCCAGTCAGTGTTGCACCCGACAGGTTTGCGCCGATCAGAATGCCGTAGGATAGCCGGGCACCGGTCAGGTCACTTCCGGCAAGGTTCGACGCCCGCAGGTCGGCCTTGACGAGGTTTGCCCCGGTCAAGTCGCAGGACATGCAGCTCAGCGTGCTCCGAAACCGGTTCAGGTCGTCCGGATCCCAAGCCCATGCAAGGATAGGCAAAACCGCAAGAAGCGCCGCTGCCGGAATCGCCTTCAAGGGCGTCGGTCACTCACATCCGGCAAAAGACCACTCATGGTCACCGCCGCCGGATCCGGCCATGACGACATGCCGAAAGCGCGCTTCGATGCAAAGGGAAGGAGCCGCTCCGGCTCCTTCCGATCTTCGCCCGAGTGGGAGGACGGGCCTGCCCGGAGCCCATCGAGCCCCGGACTTGGTCACAGTTCCGCATTTGCCATCGGCGTGGAGCGGATCCGCGTGCCGGTCGCGTAGAAGATCGCGTTGGCAACCGCGGGCGGGGTCGGTGGGCCGGTCGGCTCCCCGAGGCCTCCCCACCACTGATCCTCCGACATCTCCAGATGCACCACGATCTCGGGAGGCGTATCCGCCATCTTCATCACCTGGTAGCTGTCGAAGTTCGTGTTCACGATCCGGCCGTCGCGGATGACGAGACCACCGAACATGGCGTGGGACATCTCCCAGATCGCCGAGCTTTCGGCCTGTTCGCGCGCGGCCAGCGGATTGATGACGTAGCCGCTGTTGATGTAGAAATCCAGCTTGTCGATGAAGATCTGGCCACGGCGGCTGACCGCCACGGTGGCGACGCAACCGGCAACGGTGCCATGCGATGCGACCACCGCAAGTCCCATGCCTTCACCTCGACCCATGTCGGTCGTCCAGCCGGACTTCTCCTTCATCGCCAGCAGAACACGCTGCCAAGGCTCGTTGCCCTCGGTCAGCTTGATCCGCCACTCCAGTGGATCCCAGCCGCCAGCCTGGGCCAACTCATCGACCATTTGCTCGACGATGAACCCGGTGGAATTGGCGCCCGGTGCCCTGTGATAGCCGATCGGGATATGGCTCTGGACCGCGCTGTATTCGTGGCGACGGCTCGGCACCAGGTAGGGCATGTTGGCCACGCCGCGCTGCGAGAAGGCGGGAATCTTCTCTTCGCCCACGAAATGGGTTACGAGAGCTTCGGGAAGACCATCCTCGCCGAGCGCGGCCTTGTAGGTCCCCCAGACAGGTGGGCGCTGGCTGTCCTGCGCGACGTCCTCCTCGCGCGAGCGGACTACCTTGACCGGCCTTCCGACCGCTGCCGAAATGGCGGCCGCTTGACGGTGCACGTCCATGTTGTAGCCGCCACCGAAGCCGCCGCCCAGATAGGTCTGGTGCAGGAACACGTTCTCGGTGTCGCGCCCCAGTTGGTCGGCAACCTCGTTCAGCGAACGGGCGATGTCCTGGGTAAAGGTCCAGACGTCGACCCTGTCGTCCTTCACGTCAGCCACGGCACAGGGCGGCATCATTGTCGCGTGAGTCTCGAACGGCCGGTAGTAGACTTCGCCGGTCACCTGGCTGGCAGAGGCCTCAATGATCCCGTGCACCGCATCGTGATTCACGCCACGGTCCAACCTGCGACCGACATTGCCGTCCTCGTTGAGAACTAGGGCTCCGGGCTGCGATATCAGCTGCATCGCCTCGGCCATCTGGCTCTCGGTGCTGATCGAAGTGCCCCGGCCGTAGTCCCAGACAATGGGCATGACCGCCAAGGCGTTCTGTGCCTGGTACCAGCTGTCGGCCACGATCGCGACGCCGCTGCGCAGGTCGGTGAATGCAGGCACTTCCTTGACCTGCTGGAGTTCAACCGCCGCAATGACGCCAGGCATGTCCTTGACCGCTTCGAAATCGTAGCTCACCAGCCGACCCTCGGGCACCGGACAGGCCATCGCCGCGGCATGGACCATGCCGGGAACGGACACGTCGATCGGGTAGGTTGCGGTCCCGTTGGTCTTGAGCGGCACGTCCAGACGCGGGACATCCCTGCCAAGAAGCCACCAGTCGCCGTAGGCCTTGATCGCCGGCTCTTCATCGAGCGTGACGGCTGCGGCTTCGGCCGCGAATTCCCCGTAGGAACCCTGAAGCGTGCCCTGCTCCTCGTGCTCTGTCGTGAGCCAGCCCTGCTTGGCGGTCACCTTGTCCACCGGCACTTGCCAGCGGTTCGCCGCGGCCACGCGCAGGCGCTCGCGGGCCGAGGCGCCGGCCTGCATCATGTACGGATGACGGCGTGAAACTGTCGTGGAGCCGCCAGTGGACGTCGTCGTGTAGAGATTGTCATTGTTCACATGGCGGTTGGCACTTGCATAGACATGCCGGACGTTTTCCCACGGTATGTCAAGTTCCTCTGCCACCATCATGGGAACTGCGGTGAACGCACCCTGACCCATTTCAGTCTGGGGCGTCACAATGCTGACGATGTTGTTGGGGTCGATGGTCAGCCAGGCGTTTATTTCCGCCGCGGCACCTTCGACGCTGGCCTCGGCCATCGACGGGAAGTGAATTCCGACCGCCAGACCGCCCGCGGCCGAGGTCGTGATCTTCATGAAGCTCCGTCGGGTGAGGTTCATATGTTTCATGACTGTCTCCCTCAGGTCTTGCTCAGTTCGGCAGCACGATGAATGGCTGCGCGAATTCGCGGGTAGGTGCCGCACCGGCAGATGTTTCCGGCCATGGCTTTGTCGATCTCGTTGTCAGTGGGATCGGGGCTCTTCTCCAGCAGGGCGACGGCCGACATGATCTGGCCAGACTGGCAATACCCGCATTGCGGGACCGTAAGTTCCTGCCATGCCTGCTGAACCGGGTGGTCGTTGTTCTCCGAGACGCCTTCGATGGTGCGGATCGTCTTTCCCGCCGCGGCTGCGACGGGCGTGTTGCAGGACCGCACGGCGTTGCCGTCGACGATCACCGTGCAATTGCCGCACTGGGCGATGCCGCAGCCGAACTTCGTGCCTGTCAGGCCGACCGTTTCGCGGATCGCCCAAAGCAGGGGCATTTGC
This sequence comes from Paracoccaceae bacterium, assembly GCA_965208685.1. Classification (GTDB taxonomy): domain Bacteria; phylum Pseudomonadota; class Alphaproteobacteria; order Rhodobacterales; family Rhodobacteraceae; genus JAJEFO01. The sequence continues at coordinate 441 of CBDBPL010000004.1, read as the reverse complement.
GGATCCACGTCGATCAAGTGGTCCTGACCGTTGATATTAAGCGTTATCGACATCTATTCCCTCCCTAGGATTGCCGTGGGGCGAAGCCTGCTGACTCCCAACACGGCAAGCGCATTGAGACTTCCCGAACCCGACGAAGGTTTTCTGGTCTTCGCGAACAGAGAACACGTCCAAACCGGGCCCAAGCGGCTCTAGTCGAAGTGTGATCATACCAAATCTCACGCCCAACACAAAGGGAAGTCGTTTTTCCAAATACTTCACATTGGAAAATCCAATGAAGTTGTCCGCCCAAGAGAGACCGCCGCGTGCGGAGGCGATGAAGTTCGGCCCGCGTGCGCCCTCAAACGGACTTTCCCGACAGTTCCGCGTCGTGCGCACGCGCAGACTTCGCCGCCATGTCGGTCGAGCCGGCAACGGAATTGGGGAGCGCTGCCGCCCGCT
>CBDBPL010000003.1:0-25117 GCA_965208685.1 Paracoccaceae bacterium | reverse complement strand
ATGCGCTGGAAGAGGTCGGCCTGCCGGGAGACTTCCGCCGGCGCCCGCCAGCAGCCTTGTCGGGTGGCCAGTGCCAGCGCGTTGCCGTTGCCCGCGCACTCGCCTGCCAGTCCCGGCTGGTGATCCTCGACGAGCCGACGTCCGCGCTCGATGTCCTGGTGCAGGCGCGCGTGCTTCGCCTTCTTGATGACCTGAGGCGCGTGAAGGGCCTCAGCTATGTCTTCATCACGCATGACCTGTCCGTCGTGCGCAACGTCGCTGACCGCGTCGCCGTGTTTCGTGCAGGGAAGCTGGTTGAGTGCGCGGAGACCCGGGTGATCTTCGAGGATCCGCAAGTGGACTATACCCGCCAGCTGATCGGCGCGGTCCCGGTGATTGCCGATGACGAACTGAAGCTGAGAGAGTCACTGTCCGGAGGATTGCTCGCATGATGGAGATCGCAGAGGCCCTCGCTACCGATCGGGGCCAGCCGGGCACGACCTACCGGGCGCTGGAGCGGCTGGTCGACCGGACGATCGGCGTCAAGCTTTTCACGCTGATGGAGATCGATCACGATCGAGGCGTTGCCTGGCGGAGCTATACCAACATGCCGGACAGCTATCCGCCGCAAGGGGAGAAGCCGCGCATGCACAACCGCTGGTCCGAAGTCGTGGTCGACAGGCACGAGACCTTCGTCGCCAACAGCATCGATGAGATCGCGGAGGTCTTCGCAGACCACGAGATGATCCGGTCGCTCGGATGCGAGAGCTGCCTGAACCTGCCCGTCGTGATCCGAGGCAGGTTGCGCGGGACGCTGAACTGCCTGCACGAGGCGGGGCACTACACGCCAGGCCGCGTCACGGCGGCCCAATCGCTGAAACCCGCCGGGGCGCTTGCCTTCCTGATGGCGGAAAGCACCCGGAACGAAGAAGGAGGCGCCAATGGGTAGGATCACCCGCCGCGTGGCCACGGATGTCGGCGGCACGTTCACCGACCTTGTCTGTTTCGAGACCGATCAGGACTCCGGCGCCAGCCGGATCGTGACGGCCAAGGCCGACACCACGCCGCCGGACTTCGAGAAGGGCGTTCTGGACGTTCTGGAAAGGGGCGGGATCGATCCGTCGGGGGTCGACTTCCTGGCGCACGGCACAACCGTCGTCATCAACGCGCTGACCGAGCGCAAGGGCGTGAAGGTCGGGCTCGTCACCACCGAGGGCTTCCGTGACACGCTGGAAATCGCGCGCGGCAACCGGCCGGACTTCTTCAACCTGCACTACGAAAAGCCCGAGCCCTTCGTGCCGCGCCATCTCCGGGCGGAGCTGCCGGGCCGGATGACCTATACCGGCGCGGAGCGCACGCCGCTCGATCTCTCGGGCCTGCCCGCAATCCTCGACACGTTTCGTGCGGAAGGGGTCGAGGCCGTGGCGATCAGCTTCCTTCATTCCTACGCCAACACCGCCCACGAGGAGGCCGCGCTGGCCGAGGCGCAGCGTCTATGGCCCGAGGCCTCGGTCGTCTCCTCGCACCAGATCACGCGCGAGTGGCGGGAATACGAGCGGACGAACACCGCCGTCCTGTCGGCCTACGTCCAGCCCGTGGCGGCGCGCTATCTCCGCAGGCTCGACGAAGGGCTCGCCTCGCGGGGTTTCGGCGGCCGACCCTACATCATGCAGTCGAACTGCGGCATCGACTCGCTCGATGCCACCTCGCGCACGCCGATCACCATGGTCGAGAGCGGACCGGCTTCGGGTTTCTGGGGCGCGGCGGAGCTGGGCCGGCTGATCGGCGAGCCGAACGTGCTGGCGCTCGACATCGGCGGAACCACCGCGAAGTGCTCGTTGATCGAGAACGGCGAGGTTCGGATCATGACGGACTACTGGATCGAGCGCAGCCGCAAGTCGGCCGGCTACCCGATCATGGTGCCGGTGGTCGACCTTGTCGAGATCGGCAATGGCGGCGGCTCGATCGCCTGGGTCGACGACTTTGGCAAGCTTCACGTCGGGCCGCAATCGGCCGGTGCGTTGCCTGGCCCGGCGGCCTACGGGAAGGGCGGTGCCGAGGCAACGACGACGGACGCCAACCTCTGGCTCGGCCGGATCAACCGCGAGTACTTTTGCGGCGGCGCGATTCAGGCGGACATGGACGCCGTCGAAAGGTCGATCAGGTCGCTTGGCGCGAAGCTCGGCGTCGGGCCCGACCAGGCGGCCGAAGGCATCATACGCATAGCGAACAACAACATGGTCAACGCGCTGAAGCTGGTGTCGCTGAACCGGGGCTTCGACACGCGGGACTTCACGCTTCTGGCCTTCGGCGGCGGCGGCGCGATGCATGCGGTGGCGTTGGGCCAGGAGCTGCAGGTCAAGAAGGTGGTCGTGCCTGCCGCCGCCAGTGTCTTCTCGGCCTGGGGCATGATGATGTCGGACCTGCGCCGGGACCAGTTCGTGACGCATCTCGTCGAGCTGGTCGATGGTGCCGGCGACGAGATCGAGAGCACCTTCGCCGAGGCGGAAGCCAAGGCGCTGGCAACCTTCGCCGAAGAAGGGGTTGGCGCGGACCGGATCTCTTTCCTGCGCTACAGCAAGTTCCGCTACCAGAACCAGGAGCACACGACCGAGGTTTTGCTCCCGGAGGGCGCGATCACCGACGCAAGCCTCGCGCGCATAACCGAGGATTTCCACAGGACCTACGAGCGCGAATACACCTACAGGCTGGACGCTCCCGTCGAGATGGTGGGCATCCACCTGGTGGCGAAGGCCGAGGTCGGCAAGCTCGAGATGCACCCTGAGCCAATCGGCGGTTCGGACGCCTCCGACGCGGTCAAGGGGCGACGCATGGTCGACTACGCTCTGGAAGGCAGGCACGAGGCCACGATCTATGACGGCGAGGCGTTGCGCGCCGGCATGTCATTTGAGGGCCCGGCCATTGTCGAGGACAGCGGCGCCACCGCGGTGATCCATCCCGGCAATGCGGTCGAGGTCGACGCCTATCGCAACGTTCACATCACGATTCATGACTGAGGGTACGGCGATGACTCAGGCAAACGATCCGATCACGCTCGAGATCATTCAAAACTCGCTGCAGGCCGCTGCGGACGAAATGTTCGCGGCGATGCGCAAGACGGCGATGTCCAGCATCATCTACGAGGTGCTTGACATGGGAACCGGCATCACCGATGCCGAGGGGCGCATCGCCTCGTCGGGCGCGGGCATCCCGGCCTTCGTTGGCGTGCTCGACAAGTCCGTCCGGACGCTGCTCCGGAAGTTCGACAAGCCCGGTGACATCCAGCCGGGCGACGTGTTCATCACCAACGATCCCTATCACGGCGGTGTCACCCACCTGAACGACCTCGTGCTGGCCATGCCGGTCTTTGCCGGGGGCGACTTGATCGCCTGGACCGCGAACATCGCGCACAATTCCGATGTCGGCGGAATGGCTCCTGGTTCGCTGAGCGGCGAGGCGACCGAGATCTTCCAGGAAGGACTGCGCCTGCCCGGCGTCAAGCTGATCAGCGGCGGCGAGACCGACGAGGCGGTGATGGACATCATCACCGTGAATTCGCGCATGCCAGACTTTCTGCTGGGCGACGTCTGGGCTGCCATCGCCTCGGTCCGCATCGGCGCTCGGCGGCTGGAGGACCTGGCCATGAAGTACGGCGTGGCGACGTTCAACGCCGCGATGGAGAGTTTCGCGGCCTTCGGAGAAGCCACCGCCAGGGCCGAACTCGGCAAGCTCCCCAAGGGCACGTTCGAACTCAGCGAGGAACAGGACGACGGGAGGGTCTTCAACGTCAGGATCACGATCTCGGATGAGGAGTTCACCGTCGACCTGCGCGACAACCCCGATCAGGATCCGGGCCCGACCAACACCAGCCGCGACGGCACCGTGGTCTGCGCCCAGATGGTCTTCAAGTCGCTCACGGACCCTGACACGCCTGCCAACGACGGATCGTTTCGGCCGCTCAAGGTCCTGACCCGCGAAGGCTCGGTGTTTCACGCACGCGAGCCTTCCGCCATCGGGTTCTATTTCGAGACGGAAGTCAGGGTCTATGACCTGATCTGGCGCTGCCTGGCGCCGCACGTGCCCGAACGCCTGCCGGCAGGGCACTTCTCCTCCATCTGCGGCACCTTTGTTGGCGGCATTCACCCCGATACGGGTCGGCAATACACGATCATCGAGCCGCAGCTCGGCGGTTGGGGCGCCTGGGAGGGGCGCGACGGCAATCCGTGCGTCTTCTCCGGCTTTCATGGCGAGACCTACAACACGCCCGCCGAAATATCCGAGAGCCGCAACGGACTGTTCGTCGACCGGATGGAGCTGAACACCGAACCGGGCGGCGAAGGGAAGTTCACCGGGGGCAGGGGGCTGCGGCTCGAATACCGCATCCGCACCAACGACGGCTTTCTGACGGCCGGCTACACGCGGTCGCGCATCAAGCCCTGGGCGCTCGAAGGCGGCCTTGAAGGGTCGGGAAACTATGTCGAAGTGCTCAAGACCGACGGCAGCCAGGAAGTGTATTCCTTCGTGTCGGGCCTTCCGGTCAACACCGACGACGTGATCCGCATCGTCACCGCCAGTGGCGGTGGCTACGGTGACCCGAAGGAACGGGATGCCGCGAGCGTGCGTGAGGACGTCAAGAACGGCCTGCTGTCGGCCGAACGGGCAGCCGAAGTCTACGGTATCACGATCTGAAGGAGGGAAGGATGGTCCGGATCATGTATCTCAGCCCAGTCGCGCATCGCGCGGGGCATGACGAGCTGTTTGCCGAGATGGCACGGGACTACAAGCTGGACGGAACCGAGGTGCATGTCACTTCGCTTCCCGACGATGTCGGCAGCTTCAGTCACATCGAGTACCGGAGCTACGAGGGCATGGTCACCGGCGGAATTATCAGGGCCGTGCGGCAGGCAGCGAAGGAGGGCTTCGACGCCTTGGCCATCGGCTGCTTCTATGACACCGCGCTGGCCGAGGCCCGCGAGATTTCGGGCGAGATGGTGGTGACCGCACCCTGCGCCGCGTCCTGCGAGATCGCCGCGAGCCTGTGCAATCGTTTCGGCGTGATCGTCGGGCGGCGAAAGTGGGTGGACCAGATGCAGGCGACGGTCCATGCGCTCGGCCATCGTGACCGGCTGGCAGGATTCTACCATGTCGAGCTGGGCGTGACGGAGTTCCAGGAGGATCATGCCCGCACCGAACGCATGCTGATCGATGCCGGGCGAAGGGCGGTTGAAGAGGACTATGCCGAAGCGCTGATCCTTGGCTGCACCATGGAGGTGGGGTTTTTTGCGGAATTGGAGCGGAAGCTTGGCGTTCCGGTCGTCGATCCGTCCATAGCGGCGTTGAAGCGTGCCGAATATGGCGCGCTTCTGAAACGCGATTGTGGCTGGCGCCCCTCGCGCCGCTGGTCCTGCGAAGCGCCCCCTGAAGCCGAGATTGCCGCCATCGGCAGTTTCGACCGGGGCGAGGCTTTCGGCGGACGCATCGTGGTGCCTGCAGGATAGGGGGAAGGCATGTTGCAGACGGAAGAACGAATCTCGGCGCTTCGCGCGCGGATGAAGCGGGAATGCGTCGACCTGGTCGCGTTGGGGCCGGGGGCGCACATGCAATGGCTTCTCGGTTTCGTTCCTCACGCCGACGAGCGTCCTTGCCTGCTCTGTGTCAGCGCGTCCAGTGCCGCGCTGCTGATGCCGGAGCTCAACGCGGATGGGTCGCGCCGCGGCACAGACCTGCCGTTCCACGAATGGTCCGACGCCGACGGGCCTGAAGGGGCGTTCGACAGCCTTGTCGCCGAGCTGGGGGTGGGTGGCGCGGCCCGCATCGTGCTGGACGAGACCATGCGAGCCGACTTCGCGGCGCTGGTGCAGGACGCGCTGCCGGACGCGGATCGGCAGTTCACGGCGTCGACTGTCGGCATGTTGCGCATGCAGAAGGATGATGACGAGTACGCCGTGCTCAAGCGAAACGCGCTGCATGCCGATCAGGCGATGCAGGCCGGTTGGGCCGCGATGAAGCCGGGCATGACGGAACTGGATGTCGCCAGGGTCATCCGTGCGCGCTTTTCCGCGCTTGGCGCTTCGCCGCTCTTCACAATCGTCGGAGCCGGCGGCAACGGCGCCATGCCGCATCACCACACCGGAGAAACCGTGCTGCGGTCCGGGGACGCGGTGGTAATGGATATCGGCGCGGGAATGGACGGCCTTTCGAGCGACATCACCCGCATGGCTGTGCTGGGCACGCCGCCCGAGGGCTATCTCGAAGTGCACGCCATCGTCGAAGCCTCGGTGCAGGCTGCCGTGTCGGCTGCACGGCCAGGCGTGCTCGCGAAGGATGTCGACGCGGCGGCACGCGGAGTCATCACGGAGGCCGGGTACGGCCCCAACTTTCTTCACCGCACCGGCCACGGCCTGGGCGTCGAGGTGCACGAGCCGCCCTACCTGACCTCGGTCTCGGAGACGGTGCTGATGCCAGGCATGGTCTTTTCCATCGAGCCCGGAATCTACTTGCCGGGCCGATTCGGCATCCGCCTGGAGGAAATCGTGATCCTGCGCGAGAACGGGCCGGAAATCCTGTCGGAACTGCCGCGTGATCCGAAGATGATCTGATGCCGGACCCCTTCACGCTCTCGGTCATCCAGGCGGGCCTGGAGAATGCGGCGGAAGAGATGTTTGCCGTGCTGCGCAAGACGGCGATGAGCCCGATCATCTACGAGGTGCTGGATGTCGGCACGGGCGTGACGGATGCGGCCGGCAGTCTCGTCAGTTCGGGGGCGGGGATTCCGACCTTTGTCGGCGTGCTGGACAAGGCCGTGAAGGTCCTGGTCGAAAGGCATGGCGATGCCATCGAGGAAGGCGATGTCTTCGTCACCAACGACCCGAACTACGGCGGCGTGACGCACCTGAATGACGTGGTGATCGCCAAGCCGGTGTATTTTGGGGGTGCGCGCGTTGCCTGGTCGGCCTCGATCGCCCACTGGGGCGACATCGGCGGAAAGGTGCCCGGCTCGATGGCAACTGACGTGTCCGAGATTTTCGCGGAGGGGCTGCGCCTGCCCGCAGTCCGGCTCTTCAGGCGCGGGCAGCCGGTTCGGGCAGTCTTCGACATCATCGAGACCAACTCGCGTCTGCCGGAATTCGTGCATGGCGATCTCTGGGCGCAGGTCGCCGCCAGCAACACTGCGGAGGGACAGATCCTTGCGCTCTTCGCGAAGTTCGGGCGCGAGGCGGTCGAACGGGCTATCGCCGAGTCCTTCAAGACGGGGCGCGCCCGTGCGCTTGCCGGCCTTCGCGCGCTTCCCAAGGGGCGTTTCGAGGTCGAGGAGGAGCAGGACGACGGCGCATGCTGGCGTGCGGCCATCTCGATCTCCGACGAGCGCTTCACGGTCGATCTTCGCGGCAATCCGCACGAGCTCGCAGCGCCGTACAACACCAGCCGGGACGGCGCGGTCATCTCGTCGCAGATGATCTTCAAGGCGCTCTGCGATCCGGACCGCTTTGCCAATGCTGGATCCTTCGCCCCGCTTGAGGTCATGACAGAGGAAGGCACGGTTTTCCATGCCGGTTCGACAGCGCCGCAGGGCTACTATTTCGAGACCCGGATCCGGCTCTTCGACCTGCTCTGGCAGTGCATGGCGAAGGCGATGCCCGGCAAGCTGCCTTCCGGGTCGTTTTCCTCGATCTTCGGCACGGTCATCGCCGGACGGCATCCTGACACCGGGCGCCGTTACACGATGGTCGAGCCGCAAATGGGGGGCTGGGGCGCAACCGGGGAGCGCCGGGGCATGGACGCGATGTTCTCGATCAGCCACGGCGACACTTTCAATTGTCCGGTCGAGGTTGCCGAGGCGCGGTACGGCTTGACGGTCGTGCAGAAGGCGCTTGGTGAACGTCCGCGCTCGGAAGGCATTCATGCCGGGGGACGCGGCGTGACGCTCGAGTACGAACTCAGGGGACCGGCGAGCCTCTCGGTCGGTTACACACGGGCAAGGATCCCGGTCTGGTCGACACCGGGCACACCGCCGGGGGGACGGAACTCCATGCATATCCTGCGGGCCTCAGGCAAGCGTGAATACCACCGCTTCGTCAGCGGTGCGGTGCTTGACGCGGGTGACCGGGTCCTTATCGAGACCGCGTGGGGCGGGAATGCTCCGGCATGAAGTCCGGAGGGTGGCATCGTCGGGGAAACGACGAGCACATTTCGAATTGATCACCACGGTGTAGTCCGGATTTTCTTGGTGGCAGATGAGCTTGTTTCGACGCTTGGCTTGCAAGGCGTGGAACCCGCTGCTGGAAGTTCTTCCTGGACGGGGTAGGTCACAGGTGACAGCCCCGATCCGGCATGACGATGACGTCGAAGCGTCGCCCGGTGCTGATCTTTTCCAAGAGATCGGAACTGCATGGAAAGGTTTCGGTTCTTCCCTTCACCACGAAGTCGTAACCGGCCAACTCATCTGCCTGCCCGATCGCTTCGCCGCTGGATGGACAGCGCGCGTGGGTGGTCTGCGAATAGCTGACCACGGCGGCTGTCAGTTGGCTGCACATGCCTGGCCAGGTAGTGCCGAGAGTTGAGCGGGCGGACTTCAATCGGATCGTGGCGCTTGTCCTCCAAGGACTGCCGCGACCGGACCATTTGCATCCTGATCACAGCTGCTGCGTTACGTGTCACATACGGCGCGGGCCTGCCCGTTTCCGCTGCCCGCCTCGGCGGGAACTAGATGCGAAGGGATGGCGCTGCCATCCCTTTCGTTTCTTGAGCAAAAGGATGGCAAGTCTCGGCGGCGGCTTCCAATCCTGCAACCCTTGTACCCTGTCACCTCCTCCGACTCAGTGTCAGCGTAGCGTCGAACGCGGCGAAGTGTGCGCATCTATCTCGTGACAAACAACCTTCCGGCAGTTGATCGCCATGACCATTTGCACGGCTTGGGTTCCCATCCGTTCGGGAAATGCCCAGAGGCCGAGTACAGCCCAATGCAGCCTCGCCGGGAACCGGACCGCCGCGGGGGCCCACTGAGCCTGACGCTGCCGCTTCACGGTCGTGGGTATGAAGTGGCGACGAATCGGTGGCACTTCGCGACTCGGAGCCGGGCTTGGTCGGCCGCTACGACTGTCTCTGGATGCATGAAGCTGCCGCCGGTTGCAACCGGGGCAAGACCTGTCCTGCCTGCTTGATAGCCGCGACTGGACATGCGGTTCGACCGCGACATGTCGCGCTGCTTCCGGTCACCCACACGCCGCTTGGCTGCGAATCGGCGGGCATCGAAGTCCCTTGCGAGTCGGAGACGGGCCTTGGGACTCGATGAATCGTCCGGCTGGTTGATCTTGTCGGAACACAATGTCGATGAATGGCCCGACGCTGGGCTCTCCACGCTGCCAGGCCAGCGAGGCGCATACAGCTGCGGTTTCATCCCACGGGACTGTTCCCGCGTATCAAGGCCCATTTTCTCGAATTGGTTCGCTCGAAAGTGAGCCACGCCGTTCGCCGCTGACCAAGGCGTGTTTCGCCAGATTCATTGCCTGATCTGCTGCAAAGTCTTTCAAGTCCCGCTCTCCGGATCACCTCAAGACTTCACAAGCCCAGGATCAAGAGCATGTTCCGGCATATTCCAGATAGGCTTCGCGCAGCATGGTGGAGATCGGCCCCATCACCGAGGCCATGGGGTGGCCGTCCACCATGCGCACGGGCGTCAGTCCGCCGAACGTGCCGGTCACGAATGCCTCGTCCGCGTCGTAGACTTGGGCGAGAGTGAAGTCCTGCTGCTCGCAGGAGATGCCATGACTGTCGCAAAGCGCGATGATGTTGGCGCGAGTGATTCCGTTGAAGCAGCTGGCACCGGTCGATGTCAGCACGCGCCCGTTTCTCACGGCAAAGAAGTTGGTCGCGTTGCATGTTGCGACGAATCCCCTGTCGTCGAGCATCAGTGCCTCGTCGGCTCCCGCCTTGATCGCCTGGTTGAGTGCCATGATGTAGTTGAGGCGCGAATGCGTGTTGAGCGTCATGTCGAACATGTCCGCCCGGCAAGTGCGAATCGCCGACGTGAACAGCGAAAGACCCGTGCCGAGGAGTTCTGGATCCGGTTCCTTGTATTCGGCGACGATGGCGACGGTCGGTCCCGCGACCGTGTTCCGGGGATCCTGGTTCGGGGATTTCTTCAGGCCGCGCGTGATCATCAGCCGGACATGGACCCCGGACTGGCCTGTCATTCCGTTCCGTTCAAGGGTTGCTTCAAGAGCGGAACGGACTTCATCGCGTGTCATGCCGATGTCGATGTCGATCGCCCTCGCGCTCATGAACAGACGGTCCAGATGGAGATTCATGAAGGCAAGCCGTCCTCCATGCATCCGGAACCCTTCCCAGACGCCGTCGCCCAGGATCCAGCCGGCGTCAAAGATCGAGACCAGGGCTTGTTCGCGGGGCACGAATTCGCCGTTGAGATATATCCTTGCGGTCTCGTTCCGCGGGTCGGCGACGAAGTTCTGGCTTCCGGCCATGGCGGGATCCTTCCTGTGGCTGCTGCGAGTTCTTTGCACATGTCACCTGTCTTGGACAATCCTGGAGGCGGCAGATGCCGGAGCGCGGTTTGTTGACCTGAACGGATTCGACCGGAACGCTCGCGTCGGGACACGCCCGCGCCACCCGATCGGCAGAAGTGCTCCGAAGGCGATCTGGACAATTCAACCAGCCGCAACATGATTGGAGGGTGCCGCTCCAGTTTCTTGAGTTCACGAGACGCGCAAGGCCTGTTGCGGACTATCCCATGGATTTGCGTAACCAGGGGATTCCAGGCGGTCGTTGGTCATGCTTCCCTGCTCGGCCGGCATTGGTGCGAACAGCCGCAGGAGCCGAAGCCGGTGGACGCGTCGCACTTGGCGATTCCCGAGAGTGTCTCGGCATGTGGCTTTCAATTGGATGGAGAATTTCTTTCACTTGGTCGAAACATGATTTTCAATTGGACGAGGGCTTTCTTTCAATTGGCCGAATAATCGGTTACAGATGGACGTCAAGAGAGCATTGAGACTGGCTGGCGCAGGAGCAGTTCATGCATCCGAGGTTGGCAAAGCGGCGTATCGAGGAGGCGCTCAAGGACACGCGTGTCGTCCTGATGTCCGGACCGCGCCAGTCAGGCAAGACAACGCTTGCAACGGCAATTGCGAACAAGGGCATGCCTTTCCTCTCGCTAGACGATCCAACGTTGCTGGATGTTGCGTCAAGCGACCCGGTTGGCTTCCTGCGAGGCATTGACCGGGCAGTGATCGACGAGGTTCAGCGGGCGCCGACTCTCTTGCTTGTGATCAAGTCCTTGGTCGACAGGGACACGCGGCCTGGGCGATTCCTGCTGACCGGATCGGCCAACCTGATGATGCTCCCGAAGGTTGCGGATTCGCTTGCCGGACGGATTGAGGTCGTTCGGCTTCTGCCGTTGTCGCAAGCAGAGATCAGGGGCGGGCAAGGGCGCTTCCTGGACGACGCATTCTCGGGCAAGTCACCGTCCGTCGGTGAACCGGTTCTTGGGAGGGACCTGGTCGAGCTTGTCTTGGCAGGCGGCTACCCCGAGGTGCTTGAACGCAGAAGTTGGCGGCGAAGACAGGACTGGTACGACCATTACGTGGATGGCATCGCCCAACGCGACATCCGGGAAGTTGCTCAGGTCGGGCAGCTTGCCCGAATGCCGAAACTGCTCAACGTTCTCGCCGAGCATGCGGGGCAGCTGGTGAACTATTCCGGCATAGGCGCAGGCCTGGGCATGAACCACGTGACCACGCAGAAATACACGGGGGTGTTCGAGAGCCTGTACTTGATCCATTCATTGCAGTCTTGGCATTCGAGCAGGCTCAAACGGCTGATCAAGTCGCCGAAACTGCACTTTCTGGACTCCGGGCTTCTCTCCGCGCTGAAGGGCCTGTCACTCGAGCGAATTGCAAAGGACAGGACGGCGTTCGGCGCGACTCTCGAGACATTTGTCGCCGGGGAGATCCTGAAGATCGCGAGTTGGAGCGATGAACGCTGCTCCTTTTCCCATTTCCGCGACAAGGACGGAAACGAGGTCGATCTCGTGATTGAAAACCGTCGCGGCGAAATCGTGGGCATCGAAGTCAAGGCGTCGGCGACCCTTTCAAGTGCGGACTTTTCCGGCTTGAGAAAGCTCGCTGCGGCTTGCGGCAGCAACTTCGTGCACGGCATTGTCCTATACGACAGCGACCAAGTCGTGCCATTCGGAAAGAATCTGTCCGCCTTGCCTTTGGCAAGTCTCTGGGGCTGATCGGTCCAGACATTTCTCAACCGATCAGTTTGCGGCCAGATTCGACCACTTGCTCCGAATTTGCCAAACCGCGTTCGGCTTGTGTCGTCCGTGAACCAGTGGGGATCGCATCGGCGCGACTGGGCCGCTGCACCGAAACTTGCTGCGATCGGCGGCGCCCCTAGGGTCCTTAGAACCGGCATGAGCCGGATTTTCCACCTGGATTCCTGCTTTCTGTGGCTTCAAGACTACGGCGACTGGGCAAGGTGGCGCAGGCGGGCAGAGATTGCCGATTGCACGGAGTCCTGGATGAACTCGGGGAAGTCGGCAGGCAGAATTGACTCCACTTGCGCCATCGCCGATCTGGCGGAATCCACGACTTCCTCGATTGATGACCTTGCGAGAGACGCCGGCAACCCGGCCCTTTCGGCAGTCTGAACGAAGTGTCGGCCAAGGATCTTGTCGATCCGGTAGTGGCGTCTCGTGCCAACCTACATGGCAAGCTTCATGTGCTTGCGATTGACTTGCTTCCTGTCGAGGATTGGCTGCGTTGTCAGCACATCATACAGCGGGGTCAGGCGGTAGCTTCCGCCGGGACCGATGAAAATGCTAAAGTTCTTCGCGTGTCCGTCAGTTGCCCCAAGCAGCCAGAACAGTATCTGGGCCTTGAAAAACATCCTTTGGTCATCTTCCTGTGTGTCGCTGCCCTTGAGCAGATCGAGGATGTCCGCCATGCCGGGGGCCGCCCTCGTTCTGGCATTTCCTGGATGGCAGTACGGACAGGGATTGGCAGCAGTCTTCCTGCGGCAGGCGCAAGAGCAGACCATCCGCTGTCCACTTGCGGTCAAACCTCTCGATGACAAGCGCCTTGGTCTCACCGAATGTCTTGATCTTTGCGCGGTTCACCGGCAGGCCGAAGGCTTCCACGAGTTTCAGGCAGTAGAATTCGTTCTCGACGCTGTTGGAAAGATCAATGCCATCGGGCAACTCTCCAATCCGTGGCTTGGGCAGGTGGGTGGTCGGCGTGGTTCCGTGCGGCCTGATCCATTTTCCGTCGTGCCGGAGCAGGGCGGTCTTTTCCTGTGCACCTTCCACTGAGGTACGAAACTCGTCATCCCTGCTCAGTCCAAGAGGTGCTTGCGGCAAACTGCGCAGGAGCTTGTCGATGGTTTCATCGTCGACAACGTCGCCCTTGATCTCGTCGCTTGCGTTGATGGCCTCCTCACTTTCAATGATGAACTGAAGCGCGCCAACGCAATCGCGTCCGATGGCCTCCAGCAAGCCGTAGGCGTCGGCTCCACGTGCACCAACCGTATCGGCAATGCGTCGGCGCAGTGCGTCTGAATCGGGCAGGAGATGCTCGAACACGGCGACGACAGGTTCTCCCCGAAAGCCGGATTCACTGAGCGGCATGGAAAGCGAGACGGGCAGTGCATGCTCCCAAGCCAGCCAACTCTCGTCATACCGAAAGTTGATGGAGCCTCCTGGCTCCTTGGCCAGGTGACCGACAAGGCGCCCGTTCAACAAGACGCGCAGCGGAACGTACATGCGGCGACGGGGCATCAGAAGATGTCTTCGATGTCTTTGGCGCTGCCCTTTGCCCGTGAGCCGATCCTGAACTCCAGGTCGAGTGCTGCAAGAACCGCCAACATCGTCTTCATCTTGGCCGCCGGGTTGCCTGTTTCAATCAGGGAGATCGTCTCTTGTCGCAGACCGGCTCTCTCGCCGAACTGTGTTTGGTTCAGGCCTGACGCCATGCGGCTGCGTCTGACGATGCTCCCAATCTGCCTTGGGGTTCTGACATGCGCTGACATCTTCACGGATATGCATCAAGCCCGATGATCCGCGAATATGAAAATTAGACCATAAATGAGAGGTATTCGCTGAATCACATATCCTGAGCCGTGCGTCACGCCCGGGGATCCGTGCCCTTGAGGACGCCGGGCCTCGCTCGCGGCGACGCTGCGAACTCGCAAAAGACCCAGCCGGACAGTGCACGCCGAGTTGACGGCGCATAGGTGCACAGGGCCTCCGCAATTCAGGCGTCTGGCAAGCCCTCTTCGCGGCCGCGTTCAGACCGTGTCGGCGAAGAACGCCGGTCGAATCGACTGCACCGTGATTGCACCGATTCCCGCAAGCGCCAACACGATGGCAAAGAGCCAGCCCAGAAACGGAATGAGTCCGATGACAGCGGCCGCCGCAGCACCAGTGCCCGCCGCGATCCCCCGGCTGCCGATGCTGTCCGGCTCCGGTCTGCCCATCGCCAGCAACAGCCTGACGCCCAGGACGTACACCGCAACCGCATATCCGGCGATTGTGCAAAGGAATGCCAGCAGCGCCAATACGGCGACCAACGGTAGCCCGATGATCGTGATTGTAAGCAGAATGCTCGCCCCGATCACTGCCGAAAGCGACAGAAAGCCCAGCCACAAGGTATGGATCGGGCGAGCAAGAACCCGTTGCTGCATCTCGGCGAGCCGTGCGGGCAACAACGCCGCGACCAGAACGGCCAGAACGGCCACCACGATCACTTCGAAGAGGAAATCGCCAATCGATGACCACCAATGCGGCCGTCGCGCCTCATCCTGCCGCTCGACCCTCCGTCCCTCGATCTCGCGTCGCTCGATCCTGTCGACGGAAGCCACTCGCTCGGGCACTTCCAGATCGCCCAGTTCTTCTTCATGGATGATCAGTCGTCCGGCAATCGAAGCTGCTTCACCCCAATCGACGTTACGTGCCGCAAGGGTCACGTCGCCTCCGACGGCGGCATCGAACGCGACATCCGAGCTGGTGACGATCACGTTTCCTCCGACGTTGCCGCCAAGCTGCAACTCGGATGCCGCCACCCGGAGGTCTCCGCCCACCTCCGCCACCGATACGGTGCGCCCCAAAAGGCTGGCATCGCCAGATACATCGGCTTGAATCGCGACTTCCTCGCCGGCGGCATAGACATCGCCGCCTATCGCGCCAGACATTGCGACTTTCCGGCCTGCAAAAAAGGCGGTGCCCGTGATGTCGGCTCGTCCCGCCACCCTGTCGCCGGCCATGAACAGATCGTCGGCACCGACCGCATCGTGAATCACTGACATCCCGGCGCGGAACGCGTCGCCTCCGAAGTCGAAACGCGCTGAATCATCGTCTGCCCAGGCGGGCATTGCGACCAGGCAGGTGATCAAGATCAGAAACGGCCGCGCCATGAATTTCATCCTTGCAGTGCCATGTGACGCCAAACTGTTAGCGGAATGTCACGTCCTGGGCCAGACGTTACGTTGCGGTGCCTCGCCGTTTCGCATGCGACGCAGCCCAACAACTTCTCTGCCTGGCAATCAATGTCACGAGGGCTTGTTCGCAATCGGGGCATCCTTGCCGCACGACATTCATGTCAATGCGCGCGACAGGCTCCATTGCGTGACGAGACTTGCGGCATGTGCCCTTTCGCGTGCGTCGAACGGCTTGCTCAACACAGCGCAACGGCCGATCCGTTGTGTCCATCAAGGCCTTCCGGTCCCGGTGGCGCGCGGATGCCGAAACTGGCCCGGTGTCATCGGACCGTCTCCTTTGCCGGGCCATTGTGTGCAGCAGCGGACACAATGCAGCCTTGGACAGGCGGCGCACCTGCCGGGGCGCAGCCTCGGGCCGGTTTCCCAGCGACCGGCAGCTTGGTTCAGAGCGCTGAAAAGCCCGCGTCGAGCGCCGCGATGATGATCTGCACGTCCTCGGATGTCAGCACCAGCGGCGGGGACATCAACAGGTTCGGTCCTGCGGCTCGAACCATCGCGCCGTTTTCGTAAGCCACTTTCTGCACCTTGAGCGGCATGTCGATGTCCGCGGTCTTGGTCGCGCGATCCGAAACGCACTCGATGGCAAGCATCAGCCCATGGCCGCCCCGGACGTCACCGATGTGCTCATGCCTGTCCTTGAGGGCCAGTAGGCCGTCAAACAGCTCGGTGCCCCGCGCCGCTGCGCTGTCGATCACGTTGAGACGCTTCGTTTCGGCCAGGCATGCGAGCGCCGCGGCCGCTCCGACCGGATGGCCCGAATAGGTGTAGCCATGGCCGATGAAGGCGTTGGGTGAACTGTCACTTTCGAAAACGTCAGCCATCCTTTCACCGATCATCACGGCGCCGAACGGAAAGTAGCCGTTGGTGATCGCCTTGGCGGTGCTCATCATGTCGGGACTGACGCCCCAAAGCCGTGCGCCGGACCAGGCACCCGTGCGGCCGTAGCCGGTGATCACCTCGTCGGAGATCAGGAGTATGCCGTGGCGGTGGCAGATCTCGCGCACCATCGGCATGAACGAGGAGTGCGGAGGGATCACGCCGCCCGCGCCCAGAATCGGCTCCATGATGAACGCGGCGATCGTGCCCGCGCCCTGGAACGCGATTTCGTCTTCCAGCGCTGCCGCGCACAGGTTGGCCAGCCTTTCCGGATCGCTTTCCTCGAAGGGATTCCGGTAGGTGTAGGGAGCCGGTATGTGATAGCAGCCAGGCAGCAGGGGCTCGTAGTTCGTCCGGAAGTTCGCGTTGCCGTTGACGCTGGCGCCGCCCATGTGCGTGCCGTGGTAGCCCTTCTTCAGGCTCAGGAACTTCACCCGGCCGGCCTCTCCCCTAATCTTGTGATATTGCCGTGCAAGGCGAAGGGCGGTCTCGACGCTGTCCGAACCGCCGCTGGTGAAGAACGCGCGCGCCATGCCGTCCGGGCCGAAGAAATCGGCCAGTTCGTGCGCCAGCTCGATGATCTTGTCGTTCGTGGTGCCGCGAAACGCCGAATAGTAGGGCAGGGTGCCAAGCTGGTCTGCAATCGCCTGCTTCACAGGTTCGCAAGAGTATCCCAGGTTGACGTTCCAGAGGCCGCCCACGGCATCCACCGCCTCGTGGCCGTCGATGTCGCGAATGCGCGATCCCGACGCGCCAGTGACGATGACCGGCGGGCTCTCGATGCAATCCGTCGGGCTGGCCATCGGGTGCCAGAGCAGTCGGGCGTTCTGTTCTTTCAGGAAGTTCGAATCTTTCATGGGATCAACCTTTCAGGCGAAAGCGATGTCGGCGGTGCCGAATGCCCCGTAGTCGGCATGTATTCGGGTCCCCGGGGGACATTCAAGAGGGCGAATGAACGAACCCGACAGGATCACCTGTCCGGCCTCGATCCGCTGATCATAGCATGCCATGCGGCGGGCGAGCCAGCAAACGCTCTCGACGGGGTCGTTCAGGACGCCTGCGCCGAGGCCGGTCTCCTCGACGTCGCCGTCCTTGAAGACAATTGCCGGAACCCAGCGGAGATCGTGCGCGTCCACGTCGTGGCGCTTGCTTCCAAGCACGAAGCCCGCATTCGCCGCGTTGTCGCTGATCGTGTCCGTGATGATGCGGGCCTGGCCGCTTGCCGGGTCGGCGCGTTGGATGCGGGTGTCGAGGATCTCCAAGGCCGGAGCGACGCATTCAGTTGCGGTCAGGATGTCTTTGCGCGTGACGTCCTGTCCGCTGATCGTGTCCCTCATGACAAAGGCAATCTCCGCTTCGATGCGAGGCTGAATGAAGCGCCCCGCCGGAACCTCGAATCCGTCGGCGAATTCCATGTCGTCAAAAAGGATCCCGCTGTCCGGAACGCCGATGTTCAGCGCGGTTTGCATCGCCCTGGAAGTGAGCCCGATCTTCCATCCTGCTATCTGCCGGCCTTGGGCGATCTTGGCCGAAAGTATCTCGTTCTGGATCGCATATGCATCGTCCATGGTCATGTCGGGATGCGCCAGGCTGAGAAGGCCGATCTGGGTCCTTGTCTCCTCGGCCCGAAGCAGGGCGGCAGCAGCGCTGGCGTGCTCTTCGGGCGTCATGCCTCGTCCTCGACAGTGTTGCGAAGGGTGCCGATGCCCTCGACCTCGACCTCGATCACGTCGCCGGGCTGCAGGAACCGCGGCGGATCAAACCGCGCACCCGCGCCGGTGGGGGTGCCGGTGACAATCATGTCGCCGCTGTCGAGGGTCGTGAATGTCGAGATGTAGGCGATCTGCTCGCGCACCGGAAACAGCATGTTCTTCAGGTGATCGTCTTGCCGGACCTCCCCGTTGACCCGCGTGACGAGGCGGGCGTCGTCAAGCTGGGCCGGGTTGGCGAAAGGCACGATCCAGGGTCCCATGGCGCCGGAACTGTCCCAGTTCTTGCCTTGAGTGACGTTGAATTTCGCATGCCGAACCCAGTCGCGAATCGTTCCCTCGTTGCACAGCGTGAGTGCCGCGATGTGCTCGTAGGCACTTGACGCGCTAATTCGGCGGCCGCCCTTGCCGATCACGACGGCGATCTCCCCTTCGTAGTCGAGCCTTTCGCTCTCGGGCGGCCGGATCAGGGGCCTGTCATGACCAGTGAAGCTCGACGGGAAGCGGGGGAAGAGCGACATGTGCTTGGGCTGGTCGCTGCCGTCCTTGTACTCGGCGTTCCGGTCAGGGAAGTTGACGCCGACGCAGATGATCCGACGTGGCTCCGGGATTGGAGGTTCGAACAGGATGCCTTCGTGCAAGGCGGTTCGGTCCGCTGCCGCGCGAGCCAGGTCGTCGAGGCCGTTCGCCGCGACGACCTCCTTGAGGGTCGGCCATGCCGGGAAGTCAGGCGAGAGAGGGACGGCCTCGTGATCGTCCACCATGCCGTAGAATCGCTCACCGTCGTGAGTGTAGGTCGCGAATCTCATGCCAGTTCCGACATGACGTCATAGGCTGCCAGCACGTCGTCGCGCGTGGTGCCGAACTGTCCGACCTGGAAGCGTACCACTGCCCGTCCGTCGACCTGGGTCTGCGTCAAGTAGATCCGCCCGTCGCCGTTCAGGCGGTTCACGAAGTCCAGCTGGCTCGCATCGTCCTTCCCCACCAGGCGGAACGTGAACAGCGACAGGATCGGGTCGGTCACGATTTCGAACCTGTCATCGTCCCGAAGTTTCCCGGCGAGCTCTTCGGACCATGCGACATGGTCCCGGATGCGGCGGCGGAGACCTTCCAGTCCATAGGCCCTGATCAGGAACCATAGCTTGAGCGCACGGAACCTGCGACCAAGGGGAATCGACCATTCCGAATAGTTGATGAATCCGTCTGCGCCGTGCGTTTTCAGGTATTCCGGCTTGATCGCCAGCGTGCGGGTCAGATCCTCCGGCGAGCGCACGAAATGAACCGATCCGTCGAACTGTCCCCCGATCCACTTGTAGGGATTGAAGACGACGCTGTCCGCATCTTCGGTGCCGGACCAGAGATGCCGGAACTCGGGGCAGATCATGGCGTTTCCGGCCCAGGCCGCATCCACGTGGAGGTAAAGGCCGTGCCGTCTCGCGACCTCTGCAACGCGGCCCACATCGTCCGAGGCGCCCATGCTTGTGCCGCCGACGCAGGAGATGATGCCCGTGGGCAGGCGTCCCGCCGCGAGGTCGGACTTGATCGCGGCGTCCAGCGCCGCGGAATTCATGGATCTCAGCGGACCTGCCGTGGGAATCCTGACGAGGTTGTCCTGCCCGATCCCGGCAACCCAGATCGCACGGTCGATCGACGTATGCACTTCGGCCGTCGCGTAGATCCGAAGGCGCTTCTGTCCGGGCAGCCCGGCCCGGTTTCCCTGCCACTCGAGCGTGCGCTCCCGCATTGTCAGGACGGCGGCGAGCGTGGCTTCAGAGGCGCTGCCGTGAACGACGCCATGGAACGCTTCGGGCAGGTCGAGAGCCTGGCGAAGCCAGTCAAGGACCCGCGTCTCCAGCTCGGTTCCTGCTGGCGACGTTTGCCAGATCATGCACTGAACGGCGAGGTTCGCGATCATGTAGTCCGCGACCACGGAGGGCGGCGTTGCATTGGAGCAGAAATAGGCGAAAAAGCTCGGGTGCTGCCAATGCGTGATGCCGGGCATGACAATGCGATCCACGTCGTTGAAGATCGTTTCCATGTCTTCGGCTTCCTCGGGCGGCGCTTCCGGAAGCGCCGCCGCGATCTCGCCGGGCGAGACCTGCGACCGGACCGGGCGCTCGCGAATGGCGCGATGGTAGTCGGCGCCCCATTCGGCAGCTCGTCGGCCCCAGCGAGCGAGATCTTCCCAAGTCGGTTCCCGGTGCCCAGTCATGGCGCGATGATCGGCGTGGCTTCAAGCGTCGGAGGTCCGGCTTCGACGCCGGCAAAGCGCGTACCGTGCTCGAACCAGCTGCGAGGGGCCGGCGCGCCCCAAAGAGTCTGCCGCTGCGGATCCTTCAGGTCCCACCGGATCGGTTCATGGTCCGGGTCGATCGTCTGGTAGTCGGAGCAGTAGATTTCCGTCCTGTGCCCGTCGGGGTCAAGAACGTACAGGAAAAACGCGTTGGAAATTCCGTGGCGTCCCGGCCCGCGCTCGATGTTGTCGAGATAGCCGGTCGTCGACATGAGATCGAGCAGGTCGATGATGTTCAATGGCGTCGGCACCCAGAACGCGATGTGGTGCAATCTCGGCCCGGTGCCGTTGGTGAAGGCAATGTCGTGGACGCCTCCCTTCCGGTGCATCCATGCAGCCCAGAGTCGGCCCGTGTCCTCGTCTTCGGTGTATTCGGTCACGCGGAATCCGAAGTCGTTGTAAAACGCGGCCGAAGCGTCGACGTCGGTCGAGAAGAGATTGCAGTGGTCGATTCGGAGCGGCTTCACGCCCCGGTAGAGCGCGTATTGCTGGTGGATCCAGGGCATGCGCTCCATCTGGTGGTAGAACTCGATCGGAACCCCGAGATTGTCGATGGTTGCGAGCGTGCGACCCTGATGCGCACGCTCGATCCATTCAGTGGCGCAGCCTCCGGATCTGAAGTGAGCCTCGGCCCGGTCCAGGTCCTCTTCCGAGAACACCTTGAACGACAGGGATTCGACCGTGCCCGGGTTGCTTGACTTCCTCAGGATCAGGCAATGATGGCCGCGTTCCTCCATCGCTCGAAGGTAGATGTGGCCCGCATACTCGTCCGTGACCTGAAGTCCCAGCGTCTCAACGTAGAAACGTCTTGACGCCTCCAGGTTCGCAACGTTCAGGCAGGCATGGCTGAGGCGAACCGTATTGAAAGGCGGGGCGAGGACGGGAGTGGGCAGAGGCATGGTCGGACCTTGTCAAGTGGCGGGCAGGGGGCCATGACCAGACGGTCTGGCAGGGCATGGGCGTTCATGCCCTCGAAGGGCCGGGCGGAAGCGCCTTGGCGGCTGACGGACTCCGACGGGCTGCATCAGTTGCCCAGCCTTGGAATCTTGTGCTTGCCGGTCGCAAAGCCGATGTGCTTCTGCTCCATGTAGAACTCGAAGCTCCAGTCGCCCCCGTCGCGGCCCATCCCGCTGGCCTTCGCGCCTCCAAAGGGCGTTGGAAGATGGCGAACGTTTTCCGAGTTCACCCAGATCATGCCGGCTTCGAGCCTGTCCGTGACGCGAAGGGCGCGTGCCAGGTCGCTTGTCCAGACATATGCGGCCAGACCGTAGTCGGTGTCGTTGGCGAGTTTCAGCGCCTCGTCCTCGTCCGAGAACCTGATCGAGGTCAGGACAGGGCCGAAAATCTCTTCCTGGGCGATGCGCATGCCGTTGTCCGCGCCTGTAAACAGCGTCGGCTGGACAAAGTAGCCAGCCGGGTCGCCTGCGGCGCCGCCAGCGGCGACGGTAGCGCCCTCGCTGGTCGCGATGTCAAAGTAGGACGTCACTTTCCGGAAGTGATCTTCGGCGATCAGGGGGCCGATTTCGGTGGCGGGATCCAGCGGGTGGCCGACCTTGATCCTGTTGACGCGCTCGATAAGCCGGGCCTCGAACTCGTCGCGGATGGAGTCCTCCACCAGAAGGCGCGAGGACGACGTGCACCGTTCGCCGTTGATCGAGTAGATCATGAAGATCACCGCATCGAGAGCACGTTCGAGGTCTGCGTCACCGAAGACGATCACGGGATTCTTCCCCCCCAGCTCCAGATGCACGCGCTTGAGCGTGTCAGCGCCCTGCTTGACGATCAGCTTGCCGGTCGCGCTTTCCCCCACAAACGCGATGGCCTTGAGGAGCGGATGTTCGCAGAGCGTCTTGCCTGCTACCTCGCCGTAGCCGTTGACGGTGTTGAGAACGCCTGGCGGCAGGCCGGCGTCTTCGGCGATCTCGACGAGCAGTCGTGCGGTGAGCGGCGACAGCTCGGCCGGCTTGTGGACCACGGTGCAGCCTGCGGCGAGGGCCGGTGCGATCTTCCAGGTCGAAAGCATGAAAGGCGTGTTCCAGGGCGTGATGATGCCCACCGGGCCGATCGGCACGCGGGTCGTGACATTCGCGAGCCCGGGCGAGGGAAGATTGTACCCGTCTCTCGCCGAGATGGCCTGATCGGCAAAGTACCGGAAGTTCTCGGCGCCGCGGAGCGCGGCCTTAGACATGAAGCGATAGGCTTGTCCGGTGTCCCAGCACTCGCAGAGCGCGACTTCCTCGGCGCGTGCCTCGATCGCTTCGGCGACGCCGATGAGGACGGCCTTGCGTTCCTTCGCAGGCAGGTCGCGCCAAGCCGGAAATGCGTCGTGAGCGGCACGTGCGGCGGCGTCGATGTCCTTTGCCGTTCCCAGCGCAACGTCGCAAATCCTGCTCCTGTCAACCGGCGAGTCTGTGGCGAAGGTTCCGCCTGAACCGTCCAAGTCCTTGCCGCCGATCCGGTTTGGAATACCGCCCGTCCGAAACCGTTCAAGGTGCCCGTCAAGCGCTTTGAGGTTGTCGGAAAGGGTCATTGGTCGCCTTTCAGATGATCACGAATCGTGCCGGTCTTCGGGGAGAGCTCGGGGTCGATGTCGCGAACTTCCAGCGAAAGGGCCAAGGAGTTCCCCTTCATGTAGGGATCGATGAACTCCCGTGCGGCCGTGAAGAGTTGCTTCGCGATCTTGTCCTTGACCGCGTCCGAGCGGCCGCCGCGAAGCCGGACGGAAATGTCAACGAATCCGTGCCTTTCAGCGCCGTCAGCGACCGCGTGGTGGTCCGCCCGGTAGGCACGGACCCGGATGCCCGGCATCGCGATCTCGTCGATGGATGCCGCTGCCTGCCTGACGCGTTCGCAGAGGCCGCCGACATCGATCGCCTCTTCGAGATTGGCCGAGTATTCCACGATCACGTGCGGCATCGCATTTCCTTGACATATCAATAATTGAGATGTTAAGCAAAAGCAGTTATCCAGTCAAGAGTCGAACCGATGCCAAACGAAAGGGTTGCGCTCCCGTCAACTCGCCGCTCGTTGCCGATCGCGCTTATCAGGGCACGGGAGGCCGTCATGGCGCCGATCCGGGAGATGCTGGCCGGGACAGGCCTGACCGAGCAGCAGTGGCGCGTGCTGCGCGTCTTGGACGAGTTCGGCCCAATGGATGCGTCGCGATTGTCCAGGGAAGCCGGACTGATGGCGTCGAGCTTGACAAGAATCGTGCAGGCAATGGTGACTGACGGGTTCGTGACCAGGGAAACGCCAGCGTCCGATCGCCGCCGGCAGGTCATCGGGATAGCGTCCCGAGGCCGAGAGGTGTTGTCAGACAACCGCGACGCCGCCCTGGCCATTGCGGAGGACCTTCGTGGCAGGCTTGGCGCGCGCGACTTCGAGCGGCTCTTGGATTTGCTTGAAGCCTTGGCGGAAGTCGGTCGCTGTTCACAGGGGTCCGGAAACGATGAGCTCAATAGTTCTGGACGGGGTTGAACACTTCCGTCACGTCAATCTCCCGAGGGCGACCAGTGAATTGGTCGAGGCTTTACCTGAGGAGTCTTTCCAACTGGCCTTTCTGCTCGGCATGCTTTTTCGGGTTTTCGCGGATCAGGCGTTTCAGGTTGAGAAGTTTCCAGCGAACCGCCGGAAGGTCGGCCGCGCGAGTCCGGTCGATTGCGCCAAAGTCCGGAGTGCCGTCATGCAGGCTGAGCAGAACCGTCTAGCGTTCTTGTCGAGGCGCGATTGGATGTCTGCGATCGGCATTTTGCGTGTCGCAAGCAGTTCGTCGAGGCCGACAGATGTCTTGGTCATGCCCTCGAACTCTCGGGAAAACGGCTGGTTGAGATCAATCGGACTAGGGTTCAGCAACTCATGCGCAGGACGCCCAGAACATGCAACGTAGATCAGAAAAGTGCGAAACAGTTCGCCTGTCAGCCCTTCGTTTTCATAGAGAAGCTTTACATCGTAGTGGTCACGGGGATGTTGGCGATCCACTGCGGCATGCAGCTTGCCGCCAAACAGGTCTTCGAATGAGACGACTTGCATTTCCGCATAGCCGAACGCGTTTGCGACCATTTCAGACACTGGGCGGATTTCTGGGTCATGGACGACACCGCGCGTGACAGGCGATGTCTCGATCTTGACTTCGACACCGTCCAAGCGGGCAAGCACACGGGTGGCGCCGCCCCCGCCGCCCAGGATGCGCTGCACCCTTGCGCCCTTGATGTCGTCTTCGATTGCACCGGCGATGCAATCCATTGCTTCATCCAATCATCCCGCAGGAAACCCCGTCCTTCAGGGCGGGGAGGAATGCGGGCTCCCGTGTTCCGTGCATCGTTGCCGTCTCCTTCATCCGTGACGTGTCGACGTGATATCCGTAGCCGTCGCCGCGCTGGACGACGCGGCAGTGCCGGTGCGAGATCCCCTGCACCGTCCCTTGCGCCGTCTGGACGTTGAAGGAGCCTGTCCGGCGCACCGCGACGCGGCCCACGTGGACACCCCTCTTCTTGCCCGAGGGCACGGTCGCGCGCACGATGTCGCCCGTGCGGAAGCCGCGCACGGACTTCTCCGCCATCAGGTATCCGACCGGGAAGCCGGACCGGTCCACGCGGGTCCGCGCATGCGAGCCCCGGCCCATGGCCCGGATCGCGAGCACGGGCTGCCTCCAGCCCTTCAGCGCCGGCGTCTCGCCGACGCAGGCGGCGTCGAGGGCATGCGACTTCGGGATCCCCAGCCGCGTGCGGTTGAACTTCGTCCGCCCGCCCGA
>CBDBPL010000002.1:0-28462 GCA_965208685.1 Paracoccaceae bacterium | reverse complement strand
TCAAGGTGCGAGACGGAACGCTCCACATCCCCGGCTTCGGCCCGATGACGATCCGGCGCAAGGGCGGGAACCCGCATGTTGGATTTCTGATTGATTCGTTGCGGAATTCCCGGATTGTTCGTGCGGTCTTGGGCGTTTCTTCCCACGCTCTTCCGACATTGCCGGACATCGGAACCGGTTTCAGGTTCGAGCCGCAGGCATGGCTCGTTGTCCGGCAGCCTGGATGCTGCACGGTGACGACTTTCGCGTTTTCGGAAAGAGCTTGAAGGCGGGAGGCGCCTGAGCGCCGCCGCCGGGTTGGACCGGATCACTTTCAGGCTGGCTCAGGTCTTGCTTCCGGCTTCCGGATCCTGTCGTTCCAGTTCTTCGCGCCGCCTTCGGGCCTGAGGCGCCAGACCCTTGTGTCGCGGTGCGCGAGGGCGTCCGCGGCCTGGTTCCTGGCGTCGAAGCCACAGCCGATTCGTGTGAGACCGAAGGCCTCCAGCCATTGCCGGACGGCGGTGCAGACACCCGCGGTGGAGACGACGAGGTCGTGTCCGGGACCGGGCGGCGGCTGCGTCAGCACGGAATCGGTGCCGAGCCGCGCCGGGAAGGCGGCGATCTCCGGCGCCACGCCCTGGAGCAGCTCCGGGGGCAGCCCGATGACGATGGCTAGGAGGCGGTGGACGCATTCGGCCCGCCACCGGACCCAGCGCCGCTCTGCCGCGCGGTCGGAGATTTGGTGGCCCGGGCGGGCCTGGCGCGCCGCTTCCTGCACGCCCGGTGCGGCCTCGAACGCGGCCAGCGTCCCCGGCGTCCGCGCCGCCAGGCAGTCCGCAAGCTTGCTGAACGTGGTGTTGGAGTCCCGGCAGTGCCAGCGTGGCACTCGCGCGCCCGCCGGGGTCCTCCGCGCGTAGGTGCCGTGACTGCCAAAGGGGCAGCCGCCGTCCGGATGGTTCGGGCAGGACTCCAGTCCGGCGTCGCGCCAGGCTTCCGTGCTAACGTATTCCTCGGCGGAAAGCTTCGTTTCGTATCGGATTTGCAGTTGCCCGTCCACGGCCCGGCGAAGTGCAATTCGCGCGGGCCACCCCCTTCATCGTTCGCAAGCGCGGTCCATGGCACGGCCGGTCGCAATCGGCGGATGCCGTGCGCTCCGGATCAGCCTGCCCGTCAGGATGCTGCTTGGAAAGGGCCTGCCGGGAAGAGCTCCTTGGAAAGGATTTCCGTCGGGAAAGGGGATCGGCCCGCCGGGTTCCGGCTTCCCACGTTGTCCCGGAAATCCGGCAATCCGTGCACGAAACAATCCGGGATGAAACCTGCCGGTCGGATCGGATTAAGTCAAGAAACTACACCGCATCCCGACGGCAAGCCCGTCTCCGCCGTGCTCAAGCGTGTCGCGGCAAGTGGACCGCCGTCGTCTGCCTTGCGGTCGAGATCGAGGAGCCTGCCGACAACGGACACATGCTCGGCTTCGACCGGAACTGCGGACAGGTCGCGGACAGCGACGGGGAACTCCACGAGATGCCCGACATGTCCCGGCTCGAAGGCAGGGCCAGGCGGCTGCAGCGCAAGCTGTCGCGACAGGAGCAGCGGTCGAAGCGCCGCGAAAGGACGAAGCGGCACCTTGCGAAGACGCGCCGCAGAATCGCGAACCGCCGAAGGCGTGGGCAGGGCAAGCCGCAGACGTTCGGCTTCCTTGGCATGACGCACTTCTGCGACCAGTCAAGGAATGATCGGTTCAGGGTCGGTCGCATGCCGTCCCGGAAACGGGTCAACCGCACCTTCCGGCGGATCAAGGAGGAACTGCGCAGGCGGCGGCGCGACGACCGGAACGAAACGGCGGCGTGGCTGGTCAGGGTCATAAACGGCTGGCTCAACCACTATGCTGTCCCGGGGAGCGGCCGATGCCTGGGGAGGTTCATGCGCCTCTGCCAGCGGGTGCTCTGGCGTGCCCTCCGGCGCCGGTCCCGAAGGGACCGCACGGCGTGGGAGAAAATCGACCTCTTGGCCGCCATCCACTGGCCCAAGGCCAGAATCCGCCATCCGTGGCCGGACCAACGGCTCGTCGTCAACACCCAAGGGAGGAGCCCGGTGCGTTAACGCGCACGCCGGGATCTGCGCGGGGGGACCGGGGCAACCCGGTTCCCTACCGCGATCACGGCGAGGGGCGTTCGGGTTGCCGACCTCATCGACCCGTGAAATCAGCGCGAGAGCGGCCTGATGGTCACTTACGTATATGGTTCACTTGAGAAGGGTTCCTCGCCTGACCTTGGCACCCATGCGTTCGGAGAGCACCAGTCCATGGCTGCGAGCCTGGCGAACCGGCCGGCCCGACGCTCAATGCATGCGGCGATCAACGCAGGTTGGTGTGGGCAAACGACTCAAGGGACGGGATTCAGGACGTCCATCGCGATGCAGGCGGCCGTCCTGCATTCTGCCTTGACCGTCGCTGCGTTCGCCTTCGGCGGCGCTTCCAGGTTCGACGGGCATGGCACGAACCCGGACGCAATGGGGAACTGGCCGTTCTCCGGGTGCTCTTCAGCCCTATCGTGCGCAGTGCGGTGCGGGAGCATTCAGCCAAATAGCGAGCGTATGTGGTAGTTTGTCGCGCGCCTGGCCACCTCTTCCGGAGTGCCGTGCTCGACCTGTTGGCCGTGGTGCATGACAAGAACTTCGTCGGAGGTGTGCCAAACCACGTCAATGTCGTGAGTGACGATCAGAACCGATAGCCCGCGGGATGCCTTGAGTCCCAGGAGCAGGTTCAGAATCTGGGCTTGGACCGAAACATCCAGGGCCGAGGTCGGCTCGTCAAGAATCATCAGGTCAGGCTCCAGCGCAAGCGCTCGCGCAAAGGCGACGCGCTGTGCCTGGCCGCCTGAGAGCTCACCGGCTCGGCTTCCCAGGATCTCGGTCCGCAATCCACAGTCACTCAGGTTCCTTGCACTTCGGTCCGACATTTCACTTCGGGAAATGCCGCCATGGGCCAGCAGCGGTTCCGCCAGGATTTCCGCGACCGTCAGCCTGGGGCTGAGCGAAAGGAACGGGTTTTGCATGACGACTCCGATTCGCGCACGCAAGGGGCGCATTTCGTGAACAGGGATGTTGAGCCAGTCACTCCCACGGTAGCGGACGTTTCCACTCTCGACGGGGACCAGCCGTAGGATCGCCCGCAGGACCGTGCTCTTTCCGGATCCGCTTTCGCCGACGATGCCAAGCGTCTTGCGAGGAGTCAGTGCGAACGAGATGCCGTCCGCAGCAGGCTCGGGGCGACTTGCGAAGATTGACGACCTTCCGTATCGCACCACGAGGTCGGAGACCTCGAGCACCGGCTCAGGCATGCTAGGCCTCATGGTGACATGCCCAATCGCGATCAAATGCATTTCTCCTGGGTGGCGCTCGTTCGGCGCATACAGGCATTGCAACCGAACATCGCTCGGCGAATGGGCATCCGGCGAGTTCCGTGTCCGGCCTTGGAGGCTGTCCCGCGATGGCTTCCAGACGGAGCCCCATCGTGTTCCTGCCCGGCCGGGCGCCGAGAAGCGCCCGGGTGTAGGGATGTTTCGGACTTGCCAGGAGTGCCCGCGTTTCAGCCTCCTCGACAGTCATGCCCGCATAGAGCACGCTTGCGCGAGAACACGCGTAGGCAACCACATCCATGTCATGGGTTATCATGAGGATCGTCAGGTTCCTTTCGTCGACGAGCGCTTTCAACACGTCGAGCACCTGGCGCCCGATGGTCTTGTCAAGCGCGCTTGTCGGTTCGTCAGCGATCAGGAATTCGGCGCCAGTCGCCAATGCCTGGGCGATCACGGCGCGTTGCTGCATTCCTCCGGAAAGCTCGTGCGGATAGCTTCGCAGCACGCGATGGCTGTCAGGCAGCCCGGTTGCATCAAGCAATTCAGCCGACCGTGCCTTGCGCTCGGGGCTGCTGGTGTGGCCGGCCGCCTTCAGAACGTCGTCCAATTGACGCCGGATGCTCAGGACCGGATTGAGCGCTGCTGCCGGATCCTGTGAAATCAGGCTGATCCGGCGGCCGCGCAGCCGGGCAGCGTCAGCGACTAGGTCGGTCTCGCCGAACCGGCACCGGGACGCGAACACGCGCGCGTCGTCGGGCAGCAATCCCAGGAATGCCATTCCGATGGTGGACTTTCCGCAGCCGGATTCACCGATGAGGCCGTGAATCACGCCGCGCTCAATTTTCATCGAGGCATCGCGGACTGCCCGAACCGGCCTGTCTGGATGGCCGAACTCCACGGAGAGATTCTTGACATCAATCACTGCCCCGCCGCTTTTCTGAACTGCGCAGCGCGTCGCCCAGAAGGCTGAATGCCAGCGCCATAAGAAATATCGCCACCCCGGGTGCCACCGCGACCCACCACCGGTCGGGAAACACCGCGCGGCCTGCGTTGACCATTTCGCCCCAATCGGCGACCGGCGGCCTGACACCAAGGCCAAGGAATGACAGTGCCGAACCAGTCAGGAGTGCCGGACCGAAATCAAGGGCGGCCTGGACCGAAAGTGGCCGCGAAACCGCCGGCAAAACGTGGCGGACGAGAATGCGCGCATGCGAAACACCCATGACTTGCGCGGCCTCGACATATGGTTGGCTGCGGAGAACCAGAACCTCCGAGCGGGCCAACCGCGCATACCAGGGCCACCAGCTGACCGATATCGCGATGATGCAGTTGACCAGTCCGGCACCAAGCGCGGCAGCCATGAGCACCGCCAGGAGCAGTGCCGGAAAGGCCAGGAACACATCCGTGACGCGCATGAGAGTCTCGTCGACCCATCCTCCCTTGTAGCCCGCGACGATGCCGATAGGCAGGCCGACCAATAGGCCGATGAAGACAACGGCCAGCCCGATCGCGATTGATACCCTTCCCCCGTAGATCACGCGTGACAGGATGTCGCGCCCAAGGCTGTCGGTCCCCAGCCAGTACACTGCTGACGGCTCGTGGAAGCGGTCCGCAATGTTCGGGGCGCCCGCTCCCTGATCTGCAAATGGTGCGACCGCCGGCGCAAAGACGGCAGCGAGAGTGACGGCGACGATGACCGTCAGGCCGATGGTGCCCGCCAGGCCGAGGGAGCGCGCAGCCCGTTTCACGACACGACGACTCGCGGGTCAATCACCGCCTGCAGAAGGTCGATGGCCAGATTCATCAGAACATAGCAAATGGTCACGACGAGCGTGGCGGCCGCAATCACCGGAAAGTCCTTGGACAAGATGGCTTCGCTGACGTAGCGTCCCAGGCCAGGCCACGCGAAAATGATCTCCACCAGGACGGCGCCGGTGAGCGAGAACGCAAAACTCAGCCCGATGATGGTGAGCGCCGGACCGACCGCGTTGGGCAAGGCGTGTCCGAAGAGGATTCGCCGATGCGACAGGCCGTGGGCACGCGATGCCAGCACGTGGCGGCGTTCCAGGATCTCGATCATCAATGCCCGGGTCAGGCGAGCGGCGATTCCCGTCGGATAGGCCGCAAGCGTGACCGC
This sequence comes from Paracoccaceae bacterium, assembly GCA_965208685.1. Classification (GTDB taxonomy): domain Bacteria; phylum Pseudomonadota; class Alphaproteobacteria; order Rhodobacterales; family Rhodobacteraceae; genus JAJEFO01. The sequence goes on along the minus strand of CBDBPL010000002.1, from coordinate 22,990 downwards.
TGGCAGGAGAAGGTGGCGGCAGGCGTCCCCGAAAGCATCGAACCGCAGCGCAATCAGGCTGTCGACCAGCAACCATCCCGTAACCGCATCGACAGGATCGAACAGCGAAATTTCGCGGGATGTTCGCCCCGCCAACGGCAGCACCCCCAACCACTGCGCAAAGACGAACTGCAGCAACATGGCCAGAAAGAAGGTGGGCATCGCCACGGCAGCGATCGCGCCGAGACCTGACAGCCGATCAAGCCATCCTCCCTTTCGGTCCGCAGTGATGACACCAAGGGGTATTCCGAACAGGAGCGCGATGCCCGTGGCGAACAGCGCGAGTTCAAGCGTGGCAGGCAGGAATACCGCAAGATCGTCCCATATCGGTCGACGGGTACGGTAGGAAAACCCGAAATCGCCGCGTGCCATCGACGTCACGAAGTCCGCGAAGCGGACGTACACCGGTTGATCGAGTCTCAGAGCCTCCCGTGCAGCTTCTACCTGTTCGACCGTGGGCCGCGGCCCGGCATAGAGCGCCGCGGGATCAGAAGGCACGATCCGGGACGCAACGAAGACAAGGAAGGCCACGCCGAACACCACGAACGCCGACATGATGAGGCGCCTGATTGTATACCGGACAAGGTTCATTCGGCGTGGCCCGTCACGCTAGTTCCGCCTGAGTTCGTTGGCGAACACGACATGTCCGTATGCGGGGTTGTCGACGTATCCCTCGATGTCGGAGCGGGTGAAGTGCACGTTCGGCATGTCCAGCATGAACACCGCGGCGGCGTCTTCGACCACGATGCGATTCGCTTGCCGGAACTTTGCCTCGGAAGCGGCACGGTCGCTGTTCGACAGGATGTTTGCCTCGTCAAGAATGGCATCGAATTCCGGATTGGAATAGTAGCCGAGATTGAAGAACGGCTCCTCCTCGGAGTTGAAGAGGCTGAAGAGAAAGTCGTAGGGCGTCACATAGGTTGGCCACCAGTACATCACGAAGACGTCCTGCGCAGTCTCCGGGTTCGCCTTTGCAAGTTCCCACTGAGCTTCCCATGCCATCGGTTGTAGAACCAGGTCGATGCCCAGGGCGGACAGGTTTGCGCGCCACAGTTCGCCTGCGAGCTGTTGCAGCGCGTCACCGGTTCCGTAGGTCATCGTCAACGCGACGTCCGACACCGCGGCCTCGTCGAGCAACGCTTTCGCGGCGGCAAGATCGGTCGAAGGTACCGGCGCATCCATGTCGTGCCCCCAGATTCCCGGCGGGATGATCCCCATGGACCGGCTGCCGAGACCCTCGGTTCCCGCGGCGATCACGTCGTCGTAGGGAAACGCCAGTGCCAAGGCCCGCCGGACGCGTACATCATCAAGCGGTGGACGGCGTACGTTCAGCAGGCCGAAAAGGTTCTGGAAGGACGGGTTGACGTGGGCAGTCACGCCAGGCTTGGCCTCAAGGCCGGCAATGTTCTCGAACGGCAGGTTCGTCGCCCAGTCCGCCTGGCCGCTCTCCAGCATGCTTTGCGCAAGTACCGAATCCTCGATGATCTCGAAGACGATGTTCTCGAATCCACCTGCGTCGCCACCCCAGTAACCCTTGTTTCGTTCCATGATCAGCCGCTGACCCGGTTCATAGCGCGAGATCACGTACGGTCCTGTCCCGGCAGAGTTGCCTGCGTTGAACCAGGCGTTGTCCTTGTCGACCGCGTTCGGACTCATGATCCATGCGGCAAACCCGGCGGATGCGGTCACATCCATAGGCTGAGGCCACGCGAGTTTCATGACAACCGTCATGTCATCGGGCGTCTCGATCGCCTCGACCGGCGACCAGATGAATGCCGCACCGCCACCGATGGCCTGCGTTCGCTCGATCGAAGCCTTGACGGACGCCGCATTGAATTCCGCGCCGTCCGAGAACGACACGCCGCTGCGCAACTTGAATGTCCAGGTCAGGCCATCGTCCGACGAACTCCAGCTTTCCGCCAGAACCGGTTCGACGGTGCCAGAACCTCCGGACATGTCGGGAACGTACCTTGTCAGGGTTTCGTAGGCATTTGCCAGGACCGCCCCGTCGTTGGAAAACGACGTTGCGGGATCAAGGTCCGGAAATCCGGCTGGCGAAGCGATCGTCAGGATGTCCGGGCTGCCCTGCGCGTTGGCGTAGTCGGCCTGAGCGAAGCTGGCGGTCGTGGCCAACGCGGCCAGGACACCGATTTTCAGAAATTCACGACGTTCCATTTCTCGTATCCTCCTCTGGATGGTCGGTTCCGGCTGATGCCGGGTTCATTGCGTAGGATTCCGCTGGCGCGGGATCGTACGGCTGGGCGAATGGCGTGAAGTCAAGATCGTAGCCGAAGGCCCGAGGGCCCATGACCGAGAGTGCCGAATCCGTTCGCAGCAGTTTCGGCGCCGGAAGGCACAGCGTTGCCACGCGAATCCCGTACTTGAGCTCCTCGGTTGAAACAGGCGTTCCGTCCTCGCTGTCCACGACGCAGATGAGATCCGGAACCGTGGCGACTTCCCGCCCGTTCTCACGGGCCACGATGAACTCGTTCTGAAGGTCGATTTCAACGAATCGGCCGCGGTCTTCGTCGAGCCCCGACACCGTCAGCATCCCGCGCGTGAAACCGTTCGTGATCCGTCGCTCGACATCGACGACCTTTCCGCGCAGGAGACAGACGCCACGGCCTTCGGCGCAGATCGCGTCCACCGGATCCGTCTTTGCCGACCTTGCGGACAGCACTGCATCGCCAAGCCGGTGCGCCAGGCTGATCGAATGCCGGATCCCGTGCATCTTCAGAAACGCGCCGGACATTGGCGCCGTCGACATCAGCGCCGAACATCCCATCGCGATTGCTGCGGGCCGCATCAACCGCTCAAGCATTTCCGGCGATCGAGCGTCGGTCACGACAAGGACGTTGCCGTGCACGTCGGTCAGGGCCGAGGGGGCAGTGTTCTGGCCACCGACAAAGAAGGACGTCATTTGCGTCTCGGGGAATGCCCGACCCATGCCATCGGCATCCACGACCGGCAATCCAAGCTGGGCGGCAGGGAGCATCGGGGCGATTCCGTTCGCTCCGCCGATCTCGTCGGCCACCAGCGCATCGATGCGCTTGCCCGTGACGGCTTCGATTGCCTCGATCAACCGGATGCCTTCATGCCCTTCGTCGATTCTCTCGATGCTGACGGTAGGCGCCCCGATTCCGCCCAGCGGCAGGACCGTCGCGTCATCCGGCAGATCCTCGGGCAGAACGACCTTGATCGTCATTCCCGCGGCGAGCTGAGCCTTCGCCTTCAATTGGCCGAGATACGAACTGCCTCCGCCGCCGGTTCCCAGGATCCCGGCCCCGATCGCTATGCGATCGATGTCCTTCGGCGAGATGTCCCAGGCCTTCATGCCGCAAGATTCCCCACTGCCTTGGCCGCGATGCGCACGGCGTTGCCGGGAAGGTAGGCCAACGGAGTCTCGGTCAGTTCGGCAACCTCGACGCTATCGGCATCGGCGCCCGCCTCGATCGCCCGGTTCGTCGCGACTGCAATGACCTCAGCCAGCGCCTCGTCGCGGGTCTTGCCGTCCAGGGAAACGACCCTGTCGATTTCGCCGGAAACCTGAGCAATCGCCGCGCCGATGGCATTGGCCGATTCAAAGTGGGGCGGGCGCACGACCTCGCTGCATCCTTCCAGGCCTCCGTCCACAAGGATCGACCCGCCGCCAACGAGGACGGCGGGCATCGGGGCTGGCGCTGGCTTCATGCGATCGACCGCGTTCTCGATTCTGGATTTCATGAGCAGGAACGCGCGTTCCACGAAGGCGGGATCGAGATCGGCGACCGCCGCCCGGTTCCCGAGACGGGCGAAACCCGCTGCAACCGCCAGATCGGTCGCTGTCAGTACGTCGCCGCCAAAGACCCGTGCACGTTCGGTCAGGCCGTGTCCGACTGATTCCGGGCCGACCGTCAGCCTCTGCCCTTCCTGGCGAATGACGCTTCCGCCTCCGAGACCGAACGAATGCACGTCCGGCACACGAAAGTTGGTCTTGATGCCCGCGATTTCAGCCCCAAGTCCCCGTGTTCGGGGGAAACCGCCGACCAGCATGCCAACATCCGTAGTCGTGCCGCCTATGTCGATCACGATGCGGTCGGCATGCCCGGTCAGGAACGAAGCCCCCCGCATTGAGTTCGTCGGCCCGGAGGAAATGGTGAATACCGGATACCGTCTGGCAAGGTCCGCTGACATCAGCGTGCCGTCGTTCTGTGTCAGGTAGAGCGGGCATGCCAGCCCAAGGGCCGAAAACGCCGATTGAAAGGCATCGACTGCAGACTTGCTCAACCCCATCAATGCCGCGTTCAGGATTGTCGCGCCTTCGCGCTGCAGCAGCCCCGTGTGCCCGATCCGATGCGACAGGCTCAGGTCGACGCCGGGGATCTCCGAATTCACGATTCGGGCGGCGTGGATTTCCATCTCGTCCTTGACCGGCGCGAATACGGAGTTGATCGCGACGGCTGTGATGCCCATTGCCGCCCACGACCGGCAGGCGCTGCGGATCTCCCCGGGGTCGAGCGGCGAGATCGGCCTGCCGTCAAATTCGTAGCCGCCGCCGACGAGCGCGGCCTCTCCGTCAACCATGTCACGCAGGTGATTCGGCCAGTCGATCATTGGCGGCAGCGAGCGGGTCGCGGGACCGCACAGGCGCAGGACACCGACGCGCTGGAGGTCGCGTCGCTCGACCGCGGCGTTGAGGAATTGCGTGGTGCCGATCATCAAGGCCAGCACGTCTTCGGGCTCGATCTCCGCTTCGGCCATGACCGCGCAGACCGAGGCCACGATCCCTCCCGTAACGTCCGCCGTGGTCGTTCGCTTGGACGTCGCGAGGACGTTCTGCCCATCCAGCGCGGCCGCGTCCGTGTTCGTGCCGCCGACGTCCACGCCTATGCGAATCGCCCGTGTCAATTGGCGGCTCGATGCGCACGGTCGTCGCGGCTAAGCGCAGTGGTGCGCGTGTTGAACACCTTGTACAGCCGCATGATCAAGCTGATGTTGATCTTGCGCACCCCGTCGGATTTCGCGACGTGCCGTTCCGCAAAGTCCAGGAGTTCAGCATTGGTTTCCGCGACGATCGAAGCGCTAAGGCCATAGTCTCCGGTCGTCGCGGCAAGATAGCCGACCTGATCGAACTCAGCGAGCGCGGCCGCAACTTCGTCAATCTTGCCGGGCTCCACATCGATCAGCACTTCCGCCTGGACACCCGGTTCGGCGATGATCGGATCAGGTATGGCGCTGATGACGATCTGCCTGGACTGCAGCAGCGCCGCAATGCGGTTGCGGACCGTCCGTTCGGTGGCCTTGCCAATGCGCTGGGCGATGTCGGACGCTGACGCACGCCCGTCCAGGGCCAGATGTTCAATTATCTCCCGGTCAAGGTCGTCAATCTGCTGGCCCATCGGCACGTCCTCTTCGCAATTCACACTAGTCTGGTTTCCGTTTCGGATCAATGGAAGCGAAAAAGTTCCGTTTCGGAAATCAACTGGCGCGCATAATGACAATGCGGCACCACCGGCGCCTTCCCGAATGCGTTCCTGAATGGCGCGTCCTGCCTGCAGGAGATTGAGTCCGGCGCAGCTCCGGAACCGGAAGTTCGGCAACCTGGTGTTGCAACCACTTGATTTATTCCGCAACGAGCGCAACATCGTCGCCCGCCGCCCGAAAACGGCCCAAGTTGCCGTGAAACGTGCATGGCATTAAGCCGAACACGCAAACGTCCATCAACGCGATGATCCGACTTGGATTTCGTCTTTTCCCCGCATCGCGAAGCACATACCCGAATCATCGAAACAAAGAAAGAACATTTTTGATCCGTGTCCGAGAAATGTTGCGTATGTTGCTTAATCATGAGGCAGCCAACGGACGACCGGTGGCCGCACCCAGCAACCGTGAATGGCGATCCTTCGTTCCAACCGGAGCACACGCGAAGTCCTGACGACTTCCCAGGAGCGGTCCGTCAACTCTCTCGGATCATGGCCGCCGCCTTCTCGGCGATCATGAATGTCGCGGCATTGGTGTTGGCCGACGTGATCCTTGGCATCACCGACGCATCCACCACCCGCAGCCCCGTCACGCCACGCACGCGCAACTCAGGGTCGACGACCGACGCGTCGTCACGGCCCATGCGGCACGTGCCCACGGCATGGAAGACCGTGCTGCCTCGTTGACGAACGGCCTCCAGGATCTGGCCATCGGTCCCTGTCCCGGGACCGGGAATGACTTCGCGAATCCAGTGCGGGCGGAACGGGGGGGCATTGTAGGTGTCCCGGGCCATCTTCAGCCCCTCGACCATGGTCCGGCAGTCCTGGTCAGCGCTGAGATAGTTCGTCTCGATCCCCGGCTTTCGGGATGGCACTGCCAGTAGGACACCGTGAAGCCGGGATACCGATGCAAGGGCAGGCCCGGCTTGTCGACCGACAAAGGGCATGACGAAGAGTTGAATGTCGGGACGGTCGTTGCGCGCGAGCCTGGTGCAGGCGGCCCCGCCGACCTGGCCTGCCCCGACGGTCAGCGGGCCACGCGCATTGATGAGCCAGTCCAGTCCGAAACCAAGCGCCTTGAACGGGTTGCGGATCTGCGTGTTGAGCGAATGTGTCGGATCCTTCAACTCGACGATGGTCCGCATCTGCAAGTGATCCTGCAGGTTGGCGCCGACCTCGGCCGCATCGACCCGAACCGGGATGCAGTGCGCCTCCTGGAGCCCGGCCGGGCCAATGCCGGCGAGCTGCAGGATCTGCGGGGACTGAACGGCCCCTGTGCACAGGATCACCTCGCGCGACGCGCGTGTGGTGACCGTACGTCCCTGCCGGACATACCGCACTCCCGTCACGGAATCGCGCGCGAACACGAGACCGACAACGCGGGCATGCGTCTTCAGCGTCAGGTTCGCGCGCGCAAGGGCGGGGCGAAGATACGCGGTCGCCGCGCTGTCGCGCCAGCGGCCTTTCAGCGTCAGCTGATATGCGCCGATGCCGGAACTTCCGGGCCCGTTGAAATCCGGGTTGTCGGGATGTCCGGCATGTCGCGCCGCTTCCAGCCAGGCGTCACTCATCGCGTTGTCGTTGCGCAGGTCCGACACGTGCAGCGGCCCGTGGCTTCCTCGAAACTGGCTGGGCGGACCGTCGTAGCTTTCGATGTTCCGGAAGTGGGGCGGGACGTCGGCGTATCGCCAGCCGGTCGCCCCAAGCCGCTCCCAGTCGTCGAAGTCCTCTCGTTGCCCGCGGATGTAGATCAGCCCGTTGATCGAACTCGAGCCGCGCAGAACGCGACCCCGCGGAACGTCCATCTCTCGTCCGGCGATGCCCGCGTCGGGATCGCCCTTGAACAGGTGAGAGACCTTCTCGTTGTAGTTCGACTTGAAGCAGCCGACGGGCAGGCGAAGCCAGAAACGCCTGTCCGTGCCACCCGTCTCGAGGACAAGAACACGGCACGCTTCATCTTCTGACAGGCGTGACGCAAGCGTTGCGCCTGCCGTTCCGGAGCCGATTATGATGTAGTCAAAGGTCTCGATACCGGTGCCTCCCGTCGGCGGCTTGCTGGAGCGGAGAGCCGTCAGCTGCGCACCATGCATGAACCACCGCGTCCTTCCACGTCTATCGGTCGTCGAACAGCCTCTTTGGACGTCTCTTGCCATGCGCCGGCTTCAGAAGGCGGCCGCCCATGCTTCCCGTCGTCGAACCGGCACATCCGGACAAGAACGGTCGGTTCTCGGCGCTGCAGAACAGGGCATCCACCTTCGTGCCCTTGCCCTCGATGAAGTGACCGACCATCGCTTCCATGAATGCCGCGCGGCATCTCCCGACGCGTTCGGCCGAAGCGGACCGGTTCGCGCGCATTGGCACAAGGGCGCATGCCCATGGTCATCATCGCGCCTGGGCAAGGCTGCCACGTGAACCACGGTCCCTGCAGCGCGGTTGGCTGCCAAATTTTGCGAAGTTGACCAGTCCCGGGCCCGGAATCTCCCTTGATGCCAGGCCCGCGTTTCCGGCGGGGTCCGACTTTGGCGGAGAAAAGGTCTCGCTCGCCCAGCGGTCGCGTCGTCCGCCCGGCTCTTGGGCCCGGCACCGGACGAGCGTTTGGCAACTGCGGCCAGACCTTCCGTGCGCTATGTGTGCAATGCGGCGCAGTGCGGCGTCGCAGACGAGCAGATTCGGTGATTTGGGGAGCAAATCCTTGGTGCAGCAGTCGCCGCCAACGGTCTGAAGCTGGACAAGAAATGGAAACCGGCCAGCATTCCAGACATTCCATTGCGCCGATGAATGCAAACGTCGGCAATCCATGAGGCCGCACTGCCGTATGCGCGTAACCAGGGCTCGGGCACCAATTTGTGCAACGCTTTCAACGGCGGGTTATCCGAACCGCTGCTCCATCTCGCGTCGGATTTTCACGGCGTCACAGGCCGCGTCGATTTCGACATCGCTCCACGTAATCGGCTGACCGGCGGCAACACTCGCCGCCAGCTTGACGCCATGAGCAAGACCGGTGGGCAAGCCACCCAGGGCAAGCGACTTCTTCGCGGGCAACAGCTTGCCATAGACCGTGAAGCCGCCCTCTCCATCAAGCGTCTCACCGGCTGACAGATCGCGCTTGGCGGTTGCCACGACATCCCCCTCGAAAGACAGGGTGGAGCCGGTCGGCTTGCCGAGCAACGCGGCAGACAGGATCGAGACGTTAAGCTCAAGCCCGATTAGGTGGAAAGGCTTGTACATTGCGGAGTAGCGCCCGGTGGCGTCGGTGTTCATGCCGTACTGCCTGAAACAGGCCGCCGCGTAGGGATTTGGTGCCTCGATCACAACGTAGACGCCCCAACGCAGGTCACGGAAAACCGGGCGGCCATCCCGCTCGATGGAAGACACGACCTCGACCATGCCCTTGCCAGCAAGTTGGCCGCCTTCGGTGGCGGGGCGCAAGACATGCGCCAAGTCATCCACTCCGGCAGGCGGAAACAGCAGCCCGTCAGCGGGCGGGGCGAGCGCCGTCGCATTCGCGACCGCAGCCATTTCCAGCGCGGACTTCGTGCCATCGAGGAAGCTGTTGAACATTTGCGGATTCATGCCTGCCTCTGCGGCCTGAGCCGGGGTCAGGCCGTAGTGATCCCACACGGTGTCAGGCGTCGAGGCATGGTAACTCGGCAGGTACTTGGTGCCTTTCCCTGCCGCCACGACGTTGAACCCGCAGGCCCGTGCCCATTCGACCATCTCGCAGGTCAGGGCCGGTTGGTCGCCATAGGCCATGGAATAGACCACGCCGGCCGCTCGGGCTTCTTCAGCCAACAGCGCCCCGGCCAACACGTCGGCTTCGACATTGACCATGACAATGTGCTTGCCTTGCCGGATCGCTTCGCGCGCATGGAGCAGACCTGCAACCGGGTCTCCGGTGGCCTCTGCAACCACATCCACATCGTGCCGCAACAGCATCTCCATCGCATCGTCGGTGAAGGTGACGCTGCCGATCTGCTCGTCCGACCAGCCGACCTCGGCGCAGGCCCTGCGCGCGTTGTCGGGCCGAAGATCTGCAATGACGGAGACCTGCAGCGCCGGCGTCGTCGGTACCTGGCTCAAGAACATCGACCCGAACTTGCCTGCGCCGATCAAACCCACGCGAATTGGTTTCTCCTGCTCTGCGCGCGCCACAAGCTCCCGATAGACGAACATGCAATGGCCTCCCTCTGGCGCGTCGCTTGACAGAATCCGCAGTGTTTGGAAATCTGCATTCGGAATTCCAAATTCAGAGAACGTCATCCGGATGTCAACAGAGCTCGTTGAGGCCAGGAAAGAGCAAGTTGCGGAGGTTCTGGGCCCGCTCAAGTCGGAGCCTGCACTTATTGATCTAGTCCATGGCAGGCTGGTCGAAGCGATCTCGATTGGTCGCCTGCCGCCAGGCATGCGACTCACTCAGGGCCGCGTTGCAGAGCTGCTAGACGTCTCCCGCCAACCCGTGAGTCACGCGCTTCAGGTGCTCAAGCACCAGGGCTTGGTCGTTCAGCATGGGCGCAAGGGGTTGGCTGTTGTGCCGCTGGACGGAAAGCAGATTCGGCACCTGTACCAGGTGCGCGAAGTGCTCGACGGTCTGGCGGCCCGGCTCGCCGCGCTCCGCGTGGCGGAGGGCGGCGCTCAACCGGCGGAGGTGGACGCGCTCAAGGCTGCTTTGGATACCGGCGCCGCGCTACCCTCCGATGCAAATACGATCGAAATGGTCCGCGCGGACGTGGCGTTCCACCGTGCGATGCATGACCTCTCTGGCAATCATGAGATTGCTCGCACTGTGTCCGAGCAATGGCCACAGTTCATGCGATCTATGGCCGTGGTCTTGGACGAGCCGGATCACAGATCGCTGATCTGGGAGGAACACGCGGCAATCGCCGCTCCGGTCTTGACGGGCGACGCGGACCTGGCAGAGGCGCGTTCCAAGGAGCACGCGAGGCGCGCCGGAGAAGAGACACGAGAGCGCATCGACCGTATGAACGTCGGTCAAGATGCTGACGAATAAGGGAGGAATCGCGATATGAAACTGACAGAAGAACAGGTCAGGCAATTTGAGGAAGAGGGCTGGATCTTCTTGCCCGAGACGTTTTCACCCGAAGAAGCCTCTGCACTGAAGGCAGAAGCCGATAACATCTACGATGAGGACCGCCCAGAGGTTTGGCGGGAGACATCTGGCGCGCCTAGAACGGCGTTCGCCGCCCACACCTACAACGAGGCCTTTGGCATTCTTGGCCGACACCCGCGCCTGATCGAGCCGCTGGAACAGGTGTTCGGCGAAAAGGTGTATATGCATCAGTACAAGATCAATGCAAAAGCCAGCTTTACCGGCGATGTCTGGCAGTGGCATCAGGATTTTGGCACCTGGGCTCGTGACGATGGCATGCCAAAGCCGCGGGCGATGAACATCTCGGTCTTCCTGGACGAGGTTTTCACATTCAACGGGCCGTTGATGCTGATCCCCAAGAGCCACAAGCACGGCGTGCTCAAGGCCGGTCACGACACTTCTACGACGAGCTATCCATTGTGGACACTGGACAACGACACCGTCACCAAGTTGGTGGAAGAAGGGGGACTCGCCGTGCCCACCGGCAAGCCCGGCGGCGTTTTGATGTTCCACGGCAACCTGGTACACGGTTCGGCGGGCAACATCACGCCCTTCCCCCGCAAGATCGTCTACCTTACGCTCAATGCGGTATCCAACCACATCCGCAAACCTACCCGCCCCGAATGGATCGCGCATCAAGACTTTACGCCGATCGAAGCTTGTGAAGATGACGCACTCATGAAGTTTGCGAGCACCTACAAACACGCTGCCGAGTGAAGGAAGGATCTCGCCATGCTCGACCTGGGAAACCGCGTCTCGATCTATCAACCGCAGCAGGAGGGGTTGATCTTTCCCGAGATGCCCGAGTTCGCCACTGTCGAAGAGGAGCGGCAGCACCGCAAGGAACGGCTTGTTGCGGCCTGCCGCGCCTTTGCCCTTCAAGGGTTTGACTACGGGTTCGCCGGTCACCTGACTGTTCGCGACCCGGAGCGGCCAGAACTTTACTGGACCAACCCGATGTGCGTGCATTTCGACAAGGTAAAGCTGTCGAACCTCATCCTGATCGACCACGAAGGCATCGTGATCGAAGGCAAGCACGCCGTGAACCGCGCTGGTTTCGTGCTGCACGCCAATGTCCATGAAGAGCACCCCGACATCCTCGCCATGTGTCACGCACACACAGTTCATGGCACGGCTTGGTGCGCCACGGGCCGCCCGATCGACCCGATCACGCAGGACGCTTGTGCCTTCTTCGAGGACCATGTTGTCATCGGCGATCATGCCGGGGCTGTCGCGGTCGAAAACCATGCGGGCTCTGACGTTTCCAAGGCCTTCAAGGGCGTGAAGGCGGCGCTGCATCAAAACCATGGCCTGCTGACCGCCTCGCGCCATTCCATCGAAAGCGCGGCCTTCTGGTTCATCGCGCTTGAACGCTGCTGCAAGCAACAGCTCGACATCGCAGCCTCGGGTATCGAGCCAGTACGCATTCCCGACGACAAGGCCCGCTACAGCCGCGAGCACGTGGGAAGTGAATATATCGGCTGGCTGCACTTTCAGACGATCTGGAACCAGCTGGTCGAAGATCAGCCCGACATGTTCGACTGAGAATGCCGACAATCCGGCAATGCCGAGCGAGGCGTGACAGTACGCCTTCCACGTCTATCGGTTGTCGAACAGCTTGCCTGGCCGCGTCATTCCATTCGCGGGCTTCAGAAGGCGGCCACAGATGCCTCTCATCGTTGAACCGGTGCAACCGGACAAGGAAATTTCGGGTGCATCGTGCCGCAGGGCACGACATTCACTTCACGCCTTTGCCCTTGATGAAGCGGATGGATTTCGCTTTCGTGAACTCCGCCCGTTCTTCCATGCCGGCATCTTTGGCGGGATAGATGCGAATTCAAGATAGTGCTACACGGCACCTCCCAACGCGTTCAACGAAGAGGCCGGTTCGCGCACGCGTACATGCAGGCATACTCTCTCTTGAGTGCACCAGAAATTGCTTGCGGCGCCCTCAAGAGCATAGAGCTTGACAGATAAACAGCTTCTGATATGCTCTCAAGAGCACAATGTAAACGATAAAGATCTCTTAAGAGGACATGACGGCAAGAAATCTGCTCACAGATGCACCGCCGTATGAGGTAGAACAGGCGATCACGCGCCTGGGCCGCGACTTGCGCACCGCGCGCCTGCGCCGCAACCTGACGATCAAAGAGGTCGCGGCAAAGATTGGTACCGGCCGGCGCGCTGTCATGGACGCCGAAAAGGGCAAGCTGAGCACCGGCATCGCGGTCTATGCGGCCCTGCTTTGGACCTACGATCTGATGCGCCCCTTCAGCGCGCTTGCCGACCCGCTTTCTGACAGCGAAGGTCTCGTCCTCGACAAGCTCTCCGGACGAGCGCGCGCACGCAGCGGCAAGGGGCTCGACAATGACTTCTGAGCCCGACGCCACCGATTGCTTTGTCTATATCACGCTGCCCGGCACGAGCGCGTTCGTGACAGCGGGCCGCTTCGTGCTCGAACCGGGTCGCGGCGGGGTTCCGGTCGGGCGCTTCGTCTACGGCAAGAGCTACCTTGCCAATCCGGACGCAGTACCCATCGACCCGATCGATCTAAAGCTGGCTGGGCCGACCTACCGTACGACGGCGCTAAAGGGCGTGTTCGGCGCGCTGCGCGATGCTGGTCCTGACCATTGGGGGCGCCGCATCATCGAAAAACATGCTGAAATGCCACAGCTCGGAGAGATCGACTTTCTGCTCCACGGACCCGATGACCGCGCAGGCGCGCTCGGATTCGGCCTTGGCCCCAAGCCCCCCGCACCGCAAAGAGAGTTCAACAAGACGCTCAATCTTGAAAGGCTGATCGCGGACGCCGACGCAATCATCGCCGGCGAAGACTTGCCGGGCGGCCCGGAGGCCGGACAGGTCGAAGACCTGATGCTGGTCGGCACCTCGATGGGCGGCGCGCGCCCGAAAGCCGTCGTCGAGGATTCGGACGGGCTTTGGCTCGCAAAATTCAATCGTGGCGATGACAAGTGGAACCACGCGCGCGTCGAGCACGCCATGCTCAGGCTCGCCAGCGCCTGCGGCGTCCGCACCGCCCAAAGCCGCATCGAGCGTGTTGCAGGACGCGACGTGCTGCTCGTCAAGCGCTTCGACCGCGAAAAGACAAATCACGGCTATCTGCGTGCCCGGATGATGAGCGGCCTGACGATCCTGCGCACCGAAGACACGCACCAGCACAGAGACCGCTGGTCCTACGTTCTGCTGGCCGAAGAGCTGCGTCGAGTTTCGAGGCAACCGAAGGACGACGCCGGCGAACTGTTCCGCCGCATGGTCTTCAATGCGCTGATCTCGAACACCGACGATCACCCGCGCAATCACGCCGCCATTGCAAGAGGCGCCGACTGGGAACTCTCCCCGGCCTACGACCTGACGCCGTCTGTGCCGGTGAGCCTTGAGCGCCGCGACCTTGCCATGACCAGTGGTGACATCGGCCGCTACGCGAACGCGCAGAACATGCTTACGCAGTGCGCCAGGTTCCATCTCAAGACGGACGAAGCCGCCGCAATCATCGATGCGATGGAGGGCCGGGTCAAAGCCAGCTGGTATGATATCGCCCGCCGCGAGGGCGTCACCGAAGCCGACTGCTCGAAGATCAGCGGCGCCTTCGCATATCCGGGATTTCGAGTGGCTCCCGAGAAGGCGGCACAGGCTTGAGCACGTGCGGCGACAATGTCCCCCCTCAGTTCATTGGCTGCGCGGCCGATGTTCTCGGGGACTGAGAGCATGGCCCGTCCGGCAAGAAAATCGTCGAAGCCACGTCGGTTCCTGGCGGTGGAGCACGAATTGAACATTCCCCACGCGAGCACGCGCATTGGGGCACAAGACAAGCGTACTGCCGCTTCCAGTTGCTTCAGGAATGATCTGCAAGAACTCGAAGGCACTCTGCCGCAATCCAACTCTTCGCTTGTTCACGACTTCTTGCAAATTGTGACCAGTCCTTGCGTGCGCTATGTGTGCAATGCGGTGTCGCAGACGAGCAGATCCGGCGGTCTTGGGGAGCATGCCTTCAGTGTAGAAGTCGACGTCAACAATTTGAAATAAAAGAAAAATGGGAATGATTCAACACTCCAGACTTTCGGTTGCACCGATGATGGACTGGACGGATCGGCATTGCCGGTACCTGCACCGGCTCATGTCGCGCCGTGCACGGCTCTATACCGAGATGGTGACGTCCGCAGCATTGGTTCGCGGCAACGCCAGGCATCTCATCGCATTCGACGAGGCTGAACGTCCGCTGGCCCTGCAGCTTGGCGGCTCGGGCCCGGCCGAGCTGGCCGAAGCCGCGCGGATTGCCGCTGCCGAGGGTTATGACGAGGTCAACCTGAACGTCGGCTGTCCTTCCGAAAGAGTGCAGTCGGGAACGTTTGGCGCCGTGCTCATGAAGAGGCCTGAACTGGTGGCAGAGTGCCTGGCGGCCATGCGATCGGCTGTCACGATTCCGGTCACGGTCAAGTGCCGGATCGGAGTCGATGACCAGGATCCTGCCGTAGCGCTTCCGGACTTCCTGCAGCGTGTCAGGGATGTTGGCGTGACGACCGTGGCGGTCCATGCGCGAAAGGCGTGGCTCCAGGGCCTCAACCCGAAGCAGAATCGCGAAATCCCGCCCTTGGACCATGACCTCGTCTGCGAAATGAAGGACCGGTTTCCGGATCTCCGGATCATCTCGAACGGCGGCATCGCTTCCCTGGAACAGGCACGCGTGCTGCTGGGCAGGGGCATGGACGGCGTCATGATCGGGCGGGCCGCCTATCAGTCGCCATGGCGTATCCTCGGCACGGCTGACCTCGACATCTTCGGAGAGAGGCCGCCATTCCTTTCGCCTGTGGAAGTGGTTCGCGCCATGTGCCCCTACATCGAGCGTCACGTCGGCGACGGTGGCCGTCTCCATGCCGTTACGCGGCACATGCTCGGCCTCTTCGCAGGGCGTGCTGGTGCGCGTCGCTGGCGGCGCTGTCTCTCCGAGCACGTTCGTGAAGACGGGGCGGGGGTTGACGTCGTGCTTGAAGCTCTTGAAGCGGTCGTGCAGTCCGCCGAAGACGGAGACGGAGACATGAATGTCGGACGGGCCGCCTGACGCGCAACCTGCAGGACCGGTCCGGAGACCGGATGCCTGAAGGCGGGATGCGGCGCGGTTCTGTCCGGAAGTCGCTTCGCCTGTAGTCCCGGCGGAAACGGCAAGTCGTTCCGTTCAGGCATTTCGCGCACGCGCTTCCGCAATGAAGTCCCGGTGAACGTCGAAACACCCCTCGGGTCTCGGTCGGGATCCCTGGCCCATCCGCCCGGGGCGAGCGCCTCCATGCCCGGTGATCACGGCCTTGAACCAGCGCCCCGGTCCAAGAGGGCCATTGCCGGCCGGGCAACGGCAGGCCCGCGGCATCCGGTCCGCACCCCTTCGCGAGAACGACCGATCCTGTCGACACCCAATCGATGCATTCGCTGCGTGATCGACCTGTGTGCACCCTCGGAGACTTGCAGTTTCGCCAGGTTGGCTTCGGTCAGCCCAAAGCCGATTGATTCTCTGGTCTCGATCGAATTCAATGGTCGAGTCTGGTCGGCGTTCGCCCGTGTTGCCACAATTCGGGCGTGCGCCTGCATTTGAGCGAAACAGGGAGAAAAGAGATGCTTGCAATTCTTCGCCGGACTCTGTCCGCGGCGCTATTTCTGGGAATGTCCGCCGCAGCCGTGGATGCAGCCGAATGGAAATTCAACAACGGGCTTCCAGAAGGTCGCGGAGAGTCAGGGCAACTTGAAACCTTTGCAGCGGACGTGGCAGAACTGAGCGACGGCAGCCTCATGATCGACGTCTTCCACGGCGGTTCGCTGAACCTGAAGGACAACGACGTGGCGCGCTGGCTGCCTCGTGGTGCGGTCGAAATGGGCCTGGTCTGGGCGAACTACCTCGGCCGTGACGTTCCCGCCCTGAACGCGGTGATGATCCAGGGGTCGGTCGGCAGCCCCGAGGAACTGATCTCCGCACTGCCTGAAATCCAGGAGATCTACGCCGAGGTGCTGGGCGAAATGGACATCGTGCCGACCGGGTTCATGGCCCTGCCTCTTCTGAAGGCCTCGATCTTCTGCCGCGAGGAACCGGTTCGCTCGCTTGAAGACCTCAGGAAGAAGAAGCTGCGCGTCTGGAGCAACGACCAGGTCGAAACCTTCAGCAAGCTTGGCGTCTCGGCCCAGATCGTGGGTCAGAACGACCTTTACGTGGCGCTCCAGACCGGCGTGGTCGACTGCGCTGTATATCCCGCGCTCTTCGCGCACACGATCTCGCTTCAGGAAGTGACGAAATACGCTTCCTACCTCTATCCGGTGGCGGGCGTTCCCTACGTTCTGGGCGCGTCGAAAGGGGCTTGGGAGAGCATCAGTGATGCCGAGCGCGAGGCCGTTACCACGGCGGCCGCCCGTGTCTGGGAGCGCACCAACGAGTATTCCAAGGCGGAGGAAAACGAGCAGGCCGCCCGTGCCAGGCTGGCCGAGCAGGGGATCGAGTTCCTCGAGCCGTTTTCCGACGAAGATCGTGCCGCGTTCCTTGGTGCCGCCTCCGCCACATGGCAGGAGATGGCCGAGGAAGCAGGGGGCAAGGCGCCCGAGTACCGCCAGAGAATCCTTGGAGTGCTCGGACGCTGAGCTTGGGAAACCTCAGGAATGAAGACGGGCGCGCGGCATTCCCGAACCGCGTCGAGAGACTGCTGACGCCCGTCTTTGTCTCGCTGGCCGTCCTGGCGGCCCTGGCTGGCGGCGCGATCGTCGTCCTGATCGGCGCAAGCGTGACCATGCGGTATTTCGCGTTCGCTCCGTTCCGGTTCACTGAAGAGCTTGTCGGGCTCCTCATGACGGCCGCGTTCTTTCTTGCCCTGCCACTCGCCACGCTTCGGGTCGAGCACGTTCGCGTGCTTGTGCTTGTCTCCGCGCTGCCGGACAAGGCGGCGCGTCCGGTCGGCATTCTGGCGGCAGTCTTCGGTGCCGCGTTCTGCCTGTGGTTTCTTGCGCTCTGCCTTCCTTGGCTGGAATTCGCGTTTGACCGCAACATCAAGACTGAGGTCGGCCGCATTCTGATGTATCCTTGGATGGCGCTACTCCCCTTGTCCATGGCCTTGAGCATGGTTGCGTTCCTGGCGCGCGGCACGTCGGGTGGCAGTGGGCGGAAGTCGGGCCAACCCTGACCAGGCAGAAGGAAGGCGATGTTCAGTTTCTGGGGGCTTCTGGTCGGCGGCCTGGCGGTCTTTGCGGGCTCGGGGCTCGCGCTGGGCGCGGCGCTTGGCCTCACAGGGCTCCTGATCCTTCACTTCCTTGCCGGCGGTTCGACCTTCGTCGCGGTCGACGCTGTCTGGAACGTGCTGAACTCCTTCACGCTCAGCGCAATTCCGCTTTTCATCATGCTGGGCGAGGTCATGCTGCGGAGCGGAGTCAGCGAGAGGATCTACACGGCGCTGGTGCCACTCTTCCAGCGCGTGCCCGGCGGTTTGCTCCACACCAACATCGCCGTCTGCACGCTCTTCGGCGCGGTCAGCGGCTCAAGCCTGTCGACCGCGGCGGCGGTCGGATCCGTCGCCTACCCGGAGATGACCGAACGCGGCTATGACCGACGGATGGTCGTTGCCTCGCTGGCTGGCGGCGGAACGCTCGGCCTGCTGATTCCGCCCAGCCTTTCGCTGCTGATCTACGGCGCCTTGACCGAAACCTCCATCGGGCGACTGTTCCTGGCCGGTTTCGTGCCCGGCCTGCTCTTCGCGGCGATGTTCATGCTCTACATCTTCGCGCGGTGCACTTTCCGGCCAGACCTTTCCCCAAGGGGCGATACGGCCGCCAGCCTAAGGACGATCCTGCTCAAGCTCTTGAGCCTGTGGCCCTTCCTGCTGCTGATCCTGGCGATCATGGGCAGCATAGCCTTCGGATTCGCGACGCCGACGGAGGCCGCTGGAATCGGGGTGATCGCGACGATTGTCGTGGGCCGGTCCTGGGGAAACCTGACCCTGAAGACGCTGGTCGAGAGCTTCTATGCCGCAATCCTGCTCTTCGCTTCGATCGCGTTCGTCGTCATGGGAGCGACCATTCTTGCACAGGCCGTTAGCCTTCTCGGCGTTCCGCAGTCAATCCTCGAGGCAGTGCGTTCTGCCGATCTCGGGCCGCTGCAGGTCCTGGCGCTGGTCGTGCTGATCTATCTTGTTCTGGGCTGTTTCTTCGATGGGCTCTCGCTGATGATCATGACGCTTCCGATCGTGGTGCCGCTCATGGTCGGACTAGGGTATGACGCGATCTGGCTGGGCGTCATCATAACCATCCTGATCGAGATCGGGCAGGTCACGCCGCCGGTGGGGCTCAATCTGTCCGTTCTTGTCTCCGTCACGAAAGAGAAGGTGTCGCTTGGCGAAGCCGCCGTCGCCACGATTCCCTACTGGCTGATCCTGCTTGCGGGGATCGCGGGTCTGGCGGCACTTCCCCAGATCGCGCTTTTCTTGCCGACGTTGTTGATGTGAGGCGCGACACGCAGTTCACGACCTGAACCACCTTGGGCGGTTGCGAGTTCATTGTCTCGTATCCATTCTCGAAGATCACCTCAGTCTCTGCAGAATTGATAAGACTTAGAAAAACAGGGAGTTGCAGCGAAAAGTTTACATGTGGAAACCGCCCTGACGACCAAGGTCGGGCACCCATGTCCGGAACATTCGGTCTTGTCGCGCGGAGCTGTACGCAGGCTGCAGATCGGTCTTCGCCCTGCTCGGCCTTTCGACCGCTCGACGTCGCCATGCCGTTGCAGAACATCGCGATGTCGACGCAACAATGGGGGTTTTGCCAATGCAACCGCTGCTCAACGTACAGTTGCGCCGGCCCCGGACGGCAGTTGCCGGGGCAATGAATGGATGCGTTGTGCGTTTCCGGCACCGCACGACGCCGTGCCGCAATGGCGGAACAGCGAAAGCTGCCAGCCCTTCGTTGCAAGTCACAAAGAACAAGACAACTTCCTCAGCTTGGACACGCACTCGGGTGCCTGCCAAGTCGGTGCGGCGTGTGCGGCTTGGCGTGGCTTTGCGGATGAGCCGGACTCGTCAATCAGGCAGGGAATTGTCGGCGCGGCCCATGGCTCGGGCCTGTTCATCGTTACGATGGTTCACAATGGTCCCGTTGGGGGCATGGAAGGTTGCGGACCGCGCAACACTCCGGGTCGCTAACCGGGGCGATAGTCCCGATGTGCTTCCGGGTCGTCCATGCTGTAGGGCAAGGAAGAGAGCGCCTCCAGAAGTTCCGGTGGCAATGACTTGTCATTCCATTCAAGCGTTTCGCGAACCCGCTCCGGCCTCGAAACCCCTACGATCGTCGACGTGATCCTCGGATCCCGGGTGGAAAACTGCAGGGCGACGGCCCCAGGAGCGACTCCATGCTCGGCCACCAGTGCCTCGATCCGGCGCACCGGTTCCAAAGCGGTCTCGTCGGCCGGGCTGTAGCTGATCTTCGGCATCCGGTCCGCGCCTTTCGCCAGAACGCCACCGGCAAAGGGAGCTGCGTTCAGTATCGCGATCCCCTTGCTGCTGGCATAGTCGAACATCTCGTCAGCCGACCGGTTCAGCAACGTCCAGCGGTTGTGGTTGATGAGCGCGTCGAACGGCCTTTCCCGCAGGATGGGAAACATCATGTCGACGCGTCCCATTGCCAGGCCGACCGCGTCGGCGATGCCTTCCTCCTTCATCTTGAAGAGTTCGTCGAGCGCGCCGCCCTCGCGCGTGATCTCGTCAAGATCCGCCGCGTGCTCCGGGTCGTGCAGGTGCAGGAGGCCGACCTTGTCGACGCCAAGACGTGCAAGGCTTTGCTCGATCGATCTGCGCGCTTGGCCGGCATCGAATCTTCCGGTCTCCATTTCGCGGTCGAGCTTGGTCGAGATCACGAATCCTCCCGGCAGCCCGCCACGGGCGCGAATTGCCTTGCCGATCCGGATCTCGCTTCTTCCGAATCCGTAGTTGTTCGACGTGTCGAGGCAATTCACCGGCCCGGCGAAGATGGCGTCCAGGGTCGCGCGGGCGCGATCCTCTTCGACGCCGTAGCCATAGGTGTCCGGCATGTGGCCGAGCGCCGAGGTGCCGAACACGATCGGCGTGACTTCAACTGGCGTCTTTCCGATGGCGCGACGCTCCATGGCTCCTCCTCAGATCGAGCCGGCCTCGACCATGTAGTTGCTTGCCGAGCACATGGCCGCGTCGTCCGAGGCCAGAAAGAGGACCATGCGGGCCACGTATTCGGGTTCGATCAGGTCGGGCAGGCACTGCCTCTCCCTGTGAGCGGCAAGGGCTTCTGGCGTGGCCCAGAGCTCCTTCTGCCGTTCAGTCATGATCCAGCCCGGAACGACGGCGTTGACCCGGATCCGGTGCTTTCCGAGGTCGCGTGCCATGGTCCGCGTCAGGCCGTGAACGGCGGACTTGGCGGTGGCGTATGCGGGAAACCCGCCGCCGGCTTCCCACCAGCTGTTCGAGCCGAGATTTATGATCGACCCGCCCCCAGCCTCGATCATGCCCGGAGCCACGGCCTGGATCGCGAAGAACATGTGGCGAAGGTTCGTTGCCTGGCGTTCGTCCCAGTATTCCGGAGTCACGTCCTTCCAGTCGTGGCGGTCGTCTCGGGCGGCATTGTTGACCAGCACGGATGGGATTCCCTGTCGATCGGAGAGCGCGGCGATCGCGTTTCGTTGCGCGTCGATGTCACGAAGGTCACAGGTCTCGAAGTCGACGATGCCTTCAACGCTCGATGCCAGCGCGGCACTGCCCTCGGAATCCAGGTCGATGAGCCCGACCTTGGCTCCCTGGTTTCGCGAATGCCCTGACGATCTCGGACCCGATGCCCTGTGCGCCGCCAGTTACAAGAACAGTCTTGTCTTGCAGGCTGGGAAAGATGGCGAATTCGGGCACGGCACTTCCTGAATGACAGGTGTGAATCACTTTGCCCGACCTACGCTTTCAAGTGGATGCTGGCAAGCCGCCGCAGGCTGGCCGCGCAATCGCGCGTGACCGTAGCGCCGTTGCCTCCGGGCGAAACGCTTCGGTGCCCGATGCCTTCGTTCGTTACCCCTTGAAGCGCGTCTGGGGGAGGCCCTGCGCGCCAAGTCCAGACACCGCGAAGAGCGATCCGGCCTCCGGCTGGTCGCGGCCCGCGCTCAGGCCGACCCCGAGCGAAGTGACGTAGAGCGTATCAAGGTCAGCTCCGCCGAACATCGGTCGCGAAGGGCGCTCGACGGGAACGTCCACCGTCATGTCCAGACGGCCCTCGGGCGTGATTCGGTAGAGCTGCCAGCCGTCAATGCCCGCCTGCCAGTAGCAACCGTCGACATCGATCGTCGCGCCGTCCGGGCGCCCGGCAACGCTCCGGGTGTCGAAGAACACTTCAGGCACGCCAGGAGTTCCGGTATCCGGATCATAGCTTGCGCGCCAGATCGTGCGCACCGCCTTGTTGCTGTCCGAAAAGTACATTGTCCTCCCATCGGGCGAAAATGCGAGGCCGTTGGTGGTGAAGAAACCGTCCTTCCAGGGCGTGACCTCCAGGTTCGTGTCAAGGCAGTAGAATCGTCCCATCCGCTCTGGGTCGCCGCCGTCCTTCATCGTTCCAGCCCAGAACCTGCCCCTTGTGTCGGTCGTTCCGTCATTGAACCGGTTCATCGCGAGATGCGCTTCGGGATCCGTGATCGGCTGGCGCTCATTGCTGTCAGGATCGAAGAAGCAGAAGCCCGACTTCGCCGCCACAACCAGGCCGCCTGCCTCGCGAACCGCAAGGCAGCCGACGGGCTCGCCATAGTCAACCGTGGTATTCCGGCCATTCGACGGGTCGAAGCGGTGAATCAGTCCAGCCGGAATGTCCACCCACCAGAGCACCTGATCTCGATCATCCCAGACGGCCCCTTCGCCAACCTGGCTGCGGCTTGGGACGACGCATTCTGCTTTCATGGAGTTGGGCCTTTCCTCAAGTCACAACTTCCTTGGCCCTAGGCCGGTGATCAAGAAAGTCAACCTCTGCTTGAGAACGAAGTCCGTGGTGTGGGCGAAGTGAACCATGCTGCCGCGTCCACGAGGTTGACGGGCGAGCATTGGAGGGGCTTCGACCATCTGGACATTTGCCGTCGCGGGGGCGCGCGGCATTGGCAAAGTACAGGTCAGGAAGTGACCGCAGAACAGCTCGAGTTCCGGTCGATGCGTCGCAAGTGCATCGAGATAGGAGTTCTGACGCTGCGGTTTCGCGGAGTCTCCGGGGGTTCAGGAGACCCCTGCCTTGAAGCACTTCACGGCAACGACTTCGTGGTGAGGCGGCAGCATGTTCCGAAAGAGAGCGACAAGATCGAGCCATCGCCATGACGTGCGTCTGAGCGCACCAAACCAGAGGTTGAAGCCACCGCCATGGATGT
>CBDBPL010000001.1:0-29225 GCA_965208685.1 Paracoccaceae bacterium | reverse complement strand
CAGCAATTCCGACCAGGCGACTGGCGGCTTTGTTCAGGGGGAGTTTCGCGGCCTGACGCTCATGATCCTTGTCCTTCTTGTCGCCACAGCGGGGTTTCAGACATTGCACTTTCTCGTTGTGGCCCCAGCCATCGTCGCGGTCTCGATGTGGATGTTTGGCCCGATCCGCCCCGTGGGCCTCGTGCTGACATCGGCCATCGGCCCGATCCTGATCTGGGTCCTGTCCACCCATGTGCTCGGGCGCGTATTGCCGTGAAGGGGCCGGGCTGATGGAAAGCGTTCTGGCCGGCATCGCGGCCGCTCTCACGTTTTGGACAGTGCTTTCCGTAGCGGCGGGCGTGGCCCTCGGCATTGCCATCGGTGCCGTTCCGGGACTGAACGCGCCCATGGCGATCGCGATTGCCGTGCCGCTCACGATGACGATGGATCCGCTTGCCGCGCTTGGCATGCTGGTGGGCGTGATGAAGGGCGGCGGCTTTGGCGGCGCGATATCCGCCACGCTGCTCAACACGCCCGGCGAGCCCTCGGCCGTCGCCACAGCGCTCGACGCGCATCCCCTGGCACGGCACAAGAAGCAGCCGCGCAAGGCGATGAAGCTGGCGCTGTATTCGTCCGTTGTCGGCGACACCTGTTCGGACATCACCTTGTTCCTGGTCGCCGCACCTCTGGCCGCGATCGCCATCGGGATGGGACGAGTGGAACAGACGTCGATCCTGCTTGCGTCCTTCACCATCATCGCCCTGCTGTCGGGCCGGTCGCTGCTGCGCGGGTTGATCGCGACGCTCTTCGGCGTGCTATGCGCGCTTGTCGGCACGATCGGCGGCGGACTCGCGGAACGCTTCACCTTCGACATCGTCGCCCTGACCGACGGGCTTCCGTTGGCCGCGGTCGCCATTGGTGTCCTCGCCGTGCCCGAAGTGATGGAGCAAATCATCAAGGGCCGGATGCGCCCGCCGGATGCGCCGGTGATCGAGGAGAGCGCGAAGCCCGAGGATCGCCGCGTGTCCCTGCGCGAATTCTGGCTCTTGCGCTGGGTTCTGGCACGCGGGGCGGCGCTTGGCACGTTCATCGGGGCGTTGCCGGGTCTCGGCTCCAGCGTGGCCGCGTTTCTGAGCTACGGCGTCACGATGCGCGCGTCGAAGACGCCGGAGCGCTTTGGCAAGGGAGCCCATGAAGGGATCGCGGCGACAGAATCCGCGAATTCCGCCGTCAACGGCGCGAACCTGATTCCGCTTCTGACACTTGGCATTCCGGGCAACGTGACCGCGGCACTCCTGGTGGGCGCCTTCATCATTCACGGAATCGAACCGGGACCGCGCGTGTTCCTCTACGACGCAGTGCTGATCTATGGCCTGTTCACGACGATGATGCTGGCCAATCTGGGCACGTTCCTGCTGGGCAGCGTGGGCCTGAGGATCTTCGCCAAGGTCATCCAGGTGCGTGGACAGATCCTCTATCCGACGGTGCTGCTGCTTTGCATCGTCGGAGTCTACATGTCGTCCTCGGCAGGTCTTGCGGCGATCTACATCATGATCGTCTTCGCCGTGATCGGCTACCTGATGCGCAAGTTCGACTATTCCGTCGTCTGTTTCATCATCGGATTCGTTCTTGGCGACACGTTCGAGCACAATCTGCGAGGCGCTGTCACCATCTTGTACCGGGATCCGCTGGGCCGTGTGCTTGAGCACCCGTTCGCGATATTCATGGTCTGCGCGACACTTGTCTTTGTCGCCTTCATCCTGATCGGACAGGTCCGAACAGGTCGCAAGGCCCTTGCCGAAACATCCTTGGAGCCCAGGACATGAAGCCTCCCGGATCGCGCCTGCGCGCACTGATAGATGCCCCCGAAATCGCGGTGCTGCCCGGCGTGCACGACACGCTGAGTGCACTCGTGGCCGAGTTCAGCGGGGCAAAGGCGCTGGCCGCAGGCGGCTACTCCGCAACGGCAGCCTTGCTGGGGCGACCCGACAGCTCCCAGCTGTCCCTGACGGAACTGGCGGACTTCTACGCGCGCATCACCGAACGGGTCAGTGTGCCCTTGCTGGCAGATGCCGACACCGGATTCGGCAACGTCACCAACGTGGTCCGGACCGTCCGCATGATGGAACGCGCGGGCGTCGGCGCCTTCTTCATTGAAGACCAGGTCTATCCCAAACGCTGCGGCCACATGGCAGGCAAGGCCGTCGTGGCAGTCGACGAGATGGCAGGCAAGCTCAAGGCGGCGCTTGACAGCCGCCAGGACGAATCGGTCATGATCATGGCCCGCACGGACGCCATTGCCACGGACGGATTTCAGGCCGCGCTGGACCGGATGGCGCTCTACCGCGAGATCGGTGCGGACATCCTTTTCGTGGAAGCCCCCACCGACCTGGACCAGTTGCGTCGCATTCCATCCGAGCTGGACGGGCCATGCGTGGTCAACCTGATCGACGGGGGGGCGACACCGATCCTCGCAGCTGGGGAGTTTCAGGACATGGGCTACGCGGCTTGCGTGATGCCGGTCACTGCCACCCACGTCATCGTCAAGGCACTGAAAGCCTACTACGGGGATCTTCTCGAGAACGGCGATCTGCGCGAGGCGATGCATCACGGCATCGGATTTGCGGCCTACACCGAACTCGTCGGCCTGCCACAGCAACGCGCGTCGGAACAGGCCTATCTCGACGCCGCTCGAGCACTGGCCGGCACGGCGGGCGCACCGTGACCCGGAAACCCTTCGAAGACGGCCGGAACACGCCACTTGCGGACCTGCGCGTGCTGGACCTGACGCGGCTGGCCGCAGGCAACATGCTGACGCACATGACGGCCGATTTCGGTGCGGACGTGATCAAGGTCGAGCGCCCCGGGGCGGGTGACGACCTTCGCCGGTTCGGCACCCATGAGGCGTGGTGGAAAGCCTACAGCCGGTCCAAGCGTTCCCTGACGCTGAATCTGCGCTCCGGCGAAGGGCGGGAGATCCTTCTGAAGTTGGTCGACACCGCGGACGTGTTTGTCGAGAACTTCGTTCCGGGCACACTGGAAAAGTGGGGAATCGGCCCGGAAGTCCTGCTGGCGCGGAATCCCTTGCTGGTGATCGCTCGCGTTTCCGGCTGGGGCCAGACCGGCCCCTATGCGCGGAAGCCGGGCTTTGGCAGCCTGATCGAGGGAATGTCAGGATTTGCAGCCATGACCGGATTTCGGGATCGCGAGCCCCTTCTGCCGCCCCTTGCCTTGGCCGACATGATCGCCGGGCTGGCGGGATTTGGCGCCGTTCTGGCCGCGCTTCGTGCCCGTGATCAGGGGCAGGCCAAAGGGCAGGTGATCGATCTTTCGCTCTTTGAGCCACTGTTCAGCATTCTGGGGCCGATGGCCACGGCCTATGCCGCCGACGGAAGCGTCCCCAGCCGGAACGGCAACTGGGGAGATGTTGCAGCACCCCGAAACGTCTATCGCTGCGCCGACGGCGGCCATGTCGCGATGTCGGCCACAATGCAGTCCATGTGGGAAAGGCTTGCGGAAGCCATCGGCCGGCCGGAACTGGTCGATGATCCGCGGTTCCTGACCAATCCCGATCGTGTTCGAAACCGCGCCGAACTGGAGGAGATCGTCGGTCGTTTCTTCGCCGACCGCACGGTCGCCGAGAACCTGTCGCATTTCGAAGAGCGCGGCGTCACGGTCGGCCCAATCTGCGATATTCGAGACTTGTTGGAGCATCCCTTCATCCAGGGTCGCGAGGTCATCGAGACCCACGGCGACCCCGACTTTGGCGAACTGCCGATGCACGCGCCGTTTCCGCGCCTGTCGGAGACGCCTGCCAACGTGCGCGGGCCTGCGCCGAGATTGGGCGAGCATACCGACGACATCCTTGCGGACATCGGGTTTTCGTCGGACAGGATCGCCGCGCTGCGGGAAAGCGGCGTAATCTGATGTGGCGGTCGCTCCTCTTCGTCCCGATCCTGGAGGATCGCCTGGTCCGTGGCGCGAGCCGGCGCGGGGCGGACGCGCTCGTGCTCGACCTCGAGGCGGCGGTGCCACCGGACCGCAAGGACGAAGCCCGCGCGACACTGTTGCCGGCAATCTCAAGTCTCGGGAGAAATGGCACTCCGGTAGCCGTACGCGTCAACCTCGCCAACGACGGGGGAGAAACGGACATTGCGGCGGCGGTTGGCGCTGGCGCCAGCATCATCGTTCTGCCAAAGGCAACTCCGGCAACGACAGCCCGGGCAGCGACCCTGGCCGGGCATGCCGTGCCTCTTGTCCCGTTGATTGAAGATCCGCGTGGCGTGATCGAGGCGCTGGCGATTGCCGAGGCGGCACCCTCCGTCGCCGGGCTGGGGTTCGGGGCCGAGGACTACGCCACCGGCATGGGCGCCTCTCCCACATCCGAACTGCTGCTTCCTGCGGCCTTCCTGGTGATACAGGCGGCACGTGCCGCGGGACGAGCACCGCTTGTCCTGCCTGACACGCTTGCAGTCTTTCGCGACTTGCAACGCTTTGAAGCCGCTGCGGGGAAGGCCCGCGCGCTGGGTGCCACCGGCGGCTTCGCGATTCACCCGGACCAGGTCGCCGTCTTGAACCGAACCTTTGTCCCAACGCCTGCGGAACTTGAAACCGCCCGACGCATTGTCGAAGCGGCAGAGAACGCTCGCCGGGACGGGCGCGCAGTGGCCAATCTGGACGGACGAATGATCGACGGACCCATTGAAGCGCGTGCCAAGGCCGTGCTGGCACAGGCGAGGGGGCGTGACAGGTGACGAGTCTCCGAGACAGGCCTGCGAAACGCGGAATCCAGAGATTTCCGGGCTGGCTTGCGGCGGCCCGCCCGAACGTCAGGCTGCCAAGGGGATGGTGGTGGAGCCAAGGGGATTTGAACCCCTGACCTCTTGCATGCCATGCAAGCGCTCTCCCAACTGAGCTATGGCCCCATCAAGAGCGACGAAGCGTCGTCCGCATCAACGTGGGTAATGACTTGGATCGCGCCACGCAAGCGAATTCATCGGTCGTCGTCCTCCGTCGGCACGTCCGCGATTTCGTCAAGCGAGACATTGGAGTCGTCGTCATCATCCTCGAGAACTTCGTCTTCCAGACTAACGTCCGCATCGTCATCGTCGTCCTCGAGCACGATGTTCTCGTCCTCGAACTCGGTCGCGCCCTTGGCCGCTTCCTTGGCGTGTTCGGCCGCAATGCGCTTTGCCTTGTCCGCGTCAAGAATGACCGGCTCGCCCGTATACGGGCTGACGATCGGATCCTTGTCGAGGTCGTAGAACCTCTTGCCGGTGGTCGGGCAAACCCGCTTGGTGCCCCATTCTTCCTTGGGCATGTCCGCCTCTATCCTGGTTGATCTTCGGAATTTCGCGCGACGTGCCACAATGCCTTGGTGCTGTCAAAGGGATTCGCGGCACTGGCAGCGGGACGCCCGGGGCGCTACGTTGCAAGCGACGCTGCACACAGGCAAGGGGCAATGGGGTACTTGAGGCTGGATTCGGCGCCTGACATCAGCATCAACGTTCGGCGGTCTGCGCGAGCCCGTCGCCTGAGCCTGAGGGTATCGAATCTTGATGGTCGGGTGACACTGACGGTGCCGGCAGGCATGAGTCTGCGCACCGCCCAGGACTTTGCCGAGAAGAAGGCCAATTGGATTGCGAGTGCGGTTGAAAGACGGCCGCGCCCTATGCTGGTTGATGTCGGCGCCGAGATTCCTGTCGAAGGCAGGTCGCACAAGGTTGTGGCTGGGGTTGAGTCGACCGCAAGGCTTGCGGATGGCAGAATTGAGGCCCCCCCAGGTTCTGCCGCTCCTGCAGTGATGGCGCTTCTGAAGGAGCTTGCACGTGAGCGGCTGGCCACTGCAGCATGGCGACATTCCCGTGCAGTCCGCAGGGAATTCCGGCAGTTGAAGCTCAAGGACACGCGTTCCCGTTGGGGTTCGTGCTCCGCGGAGGGCAATCTGATGTTCTCGTGGCGCCTGATTCTGGCGCCACCAAGCGTACTCGACTATGTCGTCGCCCACGAGGTCGCGCATCTCAGGCATATGGACCACTCGCGCGCTTTCTGGAACGTTGTCAGGAATGTTTGTCCCGAATACCAGGCGCCTCGAAACTGGCTTAGGCGGGAAGGCGCGGGCTTGCACCGGTATCGGTTCCATCACGGTGATTGACGCGGCACGACCGTTGTGATCACAATCTTGCATGCAGGCGAGGCCGAGCGAACCACCGATTGCTGCCCATGAGCGGGTCTACCGGACCCTCAGGTCTCGGATCATGCACGGCGAAATGGTGCCCGGAACATCGCTGACGTTGCGGGGCATCGGGCAGGAATTCGGGACGTCAATGACGCCTGCGCGCGAAGCGGCGCGCCGCCTGGTTGCGGAAGGCGCCCTGACTATGTCCGTGTCGGGACGCATCTCGACCCCTGAACTCGCCAACGACCGGATTGAGGAATTGGCTTCCCTTCGCGGTCTGCTGGAAACCGAACTGGCTGTCCGTGCCCTGCCGCGTGCGCACCTGGCCCTGATCGAACGCCTGACTGCGATCAACAGCACGGTTGCAGAGGCGGTCAGAAGGGGCGATGCCGTCGCCTACATTCGCACGAACCTGGAGTTTCACCGAACGTTGTACCTTCGTGCCCAAGCCCCGGCGATGCTGGCGCTGGTTGAAACGGTCTGGCTTCAGCTTGGGCCGACGATGCGCAAGCTGTACGGCCGCATGCGGCAGGGAAGGCCTCCCGACAGCCATCGCCTGATACTGGCAGCGCTGCGCAACAGGGAAGAGGCGGCGTTGCGCGTGGCCGTCAGGACTGACGTGACCAAGGGCCTGAGGCTCCTAATGACATGAAGACACCATGGCGAGCGGGCTGAACTGCGCGCGCGCCATGACGAGGCCGGACCTGAAAATTGGCTTGCGCCGACAGGTTGGTCGCTCGAAAGAAGATGTCAGGGATCTCTTGGGCCCGCACGGCCGTGCCGGACAAGACAGCGTCCGCCGCATCGCGGCGGTGCCGGTCACGCCCGTCTCGTTGCGTCTTGTTCGCTCGCGAACGACCAATATGATTGCGCTGAGCGTTGGGAGTGGGGCAATGGACGAAGAGACATTGGCGGCAGGTGTTCGGGAGCGGGTATGGATCGGCGAAGGGGCAGGGTCATTTGCGAGGTTCTGCGCGCAAGTGTCAGAGTCGACAGAACTTGGTGACTGGCCCGAGGCGGAAGCGGTCGAGTGCAACGTGCCGATCTATGACGGATCGCGCGTACGCGAAGCAGCGGTCGAACCCGCCCGGGCTGCCGACATCATGTCCGAATGGAATGCGATCCTGGACACCGGCCCTGGCATAGTGGTGATTCGCGGCGGCATGGCGGACACCAGCGTCGTGGACGAGGCCACGGAAGTCTTTGAACGGATCATTGATGACGAGCAGGCCAGCGGAACAGGCGGAGGGGACCATTTTGCGAAGCCGGGCGCGAATGACCGTGTCTGGAACGCAGCGCAAAAGCACTGCCAGGCCAGCCCCGCGAACTTCCTGCGCTACTACGCCTCCGACGCGATCGCGCTGGCGGCCCGGGCATGGCTGGGGCGGGGCTATCAGCTGACCGCACAGGTCAACCGGGTGAATCCTGGCGGTGCGGCGCAGACGGCACACCGGGATTACCACCTGGGCTTCATGAACGCCGATCAACTGGCAACCTATCCGATTCAGGCGCACGAGTTTTCTCCTCGCCTGACGCTCCAGGGAGCGATCGCGCATTGCGACATGCCGGTGGAGAGCGGCCCGACGATGCTCCTGCCGTATTCGCAACGCTTCACCGAGGGCTACGTGGCTTTCGGGCGGACGGAGTTTCAGGAATTCTTCGCCAAGGCCCATGTGCAACTGCCGCTTGAGAAAGGCGATCTCCTGTTCTTCAACCCGGCGGTCATGCATGGCGCTGGCACGAACCGGTCCCAATACATTCGACGGATGGCGAACCTCCTGCAGATCGGATCCGCTTTCGGGCGATCGATCGAAGCCGTGAACCGATCGGCAATGTCCGTGGCGCTCTATCCAGTATTGGCAGAGGCTCGCGCGTCCGGGGCGTTGACGTGGAGGGAAGTCCAGAACGCCATTGCCGCCTCCGCCGAGGGCTACGC
Source organism: Paracoccaceae bacterium (assembly GCA_965208685.1). GTDB lineage: Bacteria > Pseudomonadota > Alphaproteobacteria > Rhodobacterales > Rhodobacteraceae > JAJEFO01. The sequence goes on along the minus strand of CBDBPL010000001.1, from coordinate 21,132 downwards.
GTTTCCGACAAACCTGGACCGCGATCCGCCTGTGGACGGACTCATACCGATGAGCCAGGCAGAGCTGATGGAGGCGGCGCTGGAGCGCGGAGCGTCTGCAAGCGACTGGGAGGCGGAGGTTGCGGCAATGGATCGGCGACGAATGCCCTGACCGAGGTCTTGCTGATTCTGTGCGGGTGTGCCGTTCGCAGGATTGACCACTCCACTTACGGCCCGCGAAAACGTTGGCTACATCGGCCTCGGCTACTGGAAGGTCGGGCGCACGGGGGCTTGGGCAATTGAAAAGATGCGCAAGCGGCCCGGCAAGATCGGGATCCTTGTCGAGAATCATCGCTATCGGATCCAGAACATGAACGAAAGCGGCTTTCGGTCCTGCGTCCGCGAGCACAAGCAGAACTTCACCTTGCTGGAACCGAATTCCACCTACGAGAGCTCGGCGGTAGCGCACGGAATCACCGAGCGGCTCATGTCCGAGCACCCGGACAGGTGCGCCGGTTCCACGGCGCGGCGGATTGGGCGCCGATGCCGGCCGGCGCGGCCTATTGGTTGACCTTGTCGAGCCCGGTGCTCATTGACACCGCCACAAGCGCCAGGATCGCCAGCAGGATTTGCACGCCGGAGACCGCCGCGACCAGCGGCGTGGAGTGTATTGCACCAGCGCCAGCAGCTCCACCGGAAGCGGCCTGTCGCGGAAGCCATGGGTGAAGATCGCCACCGATAGGTTGTCGAACCCTTCGACGAAGGTGAAGACCGCCCCGGCAAGGATCGCTGGCAGCAGCAGCGGAAAAGTGATCGTGCGCAGGCTCTGGAACGACGTCGCGCCGAGATTGGTGGCGGCCTCCTCCAACTTGCGGCTAAAAAGCGGCACGGCCGATCTGAACGCATTCCTCGCCAGCGGCGTGCCGGTGGCGCTCGGCATTGACGAAGCGGGCCTCAACGACGACCGCGACATGCTGCAGGAAATGCGGCTGGCGCTGACGTTGCACCGCCCCGCGGGCCACGACGCGCCACATCCCGGCGCGGCGCAAATCCTGCGCATGGCAACCGAACATGGCGCGGCCACAACGCCCTTTACTGGCCGGATCGGGCGGCTCGCTCCCGGATCCGCGGCGGATATCGTGCTTCTTGACTGGCAGACGGTGACCCGGCCCTGGCAGGACCCGGCGATCCCGCTTGTCGAGGTGCTGATCCGGCGCGCCAAGACGACTGCCGTCGCCACGGTCCTGATCGGCGGCGAGGTCGTCTATCACGAGGGCAGGTTCACGCGGATCGACTGGGACCAGATCCTCAATGAAATCACGCGGGTGCTGGGTCAGCCTGCAACGGAAGACGAGCTCGCGCTGCGCCGTTTGTCCCAAGATCTGATCGATCCCGTCAGTCGGTTCTATGAGGGGTGGCTAGAACCTGCAAACCGCGACTAATTGCATGATGCAAGAGTGCGAACCGGTCAAGATCCGTCGAATTGGCTCTGCCTCTTTTGCACTAGGCCGCGCCGGAACTGAGGGTCTAGTCGCAATACTGTTGCTTTCGCGCCGCGTTGCGGTCTCTGGGCCGTGACAGCCGGCGGCGGCGCGACCTTCCCGCCGAGGTGATGGTCTACTACGTGATCTCGATGGCGCTGTTCCGGACGGTCTCGGCGCGCGGTCTTGCGCTGCCTGGTCGGCGGCCTGCGGCGGATATCGCCGGACCTTCCGGTCCGGATGTCGGGCAAGTCCTCGATCTCGCGGCCGCGGACCTGCCGTGGCGGTTTAGGAGGAACATGGAGATCCCGGTCGCGGAGGCGCTCGACGACGGCTCGCGGCGCTGCACCACGAGCGGTGGGAGACCGATGAGAGACTCCGGATCACCAAGCAGGACCTGCGGGTGCGGCCGGTGTTCCACTGGACCGACCGGCGCATCCGCGCCCATCTGGCCTTCGCCTTCATGGCCCATGCCTGCGCGCCATCTGGCCCGGAGGGTGGCGCTTCGAAAACGACCCATGTCGCCGCGGGTCATTCGCGAGGCGCTCAACGGCCGGCAGTGATCGGTGCTGCACGATCCGGAGAACGGCAAGCGCTACGTCATTCCCTCGCGGCCAAGCGCGGAGGCGAAAGCCAAGTCGCTACTGCGCGGGCATGCGGGCGACGACTGCCCCGACGCCCCCGATGAGATCGAAGAACTCCGGGCAAGTCTTGCCAACGCAGTCTGGATGGTCGAGTCGAACGCCGTCTCCGGCCAGGCCAAACACGGACAGCGCCATCGCCATGCGATGGTCGTCACGGGTTTCAAGGTCAGCGAACCGCGGCTGGCCCGGATGGATGGTCCAACCGTCGGATCTTTCCGCGACCTCGATTCCGGCGCGGCGCAGGGCAGTGGCCATCGCGTCAATGCGATCGCACTCATGCTTGCGGATGTGCTCCACCCCGGAAATCGAGATCGGGCCATCTGCAAAGGGTGCCAGGGCGGCAACGGTCAATGCCATGTCCGAACAGTCGTTCAGATCGAAATGCCGGTTGCCCCGAAGTTTCGGCAGATCCGGCGGCCGCGAGATTCTGACCTCTTTCCCGCCAAGCCAATCGACCTTGCATCCGAGTTCTCGAAGAATCTCCAGGAACCGAATGTCCGGCTGAAGGCTGTTCTTGGCGAGGTTCGGGATCGTGATTGCGCCGCCAAGGGCCGCAGGCAGGGCGGAGAAGTAGGACGCCGTCGAGACGTCAGCTTCCACCGAGACGTCGTGGGCCACGTAACTGGTCGGCTGCACCACAATTCGTGACAAGTCGGGCGCGGCTTCGACTTCAGCGCCTGCGGCGCGCATGCGGTCGATCGTGATGTCCACGAACTGGCGCTGCACGACGCGGCCATCCGTCACGATGCTGAGCGGCCTGTCGGCCTGAGGGGCAGCCAGCAGAAGGCCGCTCAGGTACTGGCTGGAAGTGCTGCCGGACACCTTCGTCTCGGAAGCGGTCAGGCAGCCTCCCTGCACCGCGACAGGCAGGTGGCCGGGGTGTCCGAGCGGGCTGATGCAGTCCGGCGCAAGACCGGCAAGGGCGTCAAAGACGCCTGCCATCGGACGGGACTTCATCTGTTCGCTGGCCGTCAGTGTCCATCTGCCGCTGGTTCCAAGAGCCAGGATGCAGGGCAGGAAGCGGGCGATCGTTCCGGCAGACCGGACGTCGACCTCGATCCCGCTGACCGGCCTTTCGCGTCCGATCCCCCGTATCATGACGCACTCGGCCGTTTCTTCGATCCCGCACCCAAGGGCACGCGCGGCCTCAATCCCCGCTCTGGTATCGTCGCTTTGAAGCGGGCGGCGAATGGTGGTCGTCCCGTCGCTGACAAGCGCGATCATGATCACCCTGTTGGTGATGCTCTTGCTCCCAGGCACAGCGACTCTCCCATCCAGATCGCCGGAAAACTTCTGGACGATCGCTCTTTCGATGGATGCTGCCTGCATGTCTGACGCCTCGCTTGCCGCAGGGGAACGACGGGATTGCAGATGCACCCTTACCGGGGAAAGGACAACCCGCTTCGGCTGCCCGAAGGACCGTTCAATGTCGATTTTCGCGTGGTCTTTGCGCTGGGCCGTGCGGGATTCGAACCAGCAGGCAACCGGGCGGAGATCTCCCGACTGGCGACAGTCGTTCACCGGATTGCATGAGCCGTCGCGCTCCTGCCGGCATGGCCGCGGACAGCGAGCCTCGCCGACGACCGCAGGGTTGGCACGCCAAACGCTCGGAAAGATCAGGTTCACGCTGGATCGACTTCAAAGTCCGGCCTTACGTGAATGCCCTCCTTGACAAGAAACCTCTTGATTTCGGTGCAGGAAAAGTTGCGCGGGAGGCGGGGGGAATACAGCATTGAGCTGACAATCGCGGCCGAGGCGTCGGACTTCAACACGTCGGCCACATGTCGAGTCGTTCCCGCGCCGCCAGAGGCGATCACGGGTACATTCACCGAGTCGCAGATCATTTCCATCAGTTCGATGTCAAAGCCTGCATGGGTGCCGTCCCGATCGATGCTGTTGACGCACAATTCGCCCGCGCCGAGATCAACCGCCCGTTTCGCCCAGTCAAGCGCATCCATTCCGGTGAATTCCCGCGCTCCGTCGACGGCAATCTCGAACCCGGTCGGGACGGACGCGCTTCTTTCGACCCGCTTGACCTGCATGCTTACGACCATGCACTGGCGACCGAACTCCCCGGCCCCGTGCGATATGATTTCGGGATTGCGCACGGCCATGGAGTCGATGCTGATCTTTTCCGCGCCGGAGCGCAGCACCGCCATCATGTCCGAGAGGTTGCGGATGCCGCCGCCAACCGTGAATGGCACAAAGATCCGGCTGGCTACCTTGCGCACCGTGCCCAGGTCGATGGGCCGTTTGTCGGAGCTCGCCTTGATGTCGTAGAAGATGACTTCGTCGATGCCGTCTTCGTAAAGGTCGGAAATGACATCGACCGCCGGGCGAATTTCGATGTTGTCCTGGAACTTTCGCGCCTTGGTCACCAATCCGTCAACGACATCGAGGCATGCGATGATCCGCTTGGTCAGCATTTCGCGCCTTCGATGGCAAAGTTGTGCAACATTCGGAGACCGACGGGTCCGCTTTTTTCGACGTGGAACTGAGTGGCCCAGACGTTGTCCTTGCCAATGACGGCCGTGGAGCGCCCGCCGTAGTCGACTGTGCCGATCACCACGTCATCCTGCTCGGGGAAAGCGTGATATGAATTCACGAAATAGGCGTAGCATCCTCTCCCGATTCCTCCGAAAATCGGGTGGTCCCTGGCTTTCTGAACCTCGTTCCAGCCGATCTGTGGCACGCGCACCGTGGCTTCGCAAAACTGGCGCACGGTACCCGGCAGCCAGCCAAGACAGCTGGCGTCGCCTTCTTCGCTGTGGCTGAAGACGATCTGAAGGCCGACGCAAATGCCCAGATAGGGCCGGCGCCTCTCCATCACGAATTCGGTCATCGGCGCAATCAGGTCCAGCTCGTCCAGCGAGTCCATCGTGGCTCCGGCGGATCCCACACCTGGCATGACAATCGCGTCCACGGTGGCGAGGCACTCGGGCGAGCTGACCAATTCAAAGGGGATGTTGAGGGCAGCCAAGGCGGCCGCGACGCTTTCCGAGTTTCCGGCCCTGTAGTCAATGATACCGATCTTTGGCAGCATGCCGAATTCCGCGCCATGCCGGGCGTTGGGCCCAACCGGCTTCCAGTTCATACACTTGCTGCATGTCTTGCCTGCGCACGAATGGAGCGCAAGTTCTCTTTGTTGACCGATGCATCGACTGGAGACACCCTGCCATCAAGAAGCAACTGCGAATGGCGGTGCCTGTCACGGTCTCGTCGCGCCTCGTTCGGATGCAGGCATCTCAAAGTTCCGCGGTGCGAGGACTTCGTGACCTGATGGGCGATAGATCGACCGGTCGCATGCAGCGGCACTCATGGTGACCGTTGGGCTCTACTGAGAGGCCATCGCCGCCCTGACCCGGCCCTCAGACGCCAAGGCGTCCGGGACCCGCCGGAAAGCCGCCAGACATCGAGAACGAATCATCCGGGGCCGGAAACGCTGCCGCCGTCGGCACGCGGGCGGCCTCGCAGCCTCGGAATCCGGCCAGAACATCCCGATCCGGCCTCCGTTCGTCAGCCGACCGAAAAATCAGCCGCAGCGTGGGAAAGTCCTGCGGCCGGTAGGACGTTGATCGAACCGAGATGAAGTAGGCGAAGGCCAGCACCGCGCCAGACTGGGTCTCGGCAGCGGCGACCAGAGGCGGCGGCCTTTGTGTTGCCGAGGTCGGTGGGTGAACACTCACGGATCTTTGCCACAGTTAGTGATTTTCTAGGCTAGAGTTATACCTAGAAATATTCATGGCCTGACGTTCTCACCCCAAAAAAGAGAGACAAAGTCGCCCGGTCCCATTATGTGCAGTATCACTCTGACCATGGGTCAATCACCTCAACACCCATCAATTCAAAAGGGCGTTGGTCTCGCGTCGCGACGTGGCATCGGTCATGGCTGATCGCAATGGCCGCAATCATACCGTCCAAGTCTTTGATGGCATTCTTCCCGTGTTTCTGTCGGGCCAGGGCAATGTTTGTGCCAAACATCATCGCCGCCTTTGAATCAAACGGCAGAATACGACCCGAGAAATCCACTTCGAAGAGCTCTGTGATACCTCGATGTAACTGCCTGCGACGTTTGCCCTCGGGCATGGACCAAAGTCCATATTCCATTTCCGCGAGATTGATGGTGGTCACGAACAGATCAGTCGGGATTTGCTGGTCCAGCCAGTCGATCACGGCGGAGTCAGGCTTTGGCTTGAATGGTTCTGAGAGAACCATCGTATCAACGATAATCATTCAAAGTTCACCGGGTCACTGGCGGCTTGATCGCGCTCAAACAGGACATTCTGATCGGCAATCCCGCTGTACTTGCTGACCAGCTTAGAGCCGAAACCCGTTGTTCCGCCTACATGCTGCGCGATCAGATGGCGCACCTCGGCCTCGGCACTCCTGTCGTTGGCAGCGGCCACACGCTTCAGCGCGGCGTAATGCGGGTCAGGGATATTGCGAACAGTCATTTGACCCATTTTTTGGCTCTCCCTCAGATTGCCATCAATATAGCACTCATGATAGCATATTGCAAGCAGGCAGGCTTGAGAGAAAGCGAGCAACATGCCAACAAAAGAGGACCTCCCCGAAGGCAGGCCAGGTCGTTTCCCACCACTAGGAGACAAGTCGGGGAGCCATCCGGTATCCATCCGATCAGAGACACGGATTTCGGCAGGCTCAATCGCGATGTCCTCAACATAGCCGCTGTCGCCTTAGGCATCATATGTGCCCGTAGTTTGCGTGATGCCCGCCGCGCGAAGGCTGCGCAGCATGTCACCGGGCTCGAACAGCAAAAGCACTTGCCCTATGTTTTTGGGGTGCCCGTAGAATGGCCCTGTGCCCTTAAGTGTCGTCGTGAGTGGCGCATCCACACGCTCCGCCACGGCATTCAAATTGCCTCTTGCGGACACGGCACCTGCGCCTGCCAGGTAGTCGACTGTGCCGATCACCACGTCATCCTGCTCGGGGAAAGCGTGATATGAATTCACGAAATAGGCGTAGCATCCTCTCCCGATTCCTCCGAAAATCGGGTGGTCCCTGGCTTTCTGAACCTCGTTCCAGCCGATCTGTGGCACGCGCACCGTGGCTTCGCAAAACTGGCGCACGGTACCCGGCAGCCAGCCAAGACAGCTGGCGTCGCCTTCTTCGCTGTGGCTGAAGACGATCTGAAGGCCGACGCAAATGCCCAGATAGGGCCGGCGCCTCTCCATCACGAATTCGGTCATCGGCGCAATCAGGTCCAGCTCGTCCAGCGAGTCCATCGTGGCTCCCGCGGATCCCACGCCTGGCATGACAATAGCGTCCACGGCGGCGAGGCACTCGGGCGAGCTGACCAATTCAAAGGGGATGTTGATGGCAGCCAAGGCGGCCGCGACGCTTTCCGAGTTTCCGGCCCTGTAGTCAATGATACCGATCTTTGGCAGCATGCCGAGTTCTGTGCCATGCCGGGCGTTGGGCCCAACCGGCTTCCAGTTCACGCACTTGCTGCATGTCTTGCCTGCGCACGAAGAGAGCGCAAGTTCTCTCTGTTGACCGATGCATCGACTGGATACACCGCGTCATCAAGAAGCAACTGCGAATGGCGGTGCCTGTCACGGTCTCGTCGCGCCTCGTTCGGATGCAGGCATCTCCAAGTTCCGCGGTGCGAGGACTTCGTGACCTGGTGGGCGATAGATCGACCGGTCGCATGCAGCGGCACTCATGGTGACCGTTGGGCTCTACTGAATTGTCGTTCGCATTGGCGATGGCCGCACTCTGGAACGCAGCCTCTCATCCTGGCATCCGGCAACCGGCAGCCCCTGACTCTCCCGGCCGATCGGCATGACCGTGGAACGGCGATGGTTGTCGACCGCTCACGGAGTTGATAGCACGGCCAATCAAGTTCGAGGGAGTGCGCGTCCATGCCAGTCATCACGGAAATCGCCGACCTGAAGCGCATGTATCGTCACCGCGTGCCGAGGATGTTCTTTGACTACACCGAAAGCGGATCGTGGAGCGAGCAGACCTTTCGCGAAAACACCAGCGACTTCAGCGAAATCCGCCTTCGGCAACGGATCGCGGTCGACCTGGCAAATCGGTCGGTCGCGACCCGGTTGATCGGCGAAGACGTGGCGATGCCCGTGATTCTGGCACCGGTCGGGCTCTTGGGCATGCAATGTGCCGACGGCGAGATAAAAGCGGCCCGCGCGGCCGAAAGGGCGGGCGTGCCATTTTGCCTTTCGACCATGTCGATCTGTTCGATCGAGGATCTGGCTGCGAACACCGACAAGCCCTTCTGGTTTCAGGTCTACACGCTCAAGGACAATGACTTCATGTCGCGCCTCCTGGCGCGTGCACGGGCCGTGGGCTGCACCGCGATTGTCATCACGGTCGACCTGCAGGTGCTCGGGCAACGGCACAAGGACATCAAGAACGGCCTTTCTGCCCCGCCGAAGCTCACGTTGGCGTCAATCGCGAACATGATGACAAAGGTGCGCTGGGGACTGGGCATGCTCGGGACGAAGCGCCGTTCCTTCGGCAATATCGTCGGTCATGCAGAGGGTGTGACCGACCCGACATCGCTCTCTTCCTGGACCGCGGAGGCATTTGATCCGTCGCTGAACTGGGACCGGATCAAGGAGCTGATGGACATGTGGGGCGGAAAGGTGATCCTGAAGGGCATCCTCGACGAGGAGGATGCCATGAAGGCCGCCGAACTGGGTGCCGACGCCATCATCGTCTCGAACCACGGTGGGCGTCAGCTCGACGGGGCGCTCTCGGCGATCCGGATGCTCGAGCCAATCGTAAGGGCGGTTGGTGACAGGACGGAAGTCTGGCTTGATGGCGGAGTCCGGAGCGGTCAGGACGTGCTGAAGGCTGTGGCGCTCGGCGCAAGGGGAGCCATGATCGGACGCGCCTTCGTGTATGGGCTCGGCGCCATGGGCGAGGCCGGCGTGACCGCCGCTCTCGACGTTATCAGGAAGGAACTGGACATCTCGATGGCGCTCTGCGGGCGCCGGGATATCTCCGAAGTGGACCGGGAAATTCTCCTCATGCCGGAGGGGTTTTCGGGCGGCTTTGGCTGATCAGGCCCAGATCCCGAGGTCAGGTATCCGAGGCGGCGCCTGCATCGTGACCGCGCCGCTGCCACGAGACTTCGGGAATGTTCGAACTCGCCGCAACCGGGCACGTTGCATCGCCCGGCCCGTTCGTTCCAGATGATGGCCAGGGTCCGGGGACTGTCCGTCGCGGCGCAAGGCGTCAGGAGAGCTCGGCGAGGATTTCGTCGATTATGTTCATTCCGGCACCCCAGCCCTTGTTGAAGTCGGATGCAGAGGCGGCAAAGGCGGCCCTTTCCGCGTCGGTTGCCTCGTGGGGGGTCCAGTCCAGCGTGAGAAGGGTGCCTCCTCCTTCCCGATCCTCCAAGGTCACGGTGGTAAGGATCGTGCGTGGCCAGTCCGGCATCATTGGGTTGGCGGTGACCTCCCAATTCTCGTCCGCATTCGACATGAGGATGACCAGCCGGTCGGTCGGGCTCACCTCCGTGAATTCCATCCGTTGGTTCATTGAGCGTTCGCCCATTCTCATTTCGTTCAGCCAGAGTCCGCCGGGCTTGACCTCGAATTCGTGGATTACCGTTTCGACGCCCGGCCCATACCAGCGCTGAACCAGGTCCGCCTCGGTCCAAGTGCGCCAGACCAGGTCCCTGGATGCGTCGAATTCACGGGTCAACTTGAAGGATTCTGCGTTCATGGGCTCTTTCCTGTCTGGGTGTCGGAAGGCAATCCACCAGTCGGCGGTGAAAGGCGCGCTCTGTCGGATCGGTGCGAGTTCATCATCATGTCGGCGGGCGTTCGGCTGGCTGCGTGCCGGCGCGGCTTGGCGTGCCCGCGAAGCCGTTGGGACCGCGACAACTGTACGGTCGGGCCGGCGCCCGCGGCATCTTGGGACCTAGGTGCCGAATTCCCATCAGAAGCTCTTGTTCAGCGTCAGGAAGAAGGTTCGTCCCCAACCGGCCGCCTCCGGGCCGTCCACGCTGTCGGGATTTGCGGTGTCGACCGTGAGACCGGCGTCGGTGAGGTTGAAGATGCCGACCGTTATCCGCGCACCTTCCAGCCCCATCGGCTCGTTCCAGTCCAGCGCCACGTCGTGGCCGGTCCAGTCGCTGAAGTCGCCGGTGTCCGACTGGTTCCTGAAGCCGGCGCGGTGGTTCACGGTCCAGGTGGCGGTCAGGTTCTGGCGCCGGGCCTCGAACCTGATGCGGGCCATGTTCTTGGACGTGGCGTACCGATCCTCATTGCCTTCGATGCGAAGTTCAGCATCGGTCACGTGCCGCCATGCGCCGCTCAGTCCGATCTCGCCCCAATCCGTTGCGAAGTCTGCACGGTACCGGGTCGTGATGCCTGAAATCTCGGTATCCACGATGTTTGCAAAGCTGTCGTAGATGGTGATGTCGCCGCCAACACGCGCAATGCAGTTTGATTGCCTGCCGTCCGAGCATTCATCCAGGTTGTGCATGGCCCAATTCGGATTGCGCAGTCCTGGCAGGCCCGTGCGCGACAGCCGATACCATTCCACGTCCACGAAGTACGGATGCCTGCGGAACTCTGCGCCGACGGCGAACCTTTCGGTTTCGGAGGGTTCGAGCTGCGGGTTGCCTGTGGTTTCGCGCGTCACCTGTCTCCTGTTTGGTGTCGTGCAGGCGCTTCTGGGTGCACTGCCTCGCCCGGGGTCGCACTGGATGTAGGGGTGGTCCTGCGATGCGGTGCTGTGAAGATGGAGCATAGAGGGCGCTCTGTCTCCCGCTCCCCAGGAACTGCGCAGCGTTACGGCATCGGTCGGACGGTGTTCGGCTGCAAAGCGGAACGACTGCAGCCCGCCGACGTCGTCGTACTCGTCGCCGCGGGCCGCGACCCTGAATTCCGTTCGCCCGGTCAGCGGAACTGACATGTCCCCGAACACCCCGACGCCTTTGCGCTCCCCTTCGAAGCTGACTCCTCCCGAGCCGAGGACCTTTGTCACGTCGTGGACCATACCGTCGTTGTCGCGAAAGCGAAGGATCGAGTGCGCTTTGGCCGTGCCCATGTCAAGGCCGGCGGTCCATGCCACTCTTCGGTCGTCAAATGCAATCGTCCGCCCTTCCAGCGCCAGCCGGGCTCCAAGGCCTTCTATGCCGGAGACTTCCTCCTCCTGCAGGCTGGTGCGTTCTATGGCCTGTTGATGAGCATCCGGGTCAATCGGTGAGGTCGGGTCAACTACGTCGTAGCGTCCCGCTGCGATTTCCTCCCTGATCCTGTCGGCATGGACGAAGGTGTTTCCGACAAGGGAGCTGTCCAGATGGTAAGCATCGATGGACGCTTCGTATCCGAGATTCTCTGTCAGTCGCCCTTCGATTCCGGCGGCGATGTCAAATTCATCGTAGCCCCAATGCCAGTCACGGTTTCCGTGACCGACGAACCGATGACCGACGGCGAAGAGGTCGTCATCGTCCGCGATCATGGAGCCGGCCGCGTCGTTGATCCCGTCCAATACGCGTTGTGTGGGACGGAAGCTGAATGTGCCGACGGATGGCGCGAAGCGGAATGCACCTTCACCCTGTCCGAAGTTCGCATACAGATAGAAATTGTTCCGGTCGCCGAGCGGCTGGTCCATGTTCACGATCGCGGTTCGCTGTTCGAAGTCGGCAGTGTTCCACATGATGTCGCCAAACGCGAATCCGCAACCCGTGTCACTGGGTTCAATGGCGCCCGGCGGATTGCGAAGCGGGCCGGCGTAGCCCTTCGCCGGGTCGCAATCTCCCAGCGCGACCGTCCTTATGCCCTCGAACTCTCCGTCCAAGTCACGTTGAACGACATAGACGGTGTTGCCGGCGAGACTGACATTGCTGGCTTCGGCGAACGAGCCGCCTTCCTCCCAGACGGAACGGCTGAACTCCCGGCTCCGTGACGGGATTTCCTGACGCCTGAGAACATCAACGCCGACGGTCATGTGCCCGCCGCTCTCGCCGACGGGGCCGCCCCAGAAGACCCCGCCTTGCCAACTGTTGCCGCCTTCCTTGCTTGGCATCCGCGTAACCGCTCGCGTCTCGAAGCCGTCCACGTCCTTCCGCATCACGACATTGATCGCCCCGTTCACCGCGACGCCGCCGAACTCGCCCAGGCCCTCCCCGCTCAGCAGCTCGATTCGCTCGACCGCCGAAAGTGGCAAGGTGTCCAGGTCGCAGTTGCTGGTGCAGTAGGGCCTTCCGTCGACCAGGATCAGCAAGGTCTGCCCTCCGGTGTAGAAGTAGCGGACGATTCCGGTATCGAGCAGTTCCTCGAAGGTCTGTGCGCCGGACCTCTCGATGAAATCCCGGTCGCGTGAAGCGACGACACGCATTTCCGGACCAAGAGGGCCGGACCAGAGCGAAGTCCCCATAAGTGCGGCAAGAAGCGTCCAGAAGACCAAACGAAGCCGAATTTTCATCCGAGATCCCATCCGAAATTCCTCCATCACGGAGTCGTGTCCTAATGCACGCCATTTGCATGCGCAATGGGCGCACCCGAGTTTCCGGATTCTGGGGCAACCCGGGATTCTGCGTCTTGAGTTTCCTGCCTGGATCGCAAGTCGCGAATGCGTCACGCCGATGCCCGCTGTTGATTGACCTGCTTAGTGCGCGACAGTTCGCCGGAATCGTGCAAGGCCTCAAGACTCACTACGAAGACGCACGTTGAGCCACGAAGCGGAGCTTTCGCAGAAAATGCAGGCACGAATCAATGTCGCGGGGGCATTGGCATCGCGTTGTCTGCAGTTCGGTTCGTTTTTCGGCTTGTGCTTGGTCGTTTGCATGCGCCCTGTCTCCCCGTTCCGCGTCACGACAGGGCGCGTTCGTGCGGCCAATGCCTGGAGCCTCTCCGCCGCCATCTCTTGGGAAGGCCAGCCGCCATTGTCTGGAGTTGTGGCCTCAAATCCTGCTGCCGCCTGCGTGATCAATGCGAGCAGTTGCCAAGTCACTTCGGGTCTGAACATCCGCACTTTGCCGTGACCTCCTTCGCCGCAAAGGATGGGCATGCGGGGTCGTGCGACGCGGTGGGGAGATTCGTCGCGATGTCGTCGAATCCAACGTCGAGTGCCGCCGCCATCCTCTTCAGAGCAAAACACTGAACCGGTATTGCGGACCGCTTCGATGCCGACGATCTGGACGCAGTTCACCTTGGACTGTCGTGCCAACTCTGCCCGCGAGAATTGTGGGTGCCGGCGTCTGGCCTTGAAGAGCGCGATTCTGCCCAATGGCCGATCAATTGCGATCCCGCGATTCAATTCCTACTCTCACGCTTCAATGCGCTCCAAAATCCTGGCGGCGCTCCGCAGATCGTCAATCTCCAACTCGATCACCTTGAGGCGGATATACGATCCTGTCGGACGGTCACAATTTCGAACAACTGATTTACTCCAATTGGTTGCTTGCGCATGACCTGACGTCCAGGACTTCGTAAGCGTTCGGTGAAGGCGTGACGGCGTTTCCACGCGGCATTTGACGACCGTCTTTCCGGGCATTCGCTTTTCACTGGCTACACTGCGGCGCATCTGCTAGCCGTGCCGCATGTTGATTCGCGGAGTCCCTGTTTCGGTGTCCGTCGTGTCGCCGTTTCCGCCGACGGAAGACCAGGAATGTCTTTTCGCACGGGAGCATGCGCGTGCGGAGGCGAGGGTCGCGGAACTGGAGGGCCGGCTCAGGGAATCGGAAGTCCGCGCTGAGGACTGGAAGCTGGAGTCGATCCGGGCTCGCAGCGCGCTGAACGGGCTCCGGACGACCTTCGAGAGCAACCGCAGGAAGCTCGCCGCCGCGCGCGCCGACCTGAAGGACCTGCACCGGAGCCGGAGCGCGGCGAACGTGCGCAGGCTGGAGAAGGAGGTGGCGCGCCTGAAGGCGCTTCTGAGGGAGGCCGGCATCGACGGCGGCCGGAGCTCGGTGACGGGCCTGCGCAGGGAGATTGCCCGGCTCAAGGACGTGACCGCGAGGCAGGCGGAGGAGCTGGAGGAGCTCAGGGCCGAAAACGAGAGCCTGCGCTCGGCGCGCGAGACCCATGCAAGGGCGCGGTTCGGCAGCAGGAGCGAGAGGCACGGGAAGCCCGGACCTGGCAGCGGCCGCAGGCGGGGCCAGCAGGCGGGCGGTCCCGGGCACGGCCGCACGCCGCGCCCGGAGATGGAGCGCAAGCCCGAGATCCACGACCCGCCGGAGGAGGATCGCGCATGCCCGTGCTGCGGCCTGCCGTACGTGCTGAACGGCAGCCATGATTCCGAGGTCGTCGAGATCGAGGTCAAGGCGCATGTCCGGACCATCCACCGCAACCGCTGGCGGCGATCCTGCAGCTGCGCGTCGGCGCCGAAGGAGGTGGCGGCGCCCCCGGTTCCCCGGCTTTTCCCGAACTCGGCCTACGGGCTCAGCTTCTGGGCCTGCTTCCTGTTCGAGTGCTACGCCTGCCATCGCCCGCTGAACCGGGTCGCGGCATGGATGCGGGACCGGGGGCTGCCCGTGTCGGCGGGGACCCTCGCCGACAGCATCCGCAGGCTGACGCCGCTGTTCGCGCCGCTGTCGCAGGCGATCCTCGATCACATGAAGGGCGCCGGAACGCTTCACGGCGACGAGACCGGCTGGCGGGTGCAGTCCCTCAAGGGGGTCCGCGGCACCAGCCGCGCCTGGCTGTGGTGCGCTGCCTCCCGGGACGCGGTGTGGTTCCGCGTCGACGCCCGGCGGAACGCCGAGGCCGCGGGCAGGCTGTTCGCCGGCGTCGCCCCCGGAACGGTTCTGGTCTGCGACGCCTGGTCGGCCTACAAGAAGCTGGCGCGCGTTCTCGGCGGCATCCTGGTTCTCTCATGGTGCTGGGTGCATGTTCGTCGAAAATTCATCCAGGCCGCCGCCGGCAACGACGCGCTGGACAAGTGGAGGGACCGGTGGCTGGACCGGATCGGGCGGCTGTTCCGCCTGAACCGGGTCCGGCTCAGGCATTACGATCCGGAGGCGGGAATGGAGCGGCAGTCGCGAAGGTTCGGGACCGTGCACCGCCAGCTGCAGGGCGCCGTGGACCGGCTGTTCGCCCTCGCGGAGAAGGAGCTCGCAGGTCCCGCCGGCTCGGACCGGCGCGCGGCAGCGCTGAACTCGCTGGTCAGGCATCGCGAGGGGCTGAGCGTGTTCGTCGACCGTCCCGGCACCCCCATGGACAACAACCTCGCCGAGCGGATCCAGCGCGGTCCCGTGATCGGGCGGAAGCTGTCCTTCGGGTCCGACAGCCTGGAGGGCGCCCGGTTCTCGGCCACGATGTACGGCATCTTCGAGACCCTGCGGATGAACGGGATCGACGTCCGCAGGTGGCTCGACGACTGGCTTGCGGCCTGCGCGGGCAACGGCGGCCAGCCGCCGGACGACCTGGCGCCCTGGCTGCCCTGGTCGATGGACGGGGACAGGCGCCGCGCGCTGAGGGCCGCGGAATGACATCGGACGGCGACACGGTCGAGTGCCGCTATCACGGGCGCGACTTCACCGCCGCCGAGATGGCGCTGATGCGGTCCCTGATCGCGGCCTCCCCGCAGCAGACCCGTGCCGGGCTGGCGCGCGCGTTCTGCCACGCGATCGGCTGGACCGGGCCCGACGGCGGGATCAGGGCCATGATGGCCCGGCTCACGATGCTGGCGATGCACCGGGACGGGATCATCACGCTGCCGCCGCCCCGGCGCGCGCCGAGGCGGCTGCGGGGACCGGAGCCCGGACCGGAGACCGACCCGCCGCAGGCGCCGATGCCGGAGACGCTGGACGCGGTGCGCCCGATCCGTCTCGTCCGCGTCACCGGGGCCGGCCCCGAGGCCAGCCGCGTCTGGAACGGGTTCGTCGCGCGCTGGCACTACCTCGGCTACACGCCCCTCGTCGGCGCCCAGATGCGCTACGCGGTGGAGGACCGCGAAGGCCGCCCCCTGGCCATGCTCGGCTTCTCGGCAGCGGCCTGGAGGACCGCGCCCCGCGACGCCTACATCGGATGGTCGCCGGAGGTCCGCGAGCGGAACCTCCAGCGCGTGATCGACAATTCCAGGTACCTGATCATGCCCTGGGTCCGGATCCCGAACCTGGCCTCGCACATCCTCTCCGAGGCGCGGCGCCGGCTGCCGCAGGACTGGCACGACCGCTACAAGGTGACGCCGGTCCTGATGGAGACCTTCGTCGAGGTCCCGCGCTTCACCGGGGCCGTGTACAAGGCTTCCGGATGGATCCGTGTCGGCACGACCCTGGGACGGGGCAAGTACGACAGGAAGAACGAATGGGCGAAGCCCAGGAAGGACATCTGGCTCTGCCCACTCCGAAAGGACTGGAAGCGGACGCTCAACCGCTGATCCCCGCCCGCCGTCACCCGAACCAGGACGCCGGCCACGTCACCGCCGCCGCGACGAAAATCGGGACAGGCACGGTTAAACATTCGGAACCGGAGCGCTGCATGCGGCGCCGCCCGCGAGACAGTTCCGGCATCGACAAACAACGCCAGAAAACGCCGTCACGCCTTCACCGAACGCTTACCAGGACTTCAAGCGTGACGCCATCGCACAACGGGACGCGTCAATCGCGAATCTTGGCAGCACCATGCCGTTCCTTCCGCGAAGCGCCTTCACGTTTCTTGCCCGCGAGGCGGGAGCTTCGCCAAACGTCCTGAACTTGTCGCGAACCTGGATTGTCCAGCGCCGAGGCGTCCGCATGAGCGCCTCGCGTGCAGCTTGCGAGCGGACGGAATCCCTCGCGGCTTCATGTATTCGCGGCTACCCTTTGGTTCCTTTCGAGGGTTTTCCTTGCTTGCCGCAGGCTACAACATGAACGCCCCGCACTTTGGCGAATCCGGTCATTGACGGGAAGTCGGACCGAAATTGCCCGAACCGTGGCGCACATGATGTGCTGAAGCCTTGCCATGATCTTGCCGATGACCTCGACGCGCATCGTTCCTTCCTCGAAAGAAACCGCTTCACACCTCTGCGATTGCTCGCTATACGCGCGGCTTCTTGCAGGGCGGACACCCTTGGAGGCTGCCCTGCGTCGCAATTCGGAGAATACCCATGGCTGGCGAGATCCCTGATCTTCATGCCTTGGTGCGGACGGGGACAGGCAAGGGGGCCGCCCGTCAGGCTCGCAGAGAGGGCCTCGTGCCAGGCATTGTCTACGGTGGCGGCGTCGATCCGCTTCCGGTCAACATTCCCTACAACATGCTATTCAAGAAGTTGAAGGAAGGTCGCTTTCTTTCGACGCTCTTCAACCTTAAGGTCGACGGTCAGGACGATGCTCGCGTCATCTGCCGCGGCGTGCAGCGCGACGTGGTGCGGGACCTTCCGACCCACGTCGATTTCATGCGCCTTGAACGGGCGTCCAAGATCAACCTCTTCATCGCCGTCAATGTCGTGGGCCAGGACAACTGTCCGGGCATCAAGCAAGGTGGCCTGCTGGTTATGGTGCGACCCGAAGTCGAGTTGATCGTGACCGCTGGCGAGATTCCCGAGAGCATCACGATCAATGTCGAGGGGCTCGAGATTGGTGATACGGTCACGATCTCCAGCGTGACGCTGCCGGAGGGGACCAAACCCACGATCGACCGCGACTTCGTGATTGCCAACATCGGTGCGCCTTCCGGACTTGCCACTGCTGCCGAAGAAGAAGAAGAAGAGGAAGGCGAAGAGATCGAAGGCGAAGAGATCGATGCCGAAGAGGCAGAAGAGGAAGGCGGCGACGAGGAGTAGCCAGCCAGCCCTTCAGGAACTCGGCGCGGTGCTCCCAGAGGCGCCGCGCTTCTTGTTGCGTTCTCAATTGGTGCCAAGGTCGGCGCAGCCGATGAACCCGCCCAGCTTGCCCCAAGGCGGCATGCGGGTGTCAACAAAGGGCACGTGCGGGCCGTTCATTCTACGGAACCGGAACACCTCCTGACATGACTTTCAGAAACCAGTCCGTGTCGATGTTGCCGCCGGTCAGGATGACAGCGACCTTTCGGCCTGCCATTCGATCCCGCTCGTTGAGCAACGCGGCCAGCGGCGCAGCGCCCGCACCTTCGGCGAGGTTGTGGATGTCTCGATAGTAGATGCGAATGGCTTCGGCGATCTGCGCTTCGCTGACCGTGACGATCCGCTCTGCACCCGCACCGTAGATCGCGAGCGCCTCTTCCACCGGAACGCGAACCGCCATCCCGTCGGCAAAGGTCCGTGCGGAATTGGTTTCCACCGGGTGCCCGGCCTCGACCGAGAGCTTGACGGTCTGTGCATGTTCGCTGACGACGCCCACGACTTTCGTGTCGCGCCCGAGGGCGTTGCGGGCAGCGATGCAGCCGCAAATTCCGGATCCGCAACCCACCGGAACGTAGAGCGTGTCGAGATCGGGGACGGCAGTCAGGAGTTCGAAGGCATATGTCGAGACGCCACGGACAAGCTCCTTGTGAAAGGGCGGCACAAAGGTGAGCCCCTCCCTTTCGGCGACCCGGAGCACCTCTTCCTTGGCCTCGTCGAAATCGTGGCCGTATTCCACGAGTTCGGCGCCGAAGGACTCCATGGCTGCGTTTTTTTCGACCGAGTTTCCATGCGGCATGTAGATCACCGCACGGCGGCCAGCAGCCTTGGCGGCGCGCGCCTGGCCTTGTCCGTGGTTGCCGCGAGTTGCCGTGATGATTCCTGGGCTTTCCGGATGGACACGCGCAATCCAGTCAATGAATGTGTAGGCACCACGCACCTTGAATGACCCGGTTGGCGTATGATTTTCGTGCTTGACCCAGACTTCGCTACCTGCCCGTGCACACAGTTGCGGCCAGGCGTATTGCGGGGTGGGGGACACTGCACGCGTCACGAGCCTGTGCGCGGCTTCGATTTCGCTCAAGGAAAGCACGAATTCTCACTCCTCTTTCGTCCTGCCAAGTCCGGACGCGCAAACACACCTGTGCTCGACTGGCAGATTGTAGACTAATTTCTGGACTTACCGTCGCGGGCCGTCGTTGGAGAGCCTTGTTTTCCACCGCTTCCGCATGTGAGACAAGCACAATTCGGAAATTGGATGCCTGATCGACCATCATGTTCCCAAGTCAGCGCGCGGCCATGTATCGTCGCGGCCTAAATTGGGATGACCGAATCCAATTCGTTCACTCAAACAGCTATGGAGATGTCGTTCCAGTTGACGGACATGAAGCCCAACCGCCGTAAAGGCTTCCTCAATTTCCGTGTTCAGAAATCAACCAAGGGAAAATTTCTCCGTCGATTCCCACCGAAGAGGGCATGGCACAACCAAACAGTGGGATTCGCAAGATTGAGGACTTCAACTTATCTGGCGGCGCGGGGTTCCGGCACCCGGCGCGATGGCCTCGGCGAAGAACCCGTGCAGCGCACCGGCGCCGTAGCCGTCGATCCCCTCCAGCAGGCTGCGTTTCGGGTCGACCAAGGTCAGGAGCAGCTTCTGGAGAAGCAGCCGGGGCCTTCTTGTAGCTGCCAATCCCCAGCAGCGCCTGGAGCCGCAGCATTGAGATGCCGTTGGAGTGCAAGGCGGTCCGGTACCAGTTCGGCAGGACGCGGGCGATCATGGAAGGCAAGGATGCGAGCATCCTGAGGCGGCATTCGTTGTGACAGCACCTCGTCAACGAATGGCAGGCATGGAAGGCTGCGTTTAAGGAATTGGTCCAAAGCTGGATCTAGGAGGTGATCCCAACTGCTGTCCCCTTCCGCATTGATGTCCACTTGGCTTCGAACGCACAGGGCGAGGCATCATTTTGGGGACTTATTCCTCGACCAGTTCATGCCCTTTGCGATCGCGGATCCATGATCCCTCCTGCAGACGAGGAACGCATTCAACTTGGCAATTCCCTGCAAGCTAGGGCTCGCTTGGCTTGCAGTACGATCTAAGCCCTATGTGAATATCCAGACAAAAGCACGGTCCAATCTTCGGGGACCCAGTTGAGGTCTGGCCGTTGGTGTTTCTCCTTCTCGAACGACCTTTGCAGCCGGAAAAGGTTGCGCTTCATCCACCCTCCCGGTGCTCGCGTTTCGCATTTGTCGAAGTCGATTATCCAAGCCCGTTCACCGGCGTCCAACAGAATATTTCGGCAATTGAGGTCTGCATGAAATACGCTCAAGGAATGCATCTGCCCTATGGTGGCCCCGATCGTGAACCAATTCCTATCGGGGAGCGCGCGTTCTAGCAAAACCTCGGCCAAGGGGCGTGCATTCTGGATGCGTTCGGTAAGGAGGTCGGCGCGGTAGAATGGGCCGGACGGGGAGAAACGTGCGGCAAGTGGGCGCGGCACCGGCAAGCCTTGCATACGCATCCAGTCGAGCAACGTGAACTCCCGCATTGCTCGACTGTCGTCGATCCGCGTTGTGATGTAGCGGTCACTGACGAACTTGCCCAAAATGCCACCACGCTGGAAGTGCCGCAAAACCATGTCACGACCAGAATAGTTTAAGAAATACGCTTCGCTGCGTCCTCGCGAGCTGCCTAAAAGGTTGCCATTCTTGCGAAGCCAGTCAGGCTCAAATATTCGCGGCTCCATCGGTGTGAAGATGGTCGCATCGTACCAGATCACCGTGCCCGCGACGTGAAGCTCCGAAGTTGTGCCCATGAGAAACCCGTTTCAGTCCCCGAATCCGCTCGACGTCGCCGCGCGAAGTTTTGCCCCGCCGCCAGAGCGAGATTGGCTTGTTTCTCGCCAACGTCAACTTTAGGAACCCGAAGAGGGAACTGCAGAGCCCCCCAAGAGATCGTCAACCTGAGGATAGTTGTGGCTCACATTGCCATGCTGATTCCCAACCTAAAGGGGGGAGGAGCGGAGCGGATAACGCTTCGGATTGCTGATGGGTTGGTGAATCTGGGACATCATGTGGACATTGTCCTCTTTGAACCAGCCTTCGAATTCAAAGGCGAAATTCCTTCGAGTGCACGGCTAATGGTCCTGTGCAGAAGTGTTGTGACGCGGGCATCGAGCGACGTCCCGCGGAGCGCACTATGGCGCGACGAGTGCGCACCTCTGAAACTATTGGTACGACTGGCCGCCGCTGCGGGAGCCAATCGCCTGCGATTGCTGATGTTACGC